>NZ_JABBGE010000003.1 GCF_012927245.1 Streptomyces sp. R302
AGCCTGAGACCTGATGCCGAGCCGATTGTGGTGAAGTGGATGATCCTATGCTGTCGAGAAAAGCCTCTAGCGAGTTTCATGGCGGCCCGTACCCTAAACCGACTCAGGTGGTCAGGTAGAGAATACCGAGGCGTTCGGGTGAACTATGGTTAAGGAACTCGGCAAAATGCCCCCGTAACTTCGGGAGAAGGGGGGCCACGTCTGGTGATGAGTCTTGCACTCTGAGCTGGGGGTGGCCGCAGAGACCAGCGAGAAGCGACTGTTTACTAAAAACACAGGTCCGTGCGAAGCCGTAAGGCGATGTATACGGACTGACGCCTGCCCGGTGCTGGAACGTTAAGGGGACCGGTTAGTGACCTTTCGGGGTTGCGAAGCTGAGAACTTAAGCGCCAGTAAACGGCGGTGGTAACTATAACCATCCTAAGGTAGCGAAATTCCTTGTCGGGTAAGTTCCGACCTGCACGAATGGCGTAACGACTTCTCGACTGTCTCAACCATAGGCCCGGTGAAATTGCACTACGAGTAAAGATGCTCGTTTCGCGCAGAAGGACGGAAAGACCCCGGGACCTTTACTACAGTTTGATATTGGTGTTCGGTTCGGCTTGTGTAGGATAGGTGGGAGACTGTGAAGCGGCCACGCCAGTGGTTGTGGAGTCGTCGTTGAAATACCACTCTGGTCGTGCTGGATGTCTAACCTGGGTCCGTGATCCGGATCAGGGACAGTGTCTGATGGGTAGTTTAACTGGGGCGGTTGCCTCCCAAAGGGTAACGGAGGCGCCCAAAGGTTCCCTCAGCCTGGTTGGCAATCAGGTGTTGAGTGTAAGTGCACAAGGGAGCTTGACTGTGAGACCGACGGGTCGAGCAGGGACGAAAGTCGGGACTAGTGATCCGGCGGTGGCTTGTGGAAGCGCCGTCGCTCAACGGATAAAAGGTACCCCGGGGATAACAGGCTGATCTTCCCCAAGAGTCCATATCGACGGGATGGTTTGGCACCTCGATGTCGGCTCGTCGCATCCTGGGGCTGGAGTCGGTCCCAAGGGTTGGGCTGTTCGCCCATTAAAGCGGTACGCGAGCTGGGTTTAGAACGTCGTGAGACAGTTCGGTCCCTATCCTCTGTGCGCGTAGGAATATTGAGAAGGGCTGTCCCTAGTACGAGAGGACCGGGACGGACGAACCTCTGGTGTGCCAGTTGTCCTGCCAAGGGCATGGCTGGTTGGCTACGTTCGGGAGGGATAACCGCTGAAAGCATCTAAGCGGGAAGCCTGCTTCGAGATGAGTATTCCCACCTCCTTGAGAGGGTAAGGCTCCCAGTAGACGACTGGGTTGATAGGCCGGATGTGGAAGCCCAGTAATGGGTGGAGCTGACCGGTACTAATAGGCCGAGGGCTTGTCCTCAGTTGCTCGCGTCCACTGTGTTAGTTCTGAAGTAACGAACTCCCGATTGCTGGTTGAGTTCAACTTCATAGTGTTTCGGTGGTCATAGCGTTAGGGAAACGCCCGGTTACATTCCGAACCCGGAAGCTAAGCCTTTCAGCGCCGATGGTACTGCAGGGGGGACCCTGTGGGAGAGTAGGACGCCGCCGAACAATCATTGTGGGGAAGCCCCGCACCTTATGGTGCGGGGCTTTTCTGCGTTCACGGCTGTTCTGATGGTCATCGGTCCAGGAACGGCAGCAGTACCCGGTGCAGCGGCAGATAGGCCGGCTGGTCGCTCAGGCCGATCTGGTAGCCGCGCATTCCTGCCGCGGAGGCCGCGGTGACCTCGTCGGGGTTCTCGCCCTCGAACACCGCCCGGCAGCCGCCGGAATGCTCGATGCCCCGCTGGAACAGGGCCGGTGCCGGCTTGTACTCCTCGGTGCCGCGCGGGGTGAGGATCCGGTCGCCGAAGTACTCCCAGACGAACGGCTCCGCCTCCGACCAGCTCGCCGCGATGTACTCCTTCGTCGCCTCCGCCCGTTCGGCATCGGTCGTGCCCCAGCTCGGCGGCACGTTCGTGATGAGGCCCATCGGTACCCCGGTGTGGTGCAGCTGCCGCAGGTACCGCAGCGCCCCCGGCATGTACGTGAGGCGAGCCCGGTCGGAGGTGTCGACCAGGGTGTCGCCCAGGTCGAACCAGACCACCGAGCAGGCCGGAACCCCCTGGTCGGAGGCCGGCTCGGCCGCCGACGCCGGGCCGGCGGGCGAGAGCAGTGTCGTCGCGGTGAGGGCCACCGCGGCCAGGCGAGCGAGCAACTTCATGAGAGATCCCCCGATTCCGTCGTGCCGACTTCCGGCAGGGGCACCATGATCGCGCCGTCACGCGGGCTTCACCAGACCGGTGTCGTAGGCGAGGATCACCGCCTGGACGCGGTCCCTCGTGCCCGTCTTCGCGAGGATGCGGCCCACGTGGGTCTTCACGGTGGACTCGGCCAGGTGGAGGCGTTCGGCGATCTCCGTGTTGGTCCAGCCCTGGGCGATGACGGTGAGGATCTCGCGTTCGCGTTCGGTGAGGGCGGACAGGCGGGGGTCGTCCTGTTCAGCCGCCACCGCGCCCGGGGACGGCGGCAGGTGGTGGATGTAGGTGTCCAGGAGGCGGCGGGTGAGGCTGGGGGCCACGACCGCGTCGCCGGCCGCCACCGCGCGGACGCCCGCGAGGAGTTCCTCCGGCTGGGCGTCCTTCACCAGGAAGCCGCTCGCGCCGGCGCGGAGGCCGTCGTACGCGTACTCGTCCAGGTCGAAGGTGGTGATGATGAGGACGCGGGTGCGGGCGCCCGTGGCGACGATCCGGCGGGTGGCCTCGATGCCGTCCAGGCCCGGCATGCGGATGTCCATCAGGACCACGTCCGGATGGTGGGCGGCGGCCTCGCGGACGGCCTCGGTGCCGTTCGCGGCCTCGCCGACGACCGTCATGTCGTCCTGGCTCTCCAGGAGCATGCGGAAGCCGAAGCGCTGCATCGGCTGGTCGTCGGCGATCAGAACCGTCGTCACGGGTGCTCTTCCTCAGGGGGGGATGGGGATGCGGAGCCGGACCTGCCAGCCGGCGCCGGCCGGCAGGGGGCCGGTGTCGAGTGTGCCGTCGTAGAGGGCCGCGCGCTCGCGCATTCCGGTGAGGCCCTGGCCCTGCCCGGGGGTGGCGGACGGGGTGCCCGTGTCGGTGACGGTCACCAGGAGGGCGTCCGGGGTGGTCCGGAGACGGACGGTGGCGTCGGCACCGGGGCCCGCGTGCTTGAGGGTGTTCGTCAGGGACTCCTGGACCACGCGGTAGACGGTGAGTTGGGCGCCCGGCGGGAGGGGCGGGAGGGGGTCGGGCAGGTCCGAGGTGACCGGCAGGCCCGCCTTGCGTACGCCCTCCAGGAGGGGGGCCAGGTCCTCCAGGGTCGGCTGGGGGGTGCGGACGGCGGACGGGGTCTCCTCGTCGGGGGCGGACAGGACGCCCAGGAGACGGCGGAGTTCGTCGAGGGCCTGGCGGCTCGTCGTGCCGATGGCGTCCAGGGCCTGGGCGGCCCGCTCGGGGCTCTTGGCCGCCGCGTACCGGCCGCCGTCCGCGAGGCCCGTGATGACCGAGAGGTTGTGGCCGATGATGTCGTGCATCTCGCGGGCGATCCTGGCCCGTTCGGCGGCGGCCGCGAGGCGTACCTCCTGGTCGCGCTCGATCTCCAGGCGGCGGGCCCGGTCGACGAGGCTCGCGGTGTGGTCGCGGCGGGAGCGGACCGTGATGCCCATGAGGGCCACGATCAGGTACGCCCACATCGCCGGGACGACGTGCAGGTCCCACTCGTCGCCGTCGAAGCGCAGCGCGCCCGTCAGGAGCGGTGCCGCGAGCAGCGGGAACGCCCACAGGAGGCGGCGCGGCGGGCGGGTCAGGGCGATGTGGAAGAGCGGGAGGGACTGGAGGAACGCGGCCTGGAGGAAGGCGCCGGACGCCTCGCTGACGAACGCCGCCGCCGTCATCGCCGCCAGGACCGTCGTCGGCCTGCGGCGGCGGGCGTACAGGGGGAGGGCGAGGGCCAGGCTGAGGGCGACGATCAGGCCGGAGGGGAGCGAGGGGTCCCGGGCCACGTTCCGCCAGCCGCCCGCCGCGTCCACCAGGGCGGCGATCGTCCAGCCGAGCGTCACCGCCGCGTCCCAGAGCCAGGGGCGGGCCGCGTCCACCGCCCGGACGCGGGTGATGAGTTGCCGCGTCCACCGGCTGGGCGCCGTCGTCTCCGTCGTCACCTCGCCATCATCCCCGGCGTCATCCCCGCACGTCCCGGCGGCGGAGCAGCAGCGCGGGGATCGCGAGCGCCGCCGCGGCCCACAGGGCGAGGGCGAGGAGGGCGGCCCCGGCCGAGGGGGCGTCGGGGAGCGGGGTCGCGGAGCCGAGGACGCCGGCGGCCTGGGTGGGGAAGTAGCGCAGGGCGGTGTCGACGGCGTCGTACGGGAGCATCCCGATGACCTCGGGGAGGACGAGGACGCCGCCGATGAACGCGCCGAGCGCGCCGGGTACGGAGCGGAGCGCGGCGCCCAGGCCGAGGGCGAGGAGCGACAGCAGGGCGAGGCCGGCCGCGTTGCCGGCGAGGGCCCCGAGGACGCCGTCGTCGCCCAGCGCCGCGGCCTGGTCGGTGTCGCCGAGGAAGACCTGGGCGGCGAGGAAGGTGGCCAGGTTGGTCAGGAAGGAGAGAGTGAACACCGTGGCGGCGAGGACGGCGGCCTTCGCCCACAGGACGGGGAGGCGGCCGGGGACGGCGGTGAAGGTGGCGCGGGCCAGGCCCGTGGAGCACTCGCCGGCGGTGACCAGGATGCCGAGGACGGCGAGGCAGACGCCGCCGAGCTGCGAGCCGAAGAGGGTGAGGACCACGGTGTCGACGTCCGAGTCGCCGCCGTCGGAGGTGTAGGTGGTGCCCATCAGGACGCCGACGCCGAGGACGAGGGCGACGGCCGTGGCGAGCGCGATCCAGGTCGAGCGGAGCGTCCACAGCTTGTGCCACTCGGAGCGGAGCACGCGGGTCGGGGTGACGTCGTAGGAGAGCGTGGTCATGCGGGGGCTCCCTGGTACTCGACGGAGTCGTGGGTGAGGTCCATGAACGCCTGCTCCAGGGAGGCGGTCTCCGGGGTGAGGGCGTGGAGTTCGACGGCGTGGGCGGCGGCGATCCGGCCGATCGCGGGTGCGTCCAGGCCGGTGACCCGGAGGGTGCCGGGGCCCTCGTCGGTGGTGCGGGCGGTGGCCGGGAGGAGGGCGCGGAGGCGGTCGGCGTCGGGGGAGACGACGAGGACGGAGGCCGCGCCCGCGTCGCGTACGAGCTCGGCGACGGTGGTGTCGGCGAGGAGCCGGCCCTTGCCGATGACGACGAGACGGTCGGCGGTCAGGGCCATCTCGCTCATCAGGTGCGAGGAGACGAGGACCGTGCGGCCTTCGGCGGCGAGGTCCCTGAGGAGGGTGCGGATCCAGCGGACGCCCTCCGGGTCGAGGCCGTTGACGGGTTCGTCGAGGACGACGGCGGCCGGGTCGCCGAGGAGGGCGGCGGCGATGCCGAGGCGCTGGCCCATGCCGAGCGAGAAGCCCTTCACGCGGCGGCCGGCGACCTCCGCGAGGCCGGTGGCGCCGAGGACCTGCTCGACGCGGGAGCGCGGGATGCCGTGGGTGTGGGCGAGGGCCATGAGGTGGTGGAAGGCGGTGCGGCCGGGGTGGAAGGAGCGGGCGTCGAGGAGGGCGCCGACCCGGGTGAGCGGCGCCGGGTGGCCGGCGTACGCGCGGCCGTCGACGGTTGCGGTGCCGTGGGTCGGGGCGTCGAGGCCGAGGATCATGCGCAGGGTGGTGGACTTCCCGGCGCCGTTGGGGCCGAGGAAGCCGGTGACGGTGCCGGGGCGGACGGTGAACGAGAGGTCCCGGACGACGGTGCGGTCGCCGTACCGCTTGGTGAGTCGCTCTGCTCGGATCATGGCTTCGACGCTACGGAGCGGGCGGGGCGCGGGCGTCCGACCGTGGTCGGCAGCGGGCCGGGCGGTGTCGTACCGGGGTACCACTCCGCGACCCTGAGCTGCGAATCTCCCTTGTCGGCGGGGGTGGCGGCGGGTCAGGATGCGGCATGAACGTCACGATCCGTACCGTCCTGGCCGACGAGTGGGAGAAGGCGCGCGAGCTGCGGCTCGCCGCCCTCCTCGACCCCGTCGCGCACCTCGCCTTCCTGGAGACCCACGAGGACGCGGCCGCGCGTCCGGACGACTTCTGGAAGGAGCGGACGGCGCACGCCTCGACGACCGGAGAGGGCCGGGTGCGGCAGTTCGTCGCCGAGGCGCCCGACGGGCACTGGCTGGGTACGGTGACGGTGCTCGTCGAACGAGCCGCCGACGACGCCGAGGTGCGGTTCGGCGATCCGGCGAAGGTCGACCAGACGCACCTGGTCGGCGTCTACGTGCGGCCCGAGGCGCGCGGCGGCGGCGTGATCGACGCGCTGTTCCGGGCGGCCGTGGAGTGGTCGTGGACCGTGGCGGGGATCGAGCGCGTCCGTCTGTACGTGCACGAGGAGAACGCCCGCGCCGCCGCCTTCTACCGCCGCTTCGGCTTCGTCCCGTCCGGCGAGCGGGTCCCGGTGCCGGGCGGCACGGGCGCGTACGAGGACGAGTACGAGCTGCTGCCGCCGGGGGCGGCCCGGCACGGCGGGCAGCCGAGTTAGCTGGATCGTGTGATGGTCCGGTCGCAGGCTTGAGGCGCCTTGGGCTGGTCGGGCTAACGTGGCTGTGCGACCTGGGACACCGGGAGCGGAGCCAGCGTGCGGAGCCCCCTTTCCTCCGGAGCGAAGGTCTGGGGCCTCTCCGTCGCCCTCTGTCCGTCCCCACTTGGCCAGGTCGTGAGGGAACTGGCCTCCTTGGACCGGACCACGCACGCGATGCGTGTCGCCGCCCAGGGGTTGAGTACGCCGGGGACCAGTGCGCCCAAGACCGTTCGGGGCGTGCGGCTGAACAGGACCCGTTCCGGCTCAGTCACCAGGAACGGTGTACGTCCGTCCCGAGGCGCGCGGGAGCGGCCTGGTGAACGCGCTGTTCACCACCGTGCACGAGGAGAACGTCCGGGCGGCGGCCGCGTACCGGCGCCTCGGGTTCGTGGCGACCGGGGGCCGGGCGGACACGGTCGGCTCGGGCGAGCTCCATGACCTGGAGTACGTGCTGCAGCGGCCGTAGCGCTCAGTGGAGCGAGTGCTGGGGCCAGCGGGTGCGGGACTGCTCCGGGGAGCGCATCAGGGCCAGGGTGGGGAGGCCCTGGCGGGGGCCGTCCGCGAGGAGGGACGGGAGCTCCGGGAGGGGGGCGACGGCGGCGATGTCGTCGAGGACCAGGGTGAGTGGTGGGTCGAGCCGACCGTCGGATGACCGTGCGGCCATGCGGCGGCCGTGCTCGACCACGTGCGACGCGAGCGCGGTGAGGAGGGGCATCGCGCCCGGGCGGGTGCGCGGGTCCTCGATCGCTTCGCCCACCACGTAGAGGGTGCCCCCTTCGGCGAGGAAAGATGCCAGGGCCAGCGAATCCGTTCGATTCGGGGTGCAGGCCTCGCGGATGTGGACCGAGGAGAAGGCGGAGAAGGCACGGGCCGTCAGTTCCTGGGCCAGGCGCCGGGTGTCGGGGTGGGCGGTGAGGGCGGCTTCGAGGAGGCCGGCGAGGCCGGAGGCGGCCTTGGGGTGGCCGCGGAGGATGCGTACGGGCTCGTGGGCGTCGGTGCCCTGGGCCCAGCGGTGGACCTGGCGGAAGGGGCGGCCGTCGACGGCGGCGGCGTGGAGCCAGCAGCGCAGGAGGGTTTCGGCGGTGGTGGCGGTGGCCGCGTCGAGCCGGGCGTGCGGGCGGACCGGGGCGAGGAGGGCGGCGGCGCGGGCCTGGGCGGTGTCCGGGTCCGCGCAGCCCTCGGCGGGGGACCAGTGGAGGCGGGCCGGGGTGTCGCAGAGGTGGCCGGGGTCGTAGACGAGGACCGGGCCGAGCTTGCCGCGGACGTCCTTGGTGGCGGACCAGACGGCGGGGTCGGAGGTGACGACGAGGACCGGGCCCTCGGCGTCGTGGATCGCCTGGACGGCCAGGGGGCGGCGGGTGTCGGGCGGGCCGTAGACCGTGCCGGTGGCGGGGGGTTCCGGAGAGGGCGGGGTCGGTGACGGGTCTTCGGGGGCGGTCTTCTGTATCGGTACGGGGGCGGGTTCGGGGGTGGGGGCGGGGTCCTGTGCGGGGGTCGGGGCCGGGTCGCGTACCGGGGCGGGGGTGCCGGCGTACGTGCCCGCCTTGCGTTGCGCGCGGACGGCGCGCCAGCGGGCGTAGGTGCCGAGGAGGAAGACGGCGAGGACGGCGAGGACCATCGCCTGGCCGATGACCAGGCCCCAGAAGAGGCCGTAGCCGGAGAGCTGGCCGGGCGGGGTGTCCGGCCAGGCGGCCGGGAGGTCGGTGGGGGCGGTCGCCAGGGCGCGGAGGGCCGGCGGGGTGCGGGTGAGCCGCACCCCGTCGGGCCAGGCGCCGTGCGCGAGGAGGCCGGCGAGGCCGGTCGCGGACCAGACGAGCAGGGAGAGGCCGAGGATCAGGGCGAAGAGCCCGATCAGGAAGCCGTCGGAGACGCCGCCGCCCTGCTTCTGCCGTGCCTCCGTCACGTCACGCCACCGTCGACTGGGAGCTGTCGTCCAGCTGGCGTTCCATCATCAGCGCGCGCTGCTCGGTCTCCCACTCCAGGTCGGGGTCGGCGGGGCCGGAGGCCTCGGTCATGGCGCGGTCGGTGTAGACGAGCGGGCGTTCCCGTTCGGTGATGAGGTGTTTGACCACCTGCACGTTGCCGTTGACGTCCCAGACGGCGATGCCGGGGGTGAGGGTCGGGATGATCTCGACGGCCCAGCGGGGCAGGCCGAGGACCGCGCCGGTATGGCGGGCCTCGTCGGCCTTCTGGGCGTAGACGGTCCGGGTGGAGGCCATCTTGAGGATCGCCGCGGCCTCCTTGGCGGCGGCGCCGTCGACGACGTCGGAGAGGTGGTGGACGACCGCGACGAAGGAGAGGCCGAGGCGGCGGCCGAACTTGAGCAGGCGCTGGAACAGCTGGGCCACGAAGGGGCTGTTGATGATGTGCCAGGCCTCCTCGACGAGGAAGATGCGCTTCTTCCGGTCGGGGCGGATCCAGGTGTGTTCCAGCCACACGCCGACGATCGCCATGAGGATGGGCATGGCGATGGAGTTGCGGTCGATGTGGGAGAGGTCGAAGACGATCAGGGGCGCGTCGAGGTCGATGCCGACCGTGGTCGGGCCGTCGAACATGCCGCGCAGGTCGCCGTCGACGAGCCGGTCGAGGACGAGGGCCACGTCGAGGCCCCAGGCCCGTACGTCGTCTATGTCGACGTTCATCGCCTCCGCCGACTCGGCCTCGGGGTGGCGCAGGCGCTCGACGATGTCGGTGAGGATCGGCTGGCGTTCGGTGATGTGCTCGTTGACGTGGGCGTGGGCGACCTTGAGCGCGAAGCCGGAGCGCTCGTCGAGGCCGTGGCCCATCGCCACCTCGATGATGGTGCGCAGCAGGGCGAGCTGGCCGGTGGTGGTGATGGCGGGGTCGAGCGGGTTGAGGCGGATCCCGGAGTCGTTCGCGACCATGGGGTCCAGGCGGATGGGGGTTATCCCCAGCTCCTGGGCGATGAGGTTCCACTCGCCGACGCCGTCCTCGCCCTGGGCGTCGAGGACGACGACCTGCCGGTCGCGGAAGCGGAGCTGGCGGAGCACGTACGTCTTCTCCAGGGCGGACTTGCCGTTGCCGGATTCGCCGAGGACGAGCCAGTGGGGGGCGGGGAGCTGCTGTCCGTACAGCTGGAAGGGGTCGTAGACGTAGCCCTTGCCGCTGTAGACCTCGCGGCCGATGATCACGCCGGAGTCGCCGAGGCCGGGGGCGGCCGTCGGCAGGTAGACGGCCTGGGCCTGACCGGTGGAGGTGCGCACGGGCAGGCGGGTGGTCTCCACCTTCCCGAGGACGAAGGAGGTGAAGGCTTCGGTGAGGACGGACAGCGGATCTCGCATCGGTCGGTGCCCCTTCGGCCCTAGCGGCGGATGCCGGTCGCGAACGGCAGGGTGTTCACAAAGGCCCGGTGGTGCTCGCGGTCGCACCACTCCAGCTTGAGGTACGACTTGCCGGCGGAGGCCCTGATCGTGCGCTTGTCGCGGGCGAGGGCCTCGGGCGAGCGCGCCGATACGGTGATGTACCCGACGAGGTTGACGCCTGCCGCGCCGCTGGCGAGATCTTCACCCCGCTGGTCGAGCCGGCCGTGGGCGGCGATGTCGCGGGGGTCGATCGTGCGGTTCATCTTGGCCTGGCGGGAGGCCTCGGCCTCGTCGTTGGTCTTCTCGGTGAGCATGCGCTCGATGGCGACCTCGGTGGGTTCCAGGTCCATGGTGACGGCGACGGTGCGGATGACGTCGGGGGTGTGGACGAGGAGCGGGGCGAGGAAGTTGACGCCGACCGGGGTCATCGGCCACTCCTTGACCCAGGCGGTGGCGTGGCACCAGGGGGCGCGGGTGGAGGACTCGCGGGTCTTGGCCTGGAGGTAGGTGGACTCCATGGCGTCGAGTTCGGCGGGCCAAGCGTTTCGTTTCGTCATGGCCTGGATGTGGTCGATCGGGTGGTCCGGGTCGTACATGGAGTGGACCAGGGAGGCGAGCCGGGACTGGCCGAGGGGCTGGCGGACCCGGATGTCGGCCTCGGTGAGGCGGGCGCAGATGTCGGTGAGCTCGCGGGCCATGACGACGGCGAGGCCGCCGTCGCGGTCGAGGCGGCGGGCGCCGGTGGCGTGCCGGGTGGCGTGGGCCATGGCGTTGGCCTCGGCGGCGAGGTCGCGCGTGTAGTGCATGCAGGCGACGAGGTAGGCGCGGTGCTGCTCGCTGGAGGTGGAGACCATGGACTGGAGCTGGTCGTACGACTCCTGGAGCCAGCCGGGCGCGGCCGGGTCGCCGCGCTGGGCGACGTCCTTGGCGTGGGCGTCGGGGTCGGCGGGGAGGGTGCGGGCCAGCATCTGGAGGCGGGTGACGAAGCCGTCGCCGTTGGCGACGTGCTTGAGGAGGGTGCCGAAGCGGTCGACCAGGGCCTCCTGGTCCTCGGAGTCGCGCAGGCCGACGCCGGGGCCCTCGATCTCGATGGCGGCGGTGACGGTGCGGCGGTCCGCGTGGAGGAGGACGGCGATCTCGTCGGGGCCGAAGGGGGCGGAGAGCCAGCTGACGCGGCCGATGCCGGGGGGCGGGCCGACCTCGACCTCGCGGCCGTCGAGGCGGGTGCCGGCCTCGACGGCGGTGGAGCGGTAGGCGGTGCCGCGCTTGAGCATCCGCTTGTAGCTGCGGTTGATCTCGAACCACTTGTAGAACGTGCGCTGCTTGTACGGCAGGTACACGGCGGCGATGGCGAGGACGGGCAGGCCGGCGAGGAGTGCGATCCGCAGGGGGAGGAGGGGGACGAGGAGTCCGCTCATCATGCCGAGGAAGGCGCCGACGACGATCAGGGCGATCTCGCCGGTCTCGCGGTTCTTGCCGACGATCGCGTTCGGCCGGGCGCGGCCGATGAGATACGTGCGGCGGGGCGTGACCGGCTGGGACTGGGTCGTCAACGCCCTGCACCTCCTGCTCCTGTGTTCTTGCCGCTGGTGCGGTTGCTGTGCGGGGTGCCCGCGGTGGGGCTGCTGCTGCGGGGCGGGGGCGTGGAGCCGCCGCCCTGGGGGGTGCGGCCGCCGTGGGCGGCGACGCCGCCGGAGACCGGGTTGGCGGGGCGGGGGGCGGAGGAGGAGTTCTGGCCGCCGCCGGAGCCGCCGTTGTCGCGGGTGCTGTGGGTCTTGATGCCCTGGGAGACGAGGGAGGCGGGGGAGGAGATGACGGCGGCGGCCGCGTTCTCGCCGGCGCGGTGGAGGCGGTTGTTGCGGGAGGCGACGATCTCGTCTCCGAAGCCGGGGACGAAGCGGTAGATCATCGCGGAGGAGAAGATCGCCAGGAGGATGATCGCGAGGCCGGAGACGACGGCGGAGAAGGAGTCGGGGCCGGTGCCGGAGGAGAGGGCGCCGGCGAGGCCGAGGACGATCACGATGATCGGCTTGACCAGGATGACGGCGATCATGATGCCGGCCCAGCGGCGGACGTGGCCCCACATGTTCTTGTCGACGAGGCCGGAGTAGACGACGACGCCGAGGAGGGCGCCGACGTAGAGGAGCACGGCGCGGAGGAAGAGCTCCAGGTAGAGGACGCCGGCGGCGAGGACGGTGACCAGGCTGACGATGATCAGCATGATCGGTCCGCCGCTGATGGAGTCGCCCTTCTGCAGGGCCTGTTTGAACGCGCCGAAGAACACGTCGGTCTGCTGGCCGGTGCCGGAGGCGATGACCTCGGTGACGGCGTCGGTGGCGTTGACGACGGTGTAGAGGATCAGCGGGGTGAAGGCGGAGGCGAGGACGGTCAGCCAGAGGAAGCCGACGGCCTCGGAGAGCGCGGTGGTGAGCGGCACGCCGCGCATGGCGCGCTTGGCGACGGCGAGCAGCCAGAGGAGGACGGTGAGGAAGGTGGCGGCGGCGAAGACGACGGCGTACCGGGAGAGGAACGCGGTGTTCGTGAAGTCGACCTCGGCGGTCTCCTTCACGGCCTTCGAGAGGTAGTCGACGACGGCCACGGCGGCGTCGGCGCAGCCGCGGGCCAGGGAGGTGAGGGGGTCGAGGGCGTTCGCCGGGTCGTTGACCGTCCCGGAGGACGAGCCTCCGCCGCCGGTGCCGCCAGTGCCCTGCCCTTCGCAGTAGTCCCGGGCGGTGTCGCTGAGCAGCCCGCAGGGGTTGGTGCTGTCGCTCGGGGCGGGCGTCGGGGTGCCCGAGGGGGGTGCGGTCGAGGGCGAGGGCGGGGTGGTGGGGTCGGCGAGGGCCCGGCCCGCGAAGAGGACGACCGCCACCTGGGCGGTTCCCAGTACGGCGGTGGCGCGGGCGAGGAGGGCGGCGGGCCTACCGGGCATAGGTGAAGCCTCCGAACTGTTCGACGGCGTCCGCCATGTCCTGGGACGAGGAGGCCCGCTGGTCGCGGCCGACCGGGACGGGGCCGTCCTTCTGGCGGACGTCGACGATCTTCCAGTCGCCGCCGGTCCAGAGGAGCTCGTAGGTCTTGGTGTACCAGGCCTCGGAGACGGGGTTCTTCGACTCCTCCCCGGCGAGTCCGAAGAGGTACGAGTGCCAGACGGACACCGTCGCCCGTTCCGGCGTGTACGTCTCCACCTTCGTGCCCACGGGGATGGTCCGGGCGACGAAGGTGAGCCCCTGGGGGGCCGTGCCGTCCTCCTGGAGGCCGATGCGGGCCAGCAGTGTCTTGTCGCCGTAGGCCTTGTCGAGGTCGGTGACGCGGCCGTCGGCCACCTCGGGGGCGTAGATCGCGCGTACCAGGGCCTCGCGGGGGCCCCGTTGGTACATGTCCGGGGAGCCCAGGGCCGTGGCGAAGTTGGCGGCGGCCGACTGGGCGCCCTGTTCGTCGTGGGCGTGGCCGGTGGGGACGGTGCCGTTGGTGTGGGGGACGGGGCGGGTGCCGGTGGGGGCGGTGGCGGAGTGGGCGGGGGTGCCGGAGGAGGGGGCCGGGTCCGACGGGTCGCCGCCGCGGTTGGCGAAGGCGATCGCGGCGACGAGCAGCACCACGACGCCCACGCCCATGAGCAGGGGGCGGGAGCCGCGGGCGGGGCGCCGGGGGCCGCCGTGGACGTCACCGGTGTTGCCCTCGGGCAGGCGGGTACGGGTCTGGCCCGAGCCGCCGTAACCGTCGTGCTCGTCGCCGGGACTCATGCCGGGTACGCCCCCTCGTTCGTTCGTGGGTGGGACCGCTGGTGACGTGCGGTCAGATCGCCATTCCGTAGACGATGGTGAAGAGCGTCCCCAGGGAGCCGATGATGAAGACGCCGGTGAGGCCGGCGACGATCAGGCCCTTGCCCTGTTCCGCGCTGAAGGTGTCGCGGAGCGCGGTCGCGCCGATGCGCTGTTTGGCCGCTCCCCAGATGGCGATGCCGAGGCAGAGCAGGATGGCCACGGCCATCACGACCTCGATCATGATCTTCGCTTCGGCGCCGAGGCTCCCGAAAGGGCCCCAGTTCGGGGCGATTCCACCGATGATGGTGGTGATGTCGCCCTTCTCGGCCGCCAGGTACATAGAACTCACCGCCCCTGTCGGGTCGTTGGTCACCCCTGCCGGACGGCATGGGTCATCACCACTATCTTCGCTGATGAAACCGCTCGCGTGTGACGGCTTGGCGGCTCTCTTTACCCGATCCCCGCACACTTGACCGGTCTGACCGTCTTGACCTGCGGTGGTGCGGCCGGATTCCATGCGAAGACGCGTATGGTCACTCTGTGTATCACGGAGGGTGACTCCGGGCAATGATTGTCGTTGTTGCACTCTTGGGGCCGCGTCGGGCGGGCACCGTTTCCGGGCGGGAGCACCCCGCCTAGACTGGCGCCCCTGGGCGTACTGCCAGGAGCCGAGGGGTGGTTGACGGTGCGTAGGGCGGGCAAGGCGTGGCTGCTGACCGGCGGGGCCTTCGGGCTCTGCGCCGGCTTCCTGGCCCTGCTGCTGGTCGGTACGTACGCGGCGGCTGCCGGCATCCTCGGCGGCGCGGGCACGGCGGCGACGGGCACGGTGGCGCTCGCCAAGGGCTCGGTGCCGGCGATGTACCAGGGGCTGGTGCAGAAGTGGGGCAACCTCTGCCCGGCCATCAACCCGGCGCTCCTCGCGGCGCAGCTGTACCAGGAGAGCGGCTGGAACCCGAGGGCGGTGTCGCCGGCCGACGCGCGGGGCATCGCGCAGTTCATCCCCGGCACGTGGGCGAGCCACGGGATCGACGGGGACGGGGACGGCGACCGGGACATCTGGGACCCGAAGGACGCGATCCCCTCGGCCGCCTCGTACGACTGCGCGCTGGCCGGTTACGTGAAGAAGGTGCCGGGCGACCCGGCGAGCAACATGCTGGCGGCGTACAACGCCGGCGCCTACGCGGTCATCAAGTACGGGGGCGTCCCGCCGTACCGCGAGACGCGGAACTACGTGCGGATCATCCGGTCCCTGGAGAAGAGCTTCGCCCGGCCGCAGGGCCGGCTCGCCCCCTCGCAGCAGGCGGCCGGCGCCATCCACTACGCGCAGGGCAAGCTGGGCACGCCCTATCTGTGGGGCGGCACCGGCACGGCGGCGCAGGGCGGGCGGTTCGACTGCTCGGGCCTGACCCAGGCCGCGTACGACGCGGTGGGGATCCAGCTGCCGCGCGTCGCCAACGACCAGTACAACGCGGGCCCGCATCCGAGCCGCGAGGAGCTGCTCCCCGGCGACCTCGTCTTCTTCTCCGACGACCTGACGAACTCTCGGGCGATCCGACATGTCGGCATCTATGTGGGCGGCGGCTACATGATCGACGCCCCCCGCACCGGGGCCGTGATCCGCTTCGACCGCATCGACACGCCCGACTACTTCGGGGCCACCCGGGTCACCGAGGACGGCGCCGCCGCGCTGCCGACCCGTCCGCCCGGGCGGCAGGCCTGAACTGACGGTCCGCCCGTACGGGACTCTCCGTCAGGCACGGGCCCTGGCCTGCGGGGGAGCATCGCTCTTCGGTAACGTCATCATGATCAAGCGGGTCCGGCGGAACGACTCCCTCAGCGGGTTCGTTCCCCCTCCGACGACACGAGAGCAAGGGGCCGCGGCAGATGGCTGAACTCGCATCGGACGGCTCCAGTCCCGATGTCGCGCTGCTGTACGACATCAACGGGCTGGCGAAGGCCGCTCCCCCGTGGTTCGACCGGGTCATGGAGTTCACCGGCGAGTACGGGATCATGCTCGCGCTGGTCCTCGTGACGCTCTGGTGCTGGTGGAGCGTCCGCCGGCGCGGTGCCCTCGCCGACTCCGTCTCGGCCGTCGCCGGGATCGTCTGGGCGCCGCTCGCGGCCGGCGTCGCCCTCCTCGTCAACATCCCCATCCGCGGCTTCGTCGAGCGCCCCCGCCCCTTCGAGGACCACGACGGCCTGGAGGTCCTGGTCGGGGGGAAGACGGACTACTCCTTCGTCAGCGACCACGCCACGATGGCGATGGCGATCGCCGTCGCCCTCTTCGTCGCCCACCGCCGCTTCGGACTCGTCGCCATCGGCCTCGCCCTCGCCGAGGGCTTCGCCCGCGTCTACATGGGCGTCCACTACCCCACCGACGTCCTCGGCGGCCTCGCCCTCGGCACCGCCGTCGCCCTGCTCCTCGCCCCGCTGACGCTCGCGCTGCTGACCCCGCTGATGTCCGCCGTCGCCCGCTCCCACCGCGCCGGCCGGCTGGTCCGCTCCCGCCGGGCCGGGACGGCCGCGGCCGGCCGCCCGGAGGCCGTCGGCATCCCCGAACCCCGCGTCGGAGGCCCGGCCGAGGACGACCGCGGCGAGCGGGGCCTCGCCGCCTAGGGCGTGGTCTCCCCGCCGGCCGCCGCGCCCGCGTGGTCGGTGGCGTCGGTGCGGGCGCGGTCCCGGGAGCGGCGGGCCGGGCCGGTCCAGCCGCAGGTGCAGCGGGCCAGCGCGAAGGAGCCGCGCTCCGTGGTCGTGGTGTGATGCGGGCCGGTCGCCGACTGCTCGTGCACGCCCCCCACCGTACTGCGCGTGACGGCTCGCCCGTGCCGTCGTTATCCGCATCGGGAATCCAGGCTTTTGGGGGTCGACGGGCGATGGTGGTGCAGCGGTACCGGCTTCCGCGAGGCATCGGCGGCGGAGCGCTCGCCGTCACCGCG
Organism: Streptomyces sp. R302; assembly: GCF_012927245.1. GTDB lineage: Bacteria > Actinomycetota > Actinomycetes > Streptomycetales > Streptomycetaceae > Streptomyces. Next base: position 16,692 of record NZ_JABBGE010000003.1, read on the forward strand.
TCCCTGGTCGCCGCGGCGGTCACCGGCTGCGCCGCCCCCGAGGAGCCGGCGCCGCCGCCGGACCCGGTCGGCACCGTGCGGGGCGCCGCCGACGTCCTGGTCAGGGCCGGCACCTCCAAGGCGTCGACCGCGATGGAGATGGCCTCCGGCGGCACCCGGGTCACCATCCGCGGCGAGGGCGGCTACGACTTCCGCCGCCGCACCGGCCACCTCCGGGTGGTGCTCCCCACGGACGCCTCCGGCGCCAGCCCGCACCGGCCGATCATCGAGCTCCTCACCCCCGGCGCCCTCTACATGAAGAACCGCGGCGCGGGCGTCCCCGCCGACAAGTGGGTACGGGTCGACACCACCACCCTCGACGACGGGAACCTCGTCACCGGCGGGGCCACCGATCCCGGCGCGGCGGCCGAGCTGCTGCGCGGCGCGCGGGAGGTCACGTACGTGGGGGAGACCGAGCTGGCGGGGGTGAAGGTCCGGCACTACCGGGGCGTCGCCGACATCGCGGCGGCCGCGAAGGTCGCCGCGCCGCAGCTGCGGGGCGCGCTCGCCGCGGCGGCGAAAGGGTTCTCCACCGACGCCGTGCCCTTCGAGGCGTATCTCGACGGGGACGGCCGGCTGCGGAAGGTCCGCCACCGGTTCAGCTTCCGCAACCAGGGGCGGACGGTCGACGTCTCCTCGACGACGCTGCTGTACGGCTTCGGGACGCGGGTCCTGGTGACCCTGCCGCACGGGCGGGACATCTACGCGGGCAAGGTCGAGGTCTGAGGGGTCCGGACCATCGCCAAATGGTCCGTCCGTGTCATGCGCGGCCGGTGGCCCGATCCGTACGCTGGGACACCGACTCCGTCCGGAAGAGGGTGAAGGCGCGTGGCCCCGCTCGGTACCGCAACCGCAACCGCGATCGCCGACCCCGACGGCGTCGCCCTCGCCGAGATAGAGCTGTGCGGCGAACTGATCATCGCCGCCTCGGCCGCGGACGGGGAACGGCTCAGCGCCGACCTGATCGACGAGGTGCTCCGGGTCGAACCGGCCGGCTGAGCGCGTCGCGGGCGCGGGGTTCAGGTGCGGAGCATCCGGCCGATCGCCTTCGTGGCCTCCTCGACCTTGGCGTCGAGGTCGCCGCCGTTGTCCGCCGCGTCCGCCACGCAGTGCCGCAGGTGCTCCTCCAGGAGCTGGAGGGCGAAGGACTGCAGCGCCTTCGTGGAGGCCGAGACCTGGGTGAGTATGTCGATGCAGTAGACGTCCTCGTCGACCATCCGCTGCAGACCGCGGATCTGGCCCTCGATCCGGCGCAGCCGCTTGAGGTGCTCGTCCTTCTGCTTGTGGTAGCCGTGCACCCCGTGGGCGTGGCCGTGGCCGTGGTCGGCCGGCTCGACGGTCTCGACGGTTTCGGGGGTGACCTGGTCCGCCTCGGTGGTCGTCATCGCGTCCTCCCGTTGTCCAGATAAGGGGGTGTATACCCCTCGTGGGTATATGGTACCGATCCCCGCCGTTTGGGGGGCGGGGTCTCGTGCAGATCACTGTGCCTGATGGGCGACACTGAGAGGACGCCGGTTAGCCGTGGCCGGATGATGCGCCTAGCATCAGCCTGACCGAAACCCAGCACCCCGAGGACCTCACGTGCGATTTCGCCTGACCCCCAGGGAGACGAGCTTCTACGACATGTTCGCCGCTTCCGCGGACAACATCGTCACGGGCTCGAAGCTCCTGATGGAACTGCTCGGAGCGGAACCTTCCGCCCGGGCCGAGATCGCGGAGCGGATGCGGGCGGCGGAGCACGCAGGCGACGACGCCACCCACGCGATCTTCCACCAGCTGAACTCCTCCTTCATCACGCCGTTCGACCGTGAGGACATCTACTCCCTCGCGTCGTCCCTCGACGACATCATGGACTTCATGGAGGAGGCCGTCGACCTGGTCGTCCTCTACAACATCGAGGAACTGCCCAAGGGCGTCGAGCAGCAGATCGAGGTCCTGGCCCGGGCGGCGGAGCTGACCGCCGAGGCGATGCCGAACCTGCGGACGATGGACAACCTCACGGAGTACTGGATCGAGGTCAACCGGCTGGAGAACCAGGCCGACCAGATCCACCGCAAGCTGCTCGCGCACCTCTTCAACGGCAAGTACGACGCCATCGAGGTGCTCAAGCTCAAGCAGGTCGTGGACGTGCTGGAAGAGGCGGCCGACGCGTTCGAGCACGTCGCCAACACCGTGGAGACCATCGCGGTCAAGGAGTCCTGAGGCTTCGTGGACACCTTCGCCCTGATCGTGACCATCGGTGTCGCGCTCGGCTTCACGTATACGAACGGCTTCCACGACTCGGCCAACGCGATCGCCACCTCGGTGTCGACGCGGGCGCTGACCCCGCGGGCGGCCCTCGCCATGGCGGCGGTCATGAACCTCGCCGGTGCCTTCATGGGCAGCGGGGTCGCCAAGACGGTCTCCGAGGGGCTCATCGAGACGCCGACCGGCGACAAGGGGATGGGCATCCTCTTCGCCGCGCTCGTCGGCGCGATCATCTGGAACCTGATCACCTGGTACTTCGGTCTGCCGTCCTCCTCCTCGCACGCCCTGTTCGGCGGCATGGTGGGCGCGGCGCTGGCCGGTGGCACCGAGGTGCTGTGGGGCGGCGTCCTGGACAAGGTCGTCATCCCGATGTTCATCTCGCCGGTCGTCGGCCTCATCGCCGGTTACCTGGTGATGTGCGCGATCATGTGGATGTTCCGCCGGGCCAACCCGCACAAGGCCAAGCGCGGCTTCCGCATCGCGCAGACCGTGTCGGCGGCCGGCATGGCGCTCGGCCACGGTCTCCAGGACGCCCAGAAGACGATGGGCATCGTGGTGATGGCCCTGGTCATCGCCGATGTGCAGCAGCAGGGCGACGAGATCCCGGTCTGGGTCAAGATCGCCTGTGCCGTGATGCTCTCGCTGGGTACGTACGCGGGCGGCTGGCGCATCATGCGGACCCTCGGCCGCAAGATCATCGAGCTGGACCCGCCGCAGGGTTTCGCGGCGGAGACGACCGGCGCGTCGATCATGTTCGGCTCGGCGTTCCTGTTCCACGCGCCGATCTCGACCACGCACGTCATCACCTCGGCGATCATGGGCGTCGGCGCGACGAAGCGCGTCAACGCGGTCCGCTGGGGCGTCGCCAAGAACATCATCCTCGGCTGGTTCATCACGATGCCGGCGGCGGCGATCGTCGCGGCGCTGAGCTTCTACGTGGTGCAGCTGTTCTTCGGCTGACGGCGGGTGCGCCCGGGTATTGCTGGGGGTCCGGGGGTCGTCCCCCGGGGGATGCGGTATCACGATGCCGGCGGCGGCGATCGTCGCGGCGCTGAGCTTCTACGTGGTGCAGCTGTTCTTCGGCTGACGGCCGGGCATCCGGGCGGAAGCAAATGGTCGGGCCCGGCTCCCCTCAGGGGAGCCGGGCCCTTTCGTCTCACGGTGGCACCGCCATGCAGCACCGCAGACGCCACGCGGCGGAGCCGCATGGTCGATGGGCTATCCGAAGCGGCCGGAGATGTAGTCCTCGGTCGCCTGGACGCTCGGGTTGGAGAAGATGCGCTCGGTGTCGTCCAGCTCGATGAGCTTGCCGGGCTGGCCGACCGCCGCCAGGTTGAAGAAGGCGGTGCGGTCCGAGACGCGGGCGGCCTGCTGCATGTTGTGCGTCACGATGACGATCGTGAAGCGCTCCTTCAGCTCGCCGATCAGGTCCTCGATCGCGAGGGTCGAGATCGGGTCGAGGGCCGAGCAGGGCTCGTCCATGAGCAGGACGTCCGGCTCGACCGCGATGGCGCGGGCGATGCACAGGCGCTGCTGCTGGCCGCCGGAGAGGCCGGAGCCCGGCTTGTTGAGGCGGTCCTTGACCTCGTTCCACAGGTTCGCGCCCTTGAGGGAGCGCTCCACGATGTCGGCGAGCTCGGACTTCTTGTACGAGCCGTTCAGCCGCAGGCCCGCCGCCACGTTGTCGAAGATCGACATGGTGGGGAAGGGGTTGGGGCGCTGGAACACCATGCCGACGGTGCGGCGCACGGCGACCGGGTCGACACCGGAGCCGTACAGGTTCTCGTCGTCCAGCATCACCTTGCCCTCGACGCGGCCACCGGGGGTGACCTCGTGCATGCGGTTCAGGGTGCGCAGGAAGGTGGACTTGCCGCAGCCGGAGGGGCCGATGAAGGCCGTCACGGAGCGGGGCTCGACGGTCATGGAGATGTCGTCGATCGCCTTGTGGTTGCCGTAGTAGGCGGAGAGGCCGCTGACGTCGATTCGCTTGGCCATAACTAGTTCACTTCCGTTCGGCTCAGCGGCCGGTCTTCGGGGCCTTCCAGCGGGCGATGCCGCGGGCCACCATGTTGAGGATCATGACGAAGGCGATCAGGACGAGCGCTGCGGCCCAGGCGCGGGCCACGGCGGCGTCGGTGCCGACCGCGTACTGCTCGTACACGTAGAGCGGCAGGGAGGACTGGGCGCCTTCGAAGGGGTTCGGGTTGATGAGCTTCGTACCGAACACGAGGAGCAGGACGGGGGCTGTCTCACCGGTGATGCGGGCGACCGCGAGCATGACGCCCGTGGTGATGCCGCCGATCGCGGTGGGGAGGACCACCTTCAGGATCGTGCGCCACTTGGGGACACCGAGGGCGAGGCTCGCCTCGCGGAGCTCGTTCGGGACGAGCTTGAGCATCTCCTCGGTGGAGCGGACGACGACCGGCATCATCAGGATGGCGAGGGCCATCGCGCCGGCGAAACCGGAGGGGCCGAAGCCCAGCATCAGGTTCCAGGTGGCGAGGATGAAGAGGCCGGCGACGATCGACGGGATGCCCGTCATGACGTCGACGAAGAAGGTGACCGCCTTGGCGAGCTTCCCGGTGCCGTACTCGACCAGGTAGACCGCGGTGAGCAGGCCGATCGGGGCGGCGATCAGGGTCGCGATGCCGACCTGCTCGATGGTGCCGAGGAGGGCGTGGTAGACGCCGCCGCCGGGCTCGACGTCGAGGACGCCGTTCATCGAGTGGCTGAGGAAGTACCCGTCGAGGACTTCCATGCCCTTGCTGATCGTCACCCAGGCCAGCGACAGCAGCGGGACGACGGCGAGGACGAAGCAGACCCAGACGAGGCTGGTGGCGACGCGGTCCTTGGCCTGGCGGGCGCCCTCCACCTTGGTGGTGACGGCGTAGGTGACCAGGACGAAGAGGAGGGCGGAGACCAGACCCCACTGCACCTTGCTGTGCCAGCCGGCGGCGACGCCGATGCCGACGCCGGCGGCGATGGAGCCGGCCGCGACGGCGAGCGGGGTCCAGCGCGGGAGGCGGGCGTGGGAGAGGGGGCCGCGGGGCTTGGCGAACGCGACCGGGCGTTCCTGGACGGCGTGGCTCATGCGTTGGCCCCCGAGTACTCCTTGCGGCGGGCGATGATCCACCGGGCCGCGCCGTTGACCAGCAGGGTGATGACGAAGAGGACGAGACCGGAGGCGATCAGCGCGTCCCGGCCGAACTCGTTGGCCTCGTTGAACTTCGCGGCGATGTTCTGGGCGAAGGTGCCGCCGCCCGGGTCGAGCAGGTGGCCGGAGAGCAGGAAGCTGGGGGAGAGGACGACGGCGACGGCCATGGTCTCGCCGAGCGCGCGGCCGAGGCCGAGCATCGAGGCGGAGATGATGCCGGAGCGGCCGAAGGGCAGGACGGCCATGCGGACGACCTCCCAGCGCGTGGCGCCGAGGGCGAGCGCGGCCTCCTCGTGCATCTTCGGGGCCTGGAGGAAGACCTCGCGGGTCACGTTGGTGATGATCGGGAGGATCATGATCGCCAGCAGGATGCCCACGGTGAAGAGGTTGCGGGCGACGCCGTCGGCGGACTTGTCGAAGATGTACGTCCAGCCGAGGTACTGGTCGAGCCACTGGTTGAGGCCGTCCAGGTACGGGACCAGGAAGATCGCGCCCCAGAGGCCGTAGATGATGCTGGGCACGGCGGCGAGCAGGTCGACCACGTACGCGAGCGGCTTGGCCAGCTTGCGCGGGGCGTAGTGCGAGATGAAGAGCGCGATGCCGATCGCGACGGGCACGGCGATCGCCATGGCGATGACCGAGGAGACGATCGTGCCGAAGGCGAGGACGGCGATGCCGAAGACCGGCGGGTCGCCGGCCGGGTTCCACTCGAAGGTGGTGAAGAAGTTGGCGCTGTCCTCCGAGACGGCGAGGACGGTGCGGTAGGTCAGGAAGACCGCGATCGCGGCCATGATGACGAGCAGGGTGATGCCGGAGCCCTTGGAGAGGCCGCTGAAGACGCGGTCCCCGGGGCGGGCCGCGCTCTTGGCGCGCCGGCTCCTGTTCTTCTCTACGGCGGGTGGTGTCGTGGTAACCATCGGTTTCTCCGGTCTGCGGAGCCGTACGGGGTACGGGCTCCTGGCGGCGGTGCACCGGATGCCGGGGGCGGCCCTCCACGGGAGGTGAGGGGCCGCCCCCGGCCGGGGGTCAGGACAGGGTCGGGACGATCTGGCGGACCTTGGCGGCGATCTCGGCCGGCATCGGCGCGTAGTCGGCGTCGGCGAGGACCTTCTGGCCCTCCTCGCTGATGGCGTAGTTGAGGAACGCCTTCAGGGTCGGCAGGGTCTCCGCCTTGTTGCCCTTGTCGCAGGCGATCTCGTACGTCACGAGGACGATCGGGTACGCGCCCTCGGCCTTGGTGGCGTAGTCGAGGGAGAGGGCCAGGTCGTTGCCGGTGCCCTTGATCTTGGCGGCGGCGATGGCCTTGGAGGCGTTCTCCGTGGTGGCGGCGACCGGGGCGGAGGCGCCGGTGCTGACGCTGACCGTGGAGATCTTGTTGGCGGTGGCGTAGGAGAGCTCGAAGTAGCCGATGGAGCCCTCGGCGTCCTTGACCGCGGTGGCGACACCGGAGGAGCCGTTGGCGGCCTGGCCACCCTGCGCCGGCCACGACTTCGCCTTCGGGTCGTGCTTCCAGTCGGCCGGGGCGGCGGTGGAGAGGTACTTGCCCAGGTTCTGGGTGGTGCCGGACTCGTCCGAGCGGTGGAACGCCTGGATGGTGGAGTCGGGGAGCTTGGCGCCCGGGTTCAGCTTGGCGATCGCCGGGTCGTTCCACTTGGTGATCTTGTTGTCGAAGATCTTGGCGAGGGTGGGGGCGTCCAGGACGAGGTTGTCGACGCCCTCCAGCTTGTAGCCGATGGCGACGGGGCCGCCGACCATGGGCAGGTTGACGCCGGTGCCGCCCTTGCAGATCTTCTTCGACTCGGCGACCTCTTCGTCCTTCAGGGCGGAGTCGGAGCCCGCGAAGGCGACCTGGCCCTGGTTGAACTTGGTGATGCCACCGCCGGAGCCGATGGACTGGTAGTTGACCTCGACACCGTCACAGGCGGCCTGGAAGTTCTTGACCCAGAGGTCCATCGCGTTCTTCTGCGCGCTGGAGCCCGCGGCGAGCAGCTGACCCTTGGCGTCGTCGCACTTGATGTTCGACGCGGCGGCCGAGGTCTGCTTGCCACCGCTCTTGGTGGGCTCGTTGTTGTCGTCCGAGCCACACGCCGACAGGACCAGCGCACCGGAGACGACGAGGGCACCGATCGCGGAGGCGCGAAGCCCGTTCTTGCGCGAAAGCTTCACTTTCGGGGGTTCCTTCCAGAGGCCGCCGTGGTTCGGACCGGGTGTCCGTCGCTTCGAGGGCGGCGCGTGTCGGGTTGTCCGGTGCATCGTCAGGCTCCGTGCACCGCGTAAGGCCGAAATTAGGCAGATCAGGTGAAGCGGCCAGCCGTGGAGAGTGAACGCGAGGTGAACCGTGCCGTAAGCCACGGTGCGGCCGGGCACGGGGTGCCGCGGCGGGGTGGCGCGGGGTGCCGGTGCCGATGGGCGGGCTGCCGTCTAGCGGACGTCGGGTGGCTGACGGTCCGGGGGCGTCGCCCCCGTGAGGAGGGCGTCGAGCAGCTCGCGGTCGCGGTGCCGGGTCAGGCGGGTGCGGGCCGCGGGGGGTGCCAGCCAGTGCAGGCGGTCGACCTCGCGGCCGGGCACGAAGGCGCCGTCGAGGGCGCGGGCCGCCCAGTAGGCGACCTCCTTGGGGCGGCCCGCGACCGGGTAGCGGACGGTGGGGAGGCGGGCGCCCAGCTCGCAGCGGTGGCCGGTCTCCTCCAGGACCTCGCGCAGGGCGCAGTCCTCGGCGCTCTCGCCGCGCTTGCGCTTCCCCTTCGGGTGGGACCAGTCGTCCCACTTCGGGCGGTGGACGAGCGCGATCTCGATGCCGTGCCCGGCCGGCGACGGGCGCCACAGGACGCAGCCGGCGGCCAGGACGGGCTCCGGGGCCGGAGCCCGGGACGGCTCCGGTCCCTCGGCCGGGTCCGGGGCGGTCATGGGACGGGGGCGGCGGCCGTGTGCCAGATGCGTTGGAAGGCGAAGCGGGCGGCTTCGACCTCGTGGCGCTGGTCGGCATGGAGGACTCCGAGGGCGTACGCGGTGGCCGGGGCGATCCGGGGGGTGCGGGCCGCGGCGGCGGCGGCCGCGGCTGCCTCGGCGGCGTCGCGGTGCCGGTCCAGGGCGCGGGCCGCCTCGTACAGCGGGGCGTCCGGCTCCGAGCCGAGGGCCGTGACCTCGGTGGCGTACCGGTGGAGGCGGAGCAGCAGCCGGGTGTGGTGCCAGGGCGCGTCCTGGTTCTCGCCCGCCGCCAGGGCCAGCGCCTCCGCGTTGTACGGGTGGGCGGCGCGGGTCAGCGGCAGCGCGTCGACCGCGTCGAGGAGGCGCCGGCGGGCGACCGAGGCGGAGGCGTCGAGCACCTCGGGGGCGGGGGCCGCGCCCGCCGGGCCGAGCGGCACCTCGGAGGCGAGCAGGGCGACGGCGTCGGCGAGCGCGTGGAAGCGGGAGGAGCCGAGGGCCTGGAGGGCCGCCGAGTGGGCGCGGGTCCTGGCCAGGGTGAGCTGCCGTTCCAGGAGGGCGCCGGCCCGGGCGGCGCCGACGGTGAGCCCTGCGCCCTCCGAGCCGCGGGCGGCCGGCACCGGGCCCGGCCCGCCGGCCAGCCGGTTCAGCGCGTCCATCAGCCGGACGAGCCGGGAGGTGGCCGCCTGTTCCTGGGCGAGGGTGCCGGAGAGCCAGGCCAGCTCGGTCCTGAGCTGGTCGGCCCAGGCGGTGTCGAGCAGCGGCCGGAAGGTGTGCAGGCTGCCGCTGATGCGCCGGGCGGCGGCCCGCAGCGTACCGGCGGCCTCGTCCGCTCCGGAGGTGTCCGCGCCGCTCTCGCCGTGCTGCCGCAGGCCGCGGAGGAAGTCCGCGGCCCGGGCGTGCAGGTAGGGGGCCAGGACCTCGCCCGCGGTCAGGTCCCTCGTCGCCCGCGGGGACTGCGTGGGGTCAGGGTTGTGCACGCCGGCGCCTCCGCGCGTCGATGAGCATCTCCTGCACGTGCCGCAGCGGCTTGCCCTCGGGATCGGTCGCGTGGCGCGTCCAGTTCCCGTCCGGGCCGAGGTGCCAGGAGGAGGTGGTGTCGGACATCCCGGTCTCCAGGAGCCGGGTGAGGGCCGCCCGGTGGGCGGGGTCGGAGACCCGGACCAGGGCCTCGATGCGCCGGTCCAGGTTGCGGTGCATCATGTCGGCGCTGCCGAACCAGACCTCCGGTTCGCCGCCGTTGCCGAAGGCGAAGATCCGGGAGTGCTCCAGGAAGCGGCCGAGGATGGAGCGGACCCGGATGTTCTCCGAGAGGCCGGGGACGCCGGGGCGCACGGCGCAGATGCCGCGGACCCAGATGTCGACCGGGACGCCCGCCTGGGAGGCCCGGTAGCAGGCGTCGATGACGGCCTCGTCGACCATCGAGTTGACCTTGATCTTCACGTACGCCGGCCGGCCCGCCCGGTGGTGGGCGATCTCCTTGGTGATCCGGGAGACGAGCCCGTCGCGCAGCGACTTCGGGGCGGTCAGCAGGCGCCGGTAGGTCTCGCGGCGCGAGTAGCCGGAGAGCCGGTTGAAGAGGTCGGAGAGGTCCGCGCCGACCTGCGGGTCGGCGGTGAGCAGGCCGAGGTCCTCGTAGAGCCGGGCCGTCTTCGGGTGGTAGTTGCCGGTGCCGACGTGCGAGTAGCGGCGCAGCAGGTCGCCCTCCTGGCGGACCACCAGGGACAGCTTGCAGTGGGTCTTGAGGCCGACGAGGCCGTAGACGACGTGGCAGCCGGCCTCCTCCAGCTTCCGCGCCCACTTGATGTTGGCCTGCTCGTCGAAGCGGGCCTTGATCTCGACGAGGACGAGGACCTGCTTGCCGGACTCGGCCGCGTCGATCAGGGCGTCGACTATGGGGGAGTCGCCGGAGGTCCGGTACAGCGTCTGCTTGATCGCGAGGACGTCCGGGTCGGCCGCCGCCTGCTCCAGGAAGGCCTGGACGGAGGTGGAGAAGGAGTCGTACGGGTGGTGCAGCAGCACGTCCCGCTCGCGCATCGCGGCGAAGACGTCGGGCGCGGACGCGGACTCGACCTCGGCGAGGTCCCGGTGGGTGCCGGCGACGAACTTCGGGTACTTGAGCTCGGGCCGGTCCTGCGAGGCGATCCCGAACAGGCCGGTGAGGTCGAGCGGGCCGGGCAGCGGGTAGACCTCGGCGTCGGAGATCTTCAGCTCGCGCACGAGCAGGTCGAGGACGTACGGGTCGATGGACTCCTCGACCTCCAGGCGGACCGGCGGGCCGAAGCGGCGCCGCATGAGCTCCTTCTCCAGGGCCTGGAGGAGGTTCTCCGCGTCGTCCTCCTCGACCTCCAGGTCCTCGTTCCTGGTCACCCGGAACATGTGGTGCGCCAGCACCTCCATGCCGGGGAACAGCTCCTCCAGGTGCGCCGCGATCACGTCCTCCAGGGGGACGTACCGCTGCGGGGACGCCTCCAGGAAGCGGGAGAGCAGCGGCGGGACCTTGACGCGCGCGAAGTGGCGGTGGCCGCTGACCGGATTGCGTACGACCACGGCGAGGTTGAGGCTCAGGCCCGAGATGTACGGGAAGGGGTGCGCCGGGTCCACGGCGAGCGGGGTGAGGACGGGGAAGATCTGCTGCCGGAAGAGCGTGAAGAGCCGCGCCTGCTCCTTCTCGGTCAGCTCCGGCCAGCGGATCAGGTGGATGCCCTCGTCGGCCAGGGCCGGGGCCACGTCCTGCTGGTAGCAGGCGGCGTGCCGGGCCATCAGCTCGCGCGAACGGGTCCAGATGAGGTCGAGGACCTCGCGGGGCTGGAGGCCGGAGGCGGAGCGGGTGGCGACGCCGGTGGCGATGCGGCGCTTGAGTCCCGCGACGCGGACCATGAAGAACTCGTCGAGGTTCGAGGCGAAGATCGCGAGGAAGTTCGCCCGTTCGAGGAGGGGGGTCGTCGGGTCCTCGGCGAGTTCGAGGACCCGCTCGTTGAAGGCGAGCCAGCTGCGCTCGCGGTCCAGGAAGCGGCCCTGCGGCAGCTCGCGGGAGGCGTCCTCGTCGGCCTCGTACGCGTCGATCTCGGAGTCGAGGTCGGGTTCGAGGTCGCTCCCGGCTCCGCCGTTCACGGCGTGCGGGCGGTGCGCCGCTATGGAACCCAGGGACGGCTGCGGGGACGCGGTGGCGGAGGTCTGGACCGGGACCTCGGCGGGCTGCTGGCTCATGGCCCCATTCTTCCGCGCGAAGGGGGCGTCGGGCGCGTCGGAGCGGGCCGTGGGGGAGGGCAGTCTCCCCTTGGGGAGTCTTCCCGGGGAGGGAGCCCCGCCAGGAGTGATCACGGATCGCTTCATTGCGTGAGCGTCGCAAGCGCGTCTGAATGGCCGGTAACGACGACATGTCGTGCGGGAATCGGGGGCGGGGCCTGTGCCGGGCCCCGCCCCGTTCCCTCACCCGTACGGGCTACGGGTGCCGGGCGCGGAGCACCCGGAAGGCGGCGAAGGCCGCGAGGGCGGCGAGCGCCAGGACGATACCGGTCTCGATGAGCTGGGTGGGCCAGAAGTGGGAGAAGGGGTGGTAGTCGAGGTACTGGGCGGTGACGTCGTGGCGGGCGAGGCACTGATCCTGCGCCTTCTCCATGAGGGAGGGGTCCTCGCTCATCCCCACGGTGGCGTTGACCTCCTGCCAGCAGACGCTCTGGTCGAAGCGGGCGCCGGAGGAGGTCTGCAGCCCCCAGTCCATCATCAGGCCGTTGTCCGGCGGCGTGATGTCGCCGCCGAGGGGGGCGGTGACCGTCCGCACGGGCAGGAAGGACCAGCGCAGCGCGCCCAGGACGAGCAGGACCACGCCCAGGACGAGACCTGTGGCGGCCATGGCGACGAGGGTGCGGCGGATCAGCAGGCCGAGGAGCGCGCCGACGGCGACGGCGGCGAGGAGGTGGGCGAAGAGGGCGACGCCGGTCGCCAGGTAGGTGCCCGGGCTGTATCGCGACACGGTCCAGCCACCGGTGATCCGGATCCAGCCGAGCCAGTGGACGGCCATGAGGGCGCCCGCCGTGAGGACGGCGGCGGCGGTGGCGGTGAGGAGCTTGGAGCGGAGCCAGACCGCCGGGCTCACCGACTGGGTGAGGGAGAGCTGGTACGTGCCCGTCTCGTACTCGCGGGCGACCAGCGGCCCGGCGGCGAGGGCGCCGACGAGCAGCGGCAGGATGATCAGGCCCTTGCCGAGTTCCTCGACGGCGAGGCGCAGCAGGGAGTGGCTGTGGTCGTACGTGGGGAACGTCTCGCCGTTCAGCACGTACGTGTCCGGGACCGTGGCGACCCAGATCCGCAGCCCGCCGATCACGGCGAAGGCCAGCACCGCCAGCGCGCCCGCCACCCACAGCGTCCGTCGGTACTGCCGGACCGTCACCCAGGCGGGGCCCTTGAGGGCGGGGGTGCTCATGCGGGGGCTCCTTCGGGGTTGCGGAGGTGGGCGAGGAGGAGTTCCTCCAGGGACGGCTCGCTGGTCTCCCAGGGGCCTTCGACGGGGCCCTCCCGTCGCACCAGCGCGGTGAGTTGACGGCCCGTCGTGCGGGAGTCGATCACCGTGTGCGGGGTGAGGTCGGCGACGGGCCCGCGCAGCAGGGAGTGCGCGGCGAGCAGGTCGTCGACGGCGCCGTCGAGGCGGATCCGGCCCCCGGTGAGCAGCATCAGGTGGTCGCAGGCGCCCTCCAGCTCGGTGAGGATGTGCGAGGACATGACGACCGTGGTGCCGCGCTCGGCGGCGTCGGACATCAGCAGGCCCATCAGCTGGTGGCGGGCGAGCGGGTCGAGGTCGGCCATCGGCTCGTCCAGGAGCAGGAGTTCCGCGCGCTTGCCGAGGGCGAGCGCGAGGGCGACGCGGGTGCGCTGGCCGCCGGACAGGTGGTGGACGAGGGTGTCGGAGGAGAAGCCGCCGCCCTCGACCACCCGGAGCGCGGCGGCGTCGTCCCACCGGCCGGGGTTGAGCTCGCGGCCCATGCGGAGGGTGTCGGCGACGGTGAGCCGGGGATGGAGCGGCTTGGCCTGGGCGACGTAGGCGAGGTCCTCGCGGGCGGGGGCGGTGAGCGTGCCCTCGGTGGGGCGCAGCAGGCCGGCGGCGAGGGCGAGGAGGGTGGACTTGCCGGCGCCGTTGGGGCCGACGAGGGCGCAGATCCGGCCGGCGGGGAGCGCGAAGTCGCACTCCCGCAGGGCCCAGCCGCCCCTCCGTCCCCCGTACTTCTTGCCCAGGAGCTCGGCTCCCAGGACGGTGGTCGTGCTCACGTCTCGTCGTCCCCCTCGAAATGCTGTGTCAGTACGGCGGTGAAGAGCGCCGCCACGTCCTCGCGGTCCATGCCCTCGGCGCGGGCGCGGCGGGCCCAGGCGTCGAGCTCGCCCCGGAGGGGGGAGTCGGCGGGGGCCGTGGTGCCGAGCGTGGCGCGGACGAAGGTGCCGAGGCCGCGGCGGGCCTCGACGAGGCCTTCGCGTTCGAGTTCGCGGTAGGCCTTGAGGACCGTGTTCGGGTTGATGGCCGTCGCCTCGACGACCTCTCGTGCGGTGGGCAGTCGGTCGCCCGGCTCCAGGAGGCCCATCCGGAGGGCCTGTTTCGTCTGCTGGACGATCTGGAGGTAGGTGGCGACGCCGCTGCGCCGGTCGATGCGGTACTCGACCACGTCCCTTCCACCACCCTTTCACTAATCAAGTAGTGAAAGGGTGGATCAAGAAAGGGGGCGGTGTCAACCGCCCCCTCCCGGACAGCCGGTTCAGGACTCCGAGCGGTACATCAGATCCACCTCGTGCGTCCGGAAGCCGAGCCCCTCGTAGACCCGCACCGCCGCGCTGTTGTCGGCGTCCACGTACAGCATCGCCGTCGGCAGCCCCTGCGCCGCCAGGTGCCGCAGGCCCGTCGCGGTGAGCGCCTTGCCGAGGCCGCCGCCCTGCGCCCCGGGCAGGATCCCGACCACGTACACCTCGCCGAGCCGCTCCTCGGCGTGGACCTTCGTCCAGTGGAAGCCGACCAGCTCCCCCTCCTTCTCGGCGAGGAAGAAGCCCTTCGGGTCGAACCACGGCTCGGCGATCCGGTCGTCCAGGTCCCGCTGGGTCAGCGAGCCCTGCTCCGGGTGGTGGGCGAAGGCCGCGGCGTTGACCGCGAGCCAGGCCGCGTCGTCCTGCCCGGGGACGAAGGTGCGGATCGTGACGCCCTCGGGGAGGACCGGCTCGGGGATGTCAAGCGGTGCCAGCGGGCGGCGCAGCTGGCGCAGCTCGCGGAAGAGGGTGAGGCCGAGGACCTGCGCGAGGTGGCGCGCGGACGGCTTGCCGCCGTGCGCCCAGACGCGCAGCCGCTTGCCGGACGCGGCGAGCAGGGCGGTGCCGAGCGCCCGCCCGTGCCCGCGGCCGCGCTGGTCGGGGTGGATGAGCAGCTCGGCGGCCGGCGCCTCGACGGGGTCGGTCTCCTCCAGCTGGGCGTAGCCGTGGAGGCGGGGGCCGACGGTGAGGAGGAAGTGCCGCACCCCCTCGCGCCGCCCGTGCCGGAGGTAGAGCCGCCCCTGCTCGGACACCGCGTGCACCCCGTCGGCGTGGTCCGCGGCCGCGAGCAGGTCCATGACCTCCTGGACCTGCTCGGGGGTGAGCTCGTCGTACGTCTGGATCTGCCGTCCCGGTTCGAGGGCGGGCGCCGCGTCGGAGGAAGTCATGGTGCCGAGCCTACGGTGGCGCCGCGCCGGGGCGGGGGAGATCGCCCGGAGGCCGTCGGACGGCGGGGTCGGCGGCCTGGTGGAGGAGGCGGCCGTCCGCCGGCCGGGCGTCCCGCGACGGGCTTCCGGGTGCTCGTCGGGTGCTCGTCGGTACGCATCGGGTACTCGTCCGGTGCCCGTCCGGTGTCTCCCGGGCTTCGCAAGGTGAGCAAAATCAACCGGCTCGTAACCCCCTCCCCCCTGTTGCGCTACGCGCGTTGACCCTAGGCTGCGCCCGAACCGAGACTTCCCTTCACATGCACCACAGGGGGGCGCATGCCTACCACTTCTCAGCACCCGCACCGCAGACGCCGGAAGCACCGGCTTCTCGCGGCCGCCGCCGGCCTCGTCACCGTGGGCGCGCTCGCGGCCGCGATGCCGGGCACCGCGAGCGCCGGCGAGAACGGCCGCCCGGGCCCGGGCAAGCAGCACGGCCGGTACGCGGACATCCAGCTGCTGTCCTTCAACGACTTCCACGGCAACCTGGAGCCCCCGAGGAGCTCCTCGGGTCGGCTGACGGAGCTCCAGCCCGACGGCAGCCTCAAGACCATCGACGGCGTCGGCGGCGTCGAGTACCTGGCCGGCTCGCTGCGCAAGGCCCGCCAGGGGCACCGGTACTCGATCACGGCCGCCGCCGGCGACCTGGTCGGCGGCAGCCCCCTCACGTCCGCGCTCTTCCACGACGAGCCCACGATCGAGGCGATGAACGCCCTCGACCTGGACGTCACCGGTGTCGGCAACCACGAGTTCGACGAGGGCGCCGCCGAGCTCAAGCGGCTGCAGAACGGCGGCTGCCACCCGAAGGAGGGCTGCTACGAGGAGGGTCGGACCTTCGAGGGCGCCCAGTTCCCGTACCTGGCCGCGAACGTGGTCGACGAGAAGACCGGCAGGCCGATGCTCGACCCCACCTTCGTGTGGGAGAAGGACGGCATCAAGGTCGGCTTCATCGGCGTGACCCTGGAGGGCACGGCGGACATCGTCACCGCCTCCGGCGTCAAGGGACTGAAGTTCCTCGACGAGACCGAGACGATCAACAAGTACGCGCGCCAGCTGCAGAAGCGGGGCGTGAAGTCGATCGTCGCGCTCATCCACGAGGGCGGCGCCCCGGCCTCCGAGGCGTACAACTACGGCTGTGACGGGAACGGCCCCGGCACCGGCATCTCCGGCCCCATCGTCGACATAGCCAAGGGCGTCGACGCCAAGGTCGACGCGCTGGTGACCGGCCACACCCACCAGGCGTACGCGTGCACCATCCCGGACCCGGAGGGCAAGCCGCGCACGGTGACCTCCGCCGCGTCCTTCGGCCGCCTCTACACGGACACCACGCTCACCTACGACCGGCGCAGCCGCGACATCGTCCGTACGTCGGTGACGTCGGCGAACCACGTCGTCGTCCGGGAGAACCCGGCGTCCGACATGACCGACCTGATCACCCGCTACAAGACGCTGGCCGCCCCGATCGGGAACCGCCCCATCGGCTGGATCGCCGCCGACGCCGCCAAGCCCGCGGGGACGGACGACTCCCCGCTCGGCAACCTGGTCGCGGACGCCCAGCTCGCGTACGCCAAGACCCTGGACCCGAACACCGCCCTGGCGCTGATGAACCCGGGCGGCGTGCGGGAGAGCCTGGTGTACGCGTCCTCCGACGCCGGAGAGGGCGACGGTGTCGTCACCTACGGCGAGGCGTTCGGCGTGCAGCCGTTCTCCAACACGGTGAACCTGCTCGACCTGACCGGCGCACAGCTGCTCACGGTCCTTCAGCAGCAGGTCACCGGCCCGAAGAACGAGGGGGCGCCGAAGGTGCTGCAGCCCTCGGCGGGCCTCCGCTACACCCTGGACCTCACCAAGACCGGCGCGGACCGCGTCGTCGCCGACTCGGTGCGGCTGAACGGTGCTCCGCTGGACCCGGCCGCGACCTACCGGGTCGCCGTCAACTCCTTCCTCGCGGAGGGCAGCGACGGCTTCGGCGAGCTGGCGAAGGGGACGAACCGGGTGGTCGGCATGGACGACCTGGTGGCTCTTGAGGAGTACCTGCGGGCCAACTCCTCGGCGAGCGCCCCGCTGCCGGTGCCGGCGGCGGACCGCGTCGACGTGGTGTACCCGCCGAAGCCGTAACCGGCGTCGGTGAAGCAGCACCGGGGCCCCGCCCGGCCATGACGGCCGGGCGGGGCCCCGCCCGCGTCGGGGGACGGTCGAACTTCCCTTGAGGCAGGCGTTGTTCGCGAATGTTTCCGGCCGGAACCGCCCCGTCGGCCGGATGTCACTCCTATGCTGCCCATGATCTTGTCAGTGCGCGATCAACTTTCGTGATCTCTGGAGGGGCAAGACCGTGAGAGACCATGCCAGACGCTTCATCACCGTCGGCCTGACACTGCTCCTGGCGTCCGTGGGCTTATCCGCCCCCGCACACGCCAGTCCGACCAGCGGCGACCGGGTCCTCTACTGGAACCAGGCGCTGATCGACGCCTACGTGACCACGGGCGGCTCCCCGGGGCCCCTGGCCCGTGCCGGGGCCATGATGCACCTGGCCATGTACGACGCCGCCAACGCCAGCCGCTGTCACAGCAGCGGCGGTTTCAAGCCGGAGAACTGCATCGGGGCGCTCTACACCCCCGGCATCAGCGTGAAGGCCGGCGTCGCTCCCGACGTGAACGCGGCCCTGGACCACGCGGCCTACAACGTCCTCGAATCCACCTTCCCCGCGCTCGACTTCACGCCCTACCTCACGGCGGCCCGCTCGGGCGAGCCGGTCGACGCCACCACCGCGGAGGGCCAGAGCGTCGGCCAGAAGGCCGCCACGGCGATGATCGCCCGCCGCACCGGCGACGGCTCCACGGACACCACGCCGTACACCCCCAGCACCGAACCGGGCCAGTGGCGGCCGACGGGCTCCGGTGCGGCGGCGGATCCGAACTGGGGCAAGGTCAAGAAGTTCGTCGACTACGGCGACTACCCGTGGACGTACTTCAAGACCACGGCGGCCGACCTGCGTCCGCAGGCGCCCGGTGGGATCGCGGCGATGCCCGACATGCTGAAGAGCCCCGAGTACGCGGCCCAGTTCAAGGAGGTCGCCGAGCTCGGCGCGGCCGACAGCGCGACGCGGACCGCGGACCAGACCGAGATCGCCTGGTTCTGGGCCAACGACCTGAACGGCACCTACAAGCCGCCGGGCCAGCTCTTCACCCACACCCGGACCGTCTCCGCGCAGCGCGGCCTCGACCAGACCGCCAACCTGCAGCTCTTCGCGCTGGTCGCGGGCGCGATGGCGGACGCGGGGATCTCCGCCTGGGACATGAAGTACCAGACCGCGATCGACCTGTGGCGGCCCGAGAGCGCCATCCAGCTGGCCGACTCGGACGGCAACCCGGACACCGCGCAGAACGGCTCCTGGCAGCCGCTCTCGGCCGACACCGACGGGAACCACTTCAGCCCGCCGTTCCCCGCCTACGTCTCCGGGCACGCGACCTTCGCCGGAGCCTGGGCCGAGTCGATGAAGCAGTTCTTCGGCACCGACGCCATCTCCTTCACCGGCACCACCCAGGACCCGCACGCGGTCGGGGTGACCCGCACCTTCCCCAACTTCAGCGCGGCGGCCACCGAGAACGCCCGCAGCCGGGTCTACCTCGGCGTCCACTACCAGTGGGACGGCGACCTCGGCGTGGCGACGGGCCGGAAGGCCGCGAGCCAGGTCATCCGCAACGGTTACGGCTGGACGAGCGCCTCCGACATGAATCCCCGCTACTACGGCCCGAGTCTCTCCACCGTGGGCAAGTCGTGGCTGATCAAGGGCATGGGCGCCACGAGCGCCGGGGCGAACATGTACGGCGGCCCCAGCGAGAACTGGTACTGGTGTGACGAGTACGGGGCGGAGATGTCCTACCACCAGCACCTCTGGAGCTCCTACGCCTGCGCGAACGGCTACGACGGCCAGTCGCACATCTACTACATACCGTTCTAGCACCGGAAAGGACGCTTCCCGTGATCAGAAAGCATCTCCGACGCACCGGCGCGGCCGCCGGCGCGATCGCCGCGCTCGTCGCCGCCTCCGTCGCGGTCGCCGGCACGAACGCGACGGCGTCGCAGCCCGAACCCAGCGTGCCGGGGGCCCTCCGGGTCTTCGCCGGCCCGTACGAGCAGGCGCAGTTCTGCGAGAACGGCCCGGTCCCGGTGATCTCCGGCGCGAAGGGCGGCGCGCTCGCCGCCTCGGCGACGGCCTTCGGCAAGGACGCCGGCAAGAACAGGAGCTACCACGCCCTGAAGGCGACCTTCGAGGTCGCCGAGCCGGACGAGGCCGCGCTCCTCACCAGGACCGAGAAGATCTGGCCGAACGGCATGGTCTTCAACCTCGCCCTCGGCGCGGACCAGCTGAAGCCGGGGGAGTACCGGTTCCGCCTGCGCACCCTCGGCGGCAACGAGGCCTCGGCCTGGACCCCGTGGTGCGCGTTCACGGTCACGAAGTGACGGTCGTTCCGTAGGGGCCGCCTCCCGCCGGCGTGGCGGGAGGCGGCCCGTCGGTCGTCCGCACCCTGGCGGAGATTGACGCGGACCTGTCATCATCCGGTCTCATGGAGCGACGACGCTTTCTCACCGGGGCCCTCGGGGCCGGGGCCGTCCTGCTCGCCGGCGCCCCCGCGGCACGGGCCGCCGCCGTGGACACGCGCGCGTGGATGGCGGCGCACGGGGACGGCACCGCGCTCGCGCGGCTCACCATCCCCGGGACGCACGACTCCGGGGCCCGCTTCGGCGGCCCCTGGGCCGAGTGCCAGAACACCACCATCGCGCAGCAGCTCGACAGCGGGGTCCGCTTCCTCGACGTGCGCTGCCGCGTCACCGGCGGCTCCTTCGCCATCCACCACGGGGCCTCGTACCAGAACATGATGTTCGGCGACGTCCTCATCGCCTGCCGCGACTTCCTCGCCGCCCACCCCTCCGAGACCGTGCTCATGCGCGTCAAGCAGGAGTACTCCGAGGAGTCCGACGCCACCTTCCGGGCCGTCTTCGACGACTACCTCGACCGGCGCGGCTGGCGCTCCCTCTTCCGGATCGGCGACGGGCTGCCGACGCTCGGCGAGGCCCGCGGCCGGGTCGTGCTCCTCGCCGACAACGGCGGACTGCCCGGGCTCCGCTGGGCCGACTCCCGCCACTTCGCCGTCCAGGACGACTGGAACGCGCTGCCCGACGCCAAGTACCCCAAGATCCAGGCACACTTCCGCACGGCCGTCGCCCAGCCCGGCCCGCTGTACGTGAACTTCGTCAGCACCTCCGCCTACCTGCCGCCCCGCTGGAACTCCGACCGCCTCAACCCCTGGGTCCACGGCTTCCTCGACAGCGCGGAACTGTCCGGGCGCACAGGGCTCGGCATCGTGCCCCTGGACTTCCCCGCCACCCGCGCCGGGCTGGTGGAGGCCCTCCTCCGGCACAACTGACCTCACGCAAACCGCTGGCGCCCCGGCCCGGAGCCGTACGACCATGCCCGCATGGAGACCAGCGACACGGACGTACGGCGGTGGACCGCCTCCACCGTCCACACCGACATGTGGACCGACCCCGACGAGGACCCGCGCGAGGGCGGCGGCACGGCGGTCGTCGACGAGCGCGGCGCCCTCCTCGACGCCCTGCGCCACTTCCGGCTCACCCTGGAGCTGAAGTGCGAGGGCCTGGACGCCGAGCAGCTCGCCCTCCGCTCCGTGCCGCCCTCCACCATGTCCCTCCTCGGCCTCATCCGCCACATGGCCGAGGACGAACGCCACTTCCGCCGCCTCGCCGGCGAGGACTCGCCCCGGATCTACCGCACCCCGGACGACCGCGAGGCCGACTGGACCGGCGCCGTGCCCGACCCGGCCGTCGTCGAGGAGGCCCGCCGCCGCTGGAAGGAAGAAGCGGAGGCGACCGACCGCTTCGTCGCCGGTTCGCCCGACCTCGGCGCCCCGACCCCCGACGGCGGACAGCTCCGCGAACTGCTCACCATGCAGATCACCGAGTACGCCCGCCACTGCGGCCACGCGGACCTGCTGCGCGAACGGGTGGACGGGCGGGTGGGGCAGTAGCCGGTCGGTCGCCGGTCAGGCCGTGACCTCCGGCGGGGGCGTCGGGGCGCCCGGCAGGCGGAGGGTCGCCACCGTGCCGCCGCCCTCCGCCGGGGCGAGGGTCACCGTGCCGCCCGTGCGCTTCACCGTGTGGGCGACGATCGAGAGGCCCAGGCCGGAGCCGGGGAGGCTGCGGGCCGACGGGGAGCGCCAGAAGCGGTCGAAGACGTGCGGGAGCTCGTCGGGGGCGATGCCGGGGCCGTGGTCGCGGACCGTGAGTTCGCCGCGCATCAGGGTCACCTCGATCGTGCCGCGCGGCGGCGAGAACTTGACCGCGTTGTCGAGGACGTTGACCAGGGCGCGTTCCAGGGCGGCCGGTTCGGCGCGTACGTACCAGGGCGCCAGGTCCGTCGCGAAGGTCAGCTCCGGGCCGCGCAGGCCGGCGCGGTCGAGGGCCGAGCGCAGCACGTTGTGGAGGGGGACCACCTCCAGGGGGCCGGGCCGGACCGCGTCCGGGCGGGCCAGTTCCTGGAGGTCGCCGATGAGCGCGGCCAGTTCCGTCATCTGGGCCTTCACCGAGGCCATGAGGGCCCGGCGGTCCTCCGGAGGGATCGCACGGCCGGTCTCCTCGCTGCGGGCGAGGAGTTCGATGTTGGTGCGGAGCGAGGTGAGGGGGGTGCGGAGTTCGTGGCCGGCGTCGGCGATGAGGCGGGCCTGCCGGTCCCGTGAGCTGGCGAGCGCCGCCGTCATCTGGTTGAAGGCGCGCGACAGGCGGGCGATCTCGTCCTCGCCGTCGGCCGGGATCCGTACCGTCAGGTCCTCCGTCGCCGCCACGTGCTCCACCGCCCCCGTCAGCCGGTTCACCGGCTCCAGGCCGGTCCTCGCCACCCACAGGCCGGCCGCGCCCGCGCCCACGACGCCGATGCCGGAGACCATGAGCAGCACCCAGCCCAGCGTGGAGAGCGAGTTGTCGATCTCGGCGAGCGGGCGCGCCACCGACACCGCGAGCGCGGTGGGCCCGGGCCGGGGGTAGGTGTAGACGCGCATCTCGCGTCCGTCGGCGTCCTTCACCGTGTGCAGGACGTCCGTGAGCGTGCCGCGGGCCACCGCCAGGTCGCTCGGTCCGGCCGGGATGGCCGCCTTGCCGGACGTGCAGACACCGCCGGACGCGTCGACGAGCTGGATGGTGTACCCGCCGACCGGCGGCAGCTCCTCGCCGCGCCGGCACAGCGCGAGGAGCTGCTGGACCGCCCCCGGATCGAGCCGCGTGTTCCGCAGCGCCGAGTCCATCTCGCCCTCCAGCTGCGCCCGGGTGACGAACCAGCAGGCCGCGGAGACGGCGGCGACGGCGACGGCCACGGCGAAGGCGGTGAGCAGGGCGAGGCGCGAGCGGAGCGGCCGGGACCGGAACCAGGCCAGGGGGGTGCGGGGCCGGGTCACTCGCCGCCGCCTCCGGTGCGGAGTACGTATCCGACGCCGCGCACGGTGTGGACGAGGCGCGGTTCGCCGCCCGCCTCCGTCTTGCGCCGCAGGTACATCACGTACACGTCCAGGGAGTTGGAGCTGGGTTCGAAGTCGAAGCCCCAGACGGCCTTGAGGATCTGCTCGCGGGTGAGGACCTGGCGGGGGTGGGCCAGGAACATCTCCAGGAGGGTGTACTCGGTGCGGGTCAGTTCGACGGGCCGGCCGCCGCGGGTGACCTCGCGGGTCGCCAGGTCCATCCGCAGGTCCTCGAAGGACAGGACGTCCTCCGGCTCGGCGGCGGGCCCGGCCGGGGCGGCGTACGAGCTGCGGCGCAGCAGGGCGCGGATGCGGGCGAAGAGCTCGTCGAGCTCGAAGGGCTTCACGAGGTAGTCGTCGGCGCCGGCGTCGAGGCCGGTGACGCGGTCGCCGACGGTGTCGCGGGCGGTCAGCATGAGGATCGGCACGGTCGAGCCGGCGGCCCGGATCCGGCGGGCCGCCGTCAGCCCGTCCATGCGGGGCATCTGCACGTCGAGGACGACGAGATCGGGGGCGTACGGCTCCATGGCGGCGAGCGCGTCGACCCCGTCGACGGCCTCCCGCGTCGCGTACCCCTCGAAGGCGAGGGAGCGGCGCAGGGCCTCCCGCACGGCGGGTTCGTCGTCGACGATGAGGATGCGTTCGGTTTCGTTCGGCTGCCCGCTGCTCATGGGTTCAGCGTCCCACGCGTTCAGCTCTGGCCGCCGCCGGAGCGGAGGGCGTCGAGGTCGGCCTTCAGGGTGTTCACCGGGATGGCGAATCCGAGGCCGACGCTGCCGGCGGTGGAACCGCTCGAAGAACTGGGCGAATACATGGCCGAATTGATCCCGATGATCTCGCCGTTCATATTGATCAGCGCGCCGCCGGAATTCCCGGGGTTGAGGGAGGCGTCGGTCTGGAGCGCCTTGTAGGTGGTCTTCGAGGAGCCGGTGTCGCCGTTGAACTGCTGTCCGCCGAACTCGAACGGCCAGCCCTGTCGCGGGTCCCACCGCTGCCGGCCCTGGCCCTGGTCGCCGTCGGCGCCCTCGGAGTCCTTCGCCACCGTGACGTCGCGGTCGAGGGCGGAGACGATGCCGCTGGTGACGGTGCCGGTGAGGCCCTCGGGGGAGCCGATGGCGACGACCTCCTCGCCGACCTTCACCTTGGACAAGTCGCCGAGGGTGGCGGCCTTCAGGCCGGACGCGCCCTTGAGCTTGATGAGGGCGAGGTCCTTGTCGGGGTCCTTGCCGACGACCTCGGCCGCGTACGTCTTGCCGTCGCTGGTGCGCACGGTGATCTCGGAGGCGCCGGAGATCACGTGGTTGTTGGTGACGATCTCGCCGTCGCCGGTGATGATCACGCCGGAGCCGGTCGACCTGCCGGAGGCGGAGCTCGCGGAGATCTCCACGATGGAGGGGGAGACGGCCTCGGCGACCCCGGCGACCGTGCCGGTGCTGTCCGCCGAGACGTTGGTGCCGCTCACCACGGGGGAGGAGGCGGTGACGGGCGCGTCCTGCGCGGTGAGCTGCTGGACGAGGGTGGCGGTGCCGCCGCCGATCGCCGCCGCGGCGATCGCCACGGCCGCCATCAGGCCGACGCCGCGCTTGGCGCGCCGCCGGGAGACGGGGGCGCCGGCGGGCACCGGGCCGGCCGCCGCGTACGCGGGCCCGGCCGGGGGAGGGGTGGGGCCGCCGCCGGACCCGGACGGCCACACGGTGGTGCCCGGCTCGGTGGTGATCGGCCGCGTCGGCTCATACGGGGGGCGCGGCGGGTGGTACGGCTGCTGGGGCTGCGTGTGGTCCGTCATGGCAATGACTCTCGGCCCGCGAGATGAGAGCCGTCTGAGGACCGGCTGAGAAGCCCGACAGAACCCTGTATGCCCGAAATAAAGCCGGGTGGTCCTGGGGTGGTGTCAGTGGCAGCCGCAGGAGCGGCGGACCACCAGGGCCGAGGGGAACTGCTTGACGCGGTCGCGGCGGGAGCCGTTGACGCGGACGGAGTCGTCGAGGACGAGGTCGACCGCGGCGCGGGCCATGGCCGGGCGGTCGGAGAAGACGGTGGTCAGCGGCGGATCGGTGAGCGCCGCCTCCTTCACGTCGTCGAAGCCCGCCACCGCCAGCTCGGCCGGCACGTCGATGCGGAGCTCGCGGGCGGCGCGCAGCACGCCGAAGGCCTGGTCGTCGGTGGAGCAGAAGATGGCCGGCGGGCGGTCCGGTCCCGCGAGGAGCTTCAGGGCCACCTGGTAGGCGTCGTAACGGTTGTACGGGGCCTCGAAGAGCCGGCCCTCGGTCTCGCGGCCGGCCTCCCGCATGGCGCGCCGCCAGCCCTCGACGTGGTCGGCGACCGGGTCGCCGACGGCCGGGGTGTTGGGGACGCCGCCGAGGCACGCCACGTACGGGTGGCCGTGCTCCAGGAGGTGCCGGGTGGCGAGCTGCGCGCCGCCGATGTCGTCGGTGACGACGGCGACGTCGTCGATCGCCTCGGGCCGCTCGTGCAGCAGCACCACGCGCGCGTCCCAGGCCTCGATCTCGCTCGCGGCCTGCTCGCTCATGCCCTGGCTGACGAGGATGAGCCCGGAGACCCGCATGCCGAGGAAGGCCCGCAGGTAGTGGATCTCGCGCTCGGTGCGGTAGTCGGAGTTGCCGACCAGGACCATTTTTCCGCGCTCGGCGGCGGCCTGCTCGACCGCGTGCGCCATCTCCGCGAAGAAGGGCTGGCGCGCGTCCGGGACGATCATGCCTATGAGGTCGGTGCGGCGCGACGCCATCGCCTGGGCCACCCGGTCGGGCCGGTAGCCCAGCTCCTTGATGGCGGCGAGGACACGCTCGCGCGTGGCCGGGGCGACCGGCCGGGGTCCGTTGTTGATGACGTAGCTCACGACCGCGGTCGAAGTACCCGCCAGTCGCGCTACGTCATCCCGCGTCACCTTGGCCACGCGCGGAAGTCTACGCGGGGTGACCTACCTACCGGCAGGTCGCGTTGTGGCGTACGCCACGTTACCGTCCCTCTAACGAGTGGTGTCGATCGTGGCGCCCTTGACTCCGGCCTCCGCGCCGGCCTCCGTACGAGCCCCGGTACGGGCCTCATCCCGGGCGCCCTGCCCCGGTTCCGACCGCTTCGTCCCGCCGGATTCCCGGCCCGCGGCCCCCGCCCCGCCCTTCGCCTCCTTGGCGCGCGCCTCCTCGGCGGCCCGCTCCACCTTCTCCGGCGTCACGAAGCGGTATCCCACATTGCGGACCGTGCCGATCAGCGACTCGTGCTCGGGGCCGAGCTTCGCGCGCAGCCGCCGCACGTGGACGTCGACCGTACGGGTGCCGCCGAAGTAGTCGTACCCCCACACCTCCTGCAGCAGCTGCGCCCGCGTGAACACCCGGCCCGGGTGCTGCGCCAGGTACTTCAGCAGCTCGAACTCCTTGAAGGTGAGGTCCAGGACCCGGCCCTTCAGCTTCGCGCTGTACGTGGCCTCGTCCACCGACAGGTCGCCGTTGCGGATCTCCATCGGGGAGTCGTCCGCGACGATCTGCTGACGGCCGAGCGCGAGCCGCAGCCGCGCCTCGACCTCGGCGGGACCCGCCGTGTCGAGCAGCACGTCGTCGATGCCCCAGTCGGCCGTGACCGCCGCCAGGCCGCCCTCCGTGACCACCAGGACCAGCGGGCAGCCGGGGCCGGTGGAGCGCAGCAGCTGGCAGAGCGAACGGACCTGCGGCAGATCGCGCCGCCCGTCGACGAGGATCACGTCGGCGCCGGGGGTGTCCACGAGCGCCGGGCCCTCGGCGGGGGCCACCCGTACGTTGTGCAGCAGCAGGCCGAGTGCGGGCAGCACCTCGGTCGACGGCTGGAGGGCGTTCGTGAGGAGCAGCAGAGAACTCATCGGGCCTCTCCCCCTGCCAGGGTCGGCCGGCTCGTCGGTCGGTCGTGCTTCGTACGCTCGTCCATGACGTCGGTTCCTCCTCGGTCCCTGCGAGGACATCTGCGGTACTGCCGGTACTGCCGGTACTGCGGTCTCACGTGCTGCTCCCGCGCCCCGAGAGCTTTTGTTCATCCGTCCGTAACAACGGCCGGAAAACGCAAAAGGACCCGGTGGCGGCGTCGCCCGGATCCCTGCCTAGGAGAATAGCCCACATGAGTTCCGAGGTAGAGGGTCGATTTCACATGGCGGATGTTTCCTCGCTCACTTCCGGACCTCGCCGCGCAATCTTGCGCACCGACGACGGTGTCCGGATCGAGGCGGTTTACGAACCCTTCCCGGCCAGTGTCTCCGACACCGCGGTCTCCGACACCGCCGTCGTCGTCGCGCACGGTTTCACCGGCGCGGCCGACCGCCCCGCCGTCCGGCGCGCCGCCGAGGCCCTCGGCCGGCACGCGGCGGCCGTCGTCACCTTCTCCTTCCGCGGCCACGGCCGCTCCGGCGGCCTCTCCACCCTCGGCGACCGCGAGGTCCTCGACCTCGCCGCCGCCGTCCGCTGGGCCCGCGACCTCGGCCACGCGCGCGTGGCGACCGTCGGCTTCTCCATGGGCGGCTCCGTCGTCCTCCGCCAGGCCGCCCTCGACCGCTCCACCGCCGCCGGGCCCGACGCGGTCGCCGCCGTCTCCGCCCCCGCCCGCTGGTACTACCGGGGTACGGCCCCGATGCGCCGCCTCCACTGGATGGTCACCCGCCCGGTCGGCCGGCTCGTCGGCCGGTACGGGCTCCGCACCCGCGTCGACGCCCGCCCCTGGGACCCCGTCCCGCTGCCGCCCTTCGAGGCCGTCCCCCTGATCGCCCCCGCCCCGCTGCTCCTCGTCCACGGCGACCGGGACCCCTACTTCCCGCTCGACCACCCGCGGATGCTCGCCGCGGCCGCCCCCGGCGGCGCCCCGGTCGAACTGTGGCTGGAGCCGGGCATGGGCCACGCCGAGAACGCGGCCGGCGAGGAGCTCCTCGACCGGCTCGGCGCCTGGCTCGTCCGCCGATAGCCCATCATGGGGAGCGGCGCGCACACGAACGAAGGGAGCGCCGCTATGGCAGCGGGAACCATCCGCTACTGGGCCGCGGCCAAGGCCGCCGCAGGGGTCGCCGAGGAGCCGTACACCGCCGAGACCCTCGCCGAGGCCCTGGACGCCGCCCGCGCGGACCACCCGGGCGAGCTCGTCCGGGTCCTCCAGCGGTGCTCGTTCCTCGTCGACGGCGACCCGGTCGGCACCCGGAGCCATGAGACGGTACGGCTTGCCGAGGGCGGCACGGTCGAGGTGCTCCCCCCGTTCGCAGGAGGGTGAACCCCACAGCATGAGCAACGACCAGCGGTATGGCGGCACACCGCACGACCCGAACGCGTACGACCCCTCGGTCACCCAGACCTGGGAGGGCCAGACCTGGGACACCACGTACCAGCCGGCGGTCCGCCCCGAGGACACGGCGTACGGGTACCAGGACGCGCAGGCGCAGGACCGGCAGCCGTACGCGTACCCGCAGCCCCCGCAGCAGTACGCCCAGCCCCAGCAGGCGTACGCCCAGTCCCAGCCCCAGCAGCAGTACGCGCCCCAGCCGGAGGCGTACGCGCAGCCCCAGGCGTACCAGCAGCCCGAGGCGTACCCGCAGCCCGAGGCGTACGCGCCCGAGCAGTCGTACGCCCAGCCGGAGCCGTACGTCCCGGCTCCCGAGGTCCAGGAGGCCGGGGCGCCCGCGTACTCCTCGCCCACCACCTCCGGGAACACCCGGATCACCGACGCGCAGCGCGCGCGGGCCGAGGGCCGGTCGCCGATCATCGAGCCCGGGATGCGGCCCGCCGCGCTGACCGCCGTCCTCGGGCTGCTGCTCGCCGGCGGCGCCGCGCTCGGCACGTACGGGCTCCTGCTGCCGCTGGTCGCGCTCCAGGGGCTGACCGCCGCCGGCTGGTTCCGGCTCAACGGCATGTGGCCGGCCCGGCAGGGCATCGCGCTCGCCTTCCTCGGCGGGCTCGTCGCCGACGCCGCACTGCTCGCCACCGGCCGCGAGCACACGGCCCCCGCCCTCCTCGGCACCCTCGGCGTCTGGGTGCTGCTCTGCCTGGTCCTCCAGCTGCGCAGCCACGCCGAACCCGACGAGCGGATGTACGGCCTCATGGCCACCGTCACCTCGGCGGCGCTGACCGTCCTCGCCGCCGGGCACCTCGGCGCCGAACCGGACGCGGTGAGCGCCGGCGCGGCCGCGGTCGGCGCGACGGTCCTGGCCCGCGCGCTCCCGCTGCCCGGCCCGGTCTCGCTCGTCGTCTCGCTCCTCGCCGGCGCAGGTGCCGGCATCGTCGCCGGGACCCTGAACGGCATGGGCGCCTCCGGGGCGCTCCTCGGCCTCGCCACCGGCGTCTGCGCCCTCGTCGGCCTGCGGGCGGCCAGCTACGACTACCCGTCCCGCTTCGTGCACATGACCGCGGGGGTGGCCCTGCCGCTGACGGCCGCCGCACCCGCCGTGTACCTTCTCGGCCGCGCCCTGGTCTGACCGACGCACGGCCCGCCCGGGGCGCCCGGGAACCGTCCGGCCCCCCGACACGTCGATCTTCGTGTCGGGGGGCCGGCACGCGTCACCGGCACACTGACGAACCGTCGACGGGGGAAGAGAAAGCCATGCGAGCACTGCGGATCCTGCTGGTCGTGGCCGTCGTGCTGGGCGGAATCCTGGTGGGCGGCGACCGGCTCGCCGCCGCCTGGGCCGAGTCGGAGATCGCGGGCCGCGCCTCGCTCGCCGGCGGCAGGACCGATTCGGTCGAGGTCGACATCAAGGGCTTCCCCTTCCTCACCCAGGCCGCCGACAAGCGCTTCGGCGAGGTCGAGGTGGTCGCGCGGGGCGCCCACACCCAGGCGGGCGACAAGTCCGTCCGGATCGACGAGATCACCTTCGACCTGCGGGACGTGACGGTGACCGGCGACTGGAGCGGCTTCCGGGCCGGCGAGGCGACCGGCACCGCGCTCATCTCGTACGCGGACCTGGTCGAGGCCTCGGAGCGGGCGACGGCCATGGAGTACGGCGGCCCCGGCAAGGTGAAGGTGACGGGCAGCGTCGAGATCCTGGGCCGCAAGGTGACCAAGACCGTCGTCTCCTCCGTCACGCTGGTGGGCGGCGACACCGTCAAGGTCCGCGCCGACGAGGTGCCCGGAGGGGGCATCCCGCTCCTGGAGGACCTGGTCCGCGAGCGCACCGACTTCGAGCGTCCGATCGGCCGCGTCGCCGGCATGCGCGTCGCGAAGGTGGAACCGCGCCCCGAGGGCCTCGCGGTGACGGTGAACGGCCGGGACGTCGCGATAGCGGGCTGAGCGCGGCGGAAGGTCCCTCCCGGGGGCCCGCGCCGACAGATTTTCACATACTGAGACGCCCCCGTCCGATCCGCAGAAGCGCAGGGCAGGAGGGCAGTCCACCGGCTCCCCGCACCCCGGCCGACCCCTCTCGGATCTCACTCTCCGGACGTTCGCGTCTCACGATACGACACGCCGGTGACACGGTCGCCCGTCCGTCCCTACGATCGACGGCATGAAGCGACAGGCGGAACTCACGAAGCGGCGGGCAGTAGACCTGTGCCGCATCGCCGCCATGCTCTGTCGCTCCGTCTGAGCGGGACGCGCTCCGCGCCCGTATTCCCCACGGCCCGCCGACCCCGAGGTCGAGGCCGCACCGCGCAGCACGACGCCGTCGGGCGCAGCCCCGACGCGTACCCGCACATGCAGCACCACCCCCGCACCACCCCGCCGCACACTGCCCCGGAGGAGAACAGACATGGCTCGCAGCGACGTACTGGTCGACGCCGACTGGGTCGAGGCCAACCTCGACAACCCGGCCGTCGCGATCGTCGAGGTCGACGAGGACACCGCCGCCTACGACAAGAACCACATCCGCAACGCCATCCGGATCGACTGGACCAAGGACCTCCAGGACCCGGTCCGCCGTGACTTCATCGACCAGGAGGGCTTCGAGAAGCTCCTCTCGGCCAAGGGCATCGGCAACGACACCACGGTCGTCCTCTACGGCGGCAACAACAACTGGTTCGCCTCCTACGCCTACTGGTACTTCAAGCTGTACGGCCACCAGGACGTCAAGCTCCTCGACGGCGGCCGCAAGAAGTGGGAGCTCGACTCCCGCGACCTGGTCGACGGCTCCGAGGTCCCGGCCCGCCCGGCCACCGACTACAAGGCCCAGGCCCAGGACGTCTCGATCCGCGCCTTCCGCGACGACGTCGTGGCCGCCATCGGCACCCAGAACCTGGTCGACGTCCGCTCGCCCGACGAGTTCTCCGGCAAGCTGCTCGCCCCGGCCCACCTCCCGCAGGAGCAGTCGCAGCGCCCGGGCCACGTCCCGTCCGCCCGCAACATCCCCTGGTCGAAGAACGCCAACGACGACGGCACCTTCAAGTCCGACGATGACCTGAAGGCCCTCTACGAGGCCGAGCAGGTCGACCTGGCGAAGGACACCGTCGCCTACTGCCGCATCGGCGAGCGTTCCGCCCTCACCTGGTTCGTCCTGCACGAGCTCCTCGAGGTCCCGAACGTCAAGAACTACGACGGCTCCTGGACCGAGTACGGCTCCCTCGTCGGCGTGCCGATCGAGCTCGGCGCCAACAAGTAAGACCGGGTCGCGCGACCTTCCCTCCCCTCTAGGACAGGACAGAGAACATGTGTGGAGCACCGATCGGTGGCCCCGACGTCAGCACCCTCAAGCCGGGTGAGACGGCCATCCAGGGCCAGGTGACCAAGGACGGCGAGCCCGTCACCGGTTACGTCCGCCTCCTGGACACCAACGGCGAGTTCACGGCCGAGGTCCCCACCTCCGCCACCGGCCAGTTCCGCTTCTACGCGGCCACCGGCGAGTGGACCCTCCGCGCCCTCGTCCCCGGCGCCCAGGCCGACCGCAAGGTCGTCGTCACGGAGACGGGCAGCCTGACGGACGTGGCCATCGCGGTCTAGTCCGGACGGCCGCGCGAGCGGCACCAGAACGGCCGGAGGGCCGTGCCTCCTGGGGGGTTGGACGCCTATTCCAGGACTTGAGGCACGGCCCTTCGGCTTCTTCTCGTGTCCGGGGGCGCGGTCGTAGGCTGAAGGTGTGTACGCACGGCGTCGGCGCGTCTACTTCTGGATGATGGGTGCCTGCCTGGTGCTTTTCGTGGGCGCCTGGGCCGTCGTGCGGTTGTTCTCCATGCCCGTCGCCATCGGGATGTGCGTCGTCGCCATGGTCATCCCACCCATCGCCGCGATGGTGGCGAACCGGCGGGGGCCCGAGGACCGGTGGTGGGACGACCCGTCCGGCGACCCGAAGTCGGACGAGTGGTGGGACGAGCTCGACGGGAAGAAGCGCCGGGAGTAGCGGGAGCGGCGGGCGCGGGGCGTCGGCCGAACCAGGCGCGGGACTCCGGCTGGTCGGGGCGGACCAGGGCCAGGACCACCAGCAGCGTGCGGAGACTGCGTACCGGCTGGGGCATCGGCACGCCGTCCGGCGGGTACGCGGGGCGGTCGGGCGGCTTCGCGGGGCCGCCGCCTCGCCCGGAACCGGTACGGGAGATCGGCGGCAGGGTCAGTAGACGAGGGCCTGCGTGTCGTCGGCCAGGGACTCCTGGACGAAGACCTGGGCGCCGGCGATGCGGACGCCGTCCAGGACGTCCTTCTCGGTGATCTCGCGGCGGGCCGCGCACTGGGTGCACAGGGTGATCCGGCCGGCCGCCAGGATCGAGTCGACGAGGTCCGGCAGCGGCGCCGCGTGCGGCAGCTCGAACTCGGCCGCCTTGCCCGGGAGGGCGAACCACGAGGACTCACCGGTCAGCCAGAGCGACACCTCGACGCCGCTCGCGACGGCGACGGCCGCCACGGTGAAGGCCTGGGAGCAGCGTTCGGGGGCGTCGACCCCGGCGGTCACCTTGATCACGAGCTTCTTCGCCATATACCGAACTGTAATGCGATGCAGTGCAACTTCATGCGCACCCCACGGGTCAGGTGGATGCGCGGATAACGGAATCCGCCCTTCTAGTCTCGTGGGGGGACTGTCTTGGAAGCCACGGAAGCGGTCGAACCCGCTCAGAACACCCCGGTGCCTGCGCCGGAACCCGGCGCGGAACATCCCGCCCGGTCGGCTCCGCGCCGCCGCCGGGTCGGCCGTACGCTCGCGCTGATCGCCGTCGCCGCCGTCATCGGCCTCGTCGGCGGCACCGCCGTCGGCTACGGCATTCAGGCCGAGCGCGAGCCGACCGCGCTCCCGCCGCTGAACCAGCCGGCGCTCGCCTACCCGAAGCCGCTCCCGAAGGGGCAGAAGGCGAAGCCGCTGCCCGCCTCGGAGGACCGCCAGGCCAAGGCCCAGGGCGACCTGCGGAAGCTGCTTGTGCCGAAGCCCGCCGGGGCGAAGGACGACGAGTTCGCCGGGGACGACGACGGCTGGATGTCGCCGGAGGTGTTCGCCTCCGCCTTCACCAAGCCCGCCAAGGCCTTCAGCTACCAGCTGGAGCTGGAGCAGCGGCGGATCGCCGCCCGGTACTGGAAGACCGGCGAGCACCGCTACGTCGAGGTCCGGCTCGTCCAGTACCGCTCCGGCGCGGGCCTCGGCGCGCAGGACCACATCGAGGACCAGCAGAGCTACATGCCCGACGAGGAGTACGCCGAGAGCGAGGGCGAGGAGCTCAAGGGCTCGACCAACGGCCGCTACTACGTCTTCCCCGTCGAGCGGAAGGCCGGCTACCTCGACTGCTACGAGGCGCGCGCCTACTTCTACCGCGGCGACATCGCGGTGGAGATCTTCATGTCCGACACGAAGAAGATCGCCGAGAAGGACATCCGTTCGCTGGCCGAGCGACAGCTGGCGCGCCTGTGAGTGAGGACCGGAACGACATGACCGAACCCGTGACGCAGGACGCCCCGGCGACGGTGGCGGAGGCCGGGGCGCCGGCCCCGAAGGCCCGGAAGCGAGGCGTCGGGCGGGTGCTGCTGCGCGTCGTGCTGCCCTCCGTGGTCGTCCTCGGCCTGATCGGCGGAGGCGTCACGTACACCGCCCTCACGATCGACTCCGCCGACCGCACGGCGCCGACCCGGCTGTGGGAGCACCCCGCGAAGGGCGCGCAGACCAAGGACCCGGCCGCCGGGCCGTTCCGCGGCCGGACGGACACCGCGCTGAGCCGGCTGCTGCTGCCGCTGCCGGAGGGGTACGTCTTCGGCCCCGACATGGGGCTGTACGGGAACGACGGCGAGCTCGGCGCCGCCGAGGCCGTGGCGCTGGTGAAGCAGGCCGGCAAGGGCCTGTCCGGGAAGAAGCGCCGCGCCTTCGAGAAGGAGGTCGACAAGCTCGGCATCCAGGGCATCGGCGTCCGCTCCTTCGCCGACCCGGCGCACGGCGTGATCGTCAACTTCAGGGTCGAGCAGGTCAAGGACAAGAAGCGGATCAAGAACAGCTACCGGCTCCGCAAGGAGGTCCTCGACTTCCTGAAGTTCCCGAAGGGGCCGCAGGTGAAGGGCCACAAGAACGCCGTCTGCTACATGGCGCCGGCGGACGACTCGCTCGACAAGGAGGAGCGGGAGCTGGCGCTGGAGGAGATGATCTGCCTCGGGTACGACTCCGAGGTCTCCGTCACCATGACGGCGGCGGGCGTCAAGCCGTTCGACAAGGCGCGCGTGGCGAAGCTGATGGCGCAGCAGCTGGACCACATCGCATCCCCGGGGGAGTACGTATGACCGAGCAGATCCGGACCGAGACCCGCCCCGAGGCGCCGACGCCCCCGACCGAGGCCGCGCCCGAGGTCCCCACCGAGGCCGCGTCCGTAGCAGCCGCGTCCGCCCCCGCCCCGAAGAAGTCCCGGCGTCCGCTGCTCCGGGGCATCGTCCGGTGGACCGCCGCGCTGCTCGTCTGCGGAGGCGTCGGGGCCGGCGCGGCCATGGGCATCACCGCCATGGAGCGGACCGACGTGCCGGGCCTCGCGACCGAGTCCGACGGCCGCTGGGAGTACCCGAAGCTCGCGCTTCCCGCGCTGCCCGCCGGCGCCCCGCGCCCCTTCAGCGACGGCAACGAGGCCGAGGTCCACCACGCCGACCTGCGGAAACTGCTGCTGCCCGCGCCGGCCGGCGCGACGGTCGACCGGAAGCTGACCGGCGGCTGGGTCGGGCTCGACGCCTACTTGGCCGAGCTGAAGCCGGAGGACCGGCCCGAGCTGAAGGCGTTCGTCACCGACTCGGCGCTCCGGCACGTCGCCGCGCGCGGCTGGACCATGCCGGACGGTTCGACGACCCGGATCCACCTGCTGCGGTTCTCGTCGGTGGCGTTCTCGGAGGCGTACAAGGACGAGATCGTCGGCGGGTTCTTCCGGGGCGAGCGGCTGCCCGTCGGGGTGGAGGCGGCGGAGCTCGACACGTTCCACCAGGGCATCGACGTGCCGGACGTCTCCTTCTACTCGTACAAGGAGAAGGAGCCGTACGGCCCCACGCAGACCCGGTGGACCCTCATCCAGGCCGGTGACACCGTCGGGGTGGTCACGCAGACCCGTAAGGGCGGCACGCTCACCGTGCCGTTCCACCAGACGGTCACGCTCCAGGCGCAGCTGCTCGGCTGACGGCCCGCAGAGACCCACCTCACCGCGTAGGCCGGGCCCCCGCCCACTAAGCTGGGGTCCGGTCCGTTCCGCCTTCACCGCTCAGCCGAGGAGCACCCCGTGATCGTTTTCTTCGAGACCCTGCTGGTCCTGGTCGCCGTCGGCGTGCTCGCCTTCACCGGGCTGGCCGTGAAGAAGCTGTACCAGGGTCAGCGCTGACCCTTCGGTCCCTCCCCTCTCACCGGCCCCCTTCACAGATCGTCTGAGTCGCTCATGATCCAGATCCCGTCCGACCTCAACCCGGACCTCGTCCCGCTCGCGTTCCTCCTCGGGACCTGGGAGGGCGCCGGCGTGTCCGACTTCCCCGGCGCCGAGAAGTGCAACTTCGGCCAGTCCGTGACCTTCAGCCACGACGGCCGGGACTTCCTGGAGTACCACTCGCACTCCTGGGTCCTCGACGCCGAGGGCAACAAGGTCCGCCCGCTGGAGAGCGAGAGCGGCTTCTGGCGGATCGACAAGGACCGCAAGGTCGAGGTCGTGATGGTCCGCGACGACGGCGTCGTAGAGATCTGGTACGGCGAGCTCGCCGACCAGAAGCCGCAGATCGACCTGGCGACCGACGCGGTGGCCCGCACCGCCGCCTCCGGCCCGTACAGCGGTGGCAAGCGCCTCTACGGCTACGTGAAGAGCGACCTCATGTGGGTCGGCGAGAAGGCGACCCCCGAGGTCCCGCTCCGCCCCTACATGTCCGCCCACCTGAAGAAGGTCGTCACCCCCGAGGAGGTCGCCGAGATGGCGCGCAACCTCCCCGACATGCCCGACGACGGCATCGCCTTCTTCAAGTAGGCCCCCGCGGGACCCCCGGTGGCCCGCCGCGCCCTCCTACACTGGGGGGCGTGGTGAGCACCGACTGGAAGAGCGACCTGCGGCAGCGCGGCTACCGGCTGACGCCGCAGCGGCAGCTTGTCCTGGAGGCGGTGGACGTGCTGGAGCACGCCACGCCGGACGACATCCTCGTCGAGGTGCGGAAGACCGCCTCCGGGGTGAACATCTCCACCGTGTACCGGACCCTGGATCTCCTGGAGGAGCTCGGGCTGGTCAGCCACGCGCATCTGGGGCACGGGGCTCCGACCTATCACCTCGCGGACCGGCACCATCATCTGCATCTCGTGTGCCGGGACTGTTCGGGTGTGATCGAGGCGGATGTCGAGGTGGCCGCCGAGTTCACCGGGAAGTTGCGCGAGACCTTCGGGTTCGAGACCGACATGAAGCACTTCGCGATCTTCGGGCTGTGTGCGGACTGCGCGCGGAAGGCTTCCGCCGCGGAGTCGTAGGCTTTTCTCATGAAGAGCCCTTTGCTGTCCCTGCCCGGCGCCGTTCCCGCCGAAGGCCGTGACGAAGGCGTCGCCGCGCACTACGGCGACCTGTTCCGTGAGCAGCGCTCCCTCGCCGACGGGGCGGGTTTCGTCGACCTCTCGCACCGGGGGGTCGTCACCGTCACCGGCGACGACCGGCTGAGCTGGCTGCATCTGCTGCTCACCCAGCACGTCAGCGACCTTCCGGCCGGCCAGGCCACGGAGGCGCTGATCCTCTCCGCCAACGGGCACATCGAGCACGCCCTCTCCCTCGTCGACGACGGCGAGACGGTGTGGGCGCACGTCGAGCCGGGGACGCAGGGCGAGCTGGTCGCCTACCTGGAGTCGATGAAGTTCTTCTACCGGGTGGAGGTCGCCGACCGGACGGACGGGTTCGCCGTCGTGCACCTGCCGGCCGGGTCGACCGCGGACGCGCCGGAGGGCGTGGTCGTACGGGAGACGGCGTACGGGCGCGATCTCTTCCTGCCGCGCGGGGAGCTGGAGGCCTTCGCCGCCGCGCACGGGCCGGCCGCCGGTGTCCTCGCGTACGAGGCGCTGCGCGTGGAGGGGCACCGGCCGCGGCTCGGCTTCGAGACCGACCACCGGACCATCCCGCACGAGGTCGGGCTCATCGGCACGGCCGTGCACCTGCAGAAGGGCTGTTACCGGGGGCAGGAGACGGTCGCCCGGGTGCAGAACCTGGGGAAGCCGCCGCGCCGCCTGGTCTTCCTCCATCTGGACGGCAGCGAGGTGAGCCTGCCGGGGCACGGTACGCCGTTGCGGCTCGCGGCCGACGGGCCGGACGGGCGCCAGCTCGGCTTCGTGACGACGGCCGTCCGCCACCACGAGCTGGGGCCGATCGCGCTGGCCCTGGTGAAGCGGAACGTGCCGGTGGACGCGCCGCTGGTGGCGGGGACGACGGCCGCCGCGCAGGAGACCGTCGTCGAGCCGTAGGCGTCAGTCGTCAGACTTCGACGATGACCGTGAACGGGCCGTGGTTCGTGAGGCTGACGCGCATGTCGGCTCCGAAGCGGCCCGTCTCCACGTGCGCGCCCAGCTTCCGCAGCTGGGCGACGACCTCGTCGACGAGGGGTTCGGCGACGGGGCCGGGGGCGGCGGCGTTCCAGGTGGGGCGGCGGCCCTTGCGGGCGTCGCCGTAGAGCGTGAACTGGGAGATCACCAGGAGCGGCGCCGCCACGTCGGAGCAGGACTTCTCGTCCTCCAGTACCCGGACGGACCAGAGCTTTCTCGCCAATTGGGCGGCCTTCTCGGGGGTGTCGTCGTGGGTGACCCCCACCAGGACGCACAGCCCCTCGCCGGTGATCTCGCCGACCGTCTCCCCTGCGACGACGACCTTCGCGCCGTCGACCCTCTGCACCACAGCTCGCATGGCCCCAACCTACCGATCGGGGATTTCTGGGGGCCGAACGGGTGCAGAGCGCCTGCACGCGCGCGTGCGGGAGTGGCACCATGCCAGGAGGCGGTGCGGCTGCGCACCGGTCGAGGGGACGATTCTCATGAGTGCATCCAGCACGGGGCCGACGCCGTCCGGCCCCGTACCGCTGATCCGCTCCGCGGGCCCGGTGCCCGGCGGCCCGGCGCCCGGCGGTCCGGTCGTGCGGCCGCCCGTGCAGCGGACCGGTGAGCCGGCGCCGTCCGGCCGGCCGGGGCACGAGCTCGGCGGGCTGCGCCTCGCCGAGCTGCGGGCGCTGCGCCGGGACGCGCAGAGCGACGAGGCCGATCTCAGCTACGTGCGCCGGATGCTGCAGGGCCGGATCGACATCCTGCGGGCGGAGCTGGCGCGCCGGACCGATCCGGAGGCGCCGGTGCTCGACCGGCTCTCCGAGATCCTCGCGGACCTGCCGTCGCGGCACCGGTCCTCGGCCCGGCACGTGACGCTCTCGACGCCGCGCGGGGAGGAGTACCGGCGGCTCGCGGCCGAGATGCTGTCGGAGGTCGAGCTGTCGGACCTGACGGCCCGCACGGACGAGGAGCTGCACACCGCGATGGGGCGGCTCGCCGGGTACGAGCAGCAGATCTCGCAGCGCCGGCAGTCGC
This sequence comes from Streptomyces sp. R302, assembly GCF_012927245.1. Taxonomy (GTDB): domain Bacteria; phylum Actinomycetota; class Actinomycetes; order Streptomycetales; family Streptomycetaceae; genus Streptomyces. Next base: position 55,185 of record NZ_JABBGE010000003.1, read on the forward strand.
TCCAGCGGACCGCCGACGACTGCGGGGCGGAGATCGCCCGCCGCTACCGGGAGGGCGAGGCGCAGGTCGACGACTTGCTGGCCTGAGGGCGCGAGAAAATCCCGTGGCGGAACGGGCGGTCGTGCGTAGGGTCGGGGGATGGCTGTCGAACTGCGCGCGGTGACCGAGTCCGAATTCCCCGACTGGATAAGGGCGTTGCGGACGGGTTTCCTGAACGAGCCGGTCGTGTCCGACGAGGTGGTCGCCGACCGGCTGGCCCATGTCGACCTCGACCGGACGCTGGCCGCCGTGGACGGCGGCCGGGTGGTCGCCACCTTCCGTTCCTTCCGGCAGGAGCTCAGCACCGTCGGCGGCGGCACGCTCGTCGCGGACGCGGTCACGCAGGTGACGGTGGCGCCGACGCACAAGCGGCGCGGGCTGCTGAGCCGGCTGATGGCGCGGGACCTGGCGGCGGCCCGGGAGCGGGGCGACGCGGTCGCGACGCTGATCGCCGCCGAGTACCCGATCTACGGCCGGTACGGCTTCGGCCCGGCGAGCTGGTCGACCGAGTGGAGCGTGGACCTGCGCCGGGCGGGTCTCGATCCGCGGCGCAGCGGACGCCCGGAGGGCGGTGGCCGGATCGATCTCGCCGACGGGGCGGAGATCCGCCGGATCGGCCCCGGGCTGCACCGGCGGCTCGCCGGTCTCCGGGCCGGTGTCACCGGCCGCACGGCGCGCAACTGGGACGTGGGCACCGGCGGCGGGCAACATCTGGAGCCGTGGACGGAGCCGTACTACGCGGTCTACCGCTCGGCTGCCGGGGAGCCCGAGGGATACGTGTCGTACCGCTGCGACGACAAGTGGGGCGACGGCAAGCAGCCGGAGAACACGCTGACCGTGCGGGACCTGATCGCGGCGACGCCGGCCGCCGAGCACGCGCTGTGGCGGTACGTCTGCTCGGTGGACTGGGTGGCGACCGTGCGGTCGGGCCACCGTCCGCCGGACGACCCGCTGCCGCTGCTGCTGCCGGATCCGCGGGCCGCCCGGACGGTGTCCCACACGGACATGGTGTGGCTGCGGGTCCTCGACGTGGTGCGGGTCCTGGAGGAGCGGACGTACCCGGTGACGGACGGTCTGGTCCTCGACGTGCGGGACGGGGACGGTTTCGCGGGCGGCCGCTATCGACTGGACGCCTCGCCGAAGGGCGCGTCGTGCGCCCCCACCACCGCCTCGGCCGATCTCGTGCTCGACGTGGCCGAGCTGGCCCGGCTGGTCCTCGGCGACGAGTCGCCGGTCCGGCTGGCCCTGCTGGGCCGGATCGAGGAGGCGGTGCCGGGCGCGGCGGCCAGGGCGGAACTGCTGTTCCGCACCCCGCTGCGGCCGTTCTCGCCGGACATCTTCTGACGCCGTTCCGTCAGCGCGTACGGAGGCGGAAGAGCGCGCCGGAGGCGGCGACGGCCAGGGCGAGGAGGCCGCCGCACCAGGCGAGCGCGGTCCACGGCGCGCCGCCGACCGGCTGGTCGAGGAGCAGGCCGCGCATCGACTCGATGAGCGGGGTGACGGGCTGGTGCTCGGCGAAGCCGTGCAGCCAGCCGGGCATGGTGTCGATGGGCACGAAGGCGCTGCTCGGGTAGGGCAGGAACATCATGAGGAAGGTGACCGTGTTGGCCGCCTCGGGGGTTCTGGTGACGAGGCCGACGGCGGCGGACAGCCAGGACACGGCGGTGATGTAGGCGAGCAGCAGGCCGGTGGCGGCGAGCCATCCGCCGGGGGTGGCGTCGGGCCGGAAGCCGATGAGGAAGGCGACGCCGAGGACGAGCGCGGTGGCCAGGAGGTTGCGGGCGACGGCGGCGACGACGTGGCCGGTGAGGAAGGGGACGGCGCCGACGTCGAGGGTGCGGAGGCGGTCGACGGTGCCGCGCCGCATGTCCTCGCTGACGGAGACGGCGGTGGCGGCGGCGCCGAAGCCGGCGCACAGGACGATGACGCCGGGGACGACGTAGGTGACGTAGCGGGTGTGGCCGGTGTCGATGGCGCCGCCGAAGAAGTAGACGAAGACCAGCATCAGCATCACCGGCATGACCAGGGCGGTGACGACGGCGTCGAGGTTGCGCCGGCTGAGGAGGATGCCGCGTCCGACGAGGGCGGTGGCGGTGGCGAGCGGGCTCGCGGTCGTGGTCGTGGTCGTGGTCGCGGTCGTGGTTGCTGTCGCTGTCGCGTCAGACACGGCTCGGCTCCTTCGTGGCGCTGGTGAGGGTGAGGAAGACGTCGTCGAGGGTCGCGCTGTGCAGGGTGAAGCGCTCGATGTCGGTGCGGTCCGGGTCGAGTGCGTCGAGCAGGGCGCGGACGTGGGCGGCGCTGCCGTCGGTGGGGACGCCGACGGTGAGGCTCTCCGGGGTGTGGGCGGTGGCGTGCGGGGTGAGCCGGAGGTAGGCGTCCCGGTCGCGGGCGACGAGGTCGAGGCGGTGGCCGGCGTACCGCCGCTTGAGTTCCTCGGGGGTGCCTTCGGCGAGGGTGCGGCCGCCGCCGAGGACGGCGACGCGGTGGGCGAGCCGGTCGGCCTCCTCCAGGTACTGGGTGGTGAGGAAGACGGTGGTGCCGTGGGTCGACAACTCGCGGACGGCGTCCCAGAGTTCGTTGCGGCTGCGGGGGTCGAGGCCGGTGGTGGGCTCGTCGAGGAAGACGACCCGGGTGGTGCCGGGGTCGCGGACGAGGCCGGCGGCGAGGTCGAGGCGGCGGCGCATGCCTCCGGAGTACGTCTTCGTCTGCCGGTCGCGGGCGTCGGTGAGCCGGAAGCGTTCGAGGAGCTCGTCGGCGCGGCGGGCGGCGGCCTTGCGGGAGAGGCCGGAGAGCCGGGCGGTGAGGCGGAGGTTCTCGGCGCCGGTGAGGGTCTCGTCGACGGCGGCGTACTGGCCGGTGAGGCTGATGGCGCGGCGGACGGCGCGCCGCTCGGCGACGACGTCGTGGCCGGCCACGCGCGCGTGCCCGGCGTCGGGGGTGGCGAGGGTGGTGAGGAGGCGGACGGTGGTGGTCTTGCCGGCGCCGTTGGGTCCGAGGAGGGCGAAGACGGTGCCGGTCTCGACGCGGAGGTCGAGGGAGTCGAGGACGCGGACGGTGCCGTAGGTCTTGGTGAGGCCGGCGGTCTCGATGGCGGGAGTTCCGGTGGCGGGAGGCATGGGTGTCCCCTTCTGCTGCGCTCGTCGGCGTACTGCGTATGCCTTACGCGTTACTGTGTAAGGGTTACGCATTACTAGGATGGGCGTCAAGCGAGCGAGGCGAGGAGGCGGCGCGGATGGCGGGTGACGAGGGCCGGAAGGGGTCCGGGGAGAGCGGCGGTACGTATCTGCTGCCGTCCGTGGAGGCTGCCTGGGGGCTGCGCGAGCGCCCCACCAAGGGGCCGAAGCCCGGACTCAGCCAGGACCGGATCGTCGCCGCGGCCGTGGACCTCGCCTCGGCGGAGGGGCTCGCCGCCGTCTCGATGGGGCGGGTCGCCAAGGAGCTGGGCGTCTCCACGATGTCCCTCTACCGGTACGTCTCCGCCAAGCAGGAGCTGTACGTCCTCATGCAGGAGGCGGCGACGGGCGCCCCGCCCGAGCTGTTCGGCCCGGACGCCCCCTGGCGGGAGCGGCTCGAACGCTGGGCCTGGGGGATGCGCGAGGTCTATCTGCGCAACCTGTGGCTGCTGCGGGTCCCGGTCTCCGGCCCGCCCGCGACGCCGCACGCGGTGGCCTGGTGGGAGAAGGCGCTGCTCGCGCTGGACGGGACCGGCCTCGACGAGGGCGCCAAGATCTCGGTGACGCTGCTCGTGGCCGGTTTCGTGAAGAACGACGCGCTGATGATGGCGGAGCTGGCCGAGGCCGTGGAGGCGTCCGGGTACGCGCCGGAGGAGGCGATGGTCCAGTACAGCCGCACCCTGCGCCGGCTCGTCGACCCGGAGGCGTTCCCGCGGGTGGCACGGCTGGTCGAGTCGGGGGTCCTGGACCGGCCCGACGCCCCCGACGGCGAGTTCCGCTTCGGCCTTGCCCGGATCCTGGACGGCGTCACGGCCCTCGTGGAGGGCCGCGCTTCCTGAATCGCCGTCAGGCGGCGATGGCCACCTCGGACTTCGGGGCCTCCGCCTGGGTGGTGCGCAGCACGGCCGCGGCGATCGCGAGGGCGGCGACCAGGAGGCCCGTACCGACCGCGAAGGCGAGGCGGTAGCCGCCGGTCAGGGCCTCGGCGGTGCTCCGGCCCGCCGCGTCGAGCGCCTCGGTGCGGGCGGCGGCCAGGGTGGTGAGGACGGCGACGCCGAGCGCCATGCCGATCTGCTGCGTGGTGTGGAAGAGGCCGGAGGCGAGGCCCGCGTCGGCCTCGTCGGCGCCGGACATCCCGAGCGCCGTGAGCGCGGGCAGGGCCAGGCCGAAGCCGGCGGCGAGCAGCATCACGGGGAGCAGGTCGACGGCGTACGAGGCGTGCGCCGGGAGCCGGGTGAGCAGGCCGAGGACGCCGGTCAGCAGGGTGAGGCCGGTGAGCAGGACGGCGCGCTCGCCGAAGCGGGTGATGAGCCGGGCGGCCGCGCCGAGCGAGACGGCGCCGATGGCCAGGGCGGCGGGCAGCATCGCGAGGCCGGTGGCGGTGGCGCCGTACCCCTGGGTCTTCTGGAGGTAGAGGGCGACCAGGACCTGGAAGGAGAACAGGGCGGCGACCATGAGCAGCTGGACGAGGTTGGCGCCGGCGACGGCCCGGGAGCGGAGGATCCGCAGCGGCATCAGCGGGGTGGCGGCGGTGCGCTGGCGGACCAGGAAGCCGGCGAGCAGGGCGAGGGCGAGCGCCCCGAGGCCGAGGGTGTGGGCCGAGCCGGCGCCGTACTCCTCGATGCGTACGACCGCGTAGATGCCGGTCATCAGGCCCGCGGTGACCAGGAAGGCGCCGAGCGCGTCGGCGCCGGCCCGCAGGCCGAGTCCCCGGTCGGCGGGGAGGGCGCGGGCGGCGAGGGCGATCGCGGCGGCGCCGATCGGCAGGTTGACGAAGAAGATCCAGTTCCAGGAGAGGGCGTCGGTGAGGAGTCCGCCGAGGACCTGGCCGAGGGAGGCTCCGGCGGCGCCGGTGAAGCTGAACACGGCGATGGCGCGGGCCCGTTCGCGCGGCTCGGTGAAGAGCGTGACGAGGATGCCGAGGCTGACCGCGGAGGACATCGCGCTGCCGGCGCCCTGGAGGAAGCGGGCGGCGATCAGGACGGTGGGGGTGGGGGGTCAGTTCTTCTGGCGGGCCCGGCGGGCGGTCGCCGGCGCCTCGACGGGCGTCTTCAGGTGCCCCTCGGCCAGCCGGCCCAGCGCGCGGACCAGCACCTCCCGCTCGCCCTCCGGCAGCGAGTCGAGGGCGCCCGCGTGCACGCCGTCCACGATCCGCCGGCTCTCCGCGGCGAGCCGCGCGCCCGCCTCGGTGACGGCGATGATCCGCGCCCGCCGGTCCGTGCTCGACGGGCGCCGCTCGGCGAGCCCGGCCTTCTCCAGGGCGTCGACGGTGACGACCATCGTCGTCTTGTCCATGTCGCCGATCTCGGCGAGCTGCGCCTGGGTCCGCTCCTCCTCCAGGGCGTGGACGAGGACGCAGTGCATCCGCGCCGTGAGCCCGATCTCCGCCAGCTCCGCCGCCATGCGCGTCCGCAGGACGTGGCTCGTGTGGTCGAGGAGGTAGGAGAGGTCGGGCTCGCTGCGGCGGGGCGTCAAGGCGGTCATGGCGCCAGGATAGGGGAGGTCGGTCCGTCGCGGATTATCGGAAACCGGAGGATCGGATCCCGGGGGCTTCAGGCGAGCGGCTGCTGGAAGACGATCTGGTTGCCCGCCGGGTCGAGGAAGGCGCACTCGCGGACGCCGTACGGCTGGTCCACCGGCTCGCGGAGGACCTCGGCGCCCGAGGCGGCGATCCGCTCGAAGGCCGCGTCGCAGTCGTCCGTACCGAAGATCGCCGCGCGCAGCAGCCCCTTGCGCATGAGGTCGACGACCGCCTGGCGGTCGGTCTCGGAGGCGCTCGGGTCGGCGAGCGGCGATTCGAGGACGACCGACACGTCGGGCTGCGCGGGCGAGCCCACGGTCACCCAGCGCATGTCCTGGAAGCCGACGTCCTTGCGGACCTCCAGGCCGAGCGCGTCGCGGTAGAAGCCGAGCGCCTTCTCGTGGTCGTCGACGGTGATGAAGGTCTGGGAGAGGTTGATGTCCATGCCCTCCACGCTAGGGAGCGCTGTCGAGCGGCGCTTCTCCGTTCCTGACCGGTCGCGAGGCCACCTTGGCGACGCAGGCGGGCAGGGCGGCGTCGCCGCCGTGCGCACGGGCCCGGTACGCGCTCGGCGTCTCTCCGACCAACTGGGTGAAGCGCGAGCTGAAGGAGCCGAGTGACGTGCACCCGACCTCCATGCAGACGTCCGTCACCGACAGGTCCCCGCGCCGCAGCAGCGCCTTGGCCCGCTCGATCCGCCGGGTCATGAGATAGCTGTACGGGGTCTCCCCGAAGGCGGCCCGGAAGCTCCGCGCGAAGTGCCCGGCCGACATCAGCGCCGTCTGCGCGAGCGCCGCCACGTCCAGGGGCAGCGCGTACTCCCGGTCCATCCGGTCCCGCGCCCTGCGCAGGCGCCGGAGGTCGTCGAGGGGGATGCGGGTCGCCACGTCCTCACCGTACCGGGAACACTGTTGCAAGCAGAGTGCTTGCAATAGTTAGCAAGCGGTGGCAGGGTACGGACCATGGCATCGCTCAACGTCGGCAACCTCGGCAGCCTCGGCGACTACCTGCGCGAGCAGCGGCGCACCGCGCAGCTCTCGCTGCGGCAGCTCGCCGAGGCCGCCGGGGTGTCGAACCCGTACCTGAGCCAGATCGAGCGCGGACTGCGCAAACCCAGCGCCGAGGTGCTCCAGCAGGTCGCCAAGGCGCTGCGGATCTCGGCCGAGACGCTCTACGTGCGGGCCGGGATCCTCGACGAGAAGGACCGCGAGGAGCTGGAGACGCGGGCCGTCATCCTCGCCGATCCCTCGATCAGCGAGCGGCAGAAGCAGGTGCTGCTCCAGATCTACGACTCCTTCCGCAAGGAGAACGCGGCGGAGTCCGAAGCCACCGGCTAGTACGCCACACGCTTGTACGCCCCACCGGGAGGACCATCAGCATGGCCATCATCGACGAACTGCGTACCCCCCTCTACTTCGCCGCCGGCACCGCCGACCTCGCCGTCCGCCAGGCCCGCAAGGTGCCCGCCCTGATCGAGCAGCTCGCCGCCGAGGCGCCCGGCCGGATCGAGGCCGTGCGGAAGACCGACCCGAAGGCCGTGCAGGAGAAGGTCCAGGAGAAGGTGCAGGCCACGGTCGCCGAGGTCGTCGGGGCCGTCGGCCGTCTCGACACCGACCTCAAGAAGACCGACCTCAAGAAGCTGGGCGAGACGGCGCAGGACCTCGCCCTGCGGGGCGTCGGCGTGGCCGCCGAGTACGCGGTGAAGGCGCGCGAGAAGTACGAGGAGGTCGCCGCCCAGGGCGAGGAGACCGTCCGCGCCTGGCGCGGCGAGACGGCCGAGCCGGTCACGGAGATCACGGTCGTGGTCGAGCCGGAGGCGGAGGCGGAGACGCCCGTCGCAGAGGCGCCTGTCGCGGAGCCCGAGCCGGTGGCCGAGCCCGCGCCCAAGCCCGCGGCCGCCCGCAAGGCCGCCGCCCGCAAGACCCCCGCCAAGAAGGCTGCCGCCGACAAGGCGGACGTGGCGGACGTGGCGGCCGAATAGCGGATCCGGGCACCATTCCTGGGGTCCGGAGCGTTGGAACGGGTACCTTGACCGCGAGGCGCGTACGTACCCCATGACCCCCTAGGCGGTGTTCAGCATGCTGATGGACCGGTTCGACAACACCCTCAACCTGCTGATGTTCCTGGTCTTCACCGGCTTCGCCATCGCCTCGTTCGTCATCGCGGCGATGGTCAGGGAGGACGCGTACCGGGCCGCGGACAAGCAGACGAAGAGGTTCTGGCTGATCCTCCTCGGGGTCAACCTCGCCCTGAACCTCTTCCTCCCCCATTTCCTCTTCCTGCTCATCGCGGGCCTGATCGCCGCCATCGTCTTCATGGTCGACGTCCGTCCGGCCCTCAAGCAGGTCATGGGCGGCGGAGGCGGCGGGGGCCGGCGCGGCGGTTCCAGCAGCGACGGCCCGTACGGCCCCTACAACGGCGGCCGGTAGCGGCCGCCGTTCCAGGGGCGTCACGGTGTCGGGCGCGAGGCCCGGGGGAGCTACCCCCGGGCCCCGCCGCGTTCCAGGGCCAGCAGGGCCACGTCGTCGGTCAGCTCGCCGCCGTTGAGCGTGCGGGCCTCCGCCATCGCCGCCTCCAGGAGCGCCTCGCCGCGCAGGCCCCCGGTCAGCTGCCGGTTGATCATGTCGACCATGCCCTCCTGCCCGAGCCGCGGCGAGCCGGGGCCCGCGGTCCGGCCCTCGATCAGGCCGTCGGTGTACAGCAGCAGGCTCCACGCCCCGCCCAGCTCGACCTGGCGGCGCGGCCAGCGGGCGCGCGGCAGCAGACCCAGGGCCGGGCCCCCGTCCTCGTACGGCAGCAGGCGCGCCGTCCCGTCCCGCTGGGCGACCAGCGGCGCCGGGTGGCCGGCCAGGCAGAGCCCGGCGCGGCGGCCGTCGGGCGCGATGTCGACCGTGCAGAGGGTCGCGAAGATCTCCTCGCTCTCGCGCTCGTGCTCCAGGACCTGCTGGAGGGTGGAGAGCAGGTCGTCGCCGCAGAGCCCGGCGAAGGTCAGGGCGCGCCAGGCGATCCGCAGTTCGACGCCGAGGGCGGCCTCGTCGGGGCCGTGGCCGCAGACGTCGCCGATCATGGCGTGCACGGTGCCGTCCGGGGTGCGGACGACGTCGTAGAAGTCGCCGCCGAGCAGCGCCCGGGAGCGGCCGGGCCGGTAGCTGGCGGCGAAGCGGAGGTCGGAGCCCTCCAGGAGCGGGGTGGGCAGCAGGCCGCGCTCCAGGCGGGCGTTCTCCTGGGCGCGCAGCCGGGACTCGGCGAGCTTCACCTTGGCGGCGTCGTTGCGCTTGCGCTCGACGGCGTACCGGATGGCGCGGCTCAGGAGCCGGCCGTCGAGCTCCTCGCGGAAGAGGTGGTCCTGGGCCCCGACGCGTACCGCCTCGGCGGCGAGCCCCGCGTCGGCGGAGGGGGCGAGGGCCAGGACGGCGTGCCGGGGCGCGAGGCGCAGGATGTGGCGCAGCGGGGCGAGCGGGTCCTCGTCGGCCGCGCCCCGGGGCACGGGCAGCGAGAGGTCGACGAGGACGCAGTGGACGTCGTCGGTGAGGAGCCGCTCGGCCTCGGTGAGGTTGCGGGCGGTACGGATGCGGATCCGGGTGCCCGCGGCGCCGGCGGCGTCGAGCAGCTCGGGTACGGCGAGGGCGCCCGCCGGGTCGTCCTCGACGACCAGGAGGGTGAGGTCGGTGCGGTCGCGGTCGCGGTCGGCTCCGGCTCCGGCTCCGATGCCGGAGCCGGTGGTCGTCCCTGTGCTGGTTCCTGTGCCTGTGCCTGTGCCGGCTCCTGTGTCTGTGCCGGTCGCCGCGTCGGTCGCGGCGGTGGCGTCCATGGCGGCGGTGTCGCATGGCCCCGCAGCAGAGACGATTCTCTGGCGCGGTACGGATACGGGCATCGGTCCGGGTTTCCTTCCCTCCCCCGAGGGTGCGCCGGGCGCCGGGTGGCGGCCCGCCCGTCCGGGACCATAGCGGCAGTGCGGCGCCCGACGGAATGGCGATCACTCCGCGGGTGCCGGGCTCTTCCTTGGCATATGCCGCGGATGGGGAGGTAGTTGCGCTCCGATCGGGCGCGGCCGGGCCCCGGACCCATGAGAAAGGTCACTCGGGCCCGGTCGTGTGTCAGGTCGGGCGTCGCGCCGGGCGGAGGATCGTCGGGCCGGGGCCTCAGGACGGGCGGACGATGCCGAGGATCTCCATCGAGCCGGCGCCGGCCACGGTCACGTTCCGGCCGGGCCGGGGCGCGTGGACCATCTTCCCGTCGCCGATGTACATGCCGATGTGGCTGGCGTCCTTGTAGTAGACGATCAGGTCGCCAGGGCGCATGTCCTTCGGCTGCACGCGGGGGAGCAGCCGCCACTGCTCCTGCGAGGTGCGCGGGATGCGCTCGCCGGCGGCGGCCCAGGCGGACTGGGTGAGGCCGGAGCAGTCGAAGGAGTCGGGGCCCTCGGCGCCCCACACGTACGGCTTGCCGACCTGCGCGAGGGCGGCCTCGACCGCCTTCGCGCCCTCGGCGGTGGACGCGGCGCCGAGTTCGTCGAGGATGCCGGTGTCCAGCCACTTGGTCTGGGCCCGCTGCCGGGCCTGCTCCTCCAGGCGGCGCAGCCGCTCGCGCTCCTCGGCGGCGAGATCGCTCTCCAGCTTCTTCGCCGCGGCGATCTTCTCGTTGATCTCCTTCTTCGCGGCGGCCTGCCGGACGCGGTCGGCCTCCAGCTTGGTCCAGTTGTCGCCGGCCTCCGAGGCGTAGGTGTCCAGCTCGGCCTGGGCGCGGGTGAGTTCGCCGAGGAGGTCGCTGGTGGCCTTGGCGCCCTCGCGGAGCCGGCCGGCCGTGTCGAGGTAGAGCTGCGGGTCGCCGGAGAGGGCGAGCTGGGCGCTCCGGGGGATGCCGCCGCTGCGGTACTGGGCGCGGGCGGCGGCGCCGGCCTGGGCCTTGAGGGCGTCGATCCGCGCGCGGCCGCCCTCGATCATGCGGGCGAGCCGGACGATCTCGGCGGACTGGGTCTCGGTGCGCTCCTCGGCGAGGTTGTACGCGTCGGTGGCGGCGGCCGCCTGGTGGTAGAGCGCCTCGATCTCCGTACGGACCTCTTCGAGGGTCTTCTTCGGCGCGGGCGGCGGCAGCGGGGCGGCGGCGGCCTGGAGGCTGAACGCCGGGGAGGCCAGGACGGCCAGGGCGCAGGCCACGGTGACCGCGGCGGCGGCGTACGGACGTCGGCGTCGTCGGTTCACTGGTTTCCCCCTCGCGGCACGGGTGTCCCCCCTGGGCCGCTTTCTGATTTACCGTCAGTAACTTGTGTGGTCCTGGCGATAGTGCCACGTGAATCCGGAAAACGACAGGTACCCCACCAGAGTGACGCCCGAGGAGCGGTGGACGTTCCCCCGACCTTTCAGGAGCGCGTTTTCAGGAACGTGCTTTCAGGAGAGTGCTGTCAGGAGCGTGCTTTCGGGGGCGCGCTGTCAGGCGCGAGGTGCCAGCGCGTCCCAGCGGACCGTGACCTCGCCCTGGCGCCACCGCTTCGGGCCGTCCGTGACCGGCCAGTCCGCCGCCAGGTCCCGGACGGCGCGGATCCAGCGCTGCCGGGCGCCCAGGGAGGCGTACGGGGCCGCCGCTGCCCAGGCCCGGTCGAAGTCCCGCAGGAAGGCGTGGACCGGTTCGCCCGGCACGTTGCGGTGGATCAGCGCCTTCGGGAGGCGCTCGGCGAGGTCCGAGGGGCGGTCGAGCGAGCCGAGCCGGGTCGCCAGGGTGACCGTGCGCGGGCCGCCCCGGTCGAGCGCCACCCACACGTGCCGGCGCCCGATCTCGTCGCAGGTCCCCTCGACCAGGAGCCCGCCCGGCGCGAGCCGCCCGCAGAGCCGCTCCCACACCGCCGCGACCTGCTCCTCGTCGTACTGGCGCAGCACGTTCGCGGCCCGGATCAGCGCGGGCGCCCCCGGCACCGGCACCTCGAAGCCGCCGTGCACGAAGCGCAGGCCCTCGTGCCGCTCCTCGTACGGCTTCGCGGCCTCGACCCTGGCCGGTTCGATCTCGATCCCGTACAGCAGGGTGCGGGGCTCGGCGGTGCGCAGCCGCGCCAGGAGCTCCACGGCGGTCCAGGGGGCGGCGCCGTATCCGAGGTCGACGGCGACCGGCGGCTCGGGGGAGCGGCGCAGGGCGGGGCCGTGGACGGCGGCGATCCAGCGGTCCATGCGGCGCAGCCGGTTGGGGTTGGTGGTCCCGCGGGTCGGGGTGCCGACGGGGCGGGTGGTGCGCGGGGCCATGGGACGAGGATACGGAGCGGGGCCGGGGGAGCGGCCCCGGCGCCGCCTGTGCGACCGCCGGACCCGACGCCGGCACCCGCTCCGTAACCGCCCGTGTCCGTCTGCGTAACCCCGGCCGTCCTTCGGGTAATGAATTGGCAAAACGCCGGACGTGGCGGAAAGGGCGGAAATGAAGAAGGCGGTTCCGGCGTTGTGCGGGGCGGAGGACGTGGACCGCGCCCTCCGCCTGTCATGTCCGCACGCCAGGCCCCTCTCGCGGAAGGACCGCCGACGTGAGCCAGTACGTGTCCCGGTTCGCCGGCACCCGGCACCGGCACCCGGCAGCGGCCACACGGCTTCGGCTGCCGGGCCGCCCCCGCACCCCCCGCCGGGTGGCCATGCTCTCCGTGCACACCTCCCCGCTCCACCAGCCGGGCACCGGCGACGCGGGCGGCATGAACGTCTACATCGTCGAGCTCGCCAAGCGGCTCGCCGCCATCGACATCGAGGTCGAGATCTTCACCCGGGCCACCACCGGCGGCCTTCCCCCGGTGGTCGAGCTGGCGCCCGGCGTCCTGGTGCGGCACGTCGACGCCGGCCCGTACGAGGGCCTCGCCAAGGAGGAGCTGCCGGCGCAGCTCTGCGCCTTCACGCACGGCGTGATGCAGGCGTGGGCGGGCCACCGCCCCGGCCACTACGACCTGGTCCACTCGCACTACTGGCTTTCCGGCCACGTCGGCTGGCTCGCCGCCGAGCGGTGGGGCGTCCCGCTCGTCCATGCCATGCACACCATGGCCAAGGTCAAGAACGCGGCGCTCGCCGAGGGCGACACCCCCGAGCCGGCCGCGCGGGTCATCGGCGAGACCCAGATCGTCGCCGCCGCCGACCGGCTGATCGCCAACACCACCGAGGAGGCCGACGAGCTGGCCCGCTTCTACGAGGCGGACCCCGGCAAGATCGCGGTCGTCCACCCCGGGGTCAACCTCGACCGCTTCCGGCCCGCCGACGGCCGCGCCGCCGCCCGCGCCCGCCTCGGGCTGCCGGCGGACGCCTTCGTGCCGGTCTTCGCCGGCCGGATCCAGCCCCTCAAGGCCCCGGACATCCTGCTGCGCGCCGCCGCCCTGATGGTGGACCGGGACCCCTCGCTGCGCTCCCGCATGGTGGTGCCGGTCGTCGGCGGCCCCAGCGGCAGCGGCCTCGCCAAGCCGGAGCAGCTCCAGAAGCTCGCCGCCCGCCTCGGCATCGCCGACCTCGTCCGCTTCCACCCGCCGGTGGGCCAGGAGCGGCTCGCGGACTGGTTCCGGGCCGCGTCGGTCCTCGTCATGCCCTCGTACAGCGAGTCCTTCGGGCTGGTCGCGATCGAGGCGCAGGCGGCCGGCACCCCGGTCGTCGCGGCGGCGGTGGGCGGCCTGCCCGTCGCCGTACGGGACGAGCGGACCGGCTTCCTGGTGCCGGGCCACGACCCGGCGGAGTACGCGCGCGTGCTGGACCGTTTCGCCGCCGACCCGGGTCTCACGGTCCGGATGGGCGAGGCGGCGGCGCGGCACGCCGAGTCCTTCGGCTGGGACACGGCCGCGTCGGGCACCGCCGACGTGTACACGGCCGCCATGCACGACCACCGCCAGCGCACGCACCACCGTCGCGTACGCTCCCACCATGGCTGACGCGCAGGACACACCGGTCGCTCAGGACGCACGGGCCGCTCAGGACGCACGGGCCGCTCAGGCCCCACGGCAGACCGAGGCCCGGCAGACCGAGGCCCGGCGGATCGTCGAGGACACCCTCACCGAGGCGGAGCTGGAGTGGGAGAGCCCCGCGCCCGGCTCGTACGTGGTCAAACTCCCCGGCACCCGCAAGCTGTTCACCACGCTGTCGCTGCGCCTGGGCCGCCACTCCCTCTCCCTCAACGCCTTCGTCGTCCGCCACCCGGACGAGAACGAGGCCGGCGTCCACCGCTGGCTCCTCGAACGGAACCTCAGGCTGTACGGAGTGGGGTACGCGATCGACCCGCTCGGCGACATCTACCTCGCCGGCAAGCTGCCGCTGGCCGCCGTCACGCCGGAGGAGCTGGACCGGCTGCTCGGCTCGGTCCTGGAGACGGCGGACGGCGACTTCAACACGCTGCTCGAACTCGGCTTCGCGTCGGCCATCCGCCGGGAGTACGCCTGGCGGGTCTCCCGGGGAGAGTCGACGCGGAACCTCGACGCGTTCAGGAACCTGACGCGGGAGCCGGCTCCTTCGTCCCCGGCTCCGCCCCCGTCCCCGGCTCCGTCTTCGCCGGAACAGGACTGACAGCGGGCTCCTGCTCGGCCAGCGCCTTCCGCAGCCGCAGCGTGTACCCGACGGCGGCGAGGAGACCGACGCCGAAGGTGCCGGCCCACAGGACGTCCGAGCCGGGCCCGCCGACGATCGCGCCGGCGAGGATCGGCGCGACGAAACCGGCGACCGCCCACGACATGCCCATCACGCCCTGGTAGCGGCCGCGGGCGTGCTCCGGGGCGAGCCGGGCGGTGGCGGCGGCGTTCGTCGGCACGTGCACCATCTCGCCGACCGTCCACACGACGACGGTGGCGGCGAAGGCGACGGACGAGCCGGCCAGCGCGGTGGCGCCGGTGCCGACGGCGAAGAGCAGCGAGGAGACGGTGAGCAGGGCGACCGGCGAGCGCCGCTCGGTCACCTTGTTGACCAGCAGCTGGAAGGCGACGATCACGATGCCGTTGACGGCGATGACCAGACCGTACGAGGACGGGGGCAGGCCCTGCCCGGCCATGGTCAGCGGCAGGCCGATCCAGGGCGCGGTGAAGACGAGGCAGACCAGCAGGTTGAGCAGCACGAGGGTCCGGAAGGGCGCGTCGCGCAGCACGTCGAGCATCGACACCTTCTCCGCCGCCCCGCTCTGCCCGGCGGCCTTCTCCGCGGCCCGCTCGGGCCGGGTCTCCGGCAGCCGCAGGAAGACGATCACGGCGCAGAGGGTGGTGGCGACGGCGTCGACGAGGAAGAGGGTGCGGTAGCCGAGGAAGGCGGCGGCGCCGCCCGCGATCGAGGCGACGGCGAAGCCGAGGTTGAGGGCCCAGTAGTTGAGGGCGTAGGCGCGGCGCACGTCGTCGGCGGGGACCATGTCGGCGATCGTCGCGTTGATGGAGGGGCGGACGGCCTGCATGGCGACGCCCATGAGCAGCACGACGGCGGCCACGCCCCAGGCGCTGGTGACGAAGGCGAGCGCGGCGGCGCAGGAGGCGCCCGCGAGATGCATGGTGATCATGGTGGGGCGGCGGCCCCAGCGGTCGGTCAGCATGCCGCCGAGCGGGGAGCCGGCGACGCCGCCGAGGCCGTGGAGGGCGACGACGAGACCGGCGAACCAGGCGGAGTGGCCCAGCTCTTCGGTCAGGTAGAGGGAGAGGAAGGTCAGGACGAAGGCCCCGGTCCTGTTGACCAGGGTCGACAGCCAGAGCCACCAGAAGCCCTGCGGCAGACCGGAGACGGTGGCATGGGCCGACCGTCTGAGCGAATCGATGGACATATGAGGTGCTCCCCCGCGTGCTGTAAGACCCTCCAACAGCTCTCGAAACTTACGCATCTCGGCTGGCGGACGCCAGCGAATTGACGACGCGCGTCAATCGTCAGCGGTCCATTAGGCTCGTACGCATGGCCGACGCACCGTACAAGCTGATCCTCCTCCGCCACGGCGAGAGCGAGTGGAACGAGAAGAATCTGTTCACCGGATGGGTGGACGTGAACCTCACCGCGAAGGGCGAGAAGGAGGCGACGCGCGGCGGCGAGCTGCTCAAGGACGCCGGCCTGCTCCCCGACGTGCTGCACACCTCCCTCCAGAAGCGCGCCATCCGCACCGCGCAGCTCGCGCTCGAGTCCGCGGACCGCCACTGGATCCCGGTGCACCGCTCCTGGCGCCTGAACGAGCGTCACTACGGCGCCCTCCAGGGCAAGGACAAGGCCCAGACCCTGGCCGAGTTCGGCGAGGAGCAGTTCATGCTCTGGCGCCGCTCGTACGACACCCCGCCGCCGCCGCTCGCCGACGACAACGAGTACTCCCAGGCCGGCGACGCCCGCTACGCGACCATCCCGCCGGAGCTGCGCCCGCAGACCGAGTGCCTCAAGGACGTCGTCGAGCGCATGCTCCCGTACTGGTACGACGGCATCGTCCCGGACCTCCTCGCCGGCCGCACCGTCCTGGTCGCCGCCCACGGCAACAGCCTCCGCGCCCTGGTGAAGCACCTCGACGGCATCTCCGACGCCGACATCGCGGGCCTCAACATCCCCACCGGCATCCCCCTCTCGTACGAGCTCGACGAGAACTTCAAGCCCCTCAACCCCGGCGGCACCTACCTCGACCCGGAGGCCGCCGCGGCCGCCATCGAGGCCGTCAAGAACCAGGGCAAGAAGTAACCCTTACCCACGAAAGAGCCCCCTACCTGCGGTTTCTCCGCTAGGAGGGGGCTTCTTCGTGGGCTGGGGCCGTGTGTGGGCCGTCAGGGGGTTGGGGCCGTGCGCTCTCCGGCCTCCGGCTCCTGTCGCCACTCCGCTTCCGCGCCGGCGCTCCGGAGCACCGAAACGGCGGACTGGGCCTCGTAGTCGCCCAGCCCTTCGAGGACGATGACGGGGGCTTGCCGAGCCAGGACCCGGCTGTGCCACAAGCTCAGTCCGGTCAGCTTGCGCAGCGCCAGGATCACGTCCGTTTGGCGCAGCCCGCAGTCGACGAGTACCACCTCGTGGGACGGGTCGTCGCAGAGCAGCGTGTAGTACTCGGCGGACTCGTCGTCGGTCATCTCGCTCTCCCTTCCTCAGCGACCAGGAGCGTAGGCACCCTCGAAGACGGCAGCCACGGCTTTTCGGGTGCGCTCCCGGCTGCTCGGCATGAGGTGGGCGTACACCCGCAGCGTCAGACCGGGGTCGGAGTGTCCCAGGTACTCCGCCAGGGCCTTGACGTTCTCTCCGGCGTTCAGGAGCACCGAGGCGTAGAGGTGCCGAAGCGCGTGCATCCCGTGCTCACGTGCGGAGGCATAGCTCTGCTGCCCCTTCTCCCGCTCCGGGATGACGCCGGCCGCGGCGAGGGCGGGTTTCCACTGGTCGGTGTGGAACATGCTCCGCCAGACGCGGTTGCCCAGGGGAGCGGTGAAGATCAGCTGCTTGGTCACGTGCTGCCCGCGCTGGGATATCCACGGCGGTGTGATGTCGACGGGTGGGAACTTCGCCAGGTGCGCGCGGGGCGCATCGGCGACGGGCTCGGGCACTTGGCGACCTAGGCGGCGACGGCCTGTTCGGTCAGCTCCTCGCCGTCGCCAAAGGCGCCGATGGGTTGGACGTCGAGCTGGGTGCCCCAGGTGAGGGTGAGGTCCTGGGCGATGCCGTGGGCGGGGCCGTCGAAGCGGATGACGGCGTGGAAGTGGATGGCGCCGCGTTTCTGGTACTCGGCGACCTTGCCGAAGGAAACGCGGGACTGTTCGCGGGCGGCTTTCTGGGTGAGGCCGGCGCGGGCGGCGATCTCACGGCGAAGGTGGATCGTGAAGTACCGCCACAGCTCGGAGGCGTGGTTGTTCCACAGCACCGCGCCCGCGTAGTCGTATGAGGACGGGTCGAGCGGGGTTCCCAGCTTCGGGGCGTCCTCGGCGTGCTGGGCCCCGCAGCGGCAGGGGCGGTCGACGGGTCGGTTGTGGACGGGGCCGAAGGACGGGGCGGTGAGGGTGGCGAAGACCCGGGGTGTTCCCGGATCGTTTCCGGGGTGCCTTTGTCGGGGTCGCCGGTGAGTCCGGCGCGGTTGGTGCGGGTGCCGGTGCCCTTGCAGGCGGGGCAGGCGGCGGCGAGGGTGCGGCGCCGGCCGTCGGGGGTGACGTTGCCGGTGGTGATGTGGACGACGGGAAGCCGTCGCAGTCGCGGCAGACGCGCCGGGCGGGGGTGTTCTCGGGCATCATGAGTGCTCCCTTTCGGGTCCGGTGGATCTGGAATGGGGTGAAGGCGCCCGGGGCGGCGGAAGTTTGGCGACCGAGACCGCCCCCGGGGGCCGCTAGCGGGTGTTGCGCCTGCCGTGAGCCTTGACCGCGTACATCGACGCGTCGGCGGCCGATAGGACGTCGGTCAGGACCGGGACCGGCAGCTGGTCGCGGTGGCAGTGGCCGACCGAAGTGGAGACCGGCAGGACGTGCCCACGGTGGGTGACCGGCGAGTCCAGCACGGCCCGGAGTTCGGCGAGGCCGGGGGTGTGGGCGGGGTCGGTGACGATGGGGGCGAACTCGTCCCCGCCGAGTCGGGCGGCGAGGCCGTGCCGGCCGCACCAGTTGCCCAGCCGGTGGGCGGTGGCGGTGAGGACCGCGTCACCGGCGGCGTGGCTGTGGGTGTCGTTGATGGCTTTGAAGTCGTCCAGGTCGGAAGCGCGCGGGTTCCCGGAATCCTGAACGTTGGTAAGCCGGAACCTGCATGCCAGCTGATGGCTGCGGCGGTCCCACGCGCGGGTTCCGGGCCGGCTGACGGGACATGGTGAGCGAAGCCCGTTTCTGCCAGGAGGATCGGGAAGACCACAGCTGACCTGAAAGACGCATCCCGCCTGGAACTTCGGCTTCGACGACGGCGACGAACTCACCTGGCGACTGCCCTGACAGGCTGCTCTGTACGATCACCGAATACTGGGCTCTGGTCCGCCTGTCCTGTGCGGAGATCAGCAAGGGGTGCCCTGTCCGGATGGTTGAGGGAGTTGGCGGGTGTCCGCTTTGGACTTCTACGCTCACGTCGCCGTTTGCGGTGAGGTCCTGGGAGTTGGCCTCGGTGCCGACCCGGAAGCCTGGGAAGCCGCCCTGGGGGCGGCATGCCTCGATGTTCCCGGTGGTGGCCTACTGCGGCGGGACTACGGGCTCGTGGAAATCAACTTCTCGCCGGACCAGCCAGGGCGGCAAGGGCAGATGTCGTGCTTCGGCTTCGGCGTGAAGATCCAACGACTGCTGTACGACCAGTCCCCGAGCACCGTGCCGTCCCCGCTCTCGCGGGCGTACGGGGAATTTGCACCCAGAGTCCCCTTCAAGGAACTGCAGACCGCCATCCTGGCCCTGGGCCACACGATCGAACTCGACAAGCACAACACGTCGAGTGACATGGACTGCTACCGCGTATCCGCGTCCGCCGCCCGCATCCACGTCGTCGCTGACCCTGACCCGTACGGGTCGGGCGACCCAGATCCAGACGGACATCAGAGGGGCGACGTCTGGTCCGTCGACGTGTGGTGACCAGCTGGCGACCTCCCAGCAGTGTCCGTGATATCTCCTCGCTACGAGGAGCGCCGGGCGACCATCACCTGCGCGGCGGGCAACGATCTGAAGAGCGCGCCACCCAGCTGATCAGCCACACTCAAGCCCCCCGTGCCGCATCCAACCGCCTAGCCCGCAGGCCAATGTGGGTTCGGCGTGCCGTCATCGCTCATGTGCGCCCGTCGCCAGATTTCGTTCCACTGGAACGGGGTCTCCGGCACGAACCGGTGCCGCTGCCCGCACGGACATGGCGCCAGCGCCCGCGCGCACCCACGGCACAGCTCGACCCAACCGTGCCCGGTCGAGCTCAGCACTCGTGGTCCCTCATCCCCACAAGCCGGGCAGCCGGGCGGATCGGCACCGTCCAAAATCGCGTTCTGCCGCCGGACGTACTCGGACAGACGCAGCGACGGGTGGCGAAACGGGTCTTCGAACCAGGCCCGGTCGGGGCTTTCCCGCCAACTCTGCAGCCACCACGGCCGAGGGTTCGGTACAGCCCGCCGCCCAGCCTGCTTCTCAGCCCGGCGCTGCGCTGCGTACTCGTCTGCCCGCACGAGCCACAGCACCCGCGCCTCGTGCAGTTCCTCCACCGCCCGCGCCAACGCGTCCGGGTCCGCCTCCAACCGACAAGGGATCGCCGCGCTGAGCGTGAGGTGGTGGTATGTCGCCCGCAGGCCGTAGGGAGCAAAAACGGTGAGGCAAGTGCGCAACGCGCTGTGCCGCCGCTGGAGGGGGAGCCGGGCGTCGTGCACGCGAGCTCGGTGGGTCACGAAGCTGGTCATGACGTAGGCACCAGGTCCAGTGCCCGTGCCAGGGCGGCAGTGACGGCGGCAGCGTGTGCCGGCAGGTGTTGTTCAGCCCAGGTTTCGGCAAGGCTGAGGAAGTCCTGCAGATCCTGCTGGGCGCCGGTGACGAGCGTGCCCATCTGGTCTACCGACAGCTCGATCACCGGGCTGCTGTCCGTCTCGTGGGCGTCGAGCGTCAGCCGGACGATGTCGCCAAGACGTTCAGCCGTCGAGGACGGATCGTGGCCGAAGTAGGCGCAGCCGGTGCCGTTGAGCACCTCCAGCCAGTCGCGCCAGGTCTCCAAGCCGTTGCAGCAGCCCGGGTCGACGAAGACGATGTCGGTGGCGTTGTCGGTCACCCGGAAGCCGCCGGCGGCGAACAAGTCAGGCATGGTGAGCAAGCCGTGCAGGAAGGCGCCGAGCGGGTCGGTCGGGCACGGCCCGTGCTCCTCCTCCGGCTCGAAGTCGTTGCAGTCGGCGATCTGCATAACCGCCGTGCCGACCTCCGCCGGAGTGAGCTCCCCGTTCAGCACGAGGTAGCCATATGACTCGTGCTCGCGAACAGGCCAGAGCGCGAAGTCGTCGGCTGCGGAGACCTCCAGAACGGGTTGCATCACAATCACATGGGGATGATGCCGGACCCACTGCTACACCGCCACGGGCTTTCAGCCGGCATCGGGCTCGGAGCGTTTCCTGCCCGCGGGCGGCGTGAGGCACTGCTGTCCCGTCGGCACCACGGAGCGGTTGGTTTCCGATCAATGGCTGAACCCCTGCTGTAGTACCGGCGGGCAGGTCGATCTGGAGTTGCGTGGCTCGACCTCGCAGGAGCCCCCGTCGACCGGCTGTCGGCGGGGGCTCCTGTGTGCCGCCGGGGGTCAGGAGATGTGGTTGTAGGCGGGGTTGCCGGTCAGGAGGGGGGTGGCGACCCGGCCGGCGAAGGGCCGCCGGTAGTCGCCGGTGCCGGCGTAGAAGTAGCTGGTCTTGTTCGGGCCGTACGCGAAGAGGTCGGGGCGGCCGTCGTGGTTGGCGTCGCCGATGGCGACGGTGTCGGTGTAGGCGCCCCAGCCGCCGCCGATCTCCCTGCGGGCGGTGAAGGTGCCGTCGCCCTTGCCGAGGTAGAGCCAGAGGACGCCGGCCTTGTCGCGGGCGACGAGGTCGCCGTGGGCGGCGCCGCCGATGTTGCCGGTGGCGGTGAGCTGGTTGTAGGCGCCCCAGCCGCCGTTGCCGATCTTCTGGCGGCGGGCGAAGGGGGCGCTGACGTTGCCGGTGCCCTTGTAGAGCCAGAGGACGCCGGCCTTGTCGGCGGCGACCAGGTCGGGGCGGCCGTCGCCGGTCAGGTCGCTGCCGCCGGTGATCTGGGCGTAGGTGTTCCAGCCGCCGCCCAGGGACTTCCGGGGCGCGATCTTCGCCGAGTAGCCGTTGCCGGTCACGTCGTACAGCCAGAGCGTGCCGGACGTGTCGCGGGCGATGAAGTCCGCGGCGCCGCCGCCGATGCCGCCGACGGCCTCGATCCGGTCGTAGACCTGCCAGCCGCCGCCGACCCGGTCGGGCGCGTACTGCTGCACGAGGGTCTTCTTGGTGGCGTCGTACGTGGTGTCGTTCCGCCACAGCACGCCCTCGGCGTCCCGCGCCAGCAGGTCGGGGCCGCCGTCCCAGTCGAGGTCGTGCGGGGAGGAGAGGTTCTTGGCGGCGGTGAAGCTGCCGGAGGCCTCCACGGCCGGGCCGACGCCGTTCTGCGGAGTCGCCGTGAACGACCAGTCGTACGCCCCGACCTCCGCGTCCTTGCCCATCTGGGACTCGGCCGCGATCTGCGCCCAGGTGATGCCGAAGACACCGTCGCCGTAGTAGTACTCGCTGCCGGCGGACTCGCTGTAGAGGTGCAGCGTCTTCGAGAAGGACTTGCCGGTCGCGCGGTGGGTGATCTTCAGGGCGACGTCGGCGTTCTCCCGGGACAGCTTCCACTTGAGGGGGATCGGGGAGGCGAGGTCGAAGGTGGGCGGGATCTGTGTCCCGAGGTAGCGGAGCTGCACCGGCACCCCGGTGGCGGCGACCAGCTCGGCGGTCGGCCTGCCGTCCGCGCCGAGGGAGATCCGGTAGAGCCCGTCGCCGTGCTCGACGCTGCCGCCGCGCACGTACAGCGTGTTGTCGGGGCCGGGCTGGACCCAGGTCACGTAGTCGACGAGCTCGACCTTCTCGCCCGAGGTCAGGGACTTCGCCGTGAACGGGATCAGCGGTCGGTCGTCACCCGTGCCGTCGCCCTCCAGGGTCCCCGGGGTCCCGTACATCTCCCACGAGCCCAGCAGGCCGACGGCCATGCTCTCGCCCTCGTAGAGGCCGAAGTCGGTCACCGTCTCCACGCCGGTCGCACGGTCCACGGTGTAGACCTTGCCCCCGTCCTCGGCCCAGACCAGGTGCGTGGCGGAGAGTGCGCTGCTGTTGGTGAGGTCGGCGTCGGTCTTGTGGGTGGAGACCACCTTGGCGGCGGCGAGGTCCACGACGGCGTACTCACGCCGCCAGCTCGTCTCGGTCTTCACGTAGTAGGTGACGAGGGCCGAGCCGTTGCGCGCGGGGGCGGACATGAGGTTCGAGGCGCCGGACGGGATGCCCTCGACCTTCCGCTGCGTCACCGTGCCGCCGGTGCCTGTGACGAGCTGCAGCTCCACGGAGCCGTCCGCCTTCGTCACCTGCGCCAGGACCGTGTCCTTGGAGACGGCCTTCACGTAGACGCCGTTCAGCGGGCGGAGGTCGATCGTGACGGTCCTGCCGCCGTCGGCCATGTCGTGGAGCTGGAGGACCAGGGAACGGGCGGGGGTCTGCCCTCCGCCGGTCATGATCACGTCCGATCCGCTGGAGTCCGCCACCGGCGCGTCGAGCGTGGTGACCGCACCGTCCGCGTACCGGGTCCACTGGTACTTCCGCGTGCCGTCCACCCAGGCCCAGGCCAGGAAGCCGGTCTTGCCGGCCGCGGTCAGGATGCCGTTCGCCGGGTACGGCACCGGCGCCGCGTCCTGCGTGCCCGACTCGGCCGTCACGGCGGCGGGCAGCGGCGCGGCGGTGGCCGGGACGGACAGGATGCCCGCGCCGAGCGTGGCGGCGAGGACCGTGGTGATCGCGGTGGAGACGCCCCTTCGGGTTGTGAATCTGTACATCTAAGGTTCCTCCCCGGGAAATCGAAGCGACGCCCGATGGTGCCGGCGTCGTTTCCTTTGACATCCGTCCGCACCAAAGGGTTGTACGGCGGTCGGGACGAGGGGCCGTGCGACCGACCCGCCCCGCGTCAGTGCTCCTGGGCTCCGCCCGCCGCCTCGTCGCAGGCGCGGTCGCGGAAGTCGTCGAGGGAGGAGACGCGGATCTCGTCGTCGAGGGTGTAGCGGACCTGGCCGGGCTTCAGGCGGGCCAGGTCCTCCGGGGTGAAGCTGACGGGGGTGGCCGACCAGGAGCCGTCCTCGGTCCAGCCGGCGAGGCGGTAGCTGCGGCCCTTCTCCAGGCGGGCGGTCCGGGTCTCCGGGGTCCAGCGCTCCGCCTCGGGGGCGCCCGCGGTCTGCATCAGGGGCCAGGAGGTGTAGCCGGTGACCGGGCCGTCGTGGCGCCAGTCGCCGGTGATCTCCCGGGACTCCTTCGGTGCGTCCTCGGGGTAGAGCATCGCCCCGTCCACGTGGTCGTGGCACATCAGGAGGACGCCGAGCGGGGTGCCGTCCTCCGCCACCGACACGCCCGCGAGGCCGGCGGGGGTCGTCGTGCAGCCCGTGAGCAGCAGGGCGGCGGCACCGGCCGCTGCCGCCGTCAGGAGGGTCGCTCGCGCGGAGGGCATGGCCGCAATTCTGTCGGGCCGAGGGGCGGCCTGCCCAGGGGGTGACCGGCGGTAATTCGAGGTGGGCCGGGGCGGACCGGCGCTACCGTCCTGTCCATGACACGATCGCCGCGCCTGGAGCCGGTCACCCCCGCCACCCTGGACGCCGCCCTCGCCCTGCGGGTCCACCCCCATCAGGAGAAGAACGTCGCGCCCGTCGTGACGTCGCTGGCCGAGGCGTACGTCCACGGGGAGACCGCCTGGCCCCGCCTGGTCTTCGACGGCGACCGGCTCGTCGGCTTCCTCATGGCCTTCCTCGACATCGCCTGGGACGAGGAGAAGGACCCCGGCGACCGGCGCAGCGGACTGTGGCGGCTGAACGTCGCCGCCGACGCGCAGGGCGAGGGGTACGGACGCTTCGCCGTCGACGCCGTCGCCGAGGAGCTGCGCCGCAGGGGGACCGGACGGATGTACGTGACCTGGGAGCCCGGCGAGGACGGGCCCGGCGCGTTCTACCGCCGGCTCGGGTTCCGCACCACGGGGGAGGAGAGCGGCGGGCAGGTCGTCGGCGTGCTGGAGCTGTGAGCCGTGAGCCGTGAGCCGTACGGAGAGAGGGGGGAGGGGCTCCTGGGAGTCCCCTCACCCTCTCTCCCCGTGCTCAGCCCGAGCAGCCGCCGCACTGGCACGGCGCGCCCGACTGGCAGCCGCAGCCGCAGCCCGAGCCGCAGCCGCAGGCGCCCAGGACCGGCAGGTGCGTCCGCTCGTGCGGGGCCTGTGCCGCGGTCTCGGTCGTGATGGGGGATTCGGCCATGGGTCCCTCCCTGACGGGACGCGGATCGTCCCTCGTCCCCCATTCCATGCCCGCCCGGACCGGCGCATCAACGGCGCACGGAAGCCCCGTGCGCCCGTACGCCCTCTCCGTGCGCCTTACGCGCCCTCGACCGGGGTGTCCTGCGGCTGGAGCTCGTCCGCGTGCTCGCCCGTCACCAGGTAGACGACGCGCTTCGCCACCGACACCGCGTGGTCGGCGAACCGCTCGTAGTAGCGGCCGAGCAGCGTCACGTCCACGGCCGTCTCGATCCCGTGCTTCCACCGGTCGTCCATCAGGTGCTGGAAGAGCGCCCGGTGCAGCAGGTCCATCTCGTCGTCGTCCTGCTCCAGCTGCATCGCCAGGTCGACGTCCTTGGTGATGATGACCTCGGCGGCCTTCGCCATCAGGCGCTGCGCCAGCTGGCCCATCTGGAGGATGGTCGCGTGCAGGTCGTTGGGGACCGCGCGGTCCGGGAAGCGCAGCCGGGTCAGCTTGGCCACGTGCTGGGCCAGGTCGCCGGAGCGCTCCAGGTCGGCGCTCATCCGCAGCGAGGTGACCACGATCCGCAGGTCCGTCGCCACCGGCTGCTGGCGCGCGAGCAGCGCGATCGCCCGCGCCTCCAGGTCGTGCTGGAGGTCGTCGACCTTCTGGTCCGCGGCGATCACGCTCTCCGCGAGCTTCAGGTCCGCGTCGAGCATCGCCGTGGTGGCGCGCCCGATCGCCGATCCGACCAGGCGGGCCATCTCGACCAGGCCCTCGCCGATCGAATCAAGTTCCTCGTGGTACGCGTCCCGCATGGATGTCCCTCTCTCCGGGAGTGCCTCGTCTTCAGGGGGTCGCTCTGGACCCCCACGCTCCCACGTTCGGGCCCCTGTGCGTCCGGCTCCAACCCCCCGTATGAACCAGCTCTGGCCTGAAGGTGAACTCTGAGCGACGTGGCCCCCCGCCCCTTCCAGGGCAAGTGAACCGGCCCGGTCCCCAGGGTGAACTCTGAGCGACGAGTGTTCGAGCAGGCACTCGGACGGCTGGGAGAGTGTCCGTGACCACGCATAACCTGGATGGCATGGACGTGAACGCGGCGGTCGCCGCATTGGCAGCGATCGCCGGCGTGTGCACCGGCGTGATCGCCATGCTGGCGTTCCGCTGGAGCGAACGCGACCAGGCGCGACCCACCCGTACCTCCCTGCACACCGACGCCGTGCTGCCGCCCGGCGTCGACACCGTGCTCTCCGTACTGCGCTCCTCCGCGGTCGTGCTCGACGAGAGCGACTCCGTGGTGAAGGCCAGCTCGGCGGCGTACGCCCTCGGGCTCGTCCGCGGCGGGAAGCTGGCCGTGGAGCCGATGCTCAACATGGCCCGCGACACCCGCAGGGACGGGGAGATACGCCAGGTCGAGCTGGACCTGCCCCGGCGCGGCGGCGGACGCGGCGAGGCCCTCGCGGTCTCGGCGCGGGTGGCCCCGCTCGGGTCGCGGCTCGTGCTGCTCCTGGTCGAGGACCTGACGGAGGCCCGTCGTATCGAAGCGGTACGGCGCGACTTCGTCGCGAACGTGAGCCACGAGCTGAAGACCCCGGTCGGGGCGCTCTCGCTGCTCTCCGAGGCCGTCATGGACGCCTCGGACGACCCCGAGGCCGTCGTGCGCTTCGCGGGCCGGATGCAGATCGAGGCGACCCGGCTGACCAACCTGGTCCAGGAGCTCATCGACCTCTCGCGGGTGCAGAACGACGACCCGCTGGAGGACTCCGAGCCGGTGTCCGTGGACGAGCTGGTCGCCGAGGCGATCGACCGCTCGCGGCACCCGGCCTCCACCAAGCAGATCACCATGGCCTCCGGCGGAGCCGCCGACCTGTTCGTCTGGGGCAGCCGCGGCCAGCTCGCCGCGGCCCTCGGCAACCTCGTCGAGAACGCCGTCAACTACTCGCCGGCCCGGACCCGCGTGGGCATCGCCGCCCGCCGCGTCGCGGCCCCCGGCGGGGACCTCATCGAGATAGCCGTGACCGACCAGGGACTCGGCATCCCGGAGAAGGACCGCGAGCGGATCTTCGAGCGCTTCTACCGCGTCGACCCGGCACGCTCGCGTGCCACCGGCGGTACGGGGCTCGGGCTCGCGATCGTCAAGCACGTGGCCGCCTCGCACGGCGGGGAGGTCACGGTGTGGAGCACCGAGGGTCAGGGCTCCACGTTCACCCTGCGGCTGCCCGAGGCGGGCTCCGTACGGGACCGCCGGACCGCCGCCTCCCTCACCCCCGATCTCATGACCGAACCGCTTCCCGCACCGGAGGTCCTTCCGTGACCCGAGTCCTTGTCGTCGAGGATGAGGAATCCTTCAGCGACGCCCTGTCGTACATGCTCCGCAAGGAGGGCTTCGAGGTCGCCGTGGCGGCGACCGGGCCCGACGGCCTCGACGAGTTCGAGCGCAACGGAGCGGACCTCGTCCTCCTCGACCTGATGCTGCCGGGCCTGCCCGGCACGGAGGTCTGCCGGCAGCTGCGGGGGCGCTCCAACGTCCCGGTCATCATGGTGACCGCGAAGGACAGCGAGATCGACAAGGTCGTCGGCCTGGAGATAGGAGCCGACGACTACGTGACGAAGCCCTTCTCCTCGCGCGAGCTGGTCGCCCGCATCCGCGCGGTGCTGCGCCGGCGCGGCGAGCCGGAGGAGGTCACCCCGGCGGCCCTGGAGGCCGGCCCGGTCCGCATGGACGTCGACCGCCACGTGGTGACGGTCGGCGGCGGCAAGATCGACCTCCCCCTGAAGGAGTTCGACCTCCTGGAGATGCTGCTCCGCAACGCGGGCCGCGTCCTCACCCGCATGCAGCTCATCGACCGCGTCTGGGGCGCCGACTACGTGGGCGACACCAAGACCCTCGACGTCCACGTCAAGCGCCTCCGCGCCAAGATCGAGCCGGACCCGGGCGCCCCCCGCTACCTGGTCACGGTGCGCGGCCTGGGCTACAAGTTCGAGCCGTAGGATCCAGGCCCGCCCTCGTGGCCGGACGGGGTCCGGCACAGTGTCCCGAAGCCCGGGAGGCCCCTGGGGCCGAGCGGTGCGAGGGGCGCACGCGGGGCTGGGTTCGAGCCGGACCCGGGTGCCCCGCGCTACCTGGTCACGGTGCGCGGCCTGGGCTACAGGTTCGAGCCGTGAAGAGCAGTCGGTACGCAGGAAGGGGCGCCCCCCGCTCGGGGGCGCCCCTTCCTGGCGTCTGGCTGCCGCAGGCTCAGTGGCCGGCGGCGCTGCCCTCGGTGCCGTGCTCGCCGGACTCCGCGTGCTCGCCGGCCTCGGCCGAGGCGGTCGCGGTGGGGGTGGCGGCGGGCGGGAGGGGGACCTCGGACGGGCCGAAGTCCTTGAAGTAGCTCGTCGACGGGACGACGAAGGCCGCCAGGGCGACGTCGCCGGTCTCGCTGAGCGTGAAGACGACCTGCTGCGCGTCGCCGTTCTTCGCGGCCTCGCTGCCGTTGGCGATGGTGGCGGTGGCGTTGCCCTCGCCGCCGATGACGACGGAGCCGCCGGCCGGGACCACGACCGGGCCGGAGCCCTTCGCGGACTTCAGGACGACCGCCGCGTTGCTGCCGGGCAGGCTGATCGACTCCAGCGTCTGCGGGGCGCGGCCGTTGTTGAAGACGGTGGCCGAGACGACGGCCGGGCCCTTGGCACCGGGCGTCGGCTGGGTGATGACGAGCGCGTTCTGGATCTTGACATCGTCCACCGTGACGGCGGCGTTGTCCGGCCGGACGCCGAGCGTCTGGGCGTCGTTGCCGGCACCGCAGGCGGACAGCGCGGCGATCGAGAACACGATGGCGGTGGCGGCGAGAGCGCCGCGTCGAAGGCTGCGGCTCACGGCGGCGGCAACTCCTAGGACGTACGGACTACGGACGGAAACGGCTAAGGACCGGCTAAAGGTGCGTCAGCGCGCTTAGGTTACCGACCCTGACTCTCCGTCCCGCACCCGACCCGCCCCTTAGCGACGACCGCCCCGCCGGCGGCGGCGTGGGAGACGCCCGCGCACGGTCCGCGCGTGGCCGGAACACATCCCATTGGCCCGGCGTTCACATAACCGACGTGATCAATTCGGCGGCGGCGTCGCATTCCGCATGCCTTCCCTTACGGAAAAGCACGACCGGGTCGCCCGCTGATCAATTCGAGAATCCCGGCGCGATCACTCCGTACGGGTGGTCGATCCTCGAACGGAGTACGTGAAGAGGCCCACTCCTGGCAGGATGAACTAGGACATAGCGCCCTACCGGGTAGGTCCCGGATGTGTGTAACGTGCGCGTTTCTCTCCGTCGACGCAGCGGCTCCGACCTGCGAATACCGCCTTCCGGAAGCCCTCCGCAGCATGCGGGCGAGGCACTTGTCAAGCCCTGAGATATGCCCTGACCTGCGGAAACGCCATTCAGAAGAAGCCGTTTCCGTGTTACTCTGGATAGCCACGGAAGGGGTACCTGTCACATGACGTTCAAGGTTGGCGACACCGTGGTCTATCCCCATCACGGGGCCGCGCTGATCGAGGCCATCGAAACTCGCCAGATCAAAGGCGTGGACAAGACCTACTTGGTGCTCAAGGTCGCGCAGGGTGACCTGACGGTTCGCGTACCGGCGGACAACGCGGAGTTCGTAGGCGTGCGCGACGTTGTCGGGCAGGACGGGCTGGACCGGGTCTTCGAGGTGCTGCGCGCGCCGTACGCCGAGGAGCCGACGAACTGGTCCCGCCGCTACAAGGCGAACCTCGAGAAGCTCGCCTCCGGCGATGTCATCAAGGTCGCCGAAGTGGTCCGGGACCTCTGGCGCCGCGAGCGCGAGCGCGGTCTCTCCGCAGGTGAGAAGCGCATGCTCGCCAAGGCTCGCCAGATCCTGGTGAGCGAGCTCGCGCTCGCCGAGAACACCAACGAGGACAAGGCCGAGGCCCTCCTCGACGAGGTGCTCGCGTCCTGACCCATGGCTCACGCCATGCCGGGAAGCGATCCCAGCAACAATGCCGCGGTGCCCGCTGACGCACTGTGAATCCCAGGATTCCACAGTGCCGTCGCCGGGCACTGCGGCATGTTCGTCTCTTCCTTCCTCCCCTGAGCTCCGAGCGAGCTCCCTGCCTGCAGCATGGCGACGCCTCGACCGTCGTCACGGAAAGGGCCCGGTCGAGGCGTCGCATCTCAGCCTGCTGACGCCATACCCACGTCGCCCGCGGAAACAAACCTGCCGGAGTGCAACCGATGTCAGACGAAGCGCGTCCTCCTCGTACCGCCGTGGTGATCCCGGCCGCCGGACGGGGCGTACGCCTCGGCCCGGGCGCCCCCAAAGCGCTGCGCGCGCTGAACGGCACCCCCATGCTCGTCCACGCCGTCCGCGCGATGGCCGCCTCCCGCGCGGTCTCCCTCGTCGTCGTGGTCGCCCCCGCCGACGGCGTCGCCGAGGTCAAGCACCTCCTCGACGACCACGCCCTCCCCGAGCGCACGGACTACCTCGTCGTCGCCGGCGGCGACACCCGCCAGGAGTCCGTCCACCTCGGCCTCAAGGCGGTCCCCGAGGACCTCGGCATCGTCCTGGTGCACGACGCCGCCCGCCCGCTCGTCCCCGTCGACACCGTCGACGCCGTCATCGAGGCCGTCCGCGACGGCGCCGTCGCCGTCGTCCCCGCGCTGCCCGTCGCCGACACCGTCAAGGAGGTCGAGCCGGCCGGCGAGCCCGGCGCCCCCGAGCAGGTCGTCGCCACCCCGGTCCGCGCCCGCCTCCGCGCCGTCCAGACCCCCCAGGGCTTCGACCGCGCCACCCTCGTCGACGCCCACGCCACCGTCGCCCTCGCCGGCGAGGGCGCCACCGACGACGCCGGCATGGTCGAGAAGCTCGGCGCCCCCGTCGTCGTCGTCCCCGGCCACGAAGAGGCCTTCAAGGTGACCCGCCCCCTCGACCTCGTCCTCGCCGAGGCCGTACTCGCCCGCAGGAGGGCCAACGATGGCTTCTGACACGCCCCCGACCCCCGTCATCCCCCGCACCGGCATCGGCACCGACGTGCACGCCTTCGAGGAGGGCCGCGAGCTCTGGTGCGCCGGCCTCCTCTGGGAGGACGAGCGGTACGGCCTCGCCGGCCACTCCGACGGCGACGTCGCCGCCCACGCCGCCTGCGACGCCCTCTTCTCCGCCGCCGGCATCGGCGACCTCGGCGCCCACTTCGGCACCTCGCGCCCCGAGTGGGCCGGCGCCTCCGGCACCACCCTGCTCGCCGAGGCCGCCCGGATCGTCCGCGCCGAGGGGTACGAGATCGGCAACATCGCCGTCCAGGTCGTCGGCGTCCGCCCCAAGGTCGGCAAGCGCCGCGACGAGGCCCAGAAGGCGCTGAGCGAGGCCGCCGGCGCCCCCGTCTCCGTCTCCGGCACCACCACCGACGGGCTCGGGCTCACTGGCCGCGCCGAGGGCCTCGCCGCCCTCGCGACCGCCCTGGTGTACCCCGTATCGCGCTAGCCCCGGGGAAAAACGTGCCCCGGGACCGGGAATCGGTCGCGGGGCACTACCACACGCCCACTACCCTGGACCCGTGACTATTCGCCTGTACGACACCAGCGCCCGGCAGATCCGTGACTTCACCCCGCTCACGCCGGGCTCCGTCTCGATCTACCTCTGTGGCGCCACCGTCCAGGCGGCCCCGCACATCGGTCACATCCGGTCGGGGCTGAACTTCGACATCATGCGCCGCTGGTTCGCCCACCGCGGCTACGACGTCACGTTCATCCGCAACGTCACCGACATCGACGACAAGATCATCGCCAAGGGCAAGGACCAGAACCGCCCCTGGTGGTCGATCGGGTACGAGAACGAGCGCGCGTTCAACGCCGGCTACGAGGCCCTCGGCTGCCTGCCGCCCACCTACGAGCCCCGCGCCACCGGCCACGTGCCCGAGATGATCGAGATGATGCGCGGCCTCATCGAGCGCGGCCACGCCTACGAGGCCGACGGCAGCGTCTACTTCGACGTGCGCTCCTTCCCCGGCTACCTG
This sequence comes from Streptomyces sp. R302, assembly GCF_012927245.1. Classification (GTDB taxonomy): domain Bacteria; phylum Actinomycetota; class Actinomycetes; order Streptomycetales; family Streptomycetaceae; genus Streptomyces. The sequence goes on from NZ_JABBGE010000003.1 coordinate 86,748, forward strand.
GAGCTCTCCAACCAGGACCTGGACGACCTCCGCCAGCCCGACGAGGGCGTCTCCGGCAAGCGCGACCCCCGCGACTTCGCCATGTGGAAGTCGACCAAGCCCGGCGAGCCCGACTGGGAGACCCCGTGGGGCCGCGGCCGTCCCGGCTGGCACCTGGAGTGCTCCGCCATGGCCCACAAGTACCTGGGCTCCGCCTTCGACATCCACGGCGGCGGCCTCGACCTGATCTTCCCGCACCACGAGAACGAGATCGCCCAGGCCAAGGCCTTCGGCGACGAGTTCGCCCGCTACTGGGTGCACAACGCCTGGGTCACCATGAGCGGCGAGAAGATGTCGAAGTCGCTGGGCAACAGCGTCCTCGTCTCCGAGATGGTCAAGAACTGGCGCCCCATCGTCCTGCGCTACTACCTGGGCACCCCGCACTACCGCTCGATGATCGAGTACAGCGAGGAGGCCCTGCGCGAGGCCGAGGCCGCCTTCGGCCGCATCGAGGGCTTCGTCCAGCGTGCCACCGAGAAGGCCGGCCGGACCGTCCCGCCCGCCGCCGAGGTGCCGCCGGCCTTCGCCGAGGCCATGGACGACGACCTGGGCGTCCCGCACGCGCTGGCGATCATCCACACCACCGTCCGCCAGGGCAACAGCGCGCTCGGCGCCGACGACAAGGACGAGGCCATCGCCCGCCTCGCCGAGGTCCGCGCCATGCTCGGCGTCCTCGGCCTGGACCCGCTCGACTCCCAGTGGGCCGACGGGACCGGCGGCGGCGAGGAGCTCCACGGCGTCGTCGACACCCTCGTCCGGCTCGTGCTCCAACAGCGCGAGGCCGCCCGCGAGCGCAAGGACTGGGGCACGGCGGACGCGATCCGCGACCAGCTCACCCGGTCCGGCCTGGTGATCGAGGACAGCCCCGACGGCCCCCGCTGGACCACCGCCAACCGATAGAACACCCCGAAGACGTGCCGCCCGGAGCCCCGGGCGGCACACTTCACTTAAAAGACTTCCGCACGTACGCCAGAGGAACAGGTAGCAGTCATGGCCGGGAACAGCCAGCGCAGGGGACGTCGCACGTCCAACAAGAAGGGCGCGACGGTCGGCAGCGGTGGCAAGCGACGCCGCGCACTGGAGGGCAAGGGCCCGACGCCCAAGGCCGAGGACCGCAAGGGCCACAAGGCGTTCCGCGTCTCCAACGCGATGGCCAGGAACGCCGCCAAGCGCAAGCCCGTCGCCCGCCGCGGCGGCAAGGGCCAGTCCGAGATGGTCGTCGGCCGCAACCCGGTCTTCGAGGCGCTGCGCGACGGCGTGCCCGCCACCACCCTCTACGTCCAGCAGTTCATCGACAACGACGAGCGCGTGCGCGAGGCCCTCAACCTCGCCACCGGCCGCGGCAACATCAACATCATGGAGGCGCCGCGCCCCGAGCTCGACCGGATGACCAACGGCCTGAACCACCAGGGCCTCGTCCTCCAGGTCCCGCCGTACGAGTACGCGCACCCCGAGGACCTCGCCGCGGCCGCCTACGACGAGCACGAGGACCCGCTGATCGTCGCCCTCGACGGCGTCACCGACCCGCGGAACCTCGGCGCCGTCGTCCGCTCCGTCTCCGCCTTCGGCGGCCACGGCGTCGTCGTCCCCGAGCGGCGCGCCGCCGGCATGACCGCCGGCGCCTGGAAGACCTCGGCCGGCACCGCCGCCCGCACCCCGGTCGCCCGCGCCACCAACCTCACCCGCTGCCTGCAGGAGTACCAGAAGGCCGGGCTCACGGTCGTCGGCCTCTCCGCGGACGGCGACACCGAGGTCCACGAGCTGCAGGCGCTCGAAGGCCCGGTCGTCATCGTGGTCGGCTCCGAGGGCAAGGGCCTCTCCCGCCTCGTCGGCGAGAACTGCGACTTCCTCGTCCGTATCCCGATGCCCGGCGGCGCCGAGTCCCTCAACGCCGGCGTCGCCGCCGGCGTCGTCCTGTACGAGGCGGCCCGCCGCCGCATGGCCTGAGGCCCCGGCCGGTCACGGCCTGACGGGCGCCCCGCCCGTCAGGCCGTACCCACCAGTCCCGCGAGCCGGGCCCGGGTCAGGACGGCCAGCGTGAAACCGTCCGTGATCCGCCCGTCGGCGACCATCGCCTCCGCCTCCGCGAACGGCACCGTCCGCGCCGCCCGGATGCCCTCGCCGCCCGCGAGCCGCCCGACCCCGTCGACGTACGCGGCGAACAGCAGCGCCCGGTCCCCGATCAGCCCCGTGTCCGGGTGCACCTCACCGAGCGGCACCAGCTCCCGCACCCGCGCGCCGATCTCCTCGCCGATCTCCTTCGCCGCGTTCTCCGCGGCGCTCAGCCCGGCCGTGCCGAAACCGCGCGGCACCTCCCAGTGCCACGAGCGGGTCGCGTGCCGGTAGTGCTCGATCAGCACCACCCCGCCGTCGAGCAGCGGCAGCACCACGCACCCCGGCGCGGCGACCGGCGCCAGCGCCCGCACGTACGCGCCGGGCCGGCCGTCCGGGAACCGCACGGCGTCACGGACGACGAGCAGGTACGGGTCCGCGTAGACGACCCCGCCGGCCGCCGCCACCGCCGCCGGGTCGACCAGGACCTCGATCCCGCCCGGCTCGTTGCGGAACAACTCCGGCCGCTCCCCCCGCAACCTCTCGTACCGCCGTACCGGCTCGCCGTCCATGTGCCTGCCTCACTCGTCGTTCGGTGCCTGCTGGTCGGCCTGACCGCCGCGCGGCCGTTCCCGGTCGTCGCGGACGAACTCCATGCCGGACGCGGCTTGGATGACCGCCCAGTCCTTCCTCAGGTTGCCCAGCCGGAGCGTCGGCAATGTCAGCGAGTGCCCCAGGCCTGACCGGCGGCTCCGGGCCGCCTCGTCCCAGAACTCCAGCCGGACGCTGAGCGCCCCGCCCACGGCGGTCAGCGCCTGGAGCGCTCCCGAGGTCAGCGTCGGCGGCTCGCCGCTCACGATCTGGACCGCGATGCCCGCCGACTCCAGCACCAGCGCCGTGGTGATCTCCCGGGCGAAGCCCTGGGTGGACCGGGTGGCCAGCCGGGCCGTCCGCAGCATCCGGGCGTGGTCCCGGGCGATCGTCTCCGTCCGCTCGACGAACTCCTCGTGGCCGGGAAGGCGCCCGTCCCGGAAGCTGTCGTGGAGGAAGCCCTCCAGGGAGTCCACGTACATCTCCCACTCCGGGGTGCGCCGCAGGGCGACGACATCGGGGAGCGAGAGACCGGCGTACGAGTTCGGGCCGTCGACGGACCGGTGCAGCGAGTCCGCCACCAGGTTCCGGATCAGCAGGCCGACGGCCTCCGGGTCCTGGGTCCGGGCCCGCAGCGACACGTCCTCCTGGATCGCCCGACGGGCCGGGGAACCGGGCGGGGTCAGGGCCACGAGCCCGCTCGCGTCGGGCACCCCCAGGTTGTACAGCAGGTCGATCAGCTGCTTCGCCGGGACGATGTCGTCCCCGTCCCGCAGCAGGTTCTGGTACGGCTCCGTGCCCGGGCGGCTCAGGAACTCCTGGTAGACCGTGTTCCGCGTGATGGTGCCCTCGCCGTCCTGGGCGCCGGCCCACCGCGTGATGTCCTGCAGGATGCCCTGCTTCATCGCGGTGGCGAGCTCCAGCGGGATCCCGAGGTCCTGCGCCAGCTGCTTGGCCTTGAGGAACTTGAGCCCCGCCAGCCGCTGGGTGAAGCGCTGGCCCATGTGGTGGGCGTGGTCCAGGTTCCCCTCGTCGTCCCAGTCGAGGCGGACGAAGGCCGGGGTGCTCTCCTCCCGGACGAGCCGCCGCCAGGCGTGGGCGGCCGGCTCGTGGTGGTGGAAGCGGAACTCCTCGGTGCCGTCCCGCTCCGTGTAGAGGTACGGGACGATGGCGTGCTCGTTCAGCAGCTCGACGAAGGCGCCTCGCGCGGCCGGCTCGGCGCTGCTCACGTAGTTCTCGTACAGGGCCTCGTTGTTGACGAAGAACGCCCGGTTGACCACCAGCGTCCCGCTGTTGACGAGCGCGCGGCGCAGCTCGGCGGCAGCGGCGGCCGCCGCTCCCGGGGTGCGTAAGGGGGCGCCGGGGGACTGGCGGCCGGCCGCCAGCTCCTCCGGGAGCCACTGGTTGTCGAGCGCCTGGGCCACGACCGGATAGCGCTCCAGGTCGCCGAAGGCGAGACGGTTCGCCGCTTGTCGGGGCGGCTCGGGCGGGCGCGGGTGCGGCACGCGCGGCGGCTCGGACGGTTGGGACGGCTCGTCCGTGCCATGGGACTCGTGCGGAACGGGTTCGGTCATGCTGTCGCTCCCCTCGACTCGCATCACTGGCGCACCAACCTAGACGCCGGCACCGACGACGAACAGTGGTTGTCGGCAGGGGTGTTGACAGCGTCGATGATCTTGACGGGTCTCGGACATTTCCCGCCTGTCAAGGCAGTGTCCTAACCCCGCGTCACTCGGTTAGATGAGTGTGGACACCAGAACGCCCCGGCCGGGGTTCGACGATCAGCCGGCGTTGAGCATGGTCAAGGTGGATTCCGATCCCGCCCAGGTGATCGTGAACCACGCCAGCTTCCGGGTGCGGCTCGCGCCTGCCCAGCCGCCGAGGTCCGCCGCGAACGCGCGCCTGGCCGGCCTCTCCGGCGCCGGCGGCGCCGCAGCGCCGCGGCGCCGCCCCGTCGTGTGGACCGGCAAGGCGACGCCGGGCGCCACCGGGCTCCTGCAGGCCGTGCGCGAGGCCGAGGCCGGCCCCGGCGCCGCGGTCTCCACGCTGGAGCCGGCCACCCAGACCATCCCGCGCATCGACGACACGATGCCCACCCCCGTCGTGCCCGCCGAGGCCGCCGCCCCCCTGCTGCCGCCCATGCGGCGCGCCGAGGGCGCCTACGACGAGGTGTACGAACTGCGGCCGGAGCCGGAGCCGTACGAGGAGGGACGCGCCCCGCACCGGCAGCAGGGCGGTGCCGACTCGGTCCGGCACGCCTACTACCCGGGCCGCCGGATGAACCTCGGCGTGGTGCTCCTCCCGCTCCGCGTCTTCCTCGGCTTCATCTCCATCTACGCCGGCATGGGCAAGCTCTGCGACCCCGTCTACTTCGACGGCGGCGAGCGCGGCTCCATGGTCAAGTGGCTGACCCAGCTGCACCCGTGGCCGCTCGCCGAGCCGCTGCGGGACTTCGCACTCCAGCACCCGGTCGGCGCCGGACTCACCGTCGCCTTCCTCCAGGTCGTCGTCGGCGTCCTCACCGTCCTCGGCCTCTGGCAGCGGGCCGCCGCCGTCGTCGGCGCGCTGCTCTCGGCCGCGCTCATCCTCACCGTCAGCTGGCGGACCGTGCCCGTTTACGACGCGCCCGACATCATCTACCTGGCCGCCTGGTCGCCGCTGATCATCGCCGGCGCCCCCGTCTACTCCCTCGACGCCCGACTCACCGGGGAGGCCTGGCGGACCCTCGGGCCGCGCGCCGAACTGTGGGAGCTGCGCCGCCGCGTGGTGCGCCGCTCGACCCTCTTCGCCTCCGTCGTCGTCGGCCTCACCCTGCTGATCGGCTCGGTCCTCGGCGGTGCCGTCCGCTCCACCGAGATGGTGACCGTGCCGGGCCCCAACGACGACCCGATCAACCACCTGCCGGGCCAGCCGCTCCCCACCGAGCCGGAGCGGCGCCGCACCCCGTCGGAGTCGCCGCGCGGCGAGCGCCCGGAGCCGTCGGCGTCGACGAGCACCGAGGCCCGCGAGGAGGCGGAGGAGACCCGGGAGACGACCCGGCCGACCGAGACCGGCAGCGGCAGCTCCGCGCCGACGCAGGAGACCCGGCCGACGGCCCCGCGCACCACCGGCGGCGCCACCAGCGGCAGCTCCTCGCCGACCCAGTCCAAGCCCGCGCCGCCGCCGTCCACCAGCGACACCCCGAGCACCACGGGCGGGACGACCGACTCCTCCGGCTCCACCGGTTCGACGAGCGAGCAGCCGCCGACCGAGGAGGCCACGACCGGCGGCGAAGCACCGCGGAACCCGATCGGCGGCCTGCTGGGCTGAGCCCCGGGGCCGTACGCGTACGGGACACGAGAGGCGGCACCGTCCGGAGGGACGGCGCCGCCTCTCTCGTACGCCGTGTCAGTGGCCCTGGGCGGCCAGCTCCTTCGCGGCCTCCGTCAGGTCCTTCGCGGTGTCGATGGCCCTCCAGTACGCCCCCTGGGGCAGCGGGAAGCCGGCCAGGCGCCGCTCGCGGGCGAGGCGGGGGAAGGCGGTCCGCTCGTGGTCGCCGATATCGGGCAGCTCACTTGTGAAGGCGGGGGAGAAGACGTACACGCCGGCGTTGATGAGGAACGGCGACGGAGGGGCCTCGACGAAGTCGGTGATGTGCCCGAAGGTGTCGGTCTCGACGGCGCCCCACGGGATGCGGGGGCGGGCCAGGGCGAGGGTGGCGGTGGCGTCCCGCTCGTCGTGGAAGGCGGCCATCTCGCGCAGCGAGAAGCGGGTCCAGATGTCGCCGTTGGTGGCGTACCACGGCCGGTCCGGCTCGGGCAGGTGCGCGGCGGCGTACTTGAGTCCGCCGCCGCGGCCCAGCGGCTCGGTCTCGACGACCGTGGTCACCTTGAGGGGGAGTTCGGCCGATTCCAGCCACTCCTGGAGGACCTCGGCGAGATGCCCGCAGGAGACGACGGCGTCGGTGACGCCCTCGGCGGCCAGCCAGGACAGCTGATGGCCGATGATCGGGGTCCCGGTACCCGGGATCTCGACCATCGGCTTGGGGCGGTCGTCGGTGTAGGGGCGCAGCCGCGAGCCCTGGCCGCCCGCCAGGACCACGGCCTGCGTCGGAGTGGTGTGCATACGGGGAACGATAGGTGCCCCGCGGGCGCGGACGCGGGGAGCGCGCTCAGGCCGTCGCGCGCATCACGCCGGTCGCGTACGACGTGTCGCAGACCGGGCGGGAGAAGGACTGGGCGCGGGCCGGGCCGTAGTGCTCGACGGCGGCGCGGCCGAGGGCGCGGGCGATCGACACGCAGTGCTCGGCGAGCGAGGGGCGGTTCTCCACCTCGCGCTGGAGGTGGGTGAGGGCGACGCCGGGGTCCTTCTCCTGGAGCTCGGCGAGGAGCCGGTCGCGCAGGACGTCCTGCGGGGCGCGGGACTTGGCGCGGGTGGAGACGTCCGCCGAGGAGGCGGTCAGCATCTGGCCTTCGGCGTCCTGGCCGGCCCACGGGACGGCGGACACCGCGAGCGTTCCCGACAGGACCAGGACGACGGGCAGGACGAGGGCGAGGGAGCGGCCGATTCGGCGGGCAGTGTGCGTCACGCAGGCGAGCGTAGCGGCCGGTAGTGATATGGCGACATTTAGTCACTCTCGCGAGGGATGGTTCGACGCGGCTTTTCGAATCCCGTGTTGACGCGAGGCGGTGGGGCGGGTCCCGAATGCCGGGGTTTTCCGGGGTAAGCCCGCTTATCTGCGGGGCGACCCCGTTTAAACGAACGACCCCGCATCCGCGAGGGATACGGGGCCGTTCGCCACAGGCCGTTTCCGGCCCGTCGGGTCACTCGCTGATGCGCTGCTCCGTGGACTTGGAGAAGACGTGGAGCTCGCCGGCGCGCGGGACGACGTGCAGCGTGGAGCCCTTGGAGGGGATCTCGCGGCCGCCGACGCGGATGACGATGTCCTTGTCCTCGCCGCCGACACGGGTGGAGCCGTAGACGAAGCCGTCGGAGCCGAGCTCCTCGACGACGTTGACGGTCACGGCGACGCCGTCCTTGCCGGTGGCGCCGGAGACGTCGAAGTGCTCCGGGCGGACGCCGACGACGACGGTGGTGTCGCCGTTGGCGGCGGCGGTGGCGAGCGCGTCACGGGAGACCGGGACGACGCTGTTGCCGAACTTCACGCCGCCCTCGGTGATCGGGACCTCGATCAGGTTCATGGCGGGGGAGCCGATGAAGCCGGCGACGAAGAGGTTCGCGGGCCGGTCGTACATGTTGCGCGGGGTGTCGACCTGCTGGAGCAGACCGTCCTTGAGGACGGCGACGCGGTCGCCCATGGTGAGCGCCTCGGTCTGGTCGTGGGTCACGTACACCGTCGTGATCCCGAGGCGGCGCTGCAGGCCCGCGATCTGCGTACGGGTCGAGACGCGGAGCTTGGCGTCGAGGTTCGACAGCGGCTCGTCCATGAGGAAGACCTGCGGCTCGCGGACGATCGCGCGGCCCATGGCGACACGCTGGCGCTGACCGCCGGAGAGCGCCTTCGGCTTGCGGTCGAGGTACTCGGTGAGGTCGAGGATCTTCGCGGCCTCCTCGACCTTGGCGCGGATCTCGGCCTTGTTGACGCCGGCGATCTTGAGCGCGAAGCCCATGTTGTCGGCGACGGTCATGTGCGGGTACAGCGCGTAGTTCTGGAACACCATGGCGATGTCCCGGTCCTTCGGCGGCAGGTGCGTGACGTCGCGGTCACCGATGCGGATGGCGCCCGCGTTCACGTCCTCCAGGCCGGCGAGCATGCGCAGCGAGGTGGACTTGCCACAGCCCGAGGGACCGACGAGGACGAGGAACTCGCCGTCCGCGATCTCGATGTCGAGCTGGTTGACGGAGGGCTTGGTGGCACCCGGGTAGATGCGGGTCGCCTTGTCGAAAGTGACGGAAGCCATGGTGATGTGTCCCTTCACCGGCAGGAACGTGCCGGACGATCCGAGTGGAAGGAAGGATGGGTCTAGTCCACCAGGGTGAACTTCGCTTGACGCTACCTTGGCGGTGTCCGATCTGTCAGCAGTCGCAGGCGATGACTTTTCCGATGATCGGAGGAGCCCCCCGGGAATCTCCGCCGACCCCCGACCGATTTCGGGAGCCTGTGTAGAGTGGGCCACGCGCGCGTGCCCGACGCGCGCGCCCGCCGCCTTAGCTCAGTTGGCTAGAGCGCTTGACTTGTAATCTTGAGGTCGTCGGTTCGATTCCGACAGGCGGCTCTGATCATTCAGGTGTCCCGGACCACTCTGGTCCGGGACACTTGTGCGTTACGGGGGAGTGCGGCGCGCCCTCGGTCTGGGGCGCGCCGGTGGTGTGGGTTTCTCCGGGGAGGGGTGCGACGGATGGGGCGGCGTTCCGGTGGACTGATCGGGACCTGGGCGGAGGCGCAGCGCGCGGCGCAGCGGCAGCGGGAGGGCCGGCACCAGGCGGTGCTCCGGCAGCAGCACGAGGCGGCGCGGCAGCAGCGGGTGTACGAGCAGGGTCTCGCCCGGGTGCAGCGGGAGCAGAAGGCGGCTTACCGGCAGCACCGGGAGGAGGACGCGCTGCGGCGGACGCGGGAGCTCGACGAGCGGGTCGAGGCTCTGCGGGGGCTGCTCGCGGCGGGGTGCCGGGCTCCCGTTCTCGGGGTGGAGTCGCTGCGGCGGGCGGAGGACGTCGAGCCTTTCGCGCCGGGTGCGTTGGGGCAGCCGGTGGCCATGCCGGAGCAGCGGAACTACCACGGGTTCGGGGCGCGGGAGCGATTCGAGCGCGACTGGTACGCGGCGCAGGCGGCGGAGGCGAGGCGGTTGGAGACGCTGACGGCCTACCGGCGCGAGTACGACGCCTGGGCGGCGGCCCGGCTCGCCGAGATCCGTGCGCACAACGCCGGGATCGAGGGGACGGCGGCGGCACTGCGCGCGGGGGACGCGGACACCGCGGTGGAGTTCTTCTCGGCGGTCCTCTTCGCCTCGACCGCCTGGCCGGAGGGCTTCCCGCGCGAGGTGTCGGCGGCGTACGACGGGCCCGGAAGGGTCCTGGTCCTCGACTGGGGCCTGCCGGGGTACGAGGTCGTGCCGGAGGCGAAGGGCGTGAAGTACCTGCCGAGCACCGACCAGGAGAAGGAGGTTCCGCGGCCGGTGACGCAGCGGCGGGCGCTGTACCGGGACGTGCTCGCGCAGAGCGTGCTGCTCGCGGTGCGGGAGTTGTTCACCGCGGACCGGTTCGGGGCGCTGGACGCCGTCGCCCTGAACGGATACGTGAGCGGGGTGGATCCGGCGACCGGCCTGGACGCGCGGGTGTGCGTGGCGTCCGTGGTGGTGGAGAGGCAGGCCTTCGAGCGGCTGAACCTGGAACTGGTGGGGGCCGTGGAGTGCCTGACGGGGGCGCTCGCGGGCCGTCTCGCGGCGAAGCCGGAGGAGCGGACGCCGGTGGTGCCGCTGCGGGAGCCCGGACAGGTGGGTTCCGATGTGGTGGTGCAGGGGGACGGCGAGGAGCCCGATCTGCTGTCCATGGACCCGATCGCCTTCGAGGGGCTCGTGGCCGAACTGTTCCGCGCGCGGGGGCTGCAGGCCGTGACCACGCGCCGGTCGAACGACGGCGGCGTCGACGTCGAGGCGCTCGATCCCGATCCGATCAGCGGCGGTTCGATCGTGGTGCAGGTGAAGCGGTACCGGAACACCGTGCCGCCCTCCGCGGTCCGGGATCTCTTCGGCACCGTGCAGGGCGCGGGGGCCAACAAGGGGGTCCTTGTCACCACCTCGAAGTTCGGGCCCGGCTCGTACACCTTCGCCAACGGCAAGCCGCTGACACTGATCGCGGGGACCGAGCTCGTCGACCTGCTCCACCAGCACGGTCTGCGGGGCCGGCTGGGCGGTGGGACCACGGCTTCGCCGACCCCCGAGCCCGAGCCCGCGCCCGTGTCCGCTCCGGCCGAGGCGGTGGAGGACTTCAACCTGCTGGGCATGGTGTGGTCGGGGGCCGCCGCCCTGGACGTGTGCGCGCTGGTCTGCACCGGCAACCGGGTCCTCGGGGACGACTGGTTCGTCTTCTTCAACAACCCCGCCACGCCCGACGGTTCGGTGGCCATGGTGCCCGCCGTTCCGGGTGACCGGGCGGCCGTGCGGGTCGGATTCGACGCGTTGCCCGCCCGGGCGGACCGACTGGTCCTGGTCGCGGCCGTGGACCCCGAGGCGAACCCCGACGCGGACCTGGGCGGGTTCACGGAGGCCGGTATCCGGCTGCGGGACGACTCGGGTGTCGAGCTCGACCGTCTGGAGGTGTCCGAAGGACGGCCGGGGGAGACCGCGCTCGTCCTCGGATCGTTCCGGCGCCGAGCCGGCGGCGACTGGGACTTCGTCCTGGGTGGCAAGGGGTACCGGGGTGGCCTTGAGGAGCTGGTCGGGGACTTCGGGATCGAGGTGGAGTGAGGGGCCCGGGGGAGGGCGCCGGGGCGCCCTCCCCCGGAGGTTCGTCAGCGGCCCGCGATCCGGTTCGCCCAGGTCGCGAGGGGGGCCGTGGTGGCCGTGTGGGTGGTGGTCTCGTGGTGGTCGGCGGCTCGGAAGGCGGCGTACATGGTCTGGACGCCTAGCCAGCGGAGGGGTTCGGGTTCCCAGGTGCGGACCTTGTGGTTCACCCAGGGGAGGGTGGTGAGGTCGGTGGGGCCGGACTGGCCGGAGTCCTGGCGGATGAGGTCGCGGAGGGTGCGGGCGGCGAGGTTGGTGGTGGCGACGCCGGAGCCGACGTAGCCGCCGGCCCAGCCGAGGCCGGTGGAGCGGTCGAGGGCGGCGGTGGCGCACCAGTCGCGGGGGACGCCGAGGACGCCGGACCAGGCGTGGTCGACGCGGACGCCGGCGAGCTGGGGGAAGAAGCGGATGAGGATCTCGCGGAGGGCTTCGATCGTCTGCGGTTGGGTGCGGCCGTCGTTGTCGGTCTTCGAGCCGTAGCGGTAGGGGACGCCCCGGCCGCCGAGCGCGATGCGGCCGTCGGCGGTGCGCTGGGCGTACATGTAGGCGTGGGCCATGTCGCCGAGGGTCTCCAGGCCGTTCCAGCCGATGGACTCCCACTGGGCTTCGGTGAGCGGTTCGGTGGCGATCATGGAGGAGTTCATGGGGAGCCAGGTGCGGCGCTGGCCGGCGAGGGAGGCGGTGAAGCCCTCGGTGCAGCGGAGGACGTAGGGGGCGCGGACCGTGCCGTAGGGGGTCCGCGCGTGCTTGGGCTTGATCTCCGTCACCGGCGTCGACTCGTGGATCGTCACGCCGAGGGCCTCGACGGCGGCGCGCAGGCCGTTGACGAGCTTCACCGGGTGGATGCGGGCGCCGTGCGGGGTCCAGGAGGAGCCGACGGCGCCGGCGACGCGGATGCGTGCGGCGGTCTCGCGGGCGCCGTGGATCTCCCGGTCCGTCTCGCCGAAGGCGTGCTCGACCGCGTGGAACTCCTTGAGGCGGGTCAGCTGGGCGGGGGTGAGGGCGACCTCCAAGACGCCGCCGCGGTGCTGGTCGGCCTCGATCTTCTCGGCGTCGAGGACGTCGAGGACCTCGGTCACGGTGGCGTTCATCGCCTGCTGGAGGCGGACGGCGGCGTCGTGGCCGTGCAGCTTGGCGTAGCGGTCGCGGCCGGCGATGCCGTTGTAGAGCCAGCCGCCGTTGCGGCCGGAGGCGCCGTAACCGCAGAAGCGGGCCTCCAGGACGACGATGTCGAGGAACGGGACGGCCTTCTTGAGGTAGTACGCCGTCCACAGGCCGGTGTAGCCGCCGCCGACGATGCAGACGTCGGCGGTCCGGTCGCCGGGGAGCGGCTCCTGCGGCTCGGGCAGGCCCTCCTGGGCGAACCAGAAGGAGATGCCGCCGTTGACCGTGCTGGTGTTCATGTAGTCCCTCTTCCCGGTGCGTGGCGGGAGGGTACCGGGGGCGTCGGTCCTCTGGAAACGGGTCTTTCGGCGGGTGGTGACGGGTGGGGGCGCGCCTGGGTTCGGGGGTGCGGATTTCGTCGCTCCGGAAGGAACTCCCCCTGTCTGTGCGCAGGACTCGGCACGCCCTCGCGGGCGTGGCCGCCGCGGGGCTCATCGTCCTTGCGGGGGTGGGCTGTTCGCCGTCGGGCGGTTCCCCGGCGGACGCGGGCGGGAGGGCCGGGGCTGCGTACGCGGACGTGCCGGGCGCGCTGCCGTCGGCCGTGGACGACACGAAGATCGTCGTCGGTGACGTGGGCGCGCCGTACATGGTGACGGTGTACGCGGATGCCCGCTGTCCCTCCTGCGCGAGGTTCGAAGCGGGCGGGGGCGCGGTGCTGTCCGAGCGGGCCTTCGAGGGGTCGGGGGTCGGTGGTACTCCGGCGGTGAAGGCGGACGGGGAAGTGCTGGACGGCGGGGTCGGGTTGTACGGCGCGGGGCGGTTCGGGAGGCTGCTGGACGGGGCGCTCGGGTCGTAGGGTCGGGGGGTGATCCATGTACCGGCTGAACTCGCCGAGTCCCAGGTCCGGTACAACGGCGAGGCGGGCCGGGCGTTCGTCGCCGCGCTGCCCGGGAGGGCCGAGGAGTTCCTCGGCCGGTGGGGGCTGCGGCTCGACGGGCCGTCGCTGCACGGTGCGGCCTCCCTGGTGCTGCCTGTGCGGCGGTCCGACGGCACGCCTGCCGCGCTCAAGCTCCAGCTCCTCGACGAGGAGACCGAGGGCGAGGCGGTCGCGTTGCGCGCATGGGACGGTGACGGGGTCGTACGGCTCTTGGAGCACGATCCGGAGACGGGCACGATGCTGCTCGAACGGGCCGACTCCGCCCGGCACTTGTCCCGGCTCGGGGACGTGGGGGAGGCGGTACGGATCCTGGCGGGGCTGCTGGCCCGGCTGTCCGCGGTCCCGGCGCCGCGGGGGCTGCGGCGGCTGGACGCGGTCGCGGCGCGGATGCTCGCGCGGGTGCCGGGGGCGGTGGCCCGGCTCGGTGCGCGGGACGCGGCGTTGCTCGCGGACTGCGCCGCCGCCGTGCGGGAGGTGGCGGGCGAGCCGGGGGACCGGCTGCTCCACTGGGATGTGCACTACGACAACGTGTTGGGCGCGGAGCGCGAGCCGTGGCTGGTCATCGACCCGAAGCCGCTCTCCGGCGACCCGGGTTTCGAGCTGCTGCCGGCGCTGACCAACCTCTGGAACCCGGACCCGGTCGAGATCCGGTGGCGCTTCGACCTGCTCACCGAGAGGCTGGGGCTCGACCGTGAGCGGGCGCTGGCGTGGACGCTGGGGCGGGTGCTGCAGAACGGGCTGTGGGAGGTCGAGGGGGGCGAGGACGAGCTCGGCGCCGTCCAAGTGGCCGTCGCGCGGGCGCTGCTGGCACGCTGAGGGGATGATTCGTACCGCCACACCCGCCGACGTGCCCGTCATCCACGCCCTGGTCCGTGACCTCGCGGAGTACGAGAAGGCTCTCGACGAGGTCCGTGCCACGCCCGAGCAGCTTCATGAGGCGCTTTTCGGCGAGCGGCCGGCCGCCTTCGCGCACATCGCCGAGAGCGAGGACGGCGAGCCGGTCGGCTTCGCGCTCTGGTTCCTCAACTTCTCGACCTGGCGCGGGGTCCACGGCATCTACCTGGAGGACCTGTACGTCCGTCCGGAGGCGCGCGGTGGCGGCCACGGCAGGGCGCTGCTGACCGAGTTGGCGCGGATCTGCGTCGAGCGTGGCTACGAGCGGCTCGAGTGGTCGGTGCTGGACTGGAACCAGCCGTCGATCGACTTCTACGAGTCCCTGGGCGCCCGCCCGCAGGACGAGTGGACGGTCTACCGGCTCACGGACGGGGCCCTGGCGGCGCTCGGCGCACGGGGCGGGGTGTAGGAAGTCCCTATGTGCAATGACGACAAGGACCACGGTCACGACATGGGCGTCGAGGCCCGTTTCCAGCGGATCACCGACTTCATCGAGGCGCGCCTGACTCCGCTCTTCGACCCGGCGAACGGCAGTGACCACGGCTTCGGGATGGACGACACCTCCCGCGCCCTGCGGGCGCTGCGCTACACCGTGCAGGCGGCCTCGCAGGTCTCCGGGCTCGTGGAGAAGCGGGAGACGGCGCCGGAGCTGCGCCAGGTGGTGGACCAGGCGCTGGAGCACAACTGGGACTCGCTGCGCTCCATCGCCCGGATGTGGGAGGACCACGAGGACTTCCGGAAGGAGTTCAAGGCGCACTCCTGGGACGTCCTCGGCGTCTGAGCCCCCGTCTGCTGAACCCTCGTCTACGGGATGAGTACCACCTTGCCCATCGTGCCCCGGGTCTCCAGGGCGCGGTGGGCTTCCGTCGCTTCGGCGAGGGGGAAGCGGTGGACGGCGGGGCGGAGGGTGCCGTCGGAGGCGGCGGCGAGGGCGGCGAGTTCGAGGTTGCGGACGTCGCCGCCGGCCTTCTGGATCATGACGGGGCCGAGGACGGAGTCGGAGGTGATGCCGCGTGCGGTCAGTTCCTCCTCGGTGAAGGTGAGGGGTGCGCCGTTGTCGACGCCCGCGCTGGACCAGCCGAAGACGAGGTGTTGTCCGCCCTTGCCGAGGAGGTCGACGGCGGCGCGGCCGGTGGTGCCGCCGACGGAGTCGAAGACGACGGTGGCGGTGCGGTCGCCGAGGAAGGCGCGGACCTGGTCGGGCCAGTCGGGGCGGGTGTAGTCGACGGCGAGGTCGGCGCCGTTCTCCTGGACGCGGGCGACCTTGGCGGGGCCGCCGGCGAGGCCGATGACGGTGGCGCCGGCGTTCTTGGCGTACTGGACGAGGAGGGTGCCGATGCCGCCGGCGGCGGCGGGGACGATCGCGATCGAGTCCGGGCCGAGGTCGGTGAACTGGAGGATGCCGAGGGTGGTGCGGCCGGTGCCGATCATGGCGACGGCCTCGGCCTCGCCGAGGTGGTCGGGGAGTTCGTGGAGGCGGGCGGCGTCGGTGACGGCGAGCTCGGCGTAGCCGCCGGGGTTCATGCCGAGGTGGGCGACGACTCGTTTGCCGAGCCAGGAGGGGTCGGTGTCCGCGCCGACGGCGTCGACGGTGCCGGCGACCTCGCGGCCGGGGACGGTGGGGAGTGCGGTGGGGGCGGGGAAGGGGCCGGGCGCGCCCTCGCGGAGGGCGGTGTCGAGGAGGTGGACGCCTGCGGCGGCCACGGCGATCCGGACCTGGCCGGGGCCGGGGACGGGGTCGGGGACCTCCTCGTGGGTGAGGTTCTCGGCGGGGCCGAAGGCGTGGAGGCGGATGGCGTGCATGACGGTTCCCCTTCGTCGGTTGCTGTGCCCCCAGGCTGGTACCTCGACCTTGCTTGAGGTCAAGGGCGGGTTGTCGGTGGTGTGCGTCACGATGGGGGGATGACGCGAAAGACCAGGGCGCCCCGGCGGGTGGAGCTGCGGCTGCCGCCGCTGGAGCCGTACGAGGGCGGGCTGGAGCCCGACGGGGACTACGACGGCCTGGAGCTGGCCGGGCTCGATCTGGCGGGCGCCTCGGGGGAGGGCGCCCGGTTCCTGGACTGCCTGGTGCGGGAGTGCGCGCTGGACGGGGCGCGGCTGGCGGGGGCGCGGTTCCTGGACACGCGCCTGGAGGCGGTACGGGGCGTGGGCGCCGACCTGTCGGGGGCGCGGCTGCGGGACGCGGAGGTGCGGGAGGTGCGGTTCGGGGGGACGCAGCTGCACGGGTCCTCGTGGGAGAGGGTCCTCGTGCGGGGCGGCAAGTGGGACTACCCGAACCTGCGGGCGGCGACCCTGCGCGACGTCGTCTTCGAGGGGTGCGTCCTGGTGGAGCCGGACTTCGGCGGGGCGACGCTGGAGCGCGTCGCGTTCGTGGACTGCGAGCTCGTCGGGGTGGACTTCGCCGGCGCGAAGCTGGCCGACGCGGACCTGCGCGGCGTGCGCCGCCTGGAGATCGCCCGCGGTGTGGAGTCCCTGGCGGGCGCGGTGATCTCCTCGCCCCAGCTCCTCGACCTGGCCCCGGTCCTCGCGGCGCGGCTGGGGGTGCGGGTGGAGGACTGAGGGGGAGGGCCCGGGGGTTACTTCAGGCGGGGGAAGCGGGCCTGGAGGTCCCAGACGGCCGGGTTGTCGGCGAGGCCCTCGTGCATGTCGGTGAGGTCGGCCAGGAGGTCGTGGAGGAAGTCGCGGGCCTCCCGGCGGAGTTCGGTGTGGGAGAAGGTGAGGGGGCGTTCGTCGCCGGGCATCCAGTCCGCTTCGACGTCGACCCAGCCGAAGCGGCGCTCGAAGAGCATGCGGTCCGAGGACTCGGTGAAGTCGAGTTCGGCGTACTGGGGGCGGGAGGCGCGGCTGCCGGCCGGGTCCCGGTCGAGCTGTTCGACGATGTCGCAGAGCGCCCATGCGAAGTCGAGGACCGGCACCCATCCCCAGGCTGTGGACACCTCGCGGTCCTCCTTGGTGTCCGCGAGGTAGACGTCGCCGCAGAAGAGGTCGTGCCGCAGGGCGTGGACGTCCGCCCCCCGGTAGTCGGTCTGCGGGGGGTCGGGGAAGCGCCGGGAGAGGGAGTAGCCGATGTCGAGCACCTGTCGATGGTGTCACGCCCCGGGACCCGGCGGTCACGCCCCTGGGGCCCGGCGGTCACGCCCCCGGGGCCCGCGTCAGGCGCGGTGGGTCGCCCGGGCCAGTCTGGGGCCGAGCCAGCGCTTGAGGCGGCGCAGGGGTTCCAGGCTGCCGGCGGCGCGGTCGAGGCGGTAGTAGAGCTGCGGGGGGATGTGGGGGAGGAGGGGGGAGTGGCGCTGGCCCAGGAGGGCGAACATGCGGTCCGGCTCCAGGCTCATGTAGCGGGGGAGGTTCTCGTACCACTGGGCGCTCAGGCGGGCCGCGCTCTGGGCGGAGACGAGTTCGGCGCGGCGCCGCCGGCCGTAGGCGGTGAGGGCCGTGTCGAGGTCGGCGGGGTGGGCGCGGAGGGCTTCGGACAGGGCCAGGGCGTCCTCCAGGGCCAGCGTGGTGCCCGCGCCGATCGAGTAGTGCGTGGTGTGGGCGGCGTCGCCGAGGAGGACGGTGCGGCCGTGGTGCCAGGCGCGCGTGGTGAGGGTGCGGAAGCGGAGCCACTGGGCGGGGTCCGCGCCCCGGTCGCGGCCGATGAGGGCGTGGCCGTCGAGGAGGTCGTGGAAGAGCTTCTCCAGGAGGGCGAGGCAGTCGCCCTCGCTCATGGTGTCCAGGCCGAGGCCGGTCCACGTGCCGGGGGCGCACTCCACGACGCAGGTGGAGCGTTCGCCGCTGAAGCCGTAGGCGTAGCACCAGATCCAGCCGTGCTCGGTCTCCTTGAAGGCGAAGCTGAAGGAGTCGAAGACCTTGCTGGTGCCGAGCCAGATGTACGGGTTCCGGCCGGTGGTGAAGGCGGCGCCGTAGGGGTCCGGGTCGGCCTCGCGCAGGACGCTGTGGATGCCGTCGGCCGCGACGACCAGGTCCGCGCCGGCGAGCTCCGGCGCGTCCGGTCCCGCGATCGGGTGCTCGTACGCGACCTCCACGCCGAGCTCGGCGGCCCGGTCCGCGAGGAGCCCGAGCATCCGCCGGCGGCCGATGCCGAAGCCGGCGTCGCCGCGGTGCACGGTCCGCTCGTCGCGGACGATCGCGAGGCCGTCGGTCCACGTCACCGAGGCGTCGGCGACGGCCGCCGCGGACTCCGGGTCGCCCGCCCGCAGCTTGTCGAGGAGCCCGGCCCAGTAGGTGACGCCCCAGCCGTACGTGGAGCCGGCCGCGTTCCGCTCGTACACGGCGATCTCGTGCGACGGGTCCTGGCGCTTGAGCAGGATCGAGAGGTACAGGCCGGCGGGCCCGCCACCGACGACGGCGATCTTCACGTGCGCTCCCGAGGGGACATGACGCTGTGCGCTGGAACAGTGGCGCACAGTAGCAGCCTCAGGGGAGCAGACGCTGCTCCTTCGCGACCGCCACGGCGCCGGCCCGCGTGTCGACGCCGAGCTTCGCGTAGATCCGGCCCAGGTGGGTCTTGACGGTGGCCTCGCTGATGAAGAGCGCGCGGGCGATCTCCTTGTTGCCGAGGCCGTGCGCGAGCTGCCCGAGGATGTCCCGCTCCCGGTCGGTGAGGGACGGCCCCGCGGCGCCCCGCATCCGGTCCATGACCCGGCTGGCGACCGGCGGGGAGAGGGCCGTACGCCCCTGGGCGGCCGAGTGGATCGCGGCGAACAGCTCCTCGGGCCGCTCGGCCTTCAGGAGGTAGCCGGTGGCGCCCGCCTCGATGGCGCGGGTGATGTCGGCGTCGGTGTCGTACGTGGTGAGGACGAGGACGTGGACACCGGTGGGCGCGATCCGCCGGGTCGCCTCCACGCCGTCGATGCCGGGGCCGAGCTGGAGGTCCATCAGGACCACGTCCGGCTTCAGCTTCGCGGCCATCGCGACGGCCTCCTCGCCGCTGCCGGCCTCCCCGACGACCTCGATGTCGGGGGTGGAGCCGAGGAGGGCGAGCAGTCCGGCGCGGACGACGACGTGGTCGTCGCAGAGGAGGATGCGTACGGTCACGGAGCCGCCTTCCGTCAGAGGGTGAGGGGGATCGAGGCGGAGAGCACCGTGCCCTCGCCGGGGGTCGACTCCACCGTAAGCGTGCCGCCCAGCTGCTGGGCCCTGACCCGCATCGCGGGCAGGCCGTGGCCGCGGACGCCGCCGCCGTCGCGGGCCGCCGACGGGTCGAAGCCGCTGCCGTCGTCGGCGACGTCCAGGACGACCTGGTCGTCGAGGTAGGTGAGGGTGATCGCGGCGGAGGTCGCGCCCGCGTGCTCCCGGATGTTGGCGAGCGCGCCCTGCGCGATCCTCAGGAGCGCCGACTGCGCCCGGTCCGGCAGCGGCACCGGCGTGCCGTCGACCCGGAACGCGGCCGACTCGCGCTCCGCGAGCCCGCGCAGCGCCTCCTCCAGGCCGCCGCCCTCGGCGAGGTCGGCGGGGGCCAGGTCGTGGACGAAGCGGCGGGCCTCGGCGAGGTTCCGCTCGGCGATCGACTCGGCGGTACGGACGTGGCGGCGGGCGGTCGCCGGGTCGCTGTCCCAGGTGCGGTCGGCGGCCTGGAGCAGCATCTGCTGGCTGGACAGGCCCTGGGCGAGGGTGTCGTGGATCTCCATGGAGAGCCGCTGGCGTTCGGCGAGGGTGCCCTCGCGCCGTTCGATCGCGGCGAGTTCGCGGCGGGTGCGGATCAGGTCGTCGATGAGGGCGCGCTGGCGGGCCGCCTGCCGGTCGGCGTGGACGAAGACGCCGGTGGCGAGGGCGGCGACGGCCGGCGGCGCGACGATCAGGTTGGGGTCCCAGCCGCCGTGCGAGAGCTGTACCTGCGCGAAGACGACGAAGGCGGTGAGGAGGGTGACGAGGACGAGGGCGGCGCGCGCCGGGAGGGTCCGCAGGCCGGTGTAGAAGAGCGGGACCGCGCACCAGGCGAAGCTGGGCGCGAGGACGACGAGGACCACCCAGACGGCGACGACCGTGCACAGCCAGGCGATCCGGCCGGGGGTGGCGCGGCTGCCGAGGACCGGGCCGAGGAGGTAGAGCGCGGCGAGCGCCACGGAGAGCGCGACGATCCAGGGGCTGCGGTCCTCCCACCCGTGGCGGATGAGGAAGCGGACCAGGGACGCGCCGAGCAGCAGGAAGAACGCGACGTGCATGACGCGCGCCAGCCACCCGGCGTCCGGGTCGTGCGGCTGCCCGCCGCGCGGGGCGTCGCCGTGCGGGCTCTGGTCGCGCGGGGCCCGGCCGTGCCCGGGGGCCTGGGGCGGGCGGGGGTCTGGGGTGTGCCGTGTGTGCCGGCCGGTCCGGTCCACCGTCTCGCCTCCTTCGCGGGCTGTCCTCGGTGGCGCGCCCTCGCGGGGCCGCGCTGACCTGGGTGTACGTATCCATGCTGACCCGCGGGGACCACACGGGCATCAGCCGATCGGCTGACCCCGGCATCGTCCGGTGCGCGCCGCGAGGGCAGCCGGACCGTCGACCGTACGGGGCCGGTGCCGGACCCAGGATGGAGGCAGAGCGAACGAAGCGCCCGCCCTCCTCCTCCACACGACCTCCTCGGGAGCCCGCCATGAAGAAGAAGCTCGTCCTCGGCACCGCCGTCGCCGCCGTCCTCGCCGCCGGCACCTTCGGCGCCGTCTCCGCCAATGCCTCCGCCCCGGCCGCCGCCCCCGCCGCCGCCGTCATCCGGGCCGACGCGGGCGGCGACAACCTGTTCCGGACGAACCACCTCACCATCGAGGCCGCCACCGACGCCGCCGAGGCCGTCCTCGACGCCGCGAAGAAGGAGAACCAGCGCGTCTCCGTCGCCGTCGTCGACCGCAACGGCAACACGATCGTCACCCTGCGCGGCGACGGCGCCGGCCCGCAGTCCTACGAGTCGGCCGTGAAGAAGGCGTACACCGCCGTCTCCTGGAACGCCCCGACCTCCGAGCTCGCCAAGCGCCTGGAGCAGGCCCCGAACCTGAAGGACATCCCGGGCACCCTCTTCCTCGGCGGCGGCGCCCCGGTCACCGCCGACGGCGGCCCGATCGCCGGCATCGGCGTCGCGGGCGCCCCCTCCGGCGACCTGGACGAGAAGTTCGCCCGCGCGGGTGTCGCCGAGCTCGCGAAGTAAGCGGAGCCCCCCCCTCACCCGCACCCTCTGCCCGACTTGTCTAGGATCCGTACCGTGATCGAGACGCGTCGGACCGGACGGTCCCCCCGGGCCGCCGCCTCCCTGGCGGCGGCCCTCGCCGTGCTCGCCGGCCTCCTCACCGGCCTCGCCGGCTGCGTGCCGGAGACCGGCGGGGTGCGGGGCACGCCCGGCGCGGCCGGGCTGCGCGACCCGTACTTCGCGAAGCTCGGCAACGGCGGCTACGACGTCGGCCACTACGCCCTCGACCTCGCCTACGACCCGGACACCGGCCGGCTCGACGGCACCGCGCGGATCACCGCCCGCGCCACCCAGGACCTCTCCGCGTTCAACCTCGACCTCTCCGGGCTGACCGTGACGAGCGCGACCGTCGACGGCGCGCCCGCCGCCGTCAACCGCGCCGGCACCGAGCTGACGCTCCGTCCGCGCGACGAGCTGCCGGGCGGACGGGAGTTCACCGTCACCGTCGCGTACGCGGGGGTGCCCGAGCCGCTCACCGATCCCGACGGGTCGACGGAGGGCTGGCTGCGGAGCGCCGACGGGGCCGTCGCGGTCGGCGAACCGGCCGGTTCCATGACCTGGTTCCCCGGCAACCACCACCCCTCCGACAAGGCGTCGTACGAGATCGCGCTGACCGCCCCGAGCGGGCTCGCGGCGCTCTCCAACGGCGTCCGGGTCTCCGCCGGGCCCGCCTCCGGCGGCCGCACCCGCACGGTCTGGCGCCAGCCGGAGCCGATGGCGAGCTACCTCGCGACGGTGATGATCGGGCGGTACGAGACCACCACCGGCACGGCGCTCGGCGAGGTCCCCGTGGTCACCGCCGTCGAGCCCGCGCTCGTCTCCGCGACGGCCGGGCTCCGCGCCGAACTCCCCACGCTCCTCGCCCGCCAGCGGGACCGCTTCGGCCCCTACCCCTTCTCCGCCGCCGGGGCCGTCGTCACCGCCGACGGACTCCTCGGCTACGCCCTGGAGACCCAGACCCGGCCCGTCTTCCCGGCCGGCTCCTTCGACCGCACGACGCTCGTCCACGAACTGGCCCACCAGTGGTTCGGGAACTCCGTCACCCCCGAGTCCTGGCAGGACATCTGGCTCAACGAGGGCTTCGCCACCTACGCCGAGTGGCTGTACGCGGAGGAGTACGGCTCCGTGCCCGCCGCCGACAGCTTCGCGGCCGCCTTCGCCGAGGACGCCAACTGGGCCTTCCCGCCCGCCGATCCGCCCACCGCCGAGAACCTCTTCGACCCGCCCGTCTACCAGCGCGGCGCGATGGTCCTCCACAAGCTCCGGGAGACCGTCGGCGACCGCGTCTTCGACGAGCTGCTGCGCGGCTGGGCCGCGAAGTACCGGCACGCCAACGCCTCCACGGAGGACTTCACGGCCTACGCGGAGAGCGTGGCGGGCCGGGACCTGGACGGGGTGTGGGACGTCTGGCTGTACGGCGGCGGCGGCCGGCCGGCGGAGCCCTAGCCGCCTAGAGGGCCTTTCTGAGGACCACGCACGGGCGGCCGTGCGCCAGGTCCGGGCGGCGGGCGGTCTCCTCGTACCCGAGGGCGGTCCAGAAGGCGAGGGCCTTCGGGTTGTTCTCCAGGACGGCGAGCTTGAGACCCGTACGCCCTTTGGCGCGGAAGCCGTCCTCGACGTGCCGGGCGAGGCGGCGGCCGAAGCCGGCGCGCCGCTCGTCCGCGTGGACCATGAGGAGGCCCAGCCAGGGGTCCGGGTCGGCCGGGTCGGGGTGGTGGCCGAGCGTCACGGCGACGGCGACGAGGCGGCCCTCGGAGCGGGCCAGGAGGACCTCGGCGGAGGGCTCGGCGAGTTCGTCGGCGAGGGCGGCCGCGACCTGCTCGGGGCGGATCGCGTCCGGGTCCGGGAAGTCACCGCTGAGCTGGTGGAACGCGCGGTTCGAGGCGTACAGCGCGGTGAGTTCGGTGAGCAGCGGCCCGGGCAGCGCGGCGCCGTCCTCCAGGGCCCTGGGCGCGAGGGTCTCGACGATCACGGGGCAAGGGTAGGGCCCCGGCGGGTCGAAACCCGGCCGGGGCCCGGTGGCTCGGGGAGCCGTGTGTCAGAGGTTCACGCCGAAGTCGCGGGCGATGCCCTCCAGGCCGGAGGCGTAGCCCTGGCCGACGGCGCGGAACTTCCACTCGGCGCCGTTGCGGTACAGCTCGCCGAAGACCATGGCGGTCTCGGTGGCGGCGTCCTCGGAGAGGTCGTAGCGGGCGATCTCGGCGCCGCCGGCCTGGTTGACGATGCGGATGTACGCGTTGCGCACCTGGCCGAAGTTCTGCGAGCGGGAGACCGCGTCGTAGATGGAGACCGGGAAGACGATCTTGTCGACGGTCGCCGGGAGGCCCGCGAGGTTGACGTTGATCTGCTCGTCGTCGCCGCCGCCCTCACCCGTGCGGTTGTCACCCGTGTGGACGATGGTCTGGTCCGGGGTGGACTTGTTGTTGAAGAAGACGAAGTGGGCGTCCGAGGCCACCTTGCCGACGGCGTCGACGCCGATCGCGGAGGCGTCGAGGTCGAAGTCGGTGCCGGTCGTCGTGCGGACGTCCCAGCCGAGGCCCACGGTGACGGCGGTCAGACCCGGCGCCTCCTTGGTGAGGGAGACGTTGCCGCCCTTGGTGAGGCTCACAGCCATGGGGGAGACCCTTTCATCGTGGTTCATCACGTTCTCTTCGCCGGGAGAAACGCGGGACGGCGTCCCGTGGTTCCCGTCGGCGAAAACAGGATGACGGTCCGTGCCCGTCCCGGGGAACATGGAAGGCATGTCAGGTCCGTATCAGATCCGCGGCTCCGTCTCGCTGCCCGAGGCCGAGCTCCAGTGGCGTTTCTCGCGCTCCTCGGGTCCCGGCGGCCAGCACGTGAACACGTCCGACTCGCGCGTCGAGCTGCTCTTCGACCTCGCCGCGACCCGGGCGCTGCCCGAGGTGTGGAAGGCCCGCGCCCTGGAACGGCTCGCCTCCCGGCTCGTGGACGGCGTGCTGACCGTACGGGCCTCGGAGCACCGCTCCCAGTGGCGCAACCGCGAGACGGCCGCCGTCCGGCTCGCCGCGCTCCTCGCCGAGGCGACCGCCCCGCCGCCGAAGCCGCGCCGCGCGACGAGGATCCCGCGGGGCATCAACGAGCGCCGGCTGCGGGAGAAGAAGCAGCGCGCCGAGACGAAGCGCGGCCGGCAGGGCCGCGACTGGGGCTGATCCGCGACCGGGCCGACCCGCCGCGGCGGCGTTCAGCCCAGGTGGCGGTAGCGGCCCCGGAAGTAGGTGAGGGGCGCGCCGTCCGGCGCGGGCAGGCCGACCGAGAGGACGCGGCCGACGACGAGGGTGTGGTCGCCCGCCACCACCCGGCTCTCCGTGCGGCACTCCAGGGTGGCGAGCGCCCCGTCGAGCAGCGGCGCCCCGCTCTCCGCGCCGCGCGTGTACGGCAGGTCGGCGAAGAGGAGGCGGTCCGAGACGCGGCCCTTCATCGAGAAGCGGCCGGCGATCTGCCGCTGCTCCTCGGCGAGGAGCGACACCGCCCAGACCGGGACCTCTTCCAGGAGGTCGTCCATCCGGGAGCCGTTGCGCAGGCTCACCAGGACCAGCGGCGGGTCGAGCGAGACGGAGAGGAAGGCGGTGGCGGTCATGCCGACGTCCTCGCCGCGCGGGCCGTCGTCGGGGTCGTGCGCGGTCACCAGGACCACTCCGGCCGCGAGGCGGGACATGGCCGCCCGGAACTCGTCGTCGCTCACCCCCTCAGCATGAGGGATGGCGAGATCGGTGACGGGCGGCGAGGGCGGGGTCTTCTGCAGCACACCGGAACGCTAGGCGGGGCCCGCGCCGGCCCGCATCGGGCGGGGGGACCAGAGCGGCGCCCGGCAAGGGTCCTAGGACCCGGGCGGGGAGCAGGCGGGGGAGCAGGCGGGGAACAGGGCATTCCAGGGCTTGTGACTTGAGTCACACAGGCCACTATTTGCTGACCCTGTGTACCGGGTGCGCAGCTCGCTGTGATTCAGTGGCGGAGACAGTGCAGCACGAAGCCGATGAGAACCCTGGAGTTGCTGTCGAGGTCTCGGGGAGAGCGAGCGATGGAGACCGAGTCGGAGCCTTACGTCCGTCTCTCGACCCTGCGGCAGCTGCATCAGGTCGTGGCGGACCTGAACACCGCCCGCAGCCTCGCGGACACCCTGCAGACCGTCGCCGACGGCGTCGTCGCCGGCCTCAACTACCAGCTGGCCTGCGTGAACCTGGTCCGGCCCGACGGTGACCTGGTCGTCGCCGCCTTCGCCGGAGACCCCGCCGCCGAGGCCCTCATCACCGGCCGCGTCGGCTCCCGCGAGGCCTGGGAGCGCCGGCTCACCATGGCCGTCCACTGGGGCGACCTGCGGTTCATACCGCACACCGAGGGCTGGGTCCTGATGGACGACGACGTGCCGCAGTGGCACACCGACGGCCCCGCACCCCGCTTCGAGGACGAGTGGCACCCCCACGACCGGCTCTACGCCCCCATGTACGCCTCGGGCACCGGCCAGGAACTGCTCGGCGTCATATCCGTCGACCGGCCGCGCAACGGCCGGCACCCCGGACCCTGGGGGCAGGAAGCCCTCCAGATGTACGCCTCCCAGTCCGCCATCGCGATCAGCAACGCCCGGCTCCGCTCCAACATGCAGCGCGCCCTCATCCGCCTGGAGCGCGAGCAGCAGGCCCTGCGCGCCAGCGAGGAGTCCTTCCGGCAGGCCTTCGAGTACGCCCCCTCCGGCATGGCCATCGCCGAGCTCGGCGGCGACCAGCACGGCCGGCTCCTGCGCACCAACGACGCGCTCTGCCGGCTCCTCGGCCGCCCCGCCTCCGTGATGCGCCGCTACTCCTTCGCCGACCTCGTCCACCCCGAGGACATCGGCACCCTGCTCCGCACCTCCGCCGAGGGCGGCCGCGCCGAACTGCGGCTCGGCCGGCGCGACGGCACCTACGTCTGGGTCTCGCTGCGGAACTCGGTGGTCGCCGACACCGCCGACGGGCCCCGCTTCCTCCTCACCCACGTCGAGGACATCGAGGAGCGCAAGCGGCACGAGCTCCAGCTCGCCCACCGCGCCTCCCACGACGCCCTCACCGGCCTGCCCAACAGCGCCGAGCTGCGCTCCCGGCTCTCCGCCCGGCTCTGCGAGCGCCCCGCCCACGCCGCCGCCTACCAGGGCCCCGGCCTCACCGGCCCGCTGCCCGCCGCGTACGAGGGCGGCGGGTACGAGGCGTACGAGGGCGGGTACGAAGGGGGCCGCGACGGCGGGTACGAGTACGGCCACGAGCACGAGCACGGCTTCGGCTTCGAACCGGCCGGCGGCGGGGCGTACGACCACCACGTGCACATGGTCGCGCCGACCGGCGGCGACGTCGACGACGGCACCAAGGGGCTCGCCGTCCTCTTCTGCGACCTCGACGGCTTCAAGTCGATCAACGACCGCTTCGGGCACCACACCGGCGACGCCGTCCTCATCGAGGTGGCGCGCCGGCTCACCACCGGCGTCAGGGACGGCGACACGGTCGCCCGTCTGGGCGGTGACGAGTTCGTCGTCCTCGCCGACGGCCTCGGCGCGGCCGACGCCGCCGACCTCGCCGTCCGGCTGCGGAACGCGATCATCCCGCCCATCCGGGTGGACGGCCGGGCCGTGCGGGTCGGGGCCAGTTTCGGCATCGGCTGGGCCGAATGCGGGATGACCGTCGAAGAGGTCCTGAACTCCGCCGACCAGCGGATGTACGTGGAGAAACGGTCCCGTGCCAAGGTTCACCGCCGGGCCGGATGATCGTTCCCGGCACGGGGACTTCATTCGTTCGGGGTAGGCTCGCCGGGTCGGCGACGGCTGGCGAGCATGGAGAGGTGACCCGGATGGCTGCCGGTAACGACGGCGCGAACAAGCCCGAGGACGACGATCCGTTCGGCTATCTGTACGCCGACGGACAGGCGGCGGCGGGCCGCGCCCCCCAGGGCGGCGGCTACGGCTACCCGGGTCCCGCGCCCGCGCAGCCCGGTGTGCCGCGCACCTCGTACAACCAGGTCAGGACGGTCGGCGAGCGCCAGTACGGCCAGCCGCCGGCCCAGCCCTACGTGCCGCCGCAGCAGCAGGCGCCGTACGGCCAGCCGCATCCGCAGTACGCGGCACCGGAGACGTATCCCGGCAACGAGCGGACCCGCCAGGCCCCGGTGCCGCCCCAGCGCGGCCGCGGCCCCAACACCAAGGGCCTGCTGATCGGCGCGGTCGCGGTCGTCGCGGTCGTCGTCGCCGGCATCACCGCGGCGATCATCGGCAACCAGAACGGCGAGAAGGAGCAGGCGGGGGGCACCACCCCGACCGCCTCGGCCCCGGTCACGCCCAGCGGGGAGCCCTCCTCCACCGATCCGACCACCGAGCCCACCAAGGAGGCGAAGCTGCCCAAGCAGGACGCGGCGACGCTCCAGCTCGGCGGCAGCGCCACGCTCGCCACGGACGTCAAGGGAGCGGAGGGCGCCGGCGGCGCCTACGTGGCGGGCTTCAACGCGCAGGGCTCCTCGGTGACCTGGAAGGCGAACATGCCGGACGGCGGTACGTACGCCCTCCAGGTGCGGTACGCGATCCCCGCGGTCGACGCCTTCGCCACGCTGACGATCAACGGCAAGCCGAACACGCTGCCGATCGGTCTGAAGAACTTCATCAAGTCGACCGACCCGAACCTGGAGAAGAACTGGCAGACCACCTGGGCGCAGGTGGAGCTCCAGAAGGGCGAGAACGAGATCAAGATCTCGTGCGAGGCCGGAAACCAGTGCGACGTGCTGCTGGACTGGCTGGAGGTCACCCCGCCGAAGCCGACGTGACGCGGATCTTCGGCAGCAGGTCGGCGTAGACCTCCGGGTCGTACTCGCCGGCCACCGGGGCGGCGACCGTGGCCGCCGCGAGGGCGGTCGCGTGGGTCAGCCGGTCGGGCCAGGGGGCGCCGGTGACCAGGCCGGCGAGGAGGGCGGCGACCACCGAGTCGCCGGCTCCCGTCGGGTTGCCGTGGACCGGGGCCGGGGGCGTCGCCTGCCAGAGGCCGTCCGGGGTGGCGGCCAGGAGGCCGTCGGGGCCGAGCGAGGTGACGACGGCGTGGGCGCCCCTGCGGCGGGCGTCCTCGGTGGCGCGGCGCGGGTCGCGGGAGCCGGTGATGCCGGCGAGTTCGTCGGCGTTGGGCTTCACCAGGTCGGGGCGGGCGGCGATGCCCCGGCGGAGCGGTTCGCCGCCGGTGTCGAGGAGGACCGGGACGCCCGCCGCGCGGGCCGTCCGGATCAGTTCGGCGTAGGCGCCGACGTGGACGCCCGGCGGGAGGCTGCCGCAGAGGGCGACGGCCGCGGCGCCGGGCAGCAGCTCCGCGTACCGGGCCCGGAAGGCGGTCCACTCCTCGGCGGTGACGGCGGCGCCGGCCTCGTTGAACTGGGTGGTGTCCCCGGCGGCGGCGTCGACGACGGCGAGGGTGCGGCGGGTCGTCGCCGCCACGGTCACCAGGGCGTCGGTGAGGCGGGGGACGGGCGCGAGGAGTGCGCGGAGCCGTTCCCCGGTGGGGCCGCCGGCGAAGCCGGTGACGACCGTCTCGTGGCCGAGCGCCGCCAGCACCCGGGCCACGTTGACGCCCTTGCCGCCGGGCCGTTCGGCGTGGTCGGCGACCCGGTGGCTGGTGTGCGGGACGAGGGCGGGGACGCGGTAGGTGACGTCCAGCGCCGTGTTGAGGGTGACCGTGAGGATCACCTGTCCACCCCCCGTACTTCCGGTAAGACCTGTGGAGACAGCCGCGATCATGCCAAAGGGACGGCGATCGGCCCAGCCCCTGGGCCGGTTACCGTCCCCTTTCGGCCTGATCAGGTGGTCTGTCGGGGCCTCCGGGCCGTCTGCCGGGTGTCCGTCAGGCGGTCTGCGGCACCCGGGTGGGGATGCCCTGGGGCGCGACGATCCACTCGCCCTTGCGCATGACGCCCTTCACGTCGAACGCGGCGTCGAGGACGACCATGTCGGCGTCCTTGCCGGGCTCCAGGGAGCCGACCCGGTCGTACACGCCGAGGAGGCGGGCCGGGTTGGCGGAGAGGGCCTGCACGACGGACTCGACGGGGAGCCGGTCGACGGTGGCGGCGCGCTTGAAGGCGCGGTCCAGGGTGAGGGTGGAGCCGGCGATGGAACCGCCCTCGACGAGGCGGGCCACGCTGTCCTTCACCTCGACCTCCAGCGAGCCGAGCATGTAGCGCCCGTCGCCGAAGCCCGCCGCGTCCATGGCGTCGGTGATGAAGGCGACGCGCTCGGGGCCCGCGTGGTGGAAGGCGAGCTCCAGGGCGGCCGGGTGGAGGTGGGTGCCGTCGTTGATGAGCTCGACGGTGATCCGCTCGTCCTCCAGGAGCGCGGCGATCGGGCCGGGCGCGCGGTGACCGAGGCCGGGCATCGCGTTGTACAGGTGGGTGGCGACGGTGGCGCCGGCGTCGATCGCCTGGACGGTCTGCTCGTAGCTGGCGTCGGTGTGGCCGATGGCCGCGATGACGCCGTGCTCGGCGAGGAGGCGTACGGAGTCGAGGCCGCCGGGCAGCTCGGTGGCGAGGGTGACCATCCTGGCCTGGCCGCGGGCGGCGTCGATCAGCTTGAGGACCTCGGCCGGGTGCGGGTCGCGCAGCAGGGTCTCGTCGTGGGCGCCCTTGCGGCAGGGGGAGATGAACGGGCCCTCGAAGTGCAGGCCGGCGATCTCGCCCTGCTCGGCGAGCTCGGAGAGCAGTCCGGCGCGGGCGGTGAGGAAGTCCATGGAGCCGGTGACGAAGGAGGCGACGACGGTGGTGGTGCCGTGCAGCCGGTGGGTGTGGACGCCCTTGAGGACCTCGTCGACGGTGCCGGAGGTGAAGGAGGCGCCGCCGCCGCCGTGGTTGTGCATGTCGACGAAGCCGGGCACCAGCCAGTGGCCGCTGAGGTCGAGGACCTCGGCGTCCTCGGGCGCCGCGCCCGCGATGCGGCCGCCGTCGACGATCACACGCCCGTTCTCGACGATCCCGGTGGGCAGCACGACGCGTGCGCCGGCGAGAACCTTGTGATCGGACTGATCGGACATCAGGCGGAAACCTCCGGGTCGGTGGTGCGCTGGTCGGCGAGGTCGGTGGTGCGGTCGGCGAGCAGGTCCCAGGCGAGGAGGCCCGCGCCCAGGCATCCGGCGGTGTCCCCGAGGGCCGCCGGGACGATGACGGGCAGTTTCTGGAAGGTCACTCGTTCCTCCACCGCGGCCCGAAGGGGTGTGAACAAGGTTTCCCCGGCCTCGGCGAGACCGCCACCGATGATGAGGGTGCGGGGGTCCAGCAGGGTGAGCGCGGTGACCAGTCCGTCGGCGAGGGCGTCGACCGCCTCCTGCCAGACGCGTACGGCGACGGGGTCGCCGGACTCGACCGCCTTGGCGCAGTCGGCGGCGTCCGCCCCGGGGTCGCCGGAGGCCGCGGCCCAGGCGAGGGAGACGGCGGAGGCGGAGGCGTACCGCTCCAGGCAGCCGCGCTGGCCGCAGCCGCAGTCGGTGCCGCCGGGGCGGACGACGATGTGGCCGATCTCGCCGGCGTAGCCGTGGGCACCGGCCTCGATGCGGTCGCCGATGCCGATGGCGCCGGCGATGCCGGTGCCGAGGGGCACGAAGAGGAAGCGGTCGGCGCCGTTGCCCGCGCCGATGCGGCCCTCGGCGAGGCCGCCGGTGCGCACGTCGTGGCCGAGGGCGACGGGGAGGCCGCCTAGGCGTTCGCTGAGGAGGGCGCGGAGGGGGACGTCGCGCCAGCCGAGGTTGGCGGCGTAGACGGCGATGCCCCGGTCGGCGTCGACGATGCCGGGGACGGCGACTCCGGCGGCCGCGGCGGGCTCCCCGTACCGCTCCTCGCCGAGGGCGCGGAGGTCCTCGGCGAAGGCCAGGATCGTCTCGACGACGGCTTCCGCGCCGCGGTCGCGCCCGGTGGCGCGGCGGGCCTCGTGGAGCAGGGTGCCGTCCGCCCCGACGAGGGCGGCCTTCATGCCGGTGCCGCCCACATCGAGGGCGATGACGTGTCTCACGGGAGACAGTCTCGCGCGAGACCGCCCTAAAGGTCTAGTCCACTGCCGAGGATTGTTGCGCTCGGATACAAATTCGAGCCGGTGGCGGGCCGGTGGCGGCCCGGCGGTGTGGGGACTTTGTGGCGAAGGTCCCCCGGGAGTTGCGGAAGTGATACCCGACTGGTGTAGACCTCTAGTTCGAGACTGGGGGAGACTTTCGACCCTCAACCCTGTGAATGTGCAGCTCACTGCTGCTCAATGACGAGCAAAAGGTGGATGAAGCCGTGGAGCGGCGACGATTCCTTGGACTGACCGCGGCCGCCGCCGCCCTCGGCCTGACCGCCACGGTCGCCGGCTGCGGCACCCTCGGCGGTGACGGCGGCGACGTGACCCTGCGCCTGGTCGCCGCCGACTACGACCTCACCGGCGGCAACACCACCCAGAAGTACTGGGACGACCTCGTCGCCGCCTTCCAGGCCGGCCACCCCGGGATCAAGGTCCAGGTGCAGGTCGAGTCCTGGGACGACGTCGACCGCAAGGTCGCCGAGATGGTGAAGGCCGGGCAGGCCCCCGACGTCGCCCAGATCGGCGCCTACGCCGACTACGCGGCCGCCGGGCAGCTCTACTCGGCCGACGACCTCCTCACCATTCCCGTGCAGGCCAACTTCGTCCCGGCGCTCGCCGAGGCCGGAGAGAACGACCGCGTCCAGTACGGCCTGCCGTTCGTCGCCTCCACCCGGCCGCTCTTCTACAACGCCGACCTCTTCGAGAAGGCCGGCGCGAAGCCCCCCACGACCTGGGACGAGCTCGCCGCCGCCGCGAAGAAGCTGAAGGCGGACGGCGTCCGCACCCCCTTCGCCCTCCCCCTCGGTCCCGAGGAGGCGCAGGCCGAGTCCCTGATGTGGCTGTTCGCCGGCGGGGGCGGCTGGACCGACGACTCCGACCGGTACGCCATCGCCTCCGAGGCCAACATCGACACCTTCACCTGGCTCAAGGACGAGCTGGTCGGCCCGGGCCTCACCGGCCCCGTCGCCCCCGGCAAGCTCAACCGCAAGGCCGCCTTCGCCGCCTTCGCGAAGGGCGAGGTCGGCATGCTCAACGGCCACCCCTCCCTCCTCCAGGAGGCCGCCAAGCAGGGCGTCGAGGTCGGCCAGGTCCCGCTGCCCGGCGTCGACGGCCCCGCCAAGGTCTCCATGGGCGTCGCCGACTGGATCATGGGCTTCAAGCAGAACGGGCACCGCAAGGAGATCGGCACCTTCCTCGACTTCGTCTTCAGCGACGAGAACGTCCTGAAGTTCGCCGGCGACAACGACCTGCTGCCCGTCACCGTCAGCGCCTCCACCCGCATGGAGACCGAGACCGAGCACGTGAACCTCCGCGAGTTCCTGAAGGCGCTGCCCACCGCCCAGCTGCCGCCCGTCGGCAAGACCTCCTGGGCCAAGGTCAGCGAGACCATCAAGCAGGACATCGGCAAGGCCGTCACCCCCGCCGGCCGCCCCGCCGACGTCCTCGGCGCGATCGCCCGCACGGCGACGACGGCGGAGGCGGCGGAGTAGCGGGGCCGCCGCTCTGTCGTCCGTCGTATATAGGTTGGTCCTATGACCGAAGAGCACGTGCCCGACACCGACCCCGCCGAGCTGGGGGAGCGGGAGCGGGCCGTGCTCGCCGTCGAGCGGCGCTCCTGGCCCGGCCCCGGCGCCAAGGAGCGGGCCGTACGCGAGGGGCTCGGCCTCTCGCCGACCCGCTACTACCAGCTCCTCAACGCGCTCCTCGACGACCCGCGCGCCCTCGCCCACGACCCGGTCACGGTGAACCGGCTGCGCCGGGTCCGGGAGGAGAAGCAGCGGCGGAGGTGAGGCGGCGGGGGTAAACCCGTCCGGAGAGGTGAGTCCGGCCACGCTGACGCGGGCCGGAGGCGTCGGTAGGGTCGGCCCTATGGTCAGCAGCCTTCCGCACCCGGCCACATCCGCCGGCCGCGACGGCCTGGACGCGCTTCTCGCGCGTCCCTCCGAGGCCGTCGTCGCCCTCGACTTCGACGGGACGCTCGCCGAGATCGTCCCCGACCCCGAGCAGGCCCGCGCCCACCCCGGCGCCGTGCCCGCACTCGCCGCCCTCGCCCCGCACCTGGCCGCCGTCGTCATCGTCACCGGCCGGCCGGCGGGCGTCGCCGTCCGGCACGGCGGCCTCGCCGGGGTGCCGGGCCTGGAGCACCTCACCGTCCTCGGCCACTACGGCGCCGAACGCTGGGACGCCGCCACCGGCACCGTCACGGCCGCCGCCCCGCACCCCGGCGTCGCCACCGTCCGCGCCGAGCTCCCCGGCTTCCTCGACCGGCACGGCGCCTGGCCCGGCGTCTGGATCGAGGAGAAGGGCCGCGCGGTCGCCGTCCACACCCGCCGCGCCCGGGACCCGGAAGGCGCCTTCGAGTCGCTGAAGGGCCCGCTGGGCGAGCTGGCCGCCGCGCACGGCCTGGTCCTGGAGCCGGGCCGGCTGGTCCTGGAGCTGCGGCCCCCCGGCATGGACAAGGGCGTGGCCCTCGCGGAGTTCGTACGGGAGAAGGGCGCGGGTTCCGTCCTGTACGCGGGCGACGACCTGGGCGACCTGCCGGCCTTCGCCGCCGTGGAGAAGCTCCGCGGCGACGGCCTGCCGGGTCTCCTCGTCTGCTCCGGTTCGACGGAGGTCCCGGAGCTCGCCGACCGCGCGGACCTGTCCGTGGACGGCCCGTCGGGCGTCGTCGCGTTCCTCGGGGAACTGGCGAGGGCGGTGCGGAGGGGCTGAGGCCCTCCCGCACCGCCCTCTCAAGGGGTGACTACTTCGCGGCCGGGTTGGCCACGGTGATCGTCAGGTCGTCGCCGGCGTCGCCGGTGACGGTGACCTTCACGCCGTGTCCGGCGACCTTGACGCTGGCCTGCGGCGCCGAGGTGTCGTAGTAGGCGTTCGGGTCGGTGTCGTCGAAGACCGGGATGCCCGGGACCGACGGCGCGCAGGCGGCGAGGGTCTCGACGGTCTGCTGCTTGCCCTTGCCGGCCAGGACCTCGGTGTGGAGGCAGGTGGCGTCGGTGGCCTCCAGGCCGAAGGTGGCGTCGAAGGGCTGGCGGCGGTTGCTGGGCGCGGCGCCGTTCGGGTAGGTGAACGGGGTCGGGCGGGCGTCGACGGCCATGGCGGAGCCGCCGCCGGGGTGGTTGCTGACGTTGTTGTCGTCGAAGGACCGGTCGACGTACCAGACGAGCATGCCGTTCTGGTAGCGGAAGTACTCGACCCGGTCGGGGGCGGTCAGCGGCTGGCTGAACTGGTACGGGCCCTCGGCGAGGAGCGCGTCGGCGCCGACGTACTCGCGGTTCTCCACCAGGTAGTACTGCGGGTAGGTGGCGGACTCGGTGCCGGTGGAGACCTTCCAACGGCCCTGCGCGGTCCAGCCGTTGAGACCCTGCTCGACGTCGTCCGCGATCAGGGTCGTACCGCCGCTGGACAGCGAGATGTCGTCCAGGAAGGCGCCGGCGAGGTGCACGCCGCCGTCGGTCTGGTAGCGGAAGCGGAAGAGGGACGGCTGACCGGCGGCGTCGTACGAGAACCGCAGGGTCGTCCACCTGCCGGCCGAGGAGCCGTCGACGGCCGCGCCGGCACGGAGCCAGTTCGCCCCGCCGTCGAGGGAGTACTCGGCGAAGAGGTAGTCGTAGTCCGCCTCGATCTCGTACCAGGCGCTCGCCTTCACGGTGACGCGCGGGGCGGCCGGGACGGAGCGGGTGAGGGCCTGGTTGAGGCCGTCCGCCGAGCCGGTCCACCAGGCGTTCGCGCCGGAGGTCGGGGTGGCGTAGGTGGTGCTGGCGGCCTTGTCCGGGAGCGCGACACGGACGGCCTGCGCCTTGCCGGCCTCCTGGAGGGCGGCCGGGCTGAGGGTGTAGCTGCCGTCGGACCCGAGCGGCGCGTCGACGTAGTCGAGCCAGCCCAGGAACAGCTTCTCCTCGGCGCCCATCAGACCCGGGTGGGTGCCGATGCCCGCGTTGGCGGCGTCGCCGTGGCCGAGCCAGGAGCCGGAGCTCATCAGCGTCCAGAAGGCGGTGGAGTTCTCGCCGCCGTCGGTGTCGTAGTAGTCCGGCAGGCCGAGGTCGTGGCCGAACTCGTGGCAGAAGACGCCGAGTCCGCCGTTCTCGCCCTCGGTGGTGTAGTCGCCGAGCCAGTACTTGGACTGCCCGATGCGGGCGCCGCCGGCCTTGTTCTGCGTACCGGCCACCTCGGGCCCGGTCAGCCCGTAGTCGTCGCCGTTCACGTACCACCGGTGGGACCAGATGGCGTCCTCGCCCTGGGCGCCGCCGCCGGCGTCCTCGCCCATGCCGGCGTGGACGGCCTGGAAGTGGTCGATGTAGCCGTCGGCCTCGTCGAAGTTCCCGTCGTGGTCCCAGTCGTTGCGGTCCCAGACGTCGAACTGGGCGAGGTACGCGTCGATCTCGGCGGGCGTCTTGCCGGCCGCGATCTGCGCGTCCCACCAGGCGTCGCCGGTGTCCTGGATGAACGCCCACGAACCGCCGTTGTCCTCCACGGAGTTGTCGCCGTAGGCGGAGGCGTTGCCGGGGACCTTGACCCAGTCCTCGACGACGTTGGAGACGGAGTAGGCGCCGTTCGACAGCTTCTCGTAGTACGTCTTCATCGACTCGCCCGGGCCGTTGAAGAGATTCTCGTAGTAGGCCTTGTTGAAGTCGGGGGCCCAGGCGTTGGAGTTGTCCGTCGCCCGGTCCGGCTGGGCTATCTGGTTGTGCAGCGGCCCGGGGACGGTGCCGAGCTTCCCGGACCCCTGGTCGCCGAACTCGGAGAGGATCGTGAGGATCTTCTCCTGGCGGGTGGCGGTGGTGGTCTCGGTCTCGGCGAACTTCCCCGGCGCGACCTCGACGACGCCCCGGGCGTTCGCCTTGGCCTTGCCCTTGGCGACCAGGTCGATCGCCTTCTCGCGCAGCTCGGTGCGCTGCTTGGTGAGCGGCCCGGGCCGGTTGTCGGCCCGCTGGGCCTTCGCACCGGCCTGCACCGTGTCCCGGGCCTCCTGCGCGGCGGCGGGGGTGAGCCCCGCGGCGAGGAGTGCGGTGAGCGCCGACCCGAGGGTCATGCCCACGACAATCTTCTTCACGTGTCTTGCGATCCTTCCGCTTGCCTCTGGGGGAATGCGGATCGCCTGGGGGAACGATCGCCGCGAGTGTGCCACGGGGCACCCCTCCAGGAGGAGGGGTCGTCACCGATTAACGGAACCGAAATACCGGAACCGGCTCGGCTCCGGACTCCGGGCCCGGAAGCGGTTGGCTCCGGGCCCCGGGCCCCGGGAATCACCCGAGTACCGTGATCATGTTGATCGGGAAGGCGACCTGACGCGGACCCACGGAGGGAACCGATGGACAAGAAGTGGCTGCCCCTGACCGTCGTGCTCGGCGCCGCCGGGGCGGCCGTCGTGACGGCGAGCGTCTGGCCCGAAGCCGAGAAGCCACCGCCGCCCCAGATCCTGTGCCACGGCGCGCTCACCCGCCAGACCGCGGAACTGATAGACGACGGCGAGGGCGGAGAGGCCGGCGCGGAGGAGTGGGAGAGCAAGGGCCAGAGCAGCGACTACGCGGTGTTCAAGGCGTGCAGCGTGTGGCGCGTCGGCCCGGACGACGGCTCGACCCGCGGGATGTTCGGCCTGATCATCCAGGACGAGCGGCACGACTCCGGCTCCAGGAAGAACTCCGTCCCCCTCGGCGCCGGATTCAAGGGCTGGGTACGCCCCGACGAGGCCGAGGCCACCCTGCCCCCCGGCTGCGCCGCCCGCATGGGCTCGACCGCCCCGTACGTCACCGTGACGCTCACCCGGTCCTGGAACAAGGCGGAGAAGGAGGCGATGAACCCCGCCGAACGGGACACCGCCCGCCGCGACAACGCGACCGTCGTACGCGAGGCCGCCACCCGTCTCGCCGAGCGGTACGGGTGCGCGGGGTAGGTGCGTGGTGACCGCCAGGCCGGGTAGGCCGCAGATGCCGGCCGAGGAGTTCGAGCGCATCGCCGCCGCCGCCGAACGCGAAGGCGTCCGGATGGAGTTCATGCACGGCAGGCCGGGAGCCAAGGCGGAGCCGGACGGGAACCACGACGAGATCATCCGCTGGCTGACGAAGCGCTGCATGCGGCACCGCCCCGACCTGTGGCTCTACCCGGCACGCGGCCTGCGCGTCGAGCGCCACCGCAAGGGCCGCGCCAGGCCCGCCGGCACCCTGGCTCCCAAGGGCACGTTCGCAGGCCAGGGCGAATGGGCGGACCCGGGCCAGGTGGTCATGATCGTCGAGGTCACCCCCCACGACAGCGACGCCGACAGGCGCGCCCGCGAAGAGAAGCCGAGCGCGTACGCCCAGACCGGCATCCCCGTCTACCTGCTCATCGACCGGGGCACGCGCGAGACCGTCGTCCACACCGAGCCCGACGGGGACACCTACGCCCACCTCGCCCGCCGCCCCTTCGGCCGCACCATCCACCTCCCCGACCCCGTCGGCATCACCCTCGACACCGAACCCCTCAAGGACTGGGTGCGCTGACCGGCCGGGAGCCGCGTCTTGCTGCGCGGCGCGGCGGGAGCGGTACGGGGTGAAGCGCAGCCCGTACGCAACGGGTCGGCGCCCCCGCGTGCGCGCCCGTGACCGCGTCCGTACGCGACCGATCGCCGCAACCGCCCCCAACCTGCTCCGACCTCAGCCCAAGACAAGCGACCACGGCGGCGGGAGAGCCGACCGGTCGTCCGCCACGTGGCCGTTGCCGAGACCGTAGTCAGGTCTCGGCATTCCTGGCATTTCGGCCCGGAAGGTCCGTCTCATCACCAAAGCGTGAGGGCTTCGGCTTGAGGACGGTCTCTCGATTCCGTCTGCCGCTGGTGCGGCAGGGTTGCGCCACCTGCCCGCCCCGTCCCCGTCTTGCGGCGGGGGCGGGTGGCGCGGGTCTTCTGGTCGGCTCCACGAGGCTTCGGCACCGCCGGGGCGGTGTCCTGGTCTCCGGCCACTCCGGTACCAGTCACGCAGGCTGCCGCGAGCGCGGCGAGGTTGAGTGCGGCGTTGTCGTCCCGGTCGATGACCAGGCCGCAGGCGCCGCATTCGTAGGTCCGGACGTGCAGC
Organism: Streptomyces sp. R302; assembly: GCF_012927245.1. Taxonomy (GTDB): domain Bacteria; phylum Actinomycetota; class Actinomycetes; order Streptomycetales; family Streptomycetaceae; genus Streptomyces. The sequence continues at coordinate 125,056 of NZ_JABBGE010000003.1, forward strand.
GGCAGCTTGGCTTTCACCGCGCCGCACCCGGAGCAGGTCTTGGAGGAGGGGAACCAGCGGTTCGCGGCCACGATGCGGCAGCCGTTGCGCTGGGCCTTGTAGGTGAGCCGACGGCGGATCTCCCCGAATCCGGCGTCGGCGATATGGCGGGCCAGGCGCGGGTTGCGGAGCATGCCGGCGACGTTGAGGTCCTCGACCACGACGGTGCCGTACTCGGCCGCCACGGCGCTGGTGAGTTTGTGCAGGGCGTCGGCGCGGAGGTTCGCAACGCGGTGGTGCACGCGGTTGCGGGCGGCATTGGCCTTCTCCCAGCGTCGGGATGGCTTCTGTCCGGTGCGCCGGTCGGGGCCCTGGCGGCGGGAGACGGTGCGGGAGGTACGGCGCAACTGCTTCAGCGCGGCATCGAGGTGCCGGGGGTTGGGCACGGTACGGATCTCGCCCATGCTGTCGGCCATCACCGCGAGGGTCTTCACCCCGAGGTCGATACCGACTGCCGCGTCGGGGCGGGCGACCTTCACGAGGTCGCGTTTGACCTCCACCTGGAACGAGGCGAACCAGCGCCCGCGTTCATGGCGGACGGTCGCTGACAGGATGCGTGCCGTTCCGGCCTGCACGCGGGTGAGGAGCTTCACCGTGGGCTCATGCGTGCGCAGTGTGCCGAGCCGGGGCAGCGTGACATGCCGGGCGTCGGTGTCGACGCGGATGGTTCCGGTGGTGAACCGGCAGGCCAAGCGCGCCTTCCGCTTCGGCTTGAACCGGGGCGCACCCGTCCTGCGGCCCTTGCGCTTGCCGTTCTTCGACTTCGCGTAGTTGTCGAACGCGGACGACGCGTTCGTCAGGCCGGTGCTGTACGCCTCCTTGCTGTTCTCCTCCCACCAGGCGGCGAACCTCGGGTCAGTCTTCTTGGCCTCGTTGAACGCTTTCCTCAGCGCCGGCAGCGACCAGGGCCGCCACTGGGTCAGCTTCGCCTCGGAAATGCCGTACGACTCCTCCGCGCGGCGCTGCCACCACGACGCGGTCACCCAGCCGACGGCCCAGTTGTAGGCGGCACGCGCGGCACCGCAGTGCGAACGCAACGCAGCCTCCTGGGAGGCGTTCGGGTCCAGCGCGAACCGGTACGCCTGCACCACGAAACCCGGCTGTGGCCTGAACTTCTTCACTCGGCGGCCTCGCCGGTCGCCACGGCCACCGCACGGGCGGCCCGGTTCTTCGCCGCCCGCCGCCCGTACAGACGCGCACACATCGACGTGAGCACCTCGGTGATGTCCCGCACCAGATCGTCGGCGGTCTCGGTGGGGTCGAGGACGACCAGGCGCCGCCCGGACGCGGACAGTACGGCTTCGAGGTGCTCGACCCCGAACCGGGCCAGCCGGTCACGGTGCTCCACCACGATCACCGCCACCTGCGGGTCGGACAGCACCCGGTGCAGCTCGCGGCGCCGCCCGTTCAGCCCCGATCCGACCTCGGTGACGACCTCAGCGACCGGCAGCCCGAGACCATTGGCCCCCTGGACCACGCGGGCCACCTGCCGGTCAAGGTCGGTCTTCTGGTCGGCGGACGGCACGCGGCAGTACGCCACGACGCGGCTGGACGTCTCTGGGGTGGGCTCGTCGACCAGCCACGTACCGGACGGCGCCTGGCGGACAGGGACGGGCATCTTGCCGTCCTTCACCCACCGCCAGGCGGTCTGGTAGCTCACGCCCTGCTGACGCGCCCACTCCGAAAGCTTCACCCGATCAAGATATATGACAAGAGGCGACTATCAATGAATAGAAAATCTGTAGCAGTTGCCACCCCCCACCGGCTCCAGCCACGCCTCCCCCGAAGACACCGGCCTCGGCCCACCACGGCGGAGGGATCCGCGCGGCGAGGGTGGGCGGGGGCGCCCCCGCGTGGCGGGGTGCCTTCCGACAGCAACGACCCGTACTCCGGCCTCACCGTCATCGACGGCGGCGGCGATAGCGAGGACTATCCGGCGGTCGGCCGGATCATCGCGGCGAGTACGGGGGAGTCGGGGGACGGCCGACTCGTGCCGATCACCGCGTATCCCCAGGACTCGTAGACCCGCTGGACCTTTCCGTCGCCGGCCGCCGCGTTGACCATGAGGGAGACGTACGCCTCGGTGCGATCGGCGAGGAGCGCGTCGTGGATGCGGCGCGCCAGTCCGGTGCCCCGGTAGGGCACCGTCACGCCGATCTCCTTGAGGGCAAGGGCGGGATGGCTGGTGAACCGCGCGTCGACGTCGCCCATCCGCTGCCACCACCGGTCGCCGCTTTCCACGGTGTTCCCGTACGCGTAGCCGACCGGCCGGTCGTCGGCGTCGAACGCCAGCACCGCCCCGAACCCCGGCTCCCTTCCGTGGCGCGCCAGGCGTTCGGCGAAGGTCGACACCGCGTAGTTCGGCAGGTGGAGCAGGGGCGCGCGCACCTCCGCGTACACCGCGATCAGCGGCGCGGTGACCTCTTCGAGGGCCGAGGGAGTGCCCGTGTAGCGGCGGAGTCGGGGGATCATGCGGGCTGCCTCCAGGCCTCGCGGGTGTACTGGGTCCAGGTGTGCGTGAAAGCCGTGCCGGGGACGGCATCCTCCAGACGGCCGCCGAAGGCGCGCAACATCCCCACGACGCGGGGATGACGGGTCGCGGCGTCGGCCGAAACGGACATGGCGCTCGTCAGAGCCGCTTCCACATCGCCCTGTTCGAGCTGGGCCAGCGCGACACGGGTGGTGGCGATGGCCTTGGACCGCTGCATGTGAGGGCGCAGTACCGCGAGGCAGCGGTGTCCGTGGGCCTCTGCCCGCTCGAAGTCGCCGGCGGAGAGGTACGCGGACAGGGCGAGGCTGTCGAGTTCGGCCTGGTCGTAGAAGGCGTTCAGCCACACGGGCCGTGGGGCACCCGGATCCGCGCGCAGCAGGGCTTCCTGCGACTGCTGGAAGGCTCGGTGGGCGGCCGTGCCGTCGCCGGCTGCTCCGTGGATCGCACCCTGCCGGGCCAGGCCCAGGGAAGCGAACATGGGGTCCTGGCGGGTGATGCCGAGCTTACGGGCCACGTCGTTGGCCGCGAGCGCGTCTGCCGGACGGCCCATGTGCCGGTACATCGTCCCTGCGTGGGACCAGATGCGGAACTTGATGTACGGGTCTCCGGCCATCTCGGCGAGCTGCTGTGCGGCACGCATGTGCCGGGCGGCGTCGTCGAACCGCCGCCCGTCGATGGCGGCCCACATCGCGGAGGACCGGAACGCGGCAGCCGCGGCGTAGAGCTGCTTTCTGATGCGCTGACTGGCCGTGCCGGCCTCTTGCAGGGCGAGGGCTTCTTCCGCGAGAGCCGCGGCCGTGTGCTCGATGACGAGACGGCCGCCATGGCGGTGGTCCTTGGCGATGATGTCCGCGAACCTGCGGTGGAGACGCTCGACGTCGCTGACGCCGATGCGTCGGGGTGCACCGTGGGCCGGGGTTGCCGAGGTGAGTGCCAGCGCAGTCCCCGCGGCGATGAACTGGCGGCGTTCCAATGGATCCTCCGGCGGGGCCACGGTGCGGGGGGAATCGAATCCCAGATCTCTCAGCGGGCAGTGGAAGACCGCTTCCAGTGCCCTGCGCGTACGGCCGATCGGGCGCCGGGTGGCTCCGCTGAGCAGATTCCGTACGGTCCGGTCCGACACATCGCCGTGCCTGCCGGTGATCTCCAGCAGGGCGGCGTTCATCCGACCCGCCAACTCCTCCTGGGTGAGACCTAAGTCGGCCATCCGCTGCTTCAACACGGTGTTGGCTGCCACGCCACAGAACGTAGTACCGGCCCGTGCTCCGAGCCAGAGGAGTCGCAAAGGGCAGGCAAAGTCTTCCGGTCCCGCCGCGTGCGCCAACCGGGGACCTTTCCTGTTCCGGGGCGATCTCCGACCGTTGACTGATCACACGTCGACCACAGGAGCAAACGATGGACAGTTCACTTCCTCACCGCACGCCAGGGGAAAGCGGATTCGAGTTCGGCGCGGTGGGTGCCGAGTTCGGGGTTCCGAGCCGGGAATTGCGCGAGCGGGGAGCCGAGGGGTGGGCGCGTTTTCTCGACCGCGTCTTCGGAGAGGGGGCTGACGAGGAGGGCGGGACGTGAGCACCGTCGGCCACGACGGGTACGAGCGGCACGAGTTGATCGGGTACCGGGTGCGGGATGTCGCTTCCGGGGGTGAGGGCGAGCTCATGGCGGTCACTCACGAGGTGCACGACCACGGGCGCGCGGTCGCGGTCGCGCACATCCGTTCCGTCTCCGGGGTGGAGTGGTCGACGGCCCTCGGCAACGTCAGGCCGTCCAGCGCGCCCGTGTCCGCCACCGCGCCTCTCTCGGCCGTACTCCACGCCGTGAACTGCACCACCAGGACGGTGCCACAGAGGCCCGCGCCCCGTTCCTGACGCCCGACCTGCCGTGTGCTGGACAGAACTCCTCGTACGGCGGGGCGGGGAAACGTACATCAGCCGAACCGACCGATGGAGGAAGCGTGTTCCACCACTCCGACCGGCTCCCGACCGGGACGCCGTTGCCCAGGGGGCACCACACGGCCGTGCCGTGGGGCGTCCGGCGCATGGTCCCCTACCCGGCCATGGCGCCCGCCTGGTCGCGGGCCGAGATCGACCCGGACACCCAGACCGCCCGCTACTTCGACGCCGCCGGTCAGCTCATGGAGATGCCCGGTCACGGGACCAGTACCGGAACCAACCCGGCCACCAACACCGGTAACCCCTCGGACGGCTCCAGCGGCGGCGGGTCCGGCGGCGGCGACCAGGACACCGGAAACGACTCCGACCAGTGACCGCCGTCGGTCCGGTGCTGGTCGTCACCATGATCGACGACCCCACGGCCGACCTGGTGATGAGCGAGCTGCACAACCGGGGCGTCCCGGTCGTGCGGCTCGACTCGGGGGACTTCCCCGCCACCTTGTCGTTCGCGGCCACCCTCACGCCTCAGGGCATCGCGGGAACGCTGACCACCCCCACCCGGACCGCAGACCTCACCCGGGTGCGGTCGCTGTACTACCGGCGTCCGTCCGGCTTCGCCTTCCCGCATCTCGCCGAGCAGGACGCCCGCTTCGCCACGACTCAGGCCCGCTACGGTCTCGGCGGCGTCCTCGCCTCCCTCCCCGGCTGCCGGTACGTCAACCACCCCCACCGCATCGGGGACGCCGAGTTCAAGCCCTCCGGACTCGCAGTCGCCGTCCGATGCGGCTTCCCCGTTCCACAGACCCTCGTCACCTCCGACCCCGACGCTGCCCGCTCGTTCATCAAGACCCATGGCCCCGTTCTCTACAAACCGCTGTCGACGCCCCTGTACCGGAGAGACGGAGTGTCCTGCACCGTCGAGGTCGCAGAGGTCACGGTGGACCAGGTCGACGACCGGGTGGCCGGTACCGCCCATCTGTTCCAGCGGCGGGTCGACAAGGTCGCCGACGTACGGGTGACGGTGATCGGCCGGAAGGTGTTCAGCGTCCGGATCGACTCGGACCTGCTCGACTGGCGTACGGACTACGGCCGGCTGACCTACACCGTGGTCGAGGCCCCGTCCGGGGTCAGCGGCGCGCTCCATCGGTATCTGGACCACTTCGGGCTGGTCTTCGGCGCATTCGACTTCGCCGTGGACCGGGCAGGGGCATGGTGGTTCCTCGAATGCAACCCGTCCGGCCAGTGGGCCTGGATGGAACCGGAGACCGGACTGCCCATGGTCGCGGCCATGGCCGACCTCCTCGAACGGAGGACCGTGTGAGCGACGACAAGACCCTGCGCGAGGCCTTGGCCGACCGGCTCGTCGGCGGGGGGCATCTGCGCTCGCCCGAGTGGCGTCGGGCCGTGCTCGACACGCCTCGGCACGAGTTCCTTCGGGGCGGATACTTCCGGCGGGTCGACGGCGACGGCCCGACCGGGTGGGAGCCCGTTATGGCCGGGGATCCGGCGTGGCTGGCCGGTACGTACGACGACGAGTCCCTGGTGACGCAGGTCGCCGGAACCGTCGTGCCTGCCGACGTCCACGGCCGGATCTTCCGGGCGCCCACCAGCTCCAGCACCCTGCCGAGCCTGGTCGTCCGGATGCTCGAAGAGCTCCGCTTGGACGAGGGGATGCGGGTTCTGGAGATCGGCACCGGCACCGGGTATTCGACCGCGCTCCTGTGTCATCGTCTCGGGGACGATCTCGTGACGTCGGTCGAGGTCGACGAGGGCGTGTCCGCTCGGGCCCGTGCCGCCCTGGGCGCCGTGGGGCACCATCCGCGGCTCGTCGTCGGGGACGGGCTCGACGGGTGCCCGGAGGGTCGCCCGTACGACCGGATCGTGGCCACCTGCGGAGTCCTGGACGTTCCGCCGGCCTGGCTCGCCCAGACCCGGCCCGGCGGGCGGATCCTCGCCACCGTGTGCGGGTGGATGTACTCCTCCGAACTTGCCCGCCTTACTGTTTTCGACGGTGTCGCCCACGGCAGGTTCCTGGGCGGTCGGATCTCGTTCATGCTCGCCCGGCCCCAGTCCCCGCCTCCGCTCGGGCTGCTGCCGGACTTCGACCGGGGCGAGGAGCGCGAAGCCGTCGTCGGCGCCGACGTACTGGACGACTGGACCGCGCGGTTCGTCGCCCAGATCGCGGCACCCCGCACCCAGCGGGTCCTGATTCCGCGCGAGGACGGTGAGACCCGGCAGGTGTTTCTTGACGTCGACGCCGGATCATGGGCCGCTCTTCGGCGGGACGGCGGCCGATGGACCGTCCGGCAGGGCGGTTCGGAGCGCTTGTGGGACCGGATCGAAGAGCAGGTGGCTCGCTGGCGGGCGGACGGGGCGCCCGAACTCGACCGCTTCCGGATCACCGTCACCCCGGACGCGCAGACCATCAGCTGGGCGACCTGATCGGCAACCACCCTGTCAGCGGAGCAGCAGGTCCACCACGCCCGTCAGGTCCTCCGACGGGAAGCCTTCCGCGAGGCGGCGGTGCATGAGGTTGAAGTAGGGGACGAGGAGGCCGGGGGTGACGCCCTGCTCCTCGGCGGTGGTGAGGAAGGTGGGGATGGCGGCCGTCTGCATGCCGAGGTTGCTGACCACGTTGGTGGTGTAGTCGCCGGACTTGAGCTGGTCGGCGGTCTGGGTGATGTGGGGGGCGGCCATGGCGGTGAGCCATTCGGTGAGGAAGGGGGCGAAGCCGGCCGGGTCGATGTTCTCCTTGCGGATCAGGGCGAAGGCGTGGGACGCGCCCGCGAACATGCCGTACATGGCGCTGAGCAGGGCCACGTCGTGGAGGGCGGCGTGGCCGGGGTCCGCGCCGACGAAGCGGGCGCCGGCCGGGACCGCGAGGGTCTGCCGGTGGGCCTCGAAGAGCTCCGGCGCGCCGCTGTAGAAGACGTATCCGCCGGCTTCCGGGATGCCGATCATCGGCGGGACGGCCATGATGCCGCCGTCCAGGTAGCGGGCGCCCCGGGCGGTCGCCCAGGCGGCGCGCTCGCGGGCCTGGGCGGGGGTCGTGGTGGTGAGGTTGACGAGGTCCTTGCCGGTCAGGTCGGCGTCTTTGAGCGCCTCGTCCACCGAGGTGTCGTCCAGGAGGCAGAGGATCAGCAGGTCGCTCGCCGCCACGGCGTCCGCGACGGTGGCGGCGGCCTTCGCGCCTTCGGCCACCAGCGGCTCGGTGCGGGCGGCGGTGCGGTTCCAGACGGTGAGCGGGTGCCCTGCGGCGAGCCAGGTGCGGGCGAGGGCGGTGCCCATGGCGCCGAGGCCGAGGAGGGTGACGGGGGTCTTGGCGGTTGCGTTCGCTGTCATGCCTCAAGGCTGTGGCAGGGCTCTGACCTGCTCAAGTACCCACTTCGGAGTGGGTGGTTACCCTGAGGTGAGCGAGCAGGTCAGGAGGGTGGGCATGACGACGGTGAATCGGCCCGCGGATGACGATGGGCATGTGTGCGGGATCGACACCACCATGGAGGTCATCGGCGGGAAGTGGAAGGTGCTGATCCTCTGGGCGCTCCGCGAGGGGCCCGAGCGGCGGTTCGGGGAGCTGCGGCGGATGGTGCCGGGGATCACCGAGAAGGTGCTCGCCTCCCACCTGCGCGAGATGGAGGCGGACGGGATCGTGCGCCGCGTCTCGTACGACGAGGTGCCCCCTCGGGTCGAGTACGGGCTCACGAAAGACGGTCTTCGGTTGAACGACGCGCTCGAACCGCTTGCCGCTTGGGGGCGGGAGAGGCGGGAGGGGCGGGAGCACGTCGTCGAGTGATGCTCAGCCGCCCAGTTCCTTCGCCAGGGCGTCCGCTTCGTTCTTGGTGAAGCTGCCGGAGATCTGGATCTCGTTGCCGGGGATGGGGCTGGAGACCGACGGGGCGCTGATCAGGCGGTCGCCCAGGAGGATGGCGATCTGGTTCTTGGGGGCGTCGCGCTTCGAGGCCAGTTCGGTGAGGGCCGTGAAGCGTTTGCCGTCGGCGTTCTGGAAGGTCGCCTTGACCAGGGCGCCGCCCAGCGACGGTTCCAGCGCGGACTCCACCTTGCGGAGCTGTTTCACGCTCATGCGTTCCGCGTCCCGGGTCGAGACGCGGAAGCACGTCTTCGTCTTCTCGTCGTAGAAGGTCGGCGGCGCCATCGCGTCCGTGCACTCACCGGCCGCCGTCTCCTCGACCAGGGCCAGCCGCAGGTCCTGCCGTACGGGGGAGAGGCCGGGGTCGTCGGGGAGCAGGGCGTAGACGGTGGCGGCGGCGCCGGCGGCCAGGGCGACGGCGAGCGTGGTCGTGACCGGGGTGGGGCGGCGGGTGCGGGCGGGCGCGGGGCGCGGGAGGCGGCGGGTGCGGTTCGGGGCCGGGCGCGCGACTCGGTCGGTGGCGGCGTCGGCGGCGTACCGGCGGCCCGCCGCCCCGGCCTCCTGCGTGCGGCGGACCCGGTGGCGTTCGATGGCGCGGGCCCAGTCGTCGGGCAGCCAGTCGGCGGCGCCGTGCGCCTGCGGCCGGGCGGCGAGGACCGGTTCGACGACGTCGAGCAGGGCGGCGGGGGACGGGCGGTCGGCGGGGGCCACGGCGAGGCACGGCAGGACGAGTTCGGCCGCGTCGGACGGCAGTCCGCGCAGGTCGAGGTCGGCCTCGGCGGCCCTGACCAGCTGCTCCATCGCCGTGCCGTGGCCCATGCCCCGGTAGGGGCTGCGGCCGGTGAGCAGGAAGAAGAAGGTGGCGCCGAGCGAGAAGACGTCGGACGCGGGGGTGGTCGGCTCGCCGCGCGCCTGCTCGGGGGCGGCGAAGGGGATGGTGCCGAGCGCGTTGCCGGTACGGGTGAGGTCGGCGGCCTGCGAGATGCCGAAGTCGATCACCCGGGGCCCCTCCTCGGGCAGCAGGATGTTCGACGGCTTCACGTCCCGGTGGACGAGCCCGGCGGCATGGATGTCGGTGAGCGCCTCCGCCGTGCCGGCGGCGATCCACGCCAGCGACTCGGCCGGCAACGGGCCCTGACCCGCGACGAGTTCGTGCAGCGACGGGGCCGGGATGTACTCGGTGGCCAGCCACGGGACCTCGGCGTCGGCGTCCGCGCCGACGATCCCGGCGGTGAAGGGGCCGTGCACCCGCTGGGCGAGCGCCGCCTCGCGGGCGAAGCGGCGCCGGTCCTCGGGGGCGATGGTCCCGCCGTCGGCGGCGCCGAGCAGGGTCTTCACGGCCACCGTCCGCCCGCCGGGCGACCGGGCCACGTACACCCGGCCCATCCCGCCGCCGGCCAGTTCGGTGAGGACGGTGTACGGGCCGATCCGGTCGCCCGGCCGCACCCCGCCCCCTCGCTGCTCCGCCACCGCGCCTCCCCCTCCGTGGTGATCACGGTTCCGTGGTGATCACGTCTCGCCCCGGGAGAAGGCTAGGGGGCCGGGGTGTGGCCGGTCCACAACGATCGTGAAAGGGAGGGGAGTTGAGGTGTCAGTCCTGCTGATTCCGCAGGGCGTCCAGCTGGTCGAGGAACCAGCGCTGCGGGGGCAGGGCGGTGGCGGCCTCGGCGAGGCGGCCGGTGCGCGCGGCGCGTTCCTCGGCCGGCATGCCGAGCGCCGTGTGGAGGGCCTCGGCGGTGGCCGAGACGTCGAAGGGGTCGACGGTGAGGGCGTGCTCGCCCAGCTCGCGGTGGGCGCCCGCGCCGGTCGACAGGACCAGGGCGCAGCCCGCGTCGGAGACCACGGGTATCTCCTTCGCCACCAGGTTCATGCCGTCCCTGACCGGGTTGACCAGGGCCACGTCGGCGAGGCGGTACGCGGCGAGGGAGCGGGTGAAGTCGTCCTCGACGGAGACCAGGACCGGCCGCCAGCCGTCCGTACCGAACTCGGCGTTGATCTCCTCGGCGAGGGCGACGACGGACTCCGTGTACGCGCGGTACGACTCCAGGTCCTGCCGGGAGGGGTAGGCGGAGGCCAGGTGGACGACCCGGTCGCGCCACTCGGGGTGCTCCGTCAGCAGCTCCCGGTAGGCCAGCAGGCCGCGCAGGATGTTCTTCGACAGTTCGGTGCGGTCGACGCGGACGATGGTCTTCCGGTCCCCGACCTCCTCACGGAGCCTGGCCAGGCGTTCGTCGACCTGGGGGCGGTGGGCGAGGGCCCGCAGCTCGTCGCCGTCGACGCCGAGCGCGTACACCCGGACGCGGGTCCTGCCCTTCCCGGTGTCGTGCCGCCGCCACTCCACGCCGTGCCAGGGGGCGCCGCTGGGCCACAGCCCCTGGGCGTGGCCGGTCGCGTCCTCGCGCTGTTGGAAGCAGCCGATGAAGGAGGACGCCCATCCCCAGGTGTGGAAACCGAGCTCGTCGGCGCCGAGCATGCCCCACAGCAGCTCCTCGACGATGTCGTCCGGCACCATCCGCAGGTACTCCGGCGACGCCCACGGCGTGTGCGTGAAGTGACCGATCCTGAGGTCGGGGCGGAGCTCGCGCAGCATCCCGGGGACGAGCGCCAGGTGGTAGTCCTGCACCAGGACCGACGCGCCCTCGGCCGCCTCGGCGGCCAGCGCCTCCGCGAAGGCGCGGTTGTAGGCGCGGTAGGAGGCCCAGTGGCGGCGGAAGGCTGCGTCGAAGACGGGCTCGCGGGGGATGTCGTACAGGTGGTGGTGGAGGAACCACAGCACCGAGTTCGCGATGCCGTTGTACGCGTCGGCGTACACCTCCGGGTCGATGTCCAGCATCCGCACCCCGGGCTCGGCGACGCCGCGCCGGACGGCCTCGCGGTCGCCGTCGCCGAGCGCCGCGCACACCCACAGGCTGTCCTGGGAGTCCACGGCGCTCAGGCCGGAGACGAGGCCGCCGCCGCCCCTGCGGGAGGAGAGCGTGCCGTCGTCGCCGAGCGCGTACGAGACGGGGCCTCGGTTGGATGCCACGAGTACGGAAGCCATGTGGCGAACCTAGCCCGTCCCGTAAACGCTCAAACGTACGTATACAAGACGGGCTGATCCGGCCACGCTGCGTCGCCGCAGGTCAGTCGCGTCGGCCTCGCATCGCCGCCTTCGCCACCAGGCCCGTGCCGGCGAGCACCACGGCCAGGGCGCCGAGCAACCAGAGCCGCTCGCCGCGGGCACCGGTCTCGGCCATGGAGCCGCCGCCGTGCGGAGGGCCGGGGGCCGGGGCCGGCGGCGGGGGCGGGGCCGGCGCCGGGGGCGGGCCGGGGGCGGTGGTCGTGCCGGTGGGGCCGGACGCCGACGGCTCCGGTGTCGACGGTTCCGGTGTCGACGGTTCCGATGCCGACGGTTCCGGTGTCGACGGGGACGGGCTCGGGTCCGGCTTCTCCGGCTCCGGGGCCACCGCGCACGCCGGGTCCTCGCCGACCTCACCGCCCTCGCCGCAGTGGGAGCGCGGCGAGCTCACCACGACCGCGTCGCGGAGCCTTCCGTCGCCCGTCGCCGGGGCCTTCACCTTCACCGAGTACGTGACGGTGGCCGTCTTCCCGGCCGGGAGGTCGCCGGTCCAGCCGATCCTCGGCTTCTCGTACGCGACCTCGCCGAGGTCCGCCTTCGCGTCGCCCGCGTAGTCGGCGTCGTCGAGGGTCTCGGTGAGGTCGTCGGCGAGGGAGGCGTCCGGGTGGTCGAGCCCGCTGACGTTCTTCGCGGTGATCGTGTACGTGAGGGTGTCCCCGGGCTCCACCGTGCGCGGGTGTGCCGTTCTGGTGACCTCCAGGTCCGGTACCGGCACCGAGAGGGCGAGGCCGGAGGGCACGTAGGCGTCGCCGTCGGTGGAGAAGGTCAGTTCGGCGGAGGTCGCGCCGACCGGGATCGCGCCGTCGGGGACGTCGAACTCCTTCGCGTCGAGGGACAGGTTGTCGACGAGGTCCGGGGAGACCGCGCCGTCGTCCTCGCCGACGAAGAAGTCGTCCGCGCTGCCTGTGCGGGACTCGGTGACGTGCTTCCCGTCGACGAGGAGCGTGTCGCCGGGGGTGTTCCCGTCGCCCCCGTACGCCGTCACGCTCGCCCGCGCCCTCCCCGGGGAGCGGTGGAAGCCGTCCACCGTGACCGCCGTCGCGGGGGAGGTCGAGCGCTGGAGGACGTGTCCGCCGTAGAGGTGGACGGAGCGCCGCTCCGGCGCCTTCACCGGGTCGGGGCCCGGGAAGCGGTGGACGACGGTGAGGGACCAGCCGGCGACGCAGCCCTGGCCGTTCGGCGCCCAGACGCCGCTCACACCGACCGCCACCGGCGCGTCCGTCCCCGAGACGCCCGCGAAGGCGGCGGTCACGTCGGACTCGCCCGTGTAGTAGTGCGGGCCGCCGGTGTCGGCCGGGTCGACGACCATGCTGTCGATCGAGACGGGTGCCGCCGCCTTCGCGCCGACCGCGAGCAGCGGGGCCGTCGTCGCCGGGTCGCCGGGGGAGGGCGCCACGTCCGTGCCGGAGTCGTCGCAGCGCTTCAGCCTTGCCCCGCCGGGGACCCGGTACGTGCCGTCGTTGCCGCCCCAGAAGAGGCGGGCGTACGCCACCTCGGCGCCCTCGGGGATCCGGATCCGGCCGGTGCTGGAGCCGTACGCGTCGCCGGTGCCGGCGGTGTCGAGGCGTCGCATCACGAAGGCGTCGTTGTCGTCCGGGCCCTCGCCCTTCGTGGCGGTCGCGCAGCGGGCGGCCACGTCGGCGGGGGTCTCCGGGCAGCCCATGACGGTGTTGCCGATGGTGGCGAAGTCCCCGTACAGGGACGCCTGGTACCGCTCGCCGAAGGGTTCGACGACGTCGGCGGCGGCCGGTGGGGCCGCCGCCGCCCAGAGCGGGCTCGCGGCGAGCAGTCCCGCCGCGAGCACCCGGGAGAACGAGTGCGATGATCTGAAGCGCATAAAAGGGCAATGTAGGCAAAGCCCATCATCTACGGACGTTACGCCACGCGTCGCTGCGCGTACTCCGCGATCTCGACCATCGGCGGGCGCTCCTCCGTGTCCACCGCGTACGTGTGCGGCTCGAAGCCGTGCTCGCCCCGCTCGAACTGGGTGAGCCGGGGGCGTACGAGATGACCCCGGGAGAGCCGCAGCTGCGCCGTGCGGTAGATCGCCGCCGCCATCCGGCCCAGCGCCTGTCCGTCCTGGTGGCGGTGCTTGCGGACCCCGACGTCGACCTGCGCGAGGGCGTCCAGGCCCACCGTGTGCAGCGCGTCGACGAGGAGGCCCAGCTCCACTCCGTAACCGACGGGGAAGGGGAGCCGTTCGAGCAGCGAGCGGCGGGCCGCGTACTCGCCGCCCAGCGGCTGGACGAAGCCGGCGAGGCGCGGCCAGTGCAGATTGAGCAGCGGGCGCGCCACCAGCTCCGTCACGCGACCGCCCTGACCAGGTGTCTTGCCGGAGGCGAGCCCATCGGGTTCCGTGCCGAAGGGGCGGTCGTACATGGCCTTGACGAAGTCGACGTCCGGGTCGGTGAGGAGCGGGCCGACGATGCCGGTGACGAAGTCCGCCGAGAAGTCCTTCAGGTCCGCGTCGACGAAGCAGACGACGTCCCCGCCGGTCACCATGAGCGAGCGCCACAGGACCTCGCCCTTGCCCGGGACCGCCGGGATCCGGGGGAGGATGGCGTCGCGGGCGACGACCCGCGCGCCGGCCGCCGCCGCGACCTCGGCGGTGCGGTCGGTGGAGCCCGAGTCGATCACCACCAGCTCGTCGACGAGCGGCACGGCCTCGGTCATCAGCTCGCGCCGGATCACGCTGACGATGTCCCCGACCGTCGCCTCCTCGTTCAGCGCGGGCAGCACCACGCTGACCGTCGTCCCCCGCTTGGCGGCGAGCAGCCGCTCCAGGGGGCGGTCGGACACGGACCAGGACCGCCGGGTCAGCCAGCGCTCCACTTCTTCCAGCAACGTGATCTCCATCTCGCGGATCGGACGACCGTCTCCACCTTCGAAGCCTTCGGTTACAGTCTTGAACAACGCGGAGGCCCGATGCATGTCGGGGTGCCGCCCGCGTCTCACAATCGAATACCGCTCATCCAGAGGGGCAGAGGGATACGGCCCGTTGAAGCCCCGGCAACCCTCCAGTCGGTTTGTCTTGCGTCGTCTTACGCCAGCGAGGCCCCCGGCTAGGGAAGGTGCCAAATCCGTCTCATGGCGAAATGCGTCATGAGGAAGATGAGGAGAAAGGGCCTCCCCTCCATGGCTGTACAGACCTCCGCACCCGCTGCCGCCGCCGACGCCACCGGCACCCCCGTCGATCTCGGTCCCGCGTCCGGGCTTTCCTGTCGCGAATGCGGCGAGGTCTTCGCCCTCGGCCCGATCTTCGCCTGCGAGCTCTGTTTCGGACCCCTCGAAGTCGCCTACGAGCTGCCGCTCGGCGACCCGGAGGAGCTGCGGAAGCGGATCGAGGCCGGCCCCGCGAACATCTGGCGGTACGCGCCCCTGCTGCCCGTCCCCGCCGACGTCGCCGAGAAGCCGAACCTGAACCCCGGCTGGACCCCGCTCGTCAAGGCCGACAACCTCGCCCGCGAGCTCGGCGTCGCCCCCGGCAAGCTCTTCGTCAAGGACGACTCCGGCAACCCGACCCACTCCTTCAAGGACCGGGTCGTCGCCCAGGCCATCGAGGCCGCCCGCGCCTTCGGCTTCACCACCCTCTCCTGCTCCTCCACCGGCAACCTCGCCGGCGCCGTCGGCGCCGCCGCCGCCCGCGCCGGCTTCCGCTCCTGCGTGTTCATCCCGCACGACCTGGAGCAGGGCAAGGTCGTCATGGCCGGTGTGTACGGCGGGGACCTCGTCGCCATCGAGGGCAACTACGACGACGTCAACCGCTTCTGCTCGGAGCTCATCGGCGACCCGCTCGGCGAGGGCTGGGGCTTCGTGAACGTCAACCTCCGCCCGTACTACGGCGAGGGCTCCAAGACGCTCGCGTACGAGATCTGCGAGCAGCTCGGCTGGGTCATCCCGGACCAGCTGGTCATCCCGATCGCCTCCGGCTCCCAGCTCACCAAGATCGACAAGGGGCTCCAGGAGCTCATCAAGCTGGGCCTCGTCGAGGACAAGCCGTACAAGATCTTCGGCGCCCAGGCCGAGGGCTGCTCCCCGGTGTCGGCGGCCTTCAAGGCCGGCCACGACGTCGTGCGCCCCCAGAAGCCGAACACCATCGCCAAGTCCCTGGCGATCGGCAACCCGGCCGACGGCCCGTACGTCCTCGACATCGCCCGCCGCACCGGCGGCGCGGTGGAGGACGTGAACGACGAGCAGGTCGTGGACGCGATCAAGCTCCTCGCCCGGACCGAGGGCATCTTCGCCGAGACGGCCGGCGGCGTGACCCTCGGCGTGGCGCGCAAGCTCGTCGAGGCCGGCGTCATCGACCCGAACCTCACCACCGTCGTCCTCAACACCGGTGACGGGCTCAAGACCCTGGACGCCGTCGCCGACAGTTCTCAGGCGACCGCCACCATCCGCCCGAGCCTGGACGCGTTCCGCGACGCGGGCCTGGCCCACTGAAAGGGTTCGAACACACCATGGCCGTGAACGTCCGCATCCCCACCATCCTCCGCACCTACACCGGCGGCCAGGCCGAGGTCCCCGCCGAGGGCGGCACCCTCGCCGAGGTCATCGCCGACCTGGAGAAGAACCACACGGGCATCGCCGCCCGCGTCCTGGACGACCAGGGCAAGCTGCGCCGCTTCGTGAACGTCTACGTGAACGACGACGACGTCCGCTTCGAGCAGGGCCTGGAGACCGCCACGCCGGACGGCGCGGGCGTCTCGATCATCCCGGCCGTCGCCGGAGGCTGACCGTCGAGCGCAGTGCCGGCGGCTGCTGACATCTACCTGTTGGTAGCTTTCGCTCCAGAATTGCCCCTTCCGCGAGAGAAAGCGGAGGGGGCAATTCTGCATGGTTGAGCGCGATAGAGTTGGGGAAGCCCCCTCGGCCGCGCATGCCAGGCGCATATGAGTACGGTCCCGGACCTGACGAGAACGGGCCAAGAAGCGGCCGAAAAGCGTAGGCGCTCTGCCCCTTATGCCGCTTTCGCCCGGCCCGAGTTGCCCCGCAATTCATGGATTTCTCCCCGCTTCCCCTTTCCGCGCCTTCCAGAATTCTCAGCGGATTGCCCTGTTGCAGAGGGCAGTTGGACAGATACATTCAGCCGCGGTCGACGCGTTCCGGCGCAGGTTCTGACCCGGGTCCGTGAAGTGCGGATCCGCGCAAGGGCCAGTAAGTAATAGGGGAGTTAGGCATGGCTCAGGGCACCGTCAAGTGGTTCAACGCGGAGAAGGGCTACGGCTTCATCGCGGTCGACGGTGGTGCGGATGTTTTCGTCCACTACAGCGCCATCCAGATGGATGGGTACCGCAGCCTCGAAGAGGGCCAGCGGGTCGAGTTCGAGATCTCGCAGGGTCAGAAGGGTCCGCAGGCGGACATGGTCAAGGTGACCGCCTGAGGCGCGGCGCGATCGGCCACCGACGTCTCGTCGTCGAGGGGCCCGCATCCCCCGGGATGCGGGCCCCTCACGCGTTCCCGGAGGGGTGGCGCGAGGCTGCCCGATCCCCGAGAGCCGCTTGCCCCCGCCCGCCGCCCGACCACCACCCCTATAGGAGCCTCTTCGAGGCGCTTGCACTCTCCTGGGTCGAGTGCTAATCATTGGCGTTAGCACTCTGAAGGTGAGAGTGCTACGAGGACTGGGCATGACGAGGCCGCCGACCCGGGTGGGGCAAGGAACCACACGGTGCGCGGAGGCCGTCCGTCGCGGGCGTCGGCGCGGTCCTGGAGCGTTATCCACCCCATGTCCGGGAGGACCACTTCACATGGCCAAGATCATCGCGTTCGACGAGGAGGCCCGGCGCGGTCTCGAGCGCGGCATGAACCAGCTCGCTGACGCCGTCAAGGTCACCCTCGGCCCCAAGGGTCGTAACGTCGTCCTCGAGAAGAAGTGGGGCGCCCCCACGATCACCAACGATGGTGTCTCCATCGCCAAGGAGATCGAGCTCGAGGACCCGTACGAGAAGATCGGCGCCGAGCTGGTCAAGGAAGTCGCCAAGAAGACGGACGACGTCGCCGGCGACGGTACGACCACCGCCACCGTCCTCGCCCAGGCGCTCGTCCGCGAGGGCCTCCGCAACGTCGCCGCCGGTGCCAACCCGATGGCCCTCAAGCGCGGCATCGAGAAGGCCGTCGAGGCCGTCTCCGGCGCCCTGCTCGACCAGGCGAAGGAGGTCGAGACGAAGGAGCAGATCGCCTCCACCGCCTCCATCTCCGCCGCCGACACCCAGATCGGCGAGCTCATCGCCGAGGCGATGGACAAGGTCGGCAAGGAAGGCGTCATCACGGTCGAGGAGTCCCAGACCTTCGGTCTGGAGCTGGAGCTCACCGAGGGCATGCGCTTCGACAAGGGCTACATCTCGGCGTACTTCGCGACCGACATGGAGCGCATGGAGGCCTCCCTGGAGGACCCCTACCTCCTCATCGTCAACTCCAAGATCTCCTCGGTGAAGGACCTGCTCCCGCTCCTGGAGAAGGTCATGCAGTCGGGCAAGCCGCTGCTGATCATCGCCGAGGACGTCGAGGGCGAGGCCCTGTCGACGCTGGTCGTCAACAAGATCCGCGGCACCTTCAAGTCCGTCGCCGTCAAGGCCCCGGGCTTCGGCGACCGCCGCAAGGCCATGCTCCAGGACATCGCCATCCTCACCGGCGGCACGGTCATCTCCGAGGAGGTCGGCCTCAAGCTGGAGTCGGCCGGTCTCGACCTGCTGGGCCGCGCCCGCAAGGTCGTCATCACCAAGGACGAGACCACCATCGTCGACGGTGCCGGTGACAGCGAGCAGGTCGCGGGCCGCGTGAACCAGATCCGCGCCGAGATCGAGAACAGCGACTCCGACTACGACCGCGAGAAGCTCCAGGAGCGCCTCGCGAAGCTCGCCGGCGGCGTGGCGGTCATCAAGGCCGGTGCCGCGACCGAGGTCGAGCTCAAGGAGCGCAAGCACCGCATCGAGGACGCCGTGCGCAACGCCAAGGCGGCCGTCGAGGAGGGCATCGTCGCCGGCGGCGGCGTGGCCCTGCTCCAGGCCTCCAGCGTCTTCGAGAAGCTGGAGCTGGACGGCGACGAGGCCACCGGTGCCGCGATCGTCAAGCTCGCCCTGGAGGCCCCGATCAAGCAGATCGCGGTCAACGCCGGTCTTGAGGGCGGCGTCGTGGTCGAGAAGGTCCGCAACCTCACCCCGGGCCACGGCCTCAACGCCGCGACCGGCGAGTACGTCGACCTGGTCGCCGAGGGCATCATCGACCCGGCCAAGGTGACGCGCTCCGCGCTGCAGAACGCCGCGTCGATCGCCGCGCTGTTCCTCACCACCGAGGCCGTCATCGCCGACAAGCCGGAGAAGGCCGCTGCCCCGGCCGGCGGCGGCATGCCGGGCGGTGACATGGACTTCTGATCCTGAACGGATCGGTGGTTCATCGCTGACGCGAGTCGAACGCGAACGCCGAGGGCGGCACTCCCCAGCAGGGGGGGTGCCGCCCTCGGCGCGTTCCGTCCCGGAGGGCGTCAGAGCACCGGCCGCACGAGGGCCTCGGCGCGCGGCTCCCCGGTCCGGCGCGCGTGGGCCACCCGCGCCTTCACCTCGGAGAGCGTCCGGGGCCGGTAGCCGGAGCCGCTTCCGTCGCACCCCCGCTGGTGGAAGCGGATCCCCGCGTGCAGCAGCACAGACAGCACCCGCCACGCCTCCGTGTCCCGCCGCCGGGGCGGCTGGAACGCGGAACCGACCCCGATCATGGGCTCCCCGCACCGAGGGCACCCGCGCGCGGGCCCGTGGTCGTACCCCTGCTTGTACGAGCCCCGGCACGGCAGGCAGACGTACGAGGTCCTGTTGATTCCCATGGGGGCAGGGTAGGGCGTGCCCGGCTCGTACAGGGTGGGGGAGCCGCACCGGCAGGGGGAGATGAACGGGTTCAAAAACCTGTGTCCGGGGGAACGGCGGCTGCTACTGTCACCCTGTTCCCGCAGGGACGAGCGGCAGGGGGACCCCCGCCCCTTCCTTGCGGAGAGTTTCCTGGGGAGGGACTTCTTCGTGCTTCATCCGCTCAACGGGCGGGCCGTGCCGCGTCGACGCGTGCTCGGCCGCATCGCTCTCACCGTCGCTCTCGCCGTGACCGCCGGGACCGGAGTCTCGGCGGGGACCGCCGCCGCGGAGACGCCCGGCCTCTCCGCCGATTCCGTCGTCGTCAGCCCGGGGGCTCGCTTCGTGCCCCGGGCCACCCTCGTTCTGAACGCGGGCGAGACCGGCTTTCTCACCGCGCAGGAGGGCGACGACCGGCTCCGCTGGATCGACTACGCCACCGGTGCGACGACCGTGCTTGACCACCGGCTGCCGGAGCCGCTCTCGTACGACGTGGACGAGGTCCGCTTCGATGCCCACCCGGCCGACTTCGGCCACGGCTCCGACACCGTCGCGATCCACTCCGCCACCCCCACCCCGCATGTGACGCTCCAGCAGCGGGCCGGTGGCGGGGCGACCGTCACGGTACCGATCCCGGAAGGCCAGACGTACGTCGCCACGTACGGCGACACCGTCATCACCCGCACCGGCACCGAAAGCGACGTCACCAGTCTGCACCTGCTGCGCCCGGAGAACGGCGAGGTGCGGGACCAGGAGCTGAAGGGGCTGCCCTCGGGGTGGCACCTCGGCATCAGCGAGGGCGACGCCCGCTCCGTCGCCGTGCGCGGCATCGAGTGGGTCGACAGCACCATGTCCCAGGGGTGGTGGGTCGTCGACCTCGCGAGCGGAAGCGTGAAGGCCCTCTCCTCCCGGGGCGAGAGCGTCTCCTTCGACGGGGACACCATCCTCCACCTCGGGGGTTCGCCGGACGGCGGCGCCCAGGTCTACCGCCGCGACGACCTGGACGCCGAGCCCGTCACCGTCGACACGCGCGACCTGGCCCAGTACGACGACATCGTCCGCCGCTTCGGCGACGACTACGTCACCCTGACGCCGATCGCCGAGCGCATCAACCGCGGGTACCGGGGCACCGAGCTCGTTCTGCGCGACGCCGCCGCGACGACCCGGCAGGTCCTGCTGGCCGTCACCGGCCCGGCGGTGCACCGCACGCCGGACGGCTCGCTCCTGGTGGCCGGTGCGGAGAAGAGCACCGACTACGGCGCCCTCGACTGGGGGTACTACCGCTTCACGCGCGCCGCCGACGGCACCGTCACCCGGACCCGTCTCGCGGACATCGAGGACCGGGAGGCCAAGCCGTACGGCATCGCGCTCGGCAGCGGCATCCTCACCACTGCCGACGACTCCCAGTACTACGACCCGGCCGGCTACTACGGTGCCTACCGGAGCACCTGGCTGAAGACCTCCGGCCGCCCGGAGGAGCTGAACTCGACCGTCGACGGTCTCCTGCGGGGGCAGGACGACTGGTGCACGTCCACCGAGGCGTTCTGCGCGGCCCTGTTCGCGAGCGGCGACGGTCACCACAGCCGCGTCTCCGGGACCGAACAGGACCTCACCGTGGTCAACCGGAACGGGTCCGCCGCATGGGGGCCGCAGGTCGACTCCGGCCTCGGCAGCCCGCGGCTGGTCGACCTCTCCGGCCGGTTCGCGGTCGTGAACCAGGCGTGGGGCGGCGAGCAGGCCCTCCTCGACGTCGGGACCGGGACCGGCGCCGTCCTCCAGAAGCGCTCGCCGGCCGCGGCGGCCGTCTGGGGCAACACCCTGTGGAGCGCCGTCGGCGTCGCGGAGAACCCCAGCGACAGCGAGTCGACGCTCGTGCGCGCCCTGCGTCTGCCCTCGGGGACCGCGACCGGCGAGTCCTTCGACGCGGGCTGCGTCCCCGCCGAGGTCCAGGCCGTGGGCCGGTGGGTCTACTGGCAGTGCCGGGACTCCGTGACCGACTACCGCGGCGGCGGCCTCTACGACCGCCAGGCGAAGCGTTCCGTCAGGCTCGGCACCGAGCCGGTGCTCCTCGGCGACCAGTACCTGGTCCAGCAGCCCGCCTACGGCGCGGACCTGACCCTCGTCGACCTGAGCGGCGGCCTGCCCGCCGGCGGTGCGGCCGCCCTGCCCCGGCGGGTCGTCGTCCCCGCCGCCGAGCTCGACCCCTCGACCGGTCGCCGCTCCGCGTGGACCGTCGACCGCTTCGGCGGCCACCTCGCCTACACAGGGAAGGACCGGCGGGTCCGGATCGTCCCGGTCGGCGTCGCCGCCTCCGGGCTTGCCGTCATCGACGCCGACACGCCCGCCGTGAACATCAAGACGGCTACGTGGAAGCCGCGTTGGTGGCTGTCGAAGCCCGCGGCCTCCTGGAGGCTGTCGCTGAAGCACAAGGCGACCGGGAAGACCGTGCGGACGCTGACCGGAGGCGAGGCCCGCGGCCTGGTCACGACGGTGTGGGACGGCAAGGACGCGTCCGGGAAGCTCGTCGTCAACGGTGGGTACACCTGGACGCTGACCGCGCAGCCCGCCGACGGGCAGGGCGCCGCTCTGACCGCGTCCGGGACCGTTGCCCTCTCGGGGGGCGCCGCCGTGTGGCGGGACATGGCCGGGGACGACGGTTTCGGTGATCTGCTGGCGATGGACACGGCCGGGGCGATGTCGCTGTACCGGGGGACCGGGACGGGCGGTGTCTCGTCGCGGATCGTCGGGGTCGGGAACAAGTTCGCCACCACGTCGCTGCTGGTGCCCTTCGGCGACGTGAACGGAGACCGCTGCGCCGATGTGCTGGCACGCGTCGGGAACGAGCTGCGGGCGTACCGACCCGGGTGCGGGAAGGTCGTGACGGCGTCGTCGCCGTACACGCTGATCGGCTTGGGCTGGGCGCAGTACGACCAGCTGACGTCTTCGGGGGACGTGAACGGGGACGGGTACGCCGATCTCGTCGTGCGGCAGGCGTCGACGGGTGACATGTACTTCTACGCGGGGACGGCCACGCATGCGCTCAAGGCGCGGGTGCGGATCGCGGCGGACTGGAGGCTGTACAAGCGAGTTGTCGGGGCTGGGGATCTGAACGGTGACGGGCGGGGCGACCTGCTCGGGGTCGACGCGGCCGGTGTGCTGTGGCGGTACTTCGGGACCGCGACCGGTGGGGTCGCGCCGCGGGTGAAGGTTGGCGGTGGCTGGGGTGTGTACTCGGCGCTCGTCGGCGTCGGCGACGTGTCCGGTGATGGCCGGAGCGACCTGGTGGCCCGGACGACCGACGGGAAGCTGTACCGGTACTCCTCGACCGGGACCGGTGCGTACGGCGGCCGGGTGCTGATCGGGACCGGCGGCTGGAACACGTTCAAGGCGTTGTTCTAGGCGCGTGTGGACAGGAGGAGGCCCGGGGCTCGCGCCCCGGGCCTCCTTTTTCACGCGTCGCGGCGGAAGAGGGCGGTCCAGAGGAAGCCCTCGCCGAAGTGCGGGGAGTCCGGAGGCTGGTGGCGCATGCGGCGGACCCCGACCGGTTCGTAGGCGGCGAAGATCGCGCGGAGGGACGTGTCCGTGTAGGCGAGGCCGCCCTCCAGGGCGCCCTCGCGGTAGAAGTCGGCGTCGGGGCGCTCCGAGCCCATGCCGCCCTCGCCGGCCGCGAAGGCGGTGAGGGCGAAGGCGCCGCCGGGGGCGAGGACGCGGTCCAGGAGGGCGAGGTAGGTGACGCGGCGGTGCGGGGGGAGGTGGTGGAAGCAGCCGGAGTCGTACACGAGGTCGTAGGGGCCCTCGACGGTGCCGGGGGCGAAGGCGTCGCCGTGGTGGAGGCGGACCCCGGACGCGCCCGCCTCCCCGACCCGTTCCGCCGCCCAGCGGATCGCGGTCGCGGAGAGGTCGACGGCGTCCACCTCGTAGCCGCGCGCGGCGAGGTGGAGGGAGTTGCGGCCGGGTCCGCAGCCGAGGTCGAGCGCCCGGCCGCCGGCCGGGAGCAGGCCCCGGTCCAGGTACGACACCAGGTTCTCGTCCGGCTTCGGGACGAAGAACGGCACCGGCCGGTCCCGGTCCGCGTAGAAGCCGTCCCACCAGTCCGCCCCGCCCCGCGTCCACCGGTCGGCGGCGGGCGCGAACAGCCCGTCCAGCAGTGCCATGACGTCCTCGACCGTGCGGATCCCGCGGTCCGTCCCTGCCATGTGGAACTCCTCTCGACGTGAGTTCCAGGATAGGGGTGGGGAGGGTAAATGCCCAGGTCAGGTGGGTGGTTGGGGGTGCGGGGGGAGGGCTTGTGCGGGGCGTGGACGGGGTGCGGGGCCGGGCCGGAGCGCGTCCCCCCGGAGGTCGCGCGGCGGGCCCTCACGGGCCCTTCCGGGGCCGGGAAGGGGGCGTGTGGCGGCCCCGCCGGGGCACGTTCTCCGCGCCGTGGCACTCCCCCGTGGCGGCGGTGATTCGCTCGGCTGTACGATCCGGCCACCGGCAGGTGGGGGCATCGGGCCGGCACCCCGGCCAGGCGTACGCGCCCCTCGCGCGACGGCCTCCCGCGCCCCTCCCCAGCCTGTCGCCATCGACCTTTCCGCATGAGGGGAGACCCCCCTTTTCTTGTCCGTCCGAAGAACCTTCGCGCTCGCCCTGAGCGCGACCCTGGCCCTCACGGGTCTCGCGGCCGTCACGCCACCGGTCGCGGCGGCAGCCGACACGGCGCCGTACGCGGTGACGATCCCTCCGCTGACCGATCCGTCGAAGGCGACCGACGGCACCGTCGAGGGCGTGGGCACCGGCGTCCAGTTCCGCTACGGCGGGTCCCAGACGCGCTGGCGCAGCCTCAGTGCCGACCGCGTGGCCAACGCCCCGTTCTGCGACTCGTTCTTCACCTTCTCCACCGGTGACACGTCCGTCTGCGTCGACGCGGGCGACTACGCCCAGGTCCACGACTTCGCGACCGGCGTCAATGCCGTGCGAGGGGTCCCGGGCGGCGCCGACCGCCTGCTGCCCGTGGTCGCCGGCGGCCGGCTCGTCCAGGCGGAGCCGGACGGGGACGGCGTCACCCTCGTCCTGCTCGGCTACGGCGAGAACGCTCCGGCCGACCTCAGGACCCTCCTGCCCGGGGCCGCGTCGCAGCCGCTGGTCCTCGCCCAGGACGGCGACGACGTGCTGCTCAGCTACCTCGCCGACGGCGCCGAGACCGCCGTCCTCCTCGACCTCGCGACCGGCGCCCTCACGCCCCTGCCCGCACCGCCCGGCGCCACCCAGATCCGCTGGGGCGCGCTCGACGCCGGCCGGGTCGTCCTGGCCGGCGGGACCAGGCCGAGCGAGGTCGTCGTGCTCTCCCGCGCGGACCTCGCGGCTCCCGGCCGGAAGGTGACGCTGCCGCAGGCCGTCGCGGCCACACCGGCGCACTTCGCGCTCGTCGGCGACTGGCTCGTCGTCCAGGCCGCCCTGCCGGTGGCCGCCGACGGCGGCGAGTACGCCTCCCTGCGCGCCGTCCCGCTCGCCGGCGGGGAGTCCCGCGACCTCGGCGTCACCGTCCGGGCCGGCGACCGGATCGTGCCCGGTCCGGGCGGTGCCGCCTACGTGACGGGGCGCGTGGGCAGCGGCCCGTGGGAGGTGCGGCGCGTCGCCACCGGGGCGGGAGGGGCGCCCGTCGTGACGCGGGCCCTGTCCGCCGGGGCGCCGTTCGCGCGCGAGAACGTCACCCTGTCCCAGGGACGCGTGGTGGCGAGGACGGCCGCCCCCGACGGCAAGACCCTCCTCCAGGGCTACGACCTGGCCACGACCGGTGCGCACGCGGCCACGGCCACGTGGAGCTGAGACCCCGCCTCGACCGCCGCGGTCTGCCCGCCGACCCGGAAGTCCGGCACCGACGGGCGCCCGTGGACGGACATGGGTGACGGCCGCCTGGTCGTCCTGGACGCCGTGAACAGGGCCGCCTCCGACACGCAGACCGCCTGTACGGACTGCGTCGTCGTGGCCCGCGTGACCACTCCGGGCACCGGCGGCGTCACCCGGAGCACCACGATCCGCGCCTCGTACGCGATGGACCCGCTCAGCGTCGTCGGAGCCTCCGGACGGTACGTCCACTTCCTCGCGTACGCCGCCGGCGCCGTCCGCTCGACCGTCGCCGACGTCGAGACGGGCGCGGTGCTCCGCGACTCGACGAACGAGAACCAGGCCCTGTGGGGCGGCCAGTTGTGGACGATGTCCGCGACCGACGGCAAGGTCACCGGGGTCGACGTGCGCACCGGCGCGACGGTCGCGACCGCCGATCTCGGCACCAGCTGCCGGTTCACCGCCCTGGAGGTCGTCGGCAAGTGGATCTCCGCGCGGTGCGCGGGCGACGCCAGGGCCGTGGTGATCCACGACCGGGAGAAACGCACGTCGGTCTGGATCCGGGCCACGTACGAGCCCCTCCATCTCGGCGACGGCTTCGTGGCCTACCAGGTCCTGGGCGGCGAATCGATGCTCTACGCGGAGGACGTCCGGTCCGGCGAGTCGGAGGGGCACGAGCTCGGCGCCCTGCCCTACGACGGGGAGGACCACGACGGCCGGTGGTGGTCGCTGGACCGCTTCGGTGGAGGCATCGCCTTCATCGACAGGGCGCAGGCGGTCCGCGTCACCGGCCTCGGCGGTGTCACCAGCCGGCTCACCGCCATCGACGCCGACACCCCCGCCGCCGACATCAGGTCCGGTGCCTGGAAGCCGCGTTGGTGGCTGTCGAAGCCGGGCTCCTCGTGGACGCTCACGCTCAGGCACAAGGCGAGCGGGAAGACCGTGCGGACGCTGACCGGTGGCGAGGCCCGCGGGATCGTGGCGCCCTCGTGGGACGGGAAGGACGGGGCCGGGAAGTACGTGGCCAACGGGGCGTACGCCTGGAGCCTCACCGTGAAGCCCGCCGACGGGCATGGCGCCGATCTGACGGTCTCCGGCGGCGTGGCCGTGTCCGGTGCCGCCGCCGTGTGGCGGGACATGGCCGGGGACGACGGTTTCGGTGATCTGCTGGCGATGGACACGGCCGGGGCGATGTCGCTGTACCGGGGGACCGGGACGGGCGGTGTCTCGTCGCGGGTGAAGGTTGGCGGTGGCTGGGGTGTGTACTCGGCGCTCGTCGGGGCCGGTGACGTGTCCGGGGACGGGCGGGCGGATCTGCTCGTGCGGACGACGGACGGGAAGCTGTACCGGTACTCCTCGACCGGGACCGGTGCGTACGGCGGCCGGGTGCTGATCGGGACCGGCGGCTGGAACACGTTCAAGGGCCTGTTCTAGCGGGTCCTTCCGCTCTTCGTTCGCCGTCGGCGCACTCGGTGCGCCGACGGCGAACTTCTTTCCCGGGGCGGGGCGTTCGGTGGTCGACTGTGCGCATGGAGATTCTGGTGCTGGGCGGGACCGCTTGGGTGGGCCGTGAGGTGTCGCGGCGGGCGTTGGAGCGGGGGCACGCGGTGACGTGCCTCGCGCGCGGGGAGAGCGGCGAGGTGGCCGAGGGGGCCGAGCTGGTCGTCGCGGACCGGCGGGAGCCGGGGGCGTACGACGCGCTGGCCGGGCGGGACTGGGACGCCGTGGTCGAGGTGTCGTGGCAGCCGGGGTTCGTGAAGGGGGCGCTGGCGGCGCTCGGGGAGCGGGCCCGGCACTGGACGTACGTGTCGTCCGGGAACGTGTACGCCTCGCAGGCCGAGATCGGGGCCGACGAGTCGGCCGCCCTCATGACGCCCACCGAACTCGACGAGGTCGACCGGGAGTTGTACGGGGAGGCGAAGGCCGCCTGCGAGCGGGTGTCCGCCGCCGCCGTCGGGGACCGGCTGCTCGTCGCCCGGGCCGGGCTCATCGGCGGGCCCGGCGACGTCAGCTGCCGCACCGGCTACTGGGCGGCCCGCGCCGCCCGGGACCCGGAGGCGCCGCTGCTCGTGCCGGACGAGCCCGGGCTGCCCACCCGCGTCGTCGACGTGCGGGACCTCGTCGACTGGATCCTGGACGCGGCCGAGAAGGGTCTGACCGGGGCGTACGACACGGTGGGCCCGAACGTGCCCCTCGGCGAGTGGATCGCACTCTCCCGCCAGGCCGCCGGCCACCACGGCCCCGTCGTACCGGCCCCGTCGTCCTGGCTCCTGGAGCAGGGCGTCGGGGAGTTCATGGGGCCCGAGTCGCTGCCCCTGTGGATCGTGGCGGAGGACTGGAGCGGCTTCCAGGCCCGCTCGGGCGCCGCCGCGTCCGCCGCCGGCCTCCGCCACCGCCCCCGCGCCGAACTGATCGCCGACACCCTCGCCTGGGAACGGGAGCAGGGCCTCGACCGGGAGCGCCGGGCGGGGCTGAGCGTGGAGCGGGAGGCCGAACTGCTGGGGTTGCTGGAGGAGTAGGCGGACCTCTCGCGGTCCTACGGTGCCACCAGGGCCGGGTCCTGGTGCGAGCGGTGGAGGGCGTCGGTGACGAAGCCGTTCTTCTTGAGGTCCTCCACCAGGGCGGTGAGGTAGGCGATCGTCTCGGGGGTCCGGGCCGTCGTGGTGCCGACGGCCTGGCGGATCTCCATGAAGCGGCCGTCGATCAGGCGGACTTCGGGGTGGGCGGCGACATAGGCGGCGGTCGGCTGGCGGATGCCGGCGCCGGCCTCCAGGTCCAGGGTGCGGAAGACGTCGACGCCCTCCGCGCCGCGGACGACGGTCGCGTGGGCGAGGGTGCGGGTGAGGTGGAGGTCGTACGCCGAGCCCTGCTTGACGCCGACGCGGACGCCGGGGGCGTCGACGTCCTCGACGGTGACGAGCGGCGAGTCGCGGGGGACCGCGTACACGCCCTCGATGACGACGTACGGGGAGGTGAAGGCGACCTCCTTCTCTCGCGCGGGGTCGATCGCGAGGAAGCACAGGTCGGCGCGGCCGTCCGCCATCGCCTCGTACGACTTGCGCGCCGCGTCGAAGCAGAGCGTCTCCACGGGGAGGCCGAGGCGTCGGCCGATCTCCGTGGCGAGGTCGACCGTGATGCCGCCGGGGGCTTCCGGGGTGCCCTGGGCGAGGACCGGGTTGCCGAGGTTGACGGAGGCCCGCAGGGTGCCGGTGGGGGCGAGGTCGGCGGCGATCGCGGCGAGGTCGTGGTGCGTGGTCGTCATGGTTGCGGAGTCTAGGGGGGCGTCCGCTTCCGTCGGGGCGGTTGGTTCCGGTCCTGCGGGACGGCCGGCGGGTCCTCGTCGTCGACCGGACGGCGGCGGCCTAACGGGCCTTCGCGATCCGGTGCACGACGGCGAGGATGGCGGCCAGCAGGACCGCGCCGCCGCCGTAGCGGACGCCGTCGGAAGCGTCCCCGGTCACCAGGACGATCTCGGCGCAGGCGAGGGCGGCGAGGAGAGCGAGAAGGGACAACGGGGTGGTCGGGGTGGTCGGGGAAGGGGAGTGGGACATGGGGCTCCTTTCCTGATGCGGAAGACTCTGCCGTGACACGAGGGTCCGCGGTGGGCCGCACGCGCGCAGCTTGCTGCGGGCCGGTGTTCCGGATGCTGCACCGCGAGGAAGGGGGAGCGGGTGGGGAAGGTGCTCGCGTTCCTCGGGGTGAGCGGGGAAGAGGAGGAGGCCTACCGGGCGATGCTCCGCCGCGCCTCCGGTCCGGGCCCGGCCGATTCGTCCGGTCCGGGCCCGTCCGAGGCGGCGGTCGCGCGGCTGCTCGTGCTCGGCCTCGCCACCGAGGGCGCGGACGGAGCGGTACGGGCCGTTCCGCCGGCACGTGCCGTCGACGCCCTCGTCGAGCGGCGGCTGCGCGCCGTGCGGGAGGAGCTGGAGGCCGAGGCCGCGCGGCACGCGGTCGTCGAGACGCTCTTCGCGGAGTCCCGGCCCGCCGTACCGCCGCAGGCCGACGGCAGTGGCGGCAGCGGGGGCAGCGGGGGCAGCGGGGGCGCGGGGGCCGGCGGGACGATCGTCACCCTGCACGGAGTCGACGCCGTCCGCGAGGCCATCGACGAGCTGACGTTCTTCGCCCGCGGCGAGGACCTGACCACCGAGCCCACCGGCGTCCTCACCGAGGAGTCCATCGCCTTCTCGCACCCCATCAACATGCGGCTGCTGCGCCGCGGGGTGCGGTTGCGCACGCTGATGGGCGCGGGACTGCTCCGGGACCGGGCCACGCTCGCGTACATGCGGGAACTCGTCGCGCACGGCGCGGAGGTGCGGGTGGCGCGGCAGCCGGTCGAGCGGATGATCGTCGTCGACCGCTCGGCGGCACTCACCCCGATCGACCCGTCCCACACCGCACGGGGCGCCCTCCTGGTCCGCGAGCCGGGCCTGGTGGCGACCCTCGTCACGCTCTTCGAACGGATGTGGGAGGCGGCGGAGGAGCTGCCCGGCGAGGCCGCCGAACCGCCGTCGGACGTCGAGCGGTCGGTCCTGGCGATGCTGCGGGAGGCCGACAAGGACGAGACGGCGGCGCGGCGCCTCGGCATGTCCGTACGCACCTACCGGAAGCACCTGGCCGCGGTCACCCGCCGCCTGGGCGCCGCGAACCGGGTGGAGGCGGCGCTCCTCGCGCACGAGAAGGGCTGGCTGGACTGACGCCCGGGGCCCCGCGCCCGCGAGACGTGCGCGGGGGCGGGGCCTTGTCCTTCGGAGTCGTACAGAAGCGTTTCGTGGATGCGTCAGACCTTCACGGGCTCCGGCTCCGGATCCGGATCCGAGTCCGGCTCCGGATCCGAGTCCGGATCCGAGTCAGGCTCGGGCTCGGGGCCGGCGCTGTGCGTCCCGGCGGCCACCGGCGTTGAGGCCGTCCCCGCCTCCGTCCCCGCTGCTGTGTCCACGTCGAACTCCTCGATCAGCTCGCGGCTGAAGCCCCAGAAGTAGGTGGCGGCGAAGCCGGCGACGTAGCCGACGATCAGGCCGCCCGCGTAGATCGCGATGGTCGTGCCGAGGCCCTTGTCGCCGTCCAGGAGCGGGAAGAGCGCCCAGCCGGACGGGCCGATCGCGGTGGAGCCGACCTTGTCGCCCAGCATGTTGAAGAGGCCGACGAAGCCGCCGCCGAACGCGCCGCCGACGCAGGCCGTGACGAAGGGGCGGCCCAGGGGGAGGGAGACGCCGTAGATGAGGGGTTCGCCGACGCCGAGGAAGCCGGCCGGGAGGGCGGACTTGATGGTGCGGCGGATGGAGCCGTTGCGGGGCAGCTTCAGGTAGACGGCCATGGCCGCGCCGACCTGGCCCGCGCCCGCCATCGCCAGGATCGGGAGGAGGACGGTGTAGCCCTGCTGCTCGATGAGGGTGGTGTGGATGGGGATGAGGGCCTGGTGGAGGCCGAGCATCACCAGCGGCAGGAAGAGGCCGCCGAGGAGGAAGCCGGCGCCGGCGCCCGCGTTCGCGAGGAGCCAGTCGGCGAAGTCGCCGATGCCCTGCGAGATCTCGCCCGCGACGAACATCAGGCCGTAGACGGTGACGAGGCCGGAGACGAGCACGGTGAGGGTGGGGGTGACGAGGACGTCGAGGGACTCGGGCACCCACCTGCGGCACCACTTCTCGACGTGCACGGCGAGGACGGCCGCGCCGAGCGCGCCGAGGACGCCGCCCTGGCCGGGCGAGAGCGTCTGCCCGAAGACCTCGACCTTGGCGACGCCCGCGAAGACGATGACGGCGGCGACCGCGCCGCCGAGGATCGGCGTGCCGCCGAACTCCTTCGCCGTGTTGAAGCCGACGAAGACCGCGATGAGGGCCATGAAGCCGCTGGCGATGGCGGCGAGCGCCGGGGTGACGCCGGGCAGCCGACCGAGGTTGACGAGCAGGCCGTTGAGGCCGGCGATGATGCCGCAGCCGATGAGGGCGGGGATCAGCGGGACGAAGATGTTCGCGATCCTGCGGAGGAGGAGCTTGAAGGGGGTCGCGTTCTTCGCCTTCCGGGCCGCCTTGAGGGCGGCGCCCTTGTCGGCCAGCTCCTCGGCGGAGTGCGTGGGGGCGGCCTCCGCGGCTCCCTCGGCCACCAGGGCCTCGAACTCGGGGGTGACGCGGGCGACCGTGCCCGGGCCGAGGACGATCTGGTACGTGTCGTCCTCCACCACGCCCATCACGGCCGGCAGGGCCTTGAGGGCCTCGTCCCGGACGAGCGAGCGGTCGCGCAGACCCAGCCGGAGGCGGGTCATGCAGTGGGCCACGGAGGAGATGTTCCCGGCGCCGCCGACGAGGGGGAGGATCGCGGCGGCGATGGCGCGGTTCTTGTCGTCTGTGCTCATGGTGCGGTGGTGCCTTCGGTGCGGGGGTGGTGCCTTCGGGACGGGGGTGGTGCCTTCGGTACGGGGGCGGAGGCGGGGGCGGGGGGAGGCGGGGGCGGCTCAGGGGGTGGTCGCGTGCAGCGCCGCACGCAGGTGGCCGTGGGAGTCCTTCAGCCGCTGCGCCGCGGTGGCGGCGTCGACGCCGGCGAGGATGATCAGGATGGCGTTCTTCACCTCCCCCTCGGCGGCGGCGAGCGCGGCCTCGATCTGCTCGTCGGGGGCGCCGGTCGCGAGCGCGACGATGCGGCGCGAGCGGGCCCGGAGCTTCTCGTTGGAGGCGCGGACGTCGACCATGAGGTTCCCGTAGGTCTTGCCCAGGCGGATCATGGTGATCGTCGAGATCATGTTGAGGACGAGCTTCTGGGCCGTGCCCGCCTTCAACCGGGTGGAGCCGGTGAGGAGTTCGGGCCCGGGGACGACCTCGATGCCGTGCTCGGCGGCCGCGGCGAGGGCGCTGTCCGGGTTGCAGGAGAGCCCGATGGTGAGCGCGCCGAGGCTCCGGGCGTGCTCGACGGCGCCGATGGCGTACGGGGTGCGGCCGGAGGCGGAGATGCCGACGACGGTGTCGTCGGGGCCGACGCCGAGCGCGTCGAGGTCGGCGGCGGCCAGTTCCTTGGAGTCCTCGGCGCCCTCGACGGCCTGGATCATGGCGGTGGGGCCGCCCGCGATCAGGCCGACGACCTGGGAGGGGTCGGTGTTGAAGGTGGGCGGGCACTCGCTGGCGTCGAGGACGCCGAGCCGCCCGGCGGTGCCGGCGCCCAGGTAGAGGAGGCGCCCGCCGCGCGCCATTCGCTCGGCGGTCGCGTCGATGGCGGCGGCGATGGCGGGGAGCTCGCGGGCGACGGCGGTGGGAACGGACCGGTCCTCGCCGTTCATGGTGCGGGCGATCTCCAGGGTGGACAGCCGGTCGATCTCGGCCAGTTCGGGGCGGAACGCCTCGGTGGTGAGGGTGGCCAGCTGGGCGCGGAGCTCGGAGTACGTGGTGGACACGGGCGGCTGCTCTTTCATGGTCGTGGTGTCGGCTTCACGGTCGTGGTGTCGGCTTCACGGTCTGGGTGTCAGCGGGTGGTTCGGGGCGAGTGCCGGTGGGCGAGGGCTTCGTACGAGGCGGCGAGGGCGGGGGCCGCGGTCTCGTACGTACGCTGGGTGATGACGGTGAACAGGCAGTCCACGACCAGGAGTTGACTGGTACGGGACGACATGGCGGCCGGCCGGAGCTCGCTCTCGCGGGCGGTGGAGGTGGTCAGCACGTGGTCGGCGTACTGGCTGACGGGGCCGTCGGGGCGGCCGGTGATCGCGACCGTGGTGGCGCCGTGCTCGAAGGCCACCCGGAGCGGTTCTATGACGTCGCCGGTGGAGCCGGAGTGGGAGATGGCGAGGGCGACGTCGCCGGGGCGGAGCTGCACGGCGTTGGTGACGGCGAGGTGCGGGTCGCCGTGGGCGTGGGCGATCAGCCCGATCCGCAGCAGCTTCTGTACGAGGTCCTGGGCGACGAGACCGGAGGCGCCGACGCCGTACACGTCGATCCGGCGGGCGGTGGCGCAGGCGGCGGCGACGGCGCCGAGCTGCACGGTGTCGAGCGCGGCGGCGGTGTCGGCGAGGGTCTGCCGCTCGTCGTGGGCGAGCTTGGCGACGACGTCGGCGACGGGGTCGTCGACGGCGATGTCGGCGGTGACGGAGGGGGCCCGCCCCGACTGCTGCTGGGCGGCGAGCCCGGCGAGCGCGAGCCGCAGGTCGCGGTAGCCCGGGTAGCCGAGGATCCGCGCGGTGCGGACCACGGTGGCCTCGCTGGTGCCGGTCAGCTCGGCGAGACCGGTGACCGTGAGGGCGGCGCACCCGGCGGGGTCCCCGGCGACGGCCTCGGCGACCCGCTGCATGGAGCGGGTCATGGAAGGGGAGAGGGTCCGCACCTTGGCGGCGAGGGCGGCGGGGGCGGGAGGCGCCTCACCGCTGAAAGTTTCCTTCACATCATTGGTCACACTTGAAAGATACTTTCAGCCCGTGCGGCGGGACAACCCCCCGCGCGTTCCCTCCGGGTCCCGGACGGGAAGGCCCTTGGTCCTTCCGGGGACGGCCGGGGGACAATGGCCCCATGGACGACATCGACCCCGTGGAGCAGGCGCTGCACGCCGCTCGCGCACTGGTGCTGGCCGACCTCGCGGCCCGTGACGTGGCCGCCGCCCAGGTCGTGTCGATGGTGGAGGACGCGGTGACGCACCGCCGGTGGTGGGTCGAGCAGTGGCCCGAGGGCGTCGAGTACGTCGCCGGCCTCGTCGCCCAGGACGTCCAGGACGCCCTCCTGGAGGCCTACGGCCGCTGGCCCCTCTGCCCCGTCTGCTCCTCCGGCGACCCCCACGCCCTCGACGTCGAACCGGAACTGGGCCCGGACCCCCACTGGGTCTGCGGCAAGCAGGGCGTGGTGGTGGCCCGGGTGGGCGGCCTGACGTGAGGAGCGGCGCGGGCGGGGGTACGGCTCCGGCCGGTACGGGGCTCCGCCCATGACCCTCTACATCGACCCCCCGACCTGGCCGGGCCACGGCCGCATGTGGTCCCACCTGATCAGCGACACCTCCTTCGAGGAACTCCACACCTTCGCCGCAGCCCTCGGCGCCCCCGCCCGAGGCTTCGACCGCGACCACTACGACATCCCCTCCGACTGGTACGAGAAGACGCTCGCCGCCGGCGCGATCCCGGTCGGCTCCAAGGAACTCCTCCGCCGCCTGACGAAAGCCGGTCTACGGCGTCCGAAGGGGCGCCCGGCGGAGGGGTAGGGGCGAGGGGCTGCCGCGTAGGCCTTGAGGTTCAAGGTCGCCAGCGGGAGATCGGCCTGCCCCGGTCACGGACCTCGGCCCACCTGGTGAGTTCGCCGTAGGTGACGAAGGGGATCAGCGAGCGGCGGCCGAACAGCCGGTTTCCAGCGGGCCGGTGAGTGTGCCCTTGTGGAGACGGGAAGCGACATCGGTGTCGAGGACGACGGGTTGCATCGCGGCAGCTCAGACGAGGTCGCGGTGGCGCTCGGCGTAGGTGAAGGAGATGAACTCCTCCACCTCCTCGTTGGACGCGAAAGTGTCGGCCTTCAGGTCGTCCAGGGCCCGGATCGGCTGCACGTTCTTGGCCGCGAGGAGCTCCTCCACCGAGACCCTCGGCCGCGGGGCCGGATGGATCGGGTACTCGATCTCCGCTGCGCTCATCGGCCGACCCTCCCGTTCGTCGCGCTCCCCGCGTATGGGACTCCGCAATCCAGTCTGGCACGCGGCTGCTGCGCTTGTCCCGGTGCTGTTCCGGTGCCTCCGCCGACCGAAAGGCCGCCCGGCGGAGGCGTAGCGGAATGCTCCCGCCCTACGACGGGTGACCCTTGCCTCGTTGGAGAAGGCCGAGTACGTCGGGCAGCGGCGGAAAGTGCGGCGCGCACTCCGGGCACGCGTACACGTTCCACCCGGGCCCGGAACTCTGATGCACCTCGGCCACGGTCACGGGCGCGTCGGTGACCTGATGACACCGCACGCACATCCGTACAGGCTTCCGGCCGGACGCCTCGCTCACCACGCCGCCACCCCCACCGCGTGCACATCCCGCGTATCCAGGTCGACCCCGAAATCCGTCGCCAGTACGAGACTGACCCGCCGCCAGAGCTGCCGAGCGGCCCGCTCCTCCTGCCGCTCCTGCCGCTCGTAAGCGAGCAGGTAGGGGCGGACGAGGGCGGTCCCCTCCCCGTCGAGCGTGTCCATGAGCCCGTACGGGGACCGGGGCCGTACGGTCGGGCTCCGTACCAGCGCCTGCTGGACAGGAGCCGGGGCGTTGGGCGGGGCGCAGACCCGCCGTCGGGAACCGGGCGGCCTGAACGCCTTCAGCAGCAGGCGCAACAAGGCATGGATAATGCTCACCGTCATCAACCTCCACAGGGTTGGTGGTCGCGCCCCCGGGCCGCTCCAACGGCCGCGGGGGCACCTTTGTGATGTACCGCGGTAGACCATGGCGGCCTTCGGTGCACCATGTGCTGGCGATGTGGAACTCGGTACACCGCGCGAAGCTGGAGGCATGGCCGAGTACGAGTGGCAGCGCATCGCACGCACCATCGAGGAAGAGATCCGGTCAGGCCGCGTCCCACCCGGCGGCGCCCTGCCCGGCATCGTGCGCCTCGCCGAAGCGCACGGCGTCGCGGACAGGACCATCGGACGCGCCCTGCGGGACCTGCGCGAGCGCGGACTGATCGAGACGCTTCCGCATAAGGGCTCGTACGCGTCCGACCCGCTGCCGTCGGCCGACGAGCCCGGGGCCGGCGAGTCCGCCGCTGACTGACCGCACCCTTGGGGACCTGTTCGACGGCATCCGGCGGGAGGCATTCCGGCCGGAGGCGCTGGACGACTACAACCGCTCCGGCAACATGGACGCCTACCGGCGGTTCCTCGACGGCGAGACGGTGCCGGACGACTACAACGCCGACCGGCTCGACGAGGTCGGGGCGTGGACCCGGTCGGGGCGCGGGGTCTACCGCGTCCACGTCCTCCGCCGCCCTCTCACCCTGGCTTTGTTCACGGGTGTTTCTCGTGAACATCCACGAGCCTCAAGATCGCCAACTGTTGCTCAAACCGGCAGACAAACGCTGCTGCTTGAAGTGAACCAAGCCACCTCACCCCGTACCTGAGGTTCGAACTCGGCTGGGGGTACGTCGCGAACGCGACGGCTGGGTAGGAGTTCTTCATCCTCGACGTCACGGATCGGAGCAACCCCCTGGAGAACACGGGGCACTTCTGGCTCTTCGACTCCGCGACGGCTGTGCCCCTGTGCTACACGGACGACGGCGGGTTCGCCGGCGCCGAGGTGCTGGCGGACGATCACGGCCCCACGTACACCGGGCACAGGGACACGGCCTTGGCGCACGCCGTACCGTTCGCTGACTGGTGGGCCGAGCACGCCGAGTGAACCGGCTCGGGACTTGGGGCCTCCTGGAGTACGTCGGTGCGTGAGCGTCGCGCCGCGCGGCCTTTCCCGTTGTGGAAAGCCGGATCGCTTGACCGTGATCACCACCGGCCGGAACCATGAACGGGCAACCCGACAACAGAGGGGGAAGACGTGACTGCCGAACCGCTGGTCAAGCTTTCCGGTGACCCGGACTGCAAGAACGGGACGTGCCCGACTCTGTGGGCGAGG
Source organism: Streptomyces sp. R302 (assembly GCF_012927245.1). Classification (GTDB taxonomy): domain Bacteria; phylum Actinomycetota; class Actinomycetes; order Streptomycetales; family Streptomycetaceae; genus Streptomyces. Next base: position 161,655 of record NZ_JABBGE010000003.1, read on the forward strand.
ACGGAGACCGGCGACTATGTCGTGCAGGGCTATGTGATCACTGATTCGGCCGAACTGGCACAACTCGGCCTGCCAGCGGGGGAATCCGCCGTGCGCGTCCCCGCCGCCGTCCTGGAGGAGTACTTCCGTGCCCGTGCCTGATCTCCTGACCGGTGAGGAGTTCGGCAGGCTCTTCGACAGCTTCGAACGCACCGCGTTCCGGCTCGAAACGCTCGACACGTATGACGTGGCCGAGGAGCAGGAAGAGATCGCCCGCTTCCTCGCGGGGGAGTACATGGGGCCCGAGTGGGACGACAACCCGTGGGTGCGGTCCATGACCGGCAAGGGCAAGCGAGTGTCCCGCGTGCACGTGCTCACGTCTCCCTGGACGGATTACCTGCGCTACGAGCTCGCCGCCTACCCGGGCAACATCAAGGCTGGTGAGTCCATCGGAATCATCGACCGTGCCGAGCAGTCGGCGGATGGTCTGCCGGATCACGACTTCTGGCTGTTCGACGACCGTGACGTGTACCGGATGCACTACACCCCGGAAGGGGCGTTCGTAGGCGGTGAGCTTCTGCCCGCCGACCGACTCCCGGAGTACCAGGGCCACCGCGACCGAGCGCTGGCCGCCGCCGTCCCGTTCGCGGACTACTGGGAGCGGCACACCCGGCGTTGAGTCCCCAGTCTGTCGGACGAGCCCTACGGGCACTGCGGGAGTCATCCGGTCTCACCGGTGACGCCGTGGCCCGTCGGGCTTCCATGTCCGCCGGGAAGCTCTCGAAGATCGAGAACGAGAAGGTTCGGCCGTCGGTCCAGGACGTGGACCTGATCCTCACAGCGCTCGGCGTCTCCGACGCGGTGAAGAGCGAGTTCCTGACCGCCGCTCGTGCGGAGGCCACCGAGGCCACGGCATGGCGCCTACTGCGTCGTATGGGGCCGTGGAAGCACCAGAACACCATCAAAGCCATCGAGGCGAGCACCGAGACGCTCCGGCTGTTTCAAGGGCAGCTCATCCCGGGACTGCTCCAGACCCCGGAGTACATGAACGCGGTGTTCAGCCTGCCGCCGGCGCTGCCGGAGGAGACCCGCGGCCGCACGGTCGCGGCACGCATCGAGCGACAGGCCGTGCTGCACGAGCCCGGTCGCGCGTTTCGTTTCCTGATCTGCGAGCACGTCCTGCGGTGGCTGATCAGCGAGCCCACGATCCTGGCGTTGCAACTGGACCGGCTCGTCTCCGTGTCCCGACTTCCCAACGTCTCCATGGGACTTGTTCCGGCAGGCGCTCGCATGCCCGACTTCCCCATGACCTGTTTCAGCCTGCACGACGATCGGCTGGTCATCGTGGAGACGTTCCACTCGGAGATCACCACCACCGATCCGAAGGACGTGCAGCTCTACTCGGAGACCTTCGATCGATTCGCAGCCGTCGCCCTCTACGGCGACCCCATGCGGGCCCTGGTCGAACGTGTCCGGGACGAACTCTTGCGGCAACAGGAAAGCCTCTAGATCGACGTCGTCCCGGCGACGAATCTGGACGGCATGGCAACCATCAGCATCACGGACGAGTACGGCACCCACGCCCCGTCGGGGCACACGTGCCGGCGGTGCGAGCGGCCGATCCGGCCGGACGAGCGGGTGCGGCGCGAGTTCGTGTCCGGGACGGACCCCGGGGTCCGTACGAACGTCGCCTACCAGCACACGGGCGCCACGTGCCCGCGGCCGTCGTGATCGGCCCCGAGGACGTCGGGCGGCTCGTCCGGGACGCGTACGGACGCGTCGGCGTCCTCCGGGACGTGATCCCCGACCACGAGGACCCGGCCGTCATGCCCTCCGAACGCCGGATCCGTCGCACGGCGTTCCTGGCGCCGGAGAAGGGCGGCAGGGAGTGGCAGGCGCCTCCGGACACGCTCACCACCCGTCTGTAGGCGCGATCACCACACACGACTGCGGCCGCTGCGGACGCAGGACCCTCGGGGTGAACGGCCGGTACGCCTGCACCCGGTGCGGCTACGCCAACCCGTCGAGCGAGGGCACGGCCCCACTCCCCACACCCTCGCTCTGCGCGGCACCCACGAGACCACGGAACCCCGTCGGAAGGAGCACCACATGAGGGACACCAAGAGGCCCACCATGATCGAGCGCCGCGAACTCGGCCGGTTTCTGGCGGTCGCCGGGCGGCGGTTCGCGCGCGGAGAGGGGGCCGCCGAGATGTTCTCGCGGGCCGTGGACGCCGTGTGGCACCGGATGCTCGCCACCCCGGAGTACGCGGACTTCTGTACCGGGCACGCCGGGGCGGTCCTCGGGCACCGGGAGGTGAAGGGCGGAGGGCCGATCGGCTGGGTGGCGGCGTACGAGGAGGCGTACGGCCCGCTGCCGGAGATCTGGTTCACCGACGAGGAGGGGCGCCTGGACGACGCGGCGCTGGCCCGCTATCGGGAGACCGGCCGGGTCGTGGCCGAGTGGGACTGCACCCCGACCACCGGGGACGGCGACGACGCCGTGCCCGGCGGCCGGTGACCCTCGCGCGCGTCGGCGGAGCGTCCCGGCCGACCGCCGGGGCGCTCCACCTCGTCGAGGCCGGCGCCGTCCGGCCGTGGTCCGTGGACGTCTCCGGGTACGTGCGGCGGATGACGGCGCACTGTCCGTATCTGGCCCCCTCGGTGGATCGAGGGCTGACCACGTGGACCGTTTACCGAGTCGACGGTGACGCGGGCGCGGTGGAGGCGGAGCTGTTCCACGCCGGGGTCGGGGCCGCCGAGCGGTTACGGTCCCTGATCCGTCAGCCCCAGGGGGCTTTGCGGTGCGAGAACGTCGTGCTCCTGGGAGAGGTGCCCGGGACGGGGCACCGCGACCTGCTGGCATGGCCGCACTGGGCCCTCAAGAACCTGTACGGCCCGGTCGGGATCATGGTCGGCAAGTTCCACGAGGGTGAGGAGGAGACATCGCGGGCAGGCGATCGTCTGCCGGTTGCTCCGGCCTCGTTCCTTCCCGTGCGGGCAGCCGTCCGGCGGCGTGATCCCCGGCTTCTCCGCTCGACTCCCGATCTGGCCGCCGCACTTGCCGTGGCCGACGACGACGGCCGTGATGTCTTCGAGGGCATCCCCTACGACTGGCAGGAGATCCGTACGTGGACGAAGCGATTCCTCCCCCGGACGAAGCGGTGCACTGCCTCAAGGGCCTTCTCGGCGAACCCCTTCGAACGCGGCTCCTGAGCGACCGGCGTGGCTCGCGGGCCTGGAAGGTGTACGGCCCCCGGGGAGCCGTCGCGCTGAAGGCGAACGACCCTCACGGCGACGGGGCGCGGGAGAAGGCCGCGGAACTGGCGCAGGAGGATGTTCACCTCGCGCGGCTCGCCGAGGCGGGAGCACTGTGCCCCGGGTATCGGGTGGACGCGGGCGTGTGGGAGGGCGGGCGGTGGCTCGCGGTGCGGTGGGTCGACGGCCGGCCGGTGTGGGAGGCGTTCGCCCCCGCGCGGGCCGGGGAAGGGCCAGGTGCACGGCCGTGGCTGCTCGACGTCGCCCGGACGTGGGCCGGGTGCCTGGCCCGGATGCATGCCGTCGGGTGGGCTCACGCGGACGTCCAGCCCACCAACACCCTGGTCGCGGCCGACGGGCGGGCGGAGGTCATCGACTACGCCCTCGCCTGCGGCCCCGACGGCGGCCCGCGCCTTCCCTACCGGGGGGCTCTCACGCACACCACCGCCCCCGAGATCGCGGCCGCCGTCCTTGCGACCCCGGGGGACACCCACGTACGGGCCACTCCGGAGGCCGACGTGTGGGGGCTCGGTGCGTCGCTGTACTGGTGCTGGACCGGGCGGCGCCCGGTCGCGTACGAGGAGGGTGACGCCCGCGCGGTGAAGCTGGCGACCATCGCCGAAGGTGCCCTCGTCCCGCTCTCGAAGATCCGGCCCTGGAACTTCCCTGGGTTCGAGGAGGTGATCTCTGAGTGCCTCGCTCCTGCGCCCGGAGATCGCCCCACGGCCGCCGCGGTCGCCGGAATGCTCACCCGATGACCAGGCTGCGCCCACTGACCGCCGATGACGCCCCGGCGGTCCGCCGCGTCTACAGCGGGGCCGCCCTGGCCTTTCTCGGACGGGCCGAGATGGGCGAGCGGGAGGCCGTGGAGTATGTGGCGCGGGCACGGGAGGGGGCTGCGGCCGATCCGGTGGTCCAGTACGTCCTCGGCGTGGAGGTCGACGGCGACCTCGTCGGCGTCGCGAAGCTCGGCCGCCGGCCGGGCGGGCACGGGCGCGTGAGCTATGTCCTGCGGGAGGACAGCTGGGGGAGCGGCCACGCGACGAGCGCCGTCCGGGACCTCGTCTCGTTCGCCTTCGGCGCCGGGGGATTCACCTCCCTCGGCGCCAAGCACCACCCGGCCAACCACGCCTCCGGCCGGGTCCTGGAGAAGTCGGGCTTCACACGGGCGGGTTGGTATGGCGGGATGGTCGAGTACCGCAGGTACCGCATGGTCGTACCACGCCGGTGAGGTGCGGGCGGTCCGCTTCCGTGCGGGCCGTCAGTCCGCCGTCAGCTCCGCGAGTTCCTTCTCCAGGTTCTCCCGGGCCTGTTCCTCCCAGACCGCCGCGCCGTACGGGGTGCGGAAGAGGCGGGGGAGGGCGAGGAGGTGGCGGAGGACGGTGGCGCGGCCTTCGCGGAAGGCGTCGTCGGGGACGAAGGCGTACTCCTCGCGGACTGCTGCCGCATACCCCCGGTAGGTGTCGGGGTCGGTGGCGAGGATGGCGAGGTCGGCGTCGCAGAGGGTCTCGCCGTTGAGGTCGCCGGGGGCCGGGTCGTGGGTGACGGTGAGGCGGACCAGGCGGGCCACCTCCGCGACCTCGTGGGCGGTCAGCCCGGCTTCGGTCAGGGCGCGTTCGGCGAGGTGGGCGGAGCGTTCCTCGTTCTCGGAGCGGTCGGGGCGGTAGACGGCGTCGTGGAACCAGGCGGCCAGGCGGACGAGTTCGAGCTCTCCGCCCTCGCCGCCCAGGTCGGTGAGCTCGTCGATCCGGTCGAGGACCGCCCGCAGGTGGGCGGTGGTGTGGTAGCGGCGTTGCGGTTCGGCCCAGCGGCCGAGCAGGTCGCGGCCGTACGGGGCGGGGTCGGGGCCCTCGCGGCCGGCGCGGGCGGCGAGCAGGGTGGCGTTCCAGCGCCGGAGGAGGTCGCCGGTGCCGGTCGGGCTGTCCTCGGTTGCGGTCATGGGCGCATTCTGCCCGTCCGGGCGGCCGGAGCCCCTCCGGAACCCCGGCGGAAGCCCGTCCGGAAGCCCGTCCGGAAGCCCGGCCCGAGCCCCTCCGGGAGGCCGGCCGGAGGGCGTACACCTCTCGGGCTTACATACCCCCCATGGGTATGTTACGGTGCTCCGCGAAGGTACCCCCTGGGGGTATGTGAATGGCGAGTGAAGGGGCAGTGCGATGTCGAACGTCAACCCCCGGCGCTGGTGGGCACTCCTCGTGCTCGCCACCGCCCAGTTCATGGTCATCATGGACACCTCGATCATCGGGGTCGCGCTCCCCGAGATGCAGAAGGACCTGGGCTTCTCCCAGGGCGGGCTCCAGTGGGTGTTCAACGCCTACGTGATCGTCTTCGGCGGCCTGCTGCTCCTCGGCGGACGCCTCTCCGACCTCGTCGGAGCCCGCAGGATCTTCGTCACCGGCTGGTCCGTGATGATCGCCGGCTCGGTCCTCGCCGCCGCCGCGCAGACCGCCTGGGTCGAGATCGCCGGCCGCGCCGTGCAGGGCGTCGGCGGCGCGCTCATCGCGCCCTCCGCGATGACCCTCCTGATGATGCTCTTCATGCACGACCCGAAGGAGCTCGGCAAGGCGATGGCGCTCTACGGCGCCGCCGCCCCGGCCGGCGGCACCGCGGGCGTCTTCCTCGGCGGCGTCTTCACCGAGTGGGCCTCCTGGCAGTGGGTCTTCGTCATCTACATCCCGATCGGCCTGGCCACCCTCGCCGCCACCCGCCTCCTCCCGGAGGTCGGATCCCGCCGCGGCGCCGTCGACGTCCTCGGCGCCGCCGCCGTCACCGCCGGCCTCGCGCTCGCCGTCTTCGCCGTCGTCCGCGCCCCCGAGGCCGGCTGGGGCTCCACCGGCACGATCCTCCAGCTGATCGGCGCCGCCGTCCTCCTGGCCCTGTTCCTGGTGATCCAGAAGTCCGTCCGCGAGCCGCTCATGCCGCTCGGCGTCTGGCGGGTCCCGCGCCTCGGCTTCGCCAACCTGGCGATGACGCTGCTCGGCGCCGCGTGGATCCCGATGTGGTACTTCCTCAACCTGTACCTCCAGCAGGTCCTCGGTTACGGGGCCTTCGCCTCCGGCGCCGCGCTGCTCCCGATGACCGTGCTCCTCATGATCTTCATGACGGCCGTCACCGCCCGCCTCATGGCGAAGGTCGGCGCCAAGCCGCTCATCGGCGGCGGTCTGCTGGTCCTCGCCGCCGGACTGGTCTGGCTGGCCGCCGTCGAGCCCACCGGCACCTTCCTCGTCGACGTCCTGCCGGCCTCGCTCGTCGCCGCGCTCGGCATGTCCCTCGCCTACATCCCGGCGATGGTCGCCGCGATGTCCGGCGCCCCGCAGGAGCAGGCCGGACTCGCCTCCGGCATCGTCAACACCACCTACAACGTCGGCTCCGCGCTCGGCCTCGCCGCCCTCACCGCGGTCGCCATGTCGCAGGGCGCCGACCGGCTCGGCAACCTGCCCCAGCTCACCGAGGGCTTCTCGGCCGCCTTCATCGGCGCGGCCGTCATCGCCGCCGTCGGCGGAGTCGTCACCCTCCTGGTGATGAAGAGCGACGGGGCCCTGGCCACCGCGCCGGCGCAGTCGGCCGCCCCGGACGGCGAGAAGGCCGCCGTCTGACCCGTGCCCGCCCGCCCGCGCGAGGGGCCGCCCGATTCGGGGCGGCCCCTCGCGCGCGCGGGCGCTCGCCCGTTCGGTCCCCGTCGCGGTGCGGTGGCTCCGGCACGGGGGTGAGCTGGTCGGGACCCCACCCCCGCACGTACGGGAGCAGCAGCATGGCCGTCATCGTCACCGTCGAGATCCCCGGCGGCACCCAGGAGCAGTACGAGTCCACCACCCGCCGCCTCAAGGAGGCCGAGTGGTGGCCCCCGCAGGGCTTCCTCGCCCACGCGGCGGGTCCGGACGGCTCCGGAGGCTGGCGGATCGTCGACTTCTGGGACTCGGAGGAGGACTTCCTCGCCTTCGCGGCGAAGGCCCGCCCGATCTTCCAGGAGCAGGGCCTCCCGCCGATCCTGCCGACCTTCCAGGACGCGGTGAACATCATGCTCCGCTGACGCGGCTGACGCGGCCGGAGCCCACCGGCGCCCACCGGCGCCCGAAAACCCTTTGCGGGCAAGGAGACCGGCCGACACCCTTACCCCCCATGACCAGTCATCCTTCCCCGCGCCCCGTCGCGGACCTCTTCGCCGCCGACGGGCGGCTCGTCGCGATCCCGCGGCGCCCGGCCCGCCGCGAGGCGCTCCTCGCGCACCTCGCCGAGACCCTCTTCGAGTCCGGCCGCGTCTACCGCGAGTCCGAGGTCAACGAGGCGCTCAAGACCGTCCACGAGGACTACCCGGCCCTGCGCCGCTACCTCGTCGTCGGCGGGTTCCTCGCCCGGACGAAGGACGGCGCGGCCTACCACCGACAGCGGACGGCCCCGTTCCCCGGAGGTGCGACCCCCGCCGTCGCGTGACCGGCGCGGCGGTGGCCGGCCTGCTGGCCGGCTACGGCATCGCGGTCCCGGTGGGCGCCGTCGGCGCGCACCTGGTGGCGGTCGCGGCCCGCGGCCCGTGGCGTACGGGGGCGGGCGCGGCGCTCGGCATCGCGGCGGCGGACGGGGTGTACGCCCTGGTCGCGGTCGCCGGCGGGGCCGCGCTCGTGCCGCTCCTCGCGCCGGTGGCGACGCCCCTGCGTTGGGCGTCCGTCCTCGTCCTGCTGGCCCTCGCGGCGGCCTCGGCCCGTACCGCGCTCCGCGCCCACCGCGCCCACCGCGCCGGGACCCCGGCGGAGGACCGGCCGGTGACGGCGCCGCACCGGGCCTTCTGGACCTTCCTCGGCATCACGATCCTGAACCCGATGACGGTCCTGTACTTCACGGCCCTCGTCCTCGGCGGCCACGCGACGACGGGCCCGGCCCAGGCGGCCGTCTTCGTCGCCGCGGCCTTCGCCGCCTCGGCGAGCTGGCAGCTGCTGCTCGCCGCCACCGGCACCCTCCTCGGCCACGCCCTCACGGGCCCCCGCGCCCGGCTCCTCACGGGCCTGGCGTCGAGCGCCCTGATCGCCGTCCTGGCGGTGGGCCTGGCGGCCCGGGGGTGATCCAGTACGGCTCAGTACGGCTCAGCACGGCTCAGTACGGCTGTACGAGGACGTGCGCGGCGCCCGGGACACCGATCTTCAGGAGCTCGTCCTCCCCGGGCGTCGTGGGCGTGCCCGTCTCCTGCTCGAGGACCGCGCGGGACAGCGCCTGCACCCACAAGCGCGCCGCCGTGGACGAGGACGCGCAAGGGTGGTGCCATCTCGTCGCCTCCAGGAGGTGTCGCCTCCAGGAGGTGTCGCCTCCGGGGAAGTGTCGCCCCCCAGGAAGTGCGGCGCGAAGGTGCGTGTCAGGCGCCGGTGGCCGCGTACCGGGCCAGGAACAGGTCCACTCCCGAGGCGATCGTCCGCTCCAGCTCGGCGTCGTCGATCTCCGCCTCCGGCGAGAAGGTCCGCACGAGCTGCGGCACCCCGACCGTCGCCGCGACGAGCTGCTGCACCGCCAGCTTCGGGTCCGGCACGTCGAGGACCCCGCGGGCGTCCAGCTCGGTGAAGGCCTCGACGAGCGGGCCGTTGTTCATGTCGTAGCTGACGCGGTACCAGAGCTGGCCCAGCTGCGGGAAGCGGTCGATCTCGCCGATGACGAGCCGCCGCAGCGACATGATGTCCGGCCGCAGCAGGATCCGCGCCCAGTCCGTCGTCAGCCGCACCAGGGCGGCGCGCAGGTCGGGGGCGGCGGCGACGGTCGAGTTCGTCGGCTCCAGGTCCGCGTACGTCTTCGGGAGTATCCCGCCGACGACCGCGAGGAACAGCCGCTCCTTGCTGCCGAAGTGCTTGTAGATCGTCGCCTTCGACACCCCGGACCGGGCGGTGATCGCGTCCATCGACGCCGCCGAGTACCCCTCCGCGAGGAACTCCGTCAGCGCGGCGTCGATGATCGCCTGCCGCTTGCGGGAGGCCGCGTCGGCGGGATCGGGGATGACGGGGATCCCGTACGCGGCGAGGACGTCCTTGCTGACGGCCATGGATACGTCCTAGCGGTGAGCGGCACGGGAGGGGCGCACCAGTATATGAAGGGGTGTTCGGCCCCCTCAGTCGCGGCGGGCCGCCGCGAGGGCCGCCGTCAGCGCGACGGCCGTGAGCCCCGCCCCCGCGGCCAGCACCGCGCCCCGGGAACGCCAGGACAGGGCCGACCACCGGGACTCCGCCGACAGCAGCGAGCCGAGGCTCGCCCAGGAGCCGACCGACAGGACGGAGGCCGCCGAGCCGACCGAGCCGACGGACAGGAAGGAGCCCACCGAGCCGATCGACAGCGTCGAGCCGACCGACCCGATGGACAGGAACGAGTTCCGCGAACCGATGGACCAGCGTGAACAGTCAGCGCTCATGGCCCGATCGTAGACAAGGCCGCCGTCAACGGCGCGGGGTGACCGAGCCCGCGTACACGTTCTTCGGCGTGACGATCTCCGTGACGGCCCGCGCCACCAGCGTCGACGGCTCCTGACCGCCGCTGAACGTGTCCGTGTTGAGCATCAGGACGAGCGTGGCTTTCTGGGACGGGAGGTGGACGGTCACGGTCTCGTAGCCGGGGAGGGAGCCGTTGTGGCCGATCCAGCCGTTGGTGTTCAGGATGCCGAGGCCGTACGAGGTGCCGGGGAAGCCGGTCGGGAGGGTCCTGAGGCGTTGCGCCTGGGTGGCGGGGCTGAGGAGTTCGCCGGTGGCGAGGACCTTCGCCCAGCGGTGCAGGTCGTCGAAGTCCGAGATCATCGCGCCGGCCGCCCACGCCCAGCTCGGGTTCCAGTCGGTGGCGTCGGCGACGGAGCCGTCGAGCGTCTGGTCGGTGTAGCCGCGCGGGTGCGGCTGCGGGAACTCGGCGCCCTTCGGCAGGAACGAGTGCCGCAGCCCGGCCGGCCGGATCACCCGCTCGTGCAGGACCTCCGCGAGGGGCCGGCCGGTGACCTTCTCGACGACCAGGCCGAGGAGGACGAGGTTGGAGTTGGAGTACTGGAAGGTGGCGCCCGGCTGGAAGGTGTTCGCGTGCCGGTAGCCGTACGACACCACCTCCCACGGGTTGTACGGCCGCTTCGGCTCGCTCAGCAGGTCGTGGACGAAGTCCGGGTCCGAGGTGTACGGGAACAGGCCGCTGCGCATCTCGGCGAGGTGCCGCAGCGTGATCCGGTGGCCGTTCGGCACGCCCCGGACGTAGTCGTCGATCGGGTCGTCGAGCCCGACCTTCCCCTCGTCGACGAGCTGGAGCAGCGCGGTGACGGTGAAGGTCTTCGTCTCGCTGCCGATCCGGATGTACCCGTCGGTGGACATCGGCCGGCCGGTCTTCTTGTCCGCGACCCCGGTGGCCCGGACGTAACACCCCTTCCCCGGCATCCACACGCCGACGACCAGACCGGGGATCCCGGCCTGCTTCCGCACCTTCTCGACGGTCGAGTCGAGCCGCGCGACGGTGGCGGCCGGCAGCCCGCCCCCGCCCCGGCAGTCGTCGCCGTCGCCGTCGCCGTGCCGGAGCGGTACGGGGACGGGCGCCGCGATCGCCGGCAGCGCGGCGGGCGCGAGGGCGGCCGCCGCGAGGAACAGGGCGGTGGCGAGGAGCCGGCGGGGGGTACGTCGTCGCATGGGGAACGCCTTCCGGGGGGGCGGGAGGGGAGAAGGAGCGGGTACGCGCGCTGCCAGATCAGCACCGGCGGCCGGATCGTTGCGACGCCCGCCGACGGGAGCGGGGCGAGTCCACTCGTTCGGCGCCGCCCGATCCGCGCAGCGCGCCCCCGGTCGGCGCCGCGCGCCCCGCAACCGGCGGGTGCCGGAAGCGCGTCCGGGAGGGAAACCGCAAGATCGTTTCTCCGGTACGGAAGGTACGCATCCATGAGCAGCCCCCGCACGGCCGACCGCTTCCTCTACGTCACCCGGCACGGCGAGGCCACGCCCGACGAGTCCGGGCTGACGGAGGCGGGGCGGCGGCAGGCGGTGCTGCTCGGGGAGCGGTTGCGGGGCGTGCCGCTGGCGGCCGTCCACCACGGGCCGCTCGCCCGCGCCACGGAGACGGCCCGGTTGATCGGCGAGCAGCTCGACGGCGTGCCCGTCCGCGCTGCCGAGGAGGCCGGGGACTACGTCCCGTACCAGCCGTCCCGGGAGGAGCTGCCGGACGGGGCGGCCGACGGGATGCTCGGTTTCCTGGAGCAGTTCCCGGCGGAGGAGCGGGCGCGGGGCGCGGAGCTGGCGGCGGAGGCGGTCGCGCGCTTCACGGGGCCGGTGGAGGGGGACGAGCCGCGCCACGAGCTGCTCGTCACCCACAACTTCCTCGTCGGCTGGCTGGTGCGGGCGGCGCTGGACGCGCCGGCCTGGCGGTGGATGGGCGTCAATCAGGCGAACGCGGCGCTGACGGTGATCCGTTACGCCCCCGGCCGCCCGCCGGCCGTGCTCGTCCTCAACGACACCCGGCACCTCCCCGAGGACCTCCGCTGGACCGGCTTTCCCCCGGCGCTCCACATCTGACATCGGCGTACGACGACGACCGCCCCCCCTGCGAGGGGGGGGCGGTCGTGGAGTGTCCCGGTCCCGTCAGGTCCGGATCAGCCGGGCGATCGCCTTCGACGCCTCGCCGACCTTCTCCTTCGCCTCGTCTCCGCCGGCGGCGATCGCCTCCGTGACGCAGCAGGCGAGGTGCTCGTCCAGGAGGGCGACGGCGCAGGACTGGAGGGCGGCGTTGATGGCCGAGACCTGGGTCAGGACGTCGATGCAGTAGGTGTCCTCGTCGACCATCCGTTGGACTCCCCGGACCTGTCCCTCGATCCGCCGGAGCCTTCTGATGATGTCTTCCTTCTGCTGTGCGTAACCGGCCACGGCGGGCTCCCGTCAGGTCGTCAAGGGTCCGGAGGTCACTTGTCGGCGGCCTGGAAGCCGCGCAGCCGGAGGCTGTTGCCGACCACGAAGACCGAGGAGAAGGCCATCGCGGCACCGGCGATCATCGGGTTGAGCAGTCCGGCCGCGGCGAGCGGCAGGGCGGCCACGTTGTAGGCGAAGGCCCAGAAGAGGTTGGACCGGATGGTGCCGAGGGTCTTGCGGGAGAGCCGGATGGCGTCCGCCGCGGCCCGCAGGTCGCCTCGTACGAGGGTCAGGTCGCCGGCCTCGATGGCGGCGTCCGTGCCCGTGCCCATGGCGAGCCCCAGGTCGGCCTGGGCGAGCGCGGCGGCGTCGTTGACGCCGTCGCCGACCATGGCGACCGAACGGCCCTCGGCCTGGAGGCGCTTGACCACGTCGACCTTGTCCTGCGGCATGACCTCGGCGATGACCTCGCCGATGCCGACCTCGGCGGCGACGGACTCGGCGACCGCCTGGTTGTCGCCGGTCAGCAGGATCGGGGTGAGCCCGAGGGCCTTGAGCCGGCGGATCGCCTCCGCGCTGGTCTCCTTGATCGCGTCGGCGACCTCCAGGACCGCGCGGGCCTCCCCGTCCCAGGCGACCGCGATGGCCGTCTTCCCGGCCTTCTCCGCCGCGTCCTTCGCGGACTTGAGGTCCGCGGGCAGCTCCATCGCCCACTCTTCGAGCAGCTTCTCGCGGCCGACGAGGACGGCGTGGCCGTCGACGACGCCCTGGACGCCGAGGCCGGGGACGTTGGCGAAGTCCTCGGGGGTGGGCAGGGCGCCGACCCTGGCGGCGGCGCCGGTGGCGACGGCCTGGGCGACGGGGTGCTCGGAGGAGTGCTCCAGGGCGCCGGCGAGGCGCAGGACGTCGGTCTCGTCCGTACCGGCGGCGGTGTGGACCTTGAGGAGGGTCATCCGGCCGGTGGTGACGGTGCCGGTCTTGTCCAGGACGATGGTGTCGACCTTGCGGGTGGTCTCCAGGACCTCGGGCCCCTTGATGAGGATGCCGAGCTGGGCGCCGCGCCCGGTGCCGACCATGAGGGCGGTCGGGGTGGCGAGGCCCAGGGCGCAGGGGCAGGCGATGATCAGGACGGCGACGGCGGCGGTGAACGCGGCGGTCAGGCCCTGTCCGGTGCCGAGCCAGAAGCCGAGGGTGCCGAGCGAGAGCGCGATGACGACCGGCACGAAGACGGCCGAGATCCGGTCGGCGAGGCGCTGGGCGGCGGCCTTGCCGTTCTGCGCGTCCTCGACGAGCTTCGCCATCCGGGCGAGCTGGGTGTCGGCGCCGACGCGGGTGGCCTCGACGACGAGCCGGCCGCCGGCGTTCAGGGTGGCGCCGGTGACGGCGTCGCCGACGCCGACCTCGACGGGGACGGACTCGCCGGTCAGCATCGATGCGTCCACGGCGGACGAACCCTCGACGACGGTGCCGTCGGTGGCGATCTTCTCGCCCGGGCGGACCAGGAAGCGGTCGCCGACCTGGAGTTCGGCGGTGGGCACGGTGATCTCGCGCCCGTTCTCGATGACGGTGACCTCCTTCGCGCCCAGCTGCATCAGCGCCTTGAGCGCGGCGCCGGCCTTCCGCTTCGAGCGGGCCTCGAAGTAGCGGCCCGCCAGGATGAAGGCGGTGACGCCGGCGGCGGCCTCCAGGTAGATGTTCCCGGCGCCGTCGGTGCGGGCGATGGTGAACTCGAAGGGGTGCGTCATCCCCGGCGTACCGGCCGTGCCGAAGAACAGCGCCCACAGGGACCACAGGAACGCGGCGGTCGTGCCCACCGAGATCAGCGTGTCCATGGTGGCCGCGCCGTGCCGGGCGTTGGTCCAGGCGGCGCGGTGGAAGGGCCAGGCGGCGTAGGTGACGACCGGCGCGGCGAGCGTGAGGCTCAGCCACTGCCAGTACTCGATCTGGAGCGCCGGGACCATCGCCATCGCGATGACGGGGACGGCGAGGGCGACGGCGGTGATCAGCCGCTGCTTCAGGGGCCGCAGCTCGGCGTCGGCCTTCTCCTCGTCGGAGGGGCCGTCGGCGCCCGGGGTCTCGCTCCTCGGCGGGGCGGGCTCCTCGGCGGTGTAGCCGGTGGCCTCGACGGTGGCGATCAGGTCGGCGACCGGGATGTCGGCGGAGAAGGTGACCTTCGCCTTCTCGGTCGCGTAGTTGACGGTGGCCTCGACCCCGTCCATGCGGTTGAGCTTCTTCTCGATGCGGGCCGCGCACGAGGCGCAGGTCATGCCGCCGATGGCGAGCTCGACCTGGGCGGTGCCCGGAGTGGTCGTGGTCATTTCCTGCTCCTCAGCGCAGATGGGGGGAGTGCGGGTGGTCGGGTGCCGGGGCCCGGGCGGCGGTCCGGGTCGGGCCCCGGCGGCTCGTGGGGCCCGCGGTCAGGCGCGGCCGGTCAGCTCGTAGCCGGCGTCGTCGATCGCGGCGCCGATGACGGCGTCGTCGACGGGGCCGTCGGTGGTGACGGTCACCAGGCCGGTGGCGACGTCGACGTCCACGGAGAGGACGCCCTCCACCGCGCTGACGGACGTGGTGACCGAGGTCTTGCAGTGACCGCAGGTCATGCCCGAGACGGCGTAGACGGTGCTGGTGGCGTCGGCGACGGCGACCGCGGTGGTGGTGCCGCCGGTGGAGCAGCTGTGGTCGGGGGTGCAGCAGGAACCCATGTCGTCCTCCATCGTGTGTCCTGTGGGCGGATACCCTCGGGGGGTATCGGTGATGTGAGTCCATGTATACCCCCCAGTGGTATTCACCGCAAGTGTCGAGTCGGCTTGACTTGATACCCCCTAGGGGTATGGTGAAGTGCAGAGAGCGCGCGTGACCACGCATGCGAGTCCCATGGGGAGAGCAGTCATGAACACCGGAATGAAGATCACCGCCTTCGCCGCCGCACTCGCCGCGACCTTCGGCACCGCGTACGCGGTCGGCAAGGGCGTCGGCCCGGTGGACGAGCCCCGGAAGACGGAGAGCGGCAGTCACGCGGGCCACGAGGAGACCGCCGGTGAGGCCCCCGCCCAGGCCGCCGCCCAGGCCACCGAACTCCCCGGCGGCCTCCAGATCTCCGAAGGCGGCTACACCCTCGCCCTGGAGACCCCGACCCCGCCCGTCGGCCGCAGCACCCTGAAGTTCTCCATCCAGGACGCCACCGGGAAGAAGGTCACCGCCTTCGCCACCGAGCACGAGAAGGAGCTGCACTTCATCGTCGCCTCGCGCGACCTGACGGTCTTCCGCCACCTCCACCCCGAGAAGGCCCCCGACGGCACCTGGACCGTCGACGCCGACCTCCCGGCCGCCGGCGCCTACAAGGCCTTCGCCGACTTCAAGCCCGCCGCGAAGGGCGCGAAGGCCGTCACCCTCGGCGTCGACCTCGGCGTCCCCGGCGCCTACGCCCCCCGGCCGCTCCCCGCCGCCGCGCCCACCGCCACCGTCGACGGCTACCAGGTCCGCCTCGGTGGCACCCTCGACCCCGGCAAGCCCGGTGAGCTGCGCCTCACCGTCTCCAAGGGCGGCGAGCCGGTCACCGACCTGCAGCCCTACCTCGGCGCGTACGGCCACCTGGTCGCCCTCCGCCAGGGCGACCTCGCCTACCTCCACGTCCACCCGAACGAGGGCGGACCCGGCCCCGACGTCTCCTTCACCGCCACCGCGCCGACCCCCGGCACGTACCGCCTCTTCCTCGACTTCAAGCACGAGGGCGAGGTCCGCACGGCCGCCTTCACGGTGAGGGCCGGCGCGCCGGGGAAGGCCCCGGCCCCCGCGGAGACGGCCGAGCGCGATGCGGGAGGTCACGCGCACGGCTAGTCTGGTCATTGGACTAGACCTGTAGCCGTCATTCATGGAGGAATGGGCGCAATGAGCAACCGTGCTGTCCTGGAGGTGATCGCCCTCGACGAGCAGGACGCGGTCGCCGCCCAGACCGGGGGCGCCGACCGCCTCGAACTCGTCACCGACATGGCGGCGGACGGCCTCACCCCGTCGACGGCCGGCTTCACGGCCATCCGCCGCGCGGTCGACATCCCGCTGCGCGTCATGCTGCGCCTCGCGGACGGCTTCGCCGCGGGCGACATCGACGCCCTGGTCGGCCGGGCCACGGAGCTCCGCGCCGCCGGCGCCGACGAGTTCGTCCTCGGCTTCCTCACCGCCGACGGCGCCCCGGACCTGGTCGCCGTCGAACGGCTCATCGCCGTCCTCGACGGCGCCCACTGGACCTTCCACCGGGCCATCGACCGCGCCGCCGACCGCGACGGCCTGCGCAAGCGCCTCGCCGACCTCCCCGGCCTCGACACCTACCTCACGGCCGGCGCCGCCGGCGGCGTCGACGACGGCCTTCCCGTCCTCGAAGCCGAAGCCGCCCGCACCGGCGAACCCGGCTACGAACCCCAGATCCTCGTCGGCGGCGGCCTCCGCCTCGACCACCTCCCCCGCCTGCGCGCCGCCGGCCTCACCGCCTTCCACATCGGCGGCGCCGCCCGCCCCCACGGCTGGACCGCCCCGGTCTCCGCCGAAGCGGTCCGCACCTGGCGCGAGGCGATCGACACCCCGTAGCCGCCGGGCGGCCCCGAAAAGCCGGTGCGCCGCCGCGACGCGGGCGGCTAGCCTCCCGCCCATGGCGGACGGAATCGACGAACCACTCGTACGACGGCTCATCGCGGCCCAATTCCCGCACTGGGCAGGCCTGGACGTGCGCCAGGTGGCGTCGGCCGGGACGGACAACGCGATGTTCCGGCTGGGCGACGACCTCGTCGTACGGCTGCCGAAGGCGGAATGGGCGACGGGCCAGATCGAGAGGGAACACCGCTGGCTGCCGCGACTGTCCCCGTCCCTCCCCCTGGCGACCCCCACCCCCGTAGGCACCGGCGTCCCGGGGGAGGACTTCGGCCGGCCGTGGGGCGTCTACAGGTGGCTGGACGGCGCGGACGCCTGGGCGGCACCGGTGAAGGACCTGGCCCACGCGGCGGAGGCGCTGGGCCGCTTCGGCGTCGCGCTGCGCACGGTCGACGTGACCGGCGGGCCCCGGTCCTTCCGGGGCGGGGCCGTCACCGAGTGGGAGGAGGGCGCGTTCCCGTCCGCTGCCGCCGCGCTCGCCGCTGCCGGACTGCTCGGCGAACGCGCCGCGCTCGCCGCCTGGGACCAGGTACTGGCCCTGCCCGCCTGGGACCGGCCCCCGGTCTGGCTCCACGGCGACCTGCTGCCCGGAAACCTCCTCACCCGCGACGGCCGCCTGACCGCCGTCATCGACTTCGGCGGCCTCGGTACCGGCGACCCGGCCGCCGACCTCCTCCCCGCCTGGACCCTCCTCACCCCCGCCACCCGCCCCCTCTTCCGTACCGCCTCCGCCGTCGACGACGCCACCTGGGCGCGGGGCCGGGGCTGGGCGCTGTGCTGGGGGATCGTCACCGATCACTACTACGGTGACCTGGGCGGGCCCGGCACCGCTCCCACCCCCAACCCCGTCCTCGCCGCCGTGGCCCGCCGCGCCTGGACCGAGGCCCTCGCCGAGTTCGGGTGACAGAGCGGCGTGGTACCCATGTCCCCATGACCCGGTTCCACGACTTCAACCTCAAGCTGCTCGTCATCGAGGAGCTCATGTACCAGGCCGGGACGCTGCTCCCGGTCTACGACCTGAACGCGCGGATGGCCGCGCGGGGCATCGCCGACCCCGTCTCCCACGTCCTGGAGAACGGTCTCCACGAGGAGGTGCTGCCGGAGTCCCGGGAGTACTTCGAGGCGCTGGAGATCCCGGCGGAGCTGCTCGCGACCGTCGAGGAGCTGTGCTTCGACGCGGGGACGGAGGTCTTCCGTCACTGCGCGCCCGCGTGGGACGGCGAGGACGACCTCTTCGACGTCCGCTCCCTCGACGACCTCGACCTGCTGCCCAACCTCCGCGAGGTCACCTTCGTGGAGGACGGTGTCCTCGCGGCCCCCGACGCCGCAGAAACCTTCGCCACCCGAGGTATCACCACAGACTGACCCCCCACCCCACCGCCGTTCCGCCAGGGCGGGCCCCACCCGTCGCCGCCGTTCCGTTGTGGGCATACGTTCCGCTAGGGCGGAACGGGTGGGCACAACGGAACGGCACCATGTGCGGGTGCCTCCGCACATGCGCCTGAACCCGCACCGGTACGGAGCCGTACAGCGGGTGCGGGTCCAGGCCCGGAAAGCCTTGGCCCGGCAGGGGGCGCCGTCCCTGTGCCCACCCGTCCCGCCCTTGCGGGACGTATGCCCACAGGGACGCCGGGTGCGGCCCCGCACCGGGGTCAGGCCCGAGTCGGGCCAGCGGGTGGGCGCCGCCCTGGCGGGACGTGTGCCCACAGGGGCGGCGGGCGTTACGCCTTCGAGTTCAACTGGTCCGGCAGAGGGGCCGCGTGGACGATGGTCAGGCCTGAGACGGCGCGGGTGAGGGCTACGTAGAGGCGGCGCAGGCCGGTGCGT
Organism: Streptomyces sp. R302; assembly: GCF_012927245.1. Classification (GTDB taxonomy): domain Bacteria; phylum Actinomycetota; class Actinomycetes; order Streptomycetales; family Streptomycetaceae; genus Streptomyces. The sequence goes on from NZ_JABBGE010000003.1 coordinate 180,181, forward strand.
TCGTCGGGTTCGGCGTCGACGACGGCGGCCGGTTCGTCGAGGACCACGTAGTCGTACTCCAGGCCCTTCGCGAGGGACGCCGGCACGAGGGTGAGGCGGGACTCGGCGGTGGTCTCCTCGCCGGGGGAGAGGTAGGGGAGGCCCGCCTCCATGAGGGACTCCGCCAGCGGGGCGATCCGCGCGTCCGCGGCGATGAGGCCGATCGAGCCCTCGTTCGCGAGCGCGTCGACGCACGCCGCGACGACCGCCGCCGCCGACGGCGCCTCCGCCTCGCGGATCTCGAAGTCGCCCGGGTTCTCCCGTACCGACTCCACCGGCGCGAGCCCCGGCGCCATGTGGGGCAGGAGGCGGGAGGCGTACGCGATGACGTCCGTGGGGACGCGGAAGCCCGCCGTCAGCTCCTCCACGCGGGACCCCGGCTTGCCGAGGTGCCCGAGGGCGGACTCCCAACTCAGCGTCGCCCACGGCGTCGTGCCCTGCGCCAGGTCGCCGAGGATCGTCGCCGAACCGGTCGTGCAGCGCCGCCCCACCGCCCGGTACTGCATCGGCGACAGGTCCTGCGCCTCGTCGAGGACCACGTGCCCGAGCGAGTGCGTGCGCTCGACGAGGTCCGTCGCCTCGTCGATCAGCACCGCGTCCGCCGCCGACCACTTCGCCGTCTTCACGCTCCGCGCCGGCTTCGCCCACAGCAGCAGCTTCTGCTCCTCCTCGGTCAGCACCCCCTCCGCGTGCTCCGCGAGGAACTCCGGGTCGGCGAGCAGCCGAAGGACCAGCTTCGCCGGGTCGACCGCCGGCCAGCACTCCTTCACCATCGCCTTCACCGCCGCGTTCCGCGCGACCGCGTTCTGCACCCGGTCGTCGGGCGCCTCGCCGGCCTGCTCCATCCGTACGAGGACGGCATGCGCGACGCGCTGCGGAAGCGCCTCCCTGGCCGCCCCGTAACGGATGTCACGCGCGGTCAACTCCCGTACGATCTCCTCCAGTTCGTACGCGGGAATGCGCCAGCGCCGCGAGCCGCGCACCACCATCAGCGGTTCCGTCGGCATGGTGACGTGCGACCACACCGCCCGCCGCAGCACCTCCGCCATCCGGGCGTCGCCCTTCACGACCGCGGTCGCCGCCTCGTCCGTGCCCCGCACCTCCACGTGCGCGACGAGGTCGTCGACGGTCGCCTGCTTCACCTCCAGCTCGCCGAGCGCGGGCAGCACCTGCTCGATGTACTGGAGGAAGGAACGGTTCGGCCCGATGACGAGGGTGCCGGTGCGGGCCAGTCGCTCCCGGTGCGCGTAGAGGAGGTACGCGACGCGGTGCAGGCCGACGGCGGTCTTTCCGGTCCCCGGGCCTCCCTGCACGCACAGCGTGCCCGACAGGTCGGAGCGGACGATCTCGTCCTGCTCGGGCTGGATCGTCGCCACGATGTCCCGCATGGGGCCGACGCGCGGGCGCTCGATCTCCGCCTGGAGCAGCCGGCTGGTCTTTTCGAGCTCGGCCGGGTCGGAGAGGTGCTCGTCCTCGTACGCGGTGAGCTCGCCGGCCGTGTAGCCGAAGCGGCGGCGCAGCCCGACGTCCTGCGGGTCCTTCTTCGACGCCTGGTAGTACGGCTGCGAGACCGGCGCGCGCCAGTCGATGACCATGGGGTCGCCGTGCGCGTCGTGGACGTGCCGGCGGCCGATGTAGAAACGCTGCCCGTACTGGGTGGGCGGCAGGTAGTCGAGCCGGCCGAAGAAGAGCGGGGTGTGGGAGAGGTCGGCGAGCGCCTTGATGCGGTCCTCGATCTGCCGCTCCAGGATGATCGAGTTGACCCAGTTCGCGGTGACGTCCTTGATGTCCAGCGCCTCCACCTCCTCGCGCATCGCGCGCAGGGCGGCACGGGAGGAGGCGAGGTGGGCCCGCTCGCGTACGAGCGGATCGTCGGTGGGCACGGCAGCGGACACGGTGAAGCCTCCGGTCGATACACGGATCACGGACACACGGATATACGGGCACGTCGGTGTGGCCGCCGGTTTCCGACCGGGCGGCGGCGCTCTCCGTACGCGGACGGGAGGCGGGGAAGCCGGTGATTCTAACTCCGGACGGGGGACCTGGGCGAATCGATTTCCCGTAGGGGCGGGGGTCCGCCGCAAGGGTGAGCCGACTTCCACCCCAGGGCCGATGTGCCGCGTATGTCCGGATTCCAGAATGGAGTCATGAGTGCTACGACCTTCACCCTCGCGACCACCGCCCCCCGTCTCCGCCCCCACCCCCGTCCCCGCCCCCGTGCTGCCGTGGCGACCGCCCTCCGCGCGGTCCGCGCCTTCGGCGGCGCGGCCGTGACCGTCGCCCTCCTCGGCGGCCACGACCACCCCGAGGCCGGCGTGCGGAACCCCCGGCCCGCGTACGCTCCTGGCCCCGACTGAGTACCCGCCCGGTCCCGGCTGAGTACGCGCACGCCTGCCGGCGGCCCCGGCGCGGTGATGTGATCGGGACATGACGACGACGAACACCCCCGACCCCTACGCCCCGGGCACCACCGCGCTCCGCGTCCTCGCGGGCGTCGGCCTGCTGCTCGTCGCGGCCTGCGTGGTGGCGACCATGATGGTCACCGTCGCCGACGGGATCTCCGGCGACGGCGTCGGCGGCGGCTTCATCACGGCCGGCTTCTGGGCCGTGGGACTCGCCGCCGCGGTGGGCGTGGCGGCCCTCGTCGTGCCCCGCCGCGCCCTCGTCGCCGCCCAGTACGCCCTGGCCCTCGCGGGCCCGGTCCTGGCCCTGATGGACTGAGACCGGCCCTGGGGCTCGGACCGAGACCGGCCGGGCCTCCTACGGCGCCAGCAGCTCGTCCGCGTCGACGATCCGGTACGCGTACCCCTGCTCGGCGAGGAAGCGCTGGCGGTGGGCGGCGAAGTCCTGGTCGATGGTGTCGCGGGCGACGACCGAGTAGAAGTGCGCCTGGTGGCCGTCGGCCTTCGGGCGGAGCACCCGGCCGAGCCGCTGGGCCTCCTCCTGGCGGGAGCCGAAGGTGCCGGAGACCTGGATGGCGACGGTCGCCTCGGGCAGGTCGATGGAGAAGTTCGCGACCTTGGACACGACGAGGACGTTGATCTCGCCGTTGCGGAAGGCGTCGAAGAGCCGCTCCCGCTCCTTGTTCGTCGTCTCGCCCTTGATGACGGGCGCGTCGAGGTGCGCGCCGAGCTCGTCGAGCTGGTCGATGTACTGGCCGATGACGAGGATCTGCTGCCCGGCGAACTTCTTCACCAGCGCCTCCGTCACCCGCCGCTTCGTCGCCGTCGTCGCGCAGAAGCGGTACTTCTCCTCCGCCTCGGCCGTCGCGTACGCGAGCCGCTCCGACTCGGTGAGGTTGACCCGGACCTCGACGCAGTCGGCGGGCGCGATGTACCCCTGCGCCTCGATCTCCTTCCACGGCGCGTCGAACCGCTTCGGTCCGATCAGCGAGAAGACGTCCGCCTCCTTGCCGTCCTCGCGGACGAGGGTCGCGGTCAGGCCGAGCCGGCGGCGGGCCTGCAGGTCGGCGGTGAACTTGAAGACGGGGGCGGGCAGCAGGTGGACCTCGTCGTAGACGATCAGGCCCCAGTCGCGGGAGTCGAAGAGCTCCAGGTGCGGGTAGACGCCCTTCCGCTTGGTGGTGAGGACCTGGTAGGTGGCGATGGTGACGGGCCGGATCTCCTTCTTCGTCCCGCTGTACTCGCCGATCTCGTCCTCGGTCAGCGAGGTCCGCTTCACCAGCTCGTTCTTCCACTGCCGCGCGGAGACGGTGTTGGTGACGAGGATCAGCGTCGTCGCCTTCGCCTTGGCCATCGCCCCGGCGCCCACCAGCGTCTTGCCCGCGCCGCAGGGCAGGACGACGACGCCGCTGCCGCCGTGCCAGAAGCCCTCGACGGCGTGCTGCTGGTACGGCCGCAGGCTCCAGCCGTCCTCGGCGAGCTCGATCGGGTGGGCCTCGCCGTCGACGTACCCGGCGAGGTCCTCGGCGGGCCAGCCCAGCTTCAGCAGCGTCTGCTTGATCTGCCCGCGCTCGGAGGGGTGGACGACCACCGTGTCGGGGTCGATCCGCGCCCCGACCAGCGGCTGCACCCGCTTCGACCGGAGGATCTCCTCGAGGACGGGCCGGTCGGTGGACGTCAGGACGAGCCCGTGCGCGGGATGCTTCGTCAGCGTGAGCCGCCCGTACCGGTCCATGGTCTCGGCGATGTCGACGAGCAGGGCGTGCGGCACCGGATACCGGGAGTACTCGACGAGCGCGTCCACGACCTGCTCGGCGTCGTGCCCGGCGGCCCGCGCGTTCCACAGCCCGAGCGGTGTCACCCGGTACGTGTGGATGTGCTCGGGCGCCCGCTCCAGCTCCGCGAACGGGGCGATCGCCCGACGGCACGCATCGGCGAGCTCGTGGTCGACCTCCAGGAGCAGCGTCTTGTCGCTCTGGACGATCAGGCAGGACACAGATACCTCCGCAGGCGGGTCGCGGCGAGGAAAACGTACAAGTCTACCTCGGCTCCAGGAACTCCAGCCTGTTGCCGAACGCGTCGAAGGCGTGGAAGCGGAGGTGCCCCGGGAGGTTGTCGTCCCAGGTGACGGCCGTACCCCCGCGCTCCAGCCGGTCGGCGAGCGCGCGTATCCCGATGACCCGGATGCCGGGATGGGCCTTCCGCGCCGGCCGGAAGTCCTCCTCGACCCCGAGATGGACCTCGACCCCGCCACCCCGGAACCAGCACCCGCCCCGCGCCGCGAGCACCGGCGGCTTCTCGACCTCCGCCATCCCGAGGACCTCCCCCCAGAACACCCGGCAGGCGGCCTCACCGCCCGGCGGGATGGAGAGCTGCACGTGGTGCAGCCCGGCCAGGGAGTAGGAGGTAGAGCTCGGCGTCGTCGACATGAGGCCCCCTTGATGTCAAGAATCTTGACATCAAGGTAGAGCGGGGAGGGAGGACCCGCAAGAGCCGGGGTGCCGCCGCTGGCGGGGACGCTGCTCGCGCCGGTGGTGTCGTCCGGGGCGGCCGCCGAGGGGGACCTGTTCACGGCCCTTCCCGCGTTCCTCGTCGCCGGGTTCGTGGTGCCGCTCGCCGTCGTCGCGCCGGGGCGGTTCCTCGGCCCGACCCCGCGGCGGCGCCGGACGCGCGTCCCCGCCTCAGACCTCCTCGTCCGCCAGTTCCGCGACGCCCGTGATGCGGTGGAGGGGATAGGTGCGGACCTCGTCGGCCGTGTGGTCGTAGCCGGTGACGAAGCCGCCTTCGACGCGGACGGGGGCGATGACGCGCTGGCTGGCGGCGCCCTCGGCGTTGACGTAGCCGATCCAGACGGCCGAGCCGGTCATCGCGGCCGCCTGGACCGTCGCCAGGGTCTCGGCCGCGGAGGTGCGGGGGAGGCCGCCGGTGGTGACGGGGACGGCGGGTTCCTTGCGTACGGCCGTGGCGGCGTGGTCGCCGGCCCGGATGGCGCGGACCGCGGCCTTCAGCAGGGTGGCGTCGGGGGCCGGCGGGCCGTCGGGGACGGGCGCCGGGGGCGTGCGGGGCGGGGTGCGGTGGGCGTCGGCGCGGGTGATCAGGACGTCGCCCTCCACCGACTCCGCCGCCGGGGCGTACCCCATCGACCGCAGGCCGTCGAGGAGCGAGGTCGGGTCCGTCTGGGCGGCGAGCACCGTCGGCGCGAGGCGGCGCAGGCGCAGGGGGGCCGAGCGGCGGTCGGCGAGGATCTCGCCGAGCAGCGCGTCGTCGTCGCAGCGCACGTACGCCGAGGCCGCGCCGATCCGCAGGTGCCCGTGCTTCCGCGCCACGTCGTCGATGAGGTACGCGAGGGGCTGCGGCACCGGGGTGCGCGCGTGCGCGGTGAGGAAGGCGTGCAGGTCGGAGGCGGAGCGGCCGGTGTCGAGGGCGCGCCGCACCGAACCGGGCGTGAACCGGTAGACCGTCGCGCCACCCTTCGACTCCACGTCCGCCAGGACGGAGAGCGCGTCGGCCAGCGGCCGCAGCAGCGGGCCGGGGGCGACGGCCGTCAGGTCGGCCTGGAGGAGCACGTGGTCGACGGCCTGCGGCAGCAGCGGTTCGAGGAGTTCCGCCGCGCGCTCGGCCGCGACCTCCGGTTCCACCCCGCCGCCCTCGGCGGCCTGCCCGGCGGGCGCGTCGAGCGGCAGGTTGAGCAGCGCCCGCGCGGCCGTGGACAGCGCGCCGCGCCCGGTGACGCCGAGGAGTTCGGCGTCCCCGAGGGCCCAGCGGGCGAGGCGTTCGCGCAGGTCGGCGGCGGGGCGGGGGGCCGTCGGGCCGCCGGAGGCACGGCCCGCGCCCGCCTCGGACGCCCATGCCCCGGCCGCCGTCCCGGGGTCCGTACCGGAATCCTTGGCCGCATCCGCCGTGGCGGGAGGCGCGCCCTTGGCCGTCGTCGTCGTGCCGCGCGTCGGGCGTTCCCAGCGGAGGCGGGCCAGCACCGTCTCCGGGTCGGCGGCCGCGCCCGGCGGCAGGGTCGCCAGGAGGGCGAGGACCCGGTGGCGTACCTCCGGGGCCGCCGCGCGGTCCAGGTCGGGGCCGAGCGCGGACAGCGTGCGGCCCTTCGCGTCCTGGCCGCCGACGAGCCCCGGGGTGCGGGTCGCCGCCAGCCAGGCGCCGACCAGCCGGGCCCAGCGTTCGGCCGGCGGCTGGTCGAGCCAGTCGTCGTACGCGGGCGTCGGCGCGTACCGCTCGTCCGCCTCGCCGTCCGAGGCCAGCAGCCCCGCCCCGTACGCCAGCTCCAGCCAGAACGCCGCCACCGGCTCCGGCACGTCGAGCGCCGCCGCCGTCCGCTTCAGGTCCCGCACCGCGAGCCCGCCGGCCCGCAGCACCGCCGGGCCGCCGTGGTCCCAGGACTTCAGCAGCTCCTCGACCGTCGCGAGCGCCGCGTACGCCTGCCCGGCGGCGGCACTGTCCACAACCTGGGGACGGTACTCGCGGGCCGCCCCCACCTCCGGCGCGCGCGGCTCCGGCGCCCGGTGCGCCCTCCCGCCTCGCAGGTGCAGCGCCGCCTCGCGCGGCAGCACCATCGTGCGCGGCGACACCGGCAGCAGAAGGCCCCGGTCGCGCAGCCAGCCCACCGGCGCCGTCGGCCGCGCCGTCACCTCGCCGTACGGCGGCCCCCACACCAGCCGGTCGAGGACCGACAGCGCCTCCGGCGGCGCCGTGTCGAGCAGCGCCCCCATCCGCTCCCGGTCGGTGAAGAGCCCGGTCAGCGCGGCGACCGCCGACACCGGGTCGTGCGTCGACGGCAGCCCGGCCGCCGCCACGATCTCCTGGAGCCGCCCCGGCGACATCCCCGCCGTCGCCTCCGCGACCGTCGGCCCGAGGCCGGTGGGGGACGGATGCTGCGGCGACGGGGCGAGCAGCTCGCGCGCGGTCCGTACGAGCCGCAGCCGGTCGTCCTCGCCCCACACCAGCGCCTGCTCGCGCAGCAGCGCCACCGCGCGCGGCAGCGCCGCCTCGATGTCCGGCTCCTCGTGCCCGCCGGTGAACAGGTCGAGCAGCACCGGGTACGGAGCCGGGTCCGGCGCCACCGCCAGCGCCTCCGCCACCTGGAGCGAGAACCGGTCGAGCCGCTCCAGTGCCCGCACCACCGAGGCCCGCGTCCCGGCCCGGGTCGCCAGCTGCGTCAGATCGTTCGGCACCGGACCCAGCAGGTCGGGACGGGCCCGCAGCAGCGCGGCGAGCCCGTCGTCGCCGCGCGCCCGCAGCGCCTCGGCCAGCGTGCGCGGACCCGCCGCGGTCCCCTTCGGACGTCCCTCGGGCACGTGCGCCTCCCGGTCCAGCTCGCCGATCCCCATCCGCCCCACGTTATCCGCTGCACAGGCGCTACCGTCAGGACCGGGACGGCGTTCGACCGGACGGTGGAGGGGCGGCGTGGGAATCGAGAGCGACCGGATGGTCTTCGACTACCTGAGCGAGGTCGGCGACCTCGCCCAGCAGCGGCACCTCCCGCCCGGCGACCGCACCGCCCTCGTCGCCGGCCTCCGCAACGAGATCGACCGCCGCCGCGCCACCCGCGGCGAGGAGTCCCCCAGGGCCGTCCGGGGGATCCTCGGCGACCTGGGCACCCCTGACGAGGTCGTCAGGAAGGCGGCGTCGGTCGTGTCGGTCGGGGGGGAGGGGCCGGCGGGGTCGGATACAAAATCCAGTACGTCGGATGCAGGATCCGGTAGATCGGATATTGGATCCGGCGCATCCCATACTGGATCCGGCACATCGGATACTGGATCCGGCGCATCCAAGACTGGATCCAGTACATCGGATACTGGATCCGATACGGCCCCGGCCACGAAGCCCTGGTGGTCCGCTTCCCGCAAGCCTGCCGCGCCCGCCAAGACCCCCGCACCCCCCGCACCCGTACCGCACCCCCGTCCGGGTGACGACGACGCCACCGGCTGGTGGGCTGACGGCTCGGAGGCGGACCCGGACGTGCCCGGTTTCTTCGGAGGCATCGAGGCCCCGGAGCTCTTCCGGCCGCCGGAGCCCGAGGCGGAGGACGCGGACGAGGACCCCGGGGAGGCGCCCGCACCCAGGAGCCGGCTGCGCCGAGCCGCCGGATGGCTGCTGAGCGGCCGCTCCAAGCAGGCGCAGGAACCGCCGGAGGAGGAAGCCGCGCCGGTCCGGGCGAGGGGCTTCGCGCACCCCTTCCTCCTGCTCGCCGCCGTGCTGCTGATCGCCGGCGCCGCGTTCGGCTGGCTGATCGCGCTGGCCCTCGGCTGGCTCATCGCGTACGGCTCCCGCCGGCTGAGCCCCGCCCAGGTGAAGACGGCCGTCTTCGTGCTGCCCGGAGTGGCCGCGGCGGCCGGCATCGCCTGGCTCTGGGGCCGGGTGGAGGGCCGCTGGGGCGAGGCCGTCGCCACCGGCGGCGACGGCATGAGCCAGGCCGTCGCCGAGACCTGGCCCTGGACCCTCCGGGCCGCCGCCCTCGCCTCCGCCGCCTACCTCCTCCTACGCGCCCGCCGCCCCTGACGTACGCACCCTCACGACTCCTCCCAAGGCGCCCCCGGCACCACCAGCGGAGACCCCGTCACCGGGTCGGGGACGACGACCGACGGGAGGCCGAAGACGTCGTGGACCATGGCCTCGGTGACGACCTCGGACGGGGCGCCCCGGGCCACCACCCGGCCCGCCTTCATGGCGATGAGGTGGTCGGCGTACCGCGCCGCCTGGTTCAGGTCGTGGAGGACGAGCACGACCGTCCGGCCGCGCGCCCGGTTGAGGCGGCGCACCAGGTCCAGGACCTCCACCTGGTGCGCGATGTCCAGGTAGGTGGTCGGCTCGTCAAGGAGCAGCAGGTCCGTCTCCTGCGCGAGGGCCATCGCGATCCAGACGCGCTGCCGCTGCCCGCCGGACAGCTCGTCGACCGAGCGGTCGGCGAGCGCGGCGACGTCCGTGCGGGCCATCGCCTCCGTCACCGCCCGCTCGTCCTCCTCCGACCACTGCTTCCACCACGCCTGGTGGGGCTGGCGTCCGCGCGCGACGAGGTCCGCCACCGTGATCGCCTCGGGTGCGACGGGCGTCTGCGGCAGCAGGCCGATCGAGCGGGCGATCCGCTTCGTCGGCAGCTTCGCCAGCTCCTCCCCGTCGAGCAGGACCGCGCCCCGGACCGGCTTGAGGAGCCGGCCGAGCGCCCGCAGGGTGGTCGACTTGCCGCAGGCGTTGGGCCCGACGATGACGGTCACCTTGCCGTCGGGGATCGCCAGGTCCAGATCCTCGACGACCGTCCGGCTCTCGTAGGCGAGGGTCAGCCCCCGCGCGGCCAGCCGCCCGCCGACCGCCGAGCCCGGCCCCGTACCCGCACCCGTACCCGCACCCGGCCCCGTACCCGTACTCGTATCCGCGCTCATGCCTTCCCTCCCGTGCGGCTCCGGACGATGAGCCAGATCAGATACGGGGCGCCGACCGCCGCCGTGAGGACACCCACCGGCAGTTCCACCGGGGAGAACAGCCGCCGCCCGATCAGGTCGGCGGCGACGACGACCACCGCGCCGAGCAGCGCCGAGCAGAGCAGCGGGATCTGCGCCGTACGCGTCACCCGGCGGGCGATCTGCGGGGCGAGCAGCGCCACGAAGTCGACCGGCCCAGCGACCCCGGTCGCCACGGACGCGAGGACCACGCCCACCGCGACGAGCCCGAGCCGCACCCGGCCGAGCCGGACGCCGAGCGCGGTCGCCGTGGCGTCGTCGAGGGAGACGGTCCGCTGGGCGCGGGCCGCCCACAGCACGGCGGGCAGCATCAGCAGCAGCGTCCAGCGGACCGGCGCCGACTCCTCCCAGCCGCGCCCGTTGAGCGAGCCGGTCATCCAGATCTGCGCCTGCTGGGCGACGAGGTAGTCGCCCTTGGTCATGAAGAGGGTGATCAGGGAGCGGAGCGCGATGGCGATGCCGATGCCGATGAGGACGAAGCGGGTGGCGTGCAGCCCGCCGCGCCAGGCGAAGGCGTACACGAGGGCGGCGGCGAGGAGGCCGCCGGCGATCGACAGGTACGGCAGGACCGTGTACGGGGCGAGGCCGAAGGTCATCGCGGCGACGGTGACCGCGCCCGCGCCCTGGCTGATGCCGATGATGTCGGGCGAGGCGAGCGGGTTGCGGGCGACGGTCTGGATGAGCGCGCCGGCCATCCCGAAGGCGGCGCCGACGGCGAGCGCGGTGACGAGCCGCGGCTCGCGCAGCTCCTCGACGACGAACGCGGCGGGGGAGTCGCCGCCGGTGAGGACGGTGAGGACCTCGCCGGGGGAGAAGGTCTTCTCGCCGACGCAGAGGTACGCGACCGAGGCCGCGGCGAGCAGCAGGAGCAGCACGCCGGCGGCGAGCACCGAGCGGCGGTGGACCAGGAGGGAGGCGGGCCCGAGACGGAGGAGCCCGTACCCGGCGGGCCGGGTCCCCGGGGTCGTCACGGTGGGCTCGGCGAGCCCCTTCTCGACGGGCGTCTCCGCAGGCGCCACGACGGACCCCTCGACGGACCCCTCGACGGGTGTCTCCGTCGGCTTCTCGACGGCGCTCACGCCGGCACCGCCTTCCGTCGCACCAGCGTCACGAGGAACGGCACGCCGATGAGGGCCGTCATGACCCCGGCCGGCACCTCGCCCGGCGGGAAGACGATCCGTCCGGCCACGTCCGCGACGAGGACCATGACCGGGCCGATCAGCGCGGCCATCGGCAGCACCCACCGGTGGTCGGAGCCGACGACGGCGCGGGCGATGTGCGGGACGGCGAGGCCGACGAAGGCGATGGGTCCGGCGGCGGCGACCGCCGCGCCGGTGAGGACGGTCGCGCCGAGCCCGCCGACGATCCGGACGGTGGCGACCTTCTGCCCGAGCCCCTTGGCGACGTCCTCGCCGAGCGCGAGCGCGTCCAGGCCGCGCGCCACGGAGAGCACGAGCACGGCGCCGATCAGCAGGAACGGCCAGATCTGGGTGATCGTGGCCGCGTCCCGCCCGTCGAGGGAGCCGGTCTGCCAGAACCGGAACTCGTCGAGCGCCGCCGCCTTCGTCGTCAGCACGCCGGTCGTCACCGACAGCAGCAGCGCGTTGATCGCGGCGCCGCCGAGGGCCAGCTTCACGGGCGTGGCGCCGCCGCGGCCGCTGGAGGCGATCGCGTACACGGCGACGGAGGCGAGCGCGGCGCCCACGAAGGCGAACCACACGTAGCCGGAGAGGCTGTGCACGCCGAGGAAGGCGATGGCGACGACGACGGCGACGGAGGAGCCCTGGCTGATGCCGAGGATGCCGGGGTCGGCGATCGGGTTGCGGGTGATGCCCTGGAGGGCGGTGCCCGCGAGCGCGAGGGCGGCGCCGACCATCAGGCCGATGACGGTCCGGGGGACCCGGAGCTGCCGCACCACCTCGGCGTCGTCGCCGGTGGCCCCGTGCAGGAGCGCGTCGAGGACGGTGCCGGGGGCGATGGCCCGGGCGCCGACGGCGAGGCTGAGAAGGACGGCGAGCAGCAGGGCGACGACGGCCGCCGAGGTCGCGAGGACCCGTCTGGAACGGAAAGCGGCTGTCATGGGCACCCATCGGGCGAGAAAGCGGTTCGGTAAGGCTTGGCTCAGTCTAAGCAGCGGCCGAATTCGAACGCCCGGGCACAATGTCACCCATGACGACGAACGTTTCCGCAGGCCCGCTCACGGTCGGCTTCGACCTCGACCTGACCCTCCTCGACACCCGCCCCGGCATCAAGGCGGCCTTCCTCGCCTTCGCGGAGAAGTACGGCGTCGAGGTCGACGCCGACCTCGTCGTCACCCGGCTCGGCCCGCCGCTGGAGCAGGAGATGGCCCACTGGGTGCCCGCGGAGCAGGTCACCGAGATGACCGCCCGCTACCGCGCCCTCTACCCCGAGTACGCGATCGAGCCCACCGTCCCCATGCCGGGCGCCCGCGACGCCCTCGACGCGGTCCGCGAGGCCGGCGGCCGCACCCTCGTCGTCACCGCCAAGAACGGCCCCGACGCCCACCGCCACTTCGCCCACCTCGGCATCGAGCCCGACGCCGTGGTCGGCCGCCTCTTCGCCGAGGCCAAGGCGGAGGCGCTGCGCGAGCACGGCGCCACGGTGTACGTCGGCGACCACGTCGGCGACGTCCGCGGCGCGAAGGCCGCCGGTGCCTTCTCGGTGGCCGTGGCGACCGGCCCGTGCAGCCCCGAGGAGCTCCGCGAGGCGGGCGCCGACGTGGTCCTGAAGAACCTGACGGACTTCCGCACCTGGTGGAAGGCGCACCTGGCCGAGACTGCCCGCTAGGCGGCCTGCCGGCCCCGCCGGGCCTGCCGCCGCTGGGCCGCGACCGACCGCAGCACCCCGGCGGCGGCGAGCGCGAAACCGACGCCCATCAGCATCGACACCAGGTAGGCGACGGTCGGGAACGGATCGGTCCCGAGGAAGAGCGGAGCCACCGTGACCAGCGTCGCGACCGCTCCGATCGCGAAGAGGACGACACCCGCCTTGACGAGTCCGTCCCCCGGCGCGGAATCGCCGGCCGAGCCGTCCACCGGTCCTGTAGGGGTTTCACTGCGCATCCGGCCAGGGTAGTTCCCTGGCCGGAGGAAGACTTCGGCGGCGTCTTGTCACGGGCCCGCGGAGCATTAGCCTTGGTGCCGGCGGGCCGGTCGACCCGCTGTTTCTTTTACCCCGACGAGTCAACGAGGACGAGGGACGGACGTGCCTACCGGCAAGGTCAAATGGTTCAACAGCGAGAAGGGCTTCGGCTTTCTCTCCCGCGACGACGGCGGTGACGTCTTCGTGCACTCGTCGGTGCTCCCTGACGGAGTCGACGCACTGAAGCCGGGCCAGCGGGTGGAGTTCGGTGTCGTCGCGGGTCAGCGGGGTGACCAGGCGCTGTCGGTGACGATTCTCGACCCGACGCCGTCGGTGGCGGCGGCGCAGCGCCGCAAGCCCGACGAGCTGGCGTCGATCGTGCAGGACCTGACGACGGTCCTGGAGAACATCACGCCGATGCTGGAGCGCGGCCGGTACCCCGACAAGGCGGCCGGCAAGAAGATCGCCGGCCTGCTGCGGGCGGTCGCGGACCAGCTCGACGTCTGATCTCTACGGGAACGACAGCGCGTCCGGGCCGAGGGGCGGTACGAGTCCCTCGGCCGCGGCTCGGGTGAGCAGGCCCCGGACCGCCGCGTAGCCGTCCTCGCCGAGGTCGGCGGTGAACTCGTTCACGTACAGGCCGATGTGCTGGTCGGCGACCTTCGGGTCCATCTCCTGCGCGTGCTCCATGACGTACGGCCGGGAGGCGGCCGGGTCGTCCCAGGCCATCCGCACCGAGCGGCGGGCGGAGTCGGCGAGCAGCCGCAGGGTGTCCGCGCCGAGCGAGCGGCGGGCGACGATCGCGCCGAGCGGGATCGGCAGGCCGGTGGTGGACTCCCAGTGCTCGCCCATGTCGGCGAGGCAGTGGAGGGCGTACGACTTGTAGGTGAAGCGGGCCTCGTGGATGACGAGCCCCGCGTCGACCTTGCCGTCGCGGACGGCGGGCATGATCTCGTGGAACGGCAGCACGACGACCTCGCCGACCCCTCCGGGCACGGTCTCGGCCGCCCACAGCCGGAAGAGGAGGTAGGCGGTCGAGCGTTCGCTCGGCACCGCGACCGTCTTCCCCCGCAGGTCGAGGCCGGGCTCGCGGGTCAGCACGAGCGGGCCGCAGCCGCGGCCGAGGGCCCCGCCGCAGGGCAGCAGCGCGTACTCGTCGAGGATCCACGGCAGGACGGCGTACGAGACCTTCAGGACGTCGTGCCCGTCGGTGCCGTCCTCCGCCCAGCCGTTGGTGACGTCGATGTCGGCGAAGGTGACGTCGAGGCGCGGGGCGCCGGGGACGCGGCCGTGGGCCCAGGCGTCGAAGACGAAGGTGTCGTTCGGGCAGGGCGAGTAGGCGATCTTCAGCTGCACGGCCGGGCCTCCGACAGGGTGGGTTCGAGTACGGACACGGCGCGGCGCAGCGCGGCCAGGGCGTCGCCGATGCGCCAGGCGGCGCGGTCGCGGGGCCCGACGGCGTTCGACACGGCCCGCAGTTCGAGGACGGCGGTGCCGTGCGCGGCGGCGGCCTCGGCGACCCCGAAGCCCTCCATGGCCTCGGCGGCGGCCCCCGGGTGCCGGGCGGCGAGCTCGTCGGCGCGGGCGGCGGTGCCGGTGACGGTGGAGACCGTGAGGACGGCGCCGGTGGTGTGCGGGAGCCCGGCGGACGCCAGGGTGGCGGCGACGGGGCCGGTGAGGGTGTCCGGGACGCGGTGGACGGAGCGGCCGAAGCCGAGCTCGTCGACGGGCACGTACCCGTCGGGCGTGTCGGCGCCCAGGTCGGCGGCGACGATGGCGTCCGAGACGACGAGCGAGCCGAGCGGGGCGCGGCCGGGGAAGCCGCCGGCGATCCCGGCGGAGACGACGAGCCGGTACGGCTCGCCGGCGAGTGCGGCCCTGGTCAGTGCGGCGCCGGTCGCGGCGGCGACGGCGGCGGGCCCGACCCCGCCGACGAGGACGTCCACGGCCCTCGGGCCGTCCGCGTCCTCGTACCGGCGCAGCACGAGGCCGCCCGGCACGGGAAGCTCCACGCCCGGGCGGGCGGGGCCGTTCGCGAGGCCGCCGGCGACGGAGTCCGCCTCCGCCGCCACGGCCGTCACGATCAGGATCCGGCGGTGCACCGGAGGATCAGGATTCCTTCTTCAGCTTGAAGTGCCAGATGCCGGTGAGCGTCTTGCCGGTGTTCTCGACGATCGTCACCTGGGTCTCGTCGGGCGCCTCGCCGGTCTGGCTGGAGAAGAAGGCGCTGGCCGGGATGGTCCGGTACGTCTTCTTGTACGGCTCCGGCTCGGCCTGCTGGCCGCCGAGGAAGATGGTCCAGCCGTTGTCGGCGATGGACGGGTCCACGCCGAAGCGGATCTTGTCGTCCATGGCGACGGTGATCGACTTCTCGGCCTTCTTGTTGAGGCACTTCTGGACGTCGGACTCCTTGATGGGGTCGCCGTCGTTGTAGCAGGACGCCTCGGAGTTGATCGATTCGGACCCGACCGTGACGGTCGCGATCGGAGTCGGCTTTTCGCAGGCGGTGAGGACGAGGAGCCCGGCGGAGACGGCCCCGAGGGCGGCAGCGGCCCGGCGGCGCGAGCCGGAGAAGAACGCAACGGTCATGAGCCGAAGGCTATCGGGCCGTCGCGCCACCGACACGCGGGGGTACGGCGCGCCGCGCTGCGGGGACGGATAGGCCTCGGTTCCGGGGGCGGGTACGGCTCCGTTCCTGGGGCCGGTACGCCTCGGTCCCGGGGACCGGTATGCCGCCGTCCCGGGAGCCGGCATGCCTCCGTCCCGGGGCCGGTACGCCTCCGTACGGGCGTCTCAGGCCATCTTCGCGGGCTGTGGGCGGTCCGTGGTGCCGGGGCCGCGGGTCGACAGCAGACCGCGTACGGCGAGGAGCGCGCCGATCGCCAGGAAGCCGGCGGCCACCGCCATCCCCACCGTCCCGTTCAGCGGCGTCACGATCCCGAGCCCGCCGCCCACCACCCACGCCATCTGCAGCGCCGTCTCGGAGCGGGCGAACGCCGAGGTCCGTACGAGCTCCGGCACGTCCCGCTGGATCAGGGCGTCGAGCGACAGCTTCGACAGGGCCTGCGTCAGGCCCGCGACCGCGCCGAGGACCGCGACCATCACGCCGCCGAAGAAGACGGCCGCGCAGATCGCCGCCGCGAGCACCGTCGTGATCATCGTGGCGATGATCACCTCCGGCCGGTGCCCCCGGTCCCGCAGCAGCCCGCCGGCCGCCGTCCCGCACGCGTTCCCGACCCCGGCCGCCACGCCCACGATGCCCAGCGACACCGCCGCCGACTGCCCCGACAGCGGATGCTCGCGCAGCAGGAACGCCAGGAAGAAGATCAGGAAGCCGGAGAGCATCCGCTGCGCCGCGTTCGCCTGGAGCCCGTGCAGCACCGCCGGACCCACCGTCCGCAGACTCGGCCTCTTCTCGCCGTGCGTCAGCAGGTGCGCCCGCCGCTCGCCCTTCGCCGAGTCCACCTTGTGCGGCATCCGCACCGCCCAGTACGTGCCCAGCAGGAACAGCGCGCACGCCCCGAACAGCGGCCAGCGCGGCCCGACCAGCTGCAGTCCCGCCCCGATCGGCGCGGCGATGCCCGTCGCGAGCAGCCCGGCGAGCGTCACCCGGGAATTCGCCTTCACCAGCGAGAAGCCGGGCGGCAGCAGCCGGGGCACGACGGCGCTGCGCACCACCCCGTACGCCTTCGACGCCACGAGCACGCCGAGCGCCGCCGGGTACAGCTCGATCCCGCCCGTCGCGACCGCGCCCGACATCAGCACGGCGAGCACGGCCCGGGTGAGCATCGCCGCCGCCATCGCCGCCCGCCGCCCGTGCGGCAGCCGGTCGAGGAGCGGGCCGATGACCGGCGCGAGGAGCGTGAACGGCAGCATGGTGATGGCGAGGTAGAGCGCGACGCGCCCGCGGGCCTCGTCGGTGGGCACCGAGAAGAACACCGTCGACGCAAGGGCCACGGTGATCATCACGTCCCCGGCGCCGTTGACCGCGTGCAGCTCGATCAGCTTCCCGAGCCCCGACTCGCCCGCGCCGTGCGCGTGCGTGGCCCGCCGGATCCCCTTCGCGGTCCCCGTGAACGGCAGGTGCAGCGCACGCCCCACCGCCCGTCCCGCTCGGCGGAGCGGCCCGGGACGATCGTGGGATCGACCGGAGGACCGTGCGGCTGCCACCACCTCATAGTGCCCCAACCCGGGCCCGCCCGAACCGAGCGGACACCCCGGGGTGTCGGGGACACGCCGGTACGGGGACGGGTCCGGGCGGCGGCGACGGACCCGGCCGGGGGCGGCCCCGAACCCGGCCCGGCGGGTTCCGGGGCGGGCTCCGGGGGGCTCCGGGGCGGGCTCCGGGGGGCTTCGGACGGCCGGGCCCGCGGTCCCGATCCGGGTCACTTGGGGCACGCAGGTGGGCCCAGGCCCGCGAACGGGGTAGCGTGCGTAGCGCGCCACCGGCGGTTCCTCTCGGCCGCGCGCCCCTTCGGCATCCCGCAGAATGGATGACGATAGGTGTGCCCGAGACGTGTGAGACCGGTCGGGTGCGGACGTCGATGCGGCCCCCAGGTCCGCTCCGCCCGCCCCGCTTCCGGAGCCTCGCTCCCGAACCTCGGCCGGCGCACCCGTGAGACGGCGTAGGAGAGAAGCGAGACCTGTGAGTGCTGCGACGACGCGAGACCGTACCCCGCGTACCCCGCGAGCCACGCGTACCCCGGCCCCCGACCGCCTCTGCGCCGAGGCCGTAGACCTCGCGCGGGAGGCCGCCGAGGAGGCCGCCGCACCCGGCGTCGTCGGCGAACACTCCGGTGTCGTCGCGGAGGGCGACCGGGTCGTCACGCACTACTTCGAGTGCAAGGAGCCCGGATACCGCGGCTGGCGCTGGGCCGTCACCGTCACCCGCGCCTCCCGTGCCAAGAACGTCACCCTTGACGAAACCGTCCTGCTGCCCGGCTCCGACGCCCTCCTCGCGCCCGAATGGGTGCCGTGGAGCGAGCGGCTGCGCCCCGGCGACCTCGGGCCCGGGGACCTCCTGCCCACCGAGCAGGACGACCCGCGCCTGGAACCCGGCTACACCGGCGAGGACGCGCCGCCGCCGAACTCCGCGGTCTCCTCCGAACTCGCGGACCACCTCGACGCCGAGGACGCCGAGATCACGGACCGGGCGCCGACGCGCGGCGCGATCGCGGCGGTCGCGGACGAACTCGGCATGGGCCGGGCGCGGGTCCTCTCCCGCTACGGCCTCCGGCTCGCCGCCGACCGCTGGGACGACTCCTTCGGCCCCCGCACGCCGATGGCCCAGGCGGCGCCGGCGACGTGCCAGACCTGCGCCTTCCTGATCCCCCTCGCCGGCTCCCTGCGCCAGTCCTTCGGCCTCTGCGCCAACGAGCTGTCCCCCGCGGACGGCCGGGTGGTCTCCCTCTCGTACGGCTGCGGCGGCCACTCCGAAGCGGCGATCATGCCGACGCCTCCGCGCCCCGCGGAACCCGTCCTGGACTCCACCGCGGTGGACCCCTTCCCCCTCCGCCCCCCCACCGACTCCGGCAGCACCCTCCCCGAAGACGCCACCACCTCCGACCTGGGCCACTCCTGACGCAACGGGGCCACCCAGTTGCGGGCCGCCCCGGCCCCACCGGGCCGGTGCCCTGCACCGGCCCAGGTCCCCGCGCCTGAACGCCCCGCACACGCGGACCCGCACCGTGGGCGTGCCCACCCTCCCCCAAGCCCTCGGCTTCGCCCGAGCAGGGGGGACCCCCATCGCCCTGCGGAACACCTGCCCACACGGTGGCGGCGACGCCCCGCTGGGCACGAGCCCGGTGCGGTGGCGACGGCGGCCCCTCGGGCGCGGCCCACAGCCGGGTTACCTGGTGTGAGCCCGGCGCGGTGCGCGACGGGCCCTGCGGGCGCGGCCCACAACGGGGTCGCCGGGCGCGAGCCTGGCACGGCGCGTGACGGGCCCTGCGGGCGCGGCCCACGACGGGGTTGCCGGGCGCTGCCCGCGACGGGCATGCCCGGACGTGGTGGCTTGGCCCGCTGGGCGCAGCCCGCGACCGGTTTCCGGGGGCAGTCGGGGCTGTCGGTGCGGCCCGCACCGCGGCCGGCGGGCCGGGCGTGCCCTCGGCCGTGGCCTGCGGTCCCGGCCCGCGACCCGGGCCCGCGCCGCCGCCCGGCGGCCGTAAGGCCGTGCCTCGCGCCGTGGCCGGTGGCCCCGCGAGGTACCCGCTCGTACCCGGGCTCGCCCGGCGGTCGTAAGGCCGCGCCTCCTACCGTGGCCGGTGGCCCCGCGAGGTACCCGCTAGCACCCGTGCCCGCCTTGCGGCCGCCGGGCCGCGCCTCGCACCGTGGCCGGTGGCCCCGCGAGGTAACCGCTAGCACCCGGGCCCGCCTTGCGGCCGCCGGGCCGCGCCCCGCACCGCCGCCGCCGGCCCGCGCGGCCCCGCGCGGCCCCGCCCGCACCCCCGCCCCGGCCCCGCCCCACCCCCGGTTCCGAGTCCGCCCGTGCCCCGCCCCCCCGCCGGGTTCCAGGGCCCCTTTCCGCCCCTGGTGCAAGGGGTGGGAAGGGGGGTGGGCAGGGGGTTTCGGGGGCCATTTGGCGCGGGATTTCGGGGTTCTGGGAGGGGTCGTCGGTGGTGGGGGCGGGGCGCGGTAACTTCGGCGCGGGACCGAAGGATGGAAACAGCAGAGTGGAGTCATACGTGAGCGTCACCGTCCGGACGACGACCGACGGCAGCGACCCCTTCGGCACCGCGCGGCTCCGCAGAGGGGTGCTGGACGCCTGGACCGGCTCCCCGGCGCGCTTCCGCGAGGACGCGAACGCCGAGGAGGACCTCGCCCTGGGGGGCTACCGCGACCGCCTCGTCGTGGAGCTGGCGCAGAACGCCGCCGACGCCGCCGCCCGCAGCGGCGGCACCGGGCGGCTGCGGCTGACGCTGCATCCGGCGGACGCCGACAGCCCGGCCGTGCTGGCCGCCGCCAACACCGGCGCCCCGCTCGACGCGACCGGCGTCGAGTCGCTGTCCACGCTCCGCGCCTCCGCCAAGCGCACCGAGCGGGACACGACGGCGGCCGTCGGCCGCTTCGGCGTCGGTTTCGCCGCCGTTCTCGCCGTCTCCGACGAGCCCGCCGTCCTGGGCCGGCACGGCGGCGTCCGCTGGTCCCTCGCGGAGGCCCGTGAGATGACCGCCGACGTGGCCCGCCACGTCCCGGGCCTCGGCGACGAGCTGCGCCGCAGGGACGGCCACGTACCGCTGCTGCGGCTGCCGCTGCCCGCCGAGGGCACCGCGCCCGACGGGTACGACACGGTCGTCGTCCTCCCGCTGCGCGACGCCGCCGCGCACGGCCTCGCCGAGCGGCTCCTCGCGTCCGTCGACGACGCGCTGCTGCTCACTCTTCCGGGTCTCTCCGAGGTCGTCGTGGAGACCCCGGAAGGAGTACGCACGCTGACCCGTTCCGAGGCGGACGGGTACGTCCGGATCGACGACTCGGCCGCCGACGCGCCGAACCGCTGGCGGACCGTCGGGCACGCCGGGCCGCTCGGTCCCGAGCTGCTCGCCGACCGTCCGGTCGAGGAGCGGCTCCGCCCGCACTGGTCGGTCACCTGGGCCGTGCCCGTGGACGAGTCCGGCGCCCCCCGCTACCCCCGCACCGCGCCCGTCGTGCACGCGCCGACGCCGACCGACGAGCCGCTCGGCATCCCGGCGCTGCTGATCGCCTCGCTGCCGCTGGACACGGCCCGCCGCCACCCGGCGCCGGGGCCGCTGACGGACTTCCTGGTGCAGCGGGCGGCCGACGCGTACGCCGAACTCCTCGCCGACTGGCGGCCGGTGACAAGTGGGGCGCTCGACCTCGTACCGGGCCCGCTCGGCAAGGGGCCGCTCGACGGGGCGCTGCGCGAGGCGATCCTGGACCGGCTGCCGCGGGTCGCGTTCCTCGCGCCGGCCGTGCCGACGGAGGACCTTCCGGCGCTGCGCCCGATCGAGGCGGAGGCCGTGGAGGGCGCGGGCGCGGAGACGGTCGCGGTGCTCGCGGAGGTGTTCCCGGGGCTGCTTCCGGCGGGTCTGGAGCGCCGTCCCGAGCTGCGGACGCTCGGTGTGGGCCGGGTGCCGCTGACGGAGGCGGTGGACCGGCTCGCGGGCGTGGAGCGGGCACCGGAGTGGTGGCGGCGGCTGTACGACTCGCTGGCCGGGGTGGATCCGGACCGGCTGACGGGTCTTCCGGTGCCGCTGGACTCGGGCCGGACGGTGATCGGGCCGCGCCAGGTCCTGCTGCCGCAGGAGGGCACTCCGGCGCAGCTGGCGAAGCTCGGCCTGAAGGTGGCGCACCCGGAGGCCGTCCACCCGCTCCTGGAGAAGCTGGGGGCGCTGCCGGCCACGCCCCACGCCGTCCTGACGACCCCTCAGGTGCGGGGGGCGGTCGCGCTGTCCCTGGAATCGGCCGACATGTGGGACCTCGACGCGCCGGAGCTCGACGCGGACGAACTGGTGGAGATCGTCCTCGGTCTCGTACGGGACGCGGACCTGGAGCCCGGCGAGGAGCCGTGGCTGGGGGCGCTGGCCCTGCCCGACGAGGACGGCGAGCTCGCCCCGGCGGGTGAACTCGTCCTGCCGCACTCGCCGTTCGCCGCCGTCATGCGCGAGGGTGAACTCGCCTACGTCGACGCCGAGCTGGCCGACCGCTGGGGCGCCCGCCCGCTCGCCGCCTGCGGTGTCCTCGCGGACTTTGCGCTGGTCCGCGCCACCGACCTGGTCCTCGACCCGGACGACCTGGAGCCCCGGGTGGGCGACTACCCGGAGCCGGACGACGCGGGCCTGCTCGAAGCGGTCGACGTGTGGTGCGAGGACGTCCTCGACCAGCTGCCGCCGACCGCGGTGCCGCCGGTGGCGACGGAGATCGCGGCCGTGCGGGACCTGGACCTGGTCGACGACGACGCCTGGCCGCACGCGCTCGCGCTCCTCGCCCGGCCGCCGTACCGGGACGCCCTGATCCAGCCCGTACGGGTCCTCCTCCCGGACGGCACGACGAAGACGGTCCGCCCGTACACGGCCTGGTGGCTGCGCGACCACCCGGTCCTCGACGGGCGCCGCCCGGCGGGCCTGCGGGCGGAGGGCTCGGACCCGCTCCTCGCCGGCCTGTACGACTCCGCCGACGCGACCGGCTTCGAGGACGAGCAGGTGCTGCGCGCCCTCGGCGTCCGCACCTCCGTGGCGGCCCTCCTCGACGAGCCGGGCGGCGCGGCGGAGCTCCTCGGCCGTCTCGCCGACCCGTCCCGCGAGGTCACCGCCGCCCAGCTGCACGCCCTGTACACGGCGCTCGCGGACCTGGATCCGGAGCAGGTCACCCTCCCGGACGAGTTGCGGGCGGTCGTGGACGGCGAGCTGGTCGTCGTGGACGCCTCCGAGGCGCTGGTCGCGGACGCCCCCGACCTCCTGCCGCTCGCCGCGGGGCTGCCGCTCCTGCCGGTCTCCCCGTCGCGGGCGGCCGACCTCGCGGAGCTCTTCCAGGTCCGGCGCCTGAGCAGGGCGGTCGAGGCGAAGGTCACCACGGAGGGCGAGGTGCACGAGGTCCCGGCCTCGGTCCACGCCCTCCTCGGCCCGTCGACCCCGGCGACGTACGTGGAGCACGAGGAGCTCCGCGCGGGCGGCACCGAGCTGGACTGGCGCCTCACCCCCGACGGCCTCCTGCACGCCGCCACCCTGGAGGGCGTGGCGGCGGCCCTGGCCTGGGCCACCCGCCAGTGGCCCCGCCGCTTCGAGGTGGCCGCCCTCCTGGAGGACCCGACCCGCACGGACGAGCTGGCCCGCGACCGCTGGTTCGACTGACGGTCCGCGTACGGGTCCCGTCCGGTGAGGGACGGGACCCGTACCGTCTCAGCCGTTCGGCCGCTGCCTCCTGCGGTACTCCGCGGTCGGCAGTCCGCCGACGCCCCAGTCCTCCAGTCCGACCTCGTCGATGACCACGAAGGTCGTGGCCGGATCCTTGTCGAGCACCCTGACCAGCAGCTCGGTCACGCCCGCGATGATCTCGGCCTTCTGCTCGGCCGTGGCACCCTCGCGGGTGATCTTCACGTTCACGTACGGCATCAGGCACGTCCCGTCACGTGGCCGCCGTCCACGCGCAGGGCGTGGCCGGTGACGAACTCGGCGTCCGCGAGGTAGACGACCGCCTCCGCGATCTCGGCGACCTCGCCGACCCGGTCGAGGAGGGCGAGTCCGCCGTAGGAGTCCACGTCCGCGGCGTCGTGGAGCGGGGTCCGGACCACGCCCGGCGCGACCAGGTTGACGCGGATCCCGTCGGCCGCGAGCTCGGCGGCCAGGCTCGTGGTCAGGGTGTGCACGCCGCCCTTGCTGACGACGGGTGCCGAGGCGGGGAAGCCGGCGATCGCGTGGTCGACCAGTACCGTTCCGATGTTGACGATGCTGCCGCCGCGGCCCTGCTCCCGCATCCGGCGCACCACCGCCTGGGTGGTGAGGTAGGTCCCCTTGAGGTTGCCCGCCAGGTACCCGTCCAGCTCCTCCTCCGTGACCTCGGTGAAGGGCTTCGGCGCGAAGGTCCCGGCGTTGTTCACGAGGACGTCCACGCCCCCGAACCGCTCCACGGCCGCCCGTACGAGCGCCTCGCCGGTCGCCGCGTCCCCGATGCCGCCCGCGACCTGCGCGACCCGCGCGCTCTGACCGAGGTGGGCCGCGGCCTTCCGGAGCCGGTCCGCGTCCCGGCCGTTGATCACGACGTTGGCGCCCCGGGCCAGGAAGGCCTCGGCGATCCCGAGTCCGATCCCGCTCGACGCGCCGGTGATCACGGCGGTGATGTTCGTCGTCGACACTGCTGACACTCCTTGGTCCGTTCGATCCGTCGGCGTTCCTGCCGGCACCGACGAACCTAGAAGCGCCTGATCCATAAGACCACGTCGAACTTTGAAGCCTGCCATAATCCAGGCTTATGTCTGTGGATCTGCGCGACCTGGAACTCCTGTCCGCCACCGCCGAATCCGGCTCGCTCACCGCCGCCGCCGAACGCCTCTACGTCAGCCAGCCCGCGCTCAGCCAGCGCCTCACCCGCCTCGAGGACCGGCTCGGCATGCCGCTCTTCGACCGCACCGGACGCAGACTGGTCCCGAACGCCGCCGGCCGCCGCCTGCTGGTCGCCGCCCGGCACATCCTGGACGAGCTGCGCTCGGCGACCCTCGACCTCCGGGAACTGCGCGAAGGCCGCGACCGCCGGGTGCGTTTCACCGCGCAGTGCAGCACCACCTTCCAGTGGCTTCCCCCGGTCATCCGCGCCTTCCGGGAGCGGCACCCGGAGGCGGAGGTCCGCATCGAGTCCGTCCCCGACGACGCGCCGGTCCCCGCCCTGCTCGCCGACCGCGTGGACGTCGCGCTGGTCACCAAGCCCGACCGGGAGATGGACCGGGTCGCCCTGACCCGGCTCTTCGACGACGAGATGGTGGCCGTGGTGCCGGCGGACCACCCCTGGGCCGCCCTCCCGCACCTCACCGCGGAGGACTTCACCGACGCCCATCTGATCCTCTACGACACCTACGACCAGACCCGTATCCCCTCGATCCCCCTCCCCCTGCCACCGCACGCCCGCCCCGCCCGCGTCACCACCATGCCCGTGATCACGGACCTGGTCGTCGAGATGGTCGCCGGGGGCCAGGGCGCGACGATCCTCCCCAACTGGGCCGCCGCGCCGTACACCGCCTCCCACGGCCTGGCCCTGGTGCAGATCGGCGCCACCCCCCTCTCCCGCACCTGGTACCTCGCCACCCGCCAGGGCCCCCGCCCTCCCCACCTGCGGGCGTTCGTCGAGGAGCTGACCACCCGGCTGGAGCGCTGACCGCCGAAGGGCCCCGGGTGGCCGGCGGCTAGCGGGCGGGCCCGGCCTCCATCAGTTCCTTCAGGTGCGCCTCGTTGCGCGGCATCTCCTTCCGGGCGTGCGGGCGCACGACGAGCGGCACCAGGGCCTTGCCGACGCCGTGGCCCTCGAAGTCGAGCGACAGCGTCAGCCGGGAGCCGCTGCCGTCGCCGAGCGGTTCGAGCGTGCCCTGTACGTCGCCGCGCACGGGCCCGTCGACGCCGTGGAAGTGCCAGCTGCGCGGCGGCGTGAGCTCCGTGACCTCCATGGTCATCGGCATCTCGCGGCGGCCGACCCGGCGCTGCACCCGGAACTGCGAGCCGACCCGCAGCTCCCCCGCGTCCAGCCGCCGCGCGGCCACGGCGCTCTCCTGCCACTCGGGTATGTGCCCGGGGTCCATGAGGTAGGAGAAGACGTCCTCGGGCGGGCGGGCAATGTCGATGGATTCCTCGATACGAGACATGACGCCCCCTTGGCGAGTTCCTGTCCCTCCATCCTCCCCCTCGGCCGCCCATCCAGCCGCCCGGGATAACGGTCGGGTCACGGCTCCGGGGCGTGTGCAGCAGATCGGAGGGCCGGTCCCGTCAGGTCGGATGGGGAGCCACGGGGCTTCGGACGGGGAGTCGGAGATGGCGGATCGGGCACACGGGACGGAGGCGGCCGATGCGAGACGCTGACGTCGCCGCCTTCACGGCTTTCGTCGAGGCCCGCTCGGCGGCCCTGTTCCGGACCGCGCTGCTGCTCACCGGCGACCGCCACCTGGCCGACGACCTGGTGCAGTCCACGCTGGAGAAGGTGTGCCGGAACTGGCGCCGGGTGCGGGCCGCGGACTCGTCGGAGGCGTACGCGCGCCGGATCCTGGTGAACCTCGCCCACGACCGGTGGCGCGGGCGGCGCGGACCGTCGGAGGTGCCGCTGGACGACGGCATCGGGGGCGGGAGCGCCGCCCCGTACGTCGACCCGTACAAGGAACTCGACGTCCGCGACGAGCTGATGCGCACGCTGCACACGCTGCCGGCCGGCATGCGGACCGTACTGGTGCTGCGCTACTTCGAGGATCTCGACGACGCGGAGATCGGCGCCCTGCTGGACGTCTCGCCCAGCTCGGTGAGGTCGCAGGCGGCGCGAGGGCTCGCGAAGCTGCGCTCGGCCGCGGGCCGGCGGTCGTCCGGCGCGCGCTCTGGAGGGGCGGCATGAAGGAGTTCCGGGAATTCCACGAATTCCACCTTGAGGAAGAACTGGCCGCGGCCATGCGCGACCGCGCGGTGCGGCACCGCCCGGGCACGTACGACGCGGCGGTGCTCGTGCGGAGGGTGCGACGGCGCCGCAGACGCCTGCGGGCGGTGGTGGCGGCCGCGGCGACGGTGGTGGCGGTGTCCCTGGGCGCAGGGTTCGCGGCGCAGCTGGGGCGCGACCGCGACCGCGACACGGCGTCGGTCCCGGCCTCGCCGTCGCCCTCGTCGGACGGACGGACCAGTGCCAGTGCCAGCGCCAGTGCCAGCGCCTCCCCGCCTCCGGTGACGTCGGAGCCGCCGTCCGACCCCGCGGCGACCGCCGGGGCGCTGTTCCTCGCCGCCGTGCGCTATCAGGACCCGGCGACCCGCGCCCAGGTGAACCTCGCCGAGGTGGCGGGCCTGTTCGCCGACGAGAAGGCGTACCAGCGGATCTGGGGAACCGGCGCGCGCGGTGTGACCTGCGGCGCCGAGGCCGACGGGGCGCTGGTGGCGGGCAGCGTCTTCCTGTACCGGGGAGCCGAGCGGCTGGCGCGGACCGCCGTGCCGGAGTTCGACCCGTCCTCGGGGAAGGTGACCGGTGTGACCTGCGCGGCCGCCCCGGCGGGCGGCAAGGGCGCGGATTCCGCCGTGTCGGGCTTCTACGGCGGGCTGGTGGCGGCCGCCAAGGCGGGCGACTCCACGGCACGGGCCGGGCTCGCCCGGCAGTTCCTGAGCCCGGACCTGCGGGCCGGCCAGAAGGACACCGCCGGTATCTGCTCCTCGCACGCCCCCACCTCCTGGGTGGCCACCGACCCCACGGCGGGGACCCTCACCCACGGGTGGACCATCACCCTCAGCGACGGCGGCTCCTTCCCCGTCGAGATCGACGAGAACGGGAAGATCGACAAATCCTGCGGCGCGTAGCCCAGTAGCCCAGTAGCCCTCCACCAGCCCACCGCGCACCGCGCGGCCTTCCGCATGCCCGGATCCTCGAAAGCGAGAGCCTGCCGTGAACAGAAGGACAGCCCTGGCCATACCCCTCCTGCTGGGCGCGACGGTGACGGCCCACGCCCTCCTGCCCGACCCGGACACCGCCGACGCCGCACTCCCGCGCACCGTGCCGCGAGCCGTACCGGCACCCGCCTCCGTCCCCGCACCCACCTCCGTACCGGTCCCCACCCGCACCCAGAGCCCCGAGCGCGCCGCCCGCGCCGCGCTCGACCGGCTCGGGCCGTTCGACGGGCGGTACGCGCTCGCCGTCGCGGATCTGACGTCGGGGCGCACGCTCACCCACGGCTCGGTCACCGGGACCTTCGTCTCGGCCAGCGTCATCAAGGTCGACATCCTGGCCGCGCTGCTGCTCCAGGGGCAGGACCGCGGAGTGCCGCTCACCGCGGCTCAGAAGCGGCTCGCCTCCGCCATGATCCGCTTCAGCGACAACGAGGCGGCGCAGGAGCTGTGGGTGGGCATAGGCAGGCGCCGGGGTCTGGACGCGGCCAACGCGCGGCTCGGGTTCAGCGCGGCCCACGCGGGCCAGCGCGGGCCGTGGGGGCTCACCCGGACCACGGTCCGCGACCGGATGGCCCTGCTGAAGGCCGTCTTCACGGACGACTCGCCGCTGTCCGCCGCCTCCCGGGCGTACACGCGCTCCCTCATGAGCGACGTCACCGCCGACCAGGGCTGGGGTGTCGGCGCCGCCGGTTCGCCCGCCTCCGCACCCGCCTTCAAGAACGGGTGGCTGTCTCGCCCGTCGACCGGTCTGTGGGTCGTGAACAGCGTCGGCCTCGTCGAGTACGCGGGCCACTCCCTGCTCGTGGCGGTCCTCACCGACGGCCAGACCAGCGAGGAGGCGGGCATCGCGCTCGTCGAGCGGACCGCGACCGCCGCCGTCCACGCTCTGGTCGGATCCGTCTGAGGGGCACCGGTCACGCCGGGAACCTGCGGTTCACCCACCGCCAGGCGAGCTCCAGGACCGCCGCGCCCGCCGCGGCGATGGCCACGGCCGCCCACGGCATCGTCGTGCCGACGAGCTTGAGGGCGAAGAAGTCCTGGAGCCACGGGACGGCGAGGACGAGGAGGAAGGCGCCGCCCATGGAGGCCACCAGGGCGATCCGCCACCACGTGTAGGGGCGGGCGATGATCGCGAGGACCCACATGGAGACGAGGAAGAGGGTGAGGGTGGCGGCGCTGGTCTCGGCGCCGAGCGCGTCCGCGCCCGTGTAGTGGTGGCGGGCCAGGAGGTACGTGGTGAAGGTGGCGGCGGCCGCGACGGCGCCGCCGGGGATCGCGTACCGCATGACGCGGCGGACGAAGTGCGGCTTGGCGCGTTCCTTGTTGGGGGCGAGGGCGAGGAAGAAGGCCGGGACGCCGATCGTGAGGGTGGAGAGCAGGGTGAGGTGCCGGGGGAGGAACGGGTACTCGATCTGGCTGACCACCACCAGGATCGCCAGGAGCACCGAGTAGACGGTCTTCGTGAGGAAGAGGGTCGCGACGCGGGTGATGTTGCCGATGACCCGGCGGCCCTCGGCGACCACCGACGGCAGGGTCGCGAAGGAGTTGTTCAGGAGGACGATCTGGGCGACGGCCCGGGTCGCCTCCGAGCCGGAGCCCATGGAGACGCCGATGTCGGCGTCCTTGAGGGCGAGGACGTCGTTGACGCCGTCGCCGGTCATGGCGACCGTGTGCCCGTGGGACTGGAGCGCGGCGACCATGTCCCGCTTCTGCTGCGGGGTGACCCGGCCGAAGACCGCGTTCTCGTCGAGGACCTCTCCCATCTCCTCCCGGTCGGCGGGCAGCGTGCGGGCGTCGACGGTGTGGTCGGCGCCGGGCAGGCCCAGTTTGCCGGCGACCGCGCCGACGGAGACCGCGTTGTCGCCGGAGATGACCTTGGCTGCGACGTTCTGGTCGGCGAAGTAGGCGAGGGTGTCGGCGGCGTCGGGCCGCAGCCGCTGTTCGAGGACGACGAGGGCGGTGGGCCGCGCGTCCTTCGCGACGTCCGGGGAGTCGAGCTCGTGGACGGTACGGGCGAGGAGAAGGACCCGCAGGCCCTCCTCGTTGAGGTGGTCGACCTCCGCCAGGTTCGGGTCGCCGTGCGGGAGGAGGACGTCGGGGGCGCCGAGCAGCCACGTGGACTCCTCGCCGTCGCCCTCGCTGAACGCCGCGCCGCTGTACTTGCGGGCGGAGGAGAAGGGCAGCGACTCGGTGCACCGCCACTCCTCGGCGTCCGGGTAGGCGTCGATGATGGCCTGGAGGGAGGCGTTGGGCCGGGGGTCGGACTCGCCGAGGGCGCCGAGGACCTTGCGTACGTACGCCTCGTCGGAGCCGTTCAGGACGCGGACCTCGGTGACGTCCATGCCGCCCTCGGTGAGCGTGCCCGTCTTGTCGAGGCAGACGACGTCGACCCGGGCCAGGCCCTCGATGGCCGGCAGCTCCTGCACCAGGCACTGCTTGCGGCCGAGCCGGATGACGCCGATCGCGAAGGCCACCGAGGTGAGCAGGACGAGCCCCTCGGGGATCATCGGGACGATGCCGCCGACGGTCCGGGCGATGGAGTTCTTGAGGTCGTTGTCCTTGACGACGAGCTGGCTGATGATCAGGCCGATCGCGGTCGGCACCATCATCCACGTCACGTACTTGAGGATCGTGGAGATGCCCGAGCGCAGCTCGGAGTGGACGAGGGTGAAGCGGGACGCCTCCTCGGCGAGCTGCGCCGCGTACGCCTCCCGGCCGACCTTGGTGGCGGTGAAGGCGCCGCCGCCGGCGACGACGAACGAGCCGGACATGACGGGGTCGCCGGGGCGTTTGACGACGGGGTCGGCCTCGCCGGTGAGGAGGGACTCGTCGATCTCCATGCTGTCGGCCTCGGCGACGACGCCGTCGACGACGACCTTGTCGCCGGGGCCGAGCTCGATGAGGTCGCCGAGGACGATCTCGGAGGTGGAGATGCCGGCGGCGCGGCCGTCGCGCCGCACGGTGGGTTTCGCCTCGCCGATGACGGCGAGCCCGTCGAGGGTCTTCTTGGCGCGGAGCTCCTGGATGATGCCGATGCCGGTGTTGGCGACGATCACGAAGCCGAAGAGGCTGTCCTGGATCGGGGCGACGATCAGCATGATCACCCAGAGGACGCCGATGATCGCGTTGAAGCGGGTGAAGACGTTGGCCCGGACGATGTCGGCGGTGGAGCGCGAGCTGCGGACGGGTACGTCGTTGACCTCGCCGCGCGCGACGCGTTCGGCGACCTCGGCGGAGGTCAGTCCGGCGGGGCGGTGGACGACGGGCGGTTCGGTCTCGACCGGGATGCCCCGGGTGTCGCCGCTGTCCGTGTCGATCTTCGCCCGCTGCGTCATGGTTTCGACGGTACGACCGGAACCGACCGTTCACCCGCTGGGAAGCGGCAAGATCCGACCGTGGGAGGAGCGGAATCGTCCCGTGGTGCTACAAGGCGGACGCCCCGCCCGCCTCCTCGGCCTCGCGCGCCGCCTGGTGCCGCTTGATGGCCGCGTCGCGCTTGCGCACGTACCAGATGCCGATCAGGCCGAGGGCGCCGCCGGCCAGGCAGGTCCACACCCAGGAGGTGAGGTCGCGGTCGGCGAACCAGCCGTAGAAGGGGAGCTGCACGAGGAAGAGGACGAACCAGATGATCGTCCCGCCGGTGATCGTCGCGACCACCGGTCCCTCCAGGGGTGCGGGTGCCTCGTGCTTGGGTGTCCACTTCGCCATGACGCCAGTCTAGGTGGGCCGAATTCGGGTCTACGCGCGGAGATGGACTCCCGCTCGTTCATGTGTTCATACTGAAACGGTTTGCCTGAGGCGGGTTTCTCTCGTACGAACCGCCAAAAAAGGACTTCTGGACTTCTTTCCCGAAGAGGAAACCCACCCCCATGAGCACCACGGCCGCCGCCAAGGCCCCTGCCCCCGAGCCGCAGGTCCCGCAGGAACCTTCCTCCGGTCTCGACCGCTTCTTCCGGATCTCCGAGCGCGGCTCCACCGTCGCCCGTGAGGTCCGCGGCGGTTTCGCCACCTTCTTCGCGATGGCCTACATCATCGTGCTGAACCCGATCATCCTCGGCAGCGCCAAGGACATGTACGGGCACCAGCTCGACAGCGGCCAGCTCGTCACCGCGACCGTCCTGACCGCGGCGTTCTCGACGCTCCTCATGGGCGTCATCGGCAACGTCCCGATCGCGCTCGCCGCCGGCCTCGGCGTCAACACGGTCGTCGCCCTCCAGCTCGCGCCCCGGATGTCCTGGCCGGACGCCATGGGCATGGTCGTCCTCGCCGGCATCGTCGTGATGCTGCTCGTCGCGACCGGTCTGCGCGAGCGCGTCATGAACGCCGTCCCGGTCGGCCTGCGCAAGGGCATCGCGATCGGCATCGGCCTCTTCATCATGCTGATCGGCCTCGTCGACTCGGGCTTCGTCTCCCGCATCCCCGACGCCGCGCACACCACCGTGCCGCTCCAGCTCGGCACCGGCGGGCACCTGCTCGGCTGGCCGGTCCTCGTCTTCGCCCTGGGCACCCTGCTGACCCTCGCCCTGATCATCCGCAAGGTGCCGGGCGCGATCCTCATCTCGATCGTCGCCATGACGGTCGTGGCGATGGTGATCAACGCGGTCGCGGACATCCCGTCCTGGGGCCTGACCACCCCGAAGTGGCCCGGCAACCCGGTCGAGCCCCCGGACTTCGGCCTGGTCGGCGAGGTCAGCCTGTTCGGCGGCTTCGCGAAGGTCGGCTACCTCACCGGCGCCCTCTTCGTCTTCACCGTCCTGCTGTCCTGCTTCTTCGACGCCATGGGCACGATCCTCGGCGTCGGCGACGAGGCCAAGCTGACCGACAAGGACGGCAACTTCCCGGGCATCAACAAGGTCCTGCTCGTGGACGGCCTCGCCGTGGCCTCCGGCGGCGCGACCTCCTCGTCGGCCACCACCTGCTTCGTCGAGTCCACGGCGGGCGTCGGCGAGGGAGCCCGTACCGGCCTCGCCTCGGTCGTCACGGGCGGTCTGTTCTCGGTGGCGCTGTTCCTCACGCCGCTCGCGACCATGGTGCCGTCGCAGGCGGCGACCCCCGCGCTGCTCGCGGTGGGCTTCCTGATCCTGGCCGGGTCGGTCAAGGACATCGACTGGGCCGACTACACCATCGCGGTGCCGGCCTTCCTGGCCATGACGATGATGCCGTTCACGTACTCGATCACGAACGGCATCGGCATCGGCTTCATCAGCTTCAGCGTGCTGCGGCTCGCGGCCGGCCGCGGCCGTGAGGTCCCGGTGGCCATGTACGCCGTGTCGGCGATCTTCGTCTTCTACTACGCGATGCCGGCGCTGGGCCTGACCTGACCGAGCGGGGCGGGGGCGGCGCCCGGAGGCTCCGGATCCGCCCCCTCCCCGTAGAACTTCTCCGTCTCCTCGACGGCGGTCTTGAACCGCTCGTCGAAGTCCTCCCGAATGAGCGTCCGGACGACATAGTCCTGGACGCTCATTCCCCTTTTCGCGGCGTGACCCTTGAGCCGGTCGAGCAGCTCACTGTCGATGCGCAGGCTGAGCACTGTCGATCCCATGCCGTTCAGCGTCGGGGCTGCCGGGGCCTCTTTGCGTCACTTTCCGGATCCCACTCACTCATTTGGGTGATGCATGGATACCCCGCCGTGACCTGCGGCGGCGTGATTCGTACGCCACGCGAGCGCGTGATGCGCACGACACGCGAGCGGCCGAGCGGTTTTCGATTAGTCCTTAGTCAGAGTAATGAGTTAGGCTAACTACATGCCTGACCTGTCCCACGGCACCGCCGACGACGCCGCGGCCGTGAACGCGATCCGCTCGTCCGTGATGCGGCTGAGCCGGCGCCTCAAGCGCCAGCGCGTCGACGAGTCGCTGAGCCCGACCGAGATGTCGGTGCTCGGCACCCTGGCCCTCTGCGGCTCCGCCACCCCCGGTGAGCTGGCCCGCAAGGAACACGTACAGCCGCCGTCGATGACCCGCATCGTCGCACTGCTCGAAGCCAAGGGACTGGTCCGGCTGGAGCCGCATCCCGACGACCGCCGGCAGAAGGTGGTCAGCCAGACCGAGCAGGCCGAGGCCATGCTCGAAGACGCCCGCCGCAGGCGGAACGCCTGGCTGGCCTCCCTCGCCGAGGGCCTGGACGAGGACGAGTGGGCCGTACTGCGCGCGGCCGCTCCGGTCCTGGAGAAGCTCGCCCATCTCTGAACCCGAGCGCCAAGGAGGCGACGCACTTTGAGTACGGGACCCGGAGCAGACTCCGCACCCGTCCATCAACCCACCACTACCCGAGGGGGTGGGGGGTCCCGCAGCGGAACCTTCTCCTCGCTCTCGATCCGGAACTACCGGCTGTTCTTCACCGGAGCGATCGTCTCCAACACCGGTACGTGGATGGCCCGGATCACCCAGGACTGGCTCGTCCTCAGCCTCACCGGCTCCGCCGCCGCCGTCGGCATCACCACGGCCCTGCAGTTCCTGCCGATGCTCCTCTTCGGCCTGTACGGCGGCGTCATCGCCGACCGCTACCCGAAGCGGCGCCTGCTCCTCGTCAGCCAGGCCGCCCTCGGCCTGTGCGGCCTCGCGCTCGCCGTCCTCACGCTCTCCGGCAACGTCCAGGTCTGGCACGTCTACCTGATCGCCTTCCTCCTCGGCATGGTGACGGTCGTCGACAACCCGGCCCGGCAGTCCTTCGTCTCCGAGATGGTCGGCTCCGACCAGCTCCGCAACGCGGTCTCGCTGAACTCGGCCAACTTCCAGTCCGCCCGGCTCGTCGGCCCCGCCGTCGCCGGCGTCCTGATCGCCGGGGTCGGCAGCGGCTGGGCCTTCCTCATCAACGGCCTGTCCTTCCTCGCGCCGCTCACCGCCCTGTGGCTGATGCGCCCCGCCGAGCTCCACAAGGTCGAGCGCGCCCCGCGCGGCAAGGGCCAGCTCCGCGAGGGCCTGCGGTACGTCGCCGGGCGCCCCGACCTGGTCTGGCCGATCGTCCTGGTCGGCTTCATCGGCACCTTCGGGTTCAACTTCCCGATCTGGCTGACCGCCTTCTCCGACGAGGTCTTCCACGTCGGCGCCGGCACCTACGGCTTCCTCAACACCCTGATGGCGGCCGGCTCCCTCGCGGGCGCCCTGCTCGCGGCCCGCCGCGGCTCCACCCGGCTCCGGATGCTGGTGATCGCCGCGGGCGTCTTCGGCGTCCTGGAGATCATGGCGGCCTTCTCGCCGTCCTTCTGGCTCTTCGCGCTGCTGCTCGTCCCCATCGGCATGATCGGCCTCACGGTGAACATCACCGCGAACTCGGCCGTCCAGATGGCGACGGACCCGGCCATGCGGGGCCGCGTGATGAGCCTCTACATGATGGTCTTCGCGGGCGGCACCCCGATCGGCGCACCGCTCCTGGGCTGGGTCACCGACACGTACGGCGCCCGCGTCGGCTTCGCCACCGGCGGCCTGGTCTCCCTCGCCGCCGCCACGGCCATCGGCCTCGTCCTGGCCCGCATCGGCAACCTCACCCTCGCCATGGCCTGGCGCCACGGCCACCCCACCGTCCGCTTCGTCCCCCGCCCGACCCGGGAGCGCCTGGCGACGGCGGCCTGACGGCGCGCACGCGAACGGGGGGTGGAGGCCGCGGCGGCCCCCACCCCCCGTTCGCCGTCACACCCGCATCTCCAGGACCTGGCCCGGCCAGTCGCCGACCGTGAACGGGGTGGTGCGGGTGAAGCCCTGGTGTTCGTAGTAGGCGACGAGGCGGCCCTCGGTGCCGGCGAAGCAGTCCACGCGGAGGAGGGAGACACCCGCGCGGCGGGTCTCGTCCGCCGCGTGGGCGAGCAGGGCGGCGCCGACGCCGAGGCCGTGGAAGCGGGCGTGGGTGGCGAGGTAGCGGACGTACCGCTCCGGCTCGTCGGCCGGCGGTACGTCCGCGCCGGGGTGCGGGGTCAGGGTGAGGGCGCCGGCCGGGACGCCGTCCACCTCCGCGATCCACGGGTCGCCCTCGCCCATGACCCGTCCGACGTGCTCGACCGTCTTCGGGCGGGAGGTGAAGGGGGTGGTGCCCCACTGGGCGGTGATGCCCCTGCCGTTGAGCCAGACCACGGCGCTGTCGAGGATGTCGAGGACGGCCGGAAGGTCCGCCGGGCCGCCCCGCCTGATGGTGATCACGTCGTTCATCCGGCCGAGGCTAGCGGCTGCCACACTGGCGGGCATGAGGGTTTTCGCCGCCGTTCTGCCGCCCGAGGGGGCGCTCGCCGAGCTCGGGGCCGTCGTCGACGGCCTCCACGCCCTGCCGGGCGCGGAGGCCCTGCGGTGGACCTCCCGGCCCGGGTGGCACTTCACGCTCGCGTTCATGGGGGAGGTCGACGACGCACTCCTCCCGGAGCTCAGGGCCCGCCTCGCGCGGGCCGCCCGGCGGACCGCGCCCTTCGGGCTGCGGCTGCACGGGGCCGGTCACTTCGGCCCGCGCGCCCTGTGGACCGGCGCCGCCGGCGACCTGGACGCCCTGCGGCGGCTCGCCGAGCGCGCCGACGCCGCGGCCCGCCGGGCCGGCGTCCCGATGGAGGAGCACCGCCGCTACCAGCCCCACCTGACGATCGCCCGCGCCCGCGGCGAGGCCGCCCCGCTGGCCCCCTTCCTCGCCGCCCTCGACGGCTTCGAGGGCACCCGCTGGGAGGTCGGCGAGCTGGCCCTGGTCCGCTCGAACCTGCCGGTGAGCGGGGTGCCGGGCGAGCAGCCCCGGTACGAGACGGTGGACGCCTGGCCGCTGGAGGGCGGGGCCGGAGGAGGGGAGGGGCCGGGTTAATCTCGACGGGTGGATCCGAAGACTCGTAACCAGATCATGGCCGGCGTGCTCGTACTGATGTTCGCGATCATCGCGGTGGCCTCGGTGGTCGGGCAGTAGCGCGCCCGCGCCCCCTGTCACCCCGCCACCCCTCCGGTACGCCCTTGCTTCGAGCGCGCTCCAACGAGTTGGCTTGTGCCCCATGGAGTACACGCAGCTCGGACGCACCGGACTCAAGGTCAGCCGCCTCGTCCTCGGCACGATGAACTTCGGCCCGCAGACCGACGAGGCCACCGGCCACGCCATCATGGACGCGGCGCTCGACGCCGGCCTGAACTTCTTCGACACGGCCAACGTCTACGGCTGGGGCGAGAACAAGGGCCGCACCGAGGAGATCATCGGCTCCTGGTTCGCGAAGGGCGACGGCCGCCGCGACCGCACCGTCCTCGCCACCAAGGTGTACGGCAACATGGCCGCCGACGGCGAGGCCTGGCCGAACCACGACAGGATCTCCGCCCTCAACATCCGCCGCGCCGTCGACGCCAGCCTCAAGCGGCTCGGCACCGACTACATCGACGTCTACCAGTTCCACCACGTCGACCGCGCCACCCCCTTCGACGAGGTGTGGCAGGCGATCGACGTCCTGATCCGGCAGGGCAAGATCCTCTACGCCGGCTCCTCCAACTTCCCCGGCTACAAGATCGCCCAGGCCAACGAGGCCGCCGCCCGCCGCGGCATGGTCGGCCTCGTCAGCGAGCAGTGCCTCTACAACCTCTACGAGCGCCGCGCCGAGATGGAGGTCATCCCCGCCGCGCAGGAGTACGGCCTCGGGGTCATCCCCTGGTCGCCGCTGCACGGCGGTCTGCTCGGCGGCGTCCTGAAGAAGGAGACCGAGGGCAGGCGCCGCACCGAGGGCCGCGCCGCGGAGGTCCTCGCGGACCCGGCCAACCGGGCCAGGTTCCAGGCCTACGAGGACCTCCTCGACAAGCACGGCCTCGCCCCCGGCGAGGTCGGCCTCGCCTGGCTCCTCACCCGCCCCGGCGTCACCGGCCCGATCGTCGGCCCCCGCACCCCGGAGCAGCTGGCCGGCGCCCTGCGCGCCCTGGAGCTCGACCTGTCCGACGAGCTCCTCGCCGAGCTCGACGCCATCTTCCCGGGCCCGGGCCCGTCCCCGGAGGCCTTCGCCTGGTAGCGGCGGTCAGTTCCCGCCGAGCCAGCTGGTGGCGTCGAGGCGGAACGCGGTCTCCGCGGGGACCACGTTCCGCAGGTCCGCCTCCAGAGCGCGGACGCGGTCGGCCCCGAGGGCCGCGCTCCACTCGGCCCGCAGTTCGTCGAAGACGGCGGCGGAGCGGGCCAGGGCGTCGCGGCCGCGCGGGGTGAGGCGGACGAGTTTGCGGCGCGCGTCGGCGGGATCGTCGGCGCGTTCCGCGTATCCGAGGGCGAGGAGCCGGTCGACGGTCTTGCCGGCTGCCTGCTTGGAGACGCCGAGGCGACGGCCGATCTCGCTGGCGGTGGCGCCCCGCCCGCCGATGGCCTGCATGGCGAAGCCGTGGGCCGGGCGCATGGCGGGATGCCCCTCGTCGGCGAGGCGGGCGTGCAGCCGGTCGATGAGGGTGCGGAAGCCGCCGAAGAGCAGCAGGGGCAGCTCGTAACCGGGGGAATCGGGAAGGCCGGGGGAGCCGGGAAGGGCGGGGGAGCCGAGGTGCGCGGGAATCCCCTTGTCCGAATCGACAACCTGGTTTACGTTTTCTTCCGACGCATGGTCAACCATGTTGTCCATTCTAGAAGGGGGCCCCTCGTGCCGCACAGCTCGCCCACCACCGCCACCCTCCCCGAACGCGTCGCCGGTGCCGTCGCGCTCCTCAAGGCCCAGGCCCCGCAGGTCCTCGACGCCTTCCTCGCGCTCTCCGCCGCGTTCGAGTCCACCAGCCTCGCCCCGCACGCCCGCGAGACCGTCGTCCTCACCGTCGCCCGCCGCAGCCAGTGCCACCTCTGCGTCGACATGCACGAGGCGAAGCTCGCCGCGCTCGGCCCCGCCCCCTCGCCCGAACGCCTCGACGCGGTCCGGGAGTTCACCCTCCAGGTCCTTGCCTCCTCGGGTGCGGTGTCGGACGCCGAGCTGGCCGCCTTCGAGGCCGCAGGCCACACCCGCCAGAACGCCCTGGAGGTCGTCCTCGGCGTCGGCGCCTACACCCTCTCCACCTTCGCCAACCGCATGACCCGGGCGGCCTGACGGCCCCTGGGCCCGACGGCCCCTAGCCGGCGTACGGCCCGCCGTACCCCCACGCCTGGTGCATCGCGTCGGCGAACGCGCCGGCCAGCTTGTGCTCGCCGCTGGGACCCGGGTGCGTCCCGTCGTACGTGTCCGCCCGCAGGTCGTACGACTCCGGCACCGACGCCAGCAGCAGCGGCGAGGCGGCCGTGTCGAGATCGGCGACCGCCTTCGCCAGCAGCTCGTTGAAACGGGCGCACTCGGCGGCGAAGGCGGCGTCGTACGTGGCCCGGATGTTGGGGATCACCGGCAGCAGCACGGCCCGGATCCGCGGGTTCGCGGTCCGCGCGGCGGCCACGAACGCCCGCACGTTCTCCTCGGTCTGGTCGCTGTTCGTGTAGAACCCGAGGTCGATCAGGCCGAGCGAGACGAGCAGCACGTCGGCGCGGGTCGCGGCGACGGTCTCCCCGACGACCGGAGCCATGTGCAGCCACCCCTCGCCCCACCCGGCGAGGTGCCGGCGGGCGGCGGCCGGGAACGCGGGATCGGCGTAACCCCGCGGGTCCTCCGCCTCGCCCTCGGGCACGTACAGCCCGTCCCGGGGCCCGACGATCTCGTACCCGCCGGGCAGCACCCTCTCCAGGTGCCGCCACATGCGGTAGCGCCAGGTCCAGTCGCCGGCGCGTCCGATGGTCATGCTGTCGCCGACGAACAGAAAACGCATGGTCACATCATCCCGGACCCCGCCCCTGACCTGCGACGTGACGCGGGACACGGGCGGGAGCGGGGCGGGGGCGGGACAAGGCGGGGCCTCCCGTTCAGGCGGGCCGGGACGCCTACGCGTCCAGGAACTCCGCCACGTGCCCCGCGAACCACTCCGCGTCGTCGTGCCACGGGAAGTGCCCGCCGCCCTTCAGGACCTCCAGCCGGGCCTGCGGGAACAGGCCGGCGTACGCGGCGGCCGTCTCCGGCGGCGTGTTCGCGTCGCCCTCGCCGGCGAGGACCAGCACGGGCCGCCCGAACGCCGCGAACGCCGCGCGCGTCGCCGCCGGGTCGTAGGCGCCCTCGGAGCCGTACACCCCGGCCGCCTCCCCGTTCCGCTGCCGCGCCGTCGCCGCTTCCCGCTCGCGCGCCGCCTCGTCCCAGGTGCCGTGGAAGAACGGCATGACCTTCCCGAACGTCTCGTCCGTCCCGCGCCCCGCCGTCACCTCCTCCAGCGCCGCGTACGCCTCCGCGAACCACGTCTCCCCGGCGCGCAGCCGCGCCGCCGCCAGCCGCTCCTCCGGCGCCGTCTCGATCCCGGGTGCCGCCGCCCCCGGCGTCACGAGCACCAGCCGCCGCACCCGCTCCGCGTGCCGCGTCACGTACAGCGCGGCGAGGTTCCCGCCCGCCGAGTGCCCGAGGACGTCGACCTCGTCGGCCCCGAGGTGCGCCCGCAGCGCCTCCACGTCCTCGACGAGCCGGTCGCAGCGGTAGGAGGCCGGGTCGTCCGGCGTCCCGGAGGCGCCGGTGCCGCGCAGGTCGAGCCGCACGAGCCGGCGGCCGGTGAGACCGTCCAGGTCGTCGAGGTAGGCGGAGTCCCGCATCGGACCGCCCGGCAGGCAGACCAGCGGTACACCGGCCTCCGGTCCGGACTCGTGGTAGGCGAGGAGGGTGCCGTCAGGGGCGGTGAAGGTAGGCATGGCCGTGACCATGACAGCCGCCTTCCGCGCAGGTCAAGCGTGTTTCCCCGGCGCCATGGCACGCTTGATCCCATGCGATCTGCACTGTGCGCCTTCGCCGCTGCCGCCACCCTGGCGCTGCTCCCGGCCGGCCATGCCCACGCCGAAGGGCGGGAACCCGACCGGGACTTCACCCTCGCCGACCCGAGGATCACCGAGTCCAGCGGCCTCGCCGCCAGCCGGGCGCACCCCGGGATCTACTGGACGCACAACGACCAGGACCAGCCCCGGATCTTCGGCGTCGACTCCCGCACGGGCGAGACGGTCGCGACCCTGACCATGTCCGGCGTCGGCACCCCCAGGGACATGGAGGCCATCTCCGTCGGCCCGGACGGCGCCATCTACGTCGGCGACATCGGCGACAACCTCGACGGCTCCTGGGACCACGTCTGGATCTACCGCTTCCCCGAGCCGAAGACGCTCAAGGACCAGACGGTCCGGGCCGAGCAGTACGTCGTGAAGTACGCCGACGGCCCCCGCAACGCCGAGGCGCTGATGGTCCACCCGAAGACCGGCCGCGTCTACATCGCCAGCAAGAACGAGGACGGCGGCGGCCTCTACGAAGGCCCCGCGAGGCTCTCCACCTC
Organism: Streptomyces sp. R302; assembly: GCF_012927245.1. Lineage (GTDB taxonomy): Bacteria > Actinomycetota > Actinomycetes > Streptomycetales > Streptomycetaceae > Streptomyces. The sequence continues at coordinate 220,518 of NZ_JABBGE010000003.1, forward strand.
CGGCACCAACACCTTCCGCCGCGTCGGCGAGGTCCCCTGGGTCACCGACGGCGCCTTCTCGCCCGACGGCGAACGCCTCCTCCTCCGCAGCTACTTCAGCGCCCGTGAGTACGTCTGGAAGGACGGCCGCATCGAAGGCGACGGCACCTCCCCCGGCGCCCCCTTCCAGGGGCAGGCGGAATCGGTCACGTACACGCCCGACGGCTCGGCCTACCTCTTCGGCTCGGAGGGGCAGGGCAGCCGCGTCGTCCGCGTGGAGCGGAAGGACGCACCCCGGCCCGCACCCGAGACCGACCGGTCACCCGGGTCCGGCTCCTCGGGGGACGCCGCCGCGCCGAAGTCCCCGGCCGGCCCCTCCGCCGACGCCCCCCAGGGCGGCAGCGCCACCACCGGCTTCCTCGTCCTCGCCGGCGCCACCGTCCTCGTCCTCGGCATCAAGCGGCTCCTGCGGCGCGGCTGACCTTCCAGGGTCAGACTGGAGGGAGAGCGAAGAGGTGAGGCGTCATGACGGCATTCACGCGTGAGGACACTCCGGTCGCCATGGAGGGCGACGGGCTCGACTTCCGGCTGCAGGAGGCGGGCGGCGGCCTGAGCGTCGCCTTCGTCCACCTCCCCAAGGGCACCGACCTGGCCCCCGTGCTCAAGGGCCTGGAGGGCGACCTGTGCCAGTGCCCGCACTGGGGATACCTGTTCCAGGGCCGGATCAGGATGCGTACCGCCTCCGGCGAGGAGACGTACGAGTCCGGACAGGCCTACTACTGGGGCCCGGGCCACGCCCCGGAGGCGCTGGAGGACTCCGACCTCGTCGAGTTCTCGCCGACGGAGGAGTTCCAGACCGTCCTCGACCACGTGAAGGCCCAGGCCGCCGGCTGACGGCCCCGCGGACGCCGAAGGGCCGGGACGCCGAAGGGCCCGGCGTCGGTCGTTCCGACACCGGGCCCTTCGCGGGACTGACCTGTCCGCTGACGCCTACAGCTTCTCGATCACGTAGTCGATGCAGGCCGTCAGCGCGCGGACGTCCGCCGGGTCGACCGCCGGGAACATCGCGATGCGCAGCTGGTTGCGGCCCAGCTTGCGGTACGGCTCCGTGTCCACGATCCCGTTCGCGCGCAGCACCTTCGCGACCGCCGCCGCGTCGATCTCGTCCGCGAAGTCGATCGTGCCGATGACCTGCGAGCGCTTCGCCGCGTCCGTCACGAACGGCGTCGCGTACTTCGACTCCTCGGCCCAGGTGTACAGGGCGTCCGAGGACTCCTTCGTACGCGCCACGGCCCACTCCAGACCGCCCTGGCCGTTGATCCACTTCAGCTGCTCGTTCAGCAGGAAGAGGGTCGACAGCGCCGGGGTGTTGTACGTCTGGTTCTTCAGCGAGTTGTCGATCGCCGTCGGCAGCGAGAAGAACTCCGGGATGTGCCGGCCGGAGGCGTGGATCCGCTGCGCCCGCTCCAGGGCGGCCGGGGAGAACGCCGCCAGCCACAGGCCGCCCTCGGCGGCGAAGGACTTCTGCGGGGCGAAGTAGTAGACGTCCGTCTCGGTGATGTCGACGGGCAGACCGCCCGCGCCCGAGGTCGCGTCCACCAGGACCAGCGCGCCCTCGTCGGCGCCCGCGACCCGCTTCAGCGGGGCGGCGACACCGGTCGAGGTCTCGTTGTGCGTGTACGCGTAGACGTCCACGCCCGCCTCGGCCACCGGCTCCGGGTGGGTGCCCGGGTCGGAGGAGACCACGGTCGGCTCGGCCAGCCACGGGGCCAGCTTCGCGGCCTTCGCGAACTTGGACGAGAACTCGCCGAAGGTGAGGTGCTGCGACTTGGACTCGATCAGACCGTGGGTCGCGATGTCCCAGAAGGCGGTGGAGCCGCCGTTGCCGAGGATCACCTCGTAGCCCTCGGGCAGCGAGAAGAGGTCACGGATCCCGGTACGGACCTCGCCGACCAGGTTCTTGACCGGAGCCTGGCGGTGGGACGTGCCCAGGAGCGACGTGCCGGTGGCGGCCAGGGCGTCCAGCGCCTCCGTCCGCACCTTGGAGGGGCCCGCGCCGAAACGACCGTCTGCGGGCTTGATGTCAGCGGGAATCTGGATGTCGGCCACGAGCCGGAGAGTATCGGGTCGGGCGGGGCCCGGTCGCGGGATGTCCGCCCGATGAGACGAAGGACGAGACATCCTTGCGTTGTGGGAACAGACGACAGACACGCCGCAGGCCCCTCCGCCGCCCTCGCCGCCGACCTGCGGTCCGCCCTCGCCGGAGACGTCGACTTCGGCGTCTCCGCGCGGGCGCTCGCGACCATGGACGCCTCCAACTACCGCCGCGTACCTGCCGGTACGGTCGCGCCGCGCGACGCCGACGACGTCGCCGCCGCCCTGGAGATCTGCCGCCGGCACGGCACCGTCCCCGTCGTCCCGCGCGGCGCCGGCACCTCCATCGGAGGCCAGGCGACGGGCACCGGCGTCGTGCTCGACCTCACACGGCACATGGACGGCCTCGTCTCCGTCGACCCCGCCGCCCGCACCGCCGTCGTCCGCCCCGGCCTCGTCCTCGGCCGGCTGCGGGCGGCCGTGCGCCCGTACGGCCTCACCTTCGGCCCCGACCCGTCCACCCACAGCCGCTGCACCCTCGGCGGCATGATCGGCAACAACGCCTGCGGCGCGCACTCGGTCGCCTGGGGCACCACCGCCGACAACGTCCACTCACTGGAAGTGGTGACCTACCGGGGCGAGAGGTTGACGCTGGGTCGGGACGGACAGGGCGCCCCGGCCGGCCTGACGGACCTCGTCGACCGCAACCTCGCCCTCCTGCGCACCGGCTACCCGCCCGGCCTGCCCCGCCGCATCTCCGGCTACGCCCTCGACGCGCTCCTCCCCGAACGGGGCACGGACGTCGTCCGCTCCTTCGTCGGCAGCGAGGGGACGCTGGGGGTGGTGACGGAGGCGACGGTGCGCCTGGTGCCGCTGCCGGCGGATCCGGTCCTGGTCGTCCTCGGCTACGCCGACGAGACGGCGGCGGCGGATGCGGCGGCGGGGCTCGCCGGATACGGAGCGCTGACGGTGGAGGGGATGGCCGCGGACCTCGTGCGGGGCGCGAGCGGGCTGCCGAGGGGCGGCGCGTGGCTGTTCTGCGAGGTGGACGGGGAGGGGGCGGCCGCGGAGCTGGTACGGGCGGCGGACGCCGTCGACGCGGCGGTGGTACGCGACCCGGCCGGGCAGCGGGCGTTGTGGCGGATCCGGGAGGACGCGGCCGGGACGGCGACCCGGATGCCCGGCGGCGGGGACGCCTGGCCCGGCTGGGAGGACTGCGCGGTGCCGCCGGCGCGGCTGGGCGCGTACCTGCGCGACTTCCGGGCCCTGCTGGCCGAGCACGGGCTGCGGGGGACCCCGTACGGGCACTTCGGCGACGGCTGCGTCCACGTCCGCATCGACTTCGACCTGTGGACGGGGGAGGGGGTACGCGACTTCCGCCGCTTCTCGGAGGCGGTGGCCGAGCTGGTGGTCGCGCACGGGGGGTCCCTGTCCGGCGAGCACGGGGACGGGAAGGCGCGGGCGGAGCTGCTGCCGCGGATGTACGGGGAGGAGCTCGTCGGGCTCTTCGGGGCGGTGAAGGACCTGTGGGATCCGGATGGCGGGATGAATCCGGGGATGTTGGTCCGGCCCGAGCCGCTTGATTCGGGGCTGCGGTTCGAGGGGTTGCTGCCAGTGGTGGGGATGGAGGTGGGGAGGCAGGCCGCGCGGTGTGTCGGGGTCGCCAAGTGTCGTGTCGCGGGGCCGGGCTCGGGGTCGTCCGTGATGTGTCCGTCCTTCCGCGCCACGGGGGAGGAGAAGCACTCGACGCGGGGCCGGGCCCGGCTCCTGCACGAGATGGCGATCGGCGAGGTCATCACGGACGGCTGGCGCTCGGAGGAGGTGCGGGAGGCGCTGGACCTCTGCCTGTCCTGCAAGGGCTGCCGCAGCGACTGCCCGGTGGGCGTCGACATGGCCGCGTACAAGGCGGAGTTCCTGGACCGCCATTACGCGGGGGCGGGTGGGTGGTGGCGCCGGCCGCGTTCGCACTGGACGATGGGCCGCCTGCCGTCCTTGCTCGCCCACTTCGGGCGCGGCCTGAACGTCGCGATGCGGATCCCGTACGCGGCACGGCTCGCGGGCGTCACCCCGGAGCGGGCCATGCCGAGGGTCGCGGAACGCACCTTCGTGTCGTGGTTCGGCGACCGCTCCTCGGCCCGCCCGCCCGCGCTCACCCTCTGGCCGGACACCTTCACGAACCACCTGGCCCCGGAGGTCGGGCGGGCGGCGGTCCGGGTCCTGGAGGACGCGGGGCTCGGGGTGGAACTCCCGGCGGGGCGGGTGTGCTGCGGGCTGACGTATGTGTCGACCGGGCAACTGGGGGCGGCGAGGAGGGTGATGGGGCGGATGCTGGATGTGGTGGGGGATGGGGTGGGGGATGGGGGTGGTCCCGTGGTCGTGCTGGAGCCTTCCTGTGCGGCGACCCTCAGGACCGATCTGGTGGAACTGCTGCCGGACGATGTGCGGGCTGCCCGGCTGGCGGCGTCGGTCCGGACGTTCGCCGAGGCGCTGGAGGAGCTGGCTCCCGAGTGGGTGCCGCCGAGGATCGACCGCCCGGTCACGGGGCAGACCCACTGCCACCAGCACGCCGTCCTGGGCGACGCGGCGGACCGGAGGTTGAGAGAACGGGCTGGTTTGGAGGGGGAGTTGGCGGGGGGCTGTTGCGGGCTTGCGGGCAACTTCGGCTTCGAGCCGGGCCACGAGGAGGTGTCGCGCGCCTGTGCGGAGGACCAGCTCCTGCCCGCCTTGCGTACGGCTCCGAGCACGGCGGAGGTCCTGGCCGACGGCTTCTCGTGCCGCACGCAGATCGGACACCTGACGCCGGGGCGGGGACGGCACCTGGCGGAGGTCTTGGCGGAGGCGCTGGACGGGGGGCTCTAGGGGTGGGCCGGGTGGGGCGGGCGCGGGTGCGGCCGCCCTCTTTCCGAGAGTGGCACCTTCCGCCGGGACACTCTCGGAGGGCGGCCGGGGGCGGGGCCACCGGGGGGGGCGGGGGATGGGCGCGCGTCCGCGTCCGGATGACGGCCCGGTGGGTGGGGGGCCGGGTATCGCTCCGGCTGTGAGTTGTGCGGCACGCCGGTGGGGTGGGGCTCGGTTTGTGGCGTGCGCCGGTGGGCCGTGGCTGTGGGCTCGGGGTGCGCGGTCGTTGAATGGGGTGCCCAATCCCTGCTCAGCGGCTCCCCGCCGTCTGTTCGCCGGGATTCATGCCCCGCTGGTCACTGTGGGTAGGTGAGGCGGTGGTTGCTTGCGCGGAGTGGGGATCCGGCCCGGAAAGAGCGGACAATTCGGGTGATTGGTCGGCCCTGGAGGTACTCCGTGCGAGTTACTTCGTCGGCCTGCGCCAGACGGAGATGTGCTTCGGGGGGGCTGGGTGAACGGGGTGCCGTCCCAGTCGGCCACGCGGCGTTCGGGTTCCAGGCCGGCGAGGCGTGCCATCCCTGATCTTGCAGGGTATCCCCGGCTTTAGCCGGGGAATGCATCCTCGGCCCGGAGGCGTGCTGCGGCGGAGCTCGCTTCGTCTGCGAGGTGACGGTCAGAGCGGACGGGCCTGGCTCTCGATGTACTGACGGATTACCGTCAGCGGTGCGCCGCCGCACGAGCCCGCGAAGTACGAGCGGGACCAGAACACCGAGCCCATGCCGATCCGGTTGATGCGGCCGGTGTACTCGGCGCGCAGGTACCGAGACGAGACGCCCTTGAGCGAGTTGATCAGCTTGGACAGGGCCAGCTTCGGCGGGTAGTGGACGAGCAAGTGCACATGGTCAGCCTCGCCGTTGAACTCCCGCAGCTCCGTCTCGAACTTGCCGCACACCTCCCGCATGATCTCTTCGCACCGTTTCAGCATGGCGTCGTCGAAGACTCCGTGCCGGTACTTCGTGACGAACACCAAGTGGGCGTGAAGGTTGCAGGTGACGTGACGACCCGTGCGTACACCAGGGTTTGATTCCCAGCGAGGTGACATACTCCAACTGTATTGTGGTGATTGTCGAACCTTCGTGGGAAGGGGGTGGGCCGGATGATCCGTGCGTACAAGTTCCTCATGCGACCCACCGTGGGCCAGGCCGCCGCGCTCGGCGAGATGCTGCGCGACCACTGCTCTCTCTATAACGGCGCCTTGCAGGAACGCCGCGACGCCTACCTGCATACGAGCAAGACGAGCATCAAATACGGGATGCAGTCCGCGCAGCTCAAGGAGATCCGGGCGTTCGACCCCGAGCGCCAGGGCCGGTGGTCGTTCTCGTCACAGCAGGCCACACTTCGCCGTCTCGACAAGGCATTCGGCGCGTTCTTCCGCCGGATCAAGGCCGGAGACACCCCCGGCTACCCGCGCTTCCGTGGAGTCAACTGGTTCGATACGGTCGACTTCCCCAAGGACGGCGACGGTTGCCGCTGGGGCTCCACCCCGCACGACCCTGTCACCCGCGTCCGATTCCAGGGCGTCGGGCATGTCAAGGTCAACCAGCACCGGCCTGTGGTCGGCAAGGTCAAGACCGTCTCGGTCAAGCGTGAGGGGCGGCGCTGGTACGTCATCCTCACCGCCGAGCAGAGCCGGCCTGAGCCGCTTCCCGCGACGGGCAGCGTGGTTGGCATCGACATGGGCATCGCCTCGTTCCTCACCACCTCCAGCGGCGAGCACGTGGACAACCCGCGCCATGCCCGGAAGGCCGCCGCGAAGCTCGAAGCCGCCCAGCAGCAGCTCAGCCGTTTCGGGAGCGTCCGCCGGGACAAGCGGACCGGCAATCACCAACGGGCCGTACAGCGCGTTGCCGACCTGCACCGCAAGGTCCGCCGCCAGCGTCGGGACCACGCACACAAGACCGCGCTCGGTCTGGTCCGTGACCACGACCTGATAGCGCACGAGGATCTCAAGATCCGCAACATGGTCAAGACCGTCGCACCCAAGTCCGACCCGGAAAGCGAGGGCGTCTTCCTGCCCAACGGGGCCGCCGCCAAGACGGGCCTGAACCGTTCGATCTCGGATGCCGGTTGGGGGGTGTTCCTCACGATCCTCGCCAGCAAGGCTGAAAGCGCCGGCCGGGCAGTGATCGCCGTGGACCCCCGCAACACCTCTCGGACCTGCCCCGAATGCGGGCATGTCGCCAAGGAAAGCCGGCGCACCCAGGAGAAGTTCCACTGCGTTAGCTGTGGCCACCAGGCCCACGCTGACCACGTTGGGGCACTCAATGTTCTACGGGCCGGGCTGGTCCGTCGCGACGCTGACCCGGCAAAGCGAGAAGCCCCCTCATTCATGAGGGGGAGGAGTCACGAGGTCCAGCTCGGTGGGTCAGGCGTAGCGGTGGCGGGAGCTGTTGCGGCGGTAGTGGCCGTGGTCGAGGGCGAAGTGGTGGGAGACGAGCATCTGCTCGACCAGGTCGAAGGTGTCGAAGCCCACGCTGCGGCAACATGGCGCAGGTGAGCGAATCATCTGAGCAGGTGCAGTATGCGGCCCAACTCTGGCACGAACACTGCCATGTGCCCTTCCCTGCCAGCCTGCGGGGTGTCCAGTTCGGGGATACGGACATGGTGTTGCTCGACGCGGATACCGCCGGCTGCGTTCTTGCATGGCTGAACAACGGCGGCGCTCTCGACCCCCGAAGCGCACCCGCATCCTGCAAAGCTGCATCGAGGGCCTGGACGGAGTCATCCCTCAGATCAACGAACCCGCAGGAACCCCGTACTACGAGCGCCTGCGCCAGCTCGCCCTACTCGTGGCAAGGAGATCCAGAACCAAATGAGACGACATCTCAGGCTCGCGCCATGACGATCACCTATGAGTGGCGGGGCGGGTTCGGCGATGTCGAGCTCAACGCGCTGCACGCGGAGGGCTTCGGGCATCCGGCGCTGGACGTCGACTGGCGGGCGCGGGTGGGGCGCCACAGTCTCGGCTGGGTCTGCGCGCGCGAGGGCGGTGACCTCGTCGGCTTCGTCAACGTCGTGTGGGACGGCGGCGGGCACGCGTTCCTCCTCGACACCGTGGTCGCGGGAGAGCGTCGCCGGTCGGGGATCGGGGCGGAGCTCGTCGCGGAGGCCGCCCGGCAGGCGCGGGCGGCCGGATGCGAATGGCTCCACGTGGACTTCGAGGACGACCTGCGGTCGTTCTACGTCGAGGCCTGCGGATTCAGGCCGACGGCGGCCGGCCTTCTCGCGCTCTGACGGGCCCAGGCGTCGTCGTCCGCTCGTATCCATCAGCATGAGCGGCTGCGGCCGCATGTTCTCCGGCCCGTGTACCGGGGGGTGGGGCGTGGGTCGCGCCGCAGCGGTCGGCGAGGAAGCATGCGCCCACCCTGCGTCCTCGCGGAGATTCCGGGGACTTGTCACGACTTTTTTCGGGCGTTTCGGTAGGTCTGGCGCCTTGGTGTCGGTTCGCGACGAAGCGGGATGAAAATCAGTCATAGTCACGCGATGTGGTGCCGTGGTGTGAACGAACTGCGTAGGTTCTGGGCTCGGTTCGGGGGGTCCTGTGACCGTCCGGCCGAAGGGTTCGTCCACTGCAAACGGAGGGGAATCGCATGGCTGACATCGACCTCGGCGTGGCATCCGACTGGGACGAGGGGGACACCCACGGCCGCGTGACGCTGCGGCAGAACCAGGTCTACCCGACCTCGCCCAAGAAGGACGTGCTCATCAGCTCCCCGGTGAGCATCGAGCTGTCCGTGAACACGAACCACTCCTCCTCCCAGGAGGCGGACAAGATCTACTTCACGACCCACCACGGCTCCACGAAGAAGATCATCGCCGTGCTCGACTCCGACGGGAACCTGCACATCGCCGGCCGCCTGATCACCGAGCAGAAGGACCTGGGCTACTAAGCGGCTCTAGGGCGGATCCTAGGCGGGCCCTAGGCGGGTCCTAGGCGGCCCGAGGGGTGCGGCGGTCACCGGCCGCCGTACCCCGTACGGACTTACGGCTTGTGGGTCACCCAGAGCAGCTCCGCCGGCCAGTGGTGTGCCCAGTCGGGTGGGTCGGTCTCGTTGTAGCCGTTGGGGATGCCGGGCTCGGGGCGGGGCTCGATGAGGTCGTCGATGACGAGGCCCGCCCCGCGCAGCACCCGGATCCAGTCGCCGTAGGTGAGCTGATAGCTGGTCGCGCCGTCGCCCTCGGCGATGGCGTCCAGTCCGAAGTAGTCCTTCTGCAGGGTCGTGGTCACGCGCTCGGCGGCCTCGTCGTAGCAGGCCTCGAACCACGGGCTGGCCACGTTGAACACCAGTCGCCCGCCCCGGCGCAGCACCCGCGCGGCCTGCGGCACGGCGACATGCGGTGGCGCCCAGCTGAGCCCGCCGAAGTCGCAGAAGACCAGGTCGAAGCTCTCGGCGGCGAAGGGGAGCCGCTCGGCCGCGCCCTGTACCAGCGGATAGCGGGATGGTCCCATCGTGTGCCGGGCTGCGGCGAGTTGGGACTCGGACAGGTCCATGCCGACCACGTGGGCGCCCTCGGCGGCGAGCGCCCTGGACCACTGGCCGGCCCCGCAGCCGAGTTCGAGGACGCGCTTCCCGGCGACGTCCCCGAGGGCGTCCAGCTGCGCGTCGGGTACGGAGTGCATGCCCCACAGCCGGGGCGCGGCACCGATCTGCGGATCGTGCTCCCGCTGGTAGGAGCCGCTGATCCGGTTCCAGAGCCGCCGGTTGGCGGAGATGCTGTCCACGTACGGACTCCAACACCGCCCGCCGGAAGCGGTCAACACGATTTCCGGCGTGACCAGGGGCCACCCTGAACGACTCCGGGCTCATCCCTTCCTCCGCGCCGCCTACCCGGAGATGTACGAGGTCGCCGGCCGCGGCCCGCTCACCTTCACCGGGCCCGCCTTCGTCCGCTTCCACGGAGGGTGCGACGACGAGAACGAGGCCCTGCCCGAGGGCATGGTCGTGCCCGAAACCGCGTTCCCGCAGATCCTCGGCGCGTACGACGCCGTCGCCAACTGGATCACCGAGCACGACTTCGCCTGGCCGATCGACGAACCCGCCGACGGCTGAGCCGTGCGGATTACGGGCCGGGGGGTCGCATCGCTGAGCGGGCGAGGCGGATCAGCCCGGCCCGGATCCGTTCTTCGCCGAGTTCCGGCAGCAGCGCGGCCACGTGCTCGGCGGCCAGCCCGGCGAGCAGGGCGTGCGCGGTGTGTTCGGGGTCGGGCGTGGCGCCCGTGCCCAGCAGGATCGCCGCGTGGCGGTGCCAGAACCGGTACGCCCCGATCCGGTACCGGGCGCCGACCGCGGCGGTCTCCGAGGTGCGGACGAGAGCCAGGTTCTCCAGCAGGTAGTCGAGATAGGCGTCGACGAACGCGCTGAGCCGCTCCTCCGCGGCGGCTCCAGGGCCCAGCGGCGGCGGTCCGTGCAGGATCGCCTCCTGCAGGACGCGTTCCCGGGCGTCGAGGAGTGCGGCGGCGAGCCCGGACTTGTCGCCGAAGCGCCGGTACAGGGTGCCCTTGCCGACACCGGCGGCCTCGGCCACCTGGTCCATGGAGACCGCTTCCACCCCGTGCTCGGCGAACAGCCGCGCGGCCGCCTCCAGCACGGCGGCACGGTTGCGTGCCGAGCGCGCCTGCTCCTTGGGCGGTGGGGTGCGCAGGAGTTCCAGCAGCATTGCAGAATCGGACTGCGGTCCGTTACTGTCGTGAGCCATGACCGGACTATAGTCCGATTCCTGGAAGGCAGGGGTATAGGCATGACCGCACTCATCACGCGAGACGAACTCAAGGCAGCCATGGACGCGGGCGGCGTGACCGTCGTCGACACCCTGGGCGGCGAGTACTACGCCAAGCAGCACCTGCCCGGTGCGCTCGAACTGGTCCCGGCCGACGTCGACGCCCGGGCGTCCGCCCTGCTCCCCGACCGCGACGCCGCGATCGTCACCTACTGCTCCAACCCGGCGTGCCCCAACAGCGGACAGGTCGCCGACCGGCTCACCGCACTCGGGTACGCCAATGTCCGCAAGTACCGCGAGGGCATCCAGGACTGGGTGGAGGCGGGGCTCCCTACTGAGTCCGCGTGACCCCACCTGGGGGGAGGGGGAGGGGGAGGGGGTTCGAGAAACCCTGCCCTCCCCCCGGGCGGCCGCACACATCCGGGCGCCAACTTCCCTCGAACGGGCGGCGGTTATCCGATTCCGGGTCCGCGCAGGGTCATCCTCTGGCTACCCTCGGCTACGAGCCGACCGTGTGGGGGTGCCTTCTCGTGGTGAACATCCGCAGCCTTGATCCGTCCGCCTCGCCGCTGGACTACTACGGGTCCGAACTCCGGCGCCTCAGAGAAGAAGCCGGCCTGAGCCAGACACAGCTCGGCAAGATCGTCTTCTGTACGGGATCCCTGGTCGGCCAGATCGAGACCGCGCACAAGGTCCCCACCCGCGAGTTCTCCGAACGCATCGACGCGGCGCTGATGACGGGCGGGCTGTTCACGCGGCTGGTGGGGCTGGTGCTGCGGAGCCAGCTGCCGAGCTGGTTCCAGGAGTTCGCGGAGATGGAGGCGCAGGCGGCGTACATCTCGACGTACCAGTCGCAGATGGTTTACGGCCTGCTCCAGACGGAGGCGTACGCCCGGGCGGTGCTGAGCGTCGAGCAGACGGATCGGCTTGAAGAGTTGCTCGCTGCGCGCATGGAGCGGCAGCGAATCCTGCGGCGCGAGCACCCCCCGGTGCTTTGTGTGGTGCTCGACGAGGCCATGCTGCACCGGGAGATCGGTGGCCCGGAGGTCATGCGTGCACAGCTGGAACATCTACTGAGCTTCGCCCACGAGCCGTGGGTGCAGATCCAGGTCCTGCCTAACGAGGTGGGCGAGCACCCGGGCCTCTTGGGTTCCTTCACCCTTCTGCGGTTCGATAAGGACCCCGACCTCTTCTACTGCGAGAGTTACGACTCCGGTCACATGACCGCGAATTCCTGCGTGATCAGGGAACGTTCCGTCGGTTACGCTCGCCTCCAGGCGATGGCCGCCTCCCCGAAGGGGTCGGCCGAGCTGATCGCGCGCGTCATGGAGGAACGATATGGACCCGGTGCAGTGGCGTAAGTCGTCGTACAGCGGCCCGAGCGGCGGCGAGTGCATCGAATGCGCCCCCCTCGGCACCGCCTCCTGGCGCAAGTCCTCCCACAGCGGCTCCAATGGCGGCGAGTGCATCGAAGTGGCCGACCTCGCTCCCCACGTAGCCGTCCGTGACTCCAAGGTCCCCGCCGGCCCGCACTTCCTGGCCACTCCCACCGCGTTCGCGGTGTTCGTGGAGGCTGCTGCTCAGGGGCGTATCTGAACGGCCCCTCACCACCTGTTCCTGCTGCGGTAGCCCGAGTTGGTGCTCGGGGCGGATCAGGGACGGCGAGGAGCTGCCGTACCTCGTGGAGGGGCACGGGCCGGAGGCCGTACGCCTGATCAGGGAGGTCTGGGACCGGGACTACGTGCTCGCCCGCTTCCCGCACCCGCTGCCGGTCGCGGTCCGGACGGATCTCGGTGACGGGTGGTCGGTGGAGCGGTCGGCCGGGTTTTTGGCGACGCTGTTCCAGGACACGGAGCAGGGGCGCGCGCCCGAGGACTTCCTCGCCGCGCTGATGGGTGAGGTTCCCGAGGTGCCGGAGGGGCTGGAGCTCCGGGAGTGGCTGGCGGACGGCGGGGTCCGGTACGCGTTCTGGTTCATGCCGGAGGGCACGGGGCGGACGCGGCACGAGCTGACGGCGTACGCGGTCGAGCCCGACGGCTCGGCGGCGGGCTGTTCTGCTCGTACGAGGAGGCGGGGCAGCAGGCCTGGGCCCGGCACGTCTGGCACTCGATGCGGCGGGAGCGGTAGGCGTTTCGGGTTTCCCGGGTGGCCCGGCTTCGTGGGTGTCGGGTGCGGCCGCCCTCTTCTCCGAGAGTCACGCCTTCCGGCGGCGCGTCAAGGGCGCCTACGGCGTCGCTACGCGATGGGCTACGCCCACCCTTGACCCGCCACCTCCAGGCGTGCAGGAAAACTCGGAGGGCGGCCCGGGGGAACGGGCCCACGCCAACGGACCGGTTAACGGCCGGTCCGCGTGGGCGCCTGACGGCCGGTGGGAGGGGGGCCGGGTATCGCTCCCGCCTGATCATGTCCGCACGCCGGTGGGGTGGGGCTCGGCCAGTGGCGCGCGCCGGTGGGACTGTGTCCGTCGGTTCGGGGTGCGCGGCCGTTGAATGGGGTGCCCAATCCCTGCTCAGCGGCATTCCGCCGTCCGACGGCCGGGATTCAAGCCCCGCTGGTCACTGTGGGTGGGGTCTCTTGGGGGCGAATGGGGCAGGGGCGTTGGTCGCAGGGGTGGTGGATTCCGCTGACCGTCGTGGCCATGGCTGCTGCGACGTGGGGGCTCTTGGGGTTCATCGAGGGCGGCTGTGAGCGCGGGTCGCGGGGAGGGTGCGTCGCCGCCGACGGCTACGAGTGGAACGGGTGGGTGTTCTTCCTCGCCGCGATGCCCACCTACTTCGTGGTGGTCACCGGCCTGACCGACGACCGTCGGCATCCCGTCCTCGGCGTCGTCGCCGGCGGGGCGGCCTGCGGGGTCTGCGTACTGGCGCAGGGCACGACCGTCCCGCACCTGATCACTGCGGCCGTGCTCTTCGCCCTGGCCGTCGCGGCACCGGCGCTGGCCTGGCGGCGCCGACGGGCCGCGCGAGCGGAGTAACTGATCGTTTCAGAATGAGGTTCGTAGGCGGCGGAGGCGTATGAGGCTGCAGCCCAGTTCGAGCAGGCCCTGGTGGAGATCGGCGCGTCGTTCATAGCGGGTGCGGAGCCGTGGGCGACGCCGCGTCGTGCGATCAGTGGTTTGATGCCGCGCTTCCACAGCAGGCGGCGGTACTTGTCGAAGTCATGGCCCCGGTCCGCATACAGGCGCCGGGGTTTGCGGCGGGGGCGTCCCCGGATCGATGGGATGGTGTCCAGCAGCGGCATGAGCTGGGTGACGTCGTGCCGGTCGACGATCAGGTGGTGCTTGGAGCCGGGACGGGCACGGTCGACGGGAGAGGGGCCCACGTGATCCCCCTTTGGGGGCCCGGACGTGTGATCCGTCTACGGAGCAGTCGTCCAGGTCCAGTGGGCCGGTGCCAGGCGGTCGCGCCGGAGCAGCCCACGGTCTCTGCGGGGACATCGCGCCATGCGACACCGGTCCGCAGAGCGTACATGACGCCGGCGAGCGCCACTCGGTCGGGAACGCGCAGCCGCCCGGGGTGGCGATGGCGCCGTTCGGGAGCAGGCGGCAGCAGCGGGGCCACCTGCTCCCACAGGTCGTCAGGAACAAGATCGGCACGCATCCCGGGCGCCCTTCCGACCACGATCGTCGCGCGCAGGACCCGCGACTCAACTCATCCTGAAGCGACCAGTCGGAGCGCCCCGAACCGACGACTCCGGTGTCCGTCAGCCGCCCGGCGGCGAGACCGTGAAGAGGGTGCCGGACCAACCGTGGCCCGCCGCTCACCAGCCGCCCGGCAAAGGACAGGGTCCGGTCGGCGTGCAGCAGGACCCCGTCCTTCCTGGGCGGCGCCAGCGCGACAACTGATCCGCGAACACCTGCGGCTGGCGGTGATCCACCCTGTGCGACTCCCGGCTGACGTCCGGTCAGCCGCGCGGGCGATTGGGCGGCATCGATCTTGCGGCCTTGGGATGACGACCGGGCGGCCGTCGAAGCGAAGAATGGGTCGCGTTCCGCCGGTCAACTCCCCTTCGCAGAAAAGGAGATCGTCATGACTTCGCTGTCGCTGCCTGCTCGGCGCACCGCCACCGCTACCATCGCTGCCCTGGTGGCCGGGTTCACCCTGTGCACCTCGTCCATCGCCTCGTCCGCCGAGCAGCGCGCGGACCACCGCCGGCCGGGCGCGGCGCGGATTGTCGGCAGTGGGGACATCGTGCTGCCGTACCTGAGCGACAACGATGTACGCTCCTTCAGCTTCGACGCGGTGGCCGCCCCGTACAGCATCCCGCGGCCCAGGATTTCCACGGGGCTGCCCTTCGACGCGCGGGGGACGGTACGCATCTCGCACTACTCGGCTGACCGGAACGTCACCTATACCTCCGAGGGCCAAGTGGAGTGCCTGGTCACCGGCCCGAACACGGCGACGGTCACGGCCCTCATCACGAAGGTCAGCCACGAGGAGACCGGCTCGCTCGGCAAGCGCGTCGGACTGAGCGTGTACGACGGCGGAAAGGGCGGCAAGGCCGATCGGGTGGGCTTCTCGTGGAACGGGGTGAACCTGCTGCCGAACAGTGAGGACGCCGAGGTCGGCACCTGTATGGCCCCGGCCCCGTACGCCCCCGTAGTCAGGGGCGGCTACACCGTCACCCACGCCGAACTGGAACCGTCCCCCCGCCCGTAGGAGGCGTGCGCCACGGCCCGCACCCGCTACGAGCGACGCGCCGACCTCCACCAGGGCCTGCCCGAACCGGCCTGCAGCCCGTCCGGCACAGCGTCCGGGATCACCTCAAGCCCTGCCCGCCGCAGCGGCCCGTACCTCATGCGCTCGCGCTCCTGGATCCCCATCAGCCCCCGCTCCAGCAGGGCCGACGCAGGACGTGACAGGCCGGGCGGCCTCCCAGCACCACAACGCACGTAACTCGCACGGGAGATACCCACCCCCTCCCACAATCACTAGATACCGGACATTCCACCCCCCTTGGGTCCCCTCCCGCCTCTCCGCGTCGAGTTACGTTCGCTCCACCCCGCCAACAGTGACCAGCGGGGCTTGAATCCCGGCCGTCGGACGGCGGAATGCCGCTGAGCAGGGATTGGGCACCCCATTCAACGGCCGCGCACCCCGAACCGACGGACACAGTCCCACCGGCGCGCGCCACTGGCCGAGCCCCACCCCACCGGCGTGCGGACATGATCAGGCGGGAGCGATACCCGGCCCCCCTCCCACCGGCCGTCAGGCGCCCACGCGGACCGGCCGTTAACCGGTCCGTTGGCGTGGGCCCGTTCCCCCGGGCCGCCCTCCGAGTTTTCCTGCACGCCTGGAGGTGGCGGGTCAAGGGTGGGCGTAGCCCATCGCGTAGCGACGCCGTAGGCGCCCTTGACGCGCCGCCGGAAGGCGTGACTCTCGGAGAAGAGGGCGGCCGCACCCGACACCCACGAAGCCGGGCCACCCAGGAAACCCGGGACCTCAGGTGTCGCTGACGATTTCCCGGGCCATGCGCACCAGGGCCTCTGTTGCCGGGTGGGGGAAGGCGTCGCGCCAGGCGAGGAGGACGGGGAGGGGCGGGGCGCCGGTCAGGGGGCGGTAGGTGACGCCGGGGTGGGGGTGGAGCGCTGCCGTCGACGCGGAGGAGACGCCCACGCCTCGGGCCGCCGCGATGGCGGTGAGCCAGTCGTCCGTGTTGGCGACCGTGAGGGTGCGCGTGGGGCGGGCGGGCAGGGGCCAGAGGGTGAGGGTGGTCGCACCCGACACCGTGTTGAGGACGACCGTTTCATCAGCGAGGTCGAGGAGTGTGAGCTCGCCCGGGCGGTCCGCCAGGGGACTGTCCGCCGGGAGGGCGGCCACCCGGGGCTCGCTCGTGAGCTCGGCCGTCACCAGGCCCGGGGCGTCGACCGTGCCGCGCAGGAGGGCCGCGTCGACCTGACCCCTGGCCAGGCCGGCCGTGCGGTCGTCGATGCGGAGGAGTTCGAGGGGGGTCTCCGGGTGTTCGCGCTGCCAGCGGCGCAGCAGCGGGGTCGTGTACGGGCCGAAGGCCGACCAGGCGTGGCCGAGGCGCAGGGGGCGGTGGTGGAGCCGCGCCGGGTCGACCGCCGCGTCGAAGGCGGCCAGTGCGGCGGCGGCCCGTTCGCGGAAGGCGCGGCCCTCGGCGGTGAGGGCGAGGTGGTGGGTGGAGCGGTCGACGAGTCGGGTGCCGAGGTGCCGTTCGAGGGCGGCGAGGGTGCGGGAGACGGCGGGTTGGGTGAGGTGGAGGCGGGCGGCGGCGCGGGTGAGGTTCTCCTCCTCGGCGATGGCGAGGAAACAGCGGAGGTGGCGCAGCTCGATGCGCAGGGTCATGTTTCCGGAGCATAACCGCAGGGTGATCGGCATTTCCGCTGGCGGGTCCGGGGTCCTAGCGTGGAAGCGGAATCCAGTCGTCAGAGTATGGAGGAGTGCATTACTCTGGACTGAGAGTTTAGTGGAGTGGACTTCGAAGGTGTGGGTGAGGGTGTGGCGGCGGTGAGTGCGGACAGCCAGGTGCCGGGGGTGCTGGGTGTGCCGGGTGTGCCGGGTGTGGCCTCCGGCCCTGTGGTGGGAGCGGCCGCCGTTCCGGCGCCTGCCCCGGCCACCGTTCCGGCGCCCGGGGCGCCCTCCCGCCGGTTCGGCCCCGTCGCGCTCGTCGTCGCCGGAGGGCTCTCCGTGCAGTTCGGGTCCGCCGTCGCCGTCCTGCTGATGCCGCGCGCCGGGGCGCTCGGGGTCGTCACGCTGCGGCTCGCGCTCGCCGCGCTCGTCCTGCTGCTGGTCTGCCGGCCCAAGGTGCGCGGCTACAGCCGGGCCGACTGGGGGACCGTCGTCGCCTTCGGCGCCGCCATGGCGGGCATGAACATCCTCTTCTACCAGTCGATCGACCGGATCCCGCTCGGTGCCGCCGTCACCCTGGAGGTGCTCGGCCCCCTGGTCCTCTCCGTCGTCGCCTCGCGGCGGCTCGTCAACCTCCTCTGGGCAGGGCTCGCCTTCGGCGGCGTCGCCCTGCTCGGTGGCGGCGGGCTCGGCGGGCTCGACCCGCTCGGTGCGGGCTTCGCGCTCGCGGCGGGCGCCATGTGGGCCGCGTACATCGTCTTCAGCGCGCGTACCGGCCGGCGCTTCCCGCAGGCCGACGGCCTCGCGCTCGCGATGGCCTTCGGCGCGGTCCTCAGCCTGCCGCTCGGCATCGCCGAGGCGGGCGGCGCGCTGGTCGTGCCGTCGACGGTCGCGCTGGGCCTCGGCGTCGCGCTGCTCTCCTCGGTGCTTCCGTACACCCTCGAACTCCTCGCCCTGCGCCGCCTGCCCGCCCCCACCTTCGCCGTCCTGATGAGCCTGGAGCCCGCCATCGCCGCCGGTGCCGGCTTCCTCGTGCTGCACCAGGCCCTGTCCGTGACGGAGGGGCTCGCGATCGCCCTCGTCATCGCGGCGAGCATCGGCGCGGTGCGTACGCAGAAGGCCGCGGTCGCCGCCTCCGCCTCTGCCGCCACCACGTAACCCCGTTCGCCCGCCCCCGCCCCTGCCCCCGCCCGCCGCCCCCTCCCGCCTGTCCGTCGGCCGGTGAGGTGCTCCGGAAGTACTCCGGGTCACCTCACCGGCCGACGTGCTTCGGGGCGGCGTCCGCGGTGCTTCCGCCGGCGTCCGACGGACCGTGCCCAGATGAAGGTCACGAGGGGGAGGGAAACCGTGATGGCGCTGACCATCAGGGCGCTCGCGACCGCCGCAGGCGCTTCCGTCGGCCCGGCGAATACGCACGTGCCGTCGGCGTCGCAGCGCACCTTGAAGCGGTCCCCGGCCGCCATGCTGTCCGTACCGTTCGCCTCCAGGCGGCCCGTCGCGACCGTGCGCTCGTCGTCGGAGGTGAATCTCCCGGTGCAGGCGGTGTCGTCACCGGTCCGCACGCCGGGCACGGTCGCGCAGTCCGTGGCGACGAACCGTCCCTGCTCCGAGCCGATCCCCAAGGAGATCCCGGCGACGTTCCAGGCCCCTGCGCTCGTCCACGCGAAGAGCGCGACGAGGCACGCCCCGGCCAGGACGACCAGTGTCCGGGCCGCCCACTTTGCCGCAGGTGCCAGTTCCCCCTTGCTCATGGCCGAACCGTGCCACGGCCCGGGTCTCCAGTCACTGCCGTGCGTCGGCAATGAGGGAGTCAGGTCCACGTAGGCCCGCGCATAGCGTTCACCTTCCCGTTGTTGCAACGCTCTGGCATATGTCGTTGCGTCAGTGCTGATTTCATTGCAACGAAATATCTGCTCTGAACTGCGATTATGGCGATCCCGTGCAACGAAAGGGTTGCTGAGGAATGGAAAGCAACGTAGCTTTTCTCGTGTCGGAAACACCGACGGGAACACCACTCCACAGGAGCACACACCTCATGCAGACCTTCGCCACCACCGCCCCGATCGCCGCTCTCGTCGCCCTCCCGGCCGGTCGCCTCCGCTTCGTCGCCGCCGAGCGGGCCGACGTCACCGTCGAGGTCCGGCCCCTCGACGCCAAGAAGTCCCGGGACGTGAAGGCGGCCGAGGAGACCGCCGTCTCCTTCGCCGACGGGGTCCTGCGGGTCACCGGGGCCGAGGGCAGGAACCAGCTCTTCGGGCCGACCGGCTCCGTCGAGATCACCGTCCAGCTTCCGGCCGGGTCCTCCGTCGAGGGCAAGGCCGCCGCCGTGGAACTGCGCGGTGTCGGGCGGCTCGGGGACGTCACCTTCGAGGCCGCTCAGGGGCCGGTCGAGCTCGACGAGGCCGGCCGCGTCCGGATCGGCCTCCAGGACGGGGACATCACCCTCGGCCGCCTCGCAGGCGACGCCGAACTCACCACCGCCCGCGGCGACCTGCGGATCGCCGAGGCCGTCGGCGGCACCGTCGTCCTCGACACCCGGGCCGGGTCCATCACCGTCGGCGCCGCCCCCGGCACCTCCGCCACCCTCGACGCCGGCACCGCGCTCGGCCGGGTCAGCAACGGCCTCCGGAACGCCCAGGGTGCCGGTGCCGCGCTCGCCATCCGCGCCACCACCGCCCTCGGCGACATCACCGCCCACAGCAACTGAGACGCACCGACCGCCAGATCCAAAGATCCAGAGATCCAGAGATCCAGAGATCCAGAGATCCAGAGATCCAGAGATCCAGAGATCCAGAGATCCAGAGATCCAGAGATCCAAGGAGCGAACCGTCATGACGATCCCCGCCATCGCGGCGAACGGTCTGCGCAAGTCGTACGGCGACAAGGTCGTCCTCGACGGAGTCGACCTGGCCGTCCCCGAAGGAACGATCTTCGCCCTGCTCGGCCCGAACGGCGCGGGCAAGACGACCGCCGTGAAGATCCTCTCCACCCTCGCCACCGCCGACTCCGGCCACGCCGCCGTCGCCGGATTCGACAAGGACCCCACGTAGTCCCCGAGCGAGCGCAGCAGCGGACCGGCCGGATCCTGTCGAGATCTGGCCGGTCCGCTGTTTTTCGGCCGCCCGGCCCTCTTGATCATGGAGTCGGAAGCACGACGACCCACCGAACGAGGGGGAGCCCCATGGCCCTGGAGATGCGCGACCGCTGCGAGCGCTGCGAGACGACGACCCTGCGGCCCGACGGCGACGCACGGATCTGTTCGTACGAGTGCACCTTCTGCGTGCCCTGTACGGAGGCGATGTCCGGCGTCTGCCCCAACTGCGGCGGCGAGCTGCTGCCCCGCCCGCGCCGCCGGGCCGCCGCCGCCCAGGCTTAGCGGACCACGTCGAAGACCTGCTTCTGGATGCCGTTGGAGTACGTCTCGTGCTCCACGAGCCGCAGCTTCTGGGCGTCCTTGTCGGCGGTGCTGAAGAGGCGCTTGCCGGCGCCGAGGAGCAGCGGGAAGACCAGCAGGTGGTAGCGGTCGATCATGCCCGCGTCCGAGAGGGCGCGGTTCAGGGTCGCGCTGCCGTGCACGATGATCGGGCCGCCCTCCGTCTCCTTCAGGGCGGCGACCTCGTCGAGGGTGCGCAGGATGGTGGTCGGGCCCCAGTCGGAGACGAGGTCGCCGTCGGTGAGCGTGGTGGAGACGACGTACTTCGGCATCTCCTTGTAGTCGGCGAAGTCCGCCATGCCGGGCCAGACGGGGCTGAAGGCCTGGTAGCTGGCGCGGCCGAGGAGCATCGCGGTCGCCTCCTGCTGCTCGCGGCCCTTGATCTCGTACGCCTCCGGGACGAAGTCGATGTCCTTGAAGGTCCAGCCCGCGTTCCGGTATCCCTCCTCGCCGCCGGGGGCCTCGACGACGCCGTCGAGGGAGACGAAGGCGGAGCTGATGAGAGTGCGCATGTCGGTGCCTCGGTTCGTGAAGTGTCCGTGCCTGCTGTCGTTTTCATGATCTAGGACCGGGGGCGGTCGTGGAACTCATCGGTCTTCCCGCCCCCCTTTTTTCAAGCAAGCGTGCTTGATTGTTTTCGCGATCGCTGCCATGCTCCGACTCCTCAGGCCCGTCCTCCCGAGGGGAGCGCACCGTGTCCGACCCCGCCGACGTTCTCGCCGATCTCCGTGCCGAAGGCGATGAACTCGACGCGATCGTCAGTGAGTCGAGCGAGGAGCGGTGGCGGCGCCCGACGCCCGCGCCGCGCTGGAGCGTCGCCCATCAGATCGCCCATCTCGCCTGGACCGACCGGGCCGCGCTGCTCGCGGTGACCGACGCCGACGGGTTCGCCGTGGAGGTGGAGAAGGCGCTGGCCGCGCCGGAGCGGTTCGTCGACGACGGGGCCGAGGAGGGCGCCGCGCTGCCGCCCGCCGCGCTGCTCGCGCGGTGGCGGGAGGGGCGGCGGCTGCTCGACGAGGCCCTGCGGGAGGTGCCGCCCGGCGGGCGGTTCCCCTGGTACGGGCCGCCGATGAGCGCCCCGGCGATGGCCACGGCCCGGCTCATGGAGACCTGGGCGCACGGGCAGGACGTCGCCGACGCCCTCGGAGTCGTACGGCGGCCGACCGCGCGGCTGCGGCACGTGGCCTGGATCGGTCACCGGGCCCGTGACTACGCCTACCTGGTGCGCGGCGAGCAGCCGCCCGCCGAGCCGTTCCGGGTCGAACTCACCGGCCCTGGCGGGGAGTCGTGGGCGTACGGGCCCGAGGGCGCCGCCCAGCGGGTGAGCGGGGACGCGGTCGAGTTCTGCCTGCTCGTCACGCAGCGGGTGCACCGGGACGACACGGGGCTGCGCGCGGAGGGGGCGGACGCGGAGCACTGGCTCGGCATCGCCCAGGCCTTCGCAGGCCCGGCGGGGCCGGGGCGCGAGGCGAAGACGGACGGGCGCCGTCCGGAGGCGGAGACGGACGGGCGCGGTCCGGAGGCGGAGACGGGCGGGCGTGGTGCGAAGGGGGCGGCGTCGTGAGCGTGTTGAGGATCGGGAACGCGTCCGGGTTCTACGGCGACCGGTTCGGTGCCGTCCGCGAGATGCTGACCGGTGGCCGGCTCGACGTGCTCACCGGGGACTACCTCGCCGAGCTGACCATGCTGATCCTCGGCCGTGACCTGCTGAAGGATCCTTCCGCCGGGTACGCGAAGACCTTCCTGCGGCAGATGGAGGAGGGCCTCGGGCTCGCCCACGACCGGGGCACGCGGATCGTCGTCAACGCCGGCGGGCTGAACCCGGCGGGGCTCGCGGAGGCGCTGCGCGGCCTGGCCGGGCGGCTCGGGCTGCCGACGCGCGTCGCGCACGTGGAGGGCGATCGGCTGCCGGGGGAGGCGGGGGTGCTGACCGCCAACGCCTATCTCGGCGGGGCGGGGATCGCGGCCAGTCTGGCGGCCGGCGCGGACGTCGTCGTCACCGGGCGGGTGACGGACGCGGCGCTCGTCACCGGGCCCGCGCAGTGGTGGTTCGGATGGGGCCTTGAGGAGTACGACCGGCTCGCCGGGGCGGTCGTCGCCGGGCACGTCCTGGAGTGCGGCACGCAGGCCACCGGCGGCAACTACGCCTTCTTCCGCGAGCACGAGGCGAAACTGCTGCTGCGGCCCGGCTTCCCGCTGGCCGAGGTGGCCGAGGACGGGTCGGCGGTCGTCACCAAGCATCCCGGCACCGGCGGGGTCGTCGACGTCGGCACCGTCACCGCGCAGCTGCTGTACGAGACCTCCGGCGCCCGGTACGCCGGGCCCGACGTGACCGCCCGGCTCGACTCGGTGCGGCTGACGCCGGACGGGCCGGACCGGGTGCGGATCGACGGGGTGCGGGGCGAGGCGCCGCCCGCGACGCTCAAGGTGGGGCGCTGCCGGCTCGGCGGCCACCGCAACGAGGTCGTCTTCGTCCTCACCGGACTCGACGTGGCGGCGAAGGCCGCGCTCGTCCGGGAGCAGGTCCACGACGCCCTCGGGCAGGACCCGCCCGCCGACGTCCGCTGGGACCTCGCCCGCACCGACCGGGAGGACGCCGGCACGGAGGAGACCGCGAGCGCGCTGCTGCGGCTCGTCGTCCGCGACCCGGACCCGGAGAAGGTGGGGCGGACCCTGACGGGGGCGGCGATCGAGCTGGCCCTCGCCAGCTACCCGGGCTTCCACGTGACCGCGCCGCCGGGCAGGGGCGCCCCCTACGGGGTGTTCGAGACGGCGTACGTGCCCGCCGCCGACGTGCCGCACACGGCGGTGCTGCCCGACGGGACCCGCGTCGTCGTGCCCGTACCGCCCGCGACCCGCTCCCTGGAACCCGTACCGGAGCCGGACCTGCCCGAGCCGCTGCCGCCGGGGCCGACGGTGCGCGCGCCCCTCGGGCGGATCGCGGGGGCCCGCAGCGGGGACAAGGGCGGGGACGCGAACGTGGGGGTGTGGGTGCGGACGGAGGCGGAGTGGCGGTGGCTCGCGCACACGCTCACCGTGGAGCGGTTCCGTGAACTGCTGCCGGAAACCGCCGAGTTGGGCGTGACCCGGCATGTGCTGCCCAACCTGCGGGCGGTGAACTTCACCGTCGCCGGGATCCTCGGCGAGGGCGTCGCCTCCCAGGCCCGTTTCGACCCCCAGGCCAAGGCCCTCGGTGAATGGCTCCGCTCCCGGCACGTCGACGTACCGGAGGAGCTCCTGCCGGCCGCCGGCCGTACCGATGGCACCGACGACCCCGGCCGTTCCGATGGCACCGACGCCGCCGGCCGTTCCGATGGCGCCGACCACCCCGGCCGTACCGATGGCCCCCATCGCCCCGACCTTCCGGAGGGACCCGCGTGACCGTCCTCGCCTCCGCCCTCGACACCGGCGGAACCGACTACGCCGACCACCGCGCCGCGATGCTGGAGAAGCTCGCCGCGCTCGACGCCGAGCACGCCAAGGCGCTCGCCGGTGGCGGCGAGAAGTACACCGCCCGGCACCGCGAGCGCGGCAAGCTGCTCGCCCGGGAGCGGATCGAGCTCCTGGTCGACCCCGACTCGCCGTTCCTGGAGCTGTCGCCGCTCGCCGCCTGGGGCAGCTCGTATCCCGTGGGGGCGTCCCTGGTCACCGGCATCGGGGTCGTGGAGGGCGTCGAGTGCCTGATCACCGCCAACGACCCGACCGTGCGCGGCGGCGCCTCCAACCCGTGGACGCTGAAGAAGGCGCTGCGGGCCAACGAGATCGCGTACGCCAACCGGCTGCCGGTGATCTCGCTCGTCGAGTCCGGCGGCGCCGACCTGCCCTCCCAGAAGGAGATCTTCATCCCGGGCGGGGCGCTCTTCCGCGACCTCACCCGGCTCTCCGCCGCCGGGATCCCGACGGTCGCGGTCGTCTTCGGGAACTCGACGGCCGGCGGGGCGTACGTGCCCGGCATGTCCGACCACACGGTGATGATCGAGGAGCGGTCGAAGGTCTTCCTCGGCGGGCCGCCGCTGGTGAAGATGGCGACCGGCGAGGAGAGCGACGACGAGTCCCTCGGCGGCGCGGCGATGCACGCCCGCGTCTCGGGGCTCGCCGACCACTACGCCGTCGACGAGGCCGACGCGATCCGGCAGGCCCGCCGGATCGTCGCCCGCCTCAACCACCGCAAGCACCACGCGGACCCGGGCCCGGCCGAGCCGCCGAAGTACGACCCGGAGGAGCTGCTCGGGATCGTCCCCGGTGACCTGCGGACGCCGTTCGACCCGCGCGAGGTGATCGCCCGGCTCGTCGACGGCTCGGACTTCGACGAGTTCAAGCCGTTGTACGGGGCCAGTCTCACCACCGGCTGGGCGCGGCTGCACGGCTATCCGGTGGGGATCCTCGCGAACGCGCAGGGGGTGCTGTTCAGCGCCGAGTCGCAGAAGGCCGCGCAGTTCATCCAGCTGGCGAACCAGCGGGACATCCCGCTGCTCTTCCTGCACAACACCACCGGCTACATGGTCGGCAAGGAGTACGAGCAGGGCGGCATCATCAAGCACGGCGCGATGATGATCAACGCGGTGTCGAACTCCCGCGTGCCCCACCTGTCCGTCCTCATGGGGGCGAGCTACGGCGCCGGTCACTACGGCATGTGCGGGCGGGCGTACGACCCCCGGTTCCTGTTCGCCTGGCCGAGTGCCAAGTCCGCCGTCATGGGGCCGCAGCAGCTCGCGGGCGTGCTGTCGATCGTGGCGCGGGCGTCGGCGGCGGCGAAGGGGCAGGCGTACGACGACGAGGCCGACGCGGGGCTGCGGGCCATGGTCGAGGCGCAGATCGAGTCCGAGTCGCTGCCGCACTTCCTCTCCGGCCTGCTCTACGACGACGGGGTCATCGACCCCCGCGACACCCGCACGGTCCTCGGGCTGTGCCTGTCCGCGATCCACACGGCACCGGTCGAGGGCGCGCGCGGCGGCTTCGGCGTCTTCCGAATGTGAGGCCCCAGATGATTTCGACCGTCCTGGTCGCCAACCGTGGCGAGATCGCCTGCCGCGTCTTCCGCACCTGCCGCGAGCTGGGCATCGCGACCGTCGCCGTGTACTCCGACGCCGACGCGGACGCCCTGCACGTGCGGGAGGCGGACGCGGCGGTACGGCTGCCGGGGGCGGCGCCCTCGGAGACGTATCTGCGCGGCGACCTGATCGTGGCGGCGGCGCTCGCGGCGGGCGCGGACGCCGTCCACCCCGGCTACGGCTTCCTCTCCGAGAACGCCGGCTTCGCCCGGGCCGTGACGGAGGCCGGGCTGCGGTGGATCGGTCCGCCGCCGGAGGCCATCGAGGCGATGGCGTCGAAGACCCGTGCCAAGGAACTCCTCGGCATCGCGCCGCTCGACCCGGCGGCCGTCACCGCCGCCGAACTGCCCGTCCTGGTGAAGGCGGCGGCGGGCGGCGGCGGGCGCGGCATGCGCGTCGTTCGCGAACTGAGCGCACTGGAGGGTGAGTTGAAGGCCGCCTCGGCCGAGGCGGAGAGCGCCTTCGGGGACGGGGAGGTGTTCGTCGAGCCGTACGTGGAGGACGGGCGCCACGTCGAGGTGCAGATCCTCGCCGACGCGCACGGCACCGTGTGGGCGCTCGGCACCCGCGACTGCTCGCTGCAGCGACGCCACCAGAAGGTGATCGAGGAGTCCCCGGCGCCCGGCCTGCCCGCCGCGCTCGTCGAGGAGCTGTACGCGGCCTCGGTGGCGGCCTCCAAGGCCGTCGGGTACGCGGGCGCGGGCACGGTGGAGTTCCTGGTCGCGGGCGGGCGGGCGCACTTCCTGGAGATGAACACCCGCCTCCAGGTCGAGCACCCGGTGACCGAGGCCGTCCACGGCGTCGACCTCGTCGCCCTCCAGCTCGCCGTCGCCGAGGGCCGCCCGCTGCAGCCCGAGCCGCCCGCCGCCCGGGGCCACGCCGTCGAGGCCCGGCTGTACGCGGAGGACCCGGCGGCGGGGTGGGCGCCGCAGACGGGGCGGCTGCACGCGTTCGCGGTGCCGGGAGGGGGTGGGATGCCGGGAGGGGGTGCGGTGCCGGGTGCGATGCCGGGAGGAGGTGGCGTGCGTACCGACACCGGGTACGCCTCCGGGGACACGATCCCCGTGCATTACGACGCCATGCTCGCGAAGGTCGTCGCCCACGCGCCGACCCGCGCCGAGGCCGTCCGCAAGCTCGCGGGCGCCCTGGAGCGGGCCGTGATCCACGGTCCCGCCACCAACCGGGACCTCCTCCTCGCCTCGCTGCGGCACGAGGAGTTCCAGGACGAGGGCCGGCTCGGCACCGGCTTCTACGAGCGGAACCTGGAGGCGCTCACCCGTCCCGACGAGGGCGGGGCGGCGTACGCGGCCGTCGCCGCCGCGCTGGCCGCCGCCTCCCGCAACTCCGGCCGGTTCGGCGGGGGTTGGCGGAACGTCCGGTCGCAGGACGAGGTCCGGACGTACGAGGGCGGCGTCGGGGGCGGTATCGAGGTCCGGTACCGGGCCGTCCGGGGCGGCGGGTTCGAGGTGCTCGCCCCCGAGGGGGTACGGGTCGTGAGCGCGGCGCCCGACCGCGTACGGCTCGAAGTGGCGGGCGTCGTAAGGGACTTCGAGGTGGCCGCGTACGAGGCGGACGGAACCGTCCACGTCGGGCGCCACCGGCTCACCGTCCGCCCCCGCTTCACCGACCCGCGCGAGCAGACCCTCCCCGGGTCGCTGCTCGCGCCGATGCCCGGCACCGTCGTCCGGCTCGCGGACGGCCTCGCCGTCGGCGACCGGGTCGAGGCCGGGCAGCCGCTGCTCTGGCTGGAGGCCATGAAGATGGAGCACCGCGTCACCGCTCCCGCCTCCGGCACGCTCACCGCGCTCCACGCCGCCCCCGGCCGCCAGGTCGAGGTCGGTGCCCTGCTCGCCGTCGTACAGACCGAAGACGTACCGACCGATGCACAGGAGGACCAGACCGTATGAGCACCGACATCGAGCCCCGGGAGCACACCGAGCTCCGCGCCGCCGTCTCCGCGCTCGGCCGCCGCCACGGTCCCGGCTTCGACCGGGCCGCCCTGTGGGCGGAGGCCGGGAAGCTCGGCTACCTGGGCGTGAACCTGCCGGAGGAGTACGGCGGCGGGGGCGGCGGCATGGCCGAGCTGTCCATCGTCCTGGAGGAGGCGGGCGCGGCCGGTGCGCCGCTCCTGATGATGGTCGTCTCGCCCGCGATCTGCGGCACGGTCATCTCCCGCTTCGGCACGGACGGACAGAAGGAGGCCTGGCTGCCGGGGCTCGCCGACGGGTCGAGGACGATGGCCTTCGGCATCACCGAGCCCGACGCCGGCTCCAACTCCCACCGCATCACGACCACCGCGACCCGCACCGAGGACGGCTGGGTCCTCAACGGCCGCAAGGTCTTCGTGTCGGGCGTCGACATAGCCGACGCGACCCTGATCGTCGGCCGCACGTCGGACGCCCGCACCGGCAACCTCAAGGCGTGCCTCTTCATCGTGCCGCGCGACACGCCCGGCTTCGGTCGCCGCCACATCGAGATGGAACTCGACGCGGACGAGAAGCAGTTCGAGCTCACCCTCGACGACGTGCACCTGCCGGCCGACGCGCTGGTGGGCGACGAGGACGCGGGGCTGCTCCAGCTCTTCGCCGGGCTCAACCCGGAGCGGATCATGACGGCCGCGTTCGCGATCGGCATGGGCCGGTACGCCCTCGAACGGGCCGTCGGCTACGCGAAGGAGCGGAAGGTCTGGAAGTCGCCGATCGGCGCCCACCAGGCCATCGCCCACCCCCTCGCGCAGGCCCACATCGAGCTCGAACTCGCCCGCCTGATGATGCAGAAGGCGGCGCGGCTGTACGACGCGGGCGACGACCTCGGCGCGGGCGAGGCCGCCAACATGGCGAAGTACGCGGCGGCCGAGGCGTGCGTGAAGGCCGTCGACACCGCCGTGCACACCCTCGGCGGCAACGGCCTCACCAAGGAGTTCGGCCTCGCCCGGCTGGTCACGGCCTCCCGGGTGGCGCGGATCGCCCCGGTCAGCCGGGAGATGATCCTGAACTACGTGTCCGCCCACACGCTGGGGCTGCCCAAGTCGTACTGAGCCGGTCAGCGGTTCCGGTCAGCGGTTCCGGTCACTGGTTCCGGTCAGTGGTTCCGACCAGGGGGCCGATCTTCGGATAGTGCCCCCCGGTTGTGAAGGTCCTGTGTACGATCCGGGCCCGACGGCACTCCGCTCGGTGCCGTCGTTCCCGTCAGGCCCTTGGAGCCGCGCGTGTACCCGCAGCAGAATCCGTACCAGCCCGCTCCGGCGTGGCAGCCGCCCAGACGCTGGTGGCAGCACCCGGCGCTGATCATCACCCTGCTCGTCGTCTTCCCGCCGGCGGGCATAGCCCTGGTCTGGCTCTCGCCGTGGACGAGCAGGGCGAAGATCGTGTCGACGATCGCGTCCGCCCTGTGGTTCGTCGTGGCGCTGACCATGGACCCGCCGAAGGAGGAGGGAACGGACGACCCGAAGCCGGCGGTGACGGTCACGGTGACGGTGACCGTCACGCCGACGCCCACGCCCACGCCGACACCCACGCAGACTCCGACCCCGTCGGATTCGGCTTCGGTGGAGCCGACGACGGAGACGCCCACGCCGGAGCCGACGACCGAGGCGCCGACGACGGAGGCCCCGGAGCCCACCCCGGAGCCCACGACGCAGGCCCCGAAGCCCACCACGCAGGCTCCCAAGCCGACCACCCAGGCCCCGAAGCCGAAGCCCACGCAGGTGACCCAGCCCCCGGAGACGGCCGAGCCCGAGCCGGAGCCGTACTACGCGAACTGCACCGCCGTACGGGCCGCGGGCGCCGACCCGATCCGCCGGGGCGACCCGGGCTACGGCAGCCACCTCGACCGCGACGGCGACGGCATCGCCTGCGAGTGACCCGAGTGACCCGAGTGATCCGAATGATCCGAACCGGGGTGGTCAGGGGGTCCAGACCCCCGTCTCGGCCGTGGACCTGACGTACTCCGCGAAGTCCCGGGGCTCGCGGCCGAGCGCCCGCTGGACGCCGTCCGCGAGCTCCCCGAAGCGGCTGTCGGCGATCCACTCGAAGAGCAGGTTCAGGAGCGCGGTGAAGTCCTCCGGCACGCCCGCCCGGCCGGCGCGGACCGCGAACTCGTCGGGGGAGACGGCCCGGTAGCCGATCGGCCGGCCGGTCGCGCGGGCCAGCTCCTCCGCCACCTGGTCCAGGTCGAGGAGGCGCGGGCCGGTGAGGGCGTACTCCGCGCCGGCGTGGCCGTCCTCGGTGAGGGCGGCCACCGCCACGTCGGCGATGTCGTCCGCGTCGACGTACGGTTCGACGCCGTGCCCGGCCGCCCACGCCACCTCGCCGTCGAGGATCTGGCCGCGGAAGAAGGCGTCCTCGCTGAAGTTCTGCGCGAACCAGGCCGGCTTGAGCAGCGTCCAGGGGGCCCCGGACTCGCGCACGGCCCGCTCGCACGGCAGCTTCTCCTCGCCGTCGGGCACGACCCACTCGCGGTGCGAGAGCAGCACGAGCCGTTCGACGCCCCGGTCCGCCGCCAGCTTCGCGAACTCCCGCATGAGCTCTCCGGCGTCGGCCGTCATCGAGTCGACGAGATAGGCGGCGCCGACGCCGTCGAGGACGGGCTCCCAGGTGTTCCGGTCGTGCCAGTCGAAACGGGCGGGGCCCTTGCGGGAGGCGACGCGGACGGAGTGGCCGCGGTGGCGGAGGCGGGAGACGACGCGGCGGCCGGTCTTGCCGGTGCCGCCGAGGATCAGAAAGGGCTTGGTGGTGGCGGGCTCGGTGAGGTCGTTGCTGGTCATGGGCCCAGTCAAACCGGGGCGGGTGAGCGTCGGAATGGCCCAGGAGCGCAGGGGGATACGCGTCCGTCTCACGCGGGGCGGTGGCGGCGGGCTCCCTCCCTAGACTCGACGGCATGGATCCGCTGACGAGCCTCCTCCAGGAAGTGCGCTCCTGCGGCGCCGTGTTCGGACGGAACCTGCTGGAGCCGCCGTGGGCCGTGCGCTTCGCCGACCAGGGGGCGCTGACCCTGGTGACGCTGCTGCGGGGGGAGGGCTGGATCGTGCCGGAGGGCACGACCGGGGAGGAGCGTCGGTACGGGTCGGAGAACCGGTACGGCGGGGCGGGTGGCGCGGTGCCGGTGCGGCTCGGGCCCGGGGACGTGGCGGTGGTGACGGGGCCCGAGCCGTTCTCGATCACGGACGATCCGGCCGCCGCGACCCCGCCGCTCTTCGTCGTCCACCCGGACCGCTGCACGACGGCCGACGGCTGCGACATCGGCGAGGACGTCATCCTGGGCCTGCGCACCTGCGGCAACAGCGAGGACGGGCCCACCGTCCTGCTCACCGCCTCCTACCAGGCGACGGGGCGGGTCTCGGAGCGGCTGCTCGGCGGCCTGCCGCGTACGCTCCTCGTCCCGCACGACGCGCCCGACCCGGTCCTGGAGCTGGCCGCCGTCGAGACCGGCCGGGACGCCCCGGGCCAACAGGCCGTCCTGGACCGGCTGCTGGACCTGCTCCTGCTGTCCACGCTCCGTGAGTGGTTCGCCCGCCCCGAGGCCTGTCCGCCGGGCTGGTACCGGGCGCTGGGCGACCCGGTGGCGGGCCGGGCGCTCCGGCTGATCCACGCGCGTCCGGAGCGCGCGTGGACGGTGGACGCGCTGGCGGCGGAGGCCGGGGTCTCGCGTGCGACGCTCGCCCGCCGCTTCACGGCGCTCGTGGGCCGGCCGCCGATGGCGTACCTCACGGAGTGGCGGCTGACGCTGGCGGCCGACCTCCTCGCCCGTACCGACGCGACGGTCGCGTCCATCGCCCGCCAGGTCGGCTACCGCACGCCGTTCGCGCTGAGCGCGGCGCTGAAGCGGGTCCACGACACGCGGCCGGTGGAGCTGAGGGCGGCGACCGGCGGCGCCCCGACCGCGGATAAACCAAGCACGCGTGCTTGATTGTTCTACGGGGGGCTGCCAAGGTCTCCCCAGGTACCGACGGGGTCTCCCCGAGCGGTACCCGTAGCAGCGATCCTGGCGACCACCTTCCACCCACCTCTCCAGGGGGCCACGCATGGTGTTCCACAGCGAGTACGAGCCCGTTCCCGCCCTGTCCCTCCCCATCCACGACGCCGTCCTGGGCCGGGCCGCCGCGTACGGGGACGCGCCCGCGCTGGTCGACGGGACCGGTGAACTGACCCTGTCGTACGCGCAGGTGGACGCCTTCCACCGGCGGGTCGCCGCCGGGCTCGCCGAGGCCGGGGTGCGGAAGGGCGACGTCCTCGCCCTGCACAGCCCCAACACCGTGCTGTTCCCGATCGCGTTCTACGCCGCCACCCGCGCCGGCGCCTCCGTCACCACGATCCACCCGCTCGCCACCCCCGAGGAGTTCGCCAAGCAGCTGCGGGACTCGGCGGCCCGCTGGATCGTCACCGTCTCGCCGCTCCTGCCGGCCGCCCGAGCCGCCGCCGGACTCGCGGGCGGCGTCGAGGAGATCTTCGTCTGCGACGCGGCCCCGGAGGGCGAGGGGGTGCGGTCGCTCCAGTCCTTCCTCGCCTCCACCGCGCCCGAGCCGGAGGTCGCCGTCGACCCGGAGGTGGACGTCGCCGCCCTCCCGTACTCCTCCGGCACCACCGGCGTCCCCAAGGGCGTGATGCTCACCCACGCCTCCATCGCGACGAACCTGGCGCAGCTGGAACCGTTCATACCGATGGGCCCCGGCGACCGGATCCTCGCGGTGCTCCCCTTCTTCCACATCTACGGCCTCACGGCTCTGATGAACGCGCCGCTGCGGCAGGGCGCCACCGTCGTCGTGCTGCCGCGCTTCGAGCTCGACACCTTCCTCGGCGCGATCCAGAAGCACCGCATCAACGGCCTGTACGTGGCTCCGCCGATCGTCCTCGCGCTCGCCAAGCACCCGGCGGTCGCCGCGTACGACCTGTCCTCCCTGGAGTACATCGTCAGCGCCGCCGCCCCGCTCGACGCGGCGCTCGCGGCGGCGTGTTCGGCGCGGCTCGGGCTGCCGCCGGTGCGGCAGGCGTACGGCATGACCGAGCTGTCTCCGGGCACGCACGTCACGCCGCTGAGCGCCGAGCACCCGCCGCCCGGCACCGTCGGCAGGCTGCTGCCGTCGACCGAGATGCGGATCCTCTCCCTCGGCGACCCGTCGAAGGACGCGGCGCCGGGGGAGGAGGGCGAGATCGCCATCCGGGGGCCGCAGGTGATGAAGGGGTACCTGGGGCGGCCGGAGGCCACCGCGGAGATGATCGACGCCGACGGCTGGGTGCACACCGGCGACATCGGGCGGGTCGACGCGGACGGCTGGCTGTACGTCGTCGACCGGGTCAAGGAACTGATCAAGTACAAGGGCTTCCAGGTCGCCCCCGCCGAGCTGGAGGCGCTCCTCCTCACCCACGAGGGGGTCGCCGACGCGGCCGTGATCGGGGTGACGGACGCGGAGGGGACGGAGATCCCGAAGGCGTTCGTGGTGCGGCAGCCGGACGCGGCCGGGCTGACCGCCGAGGACGTCATGACGCACGTGGCCGCGCGGGTCGCCCCGTACAAGCGGGTCAGGGCCGTCGAGTTCGTCGACGCCGTGCCCCGGGCGGCCTCGGGCAAGATCCTGCGCCGCGAACTGCGAGCCGAGAGAGAGACGAGGGACCCCGTATGACCCTGATCGCCGTCACCGAGGAGCGGGGCGTCACCACTCTCGCCCTCGACTCCCCGGGCACCCGCAACGCCCTCTCGGCCGCGCTCGTCAGCGAGCTCGCCGAGGCGCTCGCGGCGGCCGGGAAGGACCCGGCCGTGCGGGCGGTGGTGCTCACGCACACGGGCTCCACGTTCAGCGCGGGCGCGGACCTGAAGGCGCCGCCGAGCCCGTACGCCTTCGTGGACCTGCTCCGGCAGGTGGTGGAGCTGCCGAAGCCGGTCGTCGGGCACGTCACGGCCGGCGGCCGGGCCCGCGCGGGCGGCCTCGGGCTGCTCGGCGCCTGCGACATCGTGGTGGCGGGGGAGGGGGCGGACTTCGCGCTCACGGAGGTGCGGATCGGGGTGGCGCCGGCGGTGATCTCGCTGACCCTGCTGCCGAGGCTGGAGCCCCGCGCGGCGGCCCGCCACTACCTGACGGGCGAGCGGTTCGGCGTCCCGGAGGCGCGGGCGATGGGCCTGGTCACGGCCGGGGAGGAGGAGCTCGGGGCGATCCTGGACGGGTTGCGGGCAGGCTCGCCGCAGGGGTTGCGGGAGTCGAAACGGCTGGTCACCGCTAGAGTCCTGGAGGCCTTCGAGCGCGACGCGGAGGAGCTGGTGCAGCGATCGGCGACGCTCTTCGCCTCCGCCGAGGCGCGCGAGGGCATGACGGCCTTCCTCGAACGACGGGACCCCGAATGGCGGCTGTGACCGCACCCAAGCAGGACAGGAGCCGCGTCACCCGGCAGCGGCTCCTGGAGGCCGCCGTGGCCTGCCTGGCCGAGCGCGGCTGGGCGGGCTCCACCGTGGCGGTCGTCGCCGAGCGGGCCGGGGTGTCGCGGGGCGCCGCCCAGCACCACTTCCCGACCCGCGAGGACCTGTTCACGGCGGCGGTCGAGTACGTCGCGGAGGAGCGGTCGCAGGCGCTGCGGGCGCTGCCGACGGACGACCGGGCGCAGACCGTCGCCGCGCTCGTCGGCCTCTACACCGGCCCGCTGTTCCGGGCCGCCCTCCACCTGTGGGTGGCGGCCTCGAACGAGGAGCAGCTCCGCGCCCGCGTCACCGAACTGGAGGCGCGGGTGGGCCGCGAGTCCCACCGGATCGCCGTCGAGCTGCTCGGCGCCGACGAGTCGCGCCCCGGCGTCCGCGAGACCGTCCAGGGCCTCCTGGACATGGCCCGGGGCCTGGGCCTCGCGACCCTCCTCACGGACGACACGACCCGCCGGGACCGGGTGGTGGCCCAGTGGTCCCGGCTGATCGACGAGGCGCTGGCGGACCGGCCCTAGGCAGGGCCGGTCCGTATCGACCGGCCGGGGGTCAGACGCCGGGGATCTCCCGCGCCCGGAAGGCGTCGCGGACGGCGGCCTCCGCGTCGGCGCCGTACATCCGCCGGGCGGTCTCGACGGTGGTCCGGGCCGCGGCCTCGAAGGAGGTGTCGGGGGCGAAGCCGAACTGCGCGTTCACGATGATCCGGTCGGCGGTGCGGGCGCCGAGGGCCTTGCGGATGTCGAAGAGGGCGCGGGACCAGATCTCGCCGTCGGCGTGGACCTCGCCCTCGCGGTCGGCGTAGGTCTTGGTGCCGTCGAGGCGGCGCAGGCAGTGCGGGGCGGCGGAGTAGCCGGTGGCGTCCCAGTCGGCGACGCAGGCCTCCTCGGCCTTCATGGGCCAGCCGTACTTCTGGACGGCGTGGTTGCCGACGGCGACGGCGAGGTAGTCGCCGAAGGCCTCGCCGATCGCGCCGGCCTCGGCGGAGGTGCCGAAGCCGGGGACCTGGGCGTGGTGCACGGCGTGGCCGTACTCGTGGAGGATCACCTCCGCGTCCTCGGCGTCGTCGACGCCGCCCTTGCCGAAGCGGATCTCGGCCTTCTTGTCGGTGAAGAAGGAGTTGTCGGCGCCCCACTGGTTGAGGCGGACGGGCTGGACGCGGTCGTTGGCGCCGGGCAGCTCGGTCCCGAAGCCGAGGCTCTGCAGGTACTCCTGGCCCTCGTTGATCCAGAAGTACGCCATGACCTGCTCGAACCCGTCGTCGGAGCGGTCGTACGAGGCGGCGTCCGCGACCGTCGCGGGCTTGCCGGTCTCGGACCGGACGCTGACCCACTTCCCGGAGAGCCCGCCGCTCGCGTCGAGGTTCCGGAGGGTCGCGAGCGCGTAGGCGGAGGCGGGGACGTCGCCGACGGCGTCCTTGTGGTCGGTGAGGCCCTGGTCGCCGGTGGCCTGCACGGGGTTGACCATGAAGACC
The DNA here is from genome assembly GCF_012927245.1 of Streptomyces sp. R302. Classification (GTDB taxonomy): domain Bacteria; phylum Actinomycetota; class Actinomycetes; order Streptomycetales; family Streptomycetaceae; genus Streptomyces. The sequence goes on from NZ_JABBGE010000003.1 coordinate 255,873, forward strand.
CGCCCCTGCGGCGCGGACGCGGCGGTGGCCCCGGGCGAGGCGGCGGCGAGCGCGCCGACGGCGAGGGCGGCGGCGAGGAGGCGGCGGGGGGTACGGCGAGGGGTACGGCGGGCGGTCATGGACATCGGGACATCCTCCTGCGCGCGGGCGCGACAACGAGACGATTGGCATGCGCGTGACACGCAGGCGCCGATCCTTACGCACCCACCACCCCCCTGAACACCCTCCACCCCCCACCTCGACATGTGACACAAGCCACACCCCCCACCCCCAGGCCCCAGCGCCCTCCCCCTCTCGGCACGTGCGGCGCCCCCGTGGCGACAGAGCGCACCCGCCAGGGCGGTGCCCCCACCCGCGGACCCGGCTCGGGACCCGGCCCTGGAGCGGGCGATGCGCCCGCGCGGCAGAACGCACCCGCCCGGGCGGTGCCCACCCGCGGACCCGGCTCGGGGCCTAGGGCTGTTGCGGGCGGTGCGCCCGTGGCGGCAGAGCGCACCCGCCAGGGCGGTGCCCACCCGCAGACCCGGCTCGGGACCCGGCCCTGGAGCGGGCGGTGCGCCCGCGCGGCAGAACGCACTCGCCCGGGCGGTGCCCACCCGCAGCCCCGGCGCGGGACCCGGCCCCGGTACGGGCGGTGCGCCCGTGGCGGCAGAGCGCACCCGCCAGGGCGGCCCCCACCCCCGGACCCGGCTCGGGACCCTGCCCTGGAGCGGGCGGTGCGTCCGCCGCACCCCCTTGCGGGCGACCCGCGCCCGCCGCCCCTGTGGTGGTGCGGGGCCGCGCCCGGCGCCCCTGTGGGCATGAGTTCCGCTGGGGCGGTCCCGCACCACCCGCAGGCCCGGCTTGGGGCCTGGCGCTGGTGCGGGCTGCGCGCCCGGCGTCCCTACGTCCTGCTAGGGCGGTGCCCACCCGCAGACCCGGCGCGGGACCCGCCTCCGGTGCGGGCTGCGCGCCCGCCGTTCCTGTGGGCATACGTCCCGCAAGGGCGGGACGGGTGGGCACAGGGACGGCGCCCCCTGCCGCGCCTCGGCTTTCCGGGCCTGAACCCGCACCCCGTATGCGGCGCACATCCGGTGCGGGTCCAGGCGCAGAAGCGGAAGCACCCGCTAACGGTGCCGTTCCGTTGTGCCCACCCGTTCCGCCCTAGCGGAACGTATGCCCACAACGGAACGGCGGCGGGTGGGCACCGCCCTGGCGGAACGTAGGTCCGCAACGGAACGGTGGTGGTGGGTGGGCACCGTCCTGGCGGAATGTAGGTCCGCAAGGGAACGGCGGGGGCGCGGCCGCATCGCGGGGGCGTGTGGTGCGGGCCACAGGGGGACGGCGAGGCGCGCAGTACGCTGGTCGCATGCTGTTGCTCGTTCGCCGTCGCCACGTGGACTTCGTCCGCGTCACGAGCATGGCCTGTCGCGCCGCCTGACCCCGCCCCACGGGGTCCCCCATCCGACCCTGTCGACCGGCACCCGTGGCCCCCGCCCCACCCCGGCGGCCGCCCCGGGACCCGTACACCCGCGGACGCACCCATGACCCTCAGCGCCACCCGTACCCCCACCCCCGCCCCCACCCCCAGCGTCTCGTACGCCTCGCAGCTCCCGATCGTCGACCTCTCCGCCGCCGACCGCGGCCCCGACGCCCGCCGGCTGCTCCACGCCCAGCTGCACTCCGCCGCCCATGACGTGGGCTTCTTCCAGCTGGTCGGGCACGGCGTGACCGAGGCGGAGACCCGGGCGCTCACCGACGCCATGCACGCCTTCTTCGCCCTCCCGGAGACGGACCGGCGCGCGATCGACAACCTGAACTCGCCGCACTTCCGCGGCTACACCCGCGTCGGCGACGAACGCACCCAGGGCGCCCGCGACTGGCGCGACCAGCTCGACATCGGCGCCGAGCGCCCCGCCCGCGCGCCCGCGCCGTGGGAGCCGCCGTACTGGTGGCTGGAGGGCCCCAACCAGTGGCCCGAGGCCCTGCCCGAGCTGCGTACGGCCGCGCTGCACTGGATCGACCGGCTCAGCGGCGTCGCCGAGAAGCTGCTGCGCGAGCTGCTCGCCTCGATCGGCGCGCGCGAGGACTTCTACGCCGACATCTTCGGGCCCCGCGCCCACCCGCACCTCAAGCTGGTGCGCTACCCGGGCAGCAGCGGTGACGGCGACGACCAGGGCGTCGGCGCCCACAAGGACTACGGGTTCCTGACCCTGCTGCTCCAGGACCAGGTCGGCGGGCTGCAGGTGCAGCGGGAGGACGGGCGGTTCCACGACGTGCCGCCGCTGCCCGGTGCTTTCGTCGTCAACCTCGGTGAACTCCTCGAAGTCGCGACGAACGGCTATCTGATCGCCACCAACCACCGGGTCGTCTCCCCGCCCGGCGCGACGGAACGGTTCTCCGTGCCGTTCTTCTACAACCCGCGGCTCGACGCCCGGATCGCCCCGCTCGACTTCGCGTACGCGGACCGCGCGCCGGGCGTGACGGTCGACCCGGCGAACCCGATGTTCGCCGAGTACGGCCGCAACGAGCTGAAGGGGAAGGTCCGCGCGCACCCGCTGGTCGCGGCGCGCCACCACGCGGACCTCCTCCTCCGGCAGGACCTTCCGGCCTAGCCTCAGCCCACGATGTCCGCGTAGCCCTCGATCTCGCGCGGGTCCCGGCGGCCCGGGCCCGTGTAGCGGGCCGAGGGCCGGACCAGGCGGCCGGTGCGCTTCTGCTCCAGGATGTGCGCCGACCAGCCGGCCGTACGGGCGCAGCTGAACATCGAGGTGAACATGTGCGCCGGGACCTCGGCGAAGTCGAGGACGATCGCGGCCCAGAATTCGACGTTCGTCGCGAGGATCCGGTCCGGACGGCGGTTGTGCAGCTCCTCCAGGGCGGCCTTCTCCAGCGCGGCGGCCACCTCGTAGCGCGGGGCGTCCAGCTCCTTCGCGGTGCGGCGGAGGACCCGGGCCCGGGGGTCCTCGGCGCGGTAGACGCGGTGGCCGAAGCCCATCAGGCGCTCGCCGTTGTCGAGCGCCTGCTTGACGTAGGCCGTCGCGTCGCCGGTCCGCTCGATCTCCTCGATCATGCCGAGGACGCGGGAGGGCGCGCCGCCGTGCAGCGGGCCGGACATGGCGCCGACGGCGCCGGAGAGGGCGGCGGCCACGTCGGCGCCGGTGGAGGCGATGACGCGGGCGGTGAAGGTGGAGGCGTTCATGCCGTGCTCGGCGGCCGAGGTCCAGTACGCGTCGACGGCCTTGACGTGCTTCGGGTCGGGCTCGCCGCGCCAGCGGATCATGAACCGCTCGACGACGGACTCGGCCTTGTCGATCTCGCTCTGCGGGACCATCGGGAGGCCCTGGCCGCGCGCGGACTGGGCGACGTAGGAGAGGGCCATGACGGCGGCGCGGGCGAGGTCGTCGCGGGCCTGCTCGGCGGAGATGTCGAGGAGCGGCTTGAGGCCCCAGACGGGCGCGAGCATGGCGAGCGCGGACTGCACGTCGACCCGGATGTCGCCGGAGTGGACCGGGATCGGGAAGGGCTCGGCGGCCGGCAGGCCGGGGTTGAAGGCGCCGTCGACGAGGAGGCCCCACACGTTGCCGAAGGAGACGTGGCCGACGAGGTCCTCGATGTCGACCCCGCGGTAGCGCAGCGCGCCGCCTTCCTTGTCTGGTTCGGCGATCTCGGTCTCGAACGCGACGACTCCTTCGAGGCCCGGTACGAACTCGGACATCACGCGGCTCCTTCTATCGATGATCGATCAACCGAACGGCGGCGGCTGGAGAAACTCAACAGTCGTCCAGCCGAAGAGTCTGTACGGTTCCGATGATGCGGGGAAGCGTGACATCCGGCACACTGCGCCGAACCGGCGACGAAGGATTGACGCCCCGCCGTGCGGGGCACACTGGGGCGCTGCGGCAGGATGGCCCCGTGACCGACGCCCTGGACCCCGCCGACATGCGCGAGCAGTACCGCACCAAGGAACTGACCGCGGCCGATCTCGCCCCCGATCCGATCCGGCAGTTCGCGTCCTGGTTCAAGGAGACCGCCGCCAGCCCGGCGATCCACGAGCCGAACGCCATGGTCGTCTCGACCGCGACCCCCGACGGGCGCCCCTCGTCCCGGACGGTCCTGCTCAAGCACTACGACGACGCCGGCTTCGTCTTCTTCACCAACTACGGCTCCCGCAAGGGCGCCGAGCTGACCGCCAACCCGTACGTCTCGCTGCTCTTCCCCTGGCACCCGCTGGCCCGCCAGGTCATCGTCACCGGCCGCGCCGCCCGCACCGGCCGCGACGAGACCGCCGCCTACTTCCGCACCCGCCCGCACGGCTCCCAGCTGGGCGCCTGGGCGAGCGAGCAGTCCTCCGTCATCGCCTCCCGCGAGGAGCTCCTCGCCCGGTACGAGGAGCTGGCCGCCCGCTACCCCGACTCCGAGCAGGTCCCCGTCCCGCCGGAGTGGGGCGGCTTCCGGGTCGTCCCGGAGACCGTCGAGTTCTGGCAGGGCCACGAGAACCGCCTCCACGACCGCCTGCGGTACGTCCGCGAGGACGGCTCCTGGCGGGTGGAGCGCCTGGCGCCGTGACCGCCCGGCGGGCGTGACCGCCGCTACCGCCCGGTCTCCGCGAGCGCGCGGCCCAGCGCCAGCGCCGTCCGTACGGCGGCCGGGATGTCGGTGACCGGGAACTGGACGTGCCGTACGGTCCGCTCCCGGTCCACGACCAGGACCAGCCGCTTGAGCCGCAGCAGCTGCCCGGCCCGGAAGGTCGGCAGCCGCAGCGCCGCGGCGAGCCGGGTGTCGGTGTCGGAGAGCAGCGGGAAGGGGATCTCCTCGGCCTCCGCGAAGGCCCGCTGCTCGTCGGTCCGCTGCGTGGAGACGCCGCGGACGGCGACTCCTGCCGCCGTGAACTCCCCGTACGCCTCCCGGAACAGCCGGTTCTCCAGCGTGCAGCCGACGGTGCCGGGGATGTCGTTCCAGCCCTCGGGCAGTGGGCTGGGCCGTCCGGTGGCGGGGTAGCAGAACAGGACGGTGGCGGCGGCGTCCGGGTCGACCGGGTCGAGCTCGCCGCCGGTGTGCGCGGGGAGGGTGTGCGCGGGGAGGGTGAGCCGGGGCAGCGCGGTGCCCGGCAGGGTGTGGACGCGCAGCGCCTCGGCGCCGTCCGCGTCGGCGGTGGCGGTGAGGGTGCCGTCGCCGAGGACCCAGCGGTCGGCCCAGTCCTGCATGGAGACGAGGACCGGCAGCAGGGCGCGGCCGGCCTCGCTGAGCCGGTACTCGTGCCGGACGGGGCCCTGCTGGTAGGGGATTTTTTTTAGGACTCCGCTGTCGACGAGGTGGCCGAGCCGCTCGGTGAGGACCTTGCGGGAGATGTCGAGCTCGCGCTGGAGCTCGTCGAAGCGGTGCCGGCCGCGCGCGGTCTCGCGGACGATCAGCAGGCTCCACCAGTCGCCGATGACGACGGCCGCCTGGGCGATGGCGCAGGCGGTGTCGCGCTCGGGTACGGCTCGCGCCATCTCTCTCGTCTCCCTCGGGTCCGGTCGGTCCCATCTTGCGTCATGGCTTGCCCCACATGGTCAGTTCCCGATAGAAACTCTCTTGGCAAGAGTGAGTTCCCGAAAGAGACTCACTCGTTCTTCGATCATATTTGGGGGGATGTCCGTGGCCGTCGCCCGGGCCACCGCGTGGCGCACCTGGCAGGTGACCCGCCGCGCCTATCCGTGGACGTACGCCGTCGGCACCGTGCTGCCCGCGGCCCTCGCCCTCGCGCTGGGCGTCCTCGGCTACCGCGCCATCGGCGGCGGCACCGTCGCCGACGACTTCACCGAGGGGACCGGCACCACCGCCTACCTCGCCTACCTCGCCGTCGGCGTCATCGCCTTCCAGTTCACCGTCCGGCTGATCCTCTGGTCGGCCAAGGCGCTCATCACCGAGCAGCGCGAGGGCACCCTCGCCTCCCTGCTCATCGCACCCGCCCGCCGCTTCCCCTACCTCGCGGGCTTCACCGCCTTCGCCGTGCTCAGCAGCCTCGCCGAGTTCCTCGTCCTCGGCCTCGTGCTCGCCGCCTTCGGGATCGCGATCCCCGTCTCCTCCCCGGCCGGCCTGCTCCTCGGTGCGGCCCTCCTCATCGCCGCCGTCTTCGCCTGCTCCGTCGGACTCGGCGGCCTGATGATCGCCGCGGGCGAGGCCCACATCTCGCAGAACACCGTCTTCGCCGTCCTCGGCCTCCTCGGCGGCTTCACCTTCCCCCGCGCCTACCTGCCCGCATGGGCCCAGTGGTGCGCCGAACTCCTCCCCACCACCGCCGCCGTCGACGTCCTGCACGGCGCCACCACCGGCGGCCGGACGCTCGTCGAACTCCTCCCCGGGCTCGGCACCGGCGTCCTGGTCGCCGCCGCCTACCTCCTGCTCGGCCTGCTGTACCTGCCGCGGGCCGAGGCCCGCGCCGTCGAAAGGACCTACTGAACGATGACGGCAACGACGACGGGCATCCAGGTGCGCGCTCTCCGCAAGGACTTCCCCGTACGCGACAAGGGCCTCTTCGGTCCCCGCGGCACCAAGCGGGCCGTCGACGGCCTCGACCTCGACATCCCGCCCGGCCGCATCACCGGCCTCCTCGGCCTCAACGGCGCCGGCAAGACCACCACCATCAAGATCCTCGCCACCCTCCTCCGGCCCACCTCGGGAACCGTCCGCGTCGACGGCCTCGACACCGTCGCCGACGCCCGCGCCGTCCGCCGCCGGATCAACCTCATCGCCGGCGGCGAGCGCATGGTCTACACCCGGATGACCGGCCGCGAGAACCTCCGCTACTTCGGCCGGCTCTACGACGTCCCCACCCCCGAACTGCGCACCCGCATCGACGAACTCCTCGACCTGGTCGGCCTCACCGACGCCGCCGACACCACCGTCGAGCGCTACTCCCGCGGCATGACCCAGCGCCTCGCCATCGCCCGCGGCCTGATCAACAGCCCCGACTACCTCCTCCTCGACGAACCCACCCTCGGCCTCGACGCCCCCATCGCCCGCGACCTGCGCCGCGTCGTCGCCGCACTCGCCGCCGCCGGCACCGGCGTCCTCCTCACCTCCCACTACCTCGCGGAGGTCGAGGAACTCTGCGGCCACGTGTACGTGATCTCCGGCGGCCGGCACCTCGCCCAGGGCAGCCCGGCCGAGCTGAAGACCGCCACCGGCAGCCACCGCACCGTCCGGGTCACCGTCACCGACCCCGGCGACCACACCGCCGCCGTCGCCACCCGCTTCGGCGCCACCCGCGAGCCCCTCCCCAACGGCGCCGAGGCGATCGTCCTGCGCCACCCCGGCGACATGGCGGGCCCGCTCGCCGCCGCCCTCGTCGAGGCCGGCGGCTCCATCGGCGGCCTGGAGATCACCGAGGCCAGCCTGGAGGACGCCATCCTCCGCCTCGCCGACGGCACGGCCACCCCGCCCGCCTCCCCGGCCTCCGAGGCGGTGACGGTGTGACCGGACTCCGGCACGCGCGGCGGGTCTTCGCCGCCGAAGCGCTCAAGCAGCACCGCCGCCTCTTCGGACAGCCCCTCGTCGTCTTCTCGATGCTGGTCTGGCCGGTGCTCCAGCTGGCCACCACCTACTACACCCTGCGGCCCGTCGCAACCGCCTCGCCCGCCGCCGCGAACTGGCCGCTCGCCGCCGACCCCGAACGCCTCCTCGCCTTCCTCGCGACCGGCACCCTCGCCTACGCCTTCTTCTTCTCCCTCGTCCAGTCCGCCTGGCACTTCTCCTACGAACGCGCCACCGGAACCCTCGAACTGCTCTTCCTCTCCCCGGCCAACCGCCTCGTCCTGATGATCGCCAACGGCGCCGGCGCGCTCCTCCAGAACGCTTGGCTCCTCACCTGCTTCACCGTCGCCGGACTCACCGGCTTCGGCGCCCTGGCGGTCTCCTCGTGGTGGATGTACGGGGTGGTGCTCCTCGCCCTCCTGATCCCGGCCGTCGCCTGGGGAGCCTTCCTCAACAGCCTCCTCGTCTTCTCGCGCGACTCGGCGTTCCTGTACACGCTGCTCGACGAGCCGCTCTGGTTCGTCGCCGGCGTCCGGCTCCCCGACTTCGCCCTGCCCCTGACCGTCCAGATCGTCGGCGCGGTCTTCCCCCTCACCGGCAGCCTGTACGCCCTGCGCGGCGCCCTCCTGGAACACCGCACCCTCACCGACCTGGCCCTGCCCCTCACGGGCCTGGCCGTCCTCTCCGCCGTCCTCCTGCTCGCCGCCGCCCTCATGCTCAGGCTCGGCGAGGCCAGGGCCCAGCGCACCGGCCGCCTCGCGATGGCCTGAGAAACGAGCCGAACAAATCGCTTGTGAGCCTCCCGGGGCGTTCGTAGGCTGTGGGTACACGCGAAAGGAGGTGATCCGAAAAAATGGTTTCTTTTCGGACTCGTGAGGTGACTGCGGGCTAAGGCCTGCCGTCGCACGATGTGCACCTCGGCAGGCCAGCTGCCGAAACCCCAGCAGTCACCCGACCCGTGGGCCGCCGGTCAGTCCGGCCGGCTCCCGTCCGAACCTAGGCGGACGGGACCGAGGCCCACGGGTCGTCTGCGTTCTCAGGCGTCCCGCCGCCGCAGCGACCACCAGCCGGCGAGGAGCGCGGCCGCCGTCCACAGCGCGGTCACCCCCAGCCCCGTCCAGGCGCCGAGCGTCCCCGGCGGCTCCTGGAAGAGGATCTGCTGCCCGGCCCGGTCCGGCAGCCACGTCGCGGCGCCCTCGGAGACCCCGCCGATGACGAAGGACACGATGAGGATGAACGGGATCAGCAGGCTCAGCACCGCCACCGCGCTGCGCAGCAGGAACGTCAGCCCCATCGAGAACAGCGTGATCAGCGCGAGGTAGAGCCCGGCGCCGAAGCAGGACCGCAGGGCGCCCGGATCGCCGATGGCTATCGCGTACTTCCCGAGGAACGCGTTGGCCGTGAAGAACATGACGAACCCGGCCACCACACCGACGACCAGCGCGGCCGACCCCACGACCGCCACCTTCGCCCCGTAGAAGAGGTGCCGCCGCGGTACGGCCGTCAGGGAGTTCCGCACGGCGCCGTTGAGGAACTCGGAAGAGGCGGCGGTGGCGCCGAAGGAGATCGCGGCGATCTGCACGAAGTTCACCGGGTAGTAGATCCAGAACAGCGGATCCATCTCACCGGTCTCCGCCTCCGGCTGCCCGATCGCCGGGAAGACCGCCAGGGCGATGGCCAGCGCGGAGACGAGGACGGCGAGCAGCGAGCCGAAGCTCGACCGCAGCGACCGGACCTTGATCCACTCGGAGTGGAGCACGGCGGTGGGGGAGAGCGCGGACACGTCAGACCTCCTGCGGGGTGAGAGCGGTGAACTCGGCGGCGTCCGAGGTGAGGGCCAGATACGCCTCCTCCAGCGAGGCGCGCTCGTCGGCGAGTTCGAAGACGGGGATGCCCTCGCGGGCGGTGACCGCGCCGATCTCCTCGGCGGAGGCGCCCTCCACCGTCCACCGGCCGTCCCGGTCGGCGGTCTCCCCGACCGTCCACCCCCGTGCGAGCAGCGTGGCCCGGAGCCGTATCGGATCGCCCGTCCGCACCCGCACCCGCGGGTGGCTGTGGGCGTCGATGAACTCCCGCACCGGCACGTCCGCCAGGAGCCGCCCCCGGCCCAGCACCACCAGATGGTCGGCGAAGGCCGCCGTCTCGTTCATCAGATGGCTGGAGACCAGGATCGCGCGGCCCTCGTCCGCCAGCCGACGCAGCAGCTCGCGGATCCAGACGATGCCCTCCGGGTCGAGACCGTTGGCCGGCTCGTCCAGCATCAGCACCCCCGGGTCGCCGAGGAGCGCCGCGGCTATCCCGAGCCGCTGCCGCATGCCCAGCGAGTAGCCGCGTATCCGACGGCGGGCCGCCGGCGCCAGGCCCGTCTCCTCCAGTACCTCGTCGACCCGGCGGGCCGGCAGGCCGTTGCTCGCGGCGAGGAAGCGGAGGTGGTCGCGGCCGGTCCTGCCCGGGTGCGCGGCCTGCGCGTCGAGGAGAGCGCCGACCGTCCGCAGCGGCTCGTCGAGCGTCGCGTACGGCCGGCCGCCGATGGTGGCGGTGCCCGACGTCGGCCGGTCCAGGCCGAGGACGAGCCGCATCGTGGTGGACTTCCCCGCTCCGTTGGGCCCGAGGAAGCCGGTGACGCGCCCGGGCTCGACACGGAACGTCAGCCCGTCCACGGCCCGCGCCGCAGGCCGGCCGCCGTATTCCTTCGTGAGGTTCGTGATGTCGATGCTGGTCATGGCTCAAGACTCGCGGCCCGGCACCTCCGTGCCATCCCCTGCCCGAGGGGACCGGCTCCCCCGTGCGGGGGAGCCGCCGCCGGTGCGCCGCTGCGAGGATGGCGGGATGTTCCTGCGTCCCCTGATCCGGGCGGTCACGTACACGCGATGGCTGCATCTGGTGATCGGCGCGATCGTGCCGCTCGCCGCCGGACTCATCTATCCCGGACTGTCCTCCCCGACCCTCGGCGACTGGCTGACCGTCGCCGTGCTGCCGATCCCGCTCGTCGCGGCCGTCGCCCTCATACCGTCGGCCCGCCGCGCCGAGGGGCTGCAGGCACGCCTGATGCTCTTCCCCGGCAAGCACGCCAGGGAGCGGAGCACGGCGCACGCCGAGGGCGCGGTCACCGGCATCTCGGCGGCCCCGTCCGCCTCCTGGGCGGACCGGGGCAGGACGGCGCTGTGGATGGTCTTCCGCATGGAGGCGGGCCTGCTGGCGTGGCTGTTGACGATCTGGCTGATCCAGTGCGCGCTGACGCTGCTCGACACGTCGGTGGAGGAGCCGGTGATCGGTTCCCTGACCCCGCCGCCGGGCGTGGGCTCGGTGGCCCTGGCGCCGCTGCCGCTGCTCGCCCTCCTCGCCGTGATCGTCGCGGGCGGCCGCTTCGACACCCGGGTCGCCCTCCGTCTCCTCGGCCCGTCGGTGAAGGAGCGCATGACGGCCCTGGAGGAGCGGACGGAGCGCCTCCTGGAGCGGAACAGGATCGCCCGCGAGCTCCACGACTCGCTGGGCCACGCCCTCACTCTGGCCGTGGTTCAGGCGGGCGCCGCCCGTGCGGCGAAGGACCCCGAGTTCACCGACCGGGCCCTCGCGACCATCGAGGAGACCGGCCGCGCGGCCCTGGAGGACCTGGAGCGGGTCCTGATGCTGCTCCGCGAGACCGGCCGCCGCCCGGCCGGCGCCAGCCCCGGGCTCGACGAGGCCGCCCGCCTCCTCGACTCGGCCCGCTCGTCCGGCGCCCTGGTGGAGGCCGAGATCACCGGGCCCGTCGAGGAACTCCCGGGACCCGTCTCCCGGGAGGCGTACCGCATGCTCCAGGAGGCCCTGACGAACGCGTTGCGGCACGCGGGCGAGGTCCCCGTCGACGTCCGCGTGGAGGCGGAGCGCAGCCGCCTCCGCCTCCGGGTCACCAACCCGCTGCCCGGGGGCAGACCCCCCGCCGTCCCCGGCTCCGGCAGCGGTCTGCGCGGCATCCGCGAGCGCGCCGCGCTCCTCGGCGGCGAGGCCAAGTCCGGTGTCAAGGACGGCGAGTGGCGGGTCTCCGTGGTCCTCCCGCTCCGCTGACCCGCTCCACGAGACCCCCTAGGCTGACCGGATGACGATCAAGGTCCTCCTCGTAGACGACGAACCCCTCGTGCGGGCCGGCCTGCGGGCCGTCCTGGAGGCACAGCCGGACATCGAGGTGGTCGGCGAGGCCGCGGACGGCGCCGCCGTCGTCCCCCTCGTCCGCAGCCTGCGCCCCGACATCGTCGCGATGGACGTCCGCATGCCGCTGATGGACGGCATCGAGGCCACCCAGGCCGTCCTGCGGACGGTCGACTCCCCGCCCAAGATCCTCGTGGTGACGACCTTCGAGAACGACGAGTACGTGTACGGGGCGCTGCGCGCCGGTGCCGACGGCTTCCTGCTGAAGCGGGCCCGCCCGGTGGAGATCGTCCACGCGGTCCGCCTGGTCGCGGAGGGCGAATCTCTCCTCTTCCCGGCGGCCGTCCGCGAACTGGCCGCCGCCTACGGCCAGGAACGTCCTGCGAACGAGGCCCACGAGGCCCTGGTCCGGGCGAATCTGACGGACCGGGAGGAGGACGTTCTTCGCCTCATGGCCCGGGGGCTCTCCAACGCGGAGATCGCGAGCCGGCTGATCGTCGGCACGGAGACCGTCAAGTCCCATGTGAGCGCCATCCTCGCGAAACTCGGGGCCAGGGACCGTACCCAGGCGGTGATCGCCGCCTACGAGTCGGGCTTCGTCTCCCCGACCTGAGTCGGTCTGGCCTGAACCGACCTGTCTCCCCGAATCCGTTTCGTCGAACCGGGTGTGTTCTGGGTCACGTTCCAGTTGAATGGCCCCCATCAGGGGGTTACCGGGGGGAGTGCCAGGTGAGTGCCTTCACGGGGTCCACGCGGGACACCGCATCCGTGCCGAGCGAGGACGGCGACCTGCTCGCCGCGCTGCTCGACGGGATGGACGCGGCGCTGTGCGCGCTGGACGCGGACGGGACGGTGACGCACTGGAACCGCGAGGCCGAGCGGATCCTCGGCTGGCCGGCGGCGGAGGCCGTCGGGCGGCGCGGCTTCGACGGCTGGGCGGCGCGCAGCGCCGACGCGGAGGAGACGCTCGCCCGCCTCATGGGGGCGATGCGGACCCCGGGACGGCAGGTGCACGAGCTGGCGCTGCTCCGCAAGGACGGCGGCCGGGTCCTGGTCCGCAGCCAGTCCGCCGGGGTACGGGGCGCCGACGGGCGGCCCGCCGGCGTGTACTGCGCCTTCAGCGAGGTGCACGCGCAGATAGACCTGGAGCGGTCGATCGCGCTCAGCGAGGCCCTCTTCGACGACGCACCCTGGGGCGTCGTCCTGATCGACGCGGACCTGCGCCCGGCGGTCGTCAACGGCTACGCGGCGAACGCCATCGGCACGGGCCGGACGACCCTGCTCGGCCGCCCCCTGGGCGATGTCGTCGCCCGGGGCGTGGAGGAGCTGGAGGGCGCGCTCCAGCACGTTCTCGCGGAGGGCGCCCCGCCGGCCCCGGCGGACCTGTGGGTGACGCTCGCGTCGACGTCCGGCGCGGGGGCGGGGGAGCGGCGGCGCTGCTGGCGCAGCGGCTTCGTGCGGCTGTCGTCGCCGATGACGGAGGAGCCGGCGCCGCTGGGCGTGGCCTGGCTGTTCCAGGACGTGACGGCGGAGCGGCTCGCGGCCCGGGAGGCGGACCGGACCCGGTTCCGGTGGAGCCAGCTGCACCGGGCGGGCGTGGCGGCGGCCGAGTACGCGGATCCGGCGGAGGCGGTGGCCGTCCTCCTCGACTTCGCGCTGGCCGGCTTCGCCGACCACGGCCTCGTGGACCGGGTGGCGGGCGACCGCCGGCTGACGCGCGCGGTGGCGTCCCCGGCGGGCGCCCCGGACGCGGAGGGCCTCGGCAGCGGCTTCGAGGGCGGTTTCCCGCAGCGCTACGGCACCGATCACCCGGCGCTCCAGGCGTGGGACCGGGCGGGTTCGGTGCGGGTGGACGCGGGGCGGGACGCGGCGGAGTGGGCGGCGGCCCGGCACTGGCCGTCGGACACCGCGCACGCGCTGTGCACGGCCCTGCGCTCCCGGGGCCGTACCGTCGGCGTCCTCACCTTCCTGCGGACGGCCGCCCGGGGCGCCTTCGACCGCCAGGACGCGCTGTACGCGGAGACGGTCGCGGCCCGTGTGGCGGCGGCACTGGACGTACCGCCGCTCGGCTGATCCCGGCCCTGCCCCGCCCCCGTACCGCCGCTCGGCTGAGGACCGGACGGCCGGAACACCCCCGTACCCCCGTACCCCCCGTACCTCCGTACGGGGGGTCAGTGCCGGTAGAAGATCCGGTCCGCGTACTCGGTCATCACGCGGCCGTTCCACTCGTGCCCGCCGTCCACGTTCCCGGAGCGCAGCAGGGGCGGTTCGATGCCGCGCCGGACGAGCTCCTCGGCGGCGGCGGCCATCGTCGCCTGCATGAGGGCGCTGGTGACGACGGTGGAGGCGGGGGCGAACGGCGCCTCGATGCCCTCGTGGGCGAGTTCCGCGTCGCCGACCGCGATCCGGGAGTCGAGGACGATGTCGCAGTGGTCCTTGAGGTACGTCCCCGAGACGTGCCGCGACTTCGTCTCCGTCGCGTACGCCACCGAGGTGACGCCGATGACGGTGAGGCCCAGCGCGCGGGCGTTCATGGCCATCTCGACGGGCAGGGCGTTGCGGCCGGAGAGGGAGATGATGAAGAGCACGTCTCCGGCGGAGGCGGGGGAGGAGTCGAGGACGGCCCCGGCGAGCCCGTCGACCCGCTCCAGGGCGGAGCCGAGCGTCGCCGGCATGACGTCGACGCCGACGACGCCGGGGACGACGAGCAGGTTCATCAGGGCGAGCCCGCCGGCCCGGTAGACGACGTCCTGGGCGGGCAGCGAGGAGTGCCCGGCACCGAACGCGAAGAGGCGGTTGCCGTTCGCGACGGCCTCGGCGACCGCCGCGCCCGCGGCGGCGATCTCGGCGGAGTCCCCGTCGCGCACCTCCTGCAGCAGACCGATCGCGGCGTCGAAGAACTGTCCGGCCAGCTTGCTCTCGCCCATGTGAGGAAGCTCCTTCTCGTCGAGGTCGCCGATCACGGTGCGGTCTGGACCATTGGTCTGTCAATACTGCCTCCGCCGCCCCGGTGTCCTCAGTTCTCCCGCTCCGGGGCGGGGGCCGCCCGGTTGTCGCCCCGATGCGCAAGAATTGGTGCAGGGCCAGCGCACGACTCATCGAGGGGCACGAATGTCCGGACTGATCGACACCACGGAGATGTATCTCCGCACCATCCTGGAGCTGGAAGAGGAAGGTGTGGTCCCGATGCGTGCCCGGATCGCGGAGCGGCTCGACCAGAGCGGCCCCACGGTGAGCCAGACGGTCGCCCGCATGGAGCGGGACGGTCTGGTCGCCGTGGCGAGTGACCGCCACCTGGAGCTGACCGAGGAGGGCCGCAAGCTCGCGACGCGCGTGATGCGCAAGCACCGCCTGGCCGAGTGTCTGCTCGTCGACGTGATCGGCCTGGAGTGGGAGCAGGTCCACGCGGAGGCGTGCCGCTGGGAGCACGTGATGAGCGAGGCCGTGGAGCGCCGCGTCCTGGAGCTGCTGCGGCACCCGACGGAGTCGCCGTACGGCAACCCGATCCCGGGCCTGGAGGAGCTGGGCGAGAAGGCCGAGGCCGAGTCCTTCCTCGACGACTCGATGGTGTCCCTCGCGGACCTGGACGCGAGCGGGGGCAAGACGGTGATCGTCCGCCGCATCGGCGAGCCGATCCAGACGGACGCCCAGCTCATGTACACGCTCCGCCGCGCCGGCGTGCAGCCCGGCTCGGTCGTCTCCGTGTCGGAGTCGGCGGGCGGCGTCCTCGTCGGCAGCAGCGGCGAGGCGGCGGAGCTGGACGCGGAGGTCGCGGCACACGTCTTCGTCGCGAAGCGCTGAGCTTTGCCGCAGTAGACGCGGGGCCGGGAGCGCGGGAGCGTCCCAGCCCCGTTGCACGTATGGGGCGAGCGCGCCCCACACGCCGAGCGCGAGCACGCCCCGCCGGTCAGCAGGCTGAGGGCGTGCTTCACGACGGTCGCGCAGGCCGGCTCGGAGGCGGCGTGCCGCTTCGAGAGGGCCTCGGGGTCGTACACGACGTGGATCTCGTCCGTGGGCCGGCCGGAGCCGTAGTGGGTGGCCAGGTCGTTGCCGCTCGAGTCGGTGAACTTGTAGTAGCTCGCCCGCCTGCCGTCGCCCATCCCCTCGCCGTGCGCGGCGCCGGTCAGCCACACGTACGCCGTGTAGGCGCCGAGGAAGCCGACGACGCCCGGCCGTACCGCCCACCGGGGGATCCGGGCCGGGCTGTCCTCGGGCGGGTGACGCCGTCGGTGAGGACGAGCGTGAGCGAGGTCGCGCCGGTCCGCCGCACCTCCTCGATGGCGGCGAGCGGCACGGTGATGACGACCCGCTCCCGTTCGATCGTGAGGTGACCGTCCCTCAGGATCGCGATGTGGTCGCCCTTGGCGAGGACTTGGGGACTGCACACGACCTGTCGACCGGAGGGACGGGGGAGTGGTTGTGCGGCCGGCGGTCACGAATGGGCCACGGTCGGGCGACGGCTTCGCCATGCGCCCCGTTTTACGCCGGAATGGCCCCGCGCGTGCCCTCGGCGTGCCAGGCTGGGACGAGCTGCGTGCGCTGCGTGATGCGCGGAAGGGTGGGGCCATGGGGACGATCGGGGCCGTACACCGACCGACGTGCGCCCAGGGTACGGCTCCTGACGGTGCGTCCGGCGCGGGTCGATCCCGGGGGAGGCCGCCCGGGGCGGGGGCGTCCGGCGTTGGGTTGTTCGGCGTGGGGGTGTTTGGAGCGGGGGCGTCCGGAGCTGCAGAGGGCCCCGGCGCCTCGCGGCGCCGGGGCCTGCCCTCCCCTGTTCCGACCTGGAGCCCCGAGCTCTCAAGGTCGGTCCCTTCGGACCGTTTTCCCCGAGCGGTCCGCCTCCCGTTGAAGATCTCCCCTCGGCAGCGCGCGCCAATCCTTGAGGCCTGTCACTCGAACGAGGGGTGTTGGGTGGCAGAAGCTCATTTTCGAATGTGGGTTCGATAGTCTGGCGGGGTTCGACAGGAAAGAGGGGGTGCCAGACATGGCGCGACGACTCGACGTCACCGGAGCCGACGGCATCCGGCTGGCGGCCTGGGACTTTACGGCGGAGGGCGCGGCCGGGGACGGGACCGCGCCCGAGGCCCGTACGTCCACGCGTACGTCCACGCGTACTTCCATGCCTACTTCCACACGTACGACCGCCATGAGCATCACCCGTCAGCCGACCGGCCCCGAGGACCGCGCCGCCCCTCCGCGCCCGTCCGGCGCCCCGGTCTTACTGCTCCACGGCCTGATGGGGCACGCGGGCCACTGGGCGCCCGCCGCGGGCCTCCTCGGCGGCGGACACCGCACGATCGCGCTCGACCAGCGCGGCCACGGCGCCAGCGGGAAGCCGCCCGCCGGACCCTTCACGCGCGAGGCGTACGTGGCGGACGCCGCGGCCGTCATCGAGCGGCTCGGGCTCGGCCCGGTCACCCTCGTCGGCCACTCCATGGGCGCGCTCACCGCCTGGCAACTGGCCGCCGAGCGGCCCGAGCTGGTCCGCGCGCTCGTCATCTGCGACATGCGGGCCTCCGCGCTCGGCGCGGCCTCGCAGCGCGCCTGGCGGGACTGGTTCGAGGGTTGGCCGGCGCCTTTCCCGTCCCTGGAGGCCGTTCACCGCTGGTTCGGCGCGGACGACCCGTGGGTGGAGGCGCCGAACCCGGCGCGGGGTGCGTTCTTCGCCGAGGTCATGGCCGAACACCCCGACGGCTGGCGCCCGGTCTTCGACCCCGCCCACATGCTCACCTCCCGCGAGACCTGGGTCCACGACGCCCACTGGGACTCCCTCGCCCAGGTCCGCTGCCCCACCCTCGTCGTCCGCGGCCTCGACGGCGAACTCGGCCGCGCCGAGGCCCAGGAGATGGTCCGCGTCCTCCCCCACGGGGCGTACGCGGAGATCCCCGACGCGGGCCACCTCCTCCACTACACCCACCCGGAGGCCTGGGCCGAAGCGGTGGACCCCTTCCTGACCGGCGTCCTCACCACCTGACCGTCGTCGCCGACGGGGAGCACCGCCGTCCGGTCCGGCGCTCGGGGAAGCCCCCTCGCGCCCCCGCCGCCGGACGCGGTACGGTCCCTCCGACAGCGCGTCGAGCGGTATGTCTCCGCGCCGCCCACCACGCGGGCCGTCGAGGCCCAACAGGGACACCAGAGGAACACATGGGCATATCTCTGCGCCGCCGCCTGGCCACCGCGGCCACGGCGCTCGGCCTCACCACGCTCGGCGTCCTGGGCGCGGGCGCGGCCCCCGCCCAGGCGGCACCCGCGGACTGCCCGAAGGGCTACTTCTGTGCCTGGAAGACGGACAACGCCACCGGCGCCATGTACAAGACGAACGTGGACGCGCCCACGCTCGGCACCTGGGACGACCGGTTCCGCTCGGTCTCCAACCGCACCGGCAAGTTCGCCTGCCTCCACGAGGAGGCGCACCACGGCTACACCGGCGGCGTCTTCTCCGTCGCCCCCAACCCCTCGGGCACCGAGTGGGGCGGCCCCGGCAGCACGAGCGTCAGCTCCGTCCGCCTGGTCGCCACCGAGCGCGAGTGCGGCGGGTACGAGCCGTACCCCTACTGGTACGCCAACCCGCAGGCCACCGCGCCCGCGTTCGGCGACCTGAACAGGGACAAGACGGCCGACGTCCTGGTCCGCGACAAGGTCGGGCGCCTGTGGTTCCTCCCGGGCGACGGCAGCGGCAAGCTGGTCGGCTCGGGCGGCTGGAACGCCATGAACGCCCTGACGCGGCACGGCGACTTCTCCGGCGACGGCAAGGAGGACGTGATCGCCCGCGAGGCGTCCACCGGCAAGCTGTGGCTGTACAGGGGCTCCGGCACCGGCTACGTGGGCTCGCGCGTGCTGATCGGTTCGGGCGGCTGGAACTCCATGAACCACCTCACCGCCTTCGGCGACCTGACCGGCGACGACAAGTCGGACCTCCTCGCCGTCGAGAAGTCCACGGGCAAGCTGTGGCTGTACCCCGGTACGGGCAGCGGCCTGGCCCCCCGCAAGCTCATCGGCTCCGGCGGCTGGAACTCGATGAACGCCCTCGTCGGCTTCGGCGACATGACCAAGGACGGCAAGGCCGACCTCCTCGCCCGCGAGCCGTCCACCGGCAAGCTCTGGCTCTACCCGGGCAGGACCGGCGGCCTCGCCACCCGCGTCCTCATCGGCGGCGGCTGGAACGTCATGGCCGGCTTCCTCGCGGTCGGCGACCACACCGGCGACGGCTACACCGACCTGGCCACCGTCACCAACGGCAACTACGCGTCGAACACGGGCCGCGGAGCGGGCAACCTGCTCATCTACGGCGGCCGCGCCACGAACGGCTTCCAGGCCGGCTCCCCGGAGAGCGAGTCCTGGCACGGCCTGAACGGCCAGTTCTGACACACCGTCCGAACACCACGCAATGACCCATGGGGGGAGAAACATGCGCAAGACGATGAAGCGCGGCCTGGCGTCCCTGCTCGGTATGACGCTCCTGGGGGGCCTCGCGGTCGCGACGGCCGCCCCCGCGCAGGCGGCCGTGAGCGACTGTCCGAAGGGCTACTTCTGTGCCTGGAAGACCGAGGACGCCACCGGGACGATGTTCAAGACGAACAAGTCCATGCCGACCCTCGGCTCCTGGAACAACACGTTCCGGGCCCAGGTCAACCACAGCTCCCAGATCGTCTGCACCTACGACCTGGCCGACTACAAGCTCGGCACCTACTGGTCGATCGACCCGACGACGGGCGGCGCCTACGAGAGCGACCCGTACGGAAGCGTCAGCTCGCTGAAGTTCGTCCGTACGGAACGCGAGTGCTGGCTCGACGCCTACCCGCGGTGGTACGCGGAGACGTCCCCCAAGGCGGCCGGGTTCGGCGACCTGAACGGAGACCGGAAGGCCGACGTCCTCGTCCGCGACCTGGTGGGCCGGCTGTGGTACCTGCCCGGCGACTCCACCGGCCGACTGGTCGGCTCCGGTGGCTGGAACGGCATGAACGCCCTCGTCCGGCACGGTGACTTCTCCCGTGACGGCAAGGAGGACGTGATCGCCCGCGAACGCGCCACCGGCAAACTGTGGCTGTACCCCGGTACGGGCACGGGCGGCCTGGCCCCCCGCAAGCTGATCGGCTCCGGCGGCTGGAACGGCATGTCCCGGATCGCCGCCGTCGGCGACCTCACCCGCGACGGCCGCGCCGACCTCCTCGCCGTGGAGAAGTCCACCGGCAAGCTGTGGCTCTACCCCGGTACGGGCAACGGCCTCGCCCCCCGCAAGCTGATCGGCACGGGCGGCTGGAACGGCATGAACGCCCTGACCGGCCCGGGCGACATGAACAGCGACGGCCGCGTCGACCTCGTCGCCCGCGAGGCGTCCACCGGCAAGCTGTGGCTCTACCCCGGTACGAGCACGGGCCGGCTCGGTGCCCGCAAGCTGATCGGCACCGGCGGCTGGAACGCCATGGAGACCTTTCTCTCCATCGGCGACTTCAGCGGCGACGGCCGTGTCGACCTCGCGACGATCACCAACGCGCGGTACGCCATCGACGGTTACCAGGGCCACCTCGGCTGGCTCCTCACCTACAACGGCCGAGGCACCGGCTCGCTGGCGGCAGGTCAGCGCTTCGACGGCGACTGGTGGGGCCTGAACGGCGCGTTCTGACCCGACGGGACGGACATGGACGCAGGGCCTCCACCCCGGAGCGGGACGGAGGCCCTGCGCGTGCGCCGTGCCTCCTGCACCCGGGCCAGGAACTCGCCCCAGGCGGCGGGCGAGACGGAGAGGGAGGGGAGCGCGGTGTCCTTGGAGTCCCGCACGTGCACTAAGTGCACACAGGAGGCGACCTCGACGCAGTCACCGCCCTGTTCGCTGCTGTAGCTGCTCTTGAACCACTTGAGGTCGGTGCTCACAGTTCCCGTGCCATCTTCTCGATGGGTCGTTCGGAGTCCTCCGGGCTGAGCGCTTGGGCCCTCAGTTCGCTATAGCGAGCGGCAACGATTGCCACGTCCGGTTGTTCGGTCAGAAAGTACCGTCCGACCTGGCCTTCCACATAGATCAACTGGCCACGGTTCTCGTGGGACTACATCGACCGGGGCCTCGTCACCCGCAACGGTTCCTGAGCGGGCGGCTGGACGAACTCCGTCGTGAAGCACGATGCCGACGCGACGCGATGGGTTCAGACCGAGCAGCGGGGCTGGGCGACGGGAGGCCGGTTCGGCTTCGCGGTCCTCGAAACGCACCCCGGTTCATCGCACGGGCAGTTGGTGGGCCAGGTCGTCCTCAAGGAGGCGTCCCCGGCAAGCCGTCCGCGGAGGTGGGCTATTGGACCGCGGCGCACGCTCGTGGAAAGGGTGTGGCACCGAGGGCTCTGGAGGCTCTCACCGGCCCCTCGCGACGGCCATCTGCACATACGCAAATCTGAAGGCGCTGCCTAGCGGCGGAACCTCCTCCGCACCCAGCCTGCGCCGAGGGCGACTGCGGCGATCGCAGACAGAAGGATCGCCCCGAGGACTACCGTCGCCCCGGCCGCAATCACGATGCTGCCCCACCACGGTGGATCAGCTTCCACAGTGCCCCCTACCGAATCGGGTATCCAGAGACGACGCAGGGCTTCGGGGGTTGGTTCCGTCGTCGTCCTGTCACAACTGGCGGTGCTGTGTGGTCCTCACTGCAGAAGCAGCAGAAGCAGCAGAAGCAGCAGAAGCGAGAGGGGATCGGATCGTGGAGATGAAGGCCGTCATCGTGTGCGCGTCCGTGTCGCACGGCAACACCCGTCGTGTCGCCGACTGCATGGCCCAGGTGCTGGGCGCGAAGGTCGTCTCTCCTGAGGAAGCGGATCCGGCGGAGCTGGCCGGCGCCGACCTCGTGGGGTTCGGCTCGGGCGTCTTCTACGGCAGGCTGCACCGCAGCCTGACCGACTTCGTCAAGGCGCTGCCCGGAGGGAGCGGAGGGGACGGAGGGGACGGAGGGAGCGGAGGGGCGGGGACGGCGTTCGTGTTCGCCACCAGCGGCTTCCCGGAGATGCCGCTGGCGCCGTTCACCCGCCCCCTGGTCCGGCTCCTCGAAGGCAAGGGCTTCAAGGTGAACGCGAACTTCACGTGCCGGGCGCTCGACACGGTGATGCCCCTGAAGCTCATCGGCGGCGTCAACAAGCACCGCCCGAACGCGGACGACCTGGCCTCCGCCCGAGCGTTTGCCGAACGGCTCCGGGTGGGGTGAGGTTTCTTGGGGTGGGCCGGGTTCGATGGTGGCGGGTGCGGCCGCCCTCTTTCCGAGAGTGGCACCGGGCGCGGGGGATGGGCGGGCCTCCGTTGCCGGGTGGGGGGCCGGTGGGTGGGGGGTCCGGGTATCGCTCCGGTTGTGTTGCGTGTGCGGGCCGGTGGGTGGGGGCTCGGTTTGTGGCGTGCGCCGGTGGGGCTGTGTCGGTGGGTTCGGGGTGCGCGGTCGTTGAATGGGGTGCACCGTCCGGGCTTAGCGGGTGTCGGCCGTCGGTTGGTTGGGATTCAGGCCGGGCTGGTTCACTGCCGGTGGGTGTGTCCTGCGTGCGGGCTTCCTGAAGTGTGGCTGGGCGCCTGTGCGGAGGGTCGGTAGCCTGGGGTGGTGATGCGTGTGTGGGGGCTGCCGTCGGTGTTCGTGCTTGTGGGCGTGGCTCTCGCCGTTGGGGCGATCGCCAGGGGCGAGACGGGGACGGGGGTCGTCCTCCTCGCCGTCTTCCTTCTTCTCGGGGGCGTCAACTCCCCGCTTTTCTTTCCGAGATCGCTCACCTCCGCCGAGGCCCTGCGCCGCAGTCGGGTCGACGGGCGGCCCGTCGTCTACTGGCGGCCCGGCTGCTCCTTCTGCATCCGTCTGCGGCTTCGCCTCGGCACCCGCGCCCGCCGTGCGTACTGGGTGAACATCTGGCGTGACCCGGAGGCGGCGGCGGCCGTCCGCGCGGTGAACGACGGCAACGAGACCGTCCCCACTGTCTTCCTGGACGGCCGGGCCCACACCAACCCGGACCCGGGGTGGCTCCGTACCGTTGTCGGGGGTAGGTAGATCACGTAGGGTCGTTCGTGTGAACACCGGATCGGCGTCAAGCCACGCACGGATCGGCTACCCGGTGGGTAGCTGACCGCACGGTGGGTGCGTAGAAGGCACCCCAGTCCTCATCCTGCGCGCGGACCTCCTCGCGCTCGTGCACCACGAGTTCCCTTTTCCGTGCCGAGCGACAAACGAGGTCAGTCATATGTCCGTCACGTTCAACCACACCATCATCGCCGCCAAGGACCGCAACGAGTCGGCCCTGTTCTTCCGTGAGCTGCTCGAACTTCCCGAGGCGCCGTCCTGGGGGCCGTTCCTCAACATCCAGCTCCACGACGGGGTGCTGCTCCAGTTCGCGGAGCCGCCGGTGGAGATCCAGATGCAGCACTACGCCTTCCTGATCGACGACGAACTGTTCGACCGGGCGTACCAGCGGCTGTGCGACCAGGGCGTCGAGCACTGGGCCGATCCGCAGATGCGGCGGCCCGGCGAGATCAACCACGAGCACGGCGGTCGCGGGGTGTACTTCAAGGACCCCGCCGGGCACGCGATCGAGCTGATCACCCGCCCGTACCTCTGAGCGGATACCTGTTGGGCCGGGTACCGATATGTGGTGCTCGGCCTCCGGGGGCCGGGGGAAAACGTCTGGCGGGCGTCTTGTCCGGCTCGGTACGTTTCCCGCCATGACCAGTACCCGGCAGCCGCGGCCGACCACGACCCTCTGGCGCCCCACCGGGCCCGAGGAGCTCGCGCTCATCCGCGGGCTCGGGTGGCGGGCCTGGCCGCCGCGCCTGCCCGAGCAGCCGATCTTCTATCCGGTGCTCGACGAGGACTACGCGATCCGGATCGCGCGTGACTGGAACGTGAAGCACAGCGGCGTCGGGTACGTCACCCGGTTCGAGGTCGACTCCGCCTTCCTCGCGCGCTATCCCGTCCGGCAGGCCGGTGGCCGGACGATCCTCGAACTGTGGGTGCCGGCCGAGGAGCTGGACGACTTCAACGCGCACATCGTCGGCCCGATCACGGTGACCCGCACGTTCCGCTGATCCGTGCGGCAGGTACGGTCTGCGCCGAAGCGCGTGTCCTCGCGCGCCCCCACGTGAAGCCCCACCCTCAGGAGAACCGATTTTGCGCACTGCCATCAGAAGAAGCCTGGCGTCTCTGCTGGGGACCGTGACGCTGGGCGTCGCCGGGCTGGCCGGGGCCGCCCCCGCCCAGGCCGCGGTCTCGGACTGCCCCTCGGGCTACTTCTGCGCCTGGACGCAGGAGAACGCCCAGGGCACGATGTTCAAGACCCGTACGGACATGGCCGACACGGGCTCGTACGGCACCGAGTTCGGCTCGTACATCAACCGCACCTCGGTGTACGCCTGCATGTACGAGTCGGCCGACCACTACCCCTGGAACGGCTACTCGGTGGAGTGGCCGTCCAACAACGGGTCCTGGACCTCCGGCGGCAGCACCACCATCGCCTCGCTCAAGTTCGTCAGGACAGAGCGCGAGTGCGCCCAGAACGCCTACCCGAACTGGCAGGCCGAGACCTCCCCCAAGGCGGCCGGCTTCGGGGACCTCGACGGCAACCGCAAGGCCGACCTCCTCGTCCGTGACAAGGCGGGCCGCCTGTGGTTCACGCCCGGTGACGGCAGCGGCAGGCTCGTCGGCACGGGCGGCTGGAACGCGATGAGCGCCCTCACCCGGCACGGCGACTTCTCCCGTGACGGCAGGGAGGACGTGATCGCCCGCGAGGCGTCCACGGGCAAGCTGTGGCTGTACCCGGGCACGGGCACCGGCGGGCTGAGTACCCGCAAGCTCGTCGGCAACGGCGGCTGGAACGGGATGAACCACATCACCGCCGTCGGCGACCTCTCCCGCGACGGCCGCGCCGACCTCCTCGCTGTCGAGAAGTCCACGGGCAAGCTGTGGCTGTACCCCGGTACGTCCACGGGCACGCTGGGCTCCCGCAAGCTGGTCGGCACCGGCGGCTGGAACGCCATGAACGCCCTCGCCGGGTCCGGTGACTTCAACAGCGACGGCCGCGTCGACCTGATCGCCCGGGAGGCGTCCACGGGCAAGCTGTGGCTGTACCCCGGTACGTCCACGGGCACGCTGGGCTCCCGCAAGCTGATCGGCACCGGCGGCTGGAACGCCATGGAGTCCCTCATCACCGTCGGCGACTTCAGCGGTGACGGCCGCCCCGACCTCGCCGCCGTCACCAACAGGACATACGCCATCGACGGCTTCGTCGGAAACCCGGGCTGGCTGGTCACCTACAACGGCCTCGGCACCGGCGGCCTCGCGTCCGGCGTCCGGCGCGACGGCGAGTGGTTCGGCCTCAACGGCTTCTTCTAGTCGGTCCGAGGCAGGTGAGGAGCCGCCCGGCGCTTGAGCCGCGCCGGCGGCCCCTCATGTATCCCGACACCCCCGTGTCCGCACGTGACACCGATGACGCGCCGATCGGGAAATTCCTGCTTCGCCTCCTGGAGGAACGGAACGTGCTCCTGGTCCGCCCGCACCGCCGTCACCTCGCGGCAGCCGTCGGCACCGTCCTCGCCGCGACCGTCGGCGTAGGCCTGCCGACCCTTCCCGCGCACGCCTCGTCGGCGTCGGCGACGTGAACGGCGACGGCCGCTCCGACATGATCGGCCTCAGCCCGACCGGCAACTGGCTGTACCAGGGCACCGGCAGCTGGAGCACACCGTTCAAGCGCCGCGAGGCCATGGGCCTGGACCTCCCGGTGAACGGTTCGCAGCTCGTCTTCTGACCCACCACCGCACTCGGCCCACCACCGCACTCGACGGAAAACGGAAAGGGGGCGTCCACGCGCGCGTGGACGCCCCCTTTCCCCTGTCCCGGCCGCCTCAGCCCTTGCTGACCGCCGCCAGGATCTCCGGCAGCCGGCGCACCATCCGCCCCGACATCAGCCGCAGCGCGCCCCACAGCAGCAGCACGCCGTACGTGACGCCCAGCGGCAGCAGCAGCCACAGCAGGCCGTGGTGGCCGGAGACGCGGAGCCAGACCAGGAGGGCGATCAGCGGGGCGCACAGCAGCGGACCGCCGAACATGCCGCCGAAGATCGCCGCGATCGCCATGCCGCCCTGGCCGGGCGCCACGTTGCGGCGCGAGTCCTGGGGGATCCCGTACGGGTACCGCACCGAGGTGACCACGCCGAGCGCCAGCATCGCCCCGAGCAGGGCGAACGCCAGGCCGAAGACCTCGGGGAGCTGGGTCCAGCCGTCGGTGGCCGCGGCCGTCGCCATGGCCACGACGACCGTGAACGGGACGGTGATCGCGGTCATCACGCACGCCCGGTCGCGCAGCTCCGCGTACGCGTCCTCCGGCGACGAGATCGTCTGCGCCACCATCCAGAACGCCGACGAGTCCTGCCCGAACTGGTTGAACATCTGCACGCCGAGCATCCCCGACGCGAAGCACGCCCAGTAGACCGAGCCGTTCTCCTGGAAGGAGTTGAACAGCGGGACGAGCGCGCCGACCGCCAGCGCCGACACCCAGGCCGCCTTCGTCTTCGGATCACGCCAGATGTAGCGGAAGCAACGTTCCATCACCGCGCCCGTACGGCCTCCGGGCAGCAGCCGCGCCAGCAGCCCCCGCCCCGCCGCCGGGTCCTTGACCGAGTCCGGGGCCGCGCCGATCGTCGAACCGTCCGGCTCGACCATCAGCCGCACCAGGCTCCGCCGCCACCACCACAACAGCGCCACCAGGGCCACCACGGCGAGCAGCAGCCGCGCCGCGGCGAGCACGAGGTCGCCGTCGGCCGCGGCGCCGACCGCCGCCACCGCCGACGCCGGCGGCAGCCAGCCCACCACCGACGCCGCCGTGTCGAGCACCGACAGGTCCTCGGCGCGGCCCAGCGCCTGGGCGCCGAAGTTGACCGCCTGGATGCCGAGCGCGATCAGCAGACCGCTCAGCAGCGCCATGTCCCGGCCCTTGCGGGAGGTCAGCAGCCGGACGTTCGCCGTGGCGATCGCCCGCGACAGCGCCACGCACACGAGCAGCACCAGCGGCACCGCGAGCACCGCGGTCACCGTCGCAGCCGTCCCGTGCGCCACGGCCGCCACCGCCCCGACCGCGAGGCAGAGCGTGAACAGCGGGCCGGTGCCCACCAGGGAGGCCACGAGGAGCGCCCGTACCAGGGGCTGCGGCCGCAGCGGCAGCATCACCAGACGCGACGGGTCGAGCGTCTCGTCCCCGCTCGGCAGGAACAGCGGCATCACCGCCCAGCCGAGCCCGAAGACCCCCGCCGTCAGCACCGCGACCGCCCCGGCCGCCTCGTGCCCCCGCAGCATGAGGAAACCGAGCACCATGAAGGCGGCGATCAGCAGCGACACCACGAGCGAGGCGACGAACGCGGCCGTGCGCCCGCCGGACTGCCGCAGCCCGTTCCGCAGCAGCGACAGCTTCAGCCGTACGAAGATCGGCGTGAGCGACGGCTCGGTGGGGGTGGCGGTGGCGTCGGCATGGGCGGTGGCGGTGGCCGGGGCGCTCACGAGCGGTCTCCCCGAGCGCCGCCCAGCCAGTCCAGCGAGTCCCCCGCCGCCGCCCGGTCATGGGCGCCCACCAGCTCCAGGAACGCCTCCTGGAGGGTCGCGGCCGAGCCCTTGACCTCCGCCAGCGGACCCTGCGCCCGGATCCGGCCGCCGGCCATCACCGCGACCCAGTCGCACAGCGACTCCACCAGCTCCATGACGTGGCTGGAGAAGACCACGGTCGCGCCGGAGGAGGTGTACCGCTCCAGGACGCCGCGGATGGTCTGCGCCGACACCGGGTCGACGCCCTCGAAGGGCTCGTCGAGGAAGAGCACGTCCGGGTTGTGCAGCAGCGCCGCCGCGAGCCCGATCTTCTTCCGCATGCCGGTCGAGTAGTCGACGACCAGCTTGTGCTGCGAACCCGCCAGGTCCAGGACGTCCAGGAGCTGGGTGGCCCGCTTGTCGACCTCGGCTCCGGGCAGCCCCCGCAGCCGCCCGCTGTACGCGAGGAGTTCACGGCCCGAGAGCCGCTCGAAGAGCCGCAGCCCCTCCGGCAGGATCCCGATCTTCGCCTTCACCCGCGCCACCGACTCGGGGTCCCGCCACACGTCGTGGCCGGCCACCCGGATCCGGCCGGCGTCCGGCCGCAGCAGGCCGGTGATCATGGAGAGGGTGGTGGTCTTGCCGGCGCCGTTGGGCCCGACGAGACCGATGAACTTCCCCGCGGGCAGCACCAGATCGATACCGTTCACCGCGATCTGCTGCCCGAACCGCTTCCACACCCCCTCCACGTGCACCGCGGGCGCCGCACCGGAGTTCTCCGGTGCGGCGCCCGTCGGTTCGAGCGTCTCGTCAAATGCCTGGTCGGGCATGGTCCGTCAACCCTTCGGTTGTCCCCTACGACGCCTGTTCGCGCCGTTCCGGCCACCCTAAGGGGCCGTCCGGGGAGAACCCCAGGTCACTGACGGCGTGACCGTGCCTCCGCCGCCTCGCGCCCGCACGCGTACGCCAGCGCGCTGATCAGCTCCTCCGCGTCCGGCAGCCAGCGGTTGGCGGGCGTGGGGCGGCGCGCCCACTGCACCGCGCCCCGGCCGCCGATCCGGGTGGGCGGCGCCGCGACGTAATGCCCCTCCCCGCGCGTGGCGAGGTCGAGCGCGGACGGGGCCCAGCCGAGCTTGCGGATCAGGTCGGGCACCTTGGCGGCGGCGCCCGGCAGCACGAAGAAGAACATCCGGCGGTCCGGGGTGCAGGTCACCGGACCCAGCGTCAACTCCATCCGCTCCATGCGGGCGAGCGCGAGGAAACCGGCCGCCTCGGGGACCTCGATCGCGTCGAAGGTGCGGCCGGTGGGGAGGAGGATCGACGACTTCGGCTGCTTCGACCACATGCGCCGGGCGCCCACCCCGCTCCCGGTCGCCAGCGTCGCCCAGTCGGGCTTCACGGCGTGTCCGCCGGGCAGGGGGCAGTCGGCGGTGCCGCAGGAGCAGCGCTCCCGGCCGTCGACGGCTTCCAGCCAGGTCCCGGGGAACACGTCCCAGTGCCGCTCCTCCGCATACCGCACGGCGCTGTCGAGCAGCTGCTCGCCTCGCTGCTTGGGGATCTGTGCGGCTTCCGTCGTGACTCCGATGGTCTCATCCACGTCGAAGACAACTGCCCCCGTCACCTGGGGTTACGGGCGCGGCGGCGCCGGGGGTGAGGCATCGATCCTGCATGCGGGGCGCATGGGTGCACGCGCGGGGGCGCGCGGGGGACCGGGGAGCGGGGGAGGGGTACGGAAGAGGGCGGGGCGGACACGGCACGGGGTGGGGCGGGGTGCCGCGGACCGCCCGCCGTCGTGTCCGGTTTCGCGTGTTCACATCGGCATTGACCGGATATCCGTCGGGCAGTGATCCCTTCGTGTCCGTAACCGTCCCGTCTGGGGGTTCCACTCATGGCAGCCAGGCCACTCGTGCCGCGACAGCCCAACGAACGGCTCCAGGCGCTCATCCAGGAGGCCGCGTGCTCCAACGCCGGTCTCGCCCGCAGGGTCAACATGGTCGGCGCGGAGCGCGGTGTCGACCTGCGGTACGACAAGACCTCGGTGGCGCGCTGGCTGCGCGGGCAGCAGCCGCGCGGCCGGGCGCCCGGCATCATCGCGGAGGCCATCGGCCGCAAGCTCGGGCGGACGGTGACGATCGACGAGGTGGGGATGGCCAACGGCCGGAACCTCGCGGCGGGCGTCGGCCTCCAGTTCGCGCCGACCGTGCTCGGCGCGATCGAGCAGGTCTGCGAGCTGTACCGCAGCGACGTGGGCCGCCGGGAGTTCCTGAACGGATCCGCGGTCGCCGCCTCCGCGCTGGTGGAGCCCAGCCGGGACTGGCTGATCAGCGGCGTCGACGCGCAGGTGGCGCGGGCGGCCGGGGCCCGGGTGGGGCGCGCGGACGTCGCGGCGGTACGGGAGATGACGGCGGCGCTCGTCGACCTCGACCGGCGCTTCGGCAGCGGGCACGTCCGCCCGGTGGTGGTCCACTACCTCGACAGCGTCGTCTCCGGGATGCTGTCGGGCTCCTACCGGGAGGAGGTGGGGCGTGAACTGTTCGGCGCGGCGGCGCGACTGACCGAGCTGGCCGGGTACATGGCGGTGGACACGGGCGAACCGGGCCTGGCGCAGCGGTACTACATCCAGGCGCTGCGGCTCGCGCAGGCGGCCGGGGACCGCGGGTACGGCGGCTATGTGCTGGCCGCGTCGATGAGCCACCTGGCGGCGGAGCTCGGGAACCCGCGGGAGATCGCCCAGTTGGCGCGCGCCGCGCAGGAGGGGACCCGGGGCGGGGTGCCGCCGAGGGCCCAGGCGATGTTCCTGGCGGCGGAGGCGCGCGGGCACGCGCTGATGGGCGACGCGCCGGCCTTCGAGTCGGCGGCGGGACGTGCCGTACGCGCCCTGGAGGCGGCCGATCCGGAGTCGGGCGACGACCCGGTGTGGATCGCCCACTTCGACCGGGCCTATCTGGCGGACGAACTGGCGCACTGCTACCGGGACCTGGGGCGCGCGGACGCGGCGGTGCGGGCGGCGGAGGAGTCGCTGGCCGGGCATCCGGAGACGCGGGCGCGGCGGCGGGCGATCGGGCTCGCGCTGCTCGCGCACGCGCGCGTGGAGCAGCGGGAGATCGAGGAG
The DNA here is from genome assembly GCF_012927245.1 of Streptomyces sp. R302. Lineage (GTDB taxonomy): Bacteria > Actinomycetota > Actinomycetes > Streptomycetales > Streptomycetaceae > Streptomyces. Next base: position 286,117 of record NZ_JABBGE010000003.1, read on the forward strand.
GCGTGCCGGACGGGCACGCGCGCGCTCGAACTCCTCGGGACGCTGCGGTCGTCGCGCGGGGCGGAGTACCTGGAGGAACTGAGGGAGCGCCTGGAGCCGTACGCGGGCGAGGCGGTGGTCCGGGAGTTCGAGGCGCGCCTGGAGACGCACGCGGTGTGAGCGGACGGCCCGAGGGGCGGTTCCGTTCCGTGGGAAGGGTGTTACCGGGCTCACACGTGTGTGCGGAGCCCCGGACGCACCCGGTAGCGTGAGCCGACGATTCCGTAGGTCGGTCCATCAGTAGGAGTCCCGGTGACGCAGAACGGACAGGGTCCGGAGCAGGGGGGCGCGCAGGCGTGGGGTGGTGCCTGGGGCCCCGCGGGCGGCCCGCCCCAGCCCGGCGGGCAGCCGCTGCCCCCCGCGCAGCCGCTGCCGCCCGAGGCGCCGGCCGCCGGTGATCTCCAGGCCACGCAGTACATCGCGCCGATCCCGGCGCAGCCGCAGGGCGCGCCGATGCCTCCGGCGGGTCCGCCGGCGGGTCCTCCGGCGGGGTACGGCTATCCGCCGCCGGCCGCCGCGCACGGCGCGCCCGCCGGGTACGGCTATCCGCCGCCGGCCGCCGCTCCGGTCGCGGACATGCAGGCCACGCAGCACATCGCGCCGGTGGCCGGGGGCATGCCGCCGCAGGGGGGCGCGCAGACGCAGTTCCTGGGGACCGGGTCGTTGCCGCAGCCGCCCGCGGGAGCGCCCGGGGGAGCCTCGGACGCGACGCAGTACATAGCGCCCCTGCCGGGGAGCGGTGGGCCGGTGCCGGGCGGTCCGGTGCCCGGTGGGCCGGTGCCCGGTGGGCCGGTGCCCGGTGGGGCGGGGCCGTCGCAGCCGCCCGCCGAGTTCGACTCCCTGTTCCGGGACGCCGCGCCGGCGCAGCCCGCGCCCCCGGCGTACCAGCAGCCCGCCCCGGCTCCGTACCAGCAGCAGCCCCAGCCCCAGCACCACCACCAGCCGCCGCAGCAGCAGTACGGCTACCAGGGCGGCGGCGGTTACCAGGCGCCCGGCGGGCAGCAGGACGACTACTACTACGACGACGAGCCCGCGCCGCGCCGGAAGTCGCCGGTCGCGCTGATCGCGGCCGTGGTGGTGGGCTGCGCGGTCGTCGGTCTCGGCGTGGGCGCCCTGCTCAGCGGCGGTGACGAGGAGAAGGAGCCGACGGCCGGGACGAGCGTCGCCCCGAGCTCGGCGCCGTCCGCGTCGGGCGACGGGGCCTCTCAGGCGCCGGAGAAGAAGGACGACCCGGCCGAGCCGCAGGCGAAGGAGCTGGACAAGCTCCTCGCGACCAGCAACGACAGCCGGGACACGGTGATCAGCTCGGTCGAGGCGATCAGGCAGTGCAAGAACCTCGACAAGGCCGCCGCCGACCTGCGCGGCGCGGCCGAGCAGCGGCGGGGTCTGGTGACCAAGCTGCAGACGCTGAGCGTCGACAAGCTCCCGGACAACGCGGCGCTGAAGGCCGCCCTCACGCGCGCGTGGCAGGCGTCGGCGGCGGCCGACGAGCACTACGCGGGCTGGGCCGACCAGATGAAGGCCAAGAACGCCTGCAAGGGCGGTCAGGCCAAGTCGACCAACCGGCACAAGGCGGGCAACGCGAAGAGCGGCGAGGCGACCGAGGCGAAGCAGGAGGCGGCCAGGCTGTGGAACCCGACCGCCGGGAAGTACGGACTGGCGAAGCGGTCCGCCACCCAGCTGTAGGGGCGGCGGACCGGAGGCGGGCCGGGGCGGGCCGTGTGCGGTCGGTCAGCCCCGGTTGGTGACGGTGGGGCCGACGTCGACGAAGCCGGGCTTCTGGGCGACGAGCCGGCCCTGCCTGACCACCTGGAACGTCACCTCGTGGTTGACGATCCTGGGGAAGTCGGGGGCGCCGAGCAGGTCCTCGTACATCCAGCGCAGCGGCGGGGTGAGGCCGCCGGTGTCCACGCGGGCGCCGTGGTCGAGGGCCTGCGTGATGCGCGCGCTGGTGATCGTGTCGGTGTCGAGGGACTCGATGACCTGCTTGAGGACGGTGTACGCGATCCAGGTGGTCTGCACGCCGGTGTCGGTCGGGTCGACCCGGTTGTCGGCGAAGGCGTGCTCCTTGACGACCTTGCGCATCGGATCCCAGCTCTTGTCGGCCGCCTCCGGGTACCAGCCGGTGACGTAGGCGCCCTCGAAGGGGCTGCGGGCGCCGCCGGTGCGGTCGATGACGGGCTGGCCGACGCTGCCGAGGACGGACGAGATCCGGATCGCGGGCCGGTCGTCGGAGTCGGTGCCGGTGTCGGTGTCGGACGTGGAGTCGTCGGCCTGGGCGCCGCCGGTGGCCGCCGGGAGGCGCCGGAAGGAGTCGAAGAAGGTCTGGGTCCGCTCGCCGAGGACGGCGGCGACGCAGCCGTCCTCCGTGCCGGCCTTGTCGCGGGCGCGGGTGGCCTGGGTGGTGTACTCGGTGGCGTCCTCGACGGCCGGGATGTCGACGGCGCCGCGCTTGCTCGCCTTCTTCAGGCCGGCGTCGAGCAGCTTGGGCAGCCGGTCGCCGGCGAGGGTGTCGGGGCGGACCAGGGAGACCTTGCCGCAGTCCGCCGCCAACTGCATGCCGTGGCCGGCGAGCAGCGCGGCGAGGCCGCCGTTGACGGGGTACGAGAGGGGGCTGGTGAACTCGTCCTCGGTGATGCCGTAGCCCCCGATGTAGGGGATGCCGGCGGCTTCGAGGGGGGCCATGAAGGCGCGGCCGTTCTGGCTGTACGAACCCACGACGGCGACGGCCTTCTCGCGTACGGCGCGACGGGCGCAGGTGGCGGCGCCGGTGGGGGTGTTCTGTTCGTTGCAGGTGAGGACGCGCAGTTCGTGGCCGTCGATGCCGCCCTGGGAGTTCACCCAGCGGGCGTACGTCTGGGCCATGGCGGGCATGCCGGGCATGTTGGTCGCACGGGTCTGGTCGGGGGCCCAGGTCATCACCGTGACGGGCTCCCTGGAGCCCCCCGTGGCACCAGGGAGCACGCCACACCCGGTGAGGAACGACGCGCCGGCCGCCGCGGCGGTGACGGACGCGAGGAGAGTGGACAGTCGCCTACCGGTCATGGGCACGCACGATTCCGCCTCATGGGTAACGCGGGAGTGTGCGCCGTTCAACGGAGGGTGACCTGGAGGTGAATTACGGGGGGCGAGGGCTCTAAGAGGAGGGGGTTAGTCCGGTTGTCGGTGGGCGACCGTACGATCGGACGATGTCCAGTACCGCGTCCAGTACCGCGTCCAGCGCAGCCTCCAGTACCGCCTCCGGTACCGCCTCCGGTTCGGTCAGCTCTTCCCGTCGCGGGCGTCGCTCCTCCACCATGGGCGGCATGCCGCTCAACGACATGCCGTGGTGGCGCTGGCGCACGAATGTGCGATCGGCGCTGCACATGCTCTCCGATCCCGCGTTCCACCAGTCCGTCTGGCTCGCCGGCCAGGAGGGGTACGGGGACGTCACCGACGCCGTCTACCGGCTCGTCGAGGACACCTGGCTCGACAACTGGTCCGCCGAGAAGTACGTCGGCGCGATCTTCCGCGACTCGGGGGAGGCGCAGCTCGTGGACCTCGCGGTCCTGAGGGTGCTGCGGATCCTGCACCAGGTCGGTCCCGACGCGCCCGTCTCCGCGTACCTGGAGCACCCGGGCTGGCCCGAGGCGGTCCGCGCGGCGCGCGAGGCGCACGTGCGGCTCGCGACGGCCGACGGGGACGACCCGGACGTGCCGCCGCGCTCGCTCGACGTGCTGAGGCTCCTCACGCGCGCGTGACGCCCGGTGGACGGGGTGTTCCGGAGGGCGGACGGGGTGCGGGCCGGACCGTGCGGTGTGGCACGCTGTCCGGATGACCGACCAGTACGTCCTCACCATCTCGTGCCCGGACAAGCAGGGCATCGTGCACGCCGTGTCGAGCTACCTCTTCATCACCGGATGCAACATCGAGGACAGTCAGCAGTTCGGAGACCGCGACACCGGTCTCTTCTTCATGCGGGTCCACTTCTCGGCGGAGGCGCCGGTGACGGTGGAGAAGCTGCGGGCCAGTTTCGCGGCGGTGGGCGACTCCTTCCAGATGGACTGGCAGATCCACCGCGCCGACGAGCGCATGCGGGTCGTGCTGATGGTCTCGAAGTTCGGCCACTGCCTGAACGACCTGCTCTTCCGGTCGTCCATCGGGGCGCTGCCCGTCGAGATCGTCGCGGTCGTCTCCAACCACACGGACTTCGCGGAGCTCGTCGCCTCGTACGACATCCCCTTCCGGCACATTCCCGTGACGAAGGAGACGAAGGCGGAGGCGGAGGCGGAGCTGCTCGCGCTCGTCGAGGAGTCGAACGTCGAGCTGGTCGTGCTCGCGCGGTACATGCAGGTGCTGTCGGACGAGCTGTGCAAGCGGCTGTCCGGGCGGATCATCAACATCCACCACTCGTTCCTGCCGAGCTTCAAGGGCGCGAAGCCGTATCACCAGGCGCATGCGCGGGGTGTGAAGCTCATCGGGGCGACGGCGCACTATGTCACGGCGGACCTCGACGAGGGGCCGATCATCGAGCAGGAGGTCGAGCGGGTCGGTCACGAGGTGACGCCGGACCAGCTTGTCGCGATCGGGCGCGACGTGGAGTGCCAGGCGCTGGCGCGGGCCGTCAAGTGGCACGCCGAGCGTCGCATCCTCCCCAACGGCCGCCGCACCGTCATCTTCACCTGACCCCACGACACCCACACCGCCAGCCTCCGCCGGAACGTATGCCCACCCGCCACCGCCGTTCCGTTGTGGGCATACGTTCCGCTAGGGCGGAACGGGTGGGCACAACGGAACGGCACCGTTAGCGGGTGCTTCCGCTTCTGCGCCTGGACCCGCACCGGTACGGAGCCGTACATCGTGGTGCGGGTTCAGGCGCAGGAAGCCGAGGCGCGGCAGGGGGCGCCGTCCCTGTGCCCACCCGTCCCGCCCTAGCGGGACGTATGCCCACAGGGACGCCGGGTGCGGCCCCGCACCGGGGCTGGGCGCCGCCCTAGCGGGACGTATGGCCACAGGGACGCCGGGTGCCACCCGCACCAGGGTCAGGCCCCGCGCCGGACCCCAGGGTGGGCGCCGCCCTTGCGGGACGTATGCCCGCAGGGACGGCGGGCGTGCTGCCCGCACCGGGGCCAGGCCCCGCGCCGGACCCCAGGGTGGGCATCGCCCTAGCGGGACGCCTGCCCACACGGGGGTGCGGCGAGGGCGCCACCCGCACCGGGGCCTGGCCCCCAAGCCGGGACCCCAGGGTGGGGACCGCCCGTGCGGGACGTATGCCCGCAGGGGTGCCGGGCGCGCAGGCCGCACCGGCGCCTGTGGGCGCGCCCGTTCACGTGGCGCAGCCCGCAGCGGGGCAGGGACCCGGGGTGGGTGCTGCCCTAGTGGAGGTGTTGTGTGGGTGGTTATAGGTGGCTCAGGGAGGCGGCGGCTGCCAGGACGTCTTGGATGGCTTGGCGGTCGCCGGTTTGGCCGGCGGCGGCTTCTTCGGGGGTGATGCGGCCCGCCACCAGCTGGCAGAACTCGACGCCGTCCAGGGCGACCTGCGCGACCGTGTGGTCGGGGGAGCCGAGGGCCGCCGGCGAGTCCAGGGCGATGTACCAGTGGCCGCCGCCCGCGCCCTCGACCTCCAGGTGGAGCGAGCGGCCCGGCGCGCCCGCCGTGACGAGGTGGCGGGAAGGCGCCGCCCGGCCCGTGCGGCGGCGGTGGGCGACGGCGGCCGGCAGGAGGCGGGCCGCCAGGTCGATCATGCCGTGGAGGTGCGGGCCGCTCGGCGGGTCGTACGGGTAGGCCACCGCGTTCGCGATGTCGTCCGCGTGGAGCCAGCACTCGAAGGCCCGTTCCAGCAGGGCGTCCTTCAGGGGGAGGGCGAAGTCGCCGTAGGTCACCGTCAGGTCGGCCACTTCGCGGCCTGCGAAGGAGACCGTGCGGATCAGGGTGTGGCTCTGGTCCCGCCACGGGGCCCGGAGGGAGCGGTTCGGCGGGCGGGTGAGGGAGGACCAGAAGGTTTCCGTGCGTTGGGTGGGGGTGAGTTCCGGGGACGTGTCGGGGCCCAGGGGGTCCGTGAGGCCGAGCGCGCCCGACACCAGGCCGTCCACCGCCAGGAGGTGGCCGATCACGCCCGCGACCGTCGACTTCCGCCGGACCGGGCGGTCGTCCTCGTGCCACTTGAGCCGGACCGGCGCGTGCCACTCCGACTCGCCGATGTCCCGGAGCAGCGCGTCGAGCCGGGCGGTCTCCGCGTCGTACGGCGTCGCCCACGCGGGCACCGGGATGCGGGCGGGGCGGCGGCCCAGGCAGTTCTCCAGGACGCGGGAGCGGAGCAGCGGGTCCAGGTCGAGGTCGCGGTCCTCGTGGAGCAGCGCCACCGCGTCCCGTAGCCGGAGGGCTTCGTCCGCGCACGGGGCGCAGATCGTCAGATGGTCCTCGACCGCCTTCGTCTCCGCCGTCGAGCACGCCGACAGGGCCCACGCCCCGAGGAGGGACTTGAGCACGGTGTGGGAGAGGACCGGCGGCTCGGCGTGGTCGGCGAGGTCGGCGTGATCGTCGGCCGACTCCCTCGGAGCCGGTATCCATGGGGCGCGTGCGAGGTCGTCGTCCTCGCCGTTCGCCGCCGTCACAGCGCACGCCCGTAGCCGCCCGGCGGTCCGTCGAGCGGGCGGGTGTTGGCCGAGGAGAGGAGCTGGAGGCCGAGCCGGAGCCGGCGTCTGGCCTCCTCGTGGCTGATCGACAGGTCGGCGGCGGTCTGGCGGTAGTCCCGCCGCTGGAAGTACGCCAGTTCGAGCGCCTTGCGGAGCGGGGTCGGCATGGAGGTGACGATGTAGTCGGCGCGGGCGGCGACGGAGGCCCGGCGCACCTTGGCCTCCAGCTCCTCCGCCGAGCCGATGCCGGTCTCCGCGTACGCCGTCGCCTCGGTCTGGCGCAGCCGGTGCACGGCGGTCCGCTGGGCCACCCCGGCCACCCAGGAGCGCAGATTGCCCTGCCGAGGGTCGTACGCCTCCGGGTTCTCCCAGATGTAGCCGAAGACCTCCCGGGTGACCTGGTCGGCCGCCTGGTCGTCGTCGAGGACGCGGTGGGCGAGGCTGTGCACGAGGGAGGCGTAGCGGTCGTACAGCTCGCCGAGGGCCGCGGCCTCGCCGCGCGCGAGCCGCTGCTGCATCCTGCGGTCCCAGCGCGGTGGTGTGTCCGTCGCCATCCGAGCCCTCCGCCTTCCGCGTCGCCTTGCCGTTGTCGTTGTCGTTGCCGTCGTCGCCGTACCGTTGTCGGTTCCTGTTTCGTCCTGTCCGGTCCGGTCCTCCACCCCAAACTAGTGCGAGGCGCCGACGACGCACGCTCGTTTGCCGCAAGTACGGCCTCCCCACGGGAGCGGATGGTAAGGAAAGCGTCATACCGGGCGAGGGGGGTTTCGGCGGGGCGTCGCGGGGCAGGCGCCCGTCCGTGACGACGATCGAGGCCGACGAGGACGACCGCGCCGGATGGACGGTGCTGCGCCTGCGCGGTGAGCTGGACCTGCTGACCTCGCCCCGGGTACGGCGGCGGGTCCACGACGCCGTGGCCGCCGGCCGGCACCATCTCGTCGTCGACCTCTCCGGGGTGCGGTTCTGCGATTCCAGCGGGATCGGCGTGCTCGTCGCCGCCCGCCGGCTGCTGCGTTCCTGCGGCGGACGGCTGCGGATCGTCCTCCCCGAGGCGGGGGAGGGGCACGGGCATGTGACCCGGGTGTTCGCCGCGCTCGGGGTGACCCGGCTCTTCGAGGTGTACGAGGACGTGCCCGCGGCCCTCGCGGGCGAGCCGGCCGCCTCCGTCCCCGCCCCGGCCGCCGTCCCTACTCCGCTCCCCCCGCTCCCCCCGGTGCCTCCGCTGCCCCGAACCGCTCCCTGAGCCGGTACTTCAGCACCTTCCGCAGGGTCTCGTTGCGCGGCAGGGCGTCCACCACCTCCAGTTGTTCCGGCAGCTTGTGGACGGAGAGCCCGGCCGCGCGAAGGAAGGCCGTCAGCCCCTCCAGGGTGAGCGGCGCGGCGCCCTCGGGCTGCTCGACGACCGCGCAGACCCGTTCGCCGCGCTCGGGGTCGGGGAGGCCGATGACGGCGGCGTCGCCGACGGCCGGGTGCTCGTGGAGGAGGTCCTCGATCTCCTTGGCCGAGATGTTCTCGCCTTTGCGGATGATGATGTCCTTCACCCGCCCGGTGAGGACGAGGTGCCCGCTCGGGGTCAGGTGCCCGACGTCGCCGGTGATGAGGAAGCCGTCCTCGTCGAAGGCGGCGGCGGTCTGCGCCGGGTCGAGGTAGCCGCGGCAGACGGCCTCGCCCCGGAGCCGTATCTCGCCGCCGTCGGTGACGCGGATCTCCATCGCGGCGGGCGGCCGGCCCTCGGTGGTGGCGAGGTTGTCGACGGTGTCCTCGGGATCGCCCATGGTGATCATGGGGACCTCGGTCATGCCGTAGCCGTGGGTGAGCTGGCAGCCCAGCTCCTTGCGGACGGCGTGGTAGACCTCCGGCGGTTTGGGCGCGCCGCCGCCCGCGAGCAGCCGGAGGGTGGGGATGACGGGCTCGCCGGGGTTCTTGCGCTGTTCGGCGAGGAACATCGAGTAGAAGGCGGTGGAGCCGCCGGCGACGGTGACCCCGTGCCTGCGGTACTCGGCCAGCGAGGCGGGCAGCGCGAACTGTTCGAGCATCACGGCGGGGAAGCCGTACAGCAGCAGCATCACCGTGTAGTCGGGCCCGGCGATGTGCGCGTACGGGAAGGCCATCGAGCCGACGTCGGCGGCGGTCAGGCGCAGGGCGTGGGCGAGGCAGGCGCCGCCCGCGAGCAGCGAACGGTCCGTGTGCAGCACGCCCTTGGGGTCCGAGGTGGTGCCGGACGTCCAGTAGATCCAGCGGACGTCGGTGCCGGAGGCGGGCGGCGGGGGGAGGACCGCCGGGTCGCCGTCGGGGAGGTCCTCGGAGCCGTACGCCGGGAAGACGCCGCGCGCGCCGAGCCGCCGGGCCATCTCCGCGTGGTCGAAGCCGCGCCAGACGCCGGGCACGGCGAAGTACTCGGCCCGGGACTCGCGCAGCGCGAAGCCGACCTCCTTGTCCCGGTAGAACGGGATGACGGGGGTCTGTACGGCTCCGAGCCTGGCGAGCGCGAAGGAGAGCACCGCCGTCTCGATCCTGGTCGGCAGCTGCCAGGCGACGACCGTGCCGGGCCGGACGCCCATGGCGTGGAGGCCGGCGGCGCAGCGCTCGGCGCGCTCGCGCAGCCCGCCGAAGGTGAGGACGCGGTCCTCCTGGAGCAGGACGGGCCGGTCGGGGGTGAGCGCGGCCCGGCGCTCGACGAGCTCCCAGAGCGTCCGGGAGGCACCCAGGTCGTATGCGGTCTCGGTCTCGGTCCCGGCTCCGGTCTCGGTCCCGGCTCCGGTCTCGGTCCCGGTTTCGGTTCCGGTCAGGCTCTCCGTCACGGCGACTCCCTAGCCGACCCTATCTGACTGTCCGTCAGGTGGTGGGGAGAGCGTAGGGGGCGGATCCCCGCCGGTCCAGAGGTGCGACCGGGGTCCTCGCGCCCCACTCGCGCGCGCCGGTGGGTACTACCCATGCCCACTCGGAGGCGTTAGCTTGAGGGGGGTCAGGATCTGACGATCCATCAGATTTGAGGAGGGGTCATGACCGAACTGCCCCGCATCATCAGCGTCGACGACCACGTGATCGAGCCCGCCCACCTCTTCGACACCTGGCTGCCCGCGAAGTACCGGGACCGGGGGCCCAAGGCGCTCACCGCCGGGATCGGCGAGCTCGCGTACATCGGAGGGAAGTACCAGATCACGATGGACCCGGACGGGCCGCCCGCCGACTGGTGGATCTACGAGGACCTGAAGTTCCCGTACAAGCGGAACATCGCGGCCGTCGGCTTCGACCGGGACGACATGACCCTGGAGGGGATCACCCGGGAGGAGATGCGGCGGGGCTGCTGGGACCCGAAGGCGCGGCTCGCGGACATGGACCTCAACCACGTCGAGGCGTCCCTCTGCTTCCCGACCTTCCCGCGCTTCTGCGGGCAGACCTTCGCCGAGGCGCACGACAAGGAGGTCGCCTTCGCGTGCGTGCGCGCGTACAACGACTGGATGGTCGAGGAGTGGTGCGGGGACAGCGGCGGCCGGCTGATCCCGCTCTGCATCATCCCGCTCTGGGACATCGACCTCGCCGTCGCGGAGATCCGGCGGAACGCCGCCCGGGGGGTGAAGGCCGTGACCTTCTCCGAGATCCCCACCCACCTGGGGCTGCCGTCGATCCACTCCGGCTACTGGGATCCGTTCTTCGCCGTCTGCCAGGAGACCGGGACGGTCGTGAACATGCATATTGGATCCAGTAGCCAGATGCCGGCGGCGTCCCCCGACGCCCCGCCCGCCGTCCAGGCCAGCCTCAGCTTCAACAACGCGATGGCCTCGATGATGGACTTCCTCTTCAGCGGGGTCCTGGTCAAGTACCCGCGCCTCAAGCTCGCCTACAGCGAGGGCCAGATGGGGTGGATCCCGTACGCACTGGAGCGCGCCGACGACGTGTGGGAGGAGCACCGCGCCTGGGGCGGCGTCCGCGACCTGATCCCCGAGCCGCCGTCCACGTACTACTACCGGCAGATCTTCTGCTGCTTCTTCCGCGACAAGCACGGCATCGCCTCGCTCGACGTCGTGGGCCGGGACAACGCCACCTTCGAGACCGACTACCCGCACGTCGACTCGACCTTCCCGCACACCAAGGAGGTCGCCCTCGACCACGTCCGGGGCCTCGACGACGAGACCGTCTACAAGCTGATGCGTGGTAACGCCATCCGCATGCTCGACCTCGGAATCGTGTGATGGATCTTGGATACAGCGAGGCGGAGGAGGAGTTCCGGGCCGGACTGCGGAAGTGGCTGCGCTCCGTGCTGCCCCTGCTCCCGCCCCGGCCCGACCCGCTCGACTGGCCGGGCCGGAGGGCGTACGACTGCGGCTGGCAGCGGCGCCTGTACGACGCCGGGTACGGGCACGTCCACTGGGACGCCTCGCCGACCCGGCGGCTGATCTTCCTGGAGGAGACCGAGCGGGCCGGCGCGCCCTACGTCGGCGCCAACTTCGTCGGCCTCCTCCACGCCGGACCCACCATCGCCGCCGAGGGCACGCCCGCACAGCGCGAGCGGTGGCTGGAGCCGGTGCTGCGCGGCGACGAGGTCTGGTGCCAGGGCTTCAGCGAACCCGACGCCGGCTCCGACTTGGCGTCCCTGCGGACCAGGGCCGTACGGGACGGGGACGCGTACGTCGTCACCGGGCAGAAGATCTGGACCTCGCACGCCGAGGTCGCCGACTGGTGCGAACTCCTCGTGCGGACCGATCCCGAAGGCCCCAGGCACCGGGGGATCAGCTGGCTCGCGCTGCCCATGGACGCGCCGGGCGTCACCGTCCGCCCGCTGCGGACCCTCGCCGGGTCCACCGAGTTCGCCGAGCTCTTCCTCGACGAGGTGCGGGTGCCGGTCGCGAACCGGGTCGGCGAGGAGAACGACGGCTGGCGGGTCACCATGGTCACCCTCTCCTTCGAGCGCGGCACCGCCTTCGTCGGCGAGGTCGTCGCCTGCCGCCGCCTCCTCGGCGAACTCGCCCGCACCGCACGGGAGAACGGCCGCTGGGACGACCCCGCCCTGCGCCGCCGCGTCGGGCGGCTCGCCGCCGAGTTCCAGGCGCTGTGGCGGCTCACCCAGCGGAACGTCAGCGAGGCGCAGGCCACCGGCGGAGTCCCCGGCGTCGGCGGCTCCGTCTTCAAGCTGCACTACTCGCACGCCCGCCAGGAGCTGTACGACACCGCCGCCGAGGTCCTGGGCCCGGACGCGCTCGACCTCGACCGGGAGTGGAACCTCGACCGGCTCTCCTCCCTCTCGTACACGATCGCCGCCGGCACCAGCCAGATCCAGCGCAACATCGTCGCCGAGCGGATCCTCGGCCTGCCGAAGGGACGGTGAGCCGGGTGGACTTCCGGCCGGACCAGGACCAGCGGGACCTCGTACGAGGTGTACGGGAGCTGCTCGCCGGCCGCTTCGGGCGCGAGGCGCTGCGGGCGGCCGTGGACGGAAATGGGGGCGGGGGAGGGGGCGGGGGAGGGGGCGGGGGCGGGGCGCTCGACCGGGGGCTGTGGAAGGAGCTCGGCGACGCCGGGTTCTTCGCGCTGCGCCTGCCGGAGGAGGAGGGCGGGGTGGGCCTCGGCCTGCCGGAGGCGGTGCTCGTCTTCGAGGAGGCGGGGCGGGCACTGCTGCCGGGGCCGCTTGTCGCTACGCATCTGGCTGCGGGGGCGGTTTCCGGTGCCGCGGAGGGGCTCACGGTGGTGACTGAGGTCTCGCCCGAGGGGCTGGTTCCCTGGCTGGACGTCGCCGACGTGGTCCTGGGCGACGCGACCGGAGCCGTACCGGTGCGGTCGGTCGATCCGCTGACGCCGCTCCATCGGGTGCCCGGCACCGGGGGCGGGGGCGGGGCGCCGGAGACGGTCCTTCTCACCGCCGCCGAGCAGGTCGGCACCGCCGCCTGGTGTACCGACGCCGCCGTGGACCACGCGCGGCGGCGGGAGCAGTTCGGGCAGGTCATCGGGGGGTTCCAGGCCGTGAAGCACCTCTGCGCGGGGATGCTCGTGCGGACCGAGCTGGCGCGGGCGGCCGTGCACGCCGCCGCCGTCACCGCCGACCCGGTGGAGATCGCCGGGGCCAAGCTGCTCGCCGACGACGCGGCCGTCGCCAACGCGCGGGACTGCCTCCAGGTGCACGGCGGGATGGGGTTCACCTGGGAGGCGGACGTCCATCTGCACCTGAAGCGGGCGTGGGTGCGGGCCGTGCTGGTGCTGCCGGGGGAGCGGGCCGCGGAGGAGGTGGCCGCCGCGCTCTGAGCCGGACGGCACGCACGCCGAACTGGTGACGGAACGTGTTCGAATTCCCGGTGACCGTGGGCGGAATGTCGATATCGGGTTGTGTCCTTCGGGGGGTCGTCACGGGCCGGAGTCGGGGTCCCGCTCCGGTACTCTCCGTGGGATGCGAGTGCTTGTGAGCCCGGGTCGCGCCCCGCGTTCGACTCCCCGCCGCGTGCGTCGCACAGTATGGACCACGCGTACTCCTTCGCGCTGGAATATGCCCGAAGCGCTTGTTGCGGTGACTGTACGTCAACCATGCTGTCTCACAAGGGAATCACGTTCCGTAAAGGTGTGTTCGCCGGTTCGGATGGTGTGAACGGTGCAGGTGCTTCAGGTTCAGTTGGAGGTCGGGCCGGACCCGGCCGAGGTGGGGCGTGCGCGCCGGTGGGCCCGGAAACGGCTCGCCGGCTCCGGGATAGGGGAGGACGAGCCGCTGGCGGAGACGCTGGTGCTGCTCATCTCCGAGCTCGTCACCAACGCGGTGGTGCATACGGGCTGCCCCGCCGTGCTGCGGATGCTCTTCGCGGCGGAGGGCGGGGTGCGGGTCGAGGTCGCCGACAGCAGCGACCGGCCGCCCCGGCCCCGGCACGCCGAGGGCGAGGACACCAACGGGCGCGGCCTGGAACTGGTCGACGGCCTCGCCGACCGGTGGGGCTGGCAGCCCGAGGGGCGCGGGAAGAGCATCTGGTGCGAGGTCGACCGGACGCCTGTGGTCGTGCCCTGCGCCGGAGAGGGCGTCAGTTCACCCGGACAGGTGCGCTGTTGACGGTTCGTTCCGTTTTGCCCACCCTAGGGTGAGCGATTCGTGGCGAGGGGAGCCGAGGGCCGTGCGCCCTCGGCATGTGCGGGTCGTGGTCGGGTGGCGGCGGCCCGTGCCGTGCTCGGGGCGCGCGCGAGCGCGCCGCCACCCGCGAGCCCGTGAATCCGGAGCTCAGAAGCCCCACAGCCCCGGCGGCCCCGCGGCCCCACAACCCCCACAGCCCCGGCGGCCCCGCGGCTCCGAAGCCCCGCAGTCCCGCGGCTCAGAAGATCGCGACCGGGGCCACCGGTGTGCCCGTGCCGCCGGCGAAGGGTTCCGGCATCGCGGAGAGCAGGAAGGCGTAGCGGCCTTCTTGTGCACAGGCTGTGGACAACTCCTCCAGGTTCCAGTTCTGGCCCTGGAGCATCCCCATCTCCACCAGGTCGAGCGCGTGCACGCCCAGCCACAGGTCCTCGATCTCCGGCGGGAAGATCTCGAAGGTGAGCGTGTCGTTGGCGACGGCCGCGACGTCCCGGGCGTGGAACCACTCCGGCGTACGGATCGAGAGCCCGGGCGACGGGAAGGCGTACGCGTGCCGGTCCCCGGCCAGGTACAGCCGCAGCTGCCCGGTCCGTACGAGGACGATGTCGCCGGCCCGTACCGTCACCCGCCCGAACTCCGCCGCCTCGTCCAGGTCCTCCGGGGTCACCGCGTGGTCGCCGGGCAGCCGCTCCACGCCCTTCGCCGCCGCCACGTCGAGCAGCACCCCGCGGCTGACCACGTGCCGGGCCGTGTGGATGCCGCTGAAGGCGGCGCGGCCGTGCGGGGTGACGGTGGAGGCGGGGCGGCCGTTGTAGATGCGGCCCGAGTGCGAGGCGTGCGTGAGGGCGTCCCAGTGGGTGCCGGCCTGCAGGCCGAGGGTCACGGCGTCGTCGCTGGTGGCGACCGTGCCGGGGCCGAAGAGCTCCTGGTTGACCTGGACCATGACGTGGAGCGGATTGACCCGGCCGGGGATCATGCCGGTCTGCACGCCGTCCTGCCGCAGTTCCACGGCGAGGGCCACACGGCGGCCGGTGCGGACGGTGGCGGCGGCCTCGCGGACCACCTCGCCGGAGATCAGGTTCAGCGTGCCGATCTCGTCTTCCTGGCCCCAACGGCCCCAGTTGTTCACGCGCTTGGCGATCTCGTGGAAAGCGGCGGGGAGGGACATCGGGGCCTCCGGGGTCTTGTTTTCCGGTGTCTGACGGCCCATAGAATCTAACGGACCGTCAGAAACTGCGGGAAGGGGCCGGAGATGGGGAACTTCTTGGCGGGCAAGGTCGTCGCCGTGACCGGAGCGGGACGCGGCATCGGCCGCGCGGTCGCCCTCGCGTGCGCCGCCGAGGGGGCGAAGGTCGTCGTCAACGACTACGGCGTCTCCATCGAGGGCGGCGAACCGACCTCCGAGATCGCGGCGGAGGTCGTGAAGGAGGTCGAGGCGGCGGGCGGCGCGGCCGTCGCCGTCGCCGACGACATCTCGACGATGGCGGGCGGACAGCGGGTCGTCGACACGGCCCTCGCCGCGTACGGGCGGATCGACGGGGTCGTGTGCGTGGCGGGCATCCTGCGCGAGCGGATGCTCTTCAACATGACCGAGGAGGAGTGGGACCCGGTCGTCGCCACCCACCTCAAGGGCACCTTCACCGTCTTCCGGGCCGCCTCCGCCGTCATGCGGAAACAGGGCTCGGGCACGCTGATCGGCTTCACCAGCGGCAACCACCAGGGGTCCGTGGCGCAGGCCAACTACTCGGCGGCCAAGGGCGGGATCATCTCGCTCGTGCGGAGCGCGGCGCTCGGGCTCCACAAGTACGGGGTGACCGCGAACGCGGTCGCACCGGTGGCGCGGACGCGGATGTCGGCGAACGTGCCGATGGAGCTGAAGGAGATCGGCTCGGCGGAGGACGTGGCCGCGCTCGTCGTCTACCTCCTCAGCGACCGCGCCCGCGAGGAGGCCGTCACCGGGCAGGTGTACACGATCGCCGGACCGAAGATCGCGGTCTGGGCGCAGCCGCGCGAGCTGCGGGCGGCGTACGCGGACGGCGGCGCGTGGACGCCGGAGCGGATCGCGGACTTCCTGCCGGGGACGGTGGGGACGGACCCGATGCCGATGCTGGCGCGCCTGGAGGAGATGGCCCGCGCGGCGGCGGCGGGCGACCGCCCGAACCAGTAGTCCGGCAGACCGAGAGCGGCACAGGCAGAGGGAGGGGTCGTCGTGCGGGGTGTGGTGTTCGACGGGAAGGACGTCGAGGTCGTCGCGGATCTGGAGGTGCGGGATCCGGGGCCGGGGGAGGTGCTGGTCGGGATCCGGGCCGCCGGGCTCTGCCACAGCGATCTGTCCGTCATCGACGGGACGATCCCGTTCCCGCCGCCCGTCGTGCTCGGGCACGAGGGCGCGGGGGTGGTCGAGGCCGTCGGGGACGGGGTCGCGCACGTCCGCGCGGGGGACCACGTCGCGCTGTCGACGCTGGCGAACTGCGGGGCCTGCGCCGACTGCGACGCCGGGCGGCCGACCATGTGCCGGAAGGCCATCGGGATGCCGGGGCAGCCGTTCTCACGGCAGGGGAAGCCGCTCTTCCAGTTCGCCTCGAACTCCTCCTTCGCGGAGCGGACCGTCGTCAGGGCCGTCCAGGCCGTGAAGATCCCGGACGACGTGCCGTTCGCCTCCGCCGCGCTCCTCGGCTGCGGCGTCCTCACCGGCGTCGGAGCCGTACTGAACCGCGCGAAGGTCGCCCGCGGCGACACCGTCGTCGTCATCGGCACCGGCGGGATCGGGCTCAACGTCATCCAGGGTGCCCGGATCGCGGGCGCGCGCGTGATCGTCGCCGTCGACACGAACCCGGAGAAGGAGGCCGTGGCCCTGCGGTTCGGGGCGACGCACTTCCTCGGCTCCGCCGACGGCGTGCGGGGCGTGCTGCCGACCGGCGCCGACCACGTCTTCGAGTGCGTCGGGCACACCGGTCTCGTCCGGACCGCGATCGACCTCCTCGACCGGCACGGGCAGGCCGTGCTGCTCGGGATGACCGCGCCGAAGGCGGAGGCGAGCTTCCTGCCGGCCGCGATGTTCCTCGACAAGTCGATCCTCGGCTGCCGCTACGGCTCCTCCCGCCCGCAGAAGGACATCCCGCTCTACACCGAGCTGTACCGCACCGGCGAGCTCCTCCTCGACGAACTGGTCACCGCGTCCTACCCGGTGGAGGAGTTCGAGCGGGCGCGGGAGGACGCGGAGGCGGGGAAGGTGGCGCGGGGGGTGCTCGTCTTCTAGAACGCGTTCGAGATCCTCGTCCCACGGCGGTACGTTCGCCGGATGCCGTACCGAGCGCTCCTCACGCGTCCCGTCCTCACCTGGTGCGCTGTGACCGCGGCGGCCCGGACGCCGGTCGCCATGGCGCCTCTGGCGCTGGTGTTCCTGGTGCGGGAGCGGCCGGGCGGGTACAGCCTCGGGGCGGTGCTCGCGGCCGTGTACGTGATCGGGGAGATCCTCGCCGCGCCGGTGCTCGGCCTGCGGATGCGGGCCGAGCGGGCGCGGCCGCAGATGGCGGGCGGGCTCGCCGTGGGCGCGGCCGGGTTCGCGGGGCTCGGACTCGCACCGGGCGCCCACCCGGGCGTGCTCGGGGCGCTGGCGTTCCTGGCCGGGGCAGGTCCGGTCGCCGTGTCGGCGGGGCTGCGAGCACTGCTCACCGGGATGGTGAAGGAACGATCCGTCACCCAGGCGCTGAGCCTGGAGTCCATGCTGACCTTCGGGATCTGGGCGGCCGCGCCCGCGCTGACGACCGGCCTCGCGCTCGGCGCCGCCCCCGCCGTACCGCTGCTCCTCCAGGCCGCGCTGATGGCGGCCGGACTCGCGGGCCTGTGGCTGCTGCCCGCCGGATGGTCGGCGGAGGCGCCGGAGAAGGACGGGCCGGGCAGGCGGCGGGCGCTGCTCGCGGCCTGGCCGGTGTACGTCCTCGGGGCCGCGTCGCTGACCCTCCTCGCGCTCGCCGAACTGATCCTGCCCGCCCTCCTCGAACAGCGCGGCATCGCCATCGGCTGGGCGGGCCCCCTGCTCGCCGGCTTCTCGCTCGGGTCGGTCGCCGGTTCCTTCCTGTACGGGCTCCGCTCCGACTGGCCCGGGCCGCTCCCGGCGCAATCGCTCCTGCTCGTCCTCGGGGTGACCGCCGGCGTGACGGCGGTGGCCCTGCTGCCCGGTGCCCTCGCCCTCGGCATCGCCCTGACGGCCGCCGGCCTCCTCCAGGCCCCCGCGATGCTCACCCGCAACCTGGCCCTGCGCCGCCTGCTCCCGCCGTCGGCCCTGGCCGCCGGCTACTCGATCATGTACGCGGCCGTCGGCGCCGGATACGCGGCGAGCGGCACACTCGCGGGCGGCCTGCTGCGGTTCGTCGCCCCGTCGACGGCGATCCTGTACGGGGTGGGCCTGACCCTGCTGCTCGTCACGGCCGCGGCACTCGGCGAGCTGAGGCTCGTACGGAAGGCGGACAGGAACCGGGACGAGAACCGGGACGAGAGCGGGGAGGGGAACCGGGAGCGGGAGGCGGCGCGTCCGGAGGGTGAGAAGTCCGAGCCCGCCGCCGTCGAGACGAGGAACTCCTGATGCGACTCCGCAGGCCGTCCGTCCTGCTCGTGCCCCTGGGACTGGCCCTGGGGTCCCTCCTGGTGTCCGGCTGCGGCGGGGCGTCGGCGCCGCCGGACGACGTGGAGCCCGAGCCGGTCCGGACGACCGCCGGCGCACCCGACTGGGAGGAGCGCGCCGGCGCCGCAGTCGACGCGATCGCGCTGGAGGAGGCGGCGTTCGCCGAGTCCGGCGTCGAGGAGCTCACCGCCCAGGGCGTGCACATCCGTTCGCAGCCGGAGGTCGGGGAGGCGTACGGCGTCATCGTGGCCTGCGCCGGCACGGGGGCGGTGAAGGTCACGATCGGCGGCGGGACGCCGGAGAGCGTGCCGTGCGACGCGGTGGCGGTGAAGAGCCGTGTCCCGAGCGCCACGGAGGAGCTGACGCTCGCGATCACGGGGACGGGCGGGGCACGCGGCGCGGTCGCCTGGCGGATCGAGTCCGTCGCCGTCGACGAGGACGACACGGCGGACCCCGCGGCGGACCTGGACGACGACGACCCCGATCACCCCGTCGTCCGGACGCCCAGGCGGTCCGCCGCGCCCTCGGGCCGGAAGGTGCGGCGGTAGGCGGTCGGGGTGACGCCTATCGCGGTCATCAGGTGGACGCGGAGGGACTGGGCGGTGCCGAAGCCGGCGTCCTGGGCCACCCGGTCGACGGGGAGGTCGCTGGTCTCCAGGAGGTGGCGGGCGCGCTCGACGCGCTGCTGGGTGAGCCACTGGCCGGGGCTGATGCCGACCTCGTCGCGGAAGCGGCGGGTGAAGGTGCGGACGCTCGTCGCCTCGCGTTCGGCGAGGTCGCGGAGCTGGATCGGCTCGTGGAGGTGGGCGAGGGCCCAGGCGCGGGCGGCGGTCGTGCTCTGGGTGGCGGTGTCGGGGACGGGCCGGGCGATGTACTGGGCCTGGCCGCCGTCCCGGTGCGGGGGGACGACCGTGCGGCGGGCCACGTCGTTGGCGACGGCCGCGCCGTGGTCGCGGCGGACGATGTGCAGGCACAGGTCGAGGCCGGCGGCGACGCCCGCCGAGGTCAGGACGGAGCCGTCGTCGACGAAGAGGACGTCCGCGTCGACCCGTACGGTCGGGAAGAGCCGCTGGAAGTGGTCGGCCGAGGCCCAGTGCGTGGTGGCCGGGCGCCCGTCGAGGTACCCGGCGGCGGCGAGGACGTAACCGCCCGTGCAGATCGCGACGAGCCGGGTGCCGGGCCGGACGCGGGCGAGGGCGGCGGCCAGTTCGGGGGTGAGCCTGCCCTCCTCGTAGACCGGGCCCAGTTCGTACGAGGCGGGGACGACGACCGTGTCCGCGGTGGCCAGCGCCTCCGGTCCGTGCTCCACGTGGATCGCGAAGTCGGCGTCGGTCCGCACCGGTCCGGCGGCCACGGCGCACGTCACGGTCTCGTACAGCGGCCGCCCCTCGGGGTCCTTGGCGCGGCCGAAGATCCGGTGCGGGATGCCCAGTTCGAAGGGGAGGAGCCCGGGCAGGGCGAGGACGGCGACGCGGTGGGGCAGGTGGGGCCGGTGCGGCGCGGTCTCTCCCATGGGCCTCTCCCTCGGCTAAATCAATGGTGGTCCAGACCAGTCGGTGGTACGACTGGCTGCCCGTGACGGACAACACGTACAAGTCTGAGGCCGACGCGCTGATTCCCCTGCCGGTCGCCCCTCCCGCACTCTGGAACCGTAACTTCAGGCTCTTCTTCACGGCCAGGGCCGCCGCCGTCCTCGGCGAGGGGATGGTCCCCGTCGCCTTCGCCGCCGGACTGCTCGGCGCCGGCCGGCCCGGCTCCTCCGTCGGTTACGCGCTCGGCCTGTGGACGGCCGCCTTCGCCGTCTTCGTCCTCTTCGGCGGCGTCCTCGCCGACCGCTTCACCGCCCGCCGCATGATGATCACCGCCGATCTGCTGCGGCTGCCCGGGGCGGCGCTCCTCGCCGTCGCCTTCGCGGTCGGCAGCCCGCCGCTGTGGGCCGTGTACGGGCTCTCCGTCGTCGCGGGCGTCGGCGCCGCGCTCTTCCAGCCGGGGGTCGCCTCCACGATCCCGCGGATCGCGGCCGACGTGCAGCGCGCGAACGCCGTCCTGCGGGTGGCGGAGGCGCTGATGACGATGGTGGGTCCGGCGCTCGCGGGGCTCCTCGTCGCCGCCTGGAACGCGGGCGCGGCCTTCGCCGCGAACGCCGCCACCTTCGCCGTCAGCGCCGTCTGCTTCCTGCTGATGCGGATCCCGCCGATGGCGGACGGCGGCCGGGTGCGCGGCTCGTTCGTTTCCGAACTCGCCCTCGGGTGGCGCGAGTTCCGTGCGCGGAGCTGGCTGTGGGGGGTCATCTCCATCTGGACGGTGTACGGGCTGACCGTCGCCGGTCCGATGGTGCCGCTCACCGCGAACCTGGTCACCGGCGGGCACGGCTCGGCGGTGTACGGCGCGCTGATGGCGGTCAACGGCGCGGGCAGCGCGCTCGGCGGCCTGCTCGCGCTCCGCATCCGCCCGCGCCGGCCCCTCGCGTCCGGCGCGGTCGCGCTCCTCGGCCTCCCGGTGAACCTGGCCCTGCTCGGCCTCGGCGCGCCGGTCGCGGCGCTGGCGGCCGGGCAGTTCGTGGCGGGTACGGCGTTCGCGTACTGGCTCGTGATGTGGTCCACGGCGGTCCAGACGCACGTCCCGCAGGAGGCCCTGAATCGGATGCACGCCTACGACGTGGCCGGATCCCTGCTGATGATGGGCGTCGGGCGCGCGCTGTCCGGGCCGGTCGCGGGGGTGGTCGGCACGGAGGCGGTGCTGCTCGCGGGGGCGGGGATCGCGGTGCTGGTGGTGGCGGCGTTGCTGGTGGTGAGGCCGATCAGGAACCTGCCGAGGGTGGCGTAGGCCGAGGTTCCTCGTGGGGGTGGCCCGATCCGTTGGAAAGCTGGCAGTCGGGCCAATGGTGGGGGCGGGGTGCCGGCCGGGATCCTCAGTGGCATGGCCCAGACAACGGAGCACCGCTCCTCCCTCTCCACCTCCCGCACCCCCCGCACCCCGCGCTTCCACCGTGCCTGGTCCGTCGCCGCGGTCACCTTCGTCACGATCATCGGCGCGGCGGCCTTCGCCTCGCTGCCGGGCCTGCTCATCGAACCCCTCCACGAGGAGTTCGACTGGTCGCGCGGCACGATCGGCTTCGCGGTCTCCGTGAACCTCGCGCTGTACGGCCTGACGGCGCCGTTCGCCGCGGCGCTCATGGACCGGTTCGGCATCCGCAGGGTCGTGGCGGTGGCGCTGTCGGTGATCGCGCTCGGCTCGCTGCTGACGGTGTGGATGACGGCGGCGTGGCAACTGGTCCTCTACTGGGGCATCCTCGTGGGCCTGGGCAGCGGCTCGATGGCCCTCGCCTTCGCGGCGACCGTGACGAACCGCTGGTTCACCGCCCGCCGGGGCCTGGTCACCGGCATCCTGACGGCCGCGGGCGCCTCCGGCCAGCTGGTCTTCCTCCCCCTCCTCTCCTGGCTGGTCGAGAACCACGGCTGGCGCCCGGCGGCGGTGACGGTCGCGCTCTCCGCGCTGGCCGTCGTCCCGTTCGTCTGGCTGCTGCTGCGGGACCACCCCGCGGACGTCGGCCTCGCCCCGTACGGCGGCGCGTACGCGGAGAAGCCCGCCCCCGTCACGGGCGCGGCCCGCCGCGCGGTCGCGGTCCTGTTCAAGGCGGCGCGCACGGGCCCCTTCTGGCTGCTCGCCGGTACGTTCGCGATCTGCGGCGCGTCCACGAACGGCCTGGTGAAGACCCACTTCGTGCCGGCGGCGCACGACCACGGCATGCCGGTGACGGCCGCGGCCGGGCTCCTCGCCGTCATCGGCGTCTTCGACGTCGTCGGCACGATCGCCTCCGGCTGGTTCACCGACCGCTTCGAGGCCCGCCGCCTCCTCGCCGTCTACTACGCCCTGCGCGGCGTCTCCCTCCTCTTCCTCCCGCTGCTCCTGGCGCCCGCCGTGCACCCCCCGATGCTGTTCTTCATCGTCTTCTACGGCCTGGACTGGGTGGCGACGGTCCCGCCGACGATCGCCCTCTGCCGGGAGCACTACGGCGAGGACTCCGCGATCGTCTTCGGCTGGGTCCTCGCCTCCCACCAGATCGGCGCCGCCGTCATCGCCTTCGCGGGCGGCGTCGCCCGCGACGTCTTCGGCTCCTACGACGTCGTCTGGTACGCCTCCGGCGCGCTGTGCGCGGCGGCGGCCCTCATGGCCCTGGTCATCCGCCGCCGCACGGCATGATGGGCACATGGGGAGTCGGGGGAAGAGGCCGTGGCCGCTGTGGGCGGCCCTGATGCTGCCCGCGGCGGCGACGCTCGCGGGCATCGGCACGTACACGCGCGTCCTGGGCCCGGAGGACCCGCCGAAGCCGGGGAGGGCGGACCTGGTGGGGCATTACGACAACGGCTACGGCGGCGAGTTGACGCTGAGGGCGGACGGGGCGGCGGAGCTGTCGGGGATCGAGCGCGCCGATGACGGACAAGCCGTGGGCTCCTACTCGCTCGGGAAGCGGTGTGACGACCGGCAAGCGCACTGGGCGTTCGAGGAGACCCTCCCGCGCTGGAGCAACACGGTGACCCTTGTCGGTCCCGGTTGCGGCGCCTGGATGCCCTGGGATGTCGAGGGCACCCCGGAGGCCCCGCGGATCATCTACTACGCGGGAGGAGATCCGCACCCCGACAGCCGCCGCGTCCTCACCCGCCGCTGACACCCGGCCCCGTTCACCCCGCCGCGCGGCTCAGGGGCTCGAACCCGACGTGAAGGCGCAGCCCCAGGGCGGCCGCCAGCCGTTCGAGCATGGGGAGGGTCGGCATGGTGCCGCCGGCCTCGAAGCGGGCGACGGAGGGCTGCTGGAGCCCGGCCGCCCGGGCGAGCTGGGCCTGCGTCATCCCCAGCTCCTCGCGCCGCTCCCGCACGGCGCGGCCCAGCTCGAACCGGATCCGGGCGGCGTCGTACGCGGCGGCGGCCTCGGGGTCGCCCAGGGCGTCCTCCCGCAACCGGGCCCAGTCTCCGCGGCTGGTCATCGGCTCACTCCTCGTCGACGGTGTGCTCTAGTGCGACGCACCGACCCCAGGCCGGGACGGCCTGCGCGGCCGTCCCGGTGCGATCCCGTACGTCACACGCACCGCGTCGCCGTCCAGGTGGAAGCGCAGCTCCCTGACCTTGCCGGACAGCTGCCGGGTGTACGGCTCGCCCACGTGCACGCCCTGGTCCGCCGGCAGGTCGATGGAGAACGCGACGGTACCGCGATGGCCAGGGCTGAGCCCGAGGAACCACTGCTCCACCTCCGGCTCGACCGCACGGAGCCGTTGCGCTCGGGAGTACCCGAACGAGTGGTCCCGTCAGGGTGCGAACCGCCCGAACCGCCCCCGGTGGAAGAGCAGGGGCTCCGCGTCGCCTTCCTCCGCGTCCAGCGCCTCCACGCGGCCGACGACGATCAGGTGGTCGCCGCCCGTGTGGACGGTGGTGATCGTGCAGTCGATCCAGGCGGGGGCGGAGGGGAGGCGGGGGGTGCCGGTGACGGGGGCGGGGGTCCAGGGGACGCCGGCGAACTTGTCGGTGCCGCTGGCCGCGAAGGCGCGGCACAGGGGGCCCTGGTCGGCGCCGAGGATGTTGACGCAGAAGGTGCCGGCGGCGGCTATGCGGGGCCAGGTGGTGGATGTCCTGGCGACCATGAAGGCGACCAGGGGCGGGTCCAGGGAGAGGGAGGCGAAGGACTGGCAGGCGAAGCCCGTCGGGCCGGTCTCGTCCACGGTCGTCACGAGGGTGACGCCGCTCGCGAAGTGGCCGAGCACGCGCCGGAACTCCGCCGGGTCCACCGGCGCCCGCTCGTCCTCCCGTACGGCCCGCAGGGCGGGCCGGGGGAGGGGTTCGACGGCCGTGGGCGCCCCGGCCGCTCTCAGGTGTCGGACGACGGTGGCCGCCATCCCCGCGTGTCCCATCATGGGAGGTATTTAAACTGACGGAGCGTCAGGTGGGAAGGTCGGTGCCGGATGTCATCGGCCCTCGTACCGCGCCTCCCTCCGCTCCACGAAGCTCGCCACGCCCTCCTGGGCGTCCCTGGTCGTCATGTTCAGTTCCTGGGCCGTCGCCTCCGCCGCGAAGGCGGTGGCGCGGTCGGTGTCCAGGGCGGCGTCGACCAGCTGCTTCGTCAGGGCGAGGGCTCGGGTGGGGCCTTGGGCGAGGCGTTCGGCCCAGGCGCGGGCCGTCTTCGGCAGGTCTTCGGGCGGGACGACGCGGTTCACCAGGCCCATCGCCTGCGCCTCCGCCGCCGGGAGCGCGTCGCCGAAGAACATCAGCTCCTTCGCGCGGCGGGGGCCCACCAGCCGCGGAAGCAGGTAGGCGCCGCCGCCGTCGGGGACCAGGCCGCGGCGGACGAAGACCTCCACGAAGCGGGCGGACTCGGCGGCCAGGACCAGGTCGCAGGCGAAGGCCAGGTGCGCGCCGATGCCCGCCGCCGTGCCGTTCACCGCAGCGATCACCGGCTTCTCGCAGTCCATGACGGCCGCGATGAAGCGCTGCGCGCCCGCGCGGATCATGCGGGAGACGTCTCCGGCGACCTTGTCCCCGAGGGAGGGCGCGCCCCGCAGGTCCGCGCCCGCGCAGAAGCCGCGGCCGGTGGCGGTGATCACCACGGCCCTGACGGACGGGTCGGCGGAGGCTTCCGCCAGGAGGGCGATGATGCGTTCCCGCTGGTCCCAGGTCACCGCGTTCATGGCCTCGGGGCGGTTGAGGGTGATCCAGGAGACGCCGTTCTCGGTGGAGTGGAGTACGTCGGAGGAGGACACGCGGGCTCCTATCGGCAGATCGGCGGATCGGCGGATCCATCGGCGGACCTATCGGCAGACCGCCAGCGCGTCCAGGGCCACCGCGCCCTGCCCGCGCGGCAGCACCATCAGCGGGTTGATGTCGAGTTCGGAGAGGTCGCCGTCGAGTTCGAGGGCCATCCGCTGGACCCGGAGCACGACTTCGACGAGCGCGTCGACGTCGGCCGGCGGTGCGCCGCGTACGCCGTCGAGGAGGGCTCGGCCGCGCAGTTCGTCCAGCATCGAGCGGGCCTCCGGCTCGCCGAAGGGCGGGACGCGGACGGCGGTGTCGTTCAGGACCTCCACCAGGACGCCGCCGAGGCCGACCGTGACCGTGGGGCCGAAGAGGTCGTCCCGGGTGACGCCGACGACCATCTCGACGCCTGTGCCGACCATCTGGCAGACGAGGATGCCGTCGAGGTCGATCTCCTCGTAGCGGGCGATGTCGGTGAGGTCGCGGTACGCGTCGCGGACCTGGCTCGCGGAGGTCAGGCCGACCTTCACAAGTCCGAGCTCCGTCTTGTGGGCGAGCCGCGCGCCCGAGGCCTTCATCACCACCGGGTAGCCGACGAGGCCGGCCGCCCGGACGGCCGCCGCCGCGCTCGTCACCAGCTGCTCGCGCGGGACGCGGATGCCGTACGCGCGCAGCAGCTGCTTGGCGGCGTGCTCGCTGAGCCGCTGCCCCGGCCGCATCAGGGCCTGGGCCTTGCGGAAGGACGGGGAGGGGGTGCGGGGGGCCTCGTCGAAGGGGGAGCGGTAGCCGGCGGTGAAGCGGTGGTGGTCGAGGTAGGCCTTCACGGCGCCGATGCAGTTGGCGAAGGTGCGGAAGGTGGCGACGCGGGAGGAGCCGAGGAGGGTGGTCCGGTAGGCGTCCTCGGTGCCGACGGGCGAGCCCCACACCACGCACACCAGCTTGTCGGTGGCCTCGGCGGCCTCCACCAGGTCCTGTGCGAGCCGGTCGCTCATCGGGGGGAAGGGGCCGGTGATCGGGCAGATCAGCACGCCCACGGACGGGTCGGCGAGGATCGCGTCGATGATCTTCCGGCCGCGCCAGTCGCCGACGGGGTGGCCGCCGTTGTCGACGGGGTTGGCGACGTGGAGGTACTCCGGGATCCACTGGTGCAGTTCGGCCTGCTTGGCGTCGCCCAGGGGCGGGAGGGTCAGGCCCGCCGCCGTCGCGAGGTCGGCGAAGTGGGCGCCCGTACCGCCGGAGATCGAGTAGACGACGACGCCCTCGGCGAGCGGCGCGCGGGCGCGGGCGAGGAGGGCCGCGGTGTCCTGGAGCTGGTCGAGGCCGTCGACGCGGATGACGCCGAACTGCCGCATGGCCGCGTCCACGACCCGGTCCGCGCCGGTCAGCTTCCCGGTGTGGGAGGCGGCGGTGCGGGCGCCGGTCTCGGTCCTGCCGACCTTCACGGCCACCACGGGCACGCCCTCGCGGGCGGCGCGGTCGGCGGCGAGCAGGAACGACCGCCCGTCCTTGAGCCCTTCCACGTACGCGGCGATGGCGCCGACCTCCGGCAGGGAGGCGAAGTACGAGACGAAGTCGGCGGTCTCCAGGTCGGCCTCGTTGCCGGTCGGCGCCCAGTGGGAGAGGCGGACGCCCAGTTCCTGGAGGGTGAAGACGGGCCGGCCCTGGTGTCCGGACTGGGTGATGAGGGCGACGGCGGGGCCTTCGAGGTCGTCGCGGAAGCGCTCGAAGGCGTTGAGGTTGGTGTTGGGTCCGAGGAGGCGGATGCCGGTACGGCGCACGGCCTCGGCGAGCCGCTCCTGCGCGGCGGCCCCGGAGGCGCCGGTCTCGGCGAAGCCGGAGGCGAAGGCGACGGCGAACCGCACCCCGGCCTCGCCGAGCTCCTCGACGACGGGCAGCGGGTCGGCGACGAGGAGGACGGCGAGGTCCACGGGCTCCGCCAGCTCCTTGACGGAGCGCACGCAGTCGATGCCGAAGACGGCGGTACGGGTCGGGTGCACGGGTACGAGCTCCGCGCCGACCCGCTCGGCCCAGGCGAGCAGCTGCCGGGTGATGCCGGTGTTGGGCCGCCCTTCGGTGTCGGAGGCGCCGACGACGGCGACGGACCGGGGCCGGAAGAAGCGGTCGAGGTCGGGGACCCCGGCGTACAGCTCCCGTCCGCTGACGTCCCGGTCGCCGGGCGCGGCGGCGTGCCCGTGGACGGCGGTGCGGGGGGATTCCCCGCAGGCGTCCACGCGGGCGCGCAGACCGGTGGTGAAGGTGCCGTGAGTCGATCCAAGCATCGTTGCGCTCCGCCCTTCCGTGCAGGACGCGTCCCGGACAAGTGACCTGACGCATAGTCAGATTACAGAACTGACGGCTAGTCAGGAATGGGGCGGTGCGGAGGAAGGGGTGTGGAGCAAGGGTCGTGGAGGGAGAGGGGGGCCTACTTCCGGGCGATGCGGCGCGCGATGCGTTCCGCGTCCCGGGAGAGTTCGCGGAGCATGCCGCTGATCGGGTTGGTGAAGCCGGTGAAGTAGAGGCCGGGGTGGCCCTCCGGGCTGCGGGGGCCTCGGGCGAGGGGGCGGCCGCGATCGTCGAGGACGCCGCCGAGGTGGCCGACGAGCGGTTCGAGGGCGCGGCGGTAGCCGGTGGCGGCGACGACCGCGTCCGGGGCGATCCGGGTGCCGTCGGCGAGGACGACCTCGGTGCCCTCCAGGGCCTCGACGGCCGCGACGACCTCGACCTTCCCGGCGCGCACGGCGTCGATCAGGCCGACGTCCTGGACCGGGATCGCGCCGGCCCGGGCGCGGGTGGCGAGGCCCGTGTCGGGGCGGGGGAGGCCGTGGGCGGTGAGGTCGGGGACGGCGAGCCGGGCCAGGCCGGCGCCGAGCCGGTCCACCAGGCGGGGCGGGAGGCGGCGGATCAGGATGCCGGTGCGCTGGGCGGGCCAGCCGGCGGTGGTGCGGCGCACGATGTGCGGGGCGGTGCGGACGGCGAGCCTGACCCGGGCGGCGCCGCCCCCGGCGAGGTCGGCGGCGATCTCGGCGCCGGTGTTCCCGACGCCGACGACGAGCACGTCCTTGCCCGCGTACGGCTCCGGGGTGCGGTACTCGCGGGCGTGGATCAGCTCGCCCCGGTACGAGTCGAGGCCCGGCCACGCGGGGACGGACGGGGTGTGGTTGTAGCCGGTGGCGACGACCACGGCCCGGCCGGTGAGCCGCCGCCCGCCGCTCGCGTGCAGCGTCCAGGACCCGGTGCCGTCCGCGGCGGGTTCGATCCGGTGCACCTCGACGCCGGTGACGACGTCCAGCTCGTGCTTCTCGGCGTACGCCTCCAGGTAGCGGACGAGGTCGGCGCGGGCGACCCAGCGGCCGTACGCGCGGGGTATCCGCAGCCCGGGCAGGCCGGAGAGGCGGCGGGTGGTGTGCAGCCGCAGCCGGTCGTAGTGGCCGCGCCAGGAGGTGCCGACGGACCCGGACTTCTCCAGGACCACGGCGCGGACGCCGCGGGCGCGCAGGGTGGCGGCGACCGCGAGCCCGCCGGGGCCGGCGCCGATGACGTACACCGGTTCTTGGGGGGTGGTGGTGACCATGAATGCTGAGCGTAATGACGTGTACACGTAGTGGGTCTCGGTCGAGAAGGGATTTCGGTTGCGAATCGGTCACGCGCGCAGCCCCCTTGCGGAGGGCGGGGGTGCTGCGCTGAACTGACGTACCGTCAGATCCCGGATCCCGGATCCCGGATCCCGGATCCCGGATCCCGGATCCCGGATCCCGGATCTCAGGGCCCCGCCGAGGAGGACCACCCATGCAGACCGTCTGGCTCACCGGCGCCGAATGGCTCGCCGTCCTCCGTATAGGCCTCGGCCTGTGGTGGCTGGAGAGCTGGCGCCACAAGGACAGGAAGGGCTGGTTCGAGCGCGGCACCGGCATCGCCTGGGCGGCGGACGTGGCGTCCAAGCACCGATGGGCACCGGTGCGGAAGGGCTTCGACGCGATCGTCGCCCCGCGCCCCCGCCTCATGGCGTACGTCGTCGTCTACGCCGAGCTGGCCCTCGGCCTGGGCCTGATATCCGGCTTCCTCACCCCGGTGGCCCTGGCCGCCGGCCTCCTCCTCAACCTCCTCTACCTCGTCCTCATGATCCACGACTGGGCCGAGCAGGGGCAGAACGCGATGATGGCGCTGATCTCCCTCGTGGCCCTCTTCGCCATGTCCTGGCAGACCTGGTCCCTCGACGCCGCGATCGGACTCTTCTCATGACGGCCACCCCCGACGTCGACGCCTTCACCCGCGCCTACTGGGACGCCGCCGCCGAGGGCCGCCTCCTGATCCGCCACTGCCGGACCTGCGACCGCCCCCACCACTACCCCCGCGAGTTCTGCCCGCACTGCTGGAGCGAGGACGTCGACTGGGTCCCCGCGAGCGGCCGCGCCACGCTCTACACGTGGTCCGTCGTCCACCGCAACGACCTCCCGCCCTTCGGCGCCCGCGTCCCCTACGTGGCGGCCGTCGTCGACCTGGCGGAGGGCCCGCGCATGATGACGGAGGTCGTGGACGTCCCGGAGCCCGAACTCCACGTGGGCATGGCCCTGACGGTCGCCTTCCGGGCGGGCGAGGGCGGAGTGGCCGTACCGGTCTTCACCGCGGGCCGCTCCTAGAGGGTGAGAGACCCGGCGCCGCCTACAGAGCGCCGATGTTGCGCCAGAACTGGCTGGGCCAGGAGGTGTTGCAGGCGAAGGAGGACACCCCGCCGGGGTTGGCGGACAGGCACTGGCTGTTGCTCACGTTCTTCAGCTGTCGCCCGGCCGACGTGGAGGCGGCGAACTTCCAGGACTGGTTGCTCGCGCCGGTGCAGGCGGCGACGGAGGCGGTGATGGACTCGGTGAACTGGAGGCACTTGTTGGAGCCCTTGCTGACCAGCCGGAAGGTGCCGTCCCCGTTGGACCTGTACGTCCAGGAGTAGGACGCCGACTCGGGCCTGGAGCCGCACGCTACCGAGCTGACGGTGACGGCGAACCCCTGGTCGTACTCCGCCAGGCAGTTGCCGCTCGTCCCGTTCTCCAGGGAGTACGTCCCCGAGGGCCCCGAACCGCCGCTGCCGGAGGTCGGCGGTGGCTTGGGCGCGGTCGTGGTGGGGTGGGGCGCGGTGGTGGTCGAACCGCCGGAGGTCGAACCGCCGGAGGTCGAACCGCCCGAGGTCGTACTCCCCGAGGTCGAACCTCCTGAGGTGCCCCCCGACGTGGTGGAGGAGCCCCCCGATGAGCCCCCCGAAGAGCCCCCGGACGATCCGCCGGAGGTCGACGTACCGCCCCCGCCGGTCGTCGACGAGCCGCCGCCCCCGCCCCCGCCGCCTGTGACGCTTCCGCCGCCGTCCGCGGGCGGCGGCGGGGCGCCCGGCGGCACGGAGGTCGTGGACGCCGAGGCGGACGCGGACGTGGACGCCGAGCCCGACGGCTTCGCGGAGGTCGAGGGCTTCGCGCCGGGGACGGACGCGGACGGCTGCGACGCCGACGGGGAGATCACGGCGGTCGGCTGGGCGGAGGGGCGGCCGCCCGCGCCCGCCTTGCCGATCTCGTACGGGCCCAGGGTCAGGGTCAGGGTCGTGCCGGTGGTGATGACGACGGGCACGGCCAGCATGACCAGGCGGTTGCGCCGCTTGTGCTCCTTGCCGGACGCCTGCTTTCCGGCGAGGACGTACGCGGGGTCGGTCGCCGGGGTCTGCGGGGTCAGCGGGGCCGTGTCGACGTCCTTCGACGGGTCGGCGGCCTCCAGTTCGGCCAGGGCCTCGGCGGTCGGCGCGCCGGCGGCGAAGGCGGTCCGTTCCGCGATCCGCGCCCTGACCGCCTCGGGCCACGCGACCCCTGCCGCGCGCGCGTCCGCGTGCCCGACGAGTTCGGTGGCGGTCGGCCGGTCCGCGGGGTCCTTGGCGAGGCACGTACGGACGAGGTCGGCGAGATCGGGGTCGGTGTCCGGGAGCCGTCCGAAGTCCGGCTCGCCGTGGACGACCCGGTAGAGCAGGTCGTGCCCGGAGCCGTCCCCGAACGGCGGCCGTCCGTTGGCCGCGTACAGGACGAGGCTGCCGAGGGCGAAGACGTCCGCCGCGCCCGTCAGCACCTTGTCCGCGACGGCCTGCTCGGGCGCCATGTACGCGGGCGTCCCGATGATCATGCCGGTCTTGGTCAGCCGGCTCTGGTCGGCCGCGCGCGCCACGCCGAAGTCGATGAGCGAGAGCCCGTCCTCGGTGAGCATCACGTTCGACGGCTTGAGGTCCCGGTGCACCATCTCCGCCGCGTGCACCGTCCGCAGCCCCGCCGCCGCCTCCCGCAGCAGCCGCCACAGGGCCTCCGCGGGCAGCGGTCCGCCGTTGAGCCGCAGCGCGTCGTTGAGCGTCACGCCCGGGATGAACTCGGTCGCGAACCACGGCGGCTTCGCCAGCCGGTCGCTCGCCAGCAGCTTGGTGCTCGCCCCACCGGGCAGCCGCGCCAGGTTGTCCAGCTCGTGCCCGAAGTGGCTGAGGAAGTCCTTGTCCTCCGCGAGCGAGGGCAGCACCCTCTTCACGGCCGCGTACGTCCCCGGGACCGCGCCCAGGTAGACACGGCCCATGCCGCCGGAGCCGAGCACTCCGAGCAGGCGGAACGCGCCGATGCGGCGCGGGTCGTCCGCGTCGAGCGGTATCGCTCCGCTCCCGGCCAAACTAGAGTCGTTTTCCAATTCCCCCTGCATGGGCCACAGGGTAGCCCAGTGCGATGACCATCTGAATCGCCGTCAAGGCGTTGTTACGCGGCTGTGGTTGAAGGTTCGGTGGAGGGGGCGCCAAGGGGGAGTGAACTCGGCGCGGCCGGGACGGTAGGCGCGGCCGGGACGGTCAGCGCGGCCGGGACGGGAGCCAGCCGTGCTGGACCGCCCGTACGCCCGCCTCGAACCGGCTGCGCGCGCCGAGGCGCTCCATCAGGTCCGTGGCGATCCGCCGGGCCGTGCGCTGCGAGACCCCGAGCCGCTTGGCGATCGCCTCGTCCGTGTAGCCCTCGGAGAGCAGCTGGACGGTGGTCGCCTCCGGCCCCGTCAGCCCCTGCGGGTTGCGCGCACCCGCCTCGCCCAGCGGCTGCGCGGCCGCCCAGGTCGTCTCGAAGAGCGCGCACAGCGCGGTGAGCGTGCCCTGCCCGGTGAGGACCACGGCGCCGGCGGCGGTGTCGTCGCTGTCGACCGGGATGACGGCGGTCGAGCGGTCCGTGATGATCATGCGGGTCGGCAGCACGGGCACGGTCCGGATCTGCGCGCCGCGCTCCGACAGCCAGGAGACGTACTCGACGGTGTGCGGGCTGTTGCGCGCGCTGTCGAGGTAGATGGTCCGCATCCGGATGCCGCGGTCGAGGAGCGCCTCGTTGAGCGGGCGGGCCGCCGCTATGGACTCCGGGGTGTGCGCCCCGTCGGGGGCGAAGGTCATCACCTCGGTGGTCATCTCACGGGTGAGCCGGGTCAGGGTCTCGCGGATCCGGTCGAGCCCGACGAGCTGCTCCACGCCCGGACTCGGCGACTGGGGCCGCAGGTCGGCGAACTCGGCGATCAGCCGGGCGGCGGCGGCCCGCGAGGTCTCCACCCGCTGCTGCTGGGCGGCGAGTTCGGCGTGCTGGCGGGCGAGCAGGATCTCCATCCCGATGTCCGGCGAGACGGCCCGGAGTCCGCCCTCCCGCTCGGCGGAGGGCTGGACGAGCGCGAGCTCGCTCAGCAGGTCCAGGGCGTCCCGCACCTGCTCCTCGGTCTGTCCCGCGGCCCCGGCGAGGGCGGCCACACCGGCCCGCGGCTCCGCCAGCATCGCGCGATAGACGGCCTCCGCGCACGCGTCGAGACCCAGTACAGCCAGCATCCTCAGCCCCCCCGAGAGACTTCATCAGCAACCTGTTCAAGCCACGTGATCATGCCATAGCGGATCTCCGAGTGGCATGGTCGGGAGGCGGGTTGGACGGAAGGGGCCAGGGCCGGAAGGGGCCTCTGGTCAGCGGTATCGCCGGGCGTCCCGCCCTGTTTGGCTCATAGGTATGTACCTCGTCCACGCCCGCATGGCCGCCCCCGGCGGCGGCGCCACCGCCCTGCCCTCCCGCGCCCGCGTCCGCGCGCTCGTCCTCGGCCGGGCCCGGCCCGAGGAGCGCGTCGAGCACGTCGCCGTCCACCCGCACGCGCTGCCCCACCCCGTCCTCGGCTTCTACGTCCTGGCGGACCGGCTCGCCGAGGCGGAGGCGACGGCCCGCGCCGTGTGCCGGCGCGTCCTGCGCGACTGCCCCGAGTTCGACGGCTGGTCCCTCCTGGAGGCCGAGGTCCCGCTGATGGCACCCCTCCTCGAACGGGAGCTGTCCCTTTCCGGCCCCGGACCCCGGGTGCTGGACGGAAAGGTCCAAGGCCCTTTCGGGCCACCCGGAACCCCTTCCGGCGGCTCTGACCAGCGACGAAAGTAGTGATCGCCGGAAGGGACACCGACCGGCGGGGCAGGAGCCGAAAGCGCGTCACCGCGGGATGCGACCGGTTCGGGCCACACACCTGGACATCCGTCCGGGTGCACCGACACCCAGAAGAGGACTTCGCCATGATCCGCACCCGTCTCGCCCTGGCCGCCGCGGTCGCCACCCTCGCCCTCGCCGCCCCCGCCGCCGCCCTGGCCGCGGACCTCACCGCCGGCCCGGCCACCCCGCACGTCTCGGCCGCGGCGCTCCCCGGCGACGGCTCGGTCATCGACACGACCGACGACATGATCTGGCAGTAAGCCCCCCCCTGGGCACCGGCCCTTTTCGGTCACCGGCCTCGCCCCTCTCCCGCCCGTCGGCGTCGTCTCCCGACCGCTGCTCCTGCAGGGCAGCAGTCGTACGGACCGCGTGCGGGCCCCACCGAAAACCTTCCTCCGCAGGACCCTTACCCGAAGGATCTGACATGTCCATGTCTTCCCGCACCCGTCGTACCCTCTCCGGCACCGGCGTCATCCTCGCCGCCATGGGCTGCACCCTGAGCCTCGCCACCGCCCCGGCCTTCGCCGACACCACCTCCCAGGCCGCCGCCCTGGCCCGGGCCCAGCTCGGCGACCACGCCTGCTCGACCAACTCCCTCGGCGGCACCGGCTTCATGACGAGCTGCAACACGTCCACGGGGTACGAAGCGGAGCCCTGGTGCGCCGACTTCGTGAAGTGGGTCTGGAAGAACTCGGACTTCAACGTCAACGGCACGACCGCCGCGGCCTCCTCCTTCTACTCCTACGGCCAGACGAACGGCACGCTGCACACCTCGTCCTCGTACCAGCCGCAGGTCGGCGACGCCGTGGTCTTCAACTACTCGAACGGCTGGGCCCAGCACGTCGGCATGGTCACCGCCGTCAACGCGGACGGCTCGATCCTCACCACCCACGGCAACTGGAGCGACAAGGTCGCCGACGTCGCGGTGAGCGCCTCGCAGAAGCAGGTCGGCGACACGCCGAGCGGCATCGGCCAGCGCATCAGCGCCTACATCTCCCCGGTCGGCGCGACCCCCGCCTCGTACAGCAAGGGCGACCGCGACTTCACCGGTGACCTCAACGACGACCTGCTCGGCGTGAGCGCGAGCGACGGCAAGCTGCGGATGTACGCGGGCAACGGCGACGGCGCGTTCGCCTCGCACGAGGTCGGCCCGGGCTGGGGCGCGATGGACAAGGTGAAGGCGGCCGACTTCAACAACGACGGCGACGCCGACCTGGTCGCCCGTGCGTCCGCCACCGGCGAGCTCCACCTCTACCTCGGCAACGGCAACGGCGGCTTCAAGTCCCACACCGTCATCGGCACCGGCTGGAACGCGATGGAGGACTTCGTCGCCGGCGACTTCACGGGCGACGGCAAGGCCGACATCGCCGCCGTCCGCAAGGACGACGCCACCCTGCGCCTCTACTCCGGCACCGGCACGGACGTCACCTACACCAAGCAGATCGGCTCCGGCTGGTCGGGCATGTCGAAGCTCGCCGCCGGTGACTTCAACGGCGACGGCCGCGCGGACCTCGTCGCCCAGGTCGACGCCACGGCCAACCTCAACCTGTACGTCGGTACGTCCACCGGCGTCGCCCCCGCCATCCAGATCGGCCAGAACTGGAGCGGCATCGGCAAGCTCACCCTCGCCGACATCGACAGCGACGGCCGCGCCGACGTCGTCGCCACCATCGCCTCCTCCGGCGACCTCTACCTCTACAAGAGCCAGAGCAACAGCCTGAAGGCGGGCGTCAAGGTCGGCCAGGGCTGGGGCGGCATGAGCCACCTCATCTAAGCGGCACCGAAACCCCGGGGCCCGTCCCTCCCTCCGAGGACGGGCCCCGGCCCCTGCCCCCCGACCCAGCCCCTCCCCTCGAATCGAAGGCCACCATGTCGCTCGCCGCCGCCCCTCGCCGCTCCGCCGCCGCAACCCTCCTCGCCGCCGTCGCCCTCGGACTCCTCTCCGCTCCCTCCGCCTCGGCCGCCTCCGTCGCCACCTGGGACAAGGTCGCCCAGTGCGAGAGCGGCGGCAACTGGTCCATCAACACCGGCAACGGCTACTACGGCGGCCTCCAGTTCGCCAAGTCCACCTGGGACGGCTTCGGCGGCGGCGCCTACGCCTCCTACCCCCACCAGGCGTCCAAGAAGGAACAGATCCTCATCGCCGAGAAGGTCCTCGCCGTCCAGGGCCCCGGCGCCTGGCCCACCTGCGGCGCCGCCGCCGGCCTCGGCACCGACCACGCCGACCCGTACCCGGCCCAGCCCGCCGTCCAGCGCGACCACGACTTCACCGGCGACGGCAACGACGACCTGCTCGGCGTGAGCGCGAGCGACGGCAAGCTGCGGATGTACGCGGGCAACGGCGCGGGCGGCTTCGCCTCGCACGAGGTCGGCCCGGGCTGGGGCGCTATGGACAAGGTGAAGGCGGCCGACTTCAACAACGACGGCGACGCCGACCTGGTCGCCCGTGCGTCCGCCACCGGCGAGCTCCACCTCTACCTCGGCAACGGCGGCGGCGGCTTCAAGTCCCACACCGTCATCGGCACCGGCTGGAACACGATGGAGGACTTCGTCGCCGGCGACTTCACGGGCGACGGCAAGGCCGACATCGCCGCGGTCCGCAAGGACGACGCCACCCTGCGCCTCTACTCCGGCACCGGCACGGACGTCACGTACACCAAGCAGATCGGCTCCGGCTGGTCGGGCATGTCGAAGCTCGCCGCCGGTGACTTCAACGGCGACGGCCGCGCGGACCTGGTCGCCCAGGTCGACGCCACGGCCAACCTCAACCTGTACGTCGGTACGTCCACCGGCGTCGCCCCCGCCATCCAGATCGGCCAGAACTGGAGCGGCATCGGCAAGCTCACCCTCGCCGACATCGACAGCGACGGCCGCGCCGACGTCGTCGCCACCATCGCGAGCTCGGGCGACCTGTACCACTACGCCAGCATGAGCAACAGCCTCAAGTCCGGCGTCAAGATCGGCCAGGGCTGGGGCGGCATGACCCACCTCGCCTGACCCGTACGTACGAGACCGCCCGGCCTGTCACCCAGGCCGGGCGGCTCCGTCATGCCCGCCCGGCCGCCCCCACGAACGCGGCCCACGCCGCCGGGGCGACGGCGAGCTGGGGGCCGTGGGGGACCTTGGAGTCACGGACGTGGATGAGGGTGGGGTGAGCGGCGACCTCGACACAGTTGCCGCCTTCACCGCTGCTGTAGCTGGACTTGCGCCAGTCATAGGCGACTTCGATGCAGTTGCCGCCCTCGGGGCCGCTGTAGCTGCTCTTGAACCAGGCAAGATCCGCGGTGCTCATCGTTCTCCCAGCAGTTTCTCGATCCAGGTCAGGGACTCCCGCTTGGTGAGTGCCTGTGAGCGCAGGATTCCATAACGCTCCGAGTGCTGGCGAACCTCTTCTGGGTCGGTGATCAGCCGCGGGTGCCCGTAGAGCTCGGTGTACGCGACCTCGCGCCGCCCCGGGGGCGTCAGCAGCGTGAACGCCCCGCCCAGGTAGGGGTGCTCCTCGCTGTCGAGCGGCAGAATCTGGAGTTCGACAGTCCGGCGCTGGCCGATCTCCAGGATGCGCTGCAACTGTTCACGATGGATCTCCCGCCCGCCGAAGGGGCGGAGTAGGACGGCCGCCTCCAGGAGGAAGGTGAGGGTCGGTGCGGGCCAGCGCTCGAAGAGCGTCTGGCGCGAGATCCGGTCGGCAAGCCGTTTCTCGATGGTCTGCTCGTCCAGCATCGGGCGGCTGCGCTCGAACAGTGACCGCGCGTACGCGGGCGTCTGAAGAACGCCCGGCACCGCCTGCACCTCGTAATAGTGCGCAGCCAGCGCCCGCGCCTCCTCCTTCGCGAAGCTCTGGAACCAGTCCGGATGCCGCACCCGCGCCCGGGACAGGGCCTTCTCGGTGTCCTCGACCGCCGCCGTCAGCACCCCCGTACCCCCCAGCGCGCCGTCCGCCAGCAGCAGGAAGTCCGGCTGCGGGGTCCGTACGCCGCGCTCGATCGCGGAGATCAGGTCCTCGCTGCAGTGCGTGATCGTGGCGAGCTGTGCCTGGCTCAGGCCCGCGTTCGTGCGCAGGACCTTGATGATCTTCCCCAGCGCCTTGAACAAGTGCGCCGTACCGTCTACTTCGGAGGGCTTCTCCGGCCGCTCCTCGTGTTTCCCCGACATCCGTACCGCCCTCTTGGCGTACCCGTACAGTTACCCAGCGTCGTGGCGTCGCTGCTGTTCAGCGTAGGTCGCGGGCCCCACTCTCGGAGTCATGAAGCCCGAAATCACCACTCCAACAAGTGAGTACGCGCCGGAGTTCGCGCTCCGTCTGACACCCACGCCCCGGGGCGCGCGCCTGGCCCGGCTGCTGGCGGCGCACCAGTTGCGGGCGTGGGGGGTGGCGGGGGCCGCGGCGGAGGCGGCGGAGCTGGTGGTGGCCGAGCTCGCGAACAACGCGGTGCAGCACGGGCGGGTGCCCGGGCGGGACTTCGAGCTGCGGATGGAGCGGGAGGGCGGGCACGTACGGGTGGAGCTGTCGGACGCGCGCGGCGAGTGCCGGCCGTTACCGTCCGCCGAGCCCGACGAGGGCGGCTACGGGCTGCTGCTCGTGGCCACCCTCGCGACGGACTGGGGCGTCAGGGACCGCACGGTCGGCAAGACGGTCTGGGCGATCGTCCCGCGTCGGTAGGGGTCAGGCGAAGAGGTTGAACGTCCGCCCGATATGGACGGTGTTCAGTCGTTCCACGGGGCGGAACGGCGTACGCCACGCGCCCGTGCCCCGGTAGAAGCCGGGCGACGGGTTGCCGTACTCGACGTCGGCGACGTACAGGTCGGGCCTGCCGTCCCGGTCGACGTCGCCGGAGCCGATCAGGTCGTCGTAGCGCTGCCAGCCGCCGCCGATCTTCGTGCGCGGGGCGAAGGTGCCGTCGCCCTTGCCGAGGTACAGCCAGAGGACGCCGTCACGGTCGCGGGCGACCAGGTCTCCGGCGGCCGCTCCGGC
Source organism: Streptomyces sp. R302 (assembly GCF_012927245.1). Lineage (GTDB taxonomy): Bacteria > Actinomycetota > Actinomycetes > Streptomycetales > Streptomycetaceae > Streptomyces. Next base: position 324,617 of record NZ_JABBGE010000003.1, read on the forward strand.
GATGTTGCCGGTGGCGGCGAGGCGGTCGTAGGTCTGCCAGCCGCCGGACCCGATCAGCCGGCGGGTGGCGAAGGGCGCGGACACGGAGCCCGTGCTCCGGTAGAGCCAGAGGCGGCCGGACCGGTCGGTGGCGACCAGGTCGGGGCGGCCGTCGCCGGTGAGGTCGCTGCCGCCGGTCAGGTGCACGTACGTGTTCCAGCCGCCACCGATCTTGCGGCGGGCCGTGAAGGTGCCGTCGCCCTTGCTGAGGTACAGCCAGAGGGCGCCGTCGCGGTCGCGGGCGACGACGTCGGGGGCGGCGGCCCCGGCGATGTTGCCGGTGGCCTCGATCCGGTCGTACACCTGCCATCCGCCGCCGACGAGGGAATCCGGGTTCTGGGCGGTCCCCGTCCAGCCGGGGTCGTGGTGGACATCCTGGATCCACAGCCGGCCCGCGGTGTCCCGGGCCAGGATGTCCGGCGAGCCGTCGCTGTCGTAGTCGTGCGCGCCGGTCTTGCGGGTGACGGTGAAGGAGCCGGACTCCTTCAGAGCGGGCCCGATGCCGTTGCGCGGGGTCGCGGTGATCTGCCAGGTGTACGGGCCGGCCGAGGCGGCGGTGCGGAAGCCGGGGTCTCCGTGCCAGTCGAGGTTTCCGTCCCAGTCGAACCGCATCGGCGGCCAGTCCTCGCCCCGCGTCGACACGCCGACGTACTCCGTGATCGACTCGCCCGTGCGGGTGTTGCGGAGGGTGACCGTCATGTCGACGTTGTTCCGGCTGAGGTCCCAGGCCATGGAGAACCCGCCGCCGGTGCGGTCGAGGTCCAGGGTCGTGGGGATGTTGTGCCGGAGCAGGGCGACCTGCGTCGGGGCGCCCGTCGAGGCGACCAGGGAGGCGACCGGGACGCCGTCCGTGCCGGGGGCTATCCGGTAGAGGCCCTCGCCGCCGGCGACGGTGCCGCCGAGGAAGCCGTGGGCGTCGCCCGGGGCGTCGATGCCGGACACCGTGTGGTCGAGGAGCTTGCGGGTGGCGGTGGAGGTGAGGCTGCGGGCGGTCAGCGCGTTGGCCGTCTCGTTGCCGTACTCCTGGAGGCCGCCGGGGCGGGAGTACGTGATCCACTTCCCGACGAGGCCGATGGAGAGCCGGGGCGCCTCGGGCACCTTGAAGCGCTGGACCTTCTGCGTGGCGCGGTCGAGGACGACGACGGTGGCCGCCGTGCCCTCGGCCTCGGTCCAGGCGACGTACCCGGCGGAGAGGGCGAAGTCGGTGTACTGGCCGGGGGTGCCGGTCCGGTGGGTGGAGACGACGGTGGCCGAGGGGATGTCCAGGACCGCCAGGTGGCGGACGAGGTCCGCCCCCGAGCCGGTCGTGTACCGCACCAGGGCCTCGTTGCCGGCCGCCGCCACGACGTGCTGCCCGGCCGCGCCGAGGTGCAGCCCGCTCGCCGTCCGGCGCACCGGACCGTTCGTGCCGGGGGAGTGGAGTTCGAGGGGGCCTTCGCCAGAGTCGGTCGTGGAGGTGAAGAGGGTGGAGCCGACGGCCCCCGCGTACTGGTTCGGGCGCATCGGCACGGAGAGCAGGTCGGCGCCGGTCTCCATGGACCGCAGCGTGGTCTTGCTGTATCCCCGGAGCACCACCACGTCCGAGTCGTGGGAGCCGAAGGCGTCGCTGTCGTACGGGAAGGTCGTCACCGCCCCGTCGGACAGCCGGGTCCAGCGCTTGACGTTCGGATCGGCCGCGTCCCAGGTCAGGAACCCGGTCCGCCCCAGCCCCCAGACGGTGTCACCGGGCTTGAAGAGCGGAGCCGTCACGTCCGACGTCGCCGCGGGCGCGGCGACGGGCAGCGCGCCGGTCCCGGTGGCGGCACCGGCCGGGAGGACGGCGGGGCCGGCGGTGGCCATCAGGACGACGGCGACGACCGCGCCGAGACGGCGGTGTGCGGTGGATCTGGGGTGGGTCAAGAGTCGTGCCTCTCAGGAGTGGGGGGGGGAGGGAGGAAGCCGGGGTCAGGACATGAGGTCGTGCTCGTGCTGGCTGCCGGAGACCCGGTAGGCCCGCTGGAAGGGGGCCTTCCAGCTGCCCGTGCCCTGGTAGACGAAGGGCTCGCCGAAGCGGTCCATGGCGACGAGGTCGTTGCGACCGTCGTTGTTCATGTCCGCAGCGCCCGTGATGTCGGTGTACGCGTTCCAGCCGCCGCCGATCCTCGTGCGCGGGGCGAAGGTGCCGTCGCCCTTGCCGAGGTACAGCCAGAGGACGCCGTCCCTGTCGCGGGCGACCAGGTCGCCGGCGGCGGCGCCCGCGAGGTTGCCGGTGGCGGCGAGCCGGTCGTACGTCTGCCAGCCGCCGCCGATCCGCTTGCGGGTGGTGAAGGGACGGGTGGTGCTGCCGGTGCCGGGGTAGAGCCACAGGACGCCGGACTTGTCGGCGGCGAGGAGGTCGTTGCGTCCGTCGCCGGTCAGGTCGGAGCCGCCGGTGAGCTTGTCGTACACCTGCCAGCCGCCGCCGACCCGGACCCGGCCGAGGAAGCCGCCCCGGTTGTTGCCCTGGTACAGCCAGAGGACGCCGTCGCGGTCGCGGGCGACGAGGTCGCCGACGGCCGTTCCGGCGAGGTTGCCGGTCGTCTCGATGCGGTCGTAGACCTGCCAGCCGCCGCCGACGGCCGAGCCGACGTGGCCGAAGAACCGCCGGTCGGCCGGGGCGTGGTAGGTGTCCAGGCGGGTGAGCGTGCCCGCGCGGTTCCGCACCAGCAGGTCGGGCGAGCCGTTGTCGTTCAGGTCGCGCGGGTTGACCTTGCGGGTCACCGTGAAGGAGCCGGAGGAGCTGACGTCGGGGCCGAGGCCGTCCAGCGGGGTGGCGGTGAACTGCCAGTCGTACGCGCCGTTGAGGGCGCGCTCAAGGCCGTACGAGCCGTCCCAGCGGAGGCGGGCGGTGTGGTTGTCGACGTACGCGTTGTACGGCGGGAGGACCGTCGTGGTGAACGTCCTGCCCGTGCGCCGGTGGCGCAGGACGATCTCGGCCTCGACGTTGACCCGGGAGAGGATCCAGTCCAGGTTCGCCGTGCCGCCGTTCTTGTCGAGATCGACGACGGAGGGGATCGCCGCCCGTTCCAGGACGAGCTTCACCGGCACCTTGTTCGTCGCGATCATGGTCGCGACGGGCTTGCCGTCCGCTCCGGCCCGGATCCGGAACAGCCCCTCGCCCTGAGCCAGCGTCCCGCCCTGTACGAGGAGCGTGCCGTCCGGCTCCCGCACCCCGGCCGCGAAGGTGTCGAGCACCTTGACCTCGGTCCCGGAGAAGGAGCGGGCCCGGAGCGCCTGGAGCGAGGACGGCCGGACGAACGACCGCAGGGCGTCGGCGTACAGCGCCCAGCCGCCGACGACGTGCACCGAGGGGCGGTAGGCGTGACCCAGGTTGTGGGAGCGGGTGGCCGTGGTCTTCGGGTCCTGCAGGGTCAGGCCGTACTCGGCGGAGGGGTCCTGCTTCAGCCAGGCTCGCAGGGTCGGAGAGTCGTCGGAGGCCGTGACCCCGTCGGGGAGCGGCGACTCCTTCTCGCCGCTCACCACGCCCGAGGCGAGGTCGAGCGAGGCCAGGTACCCCTTGCCGCCGGACGTGTAGGAGAGGCCGACGGAGGAGCCCTTCAGGGCCCCCGTCCAGATCGCGGTCGCGTCGGCGGGCAGCCCGGTCGCCCACGAGCCGACGGCGGCGGTGGCGTCTGCGCCGGGGCGGTAGAGGGCCAGCCTCCCGCTGCCCGTCGCCTGGTCCGGGAAGACGGCGAGCAGGGTGGAGCCCACCGAGCCCAGGACGTTGGCGTCGTACAGGCGGCTGTTGTCGACGGTCAGGACGACCGCGCCCGTCGTCATGTCCCGGACCGTCGTCGGGCCGTAGTGGGTCGACTGCACGACGCTGTCCGAGCCGTGCACGTACGGAATGCGGGCGTACGGCAGCTCGGTGACGGCCCCGGTGTCGAACCGCACCCAGTTGTACGTGCTCGCGCCGGAGTCGTGGACCAGGTAGCCCGTGGCGCCCGCCCCGACGATCTGCCCGGCAGGCAGGGGCAGGAGCTGATCGTCGGCCGCCTCGGCGACGGCGGCGGGGGCCGCCAGCGCGGGGGCCGCCAGGGCGGGGGTGGCCGTGCCCGCGGCGAGGGCGACGGCGAGCGCGGTGGTGATCAGGCGGGACAAAGGGAACGTTCCTTCCCAGGAGTGCGGGCGTGGCGCGACACGCCACGCCCGCATGACTCACGAGAGGATCGAAGGGTTGTACGCCTTCTGCACACCCGGTTCCGAATCTGTCAGATGACGGGACCCCGAAAACGGACTCCGGAACTCAAGCCTCAGAAAACGGTCTTGAACGTGGTGTCGGACCGGGGGCCGAGGGAGGTCGGGCTCCCGTAGGGGCGGTCCACCGAGCCCGTCGTCGGGTAGAACCGGGAGCCGCCCGGCCCGATGGCGTACAGGTCCACCCGGCCGTCCTCGCTCCCCTGCGCGTTCCCGTCGCCGAAGGGCGCGAGGTGGGTGAACTGCTGCCAGCCGCCGCCGACCTTGCGGCGGGCGGTGAACGTGCCGTCGCCCTTGCCGAGGTAGAGCCAGAGGACGCCGTCCTTGTCGCGGGCGAGGAGGTCGCCGCCGGTGGCTCCGGCGATGTCGCCGGGGGCGGCGAGGAGGTTGTAGATCTGCCAGCCGCCGCCGACCTTCACGCGCGGCTTGAAGGGCCGGGCGGTGTCGCCGGTGGAGGCGTAGAACCACAGGGCGCCGGAGGTGTCGGTGGCGAGCAGGTCGCCCCGTCCGTCGCCGTTCAGGTCCGACCCGCCGGTGATCTTGTTGTAGACCTGCCAGCCGCCGCCGACCCTCGTGCGCGGAAGCAGCTTCTGGCCCTCGCCCTTGTGCATCCACAGGACGCCGTCCCGGTCGCGGCCCACGATCGTGCGGTCGGAGGGCGAGGCGATGAGCGAGTACGTGTTCCAGCCGGTGTGCAGGACGGTCGGGGTCAGCGGGCCCGTGCCCGCCTCGCGCACCTGCTTGGTCTCGTACGCGGACAACCGCCCGGTGCTGTCGCGGACGAGGAGGTCGGGGAAGCCGTTCTCGTCGTGGTCGCGGGCCACCGCGGGCCGCTTGACGGTGAGGGTGCCGGTCCGCTCGACGGCCGGACCGACGTTCTCCGTCTCCTCGGCGGTCATCTTCCACGTGTACTCGCCGCTGTAGGGGGCGGTGCCCCTCCACTCGCCGTCGGCGTGCCACGTGAAGTGGTAGGTGGGCGGCGGGCTCTGGTAGCCGGCCCTGAGGACGTGCTGCCGGCCGGTGGCCTTGTGGGTGAGGGTGAGCGTGGGCTCCACGCGGTGGTTGAAGTCCCAGGCGAAGTGCGCCCGGCTCTCCGGGGTGGCGAAGTCGACGACCGACGGCACCTCCTCCATGGTCATGGCGAGGTCCGGGAGACGCCCGCTGCTCGCCACCAGCTCCGTGGCGGGCTTGCCGTCCGCGCCGACGGTGACCCGGTAGACCCCCTCCACGCGGTCGAGGGTGCCGTCCACGAGGAACGCGCCGTCCGCTCCGGGCCGCACGCCTCGGACGCGGTCGAGGGCGGTCACCTCCCGGCCGTCGGCGAGCGAGCGCAGGACGAGCCCGGAGCCCCCGCCCGCCAGCCACTTCTCCGAGAGGGCCGTCGGCTCGAACGAGCCGAACGAGGTCAGGACCTCGACCTCGCCGGTCCTGGCGTCGAGCAGGTGGAACGATCCGCCGTCGTCGGCGGGCGTGTAGTCGTACCAGGTCATGTGGGTCTTCGACCCGGCGACGGACTCGAAGCCGAGGACGTGGTTGCGGGCCTCGACGGTCCTGACCACCGAGGCCGTGGAGACGTCCACCAGCGAGAGGAACTCCGCCGAGGTCTGGGACGACGACACGGTCAGCGCCCCCGGCGCGGTGCTGCGCACGCGCTGGGAGCCCGACGGAAGCCCGGTCACCGTGCGGCGGACGACCTCGCCCCCGGCCTTGCTCACCAAGTGGATCCCCTGCGCGTCCCGCACGACGAGCGTCGCGTCCACGACGCTCAGGAGCGTGCCGGGCGTCGTGATGACGACCGGCGCGGCGTCCGACCCCATGTCGCGCAGGACGTACGTGCCGTCGCCCTTGTCCTCCACGATCGTGTCGGTCCCCGCGGCGCCGAGGTAGCGGGTGCCGGGCAGCGGGGTGACGGTCCCGTCGTACGCCGTCCAGAAGTACGGCGCCGCGGCCGTCCCCGACCACGCGAGGAAGCCGGTCCTTCCGCCGTCGAGCAGCGTGGCGCCCTTCGGGAAGGGCGCCACGTCCTGTGCGGCGGCCCGGAGTCCGGCCACGGGGGCGGCCGCGGCCGCCGGGGCGGCCGGCAGAGCGCCGGTCACCGCCGAGACCGTGGCCAGGGTGAGGACGGCGGCGGCGAGCCGGCGTCCGGAGACGACGTGTGAGGGAAGCAAGGGATCTCCTAGAGGAAGGTCTTGAACCGGGTGGGCTGCGGCTCAGGAGAAGAGGTTGTACGACCCGCCCTTGAAGAGCAGCGTGTTCGACCGGGTCAGGTTGAACGGGGTGTACCGCTGGCCCGTGCCCCGGAAGACGTACGTGGTTTTGGTGGCGGGGTCGACGGCGAGGAGGTCGTTCTTCTTGTCGCGGTCGTAGTCGCCGGCGCCGATCAGCTCGGAGTAGCGGCCGAAGCCGCCGCCGATCCTGGTGCGTCCGGTGAAGGTGCCGTCGCCCTTGCCGAGGTACATCCACAGGACGCCGTCCTTGTCGCGGGCGAGGAGGTCGCCGGGTGCGGCGCCCGCGATGTTGCCGGTGGCGGTGAGCTGGTTGTAGATGCCCCAGCCGGTGCCGATCTTCTTGCGGGTGGCGAACGGGGCGTTGACGTCGCCGGTGGCCCTGTACAGGTACAGGGCGCCGGTCTTGTCGGCGGCGACCAGGTCGGGGCGGCCGTCGCCGGTGAAGTCGGAGCCGCCGGTGAGGTGCTCGTACGTCTGCCAGCCGCCGCCGACCTTCACCCGGCCGAGGAAGCCGTTGCGGCCGTTGCCCTGGTAGAGCCAGAGCACGCCCGTCCTGTCCCGGGCGACGATGTCGGCGAAGCCGGTCCCGGCGATGTCGCCGGTGGCCTCGATCCGGTCGTAGATCTGCCAGCCGCCGCCGACGGCCCCTGAGTCGTGGGTCCGCAGGATGCCGGAGGCGTCCCGGGCGAGGACGTCGGGCGAGCCGTTGTCGTCGAAGTCGTGGGGCTTCTGCGTGCGGGTGATGGTGAAGGAACCCGAGCGCTTGATCGGCGTCGTACCGAGGCCGGCGCCCGACTCGGCGACGGACTCCCAGGTGTACGCGCCGTTGAAGGCGTCCATGTACCCCCCGGGCCCCGAGATAGAGCCCCCCCAGCCCCAGCCCATCGGGATGCCGTCGGGGTACCGGCCGTCGTCACCGGCGCCGACGTAACCGTTCTCCACGTAGGTGAACGTCCTGCCGGTCCGCCCGTGCCGGATGGTGAAGCGGTACTTCACGCCCTTGTGGTTGAAGTACTGGGTGAAGGGCACGTGGTACTGCTTGTCGAAGTCGATGGTCCCGGAGGGCAGTTCGGGGTCGCTGACCTCCGCCAGCTCGGCGGGGCGGCCGCTGTCCACGAGGAAGCGGGCCGTGGGCGCGGAGTCCCCGTCCGCCGAGACGCGGAAGACGCCGTCGCCCGTGCCGATCTTTCCGCCGGTGACCAGCAGAGTGCCGTCGGGAGCGGCGGCGACGGCCCGCACGTGGTCGAGCAGCCGGGTCGTGGCCCCGGTCTTCAGGTCCACGATGTTCAGCGCGTTCAGCGGCGACGGGCTGAGCGCCTGGGTGGCGTCCCAGTCGGCGTGGACGAGCCGGTCGCCGAGGAAGGCGACGTGCGGGTGCGTGCCCGCCTCGAAGACCTGCTTCTCGGAGGTGCCGCGGGTGTGCACCACCACGGACCACTTCTTGCTCGCGGGGTCGTACTCCTTCCACGCGATCCGGGTGTCGGAGAGCGCCGCCTCGAATTCCCACTCGGGGGCGAGCGGCGCCGCGTAGTCCTCCGCGACGGTGCCCGTGGCGAGGTCGATCGTGCCCCGGTGCTCGACGTCGTCGGAGTCCCGGTACTGCAGCAGCGCGTGGGTGGCGGTGCCCTGCCTCACCGACACGAAACGGTAGTCGTCCGGCACACCGGTGACCAAGCGGCTGCCGTGCTCGGCGTCGTACATCCGCAGCGTGTTGGTCGGACTCCAGGACTGGAGGAACATCGCACCGCCCGCGAGTCCGGCGGGGCGCTCGCCGCGCTCCAGGGGCGCGCGCAGGACGGTGGCGCCCGTGCCCATGTCGCGCACGGTGGCCTCGCTCGACGTGGACAGCAGGACGTGGTCCCCGACGACGCTGTTCTCGCGCACGTGGAAGTACGTGGCCTCGTCGATCGGGGTGCGCGCGCCGGTGTCGTACCGGATCCAGAACTGCTCGTCCCCGCGGTAGCGGTTCATCGAGACGAGGAATCCGGTCGAACCGGCGGCCACCACCGCGGCGTCCGGCTCGATCTCGATGCCGCCGGCGGCCCCGGCCGGCGCGACGGCGAGCAGCCCGGCCCCGAGGGTCGCGGCGAGGACGGTCGCGACGGAGGCGACGAGACGGTTTCTGACGGTGCGAGCGGAAGTCAAGACGTCCCCCTGGAACGAGACATGGGCGGTACGCGAACACATGCGTACCGCCTATGCAGACTCGTGATCCGTACATACGGTTGTACGGAATCAGGAGGCGGGCTTCGTTCGGCTTCGGTCCCGTCGACCGGGCGGCGTCAGGACACGCTGGTGAACTTGGTGCCCTCGCCCGCGTAGAGGTCGGTGTTCAGACGGGTGAAGGGTCGGGTGGCAGAGCCGTTCGACTTGTAGACGTACGTGCCGCCCGCCCCGTACGCGATCAGGTCCGGCCGTCCGTCGGCGTCGACGTCGCCGGCGCCGACGAGCTGGGAGAAGGCGCCCCAGCCGCCGCCGACCTGGATGCGGCCGGCGAAGGTGCCGTCGCCCTTGCCGAGGTAGAGCCAGAGGACGCCGTCCTTGTCACGGGCGACCAGGTCGCCGGCCGCGGCGCCGGCGATGTTGCCGACGGCGGTGAGCTGGTTGTAGACGCCCCAGCCGCCGCCGACCCGCACACGGGTGGCGAAGGGGCGGGCGCTGTCGCCCGTGCCCTTGTAGAACCACAGGACGCCGGAGGTGTCGGTGGCGAGGAGGTCGGAGCGTCCGTCGCCGTTGAGGTCCGAGCCGCCGGTGATCTTGTCGTAGGCCTGCCAGCCGCCGCCGACCTGGCGGCGGGCGGTGAAGGTGCCGTCGCCCTTGCCGAGGTAGTGCCACAGGACGCCGGACCCGTCGACGCCCACCAGGTCGCCGTGGGCGGCTCCGGCGATGTTCCCGACGGCCTCGATCTGCTTGTACGTGTTCCAGCCGGAGCCGATCCGGGTCCGCTGGGCGTTTTCGATCCGGTCGTTCACCGGCCGGTCCCGCAGGTCGTTCCGCCACAGCACACCGGCGGCGTCCCGGGCGAGGACGTCGGTGGAGCCGTTGTCGGTGAAGTCGTGCGGGTTGGCCGTGCGGGTGAGGGTCAGCTGCCGGGTGACCTGGTCGCCGCCGCCGGCCCCGTCGTTCGGCTCGGCCTCGGCGAGGACGGTGTAGGCGCCGTTCGGCGCGTCCACGCCTTCGAGGACGCCGTCCCAGGTGAAGGAGAACTTCTCGTCACCGGTCGGGGAGTGCACGTACTGCTGGTACCACTTGCCCGTGGCGTTGTGGGTGAGCGTGACCTTCAGGTAGGCGTCGGCGCGGGACAGCGTCCAGCCCAGGGCCACCCGGCCGCCGCTCGCGTCGAGGTCCACCGTGGCGGGCACCTGGGACCCGAGGATCGCCACCGGCTCGCCGGCGACCTCGCTCGCCACCTTGGTGACGGTCGGGGTGCCGTCCTGCGCGGCCGCGATCCGGAACAGGCCCTTTCCGTCGGCGGCCCTCTCGCCCCGCATCACCAGGGTGCCGTCGCCGGCGGGCGCCGCGGAGGTCGCGCGGTCGGCGACGACCCGGGTCTCGCCGGTCTTCAGGTTGACGGCCTGCGCGGTGGTCCACGGCTTGCCGTGGACGAGCCACTCGCCGAGGAGACCGGCGTACGCCTCGCTGTCGCGGGCGCCCAGGACGGTCTTCTGTCGCGTCTTCGTCGCGCGGTCGACGGAGGTGACGTACAGGCCGTCGGCGCTGTTGTAGTCGACCCAGGCCACGTGCGAGTCGGAGAACTGCAGCGTGCTGAAGTCGTAGCCGGACTCGTCGGAGGCGTACGTCTCCGACGCCGTCCCGGCCGCCACGTCGACGAAGGCCCGCCCGCCGGTCCGCGCGTCCTGCGGGCCCGTCGCGTAGCCGACGAGCACCTTGCCGCCCTGGACCCCGGAGGCGAGGAAGTCGGCGGCGTCCGCCGGCAGGCCCGTGACCTTGCGGCTGGCCGTTCCAGCGCCTTCCCTGGTCACGACGTGCAGTTCGGTCGTGCCGTCGGCCTTCGTGAGCTGCGCGAGGACGCTGGTCGGGCTCAGGACGGACACGTAGCGGCCGTTCAGCGGGCCGAGGTCGATCTCCACGGCCGGGGACGACGGGTCGGCCATGTTCCGCAGGGTGACCGCGGTGAACTCGGCGGTCCAGCCCGCGTTGCCGAGGACGACCACGTCACCGCCGCCGATGCTCCAGCCCTCGGGCTCGCCGAGCGGGGTCGGGGCGCCGCCGTCGAACGGCGTCCACCGCAGCTGGCGGCTGCCGTCGTCCTCGAACGAGTAGGTGAGGAACCCGGAAGGCGCGACGCCGCCCATCTCGGCCGCCTCCGCGTAGCCGGGAAGCTCCGAGGCCTCCGCGGGCGCCTCGGCGACGGGACCCGCCGTCGCCGCTAAGGCGGCCGGCGCGGTGGCGAGCGTGCCGGCACCGAGGGCCGTGACGGCGAGGACCGCCGCGACGGCGGTGGCGAGGCGGGTGCTGGTGGTGTGGTGCTGCAAGGAAACCCCCACGAGGAAGACCGGGCACGGCACGTACGGCAGTGCCGTGCCCGGTCAGACTCGCGAGGAGATCAAGGGGTTGTACGGGTCATGCCAGGTGGTTGTAGGCGGCCCCGGCATGGACGTCCGTGAGGACGCGCGTGCGGAAGGGCCGCCGCCAGTCGCCGGTGCCGGAATACAGGTAGACCCGCTTGGTGACGGGGTCGTGGGCGAGGAGGTCGTTCCTGCCGTCGTGGTCGACGTCCCCCGCGCCGGTGATCTGGCCGTAGACCTGCCAGCCCCCGCCGATGGGCTTGCGGGCGGTGAAGGTGCCGTCGCCCTTGCCGAGGTAGAGCCACAGCATGCCCGAGGCGTCGCGGGCGACGAGGTCGGCGCCGGAGGCGCCGCCGACGTTCCCGACGGCGGTGAGCTGGTTGTAGATGCCCCAGCCGGTGCCGATCTGCTTGCGGGGCTTGTAGGGGGCGTCCACCAGCCCGCTGCTGCCGTAGAAGAAGAGCCGGCCGGCCGTGTCGACGGCGACGAGGTCGTCGCCGTTGTCCTCGTTCAGGTCCTTGCCGCCGGCGAGCTTGGTGTACGTCTGCCAGCCGCCTCCGACCTTCGTGCGGGGGTGGAATCCGCCCTTGCCGTCGGCCTTGTGCAGCCAGAGGACGCCGGCCGCGTCCCGCGTGACGACGTCCGCGAAGAGACCGGCCCCGATGGGGTCGCCGACGGCCTCGATCTTGTTGTAGGCCCCCCAGCCGCCGCTGACGGCCTTCCGGCCCCGCCCGTCCCCGGCGCTGTCCCGCCACAGGGTCCCCGAGGCGTCCCGGCCGAGCAGGTCCGGGTAGCCGTCGGCGTCGACGTCGTGGACGAACGCGGCGGCGGAGGCGCTCCGCGCCAGGAGCGCCACGACGGGCCTGCCGAGCCGGTCGAGCGTGACGCGGTGGACACCGGTCGTTCCGGCCCGGCTGCCCTGGACGACGACCGCCGTGCCGTCGGGAGCGGTGAGCACGGTGTCCGCGCGCTGGAAGAGGGTGATCGTCTCGCCCGTCTTCAGGTGCCGGGCCGAGGTCCCGTACAGGACCCAGTCGCCGAGCAGGCCGAGCGGGAGGGAGGCGGCCGTGGAGGCCACGGGGACGAAGGTGTCCGCCTTGGTGGCGCGGTCACGGACCACGACGCGGCGCGGGGTGGTGGCGGTGGCCGGCTCGGTCCAGGCGACCCGGGCCGCCGAGACGGCCGCCACGTCCGGGTACGTCTCCGTGACGGTCGCGGTGGCCAGATCGACGAGCCCGACCCCTGCCTTCCCGGCGTCGTTCCAGTAGGTGAGCAGTCCGTGCGCGGAGGTGGCCGGGCGGACCACGCCGTAACGGTCTCCCTCGGGCAGCCCCGTGATCTGGCGGGGAGCGGCGTCCTTCGTGTCGAGCCACACCCGGTCCCGCGCGTCCCGCAGGGCGATGGCGGAACCGGCGCTGCCCGAGAACAGGGCGTCCAGGCTGCCGGGCAGCTGCTCCGAGTCGAAGGATTCCCCCGTCGCCATGTTCCGGACCGACCCGTTGTACCCGTCCGTCGAGTGGATCAGCGCGTCGCCGGAGGTCTCGGTGTTCCCGCCGTAGGGCCAGTAGGTGAAGTCGCGGTGGCTGCCGCCCGCGTACGGGATCCAGCGGAGGGTCTCGAAGTCGTCGTAGGGCCCGACGCGGACGAAGAAGCCCTGCGTCCCCGCGCCGCGCAAGGTGGTGCCGGGGGTGAGCGAGCGGACGGGCCCCACCTCGGCCGACCCGGCCGTCGTGGTCGCGGCCGAGGCCGTCGGCACGGCGAGCGCGCCGGCCCCGACGGTCAGCGCCAGTACGGCGGCGACGGCGGCGGCGAGACGGGCGGGGCGGTCGGTGGCGGTGCTGCGGTACTGCAAGGGAGCCCCCCGAGAAGGAAAGACCGGACACGGACGTGCCGTGTCCGGTCGGACCCGTCAGAGAGGCGAAGGGTTGTACGGGGACCGGAAGGTCAGCCGTTCAGGTCGGACTCCGCGCCCTTGAAGAGGGTGGTCGCCGCGCGGGTCAGCTTGAGCGGGGTGTACCGCTTCCCCGTGCCCGTGAAGACATAGGTGGTCCTGGTGGCCGGTTCGACGGCGAGCAGGTCGTTCTTCTTGTCGCCGTCGTAGTCGCCGGCGCCGATCAGCTCGGAGTAGCGGCCGAAGCCGCCGCCGATGCGGGTGCGTCCGGTGAAGGTGCCGTCGCCCTTGCCGAGGTACATCCACAGGACGCCGTCCTTGTCGCGGGCGAGGAGGTCGCCGGGTGCGGCGCCCGCGATGTTGCCCGTGCCGACGAGCTGGTCGTAGACGCCCCAGCCGGAACCGATCCTCACGCGGGTGGCGAAGGGCCGGGTGGCGTTGCCGGTGGACCTGTAGAGCCACAGGACGCCGGTCCTGTCGGCGGCGATCAGGTCGGCACGGCCGTCGCCCGTGTAGTCGGAGCCGCCGGAGAGCGTGTCGTACACCTGCCAGCCGCCACCCACCTGGGTCCGGGCCTCGAACCCGCCACGGCCGTTGCCCCGGTAGAGGTAGAGGACGCCGTTCCGGTCGCGGGCGACGAGGTCGGCGTGGCTGGACCCCGCCAGGTCGCCGGTGGCCTCGATCCGGTCGTAGACCTGCCAGCCGCCGCCGATCCGGACCTCCGGGGCGCCCAGCGAGCCGTAACCGCTGTCCGACCGGAGGACGCCGGAGGCGTCGCGGGCGAGCAGGTCGGGTGAGCCGTTGTCGTCGAAGTCGTGCGGCTTCGCGGAGCGCGTGACGCGGAACGAGCCGGACCTCTTCAGGGCGGGACCCAGCCCGGCCAGGGACTCGGCGGTCATCTCCCAGGTGTAGTCGCCGTTGTACGCCGCGATCCGTCCGGCCGAGCCGTCGGCATGGGGGGCGTCCAGGGTGGCGTACCACGGACTGCCGTAGGGGAAGCCTGCGGAGTAGTCCTGCCACCACCTGTCGTACACGTCGAAGGCGCCCTCGGACCGGGTGTAGGTCATCCCGGTCCGGGTGTGCTTCAGGACGAGCGTGTACTTCGTGCTGGTGTGGTTGAGGTTGAAGGTGAACTCCGGGGCCCGGACCGTGTCGAGGTCGACCGTGCCCGTGGGCACGGTGGCCGGGCTCATCTCCGCGGTCTCGACCGTCGTGTACGAGCCGATGAGGGTCGCGGCCGGACGGCCGTCCTCGCCGAGCGTGATGCGGGCAGCGCCGAAGCCGCTGCCCAGGTTGCCGCCGCCGGCGAGCAGGGCGTCCGTGCCGTCCGGGACGGGGGCGCCGGAGATGCGGTCGAGCAGCGGGCCGGTCGTGGCTCCGGTGGTGAGGTGCGTGGCGAGCAGCGTGCTCCGCGTCGTGGAGCCGGTGGTGTACCGCCCGACGTGGACCAGCCAGTCGCCGAGCAGCCTGGGCCCCCACGCGTACGTGCCGAGCTCGATCCTGCGCAGTTCGCCGGTGGTGCGGTCCCGGACGACCGCCGTGCCCACCTTGGTCGTGTCGTTCCGCTCGGACCAGGTGACCCACCGCGCGTTCACGCTGATGTCCGTGGGGAGGGTGGGCATGTCCCGGAACGTCTCCGCGCCGGGCGTCGCGAACGTCTCCGTGATCGTGGCCGAGGCCAGGTCCACCAAGGCATGGTACTGCTTCTTGTCGGCGCCGATGAAGCCGAGGACGGCTTCCTTGTCGGTGCCCGGACGGACGGCGATCTCCGTCCCTCCGGACGGGAAGCCGCTCACCGGGCGGGGCTCCCCGTCGGGGCCGTACATGGTCAGCGTGTCCTCCTCGCGGTCGGTCGTGAAGACGTAGCCCCCGGCGATCCCGATCTTGTAGGCCGAGGAGGGGACCTCGAGCGTGGCGCCGGTGGCCATGTTCCTCACCTTGCCGCCGGTGGTCGACGAGATGTACAGGTCACCGCCGACGCCGTGGGGGGTGCCGAGGGACTCCGTCCTGCCGGTCGCGTAGCTCGTCCAGAACATGGCGTCGGGGTTGTGCGAGAAGTACGAGAAGAAGCCCGTGCTACCCCCGGCGAAGGGCTCGGTGTGCGGGTACATCGTGGCGATGCTTCCCTCCGCGGCGGCCGCCGCGGAGGGGCCGTCCGCCGCGACGGCCGACGGGGCGGTCAGGGCGCCCGCGCCGAGCGTGACGGCGAGGACGGCGGCGACGGACGCGGCGAGGTGCCGGCGCCGGGTACGGGCGAAAAGCAAGGGTCCTCCAGGAGCGAACCGTTACTCGCACAGAGGTGCGAGACGTGGGGTGGACTCCCGGTGAACGCAAAGGGTTGTACGGATCCGGCCGCGATCTTCACACGGGCCTTACGCCCGCCGCTCCACCACCCGCCGCTCCACCACCCCCCGCACGTACCCCGCCTGCCCCGCGTGCTGGAGGTCCTCCGCGATCACCGAGACGAGCCGGACGCCGAGGGTCACCGGCGGGTCCCAGGAGGTGTCGACGACCCGGTCCAGGTCCGCGTTCGTGACCGGGGCCAGCAGCGAGGCCGTCCGGTCGTGGACGGCGTCGTGGTAGCCGAGCAGCAGCGCCGCCGGTGCCCGTACGGCTCCGACCTGCGCGGACGTATGGCCGTAACCGGTCGCGGACGGCGGGAACGGCAGGCCGAAGCGGTCCCGCCAGCCGTCGGAGCGCCACAGCTGCTCCGTCCCGAAGGCGCCCGCCAGGTGGTCGTCCTGGATGCGGGTGAGGTGCCAGACGAGCCAGGCGATCGAGTTGGCGTCCGGGTCGATCCGGGCGGCGAGGTCGTCCTCGCCGAGGCCCTTCACGGCCTCGTGGACGGCCTCCCGGATCCTGCCGAAGGAGTCGAGCAGCAGACCGGCACTGTTCATCACGCCCCCTTGGGGTCGCGCGCCTCCCGCCACCGGGCCAGCTCCGCCTCGACGTCGAAGGGCGTCAGGCGGAGCGGCGGTCCGGCCGGCGGGCGGCGCAGGGCTTCCGCGATCTTGGTGTTGATCTCGCCGAGGATCCGGCGGACCTGGCTCTCCGAGACGGCCGCCGCGACCGCCTCGGCCGCGTCCTCGGCCTCCTTGCGCAGCCGGAGGGCGGGCGGCAGCACCGCCATGCCCTCGCGGTGCATCTTCTGCTTGACCCACCACAGCTCGTCGTAGGGCGCGGCGTCGTCGGGGAGGGGCTTGCCGAAGCCGGAGAGGCGGCGGAACTCGCCGCGCTCCGCCGCCTCCCGGATCTGCTTGTCGACGAAGGACTCGAAACTGACACCGGGCGGTTTCCGTTCGGTCATGTGTCCAGCGTACGTATCGGGGCCGGGTCGCATGTGGTGAACGCCGTCTACTGGGTCCGCCGGTCTTCCGGCACTCTGTGGTCGGTCAACGCGCGTAAACCCTTGCCCCCTCACGTCCCGGAGGACGCATGCGACACCTGCGTACGACGAAGACCACCACCCGGCTCCCGGCCCGGCTCCCGGCCCGGCTCCCGGCCCGGATCCCCGCCCGCGCCACCGCCCGGATCCCCGCCGTAGGGGCCCTGCTCGCGCTCCTCGCCGGGCTGCTCACCGTCCTCGGCACGGCGGGCACCGCGCACGCCGCGCCGCTCTTCAAGGCCCCGTTCCCCTGTGGCCAGAAATGGACGTACAGCCACCACTCGGCCGAGGTCCGCCAGGCCCTGGACTTCGTGCGCTCCGACGGCGGCGCCACCGCCGGCGCCCCCGTCCTGGCCTCGGCCTCCGGCACCGCCTACCGCTACGCGCAGCCCTCCGGCGCCGGGAACTACATCGTCGTCGACCACGGCGGCGGCTGGAAGACGTACTACTTCCACCTGGCCGCCTACTCGGTCGCGAACGGCGCCGCCGTCTCCCAGGGCCAGCAGATCGGCTCCACCGGCTCCACCGGCAACAGCTCCGGCGCCCACATCCACTACGAGCAGCTCTACAACGGCGTCGGCCGGTCCATCGTGATCAACGGCGTCTCTCTCGCGCCCTACCCGGGCTCGTACGGCTCCAAGCACCTGACCAGCGACAACGGCTGCTCGGGCGGGGGCGGCGGCACGTACTGGGTGGACACCTTCGCCAACGCCACCGGCTACGCCGCCGCCAACACGAACAACCCCCAGGGCGTCCTGAACGCCGGCACGAACTACGTCTACTGCAAGGTCTGGGGCCAGGAGATCCGCGACGCCTCCGGCAACTACAACCACTGGTGGCTCCGCACCGACCTGGACACCGTCTACGCCGGCAAGAACGGCTACGGCGCGTACGTCTCGGCGTACTACCTCTCCCGCTGGGGCAACGACGAGGCCCGCGACAACAACGGCACCGTCATCCCGAACTGCTGAGACCTTCAGGAACGAAACGGGCAGGAGCCCCGCTCGTGCCGCACCTGCGGCACGGAGCGGGGCTCCTTGGGTACTGCTCTAGAAGATCGAGATCGCCACTACGGCGTTCAGATCGTGGTGACGTTCTCCGCCTGCGGACCCTTCGGGCCCTGCGTGACGTCGAAGCTCACCTGCTGGTTCTCCTCAAGCGAACGGAAGCCGTTCGCGTTGATCGCGGAGTAGTGGACGAAGACATCCGGGCCGCCGCCTTCCTGGGCGATGAAGCCAAAGCCCTTTTCAGCGTTGAACCACTTGACGGTTCCGGTAGCCATGAGCCCTCCTATGGGCCAAAGGGTCGCCCTGCTCCAGAACCTGCAAACAAGTCTGAAAACTACAAAAGCCTGCGGGTCACATGCTCCGCAGGCTCTGTACTGCAAGGGAAACCAAACTGCAACTTGCGTCGAGCGTAGCACGCAGTGTGCACGCAGCGATAGAGGGAAAGATCACGTCACCCTCATGTTTGATCCGATCCAAACGGGCTGACGCGCCGACCCGATCTGCCCCGCAGCGCCCCGGCGCCGTCCACCCGTCGAGACGGGGCTAGCCTCGCGATGTGGACAATGCGAACGAGAACGACGGGCGCCCGCGCAGCCGGCCCCGGGTCGGGCACATCCAGTTCCTGAACTGCCTGCCCCTCTACTGGGGCCTCGCCAGGACCGGGACGCTCCTCGATCTGGAACTGACCAAGGACACCCCGGAGAAGCTGAGCGAGCGGCTCGTCCGGGGCGGCCTCGACATCGGTCCGATCACCCTCGTCGAGTACCTCCGCCACGCCGACGAGCTCGTCGCCCTCCCCGACATCGCGGTCGGCTGCGACGGCCCCGTCATGTCCTGCGTGATCGTCTCCCAGCGCCCCCTGGAGGAGCTGGACGGCGCCCGCGTGGCCCTCGGCTCCACCTCCCGCACCTCCGTCCGGCTCGCCCAGCTGCTGCTCACGGAGCGGTACGGGGTCGAGCCGGCGTACTACACCTGCCCGCCCGACCTGGGGCTGATGATGCAGGAGGCCGAGGCGGCGGTGCTCATCGGCGACGCCGCCCTGCGCGCCTCCCTGCACGACGCGCCCCGGCTGGGGCTCCAGGTCCACGACCTCGGCCTCATGTGGAAGGAGTGGACGGGGCTGCCCTTCGTCTTCGCCGTCTGGGCGGCCCGCAAGGACTACCTGGCGCGCGAGCCGGAGACCGTCCACGACGTCCACCGGGCCTTCCTCGCCTCCCGCGACCTCTCCCTCGACGAGGTCACCAAGGTGGCGGAACAGGCCGCCCGCTGGGAGGCATTCGACGCCGAGCTGCTCGAACGGTACTTCCGCACGCTCGACTTCCGCTTCGGCCCCGAGCAACTCGCCGGAGTACGGGAGTTCGCCCGCCGCACCGGCCCGACGACCGGATTTCCGGCGGACGTCGCCGTCGATCTGCTGCCCCCGGAATAGGCCCCCGGGCCGTCCTTCGCGAACCCGGGCAATTCACGTCCGCATTTCCCGCCCGGGACCCGCGTCGCGCACCCCCATTCCCTCCATGGGAATCGCGCAATTGAGCGTTCACCGGAAATTCATGCCGACGCGGACCCCGGCCCGGTCCCGTACCCCCGCTGGCGTACGCTGGGTCGGTCTGTCAACAACCCTCCGAAAGGGACGAAACGGTGACCGAGAAGGCCGACCTCCAGTCTGTTCTCGACCGTGCCGCCGAGGGCGGCCGTATCACCCCCGAGGAGGCGCTCGACCTGTACCGCTCGGCGCCGCTCCACGCCCTCGGCGCCGCCGCCGACGCCGTACGCCGCCGCCGCTACGCCGGTACCGAGCACATCGCGACGTACATCATCGAGCGGAACATCAACTACACCAACGTCTGCGTGACGGCGTGCAGGTTCTGCGCCTTCTACGCCGCCCCCAAGGACACCGAGAAGGGCTGGACCCGCGACCTCGACGACATCCTGCGCCGCTGCGCGGAGACCGTCGAGCTCGGCGGCACCCAGATCATGTTCCAGGGCGGCCACCACCCGGACTACGGCGTCGAGTACTACGAGAAGCACTTCTCGGCCATCAAGAAGGACTTCCCGCAGCTCGTCATCCACTCCCTCGGCGCCTCCGAGGTCGAGCACATGGCGCGGATCTCCGGCGTCTCCGTCGAGGAGGCGATCACCCGCATCCACGCCGCCGGCCTCGACTCCTTCGCCGGCGCCGGCGCGGAGCTCCTCCCCGAGCGCCCCCGCAAGGCCATCGCGCCGCTCAAGGAGTCCGGCGAGCGCTGGCTGGAGATCATGGAGATCGCCCACAAGCTGGGCGTCGAGTCGACCTCCACCATGCTCATGGGCACCGGCGAGACCAACGCCGAGCGGATCGAGCACCTGCGGATGATCCGCGACGTGCAGGACCGGACGGGCGGCTTCCGGGCCTTCATCCCGTACACGTACCAGCCCGAGAACAACCACCTCAAGGGCCGCACGCAGGCCACCCTCTTCGAGTACCTGCGGATGATCGCGATCGCCCGCCTCTTCCTCGACAACGTCGCCCACATCCAGGGCTCCTGGCTGACCACCGGCAAGGAGGTCGGCCAGCTCTCCCTGCACTACGGCGCCGACGACCTCGGCTCGATCATGCTGGAGGAGAACGTCGTCTCCTCCGCCGGTGCCAGGCACCGCTCCAACCGCCTGGAGATCATCGACCTGATCCGCAAGGCCGGCCGCGTCCCCGCCCAGCGCTCCACCACCTACGAGCACCTCGCCGTCCACGACGACCCGGCGAACGACCCGGTCGACGACCGCGTCGCCTCCCACATCTCGTCCGTCGCCATCGAGGGCGGCACCGCCCACCCCGAGCTCAAGCTCCTCGACGCGAACTGAGGCCCTCCGTGCCCACCCTGCACGCCGCCGACGGATCGCCGGAGACCGCCGTCCTCGTCGACGGCGCGCGGATCGCCGCCGTCGGCCCGTACGAGGAACTGGCCGAGCGGTACGAGGACGCCCGCCTCCGCCGCTGGCCCGGCATCCTGCTGCCCGGCCTGCTCAACCCGTACGCCCCCGAGCTCCTGGAGCGGACCTACCACCCGGACCCGCGCGAGGCCGACACGTACGGCACCGAGCCGATCACCGGCGAGCGGGCGGCGGAGATCCTCCGCTCCCACCCCGCCCGCCTCGGCGCCAGCGCCCGCCGGGGCGTCCAGCGGATGCTGGCCCACGGCACGGTCGCCGTGGCGGGAGAACTGCGGTCCCGGGCGGCCCAGGACGCCGTCCGCCGCGCCGGCCTCGCGATCGGACAGCGCCCGCCGAACCTCCCCGGCCCCCCGTCCCTCTCCCCGACCCCCCTGATCCTCCTCCCGCGCCCCACCCCCGGCGCCCCCGCCCGCTTCGCCGTCTTCGACGTCCCCGACACGGCGACGCTCGTCCGCCGCGGAGCCTCGACCTGCGTCGCCACCGTCCTCGACGGCCGCCTGGCCTACCGGGCCCGCTGACCCGTCAGCCGCCCTTGACGGCCGGCGGCGCCTTCGTCTCCATCGGCTGGGCGTCCGCGGCCTCCACCAGGTCGAGGAAGCGCGGGTCCTCGGCGACGGCGAGCAGCTGGCGCGGGGTGAGGGGCGACGTCACGTCGTCGGGCTCGACGCCGAGCTGGACGCGGCTCCCGCCGTACAGGAAGTTCACGTACGAGGCGAAGGTGCCCGGCTGGTTCACCGGCATCGACAGCAGATCCGCCTCGCGGTCCCCGTCGAAGGTGACGGCCTCGCAGACGACCTTGTGCTCCGGCAGGTTCGGGCACTCCTTGAGCGCCTCGTCATCGGTCGGCCGCACCGACACGACCATCCGGAACGGCTTGCCGTCCGCCGTGATCCGGTACACGGCCACCTCGTCCTTGACCGGCCGGATCTCGGTGACCTTCGCGGGCAGCAGCTCGTCGAGCAGCGCGGCCACGCGCTGCTGGTGGACGGCCCGGCGCTCCCGCTCGGCGGGAGACAGCCCGTCCGGATTGTCGGGAGGGGTGACGCCCGGCGTCTCCTCCACGACCACGGGCGGATAGCCAGCGCCCGGACCCGCGCTCGTCCCCGGTGACGAGGGCGGCGCGGCCGGCATCGCCGGTGCGGGCCCGCCGCCCGGCAGCAGCGTGAGCCCGAGCGCCCCCGCGGTGACCACCCCGAACGCGGTCGCCGCGGTGGCGAACCGGGCCCTGGCCCGGCGCCTGCGCCCCTCGCGCACGGCGACCGGGACGAGATCGGGCAGCGGCGGAAGCTCCTCCGCGGCACGTTCCAAGGCGTCCCGGAGGGTGGTGGTGTCGTCGTCCTTCACAGCAGACCTCTTCCTCTTCTTCTTCCTCGGGTTCCTCAGAGCGAGAGCCCGGCGTCGGCCAGGCGGACGCGGAGACGGGCCAGCGAGCGCGAGCACTGGCTCTTCACGGTGGCCTCGCTGCACCGCAGCAGCGCGGCGACGGAGGCCACGCTCTGGTCGTCCCAGTACCGCAGCACCACCATGGCCCGGGCCCTCGGCGGCAGTTCGGCGAGCGCGGCGAGCAGCGTCACCCGCAGCTCGGGATGGTCGGCCACGGCCTCCGGCGCGGTCCCCCCGGCCCGGCCGAGCGCCAGCAGATCCCGCAGCCGCCGGCGCCGCTCCGCCAGGAACGTCCGGGTCAGCACGGTCTTGGCGTACGCGTGCGGATACTCCGCCGCCCCCGCCCGCCGCCAGTGCTGGTACAGCTTCGCCAGCGTCGTCTGCGTCAGGTCCCGCGCGTGCTCCGCGTCCCCGCAGAGCAGATACGCCGTCCGGTACAGCCGCTGCTGCGCGGCCCGCGCGAACGCCTCGAACCCGTCGGCCGACCCCACGTCCGCGACCACGTCCGCGACCACGTCCACCCCCGGCTCCCGCTCGGTCGTCAATGCCATCGCACTCCCGCTCTCCTCACCGCCGTGTGCGTGTGTCCGACCGTCCTTGAGCACCCGCGCCGCCGAAAGGTTGAAGCGGTACCGGAAGAGATTCGGGCGGCTGCTTGAATGGGGAGGTGACCCGAGCATCCCTGGACAAGCAGCCGCACGAAGTCGCCTCCATGTTCGACGGCGTGGCGGCCAACTACGACCTCACCAACGACGTGCTCTCGCTCGGCCAGGACCGGCGCTGGCGCAAGGAGGTCGCCAAGGCGGTCGACGCGCGCCCCGCGCAGAAGATCCTCGACCTCGCCGCGGGCACGGCCACCTCCTCGCAGCCCTTCGCGCGCGCGGGCGCGTACGTCGTCCCCTGCGACTTCTCGCTCGGCATGCTGCGGGTCGGCAAGCAGCGCCACCCGTGGATGCCGTTCACCGCCGGCGACGGCACGAAGCTGCCCTTCAAGGACGACGTCTTCGACGCGGTGACGATCTCCTTCGGCCTCCGCAACATCCAGGACACCGAGCAGGCGCTGCGCGAGCTGTACCGCGTGACGAAGCCCGGCGGCCGCGTGGTCATCTCCGAGTTCTCCCACCCCACCTGGGCCCCGTTCCGCACGGTGTACGAGGAGTACCTGATGCGCGCCCTGCCGCCGGTGGCCCGCGCCGTCTCCTCCAACCCCGACGCGTACGTCTACCTCGCCGAGTCCATCCAGTCCTGGCCCGACCAGCCCGCCCTCGCCGCCCTCCTCCAGAAGGCCGGCTGGTCCAAGGTCGCCTGGCGCAACCTCACCGGCGGCATCGTCGCCCTCCACCGCGGCTTCAAGCCGGCCTGACCACCGCTCCGTTGTGGGCACACGTTCCGCTGGGGCGGTGCCCACCCGTCGCTCTGGCTGCGGTGCCGCGCCGCCGTTCCGTTGCGGGCAGGCGTTCCGCCGGGGCGGTGCCCACCCGTTCGCTCCGGTTGCGGCGCCGGGCCGCCGTTCCGCTGGGGCGGTGCCCACCCGTCGCTCCCGTTGCGGTGCCGCGCCGCAGTTTCGTTGTGGGCATACGTTCCGCTAGGGCGGAACGGGTGGGCACAACGGAACGGCACCGTTAGCGGGTGCTTCCGCTTCTGCGCCTGAACCCGCACCGGTACGGAGCCGTACATCGTGGTGCGGGGTCCAGGCCCGGAAAGCCGAGGCGCGGCAGGGGGCGCCGTCCCTGTGCCCACCCGTCCCGCCCTAGCGGGACGTATGCCCACAGGGACGCCGGGCCCGAGGGTGGGCACCGCCCTGCAGGGACGCCGGGCGCTCCCGGCATGGGGACGTCGGCGGGTACGAGCCCTGCGGTCGGCCCCGGGCGGCTCCACCCCGTACGTCTCGCCGTCCGCGGCCCTGGCACCCGAAGCGGCCGGAGCGGTCCGCCGGGTCGGGGACCCGCCCCTCCGGTGCGGCTCGTACCGGCCGTCCTAGACTTCGGTACGACCTCTTCGCCGACCTTTCGGGAGATTCGCCGTGACCGAGACCCCCCTCTCCGAGCACAGCGCAGACGTGATCGTCGTCGGGGCGGGCCCGGCCGGCTCCACCACCGCGTACTACCTGGCGAAGGCCGGGCTTGACGTGCTGCTCCTGGAGAAGACGGCGTTCCCGCGCGAGAAGGTCTGCGGCGACGGCCTCACCCCGCGCGCCACCAAGCAGCTCGTCGCCATGGGCATCGACATCTCCGAAGAGGCCGGCTGGCTGCGGAACAAGGGCCTGCGGATCATCGGCGGCGGCGTGCGGCTCCAGCTCGACTGGCCCGACCTCGCCTCGTACCCGGACTACGGACTGGTCCGCAAGCGCGACGACTTCGACGAGATGCTGGCGCGGCAGGCGCAGAAGGCCGGCGCGCGGCTGTACGAGCGCTGCAACGTCGGTGCGCCGGTCGTCGACGAGCGCACCGGCCGCATCACCGGCGTCCACGCCAAGCTGGGCGAGGAGAAGACCGAGGTCACCTTCCGCGCCCCGCTGGTCGTCGCCGCCGACGGCAACTCGACGCGCCTCTCCCTCGCGATGGGCCTGCACCGCCGCGAGGACCGCCCGATGGGCGTCGCCGTCCGCACGTACTTCACGACCCCCCGGCACGACGACGACTACCTGGAGTCGTGGCTGGAGCTGTGGGACA
This sequence comes from Streptomyces sp. R302, assembly GCF_012927245.1. Lineage (GTDB taxonomy): Bacteria > Actinomycetota > Actinomycetes > Streptomycetales > Streptomycetaceae > Streptomyces. Next base: position 348,894 of record NZ_JABBGE010000003.1, read on the forward strand.
AGCGCGGCGCCGAGGACCGTCTCCTCCCGGGCTACGGCTGGATCTTCGGCATGGGCGACGGCACGTCCAACGTCGGCCTCGGCATCCTCAACTCCTCCTCCGCCTTCCGCGAGCTGGACTGGCGCGAGGTACTGAAGGCCTGGTGCGCCTCGATGCCGGAGGACTGGGGCTTCACCCCGGAGAACATGACGACGCCGATCCGCGGCGCGGCCCTCCCGATGGCCTTCAACCGCCAGCCGCACTACACGAAGGGCCTGCTGCTCGTCGGCGACGCGGGCGGCCTCGTCAACCCGTTCAACGGCGAGGGCATCGCCTACGCGATGGAGTCCGGCCAGATCGCCGCCGACGTCATCGTCCAGGCCCACGCCCGCGCCACCCCCGCCCAGCGCGAACTGGCCCTGCACAACTACCCGAAGATCCTCAAGGACACCTACGGCGGCTACTACACCCTGGGCCGCGCCTTCGTGAAGCTCATCGGCAACCCGAAGGTCATGAAGATCGCGACCCAGCGCGGCCTCACCCACCCGGTCCTGATGAAGTTCACGCTCAAGATGCTGGCGAACCTGACCGACCCGACGGGCGGGGACGCGATGGACCGCATCATCAACGGCCTGTCGAAGGTCGCCCCGAAGGCCTGAGCCCCGGAACGCCGAAGGGCCGTCGCTCCCCCGAGGAGTGACGGCCCTTTCGTACGGCTGCGATCGCGGGGATCAGAGGATGCGGACGGCGCCCGACGGCCGGTCCCAGTCCAGGGAGCGCTCGACGACGCCCGTGGACGGGTTCTGCGCGCCGACGTACTTGCCGCCGCCGACGTAGATGGCGACGTGGTACGAGCCGCTGCGGCTGCCCCAGTACAGGATGTCGCCCGGCTGGAGGTTGCTCAGGGAGACGGACGTGCCCATGCTCGACTGGGAGTACGAGATGCGGGGCAGGTCGATGCCGGCCTGGCGGTAGGCGGCCTGGACGAGGCCGGAGCAGTCCCAGGAGTTGGGGCCGGTGCCGCCGGAGACGTACGCGTCGCCGACCTGCGCCTTGGCGAAGGCGACGATGGCGGCGGCGGAGCCGGAGGCGACCTGGGTCGACTCGGAGGCGGACGAGCCCGACGACGAGGAGTCCGAGTCCGAGGAGGAGGCCGACGCCGACGTGGCGGCCAGCTGGGTGCGGGCGGCGTCGCGGGAGGCGCGGGCGCGGGCCTCAGCGCGGGCCTCGGCGGCGGCGCGCTCGGCCTCGGCCTTCGCCTCGGCCTCCTTGCGGGCCTTCTCGGCGCGCTCGGCCTCGGCCTTGCGCTCGGCCTCGGCCTTGGCCTTCTTGGCCTCCTTGGCGGCCTGCTCCAGGGCGGCGGCCTCCTGGGCCGCCAGGCTCTGGTCGAGGGCCTCCTGCTCGGAGGCTTCGGCGGAGGCGGCCACGGCGCTGGCGAGGTCGGTGCCGAGCGAGCCCAGCGTGGGCATCTCGATGGTCTCGGTCACCGGCTCGGCATTCGCCGGTCCGGCAGCACCGGCCACCGCGATGGTGCTGAGGACGCCACCGGCAACTCCGGCGCGGAGCGCGAGCTTCGAGGCGCTGCGGCGGGGCTTCCGGTGGCTGGGTATGTGAGCGGTCTGGGACATGGGTACAACCGCTATCAGGGCTTCACGGTTCCCTTCAAGAAACGTGGGTTGCGCCACAGTTACGACCGGAACCTTCCAATCCGCTTCCTCGTCGCCCTTATTGACGCCGTAACGGGCAAATCGGGCGTGGCTCATTGTGCCCTTGATCATGGGTTTTCAATGAGATGCCCGAATTGCCCTTCGCTTACCACCTCTTCACGCCGATGGCCAAGCCCTGTTCTTTTCGGATCCCCATTGCGTGACGCAGGTCACATCTCCGTCTCGTGAACGCGTGCACACGGAGTCGGGGCGTCCACTTCGCTCCCGCCGGCCCCTCGGACGGGCGACGCGGCTGCCTCTATCACCCGGATGCGTCCACAGCCAATTTGCTTGTACAGCCCATCTCTTGATAGGGCGCCACCCCTCCGACCAGCGATTTCCGGTCCGAATGTCACACCTGGTGATCACCTGGGCGCTTCACGCGACAAGATCACTGCTCATCCGACTTCATGATCCTTCGTCAGGTGGTAGAGATCACAAATCCGTTAGGGACCCCCGTGTCGCAGATCACAGAGGGGCGGGCTTAAGATACGCGGACGTCGGGCTTGTGAACTGCCTCACATGGGGGCGATCTTTCGCGGGACCCGACGGTGCGGTCCAACGGTCAAGGACGACTGGAAGGAGCGAGGAGCGTGAATGCGTACGCGCCCGTCCTCGTGCTCGGTGCCCTGGGTGCGGGGTTTGCGATCTTCTCCGTGGTCATGGCCACGCTAATCGGGCCAAAGCGGTACAACAGGGCAAAACTTGAGGCGTACGAGTGCGGCATCGAGCCGACACCCACGCCCGCCGGAGGCGGTCGCTTCCCGATCAAGTACTACCTGACGGCGATGCTCTTCATCGTCTTCGACATCGAGATCGTCTTCCTCTACCCCTGGGCCGTCACCTTCGACGCCCTGGGGCTTTTCGGGCTCGTGGAGATGCTGCTCTTCGTGCTCACCGTCTTCGTCGCCTACGCCTACGTGTGGCGGCGCGGCGGCCTGGAATGGGACTGAGGGGCTGAGGAGCACTCATGGGACTCGAAGAGAAGCTGCCCAGCGGTTTCGTGCTGACCACCGTCGAGCAGGCCGCGGGCTGGGTCCGGAAGTCATCCGTCTTCCCCGCGACCTTCGGCCTCGCCTGCTGCGCCATCGAGATGATGACGACCGGCGCCGGCCGCTACGACCTCGCCCGCTTCGGCATGGAGGTCTTCCGCGGCTCCCCGCGCCAGGCCGACCTGATGATCGTCGCCGGCCGGGTCAGCCAGAAGATGGCGCCCGTCCTGCGGCAGGTGTACGACCAGATGCCCAACCCCAAGTGGGTCATCTCCATGGGCGTCTGCGCCTCGTCGGGCGGCATGTTCAACAACTACGCCATCGTGCAGGGCGTCGACCACATCGTGCCGGTCGACATCTACCTGCCCGGCTGCCCGCCGCGCCCCGAGATGCTGCTGGACGCGATCCTCAAGCTCCACCAGAAGATCCAGACGTCCAAGCTCGGCGTGAACGCCGAGGAGGCGGCCCGCGAGGCGGAGGAGGCGGCGCTCAAGGCGCTGCCGACCATCGAGATGAAGGGTCTGCTCCGTTGAGCGACGAAACCCCGAACCCCGAGAAGGAGCTGTCCGAGCAGAACCTGCCCGGCCAGCGCGGCGAGCACGGGGAGGAGGTACGGCTCCAGCGCGGCATGTTCGGCGCGAACAACGGCGGCGACACCTCCGGCTACGGCGGCCTCGTCCGCTCCATCCGCCTCCCCGGCCCGGCCGTCCGGCCCTACGGCGGGTGGTTCGACGAGGTCGCCGACGAGCTCGAAGGCGCTTTGGAGGAGCAAGGGCTCGTCCCCGAGAACGCCATCGAGAAGACGGTCGTCGACCGCGGCGAGCTCACCTTCCACATCGAGCGCGAGCACCTGGTCCGCGTGGCCCGCACCCTGCGCGACGACCCGGCACTCCGCTTCGAGCTCTGCACCGGCGTCTCCGGCGTCCACTACCCGGGCGACAAGGGCCGCGAGCTGCACGCCGTCTACCACCTGCGCTCGCTCACCCACGGCCGGCTGATCCGCGTGGAGGTCTCGGCCCCGGACGCCGACCCGAGGATCCCGTCCCTCACCGCCGTCTACCCGACGAACGACTGGCACGAGCGGGAGACGTACGACTTCTTCGGGATCGTCTTCGAAGGCCACCCGGCCCTCACCCGGATCATGATGCCGGACGACTGGCAGGGCCACCCGCAGCGCAAGGACTATCCGCTCGGCGGCATCGCCGTCGAGTACAAGGGCGCCCAGATCCCGGCTCCGGACCAGCGGAGGTCGTACTCGTGAACAGCACCGCATCCAGCCCCCGTGAGACCACCGAGGGGTCCGTCTACACGGTCACCGGCGGCGACTGGGACGAGGTCGTCCAGTCCGCGGCCAAGGCCGACGACGAGCGGATCGTCGTCAACATGGGCCCCCAGCACCCGTCCACCCACGGCGTGCTCCGGCTCATCCTGGAGATCGACGGCGAGACCGTCACCGAGGCCCGCTGCGGCATCGGCTACCTCCACACCGGCATCGAGAAGAACCTCGAATACCGGACCTGGACGCAGGGCACCACCTTCGTCACGCGCATGGACTACCTCACCTCGTTCTACAACGAGACGGCGTACTGCCTCGGCGTGGAGAAGCTGCTCGGCATCACCGACGACATCCCCGACCGGGCCACCGTCCTCCGGGTCCTCCTCATGGAGCTCAACCGGCTCTCCTCGCACCTGGTCGCCATCGCCACCGGCGGCATGGAGCTCGGCGCCACCACGATCATGATCTACGGCTTCCGGGACCGCGAGATGATCCTGGACCTGTACGAGCTGATCACCGGCCTGCGCATGAACCACGCGTACATCCGGCCCGGCGGCCTCGCCCAGGACCTCCCGCCCGGCGCCGTCGACGCCGTGCGCGAGTTCGTGAAGACCATGAAGAAGAACCTGCCGGAGTACGACAAGCTCGCCACCGGCAACCCCATCTTCAAGGCCCGCATGCAGGACGTCGGCCACCTCGACCTCACCGGCTGCCTGGCCCTCGGCGCCACCGGACCGATCCTCCGGTCGGCGGGCCTCCCGCACGACCTGCGGAAGACCGACCCGTACTGCGGCTACGAGAACTACGACTTCGAGGTCCCCACCGCCGACAGCTGCGACTCCTACGGCCGCTTCCTCGTCCGCCTGGAGGAGATGCGCCAGTCGCTGCGGATCGTCGAGCAGTGCCTCGACCGGCTCGAACCCGGACCGGTCATGGTCGGCGACAAGAAGATCGCCTGGCCCGCCCAGCTCGCCCTCGGCCCCGACGGCCTCGGCAACTCCCTCGACCACATCAAGAAGATCATGGGCACCTCCATGGAGGCCCTGATCCACCACTTCAAGCTGGTCACCGAGGGCTTCCGGGTCCCGGCCGGCCAGGCGTACGCGGCCGTCGAGTCCCCCAAGGGCGAACTCGGCGTGCACGTGGTCTCCGACGGCGGCACCCGCCCCTTCCGGGTCCACTTCCGCGACCCGTCCTTCACCAACCTCCAGGCCATGGCGGCGATGTGCGAGGGCGGCCAGGTCGCCGACGTCATCGTCGCCGTCGCCTCCATCGACCCCGTGATGGGAGGCGTCGACCGATGACAGAGACCCCGACGAGCGGAAACGTCAGCCTCGGGATGCCCCAGCTCCCCGCGGTCCCGTACCCGGCGGACGTCCACGCCCGTCTGACGGCGGACGCGAAGGCGATCATCGACCGCTACCCCGGCTCCCGCTCCGCGCTCCTGCCGATGCTGCACCTCGTGCAGGCGGAGGAGGGCCACGTGACCCGTACCGGCATGCAGTTCTGCGCCGACACGCTCGGCCTGACCACCGCCGAGGTCACCGCCGTCGCCACCTTCTACACGATGTACCGCCGCAAGCCGTCCGGCGACTACCAGGTCGGCGTCTGCACCAACACCCTCTGCGCGGTCATGGGCGGCGACGCGATCTTCGAGGAGCTCAAGGAGCACCTCGGCGTCGGCAACGAGGGGACCACCGACGACGGGAAGATCACGCTCGAACACATCGAGTGCAACGCCGCCTGCGACTACGCCCCCGTCGTGATGGTCAACTGGGAGTTCTTCGACAACCAGACCCCCGAGTCGGCCAAGAAGATGGTCGACGACCTCCGCGCGGGCCGCACCGTCGAACCCACCCGCGGCGCCCCCCTGTGCACCTTCAAGGAGACCGCCCGCATCCTCGCCGGCTTCCCCGACGAGCGCCCCGGCGCCGTCGAGGCCACCGGCGGCGCGGGCCCCGCCTCCCTCGTCGGCCTCCGACTGGCCAAGGGCGAGACCCCGCAGCAGACCAGGATCGTCCACCCGCGCGGCGAAGCAGCCGGTCAGGAGGGAGCGTGATGACATTGGCCGCCGAGATCGACTCCAGCAGCCCCGAGAAGCTTCTCTCCCCGGTCCTCTCCGCGTTCTGGGACCAGCCCGATTCCTGGACCCTGGAGACGTACGAACGCCACGAGGGCTACCAGGGCCTGCGGCGCGCGCTCGCCATGAGCCCCGACGACCTCATCGCGTACGTGAAGGACTCCGGGCTCCGCGGACGCGGCGGCGCCGGCTTCCCCACCGGCATGAAGTGGCAGTTCATCCCGCAGGGCGACGGCAAGCCGCACTACCTCGTCGTCAACGCCGACGAGTCCGAGCCCGGCACCTGCAAGGACATCCCCCTCCTCTTCGCCAACCCGCACTCCCTCATCGAGGGCATCGTGATCGCCTGCTACGCGATCCGCTCCAGCCACGCCTTCATCTACCTGCGCGGCGAGGTCGTCCCCGTCCTGCGCCGCCTCCACGAGGCGGTCCGCGAGGCCTACGCGGCCGGCTACCTCGGCAAGGACGTCCTCGGCAGCGGGCTCGACGTCGAGCTCACCGTGCACGCCGGCGCCGGCGCGTACATCTGCGGCGAGGAGACCGCCCTCCTCGACTCCCTCGAAGGCCGCCGCGGCCAGCCCCGGCTGCGGCCCCCCTTCCCCGCGGTCGCCGGCCTCTACGCCTGCCCCACCGTGGTGAACAACGTCGAGTCCATCGCCTCCGTTCCCGCGATCCTCCAGCGCGGCAAGGAATGGTTCACCTCGATGGGCAGCGAGAAGTCCCCCGGCTTCACGCTCTACTCGCTGAGCGGGCACGTCACCTCGCCCGGCCAGTACGAGGCCCCCCTCGGCATCACCCTGCGCCAGCTCCTCGACATGAGCGGCGGCATGCGCCCCGGACACCGGCTCAAGTTCTGGACCCCCGGCGGCTCCTCCACCCCCATGTTCACCGACGAGCACCTCGACGTGCCGCTCGACTACGAGGGCGTCGGCGCCGCCGGCTCCATGCTCGGCACCAAGGCACTCCAGTGCTTCGACGAGACCACCTGCGTCGTCCGGGCCGTCACCCGCTGGACCGAGTTCTACGCCCACGAGTCCTGCGGCAAGTGCACCCCCTGCCGCGAGGGCACCTACTGGCTCGTCCAGCTCCTCCGCGACATCGAGGCCGGCAAGGGCGTGATGTCGGACCTCGACAAGCTCAACGACATCGCCGACAACATCAACGGCAAGTCGTTCTGCGCCCTCGGCGACGGCGCCGCCTCGCCGATCTTCTCCTCGCTCAAGTACTTCCGCGAGGAGTACGAGCAGCACATCACGGGCAAGGGCTGCCCCTTCGACCCGGCCAAGTCGACCGCCTGGGCGGACAACCACAAGGAGGTGACCGCATGACCGTCACCGCGTCCACCCCGGCGGGGGGCGGCTCCCCGGCCGTACCACCGGAGGACCTCGTCACGCTGACCATCGACGGCGCCGAGATCTCCGTCCCCAAGGGGACCCTGGTCATCCGCGCCGCCGAGCAGCTCGGCATCGAGATCCCCCGCTTCTGCGACCACCCCCTCCTCGACCCCGCCGGCGCCTGCCGCCAGTGCATCGTCGAGGTCGAGGGCCAGCGCAAGCCGATGGCCTCCTGCACCATCACCTGCACCGACGGCATGGTCGTCAGGTCGCAGCTGACCTCCCCGGTCGCCGAGAAGGCCCAGCACGGCGTGATGGAGCTGCTGCTCATCAACCACCCGCTGGACTGCCCGGTCTGCGACAAGGGCGGCGAGTGCCCGCTCCAGAACCAGGCCATGTCCCACGGACAGGCCGACTCCCGCTTCGAGGGCGTCAAGCGGACCTACGAGAAGCCGGTCCCGATCTCCACCCAGGTGCTGCTCGACCGCGAGCGGTGCGTGCTCTGCGCCCGCTGCACCCGCTTCTCCAACCAGGTCGCCGGCGACCCGATGATCGAACTCGTCGAGCGCGGCGCCCTCCAGCAGGTCGGCACCGGCGAGGGCGACCCCTTCGAGTCGTACTTCTCCGGCAACACCATCCAGATCTGCCCGGTCGGCGCGCTCACCTCGGCCGCGTACCGCTTCCGCTCCCGCCCCTTCGACCTGGTCTCCTCGCCGTCGGTGTGCGAGCACTGCGCCGGCGGCTGCGCCACCCGCACCGACCACCGGCGCGGCAAGGTCATGCGCCGCCTCGCGCAGGACGACCCCGAGGTCAACGAGGAGTGGATCTGCGACAAGGGGCGGTTCGGCTTCCGGTACGCGCAGCAGCGCGACCGGCTGACCACGCCCCTCGTGCGGGGCGCCGACGGCGTCCTCGCACCGGCCTCCTGGCCCGAGGCCCTGGAGGCCGCCGCCCGCGGTCTCGTCCGCGGCCGCACCGGCGTCCTCGCCGGCGGCCGGCTCACCGTCGAGGACGCCTACGCCTACGCCAAGTTCGCCCGCGTCGCCCTCGACACCAACGACGTCGACTTCCGGGCCCGGACGCACTCCGGCGAGGAGGCCGACTTCCTCGCCTCGCACGTCGCCGGCCGCGGACGGGACCTGGACGGTACGGGGCTCACCTACACGACCCTCGAAGCCGCGCCGACGGTGCTGCTCGTCGGCCTGGAGTCCGAGGAGGAGGCCCCCGGCGTCTTCCTGCGGCTCCGCAAGGCCTGGCGCAAGCACGGACAGAAGACGTTCGCGGTCGCCACCCACGCCACCCGCGGCCTGGAGAAGGCCGGCGGCACCCTGCTGCCCGCCGCCCCCGGCACCGAGACCGAGTGGCTCGACGCCCTCACCTCCCGCGTCGGCCTCGACCCCACCGGCCTGGCCGCCGCCGAGGCCCTCCGCGAGGAGGGCGCCGTCCTCGCCGTCGGCGAGCGGCTCGCCGGAGTGCCCGGCGCGCTCACCGCCGCCCTGCGGGCCTCCGCCGCCACCGGCGCGACGCTCGTGTGGATCCCGCGCCGGGCCGGAGAGCGCGGCGCCGTCGAGGCCGGGGCGCTGCCGAGCCTGCTGCCCGGCGGCCGGCCCGCGACCGACCCACGCGCGCGTGAGGAGGTCGCCGCCGCCTGGGGCGTCCGCGAACTCCCACACGGCTACGGCCGCGACACCGGCCAGATCGTGGAGGCGGCCGCCACCGGCGAACTCGCCGCACTCCTCGTCGGCGGCGTCGACGTCGACGACCTGCCCGACCCGGCACGCGCGCGTGAGGCCCTCGACGCGGCCTTCGTCGTCTCCCTCGAACTGCGCCCCGGAGCCGTCACCGAGCGCGCCGACGTCGTCCTGCCGGTCGCCGCGGTCGCCGAGAAGTCCGGCACCTTCCTCAACTGGGAGGGCAGGGCGCGGATGTTCGAGGCCGCGCTCAAGCCGGAGCAGATGACCCGCCCGCTCGCCCCCAGCGACGCGCGCGTGCTCCACATGCTCGCCGACGCCATGGACGCCCACCTCGCCCTGCCCGACCTGAAGGCGGCCCGGCGTGAGCTGGACCGGCTCGGCCGCGGCACCGGGGACCGGGCCTCCGAGCCCACCGCCCACGCCGTCCCGGCCCCCCGGCCCGGCGACGGCGAGGCCGTCCTCGCCGGCCACCGGCTGCTCCTCGACCTCGGCCGCCTCCAGGAGGGCGACACCGCCCTGGCCGGCACCCGCCACGCGGCGGTCGCCCGGCTCTCCGCCGACACCGCCGCCGACACCGGCGTCAAGGACGGCGACCTCCTCGAAGTCACCGGCCCCGCGGGCTCCGTCGCCTTCCCCCTCCAGGTCACCGAGATGCCCGACCGCGTCGTCTGGCTCCCGCTGAACTCCGCCGGCCGCGGCGTCCTCGCCGACACCGGCGCCCACCCCGGCGACCTCGTCCGCATCGGCCCGGCCACCGCGAAGGCCGGCCACGGCGAGGAGGCCGGCGCATGACCACCACCCCGGTCCGGCCGGGCGAAGCCCTGGCCGCCGCGGGCCCGGGGCCCGCCGGGCCCCAGCCCCGCATCCCCCTCGTCCGGCCGGGCGCAGCCCGGACCGCAGCCGCTCCGGAGGTGCGCGCATGACCGCCCTCGCTTCACTCGCGGACGTCCAGCCCAGCGTCCTCGCAGCCGAGGACCTGTCCATGTTCGGGACGGACCCCTGGTGGCTCGTCGCGATCAAGGCCGTCTTCTGCTTCGCGTTCCTGATGGTGACCGTGCTCTTCTCCATCGTGTGGGAGCGCAAGGTCGTCGCCTGGATGCAGCTGCGCATCGGCCCCAACCGGCACGGCCCCTGGGGCCTCCTCCAGTCCCTCGCGGACGGCATCAAGCTGATGCTGAAGGAGGACGTGATCGTCAAGCGGGCCGACAAGGTCGTCTACGTCCTGGCCCCGATCGTCGCCGCCATCCCCGCCTTCATGGCGATCGCCGTGATCCCCTTCGGGCCGGCCGGCAACGAGGTGTCGATCTTCGGCCAGCGCACCACGATGCAGCTCACCGACCTGCCGATCGCGATGCTGTACATCCTCGCGGTCGCCTCCGTCGGCATCTACGGCATCGTCCTCGCCGGCTGGTCGTCGGGATCGACGTACCCGCTCCTCGGCGGTCTGCGCGCCACCGCGCAGATGATCTCGTACGAGATCGCCATGGGCGCCGCGTTCGCCTCCGTCTTCCTCTACTCGGGCTCCATGTCGACCTCGGCGATCGTCGAGGCCCAGCAGGACCGCTGGTTCATCGTCCTGCTGCCCGTCTCCTTCCTCATCTACGTCGTGACGATGGTCGGCGAGACGAACCGCGCCCCCTTCGACATGCCGGAGTCCGAGGGCGACCTCGTCGGCGGCTTCAACACCGAGTACTCCTCCATCAAGTTCGCGATGTTCATGCTCGCCGAGTACGTGAACATGGTGACGGTCTCCGCCGTGTCGGTGACGCTCTTCCTGGGCGGCTGGCGGGCCCCGTACCCGGTCTCCGCCTTCTGGGAGGGCGCCAACCACGGCTGGTGGCCCCTGCTGTGGTTCGTCCTCAAGGTGCAGCTGCTGCTCTTCTTCTTCATCTGGCTCCGCGGCACCCTGCCCCGCGTCCGCTACGACCAGCTGATGAAGCTCGGCTGGAAGGTGCTCATCCCGGTCTCCGTGGTCTGGCTGATGCTGGTCGCCACCGTCCGGGCGCTGCGCAACGAGAACATCGCCTTCACCAACATCGTGCTGTACGTGGCCGGTGCCGTCCTCGTGGTGCTGCTGCTCTCCTTCGTCGCCGACCTCTTCCGCGACCGGAAGAAGGAGGAGACGGCGGGCGCGGCCGAACCGGCGGCCTTCGACCCGATGGCCGGCGGATTCCCCGTACCGCCCAAGCCCGGACAGTCCCTGCCGCCCGTGCCCCGGCGCAGGCCCCGACACCAGCGGGACCTCGTTGTCAGTGGTGGCCCCGATACTGCTACCGAGAGTGACGAAAGGGGGACGGATCGTGTCTGACTTCCAGAATCCGGTGGCCGGCTTCGGCGTGACCTTCAAGGCCATGTTCAAGAAGCGGCTGACCGAGCAGTACCCCGAGCAGAAGAAGACGACGGCACCCCGCTTCCACGGCCGGCACCAGCTCAACCGCCACCCGGACGGCCTGGAGAAGTGCGTCGGCTGCGAGCTGTGCGCCTGGGCCTGCCCCGCCGACGCCATCTACGTGGAGGGCGCGGACAACACGGACGAGGAGCGCTACTCGCCCGGCGAGCGGTACGGCCGCGTCTACCAGATCAACTACGCCCGCTGCATCCTGTGCGGGCTGTGCATCGAGGCGTGCCCCACGCGCGCGCTGACGATGACGAACGAGTTCGAACTGGCCGACTCCTCCCGCGAGAGCCTGATCTACACCAAGGAGCAGCTCCTCGCGGGCCTCGACGAGCAGATGGTCGACACCCCGCACGCGATCTTCCCCGGCATGACCGAGCAGGACTACTACCGGGGCCTGGTCACCGAGGCCGCGCCCGGGACCGAGCGCCAGGTCGCCGTCTCCCAGGGCGAGAAGCCCGAGCCGGAAGGGGCGGGAGCATGAGCGCGCTCGCCGCCTACGCCACCTCCTCGGGCGAGGCCTTCCAGTTCTGGGTGCTCGGCACCGTCGCCGTCGTCGGCGCGCTGTGCACCATCCTCATGAAGAAGGCCGTGCACAGCGCCCTGTGCCTGGCCGGCACGATGATCGTCCTCGCGGTCTTCTACCTGGCCAACGGCGCGTACTTCCTCGGCATCGTGCAGATCGTCGTCTACACCGGCGCGATCATGATGCTCTTCCTCTTCGTCGTCATGCTGGTCGGCGTCACGGCCGCGGACTCGCTGAAGGAGACCATCAAGGGCCAGCGCTGGTGGGCCGCCGCCTGCGGCCTCGGCTTCGGCGTCCTGCTCTTCGCCGGGATCGGGAACGCGGCACTGACCGAGTTCACCGGCCTCGGCGCTGCCAACGCGGCGCACGGGGGGAACGTGGAGGGCCTCGCCGCCCTCATCTTCACCAAGTACGTCTTCGCCTTCGAGATCACCGGCGCCCTGCTGATCACCGCCTCCGTCGGCGCGATGCTCCTCACCCACCGGGAGCGCACCGAGCGGGCCAGGACCCAGCGCGAGCTGGCCGAGCAGCGCGTGCGCGAGGGCAAGCACCTGCCGCCCCTGCCCGCCCCCGGCGTCTACGCCCGGCACAACGCGGTGGACATCGCGGGCCTGCTGCCCGACGGCACCCCGTCCGAGCTCACCGTCATCTCGACCCTGCGCGAGCGGGGCCAGGTGCGGGACGTGTCGACGGAGGCGCTCGCCGACCTCAAGGCCCTGGAGCAGCGCTCCTCGGAGCGACTGGGACGCGACGGAGAGGAGGCCAATCGGTGAACCCCGTCAACTACCTGTATCTCGCCGCCCTGTTGTTCACCATCGGTGCGGTCGGGGTGCTGATCCGGCGGAACGCGATCGTGGTCTTCATGTGCGTGGAGCTGATGCTCAACGCCTGCAACCTCGCGTTCGTCACCTTCTCCCGCATGCACGGCAACCTCGACGGCCAGATCATCGCCTTCTTCACGATGGTCGTGGCCGCCGCGGAGGTCGTCGTCGGGCTCGCGATCATCGTGTCCGTCTTCCGATCCCGCCATTCGGCCTCGGTCGACGACGCCAGCCTGATGAAGCTGTGAGGGGCTGAACCGTGGACAACCTGATTGCGCTGCTCATCGCGGCGCCCCTGCTCGGAGCGGCCGTCCTTCTGTGCGGCGGCCGCCGGCTCGACAAGACCGGGCACTGGCTCGGCACGCTCCTCGCGGCCGTCTCCTTCGTCATCGGCCTCGCGCTCTTCGCCGACATGCTCGGCAAGGGCGCCGAGGACCGGGCGATGTACCAGCACCTGTTCTCCTGGATCCCCGTCGAGGGCTTCCAGGCGGACATCGCCTTCCAGCTCGACCAGCTGTCGATGACCTTCGTCCTGCTGATCACCGGCGTGGGCACGCTCATCCACGTGTACTCGATCGGGTACATGGAGCACGACGAGCGCCGCCGCCGCTTCTTCGGCTACCTGAACCTGTTCGTCGCCGCGATGCTGCTGCTGGTCCTGGCGGACAACTACCTGCTGCTGTACTTCGGCTGGGAGGGCGTCGGCCTCGCCTCGTACCTCCTGATCGGCTTCTGGCAGCACAAGCCCAGCGCGGCGACCGCCGCGAAGAAGGCCTTCCTGGTCAACCGGGTCGGCGACATGGGCCTGTCGATCGCGATCATGCTGATGTTCACCACCTTCGGCACCTTCGCCTTCGGCCCCGTCCTCGCCTCGGCGGGGGAGACCTCCGAGGGCAAGCTGACGGCGATCGGCCTGATGCTGCTCCTCGCGGCCTGCGGCAAGTCGGCCCAGGTGCCGCTGCAGTCCTGGCTCGGGGACGCGATGGAGGGCCCGACCCCGGTCTCGGCCCTCATCCACGCCGCCACCATGGTCACCGCCGGTGTGTACCTGATCGTCCGCTCCGCCGACATCTTCAACGCGGCGCCGGACGCGCAGCTCGTCGTCACCATCGTCGGCGCGGTCACGCTGCTCTTCGGTGCGATCGTCGGTTGCGCGAAGGACGACATCAAGAAGGCCCTCGCCGGATCCACGATGTCGCAGATCGGATACATGATCCTGGCGGCCGGTCTCGGCCCGATCGGCTACGTCTTCGCGATCATGCACCTGGTGACGCACGGCTTCTTCAAGGCCGGGCTCTTCCTCGGCGCCGGTTCGGTCATGCACGGCATGAACGACGAGGTCGACATGCGGAAGTACGGCGGCCTGCGGAAGTACATGCCGGTCACCTTCGTCACCTTCGGCCTCGGCTACCTCGCCATCATCGGCTTCCCGGGCCTGTCCGGCTTCTTCTCCAAGGACAAGATCATCGAGGCGGCCTTCGCCAAGGGCGGCACCGAGGGCTGGATCCTCGGCGCGGTCACCCTGCTGGGCGCCGCCATCACCGCGTACTACATGACGCGCGTGATGCTGATGACCTTCTTCGGCGAGAAGCGCTGGCAGCCGGACGCGGACGGCAACCCGCCGCACCCGCACGAGTCGCCCAGGTCGATGGTCATCCCCATGGTCCTGCTGGCCGTCGGGTCGGTCGCCGGAGGCGCCTTCTTCGAGTTCGCCGGCTTCGTCGAGTGGCTGGAGCCCGTCACCGGCTTCGCGCACGGCCACGCGCCGATCAGCGCCGCCGCCGTCACCTCCGCCACCGTCGCCGTCATGGTGATCGGCGTCGGCCTCGCCTACCTCCAGTACGGGCGCCGCCCGGTGCCGGTGGTCGCCCCGCGCGGCTCGCTGCTCACCCGGGCCGCCCGCCGCGACCTGCTCCAGGACGACTTCAACCACGCCGTCTTCGTCACCGGCGGCACCCACCTGACCCGCTCGCTGGTCTACGTCGACCACAGCCTCGTGGACGGCGTCGTCAACGGCACGGCGGCGGGCGTCGGCGGACTCTCCGGCCGGCTGCGCAAGCTCCAGAACGGCTACGTCCGCTCGTACGCGGTCTCCATGTTCGGCGGTGCGGCGGTCCTCATCGCCGCGACCCTGCTGATGAGGGCGGTGTAACCCATGTCCTTCCCGCTCCTGACGGCGACGGCTGCGGTACCGGCGGTCGGTGCGATCCTCACCGCCGCCGTGCCCGCAGCCCGCCGCACCGCCGCCAAGTGGCTGGCGCTGCTCGTCTCGCTGGCCACCCTGGTGCTCGCCGGGATCGTCTTCGCCCGCTTCGAACCGGGCGGCGACCGCTACCAGCTGGTCGAGTCCCACTCCTGGATCAGGGACTTCGGCGTCCGGTACGAGCTGGGCGTCGACGGCATCGGGGTGGCGCTGATCGCGCTGACCGCGCTGCTGATCCCGTTCATCGTGCTGGCCGGCTGGCACGACGCCGACCCCCTGGAGACGCACTCCAAGCGGTGGCGTCCGACCCAGGGCTTCTTCGCCCTGATCCTCATGGTCGAGGCGATGGTGATCCTCTCCTTCGAGGCCACCGACGTCTTCCTCTTCTACATCCTCTTCGAAGCCATGCTCATCCCGATGTACTTCCTCATCGGCGGCTTCGGCGACCGCGCGCACAGCGGCACCGACGAGAACGCGGCGGCGCAGCGCTCGTACGCGGCGGTCAAGTTCCTGCTGTACAACCTGGTCGGCGGCCTCATCATGCTGGCCGCCGTCATCGGCCTGTACACGGTCGCGGGGAACTTCTCGCTCACCGAGATCGCCGAGGCGCGGGCGAACGGCTCGCTGGAGATGGCGGGTTCGACGGAGAAGTGGCTGTTCCTCGGCTTCTTCTTCGCCTTCGCGGTGAAGGCGCCGCTGTGGCCGCTGCACACCTGGCTGCCGAACGCGATGGGGGAGGCGACCGCACCGGTCGCCGTCCTCATCACCGCGGTCGTCGACAAGGTCGGCACGTTCGCGATGCTCCGCTTCTGCCTCGGCCTCTTCCCGGAGGCGAGCAAGTGGGCCACGCCCGCGATCGTCGTCCTCGCGCTCATCAGCATCGTGTACGGGGCGCTGGTCGCGGTCGGCCAGCGGGACATCAAGCGGCTCGTCGCCTACGCGTCGATCTCCCACTTCGGCTTCATCATCCTGGGCATCTTCGCGATGACCAGCCAGGGCCAGTCGGGCGCCACGCTCTACATGGTCAACCACGGCATCTCGACCGCCGCCCTGATGCTCGTCGCTGGCTTCCTGATCTCCCGGCGCGGCTCGCGGCTCATCGCCGACTACGGCGGTGTGCAGAAGGTCGCCCCGGTCCTCGCCGGCACCTTCCTGATCGGCGGCCTCGCGACGCTGTCGCTGCCCGGACTCGCCCCGTTCGTCAGCGAGTTCCTGGTCCTGGTCGGCACCTTCGCCCGCTACCCGGTCGCCGGGATCGTCGCCACCACCGGCATCGTCCTCGCCGCGCTGTACGTCCTCGTCCTCTACCAGCGGACGATGACGGGCCCGGTGAAGGAGGAGGTGCGGTCGATGCCCGACCTGCGGCCGCGCGAGCTCGCCGTCGCCGCCCCGCTGATCGCCGTCCTGCTCTTCCTCGGCGTCTTCCCGAAGCCGCTGACGGACGTCGTGAACCCGGCGGTCCAGCACACCATGTCGGACGTGCAGCGGACCGACCCCCAGCCCGAAGTCCCCGTCCAGAACGTGGAGGCGGCCAAGTGAACGCCCTCGCTGTCCACAGCCTGTGGACGACGGCTGCCGAGCCGCTGAGCAAGATCCCGGCACCGAAGATCGAGTACAACCAGCTCGCCCCGGTCCTGATCGTGGTCGGCGCGGCCGTGATCGGCATCCTCGTCGAGGCCTTCGTGCCCCGTAAGGGCCGCTACCTCAGCCAGGTCTTCCTCACGGTCCTGGCCCTCGCCGCCGCGTTCGCCGCCGTCGTCGGCCTCGCGGCCGGCGGCTACGGCACCACCAAGGCCGGCATCGCGGCCATGGGCGCCATCGCCGTCGACGGCCCCGCCCTGTTCCTGCAGGGCACCATTCTCCTCGCCTCGATCGTCGCGGTCCTCACCTTCGCCGAGCGCAGGCTCGACCCGGCCGACCACGGCCACAAGGTCGACTCCTTCGCCGCCGAGGCGGCCGCCGTCCCCGGCGGCGACCACGAGAAGGCCGCCGTCAAGGCGGGCTTCACCACCACCGAGGTCTTCCCGCTCGCGCTCTTCGCGATCGCCGGCATGCTGGTCTTCCCGGCCGCCAACGACCTCCTGACCCTCTTCATCGCCCTGGAGGTCTTCTCCCTCCCGCTGTACCTGCTCTGCGCCGTCGCCCGCCGCAAGCGGCTGATGTCGCAGGAGGCGGCGGTCAAGTACTTCCTGCTCGGCGCCTTCTCCTCGGCCTTCCTGCTCTTCGGGATCGCCCTGCTCTACGGCTACGCGGGCTCCGTCTCGTACGCCACGATCGCGGACGTCGTCGACGGCGCGGTCACCTCGGTGAACCCGGCGCTCGCCGACACCATGGGCAACGACGCCCTCCTCCTGATCGGCTTCGCCCTGCTCCTCATGGGCCTGCTGTTCAAGGTCGGCGCCGTCCCCTTCCACATGTGGACCCCGGACGTCTACCAGGGCGCCCCGACCCCGGTGACCGGCTTCATGGCCGCCGCCACCAAGGTCGCCGCCTTCGGCGCGCTGCTCCGCCTGCTGTACGTGGTGCTCCCCGGCCTCACCTGGGACTGGCGCCCGGTGATGTGGGGCGTCGCGATCGTCACGATGCTGGGCGGCGCGGTGGTCGCGATCACCCAGACGGACATCAAGCGCCTCCTGGCGTACTCCTCGATCGCGCACGCGGGCTTCCTGCTCGCGGGCGTCATCGCGGCGACGCCGAGCGGCATCTCGTCGGTCCTCTTCTACCTGGGCGCGTACTCCTTCGTGACGATCGGCGCGTTCGCCGTCGTCACGCTGGTGCGGGACGCGGGCGGAGAGGCCACCCACCTCTCCAAGTGGGCGGGCCTGGGCCGCCGTTCGCCGCTGGTCGCCGCGGTCTTCGCGGTCTTCCTCCTGGCCTTCGCCGGCATCCCGCTGACCTCCGGCTTCTCCGGCAAGTTCGCGGTCTTCAAGGCGGCGGCGGAGGGCGGCGCGGGCGCGCTCGTGGTGGTCGGCGTCATCGCCTCGGCGGTGGCGGCCTTCTTCTACATCCGGGTGATCGTGCTGATGTTCTTCAGCGAGCCGAAGGCGGACGGCCCCACGGTCGCCGTGCCCTCGGCCCTGACCACCGCCACCATCGCGGTGGGCGTGGCCGTCACCCTGGTCCTCGGCCTCGCGCCGCAGTACTTCCTGGACCTGGCGAGCCAGGCGAGCGTCTTCGTACGCTGACGCCTCACGGACAGGGCCCGGCTCGGGGGCGAGCCGGGCCCTTCCGCGTACCCGCTACTTCGGGCAGGGCCCGCAGTGCACCCGGGGGTTGTACGGCGCGAAGACCCCGGCCGGGTTCTTCTTGTAGATCCACGCGTGCAGCGAGTAGACCTCCCCGAGCCCCGGGATCAGGTCCGGCCCGTCGAAGTTCCGGTCGAAGGCACGCGGCACCGGCTGCCCGGTGTCCGGCACGACCCACTCCAGGGCGACCAGCTTCCGCTTCCCGTCCCCGTGGTCCTCCGCGTAGATCACGGCCGCGGGCCGCGTCGGGTCGGTGGAGCCGATGTTGGCGGGGTTCACGTAGTGGTACCCCATCCCGCCGAGCTTCGCGTCACTCGTGTCCTCGACGCACACGTCGGTGCGCTGGAACCCGTCGGCTATCGCCTTCTCCTCCGACCGGTACTTCTTCGTCGCCTCGTACGTCTTCGCCAGGTCCGGGTGAGGCCACCCGTGGTCACCGCCCGCGACGGGCAGCACGGGCGCCGCCGAGACGGCCGGAGCGGCGGCCCCGAGGGCCAGTGCGACGGAAGCGGCGAGAGCGAACGCGGCCCTGAGGGCCCGGGGACGTGCGGACATCACGGATGTACTCCTCTGGAAGCGGAATGCGCCCACCGGGCGCCGGTTCGGCGGCGGCTCCTCCCCGAAGCCCACCGCGAGGAGCATCGAACGCCCCCACCCCGCCCGCACCCGGAACTGGCCCAGGGGAGTGGCTACGGGGGGTGACCTCCTGACAGGGCGGGGTGTGCGTGGGATCGTGGGCGGGGGAATGGTCTGGACCTGTTGGGGAGGGGGTTTCCGTGCGTGGGACGACCGTTCTACCCGGGGTGCCGTGTGGAGCGACCCGGGGTGGGGAGCCGCCGGTGCACCGGCTTGAGGTGCGGTTGCCCGAGCGGGTGCCGTTCGCGGCCGGGGGGTTCGATGCGATGGGGCCCATGTCGCGGGCCGACTATCCGCATCGGCACACCTTCTACGAGATCGTGCATGTGGTGGAGGGGAGCGGTGTGCATGTGATCGACACCGAGTCCCATGCGCTGCGGCCGCCTCAGCTCGGGGTGATCCTTCCCGGGCAGGTGCACCGGTGGGAGGGGGTGCGGGGGCTTGAGGGGTCGCTGGTGTTGTTCACCCCGGAGTTCCTCGCCGACGGGCCCGACGATCTCGGGCTGTTGCGGCGGCTCGGGGAGCGGCCCTGGGTCGATCTCGATGCCGGGGCGCACGCGCGGACCTCGTTGTTGATGGGGGAGCTCGCGGAGGAGTACCGGGGCGGGGACGACGGGTTCGCGGGGGTGCTGCGGTCGTTGCTGCACGTGCTGCTCGTGCGGGCCGCCCGGGTGCCGGGTGGGCGGGGCGTGGTGCCGCCGCGGGGACTGGCCGGGGAGTTTCTGCGGATCGTGTCCGAGGCCGGCGGCGGCGGGGTGTCCGTGCGGGAGGCCGCGGGGCGGCTCGGGGTGACGCCGGGGTATCTCAATGAGGTGGTGCGGGGCGCCACCGGGCGGACGCCGGCCGCGTTGCTGCGGGAGGAGCGGGTGCGGGAGGCGCAGCGGCTGCTGGTGTCCACGTCGTTGTCGGT
The DNA here is from genome assembly GCF_012927245.1 of Streptomyces sp. R302. Classification (GTDB taxonomy): domain Bacteria; phylum Actinomycetota; class Actinomycetes; order Streptomycetales; family Streptomycetaceae; genus Streptomyces. The sequence continues at coordinate 368,691 of NZ_JABBGE010000003.1, forward strand.
GCGGCAGGTGGGCGTGCGGGTGGGGTTCGAGGATCCGGCGTACTTCTGCCGGTTCTTCCGGCGGGAGGCGGGGGTCAGTCCGGGGAGCTTTCGAAAACACCATGACCGCCCCGTTCCGTCCATCGAAGCGGGCGCCGAAGGAACCTAGGTTCGTGCCGATCCCAGACCCCACCTGAGGAGCCAGGCACATGGAAAGCGAGAGCAACACCAGTACCGGGCACGTCACGCGCAAGGCCGTGCTGCGGGCGGCGCTCGCCGCCGGGATGGCCGCGCCCGTCGCCCTCATGGGCGTTCCCGCGCTCGCCCGGACGCTGACCGGGAGCGAGACGGCCCTCGACCTCACCCCCGAGTGCGACGACGGCGACGACCTCACCCTGCCGCAGATGGAGGGGCCCTACTTCAAGCCGAACTCGCCGCTGCGGAGCAGCATGCAGGACGGGCCGGGCACGCGGCTCGTCGTCAGCGGGTACGTGTTCGGGCGGGCCTGCCGGCCGGTGTCCGGTGCCCTGCTCGACTTCTGGCAGGCCGACGTCAACGGGGCGTACGACAACTCCGGGTTCACGTTCCGCGGGCATCAATTCACCGGCACCGACGGGGCGTTCCGGCTCGACACCATCGTCCCGGGGCTCTATCCGGGCCGCACCCGGCACCTTCACGTGAAGGTCCAGGCGCCCGGGCGGCCGATCCTCACCACCCAGCTGTACTTCCCGAACGAGCCCCGCAACAACACCGACACCATCTTCGACCCGCGGCTGCTCATGACCGTGCGGGACGCGGGCGGCGGGCGCGAGGCCGCCTTCGACTTCGTCCTCGACGTGCCGCAGGGCCCCGGGCCGACGCCGACGCCGACCCCCACGGCCACGGCGACGACCCCGCCGCCCGGCGGCACCTGGACCGCCGGACGGGCGTACGCCACCGGGGACCGGGTCACGTACGGCGGCGTGGGCTATGTGTGCCTCCAGGCCCACACCGCCATGGCCGGCTGGGAGCCGCCGAACGTGCCCGCCCTGTGGCGGGTCGGCTAGCGCCCGCCTAGGCGGACGGGGCGATCCGGCCCCTGACCTCGCCCAGGCCCACCTTCGTGCCGTCCGGGCCGGGCGCCCACGCCGTGAGGACGACCTCGTCGCCGTCCTCCAGGAACGTCCGCTTGCCGCCCGCGAGTTCGAGGGCGTCGCGGCCGTTCCAGGTGAGTTCGAGGAGCGAGCCGCGCTGGTTCACCTCGGGGCCGGAGACCGTACCGGAGCCGTAGAGGTCACCGGTGCGCAGGGAGGCGCCGTTCACCGTCATGTGCGCGAGCTGCTGCGCGGCCGTCCAGTACATGGTGGAGAACGGCGGCTCGGCCACCACCTCGCCGTTGATCTCGACGGTGATCCGCACGTCGTAGCCGCCGGGCTCCTCCTCCGCCGCGTCGTCCAGGTACGGCAGGAGGGGGAAGTCCCGGGCCGGCGGCGCGACCCGGGCCGCGTCCAGGGCCTCCAGGGGGGTCACCCACGCCGACACCGAGGTCTGGAAGGACTTGCCGAGGAACGGGCCCAGCGGCACGTACTCCCACGCCTGCACGTCCCGCGCCGACCAGTCGTTCAGCAGCGTCAGGCCGAAGACGTGGTCCCGGAAGGCGGCGAGCGGCACCGGGGTGCCGAGCTCCGACGGGGTGCCGACGAGGAAGCCGACCTCCGCCTCGATGTCCAGCTTCACCGACGGGCCGAAGACCGGGGCCGCGTCGGCGGGCGCCTTCCGCTGCCCCGAGGGGCGCACGACGTCCGTGCCCGAGACGACGACCGTGCCCGCGCGACCGTGGTAACCGATCGGCAGGTGCTTCCAGTTGGGCGTCAGCGGCTCGCCGTCCGGGCGGAACATCCGGCCCACGTTGGTGGCGTGGTGCTCGCTCGCGTAGAAGTCCACGTAGTCCGCGACCTCGTACGGCAGGTGCAGCGTCACCGCGTCCAGCGGGTGGAGGAGCGGCTCGACGTCGGCGCGGTGGGCCGGGACCGTCACCCAGGCCGTCAGCGCGCGGCGCACGTCCCGCCAGGCGGTCCGTCCGGCGGCGAGCAGCGGGCCCAGGCTCGGCTGCGCGAGCAGGGAGGCGTACGGGGAGCCCAGCGCGTGCGCCGCGGCCCCCGCGTCCAGCACGTACCCGCCGATCCGGACGCCGAGCCGGCGCCGTCCCGGCTCGTCGGCGGTGGAGAAGACGCCGTACGGGAGGTTGTGCGGGCCGAAGGGATCGCCCTCGGCCAGGTCGAGCGGGCTGTGCTCGGACATCGGTACGTGCCTCGCTTTCGCGTGATGGGTGAGGGACACGTTACGGGGCGGGGCGGCGGGCGCGGATGACATGGATCACAGAGAAAGTCACCGGGAAGAGGGCAACTGTCCGGGTGCGGACGGTTTGCGCCGCCGGAGGCGCGTGTACCGCCTCCGAGCTGGGGAAACGGCCCCTGCCGCCGGGTACTTCCGGAGCCTACGATCACGGTGGCGTCGCGCCCGCGTGATGACTTCCGTGGGCGCGCGCCCCCTTTCTCTCTTCCCTGACCAGGAGAAGGTCCGCACGTGAAGATTCGCCGCATGCTCGCGACCGCCGTCGCCGCCGCCGTCACGACGCCGGTCGTGCTCCTCGCCGCGGGGCCCGCGTTCGCGGAGACCCCGAAGCCGGCCGCGCCGACGGGGGCCGCCGCCCAGGAGGCCGGCCAGGACGACCCGGACGGCCCCGACTTCAAGGAGCTGGAGCGGCTGGAGGCCGCGTTCGCCGCCGCGGAGCAGAAGGTCGAGGACCTGACGGCCGACCGCGAGCGCCTGAAGAACGACCTGCGTGCCGGCAACCTCGACAAGAAGGTGCTGGAGGAGCTGGCCGCCGCCGAGGAGGCCGCCGCCGACGCCGCCGCGGCCAAGACCGCTGCCGAGGCCACGCTCACCGCGGCCAAGGAGGCCCTCGCGGCCATCGAGGCCGACGCCACCGCCACGCCGGAGCAGAAGACCGCCGCCGCGGAGGCCGTCACCACCGCCGAGACCGGGGTCACGGAGGCCGTCGCCGCCGTCACCGCCGCCGATGAGCGTCTGGCCCGGGCGACCACGGCGCGGGACAGCGCCCGCGTCGCGCTCGCCCAGAAGATCACCCTGCTCGCCCTGGACATCGAGGCCGCCGAGCAGGAGCTCGCCGACGCCGAGGCCGCGCTGGACGCGTACTGGGAGGGCCAGGGCGAGTTCAGGGAGTGCGTCGTGGACCGGTCCGTCGTGTCGACGTTCACCGGGCCCAAGAGCATCACCGTCGGGTCCAGCGCCGACTTCTCGCTCACCGTGAAGAACGCCTCGGACCGGGACCTCGACGAGGTGCGTGCCGTCGTCTCCGCCATCCGGCTGCCCGAGTCCTGGGAGGACATCGACGAGGAGCACCCGAACCTCGACAAGTACATCTCCGTCGAGTGGAAGCTCGCCGCCGACGCGAAGTGGAACAAGCTCACCTCCCAGGACGTGGCCCTTGAGCTGGGCCCGATCGCCGAGGGCGCCGCGGCCGACATCGCGCTGCGCGTGACGGTGGACGCGGCGGCCCCGGCGGGCGAGGGCGTCGTCTCCGCCAACACCGAGTACGCCAACGACGACGAGTCCTGCGGCGTCAGCCGGCAGATCGCGAAGGCCGACTTCGACCTCGTCGAGCCCACGAAGACCCCGACGACGGCTCCGACCGCGACCCCGTCGCCGTCCGCGTCGACCGCCGCCCCGGCCCCCGCGCCGACGTCGAACACGCCGGTGCAGCAGGGCGGCACCCGTGGCCAGCTCGCCGCGACCGGTTCGAACGACACGCTGCCGCAGCTGGGTGCCGCCGCCGGTGCGGCCCTCGTGCTCGGCGCGGGCGCCGTGTTCGTCGCGCGCCGCCGCAAGGCCGACGCCTAGAGTTCCGCCGCGATCCCCCGTACGGCCCCGGGTTCAGCCCGCCGTGCGGGGGATCCGTTTTTCCCAGGTGCGGTGGAAGACGACTTCGCCGCCCTCCTTGCAGACGACCTCGTCGGAGGTGTGGAAGGCGTCGGCGTCGCAGGTGATCTCGGAGCGGGTGTCGACGGTGACGTCCCAGGCGAGTTCCGGGCGGTGGAGCCGGATGTGCCATGCGGAGCGGGTGCGGGCGGAGAGCGGGTCGTCCTCGGCGATCGTGTACGTCTCGACGGCGTCCTCGGTGTACTCCAGGCCGTCGGGGTACACGCGCGTGCCGCCGTACTTCGGGTCGACCTGGAGGGTCCAGGAGCCCTTGGCGACGTCGCGGAGGACGAGGCGCTCGGGGCGGGTCTCCTCGGGGGTCTCCAGGGGCTTCGGGGACGACACGCCGAGCGGCGCGGACTGTTCGGGTGCCTCGAAGGCGATCGTGTCGTCCGTGTGGGCGCGGACCGGAAGGGTGAGGGAGGAGCCGGCGGGGTCGAGGGTGAAGCCGGCGGCGTCGGGCTGGGGCCAGAGCCACGGCCAGTACGCGGAGGAGACGGCGAGGCGGACGCGGTGGCCGGGCGGGAAGGTGTGCCCGATGCCGTTCAGTTCGAGGTCGTAGCTCTCCCATTCGCCGATCTGCGCGTCGACGGCCCGGTCGCGGCCGTAGCGGGCGGAGAGGTTCAGGGCGCCCCGGGTGACGAGGGTGGAGGAGCCGTCGGGGGCGATGTCGCAGAGCCGGGCGGCGATCTGGCCGGTCGGCGCGGGCGTCATGAGGTGGAGGCTGACGCGGGGGCGGCCGAGGATCTCGATCGGCTCGCCGTCGGGCGGGACGGGGAAGTCGAAGCAGGCCGAGTGGGCGTCCTCGTCGCGCTGGTCGGGCGGCAGGTCGGCGTCGTTCCCGAAGGGGAAGAAGCGGCCGGCGTCGATGCCGGTCTGCTGCGGGGAGTCGACGACGACGGGCTCGCCGCCGAAGGCGTACGTGACGGGGGTGACGTGCGGGGACGGCCAGGACGGGTCCGCGACCCAGCGGCCGGGCAGCTCCTCGTACACGGTGGCCGGCGGGTGCGATTCGCTGATCCAGGAGCGGAGCAGCGGCTCGGCCATGACGTCGCCCGCGCCGGAGGCGCTGTCGGACGCCGTGGCGCCCTTGAGGTGGTGGTCCCACCAGCGGAGGGTCTCCTGGAGGAAGCCGATGGCGGGTCCCGGCGGCAGGCCGCGGTCGGGGTACTGGTGGGACCAGGGGCCGATGATGCCGCGGACCCGGTCCTGGGGGAGGTGTTCGACGAGGCGGAGGACGGTGTCGCGGTACGGGTCGTGCCAGCCGCCGACGGCGAGGACGGCGCAGCGGATCGCGGTGTAGTCCTCGCAGACGCTGCCGTGCTTCCAGTAGTCGTCGCGGGTCTGGTGGGAGAGCCAGGTGTGGACGAAGGGTTCGACGGCCTCCAGGCGGCGCGCCCACAGGTCCCGCCACTCGTCACCCGGGCCCGCGTACCGCGGGTCGGGCGGGCGGCAGACGAAGGCGAGCATGGTGGCGGCCCAGGCGTGCATGTCGACGCCGAGGACGGAGCCGCCCATGTAGTGGACGTCGTTGTCGTAGCGGTCGTCGGTGGAGCAGACGGTGACGACCGCCTTGAGGGGTTCGGGGGCGAGGGCGGCGATCTGGAGGCTGTTGAAGCCGCCCCAGGAGATGCCGAACATGCCGACCTTGCCGGTGCACCACTCCTGCTCGGCGAGCCAGTTCACGACGGCGACGCCGTCGGCGAGCTCGGTGGCGTCGTACTCGTCGCCGGGCAGGCCCTCGCTGTTGCCGTGGCCGCGGACGTCGACGCGTACCGAGGCGTAGCCGTGGCCCGCGTACCAGGGGTGGCGCTGCCAGTCGCGGGGCGCGGTCCAGTCGGTGAGCCGGTAGGGGAGGTACTCCAGGAGGGCGGGGACCGGCTCGTCGGTGATCGGCCGCCACACGCGCGCGTACAGCCTGGTTCCGTCCGGCATGGGGATGCGGAGGTCCTCGTGCCGGGTCTCGTACGGGAAGTCGGTGCGGATCTTCGTCATCGGTCGGTCACCTCAGGGGACGGGGTGCGTCGTGCGGCGCGGCCGGGCCGAGGGGCGTGCCGCGGCCGCCGTCCGACACGCTCGCGGCGACGTGCGGGCGCGGTCGTCCTCGGAGGGGCCGCTCCCCGTTCGTGTCGGTGCCGGTCGTCGTTCGGGACAAAACGCCTACTCCTGATCGTATGAGCTGATCCCGAACATACCGGGGGTGACGGGAAGGCGCCCACGGTGATCGAAACGTGACCGGATACGCTGGCTTGAGTGAATGGACCGACACATCGACAATCCGAGTCGACGGCGTACGGTCCGGAGCGTCAAGGACTAGCGTCAGCAGGCGTCAGCAGACAGGAGACCCCCTCGTGACCGTCGTCGGGCCGTTCGGTCTTAGCGTGCGGGACCAGGCTCTTGAGGCCGATGTCCAGACCGGGTTGGCGGCCGTCGAGGCCGGCCTCCTCGACGCCACCAAGAGCGATGTCCCCTTCATCACCGAGGCCGCCCAGCACCTGGTGCTCGCCGGCGGCAAGCGGTTCCGGCCGCTGCTCGTGATGCTCGCCGCCCAGTTCGGCGACCCCTACTCGCCCGGTGTGGTGCCCGCGGCCGTCGTCGTGGAGCTCACCCATCTGGCGACGCTCTACCACGACGACGTCATGGACGAGGCGGCCGTGCGCCGGGGCGTGCCCAGCGCCAACAGCCGCTGGGGCAACTCGCTCGCCGTCCTCACGGGTGACTTCCTCTTCGCCCGCGCCTCGCACACCCTTGCGGACCTCGGGCCGGAGGCCGTACGGATCCAGGCAGAGGCGTTCGAGCGGCTCGTCACCGGCCAGATCCTGGAGACCGCGGGCCCCGTCGACGGCCGCGACCCCGTCGACCACTACCTCGACGTCCTCGGCGGCAAGACCGGCTCCCTCGTCGCCGTCTCCTGCCGCTTCGGCGCGATGATGTCCGGCGCCGACGAGTCGGTCGTCGACATCCTCACCCAGTACGGCGAGCGGCTCGGCGTCGCCTTCCAGCTCGCCGACGACGTCCTCGACATCGCCTCCGAGGGCCACGAGTCCGGCAAGACCCCCGGCACCGACCTCCGCGAGGGCGTCCCCACCCTCCCCGTCCTCCGCCTGCGGGCCGCCGCGGCCGCCCACGGCCGCCCCGAGGACCTGGAGCTCGTCGCCCTGATCGACGGCGACCTCACCGACGACGACCGGCACGCCGAGGCGCTCCGCCGGCTCCGCCTCCACCCCGCCCTGGAGCAGGCCCGCCGCGACACCGTGCGGTTCGCGGAGGAGGCCAGGTCCATGCTGGCGCCGCTGCCCGAGGGCTACGCGAAGTCGGCGCTGATGGAGCTGTGCGACGCGGTGGTCCACCGGGCGGGCTGACGCGGCCCGATCCTCCCCCCGGTGCGCGCCCTAGGGGGATGTCATCCCGGAGGGGTACGTGAGGTTGATCCCCCGGGCTGACGCTTTCCGACGCCCGTCTTGGTGAGATGGAGACATCGAGAAGCAGTCCGCCAGGGCACGGAGGGATCACAGACCATGGCAGCACAGCGCAAGGCAAGCAGGTACGTCGTCCCGGTCGCGGTGGCCGGAATCGCCGCCGCGACCATCGGACTCGTCCCGGCGCTCGCCGCGTCCGGTGACCCGGACCTGCCGGAGATCACCGCCGAGCAGCTCATCGAGAAGATCGCCGCCTCGGACACCCAGACCCTGTCCGGCACGTTCAAGATCTCCACGGACCTGGGCCTGCCGGCCTTCGACGGCCTGCTGAGCGGGATCGCGGACGGCGCCGCCGGCGAAGACGCCTCCGCCGACCCGTCCGCGCAGCTCACCAAGCTCGTCTCCGGTACGCACACCCTGAAGGTCGCCGCCGACGGCCCCGAGCGCCAGAAGCTGACGCTGCTCGACGGCAAGGAGCAGTACAGCCTGATCCACGACGGCGACGAGGTGTGGGCGTACGACTCCCGCTCGAACACGGTCTTCCACGAGAAGGGTGCCGGCGAGAGCGCTTCCGCCCCCGGGAAGGAGCTCCCGGCCTCCCCGAAGGAGCTCGCCGACGAGGTCCTGAAGGCCGCCGGGGACACCACCTCGATCACGGTCGGCGGCACGGCGAACGTCGCGGGCCGCGACGCGTACCGGCTCGTCGTCGAGCCGAAGCAGCAGGGCTCGACGGTCGACTCGATCACCATCGCGGTGGACGCGGCCACCGGCACCCCGCTGAAGTTCACCCTCGACTCCACGAGCGGCGGCAAGCCGGTCGTCGACGCGGGCTTCACGAAGGTCGACTTCGGCAAGCCGGCGGCCTCGGAGTTCGACTTCACCGTCCCGAAGGGCGCGAAGGTCACCGAGGGCGACGAGATGGAGAAGGAGTTCGGCAAGGAGTTCGGCAAGGACCGGGGCGGGGACCACGGCGGGGACCACGGCAAGGCCCCGGAGGACCTGGAGAAGGCCTTCGGCGACCTCGGCCTCGGCGGCCTGGGCGGTCTCGACGGCGCCGACGCGAACGGCCCCGAGATCATCGGCGAGGGCTGGACCACGATCGCCGCCTTCGACTCCGGCGCGCCCGCGCCGAAGACGGAGGAGGCGCCCAAGGAGTTCCAGGGCTTCCTGGACTCGCTGGGCGACAAGGTGAGCGGGAAGTTCGGCTCCGGCACGGTCTTCAAGACGAAGATCGTCAACGCGCTGATGACGGACGACGGCAAGGTCTACGTCGGCGCGGTGACGCCGCAGGCGCTGGTGGACGCGGCCGACGCCGCGAAGTAGCACGGACGGTAAGGAAGTTGGTCCCCCGGGTGGGTCGGGAGTGCGTCACCGGCCCACCCGGGTGGCTCTGTTTCGCTCCGTCGTCTTTCGCTACGTCGGTTACGGGAACGTCAGCTTGAACCCGTTGATGTAGCCGGTGTCGGCGGACGCCTTGTCCTGGACGCGCAGCTTCCACACGCCGTTGGCGACCTCGCTGGAGGCGTTCACGGTGTAGGTCTGCTGGATGTTGTCGGCGCTGCTGCCCGTCCGGTTGTGCAGGTTGTAGACCGTGCCGTCGGGGGCGATGAGGTCGACGACCAGGTCACCGCGCCAGGTGTGGATGATGTCCACGCCGACGGCGAGGGCGGCCGGCGCGTTCCCGGCGACGCCGGAGACGGTCACGGAGGAGGTCACCGCGGCGCCGTTGTCCGGGATGGAGACGTCGGCGGTGTTCTCGAAGACCGTGCCGGCGGGCGGCGTGGTGGTGGTGCCGGACAGCGTCCAGATCGCGTGCGCGACGGCGTCGCTGTTGCGGTCCAGGGCCGTGTCGTTGATGTTCGACGTGGTGTCGCAGGAGGAGTGGTAGCAGCGGTCGAAGGCCGTGGTCGTACCGCCCCACTTGGACACCTGGGCACTCGTCTTGGTCCGGCTGGCGCCGGTGAAGAGGCCGCCGACGGGGATGCCGACGTTCTTGAAGGACGCGTGGTCCGAGCGGCCGTCGCCCTCGGTCTCGATCTCGGTCGGGACGCCGAGTCCGGCGAAGTAGTTCTTGAAGGTCGTCTCGATCGTCGGGTCGTCGTCGTAGACGAAGTAGCCCGGGTTCGGCGAGCCGATCATGTCGAAGTTGAGGTAGCCCTTGAGCTTCGAGCGCTCGGTGGTGGCGAGGTTGTTCACGTAGTACTTCGACCCGACGAGGCCGAGCTCCTCCGCGCCCCACCAGCCGAAGCGCAGGTGCTTGTCGGGCTGGTAGCCGGAGCGGGCGACGGCGAGCGCGGTCTCCAGGATCGCGGCGGAGCCGGAGCCGTTGTCGTTGATGCCGGGGCCCGAGGAGACCGAGTCGAGGTGCGAGCCGGCCATGATGACCTGGTTCGGGTCGCCGCCCGGCCAGTCGGCTATCAGGTTGTAGCCGGTGGTGCCGCTGTACGTGAACTGCTGGACGGTCGTGGTGTATCCGGCCGCGTCCAGCTTCGCCTTCACGAAGTCGATGGAGGCCTTGTATCCGGCCCGGCCGTGCGCGCGGTTGCCGCCGTTGGCGTTCGCGATGGACTGGAGGTCGGCCAGGTGCTGCTTGACGTTGGCGACCGGGATGTCCGGGGCGGCGGTGGCGCCGGCGGTCGCGGCGGTGGCCGGGGCGGCCCCGGCGAGGGCGCCGAGGACCAGGGCGGAGGAACCGGCCAGCGCGGCCAGTCTCACGGAGAGCTTCATGTGGGGGCTCCGGATTCCGAACGGGGATGGGACGGAACGTGCGAGCGCCTCGCGCCGTGGGTGACGCGAGGCGTTGGAGCTGTGCAGGTGGCACACGAGGCACAGGGGTGTGATGGGGATCCCTACGGTCGGTGTGCGTGTGCTGAATGCTCAGTGACGTGACGATGTCCCGTCAAGACCTGAATCCGGTCAGGCCTGTTCGCTGAACGGACGCCCTGAGGGGCGCCACACCGGACGTACCTCCTCCGGTGCTCCGCCCGGCAGACGCCGCGTCGTCCCGGCGCCGACCGTCAGCACCTGTCCGGGATCCCCGGTCCTGCGTTCCGGTGGTCGGGATGGCTGAGCGGTGTTCTTGTCCCGTCTCAATTGATCATTGCCGGTTGGTAGTCCCTGACCTGGGCGGATGCCATCAAGGGTGAGACCGGCCCGGTGGCCGGTCTCACCTGGTGTCGTCGCCGGGGACCAACTCGGCGGGTTCGTCTCAGGAGACGCTGTCGGCTGCCCGCGTCTCCAGATCTCCGACCGACTTCCCCGGCTTGCGGGCCACGAGGTATGCCTGCCGGCCTTGCCGGGGCTCCTCCTGCTCGTCGGGCTCGCGGATCAGCCGGGCGTCCACCACAAGCCCGGTCTGGCTCAGCAGCTCGGCGACGCGGTCGGGAGACACCCAGTAGACGTCGAGGGAGAGCGCGTGCCCGTATGCCTGCTCCAGGTGCCGGAGCCTGTCACCGGCCTTGAAGGCAATCAGCAGATGGCCACCCGGAGCCAGCACGCGGTGGAACTCTGCGAACACGACCGGCAGCAGCTCCGGAGGGGTGTGGACGATCGAGTACCAGGCGATGATGCCGCCAAGACTGCCGTCCGCCAGGTCCAGGTCGGTCATCGACCCTTCGTCGAATTGCAGGTCCGGATGCCTGCGACGGGCAACCGCAACCGTCTCGGGCGACAGGTCGATGCCGAACGCGGTCACCCCGAGGGACTGAAGGTGTGCCGTCACGTGGCCGGGCCCGCAGCCGAGATCAGCGACGGGCCCGGCGTCGAGGGCCCGCGTGAGTTCGGCGAACGTGCCTATCATCGCGCGCCCGTACAGGTCGTCCTCGAACGCGGGGGGCACGAGCCTGGCGTAGTCGACGGCGACGGTGTCGTAGGCCACCCGAGTGGCGTGCAGGTAGGTCGGCTCGGTCATGGCTGAGGACAGTAGCCCGCCTGTTGTCGTCGCTCGGTCGTCCTCGACGGCTGAGCGTCGGCGGAAGGCGGCTCGGCGACAGCGCCCCGAGCGGCAGCGAGCGTCATGACGCCGATCGGTGCCGGCCGTCCAGCCGACCCCGCAGACTGGGCACTCCCTCTTCTCCACGCGGGAGGACGCATCACGCAGTGCGCGTTGGTGCTGCTGTCGCCTCCAGTTGCGTGATCTGCATGCGGTCGAGCAGAACCGCATCCTCGGATTGGCATTTCGTCAACCGGGTGCCGCGGCTGGCGCAATGACCCAGCTCGTCGGATTCGGAAGCGAGGAGGACGTCAAGTCTGCGGGTGAGATCTTCCAGCGCCTCCGGGTTGTGCGTCCGGGGCTCGCACGGCTCCTCAAGGCGACCGGGCCATGGCCGCCCGCCGGGTCCGCCACGTGCGCGCGCGATGTCGCCGCCGCCGAGCACCTCACCCGGATCATCTGGCGCCGCAGAGACGGATCGAGTACGAGAAGAAGCAGTTCCGCACCATCCTGGGCAGGCTCACCCGGCCGACCACGGGGACGCTCGACCCGCACCTGGCCCGCTACCCCGACGACGACGGGGCCCGGCCGGCATCCGCCCAGCTCACCGACTCGTACTGCAGCCGCGGTTTCTCCGCGGGCGGGGGCCCTGTGTTCGTTCGTCGGCGGTGTCAGCGGGCGTCGGTGGGCGGGTCCTCGCCTTCCGCCGGTCCGGTCCGGTCGGCGACCTCCGACAGGGACCACGCGAGCGCGAAGATGAGGGCCGCCATGAGGGCATAGGAGAGGGACGCGCCCCAGGCGCTCATCGTGCTGTCCGAGCTCTTGGTGGGGAACCAGAACTCGGCCGTCGGGCCGTCGGCGACGAACGCCACGAGCGCCGCGACGGCGAGCCCCGAGAGCCCGAGCGCGGGAACGCTGAGGACCAGCATCAATTTCCATCGTCGCTTCACGACACCCCCCTGTAGGTAGGGCTGTATGGTACGGCCGGGCCGGGCCGGGACGGGTCGGCCGGACGGTCAGAGGAGATCCCGGTGCCCGAAGCCCATCCCGGTCGCAGAGCTCTGCCTGCACTGACGATGGGTGGACACCATGAGTGACATGTGGACCGGCGAAAAGATACGTCTGCGAGGTGTCGAGCCGGAAGACTGGGAGGGGTTCCGCGACCTGGCCAAGCACACCGTCGATGTCCGCAACGCCGACCTGGTCGACCCTCCTCGCTCAGAAGAGAGCTTTCGTGCCTGGACTGCCGAGCGTGCTGGGCGCCCACCAGGGGGAGGGTCCTTCCGGCTGGTCATCGAGACGCTGACCGATCGCGCCTTCGCAGGCTCCGTGACCATCGGAGAAGCCGACAGCCGTGCAGGACGCTTCAAGACCGGCATCGAGATCACCCGCGATCACCGCCGCAAGGGCTACGCGGCTGAAGCCACTGAGCTGATCCTCACCTACATGTTCGCCGAGCGGCGATGCAACAAATGTGAGGTGGAAGTCTACGAATTCAACGAGGCTTCCCTCGCTCTCTATCACCGTCTGGGCTTCGTTGAAGAGGGGCGGCTACGCCAGCACGAGTTCTTTGCCGGCGCCTACCACGACGTGGTGCTACTAGGCATCACCGCCGCCGAGTACTGGGCCACGCACGAACTCCCCTCGGTGCGCTGACCTACACAGAACCCTCATCTCAGCCGCCCCAAGCTCTCGTTCGTCCTGCCAAAAGATCCACAGCGACGATCTGGGATCTCGGACAGGCACTCACGGAGAACCGGCCCTGCTCACTCCCCCCCCGGTGAACAGGGCCACGGTCGTGCGGACGGAGTCGTCGGGGTCGCGCGCGAGCAGGGCGAGTACGGGGCGCGGTGCCGGGCGTCCCGCACGCGACGAGTACCGGTGGGGGAGGGGTCGGGGCCGAGGGGGGTGAGGAGGGGAGATCGGCGGCGGTCTCGGTACGCCGACAGGCGACGGCCTCTGCGACGCTGAGCCGCACCTCGACGTCGGCGTCCCCCGTCAGCTCCGGCGGCAGCGCGTCCGCCCCGGGTGGCGACCGGCGGACCACCGCCCGCGCTGGCCCCTGCCGGACACCGGGGCCCGTCCAGCGGATCCGGCCGGCGCTCCCGCAGCCGCCGGGACCACCCCGCGGAGACGCACGGCGCTCCCCGCCCCGGGGAAGTACCGCCACCCGGCGACCTGCCGCACCTCACCCCGCGCGACCGCTCGACGCAGGCACACCCCCCCCACCCGAGCGCCCCGTCCCCCAACTCCCTGACGAGCCGCACCGGATGGCAGGTGTACGAAAGGTCGCCATGCGGCGATGGCAGTGCGGCGCCCGGTCCGGACGGCCCGGCGGAACCCTCGCGAGGGTGCGTGGGCGGCGCAACCGGCACGCCGGTGTGTGAGTCGTATCAGGCATGGCCACGATCACCAGCGGGACGTCGCGCGGACCCGACTACGGGACAGCCATCGCCCTGTTCCTGTGCGAACTCCTCGTCCTCCCCGTTCTCTTCGTGCTCTACGGATCAGGCATGTGGGACGTCGGGATCCACACGGGCCAGCAGCATCCCGACCCGGCCGTGCGGGCGGAAGCCAAGGGGGACTTCATCCGGCTTCTCGCCCTCGGCGCCGTCGTGATCGCCGGACCGCTCCTGGCCTTCCGGCGCTGGTTCTCCGGCGTGACGCAACTCGTCGTCCTGGGCGGTTCCGCCGTCGCCATGTGCTTCGTGGAGACCTACTGACGGACGGGTCTCCCTAGGCGGCGGCCGAAGCCCGGCAGGCGCCGCACAGGCCTGGTTCCGGGGCGCGGAAGGCGCGTTCGCAGTCGTCGCAGTTCTGGAAGGGGTCGGGGGCGGGCGGGGCGACCGGCCCGGCGGGGAGGGGTGGCGGGACGAGCGTCGCCAGCCGGTGCGCCAGGAGCCCCGCCGGGTGCGCGAGGTCATGGGGGAGGGCGGCGCAGAGCGACCGGGCCACGGCCTCGGGATGCGCCCCGCGCTCCAGCCACTCCGTCACACCCGGCGCGAGGCGTCGCACGTCCCACTCCGACAGCAACAACCGGGGCTCTTGCCCCCGGAGCCCGGCGAGGAGCGCGGCGGCGGCGCGATGGCGTTCGGGAAGGGGCGTCGACGGCTTCGGTCGGGACGGCCGCCGCTCAGGGGCCTCTGGGGAGTCGGGCTCCTCCTGGGCCTCCCGGGCCTCCCGGGTCTCCCGTGTCTCGCGTGTCTCCCGCGTCTCCCGCGTCTCCCGCGTCTCCCGTACGGGCTCGCGGTCAGCCCCCGGCCGGTTGTACGAGATCGTGCGCGGGACGAACCGGCCGTCCGGCAGCCGCTCCCGGGTGCGCGAGAGAAAGCCGGCCGCCTCCAGCTCCCGCAGGGCCGCCGCGATCCTCATCTCGCTCATGCCCCTCGTCCGCGCGGCGAGCGCCTTGATCCCGACGGAGGCACCGGCGGGCAGCGACTGGATGAAGACGGCGAGCCCGACGGCCGGGATCGTCAGATCCGGGTGCTGGGCGAGGTCGTTGCTGATGACGACGTACCGGGTGGTGAGTCGGACGTTGCGGTGAATGAGCCCACGGGCGTGCGGACGCGCGTTAGGGTGCGTGGAAGCCATCGGGAAGCTCCTACTTCCTCGGTGGTCAGGCCCTCGGCCGGGACTGCGAATCCCAGCCGGGGGCCGTCGCATTTCAAGTTGGTGGTGGCTGGAGCATATGCCACGCAACCCGCCCCGAATCCAGCCCAGTTGGCACAGATCACCCGGGAGAGTGACGGGACTCCGGTGGGGAGGCTGGAGGGGTTGGGTAGGGGATTTCCCCGGTATTTGTCCTTTACGTCGCGCCCAGCCGCGACGCGAGCCCCCGCGACGTGGTGAAGGTCCTCACGGCAAGGGGAGTTCGGCCCAGACGGTCTTCTGCGGGGCGGGCCCCTGGCGCACTCCCCACGCCCGCGCGAGCGCCCCGACGAGCAGCAGCCCGCGCCCGCTCTCGGTGTCGGGGGTGGTCTCCCCGGACCGGGGTGCCCGGTCACCCCGCGTATCCGTCACCTCGACCCGCACCGCCGCCCCGGTCACGACCACCCGCACCCGGAAGTCCCGTCCCGGCACATGCCCGTGCGTCACCGCGTTGTTCGCCAGCTCGGCCACCACCTGCTCCGTCGCCTCGACCACGCGGTCCAGCCCCCAGCAACGCAGCTGCTCGGCCGCGAGCAACCGCGCCAGCCGCGCCCCTCTGGGCGTCGAGGAAAGCTGAAGGGTGAAGTGGCGTGCGGTCGCCATGAGTTGGCTGGTTTCGGGGTTCATGGACTCCAGCGTGGCGTCGAATGCCTACGCTGCGCACCAGAAATGCCCTTACGTACGGTCACTGTCTCGCGGCTGTCCCGCTCTGTCTCGACTGTCTCGGACCGCACCCCGGGTAGAGGGCCGCCACGAGGAGGTGGGCACGCATGAGCGTGGACGAGGTGGACGGTGTCGTCGTCGAGGACGCGGGCTGGGAGGTGGACCCTGGCGACGAGCCGGGCAAGGCGATCTTGGCCACGGTGGGGCGCCAGCTCAAGACGTGGCGTGAGGCGAAGGGTCTGAGCGCAGCGGAATTCGGCGGGCGGACCGGATACGGCGAGGACATGATCCGGAAGCTGGAGCGGGGAGACCGGATCCCGAGGCCGGAGTTCTTGGACAGGGCGGATGAGGTCCTGGGCGCGGACGGGCTCGTCGCGGAGATGAAGAAGGACATCGCGGTGGTCCGCTACCCGAAGCCGATCCGGGATCTGGCGAAGCTGGAGGGGCGGGCGGTCGAGTTCTGCATGTACACCAACTTCGACATCCATGGCCTGCTGCAGACGGAGGAGTTCTCGCGGGCCGTTCTGCGGAACTGGCGCCCCACGTACAGTCCGTCGGATCTGGAGCGCTACTTGGCGGCGCGAGTTGCCCGTCGAGCGGTGCTGGAGAAGACACCCGCGCCCGAGTTCAGCTTCATCCAGGAGGAAGTGTCGCTGCGCAGGCCCGTCGGGGGAAGGATGGTGCTGCGCCGCCAGCTGGAGCACCTGCTGGAAGTGGGCGAGTTGCCCAACGTGGAGATCCAGGTGATGCCCACCGAGTATGCCGATCACCCCGGGTTGAGCGGGGTGATCTCGATCCTGAAGTTCGGGGACGGCAAGGCCGTCGGACGCATGGATGGCGACTTCGGAGGACGCCCGGTCTCCGACCCGAAACGCCTCCGGCTCCTGGACCTCCGCTATGGCATCATCCGATCCAGGGCCTTCACTCCGGCGAGGTCGCGGGCCTTCATCGAGCAATTGCTGGGAGAGACATGAACAGCGAGTCAGGGCTGGACTGGTTCAAGAGCAGCTACAGCAATGGCGGCGGTGAGACGTGCGTCGAGGTGGCGAACACCCCCGACACCGTCCACGTCCGCGACTCCAAGAACACCGAGGGCCCGCGCCTCGCCTTCGCCCCCACCGCCTGGGCGGGGTTTGTGGCATACAGCTCGGGGGAGTAGCGACGTAACCGACCTGAGGAGCGGGCGTGAACCGTACCCCTGAACTGGACTGGTTCAAGAGCAGCTACAGCAATGGCAGCAACGGCGAGACGTGCGTCGAAGTCGCCGCCACTCCCGGCACCGTCCACGTCCGCGACTCCAAGAACACCGAGGGCCCGCGCCTCGCCTTCGGTGCCGCCGTCTGGGCCGGGTTCGTGGAGACGCAGCGGCACCGTTGACGGTGCCGGGTGTGAGCCCGATGGGCAGCGGGAGGTCGCGGCCGTCGAGGGCGAGGTGCACCTTGGTGGTCAGCCTGCCCCGGGAACGGCCCGTATCTCGGCGGCTGCGGACCGCGGCTCCGTGGCGCGACCCGCCACCGCCCCCTGTCGATCACCTGCCGCCCATCCATCCGTGGCAGCAACGGCTCTTCGCTCCCACGTCTCATCCGTCAATTCACCTCGGCCTGGCCCAAGATCAATGATCAGAGTGCTCGTGTTCGGGTTCCCGCCCGGGGGCCGCCACGAATCGGCTGAGCCGGTAGGTGGTCGGCAGCGCAAGCTGCCCGCAGATTGAGGACTGCGAAGTCGTCGTCGGTGAGGCCGCGGGACGACGCGATGTGGTGGAGGAGGGCCGGTGCGGAGCCTGTGTGTCTTGCCTGCCTACGACTGTCCCGTCCTTCCGGCCGGAGCGGCCGTCACCACCCACGAGTATGGGCGCGGCCTGGCTGCGGCCGGTCACCAGATCGAGTTCATCACCACTGTCCACAAGGCCGGCACGCCTCGGACCGTCGACACGGTGAGGGTGTGGCCGCTTTTGTACTGGCGAGTTCCACCGACCGCCTGGATAAGGTGATGATCACCGTTCGCGTGCTGCCTGACCAGCAGTACAGCCATGTCCGGGCCGACGATCAACGAAACAGGGGGAAGTGTGCCCGAGCGAGCCGTGTCCGACGTGACGCCCGACGATGTGCTCAGTGGGCACGTGAGTGAGTGGCATAGCGAGGAGGGGTGGGGTGTCCTGGTGACCCCGACCCTGCCGGACGACGTGTGGGCGCACTACTCGGCCATCGAGGCCGAGGGGTTCCGCGCGCTGACCGCCGGACAGGCGGTCACCTTCTCGGTGGAGCGGGCCGAACAAGACCAGTTCCTCTGGAGGGCTGTGCGTATCTGGCCGTCCGCGTCCGAGCAACTGCCGGGAGACGGCGGGAGCACCGGGGGACCGGGCTACTCGTCCAGCCTCGACATCACCTTCGACACCTGATCGTCCTGCCCGGCAAGCGACCGATCGGATCCACAAGTCGCGCGTTGGTGGGCGGTTGGTTCCCCCTGCCCGCGCGGATGGACGGAACAGGACACCATTCGATGTCTCACATAGCCACCAGGCGCGTCGCCGCCCTCGGCTCCGCCGCTCTCGCCGCCTCGCTGCTCCTGACCGCGACCCCCGCGCACGCGGGCACGCAGCCGGGCAAGCACACGTTCAGGATGTCCGCCCCGAGCTACAAGAAGACCGACGCAAACGGCACGTTTACCGGACAGGTGAACATGGCGGGGACCGTCGGCCGGCCCGCCACCATGGCGTGGTCGTTCCGAACCTCGCCGACGGTGCAGGCCATGGCCACAGGCAAGATGACCTGCAAGGCAGGGCACATGCAGCTGCCGTACCACGACAGCCACAGCAATGTGGCGGTCGACTATTTCTGGCATTCCTCGGTCAAGGACAACCGGCGGAACAAGGACTACACGCTCTGGGGGAACTGCACGTTCCGCGTGAAGGTCGGAGGCAGGACCGGCACCGCGAACCTCGGGTTCAACTTCAGGTACTCGCTCTTCGACGGCATAAGCGCGAGCGGTGCGGCACGGGACCAGCTGACGCCGGAGTCGTCCGAGGGCGACGAGTTCGCCTCTGACCTGAGCATCACGTACGATTCCTAACCCCCTGTGGCACCCTCCAGCGGCCAGACCCTCGGGGTGCCCGCCCGGTGAGGATGATCCCCGGGGGCGGACCATTCGCCGATCGTCGGTGGGCTGTACGGCTACATGGCATCAGGCGGGTATCAGCCGGCTAAGCCCGCTGCCCGCCCTCTGACGGGTACGTGCCTTCGGCCAGCAACCTCACCGTCTGGAGCCCCACCCCGGCCTTCGCCGAGGCGGGGCTCCAGACAGGCCGGGCCCCGGCCCGATCTGCGGGCGTCGCCGAACGGCAGGAGAGGCCGTGGCGACGGCCCGAGGTGCTCGGCGGCCTGGTCGATCTCTGCGTAGTGGGCGTCGCGAGGTTTTCGGCCTACCAGGGGAGTGGTTCGCCGTTGCGGAAGAAGCCGCCGGTGGGGCCGGAGTCGGGGAGGGTGGCGGCCCAGATGATGCCGGTGGCGCCCTGGTCGACGGGGGCGCCGGCCGGGCCGCCCATGTCGGTGGCGATCCAGCCGGGGCAGACGGCGTTGACCAGGATCCGTTCGGCGCGCAGTTCGTCGGCGAGCTTGCGGGTCAGGGCGTTGAGGGCGGCCTTCGAGACCCCGTAGGCGGGGGTGCCGCCGGTCATGTCCGCCAGGGAGCCGGATTCGCTGGAGACGTTCACCACGCGCGGGTGGGGTGAACGGCGGAGCAGCGGCAGGAACTCCTGGGTCGTCCGCCAGGCGCCGAAGAGGTTGGTCTCCAGGGTCCGGCGGACCTCGTCCAGGTCGACGGAGACGGCTCGGTGGGCGGTGTCGTAGTTGATGGCCGCGTTGTTGACCAGGACGTCGAGGTGTCCGAACTCCTCTTGCACGTGCTGCGCGAGGGTGCGGATGGAGTCGGGGTCCGTGATGTCGAGGCGGCAGGGCAGCAGTTTGCCGGGGGCTGCGGGGGCGAGGTCGGCTACTGCCCGTTCGGCGTCTTCCCGGCGGCGGGCGGAGAGCAGGACCGTGTGGCCCAGTCCGGCCAGTCGGCGGGCGGTCTCGCGGCCGATGCCCCTGTTGCCGCCCGTGACCAGCGATACCGGCGCGGTCGTGCTCATGCTCGCTCCCCTTCGGCGGGCGATCCGCCGTCGGGCAGCACGCTATGCCGTCGTGCGACGTGGGGAGATCAGGCCCGAGGTGTAGGCGGGGTGGGGCTTTGGGCGTACGCGCGGGGCGCCGTACCCCGTCCGCAGCACCTAGGCTGCCCCGGAGTCGATCGTGAACGGGGAGAAGAATCATGGGAGTTGTGCGGCGGCGTTCCGTCATGGGCGCGGCCTTCGCGGCGGTTGTCGTTCTGGGTGGGGGCGTCGCGTGCTCCGGGGGTGAGGGTGGGGGCGGGGGTCAGCAGAGCGGGGGCGGTGGCGGGAAGGGGTTCGATCCTCCGGCCGCCTTCGGGGAGGGGGTGAAGCTGCCGCACGACGAGTCCGTCAAGACATGGGGGGCCGCGCTCGCGGAAGGGCGGGCCTATGTGCGTACCGACGAGGGGCTCGACGCGTACGACGCCAGGTCCGGGCGGAAGGTCTGGTCGTCCGCGCTGGAGCGGGAGGGGCGGTACACCGGGACGGCGGGGGTGCCGGAGGACGACCGGCGGATCCCGCCCGTGTTCGCGCGGCAGGGGGAGCGTACGGACGTGCTCTTCGCGTACACCGAGTACGTGAAGGGGTCCGGGACGGGCACCGGCCGGACCGACGTCTTCCTGCGGGCCGTGGACGCGGCGAGCGGGGCGGTGTCCTGGACGGTTCCACTGCCCGCGCCGGGCGGGGTGCGGGTCAGTGACGCGGAGCCGGCCGTCGTCGGGGCGGAGGACGGGGTCGCCGTCGTCACGGCGCTCGCCAATGGCGAGGGGTCGAGTGAGGACAGTGAGGGGGCCGTCACGTACGCCGTCGACCTCGGCACGCGGAAGGTGACCTGGCAGCAGGAGGGCTTCGCGGCCGGTGCCGTCGACAGCGGAGTCGTCGTCGGCGCGCTGGTGCCGGAGGCCGGGGCGACGTTCGGGCAGGCCGGCGGCTGGCGGGCGGAGGAGGGCGACCTCGCCCTCGCGGGGCGGGCGCTCGACGGCGGGGCGGTCCGCTGGAAGGGGGAGGACCGCGCGGCGCTTGAGGTCAACCGGGTCGGCGGCGGGTTCTTCGCCACGGAGGGCTCGCTGTACGACAGCCGTACGGGCGAGGCCGTCGACGGGGTCGGCGGCGCCTACACCACCTGCCACTACGACCAGCGGTCGGTCGTCGTCTGCGCGGGCGACACGGCGGTGCAGGCCGTGGACGCCCGCAGCCGCAAGGTGCTGTGGACCATCGCCGACGACGACCCGTCCCGCCGGATGCCGAGCGTGCAGACCGCGTGGCACGGGGCCGTCTACGCCCACGCCGCCCCGGACTCCGTCATCCTCGACGCCCGGACCGGGAAGGACCGGTCCACCTTCCAGGGGGCGCACCTGGACCAGGTCGACGAGTACGCGGGACTCGGCCTCGACCTGGTCGTGCATCCGGCCACCGGCTGAGCGGAGCCGAGGGCGCCTTTAGGGTGGGCGGCATGTCGCTGAGTCAGATAGTGCTGTCGTCCGGTCGGCGGGTCCGGCTCACCGAGCTGCGGATGTCCTCGACGTACGGGGGGATGCTGGAGGGCTACCCGAACAAGCGGGTCAACGACTGGAAGATCGGCTGGCACAAGGAGCGGGCGGAGCGGGAGTTCTCCTCCACGCCGGTCTTCCTCGTCCCGCCCGTACTCGAGTACCCGGACACGGCCCCGGGCCGGTTCGGGCCCGTCGAGGCGCTGCCCGCCGTGACGTGTGTCGGAGTCTTCGACTCCGCGCCGCTCGACCCGGCCATGGACGGGTCCTCCCTCGTCGTCGTCTGGTTCCAGCCACTCCCGCAGGTGCCGGCGGGCGAGGACGCCGATGCCGGGCTGCGCGGGATCCGCTGGGAGGAGCTGGCGCGGGACTACGAGCTGTAGGCACTACTCCCAGGTCGCCGTCTCCGGGTCGATGCCGTGGGCGCGGGCGCTCGCGTCGACCACCGTGCGGAACCACGCCGCCAGGCCCGGGCGGATGCCGTCGTAGTGCGCGGCGAAGCCCGGGTCCGACTCGTACGTGCGGGCTAGGCAGACCTGCATCCGCCTCGTCAGGGGGAAGTACGAGGCGAAGACGGCGCGGTGGCGGTCGGCGAGGGCGTTCGCCTCCGGGGTGCCGGGCGCGACGCCCGCGTCCAGCGCGGACGCGAGGTCGCGGTCCAGGGCGGCCGCCGCGTCGTGGACGGCCCGCCACTCCTCGGGGGTGCGGGCCGCCGAACGCTCGGCGTACTGACGCCACTGGGTGGTGTCCCCGTACTGCTGCCTGGCTTTCACCGGGCCCTCCGGGTCCCAGTCCGGGCCGAAGATCGCGGCCTGCTGCTCGACCGACAGCAGCAGACCGCGCTCGTGCGCCTCGATCATCCGGTCCAGGCCGGCGCCGAGCCGCTGGAGCCGCTCGATCCGTTCGGCGACCTGGGCGCGCTGGGCGCGCAGCGCGGCGGGGACGTCGGTGGCCGCGTCGTCCAGGACGGCCCGGATCCGGTCCAGGCCGAGGCCGATCTCGCGGTAGACGACGATGCGGTGCAGGCGTTCGAGATCGGCGGCGGTGTAGAGCCGGTACCCGGCGCCCGTACGCAGTGAGGGCCGGGCCAGGCCGATCTCGTCCCAGTGGTGCAGGGCGCGGACGGTGACGTCGAGGCGGGCGGCGACCTGGCCGACGGTCAGACCGTCGGCGTCGCCTTCATCGGAAAAGCCGGTGCCGGTGCCAGGGGCAGTGTCAGACATGCTCCTCATTCTTGTCGGGGTGCGTGGTCGGTCCCGTGATGCCGATCTCGGCGAGGTTCCGCGCCTCCTGGCTCGCGGGGTCGTACGCCTTCGCGGCCGTGAGGACGATCCGGGCCTTCTCCGGGGTGATCACCTCGACGTCGCGGGTGTTCCACGGGGTGTCCCGGGGGCTGTCGGCCGAGACCGAGTCGGGGCGGACCGCCCGGCAGGCGTCGACGATCCCGTCGATCTGGCCGAGCACGCAGGAGAAGCTGACGCTCATCGCCGGCGCCTCGGCGGGTACGGACTCCGCCGCGACGAGCAGCACGTCCTGGAACGCCCAGCGGCGCAGGTGCACCAGGACGCCGGGGACGGAGAACAGCTCGAAGAAGCCGAGGCCGCGGGTCCAGAAGTCCAGGGAGGCGGCGAGGTCGGCGGTGGGGACGGAGACGAAGGCGGGCATGCCGTAGATGCCGTGGAAGGGCTCCGGCGGCACGGCGTCGGGGCCGGGGGTGGGGACGGGGCTGATCTCGAAGGCGTCGTAGTAGTTCTTGCTGTTCTTGGCGTCGTCGTCGTCGTCGTGGTCGTGGTCGTGGTCGCTCATGGACCCCACCCTTCAGCCTCACGTCGCGTGAGGGTCAAGTCCGCGATCCACGGGCGCCGGGGCGTCGGCTGTGGTTGGCTGCCGGGGTGACTCAGGACCTGGAGACCGTCGCGTTCGCATCCGCCGAGGACTTCGAGGCGTGGCTCGCCGAGCACCACTCCTCCCGGCCCGGCATCTGGCTCAAGATCCGCAAGAAGGCGCCCGGAGTCGTCGCCCTGGACTACGCCCAGGCGCTCGACGTGGCGCTCTGCTACGGCTGGATCGACGGGCAGAAGGCGAAGTTCGACGAGGAGTGGTGGCTCCAGCGGTTCACCCCGCGCAAGCGCGCCAGCAAGTGGTCGAAGATCAACCGGGACAAGGTGACGGTTCTGATCGAACAGGGCCGGATGCGGCCGCCCGGACAGGCCGAGATCGACCGCGCGAAGGCCGACGGCCGCTGGGACGCGGCGTACGACGGCTCGAAGGCCGCCACCGTGCCGGACGACTTCGCGGCGGCCCTCGCGGCCGAACCGGCGGCCGCGGCCTTCTTCGAGACGCTCGACCGCCGGAACCGTTTCGCCGTCCTGTACCGGATCCAGGAGCCCAAGCGGGCCGAGACCCGGACGCGCCGGATCGAGAAGTACGTGGCGATGCTGGCGAAGGGGGAGAAGCCGCACCCGTGACGCCCGGCGCGCCGCCCGGTTGTCAGGCCGTCCGGTTTGTCAGGCCGCCCGGTTGTCAGAGGCGGCGCGTATCGTGCCGGCCGTCGGAACTGGTTCTGCTGCACTGGGGAGTACCGCCGTGGACATGCTGCTCATCGCCGGACTGTGGCTCGACGCGTCCGCCTGGGACGACGTCGTCCCCGAACTCGCCGCCCTCGGCCACCGCGCCGTGCCCGTCGCCCTGCCGGGGCAGGGGGACGGCGACGCGTCCGCGACGCTCGCGGACCAGCGGGCCGCGGTGCTCGCCGCCGTCGACGCGGCGGAGGGGAAGCCGCTGGTCGTGGGCCACTCGGCGGCGGCCACCCTGGCCTGGCTGGCCGCCGACGCGCGGCCGGGGAAGGTGGGCGGGGTCGCGCTGGTCGGCGGCTTCCCGGCCCCCGACGGGCGGGCGTACGCCGACTTCTTCCCGATCGTGGACGGCGCCATGGCCTTCCCCGGCTGGGGCCCCTTCGAAGGCCCGGACGCGGCCGACCTGGACGAGCCGGCGCGGGACCGGCTCGCGGCGAAGGCCGCCGCGGTGCCCGTGCCTGAGGGGGTCGCCAGGGGAGTCGTACACCTCGCCGACGAGCGCCGCTTCGACGTGCCCGTCGCCCTCGTCTGCCCCGAGTTCACCCCCGCCCAGGCCCGCGAGTGGATCGCCGCGGGCGACAGCCCCGAACTCGCCCGCGCCCGCCGCCTCGCGTACGTCGACCTCGACTCGGGGCACTGGCCGATGGCCACGAGGCCGCGCGAACTGGCACACGTCCTGGTGGAGTTCGGCCGTGAGCTGGCGGACTGAGGCGAAGAGAGCTCGCCGTCGTCAGTCCGCCGTAGTCAGTCCGCCGTCGTCAGTCCGCCGTCACGCCCCAGTAGCCGATGCGCGTCGGCTCGCCGCCTTCGAAGAGGGGGGTGCAGCGACCGAGGCCCCGGTCGGGGTAGAGGTCGTCGTCGGCCCGGAGGGCGGCTTCCCACTCCGCGGCGGTGGGCTTGCCGTGCGGACACCAGGCGCGGACCTCCTCCCGCGTCAACGGGCGCATGTAGGGCCCGTCTTCGGGCGCCGTCGCGTCGACCGTGCGGATCTGATCCAAGACCGTGGCCGTGCCGCCGGTGAAGATGTACTCGGCCCAGTCCTCGCTCTTCCACAGCTCCTCGATCGTGCGATCCGGGAACCCACGGTCGTCCTCGGCCAGTTCGTCCGCCTGCGCCCGCCGGAACGCGACCGCCGGATCGGCGTCGTACGGCCCGATCTGCCACCAGCTGTTGCCACCCAAGACCTGTCTCCGTCTCCGGCTTCCTCGTCCGTCCGGCTTCCGCTGGGGAGCGTAAGGCTCGGGTACGACAGTCCGGAGCGTCCGGGCCCCTACGCTGGGGAACATGGCATGCCGCATCAGTGAGTTGATCCTCGAATGCGCCGATCCCGAACGGCTCGCCGTGTTCTGGAGCGAGGTCCTCGGGTACGTCGAGATCGGGCGGGAGGGCGACGGGAGCATCGAGATCGGGCCGCCCGGAGCCGGCTTCGGCGGGCCGCAGCCGACGATCGTCCTCAGCCCGAACAGCGCGCCCCGCGCCGAGAAGCTCCGCCTCCACATCGACGTCAACCCGACCGACCGCGACCAGGACGCCGAACTGGAACGGCTGCTCGCCCTCGGCGCGAGGCCGGCGGACGTCGGGCAGACGGGCGAGGAGAACTGGCACGTCCTGCAGGACCCTGAGGGCAACGTCTTCTGCCTCCTGCGCCGGCGCATCAACCCGGCCTGACCAGCCGCCTCGTGGTCCGAATGCCGCCAGCGCCACGCGGGCGGCGCGGGAAGGCTGGGCACGCGTGGTTTCGGGAGGCGGTCACGAGGACTGCAGTGTTCGATTTGTTCACGAGTTGCGGTTCTGGCGCAACTCGCGTGAAACCTCGTCGAGCTGGCTCGTAACGGGCTGGTAGCGCGCCGCTGACCTGCTGGTTTCCACGACCCTCGCGGACTCTGTCCCCGAGGGTCGGCTCGACTTCACGGAAGTTGTGCCAGAGCCCGAGTTTGGGAGGCGTGCCGCTGACCCGGTGGGGACATGTACTCCGAACCCCAGGCGTCGCGCGCTGCGCACCTGTCGACGCTCACGTAATTCCCCATTCCCCATGAGTCGCACCTTCGGCTTCACGTAATTCCCCACCCCTGTCCGGACGGCGGCTCGGTGTACGGCTCAGACGGATGGACGATGGGTATCACCGTGCCCACCCAGCATGGCCGCAGTGGAGAATTCGAACATGACAACGAGTGCGTCAGATGCAGACAAGGTGGAAGCGGCATGGCGGGAGCTGATCGGCTCCGACCGGGTGAGCGCTGAGCTGGTTGCGGCGGCATACGCCGAGCCGCGGCTACGGCAGCTCTTCCCCTGGGTGGGGATGTGGGAGCTGCACTTCAGTCGCTGCACTGAGCAGCGTTGGACATGGGACGTTCCCTACGTCGGCCCCACAGCAGCCGGCCCAGGCCACGCCGGGCCGTACTACGTCGAAGGACCTTTGCGGACTCAGAAGGTCGGGAGAGCTGATACAGCGCAGGAGGCGATCGCGATGGTCGTGGAGCGACTGCCGCCCAACTGTGGGCCCGCGTTCGACGGTACGCCCGAAGAACTGGCCGTGTTCGAGAGCGGAAGAGACCTGTGATCGAACGGAGCTTTCGAGCGGGGGGCGGGTCCGACGGTCTCGGCCGACCAGCCGCTCGGTCGAGATGAAGGCGATTTTGAACGTGGGTGTTCCACCTCTCATGGGTAGCGTCCACGGTGCGGGCTCCGGGATTCCCCTGGGGAAGATCGTGAACTTCCGGCTGGGGAATTGCGTGAGCGTCCACAGCACCATGCTGCCGGCATCGTCGCCAGCCGGGACCAGGTCGGCGGCTGCGCCCGTAGGCAGGAGCTCTTCAGACCCATGGATGTGTCTCTGCCGGACCGATCGGTAGGGTCTCGGAGACGAGAGAAGAGACCCTCCGATGGACTCCCGCATCACCCGCATACGCTCCAAGCTGGCGAAGATCCCGTACCAGGCGCGACGAAGCCACTCGATGGCTTCGGAGCGCCACCAGTTCCGCCTCGGCCCGTGCGTCAGCGCTTCAGAGGCCGACGTCTTCGAGGCGGAGCACCGCATCGTCCTGCCTGCGGCCTATCGGGCGTTCCTCACCGAACTCGGCGGCAGCGGCGCCGGCCCCTTCTACGGCCTTCTTCCACTGGACGAGTGCAGGCTGTTCACGATGAACCGGAAGCCGGCGGACGGCAGCCCACGGGGATTCACTCATGGCGACCACTCGGACGCGCTGCAGGGTGACCTGTTCCTCCACATCATTGAGATGGGCTGCAGCGATCTGTGCTTGATCGGGGTGACCGGGCCCCTTGCCGGTCGTGTGGTCACGGGCAACGCGGACGGCTTCTGGCCCCCGAACGTCTCCTCGGCGCAGGACTTCCTCAGCTGGTACGAACGGTGGCTCGACCACATGCGGGACGGCAAGGACAACCGCGCACTGGGACTGACCTCCCCGATAATCGTCGCGACCGCCTCGTGGGGCCCCCGTGCCACAGCCAGTCCTCGCTGCCGTAACCCAGTACATCGACCAAGCCGTACTCCGTGACCGCATCGCGGAGCCCCCTCAAGACGCGCAACTTCCGTGAAACCTCGTCGAGCTGGCTCGTAACGGGCTGGTAGCGCGCCGCTGACCTGCTGGTTTCCACGACCCTCGCGGACTCTGTCCCCGAGGGTCGGCTCGACTCCACGGAAGTTGTGCCAGAGCCGAAACTCGTGAACAAAGCCATTCACCCACACGCTTGTCCTGCGCTCGGTGATCAGCGGAGCGACCGGGGCCCTCTCGGGATGGCTGGACGACCGGCACGGCCCCGGTACCTTCGTCGGTCTGTTCCGCACGCCCGAGTACTTCGACCCCGGTGTGCCCGTCTGAAGGGTCCTGCCGAAACGACGATGCAGCTCCGCGCGTCCCGTCCGCCCAGGCGAGCGCCTCGCCCCCGTCGCGTACGCACCGTTGCGGCGGTGGGCGGGCGCGCTGCGGACGGCCGCATCCTCGGCGGGCGCCTCGTCGAACTCCCCCCATGCCCCTACTGCACGCAGAACTCGTTGCCCTCGGGGTCTCCCAACACTCCGTTCTAGCGGTTCTGGAGTGCGGGCAGGGTGTCGTCGACGCTGGTCAGGGACGTAGTCGGGAATTCGTTGGTCCCCACAGGGACTATGACGACTACACCGCGGAACCCTCTCGCGGGCACGGTCTACGCCGAGACCCTGCGGGGCGTGCGGTGTGTCCGTCTGTCCGTGCTCACCGACGAGACCACCAGCCCCGAGCGGCAGCGCGAGGCCGACGACCAAGCGGCAGCCGCGCACAACATCAGCTTCGGCGAGGGTGACCAGCTCCGCGAAGCGGTAGACCTTGACGTCTCCGCTTCCAAGATCAGCCCCTTTGACCGTCCGCAGCTCGGACAGTGGCTCGCACGCCCCGACGACTTTGACGCCCTGGTGTGGTGGCGGTTTGACCGTGCCATCCGGTCCATGGCGGACATGCACAAGCTCGCCGAGTGGGCCCGCGAGCACCGAAAGGTGTTGGTGTTCGCCGAGGGCATCGGCGGGGGGCAAGCTCGTCTTTGACTTCCGCAACCCCATGGACCCCATGGCGGAACTTCAAATGACGATGTTCGCCTTTGCCGCTCAGGTCGAGGCACAGAGCATCAGCGACCGCGTTACCGGCGCCATGGCTGCCATCCGGAAGATGCCGCTTCGGTGGAGTGGTGGTGGTCGTCCGCCGTACGGCTACATGCCCGCCCCCATGCCGCAGGAACACGGCGGTATCGGGTGGACGCTGGTTCCGGACCCCGACGCGGTGGCGATCATTGAACGGATCGTCCGAGAGCTGTTGGAAGACAAGACCGTTTCGGCGGTGGCTGCTGGTCTCAACACCGATGGCATCCCGAGCCCGCGTGATCACTGGGCCGTGAAGATGAAGCGCGACAAGGGCGGGAAGACCGGCGGGGCCAAGGGGTCGCACGTCGTGCGTGACGTGTTCAAGTGGACTCCTGCGGTCATCACGCGGATGTTGCGTAATGAATCGCTGCTCGGCTGGAAGATGCACAAGGGCAAGCCCGTGCGGGACGCCGAGGGCAACCCGGTCATGCAGACCGAACAGCCGATCATGACTCGCGCGGAGTTCGACGCGATCGGTGCCGTGCTCGACTCTCGCAGCATCGACAACCGCGAGCGGCACGACACAGACGCGTTGCTGTTGCGCGTGATCCACTGCGATTCGTGCGGGGGGCGTATGTACCTCAGCAAGCAGGAAGGGAAGCGCGGCAACTACAAGTGCAACAGCCACGCCCGGGGCGACCTTTGCGAAGCCCCGTCCAACATCCGCGCGGACTGGGCAGATGAGTACGTGACCGCCGAGTTCCTGCGGCTGGTCGGCTCGATCGGAACGAAACTTGTTGTCGAGACCCCCGGGTACGACCCCGAGCCCGAGTTGTTGGCCACGGTCGCGGAGTTCGCCGAGCACCAGGAGCAGAAGGGGCGCCAGAAGTCCAAGCACGCGGCAAAGGCGTGGCAAGACCGGGCGGACGCGTTGGACGCGCGCATAGCCCTGCTGGAGGCTACCGAGAAGGTCGAGCCGAGTCGCACGGTCACCCCGACCGGCCGCACGTTCGCCGACGAGTGGGCCGAGAAGGACACCGCGGGCCGGCGAGCGATGCTCATCGAGGCGGGGGTACGGCTGGACGTACGGCGCGGCACCCGTGGCGGGTGGCGGAAGCTGGACACGCGACGCGTGGACTTCACCATGCGCGGAGAGCTGGACCCTGCCGCGGAAGCTGTCACCGACACCGCCGGGGACCAGGAAGCCGAAAGCCGCAACGACGCCCCACCGGCCCTGGGCAACGCCGTACGGCTCATGGAAACGAGCGGAGATCACGTCCTTGTAGCTGCATGACTGGGCGTCCGTGCTGCCCTAGCCAAGTCCCGGTAGTCCTTCGTGGACCGCCGGGGCTTTGCTGTATCCGCAGCGGGGCCGACCAGCGGGCGGACCATGGTGACATGGTGATTTGAGACTGTTGTTCGTATGAACATAAAAAAATAAGGGAGAAACCGAGGGCACCACCAGAACGCCATGTCGCCATGGTCGGTCCGGCGGGAATCTCTCCGTCCCTACTACTCCCGGAAGCAAGTAGAGACGCAGACCCCTGCGGCCCCGAGGGGCGCGGGACATCGCTGGTCCCCACAACACAGTGAGGGGCTGTACGAAGTCACCGAGCGCGCCGCACGGCGGGTGCCGGGAATTCGTTGCTCCTTACTACACAGAGAAGGCGCGGGGTGGTTCCTGTGCGCCGAAGGGGGGGCTGGGGGAATCCTCTGCTCCCTATAACTGAGTAGCACCACCAAGCACGCGGGTTCGACGGCGGTAGGGCCGTCGGCGATAGAGAACAGGAGAGGTAGCCCATGGGCGCCATTTTGAGTGGAGCGGGATTTCTGGACGGGCCGAGGAACAAGGGGCAGATCCAGGCCGATGCATGGAACTGGGACGAGCGGATGGAGGAACTGGCCGCGCTCAAGGTGTCGAACCCCGAGACGTTCGACCGTCTGAGCCCGACCGTGAGGATGAGTCTCGGCTACTACGAGCAGGACAAGAAGCTGGCTGCCGAACACGGCCGCGATGTGACCAACGGGGGTAAGTGAGCATGGCTACCGAGACTGAGAAGGCTGCCGAGCGGGTGGCGAAGCTGCGCGCACAGGCGGAGAAGTTCGCCGGGCCGCTCGCCGTAGCGGAAGCCGAGTGGGAGGCTGTCCGGGAGGCGGAGGCAGCGCGCCGCGCTGAGCGAGCGAAGGCGTACGACCGCAAGGTGGTTGACACGTGGATGGAGCGTGCACAGGAGGCCGTCGACTCCGGAGACGAACCCCACAAGCGGTTCATGGAGGCTCTTGCGGCCGAGCCATGGTTCGCGGCGTACGTCGAGTACCGGTCGGCTCGCTACAAGCGTGGCCACGTACTCACCGAGGCTCAGCGCGCGCAGACCGCACTTCGTGAGGTCATGACCGTGCCCGAGCCCCGCTTGTACGACATCGCGATTCTGGACGAGATCCAGCGGGCCGTAGAGAAGCAGGCGGCAGCGCTGGGAGCCAAGTTCTCCGAAGACCTGGACGCAAAGCGCGAAGCATTCCTTGCGGAGCGGGACTAACGATGGCGGTTGACGCCCTGGACCCCGGACCGGACGGGGACTACCCGTACTTCCCACGCGATGCGCAGGGACGGCCCCTCTGGTCCGACACGGGCCCGGTGCCGGAAGGGGGAACCGTGATGCCGCGCGGCATTCAGGCAATGCGCGATCCGACGAACCGTGGTCGCGTGGTGTTTGTGGACGTCACACCACGCCTGCCGGACGGCTTGCTCATCGACCCGCCGCCCATCCCGCCGAAGAAAGCGACCCCCACGTAGTCCAGGGGTCGTGCGGGAAGAGCTGGGGGCTGCATAAGTGGTGCAGCCCCCACCCGTTGTCCGGGCCTCCTCTCGCCGGCTAGGACGAGCACGGAGCCGACGACGAGCGGCCCGGAACGACGCTGCGGCTCGGCTCCGCCGGATCATCGCGCGGAAGGGTTCCGCGTGGTGTGACTGGTGCCTAGACGACTTCCCCGCGGCGGACGTGGACGTGGACCACGTGCGGCCCCTCTCGATGGGAGGGACCGACACGGACGGCAACGTTCAGGTGCTGTGCCGGGGTTGTCACCAGCTCAAGACGGGGACGGAGTTCGGGCGCGCTTCCTAGTGCTGCGTCCACCACGTGAGCGCTGCGCCACCAGCGGTGGTGACTAGGGCGACGAGCCATCCGGGGATGCGCTGCACGGTCAGGTGCATTCCCCCTACGCGGAGTTCGAGTGCGGGGCGGGGCTCAGGCTTGGGTGTCATGGCTCCATGTCTATGCGCTGTGGGGTGTTGCGAACTACCCCTTGGGGCGTTGCGCCTGATGCGCGACAGCGTTGCGTGCCCGTTGCGTCGATAGCGCTCCCATCAGCGCATTCATCATCAGCGGTCGCCAGAAACCCATCCCTTTTCGTGGAGCTGCCCCATGCCGCGTAGACCCCGCCCCCCGTGCTCGGTACCCGGGTGCCCCGAACTGACTGCCCGTGGTGGCCGCTGTGCCGCTCACGAGCGTGAGGCGACCGCACTTCGGGAGACACCCGGGACGAGCCCGTACGGGCGACGGTGGCCGAACATCCGGCGCCGCTACCTCTACGCCCACCCGTGGTGTGTGCTGTGCACGAAGCCGGCGACGGTGGCTGACCACTTCCCGGAGTCGCGTCGCTCGCTGGTGGCTCGTGGCGTGTCCGATCCGGATGCGTGGTCGCGGCTGCGTCCGCTGTGCACGTCGTGCCACAACCGCGAGACCGCGAAGCACCAGCCCGGCGGATGGGCTGCCGAGCGTGTCCGTCCTCGCCGCTCGTGACCCTGCCCCAGGCAGGGACCCCCCTCCCGTGTCCTGGAAGCACGGCAGGGAGGCAAAAAACTCGCATGGCTCATTAGAGCGTTTTCGTGGAGCGCTGATCGCCCCGCCAGTCCTCTGTCACGAGGCTGGCGGGGCTTTCTGCGTACGGGAACTCACGCGGCCTTGAGTTTGGCGACTTCGCGCACTCGGTCGTGAAGTTCCCGGACGACGGTCGAATTGCGGGGCATCGTGAGTGCCCGGAGCTTTCCGAAATGCTCGTCACCGCGCGCGGTGGACAGTACTTCGTAGTCGTCCAGGAAGCGCCCCCACGTACGGCACGACTCTTCCAGGTGCCCGTGTTCGTGCTGCCGCTGCGCCAACACGGCGTGCGCGTGGAGTCGGCCTTGACGTTCCGACGGGGACATGACCCGGATGGAGGACTTGAGTGCCTTGATCGAACTCTCCAGGTCCCGCCCCTCGTAGTGGACGTGCGAGACGTGGAACAGGAACGCGGCACGGTCGTAGCCCCCCACGGCGTCGCGCCGAGAGTCCGCCCGCGAGAGCGCGGTTTCCGCCTCCCGGAGGCGGACGACGGCCGTCCGCCGATCACCGACCATCGCGGAGGCGTGGGCTTGCTGCCCCCGCAGGAACGCCACGAGACGGGGACCGGCTGCGCCGGTCGGAGCCGCCTCCGCCGCAGAGTCCGCGAACTCCAGGGCTCGCCGGCCGTAGCGCAGGTGCGATGCCTGCAAGCTCATCCCGCGCAGGGTCCGGCAGTACGTGAGCTGATCGCCGGACTCCCGAGCGAGATCGAGCGCGTGCAGGTAGTAGGTCTGCCCCAGACCGTGAGCGCGCTCGTACATCGCCATCCACCCGGTGAGATAGACCAAGTCGGAGGCGGCGGAGAGCATGTCACGGTGTACGGCTTCCGGTGCTGCCGCGCGCAGGTAGCCGCCAACGGTGTTGACGAGGAACGCTGATGCCATCGGGCGGGCGTGCCCGCCGCCGAGATCATCGAGAATGTCGGCGATCTTGTCCGTCATCCGTCGAACGGTCTCGACCTCACCTTGACCGATGCGGCCCGTGGGCCTGGTGAGCCTTCCCCGGTCCTCTGCGTGCGCCGTGGTCATCAGCGCGGAGAAGGCCGGAACGGTGAGGGCGGCGGAGTACAGAGTCGTCGTGAGCAGCTTGCGGCGGGACGGGTCCATATCTTCCTTCCCGAGGTCGATAAGAGAATCCACGGTGTCACGCCCGGGATCGGCAGCTACCCCGGCAGGCCGCTGCAAGCCCGCTTCCGCGTATGAGACCGGGCGCCCTAGCTTCCGTTCCAGTACGGCGATGATCACGGGTCTGATCTGGGGTTTCGGCTGCCCACCCTGCTTCCACTGCGATACGGAAGGTTGGCGGTAGTCCACCGACAGACCGGCTTCGGCAGCAACTCGGTTCACGGCATGGGCGAACTTCGTTTCTGAGTATCCCGCCTGTTCAAGGAGGGTGCAGAGACCTTCATTGCGCGGTCGTTCGGAAGCTCTGGGCACGACAACCCCCGGCGCTTATGAGTCTTATGGTTTGCCCTCCCCGCAACGGTACCGGTTCAAGCGTGCTTCGCGGTTTGCTCTTCGTACGCAAGAGATCAGCGCATGGCGGGAACAAGCCGTTCCCGTAAAGGAGGTGAGCCGTGCGGAATGACCCCCTGGCAGACCCGGCAACGAGTGCGCCCCGCCCGCAAGTGCTCGACGGGGACCGGATCGACGACTCCGGGCGCGACCAGGCCGTGCCGCCCGGCACCACCGATGACTCGCCCGTGATGGTCGCCCTCATGGCACGGGTCTCGGAGGAGAACGGGATGCGCCGAGCCATCCGGAGCGGATCCCCGGGGATGCCCGCGTGAGGACCGACAGAGCGCGGACCTACGCCGAGCCCCCGATCACCCTTCCGATGACATCGGTACCGCCCGCCGTACCCGTTCCGGGCTGCACGACATGTGCGCTCGCGGTTGAAGGAGAGCGGTACAGCGTCCGCGTCCGCGATGAGTCGGCGGCTGCGGACTACCGCGTCGAGATTCGCAATCACCCGCACGACGAACCGAAGTTGATGATCGGGGAGTGTGCTCCGTGACTACGGCGCCGGCTGTCGCGGTCCCGGTCTACCGCATGGCCAAGCATCCCGGGCGGGAATCCGAGGTCACCCTGACAGCTCGCTGCCTGGCCGGCGGGTGCGTCTGGGAGTCGGAACCGACACCGGACGACGCGTCATCGGTCGGGTGCGAGTCGCACACGGCCACGACGGGGCACACCACCTTCGCCGTGACCCTGGAGTACGTGGCGCTGGTGACCCGTGAGTGAGGGAAGCCGTGGCTGTCACGGTGACCGCCGTTCTTTTGCTGCTCGTTCTGGTCGTCGCCGTTCTCGTGGAGTGATGCGGTGCGCGTCGCCTCCGCAGAGCGGACGTGACCCGCTCACGGTCTGACAGGTTGGTGCCTTATCCGGCAATCCTGCGGACCTGTTCCCCCCTCGAAAGGCTTGCTCATGAAGCGTGTTGTGGCCCGGCTCTGGCGGCTCATCCGGGGCCCGTTGCAGTGGCGCGTCCTCTGGTTCGCCCACGCCAAGTTCATGGTGGGCGTCACCGGTGTCGTACGCGACGACCAGGGGCGCGTTCTGCTCCTCAAGCACCGGATGTGGCCGCCGGAGCGTCCGTGGGGTCTGCCCACGGGCTACGCGATCAAGGGCGAGGAGTTCCCGGCGACCATCGTCCGGGAGGTGAAGGAAGAGACCGGGCTCATCGTCAAGCCCGGTCGTCTGGTGAGCGTGACGAGCGGTTACAAGCTCCGTGTGGAAGTCGCCTACGAGGCACTGCACGCCGGAGGAACGCTCAGCATCGATGGTTTCGAGATCCTGGAGGCGCAATGGTACGAACCGGACTCCCTGCCGGAGGGGATGCAGGACTCCCACCGGCAGCTCATCAGGGGCACCACCCCGTCGTAGCCCCTCTGGCACCCAACGAAACGGTGGTCGGCACGCGGGCGTCAGAGACTCTGGCCGCCCTGCGGGCCGACACCGCCGTCCTCACCTCGGCCCACCCCGACCACATGTTCCGCACCACCACCGAACGACTGGCCCGATGGCAGGCGGCGGGTCTGGACACGGGGGTCTTCCACGCCGGCTTCTACATGGCGTGGAACCGGTACGCCGAGCTGGGGCTCTCCCAGATGCTCCCGCTGCACCGGGTGCTGGTCGGGGCGGAGTCCACACGCCCCGGGGCGTTCGGGGGCTTCCACCACCCCGACCAGGGCTACCGGCACTTGCAGATGGTCGCGCTGGTCACCATGCACGGTCCGTTGGGGAGCGACGTTCCCGAGCGGGCGAACCTGGCGCTACTCGATCTGCTGCGGGCCTATGCGCACGACTGCCTCCACTACGGCTCCCGCCGCCGGTACGTGGATGTCGACGGGCGCTTGGTCCGGACGCAGTACGGGATCAACTTCCGTCGCGCGTCGGGACGTACGTACTCCGCCGCAGACCCGAAGGGAGCGTCCCACACTCGCAACCTCGGTGTCGTCATGGAGGGTGCGTGCGACAGAGAAGCTCGCCGCATTACCCGTGAGGCTGCGGCACGTATCGGAGTGGAGGAACCCGAGGACGCGGTGGGACGGCTCGCGTTCCGGGACGTGACGGGAACCCTGGCGGGGCGGGGGACAGAGTCGGCCGACGGGCCCACGGACGAGATCACCCGTTACACCGGGGCGCTCTGGCGCTACGAAGCGGGAGTGAACCGGCGGTACGCGTCGTTCCTGGACGAGTTCGCCCCCGGGGAGCAGGAAGACCTACACACCCTTGTCCTGCGCTCGGTGATCAGCGGAGCGACCGGGGCCCTCTCGGGATGGCTGGACGACCGGCACGGCCCTGGTACCTTCGCCGGCCTGTTCCGGACGCCCGAGTACTTCGACCCCGGTGTGCCCGTCTGAAGGGTCCTGCCGAAACGACGATGCAGCTCCGCGCGTCCCGCCCGCCCAGGCGAGCGCCTCGCCCCCGTCGCGTACGCACCGTTGCGGCGGTGGGCGGGCGCGCTGCGGACGGCCGCATCCTCGGCGGGCGCCTCGTCGAACTCCCCCCCATGCCCCTATTGCACGCAGAACTCGTTGCCCTCGGGGTCGTTCATCACCACCCAGGAGCCGCCCTGCTCCGCCACCCGCCGCTGCACGGTGGCGCCGAGCTTCTCCAGGCGCTCGACCTGGGCGTCGCGGGTGCCGGGGTCGGTGTGCACGTCGAGGTGGAGGCGGTTCTTCACGGTCTTCTCCTCGGGGACCCGCTGGAAGAGGATCCGGCGGCCGAGGCCGGCGCCGTTCTCCTCCGACACCGGGTCGTCCGGGTGCCGTACGGCGGCGAGGTCGTGCCAGCCGAGCCGCTCCTGCGGCGTGCCGGGGTGCACGGTCAGGGTCGCCTCGGGCGGTACGGCTCCGGCGCCGAGCAGCTGGCCGACGAGCGCGCTGTGGTCCTCCTCGACGTAGCCGAGGGCGACGGCCCAGAAGGCGGCCTGGGCGTGCGGGTCGCGGGTGTCGATCACGAGTTTCCAGTGCAGTGGCTCCATCCCCCACACATATCCACGCCCGCTCGCCGTCCGCCACCGGAACTCCCCGCTCCGACGTGGGTCTCCCGAGCGTCGGGCTATGCCCGGGTCGCCTTGTGGGCCGTCTCGTGGGCCGTCTCCCGGGTGTCGTAGCGCTCCCTCGCCGCCGCGATCTCGTTCTGGTGCCGTTCCGTCCAGGTGACCAGCGCGCGGATCGTGGTGTGCAGCGTGGCTCCCAGCGGCGTGAGTTCGTAGTCGACGCGGGGCGGGACGGTCGGGTGGACGGTGCGGCGGACCAGGCCGTCGCGCTCCAGCTGGCGCAGCGTGACGGTCAGCATGCGCTGGCTGACGCCGTCGATCTCGCGCCGGAGCTGCGAGAACCGGACGACGCGGTTCTCCAGGAGCGCGATGACGAGCAGCGACCACTTGTCGGCGATCCGGTCCAGGATCTGGCGGACCTCGCAGTCCTCGCGGGTGTCCCACTGGAAGGGGTCCGCTTCGCCGGCGCCGTCGGGGTGGCAGCCCCGCGTGCCGACGGTTACCGCCGAGGTACCGAGTGACTTCGAAGTGCCTTCTTCCATGCCTCCCGATGCTCCCGCAGGATCGAGGTGGTTACAAGAGGGAACCAGCCCTCGGAGCGGTAACCACCCCACCCCAACCCCCTTCCTTTCGGAGGCAGTTGTGTCGTTACGTGCCTGGGGCCTGCTCCTCGTCCTCAGCGGGGCCGTCTTCCTCGAAGGCATCGACGTCGCCATGCTCGCCGTTGCCGTCCCCACCGTCCGCGCCGACCTCGGCCTCACCACCGCCACCGCCGCCTGGGTCATGTCCGCCTACGTCCTCGGCTACGCCGGTTTCACGCTGCTCGGCGGGCGCGCCGCCGACCTCCTCGGCAGACGGCGGATGTTCCTCGGCTGGCTCACCGTCTTCCTGCTCTTCTCCGGCCTCGGCGCCCTCGCCGACGACGGCCCGACGCTCGTCCTCGCCCGCTTCGCCACCGGTGTCGCCGCCGCCTTCATGACCCCGGCGGCCCTCTCCGTCATCACCACCTCCTACCCGGAGGGCCCGCAGCGCGACAGGGCCCTGCTGGTCTTCGCCGGGGTCGCCGGCGGCGGCTTCTCGCTCGGTCTCGTCACCGGCGGCCTGCTCACCCAGTTCGGCTGGCGGTGGGTGTTCATCGCGCCCGTCCTCTTCGCCGCCGTCCTGCTGGCCGCCGCCGTCCGCCTCGTACCGAAGGACGACCTCGTACCGAAGGACGAACGGTCGCCGGTGCCGCGGCGGGGCGGCTTCGACCTCGCCGGGGCGCTCGCCGCCGCCGGGACGATGCTCCTCCTCGCGTACGGCGTCATCCGGCTCGAACACGGGCTCGACGGCTGGGCGCTCACCCTCGCCGTGTTCGCGGCCGGGGCCGCCCTCGCCGCCGTCTTCGTCCGCGTCGAACGCCGGGCCGCCGTCCCGCTCGTCCGGCTCGGGCTGCTGCGCACGCCGTCCGTGCTCCGTGCCGACCTCGGCGCGCTGCTCTTCGTCGGCGCCTTCTTCGGCTTCCAGTTCGTCGCCACCCTCTACCTCCAGGAGCTGCGCGGCTGGTCCTCGCTGCACACCGCCCTGGCCCTGCTCGTGATGGGCGTCGACGCGGTCCTCGCGCCGACCGTGACCCCGCGCCTGGTGGCCCGGTACGGCAACGCCAAGGTGGTCCTCGGCGGCTTCCTCGCCGCCCTCGCCGCGTACGTGCTCTTCCTTCCGGTCGGCCCCGACTGGTCGTACGCGGCGATGTTCCCGACCCTCCTCCTCACCGGCCTCGCCTTCTCCCTCGCGTACGGGCCGCTGACCATCGCCGGCACGGACGGCGTGGCGGAGGACGAGCAGGGGCTCGCGGGCGGGCTGCTGACCACCGCGACACAGTTCGGCTCGGCCATCGGCATCGCCGCCGTGACGGCCGTGTACGGCCTCGCCGGCGGCGGTCTCACGGGCTTCCGCGCGGCGCTCGCCGTGCCGGTGGCGATGGCCGCGGCGGGCGCGCTGGTCGCCGCCGCCGCCCTCCGCGAGCGCGCCGGGGCCGCGGCGCGGGAGGAGGTGCCGGTCTGAGCCCGGACCCGTTCGGACCCGTCCGGACCCGTCCGGACGTACGGGAAAGACCCCTGTACGGGAAAGGCCCCGCCCGAATCCCGGGCGGGGCCTTCCGCGTGTCAGGAGCCGAGGCGTACGACGGATCAGGCGCGCTGCTCCCGTACGGCCTCGGGGGCCGCCGCGGCCGCTTCCTCCGCGAGCCGCTCCGCCGCCTCCTTCGCCGCGTGGGCCACCGCCGCGCGGCTGCGGCGGGCGGTGCGGAGGGCGTCCCAGGTGAGGAGCGTCAGGGCCAGCCAGACCAGCGAGAAGCCGGCCCAGCGCTCGGGCGGCATGGCCTCGTGGAAGTACACGACGCCGAGGAGGAACTGGAAGGTCGGAGCCAGGTACTGCAGCAGGCCGAGGGCGGAGAGGGGGAGCCGGATGGCCGCCGCGCCGAAGCAGATCAGCGGGATCGCGGTGACGATGCCGGTCGACGCGAGGAGCGCCATGTGGCCGGCGCCCTCCGTGCCGAAGGCCAGCTCGGAGCGCGAGCCGAGGAAGACCAGGTAGCCGAGGGCGGGCAGGAAGAGGACGGCGGTCTCGGCGGCCAGGGACTCCAGGCCGCCGATGTTCACCTGCTTCTTCACCAGGCCGTAGACGGCGAAGGAGAAGGCGAGGACGAGGGAGATCCACGGCGGGCGGCCGTAGCCGATCGCCAGGACGAGGACGGCGGCGAAGCCGATGCCGACGGCGGCCCACTGGGCGGGGCGGAGGCGTTCCTTCAGGACGAGGACGCCGAGCGCGATCGTCACGAGGGGGTTGATGAAGTAGCCGAGCGAGGCCTCGACGACGTGGCCGTTGTTGACCGACCAGATGTACAGGCCCCAGTTCACGGTGATGACGGTCGCGGCGATCGTCAGCAGGCCGAGCTTGCGCGGGTTGGCGAGCAGCTCCTTCATCCAGCCCCAGCGGCGCAGCGTCAGCAGGGCGAGGCCGACGAAGGCGAAGGACCACACCATCCGGTGGGCGAGGATCTCGCCCGCGCTCGCGGGCTTGAGCAGGGGCCAGTAGAGCGGGACGAGGCCCCAGATCGCGTACGCGGCGACGCCGTACGCGAGACCGGCGCGGCTCTCGTCGCCCGCGCCGCCGGCTTCCGCCGTCCCCCCACCGCTCCCGGTGACCGTGCCGCTTCCCCTGTCCCTGCCCATGAAATGCCTCCCGCCCTGCGCCGCGCCGTCCCGATGAAGGTAGCGCCGCACAGGGCAGGCTGTCATGCATGTACCGCTATACGGTCATGACCTTGAGCGCCTCGGCGACCGTCGTGCCGATCGGGGTGGTCGGG
This sequence comes from Streptomyces sp. R302, assembly GCF_012927245.1. GTDB lineage: Bacteria > Actinomycetota > Actinomycetes > Streptomycetales > Streptomycetaceae > Streptomyces. The sequence goes on from NZ_JABBGE010000003.1 coordinate 408,819, forward strand.
CGGCCGATCAGCCGCGCCAGGTCGCCGGTCCTGACGGCCAGCGAACCCCGCCCGATCGCCTCGTCCACGTCGACGAGGATCGCCGCGAAGAACTCCGGGACGCCGGCGCCGGTGAGGATCTCCCGGTGGGTCGCGGCCGGCACGTTCGTGTACGCGATCGGCCGCCCGCTGCGGGCGGCGATCTCCGCCGCGTACTCGGCGAGCGACCAGGCCTCGTCGCCGCTCAGCTCGTACGCGCGGTTCAGGTGCCGCGCGTGCTCCTCGGCCGGCCCGGTCAGCACGGCCGCCGCGGCGGCCGCGTAGTCGGCGCGGGTGGCGGAGGCGATCCGGCCCTCGCCCGCGTTGGAGACGACGGCGCCGTGGGCGAGGACGGGGGCGAGGTTGTCGGTGTAGTTCTCGCTGTACCAGCCGTTCCGCAGGAACCTGTACGGCAGGCCGGAGGCGAGGATCAGCTCCTCCGTCGCCTTGTGCTCCGCCGCCAGGTCGAAGTCGGCCGCGGGCCCGCCCAGGATCCCGGTGTACGCGAGCTGGGCCACGCCCGCCGCCTTCGCCGCGTCGATCACGGCGGCGTGCTGCGGCACCCGCTGCCCGACCTCGCTGCCGGAGATCAGCAGCACCCGGTCCCCCGCCTCGAACGCCCCGGCCAGCGTCTCCGGCCGCCCGTAGTCCGCGATCCGCAGCTCGACGCCGCGGTCCGCGAGGTCGGCGGCCTTCTCCTTGTTCCGTACGACGGCGGCGACGGCCCCGGCGGGGACGGCCGGGTCGGCGAGGAGGGCGTCGACGACGAGACGTCCGAGCTGTCCGGTGGCTCCGGTGACGACGATGCGCATGGGGATTCCTTCGGAGGGTGTCAGAGGGTGATCGGAGGGGCGAACACACTCACCGTACGTCTGGCACTAACCAATCGAAAGTACCCACTTTGAAGTAAGGTACTGGCATGAAGGTGAGTACCGAGGTCCCGGCAAGGCCCCTGCTGGCGGACGTGGACGGCTCGATGTGCCCGTCCCGGCTGGTCCTGGAGCACGTCACGAGCCGCTGGGGCGTCCTCGTCCTGATCGCGCTCCTGGAGCGCTCGTACCGCTTCAGCGAACTGCGCCGCAGGATCGGCGGCGTCAGCGAGAAGATGCTCACCCAGACGCTCCAGACCCTGGAACGCGACGGCTTCGTCCACCGCGACGCCAAGCCCGTCATCCCGCCCCGCGTCGACTACACCCTCACCCCCCTCGGCGAGGACGCCGCCCAGCGGGTCAGGTCCCTCGCCCTCTGGACCGAGTCCCTCGTCCCGGACGTCGAGGCCGCCCGCGCCCGCTACGACGAGGGGCGCGGCCGGTGACCCCGGCCGCGCCCCTCGGTCCTCCGTGACGTGACGTGACCGGCCGTCAGCCGACCACGGTCCACGTGTCGTTGCCCGCGAGGAGCCGGCCGAGGTCGCCCTTGCCCTGCTGCTCGGTGGCCTTGTCGAGCTGGTCGGCCATCAGGGTGTCGTAGACCGGGCGTTCCACCGAGCGGAGGACGCCGATGGGGGTCTGGTGGAGGGTGTCGGGGTCGGCCAGGCGGGAGAGGGCGAAGGCGGTCGTCGGGGAGGCGGCGTGCGCGTCGTGGACGAGGATGCGGGACTCGTTCTCCGGGGTGACCGTGACGACCTCCAGGTCGCCGGTGGCGGGGTCGCGGACGACACCCTTGCCGAGCTCGGCGCCGAAGCGGATCGGCTGCCCGTGCTCCAGCCGGATCACCGCCTCCTTCGCCTGGTCCTTGTCCTTGAGGACCTCGAAGGCGCCGTCGTTGAAGATGTTGCAGTTCTGGTAGATCTCCACGAGCGCCGTGCCGTCGTGGTCGGCTGCCTGGCGCAGCACCTCGGTGAGGTGCTTGCGGTCGGAGTCCACGGTCCGGGCCACGAAGGACGCCTCCGCGCCGAGGGCCAGCGACACCGGGTTGAAGGGGGCGTCGAGGGAGCCCATCGGGGTCGACTTGGTGATCTTGCCGACCTCGGAGGTGGGGGAGTACTGGCCCTTGGTGAGGCCGTAGATCCGGTTGTTGAAGAGCAGGATCTTCAGGTTCACGTTGCGGCGCAGGGCGTGGATGAGGTGGTTGCCGCCGATCGACAGGGCGTCGCCGTCGCCGGTCACCACCCACACCGACAGGTCGCGGCGCGAGGTCGCCAGGCCGGTGGCGATGGCCGGGGCGCGGCCGTGGATGGAGTGCATCCCGTACGTGTTCATGTAGTACGGGAAGCGGGAGGAGCAGCCGATGCCGGAGACGAAGACGATGTTCTCCTTCGCCAGGCCGAGCTCGGGCATGAAGCCCTGGACGGCGGCGAGGACGGCGTAGTCGCCGCACCCGGGACACCAGCGGACCTCCTGGTCCGACTTGAAGTCCTTCATGGACTGGGCGGCCTCGGCCTTGGGCACCAGACGCAGCAGGTTCTCAGGCATCGATGGCCTCCTTGAGGGCGGCGGCGAGCTGCTCGGCCTTGAACGGCATGCCGTTGACCTGGTTGTGGCTGCGGGCGTCCACGAGGTACTTCGCGCGGATGAGGGTGGCGAGCTGGCCGAGGTTCATCTCGGGGACGACGACCTTGTCGTACCGCCTCAGGACCTCGCCGAGGTTCTTCGGGAAGGGGTTGAGGTGGCGCAGGTGGGCCTGCGCGATGTGGCCGCCCTCGCGGCGGATGCGGCGTACGGCGGCGGTGATCGGGCCGTACGTCGAGCCCCAGCCGAGGACCAGGGTCCGGGCGCCGTCCGGGTCGTCGGCCTCGATGTCGGGGACGTCGACGCCGTCGACCTTGGCCTGCCGGGTGCGGACCATGAGGTCGTGGTTGGCGGGGTCGTACGAGATGTTGCCGGTGCCGTCCTGCTTCTCGATGCCGCCGATGCGGTGCTCCAGGCCGGGGGTGCCGGGGACGGCCCAGGGGCGGGCCAGGGTCTCCGGGTCGCGCTTGTACGGCCAGAAGACCTCGGTGCCGTCGGCCTGGGTGTGGTTCGGGCCGGTGGCGAAGGCCGTGCGCAGGTCGGGCAGGGCGTCGACGTCGGGGATCCGCCAGGGCTCGGAGCCGTTGGCGAGGTAGCCGTCGGAGAGCAGGAAGACGGGGGTGCGGTACGTGAGCGCGATCCGGGCCGCCTCCAGGGCCGCGTCGAAGCAGTCGGCCGGGGTCTTCGGGGCCACGATCGGCACCGGCGCCTCGCCGTTGCGCCCGTACATGGCCTGGAGCAGGTCGGCCTGCTCGGTCTTGGTGGGAAGGCCGGTGGACGGGCCGCCGCGCTGGATGTCGACGACGAGGAGCGGCAGCTCCAGGGAGACGGCGAGGCCGATCGTCTCGGACTTCAGGGCCACACCGGGACCGGAGGTGGTCGTCACCGCGAGGGAGCCGCCGAAGGCGGCGCCGAGCGCGGCGCCGATGCCGGCGATCTCGTCCTCCGCCTGGAAGGTCCGCACGCCGAAGTTCTTGTGCCTGCTCAGCTCGTGCAGGATGTCCGAGGCCGGGGTGATCGGGTACGAGCCCAGGTAGAGCGGCAGCTCCGCCTGCCGGCTCGCGGCGATCAGGCCGTAGGACAGGGCGAGGTTCCCGGAGATGTTCCGGTACGTGCCCGTGGGGAACGCGCGGGTGGCGGGGGCGACCTCGTAGGAGACGGCGAAGTCCTCGGTCGTCTCGCCGAAGTTCCAGCCGGCCCGGAAGGCGGCCACGTTCGCCTCGGCGATCTGCGGCTTCTTCGCGAACTTCTGCCGGAGGAAGTTCTCGGTGCCCTCGGTCGGCCGGTGGTACATCCAGGAGAGCAGCCCGAGCGCGAACATGTTCTTCGACCGCTCGGCCTCCTTCCGCGACAGGCCGAACTCCTTCAGCGCCTCGACGGTCAGCGTCGTCAGCGGCACCGGATGCACCCGGTACCCGTCGAGCGAGCCGTCCTCCAGGGGGCTCTGCGCGTACCCGACCTTGGCCATCGCCCGCTTCGCGAACTCGTCCGTGTTGACGATGATCTCGCCGCCGCGCGGCACGTCGGCGATGTTCGCCTTCAGCGCGGCGGGGTTCATCGCGACCAGCACGTTCGGCGCGTCGCCGGGGGTCAGGATGTCGTGGTCGGCGAAGTGCAGCTGGAAGGAGGAGACGCCGGGCAGGGTGCCGGCGGGTGCCCGGATCTCGGCCGGGAAGTTCGGCAGGGTGGACAGGTCGTTCCCGAAGGACGCCGTCTCCGAGGTGAAACGGTCACCCGTGAGCTGCATGCCGTCACCGGAGTCACCCGCGAACCGGATGATCACCCGGTCGAGCCGGCGGACTTCCTTCTCGGCGCCGTCATGACCCTCCGCCGGGGCGCTGCGCTGCTCCCCGAGCAGGGCCTCACCGGCCTCGCTACTGACCTGGCTGGTCACTTACTGGACCTCCCTAGCGGCAAGCGGGACTCTGCGGCCCACCCTACGACGGTGAGGTGGGCCTTCCCGGGACTTCTCACATGGTGGGCCTCTGCTTGAGATGCCCTTTTGCCTTGCATTGTCCTGTTCTGCGCCTATCCGGATTGCTCCGGAACGCGGTATTCCGCCTCGTTCCTCCGCCCCGGGTCCGCCCCAGGCCGGCGCGAGGTCCACTCAAGATCCGGACGGGTGTCCGGGGCGGCCTGGAGCGGTGGTATCTGACAGGGTGTCAGGAAATCGAGGCCTCCGGGCCGGCAGGACACTCAGGACCTGAGGTACGTCAGCACCGCCAGGACCCGGCGGTGGTCCCCCTCGCTCGGCGACAGGCCCAGCTTCAGGAAGATGTTGCCGATGTGCTTCTCCACCGCGCCGTCGCTCACGACCAGCTGCTTCGCGATCGCCGAGTTCGTCCGTCCCTCGGCCATCAGGCCCAGGACCTCTCGCTCGCGCGGGGTCAGATGCGCCAGGACGTCCTGCTGCCGGCTGCGGCCAAGGAGCTGCTGCACCACCTCCGGGTCCAGGGCCGTACCGCCCTCCGCGACCCGCACCACCGCCTCGGTGAACTCGCGCACCTCCGCGACCCGGTCCTTCAGCAGATAGCCCACGCCCCGCGTGGAACCGGCCAGCAGTTCGGTGGCGTACTGCTCCTCCACGTACTGCGACAGCACGAGCACGCCGAGCTCCGGGTACTCCGCCCGCAGCCGCACCGCCGCCCGTACCCCCTCGTCCGTGTGGGTCGGCGGCATCCGCACGTCCGCCACCACCACGTCCGGCAGCGCGCCCGCGTCCGCGAGCTCCGCCACCGTCTTCACCAGCGCCTCGCCGTCCCCGACCCCCGCGACGACCTCGTGCCCCCGGTCCGTGAGCAGCCGCGTCAGCCCCTCGCGCAACAGCACCGAATCCTCGGCGATGACCACCCGCACCCGGTCCGCCACCTCTCCCACGCCCACGTCCGCCGCCCCCACATCCCCGTACAGCCGATCACGCGGCCCGGTCGGCGCCGCGTGATCAAGCATCGCAGGAAAGCCCCCGCCGGGACACGGGGCGTTTCAGGCGCGCCAGGGCAGCTCCGCCGTCACCGTCGTCGGGCCGCCCGCCGGCGAGTCCACCGCGAGCACGCCGTCCACCGACCGCAGCCGCTCCGCGAGCCCCGCGAGCCCCTGCCCGCGCGCCGGGTCCGCGCCGCCGACGCCGTCGTCCCGCACCTGCAGCATCAGCCGCGCGCCCGACCGCCACACGTCCACCGAGGCCCGCCGGGCCCGGGAGTGCCGGGTCACGTTCTCCAGCAGCTCCGTCACCGTGAAGTAGGCGAGGCCCTCGATCGCCGCCACCGGCCGCCCCGGCAGGTCCACCGTCACCGACACCGGCACCGCGCAGCGGGCCGCCACCGACGACAGCGCCGCGTCCAGGCCCCGGTCGGTCAGGACCGCCGGGTGGATGCCCCGCGCCAGGTCCCGCAGCTCCTTCAGCGCCAGCTTCACCTCGCTGTGCGCGTCGTTCACCAGCGCCACCGCCGCCTTCGGGGCCCCGGCCAGCTTCTCCCGCGCGTGCCCCAGGTCCGTCGCCAGCGACGCGAGCCGCGCCTGCGCCCCTTCGCGCAGCTCCCGCTCGATCCGCCGCAGGTCCGCCGCCGCCGTGTCCACGGCCAGGACCCGGTCCGACTCCAGCTCCGTCACCCGCTCCGCGAGCCGCCCGGGGCCGAGGAGCACCACCACCAGCGTCCGGTCCACCGCCGTCAGCGCCCGCAGCAGCGGCGGCCACAGCAGCACGGAGACCAGCCCGACCAGGCAGGCGGCGCCGATCTCGAAGGGGGTGTCGAGATACAGCGCGCGGCGGTCGTCCCCGTACAGCTGGATCCCGTCCTGGCCCAGATACGCCGGGAACACCCACTGCCACAGCGGATACGTGAACAGGCTCCAGCTCCAGACGAACACCGTCAGCGACACGCAGAACGAGAACACCGCCCACGGGAAGTGCACGAGCCCGTACAGCAGATGCCGCCACGACGCGCCGCTGCGCAGCATCGCCGTCATCCACGAGAACACCCCGCCGGTCCGTCCCCGCACCGGCGCCGGCCCCGCCACCTCCACGCCGAGCAGCTCCCGCACCCGGGCCCGCTCCACCGCCCCCTGCGCCCGGGCCACGGCCAGCGACGCGGCCAGCACGGGGATCCCGAGGAAGGTGATCAGCAGTCCGACTCCGGCCGAGGTCAGCGACACGGCGAGCGTGAACGCCAGGATGCTCGTCGGCAGCCCCAGCATCGTGAAGAGGAAGGCCCGCCAGGTCCGCCCCTGGAAGGGGGCCCGGAGCGCGGAGGGAGACATGGGAACGTCCTTCGCTGAGAAGGGGGTCATGGACACGACTTCAGGATTCCGTCCGGGACCCCCGCGCCACCATGAGGCGGGTCGGCGTCTCCCACGGGGGGTTATCCCCACCCCATCCCCTACCCGGGAGGACGCGGCCCGGTCACAGGGTCGGATCCGTCGCCGGTGCTGCCGGTGCCGCCGGGCCGTCAGGACCGCCGCGCCCGCCAGGGCAGTTCCGCCGTGATCGTCGTCGGGCCGCCCGCCGGGGAGTCCACGACCAGCACGCCGTCGACCGCGCCGATCCGCTCCGCCAGGCCGGCCAGGCCCGTACCGGCGCCGTCGAGCCGGGCGCCGCCCGTACCGTCGTCCCCGACCTGAAGCATCAGCCGGTCACCCGCCCGCCACACCTCCACCGACGCCGTCCGCGCCCGGGCGTGCTTGGACACGTTCTGCAGCAGCTCCGACACCGTGAAGTACGCGATCCCCTCGATGGCCTCCACCGGCCGCTCGTCCAGATCCACCGCCACCGCCACCGGCACCGTGCACCGGCCCGCCAGCGACGACAGGGCCGCGCCGAGTCCCCGGTCGGTCAGGACCGCCGGGTGGATGCCCCGGGCCAGGTCCCGAAGCTCCTGGAGGGCCAGCTTCACCTCGCCGTGCGCCTCGGCGACCATCGCCGCCGCCGCCTCCGGGTCCTCGTGCAGCTTCTCCTTCGCCAGGCCGAGCCCCATCGCCAGGGCCACGAGCCGCGCCTGCGCCCCGTCGTGCAGGTCCCGTTCGATCCGCCGCAGGTCCGCCGCCGCCGTGTCCACCACCACACCCCGGTCCGACTCCAGCTCGGCGATCCGCCGCTCCAGCTCGTCCGAGGGCGAGAGCAGCGCCCGCACCATGCCGCGGTCCGCCGCCGCGAGCACCCGCGTGATGAACGGCAGCACCGGCCACAGCGCCACCAGCGACACGAGCGTCAGCGTGAAGGCGAACAGGCCCCAGGGCAGCCGGACCAGCCCGTACAGCTGGGTCCGCCAGGCCACCGGGTCCGTCAGCTGTGCCCACAGCCAGGGCAGCGTCCCGTCCGCGTGCGGCAGCCGCGACGGCTCGGCCACGTCCACCCCGAGCAGCAGCCGCGCCCGCGCCCGCTCGAACCGGCCGAACCCGCGCGCGCCCGCGAGACCGGCCGCGAGCAGCGGCAGCCCGATCACGGTGACGGACAGGGCGACGCCGACCAGCACGGTGGTGACGGCGTAGACGAAACCCACCAGGACGGCGGGCAGGTCGGAGAGGAGGAAGGCGACCTCCTTCCAGGTCTCCGGCCCGTACGCGCTCCGCCGCGCGGACGGAGCCCCGGCGGAGGATCCGGCGGAGGAAGTGACGGGGGAACCGGCGGCGGAGGAAGTGACGGGGGAACCGGCGGAAGGGCCGCCGAAGGGGTCGGTACGGGAGGAGGGGGCGAGGCGCTGATCGGCGGTCATGCCCCCAGCCTGCCGTCCCCCGCCCGCTCCGGGCCATGGGGGAGGTGGGTGTCGGCCAGGGGGGATAACCCCACCCGCACCTGCTTACGCTCCTTTTAGCAGGGCCTAGACTCGCGTCGGTGAATTCGGCCAGGAAACCGGCGAGGGACCGAGAGGGGCGGCGGACGTGCGGGAACCGACCGTAGGCGCGGCGGGATATTTCGATACGTACTCCGTCGTCGGCCTGCTCGCCGTCGTCGGCGTGCTCTTCGTCGCGGTCGCCTTCGGCGCCGGCCGACTGCTCCGGCCCGTCGTGCCGACCCCGGAGAAACTGCTCACCTACGAGTGCGGCGTCGACCCGGTGGGGGAGGGCTGGGCCCACACCCAGGTCCGCTACTACGTCTACGCCTTCCTCTACGTCATCTTCGCCGTCGACTCGATCTTCCTCTTCCCGTGGGCGACGGTCTTCGCCGCGCCCGGCTACGGCGCCACCACCCTCGTCGAGATGTTCGTCTTCCTCGGCTTCCTGGCCGTCGGGCTGCTCTACGCCTACAAGAAGGGCGTCCTGGCATGGACGTAACACCCGCATCCGAGGGGAACGCCGTGCCCCTGCCCGCGCCGAAGCTGGGCACCCTCGCACGCCTGGCCCCCGAGCCCATGAAGGTGGTCCTGAACTGGGGCCGCCGCTACAGCCTCTGGGTCTTCAACTTCGGCCTGGCCTGCTGCGCGATCGAGTTCATCGCCGCGTCCATGGCCCGGCACGACTTCATCCGGCTCGGCGTGATCCCCTTCGCGCCCGGCCCCCGCCAGGCCGACCTGATGATCGTCTCCGGCACGGTGACGGACAAGATGGCCCCGGCCGTGAAGCGGCTCTACGAGCAGATGCCCGAGCCGAAGTACGTGATCTCCTTCGGCGCCTGCTCGAACTGCGGCGGCCCGTACTGGGACTCGTACTCCGTGACGAAGGGCGTCGACCAGATCATCCCGGTAGACGTGTACGTCCCCGGCTGCCCGCCCCGCCCCGAGGCGCTGCTCCAGGGCATCCTCAAGCTCCAGGAGAAGATCGCCCGCGAGAGCCTGGAAGAGCGGTACGGCACGACGGCGCCGGCCTCGGTCGCCCAGCTCACCAGCCCGCTGGTCACCCCGCCGCCGGGAGGCGACGACCGATGAACCGCTACGACTCCCTTCCCGAAGCCGTGACGGACCTGTTCGGCGACGAGGCGGCGGCGGAGCGGGCGTACGACCTGCTGACCGTCGACGTCCCCGTCACGGACTGGCTCGACGCGCTGCGCACCGCCCGCGACGAGCTCGGCTGCACCTACTTCGACTGGCTCAGCGCGGTCGACGAGCCCGGCACCGGCTTCCGGATCTGCGCCCACGTCGCCGCCGTCGGCTCCGGCGCCCCCCGCCGCCTGCTGCTGCGCACCACGGTCCCCCACGAGGCCCCGTCGCTGCCGACGGCCATCCCCGTCTACGCGGGCGCGGCCTGGCACGAGCGCGAGACGCACGAGATGTTCGGCGTCGTCTTCGAGGGCCACCCCAACCTCACGCCGCTGCTCCTCCCCGAGAACTTCGAGGGCCACCCGCTCCGCAAGGACTTCGTCCTCGCCGCCCGCGTCGCCAAGGCGTGGCCGGGCGCGAAGGAGCCGGGCGAGGCGCACGACGGCGGCCCCAAGCGCCGCCAGATGCTCCCGCCCGGCGTCCCCGACCCCAACGAGTGGGGCCCCCTCAAGGGCCAGCTCCCCCCGGCCCCCGAACGCCCCGCGCGAGCCGCCGCCGCAGACCGCCCCCGCCGCACCCGCACCACCACGGAGGGCTCGGCCACCCAGGAGGCCCCGGTACGCCGCACCCGCACGGCGTCGGAGGGCTCGGCGAGCCAGGCCGCCCCGGCGACGCCGGAGACCTCGACCGCACCCGAGGCGGGGACCCGCCCGCCCCGCCGTACCCGCTCCGCTTCGCAGGGCTCCGCGAGCCAGCAGGCCGCACCGGCCCCCGAGGCCCCGGCGGCGCCGGAGACTCCGCGCACCCGCGGCTCCGACGCCCCCTGGCACCACGCCCGCCCGGCGTTCGAGGAGCCGTCGGAACCGGCCGCGCCGGAAGGCGGGCCCGCCCCGGACGCGAAGCCCGACGCCGACCCGGCACCGGACACCAGGCCCGGTCCCGACACCGTTCCCGACACCGGTCCGGACACCGTTCCCGACACCGGTCCGGACCCCAAGCCCGACGCCCACCCCGACCCCGACCCCGACCCCCACCCCGACCCCGCCGGAGGCGATCCGCGTGACTGACGCACTCGATGTCGCCGTGCGGCTGCTGCTCGTCTTCGTCGCGTTCCTCGTGCTGCCGCTCGTGGTCGGGCAGACCGAGCACAAGGTGATGGCGCACATGCAGGGCCGGCTCGGCCCCATGTACGCCGGTGGTTTCCACGGCTGGGCCCAGCTCGTCGCCGACGGCGTGAAGTTCGCGCAGAAGGAGGACGTCGTCCCGAAGGACGCCGACCGGCGGGTCTTCCAGCTCGCGCCGGCCGTCGCCCTCCTCCCGTACCTCCTCGTGCTCGTCGCGATCCCGGTCGCACCGGGCTCCGTCGGCGCGGTCGTCGACGCGGGGATCTTCTTCGCGCTCGCCGTCATGGGCGTCGGCGTCCTCGGCAGCCTGATGGCCGGCTGGGCGTCCGCGAACAAGTTCTCGCTGCTCGGCGGTCTGCGCACGGCCGCGCAGCTGCTCGCGTACGAGCTGCCGATGCTGCTCGCCGCCGCGTCCGTCGCGATGGCCGCCGGCACCGTCTCCCTCACCGGCATCCTCGACGCCTTCGAGTGGTGGTGGGTGCCGTGGCAGATCGTCGGCGCGCTCGTCTTCTTCGTCGCGGGCCTGGCCGAGCTGCAGCGCCCGCCGTTCGACATGCCGGTCGCCGACTCGGAGATCATCTTCGGCGCGTACACCGAGTACACCGGCCTCCGCTTCGCGCTCTTCCTGCTCGCCGAGTACGCCGGCATCGTCGTCCTCTGCGGTCTCACCACCGTCCTCTTCCTCGGCGGCTGGCACGGCCCCGGCGGCGCCGACGGCCTCGGCTGGCTCTGGACCCTCCTGAAGGCCGCCGTCCTGGCCTTCGTCGTGATCTGGCTGCGGGTCTCCTACCCGCGCCTGCGCGAGGACCAGCTCCAGAAGCTCGCCTGGACGACCCTCGTCCCGCTCGCCCTCGCGCAGATCGCGCTCACCGGCATCGTGAAGGTGGCGATCCAGTAACCATGGCTCCGATCCCCGGCTCCGGCCTCGCCAAGGGCCTCGCCGTCACCCTCCGCACGATGACCCGCAAGACGGTCACCGCGCAGTACCCGGACGCGCAGCCCGAGCTGCCGCCCCGCTCGCGCGGGGTGATCGCGCTGTTCGAGGAGAACTGCACGGTCTGCATGCTGTGCGCCCGCGAGTGCCCCGACTGGTGCATCTACATCGACTCCCACAAGGAGACGGTCCCGGCCGCCGCCCCCGGCGGCCGCGAGCGCAGCCGGAACGTCCTCGACCGCTTCGCCATCGACTTCTCCCTCTGCATGTACTGCGGGATCTGCATCGAGGTGTGCCCCTTCGACGCCCTCTTCTGGTCGCCGGAGTTCGAGTACGCCGAGACCGACATCCTGGAGCTCACCCACGAGCGCGACAAGCTCCGCGAGTGGATGTGGACGGTCCCCGAGCCGCCCGCGCTCGACCCGAGGGCCGAGGAGCCCAAGGAGTTCGCCGCCGCCCGCAAGGCCGCCGAGAAGGCCGCCACCGCCGCGGCGGCGGCCCAGGCGGCGGAGCAGGCCGCAGCAGAGACCCCGCAGCAGGAGGGCCCGCAGTGATCCTCGCCGCCCCGCCGGCCCACCCCGGCTTCCTCTCGCCCACCGGTGTCGAGATCGCCTTCCTCCTGGTCGGACTCGTCACCCTCGGCGCCGCCGTCGTCTCCGTCACGACGAAGCAGCTCGTGCACGCCGCGCTCTGGCTCGTGGTCGCGCTCGGCGGCCTCGCCGTCGAGTACCTCCTGCTGACCGCCGAGTTCATCGCCTGGGTCCAGGTCCTGATCTACATCGGCTCCGTCGTCGTCCTGCTCCTCTTCGGGCTCATGCTCACCAAGGCCCCCGTCGGCCGCTCCCCGGACGCCGACTCGGGCAACCGGCCGGTCGCCCTCGCCGTCGCCGCGGCCGCCGCCGCGGCGCTCGTCTGGGTGGTCTGGGACGCCTTCCGCAAGAGCTGGATCGACCTCGAAGGTCCCGCGCGGGGCTCCACCGGAGTGACCGGCGAGATCCTCTTCCGGCACTGGGTGCTGCCCTTCGAGGCGCTCTCGGTGCTGCTGCTCGCCGCCCTGGTCGGCGCCATCGTCCTGTCCCGCAAGAAGCCGGAAGGGGAGCGGGACTGATGCACCTCGCCTACCCCGCCGTCCTCGCCGCGCTCCTCTTCTGCGTCGGCCTGTACGGCGTCCTCGCCCGCCGCAACGCGATCCTGGTCCTGATGTCGGTCGAGCTGATGCTCAACGCCGTCAACCTCAACCTGGTCGCCTTCGACGTCTGGCTCCGCGACGCCCTCCACGCCGGCCAGGCCCTCACCCTCTTCACCATCGCCATCGCCGCCGCCGAGATCGGCATCGGCCTCGCGATCGTCCTGATGGTCTACCGCAACCGCGGCACGGCCGACGTCGACCGCCTCCGCGACACGGCGGAACGGCCGCAGCCCGCAGACGAGAAGGCCGAGGCCGCCGCGTGACCACCACGACCCTCGCCGCCCTCGTCCCCGCCCTGCCCTTCCTCGGCTCCGCCGCCGGACTCGCCCTGGGCCGCACCGCGCCCGGCTTCGTCCGCCCGCTCGCCGTCCTCCCGACGCTCACCGCCGCCGTCCTCGCCGTCCTCGTCGCCGTCCGCCAGGGCGGGAACTCGGTCATCGAGGCGAGCACCCAGCTCACGCCGACCGGCTCGGTCCCCGTCACCCTGGGCCTCCACATCGACGGCTTCGCCGCCCTCGTCGCCGTCCTCGTCGGCGTGGTCGCGAGCTGCGTGCAGATCTACTCGACCGGCTACCTCCGCGAGGACCCGCGCTACCCCTCGTACGCGGCCCTCGTCTCCCTCTTCACCGCCGCGATGCTCCTCGTCGTCTACTCGGGCGACCTGATGGTCCTCCTGGTCGGCTGGGAGATCATGGGCATCTGCTCGTACTTCCTCGTCGGGCACTACTGGGAGACCCCCGAGGCGCGCTCCGCCTCCCTGAAGGCCTTCCTCGTCACCAAGCTCGGCGACGTCCCCTTCCTCTTCGGGCTCTTCGCGCTGGCCGCCGACGCCGGCACCTTCCGCATCGACGGCATCCTCTCCACCGTCGCGAGCGGCGGCCTCGACCACCCCACCCTGGTGGCGCTGCTGCTCCTCGCCGGCGTGGCCGGCAAGTCCGCGCAGTTCCCGCTGCACACCTGGCTGCCCGACGCCATGGCAGGCCCGACGCCGGTCTCCGCGCTCATCCACGCGGCCACCATGGTCGCCGCCGGCATCTACTTCGTCGCCCGGCTCCTGCCGGTCTTCGCCGCCTCCGCCGCCGCGCTGACCGTGCTCGCCGTGATGGCCGCCGTCACCATGGTCGGCTCGGCGCTCGCCGCGCTCGCCCAGGACGACATCAAGCGGGTCCTCGCCTACTCGACGATCGGCCAGCTCGGCTACATGGCCGGGGCGCTCGCCGTCGGCGACCGGGGCGCCGCCGTCTTCCACCTCCTGTCGCACGCCGCCTTCAAGGCGCTGCTCTTCCTCGCCGCCGGCGCGGTCATCCACGCCGCCGGCACCAACTCGCTCACCGCGATGTCCCGGATGAGCGGCCTGGCGAAGCGGATCCCCGACGCGTACTGGACGATGACCGTCGCCCTGCTCGCGCTCGCCGCGATCCCGCCGTTCGCCGGCTTCTTCTCCAAGGAGGCCGTCCTGGTCGCCGCCGAGCACACCGCGCTCGGCGACCGCCCCGGCGTCCCCGCCGGGGCCGGCTGGACCGTCCTCGCCGCAGGCCTCCTGACGGCCCTCCTCACCGCCGCGTACGCGCTCCGCCTCTGGCTCCGCACCTTCCGCGGCAGGGGCCCGGCGGCACCGGACCACGGACGGCAGCCCATCGCGATGACGAGCGTCCTCTGGGTCCTCGCCGTCCCCTCCCTCGGCTTCGGCCTGAGCGCGCTCGTCCTCGACGACTGGTTCGACGGCGAGGCCCTCACCCCGACCCTGACCACCGCCGTCCTCGGCACCGGCCTCGCCGTCGCCGGCGGCGCCGTCACGTACGCCGTCTGGCGGACCGTCACCGCCAGGGCCGTACCCCCGGTGGCCACCCCGCACGTCGCCCACCCGGACGCCGACGCCGGTCTCGTCGAGGCCGAGGCGCTGCACCTGCCGCACCCCGCCGAGGACCCGGCCGACCCCGGCCGCGCCCTCCTCGGCCCGCTGTACGGACCGGCCGCCGACGGCTTCCACCTCGACGCCCTCTACCGGAAGGCGTTCGTCCGCCCGGTGCTCGGCGCCGCGTCCCTGGTCCGCTTCCTGGACCGTGAGGTCGTCGACACCTACGTGAGCGGCGCGGCGAACACCGCCAAGGGCCTCGGCCGGCTCGTCCGCCTCGCCCAGACCGGCAACACGCAGACCTACCTCAGCGCCCTGCTCGCCGGCTCCGTCGTCCTGGCGATCGCCGCCGTCGCCCTCGCCAACGCCTTCGCCGGAGCGTGAGCCGTGATCGATATCAGCCCGTCCGTGATGCAGTTCCTCCTCGCGTTCACCGTCGTCGTGCCGCTCCTCGGCGCCGCCGCCGCGCTCCTGCCCGCCCCGCCCGGACTGAAGGGGAAGTCGCCCGACCAGGCGGTGCTCCGCCACGGCGTCACCGTCACCGGCGCGATCCTCCTCGCCACGCTCGCCCTCACCCTCGGCTTCGACCACGACAATCCGTCGAGGATGCAGGCGACCACGGACATCAGCTGGATCAAGGCACTGGACGTGCGGATCCACCTCGGCGTCGACGGCATCTCGCTCCCCCTCCTGGTGCTGACCGCGCTGCTGACCTTCCTCTGCGCGCTGTACTCCTACTTCAAGCCGCCCACGGGCCCGTCCCCGAAGGCCTTCGTCGCACTGCTGCTCGTCCTGGAGGCCGGCACCCTCGCCACCTTCGCCGTCCTCGACCTGGTCCTCTTCTTCCTCGCCTTCGAGATGGTCCTGGTCCCGATGTACTTCCTCATCGCCCGCTGGGGCGGCGAGGGCCGCCGGGCCGCCGCCGGGAAGTTCATCCTCTACACGCTGCTCGGCTCCGTGATCATGCTGCTCGGCCTCCTCCTCGTCGGGATAAAGGGCGGCACCTTCGACATGGTGGCGCTCGCCACCGACAACGGCCGCGGACTGACCACATCGGTGCAGGTCACCGCCGTCCTCGCGATCGGTCTCGGGCTCGCCGTGAAGACCCCGATGTGGCCGCTGCACTCCTGGCTGCCGGACGCCCACACCGCCGCCCCCACGGTCGGCTCGGTCCTCCTCGCCGGCGTGCTCCTGAAGATGGGCACGTACGGTTTCGTCCGCATCGCCCTGCCCATCGCCCCCGACGGCATGCACACCCTCGCGCCCTACCTGGCCGCCTTCGCCGCCGCCGGCATCGTCTACGGCTCCCTCGCCTGCCTCGCCCTCGCCCGGCCCGGCGCCAAGGGCGACCTCAAGCGGCTGATCGCGTACTCCTCCGTCGGCCACATGGGCTTCGTCCTCCTCGGCATCGCCACCCTGACCCCCACCGGCGTCAACGGCGCGCTCTTCGCCAACATCGCCCACGGCCTCATCACCGGCCTGCTGTTCTTCCTCGTCGGCGCCGTGAAGGACCGGTACGGCACCGCCGACCTCGACACCCTCGCCGGAGCCACCGGCGCCGCCCTCTACGGCCGCGCCCCCCGCCTCGGCGCGCTCCTCGCCTTCGCCGCCGTCGCCTCCCTCGGCCTCCCGGGCCTGGCCGGCTTCTGGGGCGAGATGCTCGCCCTCTTCGCCGCCTTCGACCCTGCCGAGGGCCTCCACCGCCCCGCGTACCTCGTCTTCATGGTCCTCGGCGGCCTCGGCACCCTGCTCACCGCCGCGTACCTGCTGATCGTGGTCCGCCGCGTCTGCATGGGCGGCCCGCGCCCGGAGGGCGAGCCCGAGCTCGCCGACGTCCAGGCGTACGAGCTGGCCGCCTGGACCCCGCTCGCCGCCCTCACCGTCCTCGCCGGACTCTGGCCCGCGGTCCTCCTCGGCCTCACCGACCCGGCCGTCCAGCAGCTCCTCGCGGGAGGCACCCAGTGATGTCCAGCGCCGCAACAGACGCCCCCTCGCTCGTCCAGTCCGTCGACTGGGCGACGATCGCGCCCCCCACCCTCACCGCCCTGGTGGCGCTCGGCGTCCTCGTCGCCGACCTCTTCGTGCCCGCCGCCCGCAAGCAGCTCCTCGGCTGGATCTCCCTCGCCGGCCTCGCCGCCGCCCTCGCCCTGCTCCTGCCGCTGCGCGCCGGCGACCGCGCCACCTTCTGCCTCACCCCCGCCGCCCAGACCGCCGGCCACGTCCAGACCGCCGGCTGCAGCTACACCGCCGACCACTTCACCCTGGTCATCCAGCTCCTGGTGCTCGGCGGCGCCCTGCTCACCGGCCTGCTCTCGCTGCCCGCCACCCGGGAGAAGCTCCCGGCCGGCGAGTACTGGTTCCTGCTGCTGTCCTCCGCCGCCGGCGCCGCCCTGCTGCCCGCCGCCCGCGACCTCGCCACCCTCGTGGTCGCCCTGGAAGTGGCCTCGCTGCCCGCCTTCGCGCTCGTCGGCCTCAAGCGCGGCGACCGCCGCTCCGGCGAGGCCGCCCTCAAGTTCTTCCTCTCCTCGGTGACCGCCACCGCCGTCACCCTCCTCGGCGCGAGCTTCGTCTACGCCGCCACCGGCACCCTCCACCTCACCGAGATCGCCGCCCGCCTCGACGAGGTCCCCGGCCCCTTCCAGACCCTCACCCAGACCGGCGTCGCCCTCACCCTCGTCGGCTTCGCCTTCAAGGTCGCCGCCGTCCCCTTCCACTTCTGGGTTCCCGACACCTACAGCGGCGCCCCGCTGCCCGTCGCCGCCTACCTGTCGGTCGTCGGCAAGGCCGTCGGCTTCACCGGCCTCATCCTGGTGACGGTCGTCGCCTTCCCCGCGTACGCCGACGTCTGGGGCCCCGCCATAGCGGTCCTCGCCGCCCTCACCATGACGGCCGGCAACGTCGCCGCCCTCCGGCAGGACCCCACCCGCGAGCGCAGCGCCGTACGGCTGCTCGCCTGGTCGTCCGTCGCCCAGGCCGGCTACCTCCTGGTGCCGATAGGGGCCGCCGCGTACTCCAGCGACGAGCAGGTCGGCGCCACCGTCGCGTACGCCCTCATGTACGCCGTCGTGAACCTCGGCGCCTTCGCGGTCGTCGCCCTCGTCGCCCGTACGCACCCCGGCAAGCGGATCGCCGACCACGCCGGCCTGTACGCCACCAGCCCCGCCGCCGCCCTCGCGCTCGCCTTCTTCCTCCTGAATCTGGCCGGTCTGCCCCCGGGTATCATCGGCCTCTTCGCCAAGGTGACCGTCTTCTCGTCGGCCGTCGACGCGGGTCTCGGCTGGCTGGCCGTGGTCATGGGCGTCAACGTCGTCATCGGCCTCGCGTACTACCTGCGGTGGACGGCGCTGCTGTTCCGCACGCCGGAGCAGGCCCCGGCAGGCCCCGAGAAGGCCGCGCACCGGGCCCCCACGCCCGTCACCCTGGCGATCGTGCTGACCGCCGCCGTCGGAGCCGTCCTGTCGGGCTACCCGCAGTTCGTCCTCCGCTTCGCGACGACCAGCCTCTTCTGACCTCCCCGCACCCCCTCTAGGAGCAACACGCCGTGCTGAACGGATTCAAGGACTTCATACTTCGCGGGAACGTCGTCTCGATGGCGATCGGCCTCGCCGTCGGCTCGGCGTTCACAGCCGTCGTCACCGGCTTCAGCAAGGCGTTCATCACCCCGCTCATCGGCCTCGCCACCGGCTCCGTCGGCGACTTCAGCGAGGCGAAGTTCAGCGTCGGCAAGACCGTCTTCCCGTACGGCCTCGCCATCGCCGCCACCATCGCCTTCGTCATCACCGCCCTCGTCCTCTACTTCCTCTTCGTCGTCCCCATGGCGAAGGTCCAGGAGAAGTTCGCCAAGGAAGAGGCCGCCGACCCCAAGTCCGAGAAGCGCGACTGCCCCCGCTGCTTCACCGAGATCCCGGCCATCGCCTCCCGCTGCGCCCACTGCACCAGCGAGGTCGAACCCACCCGTGATCTCGCCGCCGGCCCGGAGAAGATCCCCGCCGCCCGCTGACCACCCGTTCGGCGTAACCCCTCCCCGGTGCGGCCGGGGGAACCGCAGCCTCCCGCCTGGCGTTGACCAGTACGTGAGGGTCCACTGGGGGAGTGGACCACGAAGCAAAGGGTTCCCCTGCCGCACCACTTGGAGGGCGTACCGTGCACCGCCGGCACAACGGGCTGAGGACCGCCGCACTCCTCGGAGGGCTCTCCGCCCTCATCATCGTCATCGGCAGCTTCTTCGGCCGTACGGGCCTGATCGTCGGACTCGTCGTCGCGATCGGCACCAACGCGTACGCGTACTGGAACAGCGACAAACTCGCGCTGCGGGCCATGCGCGCCCGCCCCGTCAGCGAATTCGAGGCCCCCGCCCTCTACCGGATGGTCCGGGAGCTCTCCACCCAGGCCCGCCAGCCGATGCCGCGCCTCTACATCTCCCCGACCCAGGCGCCCAACGCCTTCGCCACCGGCCGCAACCCGCGCAACGCCGCCGTCTGCTGCACCGAGGGCATCCTCGCCCTCCTCGACGAGCGCGAACTCCGCGGCGTCATCGGCCACGAGCTGAGCCACGTCTACAACCGGGACATCCTCATCTCCTCGGTCGCCGGAGCGCTCGCCTCCGTCGTGATGTTCCTCGTCAACTTCGCCTGGCTGATCCCCGTCGGCCGCTCCAACGACGACGAAGGACCCGGCCTCCTCGGCTACCTGCTGATCCTCGTCCTCGGACCGATCGCCGCCTCCATCATCCAGCTGGCCATCTCCCGCTCCCGCGAGTACGAGGCCGACGCCTCCGGCGCCCAGCTCACCGGCGACCCGCTCGCCCTCGCCGGCGCCCTCAGAAAGCTCGAAGCCGGCACCAAGCAGCTCCCGCTGCCGCCCGAGCCGCGCATCGAGACCGCCAGCCACATGATGATCGCGAACCCCTTCCGTCCGGGTAAGGGACTCTCCAAGATGTTCTCGACCCACCCGCCCATGGCCGAGCGGATCGCCCGGCTCGAAGAGATGGCAGGACACCGCCCGTGAAGACCGTCCTCAACGTCATATGGCTCGTCCTCTCCGGCTTCTGGCTGTTCCTCGGCTACCTCCTCGCCGGCCTCCTCCTCTGCGTCACCATCATCGGCATCCCCTTCGGACTCGCCGCCTTCCGCATCGGCCTCTACGCCCTCTGGCCCTTCGGCCGCACGGTCGTCGACAAGCCCGGCGCCGGCGCCGCCTCCTGCGTCGGCAACGTCCTGTGGCTGATCCTCGCCGGCTGGTGGCTCGCCATCGGCCACATCGTCACCGGCATCGCCCTCTGCATCACGATCATCGGCATCCCGCTCGGCATCGCGAACTTCAAGCTCATCCCCGTCTCGCTGCTGCCCCTCGGCAAGGACATCGTCCCTACCGACCAGGCGTACGGCCCCGCCCGCGCCGGCTTCTGACCCGTGCACCAACCCCGCTACGCCCTGCTCTCCGGGCTCTACGTCCTGGCCCTCTGCCACGACGTCGACGGCCTCTACGGCGACCCCGCCCCGCACCCCCGCCCGCGCCACGAACTCCGCGGCTGCGAACCCCGCGGCGAGCTCGCCCGGGCCGTCACCCAGGCCGTCGTCGAGGGCACCGCCCCACTCGGCACCCTCGACGTCGAGACCCCCGACGGCCCCTGGCGCTTCACCGCCGTCCGCGTCCTCGGCGCCCGCGGCGACGTCGTCACCGTCGAGTCGGCCGGCCCGCCGCGCCGCCTCCGCGGCGGCGCGACCGGCGCGATCCCCTGCGCCCACCTCATCCCGCTCCCCGTCCCCGGCCCCTCCCGCACCGGGGTCACCTTCCTCGGCTGCTCCCCGCGCGGCGCGCTCCGCGACGCCCTCGCCACCGGCGCTCCGGGCCCCGGAGAGGTGCGCTACCAGGTCCTCCACCGCAGCGGGAACGTCCAGCACGAGGGCGAGGCGGGCCACGTCACCGGCTGGGACACCGCCCGCGGCCACCACGGCCTGTTCGACCTCACCGTGGCCTTCCCCCGCACCGGCCTGGTCCCGCCGCCCACCCGCGAGGTCTGGGACCTCTTCCACGACCACCGGACCCCCGCCGAACCCGGCACCTGGCGCCGCTTCGCCGGCGCCGCCCGCGCGACCTGGCGGCAGCAGGCCGAGCTGCGCTCGTACGACCTGCCGGAACCCGTCCCGGGCACCACGTACACCCTCGACGGCCGGGGGATCACCGACGAGGACGGCCTCGTCTGCGCCCTCACCGAGGCGGTTCACGGCCCCGGCCTCGCCTACCCCTTCAGCTCCCCGCGCGCCCTCGGCGAGGAGCTCTCCGGCTGCACCCTCGTCTGGCGCCACGCCGACATCGCCCGCGCCTGCCTCGGCGTCACCCCGCTCCTCGCCGTCCCCCGCCCCGCCACCTTCCAGGAATGGGTGGACGGACTCAGGGCCGAGGGAGTCCGGGTCGTCCTCGACTGACCGCGTACGCCACCACACCCGCCGCCAGGACCCCCGACCCGGCGAGCACCGACCCCAGCGGCAGCGCCCCCGCGAGCGCCGCGCACCCGGCGAGCCCCAGCACCGCCAGGACCCGGTCCCGGCGGCCCAGCGTCCACGCCGAGGCGTTCGCGATCCCGTAGTAGACGAGCACGCCGAACGACGAGAAGCCGATCGCGCCCCGCACGTCCACCGTCGCCGCCGCCACGGCCACCACCGCGCCCACCACCAGCTCCGCCCGGTGCGGCACCCGGAACCGCGGATGGACGGCGGCGAGCCCGCCGGGCAGATAGCCGTCCCTGGCCATCGCGAGCGTCGTCCGGGACACCCCGAGGATCAGCGAGAGCAGCGAGCCGAGCGCCGCCACGGCCGCGCCGGCCAGGACCACCGGCACCAGCCAGGAGGAGCCCGCCGCCCGCACCGCGTCGGCGAGCGGCGCGTCCGAGCCGGCCAGCGCGACCGGCCCGAGGGCGAGCAGCGCGCCCACCGCGACCAGCGCGTACACGCCGAGCGCGATGCCGAGCGCGAGCGGCACCGCCCGGGGGATCGTCCGGGCAGGATCGCGCACCTCCTCGCCGAGCGTGGCGATCCGCGCGTACCCCGCGAACGCGAAGAAGAGCAAACCCGCGGCCTGCAGCACCCCGCCCGCCGTGACCTCCCCGCCGAGCCCGAAGCGCCCGCCGGGGGCGCCGGCGAAGGAGGCCGTGACGACCGCCGCGAGCACCGCGAGGACCCCCGCCACGATCAGCCGCGCCAGCAGCGCCGACTTCTGGACACCCGTGTAGTTGACGGCCGTCAGGGCCACCACGGCGGCCACCGCCACCGCGTGCGCCTGGTCCGGCCACAGATAGGCGCCGACGGTCAGCGCCATCGCCGCGCAGGAGGCCGTCTTGCCCACCACGAAGGCCCAGCCGGCCAGATACCCCCAGAAGGGCCCGAGCCGTTCGCGACCGTACACGTAGGTGCCGCCGGACTCCGGGTACAGGGCGGCGAGCCGGGCCGAGGCCATCGCGTTGCAGTACGCCACCACGGCGGCGATCCCCAGCGCGGCGAGCAGCCCGGCCGAGGTGCCGGCCGCGCCGGCCGCGGGCCCGAGGGCGACGAAGATCCCGGCGCCGACCATGGCGCCGAGCCCGATGACGACGGCGTCGAGGACGCCGAGGGACCGGCGCAGTGGTGCGCTCACGAGCGACCTGTCTCCCGCAGAGTGAGGTTGAGCCGCCCGGTGAGCCCGAGCGACGGATCGGCCGTCCCAGGAAACACCCTCGGCACGCCGTGGTACACCCAGCGCGATTCCCGGCCGAAGACGAACAGGTCCCCGGAGGCCAGTTCCACATCGTTCCACGGCCGCCCCCGCCCCTCGGCGTTCCCCAGCCGGAAGACGCAGCGGTCCCCGAGGCTGAGCGACACCACGGGCGCCCCGGACCGCTCCTCCTTGTCCTGGTGCATGCCCATCCGGGCGCCGTCCCCGTAGAAGTTCACCAGCGCGGTGTCCGGCGCGAAACCGCCGTCGTCCCCGTACGCCTCCGCCACCGCCGCCCGGCCCAACGCGACCAGCCACTCCGGCAGTTCGACGGCGACGGAGTCCAGATACCGGTACGGCACCCACGGCCGTCCCAGACACAGCGACCGCACCGACATCACGCCCCCGCCGGGCAGCACGGTGTGCCGGTACGTCAGCGGCCCGCGCCCGAACTCCCGGCAGGCGGCGACCAGTTCCCGCTGCCGCCCGGCCGGCAGCCACCCCGGCACGTGCACCGCCCCGGGCGCGACCTCGGCCCGCTCGCGCGGAAACAGCCCCTCGGTCACCCGAGGGCCCCCTCCAGTTCGAGCAGCGCCCGCTTCCGCTCCAGGCCCGCCGCGTACCCGCGCAGACTCCCGTCCGCGCCGATCACCCGGTGGCAGGGCCGCACCACGAGCAGCGGATTGCGCCCGATCGCCGTGCCCACCGCCCGCACCCCGGCCCCGCCGGCCCCGATCCGCCGCCCGAGCTCCCCGTAACCGACGGTCTCCCCGTACGGGATCTCCTCCAGGGCCGCCCAGACCCGCCGCTGGAACTCCGTCCCGGCGTCCGCGGCCAGCGGCACCTCGAACCGCTCCCGCCGCCCGGCGAAGTACTCCTCCAGCTGCGCCACGACCCCGGCGAAGGCCTCCTGGTCGCGGACCCAGCCGTCCCCGACCGTCACCGCCCCCTTCTGCCCCGGCAGCGAGAGCGACCGCAGCGCGAGACGGCCCCCCGTCGAGACCTGCCCGGTCAGCAGCATCTCGCCCAGGGGGCCGCCGGCGTACGCGTACACGGTGATGTCGTCCATGACTCCAGTGTGCGAGCCCGCCGCCCGGTGGACCGGCGGCTTTCGGACACGGTCCTACCGGTAGTTCACGAACTGGATGGCGAAGTCGAAGTCCTTGCCCTTGAGCAGCGCCTGCACGGCCTGCAGGTCGTCCCGGCTCTTCGAGCTGACCCGCAGCTCGTCGCCCTGCACCTGCGCCTTGACGCCCTTGGGGCCCTCGTCGCGGATGGTCTTCGCGACCTTCTTCGCGTTCTCCTGCGAGATGCCCTCGGTGACCGACGCGAAGAGCTTGTACTCCTTGCCGGACAGCTGCGGCTCACCCTCGACGTCCAGCGACTTGAGCGAGATGCCCCGCTTGATCAGCTTGGACTGGAAGATGTCGAGGATCGCCATCACGCGCTCCTCGCCGCTCGCCTGCATCAGGATCTTCTCGCCCGACCAGGAGATCGAGGCGTTGGTTCCCTTGAAGTCGTAGCGCTGGGAGATCTCCTTCACGGCCTGGTTGAGGGCGTTGTCGACCTCCTGCCGCTCGACCTTGGAGACGATGTCGAAACTGGAGTCGGCCATGACTCGTGGCTCCTTGCTCGGATGCTGTGGGGTACCCCCAAAGCCTAGGGGGTGACCGGTCACCCGAACCGCTGATCAATCCGGTGGCGGACCACCCCCTGGGATCAGGTATCGTTTACGTCGTTGCCACGGAGCACCGCCGAAAAGCGGGAAACCAAGGCAGCGGATCCCATGGCGGTGTGCCCGAGTGGCCAATGGGAGCGGACTGTAAATCCGTCGGCTTAGCCTACCCAGGTTCGAATCCTGGCGCCGCCACGCGATACGAGAAGGTCCCCGGTGTTCGCACCGGGGACCTTCTTCGTTCTGCCCCTTCGTTCTGCCCCTGCGTCCTGCTCCGCGGGAGCGGTCAGTTGCCCGCCACGTCCGTCACCGCGACCCCGACCGGGATCGAGCCCGAGACCAGCTCCAGGGTCAGGCCGGCCGTGCCGGGGGAGTCCACCAGCTCGGCCAGGACCGCCGCCACGTCGTCGCGGGGGATCGGCCCGCGGCCCGTACGGGCCTCCAGCCGGACCAGGCCCGTGCCCGCGTCGTCCGTGAGCATGCCGGGACGCAGGACCGTCCACTCCAGGTCCTGGCGGGACCGCACCGCGTCGTCCGCCGCGCCCTTCGCCCGCAGGTAGGCGTCGAAGACGTCGTCGCCCGTGTGGGTGGCGTCCGCGCCCATCGACGAGACGACCACGAAGCGCCGCACGCCCGCCCGCTCCGCCGCGTCCGCGAACAGGACCGCCGCACCCCGGTCCACCGTGTCCTTGCGGGCCGCCCCGCTGCCCGGTCCCGCGCCCGCCGCGAAGACGGCCGCGTCCGCGCCCCGCAGGACCTCCGCGACCTCCTCCACCGACGCCGACTCCAGATCGAGCACGACGGGCTCCGCACCCGCCGCCCGCAGGTCCTCCGCCTGCTCCGGGCGGCGGATCAGCCCGACCGCCTCGTGTCCGCCCGCCGAGAGCAGCCGCTCCAGGCGCAGGGCGATCCGACCGTGTCCTCCAGCGATGACGATGCGCATGCTCCGACCGTACGACTCAGCGGGCCGCCGGGCCTCCCGGATCGATCCGCGCCTGCCGCGGCAGATCGAGCGCCGCCGCCGAGTCGCAGTACTCCCGCACCGCGCTCGTCCGCGCCACCACCCGCCCCCGGTGCACCACGATCCGGCTGTACGCCAGCGACAGCACGCCCGCGAGGTGCAGGCCCCGCACCGCGAGCAGCTCCGCCGGGAAACCCGCCTCCACCCGCACCTCCGGAAGGCCCATCGCCTCCCGCGCCCGGGTGCTCACCGCCCCGTACGCCTCCGCAGGCTCCAGGCCCTCCAGGGAGGCCAGCAGGAAGGCCGCCTCCAGCGGGTCGCCGCGCCCCACCGGGTTCGCCGCGTCCCGCAGCGCGCCGCCGCCCGCCGCGAGCCGCACCCCCGCCGAGCGCAGCAGCCGCACCGGGGCCGTACCCCGCCGCTCGGTCCCCGCGCAGCCGCCCTGCGGCAGGCACATCACCGTCACGCCCGCCGCCGCAAGCCGCTCCGCCGCCCGGCCCGCCACGTCCTCCGGCAGCCGCGCGAGCCCCGCGCACGGGCCGATCGTCACCCCGGGCCGCAGCCCGCCGGCCATCGCCGCGAACCGGGCGAGCCGCGCCGGGTCGTCCCCGTCCGTGTGCAGGTCCACCGGCACCCCGTGCTCGGCCGCCACCTCCAGGACCGCTTCCACGTACCCCGCCGGGTCCGGGTCCAGGTCCGGGCAGCCGCCCACCACCCCGGCGCCCATCTTCACCGCGTCCCGCAGCAGTGCGAGCCCGTCCGCGCCCGCCGCCCCGGTCAGCAGCCGCGGCACCGCCACCGCCGTCAGGTCCGTCAGGCCGCGCAGCGACCGCCGCGCCTGGAGCACGGCCTCCAGCGGTCCGAGCGCGTGCACGTCACCGATCCGCACGTGCGCCCGCAGCGCGGTCGCCCCGTGCCCGAGCTGCAGCAGCGCCGCCTCGGTGGCCCGCCGCTGCACGTCCTCTGGGGCGTACGAGACGGGGCCCGGGGCGTCGGCCGAGAGCGCCGTGTCGGCGTGGGCGTGCGGCTCGGCCGGCGCCGGCAGCAGCAGATAGCCGCCCAGGTCCACCCGGGCCCCCGCCGTGCTCAGGCTCCCCGCGGTGCCGACGGCCTCGATCCGGCCGCGGACGAGACGCACGTCCACGGTCCGCCCGTCGGTCAGCCCGGCGTTCGACAGCAGGAGCGAGCTCGCGTCCTCGGTCGCCGCGCCGCCCGCGTCGTCGGAAGGCGGACGGGGCTGCTTGCTGTCGGCCGACATCGGGCTCCTCACCAAGTCACCAAGATCGAGATCACGCAGCGTGGGGCAGAGCCTAGGGGCGGGTCGAGCCGCCTTCGAGGAGGAGCGCAATAGTCGTACCGATGAGTCCACGAGTGGCGTACGAGGCGGGTGCGAGCCCCTCCCCGGCGGCCAGGGGAAACGGATTTGGGTGATGGGCCGGAGACCGTGTAATGTCTTCCTCGCTCGCCCCAATAGCTCAGTCGGCAGAGCGTCTCCATGGTAAGGAGAAGGTCTACGGTTCGATTCCGTATTGGGGCTCTGGTGAAGGGAATCCCGCCTTCGGGCGGGATGACCGACATCAAAGCGGTGTAGCTCAGTCGGTAGAGCAAGCGGCTCATAATCGCTGTGTCACCGGTTCAAGTCCGGTCACCGCTACACACAGTAGCCGATTGCGGGGTCGGTCCTGCGATCGGCTACTCTTTCATGTCCCCCTAGTTTCGACTCGGGGGGTAAGACCATCCCATCCCCATCCGTCCGTCAAGGAGCACTCACGTGGCTGCCACCGACGTCCGCCCGAAGATCACGCTGGCCTGCGTGGAGTGCAAGGAGCGGAACTACATCACCAAGAAGAACCGGCGTAACAACCCGGACCGTCTTGAGATGAAGAAGCACTGCCCCCGCTGCAACTCGCACACCGCGCACCGCGAGACGCGCTAATCAGGCTCGTTCACGAGGCCGCCCCCCTCTCAGGGGGCGGCCTCGTGGCGTTTTTCGCACCAGATCCAGCAGAGGAGGTATCGAGGCCATGGCACTCGACCAGTCCTTCGTGGGCCGGACCTATCCGCCCACCCCGGCCTATGAGGTCGGCCGCGAGAAGATCCGCGAATTCGCCGAGGCGATCGGTGACGCGAATCCCGCGTACACCGACGCGGAGGCGGCCAAGGAACTCGGCCACCCCGATGTGATCGCCCCGCCGACCTTCGTGTTCGCGATCACATTCAAGGCCGCCGGCCAGGTCATCGAGGACCCGCAGCTCGGCCTCGACTACAGCCGCGTCGTCCACGGCGACCAGAAGTTCGCCTACACCCGGCCCGTCCGGGCCGGCGACCGCCTCACGGTCACCTCCACCATCGAGGCGATCAAGTCGCTGGCCGGCAACGACATCCTGGACATCCGCGGCGAGGTCCACGACGAGACCGGCGAGCACGTCGTCACCGCCTGGACCAAGCTCGTCTCCCGCGCCCCCGAGGAGGCCTGACCATGACCGCGAAGATCGCCTACGACGAGGTCGAGGTCGGCACCGAGCTGCCCGCGCGGACCTTCCCCGTGACCCGCGCCACCCTCGTCCGGTACGCCGGTGCCTCCGGGGACTTCAACCCCATCCACTGGAACGAGAAGTTCGCGGTGGAGGTCGGCCTCCCCGACGTCATCGCCCACGGCATGTTCACCATGGCCGAGGCGATCCGCGTCGTCACCGACTGGGCCGGTGACCCCGCCGCCGTCGTCGAGTACGGCGTCCGCTTCACCAAGCCCGTCGTCGTCCCGAACGACGGCGTCGGCGCCGTGATCGAGGTCTCCGCGAAGGTCGCCGCCAAGCTGGACGACCGACAGGTGCGGGTGGACCTCACGGCCACCAGCGCGGGCCAGAAGGTCCTGGGCATGAGCCGCGCGGTCGTCCGCCTGGCCTGACGGTCGTACGTGCTCGCGTGCAGGTACCTCTTGCACGCGTGCACGTACCCTTGAGCCCGTGCAGCAGCTCAAGGACGCCCCCCTCGCCCCCCTGACCACCTTCCGGCTCGGCGGCCCCGCCACCCGGCTCGTCACGGCCACCACCGACGACGAGGTGATCGCCGCGGTCCGCGAGGCCGACGCGGCCGGGACCCCGCTGCTCGTCATCGGCGGCGGCTCCAACCTGGTCATCGGCGACAAGGGCTTCGAGGGCACCGCGCTGCACATCGCCACCACCGGCTTCTCCCTCGACGGGACCCGCCTGGAGCTCGCCGCGGGCGAGATCTGGACGGACGCGGTCGCCCGGGCCGTGGAGGCCGGACTCGCCGGCGTCGAGTGCCTGGCCGGGATCCCCGGCTCGGCCGGCGCCACCCCGATCCAGAACGTCGGCGCGTACGGGCAGGACGTCTCCGCCACCATCCGCGAGGTCGTCGCCTACGACCGCCGGGCCGAAAAGACGGTCACCCTCACGAACGCCGAGTGCGCCTTCTCGTACCGGCACAGCCTCTTCAAGGAGCACCCCGAGCGGTACGTCGTGCTGCGGGTCCGCTTCGACCTGGAGGACGCCGACGGGCTCTCCGCCCCGATCGCGTACCCGGAGACCGCCCGCGCCCTCGGCGTCGAGGCGGGCGACCGCGTCCCGCTCGCACGCGCGCGTGAGACCGTCCTGAAGCTCCGCGCGGGCAAGGGCATGGTCCTCGACCCCGAGGACCACGACACCTGGTCGGCCGGCTCCTTCTTCACCAACCCCATCCTCGCGGAGGGGGAGTACGAGGCCTTCCTCACGCGCGTGGCGGAGCGCCTCGGCGCCGACGTCACCCCGCCCGCCTACCCGGCCGGCGAGGGCCGCACCAAGACCTCCGCCGCCTGGCTCATCGACAAGGCCGGCTTCACCAAGGGGTACGGCTCCGGGCCCGCACGCATCTCCACCAAGCACACCCTCGCCCTGACGAACCGGGGCGAGGCCACCACGGAGGACCTCCTGGCCCTCGCCCGTGAGGTCGTCGCCGGCGTCCACGCCGCCTTCGGCGTCACCCTCGTCAACGAGCCGGTGACGGTCGGGGTCGAGCTCTAGGCCTCGAGGGCCTGTCTGACAATTCCCGTCGGGTCCGGCCCGCCCGGCACGCACGCTCGCCGCACGGCAGAAACGCCCAAGTAGCTCTGCTACGAGGGCGCCTCTGCCGCACGCCGATCGCACGCACCGGACGACCCGGCCTGATCCGACGCGAATTGTCAGACAGGCCCTAGTACGCGACGCCCACGCCCTGGCGGACCGTCGACGGGTCGTCGAGGACCGCCAGCATCGCGTGGGCCACGTCCGCGCGGGCCAGGGTGCGGCCCCGGGGCGGGGTGCCGCCGACGAGCGTGCGGTAGCGGCCGGTGACCGGCTTGCCGGTCAGCTTGGGGGGCCGGACCGAGGTCCAGTCGGCGGCGCTCGCGGCCAGCTCGGACTCCATGACCCGCAGGTCGGCGTAGACGTCCTTCAGGACGTTGCCGATGATCGCCAGGACGGCCTTGTCGAGCAGGCCGTCGCCCTCCGCGGGCGGTCCCACGGGGGCCGCGCTGACCACGACGAGCCGCCGCACGCCCTCCGCGGCCATCGCGCCGAGCACCGGCCGCGTCAGCCGGGCCGCGATGCCGGAGGCCGCGTCCGCGCGGTTGCGGGCGCCCAGGCCCGAGAGGACCGCGTCCCGGCCGGCCACCGCGCCGCGCAGGGCCCCGGCGTCGGAGAGGTCGCTGCGGAAGACCTCCAGACGCTCGCCGGTGACGGTGAACCGCGCGGGGTCCCGTACGACCGCCGTCACCTCGTGACCCGCGTCCAGCGCCTGCCGGACGATCTCCCGGCCGACACCCCCGGTCGCACCGAAGACGGTGAGCTTCATGACAGCCTCCCAGAGTGGTAAGTGAGTGCTCACTCACCCCCAGGGTGGGTGGATACTCACCTACGCGTCAAGCGTGAGTGGAGGATGCATGGAACAGAAGCCGACCCGGGTCCGGATCGTCGACGCCGCGCGCGACCTCATGGGCACCGTGGGGCTCGCCCGCACCACCACCAAGGAGATCGCCAAGGCGGCGGGCTGCTCGGAGGCCGCGCTCTACAAGCACTTCGCCAGCAAGGAGCAGCTCTTCCTCACCGTCCTGACGGAACGGCTGCCGCGGCTCGGCGGCCTCCTGGAGGCGCTCGCCGTGGACCCCGGCGGACGGACGGTCGAGGAGAACCTGACCGAGATCGCCCGCCAGGCCGCCCTCTTCTACGAGCGGACCTTCCCGATCGTCGCCTCGCTGTACGCGGAGCCCCGCCTCAAGGCCCGGCACGACGCCGGCATGCGGGAGCTCGGTGTCGGACCGCACCGGCCGGTCGAGGGGCTCACCGCCTACCTGCGGGCCGAGCAGCGGCACGGCCGCGTCGGACCCGACGCCGACCCGCAGGCCGCCGCCGCGCTCCTCCTCGGAGCCTGTGTCCAGCGGGCCTTCGCCTACGACGCGCTGCCGGAGGGCGAGGAGTCCCCGGCCCTCGACGACTTCGCGCGCGCGATCGCCCGCACCCTGATGCGGGGGCTCAGCTAGCCAGCCAGTCGTCGATCCCCGCCAGGAGCGATTTCCGGACGTCCTCCGGGGCTGCCGAGCCGCGGATCGACTGGCGGGCCAGTTCGGCGAGCTCCGGG
This sequence comes from Streptomyces sp. R302, assembly GCF_012927245.1. Taxonomy (GTDB): domain Bacteria; phylum Actinomycetota; class Actinomycetes; order Streptomycetales; family Streptomycetaceae; genus Streptomyces. The sequence goes on from NZ_JABBGE010000003.1 coordinate 439,235, forward strand.
TCCGTGAAGCCGTGGTGGCGGCGGGCGAGTTCGTACTGGGCGGCCAGGCGGGAGCCGAAGAGGAGGGGGTCGTCGGCGCCCAGGGCCAGCGGGACGCCCGCCTCGAAGAGGGTGCGCAGGGGGACATCCTCGTGCTTCTCGTAGACGCCCAGGGCCACGTTCGAGGCCGGGCAGACCTCGCAGGTCACGCCCCGCTCGGCGAGCTTGCGGAGCAGGCGCTCGTCCTCCGCCGCGCGGACGCCGTGGCCGACGCGGGACGCCCGCAGGTCGTCCAGGCAGTCGCGGACGGAGGAGGGGCCGGTCAGCTCGCCGCCGTGCGGGGCCGCCAGGAGGCCGCCCTCGCGGGCGATGGCGAAGGCCCGGTCGAAGTCGCGGGCCATGCCCCGGCGCTCGTCGTTGGAGAGCCCGAAGCCGACCACGCCCCGGTCCGCGTACCGCACCGCGAGGCGGGCCAGCGTGCGGGCCTCCAGGGGGTGCTTCATGCGGTTCGCCGCGACCAGGACCCGCATCCCGAGGCCGGTCTCCCGGGAGGCCGCGTCGACCGCGTCCAGGATGATCTCCAGGGCCGGGATGAGGCCGCCCAGGTGCGGCGCGTACGAGGTCGGGTCGACCTGGATCTCCAGCCATCCCGAACCGTCCCGGACGTCCTCCTGCGCCGCCTCCCGCACCAGCCGCTGGATGTCCTCGGGGGCGCGCAGGCAGGAGCGGGCGATGTCGTACAGGCGCTGGAAGCGGAACCAGCCGCGCTCGTCGGTCGCCCGCAGCTGCGGAGGCGTCCCGCCCTTCAGCGCCTCCGGGAGGTGCACCCCGTACTTGTCGGCCAGTTCGAGGAGGGTCGAGGGCCGCATCGAACCGGTGAAGTGCAGGTGCAGATGGGCCTTGGGCAGCTGGGTGAGATCGCGGGGGTGCTCCATTGGCCGATCCTGCCTTACCCGAATGGCGGTATGCACGGCGATTCCCCGATCGATACCCGACCGAACGCAAGAACGGGCCCCGACTCGGAGGAGTCGGGGCCCGCCTCAGGACTCACCGGATCAGTCGCGGGCTTCCGCCAGCAGCTTCTGCATCCGGGACACGCCCTCGACCAGGTCCTCGTCACCGAGCGCGTACGACAGGCGCAGGTAGCCGGGGGTGCCGAAGGCCTCGCCCGGGACGACCGCGACCTCGGCCTCGTCCAGGATCAGCGCGGCCAGCTCGACGGAGCTCTGCGGGCGCTTGCCGCGGATCTCCTTGCCGAGCAGGGCCTTCACCGAGGGGTACACGTAGAACGCGCCCTCCGGGGTCGGGCAGACGACGCCCTCGATCTCGTTGAGCATCCGCACGATGGTCTGGCGGCGGCGGTCGAAGGCCCGGCCCATCTTCTCGACCGCGTCCAGGTTCCCGGAGACGGCGGCGAGCGCGGCGATCTGGGCCACGTTGGAGACGTTGGAGGTGGCGTGCGACTGGAGGTTGGTCGCGGCCTTCACGACGTCCTTCGGGCCGATGATCCACCCCACGCGCCAGCCCGTCATGGCGTACGTCTTGGCGACGCCGTTGACGACGATGCACTTGTCGCGCAGCTCCGGCAGGACGGCCGGCAGCGAGGCGGCGGTGGCGCCGCCGTACACCAGGTGCTCGTAGATCTCGTCGGTGAGGACCCACAGGCCGTGCTCGACGGCCCAGCGGCCGATCGCCTCGGTCTCGGCCTCGCTGTAGACGGCGCCGGTCGGGTTCGACGGGGAGACGAAGAGGACGACCTTCGTCTTCTCCGTGCGGGCCGCCTCCAGCTGCTCCACCGAGACGCGGTAGCCGGTGGTCTCGTCGGCGACGACCTCCACCGGGACGCCGCCGGCGAGGCGGATCGACTCCGGGTAGGTGGTCCAGTACGGCGCCGGGACGATGACCTCGTCGCCCGGGTCGAGGATCGCGGCGAACGCCTCGTAGATCGCCTGCTTGCCGCCGTTGGTCACCAGGACCTGGGAGGCGTCCACCTCGTAGCCGGAGTCGCGGAGCGTCTTGGCGGCGATCGCGGCCTTCAGCTCGGGCAGGCCGCCGGCCGGCGTGTAGCGGTGGAACTTCGGGTTCTTGCAGGCCTCGACGGCCGCGTCGACGATGTAGTCCGGGGTCGGGAAGTCGGGCTCTCCGGCGCCGAAACCGATCACCGGGCGCCCGGCGGCCTTGAGGGCCTTGGCCTTGGCGTCGACGGCGAGAGTGGCGGACTCGGAGATCGCACCGATCCGGGCGGAGACCCGACGCTCGGTGGGAGGGGTAGGAGCGCTCATGCGGCCATCGTCCCAGACCGTTTCCCGGCCCGGCACACAGGTTTCAGGGAGCGGACAGGAGCGGTCGATACCGGTCGCGGAACGGCCCTCGGGCAGGTCGGCGCGGTTCCTGTTCGACGTGAGGCCCCAAGACCACGTACACTCACTCCTCGTTGGCCCGCAGCCGCCCCGTCACACATGGGGTAGGTTGGGGGACACCGCAAAGGGTCGTAGCTCAATTGGTAGAGCACCGGTCTCCAAAACCGGCGGTTGGGGGTTCAAGTCCCTCCGGCCCTGCTACACACACCGCCAGGCTGTGTGCGCATGTACGTCTTCATTGCATTGTCGTGCGGCTCCACCCGGGCGCGGCACGGCCACGACCCGGAATTCAGGTGAGAGATCGTGACGGACGCCGTTGGCTCCATCGACATGCCTGATGCCGAAGACGCGTCCGAGTCGAAGAAGAAGGGCCGCAAGGGCGGCAAGCGCGGGAAGAAGGGCCCCCTGGGCCGTCTCGCCGTCTTCTACCGGCAGATCATCGCCGAGCTCCGCAAGGTCGTCTGGCCGACGCGTAGTCAGCTCACCTCGTACACCACGGTCGTCATCATCTTCGTGGTCGTGATGATCGGCCTGGTGACCGTGATTGACTTTGGCTTCCAGGAAGCAGTCAAGTACGTCTTCGGCTGACTTTTTGTTCCACCCCATCTGTATCGCAGGAAGAAGCAGCCACCGTGTCTGACGCGAACCTGAACGACGCCTTCGAGTCCGAGTCCGTCGAGGACGAGCTGGACATCGTCGAGGCCGCCGACGAGGACGAGGACCTGGACGAGGCTGCGGACGCCGCGGCGGGCGACGTCGAGGACGCGGACGACGCGGACGACACCGAGGAAGCGGACGAGGAGTCCGCCGACGAGGACACCGACGACTCCGAGGACGACGAGGCCGAGGCCGACGACGTCGAGGCCGAGGTCGAGACCGAGGAGGAGGCCGAGCCGGCCGCCCCGGTCGACCCCGTCGCCGCCCTCCGCGAGGAGCTGCGCACCCTGCCCGGCGAGTGGTACGTCATCCACACCTACGCGGGCTACGAGAAGCGCGTGAAGGCCAACCTGGAGCAGCGCGCCGTCTCGCTCAACGTCGAGGACTTCATCTACCAGGCCGAGGTGCCCGAGGAAGAGATCGTCCAGATCAAGGGCGGCGAGCGGAAGAACGTCAAGCAGAACAAGCTCCCCGGCTACGTCCTCGTCCGCATGGACCTGACGAACGAGTCCTGGGGCGTCGTCCGCAACACGCCCGGCGTCACCGGCTTCGTGGGCAACGCCTACGACCCGTACCCGCTGACCCTGGACGAGATCGTCAAGATGCTCGCCCCGGAGGCCGAGGAGAAGGCCGCCCGCGAGGCCGCCGAGGCCGAGGGCAAGCCGGCTCCGGCCCGCAAGCTGGAGGTCCAGGTCCTGGACTTCGAGGTCGGCGACTCGGTCACCGTCACCGACGGCCCCTTCGCCACCCTCCAGGCCACGATCAACGAGATCAACCCGGACTCGAAGAAGGTCAAGGGCCTCGTCGAGATCTTCGGTCGCGAGACCCCGGTCGAGCTCAGCTTCGACCAGATCCAGAAGAACTGACGACACAAGTTTCCGGACAGGTCAGAGGGGCTGCTACAGCCCCTCTGACCTGCTCGGTTTTTGGACGCGCAGCCATACCCGTTATCGTTGTGCGGTATGCCTCCATCCGGATGACCGGATGGATCGGCTGAAAACTCTCACTAGGACCCGGAGAGAGCAATGCCTCCCAAGAAGAAGAAGGTCACGGGGCTTATCAAGCTCCAGATCAACGCCGGTGCGGCCAACCCGGCCCCGCCGGTCGGCCCCGCGCTCGGTCAGCACGGCGTCAACATCATGGAGTTCTGCAAGGCCTACAACGCCGCGACCGAGTCGCAGCGTGGCTGGGTGATCCCGGTGGAGATCACGGTCTACGAGGACCGTTCCTTCACCTTCATCACCAAGACTCCGCCGGCCGCCAAGATGATCCTCAAGGCCGCGGGCGTGGAGAAGGGCTCCGGCGAGCCGCACAAGACCAAGGTCGCCAAGATCACCGAGGCGCAGGTCCGCGAGATCGCCACCACGAAGATGCCCGACCTCAACGCGAACGACCTGGACGCCGCGTCGAAGATCATCGCCGGCACCGCCCGTTCCATGGGCATCACGGTCGAGGGCTGATCACCCCCCTCGTGACCTCAGTGGTAGGGCCAAGCGCTGGTCCGCACCACGACTCCACACCCGCCACGCGGCGAAGCCGCATGGTGAAAACGTAACCAGGAGCAGAAGTGAAGCGCAGCAAGTCCCTCCGGGCTGCCGACGCCAAGATCGACCGGGAGAAGCTCTACGCTCCCCTCGAGGCCGTCCGCCTTGCCAAGGAGACCTCCACCACCAAGTTCGACGGCACCGTCGAGGTGGCCTTCCGTCTGGGCGTCGACCCGCGCAAGGCCGACCAGATGGTCCGTGGCACCGTGAACCTTCCGCACGGCACCGGCAAGACCGCCCGGGTCCTGGTCTTCGCGACCGGTGAGCGTGCCGAGGCCGCGGTCGCCGCGGGCGCCGACATCGTCGGCTCCGACGAGCTGATCGACGAGATCGCCAAGGGCCAGCGCCTGAACGAGTTCGACGCCGTGGTCGCCACCCCGGACCTCATGGGCAAGGTCGGCCGCCTCGGCCGCGTGCTCGGTCCGCGTGGTCTCATGCCGAACCCGAAGACCGGCACCGTGACCCCCGATGTCGCCAAGGCTGTCAACGACATCAAGGGCGGCAAGATCGAGTTCCGCGTCGACAAGCACTCGAACCTGCACTTCATCATCGGCAAGACGTCCTTCGACGACACGCAGCTGGTGGAGAACTACGGCGCGGCCCTGGAGGAGATCCTCCGTCTGAAGCCGTCCGCCGCCAAGGGCCGCTACATCAAGAAGGCCGCCATCAGCACCACGATGGGCCCCGGCATCCCGGTCGACGGCAACCGCACCCGCAACCTCCTCGTCGAGGAGGACCCGGCCGCGGTCTGAGCCCTTCCGGCTCGGTAGCAGTCAGTCCTGAAGCCGCCCCCCGTTCCTCTCCGGAGGAACGGGGGGCGGCTTTATTTGCGTCTCCTTCTGTCGTGGCCGTCGGATACGGTTCAAGAGAACGCAAAGACGATGATCCGAAGATCAAGGGGTGGGGAACACCTATGAGCAAGTCCACCTGGAAGCGCGCGGGCGTCGCGACCCTCTCCGCGGCGGCTCTCGTCGCGGGCCTGGCCGGCTGCAACGACGGGGACGCGAAGGCGGTCGGCGAGGCCCTCGGCGACCCGCTGCAGGCCCTGACGGCGGCGTACGAGAAGACCTCGGCGGCGAAGGCGGCCAAGGTCACGATGACCATGAGCATCAAGGGCGTCGGTGCCGAGTCCGGCACCATGGAGATGACCGGCGTCCAGGGCTGGGCCCCCGCGTCGATGGACATCACCATGAAGGGCTCCATGCTGAGCGCGGGCAACCCCGAGGCGCCCGAGCAGATGCGCATGGTCATGCTCGACAACGTCATGTACATGGACATGGGCGAGAAGCAGGCCGCCGAGATGGACGGCAAGCGCTGGATGAAGCTGGACATGAAGGCGGCGGCGGAGGCCTCCGGCGACAAGGCCCTCCAGAAGCAGATGACCGGCGGCCTGGACAACATGAACCAGGACCCGGCCCAGCAGCTGGCCCTGCTCATCGACTCCCCGGACCTCAAGCACGTCGGTGCCGAGAAGGTCAACGGCATGGAGACCGAGCACTACAAGGGCACGCTCACCTTCGAGCAGATGCTCGCGGCGAACGAGTCCTCGAAGCTCCTCTCCAAGGAGGAGCACGACAAGCTCATCGAGAACGTGAAGAAGACCGGCCTCAAGGGCTACGACACCGAGGTCTGGGTCAACAAGGACGGCTACCCGGCCCGCATGGACATCGGCATGGAGATGGCCGAGGGCACCGTGCAGATCCGCGCCGACTACAGCGACTACGGCACCAAGGCCGCCGTCCAGGCCCCGCCGGCGAGCGAGACCGTCGACCTCTTCAAGATGCTCCAGGAGGCCGGTGCCGGCGAGGGCGCGGGCGCCCAGGGCTGATTTGCCCCTGGCCCGAGCCATCACGTACTCTTCCACAGAAGCCAAAGACCGCTGGTCGTTGCTGTGCCCTTACCGGGTGCGGTGGCCGAAGGATCCGTTGACGACGGACGACCCGCGCAGGTGACTGTGGAGAGTTCCCGGGTGTTTCATCCGGTCGAGCTTTGCCCCGTGCGCCTGCGCCCGGGGCGTTTTCGTTTGTTCAGCCCCTTCTGAGCGGTCCTCATCACCCGGAAGGAGGCGAACGCACTATGCCGACGCCCAACAAGGCTGCATCGGTGGCCGAGCTCACGGACCAGTTCCGCAGCTCCAACGCCGCCGTGCTGACCGAGTACCGGGGTCTCACCGTGGCGCAGCTCAAGACGCTGCGTCGTTCCCTCGGTGAGAACGCCCAGTACGCCGTGGTGAAGAACACGCTGACCAAGATTGCGGCCAACGAGGCCGGGATCACCGCACTGGACGAGCACTTCGCTGGTCCGACCGCGGTCGCCTTCGTCACCGGTGACCCGGTGGAGTCGGCGAAGGCCCTGCGTGACTTCGCCAAGGAGAACCCGAACCTCATCATCAAGGCCGGTGTCCTTGACGGTAAGGCTCTCTCCGCCGACGACATCAAGAAGCTTGCGGACCTCGAGTCCCGCGAGGTTCTGCTCAGCAAGCTGGCCGGCGCCTTCAAGGGCAAGCAGTCTCAGGCTGCTCAGCTCTTCCAGGCTCTGCCGTCGAAGCTCGTCCGCACCGTGGACGCGCTCCGTGCCAAGCAGGCCGAGCAGGGCGGTGCCGAGTAATTCGGCTCGCGCATTGATCCGCGCCACTCTCGTGCACGGATCGCAGCGGGCCGTTACGCCCGCCTCTCTATACAACCGGCACCTGCCGAATTAGTGGAAGGATCGCCCATCATGGCGAAGCTCTCTCAGGACGACCTCCTCGCCCAGTTCGAGGAGATGACCCTCATCGAGCTCTCCGAGTTCGTGAAGGCCTTCGAGGAGAAGTTCGACGTCACCGCCGCTGCCGCCGTCGCCGTCGCCGGCCCGGCCGCCGCTGGTGCCCCGGCCGAGGCCGAGGCCGAGCAGGACGAGTTCGACGTCATCCTCGAGGGTGCCGGCGACAAGAAGATCCAGGTCATCAAGGTCGTGCGCGAGCTCACCTCCCTGGGCCTCAAGGAGGCCAAGGACCTCGTCGACGGCACCCCGAAGCCGGTCCTCGAGAAGGTCGCGAAGGACGCCGCCGAGAAGGCCGCCGAGGCCCTCAAGGGCGCCGGCGCCACCGTCACGGTCAAGTAAGGCCGTTTCGGCTCGCTGAGCTGACTCCCGCCCCCGTGTAACGCGGAGGCACCGACAGGCGATCATCCATCTGGGTGGTCGCCTTTCGGCGTTCCCGGGACCCGCGTGGCGGGGGTCCTCGGGGCCCCCGGAAGCGGAGTATGGTGATCTTCGCCGTGCGCCGCCCAGGGGCGGGGGCCTTGACGAACGGCACGCCGCGCGCAATTCTCAGGACGCGTCGTCACAACGATCCGTTTCCGAGGCATGGATCGACGACCGAACGGGCAGTATCGAGGTGCGCCGCACGGCGCGAGTACCGCGGAGTTGAGAGCAACGAGGGTCGCGAGGAAGTCGCCCTGGACATCAGTGGGCCAAGTGGCTACACTGTCCCTTTGCGCTGCCTGTTAGCTGCCCCCTGCCCGTCACCAGGGGCATACCTTCGCATCAGCTTCGTGGACCGACCCCGTCTGACCTGGCCATTTGGTCAATTCAGGAAACGTCTGCCGTGAAGCGTTGCTGGGGACCGGTACGCGCGTAGTGAGTCCGAGCCCTCGGAAGGACCCCCTCTTGGCCGCCTCGCGCAACGCCTCGAACAACATGAACAACGCCGCCAGCACCGCCCCGCTGCGCATCTCCTTCGCAAAGATCAAGGAGCCCCTCGAGGTTCCGAACCTCCTCGCGCTGCAGACCGAGAGCTTCGACTGGCTGCTCGGCAACGCCGCCTGGAAGGCTCGCGTCGAGGCTGCCCTCGAGTCGGGACAGGACGTCCCCACGAAGTCCGGTCTGGAGGAGATCTTCGAGGAGATCTCTCCGATCGAGGACTTCTCCGGGTCGATGTCGCTGACCTTCCGCGACCACCGCTTCGAGCCTCCGAAGAACTCCATCGACGAGTGCAAGGACCGTGACTTCACGTACGGCGCCCCGCTCTTCGTCACCGCCGAGTTCACCAACAACGAGACCGGCGAGATCAAGTCCCAGACGGTCTTCATGGGCGACTTCCCGCTCATGACGAACAAGGGCACCTTCGTCATCAACGGCACCGAGCGTGTCGTCGTCTCGCAGCTCGTCCGCTCGCCGGGCGTCTACTTCGACTCCTCCATCGACAAGACGTCCGACAAGGACATCTTCTCCGCCAAGATCATCCCGTCCCGGGGTGCCTGGCTGGAGATGGAGATCGACAAGCGCGACCTCGTCGGTGTCCGCATCGACCGCAAGCGCAAGCAGTCCGTCACCGTCCTCCTCAAGGCTCTCGGCTGGACCACCGAGCAGATCCTCCAGGAGTTCGGCGAGTACGAGTCCATGCGCGCCACCCTGGAGAAGGACCACACCCAGGGCCAGGACGACGCGCTGCTCGACATCTACCGCAAGCTGCGTCCGGGCGAGCCGCCGACCCGCGAGGCCGCTCAGACGCTGCTCGAGAACCTCTACTTCAACCCGAAGCGCTACGACCTCGCGAAGGTCGGCCGCTACAAGGTGAACAAGAAGCTCGGCGCCGACGAGCCGCTCGACGCCGGCATCCTCACCACCGACGACATCATCGCCACGATCAAGTACCTCGTGAAGCTCCACGCGGGCGAGACCGAGACGATCGGTGAGAACGGCAGCGAGATCGTCGTCGAGACCGACGACATCGACCACTTCGGCAACCGTCGTCTGCGCAACGTCGGCGAGCTCATCCAGAACCAGGTCCGCACGGGTCTGGCTCGTATGGAGCGCGTCGTCCGCGAGCGCATGACCACCCAGGACGTCGAGGCGATCACGCCGCAGACCCTGATCAACATCCGGCCGGTCGTCGCCTCCATCAAGGAGTTCTTCGGCACCAGCCAGCTGTCCCAGTTCATGGACCAGAACAACCCGCTGTCCGGGCTGACGCACAAGCGTCGTCTGTCCGCGCTCGGCCCGGGTGGTCTCTCCCGTGAGCGGGCCGGCTTCGAGGTCCGAGACGTGCACCCGTCCCACTACGGACGCATGTGCCCGATCGAGACCCCCGAAGGCCCGAACATCGGTCTGATCGGTTCGCTCGCCTCGTACGGCCGCGTCAACGCGTTCGGCTTCATCGAGACGCCGTACCGCAAGGTCGTCGACGGCCAGGTCACCGACGAGGTCGACTACGTCACCGCCGACGAGGAGGACCGGTTCGTCATCGCGCAGGCCAACGCCGCGCTCAACGACGACCTGCAGTTCACCGAACCGCGCGTCCTGGTCCGCAAGCGTGGCGGCGAGGTCGACTACGTCGAGCCGTCGGACGTGGACTACATGGACGTCTCGCCGCGCCAGATGGTGTCGGTCGCGACCGCCATGATCCCCTTCCTCGAGCACGACGACGCCAACCGTGCCCTCATGGGCGCGAACATGATGCGCCAGGCCGTCCCGCTCATCAAGGCGGAGGCCCCGCTCGTCGGCACCGGCATGGAGTACCGCTGTGCCACCGACGCCGGCGACGTCCTCAAGGCCGAGAAGGCCGGTGTCGTCCAGGAGCTGTCGGCCGACTACATCACGGTCGCCAACGACGACGGCACGTACAACACGTACCGCCTGCACAAGTTCTCCCGGTCGAACCAGGGCACCTCCGTCAACCAGAAGGTCGTCGTCGCCGAGGGTGACCACGTCATCGAGGGCCAGGTCCTCGCCGACGGTCCCGCCACCGAAGACGGCGAGATGGCGCTCGGCAAGAACCTCCTCGTGGCGTTCATGCCGTGGGAGGGCCACAACTACGAGGACGCGATCATCCTGTCGCAGCGCCTCGTGCAGGACGACGTCCTCTCCTCGATCCACATCGAGGAGCACGAGGTCGACGCCCGTGACACCAAGCTCGGCCCCGAGGAGATCACCCGGGACATCCCGAACGTCTCCGAGGAGGTCCTCGCCGACCTCGACGAGCGCGGCATCATCCGCATCGGTGCCGAGGTCGTCGCCGGCGACATCCTGGTCGGCAAGGTCACGCCCAAGGGCGAGACCGAGCTGACCCCGGAGGAGCGCCTGCTCCGCGCGATCTTCGGTGAGAAGGCCCGCGAGGTCCGCGACACCTCCCTGAAGGTCCCGCACGGCGAGACCGGCAAGATCATCGGTGTCCGCGTCTTCGACCGCGAGGAGGGGGACGAGCTTCCCCCGGGCGTGAACCAGCTGGTCCGCGTCTACGTCGCCCAGAAGCGCAAGATCACCGACGGTGACAAGCTCGCCGGCCGCCACGGCAACAAGGGTGTCATCTCCAAGATCCTCCCGATCGAGGACATGCCCTTCCTGGAGGACGGCACCCCGGTCGACATCATCCTCAACCCGCTGGGTGTCCCGTCCCGAATGAACCCGGGACAGGTCCTGGAGATCCACCTCGGCTGGCTCGCCAGCCGCGGCTGGGACGTCTCCGGCCTCGCGGACGAGTGGGCGCAGCGCCTCCAGGCCATCGGCGCCGACCAGGTCGCCCCCGGCACCAACGTCGCGACCCCGGTCTTCGACGGTGCCCGCGAGGACGAGCTCGCCGGTCTGCTCCAGCACACCATCCCGAACCGCGACGGCGAGCGCATGGTGCTCCCGACCGGTAAGGCGCGCCTGTTCGACGGCCGCTCCGGCGAGCCGTTCCCGGACCCGATCTCGGTCGGGTACATGTACATCCTCAAGCTCCACCACCTGGTCGACGACAAGCTGCACGCCCGGTCGACCGGCCCGTACTCGATGATCACCCAGCAGCCGCTGGGTGGTAAGGCCCAGTTCGGTGGCCAGCGCTTCGGTGAGATGGAGGTGTGGGCGCTGGAGGCTTACGGCGCCGCGTACGCCCTCCAGGAGCTGCTGACGATCAAGTCCGACGACGTGACCGGCCGCGTGAAGGTCTACGAGGCCATCGTCAAGGGCGAGAACATCCCTGAGCCCGGCATCCCCGAGTCCTTCAAGGTGCTCATCAAGGAGATGCAGTCCCTGTGCCTCAACGTGGAGGTGCTGTCCTCGGACGGCATGTCCATCGAGATGCGCGACACCGACGAGGACGTCTTCCGCGCAGCGGAGGAGCTCGGCATCGACCTGTCCCGGCGCGAGCCGAGCAGCGTCGAAGAGGTCTGACGGGAGTCCGGCGGGCCTTGAGCGATCAAGGCCCGCCGGCCCCAGGACCCCCGTATCAGACCCCACAGCCTTACAACCCTGAGAGGGATTGACGCATAGTGCTCGACGTCAACTTCTTCGACGAGCTCCGGATCGGTCTGGCCACCGCTGACGACATCCGTCAGTGGAGCCACGGCGAGGTCAAGAAGCCGGAGACCATCAACTACCGCACGCTCAAGCCCGAGAAGGACGGACTCTTCTGCGAGAAGATCTTCGGTCCGACCCGGGACTGGGAGTGCTACTGCGGCAAGTACAAGCGTGTCCGCTTCAAGGGCATCATCTGTGAGCGGTGTGGCGTCGAGGTCACCCGCGCCAAGGTGCGCCGTGAGCGGATGGGCCACATCGAGCTGGCCGCTCCCGTCACCCACATCTGGTACTTCAAGGGCGTCCCGTCGCGCCTCGGGTACCTGCTCGACCTCGCCCCGAAGGACCTGGAGAAGGTCATCTACTTCGCGGCGTACATGATCACCTTCGTGGACGAGGAGCGCCGCACGCGCGACCTGCCGTCGCTGGAGGCCCACGTCTCCGTCGAGCGCCAGCAGATCGAGCAGCGCCGCGACTCCGACCTGGAGAACCGCGCCAAGAAGCTCGAGTCCGACCTGGCCGAGCTGGAGGCCGAGGGCGCCAAGGCCGACGTGCGCCGCAAGGTGCGCGAGGGTGCCGAGCGCGAGATGAAGCAGCTGCGCGACCGTGCGCAGCGCGAGATCGACCGTCTGGACGAGGTCTGGTCCCGCTTCAAGAACCTCAAGGTCCAGGACCTGGAGGGCGACGAGCTCCTCTACCGCGAGCTGCGTGACCGCTTCGGCACGTACTTCGACGGCTCGATGGGTGCCGCGGCGCTGCAGAAGCGCCTGGAGTCCTTCGACCTGGAGGAGGAGGCCGAGAAGCTCCGCGAGATCATCCGTACCGGCAAGGGCCAGAAGAAGACCCGCGCGCTCAAGCGCCTCAAGGTCGTCTCCGCGTTCCTGCAGACCGCGAACAGCCCCAAGGGCATGGTTCTCGACTGCGTGCCGGTCATCCCGCCGGACCTGCGTCCGATGGTGCAGCTGGACGGTGGCCGCTTCGCGACCTCCGACCTGAACGACCTGTACCGCCGTGTGATCAACCGCAACAACCGTCTGAAGCGTCTGCTCGACCTCGGTGCCCCCGAGATCATCGTGAACAACGAGAAGCGGATGCTCCAGGAGGCGGTCGACGCCCTCTTCGACAACGGCCGTCGCGGTCGCCCGGTCACGGGCCCCGGCAACCGTCCGCTGAAGTCCCTCAGCGACATGCTGAAGGGCAAGCAGGGTCGTTTCCGTCAGAACCTGCTCGGCAAGCGTGTCGACTACTCGGCGCGTTCCGTCATCGTCGTCGGCCCGCAGCTCAAGCTGCACCAGTGCGGTCTGCCGAAGGCCATGGCCCTGGAGCTCTTCAAGCCGTTCGTGATGAAGCGCCTGGTCGACCTGAACCACGCGCAGAACATCAAGAGCGCCAAGCGGATGGTCGAGCGCGGCCGCACGGTCGTGTACGACGTCCTCGAAGAGGTCATCGCCGAGCACCCGGTTCTGCTGAACCGTGCGCCCACGCTGCACCGCCTCGGCATCCAGGCCTTCGAGCCGCAGCTGGTCGAGGGCAAGGCCATCCAGATCCACCCGCTCGTCTGCACCGCCTTCAACGCGGACTTCGACGGTGACCAGATGGCCGTGCACCTGCCGCTCTCCGCGGAGGCGCAGGCCGAGGCCCGCATCCTGATGCTGTCCTCGAACAACATCCTCAAGCCGGCCGACGGCCGCCCGGTGACGATGCCGACCCAGGACATGGTCCTCGGTCTGTTCTTCCTCACCACCGACGGCGAGCTGCGTGACACCAAGGGCGAGGGCCGCGCGTTCGGCTCCACGGCCGAGGCGATCATGGCCTTCGACGCCGGCGAGCTCGCGCTCCAGTCGGAGATCGACATCCGCTTCCCGATCGGCACCGTTCCGCCGCGCGGCTGGGTTCCCCCGGTCGCCGAGGAGGGCGAGCCGGAGTGGCAGCAGGGTGACAGCTTCCGTCTGAAGACGACCCTGGGCCGCGCGCTCTTCAACGAGCTGCTGCCCGAGGACTACCCGTTCGTCGACTACTCGGTGGGCAAGAAGCAGCTCTCCGAGATCGTCAACGACCTGGCGGAGCGCTACCCCAAGGTCATCGTGGCGGCGACGCTCGACAACCTGAAGGCGGCCGGCTTCCACTGGGCGACCCGTTCGGGTGTCACCGTGGCCATCTCCGACGTCGTCGTGCCCGAGGCCAAGAAGGCCATCGTCAAGGGCTACGAGGAGCAGGACGAGAAGGTCCAGAAGCAGTACGAGCGCGGTCTCATCACCAAGGAAGAGCGCACTCAGGAGCTCATCGCGATCTGGACCAAGGCGACCAACGAGGTCGCCGAGGCGATGAACGCGAACTTCCCGCGGACGAACCCGATCTTCATGATGGTGGACTCGGGCGCCCGAGGAAACATGATGCAGATGCGTCAGATCGCCGGTATGCGTGGTCTGGTGTCCAACGCCAAGAACGAGACGATCCCGCGTCCCATCAAGGCGTCGTTCCGTGAGGGCCTCACCGTCCTCGAGTACTTCATCTCGACGCACGGTGCCCGTAAGGGTCTCGCCGACACCGCCCTGCGTACCGCCGACTCGGGTTACCTGACCCGTCGTCTGGTGGACGTCTCGCAGGACGTGATCATCCGCGAGGAGGACTGTGGCACCGAGCGCGGTCTGAAGCTGCGGATCGCGGCCAAGGACGAGGCCGGTGTCCTGCGGAAGACGGACGACGTCGAGACCTCCGTGTACGCGCGGATGCTCGCCGAGGACGTCGTCGTCGACGGCAAGGTCATCGCGCCGGCCAACGTCGACCTGGGTGACGTGCTGATCGACGCACTTGTCAACGCGGGCGTCGAGGAGGTCAAGACCCGCTCGGTCCTGACCTGTGAGTCGGCCGTCGGCACCTGTGCCTTCTGCTACGGACGCTCGCTCGCCACCGGCAAGCTGGTCGACATCGGTGAGGCGGTCGGCATCATCGCCGCCCAGTCCATCGGTGAGCCCGGTACCCAGCTGACGATGCGTACCTTCCACACCGGTGGTGTGGCCGGTGACGACATCACCCAGGGTCTGCCGCGTGTCGTCGAGCTCTTCGAGGCGCGTCAGCCCAAGGGTGTCGCCCCGATCTCCGAGGCGGCCGGTCGCGTCCGCATCGAGGAGACCGAGAAGACCAAGAAGATCGTCGTCACCCCGGACGACGGCAGCGACGAGACGGCGTTCCCGATCTCGAAGCGTGCCCGTCTGCTCGTGGGCGAGGGCGACCACGTCGAGGTGGGCCAGAAGCTCACCGTGGGTGCCACCAACCCGCACGACGTGCTCCGGATCCTCGGTCAGCGCGCGGTCCAGGTCCACCTGGTCGGCGAAGTCCAGAAGGTCTACAACTCGCAGGGCGTGTCGATCCACGACAAGCACATCGAGATCATCATCCGGCAGATGCTCCGCCGCGTGACGATCATCGAGTCCGGCGACGCGGAGCTCCTCCCGGGCGAGCTGGTCGAGCGCTCGAAGTTCGAGCAGGAGAACCGTCGTGTGGTCACCGAGGGCGGTCACCCCGCCTCCGGCCGTCCGCAGCTGATGGGTATCACCAAGGCCTCGCTGGCCACGGAGTCCTGGCTGTCGGCCGCCTCCTTCCAGGAGACGACCCGAGTCCTGACGGACGCGGCGATCAACGCCAAGTCCGACAGCCTCATCGGCCTCAAGGAGAACGTGATCATCGGTAAGCTCATCCCGGCCGGTACGGGTCTGTCCCGCTACCGCAACATCCGGGTCGAGCCGACCGAGGAGGCCAAGGCGGCGATGTACTCGTCCGTCGGCTACGACGACCTCGACTACTCGCCGTTCGGCACCGGCTCCGGCCAGGCCGTTCCGCTGGAGGACTACGACTACGGTCCGTACAACCAGTAAGCGAGTCGCTTGACCGACCGAAGGGCGGCACCCCGTTGCGTACGGGGTGCCGCCCTTCGGGGTTTCCGGGCTCAGACGCGGCGGTGATGGGGGGCCAGGCTCCACCAGTCCTCGGTGTCGACGTGGACACTGGCGACGTCGTCCAGGCCGAGGTAGAGCCGGGCGGGGCCCTCGCCCTCGGCCAGGATCCGGCCGGTGGTGACGTTCTGGGCGTCGGGTTCGCGGACGAGGAACTCGCCCTCGCCGTGGTGCTCGAAGACGGCGGCGTGGTGCCGGGCCGCGTTCGACAGCAGCTCCGAGCCCATGCCGTGGAGCGTGCCGTGGAGGACGCGTGCTCTGCGTGCCGGGAGCAGGGCGGTCCACCACGGGCCCTCGGTAGTGATCTCGACGGTCAGCGCGTCCTCCGCGGTGTTCGGCACGGGGACGCGTACGGCCCCCGGGCCGCGTAGCTGGCGCGCCAGCCGCACGGTGCGGTTGCTGCGGCGGCCACCGGTCCGGGCGTGCACCGTGAAGCCCTCCGGGTCGGTGCCCTCGAAGACCAGCAGACACGGCCCCGACCACCCCTCCGGCTTGGGGAGGCGTACGGTCGCGGGGCCGGTGCCGTGACTGCTCAGCTCCGGGTCGAGCGGCGCGGGCGGCCGGTGCACGGCGGGGCGGGCGAGGCCGTCGAGCGCGGCGCCTCCGCGGGCGAGGATCTCGGGCACCTGCCCCGGCTCGGCCCGCTTCGCCTCGTCGTAGGCGTCGAACGCGATACGCCAGGAGGCGGCGGTCGCCGGGGTTGCGTGCCCGTGCAGGGGGTGCCGGGCGAGCCGCTCCCCGTACCGGGTGATCGCGGCGTCCGCGGCCGCCCGGTCGGTGTGGGGCGGCAGCGGGTCGGGCCCCGAGGCCCGCGTACGGCGACCGCGCAGGTGGACGGCGGCCGAGTGGCCGAGGACGGTGAGCGCCATGGAGGCGCCGAGCGTTGTCGCGGGGGTGACGCCGAAGGCGAGGAGCAGGGCGCCCAGGGCCAGGCCGAGGCACACGACGTGCCGCGGGACGGTGCGGCGACGGCGGCCGGTCCGGGGTGGCCCGGGCGGCTCGGTGGGCGTGGTGGGTGGGATGGCTGGGGTACGCGCGTGGTGCCGGTCCTCGGGGAGCCGGTCCTCGGGGAGCCGGTCCTCGGGGAGCCGGTCCTCGTCGGGGTCGCGGAGCCAGGAGGGGAGCGCGTCCTCGTCGGGCTCGCGGAGCCGGAAGGGGAGCTGCTCGCCGACGTGGGCCTCGTACCGGTCGTGCGACCAGTCGTCGGAACGGTGCCTGCCGGGGTCGCGGAGCCAGTCGTCGAGCTGGTCGCGGTCGTCGTCGCGGTGCCAGTCGCGCCGCCAGTCGCGGTCGCGGGTGTGGTGTCGGTCGTGATGCCGGTCGCGCGTCATGGAGATCCCCCTCGCGTGACTAGCCGAGCAGCGCCCGGTGGACGCGGAGCAGGGCCCGGGTGCCGATGGCGAGGACCGCCGGGACGTCGGCTTCCGGTACCCGGTGGGCCAGGGCGAGGGCGTCGACCACGATCGCGTAGTCGTCCACGATCGCCTGGGGTGTGTCGGGATGGCCGGCGGCGGACGCGTACTCGGCGGCGATCGTGCCGTACGCGAGGACGGTGAGGCGTACCTCCACGTCGAGATCGGTCGGCGGGGTCCTGCCGGGTGTGGGCAGGGCACGGTCGTCCGTGGCCATGGCGGGCCTCCGGTTCTTCGGCGACTGGGCAGTTGTTGCTGATGTGCAGTGTCCGGGCAGGTGGACCCTGGCAACAGGGCCTGTATCAGGCCGTGTTGGGGCCCGCTTGTTGCCGGGGTCCGGCAGGTGGCGCGGCAGGGTGGGCTGTGGTGTCAGCTGTGGCGCAGGACGCGGACCGGTGCGCGGCCGTTCGTCCCGTCCTCGTTGACGAGCGTGTACCGGTCACCCGAGACCCGCAGGTCGACCGGGTGCCGGGGGGTGTCGTCCAGCTCGTGGAGCGAGACGTCGCGGACGATACGGCCGGTGCGCGGGTCGATCCGGAGCAGGTCGGTGTCCTTCAGCGCCCAGACCGCGGACCCGTCGCTCGTCAGGCCGTGGAGGTGGTTCTTCAGCTCCTCCGTGGTCCACAGTCGGCGGCCCGTGGCGAGTGAGTGGCCGACGAGCCGGGACCGCTTCACCCAGGTGGCCCCCTTGCCGGTGCCGCGATGCTCGTTGTCCCCGGGGCGCACCCCGGGCATGACCAGGGTGTCGCCGACGACGACGGCGGTACGGGTGGGGCGGGCGGCGAAGACGGGTTCCGGCAGGTCGCCGAGGGCGGGAACGACGCGGAGCTCGTGGCGGGGCGCGGAGGCCGGGATGGTGGCGCGCCGCTTGCCGAGCTCGTCGTACGAGAGGACCGCGCGGGTGCCCCGTACCTCGCGCTCCCACACCCAGACGGCGAGCGGGCGGGCCGAGAGCACGGCCAGCTGCTCCGGGACACCCCGCGCGGGCAGCGCGGCGCGGGCGGTCTGCCGCCCGGTTCCGGGGGCGAGGGTGCGCAGGACGGGAGCCTTCCCGGCTCCGCAGTCCGCGACCGTGACGAGGGTTCCGGGGCGGATTCCGGCGCCGGTTCCGGGGCCGGTGTCGGTGTCGGTGTCGGGGTCGTTGTCGGGGTCCGTGTGGACGAGCAGGGGTACGCAGCCGGGCTCGGCGCGGGTGAGCCAGCGGTCCTTGCCGTCCTTGGCGTCGAGGGCCCGCCAGCCGTCGGCGGTCGGCAGTAGGGCCAGACCGTGCCCGGCGGCCACCAGGTCGGGGCGCGGCCCGCCGGCCTTGACCGCCCGTACGGGAAGCGTCGCCGTCCAGCGCGGACCGCCGGTGGTGAGGTCGAGGGCGCGGACGGTGGTGCAGGGCCTGCCCTCGGGGGCGTGCCCGATCAGGCCGACGCCGCCGGTCGTCTCGCGGCTCATCGCGCACACGACGTCCCGGCCGGGCGGCGCCCAGGACCAGGCGGCGGTGCCGTCGGAGAGCGCGCGGGCGGTCACCCGGTCGGGCCGGGCCCGGATCACCAGGTCGTCGGTCTGCCAGCTGCCGACCGCCTCGATGCCGAGCGGGCGTTCCGTGCGTGCCTCCCAGACGCCGACGGCGCCCTCGCCGAGCGTCGTGTACAGCAGGGCGCCTATCACGGCGGCGCCGCCGAGGGAGCCGGCCAGCGCCCCGCTGGACGACAGGGACAGTCCGACGCGGAACAGCGGAGTGGTGACGATGAGGCCGATGAACCCGACGAAGCCCCAGATGGCCGGTGCGTCCCCACCGGTCTCGCTGAGGGTGAGCCCGCACCCGCCGAGCAGGGCGGTGAGGGCGGCGCCGAACGCCCCGCCGAGGACGAGGCCGATCACGTCGTGTGTGTCGTCGGACTTCGGGCGGCTCGCCATGTGTCCCTCCCCCTCGCTGTCGCTCCCCGACGGTGATTGTTCCGGCGGGCGGGCGGAGACGTCAGGTGGGGCGGCGGGCACGCCGAGGTTCGGTTCGCTGCCGGGACCCGGCAGGAGCGGGGCCCGGCAGCGGCGGGTGCCGGGTGCCGGGTGGCCTCCGTCCCGTACGGGACGAGGGAAGGCCACCCGGGGGCGGTCAGCGTCCCGCCAGTTCCCAGATCGCGAGCAGTACCCCCGCGCCCGCGGTGAGCGCGGCGACGGAGGCGAGCGGCCAGCGGGACCGCTCCAGGTCGTCGAGCCTGGCCTCGTGGTCGGCGAGCTGCTTGTCGGTCTGGTCGCTGCGCTGGACGAGCAGGGCGAGCGAGCCGTCGACGCGGGCGAAGCCGGCTTCGAGGGTGCCGCGGAGCCGTTCCAGTTCGAGCGCGACCGCGACCGGGTCGTTCGGGTCAGCCTCGGTCATCGGCGCCGCCCTGTTCCGTCCGCAGCCAGGAGGGCAGCAGGAGCTGGACGGCGGGGACCGCCATGGCCCGGGTCAGGGCGCCGGCGACGGTGAGCGCGCCGGCGACCCAGGGGAGGGTGGCGGGGATGCCGGAGGCGTCGACGAGCGCGGGCAGGACCAGGGCGAGGGCGACGGCGGTCTGGAGGACGGTGCGGGCCGTGCGCTTCGCGGCTTCGGACATGGGGGTCTCTCCTTACGGGGTGTGCGGGACCTTCAGCGCGTTCCAGGAGGTGGCGCCGGGCCAGCCGTCCGCGTCGGCGCCGCGGAAGCCGAGCTTGCGCTGCCAGGCCGCGTACGACTGGCGGTCGGCCTCGGTCCAGCGGGGGCCGGGGCCGATCCGGTAGCGGGCGCAGCCCTCGGCCGTCAGCCGGCGGCCCATCGCCGTGATCACCGGGGAGCTGGGGGCGTCCCGGAAGAACTGGGTGCCGGGGAAGGGGTGGTACTTCGGGGTGGCGGGCCTCGCCGGGGCGGTCGGCCTGGAGGCGGGGGCGGCGCCGAGCCGCTTCTGCACCCGGTCGCGCATGACGGGCATGGCGAAGCCCTTGGGGTCGCTCTTCCAGTCGGACCACTCCAGGTGGCCGATGACGGACTTGGCGCCCCAGCCGTGGGCCCGGCAGAGCGCGGCGGAGACCCGTTCGATCGCGTCGAGCTGGGCGGCCGGCCAGGGGTCGGTGCCGTTGCCGAGGTTGACGCACTCGAAGCCGTAGAAGCGGGAGTTGCCGTCGACGGCGCCGGCGCTGCCCTGGTGCTCGCGCGGGGCCGGGGGCCGGTCGCCGTACGCCTCGGTGACGACGGCCCGCAGGACGGACGGGTCGCCGCCGCCGGCGTGGTTGGCGCGGCCGTCGGAGACGAGGTGGACGGTGCCGTCCTTGGCGATGACGCCGTGGCAGAGCGGGCCGGGGAGTCCTGCGTAGCCGTCGAAGCACAGGGCTACGGAGGATGCGGTGCCGCTGGACACCGTGTGATGGATCATGACGCCGTTCACCGGACCCCAGGCGCCGACGCGGTTGCGGTGGTGGCCGCGCCAGCCGGGGTGCTCGACGACGGTGACGCCTTCGGCGCGGAGCGCGGCGAGGAGCCGGTCCGCGGAGAGGGGAGTGGCCATGGAATTCCCTTCGACGGCCGGAGCGCCCCGCGGCGGCTCGGCCGTCGCGGGGCGCTCCGGAGGGGGCAGGAGGTACGGGTCAGGCGGCCAGGGCGGCCCAGATGGCGTTGGCGTCGGCCACCACCGTGGAGGGGGTGAAGGACGCCGGGAGCGAGGTCTGGCCCGTGGTGGACAGCCGGCCGTGCCGGACGAAGGCGCCGGGCATCCGGGCGCTGCCGCCCGGGAACTCGCCCACGCTCGCGGCACGGAGGAAGGCCGGACCGTTGTAGTTGGGGCTCGGCCCGTTGACCACCAGCGCGACCCAGTAGTGCCCCGGCTGCGCGTTGTAGGCGGTGGTCAGCGGGCACACCACGGTCTTGCCCTCGGTGGCGGGGATCAGCGTGGTGAGGCTGGCGGTGAGGCCGACCCGGGCTCCGGCACTGGTGTAGAGACCGGCGTACGAGGAGGCGCTCAGGGTGCCGCCGACATAGCCGGGGACGTAGAACACCACGTTCCGTACGGTGGTCGCGGCGTGCAGCGGCACGCCGATCAGGTAGACCGTGCCGTTGGTGCAGTACTGCACCTGGTCCGCCGAGGCCGCCGCCGGGTCGAACGCCCAGCCGGAGAAGCCCAGGGCGCCGGGGGTCCAGGTCCCGGTGGCCGCGACGGAGTCGACGTAGCTCTTGCGCGTGAGGTGGTCGGGGTTGGTCGGCGCGGTCGTGGAGAACGGCGGGGTGGTGAACACCTTGGCGCTCTCGATGGTCTGCGCCCCGGTGAGCAGGACCGCGTCCCCGGCCGCCACCGCCGACACGTCGGCGGCGCTCAGCTGCACCGCGCCCGCCTGCCCGTTGACGGAGGTGACGGGGGCGCCGTCGATCGCCAGATAGCGCAGGTCGCCGGCGGCCGGGGTGAGTGCGCCGAGGTCGGCGGCGGCCAGCACCACGTCGCCGGTCCGGCCGTTCACGGAGGCGACCGCGCCGCCCGCGGCCGGCAGCTGCTCCACCGGCACCTTCCCGTCGGCGCCCAGGGTGGCCACCCCGCCGGCGGTGCCGGCGGTGGTGGCCGCGAGGGCGGAGACGTCGGCGGCGGTCAGCACGATGTCCGCCGCGGTCTGGCCGTTGACGGACCGCACCGGTCCTGCGGGGCCCTGCGGGCCGAGTTCTCCGGCGGGGCCGGGCGGGCCCGGCACGGCGACGTAGTGCGGGGTGTTCGGGTCCGCCGGGCGGATGTCGGCCAGGTCGACCACGGGGTTCGCGGCGGGCAGGGCGATCTGGTAGACGCGTACCCGGTCCAGGCCGCCGAGCTTCTCGGTGACCTGGTACGTCCAGTCGACGGGGTTCCAGCCGGGGAGGTCGGTCGCCGGCAGGACGACGGTGAACCGGCCCTCGGCGTCGAGGGTGGCCCGGGTCGGACCGCCCACGAAGACATCGGCCTCGGCGTGGGTGAGCAGTGCGGGCGGCCGGAACTCGACGGACCCGCTCATGGGGCCGCCGTCCGGGGTGAGGTACCGGGCGGTGACCTGGACGGTGGAGAGGGACGGAGGCAGCACGGGGGCTCCTTACGGGTGGTGCGGGGGACGCCGGGACGGGCGTACGCCACGGGCGGGAAGTTCACGACGGGCCGGGCGCGGCGGGCGTGCGGGTGCGCCCGGCCGGCCGCGGTGCGCGGCCGGCCGGGCGGCGGGAGGCGTCAGGACTGGACGCCGTACAGCGCCAGCGGGCGGCAGCGGACGGTGCCGCCCGCCGCCGCGACCTTCGCCTGGACCTCGAAGGTGACCGTCGCGCCGTAGTCGGCGGTGAGGCTCTCGGTGAAGACCAGGCCCGTTCCGGGCGTGCCCGACGGACCCACCGGGGTGCCGTTCACCAGGACCCGCACCTCGGCGCCGGCGGTCCCCTCGGCGGCGACCCGGCAGTGCAGGCGAGGGTGCTGGACGATGCCAGGACCGCGGTACAGCGTGGTCCACGTGGTCGATCCGGTGGACACCCAGCGGGTGGTGTCCACGGGCTCCGGCAGCGGATAGGGGATGTAGGGGCGGGCGAGGCCGCGCTGGGCGGCGTCGTCGGCGACGACCACGTTCCCGCGCCGGTCGAGGATCTGCACGGGCTGGACCGGGAGCGTGTCGGGGCTGCCGGTCCAGACGGTCAGCGCGAGGGAGCCGTCGTCCCGCCGGACGACGAGGCCCTGCTGCGGGGTGTTCTCGTCCCGGCCGGGTTCGACCCGGCCCAGGTAGAGCAGGTCCTCGCCGCCGGCCGTGCGGACCCGCAGCCGGCCGCCGTCGCCGATGACGACCTCGCCGCTGCTGATCTGGTTGAGTGCCGGGCTGGTGTTCGCGCTGCCCATCAGCTCGCGGACCTGGCGTTCCAGGGCGCGGATGCGGTCGAGCAGGTCGGTGGGGATGATCGCCACCGTCAGACCCCTTCCAGGTAGAGCGTGGCCGTCTCGGCCTTGGTGCGCTGCGGCGGGTTCACCGCCAGGCCGACGACGCGGTACTGCCGGTCGAGGCCCTCCGGATGCCACAGGTCGTGGATCCGCAGCCGGACGCGGGCGCCGAGGAGCGCCGGGGTGATCCGCCCGTCGAGGACGACGGTGAGTTCCGGGATGGTCTCGGGGCGGTTCTGGCGCGACAGTTCGGCGGCGGCCAGGGAGCGCAGCGTCTCCTGGTCCTTCACCCCGCTGTGGTCGGAGGTCCGTTCCAGCCGGGGCCAGCCGCCGAGCAGGTCCTCGGACATCTCCGCCTCGACGGTGAGCGGCTGGGACTCCTGGGACTGGTCGGTGTTGGCCGATTCGCCGCGGGCCACCCACACGTTCGCCTGCACGGTGGAGTCCGTGGGCAGGCTGTAGGTGAGGATCTGGCCCGGGTGGTCGAGCACGATGTCGGTGGTGCCCGTCTGGATCGTCGGGTGGCCCAGCTGGAGCCGCTTGACGCGGCGCCCCTGGGCGTCGCGGTAGCAGTGGATCCGCCACTCGAACCCGTCGGCGAGCTGGGCCAGCTTGTCGAGCAGTTCACGGATCCGGGCGAGGGCGGAGTAGGCGTACGCGTAGTCCCGCCGGACGCCCGACATCTCGTGGCCGAGGCTGATGTCGATCCGTCCGCCGGGCTGCTCCTCGGCGTGCGCGACGATCAGCCGGGCGATGTCGAACTGGTCGGTGGCGGTGCCGAGGAGGTCGGTGGAGAGGATGCGGTGGTCGAGGTACGAGTCGAAGGTGCCGGCCTGGAACTGCACCTTCAGGCGTCCCTGCTCGTCGGAGACCGGCGTACAGGTCCACAGCACACCGCCCCACCAGATGTCGCCGTCCCGCTCCAGCCAGACCGCGGTGCGGCCCGGCTGGAGCGCCTCCCGGGCCCGGGCGGCCAGGGAGCCGTCCGGGAGGGGGATCGTCGCGGTGAGCGAACCCGGCTTGCCGATGAAGTCGTCGAACTTCGCCTCGGTGAGCGGCAGCACGTCCACCACGCGGTCGGTGCGCAGGTCGCAGAAGAGCGCCCGGTAGGCGGGCGTCGTCGGGGATTCGGCCACGGTCCGCCTCACAGGGCCGGGTCGACGCGGATGAACCGGTTGTCGTACCAGACGCGGCTGCTGGTCGCCGAGGAGCAGTAGGCGGAGACGGCGGTGTGGGTGGCACCCACCTCCAGGCCGGTGACGCGGAAGGTGTGGGAGACGGACTGCGCCTGGCCCTTGTGGGCGATCTGCGCCGAGCGGACCTCGTCGGCGCCGAGCACCAGCGCGCCGTTCTTGCGGATGTTGGCCGACATCCGGCCCCACTGGCCGTCGACCGCGACCTGTCCCATGTAGCCGACCGTGACGTAGACCGCCCCGGACACCGGGACCGTGAAGGTCGCGGTGATGGTGGGGCCGGTGGTGTCGGTGACCGCCTCGACCCAGCTGGTGGACGCGCAGAAGCCGCCGTCGTTGTGGTACGCCCACGCGGTCGAGGGCACGGCGGTGGCCGGGCGCCACACGGTGCCGTCCCAGCGCTGGAGCCTGCCTCCCTCGTCCCGGTACTGGCCGGTGTACTCGCCGGCCGCCAGCGCCCCCTGCGGGGCGATGCCGCCGACCTGGCGCGGGTAGGACACCCAGCGGTCGCCGGCCCAGCGCTGGAGGTGGGCGGAGGTGTCGCGGTACTGGCCGGTGTAGCCGCCGGGCACGTCCCGGTTCCAGCCCTCGGCGAGGATGCCGCCGACGGCGACGGTGGTGTGGCGCAGGTCGTAGACGGCGGTGCTCCAGTCGAGGCCGCCGGTTCCGACGGAGGCGCCCGCCGGGACGGTGACCCGGGCGAGCGGCAGGGACACGTCCGGCAGGAGCGGGGGCTCGGGCGTGGCGGACGGCTGGCCCTTGACGATCTCCAGGACCGCCTCGGTGCGCCCGTTGACGGTGTCGAACTGGGCGTCGTAGACGCGGAGGACGACCAGGTCGACGCGCGGGTTGCTCGCGTCGCCGTCGTCGAAGGTGATCGTGGTGTAGTCCGTCAGGACGACCGGGTACGCGCCGGCGGCGGGGCTGCCCTGGATGACGGCCCGGCCCGGGGCCACGTTCGCCGTCATCCCGGCCGTGTCGCCGAAGACGTACAGCGCGGACATCAGGTACTTGCCGTCGGTGGAGCCCGGGATGATGCCGGAGGCGGTGGTCAGGGCGCCGCTCGGGGCCAGGGTGCCCAGCGGCGAGAGCCGGGTGTCGGTGCGGGACTGGCCGGACTCGGTCTCGGTGCGGTTGATCAGCCATGCGCTGCGCACGGGCATGTCGTCCTCCTGGAGGGAAAAGGGGCGGGTGAAGAGGGGGAGCGGGTGGGGTGGGGCGGTGCTCTCACCAGTGGGAGTCGCGCCACAGCACGGTCACCGAGGCAGCGGGGTCCGGAGTGCTGTCGTTGGAGCGGAAGGCCAGGGCCGTCTCGCCGGGGGCGAGCGTGAAGAGCTGCTCGGGGGCGGAGGCGGAGGTGGCGGTGTAGAGCCGGGACGTGGTCCCGTTCAGCCGGACGGTGCCCGCCTCGGTGTCCACGGTCAGGACGTCCTGCGGGCCGAGCACGATGTCGTACTGGAGCTGGCGGCCGTCGGAGAGCCGGGTCAGGGTCGGCCGGCGCAGCGGCCCCCGGAACTCGACCACCGGGTGGCTCGCGGCCGAGCCCGAGTTGACCGCGGTGAGGGTGCCGGCGACGCCGGCTCCGCCCCAGTCGAGCGGGAACTCCAGACCGCCGGCCGCGGGGCCCTGCCAGGACAGGCCCGGTTCCATGACGGGCAGTGCGGCCTCGCCCCTCAGGAGCCGGGCGCCGAAGCGCCGGGGATCGGTGGCGGTCCACTGCAGGCTGGTCTTCGTGGTGCCCTCGCGGACGTAGGAGCGGTCCTGCGGAACCACCTTGCGGCTGAGCCGGGCCCGTACCGCGAGTGTCTCGCCGTGCAGGCGCACGGCCAGCCATTCCTCGCCGCCGTCGGCTCCGGTCGCGGCGCGGAAGGCGGCGGTCACCTCGTGGGCCCGGTCGGCCGCGTCCGGCAGCAGCCAGACGGTCGCGCCGACCAGCCGGGGCTGGGCCCAGCGGGCGCCGGGCCAGGAGCCGTGCTGGTCGGGGCGGGGGATGTCACCGGTGTCCAGGACCGGGAGGTCGTCCCAGCCGGTGATGCCGGTGCGGTCGATCTGATACGGGGTACCGGGCCCCATCAGCAGGCCGGCCCACTGGATCTGCCCGTCGCGGGTGATCAGTGAGCCGGGTGCGGTGTCGGTCTGGTACCTGTCTGCGGTCTCGGCCATGACGGGCCGTCACCTCACTTCTGTCGGGGGCGCGTTCAGGCGGCCGCTGTCCGGTGGAGGAACAGCAGGTCGGCGGCGACGGCGAGCGGGCCGCGCCCCTCGGCCGCGTGGTAGGCGTGCAGCCTGACCCGCTCCGCGGGACGGGACGCGGCCTGCGTGCGGTGCCCGGCCTCGGCGGGCCGGAGCCGGTCCAGGGAGGCCAGTGGACGGACGGAGCCCGGTCCGCCGCCGGACGGGGGCTCGACGACGCCGCCCTCGGCGAGCTGCGGGATCTTCGGCAGGTCGACGCCGAACTTCTTGCCGAGGATGTTGACGCTGATGCTGTTGAGGCCGTCGATGACCCAGTTGGCGAAGGCGATGAGGCCGTTCAGCGGGCCCTTGATCACGCCCAGCAGGTTCTGCATGCCGGTGGTGACGAAGTCGCCGATGCCGCGCAGGGTGCCGGACATGGCGTCCTTCACCCGGGTGAACATGTCGGGGATCTTCTTCGTGATCCAGTCGAGGACGGGCTGGAGGACCTTCTTGAAGCCGCCCCAGGCGGCGCGGATGAGGCCGGTGACGGCGCGGGTCGCCGCGGAGATGGCGGAGCGGGCGCCGGCGAACCCCTTCGACAGGGCGCCGCCGATCACCTTCACGACACCCGTGATGATCGTCCTGACCACGGTGAAGTAGGTCGAGATCACCTTGGCGTACGCCTGGATCACCGGACCGAGGAACTTCCCGATCGCCCGGAAGACCTTGAGCACCTGGTCGAAGACCTGCTTCATGATCTTCTGTCCGGTCTCGGAGTTCATCGCGAAGGTGATGATCGCGGCGACGAGCGGCACGATCAGGCCCAGGACGAAGCCGAGCGGGTTGGCACGCATCGCCACGTTCACGGCCGTCATCGCGCCGGCGGCGACGGTGAGCCCGCCGCCGAGCAGGCCCATGAGGGTGGAGACGGTGCCGGACGCCTTGCCGAGCAGCCCCGCCATCGAGCCGAACAGGCCGGAGCCGGAGGCGATCGAGTTCAGCGGCCGGGTCGCCCCGCGGGCCCTGGTGCCCGTGCCCTTGAGCCGGGTGGCGGTGGTGCCGGCCGTCCGGCCGGTCTTGGTGAGCGACCTTCCGGCGGCCTCCGCGCGGGTCCTGACCTGGCGCAGCGCGGTACCGGTGGAGGCGGCGCCGCTCCTGATCCCGTCCACGGCGGAACCCGCCCGGTGGGCGGAGCCCCCGAAGCCCTTGAGTGCCCGCCCCGCCTCGCCGAGCCGGGTGCGGAAGCCCGTCAGCGCCCCCGCGACCCCGGCGAGCGGGTCCAGGCGGGGGGCGAGCGCCGCCGCACTCATCCGCGGGCCTTGGAGAGGAAGAGCAGGGCGTGGGCGGTCTCGCGCAGGTCGCTGGAGGACGCCTCGTAGTAGTTCTCGATCTGGAATCCGGCGGTCGCGCCGGTACCGGCGTTCAGCGCCTCGGCGCGGGCGCGGCGGGCGGTGTGGCGCATCAGGCGGTCCAGCTTGGACAGCGGCAGGACGGCCTCGGCCTCACCGGCCTCGGCGACGATGGTGTGGACGCCGCCCCGGCGGGGCTGGACGACACCACCCTGGGCGAGCCGGGGAATGGTGGGCAGGCTGACGCCGAAGGTCTTGCCGCCGACCAGGGGTACCCAGCCGGGGATCGAGACCTTGATCCCGTTGAGCTTGCGGATCGCGGAGTTGATGAGGTCGATGACGGCGTTGATCGGGCCCTTGACGGCGCCCTTGATCTTGTCGAAGGCCCGGCCGGCGATGTCCTTGAGCCCGCCCCAGATGCGGGAGAGCTTGTCCTTGACGGCGGTGAACGCCTTCGGGACGACGTTCTTGATCCAGTTGACGACGGGGGTGATGACCTTCTTGATGCCGTTCCAGACGCTGGAGATCACCTTCTTGACGGCGTTCATCACCGTCGTGATGATCTTCTTCCAGGCGTTGAAGTAGGTCTTGATGACCTTGGCGACGGCCTTGATGACGACCGTGATCGCCTTCTTGATGCCGTTCCAGACCTTCTTGATCAGCGCCCCGGCCTTCTTCATGATCGGGCCGACGACCTTCATGACCGAGCTGATGACCTTCTTGATCGCACCGAAGGCGACCTTGAGGATCTTCTGCATGGTCTTGGAGCGGGTGGCCATCTCGACCACCTTCTCGATGAGCGGCGCGAAGAGCGCGAGCAGGGTGCCGATGATGTTGCCCTTCATCGACTTGTTCAGGCCCTTCATGCCCTTGGACGCCTTGTCGGCGCCGGACTTGAACTTCCCGACCTGGGTGCCGCTCTTCTGCCCGGTCCTCCCGGCCTTGGCCATGGACCGCTCGGCCTTGTCCGCGGCGCGCTGCATCTTCTGCAGCTCTGTGGCCGCCCGCTGCGAACTCGTACGCACCTTGGAGACGCCGCGGTCGGCGGTGACCGCCTGGCGTCCGAGCCCTGCGGTGGCGCGGTTCGCCGTATCCGTAGCCGACTTGAACTGTCTGAGCGAGCCGGACGCCCGCCCGAGGGAGCTTCTCAATGACATGGGTGTGTCCCTGTCCCGGATGGTGGTCTGATGAGGGGCTGTGCGTCCGGCGGATCATCCGAGCCGGGAGATCAAGGTGGCCGTTGCCGACTCGAGCGCCCGGAGCTGGCTGACCTCCTGGTCCATGCGGACCTGGGCCCGCCGGTTCGCACGGGACGCGGGGAGGGTCCCGAAGGCACGCCGCCGGCCCAGCCGCTCGGCCTGGCCGGAGACGCGCTCCCTGGTGGTACGCGCCTGGGTCTGGCGGTCCTTCAGGAGAGCTCGGAGGGCGCTGTCGTGGGCCGACAGCTTGCGGTCGACGCCCTTCCGCCACGGATCCAGCCGGTTGAGCACCTTCTGGATCAGTTTGTTGTTCGACGATTCGCCGCGGGCGGGCCGCGCGTCGGCCCGCCCGTCCGTCGAGGGCCGGGAGTCGTCGGGCGTGTTCCCGGACGTGCCGTCGAGGATGCCCGGCACGCCGGTGCCGCTCGTCCTCCTCGCTGCCCGCTCGTCGGCCGACAGGGCGGTGCCTTCGAGCCAGGTGGTGAGGGGGTTCTTCAGGACGGTGACACCGGCGACCTTGACCCCGGACTCGTCGATGGTGAAAAGGCTGGGGTCCCACTTGAATACCTGGTTGCTGGAGTAGACCATCTGCTGGGCGACGTTCTGCTCGCCGAGGTCCACCGGCCCGATGCTGGTTTCCGAGACATTCCAGAAAAGCCAGTTCTTGTTGTCCGCAGCGGCCTGGTCCTGATCTTTCGCAATGCTTTCCTTGAGGGCCCTGACGAGTCGTGAGACCTCCGTCTCGGGCAGCTCTTTCTGCTCGTTGAGGCCACGGACGACGGATTCGACTTCACCGGAGCCGACGAAGTCCTCCGCGCTGAGCCTCGCGTCGAGTCTCGCGCTGATTCTTTCTTCGAGTTCCTGGCTGGTCACATAGTCCGGTTTGCCCTCCGGATTCGGGGAAGTGGTCATGAGGTCTCCTTCCTCCGCGGTGATCGTTTTGGCATGATGGGCGACCGTGCAGACTCTTGTGGACGTACTGTTCGGCACTGTGGTCATCGGCGGCGTGGTGGCGCTCTTCCTCTTCTCCGCCGCCCGCCTCTTCTCCCTCGTGTGGCTGAAATGGAAGGGGGTGGCGACGGAAGGAAGGTGCCTCGATGTCACGCTGGGGAAGAATGCCAGCACCGCTCATATCGCCTACGCGGCGCCCGACGGAAAGACGCGCTTCACGAAGGCGCGCACGCATTCGCTTGCGCAGGGGCTTCCCGGGGAGATCTGGGACGTGGTGTACATCCCGTCGTTCCCGAGTGTCTCGGCGGCAGCTCCGGTCACCTTCGGCAGGATTGCCGGAGGGGTGGTGATCGTCGCGCAGACGACCGGGCTCATGGTTTTCACCCTGTACTACTTCACACGTTGAGCACGGCCCGACTCCGATCGAATCGTGGGCGGGCCGTGCTCAACTGAAGAAGCGGGCGATTTCCATGGGGCCGGGTGAGGACCCTCCGGATTCCGGTTCCGCGTTCGGCCCCGCACCGTCCGTGTCGGGCGGGGCATCGTCGCCCGGCCGCGGCACCGGGACCGGCGCCTCCGGCGGGTCGGCGTCCTCGTCCGTGTTGACGGAGGCGAACATCCAGTTGGCGGCGGCGAGATGGTCGACGGCGGCGGCCAGCAGATAGTCGGTGACCGTCCACTGGGAGTCCTCGCCGCTCTGGGCCCGGGCCACGGCGCTGTCCTGTGGCATGTGCCTGATCAGCACCGCGAGCCGGCGGGAGGAGAGCCGGCCGCGGTGCCAGTCGAGCAGGTCCACGCCGTAGTGCCGGAGCAGGTCGGCTTCGAGGGCCTCGGCGTGTTCTTCGGCGAACGCGTCGAGGCTCAGCCTTCCCCCAGGCCCAGCCCCGTCTCCTTGCCGTACGCCTCAAGGATCGCGGCGATGTCCTGCATGGTGATGTCGTGGGTCTCGAAGCGTCCGAACTGCTCCTCGCCCATCAGCAGCTTCAGCAGGCCGTCCACGTCGTTGTCGTCGAGCCCGCGCAGCGACTTGGCCACGGAGCGGGAGAGTTCGGTGGGCAGCTGGAAGGTGTCGCCGTCGAGCTCGAAGGACCAGGAGCGGCCGAGTGCCTCCATGCGCTGGGCGCGGGCGGCGTTGACGTCGAAGGAAGCCATGGACGTGTTCTCCGTACGTAGAGGAAGGGGGGGAGGGAGCGGGGGCGGGGCCGGCCGAGGTCGTCGGCCGGCCCCGCCCCCACGGGGTGTTACACGGCGGCGTAGGCGCCGTCCTTCATGACGAAGGTGGCCAGGGCCTGGCCCTCGCCCGGCGACAGGGCGGTGAAGGTGACGCCGAGCATCGCCGCGGCCTTGCGGGCGAGCTTGAGGTCGTCGGTGGCCGTCACCTGGCCGCGCGGGATGACGAAGCGGTACGTGACCGCGGAGCCGTCGGTGAACTCCAGGCCCAGGGCCCGCTCGTCGAAGGTCGGACCGTCCGGCACGTCGAACTCGTAGACGCCCGGGTTGTTGGTGGCGTCGTTGCGGAAGTCCGTCTTCTTGCCGCCGAGGAAGAACGGCAGCGTGTCCTCGTTGAACTGCAGCATCGAGAACTTCAGCGTCAGGTCGCGGTCCGCGTAGACGAAGCGGGCCGGGCTGATCGACTGCCAGGTCTCCACCGGGTCGAGCTTGTCCTTCTTGGAGAAGGTCACGCCGTCGGTGGAGGTGTAGCCGAGGTCCGTCCAGCCGGCACCCCAGTCGGTGGCGGGGTTGTCGGTGAAGGTCGTCGGCAGCGCCGCGCCGACCTCGGCGACGAGGATGCGGCCGGTGCCGGCGACGCGGATCTCGGAGGCGTTGTTGCCTGCCATGTGTACTCCTTGATGGGTTGGGTGGTGCGGGGTGTCCGCCGTGGGTACGGCGAAGGCCCCGCCGGTCGGCGGGGCCTTGTCTGTGGGCACGGGCGGGTGGGTCAGCCCGTGCGGAGGGACAACCGCAGGACGCAGAGGTAGCGGTTGGCCGCGGTGTAGACGTAGTCGGGCAGCCAGCGGGGGCCGTCCGCCTCGGCGACGTCGCTGATGAACGTCGTGCCGTACGTGGTGCCGGCGGCGTGCAGCAGTTCCGCCCGGGCCGCGTTGGCGAGCAGGTGCGCGGTCGGCTTGTCGGGCCCGTAGCACTCCAGCTCGATCAGGGGCTGGTCGAGATGGAGGTCGTCGATCCAGGCCCCGCCGCGGCGGGAGACGATCACCGCCTTCTGCGTGCCGTCGAAGCCCGCCGGCGGGGTGTCGTCGACGATCGCGTCCGCCAGCTCCGGCCGGTCGGAGAGGAGGTCCACGACGATGGCCTCCACGTCCGGGAAGGTGCTCGGTGCTGAGCTCATGACGTGGCATCACTCCTGTGGGAAGGGGACGGGGGAGGGGGCGTGGGAAACGCGACGGCGGAGCCGTGCCCTGGAGGGATGCGGGCACAGCTCCGCCGCTGCATCCATTGTGATTGATAGCGCGCGAGCGCGCAACTAGTTCGTGCGAGAGCGATCGTTTCGTTCGAGCGGGTGGGTCCGGTTCCGGCGCGTGGGGGCGTGGTGAGTGGTTCGGATCCCGAGGGGGCGCTACCCTCGGGCATCCGTAGATATTCGAATGAACATTCGATTCGATGGTGGAGAGGTGGGGGTGCGTGTGGTCGGCGGAGGCGGCAGTGCGCAGGAGCGGCTGACCGAGGTGGTCGTGGCGGCCGTGGAGGTCGCCGCCGAGGCGGGGGAGGCCGGGCGGTACACCGGGGATGTCGGACGGACCCTCGCCGCGGTGGTGGGCAAGGTCGGCGCGAGGATCGCCGTGGACGCGGAGGTCCGCGGCTTCGCCAGCGGATGGCAGGAGGCCCTGGGCGGGGCGGCGGCCCGGACCGTCCGAGCCGGGTCGCGGAGGGGCGCGCAGGTGCGGACGGGTCCCGAGGGGGGCGTCGGAACATGAGCGCGGACAGACGCGGAGAGGCGGCCGCCCCACAGGGCGACCGCCTCTCCGCGTCTTCGGTCCGGTCGGGCCGGCCTCCGGTCCCGGGGCCTGCCGGGACCGACGTGCTGTGGTGCGGCCCGGACCGTCACCCGCTCGCGCGCTCCGGCCCCGGGCGTCCGAGGCGTACGGTCCGCTCGGCGGCGAACACGTCCTCCAGCCGGTAGAGCAGGGACCGCCCCTGCCGGCCCGCCGGCGCGAGATGGCCCAGCTGGACCCACTTGCGGATGGTCGCGGGCACGACACCGGCCTCCTCGGCGGCCAGCGCGGCGTTGATCAAGGGGGAGACCGCGGCGGTGGTCATCGGCGTACTCCTCCGTCGGCGACGTCCATGGACCGTGCGAGTTCGGCGCGGTCGGCGCCCCCGGCCTCCGCCAGCACCTCCCAGGCGCCCTCCGGCCAGACGTGGCGCAGGGCCGGATCGGTGCGGCAGTCGCACTCCTCGTCGGTGCAGCGGCAGGCGGGGTTCACGCACAGGACCGCACGGCGCGCCGGGAAGGCCCGCAGGGACACCGAGTCGCACCAGGGGCACCGGCCGCGGACCCGCACGATGGTCTCGGAGTCCCCGAGCGTCCGGCCGCAGCGCCGGGCCATCCGCCGCGCCTCGTTCCGCACGTGTGCGAGGAGCGCCGGTTCGTTCTCCGTCCGGTCCAGCAGGGCGAGGATCCGGGCGAGCCGTTCGGGCACCCGTGCGCGCGGGGGCCGGCCGAGCCCGAGCCCGGCGTGCACGGCCTCGTCGAGCTCGACGACACCGTCGGTGATGTCACGGATGGCGTCGGAGACGTGCAGGCGCAGGGGCGCCGTCGAGTGGCCGGGCACGGTGAGTCCGTGCCGCTGCTCCATGAGCAGGGCCTCGCGGCGCTCCTGGCGCGACGCCTCGGCGTCCTGGGCGGTCGCCTGCCGAGCGGGCCTCCCGGACGGGCCGGTCCGCCCGGGGGCGAGTTCGGTGAGCAGCTCGGGGAACTGCCGCAGCAACGCTTCGATCCAGAGCGACGCGTCCTGTGCCGGCGTGGTCATGGGGCCTCCTGGCGGTGCGGTGGTGGGGTCGGCGGGCGGCGGGCCCGGGGTGCGCGGGCGGCCGGCGCCGGTCGGTGTACGCGGGACGTCGTCGAGGGACCGGCGGAGACGGCGTAGCTTCCCTACGCGCGGAGTACGCGTCAGTCATCGACCTTTGTCCGGGAACATCCGAATGGTTCGTGCGACCTCGCAACGGAGGTGAGCCGCAGGCGCGCCGGTCGGCCGTTGCGCCACAGGCGGCCCGCGGCGACACCGTCGAAGAAGGTGTCGGCCGGTGCCACGGTCTCCTCGCAGTGGTGCGTGACCGGGCAGGCTCGGCATGCCATCAACGCAGGCAGGGCCTCCGATTCCCGACGGGCGAAGATCACCCGGGGCGGCAGGCCCAGACAGGCGGCCGCGGCGCGCCAGTCGTCGGGCTCCGCGGTTTCGGGCAGGGGCATGGGGCGGCTCCCGGGCTCGGAAGTGTCGTTGCGAACACGCACGTTGTCATGTTGCGAGTGCGCTCGCAACTAATTTGTGAAGAGGATTCCCTCGAATCAGCACCGTGCGCGCGCAGGAGCACGTAATTCTGTGCGCGCAAGCGCGATATTCTGAGGTCCGCTTCGGAGGGAGGCGACCCACCATGACCGCCAGTGACCTGGACCAGTTCGCCGCCTGGATCGAAGAGCTCATCCGGCGCCGCGGCTTCGACATCGACAGCCCCCGGGGCGGGGGCAAGTCCCGCCTCGCGGACGAAGCCGGCGTGCACCGCGCCGCCATCACCCGCCTGCTCCAACGCCAGTCGATGCCCGACCTGGAGACGACGCGGCGCCTCGCCCACGTGCTGGGCGTGCCCGTGCGGGACATGCTCATCCGGTCCGGCCGCCTCACCGAGGAGGACCTGCCGCTTCCGGACGACACCACCGAACGGGCGGCCGTGGCGGCCGAGGGGTCGCGCCTCACCCTGGAGGAGGCGGCTGCCGCCCTCGGTGTCCCCGCCGAGCAGCGGGAGATGTTCATCCGGGTGGCCGGCCAGTTCCTGCCGCCCTCGCCCGCGGTGCGGCACGCTCCCGCGGTCCGGGACTGATCCGCCCGCGCCCCGCCCGTCCCGGCGTCGCCCGTCCCGGAGCCCACCACCCCGCCGCCGGCCCGCCGTCCGTCACGTCGTCCGTCACGTCGTCCACCCCGCCGTCGGCTCCGCCGTCGGCCGCCTGCTTCGCCGTCGGCCGAGGCGCCCGAGTACGCTGTTGCGATCCGTTCCCCCGCCTCGTGTGACGCAGGTCGGGGCCGGCGGGCGGGGGCAGTGAGGCAGTGGGGCAGGAGCGTGAGCGTCGCGGTGGCGAGGGGGGCGAAGTGTCGCCACCCGACGACGGCGATGCCGCGGCGACCATGCCGCCCCCGAACCTGCCGCCTCCCTCGGAGGACCTGCCGGGCCTGCTGGCCCTTCTCGGCCAGCTCCTCGAAGGGCACGCCCCGGACGAGGTCGAGGTCATCCTGCGCGAGGAGCTCGACCGGCGTGAGGCGGCCGCCTACGCGAGTGGCTGGCGTGACGCGGCGGAGGCGTACGCCATCGCCCTGGAGGAAGCCCGGCGCCGCGCCGGAGCGCCTCCTCTGCGGCTGGTGGGGCGGCTGCCCGGCCAGGCCGCGGTGATCCCCTTCCCCCGCGGTCGGGCCGACTCCGGTGCGGGCGACCGCGCCGGGGCGGGGGGTGCGGCCTCGGCCGAGCGGACCGGGTCCGCCCCGGACCCGGCCTCGGTCCCGGACCCGGCCTCGGTTCCGGCCCGGGATCCGGGGGAGAGGATCCTCCCGGAGCCGCCCCCGGGGCATGGCGCCGCGACCGGAGGGCCGGCGGCGGCCGACCCGGAGGACGACCCGGCGGCCGACGCGGTGCCGGGCTCGGCCCCGCCGCGGCCCCGTGGCGGCACGCCCGCGTTCGAGGCGAAGAGCCGGAAGTCCAAGGTGCCGACGATCCCGCGCCTCGCCTCCCCTCAGGGGAGGGGCACCCGGCGAGGCCCGGTGTCCGGTGACGCGACGGACCGCCCCCGGCGCCGCCCTCCGGGCGGGGGCCCGCAGCCCGGCCGCCCCCAGGAGCCGGACCCGCGGCAGGACCCGCGGCCGGAGCCGGAACGGGAGTCGCGGCCGGGGCCGGAGCGTGAGGCCGGACCGGAATAGCCCGAGATGTTGACGGCGTGGGCTTTTCTTTTGACCGCAGTCCGTGCGATAGGTACGCTCATGCCTTGTGCCTGGGGTGTGCCTGG
The DNA here is from genome assembly GCF_012927245.1 of Streptomyces sp. R302. Lineage (GTDB taxonomy): Bacteria > Actinomycetota > Actinomycetes > Streptomycetales > Streptomycetaceae > Streptomyces. The sequence goes on from NZ_JABBGE010000003.1 coordinate 475,357, forward strand.
GCTCCTGTGCGTGTCCACAACCGCACGGTGAGTCCAAGATCGGCCACCGTGATCCGCGCCTTTCCGCGCTCAGCGGAAGGTCCACCGGATCCGACACGCCCGACCGCGTGGGTCGGTGAATGTTCCAGGTTAGTAGTACTTACGGCACACAGAAACCGGAGAAGTAGTGCCTACGATCCAGCAGCTGGTCCGGAAGGGCCGGCAGGACAAGGTCGAGAAGAACAAGACGCCCGCACTCGAGGGTTCGCCCCAGCGCCGTGGCGTCTGCACGCGTGTGTTCACGACCACCCCGAAGAAGCCGAACTCGGCCCTCCGTAAGGTCGCGCGTGTGCGTCTGACCAGCGGCATCGAGGTCACGGCCTACATCCCGGGTGAGGGACACAACCTGCAGGAGCACTCCATCGTGCTCGTGCGTGGTGGCCGTGTGAAGGACCTGCCTGGTGTTCGTTACAAGATCATCCGCGGCTCCCTCGACACCCAGGGTGTCAAGAACCGCAAGCAGGCCCGCAGCCGCTACGGCGCCAAGAAGGAGAAGTAAGAATGCCTCGTAAGGGCCCCGCCCCGAAGCGCCCGGTCATCATCGACCCGGTCTACGGTTCTCCTCTTGTCACGTCGCTGATCAACAAGATCCTGCTCGACGGCAAGCGCTCCACCGCTGAGCGCATCGTCTACGGCGCCATGGAGGGCCTGCGCGAGAAGACCGGTGCTGACCCGGTCGTCACGCTGAAGCGCGCCCTCGAGAACGTCAAGCCGGCTCTCGAGGTCAAGTCCCGCCGTGTCGGTGGCGCCACCTACCAGGTGCCGATCGAGGTCAAGCCCGGTCGTGCCTCCACCCTCGCGCTGCGCTGGCTCGTCGGTTACTCCCGCGCCCGCCGCGAGAAGACCATGACCGAGCGCCTCATGAACGAGCTCCTGGACGCCTCGAACGGCCTGGGTGCTTCGGTCAAGAAGCGCGAGGACACGCACAAGATGGCCGAGTCCAACAAGGCCTTCGCGCACTACCGCTGGTAGTCGCAACCCCCATCGAGACCGAGAGAAGACTGAAGCCTTATGGCTACCACTTCGCTTGACCTGGCCAAGGTGCGCAACATCGGCATCATGGCCCACATCGACGCGGGCAAGACGACCACCACCGAGCGGATCCTGTTCTACACCGGCGTTTCGTACAAGATCGGTGAGGTCCACGACGGCGCTGCCACGATGGACTGGATGGAGCAGGAGCAGGAGCGTGGCATCACGATCACGTCCGCTGCCACCACCTGCCACTGGCCGCTCGAGAACGTCGACCACACGATCAACATCATCGACACGCCGGGTCACGTCGACTTCACCGTCGAGGTGGAGCGTTCCCTGCGCGTGCTCGACGGTGCCGTGACCGTGTTCGACGGCGTGGCCGGCGTCGAGCCCCAGTCCGAGACCGTCTGGCGTCAGGCGGACCGCTACGGCGTTCCGCGCATCTGCTTCGTCAACAAGCTCGACCGCACGGGTGCCGACTTCTTCCGCTGTGTCGACATGATCGTGAGCCGCCTCGGTGCGACCCCGATCGTCATGCAGCTCCCGATCGGTGCCGAGGCCGACTTCGAGGGCGTCATCGACCTCGTGAAGATGAAGGCCCTCGTCTGGTCCGCCGAGGCCACCAAGGGCGAGATGTACGACACCGTCGACATCCCGGCCGACAAGCAGGAGCTCGCCGAGGAGTACCGCGGCAAGCTCGTCGAGGCCGTCGCCGAGAACGACGAGGAGCTCATGGAGCTCTTCCTCGAGGGCGTCGAGCCCACCGAGGAGCAGCTCTACACCGCGATCCGTCGCATCACCATCGCCTCCGGCAAGGGCGGCGACACCACGGTCACCCCGGTGTTCTGTGGCACCGCGTTCAAGAACAAGGGCGTTCAGCCCCTGCTCGACGCCGTCGTCCGCTACCTGCCGTCGCCCCTCGACGTCGAGGCCATCGAGGGCCACGACGTCAAGGACGCCGAGGTCGTCGTCAAGCGCAAGCCGTCCGACGACGAGCCGCTGTCGGCCCTCGCGTTCAAGATCGCGAGCGACCCGCACCTCGGCAAGCTCACCTTCGTCCGGATCTACTCCGGTCGCCTGGAGGCCGGCACCGCGGTGCTGAACTCCGTCAAGGGCAAGAAGGAGCGCATCGGCAAGATCTACCGCATGCACGCGAACAAGCGTGAGGAGATCGACTCGGTGGGCGCCGGCGACATCGTCGCCGTCATGGGCCTGAAGCAGACCACCACCGGTGAGACGCTGTGCGACGAGAAGAACCCGGTCATCCTGGAGTCCATGGACTTCCCGGCGCCGGTCATCCAGGTCGCGATCGAGCCCAAGTCCAAGGGTGACCAGGAGAAGCTGGGTGTCGCCATCCAGCGTCTCGCGGAGGAGGACCCCTCCTTCCAGGTCCACTCGGACGAGGAGACCGGCCAGACCATCATCGGTGGCATGGGCGAGCTCCACCTCGACATCCTCGTCGACCGCATGCGTCGCGAGTTCAAGGTCGAGGCGAACGTCGGCAAGCCGCAGGTCGCGTACCGCGAGACGATCCGCAAGGCCGTCGAGCGTGTGGACTTCACCCACAAGAAGCAGACCGGTGGTACCGGTCAGTTCGCCAAGGTGCAGATCGCGATCGAGCCCATCGAGGGCGGCGAGGCGTCGTACGAGTTCGTGAACAAGGTCACCGGTGGCCGCATCCCGAAGGAGTACATCCCTTCGGTCGACGCGGGTGCGCAGGAGGCCATGCAGTTCGGCATCCTGGCCGGCTACGAGATGACGGGCGTCCGCGTCATTCTTCTCGACGGTGCCTACCACGAGGTCGACTCCTCCGAGCTCGCGTTCAAGATCGCCGGCTCGCAGGCCTTCAAGGAGGCCGCGCGCAAGGCTTCTCCCGTGCTCCTTGAGCCGATGATGGCCGTCGAGGTCACCACGCCCGAGGACTACATGGGCGAGGTCATCGGCGACATCAACTCCCGCCGTGGCCAGATCCAGGCCATGGAGGAGCGTCACGGTGCCCGCATCGTGAAGGGCCTCGTGCCCCTGTCGGAGATGTTCGGCTACGTCGGCGACCTCCGCAGCAAGACCTCGGGTCGCGCAAGCTACTCGATGCAGTTCGACTCCTACGCCGAGGTTCCGCGGAACGTCGCCGAGGAGATCATCGCGAAGGCCAAGGGCGAGTAACGCACCGCGTTCAACGCACCGCGTCCACACGCTTTAGGCTTGACACCGACCGGTGGGGGGCCGTCCCGAGAGGGATACCCCCTGCCGGGCGGCACCCCAGCAAAGATCACCTGGCGCCGATGAAGCAAGGCGTTCAGAACCACTCCACAGGAGGACCCCAGTGGCGAAGGCGAAGTTCGAGCGGACTAAGCCGCACGTCAACATCGGCACCATCGGTCACATCGACCACGGTAAGACGACCCTCACGGCCGCCATTACCAAGGTGCTGCACGACGCGTACCCGGAGCTCAACGAGGCCTCGGCCTTCGACCAGATCGACAAGGCTCCCGAGGAGCGCCAGCGCGGTATCACGATCTCGATCGCGCACGTCGAGTACCAGACCGAGTCGCGTCACTACGCCCACGTCGACTGCCCCGGTCACGCGGACTACATCAAGAACATGATCACGGGTGCCGCGCAGATGGACGGCGCCATCCTCGTGGTCGCCGCCACCGACGGCCCGATGCCGCAGACCAAGGAGCACGTGCTCCTGGCCCGCCAGGTCGGCGTTCCGTACATCGTCGTCGCCCTGAACAAGGCCGACATGGTGGACGACGAGGAGATCCTGGAGCTCGTCGAGCTCGAGGTCCGTGAGCTCCTCTCCGAGTACGAGTTCCCGGGCGACGACCTTCCGGTCGTCCGTGTCTCGGCGCTCAAGGCCCTCGAGGGCGACAAGGAGTGGGGCGAGAAGCTCCTCGGCCTCATGAAGGCCGTGGACGAGTCCATCCCGCAGCCCGAGCGTGACGTCGACAAGCCGTTCCTGATGCCGATCGAGGACGTCTTCACGATCACCGGTCGTGGCACCGTCGTCACCGGTCGTATCGAGCGTGGTGTCCTCAAGGTCAACGAGACCGTCGACATCATCGGCATCAAGACCGAGAAGACCACCACCACGGTCACCGGCATCGAGATGTTCCGCAAGCTGCTCGACGAGGGCCAGGCCGGTGAGAACGTCGGTCTGCTCCTCCGTGGCATCAAGCGCGAGGACGTCGAGCGCGGCCAGGTCATCATCAAGCCGGGTTCGGTCACGCCGCACACCAAGTTCGAGGCCCAGGCCTACATCCTGTCGAAGGACGAGGGTGGCCGTCACACCCCGTTCTTCAACAACTACCGCCCGCAGTTCTACTTCCGTACCACGGACGTGACCGGCGTCGTGACCCTCCCCGAGGGCACCGAGATGGTCATGCCGGGCGACAACACCTCCATGTCCGTCGAGCTGATCCAGCCCGTCGCCATGGAGGAGGGCCTCAAGTTCGCCATCCGTGAGGGTGGCCGGACCGTCGGCGCCGGCCAGGTCGTCAAGATCACTGCCTGATCTTGAACTGACCTGGTAGCTCGTACGAGCTGCTAGCAGTGAGGGAAGGCCCCGCACCGGAAGGTGCGGGGCCTTCTCGCGTTCCCGGCGACACGTTCCCGGCGACACTTTCCTGGCGCCGTTCGCACGGCGACCTCCTACGGCCGCCAGGACCAGGGCCGGCCGTCCGGGCCGAGCCCCACCACCGTCACCCCGCCGGCGCCCAGGTGCAGCGCGGCCGCCACCGCCGCGGGCTCCTCCCTCCGGGTACGCAGCCGCCCGCCGGCCCGGACGCACACCCGGCCCTCGGCGTCCGTGCCGAGCAGCACCGTGCCGAGCGCCGCCGAGCGCGCCGCCCGCACCTCCCCGTAGCCGTCCAGGCCCGCGTCCCCGCCGTCCGGGCCGAGCAGCCGCGCCGAGGCCGGCGGCCGGTGGTAGAGCCCGCCGGCCGCGCTCGCCACCGTCGAACCCGACAGCGGCAGCGCGCCCGGCGCCTCCCGGCCGTCCACCCAGTGGCGTACGGCCTCCGGCCCCGCCGCGTACAGATGCGTTCGCCCGTCCGGGTCCGTCGAGACGGCGAAACCGTCCTGCACGACGGCGTCACCCGGAAGCGTCCGCCACGGCCCCCAGGAACCGTCCGGCTCGCGGACCCGCTCGGCGACGCCCCGCGCCGCGTTCCGCACGTACAGCCGCACCCGGCCGTCCGGATCCGCCACCGCCACCGGCGCGCCGAGCCGGCGGCTGCGGTCCGCCCCCAGGTCCGGGGTGCCGAGACCGCGCCAGGCGAGGAACGGGCCGCCGGGGGAGCGCTGCTCCAGGACGACCACCTCCCGCCGGTTCGGGCCGCCGTGCCCCTCCAGGGCCGCGAACCGCACCCCGAGGAGCAGCACCCGCCCGTCCGGCAGCACCGCCGAACCGAGGCCCGGCGCCAGCGGGCCGCCGCCCAGGTCCTCGGGACCGCCCCACACCCCGGGCGCGGACTCCCGCCACCGCACCGCGCGCAGCCCGAGGACCCCGTACGCGGCGAGCCGCCCGTCCGGCTCCGCGGCGAGCGCGAGGCCCGGGCCCGGCCAGCGGCGGTGGGTGGAGCGGACCCAGCCCTTGCGGTTGGTCAGCGGCCGGTCGCCGCCGACGCCGTAGTCGCCGCACCCCGACGGATTGCCGCACTCCCAGGACGGGTCGCCGCCGTACGGCACCAGGCGGGCCGCCTTCCCCGCCAGCACGGCGGGCGGCAGGTTCTTGGGCCAGTGGCGGTTGTAGTAGCCGCGGAAGGCGGCCGCCGTGAAGAGCGGGACCGGGGCCCCGTCCCGTATCTCCTCCGCCACCCAGCGCACCAGCGCCGACCAGGCGAAACAGGCCGCCGCCGTGTGGTCCCCGTGGTCCGAGTAGCCCGGCTGCTCGGAGTCCCGGCGGCGGACCGCCTCGGGGCTCGGCTGGACGTCCGGGTCCGGGTCGAGGGTGTGCACCACGGTGGGCCGGTAGCGCCGCAGCAGCCCGGTCAGCGCCGCGACCAGGCCCTCGTGGTCGTACGTCCCCGGGCGCGCGACCGGCGAGCCCGCCGAGCGGTGCGCGGACAGCTCCAGGGCCCGGTCCTCCCACAGCGCCGGCAGCGCCATGTACCGGCGCGGGGTGTGCATCGGCAGGTCGAGGTGGACCAGCTCGACCCGGCGCCCGCCGTGCGCGAGCACCGCCCGCTCGGCCGTCCGGCCGCCGCCGAGGGCCAGCGCCTCGCGGCGCCAGGGGGTGAAGAGCGGCAGGCCGAGGGCGCGGGCGTAGCTCTGCCGCAGGCCCTGGCGGCGGGCGGAGGAGTACGCGGCCCGGTCCGGCGGGGTCCTCGGCATGCCCTCGACGCGGTTGACGCCGGTGTGCTCGCCGGCCGTCACGTAGACGGAGACCAGCGGCACCCCGGCGTCGAGCAGCCGCTGCGCGTCCGGGTTCATGAAGTACAGGTCGTCGTCCGGGTGGGCCACGATCTGGAGCAGCAGCGCGCGGCGCGGCTCCCCGCCGGCGAACGGCTTGCCCGGCGCGGGGTCCGCGGCCGGGGAGGTCCGGCGCGGGGCCGCGGGCACGGAGCAGCCCGCGGCGAGCGCCGTGGTCACGGCGGCGGCCAGGAGCGTACGGCGGGACGGTCGGTGCACGGCGGATGGCCCTTCCCCCAAGGTCGGTCCCTGGCAAGACGGGCGGCGCGGGGCCCGGGTTGCCCGCCGCCGCGCACGCCTCCCGGGCCGTCGCGGAGGCGGCGGGCGTGGCGGCCCGGGAGGCCGGGGAGGCGGCCGGGGCGTACGCGGAAGGGGTACGGGCCGCGGCCGAGGCCAGGGCGCGCGCCACCCTGGAGGCCGCCCGCGAACGCGCCGAGGAACTGGCCGTCATCGCCGGCCGGGAGATCGGCTGCCCCTTCGGCCGGTACCGGCCGATCACCGACCGCTGGGAGGCCGGCGTCCTCACCGGCAAGGGCACCGGCCGGGGCGGCTCCGCGATCCGGCCGGAGGCGACGGGTCACGGCAGCGTGCTCTTCGCCACGGCGATGCTGCGCGAGCGCGGCGAGGACCCGGAGGGCCGGACCGCGGTCGTCTCCGACTCCGGCGGTCACGTCCACGACGACGAGGGCACCGACCTGGCCCTCCTGAAGCAGATCAAGGAGGCCGAACGCGGCCGGGCCGCCGACGACGCCGAACGGCGCGGCGCCTCCGCCCGCTTCGTCCCCGGCGGCCGGGGCCGGGAGGTCCCCGCCGACGTGACCCCTCCCCTCCGCCACCCAGAACGAACGGAACGGGTCCGACGCGGCGGCCCTGATCCGCGACGGCGCCAAGGCCGTCGCCCTGGAGACGGCCCAGAACCAGAACCACTCCCGTACGTCCTGGTCCGCGGCCCGCGTCGAGGAGCCGGAGGCCGTCATGACGGACTTCCACCGCACCCGCGTCGAGACCGCCGACCGCTACGGCACCCCCGGCGGTCGCGCAGGGCGTGATCTGATGCGCGCGCCCGGGGAGACCTTCTCCGAAGATTTCTCCGGGGCGTTGTCGAGACCGGCGCGGCGGCTCCGACCGTAGGGTGACAGCGCGTCACAGGGGCGCGCGGGTACGGGGAGGACACCCACCATGAAGTACGTCGCGATGATCTACGGCAACCAGGCCAAGTGGGACTCCTTCCCGGCCGAGGCCTGGCCCGAGGCGATCGCCCGCCAGGAGGCCTTCAACCGCCGCTACCGCGAGACCGGCGAACTCCTCGGCGCCTACGGCCTCGCCGACGCCGCGGCCGCCCAGCTGATCCGCCGCGAGGCCGGCGCCCCGACGGTCACCGACGGCCCCTACCTGGAGACCAAGGAGTACCTGGCCAGCTTCTACCTCCTCGACTGCGACTCCCTGGAACGCGCCCAGCAGATCGCCGCCGACATGCCCTTCGCGGACACCGACCCGGTAGAGCTCTGGCCGATCCTCCACGAGTCCGCGGCGGATCTGTGAGCACGGAGCAGGCCGGCGTCGAGGACGTGCTGCGGGCGTGTGCCCCGCGCGTCCTCGGCGCGCTCGTCCGTCGGCACGGGGACTTCTACGGGTGTGAGGACGCCGTCCAGGAGGCGTTGATCGCGGCGGCGCGGCAGTGGCCGGGGCAGGGGGTGCCGGAGCGGCCGGGGGCGTGGCTGCTGACCGTCGCCCAGCGGAAGTACGTCGACCAGGTGCGCAGCGAGGTCGCCCGCCGGCGGCGCGAGGACACCGTGGCCCTGGCCACCCCGGCGGCGGAGCTGCTCGCGCCCGCCGCCGACGAGGCGGGGGAGGGGGCCGCGGACGACTCGCTCGCGCTGCTCTTCCTCTGCTGCCACCGGGACCTGTCGCCGTCCAGCCGGATCGCGCTCACCCTGCGCGCGGTCGGCGGTCTCACCACCGCGCAGATCGCCGCCGCGTTCCTCGTGCCGGAGGCGACGATGGCGCAGCGGATCAGTCGCGCCAAGCAGACCGTACGGGCCGCGGGGGACGCGCTCGCCCTGCCGGAGGGGGAGGACCGCACCGCCCGGCTCGCCGAGGTCCGGCACGTGCTGTACCTCGTCTTCAACGAGGGGTACACGGCGAGCGGCGGGGAGGAGCTGACCGCGCCCGAGCTGTCGACGGAGGCGATCCGGCTCGCGCGGCTGCTGTGCCGGCTCGTCCCGGACGACGCCGAGACCGCCGGCCTGCTGGCCCTCATGCTGCTGACCGACGCCCGCCGCCCGGCGCGTACCGGCCCGCACGGCGAGCTCGTGCCGCTGGCCGAGCAGGACCGGACCCGCTGGGACGCGGGCCTGGTGGCCGAGGGCGTCGCCCTGATCAGCCGCACCCTTCCGCTGGGCCGGGTGGGCCCGTACCAGCTCCAGGCGGCGATCGCGGCCGTCCACGACGAGGCGGAGTCCGCGGACGCGACCGACTGGCCGCAGATCCTCGCCCTGTACGAACTCCTGGAGCACGCGGCCCCGAACCCCATGGTCACCCTGAACCGGGCGGTCGCGGTCGCCATGGTCCAGGGACCCGGGGCCGGGCTCGCCCTCCTCGACACCCTCGCCGCCGACAAGCGCCTCGCCCGCCACCACCGGCTCCTGGCGACCCGCGCGCACCTCCTTGAGCTCACCGGTGACCGGGCCGCGGCGGCGGAGGCGTACCGCGAGGCGGCCCGCCGCACGTCCAGCGCCCCGGAGCGCCGCCACCTGACGGAGCGGGCCCGGGGGCTGGGCTGAGGCTCGTACCGCCTACTCGGCGTCGAACAGCTCCTCGGCGGAGGCGGCGGTGACCGCGCGGTCGAGGAGGAGGTCGAGCTCGTCGGGGTCGGTCACGGCGGTGACCCGCTCGGCGACGGCCTCGGGAACGTCGATCCCGCGCGCCCGCAGGACGCGGAGCACGGCCTGGGCCTGGCCCTTGGCCTGGCCCTTGGCCTGGCCCTCCAGGAAGGTCTCCTCGACGAGCGTGCCCCGCCCGGGGAAGAAGCTGCCCACGTGCCGCATCAGGTGCCTCCAGGTGTTCCTGGCCGGGGTGTCGCCCAGGCCGATCTCCAGCAGTTCCGAGTAGTACGCGACCGAGTCCGGCTCGGCCGTCGACAGGGCCTGTGCCAGTGCCTCCAGCATGGTGGAGAGGTCCTGGTCGTGGCCGTGGGTCATGGCGGAGAAGGCGGCCATGGCGAGGTTCCGTCCCGCCTCCTCCGGGTCCGTGATGACGGGCACGTTGTCGGGCCCGAGGACGAGTGGGTGCGTCCGCAGCGCCGTCCAGCCGTCGATGCCCGTGAGGAACGGGCCGGTGGCCCACCGGGCGGTCGCCCGGTCCTGGCAGACGACGAGCAGCAGGGCGGGGACGTCGTACTTGGCTCTGAGGTGGGCGAGGTGATGCGTCCAGCCCGACGCCTGCTCCGGATCGCGCCGGACGCGGGTCTCGATCGCGAGCAGGAAGCCGGGCCCCTCGGAGGGGCTGATCCGCAGCACGCTGTCGACCTGGGGCGAAGGCGTCAGCACCTCGACCGCGGCCTTCGGCGGCAGCCGTAGCCCCAGGACCCGGAAGACGGGGGAGAGGAGCTCCGGGCGGTCCTGGAAGATCCGGTGGGACGCTTCGTGGGAGGAAGTGACCATGGGGCGCAACGTACGACCGCCGACACGATTCGGAATATGCCTTTGGGATATGACCACCCCGGAGGGTGAAGTCGGCGCGTCCCGGACCCCGCGCGCCCCCTGCGTGTACCCGTACGTGACGTGGGGTACAGTCTTCGACCCCGATTGGCGGCCCGCAGGGGCCGTATGGCAGACTAGCGGGGTTGCTCGGTTGAGTGCCGATGCTGCGCGCCTCCCGCCGGGAGGACCGGAAGCGAGTCCCACAGTACTCGTCGCTCCTTTTGGGGCGGACGTACGGGAATCTTCCGGGAAGTGTCAGCGGGGTACCAGCCAGGCGTCCGGTGGGTGTTCACCCCCGCACCGCGGTCTTCGGCCCGCACCCCCTTGGTTGGGAAATCCTTCGGGAGTTCTTCGTAGAGGGAGTGCGACACGCCCGACCGCGTGGGTCGGAGGAAGAACGCGAACCGACCGGGTTCCAGGGCGTTAACAAAGAGACAGGACTACGAAGTAGCCATGGCGGGACAGAAGATCCGCATCCGGCTCAAGGCCTACGACCACGAGGTCATCGACTCCTCGGCGAAGAAGATCGTCGAGACGGTGACCCGCACTGGTGCGTCGGTCGCGGGCCCGGTGCCGCTGCCCACTGAGAAGAACGTGTACTGCGTCATCAAGTCGCCGCACAAGTACAAGGACTCGCGCGAGCACTTCGAGATGCGCACGCACAAGCGCCTCATCGACATCCTCGACCCCACGCCGAAGACGGTTGACTCGCTGATGCGTCTCGACCTCCCGGCTGGCGTCGACATCGAGATCAAGCTCTGAGGTGACGCGCGAGATGGCTAAGAACATCAAGGGCATCCTGGGCGAGAAGCTCGGCATGACGCAGGTCTGGGACGAGAACAACCGGGTCGTCCCGGTGACCGTCGTCAAGGCCGGCCCCAATGTCGTGACCCAGGTGCGTACGAACGACGTCGACGGCTACGAGTCGGTCCAGATCGCCTTCGGCGAGATCGACCCGCGCAAGGTGAACAAGCCCCTCAAGGGCCACTTCGCCAAGGCCGACGTCACCCCGCGCCGTCACCTCGTCGAGCTGCGTACCGCTGACGCCAGCGAGTACACCCTCGGCCAGGAGATCACCGCCGAGGTCTTCGAGGCGGGCATCAAGGTCGACGTGACCGGCAAGAGCAAGGGCAAGGGCTTCGCCGGTGTCATGAAGCGCCACAACTTCCGTGGTGGCAAGGCCTCCCACGGTGCCCACCGCGTGCACCGCAAGCCCGGTTCGATCGGTGGCTGCGCCACCCCGGGCCGTGTCTTCAAGGGCATGCGCATGGCCGGCCGCATGGGCAACGAGCGCGTGACCACCCAGAACCTGACCGTTCACGCCGTTGACGCGGAGAAGGGCCTGCTGCTCATCAAGGGCGCGGTTCCTGGTCCGAACGGCGGCCTCGTCCTGGTCCGCACCGCGGCCAAGGGGGCCTGAGGATATGAGCACCATTGACATTCTGTCGCCCGCGGGCGACAAGACCGGGACCGTCGAGCTCCCGGCCGAGATCTTCGAGGCCAAGGTCAGCATCCCGCTGATCCACCAGGTCGTCGTCGCGCAGCTGGCCGCGGCCCGTCAGGGCACGCACAAGACCAAGACGCGTGGCGAGGTCCGTGGTGGTGGCAAGAAGCCCTACCGCCAGAAGGGCACCGGCCGCGCCCGTCAGGGTTCGACCCGCGCCCCGCAGTTCGCCGGTGGTGGCGTCGTGCACGGTCCCGTGCCGCGTGACTACTCGCAGCGGACCCCGAAGAAGATGAAGGCCGCCGCCCTCCGCGGTGCCCTCTCCGACCGGGCGAACCACTCCCGCATCCACGTCGTCTCCGGCGTGGTCGAGGGTGGCATCTCCACCAAGGCCGCCAAGACGCTGTTCGGCAAGATCTCGGAGCGCAAGAACCTGCTCCTGGTCGTCGAGCGTTCCGACGAGGCCGCGTGGCTGTCCGCCCGCAACCTGCCCCAGGTGCACATCCTGGAGCCGGGCCAGCTGAACACGTACGACGTGATGCGATCCGACGACGTGGTCTTCACCCAGGCCGCCCTCGAGTCCTTCGTGTCTGGCCCCAAGGCCGACGACAACGAGGGGAACGAAGCCTGATGGCCGAGATCACCAGCAAGACCTTCACGGACCCGCGCGACGTCCTCGTCAAGCCGGTCGTCTCCGAGAAGAGCTACGCCCTGCTCGACGAGAACAAGTACACGTTCATCGTCGCGCCCGGCTCCAACAAGACCCAGATCAAGCAGGCCGTCGAGGCGGTCTTCTCGGTCAAGGTCACCGGGGTCAACACGATCAACCGCCAGGGCAAGCGCAAGCGCACCCGCACCGGTTTCGGCAAGCGCGCCAACACCAAGCGCGCCATCGTGACCCTTGCTGAGGGCAACCGAATCGACATCTTCGGCGGCCCGACCGCCTGACGGCGGTCGAGTCGTCCGATATCGGACGAGGACTGAGAAATGGGTATCCGCAAGTACAAGCCGACTACGCCGGGCCGTCGTGGCTCCTCCGTAGCCGACTTCGTCGAGATCACGCGGTCCACGCCGGAGAAGTCGCTGGTCCGCCCCCTGCACAGCAAGGGCGGCCGTAACAACACCGGTCGTGTGACCGTCCGTCACCAGGGCGGTGGCCACAAGCGTGCCTACCGCGTGATCGACTTCCGTCGTCACGACAAGGACGGCGTGCCGGCCAAGGTCGCTCACATCGAGTACGACCCCAACCGCACCGCGCGCATCGCGCTGCTCCACTACGCGGACGGCGAGAAGCGCTACATCATCGCTCCCAAGGGTCTGACGCAGGGTGACCGCGTCGAGAACGGCCCGGGCGCGGACATCAAGCCCGGCAACAACCTGGCCCTCCGCAACATCCCGGTCGGTACCACGATCCACGCGATCGAGCTCCGTCCCGGCGGTGGCGCCAAGTTCGCCCGCTCCGCGGGTGCCTCCGTGCAGCTGCTCGCGAAGGAGGGCACCATGGCCCACCTCCGCATGCCGTCCGGCGAGATCCGTCTCGTCGACGCCCGCTGCCGTGCCACCATCGGCGAGGTCGGCAACGCCGAGCAGTCGAACATCAACTGGGGCAAGGCCGGCCGCAAGCGCTGGCTGGGCGTCCGCCCGACCGTTCGCGGTGTGGCGATGAACCCGGTTGACCACCCGCACGGTGGTGGTGAGGGCAAGACCTCCGGTGGTCGCCACCCGGTCTCCCCGTGGGGTCAGAAGGAGGGTCGTACTCGTTCGCCGAAGAAGGCTTCGAACAAGTACATCGTCCGCCGCCGCAAGACGAACAAGAAGCGCTAGGAGCGGGTTTAGATGCCGCGCAGTCTCAAGAAGGGACCCTTCGTCGACGGCCACCTCATCAAGAAGGTGGACGCTCAGAACGAGGCCGGTACCAAGAACGTCATCAAGACCTGGTCCCGTCGCTCCATGATCATCCCGGCGATGCTCGGGCACACGATCGCGGTGCACAACGGCAAGACCCACGTCCCGGTGTTCGTCACCGAGTCGATGGTCGGGCACAAGCTCGGCGAGTTCTCGCCGACGCGCACCTTCCGGGGTCACGTCAAGGAAGACCGGAAGTCGAAGCGCCGCTAGTAGCGGATCGCATTCAGACACGTAAGTAACTGAGAGGGACAACCATGGAAGCCAGGGCCCAGGCGCGGTACATCCGCGTCACGCCCATGAAGGCCCGCCGCGTGGTGGACCTGATCCGTGGCATGGATGCCACGGAGGCTCAGGCTGTTCTGCGATTCGCTCCGCAGGCAGCCTCCGTGCCGGTCGGCAAGGTGCTCGACAGCGCCATCGCCAACGCCGCGCACAACTACGACCACACGGACGCCTCTTCGCTGTTCATCAGCGAGGCGTTCGTCGACGAGGGTCCGACCCTGAAGCGGTTCCGTCCGCGTGCCCAGGGCCGTGCCTACCGGATCCGCAAGCGGACCAGCCACATCACCGTGGTCGTCAGCAGCAAGGAAGGAACCCGGTAATGGGCCAGAAGGTTAACCCGCATGGGTTCCGGCTCGGCATCACCACGGACTTCAAGTCCCGCTGGTACGCCGACAAGCTGTACAAGGACTACGTCAAGGAAGACGTCGCCATCCGTCGGATGCTGACGTCCGGCATGGAGCGCGCCGGCATCTCGAAGGTTGAGATCGAGCGCACCCGCGACCGCGTCCGCGTGGACATCCACACCGCTCGCCCGGGCATTGTCATCGGTCGCCGTGGCGCCGAGGCCGACAAGATCCGCGGCCAGCTGGAGAAGCTGACCGGCAAGCAGGTCCAGCTGAACATCCTCGAGGTCAAGAACCCCGAGGTCGACGCTCAGCTCGTGGCCCAGGCCGTCGCCGAGCAGCTCTCCTCCCGCGTCTCCTTCCGTCGGGCCATGCGCAAGAGCATGCAGTCCGCCATGAAGGCCGGCGCCAAGGGCATCAAGATCCAGTGTGGTGGCCGTCTCGGCGGCGCCGAGATGTCCCGCTCGGAGTTCTACCGCGAGGGTCGTGTGCCGCTGCACACGCTCCGCGCGAACGTCGAGTACGGCTTCTTCGAGGCCAAGACGACCTTCGGCCGCATCGGCGTGAAGGTCTGGATCTACAAGGGCGACGTCAAGAACATCGCCGAGGTCCGCGCCGAGAACGCTGCTGCCCGTGCGGGCAACCGCCCGGCCCGTGGCGGCGCTGACCGCCCGGCCGGCCGCGGTGGCCGCGGTGGCGAGCGTGGCGGTCGCGGTCGCAAGCCGCAGCAGGCTCCCGCTGCCGAGGCCCCCAAGGCCGAGGCCGCCGCCGCTCCGGCTGCTGAGAGCACCGGAACGGAGGCCTGACCGAAATGCTGATCCCCCGTAGGGTCAAGCACCGCAAGCAGCACCACCCGAAGCGCGACGGCATGTCCAAGGGTGGCACGCAGGTTGCGTTCGGCGAGTACGGCATTCAGGCCCTCACCCCGGCCTACGTGACCAACCGCCAGATCGAGGCCGCGCGTATCGCGATGACCCGCCACATCAAGCGTGGCGGCAAGGTCTGGATCAACATCTACCCGGACCGTCCGCTCACGAAGAAGCCTGCCGAGACCCGCATGGGTTCCGGTAAGGGTTCGCCGGAGTGGTGGATCGCGAACGTCAAGCCCGGTCGGGTGATGTTCGAGCTGTCCTACCCGAACGAGAAGATCGCGCGTGAGGCTCTGACTCGTGCGGCTCACAAGCTGCCGATGAAGTGCAAGATCGTTAAGCGCGAGGCAGGTGAGCTGTGATGTCGGCCGGTACCAAGGCGTCCGAGCTGCGCGAGCTGGGCAACGAGGAGCTTGTCGCCAAGCTCCGCGAGGCCAAGGAAGAGCTGTTCAACCTCCGCTTCCAGGCGGCGACGGGCCAGCTCGAGAACCACGGCCGTCTTCGGGCGGTCCGTAAGGACATCGCCCGGATCTACACCCTCATGCGAGAGCGTGAGCTCGGCATTGAGACGGTGGAGAACGCCTGATGAGCGAGAACAACGTGACTGAGAAGACCGAGCGCAACGCCCGCAAGGTCCGCGAGGGCCTGGTCGTCAGCGACAAGATGGACAAGACCGTCGTCGTCGCCGTCGAGGACCGCGTGAAGCACGCGCTGTACGGCAAGGTCATCCGCCGTACGAACAAGCTCAAGGCTCACGACGAGCAGAACGCTGCCGGCATCGGCGACCGCGTCCTCCTGATGGAGACCCGGAAGCTGTCGTCGACGAAGCACTGGCGCGTCGTCGAGATCCTCGAGAAGGCCAAGTAATCACCTGAGGGGTTTCCCTCAGGTCAGTTCCGCCAGGCTCGGCGGGGGTCGCGACCAGCGGCCCCCGCCGGGAACCGGCAGACAATCAGGAGATAGACGTGATCCAGCAGGAGTCGCGACTTCGCGTCGCCGACAACACTGGTGCCAAGGAGATCCTTTGCATCCGTGTTCTCGGTGGCTCGGGTCGCCGCTACGCGGGCATCGGTGACGTCATCGTCGCCACCGTCAAGGACGCGATCCCCGGTGGCAACGTGAAGAAGGGTGACGTCGTCAAGGCGGTCATCGTTCGCACCGTCAAGGAGCGCCGCCGCCAGGACGGCTCGTACATCCGCTTCGACGAGAACGCCGCTGTCATTCTCAAGAACGACGGCGACCCTCGTGGCACCCGTATCTTCGGCCCGGTCGGCCGTGAGCTGCGCGAGAAGAAGTTCATGAAGATCATCTCGCTCGCGCCGGAGGTGCTGTAAGCATGAAGATCAAGAAGGGCGACCTGGTCCAGGTCATCACCGGTAAGGACAAGGGCAAGCAGGGCAAGGTCATCGCGGCCTACCCCGCCGAGTCCCGCGTCCTCGTCGAGGGTGTCAACCGGGTCAAGAAGCACACCAAGGCCGGCCCGAACCAGGCCGGCGGCATCGTGACGACCGAGGCTCCGGTCCACGTCTCCAACGTCCAGCTGGTCGTGGAGAAGGACGGCAAGAAGGTCGTCACGCGTGTCGGTTTCCGCTTCGACGACGAGGGCAACAAGATCCGCGTTGCCAAGCGGACGGGTGAGGACATCTGATGGCTACCACCACTCCGCGTCTCAAGACGAAGTACCGCGAGGAGATCGCGGGCAAGCTGCGTGACGAGTTCAAGTACGAGAACGTCATGCAGATCCCCGGCCTCGTGAAGATCGTGGTCAACATGGGTGTCGGCGACGCCGCCCGTGACTCGAAGCTGATCGAGGGCGCGATCCGCGACCTCACCACGATCACCGGTCAGAAGCCGGCCGTCACCAAGGCCCGCAAGTCCATCGCGCAGTTCAAGCTGCGTGAGGGTCAGCCGATCGGTGCCCACGTCACGCTCCGTGGCGACCGCATGTGGGAGTTCCTGGACCGCACCCTGTCGCTCGCGCTGCCGCGCATCCGCGACTTCCGCGGCCTGTCCCCGAAGCAGTTCGACGGCCGTGGCAACTACACCTTCGGTCTCACGGAGCAGGTCATGTTCCACGAGATCGACCAGGACAAGATCGACCGTACCCGGGGTATGGACATCACCGTGGTCACCACGGCGACCAACGACGACGAGGGCCGCGCGCTTCTCCGTCACCTCGGCTTCCCGTTCAAGGAGGCGTAAGCGAGATGGCGAAGAAGGCTCTGATCGCGAAGGCTGCCCGCAAGCCCAAGTTCGGTGTGCGTGCGTACACCCGCTGCCAGCGTTGCGGCCGCCCCCACTCCGTGTACCGCAAGTTCGGCCTCTGCCGCGTGTGCCTTCGTGAGATGGCTCACCGTGGCGAGCTGCCGGGCGTGACCAAGAGCTCCTGGTAATTCCCCTTCGCCCATTGGGCGTTGGTGAATGACCGGAGTCTCTCGGTAAGCATTGGGATGGCGGACTCCCACCCCCGCATGGCTTAGGCTAGTGGGGTTGGGCGTCCGCCGCCCTTACGACTTACTACGCCGTAGGTCCACCGCACCGCACCCGCCCCGTCTCGGATCGGGGAGAGGGATGGTGCACCAGGAAACCCCGGCGAGAGAGGCCGAAGGCCAATTCATGACCATGACTGATCCGATCGCAGACATGCTCACGCGTCTGCGTAACGCGAACTCGGCGTACCACGACTCCGTGACGATGCCGCACAGCAAGATCAAGTCTCACATCGCGGAAATCCTCCAGCAGGAGGGTTTCATCACCGGCTGGAAGGTCGAGGACGCCGAAGTCGGCAAGAACCTCGTCGTCGAGCTCAAGTTCGGTCCGAACCGTGAGCGCTCCATCGCGGGCATCAAGCGGATCTCGAAGCCGGGCCTCCGCGTTTACGCGAAGTCCACCAACCTGCCGAAGGTCCTCGGCGGCCTGGGCGTGGCGATCATCTCCACGTCCCACGGTCTCCTGACCGGCCAGCAGGCGCAGAAGAAGGGCGTGGGTGGGGAAGTCCTCGCCTACGTCTGGTAGTCGGGAACGGAGGAATAGCAATGTCGCGAATCGGCAAGCTCCCCATCACGGTTCCCGCCGGCGTGGACGTCACCATCGAGGGCCGCACGGTCACGGTGAAGGGTTCCAAGGGCACCCTGAGCCACACCGTCGCCGCGCCGATCGAGATCGTTAAGGGCGAGGGCGACGTTCTGAACGTCACCCGTCCGAACGACGAGCGTCAGAACAAGGCCCTGCACGGCCTGTCCCGCACGCTGGTGGCCAACATGATCACCGGTGTGACCCAGGGGTACGTCAAGGCGCTCGAAATCAGCGGTGTCGGTTACCGCGTGGCCGCGAAGGGCTCCAACCTGGAGTTCCAGCTCGGCTACAGCCACCCGATCCTGGTGGAGGCGCCCGAGGGCATCTCCTTCAAGGTCGAGTCGCCGACCAAGTTCTCGGTCGAGGGCATCGACAAGCAGAAGGTCGGCGAGGTCGCCGCGAACATCCGCAAGCTGCGGAAGCCCGACCCGTACAAGGCCAAGGGCGTCAAGTACGCGGGCGAGGTCATCCGCCGCAAGGTCGGAAAGGCTGGTAAGTAAGCCATGGCATACGGTGTCAAGATCGCCAAGGGCGACGCTTACAAGCGCGCCGCGAAGGCGCGCCGTCACCTGCGCATCCGCAAGAACGTGTCGGGTACGGCGGAGCGTCCGCGCCTCGTCGTGACGCGCTCGAACCGCGGTATCACCGCGCAGGTCATCGACGACCTCAAGGGTCACACCCTGGCGTCGGCGTCCCACCTGGACGCTTCCGTCCGCGGTGGCGAGGGCTCCAAGTCCTCGCAGGCCCAGCAGGTCGGCGCCCTGGTCGCCGAGCGCGCCAAGGCCGCCGGTGTCGAGGCCGTCGTGTTCGACCGTGGTGGCAACAGGTACGCCGGGCGCATTGCCGCTCTGGCTGACGCCGCCCGCGAAGCCGGGCTGAAGTTCTAAGCCCCGGTTCCGGGACTAACGGACGTAACAGAGAGAGGTATTCCAATGGCTGGACCCCAGCGCCGCGGCAGCGGTGCCGGTGGCGGCGAGCGGCGGGACCGGAAGGGCCGCGACGGTGGCGCTGCCGCCGCCGAGAAGACCGCGTACGTTGAGCGCGTAGTCGCGATCAACCGCGTCGCCAAGGTTGTCAAGGGTGGTCGTCGTTTCTCCTTCACCGCGCTGGTCGTGGTGGGTGACGGTGACGGCACCGTGGGTGTCGGTTACGGCAAGGCCAAGGAGGTGCCGGCCGCCATCGCCAAGGGTGTTGAGGAGGCCAAGAAGCACTTCTTCAAGGTCCCCCGTATCCAGGGCACCATCCCTCACCCGATCCAGGGCGAGAAGGCCGCGGGCGTCGTCCTGCTCAAGCCGGCTTCCCCCGGTACCGGTGTTATCGCCGGTGGCCCGGTGCGCGCCGTTCTCGAGTGCGCCGGCGTTCACGACATCCTGTCGAAGTCGCTCGGCTCCGACAACGCGATCAACATCGTGCACGCGACCGTGGAGGCCCTGAAGGGCCTGCAGCGTCCCGAGGAGATCGCGGCTCGCCGTGGTCTGCCGCTCGAGGACGTCGCCCCCGCGGCTCTGCTTCGTGCGCGTGCGGGAGCGGGTGCGTAATGGCTCGCCTCAAGATCACGCAGACGAAGTCGTACATCGGCAGCAAGCAGAACCACCGCGACACGCTGCGTTCGCTCGGGCTCAAGCGCCTGAACGACGTGGTCGTCAAGGAGGACCGCCCCGAGTTCCGCGGAATGGTGCACACCGTCCGCCACCTCGTGACGGTTGAGGAGGTCGACTGATCATGGCGGAGAACAACCCGCTCAAGATCCACAACCTCCGTCCCGCCCCGGGCGCCAAGACCGCCAAGACCCGTGTGGGTCGTGGTGAGGCGTCGAAGGGTAAGACGGCCGGTCGTGGTACCAAGGGCACCAAGGCCCGTTACCAGGTTCCGGAGCGCTTCGAGGGTGGCCAGATGCCCCTCCACATGCGTCTCCCGAAGCTCAAGGGCTTCAAGAACCCGTTCCGCACCGAGTACCAGGTCGTGAACCTGGACAAGCTGGCCGCGCTCTACCCGCAGGGTGGCGAGGTCACGGTGGCCGATCTGGTCGCCAAGGGTGCGGTTCGTAAGAACCAGCTCGTCAAGGTCCTGGGCCAGGGCGAGGTCTCCGTGGCGCTGCAGGTGACGGTCGACGCCGTCTCCGGCTCCGCCAAGGAGAAGATCGCCGCCGCCGGCGGCACCGTCACCGAGCTCGTCTGAGACGACTCGATGGCCTGAACATCCGACCGGGGATGCCTCTCAAAAGGGGCATCCCCGGTTGGTCGTTCCTAGGGGGGCATGGTCGCCGGTAAGGTGGCGTGCACCGTCCATGCTCATGCGGTATAGACCGCCGGGGCCGGGACCGATCCACCCAGTCATTGTCGAATCACAAAACCGTCACCTCTGACGCATAGCGCGGGGGTCGCAGGAGGCACCGTGCTCACCGGCTTCGCCCGGGCGTTCAAGACGCCCGACCTGCGCAAGAAGCTGCTCTTCACGCTGGCGATCATCGTGCTGTACCGCCTCGGGGCCCACATCCCCGTTCCCGGCGTCAGCTACGAGGCCGTCCAGATGTGCGTGGACCAGGCGAGCGAGGGCAACAACAGCCTGTTCGGCCTGGTGAACATGTTCAGTGGCGGCGCACTGCTGCAGATCACCATCTTCGCGCTCGGCATCATGCCGTACATCACGGCGAGCATCATCCTGCAGCTGCTCACCGTCGTGATCCCGCGACTGGAAGCCCTCAAGAAGGAGGGCCAGAGCGGCACGGCGAAGATCACGCAGTACACCCGTTACCTGACGATCGCGCTCGCGGTCCTGCAGGGCACGGGCCTCGTGGCCACCGCCAAGAGCGGCGCTCTCTTCAGCGGCTGCAACGTCGCCGACCAGGTCGTCCCGGACCCGTCGATCTTCACCATCGCCACCATGGTCATCACCATGACCGCGGGCACCGCCATCGTCATGTGGCTCGGTGAGCTCATCACCGACCGCGGCATCGGCAACGGCATGTCGATCCTGATGTTCATCTCGATCGCCGCCGGCTTCCCGGGCGCCCTCTGGGCCATCAAGGAGAGCGGCAAGCTCGCCCAGGGCTGGATCGAGTTCGGCACCGTCATCGCCATCGGCTTCGTGATGGTGGCCCTGGTGGTCTTCGTCGAGCAGGCCCAGCGCCGTATCCCGGTGCAGTACGCGAAGCGCATGATCGGCCGCAGGTCGTACGGCGGTACGTCCACGTACATCCCGTTGAAGGTGAACCAGGCAGGTGTGATTCCTGTCATCTTCGCGTCCTCGCTGCTCTACATCCCGCTCCTCGTGACCCAGTTCACGGGTGGGGATTCGAGCTGGTCCCGGTGGATCCAGGCCAACATGGTCGACGGCAAACCGTTCCATGTCGCCGTTTACTTCCTCCTGATCGTGTTCTTCGCCTTCTTCTACGTGGCGATCTCGTTCAACCCCGAGGAAGTCGCGGACAACATGAAGAAGTATGGTGGCTTCATCCCGGGTATCCGGGCTGGTCGACCTACTGCCGAGTACCTGAGCTACGTGCTCAACCGGATCACTTGGCCGGGCTCGCTGTACTTGGGTCTGATCGCTCTTGTGCCGACGATGGCGTTGGCGGGCTTCGGCGGTGCCAATGCCAACTTCCCCTTCGGTGGGACGAGCATCCTCATCATCGTGGGTGTCGGGCTGGAGACCGTGAAGCAGATCGAGAGCCAGCTCCAGCAGCGCAATTACGAAGGGTTCCTCCGCTGATGCGAATCGTCCTCGTCGGACCGCCCGGGGCCGGCAAGGGAACGCAGGCCGCGTTCCTTGCCAAGAACCTGGACATCCCGCACATCTCCACCGGCGACCTGTTCCGTGCCAACATCTCGCAGGGCACGGAGCTGGGCCTGGAGGCGAAGGGTTACATGGACCGGGGCGAGCTCGTCCCGGACGAGGTGACCATCGGGATGGCCAAGGACCGCATGGAGCAGGCGGACGCCGCGAACGGCTTCCTGCTCGACGGGTTCCCGCGCAACGTGGCCCAGGCCGAGGCCCTGGATGTCGTCCTGAAGGCCGACGACATGCAGCTGGACGCGGTTCTGGACCTCGAGGTCCCCGAGGACGAGGTCGTGAAGCGGATCGCGGGTCGCCGCATCTGCCGCAACGACTCCTCGCACGTCTTCCACGTCGAGTACAACGCCCCCAAGACCGCGGGCGTCTGCGACACCTGTGGCGGCGAGCTCTACCAGCGCGCGGACGACTCCGAGGAGACCGTCCGCACCCGCCTGGAGGTCTACCACACGCAGACCGAGCCGATCATCGACTACTACCGGGCGCAGAACCTGGTCGTGACGATCTCGGCGCTCGGCAAGGTGGACGAGGTCACCGCGCGTGCGATGGACGCGCTGAAGAAGTAACCCCACGCTCACGCGGTACGGCCGCGGTGCCCCTCACGGGCGCCGCGGCCGTATCGTTGTTCTGTCCCCGTACTCCCCTGGAAAGGCCCCCGTCACGATGGTGCAGATCAAGACCCCGGAGCAGATCGCGAAGATGCGCGAGGCGGGGCTGGTCGTCGCCGCCATCCACGCGGCGACGCGCGAGGCGGCCGTGCCGGGCGCCACGACGAAGGACCTGGACGAGGTCGCGCGCAAGGTGATCGCCGACCACGGGGCGAAGTCGAACTTCCTCGGGTACGGCGGCTTCCCCGCGACCATCTGCACCTCGGTCAACGAGGTCGTGGTCCACGGCATCCCCGACGAGAAGACCGTCCTCAAGGACGGCGACATCATCTCGATCGACGCCGGCGCGATCGTCGACGGCTGGCACGGCGACGCGGCGTACACCGCCTTCGTCGGCACCGGTCACGCCCCCGAGCTGGTCGAGCTCTCCCGGGTGACCGAGGAGTCGATGTGGGCCGGCATCGCCGCGATGCGGGTGGGCGCGCGCCTGGTCGACATCTCGAAGGCGATCGAGTCGTACATCAAGCGCCAGCCGCGGCCGGCCGTGGGCGACCACAGCCTGGGGAAGTACGGCATCGTCGAGGACTACGGCGGCCACGGCATCGGCACCGAGATGCACATGGACCCGCACCTGCTGAACTACGTCTCCCGCAAGCGCGGCAAGGGCCCGAAGCTGGTCCCCGGCTTCTGCCTGGCCATCGAGCCGATGGTCTCCCTCGGCACGCCACACACCGAGGTCCTCGCGGACGACTGGACGGTCGTCTCCACCGACGGCACCTGGTCCTCCCACTGGGAGCACAGCGTCGCCCTCACCGAGGAGGGCCCCCTGGTCCTCACCGCGGTCGACGGCGGCAAGGCGAAGCTGGCGGAACTGGGCGTGACGGCGGCGCCGGACCCGCTGGCGTAGCAGTCGTCGCCGGGCGGGTCCCGTCTCGCCGGGCGGGTCCCGTCTCGGCGGTCGGAGGCCGCCGCAGCGTCGCGAAGCTTGTGAGGCGCCCCGGCGCCGAGCCCGCGAGCGGTGCGGGAGGGGTTGGGTCGGCGGCGCCGGACCCGCTGGCGTAGCGGTCGTCGCCGGGCGGGTCCCGTCTCGCCGGGCGGGTCCCGTCTCGGCGGTCGGAGGCCGTCGCGGCGTCGCGAGGCTTGTGAGGCGCCCTGGCGCCGAGCCGGCGAGCGGTGCGTGAGGCAGGGCTGCCCCGCTGGCGCAGGTCCGCTTATCGATCTTCAGTGCTGGGCAAACTCCCCGGATTCGTCTTTTCCAGGGGCCTGACGTAGACTGATGCGTCGGCTCTCGTGTACCCGTGTGTCCGCACCGGGGAGTGAGAGTCGATCAAGGTAGCCGATTCGAAGGGCGAAGCGTGGCCAAGAAGCAAGGTGCCATCGAAATCGAGGGCACCGTGATCGAGTCCCTGCCGAACGCCATGTTCAAGGTGGAGCTCCAGAACGGTCACAAGGTCCTCGCGCACATCTCCGGCAAGATGCGGATGCACTACATCCGAATCCTCCCGGACGACCGGGTCGTCGTGGAGCTGTCTCCGTACGACCTGACGCGTGGCCGGATCGTCTACCGGTACAAGTAGATCTTGCCCGCACCCCGCCTCCGCGCGCGGGTGGTGGCACTGACCCGGAGAACCTCACATCCCATGAAGGTCAAGCCGAGCGTCAAGAAGATCTGCGACAAGTGCAAGGTGATCCGCCGTCACGGCCGGGTCATGGTCATCTGCGACAACCTGCGCCACAAGCAGCGCCAGGGCTGACGCACGCCGACCGACCTGCAACTTCGCAGTTCTTCGCGCGACGCATAGCGATACGTACATACGCAGAGCCCGTCCGACCGCCCCGCGCGGTTGACGGCACCTCCGGCGGGGGCCGGGGACCCGACCTGTACCTCATACGGCAGCCGGGAACGGTTCTGCAGCAGACCCCCGAGCACACAGGAGCCATTGAATGGCACGCGTTTCCGGTGTTGACATCCCGCGCGAAAAGCGTGTGGTGGTCGCACTCACCTACGTCTTCGGCATCGGGCGTACCCGGTCCGAGGAGATCCTCGCCGCGACCGGCGTGAACCCGTCCACCCGTGTCCGCGACCTTGCCGAGGAAGACCTCGTCAAGATCCGCGAGTACGTGGACGCCAACCTCCAGACCGAGGGTGACCTCCGCCGCGAGATCGCCGCCGACATCCGCCGCAAGGTCGAGATCGGCTGCTACCAGGGCCTCCGCCACCGTCGTGGCCTGCCCGTCCGCGGTCAGCGCACCAGCACGAACGCTCGTACCCGCAAGGGCCCGCGTCGCGCCATCGCCGGCAAGAAGAAGCCGGGCAAGAAGTAGTCCTCAGCGGACGCTTGACCACACGGTCTTCGCTGTAGGACCGACCACCTCCCGTAGGAGATATAGATGCCCCCCAAGGGTCGTCAGGGCGCTGCCAAGAAGGTGCGCCGCAAGGAAAAGAAGAACGTCGCTCACGGCCACGCGCACATCAAGAGCACGTTCAACAACACGATCGTCTCGATCACGGACCCCTCGGGCAACGTGATCTCCTGGGCCTCCGCCGGCCACGTCGGCTTCAAGGGCTCGCGCAAGTCCACCCCCTTCGCCGCGCAGATGGCCGCCGAGTCGGCCGCCCGCCGCGCGCAGGAGCACGGCATGCGCAAGGTCGACGTCTTCGTCAAGGGTCCCGGCTCCGGCCGTGAGACCGCGATCCGCTCCCTCCAGGCCACCGGCCTCGAGGTCGGCTCGATCCAGGACGTCACCCCCACGCCGCACAACGGCTGCCGTCCCCCCAAGCGCCGCCGCGTCTGACGCACGGCCTGCTTGAGCAGGACTTTCGGGCGGTGCGTCCCCTTCCGGGGGCGTACCGCCCGTACCCTTGCAGTACGCAGTACCGCAAGACCCCCGTCGGGCGTCAAATAGTGGGCGTCCACGACTGAAGGAACACACATGCTTATCGCTCAGCGTCCGTCGCTGACCGAAGAGGTCGTCGACGAGTTCCGCTCCCGGTTCGTGATCGAGCCGCTGGAGCCAGGCTTCGGCTACACCCTCGGCAACTCGCTCCGCCGCACCCTCCTCTCCTCGATCCCGGGCGCCGCTGTCACCAGCATCCGGATCGACGGTGTCCTGCACGAGTTCACCACCGTGCCGGGCGTCAAGGAGGATGTCACCGACCTCATCCTCAACATCAAGCAGCTGGTCGTCTCCTCGGAGCACGACGAGCCGGTCGTGATGTACCTGCGCAAGCAGGGCCCGGGTCTGGTCACCGCCGCCGACATCGCGCCCCCGGCCGGTGTCGAGGTGCACAACCCCGACCTCGTCCTGGCGACCCTGAACGCCAAGGGCAAGCTGGAGATGGAGCTGACCGTCGAGCGCGGTCGCGGCTACGTCTCCGCCGTCCAGAACAAGCAGGTGGGCCAGGAGATCGGCCGTATCCCGGTCGACTCCATCTACTCGCCGGTTCTCAAGGTCACCTACAAGGTCGAGGCGACCCGAGTCGAGCAGCGCACCGACTTCGACAAGCTCATCGTCGACGTCGAGACCAAGCAGGCCATGCGCCCGCGCGACGCCATGGCGTCCGCCGGCAAGACCCTGGTCGAGCTGTTCGGTCTCGCCCGCGAGCTGAACATCGACGCCGAGGGCATCGACATGGGCCCGTCCCCGACGGACGCCGCCCTCGCCGCCGACCTCGCGCTGCCGATCGAGGAGCTGGAGCTCACGGTCCGCTCCTACAACTGCCTCAAGCGTGAGGGCATCCACTCCGTGGGTGAGCTCGTGGCGCGCTCCGAGGCCGACCTGCTCGACATCCGCAACTTCGGTGCGAAGTCGATCGACGAGGTCAAGGCGAAGCTGGCCGGTATGGGCCTCGCGCTGAAGGACTCGCCGCCCGGATTCGACCCGACCGCCGCCGCGGACGCCTTCGGCGCGGACGACGACGCGGACGCCGGGTTCGTCGAGACCGAGCAGTACTGACGGTCGCAGTTTTGCTGCGGGTCCGCTTCGGCTGATCGCGCAGTTCCCCGCGCCCCTTGCGGGGCGGGGTCTCCGACAGGTAACCGCCTGCTCGGATACTGACACCGGTACCTCATACGGCCGGTGCAGATCACAAGGAGAAACACCATGCCGCGTCCCGCGAAGGGTGCCCGCCTCGGCGGTTCCGCCGCTCACGAGAAGCTGCTCCTCGCCAACCTGGCGAAGTCGCTGTTCGAGCACGGCCGCATCACGACGACCGAGGCCAAGGCCCGCCGTCTGCGTCCCGTCGCCGAGCGCCTGATCACCAAGGCGAAGAAGGGCGACATCCACAACCGTCGCCTGGTGCTGCAGACGATCACCGACAAGGGCATCGTCCACACCCTCTTCACCGAGATCGCCCCGCGCTACTCGGAGCGTCCGGGTGGTTACACCCGTATCACCAAGATCGGCAACCGTCGTGGCGACAACGCCCCGATGGCCGTGATCGAGCTGGTCGAGGGCGAGATCGCCAAGAAGGCGACCGTCGCCGAGGCCGAGGCCGCCACCAAGCGCGCCGTCAAGGAGGCCGACGAGGCCGCCGCCGTCGAGGCGACCGAGGATGTGGCGAAGGACGCGTAAGCGTTCCCGCGACGTTTCTCGCGGACGGGCCCGTACCCCCTGGGGTGCGGGCCCGTTCCCGTGTGTCTGAGAGGATTTTCTGGTGAGTGATGACGTGCAGCCCGGGTTCGTACGGGTGCGGCTCGACCTTTCGTACGACGGCCGGGACTTCTCCGGGTGGGCCAAGCAGGCCCGCGGGCAGCGGACCGTGCAGGGCGAGATCGAGGACGCGCTGAAGACCGTGACGCGGTCCCCGGAGACGTACGAGCTGACCGTCGCCGGCCGGACCGACGCCGGGGTGCACGCGCGCGGGCAGGTCGCGCACGTGGACCTGCCGGAGGGGCTGTGGCAGGAGCACCGCGAGAAGCTGCTGCGGCGGCTCGCGGGGCGGCTTCCGCACGACGTGCGGGTGTGGAGCGTCGCCGAGGCCCCCGCGGGCTTCAACGCCCGTTTCTCGGCGATCTGGCGGCGGTACGCCTACCGGGTCACCGACCACCCCGGCGGCGTCGACCCGCTGCTGCGCGGGCACGTCCTGTGGCACGACTGGACGCTCGACATGGACGCCATGAACGAGGCCGCGGCCGCGCTCATCGGCGAGCACGACTTCGCCGCGTACTGCAAGAAGCGCGAGGGCGCGACCACCATCCGCACCCTCCAGGAGCTGCGCTGGGAGCGGCGGCCCGACGGCATCATGGAGGCCACGGTCAAGGCCGACGCCTTCTGCCACAACATGGTCCGCTCGCTGGTCGGCGCGCTCCTCTTCGTCGGCGACGGGCACCGGCCGGTGGAGTGGCCGGGGAAGGTGCTGGCCGCCGGCGTGCGGGACTCCGCCGTCCACGTCGTACGCCCGCACGGCCTCACCCTCGAAGAGGTCGGCTACCCGGCCGACGACCAGCTGGCCGCGCGCAGCCGCGAGGCCCGCAACAAGCGGACCCTGCCGGGCGTCGCCGGCTGCTGCTGAGCTGGAGCGGGCTCCTGCCGCGGGTGCGGGTGGTCACCTGCCGAGCGCTGCGTGCGCGTTGCGCAGCCAGACCTTGAGGTTGCTCTTCATCGTGGTGAGTTCCTCGGCGCGGTTCTCGATGATCTGCTTCTCGTAAGCCGACCGCACCGTGAGCATGACGCCGAGGTAGTTCGCCTTCCGGCGGCACTCGGTGTCGGCCTTCGCGGTGGCGATCTCCTCGCCGGTGGCTCGCGAACTCCGCGCCCAGCGCTCGTCACCGGAGGCGTCTCCCGGCGTCTTGTAGTCGAATCCGCTTTCCTTCATGCAGCCGGACCACTTCTTCTGCATGTCCTGCGTCCGGCTGTCCTGCAGGGTGTAGGCGGCGGCGTCGTACTGGATCAGGCCGAGCAGGGACTCCACCGCGCTCAGCGGAGTGATCGACTGCCCGTCGATCACTTCCAGGGGCGGGCCGTTGTCGGACTTCACCGTGCGCGGCGGTTCGGCGCCTTCGGTCAGGGCCCTGTTCACGTGGTTGGTGCAGCCGCCTTCCGGGACCTTCTTCCCGGCAAACGAGGTCGTTTCTCCATTGAGGAGGGAGAGCTGTACCTTGTCCGCGCGCATGTCCCATTGGGCGCCCTGGCTGTTCTCGATATCAGTCGTACTCTTGTCCGGCTTCTTGTATCCGAGAGCGGCGGCTTCGTCCTTGGTCGGGAACTCCATCTCGGAGTAGTCCTGGGTGGACGAGACCGCTCGGGGGATGGGCTGCGGGTTCTTTGTGTAGCCAAGGTCTTTCAGGCACTTATTGACGAGGATTGCCTCTGCCTGCTGCAGCGCCAGGTACTCGGATTCCTTGGGCCAGTAATCGTCCATGGGTGACGTCACGGCACTGGCTTTGAACTCGTGAATTGCCGGTATGGCGGCGATTTTCGGCTCTGTGGGCTTCGGTGGCCCTTGCGGGTCCTGGAAGCTTGTGCAGCCGGTCAGTGCCAGTGCCGTCAATCCTGCAAGAGCGAGTTTTCTGCGCACGCTATTAGCCTTCCCTGCTTACGCGGAAGGGGTGGGCGGCCCGGGCCGCCCACCCCTGTACCTGAAGTTCTCAGCAGCCGTACTTGGAGTACGAGGAGGCGATGTTGTCGTAGTTCACGACCTGCTGGACCTGGGGGCCGTAGCGGTAGACGAGCGTGCCCAGCTGGGTGCCCTTGGGGATGTTGAGCGGGATGCCCTTGAAGTCGACGTGCGGGAAGAGCGAGTAGCCGCGGCAGGAGGTGCCGCCGCCGCCCCGGGCGGAGCTGATGTCGTCGCCGATGTAGCCGTGGTCACCCTGGTACCAGTACTTCCCGTGGAAGTTCTTGTCGTTGGGGGTGCCCAGGTCGTAGTAGCCCTTGGACGTGTTGAAGTGGGTGGCGTCGTAGACGCACAGGTCGGTCGAGCTGCAGGAGCCGTTGCCCGTCGAGGCGCTGGCCGCCGGAGCGGCCATGAGGCCGACACCCAGCGCCAGGGCGCCGGCGGCTGCGACGGTGCCGATCTTTCCTGCGATGTTCTGAGCGAACATTGATTCCTCTTTCTCTTCCTCGTGGTCAGTGAGGTGGCGGAGAGAAAAAGGGGGTGTGATTCTTTGTCCTGAATGCCCGGCCGGTGCATCCCGGGACGTCCCCCTGTCGCATTGCATCCGAATGGCTGCGATGCGCCCCCCGTGCAGTCGATGCGTGATCAACCTATCAACGCAGCGTGCCGATCCGTCATCTTATTTGAGCTAGATTTGAGCTTCCTCTCCCCGGAGTGTGCGATTGCCTCGCTGTGATATGAGTGAAGGGATTGACCATCATGCCGGGGGAAGGGGGAGACCATGTTCTCCGAGAGGAAAGCGGAATCCGACCTCTCGAATAGTGCGGGCCGTTCGGCCGGGATCAGAGGGAAGCGGATCTGGGTCGTGGTGGTGGGAGTCGGTGCCGTCCTCATGTCCGGTACGGGGGTGATCGCGGCACAGGTCGTGAAGTCGCCGGCCCAGGCGGCGGCGGACACCTCCGCACCGCCGCCGAGTGTGCTGACCGCGCCGGTGGAACGCCGGGTCCTCGAAGAGAGCGTCATCATCAGGGGGAAGGTGACCGCCCGGCAGTCCGTCGACGTGACGCCTTCCGGAACCGGCGCCGACGGGGCCGGTAAGCAGGTCGTCACCAAGCTGTGGGTGAAGGCCGGGGGCACTTTCCAGGCGGGCCGGGTACTGGTGGAGGTCTCCGGTCGGCCGATCTTCGCGCTGCGGGGCACGCTTCCCGTCTACCGGGACCTGAAGCCCGGGGCCACGGGGGACGACGTGGCTCAGCTCCAGAGGGCCTTGAACGAGCTCGGCCGCTCCACCGGATCGGACCGCAAGGGGCGGTTCGGCCAGGGGACCATGCGGGCGCTGTCCGGTTTCTACGCGAGCATCGGATACACGCCGCAGCCGGCCGAGCCGGACGGCGAAGCCCTGGTCGCCTCCGCGCAGGACGAGGTGACCGCCGCAGAACGGCGCCTGGAGGACGTCCGCCGGTCGGCCCGCCGGCCCGCGGACGAGGGCGAGCGGGGCGGGGAGGCGGGCGCGGCCGACAAGAGCGCCGAGCGCCCGGCGAACGAGAATCCGGACCGGCAGGAACGCAAACGTGCCGAGGAGGATCTCGTGAAGGCCCGCGGTGTGCTCGCGGAGGCCAGGCTGAAGTCAGGCCCCATGCTGCCGGCGTCCGAGGTCGTGTTCATGCCCGGCTTCCCGGCGCGGGTGGACGCGGTGTCCGCCCAGGTCGGTTCACAGGTGACGGGAAAGGTACTGACCGCCTCCACCGGCGACCTGGTCGTCCAGGGCTATCTGCAGCCGCATCAGAAGAGCCTGGTGCGGCCCGGTCAGAAGGTGGAGATCCTTTCCGAGGAGTCCGGTGAGACGGTGGCGGCCAAGGTCGCCGCGGTCGCGGACCGTGTCGCGCAGGCACAGCCGGCCGACGGCACCCCTGATGGGACGGCCACAGGTCAGGACGGCGCGGGCGCGACCGGGCCGGAGTGGCGGGGCTTCCTCATGACCGTCGCTCCCGAGAAGAAGCTCGCCCCGGTTCTGAACGGCCAGGAGGTACGGCTCACGGTGCAGGCCGCAGCAACGAGATCCGAGGCGCTGGTGGTACCCGTATCGGCCGTGAGCTCGGGCGCGGACGGCCGGACCACCGTCACGGTTCTCGGGCCCGGCGACCGGCGGCAGCGCGTACGCGTCACCCCCGGCGCGCAGGGAGACGGCTTCGTGGAGGTGCGACCGGTCGCCGGTGAGCGTCTCGCTGAGGGGGACGACGTGGTCGTCGGGGTGAGGGAGCGGTCCGGACCGGCGGCGGAGCGGGGCGGGGAGGGCGGGGAATGAGCGGCGCCGCACCGGTGATCGAGTTCCGCCGCGTAGGTCTGAGCTACCCAGGACCGCCGCCGGTGGAGGCGTTCAAGCCCTGTGACCTCACCGTTCGGCGCGGTGAGTTCGTCACGGTGGTCGGGCCGTCCGGATCGGGCAAGTCGACCTTCCTGAACATAGCGGGGCTGCTCGACGTACCCACCCAGGGCAGCTACCTGCTCGACGGTATGGACACGGGCACGCTCAGGGATGTGGACCGTACGGCACTGCGCGGTCGCAGGATCGGGTTCGTCTTCCAGTCCTTCCACCTCCTGCCGCACCGCAGCGCTCTTGAGAACGTCGCGCTCGCGACGGTCTACAACGGATTCGAGCGCGCGGGGCGCCGCGCCGCCGCGCGTGACGCACTGGAAAGAGTCGGGCTCGGGCACCGGGTGCACTCCCTGCCGACCATGCTGTCCGGAGGCGAGCGGCAACGTGTCGCCATCGCCCGCGCCCTGGTGTCCCGACCGTCGCTGCTGCTGTGCGACGAGCCGACCGGAAACCTGGACTCCGCCACCGCGGCCTCCATCCTGACCCTGCTGGACGAACTGCACGCCGACGGAATGACCCTGGTGGTCATCACCCACGACCAGGCTGTCGCGGCACGCGGAGCCAGAACCGTCACCATCCGTGATGGTGTGATGAGTGAGCAGGTGTCGGTATGAGGCGGGCGCTCCGATGGTTCAGCGAGCGGAGTAGGCTCCAGGGCCGCAGGAGGAGAGACGCGGCATCCGTCCTCCCCTCCCGCTTCAGTCCGCGCGATTTGATCGCGGAGTCCGTGGCAGGCGTCCTGCAGAGACCGGCGCGCTCCGTCCTGACCATGCTGGGCACGGTCCTGGGCGTGGGTTCTTTCGTCGCCGTCCTCGGGCTGACGGCGACCACGTCGTCCCAGATCGACGCTCGGTTCAATGTGCTCACCGCGACGGAGGTGACGGTGGAGGACGTCGCCAAGGAGCAGAACGAGTTCGCCGGAGCGGCCTTTCCGCCGGATGCGGACGGCCGGGTGGGCCGGCTCAACGGAGTCGAGCACGCGGGCGTCTACTGGACGGTGCAGCCCGACCGGGCCCTGAAAGTGAGCACGGTTCCGTTCGGGGGCGGGACCGGAGCCGGTATGGACATGCAGGTGCTCGCCGCCTCCTCCGGGGTGATCGACGCCGCCCGCCCGGTCCTGTCGCAGGGGCGGACCTTCGATCCCTGGCACGACCGGACAGGGCAATCCGTCGCGCTCATCGGCTCGGGGCTGGCCTCCCAACTGGGCGTCACGACCCTGGAGACACATCCCGCGCTGTTCATCGGGGGTGAGGCGTTCACCGTCATCGGCATCGTCAAGGACGTGGAGCGCAAGGCCGACCTGCTCCTCTCCGTCGTCGTGCCTCGCACCACGGCCGAGAGGATCTGGGGCGCCCCGTCCACGGGCGCCAAGATGCTGATCTCGACGCGGATGGGCGCGGCCCGGCAGGTGAGCGAGGAAGCGCCCTACGCACTCCGGCCGGACCATCCGGAGTACGTGAAGGCAGTGCCGCCGCCCGACCCCAGAACGCTTCGTTCCGACGTCTCGTCCGACCTCGGTGAGCTCTTCCTGCTGCTCGCCGGGATCTGCCTGATCATCGGCGCCGTCGGAATCGCCAACACCACGCTGGTCGCCGTCCTTGAACGGACCGCCGAGATCGGGCTGCGCCGGGCCCTGGGGGCCCGGGCGCGGGACATCACGGCTCAGTTCCTCACCGAGTCCGGCGCGCTCGGGGCCTTCGGCGGGCTGATCGGTACGAGCCTGGGGACCGCCGTGGTCGTCGGCGTGGCGGTCGCGCGGGACTGGACTCCGGTCCTGCACCCGGCGACGGTGGCCTCCGCTCCCGCTATCGGTCTCCTGACCGGCCTGGTGGCCGGGCTCTATCCCGCCTGGCGTGCGGCGCGGATCGAACCGGTCGAAGCGCTGCGGCGCTGACCAGGGGGAAGCCCATCCGGCCCCGCCGGGCTAGCGGGGCGGGGCCGAGGCGGCGGCGGCCGCCTTCGCCTGGCTCTTGCCGCGGGCGTAGATCTGGTTGAAGACGAAGGTGCCGAGGTCGTCGCTGGCCGTGAAGACCGGCTTGTCCTTGGTGGTGACCTTCTTGCCGTTCGCGAAGCCGCCCTGGGTGAAGTAGGCGTAGCGGCCGACCGAGTTGGCGCGGCGCAGGCAGACGGTGGCGTGGCAGAAGGTGCCGACGCCCTTGCCGGCGAGCGGTGCGATGCCGCCGGTGGCCTGCTTCTTCGCGGCCAGGGCCGCCTTCTCGGAGGGGAAGACGGCCACGCCGACGGTGATCGCCACGCCGTCCTTGACGTAGGTGGCGCGCAGCACGCGCTCGCAGCCGTTCTTCTGCAGGACCGATCCGAGCCCGCCCGAGGTGACCGAGGCGCAGTTCGTCGTCGCCGAGGTCGCGCCCTTCTTGTACGGGCGGCCGAACATGGTGAGCTTCGTGCCGGGGAAGAGGCCCTCGGCGGTCAGCGGCGCCGTGTCCTTCTTCGGGTCGGTGATGTAGTCCTTCGGGTCCGGCGGGGGCGGCGGGGCGACGGAGGAGAAGGTCGGCGCGGGGGTGGGGGAGGCCGTCGCGGTGACGGAGCCCGTGGGGGTCGGGCCGCCGTTCTTGGCCTCGTCGTTCTTCTTGTTCGTGGCGACGACGGCGGTCGCGACGAGCGCGCCGACGGCGAGCGTCGCGACGACCCCGCCGGCGATCAGCAGCTTGCGCCTGCGGCGGCTGCCGGCCGCGGAGGCGTCCGCGAGGGCGCCCCAGTCAGGGGTGCCGTCGCCGCCGCCCTGGGGCTGCTGCCACGGTGGCGGCTGCTGTCCGTAGCCGGGCTGCTGCTGCGGCGGCGGGTACCCGTACCCGTGCTGCGGCTGCTGCTGTCCGTACCCCTGCTGCCCCTGCTGCCCCTGCTGCTGCGGCTCCTGCGGCCACTGCGGTCCCCCAAAGCTCATGCCGCGCATCCTAAACCGCTTGGGAGAAGCGGGCGCGGGCGGTGACAATGCACCTCATGGGACACGTCGAGGCCGCGCATCTGGAGTACTACCTTCCCGACGGGAGGGTCCTCCTCGGGGACGCCTCCTTCCGGGTGGGGGAGGGCGCCGTCGTCGCGCTCGTCGGGGCCAACGGCGCCGGCAAGACCACCCTCCTGCGGATGATCGCCGGGGACCTCCAGCCGCACGGCGGCTCCGTCACCGTCAGCGGCGGGCTCGGCGTGATGCCGCAGTTCATCGGCTCCGTACGGGACGAGTCGACCGTCCGCGACCTGCTGGTCTCCGTGGCGCACCCGCGGATCCGGGAGGCGGCGAAGGCCGTCGACGAGGCCGAGCACCTGATCATGACCGTCGACGACGAGGCCGCGCAGATGAGGTACGCGCAGGCCCTCGCCGACTGGGCCGAGGTGCAGGGCTACGAGGCCGAGACGCTGTGGGACATCTGCACGACGGCCGCGCTCGGCATGCCGTACGACAAGGCGCAGTTCCGGCAGGTGCGGACGCTCTCCGGCGGCGAGCAGAAGCGGCTGGTCCTGGAGTCGCTGCTGCGCGGCACCGACGAGGTGCTGCTCCTCGACGAGCCGGACAACTATCTGGACGTGCCGGGCAAGCGGTGGCTGGAGGAGCGGCTGCGGGAGACCCGTAAGACCGTGCTCTTCATCTCCCACGACCGGGAGCTGCTCTCCCGGGCCGCGCAGAAGATCATCGCGGTGGAGCCCGGCGCGGGCGGCTCCGACGTGTGGGTGCACGGCGGCGGCTTCGACACCTTCCACGAGGCGCGGCGGGAGCGGTTCGCCCGCTTCGAGGAGCTGAAGCGGCGCTGGGAGGAGAAGCACGCGCAGCTGAAGAAGCTGGTCGTCAACCTGCGGCAGGCGGCCGCGGTCAGCCACGAGATGGCGTCCCGGTACGCGGCGGCGCAGACCCGGCTGCGGAAGTTCGAGGAGGCGGGTCCGCCGCCGGAGCCGCCGCGCGAGCAGGACATCCGGATGCGGCTGCGCGGCGGCCGTACCGGCGTCCGCGCCGTGACCTGCGAGAACCTTGAGCTCACGGGCCTGATGAAGCCCTTCTCCCTGGAGATCTTCTACGGGGAGCGGGTCGCCGTCCTGGGCTCGAACGGCTCCGGCAAGTCCCACTTCCTCCGCCTCCTGGCCGGCGACGGGTCGGTCGCCCACACGGGCCTGTGGAAGCTGGGCGCGCGGGTCGTCCCCGGGCACTTCGCGCAGACCCACGCCCACCCCGAGCTCGCCGGGCGGCCGCTCGTCGACATCCTGTGGACGGAGCACGCCAAGGACCGGGGCGCGGCGATGTCGATGCTGCGGCGGTACGAGCTGGAGCGGCAGGGCGACCAGCCCTTCGACAAGCTCTCCGGCGGCCAGCAGGCCCGCTTCCAGATCCTCCTCCTGGAGCTGGCCGGCACGACCGCGCTGCTCCTGGACGAGCCGACGGACAACCTGGACCTGGAGTCCGCGGAGGCCCTCCAGGACGGCCTGGAGTCGTACGAGGGCACGGTCCTCGCCGTCACCCACGACCGCTGGTTCGCCAAGAGCTTCGACCGCTACCTGGTCTTCGGCTCGGACGGCGTCGTGAGGGAGACCACGGAGCCGGTGTGGGACGAGCGGCGGGTCGAGCGGGCGCGCTGACCTGGCGGTCGGCGGGACGGGGAGGTTCGGGCGGGCGGCGCGGTCGGCATGGCGGCGAGGTCCATCCGACGATCGGTGGGCGGAGTCCGGCGCAGCCGGCCGAAGCCGGGGAGGCCCCCTGGGGCCGAGCCGTGCGAGGGCGGCGTCAGGAGCGGGGTCCGCGGAGCCGGTGTGGGACGAGGTGGGGGTCCCCCCTGGTCGAGCGGGCGCGCTGAGCTGGGGGGCTGTGGCATTTTGACCCGTCGGGGGTGGCGCGGGTACTGTTGCGGTTTGTTATGCGTAGTGGCTTCGTCGTTCTCACGCGAAGAGGCCGTGCGCAGGTTCCCTGGAGCAGTTACCAGTGGCTCGCATACGGGCGGTGACCCGGCAGTGCAGGCCCCAGCTGCATGATCGCTTCAGGTGTGTCTGGACTCCATCCACTGAAGAAGCGAAGGCTACGAAGTGCGTACGTACAGCCCCAAGCCCGGCGATGTCACTCGCCAGTGGCACATCATCGACGCGCAGGACATCGTCCTGGGCCGTCTGGCGACGACGGCTGCGAACCTCCTGCGAGGCAAGCACAAGCCGGTCTACGCCCCCCACATGGACATGGGCGACTTCGTCATCATCATCAACGCCGACAAGGTTCACCTGTCCGGCAACAAGAAGACCCAGAAGATGGCGTACCGCCACTCCGGCTTCCCGGGTGGTCTGCGCTCCGTCCGTTACGACGAGCTGCTCGACAAGAACCCCGAGAAGGCTGTCGAGAAGGCCATCAAGGGCATGATCCCCAAGAACACCCTGGGCCGTCAGATGCTCTCGAAGCTGAAGGTCTACGCGGGCGCCGAGCACCCGCACGCTGCCCAGCAGCCGGTCCCGTTCGAGATCACCCAGGTCGCGCAGTAGTTCCGGCCACACCCCCTAAGAACGAAAGAAATCTGAGGAGCATCGTGGCCGAGACCACCCCCGAGACCCCCGTCGACGAGTTCGAGGGCGTCGAGGAGTACACCACCGAGACCGAGATCGTCGAGGGTGACTACACCTCCGAGTCCCTCGCGTCCCGCTTCGGCGACCCGCAGCCGGCCGCCGGCCTGGGCCGTCGCAAGAACGCCATCGCCCGCGTCCGGATCGTCCCGGGCACCGGCAAGTGGAAGATCAACGGGCGTACGCTCGAGGACTACTTCCCGAACAAGGTCCACCAGCAGGAAGTCAACGAGCCCTTCAAGGTGCTCGAGCTCGACAACCGCTACGACGTCATCGCCCGCATCGCCGGTGGCGGTGTCTCCGGCCAGGCCGGCGCCCTGCGCCTCGGCGTGGCCCGTGCCCTGAACGAGGCCGACGTCGAGAACAACCGCCCGGCGCTGAAGAAGGCCGGCTTCCTCTCCCGTGACGACCGCGCGGTCGAGCGGAAGAAGGCCGGTCTCAAGAAGGCCCGCAAGGCTCCGCAGTACAGCAAGCGTTAATCGCCTGCTCGCACTGCTTGTTCGTACGCCCCGGCGCACTGCGCGTGCCGTCGGGGCGTACGTTTTTTCTCAACCTTTTTCACCTTCCAGTCTTTGGGCACGCATTTTCGGAGGACAGCTGTGGGACGACTCTTCGGCACCGACGGCGTACGCGGCGTAGCCAACGCCGACCTGACGGCGGAGCTCGCGCTCGGCCTGTCGGTCGCGGCGGCGCACGTGCTCGCCGAAGCGGGGACCTTCGAGGGCCATCGGCCGACGGCCGTGGTCGGACGGGACCCGCGGGCGTCCGGAGAGTTCCTGGAGGCCGCGGTCGTCGCCGGTCTCGCCAGCGCCGGCGTCGACGTGCTGCGCGTCGGCGTCCTGCCGACCCCGGCCGTCGCCCACCTCACCGGCGTCCTCGGCGCCGACCTCGGCGTGATGCTCTCCGCCAGCCACAACGCCATGCCCGACAACGGCATCAAGTTCTTCGCCCGCGGCGGCCACAAGCTCGCCGACGACCTGGAGGACAAGATCGAGGCCGTCTACGAGGAGCACCGCACCGGTGCCCCGTGGGACCGCCCGACCGGTGCCGGCGTCGGCCGCGTCCGCGACTACACCGAGGGCTTCGAGACGTACGTCGCCCACCTCCTCGGCGTGCTGCCCAACCGCCTCGACGGCCTGAAGATCGTCCTCGACGAGGCCCACGGCGCCGCCGCCCGCGTCTCGCCCGAGGCCTTCACCCGCGCCGGCGCCCAGGTCGTCACCATCGGCGCCGCCCCCGACGGCCTCAACATCAACGACGGCTGCGGCTCCACCCACCTGGAGCTCCTCAAGGCCGCCGTCGTCGAGCACGGCGCCGACCTCGGCATCGCCCACGACGGCGACGCCGACCGCTGCCTCGCCGTCGACCACACCGGCGCCGAGGTGGACGGCGACCAGATCCTCGCCGTGCTCGCCCTCGCCATGCGCGAGGCCGGCACCCTGCGCGGTGACACCGTCGTCGCCACCGTCATGTCCAACCTGGGCTTCAAGCTCGCCATGGAGCGCGAGGGCCTCACCCTCCTCCAGACCGCGGTCGGCGACCGCTACGTCCTGGAGTCCATGAAGCAGCACGGCTACGCCCTCGGCGGCGAGCAGTCCGGGCACGTCATCGTGCTCGACCACGCCACCACCGGCGACGGCACCCTCACCGGCCTCATGCTGGCCGCCCGGGTCGCCGCCACCGGCAAGTCCCTCGCCGAGCTGGCCTCCGTCATGGAGCGGCTGCCGCAGATCCTGATCAACGTCAAGGACGTCGACAAGTCCCGCGTCGCCACCTCCGGCGAGCTCGCCTCCGCCGTCACCGACGCCGAGCGCGAGCTGGGCACCACCGGCCGGGTCCTGCTCCGCTCCTCCGGCACCGAGCCGCTGGTCCGCGTCATGGTCGAGGCCGCCGACATCGAGCAGGCCCGCTCGGTCGCGCAGCGCCTCGCCGACGTCGTGAAGTCCGCCCTCGGCTGAACCTCCTGAGCGGTACGGGAAGGGCCCCGCGCACTCCGGTGCGGCGGGGCCCTTCTCCGTATCCGGGGACTCAGCCCCGGCGCAGCCGGCGCTTCACCTTGCCGCGCTGGGTCTCCCACAGCCACTTCTGCGCGAGGAGCGTCAGGGTGCCCGCGAGCATGATGCCCAGGAGGTTGAGCAGCAGCTGCTGGACCGAGCCCCCGGTCTGGCCGACCTCCCCGTAGCTGAGCGCCACCGCCGCGTTCGCCGCCGCCGGGACGGTCGTCACCGAGATCGCCACGCCCACCAGGGCGCCCGCCTTCGACGAGGTCAGCGAGAGGGTGCCGGCGGCGCCCGCGAGGAGGGCGACGACGAAGGAGAAGGGGTCCGGCTGCCAGATGAAGGCCGTCTGCGGGCGCTCGGCGTCCAGCTGCTCCCTGCTGAACAGGCCCATCCAGTCCATCAGCAGACTGAACGCCGTCGTGGCCGCGATCGCCGCGAGGAAGCCGACGAGCAGCGCCATCAGCGAGCGGACCGCGAGCCGCGGGGCCCGCTTCACGATCGCCGTGCACACCCCGGCGAGCGGGCCGAACTCCGGGCCGACCGCCATCGCGCCCACGATCAGGATCGCGTTGTCCAGGACCACGCCGCAGGCCGCGATCATCGTCGCGAGCAGCATGAAGGCGAGGTACGTGAAGGAGAGCGTCGACTCCTCGTGCGTGGAGGTCGCCAGCTGCTCCCAGAGCACCGCGTCGGCGCCCTCGCCGGGGGCGTCCTCCTCGGCCGTGTCGGCCCGCTCGGACATCGACAGGTCGATGTTCTCGACGGCGATCGACCCGTCCTGATCGAGCCTCAGCTCACGCAGCCCGTGCAGGAGTTCGTCGCCGGCCTCGCGGGCGACGTCGCACAGCACGAGGTCCCCGGACGGGTCCCGGGCCGCACCCGGCAGTACGGCGAGGTGGGCGGTGCCGACCGTCCTCCCGATCAGCTCGACCACGGCCTCGGTGCGATCCGGGGGGACGATCATCCGCAGGTGCAGCATGGTCAGAGCTTACGGAGACTCAGCCTCTGCACCTTGTGATCCGGGCCCTTGCGGATCACGAGCGTCGCCCGGCCGCGCGTCGGCGCCACGTTCTCCAGGAGGTTCACCTTGTTGACGGTCCGCCACATCGTGCGGGCGTAGTCCAGGGCCTCCTCCTCGGTGACCTGCGTCCAGCGGCGGAAGTACGAGGACGGGTCCTGGAACGCGGTCTCGCGCAGCTTCCGGAAGCGGTTGAGGTACCAGCCCTCGATGTCCTCGGCGCGGGCGTCCACGTACACGGAGAAGTCGAAGTAGTCGGCGAGGCCGACCCGGGTCCGGCCGTCCTTGCCGGGCAGCGCCGGCTGGAGGACGTTAAGGCCTTCGACGATGAGGATGTCGGGCCGGCTCACCACGAGCTGCTCGCCCGGAACCCGGTCGTAGATCAGGTGCGAGTAGACGGGCGCGGTGACCTCGTCCTTGCCCGCCTTCACGTCGGCGACGAACCGGGTCAGCGCCCGCCGGTCGTACGACTCGGGGAAGCCCTTCCGGGCCATGAGCCCGCGCGCCTTCAGCTCCTCCATCGGATAGAGGAACCCGTCGGTGGTGATCCGCTGCACCCGCGGGTGCTCGGGCCACCGCGCGAGCAGCGCTTCGAGGAGCCGCGCCACGGTCGACTTCCCGACCGCGACCGACCCGGCGACCCCTATGACGAACGGCGTGCCGCGCTGCTCCGCCTTCTCCCCGAGGAAGGTGTTCAGCGCCCCGCGGAGCCCGCTGGTGGCCTGCACGTAGAGGTTGAGCAGCCGCGACAGCGGCAGGTACACGTCCCGTACCTCGTCGAGGTCGATGACGTCCCCGAGCCCCTGGAGCCGCTCGACCTCGTCGGCGGTCAGCGGCAGGGGCGTCTTGTCGCGCAGCGCGCTCCACTCGGCACGGGTGAGGTCGACGTACGGAGTCGGCTCGGGCGCCCGACGACTCCCCCCGGTCCCCGTGCCGGCTCCGTTGCCGTTGCCGTTGCCGTTGGCGCTTCGTGGCGGCGAAGTGATCACGCGCCCATTGTCCCGGGTCGGCGGGGGGTGTGGGGGGTGGGGTGGGTCACGTGGCGAGCCGCGGACGGCGGCGGCCCCGACTCCGTGCGGGGTCCGGGCCGGGGGCGGGGTTCGGCCGTAGGCTGCCGTCATGTGCGGAATCGTGGGATACGTCGGTGGGCAGTCGGCGCTCGATGTGGTCGTCGCGGGGCTGAAGAGGCTGGAGTACCGGGGGTACGACTCGGCCGGGGTCGCCGTGCTCGCGGACGGGGGGCTGGCCGCGGCGAAGAAGGCCGGGAAGCTCGTCAATCTGGAGAAGGAGCTGGTCGACCGGCCGCTGGCCGGGGGGTCGGTGGGGATCGGGCACACGCGGTGGGCGACGCACGGCGGGCCGACGGACGCCAACGCGCACCCGCACCTCGACAACGCGGGGCGGGTCGCCGTCGTGCACAACGGGATCATCGAGAACTTCGCCGCGCTGCGGGAGGAACTCGCCGAGCGGGGGCACGCGTTGCTCTCCGAGACCGACACCGAGGTCGTCGCCCATCTGCTGGCCGAGGAGTTCTCGTCCGTCGGTGACCTGGCCGAGGCGATGCGGCTGGTCTGCCGGCGGCTCGACGGGGCCTTCACGCTGGTCGCCGTCCACGCCGACCAGCCGGACGTGGTCGTCGGCGCGCGGCGGAACTCGCCGCTGGTCGTCGGGGTGGGGGAGGGGGAGCACTTCCTCGCCTCCGACGTCTCCGCCTTCATCGCGCACACCCGGTCCGCCATCGAGCTCGGGCAGGACCAGGTCGTC
Organism: Streptomyces sp. R302; assembly: GCF_012927245.1. Lineage (GTDB taxonomy): Bacteria > Actinomycetota > Actinomycetes > Streptomycetales > Streptomycetaceae > Streptomyces. The sequence goes on from NZ_JABBGE010000003.1 coordinate 517,071, forward strand.
GAGCTGAGCCGGGACGGGGTCACCGTCACCGACTTCGAGGGCGCGCCGGCCGACGTCCGGGCCTTCCACGTCGACTGGGACGCCTCCGCCGCCGAGAAGGGCGGCTACGACCACTTCATGCTCAAGGAGATCGCCGAGCAGCCGAAGGCGGTCGCCGACACCCTTCTCGGGCGGATCGACGCGAACGGGAGGTTGACCCTTGACGAGGTGCGGATTCCCGACGCCGTGCTCCGGGAGGCCGACAAGGTCGTCATCGTCGCCTGCGGCACCGCCTTCCACGCCGGCCTGATCGCCAAGTACGCCATCGAGCACTGGACCCGCATCCCGTGCGAGGTGGAGCTGGCCAGCGAGTTCCGCTACCGGGACCCGATCCTCGGGCAGCGGACGCTCGTCATCGCCGTCTCGCAGTCCGGCGAGACCATGGACACCCTGATGGCGCTGCGGCACGCCCGCGAGCAGGGCGCCAAGGTGCTGGCGATCTGCAACACCAACGGTTCGACCATCCCGCGCGAGTCCGACGCCGTGCTGTACACGCACGCCGGGCCCGAGGTCGCCGTCGCCTCGACCAAGGCCTTCCTCACGCAGCTCGTCGCCTGCTATCTGCTCGCCCTCTATCTGGGGCAGGTGCGCGGCACCAAGTGGGGCGACGAGATCCACGCCGTGGTCCGCGAGCTGGCGCGGATCGGCGAGGAGGTCGAGCGGGTCCTGGAGACCATGGAGCCCGTACGGGCCCTCGCCCGCTCCCTCGCCCACAAGGACACGATCCTCTTCCTCGGCCGGCACGTCGGCTACCCGGTGGCCCTCGAAGGCGCGCTGAAGCTGAAGGAGCTGGCGTACATGCACGCCGAGGGCTTCGCGGCGGGCGAGCTGAAGCACGGGCCGATCGCCCTGATCGAGGAGGACCTGCCGGTCGTCGTCGTGGTGCCCTCGCCCAAGGGGCGCTCGGTCCTCCACGACAAGATCGTCTCCAATATCCAGGAGATCCGGGCCCGCGGCGCCCGGACGATCGTGATCGCCGAGGAGGGCGACGAGGCCGTCGTCCCCTTCGCCGACCACCTCGTCCGCGTCCCCGCCACGCCCACGCTGCTCCAGCCGCTCGTCTCCACGGTGCCGCTCCAGGTCTTCGCCTGCGAGCTGGCCACAGCCCGGGGCAACGAGGTGGACCAGCCGCGCAACCTGGCCAAGTCCGTGACGGTGGAGTGAGGAGAGAAATGATCATCGGGGTGGGGATCGACGTGGCGGAGATCGACCGCTTCGCCGCGTCGCTCGAACGGACGCCGGCGCTCCTGGAGCGGCTCTTCGTCGAGGAGGAGCTGCTGCTGCCGAGCGGGGAGCGGCGCGGCCCCGCCTCCCTGGCGGCGCGCTTCGCCGCGAAGGAGGCCCTGGCCAAGGCGCTGGGCGCGCCCGGGAACCTGCACTGGACGGACGCCGAGGTGTACGCCGAGTCCACCGGGCAGCCCCGGCTTCGGGTGCGCGGCACGGTGGCGGCGCGCGCCGCCGAGCTGGGCGTGAAGCACTGGCACATCTCGCTGAGCCACGACGCCGGGGTCGCCTCGGCGGTGGTGATCGCGGAGGGCTGAGGCGCCGGTAGGTGCGTACGGGGGCGAGAGCGGGTGCCTACGGGGGCGAGAGCGGGTGCCTACGGGGGCGAGAGCGGGTGCCCATGGGTGCGAGAGCGGGGCCCGGCTGCGGGGAGGCGCTGCCGGGCCCCGTCCTCGATTCGGGGGCCAGCCCGGTTAGGTAAGGCAAACCTAAGTTTATGGGGGTGGGGGTGTCAAGCCGTTCCTCCGGCGGCCGCCCCTCACCTGGGGCAGACTGCTGCCCATGCGTACCGCTCACCACGTGGAGACCGTCCGGGCCGCCGAGGCCGAGCTGATGGCGGGGCTGCCCGAGGGCGCCCTGATGCAGCGGGCCGCCGCCGGGCTCGCCGCCGCCTGCTGCTCGCTGCTCGGCAAGGGACGGGTGTACGGGGCCAGGGTCGTGCTCCTCGTCGGCAGCGGCGACAACGGCGGCGACGCCCTCTACGCCGGCGCCCGGCTCGCCCGGCGCGGCGCCGGGGTCACCGCCGTGCTGCTCGGCGCCCGCGCACACGGCGCCGGGCTCGCCGCGCTGCGGGCGGCCGGCGGACGCGTCACCGAGGACCCGTACGAGGCGCTGGCCGCCGCCGACCTCGTCCTCGACGGCATCACCGGCATCGGCGGGCTCGGCGGACTGCGCCCCGAGGCCGTGCCCGTCGCCCGCGCCGCGCGGGGCTCCGACGCGGTCGTCGTCGCCGTCGACCTGCCCAGCGGCGTCGACGCCGACACCGGCGAGGTCGCCGGCGAGGCCCTGCGCGCCGACGTGACCGTCACCTTCGGCACGTACAAGCCGGGGCTGCTCGTCGACCCGGCGCGGGAGTACGCGGGCGCCCTGCGGCTCGTGGACATCGGGCTCGCCGCCACCCTCCCCTCCGTGCCCGCCGCCGAGGCGCTCCAGCACCAGGACGTGGCCCGGCTGCTGCCCGCGCCCGGCGCGGAGAGCGACAAGTACCGGCGGGGCGTCCTCGGCGTCGTCGCCGGCTCCGCCCGCTACCCGGGTGCCGCCGTCCTCGCCGTCGCGGGCGCGCTGCGCGGCGGCGCCGGGGCCGTGCGGTACGTGGGCCCCGCCCGCGAGGCGGTGATCGCCGCCCACCCGGAGACCCTGGTGCACGCGGGGCCGCCGGAGAAGGCCGGCCGCGTCCAGGCCTGGGTCGTCGGCCCCGGCCTCGGCGACGGGCCCGGCGCGGAGGCCGCCGTCGCCGAGGTCCTCGCCTCCGAGGTGCCCGTCCTCGTCGACGCCGACGGACTGCGCGCCCTCGACGCCGACGCCGTACGCGACCGGTCCGCGCCCACCCTGCTCACCCCGCACGCCGGCGAGGCGGCGGCGCTGCTCGGCACCGAGCGGGCGGACGTGGAGGCCCGGCGGCTCGCCGCCGTCCGCGAGCTCGCCGACCGGTACGGCGCCACCGTCCTCCTCAAGGGCTCCACCACCCTGGTCGCCGGGCCCGGCGGCACCGGCCCCGTGCGGGTCAACCCGACCGGCACCCCGTGGCTCGCCACCGCCGGCTCCGGCGACATCCTCTCCGGCCTGGCCGGCTCCCTCCTCGCCGCAGGGCTCCACCCCGTGGACGCCGCCTCCTGCGCCGCCTACCTGCACGGACTCGCCGCCCGGCGGGCCGCGGGCCAGGGCGGGCCGATCACCGCGACCGAGGTCGCCGACGCCCTGTCAGGCGCCTGGCAGGACGTGCGCGAGCCCTGACCCCGGCGCGCCGCCGGTCGGCCCAACGCCGTTGCTCCGGGCGGGGGTCAGCGCGTGCCGGGCCGGGCGGGGGCGGGTTCGGATGGACGGGTGATCAGATGGAGACACCGCATCCTGCCGCCGTTGCTCGCCGCCGCCCTGCTGGCCGGGGGCGCTTCCGCCTCCGCCGAGGAGACCGATCCCGACGTCCTCGTCCCCGGCAACGCCGGCGCCGGGCTCCCCGAGTACCCCATGGACACCCCCGACCAGGTCCTCCCGCCGACCGCCCCCGACGGCGAGATCCCCGTCCCCGCGCCGGAGGAGGAGGTCGACGAACTCGTCGAGTACCTCCCGCGCAACGCCGTCAAAGCCGCCTGCACCGCCCAGAAGGGGCTCTACCAGCGGCAGGTCGAAAGGCTGCTGAAGCTCAAGGTCGACGGGAAGCAGTCCGCCGCCGACTGCCGGGCGATCCGCGCCTTCCAGACCCAGCAGAAGATCAAGCCCGCCAACGGCTACGCCGGGCCCGTCACCTGGGCCCGCGCCGAACTCCTCGCCGCGCGGAAGAACCCCAACGCCGCCAAGAAGTGCCCCGTCCGCTCCTACCCCGTCGCCTGCGTCGACCTGAACCGCGAGCTGATGTGGGTGCAGAAGGGCAAGAAGATCACCTACGCCGTGGTCAACATCCGCAGCGGCCGGGCCGGCTACCGCACCCGCACCGGCTGGCACTCCGTCTACTGGCGCCACAAGGACCACTGGTCGACCATCTACGACACGCCGATGCCGTTCTCCCAGTTCTTCGACGGCGGCCAGGCCTTCCACGGCGTCTACGGCGCCATCGCCACTCCCACCGGAAGCCATGGCTGCGTGAACCTGACCTACAAGAACGCGGAGAAGCTGTGGTCGGTCCTCCGCAAGGGTGACCGGGTCTACATCTGGGGCAAGCGGCCGGGGCTGTGACCACCTGAGAGACTGGGCGCGATGACTGAGACAGCACCGCCGCCCCGCCGAGCCCGCGCCGAGATCGACCTCGGGGCGCTGCGCGCGAACGTCCGCGCGCTGCGCGCCCGCGTCGCCCCCCACGTCCGGATCATGGCCGTGGTCAAGGCCGACGCGTACGGGCACGGCGCCGTGCGCTGCGCCCGCGCCGCCCTCGACGCGGGCGCGGACTGGCTCGGCACGGCCACCCCGCAGGAGGCGCTGGCGCTGCGCGCCGCCGGGATCACCGGCGTCCCGGTCATGTGCTGGCTGTGGACGCCCGGCGACCCGTGGGACGCCGGCATCGAGGCCGGGCTCGACATGGCGGTGAGCGGCCGGTGGGCGCTCGACGAGGTCACCGCCGCCGCCCGCCGCACCGGCGGCACGGCCCGCGTCCAGCTCAAGGCCGACACCGGCCTCGGCCGCAACGGCTGCCAGCCCGCCGACTGGCCGGCGCTCGTCGCCGAGGCGCTGAAGGCCGAGAAGGAGGGGCTGGTCAAGGTCACCGGCCTCTGGTCCCACTTCGCCTGCGCGGACGAGCCGGGGCACCCCTCGATCGCCGCCCAGCTCGACGTCTTCCGCTCGATGCTCGACCACGCGGAGAAGGCCGGGATCGAGCCCGAGGTCCGGCACATCGCCAACTCGCCGGCCACCCTCACCCTCCCCGAGGCCCACTTCGACCTGGTCCGCCCCGGCATCGCGATGTACGGCGTCTCGCCCGCGCCCGAGCTCGGCACCTCCGCCGAGCTCGGCCTGCGCCCGGTGATGTCGCTGAAGGCGAGCGTCGCACTTGTGAAGGAGGTGCCGTCCGGCCACGGCGTCTCCTACGGCCACCACTACGTCACCGGCGGCGAGACCACCCTCGGCCTGATCCCGGTGGGGTACGCCGACGGCGTCCCCCGGCACGCCTCGGGCCGCGGCCCGGTCCTCGTCGGCGGCAAGGTCCGCACGGTCGCCGGGCGGGTCGCCATGGACCAGTTCGTGGTCGACCTCGGCGGCGACCGGCCCGCGCCCGGCACCGAGGCCGTCCTCTTCGGCTCCGGCGAGCACGGCGAGCCGACGGCCCAGGACTGGGCGGACGCCGCCGACACCATCGCGTACGAGATCGTCACCCGGATCGGCGCGCGCGTGCCGCGCGTGTACGTCGGGGAGTAGCCGGCCGTGGGGGAGTCGGGCGGGGGCTGGCGGCGCGCGGGGATCGCGGGCGCGGCGATAGGCGTGCTCGCGGCCGGCGCGGCGGCGGGCGTCGCCGTCGAGCGGCTGACCGTGAGCCGCTCGGTGCGCCGCAAGGCCCGGCTCGCCCTGGACGCCACCGGCCCGTACGGCACCCTGCGCGGCACCCCGGGCCGGGCACTCGCCGACGACGGCACGATCCTCGCGTACGAGACGGACGAGGTCCCCGACCCGCCCGTCACCGTCGTCTTCTCGCACGGCTTCTGCCTGAACCAGGACTCCTGGCACTACCAGCGGGCCGCCCTGCGCGGCCGGGTCAGGGCCGTCTTCTGGGACCAGCGCGGCCACGGCCGCTCGGAGCGCGGGGACGGCGGACCGGTCGGCATCGACCTGCTCGGCCGGGACCTCAAGGCCGTGATCGACGCTGCCGCGCCCGAGGGGCCGCTCGTGCTGGTCGGGCACTCGATGGGCGGGATGACGGTGATGGCGCTCGCCGAGCAGTACCCGGAGCTGGTCCGCGACCGGGTCGTCGGCGTCGCCTTCGTCGGTACCTCCCCGGGCCGTCTGGAGGAGGTCTCGTACGGGCTGCCGCTCGTCGGCGTCAACGCGGTCCGCCGGGTCCTGCCGGGGGTGCTGCGGGCCCTCGGCTCCCAGGCCGAACTGGTCGAGAAGGGCCGCCGGGCCACCGCGGACCTCTTCGCCGGGCTCGTGAAGAGGTACTCCTTCGCCTCGAAGGACGTGGACCCGGCCGTCGTCCGCTTCGCCGAGCGGATGATCGAGTCCGTCCCGGTCGACGTGGTGGCGGAGTTCTACCCGGCCTTCGGCGCGCACGACAAGCTCGCCGCCCTCGCCGCCTTCCGCGGCCTGCCGGCGCTCGCCCTCGTCGGCGACCAGGACCTCGTCACCCCGGCCGCGCACACCGAGGCCATCGTCGAGGCCCTGCCCGGCGCCGAGCCGGTCGTCGTCCCCGACGCCGGCCACCTGGTGATGCTGGAGCGGCCCGAGGCGGTCACCGGGGCGCTCGCCGGCCTGCTGGCCAGGGCCGGGGAGGGCACGGACAACGGATAGGTTGGCGGGTATGGAAGCAGCGCACCCGCCCGTCTCCGGCGCCACCGTCTCCGTCGACTCCCCCGAGCGCATGCAGGAGCTCGGCCGCCGCCTCGCGAAGATCCTCCGCCCCGGCGACCTCGTCATGCTCACCGGCGAGCTGGGCGCCGGGAAGACGACCATGACCCGCGGCCTCGGCGAGGGCCTGGGCGTGCGCGGCGCGGTCACCTCGCCGACCTTCGTCATCGCCCGCGTCCACCCCTCGCTCACCGGCGGCCCGGCCCTCGTCCACGTGGACGCGTACCGGCTCGGCGGCGGGCTCGACGAGATGGAGGACCTGGACCTCGACGTCTCGCTGCCCGAGTCCGTGGTGGTCGTGGAGTGGGGCGACGGCAAGGTCGAGGAGCTGACCGACGACCGGCTGCACGTCCTCATCCACCGCGTCACCGGCGACACCGACGACGACCGGCGCACCGTCGTGCTGCGCGGGATCGGGGACCGCTGGGCCGGGGAGGACCTGGCACAGCTGTGAACGTACGTAGGTTCCGACAGCATGTCGGGAAAATGTTGCGCCGCCGCTCCGCGCCGTGGTCACATGGAGGCACGAGCTGGTTAGGTGAACCTAACCTACGGGAGGCATGCATGGCGACGCAGATGCCGGAGCGCGACGACCGCACCGCCGACGACCGCACCGCCGAGGAGCGCGTCTCGATGAGCGAGCTGCTGGCCTCCTGCGCCGCGGCCACCGCCGTCTCGACCCCGCCGCGCCCCGAGCCCCGGGAGCCCCAGGCGGACCTGCGGGACGAGGCCGCGTAACCCTTCCGGGGACGGTTTCGGGGGCGGACGCCAGGCTTCGGGGGGGCAGGCGTCAGGCTTCGGGGGCGGGCGTCAGGAGACGACGACGATCTTCGCGCCGATCGACGCGAAGGTCCACATCGCGTCGCCGTCCGCCCGCTTCATCCGGATGCCGCCGGTCTTCCTCGACGGGTCGGGCGCGGGCGTCGAGCCGTCGACCGCCGCGCTGAAGCCGATCGTCACGTTCTCCACCGTCGTGAAGCGGACCACGTGCTCGATCTGCACCCCGTCGGAGCCGCGCACCGAATTGGACCGGGAGGTCACCGCGTACGCCCCCGGCTCCGGGCTCACCGAGCTCGGCATCACCGTGAACGTGCGGACCGCCTTGTTCTTCTCGTCGACCAGCCACACCCGGCGGTCCCCGAGCGCGTACACCACGCGCTCGCCCTTGCCCGAGGCCGCCGGCACCGCCAGAGGGTTCTTCGCCGGCTTCTTCGCCCCGGCCGAGGCCGACGCCGACGGGGCGACCGCGCCCGGCGTCCGGGACGACGGCTCCGCGAGGTCCGCCGGCACGCTCGCCGACGCCTGGTAGGCGAGGAAGGCGACCGCGGCGATCGCCGCCGCGGTGAGCCCGGCCACGAATCCCGAGCTGCTCCTTGCCACCGTCTCCACCTCTTCGTACGTACGTGCCGAGCCTGACGAGCTGTCGCGCCTGACGGTAGCAGCCGGGCCCCGGCACGGCCGCGCGCCGCATCGCCCGCCCGTGGCGCCGTAGGCTGTTCGCGTGCTGTTGCTCGCCATGGATACCGCCACCCCCGCCGTCACCGTCGCCCTCCACGACGGCACGGCCGTCGTCGCCGAGTCGACCCGCGTCGACGCCCGCCGCCACGGAGAGCTGCTGCTCCCCGCCGTCGACCGGGTCCTCAAGGAGGCCGGGACCGCGCTCGACGCGGTGACCGGGATCGTGGTCGGGGTCGGCCCCGGCCCCTACACCGGACTGCGGGTGGGACTCGTCACCGCCGCCGCCTTCTCCTCCGCGCTCGGCGGGGTGCCGGTGCACGGCCTGTGCACCCTCGACGGCCTCGCGTACGCCTCCGGCATCGAGGGCCCCTTCGCGGTGGCGACCGACGCCCGCCGCAAGGAGGTCTACTGGGCGCGGTACGACGACGCCCGCACCCGCGTCACCGACGCCTCCGTCGACCGGCCCGCCGACATCGCCGACCGGCTCGCCGGGCTCCCGGTGGTCGGCGCGGGCGCCCTGCTCTACCCGGACGCCTTCCCCGACGCCCGCGGCCCCGAGCACCAGTCCGCCGGCGCGCTCGCCGCCCTCGCGGCGGAGCGGCTCGCGGCGGGCGGCGAGGGCTTCCTCGACCCGCAGCCGATGTACCTGCGGCGGCCCGACGCGCAGGTGCCGAAGAACTACAAGGTGGTCACCCCCCAGTGAGCGGGGACGTGGCGGGCGGCGAGGCCGTGCTGCGCGAGATGCGCTGGTGGGACCTGCCGCAGGTGCTGGCCCTCGAGGCCGACCTCTTCCCCGAGGACGCCTGGTCGGAGGGGATGTTCTGGTCCGAGCTGGCGCACGCGCGCGGGCCCCGGGCCACCCGGCGGTACGTGGTCGCCGAGACCCCCTCGGGGGAGCTCGCCGGGTACGCGGGTCTGGCGGCGGCCGGCGGGCTCGGGGACGTGCAGACCATCGCCGTCGCCCGCGCGCAGTGGGGCACCGGGCTCGGCGCCCGGCTCCTCACCGACCTCCTCCAGCACGCCACCGCCTTCGAGTGCGACGAGGTCCTGCTCGAAGTGCGCGTGGACAACACCCGGGCGCAGAAGCTGTACGAGCGCTTCGGCTTCGAGCCCATCGGCTTCCGGCGCGGCTACTACCAGCCGGGCAACGTCGACGCGCTCGTGATGCGACTGACTGTTCAAGGAACTGGGACCGAAATCTGATGGCTGCTGACGAACCCCTCGTGCTCGGCATCGAGACCTCCTGCGACGAGACCGGCGTCGGCATCGTGCACGGCACCACCCTCCTCGCCGACGCCGTGGCCTCCAGCGTCGACACCCACGCCCGCTTCGGCGGCGTCGTGCCCGAGATCGCCTCCCGGGCGCACCTGGAGGCGATGGTCCCGACGATCGAGCGGGCCCTGAAGACCGCCGGCGTCTCCGCGAAGGACCTCGACGGCATCGCGGTCACCGCGGGCCCCGGCCTCGCGGGCGCCCTGCTCGTCGGCGTCTCCGCGGCCAAGGCGTACGCCTTCGCGCTCGGCAAGCCGCTGTACGGCGTCAACCACCTGGCCTCGCACATCTGCGTCGACCAGCTGGAGCACGGCAAGCTGCCCGAGCCGACGATGGCGCTGCTCGTCTCCGGCGGGCACTCCTCGCTGCTGCTCTCCGCCGACATCACCTCCGACGTGCGGCCGATGGGCGCGACGATCGACGACGCGGCCGGCGAGGCCTTCGACAAGATCGCCCGCGTGCTCGACCTGGGCTTCCCCGGCGGCCCGGTCATCGACCGGCTCGCCCGGGAGGGCGACCCGGCCGCCATCGCGTTCCCGCGCGGCCTGTCGGGCGCCAAGGACCCCGCGTACGACTTCTCCTTCTCCGGGCTCAAGACCGCCGTGGCCCGCTGGATCGAGGCGAAGCGGGCGGCCGGCGAGGAGGTGCCGGTGCGGGACGTGGCCGCGTCCTTCCAGGAGGCCGTCGTCGACGTCCTCACCCGCAAGGCCGTCCGGGCCTGCAAGGACGAGGGCGTCGACCATCTGATGATCGGCGGCGGCGTCGCCGCGAACTCGCGGCTGAGGGCGCTCGCGCAGGAGCGCTGCGAGCGGGCCGGGATCCGGCTCCGGGTGCCCCGGCCGGGCCTGTGCACCGACAACGGCGCGATGGTCGCCGCGCTCGGCGCCGAGATGGTCGCCCGCAACCGGGCCGCCTCCGACCTGGAACTGTCGGCGGACTCGTCCCTCCCGGTGACCGACCCGCACGTCCCCGGACACGCCCACGACCACGTGCACGAGATCAGCAAGGAGAACCTCTACTCGTGAGGGTCACGCTCATGTGGGAGGCCCGGGCCGTGCAGGGCCGCGGCCCCGAGCTCCTGGAGTGGGCCCGGGCCCGGGTCCTGGCGCGCGAGCCGCTCCGCCGGGAGGTCTTCCGCGCGCCCCAGGACCGGGTCCTCGTCCTCACCTGGTGGGAGGCGGACGCGTTCGACGACGAGCTGCCCGAGCTGCCGGAGCCGGACGCGGAGCTGATCACCCGTCCGGTCCACCGCTGGCGCTTCGAATCGGTCGAATAGGCGAATAGTTCGACGATTGGGCAACCTTTCCATCGGATCGGGCATCCCACAGCCCGTGAAGAAGCAGATCGCGGTGTGGGCGGCGCTGACCGCAGTGACCCTCCTGATGACGGGCTGCACGGCCGAGGTCCCGCCCACGGCCGTGGCCCCCGCCCCGGCCCGGGCGACGCCGTCGAAGACGGTCGCCGCCGCCCCGGAACCGGCGCCCGCCCCGGAGGCGGCCAGGGCGGCCGCGTACCGCAAGTGGGGGATCAAGCCCCTCCCCGCGCCGCCCGCCCCGCCCGCCGCCAAGCCGGTGAAGCGGAAGCCGGGCGGGCCGGTCCCGGTGATCAGCGACATCCCGACCACCGACAAGGTCGTCTTCCTCACCATCGACGACGGGGCCGAGAAGGACCCCGAGTTCGTGCGGATGATGGACGAACTCGGCGTCCCCTTCACCATGTTCCTCACCGACTCGGTGATCAGCGGGGACTACAAGTACTTCGCTCCGCTCGTCGCGCAGGGCCACGGCGTCGCCAACCACACGCTCACCCACCCCAACCTGCGCACCCTCTCCCCGGAGGCCCAGCGCCGCGAGATCTGCGGCCAGCAGGAGAAGCTGCGGAAGCGGTACGGCACCGCCCCGCGCCTCTTCCGCCCGCCCTACGGCAACTGGAACGAGGCCACCCGCGCCGCCGCCGGCACCTGCGGCGTCGACGCGATCGTCCTCTGGCGCGAGTCCATGCAGATCAAGAACATGCAGTACCAGCGCGGCGACCGGAAGCTCCACCCCGGCGACATCGTCCTCGCCCACTTCCGCGGCCCCGGCGAACTCAAGGGCCGCACCATGACCGAGATGACGGCGACGATGCTGCGGAAGATCCAGGAACAGGGCTTCACGGTGGCCCGCCTGGAGGACTACGTCTGAGGTCACCGGACCGGATGACGGGACGGCTAGGGTGCTGGGCATGTCCGCGCGCATACCGCTGCCCCCGCCGCCCCCGCCCGTCGAGCTCCGCAGCTGGCCCGGCCGGGAGGCGCTGCTCGCGGACCGGGCGCTGGCGATGGGGGAGTCGACCCGGCGGCTGCTCGGCGGGGGGAGGTTCGCGCTGTTCGCCGGGGCGGTGCTGGTGCTCCAGCTCGGCTGGGGCATGGTCGGCGTGCTGCTCGTCGACCTCGGCCGCGGGGCGGTCCTCGACCCGATCGGCTTCCTCGTCGGGCTGGTCATCGCCGCCCTCGGCCTCGGGGTGATGGTCCCGGGCGTCTGGCTCGCGGTGCGCGGGGTGCGCCGGGACCGCGTGGTGCGCGCACGGCTGCTCGCCTGGGCCGCCCTGGACCGGCACGGGCCGACGGACGCGCGGCTGCGGGCGCCCGTCGCCAGCGCCTGCTGGATGGCGGTGTCCGCCGCCCTGTGCGGGCTCGGGCTGTGGCTGGGTTTCGCCGTGCCCGCCGGGACGGACCCGGCGGACGGCTACGGCCTCGTCGCGTACGGCATGGGCGTCGCGCTGATCCTCTGGATCAACGGCCTGATCGGGCTCTTCAAGGCCGTCGGGCACTTCCGGATGGCGCTCAGGCTGGTGCCGGCCGGCCGATCAGCATCGTCGGGGCCCCCGCGACACGTGTGAGCAGGACCGTCGCCGCGTTCGGGCCCTTCGGCTTCACCTTGCGCCGGATCTCCTCCGGCTCGACGGCCGAGCCGCGCTTCTTCACCGTCAGGTGGCCGACCTCGCGCTCGTGCAGCAGGGCCTTCAGCTTCTTGAGGTTGAAGGGCAGCGTGTCGGTGATCTCGTAGGCGGAGGCGTACGGGGTGGGGCGCAGCTCGTCCGCGGTGACGTACGCGATCGTCCCGTCGATCAGGCCGCCGTCCAGCTCCTCGGCGGCCTCGGCGACCAGGTGCGCGCGGATGACGGCGCCGTCGGGCTCGTAGAGGTACCGGCCGACGGGGCGGACCGCCGGGTCGGGCAGGCCGCGGCCGGTGAGGCTCGCGCCGGAGGGCAGCAGGGTGGCGCGGCGCGCGCCCGGCTCCGTACCGAACCAGAGGACGGCCTCCTTCACGTCCCCGCCGTCCGAGATCCACTCGGCCTCGGCCTCGTCCGGGACGGTTTCGTGGGGGATGCCGGGGGCGATCTTCAGGGCCGCGCGCGGCGCCTTGCGGGCGGCGTCGATCGCCCAGGAGAGCGGCGGGGAGTACGCCTCGGGGTCGAAGACACGGCCCCGGCCGCCGCGCCGCGCCGGGTCGACGAAGACGGCGTCGTAGGGGCTGGTGTCGATCTCGGTGACGTCGGCGCAGCGCACCTCGATCAGGCCGTCGAGGCCGAGCGCGGCGGCGTTGGCGCGGGCGACCTCGGCGGTGAGCGGGTCGCGGTCGACGGCGAGGACGGAGATGCCGGCGCGGGCGAGCGCGAGGGCGTCGCCGCCGATGCCGGAGCAGAGGTCGGCGACCGAGCCGACGCCGAGGGCCTTGAGGCGGGCCGCGCGGTAGGTGCCGACGGTCGCGCGGGTGGACTGCTCGACGCCGTTCGGCGTGAAGTACATGCGGTACGCGTCCTCGGGCCCGAACTTCGCCACCGCGCGCTGCCGCAGCCGGGCCTGCCCGAGGGCGGCCGAGACCAGCTCGGCGGGGTGGTCGCGGCGCAGCCGGGAGGCGACCGCCAGTTCCCGGGCGGGGTCGTAGTCGCGGAGGGCGGCGAGGAGCGTCTGGCCCTCGGGGGCGAGCAGGGCGGTGAAGGCGGCGAGGTCGGTCACCGTCCCATTCTCCCTGTGGGCCGGGCGGGGGACGGTGGGGCCGCCTCGGCGGTGTCGCGGCCGGAGGGGCGGGTCGCGCTGACAGGATGCGGCGCCATACGACTCGTGCGACAAAAGGAAGAAATGATGACAAAGGGTGGCTCGCGCCGTGTCCTGGGGGCCGCGCTCCTCGTCGCCGCGCTCACCTCCACCGCCGCCTGCTCCGGTGGCTCCGGCACCGGCTCGGGAGCGGGCTCCGGCGGCGCCCCCGCGCCCGCCGCGGGCCAGCAGGCCCCGGCGAAGACCGCCGCCCAGCTCGCCGCCGAGCGCGCCGCCGCGAAGAAGGCCGCGCTGGCGAAGCGGCGGGCCGCGCGGGCCGCCGCCGCGAAGAAGTGGGGGCTCAAGCGGACCCCCCTCGAAGCCCCCGCCCCGCCGAAGACCAAGCCGAAGATCACCACCCGCAAGGGCTTCGAGACCGACGGCGAGGGCCTGCCGCCCGTCTTCACCACCGTCCCCACCAAGGAGAAGATCGTCTTCCTGACGATCGACGACGGCTCCGAGAAGGATCCCGATCTCATCCGGATGATGGCCGACCTCGACATCCCGTACAGCGCCTTCCTCAGCGACTACGTGGTCAGCGACGACTACCCGTACTTCGCGAAGATGCGGAAGTCCCAGCCGCGCGGGGTCGCCCTCCACAACCACACGCTCAACCACAAGTACCTGCCCGGGCTCTCCTACGCCCGCCAGAAGCGCGAGATCTGCGGCATGCAGGACGTCATCGAGAAGAAGTACGGCAAGCGCCCCGAGCTCTTCCGCCCGCCGTACGGCAACTACAACGAGGACACCCTGCGCGCCGCCAAGTCCTGCGGCGTCAAGGCCGTCCCGCTCTGGGCCTCCGAGGCCTTCCCCGACCACATGGAGTGGCGCGAGTGGGACCGCGACCTCCACCCCGGCGACATCGTCCTCACCCACTTCCGCGGCGAGGAGGAGTGGAAGGGCAGCATGCCGGACATGATCCGTCGGGTGATGAACGTGATCACCTCGAAGGGGTACGCCGTCGCCAAGCTGGAGGACTACGTATGAGCCGCCTGCGGCCCCTGCTGATCGCCGCCCTCCTCCTCGCCCTCACCGGCTGCGCCTCCGCCGTCGACCCGCTCGAACGCCTCGGCCGCAAGGCCGTCGAGCGGGTCGGCGACCGCGGTCCGGCCGGCGGAACCGTCCGCGCGGAGGGCGCCACGGAGTGAGGAATTGGCACTCCGCTTGACCGAGTGCTAATCGCGGTCATAGTCTCGGCTCTGGCACTCCCCGCAGGAGAGTGCCAGGACAGCGACGGGCAGGTCCGGCACCCGCGACGACGGATCCCGCTGGTCGCGACCCCAGACAGTTAACCCCGCGAGATCTCCGAAGGGGGAGGTCGGATCGTGACGACCGCCAGCTCCAAGGTTGCCATCAAGCCGCTTGAGGACCGCATCGTGGTCCAGCCGCTCGACGCCGAGCAGACCACGGCCTCCGGCCTGGTCATTCCGGACACCGCGAAGGAGAAGCCCCAGGAGGGCGCCGTCCTCGCCGTGGGCCCGGGCCGCTTCGAGAACGGCGAGCGCCTGCCGCTCGACGTCAAGGTCGGCGACGTCGTGCTCTACAGCAAGTACGGCGGCACCGAGGTGAAGTACAACGGCGACGAGTACCTCGTCCTCTCGGCCCGCGACGTGCTCGCGATCATCGAGAAGTAAGACGAGCAGTACCTGCTGTGACACCGCGCCCCTGACCCCCTGATTCCACGGGCGTCCAGGGGCGCGGTTCGCTTTTCCCACACGAATTCCGAGAGGGCTGAACCGCTCCCATGGCGAAGATCCTGAAGTTCGACGAGGACGCCCGTCGCGCCCTTGAGCGCGGCGTCAACAAGCTTGCCGACACGGTGAAGGTGACGATCGGCCCCAAGGGCCGCAACGTCGTCATCGACAAGAAGTTCGGCGCCCCCACCATCACCAACGACGGTGTCACGATCGCCCGCGAGGTCGAGATCGAGGACCCGTACGAGAACCTCGGCGCCCAGCTCGTCAAGGAGGTGGCGACCAAGACCAACGACATCGCGGGTGACGGCACCACCACCGCCACCGTGCTCGCCCAGGCGCTCGTCCGCGAGGGTCTGCGCAACGTCGCCGCCGGCGCCTCCCCGGCCTCCCTGAAGAAGGGCATCGACGCCGCGGTCAAGGCCGTCTCCGACGAGCTGCTCGCCACCGCGCGCCCGATCGACGACAAGTCGGACATCGCCGCCGTCGCCGCGCTCTCCGCCCAGGACCAGCAGGTCGGCGAGCTCATCGCCGAGGCCATGGACAAGGTCGGCAAGGACGGTGTCATCACCGTCGAGGAGTCCAACACCTTCGGCCTGGAGCTGGAGTTCACCGAGGGCATGGCCTTCGACAAGGGCTACCTCTCCCCGTACATGGTCTCCGACCAGGAGCGTATGGAGGCCGTCCTCGACGACCCGTACATCCTGATCAACC
This sequence comes from Streptomyces sp. R302, assembly GCF_012927245.1. Lineage (GTDB taxonomy): Bacteria > Actinomycetota > Actinomycetes > Streptomycetales > Streptomycetaceae > Streptomyces. The sequence continues at coordinate 532,815 of NZ_JABBGE010000003.1, forward strand.
AGGGCAAGATCTCCTCCATCCAGGACCTCCTGCCCCTCCTCGAGAAGGTCATCCAGGCGGGTGGCTCCAAGCCGCTGCTGATCATCGCCGAGGACGTCGAGGGCGAGGCGCTCTCCACCCTCGTCGTCAACAAGATCCGCGGCACCTTCAACGCCGTGGCCGTCAAGGCCCCCGGCTTCGGCGACCGCCGCAAGGCGATGCTCCAGGACATGGCCACCCTCACCGGTGCCACCGTCATCGCCGAGGAGGTCGGCCTCAAGCTCGACCAGGCCGGCCTCGACGTGCTGGGCACCGCCCGCCGCGTCACCGTCACCAAGGACGACACCACCATCGTCGACGGCGGCGGCGAGTCCGCCGACGTCGCCGGCCGCGTCGCCCAGATCAAGGCCGAGATCGAGTCCACGGACTCCGACTGGGACCGCGAGAAGCTCCAGGAGCGCCTCGCGAAGCTGGCCGGCGGCGTGTGCGTGATCAAGGTCGGCGCCGCCACCGAGGTGGAGCTGAAGGAGAAGAAGCACCGTCTGGAGGACGCCATCTCCGCGACCCGCGCCGCGGTCGAGGAGGGCATCGTCTCCGGTGGTGGCTCCGCGCTCGTCCACGCCGTCAAGGTCCTGGAGGGCAACCTCGGCAAGGAGGGCGACGAGGCCACCGGTGTCGCCGTCGTCCGCCGCGCCGCCGTCGAGCCGCTGCGCTGGATCGCCGAGAACGCCGGCCTGGAGGGCTACGTCATCACCTCCAAGGTCGCCGAGCTCGACAAGGGCCAGGGCTTCAACGCCGCCACCGGCGAGTACGGCGACCTGGTCAAGGCCGGCGTCATCGACCCGGTGAAGGTCACGCGCTCCGCCCTGGAGAACGCCGCGTCGATCGCCTCCCTGCTGCTCACCACCGAGACCCTCGTGGTGGAGAAGAAGGAAGAGGAGCCGGCGGACGCGGGCCACGGCCACTCGCACGGCCACTCCCACTGAGGCCACTGACCGATCACCGAGGCCCGGTGCCCCCGTCGCGGGGGCACCGGGCCTCGGTGCTTCTCACGCCTCGACCGCGCCGAGCTGGCCCATCAGCCCGAGCAGGTCGTACTGCCACCAGCCCTCGACCATCTTCCCGTCGTCACGGAAGCGGTGGATGGTGGTGCCGGTCATGGTGACCTCCATGCCGGTCGGCTGGAGGCCCATGAAGTCCCCGACGTGGGAGCCGGTCCAGGTCCAGCGGGTGCACACGCGGTCGCCGTCGGCGATCTGGTCCTCGATCGCGAAGGCGAAGTCGAAGCCCGCGCGCCACATCTCCACCTCGCGCCGGACCGCGTCGAGCCCGATGGTGTCCTGCGGGTTGGTCGGGTCGTGGTCGTGGTAGCCCTCGGCGAGCAGGACGTCGAGCAGCGCCAGGTCCGAGCCGTCCGCAAGGCGCTCGAACAGCTGCCGCGCGTTCGCCTTGTACAGCGCCTCGTCCCGGACCACGTCCAGGTCGGTGAAGGTCGGCATCTCGTCGCAGAGGGCGACCAACTCCCGGAAGATCCGGTCGGTCTCCGGCAGCTGGGAGTTGCGCATCGCCACGTCGTACGAGGGGAACTCCACGATCTCCACGACGTGCTGGGCGTCGGACCGGTCGGTCCCGACGATGGAGTGGGTGGCGGTCCGCTTCCCCCGGGTCTGCTCGACCCAGCGGTCCATGAGCCGGTTGAGCTCCTCGACCTGGCTCGTCCTGCAATCGATGATCTGCACGAAGGTCATGGCCGCCTCCGACCGGGCGAAGCCGCGGATGGACCCCTCCAGTCTAGGCCGAGTGGCCGAGGTCGGCGGCTCTTACCTCCTCCGCGAAGGGTTCGCCGCGGGTGTAGCGGACGATCTCGTCGAGCGCCTGGTCGGTCATCCGGTGCAGCTCGTTGCCGAGGGAGCCCGCGATGTGCGGGGTGAGCAGGACGTTGGGGAGGGTGTAGAGCGGGGAGTCGGGCGGCGGAAGCTCGGGGTCGGTGACGTCGAGGACGGCGTGGAGGCGGCCCGCGGTGAGGTGCGGGAGGAGGGCGTCCTCGTCGACGAGGGAGCCCCGGGAGGTGTTGATCAGGGTGGCGCCGTCGGGCAGGGCGGCGAGCTGGCGGGCGCCGATCATGCGGTACGTGGACGGGAGCTGCGGCGCGTGCACGGAGACCACCGAGCTGCGGGCGCAGAGTTCGTCCAGGCCGGCGAGGGTCGCACCGGGCGGGGGAGTCGTCAGGTACGGGTCGTGGAGCAGCACCTCGACGTCGAAGGGGCGCAGCAGGTCGACGACCCGGCGGCCGATCCGGGAGGCGCCGACGATGCCGACCGTGCGGCGGTAGTTGCCCCAGGAGGCGGACTCGGCGAGCCAGCCGTGGCCGGCGCGGAGTTCGGCGTAGCGCCGGGCCGAGCGCAGTACCCGCTTCCCGGCGAAGAGGATCGCGGCGAGGGTGTACTCGGCGACCGGGAGCGCGTTGGCGGCGGCGGCGCTGGTGACCTTCAGGCCGCGTTCCCAGCAGGCGTCGGTGATGTGGTGCTTGACCGAACCGGCCGCGTGCACGACGGCCTTGAGGCGGGGGGCGCGGGCCAGGACCTCGGGGGTGAGCGGGGTGGCGCCCCAGCAGGTGAGGAGGAGTTCGGCCTCGGCGAGGGCGGCGGCGGTGCGCGGGCCGGGGGCGGTCAGGTCGTGGGCGACCAGGTGCGGGTCGGTGCGGGTGAGGGCGGCGAGGCGGGCGCGGTGGGCGTCGGTGAGGAGGCGGTCGGCGACGCCGGGGCCCATCGCGAGCAGCAGCGCGGGGCGGTTGTCGGTGGTCGGGTGCATGGTGGGAGGTGAGCTCCTCACGTGACGGGGCTCCTCACTTGACGCTGCCGGCGGTGAGGCCGGCCTTCCAGTGGCGCTGGAGCGAGACGAAGGCGAGGACGAGGGGGACGACGGCGAGCAGGGAGCCGGTGACGACCAGGGGGTAGTAGTCCGGTTCGGCGTGGGCGTTGCTGTTCCACGCGTACAGGCCGAGGCTCAGCGGGAAGAGCTTCTGGTCCGAGAGCATCACCAGGGGGAGGAAGAAGTTGTTCCAGACGGCGGTGAACTGGAAGAGGAAGACGGTCACGAAGCCCGGCATGACGGTGCGCAGACCGATCGACCAGAAGACGCGCAGTTCGCCGGCGCCGTCGATGCGGGCGGCCTCCAGGACCTCGTCGGGGACGTAGGCGGCGCACAGCACCCGGGACAGGTAGACCCCGAAGGGGTTGACGAGGACCGGGAGGAGGACGGCGGCGTAGGTGTTGACGATGCCGAGTTCGCTGGCGAGCAGGTACATCGGCAGGGCGAGCGCGGTGGTGGGGACGAGGACGCCGAGCAGGACGAGCCCGAAGAGCTTCTCCTTGCCGCGGAAGTCGTAGACGTGGAAGGCGTATCCGGCGGCGACGCTGATCAGCGCGCAGGCGGCGGCGCCGACGCCGGCGTAGAGGAGGCTGTTGAGGTACCAGCGGAAGTAGACGCCGTCGTTGTAGGCGGCGAGCCGGGCGAGGTTGCCGCCGAGGTCGAAGCCCTCGAAGGAGAAGGCGTTCCCGGCGAGGAGGCCGCCGGCGTCCTTGGTGGCGGCGGTGACCAGCCAGACCAGGGGGAAGAGCATGTAGCAGGTGGCGAGGAGGAGGACGCCGTTGACGGCGCCCTTCGACAGCCAGCGGGAGCGGAGGGCGCGGGAAGGGCGGGCGCTCATGCGGCCTTCTCCTTCCGGTCCCGGGTGAGGCGGGTGACGGCGAAGGAGAGCAGCGCGGCGGTCAGGGCGAGCAGGATCGAGGCGGCCGCGGCCAGGCCGTAGTCGTTGCGGTCGAAGGCGGCGGAGTACGCGTACATGTTCGGCGTCCAGGTGGAGGTGACGGCGGAGCCTGTGCCCCTGCTGAGGATCAGCGGTTCGGTGAAGAGCTGGAGGGAGCCGATGACGGTGAAGAGGCCGACCATCGCCAGGGAGCCGCGCAGCAGCGGGATCTTGACGGAGAAGGCGGTGCGCCAGGCGCCGGCGCCGTCGACGGTGGCGGCTTCGAGGACGGAGCGGTCGATGGCCTGGAGGGCGGCGTAGAAGATGATCAGGTTGTAGCCGAGCCACTCCCAGAGGGCGATGTTGACGACGGACGGCAGGGCGCCCTCGGGGGAGAAGAAGTCGAAGCCGATCCCGCCGGCCTCCATCGCCCGGACGACCGGGCTGAGTTGGGGCGTGTAGAGGTAGACCCAGATCAGCGCGGCGATGATGCCGGGCACGGCGTGCGGCAGGAAGAGCGCGAGCTGGAAGAGGCGGCGGGCGCGGGCGAGGGCGGAGTCGAGGAGGAGGGCGAGGCCGAGGGCGCCGCCGAGCAGCAGCGGCAGATAGAGCAGGCAGTAGCCGAGCAGCACGCCGAAGCCCTCGCGGAAGGCCCGGTCACCCAGCGCCGTGGCGTAGTTGCCGAGGCCGGTGAAGACGGTCTCGGAGCCGCCGAAGCCCAGTCCCGACTGCTTCTCGGTGAAGAGGCTCAGCCAGACCGCGTAGCCGATCGGCACCACCAGCACCGCGGTGAAGAGCAGGAAGAAGGGGGTCAGCAGGAGTGCCGCGGCACGGGTGCGGGCCTTCACGTGCTCAGCCCTCGACCTTCAGGCCGCGCTTGGTGAGCTCGGCGACGGTGGCGTCGTGGCCGGCCTTCACCGCCTCGGCGAGGGTGGGGCCGCCGGGGGCGACGGCGCCGAAGCGGTCCTTGATGGCGGTGTTGGTGGTGCCGGTGGTGGGGCCCCAGGACCACTGCGGGGAGATGGAGGCGCCGGCCGCCTCGAAGAGGGCGTAGATGTCCTGGCCGCCGTAGTAGCTCGCGTCGAAGGCCTTCTTGGCGGCGGGGCGCAGGGCGGTCGCGGCGGGGAAGGCGCTGGAGGTGCCGGAGGCGATGCGCGCCTTCACGCCCTCCTCGGTGGTGGTCATCCACTTCGCGAACTCGACGGCGGCCGCCTTCTTCGTGCTGTTCTTCGGCACGGCGAAGGTGGAGCCGCCGAGCATGCCGGAGGCGGGCCTGCCGTCCCAGCTGGGCACGGGGGCGACGGCCCACTTGCCGGACTGCTCGGGGAGGGTGCCCTTGAGGACGCCGGCGCCCCAGGAGGCGCCGAGGTAGCCGAGGGTGGTGCCGTTCTTGAGGGAGCCGGTCCACTCGGGGCTGAAGGAGGCGTTCTTGTGGACGAGTCCGTCGTCGAGGAGGCCCTGCCAGTAGGCGGTGACCTTGGTGGTGGCCGGGTCGGTGGTGTCGACCTTCCAGGTGTCGTCCTCGGCCTTGAACCACTGGGCGCCGGCCTGCCAGGCCATGGCCTCGAAGGTGGTGGGGTCGTCGGGGAAGAAGGTGGCGATGCGGGCCTCGGCGTCGGCCTTCCTCACCTGCTCGGCGGCCTTCCGGAAGGCGTCCCAGGTGGTGGGGACCTCGATCCTGTGCTTCTCGAAGAGGTCCTTGCGGTAGTAGAAGGCCTGCGGGGCGGCGTCGAAGGGGACGGCCCAGGACCGGCCGCCGAGGGTGGTGAGGTCGACGGCCTGGGGGAGGAACTTCGCGCGGTCGGCCTCGGTGAAGGCGTCGCCGATGTCCTGGAGGGCGCCGGAGGAGACGAACTCGGGGAGCGAGGGGTACTCGACGGAGACGAGGTCGGGGGCGTTGCCCGCCTTCACGGCGTTGGAGATCTTGGCGTAGCCGCCGGCGTTGCCGGAGGGGATCTCCTCGAAGGTCACCTCGATGTCGGTGTGGGAGGCGTTGAAGGCGTCGACGACGTCCTTCGTGCCCTTGGCCCAGCCCCAGAAGGTGATCGTGACCGGCTTGCCGCCGGCGGAATCGGTGGCGTCACCGCCGCCGCCGCAGGCCGTGAGGACGGCGAGGGCGGTGGCGGTGGAGGCTATGACGCGGGTCGTTCTGCTCCGGCTGAGGCTCACGGCACGGCTCCTGATCGAAGGGCGTGGACGGGGGTTGGCCGTGATCCTGGGACCGTTCCTGAGCGAAGTCAAGAGCGAAAGATTGAATGATCGAAAAAAGATCAGATCGATCAGGGGGAGGGCAGGCGGTTCAGCGGGCGGCACCGCAGGAGGCGCGGACCCGCAGCCGCGGCAGCAGGCTCACGTGCCTCGCCGCCGGCTCCTCCTCGTCCGCGCCGCCGGCGAGCCGCTCCACGAGGAGCTCCGTGGCGTGCCGGCCCACCTGCCGCTTCGGCGGGGCGACCGCCGTCAGCGGGGTGTCGGCGAGGGCGGCGACCTCGTCGTCGTACGCGATGAGGGCGAGGTCCCGCGGGACCCGCACGCCGAGCGGGGCGAGCCGCTGGGTGATCTCGATCGCGTCCACGTCGTTGTGGACGAGTGCCGCGCTCGCCAGGCCCGAGCGGACCGCCTCGTGCAGCGCCCGCACCGCACGCTCGAAGCCCTCCGGATCCGCCTCGGCCGGCACGGACTCGATGACCGGGAGCGGCTGCTCCAGGCCGAGCACCGCGAGGGCCTCCGCGTACCCGGCCCGCACCGCCAGCGCCGTCGGCGAGTCCGCGCGCGCCACGAGCAGCGGCGTCGCGTGCCCGAGCCCCAGCAGATGGCGCAGGGCGAGCAGCACCCCGTGGGCGTGGTCGGAGGAGACCCGGTCCAGGCCGTCGAGCGGGCTGCCCGGCTCGGCGCGCCGCTCCAGGAGCACCGCGGGCACGGGCAGCTCCGCCGGCCAGTCGCCGTACGCGAGCCGGTCCTCGGGCCGGCGCCACCCCGGCGCCACGAGCACGCCCTCGGCGCCGGCCGCGAGCAGCCCCTCGGCGCGGGCCCGGTCCTCCTCGGGGCGGTAGTCCGAGATCCGCAGCACGAGCCGGGCGCCCGCCCGGGCCGCCGCCTCGTGCGCGCCCCGGATGACCTCGGCGAAGTAGTACGTGGCGGAGGGGGCGAGCAGGCCGAGCACCAGTCCCTCGCCGGCCGGGGCGCCGGGCGCGGCGGCCCGGGGCCAGGAGACCTGGCCGTGCACCCGGTCGAGCACTCCGCGCGAGGCGAGCGCCTCGGCGTCGCGGCGGGCGGTCACGGGGGAGACCCCCAGGAGGCCGGCCAGTTCGGCGACGCGGACCGTGCCGCGCTCGCGCACCAGGTCCAGCAGTCGGGCGTGTCGTTCGGCGGCACTCTCGCGCACGTGCGGTTCCCCCTCGCGGTGGTGGTGGTCCCCCGACCTTAGTCGAAGATGATCGAACGGAGGGAGTTTCGATCATTCGATCCGAATCTCTTGACGATTCGATCGGCCCCGCCGAGGATTCCGGTCGATGTCGATGTCGATGTCGATGTCGATGTCGATGTCGATGTCGATGTCGATGTCGATGTCGATGTCGATGTCGATGTCGATGTCGATGTCGATGTCGACGCCGACGCGTACGCCCCCGGAGCCGAGGGAGCATCGGAGCAGCATGCCCACCCCGCCCGAGGACCGCGTGCTCAGTCCGTACACCGGCTGGACCCGCGCGCACTGGGAGGACACCGCCGACCGGCTCCTCCTCGCCGTCCGACCCCACGCCTCCCCGCGCGGCGCCCTCGTCGACCTGCCGGGCCCCCGCCCCAGCTGGTCCGGCGCCCGCTCCGACGGCCTGGAGGGCTTCGCCCGTACGTTCCTCCTCGCGGCCCTCCGCGTCGCCGGGGCCCGCGGGGCGGACCCGTACGGCCACCTCGACCGGTACGCCTCGGGCCTCGCCGCCGGCACCGCGCACCCCGGCCGCGAGGACCGGGAGTCCTGGCCCCTGATGGCCGGCACCCGCCAGGCGGTCGTCGAGTCCGCCTCGATCGCCCTCGCCCTGCGCCTCACCCGCCCCTGGCTCTGGGACCGCCTCGACACCCCGGTCCGCGAACGCCTCGTACGGTGGCTGCTCCCCGCCCTCGGCCCGTCCCCCGTCGACAACAACTGGTGGCTCTTCGGCCTCACCGTCGCCGGCCTCCTCCAGGACGCCGGCACCGAGACCGACCGCGCCGCCGCGACGATCGACCGCTCCCTCGCCCGCATCGAGGAGTGGTACCTCGGCGACGGCTGGTACAGCGACGGCGACAACCGCGCCTTCGATCACTACAACTCCTGGGCCCTGCACCTCTACCCGGTGCTCCACGCCCACCTCGCCGGCGACCGCGCCCTCCTCGACCGGTACGGGCCCCGGCTCCGCGCCCACCTCGCCGACCACGCCCACCTCTTCGACGCGAACGGCGCCCCCGTCCCCTACGGGCGCTCGCTGATCTACCGCTTCGCCGCGGCCGCCGCCCCCTGGCTCGGCACCCTCACCGGCCACACCCCGCTCACCCCCGGAGCCACCCGCCGCCTCGCCTCCGGATCCCTGCGGTACTTCCTCGACCGCGGCGCCACCGACGCCGGAGGACTCCTCACCCTCGGCTGGCACGGCCCCCACCCGCCGCTGGTCCAGGCGTACTCCGGTCCCGGCTCCCCCTACTGGGCCGCCAAGGGCTTCCTCGGACTGCTGCTCCCGCCGGACCACCCCGCCTGGACCGACCCCGAGGAACCCCTCCCGGCCGAACGAGCCGACACCGCCCGCCCCCTCGGCCCCACCGGACTCCTCGTCCAGACCACCGCCGCCGACGGCCTCGTCCGCCTCCACAACCACGGCAGCAACCACGTCGCCGCCGGCGGCGAGGACGGCGACGACCCCGGCTACGCCCGCTTCGCCTACGCCACCCGTACGGGCCCCACCGGCGCCCCCGACCCGGCCGACAACCACTTCGCGCTGCTCGGCCCCGACGGCACGGCCACCCACCGCGGCCCCGCCGAACCGCTCGCCACGGGCCCCGACCGCGCCGCGTCCGCGCACTCCCCGCTCCCCGGCGTCCGGGTCGTCTCCACCACCGTCGTCCACGGCCGCGCCGAACTCCGCGTCCACCTCGTCCTGGACGCCCCGGAGGGGACCCCCGTACGGCAGACCGGCTGGGCCGCCGCCGAAGGACCCGGCGCGCCGGTCTCCCAGCTCCACCCCGTCCACGGCTACGACCCCGGGGTCACCGTCCTGGCCACCGGGGCCACCCTCCAGGGCCCGGCCCCGACGCGTACCCCCGCCGTCCACGGCACCACCCGGGGGCCCGTCGCGCTCTTCGCCGCCGTCGCCTCGCTCACCGGCGAGCCCGGCCCGGCCCCGGCCGCCGCCCTCGCGGAGGTCCGGGCCACCGGCGGCACCGGGCTGTACGTCAGGTGGTGGGACGGTGCGTCCACGCGCCTCGACGCGGCGTCCGCCGGTCCGACCACGCGGTGACCAGCGCCTGCACCGTCATGGTCGCGGCGAGGGAGCCGGCGGCGACCATGAACGTGCCGATCGCGTAGAGGCCGCTGGCGTCGTCCGACCAGTCGTAGAACGCGGCGAGCGAGAGCCCGGCCGTGGTGGCGAGCGCGCCGTCCCGGCCGTGCCCCCGCACCGCCGCCCAGACCACCGGCACCAGCAGCGTCAGCGCGAGGCCGACGACCTGCCAGGCCTCGTACGGACCCGTCTGCGAGCCGTCCGGGTGCACGTCGCGCTTCTGGTCCCAGCCCAGCCAGACGGCCCAGGAGGCCACCGCGAGCAGGGCCGTCACCGCGGCGGCCGGGGAGAGGGAGCGCGTGCGTCGAAGGATTCCGTCCATGCGTCCGAGATTCGTGCACGCGGTCGGGTCCACGCAGCCGGGAAGGTACTCAACCGCCCCTGAGTACCAGGGACGTACCACGGACGTACCTACTGAGGTCCGTACTTGCGCCCGGCCTTCGACGACACCCCGCCGAGCAGCGAGCGCGGGGCCAGCTTCACCACGCCCATGAGGGCCTTGTAGCGCGGGTCCGGGATCGACAGGGTCTTCCCCCGCGCCAGGTCGGCCAGGGCCGCCGACACCAGCTTGTCCGCGTCGAGCCACATCCAGCCCGGGATGTTGTCCGTGCCCATCCCGGCCCGCTCGTGGAACTCGGTGCGCACGAAGCCGGGGCAGAGCGCCATCAGCCGCACCCCGCTGCCCGCGAGGTCCTTGGCCGCGCCCTGGGTGAACTGCACGACCCACGCCTTCGAGGCGCCGTACGTGCCGCGCGGCACGAAGGCGGCCACCGAGGCCACGTTGACCACCCCGCCCCGCCCGCGCTTCCTCATCGCCGCCGCGGCGGCCGAGGTCAGCCGGAGCACCGCCTCGCAGTGCACGGTCAGCATCTTCAGCTCGTCGGCCATCGACACGTCGAGGAAACGGCCCTTGTTGCCGAAGCCCGCGTTGTTCACCAGCAGGTCGACCGGGCGGCGCGGGTCGGAGAGCCGGGCCTCGACCGCGGCGATCCCCTTCTCCTCGGAGAGGTCCGCGGCGAGCACCTCGGCCTCCACCCCGTGCCGGTCGTGCAGCTCGGTGGCCTGCTCCCGAAGGCGCGTCAGGTCCCGCGCCACCAGGACGACATCGTGGCCGTCGGCCGCCAGCCTGCGCGCGAAGGCGGCTCCGATGCCGGCGGTGGCTCCCGTGATCAGTGCAGTGGTCATACCGGAACCGTAGTGCCCGGACGCGCGCCCCCGGCCCCCGTACGGCCCCGCCTCAGCCGCCGTGCCCGTCCGCGTACTTCTCCGCGTACGTGCGGGCGAGGTCGAGCAGTCCCGACTCCATCCACTCGGCGGCCACCAGCGTCTCCGCCAGCCGCTCCCGCTCGGTGGTCGCCGCGCGGTGCAGGAAGGCGACGGTGACCGTGTGGTCCGGCCGGTGCACCACCGTGACCGGGTCGCCGGCCCGCACCTCGCCCGGCTCGATCACCCGCAGCAGCGCGCCGGGACCGGCCCCCGCCCGGGTGAACCGCTTCACCCAGCCCCGGGCGTCGACCCCCCGCTCCTCCAGGTGGCCCTGGAAGGTGCGGCAGGGGATCCGGCCGCCGGTGACCTCGACGACCACGTCCTCGCCGATCCGCCAGCGCTCGCCGATCAGCGCCCCGTTCACGTCCACGCCGCTCGTCGTCAGGTTCTCGCCGAAGGAGCCGTTCGCCAGCTCCCGGCCCAGCTCCCGCTCCCAGCGGTCCAGGTCCTCGCGGGCGAAGGCGTACACCGCCCGGTCGGCGCCGCCGTGGAAGCGCAGGTCGCACACGTCGTCCCCGGCCACCCCGCTCGCCCCCACGCCGGTGGGCCCGGGCGACTCGATCCGTACGGGCCCGTCGACGGGCCGCTTGTCGATGCCCGTCCTCCCGGCGGGGGAGTCGGTGTAGCCGACGCTCTTCGCCCGGCCCGCGTTCACGCTCAACAAGGTCATGCGGGCAGCCTAGGCGGGCCTTCTCCACCCCACCTCGGAGTTTCGCCCGCCTCAAAGCCCAGCTTGAACATTCGCGGTCGGATCCAAGAGTCGCTTATGCTCGATCCATGATCGAGGCACGCCACCTCCGCGTCCTGCGCGCCGTCGCCGCCACCGGCTCCTTCTCCGCCGCCGCACGCGAACTGGGCTGCACCCAGCCCGCCGTCAGCCAGCAGATGAAGGCCCTGGAGGCCTCGGCCGGCACCCCGCTGCTCATCCGCACCGGCCGCGAGATGCGCCTCACCCAGGCCGGCGAGGTCCTCGTCCGGCACGCCGCCGGCATCCTCGCCGGGCTCACCGCCGCCGAGGAGGAGGTCGCCGCCATCGCGGGCCTCCGGGCCGGCCGGGTCCGCCTGGTCTCCTTCCCCAGCGGCAGCTCCACCCTCGTCCCCACGGCCCTCGCCGCCCTGCGCGCCGCCCACCCCGGCACCCGGGTCTCCCTGGTCGAGGCCGAACCGCCGCGCTCCGTCGAGATGCTCCGCGAGGGCGACTGCGACCTCGCCCTCGCCTTCCGGTACGGGTCGTCCCACGCCCCCGGCGAGTGGGACGACCTGGTGGTCCGCCCGCTCCTCACCGACCGGCTCGTCGGCCTGGTCCCGGAGTCCCACCCGCTCGCGGACGCCGGTTCCGTCTCCATCGCCGAGCTGGCCGGCGACTCCTGGATCGCGGGCTGCCCGCGCTGCCGCCGCCAGCTCGTCGACGTCTGCGAGGAGGCCGGCTTCGCCCCGCGCATCGACTTCGCCACCGACGACTACCCGGCGGTGGTGGGCCTGGTCGGCGCGGGGCTCGGCGTGGCCGTCCTGCCGGAGCTGGCCATCGAGTCCGTACGGCCCAAGGGGGCGCGGACCGTCGCCGTCGAGCCCGCCGTGGAGCGGGAGATCGTGGCGCTGACGCTGCCGGACCTGGCCCAGGTCCCGGCGGTCGCGGCCACCCTCGACGAGCTGACCCGCGCCGCCACGCGCGCGTAGTCCGCGCGCGCCGGGGCCGTCAGCGCCTCAGCTCATGAGGGGAAACGTTCCTTCATGCATGTCCCATGATCGATCGGCCGGCGGACGCGGCCGGCGCCGGCGCCGCCGTGATCAGGCGGTTGCGCGCTCGGCCCATGAGTTCTTCGCGTTCGTCCTCGGTGAGGCCGCCCCATACGCCGTAGGGCTCCCGCACGGCGAGTGCGTGTGCCGCGCACTCCGCGCGGACCGGGCACCGCATGCAGACCTCTTTCGCCGAGTTCTCACGCGCACTCCGTGCCGCGCCGCGCTCTCCCTCGGGGTGGAAGAACAGGGAGCTGTCGACCCCGCGGCAGGCCGCGAGCAGTTGCCAGTCCCACAGATCGGCGTTGGGTCCGGGAAGGCGGGAGAAATCTGCCATTGCGCTAGTCCCCTTGAAACCGTGTCGAGACGGGTTGGTGGGTGGGCGGGAAGTGGCTTGTCGGTCCGGGGCTCCTCGGACCCCGGCGGGCCGGATGGGTCCGACTACTGTCGAAGTAGATGTAAATATGACTCATTGCGAATCTAGCCACAGACACCGCGAAAAGGGAAGAAAACCCGCTAAATGGGGCATAGCTTCTGATGGTGGACGCAACGACCTGCGACGCTCTTCTCCGTGCACGGCCCCTCACAAGGAGTGCCGAAGGTCCCGTCCGACCCGTAACTCTTTCGAGTGACCATCGTTGAGAGTGCGAGGCGGTTGGATGAACAAGCGATCGGGCAAGTGTCCGGGAGCGTCAACCGCACAGGTGACGATACGTACCAGCCCTGGAGGCTCAAGGTGACGCGCATCAGCTGCGAGAGCCGCGGAGGTCAGTCATGACGTCCGTTCTCGTCTGCGACGACTCCCCGCTTGCCCGAGAGGCGCTTCGCCGCGCGGTCGCGACCGTGCCCGGCGTGGAGCGCGTGACCACCGCGGCCAACGGCGAGGAAGTCCTCCGCCGCTGGGGCGCGGACCGCTCCGACCTCATCCTGATGGACGTGCGCATGCCCGGCCTGGGCGGGGTGGAAACCGTCCGCCGGCTGCTCTCCGCCGACCCCGGCGCCCGGATCATCATGCTCACCGTCGCCGAGGACCTCGACGGCGTGGCGCTCGCGGTCGCCGCCGGCGCCCGCGGCTACCTGCACAAGGACGCCTCGCGCGCCGAGCTGAGGGCCACCGTCACCCAGGCGCTCGCCGACCCGACGTGGCGGCTCGCCCCGCGCCGGCTCCGCTCGGCCGAGATGGGCGCCGCGCCCACCCTCACCGCACGCGAGATCCAGGTCCTCGAAGGCATGAGCCACGGCCGGTCCAACGCGGAGATCGGGCGCGAGCTCTTCCTCTCCGAGGACACCGTCAAGACGCACGCCCGACGCCTCTTCAAGAAGCTCGGCGCCTCCGACCGCGCGCACGCCGTCGCGCTCGGATTCCGGTGGGGCCTGGTCCGCTGAGCCGCCGCGCACCGGCCGTCTCCCCGTCCGTACCCCCGTCCGCCGAGGGGCGGACGGGGCGGGCCTGTGTCACTTCCTCGTCCGATGCCGCATCCTTGAGATGTGGAGTTCCTCGGGGACGAGTCGATCGAGCGGAAGGGGAGGGCGCCAGAGATGAATCCCGGCGCACCTGCTCATAACGCTTCGGTGCACAACTACGGACAGGGTGCCACGGACGGACCGGCGTCAAGGCACCATGGAGCGATGCGCGACGACGAGACCATGGGTTCCCCCATGCCTGCCGGGCAGGGGGAGATCGGTGCGCTCGTCCACCGCGCCGTCGAAGGGGACGCCCAGGCCACCCACGACCTGCTCGCGCGCGTCCACCCGCTCGCGCTGCGCTACTGCCGCACCCGGCTCAACCGCCTGCCCGGTGACGCCCGCCACTTCGTCGAGGACCTCGCGCAGGAGGTCTGCGTCGCCGTCCTGATGGCCCTGCCCCGCTACAAGGACACCGGCCGCCCCTTCGAGGCCTTCGTCTTCGCCATCGCCGGACACAAGGTCGCCGACCTCCAGCGGGCCGCCATGCGCCACCCCGGCTCCACCGCCGTGCCCTCCGACGAGATGCCCGAGCGGCCCGACGACTCCCTCGGCCCCGAGGAGCGCGCCCTCCTCAGCGACGACGCCGAATGGGCCAAGAAGCTCCTCGCCAACCTCCCCGAGAACCAGCGCGAGCTCCTCGTCCTCAGGGTCGCCGTCGGCCTGACCGCCGAGGAGACCGGCCAGATGCTCGGCATGTCCCCGGGTGCCGTCCGGGTCGCCCAGCACCGCGCCCTCAGCCGGCTCCGCGCCCTGGCCGAGCAGTAAGCCTCACCGCACCCGATCATCCCTTTCGTACACGTACGAAGGTCCAAAGCTTCCCGCTGATCTTGATCGTGGAATGAGACACCGCTCCGGCCCGTTAGCATGGACATCCCGCACCGATCAAGGCCATTTGGGAAGGTGTCATGACTGCCAACGTCGACGGAGTGCCCGGTAAATTCGCGACACTCGGGCTGACCTACGACGACGTGCTGCTGCTGCCCGGCGCGTCCGACATGGCGCCCGACCAGATCGACACCGCCTCGTACATCTCGAAGAACGTGCGGGTGAACATCCCGCTGCTCTCCGCCGCGATGGACAAGGTCACCGAGTCGCGCATGGCGATCGCCATGGCCCGACAGGGTGGTGTCGGTGTTCTGCACCGCAATCTCTCCATCGCCGACCAGGCGAACCAGGTCGACCTGGTGAAGCGTTCCGAGTCCGGCATGGTGACCGACCCGATCACCGTCCACCCGGACGCCACGCTCGCCGAGGCCGACGCGATCTGCGCCAAGTTCCGCATCAGCGGCGTCCCGGTGACCGACCCGGCCGGCAAGCTCCTCGGCATCGTCACCAACCGCGACATGGCCTTCGAGTCGGACCGCAGCCGCCAGGTGCGCGAGGTCATGACCCCCATGCCGCTCGTCACCGGCCACGTCGGCATCTCCGGCGTCGACGCCATGGACCTGCTGCGCCGCCACAAGATCGAGAAGCTTCCGCTGGTCGACGAGACCGGCATCCTCAAGGGCCTCATCACGGTCAAGGACTTCGTCAAGGCCGAGAAGTACCCGAACGCCGCCAAGGACAAGGAGGGCCGCCTGCTCGTCGGCGCGGCCGTCGGCGTCGCCGGCGACTCCTTCGAGCGCGCCCAGGCCCTCATCGAGGCCGGTGTCGACTTCATCGTCGTCGACACCGCGCACGGCCACTCCCGGCTCGTCGGCGACATGATCGCCAAGATCAAGTCGAACTCCTCGGTGGACGTCATCGGCGGCAACGTCGCCACCCGCGACGGCGCCCAGGCGCTCGTCGACGCCGGTGCCGACGGCATCAAGGTCGGCGTCGGCCCCGGCTCCATCTGCACCACCCGCGTGGTCGCCGGCGTCGGCGTCCCGCAGGTCACCGCCATCTACGAGGCCTCCCTCGCCGCCAAGGCGGCCGGTGTCCCGGTCATCGGCGACGGCGGCCTGCAGTACTCCGGCGACATCGCCAAGGCGCTCGTGGCGGGTGCCGACACGGTGATGCTCGGCTCGCTGCTCGCGGGCTGCGAGGAGTCCCCGGGCGAGCTGCTCTTCATCAACGGCAAGCAGTTCAAGTCGTACCGCGGCATGGGCTCGCTGGGCGCCATGCAGACCCGCGGCGAGCGCAAGTCCTTCTCCAAGGACCGCTACTTCCAGGAGGGCGTCGCCTCCGACGACGCGCTGATCCCCGAGGGCATCGAGGGCCAGGTGCCGTACCGCGGCCCGCTCGCCTCCGTGGTCCACCAGCTGGTCGGCGGTCTGCGCCAGTCGATGTTCTACGTCGGCGGCCGGACGGTCCCGGAGCTCCAGGAGAACGGCCGCTTCGTCCGGATCACCTCCGCGGGCCTCAAGGAGAGCCACCCGCACGACATCCAGATGACCGTCGAGGCGCCGAACTACAGCAGGAAGTAACACCGCGTGACCCAGGGGGCGGTTCCGGCATGTGGCCGGAGCCGCCCCTCGCGCGCGTGTCGGGGATACTGGTAGGCGCAGACATAGAGGGAAAGGCCACACATCGTGACTGAGATCGAGATCGGGCGCGGCAAGCGCGGCCGCAGGGCGTACGCGTTCGACGACATCGCCGTCGTACCGAGCCGGCGCACCCGGGACCCGAAGGAGGTCTCGATCGCCTGGCAGATCGACGCCTACCGCTTCGAGCTGCCCTTCCTGGCCGCCCCGATGGACTCGGTCGTCTCCCCGCAGACCGCCATCCACATCGGCGAGCTCGGTGGCCTGGGCGTGCTGAACCTCGAAGGCCTGTGGACCCGGTACGAGGACCCGCAGCCGCTGCTCGACGAGATCGCCGAGCTGGACGAGGCCACCGCCACCCGCCGTCTGCAGGAGATCTACGCCGCTCCGATCAAGGAGGAGCTGATCGGGCAGCGCATCAAGGAGGTGCGCGACTCCGGCGTCGTCACCGCCGCCGCGCTCTCCCCGCAGCGCACCGCGCAGTTCTCCAAGGCCGTCGTCGACGCGGGCGTGGACATCTTCGTCATCCGCGGCACCACGGTCTCCGCCGAGCACGTCTCCGGCGCGGCCGAGCCGCTGAACCTGAAGCAGTTCATCTACGAGCTGGACGTCCCGGTCATCGTCGGCGGCTGCGCCACGTACACCGCCGCCCTGCACCTGATGCGGACCGGCGCCGCGGGCGTCCTGGTCGGCTTCGGCGGCGGCGCCGCGCACACCACCCGCAACGTCCTGGGCATCCAGGTCCCGATGGCGACCGCCGTCGCCGACGTGGCCGCGGCCCGCCGCGACTACATGGACGAGTCCGGCGGCCGGTACGTGCACGTCATCGCCGACGGCGGCGTGGGCTGGTCCGGCGACCTCCCGAAGGCCATCGCCTGCGGCGCCGACGCCGTCATGATGGGTTCCCCGCTGGCCCGTGCCACGGACGCGCCCGGCAAGGGCCACCACTGGGGCATGGAGGCCGTCCACGAGGACGTGCCGCGCGGCAAGCTGGTCGACCTGGGCATCGTCGGCACCACCGAGGAGGTCCTCACCGGTCCGTCGCACACCCCGGACGGCTCGATGAACTTCTTCGGCGCCCTGCGCCGCGCGATGGCCACCACGGGCTACAGCGAGCTCAAGGAGTTCCAGCGCGTCGAGGTCACCGTCGCGGACTCGCAGCACCGCCGCTGACGCGTTCCGCACTCCCGCACTTCCGTACTCCCTGTACGTACGCGAGGGGCCCCGCACCGACCGGTGCGGGGCCCCTCGCGCGTGTCCGCGTGGATCAGGCGGCCTTCTTGGCGCCGGAGAAGGCGGCGGCCGCGCCGAGCGCGAGGAAGAGGAAGGTCATGGCGTCCTTGCCCTCGCTCCACGCCTCCGTCAGCATGCCGAACTCCTGGAAGAAGATCTCGGTGAAGGAGACGTTGAACTCCTTGGCCGCGTAGACCGCGATGCCGACGAGCTGGCCGAGGTAGACGGCGCCGAGGGAGAGGATCGCGGAGACGACCGGTAGGGCCGGGTTGGCGCCGCCGACCTTGCCGGCGGCGAAGCCGACCGCGAAGCCGACGCCGACGGCGGCCCAGCCGATCTCGGTCTCGGTGCCGCCGAGGATGGCGCCGTAGATACCGGCGGTGACCAGCGCGGCGACGACGGCGGCGACGATGCCGAGGCCGACGTTGTTCCGGCGGGGCGCGGGCGCCGGGGCCGGCGGGTAGGCGCCGAACGGGTTCTGGCCCGAGGGCTGCGGGGGCACGCCCTGGGCGAACGGGTTCTGGCCGGCGGGCTGCTGGCCGGGAACGCCCTGGGCGTAGGGGTTCTGGCCGGCGGGCTGGTCGGGCGAGCCCTGGGCGTACGGGTTGCCGGGCGGCGGAACGGGCTGGCTCATGGTGGTCCCCCAAGACGGATGCCGCACGGGCGTGCGATCAATGGGGCCGGACACTAGCAGCCCGCTCCGACAGTGGCCCACCCGTTACCCGTGGCTCAGAGGCGGTGCGCGGTGCCGCCGGGGGTGGCGCCGCGGGTGTCGAGGAGGAGCTGGGCCTTCACCGCGAGGCCCTGGAGGTCGTAGACGCGGTGGTGCTGGAGCAGCACGGTCAGGTCGGCGTGGGCGGCGGCCTCGTAGAGGGAGTCGGCGCGGGGGACGGGCAGGTCGCGCACCCGCCAGTCGGGGACGTGCGGGTCGTGGAAGCTGACCGCCGCGCCGAGGTCCATGAGCCGGCCGGCGATCTCGTCGGCGGGGGAGCCCTCGCGGTCGGCGAGGTCGGGCTTGTACGTGATGCCGAGGAGCAGGATCCGGGCGCCGCGGGCGGACTTGCCGTGCTCGTTGAGGAGGGCGGCGGCGCGCTGGACGACGTACCGGGGCATCCGCTGGTTGACCTGGCCGGCGAGTTCGACGAGGCGGAGCGGGCCGTGGGCGCCGAGGTGCTCGACGGGGACGCCGTGGCCGCCGACGCCGGGGCCGGGGCGGAAGGCCTGGAAGCCGAAGGGCTTGGTCTCGGCGCAGCGGATGACGTCCCAGAGGTCGACGCCGAGTTCGTGGCAGAGCACCGCCATCTCGTTGACGAGGGCGATGTTGACGTGCCGGAAGTTGGTCTCCAGGAGCTTGACCGTCTCCGCCTCGCGGGGGCCACGCGCGCGTACCACCTTGTCGGTGAAGCGGCCGTAGAAGGCGGCGGCGGACTCGGTGCACGCGGGCGTGAGGCCGCCGATGACCTTCGGGATGCCGGCGGGGCCGGGCCGGGTGCCGGGGTCGACGCGCCCCGGGTCGAAGCGGCCGGGGGAGTACGCGAGGTGGAAGTCGCGGCCCGCGCGCAGGCCCGAGCCGTCCTCCAGGAGCTCGCGGAGGAGGCCCTCGGTGGTGCCGGGCGGGACGGGGGACTCCAGGACGACGGTGGTGTGCGGGCGGAGCCGGGCGGCGAGCGCGCGGGCCGCGCCGGCGACGGCGGTGAGGTCGAGGGCGCCGTCGGGGCCGAGGGGGGTCGGCGCGCAGAGGACGGCGGTGCGGACCCGGCCGAGCTCGACCGGGCTGGTGGTGGCCCGGAAGCCGCCGGAGAGCATGCGGCGGATCTCGGGGGCGGTGAGGGAGCCGTCGACCGGGGGGCGGCCCGCGGCGAGTTCGGCGACCGGGCGGGGGTCGGTGTCGAAGCCGACGGTGGCGATGCCCGCGGCGGTCGCGGCCTGGGCGAGGGGGAGTCCGTGGTGGCCGAGGCCGATGACGGCGAGGTCTGCGGGCATGGGGGGTGGGCCGTCCTTCCCGGTAGCCGTTGTCTGTCGCGTGCGCAACAGGTAACCAATGTCAGACTAGGAGTAAATATGACCGATATGCGGCATTGCATGATCGAAGGCCGCCGAGTGTTATCCACAGGTCCGCACGGGGGCGGTGGCCGAAGCCGCCGGACCGGTCCAGAATCGGGACGGGGAGCCGGGCCGCACGCGGTCCGGTTCGCCGCTGCGACGACGAGGGACAGGGACGACACACGACGACGGGAAGGCGGCAGCCGTGAGGACAGCGACACTGGGACCCGCCGAGCGCGCCGCGGCACTGGCGGCCATGGCCGAGCACGAGCTGGACGTGCTGGTGGTCGGCGGCGGCGTCGTCGGCGCGGGCACCGCCCTCGACGCGGTCACGCGCGGGCTCTCCACCGGCATCGTCGAGGCCCGCGACTGGGCCTCCGGCACCTCCAGCCGCTCCAGCAAGCTCATCCACGGCGGACTGCGCTATCTGGAGATGCTCGACTTCGCCCTGGTCCGCGAGGCCCTCAAGGAGCGCGGCCTGCTCCTGGAGCGGCTCGCCCCCCACCTGGTGAAGCCGGTGCCGTTCCTCTACCCCCTCCAGCACAAGGGCTGGGAGCGGCTCTACGCGGGCTCCGGCGTCGCCCTGTACGACGCCATGTCCGTCTCCTCCGGGCACGGCCGCGGCCTCCCCGTCCACCGCCACCTCAGCCGCAAGGGCGCCCTCCGCGTCGCGCCCTGCCTGCGCAAGGACGCCCTCACCGGCGCCCTCCAGTACTACGACGCCCAGATGGACGACGCCCGCTTCGTCCTCACCCTCGTCCGCACCGCCGCCTCCTACGGCGCCCTGGCCGCCGCCCGGGCCCGGGTCACCGGCTTCCTCCGCGAGGGCGAGCGGGTCGTCGGCGCCCGCGTCCAGGACGTCGAGACCGGCGGCGAGTACGTCATCCGGGCCAAGCAGATCGTCAACGCCACCGGGGTGTGGACCGACGACACCCAGGCCCTCATCGGCGAGCGCGGCCAGTTCCACGTCCGCGCCTCCAAGGGCATCCACCTCGTCGTCCCCAAGGACCGGATCCACTCCACCACCGGCCTCATCCTGCGCACCGAGAAGTCCGTCCTCTTCGTCATCCCCTGGGGACGGCACTGGATCATCGGCACCACCGACACCGACTGGGACCTCGACAAGGCCCACCCCGCCGCCTCCAGCGCCGACATCGACTACCTCCTGGAGCACGTCAACACCGTGCTCGCCACCCCGCTCTCCCGCGACGACGTCCAGGGGGTCTACGCGGGCCTGCGCCCGCTGCTCGCCGGCGAGTCCGACGCCACCAGCAAGCTTTCCCGCGAGCACACCGTCGCCCACCCGGTCCCCGGCCTCGTCGTCGTCGCGGGCGGCAAGTACACGACCTACCGGGTGATGGCGAAGGACGCCGTCGACGAGGCGGTGCACGGCCTCGACCGGAGAGTCGCCTCCTGCGTCACCGAGGACACCCCGCTGCTCGGCGCCGAGGGCTACCGGGCGCTGTGGAACGCGCGGGCGAGGATCGCCGACCGCTCCGGCCTCCACGTCGTCCGCGTCGAACACCTCCTCAACCGCTACGGCTCCCTCACCGAGGAGATCCTCGCGCTGATCGCCGAGGACCCCTCCCTCGGCGAGCCGCTCGCCGCGGCCGACGACCACCTGCGCGCCGAGGTCGTCTACGCCGCCTCCCACGAGGGCGCCCGCCACCTCGACGACGTCCTCACCCGCCGCACCCGCGTCTCCATCGAGACCTTCGACAGAGGCACGCGCAGCGCGCGCGAGGCCGCCGAACTGATGGCCCCGGTCCTCGGCTGGGACGAGGGCCAGATCGCGAGAGAGGTCGAGCACTACGAGAAGCGGGTCGAGGCCGAGCGCGAGTCGCAGCGGCAGCCCGACGACCTCACGGCGGACGCCGCACGGCTCGGTGCGCCCGACATCGTCCCGATCTGACGGGCGGTCCGCCTGACGGTGCGTCCGTGACGAGGGGGAACCCGGGGGTGTGTGTGGCGCGTCGTCATACCGGAGTACGGACCCGGGGGCGTCACCTGTCCTGAGGTGAGGGACAATGGCCTCTCTTCCAGGGCGGGTTGCCGCAGCGTGTGGAGTGCGGCGGGCGCGGCGGAGATCAGGGAACGCAGAGGGGACGCATGTCGGAGTCGGAGCAGTCGCGGGACACGGCGCAGCCCGAGGACGGGAAGCCTCAGGACACCAGGCCCCAGGACGCGAAGCCCCAGGGGGCGAAGCTCCAGGACACCGGGTCGGGGGACACCGGGCCGGGCGACGCGGCACCTCAGGATGCGAAGCCCCAGGACACGAAGCCGCAGGACGTGAAGCCGCAGGACGTGAAGCCCCAGGACACGAAGTCCCCGGACGTGAGGCCTCAGGACGCCCAGGGCGGTACGGCGCAGGGCGGCGCGTCCGCGGATCCGCGGGCGGAGCGGGCCTCGGCCGCGCCCCGGGACCGGGTGCCGGGGACCGAGCCGTCCACCGGGCGGGCCGGGTTCGGCGCCGGGGACGGCGACGGGCAGCGGCCCGCGGCCGACCGGCTCCGCAAGGGCGCCGGCTCCTCCTCGGCCACCGAGACCGAGGGCCGGCTGCTCGCCGGCCGCTACCGGCTCGGCGCCCTCCTCGGCCGCGGCGGCATGGGCACCGTCTGGCGCGCCGTCGACGAGACCCTCGGCCGCACCGTCGCCGTCAAGGAGCTCCGCTTCCCCAACAGCATCGACGAGGACGAGAAGCGCCGCCTGATCACCCGGACCCTGCGCGAGGCCAAGGCCATCGCCAAGATCCGCAACAACGGCGCCGTGACCGTCTACGACGTCGTCGACGAGGACGACCGCCCCTGGATCGTCATGGAGCTCATCGAGGGCAAGTCGCTCGCCGACGCCGTGCGCGAGGACGGCGTCCTCACCCCGCGCCGCGCCGCCGAGGTCGGCCTCGCCATCCTCGACGTGCTGCGCTCCGCGCACCGCGAGGGCATCCTCCACCGCGACGTGAAGCCGTCCAACGTCCTCATCTCCGACGACGGCCGCGTCGTCCTCACCGACTTCGGCATCGCCCAGGTGGAGGGCGACCCGTCCATCACCTCCACCGGCATGCTCGTCGGCGCCCCCTCGTACATCTCGCCCGAGCGCGCCCGCGGCCACAAGCCCGGCCCCGCCGCCGACCTGTGGTCGCTCGGCGGTCTGCTCTACGCGGCGGTCGAGGGCTCCCCGCCGTACGACAAGGGCTCCGCGATCGCGACCCTCACCGCCGTCATGACCGAGCCGGTCGACCCGCCGAAGAACGCGGGACCCGAACTGGAGCAGGTCATCTACGGGCTGCTCGCCAAGGACCCGGCGCAGCGGCTCGACGACGCCCGCGCCCGGGTGCTGCTGCGCGCCGTGCTCGACGCCCCCGAGGCGGCGCCGGAGCCCTCGCCCGAGGTGACCAGGATCGTTCCGCTGCCGGCCCGCCCCGAGCGGGGCCCGGAGGCCACGGCCGTCGCCCAGGAGAAGGCCCCCGAGCCCGCCGCCGAGCGGATGCGCGGCGCCCTGGCCTCCGTACGGAACGCGGCCGCGGCGGCCAAGGCCGAGACGAAGGCGAAGGACGTCGGCAAGGGCAACGGCAACGGCACGGGCAACGGCAAGGAGGCGGCGGCCAGGACCGTGCCCGCGCAGGGCGGCTCCCGGCCGGCGCCGACCCGCGCCCCGCTCACCGACGTCGTCCCCCGGCGCACCCTGGTGATCATCGCCGCGGTCGCCGTCCTCGCCATACTCGGCACCATCCTCGCCGTCTCCCTGACCGGCGGCGACAAGGGCTCCGAGGGCAAGGGCGGCGAGACCGCCGCCTCGGCCGGCACCACCGCGGGCGGCGACGGCGGCAGCGGCTCGGGCACCGACGGCGGCAAGGGCGGCACGTCGGGCGACCCCACCGAGCAGGGCGGCTCCCAGCCCGGTGACACCGGCGCCTCGGACAACGGCGGCGCGAACGGCGCGAACGGCGCCACGGGCGCGACCACCGGCCGGACCGGCACCGCCACACCCAGCGCCAAGCCGAGCGGCGGCACCGGCACCGGCGCCGCGCTCCCGGCCGGCTACACCCTGGTCACCAACGACCGCTTCAAGTTCTCCATGGCCATGCCCGCCTCCTTCTCCATGCGCCCCATAGACGGCTACAGCGGGGGCGCCATATGGAGCGAGAGCGGCGGCTTCCCGCGCGTCCAGGTCGACTTCAACGCCAGCCCCAAGGACGACGCGAGGGCGGCCTGGCTCGCCGCCGTGGGCGCCGTCCGGGCCAGCAGCACCGGCTACAGGCACATCCGCGTCGACTCCGTCTCGTACAAGGGCTACCCGACCGTCGCGGACTGGGAGTTCGAGCGGACCCAGAAGGGCATGCGCGTCCGCGTCCTCAACCGCGGCTTCAAGGTGGACGCCAAGCACGGCTACTCGATCATGGTCAGCTGCAAGGCCGAGGAGTGGAACGGCGCGGAGTGCAAGACGCTGCGCGAGACGGCGTTCGCCACGTTCAGCCCCAAGGACTGACCGCGGCCCCGTATCGTGAGCGACGGGGCACGACCAATGCGCAGGGGGAGGCGCCGTGGACGAGTACGCGGGACGAGTGCTCGCGGAGCGCTACCGCCTTCCACGGCCGCCCGCCGGCTCCGCGGGTCTCGTCGAGCTCGTCGAGACCCGCGCCTTCGACACGTACAGCGGGCAGGAGGTGCGGGTCCGTCAGGTCCCGCTGCCCGAGGTCGTCGACGCGGAGGTCCTCGGCGAGGGGCCCGCGCCCACGGGGGCGTACGGCACCGCGGGCGGTGCCACCCGCAGACCCGCCGAGCCGGTCGTCCGCCGGGCGATCGAGGCCGCCCAGGCCGCCGCCCAGATCCCCGACCACCCCTTGCTCGACCAGGTCTTCGACGTCTTCGCGGAGGCCGGCTCGCTGTGGATAGTCAGCGAGTACGTGGCCGCGCGCCCGCTCTCCGCCCTCCTCGACGAGGGCCCGCTCAACCCCTTCCGCGCCGCCGAGATCGCCGCGGACGTCCTCACCGCCCTGCGCGCCCTCCACGCCCACGGCTGGGTCCACCGCAACATCACCGCCCGCACGGTCCTCGTCTGCGACGACGGCCGCGTCCTCCTCACCGGCCTCGCCGCCGGCGCCGCCGAGGAGGCCCTCTGCGGCTACGCCCCCGTCCCGGACCCCGACGACCCGGCCTTCCGGGCCCCGGAGGAGGAGTACGGAGAGCCGGGGGAGTACGGAGAGCTGGGAGAGTACGAGGAGCAGGGGGAGTACGAGGAGTACGAGGCGGAGGCTGATGACGAGCCCGCCGGGGAGACGTACGAGCCCGAGACGGACGACGTGCAGGCGTACGGCGTGCAGGCGTACGAGACCGGGGAGTTCGCGGCGTCGGAGGGCGGCGACGTCCCCGAACCGCCGCCCGCCGCCGAGCCCGTCCCGTACGGGGTCGATCCCTACGGGATCGCGACGTCCGCGCCGCGCCCCGCGAGCCCGCCGGAGGCCCCGGCGGTGCCGCCCAGCGCCGATCTGCGGGCGGCCCGGGCGGGGGCCATCGCCGCCTACCGCGCGGCCACCCGCGCCGCCGCCGCGCGCATCGGCGACACCGGCCCGCTCCCGGTCCAGCGCACCCCCGAGCCGTATCCCGGGCCGCAGCGCGAGCCTGAGCCGGATCCCGCGCCGGATCCCGCGCCGGGCCCGGAGTCCCGGACCGAAGCGGTCCTCCCGGAGGCCACCCGGCCCGGGCCCGCGCCGCAGTGGTGGGCCCGGGCGACGGACGACGAAGACGACGAGGCCGACGAGGACGAGGACGAAGGCGAGGACGAAGGCGGCGACGCGGACGGCGACGCGGACGGCGGGCAGCCGTACGGGGGCGGCCCGCGCCCGCCCCGTCTGATGCTCAAGGGCAGCTGGACCGACGGCCCGCACGCCTCCCGGGACGGCTCGCCGCCCGTCCCGGCCGGCGGGAGCCCGGTGCTGCCCGGCTCCGGCCGGCCCGCGCTGCCCGCCGGGTACACGGCCGCCGCCCCGGAGCCCGCCCACGCGGCCCCGACGGTCGGCGTACCCGCGCAGCAGGGCCCGGCGGGGGAGCGGTACCGGGGCCCGGCCACCCGGCTCGCCGCCGAGCGGGCCCGGCAGACCCGGATCGCGGTCGTCGGCGCCGTCACCGAGCGCTGGGCGCCCGAACAGGCCGGTCCCGTCCACGAGAACTGGCGGCTCGCCCCGCCGATCGGCCCCGCCACCGACCTGTGGGCGCTCGGCGCGCTGCTCTACCGGGCCGTCCAGGGCCACGCCCCCTACCCCGAGGACAACGCCGCCGAGCTCGTCCAGCTGGTCTGCGCGGAACCGCCCGCCTTCGCCGAGGAGTGCGGCCCGCTGCGCCCGGTGGTGGAGTCGCTGCTGCGCCAGGACCCCACCGAACGCCCGGACTTCGAGGAGCTGCGCGGCTGGTTGCGGTCGCTGGTCCGCTCCGCGCCGGAGCCGGAGGCGGAGTTCGCGGCCGCGCCCCCGTCGCCGTTCGACGTGAAGCGGCTGCCGATCCTGCGCCGCAGGGGCGAGCTGGTGCGCCGCCGCCGCGCCGCCGGTTCGGGCCGCAACCGCCACCGCCACCGGCGCGGCAAGGACTCCCGGGGCGACCGGACCCCCGCGCCCGCGCCCACCCCCGTACCCGAGGAACCGACCGCGCCCCAGGAGCTGTTCGAGCCCCAGGAGCACGAGGGGCGCGAGGCGTACGAGGAGTACGAGCCCCACCAGGAGTACGAGCCCCGCCAGGAGTACGAGCCCCGCCGGGAGTACGAGCCCCGCCAGGAGTACGCGTACGCCGACGAGGACGTCGAGCCCGAGCCGCCGCGCCCCCGGACCGCCGCGCGCTCGCGTGGCCGGCGGGTGCTGCTGATCGGCCTTCTGCTGCTCGGTGCCGCCCTCACGTACCTCGCTGTCGCCCTGCCCCGAGGCGGCGAGAAGCCCACCGACGCCCGCCCGACGGCGACGGCGACGGCACCGCAGTCCGCGAAGCCCACGGCGACCACTCCGACCACTCCGACCACTCCGACCACGGCCACCACTCCACCCCCCACCTCCCCGACCCCCACCTCCGCGCCCCCCGCCGCCTCCAACCCCGCTCTGGCCTCCGGTTACGTGCTGCGCGAGGACCCGGAGGGCTTCCGGATCGGGGTGCCGCGCGACTGGCGGCGCAGCCCCGTCAACGCGGCGGGGCAAGTCCGCTACACCGGCGGCGACTTCACGCTGATCGTCGTCCCGGGCCGGGACAGCGTCCGGGACAACGGCTCCGATCCGCTGGAGTACCAGAACGACAAGGAGCGGGAGCTGGAGCCCTACCGGCAGTCCAGCTGGTCCGAGTCGGTGAGGTCGCGGCGGGTGGACATCGGCCGTACGCCCACCGCCGAGGGCCAGTACACCTGGTACGACGGCGCGGGCCGCAAGGTCTTCGTCCAGAACCTCGCGCTCATCGACGGCGGCCGGTACCACGTCGTCCAGGTGATCGGTCCGGACAGCGACCGGGACCGGGTCTCGGAGATCTACGGCGAGGCCGTGAAGGGCTTCCGACCGGGCCGTTGAGCCGTCCCGGGCCGCCGACCGGGGCCGGGGCGGGAACGGCCCGGCGGTCACAGTGCGGTTCCTTTGCGGGCCCCGCGGTTCCGTCCGCCGTCCCCTCCTCCGTAACCTGGCATCGGAAGCTACGGGGCGGGGGCAAGTGGAACATTCTCAGGGCACAGGCGCGGGGCTGCTGCTCGCCGGACGGTACCGGCTCGTCGAGTCCATCGGACGCGGCGGCATGGGCAGGGTCTGGCGCGCGCACGACGAGGTGCTGCACCGTGTGGTGGCGGTGAAGGAACTGACGGCGGGCCGGTTCGTCGCCGAGGCCGACCGGCTGGTGCTGCACGCCCGCACCCAGAAGGAGGCGCGGGCCGCCGCCCGGATCACCCACCCCGGTGTGGTGACCGTCCACGACGTCCTCGAACACGACGACCGGCCCTGGATCGTCATGCAGTTCGTCGACGGCCCGTCGCTCGCCGACGCCGTCAAGGAGGCCGGGACGGTCGAGCCCCGCGAGGCGGCCCGGGTCGGCCTGCACGTCGTGGGCGCGCTGCGGGCCGCGCACGCGGCCGGCGTGCTGCACCGGGACGTGAAGCCCGGGAACGTCCTGCTCGCCCGGGACGGCCGGGTCCTCATCACCGACTTCGGCATCGCGGCGATCGAGGGCGACTCCACCATCACCCGGACCGGCGAACTCGTCGGCTCCATCGACTACCTGGCGCCCGAGCGGGTACGGGGCGGCGACCCCGGCCCGGCCTCCGACCTCTGGTCGCTCGGCGCGACCCTGTACACGGCCGTCGAGGGCACCTCGCCGTTCCGCCGCACCTCCCCGATCAGCACCATGCAGGCCGTCGTCGGCGAGGAGCCGCCGCACCCGGTGAACGCGGGGCCGCTCGCCGCCGTCATCGTGGCGCTGCTGCGCAAGGACCCGGGGCAGCGGCCGCGCGCGGACGAGACCGAGCGGATGCTGCTCGACGCGATGGAGGGCCGCAGCCCGCAGACCGCGCAGGCGTACGTGCCGACGCAGCGGATGGACCTGGAGCCGACCGCCATGCCGCCGGGCATGTCCTCGGGTACGGCCTCCGGCATGCCCTCGGGTGCGCCTTCCGGCCCGTCTTCCGGCCCGGCTTCCCGCCCGGCTTCCGGTGCGGCCGCCGTCCCGGAGGGCGTATCGGAGGTCGTACCGGCCCAGGCGTCGCCGCTGACCCCGCGCACCGTCGAGTGGCCCCATCCTGCGGGGAGCTCGGGCCAGGCCTTCACGCTGCCGTCCGCGCCGTCCGCGCCGTCCGTGCCGTCCGCTCAGGGGCCGCGCCCGTCCGCCCCCGGGGGGAAGGGCCGCTGGCGCACCGCCGTCCTCACCGCGGTGCTCGCCGCCGCCGTCGCGGGCGGCGCCGTCTTCGCCGTGATGCAGTACGGCGGCGGGGGCGGCGGGCGCGAGCCGGGCCCCGTGGCGAGCGGCGGGACCACCCCCGGCCCGACCGCCACCGACCGCAACGGGATCGCGGCGGACGAGGTCCCGGACGGCTGGAAGCGGGTCGACGACCCCGCGGGCTTCTCGCTGATCGTTCCGGAGGGCTGGAAGCGCCAGGTGGAGGACCACAACATCGACTACACCCCGGACCGCGGCAACCACCGCCTCCGGATCAGCATCGACCCGAGCCCCGACTTCGAGACGCCGTACGCCCACCTCCTGGACCTGGAGAAGACGCTCAAGAAGCGGATGGACTACCAGCGGGTGTGGCTGAACCAGAGCACCTACCGCGACCACGTCAAGTCCGCGCTCTGGGAGTTCACCTGGACCGAGAAGCAGAACTTCCCGGGCCGCCGGCACGCGATCGACCGGCTGTACTACGCCGACGACGGCACCGAGTACGCGATCTACATGACCTCGCCGGAGTCGAGCTGGGACACGACGCGCGAGCAGTTCGACCTCGTCCTCCAGCACTGGCGAGCACCCGGCACCTGACCGGGAAAAATCTTCGTGAGGGGCCTGTGCGGGGCCGTAAGCCGCTGATCAGGGCTTATATGCCAGTGATCACTGGCGCGATGTGTGCGTGAGGTGAAAACGCGTTACCGGCGGGTACCCAAAGGCCGGAACGACGCCTACCCTCGGCGTCATGACGGACTCGCAGGCCCCCGCCGCCCTCACGATCGCCGCCGACCCCGCCCCGGTGGCCCGCCCCGCCGCCCCGGCGGGCGCGACCAACCCGGTCGCCCCCGCGCCGGCCGGAGCCCGGACCGCCGCCGACGTCGTGACGCCGGAGCTCGTCGCCCGGCTCACCCGGGGGGTCGTCGGCTCCGGCCGCACCGCCAACCACACGCCCTTCACCGGCGCCAAGCTGGCGGACCTGCCGGAGGCCACGCCCGAGGACGTCACCGAGGCCTTCGCCCGCGCCCGCGCCGCCCAGGCCGCCTGGGCCGCCACCCCCGTCCGGGCCCGCGCCGCCGTCCTGCTGCGCTTCCACGACCTGGTCATAGCCCGCCAGTCCGAGGTCCTCGACCTCATCCAGCTGGAGACCGGCAAGGCCCGCCTGCACGCCCACGAGGAGGTCCTCGCGGTCGCCGTCGCCGCCCGTCACTACGGCCGCAAGGCGTCCTCGTACCTCCGCCCCAAGCGGCACACCGGCGTCGTCCCGACCCTCACCAAGGTCACCGAGCTGCGCCAGCCGCGCGGGGTCGTCGGCCAGATCGCGCCCTGGAACTACCCCTTCGAGCTCTCCGTCGGCGACGCCCTGCCCGCCTTCGTGGCGGGCAACGCACTTGTCATGAAGCCCGACACCGAGACCGCCCTCACCGCCCTGTGGGCCCGCGAGCTGCTGATCGAGGCCGGGCTGCCCGCCGAGGTCTTCCAGGTCGTGCTCGGCGAGGGCCCGGTCGTCGGCCCCGAGGTCGTCCGCCACGCCGACTACGTCTCCTTCACCGGCTCCACCCGCACCGGCATCGAGGTCGCCAAGGGCGCCGCCGCCCGGCTCGTCGGCGTCTCCCTCGAACTCGGCGGCAAGAACGCCATGCTGGTCCTGAAGGACGCCGACATCGAGAAGGCCGCCGAGGGCGCCGTCCGCGCCTGCTTCTCCTCCGCCGGCCAGCTCTGCATCTCCATCGAGCGCCTGTACGTCCACGAGTCGATCGCCGACGCCTTCGTCGAGCGCTTCGCCGCCCGCACCAAGGCCATGCGCCTCGGCAACTCCCTCGCGTACGGCGCCGACATGGGCTCCCTCGTCGGCGAGCGCCAGCTGGAGGCCGTCACCCGGCACGTCGACGAGGCCGTCGCCAAGGGCGCCACGCTCGTCGCCGGCGGCGTCGCCCGCCCCGACCTCGGCCCGCTCTTCTACGAGCCGACCATCCTCGACGGCGTCGAGGCCCCGATGGCCGTCTGCGCCGAGGAGACCTTCGGCCCGGTCGTCTCGATCTACCGCTTCACCGACGAGGACGAGGTGATCGAGCGCGCCAACGCCACCCCGTACGGCCTCAACTCCTCCGTCTGGACCACCGACTCGCGCCGCGGCCACGCCGTCGCCGCCCGGCTGCGCACCGGCACCGTCAACATCAACGAGGGGTACGCGCCCGCGTACGGCAGCGTCCGCGCGCCGATGGGCGGCATGAAGGACTCCGGCCTCGGCCGCCGCCACGGCTCCGAGGGCATCCTCAAGTACACCGAGGCCCAGACCGTCGCCCAGCAGCGGCTGATGCCGCTGGCGCCGTCCTTCGGGATGGACGACGAGAAGTACGCGGCGGTGATGAGCCTCTCCCTGAAGGCGCTGAAGGCCCTGCGTCTGAGCTGACGCACCCGGCGTCGGAGCCGACGCCCCCGGCACACGCTGTTCGTTCCGCCCCTTTTCCGTACGAGGTTCTGCGAGGAGAGCCATGACCGCGGTCACCCCTGCCCGAAACCAGGACGAGGAAGGCTCGGCCGAGGACGCGTACGACTACGACGTCCTCGTGGTCGGCTCCGGCTTCGGCGGTTCGGTCACCGCCCTCCGGCTCACCGAGAAGGGCTACCGGGTCGGCGTCCTGGAGGCCGGCCGCCGCTTCACCCGGGAGACCCTGCCGAAGAACTCCTGGGACCTGAAGAACTTCCTGTGGGCGCCGACGCTGGGCCTGTACGGCATCCAGCGCATCCACCTGCTCGGCAACGTGATGGTCCTCGCGGGCGCGGGCGTCGGCGGCGGCTCCCTCAACTACGCGAACACGCTGTACGAGCCGCTGGCGCCGTTCTTCGACGACCCGCAGTGGAAGGACATCACCGACTGGCGCGCCGAGCTCGCCCCGTACTACGACCAGGCGAAGCGGATGCTGGGCGTCCGGCTCAACCCGACGATGACCCCCTCCGACGTGCACCTGAAGGCCGCCGCCCAGGCCATGGGGATCGGCGACACCTTCCACATGGCGCCGGTCGGCGTCTTCTTCGGGGACGGAGACGACGGCGACGGTACGGCGAAGGCGAAGCCCGGCGGGGAGGTCGCCGACCCGTTCTTCGGCGGTGCGGGCCCCTCCCGCAAGGCGTGCACCGAGTGCGGCGAGTGCATGACCGGCTGCCGCCACGGGGCCAAGAACACCCTCAACGAGAACTACCTCTACCTCGCCGAGAAGGCGGGCGCGGTCGTCCACCCGATGACCTCGGTCGTCGCCGTCACCGAGGACTCGCGCGGCGGCTTCGCGGTCAAGACCCTCCCCACCGACGACCGGAAGAAGGGCAGGGGCCGCACCTTCACCGCCCGGAAGGTGGTCGTCGCCGCCGGCACGTACGGCACCCAGACCCTGCTCCACCGGATGAAGGACAGCGGTCTGCTGCCCCGGATCTCCGGCCGGCTCGGCGAGCTGACCCGCACCAACTCGGAGGGCCTGGTCGGCGCCCAGACCACCGACCGCCGCTACCGGCGCAGGCACGGCGGGCGGAAGGCCGACTTCACCCGGGGCGTCGCCATCACCTCCTCCGTCCACCCGGACGAGAACACCCACATCGAGCCGGTCCGCTACGGCAAGGGCTCCAACTCGATGGGCGGCCTCACCGTCCTGCAGGTGCCCTACGGCGCCCACCGGGTGCGCAACTGGGCCCTCAACATGGCCCGGCACCCGCTGCTCGCGCTGCGCTCGCTCTCCAACCGGCGCTGGTCCGAGCGGACCATCATCGGCCTCGTCATGCAGTCCCTCGACAACTCGCTGACGACCTACCGCAAGCCCGGCGGCCTCGGGAAGGGCCTGCTCACCGCCCGGCAGGGGCACGGGGCGCCGAACCCGACGCAGATCGAGGCGGCGACCCGGGCGGCGACCCTGATCTCCGAGGAGATCAACGGCTTCGCGGGCTCCAACATCGGCGAGCTGATGGGCACGCCGCTGACCGCGCACTTCCTCGGCGGCTGCCCCATCGGCGCCGACGCGGAGTCCGGCGTCATCGACCCGTACCACCGGCTCTACGGCCACCCGGGCATCTCGGTCGTGGACGGCGCGGCGGTCTCGGCGAACCTCGGCGTGAACCCGTCGCTGACGATCACGGCGCAGGCGGAGCGGGCCATGTCCTTCTGGCCGAACAAGGGCGAGGAGGACCCGCGGCCGCGGCAGGGCGAGGCGTACGTGCGCGTGGCGGCGGTCGAGCCGAAGTCCCCGGCGGTCCCGTCCGAGGCGTTCGGCGCGCTGCGGCTGCCCTTCCTCGGGATGCCGGCGGTCCCGCCGAAGAAGACCCCGTAGCCGGCCGGGGTGGAGACACGGAAAGGGCGCTGCACCCCCCTCCGAGTGCAGCGCCCCTCCGGTTTTTCGGTGTTGCTGCATAGATGACCGCCGGGCCCCGCCTTTGGTTGTAGGCGTTGTACGAGATCTTTGTGTGACCCGCGTCACGTGATGGTGGCGGAGCGTGAAGAGGGCCCGTGCCGCGATTCCGGTCGCGGCACGGGCCCTGGGTCGGCACCGGTGTCAGGGCAGCGGCGGTGCCGAGGGGAGCGGCGCCGGGGGGTGCGCCGCGTCGGGGAGGGAAGTCGGAGGGGACGGTTCGTGACGGGGTGGGGGAGGGTGAGCCGGTTGCGGTCGGCCCCGGGCGTCCCCGGGACCGACCGCCCTTTCTGGGTGACCGGGCTGCTGTCCCCTGCCGTCCGGTCACGTGCGCTGGGGCGAGGTCCCACGACGTGCGAGAAGCACGTCACACGCCCCAGCGAAGCCACGCGTGGTTTCCTGCGGGCCCGCCCCTGGCTGGCACGGACACCCCGCTCAACGAGGCCCGGAGGCGGCCGGTCACGCGCCGTACGGGTGAGTCCGGCACCGAACGGGGGTGCGGGCCCCCACCCGCCGGGTGCGGGCGGGACGCGGCGGGTGGGGGCCTCGGGCCCCGACGGCCTCGGGCCCCGACGGCCTCGGGCCCCGACGGCCTCGGGCCCCGACGGCCTCGGGCCCCGACGGCCTCGGGCCCCGACGGCCTCGGGCCCCCGGCGGTCTCGGGCGCGGGCGCTTCAGGCGCGGCCGGCCTCAGACGCGGCCCCGGCACAGCTCCAGCATCGTCATCGCCAGCGCCGTGCCCGGCTTGCCCAGCGCGTCCCGGTAGTGGGCGAGCACGTCCATCTCGCGGGCCAGGTTCACCCGCCGGCCGCCGGAGGAGATCCGGGCCTCCTGGATCACCGCGGAGATCGCCATCCGCTCCTGGATGAGACCGATGATCCGGTCGTCCAGCGCGTCGATCCGCTCGCGGGCGTCACCGATCAGCGAGGCCGCCTCGTCGGTGCGGGCGCCGGTCTGCTCGGTGGGGGTCTTCGTGGCGGCGGTCTTCGTGGTCATCTGGGGCTCCTGGTGGTGGGGAGGGGCCCCGGATCGGCACGGCCCGGGAAACGCCAGACGCCCCGGGCCTTGTCGGCCCGGGGCGCCTGGGAAGTCGCTTGTCAGTTGCTCAAGCAGCACGACCATGGCAGCCGGTGGGCCGGTTGCCATAGGTAAAGACGAAGGTCGGGTGCTTGCGCATGGCGAACAGTATGGACCCCGCCCGCCGTACCGGGGCAAGCCGGGCCCGGATGGTGAGACGAAGGCCACCTTGGTTCGGATGGTGAGACGAAAAGCCTCACGCGCGCGCCGGTAGAATCGACAAATAGCCCCCTCCCTCGGGAAACCTCCCACCGCCGGGGGAGCCCTCCTACCGCCGGAAGGCCGCCGTAGTGTCATCAGCGTCCCCCGCTGCCGCGCCCGACGTCACCAACCCGGACGTAGTCCTCGTTGTCGACTTCGGCGCCCAGTACGCCCAGCTCATCGCCCGTCGCGTCCGTGAGGCGCGGGTCTACAGCGAGATCGTCCCGTCCACCATGCCGGTGGCCGAGATGCTGGCCAAGAACCCGAAGGCGATCATCCTCTCCGGCGGTCCGTCCTCCGTGTACGCCGAGGGCGCCCCGCGCCTCGACCGTGCCCTCTTCGAGGCCGGCGTCCCCGTCTTCGGCATGTGCTACGGCTTCCAGCTGATGGCGACGACCCTCGGTGGCACCGTCGACAACACCGGCGCCCGCGAGTACGGCCGCACCCCGCTGCACGTCTCCAAGGCCGGCTCCACCCTCTTCGAGGGCACCCCGGTCGAGCAGTCCGTGTGGATGTCGCACGGCGACGCCTGCTCCGCCGCCCCCGAGGGCTTCACCGTCACCGCCTCCACCGACGTGGTCCCGGTCGCCGCCTTCGAGAACGACGAGAAGAAGCTCTACGGCGTCCAGTACCACCCCGAGGTGCTGCACTCCACGCACGGCCAGCAGATCCTGGAGCACTTCCTCTACCGCGGCGCCGGCATCGAGCCCTCCTGGACGACCGGCAACGTCATCGAGGAGCAGGTCGCGGCCATCCGCGCCCAGGTCGGCGACAAGCGCGCCATCTGCGGCCTCTCCGGCGGCGTCGACTCCGCCGTGGCCGCGGCCCTCGTGCAGAAGGCCATCGGTGACCAGCTCACCTGCGTCTACGTCGACCACGGCCTGATGCGCAAGGGCGAGACCCAGCAGGTCGAGAAGGACTTCGTCGCCGCGACCGGCGCCCGCCTGGTCGTCGTCGACGCCGAGAAGCGCTTCCTCGACGCCCTCGCCGGCGTCTCCGACCCGGAGACCAAGCGGAAGATCATCGGCCGCGAGTTCATCCGCGTCTTCGAGCAGGCCCAGCTGGAGATCCTCCAGGAGGAGGGCCCCGAGGTCGCCTTCCTGGTGCAGGGCACCCTCTACCCGGACATCGTCGAGTCCGGCGGCGGCACCGGCACCGCCAACATCAAGTCGCACCACAACGTGGGCGGCCTTCCCGACGACATCGAGTTCGAGCTCGTCGAGCCGCTGCGGCAGCTCTTCAAGGACGAGGTCCGGATGGTCGGCCAGGAGCTCGGCCTGCCCGACGAGATCGTCCAGCGCCAGCCCTTCCCGGGCCCCGGCCTCGGCATCCGCATCGTCGGCGAGGTCACCAAGGAGCGCCTGGACCTGCTCCGCGAGGCCGACGCCATCGCCCGCGAGGAGCTGACCGCCGCCGGTCTCGACCGCGAGATCTGGCAGTGCCCGGTCGTGCTGCTCGCCGACGTCCGCTCCGTCGGCGTCCAGGGCGACGGCCGCACCTACGGCCACCCGATCGTCCTGCGCCCGGTCTCCTCCGAGGACGCCATGACGGCCGACTGGTCGCGCCTGCCGTACGAGGTCCTCGCCAAGATCTCCACCCGGATCACCAACGAGGTCGCCGACGTCAACCGCGTCGTCCTCGACGTCACCAGCAAGCCCCCGGGCACCATCGAGTGGGAGTGACCCCTCCCGCACACGCACGAGGCCGCCGTCCCCGCACCCGCGGGCGGCGGCCTCGCCGCTTCCCGGCCCGCCCGCCCAGACCCGTCCCGTCCGGCCTCTGGTGACTTGACCGGCAGGGCGTTACCTTCCGGCGCATGACCGAGACACCGGCCCCCGTCCCCGTCGACCGGCTCCACTTCGCCATGCCGCCCGTCCACGCGACGGCCGAGGAGGAACGCCTCCACCGCAAGCAGCGGCTCGCCGGCGCGCTCCGCCTCTTCGGACGGCTCGGGTACGAGGAGGGCGTCTCCGGTCACCTCACCGTCCGCGACCCCGAGTACGACGACTGCTACTGGGTGAACCCCTTCGGCGCGCCCTTCGGCGACCTCACCGCGAGCGACCTCGTCCTCGCCAACGGCGACGGCCAGGTCGTCCTCGGCGACCAGCACGTCAACCAGGCCGCCTTCACCGTCCACGCCCAGGTCCACCGCGCCCGCCCCGACGCCGTCGCCGTCGCCCACACCCACTCCACCCACGGCCGGGCGCTGGCCGCCCTCGGCGAACTCCTCGACCCCCTCACCCAGGAGGCCTGCGCCTTCTACCAGGACCACGCCCTCTACGACGCCTACACCGGCGTCACCGTCGACGCCGAGGAAGCCCGCCGGATCGCCCTCGCCCTCGGCCCCTTCAAGGGCATCGTCCTGCGCAACCACGGCCTCCTCACCGTCGGCGCCTCCGTCGACGCCGCCGCCTGGTGGTTCATCGCCATGGACCGCTGCGCCCGCATCCAGCTCGCCGCCCGCGCCGCCGGCAAACCCGTCCTCATCGACCACAAGGACGCCGTCGCCACCCGCGAACAGCTCGGCAGCGACCTCGTCGCCTGGATCAACTACCAGCCCCTCTGGCGCAGGATCAGCCGAGCGGAGCCCGAACTCCTGTCGTAACACCATCGCTTCACCCTTCTGTACGTCAATGGGATGGCTCGGCAATCACTCTTCGGCGGGGCGCGCGCGGCCCTCGCGAGCACCCTCGGTGCGGCACAATTCCGAGGAACCAGCGGCAGGTTGAGGTCGAAACCTCGAACTCGGGAAGTGACAACACCGTGGCGGTCCAAGAGGCGAGACACTACGGCGGGCGCCACGGCGCCGACGCCCACCCGACGGCCTGCGCCGGCTGCGCCCACTGCGGCGAGACCGGTCACCGGCGGGCCGTCGCCGCCTTCCTCGCCCGCCGGGAGGAACTCGCCGCCGGCCACGGCGTCCCCGTCGCCGTCGCCCACTCCCCGGTCGCCGCCCGCCAGTGGGTCTCCGACGAACTCGCCCAGTCCGCCCGCGCCGTCACCGCCCACGGCCGGGAGGCCTCACTCGCCTGGCTCGCCCGCGTCCGCACCGGCAGCCTCGCCGCGATCTGGGCCGCCGTCCTCGCCCTCCTCCTCGGCCAGGCCCTCACCGCCCTCGGCACCGGCTGGACCACCACCCGCACCGCCGGCCTCTGCACCGCCCTCCTCCTCGCCGTCCCGCTCACCGCCGCCGCCCACGCCCACCGCGCCCGCGGCGGCCTCCTCGCCCCCCTCACCGGCGAGGACAACCGGCTCTCCACCACCCGCGCCGTCGCCGCCGCCTGGCTCCTCTTCCTCTGCTACGTCCTCCTCTTCCTCACCTCCCGCGCGCTCACCGCCACCCCCGCCGCCTTCGGCCTCGCCCGCGCCGCCGGTCTCGTCACCGTCCTCGCCCTGGTCTCCGCCGTCGCCGTCACCGCCCGCCTCGTGGTCGCCACCCGCATCGCCGGCCGCCGGCTCCAGAAGGTCCGCGCCGACCGGCCCCGCGCCGCCGACCTCCTCTGCGACGACAACGGCCGCGCCGACCTCGCCGACGTCCAGTACGTCCTCGTCTCCGGCGGCGTCCTCGCCCTCGCCGCCGTCCGGCTCGCCGCCGACCCGGCCCGCCTGCCCGAACTGCCCTGGTCCCTCGCCCTCCTCCTCGCCGTCTCCGCCGTCTGGCACCTGGCCGCCAAGTACACCGAGGGCGGCCCGCCCGCCGTCCACGCCGTGGTCCGCGCCCGCGAGGCCGGCGACCTCGACGCCCCCATCCGCACCGGCGACGACATCGAGATCCGCGGCCACGGCTTCGTCCCGCCCGGCGCCGCCGCCCCCGACCCGCTCACCCGGCTCGTCGTCCGCATCGGCCCCGTCCACGCCCACGTGCCCCTGGTCCCGGTCCCCGGCGGCTTCGCCAACCCCACCGACACCGTCCTCACCGTCCCGCTCCCCGCCGACGTCGAGCCCGGCCGGGTCGAGATCTCCGTCGTCACCGCCGCCGGCTTCGAGACCGACCGGGTGACGATCGACGTCGCCGACTGAGCATCCGGTCCTCTCCCCGTGTCCCCTCACAGGACAACCGGGGACAATCGGTCCGCGAACAGTCGTACGGGGCGTGGAGAGGTGACCGATCATGAGCAAGTACCCGGACCGCCCCCGAGGGACCCGGTCCCGCCTGAAGGACCGCACGGACGCCTGGCGGGCCACCGCCTCCCGCTACGCCCTCCTCCCGCTCCGGATCTTCCTCGGCGTCACCTTCGTCTACGCCGCCCTCGACAAGCTCACCGACCCGGCCTTCCTCGCCGACACCGGCACCGGCTCCATCGGCGAGACCATGCGCGGCGTCCGCGACTCCTCCGCCGTCCCCGGCCTCGTCGACCTGGCCCTGAACAACCCCACCGCCTTCGGCTACGCCATCGCCCTCGGCGAGCTCGCCGTCGGCCTCGGCACCCTCCTGGGCCTCTTCGCCAGGGTCGCCGCCCTCGGCGGCGCGCTGATCTCCCTGAGCCTCTGGCTCACCGTGAGCTGGCAGGTCGAGCCGTACTACCTCGGCAACGACCTCGCCTATCTCATGGCCTGGCTGCCGCTGCTGCTCGCCGGCGCACCGGTGCTCTCCGCCGACCGGCTCCTCGCCGAACGCCGCCGGATGCCGTAGGCCACCCACGTCGCCAGGCCGGCCACCCACAGCGCGACCCACATCACCGGGAGCGCCAGCCACCACGGTGCCGACCAGAAGCCGGCCAGCTCCCCGCCGTACGCCCCCGCCAGGCCGAGCGCGGCCACGCCGACGACCAGCCGGCCGGGACGGAACTCATGAAGCAGCACGGGTGACCTCCACCTGTCCAAGTCCGACCTCCAGCGAGAGGTCCAGCGTCCCCGCCGGGTCCGTCCCGGCGGGCGGGTTCAGCGTCCGCGTC
This sequence comes from Streptomyces sp. R302, assembly GCF_012927245.1. Classification (GTDB taxonomy): domain Bacteria; phylum Actinomycetota; class Actinomycetes; order Streptomycetales; family Streptomycetaceae; genus Streptomyces. The sequence continues at coordinate 571,727 of NZ_JABBGE010000003.1, forward strand.
TCGTCGCGGTCCGGGGCGACGTCGATGTCGTCCGGCGCCTGCCCCGGCAGCTGCAGATCACCGAGACCCACCTGGGCGTGGAGCTTCACCACCACGTCCTGCGGCACGATCACCTCCAGCTTCCCCGCGCCCACGTCCACCGCCGTCGACACCGTCTTCCCCTCGGGCACCGCGAGCCGGGACAGATCCAGTGTCCCCACCCCCGTGCCCAGGTCGTACTGCGGCCGCACGGCGGCCACCGAGGCCGGCGTCCACGTCTCCCGCGTCCAGTCCGTGGTGATCTTGTCCGGCAGGGCGAGCGCCCCGGCGAGGAGCGCCGCCGTCACCACCGTCTGGAAGATCGTCCCGAAGCCGGTGCGCCCCAGGAAACTGCTGACGACCAGACCCAGACCGAGCACCGCGAGCGCGGCCGCGAGACCCGTCGCCAGACTGGTGCCCAGCGGCTGCGACTCCCACGTCAGGGCCGTGCCCGTGATCGCGGCGGCGATCGAGAGCAGATCGACGAGACCGGCGATCGAGTACGGGCTGCGCCGCACCGACGGCGCCGGCCGCCCGGGGTCGACCGGCGGGCCCCACTGGCTGCCCGGCTTCGGCACCTCGCCGCCCACCCGGCCCTGCTCGTCGACGATGCCGTGCGGGCCCCACAGGTAGCCGATGGCCACCTTGCCCGTCGACCCGTCCTTCACGATCGGGTCCCGCCACCACGAGCTCATCTCCCGCTCGACGAACGTCAGCGGCGGGGCCTTCGTCTCCGGCGGCACCGGGACCCGGCCGTGCGGGGCCGCGGGCTTCGCCGCCGCGGCGCCCTCGGCCTCCCCGTCGACCCCGCGCCGCTGCGACCAGTACGCGGCACCGGCCGTCACCAGCGTCAGCGTCACCGCGAAGCCCATCAGCGAGCCCGTCCGCAGCGTCGACAGGAAGATGCCGCAGCCCACAAGCGCCATGAGTACCGCCGCGAGCGAGGCACCCGACACCCGGCCGGTCAGCAGCCGCCGGCCCTCGCTCTCCTCCTCGCCCGCGAGCGGGATCACCAGCCACGCGAAGCCGTAGAAGACCAGCCCTATCCCGCCGGTCACCGCCAGCACCGCCAGCACGACCCGGAAGATCACCGGATCCATGTCGAAGTGCCGGCCGAGGCCGCCGCAGACCCCGCCGACCACGCGGCTCTTCTGCGAGCGGCGCAGGGGAGCGGTCGGCGCGGCACCCGCCGCCGGCGGGGCCTCGTCCTGCGTGTGCTGCGAAGGCGTCGAACTCGTCATGCGTCCATGGTGACCGCCCGTGACCCCGGGACGGCACCGGGAACGACCCTGGCACGACCCTGATATTCGACGGCCGCGCCACCCCGAGGCGAACCCGGGGTCGATCTCAGGGCGGACCCTGATGCCCCGGACGCGCCGGGCGTGTGACGATCGGTGCATGTCCGCAACCGCTCGTGTCACCGACCGTGTCACCGACACCGACGAACCGCCCGTGCGCAGGCTCTACCGGAGCGCCGACGGGCGGTGGCTCGGCGGTGTCGCGCGCGGTCTGGCCGGACACCTCGGTCTGCCCGTCGCGTGGGTGCGCGCCGTCTTCGCGGTGCTCGTCCTCACCGAGGGCCTCGGGCTGCTGCTGTACGCGGTGTTCTGGATCGTCGTCCCGCTCGGCGTCGGCGGCAAGGCCGAGTCCCGTCCCCTCTTCGAGCTCTCCGAGGACGGCCGACGCCGGCTCCGCAAGCCCGACCGCGGCCAGATCGTCGCCCTCGTCGCCCTGGCGATCGGCGCGTCCGTCCTCATCGCGAACCTGCGGATCGACGGCGAGACCGGACGGTACGTGTGGCCGACGCTCCTCATCGGCGTCGGCGTCGTCCTGGTCTGGCGCCAGGCGGACAACGCCCGCGCCGAGGTCTGGACCGGCCGGGGGGCCACACGGCGACGGCGCGGCTTCCACCTCGTGCGGGGGCTCGTCGGCGTGGCCCTGGTCGGCACCGGCCTCGCCGTCTTCGTGGTCGTGCGCGGCTCGATCGCCCAGATCGGCACCGCGCTGACCGCCTCCGTCGCCGTCCTCACCGGCATAGCGCTGCTCGCCGGCCCCTGGCTGATACGGATGTCGCAGGACCTCACCGCGGAGCGGACCCTGCGCATCCGCGCCCAGGAGCGGGCCGAGGTCGCCGCCCACGTCCATGACTCCGTCCTGCACACCCTCACCCTGATCCAGCGCAACGCCGACGACGCCGGCGAGGTCCGCCGGCTCGCCCGCGCCCAGGAGCGGGAGCTGCGGAACTGGCTCTACAAGCCCGAGGGCACCGGCAAGGACGAGGAGCCCGAGACCCTCGCCGAGGCCGTGAAGCGGGCCGCCGCCGAGGTCGAGGACAAGCACGGCGTGCCGCTCGAAGTGGTGGTCGTCGGCGACTGCCCGCTCGACGAGAAGCTGGCCGCGCAGATGCAGGCCGCGCGCGAGGCGATGGTCAACGCCGCGAAGTACGGTGGCGAGGGCGGGGCGGTGCAGGTGTACGCCGAGGTGGAGGGGCGCACGGTCTTCGTGTCGGTGCGCGACCGCGGCCCCGGTTTCGACCTGGACCAGGTCCCGGAGGACAGAATGGGCGTACGGGAATCGATCATCGGCCGGATGCAGCGCAACGGCGGTACGGCTCGCCTGCGGGCCGTACCGGGCGGGGGCACCGAGGTCGAGCTGGAGATGGAGAGGGCGGACGGATGAGCGACGAGACCGGGACGACGGCCGGAGCCGGCGGGGAGACGGGTACGGGCACGGCGGGAGGCGCCGGCGGTGCCGGGCGTCGGGTGCGGGTCGTCCTCGTCGACGACCACCGGATGTTCCGCACCGGCGTGCAGGCCGAGATCGGGCGGACCGACGTCACCGGCGTCGAGGTCGTGGGCGAGGCCGCCGACGTCGACCAGGCCGTCACCGTGATCACCGCGACCAGGCCGGAGGTCGTCCTCCTCGACGTCCACCTGCCCGGCGGCGGCGGGGTCGAGGTGCTGCGCCGCTGCGCCGGGCTGATGTCCGCCGCCGAGGACCCGGTCCGCTTCCTCGCGCTCTCCGTCTCGGACGCGGCGGAGGACGTGATCGGCGTGATCCGGGGCGGTGCCCGCGGCTATGTGACCAAGACGATCACGGGCACCGACCTGGTGGACTCGATCTTCCGGGTGCAGGAGGGCGACGCCGTCTTCTCCCCGCGCCTCGCCGGCTTCGTGCTCGACGCCTTCGCGTCCACCGACGCGCCCCCGGTGGACGAGGACCTGGACCGGCTGACCCAGCGGGAGCGGGAGGTGCTCCGGCTGATCGCCCGCGGCTACGCGTACAAGGAGGTCGCCAAGCAGCTGTACATCTCGGTGAAGACCGTCGAGTCGCACGTCTCCGCGGTGCTCCGCAAGCTCCAGCTGTCCAACCGGCACGAGCTGACCCGCTGGGCCACCGCCCGCCGTCTGGTCTGAGACGGCTCGGGCGGCCCGAGACGCCTCAGCCGACGCGGGTGGCGCCCGCGAAGGGCATCTCGTCGATCGGCGCGATCCGGACGGGGGCGCCCGGCCGGGGCGCGTGGATCATCTGGCCGCCGCCGATGTAGAGGCCCACGTGGCTGATCCCCGAGTAGAAGAAGACCAGGTCGCCCGGGGCCAGCTCGGAGCGGGAGACCCGGCGCCCGGCGTTGATCTGGGTGTACGTGGTGCGGGGCAGGGAGACTCCGGCGGCGCGCCAGGCGGCCTGGGTGAGCCCCGAGCAGTCGTAGGCGGAGGGGCCGGTGGCGCCCCAGACGTACGGCTTGCCGAGCTGGGCGCGGGCGAAGGAGAGGGCGGCCGAGGCGCGGCCGGTGGCGGGAGCGGAGGCGGGGGCGGACGCGGAGCCCGCTCCGGGCCCGGTGACCGTGCTTCGGTCACCGGAGGAGCGGTCCGCCCGGGCCGTGGCGCCGCCCCCGGTGGCCGTGGGGGTGGTGCGGGCGGCGACAGCGGCCTCGTACCGGGCCCGCTCCTCGGCGGTGAGCCGGGCGAGGAGCCGGCGGGCGGCGGCGAGCTTGTCGAGGACGGTGGCCTTCTGCCGGCGCAGTTCGGCCTCGTGGCCGCGCAGGGCGGTGAGCCGGTCGGCGGATTCGGCGCGCAGCTGGGCGAGTCCGGCGATCTCCCGGCGTACGGCGGTGACCGTGGCGGCCTGCCGGTCGCCGGCCTTCCGGGCGAGCGCGGCCCGCTCCAGGTAGTCCTCCGGGTCCGAGGTGAGGGCGAGCTGGACGGCCGGGTCGAGGCCGCCCGACCGGTACTGGGCCGCGGCGACGGCTCCGAGGCCCCGGCGGGCGGTGTTCAGCCGCTCGGTGCGGCGGGCGGCCTCGTCGCGGAGCCGGTCGTAGGAGACGCGGGCGGCGTCGGCCTGTTCCTTCGCGCCGTTGTACCGCTCGGTGGCGACCTCGGCCTCCTGGTAGAGGCGGTCGACCTCGGTCCTGACCTGGGCGGGGGTGCGGCCGGGGCCGGCCGGGTCGGCGTGCCCGGAGCCCTCGAAGAGGGTCGCGGTGGCCGCGGAGGCGAGGGCGAGCGTGGCGGCCGTGCGGGCCGCGGGGCGGCCGAGCGGGGACGGCCTGGGTTTTCGGTGCGCTGCCACGAGGGCGGGTCACATCCTCTCCCTGTGGGGGGACGGTGCCGGCCGGAGCCAGCGGCGGACCGCACAGGGGAGACGGGCCGCCGCCGGGGTTCTCCGGCGGGGTGGCCGGCACCGCCGGGTGGACCGGCGGGGTGGGGCGCCGACCACCTGGGGCAGGACGCTAGACCCGGGCGTCACGCCCCGGCCGGGGTTTGACCGCTATTGGCGCCCGATGACCCTCGGAGACCGTTCGCTTTCGCCGGCGCGGGCGGTCGGCGAAGGTTTCCGTGGGGCGGGCGACCGAAGCGGGGGAGTGGGTGGACCCGGCCGGAGAGCGGTGCTAGGGGCACGGTTAGGCTCCGGCCCATGGACGTCCTCATCAATGTCTTCGTCGCGCTGCACATCATCGGCATCGCCTCCCTCCTGGGCGGTTTCCTCACCCAGATGAAGGCGATCGGGGCCGGCACGGCCCGCTTCACGCCCGCCATGCTGCACGGCGCGCTGACCATGCTGGTCACCGGCGTCGCGCTCGTCGGCCTCAACCAGGCCGACGACCAGACGGTGAACAACCTCAAGATCGGCATCAAGCTGGCGATCCTGGTGGTGATCCTCGGCATCGTCTACGTCAAGCGCGACGACGAGACCGCCGACAAGGGCCTCTTCGCCGCCGTCGGCGGCCTGACCACGGCGAACATCTTCATCGCGACCCTCTGGGTCTGAGCCGCGCGTCCCGGGGGTGGGGGCCGTCACGCCCGCGACCTGACGAAGGCGGGACCGGATGTCGGCGCGGCGTCCTAGACTCGTGAGGCGATGAGCAGCCTCTTTGACGACAGCTTCCTGGCCGGCCTCCAGTCCCACTCCCCGGAGGACGCCCCGCCCCCGCCCGAGGACGACGAGCACGGCGCCCCGGCGGAGGAGGTTCCGCACGACCTGTTCGGGGAGCACTTCGACGCGCCCCCGCCCCGCGACCCGTACTACCGGGACGGCGCCCCCCGCCCGGCCGTGGACCCGGCCGCCCTCCTCGACGGGCTGAACGAGCAGCAGCGGGCCGCCGTCGTCCACACCGACACCCCGCTGCTCATCGTGGCCGGCGCCGGCTCCGGCAAGACCCGGGTCCTCACCCACCGCATCGCCCACCTCCTGGGCACGCGGCACGTGCACCCCGGCCAGATACTGGCGATCACCTTCACCAACAAGGCCGCCGGCGAGATGAAGGAGCGCGTCGAGCAGCTCGTCGGCCCGCGGGCCAACGCGATGTGGGTGATGACCTTCCACAGCGCCTGCGTCCGCATCCTGCGCCGCGAGAGCAAGCGGCTCGGCTTCACCTCCTCCTTCTCGATCTACGACGCCGCCGACTCCAAGCGCCTGATGGCGCTGGTCTGCCGCGACCTGGACCTCGACCCGAAGAAGTTCCCGCCGAAGTCCTTCAGCGCCAAGATCTCCAACCTGAAGAACGAGCTGATCGACGAGGAGACCTTCGCCGACCAGGCCGCCGACGGCTTCGAGAAGACGCTGGCCGAGGCGTACCGGATGTACCAGGCACGCCTGCGCGAGGCGAACGCGCTGGACTTCGACGACATCATCATGACGACGGTCCACCTGCTCCAGGCGTTCCCGGACGTCGCCGAGCACTACCGCCGCCGCTTCCGCCACGTCCTCGTCGACGAGTACCAGGACACCAACCACGCCCAGTACACCCTCGTGCGCGAGCTGGTCGGCACCGGCTACGAGGACCTCGGCCCGGCCGAGCTGTGCGTCGTCGGCGACGCCGACCAGTCGATCTACGCCTTCCGCGGCGCGACGATCCGCAACATCCTCCAGTTCGAGGAGGACTACCCGGACGCGACGACGATCCTCCTGGAGCAGAACTACCGCTCCACCCAGACGATCCTCTCGGCCGCCAACGCGGTCATCGAGCGCAACGAGTCCCGCCGCCCCAAGAACCTGTGGACCAACGCGGGCGCGGGCGCCCAGATCACCGGCTACGTCGCGGACACCGAGCACGACGAGGCCCAGTTCGTCGCCGACGAGATCGACCGGCTCACCGACAAGGGCGAGGCGAAGGCCGGCGACGTCGCGGTCTTCTACCGGACCAACGCCCAGTCCCGCGTCTTCGAAGAGATCTTCATCCGCGTCGGCCTGCCCTACAAGGTCGTCGGCGGCGTGCGCTTCTACGAGCGCAAGGAGGTCCGGGACGTCCTCGCCTACCTGCGCGTCCTCGCCAACCCCGAGGACAACGTCCCGCTGCGCCGCATCCTCAACGTCCCCAAGCGGGGCATCGGCGAGCGCGCCGAGGCGATGATCGACGCCCTCTCGCTCCGCGAGAAGATCACCTTCCCGCAGGCGCTCAAGCGGGTCGACGAGGCCTACGGCATGGCCGCCCGCTCGGCCAACGCCGTGAAGCGGTTCAACGTCCTCATGGACGAGCTGCGCACCATCGCCGAGTCCGGCGCGGGCCCCGCCGTCGTCCTGGAGGCCGTCCTGGAGCGGACCGGCTACCTCGCCGAGCTCCAGGCCTCCACCGACCCGCAGGACGAGACCCGGATCGAGAACCTCCAGGAGCTCGCCGCGGTGGCCCTGGAGTTCGAGCAGGAGCGCGGGGAGGAGGAGGGCGCGGGCACGCTCGCCGAGTTCCTGGAGAAGGTCGCGCTCGTCGCCGACTCCGACCAGATCCCCGACGAGGACGAGGAGGGCGCCGGCGTCATCACGCTGATGACCCTGCACACCGCGAAGGGCCTGGAGTTCCCGGTGGTCTTCCTCACCGGCATGGAGGACGGCGTCTTCCCGCACATGCGCGCCCTCGGCCAGACGAAGGAGCTGGAGGAGGAGCGGCGCCTGGCGTACGTGGGCATCACCCGCGCCCGCGAGCGGCTCTACCTCACCCGCTCGTCGATGCGCAGCGCCTGGGGCCAGCCCTCGTACAACCCGGCCTCCCGCTTCCTGGAGGAGATCCCGCCCGCGTACCTGGAGTGGAAGCGGACGGGTCCGGTGGCGAAGCCGGCCGGTCCGACCTCGGGGATCGCCTCCTCGCTGACGGCCTCGCTCTCCTCCTCCCGCGCCCGCTCCGGCCCGTCCGGCTTCGCGACGCGCCGCGCCGGCTCGGACCGGCCGGTGGTCTCGCTGACGGTCGGCGACCGGGTCACCCACGACCAGTTCGGTCTGGGCACGGTCCTGGCGGTGACGGGCGAGGGCGACAAGGCCCAGGCGACGATCGACTTCGGCGACGAGAAGCCGAAGCGGCTGGTGCTGCGGTACGCGCCGGTCGAGAAGCTGTAGCGGGCGGTACGGCGGTACGGCGGTACGAGTCGGGGCCCGGTCCAGTGGACCGGGCCCCGATGCGTACGGGGTGCGCGTCTCAGCTCGTGGGGTCGAGGCCCTTGTTGCGGAGCCAGGTCAGCGGGTCGATCGCGGAGCCGCCGCCGGGCCGGACCTCGAAGTGGAGGTGCGGGCCGGTGGAGTTGCCGGAGTTGCCGGAGTAGGCGATGACGTCGCCGGCCTTGACCTGACCCCAGCGGATCTTGGTGCTGCTGAGGTGGCAGTACCAGGTCTCGGTGCCGTCGGCGGCGGTCACGATCGCCATGTTGCCGTAGGCGGGGTTCCACTGGGTGCGGACGGTGCCGTCGGTGGCGGCCATGACGGGGGTGCCGTACTGCACGGGGAAGTCGATGCCGGTGTGCAGGGACATCCAGTTGACGCCGGACTGGCCGTAGCGGGCGCTGAGCTGGTGCAGCTTCACCGGAAGCATGAACTTGGGGCGCATGGCCTCCTTGCGGGCCGCCTCCTCCTCGCGCTTCTTCTTCTCGGCGGCCTGGCGGGCCTTGAGGTCGATGCGCTCCTGGGTGCGGCTGGCGCGGTCGCCGAAGTCGCGGACGTCGGCGTCGAGGGCGCTGAGCTGGGTGTCGAGCGCGGTGTTGGCCGCCATCTGCTTCACGGCGGCCGGGTCGGCGGCGGCGAGCGCGGTGGTGTCCTTCTGCTTCGGGCTCTCGGCGCCGCCGGTGAGCCCGCCGACGGAGGCGGCCGCGATGCCGGCGACGCCCATGACGCAGGCGGAGGGGACGGCGACGGTCAGCAGCGCGGAGCGCTTGGCGGGGGTACGCCGCCGGGCGCGGCTGCCGCCGGAGGAGCGGCGCACGGGGCGGGCGCCGGCGGCGGCGTCGGTACGGACCTCGGCGGCGGGCTCGTGGGCCCCGGGCGTCTCGTCGGCGTAGCCCGGTTCGGCCTCGTACGCGCCGTCGGTCTCGGGCTCGTACATCGCCTCGGGCTCGTACGCCGCCTCGGGCTCGTACGCCGCCTCGGGCTCGTACGCCGCCTCGGGCTCGTACGGCGTCTCCGGCTCGTACGGCGTCTCCGGCTCCGGAGACGGTTCGTAGGCGAACTCGAACTCGGAGGTGTGGTCGATCTGTTCGGTCGTGGGGACGTACTGCTGGGGGACGACCGGCTCCGCGGCCTGGTTCCAGGCGGTGGCGTCGTACGCGCCGGTGTCGGTCGCGAAGGCGGGGGCGGCCCACTGGCCGGTGACGTCGTACGTCTCCTGGCCGTACGCGCCCTGCGCCGTGTAGCCGCCGGAGTGCAGGGTCTCGTACTGGCCGGTGTGCTGGGCCTCGGTCCAGGCGGAGGCGTCCCACTGGCCGGTCGTGTCGTACTGCTGGTGCTGCCCGTACGCGGCCTGCGCCGCGTAGGCGTCCGTGGCGGTGCTCCACTGGCCGGTGGTGTTCCACTGGCCCGTCGTGTCGTACGCGCCGGTGGCGGCGTACTGACCGAGGTCCCACTGGCCGCTGTGGCCCGTCCGACCGGCGTCGGACCAGGCCCCGAAGAGCGGGTCGGCCGCGAAGCCGCCGGTGAGGTGGGCGCCGTCTCCGGCGTACCCGGCGTGGGGGTGCTGGTCGTTCACCAACGTCTCTCTCGCCTCGGCAGCAGGACCAGTCCGGGGCGGGCCCGACAGGGGTGTCCCGGGGGGAAGCAGTGGCGCGACTGTACCCGGCGGTACACGGGACCGACAATCTTCGGAGGGGTTCGGCGGCGCAGGAAACGGGCAATCGGCAGTGTTTCGCCAGCTCGTGCACAGACCCTTGGCCTTGTGTTCGAGGAACGTTCGAAGAACAGCCCGGGGGTGTCGCGGCCGACTGGCGAGTTCAAGCCACCGAGGAAGCCCCTTCGGCCGTTCCTTCGGATGTCCCTCCGGCGGCCCCCTCGGCCGCGTCGAGGGCCGTGAGGATCCCGGCCGCGACCGTCGGGTGCACCGGCAGCGCCAGATGGCCGATGCCGCTCACCCGCACGTTGTGCGCCAGCAGGTCGGGATGGTCGAGGCGGGCCGTCTCCACCGGCACCATGATCCGGTCCAGGTCGCTCCAGAAGCTCACGAACCGCGTCCGGCAGCCCGGCGCCGGCGCGGCCAGCTCCCGCAGCACCTCCGACCCCGGACGCATCTGCCGCACCAGCGGGTGCGCGTCGGCGAGCGGCGCCGCCACGGACGTGCCCGCGTGCGGCGTGCCGAGGGTGACCAGCGTCCGCACCCGCGCGTCACCGCCGAGGCGCTGTACGTAATAACGGGCGATGAGCCCGCCCAGGCTGTGCCCCACCAGGTCCACCTCGGTCCGGCCGGTGCGCGCCAGGACCGCCTCGATCCGCCGCCCCAGGGCCTCGGCGGCGGTTCGCAGGTCGCAGGTGAGCGGCGAGTGGTCCAGGGACACGACGCTGTGACGGCCGTGCCGGGCGAGCGCGCGGCGCAGCAGCAGGAAGACGGAGCGGTTGTCGGCGAAGCCGTGCAGCAGCACCACCGGACGGCCGCCGCCGTCCGCGAGGGGCACGGGGGCGTCGTCCGGGCCCGCGACGGCGAGGCGCTCCGGGACGATCCCGGACGGATAGAGGACGAGGCGGCCGGTGAGGACCGCGGCTTCGAGGGTGGTGGCCTTCAGCAGGGCGGTGACCTTGGAGAGCTCCATCGCCGACCTCCCGCGCGGCGTCCGGGGCGCGGTACGCCGGGACGCCGGGGTTCCGTGCCGCACGGACGACGGCGCGGGACCCCGGCGACCGGCGTCGCGGCTCCTTTCACGACCGGCCCCGCGGGCGGCTGGAGGGCCCAGGAGGGGGGCCCGGAGCGGTGCAGGTCGCGGAACGAACGTGTCCCACGTGTGATTTCCCCCTCGCCGGGCACCGCGAAACGGCCCGTTGCGGGATGCTGTCGATAACGTTCGTTCACCTCCCCGGCACAGACGCGCGGGGGTCGCATGTGGAGGCAGTGATGGGTGTGACCGGTCCGATCCGCGTGGTCGTCGCCAAGCCGGGTCTCGACGGCCACGATCGTGGGGCCAAGGTCATCGCGCGGGCCCTGCGCGACGCCGGCATGGAGGTGATCTACACCGGGCTGCACCAGACGCCCGAGCAGATCGTCGACACCGCGATCCAGGAGGACGCCGACGCGATCGGCCTCTCGATCCTCTCGGGTGCGCACAACACGCTCTTCGTCAAGGTCATCGAGCTCCTCAAGGAGCGCGACGCGGAGGACATCAAGGTCTTCGGCGGCGGCATCATCCCCGACGCGGACATCCCGCCGCTGAAGGAGAAGGGCGTCGCGGAGATCTTCACGCCGGGCGCGACGACCGCGTCGATCGTCGACTGGGTCAACGCGAACGTGCGCGTGGCCGCCTGACGGCCGCCGCACGCACCGTGCGCACCGGACGGCCGGGAGCCCCCTCCGACGGGCTCCCGGCCGTCCGTGCGTCTGTGGCCTCCCACGTCACGCCTGCGGGCCGTCCAGCTCCGCACGCATGCGGGCGCGCAGCTCCAGCGTGGCCACCAGGCGCTGGAACGCCTCCGACCAGTAGGCGCCCGCGCCCGGAGAGGCGTCCTCCGCCTCCGGGACCGCCGCCGCGAGCGACGCCAGACGGCCGGCGGCGGCGGGGGAGAGGCAGCGCTCCGCGAGCCCCATCACCCCGCTGAAGCTCCACGGATAGCTGCCCGCGTCCCGGGCGGAGTCCAGGGCGTCGATCACCGCCTCGCCCAGCGGCTCCGCCCACGGCACCGCGCACACCCCGAGCAGCTGGAAGGCCTCGGACAGGCCGTGCGCCGCCACGAACGCCGCCACCCAGCCGGCCCGCTCCGCCGGGCCGAGCGTCGACAGCAGCTGGGCCCGCTCGGCCAGCGAGGACGTGCCGGGGCCCGTCGCCGGCGGTGTCGAAGGGTCGCCGAGCAGCGCCCGTGACCAGGCCGCGTCCCGCTGGCGCACCGCCGCCCGGCACCAGGCCGCGTGCAGCTCCGGCTGCCAGTCGTCGGCGACCGGCAGCGCCACGATCTCCTCAGGGGACCGCCCGCCGAACCGGGCCGGCCAGCAGGTCAGCGGCGCGGCCTCCACCAGCTGGCCCAGCCACCAGGACCGCTCGCCGCGGCCCGCCGGGGGCACCGCGGCCACGCCGTCCCGCCGCATCTCCTCGTCGCACTCGTGCGGCGCCTCCACCACGACCGTCGGCACGGGCTCCGTCCGGTCCAGGCCCACGCAGGTCAGCGCCCGGCCCGCCATGCGGCCCGCGAGCGCGGAGCCCGGCAGCGCGGAGAGCAGCTCGGCGGCGGTCGCGCGGACGTTGCGGCTGCGGTCGCCGAGGGCGGCCTCCAGGAACTCCTCGTCCGCCGCCGACAGTCCGGCGCGCAGCGAGTCCAGGAACATCAGCCGGTCCTCGGCCCGTTCGCCGTCCCAGGTCGTGGCGAGCAGGGCCCGTCCCGCGGCCGGATCCTTCGCCCGTACGCCTCCGAGGAGGGCGACCCGCTCGGCGAACAGGCCCTCCTCCCACAGCTTCCGCACCGCTTCCGCGTCCCCCGGGTCCGGCAGGGCGCCGCCGGCCCCGGTGCCGCGCAGCGCGAACCGCCACTCCGGGTTGAGCCGGGCCAGCCACAGTCCGCGCGGTCCGGCGAACGCCAGGGCCTGCGGGCGGAGATCGGTACGGGCCCTGGCCGCGTCGAGGAGGGCCGGCAAGGAGGCCGGCGGCGCCTTGTAGCCGCGCTCGCCGGCCAGCGCCAGCCACTGCGGGAGCAGTTCGGCGAGGTCCGGCGCGGGGCCGCGGCGGCCGGCGGCGGGGGCGGCCCCCCGGCCCGCCAGCAGGCCGTCGAGGCGGTGGCGGGCCGCCTCCGGCAGCGCGGGGCGGGGGTCGTGCGGGGCCGGTTCGGGGGGTACGGCCGCGGGGCCGGGGCGGAGGCCTGCGCGGCGGCGGAGGGTGTGGCGGGCGGCGGTGTCGAGCAGGGTCCGGGCGGCTTGCGCGCCGGAGGGCGGGCGGCGGTCGGTGCCGAGTAGGGCGGTGGAGACCAGGGCGTCCCAGTCGGTGTCTGTCGTCGTCACGGTTCCTCCGGGTCGTGGTCTCGGGGCCGCCCGCATCCGTACCGAGCCGTCGCACGGGGTGCGGGTTCAGGCGCGGGAACCTGGGCGCGGCAACAGGGCGCCGTTCCGTGTGCCCATCCGCCCACACGGCGGGGGCGGGGCAGGTCACGTCAAGGGGACCGGGTCCTCCGGGGACTCCCGGGACCAGGCCGTCAAGGGGGTGAAGCCTCTGGGGCCGCATTCGCCGAAGACCGTGAGGGGGGTGCCGCCCGACAGGGCCAGGAGGCGCCAGAGGGTGGGGCGGGGCGGGGGTGTCAGGGGGAGGGCCTCGCGGCCGTCGGCGTCGGCGAGCTGCCAGCCGTACTCCGTGGGGGCGGGGACGACCTGGGTGAGCGTCACCGGCCAGGACTCCAGCCAGGGGTCCTCGCGCAGGGCGCGGCCGTACGCGTCGAGGGCCGCGCCGACCGGGCCGCCCGGCGGCGGGGCGGCCGGGCCGGGGGCCGGGACCAGCTCGCCGGGGTCCGCGCGGAGCTGTCCTGAGCCCGCGTGCGGGGTGAGTTCGCCGTCGAGGAGGGCGCCGACCGGCAGGGTGAGGGCGGGGGCGCGGCCCGCCGCGCCGTACGAGAGCAGCAGGGCCGTACGGCCGCCGGTCGTGCCGTACAGCCAGATGCGACGGGTCGTCAGCCGGCCGTCCCCGGTGTCGTACCGGGAGAGGACCAGCCAGCGGTCCCGTACCGCCGGGCCGGCCGGGACGGACGGGAGGCCGACCCGGGTCCGCACCGTCGCCGCCAGACCGGCGGGCAGCCGGTCGGCGGCCAGCCAGGCGCGGTCCAGGAGATGGGCGAGCGCGCACTCCTCCAGGAGCCGCACCGGCCAGCCCGGGCCCGAGCCCGGTATCGCGCCGAGCTCGCGGGCCCGGGCCGCGAGCCCGGGCGCCTGCGCGTCGACCATGCGGGCCGCGGTCTCCTCCCACAGGCCGTACCCCTGGCGGCCGGCCGCCGCGAGCCCGCCGCGGACCAGGTCGGTGAGCCGCCGCTCCAGCTCCTCCGCGCCCGCCGTCACCCGGGCCGCCCGGCGCTCGGCCCGGCGGCGGGCCGCCTCGGGATCGGCCGGTGCCGCCGCCGGCGCCGGGCGCGGCGCGAGCCGGCGGGCGGCCCAGCCGGGCGGTTCGGCCCCGTCCGGCACGGCCGGGTCGCCCGCCGCCCAGAGCAGCAGCAGGCCGAGCGCGTGCTTGCAGGGGGACTTGCGGCTCGGGCAGGTGCACGCGTACACGGGCCCCGAGGTGTCCACGACCGTGCGGTACGGCGTGCGGCCGCTGCCCGCGCACTGCCCCCAGACGACCCCGTCGCGGCCGCCCGCGCCGCTCCACGGCCCGGCCGTGCCGAGCGCGCCGCCCGCTCTGCGCGACACCTCGTCAGGAGCCAGTGCCCGCACCTGCTCAGCCGTCCAGCGCGTCCCCGTCGCATTCATGTACCTGACGGTATTCTCCGCCACTGACAACGCAGTTGACCTGGGGATTCTCTTCCGGAGGAGGACCCCGGCGACACCTTCGCTTTACCGGTCCTTTACGGTGCTGTGCGAGCTCGCGCGAACCAGCGTGAGCCCTTCGACCGCACCACCGTGCAGGGGGAGTACCACCATGAACCGCACCGTCCGCACCGCCGTCTCGGCCCTCGCCGTCGTCGGCCTCGCGTTCGGGCTCGGGGCCTGTTCCGAGGCGGCCGACAAGGCCGCCGACCAGGTCGACAAGGCCGTCACCGAAAGCTACGAGGTGACCTACGAGGTCACCGGCACGGCCGTGGAGACGATCGAGTACCACGCCGGCGACGGCACCGCGATGCAGCCGCAGGTCGCGAGCGACAAGAAGCCGACCGTGCCGTGGACCAGGACCGTGAAGCTGCACGGCATCATGCCGCCCGCCGTCATGCCCGTCTCCGCCGAGCCCGCCGACCTCACCTGCAAGGTCGTCTACCAGGGCAAGGTCATCAAGGAGGCCAAGGGCGAGCAGGCCATGTCCGGCGGCTGCGTCGCCGTCTCCCCGGTCTTCAACTGACCGTCCCCACCCCTCGATTGCACCGCTGACCTGCGGCGCGAGCCGATTGTCAGTGGCGTGGTGCACCGTGGATCGCACAGCAGGTCGAACGATCTGGAGGGGGATCCATGATGGTGCCCGCAACCACCACCCAGCAGCCCGACGCCGGTGCCGTGACGGACACCGGCCCGGGCCGCCCGGGGCCCGCCGAGGCCCTGCGGCCCCACGCCGAACACGCCTTCGCCCACGAGCTCGCCGCGCTCGCCGCCGCCGACGACCGCCCCCGGCCCGCCCGTTGGCGCCTCTCGCCCTGGGCCGTCGCCACCTACCTCCTCGGCGGCGCGCTCCCCGACGGCACCGTGATCACACCCAAGTACGTCGGCCCCCGGCGCATCGTCGAGGTCGCCGTCACCACGCTCGCCACCGACCGGGCACTGCTCCTCCTCGGCGTCCCCGGCACCGCCAAGACCTGGGTCTCCGAGCACCTCGCCGCCGCCGTCAGCGGCGACTCCACCCTCCTCGTGCAGGGCACCGCCGGCACCCCCGAGGAGGCCATCCGGTACGGGTGGAACTACGCCCGGCTGCTCGCCGAGGGCCCCAGCCGCGCCGCGCTCGTCCCCAGCCCCGTCATGCGCGCCATGGAGCGCGGGGCGACCGCCCGCGTCGAGGAGCTGACCCGGGTCCCCGCCGACGTGCAGGACTCGCTCATCACGATCCTGTCCGAGAAGACCCTGCCCGTCCCCGAACTCGGCGAGGAGGTCCAGGCCGTCCCCGGCTTCAACCTCATCGCCACCGCCAACGACCGCGACCGGGGCGTCAACGAGCTGTCCAGCGCGCTCCGGCGCCGCTTCAACACCGTCGTGCTGCCCCTGCCCGCCACCCCCGAGGACGAGGTGGACATCGTCGCCCGCCGGGTCGAGCAGCTGGGCCGCTCCCTCGAACTGCCCGCCCCGCCCGAGGGCGTCGAGGAGATCCGGCGGGTCGTCACCGTCTTCCGCGAACTGCGCGACGGCGTCACCGCCGACGGCCGGACCACGCTCAAGTCCCCCTCGGGGACGCTCTCCACCGCCGAGGCCATCTCCGTCGTCACCGGCGGCCTCGCGCTCGCCGCCCACTTCGGGGACGGCGTGCTGCGCCCCTCGGACGTCGCCGCCGGCATCCTCGGCGCCGTCGTCCGCGACCCGGCGGCCGACCGGGTCGTCTGGCAGGAGTACCTGGAGACGGTGGTGAGAGAGCGCGACGGCTGGAAGGACTTCTACCGCGCCTGCCGCGAGGTGAGCGCATGACCGCCCTCGCCACGGTACCCGCGCAGCCCCGGGCGCGCGAGACGGCCTGGCCGCTGCTGCTCGGGGTCCGGCACCACGGGCCCGGCTCCGCGCGCGGGGTGGCCGCCGCCCTGGACGCGGCCCGGCCCGACGCGGTCCTGATCGAGGGCCCCGCCGAGGCCGACGCGCTGGCCGCGCTCGCCGCCGACCCGGAGATGCGGCCGCCCGTCGCCCTCCTCGCCCACGCCGTCGACGACCCCGGCCGGGCCGCCTTCTGGCCCTTCGCCGCCTTCTCGCCCGAGTGGACCGCGCTGCGCTGGGCCCTCGCCCGGGGAGTCCCCGTCCGCTTCGTCGACCTGCCCGCCGCCCACACCCTCGCCGCCACCGACCCCACCTGGGGCGACGGCGAGGACGAGGCCGACGGCTCCGCCCCCGTCGACCCGCTCGCCGCACTCGCCCGCGCCGCCGGGCGGGAGGACCCCGAGCAGTGGTGGGAGGACGTCGTCGAACTCCGCGGCGACAGCGACCCCCTCGCCCCCTTCGCGGCCCTCGCCGAGGCCATGACCGCCCTGCGCGAGCGGTACGGACACGGCGGCCGGCCGCGCGACCCGGTCCGCGAGGCCCACATGCGGCTGAAACTGCGCGCCGCCCGCAAGGAGTTCGGCGACGCCGTCGCCGTCGTCTGCGGCGCCTGGCACGTCCCCGCCCTCGCCGCCCGCACCACCGCCACCGCCGACCGCGCCCTCCTCAAAGGCCTGCCCAAGGTGAAGGCCGAGCTGACCTGGGTCCCCTGGACCCACCGCCGACTCGCCCGCCGCTCCGGATACGGCGCCGGGATCGAGTCCCCCGGCTGGTACGGCCACCTCTTCGCCGCCCCCGACCGGCCCGTCGAGCGGTGGATGACACGGTGCGCCGCTCTCCTCCGGGAGGCCGACCACCCCGTCTCCTCCGCCCACGTCATCGAGGCCGTCCGCCTCGCCGAGACCCTCGCCGCCCTGCGCGGCCGGCCGCGCCCCGGCCTCGCCGAGACCACCGACGCCGTCCGGGCCGTCCTCTGCGAGGGCTCCGACGTGCCGCTCGCCCTCGTCAGGGACCGGCTCGTCGTCGGCGACGTCCTCGGCGAGGTCCCGGCCGCCGCGCCCGCCGTCCCGCTCCAGCGCGACCTCGACCGGCTCCGCCGGAGCCTCCGCCTCACCCCCGCGGCCGAGGAGCGCGACCTCGACCTCGACCTGCGCCGCGACACCGACGCCGCCCGCAGCCGCCTCCTCCACCGGCTCCGGCTCCTCGGCGTCGACTGGGGCCTGCCCGCCGCCGGCCGCACCGGCACCGGCACCTTCCGCGAGTCGTGGCTGCTGCGCTGGCAGCCCGAACTGCACGTCAGGGTTGCCGAGGCCGGCGTCTGGGGCACCACCGTCGAGGCCGCCGCCACCGCCAGGGCCGAGTCCCTGGCCCTCACCGCGGCCGGCCTCGGCGAGATCACCGGCCTCGCCGAGCGCTGCCTCCTCGCCGGCCTCACCGACGCCCTCCCCGCCGTCCTCGGCGCCCTCGCCGAGCGGGCCGCCCTCGACACCGACGTGGCCCACCTCGCCGACGCCCTCCCGGCCCTCGCCCGCGCCCTGCGCTACGGCGACGTCCGCGGCACCGACACCGCCGCCCTCGCCGACGTCGCCACCGGCCTGGCCGAGCGGATCCGCGTCGGCCTCCCGCCCGCCTGCGCCGGGCTCGACGCGGACGCCGCCGACCGGATGCGCGAGCGCCTGGACGCCGTCCACACCGCGATCGCCCTCCTCCCCGACCCCGCGCCGGCCGACGACCCCGCCGCCCTCGCCTCCCGCTGGGCCGGCACCCTGCGCCGGCTCGCCGCCGGGGAGCGGGTGCCCGGCGCCGTCCGGGGCCGGGCCGTGCGGATCCTCCTCGACGAGGGGCGGCTGCCCGACGACGAGACGGCGCGGCTCATGGGCCTCGCCCTCTCGCCCGGCACCCCGCCCGCCGACGCCGCCGCCTGGACCGACGGCTTCGTCGGCGGCCCCGGCGGCGGACTGCTGCTCGTCCACGACGAGCGCCTCCTCGCCCTCCTGGACGGCTGGCTCACCGGCGTACCGGCCGAGGCGTTCACCGCCGTGCTGCCGCTGCTGCGGCGCACCTTCGGGGCGTACGAGCCGGGGGTGCGGCGGGCCCTCGGCGAGCTCGCCGCCCGGGGGCCCGAGGCCGCCGGGCCCGGCTCCGCCGCCCTCGTCCCCGGCTTCGCCACCACCCTCGACGAGGAGCGGGCGGACGCCGTCCTCCCCCTCCTCGCCCTCGTCCTCGGTACGGAGGCCCCCGCATGAGCGGCACCGACGAGCGGCTGCGCCGCTGGCGCCTCGTCCTGGGCGGCGCCGCCGCCGAGACCACGGGCCGCGCCCTGACCGGCACCGACGCCGGCATGGACGCCGCCCTCGCCGCCCTCTACGACACCGGAGACGGCGCGGACGGCAAGGACGGCCGGGAGCGCAGGGGCGGGCTCGGCGGCTCCGCGCCCTCCGTCGCCCGCTGGCTCGGCGACATCCGCGGCTACTTCCCCACCTCCGTCGTGCAGATCATGCAGCGCGACGCCATCGACCGGCTCGGGCTCGCCACGCTCCTCCTGGAGCCGGAGACGCTGGCGGCCGTCGAGCCCGACGTGCACCTCGTCGGCACCCTGCTCTCCCTGAACAAGGCGCTGCCGGAGACCACCCGGGAGACCGCCCGCGCCGTCGTCCGCAAGGTCGTCGACGACCTGGAGGCCCGGCTCTCGGCGCGCACCCGGGCGACGGTCACCGGCGCCCTCGACCGCACGGCCCGGACCGGCCGCCCCCGCCACCGGGACATCGACTGGGACCGCACCCTGCGGGCCAACCTCAAGCACTACCTCCCCGAGCACCGCACGGTCGTCCCCGAGCGGCTGATCGGCCACGGCCGCGCCTCCCGGGCGGTCCGCAAGGAGATCGTGCTCTGCGTCGACCAGTCCGGCTCGATGGCCGCCTCCGTCGTGTACGCCTCCGTCTTCGGCGCCGCCCTCGCCTCGCTCCGGGCCGTCGCCACCCGGCTTGTCGTCTTCGACACCTCCGTCGTGGACCTCACCGACGCGCTCGACGACCCCGTCGACGTCCTCTTCGGCACTCGGCTCGGCGGCGGCACCGACATCAACCGCGCCCTCGCCTACTGCCAGTCGCGGATCACCCGCCCCGCCGACACCGTCGTCGTCCTCGTCAGCGACCTGTACGAGGGCGGCATCCGCGACGAGATGCTGAAGCGGGTCGCGGCGATGAAGGCGTCCGGGGTGCAGTTCGTCGCCCTGCTCGCCCTCTCCGACGAGGGCGCCCCCGCCTACGACCGGGAGCACGCCGCCGCCCTCGCCGCCCTCGGCGCCCCCGCCTTCGCCTGCACCCCCGACCTCTTCCCCGAGGTGATGGCCGCCGCCCTGGAGAAGCGGCCGCTGCCGATACCCGACACCGACTGAGCCCGGTCCCGTGCGGATTCCGTCGCCGACGGGCCACCCGGACGGGCGCGCCCGGGCCCACTGAGGCCCATATCACATCCGCGGCCAGGTGGCCCTCACCCGGTGGGCCGGCGTGGCGTGAGGGGGGCAAACCCCGCCTCCCGCCTGCCCGGTGGTGGGCGGGAGGCGGTCCGAGGGCGCCCACGGACAGCCCTTTCGCCCCTACGTTCTGTGACCCGTATCACCGCTGGGTTGTGATCTGCGATTTAGGGACCAACGGCCCACGGGGATAACCTGCGGGACGGACATGCCGCGTCCACGGTCACCGTGTACGCCTCCCTAGTGACAGCGCAGTCACGTTGCCCTCCGCGGCACGCCCACGCAGACAACGAACCGCGATCATCTAGAAAAGGGACGCGCGTGGACCTGTTCGAGTACCAGGCGAGGGACCTCTTCGCCAAGCACGGCGTACCGGTGCTGGCCGGTGAAGTCATCGACACGCCTGAGGCGGCGCGCGAGGCCACCGAGCGTCTTGGCGGCAAGTCGGTCGTCAAGGCCCAGGTGAAGGTCGGCGGCCGCGGCAAGGCCGGCGGCGTCAAGCTCGCCGCCACCCCGGACGAGGCCGTCGCCCGCGCGACGGACATCCTGGGCATGGACATCAAGGGCCACACGGTCCACAAGGTGATGATCGCGGAGACCGCTCCGGAGATCGTCGAGGAGTACTACGTCTCGTACCTCCTCGACCGCACCAACCGCACCTTCCTCGCCATCGCCTCCGTCGCCGGCGGCATGGACATCGAGCAGGTCGCCGAGGAGACCCCCGAGAAGGTCGCCAAGGTCGCGGTGGACGCCAACAAGGGCGTCGACATCGAGAAGGCCCGCGAGATCGTCGCCGCGGCCCAGTTCCCGGCCGAGGTCGCCGAGAAGGTCGCCGACGTCCTGGTGACCCTGTGGAAGACCTTCGTCGCCGAGGACGCCCTCCTCGTCGAGGTCAACCCGCTGGCCAAGGTCGCCTCCGGCGACATCCTGGCCCTCGACGGCAAGGTCTCGCTCGACGAGAACGCCGACTTCCGCCAGCCGGAGCACGAGGCCCTGGAGGACAAGGCCGCGGCCAACCCGCTGGAGGCCGCCGCCAAGGCCAAGGGCCTCAACTACGTCAAGCTGGAGGGCGAGGTCGGCATCATCGGCAACGGCGCCGGCCTGGTCATGTCGACCCTGGACGTCGTCGCGTACGCCGGTGAGAACCACGGCGGCGTGAAGCCGGCCAACTTCCTCGACATCGGCGGCGGCGCCTCCGCCGAGGTCATGGCGAACGGCCTGGAGATCATCCTCGGCGACACGGACGTCAAGTCCGTCTTCGTCAACGTCTTCGGCGGCATCACCGCCTGTGACGAGGTCGCCAACGGCATCGTGCAGGCCCTGGAGCTCCTCGCCTCGAAGGGCGAAGAGGTCACCAAGCCGCTCGTCGTCCGTCTCGACGGCAACAACGCGGAGCTGGGTCGCAAGATCCTGTCGGACGCCAACCACCCGCTCGTGCAGCGCGTGGACACCATGGACGGCGCGGCCGACAAGGCCGCCGAGCTCGCGGCCGCGAAGTAAGGGAAGAGGGACAGAACAGCCATGGCTATCTTCCTCAACAAGGACAGCAAGGTCATCGTCCAGGGCATGACCGGTGCCACGGGCATGAAGCACACCAAGCTCATGCTGGGTGACGGCACCAACATCGTCGGCGGCGTGAACCCGCGCAAGGCCGGCACCAAGGTCGACTTCGACGGCACCGAGGTCCCCGTCTTCGGCTCCGTCGCCGAGGCCATGAAGGAGACCGGCGCCAACGTCTCGGTCCTCTTCGTGCCGCCGGCCTTCGCCAAGGCCGCCGTCGTCGAGGCGATCGACGCCGAGATCCCCCTCGCCGTCGTCATCACCGAGGGCATCGCCGTCCACGACTCCGCCGCGTTCTACGCGTACGCCGTGGAGAAGGGCAACAAGACCCGCCTCATCGGCCCGAACTGCCCCGGTCTCATCACCCCGGGCCAGTCCAACGCCGGCATCATCCCGGGCGACATCACGAAGCCGGGCCGCATCGGCCTGGTCTCGAAGTCCGGCACGCTGACGTACCAGATGATGTACGAGCTCCGTGACCTCGGCTTCTCCTCCGCCGTCGGCATCGGTGGCGACCCGGTCATCGGCACCACGCACATCGACGCCCTCGCGGCCTTCGAGGCGGACCCCGACACCGACCTGATCGTCATGATCGGCGAGATCGGCGGCGACGCCGAGGAGCGTGCGGCCGACTTCATCAAGGCCAACGTCACCAAGCCGGTCGTCGGCTACGTCGCGGGCTTCACCGCCCCCGAGGGCAAGACCATGGGCCACGCCGGCGCCATCGTCTCCGGCTCCTCCGGCACCGCCGCGGCGAAGAAGGAGGCCCTGGAGGCCGCCGGTGTGAAGGTCGGCAAGACCCCCACCGAGACCGCCAAGCTGGCGCGCGCCATCCTCGCGGGCTGACGCACGGCACCGCCTGACAGGCCGTAAGCGCGTGGGCCCCGCCCCTCCGGGAGACCGGAAGGGCGGGGCCCACGCGCGTACCCGCTACTCGGCGCGCGGCACCAGCCGCTCGGGGCCGGGGTTCGGCTCGGAGCGCAGCCGGTCGCGCAGCTCGATGTCCTCCTCGCCGAGCTTCTGCGGCCCGCCGCGCACCGGCACGCCGTTGACGGTCTGGCCGGGCGCGATCTCCGGGATGTAGCGGGTCGGCGCCGTCGCCGCCGTCAGCGCCGTGACGCAGGCGAGGACCGCCGTCGCCCCGACCACCGCCCGGGTCATCCGCCGGGTCCGCCGCTCGCTGCCGCCCCGGACCGCGCGGGCCCCCGGCAGCGTCGCCGTCGGAGCCTCCGCGACCAGCGTGGCGAGCCGCCGCTGGAGCGCCTCGGGCTCGGCCAGCTCCGGCACCCGCCGGCCGAGCTCCGCGTGCGCGTACAGCAGCCGGTTGGCGGCGGCCGGGGTGCTCGCCTCCGTCTCGGCGGCCGTCTCGGGCAGATCGAGCCCGAGCCCGTCGTAGAGCAGGACGGTACGGCGGTACGGCGCGGGCAGGTCGAGCAGCGCGCCGAGCAGCGCCCGCCGCCCGGCCTCGGTCGGCGGGGCGTCGGGATGCCGGTGGGCGCGGCGCAGCCGGTGCCAGGGCGAGAGGGCGTACTCGTACGCCGCCGCCCGCACCCAGCCGACCGGGTCGGCGTCCGTGGCCACCTCGGGCCAGTGCTCCCAGGCGTGCCGGAAGGCGTGCTCGACGGCCTCCCGGGAGAGGTGCCGGCGCCCGGTCAGCAGATACGCCTGGTGGACGAGGCCGGGAGCCGCGTACCCGTACAGCGCGTCGAACGCCTCCTCGGGCGTGAGCCCGGGCACGGGCGCGGGCGCGGGTTCGCCGACGGATTCCGGCTCCGGTTTCCTGCGCTGCTCGGGCCGGGAGGGCGCCTTCGGGGGCTTCGCGGCGCGCTTCACGGCGGCCTTGGGCCGTACGTTGGCGGGCGCGGGCGCGGGCGCCGGTTTTCCGGTGCGGGTGCCCGGGGTCTCCTCGGAGACGGCGTCCGGGGTGGCGTCCGCGGCGCTGTCCGGGGCGGTGTCCGGCGCGCCGCCGAGCAGCTTCGCGTACGCCTCGCGCTTGCGGCCGCGCGGGGCGGAGCGGCCGGTCTCCCAGGCCTTCACGGTGGCCTTCGTGACGCCCATCGCCTCGGCGACCTGCTCCTCGCTCAGGGAGAGCGCCTCGCGCAGCCGGCGCCGCTCCTTCGGGGTCGGCAGCGCGGTGGCGGTGGAGGGGGGCGCGGTGTCGCCGCCCCGGCTCGTCTGGCTCATCGGTGTCGACCTCCCGCAGCGCACCTCTGGGCGGAAAAGTACATAAACGTATCTTGAGCGACACAACGGATGTTTGCCTGTTACGCCGCGAAAGCGCGTGTCGTTGGCAGCATGGCCCCCGTGACCCACCTGACCGAGCACTCCCTGGTCCAGGGCGGGCGTTCCGCCGCGTTCGCCACCGCCTGCGTCCGCGGCGGGGTCGCCGCCGGACTCGGCGTCGGCGCGCTCGCGGTCCTGGTGATCGTGGCCTGGATCAGCTCGCCGTTCCCCGACAGCGGCGCCGGCGGCGCCCTCCACCTCGCCGCCGGGCTCTGGCTGCTCGCCCACGGCGTGGACCTGATCCGCACCGACACCCTCGGCGGGCTCCCCGCGCCGCTGGGGATC
This sequence comes from Streptomyces sp. R302, assembly GCF_012927245.1. GTDB lineage: Bacteria > Actinomycetota > Actinomycetes > Streptomycetales > Streptomycetaceae > Streptomyces. Next base: position 595,576 of record NZ_JABBGE010000003.1, read on the forward strand.
GTGCCGCTGCTGCCCTCCGTGCTGCCGGTCTGGCTGCTGTACCGGACCGCCCGGTCCACCCTCGATCCCGCCGACGAGAACCGCCCCCGGCCCTCGCCGGCCGGCGCGCTCGGCGCCGTGTCCGGCGGCTATCTGCTGGTCGCGGCCGTGATCGTGGTCTACACCGAGAGCGGCCCGCTCCCCGCGGAACTCGTCACCGCCGGGCTGTGGCTGCCCGGCGTGGTCCTCGGTGCGACCGGCGCCGGCGTCTGGGCGGCGCTGGGGCGGCCGCTGCCGGGCCGCGAGGAGGCCGCCGCCGCACTGCGCGGGGCGGGCACCGCACTGGTGACGCTCCTCGCGGGCGGCGCCGTCCTCGCCGGGACCGCCCTCGTCTGGCGCGCGGGCGCGGCGCGGGCCTCGTACGAGGGAATCGCGGGGGAGTGGTCCGGTCGGGTGGCGCTGGCGCTGCTCGTCCTCGCGCTGCTGCCGAACGCCGCCGTGTGGGCCGCCGCGTACGGGCTCGGCCCCGGCTTCGCCCTCGGCACGGGCGCGCTCGCGACCCCGCTGGGCCTCGTCGGCGACCCCGCCGTACCGCCCTTCCCGCTCCTGGCGGCGCTGCCGCCGGAGGGGCGCGGCGGCTGGCCGCAATGGGCGGCGGCGGCCGTGCCGCTGCTCGCGGCGCTGGCCCTCGGCCGCTCGGTGGGCCGCTCCACCGGCACCGGCCGGGCCCGCGAGACGGCGCTCGCGGCGCTGGGCGCGGCCTGGGTGTCCGGGGCGGCGGTCGCCGTCCTCGCGGGCGCGGCGGGCGGCCCGCTGGGCTCGGGCCGGCTGCTCGCCTTCGGCCCGGTGTGGTGGCAGGCGGGCGCGGCGGCGGTGCTGTGGGGCGTCGTCGTCGGCCTGCCGACGGCGCTGGCGGTACGGGCCTGGGGCCGCCGGGTACCCCGCCCGAAGCAGCCGAAGGAACCGAAGCCGCCGAAGCCGCCGAAGGCGTCGAAGGCGTCGAAGAAGGCCCGGGCGGTCACGGCACCGGAACCGGCCCTCGCGGTCACCACCGTGCCCGCCTCCGTGCCCGCCCCCGCCTCCCCGGACGGCGGCGAGGAGGACGAGGACGACGGCTACGTGCCGTACGACTACTTCCCCGCGTCCTGGGAGACCCCGCTCCCGCACAGGGAACCGCCCCGGCCGTCAGGAACGACCGGGGCGACCGGGTCGGAGCCGACAGCGGAGAAAGAGCTCTAGTCGCGCACCCCGAACCCGTCCCGCAGCGGCTTGGGCAGCAGGTCGTTGCAGGCGACCGCGCCCGCGTGGGTGAGGGCGTCGTCCCGGCACTCGTAGAAGTCCTTGTAGACCAGCTGCATCGTGAAGCCGAAGCCCACGATCAGCAGGGCCACGGACGAGGCGACCAGGCCGCTGATCGCCGCCGTCCGCATCGAGCGGGCCGGGTTCGGGGCGCCGGGCGCCGCGGACGGCTGTCCCGAGGGCTGGGACGCGCCCTGTGATTCCGGCGACACCCGCGCCGCGGTCTCCGCCGCCGCCTTCGGCTTGGCGCGCAGCGAGCTGACCGCCCAGTACAGCGACAGCGCGCCGAGCAGCAGGGCCAGCTCCGGGATGTCGAAGATCGCGAAGAAGAAGGCCCACATGCCGCCGAGGACCGCGTACCGCGCGCGCCGCTGCGCCGGGTCCGTGGGGTCCCAGCGCAGTCCGGGCCGCTCGGGTCCCGAGCCGCCCTGACCGCCCTGGCGGTCGGCGCCGCGCTCCGGGCCGCGTCCGAAGCCGGCCGAGGAACGGCCCGGCTGGCGCGGGCTCCACCGCCCGTCGGCGCCGCCCGTCACGGGCGACGAGGAGCCGTCGTCGTCGCCGTCCGAGCCGCCGGAGCCGCCCGAAGCGCCCGATCCGTCCGAGCCGCCGGAGCCCGCGGAACCGTCCGGCCGGCGCGGCTGCCACGGCTGGTCGGGAGTGCCCTCGGGCGGCGGGGCGAACGGGTTGTTGTCGTTCGTGGACTGGCGATCCGGCATCTGCTGGACGTCTTCCCTCTGTCGTCGTGACCGCTTCGCACCGGGCGGCGTGACCGGCGTCGGACCCTGACGCTACCCCCCTGCTCCGCCCCCGTCCCGTGGGGGCCGTCCCGTGTGCCGGTATCGTTGCTGACGGTCGAGCCATTCGTAGGGTTCCCCGTATCGGCGGGCACGATTCGTTCGTAGGACCGCACAAATAACCACGGAAAGAGTGACCCTGTGGCTGCCGCCCGCCTTGTCGTCCTGGTCTCCGGGTCCGGTACCAACCTCCAGGCCCTGCTCGACGGCATCGCCGCCGACCCCGAGGGCTACGGCGCGGAGATCGTCGCCGTCGGCGCCGACCGTGACGCCATCGCCGGTCTGGAGCGGGCCGAGCGGGCCGGGATCCCCACCTTCGTGTGCCGGGTGCAGGACCACGCGAGCCGCGAGGAGTGGGACCGCGCCCTGGCCGAGGCCACCGCCGCCCACGAGCCGGACCTCGTCGTCTCGGCCGGGTTCATGAAGATCCTCGGCAAGGAGTTCCTCGCCCGCTTCGGCGGCCGGGTCGTCAACACCCACCCGGCGCTCCTCCCCAGTTTTCCCGGTGCCCACGGGGTGCGTGACGCGCTCGCCCACGGCGTGAAGGTCACCGGGTGCACCGTCCACTTCGTCGACGACGGCGTCGACACCGGCCCGATCATCGCCCAGGGCGTGGTCGAGGTCCGGGAGTCGGACGATGAATCCGCTCTGCACGAGCGCATCAAGGAAGTCGAGCGCTCGCTGCTCGTCGACGTCGTGGGGCGTCTCGCCCGGCACGGCTACCGCATTGAGGGACGAAAGGTTCAGATCGGTGAACACGGACACCGTTAAGCCCATCCGCCGCGCGCTGGTCAGCGTCTACGACAAGACCGGTCTGGAGGAGCTGGCCCGCGGTCTGCACGAGGCCGGTGTCGAGCTCGTCTCCACCGGCTCCACCGCGGGCAGGATCGCCGCCGCCGGCGTCCCGGTCACCAAGGTCGAGGAGCTCACCGGCTTCCCCGAGTGCCTGGACGGCCGCGTCAAGACCCTGCACCCGCGCGTGCACGCCGGCATCCTCGCCGACCTGCGCCTGGAGTCGCACCGCGAGCAGCTCGCCGAGCTCGGCGTGGAGCCCTTCGACCTGGTCGTCGTGAACCTCTACCCGTTCCGCGAGACCGTCGCCTCCGGCGCCACCCCGGACGAGTGCGTCGAGCAGATCGACATCGGCGGCCCGTCGATGGTCCGCGCCGCCGCCAAGAACCACCCGTCGGTCGCCATCGTCACCAGCCCCGAGCGGTACGCGGACGTGCTCGCCGCCGTCCAGGCCGGCGGCTTCGACCTGACCGCCCGCAAGCGGCTCGCCGGCGAGGCCTTCCAGCACACCGCCGCGTACGACGTGGCCGTCGCCTCCTGGTTCGCCGACGACTATGCGGCGGCCGACGACAGCGGCTTCCCCGACTTCCTCGGCGCCACCTACGCGCGCAAGAACGTCCTGCGCTACGGCGAGAACCCGCACCAGGGCGCCGCGCTCTACGTCGACGGCACTGGCGGCCTCGCCGAGGCCGAGCAGCTGCACGGCAAGGAGATGTCGTACAACAACTACACGGACACCGACGCCGCGCGCCGGGCCGCGTACGACCACACCGAGCCCTGCGTCGCGATCATCAAGCACGCCAACCCGTGCGGCATCGCGATCGGCGCCGACGTCGCCGAGGCCCACCGCAAGGCCCACGCCTGCGACCCGCTGTCCGCCTTCGGCGGCGTCATCGCCGTCAACCGCCCGGTCTCCGTCGAGATGGCCGAGCAGGTCGCCGAGATCTTCACCGAGGTCATCGTCGCCCCGGCGTACGAGGACGGGGCCGTCGAGGTCCTCGCCAAGAAGAAGAACATCCGCGTGCTGCGCGCCGAGGGCGCCCCCAGCAACCCCGTCGAGGTCAAGCCCGTCGACGGCGGCGCCCTCCTCCAGGTCACCGACCGCCTCCAGGCCGAGGGCGACGACCCGGCGAACTGGACCCTCGCCACCGGCGACGCCCTCTCCGCCGAGGAGCTCGCCGAGCTCGCCTTCGCCTGGAAGGCCTGCCGCGCGGTCAAGTCCAACGCGATCCTCCTCGCCAAGGACGGCGCCTCCGTCGGCGTCGGCATGGGCCAGGTCAACCGCGTCGACTCCGCCAAGCTCGCCGTCGAGCGGGCCGGCGAGGAGCGCGCCCGCGGCTCGTACGCGGCCTCCGACGCCTTCTTCCCCTTCCCCGACGGCCTGGAGATCCTCACCGCGGCCGGCGTGAAGGCGGTCGTCCAGCCCGGCGGCTCGATGCGCGACGAGCTCGTCGTCGAGGCCGCGAAGAAGGCCGGCGTGACGATGTACTTCACCGGCACCCGCCACTTCTTCCACTGACGCCACACGGGTACAGGGTCTTCCTCTTCAGGAAGGCCCTGTACCCGTCTCTGGTCTAATGGTCAGGCCCCGGGCCGGCCGGCAGTAGTGGAGACGTGGTGTTGGACGTACTGAGAAAGCCCGCTGCGGACCCCGCCGACGAGCGGCCCGCCGGGGGCCAGGACCCGGCACCCGTCCCGTACCTCCCGTACGTGCTCGTCGCCGTCCTGCTCACCGCCGCGTACTTCCTCTACTCCTGGGTGCAGTACGACCACTTCCGCACCCCCTCCTGGGACCTCGGCATCTTCGGGCAGGCCGTCCGCTCCTACGCCGAGTTCAGGGTCCCCGTCTCCGAGATCAAGGGCCCCGGCTTCCCGATACTCGGCGACCACTTCAGCCCGGTGACGGCGCTCCTCGCGCCGCTCTACTGGCTCTGGCCCTCGCCGGTCTCGCTGCTCTTCGCGCAGGCCGCGCTCTTCGCCGGCTCCGCCGTGATCGTCGGCCGCACCGCCCAGCAGATCCTCGGCAGCCGCGCCACCGGCATCGCCCTCACCGTCGCGTACGGCCTCTCCTGGGGCCTCCAGGAGGCGGTGAAGTCCGACTTCCACGAGATCGCCTTCGCCGTCCCGCTGCTCGCCCTCACCTGCCGGGCGCTGCTCCTCGGCCGCTGGACCGCCGCCGTCGGCTGGTCGGCGCCGCTCGTCCTCGTCAAGGAGGACATGGGGCTGACCGTCGCCATGGTCGGCGTCGTCCTCGCGCTCAAGGGGCAGAGGAAGCTCGGCGCGGCCCTCGCGGGCTTCGGCGCCGCCTTCTTCGCGCTGACGGTCCTCGTCCTCATCCCGACCGCCAGCAAGCTCGGCCAGTACGACTACTGGGCCAAGATCGAGACGACCGGCGGCGGCGCCGAGACCTCCCTCGTCCAGATCGCCGCGGACGCGCTGACCTCCGGCGAGCGCTGGGAGATGGTCCTCTACCTCCTCGCGATCACCGGCTTCCTCGCGCTGCGCTCCCCGCTGGTGCTGCTCGCCCTGCCCACCCTCGGCTGGCGCTTCGTCTCCCAGGACGCCAACCACTGGGGCATGCACTGGCACTACAGCGCCGTCCTGATGCCGATCGTCTTCCTGGCCCTGGTCGACGCGGTCCGCGCGGTGCGCACCTCGCCGCGCCCCTGGCTCGCCGCGTACGGCAAGGTCGCCGTCGCCGCCGCGACGGCCGTCGCGCTCGCCCTCGCCGCGAACCTGCCGCTGCGGGAGCTGCTGAAACCGGAGACGTACGCCGCCGACGTCCGCGCCGAGCAGGCCCGCGCGGCCGTCGCGGCGGTCCCCGAGGGCGCCTCCGTCGAAGCCGACGTGCCCCTCCTCGCGCACCTCACCGCCGACCACAAGGTCTACTGGGTGGGCACCGCGAAGGGCGCCACCCCCGACTACCTCGCGCTCGACCTGCGCGGCTGGTCCGGCCAGACCTCGGACCCTGCCGTGACGGCTTCGCAGTTGCACCCGGAGGCGGCGTACGAGATCGTCCACCGCTCGGAGGGCTTCGCGGTGCTGAGGAAGAAGTAGCGGGTACGCCGAAGGGCCCGGCTCCCATCGAGGAGCCGGGCCCTTCGGCGTACCGCGCGGATCAGTAGCGCGGGCGGGAGAACCAGGCGGTGCCGCTGGGGACCACCGGGGCGAGCGTGATGATCACGCCGAAGGTGACCCAGATCAGCGGGAAGATCACGGCCGTGGCCAGGCCCGAGTCGAGCCCGATGAAGAGGCCGATGGCGCCCACGATGGTGCCGAGCGCGCCGTAGATCACCGTGGTGATCCGCACGCCCTGGCCGCCGCTGCCGAACTTGACCGCGAGCGTGATCGAGAGGGCGGCGAGACCCAGGAAGATGAGGGCGAGGACGATGGCGGCGCCGGCCGCGAAGTCGCCGATGTCCTCGAACGGGTTGTCACTGCCGCTGCCGTACTCGGACGCGAGGTCCGAGGCGTCGCTGGCGATGCTCGCCGCGTACACGTAGGCGATGCCGGCGAGGATCTGCACCGCCGAGATCAGGTACAGGAAGACGCGCGCCGTCGTCAGCAGGCCCGGCATCGACTGCGGCACCATGCCCGGGCCGCCCGGGTACGCGCCGTACGGCGAGACCGGCGGGGCGGCCGGGTAGCCGTACTGGCCCTGCGGCGGGACCCCCTGGGGGGCCTGCGGGTAGCCGTAGCCCGGCTGCTGGCCCTGCGGCTGCTGGCCGTAGGGGTTGTTCGGTTCGCCGAAGCTCATCGGGGCTTTCCTCCGTGAATGTTCTCGTGCGGGGACGACGCGGCCCGCGCGGAGGAACTTTCACGGCACGTGAGCGGACTCCCCCCGGCACTTCCCGCGGCACTGCGCTGGTCATCGTCGCCGTAGCTCCGACGTGTTGTCCAGTCGATACGCACCGGAGTTGTGCAAGTGCAACTCTCCGTTCCGACCTGCCCGGCTTTCCGGGAATCCCTGGCGGGAGCCGGGCGGGAGCCTCCCGGGACCGAATTGGAACTGGGCGGGGGTCATCCGCGAGGATGTCCCCATGAGCGCCCAGATTCTCGATGGCAAGGCCACCGCGGCCGCGATCAAGTCCGAACTCGCCGTCCGCGTGGCGGCCCTCAAGGAGAAGGGCGTGACGCCCGGTCTCGGTACCGTCCTGGTCGGCGACGACCCGGCCAGCCAGAAGTACGTGGCCGGCAAGCACCGCGACTGCGCGCAGGTCGGCATCGCCTCCATCCAGCGCGAACTCCCCGCGTCCGCCACGCAGGAGGAGATCGAGGCGGTCGTCCGGGAGCTCAACGAGGACCCGGCCTGCACCGGCTACATCGTCCAGCTGCCGCTGCCGAAGGGCATCGACGAGAACCGGATCCTGGAGCTGATGGACCCGGCGAAGGACGCCGACGGCCTGCACCCGACCAACCTCGGCCGGCTGGTGCTCAACGAGCCCGCCCCGCTGCCCTGCACGCCGAACGGCATCGTCACCCTGCTCCGCGCCCACGGCGTGGAGATCAGCGGCGCCGAGGTCGTGGTCGTCGGCCGCGGTGTCACCATCGGCCGCCCGATGCCGCTCATCCTGACCCGCCGCTCCGAGAACGCCACCGTGACCCAGTGCCACACCGGCACCCGCGACCTCTCGGCGCACCTGCGGAACGCCGACATCATCGTGGCCGCCGCCGGCGTGCCGCACCTGATCAAGCCGGAGGACGTGAAGCCCGGCGCGGCCGTCCTCGACGTCGGCGTCTCGCGCAACGCCGAGGGCAAGATCCTGGGCGACGTCCACCCGGACGTCACCGAGGTGGCCGGCTGGATCTCCCCGAACCCCGGCGGCGTGGGCCCGATGACCCGCGCGCAGCTGCTCGTGAACGTCGTCGAGGCCGCGGAGCGCGCGGCCGCGGCGCTCTGAGATGACCTCGGGGAGCCCGGCCGCCCCCGGGAGCCCTGACGGCCCGCGGGAGCTGCCGCGCGGCCGGGTGTCGAAGGTCCGCCGGGTGCGGGGCTCGCGCCGGCCGCCGACGGTCACCACCGACACGGCCCGCCCCGAGGGCGGCGGCCGGGCGGCGGGCGGCGACGCCCCGGCGCCGGCCCGTCAGTGGCCGCTGCTCCTCGTGCTCGGGACGGCGGCCCTCGGACTGCTCGTGGTGGGGACGGACCCCTTCTGGCAGTCCTTCCGGATCGGGACGATGCTGGTGGGGGCCGCGCTGCTGCTCGGCGCGGTGCTCCGCAGGCTGCTGCCCTCGGTGGGCATGCTCGCGGTCCGCTCGCGCTTCACCGACATGATCACGTACGGGGTGATGGGCGGGCTGATCGTGCTGCTCGCGCTCATGGTGCAGCCGAAGCCCTGGCTCCGGATCCCGTTCCTGGAGGACGTCCTCCATCTGACGGTGACCTGAGGGTGTGATGACGGCGCCCGCCCTCTCCCCCGTGGGAGGGCGGGCGCCGTCCCGTGATCAAGGGTCATGTACGCGCCAACGAAGGGCAAGTTCACGCCGTCCGCTGTGGCACGGAGGTGACCATTCCGGTACATCCGCGCCCACCGACCGGGTCCCGCTCGCAGCCCGGAACTGCCATCCTTCGAGGAACATCGACGAGGGGGTGCGCATGTCGGCGTGGAAGGCGCTGTCCGGCGAACTCGATCCGGACGTGCGGACGTTCGTGGAACGGGTCCGGCTGGTCATCGACCGCAGCGGACTCGGCGTCGGCGCGGTCGCCGAGCGCACCGGCCACGACCGGGCCGACTGGGACGCGTACGCGAACGCCGCCAGGCCCGTGCCGAGGAGCGCCGTCGTCGCGCTCTCCGACGTGACCGGCGCCGACCTCGGCCCGCTCACCGCCCACTGGGAGCACGCCGACCGCGCCTGGAAACGACTCCTGCGCGAGCGCGCGGTGCCGGAGGAGGGGGCGGCGGCGGACGTACGGGAGCAGGGCCCGGCCCCGGAGGGCGCACCGACCGACCTGCCCGGCCCGACCGACCTGCCCGGCCCGACCGACCTGCCCGGCCCGGCCGACCCGACTAGTCCGACCGACCCGACCGGTCCGGCCGACTCGACTGGCCCGGCTGGTCCGGCTGGTCCGGCCGACCTGCCCGGCCCGGCCGACCCGACTGGCCCGGCCGCCGTGGCCGACCTGATCGATCCGGCCGATCGGACCATGCGCATCCGGCCCGTGCAGGCGCCGGTGCCCGTTCCCGTTCCGGTGCCGGCACCGGTGCCGGCACCGGCACCGGAACCCGGGCCTTCGCCCGCCCGGGCGTCCCGGCGGGGCTCGCCGCTGCTCTACGTCGCCGGGATCGTCGGCGCCGCGCTCGTCGTCACCGCCGCCGTGCTCCTCGTCGACCTCGGCGGGACCGGGAGGCAACCGGCGGCCGCGCCGCCCCCGCCCGCCACCATCACCGCCCCGACGCCCGGCCCCAGCCTCCCCGACGGCGTCCGCTGCACCGGCGCGGACTGCGGCGGGCTCGACCCGGAGGACATGGGGTGCGGCGGACCGCTCGCCACCACCGTCGCCCGTACCCGCATCGGCGCCGCCCTCGTCGAGGTCCGGCACAGCGAGGTCTGCGCCGCGGCCTGGGCGCGGATCAGCGGAGGCGCCACCGGGGACGAGGTCAGCGTCCAGGCCGGCACCGCCGTCCGGGTCGCCAACGTCCGCCCGGACGGGGGCGGAGGCGCGTACACCGCGATGATCCCGGTCGACTCCGGGGGCGCCGCGCGCGCCTGCGCGAGCCTCTCCGGCGGCGAGGACGGCTGCACGGGAGGGTGAAACGGTGCGGGAGGTGAGCCGCACCACAAGGGGGTGGGGGTGCAGCGGGGCCAAGGTCCGATAGCCTGACCGCCGGATATCTCTTCACGTCGAGACATCGATCGATCAAGTGAGCGATATCCAGCCACAGGGGCAGGGAACCCCACCGCCAGCTGTCTTACGGAGATCGCCATGACCCGCACTCCCGTGAATGTCACCGTGACCGGCGCGGCCGGCCAGATCGGCTACGCGCTGCTCTTCCGCATCGCCTCCGGCCACCTGCTCGGCGCGGACGTGCCGGTCAAGCTGCGCCTCCTCGAGATCCCGCAGGGCGTGAAGGCCGCCGAGGGCACCGCCATGGAGCTCGACGACTGCGCGTTCCCGCTGCTCAAGGGCATCGACATCTTCGACGACCCGAACAAGGGCTTCGAGGGCGCGAACATCGGCCTGCTCGTCGGCGCCCGCCCGCGCGGTCCGGGCATGGAGCGCGGCGACCTGCTCGCCGCCAACGGCGGCATCTTCAAGCCGCAGGGCGAGGCCATCGCCGCCCACGCCGCGGACGACATCAAGGTCCTCGTCGTCGGCAACCCGGCCAACACCAACGCCCTCATCGCCCAGTCGGCCGCCAAGGGCGTCCCGGCCGAGCGCTTCACCGCGATGACCCGCCTGGACCACAACCGCGCGCTGACGCAGCTGGCCCAGAAGACCGGCTCCTCCGTCACGGACATCAAGCGCCTCACCATCTGGGGCAACCACTCCGCGACCCAGTACCCGGACATCTTCCAGGCGCAGATCGCCGGCAAGAACGCCGCCGAGGTCGTGAACGACGAGGCGTGGCTGGCCGACACCTTCATCCCGACCGTCGCCAAGCGCGGCGCCGCGATCATCGACGCCCGTGGCGCCTCCTCCGCCGCCTCGGCCGCCAACGCCGCCATCGACCACGTGTACACGTGGGTCAACGGCACCGCCGAGGGCGACTGGACCTCCATGGGCGTCCCGTCCGACGGCTCCTACGGCGTCCCCGAGGGCCTCATCTCCTCCTTCCCCGTCACCTGCAAGGACGGCAAGTACGAGATCGTCCAGGGCCTGGAGATCAACGACTTCTCCCGCGCCCGCATCGACGCCTCCGTCAAGGAGCTGTCGGAGGAGCGCGACGCGGTCCGCGAGCTCGGCCTCATCTGAGCGTGAACGCGGAGGAGCCCCCCGGTCGTCCGACCGGGGGGCTCCTCGCCTTTGTCAGTGCGCGCCGCGCGGGGTGTAGTGGCCCGGGACCATGCGGGTCGTGACGGCGATCCGGTTCCAGGAGTTGATGACGACGATCGCGGCGATCACCTTGGCGAGCTCCTCCTCGTCGAAGTGCGCGGCGGCCGCGGCGTACACCTCGTCGGGGACGAAGCCGTCGGTGAGGACGGTGACCGCCTCGGTGAGGGCGATCGCGGCCAGCTCGCGCTCGGTGTAGAAGTGCTTCGACTCCTGCCAGGCGGAGAGCTGTACGACCCGCTCCACGGACTCGCCGTCGGCGAGAGCGTCCTTGGTGTGCATGTCGAGGCAGAAGGCGCAGTGGTTGAGCTGCGAGGCGCGGATCTTGATCAGGTGGTAGAGCGCCGGGTCCACGCCCTTGGCGGCCTCCTGCTCCAGGCGGAGCATCGCCCGGTAGAAGTCGGGGACGCGCTCGGCGAAGGGCATGCGCGGGGTGTGCTCGTGGGCGAGGGCCTGGGCGGGGGCCTGAGCGGGGGAGTGCGTGACGGTGGTGGTCATGGAGCCACCGTACGCAGCGGATGGCATGCGAGTATGGTCCATTCTCATGCGGGATGACTGGGCCACTTTCGGCGCCGACCTCCATCTGGACCTGCGCGGCACCCGGCTCAGGGCGGGCCTCATGGACGCTCTGCGCGAGGCGGTGCGGAGCGGACGCCTCGCACCAGGCACCCGGCTGCCCTCCTCGCGCCAGCTCGCGGCGGACCTCGGGGTGGCCCGGAACACCGTCGCCGACGCGTATGCCGAACTGGTGGCCGAGGGGTGGCTCACCGCACGCCAGGGTTCCGGCACCCGGGTGGCGGGCCGCGCGGGCCTCCGCCCGGCGGCGGAGCCCGATGCCGATGCCGATGCCGATGCCGATGGGGCCGGACGTGCCGCGCCCCAGCCGACGCCCCCGATCGGCCAGCCCCCAGCCGGTGCGCCCCCAGCCGGTGCGCCCCCAGCCGGTGCGCCCCCAGCCGGTGCGCCACCCGCCGGTGCGCCCCCAGCCGGTGCGCCACCCGCCGGTGCGTTTTCAGCCGGTGCGCCGCCGACGGGCCCGATGCCCGCCGGTCCGATGCCCGCTGGTTCGAAGCCCGGCGGCCCGACTCCCGCCGGTCCGACTCCCGGCGGCGCCGCGTGGAGGGTCTCGCGGCGGCGGGCGGGGCCACCCGCGTACGACCTCCGGAGCGGCACCCCGGACCTCGCCTCCTTCCCGCGCGCCGCGTGGCTGAAGGCGTACCGGCGGGCGCTCACCACCGCGCCCAACGAGGCCTTCGGGTACGGGGATCCGCATGGCCGGGAGGAACTGCGGACGGTCCTCGCCGAGTACCTGGCCCGCGCCAGGGGCGTCCACGCGCGGCCCGAACGGATCGTGGTCTGCTCCGGGTTCGCGCACGGCCTGATGCTGATCGGCCGGGCCCTGCGTGGGCGCGGGGCACGGGCCGTCGGCGTGGAGTCGTACGGCCTCGGCCCGCACGCCGCGCTGCTGCGGGACGCCGGGCTCGCCACCCCGGCGCTGCCCTTCGACGAACGCGGCACCCGCGTCGAGGAGTTGCCGTCCCTCGCCCCGGACGCGGTGCTGCTGACCGCCGCCCACCAGTTCCCGCTCGGCGGGGCGCTGCCGCCGGACCGGCGGACGGCCGTCGTCGACTGGGCGCGGGCGACCGGCGGCTACGTCCTGGAGGACGACTACGACGGCGAGTTCCGGTACGACCGCCAGCCCGTCGGAGCCCTTCAGGGCCTCGACCCCGAGCGGGTCGTCTACCTCGGCACCGCGAGCAAGTCCCTCGCGCCCGGACTGCGACTCGCCTGGATGGTGCTCCCGGAGAGCCTGGTGGACGAGGTCGTCGCCGCCAAGGGGGCGGTGGTGGACTGGATGTGCGGCACCCCCGACCAGCTCGCCTTCGCCGACTTCCTGGCCACGGGCGCGCACGACCGGCACGTCCGCGCGATGCGGCTGCGCTACCGGCACCGCCGCGACCAGCTCGTCGCCGCGCTCGCCGACCGCGCCCCCGGCATCCGCGTCGGCGGCATCGCGGCGGGCCTCCACGCGGTCCTCTCCCTCCCGCCCGGCACCGAGGCCGCCGCCCTCCGCTCCGCCGCCTGGCACGGCCTCGCGGTCCAGGGCCTGGGCCACTTCCGCCACCCGGAGTCCCGACGCACCCTGGAAGGCCTGGTCGTCGGCTACGGCACCCCACCCGACAGCGCCTGGCACGGCGCCCTCCACTCCCTGTGCCGAGTCCTGGAGGGCCTCGACACGGACCGGGACCCCGAGGAGGAGTGAGGCACGGCGGGCGCGACCGGGCCCCTGCCGGGTCCGGTGATGCCCCGCCCGCGCTGCGATGCGCCGCCGCCGGCGAGCGCGGCGGTGCGGGCCGGGGCGTCGGGGTTCGGCCGGGCCTCGCCGGGGGCGCGGTGGAGGAGGCGGTTCACGCGTGCCGCGAGCGGCAGGCCCCTGCCGGGCCCGATGATCCCGCCCGCCCTGAAGCCCCCCGCGAGCGGAGGCGTGGGGGTCGGGACCGCCGAGGTTCGGCCGGTCCCTGCTGGGTTCGCGGCACAGGCGGCGGTCCGTGAGGGGCCGGGTCCCTGCCGGGGCCGGTGAGGTCCCGCCCGCCCTGGAGCGGTGAGGCCCCGGCCGGGCCTCGTCGGGCCTTGCCGGGCCTCGTCGGGGCTTGCCGAGGTCGCCGGCGGTGCGGGGCGGGAAGTGGGTCGCGTGATCGAGGTGCCGGGTCTGGTGGGGTGGGTGTCTGGCAGGGTGGGGGTGTGATGTCGTACTCCACTTCGGACGGGTCGGCGCGGGGCGGTGCGGAAGGTGCCGCGCGGGAGTTCACCGCGTACCGGCCGCGACTCTTCGGGCTCGCCTATCGCATGCTCGGGTCCGCGGAGGAGGCCGAGGACACCGTCCAGGACGCCTATCTGCGGTGGGACGGGGCCGACCGGGCCGCCATCGTCCAGCCGGGCGCCTGGCTCACCAGGGTCGTCACCAACCTCTGCCTCACCCGGCTCACCTCCGCCCGCGCCACCCGCGAGCGGTACACCGGGACCTGGCTGCCGGAGCCGGTGCTCACCGACGCCCGGGGGCCGCTCGGCGCGCCCGGTGCGGGGCCGCTGGAGGCCGTCGAGCGGAGCGACGACGTGTCCATGGCGCTGCTGCTGCTCCTGGAGCGGCTCACCCCGGCCGAGCGGGCCGTGTACGTGCTCCGCGAGGCCTTCGGGTATCCGCACCGGGAGATCGCCGGGCTGCTCGACCTCGGTGAGGCCAACTGCCGCCAGTTGTACCTCCGGGCCGCCCGGCGGGTCGCCGCGGCCGGGGAGGACGGGGCCGCCGTCCGCCACGAGGCGCCCGCGCCCGAGCGGCACCGGGAGTTCGTCGAGTCCTTCGTCGCCGCCTCCCGCGAGGGCGACCTCGCGGGCCTGGAGAAGGTCCTCGCGGCGGACGTCGTCTGGTGGGGCGACGGCGGCGGCAAGGTCAGGTCCGCCCTCCGTCCCGTCCGCGGCCGCGACCGCGTCCTCCGCTTCCTCGCCGGTGTCGCCGCCAAGCGGGAGGAGGGCTCCGTGCTCACCGTCGCCGAGGTCAACGGCGCACCCGGGCTCGTGCTGCACGTCGGCGCCCGGCTCATCGGCGTCGCCGCCGTGGAGACCCGCGCCGACGGCCGCATCACCGACGTGCGGATGGTGATGAACCCGGACAAGCTCGTCTTCGCGGGCCGGCAGTTCGCCGCGCGCCCGGAGGCCGCCGGCTGAGGCTGTCACAGACGCGGGGTCCCGCCGGTCCTTGTGGGTGAGAGCGCTCCGCGAACGGGGCGTCCGCGTCGGGAAGGGAGCCCCGGAGATGGCGACGGCGACGAAGACGATCCTGGTGACGGGAGCCACCGGCACCCTCGGCAGGCCGCTGTGCGCGCGGCTGGCCGCCGCCGGGCACGAGGTGCGCGAGCTGAGCCGCCGCTCGCCGCGCTACCCCGTGGACCTGCGGAGCGGCGCCGGTCTCGACGAGGCCCTCGCGGGCGTCGACACCGTCGTCCACTGCGCCTCCTCGCCGCGCGGCGGCGACGAGGACGCGGCCCGGACGCTGATCGCGGCGGCCCGCCGCGCCGGGGTCCGGCACCTCGTGTACATCTCGATCGTCGGCGTCGACCGGGTGCCGCTCGGCTACTACCGGGCCAAGCACGCGGTGGAGCGGCTGGTGGAGCAGTCCGGGATCGGCTGGACCGTGCTGCGGGCCACCCAGTTCCACGACCTGGTGGCGCAGGTCCTGGCGGCCGCCGGGAAGGTCCCCCTGGTGCTGCCGCTGCCGGCCGGCGTCTCGGACCAGCCGGTGGAGGTGACCGAGGTGGCGGAGCGGCTGGCGGAGCTCGCGTCCGGCGACCCCGCGGGCCGGGTCCCCGACATGGGCGGTCCCGAGGTGCGTACCCTCGCCGACCTGGCCCGCGCCCACCTCGCCGCCACCGGCCGCAGCCGCCGCCTCCTGTCCGTCCCCCTGGCCGGCCGTACGTACCGGGCCTTCCGCGCGGGCGGCCACCTGGCGCCGGGGCACGCCACCGGCCGGGTCACCTTCGAGCAGTACCTGAAGGAGGCCGGGGGCGCGGGCGCCTGACGGTCGGTCCGCGGGGACCTGACGGTCGGTCCGCGGACGTCTGACGGTCAGTCCGCCGCCCGTTCCCGTCCCGGCGGCTCGGTCGCGGTCGCGGTCGGGGTCGCGGTCGCGGGCTCGGGCACCGGCGGCTCGCCGAAGCGGGCGAGGGCCAGGGAGGCGGCGACGGCCAGGGCGAAGCCGGCGAGGGCGAGTCCGCCGAGGCCCTCGCGGGTCTCGTCGCCCAGCCAGAGGAGGCCGGCCGCCGCCGGGCCCAGCGTCTCGCCCAGGACCATGCCGGCCGTCGCCGTCGTCACCGCGCCCCGCTGGAACGCCGAGGTGAGGAGCAGGAACGCCGCGCCGCCGCCGAGCAGCAGCGCCCACAGCGCCGGGTCCGCGAGGTCGATCCCGTCCAGGAGCCGTACCGCCACCTCCACCACCCCGAAGCCGAGCCCGGAGCCGAGTCCGAGGACCAGTGCCCGGGGCCGGTCGGGGAGGCGTCCGGCGGCCGCGCCGAGCAGCAGCACCCCGGCGGCGATGCCCAGGAGGACCCAGGGGAGCGCGGCGGGCCCCTCCCGGTGGCCCTCCCGGCCGGCGGCGAGCGCCAGCAGGGCGAGTCCGGCGCAGACCGCGGCCACCGCGCCCCACTCGGCCCGGCCGAGCCGCACCGCCAGCATCCGGGAGGCCAGCGCGGCGGTGACGGCGAGGCTCGCGGCGAGCGCGGCGCCGACCGCGTACAGGGGGAGCGTCCGCAGCGCCACGACCTCCAGGACGAAGCCGAGTCCGTCGAGCGCGAGCCCGACCGCGTACCGCCACTGCCGCACCGCCCGCCAGAGCAGCCCGACGTCCACCCCGCTGCCCGTCCCGGGCGCGGCGGCGCGGGCGGCGGCGGCCTGGAACACGGTCGCCGCACCGAAACAGAGCGCCGATCCGAGCGCGCAAAACATCCCCAAGAGCACATAGCGACTCTAGGTGTCGGGGGTGGAATACAGCGGCCTACACTGTGCGGTCGCGAGGCGCGCGGTCATACGAACGGCCGCGCGGACGCGCGCGGCGCGCACACGAGTGCGCGGTCATGCGAAGGGGAGGGCGAGGGACATGCGGAGGCTCAGGTCGAGCACGGTGGTGCTCGGCGGTATGGGCGTGCTCGCGGCGACGATCACCGCCTGCGGCGCCGAACCCGACCGCAGGTGCGCGGACCCGGTCACGCTGGAGGAGCTGCCGGGCTACCGGTGCGACACCGGCTCCTTCGGCGACGACGATGACGACGGCACCACCGCCCGCGGCGCCTACTACTACGGCGGCTACGTCCGCGACGCGCGCGTGACCGGCGGCAGCTTCGACCGGAAGGCCGTCGAGACCGGCGGCTTCGGCTGCTCGTCCTCCGGGTCGAGCGGCGGCTGAGACGCAGGACCGACGGACGGACGGACCGGCACCATGGAACGGCACACCATCGAACCCCGCCCCGGCTGGCAGGAGATCGTCGAGGAGCAGGGGCTCGTCTATCCGCTGACCCGCTACCCGGACGGTTCGCTGCGCCCGTACTGGGACGAGAGCGCGTACTACTCCTTCACGCTGCCCGAGGTCGAGGCGCTGGAGGAGGTCGTCGAGGAGCTGCACGCCATGTGCCTCGCGGCGGCCGCGCACATCGTCGAGCGGAACCGTTTCTCCGACCTCGGGATCACCGACCCGAAGGTCGCCGAGCGGGTCGCCGAGTCCTGGCGCCGCCGCTCCGAACTCCCCTCCCTCTACGCCCGCTTCGACCTCGTCTACGACGGTACGGGCCCGGCGAAGATGCTGGAGTACAACGCGGACACCCCGACCTCCCTGGTGGAGGCGGCGAGCCCGCAGTGGTTCTGGATGGAGGAGCGCTTCCCGGGCGCCGACCAGTGGAACTCCCTCCACGAGCGGCTCGTCGACGCCTGGAAGCGCCAGGCGCCGCTGCTGCCGGCCGGCCCCGTCCACTTCGCCCACTCCGAGACCGACGAGCTCGGCGAGGACCTGATGACGGTCGCCTACCTCCGGGAGACCGCCGAGCAGGCCGGGATCGCCACCGAGGCGCTCTCCGTGGAGCGGATCGGCTGGGACCGGATCTCCCGCCGCTTCGTCGACGAGAAACTGCGCTTCATCCGCAGCTGCTTCAAGCTCTACCCGTGGGAGTGGCTGGTCACCGACCCCTTCGGGAAGCACGTCCTGTCCACCCTGGACAACGGCGGCTCCACCGGCACCACCTGCTGGATCGAGCCCGCCTGGAAGATGCTGCTCTCCAACAAGGCGCTCCTCGCGATCCTCTGGGAGCTCTACCCCGGCCACCCCAACCTGCTGCCCGCCTACCTCGACGGGCCGCGCGACCTGGCCACGACCACCGGCTGGGCGGCCAAGCCGCTGCTCGGCCGGGAGGGCGCCGGCGTCACCCTGCACGAGCCCGGCAGCGAGCCCGCCGTCCGCGACGAACCCTGCTGCTACCAGGGGCTCGCCCCGCTCCCCGACTTCGACGGCAACCGCACGCTGCTCGGCGCGTGGGTCGTCGAGGACGAGGCCGCGGGGCTCGGCATCCGGGAGTCGGCGGGCCCCGTCACCGACGAGTACGCCCGCTTCCTCCCGCACGTCATCCTCTGACGCTCACTCCGGTACGTACTCCCGCAGCGGCGCGGGCTCCAGCCCCGCCGCGTCGGCGAGGGCCAGGGCCCGCTCCAGGTCCTGCTCCAGCGTCTCGTTGAAGTGCAGCAGGATGATGTCGCCGGCCTTCAGGCCGGGCGCCGGCGGGGTCCACTGCCCCCAGGTGGTCAGGTCGTACGTCCACGTCACCACGGCCTTCGCGCCGCAGGCGCGGGCGGTGGTCCGGGTGGTCGCGTCGTACGCCCCGTACGGCGGGCGCAGCAGCCGCGGCCCGTCGCCGAACTCCGCGAGGTGCGCGTCCCGCGCCCCGCACGCCTCGGCCCTCTGCCCGGCCCCGTCCAGCGAGGTCAGGTCCGGGTGGCCGACCGTGTGGTTCTCGACCCGCACCCGGCCGTGGTCGAGCAGCCGGTGGAAGTACGCCGAGTCGTACGAGTACGCCCCCGGCAGCAGGAACAGCGAGGCCGGCACGCGGCGGTCGAGCAGCAGCTCGGCGGCGGCGGGGTCGTGGAACCAGCCGTCGTCGATCGTGATGAACACGACCGGGTCCGTCGTCTCGACGCGCGACACGACGGGCGCGGGCGGGGGCCACTCCGTGGCGTGCGCGGGGGTGGTGACGGCCCCGAGGAGGGCGAGCGGGACGAGTGCGGCGCGCACGAGGCGGCGCAGGCGAGGTCTCGACATGCCGCCACATTGGCCTAGACCAACCACCCTGTCAACGCCCGCACTTGCCCCGGCAATTGCGGGCGTCGCCCGGTACGCACGGCGCCCCGCTGCACCCCCGCGCGGGGCGCCCCGCGCCCAGCGTCCCCTGCGGGCTGCGCCCCGCCGTCCCGTGTGGGCACGCGTCCCGCCAGGACGGTGCCCACCCGCAGTCCAGGCTTGGGGCCTGGGGCTGGTGCGGGCTGCGCGCCCCGCGTCCCTGTGGGCATACGTCCCCGCCAGGGCAGTGCCCACCCTCAGGCCCCGCACCCGTCGTCGTTGTGGGCGTGCGTCCCGCTGGGGCGGTGCCCACCCGCAGGGGCCTGGCGCTGGTGCGGGGCGCGCCCGTCGTAGTTGTGGGCATGCGTTCCGCTGGGGCGGTGCCCACCCGCAGGCCCCGGCGCGCGGGGCCTGGTCCCGGTGCGGGCACGCGCCCGGCGTCCCTGTGGGCATACGTCCCGCAAGGGCGGGACGGGTGGGCACAGGGACGGCGCCCCCTGCCGCGCCTCGGCTTTCCGGGCCTGGACCCGCACCCCGTATACGGCGCGGTTCCGGTGCGGGTTCAGGCGCATGTGCGGAGGCACCCGCAAAGGGTGCCGTTCCGTTGTGCCCACCCGTTCCGCCCTAGCGGAACGTATGCCCACAACGGAACGGCGGCCCGGCGCCGCAACTGGAGCGACGGGTGGGCACCGCTCTGGCGGAACGTATGCCCACAACGGAACCGCGGTGGTGGCGGGGTGTCAGGTCGTGAGGGTTTCTCGGAGTTGGGTGAGGCCCCAGTCGAGGTCCTCCTTGGAGATGACCAGGGGCGGGGCGATCCGGATCGTGGAGCCGTGGGTGTCCTTCACGAGGACGCCCCGGGCCATGAGGCGTTCGGAGATCTCCCGCCCAGTGCCCCGCGCGGGCGCGATGTCGACCCCCGCCCACAGCCCCCGCCCCCGCACCGCCTCCACCGCACCGCCCCCCACAAGCAGCCCCAGCTCCGCGTGGAGGTGTTCGCCGAGCTCCGTCGCCCGCGCCTGGTACTCCCCGGTCCGCAGCATCGCGATGACCTCCAGGGCCACCGCGCACGCCAGCGGGTTGCCGCCGAACGTCGAGCCGTGCTCGCCCGGCCGGAACACCCCGAGGACGTCCGCGTCCGCGACGACCGCCGACACCGGCACCACACCACCACCGAGCGCCTTGCCGAGGATGTACACGTCGGGGACGACGTCCTCGTGCTCGCAGGCGAAGGTCCGTCCGGTCCGGCCCAGGCCGGACTGGATCTCGTCGGCCATGAACAGCACGTTCCGCCGGGCCGTCAGTTCCCGCACCCCGCGCAGGTAGCCGGCCGGCGGGACGAGGACGCCCGCCTCGCCCTGGATCGGTTCGAGCAGCACCGCCACCGTGTTCTCGGTGACCGCCGCCTCCAGGGCCGTCAGATCGCCGTACGGCACGATCTCGAAGCCGGGCGTGTACGGCCCGAAGTGGTCCCGGGCCTCGTGGTCGGTCGAGAACGACACGATCGTCGTCGTCCGGCCGTGGAAGTTGTTCCCCGCCACCACGATCTTCGCGTGCCCGTCCGGCACGCCCTTCACCTCGTACCCCCACTTCCGAGCCGTCTTCACGGCCGTCTCGACCGCCTCCGCCCCGGTGTTCATCGGCAGCACCATCTCCTTGCCGCACAGCTCCGCGAGCCGTGCGCAGAACTCGGCGAACCGGTCGTGGTGGAAGGCCCGCGAGGTGAGCGTCACCCGCTCCAGCTGGGCCTTCGCCGCGTCGATCAGCCGGCGGTTGCCGTGCCCGAAGTTCAGCGCCGAGTAACCGGCGAGCATGTCGAGGAAGCGGCGTCCCTCGACGTCGGTCATCCAGGCCCCCTCGGCGGAGGCGACGACGACGGGCAGCGGGTGGTAGTTGTGGGCGCTGTGCGCGTCCGAGGCAGCGATCTCGTCTTGCGTTCTCGACACGGGATCTCCGATCGTCCTGCGGCCGGGGCTGGGTGTGCCCCCTTTCTTATCGTCGCTCGCCCGCCCCGCGAAGAAACCTCGGACGACGGCGCGCCCGCCCAGGGCCTGTCCGACGAATCCCGCCGGGCCCGGCCCGCCCGGCGCGAATCGTCGGACAGGCCCTAGGCTGTGAGCACGCGCGGCGACTGGCGTACGGGGAACCGACCCCGGGGGAGCCGCGCGCGCTCCATCACACGAGGTGCCGCTCGCCTGGGCATCACGGGACCGCCCCGCGTCCCGTGCGGCACCCGCCCCGGGACGTTCCGACGTACTCCCGGAGGAACACGTGACCACCCCGCCCCGCCACCCGGCCCTCTCCGCCGCCGATCCCGAGCTCGCCGCCCTCGTCGGCGCCGAGGAGCGGCTGCAGGCCGACACGCTCCGCCTCATCCCCAGCGAGAACTACGTCTCCGCCGCCGTCCTCGAAGCCTCCGGCACCGTCCTGCAGAACAAGTACAGCGAGGGCTACCCCGGCCGCCGCTACTACGAGGGCCAGCAGGTCGTCGACCGGGTCGAGACCCTCGCCGTCGAGCGCGCCAAGGCCCTCTTCGGCGTCGACCACGCCAACGTCCAGCCGTACTCCGGCTCCCCGGCCAACCTCGCCGTCCACCTCGCCTTCGCGCGGCCCGGCGACACGGTCATGGGCATGGCGCTGCCCATGGGCGGCCACCTCACCCACGGCTGGGGCGTCTCCGCCACCGGCTCCTGGTTCCGCGGCGTCCAGTACGGCGTCCGCCGCGACAACGGCCTCATCGACTACGACCAGGTCCGCGACCTCGCCCTCGCCGAGCGCCCCAAGGTGATCTTCTGCGGCGGCACCGCCCTGCCCCGGACCATCGACTTCGCCGCCTTCGGCGAGATCGCCCGGGAGGCCGGTGCCGTCCTCGTCGCCGACGTCGCCCACATCGCCGGCCTCATCGCGGGCGGCGCCCACCCCTCCCCGGTCGGGCACGTCGACGTCGTCTCCACCACCACCCACAAGACCCTCCGCGGCCCGCGCGGCGCCATGCTCATGTCCACCGAGGAGCACGCCAAGGCCCTCGACAAGGCCGTCTTCCCCGGCCTCCAGGGCGGCCCGCACAACCAGACCACCGCCGCCATCGCCGTCGCGCTGCGCGAGGCGTCCCAGCCCTCCTTCCGCGACTACGCCCACGCCGTCGTCGCCAACGCCAGGACCCTCGCCGACGCCCTCCTCGCCCGCGGCTTCGACCTGGTCTCCGGCGGCACCGACAACCACCTGATCCTGATGGACCTCACCCCCCAGCAGGTCCCCGGCAAGACCGCCGCGAAGGCCCTCGACCGGGCCGGCATCGTCACCAACTACAACACCGTCCCCTACGACCCCAGGAAGCCCTTCGACCCCTCCGGCCTCCGCATCGGCACCCCCTCCCTCACCTCCCGCGGCCTCACCCCCGCCCACATGGACCAGGTCGCCGACTGGATCGACCGCGCCGTGACCGCCGCAGCGGCCGAGGACGAGCCCGCCCTCGCCGAGATCCGCGCCGAGGTCGCCGAGCTGATGGCCGCGTACCCGGCCCCGGGCCTGCCCGTCTGACCCCCGGGCCCACCCGCCTGACCCCAGGTCCGCCCGCCCGCTCGCCCGGCCGAACCCGGACCGACCGTTCGACCGGCCGACCGTTCGACTGGCCGACCGTTCGACGGGCCGAGCGGCCGCCGGACGGGGACCCTCCGCAAGTGGAGGATCCCCGTCCGGCCCGTCCCGCCGCCGCGCGGTGTGTTCCTCGTCTCAGCGCGCCGCCGACCGCGCACTCCTGGCGCACCGGCAGTCCGGGATCGCGTCCCGCACCTGAGAGAATGATGTGCATGGCCTCTGATGCACGTCCCCGCGCGCTCTCCGGAATCCAGCCCACCGCGGGCTCGTTCCACCTCGGCAACTACCTCGGTGCGATCCGGCAGTACGTCGCGCTGCAGGAGTCCCACGACGCCTTCTACATGGTCGTCGACCTGCACGCCATCACGGTCCCGCAGGACCCCGCCGAGCTTCGCGCCAACACCCGCTTCGCCGCCGCGCAGCTCCTCGCCGCCGGCCTCGACCCGGAGCGCTGCACCCTCTTCGTCCAGAGCCACGTCCCCGAGCACGCGCAGCTCGGCTGGGTCATGAACTGCCTCACCGGCTTCGGCGAGGCCTCCCGCATGACCCAGTTCAAGGACAAGTCCGCCAAGCAGGGAGCCGACCGCGCCACGGTCGGCCTCTTCACCTACCCGATCCTCCAGGTCGCGGACATCCTCCTCTACCAGGCCACGCACGTGCCGGTCGGCGAGGACCAGCGCCAGCACATCGAGCTCACCCGCGACCTCGCGGAGCGCTTCAACGGCCGCTTCGGCGACACCTTCACCGTCCCGGCGCCGTACATCGTCAAGGAGACCGGGAAGATCTACGACCTCCAGGACCCGACGATCAAGATGAGCAAGTCGGCGTCCACGCCGAAGGGCCTCATCAACCTCCTGGACGACCCGAAGGTCACCGCCAAGAAGGTCAAGAGCGCCGTCACCGACACCGACACGGTGATCCGCTACGACCCCGAGAACAAGCCGGGCGTCTCCAACCTCCTCACGATCATGGCCACCCTCACGGAGACCGGCATCGCGGACCTGGAGAAGAGCTACGAGGGCAAGATGTACGGCGCCCTCAAGACCGACCTCGCCGAGGTCATGGTGGACTTCGTCACTCCCTTCCGGGCCCGTACCCAGGAATACCTGGACGACCCGGAGACGCTGGACTCGGTCCTGGCCAAGGGCGCGGAGAAGGCCCGCGCGGTCGCCGCCGAGACCCTGGCGCAGACGTACGAGAAGATCGGCTTCCTGCCCGCGAAGCACTGAGCCGGTCGGCGGGGTCCCGGGGCCCTGGCCGAAAGGGTGGTGCAGGCCGCACACTGGCGGCTGCACCACCACACACGTACACGTTTCGACGGACGACGGAGGAGAACGACGTGGGGACCGTAACGCTCGGCGTTTCGATCGCGGTCCCGGAGCCTCACGGCAGCCTGCTCCAGGAGCGGCGCGCGGGCTTCGGGGATCCCGCCGCGCACGCCATCCCCACCCACGTCACCCTCGTCCCGCCCACCGAGGTCGACCAGGACCGGCTGCCGGAGATCGAGGCCCACCTCGCCGGCGTCGCCGCCGGCTGGCGGCCCTTCGCGATCCGGCTGAGCGGCACCGGCACCTTCCGCCCGCTCTCCCCGGTGGTCTTCGTCACCCTCGCCGAGGGCACGGCCGGCTGCGACCGGCTCCAGGCCCGCCTCCGGGAGGAGGCCGGGCCGCTCGTCCGCGAGCTCCAGTTCCCCTACCACCCGCACGTCACCGTCGCCCACGGCATCGCCGAGGAGGCCATGGACCGGGCGTACGAGGAACTGGCCGGCTTCGAGGCCGCCTGGACCTGCTCCTCCTTCGCCCTGTACGAGCAGGGCGCGGACGGCGTCTGGCGGAAGCTGTACGACTACGAGTTCGGCAGCGGCCGCACCGTCGCCGCCGTCCCCAGCCAGGGCGGCGCCCCCCTCCGCACCGCCTAGGGTCCGTCCCGTACGGACTCACACCGGCAGCCGCCGGTGCAGCGGGCGCGGTACGTGCCGCAGCGCGGAGGCCACCAGGCGGAGCGGAGCGGGTACCCACACCGTCTCCGAGCGGCGCCGCAGCCCCAGCTCGATCGCGCCCGCGACCGCCTCCGGGGTGGTCGACAGCGGCGCCGGCTCCGGCCGCCCCGCCGCCCGCCCCGCCGCACCCGACGCCCCCGCCGAGCGCACCGCGCCGGGCCGCACCACCATGACGTGCACCCCCGTCCCGTACAGCGCGTCCCCCAGGCCCTGCGCGAAGACGTCGAGCCCCGCCTTCGACGAGCCGTAGATGAAGTCCGAGCGCCGCCCCCGCTCGCCCGCCACCGACGACAGCACCACCAGCGAACCGTGCCCCTGCGCCTGGAGCGCGCCCGCGCACACCAGGGCCGCCGAGACGGCACCCGTGTAGTTCGTCTGCGCGACCCGCACCGCCGCCGCGGGATCCGACTCGTCGCGCGCCTGGTCGCCGGGGACCCCGAAGGCCAGCAGCACCAGATCGACGTCGCCCTCCGCGAAGATCCGCCCGAGCCGCTCCGCGTGGACGTCCGTGTCCAGCGCGTCGAAGGACACCACGCGCACCTCGGCCCCCAGGGCGCGCAGCGAGCCGGCCGCGGCGGTCAGCTCGGGGGAGGGGCGGCCGGCCAGCCAGACCGTACGGGTCCGGCGGGCGATCAGCCGGCGCGCGGTGGCCAGCCCGATGGCGGACGTGCCGCCGAGCAGCAGCAGGGACTGGGGGGCACCGAAGGCGTCCTTCACGACGCATCACTCCTGACGGGTCGAACGGTTTCAGAGGCCGGGACGGCCAGAGGCCGAGACGGTCAGAGGCCGAGACGGCGGGAGAGGTCCGAGCGGAACACGGACCGGGGATCGAGCGCGGCCCGCAGCCCCCGGAAGGCGTCGAGCCGCGGATACATCACGGGGAGCAGCGCGGGCCGCAGCCGGGCGTCCTCGGCGAGGCAGACCCGCCCGCCGGCCGCCGCCACCCGCTCGTCGAGCACGTCCAGGAACCGCCCGAGCCCGCGCGCCCCGGCGGGCACGTCGACGGTCAGGCACCAGCCGCGCACCGGGAACGCCAGCGGCCCCGCCCCGTCCGCGTACACCCGCTCCACGCGCGCGTGCCGGGCGCCCCGGGCGGGGGAGCGCCGGTCGCCGAGCAGCGCCAGGAGCCCGCGCAGCGCCTCCTCCCGGCCCTCGGGGACGGCGCACCGGTACCGCACGAAGCCCGCCCGGGGGCCGCGGCCGTACGCCGGGAGCACGCGCGCGTGCGCGAGCCCCGGCAGCGGCCGCAGCCCGCCGGACCCCAGCCCGCCGGACCCCAGCCCGCCCGGCCACGCCCCGGGGAAGGGCGGCGGGGCCAGCGGAGTGCGGCGGGCCCGGTGGCCCCGGGGCAGACCGGCGTACGGGACCGGCGCGGCGGTCGTGAGGACGGCGCGGCCCCGCCCGGCCGGCTCGACCCGCGCCCGCGCGTACGGCTCCGGGACGGCGCCGGGCGCGGTCCAGTGCGCGAGCAGCGCGTCGACGTCCCGGAAACGGGTGACCCGCTCCCGCAGGTACGCCGTCTCGACGGAACGCAGCGCCAGCGTCACCGCGAGGACGACGCCGGTGAGGCCGAGCCCGCCGACGGTCGCGTCGAAGAGCGGCTCGCCGCGCCGGACGGTCCTGGACTTCCCGTCGGCGCCGAGGAGTTCGAGCGCCTCGACCCCGTTCCCGTACCCCGAGGCGACCGTCCCGCCCGCCGTCCACGGGCCCCCGCCGGTCCGCGGGTGGAGCCCGTACGGAAGCAAGGCGCGGGCGAGCGCGCCCAGTTCCGTCCCGGCCTCGCAGACCACCAGGCCCGCCGCCTCGTCCAGGCCGCGGATCCGGTCCAGCGCGGTCACGTCCAGGACGGTGCCGCCCGCGTTCTGCGCCGCGTCGCCGCAGGACCGGCCGCGGCCCCGGGCGACGGCGCCGCGCGGCCCCCGGGCCAGGACCGCCCCGGCGGCCTCGGCGGCCGTGCGGGGCCGGGCGAGCAGCGCGAGCGAGGGTGCGGTGCGCCCGGCACCCGTGAGGGGCACGAAGTCGTCGTCCAGGACGAGGGGTTCGACAGCCATGAGGGCGACGGTATCGCCGTATCTGTCTCCTATGCCGGTATTGCCGCCGCTGCGGTCCGGTGTCGGTCCCCGCACCCCGCCCGCGACCGGGGGATGCTCGGGGCATGGACTGGCTGACCAAGCTCCCCGTCATCGGCCCCTGGGTCGCCCGGCTGATGAGGACGCACGCCTGGCGCTCCTACGAGCGGCTCGACGAAGTGCACTGGACCCGGCTCGCCGCCGCCATCACCTTCCTCTCCTTCCTCGCCCTCTTCCCGCTGATCACCGTCGCCGCCGCGATCGGCGCCGCGCTGCTCACCCAGGACCAGCTCGACCGCATCGAGGAGAAACTCTCCGACCAGGTCCCCGGCATCTCCGACCAGCTCGACATCGGCGGCCTCGTCGCCAACGCCGGCACCGTCGGCCTCGTCGCCGGCGCCGTGCTGCTCTTCACCGGCATCAGCTGGATCGGCGCGATGCGGGACTGCCTGCGCGCCGTCTGGCTGCTCGACGACGCCGACGAGGGCAACCCGGTGGTCCGCAAGGGCAAGGACGCGATCGTCCTCTTCGGCCTCGGCGGCGTCGCCCTCTGCTCGCTCGCCGCCTCCTGGCTCGGCTCCACGGCCGTCGGCTGGAGCGCCGACCGGCTCGGCATCTCCGGCGGCGGCGCGGGCGGCGTGGTCCTCCAGCTCGCCGCCGTCCTCGTCGCCATGGCCGCCGACTTCCTGATCCTGCTCTACGTCCTCAAGCTGCTGCCCGGCGTCGAACCGCCGC
Organism: Streptomyces sp. R302; assembly: GCF_012927245.1. Classification (GTDB taxonomy): domain Bacteria; phylum Actinomycetota; class Actinomycetes; order Streptomycetales; family Streptomycetaceae; genus Streptomyces. Next base: position 622,700 of record NZ_JABBGE010000003.1, read on the forward strand.
GCCGCCGGCTCGTGGTCGCCGCCCTGATCGGCGCGGCCGGCTTCGAACTCCTCAAACTGCTGCTCGGCGGCTACATGCGCGAGGTCGCGGCGAAGTCGATGTACGGGGCCTTCGGCGTGCCGGTGGCCCTGCTCCTGTGGATCAACTTCACCGCGAAACTCCTGCTGTTCTGCTCGGCCTGGACGGCCGCGGACGCTAAGGAGCCACCTCGGGATCAGAAGCCGGAGAAGGATCAGTCGCCTGGGAACGGGCACGATCCCGCCCCGCCGCCGGCCAGCGCCGGTTGACCAGGAACACCGCGCCCGCGAGCAGCACCAGCACCCCGCCCGCGATCGCCAGCGCGATCCCGACGCCGCCCGAGCCGCCCTGGGCACCGGCCGCGACGGCCGGACCGGCCGACCGCGGGTGCTCCTTGCCCGGCCCGGCCGCCGCCCCCGACTCCGTACCCGCCGAAGGCCGCGCCACCGGCACCACGTTGCGCGGCGCCACCAGCTCGCCCACCGGCGTCACCTTCCCGGACGCCGCGAAGCCCCAGTCGAGCAGCCGCGCGGCCTCCTTGTAGACCGCGAACTGCTCCTTCGACGAGGGGTTCATCACCGTCACGAGCAGCACCCGCCCGTTCCGCTCGGCGACCCCCGTGAAGGTGGCGCCCGCGTGGGTGGTGTTGCCGTTCTTGACCCCGGCGATGCCCTGGTACGGGGCGATGCCGAAGTCACCGGTCAGCAGCCGGTTGGTGTTCTGGATCTCGAAGGTCTCGCGCTTCTTGCCCGGCTTCGCCTCACCGGGGAAAGCGGCCCGCGCGGTCGCCGCGTACTCCCGGAACTCCTTCTTCTGCATGCCGCTGCGGGCGATCAGCGTCAGGTCGTACGCCGACGAGACCTGCCCCGGCGCGTCGTAGCCGTCCGGCGACTTCACCAGGGTGTCGAGCGCCTGGAGCTCCGCCGCGTGCGCGTTCATCTCGGCGACGGTCTTGCCGAGCCCCTGGTTCATCTGCGTCAGCACGTGCACGGCGTCGTTGCCGGACCGCAGGAAGACGCCCAGCCACAGGTCCCGGACCGTGTAGCTCTGCTTCTCCTTTATCCCGACGAGACTCGACCCCTCGCCGATCCCCGCCAGGTCCTGCGCGGTCACCAGGTGCGTCTGCTTCTGGTCCGTGAACTTCGGCAGCAGGGTGTCCGCGAAGAGCATCTTCAGCGTGGAGGCGGGCGCGAGCCGCCAGTGCGCGTTGTGCGAGGCGAGCACCGCGCCGCTCTCCGCGTCCGCGACGATCCACGACCGCGCCGACAGCTCCTTCGGCAGCACCGGCGCCCCGGTCCCCAGCTTCACCTGGGTCCCCGGCAGCCCCAGCAGCGCCCCGCCCACCGACGACATGTTCGCCGGCGGCGTGGGCTGCGGCGAAGCGGTCGGCGTCGCGGACGCCGTACCCCCCGGCTTCACCGGCTCATCCGCATGCGCGGGCCCCCCACCGATCGCGAACGGAAGCAACAGAGCGGCGACGACCGCACCAGCGGTCCTGTTCGAAACAGACACGACCGAGAACGTACCTCCCCGCCCCACCGAACCGAACCCCGCGCCCCCTCTCGCCCCCACCCGTCCACCCGGACGCGGGGTCGCGGCAGCGTCCGGCGCCGTCGAGCGCAGCCCGCCCGGAGGTCGTGTCCGGAGGCGCAGGTGGCGGCCGGCGAGGCGCCGGCGGCGAGCAGGGGTTGGGAGGTCGTCCATACGTTCAAAGACGTCGGTAGGTCCGGTTGGGATCCACACGCGATCCGACCGGCCTTCGAAGACCTTGTGTCGCCGTGCGCGCGGGTGAGGTCGATGGGGTGGTCGACGAACTGTCCCGGCTGACCCGCAAGGGCGCACACGACGCCCTGGAGACCGACAACGAGTTCAAGAAGTACGGAGTCCGCTTCGTCTCCGTCCGGGCCAAGGACGAGACCAGGGCAGGGGCGCGCCCGTCGTCGTGTCCCGGCACCCCGCGTGCGCCGAGCCGTACAGGCGGGATCGGTGACCCGCGCTGTCTACCGGTTCGTAGAGCACTCCATTCGCCATGAGCCGTCGGGCGGAGTGACGTACGAACTGTTCTGTACGGCTCCTGGCTGCGACGAGGAATCCGGACCCCGGGAGGGGCGGGAGGCGGCGCAGGACTGGGTGCCCATGCCCGAGTGAGTCGCGCGGAGTGAGGTGGGCGCCGTCCCTGGTGGGTTTCTACTTGCTCGCGTTCGCTCGTACGCCTCGCAGGCCGATCACGCCGACAGCGGTTCCCAGGGCGAAGGAGGTGATCGCCAGAGCGAGGTGGACCCAGAAGTAGGCGGTCGGGTCGCCCGCGTCGTCGAAGGCGAGTCCGCTCGCGTCCTTGACGAGGTTGCGGGCGAAGGTGATCCAGATCACCCAGGACCAGGCGCCGAACGCGAGCAGGAACCAGGACGTGGGCCGGTTGAGTTTCACGGGTGCCCTTCCGAGAGGCGAGCGGGTCGGCTCTGCCAGTATCCGACGCGGTCCCCTCGGTCCGGTGGCGGGGGTTCCCCATGTGCCTGCCGCCGCTCCTGCCGACTGACACAAGTGAGGTTCCGGGCGTGATCGCCTTCTTCCTGGTCGTGGTTCTCGCGTTGCTCGTTCTCGTGCACTGGTACGTGTGGCGGCGGGTGGTCCGGGACGTGACCGTGCCCGGCGGGCTCGCGCGGCGGGTCGGGACGGGGGTGGTGGTCGCGCTGCCCGCGCTGTCGGTCGGGGCGCTCGTGTCGGGGCGGGCGGGGGCGCCGTTCGCGGTGCAGCAGGTGGTGGCCTGGCCCGGGTTCCTGTGGCTCGCGACGCTGCTCTACCTGGTGCTCGCGCTGGTCGTGGGGGAGGCGGTGCGGCCGCTGCTGACGCGGTGGCTCGCGCGGCGGGCGGCGGCTCGGGCCGTCGTGACCGCGCCCGTGACCGTACCCGCGCCCGCGCCCGCTCCCGTACCGGAGGGGCTGCCGGAGGGCGAGCCCGGGGCGGAGTCCGAGCCGGCGGTGGTCACGGCCCCCGCCGCCGACGTGTCGCGGCGGCTGTTCGTGTCGCGGGTCGTCGGTGGGGCCGCGGTGGCCGTCGCCGCGGGGACGGTGGGGAACGGGGCGTACGGGGTGCTGCGCGGGCCCCGGGTGAAGCGGGTGACCGTGCCGCTGGCGAAGCTGCCGCGGGCGGCGCACGGGTACCGGATCGCCGTCGTCTCCGACATCCACCTCGGGCCGATCCTCGGGCGGGCCCACTCGCAGCGGATCGTCGACGCGATCAACGCCACCCAGCCCGATCTGATCGCCGTCGTCGGCGACCTCGTCGACGGCACCGTGGCGGACCTCGGGCCGGCCGCCGAGCCGCTCGCGGGGCTGCGCGCCCGGCACGGTTCCTTCTTCGTCACCGGCAACCACGAGTACTTCTCCGGTGCCGACGCCTGGGTCGACCACGTCCGCGAGCTCGGCATGCGGCCGCTGCGCAACGAGCGCCTGGAGATCGCCGCGGGCTTCGACCTCGCCGGAGTGGACGACGTGGCGGGGGAGAGGGAAGGGCAGGGGCCCGATTTCGTTCGGGCGCTCGGGGACCGGGACCGGTCGCGCGCGGCCGTCCTCCTCGCCCACCAGCCGGTCGTCATCGACGACGCCGTCGCCCACGGCGTCGACCTCCAGCTCTCCGGCCACACCCACGGCGGCCAGCTCTGGCCCGGCAACCTCCTCGCCGAGCTCGCCAACCCGACCGTGGCCGGTCTGGAGCGGTACGGCGACACCCAGCTGTACGTCTCCCGGGGCGCGGGCGCCTGGGGACCCCCGGTCCGGGTCGGCGCGCCGTCCGACATCACCGTCGTCCAACTCGCCTCGAAACAGGCCTAATCGGCGGCTGTCACTCCCTGCGCCGAGGTCGATACGTGCTGCTCATCGACTTAAATTCGCATTTCCCGGACATATGCATGCCATGTGAAGGTTTCCTCTTCCCCATGTGAAAGCCGTGTGATTGGGTGGCGCAAACGCGACGATTCGGGGGCCGTCGCTCTTTGGGGCGTTTGCGCGAAAAAAGGAAGCACGGCAATGCGGTCGACGGTCCGTCTCCGGATCCTCATCACTTGTGGAGTACTGGTGGCCGCGGGGGTGGGGGGCTGGCAACTCCTGCCCTCCGGCGAGGGACGCACCGACCCCATCCCCGTGGGCACGACCGACGAGGTCACCTCGCTCGACCCGGCCGGCGCGTACGACGCCGGCTCCTGGGCGCTCTACGGCAACGTCTACCAGTCGCTGCTGACCTTCAAGTCGGGCTTCACCACGCCGACCCCGGACGCCGCCGAGAGCTGCAAGTTCGTGAGCGACAGGCTCACCACGTACCAGTGCACCCTCCGGGACGACCTCAGCTTCGCCAGCGGGCGCAAGGTGACGGCCGAGGACGTCAAGTACTCCTTCGACCGGATGCTGAAGATCAAGGCGGAGGTCGGTCCCGCCCCGCTCTTCCCCACCCTGAAGAGCGTCGTCGCCGACGGCCGCACGGTCACCTTCAACCTCGGTGCCCGGGACGCCACCTTCCCGCTGAAGCTGGCCACCGGCGCCGGGTCGATCGTCGACCGCGACCGCTACCAGGCCGACACCCTCCGCCAGGACAACGCCGTCGACGGCACGGGCCCGTACCTCCTCAAGGAGTACAAGCCCGGCGAGAGCGCCCTCCTGGAGCCCAACCCGAAGTACCGGGGCGCGCTGGCGGGGACGGGCCGCCCGGTCCTCGTGAAGTACTTCAAGCAGTCCGAGGACCTGGCGAACGCCTGGAAGTCCGGCGCCGTGCAGGTGACGCACCGCCAGCTCCCGCCGTCCTTCGTGGAGGGCCTCGACACCAACGGCGGCACCCGGCTCACCCAGGCGGAGAGCGCCGAGATCCGCAACATCAACTTCAACACCCGGCCCGGCTCGGTGATGGCGGAGAAGGCGGTGCGCCAGGCGGTCGCTGCCGTCCTCGACCGCCCGGCCATCACCACCGGCGTCTACAAGGGCACGGTCGAGCCGCTGTACTCGGTGATCCCGCAGGGCTTCGTCGGCCACAGCACGGCCTTCTACGACCGCTACCCGTCGCCGGACCAGGCGAAGGCGGCGAAGCTCCTGGAGGACGCCGGCGTGGACACGCCGGTCCGGTTCACCTTCGGCTACCGCCAGGACGCCACGTACAAGGCGGAGACCGCCGAGATCGAGGAGCAGCTGGAGAAGACCGGCCTCTTCGAGGTGAAGGTGGTGGAGGCCGACTGGCAGGCCTTCCAGAAGGGCTACACGAGCGGCGCCTACGACGCCTACACCGTCGGCTGGCTCCCCGACTTCCCCGACTCGGACAGCTTCACCGCCCCGCTCGTCGGCACCGGGAACGCCCTCTCCAGCGGCTACTCCAGCAAGACCGTCGACAAGCTGATCGCCGACACCCAGCAGTACAGCGAGCGGTCCCGGGCCACCCGTGACTTCAAGGCGATCCAGGACCTGGTCGCCCAGGACGTGCCGCTGGTCCCGCTCTGGCAGAAGAACGACTACGTCCTCGCCACCGAGGCCGTCGGCGGCTCGCAGAACCTCTCCGACGGCACCGGCATCTGGCGGCTGTGGGAACTCTTCTGGATCTGACCCCGACCGGCCGGCCCGTCGGCCGGCCCGTCGGCCGGCCCGTCGGCCGGTCCTTCGGTCAGTCCTTCTTCGGGGTGGTCCTGCGGGGCCGCCCCGAGGCCGCCATCCCGGCCGCCGTCGGCATGAAGTCGGCGAGCAGCTCGTGGGTCTCCTTCACCAGCGGGCGCAGGATCCGGAAGCGGGAGAGCGAGATCGCCCGCGCGGTGACCGGCGCCAGGCGCTCCACCAGGCGCCGGCTGTTGGCGGCGCCCTCGGAGCGGTCGTACACCCAGAAGAGGACGAGCCCCATCTGCTGGAGCCACAGCAGCTGGGGCAGGGCCTCGGACAGTTCGGGGTCGACCTTGACCGAGGCGCCGGAGATCACCCTCCGGTGCACCTCGATCGCCGCCTCGCGCGGCCCCTCCGACTCGGGGGAGAACGGCGAGAGCGGGCTGTCCGGGTCGGCGGCGTTCTTGAAGAACTGCGCCGCGAACTCGTGGTACGGCTCCGCGATGTCGAGCCAGGCGAGCAGGACGCCCCTGATGCGGGCGACGAGTTCCTTCTCGCCGCCCTCCAGGACCGGCTGGACGGCCGCCTGGTGCTCCTCGGCGATCCGGTCGTAGAAGCCCTGGACCAGGTGCTCCTTGGACGCGAAGTAGTAGTAGGCGTTCCCGACCGAGACCCCGGCCTCCTGGGCGATCGCCCGCATGGTGGTCTTGTCGTACCCCCGCTCCCGGAAGAGCCGCAGCGCGGTCTCCAGGATGAGCGTCCGGGTCTGCTCGCTCTTCGGGGCCTTCGGGGTGTCCGGGGCCTTCGGGGTGTCCGGGGTGTCCGGGGCCTTCTTCTCTTCCGTCACGCGGTCGAGCCTAACCGGGCGGACCGGGCGCCTCGCAGTGCCCGTCCTCGCAGTGCCCGTCCCCGCCGGGGCCCTTGAGCGCCTCCCGCCACTTCGCGGCGGCGAGGACCGCGGCGCGGGCGAGGGGCTGTCCGGCGGGGGTGGCGAGCCAGTGGGCCCTGGGCCGGTGTTCGGTCAGTGCCCACAGGCAGACGATCCAGGCGGCCGAGGCGGTGTAGACCTGGCCCCGGTCCCCGACCACGGTGATCTCCCGCAGGGTGGAGGCGTGGTCGAGGTCGGGGAAGAGCTCCCTGGCCCGCTCCGAGCCTGCCGGGACGAGGTCCAGCGGCACGAGCTGCCGCTGGCGCAGCAGCCAGTGCCTGAGGTGTACGCAGAGCGGGCACTCGGCGTCGTACAGCACGGTGAGGCGCCGGACGGGGGTGCCGCGGCGGGCTTCCGCGTGGATGGCGGTGTGCGTCATGGCCGGGGCCCGGCTCAGGCCTGCGGGGCGGGCGGGGCCCAGGGGCCGTTCTTGGGGCCGTTGGTCCAGCCCTGCGGGGCGACCGGCGGGACCTGTTCGCGCTCCAGGGCGCCCCGGCGGCGGATCTTGTTGAGGACGTAGACGTTGCCGAGGTGCATCACGCCGAGGACGAGGAGGACGACGCCGAGCTTGACGGAGAGGGCCTCGAGGAGCTCCCGGGCGTCGGCGACGGTCTGGTCCTGGCGCAGGTAGAGGGCGACGAAGCCGAAGTTGACGAGGTAGAAGCCGACCACCAGGAGGTGGTTGACGGCTTCGGCGAGCTTCTCGTTCCCGTGCAGCACGTCGGCGAGGAAGATCCTTCCGTTGCGGCTGAGGGTGCGGGCGACCCAGATGGTGAGGGCCACGCTGATGAGCAGGTAGGCGACGTACGCGACGACAGTGAGGTCCATGCCCCACGCTCCCTTGAACGCGTTCAAATGCTGGCAGGCATGACTGTAGACCTCCTCTTGAACGTGTTCAAGTCGGTGAGGGGGAGGATGCGGGAAAGGCATGGGAAGGGCGTGGGAAAGGCGTGGGAAAGGCGTGGGAAAGGCGTGGCCGGGTGTGTCAGGAGCGTCTAGAGTCGCGCGGATGACGCTCTCTCATGACGTGGCCGGATCCGGCCCGCGGACCGTCGTCCTGCTGCACTCCGGGGTCTGCGACCGCCGGATGTGGGACGGCCAGTTCCAGGCCCTCGCCGACGCCGGGCACCGGGTCGTCCGCTGCGACCTCCGGGGCTTCGGCGACACCCCCGTCGACGCGCCCCACCTCCACGCGGACGACGTACGCGACCTCCTCGACGCCCTCGGTGTCGACCGGGCCGTCCTCGTCGGCTCCTCCTTCGGCGGCGAGGTCGCCCTCGACATCGCCGTCCGCCACCCCGGCCGCACGGAGGCGCTGGCGCTGCTCTGCGCCGGCGCGCCGGTCGAGCACGAGGCGGGCCCCGAACTCCGCGCCTTCTTCACGCGCGAGGAAGCCCTCCTCGAAGCCGGCGACGTGGACGCCGCGACCGCGCTCAACGTCGACCTGTGGTGCGGCCCCGAGGCCGGACCGGAGGCCCGCGCCCTCGTCCACGCCATGCAGCGCCGCGCCTTCGAACTCCAGCTCCCCGTCCCCGAGGAGCTCGACGCCCGGCCCTCCGGCGTCACCGAGGGCGACCTCCGGGGCGTCACCGTGCCCGCCCTCGTCGCCACCGGCGCCCACGACGTCCCCGACTTCGGCGTCATCGGCGACCGGCTCGCCGCCCTCCTCCCGGCCGCCCGCCGCGTCGAACTCGACTGGGCCGGCCACCTCCCCGCCCTGGAACGCCCCGAGGAGACCCTGGCCCTCCTGACGGACTACCTGTCGGGACTCAGCGCCCCCGCCGCAGCTGCGCCGTGATCGTCGGGTCGGTGATCCGGTCGTCGGCGGCCAGCAGGAACGCCTTCGACAGGATCACCGACAGCATCCCGCCGTCCTCCTCGAACGGCAGGAACACCTTCCCCGCCGCCCGCCCCGCCTCCCGCGACCGGTCCACCACCACGCACAGATACGCGTCCGAGGGCTCCATCAGCACGTTCCCCGAGCCCAGATGGATCCGGTACGCCCCCAGCTCCCCCCGCACCCGCAGGAACCGGTCCGTCAGCTCCACCCGGTCCGCGATCCGGGTCCGCGGCAGCAGCCGGGCCAGCGTCTCCCGCCGCACCCGCGCCCCCTCGCCCAGCTCCCCGAAGCCCCAGCGCGTCCAGTAGTCGCCGTAGCCCCGGTCCTCGCCCCGGTCCCGCCAGTCCGGGTCCGCCCCGACCGACGCCACGCCCGTGAACAGGTCCACGTCCCGCAGCGCCTCCGACAGCACCAGCGCCGGCACCTCCGCCAGCTCCGCCCGCTCCCACGCGCCGCGCGGCCCGGCCGCCGCGGCCCGCCGCTCGAACCGCACCTGGTCGGTCGAGCAGAGCACGGCGACCCCGTCCGAGACCGCCCCGCCGTCGACCAGGTCCACGAAGAAGCGGGCCCGCCACCGGACGCCCTCCGCCGCCGGCAGCTCGCCCGGCGCGGGCAGCTCCTTCACCATCTCCGAGGAGTCGCCGTCGGAGAAGTACCCCAGGTGCCGCCCCGCCCAGCCCCGGCCCGTCATCAGCGCCCGCGCCTGCCCGTACCGCAGCACGTGCCCCGCGAAGCGGTTCGAGTACGCGGCGGTCTCCCGCTCCGCCGGCGTCAGCGGGTACACCTCCCGGAACACCTGCTTGAACGGCTGCCGCTCCTCCCGGTCGAGCAGCGCCGCCCGCCACCCGGCGACCTCCTCGTCCCCGGCCCGCAGCGGATGCCACAGCCGCAGCCGGTCGCCCGCCCCGACCGGCCGCGCGGTGCCGTCCGCCGCCGCGAGCACCCAGCCGCCGGCCGCCCGCTCGGGCAGCCCCGCCGTCCACTCCCCGGCCCCGTCCCCGGCCTCCCAGACCAGCGCCCGCGCCACCGCGCCCGTCACCGGAGGGTCCGCGTAGTACCGCCGCCAGCCCTCCGCCGGCCAGACCGTGCCCGCCGCCAGGTGCTCCTCCAGCCGGGCCCGCTCCTCGGCCAGCAGCGCCGACGCCTTCCGCAGCCCGGCCCGCACCTCCTTCAACTCCTCGGCGCGCGCCTCCCGCACCTCCTTCGGCGCGGTCTTCAGGAGCCTCCCCTCCGGGCCCCTGAAGGAGAGCAGCGCCGTGCCCGGCTCCCGTACCGCCAGCTCCGCCGTGTACGCCCCCAGGGCCGTCTCCCGCACCCCTCGCCCGTCGAGCCCGAGGTCAGGGACGGCCCGCTCCCGCAGCATCGACGCGGTCATCCCGGCCCGCGCCGAGACCGCCTCCGTGGCGCGCGCGATGCCCTTCGCCACCGTCCGGTTGACCACCCGCTTCGGCAGCCGCCCCAGCTCGGCGACGGCCGCCTCCGCCTGCTCCGCCGGGCACTCCCCGAGCACCGCGACGGCCGCCGTCGCGATCGGCTGGCTGCGGCACATCCCCCCGTGCCCGCCGATCCCCGTCCCCGCGTGCAGCGCCACGGCCCCCACCAGCGGCACCACCCACTCCTCCCGGAGGCCGAGCGCCGCCCACAACAGCCCCCGGACGAGGGAGGTGTTGGCGGCGCTCGCCAGGGTGGAGAGCCCCATCCCGACGAGGTCCGGGTCGTTCACCCGGTGCTCCTCCTGAGCGGCGATCCCCTCCAGGAGCCGTCGTACGACCTCCGGGCCGGACTCCGCCCCGGCGAGCAGCGCCGCCGCCCGCTTCCGCCAGGCCGGCGTCGCCCGCGCCCGGTCCATCGGCGCGCAGTGCGCCAGGAGCGCGGCCACCCCCGCCCCCGCGAGCAGCTCCGCGTGCGCGGCCCGCATCGCCGGGCCGTACCGGTCGAAGCCGTCCAGGACATGACGGGGCAGCAGCCCCGGCACGACCGGCACCTCGCGCCGCAGCAGGGCGCTCAGCCGGTAGCGGAGCGGGGCGATGCCGTCCTGGTCGAACCCGCCGTACCCGCGCGCGTACTCGGCGAGCCGGTGCAGGGACCGGACGTGCGTGCGCGAGAAGTCCTCGGCCTGCTCGCAGGCCGCGACCGCGAGCGGCACGAGTTCGGTGAAGCGCAGCTGGAGTTCGTGCGGGGCGATGCCCGCCTCGCCGCCCAGGAGGCGGCACAGCAGCAGATCGGCCTCCTCGGCCGACCAGCCCAGCTCCCGGCGGGCGAGCCGGTCGAGCGCGTCCGTCACCGCGCCCTTGCCGTTCCTGCGGCAGGCGTACCGGTGCACGGCGAGCGCGGCCTGCCGCAGCTCCGCCCCCTCCAGGGCGTCGAGCAACCCCCGCAGCGCGTCCGGCCCTTCGGCCGCGGCGCGCGCCACCGCTTCGATCGGATCGCCCACCGGGCCCGTGTTCCCCACCATGCCGACCACGGTAGGCCCCGCCACCGACAACGCCCTCAGCGCAGGCTCCGCACCCCCGGGACCAGCGCCGTCGCCAGGCAGCTGCCGCCGACCAGGACGGCCGCCACCACCAGCGGGACGCCCGGGCCCCAGGCCTCGGCGGCGAGCGGCGCGAGTGCGTAGCCGACCGGCATCGCGGCGAAGGAGAGGAGCGAGTCGTACGAGACCACCCGGGCCAGGACCTGCTCGGGCACCGCGCGCTGGACTGCGGTGTCCCAGACGGGGGTGAGGAAGCCCAGGCCGGCCTGGGCGAGTCCGTACGCGCCGATGACGGCCCAGGCGGGCGCCCCGGCCGCGAGCAGCAGCAGCGGCAGCGCGTAGCTCGCGAGGGCGAGGTTGGCGGTGAGGACGGGCCGCGAGGGGCTGAGCCGGTCGGCGAGGAGCGAGCCGGCGAGCAGGCCGACCGCGCCGACCTGGAGCAGCAGCACCCAGGCGCCCGCGCCGCCGAGCCGGTCGAGGGCGATGGCGGGGCCGAGGGTCATCAGGACGGCGGCGGCGCCGTTCCAGGCGCTGTGCGCGACGAGGCTGGTCCAGTACCAGTCGCGGGACCTGACCTCCCGCCAGCCCTGGCGCAGGTCGGTGAGGAAGGGCCGGTGGGGGACCGGCATCTTGTCGATCCGCAGGACGGCGAGGAGCGCGGCGCTGACGGCGAAGGAGGCCGCGTCCAGGACGAAGGCCAAGGCGGGGCCGACGGTGAGGACGAGCGCGCCGGCGAGCGCGGGCCCGCCGACGCGGGTGGCGCTGTGCGCGATGCCCATGGCGGCGTTGGCCCGGTGCAGGACGGCCTCGGCCACCGTCCCGCGCACCAGCGGGGAGGCGGTCGGCATGGCGAAGGCCCCGGCCGCCCCGCCGACGGCCGAGGCGGTGGCGATCAGCCACAGGGTGGGGCTGCCGCCGAGCAGCTGGAGGCCGACGAGGAGCTGGGAGGCGCACCGGACGAGGTCCATGCCGAGCGCGATGGCGCGGGCGTCGAAGCGGTCGGCGAGCACCCCGCCGACCGGCAGCAGAAGCAGCTTGGGGACCATCGCGCAGCCGAGGACCAGGGCGAGCGCGCCGGTGGACCCGGTGGCCTCCAGGACGGCGAGGGCGAGCGCGGCGGGGATCACGGCGTCGCCGGTGAGGGAGAGGACCCGCCCGGCGAAGAGCAGCCGGAAGGGACGGGTGCGCAGGGGGTGACGGACGGGAGGCGGTGCGATGACGGTAGCGGCCATTCCCGCAGAATATTTCGGAACCGAATAATTCGGCAACGAAATATACAGGGCCTGGCCTGGCCCGGCCCCGCCCGTCCCGCCCCCCCCGGCCCGCCCCGCCCCGCAGGCCCCCTCGTACCCCCGCACGTACGATCGCCCCATGAACCAGCCGGAACCCGCAGAGCCCCAGGAACAGGACTGGACCGACGCGCACGTCGCGCGCTGGCAGCCCGTCCTGCCCGATCTCGACCCCGTCGTCGAGGGCGCGGTCACCCGGATGAAGAAGCTCTCCGTCCACCTCCGCCGGGTCCGCGAGCAGTCCCTCCTCGACTTCGACCTCGAACGCCACGAGTTCGACACCCTGCACAAGCTCGCCGGCCGCGGCGGCTCCGCCGCCCCCTCCGAACTGGCCCAGGACCTCGACCTGGCCCCCGCCTCGGTCACCGGCCGCCTCGACGCCCTGGAGAAGCGCGGCCTCGTCCGCCGCACCCCCTCCACCACCGACCGCCGCCGGGTCGTCGTCGAGCTCACCGAGACCGGCCACACCGTCTGGGTCGGCGCCATGGACGTCCTCGGCCACGAGGAGGAGCGCCTCCTCGGCGTCCTCGACCCCGCCGAGCGCGCCACCCTCAACGACCTCCTCCGCCGCATCATGCTCGCCGCCGAGGAGGACCCCTCCGTCCCGCACTGGCACTGACCCGCTGTCAGTGGCGGTGCCTACCCTCGGCGTCATGGGAACAGTCACCTTCGTCGACGAGACGACCCTCGGCGGCCGCACCGCCTCCGCGCCCCTCGCCGTCGCCGAGGAGCGGCTGCCGCTGCGCGAGCTGATAGCCCGCCGGGTCGCCCTGGAGACCGGCCAGCACGGCCAGGACGCCCCGGACGACCCGGACGGCCACGAGGCCGCGCTCGGCCGTGCCCTGGACGCCTTCTCCCGCAACGGCTTCCTCGTCCTGGTCGGTGACCGGCAGATCGAGGACCTGGACGAGACGGTGGCGCTCGGCCCGGACACCGAGGTCGTCTTCCTCAGACTCGTCCCGCTGGTCGGCGGCTGACCTCCGCCCCGTACACGCGGGAAGGCCCCGCCTCCCAGGGGGAGACGGGGCCTTCCGCGGCACTGCGACGGGATCAGAAGCGACGCGTGATGAGCGCGCGCTTCACCTCCTGGATCGCCTTGGTGATCTCGATGCCACGCGGGCAGGCGTCCGTGCAGTTGAACGTGGTGCGGCAGCGCCACACGCCGTCCTTGTCGTTCAGGATCTCCAGGCGCTGCTCGCCGCCCTCGTCGCGCGAGTCGAAGATGAAGCGGTGCGCGTTGACGATCGCGGCCGGACCGAAGTACTGGCCGTCGTTCCAGAAGACCGGGCAGGACGACGTGCACGCGGCGCACAGGATGCACTTGGTGGTGTCGTCGAAGCGCTCGCGGTCCTCGGGGGACTGCTTGCGCTCGCGGGTCGGCTCGTTCCCCTGGGTGATGAGGAAGGGCATGACGTCGCGGTACGCCTGGAAGAAGGGCTCCATGTCGACCACGAGGTCCTTCAGCACCGTGAGGCCCTTGATGGGCTCGACGGTGATCGGCTTCTCGGGGTTCAGGTCCTTGATCAGCGTCTTGCAGGCGAGCCTGTTCTTGCCGTTGATCCGCATGGCGTCGGAACCGCAGATGCCGTGGGCGCAGGAGCGACGGAAGGTGAGCGTGCCGTCCAGGTCCCACTTGATCTTGTGGAGACCGTCGAGCACGCGCTCCTTCGGGTCGATCTCGACCTGGAAGTCCTCCCAGACCACCGCGTCCGAGAGCTCGGGGTTGAAGCGGCGGATCCGGAAGGTGACCGTGATGTACGGGGACGCGGCGGACTCCTTCTCCACCTTGTCCAGAACGGGGGTAGCCATCAGTACTTACGCTCCATCGGCTGGTAGCGGGTCTGGACGACCGGCTTGTAGTCGAGACGCACGGTCTCGGAGCCGTCCTTGCCGACCTCGCGGTACGCCATCGTGTGGCGCATGAAGTTGACGTCGTCGCGGTTGGGGTAGTCCTCGCGGTAGTGACCGCCGCGGGACTCCTTGCGCGCCAGGGCCGAGACGGCCATGACCTCGGCCAGTTCGAGCAGGTTGCCCAGCTCGATGGCCTCCAGGAGGTCGGTGTTGAACCGCTTGCCCTTGTCCTGGATGGACACGTTCTTGTAGCGCTCGCGCAGCTCGGCGATCTTCTCGACGGCCGTCTTGATGGTCTGCTCCGTGCGGAACACCATCACGTTGGCGTCCATCGTCTCCTGGAGCTCGCGGCGCAGGTCGGCGACCCGCTCGGTGCCCGTGGAGTTGCGCAGGTTCTCGATCTGCGCGACGACCATGGCCTCCGGGGCCTCCGGCAGCTCGACGTAGTCGTGCTTGTGGGAGTACTCGGCGGCGGCGATGCCCGCGCGACGCCCGAAGACGTTGATGTCGAGCAGCGAGTTGGTGCCGAGGCGGTTGGCGCCGTGCACCGACACGCAGGCGACCTCGCCGGCCGCGTACAGGCCCGGGACGACGGTGGTGTTGTCCGACAGGACCTCACCCTCGACGTTGGTCGGGATGCCGCCCATGGCGTAGTGCGCGGTGGGCTGGATCGGGATCGGGTCCGTGTACGGCTCGATGCCGAGGTACGTACGGGCGAACTCGGTGATGTCCGGGAGCTTGGCGTCGAGCTGCTCCGGCGGAAGGTGCGTCAGGTCCAGGTAGACGTGGTCGCCCTCGGGACCGCAGCCGCGGCCCTCGCGGATCTCCGTGTAGATGGAGCGGGAGACGACGTCACGGGACGCGAGGTCCTTCATGACCGGCGCGTACTTCTCCATGAAGCGCTCGCCGTCCTTGTTGCGGAGGATGCCGCCCTCACCGCGGGCGCCCTCCGTCAGGAGGATGCCCATGCGCCAGATGCCCGTCGGGTGGAACTGGAAGAACTCCATGTCCTCCAGGGGCAGGCCGCGGCGGTAGCAGGCGGCCTGGCCGTCACCGGTCAGGGTGTGGGCGTTCGACGTCACCTTGAAGAACTTGCCGGTGCCGCCGGAGGCGTAGACCACGGCCTTCGCCTGGAAGATGTGGATCTCGCCGGTGGCCAGCTCGTACGCGACGACGCCGGCGGACTTCTTGACGCCGTCGACCTCGACGATGAGCTGGTCCAGGACGTAGAACTCGTTGAAGAACTCCACGCCCTCCTTGATGCAGTTCTGGTACAGCGTCTGGAGGATCATGTGGCCGGTGCGGTCGCCCGAGTAGCAGGCGCGGCGGACCGGGGCCTCGCCGTGGTTGCGGGAGTGACCGCCGAACCGGCGCTGGTCGATGTCGCCGTTGGGCGTACGGCCGAACGGCAGGCCCATCTTCTCCAGGTCGAGGACGGCGTCGATGGCCTCCTTCGCCAGGATCTCGGCGGCGTCCTGGTCGACCAGGTAGTCACCGCCCTTGACCGTGTCGAAGGTGTGCCACTCCCAGTTGTCCTCCTCCACGTTGGCGAGCGCGGCGGCCATGCCGCCCTGCGCGGCGCCCGTGTGGGAGCGGGTGGGGTAGAGCTTCGTCAGCACGGCGGTGCGGCTGCGCTTCGTCGCCTCGATGGCGGCGCGCATGCCGGCGCCGCCGGCGCCGACGATGACGGTGTCGTACTTGTGGATCTTCATGGCGTGGTTACCTCAGCCCCGTGCCTAGCGGATGTTCGGGTCGAAGGTGAAGATCACCAGCGTGCCCAGAAGGATGGTGAACACCGTGGCGGTGTACAGCAGGCCCTTGAGCCACAGGCGCGTGTTGGCACGCTCCGCGTAGTCGTTGATGACCGTGCGGAGGCCGTTGGCGCCGTGGAGCATGGCCAGCCACAGCATCAGCAGGTCCCAGACCTGCCAGAACGGGGACGCCCAGCGGCCGGCCACGAAGGCGAAGCCGATCTTGGAGACGCCGCCGTCCAGGAAGAGCTGGATCAGCAGGTGGCCGAGGACGAGGACCACGAGGACCACGCCCGAGAGGCGCATGAAGAGCCATGCGGCCATCTCGAAGTTGCCGCGGGTCGCGCGCGGGGTCTTGCCCGTGCGCTTGCGGGGGGCCTCGATGTACGGGGCGGGGTTGTCCACGTCGAAGGAAGCGCCCTCGACGGGACCGATCGCGGAGGTGGTGTCAGCGGACATGAGGCGCGTCAGCTCCCGAACAGTTCACGTGCGGCGTGGCCGAGGACGGGGTACAGCGAACCCGCCATCAGGACGACCCAGACGCCCACGACGGTCCAGAGCATCTGCTTCTGGTAGCGGGGGCCCTTGGACCAGAAGTCCACGGCGATGACCCGGAGGCCGTTGAGCGCGTGGAAGAGGATGGCGGCGACCAGGCCGTACTCCAGAAGAGCGACGATCGGCGTCTTGTAGGTCGCGACGACCTCGTCGTACGCCTCGGGGGAGACGCGGACGAGAGCGGTGTCCAGCACGTGTACGAACAGGAAGAAGAAGATGAGGACGCCGGTGACTCGATGAGCCACCCAGGACCACATTCCTTCCCGGCCGCGGTACAGCGTTCCAGCCGGCACGGAAAAACCCTCCGGGAGCGGGGATCGGGGCCCGGCCGGCTTCTCTGTCGGTCTGGCCCGGCCGGGTACGGTCCACCGGCCCCGGTCATCGTAGCGACGACTTGTCGGTTCGCTCGCGCGGGGTCCTTCAGTGTGATCAAACAGGCACGGACGGGCTATCGTCCGAGGCAGATTCGGGCGATTCCGGGGAGAATCACAGGTTCCAGCGGCTGTGGGTGAGCCCCTGGGTGAGCGTGAAGGCGAGCCGGGACCGGGCGAGCCGGCGCAGTTCGTCGGCCGCGACGGCGCGCTCCTCCTCCGGTTCGTTGCCGAGACGTGACCGGATTCCGGCCAGGACCACGTCAAGTCGCTCGCTCGGACGCACCCCGTCGAGGCTGATGACGAACGCGTGGCCGAAGCGGCTCTCGTACGCGGCGTGGGCGGCGCGCAGCGCGGTCCGGGCGGCCGGCGGCGCGTCCGGGTGCGGCAGCGCGGAGGACTCGGCGGCCAGCGCCTCGTCGAGGTCGGCGCCGGTGAGGTCGTACCCGGCCTCCTCGGCGGCGGCGAGCAGGGCGTCCACCGTGGGGTAGGGCCGGTGGGCGGCGATCCGCTCGGCCCAGCGGCGGCTGTGGCAGCACGAGAGCAGCAGCTCCACGGCCTCGGCCGGGGCGGCGGCGTTGAGCGGCAGCAGGCCGTGCGGGGCGCCGGTGGACTTCTGGGCGGGTATGGCAGGCGCGTCCGCCGGACCCGGCTTGCGGCAGGGGGCGTGGGTGTCGCTGGTCAGCGTGGGCTCCGGGACGGCGGGACGAATGGGGTGGACGTGACGCAACGTTATCGACGGGACGGGGGAAGTGTCCGACGAGTGCGCGAATTTCACCCGGAAGAGAGGGTTTAGGAACGTGTGATGGACGTGAAGGTTCCGTTCCGGCGGGTGGGGGAGGCCCGCCCGGCGATTGGCCGGGTCAGCCCGGGTGGGGGAGGATGCGTGGGATGCGGTACTCCCCACGGGGCCCCCTGCGCGGCCCGGCTCTCCTGGCGGCCGCGGTGGCCCTGACCACCGTGGCGGCCTGCTCGAACGGCTCCCCCTCCGGCGCGGACTCCCCGTCACCCTCCGGTACGGCCCCGGCCGCGACGACCTCGGCCGCGAAGCCCACCACGACGCCGACGCCGAGCCCGACGCCGAGCCCCACGCCCACCCGGACCTACCCGCTCTCCCGGGCCCCCCGCACCGTCCCCGCCGTCCGCTCCCACGAGCCGGCCCGCGGCCCCGGCTGGAAGCCCGCCGCGAGCGCCGGGGTCGTCCTCGGCGCGGACAGCGCGGGCCTCGCCGACGAGGGCCGGCTGCTCGCCGAGGAGCTGGGCCTGCGCTACCGCGGCGAGGCCGCCGCCGGACCGGGCGACGTCGAGCTGGCGCTCGGCGGGAAGGGCGCCGCCGAGTCGTACACGCTCACCGTGAGGGACGACCGCGTCCGGATCACCGGACCCGACGAGGCCGGCGTCTTCTACGGCACCCGCACCCTCAAGCAGTCGGTGAAGGGGAGTGGCGCGATGCCCGAGGGCACCGTCACCGACCGCCCGGCCAAGCCGCAGCGCGGACTCAACGTCGACATCGCCCGCAAGCACTTCACCGCCGCCTGGCTGGAGGACCGGATCCGGGAGATGGGCGACCTCAAGCTCAACCAGCTGGGGCTGCACCTCTCCGACGACCAGGGCTTCCGCATCGAGTCCGACTCGCACCCCGAGGTCGTGTCGGAGCGGCACCTCACCAAGGCGGAGGTCCGCCGGATCCTCGCGCTCGCCGCGAGCCGGCACGTGACCGTCGTCCCCGAGATCGACTCGCCCGGACACCTCGGCGCGGTCATCGCCGCCCACCCGGACCTCCAGCTCGTCAGCGCGAGCGGCCGCACCCCGCGCGGCGCCGTCGACATCTCCGACCCGGCCGCCGCCCGGATCGTCGACGACCTGCTGCGCGAGTACACCGCCCTCTTCCCCGGCGCCTACTGGCACCTCGGCGCCGACGAGTACGTCGCCCTGATGGCGAAGGACCCCGAGGCGACCTACCCGCAGCTCGCCCGCGCGGCCCGCGAGGCGTACGGCCCCTCCGGGCGCGTCCAGGACCTGGCGACCGACTGGCTCAACGACCGCGCCGCGACCGTCCGGCCGACCGGCAAGACCCTCAAGGCGTGGAACGACGGCTTCTTCGCCGGCGGGGTGGTGAGCGCGGCGAAGGACATCGAGGTCGAGTACTGGACGGGCAAGGAGTACGGCGCCCGGCCCCCGCTCCCGTACCTCCAGGCAGGGCGCCGCCTGGTCAACCTCAACGACGAGTACCTCTACTACGTGCTCGGCGAGCCCAACGCCTTCACCTACCCGACCGGCCGCCGCATCTACGAGCAGTGGACCCCGCTGGTCGTCCGCGGCACCACCCCCGTCCCGGCCCGCTACGACGCGCAGATCCAGGGCGCCCGGTTCGCCGTCTGGTGCGACTTCTCCAACGCCCAGACCCAGGACCAGGTCGCCGCCGGCATCCGCCTCCCCCTCGCGGCCCTCTCCCAGAAGGTCTGGGACCCCCGCAAACCCGCGCAGACCTGGTCCGAATTCCGCGCGCTGGCGACGCAGGTACGCGGCTGAGCTGCGGTTTTCCCTGGACGGAACGCTTCCGTCTGACATAGGTTCCGGCGCGACCCCCTTGGGGGAGGGGGCGCTTCCGATCACATGTTCCTGGGGGGAACCTTCATGCTGCGCAATCCCAACGGCCTGGCGTACGCCGTCATGGTCCTGCTGGGCGTCGACGTCTTCTTCGACCTGCTGCTCGCGGGTGACGAGGTCTGGACGCTCGCCGACCCGGAGGCCGCCTACGAGACGACCACCATCGCCGGGCTCGACCCGGTGATGGCGGCGCTCGCCTCCGGCGTCGCCTATCTGGCGACCGTCGTCGTCTTCCTCGTCTGGTTCCACCGGGTCCGGAAGAACGCCGACGTCTGGGCCCCCGACATCCACAGACGCACGCCCGGCTGGGCCATCGGCGCCTGGTTCATCCCGTTCGCCAACCTGTGGATCCCGCGCCAGATCGCCGTGGACGTCTGGCGGGCCAGCCGTCCCGACCCGTACGCCGCCGACGGCGCCCGGGAGCTCACGCTGCTCAACTCCTGGTGGACGTGTTTCGCGGTGGGGGCGGTCGTGGACCGGATCTCGAACACCCTCTACAAGCGGGCCGAGACGCTGGACGCCTGGACCACCGCCGCGGCCTGGTCCCTGGCGGGATACCTCTTCACCATCGCCGCCGGTGTCCTCGCCATCCTGTTCGTACGCCGTCTGACCTCTATGCAGCACACCAGGGCCACTGGCATGCTTTCGGCCGCCAAGTGACGAGAAAGCGCCCTTCGGCGCAGAAGTGGACGTAGAGAGTCCGCATCGGGTGGCGAGGAGGCGTCCATGACGTCGAGTACGGGTCGGAGTCTGGTGGAACTGATCGACGGGACCGACGGACGCGGCCTCGCCGCCGCCGGGCTCGCCTGTCTGGACCGGTGCCTGCCGCTGCTCGCGCCCGACCGCGCCGAGGTGCTGCGGCCGGTGTGGGCGGCGATCGCGCGCGCGGACGCCGCCGCCTGGGCCGAGGCCGTCGGCAAGGCGCGGGTCGAGCTGGACGGCGCGGGCGGCGAGGCCGCCGGCGACGGCGGGGTCGTCACGATGGTCCGCGCGATGGCCGACGGGATGCCCGCCGAGTGGGCCGAGGGGCCCCTGCGCGCCTGGGCCGAGCGGTGCTCGACCGTGGCGCTCACCGTGCACCGCCTGTACGACGTGGGCGAGGAGGGCCCCCTGCACTCCGGCGAACTCCGCCGGCAGCTGGCCGTCCTCGACGCGGTCGCCCACGGCCCGACGGGACTGCGCCGGGCGCGTGAGCTCTCCGTCGAGGGCGGCCGGGTGCTGCGCGCGGTGGTCTCCCGCCGGGCGCGCACCGCCTGAGGTCCGGGCCCGGGGCTCAGGCCTCGGTGGGCGCCTCGACCGTCGCGGAGGCGACGAGCTCGGCGAGCTGCCGCTCCGCCACCGCCTTCTCCAGGCCGAGGCCGCTCAGCACGCCCCGGCCGTCCTCGTGCTCCAGGAGCGCGAGGAGGATGTGCTCGGTGCCGACGTAGTTGTGCCCGAGCCGCAGCGCCTCGCGGAAGGTCAGTTCGAGCACCTTCTTCGCCGCCGCGTCGTACGGGACGAGCGGCGGCACCTCCTCGGCGGCCGGCGGCAGCGTCGGCGTGACGGCCTCGCGCAGCTGTTCGGCGGTGACGCCCTGGGAGGTGATCCACAGGACGGCGAGCCCCTCGGGCTCGGCGAGCAGGCCGAGGGCGAGGTGGCCGGGGACGGTCTCCGCGTTCCGCGCGGCGATCGCCTCGTTCTGCGCGGCGACGACGACCGCGCGGGCGCGCGGGGTGAAGCGGGCGAACCCGGCGTTCGGGTCCATCTTCTCGGCGTCGGGCTCCTTGGGGACGAAGCGCTTCTGGGCGGCCTGGCGGGTGACGCCCATGCTGCGGCCGATGTCGGTCCAGGAGGCGCCGGAGCGGCGGGCCTGGTCGACGAAGTGGCCGATGAGGTGGTCGGCGATCTCGCCGAGGTAGTCCGCCGCGATGACCGCGCCGGAGAGCTGGTCCAGCGTGTCGGGGTGGACCTTCTTGATCGCTTCGATGAGTTCGTCGAGACGGATGCTGATCTGAGGAACTGCAGGCTGCGTCATGAGGCAACCTTAGGTTGACACCTCTTGGGTGTCAACGATCGGTTGACAGTCCTTCCTGGGGTACGCGCCGGAAAAGGGAGACGACCGGGGCCGCCACCCCCCACAGGAGAGGCCCCGGTCGTCGACCACGGAGCCGCAGCACGGCTCCGTACTCCATACAGCGCCGGGCATGCGGTTTCTGTCACACCGCCCGCGCCGGAGCGAAGGTTGCAAGTTGCACAAGGTGCCCGTACCGCGTGGACGCGGCACCGGGAATCGACGTAGCGTGCTGGAGCACGAAGCGGACCCGGCGGCGACGACCAGCCCCGACTCCGCCGGCGACGTGCTGACGCGCGCGCAGGGCGCGACCGACGAACAGGGTTTGGGGAGTGCTGGGGGACGACGCGGAGCTGACGGCCGCGGTGCTCGCTGCGCAGAACGGGGACGAAGACGCCTTCCGTACTGTGTACCGCGCCGTGCACCCCCGTCTGCTGGGCTACACGCGCACGCTGGTCGGAGAGGCCGACGCCGAGGACGTCACCTCGGAGGCCTGGCTCCAGATCGCCCGCGACCTCGACCGCTTCGGCGGCGACGCGGACCGCTTCCGCGGCTGGGCGGCCAGGATCGCCCGCAACCGCGCCCTCGACCACCTCCGGATGCGCGGCCGCCGCCCCGCCTCCGGCGGCGACGAGACCGAGCTGACCGACAAGCCCGCCGAGTCCGACACCGCCGGCGAGGCCCTGGAGGCGCTCTCCACCGGCGACACCATGCGGCTCATCGCCCGCCTCCCGCAGGACCAGGCCGAGGCCGTCGTCCTGCGCGTCGTCGTCGGCCTCGACGCCAAGTCCGCCGCCGAGGCCCTCGGCAAGCGCCCCGGCGCGGTCCGCACCGCGGCCCACCGCGGCCTGCGGAAGCTCGCCGAACTCCTCGGCGTCGACCCCGCCGCGGCCGGAGCGGACCCGGGCGAGAGAGCCGGCGACGGGCCGCCGGGCCTCGACGGAGTACCCCCCCAACGCGGCCGGAATCCCGGGTTCACAGCCCCCGGCGGTGTGACGCATTGGCGTCCGCGTACGCAGAAGGACATGTGATGGCCGACGAGCGGTACCAGTGGCTCGATCCCGATGCCGCGGAGCGGCTGCTCCGGGGTGAGCCCGTCGACCCCGCAGACCCCGCGGACCCCGTCGCCCGCACCGGGGCCGCGGCCCTCGCCGACGCCCTCGACACCGTCCGCGTCCCCGCCGCCCCCGCCCCCGGCGTACCGCTCGCCGGCGAAGAGGCCGCCCTCGCCGCCTTCCGCACCGCCACCACCGCCCGCGCGGCAGCCGCCGCCCGCACGGCGGCCCCCGGCGCGGCCCGCCGCTGGGGACGCTCCCTGCGGTACGGGCTCGCCGCCGCGCTCGCCGCCGTCACCGTCGGCGGGGTCGCCGTCGCCGCCGGCACCGGGGTCCTCCCGCTGGTCGACCGCGAACCGTCCCGTACGGCCACCGCCGCCGACCCCGCGATCCCGACCGGCGACCCGGGCGAACCCACCGCCGGAATCGAACGCCGCCCGGACCCGTCCCGGAACGCGGACCCGGACCGGCCCACCACCACGCCCGCCCCCGGCACCAGCCCCACGGCCGGGCCCGAGGACGGCACCTCCGCGACCCCCCGCCCCGGCGCCACCCCCTCCGGCGAGCGCTCCGGCGAGCGCTCCGGCCGCGACGAGGGCGACGCCGCCGACAGCCGCGACGCCGGCACCCGCGAGGCCAGGACCAGCGCCTGCCGCGAGTACCGCGCCGGCCGCCTCGACGACGCCGGCCGCGAACGGCTCTCCGCCGCCCTGCGCGCCGACGAGTCCCTCCGCGCCTACTGCGACGCCCTCCTCGGCCCCGCCACGGAGAAGGCCGACGGAGGGAAGGCCGACGGAGGGAAGGCGGAAGACGACGCGGAGAACGGCGACCAGGGCAAGGGCGGGGACAGGGACGAGGAAGGCCGGGAGACCGGCACGGACCTCGGCCGCGGCACCGTCCCCTCCCCCTCCGACCCCAGCCGCAAGCGCGGCCGCGGCGGCAGCACGGACAAGCCCGACCCGAAGGACCGGCCCAAAGCCAAGCCGAGGGCGAAGACGCAGGTCACAGCGGTTTCGCAGCGGCCCGCGGCAGCCGCGGCGACGCGGGTGTGACACTTTCGGGCCCGTCGGCGCAGTACTGAGTGAGCCGACTGGTCATCGGCCGCGCAGAGAGCCGGGGTTCCCCCCGTACCTACGGCTCCGCGCACCCGGCGCGGGTGGGGCACGTTCCCCCGGCCCCACCCGCGCCCCTTCTCCTCTCCCGTCCCGCTGCCCGACCCATCCGCTACCAGTGGACGACGACCTTGTCGCCGACCTTCACCTGGTCGAAGAGGGCCGCGATCTTCGCCCGGTCACGGACGTTCACGCAGCCGTGCGAGGCCCCGTTGTAGCCGCGGGCCGCGAAGTCCGCCGAGTAGTGCACCGCCTGGCCGCCGCTGAAGAACATCGCGTACGGCATGGGCGTGTGGTAGATCGTCGACGTCCACTTCTCCGCCTTCCAGCCCACCGCGAAGGTGCCCTCACGCGTCGGCGTGTTCTCCGAGCCGAAGCGCACGTCCATCGACGACACCACCTGCCCGTCGATCATCCAGGCCAGCGTCCGGCTCTCCTTGCTGATGCAGAGCACCCGGCCCTTCATGCAGCGCGCGTCCGGGGTGTCCAGCTTGTTGGTGGTGGACGGCTTCAGCTCGTCCGCCGTCGGCTTCTTCGACATGCCGAGCAGCCGCTGCCAGGTCGTCTCGTCCACCGAGCCCGTCGCGGGCAGCCCCCGCTTCTTCTGGAAGGCCGCGACGGCCTTCCCCGTGATCGAGCCGTAGAAGCCGGTGGGCGCCCGGTCGAAGTAGTCGAGCTGCCGCAGCCGCGCCTGGAGCTCCCGCACCCGCTCGTTCTCGTCGCCGTCCTTCATGAGGATCTTCACGGCGGGCGTGGGGGCGGGAGACGACGGCTTGGAGTCCGACCCGCCGGACGACGCCGAAGCACTGGGCGTGGGCGTGGGGGTGTGCGTGGGCGTGGGGGTGGAGGTGGGCGACGCGGCGCTGCTCGCCGGCGCGGGCGTGCTGGTGGCCGGGACAGGCGCCTGGGACGTCGGCCCCCCGGACCCGGCCCCGCTCCCGGACCCGGCCGCCTGGGCCGTACAGCCCGTGGCGACGAGCGCGACGGCGGCGGTCGCGAGCACGGCTCTGCGTATGACGGACGAACGCTTCATGGTGGCCCCCCGGGGAACTCGACTGTGCCCATAGGGATGCTTCCCGCGCGCCCGCGGTTGCGCACCCACGCGGGCGAAGCGTCGATGTTGTGAGGAAGGTCCCAGCCTGCTGGCCTCCACCGGACAGCGCGCCCGCCGCTACAGTCCGTCGCGAGGGTCGGTACACGGAGCGCGGCAGTACATCACACGGGAGGCACAGCACATGGCACGCGAGTCGGAGTCGGGACTGCCCATCGAGCCGGTCTACGGCGCGGAGGCCCTGGAGGGCTGGGACCCGGCGGAGAAGCTGGGCGAACCGGGTGCGTACCCCTTCACGCGAGGCGTGTACCCGTCGATGTACACCGGACGGCCGTGGACGATGCGGCAGTACGCCGGCTTCGGCACCGCCGTGGAGTCCAACGCCCGGTACAAGCAGCTGATCGACAACGGCACGATGGGACTGTCGGTCGCCTTCGACCTGCCCACCCAGATGGGCCACGACTCCGACGCGGCGATCGCCAGCGGCGAGGTCGGCAAGGTCGGCGTGGCGATCGACTCCGTCGACGACATGCGCGTGCTGTTCGACGGCATCCCGCTCGACAAGGTGTCGACGTCGATGACGATCAACGCCCCGGCCTCCCTCCTGCTGCTGATGTACCAGCTGGTCGGCGAGGAGCAGGGCGTGCCGGCCGAGAAGCTCACCGGCACGATCCAGAACGACGTGCTGAAGGAGTACATCGCGCGGGGAACGTACATCTTCCCGCCGAAGCCGTCGCTCCGCCTGATCGCGGACATCTTCAAGTACTGCAAGGCCGAGATCCCGAAGTGGAACACGATCTCGATCTCCGGCTACCACATGGCCGAGGCCGGCGCCTCGCCCGCGCAGGAGATCGCGTTCACGCTGGCGGACGGCATCGAGTACGTCCGCACGGCGGTGGCGGCCGGCATGGACGTCGACGACTTCGCCCCGCGCCTCTCCTTCTTCTTCGTGGCCCGCACGACGATCCTGGAGGAGGTGGCGAAGTTCCGCGCCGCCCGCCGGATCTGGGCGCGGGTCATGAAGGAGGAGTTCGGCGCGAAGAACCCCAAGTCGCTGATGCTCCGCTTCCACACCCAGACCGCCGGCGTACAGCTGACGGCCCAGCAGCCCGAGGTCAACCTCGTGCGCGTCGCCGTCCAGGGCCTGGCGGCCGTCCTCGGCGGCACGCAGTCGCTGCACACCAACTCCTTCGACGAGGCCATCGCCCTGCCGACGGACAAGTCCGCCCGCCTGGCGCTGCGCACCCAGCAGGTCCTGGCGTACGAGACGGACGTCACGGCCACGGTCGACCCCTTCGCCGGCTCGTACGTGGTCGAGAAGATGACCGACGACGTCGAGGCGGCCACCCTCGAACTGATGGCGAAGGTCGAGGAGCTGGGCGGCGCGGTCAACGCCATCGAGCGCGGCTTCCAGAAGAACGAGATCGAGCGCTCGGCCTACCGCATCGCCCAGGAGACCGACTCCGGCGAGCGGGTCGTCGTCGGCGTCAACCGCTACACGATCGACGTCGAGGAGCCGTACGAGCCGCTCCGCGTCGACCCGGCCATCGAGGCCCAGCAGGCCGACCGCCTCGCCAAGCTGCGCGCCGAGCGCGACCAGGCGGCCGTCGACGCCGCCCTCACCGCCCTCAAGAAGGCCGCCGAGGGCACCGACAACGTCCTCTACCCCATGAAGGACGCCCTCAAGGCCCGCGCCACCGTCGGCGAGGTCTGCGACGCCCTCCGCGAGGTCTGGGGCACGTACACGCCCAGCGACGTCTTCTGACCGTCGGACGATCGTGCGCTGATTTTCCGCTGATCATCCGCCCGTTGAAACTTAAAGCGGAGTGTCGTACCGGTGTGCAGCCGTACCGGTAAAACACTCAGCGTTTGACCTGCGGAAACGCGACGGCCCCGCCTCCCAGTCAGGGACGCGGGGCCGTTCTGCGCCTGCTCAGTCAGCGAGGCCGGACGCGTACGCGGTGAACGATGACCATGCTGCCGGCGCCACGTTGAGCGTGCCCGCATCATGATCCTTCGTGTCCCGTACGAGGACGCGGGGCGTGTTGTCCGCCACCTCGACGCAGTTGTCGTTGGAGCCGCTGTACGTGCTCGTACGCCAGGCGGGTTCAGTCATCGTGCGTCCCCAGTGCAGTGCGGATGATCTCTCGTGACGCCTCGATGCCCTCGGCCTCGGCGTGGAGCCGATCATAGATCCTCTGCCACGTGTCGACCTCGCTCGGATCCTGCATATACCGACCCGTGACGAACCCCTCGGTGTAGGCCGTACGCGTTCCGTCGTGAGCCGTCAGCAGGCTTATGGAGCCCGGGATCGAGGCTCGGCCCGTTCGGAGTACCTGAACGTGCAGGCGGGGCCGCTCCGAAGCGTCCAGGAGTGCGCCAAGCTGCTCGCGCATCACCTTGCGCGACCCTATAACTCGGTAGAGCGCCGCCTCATCCAGGATGACCCACAGCCACGGCGGGTCATCCCCCTTGAGTACCTCTTGCCGCTCGATGCGTCGCGCGACGTCCGCGTCGACATCGGTTCGCTCGTCGGGGTCGGCTAGCAGCATGATCGCTCGCGCGTACTCCGGCGTCTGAAGAAGTCCCGGAACGACGAGAGAGTACTCATGGATGGAGCGGGCCCGGGTCTGGTCACGCAGGAAGCCAACTGCGTAGTCGCGATACGCGCTCTGCTCGCGGATCGTGAGGAGCGCGATTAGAGCACCGGCGAGGTCGAGAACGTCGTCGATGTTTCGGCCGAGCTTGAGGTCGGGCGGGGTCCCGCCCTCGATTTCGCTGATCTTCGTATCGCTGGTGAACACCTTTTTGGCAAGGTCGACTTGCCGCCACCCCTTGGTCTTTCTGGCCTCGCGAATCAGGTTGGCGATGAACGCCTCGATGGATTCGCTCGGGTCGATCTCTTTTGCCGCTGGCATAGTCGCCATTCCTAGATCGCCGTCAGGAACCGAAATCCTTTCCAGGGTAGGCCGGTTGGCGGCAGGGTGAAGCCATTCCGGAGCACGCCCCGCAAGGAGGACCGCAGCCGATGAGCACGCCTACGATCGCGCCGAGCACCGCGCCGCCCGCCACACCGCTGATTCGCCCCGTGAGCACCGCCGAGGCCGGCGAGGTCTTTCGCGAGCTCCGGACCGCAATGGAGGCCGCCGGCTTCCCGACGCAGGGGCTCTACCGCGAGCAGCGGGGGACCCAGTACGGGCCCATGCACATCTTCGGATTGGGCGAGGTCACCGTCGCCGGGGCGAAGCGTCTGGCGGCGATCCTGCGGGCCACTCGGCGGCAGCCGTGAGGTACCGCGTAGACGACGTCCTGACGGACGGGACGCGGGCCCTCGCGGGCCAGGTGCGCGCCGTGAACGGTGACCTCCTCACCCTGGCACGACCCGGAGGCATGGAATGGACGGTGAACGCGGCCGACTGTTGGGCGGCGAGCCCGGAGGAGCGCGAGGCCCTGAATCCGAAGGGGGCAATCAGGCTGATCGGGGAGTGCCTCACTCCCGTACAGCCACCCTCGCACTGTTCCTGACCTTCGTGGCCATCGGCGCCGGTGCCGCCGCACTTGCGATCCGCTTCACCTAGCCGCCTCGCCCCGGATTGGAGCTTCCGGGGCGAGGTACCCGACCCGGCCCCGGGCGACCCGTTCCCAGCCCGGGGCCGACCGCAGCACCGCCGCCCCGACGTGTCCCCCGCTGCCGGGGCGGCGGCTCCACCCCCAGTAGCTCAGTCAGGTAGAGCCCGACGGCGAAGTACCCAACTGTCTCCCATCGCCCCGTCGTCGACGACCCCGGTTCGAGTCCGGGCATGGGGACTCGGCCCCCCGGTTTCGGGGACGGCCGTTCCGAGCACCACCCAACCGAAGGAGTGATCATGTCGGGCAAGCACGGCGGCGGTTCGGGCAGCGGATCCGGCGGCAGCCAGCAGGACGACAGCAACAGCGGCCGGCAGCACGGAGGCGGCGGCTCGGAGACGAGCGGCGGGAACTCCTCCGACGGTTCCGGCCCCGCGAAGTAGGGGAGCACGTGAGCACACGCGTAGAGGCGGCGGGCCCGGAGGGGCTCGCCGCCGCGCTCGTCGCATCGGGCGCACTGCAATCCGACTGGTTGCCCACGTACCGCGCCGTCCCACGGGCCCTGTTCGTCCCGGCCCGGGTCTGGCCCGGTATCCCCGAGGGCACCGAGCAAGGGTCGCTCGTCAACCGCGAGGCGGACCCCCGGGCGTGGCTCGGGGCCGTGTACTCGAACGTGCCGCTCACCACGCAGTGGGACCAGGGCGAGCACCAGGGCGACGAGAAGGGCACCACGCCGACGAGCAGCAGCTCGCTTCCGTCCATGGTGTTCGCGATGCTTGCCGACCTCGACGTCGAGGACGGGCACAGGGTGTTGGAGATCGGCACGGGGACCGGATGGAACGCGGCCCTCCTTGCGCACCGGCTCGGCGCTGAGAACGTCGTCAGCATCGAATACGACCCGGCCGTCGTCGAGCAGGCCCGGGAGAACCTCGCCGAGTTTGGGCGGCCGTCGCCGCTCGTCGTGACCGGCGACGGCCGGGAAGGGTTTGCCGACCGGGCACCGTACGACCGGGTGATCGCCACGGCGTCGGTCGGGGAGGTGCCGGCCGCGTGGATCGAGCAGATGGTCACTGGGGGCGTGATCGTCGCTCCTTGGGGGCCGCTGTACGGCGGCGAGGCCATTGTGCGCCTCACCGTCGGTGACGACGGGCACGCCCGGGGGCACTTCACCCGCTCGTCGGCGTTCATGCGGATCCGGCAGCAGTCGCCGGAGCTTCCCGAGCCGAATGCGTACTTCCGGGGCCGGAAGTGGCCAGCCGACGGGCAGCGCAGCATGACCACCCTGTCGCCCACGGCCCTTGACGGATGGGTCGAGCAGTTCATCATCGGGTTGCAGGTGCCCGGGGCGTTCTGGCGGACAGAGCGGTACGACGACGGGGCGTACACCCTGTGGACGTACGACCTCGACGGGAAGTCCTGGGCGTCAGCGGACTACGAGCCGGGGCACAGCCGGTTCGAGGTCGTGCAGGAAGGTCCCCGGCGCCTGTGGGACGAGGTCGAGGCTGCTTACCGCTGGTGGAACGGCAGGAGCCGGCCGGGGTTCGAGCGGTTCGGGTTGACGGTCGGGCCCCGGGGCACGATGGCGTGGCTCGATGACGAATCCTGCCCGGTGCCAGGCGCCGAGTGGCTTCGGTGAGGGCCCGGACATGACGAAAGCGGCCCCACCCCCGGGAGGGGGTGGGGCCGCTTTCGCATCCCCGCGTGTGCGGGGAACAAGAATGGGTTACCGCGTGGCGAGCTGCCACAGGGCCACCACGACGCCGGCGAGGGCGGTCAGGGCGGCGATGGACGCGAGGGGCCAGCGGGCGCGTTCGAGGGCGTCGAGGCGGGCCTCGTGGTCGGCGAGCTGCTTGTCGGTCTGGTCGCCACGCTGGACGAGCAGGGCGAGCGAGCCGTCGACGCGGGCGAACCCTGCTTCGAGGGCGCCCCGGAGCCGCTCCAGCTCGACGGCAACGGCGGCCGGATCGGACGGGGTGGGGATGGTCACCGGCCGCCCCCGTTGTCGTCGACCAGGCCGAGGCCGAAGCGGTCGAGGAACACCTCGACCGAGGGCAGCGCCATGACGCGGGCGAGGCCGCCGGCGACGGCGAGGAAGCCGGCGACGTACGGCAGGGTCGCGGGGATGCCGGACGCGGCGACGATGCCGGGGGCGGCGACCGCGAGGGCGGCGGCGGCCTGGAGCAGGGTGCGGACGATGCGCTTCGTGGCGGCGGACATGCGGGGTTCCTCCTGTGTGGGGGTTGGGTGGAGCGGGTCAGGGGGTGATGGTGAAGCCGTGTCGGGCCGCGAGGGCGGCGAGGGACGCGCGGCCGGGGATTCCGTCGGCGGCGGCGCCCCGGTAGCCCTGGCGGGCCTGCCAACGGGCGTACGCCGTGCGGGTGGCGGTGCCGAAGTGCCCATCGACCAGGGAGCGGGCGAGCAGCCCCTCGGCGGCGAGGGCGGCCTCGACGGTCCGGGCCCCGGCGTACGAGACGGGGGTGCCCTTCTGGGCGGGGTCGCGGCGGGCGGCGGCGATCAGGCGGGAGAGGCTGACGACGGGCTTCTTGGGCGGGGTCGGCTTCGGCTTGGCCGGCGGAGTCGGCTTCGGCGCCGGGGGCTTGGGCTTGTCGTCGAGGCGGGCGTCGATCCGGTCCCGCATCGAGGCCATGGTGAACCCGACGGGGTCCGGCTTGCCCGGCTGCCACTCGCGGTGGCCGATCACGGAGCGCGCGCCCCAGCCGTGCATGCGGCAGACGGCGGCCGACGCGCGGGCGATGGCGTCGAGCTGGACCTCGGGCCACGGGTCGGCACCGTCGCCGAGGTTCTCGCACTCGAACCCGTAGAAGTGCCGGTTGCCGTCGGTGGTCGCCTCGTTGTCGGTCGGGAGTGGTTCCTCGGCGATGACGGCCCGGAGTACGTCCGGGTCGCCGCTGCCGGCGTGGTTGGTGCGGCCGTAGCCGATCAGGTGCACGGTGCCGTCCTTGGCGATGACGCCGTGACACAGCGGGCCCGGCAGGGTGCTGTGTCCCTCGCGGCAGATGCGCACCGTGGCGGCGGTGCCCTTGGTGACGGTGTGGTGCACGACGACGCCGTGCACGGGGCCCCACGGGCCCTTGTGGTTCCTGTTGTGGGTCTCCCAACCGGGGTAGGTGATGACGTTCAGACCCTCGGCGCGGAGCGCGGCGAGGAAGCGGGCGGCGGTCGCGGGCGCGGCCATGGGGTACCTCCGAGAATGCGGAAGGGCCGCCCGGCGCGGTGCGCGGGACGGCCCTCGGGGGAAGGGGGTTAGGACTGGATGCCGTACAGGTAGCGGGTCATCGCGCGGACGGTGCCGGTACCGGCGGTGACGCGCACCTGCAACTCGAACTCGACGCCCTTGCCGAAGGAATAGCCGGGGACGGGCCCGCCGCCGGCAAGGGTCTGGTCGACAGTTCCGGTGATGACGACCGTGCCGTCGACGAGAAGCCGGAGTTGGGCCGAGACGCCGGAGGGGCGGGCCATGACGGCGTAGATCCAGACTCTCGGGTGCTGGACGAGCCCGCGCGACCGGCCAATCGTGGTCCACGCGGTGGACGCGCTACCTGGCCACGACGCGGTGGCTTCGTCCTGGGGGATGGGCAGCGGAAGGTAGGGGCGGGCGAGGCCGCCGGCCGGGTCGACGGTCTCGCCGGAGAGCAGCTCGTTCCCGGCAGCGTCCATGATGCGTACGGCCTGCGACTGGGCGGGGTCGGCGAGGGGTCCGCGCGAGACGCTGATTGCGACGGTGCCGTCGTCGCGGCGGATCATGGTTCCGAACTCCCCGATAGCAGGGAAGATCTCGCCGACGCGGAAGGTGGTGTGCCCGTTGTCGGGGTCGAGGACGGACAGGGCGCCGCCCTCGCCGACCACGACGTCGCCGTTGAGGACCTGGTCCATGGCTGGGCGGATCTGTGAACGGCCCCTCAGCTCGCGTACCTCGGCCTCCAGGCGGCGGATGCGGTCGAGGAGGTCTAGGGGGATTGCGGCCACGTGGGGGTGCCTCCTAGGCGGAGAGGGCCGCCGGGGCGGCGTTCGGTTCGAGGAGTAGATCGGCGGTTTCGGGCCGGCCGCGCTCGGCCGGGGTGGTGGCGAGGCCGATCAGGCGATACCGGGCGTCGAGCCCTTCGGGGAACCACTCGTCACGGATCCGGAGCCGGATGGTGGAGCCGAGCAGGCCGGGGGAGATGCCGGAGCCGTCGAGGCGGACGGACACGGTGGGGACCTGTGTGGTGGTCCACGCGCGGGAGAGGTCGGCGCGCGCGTGGCCGTCGAGGGTCGCTTGCCTCTCGACGCTGGTGTAGTCGCTCGTGCCGTCGAGGCGTGGCCAGCCGCCCGGTTCGACGGCCCCGTCGATGAAGACGGGGGTGGACATGAGCGGGTACGACGCTTCGGTCTGGTTGCGGTTGATCGAGGCGCCCCGGGAGTACCAGTGCGTAGCGCGCGCGGTGCCGTCCTCCGGCATCCGGTAGTCGATGACCGGGCCCGGCGAGGAGAGAACCAGCTCGGTGCGGCTGCTCCGGATGATCGGGTACCCGAGCTGTAGCGACTTCACCCGGCGGCCGGACGTGTCGCGGTACGTTCGCACCCGCCATTCGAAACCCCCCTCGACGTTCGCGAGTTGGTCGAGAAGGTCGCGTACGACGAACAGGTCGTAGCGGGAGTACGTCCGGTCGCGGAGTACGCCGGACGTCTGCGTCCAGTCAAGTTCGATGCCGATGTCGCCGCCCTTGGTCGACTGCACCCAGTCGACAAGCTGCCGGGCAATGTCGAACTGATCGACCCCGGTTCCCGTCCACCCGTCCGTGAGCAGGCGGTGTGCGAGGAACGAGTCGAACGTTGCGGCCTGGACAGCGAGGGCGCCCGGACGGCCCCGGGACGGCGGGATGATTTCCCGGGTCCATACGATGCCGCCCCACCACACGTCGCCGCCGCGCTCGATCCACACGGCCGTACGGGCCGGGATGACGGCTTCGCGTGCGCGGCGCGCCATGTCCCGGCCGGCCACGGGGATGGAGAACTGGGCGCCGCCGGTCTTGCCGATGTAGTCGTCGCATTTGATGCCCTGTGCGGGGAGCACATCGAGAACCTGGTCGGTGCGCAGGTCGCACAGGATCACCCGGTAGAGGCCGCTCATGCGGGCCCCTGCCAGATGAGCCCCGCCCGGGTGTACGACGACGGGATACCGGTGAGCGCGTTCGAGTTGTAGACCTGCATCTCGACGTAATCGCCTGCGGCCATGACCAGGGGAAGGGCGTTCGAATCGCCCATGCTGCCGGTCGACGACGCGACTACGGACATCTGAATGACGTTGCTGTCATCGCCGTTGATCCGCACCCTGGTACGGCAGTTGGCGGCGCCGCTCGGCCACGTCTGAGAGGTGTAGACGACGTACAGGCCGGCGACAGGGGCGACGAGCCGGGTGGACTGCGCGGACGACCACATGATCGCGTCGGTACGGGCGGGCGCGGAGTTCCAGACGACGCTGGTGTACTGGTTGGCGGACAGGCCGTAGGTGCCCGACTTCGTCACGGAGACGTAGTGCCGTTCCTCGGTCGGCATCCATGACGTCCCGTTCCATCGTTCGATGCCGCGTCCGCCGTCGCGGAACTGGCCCGGGTAGGCGCCGGGCGCGGTGGGTGCGCCGACGAGGATGCCCCCGACGGCGACGGTGCCCGTGCGGCGGTCGGTGATCGCGGTCCCCCAGTCGATGCCGCCGGTTCCGGCGCTCGCGCCAGCCGGTACGCGGACCTGGGCGAGGGCGATGGCGGCGGCCGGGACGGTCGGGACGACCGGGGTTGCTGCGGCGGCGCCCTGGATGATCTCGATGGCGCCCTTGGTTTCGGCGCCGCCGTCGACGGCCCCGTCGTAGATCCGGAGCACGACGAGATCGAACCGGGGGTTGGACGCGTTGCCGTCGGCGAAGGTGATCGTCAGGGCGGTGTCGAGACTGACCGGGTAGGCGCCGGCGGCCTCGGTCGACTGGATGAGCGCGCGGCCGGGGGCCACGGACGCGGTCATGGTGCCGGGGCCGGTGCCGGTGACGGCGAGGCCGGCAATGGGGGTGGCGCCGTTGGGTGATCCGGGGATGACTCCGGAGAGGGACGTCAGGCGGCCTGTCGGGGTGAAGGTGCCGAGCGGGGCGAGGCGCGTGTCGGTGCGGGTCTGCCCGCCGGCCGCGTCGCCCCGGTTGGTCAGCCATGCGGAACGCACGGGCATCGGGGAGGGTCCTTCCTACCAGTAGGCGGAGCGCCATGTGATGGCGCATCGGGCGTTGGGGGTGTGTGTTTCGGCGCGGAAGGCGAGCGACGTCGTTCCGGGGGCGAGGGTGAAAGCGCCTTCGGGCACGCTGCGGGACGTCGCGGTGTAGAGGCGCGAGGCGGAGTTGTTGAGGGTGACGGTCCCGGCGCGGGTGTCGACGACAAGCTGTTCGTTGGCGGCGAGGGTGATGTCGTACTCCAGCGTCCGGCCGTCCTCTTGGGAGAGGCGCGGTGCGGTCACGGGGCCGGTGAACGTGATGATCGGCGAGGTCTCGGCGTCGCCGCCGTTGATGACGCCCATGTTGCCGGTCGCGCCTCCGACTCCCCAGTCGAGGTCATCGGCCCATTCGAGGCCGGTCGTCCCGGCCCATTCGAGGCCCGGCTCGGGTGCCGGTAGGCCGGTTGCGACGTGCTGCTCGTCGACGCCGTATCGGCGGGGGTCGGATGCCTCCCACTGGATCGCGGCGCCGAGGATCGTCCCGACCGTGTACCCGTTGGCGACGGGGACGTTGCGGCGGACGGCGCGCGCGTTGACGAGCAGGGGCCCGCGCTCGTCCAGCCATACGACGAGCGGTACCTCGTCGAGGCGGGGCACGGTGCCCGCGTTCAGGGCGGCGACGGCTCCGCCGATCTGATCGCGGGGGGCCCGCACCATCAGGTCGAGGCCGATGGTGCGGGTCTGGGCGAGCAGGGCGCCGGGGTAGGCGCCGTGTGCGTCCGGGCGGAGTGCCGAGGAGGAATCGAGTGCGGGCATCTCTTCCCACCCGCTCAGCGCGCGCCACCGGTAGGGGGTGCCGGTGCCGAGCAGGAGGTCGCCGTACTGGATCTGTCCGGGGCCGGTGATCAGGCTTCCGAGGTCGGTGGCTCCCATGATCACCCCCGGCCCTTAGACGCCCATTCGAGGGCCTTGGCGTTGTCGTCCGGGCTGCCGTTCTCAGCGGCGTGCCAGTGCTCGATGTGGAGTCGTGCACCCGGCGCGGTGCCGCCTGCGGGCCCGTACGGCGAGGCGCCGGCGAGGGCCGGGGCGCCCATGCCGCCGAACGAGGGCAGGGTCGGGGTCGGTACGAGGGTCTCCATGGCTCGGGCGACCATGCCCTTGGTGCGGTCGATGCCCCGGACGAGGCCCGGCGGGATCCATCGGCCGATCTTGGCCATGACGCGCGAGGGGCTCGCGATTCCGAGGGCGGAGGCAATCGGGCCGGGAATCATCGTCTTGGCGAAGGAGACCAACTGGCCCTTGAGCCACCCGCCCATGCCCTTGATGCCGTTCCACAAGCCCTGGATGAGGTTGCGGCCCTTCTCGACGAGCAGGCCGCCGAGGTCACCGATGCCGTTGGAGATGGACGCGGGCAGGCCCCGGGCCCAGTCGACCAGGGCGCGGCCCTTCTCGATGGCTCCGGCCTTGGCGCGCTCCCAGTGCCCGGAGATCGTCCCGGCGATGTTCCAGCCGGAGAAGTAGCCGACGATCCGGCCGGGGATCCCTCGGATCCACTCCGTCAGGTCGTTCCACAGGCGCTTGGTGCCGTCCTTCGTGGCCTGCCACTTCTGGGCGATGGTCTCCCAGATCTTCCAGGACGTGAACCACTCCACTGTGGCCTTGCCGGCTCCGGTGACGGTCTCGACGATCCAGTCCCAAGCGGCCTCGGTGGCGGCGACGATCTCATCCCAGTACTTGACGATCAGGACGACAAGGCCGACGACGGCGGCGATGACGAGACCGATGGGGCCCATGGCGATCAGCCACGCGGCGGCCATCCGGGCGGCCTGAACGAGGGACTGCGTGGCCATGAGGACCCACTGACCGACGACGACGGCCCCGGCCCATAGGGCCCGTCCGGCCATCGCCACCCAACCGCCGATCGTCGCCCACGACGATGCCACCTGAGTAGCGGCCGAGGTCACGGACGCGGTCGCGGTGGTGACCCACCCGGTGACCACTGCGGTGGCCGTGATGCCCTGCTGAATCGCCCACTGAATCAGAGCAGGCAGGATCACGACCGTGATGGCCGTGGCGATGCTCAGGAAGATGCCGGAGTTGTCGGCGACGTACTGCCCGGCCGTGGCGAACCCCTTGCCGATGGCGACGGCGGCGTCGGCTCCGGTCATGAGCGCGGGCACAACGTACGCGCCAATCACGTCGACAACGCCCTGCATCAGTCCGCGCTTGAACGCCTCGAAACGGTGCGCGGCGGTGTCGCGCATCATGTTGCCGGCGGCGTCGGTGGCGCCTTCGATCTTGCCGAGCGCGCTGACCGCGTTGGAGGGGTCGAGGCCGAGGATGGCCTTTTGCATGTCTTCGGATTTGGTGCCGAACAGGCCGAGGGCGATTTCGGATTGCTTCGCCGGGTCCTTGATGGCCCGGAGCCGATCCATGACCTGATCGAGCGCGGCGCCGGCCTTCGGGCCGCCCTCCTGAAACACCTTCTGCATCTGCTCGCCGTTCAGGCCAAGCGCCTTGAACGATTCCGCAGTTGACTCGCTCATGCCCTGGGCCATGAGCGTGAATTCCTTCAACGCATCGGCCACGGTATCGGCGTCGCGGGCGCCGCCCTGGAGCCCCTGAGAGAGCAGGCCCATAGCGGTCTCGGCGTCGAGACCAAGCTGACGGAATTCGGTCGGATACTCCGAAAACGTGTCCAAGAGGTCTTCGGCGACGTCGACGCCGGTCTGTGCGCCCCGGGTGAGGACGTCGAGGGCCTCCTCGGCGGAGTCGGCCAACCCGTTCTTCATCATCGTGCCGACGGCCCGGGTGACGCGGGACACGTCCTCGCCCATGACGCTCGCTGTGTCGGCGACGCGGCGGCCGAGCGTGGACATCTGCTCTTCGGTTGCCTCGGGCGGGAGCAGGCCGCCCCGGGCAATGCCCTTGATGATCTCGGCGCCCTGCTCGACCGACTCGATGATCGCGTCGGCGTACAACTCGCCGGCGACATCGCCGTACTGCTTCGCCACGGCCGGGGTCGCGCCGAGCTGGGCGCCGAGGTTGGCCTCGATCTGCCCTTGCTGCATGGCCTCGGAGATGCCGACCATAAGCGCGGCGCCGACGGCGGCGCCGACGGCGGCCCACCCGAATGCGGCGAGGGCTCCGGAGCCCTGCTCGGCTCCCTGCTCGGCGCCGCCCTCGATGCCCTTGGCGAGGGCGTCTCCCGCTTCGGCTCCGGCCTGCTCGGCCTCGGACACGATGCTGTCGCCGGTCCGGGCCATGGCGGCCTCGGTGCGCTGCATTCCGGCGCGCGCCTCGGAGTCGTCGACGCTGATGGTGGCGAGCAGCTCGCCCACAGTCAGGGCCACGCCGGATCACCTCCCATCGGGGGTCATCCGGCACGGTGCCGGGGGTGTGGTTCAGCCGGCGGGGTTGCCGGTGAGGGCCGCGATTTCGGCGGGGTCGGTGACGCGGCGCGGTGTCTTCTGCCACGCGCGGGCGAACCGTGACTCGGGGGAGAGGCCGCCGATCAGGACCAGGAAGCGGCGCGTGGACAGGGCGGCCACGGCCGGGGCGTCGAGGCCGTACTCGCGGGCGAGGTCAGCCTCGACGGTGCCCCAGTTGGTCAGGATCGCTTCCCAGAACTCCCGGCCTTCTTGCTCTTCTTGCTCCGTCGGGCCGCCCGGTTCGGGCCCGGTGCTTTTCCCGCCGCCTGCTCCGCGTACAGCTCGGCGGCGCGCTCCATCGAGACCTTGCCCGGGGAGCGGATCGCGGCGGCCGACCAGATCAGGAGGATGCCGAGCTGCTTGTCGGTGAGACCCTGCTCGGCCCACTCGTCGAGGACGTCGCCGCCGTAGAGTGCGGTCAGCATCCGGCGGACGTCGTTGGGGTCGTCGGACCCCTGGAGCCGCTCGGCCTGGAGCGTGAACAGGATGGGGAGGGACTCCGGGAGGGTGTACGTGCGGCCGAACAGTCGGAGGGGCTGCCGGGGCTGCTCCTCGGCCTGCTCGGCGAAGAACGCATCGAAGTCAGCCGTCTTGGGCGCGGCGTGGTCCTGGTGCTCGATGTCGAGGTCGGTCACGGGGTCACCGCCGCCGAGGTCGCCACGCCGGACCGGCGGAACGTCGCGCTCCAACTGGTTTTCTCGTTGGTGCCGCCGGACTGCTCGCCAGGGGTCATCGTGGCGTCCCAGATCGCCCACATGGTCTGCGTCTCGTGCCGGTAGCGGAGCCGGTTGTGCGAGTCGATGCCGAGACGCGGCGTCCAGTCCTCATCGACGTACGCCTGACCCGGGTCCCTGGCCTTGGTCGTCTTGTCGATGCGGTACTGACCTTCGAGGGTGATGCTCGCGCCACGCTGCATCACGTCCTCCTCGTACGCGCCGTCGCTGTCGAAGCTGGTCGTGTCGGCTACCTCCTCGTTCTCGCCGGGGGAGTACGACCAGGAGTTGAGACCGGCGATCGGGAGCCACGTCTCGGTAGCGGCGCCGGCGTCCTCGACCTCGAAGAGCCAGCCGCGCGCGTCGATGGACCTGCTGTTGCCCGCCATGGGCGGACCTCCTTACGGGATGGTGGGGGCGGCCGTGGCGACGTCGTAGTTGGTGACGTGCTCGTGACGGCCGGATGAGTCGGCGCCCATGGGCGCGGGGATGCCGCGTGCGGCGATCAGGACGGCCCATGTGCCGTCGGGGAGCTGCGTGTTGGTGAGCCCGTTCAGCGCGGCGTAGATGGCCTGCGCCCGGGCGCGGGAGACGCGGGGGTCCGGGCCGCCCCGGACGCGGACTTGTAGCCGCTGGTCGATGTCGTCGTCGCGGGCCTGTTGCGGCCCGGCGTCGTACAGGGCGAGGGACACGGCCGCGTCCGGGGCCGGGGGCATCGTCTCGACGAATGTGTCGCCGGACGTGCTATTGGGGTCGTAGGTGAGCAGGCCCTCGGCTGCGAGGTACCGGGC
Source organism: Streptomyces sp. R302 (assembly GCF_012927245.1). Taxonomy (GTDB): domain Bacteria; phylum Actinomycetota; class Actinomycetes; order Streptomycetales; family Streptomycetaceae; genus Streptomyces. The sequence continues at coordinate 661,915 of NZ_JABBGE010000003.1, forward strand.
GATGCCGTCAAGGAGGTCAGGAATGCGGCTCCCCCTTACTCTTCGCGGGTGACTGATATAGCGAGACAGGGAATGGCCCGCTTCTTCGCGGTGGGTGTGCTGGGGGCCGTGATTGGCGCAGGGCTCACGCTCGGAGCCGTCAGTACGACGGGGATGATCAACGGGCCGAGCGGCCCTGTGGGCCCGGCCGGGCCGGTGGGGGCGCAGGGGGCGAAAGGCGACGCCGGGGAGCCCGGGAAGGCTGCGGATCTGGGGAATGCGCAGCTCATCGTGGATGGGCTGTGTCCCTCCGGCACAACAGACTGGGGAACGCTGCGCGTGCAGACCGGGGATGGCCTCGCGGCGTTCGCCTCGTACAAGGACCTGTCGGTCTGCCGGGTGAAGAGTTACTAGCGCAAGGCCCTCCGCACGGCGGCGGCGATGATCTCGTTGATCGGCCCGGCCTGCTCGACGAGCGGCCTCTCAAGAAACTTGGCGGTGCGGTTGTCGTCGTGCCGCAGGGACATGTCCTCGTGCTGGCGGACGGCGTACGGGGTGTCGTAGCTGACGCCGGCCGTCATGGACGCTTCGTCGACGGACGCGACCCCGGAGCGTTCGAGGGTCGCCTCCTCGATCGGGACGACGCGGCGGGACTCGCCGAGCAGGTGCTCGGCGCCGAGCCGGAGACCGAGCAGGGCCCCGGCGCGCTCGGCGGCGAGGACGGCGTCGCCGTTCCATCGGATGCGGGCGCGGCTCATTCGCACATCACCTCCAGTGACTCCGGGACCGGTAGGCCCGGCGCGGTGTGGTGGGCGGCCGACAGGGCGCGCGTGCGGCGGCCGGACGGCAGGGTGATGCGGGACTCGGCCGGACAGTCGGTGTCCGGCGCGGTGATGACCTGCGCGGTGGAGACGACCTCGCGGCCCTCGCGATCGCGGACGGTCCGCACCTGCTCGGCGACCATGGCGCGCACCCCGGGCACGGGCGGGCCGTATCGGGGGCCGTACGCGGAGTCGCCGAGGTACGGCTCGATCACGACGCGGTGGGGGAGCAGCCACGGGGGGACGCGGGTCACCGGATCACCCCCGGGAGCAGGCCGGCGCGCGCGAGGTAGCGGTACGCCTGCGGGCCGAGGTCGACGTTTCCGGCGCCGGTCCCGCCGGCCTGCTGCTGCGGGCCGGACATGGACACGGGGCCGATGGACACGGACGACCAGCGGCCGGCGGCGCCCGTCCCGGTGTCGCCGGTCTCCTCCCGGTAGGCCACCTGCGCACAGGCGGCGTCGGCGAGGGCCTGGGCGACGGCCGGGTCGGTCGGCATCCCGTCGGCGTCGACGTCGTAGATGGCGGTCAACAGGGCGTCGTCGACGTCCTCGGACGCGCGGGTGAGCAGCCGTTCGGCGTCCGGCGGCGGGGGCTTGCCGGTCCACTGCGTGAGCTGGGCGGGGGTGGCGTAGACGCGGCGCGCCATCGGCTTACCCCTCGCTGCCGTACTGCTCGGCGAGCTGGTCGCGGGTGAGCTGCTCGGCGTCGGCCTGCTCGGCGCCAAGGGCGACCGCGTACGCGACCCAATCGACCTTGGACGCGGAACGGGCCGGACGCTCGATGTTGTCCGGCCCGTTGCCGTTGTCGTCCCCGCTCGGCGGCGGGGGCCCGTCCGGCTGCTCGTCGGCGGCCGGACGGTCGTGGTAGCGGCGCAGCATCATGCGGCGGCTCCCTTCCTGATCAGGTGGTGGCGAGGGTGCCGACTGCGACGCCCCGGTCGTCGAGGCGCTTCACCGCGTAGTGGATCGTGGTGGTGATGACGTTCGAGCGGGCGAGGATGTCGCGGTCCTGCTCGACGAGCGGCCGGCGCTTGTAGAGCAGGCCGAGCACGCCGCGCTTCATGATCAGGAACTTCCCGGCGGCGACCCGGTTGGTGACGAACACCGGAACGCCACCGATGCGGCCGATCGATCCGCTGACGGCGGCCGAGGGCCCGTTGCCGAGCTTGGCCGCGTCGACGAACTGCGGGTCGGCGAGCGCGTCGGCGTACTGGGCGCTGTTCAGGTACAGGCCCGAGAAGTCGTCCGGCTCCCACTCGTCGCCGAACTGGGCGATGCCGGGAACCATGGCGTCCAGCCACGTGAACTTCGTCTTCCCGGCGGCGGTGGAGAAGCGGAACGGGTTCCCGCCGCCCTGGGCGGTCTCGTCGGCCTGGGCCTGGGCGATCAGGTCGGCGTCGATCTTGCGGGCGGCGAGGACGCCGAACTGCCGACGGGCCTCGGCCTCCGGGTCACCGAGACCCACGAGCCGGGACTTGTCGGTGATCTCGACGGCCTTGCCGACCTCCTTGATGGTCGCCTTGGCCGAGCTGGTCGACATGGCGACCGGGACGAGCGGGGCCGTCTCGGTCAGCTCGTCGAGGTCGGACAGGGCGCCCCACTTCGGGAAGTTGATCTCGTCGCCCGGGGCACCCTCAAGGGTGTTGTCGTCCTGGACGGCGTCGGATCCGGCGACGCGGACCCTGCCGAGGAACTGGGCCTGTGCCATGTCGCCCCAGACCTCGGGGACGATCATCTGCGTGGACGTGGTCTGAGCCATGGGGGGTGCTCACTCTCTCCGGCCAGGGCCGGGGGTTGGTCACCCGCCGGCGAGGCGCCGGTAGGTGTCGGGGTCGGAGCCGTACAGCTCGGCGCGCGCGGCGTAGTCCATGGCGGCGAACTGCTCGGCGGTCACGGCCTGGGGGCCGCTGGTGAAGTCGGCGCCGCCGCGCTGCGGGCCCTGGGGCTGCTGGGCGGCGAGGCGCGGGTTGGCCGTGATTGCGGCGGTGATCGCGGCCGTGACGGCGGCGGTGTCGGCCGGGTCGATGTCGGCGGTGGCGTCGGCGAACGCTCGGGAGTCGGCGAGCGCCGCCGCGTCGGCGCCGGCAGCCGGGGCGAGGCCGTAGACGGCGAGGCGCAGCTCGGCGGCGCGGGTGCGGGCCTGCTGCGCGGTGAGCTGCTGCGTGAGCTGCTCGGGCGTGGCGGGCGTGGTGGCGGCGTTCGGATCGATCACCGCCATGACCTGCTTGATCAGCTCGGTGCGGGCCTCGTCGGCGGCGCGCTCCTTGGCGGTGACGCGCTGCGAGCCTGCCTCCTGGCGGGCGCGGGCAAGCTCGTTCTGCAATCGGGCGATCGTGGCGACGGGGTCCTCGCCGGGCTTCGGCGCGGCCGGGTCCGTCGCGGGCGGCGCGGCGGGGGCGGGCGGGGTTCCCTGCGGCGCCGAAGCCTGCCCGGTCGGCTGCGGGGCGGGGTTGCCCTGGGTCGGGTCGGCGGCCGGTCCGGTCGGCGGCGCGGTGGGCGCGGGCGCGGCCGGGGCGGTCGAGGTGGGGGTCGGGGTGCTCATGGTGTCGCCCTCCTGGGGTGACTCGGGGCCCGCTCCTGGCGGGCTCTGGACATGCGAAAGGGGCCCCTGCGCCTGGCGGGGGCCCCTTTGGGGTGGTGCTGGTGGTGCTGCTACTCGTCCGGTTCGGTGACCGGGCGGGCGGCGGCGTAGCCGCGTATCCACGCGGTCCGCAGGACGGACGTGCGCGGGTACGGGCACGCGGACGGCGGGCGGCCCTCCTGGGCGGCCGTACGGCCCTCCAGAACGGCGCGGGTGATGTCCTCGCGGGCGCCCATCGGCGTGTCACCTCTTGTTCTGCTGGTCGGACTCGTTCTTGCGGGCGCCGGCGGCCCATCTCTGGGACTTGCCGGTGACCTGCTCGATGAACTCCGCCTGCGTGAGGCGGCCGTGTTCGGCCCACCACTCTTTCAGTTCGTCGCTCGCCCTCGCGTATGCGATGCGGGCCGGGCCAGAAAACAAGGCGGCGGGGTTGATGCCGCCCGCCTTCGCCTTCTTGTTGAGCAGGTAGCCGTTACAGGCGTCCTCGGCGTCGGCGTACTGGCGCCATACGTACTCGTCGTACAGGGCGCGGGCCTCGCGGCGGGTGATGAGGTGCCGCTCGTCCTGGTCGCCGTTGTCCCCACGTGCGCGGGCGGCGGCGGCCTGCTTGACGGCATCCCAGAATGCGGCGTCGCCGTCGGGCTGCTCGTCGGCAAGGGCGCCCCACCCGGTCGGGTCGGGGGCGGGGTCCATCGCCTCGCCGAGGGCGTCGCGGTCGGCGAGTAGGTCGTCGACGGCGTTGCCTGTGGCGGCTGGCGGCGGTAGCTCGATGCCGTCGCGGCGGTCCATCTCGGCGGCGATCCTGAGCAGCTCCTCGGCGGTGGCGTGCTGCATTGCCCACGCGAGGTCATCGTCGCCGACGTCGGCGAGGTCCCCGGCGAGGTGTCCGCCGGGGAATAGGCGGTCGGCGCGGGCGGCGAGGTCGTCGAGGTCCCGGCGGTCGGCCTCGGCCTCGACGCGGGCGAGGGCGCGCGCGTCGACGGGACCCGACCGGACGGCGGCGGCGAGCTGCTCGTCGGTCATCTCGCGCATGGTGCCCTCGTCGCCGGACCACACCCGTGCGTTGTCGAGCTGGTCGGGCGTGACCTTGGGGCGTTGCTCGGGCAGGTTCCCGGCGCCGAGCTGCTCGCGGGTGCGGTTGCGGCGCAAGTCGGGGTGGTCGGCGAGGTGCTGCCTCATGGCGGCCTGCCACTGTCGGGCCTTGGCCTCGGCGGCCTTGCGGCCCTGTTCGTCGACGGCGGCGGCGGCGCGGCGCTTGTACTTCCTGATGTGCCGCTCGATCTCCCGCTGACGCTGGCCGGCCTCGTACCCGGCGGGGTCCGGGTCGGCGTCGTCCACACGGGTGAGACCCGGCATGTACGCGCTCACGGAGTGCCGACAGTTCGGGTGCTGCAACCCTGCTCGGCGTGCCTCGTCGAGGGATCCGGCAACGTGCACCGTGACGGTCTCGCCGTCGCGGGTGGCGTGCTCGACCTCGACGTCGCGCGGGCCCGGGGGGCCGCCGACGGTGAGCACCTGGCGCTCCCACGGGCGGCAGAGCGGGCACTCGCGCGGGCTGTTGGAGACGATCACTAGGTCGACCCCCGCGGTGGCGAGGGTCTGCATGTGGGCCTCGGTCGCGGCCCTGCCGACGGACGTCCGTACGGCCATCTCCGCGTATGCGGTGAGCGACCAGGGGCGGCCGGCGCAGTCACGGAATCCCGTGATGCCCCGGTCGGCAAACGCGCGCATGGCGTCCTGTGTGGCCTGGTGACGGGTGCCGGTGCCGACGAGCGGCGTGGCGGTGACGTCGGAAACGACGGCGCGGTACTGGTCGTCGACGGCCCGCAGGATGCTGCGGTGAGTCGAGGTGAGCAGGTCGACCGTTTCGGCGGCGAGGCGGTCGACGGCCTGCGCCTGCGGTAGGACGTCATCGACCATGCGTACGGCGTCGTCGGAGAGGGCGCCGAGTTCGGCGACGGCGGCGCGGCTGCCCACGTTGTACGCCTCGGCGATCGCGTCGTGCACGTCGAGGGTGACGGCCTGCCCCAGTTCAGTCACGACGGCCTGCGAGGCGCGCCGTACGGCGGAGAGGGCGGAGAGCTTCCGCTCGGCCCACCCGGGGGCGTCGAGGCCGGCGCCGAGCTGCCTGGCGATGATGGCCAGTAGGCGCAGCTCGGCGGCGGCGTACAGGTCGCGGGTGCGTTCGGCAAGGGGCTCGACCATGCCCGGGTGGATCGGCACGGGCTCACCCCCAAACGGTAGTTGAGGTACTTGAAGAAGCTCGACTGCAAGGCAGCACGGGCGTCATACTGCTCGCATGACTACAACGGCACAGGAGACGCGTCTCCATAAGAGTTTCGTCTCGTGTCGCCTGGGGCGTAATGACCTACGACGGTTGACAGAGATAGCAACCGACGGAATTGAAGCGTCGGGAGTTAAGGTTTCCACCAGGCATAACAACGTCTCTTTCGAAGCACCCGACATTGACGCCCTGGTTAGCGATGTTCAAGGCTCCCGAGGGTACGACGATCGAGTCCCCTGGGAGAAATACGAGGTTGCAGGGAAGGTTTGGGAGAGTCCCTCTCAGGGATTTCTGCGTCATCTCTCGCTCTCGGTTACCGCCGATGAGGTCAGGATGCATATTTCCGGTGCGGACCACATCTGGGTCCATGGGCAGGCGGCTCGGATTCAGCTCTTTCTGGCGAATAGGTATGGGCGGGAGCGGGAGCTGCCGTTCCAGCGGGACCGTCAGAAGGCGGCGCAGTCCGCTGTGACGCTTGCGCTATTTATCTGGTTCTACGTCTTCGGCGTATCGCAGGTGTATCTGAGCAGTAAGCCGAATGGTGAGAATGCCGAATTTTGGGCCGACGCTGCCCTCTATTCGGCCATCCCTGCGCTCGCAACGTTGACTTGGTCCCTAATTCTTCGCTTGACGGATAAGGCGTCGAAGAAAGGGAAGGTGAATTTCACTGAGGATGTCCCGGTTGGTTCCATATGGCAGCGCATGGATTGGCAGACCAGAATTCTTGCAATGACGCTGATCATTGCGGGGATCGCTGCAATCGGGACGCTCGTCAGTGCTGGGGCTGATGTCTTCAAGCCCTAACCCATAGGGAAGGTGCCGACGGGGTCCGGGGCGGCGGCGCCGGTCTCAGCGAGGATCGCGGCGACCTCAGCCTTGACGGCGGTGTCGTCCCAGTCCGGGTGCAGGATCTTTACCCGGGTCGCGGCGGACGCGGACTCGGCCCGCTTGAGCAGGTCGAGCGTGATAGCGGTCTGCTGCTCGGACTCGGCTACTCCGTCCCCGAAGTCGACCGTCACCGGTGCGGCAAGATCGTTGCGGCGGCCGAAGTGCGCGTTGTCGAGGGCGAGCAGGGCGAGGGCCTGCTCGGCGATGCCGTAGCGGAAGTAACCGGCCTTCTTCCGGCGGGTGACCATGCTGCGTTGGTCGCGGGACTCGGACTCGGTCGCGGTGATCGGCTGCCCGCCGCCCTCCAGTCCGAACGACTGGGCGGAGTAGCCGGCGGACTGGGCGGCCTGCCGCATGATTGCCTCGGCGGACCGCTGGTGCTCCTCGACCCGGATGGCGAACTGCGACAGGGTGATGCCGCTCCCCTCGTTCGGGGGCATGTTCAGCTCGTCGTAGACCTCGCGGTCGAGGTCGAACGTCGCGCCCCGGCCGGGGCCGTCGTCGCGCAGGTAGCCGCGCGGGACGATCAGGCGGGCGCGGGCGAGCAGGATGTCGCGCATCCATGACGTCCAGACCTCATCGAGGCTGGCGAACTGGTCGTAGAGCGGCGCTCCGTAGTCCGATCGGCCGAGGGGGCTGCCTCGGTAGAGGCGGTTCGGGAGCATGTTGGGGACGTAGCTCGCGGTGAGCTGCTGGATACCGGTGCTCACGGTGGCGCCGGTCGCTCCGGAGCCGTCGAGGTCGAGGGAGTCGACAAGGGCGCGGGTGACCGGGTGCTCGGTGAGCGGGACGCGGCGGCCGACGTTGTCCGGGGTGCCTTCGTAGAGCGCGTGCTCGACCTCGCCCGGGGCGTGGCGCTCCATGTGGCGCCACACGGTGGACAGGGTCGAGCCGCTCAACTCCTGCCAGAACGTCACGGCCCGCAGGATGCCGAGGAAGAACTCGGGCACTGCGCGGTCGGGCTGCACGACGGTGAGCAGGGGTCGGTCCGGGGCTACAGCCCGGTCCCATGTCGAGCGGAGATAGACCCCGGACATGGCGGCGGCCTGCTCGCCGGCGGACAGGAGGACCTGTTGCACGCGGCCGAGGTCGAGCAGCTCGTCGAGGCGGGTCTGAGTCTCGGTGCTGTCGACGGTGATGGCCGGCATGTCGGCGAACAGGAGGTCGGCCGAGGTGGCGGCGATGTCGCCGGGCAGCGGCACGTGTAGGCGGCGGTCCCGCTCAGGGGCGGCGTGGTCGACGGACCGGCGCCCCCACACGTTCCGGCGGGCGTTCGGCTGCGGGGCGTGCTCGTAGACGGCGGCGAGCCGGCGTTTGTCGCCGGAGTACCAAGCGTCGTCCACCCGCATCTGCGCATAGACAGGGGCCCACTCCGGGGGCGGCCAGGGGGCGCCGTTCTCAGGAAGTGCCATCGGGGCTCACCTCCTCGGCCGTCCATGCTTTGTTGATCACGGTCAACCTGGGCATTTACGCGAACTCCGCATCGGAAGAGTGGTCAGTGCGCTACCGTCGATGCTCGGAAAGGAGAAAGGCATTATTTTCTAAGGAAAAATATGTCTAACTCCACGAACCATCAGGTATGGGCTGTTCTGGTTGTGGCGCTCGCCAGCCTCGTTGTTGGCGTGCTCGCCGTACTGGGATGGGTCCTGCTCGGTGGTGAACCGCTGGCTTCTCTGGCGGCGGGAGGTGCGGCGTTCGGCGGCTGCTTCGGCATCGGCCTGGCCGTCGCCACCTTCCTGCGCGGGCAGGGGAGCTAGCGAAGCGGAGGGGCGGCCTTACGGGGCCGCCCCTCCGCCTCCTTAAGCGGCGAGGGTGAGCAGGTGGCGCCACTCGTGCGCGGTGGAGTGCACGGCGTACCTGAGCGCGTCGACGCTGTGGTCGTCGACCTTCATGGGGGCGTCCTCGCCGCGCTCGGTGGCCTTCGGGTCCCAGGAGTAGCCGGGGAGTTCGGAGAGCAGGCCGGCGCACGACGAGTGGACGAGCAGGCGGTCGGCGGCGAGCAGGCTGGACACGGACCGGATGCCGTCGGCAACGGAGTTGGCGGCCTTGGCGGGGTTGTTGTGCCTGTCGGCCCACATCTGGGTGTGGAAGCTCGCGGCGGACGGGTCGATGAACGCCCACTCCGGGGTGACGCCCCTCGGCGCGGTGTCGGGCGCGCCCGGGGGCCGGTAGGTGGCGAGCCACGTGCGGACGGCGTCGCTGTACTGGGCGTCGGTGAGCTGCCGGCGGGTCGCACGGGAGTCGTGCCGGTACTCGGAGCAGGCGTACAGGCGGCCGTCGACGCCGAGTCCAAGCAGAATGGCGCTGAACGCGTTGGTCGTGCCGTAGTCGATGCCGACCCAGTACCGGCGCATGTCCGGCAGGGTGTCGACGACGTGCCGGGCCTCGTCCCACATGCCGTAGACGGCACCCTCGGCGACGACCCATTCGCCGTCGATCATGCGGCGCTTCCACAGACCTACGTACTCGGCGGCGAGGGAAGCAACGTACGCGGCCGGGAGCGACGGGTTGTCGGCGAGCTTGAAGTGCCATGCCCGCAGGTTGAGTTCCTCGGCGCGGTCGAGGTATCCGACCTTGAGCCAGTGCCTCGGCGAGTCCGGGTTCGTGGTGGCGAACAGGCGCGCACCGGGGGCGCTGAGGCGGGCGAGTAGCTGCGTCCAAAAGCCCTCGGGTACGAGGGTCGCCTCGTCGACGTAGGCAAGCTGTGCGGTGAGTCCTCGGAGCCTGCCCTCGGACTTGGCGTCGTTGGCGCCGATCAGGTGGACGGTGCGACCGAGGATCGTGGCCGTGGTCGAGCCCCGGGTGTGCACGACGTGCCGGGCGAGGGGACCGAACAAGGTGGGGTCCTGGAGGGGCTCCAGCACGTTGCGTTCGATGGTCTGGATGGTCTTTCCGGCGATCAGGATGAGACCGGACGGCCCGGCGCCGGCCACGGCGATGACGAACGCCAACAGGCTCGCGATCGTCTTCCCGGACCGGACGGAGCCGTGCCACAGGTTGATGCGCGCGGTGGCACGGCCGACGCTGCGGAGCTGCTTGCGGGACAGGGGGAGGGGGACGTCGGGGAGCACTGCTCACCCCCTCGACGGGCTATCCGCCGTCCTCGCCCGGGTCGTCCGCGAACGCCCCCGTGAGGGCCTCGCCGAGGTTGCCGAGCATCGAGCGGACCTGTCCGGCGTCGGCGCCGCCGTCGGCGGGCTGTAGGCGCATCGACTGCTGAATCGCGGTCGCGGTGGCGCTCATGATCTGCCGTTGATCGGCGAACCGGGGGCGCTGCAAGTAGGCGGTCTGCCACTCGCCCTCGCGGCCGGCGAACTCGCCGATCTCGCACGGTTCCCAGAGCTGCGCCCGGAGCCGTTCGGCGTCCTGGTGGAGTTGCTCGGCGAGGGCCTGGCGGCGGGCGGCGAGGTCGATGCGGCGGGCCTCGGTGGCGGCGACGACCTCGGGGCCGCGCTCGAACGTGAGCCCCTGCTCGGCGGCGAGCTTGGACACGGTCGACGGGCTGCGCTTGATCTTGCGGGCGATGTCGTTGCGGGACATGCCCTCGGCGTGGAGGGCCTTGACCTGCTCCCGGTCTGTGTCGGTGATGGGTCGGGCGGCCATGGCTCACCTCCTCGCCGAGGGGGGGCTTGGTCGGGGCTACGCGCGGGCGATGGCGGCGTTGGCCCAGAACATGACCTGCTCCAGGTTGGTGATCGCGAGGGCCTTCTCGCGGCCGTCCTGGAGGGTGGAGTCGAGGAATCCGGCGAGCTGGGTGCACTGCTCACGGACGGACTCATGGGCGCGGACGGCGGCGGGCGTGCGCGGGGGGTGGTAGTTGAAGCGGTGCGCGAGTTCGGCAGAGTTCACGGCGGGGGCCTTCTTGGTCGGGGGTACGCGAACGGCCCGGCTCCCACTTCGGGGGCCGGGCCGTCGAGGGCGGGGTCAGGCGGTCTTGCAGAATCCGGAGTCGATCAGAGCCTTGTTCAGGGCCTTGCCCTGCTCCTCCGTGGTCACGACGTCCTTGTAGGTGAAACGCTGGGACGCGGTCCAGTCCAGTTTGTTGCCGCCGCCGTTGATGGCGTGGCACTGGTTGCGCGCGGCGTCGATCGCCTTGTCCTCGTACCGGACGGCATCGGGAGCGACGGCCTTGATGGCGGCGAGGAGGTCGGCGCGGGCCTGGCCGGTCGGCTCGGGCGGGATGCCGGACGACTTCCTGTCCTTGGCGGGCGGCACGGTGGTCGTGGCTGGCGCGGTCACGGACGGCTTGGTGTCGCCTGCGGCGTCGGTGTCGCTGCTGCATGCGGTGAGCGCGAGCAGGCCGGCGGACGCGAGGGTGAGGACGGCGGCAGTGCGGTTCACGGGACGTGTTCCCCCTGGACGTACGGATAGGTCACAGGGTGTGACTCGTGAGGGGCGCCGGTGGTTGCACGCGGAACGCCCCGCCACTGGGGGGTGAGTGGCGGGGCGTTCGGGATGGTGGTGTGAGGGGCGTCCGATTCCGGGCACGCCGGGGACGCCCCCGATTAGATCACGGAACGGTAACGGTGCGCAACGCGCGCGCGGTGCGCCTCCTCGTCCGGTCGTGACGGCGTAGTGCGCTGCGTAATGCTGGGGGTCTTGTCGCGCACTACCCGCAGGTCAGGGGCCTGCCGGGTGTAGTGCCGGGGTGTCGTCCATCGCATCCGGGGCGGCGCGGTGTGCTTGGGGTAGATGCCGTTCGCCCATAGGTCGCGGTACCCAAACGCGAGGAACGCAACGGCGAGGCGGACGGCGGCCGACCGGTCGAGGCCGGTGCTCGTGATGGTGTCGAGGTCTGCGTCGAGGGTGGGGTCGAGTCGCACAGTGAGGTTGGGACTACGCTTGCGCTTAGCCATGACGGGGGTTGCTCCTGTCGTGGTCAGGGCCCGGCCTGCGGTTGCATCGCAGGTTCGGGCCCGCTGTGGTTCCGGGCTAGTTGTTCCGGAGGATCTGGTACACCCGGCTCTCAGTGAGGCCCGATCGGCGGGCGATCTCCGGCACCTTGTACCGGGCGCGCTCGGCGCGGACGACGCGGGGGGTAACGGCGGCGCCGGCCTCGGCGAGCACGCGCAGCACTCGCAGGTTGTCGAGGGTGAGCTGATCGGCGAGGCGGTCGAGGAACTGCTCGCGGGCCTGCTTGTTGCCCTCGGTGCTCGTCCACTCGTCGGCGAGGGCCTCGAGCGGCTCCCACTCGTCGAGGTCGTACGGGTTGGTGTCGCCCTGGGCGGCACGGGTGGCGGCCGTCTCACGCTCGTACTTGTTGAACAGGGTCATCATGTCCGTGAACAGCGCGCCGGCCGCCGTGTTGGTGGCCACGCCTTGGCGGTTCAGCTCTTCGACGATGTGCGGCGTGGTACTGGTGGGTGCGCTCTTCTGCACGGTGGTCTTCTCGGCGGCCTGCTGCTTGGGCTCAGGCTCGGGCGCGCCGTCGGCCGGGTCGGCGGTCTCGCGCCACGCCACGGTGTCGGTCTGGGCGAGGTCAAGGAGGGCTCGGCGGAGAATCTCGTCGCGGGCCTCCCGGGGCTTGGTCTTGGCGCTGCGGGCGTACGCCAGGCAGGCGACCAGGGTTCGACGGGCCTCGGTGCCGGGGTGGCCGGTGCCGGTGACGTAGCCGCGTTCGAGCAGGCCGTCGGAGAGTTGGTGGCTCATCTTGAGCGCCCCGTCGGTCAGCACGCCCACGTTGCGGCGGCTGCGCTCCCACGTGAGTTCGCGGCCGAGGACGATCATCCGGTGCAGCTCGTCGCGCTGCCGGTCCGTGGGGAGCTGCGGCCGGCGGCCGGGCAGGATCCGGATGGTGCGCTGCCCGTTGGCAAGGGTGATCGTGTAGCTGTTCGCCTCGGCGCTGATGGTGAACCCCTGGGCGTACGCCTGCCGGATGAGCCGTACGACGGTCGGCTCGTCCATGGTGTCGTACTCCGGCGTCGGCCCGGTCTCGATGGTGACGTTGAACCTCATAACTGCTGCTCCTGGTCGAGGGGCCCGCCCCGGGGTGGGGCGGGCCGGTCGGTCGTCGGGTCAGGCGAACAGGGAGCCCTGTTCGCGGTCGGGTCGGGCGGGGAACAGGGCGTCGGGGTGCTCACCGATCCACTGGCCTCGCCACGTGCCGGCGGTCGCCTCGGCCTCGGTGACCAACTCGGCGGCGTGGCGGGCCTCGACGTCCTCGACGGTCTCGGGCTCGAAAGCGGCGGGGGTGCCGGAGAGGGCGTCGCGGAGTCGCTGAGCGGCGCGGGCGCGGGAGGCGTTCTCAGTCTCGCCGGCGGGGGTGGGTGCGGGTGTCGGGGGCTGCTCCTGGGCGTGCTGCTCGTCAAGCTGCGCGGGGGTCAGCTCGGACATGAGCAGGCGGCGGCGGGAGAACCCTCGGTGCTTGCGGATGACGGCGCGGACCTCGGGCAGGGCCTCGGCGCGCGGGGTCATGTCCTGGTAGGTCTCGCCGTAGACGCGGGCGACTTCCTCGCCGCTGGCGGGGTCGGTGATGGTCCACCAGTTCGACGGCTCGTCGCGGATGACGGCGGGCGCCTGAACGCGGGCGTTGATGCGGGCCGCGTAGGCCGCGAACAACTCCGACTCGACCGCGTGGTTGATGCCGTAGGAGAGGCCCCCGTTCGCGCGCTGCTGTTCGGCGCGGTACTGCGTGATGCCGGCGGCGGTCTCCAGGGCTTCGATGCGGCGGCTGTGGATCTCCCGCGCGGGCTTCCCGGCGCGGGTGATGCAGGGGGCGCCTACGCCGACGCGGCACGCCGGGCAGCTCACGGTGTCGGCGAGGTTCCCACGGTGGGGACGCTCGGCGGCCTGAGGTGCGGGCGTGGGGGTGTGGCCGGCGCGCTGGATCCACAGGCGGGCGGCACGGACCTCGGAGAGGGTGTGCAGCTTGCGGTTTTCGAGGATGGCCTCGGCGAACGCGCTGATCAGGTGGAGTACGGCGGTGCCGTGTGCGGGGATCGCGAGGGTGCGGCCCCGGCCGCGACGGGCGTTGTCGAGGGCGATGCGCAGGTCGGCGGCGGCGGGGTGCTTGGCGACGGGCCCGGTGGTGAGATCGGCGCGGCTGAGGTGGTCGGCGAGGGCGCCGGGGATGGTGACGTCCATGGGGTTGCTCCCTGGTCGTTGGTGGGGGCCGGGTTGCATCCGGCCGGGGTGTCGGGTTGCATCCGACGAAAGCGAATGTAGCCGTTACTGTAGCGACTACACAAGTGGCTACAGTAACGGCTACACAAGGAACTGTGTTCCAACGGCGCAGAGTTGGGCTACGCGGCCCGGCGGCCGTCGAGGGCGGCCCACAGTGCGGCGAGGTCCGCTCCCCGCCACATGCGTCGACCCCGGTCGAGGGTGGCGGGGGCCGGGCACTGCTCTCCGGTCTGGCACGTCGCGGACGGCTCCCCGCCGGGCACCGTGCGGGCGAGCAGCTCGCCCCGGCACCACGGGCACGGGTCGGGGAGAACGGTCGTCCGGCCGTCCCGGCCGAGGGCGGATTCGACGCGGCGGCGCGCGCGGCGGGCGACCGTGGCGAGGTCGGCGAGAACGTCGTCGCCGAGGGGGTAGAACATGCCGTCGCCCTGGTCCTCGCCGAGGGCGCGCCCCTCCAGCCACACGGCGGCCCAGTGCAGCCCGTGCGCCCGGGATCCGGCGGCGAGCGTCCGACCGGACGGGCCGATGGTGGCGGGGGTCCAGCGGCGGGGGTCGGCGCGGTCGTCCTCGTCGACGACGACGCGCAGGTGGGCGCGTACGGGCCGCTGGTAGCGGACGGCGATGGCGTCGCACGCGGTGAAAAACGCGGCCTCGACGGCGAGGGCGGCGTCGAGCGCGTCAAGGTTGGCCGGCGCGGGGTGCTGGCGGAGCGTGAGCGGGGTGCGGCCGAGGTGCTGCTCGTCGTCCTGGTCGGCGTCGCCGAGCTGGTCAAGGAATCCCCGGGTCTCGCGGGGCGGCCACGTGTCGGCGGGGCGCTGCTCAACGGCGACGAGCAGGTCGCCCCACTGCTCGCGGACGGCACGCAGGTCGGCGGCGGTGGTAAGGGCATGCTCGGGGAGCGCGGTCGGGGTGGTGGTCATGACTGGTCCTTCCGGGCCTGCTCGATCGCGGCGTACAGGCGGTCGGCGATGTCGGCGGGGTGCGCGGTTCCGAGCTGGTTGGCGGCGCGGCCGGCGGCGTCGAGCAGCTCGTCGAGGCGGGCGCGGGCGTTGGCGTAGAGGCGTGAGGCGTGCTGCTCGCGGGGGCATCCGCAGGTGACGCACTCGGCGGCGAGGCGCCGGCGGTAGTCCCACACGCGCTGGCTGGCCTTGATCGCGTACTTCCGCTCACGGTTACGCTCGGCCTCGGCGCGGGTGGCGCGCTTCTCGGCCCGCTCGACGCGGGTGCGGAGTCGGGTGACGCGGTGCTTCATCGTCTCGGCCTCGTGCGTGGCCTTGTCGGCGCGCTCGTTGGCGAGGCGCTCGGCGAGGGTGCGGCGGGCGCGGGCCTCCCGGCCGGCCTGCTCGGCGGCGTATCCGTAGCGCATTCCGAGGTGGGCCCACAGGTCGCCCCACGTGCGGGCGGCGCGGACGCGGTCGAGGAGGGCCTCGGCGCGGTCGGCGCGCTGCTTCTCAGCGGCGAGGACGATGGCATGCTCGCGCGCCTGCTCGGCGAGGACGGCGTCTTGGGTCTCGGCGGCGGCGGCGAACGTGGCGGCGGCGCGGGCGGCGACGGGGGTAAGTCCTCGGTGCTCGCCGAGGATCGCGAGGACGTCGCGGTGCGTCTCGGCTCGGTGCAGTCGGTCGAGGAATGCCTCGGCGCGGTCGCGCTCGTCCGTGATGCGCTGCGCCCCGTCGGCCCGGCCGGCGTCGACGGCCTGCAACAGGTCGATGCGGTGCCGGGCTTCGGCGAGCTGCTCCTCGACGCGCGCGCGGTCCTCCTCGGCCTCGACGATCGCGGCGTCGGCGGCGTCGAGGCGACGGCGCATCTCGTCGCGCTGGCGGTCGAGGCCCCGGCGGGCACGGTCCATGTCGTCTCGCTCGGCTATCTCCACGTGGACGTGGGCGCGGAGGAGGGCGGCCTCGGTGGGGGTGATGACCCCGCGTTCGAGGCGGGAGAGGAGGACGGCGAGGGACTCGCGGCGTGCGTCTCGGGCGTGGTCGGCGGCGGTCTGGCGGTTGGTGGCGCGGCGGATCATCGGCTGGTCCTTCGACGGTGGCGGGCGGTGTGTCCGAGGAACACGGCCGCGCACAGGCTCGCGAGGAGCACGTACGCGGCCGTGCACAGGAATCCGGTCACCCCTCGACGGCCTGGTGCTCGTCGTCGAGGCCGAGGTCGCGGGCGAGGCGGTCGCGGTAGCGGGCATGCTCGGCGCAGCTGCGGCGGCCGGCCGCGAGGATGTCGTCGGCCATGGCCTCGGCGAGGTAGTCGAGCAGGCTGCCGAACGGACCGGCGGGGTGCTGCTGGACGGCCTCGGCGTCGAGGCGGTCGGCAAGGTGCCGGAGCGCGCACGCAACGCGGGCGGGGTCGAGCCCCTTCGTCTGGATGTCGACGCGGAGCGCATCCGGGTCGCTGCCCTCGGGCTGGATGACGACCAGGGTGCCCGGGACGGTCACGGACGCAGCGAGGCGGTCGAGGGGGGCGTCGTACGTGATCGGGCCCTCGGGGGTGTCGAGGGCGTAGCACTTCCGGAACACCGACTCGCGCATGGCGCTGCTCGTGGTGACCGGCCGGCCCCGGTGATCGGTGGACGCGATGTCGTAGGCGACGGTCGGCTCGTCCCGGCCCTCGCCGGTGTAGACGTCCCGCACGGTGATGCGGTCCTCGGGCTCGCGGGCCTTGTTGTACGGCATCGGCCGGTAGGTCTGTCCGGGCTCGATCGGGTCGGGGGTCTGCGTGTCCATGGGCGGGGCTCCGTCTCGGCTCATCAGTCGGTTGTCGGTGTTGACCGGGGCGCGGAAGTGCACGCGCGCGTGGGCGGCGCGGCGACCGGTCGGCGGCGGGGTCAGTAGGCGGGGCCGTTGGTGTTCCACTGGTCGTACTGGGGCTGCTGCTGGCTGTATCCGCCCTGCGACTGCTGGCCGTTCTGTCGCCCGGTGGTCTTGGTGACCTGCGCGGTGGCGTTGCGGAGCGAGGGGGCGACTTCCTCGGCCTCGACCTCGACGACGGTGCGCTTGACGCCCTGGTTGTCCTCGTAGGTGCGCTGGCGGAGGGTGCCGACGACGACGACGCGGGTGCCACGCTGAATGCTGCCGGCGACGTTCTCGCCGAGGGATCGCCACGCGGACACGGTCATGAACAGGGACTCGCCGTCCTGCCACTGGCCGGACTGCTTGTCGTAGGTGCGGGGGGTCGAGGCGATGCGGAACTTGGCGACGGCGTGTCCGCTGGGGGTGTGCCTGAGTTCGGGGTCGTCGACGAGGTTCCCCGTGATGGTGATGGTGGTCTCTCCGGCCATCAGGCGGCGGTCCTTTCGGTGGCGGGGCGGCGGCAGGCGCGGCAGGCGCGGGCGCCGTTGGGGCGTACGTAGGTGTTGGCGGCGTCGAAGGGGTGACCTCGGAGGCATCGCACCTTCCGCGCGTTGATCGCGGTCGGGCCGCTGCTGCGGAGGGTGTTGGTGCGGTGGTCGGTCACTTCGAGGTGTGCGGGGTTGACGCAGTTGCGGCGACGGCATCGGTGGTCGACTTCGGCGCCGACGGGGATGGGGCCTCGGGCCTGCTCGTAGGCGTACTGGTGGGCGCGGACGGTGCGGCCGTCGGCCTTGAACGCTCCGTAGAACTCGCCGTGTTCGCCGGCGTCGTGGGGGCGCTTGCTGCGGGCTCCGCCGGTCCACAGGTGGCAGGGGCCGGGGGCGTCGCGGTAGAGGCTGAGGGGGCCGGCCGGGTCGACCTTGGCGGCGAAGCGTTCGGTGGTGTTCACGGGGCGGTCCTCCTGCTCTACGTGCTGAGCGCGCGCGCTCGCGGTTCTGTCTCGACAGGCATGTATCTGTCGAGACAGAAAGATAGCGGATGTGGGGCTGATCCGGCTCCCCCTGTCGAGGGGGGGCTAGGTGGCGTCCTCCGGGGTGAACGCGGGCGGGATCACCCGCAGGTCCCACCCGGCCTGTTCGAGGGCCTTGGCGGTCCGTACAGCGGTCGAGCCGGGCCGGTACAGCAACTCCCTCACGGTCGCGTCCTCGATGACGGTGCGGATGATGGCGACGGCGGCGGCCGGAATCGGCGTGGGCTGGGTCATGCGGCGGCCTCCTGGTGGCGGGCGGCGAGGGCGGCCTCGACGCGGGAGGGGTGCGGGGCGCGCTCGGTGCGCCGGCGGTCGCCTCGCTTGCACGGCGTGCGCACGTTGGCGCGGCAGTGCTCGTACGGGCACGGGACGCCGAGGGGGTCGGGCCGGTCCTCCTCGACGAGGGCGCGGCGTCGCGGCCGGTGGTCGGCGAGGGCCTCCTCGATGTCCGGGGGCACGTAGGCGCCGAGGGCGGCGAGGCGTTCGGCGGCGAACTGGTCGCGCTCCTCGCGGGTGGCGGCGGCCGGGAGGGCGAGCATCGGCCGGTCCTCGGAGAAACCGAGGGCGCCCCGCATGGACGGGCCCGCAACCCGGCCGTCGGCGACGGCGGCGAGCAGGGCCCGGCGGCGGGCAATGGATTCGGCGCCGGTCTCGCCCGGGACCCCGTCGTAGACGATCGTCGCGGCGTTGACCCGCTCGGCGCGGATCCGGGCGCGCTGCTGGCGGACGTGGGCGGGGGTCAGCCATCGGTCGGTCTCGCCGTAGTGGCGGGCGACGGCGGCGCGGGCGTCGTCGTCCAGGGGCATCGAGTGCAGGGCGGCGGCCCATGCGCGGGCGTCGGCCTCGCCGACGGTGCGGCGGTCGAACGCGGCGGCGAGGGTGAGCAGCTCGGCGGCGTCGGCGGGGGTCACTGGGCGGCCTCCTGGGCGCGGAGTCGGGCGGCGAGGTCGAGACCCTCGGCGACCCGCTGATCGGTCGTCGAGGGGCGGGCGGAGCCGATGGGGACGACGTTCCCGCCGGCGGCCGGGCGGCTGGCCTGGAGGCGCAGGGTGTCGTACTTCTCGCGGAGCTTCGGCATCGACATGACGTTCGAGCGCCAGAAGTCGGAGTCCTGGCACCAGTCAATGGCGTTGTGCACCTGCTCTTCGGTGCGGCCGTCCTTGTCGAGCATGAGCCGGGCCGCGTCCCGCCACCCCTTCGTGATGGTGGGCCGCTTGCTGCCGTTCTGCACGACGCGATCGGCAAGGTGCTCACACAGCCGCTCGACGTCCTCGCGGACCGGCGCCGGGTCGGGGTCTCGCGGAGCGAGGGCCGACGACTTCCTGTTCCCTGTTCCCTGTTCCCTTCCCTGTTCCCTGTTCCTTTCCTGGGGTGAGTCCTCACTGAGGTGTGCGTGAGCCTGCTCGGATCCCTCATCACCGCTGGTCAGGGGCGGTTCCGGGGTGGATTCCCCCTGGTCGGGCGCGGGGAGGCGCGAGGCGGACGGGCGGTTGATCCGCTGGTGCTCCTTCCACCCGGACACGGCCAAGTAGCGCTTGCCGGTGACGACGTAGCGAACGATCAGTGAGGACTCACTGAGTGCGGCGAGGTCGGTCTCGACGTCGCCGGCGGTCCGGTCGTCGAGCGGCCAGAGTGCGGCCTTGATGAGCCGGGCGTCGTCGACGGCGCGGCCCTGGTCGTCGCAGTGCGTCCACAGACCAATGAACGTGAGCCGCTGCTCGATAGTGAGGTCGGCGATCGTAAGGGAGGTGAAAAAGTCGGGCTTGATCGTGCGGATACGGGCCATGGCGAGGGTCCTGTCGAGGTGGTGCGCCCGGGGCGAGGGGAACGGGTGCCGGCCTCGCCCCGGGGCGGTACGGGGGCGGGTTACGTGAGGGCGGCGGCGACGCGTTCGGCCGCCCACTGCGCGAGGTTGACCGGCACGGCGTTGCCGATCTGGACGCGCTGCGCGGTGTCCCGGCCGGCGAGGACGTGATGCGCGGGGAACCCCTGCGCGCGGGCCTTCTCTGCGGTGGCGAGGGCCCGGTACTCGCAGTCGTCGACCTTCCCGGACGCGGCCGGCACGACGAGCGAGTGATGGTTCCCTCCCTGCGCGGACAGGGTGCCGATCGGCTCGTCGAGGGACGTGGCGGTGCCGTGGTTCCTGAGGGTGATGACGAACGGGCGTCCCTCGAACCGGTCGAGGCCGGCCTCGACGCGGCGGCGGGTCGCCTCGACGTACGGGGTGTGTGTCTTCCGGCCGCGTCGGCCGTCGCCGAACCGGTGCCCGCGTACCGACCAGTCGATGACGGATCCGATGCCCCGGGTCACGGGCTCGACCCGCCGGTGCCCACAACGGCGCTGGGGGCAGATGTAGCGGTACTGGGCGCCGAACTCGCCGACGGTCCGGGCCCGGTACCGGGTGCTCCACTGCTGAATGCCGCGCACGGGTCCGCACGTCGCGCACGTCGCCTCCGGCCGGGGCCGCAGGTCCGGCACCCGTCCGACGTCCTTGCGCACCATGCACCACACCAACCGGTCCCGGAGCTGGGGGAGTCGCTCGTACCCCTCGCCCTGGACGTGCGCCGCGTTCACGGACGCGATGGTGATGTTGTAGCCGAGGGCATCCCACACGTTGAGCCACGCGGTGAAGAGCGCGAACCGGGTGGCGAATCCGGGGACGTTCTCCCCGACGTAGAACCGGGGCCGGTGGACCTCGGCGTACCGGATGGGGTCCCACGCGGTCATGCGGGTGCGGGACCAGTCGGTGGCGGCCGGCTGCTGCTCGCCGAGGGTGAGTTCGGTCTGAGCGCGGGGCGTCGCCCGTCCGCCGGCGGGGGTCGCCTCCCAACAGATCGGCGATCCGACGATGCCGTCGGCCGAGGGGACACCCCTCATGTCGAGGTTGTTGATGTCGCACTGCTGGGCCCACACCTGCGGCCAGTTGGCGCGGACCGTGTCGACGGCGGCGGCCATGTGGTTCGCGGCGTAGACGGGGGTGTACCCGGCAGAGTCGAACCCTCGGACGTCGCCGCACCCGCCGGAGAACAGGTGCACGGTCGTGAGGCCGTTGGCCGGGGCGAGGGGGAGTTGCCCGGGGACCGGCGCCGGCGGCGCGGTGTCGAGCAGGCGGCGGGCGCGGTCGAGCCGCTCACGGCCGGTCACGCGGCGGCCTCGGCGTCGAGGGCGGCGCGCTGCGCCTTTACGGCGGCCTTGTGGAAGTGGAAACGGGCACTGGGGGTCTTGCCGCCCCGGATGCCGAAACGGCCGGTCTTCCCGCGTCCGCCCTCCTCGGCCATGGCCTCGGCGAGGCACTCCTCGCGGACCGGGCACGGGCGGCAGATCGCGAGGGCCTCGCGGCGGCCGGCGGCGTCGGTCGCGGCCGGGAAGAACGCATCGACGTTGATACCGGCGCACGCGGCGCCCTGGTGCCAACGGGGAGCGAGAGTAAGGGAGTTCATGGGTGGTGCTCCTGGTCGAGGGGGCCCGCCCCGTTCGGGGGGCGGGGCGGGCCGTGACGCGGGTGTTCAGGACTGCTCGGGCGCCGGCTCGTCGGCCGGGGGGAGCGCGGGGGGTGCCGGGGGCGTGTCGAGGTCGAGCCGCTTGGCCGCGACGGCCTCGGCGACCAGAGCGCGGCCGTCGAGGGGTTGCCGCTTGCTGGTCTTGGTGAAAAGCCATCGGAAGTGCGGCGCCTTGGTCGGCTGGATCGCCACCCCGGGCACGTCGTGCAGTTCTCCGGTCTCCGGGTCGACGTACCGGGGGGTGTTCGCCGCGTTCACGGCTCCGAGGACCCGCGCGGTGAACTGCTCGTCGATGACGACCTCGGTGCGGGCCGGGATGATCCGAAAGTCGAAGTGCTCCGGGTAGGTGTCGCGCACCCATGCCTCGAACGCGGGCCGGTCGACGACGCGGGCCTCGGCCTCGCCGCCAACACGGGTCACGGTGCCGAACTTCGTGCCGTCGTCGAGGGTGACGTCGGCCTTCGTGCTGCGGCTTGCCTGGTACTGCTGCGTGAGCAGCGTGGCGGCCTGCCTGTTGACGTCCTCGAACATCGCCTCGGCGCGGTCGAGTTGGGCCCGCATCGCCTGCCGATGCCGCAGGACGGCCGCGAGGAACTCGGCGTCGGGCGCCTCGACCTTCTTCTCGACGGCGCTCATGCGGCGGTCCCCTCGATCTTCTTCCGGAACGCGTGGAGCTGCACGGCGCTGGCCTGGGCGATCGGGACGCCGTAGACGCGCTCGAAATCGGCGTCGAGGGTGGTCAGGTGCGCGCGAGACGCGGCGATCCTGAGCGCCTCCTCGGCGGCGGCCGGGGGCGCACTGGGCGGCGTGGGGGTGGCGGCCGGGGCCGGTGCGGCGGGCGGGGCCTGCTGCTGCGGCCCGGCGGCAGGCTGCTGCGGCGCGGTGCTCGCGGCGCGCTTCTGGGCGGCGATGGCATCGAGCTCGGCGATGTACTCCGGCGGCGCGCCGGCGTCCTCGGCGGCCTTCCGGATTGCGGCGAACTGCTCCTCGCTCGCGGCCTTCCGGGCCTCCCCGGCGTAGTCCCGGCGGCGCTGCTGCTGCGGCTGCTCCTCGCCCTGCGGCGCCCGCCGCTGCTGCTGACGCTGCCCGCGCTGGGGCCGCTGCTGCCCCCGCTGCTGCTGCGGGGAGTTGCCGGCGACTGGGTGGTCGCGGTCGCCGTCGTCGATGCTGCGTCCGTCCACCGGCAGCATGAACAGGGTGAACAGGAGGTACTTCAACGCGGCCGACTGCGCCTTGTTCATGGACTTGTCGGCGGTGTCGAACGCCTCGCCCGGGGTCTCGGCGATCAGGCAGTCGCCGGCCGGGCCGTAGACGCGGTACCGCATCGTGATCAGGGTCCGGGTGAACTTGCCGTCGCTGCGCATCTGCTGCTGAGCGAGCTGGGGCAGGATGAACAGACCGTGCTTCCGCATCGGTCCGGCCATCGCGGACATGACGTCGTCGATGCCCCGGAACTGGTAGTTCTGCGACGCGTTCCGCTGGTTCTTGCCCACCGGCATGGCGTCGGCCATGACGGCGGCGATGACGGCGAACACGCGGGGGGCGTCTGCCGGGGTCCCGGCGGGCGCGGGCTCGTACGCCGAGGTGGCCATGGGGAACGGGGCCGGGGCCGGGGTCGGGGCGGTCGGTGCGGTCTGAGCGGTGGGCAGGGTGGTGACGGTCACGGGCGGTTCTCCTGTGCGGGGGTGCGGTGGCGGATGGCGGCGGCCTGCTTCGTGAGCGAGGTGGCGAGGGCGATGGCGTCGTCGGCGTCGAGCAGGTCGTCGAGGCGCTCGGCGGCCTCCAACCGGTCGAGCAGGGAGTCGCGGGACCCGTCCGCCTCGGCGGCCCGGACGGCGCGCTCCCAGTCGGCGGCGTCGTCGCTCACGACCACGTGGTCGAGGGAGACGACGTTGGCGGCGTGCGCGGTGAGCAGGCGGCCGAACAGGTCGGGGTCCTCGGCGTAGGCGAGGGCGAGTTCGTCGAGCAGGGGGGAGGCGGCGAGGGTGACCGGGAGGCGGACGGCGGTTCCGTCGGCGGTGAGGGTCGGACGGATCACCGGTTCACCTCCGGGTCGAGGCCGAGGGCGGCCGGCGCGGTCGGCGTCTGGTCGATCAGACGGCCGGTGTCGGCGCGGTAGATGTGCGGGCGCGTCCAGTCGGCCCCCGGGAACGCGTCGACGAGCAGGCGGCGGGCAGCGCGGTGCGCCTCGGCGTCGGCCTTGATCGGCTGGCCGGTGAGGGTCGCGAGGGACACGAGCGTGCGGCGGGTGGGGACGCCGGACGGGTCGGTGTGGACGGGGGTCAAGCAGACGCGAACGGTGCCGGGGGCGATCCGGTGCAGCTCGGCGGCGAGGTGGTTGCGGAACTCGACGTGCTTGCGGCCGGCCTGTCCGCCACGGAGCGCGGCGGCGGCGTGGAGCTGGGTACGCTGGGGGTTCATGAGTCGGTCTCCTTCGGGGGATCGGTCGGGCCGTCCGGGTGCCACCGGGCGGCCCTTTCGCGTGTCAGGCGGCGAGTGGCTGGGGGGTGGCCTGCTCGCGCTGCTGGCGGAGCAGGCGGCGGACGATCAGCTCTCGTTCGGGGGAGAGGCGACCGGTCGCGTAGTCGGCGGCGATGTCGGCGAGGGCGATGTCGAGAACGCGGCGAGCGTTGGCGAATGCCTGCTCTCGGGGGATGACGAGGCCGGTCATGCGGCGGCCTTTGCCGGGGTGATGAGCTGCGCGGTTGTGAGCCCGTACCGGGCGTGGACCTTCGCCGCGAGGCGGGCCGAGGGGGCGGTCACGCCACCCCACAGGCGCCATGCCGTAACGGGCGGGATGCCGAGGTCTGCGGCAAGAGCCTTGTAGTCGCCGACCCCGTGCGCGGTGGCGGCCTGCTGCAAGAGAGCGCGGTCGTACATGGGCGTGTCCTTCTTTCCTGGCAGATACGTGTCTGCCGAGACAGAAAGATAGCACCTATCTTTCACTCGTGAAAGATAAAAACGGTGGGGCGATGTCAGACCCGTGCCCGAGACTTGCTGGTCGGGAGATGTAACGGCATGTGACGGAGTCATGTGCTTCGCGTTGACAGAGTGGTTGAAAGGTGGGCACTATCGAACTCACGTTCGACTTAAACGTGACAGGTCGAACGAGTAGTGCCGAGCCGAGGGGAGGGGGAGCCATGTCTAGAACTCGCTGTTTCATCAGTGAAACGAGCGCGCTAGATTTCTGCCATGGCAGAAAACAAGAACGAGGCGACGCGCAGGGCGTTCGCCGCGTGGCTCTCCCAGGAACTCGTGAGACGCGGATACGACGTCACCGGCCTACGCAGCGGCGGACGCTCCCGCTTCGCCGCAGATAGCGGCCTCAGCGCCTCGACCGTCGGACGGCTCCTCCGGGGCGAAGCGGTCACGGACACCCGCGTCCTCGGCACCCTCGCCGCCGCGATCAACAAGCCCCTCGCCGAGATCCTCGTGCGAACCGGCGTCATCAGCGACGAGCAGCTCTACCAGGTCCAGCACCCCACGACGGACACCGCCCGCAAGATCAGCCCCGAGGAAGCCGCAGACGACCTCGGCATCACCGACCCCCACAAGCGTGAGCTGTTCCTCAACATGACGCGCACGTTGCAAGACCAGACCAACTACGGCGAGGGCGAGGCCCGAGCCGAATAGCACTGCCCGGAGGTCACCCGTTGTTCCGTCGTCCCGCGCCCCTCATCACCGCAGGTCTCTTCACCGCCGCCCTCTCCGTCGGGGCGACCGGATGGGCCACCAGCACCCAGGCCCTCACCGATGCGGGCATCCTTGGCGCCGTCGCGACGGTCCCCCTCCTCTATTGGGTGATGATCACCCGAACCCACCAGATCACCGACGATCAGCTCGCCGAAGCGCACCAAGCCGGCTACGTCCTGGCTCTCCACCACGTTGCGCGCGGTCTGCTCGTCCCGGACCCGGCCCCGCCGACCCCCGGCCATCACCAGGACGACGAGCAGACCCCGGGCAACGTGGTGCACCTCCGCCACCGCCCGACCTACACCACCGAGGAGAAACGGACGGCACAGTGAAACCGTCGGACACGTTCCGCAGCCCCCTGCACGACGAGGGGGGCGAACCGTGGCTCGGGTACATCCGGGTCTCGACCTACAAAGAGGAGAAGATCTCACCAGAGATCCAGCGCGAGGCAATTACCCAGTGGGCCGCCCGAACAGGCCGTCGCATCGTGAAGTGGGTGACCGACCTCGACGTCAGCGGACGTCACTTCAAACGCAAGATCACCAAGTGCGTCGAGAGCGTCGAGGGAGGCGACGCGTACGGCGTTGCCGTGTGGAAGTACAGCCGGTTTGGCCGCGACCGCACCGGAAACGCGCTCTGGCTCGCCAAGCTCGAAGCTGCTGGCGGTCAGCTCGAATCCGCCACGGAGCCGGTCGACGCAAGCACCGCCATCGGCCGCTTTCAGCGCGGCATGATCCTGGAGTTCGCCGCCTTCGAAAGTGACCGCGCCGGCGAACAGTGGAAGGAAACACACGAGCACCGGCAATACAAGCTGGGCTTGCCAGCCAGCGGCGGAAAGCGCTTCGGCTACGTCTGGCACCGACGCTGGAACCCTGAAACGGAAACGCTCCAGAAGGAGCGGTACGAACCCGACCAGGCGATCGCCCCCGTCGTCGCGGACCTCTACCGCGCCTACGTTGCAGGCAAGGGATTCCCGCAGTTGGTGCAGTCCCTGAACGGTCAGGGACACCGGAACAACTCGGGCGGCCTGTGGAGCACCGACACCCTGCGTTGGTACATGGACAGCGGCTTCCCCGCTGGCCTGCTCCGCGTGCACGACCCCGAGCACCGATGCCGCAAGAAGGACGGCAACTGTCGTTCGAAGATCTACATCCAAGGTACGCACGAGGAGCTGATCGAGTTCGCCCTGTGGACGGCGTACCTTGCACGCCGTCAGACCGTCCGCACCACCAAGCCCCGCGCCCGATCCGGGACGTACGAACTTGCCGGATTGCCGACCTGCGGCGGGTGCCGATCAGGCACCAGTCTGAACACCCGACGCCGACACGGCAGCACCACCACTGAACCCGGCTACTCGTACAGGTGCACCCGACGAGCGAAGTATGGGCGTCTCTCGTGCGAGGGCGTACTCGTCCCGCGCAGCATCGTTGAAAAGGAGGTGACCAAGTGGCTCAAGGAACGGGCCGCCGACGGCATCGACAATGCACCGTCCACAGACGTCAGCCCCCGCCGTGACCTCGCTGCCGAGCAGGCCACCCGCGCCCGCGCGCGAGTGCAGGCGCAAGCCGAAGTCGACCGGCACCGCGCCGCCATCGCCCGACTGCGAGCGGACCACGCAGCCAACCCGGACGACTGGGAGCAGGACGAGTACGAGGACGCCCTCGCCCTCGCCCGAAAGAAGCGAGCCGACGCACAAGCGCAGCTCGATAGCTTCCCCGACGACGAGCCTCTCCCGGACCGCGCAGAGGCTGAGGCTTTGATTGCCGGCGCGGCCGAAGCGTGGGATGCCTTGGACGCGCGACAGCGCAACGCCCTGCTTCGCCAGCTCGTACGCCGAGTTGTGCTGACCAGGACCGGGCCCGGTCTGGCCGAGGTGACCGTGCACCCGGTGTGGGAGCCTGACCCGTGGGCCGACCTTGAGCCCGTGAGTCGCGGGGTCATTACGGGGTGACCACCCCCATAAGTGTTTTACCAGAACTGGTGTGCGACACTCCGCTTCATGCTGGGTGTCATCGATCTGCCGACCTATCTCGCCGGGCTCGTCCTCATCATCCTCCTGCCGGGGCCGAACTCGCTCTACGTGCTGTCCGTCGCCGCCCGCAAGGGGACGCGGACCGGGTACAAGGCCGCCGCCGGGGTCTTCACCGGCGACACGATCCTGATGACGCTGGCCGCCCTCGGTGCGGCCTCCCTGCTCCAGACCACGCCGGTGCTCTTCACGATCGTCAAGTACGCGGGCGCCGGATACCTGGCCTGGATGGCGTACGGGATGCTCCGCGCCGCCCTCGCCATGTGGCGCTCCCGGCACGAGACCGCCGAGGTCGCGGCCGAGGCGGCGGAGAGCGGGCCCTCCGAGCACCCGTACCGCCGGGCGCTCGTCATCAGCCTCTTCAACCCGAAGGCGATCCTCTTCCTGATCTCCTTCTTCGTGCAGTTCGTGGACCCCTCCTACGCCTATCCGGCGCTCTCCTTCCTGGTCCTCGGAGCCCTGCTCCAGTTCGGCAGCTTCCTCTACCTGACGACGCTGATCTTCAGCGGCACCCGGCTCGCCGCCGCCTTCCGCCGCCGCAAGCGCCTCTCCGCCGGCGCCACCACCGCCGCCGGCACCCTCTTCCTCGGCTTCGCCGTGAAGCTCTCCCTGAGCAGCGCCGCCTGACTTTGACGTCACCCGTTCGTCCGTTCGTGTGAAGCCGCTGAATTCTCGAAGAAACAGCCGAAGGCGGTATTACGGTCGCATCATGGCAACCTTTTCCACAGCAGCCGGTGGTACGGCGCATGCCCGGTACTCGTACCGGCTTCGTGTGTCGTCCACGGCGCTGGCCGCGCTGCTCGGGGAGTGGGATCGATGCCGGTGGATCTGGAACGAGTGCGTCGTGCGGTCGAAGAAGGCGCATGCCGCCGGTGAGAAGTGCGGACCGGCCAGGCTGGACCGGATGCTCACCGAGGCGCGGGCCATCACTCCCTGGCTTGCCCAGGGATCGTCGGTGCCACAGCAACAACTCATCCGTGACTTCGGCAGGGCCCGCACGAAGGCGTTGAAGGACATCAAGGATCGCCTGCCCGTTCGGCGGCGGGCAGGACTCCCTGCGTACAAGAAGAGGCGTGTGGCCGATCCGACGCTCAACTACACGCGGAACGGATTCCGTCTGAAGGACGGACGACTGCACCTCGCGGGCGGGATCGTGCTGTCGGTGGTGTGGTCACGGGCGTTGCCTGCCGACCCGACGTCCGTACGTGTTCACCGCGACGCCGTCGGGCACTGGTACGCCTCCTTCGTGGTTCCTGCCACGCCCCAGCCCCTGCCCGAGACCGGGGCGGTGCTCGGGATCGACTGGGGCGTGAAGGAGATCGCCACCACCACAAGTGATGCCCACAACCTTCCGCACCCGGAGTTCGGCCGGAAGGCCAAGGAGCGGCTGTCCCGGTACGACCGGATGATGGCTCGCCGTAGGCCCGAACGGGGGAAGGCGGCTTCGAAGGGGTACCGGGCGGCGAAGCGGCTGCGGGCGAAGGCGTACCAGAAGGTCGCCAGGCAGCGTGTGGACACGGGCCGCAAGTGGGCCAAGAAGGTGATGCGCGACCATGACGTCGTCGCGGTGGAGGACTTCCGTCCCCGGTTCCTCGCCAGGACGATGATGGCACGGAAGGCCGCTGACGCGGCGATCGGCGCGACCAAGAGCGCTCTGATCGAGATGGGCCGCAAACACGGGCGGGACATCCGTCTTGTACACCCGGCCCACACCACCATGGACTGCGCGCGGTGCGGAGCGAGAGCCAAGCACGCCCTGCCGCTGTCGGAACGTACCTACACGTGCGATGCGTGCGGAGCGACGTCCCCGAGGGACAAGAACTCCGCCCGTGTGATGCTCGTCCGGGCAGGTCTGGACCCGGCTGGTGCCGAGGGTGTGAGACCTCCTGGAGCGTGGCTCCAGGAGGCGACCCGAGCCAGGAATCCTCTCCCTGAGCAGGGATGGGAGCATTCAAATGGTGTGAGGTCGAGACCGGATGCTCGCGACATCGAGCTCTGCGTTTGACTCTCCCTCCGTGTCAGAGTCTTGAGTAGGGGGCGTCATGTTCACCATCGGAGACTTCGCCCGGCACGGGCGGGTGTCGGTCCGGATGCTGCGCCATTACGACGCCATCGGACTGCTGCGCCCGGCCCACGTCGACCCGCACAGCGGCTACCGCTTCTACACCGCGGAGCAGCTCGCGCGGCTCAATCGCGTCATCGCGCTCAAGGACCTCGGCTTCACGCTGGAACAGGTGGGGGCCATCCTCGGCGACGAGATCGGCGCGGAGGAGCTGCGGGGGATGCTGCGGCTGCGGCAGGCCGAACTGGAGGCCGCCCTGGAGGCGGCGCGGGCGCGGCTCGCCCAGGTCGGTGCGCGGCTCCGAGCCATCGAGAGCGAGGGACGCATGTCCACGCAGGACGTCGTCGTCAAGAAGATCCCGGCCGTCCGGATCGCCGAGCTGAGCGCGGTCGCCGCCGGGTTCGAGCCGGAGGCCATCACGCCCGTCATCGGGCCGCTGTACGAGGAGCTGTGCGGCCGCCTGGAGGCCGCCGGGGTCACCGGGTTCGGGCCGGGGGTCGCGTACTACGAGGACGCCGGGAAGGGCGACGGCTCGGTCGTCGTGCACGCCGGCATGACCGTGCCCGAGGGCGCCGAGGCCGAGGGGGTGCGTGTGCACGTGCTGCCGGGGATCGAGGAGGCCGCGACCGTGGTCCACCGGGGGTCGATGGACGACGTCCTCGCCACCTCGCAGACCCTCGCCGCCTGGATCGACACCAACGGGTACGCGTCGGCCGGCTTCTCCCGTGAGCTGTACCTGGAGTGCCCGGAGGACCCGGCCGGGTGGGTGACCGAGATCCAGGAGCCGATCAGCCGCCCGTGACGGCGGAGGCCCGGGACCGCCGCACCGGTCCCGGGCCCGGTCTCGACGGGCTACTTCTTCAGGGCCTTGCGCAGGCGCAGGGCCCGGCGGGCCAGGCGGCGGACCCTCGGGTGGCGGGGGACCGGGAGGCCGCCCGGGAGGTCGAGGACGGTGAGCCGGCGGCGGGTGAAGTGGTGCCGGGTGCGCTCGGCGTACGGCCCGGACAGGTGGCGTACCGCCGCCTCCCGCAGGTCGGCCCTTATGTTCGGCTGCATCGCGAAGCCGACGGCGGCGACCAGGTCGTCGAGGCGGGCGGCGTCCGTCACCGGCTCCTCGTCGTCCGGGCCCGGCACCAGCGGCGGCAGGACCGCGTCGACGACGGTCAGCGGGATCCGGTTGCTGTTCTGGAACGGGGTGAGCCGCTGGAGGAGCTCCCGGGTGCCGACCCGGGCGACCGGCAGGCCGTAGAAGGTGCGTGCGGTCATCAGCGCCGTGGAGAAGCAGCCGGCGACCAGCGCGGGCCGCAGCTCGCGGTAGAGCACCTCGGCGAGGACCGGGCGGGTCTCGACGGTCAGCGCGGCGCCGAGCCGGGCCGCCTCCTCCGTGAGCGAGGCCGTCCAGGAGTCGGGGGCGTTGGGGTGCGGCTTGAAGACGAGCCGCCGGTGGCCGCGGGCGACCGCGCCGCGCACCATGCTCAGGTGCAGCTCCTCCTCCTCGGCGGCCGTCATCAGGTTGATCGCGGCGAGGTACTGGCCGAGGAGGAGGGCGGGGCCCTCGCCGTCGCCGGCGGGCGCGTCGGTGCCGGCGAGTTCCTCGACGGCCTGGGTGAAGGCCTCCACCGGTACGGTCTCCGGCACCGCGCCGAACTCGCCGAGCAGCAGCGGCCGCAGCCCCGGCACCAGGTCGAGGTGGAGGAGGCGGGCGGCGCGGCCGCCGATCAGCGGGTCGATCTTGTTGCGGGTGGGGCCGTAGCTCATCAGGCCGTCCGCGTAGACGGTGATCGCCGCCTCCGGGAGGAGGGTGGCGACGGCGAGCGCCGGGGTGACCTGGATGGACTCCAGGACGAGTTCGATCCGGTCGTCGCCGAGCCTCCACGCCTTGTGGAGGTGGCGCTGGAGCATCGGCACGTCCTGGCCGCGCGGGGTCCAACCGCCGGGGTGGAGCGGGGAGATGGTCTCGTTCCAGGAGATCACCTCGTCGAAGCGGCCGCGGATCCGGTCGAAGCCCTCGGCCTCGGTGAAGGCGGGGGTGGTCTCCGGGATGGGCGCGTTGTTCGTGACGAGGAGGATCCGCCGCGCGGCGGCGCCGAAGCAGCCGCTGTCTATGGCGGCGGCCAGGGTGACCGCGCCGTACAGGGTGGACGCGGCGAGGATCTGGGTCGTACGGGCCGTGCTCACGCGGCCACCTCCGAGGGGTTCGGGCCGGTCGCGGGAGGCCGGCCGCCCGGCGGGGCCGGCGGCGGCGGTGCGGGCCGCCGGCGGCGCAGCTTGCGCAGGACGGCGGCCCGGTCGCCGCCCATCGCGGTCAGCGCCGCGTCGAGGACGTCCTGCGGCATGCGGCGCAGCGCGCCCGCGCTCATCGCCTTCAGCTGCCGGGCCACGTCGGGCTCGAACTTCTCGATGGAGCCGACGTGGTGGGCGATCACCGCGCAATAGGTGCGGACGGCTTTCGGGAGAAAGCGTTCGGCGTCCTTGTCCTTCGCGGTCTCCTCGACGACCTGGTCGAAGGCGCGGATGAAATCCAATTGCCGGACGTCGCCGATCTGGGTGAGGGAAGTCGCCACTCCGCGCCGGTAGAAGACGCCGAGTTCACCTATGGCGGCGAACGATTTCGCCTCGCGGTGCAGCCGCCAGATCCAGGGCCGGTCCTCGGCGGTGCGCAGCCCGTGCGGGAAGTGCAGCAGGCCCTGGTCGAGCAGCCGGCGGTGGTAGATCCCGGCCCAGGCGAAGGGGTAGTCGACGGAGGTGGTGCGGTGGGCGGGGAGGATCGCCTCGCGCGGGTCGAGGACCTCGCCCCGGCGGGGCACGGGCACCCGGCGGACCGAGCGGGCGCGGCCGCTGACGGAGGTGTGGTCGGTGCGCAGGAAGTCGCAGCCGAGGCCTTCGGCGGCGGCGAGGAGCCGCCCGTAGTAGCCGGGGGAGAGCCAGTCGTCCCCGTCGAGGAAGGCGATGTACTCGCCGCGGGCCGCGTCCAGACCGGTGTTGCGGGCGGTCGCCAGGCCCTCGTTCCGCTCGTGCCGGATCAGGACGGCGCCGGGCAGGGTCCGGGCGGCCCGTTCGAGGATGTCGGGGGTGTCGTCGGACGAGCAGTCGTCGACGAGGAGGAACTCGACGTCCTCGCGGGCGTTGGCGCGCAGACCGGCGAGGGTGTCGGGGGCGTATGTCTGCACGTTGAAGAACGGCACGACGACGGAGAGCTTGACCACGCGGCCGACGCTAGGCGCCGCCCCGGCCGCTTCGCCGACCGTCCGGGGGATTTTCGGTGAACACGAAGCGGCGGGCTGATTAACCGCCTTTACCCGAGGGGATTTCGGGCCGTCCAACGGCTGAATCCCGGGCCGCTTCAGTTCACGGAGAGGTGCTGTTCACCGTTTGTTGTGGCCCAGTTGGGCCGCCGACCGGAATGGACTTCTAGCGTCCTCGACGTGCCAGAAAGTTCCAGTGAAGCGGTACGGGTCGCCGTACTCGCGGATTCCGACACCCGGTGGAAATGGGGTGCGCTCACCGCGCGCCGCATCACCCCGGCGGACGCCTCAGGTTCCGCAGGCTCCGCACCGGAGCCGACCGGTTTCGTCCTCCGCGGCCGGGCCACCCCCACCGCCCGCCAGCTCGCCGAGACGGGCGCCTCCACGGCCGCCCCGCGCGAGGTGACCGGCGCCGAGTTCCTGCGCGAGGTGCGGGACGCGGAGGCGCGCGGCGAGCGGTACGACGTCGTGGTCCTCGCACTGGTCGGCGGCACCGTCCGGGCCGTCCTCCAGGGCCTCGCCGACCTCGGTCTCGACCGCCGGCCGGTGATCGTCACCGGCTATGTCGGGGTCGTCTACGAGAAGCTGGCCGACGGCCTGCTCCTGCGCCACGGCGCCGACGTGGTCCTCGCCAACTCCCGTCACGACGCGGAACGTTTCCGCGCCGTGTACGAAGGGGTCGGCGCGGGTGCCGAGTCGGTCGTCGAGGCCGCCCTGCCGTTCCTCGGCGGCGCCCCGCACCGCCGCGAGGAGGGTCGCGACACCCTGGTGTTCGCCGCCCAGCCGTCCGTCCCGGTCACCCGGAACGAACGGGCGTACGTCCTGGAGCGCCTGGTCCGGCACGCCCGGCTGCACCCGGAGCGCGAGGTCCTCCTCAAGCTCCGCTCCAAGCCCGGCGAGCACACCACGCACCTGGAGGAGCACCCGTACCAGCGGCTGGTCCGCGACCTCGACCCGCCCGCCAACTTCCGTCTGGTGTACGGGCACATGGGCGAGGTCCTGGACCGCACCGACCTGCTGGTCACCGTCTCCTCCACGGCCGCCCTGGAGGCCCTGCACCGCCGCATCCCCACCGCGATCCTGACCGACTGCGGGGTCCGCGAGGTGAACGGCAACCACCACTTCATCGGCTCCGGGCTCCTCACCTCCTTCGACCGGCTCGACGCGGGGCACGCCCCCGAGCCGGACGAGGAGTGGCTGGCCCGCCAGGGAGTGGCGTCGGACGGTTCGTACGACTCCGCCTTCGACGCCGCCCGCGCGCGGGTCGCGGAGCTGCTCGCGCTGCCCGGACTCCCCCCGATCAGCCCCTACTACACCGCCGAGACGGCCCCCGGCTACCTGCCGGGGATCCTCGCCCGCCACCGCCTGGACGTCACCGCGCCCCCGGCCCGCGACAGCGGGCTGCGCCGGATCGTCCGCGAGGCGGCGCGCGGCGCCTACCGCCACGGCGTGCAGCGCGTGGCCCCCGTCGTCCGACGCCTGGGAGAACTGTGATGCCCACGAAGAAGCCGAGCCCCACCGTGCTCGCCGTCATCCCCGCGCGGGGCGGCTCCAAGGGCGTCCCCGCCAAGAACCTCGCCCCGGTCGCCGGGATCCCGCTGGTCGGCCGGGCCGTCCGGGCCTGCCTCGGCGCGGTCGGCGTCACCGACGTCGTCGTCTCCACCGACGACCACGCCATCGCCTCCGCCGCCCGCTCCTTCGGCGCCGAGGCCGTCCAGCGCCCGGCCGCGATCGCGGGCGACACCGCCACCAGCGAGTCCGCCGTCCTGCACGCCCTGGACGCCTTCGAGGCCGGCGCGGGCCGCACCGCCGACGTGGTCCTCCTCGTCCAGTGCACCAGCCCCTTCCTGACCTCCGACGAGGTCGCCGCGGCCGTCGCCCGGATCGTCGACGGGGAGGCCGACACCGCCTTCACGGCGGCCCCCTCGCACGGCTTCCTGTGGAAGGAGACGGAGGACGGCGCCACCGGCGTCAACCACGACAAGGCGCACCGCCCGCGCCGCCAGGACCGCGAGGCCGAGTACCTGGAGACCGGCGCCGTCTACGCGATGGACGCGTCCGGGTTCCGTACCCACGGCCACCGCTTCTTCGGCCGCACCGCGCTCGTCGTCACCGACCCGGCCCGCGTCCTGGAGATCGACGACCCGCACGACCTGGCCCGTGCCAAGGCCCTCGCGCCGCTCCTCGACGAGCCGGCCACCCCGGCCTTCGCCGACGTCGACGCGGTCGTCCTCGACTTCGACGGCACCCAGACCGACGACCGGGTCCACCTCGACGCGGAGGGCCGGGAGTTCGTCTCCGCCCACCGCGGCGACGGCCTCGGCATCGCGGCCCTGCGCCGCGCCGGACTGCCCGTCCTCATCCTCTCCACCGAACAGAACCCCGTCGTCGCCGCCCGCGCCCGGAAGCTGAAGATCCCCGTCCTGCACGGGATCGACCGCAAGGACCTCGCCCTCAAGGAGTGGTGCGAGGCCGAGGGGATCGACCCGGCGCGCGTCCTCTACGCCGGCAACGACGTCAACGACCTGCCCTGCTTCCACCTCGTCGGCTGGCCC
Source organism: Streptomyces sp. R302 (assembly GCF_012927245.1). Classification (GTDB taxonomy): domain Bacteria; phylum Actinomycetota; class Actinomycetes; order Streptomycetales; family Streptomycetaceae; genus Streptomyces. Next base: position 696,495 of record NZ_JABBGE010000003.1, read on the forward strand.
GTCGCGGTGGGCAGCGCCCACGACTCCGTCCGGGCCGCGGCCCGCGCGGTCACCGCCACCCCGGGCGGCTTCGGAGCGATCCGCGAGATCGCCGCCTGGCTCCTCGGACCCGAGCTGAACACCCCCACCCCTTTCCCGAACTGAAGGAAGCACCACCATGAACTCCCGCCTGCGCACCCTCGGCCCGAAGACCGCCGGCCCCGGTCGGCCCGTCTACATCTGCGGCGAGATCGGCATCAACCACAACGGCGATCTGGAGAACGCCTTCAAGCTGATCGACGTGGCCGCCGAGGCCGGCTGCGACGCCGTCAAGTTCCAGAAGCGCACCCCGGAGATCTGCACCCCGCGCGACCAGTGGGACATCGAGCGCGACACCCCCTGGGGCCGGATGACGTATATCGACTACCGCCACCGCGTCGAGTTCGGCGAGGACGAGTACCGCCAGATCGACGAGCACTGCAGGAAGCGCGGCATCGACTGGTTCGCCTCCCCGTGGGACACCGAGGCCGTCGCCTTCCTGGAGAAGTTCGACGTCCCCGCCCACAAGGTCGCCTCCGCCTCCCTCACCGACGACGAGCTGCTGCGCGAGCTGCGCGCCACCGGCCGCACCGTCATCCTCTCCACCGGCATGTCGACGCCGAAGCAGATCCGCCACGCGGTCGAGGTCCTGGGCAGCGACAACATCCTGCTCTGCCACGCCACTTCCACCTACCCGGCCAAGGCCGAGGAGTTGAACCTGCGCGTCATCCAGACGCTCCAGGAGGAGTACCCGAACGTCCCGATCGGCTACTCCGGCCACGAGACCGGCCTGCAGACCACCCTCGCCGCCGTCGCCCTCGGCGCCGCCTTCGTCGAGCGCCACATCACCCTCGACCGCGCCATGTGGGGCTCGGACCAGGCCGCCTCCGTCGAGCCGCAGGGCCTGGAGCGCCTCGTCCGCGACATCCGCACCATCGAGACCGCCCTCGGCGACGGCGTGAAGAAGGTGTACGAGTCGGAGCTCGGCCCGATGAAGAAGCTCCGCCGCGTCCTGGAGCCCGTCTCCGCATGACCGGCCGCCTGGCGTTCGTCGAGAGCCCCGTCCAGCTCCTGAACGTCCTGGAGTGGGCGCACGCGCGCGGCCGGGGAACCGTCCCCGCCGCCGCGCCCCCTCCCGTCCCGGCGCCGGATGCCGCTCAGGCACCGGCGCCGGACCCCGGCACTCCGGGCACTCCGGGTACTCCGGGTACTCCCGGCACTCCGGACACCCCGGGTACTCCCGGCACTCCGGGCACCCCGGGCGCCCCCGGCACCCCGGGCGCCCCCGGCACCCCGGGCGCCCCCGGCACCCCCGGCACCCCCAGCACTCCGGGTACTCCGGACACCCCCAGCACCTCTGACGGCCTCAGCACCCCCGACGGCCTCAGGATCGTCGTCCTCTCGCCGACCGACCCCATGTCGCGCGGCCAGCTGCGCCGGATGGCCCAGCTCGCCCGGGACGAGGGCTTCGAGGTGCACTGGCAGGAGGCGCGGGCCGGCCGCGGCGCGCTGGTCCGCACCCTGCGGGAGCTGGGCGGGCCGCTGCGCGCCGCCGAGCGCGTGATCGTCGGCGACCCCTTCTCCCGTTACGTCCAGCTGCTGCTGACGCTCTTCGGGCCCCGGCACGTCACGGTCGTCGACGACGGCACCGCGACCATGGAGTTCGCCGCCCAGCTCGCGGGCGGGGAGCGGCTCGTCCGCTGGCACCGCAAGGGCGACATGGGGCCGCGCGAGCTGCTGCTCGCCCCGGTCACCTCGCTGGCCCGGCGCCGGCTCGCCCCCGGCCCCGGCAGGACCGTCGAGATCTTCACCTCGCTGCCCGTGCAGGCGCCGCCCGGCACCGAGGTCACCGAGAACGCCTACGCGTGGACGCGGGAGCGCTTCGGCCCGCCGCCGCTCACCGGCGGCGCCGACCTCGTGGGCACCTCGCTCGTCGAGACCGGCGTGATCGACGCGGACCACTATCTGCGGGTCGTCGGGCAGCTCGCCCGCGCCCACGGCGCCACCCGCTACTTCGCGCACCGCCGCGAGACCCCGGAGAAGCTGCACCGGATCGCGGTCGAGACCGGGCTCCAGGTGGTCCGCCCGGACCTGCCGCTGGAGCTGATCGCCCGGCGCGGCCCGATCGGCGCCACCATCGTCAGCTTCCCGTCCACCGTCGTGCACACCCTGCCGCTCGCCCTGGCGGGCACCGGGGTGAAGGTCGCGGTCTGCGAGATCGCCCCCGAGTGGCTGAAAGCCACCGCCTCGCCGCGGGCACGGGGCTTCCTCGCGGGCGTCGCCGGCACGGCGTCGGGGGCGGACCGGCTCACTCCGCGGAACGCCTCCGCGGTCGACCGGCTCGAATTCGGGTGACCATACCCATACGGAGTGTGTCCCATGCACGGTAAACCGAGATTCTTTACCCTAACGGGCTGAACTTTTCGAGATCGACAGGCAGTTGATCACCGGATGGGCCTACGCTTCAAAGGGTGAACCAGTTGAAGTCCCGTGAGCCCGGATCCGTCACCCTGCCCGGAACGCTGTCTTCCTCCCTGCGCGGCGAACTCGTCGCCTTCCGCAGGGACTTGCACATGCACCCCGAGCTCGGCAACCAGGAGTTCCGTACCACCGCCGCGCTCAAGGCCCGCCTGGAGGCGGCCGGCCTGGCGCCGCGCGTCCTCCCGGGCGGCACGGGGCTCACCTGTGACATCGGCAGCTGGGACGGCGGGCGCCCCATGCTCGCCGTCCGCGCCGACCTCGACGCCCTGCCGATCCCGGACGCCAAGACCGTCGCGTACCGCTCCACCGTCCCCAACCGCGCCCACGCCTGCGGCCACGACGTGCACACCACCACCGTCCTCGGCGCCGGGCTCGTCCTCGCCGAGCTGGCGCGCGAGGGCCGGCTGCCGCGCCCGGTGCGGCTGATCTTCCAGCCCGCCGAGGAGGTGCTGCCCGGCGGCGCGGCCGACGCGGTCGCGGCCGGCGTCCTCGACGGCGTCGGCCGGATCATCGCCGTCCACTGCGACCCGAAGGTCGACGTCGGGAAGATCGGCATCCGCACCGGCCCCATCACCTCCGCCTGCGACCGCCTGGAGATCACCCTCGACGGCCCCGGCGGCCACACCGCCCGCCCGCACCTCACCACCGACCTGGTGACCGCCGCCGCCCGGATCGCCACCGACGTGCCCGCCGTCCTCGCCCGCCGGGTCGACGCCCGCTCCGGACTCTCCGTCACCTGGGGCCGGATCGAGGCCGGTCACGCGCCCAACGTCATCCCGCAGCACGCCGAGCTCTCCGGCACCGTCCGCTGCCTCGACCTGCCCGCCTGGCACGACGCGCCCGACCTGGTGCACGCCGCCGTCGACGAGATCGCCGCCCTGCACCGGGCCAAGTCCACCGTGAACTACGTCCGCGGCGTCCCCCCGGTCGTCAACGACCCGGTCGTCGTGGAGCTGCTCCGGGACGCCATGACCGCCCGTCGCGGCCTCGACTCGGTCGAGGACACCGAGCAGAGCCTCGGCGGCGAGGACTTCTCCTGGTACCTGGAGCACGTGCCCGGCGCGATGGCCCGGCTCGGCGTCCGCACCCCCGGCGACCCCCACGTCCGCGACCTGCACGCGGGCGACTTCGACGTCGACGAGCGGTGCGTCCAGACCGCCGTGGAGCTCTTCACCGCCGCCGCCCTCATCGACGGCGACGGCACCCGCTGACACCGGTACGCCCCCGCGCCGCCCCCTCCCGCCAGGCGAGGGGGCGGCGTCTTCATCTCGGCTGATGACACGGGGTTGCGCCTTGATCGCGAAGCGTGTACGGGTACTGTGGCCCGTGGGTTCGCGTCGATACGGTAACGACTCATGAACGGGTCTTTAACTGACATCTACGCGCGTTACGATCGCCGCAAAGCCAGCGCCGGAAGAGGCGCTTTCGGTCAGTCTTGAAGGGACCCTCCTCTTGCGCCGGATCACCAGGATCACCACCGTGGGCATCGCCTCCGCGGCGCTCGCGCTTTCCGTCACCGCCTGTGGCAAGTCCTCTTCCGAGGGCGGCTCCGGTAACTCGACCTCCGACTCGACGGCCAAGGCCGCCATCGCGTACGACATCGGCGGCCGCGGCGACCAGTCCTTCAACGACGCCGCCTACGCGGGTCTGAAGAAGGCCGAGGACGACCTCGGCGTCAAGGGCGCCGAGGCCGAGCCGTCCTCCGGTGAGAGCGACGCCGACAAGGTGCAGCGCCTCACCTCGCTGGCCCGCGCCGGCAACAACCCGGTCATCGGCGTCGGCTTCGCCTACGCCCCGGCCATCAAGAAGGTCGCGGCGCAGTTCCCGAAGACGACCTTCGGCATCATCGACGACACCTCGGTGACCGGCGAGAACATCGCCAACCTCGTCTTCAACGAGGAGCAGGGCTCCTACCTGGCCGGCGTCGCCGCCGCCAAGGCGTCCAAGTCCGGCACGGTCGGCTTCATCGGCGGTGTCGAGGTCCCGCTGATCAAGAAGTTCGAGGCGGGCTACGTCCAGGGCGTCAAGGACACCAACCCCAAGGCGAAGGTGCTCACCCAGTACCTGACCCAGCCGCCGAACTTCGACGGCTTCGCCAAGCCCGACCTCGGCAAGGCCGCCGCCCAGGGCCAGCTCGACAAGGGCGCCGACGTCATCTACGCCGCCGCCGGTCTCGCCGGCTCCGGTGCGATCGAGGCCGCCTCCAAGGCCGGCAAGTGGTCCATCGGCGTCGACTCCGACCAGTACAACCAGGCCGGTCTCGCCGCGTACAAGGACTCGATCCTGACCTCGGTCACCAAGGACGTCTCCGACTCCGTCTACAACCTGATCAAGTCGGTCGAGGACGGCAAGCCGCAGACCGGTGAGGTCCGCTACGGCCTCGCCACCGACGGTGTCGGCCTGGCCGACTCGAACCCGAAGTACAAGGAGATGACGGACCTCATCGCCGCGGTCAACAAGGCGAAGCAGGACATCATCGACGGCAAGATCACGGTCAAGACCGCCCCGTAAGGCGCGCGGCACGACCAGTTGCCCGCGGGCCCGGCCCCGGTGGGACTCCCACCAGGACCGGGCCCCGGGCCCATTCCCGTACGGGTTTTCACTTTCCGGCAGCGCTACGCGTGTAGATGTCGCACCGGCACGATAACTTCGCCCCGCCCTGCCCTCCGCTCCCACTCCTTTCGGCCAAGGAGAGTGCGTCATCAACGCGTCCAGCCCCCCTGCCGTGGAACTCCACGGCATCACCAAGCGCTTCCCCGGCGTCGTCGCCAACAAGGACATCGCGATCACCGTCCGCAAGGGCACGGTCCATGCTCTGATCGGCGAGAACGGCGCCGGCAAGTCGACCCTCATGAAGATCCTCTACGGCATGCAGAAGCCGGACGAGGGCACCATCGCCATCGACGGGGAGCAGGTCAGCTTCTCCAGCCCCGGTGACGCCATCGCGCGCGGCATCGGCATGGTGCACCAGCACTTCATGCTCGCCGACAACCTCACCGTCCTGGAGAACGTCGTCCTCGGCGGCGAGAAGCTGTACGGGATCGGCGCCAAGGCCCGCAGGAAGATCCAGGAGATCTCCGACGCGTACGGCCTCGGTGTCCGCCCCGACGCCCTCGTCGAGGACCTCGGTGTCGCCGACCGGCAGCGCGTCGAGATCCTCAAGGTGCTCTACCGCGGTGCCAAGATCCTCATCCTCGACGAGCCGACCGCCGTGCTCGTCCCGCAGGAGGTCGACGCGCTCTTCGACAACCTGCGCGAGCTCAAGGCCGAGGGCCTCACCGTCATCTTCATCTCGCACAAGCTGGGCGAGGTCCTGAAGGTCGCCGACGACATCACCGTCATCCGGCGCGGCACCACCGTCGGCACCGCCGACCCCAGGACCGCCACCACCAAGCAGCTCGCCGAGCTGATGGTCGGCAGCGAGCTGCCCTCCCCGGAGACCCGCGAGTCGACCGTCACCGACGTCGCCATGCTCCAGGTGAAGAACCTGACCCTGCTGGAGTCCGGCGGCACCGGCGCCCCGCTGACCACCGCCGCCCCCGCCGACCCGGCCGCCGCCGTGACGGTGCACGAGGAGGTCGCGGTCGGCCGCAAGCTCCTCGACGACATCTCGCTCACCATCCACAAGGGCGAGATCCTCGGCATCGCGGGCGTGGAGGGCAACGGCCAGACGGAGCTGATCGAGGCCCTGATGGGCCTGCGCTCGCCCGACGCCGGCGCCATCAGCCTGGACGGCGCGGACATCTCGGCGCTCCCGGTGCGCAAGCGCCGCGAGGGCGGCATCGGCTACATCCCCGAGGACCGCCACCGCCACGGCCTGCTCCTGGAGGCCCCGCTCTGGGAGAACCGGATCCTCGGCCACGTCACCGAGGCGCCCAACTCCAAGCGCGGCATCCTCGACCCGAAGGCCGCCCGCCAGGACACCGAGCGGATCGTCCGCGAGTACGACGTCCGCACCCCGGGCATCGACGTGACCGCGGCCTCCCTCTCCGGCGGCAACCAGCAGAAGCTGATCGTCGGCCGCGAGATGAGCCACAACCCCAAGTTCCTGATCGCCGCCCACCCCACCCGCGGTGTGGACGTCGGCGCGCAGGCGCAGATCTGGGACGCGATCCGGGAAGCCCGCCGCGAGGGCCTGGCCGTCCTGCTGATCTCCGCCGACCTCGACGAGCTGATCGGCCTCTCCGACACCCTCCGGGTCATGTACCGCGGCAAGCTCGTCGCGGACGCGGACCCCGCCACCATCACCCCCGAGCAGCTGGGCTCCGCCATGACCGGCGCGGCCAGCGGCCACCTCGAAGGCGGCGAAGAGCAGCCCGAGCAGTCCGAGCAGTCCGAAGACGGTGACGCCCGATGATGAAGATCGACAAGGACAAGCTGATCATCGGGGCCGCCGGCCCGGTGCTCGCGCTCGTCACCTCGTTCGTGCTCACCATGCTGGTGCTGCTCGCGACGGGTCTCGACCCGATCGAGCCGATCCGGCTGATGATCGACAACACCGGCTACTCGGACATCCAGGTCCTGATCGTCAACCAGACGGGGATCTACTACCTGGCAGCCCTGGCCGTCGCCATCGGCTTCCGGATGAACCTCTTCAACATCGGCGTCGACGGCCAGTACCGCCTCGCCGCGATGGTCTCGGCCGTGGTCGGCGCCGCGGTCGAGCTGCCCGGCCCGCTGCACATCCTGCTGATCGTGGTCGTCGCGATCCTCACCGGTGCCTTCTGGGCCGGCATCGCCGGCATCCTGAAGACCACCCGCGGCGTCTCCGAGGTCGTCTCGACGATCATGCTGAACGCCATCGCGACCTCCCTGATCGCCTGGCTGATCCTGCCGGCCAACTTCGGCGTCCAGCCGGAGGGCTCCAACGACCTCACCACCGGTGAGATCGCCGAGTCCGGCTGGTTCCCCGGCATCGACATGGGCCAGGGCAACGGCGAGATCTACGGCTTCACCTTCGTCGCCCTCGCCCTCGGCGTCGTGTACTGGTTCGTCCTCAACCGCACCCGCTTCGGCTTCGACCTGCGCGCCACCGGCGAGAGCGAGTCGGCGGCCCAGGCCAGCGGCGTCGACGCCAAGCGGATGATCCTCACCTCGATGCTCATCTCCGGTGGTCTCGCCGGCCTCTCCGGCATGCCGACGCTGCTCGGCGACACCCACACGTACAGCCTCTCCTTCCCGGTCGGCGTCGGCTTCACCGCGATCACGATCGCGCTCCTCGGCCGCAACAACCCGGTCGGCATCCTCTTCGCGGCCCTGCTCTTCGCGTTCCTCGACAAGGCGTCCTCGAACCTCGACGTCTACGGCTACCCGAAGGAGATCACGCAGATCATGCAGGGCATCATCGTGATCGCCGTGGTCGTCTCCTACGAACTCGTCCGCCGTTACGGCACCCGCCGCCAGCAGCAGAAGGTCGGCGAGGAGCTCGCCGCCGGTGGTGCCCTCAAGACCGACAAGGAGGTCTCGGCATGAGCACCGCCACCGCCGCCAAGCCGAGCGCCGCACCGAAGAAGACCGGGCGCCGCAAGCTCACCTGGCCGTGGATCCTGCTGATCGTCGCGGCCGGCCTTGTCCTCTTCTCCCTCGTCCGCGTCGTCTCCGGCGCGAACGACCTGACCTCCGTCGGCCAGGTCTCCGGTGCGCTCCGGCTCGCCGTCCCGATCGGCATGGCAGGCCTCGGCGGCCTGTGGGCCGAGCGCGCGGGCGTGGTCAACATCGGCCTCGAAGGCATGATGATCCTCGGCACCTGGTTCGGTGCCTGGGCCGGCTACCAGTGGGGCCCCTGGGCGGGCGTCCTGCTCGGTCTGCTCGGCGGCGCGCTCGGCGGTCTGCTGCACGCGATCATCACGGTCACGTTCAACGTGAACCACATCGTCTCCGGTGTGGCGATCAACATCCTCGCGGCCGGCTTCACGATGTACCTGTCGAACTTCACGTTCGGCGAGGCCGAGGGCGGCTCCTCCAAGCAGTCCCCGCGCATCGACCCGATCACGGACATCACCATCCCGGGGCTGTCCGACTGGCTGGCCGACCTCCAGCAGAAGCACTGGTTCCTGATCTCCGACCTGGCCGGCATCCTCGGCGGCCTGGTCACCGAGCTGTCGCTGCTGACCATCGTCGCGATCCTGCTGATCCCGGCCACCTGGTGGGTGCTGTGGCGCACGGCCTTCGGCCTGCGGCTCCGCTCCTGCGGCGAGAACCCGGTCGCCGCCGAGTCCCTCGGCGTCAACGTCTACAAGTACAAGTACATCGCGGTCGTCATCTCCGGCGCCCTCGCCGGTCTCGGCGGCGCGTTCCTGGCGATCGTCTCCACCGGCATCTACCAGGAGGGCCAGACCGGCGGCCGCGGTTACATCGGTCTCGCCGCGATGATCTTCGGCAACTGGATGCCCGGCGGCATGGCGCTCGGCGCGGGCCTCTTCGGCTTCACCGACAGCCTCAAGATCCGCGGTGGCGCCGAGAACGTCCACGCGCTGCTGCTGCTCGTCGCGATCCTCCTCGTGCTCGCCGCCGCCTGGCAGCTGTACAAGAAGCGGTACGTGCCCGCCGTGGTCTCCGCCGTCTTCGCGGTCGGCTTCTTCCTCTGGTACGCGTTCACCGACGAGGTCCCGAGCCAGTTCGTCGACGCCGCCCCGTACGTCACCACCCTGCTCGTGCTCGCCCTGTCGGCACAGCGGCTGAGGATGCCGAAGGCGGACGGCCTGCCGTACCGGAAGGGCCAGGGCAAGTGACGACGCCCGCCGGCGAGCCCGACTGGGAGGCCCTGCGGGTGGAGGCCCGGGCCGCGATGGCCCGCGCCTACGCCCCGTACTCGGGCTTCCCGGTCGGCGCGGCCGCCCGCGTCGACGACGGCCGGACGGTCTCCGGCTGCAACGTCGAGAACGCCTCCTTCGGGCTCGGCCTCTGCGCCGAGTGCGGCCTGGTCTCGCAGCTCCAGGCCACCGGCGGCGGCCGGCTCACCCACTTCGTCTGCGTGGACGGCCGGGGCGAGTCGCTCGTCCCCTGCGGCCGGTGCCGGCAGCTCCTGTACGAGTTCGGCGGTCCCGAGCTCGTCCTGGAGACGCCCGCCGGGTTCCTCACCCTGGCGGAGATGCTGCCGCAGGCGTTCGGCCCCGGCCACCTCGCCAAGTAGCACACCGGAGCGGCCCTTCCGGCACGATGGAAGGGCCGCTCCTTCCGTACCCCCCTCTATGCGCGTAGAAAGAGGCACCACGACATGGACGTCATCTCCGTCATCCGCACCAAGCGGGACAAGGGCGAGCTGAGCCCCGAGCAGATCGACTGGGTCATCGACGCCTACACCCGGGGCGCGGTCGCCGACGAGCAGATGTCCGCCCTGGCGATGGCCATCCTGCTCAACGGCATGAACCGCGACGAGATCGCCCGCTGGACGGCGGCCATGATCGCCTCCGGCGAGCGCATGAACTTCGACGCGCTCTCCCGCCCGACCGCCGACAAGCACTCCACCGGCGGCGTCGGCGACAAGATCACCCTCCCGCTCGCCCCGCTCGTCGCCGCCTGCGGCGCGGCCGTCCCGCAGCTCTCCGGCCGCGGCCTCGGCCACACCGGCGGCACCCTCGACAAGCTGGAGTCCATCCCCGGCTGGCGCGCCCTGCTCTCCAACGAGGAGATGCTGCACGTCCTCGACACCACCGGCGCGGTCATCTGCGCGGCGGGCGACGGCCTGGCCCCCGCGGACAAGAAGCTGTACGCGCTCCGCGACGTGACCGGCACGGTCGAGGCGATCCCGCTCATCGCCAGCTCCATCATGTCGAAGAAGATCGCCGAGGGCACCGGCTCCCTCGTCCTCGACGTCAAGGTCGGCACCGGCGCCTTCATGAAGACCATCGAGGACGCCCGCGAGCTGGCCTCCACCATGGTCGCGCTCGGCACCGACAGCGGCGTGAAGACGGTCGCGCTCCTCACCGACATGTCGACCCCGCTCGGCCTGACGGCCGGCAACGCCCTGGAGGTCCGCGAGTCCGTCGAGGTCCTCGCCGGCGGCGGCCCGAAGGACGTCGTCGACCTGACGGTCGCCCTCGCCGCCGAGATGCTCGCCGCGGCCGGCATCAAGGACGCCGACCCGGCGAAGGCCCTCAAGGACGGCTCCGCGATGGACCACTGGCGCCGGATGATCGCGGCGCAGGGCGGCGACCCGGACGCGGCCCTCCCGGTCGCCCGCGAGCAGCACGTCGTCACGGCCCCCGCCTCCGGCGTCCTGACCCGCCTCGACGCGTACGACATCGGCATCGCCGCCTGGCGCCTCGGCGCCGGCCGCGCCCGCAAGGAGGACCCGGTGCAGGCGGGCGCGGGCGTCGAACTCCACGCCAAGCCCGGCGACACGGTCACCGCCGGCCAGCCGCTCCTCACCCTCCACACGGACACGCCGGAGAAGTTCGACTACGCCCTGAAGTCCCTGGACGCCGCCTGGGACATCGCCCCCGAGGGCACGGACTTCCAGCCGACCCCGATCGTCCTGGACCGCATCGCCTAAAGCCTGCGCGGCATGTGCCAGTGGCCCTTTCGGGCGAACGGGACCGGTGGACCTGCGCCGGTCCCGTTCGGCATGCTGGGACCGGTGGCACGACCGATGAAGGAGACCGCCATGAGTGCACTCCCCGCCGATCCCGCTCCGGGCCCACACTGGGACGAACTTGTCCGCTTCTGGGAGGAGTCGGACTGGCCTGAGGGCAGCAAGGTGGAGATCATCGATGGGATCATTGTTGTGACACCACCGCCTGCCGCAGCCCATAACCGCATCGTCGAGAAGGTTCATCGCAGGCTGTACACCGTGGTTCCCGACGACTGGGGGGTCTACGAGACGCAAGGGGTCGCCCACCCCTCGCGGGGGCGCCTGTACGTCCCGGACCTCCTCGTCATCCCGGAACGGATCATGGACGAGCTGGAAGGCGGTGAATCCGCACCGCTCACTGCTGCTGAGCTGGTCGTCGAGGTCACGTCGCTGTCCAACGCCAGCTATGACCGGCTCAACAAGGCGGCTGCCTACGCGGAAGCGAAGGTGCCGCTCTACCTCCTCATCGACCGTTTTGGGCCTGCGGGCCCCACGGTCACGCTCTACGGGGAGCCGAGTGACGTCTACAAGGAGCTCCAGAAGGTGAGGTTCGGCGAGGAGATCCACCTCCCCGCCCCCTTCGACCTCATGCTCGACACCAGCGTCTTCCCCATCGGCTAGTTGACCCCCAGCAACCCCGCCAGCTCCCGCATGTCCTCGAAGACCACCGTTCCCGCCCCCTCCAGACGGTGGGCCGGAGTCAGACCCCCCGTGTAGCCGTACGCCCGCATCCCCGCCGCCCGCGCCGCGCGGACGCCGTACGGGCTGTCCTCCACCACCGCGCACCGCTCCGGCGGGACGCCCATCGAGGCCGCGGCGTGCAGGAAGAGGTCCGGGGCCGGCTTGCCCCGGGCGACGTCGCGGGCGCTGAAGACGCGGCCTTCGAAGCGGTCGAGCAGCCCGGTGCGCGTCAGGTTGCGGCGGATCTCGGCGTGGCTGCCGTTGGAGGCGAGGCAGTACGGCACCGCCAGCGCGTCCAGGACCTCCGTGACCCCCTCCACCGCCGTCAGCTCGGCGTCCAGCACCGTCTCGTAGCGGACCCGGTACGGCTCCTGCCAGCCCGGCTCCAGCGGGCGGCCCCGGCGCTCCTCCACGAGGGCCGTCCAGATCTCGTGCGGGGATCCCACGAAGTGCTCCACCACCTCCGCCTCGGTGAACTCGGCGCCCAGCTCCGCGAAGACCTCCCGGTCCACCCGGCAGTAGAGCCGCTCGCTGTCGACCAGAACGCCGTCACAGTCGAAGATCACCAGTTCGACGGGGTGAGAAGTCATGATCGCGAGCCTAGCGCGATGAGTTCCGCCCGTCCCGACGGTCACCCCCACGTGGACACCAGTCAGCCCCTCGTCATGAGCCTCCCCGCCCGCCCCACCCGCGAGGAGGTCGCCCGGCTCTGCGCCGAGCTGGCCGCCGCGCCGCCGGGGGAGGCGCGGTGCCTGGTCGACGCCGGGGCGCACGGCCTCGCGGCCGTCGACGCCCTGGCCCGGCTCGCGCTCACCGCCCGCCGCCACGGCCACCGGCTGACCTTCCAGGGAGCAGGGCCCGAGCTCACGGCCCTGCTCCGCCTCACCGGCCTCGACGAGGTCCTGTGAAGGACTACGCCTCCAGCCGCTCCGGCAGGTCGAAGAGCGGGAACCAGCGCGGGGTGTCCAGGAAGAAGTCCATCCCGGCCACCTTGCCGTCCCGCAGCTCCAGGACGATCAGCGCCCACGGGCTGTAACCGCCCTCCGGGTCCGGGTGGTAGTGCGCGAAGGCCGGCGAGCCGTTGGCGACCGTCGGCACCAGCTTCGAGCCGCGGCACACGTCGCCGACGCCCAGCATCCAGCCCACGATGTCGTCGTGACCCCGGAGCCAGAGGTCGAACGGCGGCATGGTCATGGTCGCGTCCTCGTGGAGGAGCGCGGTCAGGGCCTTCATGTCGTAGCCCTCGAACGCCGCCACGTACCGCTCCAGGAGCGCCTGCTGCTCCTCGTCGAGCGGGTTCGCCGCGTCGGACTCGGCGGGGGCCTGCTCGGCGATGGTCGCCCGGGCCCGCTGGAGCGCGCTGTTCACCGAGGCGACCGAGGTGTCGAGCAGTTCGGCGACCTCGGCCGCCTTCCACGCGAGAACCTCGCGCAGGATCAGCACGGCCCGCTGCTTCGGCGCCAGGTGCTGGAGCGCGGCGACGAACGCGAGCCGCACGGTCTCCCGGTGCAGCGCCGCCTCCGCCGGGTCGCCGGCGGTGGGCAGCACCCGCCCGTCCGGGACCGGCTCCAGCCAGGTGATCTCCGGCTGCTTCACGAGCTGCGCCTGCGCCACCGGCGTCGGCCCGGACAGGTCCATGGGCCGCGCCCGCTTGTTCCCCGCGTTGAGCGCGTCGAGGCAGACGTTGGTGGCGATCCGGTAGAGCCAGGACCGCAGCGACGACCGCCCCTCGAAGGAGTCGAGCGCCTTCCAGGCCCGCACCATCGTGTCCTGCACCGCGTCCTCCGCCTCGAAGGAGGACCCCAGCATCCGGTAGCAGTAACCGGTCAGCTCGCGCCGGTACTTGTCGAGTTCCTCGGTCGTCACCACGGCGGTCTCACCCATCGCGTCCCCACTCACCCCTCACCGGCGCCGGCGTTCGGCACCGGTGAGAGCGAAGCTACCGCAGCGCGCCGACAGCCGGGTCACGTTCCCGGCTTGCGGCCGTACACGTAGACGTCGTCGCCGTTGCGCAGGAGGTTCCAGTACGCCTTGGCGTCGGCCGGCCGCATGTTGACGCAGCCGCCGGAACCGGGCGGGTTCCACATGGACTTGGTCGTCGAGTGGAAGGCCTGGCCGCCGTCGAAGAACTGCGAGTACGGCATGGAGACGTGGTAGATCGTCGACCAGTGGTTGATGTTCCGCCAGTAGATCTTCTTCGACCCGGTACGGGTCTCGGTGCCGTCCTTGCCGGTGCGCACCGGCACCGGGCCGTACTTGAGGCGGGAGCCGTCCTGGATCCAGCTGAGCTGGCGGGTGAGGTCCACGCAGGCGATCCGGCCCTTGTTGGTCGGGCACTTGCCGGCCTTGTTCGGGTTCTTCCCGGCCGCCTTCTGCTGGATCATCGTGTTCATCGTGCGCCAGGTGATCGGGCCCGCGTAGCCCACGGTCGGGGTGATGCCGTGCTTGCGCTGGAAGGCCTGGATCGCCTTGCAGTCGGCGGACGACTGGCGTCCGTCGACGGTGCGGCCGAGGAACTTCTCGACCTGCTTCTGGTACGGCCCCGTCGTCACGTTGCACGACGCGGCCTGGGCCGGCGAGGCGCCCAGCACGAGGGCGGCCGGCACGAGCAGCGAGGTGAGGCCGGCGGCTATGCCGGCTCTCTTCCCCGCCCGGTACGCGAATCGGTTCATGATCGTCAACTCCCCCTAGAGTCCTGAAATATGGGACGGTCGGGGGAGCGGGCCGGTTGCACCCGGACCGGGCCTGTGACCGTACGGTCACACGGGCGCGCTCAGGCCGTCACCGGACGGATCCGGCGGGCCTCGACGCGCGCGCTGTGCGAGCCGTACAGGGTGATCGAGACGACGCCGAGCACCGCCACCAGGCCGATGCCGACGGTCCCGGCCCAGCCGCCCGCGTGGAAGGCGACCGCGCCGAGCGTGCCGCCCGCGCTGGAGCCCAGGTAGTACGCGGACTGGTACAGCGCCGAGGCCTGGGCGCGGCCCGTCTTCGCGGTCCGGCTCACCGCGGAGGACGCCACCGCGTGGCCCGCGAAGAAGCCGGCCGTGATGAGGACCAGGCCCGCGAGGACCGCCGCGAGGGAGCCGGAGAGCGAGAGCAGCAGCCCCGCCGTGGTCGTGGAGACCGCCAGGTATAGCGCCCCGCGCCGGCCGAGCCGGCCGACCAGCTTCCCGGCCGCCGCCGAGGAGACCGTACCCACCAGGTAGACCAGGAAGATCGAGCCGACCACGCCCTGCGGCAGCGAGAACGGCGCCTCCGTGAGCCGGTAGCCGATCACCGTGTACACGGCCCCGAAGACCGTCATGAACAGCGCGCCGATCCCGTACAGACGCATCAGCAGCGGGTCCGCCAGGTGCCCCTTCACCGTGGCGGCGAGCGCCTTCGGGTTCAGCGTGCCCGGGGTGAAGTGGCGGGCCTTCGGCAGCAGCGCACGGAAGGCGAGCGCGCACAGCAGCGAGGTCAGACCGACGGCCGCCAGACCGGCCCGCCAGCCCCACAGCTGCGCCACCCAGCC
Source organism: Streptomyces sp. R302 (assembly GCF_012927245.1). Taxonomy (GTDB): domain Bacteria; phylum Actinomycetota; class Actinomycetes; order Streptomycetales; family Streptomycetaceae; genus Streptomyces. The sequence goes on from NZ_JABBGE010000003.1 coordinate 711,764, forward strand.
GGTGACGATCCGGCCGCTCATGCCGCCGATCGAGTTGCCCGCGACGAAGAGGCCGATGGCGCCGATCAGTGCCCGGGGCCGTACCTCCTCGGCCAGGTACGCCATCGCCGAGGCCGGCAGTCCGGCCAGCGCCGCGCCCTGCAGCGCCCGCAGCGCGATCAGCACCTCCAGGCTCGGCGCGAACGGCACCAGGAGCGCCACGCCGACCGCGACCGTCAGGGAGGCGGTCATCATCGTGCGCCGGCCGAAGCGCTCCGACAGCGCGCTGAGCGGCAGCACGCACAGGGCGAGCGCGCCGGTCGCGGCGGAGACGGTCCAGGAGGCGGCCGAGGCGCTCGCGCCGAACTCGGCGGAGATCGCCGGGAGGAGGGCCTGGGTGGAGTAGAGGAGCGCGAAGGCGGCGAGTCCGGCGGCGAAGAGCGCGAGGCTCATCCGGCGGTGGTCGGAGGTGCCGGGGGCGAGGCGGGTGTCGGCTGCGGTGTCGGCTGCGGTGTCGGCGGACGCGGGGGTGGCGGCGTCCGCCTTGGTACTGGCGGAAGGCATGCCTCGAACTTAGGACGCTCCGTTTCATGCGTCCAATGCATGGATCTGCTGTAATCGTTCCCGTGGCGCATGAGCACAGGTCACAGCCGTGGCTGTCACCGAACAGTTACGAAGAAGACATGGGGCCGGTACTGGCTCCGCGGCTCGCGTACTTCGCCGCGGTCGCCCGGCACGAGCACGTGACCCGGGCGGCGGCCGAGCTGAGCGTGCCCCAGTCGACGCTGTCGCGGGCGATGGTCAGGCTCGAAGCGGACCTGGGCGTCGCGCTGTTCGCCCGGCGCGGCCGGACCGTGGCGCTCACCCCGGCCGGCCGCCGCTTCCTCACCGCCGCCGAGCGGGCCCTCGCCGAGGTCGAGCGGGCCGCCGACACCGTACGGGCCGACGCCGACCCCACCGCGGGCCGGGTCGCCTTCGGCTTCCTGCACACCATGGGCTCGGAGACCGTCCCGGCGCTGATCCGGGCCTTCCGGGTGGATCATCCCCGGGTCCGCTTCACCCTCGTCCAGAACTACGGCGAGGCGATGATCGAACGCCTCCGAGCCGGCGAACTGGACCTCTGCCTCACCTCCCCGGTGCCGGACGCCCCCGACCTGGTCGGCCGCCGGCTCGACGAGCAGCGGCTGCGGCTCGTCGTCCCCGACGACCACCGCCTCGCCGGCCGCCGCCGCATCCGGCTCGCCGAGGCCGCCGAGGAGACCTTCGTGACCCTCGAACCCGGTTACGGGCTCCGCCGCATCACCGACGACCTGTGCGCGGAGGCCGGGTTCACGCCCCGGGTCGCCTTCGAGGGCGAGGAGGCCGAGACCCTGCGCGGCCTGGTGGCGGCCGGCCTCGGCGTGGCGCTCCTGCCGCCCCCGGCCGTGGCCCGCCCCGGCGTCGTCGAACTCACCGTGACCGCACCGCGCGCGGTCCGCGAGATCGGCGTGGCCTGGCTGGACGGCCACCCGGACACACCCCCGGTGGCCGCCTTCAAGAAGTTCCTCCTCGGCCGCCGCGGCCACCTCCTCCCGAAGGGATCCCAGCCGCCGCCGGAGGACTCAGGACCGGCGTGAACCGGACCCGAAGCCGGCCGCCAGGGGCATCCGGAGGCCGATCGGCGGCGGGGCCGCCATCGCGTCCGTCAGGGGCCGGGTGACCGGGCGGGCGAAGAGCGCGCCGAGGACGAAGTCGGCGGCGAGCGCCCGGACCTCGTCGGCGTACTGGCGCAGCCCGTGCCCGTCCGTGTGCACCTCGAAGCGGCAGGTCTCGCGGTTCGCCTTCTTGGCGCGGACCGCGAAGCGGAAGGACAGCTCGGGATCGGTGCGGGTGTCGTTCGTGCCGTGCACGATGAGCACCCGCCGCCCCACCAGCTGCCGTACGGGCTCGGGTTCGGCGGCCACGTCGTCCTCCGGCAGCCAGGGCGCGAGCGCCAGGACCGCGCCGACCGCCGGGTGCCCGGCCGCCCGCAGCGCCGCGCGGGCGCCCATGCCGTGGCCGATCAGGCAGACCGGGACGTCGCCGTAGCGGCGTACCGCCTCGGCGACCGCCCAGGAGGCGTCCGCCGCGAGCTCCGCGTCGGTGCCGTTCCAGCCCCGCCCCCGGTACCGCACCACCTGCGGGACCAGGCCCTCCGGCCGTCCCGCGCGGGCGAGTTCACGCCCGAGCGGCAGCACGGCCGCGTGCGAACGGGCCGACGCGCGGCGGCCGGAGACCGGCTCGCCGTCCGGGAGGAGCAGCGCCACGCCCCCCACCGCCGCCGCGGACCGCGAAACCCCGACAGGCCGACCGAGCCGGGGTCCCCGGCCGTCGGCAGTCCCCACGAGTGCGTACTGCGCCATGACAGAACAGTCTCAGAAGCGGAGGTGTACGGCAGTCGTACGCGCGGTCTCTGTTACGTATCGCCGTCGGGGCGAACTTCCCTCCGGTCTATGCGCGTTCGAAGCAGTGCACGGCGGAGACGGGGACGAAGCCGCGCCGTTCGTACCAGCGGCTCGGCCAGTCGTCCGCGAGCGCGGTGAGGAAGACGGTGGCGCAGCCCGCGTCGGCGGCGAGGCGCAGCGCCGAGTCGAGGACCACCCCGGCGTGGCCCTGCCCCAGGTGGGCGGCGGCCGTGACCAGGTCCTCGATCTGGGCGACGCCCGAGGCCGGGTCCAGGTACAGGTCCGCCCAGGACGCCACCTCGCCCCACTCGTCGTGCGAGGCGAGGAAGCGGACGTCGGGCGCGCCCCGGAGGCGGGCCGCCCGCCGCTCGACCAGGTCCCGGACCACCTCGTCCCCGGCTTCCGGCAGGAACCGTCGCCAGCTCTCGGCGGCCGGCCCCTTCAGGGCGGGCAGGTCCACCTCCCGCGCCCCGCCGAGTTCCGGCACCGGCCCGCCGTACCGCATGAGCAGGACGGTCGCGCGGTCGTACCCGGCCCTGACCAGCGCTTCCGCGCACGCCTCCGCGTCCGGTCCGTCGAGCACGTACACGGTCCGGTGCGACAGGTGCGCGAGGAGCTCCTCGGCGCGCCCTGGCAGGGCCTCGGGGTCGGTCGGCCCGTCCACGAGGAGGTGGTTGTTGCCGTGCGACAGGGCGTAGGCGTCGTCGAGCGCGGCGAATCCGCCGGGGAAGTCGACGGTCCGGGCGGCCTGCCGCCGGGTGAAGGCGGACACGAAGCCGTGGACGCGCCGGAGTTCGGCCGGATCGACGGCGGCGGTCGCGGCGGCCGGGCCGGACGTGGTGCTGCTGCTCATGCGGTCAGCGTAGGCAGCCGGGGGCCGGCCGCGCACGCGAGAAAGCCGGGTCATCTCCGGCGCCGACAGGGCGCGTTCTACGCGCGTAGGGGCTAGAGTGCGGCAATGACGAGCCAGACATCCCACGTCCCCACCGCGGACCAGATCCGCCGTGCCCCGAAGGTGCTGCTCCACGACCACCTCGACGGCGGACTGCGCCCCGGCACGATCATCGAACTCGCCCGGGAGCAGGGCTACGCGAAGCTGCCCGAGACCGAACCCGACAAGCTCGGCATCTGGTTCCGCGAGGCCGCCGACTCCGGCTCCCTGGAGCGGTATCTGGAGACCTTCGCGCACACCTGCGCCGTCATGCAGACCCGCGAGGCGCTCTTCCGCGTCGCCGCCGAGTGCGCCGTGGACCTGGCCGAGGACGGCGTCGTCTACGCCGAGGTGCGGTACGCCCCCGAGCAGCACCTGGAGGCCGGGCTGACCCTGGAGGAGGTCGTCGAGGCGGTCAACGAGGGCTTCCGGGAGGGCGAGCGGCGGGCCCGCGAGGCCGGCCACCGGATCCGGGTCGGCGCCCTGCTCACCGCGATGCGGCACGCGGCCCGCGCGCTGGAGATCGCCGAGCTCGCCAACCGCTACCGGGACGACGGCGTCGTCGGCTTCGACATCGCGGGCGCCGAGGCCGGCTTCCCGCCCACCCGCCACCTCGACGCCTTCGAGTACCTCAAGCGGGAGAACAACCACTTCACCATCCACGCCGGCGAGGCCTTCGGCCTGCCCTCGATCTGGCAGGCGCTCCAGTGGTGCGGCGCCGACCGGCTCGGCCACGGCGTCCGGATCATCGACGACATCGAGGTGGGCGAGGACGGCTCGGTGCGGCTCGGCCGCCTCGCCGCGTACGTCCGCGACAAGCGGATCCCGCTGGAGATGTGCCCCACCTCCAACCTCCAGACCGGCGCCGCCGCCTCGTACGCGGAGCACCCCATCGGGCTGCTCCGCAAGCTCCACTTCCGGGCGACGGTGAACACCGACAACCGGCTGATGAGCGGCACCAGCATGAGCCGTGAATTCGAGCTCCTGGTCGACGCTTTCGAGTACACGCTCGACGATCTCCAGTGGTTCACCGTCAATGCGATGAAATCAGCGTTCATTCCTTTCGATGAACGACTGGCCATGATCAACGACGTGATCAAGCCCGGATATGCCGAACTGAAATCCGAGTGGCTTTTCCGGCAGACCGCCACGACCAGCGCTTCTTCCGCCCAGGAGGGCTGAGAAGGGCGGGATGGAGGGGCCGGAAAGCCGCCGGGGCGCACGACACCCGGCGGCTTTCCGGTGTTTGCGGAGCGGAGGCGGGGCGGTTAGTTTGCGGAGCTGCTCTGCATGTCCGGATTCCTCTGTTCCGGATTTGTTCTCCTGATGGCCCGAAGCTCAGCCCTCCCAAGCCAAGGATGATTTTCAGATGAAGCAGTCTGCCGCCAAGACGCTCGGTGTCGCCGCCCTCGGTGCCGCTTTCGCCGCTGCCGCCGCCGGCACGGCCTCCGCGGCCCCGCTGGACGGCCTGGACGCCCTGTCCACCGTGGGCCAGGTCGCCCCGCTGGGCGACGGCCTCACCCAGCTCCCCGACGGCGCCGGCGAGTCCCTCGCCGCCGGCCAGGGCGCCCTCGGCCAGGGCCTCGACCAGGGCGTCAAGACCCTCCCCGAGGCGGCCGGCCAGGCCACCCAGAACCTGCCGACCGACGCCGCCACCGGCGCCCTCGGCGCCACCCCGCTCGGCGGCCTCCTCGGCGGCCTCCCGCTCGGCGCCGGCGGCCTGCCGATCGGCTGACCGCACCACCTCACGCCGAAGGGGCGCGCACCCGGTCCATCCGGGTCCGCGCCCCTTCGGCGTGCGGCGGAATCGCGCGTCGTACGGCTACCAGGCCGCCGCCTTCGTCCGCGACTCGCTCGGCAGCAGTAGCCAGAGCGCCAGGTAGAGGAGGAACTGCGGGCCGGGCAGCAGGCACGAGGCCAGGAAGATCACCCGCATCGTCGGGGCGGAGGTGCCGAAGCGCCGGGCGAGCGCCGCGCACACCCCGCCGATCATCCGGCCTTCACGGGGGCGGACAAGTGCGGCCATGGTGGGCTCCTTCGTCGGATCCGGGCGGCCGCTCCGTCGGGCCTCCCGATGACTCCATGGTGCCGCCCGGGCCCGCCCTTCGACGTCGGACTAGCGGGCGATCGGAACCCTGGGAATCCTCGGGGTACGACCCTGAGCCCGCTCGTTCCCGGTCACGGCACGCCCCTGAGGGCGCCCCTCCCGGGAGGCCCGCCGGCGCCGCATCCGGCTCCGTGCCGTCGGCACCACCAGGAGATGCGCGAGCGCCACCCCGAGGGTGTTCAGGAGCACCGAGTCCACGTCCACGACCTGCCCCGGCACCGCCGTCTGCAGCAGCTCCAGGGCCAACGACACCAGCGCCCCCGCCGCCGTCGTCCGGATCAGCGAACCCCACCCCGAGACGTCGAGCCGCCCCTCGCACATCGGGAGCAGTACCCCCAGCGGGGCGAGCAGCAGCAGTCCCTCCGCGATCAGCCGGGCCGCCTCGGCGGGCCCCAGCGCCAGATCGGCCCGGAGCCCGGCCAGCGGCACCGTGTTCGGGGCGTTCACCCAGGCCACGTCCCGTGGGAGCAGGCCGACCCAGGCGACGAGCAGCAGATGCGCGACCAGGAGCACGGACCCGATCACGCGGACGACCACGGCGGCGTTCCCGCCCGAACCTTGACGCTGCACGCCCCCCAAGACGCCGCCCGCGCCGCGAACGGTTCCGCTTCAGCCCGCCGGCGTCGGCGCGGGCGCCGTCGGCGGGGCCGACTCCGGCCGCTCCCGCAGCTCCGCCGTACAGCGGTAGCGCTTCGGCGGGTACGCCCCCGGGCCCGCGAGGAGCACCGTGTGCCCGCCCACGCCCGCCGAACTCTCCGCGAAGGTGCACACCAGCTGCGACAGCGCCGCCGGCGCCAGGTCCTCCGGCTGCCGGCTCAGCCGCAGCGTCCCCTCCGGATCGCCCGCACGGCCGCCCGCCACCGACAGCGGAGCCCGTACCGCCGTGCTGAAACCGGCCTGCCGCTCCGCGTCCGTGGGCTCCGCGAGGAGCTGCGCGAGCAGCGCCGACGCCATCCGCACCGGATCGCCGCTCGCCTTGTCCTCCGGCTGCGGCGACCTGCGGTCCACCGGCTCCAGCTGCGAACCGCACACCAGGAAGGCCCGCACCGGCACCCCCGTCGCGGGCGCCGCCGCCTCCGCCACGTTGCACGGCACCCGGGACGGGGCGGCGCCCGCGTCCACCGGCACCGACGTCGTCCGGATCCCGCACCCCGTGACCGGCAGCGTCAGCAGCGCGAGCGCCACCGCCGGCAGCGTCGTACGCGCCCTCACTCGTCCACTCCTTCGCCCGGCCGGGGCCCGGTGTCTCCCGTGCGGTCGGCCGCCGACGCGTCCCGGGGCAGCCGCAGCGTGAACACCGCGCCGTCCACGGCGCCGTCCGCGCCCACCGAGTTGGCGGCGGAGATCGTCCCACCGTGGATGAGCGCGTTCTCCATGGCGATCGACAGGCCGAGGCCGGAGCCGTCCGACCGGGGTCGCTGGGCGCTCGCCTTGTAGAAGCGGTCGAAGACGTGCGGCAGCACCTCCTCGGGGATGCCGGGCCCGTGGTCGCGCACCGTGATGACCAGCTCGTGGTCGTCCGTGCGCACCGACACCCGCACCGGCGAGCCGCCGTGCTTCAGCGCGTTCCCGATCAGGTTCGCCAGGATCACGTCCAGGCGCCGGGGGTCGAGCGGCACCACGATGCCGCGCTCCGCGTCCAGGTCCACCGCGTCCAGCCAGGCCCGCGCGTCGATGCACGCGGTGATCTGGTCGGCGATGTCCACGTCGTCCAGGACCAGCCGGGCGGTGCCCGCGTCGAAGCGGGTCACCTCCATCAGGTTCTCCACCAGGTTGTTGAGCCGCCGGGTCTCGGACACCACCAGCGCCACCGCCGGGGCGATCATCGGGTCCAGGTCGTCCTGCTCGTCCTCCAGGACCTCCGTCACCGCCGTCAGCGCGGTCAGCGGCGTCCGCAGCTCGTGCGACATGTCCGCGACGAACCGCCGGGAGGACTCCTCCCGGGCGCTCATGTCCGCCACCTTCTTCTGCAGGTTCTCCGCCGCGCTGTTGAACGTCCGCGACAGATCGGACAGTTCGTCCGCGCCGGAGACCCGGAGCCGGGTGTCCAGCTTGCCCTCGCCGAGCTGCCGGGCCGCCTCGCCGAGCCTGCGCACCGGCCGCAGCACGGTCGTCGCCGCCACCTGCGCGAGCAGCACCGAACCGATCACCGCGAGCCCGGTCGCGATCCCCAGCGACCACGCCAGCGAGTCGAGGTCCGCCTTCTCCGCCGCCAGCGACTTGAACAGGTATCCGGCGGGCCCGCCGCCGTCGATCCGCGTCCCGCCCACCAGGTACGGCGTCCCGCCCCGCTCGATCCGCTGCCAGAACAGGTGGTACGGATACGGGTTCGCGTCCGTCACCGGGCGCCGCGTGTCCACCGCCTCCCGCAGCGACACCGGCACGTCGGCCAGCGTGAACACGTCCGGGTCCGAGGCGACCACGATCGGCTTGCCCGCGGCCCGCTCGCCGAGCAGCAGCACCTGGTAGCCGGCGCTGCCCGCCGTCATCTCCTCGGCGGTGCGCCGCAGATCCTCCTGGTTCGGCCGCAGCGGCAGCGTCGCCACCCGGTTCTGCATCTCCTGCCGGAAGCCGTTCAGCGCGCTGTCCTGGGTACGCCCGAGGACCGCCTCCCGGTTCAGCCAGTACGCGATCCCCGAGGCCGACACGGCCGCCGTCAGCGCCACGAGCGCGAACACCACGACGAGGCGCAGGCGCAGACTGGACAGCCGCAGCCGCGCGAAGACCCCCCTGTTCCCCCGGGTCACGCAGGGACGTCCAGCCGGTAGCCGACACCGCGCACGGTACGGATCAGGGTCGGCGAGGACGGCACGTCCTCCACCTTCGCCCGCAGCCGCTGCACGCACGCGTCCACCAGACGCGAGTCGCCCAGGTAGTCGTGCTCCCACACGAGCCGCAGCAACTGCTGCCGGGACAGCGCCTGTCCGGGCCGCCGGCTCAGTTCGAGCAGCAGCCGCAGCTCGGTCGGGGTCAGCTGCAGGTCCTGGCCGTTCTTCGTCACCGTCATCGCGGCCCGGTCGATCACCAGCGAACCGAAGCTCGCCGAATCCGTCGACTCCCGCTCGCCGCGCCGCAGCACCGCCCGGATCCGGGCGTCGAGGACCCGCCCCTGCACCGGCTTCACCACGTAGTCGTCGGCGCCCGACTCCAGGCCCACGACGACGTCGATGTCATCGCTGCGCGCGGTGAGCAGGATGATCGGCAGCTGGTCGGTGCGGCGGATCCGCCGGCACACCTCGAAGCCGTCGATGCCGGGCAGCATGACGTCGAGCACGACCAGGTCGGGCCGCTGCTCCTTGAGCAACTGCAGGCCGTCCTCGCCCGACGCGGCGGTGGCCACCCGGTGGCCCTGCCGGGACAGGGAGAGTTCGAGGGCCGTGCGGATGGCGTCGTCGTCCTCGATCAGCAACAGAAAAGGCACGGACGTCATTCTGGCTCATGAGCCGTCCGAGTTCGACCGCCCGGAGGCGCGCTTCCTCGACCGCCCCTGTGACACGTCTGTGACAGTCGGCGGACAACGCCATGAAGTCCGCCGGGCAAGCTTCTTGGCACACGGACCGAAACACAGACTCCAACCGACAGGGGGGCGCGAGATGAACGCACTGCACAGCACCACCTCCAGCGCAGTCGTCACGCGGCTCCACGACGTCGTGCGGAGCACCGAGAAGTCCGGGGGTGTGAACGGACGGGGGTGCGTTCGTACCGTCGGGCGTCAGCGCAAGGCGCCGTACATGGTCGCCGTCGCTGACGGGGGAGCGGTGTACGGGGAGGCCACGGGGGAGCGTTCCGGGTCGGAGGCCGAGTTCACGGCCTACGTCCAGGAGCGCCGGGCCTCCCTGTACGCCACCGCCTACCACCTGACCGGTGACCGTTTCGAGGCCGAGGACCTGCTCCAGAGCGCGCTGTTCTCCACGTACCGCGCCTGGGACCGGATCAGCGACAAGGCCGCCGTCGGCGGATACCTGCGTCGCACCATGACCAACCTGCACATCAGCGCCTGGCGCCGGCGCAAGGTCAACGAGTACCCGACCGAGGAGCTGCCGGAGACGGTCGGCGAGACGGACGCGATGCGCGGCACCGAGCTGCGCGCGGTGCTGTGGCAGGCGCTGGCCCGGCTGCCCGAGCTCCAGCGGACCATGCTGGTGCTGCGCTACTACGAGGGCCGGACCGATCCGGAGATCGCGGAGATCCTGGACATCAGTGTCGGCACGGTGAAGTCGAGCATCTGGCGGTCGCTGCGGCGGCTGCGCGAGGACGAGGTGCTGAGCTTCGGCCGTGACCAGGAGGAGTCCTTCGGCGAGCTGGTCGCCTGAGGATCGGGGGGACACGGGGGAAGCACGGGGGAGGCCCCACGGGGGAAGACGGGGCCTGAGGAAGAAGCGAAGCGGGTCGTACGAGTCCGGGGGGTCTCGTACGGCCCGCTCCGTCGTGTCACGGGGTGCTGGTCGCCGGGGTCCGGTGCCGGCCGGCCGCCGCGGCGGCGAGTCGGCCGAGGGCCTCGGGTTTGGCGCACGGGTGGGCGCCGAGCGCGGTCTGCCGGGCGACGATGGCCCGCTCGGCGCGCATCAGGCGCCAGCCGCGGCGCAGCAGCATCGGGACCGACTTCCGGCCCTCCCGCAGGTCGCGCAGGAGACGGCGGCGGAAGGTGGTGGACGGGCGGCCGCGCAGGCAGAGCGCGTCGGCGAGCACGTCGAGCTCGCGGCAGCGGGTGACGATCTCGGCGGCGAAGATGCCCTCGGCGACGAAGAGCGGGGTCCGCCCGATGTCGAGGCGGTCGCTGCCGGTGCGGGAGCTGCTGGCGATGTCGTACACCGGGACGTCGGTGCGGCCCGAGCGGCACAGTTCGACGATCGCGGCGACGGCGGTGTCCGCGTCCCACGAGCGTGGGGAGTCCCAGTCGATGTCACCGCTGCCTTCGACGAGCGGGAGCGACGGGTCGTCGGCCTCCTTGTAGAAATCGTCGAGGCGCAGGACCGGGAGGCCGGTGACGGCGGCGAGGGACGACTTGCCGGAGCCGGAGGGGCCCGTCAGCAGGACGACCCGGGTCGGGATCGGTTGGGAACTCACGGAACACCAGTGTGAGGCATTACCCCGTCCAGGGGACCACCGAGGAGGGCCGTTGGTATCGAGCATCACACCTCCACTACTGTCGGTGGCCGCCCGCTCACCCCTTGGAAGGAACCCCATGGCGCGTCACGCAGAGCCGAAGGACCCCCGTCGCGGTCTCCTGTTCAAGGCAGGCCTCGGCGTCACCGCGGCCGGCGCCGCCGTCCTCGGGGCGGCCGCGGCCGCCCAGGCCGTGCCGGGCGCCGCCGTGCCGCTGCCGGTGGACTCGCTGACCCGCACGGACGCCGGCGCGGCCGGCGCGGGCGCGCTGACCGGCGTCACCCACGGGGTCGGCCCGCTGACCCGGCTCCAGCTGGACCCGCTGGCCAAGACCGGCGTCGACCCGCTCGCCAACGGCATCGGCACCCAGGTCGCCGACTTCAAGCCGGTCGGCACCGACCTGGTGACCGGCCACGTCACGGACGGCGGGGCGGTGGCCGACCTGCCGGTCGCCGGTCCGCTGACGCAGAAACTGCTGCCGTAACGCGGCATGCCGGACGGCCCCGGGCATGCCGGACGGCCCCCGGGCAGTGCTGCTGCCCGGGGGCCGTTCCGTACCCCGACCCCGCCTAGTACGAGGAGCCGCTCGCGCCCAGCGAGCCCGTGGGGTGCCAGACGGTCTTCGTCTCCAGGAAGGCGGTCATGCGGTCCGTGCCCGGGGACTCGGCGAAGTCCTCGGTACGGGGGCGCAGGACGCGCTTCAGGTTCGCCGCCGCCGCGATCTCCAGGTCGCGGGCCAGGTCGGCGTCCGCGCCCGTCAGGTCGATCGCGTTGACGTCCAGGTGGGCCGCGAGGTGCGGGCCCATCTCGGAGGCCTTGCCGGAGAGGATGTTGACCACGCCGCCGGGGAGGTCGGAGGTGGCCAGGACCTCGCCGAGGGAGAGGGCGGGGAGCGGGGCCTTCTCCGAGGCGATGACGACCGCGGTGTTGCCCGTCGCGATGACCGGGGCGATCACCGAGACCAGGCCCAGGAAGGACGACTCCTGGGGGGCGAGCACGGTGACGACGCCGGTCGGCTCCGGGGTGGAGAGGTTGAAGAAGGGGCCCGCGACCGGGTTGGCGCCGCCGACCACCTGGGCGATCTTGTCGGTCCAGCCCGCGTACCAGACCCAGCGGTCGATCGCCGCGTCCACCTGGGCCGCCGCCTTCGACTTCGACAGGCCCTCGGCCTCGGCGACCTCGCGGACGAACTGGTCCCGGCGGCCCTCCAGCATCTCGGCGACGCGGTAGAGGATCTGGCCGCGGAGGTAGGCGGTCGCGCCCGCCCAGCCGCCCTGCGCCTTGCGGGCGGCGACGACCGCGTCACGGGCGTCCTTGCGGGAGGACAGCGGGGCGTTCGCCAGCCAGTTGCCCTTGGAGTCGGTCACCTCGTACACCCGGCCGCTCTCGGAGCGGGGGAACTTGCCCCCGACGTACAGCTTGTAGGTCTTGAAGACGCCCAGACGGTTCTGCTCGGACTTCTCAGACATCGAGGTAGGCCTCCAGACCGTGGCGGCCGCCCTCGCGGCCGAAGCCCGACTCCTTGTAGCCGCCGAACGGCGAGGTCGGGTCGAACTTGTTGAACGTGTTGGCCCAGACGACACCGGCGCGGAGCTTGTTCGCGACCGCGAGGATGCGGGAGCCCTTCTCCGTCCAGATGCCGGCGGAGAGGCCGTACTGGCTGTTGTTGGCCTTGGCGACGGCCTCGTCCGGGGTGCGGAAGGTGAGGACCGAGAGGACCGGGCCGAAGACCTCGTCGCGGGCGATGGTGTGCGCCTGGGTGACGTTCGTGAAGAGCGTCGGGGCGAACCAGTAGCCCGCCTCCGGGAGGTCGCAGGCGGCGGTCCAGCGCTCGGCGCCCTCCGCCTCGCCCTGCTCCACCAGCGAGGTGATGCGGGAGAGCTGCTCCTCGGAGTTGATGGCGCCGATGTCGGTGTTCTTGTCGAGCGGGTCGCCGAGGCGGAGCGTCGACAGACGGCGCTTGAGGCTGTCCAGGAGCTCGTCCTGGATCGACTCCTGGACCAGGAGGCGGGAGCCCGCGCAGCAGACCTGGCCCTGGTTGAAGAAGATGCCGTTGACGATGCCCTCGACGGCCTGGTCGATGGGGGCGTCGTCGAAGACGATGTTGGCGCCCTTGCCGCCCAGCTCCAGGGTGACCTTCTTGTCGGTGCCGGCGACCGAGCGCGCGATGGCCTTGCCGACGGCCGTCGAGCCGGTGAAGGCGACCTTGTTCACGTCCGGGTGCGCGACCAGGGCGGCGCCGGTGTCGCCGTACCCCGGGAGGATGTTGACGACGCCCTTCGGCAGGCCCGCCTGGCGGCAGATGTCCGCGAAGAACAGGGCGGAGAGCGGGGTCGTCTCGGCGGGCTTCAGGACGACCGTGTTGCCGGTCGCCAGCGCCGGGGCGATCTTCCACGCCAGCATGAGGAGGGGGAAGTTCCAGGGGATGACCTGGCCGGCCACGCCCAGCGGGCGCGGGTTCGGGCCGTGGCCCGCGTGGTCGAGCTTGTCGGCCCAGCCCGCGTAGTAGAAGAAGTGCGCGGCGACCAGCGGGAGGTCCGCGTCGCGGGTCTCCTTGATCGGCTTGCCGTTGTCCAGGGTCTCCAGGACGGCCAGCTCGCGGCTGCGCTCCTGGATGATCCGGGCGATCCGGAAGAGGTACTTGGCGCGCTCGGAGCCGGGCAGCGCCGACCACTTCTCGAAGGCCTTGCGGGCTGCCCTCACCGCGCGGTCCACGTCCGCCTCGCCCGCCTGGGCGATCTCGGAGAGGACCTCCTCGGTGGAGGGGGAGACGGTCTTGAAGACCTTGCCGTCGGCCGCGTCGGTGAACTCGCCGTCGATGAACAGGCCGTAGCTCGGGGCGATGTCGACGACCGCGCGCGACTCGGGCGCGGGGGCGTACTCGAAGGGGGAGGTCATGTCGATCAGTCCACCGTCACGTAATCGGGGCCGGAGTAGTGGCCGGTGGCCATCTTCTGGCGCTGCATCAGCAGGTCGTTGAGCAGGCTGGAGGCGCCGAACCGGAACCAGTGGTTGTCCAGCCAGTCCGGGCCGGCCGTCTCGTTGACCAGCACCAGGAACTTGATGGCTTCCTTGGTGTTGCGGATGCCGCCGGCCGGCTTCACGCCGATCTGCACGCCGGTCTGCGCGCGGAAGTCGCGCACCGCCTCCAGCATGAGCAGGGTGTTCGCCGGGGTGGCGTTGACCGCGACCTTGCCGGTCGAGGTCTTGATGAAGTCGGCGCCGGCCATCATCCCGAGCCAGGAGGCGCGGCGGATGTTGTCGTACGTGGACAGCTCGCCGGTCTCGAAGATCACCTTGAGCCGGGCGCGGTCGCCGCACTGGGCCTTGATCGCGGCGATCTGCTCGAAGACCTCCAGGTACCGGCCGGCGAGGAAGGCGCCGCGGTCGATGACCATGTCGATCTCGTCCGCGCCGGCGGCGATCGCGTCGGCGGTGTCGGCCAGCTTCACGGGGAGGGCGGCGCGGCCGGCCGGGAAGGCGGTGGCGACCGAGGCGACCTTGACGTCCGAGCCCGCGAGGGCGGCCTTGGCGGTGGCCACCATGTCGGGGTAGACGCAGACGGCGGCGGTCGTCGGGGTCGTGCGGTCGGTCGGATCGGGGTGGACGGCCTTGGCGGCGAGGGCCCGGACCTTGCCCGGGGTGTCCGCGCCTTCGAGCGTCGTCAGGTCGATCATGGAGATGGCCAGGTCGATGGCGTACGCCTTGGACGTGGTCTTGATCGAACGGGTGCCGAGGGACGCGGCGCGCGCCTCCAGGCCCACGGCGTCGACGCCGGGCAGCCCGTGGAGGAAGCGGCGCAGCGTGCTCTCGGACGCGGTCACGTCGGCGAAAGCTGCTGCTGCGGATGCAGTGGTGGGCATGGTCACCAGTCGAGCATATCTACGCGCGTAGCGACCTGTACAGGGGAGGGCGTCGGGGGAGGGGTGTCGTGCGTCTCGTGCGGCGTCATGGCCGTCGGGGGTGTGAGGGCTGTCACGCGCCTGTGACATGGAGCGGATCGATCCCTCATACAAGATCATTAGATTTTTCCTCAGCAGCCAGCGAGAACTCACCGGCCCTTCCCGATCGAGACATCAGCCAGGCGTGCGGCTCTTCTTCATCCACCACCGAAACCTCTCGGGAGTCGTCATGCGCACCGCCCTCCGCACCGCCCTCGCCACCGCGCTCGTCGCCGGCGTCGCCGCCACGCCGCTCCTCACGGCGGGCAGCGCGTTCGCCGCCGGTACGGCTCCGGGGCCGGCGGCCGCCGCGCCCGCGCCCGCTCCCGCGAAGGTGGCCGCGCCCGCGCCCGCTCCCGCGAAGGCGGCGGCGACCGCTCCCGCTCCCGCGAAGTCCGCCGCGCCCGGGACCGCGACCGTGCCCGCTCCTGCGAAGGCCGCCACGCCGGCTGCCGCCGCCACCGCCCCGGCGGCCGCCGACCCGGCCGCCGAGGCCGCGCCCGACGCCGACGTGCTGGTCCGCACCGTGGAGCTCGACGGGGGCCTGACCGCCAAGGTCTACGACAAGGGAACCCAGCACCGGTACTACACCGCGACCGTCCTGCGCGGCACCACCGTCCTGGGCGAGCTGAAGGCCGGCGGCGGCTACGACGCCACGGACACCGGGGTCTTCGCCGGATACGCCGTGACCCTGGACGCCGAGGGCAAGGTCACCGCCGTCGAGGCGGGCCCCGAGCACGCCACGCTGGTCCGCACCGAGACGCTGCTCACCGGCACCGTCGCCAAGATCTACAAGCTCAAGGAGCAGAACTACTTCGCGGTCCTCTTCCGCGACGGCCACGAGGTCGGCGAGCTCCACGCGGTGACCCGCTCCGTCGCGGGCCAGGACAACGGCGAGTACCTCGTCCTCAACCCCGACGGCTCGATCCACAACTGGATCGGCAACTCCGCCGACGCCAAGGTCGGCCACTACCGCCTCGCGGACGGCACGATCGTCGAGGTCGGCGAGAAGGACGGCTTCTACGGCCTCCAGTCGATCGACCCGGCCACCGGCAAGGGGAACGGCTTCATCTACCTCCAGGGCGGGGACCGCAAGGTCTACTTCTTCGGCAAGGCCGTCGTCGTCCTGGAGTCGCCCGGCAGCTTCGCCGCGTACATCCCGGGCGCCGCGAAGCAGGCCGCCCCGCAGCCGTACGACCTGGCGGCGGGCAAGGTCGACCACTGCCCGCCCCAGAGCATCGACGTCCCCGTCGGCGCGGGGACCAAGGCCCAGCTGACCATGACCACGAAGGGTCCGGAGGCGAAGCTCGTCACCGCCGGGGACGAGAAGGTCGTCGGCGTCCTCGACCGCCGGCACCTCTCGCTGCCCGCGAGCGCCGGCATCGTCGCCCGGATCGACGACGCCTTCAGCGCCACGCCGTCGCTGTACGTCAAGGTCGAGGGCGGCTCCGCCAAGGGCGGCAGCCACCCCTTCCCGGCGCTTCCCGAGGGCTGCGCCCTGGAGGAGGTCCCGGCCGGCGGCCAGACGAAGGGCACGGGCACGGGTGCGGGCTCGGGCACGGGCTCGGGCACGGGAACCGGCACCCACGCGCAGGCGCAGGGCGGGCAGACGTCCGTCGTCCCGCAGGGCGGCGTCGCGGCCGGCGCCGAGCTCGCCGCCGAGGAGGGGTCCGGCACGCTGGTCGCCGCCGGCGCGGGTGCCGCCGCGCTGACCGCCGCCGGACTCGGCTTCCTGGCGATGCGCCGCCGCACGGCCACCGCCCGCGTCTGACCCGGTACGGGCCCGCCACCCCCGGGCCCGTATCGCCCCGCCCCACCCCGCTCCCCGCCCCTTGACCCGAGCTCGGAGCGTTTCACCCCACCTCACCCCACCCCACCCCCCGGCCGGTCGTCGCGTTTCACGCGGCGGTCGGCCGGACCCCGTCCTCCCGGAGCCTCGTATGCGTCGCCGTCGTAGCGTCAGCGTCAGCGTGACCGTCACCGCCGCCGTCCTGCTCGTGGCCGGTCTCGCCGGCTGTTCGGCCGGGGGTGCGCCGGAGGCCGTCACCCCGCCCGCCCGAATCGTGGAGTCGTCCGCGCCGGCGCCCGCCCCCGCCGCGACGGTGAAGCCGCTCGCCCGTTCGCTGCCCGTGCGGGTCGAGCTGCCCTCGGCCGGGGTGGACGCGCGGGGGATCCTGGAGCTCGGGCTGAACGGGGACGGGACCGTCGAGGTGCCGTCGGTGGCGCAGGCCGAGCGGATCGGGTGGTACGGGAAGGGCGTCACGCCCGGGGAGACCGGGCCCGCCGTGCTCATCGGGCACTTCGACACCGCGCGCGGGCCCGCCGTGCTGAAGGACGTCGCCAAGGTCCGGGTCGGCGACACGATCACCGTGACCCGGGCCGACGGCACCGTCGCGGTCTTCCGGGTCCGCGAACTGGAGCAGGTCGACAAGGACGCCTTCCCGACGGAGAAGGTGTACGGCGACACCCGCCGGCCCGAGCTGCGCCTGATCACCTGCGGCGGCGAGCTCGTCGACGGGCACCGGCCGGACAACATCATCCTGTACGCGGACCTGGCCGACGTCCGGCGGGGCTGAGCGTGACTGAGCGGGGCTGAGGCGGGGCTGAGGCGGGGCTGAGGCGGGGCCGAGGCGGGGCCGAGCCCCCGGGAGGAGCCGCGCCCTGCCGTCTGAGGCAGAATCGGCGGCATGACGAGCCCCACGCCCTCCGAGCCGAACTCCGGGTCGAACCCCGAGCCGACCTCCGCCGACCGCGTCTACCGTTCCTCCTTCGGGATCGCCGGTGGTGTCTTCCTGCTCGCCCTGGTGCTCGTCTTCGTGGGCGACGCGCTGCTGCGCGGCGAGGGGCGGGCGCCCTGGCTGGCGCTGGCCGGGCTGCTGCTCGCCGCCCCGCTGATCACCGCCTTCACGCTCCGCCCCGCCGTCTACGCCAACGAGGACCGGCTCCGGGTCCGCAACCCGTTCCGGTCGATCGTGCTGCCCTGGGCCTCCGTCGCCGACGTCCGGGCCGGGTACTCCAGCGAGGTGTTCACGCACGGGGGCGCCAAGTACCAGCTGTGGGCCATGCCCGTCTCGCTGCGTCAGCGGAAGAAGGTGGCACGCCAGGCCGCCCGCGCCTCCCAGGACGACCCCCACGGGCGTACCTCCGTGACCGCCGACGTCCGGGACTCCGCCGCGCGCGTCGCGGCCGGCGACCAGAACGTCGCCGACCTGCGGGAGATGGCCGAGCGGTACCAGGGCCGGGCCGGGGCGCAGGGCGCGCCGGCGGTCCGGTGGGCGTACGAGGTCATCGCGCCGGCCGTCGTCGGCCTGGTCCTCCTCGTGGTGCTCGGCGCGACCGGCTGAGCCCCTCCCGCGTCCCTCTCACCCCGCCGGTGTCCTAGGGCAACGGCGGGGTGAAGCACGCCCCCGGCCGTTGGCCCGGCGCCCGACGATCCCGGCCTCAGAGCCGACGGACGGTGCGGCTGGCGGCTGGCGGCCGGTCGCGCAGAACGGGAGGGTGGTGGCGTGGTCGGCGCTCCGCGCGGGGCACGCGGCCATGGGGGGAGGGGTACTCCGGAAGGGCGTACGAGCGCCACTCCACCTGCCGCGCGGTCTACGTCCGCTTCCGCGCACTGCTGGAGGCCGCCTCGCGGGAGCTTCTCGTGCACGTCTCGTGGCGCGCAGGTCGGCGACACGGCGGAGGGCCGGTACGGGAACCCCGTACCGGCCCTCCGCCGTACCGCCTAGAGCCCCGCGGCCGCGGCCAGGTCCTTCTTCAGCGCGCCGAGCACCTCGGCGCCGGTGGCGCGGGCGGTCGCGAGCCCGCTCGCGTCGGCGACCGGGACGACGACCTCCAGGTAGCACTTCAGCTTGGGCTCCGTGCCGGAGGGGCGGACGATCACCCGGGCCTTGTAGTCGCCCTCCAGGTGGTAGCGCAGACCGTCCGTGGGCGGCAGCGACTCGGTGCCCTTGGTGAGGTCCTCGGCCGACACGACGGTCAGCCCCGCGAGCCGCACCGGCGGTGTCTCGCGCAGGGCCGCCATGGCGTTCGCGATGATGCCCAGGTCCTCCACGCGCACCGACAGCTGGTCCGTGGCGTGCAGCCCGTGCGCGACCGCCAGGTCGTCCAGGAGGTCCGTCAGCGTCCGGTCCCGCTCCTTCAGCTCCGAGGCCAGCTCGGTGACGAGCAGCGCGGCGGTGATGCCGTCCTTGTCGCGGACGCCGTCCGGGTCGACGCAGTAGCCGAGGGCCTCCTCGTACCCGTACCGCAGCCCGTCGACGCGGGCGATCCACTTGAAGCCCGTCAGGGTCTCCTCGTACCCGACCCCGGCGGCCTCGGCGATCCGCCCCAGCAGCGAGGACGACACGATCGACTCCGCGAAGACGCCCCGGGCGCCCTTGTGCACGAGGTGCGCGGCGAGCAGCGCGCCGACCTCGTCGCCGCGGAGCATCCGCCAGCCGCCCTCGACGGAGGCGTCCGGCACGGCGACGGCGCAGCGGTCGGCGTCCGGGTCGTTGGCGATGACGATGTCGGGGTCCACGGCCCGGGCCGCCTCGAAGGCCAGGTCCATGGCCCCCGGCTCCTCCGGGTTCGGGAAGGACACGGTCGGGAACGCCGGGTCCGGCTCGGCCTGCGCGGCGACGAGCGCGGGCGGCGGGAAGCCGTGCCGGGCGAAGGCGGCGGTCAGCACGTCCTTGCCGACGCCGTGCATCGCCGTGTACACGGTCCGCGCGGTACGGGGCGACCCCGGCGTCAGCACGGCGTCGGTCCGCGCCAGGTAGGCCTCCAGGACTTCCTCGCCCAGCACCTCCCACCCGTTCTCGGGACGCGGCACGTCGGCCAGCGCCCGTACGGCGTCGATCTCGGCCGCGATCTCGGCGTCGGCCGGGGGCACGATCTGCGAGCCGTCGCCGAGGTACACCTTGTAGCCGTTGTCGCGCGGCGGATTGTGACTGGCGGTCACCTCGACGCCGGCGACGGCCCCCAGGTGCCTTATGGCGTACGCGAGGACGGGCGTCGGCAGCGGGCGCGGCAGCAGGGCGGCGCGCAGACCGGCGCCGGTCATCACGGCGGCGGTGTCCCGGGCGAAGTCCTCGGACTTGTACCGGGCGTCGTACCCGATGACGACCAGCCCGCCGGCCTGCCCCTTCTTCCGCAGGTACGCGGCGAGCCCGGCGGCGGCGCGGATCACCACGGCCCGGTTCATCCGCATGGGCCCGGCGCCCAGCTCACCGCGGAGCCCCGCGGTCCCGAACTGCAGCGTCCCGGAGAACCGGACCGCCAGCTCGTCGATGTCCCCACGGTCGAGGAGCGCGCCGAGCTCCTCACGAGTCTCGGAATCGGGATCCTCGGCGAGCCACGCCTGGGCCCGACCAAGGAGTTCGTCCTGCGTCACGGTATGCGCCTTTCGGAGAGCGGGTGGTATGGGTCGGCTTGAGGGCTGAGGGCTGAGGGCTGAGGCTGCGGGTACGGGGGCGGGGTCGGGGTGCGGTTCGGCGGGAGCGGTGTACGGGTGCGGGTATCGGTCCGGGGCCGGGTGCGGAGCAACGTGCGGGTGAGGGTGAGGGTGCGGGTGTCGGCGAGGTGCGGGTGGACGTCCTGCGGGGGTGCGGGGTGCGGGCCGCTGCGCGGAGCCTTCCCCACCCCGCCCCTTCCCGTAACCGGGGGCAAGCCCCCGGCCCCCCGACGGCCTCCGGCCGCGCCCTCAAACGCCGGGCGGGCTGAAATCACCCGACTCCGCCGCACGAGAACCGGGCCGAGGCGCCGCGCCCGGGCCAGAGCCCCGATCCCGACCCCGCCGACGTTCGAGGCGCGGAGCCCCGAACTTCAGCCCCGCCGGCGTTCGAGGCACCGGGGTCCGGGGCGAAGCCCCGAATCTCGGCCCCCGCCAACGTTCGAAGCGAGGGCTCCGGGGCGGAACCCCGAACCTCAGCCTCGCCGGGGTCCGAGCCGCAGGCTCCGGGTGGAGCCCTGTAGCCCAGCACCGCCGGGGTCCGAGTCGCAGGTTCCGGGGGAGCCCCGTACCCCAGCCCCGCCGGAGTCCGAGTCGCAGGTTCCGGGCGAAGCCCCGAACCTCGGCCCCGCTGGAGCTTGAGTCCCGGGTTCCGGGGTGGCGTCCCGAAACCTAGCCCCGCCGGAGTCCGAACCGCAGGTTCCGGGTGGAGTCCCGAATCTCGGCCCCGCCAAGGCTTGAGTCCCGGGTTCCGGGGTGGCGCCCCGAAACCCAGCTCCGCCGGAGTCCGAACCGAAGGTTCCGGGTGGAGCCCTGTACCCCAGCCCCGCCCGGAGTCCGAGTTGCGGGTTCCGGGCGAAGCCCCGAACCTCAGCCCCGCCCGGAGTCCGAGTCGCGGGTTCCGGGCGGAGTCCCGAACCTCGGCCCCGCTGGAGCTTGAGCCCTGGGTTCCGGGCGGAGCCCCGAAACCCAGCTCCGCCGGAGCCCGAACCGCAGGCTCTGGGCAGAACCCTGCACCTCAGCCCACCCCGGAGCCCGAGTCACGGGTTCCGGGCGGAGCCCCGAATCTCAGCCCCGCCGGGGTCCGAGCCGCAGGTTCCGTGGTGGCGCCCCGCATCCCAGCCCCGCCGGCGTTTGAGGCGCGGGGGTCCGGGGGCGGAGCCCCTGGTTTCGGGAAGGGGCGGGGTGGGGTGAGGCCCCGCGCAGCGGCCCGCCCCTGACGAGCCCCGCACCCGGCACCTGACCTCGCACCCGACGCACCCCGTGCCCTACGCCCCACAGCACCGCGCACCGCGCACCCGCGCACCGCGCCGCACGCCGCGAAGGCGTCAGATCCGGTCCAGGACCCGCGTCAGCAGTTCACCCATCCGCGCCGCCGAGTCCCGCCCCGCCTGGAGGACCTCCTCGTGGTTCAGGGGCTCGCCGGAGAGCCCCGCCGCGAGGTTGGTCACGAGCGAGATGCCGAGGACCTCCGCCCCGGCCTCGCGCGCCGCGATGGCCTCCAGGACGGTGGACATGCCGACGAGGTCGCCGCCGAGCACCCGCACCATGTTGATCTCGGCGGGGGTCTCGTAGTGCGGGCCGGGGAACTGGACGTACACGCCCTCCTCCAGCGTCTCGTCGACCTCCTTGCACAGCGCCCGCAGCCGCGGCGAGTACAGGTCCGTCAGGTCGACGAAGTTCGCGCCGACGATCGGCGACGCGGCCGTCAGGTTGATGTGGTCGGAGATGAGGACCGGCTGGCCGGGGCGCATGCCCTCGCGCAGACCGCCGCAGCCGTTCGTCAGCACGACGGTCTTCACACCGGCGGCGACGGCCGTGCGGACGCCGTGGGCGACGGAGGCGACGCCGCGGCCCTCGTAGTAGTGGGTGCGGCCGAGGAAGACCAGGGCGCGCTTCTCGCCGATCTTGTACGAGCGGATCTTGCCGCCGTGGCCCTCGACGGCCGGCGGCGGGAAGCCCGGGAGCTCGGTCACGGGGAACTCGGCCTCGGGGGCGCCGAGGGCGTCCACGGCCGGCGCCCAGCCGGAGCCCATGACCAGGGCGACGTCGTGGTTCTCGACTCCGGTCAGCTCGCGCAGGCGCGCGGCTGCGGCCTCGGCGGCCTCGTACGGGGTGGCAGTAGCGTTCACTGGCTCTCTCGCCTCGGGGAGGGGGTCCGAGGGCGGTCACCCCGGACGGAATTCATTCGCCAGGAAGCCTAGCCCGAGAATTCCTACGCGCGTAGATGACGGCGCGGACGGACATGCGATCGTTGTCTTGTCGTTTCCGACGAAAACGTGGATGAAGTCCCCGATGACGCATCCGACGAGGCGCCCGGCGAGGCGCCCGATGACGCATCCGGCGACGCGTCCGACGAGGCATCCGGCGACGCGCCCGGCGAGGCGTCGGACGACGCTTCCGGTGACGCGCCCGGCAAGGCGTCCAGCGACGCGCCCGGCGACGCGTCCCACCTACACCCGCCCGCCCCTCAGCAGGGCCGCTTGCGCAGCTCCATCACATAGTCGTGCGGCGCCCCCGCCGACTCCGCCGCGTCCGCGACCTCGCCGAGGTAGCGCGCGGAGGGCAGCCCGCCCTCGTAGGCGTTGAGCACGTACACCCAGGCCGGCTCCTCGCCGTCGAGGGTGTGTACCCGGACCCGCATCCTCCGGTAGATGTCGAGGCCGACGCCCTCCCAGCGGTCCATCGAGTCCTCGTCCATGGGGGCGATGTCGTAGAGCGCCACGAAGACCTGCTGGCGGGGGGCCTCCACGAGGGTGGCGAGCGCCCCCTCCCAGCCCATCTGCTCCCCGCCGAAGGTGAGCCGCCAGCCGTTCAGCCAGCCGGTGCCGCGCAGCGGTGAGTGCGGGGCGCGGCGGCTCATCAGCCGCGGATCGAGGTTGCCGGCGTACGCGGCGTAGAGCGACATGGGTCCGAGGGTACGGGAGGGACGGGGGTGGTCGACGAACCCCGAGGTGGGGGCCGTACGAGTGCTCCGCGGCGCCCCGAACGGGCTTTTTCCGGCCCCGACGCGAGGGACCGGGCGGCGTACGGGACAATGGAGTACGCACTTGAAGCGTGCGGGACAATGGCGTACGCACTGCACCCCATGGGGGCCGCACACCCCCGGCAGAACGAGAGCGCGAGGCGTAGATCCCAGTGACCCGGATCGTGATCATCGGCGGCGGACCCGGCGGATACGAGGCGGCCCTGGTGGGCGCCCAACTCGGCGCGGAGGTGACCGTCGTCGACTGCGACGGCCTCGGCGGCGCGTCCGTCCTTACCGACTGCGTCCCCTCCAAGACCCTGATCGCCACCGCCGAGGTGATGACCACCTTCGACTCCTCCTACGAGGAGCTGGGCATCATCGTCGCGGACGACACCCCGCACATCGAGCAGTCCGCCCGCGTCGTCGGCGTGGACCTCGGCAAGGTCAACCGGCGGGTGAAGCGCCTCGCGCTCGCCCAGTCGCACGACATCACCGCCTCCGTCACCCGGGCGGGCGCCCGCGTGCTGCGCGGCCGCGGCCGGCTCTCCGGCCGGCAGGCCATGGACGGCTCCCGCCAGGTGATCGTCACCGCGGCCGACGGCACCGAGGAGACGCTCACCGCCGACGCCGTGCTGATCGCCACCGGCGGCCACCCGCGCGAGGTGCCCGACGCCAAGCCGGACGGCGAGCGGATCCTGAACTGGACGCAGGTCTACGACCTCAAGGAGCTCCCGGAGGAGCTCATCGTGGTCGGTTCCGGTGTGACCGGCGCCGAGTTCGCCGGCGCCTACCAGGCCCTCGGCTCCCGCGTCACGCTCGTATCCTCCCGCGACCGCGTCCTGCCCGGCGAGGACCCGGACGCCGCCGCCGTCCTGGAGGACGTCTTCCGGCGCCGCGGCATGAACGTCATGGCCCGCTCCCGCGCCGAGTCCGCCAAGCGGGTCGGCGACCGGGTCGAGGTCACCCTCTCGGACGGCCGGGTCATCTCCGGCACCCACTGCCTGATGGCCGTCGGCGCGATCCCGAACTCCGCCGGGATGGGCCTGGAGGAGGCCGGGGTCAAGCTCAAGGACTCCGGGCACATCTGGACCGACAAGGTCTCCCGCACCTCCGCCCCCGGCGTGTACGCGGCGGGCGACGTCACCGGTGTCTTCGCGCTCGCCTCGGTCGCCGCCATGCAGGGCCGGATCGCGATGTACCACTTCCTCGGCGACGCGGTGGCCCCGCTCAACCTGAAGACGGTCTCCTCGAACGTCTTCACCGACCCCGAGATCGCCACCGTCGGCTACACCCAGGCCGACGTCGACGCGGGCAAGATCGACGCCAAGGTCGTCAAGCTGCCGCTGCTGCGCAACCCGCGCGCCAAGATGCAGGGCATCCGGGACGGCTTCGTCAAGATCTTCTGCCGCCCCGGCACCGGCATCGTCGTCGGCGGCTGTGTCGTCGCCCCCCGGGCGAGCGAGCTGATCCACCCGATCTCGATCGCGGTCGACAACAATCTGACGGTCGAACAGATCGCAAATGCTTTCACCGTGTACCCCTCCCTGTCGGGCTCGATCGCGGAAGTGGCACGGCAGTTGCACACCCGAAAGACCTCGGCCGAGGCGTAGGGCCGCCGGCGATCACGCTCCCCGCCTGCGGGAACGGTTCGCCGACTCGGACAACCCCCGGCAAGACGGGGCATAGAACGATCAAAGGCGGGGCTCTCCATACCACTTGGGGGCCCCGCCTGTGTGTATATTCCGCAATCCGGCGCATACTGCTGAAAACCAACGGCCGTGCACGTTACTGTCAGTTTCGTGTTCGCTGCAGAACGTCGCCAGTTGATCCTCGAAATGGTGCGAGCCAATGGGGCCGTGTCGCTCCGCGAGCTCGCCCGCGTCGTCCAGACCTCAGAAGTGACCGTGCGCCGCGACGTACGGGCCCTGGAGGCAGAAGGACTCCTCGACCGCCGGCACGGCGGTGCGGTGTTGCCGGGCGGATTCACGCGAGAATCCGGCTTCCCGCAGAAATCCCATCTCGCGACCGCGGAGAAGACGGCCATCGCCGACGTCGCGGCGAGCCTGGTCGAAGAGGGCGAGGCCATCGTCGTCGGCGCCGGGACCACCACCCAGGAGCTGGCCCGCCGGCTCGCCCGGGTCCCCGGCCTGACCGTGGTCACCAACTCGCTGCTCGTCGCCCAGGCCCTCGCGCACGCCAACCGCGTCGAGGTCGTCATGACCGGCGGCACCCTGCGCGGCTCCAACTACGCCCTGGTGGGCAGCGGCGCCGAGCAGTCCCTCCAGGGGCTGCGGGTCTCCCGCGCCTTCCTTTCCGGCAGCGGCCTCACCGCGGAGCGCGGCCTCTCCACCTCCAACATGCTCTCCGCGAGCGTGGACCGGGCCCTGGTGCAGGCGGCGGCCGAGGTCGTCGTCCTCGCCGACCACACCAAGCTCGGCACCGACACCATGTTCCAGACGGTGCCGACGGACGTGATCACCCGCCTGGTCACCGACGAGCCGCCGCCGCACGACGAGCGCGCCGCCTCCGAACTCCAGGCCCTCGCCGACCAGGGCGTGCAGATCGCCGTGGCCGGCACCGGCCAGAGCGCCGCCCCCGCCCCCGAGCAGCTGCCGCCGGGCGTCCGGGGCCGCCGCGAGATGCCGCTGCCGGTGCAGCGCGGCGGCCGGATGCCCGCGGGGCAGTTCCGCGGCCCCGGCACCGGCCCCGGTCCCGGCGCCCTCGGCGCCGAACCCCTGGAGCGCACGGCCCGCGTCGCGGACCTCCGCCGCCGCTGACACCCGCGCTCGGCAGTACGACGCCGAGCACGGTTCCGTACGACGCCGGGCACGGTTCCGTACGACGCCGGGCACGGTTCCGTACGACCCCCGGTGCGGATCCCGTACGTCCCCGGGCGCGGTTCCGTACGACGCCGGGCACGGTTCCGTACGCCCCTGGGTGCGGATCTCGTACGTCCCCGGGCGCGGGTGCCGTACGACCCCGAGCACCATCCCGTACGACCCCGAGCACCGTCCCGTACGCCCCCGGGTGCGGATCCCGTACGTCCCCGGGCGCGAGCCCGTACGCAGTGAGCCGCCCAGCCCGTTCCGCCGACAGCGGCTGCCGCCGGAAACGGCGAAGGGCCCCCAGGCGGCTGCCTGCGGGCCCTTCCCTGTCGACTCGACTGACCGGCCGTCAGGCCTTGATGTCGCAGATGCCGGCGCCGGAGGTGACGGACGCGCCGACCTCGGCGTTGAGTCCGGTCACGGTGCCGGACTTGTGGGCGTTGAGGGGCTGTTCCATCTTCATGGCCTCCAGGACGACGATCAGATCGCCTTCCTTGACCTCCTGCCCCTCCTCGACCGCGACCTTCACGATCGTGCCCTGCATCGGCGAGGCGAGGGTGTCACCCGACGCCGTCGGACCGGACTTCTTCGCCGCACGCCGCTTCGGCTTCGCACCCGCCGCCAGACCGGTCCGGGCCAGCGTCATGCCCAGGCTGGACGGGAGGGAGACCTCCAGGCGCTTGCCGCCGACCTCGACCACGATCGTCTCGCGGCCCGCCTCGTCCTCGTCCGCGTCCGCACCGGCCGGAGCGAAGGGCTTGATCTCGTTGACGAACTCCGTCTCGATCCACCGCGTGTGGACCCGGAACGGGTCGGCGGTGAACGCCGGGTCGACCACGACGGCCTGGTGGAACGGGATCGCCGTCGCCATCCCCTCGACCCTGAACTCGCCCAGCGCACGCGCCGCGCGCTGCAGGGCCTGCTCACGGGTCGCACCCGTCACGATCAGCTTCGCCAGCAGCGAGTCCCACGCCGGGCCGATCACACTGCCGGACTCCACACCCGCGTCCAGACGGACGCCGGGGCCGGTCGGCGGGGTGAAGACGGTGACCGTGCCCGGAGCGGGCAGGAAGCCCCGGCCCGGGTCCTCGCCGTTGATACGGAACTCGAAGGAGTGACCGCGGATCTCCGGGTCGCCGTAACCGAGCTCCTCACCGTCCGCGATCCGGAACATCTCCCGCACCAGATCGATCCCCGTGACCTCCTCGGTCACCGGGTGCTCCACCTGCAGACGCGTGTTGACCTCCAGGAACGAGATCGTCCCGTCCAGGCCCACGAGGAACTCGACCGTGCCGGCACCGACGTAGCCGGCCTCCTTCAGGATCGCCTTCGACGCCGCGTACAGCTCCGCGTTCTGAGCCTCCGACAGGAACGGCGCCGGCGCCTCCTCCACCAGCTTCTGGTGACGACGCTGCAGCGAGCAGTCACGCGTCGAGACGACCACCACGTTGCCGTGCGAGTCCGCCAGGCACTGCGTCTCCACATGCCGCGGCTTGTCCAGGTACCGCTCCACGAAGCACTCGCCACGCCCGAACGCGGCCACGGCCT
>NZ_JABBGE010000004.1 GCF_012927245.1 Streptomyces sp. R302
TGATCGTCGTCCTGGAGGCCATGAAGATGGAACAGCCCCTCAACGCCCACAAGTCCGGCACCGTGACCGGACTCAACGCCGAGGTCGGCGCGTCCGTCACCTCCGGCGCCGGCATCTGCGACATCAAAGCCTGACGGGAAACCGGGAGACGCCGACCGGCGCGCGAATTTCCGGTCGGCCGGTTGACGAATATGACACTGCCCTGACATTCCGGCTGTTGAAAACCGATCCGGCAGGCCCGGATACTTGTCGTAAATTCTTTCGGGAGTCAAGCGGGTGCGAAAGGAAGAGGGGAAAATGCACAGCACGTTGATCGTCGCGCGAATGGACCCGGCAGCGAATGTGGACGTCGCCAAGCTTTTCGGCGAATTCGACGGGACGGAAATGCCGCATCGCATGGGGACGCGCCGCCGGCAGCTGTTCCACTATCGAGGACTGTACTTCCACCTCCAGGACTTCGACGCGGACAACGGCGGCGAACGGATCGAGGAGGCCAAGACCGACCCGCGGTTCGTGGCGATCAGCGAGGACCTGAAGCCGTTCATCACCGCGTACGACCCGGCGACCTGGCGCTCGCCCGCCGACGCCATGGCCACCCGCTTCTACCACTGGGAGGCGTCCGCGTGACCGGCCGACGAGTCGTCATCACCGGCATCGAGGTCCTGGCCCCCGGCGGCGTGGGCCGGGAGAAGTTCTGGAACCTGCTGAGCGAGGGCCGGACCGCCACCCGCGGCATCACGTTCTTCGACCCGGCGCCGTACCGCTCGAAGGTCGCCGCCGAGATGGACTTCGACCCCGAGGCCCACGGTCTGACCCCGCACGAGATCCGCCGCATGGACCGCGCCGCCCAGTTCGCGGTGGTCGCCGCGCGCGGCGCCGTGGCCGACAGCGGGATCGAGCTCCAGGCGTACGACCCGTACCGGGTCGGCGTGACCATCGGCAGCGCCGTCGGCGCCACCATGGGCCTGGACGAGGAGTACAAGGTGGTCAGCGACGGCGGCCGGCTGCACGTCGTCGACCACGAGTACGCGGTGCCGCACCTCTACAACTACCTGGTGCCCAGCTCCTTCGCGGCCGAGGTCGCCTGGGACGCCGGCGCGCAGGGCCCCAGCACGGTGGTCTCCACCGGCTGCACCTCGGGCATCGACTCCGTCGGACACGCCGTGGAGCTCATCCGCGAGGGCACCACCGACGTCATGATCACGGGCTCGTCCGACGCGCCGATCTCCCCGATCACCATGGCCTGTTTCGACGCCATCAAGGCGACGACGCCCCGGTACGACGCCCCCGAGAGCGCCTCCCGGCCCTTCGACGGGACGCGCAACGGCTTCGTCCTCGGCGAGGGCGCCGCCGTCTTCGTCCTGGAGGAGCTGGAGCACGCCAGGAAGCGCGGCGCGCACATCTACGCGGAGATCGCCGGCTACGCCACGCGCTCCAACGCCTACCACATGACCGGACTGCGGCCGGACGGCGCCGAGATGGCCGAGGCCATCGACACGGCCCTCGCCGAGGCCCGGATGAACCCGACCGCGATCGACTACATCAACGCGCACGGTTCGGGCACCAAGCAGAACGACCGGCACGAGACCGCCGCCTTCAAGCGCAGCCTCGGGGAGCACGCGTACCGGACCCCGGTCAGCTCCATCAAGTCGATGGTCGGGCACTCGCTCGGCGCCATCGGCTCCATCGAGATCGCCGCGTCCGCGCTGGCCATGGAGCACAACGTGGTGCCGCCGACGGCCAATCTGCACACCCCGGACCCCGAGTGCGACCTCGACTACGTCCCGCTGGTCGCCCGCGAGCAGCTGACCGACGCCGTGCTCACCGTGGGCAGCGGCTTCGGCGGATTCCAGAGCGCCATGGTGCTGGCGCGACCCGAGAGGAGTGTGGCATGACCACCTCGGTGGTAGTGACGGGCCTGGGCATCGCCGCTCCCAACGGGCTCGGGACGAGGGAGTACTGGGAGGCGACCCGCAACGGCAAGAACGGCATCGGCCGGGTCACCCGCTTCGATCCGTCCTCCTACCCGTCCACGCTCGCCGGAGAGGTCCCGGGCTTCGTCGCCGAGGACCACCTGCCGAGCCGGCTGCTCCCGCAGACCGACCGGATGACCCGGATGGCGCTGGTCGCCACGGACTGGGCGCTCCAGGACGCGGGCATCGAACCCGCCGAACTGCCCGCGTACGACATGGGCGTGGTCACGGCCAGCTCCTCCGGCGGCTTCGAGTTCGGCCAGAACGAGCTGCAGAAGCTGTGGAGCCAGGGCAGCCAGTACGTCTCCGCGTACCAGTCCTTCGCCTGGTTCTACGCCGTCAACAGCGGCCAGATCTCCATCCGCAACGGGATGAAGGGGCCCAGCGGGGTCATCGTCAGCGACGAGGCCGGCGGCCTCGACGCGGTGGCCCACGGCCGCCGGCTCATCCGCAAGGGCACCCCGGTCGTCGTCTCCGGCTCGATCGACGCCTCGATCTGCCCGTGGGGCTGGGTGGCGCAGCAGGCCGCGGGCCGGCTGACCCGCAGCACCGAGCCGACCCGGGCGTACCTGCCCTTCGACGCCGACGCGTCCGGCTACGTGCCGGGCGAGGGCGGCGCCATCCTGATCATGGAGTCGGCCGAGTCCGCCCGCGAGCGCGGGGCGCGCGTCTACGGCGAGATCTCCGGCTACGGCTCCACCTTCGACCCGAAGCCGGGCAGCGGCCGTGAGCCCGGTCTGCGCAAGGCCATCGAACTGGCCCTGGCCGACGCGGACCTGACCCCCGGCGACATCGACGTCGTCTTCGCCGACGCGGCCGGAGTGCCGGAGCTCGACCGGACCGAGGCGGAGGCGCTCACCGCCGTCTTCGGTGCGCGGGGCGTCCCGGTCACCGCGCCCAAGACGATGACGGGCCGCCTCTACTCGGGCGCGGGCCCGCTCGACATCGCGTCCGCCCTGCTCGCCTTCGAGGAGGGACTGATCCCTCCGACCGTCCACATCACCGCGGACGAGGGCTACGGCCTGGACCTGGTCGTCGACCAGCCGCGGCAGGCCCCGCTGCGGGCCGCGCTGGTCGTGGCCCGCGGATACGGCGGCTTCAACTCGGCCGTCGTCGTCCGCGCCGCCGGCTGACACCGGCCCGTCAGAACCCCGGTCGCCCGGCGACCGGTTCGACCGATCTCTCCATCCGGAAGGAACCCACGTGTCCACTGCGCCTTTCACCCTGGACGACCTGCGCCGCGTTCTCCTCGAGGCCGCCGGTGCCGAAGAGGGCGTCGACCTCGCCGGCGACATCCTCGACGTCCACTTCGAGAGCCTCGGCTACGAGTCGCTGGCGCTCCTGGAGACCGGCAGCCGCATCGAGCGCGAGTACGGCGTCGCCCTCGACGAGGACCTGCTGGCCGACGCCCAGACCCCGCGCGCGCTCATCGCCGCCGTCAACGAGGCGCTCGGCGCCCTCCAGCAGGCCGCCTGAGCGTCCGCGCACCCCTGCGGGCCGGGCGATCGGTTGAGCCCGGCCCGCCCGCCGTCGAACGTCACCGCCGGAACCCCGAAGAGGAAACATGTCTACGCAGCACAACCGGGTCGCCCTGATCACGGGCGCCACCAGCGGCATCGGACTGGCCGCCGCCCGAGCCCTGGCCGCCGACGGCCACCGCGTCTTCATCGGCGCCCGCAACGCCGACACCGTGGCGGCCACGGTGAAGGAGCTCCAGGCCGAAGGGTTCGAGGCCGACGGCGGCGTCCTCGACGTGCGGGACTCCGCCTCCGCCGCAGCCTTCGTCCAGGCCGCCGTCGACCGCTTCGGCGGCGTGGACGTCCTCGTCAACAACGCCGGCCGGTCCGGCGGCGGCGTCACGGCCGACATCGCGGACGAGCTGTGGGCCGACGTCATCGAGACCAACCTCAACAGCGTCTTCCGGCTGACGAAGGAGGTCCTCACCACCGGCGGC
The DNA here is from genome assembly GCF_012927245.1 of Streptomyces sp. R302. GTDB lineage: Bacteria > Actinomycetota > Actinomycetes > Streptomycetales > Streptomycetaceae > Streptomyces. The sequence goes on from NZ_JABBGE010000004.1 coordinate 3,928, forward strand.
ATGCGCCACAAGAGCCGCGGCCGCATCATCAACATCGCCTCCACCGCCGGCAAGCAGGGCGTCGTCCTCGGCGCCCCGTACTCCGCCTCCAAGCACGGCGTCGTCGGCTTCACCAAGGCGCTCGGCAACGAGCTGGCCCCCACCGGCATCACCGTGAACGCGGTCTGCCCCGGCTACGTCGAGACGCCGATGGCCGAGCGCGTCCGGCAGGGCTACGCCGCCGCGTACGACACCACCGAGGACGCGATCCTGGAGAAGTTCCAGTCCAAGATCCCGCTCGGCCGCTACTCCACCCCGGAGGAGGTCGCCGGCATGGTCGCCTACCTCGCCTCGGACACCGCCGCCTCCGTCACCGCGCAGGCCATCAACGTCTGCGGCGGCCTCGGCAACTTCTGACCGGCCCCGCCCGCACCGAACCCCTGGAGAACGAAGCCGTCATGACGACCCGTGAGGTTGAGCACGACATCACCATCGCCGCGCCCGCGCCGGCGGTCTACCGGCTGCTCGCCGAGGTGGAGAACTGGCCCCTGATCTTCCCGCCGACCATCCACGTCGACCGCGTCGAGGAGAGCGCCACCCAGGAGCGGATCCGCATCTGGGCCACGGCCAACGGAGAGGCCAAGAACTGGACCTCCCGCCGCGAGCTCTTCCCCGACGAGCTGCGCATCACCTTCCGCCAGGAGGTCAGCCCGGCGCCGGTCGCCTCCATGGGCGGCACCTGGATCATCGAGGCGCTCGGCGAGGACGAGTGCCGGGTGCGGCTGCTGCACGACTACCGCGCCATCGACGACGACCCGCACGACCTGCTGTGGATCGACGAGGCGGTCGACCGCAACAGCCGCTCGGAGCTCGCGGCCCTCAAGAAGAACGTCGAACTCGTCCACGGCGCCCGCGAGCTGACCTTCTCCTTCGAGGACTCGGTACGCGTCGACGGCGAGGCCAAGGACGTCTTCGCCTTCATCGACGAGGCCGACCGGTGGCCCGAGCGCCTGCCGCACGTGGCGACCGTCCGCTTCTCGGAGGACACCCCCGGCCTGCAGAGCCTGGAGATGGACACCCGCGCCAAGGACGGCTCGGTGCACACCACCAAGTCGTACCGGGTCACCTTCCCCCACGCGAAGATCGCCTACAAGCAGGTCACGCTGCCCGCGCTGATGACCCTGCACACCGGCCGCTGGACCTTCGTCGACGACGGCACCTCCGTCGTCGCGACCTCCCAGCACACCGTCACCCTCAACGCCGACAACATCGCCGCCGTCCTCGGCGCCGAGGCCACCGTCGACGACGCCCGGTCGTACGTCCACACCGCGCTGTCCACCAACAGCCTGGCCACCCTCAACCACGCCAAGGCGTTCGCAGAGAGCAAGCGCCGGCCGTGACCACCGACCGCCAGGACACGGACGTCGTGGTGGTCGGGGCCGGGCCCGCCGGACTGATGCTCGCCTGCGAGCTCAGGCTCGGCGGCGCCCGGGTGCTCGTGCTCGACGAGCGGGCGGGGCCGACCACCGAGTCCCGCGCCTCGACGCTGCACGCCCGCACCATGGAGATCCTCGACTCCCGGGGACTCCTCGCCGCCCTCGGCACCCCGCCCCGCGACGCCCGCGGCCACTTCGGCGGCGTACCGCTCGACCTGACCCTGCCCGGACCCCATGCCGGGCAGTGGAAGGTCGACCAGACGCGCACCGAGGAACTCCTCGGCGACCGGGCCGTCGAGCTCGGCGCCGACGTGCGCCGCCTGCACCGGGTGCACAAGGTCACGGTCAGGCCCGACGGCGTGGACACGGCGGCCGAGGGTCCCGGCGGGCCCCTGCGGGTGCGCGCCCGCTACCTGGTGGCGTGCGACGGCGAGGACAGCACGGTGCGGCGGCTGACCGGGGCCGAGTTCCCCGGCCGGGAACCGCGCCGCGAACTGCTCCGCGCCGACGTGCGCGGCCTCGACATCCCCGACCGGCGCTTCCAGCGCCTGGAGCGGGGCCTCGCCATCGCCGCCACCCGCAACGGCGTCACCCGCGTCATGGTCCACGAGTTCGGCCGGCCCGTCCGCCCCGGGGGAGGACAGCCGCGGTTCGCGGACGTCGCCGCCGCCTGGCGGCGCGTCACCGGCGAGTCCATCGGCCACGGCACGCCGACCTGGGTCAACGCCTTCCACGACGCCAACCGGCAGCTCGCCCGGTACCGCCACGGGCGGGTCCTGTACGCGGGAGACGCCGCGCACCAGCAGATGCCCAGCGGCGGCCAGGCCCTCAACCTCGGCGTGCAGGACGCCTTCAACCTCGGCTGGAAGCTCGCCGCCGTGGTCCGCGGCGGCGCCGGCGAGAACCTGCTCGACACCTACCACGAGGAACGGCACGCCGTGGGCGGCCGGACCCTCGCCAACATCCGGGCCCAGGGCGACCTGCTGCTCGGCGGACCGGAGGTCGAGCCCGTCCGCGCCCTGCTCACCGAACTCGTCGCCCTGGAGGACGTACGGGAGCACCTCGCCGGGATGATCAGCGGCATCGGCATCCGCTACGACGCCGGGCCCGAGACGTCCCCCCTGGTCGGCCTGCGGCTGCCCGACACCGTGCTGACCGCGCCCGACGGAGCCGTACGCACCACCGAACTGCTGCGCGGGGGCCGCGGGCTCCTGCTGCTCCCCGCCACGCCCGGCGCCCGGGCGCTCGCCGACGCGGCCCTGCCGTGGGGCGAGGAGGTCGACGTCGTCGACGCCCGGCCCGCGCCCGGCTCCGCGCTCCCCGAGGACCGGGCCGTCCTCGTACGTCCGGACGGCCACGTCGCCTGGACCGGCGACGGCGACGGCGACGGCGACGGGGACGAGGCCGGCGGTCTGCGCGCGGCGCTCGACCGCTGGTTCGGGAGCCCGCCGACCGCCTGAGAGTCCGAGCCGAACGACCAGCCACCCGACGCGTGCCCCGCACGCGAGGAAAGGAAATTCATGGACAGGAACACGGACGCGGACGTCATCGTCGTCGGTGGCGGTCCCACCGGCCTGATGCTGGCGGGCGAGCTGCGGCTCGGCGGGGCGAGCGTCATCGTCGTCGAGGCCCTGGAACGGCCCACCGGCCAGTCCCGCGGCCTGGGCTTCACCGCCCGCGCCCTGGAGTCCTTCGACCAGCGCGGCCTCGTCGAGCGCTTCGGCGGCCTGGAGACCAGCCCGATGGGGCACTTCGGCGGCGTGGTGTTCGACTACACGGTCCGCGAGGACGCGCACTTCGGAGCCCGCGGCATCCCGCAGTCCCAGACCGAGGCCGTCCTGGAGGAGTGGGCCGCCGAACGCGGCACCGACATCCGCCGCGGCCTGCGGTTCGTCGCCCTGGAGCAGGACGAGGACGGCGTCACGGTCACCGTGGCCGGCACCGACGGCGAGGAGCGGCGGCTGCGCGGCCTGTTCCTGGTCGGCGCCGACGGCGGGCACAGCGCCGTCCGCAAGGCCGGCGGATTCGACTTCCCCGGCACCTCCGCCACCCGGGGCATGTACCTCGCCGACGTCGTCGGCTGCGCCGTCCCGCCCCGCCCCCTGGGCGAGCGGCTCCCCGGCGGCATGGTGATGGCCGCGCCGCTCGCCGAGGGCGTCGACCGCATCATCGTCTGCGAGCACGGCACGCCGCCCGCCGACCGCAGCGAGACCCCCGAGTTCGCCGAGGTCGCCGAGGCCTGGAAGCGGCTCACCGGGGAGGACATCTCCGGCGGCGGCGCCGCCTGGGTCAGCTCCTTCACCGACGCCACCCGCCAGGTCACCGAGTACCGCCGGGGCCGCGTGCTGCTCGTGGGCGACGCCGCGCACATCCACCTGCCGGCCGGCGGCCAGGGCCTGAGCACCGGCGTCCAGGACGCGGTCAACCTCGGCTGGAAGCTGGCCGCCACCGTCCGCGGCTGGGCGCCCGAAGGCCTCCTCGACACCTACCACGGCGAGCGCCACCCCGTCGGCGAGCGCCTCCTGTCGAACACCCGCGCCCAGGGCCAGGTCTTCCTCGGCGGCCCGGAGTCCCAGCCGCTGCGGGACCTGTTCGCCGAGCTCATCGAGCTCGACGAGGTCAAGCGGCTCCTGGCCGGTGCGGTCAGCCACCTCGACGTCCACTACGACCTCGGCCCGGACGGCCACCCCCTCGCCGGCCACCGGCTGCCGCCGCGCGCCCTCGACACCGCGCAGGGAGAGGTGCGCACGCCCGAACTGCTCCACCCGGCCCTGGGCGTGCTGCTCGACCTCTCCGGCACGGCGGGCCTGCGGGACCTCGCGGCCGGCTGGAAGGACCGGGTCGTCACCGTCGAGGGCACGCCGCGGGACCCGAAGGCCTTCGGCGGCGCCACCGCGATCCTGGTCCGCCCCGACGGGTACGTCGCCTGGGCGGGCGCCGACGAGACCGGCCTCGACGCCGCGCTCCGCCGCTGGTTCGGCGGACCCGCCACCGAGGACGGCACCGACGTCACCGGGCTCAAGGCGGCCATGGACCAGTGGCTCGGCACCCCGGACCACGGATGAGCACCCTCCGCACGGCCGGCGTACGACCGGAACCCACGCCGCGCCCGATGTCCCCGGGAGTGCGCCCGATCGTCCTCCAGGCGGGCGGCCGGACCCTGTCGGCGCTCGTCGCCCGCCCGGAAGGGACCCCGAGGGCCACGGTCCTCGCCGTGCACGGCGGCGGGATGAGCGCCGGCTACTTCGACGGACAGGCGCACCCCGACGTGTCCCTGCTCGCCCTCGGCGCCCGGCTCGGCTACACGGTCGTCGCCGTCGACCGGCCCGGCTACGGGCTGTCCGCCGCGGACCTGCCGAGCGGCCAGGATCTGGCCGCGCAGGCGGCGACGCTGCGGGCCGCCCTGGCCCACCTCGGGCAGCGCGGCGACCCGGGCGCCGGGCTGTTCCTGCTCGCCCACTCCTTCGGGGGCAAGCTGGCGCTGACCTACGCCGCGTCCGACGCCGACGCGGCGGGCCCGGCCGCCCCCGAACTGCTCGGACTGGACATCTCCGGTCTCGGCCGCCACTACGCGACCGAGCCGGAGGCCCTCGCCGACCCGCTGGCGCAGCGGAACACGAAGCGGCTCTGGGGCCCGCTGCGCTGCTATCCGCCGGACACCTTCCGGCAGGCGAAGGGCCTTGTGGCACCCATGCCCGAGCGGGAGCGGGCGGAGGCCGCCCAGTGGCCGCGGCGGTTCGCCGCGGCGGCCGGGCGGGTCCGGGTCCCGGTGCGGCTGACCTTCGCCGAGCACGAGTTCTGGTGGCACCACGACGAGGCGGCCCGCGCCGACCTCACCGCGCAGTTCACGGCGGCGCCCCTCGTCCGGGTCGACGGCCAGCCCGACGCCGGCCACAACATCAGCCTCGGCTGGGCCGCACGCGCCTACCACCTGCGGGCGTTCGGCTTCTTCGAGGACTGCCTGGCCCGCCGGTCCGCGGGTCCGGTCGCGGCCACCGGTCCGGCCGTGGCGGCGGCCTGCTGAACGATGGGTAAGAAGTCTCCCGACAGGAACTCTTCCGGCCGGAACTCTCCCGGCAGGAAGTTCCCTGCTCCCTTCCGGTCCCTGGCCGTCCGCAACTTCCGGCTCTTCGTGGCCGGCCAGGTGGTCTCGGCCGCGGGCACCTGGATGATGGTGACGGCCCAGGACTGGCTGGTCCTCTCCCTGACCGGGGACTCGGGCACGGCGCTCGGCACCGTGACCGCCTTCCAACTGACCCCGCTGCTCCTGTTCACGCTGTACGGCGGCCGGCTCGCCGACCGGTACGACAAGCGGTGGCTGCTCGGGGCCGCCAACACGGCCGCCGGGCTGCTCGCCCTGGCCCTGTCGGTCCTGGTGATGTCGGGCGCCGTCCGGCTGTGGCACGTGTACGCGGCCGCGCTGTGCCTCGGGCTCGTCAACGCCGTCGAGGTACCCGCCCGGATGGCGTTCGTCAGCGAGCTGGTCGGCCCCGAACTGCTGCCGAACGCCTCCTCCCTGAGCGCCGCCTACTTCAGCACGGCCCGCATGGTCGGGCCCGCCGGGGCCGGGCTGCTCATCGCCTGGATCGGCGTCGGCCCGGTCATGCTGGTCAACGCGCTGAGCTACCCGGCCACGGTGGCCGCCCTGTGCCTCATGCGTCCCGGGGAGCTCGTCCGTTCCGCGCGCTCCGCACGGGCGGCGAAGGTCGTCGACGGGCTGCGCTATGTGCGGGGCCGGCCCGATCTGCTGGTGCCGCTGGTGCTGGTCGGGACGGTCGGCCTCGCCGGCTTCAACTTCCAGCTCACGCTGCCGCTGCTCGCCAAGACCGTCTTCCACGCCGACGCCTCCGCGTTCGGCCTGCTCAGCGCGGCGTTCGCCGCCGGTTCGCTGGGCGGCGCGCTGCTCGCCACGACCCGCAGCGGCCGTCCGGCGGCCCTGCTCGTCACCGGCTCCGCGGTCGCCTTCGGCGTCCTGGAGACGGTCGCGGGGTTCGCCCCCGACCACGCGACCGCCGCCGTCCTCGTCGGCCTGACCGGGGCCGCCGGCATCTACTTCGTCCAGGCCGCCAACCACTACGTCCAGCTGGGCAGCGCGCCCGAGTACCGCGGCCGGACGATGGCGCTGTACACGCTGGTCCTCCAGGGCCTCACCCCGCTGGGCGCGCTGCTCGTCGGCTGGCTGTCCGTGCGGTACGGCGCCCGCTCGGGCCTGTACCTGGGAGGGCTCGTCTCCCTGGCGGCCGGCCTCGCCGTGCTGGTCCCGGCCCTGCTCCGCAGACGCCGGCGACGCCACGCCGGGGCCGGCCCCGGTCCCGGCCCGGACGGCGATCCCGTACCGGACCCGGCCGCCCCCGCTCCATCCGCGACAGGAAGGACACCATGACCACCGCCGAAGCACCCGCCCCGCACGGGCTCGAACGCCTCCGGGACCTGGAGGGGCTGCGCCGCCTGCCCCGGCAGGAACGCGCCGCCGCGATCTGCCACCTGCTGCGCCTCGAACTCCAGCGGCTGCTCGCGGTCCCCCCGGCGCACCGGCTCTCGGCCGACCTCCCCCTGGGCTCCCAGGGCCTCGACGCGATCAACGCGCTCAGCCTGGAGCGCGCGATCCGCACCGTCCTGCGCACGGAGGTGCCCGCGGAAGAACTGCGGGCGAGCACGGTCGGGGAGGTGGCCGAGCGCCTCGCCGGGGCGACCGGACCCCAGGACGAACACCAGCCGTCATCCATCCACCGCTAGCAGACAGGGAGCACCGCACATGTCGATCGCGGCTGCCGACGAACTCACCGTACGCCTCGACGAGTTGGCCGAACGAAAGACCACCGCACGGGACGGCGGGGACCCCCGGGTGACCGAACGCCAGCACGCCAAGGGCAAACTGACGGCCCATGAGCGCATCGCGCTCCTGCTCGACAAGGGCAGCTTCAGCGAGGTGGAGCCGCTGCGCCGGCACCGTGCCACCGGCTTCGGCCTGGAGGCGAAGAAGCCGTACGGCGACGGCGTCGTGACCGGCTGGGGCACGGTCGAGGGCCGTACGGTCTTCGTCTACGCCCACGATTTCCGGGTCTTCGGCGGCGCCCTGGGCGAGGCCCACGCCACGAAGATCCACAAGATCATGGACATGGCCATCGCGGCCGGCGCGCCGCTGGTCTCCCTGAACGACGGCGCCGGCGCCCGCATCCAGGAGGGCGTCTCCGCCCTCGCCGGCTACGGCGGCATCTTCCGGCGCAACACCAAGGCCTCCGGCGTCATCCCGCAGATCTCGGTGATGCTCGGCCCGTGCGCCGGCGGCGCCGCCTACAGCCCCGCGCTGACCGACTTCGTCTTCGCCGTGCGGGACATCTCGCAGATGTTCATCACGGGTCCGGACGTCGTCAAGGCGGTCACCGGCGAGGAGATCAGCCAGAACGGCCTCGGCGGCGCCGACGTCCACGCCGGGACCTCCGGCGTCGCGCACTTCGTGTACGACGACGAGGAGACCTGCATCGCGGAGGTCCGCTACCTCCTGTCGATGCTGCCGCAGAACAACCGGGAGCTGCCGCCCGTCGCCCACACCGGTGACCCCGTGGACCGCCCCGGCGACAGCCTGCTCGACCTGGTGCCGGTCGACGGCAGCCGCTCGTACGACATCCGCGCCGTCATCGAGGAGGTCGTGGACGACGGCGAGTTCATGGAGGTGCACGCCACCTGGGCGCAGAACATCGTGGTCGGGCTCGCCCGCGTCGACGGACACACCGTCGGCGTCGTCGCCAACCAGCCGGCCGCCATGGCCGGCGTCCTCGACATCAAGGCCTCCGAGAAGGGGGCGCGCTTCGTCCAGTTCTGCGACGCCTTCAACATCCCGCTGGTCACCCTGGTGGACGTCCCCGGCTTCCTGCCCGGCGTCGACCAGGAGCACGAGGGCATCATCCGCAGGGGCGCGAAGCTGCTCTACGCCTACTGCAACGCGACGGTGCCCCGGGTCTCCGTGGTGCTGCGCAAGGCGTACGGCGGCGCGTACATCGTGATGGACTCGCGCTCCATCGGCGCGGACGTCGCGCTGGCCTGGCCGACGAACGAGATCGCGGTCATGGGCGCGGAGGGCGCGGCCAACGTGGTGTTCCGCCGCGAGATCGCCGCCGCCGACGACCCCGACGCCATGCGGCAGGAGAAGATCGACCAGTACCGCCGCGAGCTGGTCCACCCGTACTACGCCGCCGAGCGCGGCCTGGTCGACGACGTCATCGACCCCCGGCAGACCCGCGAGGTCCTCGCCCGCTCGCTCGCCATGCTCCTCCACAAGCACACCGACCTGCCGAGCCGCAAGCACGGCAACCCGCCCCAGTGAGCCAGGAGGAACGATGACCGCGGAAGACCACCCCACCACCGGCGCGCCGCTGTTCCGGCTGGAGGCCGGCTCCGCGACGCCCGAGGAGCTCGCCGCCCTGACGGCGGTCCTGCTGTCCCGTTCGCTCCTGGCCGGCGCCACGCCCGACGACGTGGCGCGCCGGGCCCAGACGGTCGCCCGGTGGCGGCGGCCGGAGCGGGTGACGGGCTTCGAGGGACCGCGCAGCTGGCGCGGCGCCGCCTGACCGCAGGCCGACACACCGAAGGGCCGCGGAGTCGGTTTCGACTCCGCGGCCCTTCGGCGTGTCCGGCGGGTCACTCCTCGCGGGGTCCCGCCGACCGGTCCCGCAGCACCGTGCGGAAGCCGGGTTCGATCCCGCCGATGCCGCGCACCGCGGTCCTGGCGTCGGCGGCGTACAGGTACGCGGCCGGCACCGCCCGCATCGCGACCTGCCAGGTCCCCGACCCCCGCAGCGCCACCGCGCCGACGTGCCCCTCGCACAGGGGCAGATTGCCGACGAGCCAGCCGCCCGGCCGGTTCGCCGGTTCGGCCTCGCCCAGGTAGTCCAGGCTCGGCGCCCGGTTGAGGCCGGTGCCCAGGCCCTTCAGATAGGCCTCCTTACGGGTCCACAGCCGGCCGAAGACCGCCGCCCGCGCGTGCGCGGGCACGGCCAGGAGCTCCTCGCGCTCGTCGGGATGGAGTGCCGGAAGGCAGGCCTCCACCGTCGTGTCCGAGGGGATCCGCTGGACGTCGGCGCCCACCCGGGCGTGCGCGACGGCGGCCAGTGCCAGGCCGTGGCTGTGCGACAGGGAGAACTGCGGGGCGCCGGGCACGCGCAGCACCCTGGGCCGCCCGTGCCGGCCCCCGTCACCCTTGTGCAGTTCGCCCGCGATGACGAGGCGGGCGGGCGCGATGCCGGTGTAGAGGGCGAGGACCCGGCGCAGCCCGACGTGCGCCGCGAGGTACATACGGCGGTCGGCGGGCTGGAGGAAGGACTCGGCCCGGCGCCGCTCGACGGGGTCGAGCTCATGGCCGGGCACGTCCCGGGGCGATTCGGGAGGCGGCAGCAGCCAGACGTCCAGCACCTCCCTCCCGTGACCGAACGGAGAAAGCGGGCGCTGAAGGTCCAACTGCGGTCAGCTCCTTGTCCTGCCGTGCGGTGGGCGCGCGCGGCGCCCCCGCGTCGGATACGCGAAGGCCGCCGGCAGGGTGGGGGAAACCCTGACAGCGGCCGGTTCGAGGGGGTGAGGTCACTCGCCCGCGGAGCGCGTGTGCACCACCCGGTAGGTGTTGTCGTCGTACCAGGTCCGCAGGGCCTGGACGCGGGCGTCCACCTTCAGGCGGTCCGGCACGCGGTCCTGCTGCGCCTCGGCGCGGAAGGCGTCGTACGCCTCCTTGCTGTCCCACTGGGAGTAGACGACGACGAACTTGCCCTCGATGCCGCGGGCCTTCAGGCCGCGCAGCACGGTGTGGGTCCGGTAGCCGGCGACGTCGAGGAGGTACTCCTGCGACGCGCCCAGGGCGTCGACCAGGTCCTCCTGGTCGGCCTCCGCCACGCCGAACAGCTCGATGGCCGTGTAGTCGTCGCGGGTCGGGGAGACCTCGGTCACGCCGTTCAGCGCGGCCTTCTGCTGGGTGAACGCGATCTCGTTCTGGAGCAGCCGGATCGAGGTGGTGATCTCACCGAAGAGCGGCAGGGTGCGGTGCTTGAACTCGTCGCCCGCGTAGCGGGCGTCCAGGTCCTCGGTGCTGCGCCACTGGATGAAGTTGGCCGTGCCGAACTTGTCGTGTCCGGCGTGGACCGTGCTGGAGATCCAGCCCTCGTACGCCGCGGCGTCGACGATCTGCCGCATCGCGGCGAGCAGCTTCTCCTGCTTCTCCGCGGTGTCGGTCGTGAACAGGTTGAGGACCGTCAGATGCTGGCCGTCGGCCGCGATCTTCGGCATTCTCTCGTCTCCTTCATCGGCGGAAGTTCGATACGGCAGAAGCTTTGCAAGGCCGGAACTCGAATTGAAGGCCTTCGAGTTCAAGCTTTGCGGCTGATTCGCCAAGAACCAGGGGGAGGTGTCACAGTTCTTCGCGGTCTTGGTCAGGAAGGTGAAAAGAGGCCTTGGCGGCCCGGGAAATCCTGCGCATCCTCGGACAATGGATTCAGGACAGGAAGTATTTGAGATCAGCGGCCTCCTGAGCCGTTATCTCGTTTCGCTCGACGACGAAGAGATCGACGACGACTGGGCGGGCCGGCTCTTCACCGAGGACGCGAGCATCACGTTCCCGATGAGCCGGCACGACGGGATCGACGGTCTCGCCGCCTTCCACCTGCACGCGCGCGCGGCCTTCGCCGGGACCCAGCACCTCGGCTCCTCGGTGGTGACCGAGATCGAGGACGACGGGGAGCACGCCGTGCTGCGCGCCAACGTCCTCGCCACCCATGTGCACCACCCCGGGGCCGCGGCCGATCCGCTGTTCCAGGCCGGCACCCTGGCGACCGCGCGGGCCCGCCGCACCGCGGACGGGTGGCGGATCGCCTCCCTGTCCCTGCGCGTGCTGTGGACCCGGGGCACCCCGCCCGGAGCCCAGGAGCCCCGATGACCGTGCTCGCCGCGGTGAACCCGCGGGAGACGACGCAGATCGCCGTGATGCTGGCCGACATCGCCGTCGTACTGGTCGCCGGAGCCCTCCTCGGCCGGCTCGCGCGCCGGTTCCGCCAGCCCGCCGTCGTCGGGGAGATCACCGCCGGCATCCTGCTCGGCCCCAGCGTCCTGGGCCTGCTGCCCGGCGGCCTCACCGAGCGGCTCTTCCCCCTCGACGTGCGACCGCTGCTGTCGGCGGTCTCCCAGGTGGGCCTGATCCTCTTCATGTTCGTCGTGGGCTGGGAGTTCGAGCGGCGGATGATCAAGCCGCACGCGAAGCTCGCCGCCGGCATCTCGGTGTCCTCGATCGCGATGGCCTTCGGCCTCGGATACGCCCTGGCCTTCCCGCTCTACCCGGACCACGCCATGGTCGCCGGACACGAGATCCCGTTCAACGCCTTCGCCACCTTCCTCGGCGCCGCCATGTCGGTCACCGCCTTCCCGGTGCTCGCCCGGATCCTCACCGAGAACGACCTCATCAACACCCGCGTCGGCTCGCTCTCCCTGGCCAGCGCCGCCATCGACGACGTCCTCGCCTGGTGCCTGCTCGCCTACGTCTCGGCGCTGGTCGCCGCGGACGGCAACTACACCGAACTGGCCCGGATCGGCGCGCTCAGCGTGCTGTACGTGGCCCTGATGCTGCTCGTCGTCCGGCCGCTGGCCTCCCGCCTGACCTGGCGGCTCGCCGCCACCGAACGCTGGTCCACGCTGCTCGCGCTGCTCTGCGCGGGCGCCCTGACCTCGGCGTGGGCGACGACGTGGATCGGCATCCACGCCATTTTCGGCGCCTTCATGTTCGGCTTCGTCATGCCCCGCGAGCCCGCCCGGCTCCTGGTCGAGCACGTCCGCAAGCCCATCGACAACGTGAGCTCGGTGCTGCTCCCGGTCTTCTTCATCGTCACCGGACTCGGCGTCGACCTCGGGGCGCTGACCGGCGGCGACGTCGTCGCGCTCGGCGCGATCATCGCCGTCGCCTGCGCCGGCAAGCTCATCGGCGCCCTGATCCCGGCGCGCCTCGCGGGCATGTCCTGGCGGGATACCAAGGACCTCGGGCTGCTGATGAACACCCGCGGCCTCACCGAGCTGATCATCCTCAACGCCGCCGTCAGCCTGGGCGTCCTCGACGGCCGCATGTTCACCATGCTGGTGATCATGGCCCTCGTCACGACCGCCATGGCCGGCCCGCTGCTCAGCCGCCGTACGGCCCAGAGGCCGGACCGGGACGAGCCCGCGCCGGAGCAGGACGACACCGCGCCGAAAACCGCCGAACCCGCCGGCCTCGGCCGGCTCCGCACCTGATGAGAGGGAAGCCATGACCAGCGTTTCGCCTGCCGCGCTCCGGCCGGCCGCTCCGATCGAAGGCCGTCAGCTCCGCACCGTCTGCGGCAACTTCGCCACCGGCGTCACCGTCATCACCTCCGGCATCGGCGACGAGAGCGCCGGCGCCACGGTGAACTCCTTCACGTCGGTGTCGCTCGATCCGCCGCTGGTGCTCATCTGCCTGCACGAGAACTCCCGGCTGCTGCCGGTGATCCGGAGCTCCGGCGGATTCGTCGTCAATCTCCTGACGCTCCGTCAGGCGCCGGTGGCCTGGGCGTTCGCCGGCCGGGCCACGGCCCGGCTCGACGAGACGCCGCACCACAGGACCGGCAACGGACTCCCCGTCCTGAGCGAGGCGCTGGGGCACCTGGAGTGCCGGCTGGCCGCCGAGTACGACGGCGGGGACCACGCCATCCTCCTCGGCGAGGTCGTCGGGCTCGCCGCCCCGGCCGAGGAGGAGGAGCCGCTGGTCTTCTTCCAGGGCTCCATGCGCGAGCTCGGGGAGCCGGTGGCCTCCGGCCGGCGCTGACCCGCGCGCGGCGGGCGGTTCAGCCGACGGTGACCGGGTGCTCCGCCCCGTCGAACGCCTGCCGCGCCCGCTCCACGGCCGGCAGGTTCTCCGTCGACCAGTCGGCGAGCGCGGCGAACAGCGGCGCGAGGCTCCGGCCCAGGTCGCTGATCTCGTACTCCACGCGCGGCGGCACCTCCGGGTAGTACGTGCGCAGGACCAGGCCGTCCCGCTCCATCTGGCGCAGCCGCTGGGTCAGCACCTTGGGCGTGATGGTGCCGATGTTCCGGTGCAGCTCCACGAAGCGCTGGACGCCGTACGCGTGGAGCGTCCACAGGATCGGGGTGGTCCAGCGGCTGAAGACGATGTCCAGGACCGGAGCGATCGGGCACGCCTGCTCGGCTCCGGGGGTGTCGGCGGGGCTCCTCAGCACAGCGGTCACCTTTCGGGAAGTCACTTTCCTCTAGGTACTCACTATATCGACGGTGGTAACTTCCGGAAACCGCGAACCCGCCCGGCTTCCCCCGCCCGCCGTCCGCACCCGTCCCGCCTTTTGGAGGCGCCTTGTCCGTGCCACGCACACCCCCGTCGCCCTTACTCCTGGACGCCGCCGCCGAGGCGTTCCTGACGGAGAACCACGTGGGCACCCTGACCACCGTCCGCGGCGACGGCTCCCCCCACGCCGCGCCCGTACGGTTCACCTGGGACGCCGAGGCCGGCCTGGTCCGGGTCATGACCGTCGTCACCCGCCAGAAGGTGCGCAACCTGACGGCGGACGGCGCCCGGGCCGCCATCTGCCAGGTGGCCGGCATGCGCTGGATCACCCTGGAGGGGGCCGCGGCGGTCTCCACCGACCCCGAGCGGCTCCAGGAAGGGGTACGCCGCTACACCCGGCGCTACTGGTCGCCGCCCCCGCAGCCACCGGGCCTCGCCGTGATCGAGATCGCCGTCGATCGCGTGCTCGGCCTTCGCTGAGCGACCCCAGAGGGTGCCGGAGTTCCACGCCGGCACCCTCTCGCGCTCTCCGCACGCCCCCTCCCGCCACATCCCTGACGAACTTGTCAGAACCCTGTATCTGCGGCCGTTCAGCTTCCGTCGCCACCCCGGAATACTGAGGGAAAAGCCTGCGGGAGAGGGAATATGGACGCGTACAACGCCGATGTGATCATTGCCGGCACCGGCCCTTCGGGCCTCATGCTCGCCGGAGAGCTCCGACTCCAGGGAATTTCCGTCATCGCGGTCGACCGGCTCGCCGAGCCGATGCAGCAGTCCCGTGCCCTGGGATTCTCGGCCCGCACTCTCGAAGAATTCAGCCAGCGCGGTCTCCTCGGTGAATTCGGCGCGATGGAATCCATGCCCGGCGGCCACTTCGGAGGCCTTCCCCTCGACTACACGATCGTCGAGGGCGGCAACTTCGGCGTCCGCGGCGTCCCGCAGTCCCGGACCGAGGCCATCCTCGCCAAGTGGGCCGTCGGCCTGGGCGCCGACGTCCGCCGCGGCCGCGAGGTCGTCGGACTGACCCAGGACGAGGACGGCGTCAGCGTCGAGCTCTCCGGCCCCGAGGGCACCGAGACGCTCCGCGGCCGCTACCTGGTGGGCTGTGACGGCGCCCGCTCCACCGTGCGCAAGCTGACCGGCATCGACTTCCCCGGCTACAACGCCACCCTCGAGATGAAGATGGCGGACGTGGCCGGCGTCCCGGTGCGCCTGCGCCCGACCGGCGAGATCAGCGAGACCGGCATGGTCGTCGTGCTCCCGCTCGGCCCGCACGCCACCCGCGTCGTCGTCTTCGAGCGCGGCGCCGGCGTCCGCCCCACCCAGGAGCCGCCCACCTTCGAGGAGGTCGCCGCCTCCTTCCAACGCGTCACCGGCGAGGACATCAGCGCCGCCAAGCCGCTCTGGACCAGCTACTTCACCGACGCCAGCCGCCAGGCCGCCGAGTACCGCAAGGGCCGCGTCTTCCTCGCCGGCGACGCCGCCCACATCCACATGCCGATCGGCGCCCAGGGCATCAGCGCCGGCGTCGGCGACGTGATCAACCTCGGCTGGAAGCTCGCCGCCGAGATCAAGGGCCACGCCCCCGAGGGCCTGCTCGACACGTACCACACCGAGCGCCACCCGGTCGGTGCCCGCGTCATCACCAACACCCTGGCGCAGCGCACCCTCTACCTCGGCGGCCCCGAGGCCCAGCCGCTCCGTGACCTCTTCGGCGAGCTCGTGCGCATCGAGGCGGTCCGCCACCACCTCGTCGGCCTCGTCACCGGCCTCGACATCACCTACGGCGCCGCGCCCGGCGGCCACCCGCTCCTCGGCCGCCGCCTGCCGGAGCAGCCCCTGGTGGTCGACGAGGCCGCCACGACCACCCACGAGCTGCTGCACACCGGCCGTCCGGTGCTGCTCGACATGTTCGACGACGCCGCGCTCCGCGAGGCCGCCGCCCCGTGGGCGGACCGGGTCGACATCGTCACCGCCCGCCGTCCGGAGGCCGACGCGCCCGCCGCGAACCTCCTGGTGCGCCCGGACGGCTACATCACCTGGGCGAGCCCCGCGGGCTCCGTCGAGGGGCTGACCGACGCCCTCGCGCAGTGGTTCGGCGAGCCCCGCTCCTGAACGCGGCCCCAGGACATCCGAGCAACCCGGAAAAGGAGAGTGCCGTCTTGCCCAGCAAGACCGAGAAGCAGAACGCGGCCCCCGGGGCCGGTGAGTGGACCGAGACCGACGTCCTGATCCTCGGATCGGGCCTCGCCGGCTCGATCATGGGCTCGATCCTGGCGCGGCAGGGGGTCGACGTCACCCTGATCGACGCGGGCCAGCACCCCCGGTTCGCCGTCGGTGAGTCGCAGAACCCGCAGCTCGTCGAGTGGCTGCACATCCTGGCCGTCCGCTACGACGTGCCCGAGATCAAGCACATGCTCGACGTCAAGGCGATCACCGAGCACATGGGCCCGCACCACGGCCGCAAGCAGAGCTTCGGCTTCGTGAGGCACCGCGAGAACCGCGAGCCGGACCCGCGGGAGGCGACCATGTTCGTCATCCCCAAGATGCTCACCGAGGCCGTCCACCTGTACCGCCAGGACACGGACTCGTACTACCTGAACGTCGCCGCGAAGTACGGCTGCACCATCCGCCAGAACTGGTGGGCGACCGACATGGACTTCGACGACGACGGCGTCACGGTCACGGGCAAGAGCGGCGAGGTCTTCCGGGCCAAGTACCTGATCGACGCGAGCGGCTTCCGCTCCCCGCTGGCGCAGAAGTTCGACCTGCGGGAGAGCCCGTCCCGGCTCAAGCACCACGCGCGCTCGATGTTCACCCACTACGTGGGCATCAAGCCGTACGACGACGTGTGCAACTACCCCGAGGCGCTCCGCCCGCC
This sequence comes from Streptomyces sp. R302, assembly GCF_012927245.1. Lineage (GTDB taxonomy): Bacteria > Actinomycetota > Actinomycetes > Streptomycetales > Streptomycetaceae > Streptomyces. The sequence goes on from NZ_JABBGE010000004.1 coordinate 20,504, forward strand.
GGCCGAGTCCCCCTTCCACGGCGGGACGCTGCACCACCTCATCGAGCGCGGATGGTTCTGGATCATCCCCTTCGACAACTACAAGGACTCCAGGAACCCGGTCTGCAGCGTCGGCCTGACGCTCGACGAGCGGCTCTACCCGAAGCCGGCGGACATGACGCCGGAGCAGGAGTTCCAGCACTACCTCGACAAGTTCCCCGCCGTGAAGCGGCAGTTCGACGGCGCCAAGCGGATCCGCGAGTGGGTCAACACCGCCGACCGCATCCAGTACTCCTCCAAGAAGACCGTCGGCGACCGCTGGTGCCTCATGTCGCACGCCGCCGGCTTCGTCGACCCGCTGTACTCGCGTGGCCTGTCCAACACCTTCGAGGTCGTGGACGCGCTCGCCTGGCGGCTCCTCGACGCCCTGCGCGACAACGAGTTCTCCGCGGAGCGCTTCGAGTACGTCGAGCGCCTGGAGCAGGGTCTCCTCGACCACAACGACAAGATCGTCAACAGCTCGTACATCGCCTTCGACCACTTCCGGCTGTGGAACGCGGTCTTCCGGGTCTGGGCCTGCTTCACCACGCCCGCGACGATGCGCCAGATCAGGGCGCGCCAGAACTTCGAGATCGACGGCGACGACCGCCACTTCAAGGAGATGGAGAACTCTCCTTACACGGGCCTGTGGTGGCCGGACAGCCACGCCTTCAAGCACCTCTTCGAGCTCACGAACACGACCTGTGAGCGGTACGAGGCCGGGGAGATCGACGGCGACAAGGCCGCGGACATCGTCTTCGAGGCGATCCGCGAGTGCGAGTCCGTCAACACCCCCTTCGGCTGGAAGGACCCGGAGGACCACCGCTTCTACCGGGCGACCACCCCCACCATGATGAAGTTCATGTGGTGGGCGAACACGACCGGCCCCAAGGAGATGCGCGATCTCGGGCGCTCGTTCCTGGCCGGCGCCGTCAAGCAGGGCCTGCGCGGCCGCAAGGTCTCCTGAGCACGGCCGACCTGTCACCTCACACGAACGGACATCTGGACTCCACATGATCAGCCGTAGAAAAGTCCTGGGCACGGCCGTCGGCGGACTGGGCGCCGCCGCCGTCCTGACGCAGGTCCCGCCGGTGGCGGGGATCGCCGAAGCCGCCGTGGCGGGCACCGACGCCACCTGGGGAACGCTCGCCGCGATGATGGACGGCGACCTGGTGCTGCCGTACCACTCCGAGTACGCGGTCGCCAAGCAGCTCGAACTGGCCCAGTACGACGTGATCAACCCGAGGGCCATCGCGTACTGCGTCAACGAGTCGGACGTGGCCACCGCCCTCGCGTACGCGAAGTACAAGCGCCTGCCGTTCGCCGTCCGCAGCGGCGGCCACAACTACGCGGGCGTCTCCACCTCCACCGGTCTCGTCATCGACGTCTCCCGGATGGACTCCATATCCGTGGGCTCGGACACCGTCACGATCGGCCCCGGCGCCCTCAACGTCGACGTGCTCAACACCCTCGCCGACCAGGGGTACGCGCTCAGCAGTGGCGGCTGTCCCACGGTGGCGGCCGGCGGCTTCCTCCAGGGCGGCGGACTGAGCTTCATGACCCGCTCCCTGGGCGTGGGCTGCGACTCCGTGCGCTCCGCCCGGGTGGTGCTGGCCGACGGCCGGACCGTCACCGCCTCGGAGACGCAGAACTGCGACCTGTTCTGGGCGCTCCGGGGCGGCGGCGGCGGCAACTTCGGCATCGTCACCTCGTTCACGCTCAAGCACCACGTCGTCGGCGACCTGCTGGTCTCGTACCTCTTCTTCCCGTACGAGCGCTCCGCCGAGGTGCTCGACGCCTCCACCCGCTGGCTGGTCGACGCCCCGCGTTCCATCTCGGGCGGCACCTACATCACGCTGCCGGACGCCGCGCCGGGCAACGTGCCCACCACCACGGTCACCCTCGTCTCGCGGGGCACCTCCGCCGAGCTGGCCGCCGAGACCTCGCGGCTGCTCGCCATGACCGGCCAGCCGGCCGGCCGGCACGACATGACCGTCTCCTACCGCGACCTGATGATGAACATCTTCGGCTGCGGCAGCCTGAGCCAGGACGCCTGCCGCCGCTCCGAGAAGTCCACCACCGGCCAGCTGGGCCGCAACGCCTACGGCGTGGAGCGGATGCGCATGGTCACCGACCCGCTCCCGGCCAGCGGCTGGGCCGAGGTCATGGCCGCCTTCGACGGACAGCGGTCCGCCGGCCAGATGCGCACCCTGGAGATCCACTGGTTCGGCGGCGCCGCCAACGACGTCCCGGTCAGCGCCACCGCCTACCCGCACCGCGACACGCTGTACTGCATCAGCTACCGCTCGACCATCGCCGACGCCACCGTCGCCACCACGGCGAACAAGGCCAACGCGCAGAGCTGGGCCGACACGGCGTTCGACACGATCGACCCGTACTCCAACGGCGGGACGTACGTGAACTACATGGACCCGGTGCTGACGGACTGGAGGCAGTCCTACTACGGCGACAACTACGCCCGCCTGGTCACGGTCAAGAGGAAGTACGACCCGTACCGCCTCTTCACCTTCCCCCAGTCGGTCGGCGCGGTCTGACCGCCGCCCCGACGGCGCCGGCCCCTTCCGGGGGCCGGCGCCCCGGAGCCCCGCTTCCACAGAATCCCAACGAAAGGCCGTGACCGAAGTGCAGACCGCCACCGCCCAGATCCCTCCCTCCGCCCGGGTCCTCCAGCTCGCGATGTCGAGCTGGGTCGCGGCCGCCGTCAGCGCGGTCGCCGAGCTCGGCGTGGCCGACGTCCTGGGCCAGGGGCCCACCGACGTCGACCGGCTGGCGAAGGAGCTCGACGTCGACACCACCAACCTGTACCGGCTGCTGCGCGCCACGGCCGACCTCGGCCTCTTCGACGAGACCGAGGGCCGGGTGTTCGCCCTCACCGAGGTCGGCAACGCCCTGCGCAGCGACGCCCCCGACTCGATGCGCAACTTCGCCCGCTGGGTGAACACCGCGGCGGAGCGCTTCACCTGGACCGGCCTCGCCGACTCGGTCCGGACCGGCCGTTCCGTCTTCGAGTCGGTGCACGGCAAGCCGGTCTGGGAGTACATGCTGGAGCACCCCGAGGTCAACGCCCTGTTCGACCGGGCGATGACGGACACCTCGTCCCAGGTGACCGCCCCCGCCGTGGCGTCCTACGACTTCAGCGGCTTCCGCAAGGTCGTCGACGTCGGCGGTGGCCACGGCCAGTTCCTCGCGGCGATCCTGGCGGCCAACCCGGGTGTCCGCGGTGTGCTGTTCGACCAGCCCGAGGTCGTCGCCGGCGCCGGCGACGAGTTCGACAAGGCCGGTGTGCGGGACCGCGTCGAGGTGGCGGGCGGCGACTTCCTCGCCTCGGTCCCCGAGGGCGGCGACGCCTACGTGGTGGTGAACGTCCTGCACAACTGGGAGGACGACAAGGCGGAGCTCATCCTCGGCGGGATCCGCAAGGCGATGACGGACGACGCCCGGGTGCTGCTCGTCGAGGCCGTGATGCCGCCGGACGGCACCGAGGCGCTGACCGTGAAGCTGATGGACCTCAACATGATGGCGCACGCGGACGGCGTCCAGCGCAGCGAGGCCCAGTACGCCGAGCTCTTCGCCCGCGTCGGCCTGAAGCTGTCCCGCGTCCTGCCCGGCGGGGGACTGTGCAGCATCGTCGAGGCCGTGCGGGCCTGACGGCCCGTCCGGGCGGCCGGGCCGGCGTGGTGCCGGCCCGGGGGCCCGGAGCCGCCGCGGGCGGCTCAGGGGCGGCGCCCGTACCAGCCGACGAGCCGGTCGATGGCCGGAGCGTCCTCGGGGACCTCGACGACGGGGCCGAACGGCACGTGACCGCCCCGGGGTTCGGCGGGGACGGCCTGCTTCATGACGGCGAGCGGGGCGGCGAGCATGTCGGCGTCCCACTCGGGGCTCTGGCCGGTCGCCTTCACCACGTCCCAGGCGTGCAGCACGAACTCGTTGGTGTAGATCACCGCGGCGACCGCGCCGGGGACGGGGCCCCAGGGCAGCCCGATCGTACGGCCGAGCACGGCGTCGTCGGTCCACACCGCGTCGAACTCCTCGCGGGCGGTGGCCAGGGCATCGGCCCAGTCGCCGTCGGCGACGTCCTCGGCGAGGTGCGGAACGCTCATGAACGAGCCGCCCGTGCCCATGACGGTCAGCCGGCGCAGGACCGAGACGAGGTGGTTGGCCATGGCGCGGACCGAGAACCCGGGACACGGGGTGACCGTGTCGTACTGCTCGGGGCGGATCGCCGCGAGGGTGTCCCCGACCAGGTCGAGGGCCTTGAAGAGGCCGAGGCGCGGGTCGGCGTCGGCAGCGGAGGGAGAGGTGGACGTGGCAGAGACAGAAGAAGTCGTCATGAACGCCATCTTCACCGCAAAACAGGCCATCTTGTGGCCTCTTACCGAAAAAGATGTGAAATGAAGGCGGATCGATTGGTGGCGACGCTCCTGCTCCTCCAGGAGCGGGGGCAGGTCACGGCGCGCGAGGTGGCGCGGGAACTGGAGGTCTCCGAGCGCACCGCGCGACGCGACCTGGAGGCACTGGCCTCGTCCGGCGTCCCCGTCTACTCCCAGCGCGGCCGGGGCGGCGGATGGCAGCTGGTCGGCGGAGCCCGTACCGACCTCACCGGACTGACGGCCGGCGAGACCGAGGCGCTCTTCGCGGCCGCCGCGCGGGCCCCGTCCTCGCCCGAACTCCGCTCCGCGCTCCGCAAGCTGACGCGGGCGCTGCCCGCACCGATGCGGCCGGTCGCCGTGGCCGCGGCACGGGCCGCCGCGGCGGAACCGCGCGAGCGCGCGCGGACCCACGAACTTCCCGAGGCGCGGGAGTCCTTCGCGCGCTTCGGGGTCTCACTCGTCGCAGCGTACGGCGGGGACCGAGGGGTGAGTCACTTTCCTCTAGGTACCTACTATTCCGAGGATGCTAGCGTCCGGAACGTGACGGCCAGGAGCACTGTCCGACCCGTTCGGCGCGGTCTCCCGGCAGCGGCGAACTCACCCCAACCACACTGATATAGGGAGCTGTTCATGATTGTTGTCACCGGTGCCACCGGCAACATCGGCCGTCCGCTCGTCGCGGCCCTGGCCGAGGCCGGCGAGGACGTCGTCGCGGTGTCGCGCAACGCCCAGCCCGCCGGCCTCCCGGACGGCGTCCGTGTCGTCCAGGCCTCGCTCGGCGACTTCGCCTCCATGAAGCCGGTCCTCGAAGGGGCCGACGCCTTCTTCATCCTGCTGGCTGGCGAGCAGAACGGCCCCGGCGCGCCGGCGGTCGAACTCCTTGACATCGCCAAGGGCGCGGGCGTCAAGCGCGTCGTCCTCGTCTCCTCCCAGCTCGCCGGCACCCGCTCGGACACCCCCTCGCACAACCGCCTGCGCGAGTTCGAGGCCGCCGTGCGCGAGTCGGGCCTGGAGTACACCATCCTGCAGCCGGGCGGCTTCGCCTCCAACGCCTTCGCCTGGGCCGAGTCGGTGCGCACCGGCCGTCAGGTCTTCCACCCCTTCGGCGACATCGCGCTGCCCGTCGTCGACCCGGCGGACATCGCCGACGTCGCGGCGGTCGCGCTCCGCCAGGACGGCCACAACGGCCGCACCTACGTGCTCACCGGCCCCGAGGCCGTCGGCCCGCGCCGCCAGGTCGCCATGCTCTCCGAGGTCCTCGGCGAGGAGGTCACCTACGTGGAGCTGACCCGCGAGCAGGCCACCGAGGTCATGTCCCAGTTCATGCCGCCGGCCGTCGTCAAGGGCACCCTCGACGTCCTCGGCGAGCCGCTCCCCGTCGAGCAGGAGGTCAGCCTCGACGTGGAGAAGGTCCTCGGCCGCCCGGCCCGTTCCTTCGGCGACTGGGTCGCGCGCACCATCCCGGCCTTCAAGTAAGGGATTCCGGCCGGACCGGACACGGAGCCGCCACCGGGCATCCGCCGCGATCGACCCCCCGCGGCGGGCGGATGCCCGGTGGCCGTCGGACGGGCCCGCACCACGGACGTTCCGCCGTGCGGGCCTCCGCCACGCCCGTGCGCAGGTCAGGGGCGGTTCGCGACCGGGGATGGACGGCTCTTCGAGCGGCCTGTGACAGGCTGGCCGTCCGGATGAAGGGGTGGACGATGCGGTGGGACAGCGTGTACGTCGGTGCTGCCACGGTCCGGCTGGGACGACGTGAGCCCATCCGCCCCGCGGTGACCGCCGGGCGCTACAGCCTCCGGACCTGGCGCCGCGACGGGTACGACGCCGTGTGCGTCGCCGAGCGCGAGAGCGCCGAACAGCTCACCCACTCCGCCGCCTCGCACGCCGTACGCACCTCGGGACGCGCGGGCCGCGAGCTCGATCTCGTCGTCCACGCCCAGTCGACCCGGTGCGGCTCCCTCCAGGGCGCCGCCGGGGCGCGGGTCCAGGAGAAGGTCGCCGGACACCGGGCCACCACCCTGGAGGTCGTACGGCCCGCCGGGGGCGGCGTACTGGCCCTGCACACGGCCGCCTCGTACCTCGACGCGCTCGACGGCGACGGCGTCGCGCTGGTCGCCACCACCGACGCCGGGGGCGCCGCCGGCTGCGACCGCTACCGCCACACCAGCGGCGCGGTCCTCGGCGACGGGTCCACCGGGCTCGTCCTCACCCGGACCGGGGGAGTGGCCCGGCTGCTCTCCACCACGGTCCTGGGCGAACCGCCCGAGGGGACGCTGTTCCGCGCCGACCTCGCCTGGCGCGAGGCGCCCTCCGCCACCGACTGCCGCCACCGCGCCGACGACGGACCGGGCACCGCGTCCCTCCTCGCCGCGCGGGAGCGCGACGCCGTGCGCACCGCCGTCGCCGAGGCCGGACACACCCTCGACGACGTCGCGCGCTTCGTCTTCTCCAACGTCGGCCGGGACTCCGCCGTGTGGCGGTGGCGCACCGCCGACGGGATCGACGAGAGCCGGACCACCTGGGGCTGGGGGCGGCAGGTGGGCCACCTCGGCGCGGGCGACCAGATCGCCGGACTCGCCCACCTCCTGGAGACCGGCGCGGTACGACCCGGGGACCTCGTGGCGCTCGTCGGCGGCTGCTCGCGCACCGTCGGCTGCGCCCTGGTGGAGATCCTCCGCTAGGACCGCCCCGTCGACGGCGCCGCGGCGGTTCTCGGCACTCGGTACTCGGTACATCGGGCCGGTACATCAGCACGGACGAGGCCGCTCCGACCACGGAGCCGGCCCAGGCATCGACAGGGGAGAGACATCGTGAGTGGTGAGTGGTTCCGGCGGTTCGACGCGATACGGGCGAGCGGTCCGCGGCTCTTCTGCTTCCCGCACGCCGGCGGCGCGGCCAGCGCCTACGTGGGCCTGGCCCGTGAGCTGAACCCGGCGTTCGACGTGGTGGCCGTGCAGTACCCGGGCCGCCAGGACCGGCGCCTGGAGGAGCCGGTCGACGACATCGGACGGCTCGCGGACGCCGTCGCCCGGGAGATCGTCACGCACCTGGACCGGCCGTACGCCTTCTTCGGGCACAGCATGGGCGCCGTCGTCGCCTACGAGACGGCCCGCCGCCTCGTCGGCCAGGACCTCCCGGCCCCGGTGCGGCTCTTCCTGTCGGGCCGCGGCGCGCCGACGCCGTTCGTCAACCCGCTGGACCGCATGGACGACGACGAGGCGGTGATCGCCGCGATCCGCCGGCTCGGCGGCACCGGCAGCCAGGTCCTGGAGGACCCGGAGATCATGGCCATGGTGATGCCGAGCCTGCGCGCCGACTACCGCGCCATCGGCTCCTACGCCTGGACGGAGGGCCCGCGGCTCTCCATGCCGTTCACCGTCCTCGTCGGCGACAGCGACCCGGTGGTCACCACGGACCGGGCGGCCGCCTGGCGGGAGCACACCGAGGCCAGGACGGACGTCCGGATCTTCCCCGGCGGGCACTTCTACCTCGACGGCCGGACGACCGATGTCGCCCGCGTCGTCCATTCCGCGCTCACCGCGGGTTCCGTGACCGCGCCCACCGCCGGGAAATGAGCGGCCGATGACCGTGGCATGACCCGGGGGGAGAAAAGCGAGAGGCCTTCCGGTTCCAGGCCGCGCATAGGGTCGCCGCATCGCTTCGTGGTCGACGTGGTCGACGTGGTCGGAAAGAGGGCGGCATGAATTCCAAGACACAGCAACCCGAGTTGGCGGAGCCGTACATCCTCGGTTTTCTCAGCTCCGTGGGACTCGACGTCGCGTACAAGCGGGCCTCGGGAAACACCCTGTACTACGAGGGCGGGGACGGCCGTGAGGTCGAGGTGTTCGACGCGGCGGGCGGTTACGGCTCGCTGTTCTTCGGGCACAACCACCCGGAGATCGTCGCGCACGCCAAGGAGCTGCTCGACTGGGGCACCCCGGTGCTCGCGCAGTTCTCCCGGCACCCGGACGCGGACGCCGTCGCCAACCAGCTCAACCGCGTCCTCCAGCGTGAACTCGGCACCGACGAGCCGTACTTCGCCATCTTCGGCAACAGCGGCGCGGAGGCCATCGAGGCGGCCGTCAAGCACGCCGAGCTGGACCGCGTGATGCGGGCCGGAGAGCTCACCGAGGGCGTCGCCGCGGAGCTCGCGGAGGCGCGGGCCGCGGTCCTCACCGGCGAGGCCGTGGTGGCCGCCGAGGCCTTCCGGGACCTCGGCGTGCCGGCCGCCGCCGGCGCCACCGGCTTCGAGGCCCTCGCCGCCGAGGCGGAGCGCCGCAACGCCGAGGCGGCGGGCCGGGCCCCGGTCTTCCTCACCCTGGAGGGCTCGTTCCACGGCAAGCTCGTGGGCAGCGTCCAGCTCACCCACAACCCCGGCTACCGCACCCCGTTCACCGCCCTGGCCGCGCAGGCCCGCTTCGTGCCGCGCGAGGACGCCGAGGCGCTCCGCCGGACCCTCGCCGAGGAGCGGACCGTCCTGTACGGCCTCGCGGTGCGCGGCGGCCAGGTCGTCGTGGTCGAGCACGCCTTCCCGGGCGTGGCGGCGCTGCTCCTCGAACCCATCCAGGGCGAGGGCGGCATCGTCCCGCTCTCGGAGGCCTTCGTGGCCGAGATCCAGCGGGAGTGCGCGGCGGCGGGCGTCCCGATCGTCGTCGACGAGATCCAGAGCGGCGTCGGCCGGACCGGGCGGATGCTGGCCAGCTCGGCGGTCGGGCTGCGCGCCGACTACTACGTCCTGGCGAAGAGCCTGGGCGGCGGCCTGGCGAAGACCTCGGTCATGCTGACCCGGCAGAGCCGCTACCGCCACGAGTTCGAGCTGGTGCACAGCTCGACCTTCGCCAAGGACGGCTTCTCCACGCGCATCGCCCTCAAGGTGCTGCAGATGCTGGAGGCCGACGGCGGCCGCGCCTACCGGCTCGCCGAGGAGCGCGGCGCCCGGCTCGCCGAGGCCCTCGGCAAGGTGCGGGCCGACTTCCCCGACGTGGTCAAGGACGTGCGGGGCCGCGGCCTGATGCAGGGCCTGGAGTTCCACGAGCAGTCCGGTTCGTCGTCCGAGGTGATCGCCGAGGGGGCCCGCTCGGGCCTGCTCGGCTACCACCTCGCCGGCTTCCTGCTGCGGAAGCACCGGGTGCGTACCTTCCCCACCGCGAGCGCCGGCAACACCCTCAGGTTCGCGCCGTCGGTCCTGGTCACGGACGCGGAGATCGCCCAGCTCGAAGCCGGTCTCCGGGCCGTCGCCGAGGTGCTGCGGGACGCGGACGAGGCCCGGCTGACCGGCCGCTGACCGGTCCCGCGGACGACGCGAGGCCGCGGGCGCAGTGCCCGCGGCCCTCGCGAGAATCCCCTGAACGCCCGTCAGCCGGCCAGGGGCTCCGGGGCCTTCGCCCCGGCCGGCCGCACCGGCAGCGGAGTGGCGAGCCGCAGCAGCTCGCGCACCTGGCGGCGGCGGTCGGCCGGCGGATGGCAGGCCGAACCCTGGAGCGCGCGGTGGAGCAAACCGCCGTTCCGCTTGTCCATCCCGGCCGCCGGCTCGGTGACCAGCAGGTCGAGCAGCCGGTCCACCGCCGTGTCGGACAGCGGCGACAGGGTGAGGGTGGTGGTGTGCGGGGCGGCCGCGCCCCACACGGGGCGGCGCTCGCGCAGCTCGGGGCGGGCCGCCGCGACCACCACCAGAGGCACCGGGCCGGCCGTCTCCGGGAGCCGCTCCACGCAGTCGAGCAGCAGGTCGTCGGCGAGGTGCAGGTCGTCGACGGCGATCACCACGGGCCGCACCCGCGCGGCCCGCACGAGTAAGGACCGCCAGGCGTCGAGGACGTCGGCCGTACGCGAGGGACCGCCGGCTCCCCGCTCCGCGCCCGCCCCGGTGTCCCCGGGGGCGACGAGGGGCAGCAGCAGCGCCAGCGCGCGCTCGGCGTCGGCGTCCGACGGCGGACCGGGCGGCAGCTCCCGCAACGGCCGGGCGAGTTTGCCCCGCACCCTCTCCGGCGGGTCGCCGGGGAGGATCCCGCAGTACGCGCGCAGCAGCTCGGCCGGCACGGCGAGCGGACCCGCGTCGGCCGCGTCCGGCGCGGGGGTGGTCGCGGCGAGGAACTGCGCCAGGTCCGGGCGGCCCGCCACCCGGCGGCCCAGCTCCATCACGAGCCGGGTCTTGCCCACCCCGTCGGCGCCGACCATGGTCACCAGGTGCGGGGCGGCACGGTGCTCGGCGAGCTCCACCAGGCCGCTCAGCAGCTCCAGTTCGTACTCCCGGTCGACGATCGGGAGGGTGTGCAGGCCGGGCCGGTCGCGACGCGGGCCGGCCAGCTTCCAGCCGGTGCCCGGCCCGTCCGTGGGGAGGTAGGCGAAGGCGGCCTCGGTCGCGCTGTGCACGCCGGCGCTGGCGTGGATCTCCCCGGCGGGGATCCCCGCGAGGAGCGTCTGCGCGCCGTCCAGGAGCCGGCCGCTCACCCGGGGCGGGGTGCTCTCGTCGTCCGGGCGGAAGTGGACGAGGACCTCGCCGGTGTCGATGGCCGCCCGGAACTCGACGAGCCCGGTGTGCGCGAGCCGGTCCCGTACGGCCAGGGCGGCCCGTACCGCCCGGGCCGTGTCGTCGCCGTGGCTGCGCTGCACCCCGAACAGGGCCAGCGACACCGAGCCGATGGTCGCCGCGAGGCTGCCGTGCAGCCGCTCCACCTCCTCGCGGACGGCGGCGGACGTCTCGGCGAGCGACCGGTCGACGACGTCGACGGGCGACTCCAGGGCCTCCGGCGTCGGTTCGGTGCGGATCAGCAGCACGCCCAGCCACTTCCGCTCGGCCGACACCCGGGCGCGGTCCGCCGCGGGGACGGCCAGTGCACCGGTGCCGTACACCGTCGCGTCCGACGGCGGCGCCACGGGCGTGGCCCGCTCGGGCATGCCCCGGGGCTGCGCGGGGACCAGGGCGTCGCCCTCGGGACGGGGACGGTCGGCCGCGCGGGGGGCGGCGGTGGCGTCGGGCGCCGGTGCGAGGACGGGCGCGCTGGGGGAGAGGGCGGCCAGCGCCACCGGACGGGCCGCGGACCAGCCGAGCGGCAGCGACTGCTGGGCGGACATGGGACTGCTGGGGAGGATGAGCTCCGGGTCCTGGTTGAGGATGGCCTGGTGGAGCAGGCGCAGGTCGTGCCCGGGCTCCAGGCCCAGGTTCTCCACCAGCTCCGCCCGCACACGCGCGTAGACACTGAGCGCGTCGGCCTGCCGGCCGCAGCGGTACAGGGCGAGCATCAGCTGGCCGCAGGCGCGTTCCCGCAGCGGCTCCGTCTCGACCAGGGTCTCCAGCTCGCCGAGGATCGCCTGGTGACGGCCGCGGGCCAGCTCGGCCTCGAAGTAGTCCTCCAGGGCGTCGAGGCGCGCGCCCTGCACGGCCGCGAGCTCCGGCCAGGACACACCGCCCTCCACCAGGTCCGCGAGCACCGGGCCGCGCCACAGCGAGAGGGCGTCCTTCAACTGCTGTGCGGCCAGGTCGGGTTTGCCCGCCGCGAGCCGCGCCCGGCCCTCCTCGACCTGGGTGCGGAACCGGAACAGGTCGATCTGGTCGGTGCTGACGCGCAGCATGTAGCCGGGCTGCTGGGTGACGACCCAGGGGGAGTCCGGGGCGCAGCCGGAGTTCTCCCCGTTGGCCGCCAGGACGCGGCGCAGCCCCCACACCGTGTTCTGGAGTATCTTCCGCGCCGAGTTGGGCGCCTCGTCCTCCGGCCACAGGGCCTTCAGGAGCTGGCTGGTCGCCACCACCTTGTTGACCCGCAGCAGAAGGAACCCCAGTGTCGCCCGCTGCTTCGAACCCCCCAACGCCAACGACTGGTCGTCGGCCGTGATCTCCAGTGGCCCCAGCATCCGAAACCGCATCAATTCCCCCGCGCGATCGTCGTCGTGGACTGCATCGCTCGCAGCCCCCACCCGGGGGCAGGGCCGCATGGTCTCGACTCGACCCCGAGCCGGCCCTTGAGCATCACGCCGCGCAACGGGAAGATGACGGCGACGCTCAGGGCCATGGGTCCAGTACGACGGCATGCGGCCGACAGTGCCCCGCGCTCAGGGTCGCAGAGGTCTCTCGAAGGCCCGTAGAGGCCCCATGGAAGCTTTGTGGAAGCCGTGTTTGGGGCGTTCCCCACCCCTTCGGACGGATCCCGGGCGCAGGTCAGAGGCCTGGATGAAACCTCAAGTAGCTCTCCAGGGTGCCGTGTTTCCATGAGCACGTCCGGCCGACGGCGCAGGAGACGGCCGACCAGCGCGAGTGCTGGAAATACAAGGAGTAGAGAATGAGCAAGTACGCAGGCAAGAAGGCTCTCGTCACCGGCGGCAGCAACGGCATGGGCCTGGCCATCGCCAAGCACTTCGTCGACGGCGGCGGCGAGGTCATCGTCACCGGCCGCAGCGAGAAGAACCTCCAGGACGCCAAGAACACCCTGGGCGCCAAGGGCCACACCGTGGTCTCCGACACCGCCGTCCTCTCGGACATCGACGCCCTCGCGGGTGCCGTCAAGGACACGCTCGGCTCGCTCGACTACGTGTTCGTCAACGCCGGCATCTCGGAGCTCGGCCCGCTGGAGCTGGTGACCGAGGAGTCCTACGACCGCCAGTTCAACATCAACACCAAGGGCGCGTTCTTCACCGTCAAGGCCCTGGCCCCGCTCATCAACGAGGGTGGCGCCATCGTCTTCACGACCTCGATCGCCGACGTCACCGGCACCCCCGGCATGGGCGTCTACTCGGCGTCGAAGGCCGCCCTGTGGTCCTTCGCCCAGGTGCTCGCCTCCGAGCTGCTCCCCCGCAACATCCGTGTGAACGCGGTGCAGCCGGGCTTCATCGACACCCCGACCGCCGGTGCCGCGGGCCTCTCCGCCGAGGAGCGCGCCGGCTTCCACGCGGTGGGCGACGCCATCACCCCGATGAAGCGCCACGGCTCGGTCGACGAGATCGCCGCCGCCGCGCTGTTCCTCGCCGCGGACGCCACCTTCACCACCGGCGTCAAGCTGCCGGTCGACGGTGGTCTCGCGCAGCACATCTCCGCCCCGCAGGAGGGCTGAGCAGCACCCCGCCGGGCATGTCTCGTCGAGACATGCCCGGGTGAGCACCACCCCAGGTCCGGCCCCCGCCCACGGCGGGGGCCGGACCCTTTTTCCTGCCCGGCGCTCAGTTGCCGAACGGGTGGTCGATGGCGAAGCGCCACTTGCCGTCCTCGCCGAGGCGCAGGACGTCGTTGCCGATGCCCTCGTGGTGCTCCTCGGTCCCGTCCGGGCCGGTGACGTCGATCGTCCAGTCGACGACCAGGAGCGCGGCGTCACCCGCCACGTAGGCGGTGCGCAGCTTGGCGTTCATCGTCGGCTTGAGGGAGAGGAACTCGGCCAGCGCGTCCTTCCGCTCCTGACCCGTCTTCGGGTTGCCGGGCTCCCACACCGTCACGGCGGTGTCGGTGTACAGCTGGTTGACCACATTCGGGTCACCGGTGTTGAACGCCTTCTGGTAGAGCTCAGTCATCTTGGTGGCGTCATCGGTGAGTTCAATTGCCATGGCGAATCCGGTCCCACTTTCATGTCGGTCGGCGAAGCTTTTCCGAAAAGCTAACCGACCCCGACTCACCCATCGCTCACCACAAGGTAACCGAACGCTCTCCGACGCGGATTCCACCGCCATGACCAGGGGCCTACCGGAACATTACCGAGCCCGAACGCGGCAATTAGCGACGGTCGGTAGATTCGATCGGGCTTCAGCTGTCTGCCTGTTTTCGATGATGAAGTCGGACAGTTCTTCTGTGCTTCTGCGATGAAAGGTCAGTCGAGCGCGATGACGGTCGAACACACCCCTGTCGTCAACGGTCCCGGAAACGGGAATGGTGCGGGCATCGCTGTGGTGGGAATTTCCTGCCGGCTCCCCGACGCCGCCGACCCGGGCGCATTCTGGACCCTGCTCCGCGACGGTTCGAGCGCCATCACCGAAGCACCGGAGGGACGCCTGGAGCACTCCACGCCGGCCGCGCAGGCCGGCGTGCGGCGCGGCGGCTTCCTCGACCGGGTGGAGGACTTCGACGCCGGGTTCTTCGGCATCTCCCCCCGCGAGGCCGCCGCGATGGACCCGCAGCAGCGGATCGTCCTCGAACTGGCCTGGGAGGCCCTGGAGGACGCCGGAGTCGTCCCCGCCACCCTCCGCGGCAGCCGCACCGCCGTGTTCGTCGGCACCCTCCGCGACGACTACGCCGGAATCGTCAACCGGTACGGCGACCAGGCCGTCACCCAGCACACCATGGCCGGCGTCAACCGCGGCGTCATCGCCAACCGCGTCTCCTACTTCCTCGGCCTGCAGGGCCCCAGCCTCACGGTCGACGCCGCCCAGTCCTCGTCGCTCGTCGCCGTCCACCTCGCCTGCGAGTCGCTGCGCACCGGCGAGTCCGACACCGCCCTCGCGGCCGGCGTGAACCTCAACCTGCTCACCGAGGCCGCCCTCGCCGAGGAGCGCTTCGGCGGCCTCTCGCCCGACGGCACCGCCTACACCTTCGACGCCCGCGCCAACGGCTTCGTCCGCGGCGAGGGCGCCGGCGTCGTCGTCCTGAAGCCCCTCGACCGCGCCCTCGCCGACGGCGACCGGATCTACGGCGTCATCCGCGGCAGCGCCGTCAACAACGACGGCGCCACCCCCGGCCTCACCGTGCCCAGCGCCGCCGCCCAGGAGCAGGTCCTGCGCGAGGCCTACACCAAGGCCGGCATCACCCCCACCGACGTGCAGTACGTCGAACTCCACGGCACCGGCACCCCCGTCGGCGACCCCATCGAGGCCGCCGCCCTCGGCGCCGTCCTCGGCGCGGGCCGCCCGGCCGGCGAGCCCCTGCACGTCGGCTCCGCCAAGACCAACGTCGGCCACCTCGAAGGCGCCGCCGGCATCACCGGGCTGATCAAGGCCCTGCTCAGCCTGACCCACCGCCAGCTCCCCCCGAGCCTCAACTTCGAGACGCCCAACCCGGCCATCCCGCTCGACGAACTCGGCCTCGCCGTGCAGCGCGAGCTGTCTCCCTGGCCGCACCCCGAGCGCGAACTGATCGCCGGAGTCTCCTCCTTCGGCATGGGCGGCACCAACGCCCACGTCGTCCTCGCGGAGAGCCCCGTCCGCGAGACCGCGGCCCCCGCCACGCGGACCGGCGGCCTCACCCCCTGGGTGCTCTCCGGGCGCACCCCCGAGGCGCTGCGCGCCCAGGCCGCCCGCCTGCACCAGGCCCTCGCCGACGGCACCACCGCGCCCGACGCGGCCGACATCGGCTGGTCGCTCCTCACCACCCGCACCCTCTTCGACCACCGGGCCGTCGTCCTCGGCGCCGGATCCGACGAACTCCTCGCCGCCACCGCCGCGTTCGCCGCCGGCACCCCGGCGCCCGGCGCCGTCAGCGGCGCCGCGGCAGAGGCGGGCAGGACGGCGTTCCTGTTCACGGGCCAGGGCGCGCAGCGTGCCGGGATGGGTCTGGAACTGGCCGATGCCTTCCCGGAGTTCGCGGAGGCGTTCGACGAGGTCGTCGGCGTCCTCGACGGTCTGCTGAAGGTCTCCCTGCGTGAGGTGATCGCCTCCGGCGAGAACCTCGATCGCACCGGGATGACGCAGCCGGCGTTGTTCGCGGTCGAGGTGGCTCTGTTCCGGCTGGTGGAGTCGTGGGGTGTCCGTCCGGACTTCGTGGCGGGTCATTCGATCGGTGAGCTCGCTGCCGCGCACGTCGCTGGGGTGCTGTCCCTTGAGGACGCCTGCCGGCTCGTGGCCGCGCGTGCGTCGCTGATGGACGCGTTGCCGTCGGGCGGTGCGATGGTGGCCGCGCAGGCGGCGGAGGACGAGGTTCTTCCGCTGCTGGAGGGCCGGGTGGCTGTGGCTGCCGTCAACGGTCCGACCTCTGTCGTGATCTCGGGTGACGAGGACGCCGTCCTCGCGGTCGCGGAGAAGCTGCGGGAGCAGGGTCGTAAGACCAAGCGGCTCACGGTCTCCCACGCGTTCCACTCCCCGCACATGGACGGCATGCTCGACGCCTTCCGCGCCGAGGCCGCCCGGCTCACCTACGCCGAGCCGACCATCCCCGTCGTCTCCACGCTCACCGGCCGTCTCGCGGAGGGGCAGGATCTGCGGACGGCGGAGTACTGGGCCGACCAGGTCCGTGGCGCGGTCCGCTTCGCCGACGCGGTCGGCACCCTGGAGGCCGCCGGAGTCGGCGTCTTCCTCGAACTCGGCCCCGACGGCGTCCTCTCCGCGATGACCCGCGACTCGGTCGCCGCCGTGGACAGCGTCACCGCCGTCCCCGTCCTGCGCCGCGACCGCGACGAGGCGCAGACCTTCACCGCCGCGCTCGCCGCCGCCTTCGTGCACGGCGCCCCCGTCGACTGGACCCGCTCCTTCGAGGGCGCGTCGCCGCGCCAGGTCGCCCTGCCCACGTACGCCTTCCAGCGGCAGCCGTACTGGGTCTCCGGCACCCCGCGCGCCGCGGCGGAGCTGCCCGCCGCCGCCCCGGCCGGGACGGAGGCCTCCGCGGCCCCGCGTGCCCACGGCGGCGCGTTCGCCCAGCGGCTCACCGGCCTCGGCGAGGCCGAGCGCCGTACCATCGTCGCCGACCTCGTCTTCGCCCACGTCGCTGCCGTCCTGGAGTACGCGAGCCCCTCGGCCGTCGACGCCCGGCTCCCGTTCAAGGACCTCGGCTTCGACTCGCTGATGTCGGTCGAGCTGCGGGAGTCCCTCGCCGCCGCGACCGGCCTCCGGCTGGCCAGCGGCCTGCTCTTCGACCACCCCACCCCGGCCGCCCTGGTCGAGCACCTGATCGCCGAGCTCACCGGCGTCCGTGACGCGGACGACGACCTGTTCACCCCGGCCGACGGCGCCGACGAGCCCATCGCGATCGTCGGCATGGCCTGCCGCTACCCGGGCGGGGTCGCCTCGCCCGAGGAGCTGTGGCGGATCGTCGCGGACGGCGTCGACGCCATCGGCGGCTTCCCCGAGGACCGCGGCTGGGCCGAGGACCTGTTCGACCCCGACCCGGACCGCAGCGGCCGCAGCGCCGTGAACCAGGGCGGCTTCCTGCACGGCGCGGGCTCCTTCGACGCCGGCTTCTTCGGCATCTCCCCCCGCGAGGCCCTCGCCATGGACCCGCAGCAGCGGCTCCTCCTGGAGACCGCGTGGGAGGCCGTCGAGCGCGCCGGGATCGATCCGGAGACGCTGAAGGGCAGCCGCACCGGCGTCTTCGTCGGCGCCACCGCGCTCGACTACGGGCCGCGGATGCACGAGGGCGCCGAGGCCGTCGAGGGCCACCTCCTCACCGGCACCACGCCCAGCGTCATGTCCGGCCGCATCGCCTACCAGCTCGGTCTCGTCGGCCCCGCCGTCACGATCGACACGGCCTGCTCGTCGTCGCTCGTCGCCCTCCACATGGCCGTCCGCTCGGTCCGGCAGGGCGAGTCCCGGATGGCCATCGCCGGCGGCGCCAGCATCATGTCGACGCCCGGCATGTTCGTCGAGTTCTCCCGCCAGCGGGGCCTCGCCGCCGACGGCCGCTCCAAGTCGTTCTCCGCCGCCGCCGACGGCACCTCCTGGGCCGAGGGCGTGGGCCTCCTCGTCGTCGAGCGGCTCTCGGACGCCCGCCGCCACGGCCACCGCGTCCTCGCCGTCATCCGCGGCACCGCGATCAACCAGGACGGCGCCAGCAACGGCCTCACCGCCCCCAACGGCCCCTCCCAACAGCGCGTCATCCGGCAGGCCCTCGCCGACGCCGGACTCACCGGCGCCGACGTCGACGCCGTCGAGGCGCACGGCACCGGCACCCGCCTCGGCGACCCCATCGAGGCCGAGGCCCTGCTCGCCACCTACGGCCAGGACCGGCCCGGCGACCGCCCCTTCTACCTGGGCTCGCTGAAGTCCAACATCGGCCACGCGCAGGCCGCCGCCGGCGTCGGCGGCATCATCAAGATGGTCGAGGCCATGCGCCACGGCGTCCTGCCCCGCACCCTCCACGCCGACGAGCCCAGCCCGCACATCGACTGGGAGGCCGGCGCGGCACGGCTCCTCACCGAGGAGACCCCGTGGCCCGAGGCCGGCCGGCCCCGCCGCGCCGCCGTCTCCTCCTTCGGCATCAGCGGCACCAACGCCCACGTCGTCCTGGAACAGGGCGACGAGGCCGAGGCCGAGGCCGAGGCAGCCGCCCCCGCCCCGGCAGCCGCCCCCGCCCTGTGGGTGCTGTCCGCCCGCGACCAGGACGCCCTGCGCGAGCAGGCCGCCCGCCTGCACGCCCACCTCGCCGACCACCCGGACACCGAGGCCGCCTCCGTCGGCGCCGCGCTCGCGACCCGTACCGCCTTCGAACAGCGGGCGGCCGTGTACGGCTCCACCGCCGAGGAACTCCTCACCGGGCTCGACGCGCTCGCCCGCGGCGCCGACGCCGCCCACGTCGTCACCGGCGACGCCGCCCGCGCCGGGCGCACCGCGTTCGTGTTCACCGGCCAGGGCGCCCAGCGCGCCGGCATGGGCCGCGAACTGTACGCCGCGCACCCGGTGTTCGCCCGTGCCCTCGACGAGGTCCTCGACAGCCTCGACCCGCACCTCGACCGGCCGCTGCGCGAGCTGCTGTTCGCCGAGCCGGGCAGCCCCGAGGCGGAGCTGCTCGACCTCACCACGTACACCCAGCCCGCCCTGTTCGCCGTCGAGGTCGCCCTCTTCCGGCTCCTCGCCCACCACGGGCTCGCCCCCGACCTGCTCGCCGGCCACTCCATCGGCGAACTCGCCGCCGCGCACGCCGCCGGCGTGTTCTCCCTCCCGGACGCCGCCCGCCTGGTCGCCGCCCGCGGCCGGCTGATGCAGGCCGCGCGGGAAGGCGGCGCGATGATCGCCGTCGAGGCCTCCGCCGACGAGATCACCGACAGCCTGAACGGCTACGAGGGCCGCGTCGCGCTCGCCGCCGTCAACGGCCCCACCGCCGTCGTCATCTCCGGCGACGCCGACGCCGCCGAGGAGATCGCCGAGGCGTGGCGCGCCCGCGACCGCAGGACCCGCAGGCTGACCGTCAGCCACGCCTTCCACTCCCCGCACATGGACTCCGTCCTCGACGAGTTCCGCCGCACCGCCGAGGAGCTGGAGTACCGCGAGCCCGCCGTCCCCGTCGTCTCCACCGTCACCGGCACGCTCGCCGAACCCGGGCAGCTCACCTCGCCCGCGTACTGGGTCACCCAGATCCGCGAGGCCGTCCGCTTCTTCGACGCCGTCCGCACCCTGGAGGAGCAGGGCGCGACCGTCTTCGTCGAGGTCGGCCCCGACGCCGTGCTCACCGCCATGGCCACCGGCTCCTTCGCCACCCCGGCCGCCCGCGCCTTCCCGCTGCTGCGGTCCGGACGCTCCGAGCCCGGCACCCTCCTCGCGGGCATCGGCGGCGCCCACGCCGCCGGCGCGCCCCTGGACCGCGCCTCGTTCTTCCCCGGGGCCCGGCCCGCGGCGGCCCTGCCCACGTACGCCTTCCAGCGCGCCCACTACTGGCTCGCGCCGCAGGCCTCCGGCGACGCCCGCAGCCTCGGCCTGGACGCGGCGGACCACCCGCTGCTCGCCACCACGGTCCGGCTCGCCGACCGCGAGGACGTCGTCCTCACCAGCCGCCTCTCCCTGAGCGCCCACCCCTGGCTGGCCGACCACACCATCGGCGGCACCGTCCTCGTCCCCGCCACCGCCTTCCTGGAGCTCGCCGTCGCGGCCGGCGACCAGACCGGCGCCGGCCGGGTCGAGGAGCTCACCCTGGAGGCCCCGCTCGTCCTGCCCCGCCAGGGCGCGGTCCGCGTGCAGGTCACCGTCGGAGCCCCCGACGCCACGGGCGCCCGCCCGTTCACCGTCCACTCCTCGCCCGAGACCCGGGTGAGCGACGACGCGGCGCCCCTCACCGACGGCGAATCCCTGTGGACCCGCCACGTCACGGGCGCCCTCGCCCCGGCGACCGGCACCGACGCCCCCGAGGACCTCCGCCAGTGGCCGCCCGCCGGCGCCACGGCCGAGCCCCTCGACGGCGTGTACGACCGCCTCCGGGACCTCGGATACGGCTACGGGCCCGCCTTCCAGGGCTTCACCGCCCTCTGGCGCGCCGGCTCCGACGTGTACGCCGAGATCCGGCTGCCGCAGGACCAGCACGAGCGGGCCGCCCGCTTCGGCGTGCACCCCGCGCTCCTCGACGCCGTCCTGCACCCGCTGGTCCTCGACGCCGCCAAGGACAGCTCCCCGGACGAGATCCGGCTGCCGTTCGCCTGGTCCGACACCGTCCTCCACGCCTCCGGGGCCACCGCCCTGCGCGTCCGGATCTCGCCCGCCGGACCCGACACGGTCTCCCTGCTGCTCGCCGACACCACCGGCGCCCCGGTGGCGTCCGTCGCGGCCCTCACCCTGCGGCCGGTGCCCAAGGCGCGCCTCGGCCGGGCCGCCGACACCACGCCCGACGCGCTGTACCGCGTCGAGTGGCAGGAGACCGGCGGACAGCCGGCCGGGGCCACGGCCGAGCCCGTCGTCCTCCGCGTCCCGCACACCGCCGACGCCGCCGACGACGACCGGCCGTCCGCGGCGCACGCCGCGGCCCGCACCGCGCTCGACCTCCTCCAGGCGCACCTGGCCGACGAGGCGGGCGCCGACGCTCCACTCCTCGTCGTCACCCACGGCGCGGTCGCGGCCCTGCCCGGCGACGCGGTCGGCGGACTCGCCGCCGCACCCGTCTGGGGACTCGTCCGCTCCGCCCAGGCCGAACACCCGGGCCGCATCGTCCTCCTGGACGTGGACACCGAGGAAGCCGGCCTGGACTCCGAGGTGTTCGCGCGGGCCCTCGCCGCCGGCGAGCCGCAGCTCGCGCTGCGCGACGGCCGCCTCCACGCGCCCCGCCTCGCCCGCGCCACCGCCACGCCGACAGCCGACGGCGAGGAGCGGCCGGCCGCCTTCGACCCGGACGGCACCGTCCTCGTCACCGGCGGCACCGGCGGCCTCGGCGCCCTCTTCGCCCGCCACCTCGTCACCGCCCACGGCGTACGCCACCTGCTGCTGAGCAGCCGGCGCGGCCCCGCCACCCCCGGCGCCGACGAGCTGACGGCCGAACTCACCGCCCTCGGCGCCCACGTCACCGTGGCCGCCGCCGACGCCGCCGACCGGGACGACGTCGCGACCCTGCTGGCCGCCGTCCCCGCCGCGCATCCGCTGACCGCGGTCGTGCACACCGCCGGCGTCCTCGACGACGCCACCGTCGCCGCCCTCACCCCCGAGCAGCTCGCCACCGTCCTCGCACCGAAGGTGGACGCCGCCTGGCACCTGCACGACCTCACCCGCGACCTGGGCCTGTCGGCCTTCGTCCTCTTCTCGTCGGTGTCCGGCATCACCGGCACCGCCGGACAGGCCAACTACGCGGCGGCCAACACCTTCCTGGACGCCCTGGCGGCCCACCGCCACGCCCAGGACCTGCCCGCCCTCTCCCTGGCCTGGGGCCTGTGGGACGCCCAGCAGGGCATGGGCGCCGGGCTCGGCGAGGCCGACCTGGCCCGCTGGACCCGCGCCGGCATCAACCCGCTCGACGCCGCCCGCGGCCTCGCCCTCTTCGACGCCGCCCTCGCCTCGGGCGACGCCCTCGCCGTCCCGGCCGCCTTCGACCTGCCGAAGCTCCGCGCCGCCGGCGAGCCGTCCGCCCTGCTGCGCCGGCTCGTCCCGGCCGCCGCCCGGACCCGCAGGGCCGTGGCGTCCGGCGCGGGCGCGGCCGGCTCGGACTGGGCCGGGCAGCTCGCCGCGCTCTCCGCGGAGGAGCGGGCCACCACCGTCGTCGACCTGGTGCGCGGCGTCGTCGCCACCGTCCTCGGCCACCCCGACGCCCGGTCCGTCGACCCCGAACGCGCCTTCAAGGACACCGGGTTCGACTCCCTCGCGGGCGTCGAGCTCCGCAACCGGCTGAACGCCGCCACCGGGCTCCGGCTCCCCGCCACCCTGGTCTTCGACCACCCCAGCCCGGCCGCGGTCGCCGCCTTCCTCCTCGGCAAGATCGACGGCGCCGCCTCCGCCGGGGCGCCCGCCGCCCCCGCGAAGAAGTCCGCCACCACGACCGCGAACGAGCCCATCGCCATCGTCGGCATGGCCTGCCGCTACCCCGGCGGGGTCTCCTCGCCCGGCGACCTGTGGCGGCTCGTCGCCGACGGCGTCGACGCCATCAGCGAGTTCCCCGTCAACCGCGGCTGGAACCTCGACGACCTGTACGACCCGGACCCGGAGCAGGCCGGCACCTCCTACGTCCGCCACGGCGGCTTCCTCCACGACGCCGACCTGTTCGACCGGGAGTTCTTCGGCATCTCGCCGCGCGAGGCCACCGCGACCGACCCGCAGCACCGGCTGCTCCTGGAGACCGCCTGGGAGACCTTCGAGAGCGCCGGCATCGACCCGGCGACCCTCCGCGGCTCCCACACCGGCGTCTACACCGGCGCCATGTACGACGACTACGCGGCCCGGCTGCCCGCCAGCCCCGAGGAGTTCGAGGGCTTCCTCCTCGCCGGCAACCTGTCCAGCGTCGTCTCCGGCCGGCTGTCCTACACGTACGGCCTCGAAGGCCCGGCCGTGACCGTGGACACCGCCTGCTCCTCGTCCCTGGTCGCCCTGCACCTCGCGGCCAACGCGCTGCGCAGCGGCGAGGTCGACCTCGCCCTCGCCGGCGGCGTCACCGTGATGGCGGGACCCAGCGTGTTCGTGGAGTTCTCGCGCCAGCGCGGACTCTCGCCCGACGGCCGCAGCAAGTCCTTCTCCGCGGACGCGGACGGCACCGGCTGGGCCGAGGGCGTGGGCCTGCTGCTCGTCGAGCGGCTGTCCGACGCCGTGCGCAACGGGCACCAGGTCCTGGCGGTCCTGAAGGGTTCGGCCGTCAACCAGGACGGTGCCAGCAACGGCCTCACCGCCCCCAACGGCCCCGCCCAGGAGCGCGTCATCCGGCAGGCCCTGACGGCCGCGGGCCTGACGTCCGCCGACGTCGACGCCGTCGAGGCGCACGGCACCGGCACCCGCCTCGGCGACCCCATCGAGGCCCAGGCGCTGCTCAACACCTACGGCCAGGACCGTCCGGAGGACCGCCCGCTCTACCTCGGCTCGCTGAAGTCCAACATCGGCCACTCCCAGGCCGCCGCCGGCGTCGGCGGCGTCATCAAGATGATCGAGGCCATGCGCCACGGCGTCCTGCCGCGCACCCTCCACGCCGACGAGCGCAGCCCGCACGTCGACTGGGAGGACGGCGCCATCGAGCTCCTCACCGAGGAGACCCCGTGGCCCGAGGCCGGCCGCCCCCGCCGCGCCGCCGTCTCCTCCTTCGGCATCAGCGGCACCAACGCCCACGTCATCATCGAGCAGCCGCCGGCGAAGCCCGCCGACGCGAAGGCGGCGCGGCCCGCGGCCACCCCGGCCGTCCCCGTCACCCCGTGGCTCCTCTCCGCTCGCGGCGAGGACGCGCTGCGCGCCCAGGCCGCCCGCCTCCACGCGTACGTCACCGAGAACCCCGGCACGGACCCCGCCGACATCGGCTGGTCCCTGGCCACCACCCGGGCCCTCCTCGACGACCGCGCCGCCGTCACCGCCGGCGGACGCGACGAACTCCTCGCCGGACTCGACGCCCTGGCCCGCGGCCAGGTCTCCCCGGACGTCGTCCGGGCCGCCGCCCGGCGCGGGAAGACCGCGTTCCTGCTGACCGGCCAGGGCTCCCAGCGACTCGGCATGGGCCGGGAGCTGTACGAGACCTCGCCCGTCTACGCCGCCGCGTTCGACGAGGTCTGCGGACGCCTCGACCAGGAACTGCCGCGCCCCCTGAAGGAGGTGCTGTTCGCACCGGCCGACTCCGCCGACGCCGCCCTCGTCGACCGGACCGCCTTCACCCAGGCCGCCCTGTTCGCCGTCGAGACCGCCCTGTTCCGGCTCCTCGAACACCACGGGATCACCCCGGACTACCTCCTCGGCCACTCCATCGGCGAGGTCACCGCCGCCCACCTGGCCGGCGTCCTCGACCTCGACCACGCCTGCGTCCTCGTCGCCGAACGCGGACGGCTCATGCAGGCCGCCCGCGAGGGCGGCGCCATGGCCGCGCTCCAGGCGACCGAGGAAGAGGTCCGCGACCTGCTGGCCGGGCTCCCCGCCGGCGCCGCCGTCACCGTCGCCGGACTCAACGGCCCGTCGTCCACGGTGATCTCCGGGGACGCCGACCACGTGGCGGCCCTCGCCGCCGCGTGGAAGGAGAAGGGCCGCAAGGCCAAGGTGCTGTCCGTCAGCCACGCCTTCCACTCCCCGCACATGGAGGAGGTCCTCGACGAGTTCCGGGAGGTCGCCGGCGGACTCGTCTACCACGCCCCCCGCATCCCCGTCGTCTCCAACCTAACCGGCGAGCTCGCCACCCCCGAACAGCTCGCCTCCGCCGACTACTGGGCCGGCCACATCCGCGAGGCCGTCCGCTTCCTCGACGGCGTCCGCACCCTGGAGGCCGCCGGCGTCACCGAGTGGATCGAGCTCGGCCCCGACGGCGTCCTCACCGCCCTCGTCCAGGGCTGCCTCACCGACGACGCCGGAGTCGTCGCCCCCGTCCTGCGGCGGGACCGCCCCGAGGCCCGCTCCTTCGCCGCCGTCCTCGGCCTGCTCGCCGCCTCCGGCGCGCCCGTCGACTGGGACGCCGTCTTCCCCGGCGCCCGCAGGACCGCCCTCCCGTCGTACGCCTTCCAGCACGCCCGGTACTGGCTCGACGGCCCCGCCGGCGGCACCGGCGACGCCAACGGCCTCGGCCTGTCCGGCACGGACCACCCGCTGCTCGGCGCCGCCGTCGCCCTCGCCGACCGCGACGAGTACGTCCTCACCGGCCGCGTCTCGCGCGGCGGCCACCCGTGGCTCGCCGACCACGCCGTCGCCGGAGTGACCCTCCTGCCCGGCACCGCCCTCCTCGACCTCGCGGCCCGCGCCGCCGAGGAGACCGGCGCGAGCCACGTCGAGGAACTCACCCTCGCCGCCCCGCTCGTCCTGCCGGAGACCGGCGCCCTGCACCTCCAGGTCGCCGTCGGCGCCGCCGACGACACCGGACGCCGCACCGTCGACGTCCACTCCCGGCCCGAGACGGACACCGACGGCACCGGCTGGACCCGGCACGCCACCGGCACGCTCGCCGCCGACCGCGCCCCCGAACCCGAGGCGCTCGCGGCCTGGCCGCCCGCCGGGGCCGAAGAGGTCGACCTGACCGGCGCGTACGACCGGCTCCTCGACCAGGGCTACGGCTACGGCCCGGTGTTCCAGGGCCTGCGACGGGTCTGGAAGGCCGAGGGCGAACTGTTCGCCGAGGTCGCCCTCGGGGAGGAGCAGCGCGCCGACGCCGCCCGCTTCGGGCTGCACCCCGCGCTCCTCGACGCCGCCCTGCACACCCTGCTCCCGGGCGTCGCCGACAAGGACGGCCGGTCCTGGCTGCCGTTCGCCTGGAGCGGCGCCGCCCTCCACGCCACCGGCGCCACCGCCCTGCGCGTACGCCTGGCCCTCACCAGCCCCGACCCCGACACCCTGCAGGCCGCGCTCACCGTCACCGACGGCGCCGGCACGCCCGTCGCCACCGTGGAGACCCTGCACCTGCGCCCGCTCTCCCTCGACGCCCTGCGCGCCGCCGGAGCGGGCACGCGGGACGGACTCCTCCGCGTCGCCTGGACGGCGCTGCCGGCCCCGGCGGGCGAGCCCGCCCTGCCCGAGGACCGCTTCGAGCTGCCGGCCGACGCGACGGACGTGTCGGACGTGCCGGCCGCGCCGGGACTGGTCGTCCTGCCGCTGCCGTCCGGCGGCGCGGTGACCGGCGAGGCGGCGCGCGACGCCGTGGCCCGGGTCCTCGACCTGGTGCGTTCCTGGCTGGCCGAGGAACGGTTCGCCGACGCGCGGCTCGCGGTCGTGACGCGCGGCGCCGTCTCCGTCGACGGCGGAGACGTCACCGACCTGCTGCACGCCGGTGTGTGGGGCCTCGTGCGGTCCGCGCAGACCGAGAACCCCGGCCGCATCGTCCTCCTCGACCTCGACCCCGACCTCGACCCGGCCGACGCGGCCGACGCCTCGGACCGGGCTCTCGCGGCCGTCCTGGCGGGCGGGGAGTCGCAGGTCGCGGTGCGGGCGGGGTCGCTGCTCGTGCCCCGCCTCGTGCGGGCCCAGGCCGACGCCGGCGCATCCGACAGCGCGTCCGGTGCCCGTTGGGACGCGGGGACGGTGCTGATCACGGGTGCCACGGGTGCGTTGGGTGCGGTTCTGGCCCGGCACGTGGTGGCCGAGCACGGTGCGAGGCATCTGCTCCTTGTCAGTCGTCGGGGTGAGAACGCCCCGGGTGCTGCCGAGTTGCGTGCGGAGCTGGAGGCCGCTGGTGCGTCGGTGACGGTCGCGGCGTGTGACGTGACGGACCGGGAGGCGCTGGCCGGGCTGCTGGCCGCCGTCCCCGCCGAGCAGCCGCTCACCGCCGTCGTCCACACCGCCGGCATCGTCGAGGACGGCGTCTTCTCCTCCCTCACGCGCAAGCAGCTCGACTCCGTGCTCCTGCCCAAGGTGGACGCGGCGTGGAACCTCCACGAGCTCACCCGCGACCTCGACCTCACCGCCTTCGTCCTCTACTCCTCGATCGCCGGCCTCCTCGGCACCGCCGGGCAGGCCAACTACGCGTCCGGCAACACCTTCCTCGACGCCCTCGCGGCCCACCGCAGGGCGCAGGGCCTGCCGGGTCTGTCGCTGGCCTGGGGCCTGTGGGCGGAGAGCAGCGAACTCTCCGGCAGCCTCACGGACGCCGACATCAAGCGCCTCGCCCGCTCGGGCCTGCTGCCGCTGCGTACGGCCGAGGCCATGGAGCTCTTCGACGCCGCCCCCGCCACCGGGGAAGCCGTCCTCGGCGTCACCCGCCTCGACACGGCGGCGCTGCGCTCCGCGGACACCGAACCGCCCGCCCTGCTGCGCGGCCTGGTCCGCCGGGCACCGAAGCGCGCGGCGGCCGGCACCACGGCCGAGCAGACCGGCGGCGCCACCCTCGCGGAGCGGCTCGCGGCCCTGTCGCCGGGCCAGCAGGAAGCGGCCCTCGTGGACCTGGTGCGGGCGCAGGTGGCCGGGGTGCTCGGGCACGCCGACCCGTCGGCGATCGACGCCGACCGGGCGTTCCAGGAGCTGGGCTTCGACTCGCTGACCGCGGTCGAGCTCCGCAACCGCCTCAACACGGCCACCGGTCTGCGACTGCCGACCACGCTGGTCTTCGACCACCCGAACCCCGGCGCCCTCGCCGCCCACCTGCGCGACCAGCTCGGCCTCGACGGAACCCCGTCCGCCGAACCCGTCCTCAAGGAACTCTCCCGCCTCACCTCGCTGATCAAGGAGGTGGCGGCGGCCGGCTCCGACGGCCAGGCGCTCCTCACCGCCCGGCTGCGCGAGCTGCTCAGCCTGGCGGAGACCGCAGGGGGAGAAGCCGCCCCCGGCGGCCGCGAGGACGACGACGCGGACCTGGAGAGCGCCAGCGACGAGGAGCTGTTCGCCCTGCTCGACGAGCTGGAGTGAGTACCGCACCGCGCGAACCGGCGCCCCACGCAGCACCACACCCAACGCCACAGCCATCGGCGGACCGCCGCCGCCACACGCACACCACCCCTGGGGGAGAGGACACCATGTCGGGCGAGGAGAAACTCCGCGATTACCTCAAGCGGGCCATCGCGGATGCCCGTGACGCGCGCAGGCGCCTGCGCGAAGTGGAGGACAGGCAGCAGGAACCCATCGCGATCGTCGGCATGGCCTGCCGCTACCCGGGCGGGGTCACCTCGCCCGAGGACCTGTGGCGGCTCGTCGCCGACGGCGTGGACGCGGTCTCCGACTTCCCGGACAACCGCGGCTGGGACGTCGACGCCCTGTACGACCCCGACCCCGAGAGTGTCGGCAAGACCTACGGGCGCGAGGGCGGCTTCCTCCACGACGCCGACCGCTTCGACCCGGAGTTCTTCGGCATGTCGCCGCGCGAGGCCGTGGCCGTCGACCCGCAGCAGCGCCTGCTGCTCCAGACGGCCTGGGAGGCCTTCGAGCGGGCCGGCATCGACCCCGACGGCGTCCGCGGCAGCCGCACCGGCGTCTTCACCGGCGTCATGTACAACGACTACGGCTCCCGCCCCCACCTGCCCCCGGAGGGCGTCGAGGGCTACCTGTTCAGCGGCAGCGCCGGCAGCATCGCCTCCGGCCGGCTCGCCTACACGTACGGCCTCGAAGGCCCGGCCGTCACGGTCGACACCGCCTGCTCGTCGTCGCTGGTCGCCCTGCACCTCGCGGCCAACGCCCTGCGGCGCGGCGAGTGCGACCTCGCCCTCGCCGGCGGCGCCACCGTCATGTCCACCCCGGTCGCCTTCATCGAGTTCTCCCGGCTCCGCGGCCTCGCCGCCGACGGCCGCTGCAAGTCGTTCTCGGCGGACGCGGACGGTACGGGTTGGGCCGAGGGCGTGGGCCTGCTGCTCGTCGAGCGGCTGTCGGACGCCGTGCGCAACGGTCACCAGGTCCTGGCGGTCCTGAAGGGTTCGGCCGTCAACCAGGACGGCGCGAGCAACGGCCTCACCGCCCCGAACGGCCCCGCCCAGGAGCGGGTCATCCGGCAGGCCCTGACGGCCGCCGGCCTGTCCGCCGCCGACGTCGACGCCGTCGAGGCGCACGGCACCGGAACCCGCCTCGGCGACCCCATCGAGGCCCAGGCCATCCTCAACACCTACGGAAGCGACCGCGAACGTCCCCTGTACCTGGGGTCGTTGAAGTCCAACATCGGCCACGCCCAGGCCGCTTCGGGTGTCGGCGGCGTGATCAAGATGGTGGAGGCGATGCGCCACGGCGTGCTGCCCCGCACTCTCCACATCGACGAGCCCACGCCGCACGTCGACTGGGAGAGCGGCGCCGTCGAGCTCCTCGCCGAAGAGACCCCGTGGCCCGAGGCCGACCGGCCGCGCCGCGCCGCCGTGTCCTCCTTCGGCTTCGGCGGCACCAACGCCCACGTCATCATCGAGCAGCCCTCGGCACCGGCCGCCGCCGAGGACGAGACGACGGAGCAGCCCGCACCGGCCGCGCAGGCCACCCCGGCCGTCCAGGCCGTCGACCTGCCGGTCGTGCCGTGGCCGGTCTCCGGCAAGACGCCGGAAGCCCTGACCGCCCAGGCCCGCAACCTGCTCACGGCCCTGGAGACCGCCGAGCCCGGCCTGCGTCCGGCGGACGTCGGTTTCTCGCTGGCCGCCGGGCGTGCGGTCCTCGATCACCGTGCCGTGGTCGTCGGTGACGACCGCGAGGCCCTGCTGTCGGGGCTGCGCGAGCTCGCCGAGGGCGGCACGGCCGCGTCGGTGGCGGTCGGCGCGGGCCGCTCGGGCAAGACGGCGTTCCTGTTCACGGGGCAGGGCGCGCAGCGTGCCGGGATGGGTCTGGAACTGGCCGATGCCTTCCCGGAGTTCGCGGAGGCGTTCGACGAGGTCGTCGGTGTGCTTGACGGTCTGCTGGAGGTGTCGCTGCGTGAGGTGATCGCCTCCGGCGAGAACCTCGATCGCACCGGGATGACGCAGCCGGCGTTGTTCGCGGTCGAGGTGGCTCTGTTCCGGTTGGTGGAGTCGTGGGGTGTCCGTCCGGACTTCGTGGCCGGTCATTCGATCGGTGAGCTCGCCGCCGCGCACGTCGCCGGGGTGCTGTCCCTTGAGGATGCCTGCCGGCTCGTGGCCGCGCGTGCGTCGCTGATGGACGCGTTGCCGTCGGGCGGTGCGATGGTCGCGGTCCAGGCCGCCGAGGATGAGGTCCTCCCGCTGTTGGAGGGTCGGGTCGCGATCGCGGCCGTCAACGGTCCGACCTCTGTCGTGATCTCGGGTGACGAGGACGCGGTCCTCGCGGTCGCGGAGAAGCTGCGGGAGCAGGGTCGTAAGACCAAGCGGCTCACGGTGTCCCACGCGTTCCACTCCCCGCACATGGACGGCATGCTCGACGCCTTCCGTAAGGAAGCGGCGAAGCTCTCCTACGCCGAGCCGACCATCCCGGTCGTGTCGACGCTGACCGGTCGTCTCGCCGAGGGTGAGGATCTGCGGACGGCGGAGTACTGGGCCGACCAGGTCCGTGGCGCGGTCCGTTTCGCCGACGCGGTCGGCGCCCTGGAGGCGGCCGGAGTCGGCGTCTTCCTCGAACTCGGCCCGGACGGTGTTCTCTCCGCGATGGCGGCGGAGTCCGTGCAGGACGGGACGCTCGTCGCCGGTCTGCGTCGTGATCGTTCCGAGCCCGACACCCTGGTGTCCGCTCTCGGGCAGTTGCACGTCGCCGGTGTGTCGGTGGACTGGGACGCGTACTTCGCCCCGGCCCGGCCCGGACGCGTCACTCTTCCCACGTATGCCTTCCAGACCCAGCGTTACTGGCTGGAGTCCGGCCCGGCAGCCCTGGCCGACAGCAGTGGTGGTCACCCGCTGCTCGGTGCGGCCGTCACCGTCGCCGGGTCCGAGGACACCCTCTTCACCAGCCGTATCACCCGCCACACCCACCCCTGGCTCGCCGACCACCGGGTCCTCGACACCGACCTCTTCCCGGGGACGGGCTTCGTGGAGCTCGCGACGGCGGCGGGCGAGCGCCTCGGTGCCGGCCGCGTCGAGGACCTGACCCTCGCGGCCCCGCTCGTGCTGCCGGCGTCCGGCGGTGTGCAGATCCAGGTCCTCGTCGGCGGCGCCGACGCCTCGGGCCGCCGGAGCGTGGGCATCTACTCCCGGCCCGACGGCGACGACGCAGCGGCCGGCCGGCCGTGGACGGCGCACGCCACGGGCACCCTCGCCCAGGTCGGCGCGGAGACCCCGGAGGGGCTGGCCGCCTGGCCGCCCGTCGGGGCCGCGGAGGCCGAACTCGCGGGTGTCTACGAGCGGTTGTCGGAGCTCGGCTACGGCTACGGCCCGGTGTTCCAGGGCCTGCGACGGGTCTGGAAGGGCGAGGGCGAGCTGTTCGCCGAGGTGGCGCTCGGGGAGGAGCAGCGCGCCGACGCCGCCCGCTTCGGGCTGCATCCCGCGCTCCTCGACGCGGCCCTGCACACCCTGCTGCCCGGCGTCGCCGACCGTAAGGGCCAGGAGGGCTTCCCGTTCTCCTGGTCCGGCGTCCAGGTGCACGCCCTCGGCGCGTCGGCGCTGCGGGTACGCCTCCGGCTCACCGGGCCCGAGTCGGTCGCGCTGACCGTCGCCGACGCCTCGGGCGCGCCGGTCGCCTCCGTCGAGGAGCTGGCGCTGCGGCCCCTCTCCCGGGAGGCGCTGCGCGCCGCGGCGACCCAGGTCCGCGACGGGCTGTACGCCGTCACCTGGACGGCCCTGCCCGCCCCGGCGGGCGAACTCGCCCTGCCCGAGGACCGTTTCGAGCTGCCGTCCGACGCCTCGGACCTGTCGGCGCTGTCCGCCCTGTCGACGGTGCCGGGCGTGGTCGTCCTGCCGTTGATGTCCGGTGGCGCGGTGTCGGGCGAGGCGGCGCGCGGCGCCGTGGCCCGGGTCCTGGGCGTGGTGCGTTCCTGGCTGGCGGAGGAGCGGTTCGCGGAGTCGCGGCTCGTGGTCGTGACGCGCGGCGCGGTCTCCGTCGGCGGCGGGGACGTGTCGGATCTGCTGCACGCCGGTGTGTGGGGTCTGGTGCGGTCCGCGCAGACCGAGAACCCGGACCGGATCGTCCTCGTCGACCTCGACGAGGAGACCGACGCGTCGGGCCGCGCTCTCGCGGCCGTCCTGGCGGGCGGGGAGTCGCAGGTCGCGGTGCGGGCGGGGTCGCTGCTCGTGCCCCGCCTCGTGCGGGCCCAGGCCGACGCCGGCGAAGCCGACGCGTCCGGTGCCCGTTGGGACGCGGGGACGGTGCTGATCACGGGTGCCACGGGTGCGTTGGGTGCGGTTCTGGCCCGGCACGTGGTGGCCGAGCACGGTGCGAGGCATCTGCTCCTTGTCAGTCGTCGGGGTGAGAACGCCCCGGGTGCTGCCGAGTTGCGTGCGGAGCTGGAGGGCGCTGGTGCGTCGGTGACGGTCGCGGCGTGTGATGTGACGGACCGGGAGGCGCTGGCCGGGCTGCTGGCCGCCGTCCCCGCCGAGCAGCCGCTCACCGCCGTCGTCCACACCGCCGGCGTCCTCGACGACGGGCTCATCGGCTCGCTGACCGCCGAGCGCCTCGACGCCGTGCTGCGGCCGAAGGTCGACGCGGCGTGGAACCTCCACGAGCTCACCCGCGACCTCGACCTCACCGCCTTCGTCCTCTACTCCTCGATCGCGGGTCTCCTCGGCACCGCCGGGCAGGCCAACTACTCCGCGGGCAACACCTTCCTGGACGCCCTCGCGGCCCACCGCCGCGCCCAGGGCCTGCCGGGTCTGTCGCTGGCCTGGGGCCTGTGGGCCGAGAGCAGCGAGCTCTCTGGCGGTCTGTCGGACGTCGACCTCCAGCGCATGGCCCGCTCGGGCCTGCTGCCGCTGCGTACGGCCGAGGCCATGGAGCTCTTCGACGCGGCCCCCGCCACCGGCGAGGCCGTCCTCGCGGTCAACCGCATCGACCTCGCCGCGCTGCGCGGCGGGAACGGCGACCAGCCGCTGCCGATGCTGCGGGCCCTGGCCCCGGCCGGGCCGCGCCGCGCCGGCTCCGCGAGCCACGGCGACGCCGCCCTGGCGGAGCGGCTCGCACCGCTGACGCCCGCGCAGCGGGACGCGGCCCTGCTCGACCTGGTGCGGGCGCAGGTGGCCGGGGTGCTCGGGCACGCCGACCCGTCGGCGATCGACGCCGACCGGGCCTTCCAGGAGCTGGGCTTCGACTCGCTGACCGCGGTGGAGCTCCGCAACCGCCTGAACACCGCTTCCGGTCTGCGCCTGTCGACCACGCTGGTCTTCGACCACCCGAACCCCGGGGCCCTCGCCGCCCACCTGCGCGACCAGCTCGGCCTCGACACGAACGCCCCGGCCGCCGCCGCGCCCGTGGCGACCGTCGACGTCACGGCGGACGAGCCGATCGCGATCGTCGGCATGGCCTGCCGCTACCCGGGCGGGGTCGCCTCGCCCGAGGACCTGTGGCGGCTCGTCGCCGGGGGCGTGGACGCCGTCTCCGAGTTCCCGGACAACCGCGGCTGGGACGTCGAATCGCTGTACGACCCGGACCCGGAGAGCGTCGGCAAGACGTACACCCGGCACGGCGGCTTCCTGCACGACGCCGACCGGTTCGACCCGGAGTTCTTCGGCATGTCGCCGCGCGAGGCCCTCGCCACCGACCCGCAGCAGCGCCTGCTGCTCCAGACCGCGTGGGAGGCCTTCGAGAACGCGGGCGTGGACCCCGGCGCCCTGCGCGGCAGCCGCACCGGCGTCTACACCGGCGTCATGTACCACGACTACGGCGCCGGGGCCGCGCACATCCCCGACGACCTGGAGGGGTACCGCGCCGCCGGCATCGCGGGCAGCGTGGCCTCCGGCCGCGTCTCGTACACCCTCGGCCTGGAGGGCCCGGCCGTCACGGTCGACACCGCCTGCTCGTCGTCGCTGGTCGCCCTGCACCTCGCGGCCAACGCCCTGCGCAGCGGCGAGTGCGACCTCGCCCTCGCCGGCGGCGCCACCGTGATGTCCACCCCGCTGACGTACGTGGAGTTCTCGCGCCAGCGCGGACTGTCCCCCGACGGCCGCTGCAAGTCGTTCTCGGCGGACGCGGACGGCACCGGCTGGGCGGAGGGCGTGGGCCTGCTGCTCGTCGAGCGGCTGTCCGACGCCGTACGCAACGGTCACCAGGTCCTGGCGGTGGTGAAGGGATCGGCCGTGAACCAGGACGGCGCCAGCAACGGCCTCACCGCCCCCAACGGTCCCTCGCAGGAGCGCGTCATCCGCCGGGCGCTCGCCGCGGCCGGACTGTCGACCGCCGACGTCGACGCCGTCGAGGCGCACGGCACCGGCACCCGCCTCGGCGACCCCATCGAGGCGCAGGCGCTGCTCAACACCTACGGCCAGGACCGGCCGGAGGACCGCCCGCTCTACCTCGGCTCGCTGAAGTCCAACATCGGCCACTCCCAGGCCGCCGCAGGCGTCGGCAGCATGATCAAGATGATCGAGGCCATGCGCCACGGCGTGCTGCCCCGCACCCTCCACGTCGGCGAGCCGACGCCGCACGTCGACTGGGAGACGGGCGCCGTGGAGCTCCTCTCGGAGGAGATCCCGTGGCCCGAGGCCGGCCGCCCCCGCCGCGCCGCCGTGTCCTCCTTCGGCATCAGCGGCACCAACGCCCACGTGATCATCGAGGAGCCCCCGGCCGCCGCCCCGCAGACCTCGCGGGACGACCGGCCGGCCGCGGACCTGTCCGTGGTGCCGTGGACGGTGTCCGGCCGCACCGCCCAGGCCCTCCAGGACCAGGCGGCACGCCTCGCCGCACTCGTCGAGGCCGAGCCCGGCCTGCGTCCGGCGGACGTCGGTTTCTCGCTGGCCGCCGGGCGTGCGGTCCTCGATCACCGTGCCGTGGTCGTCGGTGACGACCGCGAGGCCCTGCTGTCGGGGCTGCGCGAGCTCGCCGAGGGCGGCTCCAGCGCCTCCGTCGTGCGGGGCGCCGGCCGCTCCGGCAAGACGGCGTTCCTGTTCACGGGCCAGGGCGCGCAGCGTGCCGGGATGGGTCTGGAACTGGCCGATGCCTTCCCGGAGTTCGCGGAGGCGTTCGACGAGGTCGTCGGTGTGCTTGACGGTCTGCTGGAGGTGTCGCTGCGTGAGGTGATCGCCTCCGGCGAGAACCTCGATCGCACCGGGATGACGCAGCCGGCGTTGTTCGCGGTCGAGGTGGCTCTGTTCCGGCTGGTGGAGTCGTGGGGTGTCCGTCCGGACTTCGTGGCTGGTCACTCGATCGGTGAGCTCGCTGCCGCGCACGTCGCTGGGGTGCTGTCCCTTGAGGATGCCTGCCGGCTCGTGGCCGCGCGTGCGTCGCTGATGGACGCGTTGCCGTCGGGCGGTGCGATGGTGGCCGTGCAGGCGGCGGAGGACGAGGTTCTTCCGCTGTTGGAGGGTCGGGTCGCGATCGCGGCCGTCAACGGTCCGACCTCGGTGGTCGTCTCGGGTGACGAGGACGCGGTCCTCGCGGTCGCGGAGAAGCTGCGGGAGCAGGGTCGTAAGACCAAGCGGCTCACGGTGTCTCATGCGTTCCATTCCCCGCACATGGACGGGATGCTCGACGCCTTCCGTGCGGAGGCCGCCAAGTTGACGTTCGCCGAGCCTTCGATTCCGGTCGTGTCGACGTTGACGGGTCGTCTGGCGGAGGGTGGGGATCTGCGGACGGCGGAGTACTGGGCCGACCAGGTCCGTGGCGCGGTCCGTTTCGCCGACGCGGTCGGCGCCCTGGAGGCGGCCGGGGTCGGCGTCTTCCTCGAACTCGGCCCGGACGGTGTCCTCTCCGCGATGGCGGCGGAGTCCGTGCAGGACGGGACGCTCGTCGCCGGTCTGCGTCGTGATCGTTCCGAGCCCGACACCCTGGTGTCCGCTCTCGGGCAGTTGCACGTCGCCGGTGTGTCGGTGGACTGGGACGCGTACTTCGCCCCGGCCCGGCCCGGACGCGTCACTCTTCCCACGTATGCCTTCCAGACCCAGCGTTACTGGCTGGAGTCCGGCCCGGCAGCCCTGGCCGACAGCAGTGGTGGTCACCCGCTGCTCGGTGCGGCCGTGACCGTCGCCGGGTCCGAGGACACCCTCTTCACCAGCCGTGTCACCCGCCACACCCACCCCTGGCTTGGCCGCCACGCGGTCGGGGACGCGGTCGTCGTGTCCGCCGGCTCGTTCGTCGAGCTGCTGGTCCGTGCCGGTGACGAACTGGGCGCGGACACCGTCCACGGGCTCGCGCTGCACGCGCCCCTGGTGCTGCCCGCCTCCGGCGACGTACAGCTCCAGGTCCGGGTGGGCGGGCCGGACGAGGACGGGCTGCGGCCGTTCGCCGTGCACGCCAGGGCCGACCGGCCCGGCGCGGAGTGGACCCTGCACGCCGACGGCACGCTGGGCGACGCGGGACCGGACGCGGAGGCCGAGGTCTCCGGTGCCGGGGCGTCCGCCCCCGAGGTGGCGCTCGCGGACGAACTCGCGGCCGAGGCCGAGCGGTTCGGCCTGCACCCGGAGCTGATCGACGGGGCGCTGCTGCGGCATCCGTTCCCGCAGGAGGCGGACGCGGACGGGGTGCTCGTGGCCGTCGCGTGGAGCGACGTCCGGCTGTACGCCACCGGCGCCACCGCCGTACGCGCCCACCTGACCGCCACCGGAGCCGGAGACGGCGCCGAGGCGCTCACGGCCGCGCTGCTGCTGACCGACGCCGCCGGTCAGCCGGTGCTCTCCGCCGCTTCCGTCACCTTCCAGGAGATCCCGTACGCGGCCTTCGCCACGCCCGGGTCGGAGGACGAGAGCGCGGGGCGGGCGCCGCGCGAGGCGGCCCGGGCCTCCCGTCGTACGGCCGTGTCCCAGGCCGTGTCCGCCGAGTCGCTCGCCGACCGGCTCGCCGGGCTCGACGACGAGGCGCGGTCCCGGACCGTGCTCGCCCTGGTGCGGAGCAAGGTCGCGGAGGTGCTCGGGCACTCGGACGCGGACGCCGTCGAGCCGGGGCGGGCCTTCCAGGAGTTGGGCTTCGACTCGCTGACCGCGGTCGACCTGCGCAACCGCCTGGGTGCCGCGGCCGGGATGAAGCTGCCGGCCACGCTGGTCTTCGACCATCCGACGCCCGCCGCGCTCGCCGCCGGCCTGCTGGAGCTCGCGACGTCGGGCACGTCCGGCAGCGGCGCGGTGCTCGACGAACTCGACCGCGTCGAGGCCGGGTTCGGGGCGCTCGCCGACGACGAGGAGGCCCGTGCGGCGGTCTCGGCGCGGCTCATGGAGCTCCTGGAGACACTCGGCGCCCCGGTCGCGTTCGCCGCGGCCGCCCAGGAGGCGCCGGCCGCGGCCGAGGAGGAGGCGGATCTGGCCGAGCGGCTCGGTTCGGCTTCCGCCGAGGACCTGTTCGCGTTCATCGACAGCGAGCTGGGCGGTGACCCCGTGAACTGACGGTCCCGCGCCACCGACGTCCCCTTCCCTTCGCAGTTCCCCGGGTGCCACGCGGCACCCGGGGCCACCGAGGAGAGATTCACGCATGTCCACGAAGCCCAGCACATCCCCCACCCCCAAGGCGTCCGGCACTCCCGGCACTCCCGGCGCGCAGAACGAAGAGAAGCTCGTCGAGTACCTGAAGCGCGTCACCGTCGAGCTCCAGCAGGCCCGCCGCCGGGTCGCGGAGCTGGAGGCGGCCGACGACGACCCGATCGCCATCGTCGGCATGGCCTGCCGCTACCCCGGTGGCATCGCCTCCGCCGACGACCTGTGGCAGCTCGTCGCCGAGGGCCGCGACGCCATCACGCCCTGGCCCGTCGACCGGGGCTGGGACGCCGACGCCCTGTACGACCCGGAGCCGGGCAAGCCCGGCAAGACGTACACGAAGGAGGGCGGCTTCCTCGACGGGGCCACCCGCTTCGACGCCGGCTTCTTCGGGATCTCGCCGCGCGAGGCGCTCGCCATGGACCCGCAGCACCGGGTGCTCCTGGAGACCGCCTGGGAGACGTTCGAGCACGCGGGCATCGACCCCACCTCCCTCAAG
The DNA here is from genome assembly GCF_012927245.1 of Streptomyces sp. R302. GTDB lineage: Bacteria > Actinomycetota > Actinomycetes > Streptomycetales > Streptomycetaceae > Streptomyces. The sequence continues at coordinate 58,483 of NZ_JABBGE010000004.1, forward strand.
GGCAGCCGCACCGGCGTGTTCGTGGGCGTCGTGGAGCAGAGCTACCTGGAACTCGACGGCCCCGAGGAGTTCGAGGGCTATCTGATGACCAGCAAGCTCTCCAGCGTCGCCTCCGGCCGCATCTCCTACTTCCTCGGCCTGGAAGGGCCCGCCGTCTCCCTCGACACGGCCTGCTCGTCGTCGCTGGTCGCCCTGCACCTCGCGGTCAACGCGGTCCGCAGCGGCGAGTGCACGCTCGCCCTCGCCGGCGGCACCACCGTGAACGGGCACCCCGGCGGCTTCGTCGACTTCTCCCGGCAGAGCGGCCTCGCCGTCGACGGCCGCTGCAAGTCCTTCGCCGCCTCCGCCGACGGCACCGGCTGGTCCGAGGGCGTCGGCCTCATCCTGATCGAGCGGCTGTCCGAGGCCAAGAAGCACGGCCACCAGGTCCTCGCCGTCGTCAAGAGCACCGCCGTCAACCAGGACGGCGCGAGCAACGGCATCACCGCGCCCAACGGCCCCTCCCAGGAGCGGGTCATCCGCCAGGCCCTGACCGGCGCCGGACTCGGCAGCGGCGACGTCGACATCGTCGAGGCCCACGGCACCGGCACCCGCCTGGGCGATCCCATCGAGGCGCAGGCCCTGCTCAACACCTACGGCCAGAACCGGCCCAAGAGCCGCCCCCTCTACCTCGGCTCGTTCAAGTCGAACATCGGCCACACCGTGGCCGCGGCCGGCGTCGGCGGCATCATCAAGATGGTGCAGGCGCTGCGCCACGGCATGATGCCGCAGACCCTGCACGTCGACCGTCCGACCCCCATGGTCGACTGGGATTCGGGGGCCGTGGAGCTCCTCACCGAGGCCCGCCCGTGGCCGGAGCTGAACCGGCCCCGTCGCGCCGCCGTCTCCTCCTTCGGCGTGAGCGGCACCAACGCCCACGTCATCATCGAGCAGCCCCCGGCCGAGGCGCCCGCCCCGGCCGCCGAAGGCGACCCCGCCACCGGCAGCGCCACCGGCACCGCCGCCGCGACGGAGCTGCCGGTCGTCCCCTGGGCGCTGTCCGCGCGCACCCGCGACGCCCTGCGCGGCCAGGCCCGCAGGCTCCTCGACCACCTGGAGAAGAACGACGACGTCCGCGCCCTCGACGTCGCGTACACGCTCGCCGTGCACCGCGCGGCCCTCCCCGAGCGGGCCGTCCTCGTCGCCGCCGACCGGGACGGTCTCCTCGACCGGCTGCGGGCGCTCGCCGACGACCAGCCCGCCGCAGGACTGGTCCGCGGCGCCGCCGGGACGGCGGGACGCACCGCGTTCCTGTTCCCCGGGCAGGGCTCCCAGTGGATCGGCATGGCCGTCGAACTCCTCGACACCGCGCCCGTGTTCGCCCGCTCCATCGCCGACTGCGGCACCGCGCTCGCCGAGTTCTGCGACTGGTCCCTGGAGGACGTGCTGCGCGGCGCGGACGGCACGCCCGACATCGAGCGCGTCGACGTCATCCAGCCCGTCCTGTGGTCCGTGATGGTCTCCCTGGCCGCGCTCTGGCGCCACCACGGCGTCGAGCCGGACGTCGTCGTCGGCCACTCCCAGGGCGAGATCGCCGCCGCCACCGTCGCCGGCGTGCTCACCCTCCAGGACGGCGCCCGCGTCGTCGCCCTGCGCAGCCAGGCCATCGGCCGGGTCCTCGCCGGCCTCGGCGGCATGGTGTCCGTGGCGCTCGGCGCCGACCGGGTGCGGGAGCTCATCGAGCCGTGGGAGGGCCGCATCCAGCTGGCCGCCGTCAACGGGCCCGCGAGCGTCGTCGTCGCCGGTGAGACCGAGGCCCTCGACGCCTTCCTGGAGCAGGCGAAGGCAGCCGGCGAGCGGGTCCGCCGCATCGACGTCGACTACGCCTCCCACTCCGCGTACGTCGAACTCCTCGAAGAGGAACTGGCCGGACTCCTCGCCCCGGTCGCCCCCCGCACGGCGGAGATACCGTTCCTGTCCACCGTCACCGGCACCTGGGCCGAGGGCACCGAGATGGACGGCGGATACTGGTACCGCAACCTGCGCCAGACCGTCCAGCTCGACACCGCCGTCCGCCGCCTCCTCGGCGAGGACTGGACCACCTTCGTCGAGTGCAGCCCGCACCCCGTGCTTGCCGCCGGCATCCAGGGCACCATCGACGACACCGGCCGCGACGCCGTCTTCATCGGCTCCCTGCGCCGCGACGAAGGAGGCCTGGAGCGCTTCTGGACCTCCCTCGGCGAGGCCCAGGTCCGCGGCGCCGGACCCGACTGGGCGAAGGTCTTCGACGGCACCGGCGCGCGGCGCGTGCAGCTGCCGACGTACGCCTTCCAGCAGGACCGCTACTGGTACGAGGCGGGCAGCTCCACCCTCGACGCGCAGGGCCTCGGACTCGGCGCGACCGGGCACCCGCTGCTCGGCGCCGCCGTCACCGTCGCCGGCTCCGACGAGACCCTGTTCACCAGCCGCCTCTCGCTGCGCACCCACCCCTGGCTCGCCACCCGCACCCTGCACGGCGCGCCCGTCCTCGACGTCGCCGCGCTCGCCGAACTCGCGGCCAGGGCGGGCGACGAGTTCGGCGCCACCAGCGTCGACGAGCTCACCCTCGACAACCCGGTCGTCCTGCCCGACGGCGAAGGCGTCCACGTGCAGGTCGCGGTCGGCGCGCCCGACGCGGACGGACGGCGCTCCGTCCTCGTGCACGCCCGCCCCGAGCGCGGCGACCTGCCGTGGACCCCGCTCGGCCGCGGCCTGCTGAGCGTCCGCGCCGCCGGGGCTCCGTTCGACCTCGCGGCCTGGCCGCCGGAGGGCGCCGTACCGCACGGCGACCCCGCCGCGGAAGCGGAGCCGGAGCCCGCCGCGGACGCGGCGACCGAGGCCGCGCCCGTGACCGTGTGGCGCACCGACGACGGCTCGCTCCACGCCGAACTGCGGCTGCCCGAGCGGGAGGTCCCCGGTGCGGGCACCCACCTGCTGCACCCGGTGCTGCTCGCCTCCGCCCTCGGCATCGCCGACCCGACGTGGGGCCAGGACGGGTCGGGACCCGCGTGGACGGCCGACCGGCTCACCGGCTTCCGGGTGCACGCCACCGGCGCCGCCGCCGTCCGGGCCCGGCTCACCCCGCTGGCCGAGGGCGCGTACGGGCTGCGGCTCGCCGACCGCAGCGGGCAGCCCGTCGCCTCCGCCGAGTCCGTGCGGTTCCGTGCCGTCCTCGCCGAGGAGATCGGCCGCGGCCGTGCCCGGGCCGCCGACGCCCTGTTCCGGATCGGCTGGACCCCGCTCGCCCTGCCCACCGGCCAGGCCGACCCGGCCGCCGTCACGTGGGGCGTCCTCGCCGACGGCACCGGCCGCGACGGGCGGGACCCGCAGCGGCACGGGGCCGGGTTCGCCGGCCGGCCGTTCACCGGCCCGGCCGACGTCGCCGCCGCCCTGGACTCCGGGACCCGCCTGGACGCGGTCCTGCTGCCCTGGACCAGCCCCGAGGCCGGATCCCCGGCCGAGTCGGCGCACCTCGCCGCCCACCGGATCCTGGAGCTCGCGCAGCGCTGGATCGCCGACGAGCGGCTGGCCGGCACCCCGCTGGTCGTCGCCACCCGCGGCGCCCTCGCCACCGGAGCCGTCCCGGCCGCCGCCGGCGACACCGTGCCCGACCTCGCCGCCGGCGCCGTGTGGGGCCTGCTGCGCTCGGCCCAGTCCGAGGCGCCCGGCCGGATCGTCCTCGTCGACACCGACGAGCCCGAGGTGCCCGCCGAACTCCTCGACGTCCTCGTACGGTCCGGGGAGGCGCAGGCCGCGGTCCGCGCGGGCGCGGTGCTGCTGCCCCGCCTGACCCGCGTCGACGCCGACGGCTCCGGCCCGGCCACGGGGGAGTGGCGGGCCGACGGCACCGTCCTGATCACCGGCGGCACCGGCACCCTCGGCGCGCTCTTCGCCCGCCACCTCGCCGATGTCCACGGGGTGCGGCACCTGCTCCTCACCAGCCGCCGCGGCGCCGACGCCGAGGGCGCCGAGGAGCTCGCCGCCGAACTGCGGGAGCTCGGCGCGGAGGTGACGATCGCCGCGTGCGACGCCGCCGACCGGGACGCGCTCGCCGCCGTCCTCGCCGCCGTCCCCGCAGACCGGCCGCTGACCGGCGTGGTGCACCTCGCCGGTGTCCTCGACGACGGACTCCTCGCCGACCAGACGCCCGAGCGGGTCGACCGGGTGCTGCGGCCGAAGGCCGACGCGGCCTGGAACCTGCACGACCTGACCCGCGACCTGGACCTGTCGGCCTTCGTGCTGTTCTCCTCGCTCGCCGGCGTCATCGGCGGCGCGGGCCAGTCCAACTACGCCGCCGCCAACGCGTTCCTCGACTCCCTCGCCCAGCACCGGGCCGCCCGCGGCCTGCCCGCGACCTCCGTCGCCTGGGGCCTGTGGGCGCAGGCCAGCGGCATGACCGGGGACCTCGACGAGGCGGACCTCCAGCGCATCGCGCGGGCCGGCTTCCGCCCCGTCACCACCGAGCAGGGCCCGGCGATCCTCGACACGGCCCTCGGCCTCGGCAGCCCCGCCCTCGTCGCCACCCCGCTGGACATCACCGCCCTGCGGGAGAAGGCCGCCCAGGCTCCGCTGCTGCTCACGACCCTGGCCAAGGCCCCCGGCCGGCCCACCGCCCGCAACAGCGCCGTGGCCGCCGGAGACCCCGCGGAGATCCTCGCGGGCCTCCCCGAGGACCGGCGCCTCGGCTACCTCGTCGACCTCCTGCGGGCCGAGATCGGCGCCGTCATCGGGCACGCCGACCCCAGCACCATCCCGCTGGACCTGCCGTTCCCCGGCCTCGGCTTCGACTCGCTGACGTCCGTGGAGCTCCGCAACCGCATCAGCACCGTCACCGGCCGGCGGCTGCCCGCCTCCCTGGTCTTCGACCACCCGACCCCGGCGGCGCTCGCCGCGCACCTGTGCGCACTGCTCCTCGACGGGGCCGGGACGGCGGCGGCGGACGAGACGGACTTCGAGGCCGACATCCAGCTGCCGGACGACATCGTCCCCGCCGGCGAGGTCGTCCGGTCCGCCGACGACCCGTCGGAGGTGCTGATCACCGGCGGCACCGGCTTCCTCGGCGCCTTCCTCCTGCGCGACCTGCTGCGCACCACCCGGGCCACCGTGCACGTCCTGGTCCGCGGCGCGGACCAGGAGGACGCCCACGCCCGGCTCCGCGCCAACCTGGAGTGGTACCGGCTGTGGCCGGAGATCGACCAGGAGCGGGTGCGGGTCCACGTCGGCGACCTGGGCCGGCCCCGGCTCGGCCTCGCCGAGGAGGAGTACGAGCACCTCGCCCGTACCGTCGACGCCGTCTACCACCCGGGCGCGTCGGTCAACTGGATCCACCCCTACGCCCGGCTGCGGGAGGCCAACGTCGGCGGCACCGTGGAGCTGATGCGGCTCGCCGCCAAGTACCGCAGCGTGCCCCTGCACTACGTCTCCACCACGGGCGTGTTCTCCGGCGCCACCGGCGACGGCCGGGCCCTGCGGCCCACCGACCCGGTCGGCACGCCCGAGTCGATGCCCACCGGCTACGTGCAGACCAAGTGGGTGTGCGAGCAGCTGGCCAAGCGGGCCGTGGAACGCGGACTGCCCGTCACCGTCCACCGCGTCGACGTCATCTCCGGCGACCAGGCCCACGGCGCCTGCCAGACCAAGGACTTCGTCTGGCTCAGCCTCAAGGGGCTGCTCCAGGCGGGGGCCGTCCCCGAGGGCCTGGCCGGACCGCTGCACCTGATGCCGGTGGACTACGTCAGCGCGGCCATCGTCGCCATCTCCACCCGGGAGGAGAACACCGGCCGCACCTTCCACCTCTACAACCCGGCCGAGTTCAGCTTCGCCGAGGCCGCCGAGCTGCTGCGCGCCGCCGGCCACCGTCTCGACGAGTTCGACCGGGACGCCTGGCTGGAGAAGGTGACGGCCGACCGCGACAACGCGATGGTGCCGCTCCTCGACGCCTTCGAGATGGTGATGACCGACAGCGAGGGCTTCTACCCCCCGATGGACGTCACGGACACCGTCGAGGCCCTGGAGGGCACCGGCGTGGAATGCCCGCCCGTCACCGCCGAACTCTTCGCCCGGTACGTCGAGTTCTTCGTCTCCACCGGGTACTTCCCCCGGCCGGAGAACGACCGCGTCCTGGAAGCGGTCTGATCCCGTCCCACCACCCCTGACGCCGGCCCCGCCCGGCGAGCACGCCCGGCGCGCCCGGCCTCCCGTCCTCTGCGAGGGGAGGCCGGGCGCGCGTCTCATCGTGCGGGCATCCGCCGGTCTCGGCTCAGGCCACCCCGGCGATTACCGCGCGGTGACTCGCGGCATGAACGGCTTGAAACTGCCCTCCCGTAGCGTTCTGGCATCGGCGCGGTTCCCCTGCGGCGCACCTTCGCGCAACGCAATCCGACCTCGCAGACCGCCGGCATTCGTGCCGAACTTCCGTTGAATTCCCGAGGAATTCCGGATCCCGTACGCCAGAACGCCGCCTGTGGTCACCACCGCCGCTGTCGGACCGGTGAGAAAACAGACGGCTTGGGGAGGAGAAAAAGAATGACCAGGATCGACAGCGCGGGCGACATCGAGGTCGACCGCATTCTCGACGAGGTCGGGAAGGCCGTGCCCCTGCTGCGGGAGAACGGCGCGGAGGCCGAGAAGCGACGCTGGATCCCGCAGGAGAACATCGACGTCCTGGACAAGGCGGGCGTGTTCCGCATGGGCGTCCCGGCGCGCTTCGGCGGCCTCGACAGCTCCCTGGAGCAGCAGGCCCGGGTCCTCTCCGCGATCGCGAGCGGCTGCCCGTCCACCGGCTGGGTCGCCATGGTCTGGGTGTCCAGCGGCTGGCTCGTCACCCTGTTCCCGGACAGCGTCCAGGAGGAGGTGTTCGCCGGCGGCTCCGTCAAGGTGTCCGGTGGCTTCACCCCGAGCGGCACGCTCAAGCGGACCGAGGGCGGCTACGTCCTCGACGGCGCCTGGCGCTTCAACTCCGGTGTGCGCGGCGCCGACTGGAACATCGCCGCCGCCATCCTGGAGCACGAGGACGGCTCCCACGAGGAGGTCGTCACGATCGTCCCGCAGTCCGAGTTCACCATCGCCGACGACTGGGACGTGACGTCCGCCGGCGGCACCGGCAGCTGCACCTCCACCGCCACCGGGGTCTTCGTCCCCGAGCACCGGGTGGTCGGCTTCGGCGACGCCATCTTCAACACCACGCCCGGCCGCGACCAGGAGGTCACCCCCGGCCGCAAGTACGGGCTGTTCAGCTACGTGATGGCGGCCGGCGCGTCCGCCTACCTCGGCATCGCCACCGGCGCCCTGGAGCTCTTCCGGGGTCGTGTCAACGGCCGCCCGATCACGTACACCGACTACGCGGACCAGGCCCAGCACCCGCTGACCCAGATCCAGGTCGCCACCGCCGCCAACAAGATCGCCGCGGCGTACGCCCTGCAGTCCGGCTACATCGCCCGCCTCCAGGCGCGCGCCGACGCCGACGAGCAGCCCACCACCGAGGAGAAGGCCGAACTCCGCGGCCAGGCCGCCTACGCGATGCAGCTCGCCAAGGAGGCCGTCGAGATCGTCTACAGCGCGAGCGGCGCCTCCGTCATCGGCCGCTCCGCACCGCTCCAGCGGTTCCACCGTGACGCCCAGGGCCTGTCCCTGCACGGTCTGCTGCTGCTCAGCACCAACCTCGAGGTCCACGGGCGCGTCCTGCTCGGCCTCGACCCCGAGACCCCCTTCCTGTAAGGGGCAGGCGCGGCCCGCACACCCGGGCGGGCCGCGCCCACCGGTACTCCGACTCCTCCCCGCCCGTACTCCCCCTTCCGGGCGGGGACGGAGGCCGCGCGCGTCGCACCCCCCCTGTGCGACGCCCCGGCCGGACAGCACGACGGAGCGCCCATCAGATGGTCACCCCCACCCCCCACCCCCCACGCCCCGCCTTCGTGGAGCTCTCCGCTTTTCCACCGACAAAGACGAGATCAAAGGGATCATTTGATGGACGCTCAGCACAGCGACGCACAGCTCGACCAGGACGGGACCACGGAGGCCGCCACCGGCGGCTGGAACCGCCGCGGCTTCCTGAAGCGGGCCGGCGCCGTCGGCGCCATGGCCGCCGCGGGCATGGCCATGTCCGGCACCACGACCACCGCCTCCGCCGCGCCCAGCGGCACGCCGGTGGAGCCCGACCCCGACATCCTCGTGATCGGCGCCGGCTTCGCGGGCCTCGCCGCCGCGCGTCACCTGCGCGGCATGGGCTTCGACAACGTCCAGATCCTGGAGGCCAGAGGCCGCATAGGCGGCAGGACCTGGACCGACACCCTCCAGGGCCAGCAGATCGAGCTCGGCGCCGGCTGGTTCCACCCGAGCCAGTCGAACATCCAGAGCTCGCTGCGCAAGTACGGCATCGGCATCGTCTACGACGACCCGATGGACGCCGTCCTCGCGCAGCAGGCCGACGGCAGCTACCGGCAGTACGACGTCGGCACGGCCTTCGAGACCCTGGGCGGGCTGTACACGAAGTTCTTCGAGGGCACCCAGACGTTCCTGCCGAACGCCCTGAACCCGCTGCAGGCCAAGGACCTGATCGCCGCCCAGGACGGCTACACCGTCGCCGACCGGTACGCCAAGCTCGGGATGACCGCGGAGGAGAAGGCCTGGATCGGCGGCACCCTGTCCGGCTACGCGGGCCTGCCGTCCAGCGGCGCCAGCTGGACCTCCCTCGCCCAGTGGTGGGGCCTCGGCGGCTACGACGCCAACGGCTGGTTCAACCTGACCAGCCAGAAGCCGGCGACGGGCATGATCGGTCTCGCCCAGGCCATGCTCAACGACGCGAAGCACGAGATCAGCTACAACCAGAACATCGTCCGGATCTCCGACCCGGCGGCCGCCGGCTCCCAGGTCTCCGTCACCACGGCCCAGAACATCGTCTACCGGGCCAAGGCCGTCGTCTGCGCCGTCCCGACGAACGTCTGGAACAACATCACCTTCACCTACGGCATTCCGCAGGCCTTCAAGGACGCGGCCACCGAGGGCCTGGGCGTGCCGCACGCCGTGAAGATCTGGATGTACGTGCGCGGCCCGCAGACCCGCACCCTGGTGCAGAGCGCGGAGGGCTCGAAGTTCGAGTCCATGGTCCCCATGCACAAGCTCCCCGACGGCCAGCTGATGATCGCCTTCGGCGGCGCGGGCCTTTCCCTGGACAAGGCCAGCCTCAACGCCGAGACGAAGCGGATCCTCGGATCCGCGTACGAGGTCGTCGACTTCAAGGTCGCCGACTGGGGTCACGACCCGTACGCGCGCGGCGGCTGGTCGCTGCGCCGTCCCAACCAGCTCCTGCGCCAGCTGCCCGCCCTGCAGCAGCCCGTGGGCCGCATCGCCTTCGCCAACGACGGTCTGGCCAGCGGCTGGAACGGCTTCATCGAAGGCGCCATCGAGTCCGGCATCAACGCCGCGATCAAGGCGGCGGAGGCCTCCGGCATGGCGTGACGCCCGTCCGTCAGGCCGGCGACCGCCGCCGACCCCACCCTCCCGTAGAAACAGGAGTACCTCACCGCCATGACGACCACCTCGGACCTGAAGAACCTGGTCCTCACCGACGACGTCGAGCAGCAGAACCAGGCGTTCATCGACGCCTTCAACTCCGGTGACGGCGCCATCTTCGACGCGCTGTACCGGGATGACGCCATCTCGAATCTGACCGGAAAGCCCCTCACGGGCGCCGAGCGGAAGCAGGGCATCATCGACCTGCTGAAGACCGGACCGAAGCTCGACTCGCGCGTGACCAACAACTACGTCGCGGGCGACGTCTCGCTCGTGTTCGTCGAGTTCGAGCTGGAGCTCACCGGTGAGGACGGCGAGCGCACCGTCATCAACGGCACCTGCACCGACGTGATGCGGCGCGTCGGCGAGAACCGCTGGATCATGGCGGTCGACCGTCCGCTCGCCGACGAGCTGCCCACCGCCTAAGACGCACCAACGGTTCCGGGTGCCCCCCGCCCCGGAACCGTTGCGAGACCCCTGCACGGCCCCCGGAGGACACGCGCTTCGACCACCCCTACGAAGCGCGTGTTCGTTCCGGGGGCCGCCCCTTCCCCCATAGGAGCGAGGCCAGAAGGATGAGCAGCATGCGGTGCCCGTTTGTCATAGACCCGACAGGCTCGGACGTCCACGCCGAGGGCCGGTTGCTCAGAGCGAGAGGCCGGGCCACCCAGACCGAACTGCCGGGCGGCGTGGTCGTCTGGACCGTCACCGACCACCAGCTCGTCAAGGACCTGCTCACCGACCCGCGCGTCTCCCGCGACACGTACCAGCACTGGCCCGCCTGGGGCAACGGCGAGAGCGAGCTCGCGCAGACCTGGTCGCTCGCCATGTGGGTCGCGGACCGCAACATGATCACGGCCTACGGCGACGACCACAAGCGCCTGCGCAAGCTCGTCGCCAAGGCGTTCACCGCCCGTCGCACCGCCGTCCTGCGCCCGCGCATCGAGGAACTGACGCACACCCTCCTCGACCGGCTGGCCGCGCTCTCCGAGGACGGCACGGACGGGACGGTCGACCTGAGGGCCGAGTTCGCCTACCCCCTCCCCACGTACGTCATCTCCGAACTCCTCGGCATCCGGGACGACCTGCGCGACCGGCTGCTCCACGTCATCCACAACCTCTTCGACACCAGTGCCTCGGCCGAGGACGCCCAGCGCAACGAGGCCGAGGTGTACGCCCTCCTCGCCGAGATCGTCGAGGTCAAGCGGGCCGACCCGGACGACGACCTGATCACCGGGCTCATCGGCGCCCGTGACGAGGACGGCGGCCAGGGCCTCACCGAGCGCGAACTCGTCGACACCATCCTGCTGATGTTCACCGCGGGACACGAGACGACCGTGAACCTCCTCGACCACGCCGTGTACGCCCTGCTGACGCACCCCGAGCAGTTCGCGCTCGTGCGCTCCGGCGAGGCGAACTGGGAGGACGTCGTCGAGGAGACCCTCCGCCTGGAGGCCCCACTGGTCAACCTGCCCATGCGGTACGCCGTCGAGGACATCGACCTCGGCGACGTCGTCATCCCCAAGGGCGACCCGATCCTCATCTCCTTCGGGGCAGCGGGCCGCGACCCCCGCACCCACGGCGAGACCGCCGACGAGTTCGACCTCACGCGGCCCACCCGGCGCGACCACGTCGCCTTCGGCCACGGCGTCCACCACTGCGTGGGTGCGCCCCTGGCCCGCCTGGAGGCGTCCATCGCGCTCCCCGCGCTCTTCGAGCGCTTCCCCGACCTGGCCCTGGCCCGGCCGGCCGAGTCGATCCCGCCCCTCGGCTCCTTCATCTCCAACGGACACGGCGAGCTGCCGGTGCTCCTGAAGGGCGGCGCGTCCTGAGGACATCAGGACATCAGAGCATCAGGCCATCAGGGCATCAGGAAGGGGGTCGCGGCGTCATCGCCGCGACCCCCTTCTTTCCATGGGCTCCGGGGGGAGGCCGGAGGCTCTAGGCCCGGCTCCCGTCGGCGAGTCGGCGGAAGTCGCTCCGGTAGTAGACCAGGGGGTCGCCGTCCCCGGTCTGCGCCTCCAGCACCTCGCCGATGAGGATCAGGTGGTCGCCGGCCGGTATGCGGCGTTCGGTCCGGCACTCCATCCGCACCAGGGCGTCCGGCAGCAGCGGCAGCCCGGCGGGGGACAGGTCCATGTCGAGACCGGCGAACTTGTCCGCCCCCTTGCGCGCGAAGTGCCCGGCGAGGCCCTCCTGGCCCTCGGCGAGGACGTGCACCGCGAAGCCCGACGACTGGTCGAAGGCCTCGTAGCAGTTCGCCCTGTTGTCCAGGCACACGAGGACGAGGGCGGGATCCAGGGAGACCGACGAGAAGGCGCTCGCGGTGAAGCCGTGGTGCGAGCCCGCCGGATCCGACGTGGTCACGACGGTGACTCCACTGGTCCAGTGGGACAGAGCGGCACGGAAAAGGTCTGGGGAGATCGACTTTGTGAGCACATGTCCATGGTCCGGGAACCGCCTCGAAAGCATGTCCAGTCGATGTCGCGACCCCTCTTCCCGTTAGGTGAAAATCAACACTTGACACTTCCTTGTCGTTTGTTGGCTCCGTGACAGGCCATCTGCCTAGGGTGAACTCAGCCACGTCGACGATGTGAGGCCGGCGCCAAAAGCGCCGGGAAGGAGTGTGCGGAGTGCGATTCAACCTCTTAGGCCCTTTCGAGATCATCACGGACGACGGTCGCATCCATCGACCCGGTACGCCGAAGGTCTGTCAGACGCTTGCCCTGCTCCTCACCAGGCCCAACGAGGTCGTGGCGTCCGAAGCTCTCATACGGGAGCTATGGGGTGCCCATCCGCCTCGAAGCGCTCAGACGACACTCCAGACGTACGTGTACCACGCCCGCCGCATGCTGGTGAGCGAGTGTGGAATACCGGCCAACCGCCAGATCGTGACCACCCGTTCGCGCGGGTACGTCGCCGAGGTCGACGCGGACGAGATCGACCTCCTGGTCTTCGAGGGTCTGATCAACCAGGCGCAGGAGGACCTCGAACTGGGGGCCGTCCAGGGCGCTTCCGCCCGGCTCCGCGAGGCGCTCGCCCTGTGGCGTGGCCCGGTGCTGTCGACCGTGCGGACCGGAGAGGTGCTCGCGTCCGCCATCTCGCACGTCGAGGAACTCCGCATCCGGGCACTTGAGTTGCGCATCGAGACCGAGCACCGCCTCGGCCGCTACCGGGAGACGATCCCCGAGCTGCGCATGCGGGTCCAGGACTATCCGCTCAACGAGTGGTTCCACGGCCAGCTGATCCGCGCCCTGTCCCAGGCGGGCCGGCGCGCCGAGGCGCTCCAGGCGTACCAGAACCTGCGGCGCCTCCTGAACGAGGAGCTGGGTCTCGAACCCTCTCCCGAGGTCCAGATGTTGCAGCGCGAGGTGCTCGGTTCGGCGCCCGTGCGCAAGGAAGTGATCCGGGCGGAGCTCGAGGTCACGCCCCTGCGAAAAGTCTCTCTCGCCGGCTGACCCTCCCGGGAATCAACGGGACCGGTCGAAGGTTCTGATGGTGCGGCTGCCCGGCCGACGTCGCGTGCGACGTTCGGCGACACGGAGTGGGGCGGCCGCACCACGGCGTTTCCACGGCGCCCCGAAGGCGCGTCCACGACGTTCTCACGACCCACCCACGCAGAAAGGAGAGCTTTGCCATGCCCTCGACCGCCCAGATAGGCGTCATCGGCCTCGCGGCGACCGGGCGCAACCTCGCCCGCAACCTGGCCCGTCGCGGCTACGCGGTCGCCGTGCACAGCCGGACCGCCGACCGGACCCGGGGCCTCGTGAGCGAGTTCGGGCACGAGGGCACGTTCCTCCCCGCCCGGACCGCGCGCGAGCTCCTCTCCTCCCTGGAGCGGCCCCGACGGCTCCTGATCACGGTCAGGGCCGGGGAGGCGACGGACTCCGTCATCGCCGCGTTCGCCCCGCTCCTCGAACCCGGGGACCTCCTCGTCGACGGCGGCGACGCGCACTTCGCCGACACCCGCCGCCGCGAGGCCGAACTGGGGGAGCACGGCATCCACTTCGTCGGAGCCGGCATCTCCGGCGGCGAGGAGAAGACGCTGTACGGCCCCAGCATCACCGTCGGCGGCTCCCCGGAGGCGTACGACGTCGTCGGCCCCGTCCTGGAGACGATCGCCACCCGCACCTCCGACGGCCGCCCCGCCGCGACGCGCGTAGGTCCCGACGGCGCGGGCCACTTCGTGAAGATGGTGCACGACGGCATCGCCCACGCCACCGTGGAGCTGACCGCGGAGGCGTACGACCTGCTCCGCGGGATCGGCGGCTTCTCGCCGGCGCGCATCGCGGACGTCTTCGGGCGGTGGGACGGCGGCCGGCTCGGCGCCCACTTCACGGAGATCACCGCCGACCTCCTCGCCCGCACCGCCGTCGCGGACGGGGAGAGCCGGCAGGAGCCGTACGACGGGCAAGGGGGTGGTTACGGGCGCCGCGTCGCCCGGAGCGCCCAGGACGCCGACGTCCCCGTCGCGAACATCGCCGCGGCGGTGTTCGACCAGGCGCTGTCCGGCCTCGCCGCCTGGCACCGGGCCGCCCGCCGGCTGCCCGGACCCGAGCCCATCGGACGGCACCTCGCCGACGCCGACGGGTTCGTCCGCGAGGTGGAGCAGGCGCTGTACGCCTCCAAGGTCGTGGTGTGGGCCCAGGGCTGGCACCGGATCGTGGAGGCGAACGGCGCCTACGGCTGGGACATCGACCTCGGCGTCGTCTCCTCCCTCTGGGGCGACGACTCCCTCGTCCCGGCGCCCTTCCTCGACCGGATCGCCGGCGCCCACGGGTCGGGCCGCGCCGTGCCCTGCTTCCCGGCCGACGCCGCGTTCACCCGCGAGTTCGCCGCGGCGCAGCGCGGCTGGCGCGGCGTCGTCGCCGCGGCGGCCCGCGGCGGCGTCCCCGCCCCCGCCCTCTCCACCGCCCTCTCCTACTACGACACCCTGCGCGCCGAGCGCGTTCCGGCCGCCCCCGCCCGGGGACGGCTCGACCCGGCGGGAGTCCGCACGGGACACCGCACGGCACAGCACGACGACTTCATCCCGAAAGGCTTACGGATCCCATGACCGCTCTGACCCCTCAGCTGGACTCCCTGTACGACGAGATCCTGCGGCGCAACCCCGGCGAGGCCGAATTCCACCAGGCCGCCCGCGAGGTCCTCGAATCCCTCGGCCCCGTGCTCACGGCCCGCCCCGAGTACGCCACGGCCAAGCTGGTGGAGCGCCTCGTGGAACCGGAGCGGCAGCTGATGTTCCGGGTCCCGTGGGTGGACGACTCCGGAACCGTCCGGGTGAACCGCGGCTTCCGCGTCGAGTTCAACAGCGCCCTCGGCCCCTACAAGGGCGGCCTGCGCTTCCACCCCTCCGTCAACCTCGGCATCGTCAAGTTCCTCGGCTTCGAGCAGATCTTCAAGAACGCGCTGACCGGCCTCGGCATCGGCGGCGGCAAGGGCGGCAGCGACTTCGACCCCCGCGGCCGCTCGGACGCCGAAGTGATGCGCTTCTGCCAGTCCTTCATGACCGAGCTCCACCGCCACCTCGGCGAGCACACCGACGTCCCCGCCGGCGACATCGGCGTCGGCGGCCGGGAGATCGGCTACCTCTTCGGCCAGTACCGCCGCATCACCAACCGCTGGGAGGCCGGCGTCCTCACCGGCAAGGGCACCGGCTGGGGCGGCTCGCAGGCCCGCGCCGAGGCCACCGGCTACGGCAACGTCCTCTTCACGGCCGAGATGCTGCGCCACCGCGGCCAGGACCTGGAGGGCCTGCAGGTCGGCGTCTCCGGTTCCGGCAACGTCGCCCTCCACTCCATCGAGAAGGCCCAGGCGCTGGGCGCCCACGTCCTCACCGCCTCCGACTCCAGCGGCTACGTCGTCGACGAGAAGGGCATCGACGTGGCCCTGCTCAAGCAGATCAAGGAGGTCGAGCGCGGCCGGATCTCCGAGTACGCCGAACGGCGCGGCGGCGCCGCCCGGTTCGTCACCGGCGGCAGCGTGTGGGACGTCCCCGTCGACATCGCCCTCCCCTCCGCGACCCAGAACGAGCTGGACGAGAACGCCGCGCTCACCCTCGTACGCAACGGGGTCAAGGCCGTCTCCGAGGGCGCCAACATGCCCGTCACCCCGAAGGCGGTCCGCGTCCTGCAGGAGGCCGGCGTCGCCTTCGGCCCGGGCAAGGCCGCCAACGCGGGCGGCGTCGCCACCTCCGCCCTGGAGATGCGCCAGAACGCCGGACGCGTCGCCTGGGACTTCGCGCAGGTCGAGCAGGAGCTCGCCACGATCATGCGCGACATCCACCGCACCTGCGTCGAGACCGCCGAACGCTACGGAACCCCCGGCGACAACGTCGCCGGAGCCAACATCGCCGGCTTCGAGCGCGTCGCCGCGGCCATGCTCGACCAGGGCGTGATCTGACCCACCCTCCCCGACCGGCTCCCGGTCCGCTCCCATGTGCGGGGGAGCGGACCGGGAGTCCCCTCGCCACCGACCGGTGAGGCCCCCCCGTCCTCCCGACGAGCCCCGGCCGACGGCTCCGTCGACCGACGACACCGCGTCAGCCGAACCCCGCGCCGAGATGTGCGAGAAGCGGCCTCACGGAAGGATGGGCGTCCCGGCGCGGGGCGATCGCGTAGATCCCGCGCGTCGGGGCGGCCACGAGCCGCGCCGTGGTGACGTCCGGGCGCAGCGCCCGGGTCAGGACCCCGGGGATCAGGGCGATGGCATGACCGGTCGCCACGAGGGCGACCTTGCCCGGCAGATCCGCGGCGGCGAGATCGACGCGTACGGTCGCTCCGGCGCGGGCCGCGTGCTGCCGCAGCAGCGCCGCCGACCCGTCGTCGTCCTCCACCCACGTCTCCCCGGCGAGCCCGCCGATGTCCACCGCCCCGCCTCCCGCCGCGGGATGCCCGGCGGGCAGCGCGACGACCATCTCGTCGAGCCCCAGGAAGTGGCGTACGAGCCGGGGCGCGTGCGGCAGCCCGGGCGGCGCGTCCGTGACCACCGCGACGTCGAGCTCCCCCGCGAGGACCCGCTCGTGCAGGTCCGCGCTCAGCCCCGGACGCAGACTCCACGGCAGCGGCCCCGCCTCGTCGAGCAGCGCCCGCACCGCCTCGGGGACGATCCCCGCCGCGAGCGACGGCGTGGCCCCGACGGCCAGCGGCCGCTCCCGCGCCCCGTCCCGGACGGCCCGCACGGCGCTCACCGCCCGGTCGGCCTCGTCGAGCGTGGCCAGGGCGTGCCGCCGGAACACCTCCCCGGCCGCCGTAGGGCGCACGCCCCGCGCGTGACGCTCCACCAACGCCACCCCGAACTGCCGCTCAAGCCCGGCGATCTGCCGGGAGACGGCCGACTGCGTGTGATGCGACTCCGCCGCGGCAGCCGACAACGACCCCAGCCGGCACACGGTCACGAAACTCCGCCACACCGTCAGATCCATCAGATCCATGGACGCCAGTATGCCGAAGTATGCGGAGAGGTATGCGCATCACGCAGACCTGGCCTGCGAGATCTGCGCTTGTCGCAGTGTTCGCGAGGGCGGATCGTGGCCTCATGACCGCACCGCAGAACATCACCGTCCTGGGCCTGGGCCGCATGGGCACCGCGATCGCCACCCGCCTCGCCGCCACGGGCGCGGACGTCACGGGCTGGACCCGCTCGGGAGGGCCGCACGAGGCCCGCGCGCCCGGCCGCTTCGCCGCGGTCCCCGAGGCGAAGGAGGCCGTGGCGGGGGCCGACGTCGTCCTCCTGGCGCTCTTCGACGCAGCGGCCTGCCGGGAGGTCCTCGACGCCGTCGACGGCGTGGTGCCCGCGGACGCGGTGATCGTCAACACCGCCACGATCGCCCCCGACGAGGCTGCCGCGCTGGCCCGCCGCCCGGGCCCTGCGTACGTCCACGCGCCCGTCCTCGGCTCGGTGCCGGCCGTCGCCGCCGGCGCGGTGACGTTCCTCGCCGCCGCCGAGGAGCCGGCCGCGCTCGACCGGGTACGACCGGTGCTCGAAGCGCTGGGCACCGTACGGCCCGTGGACGGCGCCGCCACCGCCGCCGCGCTCAAACTGGTCGCCAACCACAGCCTCGCCGGCGCCGTCCTCGCCCTGCGCGACGCGCTGCACCAGGCCGACGCCCTCGGCCTGCCCCGCGACCAGGCCCTGGACGTCCTCGAACGCGGCCAGCTCGGCGGCCTCGTCTCCCGCAAGCGCCGCTACCTCCAGGACGGCCCGCCACCGGCCACGGCCGAGTTCACGATCGGCGCGCTCGCGAAGGACCTGGCCCTCCTCGCCGGGGCCTCGCGGCTCCCGGTGCGCGGCGGCACCGCCCCGTTCGCCACCCCCACGGCTGCGTCCGACGCGGACATCGCCCTCGCCGCCACACTCCCCGCCGCGCCGGACGCCGCGGTCCTCGCCCCGCTCCGCGCCTACGTCCGGGGCCACGCCACCGGCGATCCCCGCCACTTCCGCGAGGCGTTCCTGCCCACCGCGCACATCGAGGGAATCCGGGACTCCGTCTTCGTCTCCTGGCCGCTGGACGAGTACTGCGCCCTCTTCCGGGGCCGCCCGGCCCCCGACGAGGCGACCAGGGTCCGGCGCGTCGACACCGTGGACGTCCACGGCACCGTCGCGACCGCCACCATGACGCTCCTGCACGGCCCGGACACCTTCACCGACGTCTTCCTGCTGGTCCGCACCGGCGGCACCTGGCGGATCGCGAACAAGGCCTACCACCGTCACCCGGCACCGGCCGCCTCCTCCAGCGCCAGGTAGTCCGAGAGCAGCGCGGCCGCCGCCAGCATCGCCCGCCCCCGGGCGGCGACCCGGCCGCGCCAGTCGTCGAGGGCCGCCTCCAGCGCCCGGGTGTCGCCGGCCGCGCGGACCTGCCGGACGACGGTGGCGATGACGGCGAGCGGATATCCGCCCCGGCGCAGGAAGTGGGCGAGTTCGGCGTCCCGCACGTCGTCGGCGTCGTACACGCGGTGGCCGCTGTCGGAGCGGCGCTCGGGGCTGAGGACCCCGGCCTTCTCCCACGCGCGGACGGTCGCCACGCTCACCCCGAGGCGGCGGGCGAGCTCGCCGATCGTGAACGACGCGGCAACACCCCTCCGCCCCCGCCACGAGGCCCCGCCCGAGGCCCTGCCCGAGGCCCCACCGAGCCGGGCCAGCACCTCTCCCACGGCCTCCAGGGTGCCCCGGTCGCGGAGGAGTTCGGCGTGGCCGCGGTCGACGGCGGCCAGCGCCTCCTCCAGCCGCCCCCCGGTCACCGCCCGCATGATCGCCGCCGCCTCCGCGTACCCGTGCGCCGGTACGAGGGCGCGGTAGGCCCTGAGCGCGGCGGCGTGCCGCGCGGTGTAGCGGCGGTGCCCGGAGGAGGTGCGGTCGGCCGGCGGGAGGAGGCCGTCGCGCTCGTGGTTGCGGACGGTCTGCGGGGAGATGCCGTGCTCGCGGGCGAGATCAGCCGGCCGGAGAGAAGCCATATTTGAGATTTTAGGCCGCGGAAGGCCGCCTGTGGCAGGCCCGTGTCGGCCAGAACTTCACTCGAATGTGCAGGTGTAGCTTCCACCGCCATGACCGCATCCGCATCCGCATCCGCATCCCCATCCACACCCGCCTTCGCCCACCCCGTCGACGCGGCCCGCCTCCTGGAGCTGCTGGGCACCCGCCCGCGCGTGCTCGCGCTCGGCGAACCCACCCATGGCGAGGACAGCCTCCTCGACGTGCGCAACACCCTCTTCCGACAGCTGGTCGAGAAGGAGGGCTACCGGACCGTCGCCGTCGAGAGCGACTGCCTGGCGGGCCTGCTCGTCGACGCGTACGTGACGCACAGCGCGCCCGACGGAGCGACCGAATCCCTCGACGACGCCCTCGACGACGTCATGGCGCGCGGCTTCAGCCACGGCTTCGGCGGCTCCCCGGCCAACCGCGCGCTCGTCCGGTGGATGCGCGCCTTCAACGAGGGCCGGCCGCCGGAGGACCGGGTGCGGTTCGCCGGCCTCGACGGCCCGCTGGAGACCGCCGGCGGCGAGAGCCCCCGCCGGGCGCTCACGGCGCTCCACGCCCATCTGGCCGCCCACTACGACCCCGCGATGCTGCCCTGCACCGCCCGGACCCTCGACGAGCTCCTGGGCGAGGACCACCGCTGGAACGAACCCGCCGCCCTGCGGGACCCGTCCCGTTCGGTCGGCCGCACGCCCGAGGCGGAGCGGCTCCGCCTGATCACCGACGACCTGAAGGCCCTCCTGGACGCGCTCCCCGCACCCCGGGAAGCGGCCACGGACCGACAAGCCCGCCTCTACGCCCGCACCGCCGCCGGACTCCTCCGCTACCACGCCTCCATGGCGGACCCCTCGCCCGCGCGCCTGCCCCGGCTCCTCACGCTCCGCGACTCCCTCATGGCCGCCAACCTCCTCGCCCTCGCCGCCCGCGGCCCCGTCCTCGCGCACGCCCACAACAGCCACCTCCAGCGCGAACGGAGCAGCATGCGGATGGGGGAGCGGCAGGTCGCATGGTGGGGTGCCGGCGCGCTCGTCGCCTCCCGCCTGGGGCAGGAGTACGCCTTCGCCGCCACCGCCGTGGGCACCCTCCGCCACCGCGGGGTCCAGCCCCCGCCCCCGAACACCGTGGAGGGCCTCCTGTACACCCTCCCCGCCCCCCACCACCTCCTGAACACCCACCTCCTGACGACAGCCCTGGGCGCCACCCCACCCCCTCCCCGCACCTCCCCCTGGCACGGCTACGCCCCCCTGAACCCCACCCACCTCCCCACCACGGACGCCCTCCTCTTCATCAAGGACACCACCGAACCCACCACCCCCTGGTGGCCCACCCCCTGACCCCCACTCCCGCGGATCGCATCCCCGGCCCGGGCCGGCCCTGACGGCGCGCGGCCCCCGTGCCCCCCCGTGCCCCCGTGCCCCCGCCCACTCCCCGCCGGTCAGGGCCGGAGGCCCCCGCGCGGTGCCCCCGTGGGACCTCGCCCGGGTGCCGCGCGACGCCCCTCGGAGTCGTACCACCGCTTCCCGGAGCACCACCCCCCGGCACGGGCACGGCCGGCCGGGGGGTGACACTCTCCCTCGTGACCGCCAGTACACCCGCGCCCCCGCCCGCCGAGGCACCCGCCGCCACCCCCACTTCCACTACCACCCCCAACCCCACCCCCGGTACGGGTCACGCGGCAGCTCATCACGGCGAGCTGCTGCAGGGGGTCTTCGCCGACGGCGGCGGGCGGCCCAGGGCCGGGCTCGTCACGCTGCCGCTGGACGGTCCCGGCACCCGTGCCGAGTTCACGCCGAGTCCCGGCGCGCCGGCCGACGCGGTCGCCGTCGTGCCCGCCGGGCGGTCGAAGGCCGCCCGCGCCGCCCGGCTCGCCGCCGCCGTCTGCGCGGCCCGCACCGGCCGCCCCGCGCGCGGCGGCACGCTGCGCCTCACCGGCTCCGTGCCGCTCGGGCTCGGCATGGGCAGCTCCACCAGCGACGTCCTCGCCACCGTGCGCGCCGTCGCCGACGCGTACGGGCTCCGCCTCGACCCCGGCACCACCGCCGGGCTCGCCGTCCGCGCCGAAGGCGCCAGCGACCCCCTCATGCTCGACGAGCGGCCCGTCCTCTTCGCCCAGCGCGAGGGCCGCGTCCTCGAAGTCCTCGGGCCCGCGCTGCCGCCGCTCCTCGTCGTCGGCTGCCTCCTCGGCGGCGGCGAACCCGTCGACACCCTCGCCCTGCCCGCCCCGGCGGCCACCGGCGCCGACCTCCGCGCCTACGCCCGGCTGCTCGACCGGCTCCGCCGCGCCGTCGCCGACGGCGACGCCGCGCTCCTCGGCCGGGTCGCCACCGCCAGCGCCCGCCGCGCCCAACGCGTCCTGCGGCACCCGGACTTCGAGGCGCTCGTCGCCCTGGCCCGCCGTACCGGCGCCGTCGGCGTCCAGATCTCCCACAGCGGTTCCGTCGCCGGCGTCCTCCACGACCCGGCCGCCCCCGGCGCCGAGGCCCGCGCCGACGCCACCCGCCGCGCGCTCGCTGCCCACCGCATCCCGTACACCCGCACCTTCACCGCCGGCGGTCTTCGTCCGGCGTCCGTTCACCCGTGTCGTTGTTGGGCCGAACGGGTGAGGGGCGGGAGGATGGGGTCATGAGTAGGTACGAGAGGTACGACGTCACCGACGAGCAGTGGGAGGGCCTGGCCCAGGTACTGCCGCTGCGCGGCCGCGACGAATGGCCGTCCAGGGTCGACCACCGCACGATCCCCGAGCAGTACGAGTCCGCCGAACAGCGCCGCATGGTCGTGCTGCGGGTCCAGGTCTTCGCCGACGCCCGCGAGGTCGCCGAGTACCTCATCGCCCAGATCCCGGTCCTGCTCGACCTCACCGGCGCCGACCCGGAAGTCGCCAAGCGCGTCCTCGACTTCAGCAGCGGCGTCGTCTTCGGCCTCGGCAGCGGCATGCACCGCGTCGACCGCAACGTCTTCCTGCTCGCCCCTCCCGGGACCGAGGTCGAGAGCACCGGCGAGGGCCCGTCCGGCGACGAGGACGAGGAGCCCGTCGGCGCGCCGCGCGCCGGAGTCCCCCGATCGTAGGAAGGTCATCTCGGCGTAACGGTTCGTCAGCTCCACCCCTGCGTACGGTCCGATCATGGACCTCACCTGCGGCCCCACCCTCGCCGTACCCAGCCCCCGCCCGACCCCGCCCTCCGCCAGGGGAACGGGCGGGGACGCCACCCCCCACCCAGAACCAACCCCACACCCAGACACCGCCCCCAGCACCGACACGTCCCCCGGCACCGACACAGGCACGGCGCCCGGCACCGCATCCGGCAGCGGCACCGCACGCGGTATCCGCACGAGCGCTGCACCCGGCACGGACACCGCACCCGGCACTTCCACGGCGCCCAGCAGTGATACCGCACGCAGTACCCGCCCGACGTCCGCTACTGGCGCGGCACCCGGCACCCGCACCGGCGCTGCAACCGGTACGTCGCCCGGCGCAGCACTCGGCACGTCCACGGCGCCCAGCAGTGGTACCGCACGCAGTACCCGCCCGACGTCCGCTACTGGCGCGGCACCCGGCACCCGCACCGGCGCTGCAACCGGTACGTCGCCCGGCGCAGCACTCGGCACGTCCACGGCGCCCGGCAGTGGTACCGCACGCGGTACCCGCCCGACGTCCGCTACTGGCGCGGCACCCGGCACCCGCACCGGCGCTGCAACCGGTACGTCGCCCGGCGCAGCACTCGGCACGTCCACGGCGCCCGGCAGTGGTACCGCACGCGGTACCCGCCCGACGCCTGGTACTGGCGCGGCACCCGGCACCCGCACCGGCGCTGCAACCGGTACGTCGCCCGGCACCGACACAGCATCCGGCACCCGCCCGGCGCCCGGCACTGGCCCGGTGCTTGGCGCTGGCACCCCGTCCGGCAGCGGCACTGCACCTGGTACGCGCACGGGCGCTGCGTCCGGCACCGGCCCAGTGCCCGGCACTGGCCCGGTGCTTAGCGCTGGCACCGCGTCCCGCAGCGGCAGCGGCACGGCACCCGGTACCCGCTCGGGGGCGGCACCCGACATCGCACCCGGCACCGACACCGCACCCGGCACCGGTCCAGTGCCCGACACCACGCCCGGCACCCGCCCCGGCACCGGTCCCGCCACCCGCGCGGGCGCCCGTTCCCCATCCCGTCGCCGTCCGCGTGCCGAAGGCGTGGGCGACGTCAACGCCGGCAGCGGCGAGGGCGCAGACGGCGGCGAAGGGCCTGGCAGCGCCAACCGCGCCGACCGCGCCGACCGCGCCGGCAACATCGACGGCGCCCCCGGCGCCCCCCGCGCCGAGCGGCCGACCCTGCCCCGCCCCGCCGTGACCGAGCTGCGGCTCTCCGCCTACGCCGGGCGGCGCCGCGCCGCGTACACGCTCGGGCCCGTCACCCTCTTCGCCGGGCCGAGCGGCAGCGGCAAGTCGACCGTTCTCGGCGCGTACGAGGCGCTGGCCAGGCTCGGCGCGGGGGAGCCGCTCGGCGAGGTGTTCCCGCACCCCGCGGACCTCGTCCCGGACAGCGCCCGGCCCGACGCCCAGGGCCGCCGCGGCTTCCGCATCGGCTGCACCGTCGACGGCCCCGTCGGCCCGGTCAGGATCGACCTCGCCGTCCAGGCCCACCCCGAACTCCGCATCGTCGGCGAACGACTCACCCGCCACGGCCGCACCCTCCTCACCACAGCCCTCAGGGACCCCGGCCGCACCACCGTCCAGGCCGCCTGGCTCACCGCCGGCGCCACGCCCGTCACCCGCGCACCGCTCCCCGACGACCTCCTCGGCACCGCCCTTCTCCCGCTGCGCGTGGCCGGCGCGACGCAGGGGCAGCGCGAGGTGCTCGCCGCCGCCGAACAGGCAGTCGTCGGACTCCGCTCCCTCTTCGTCTGCGCCCCCGAACCGGAGAGGATGCGCGCGCCCGTCCTCCCCGGCGAGGGCCGGCTGCTGCGCGACTGCGCCAACCTCGCCGAGGTCCTGCACCGCACCCACACCGACTGCCCGCGCCGCCACCAGCGCCTCGCCGCCGTCGCCGGCGCGGGCTGCGCCGGGCCCGTCACCGGCGTCGGCGTGCAGGAGCTCCGCGACGGCACCGTCCGTGCCCTCCTCGCCCGCGGCGCCCGCCCCGCCACCCCGCTCGGCCGTCTCGGCGCCGGCGAACTCCGCTACCTCGCCCTCGCGCTGACCCTCCTCACCGGCCCCGGCGTCCTCGCCATGGACCGCATCGCCGAGGTCCCGGACGCCATGCAGTGCCTCACCCTGCTCACCGACGACCTCGACCGGGGGCTCGACGGCCGCCAGACCGCCGCCCTCCTCGGCCTGACCGCCGCCATCGCCGCCGACGGCCACATCCGGCTGGCCGGCGCGGTCGGCGAGCGCGCCGCCGCCCAGGCCCGGCGGACCCCCGGGGTGACGGTGGTAGACCTGACCCCGTGACGGACACCGAACACGACGTGGCGGGGCTCCAGCGCCGCCTCGCCGCCTTCGCGGCGGCACGCGACTGGCAGCCCTACCACACGCCCAAGAACCTGGCGGCGGCGCTCAGCGTCGAGGCGGCCGAACTCCTGGAGATCTTCCAGTGGTTGACGCCCGAGCAGGCGGAGAAGGTGATGGAGGACCCGGACACGGCCCACCGCGTCGCCGACGAGGTGGCCGACGTCCTCGCCTACACCCTCCAGTTCTGCACGGTGCTGGGGATCGACCCCCTCGCCGCGCTCGCCGCCAAGATCGACCGGAACGAGCTCCGCTTTCCACCCCGCAGACGGGACGGAACGGACGAGTCGGGCATCGAAAGCGTTGATCGTCACTCTTCGGAGTGATCGGTTCATCCCCGTCGAGATGCCTGTCCACAGATTTCCGAATTCCTCTGGTGCCGGGGCTCAGGCGGCCTCACTCTGGGTAGTGGACTGAGAGAACGGCAAGTCGCACGAACGGGGGCGGAGTTGATGGAAGCGGAGCGACTCGTCCAGGCGGGCCTGCACGCGCTGGGAGAGAGCCGGACGGCACACGACATCGTGGCGGAAGCCTGGCAGGCCCGGGCCCTCGCCCAGGCGATAGGAAGTCACCTCGCGCTCTGCGGACCGCTGGAGCTCCGCGGGGAGGCACGGGGGCTCAGCGAGGCGGGGGAGTACCCGACGTGGGGAGCGGCCGGCCCGCGCGCGGCGCGGCTCACCGAGGTCGGCGACCCGCGCTCGGCGCTCACCGCCCTCGGCGAGCTGCTGGGGGAGGTGGGCATCGCGCTCGTCGGCGTGGCCTCGGTCACCGACGACGAGAGCCTGTACTGGCAGTGCATGGAGGCGATCGACGCCGCCGACGAGGCCGGCGACCGGGTCCGGGGCATGCTGCGACGCCTCGACGTCCGCGAGCAGGGCCGGGCCCGCCCTCCCGACCCCCCGAGGCGCCGGGCGGGCCCGCCGCCCGCCACCACCCCGCACCCCAGGTCCCCCGCCTCCCCCTCCCGCCCGGCCCCCGAGCCCGGCCGGGAGCCGGAGCAGGCACAGGACCGGGAGCGGGAGCGGGAGCGCGACCGGGCCCGGGACCACTGAGGTCCCAGGCCCGGAAGTGAGGCGGACGAGGGGAGAGGGGGAACGCGGAACGGAGGAGCGGGGAGCGAGCGACCCGTACGGGGAGGGCGGGGAGGGACGGCAGCGCCCCCTCGGGGCGGTCAGCACATCTCCAGGGAGGTCAGCGCATCCCCGGGACGGTCAGCGCGTCCCGGAACCGCCGTCGTGGCGGACACCGGCGGAACCGTCACCGCCGGAACCGTCACCGCCGGGAACGCCGCCGGCTGGACCGCCACCGGCGGGACCGCCACCGGCGGGACCCTCGCCGGCGGGCTCGGGCTCCGCGTCCAGGCGCTCCGCCGTGGACTGGAGGTCGGCGTCCAGCTGGGAGAGGTCGGCGGAGAGCGCCGCCATCAGCTCCTCCATCTGCTGGAGCAGCCCCTTCGGGGCTCCCGGAGCCTGCTGCTCGGGCACGGACTGCGGCACCTGCTGCTCGGGCAGCGCCTGCTCCGGCGCGGCTTCCTGGGACATCGCGGCCTCCTCGCCCCGCACCCCGGCCGGCACGGCGGGGACCACGGGAGAAGAACGACGCACCGGCTGCGGCCGCCGGCACGCGGGCCGGGCGGTCCGGCTCCGCCCGAGCAAACGACGGCGCCCGGTCACGGTCACTGGCCAGCGGCGACGCGTCCCGCCAGGGGGACGGATATTCACCCGACCGGGCCGGGAGGCCCTCCGCGCTGACGCGCGGCTTGACACGCACCGCGAGGTGCAGGATGGAGGCATGGATCTCCGCGTATTCACCGAACCGCAGCAGGGCGCCGACTACGACACCCTCCTCAGGGTGGCCCGCGCCACCGAGGAACTCGGCTACTCCGCCTTCTTCCGCTCGGACCACTACGTCCGCATGGGGTCCGGAGACGGGCTGCCCGGGCCGACCGACGCGTGGATCACCCTGGCCGGTCTCGCCCGCGAGACCAAGCGGATCCGGCTCGGCACCCTGATGACCGCCGCCACCTTCCGGCTGCCGGGCGTCCTCGCCATCCAGGTGGCCCAGGTCGACCAGATGTCCGGCGGCCGCGTCGAGCTGGGCCTGGGCGCGGCCTGGTTCGAGGAGGAGCACACCGCGTACGGCATTCCGTTCCCGAAGGAGAGGTTCGGCCGGCTGGAGGAGCAGCTGGCGATCGTCACGGGCCTGTGGGAGACCGAGGTCGGCAAGACCTTCGACTACGAGGGGAGGCACTACCGTCTCGCCGACTCGCCCGCGCTGCCGAAGCCCGCCCAGCGGAGGATCCCGGTCCTGGTCGGCGGCCTCGGCGCGACCCGCACGCCGAGGCTGGCGGCGCGGTACGCCGACGAGTTCAACGTGCCGTTCGCCTCCGTCGAGGACACCGAGCGGCAGTTCGGCCGGGTGCGCGCCGCGGCCGAGGAGGCGGGCCGGCCCGCCGGGGACCTCGTGTACTCCAACGCGCTGGTCGTCTGCGTCGGCAAGGACGACACCGAGGTGGCGCGCCGCGCCGCCGCGATCGGCAGGGAGGTGGAGGAACTGAAGGCCAACGGTCTCGCGGGCACGCCCGCCGAGGTCGTCGACAAGCTCGGCCACTACGCGGCGGTCGGCTCCTCCCGGGTCTACCTCCAGGTCCTCGACCTGGACGACCTGGACCATCTGGAGCTGATCTCCGCGCAGGTCGCACCCCAGCTGGGCTGAGCAGATGGCATCGGACCGGACCCCTGACCGGGCCCCCGACCGGACCCCTGACCGGGCCCCCGACCGGAGCCCTGACCGGGCCCCCGACCGGAGCCCTGACCGGGCCCCCGACCGGACCCCTGACCGGGCCCCCGACCGGAGCCCTGACCGGGCCCCCGACCGGACGGCGGCCCGGACGGTCGCCCAGGCGCTCGCCGGTCGGGTGGTCGTGCTCGACGGCGGGCTCTCCAACCAGTTGGAGGCGCAGGGGTGCGAGCTGGCGGACGCGCTCTGGTCGGCGCGGCTGCTCGCCGACGCGCCCGGGCAGATCGCGGCGGCGCACACCGCGTACGTCCGGGCCGGTGCACAGGTGCTGATCACCGCCAGTTACCAGGCGACCTTCGAGGGCTTCGCGCGCCGGGGTCTCGGGCGGCGGGAGACGGCGGAGCTGCTGCGCCGGAGCGTGTCGCTGGCGCGGGACGCGGGGGAGGGGAGGGCCTGGGTGGCGGCGTCCGTGGGGCCGTACGGGGCGATGCTCGCCGACGGGAGCGAGTACCGGGGGCGGTACGGGCTCTCGGTGCGGGAGCTGGTGACCTTCCACCGGCCCCGGGTGGAGGCGCTGGCGGCGGCGGGGCCGGACGTGCTGGCCCTGGAGACGGTGCCGGACGTCGTCGAGGCGGAGGCGCTGCTGCGGGCGGCGGAGGGGTGCGGGGTGCCGGTCTGGCTGTCGTACACGGTGGCCGGCGGGCGGACCAGGGCCGGGCAGGGGCTGGCGGAGGCGTTCGCGGTCGCGGCCGGGAACGAACAGGTGGTGGCCGTCGGGGTGAACTGCTGCGAGCCGGCGGAGGCCGCGGAGGCGGTTGCCACGGCCGTCGCCGTGACCGGCCGCCCGGCCGTCGTCTACCCGAACAGCGGGGAGCGCTGGGACGCGGAGGCGCGTGGCTGGCGCGGGGCGTCCGGGTACGGCCCGGCGGACGCTGCGGCGCTCGCCGCGCAGTGGGCCGCCGCCGGGGCCCGGCTGATCGGCGGCTGCTGCCGGGTCGGGCCGGAGACCGTCGCGGCGCTCGCGAGCGCGGTGGGGAAAATGCCTGGTCGGGGGTGAGGCGGGGCGCCCATACTCGGACGTGTGTTCCTGACGATCAGTACGACCGGCACCCCGGAGCGACCCGCGACCGACCTCGGCTTCCTGCTGCACAAGCATCCCGAGCGGGCGCAGGCGTTCTCGACCTCGCACGGCACCGCGCACGTGCTCTATCCCGAGGCCACCGCGGAGCGGTGCACCGCGGCCCTGCTCCTGGAGGTGGACCCCGTGGCGCTGGTGCGCCGGGGCAAGGGGAAGGGCCGGGGCGGCGCCCCGGACGCGGCGCTCGCGCAGTACGTGAACGACCGGCCGTACGCCGCGTCCTCGCTGCTCGCGGTGGCCCTGGCGCAGGTCTTCAAGACGGCGCTGCACGGCCAGTGCCGGGCGCTGCCGGAGCGGGCGGCGGCGCCGCTGCCGCTGCGGATCGAGGTGCCGGTGCTGCCGGCGCGCGGCGGTGCGGAGCTCGTACGGGAGTTGTTCGGGCCGCTGGGCTGGACGACGGTGGACGCCGAACCGGTGGCGCTGGACGCCGAGTTCCCCGAGTGGGGGGACTCGCGGTACGTGCGGCTCGTCCTGGAGGGCGAGGGGCTGCGGCTCGCGGACGCGCTGAACCAGCTGTACGTGCTGCTGCCGGTGCTCGACGACGCCAAGCACTACTGGGTGGCGCCCGACGAGGTCGACAAGCTGCTGCGGGCCGGAGAGGGCTGGCTGGCGGCGCACCCCCGGCGCGAGCTGATCACCACCCGCTATCTGGCGCGCCGCCGGAGCCTCGCCCGCGAGGCCTCGGAGCGGCTCGAACTGGTGCGGCTCGCCGAGGCCGACGGGCTCGACGTCGAGGACGTCGACAACGCCGTGGACGAGGCGAGCGACACGGAGGAGCGGCCGGTGCCGCTCGCCGAGCACCGGCGGGCGGCGATCCTGGCCGCCCTGCGGGCCGCCGGAGCCGCCCGGGTCCTCGATCTGGGCTGCGGCCAGGGCCAGTTGGTGCAGGCGCTGCTCAAGGACGCGCGGTTCACGGAGATCGTGGGCGTGGACGTGTCGGTGCGAGCGCTGACCGTCGCCGCGCGCCGGCTCCACCTGGACCGGATGGGCGAGCGGCAGGCCGCCCGCGTGAAGCTGGTGCAGGGCTCGCTCGCGTACACCGACAAGCGGCTCGGCGGCTATGACGCGGCCGTGCTCAGCGAGGTCGTCGAGCACCTGGACCCGCCCCGGCTCCCGGCCCTGGAGTACGCGGTGTTCGGCGCGGCCCGGCCGCGCACGGTCGTCGTGACGACGCCGAACGTCGAGTACAACGTGCGCTGGGAGACGCTGCCCGCCGGACACGTCCGGCACGGCGACCACCGGTTCGAATGGACCCGGGCGGAGTTCCGGGAGTGGGCCGGCGCGGTGGCCGGACGGTACGGCTACGCCGTGGAGTTCGCGCCCGTCGGCGCGGACGACCCCGAGGTCGGCGCGCCCACGCAGATGGCCGTCTTCACCCGGGTGGCCGGGGCGGACGACGAGAAGAAGGAGGATCGGGCATGACCGTGACCACCACCGAGGAGCGTCGGGTGCTGCCCGTCACCGACCTCTCCCTCGTCGTGCTCGTCGGCGCCACCGGCTCCGGCAAGTCGTCCTTCGCACGGCGCCACTTCAAGCCCACCGAGGTGGTGTCCTCGGACTTCTGCCGGGGGCTCGTCGCGGACGACGAGAACGACCAGTCGGCGTCGAAGGACGCCTTCGACGTCCTCCACTACATCGTCGGCAAGCGGCTCGCCGCCGGCCGGCTGACCGTCGTCGACGCCACCAACGTGCAGCGCGAGGCGCGCCGGCAGCTCGTCCAGCTGGCCCGGGAGCACGACGTGCTGCCGATCGCGATCGTCCTCGACCTGCCGGAGTCCGTCTGCCGGGAGCGCAACGCGCTGCGGGCCGACCGGGCCGGCATGCCCGACCACGTCATCCCCCGCCACCGGCGCGAGCTGCACCGGGGGCTGAAGGGCCTGGAGCGGGAGGGCTTCCGCAAGGTCCACGTCCTCAGGTCGGTCGCCGAGGCCGAGGCCGCGGAGGTGCGGCTCGAACGCCGCTTCAACGATCTGCGCCACCTCACCGGCCCGTTCGACATCATCGGCGACATCCACGGCTGCCGGAGCGAGCTGGAGACCCTGCTCGCGCGGCTCGGCTACGTGGACGGCGCGCACCCGGAGGGCCGCACGGCGGTCTTCGTCGGCGACCTCGTCGACCGCGGCCCGGACTCGCCGGGCGTGCTGCGCCGGGTGATGGGCATGGTGGCGGCCGGGAACGCGCTCTGCGTGCCCGGCAACCACGAGAACAAGCTGGGCCGCTGGCTGAAGGGCAGGAAGGTCCAGCAGACCCACGGCCTCGCCGAGACCGTGGCGCAGCTGGAGCGCGAGCCCGCCGAATTCCGCGAGCAGGTAAGGGAGTTCATCGACGGACTCGTCTCCCACTACGTCCTCGACGGCGGGAACCTCGTGGTGTGCCACGCCGGTCTGCCGGAGAAGTACCACGGCCGCACCTCGGGCCGGGTCCGCTCGCACGCGCTGTACGGCGACACCACCGGCGAGACCGACGAGTTCGGGCTGCCGGTGCGCTATCCGTGGGCGGAGGAGTACCGGGGCCGGGCGACGGTCGTGTACGGCCACACGCCGGTGCCGACGACGTCCTGGGTCAACAACACCCTCTGCCTGGACACCGGCGCCGTGTTCGGCGGGCGGATGACCGCGCTGCGCTGGCCGGAGCGCGAGCTCGTCGACGTACCGGCCGAGCGGGTCTGGTACGAGCCGGCCAGGCCGCTGGCGCCGGCGGCGCCCGGCGGGCACGAGGGCCGGCCGCTCGACCTCGCCGACGTCCACGGGCGGCGGACGGTGGAGACCCGGCACCTGGGCAACGTGGCGGTGCGGGAGGAGAACGCGGCGGCGGCCCTGGAGGTCATGAGCCGCTTCGCGGTCGACCCCCGGCTCCTCGCCTACCTGCCGCCGACGATGGCGCCGACGCCGACCGCGAAGGCGGACGGCTTCCTGGAGCACCCGGCGGAGGCCTTCGCCCAGTACCGGGCCGACGGGGTCGAGCGGGTCGTGTGCGAGGAGAAGCACATGGGCTCGCGGGCGGTGGCACTGGTCTGCCGGGACGCGGACGCGGCCCGCGAGCGGTTCGGCGTGGACGGGCCGACCGGCGCCCTGTACACCCGTACCGGCCGGCCGTTCTTCGACGACGAGGCCGCCACCGAGGAGGTCCTCGCCCGGCTGCGGACGGCGATCGGCGCGGCCGGGCTCTGGGAGGAGCTCGCTGCGTCGAACAGCGCCTCCGGCGCGGGGGACTGGCTGCTGCTCGACGGCGAGCTGATGCCGTGGTCGCTGAAGTCCGGCGGACTGCTGCGCCACCAGTACGCGGCGGTCGGCGCCGCCTCGGGAGCCGTCCTCCCGGAGGCCGTACGGGCGCTGGAGACGGCGGCCGCGCGGGGCGTCGAGGGCCTGGAGGGGCTGCTGGCCGCGCAGCGCGGACGGGCCGCGGACGCGGGCGCGTTCACCGAGGCGTACCGGCGGTACTGCTGGCCGACGGAGGGTCTTGACGGGGTGCGGTTCGCGCCGTTCCAGCTGCTCGCGGTCCGCGGGCGGTCGCTCGCCGACGTGCCGCACGACGTGCAGCTCGGGTGGCTGGACCGGCTCGTCGAGCACGATCCGACGGGGCTGCTCCAGGTGACGCGGCGGATCGTCGTCGACACCGGTGACGAGGCGTCGGTCCGCGCGGGCACCGACTGGTGGCTGGAGCTGACCGGCGCGGGCGGCGAGGGCATGGTCGTCAAGCCGCTCGCCGCGCTGGTCCGCGACGGCTCGGGCCGCCCGGTGCAGCCGGGCGTGAAGGTGCGCGGCCGCGAGTACCTGCGGATCGTGTACGGCCCCGAGTACACCCGCCCGGAGAACCTGACGCGGCTGCGGCAGCGCCACCTCGGCCACAAGCGCTCGCTCGCCCTGCGCGAGTACGCGCTCGGCCTGGAGGCGCTCGACCGCCTCGCGGCCGGGGAACCGCTGTGGCGGGTGCACGAGGCGGTCTTCGCGGTCCTCGCCCTGGAATCGGAACCGGTCGACCCGCGGCTGTAGGGGGTGCCCGGGGGACACCGGCCGCCCGTGCGGCGCGAATTCGGCCGTGCGCTTCCCACGCGCACGGCCGTCCGCTCCGCCAGGATGGGCGCATGGGATTCCATGTCGACTCAGAGACCGGCCGGCTCCGCCGCGTGATCCTCCACCGCCCCGATCTGGAGCTGAAGCGGCTGACCCCGTCCAACAAGGACGCCCTCCTCTTCGACGACGTGCTGTGGGTGCGGCGGGCCCGGCAGGAGCACGACGGCTTCGCGGACGTGCTGCGCGACCGGGGCGTCGCGGTGCACCTCTTCGGCGACCTCCTCGCGGAGGCGCTCGACGTGCCGGCGGCCCGGACGCTCGTCCTCGACCGGGTCTTCGACGAGAAGGAGTACGGGCCGCTCGCCGCCGACCACCTGCGGGCCGCCTTCGACTCGCTGGAGACCGGCGCGCTGGTGGAGGCGCTGGTGGGCGGGATGACGAAGCGGGAGTTCCTGGCCGCGCACCGGGAGCCGACCTCGGTCCGCTTCCACGCCCTGGAGCTGGACGACTTCGTGCTCGGCCCGCTGCCCAACCACCTCTTCACCCGGGACACCTCGGCGTGGATCTACGACGGGGTGTCGATCAACGCGATGAGGTGGCCGGCGCGGCAGCGCGAGACGGTGCACTTCGAGGCGATCTACAAGCACCATCCGCTCTTCACCGGCCCGGAGGCGGGCCCGTTCCACCACTGGTCGGAGGGGCAGGCCGACTACCCGTCGACGATCGAGGGCGGCGACGTGCTCGTGATCGGCAACGGCGCGGTGCTGATCGGGATGAGCGAGCGGACCACCCCGCAGGCGGTGGAGATGCTGGCCCGGGGGCTGTTCGCGGCGGGTTCGGCGCGGACGATCGTGGCCCTCGACATGCCGAAGCGGCGGGCGTTCATGCACCTCGACACGGTGATGACGATGGTCGACGGGGACACCTTCACCCAGTACGCGGGGCTCGGGATGCTGCGCTCGTACACGATCGAGCCCGGCGACGAGGGCCAGGCGCTGCGGGTGACGGACCATCCGCCGGAGCAGATGCACAGCGCGATCGCGGCGGCCCTCGGCCTCCAGGACGTGCGGGTGCTGACGGCGACGCAGGACGTGCACGCGGCGGAGCGGGAGCAGTGGGACGACGGCTGCAACGTGCTCGCGGTGGAGCCGGGGGTGGTGGTGGCGTACGAGCGGAACGTCACGACCAACACGCATCTGCGGAAGCAGGGCATCGAGGTGATCGAGATCCCGGGGAGCGAGCTGGGCCGGGGGAGGGGCGGCCCGCGCTGCATGAGCTGCCCGGTGGAGCGGGACGCGGTGTGAGGGGTCTCGCACCCCGAGTCTGTATAAGCATGCTGGTCTATGTATAGACTTCCAAAGTCCCGCGGGATCCGTCCCCTGGTCCCGCAGGACCCGTCCCCGACCGGCACCCACCCCTCCCACCCCAGGAGCGCCCCTCATGGCCCTTGACCTCTCCGGCCGCCACTTCCTCAAGGAGCTGGACTTCACCGCCGAGGAGTTCCGCGGCCTGGTGACCCTCGCCGCCGAGCTGAAGGCGGCCAAGAAGGCGGGCACCGAGGTGCAGCGGCTGCGCGGCCGGAACATCGCCCTGATCTTCGAGAAGACCTCCACCCGCACCCGCTGCGCCTTCGAGGTCGCCGCCGCGGACCAGGGCGCCACCACCACCTACCTCGACCCCTCCGGCTCCCAGATGGGACACAAGGAGTCGGTGAAGGACACCGCCCGCGTCCTCGGCCGGATGTTCGACGGTATCGAGTACCGGGGCGACAGCCAGGCCACCGTGGACGAGCTGGCCGCCTTCGCCGGCGTCCCCGTCTTCAACGGCCTCACCGACGACTGGCACCCCACCCAGATGCTCGCCGACGTGCTCACCATGACCGAGCACAGCGACAAGCCGCTCGACGGCGTCTCCTTCGCCTACCTCGGCGACGCCCGCTTCAACATGGGCAACTCCTACCTCGTCACCGGCGCCCTGCTCGGCATGGACGTGCGGATCGTCGCCCCCGAGGCGTACTGGCCGGCCGAGGGGGTCGTCACCGCCGCCCGGAAGCTGGCCGAGGCGAGCGGCGCCACCCTCACCCTCACCGACTCCGTCGCCGACGGCGTCCGGGGCGCCGACTTCGTCGTCACCGACGTGTGGGTCTCGATGGGCGAGCCCAAGGAGGTGTGGGACGAGCGGATCACCGCCCTCGCCCCGTACTCCGTCACCATGGACGTGCTGCGCGCCACCGGGAACCCGGACGTGAAGTTCATGCACTGTCTGCCCGCCTACCACGACCTGGGCACGAAGGTCGCCCGCGAGGTCCACGACCGGCACGGCCTGACCGAGCTGGAGGTCACCGACGAGGTCTTCGAGTCGGCGCACTCGGTCGTCTTCGACGAGGCGGAGAACCGGCTCCACACGATCAAGGCCGTCCTCGTCGCGACCCTGGCGGGTCCGGACGGGGCGTGACCGGGCTCCCGGCCGGCGCTCACGGCCGGGGGCGAGGCCGCTGGGCGGGCACCCGGGGGAGCGTGAACCAGACCGCCTTGCCGCGCGGGGTCGGGCGGTGGCCGCAGTCGCTGCTGAGCGCCCGGAGCAGAAGCAGCCCGCGGCCGTGCTCCTGCCAGGGGTCGGCCTCGGCGTCGGGATCCGGGCACTCCAGCCGGCCGAGGCGGGCCGGATCGGGGTCGTGCACCTCGATCTGGCAGCCGCCCGGCGCGGAGAGCAGCTCCACGACCAGCTCGATCGGGCCCTCGCCCGAGGTGTGCTCGACGGCGTTGGCGACCAGCTCGGCGGTGAGCAGTTCCGCGGTGTCGCGGTCCGGCCGCCCGGCCGCGCCGGGGTCGGTCCCGTCGAGCGCGGTACGGACCAGGGCGCGGGCGACGGGGACGGCGGCGGTGGTACGCGGCAGCCGGAGGCGCCAGGCGGTCCCGGGCGGGCCGGTGGGCGCGGGTGGGCCGGTGGGTGCGGGCATGGGGACGGGCTCCCTTTGCCGGGGGTGGCGGGAAGGCGACGGAGGACGGGCCAGGAGGACCTGGGACATCCCGGTTTCAACCATATAAGGGGGCGATTTCCAGCCACAGAGACCCCCCTCCCGACCCCGACAGGACCCAGGACCCGCCGTACGGGACTTTGGACGACCCGCCCGTACGGGACCTTGGGCGTCCCGTCCTACAGGTCCTTCTCCACCGCCCGTACGTACTCCGCTCCGCGCTCCCACAGCAGCGCGTGCAGCGCGGCGAAGACCTCCGCGGAGCGGCGCCCCGGCCAGTCGGCGGGCAGCAGCTCGGGCGGCAGGACCGGGTCCGCGTACGGCAGCCGGCGCCAGGAGTCGAGGGTGAGGAGGTAGTCCCGGTAGGCGTCCTCCTCCGTGCCCGGGTCCTCGCGCCGGGCGGCGAGGACCGGCTCGTGGCCGGCGAGGAACTCCTCGTGCAGCCGCGCGATCGCCGGCAGGTCCCACCAGCGGGCCACCGCCTCCGCCGTCGCCGTGTAGCCGAGGTGGTCGCCGCGGAAGAAGTCCACGTACGAGGAGAGGCCGAGCCGCTCCAGGGCGTTGCGGGTCTCCTCGTACAGCCGGCCCGGCGCGATCCACACGCCCGGCGCCGCCGTCCCGAAGCCCAGCCGGCCGAGCCGGGAGCGCAGCAGGTGGCGCTTGTGCCGCTCCTGCTCGGGGACGGAGAAGACGGCGAGGACCCAGCCGTCGGCGAGGGAGGGCTCCGCCCGGGCGTAGATCCGCCGGTCGCCGTCCTCCAGGAGCCTGCGGGCGTCGTCGGAGAGGGCGTATCCCGCCGCGCCGTCGGGGGTCCGGCGGGACAGCAGCAGCCCGCGCCGCTTGAGCCGGGACACCGAGGAGCGCACCGAGGGGGCGTCCACGCCGACCACCGCGAGCAGCCGGATCAGCGCGGCCACCGGCATCGGAGTCTCCTCCGCGGGCCGCCCGTAGGCGCCGTAGAGGGAGACGATCAGGGATCGGGGGGTGTGCTGCTCGGCCACGTGATCATTTTAGGCCGTGGAGCCCGGACCCGGCTGCTCCGGCTCCCGCAGCCGGTGGCGCTGGAGCTTGCCGGTGGCCGTGCGGGGGAGGGCGTCCACGAAGACGACGGCGCGGGGCGACTTGTACGGGGCGAGCCGGGCGCGGACGTAGGAGCGCAGCGCGGCGGCGGTGGCGGCGTCGCGCGCCACCCCCTCCCGTACCACCGCGTAGGCGACGACGACCTGGCCGCGCAGCGGGTCGGGGCGGCCCACGACCGCCGTCTCGACGACATCCGGATGGCCGAGGAGCACCTCCTCCACCTGGGGGCCCGCGATCGTGTACCCGGCCGAGATGATCATGTCGTCGGCACGCGAGACGTACCGGAAGCGGCCGTCGGGCTCGCGGACGTACCGGTCGCCGGTGACGTTCCAGCCGTCGCGCACGTACTCCGTCTGGCGGGGGTCGGCGAGGTACCGGCAGCCGACCGGGCCGCGCACGGCGAGCAGCCCCTCGTGCCCGTCGGGGACGGGCCGGCCGTCCGGGCCGAGGACGGCGGCCCGCCAGCCCGGCACCGGGCGGCCGGTGGTGCCGGGGCGGCTGTCGGCGTCGTCGGCGGCGAGGACGATGTGCAGCAGCTCGGTGGTGCCGAGGCCGTTGATCAGCCGGATCCCGGTCCTGGCGTACCAGGAGGTCCAGACGGCGTCGGGCAGGTGCTCGCCGGCCGAGACGCAGCGGCGCAGCGAGGACAGGTCGGCGGCCGAGCCGGTGTCGAGGAGGCCGAGCATCGCCCGGTAGGCGGTGGGCGCGGTGAAGAGCACCGAGACCCGGTTCCTGCCGATCGCGGCGAGCAGCTGCTGCGGCCCGGCCCGGTCGAGGAGTACGGCGCTGGCCCCGGCCCGCAGCGGGAAGACGAGCAGCCCGCCGAGGCCGAAGGTGAAGGCGAGCTGCGGCGAGCCGGCGAAGACGTCGTCCGGGCGGGGCCGCAGGACCCGCGCGGAGAAGGTGTCGGCGGCGGCGAGGACGTCCCGGTGGAAGTGGACGCAGCCCTTGGGGCGGCCGGTGGTGCCGGAGGTGAAGGCGATCAGGGCCACGTCGTCGGCGGCGGTGTCGGCGGCCGGTGCGGGCCCGGGTGTCCGGCGTCCGGCGCGGGCGCGGAGGTCGTCGGGCCCGTCGCCGCCGTACGGGACGACCCGCAGGCCCGGGACGCGGGCGGCGAGCAGCTCGTCGAGGGCGCCCGCGTCGCACAGCGCGAGGGAGCAGGCGGCGGTCCCGGCGGCGAAGGCCAGCTCGGCGGCGCGCTGCTGGGCCGGGACGGTGACGGCGATGCCGCCGGCCTTCACGACGGCGAGCCAGCAGGCGGCGAGCCAGGGGGTGGTGGGGCCGCGCAGCAGCACCCGGTTGCCGGGCCGCAGCCCCAGCTCGTCGATGAGCACCCGCACGAGCCGGTCGACGCGCTCGCGCAGCTCGCCGTAGCTCCAGGTTCCGCCCTCCCCGTCGTGGAAGGCGGGTCGCCCGGCGCCGAACCGCTCCACGGTCCGGTCGAGGAGTTCGGCGGCGCAGTTGAGCCGTTCGGGGTAGTCGAGCCCGGGCAGCTCGAAGAGCAGCCGCGGCCACTGGGCGGCGGGCGGCAGCCGGTCGCGGGCGAAGCCGTCGACGTGCCCGGAGGGCGTCAGCTCCACGGCCACGCCCCCGCGCGGCGACGTATCGTGGTGATGACGGCGGTCACCGCCCCGCGACAGTGCCGGCGACAGCGGCGGGGGTGGTGGCCGGGACGGCCGGAGGCGTCGGAGTAGGCCCGCATGTCCGCATTTTCACCCGATCCCGCGCGCCTCGCGCCACCGGCCCGAACTGCGCCGAATCCACCGGTGCTTGATCGACTGGTCGGGTCAGGGGGGTGGGCTTAGGGTCGAAAGGTGGACCGACCGGCCCACGGCTCCTGCGGTGAGGGCGCGACGCGCCATGAACGACAATGAGTAGCACACCGAAGCCGACGACACCGGCGGTGGACCCCACCCCCACCAGCCCGGGCGACGGCAAGGGCATCGCCCTGTTCGTCATCGCCTCCTGCCAGCTGATGGTCGTTCTCGACATCACGATCGTCAACATCGCGCTTCCGCACATCCAGAGCGATCTCGGCTTCTCGACCACCACCCTGTCGTGGGTGGTCAACGCCTACACGCTGACCTTCGGCGGCCTGCTGCTGCTCGGCGGCCGGGCCGGCGACATCCTCGGCAGGCGCCGCGTCTTCATCTTCGGCGTGCTGCTCTTCGGATTCGCCTCCCTGCTCGGCGGGTTCGCGCAGGAGGGCTGGCAACTCCTCGCGGCCCGCGCCCTCCAGGGAGTCGGCGGCGCGATCGCCTCACCGACCGCGCTCTCCCTCATCACCACCACCTTCGAGGAAGGCCCCGAACGGAACAGGGCCTTCGGGGTGTTCGCGGGCGTGTCGGCGGCCGGCGGAGCGATCGGCCTGCTGGCGGGCGGTGTGCTCGTCGAATGGCTCGACTGGCGCTGGATCTTCTTCGTCAACGTACCGATCGCCCTGATGATCGCCTTCCTGACCCCGCGGCACGTCCGGGAGTCCGAACGCCGTCCCGGCCACTTCGACCTCGCGGGCGCGCTGACGTCGACGCTCGGCATGGTGGCGCTGGTGTACGGCTTCATCCGCGCGGCGCAGCAGGGCTGGAGCGATCCCTGGACGATCGCCTCGTTCTGCGCCGCCGTCGTGCTGCTCGCCGTGTTCGTCCTGGTGGAGCGCCGGAGCCGGCAGCCGATCACCCCGCTGCACATGTTCCGCGACCGCAACCGCGCGGGCACGTACGGCATGATGCTCTGTCTGGCGGCGGCCATCTTCGGGATGTTCTTCTTCCTGACGCTCTTCGTGCAGCGGGTCCTCGACTTCAGCCCGCTGGAGGCGGGCCTCGCCTTCCTGCCGGTCAGCGCCGTGATCGCGGTGATCGCCGGCATCACCGCGAAGCTCCTCCCGAAATACGGCCCGAA
The DNA here is from genome assembly GCF_012927245.1 of Streptomyces sp. R302. Lineage (GTDB taxonomy): Bacteria > Actinomycetota > Actinomycetes > Streptomycetales > Streptomycetaceae > Streptomyces. The sequence goes on from NZ_JABBGE010000004.1 coordinate 97,827, forward strand.
GCCCTTCATGGTCCTCGGCGCCCTCTGCCTCGCGGTGGGCCTCTCCTGGCTGACCCTGACGGACGTCCACTCCACCTACGCGGGCTCGATCCTCGGACCGATGCTCGTCTTCAGCGCCGGCATGGGCTTCATGTTCGTCTCGCTGACCCTGATGGCCCTCTCCAACGTCAAGCCCGCCGAGTCCGGCGCCGCCTCCGGCCTCCTCAACGCCACCCAGCAGGTGGGCGGTTCCCTCGGCCTCTCCATCCTGGTCACCGTCTTCGGCACCGCCAGCCGCAACGAGGCCGACACACAGGTCCCCGCGTTCCTGGCCCAGGCCGGCCCCCTGGAGAAGGCCCGCTTCGCCGAGACCGGCGAGCTCCCGCCCCCCTGGGCGGACCAGGTCCTCACCTCCGGCGTGGCCGCCGGCTTCATCGTGGCCGCCGCCTTCGCCGTGGTCGCCTTGCTCATCGCCCTCTTCGTCATCCAGGTCCGCCCCTCCGACATAGAACGCCTCAAGGGCGGCGGGATGATGCCGGGCGGATGAATTCTCTTCCCGGGGTGTCGTGCGTGGAAATTGGCCGACCGCATTCGGTCGGCCGATCGCCGCGCATGTCCCGCGCATACGCGCGCGCATGAATTCCGTGCAATTCGGCCTGCATCAAGCTGCCACCGTCGTGGCAGCATTCGGCCACACGTCGCCGAAGCCGCAGATCAGGGCTTTCACCCGCGCCGACCACGGCCCTGCCCGAACGATTTTCGGAGCACCGCCTTCAACCGACGGGTTGTGGACCGGCTCTCGGCCCGCATAGCTTTTGCCCGTCGCTCGGCCGAGCGACAGGCAAAGGGTCGCGGATTCCCGCAGAACAGCCCCTTGAACACATGTGGCCGGATTGGATGTGAATTCCCATGACGAACTACGACGGTGACATCTCGCTCATCGAGGAGATCGCCGAGCAGGACTTCGACGGCGTCGCCTACGGCGCGTGCTCGACCAACACGTTCTCGCTCTCCGACTTCCTCGGAAACCAGGGCGGTTGGTGCACGCTCACCAAGGAGTGCCAGCCCAACTGCAACTGAGCCCGAAGGGCCGGGCACGGACCAGGGGCGGGGAGCGGCTCATGCTCCCCGCCCCCGGCGCAACGTGGAAATCTATCACCGTCCGCGCAGGGAGCCGGAGCATTGATCTCGCCCGCGAAGCTTTACCCAGAACTCGACAGCGTCGAGATCCGCGAAACCATCGAGCCCCTCGGCGTCTTCGCGTCCGCCGTCCACGACACGCTCGCGGCCCCGTCCGACGCCGCTCCGGAGGCCCCCTCGGCCGCCGCACTCGCCTGGACGCTGGAGCCGGAGACGTACCCCTTCCAGCGCGTGATCCGGCGACTGGCCCTCCCGGCGGCCGACCGGCTCCTCCCCGAGGACCTCACCGGCACCGTGGCCGACCCGGACGCCTTCGCGCTCCAGGTACTCGCCAGGTCCGAGGCCCGGCTCCGCGACGCGGCCACCCGCACCCTGGTCGCCGCCGTCAACAAGGCCTCCGGCGAAGGGGCGTTGCGCGGGGACACCCCGGAGGAGCGCTACCAGGACTTCGTCACCCGCGCGTGGAACGACGCCGTGGAGCCGTTCCCGGTGCTCCGCTCCGCCGCCGGACACATCGTGCGCAACGCCCGCGACGCCGCGCGGGAACTCGTCCGCCGGCTCCACGCCGACCGCGAGGCCGTCTCCCGCTTCGCCGGCATCGCCCCCGGCGACCCGCTGCTCTCCCTCGGCGGCGCCGACGGCGACTCCCACGCCCACGGCAGGGCCGTGAGCATCCTGACCTTCGCCTCCGGCGCCCGCCTCGTCCACAAGCCCCGGGACGTCTCCTGCGAGGCGGCCTTCGAGACCGTCGTCGAGCGCGTCAACGCGGAGGCCGGCTGCGCCCTGCCCGCCGCCCGCACCCTGGTCCGCGACGGCTACGGCTACGTCGAGTACGTCGAGCGGCAGGACGTCGGCGCGGACAGCGTGCCCTTCATGCGGGCCTGCGGCCAACTGGCCGCCGTGTTCTACCTGCTGGACGCCCGCGACATGCACTTCGAGAACATCCTGCCCACCCGCCGCGGCCCCGTCGCCATCGACCTGGAGACGCTGCTGCACCCCGCCCGCGTGCACACCGGCCCCACCCGCGAGGCCGAGGGGAACGCGTACGACGAGATCGGCCGCAGCGTCTACGGCATCGGGATCCTCCCCCTGGTCCTGGCCGGCAAGGACGAGGACTCCGGCCACGTCGACCTCGGCTTCCTCGGCGGCGACAACCAGGGCGTCTCCCCCTTCAAGACGATGGTCTTCGAGCACCCCTTCACCGACCGGATCAGGGTCCACCTCCAGGCCCGCCCGGCCGAACAGCGATCCACCGTGGTCAGGGAGACCACGGAGCGGGAGATCCACGGCCTCGCCGGGCAGATGGCCGACGGCTTCCGGCAGGTCTGCGAGGCGGTGACGGCCCGCCCCGCCTGGTGGACCGACCTCCTCCGGCGGATCGCGCCGTCCCTGCGCCTCCGCTACATCCACAACCCCACGTCGCAGTACGCGCAGATCCTGCGGATGACGGCCTCCGCCGCCGCGATGGCCGACCCGGAGCTCGCCCAGGCCCTGCTCCACCGGATCGCCATCCCCTCCCGGTTCTCCGACCGCCGGCTGATCGGCTCGGAACTGCGGCAGATGGCCGAACGCGACGTCCCCTACTTCACGGTCCCCGCGACCGGCACCACCGTCCACGACTGCGACGGCCGGGACACCGGCGTCCGCGTCGACCGCACCCCGCTCTCCCGGGCCCTCGCCAAGGCCGCGGCGCTCGACGAGCACGTGGTGCGGCGGCAACTCCGGCTGCTCCACTCGGCCTTCTGCTCCCGCTTCCCCGACAACCACCTCTCCGGCGGAACCCCCTGGAACGGCCGGGCCGCCGCCGGCGAGCGCACCGGCCTGGAGCGGCTCGCCCGGACCGTCGCCGACGCCCTCACCGCCGGCAGCCTCCCCGACCAGTACGGCCACCTGCCGACCACCTGGATCGGCCCGCTGGCCTCCGCGCAGGCCGCCCGGCCCTGGCCCTCCGGCGTCCTCGGGTACGACCTGTACACCGGACGCACCGGCCCCGCCCTCGCCCTGGCCGCGGCCGCCGCCCACTTCGGCGACGAACGCTACGCACAGGTGGCCCACGAGGTCTTCGCGCGCAGCGCCGGGATCCTCACCGACGGCGTCTACGAGCTCCGCAGCATCCGGCAGAGCGGCGCCGGCGCCTACACCGGGACCACCGGCCTGCTGTACGCCCTCGCCGAGGCCGGACGGATCCTGCGGGAGCCCGGCTGGGTGAAGGCCGCACAGGACGCCGTACCGCTGGTCGTCGAGCAGGTCGGCCCCGGGGACACCCCGGAGGTGATCTCCGGGATCTCCGGCATCGCCACGATGGTCGCCTCGATCGGCGGCGACCACGCCGCCGCCACCCTGGACACGCTCGCCGGAAGGCTGCTGCGCCACGTGGCCGAGCCGACGGGCTCCTGGTGGGAGCAGTCGGGCTTCGCGCACGGCGTCTCCGGGGTCCTGTACGCCCTCGCCGCCCTGCGCGACCACGTCGGGGACCGGGTCGACGGCGCGATCGGCGCCCTGACGGACCGTCTGGAGGCCTTCTACGTCCCCGGGGAGCGGAACTGGTCCACCAACTCCGCCTTCCCCGACCGGTTCTCGACCGGCTGGTGCCACGGCGCCGCCGGCATCGCCATGGCGCTCTCCGCGGCGACCGCCCGCACGGCGGACGAACGGGCCGCCGAACGCCTGGAGACGGCCCTCGACCAGACCTTCCGGCTGGGCTTCGGACGCAACCTCACCTGGTGCCACGGCGACCTCGGCAACATCGACATCGTCCGGCGGATCGCCGGCGCCGGCCGGGAACTCCCCGACCCGGACCGCCTCGACCAGGACCTCCTCGACCGGGCCGACGCCGTCGAGGCGAGCCGCCTCGGCCCGGACGTGATCGCGGAGAAACTCGCCGACACCGGGTCCCGCTACGCCCACACCGACAGCGCCATGGTCGGCTCCGCCGGTGTGCTGCTGCACCTCCTCGGCCGCCTCGACGGCGCCCGGCCCCGGGTGTCGCCGATCTGGCACGGATCCCTCTGATGGGACGCCGGGTCCCGTCCGTCACCCAGGTCACCCAGACCGAGTGCGGACTGTGCTGCTGCGTCGCGGTGCTCGGGTACCACGGCCGCACCGAGGACTTCGCGACCGTGCGCGAGGACCTGGAGGCCGGCCGGGACGGCCTCGGCGCCAAGCAGCTCGCGGACTTCCTGCGCTCGCGGGGCATGGACGTCAAGGCGTTCCGGGCCCGGAGCGTGGAGGCCCTGCGCGGCTTCACCGAACCGGTGATCCTCTTCTGGGAGGACTACCACTTCCTCGTCCTGGAGCGCTTCGACGGCACGACGGCCTGGGTGATGGACCCGGCCGTCGGCCGCAGGCGCCTCACCCGCGAGGCGCTGGAGGCCGGCTTCTCCCAGGTGGTGATCGCCGCCACCCCGGGCCCGGCCTTCGTCCGGCAGTCTCTCCCCGCCGCCCGGCACTGGCGGTCGCTGCCGCTGGTCCCGGCCGACGCCGGCCGCCGCATCGCCCTCGTCGCCCTGCTGTCCCTCGGCTCGTACGCGGCGGTCCTCGGCATCCCGGCCCTGACCAAATGGGCCGTCGACCGCGACGACGGCTGGAGCGACCTGTCCCATACGGGCCTGGTCGCGGCGGCGGTCGCCGCCGCCGCGACCGGCTACCTGCTGCTGTGGATGCTGCGCACCGCCGCGCTCGCGGGACTGATCGCCGTGATGGGCCGTCACCTGATGAGCCACGTCTTCAGGAGACTCCTCTCCCTGCCCTTCAAGTTCTTCGCCACCCGGCAGCCCGGCGAGCTGCTGTTCCGCCTGAACACCGTCAACAGCGTCCGGGACCTGCTCTCCTCGCGGATCGCCCAGGGCGTCCTCGACGTCGGCACCCTCGCCTGCATCGGCGTCTACCTGTTCGTCACCGAGTGGCGCATCGGACTCCTGGCGCTCGGGCTGCTCCTGCTGAACGGCGGCGTCCTCTGGCTGAGCCGGCACCGGGTGAAGGAGGTGACGGACACCGAGCTCGCGCTGCTCTCCCGCTCCCAGTCCACCCAGCTCGACGCCGTCGTCTCCGTGCCCACCATCAAGATGGGCGGCTACGCCGGCCGGTTCGCCGACGAGTGGGAGGCGACCTACCGGGCCTCGCTGGACGCCATGCGCGTCCGCATGCGGATCCAGCAGGGCTGGATCTCCGGAATCGCGGCCACCACCCAGATGTTCGGCCCGCTGGCCCTGCTCCTCGCCGGCCTGCACTTCGTGTCGCGGGGGACGGTGACCGTCGGCTCCGCCATCGCCGTACAGGCCGTGGCGGGCACCTTCTTCGCCCTGAGCAGCTCCGTCTTCCAGATGCTGACGGAGATCACCGAGACCTCCCGCTACGTGAGCCGGCTCAGCGACATCACGGCCCACGAGAGCGAACCGGAGGGCGGACCCCTCACCGAACTCCCCGACACCTCGGTACGGCTCCGGGAGGTGTCGTTCCGCTACACCCGGCACAGCAGGCCGGTGCTCGACGACGTGTCCCTGGAGATCCCCGCCGGCGCGAAGGTCGCGTTCGTCGGCGCGTCCGGCTCGGGCAAGTCCACCATCGGACGCATCGTCTGCGGCCTCCACCAGCCGACCGGCGGCACCGTCGAGTTCTGCGGCCGCCCCATGAGCGCCTACCGGACCGACTTCCTGCGCGGCCAGATCGGTTACGTCCCCCAGGAGGTGCACCTGCACAACCGCACCGTCCTGGAGAACCTGACCCTGGGCCAGGACATCGACGAGGCCACGGTCCGGGAGTACTGCGCGGCCGTGGGCATCCTCGACTTCGTCGACGAACTGCCCATGGGGCTGCGGACCCTGGTGTCCGAGCTGGGCGCGAACTTCTCCGGCGGGCAGCGGCAACGCCTCGCCATCGTACGGACCCTGCTGCAGCGCCCGCGGATCATCGTCATGGACGAGGCGACCGCCTCGCTGGACACGGCCAACGAGCGCCGGGTCTCCCGGATCATCGCGGAGACCGGCGCCACCCAGATCGTCATCGCGCACCGGCTGGCGACGATCCAGGACGCCGACCTCATCCACGTCCTCGACCGCGGCCGGATCGTGGAGCGGGGCACGCACGAGGAACTGCTGGCCCTGGACGGGGTGTACGCGGGGCTGTACGCGGAGCCGGTGGCGACGGGGGCCGGGTGACACCGGCGGGGCGGGCCCGTCCCGGCCGGGCCCGTCCTCGGAACGGAAGGCAACGAAAGGTGCTGTGATGATCGAGGTCCAGAACCTCACCAAGCGGTACGGCGCGAAGGTCGCCGTGGACGGCCTGTCGTTCACCGTGACCCCGGGCAAGGTGACCGGATTCCTCGGCCCCAACGGCGCCGGCAAGTCCACCACCCTGCGCATGATCCTCGGCCTGGACGAGCCCACCGCCGGCCGGGCCACCGTCTGCGGCGTCCCCTACCGCGACCTCGCCCGCCCGCTGACCCGGGTGGGCGCGCTGCTCGACACCGGGGCCGCGCATCCGGGCCGCGGCGCCCGCGACCACCTGCGGGTCCTCGCCGCCTCCCACGGCCTGCCCGCCGGCCGGGCCGACGAGGTCCTGGAGCAGGTCGGCCTGGCCGCGGTGGCCCGGCAGCGGGTGCGCGGCCTCTCCCTCGGCATGGGGCAGCGCCTCGGCGTCGCGGCGGCGCTGCTCGGCGACCCCGAGGTGCTGGTCCTCGACGAGCCGGTCAACGGGCTCGACCCGGAGGGCGTCCGGTGGATCCGGGAGCTGATGCGGGCGCTGGCCGCGGAGGGCCGGACGGTCCTGGTCTCCTCCCACCTGATGAACGAGATGGCGGTGACCGCCGACCACCTCGTGGTCGTCGCCCGGGGGCGGCTGCTCGCCGACACCTCCGTGGACGCCTTCGTCGCCGCGCACTCGGACGTCACCGTCGTGGCCCGGGTGTCCGACCCGGAGGGAATGCGGCGGGCGCTGGGGGAGCGCGGCATCGAGTCCGTGCGGCGGGACGACGCGACGCTCGCGGTGAGCGGTGCCTCCGCGGAACAGGTCGGGCGCGTCGCGAGCGCCGAGAACATCACCGTGTTCGGGCTGACGGAATCCGGCAGTTCGCTGGAGGAGGCGTTCATGAGACTCACCCGGGAACACGCCGAATACCGGGCCTCGACCGGAGGGATCCGATGAAACACGCAGTGGCCGCCGAATGGGTCAAACTGACGACCCTGCGGTCCCCGAAATGGTCCCTCGCGGTCTATCTCGGCCTGATGATCGCGCTGGCGATCGTCTACGGCACTTTCTCCGGCGAGAAAATGCTCACGGCGCCCGGATTCGACCCGGTGGGCCTCGGCCTCTCCGCCGTCCCGCTCGGGGCGATCGTCCTCGTGGTCATGGGGATCCTCGCGGTCACGGGCGAGTACGCGTCGGGGTCGATCAGGACCAGCCTGCTGGCCGTCCCCGACCGGGCCCGGTTCTACTACGCCAAGGTGGGCCTCGTCAGCCTGGTCAGCGCGGTGCTGGCGGTGGCCGGAGTCGTACCGGCCTTCCTGATCGTGCAGTACGGCATCGGGGAGCACGCGGCGCCGGCGGGAGCGGCCACGGCGGGCCGTCTGCTGGGGGCGGTGCTGTACACGGCGCTGCTGGTGGCGTTCTCCATGGGTGTGGCGACGCTCCTGCGCTCCGGGGCGGCGACGCTGTCCCTCCTGCTCCCGCTCTTCTTCATGCTCTCCACGATCCTGAGCAACATCCCGGTGGTGGGCGAGGCGGCGCGGTTCCTGCCGGACGTCGCCGGGGGGACGGTGCTCAGCGGTTCGGAGCCCGAGGGGGTTCTCGGGCCGTGGTCGGGACTCGGCGTACTCGTCCTGTGGACCGCCGGAGCGGTGGGCGCCGGACACCGGGCGACGGTACGGAGGGACGCCTGAGGAATCTCCCCGTTCGGGCCCCCGCGCGAATGCGCGGGGGCCCGAAGTGTTTTCCGGGGGAATTCCGGTGTGTGCGCTCGGCGTCGCCCGGTCTATGCGTTCAGCGAATGCGGAGAGGACAGGCTGGGAGACGTCCTCCGGAGACGGAGGACGACGTGTTCGGAATTTCGGCATACGAATTGATTCCCGGACGCATTCCGTTCGTTCCTCACGAAGGAGAAGATCATGGAGAAGATGCAGGCCGACGTCCTCGGCGGCTACGACGAGTTCGAGCTCGTCGAGATGGGCGAGGCGGACGTGTACGGCGGCACGACCTGGAGCTGCGCCGTCGTGACCGCCGTGGCGACCCTGGTGTCCGCCTCCGCCTGCCCGACCACCAAGTGCACCAGCCAGTGCTGAACCGCTTGGCGGCTCTGATACGCGCGGCCGGCTGAGCCGACCGCAGCGTCGGCCACGTCGGACGGGGCGGGGCGGGCGGGACCGAGGTCCCACGACCCCGGCCCCGACCCCCCGGTCTTCGCCCCGTCCGACGTCCCGACCACGCACACCCCCCGCTTCCCCCCCCCCGCCTCTTCCCACCCCCCTCTTCCCACTCCCTCTTTCCACCCGACATCCCACGACCCGGAGGTGCGGTCACCATGGGCGTTCGCCCGGAATCACGTCGGACCGCACGACGCGTGCCGGCCGTCACCCAGGTCGCCCAGACCGAGTGCGGACTCTGCTGCTGCGTGTCCCTGCTCCGCTACCACGGGCGGGACGAGGGCGTCTCCGAGGTGCGGGAGGACATGGACGCGGGACGGGACGGCCTGAGCGCCCGCCAGCTGTCGCGGTTCCTGGAGTCCCGCGGCATGCGCAGCCGCCTGCTGAGCGCCCGCGGCGTCGCCGCGCTCACCCGCTTCACCTCGCCCGTGATCCTCTTCTGGGACGACCACCACTTCGTCGTCCTGGAGAGCTTCGACGGCGAGCGGGCCGTCGTCATGGACCCGGCCGTCGGCCGCCGCCGGCTGACCCGCGACGAACTCGCCGAGCACTTCAGCGGCGTCGTCGTCACCGCCGAACCCGGGCCCGAGTTCCGCCGGCTGCGCCGCCGGCCCTTCGCCGACTGGCGGACGATGCCCCTGCTGCCCCGGGGCGCGGGAGGCCGGATGGCCGGAGTCGGCGTCCTCTCCCTGGCCGCCTACGCCGCGGTCCTCGGGATCCCGCTGCTCACCGAGTGGTCCGTGGACCGGTTCTCCGGCTGGACCGAGCTCGGCGACCACCTGTGGGTCATCGGCATGGTGGCCGGCGCCGCGCTCGGCTACTACCTGCTGCACCTGCTGCGGATCGTGCTGCTGTCCTCGCTGGTGGCGGTGGTCGGACGGCACCTGATGGACCACGCGTTCGGCCGGCTGCTCTCGCTGCCGTACCGGTTCTTCACCACCCGTCAGCCCGGCGAGCTGCTCTTCCGCCTCGGCAGCGTCAACGCCGTCCGCGACATGCTCTCCTCCCGGGTGGCCCAGGGCGTCCTCGACATCGGCACCATGGTCTGCGTCAGCGGCTACCTGCTGCACGCCGAATGGCGGCTCGGCCTGATCGCGCTCGCCCTGGTGGCGGCCAACGCCGGCTATCTCGCCACCACCCGGCAGCGGGTCCTCGAAGCCGTCGACATGGAGCTCACCCACCTCGGCCGGAGCCAGTCGCTGCAACTGGACGCCATCGTCTCCATCCCGACCATCAAGATGGGCGGCTACGCCGACCAGTACCTGGAGACCTGGCGCGAGACCTACGCCGACTCGCTGGAGGCGATGAAGGCGCGGATGCGGCTGCAGCAGGGCCGGGTGTCCGGAGTGGCGGCCACCATCCAGATGTTCGGGCCGCTGCTGCTGCTGCTCGCCAGCCTGTACTTCGTCGGCCGCGGGACCATCACCATCGGCGGGGCGATCGCGGTGCAGACCGTCTCCGCCACCTACTTCGCGATCTCCACCTCGGTCTTCCAGGCGTACGCCGAGTTCACCGAGACCAGCCGCTACATGTCCCGGCTGAGCGACATCACCCGCACCGAGCCCGAGGGCCCCGGCGGCGAGCTGAAGGAACTGCCGTCCCCCTCGGTCGAGCTGGACCGGGTGTCCTTCCGCTACACCCGGCACAGCGAACCGGTGGTCCGCGAGGTCACCATGGACATCCCGGCCGGCGCCCGCGTCGCCCTGGTCGGCGCGTCCGGGTCGGGCAAGAGCACCCTCGCCCGGATCGTCTGCGGGCTCCACGAACCCACCACCGGCGCCGTGCGCTTCGGCGGCCGGGACGCCGCCGCGTACGACCGGGACTCCCTGCGCCGGGTGATCGGCTACATCCCGCAGGAGGTCCACCTGCACAACCGGTCGATCCTGGAGAACCTCACCCTGGGCCAGGACGTCCCCGAGGAGACGGTCCGGGAGTTCTGCCGCGACGTCGGCATCCTGGACTTCCTCGACGACCTGCCGATGGGCCTGCACACCCTGGTCGCCGAGATGGGCTCCAACTTCTCCGGCGGGCAGCGGCAGCGGCTCGCCATCGTACGGACCCTCCTGCAGCGGCCGTCCATCCTCGTCATGGACGAGGCCACGGCCTCCCTGGACACCGTCAACGAACGCCGGGTGACCCGGCTGATCGAGAGCATCGGCGCCACCCAGATCGTCATCGCGCACCGTCTGTCGACCGTCGAGTCCGCCGACCTCATCTACGTGTTCGACCAGGGCCGGATCGTCGAGCAAGGAACACATTCAGAACTCATGGACGGAGGCAGCGTGTACCGCGAGCTGTACGCGGCGACGGCCGAGGAGAACGGCCTCACGGCCGAGGACGACGGTCCGATCACCGACGGAACCGGCCTGCGGGCCGAGGGAACCGGCCGGACGGCCGAACTGCTGGCAGGAGGTGCCGGGGCATGAGCGAGAGCGCGGTGGCCGTCGAGGCCTTCCTCCCCTTCTACACCCACGTGGCCCCCCGCGCCGCGGTCGACCGGGAACTCCGCGAACCGCTGCTGCGGGCCGCCGCCCCGGACCGCCGCGACACCGTGGTGGACCAGGCCCACGACGCCCTGCTGCGGATGGTGGAGACCCAGTCCTACCGGGCGCTCATCGGCGAGTTCCACACCTTCCGCGAAGGCCTCGGCCTGCCGATGGAGTCCGGCGCCGACACCGCCCTGCGCCGCTTCACCGCCCACCTGGAGGAGCCCGGCGTCCCGGCCGCCCTGCTGGAGAAGTACCCGGTCCTCCAGGGCCGGTTGACGACGATGCTGGCGAACTCCCTCGACGCGTACCGCGAGTTCCTCACCGCCTTCGCCGACGACCGGCCGCTCCTCGCCGAGGCCGGCCTCCTCGCCGGGCCGGACGGCGACGGCGCGCTGCTGTCCGCGATCTCGCCCAGCGGCTCCGACCTGCACAACGACAACCGCCAGGTGCACATCCTCCATCTGGCCGACGGCACCCGGCTGGTGTTCAAGCCGCGGGCGCTCACCGCCGACGACTTCGTCCGCGACGTGTACCGGGCGGTCGACCCGTACCTGGAGCACTCGCTGTCCCGCTGCGTCCCCCGCTCGCTGACCGTGGGCACGCACGGCTGGCAGGAGTTCACCGTGCCCACCCCCATGGAGGAGGCGGACCAGCCCGGCCGCTACTTCTACCGGATCGGCGCGCTCGCGGTGCTCTTCGGTGCCATCGGCGCCACCGACCTGCACGACGAGAACCTGCTGGCCCGCGGCGAGCACCCGTGCGTCATCGACACCGAGACCATGCTCCGGCCGGACGCCGGGGTCGGCGACGTCGAGCTCCCCGACGTGCTGATGAACCACACCAAGCTGTCCGTCGCCTCCACCATGCTCGTACCGATGGTGAACCCGACCTCGCCGGTCGACTTCATCATGGCGGGCGTCGGAGTCGCCGGCGACCAGCCGTCCTCCATGACCAGCGCCGTGATCCGCGACCCCGGAACGGACGCCATCGCGGTGTCCCGGGAGCCGTTCAACTACCGGCAGGGCGACAACGTGCCCCGGCTCGGCGAGCGGCACCTGGCCGCCACCGACTGGTTCGACGCCATCCTCGCCGGCTGCCGCGCCGCCCTGCGCGCCCTCAGGGACGGCGCCGTCACCCGCGTCATCGACGCGCGTCCCGAGGTGCCGGTACGGCTGCTGCTGCGCTCCACGATGATCTACGGACGCTTCATCGACGCCTCCACCCACCCGAAGTACCTCACCGACCCCCGGGAGGCCGAGCGGCTGTTCGGACTCCTGAAGATGCACCAGGACTACCTCTCCCCGGAGGCGGAACGCTTCGCCGCGGAGCAGGAACGCGCCTCGCTGCGCGTCGGCAACGTGCCCTACTTCGTCACCCGCGGCGACTCCGACGCCCTCGGCACGGTCGCCGGCTCGACGCCCGGGGTGTACGCGGCGACCGCGTCCGGCTTCGCCCGGCGCGGCGTCGCCCACAACGCGGCCCGCAGCGACGCGTACCACCACTTCCTCCTGGAGGAGTGCTTCGGCGAACTGTGCGGCGAGGACACCCCCGGCGGGCTCTCGTCCTCCGGCGTCTTCGGCGGGCAGCTGCTCGCCGAGGCCCGTCCCGGCGCCTGGTGGCGGGGGATCGCCGCCCGGATCGCCGAGGTACGCGTCCCGGCCACCGGTCCCGACGGCCGCGAGGAGTGCGGCTGGGTCGGCGGCATCGGCCCCGACCGCGACGCCTCCACCATCACCCCCGGCAACTTCGTCTCCTTCCACGACACGGCCGGCGTGGCCTCCTTCCTGGGCCGCGCCGCCGCCCGCGACGAGAGCCTCGCGGGCCCGGCCGGCAGCGCCGACCGCGGCCTCACCACCCTCCTCGCCAAGTACGGCGAGGCGCTGCTGCAGCGCCCCGAGTCGGTGTTCACGGGCGCCGCCTCGCTGCTCCTCGTCCGCCCCGAGGACCCGGCGACCGAGTCCGAGCGGCTCGCCGGCCTGATCGAGGCCCTGGAGGAGCGCGCGGCGCGAGGCGAGCTGGAGACCGACCTCGCCAACGGCCCGGCCGGCCTGCTGATGGTCCTCCTCGACCGCCTCCGCCGCGACGGCTCCGCCCTCCCCGCCGACACCGCCACGGTCGAGCGGCTGACCGACCTGACCCTGTCCCACCTCGGCCTCGACCGGGAGGCCCACTGGTCGGACCTGGCCCACGGCGAGCTCGGACTGCGCTGGGCGGCCGCCCGCACCGGCGCCGTCCTGGGCCTCGAACGCCCCGCCAAGGAGGCCGCGGACTGGCTGATCGGCCGCTGGGAGCGGGACGGCCTCCCGGACGAGCACGGCTGGTGCAAGGGCGCCGCCGGCTTCCTCCTGGCCGGCTCGGAGATCCTCGCCGCGGCGGGCCGGGCGGACTGGCTGACCGGGCCCCGCCTCGCCGAACTGCTCGGCCGGGCGACCGCCCTGCCGGCCGGCCGCGCGGTGGACCTGTCCGCCTGCCACGGCAGCAGCGGCGTCGTCCAGGCCCTGATCGGCGCGGGCCGCACCCTGGGACGGCCGGACCTCTACGAGCGGGCCGCCGCCCATCAGGGCGAGGTCCTCGGCCGGATCCGCGAGGACGGCTGGTTCACCGGCGCGGCCGGCCGGACCTCGCTGATCGGCTACATGCTCGGCTGGGCCGGCGTGGGCGACACCGACCTGATGCTCGACTCCCTCCTCGGCGGCGCCGACCCGGCCGGACTGCGCCTGCCGCTGGAACTGTCCGCGCCTCCCCGGCGCTGACCGCCCGCCTGTCCTCCGTTCCCCCTCGTCGAAAGGGCTGCCGGGATGCGGCACTCGATCCTCCTCCCCGTCAACGCCACCCGCCCCGAGCAGGTGATCCCCTTCGCCAACCTCGTCAAATGGGGCGGCGCGGCCCGGCTGTGGCAGGGGCAGGGCCTCGTCCTGGAGAGCCACCAGATCGTGAACTGGCTGGCCGGCGCGGGGATCAGGGTGCCCGCCGGGTTCGGCGTCTCCCTGATGCCCTACCGCTCGCCGTACAACGCGGCGGTCGAGGCCCGTTCGGTGGCCCTGGCCACCGGGCACGAGGTGGTGGCCGGCTACGGGCCGGGCTCGCTCGCCGCGCAGACCTGCGCCATGGGACGGCCCTACCCCAGCCAGCTCACCGCCTGCCGGGAGTACCTCACCATCGTCCGGGACCTCCTCGACGGCGGGATCAGCGACCGCGAGGGGGAGATCTTCTCCGCCAAGGCGCAGCTCCTGCCGTTCCACAAGCCGGAGGTGTCACTGGGCCTGGGCGTCCTGCGGGAGCGGATGGCCGGACTCGCCGGAGAACTGGCCGACGTGGCCATCACCTGGATGGCCTCGGCGGCCTACCTGGAGGAGTTCCTGATCCCGGCGCTGCGGGGCGCGAAGGAGCGGCGCCCGGAGCAGCCGGCCAAGGTCACCGCGTACGTCCCGGTGGCGCTGGCCGGCCCCGACCGGGACATGGCGAAACTGCTGCGGGCGACCGTCGGGGGGCACATCCAGTTCCCCCACTACCAGGCCGCCCTGCGGCGCGCCGGGATCCGGATCACCGGCGACGGCGGGCCCGACGACGTCCGCGCCCTGGTGGACGGCGGGATCTTCCTCTACGGGACGGCCGAGGAGATCCACCGGAAGCTGGACGCCTACCGGGCGATCGGCGTGGACGAGGTGGTCCTCAACGTCACCGGGGTCGCCGCGGTGCACGGACCCCGGGCCGCCGCGTCCGACCTCTACGAACTCCTGAAGGCCGCGCCCTGAGAGGAACCCTGCCGGGCCCGCTCCAGGTCGCGGGCCAGATGGGCCCGGCGCCGGCCGTTCACGCGGCGGCTGCGCCGGTCCTCGGGGGTGCTGTACATCAGTTGGGTGTGGAAGTAGTTGACGTGCTCCAGGACGGCGAAGAGGGCGAACAGCAGGCCCGGGACGCTCCCGGTGCCGGGATCCACGGCCACCATGAGCGCGGTCAGCGGAACGCCGAGCCCGAGCAGCACCACGTTCACCACCCGGGCGGCGGCGAACCAGGCCGCGCCCGGCAGCGGTGCGCCGGGCTCGGCGGACAGGGCGCGGAGCTTGACCGTCCAGTACGCGGTGCCTTCGAGCAGGAGCAGGACGACGAGCCCGAACCCGAGGAGGTTGGCGGCGGTCGTCGGCACGCCGGCCACACCGAACCAGACGGCCGTCTGCAGCGGGACGTTGACCAGTTCCCCGATCGCGAGCGACAGCAGCCGCCGCCGGACGCCCGCCCTCATCGGCGCGCCATCTCGGCCACCAGGCGGTGCGCCCGGTCGGTGTCCCAGGACAGCGCGGCGGCCCGGATGGCCTCGACGCCGGGCGGGACGTCCAGGCCCAGTTCGTCGGCGAAGACGGACTGGCATCGCTCGACCACGCCCAGCGCGCCGGCCACGTCGCCCTGCGCGCAGTAGGTGGCGGCGAGCAGCTGCCACAGCTTCTGCCGGTAGGGGGCCTCGGCGAGGACCGTCTCGATGCGGTACGCCAGCATCTCGGTCCGGTGGGTGAGGAGACAGGCGGTGAAGAAGTCCTGGCAGGCCTCGAAGCGGGTGTTGCTGAGGCCCACGGTGTGCGCGTGGAACCACCGGGTGGCCGGGAGCCGCTGGCCGAAGGGGCCGCGCCAGAGGGCGAGGGCCTCGTCCAGGACGCCGACCGCCGTCGGGTGGTCGCCCGCGGCCAGGAGCTCCCGGCCCTGGCGGGCGAGCCCCAGGAAGCGCGACAGGTCGAGTTCGTCCGCGTCGACGGTGAGGGCGTACCCGGTCTCCGCGCCCCGGCTGGTGGTCAGCCGCTTGCTCAGCCCCGGCTGCGCGGAGTCCAGGCCGCGGCGGAGCCCGGTGAGGTGGCTCCTGATGTTGGCCACGGCGGAGCTCGGCGGCTCGTCCCACAGCAGTTCGGTCAGCTCGCCCATGCCGACGAACTGTCCCCGGCGCAGCAGCAGCGCGGTGAGCAGGGCGCGGCGGGCGGCCGACTGCATCTCGGCACCGCCCGCGATTCTCACAGGACCCAGCAGTCGGAAAAGCATCTGGCTCCGTCACCTCTCGTGTGGCGTGCTGAGGCGTGGACCGGCCCCGGGCCAGCGGGGATCGCCGCCGACGGCATCGTGTGCCCTGGCGGCGTGTGATCGGCACCACGCCTCCCTCGGGGCCGAATATGGCAGTGCCTCAGGCGGGGAGGAACCAGGCCCGATGGCCGCATCCGGCCAACCCGGTGCAGCATCCGGCCCGACCGGCCGTTTCCTGCGGGTCTCACGATGTGGTCCCTGGTGACTCATGGGGAAACCTTTACCCTTCGAGCACGCACCTTCTACAATCCGTGCAGCACACGTTGGCCAGACCCTCCCCCCTGCCTTCTCCCGCGGAGTGCCTCTTGATCGTGTACCACATGGCGGTCCTTGGCCTGAGTGCGGCGGAAGAGGAGATCTACCGGCACCTGTTGCGCAACCCCGGGGTCGAACTCGACGACGTGCACGTGCTGTTACGGCAGGACCCGGTCGTCTCGGCCGCGGCGGTGCGCCGCCTGCGGGACCTGCAGGTCATCCGCGAGGACGGCGGCAGGGCGTGGCCGCACAAGCCGGAGCTGGTGGTCAACCGGCTGGCCCAGCAGCGCCTGGACGAGTTCTACAGCACCATCCGCACGCTCTCCGACCTGAACCCGCTCGTGGACGCCCTGAGACGCGAGGCGCACGACCGCGGCTCGAACGCCGAACAGGCCCCGGTGGAGCGGCTGATGGGGCTGCCGGCCATCCGCGAACGGCTGGACGAACTGGCGTTCTTTGCTCGAACGGAAGTCCTGTCCTCCGAGCCCTACGACGCGCTCACCCCGGAGAACATCGAGCGCTCCCGCGAGCTGGACCTGCGCTGCCTGCGCCGCGGCGTCGTCCTGCGCAGCCTGGTCCGCGCCACCGCGGTGGCGGACGACACCACGCGCGCGTACCTCCAGGAACTGACCGCCGCCGGCGCCCGGATCCGGGTGCTCGACGACCTGAGCGAGCTGATGATCGTCTACGACCGCCACACCGCGCTGGTCCCGGTGGACCCGAAGGTCACCTCCCGAGGGGCCCTCTGCTCCAGCGAGGAGGGGATCGTCACCGCCGTCGTCAACAACTTCGAACGACTCTGGGCGGGCGCCACGGAGTTCGCCGAGATGGTCGGGCACGGGGACGGCGCCCCGGACGAACCCCGCCTGACCGACCTTCAGGTGCAGGTGCTCCGGGCGATGTGCACGGTCGCCAAGGACGAGACCGGCGCCCGCCAGGTCGGCGCAGCGCTGCGCACCTACCGCCGCCACATATCGGAGCTGATGCGGATCCTCGGCGCGGAGAACCGCGCCCACGCGGCCCTGCTGGCCCGCGAACGAGGCTGGGTGTGAGGACAGGAGCCGGCCCCGTCCGTCACCCGCCCCCGAACTCCCGGGCGTCCGCCCAAAGACGCTCGAAATGATTGACGACCATGTTCACCATGCCGGGTTCCCCCGTCACGAACGCACCCTTGCCGATGTCCGAGGGCACCACCGGAACGAGCACGGTCCGGCCGTCGTACACCACCATCGGCCCCTCGGAGGAGGGCAGCACCCGCACCCGCGCGCCCGCACCGGCCAGCCGGCGCAACTGCGCGACGACCGCGGGGGCGTCGAGCGCGGACCGCCACACCAGGAGCCGTACGGTGACACCGCGCTCCAGCATCCCCAGGCACAGCCGCACCGTCACCCACGGGGGCCCGAGCCCGGTCTCCTCGCAGAGCCCGCCCGCGAGGACCTCGGAGCGGGCGCCCAGGGCGAGCTCCTCCACCCGGGCGCGCAGCGCGGCGGCATCGGTGATCCGCTCCACCGTCCTGCCGTCCTCCGCCGGCGCGTCGACCTCTTCGCTCCGCCTCCCCGCGGCGGCCTCGTCCTGCAGGGAGCGCACCATCGGATACACCTGAGCGAGCCCCCGCGTAATGGTGTGCAACTCGGTCAACAGCCGCTCCGCCAACCGCCCCACCACCAGCTCCGGCTTCTCCGGCCACAGCGCGCCGTCGTCCTCGACGACGGCCCCGAGGTCCTTGAGCCGCCGCACGACGTCGGCACCGGCCCCGCGCGGCTGCCAGCGCGCGGCCACGACGTCCTCGACACTGCTGCCGGGATGTCTCAACAGATGCCGATACGTCTCCTCCTCCGCCGGCGTGACTCCCAGGAACTGCATGCGGTCCATCGGTGGCGCTCCACAGTCGGTCGGTGACGAGTATGGAGAAGCGGTGGTCCGGGCGCGGCGCACGCACCCGGACCACCGGACAGGCCCTCGCGGCCCGGGTTCAGTCGTCCGGGGTCTCCTGCCAGCCGTTGACCGGCCCGCACACGGCCGGGGCGCCGAGACACCGGTCCTCCGCCAGGACGACGCCGCCGCCGGCCCCCGCCGTCGCCGACACGGTCAGCACCGCCGCCGCGATCCCCAGGGCGGCCCTGCCGATGACGGTACGCATCATGGTTCTTCCCCTCCTCGACGCGCGGGCGCCGAATCCTCGGAAGTGCCCGGGACGAGATCCCCGACCACGTCGGAAGCATCCCAGCGATCCCCCTTCCCCCACAGGCCCCCGGTTGGCACGCTCCTGCCTCGGCACCGTGCACGATCCTGCCAACCACCCGGCACGCTAGATGTCCCTGAAGATCTCGATCTGCGCGCCGATCGAGTTGAGGCGTTCCGCCAGGTCCTCGTAGCCGCGGTTGATGACGTAGACGTTGCGGAGGACCGAGGTGCCTTCGGCGGCCATCATGGCGAGGAGGACGACGACGGCGGGGCGGAGGGCGGGCGGGCACATCATCTCGGCGGCGCGCCAGCGGGTGGGGCCCTCGACCAGGACGCGGTGGGGGTCGAGGAGCTGGAGGCGGCCGCCGAGGCGGTTGAGGTCGGTGAGGTAGATGGCGCGGTTGTCGTAGACCCAGTCGTGGATGAGGGTCTGGCCCTGGGCGGTGGCCGCGATCGCCGCGAAGAAGGGGACGTTGTCGATGTTGAGCCCCGGGAAGGGCATCGGGTGGATCTTGTCGATCGGCGCCTCCAGCTTGGAGGGGCGGACCGTCAGGTCGACCAGGCGGGTGCGGCCGTTGTCGGCGGGGTACTCGGCGGAGCGGTCGTGGTCGAGGCCCATCTCCTCCAGGACCGCGAGCTCGATCTCCAGGAACTCGATCGGGACCCGGCGGATCGTCAGCTCGGACTCGGTGACGACGGCCGCGGCGAGGAGGCTCATCGCCTCGACCGGGTCCTCGGAGGGGGAGTAGTCGACGTCGACGTCGATCTCCGGGACGCCGTGCACGGTGAGGGTGGTGGTGCCGACGCCGTCGACGCGGACGCCGAGGGCCTCCAGGAAGAAGCACAGGTCCTGGACCATGTAGTTGGAGGAGGCGTTGCGGATGACGGTGACGCCGTCGTGGCGGGCGGCGGCCAGGAGCGCGTTCTCGGTGACGGTGTCGCCGCGCTCGGTCAGGACGATCGGGCGGTCGGGGGAGACGGCCTGCTCGACCTGGGCGTGGTAGAGGCCCTCGGTGGCGGTGATGTCCAGGCCGAAGCGGCGCAGCGCGATCATGTGCGGCTCGATCGTGCGCGTACCGAGGTCGCAGCCGCCGGCGTACGGCAGCTTGAAGCGGTCCAGGCGGTGCAGCAGCGGGCCGAGGAACATGATGATGGAGCGGGTGCGGATGGCGGCCTCGGCGTCGATGGACTCCATGTCCAGCTCGGCCGGCGGCGCGATCTCCAGGTCCACGCCGTCGTTGATCCAGCGGGTGCGGACGCCGATGGAGTTGAGGACTTCGAGGAGGCGGAAGACCTCCTCGATCCGCGCCACCCGGCGCAGTACCGTGCGGCCCTTGTTGAGGAGGGTGGCGCAGAGCAGCGCGACGCAGGCGTTCTTGCTGGTCTTGACGTCGATGGAGCCGGAGAGCCGGCGGCGGCCGACGACGCGCAGGTGCATGGGGCCGGCGTAGCCCAGGGACACGATCTCGCTGTCGAGCGCCTCGCCGATGCGGGCGATCATCTCAAGGCTGATGTTCTGGTTGCCGCGTTCGATCCGGTTGACGGCGCTCTGACTGGTGGCCAGGGCCTCGGCGAGCTGCGTCTGGGTCCAGCCGCGGTGCTGCCGTGCGTCACGGATGAGCTTGCCGATGCGTACGAGGTAGTCGTCTGCCATGCCGTCACGTTATCTCAGATATGAGATGTGGCGATCATTGAGGTGTGGCATCCGGGTGACGTGTCGTTACGTATGGGGATATATGACCGATTTGGGTCAGCTGGGATGGCCGAGAGCGGTGGGGTGTCGCGGCTCGTAGAGCGGCAGCTCGGCGCCGCTGGGGAGCCGTACCGCCGCGAGCCGCCCCCACTGCTCGTCGGTGACGGCGCGTGAGATCTCCACGCCCTTGTCGTCGAGCTCCGCGAGCGTGCCGGCGAGGTCCTCGCACATCAGGTAGACCTCGGGCCCGGTCCCGCCCTCCTCGGCGGGGTGGACCGCGATCTCGGCGGGCGGCAGCCGGAAGATCAGCCACCCCCGTCCCGCGTCCACGTGCGGGAAGCCGAGGACGTCCCTGATGAAGGCCCGGTCGGCCTCCGCGTCTCGGCTGTAGAGGGTGATGTGCGCGCCGCTGAACATGTGCCGATCGTCGGCGCGGCCGGGGGGCGCGGCAAGGCGTGCGCGTCCGGACGGGTGGGGCGGCCTCGTCCCGGCGTCGAGCGCCACGCGAGATCGGGGGTGGTCCGGGCATGACCGATGGCCGGGGATGCACTAGAGTTATCTCGACATCGAGATAACTGCTGACGGCGCACTGCGGCCGCCTCCCCGGTAAGGGTTACCTAACTTAGCCTTACCTTAGCGGATCGGCGAGATGCCGTGGCGGCAGCATGACGGTAGTACGCGCACATTGATGAAGGAGACTGTCGTGTCGGCGAACAGCTTCGACGCCCGCAGCACGCTGCGCGTGGGCGACGAGTCGTACGAGATCTTCAAGCTGGACAAGGTCGAGGGCTCCGCGCGCCTCCCTTACAGCCTGAAGGTCCTCCTGGAGAACCTGCTCCGCACCGAGGACGGCGCGAACATCACCGCCGACCACATCCGGGCCCTCGGCAGCTGGGACTCGCAGGCCCAGCCGAGCCAGGAGATCCAGTTCACGCCGGCGCGCGTGATCATGCAGGACTTCACCGGTGTCCCCTGTGTCGTCGACCTCGCCACCATGCGCGAGGCCGTCGCCGCGCTCGGCGGCGACCCGGCGAAGATCAACCCGCTCTCCCCGGCCGAGATGGTCATCGACCACTCCGTCATCGCCGACAAGTTCGGCACCAACGACGCCTTCGCGCAGAACGTCGAGCTGGAGTACGGCCGCAACAAGGAGCGCTACCAGTTCCTGCGCTGGGGCCAGACCGCCTTCGACGACTTCAAGGTCGTCCCCCCGGGCACCGGCATCGTCCACCAGGTGAACATCGAGCACCTGGCCCGCACCGTCATGGTCCGCAACGGCCAGGCGTACCCCGACACCCTCGTCGGCACCGACTCCCACACCACCATGGTCAACGGCCTCGGTGTGCTCGGCTGGGGCGTCGGCGGCATCGAGGCCGAGGCCGCCATGCTCGGCCAGCCGGTCTCCATGCTCATCCCGCGCGTCGTCGGCTTCAAGCTGACCGGCGAGCTGCCCACCGGCACCACCGCCACCGACCTGGTGCTCACCATCACCGAGATGCTGCGCAAGCACGGCGTCGTCGGCAAGTTCGTCGAGTTCTACGGTGAGGGCGTCGCCGCCACCTCCCTCGCGAACCGCGCCACCATCGGCAACATGTCGCCCGAGTTCGGCTCCACCGCCGCGGTCTTCCCGATCGACGACGAGACCCTGAACTACCTCAAGCTCACCGGCCGCTCCGAGCAGCAGGTCGCGCTCGTCGAGGCGTACGCCAAGGAGCAGGGCCTCTGGCTCGACCCGGCCGCCGAGCCCGACTTCTCCGAGAAGCTGGAGCTCGACCTCTCCACGGTCGTCCCGTCGATCGCCGGCCCGAAGCGCCCGCAGGACCGCATCGTCCTCGCGAACGCCGCCGAGCAGTTCGCCCAGGACGTGCGCAACTACGTCGCCACCGCCGACGAGGCCGGCGAGGAGTCCTTCCCGGCCTCCGACGCCCCGGCCGTCTCGGGCAGCGTCCCGTCGAACCCGGTCGAGGTGACCGCCCCCGACGGCACCACCTACACGATCGACCACGGTGCGGTGACGGTCGCGGCCATCACCTCCTGCACCAACACGTCGAACCCGTACGTCATGGTCGCCGCCGCGCTCGTCGCGAAGAAGGCCGTGGAGAAGGGCCTGACCCGCAAGCCGTGGGTCAAGACCACCCTCGCCCCGGGCTCGAAGGTCGTCACCGACTACTTCGACAAGGCGGGCCTCACCCCGTACCTCGACAAGGTCGGCTTCAACCTCGTCGGCTACGGCTGCACCACCTGCATCGGCAACTCCGGCCCGCTGCCGGAGGAGGTCTCCAAGGCCGTCAACGAGCACGACCTGGCCGTGACCTCGGTCCTCTCGGGCAACCGCAACTTCGAGGGCCGCATCAACCCCGACGTCAAGATGAACTACCTGGCCTCCCCGCCGCTGGTCGTCGCGTACGCCATCGCGGGCTCCATGAAGGTGGACATCACCAAGGACGCGCTCGGTGTCGACACCGAGGGCAACCCGGTCTTCCTCAAGGACATCTGGCCGTCGGAGTCCGAGGTCAACGACGTCGTCGCCAACGCGATCGGCGAGGACATGTTCGCCAAGTCCTACCAGGACGTCTTCGCCGGCGACGCCCAGTGGCAGGCGCTGTCGATCCCGACCGGCAACACCTTCGAGTGGGACGCCGAGTCGACCTACGTCCGCAAGCCCCCGTACTTCGAGGGCATGACGATGGAGACCACCCCGGTCACCGACATCACGGGCGCCCGCGTGCTCGCGAAGCTCGGCGACTCGGTCACCACCGACCACATCTCCCCGGCCGGTGCCATCAAGGCCGACACCCCGGCCGGCAAGTACCTCACCGAGCACGGTGTGGAGCGTCGTGACTTCAACTCCTACGGCTCGCGCCGAGGCAACCACGAGGTCATGATCCGCGGCACCTTCGCCAACATCCGCCTGCGCAACCAGATCGCGCCGGGCACCGAGGGCGGCTTCACCCGCGACTTCACCCAGGCGGACGGCCCGGTGTCGTTCATCTACGACGCCTCGCAGAACTACCAGGCCGCCGGCGTCCCGCTGGTCATCCTGGGCGGCAAGGAGTACGGCTCCGGCTCGTCCCGCGACTGGGCCGCCAAGGGCACCGCGCTCCTCGGCGTCAAGGCCGTCATCACCGAGTCGTACGAGCGCATCCACCGCTCGAACCTCATCGGCATGGGCGTCCTCCCGCTCCAGTTCCCGGCCGGCCAGTCGGCCGACTCGCTGGGCCTGACCGGCGAGGAGACCTTCTCCATCGCCGGCATCACCGAGCTGAACGAGGGCACCACCCCCAGCACGGTGAAGGTCACCACCGACACCGGTGTCGAGTTCGACGCGGTCGTCCGCATCGACACCCCCGGCGAGGCGGACTACTACCGCAACGGCGGCATCATGCAGTACGTGCTGCGCAACCTGATCCGCGGCTAGAGCCCGGACAGTCTCGCGCAAAGCGCCCCGTCAGGTTCCGGCGGATTCCAGGGATCGTCGCAACACGTGATCACTGACGTGTGGTGGCGAGCAGTTTGTGCAGGCGCTCGGCTGGGGTTTCCCAGCCGAGCGTTTTGCGTGCTGCCAGGGGCTGGCGGGGTCGCAGAAGTAGACCGGCACGTCGGCCGCGGCCGTGAACTCGTGGTGGCGGCCCATCTCGCTGCCTTGATCCCAGGTCAAGGACCGCTTGAGGTGACGGGGCAGGCGGCTGACGGTCTCGACCAGGGCGTCGCGGACACGGTCGGTGGCACGGCCGTCAGGCAGGTGGACCAGCATGAGGTAGCGGGTGCTCCGCTCGACGAGGGTGCCGATGGCGGAGGCGTTGTCCTTGCTGATGATCAGGTCGCCCTCCCAGTGGCCTGGGACGGCCCGGTCGGCGGCTTCGGCCGGACGTTCGCTGTTCATGACCATGGGGTGTGCGTAGCGCGGCCGGCGTTGCTGGGCCTGGCGTCGGGGCTTGCGTATGGCTCGCCCGGTGCGAAGCGCGCGTGCGAGCTCGCGGCGGAGTTCTCCACGGCCCTGGACGTAGAGGGCCTGGTAGATCGTCTCGTGGACCACGTGCATCTCCGGCCGGTCGGGGAAGGCGGTCCGCAGAGCCTGGCAGATCTGCTCGGGGCTCCACCGCTTGGTCAGGTGGTCCTGGATGAAGTCCCGCAGCTCGGGATTCTGGCCGATCTTGCCGGGCTTGGGGCGGGGTCGACGCTGGTCTGCTCGGCGCTGGGCCGCGAAGGGGCGGTAGGTCCAGTCGGTCCCGCGCCAGAGAGCGCCGTTGCGGCGTGTCTCGCGGCTGATGGTGGAGGGGCTGCGGCCGAGTTCTGCGGCGATCTGACGGACGGACGCCTTCTCGCGCAACCGGTCGGCGATGTGGATGCGGTCCGCTTCACGCAGGTAGCGCGACGGACCGGACGGGGGCGCCGCCGGCCGCACGGCGGGCGGTGCCCCCTTCTTGTTCCCGGTCGGATTGGTTCCGTGGCGCCATCGCTTGCCGGTTCGACGGTTGATGCCGAGGATCCGGCAGGCCTCGGTGTTGCTCACGCCCTGACGCATGAGCAGGAAGTATGCCTCCCGCTCACGCGTCAGTTTCTTCGAGCCCTGCGGCTTCCGGCTCTCCCGGATCTTGAATTCCATCGCACCCCTTGAGCTGGGGTGTTGCGACGACCACGAGAACCTAGGTCCGGCCTGGCGGGGCGTTTTCCGTCTCATGCCGAAAGGGCCCTCGCGATGCCGGTGGAGGCGACCCTCGTGTATGCGGCGCAGGAAGGTATGGATTCCGCAGCGATCTTGGTGGATCGTGGCATGAACACCCCCGAGTACGGGCTCGGGACGGCCGGGAACTCATCCATTCCGCACCCTTTCCTGAACCGGTCGACCGATATCGGGGGCAGCACGGCAGAGCGACGGAGGAGCACACGCAATGGCACAGCGAGAGAAGCCGCGTCTCACGATCGTCGGAAGCGGGGGACAGGCTTATCGGGAGTATTCCTTCCAATCCCTTGTCGCGGACTACGAGTTGACGGCAGTTCTCCCGGCGGAACCCACCTGGCAGGCTCCGTACCTGACCGATTACCGCGTCGTCGATTGCACCGATCCCGAGGCGATAGCCGCCGCGGTGACCGAACTCACCCCGGCCGGCGGCAGCACGGGCGTCTTCACCTGGGACGAGCTGGTGCTGGAGGCGACCGCCCGGGCCGCCGAGGCGCTGGGGCTGCCGCACACCTCGGTGGCCGCGGTGACACGTTGCCGCGACAAGTACGCGACCAGGTCGCTCATGCGGGAGGCCGGGCTGCCGTCGCCGAGGTACCGGCTGACCTCCTCGGCCGACGAAGCGGCCGCCACCGCGGCGGAGTTCGGCTTTCCGGTGGTGGTGAAGCCGCGCTCGCTGGCCGGCAGCATCGGTGTGGTGAAGGCCGAGGACGAGAGCGCCGTGCGCGCGGCGTTCGAGCTGGCCTCGGGGGCCGCGTACGCGACGCTGCCGGCCGGTGAGGGCATCCTGGTGGAGGAGTTCCTCGACGGTCCCGAGATCAGCGTGGACAGCGTGGTCTTCGAGGGGAACGTACGGTGCGTCCACGTCGCCCGGAAGCGCGTGGGGTTCCCGCCGTACTTCGAAGAGGTGGGACACCTGGTCACGGCGGACGTGACGGGGTCCCTGCCCCCGGAGGTCGCCGAGCTCGTCGAAAGCGCGCACCGCACCCTGGAGGTGGACTTCGGCGTCACGCACGCCGAGGTCAGGCTGACCGCCGACGGCCCCCGGCTGATCGAGCTGAACGCCCGGCTCGGAGGTGACCTGATCCCCCTGATCAGCCGCATGGCCACCGGGATCGACCTGGTGAAGGCCGCCGCCGAGATCGCCCTCGGCCGCTCTCCCGAGCTGGGCGCGGAAGGCCGGGAGCCGGGCGGCACGGCGGAGATCCGCTTCGTCTACCCGCCGTACGACTGCACGGTCCGCGAGGTCGACCTCGGCAATGTCGAGGGCCTGCCCGGGGTCGCGTACACGACCGCGCTCGCCGGGCCGGGAACGCGGCTGCTCCTGCCGCCGAAGAACCCCATTCCGCGGCTCGCGGCCCTGGTGGCGGTCGCCGCCGACGAGGCCGCGACCACGCACATCCTCGATCTCGCCGAGGAGAAGGTCATCACGGACATCACCCCGCTGACGCCCTGAGGCACCCGACGGGCCGGGGCGCCGGACGACAGGTCGCGCGCCCTCGGCCCCGGCCGTGACGAGCGCCTGAAGGTCCGGGGGGGGGGGGGGGGGGGGGGGGGGGGGGGGGGGGGGGGGGGGGGGGGGATCGTGCTCAGCGAGTGAGGGTGCGTCCCGTCAGGGCCGAGACCGTGCGGGTCGGGTCCTCTGCGGCGGCGGCGAGGACGGACTGGAAGCGGCGGGCGAAGTCCTCGGCGGCCTCGCGGTCGACCGCGCCGAGGGCGTGGACGACCTCGCAGCGGTACATGCCGGGGGAGCGCATGACCTCGAACAGCAGCTCGATCTGGGCCACCGTGGGGTAGCTCAGCACGTTCTCGACCCGGATGCCGTCCAGCTGCCAGCCGTTGTCGACGTCGCTGGACGCGTACGTGAACCCGGTCTGGTAGACCGGGTGGCGCAGGTCGCCGTACTCGAGGCCCAGGGCGTCCAGGATCTGCAGCATCGGGACGTGGCGGCGGGCGTGGGCGGCGGCGGCCATGCGCTTGACGCCGTCCAGCAGGGTGGCGAACGACTCCTCGGGGCGCACCTCGTAGCGCATGAAGGTGGCGGTCTGGAAGAAGCCGACGGCGTCGAAGTGCTCCTCCTCGCTGCGGGTATCAGTGGGCACGAACATGGTGGTGTCGGCGGTGCCCGTCCAGTCCCACAGCACGGCGTAGTAGACGGCGAGCATCACGGCGAACGGGGTGGCCCGGTGCGCGGCGGCGGTGCGGTCCAGCGCGGCCGTGGTGGCGGCGGGCAGGGTGAAGTGCACCACGCCGGCGGTGAAGGCGTCGGGGTCCTGCCGGAGGGAGACGTCCGGCAGCGGGCGCGGGGACAGCGGAGTGAGGCGCCGGGTCCAGTAGTCGAGATCCTCCGCCGACACCTCGTCGCGCGGGGGGACCTCGTGGAGCTGCGGCGCCGGGGCCGGCTCCGCGTCGGGGTCGGCGTAGGACGCCCGCAGGTCCCTGATGAGGATCCCCTTGGACCGCTCGTCGATCACGATGTGGTCCAACACCAGGAAGAGCTCGTGCTCGTCCTCGGCCACACGCACCAGGGTGCACTGGAAGACCGGGCCGTGGTCCAGCGACAGGGAGGTGCCCTGGAGCCGTACGGCCAGGGCGTCGACCGGGCTCTCGTCGGCCGCGCCCGCCGGGAGGCTGTCCTGGTCGACCGTCCGGAAGAGGTCGGGGTGGGGGTCGGCGTGCACGATCTGCACGGCCCGGCCGCCGTGGAGCGCGAAGGTGCTGCGCAGCACCGCGTGACGGACGGCGAGGCGGCGCAGCGCGCGCTCCAGCCGGTCGGTGTCCAGCGGGCCGGTCAGCCGCAGCCGGGTCAGCACGTTGAACATGCCGTCCGCGGCCGACCGGCGCGGGTGGATCACGAGGCGGTGCTGTGAGGCGTTGGCGGCGAAGACCCGCGCGGTGGAGAGGGCGGGTGGCTGCTGCTCGGTCACGGGAAGTGCCTTTCCAGGTCCAGTGGTTCAGTGGCCGGGGGCGTGGGCCGCGCGCAGGGCCTGGACGTCCACCTCGCCCTTGTGGGTGCGGGGGAGCGGGGAGTCCAGCCGCACGATCTGGGTGGGGACGAGGGTGCGGGGCAGCAGGTCGGCCGCGTGGCGGCGGACCGCGGCGGCCGTGAGCCCAGCGTCCGCGACCACGTACGCGAGGGTGCCGACGGTGTCCGGGCCGCGTGTCAGCGCCGTCACGTGCGCCTCGCGGATGTCCGGGTGCCGGAGCAACTCGTGTTCGATCTCGCCCAGTTCGGCGCGTACGCCGTTGATTTGGATCTGCCGGTCGAGTCGGCCCAGGTGGAACAGCCGTCCGTCGGGGTCGAGCCGGGCCAGGTCGCCGGTGCGGTAGAGGCGCTCGCCGTACGGGTCGGTGACGAACCGTTCCGCCGTACGCTCCGGCTGGTGGAGGTAGCCGTCGGCCAGGCCGAGCCCGCCGATCAGCAGCTCGCCCGTCCCGCCCGGGGCCACGGGCAGCAGGGAGTCGTCCGCCACCCGGACGTGCGTGCCGTCGACCGGGGTGCCGATCGGCACCTCGCCGGTGTGCTCGGAGCCGTTGCACAGGAAGGTGGTCGAGTCGATGCAGGTCTCGGTCGGCCCGTACTGGTTGAAGAGCCGGGTCCACGGGTACGCCGTCAGCCACGCGTCGCGGACGGCGGGGCTCATCGCGGCGCCACCGCAGAACACGTACCGCAGCTGGGCGGCCTGGGCGGCGGACAGGCGCCCGGTGACGAGGCCGAGCATCCGCGGCACGAAGTGCACCGCGGTGATGGCGTCGCGCGCCAGGCAGGCCGCCAGCGCGTCCGGGTCGCCCGCCTCCCTGGGGTCGCCGACGACGACGGTCGCGCCGAAGGCGAGCGGCGCGAGCATCTCCCAGACGGAGAAGTCGAAGCCCACGTTGGCGTGCCAGAGCACCCGGTCGCCGCGGCCGAGCGGGTACACGCGCTGACCCCAGCGGAACCGGGTGACCAGCGCGCGATGCGGGACGACCACGCCCTTGGGCCTCCCGGTGGTCCCCGAGGTGTGCATCACGTAGACGGTGTCGCCGCCGCCGGGGCCGGGCCGCAGGGCCGGGACGGGCCCGGTCCAGCGGTCCGCGTCGGCGGGCGTGACGACGGGCAGCCCGGCCGGTCCGGGCCCGGCGGAGTCGGAGTCGGTGATCAGCAGGGCCGGCCGGCTGTGCGTCAGCAGCTCTCCGACGCGCGCCGCTGGCAGCCGCGGGTCGCTGGGCTGGTAGGCGGCGCCGACGCTGATGATTCCCAGGGCCGCGGCGATGTGGGCGGCCGAACGCTCCATGAGCACGGCCACCCGGTCGCCGGCACCGACCCCCCGCGCGGTCAGCAGCGCCGCCCACCGCTCGGCGTCCCGCTTCAACCGACCCGCCGTCAGCAGCCGCCCGCCGTCGATGACGGCGACGTCCCGCGGCGCGGCGTCCAGACCGGCGAGGAGCAGGGCGCCGGTACTCGTCGCACGGCTTCCGAGGGCAGCGGGACCGACCGCGTCACCGGTAAGCACGGCGCTGTAGTTCGAAGAGGCGGGCGTAGTCGTCACCATGGGCGAGCAGTTCCTGGTGGGGGCCGAACTCGTGCACCTTGCCGTGCTTGAGGAAGACGACGAGGTCGGCGTGGTTCAACGTGGACAGCCGGTGCGTCACGATCACCGCGACGGCGCCGGTGGATCGGGTGAGCGTGCGCGCCGCCAGCAGGTAGCGGTCGAGCAGCTCCTGCTCGGCGGCGGCGTCGATCGCCGAGGTGGGCTCGTCGAAGAGCAGCAGCAACGGGGTCTCCCGCATCGCCGAGCGGGCCAGCGCGGTCTTCTGCCACTGGCCGCCGGAGAGCTTGGCGCCGTCCGGGAAGGAGGACCCCAGCGGAGTGTCCAGGCCCAGCGGCAGGCGTTCCGCCAGGTCACCGGCGGCGGCCTTGTCCAGCGCCCCGATCAGCGCGTCGGGATCCTCCGCACGGGACAGGTCGCCGACGCCGACCACGTCGCGCAGGGTGAACTCCAGGCGGGCGAAGTCCTGGAAGGCGGCGGTGACACGCTCCCGCCAGGCCTCCGGAGCCACGGCCGTCAGATCGACGTCATCGGCCAGGAGCTCGCCGGAGGTCGGCCGGTAGAACCCGGCGAGCAGCTTGACCAGCGTGGACTTGCCCGCCCCGTTCTCGCCGACGAGCGCGACCACGCTGCCGGCGGGCAGCCGCAGGTCCACCGCGTCCAGCACGGGGGCGCCGGACGTCCCCGGGTAGCGGAAGGTGACGCCGCGCAGCGCGATGCCGTCGGTGAGCCGCTCCGGCGGCCGCACCCCGGTGTCGGCGATCCGCTCGGCCTCGCTGAAGCGCTCCAGCCAGTCGTACAGCGCGCCCGCCCGGGCCATCCGCAGCAGTGCCTTGGTGAACCGCACCAGCAAGTCGATCTGCAGGTTCATCCCGGTGATCAGGAGCAGGGCCAGCACCACCTGTCCGACGCTCGCCGTGCCGTCCCGGTACGCGGCCACCACGAGCAGCAGCGCGGTCAGGTAGCCCGCGCTGAACACCGCCCAGCCGAGCGTCGTCAGCCACAGTCCGCGCCAGTTCGCCGCGGCGAGCGTGGCCCGGGCCCGCTCGGTGCTGTCGGCGTGCCGTGCCTCGATGGTCGCGGCGAGACCGAAGACCCGCAGCTCCATCGCGGCGTCGGGGGAGCTGGCCAGCTGGAACAGGTCGCGGGTGCGGCGCAGGTCGGCCGCCGCCTCGGTCAGCGCGGTCTGGCGCAGCCGTTCGGCGTGCCGTCCGGCGGCGAGCGAGAGCAGCGTCGCCAGCGGCAGGAGCAGCAGCCACGGGCTGATCAGGGCCAGCAGCACCACGGTGGCGAGGGTCCGGACCAGGACCCCGATCTCCAGGCCGACCACGTCCGCGCCCTCAGCCAGGTGCTGGCGTTCCTGGCGCAGGTGCTCCAGCCGGTCCAGATAGGCGGGGTTCTCGTAGTGGCCCAGCCCCGGGATCCGGTTCGCCAGTGCCTGCATGCCCAGGTCCGCGTGGTGGGCGGTGTTCTCGATCATCAGCGCGCTGACGTTGAGTGACAGCCGCATGACCAGCACCGTCAGCCCCATGGTCAGGGCGCTGGCGAGGGCGTATCCCCAGGCGGAGGAGGTGTCGCCGCGGCCGGCGGCGTCCACCAGCAGGCCCAGCCAGACCACGGCCAGGACCTGGCCGAGCGGGCGCAGGCCGAACATGAGCAGGGTGGCGACGGAGCGGCGGCGGTCGGCGACGAAGGAGAGCCGGAGCACGGTGCGCAGGCCGCGCATGTCGGACAGTTCGTCCCGGGTCCCGGCGGTGCCCGGCAGTGGCTCAGTCGACATCGAACCGCTTCGCCTGCAGGGTGAACATCTGGGCGTAGACCCCTTCCTGACGCATGAGTTCGTCGTGACTGCCGTCCTCGGTGATCCGGCCGCCGTCCAGGGTGATGATCCGGTCCGCGTGCCGCACGGTCGCGAAGCGGTGCGAGATCAGCAGGGTCATGGAGGCGCCGCTGCGCTCCATCACCTCGTCGTGGAACCGGGCCTCGGCGCGGGCGTCCAGGGCCGACGTGGGCTCGTCGAGCACCAGACAGGGCGCACCGGCGCGTACCGCGTGCAGGGCGCGGGCGACCGCGACCCGCTGCCACTGGCCGCCGGACAGGTCGTCCCCGTCCGGGTAGCGGCGGGAGAGCACGGTGTCGAAGCCGTGCGGCAGCCGTCGCGCCAGGGTCTCGGCACCGGCCGCGCGGGCCGACTCCTCGATCTGCTCGCGGTCGGCCGGCTGCTGCGGGGCGCCGAAGGCGATGTTCTCCGCGAAGGAGACCGGGTAGCGGTTGAAGTGCTGGAACACCACGGCGAAGTGCCGCTGCCAGGCGGCGGGTTCGAGGGTGGCGAGGTCGCGCCCGCCGACCGTGATCCGTCCTTCGGTGGGGCGCTGCAGGCCGCACAGCAGCTTGACCAGGGTGGTCTTGCCGGCGCCGTTGAACCCGACCACCGCGAGCGTCTCACCCGGGCGGATCTCCAGGTCGAGCCCGCGCAGCGCCCAACGGGAACTGCCGGGATAGCGGAAGCCGACGTTCTCGAAGACGATCGGCGGCAGCGGAGCGGCCACGCGCTCGCCGCCGGCGGCGGGGGCGTGCCCGTCCAGTTCGGCGATCACCGACAGGGCGGCCGGGATGGCGAGCGCGCCCTCACGGAGATAGACCAGGTCCATGGTGAGCGCGATCACCGAGACCAGGCCGGACGCGGCGGTGGTGAAGGCGATGAACCCGCCGAACCCGAGGGATCCGTCGGCGGCGGCCGTGGTGAGCCGGTAGAAGAGCACGGTGTGCGCGGCGACCACGGCGGCGCAGGCGGCGAGGATCCGCAGGACGGCCGGGCTGAGCCGGGCTCCGGCGACTCCGGGCCGCCAGGCGGAGGCGAACTGCCGCTCCAGCCATTCGGCCAGGCCGAAGACGCGGATCTCCTTGGCCGCCTCACCCGTCAGCGCGAGGTCGCGGATGTAGCCGGACCGGCGCAGCCGCTCCGACTCGGTGTAGACGGCGCCCTGTTGGTCGCGGTACTCGGCGGCGAGCGCGAGAGTGAGGACGAAGTACGCCAGCGTGACCAGTGCCCCGAGCAGCGGGTCGAACCAGAGCAGGACGATGCCGCAGGCCAGGGCCTGAAGGCGCGTCACCGAGAGGTTCGCCAGAGCGGTGACGGCGACGTGCACCTCGACCTGGTTGGTGCCGATGCCTCGGGCCACCGCGACCCGGTCCAGCAACTCCCGGTCCTCCAGCGGCGCGACGGTGGCCGGCCGCAGCATCGCTGCCATCATCCTCTGGCGCAGGGAGTCGCCGATCCGCCGGCCCAGGTCCTCAGCCATGATGTTGATCACAAGGGCGGTGAGCTGCAGGCAGAAGAACATGGCGGCCAGCGCGACCGCCGTAACGGCAACGGCCTGCCCGATCCCGACGCCCCGGTCCTCCTGCCGGATCAGTCCGACCAGGTGGCCGTTGGCTATCGCGATCAGGATCGGCAGGGCCCCGCTCGTGGCGACGGCCGCGGCCAGGATGACGGTGCGTCGGGCATCGGTACCGATCGCGGCCCGCAGCAGGGCCAGGACGGGCGAGGTCCGGGCGCCTCGCTCAGTGCTTCGCATTACCTGCCTTCAGCAGTAGCGGGATGGGCGCCACCGGTCCTCGGGGAAACGGCAACGGGCGGGTCCAATTTCTCGTCAGGCACGAGTTCTATCAGCGTCGCCGGGAAGCGGTCAACGATTGTCAGGAGGCCCCGAGTGGGTCCTGGCCGGAAGGGGAAGGCGGAGGACCAAGAAGATCTTGACCGCCGAAACCAAGGTGACTTAGCCTCAGGTTGCTGCTGGTCCGGCACCTTCCCTAGGTGATACAGCTGGAGCGCCGGGGGTCGCGAGGGCCTTTTATGTCACCTTCGGCGGGCCGTCGCCTTGCGAATACAAAAGCACCCCCGGTGATTTCCGGCCATGCCACACATTCATTGTCCAGGAATGCCCTGCTTCCCATTGGAATTCTGTGAGCGCGATGAAACCCGATGGTCCGGCGGTACCGATTGCCGTGATCGGCGCCTCCTGCCGGCTGCCCGGCGGCATCGAGAGCCTCGACGCCCTCTGGCGCGCCTTGCGCGAGGGTGTGGACGCCGTGACCGACCTGCCGGACGCCCCCTGGCAGCGGGAGACCGCGGCCCTGCTCGGAAACGATCACGGACAGCCGTCCCGGCCGGTGCGCGGGGCCTTCCTCGGTGATGTCTACGGGTTCGACGCCGGCTTCTTCGGAATATCCCCCAAGGAAGCGGCGAGCATGGATCCGCAGCAGCGCATCCTGCTGGAGATCTGCTGGCGGGCTCTGGAGCACGCCAACCTCGCGGCCGACGCGCTCGCCCGCAGCGCGACCGGCGTCTTCATCGGCAGCGGCGGCGACGACTACGCCCAACTCGCCACCGCACCCGGGCGGTTCGACCAGCTCGACGCCTATTCCCTGCTCGGCGTCAACCGCGCCATGGCGGCCGGCCGGATCGCCTACCTGCTGCGCTCCCACGGCCCCGCCCTCACGCTGGACACCACCTGTTCGTCCTCGCTGGTCGCCGTCCACATGGCCGCGCAGTCGCTGCGTGCGGGCGAGAGCGAGGTGGCCCTCGCGGCAGGCAGCCACCTGGTCCGTACGCCGTGGAACATCGTCACCCGCGGCCTCACCAACGCCCTGTCACCCACCGGGGTGTGCCGCGCCTTCGACGCCGAGGCCGACGGCTTCGTGCTCGGCGAGGGCGCCGGCGCCGTCGTGCTCAAGCGCCTTGAGGACGCGCAGCGCGACGGCGACCCGATCCTCGGCGTGCTGCGCGGCTCGGCGGTCAACCACGACGGGCCGAGCAGCGGGCTCACCGCCCCCAACGGCCGGGCCCAGCAGGCGGTCATCCGCAGCGCCCTGCGGACGGGAGGGCTCGCCCCGGCCGAAGTCGGCTACGTGGAGACGCACGGCACCGGGACCTCGCTGGGAGACCCGATCGAGGCCGAGGCCCTCACGGCGGTCTACGGCGAGGGCCGGCCGGCCGACCGGCCGTTGGTGATCGGCTCGGTGAAGACCAACTTCGGCCACCTGGAGGCCGCCGCCGGCATCCTCTCGCTGCTCAAGGCCCTGCTCGTGGTGGAGCGCGGGGAGATCCCCGCGACGCTGCACCACCGCACACCCAACCCGCACATCGACTGGGAGCGGAGCAGTCTGCGGGTGCAGACCACGCACGGCCGCTGGGCGGCCGGACCCGGCCCGCGCGCCGCCGGTGTGAGCGCCTTCGGGCTGAGCGGCACCAACTGCCACGTGGTGGTCACCGAACCCCCGGTACGACCGGAGGCCGCACCGGTGCCACCGGGACCCGGCCTGGTGCTGCTCTCGGCGAAGGACGAAGAGGCGCTGCGCACGACGGCGCTGGAGTGCGCGCGGGCGTGGCAGGAGACGGAGGCGCCGCTCGACGAGGTGAGCGCCGCCCTGGCCGTGGGCCGGTCGGCCTTCCGCACCCGGCTCGCGTTCGTCGCACCCGACGCCGGCGCCGCCCGCGAGCTGTTGCTCCGGTACGGGAAAACCGGAGCGGCCCCCGGCGTGCGCGCCGGCGAGCTGGGCGCGCGCCCGCCGCAGGGCCCGGTGGTGCTGCTCCTGCCCGACGGCGGCCCCACGGGCGTGCCCACGCGGACCTACCGCGAGGTCGAGGTGTTCCGGCAGGCCGTCGACGCGGTGGCCGAGGCGGCGGGCGTCG
Organism: Streptomyces sp. R302; assembly: GCF_012927245.1. Taxonomy (GTDB): domain Bacteria; phylum Actinomycetota; class Actinomycetes; order Streptomycetales; family Streptomycetaceae; genus Streptomyces. The sequence goes on from NZ_JABBGE010000004.1 coordinate 132,891, forward strand.
AACCCGAGGCCGTCCTCGGCGGCGAGCCGAGCGACCTGGCGGCCTTCGCGAGCCGGTACGCGGTCGGCCGGATGTGGCGGGCCTGGGGCCTGATGCCCGACGTGCTGATCGCCGAGCCCGGCACGGTCCACGTGGCGCGCTGTCTGGCAGGCGAACTCTCCTTGGCCGAAGCCGTGTCGGCGGTGGCGGGAGACGCGGTCACGGGAGACGCGGGCGCGCGCGGTCCGGTGGGGCAGTCCGCTCCCACCGCTGCCGACATCGTGATCGCCCGGAGCGGCGACGGCCCGCACCCGGTCCTGAGCGAGGCCGTGGCACTCGCGGCACGGACCCCTTGCGTCCTGCTGCAGGCCGGCGGCGAAGCCGGACTGGCCGGGCGCGTCCTCGCGTCGGCCGCTCCGGGAACGGCGGTGGCGACGGCACTGACCGGCGTCGAGGACAGCTCGCGGGCCGGTGTGCTGGCCGGGCTCGGCGAACTCTTCGTACACGGGTGGGCCGTCGAGTGGCGGCGCGTGCTGCCCGGGGCGCGCTCGGCCAGGCTCCCCGGACACCCGTTCCGGCGCAACCGGCTGTGGCTGTCCGGTGTCCCGGACCCGCAGCTCGTACCCGGTACAGCACACGCGGACGATCAACCTGACGAAGAATGGGATGGCGGCATGGCCGACGTTGGAGCGTTCCTGCGCGGTGAACTCGCGCACATGCTGGGCATGGCCGAAGCGGAGGTGTCCGAGCGGGCGCCGCTGCTGGAGCTCGGCGCGGACTCACTGGTCTTCGCACGGATCGTCCAGCGGGTCGCGGACCGGTTCGACGTCGCGCTGACGGTGCGTGAGCTCTTCGAGGAGCTGCTGACCATCGAAGAGATATCCCGCCATGTCGCGGGGGCACTCGGTGGGTCGGCGGCGGGCGCGCCGGCATCCGAGAGCGTGCCGTCCCCGACTGCCGTGCCGTCCCCGGCTCCGGTCCTCACCCCCGCGCCGGTCGCCGCGTCCCCGGCCGCCGCCCCGGCTCCTGCTCCCGTTCGTTCCTCGGTCGCCACCCCCGCCCCGGCTCCGGTCGCCACCCCCGCCCCGTCTCCGGTCCCCGCCCCCGCGCCCGTCGCCGCGCCCCCGGCGGCGCCCGATCCTGTCGACGAAGCCCTTGAGGCACTGCAGGCGCAGGTCCGGACGCTGACCGCCGAGCTCACCGAGCTGCGTGCCCGATCCGCCTCGGCCACGACGCCCGTTCCCGGACCGCGTGCCGAGGCGCCCGCGGCCGCGGCGCCCGCCCTCTCGCCGGCCGCCCGCCGTGAGGCGTACCTCGCCGACGTCATCACCCGCTACGAGGCCCGCACCGCCGCCTCCCGCGCGTACGCGCTGAGCAACCAGGACCGTCTGGCCAACAACCGGCGCTTCGCCCCGGCGACCCGCCCGGAGGTACGCGCGATCCGCTACCCGCTGTGCGGCGACCGGTCGGCCGGCTCCCGCTTCTGGGACGCCGACGGGCACGCGTACATCGACCTCTCCATGGGCTTCGGCGCCCACCTGCTCGGTCACAGCCCCGAGCCGGTCGTCACGGCGCTGGCCGAGCAGATGCGCCACGGCATGCAACTGGGCAGCGCCAGCCGGCTGGCCGGCGAGGTGGCCGGGCTGGTCGGCGAGTTGACCGGCGCCGAGCGGATGCTGTTCTGCGCCTCCGGCACCGAGGCCGTGATGACCGCGATCCGCCTGGCCCGCGCCGCCACCGGCCGGTCCAAGGTCGTGTTGTTCGCCAAGGCCTACCACGGTCACTCCGACGGGACCCTGGTCTCGCCCCGCCTCGACGACCCGGCCCGTGGCGCCGACCCGATGGTCACCGGCATCCCCCAGGCGATGGTGGACGACGTCATCGTGCTGCCGCTGGACCGGGAGAGCTCGCTGACCACCATCGCCGAGCTGGCCGGGGAGCTCGCCGCCGTCGTGGTCGAGCCGGTGCAGAACGGCAACCCGGGCCTGCACCCGGTGGACTTCCTGCGCCGACTGCGCGCCCTCACACACGACGAGGGCATCGCGCTGGTCTTCGACGAGGTCCTCACCGGCTTCCGGGTCGGTGCCGGCGGCTGCCAGGAGCTGTTCGGCATCCAGGCGGACCTGGTGACCTACGGCAAGACGCTCGCGGCCGGCCTGCCGATGGCCGCCGTCGCGGGTCGCCGCGAGTTCCTCGACCGGGTCGACGGCGGGTCCTGGGTGGGCGAGTGGAGGATCCCGGGCGACACCCCGCTCACCTTCACCGCCGGCACGTACGCCAACCACCCGCTCGCCCTGGCGGCCTCCCGCGCGGTCCTCGGGCACGTGCGGGAGAACGGACCGCTGCTGTACAAGGAGCTCAACGAGCGCTCCGACGCGATGATCGAGCGGCTGAACACGGGCTTCGCCGAGCTGGGCGTGCCGCTCGGTGCCGCCAACACGGGCTCCTTCTTCCGGTTCGCGCAGAACGCCAACTTCAGCTTCGTCCACCAGCCGGTGGAGATGGACCTGTTCCGCGCCAACCTGGCGCTGCGCGGCGTGTACGTCGCCGAGACCGGAGCCTCCTTCCTGTCCACGGCACACACCGACGAGGACGTCGACCAGGTGGTGCGCGCGGCCCTGGACGCGGCCACCGAGATGAAGGAGGCCGGCCTGTGGCAGCGTGCCGACGGATCGTCCGCTCCGGCGCCGGCGCTCCGTGAGCCCGCGGCCGCGCCCCGGCGCCCGGTGCCGGCGTCGACGCCGGCCGCCCCGGTGCTGACGGTGCGCGAACCCGTACGTCCGCAGGCCCCGGCCGTCCCGGCCGCGCGTCGCGTCCCGCAGCTGAGCCTGTCCTACTTCGGCGACAGCGACATGATCGACATCGACGCGCACTACCGGCTGCTGATGGACGGCGCCGACTTCGCCGACCAGCACGGTTTTGACGCGATCTGGCTGCCCGAGCGGCACTTCCACGCCTTCGGCGGCCTGTCGCCCAACCCCGCCGTGCTCGCCGCGACGCTCGCCCAGCGCACCAGCCGGGTCAAGCTGCGCGCGGGCAGCGTGGTGGGTCCGCTGCACCACCCGGCGAGGATCGCCGAGGAGTGGGCCGTCGTGGACCGGCTCTCCCGAGGGCGGGTCGGCATCGCCGTCGCCTCCGGCTGGAACGACCGCGACTTCGTCCTGGCGCCCGGCTCCTTCGCCGATCGCCGCGACGTCACCATGAAGCGGATCGACCAGGTCCGCCGGCTGTGGCGCGGCGAGGAACTGGAGTTCCCCGCGGGCGAGGGAAGCCACAGGATCCTCACGTATCCGCGTCCCGTCCAGCCTGAACTCCCGATGTGGCTCACCACGCTGGGCAGTGCCGAGGCGTTCGCCGCGGCCGGTGGGGCGGGCCTGGGCGTGCTGACCAACCTGCTCACCCAGGACATCGCCGAGCTCAAGACCAAGATCGCCGCCTACCGGGAGGCCCGGGCCCGGGCCGGCCACGACGAGGGCCGGATCACGGTCCTCGTGCACACCCTGGTCGGTGACGACGAGGAGAAGGTGCGGGCCGAGGCCGCCGACCCGCTGGCGCACTACCTGGCCGCGGCGCTCGACCTGACCAACCGGATGTCGCCCGCCGAAAGGCGGATCGACCCGGACCGGCTGGCCGCGTCCGACCGCGAGTTCCTGATCCGCTCGGCCCAGGACAAGTACCTGCGTCACCGCTCGCTGATCGGAGGCATCGACGGCTGCCGGGCGACCGTGGACGAGCTCGCCGACGCCGGGGTGGACGAGATCGCCTGCTTCGTGGACTTCGGCGTGCGGCCGGAGCTGGCGCGCGAGGGATTCGAGGCGCTCGACCGGCTGCGCCGGACGCTGGCCGACACCCCCGCCCGCGACGCCGCGGCCGCCGCCCCGGCGGTCGCCCTCAGCGGGCCCGAGCGCCCGGCCGCCGCACCGCGGAGCGTGCCGCCGCAGGCTGCCCCGCAGCAGAGCGTCCCGCCGCAGCCCGTCGCGCTGCCCAGCACCCCCAACCAGCGTCTGGTCTGGGCCGCCGCGCAGTTCAGCGCCGAGACCAACAGCGCGTACAACCTGCGCCGACTGCTCAGCCTGAGCGGCGAGCTGGACACCCGGGCGGTGCGCGCCGCGTTTCGGGCGCTGGTGGACCGGCACGAGGCGCTGCGGGTGGCCTTCAGCGACGACGGCGCCGCCCAGACCGTACGGACGGACGTGGACGCCGACCTCGATCTGGTCGACCTGTCCGGCCTGGACGAGGCCGCGCGCGACCGGGAGCTCACGGCGCTGCTGGAGGAGGAGGCCGCCCGCCCGTTCGACCTCTCCCGTGGACCGCTGCTGCGCGGCACGCTCCTCACCATGGGGCCGCGCGAGCACCTGCTCTGCCTGACCGCGCACCACGTGGCCGTCGACGGCGGCGCGGAGAACGTGCTGCTGGACGAACTCGGCCGGCTCTACGCCCACGAGCTCGGCGTCGGCGAGCCGCTCGCCCCGGCACCTCGCCTCGCCGACTACCTGCTCGGGCCCGACGGCCGGTCCGCCACCGAGGCCGACCTGGCGTACTGGCGCGGCGTCCTCGATCCGCTGCCCGAGCCGCTCGCCCTGCCCGGCCGGGACCGCACCGCCGCCAAGCGGGTGACCGGGCACGCCGGTGCCCGGCTGAACGTCGACTTCGACCAGGACCTGCTGCGCCGGGTGCAGAAGTTCGGCTCCCGGCACGGCGCCAGCCCGTTCATGGTGGTGCTGGCCGCCTACACGGCCTTGCTGCACGAGATGGCCGGCCAGGACGACGTGGTGGTCGGCGTGCCCACCGCGCGCCGCCCCGCCGAGGGCCCGGGCAAGGACCTCGTCGCCTACTGCGCCAACGTACTGCCCCTCCGTTCGCTCCGCGACCCGGCGGAGGACTTCCCCGCCCACCTGCGCCGGATCCGCGGCGTCCTGCTCGACGCCTTCGACCACGAGGCCTGCACGCTGGCCGAGATCATGCGCGAGCTGCCGAAGCCCGCGACCTGGGGCCAGCCGGCGATGCTCTCGGCGGTGTTCAGCTGGGACAAGCCGCATCTGCCGGAGCTCCCCGGGCTCACGGTGCGGCACCTGGAGAGCGGAGCCCCCGCGGTCCGGTTCGACCTGGGGCTGAACATCACGCACTTCGACACCGGCCACCGCATCTCCTGGGACTACAACACCGAGGCGGTCAGTGAGGACGAGGTCCGGGCACTGAACGAACGGTTCGACGTGCTGCTGCGCGCCGCGGTGGGCGCGCCCGCTGCCGAGGCCGAGCGCGCCACGGACCTGGTGGCCCGGCACGCCGAGCGGCAGCCGGAGGCCGTGCCGGTGTACGGCGAGGCGGCTCCGCTGACGCTCGCCATGGCGGTCGGGCGCGCCCGGCGGCTGGCGGCACGCCTCGTCGAGGCCGGGGTCCGCGCCGGCGATCCGGTCGGGCTCGCGGTGGAACCGGGATCCGCGCTGCTCGTGGGAGTGCTCGGCATCCTGTGGTCCGGCGGCTGCTGGGCCCCGCTGGGCACCGACGGCGACGCGACGGCCGGACGGCCGGCCGTGGCCGTCACCGACTGGGGCCGGAGGCAGGGTCCCGACGGCGTCACCTTGGTGGAGGTCCACGCCTGGGACGCCGGGCCGGTGCCCGAGCTGCCCGTGCTCGACGCTCAGGCCGTGGCACTGCGACCGGGGCCCGACGCGACGGTGACGCACCGTCGGCTCGCGGGCGCGGTGGCCGCGTCGGTCGCCGCGGCGACTGCCTCGCACGGCGGCGAAGCCGAGGACGGACAGCTGCTCCCGCGCGACCTGGCGGACGTGTCGGACTGGGCGACCCTGCTCGCCGCGGCGGCCGGCGGCCGCGCCGTGCGCTGGGACGAAGCCGTTCCGCCGGAGCGGGAGAGCGCCCCCGCGCACCCGTCGCCGGCCCCGCGTAGCGAGGAGCCGGCCCCGTCGGCCGACGAGTCGACCCCGCGCTCCGGCACGTCGGAGCGGGCCGGCGCCGCCCCCACCACGGGGGACGCCGGCATCGTCCCGGAGCTGGTCGAGATCTGGTCCCAGGTCCTGGGCCGGAGCGGACTCACGGCCGCGTCGGACTTCTTCGAGGAGGGCGGCGACTCCATCTCGGCGGTCCAGATCCTGGCGAAGATCCGCACCCGGTTCGGGGTCGACCTCCCCGTGGACGTCTTCTTCGACGCGCCCACCGTCGGTGACCTGGCCGGCTCGGTGCGGCCCCACTGACCACGGGCGGGCCACCCGCCGCCACCGCACGTCCCGCCGAACAGCACGTAGGAGAGCGATGAATCAGGAGTCAGGATCCCCTGACGTCCAGCAGGCAGCGGACCGGGTCCGCGGGGCACTCCGGGAGCTGCCGGGGATCACCGACTGGTGGGTGGCGGCCGGACCGGCCGACACCGGGGTCATCGCCTACGTGGTCCCGGGACGGCCGACCGGCCACGCCGACCTCCTGCGCACCCTGCGGCGCGCCTGCCCCGGCGTGCCGCAGGAGCTGGGCCCGCACCTGGTCCGGCTGACAGCGCTGCCCCGTGACCCCGAGGGACACGTGGACCAGGACCGGCTGGCCGAGCTGCCGGCCCTCGGCGAGGACACGCTGCGCGCGGCCGAACGGGCCGCACGGGAAGCCGGCGCCACCGAGGCCCGGGCCGCGATCGTGGACGCCCGGGTGCCGCAGCCCGGCGGCCTGGTCGTCCGGCCCGACGGCGCCGACCCGGTGACCGGGCGCCAGGACGGCGAGGCGCCCCCCGCGCTGCTCGACGGCGGGCGGCGGACCGGCGACCCGGACGGTCCGCTCACCCTCGTACAGGCCCTGGACCGGGCCGCGGCCGGCAGCGCGGGCGTGGTGTTCGACCCGGGCACGGGCGACGCGGTCCGGCTGACCTACGGCGAGCTGCGCGACCGCGCCGCACGGGTGGCGAAGGGCCTGCGGGGGGCCGGGGTGCGTCCGGGCGATCCGGTGCTGCTGCCGGCCGGCGACAACGAGGAGTTCCTGACCGCCTTCTGGGCCTGCCAGCTGAGCGGCGCGGTGGCCGTCCCGTGCGCCCCGGTCACCGCCGAGGCGGGCGTCTCGGCGGCGGAGCGGCTCCAGTACGTGTGGGAACTGCTCCAGGAACCGGTGATCGTCACCTCCGACCCGACGAGCGTGCCGCCGGCCGTACGCGAACGCGCCCGGCTGCACGGCCTGGACGCGCTCACCGAGGCCGAGCCCGCCGCCCCGGCCGCGATCCGGCCGGACGCCATCGCGGTGATGCTGCTGACCTCCGGCAGCACCGGCATGCCCAAGCTGGTCACCCAGACCCACGCGGCGATCCTCTCGATGACCGCCGCCGCCCGCGCCACGCTCGGCCTCGGCGCCGACGACGTCTCCGTCAACTGGTTCCCGCTCGACCACGTGGTCGGCCTGCTGATGTGCCACGTCCGCGACGTCTACCTGCGCTGCGAGGACGTCCACGTCCCCACCGACGCCGTCCTGGGCGACCCGCTGCGCTGGCTGGACCTCCTCACCCGGTACCGGGCCACCCTGACCTGGGCGCCGAACTTCGCCTTCTCGCTGATCGGGGCCCGCGCCGGGGACCTGGGCGACCGTGACTGGGACCTGTCCCGGGTGCGGTCCATCATCAACGCGGGCGAGATGGTCGTCGCCGAGCAGGTACGCCAGTTCCTCGCCGTGCTCGCCCCGTTCGGGCTGCGGGACCACACCGTGCAGCCCGCCTGGGGCATGTCCGAGACCTGCTCCGTGGTCACCGCGGACCAGGACTTCTCCGGCACGGTGGGCTCACTGCTCGGTCCCGTGCCGGTCGGCGGCCCGTTCCCCGGCCTGTCGGTGCGCATCGTCCGGCCCGACGGCTCGACCGCCGTCGAGGGCGAGACCGGCGACCTGGAGGTCACCGGCACCATGGTCACCCGCGGCTACCACAACAACGACAAGGCCAACGCCGAGTCCTTCGCGCCCGACGGCTGGTTCCGCACCGGCGACCGCGCCGTGATCGCCGCCGGGTCGCTGACCATCGTCGGCCGCTCCAAGGACGTCATCCGCGTCAACGGCATCAGCATCCCCTCGACCGAGGTGGAGGCCGTGGTCGAGCGCTCCGACCGGGTGCTCGAGAGCTTCACCGCCGCGGTCTGCTACCGCCCCGACAACGCCGCCACCGACGAGATCGCCGTCTTCTACAGCCCGCGGCCCGGCCAGCAGGCGGAGGCGGTGCGCGCCGACGTACGCCGCCGGGTGCTGGAGCACTACGGCTTCCCGCCCCGGCACGTCATCCAGGTGCGGCCCGAGGAGATCCCCAAGACCTCCATCGGCAAGATCCGCCGTGCGGTGCTCGCCGCACGGCTGCACGCGGGGGAGTTCGACGACCGGCTGGCGCGCGGCGCGGCGGCCGAACCCGCCGGGGTGTGGCTGGCCCGCCCCCGGTGGCGCGTCCGGGCGGCCCGTCCCACCGCGCCCCGAACCCGTGACGTCGACAGCGCGCGGATCGTGGTGCTGGGCGCGGACGCCGCGACCGGCGGACGACTGCGTGCCCTGCTGAACGCCCACGGGCACCGCTGCGCCTTCGGCGTCTGGGACGACGACCGGCAGGTGGACCCCATGGACCCCCGACTCGTCACCGTCGCGCCCACGATCGGCGCGGTCGGCGCGTTCCTGGCCGACGGCGCGGACGGTACCCGGCTGCCCGGCGAGGTCGTGCTCGCCTTCCCGGCCGAGCCGCGGCCGGAGGACGCGCGCACCTTGATCGGGCGTCAGGCCGCCGCGATCGAGCAGGTCCTGCTGGTGGTCCGCGCACTGGACGAGCTGGGGCCGCGCGGTCCGATCCGGCTCACCCTGCTCGGCGCCGGCCTGTGCGCGGTCACCGCCGACGACGTCCCGGACCTCGCGCTGAGCCCGCTCGCGGGCCTCGCCCCCAGCCTCGACGCCGAACTGCCCTGGCTGCGGGTGCGGTTGATCGACGCCGAACCCGGTGACGAGCGGGCCGCGGACGGCGAACTGCTCGGCGAGGCGGTCGGCGCGGTGGTCTCCTACCGGGGCGGTGTGCGGCGCGAGCTGTGGATCACCGGCCAGCCCGAGCCCGGTTCCGAGTCCGGTTCCGAGCCCGCGTCCGGGTCCGCGTCCGGTTCCGAGCCCGCGTCCGAGTCCGGGTCCGCGTCCGGTTCCGAGCCCGCGTCCGAGTCCGGGTCCGCGTCCGCCTCTGCGTCCGGGGCCGCGTCCGAGTCCGGGTCCGCGTCCGCCTCTGCGTCCGCCTCTGCGTCCGGGGCCGCGCCCGTCACGGACGGGCCGTCGGCACTCTTCCGGCGGGACGCCGCCTACCTCGTCACCGGTGGCCTCGGCGGCGTCGGCTTCGAGGTCTGCCGTCATCTCCTCGCCACCACCGGCTGCTCGCTCGTCCTGCTCGGCCGCACCCCGCTGCCGGAGCCGAGCGCCCCGCAGGGCGACGGGGGCACGCTCGACGCCCGCCGGCGCCGGCTGCGCGAGCTCGAACAGGTCGGCCGGGTCCGCTACCTCGCTGTCGACAACGGCGACGAGGACGGGCTGCGCGCCGCGCTCGCGGAGGTCGAGGCGGACTGGAACCTGCCGGTCGCCGGTGCCGTGCACCTGGCCGGGCTGATGGACGGCGTCCCGGTCGCCGAGCTCACGCCGGAGCGGCTGCGCGAGGTGCTCGCCGCCAAGGTCGAACCCGCCCTGCTGCTGGGCCGGCTGATCGCCGAGCGGAAGGGCTCCGTCGTCGCCTTCTCCTCGGTCAACGCGATCTTCGGCGGCGCCCAGGTGGCCGGCTACGGCGCGGCCAACGCCTTCCTCGACGCCTGGGCCGCCCGACTGGGCGCCCAGGGCGTGCCGGTGCACCTGCTGTCCTGGTCCCGCTGGCAGTCGACCGGCATGAGCGCGGGCAGCGAGGACGACGAACTGGTCCGCTCGCGCGGCTACCGGGTGCTCACCGTTGAGGCCGCGCTGCGCGCCTTCGACACCGCCGTGCGGCTGCCCGTCGGCCACACCGTGATCGGCCTCGAACCGACCAACCCGTTCATCCTGGCCCGCGTCGACCTGCCGACCGCACCGCTGGACCGGCTAGAGGTCCGCTGCCTACCGCTGCTCGCCGACACCGGCGAGCTCCTCGTCGACGATCTGCGCGGCGCACCGGTCGCGGTGGCGGCCGTCGCCGACCCGACGGGCACGGGCTCGCGCGAGGGCGCCGACCGGGAGACCCTCGCCACGCTCGCCGGCATCTGGCAGGAGGTCCTCGCCGCACCCGAAGTCCCCTACGACGCGGGGTTCTTCGACCTGGGCGCGCGGTCCCTGCAACTGCCCCGGGTACAGCTCCTGATCGAGAAGAAGCTCGACACCCGGGTGGAGATCTCCGACTTCTTCGCCCATCCGACGGTGGCCGCCCTCGCCGCACACCTGGAACGCCTGCGCGGAACCGGCGGCGGGGGAGACGGGGCCGGACAACCCGAACCGGCCGCGCCGCGCCGCCGCTCCGACCGGTTCGGCCGGCCGGGCACCGTCCGCACGGAAACGGAGGCCGTCCGATGAGCACCACCGATTCCGGACGTGACGTCGCGATCATCGGCATGGCCTGCCGGTTCCCGGGCGCGAACACGCCCGAGCAGTTCTGGACCAACCTCACCGGCGGGGTCTCCTCGATCCGCACCTTCACCCCCGACGAACTCCTCGCCGCCGGCGTCGCCCCCGACCTGGTGCGCCACCCCGACTACGTGCCGTCCGCCGGCTACCTGGACGGCGCCGAGGACTTCGACCCCGGGCTGTTCCGCATCCCGCCCGCCGAGGCGCGGATCACCGACCCCCAGCACCGGCTCTTCCTCGAGTGCGTCTGGGACGCCCTCGAACGGGCCGGGTACGACCCGCAGCGGCTCGGCGACGCGAGGATCGGCTGCTTCGGCGGCGCGGGCATGGCCCTGTACGCGGGCAACGGACTCAGCTCCTACTTCAGCGAGAACCTGGCCCGCAGCTCCGGCCTGCTCACCGAACTCGCCCCGCTCCAGGCGTTCATCGCCACCCAGAGCGACCACCTCTGCACCCGCGTCTCGCACCGCCTCGGCCTCCGCGGACCGAGCGTCGGTGTGCAGACCGCCTGCTCCACCGGCCTGGTGGCGCTCCATCTGGCCTGCCAGTCGCTGCTCACCGGAGAGACCGACATGGCGCTCGCCGGTGCGGCCGGGGTGCACTTCCCGCTGCGCCGCGGCTACGTGTACGAGGAAGGCGGCTTCCTGTCCCCGGACGGCGTGTGCCGCCCGTTCGACGCGGCGGCACGCGGCACCGTGGGCGGCAGCGGCGCGGGCGTCGTCCTGCTGCGCCGCCTGCAGGACGCGCTGGCCGACGGCGACCCGATCTGCGCGGTCATCAAGGGCAGCGCGGTCAACAACGACGGCGCTCTCCGGGCCGGCTACCTGGCCCCCAGCGCCGAGGGCCAGGCCGACGTGATCCGCACGGCGCACCGGATGGCCGGGATCACACCGGACGACATCGGATACCTGGAGGCGCACGGCACCGGCACCTCACTCGGCGACGCCATCGAAGTCAGCGCGCTCACCCAGGTGTTCGGCGCCGGTACCGGCGGGCACATCGGCCTGGGCTCGGTGAAGTCCAACATCGGCCACCTGGACACCGCGGCCGGCCTGCCCGGGCTGATGAAGGCGGCCATGGCGCTGGAACACGGCCTGATCCCGGCCACGCTGAACTTCACCACCCCGAACCCGGCGCTGCGGCTGGACAGTTCACCCTTCTTCGTGGTCTCCGAGAACACCCCGTGGATCCAGGACCGGTCCGAACGCCTCGCCGGGATCAGCTCGTTCGGCGGCGGCGGCACCAACGCGCACGTGGTGCTCGCCGCCGCGCCCGAGCGGCCCGCCGCGCGGAAGGACGACGGCCCCTACCTGCTCACCCTGTCGGCACGCAGCCCGGAGGGGCTGCGTCAGCAGGCCGAGGCCTATGCCGACCACGTGGCCGCCACCGAGCAGGACCTGGCCGACGTCTGTGCCACCGCCCGGACGGCCCGGCCCGCGTTCGCCCACCGCACCGCCGTGGCCGCGCCCGACGCGGACACCCTGGTGGAGCGCTTGCGTACCCTGGCGCGCCACGACGTGACGGCGGACCGGGCCGCGTCGCCGACGGGGGACCAGCAGCCCGTCTTCCTCTTCAGCGGCCAGGGCGGCGCACTCGCCGAGACCGCCTGGAGCCTCTACCAGCGGGTGCCGGCCTTCCGGTCCGGGCTGGACGAGTGTCTGCGGGAACTCGGAGAGGCGGGCCCCGCACTGCTGGAGCTGCTGCGCACCGACGCCCCGGCCCTGCACACCGAGGCGCGCTGGGCCCAGCTGGGGCTGTTCTGCTTCCAGTACGCGCTCACCGGCGTGTGGACCTCGGCCGGGATCCGCCCCGCCGCCGTGCTCGGCCACAGCCTCGGCGAGTACGCCGCCGCCTGCGCGGCCGGGGTCCTCGACCTGCCGGACGCGCTGCGGCTGGTGACGGCGCGCGGCCGGCTGATGGACGAGCTCTGCCCGGCCGGCTCGCTGCTGGCCGTGATGGAGACCGAGGAGCGGGTGCGTGACGTCCTCGTCCGCAGCGCCGTGCCCGCCGAGATCGCCGTGGTCAACGGCGAGCGCGCGGTCGTGCTCGGCGGGTCCCCGGACGCGCTCGCCAAGATCACCGCCGAACTCGGGACGGAGACCGTCACCACCGCCGTCGGCACCACGCACGCGTTCCACACCAGCGCCCTCGACCCGATGCGCGAGGAGTTCGAGCGCGCCGCCGAGGGGGTCCGGTTCCGCGAGCCCACGGTGCCGTTCGTCTCCTCGATGGCCGGCGGCGCGGAGCTGTCCGTCGCCGACCCGGCGTACTGGGTGCGCCAGGTGCGCGAGACCGTACGGTTCGGGGACGCGCTGAAGTCGCTGCTCGGCGGCCACCGCCTGTTCCTGGAGATCGGCCCCGCCGCCGTGCTCAGCGGCCACGGGCGGAGCTCCGGAGCCGACGCGGCCTTCGTCCCCTCCGTGCAGCGCCGCAGGGACACGGCCGAGGCGCTCGCGCAGGCGGCCGCCCGGCTCCACGCCCTCGGCACGCCGGTCGACACCTCCCGGTTCGGCGCGCCCGGCTCCGGACGGCGGGTGCTCCTCCCGACCTCGCACCGGATCCGCGAGCGCTACTGGATCGACCCGGTCCCGGCCGCGGGGACCGTGACACCCGAGGCCGCGCCGACGGCGACACCCGAGGCCGTGCCGACCACCGACGGGACGCTCTTCCACGGCCGCACGGTCTGGGAGCCGGCCGCGGGACCCCTCGCCGAGACCCCCTCGGACCTGTCCTGGACGGTGTTGGGCTCCCCCGACACCCCGGTCGCCGTACGCCTCGCGCAAGCGATCCGCGCCCACACGGGCTCCTGCGAGCTGAGGGCACCCGGCGAGGCACCGCCGAGCGGGACGCCCGGCACCCTCGCCGCGGGGGTCGTCCTCGTCCCCGACCCGACCGTGGATCCGGCACCGGCCGGCCTGCCCGACTGCGTCGCCACCGTGGCCGCCCTGCTGCGCGGCTACGCGGACGGCAGCAGCGCCGCGCCGCGCCGCCTGGTCCTGCTGACCACCCGTGCCCAGTCCACCGACGCCGACGCCGACGCCGCCCCCGATCCCGCGCACGCGGCGCTGTGGGGCCTGGCCCGTAGCGCGCGCACCGAACTCACCGAGACGGCGATCCACTGTGTGGACACGGACGGCGGTCCGGTCGACGCCGGTCTGGTGGCCGACCTGGTCGGCGGTGCCGATCCGGAGGTCGCCCACCGTGACGGCGTCCGGCTGCTCGCCCGGATCGCTCCGGTCACCGGGCAGCCCGCCCTGCCGCGCCTGGACCCCGACGCGACGTACCTGGTCACCGGCGGCGCGGGTGCGCTCGGTGCCCGGGCGCTGCGCCGGCTGTACGAACGGGGCGCCCGTCACCTGGTGGCGCTCGGCCGGTCGGCGGGCGGCGCCGGCATCGGCGAGACGATCCTCGAGGAGCTGCGTGCCGACGGACTCGATCTGCTGAGGGCCCAGGTGGACGTCACCGACCCCGCGCAACTCGAATCCCTGTTCACATATCTGGCGAGCGCCTATCCGCCGGTACGCGGCATCGTGCACGCGGCCGGAGTGCTCGACGACGCGACCCTGGTCAACCTCACCCCCGAGGCGCTGGCCCGGGTGCTGGCTCCCAAGCTCGACGGCACCCGGCACCTGGACCGGCTCACGGAGCGGCTCGACCTCGACTTCTTCGTCTGCTTCTCGTCCGTCACCGCGACGCTGGGCGCCCCGGCCCAGGCGGCCTACGCCGCCGCGAACGCCGCGATGGACGCCGTCGCGGCGGGCCGCCGGGCGCGCGGGCAGCGGGCGGCCTCGGTCCAGTGGGGCCCTTGGTCCGGGGGCGGCATGCACACCGCCCTCGGCGAACGGCCCAGGAGCACCAGCCGGGGTCTCGGCGAGCTCAGCCCCGAGCAGGGCATGTCCGTGCTCGACCACGTGCTCGCCGCCGCACCCGACACCACGCTCGCCGCCCACCTGCACGGACCGCTCGCCGACGCCGACCCCGTCGCCTTCGCCCGCCGGCTCACCACCACCCCGCCGGCCGAGGGCGCCGTCCCGGCGGCCGCCGGCGCCGTGGCCGCGGAGCTGCGCGCGCTCCGGCCCTGGCAGCGTGCCGCCCGGATGACCGACTACGTGGCCGGCGCCGTCGCGACCCTGCTGGGAGAGCAACCCGGCGGCCTCGACACCGAAGCCCCCTTCATCGAGCTGGGCCTGGACTCCCTCCTCGGCCTGCGCCTGCGCAGCCGCCTCCGTCAGGACCTGGACATCCGCCTCACCCCGACCTACAGCTTCGACCACCCCACGATCACGGAACTGTCGGCTCACCTGGTGGAGTTGATCGAGTGAGCCGCCCCCGCACCGCCTGACGCGCGCCGCCGCCGGGCGGACCACGGGAAGGGCCCCGCTCCTCGTCACGAGGAGCGGGGCCCTTCCGGCGTTCAAGGAGTCGATCAGAACATCGCGCGGAAGCCGTTCCAGCCCGACGTGCCGATCTTCACCCGGGCCGTGTACGGGGCGGAGGAGCTGCCCCGGCCCTTGTACAGCCACAGTGCACCGGAGCCGTCACGGCCCACCAGGTCCGCGCGGCCGTCGCCGGTCAGGTCGCCGGGGGAGAAGATGTAGTTGTACGTGTTCCAGCCCCCGCCCACGCGGATGCGGCCGGAGAAGGGCGCCGTGCGGCTTCCGGTGCCCTTGTACAGCCACAGGACGCCGCTGCGGTCGCGGGCGACGATGTCGGCCCGGCCGTCACCGGTCACGTCGCCCTTGCCGGCGATCTGGTTGTAGGTGTTCCAGCCCCCGCCGACCCGGACGCGCCGGGTCAGCGCCGCGTTGCCGTAGCCCAGGTAGTGCCAGAGCACACCGGCGCTGTCGCGGGCGAGGATGTCGTCCGGGGCGGCGCCACCGGTGTTGCCGGCCGAGAAGACCTTGTTGTAGATGTTCCAGCCGCCACCGAGGTCGCGGACCGGGCCGCCGCCCGCGTAGTGCAGCCGGCCCGCGCTGTTGATGGCGTACCAGCCGTCGGCGTGGTACCAGCCGTCCGACTCACGCTGGCCGTCGGCGTCCGCCTGGGTGAAGTTCTTGTACCCGGTCCAGCCCGTGCCGGCCTTGCCGGCGATGCGCTGGATGGCGCCGCCGCCGACGGGGGTGTAGCCGATGACGTCGCCGTTGCTCTGCACGCCGTAGAGGTTGTTGAGTGCCGCACCGGAGGCCGCGGTCGCGGATGCCGCGGTCGCGGTGGCGGTGGAGGCGGACGCGAGGTCCGCCTGCGCGGCCGGCTTGAAGGCCGGAGCCGGCTCCGCCGCCACCGCGGCGGTCGTGGTGCCCACCAGGGCGGCGGTCACCGCGGCGACAGTGACACGGGCGAGCGTGCCCGTGCGGTTCAGGCCAGAAGTCTTGGCCACGTGATCTCCAGATCAGATTCGGGAACGGAAGCGCACGTAGCACCACCGAACTCGGCCTGGTTCGGCGGGTTTTCCCCCGTTTCCGCCGCCCGGCAGTGGCTCCGTACATGACAGGAAGACGATGTCCGTGTCCGTGCGGTTCCGGCCGACCTGACTTTCTTCCGAGGCGGTCCGTTTCGCCGCTTTTCGATTGGACCATTCATCTTGTGAACGCGAAAACCCCGAGGTCTCAACTCGGGAAAGATGCCTGACGAATGCTGCTTTCGATCTTGCTCCCGCCGAGGGAAGTGGACTATACCTGTCGGCGTCCAGCCCGTCGGAATCCTCCGGCGACGGCCCGACGCCTGCACGACCCAGCTGCAAATGACCGCGGTGGCGGGGCCCTTCGCCCGTGGGCGAGACGAAGTACGGGCGACCGGTACACCGCCTGAGTCCTGAATGAAGGCGAGGACTTGAGCATGGGATCCACCTCCGCCCAGTCGAACGAGGGCGGCCTCGGCCGTCGCGACCTGATCAAGCGCTCCGCCGCTGTCGGTCTGATCTCCGTCCCGGCCATGGGCTTCCTCTCCGCCTGCGCCAGCGGTGGCGGCGAGAGCAACGAGAAGGTCGAGAAGGGCGTCAAGTCCGAGAAGAACCCGCTCGGGGTCAACGAGTCCGCCGAGTTCGACTTCGTCCTCTTCGACGGCGGTTTCGGCCAGCAGTACGCCAAGGACGCGATCAAGCTCTTCGAGGCCAACTACCCGAAGGCCAAGGTCAAGTTCACCCCGACGCAGAAGATCACCACCGAGCTCCAGCCGCGGTTCAACGGCGGCACCCCGCCGGACCTGATCGACAACTCGGGCGCCGAGCAGATGGACATGGGCGTCCTCGTCGGCCAGAAGCAGCTGACCGACCTCACCCCGCTCCTCGACGCGCCCTCGGTCGACGACCCGTCGAAGAAGGTCCGCGACACCCTGCGCCCCGGCATCATCGAGATGGGCCAGTTCGACGGCGAGCCCTGCTGGATGCTCAACTACGCCTACACCGTCTACGGCGTGTGGTACTCGCAGAAGGCGCTCGACTCGCTGGACGCGAAGTACCCCGAGACCTGGGACGAGATGCTGGCCGTCTGCGAGAAGGCCAAGAAGAAGGGCATCGCGCCCTGGACGTACGCGGGCAAGCACCCGTACTACCTCCCCTTCTCGCTCTACCCGATGATCGGGAAGGTCGGCGGCCGCGAGGTCCTGGACGCCATCGACAACCTGGAGCCGAAGGCCTGGGAGCACCCGGCCGTCAAGGCCTGCTTCGAGGCGTACTACGAGCTCTTCAAGAAGGGCTACATCCTCCAGGGCACCCCCGGCCTCGACCACATCCAGTCGCAGACCGCCTGGACCGAGGGCAAGGCCCTCTTCATCCCGAACGGCTCCTGGGTCGAGAACGAGGCGGCGAAGACCATGCCGGCCGACTTCGGCCTCGCCGTCTCCGCCCCGACCGGTCTGGACTCCTCCGACAAGCTGCCGTTCGGCACCATCTGGGCGGCCGGCGGCGAGCCCTTCATCGTCCCGGCGAAGGCGAAGAACCCCGAGGCCGCCATGGAGCAGCTGCGCATCATGCTCAGCGAGGCCTCCTCCAAGAGCTTCACCCAGTCCGTGAAGTCGCTCAGCGCGCTCAACGGCGGCACCTCCGGCATCGAGCTCTCCCCGGGCCTCAAGTCCGGCGTGGCGGCCCTGGAGAAGGCCGGCGCGAACGTGGTCAACCCCCGCCTCCAGGACTGGTACGTGGCGCTCCAGAAGGAGAAGATCGGCGTCGCCGGCATCGGCGAGATGATGGCCGGCCGCGCCACCCCCGCGGAGACGATCAAGAAGATCCAGAAGTTCGCCGACGAGGCGGCCAAGGACCCGAGCATCAAGCACTACAAGCACCAGTGAGCAGTGCCGGGGCCCCTTCCCGCCGACCGGGAGCGGGCCCCGGCCCCTCGGCGCGCGGCGCCGCGGCGCGCGTCCTTCGCCGGAGATCGGGGTCGGTTCGGAATGCAGCACGGCAAGTACCGTTTCATCGTGGGGTTCCTGGTGGTCCCCCTGGCGCTCTACGCGCTCTTCGTCATCTGGCCGTTCATCCAGTCCATCTACTACTCGCTCACGGACTGGAGCGGTCTGAGTCCCGAATTCGGGTTCGTCGGTCTCGACAACTACACGAGACTGCTCGACGACGAGATCTTCTGGAAATCGCTCCAGCACAGCCTGACCTTCGCGGTCGTCCTTCCCCTGGTGACGGTCGGATTCGCGCTCTTCCTGGCGTTCATGCTGAATGTCGGGGGCCGGCGGCGGAAGGGCGCGGCGGTCACGGGCGTCCGCGGCTCGTCCTTCTACAAGATCGTCTATTTCTTCCCGCAGGTGCTGTCGATCGTGATCGTGGCGCTGCTCTTCCAGTTCGCGTACAACCCGAACAGCGGGGCCATCAACTCGTTCCTCAGGGCGATCGGCCTCGGCGGCGTCCAGCCGGACTGGCTCGGTGACCCGGACCTCGCCCTGATCTGCGTGATGATCGTCCTCGTCTGGTCGACGGTCGGCTTCTTCGTGGTGCTCTTCTCGGCGGGCATGGCGTCCATTCCGCGCGACTTCTACGAGGCCGCGCTCCTCGACGGCGCCAACCGCTTCACCACCTTCTTCCGGATCACCCTGCCGCTGCTGTGGGACACCGTGCAGTCGGGGTGGATCTACATGGGCATCCTCGCGCTCGGCGCGGAGTCCTTCGCGGTGGTGCAGATCATGACCGTCGGGCCGAGCGGCGGCGGCCCCGACTACTCGACCATCGTCCTGCCGCTGTACGTGTACCAGAAGGCGTTCCGGGACGGTCAGGCCGCCTACGCCACGACCATCGGCGTCGCGCTCCTCCTCGTCACGCTCGCCTTCGCGGCGGTCGTGATGAAGCTGGGCCGGCGCGAGCGGCTGGAGTTCTGATGAAGACCACCGACACCCCGCCCGCCGACGACGAGCGGATCCCGGCCCTCCGCACCGACCGGATCCCCGTCGTCCGCAAGACCGCGGCCCCGGTCGACACCAAGCGCGAGGGCGGCGTCCTCAACGTCTTCTCGCACGGCGTGCTGATCATCTGGGCGATCATGGTGGTGCTGCCGCTGCTCTGGGCGGTCATGACCTCCTTCAAGACCGACCGGGCGATCTTCACCTCCCCCTGGTCGCTGCCGGACGCGCTGCACGTCGAGAACTGGTCGCGCGCCTGGACCCAGGCGCACATGAGCGAGTACTTCCTGAACACGGTCCTGGTGGTCGGCGGCTCGCTCGTCGGCACCCTGCTGTTCGGCTCGATGGCGGCGTACGTGCTGGCCCGCTTCGAGTTCCCCGGGAACCGCTTCCTCTACTTCCTCTTCATCGGCGGGATGAGCTTCCCGATCATCCTGGCGCTCGTGCCGCTGTTCTACGTGATGCAGAACATGGCGCTGCTGAACACGATCCACGGCCTGATCCTGGTCTACATCGCGTACTCGCTGCCCTTCACCGTCTTCTTCCTGACCGCCTTCTTCCGGACGCTGCCGACCTCGGTGGCGGAGGCGGCCTTCATCGACGGGGCCTCGCACACCCGCACCTTCTTCCAGGTGATGCTGCCGATGGCCAAGCCGGGCCTGGTCAGCGTCGGCATCTTCAACTTCCTCGGCCAGTGGAACCAGTACCTGCTGCCGACGGTGCTCAACACCGACCCCGACAACAAGGTGCTCTCCCAGGGTCTGGTGCAGCTCGCGGTCAGCCAGGGCTACAAGGGCGACTGGTCCGGTCTCTTCGCCGGCCTGGTGATGGCGATGCTGCCGGTGCTCGCCGCGTACATCGTCTTCCAGCGCCAGGTGGTGGCCGGTCTCACGGCCGGAGCCGTGAAGTAGCGCGAACCCCCTCCCCGAAGGCGCGAAGGCCCCCGCACGCACGCGTGCGGGGGCCTTCGCATGCCCCCCTGCCGCTGTTCCGGGTCTTGACGGAAGCGAAGCGGAAAGCGTCCCCTTAGAGTTCACATGTTGGAGATAACGGTGGGAGTGAGAGAGTCGATGGAGACTCCGGGGTCGCAGACGTCTCTGCACAGGGCCAATCTGGAGCGGGTCGTCCGGGCGGTCCGGATGGCCGGTTCGCTGACCCAGGCGGAGATCGCCCGGGCGACGGGGCTGTCGGCAGCGACGGTCTCCAACATCGTCCGGGAGCTGAAGGACGGTGGCACGGTCGAGGTGACGCCCACCTCGGCGGGCGGCCGGCGGGCCCGCAGCGTCTCGCTCTCCGGCGACGCCGGCATCGTCATCGGCGTCGACTTCGGCCACACCCACCTCAGGGTCGCGGTGGGCAACCTCGCCCACCAGGTGCTCGCCGAGGAGGCCGAGCCGCTCGACGTGGACGCCTCCGCCGCGGAGGGCTTCGACCGGGCGGAACAGCTGGTCAACCGGCTGATCGACGCCACCGGCATCGGCCGCGACAAGGTGATCGGCGTCGGTCTCGGCGTGCCGGGCCCCATCGACGTCGCCTCCGGGACGCTCGGCTCGACCTCGATCCTGCCGGGGTGGAGCGGGATCAACCCCGCCGAGGAGCTGTCCGCCCGGCTCGGGGTCCCCGTCCACGTCGACAACGACGCCAACCTGGGCGCGCTCGGCGAGCTGGTGTGGGGGAGCGGCCGGGGCGTGAAGGACCTGGCGTACATCAAGGTGGCGAGCGGTGTCGGCGCCGGACTTGTGATCGACGGGCGGGTCTACCGGGGCCCGGGCGGCACGGCCGGCGAGATCGGCCACATCACCCTCGACGAGTCGGGCCCGGTCTGCCGCTGCGGCAACCGCGGCTGCCTGGAGACCTTCACCGCCGCCCGGTACGTGCTGCCGCTGCTCCAGCCGAGCCACGGCCCCGACCTCACCATGGAGCGGGTGGTGCAGCTGGCCCGCGAGGGCGACCCGGGCTGCCGGCGGGTCATCGCCGACGTGGGCCGCCACATCGGCAGCGGCGTCGCCAACCTCTGCAATCTCCTGAACCCGAGCCGGGTCGTGCTCGGCGGCGACCTCGCCGAGGCGGGCGAGCTGGTGCTCGCCCCCATCCGGGACTCGGTGGGCCGGTACGCGATCCCCAGCGCCGCCCGCAGGCTCTCCCTGGTCCAGGGGGCTCTGGGCGGCCGGGCCGAGGTCCTGGGGGCGCTGGCCCTGGTGCTGAGCGAGATGGGCGACTCCACGCTCCTCAACGGGGCGGAAGGGGCATTTCAGACGGCCGCTCCGGCCTCCGTGCCCGCGTTCACTTAGAGAACGCTAACCACCGTTGTCATCTCGTTAAGTTTTCACTTCTTGACGACGGTGTTGCGGCCGAGTTGACTTCGTGACACCTCGGCCGCACCGTCGCGGCCTCGTCAGGGAGGCAACCCCACATGAACGCAATGACTCGTCGCGTCGTCATAGGCTCGGCCGCGGTCTCGATGGCCCTCGCGCTCTCCGCCTGCGGCCAGGCCGGCGGTGGTGACAGCGAGGAGAAGGGCAGCTCGACCAAGATCGGTCTGCTCCTCCCGGAGAACAAGACCGCGCGGTACGAGTCGCTGGACAAGCCGCAGTTCGAGAAGGCCGTCAAGGCCGCCTGCGACGCCTGCGAGGTCGTCTACAACAACGCCGTCTCCGACGTCGTGAAGCAGAAGCAGCAGTTCGACCAGCTCGTCGCCGACGGCGTGAAGGTCATCGCGCTCGACCCGGTCGACTCCGCCAAGGCCGCCGCCTGGGTCAAGGAGGCGCAGGGCAAGGGCGTCAAGGTCGTCGCGTACGACCGCGCGATCGAGGGCGCCGACGCCTACGTCAGCCACGACAACAACAAGGTCGGCGAGCTCCAGGGCCAGGCCCTGATCTCCGCCCTCGGCGCCAAGGCCGCCACCGCCCAGATCGTCATGATCAACGGCGACGAGAAGGACCCGAACGCCGGTCTCTTCAAGAAGGGCGCCCACGCCGCGCTCGACGGCAAGGTCGGCAAGATCGCCTACGAGGCCTCCGGCGAGTGGGACCCGAAGATCGCGGGCGAGAAGATGGCCGCCGCCATCTCCTCCCTCGGCAAGGACAAGATCGGCGCCGTCTACTCCGCCAACGACGGCATGGCGGGCGGCATCGTCACCTCCCTGGAGAACGCCGGCATCAAGGGCATCCCGGTCGGCGGCCAGGACGCCGAGGTCGCGGGCATCCAGCGCATCGTCGCCGGCACCCAGACCTTCACCATCTACAAGAGCCCGCTGCAGCTGGCTCCCGAGGCCGCCAAGTTCTCGGTCAACCTGCTCCAGGGCAAGGACCTCGGCGCCCAGGGCGAGACGGACGGCGTGAAGTCCACCCTCTTCGCCCCGGTGGTCGTCGACAAGACCAACATCCAGTCCACGGTGATCAAGGACGGCATCTACGCCGCCGCCGACATCTGCTCCGCGGACCTCGCCGCCAAGTGCGCCGAGCTGGGCATCAAGTAGGCCCCGCAGGGGTCCGGGACGCTCCGGCTCCCGGGCCCCGCACCCTCCCTGCCGGACCGTCAGCCCCGGCAGGACGCGGACCGCGCCCGTCCCCGTGACGCGGCGCCCTCCGCCCCCAGACCCGTCCGGCCCCGGCCGACCCAGACCCCGCTGTCGGTCCGGGGCCGGACGAGCACAGCCCCCCTCGAACTCGGCGCCGCCGCACGGCGCGACATGCCGCCGCCCTCCGCACGGGCGGCGAAGGAGTTGGTTCACGTGTCCCAGACGCCTGTCCTGGCGTTGCGCGGGATCTTCAAGCGATTCGGAGCGGTCCAGGTCCTCTCCGGTGTCGACCTCGAAGTCCATGCCGGCGAAGTCGTCGCCCTGGTCGGCGACAACGGCGCCGGAAAGTCCACCCTGGTCAAGACGATCGCCGGCGTCCACCCCATCGACGAGGGCGTCATCGAGTGGGAGGGCCGCCCGGTCGGGATCTCCCGCCCGCAGGACTCGCAGGCCCTCGGCGTGGCCACCGTCTACCAGGACCTCGCCCTCTGCGACAACCTCGACGTCGTCGCCAACCTCTTCCTCGGCCGCGAGCTCAAGAAGGGCGGCGTCCTCGACGAGGTCGCCATGGAGAAGCGCGCCAAGGACCTCCTGTCCACCCTCTCCATCCGCATCCCCAGCGTCCGCATCCCCGTCGCCGCCCTCTCCGGCGGCCAGCGGCAGGTCGTCGCCATCGCCCGCGCCCTGGTCGGCGACCCCAAGATCGTGATCCTGGACGAGCCCACCGCCGCCCTCGGCGTCGAGCAGACCGCCCAGGTCCTCGACCTCGTCGAGCGGCTGCGCGAGCAGGGCCTCGGCGTCATCCTCATCAGCCACAACATGGCCGACGTGAAGGCGGTCGCCGACACCGTCGCCGTGCTGCGCCTCGGCCGCAACAACGGCACCTTCCCGGTCGCCGGCACCACGCACGAAGAGATCATCGCCGCGATCACCGGCGCCACGGACAACGCCGTGACCCGCCGGCAGGCCCGCACCGCGGAGGCAGCCCAGTGAGCACGACCCCCCAGGCCACCGAGAAGGCCGAGGTCCCCGAGCCCCGCACCCCCGAGGCCGCCGCGATCCCCGCCGTCGACCCCCGCCTGCTCGTCCGCGAGCAGGGACTCAAGGGCTACGCCGACGAGTTCAAGCGCAAGATCCGCTCCGGCGAGATCGGCTCCCTCCCGGTCGTCGTCGGCCTCATCGTGATCGGCATCGTCTTCCAGGCGCTGACCGGCAACTTCATCACCTCGTACAACCTCGACCAGATCATGCTGTACGCGGCCGGCCCCGGCATCATGGCCGTCGGCATCGTCTTCGTGCTGCTGCTCGGCGAGATCGACCTCGCGGTCGGCTCCGTCGCCGGCCTCGCGGGCTCCGTCTGGGGCGTCTTCGCCACCGACCTGCCGGACTCCCTCGCGATCCTCCTCGGCGTCCTCTCCGGCACCCTGCTCGGCGCCTTCCACGGCCTGGTCTTCGCCAAGATCGGCGTCCCCGCCTTCGTCGTCACCCTCGCCGGCTTCCTCGGCTGGGCCGGACTCCAGACCTGGGTGATGGGCGAGCGGTCCACCATCCCGACCCCCATCGGCAGCTTCGTCGGCGACCTCACCAAGTACTACTTCTCCGACGTCGCCGCCGCCTACGGCCTCGCCGTCGTGGTGATCGCCGCCTTCTACCTCGCCCAGCTGCGCGACTCCGGCCGCCGCAAGGCCGCCGAGCTGCCGCACCGCCCGCACAGCGAGATCCTGCTGCGCACCGGCGTCCTCGCGGCCCTCGTCCTGGTCGCCGCGTACGGCTTCAACCAGGAGAAGGGCCTCCCGCTCTCCCTGGTGATCTTCCTGGCGATCCTGCTCGTCACCGACTTCGTGCTGCGCCGCACCACCTACGGCCGGCAGGTCTTCGCGGTCGGCGGCGGCATCGAGGCGGCCCGCCGGGCCGGCATCAACGTCGCCTGGATCCGGACCTCCGTCTTCATGATCTCCGGCACCCTGGGCGCCGTCGGCGGCCTCTTCCTGGCCTCCGCCACCGGCGGCGCCGACCGCTCCCTCGGCGGCGGCAACCAGCTCATGATGTGCATCGCCGCGGCGGTCATCGGCGGCACCTCGCTCTTCGGCGGCCGCGGCAAGGTCTGGTCGGCGCTCCTGGGCATCCTGGTGCTCCAGTCGATCGTCCAGGGCCTCAACCAGCTCAACCTGTCGTCCAACGCGATCCAGTACATGATCACCGGCGCGGTGCTCCTCATCGCCGTGATCATCGACTCCGTCTCCCGCAAGACCCAGAAGTCCGCGGGACGCGCCTGACGCGCCCGACGCGCCCGACGCGCCGCCCCGCGCGGCGCGTCCGAGGCACGGGCCACATCCGCCCGGCACCGGGAAACCGGTGCCGGGCACCGTCGCGTCCGGAGCAGTACATCCCCCATGAGGGTGATGCCGCTCCGGCTGGCCCGATGCCCACGATCCAAGACGGAACATTAGACTCGGCAAAATCGGCAAGCTCGACCAGCTCAGAACGCAAGGAGGCACGGGTGGCCCTGCTGACCCGTATCAGGACACCGCGCGACCTGGACCGGCTCTCCCCGGAACAGCTGGACCAGCTGGCCGCGGAGGTCCGGACCTTCCTCGTCGACGCCGTCTCCAAGACCGGCGGACACCTCGGCCCCAACCTCGGCGTGGTCGAACTGACCATCGCCCTGCACCGCGTCTTCGACTCCCCGAAGGACAAGGTCCTCTTCGACACCGGCCACCAGAGCTATGTGCACAAGCTGCTCACCGGCCGCCAGGACTTCTCGAAGCTGAAGATGAAGGGCGGCCTCTCCGGCTACCCCTCGCAGGCGGAGTCCGAGCACGACGTCATCGAGAACTCGCACGCCTCGACCGTCCTCGGCTGGGCCGACGGCCTCGCCAAGGCGAACCAGATCCTGAAGAAGGACGACCACGTCGTCGCCGTCATCGGCGACGGCGCGCTCACCGGCGGCATGGCCTGGGAGGCGCTCAACAACATCGCCGCCGCCAAGGACCGCCCGCTCGTCATCGTCGTCAACGACAACGAGCGCTCCTACGCCCCCACCATCGGCGGCCTCGCCAACCACCTGGCCACCCTGCGCACCACCGACGGCTACGAGCGCTTCCTCGCCCGCGGCAAGGACATCCTGGAGCGCACCCCGGTCGTCGGGAAGCCGCTCTACGAGACCCTGCACGGCGCCAAGAAGGGCCTCAAGGACTTCATCGCCCCCCAGGGCATGTTCGAGGACCTGGGCCTGAAGTACGTCGGCCCCATCGACGGCCACGACATCGAGGCCCTGGAGTCCGCGCTCACCCGCGCCAAGCGCTTCGGCGGCCCGGTGATCGTCCACTGCCTGACCGAGAAGGGCCGCGGCTACCAGCCCGCGCTCCAGGACGAGGCCGACCGCTTCCACGCCGTCGGCAAGATCCACCCCGACACCGGCCTGCCCATCGCCTCCTCCGGGGCCGACTGGACCAGCGTCTTCGGCGAGGAGATGGTCGCGCTCGGCAAGGAGCGCGAGGACATCGTCGCGATCACCGCGGCCATGCTCCAGCCCGTCGGCCTCGACAAGTTCGCCAAGGCCTTCCCCGAGCGGGTCTTCGACGTCGGCATCGCCGAGCAGCACGGCGCGGTCTCCGCGGCCGGCCTCGCCACCGGCGGCCTCCACCCGGTCTTCGCCGTCTACGCGACCTTCCTCAACCGCGCCTTCGACCAGGTCCTGATGGACGTGGCCCTGCACAGGTGCGGCGTCACCTTCGTCCTCGACCGGGCCGGCGTCACCGGCACCGACGGCGCCTCCCACAACGGCATGTGGGACATGTCGATCCTGCAGGTCGTGCCCGGTCTGCGGCTCGCCGCCCCGCGCGACGCGGACCAGGTCCGCGCCCAGCTCCGGGAGGCCGTCGAGGTCACCGACGCGCCCACCGTGGTCCGATTCTCCAAGGGCGCGGTCGGCCCCGCCGTCCCCGCCCTGCGGCGCGTCGGCGGCATGGACGTGCTCCGCGAGTCCGGCAGCGGCAAGCCGGACGTCCTCCTGGTCTCCGTGGGCGCCCTGGCGCCCATGTGCCTGGAGATCGCCGACCTCCTCGACCGGCAGGGCATCTCCACCACCGTGGTCGACCCCCGCTGGGTCAAGCCGGTCGACGAGGCCCTCGCGCCGCTCGCCGCCGAGCACCGGGTCGTCGTCACCGTCGAGGACAACAGCCGGGTCGGCGGCGTCGGCTCGGCCGTCGCCCAGGCGCTGCGCGACGCCGGCGTCGACGTACCGCTGCGTGACTTCGGCATCCCGCCGGTCTTCCTCGACCACGCCTCCCGCGGCGAGGTCCTGGCCGAGATCGGCCTCACCGCCCCGGACATCGCGCGCCAGGTCACCGGCCTGGTCTCCCGCCTGGACGG
This sequence comes from Streptomyces sp. R302, assembly GCF_012927245.1. Lineage (GTDB taxonomy): Bacteria > Actinomycetota > Actinomycetes > Streptomycetales > Streptomycetaceae > Streptomyces. The sequence goes on from NZ_JABBGE010000004.1 coordinate 159,667, forward strand.
CCGGTACGAGACGCCGCGGCAGGCCGTGGAGCCCGCCCGCGACTGACCTCCCCCTCCGTAGCTCTCCGTAGGCCTCCGGAGGTCATCACTCCGCGTCACCGTTGGGCCGGTCGGCTCACCCTCCCGGGTGCCGACCGGCCCTTTCGCGTGCATCCTGGCTCCACCGCGGGCAGCGTCCCCTCGCCCCCCGTCCGCGGGGCCACGAGACCCGACGTCACGGACGACGCGGAGGTACGACGGTGAGCACGGACCAACGCCCCCCACGGGCCAACTCCGGGATTTTCCGGACGAAGTCGGTCGAACAGTCCATCAGGGACACCGAGGAGCCGGAGCACGGACTCCGGAAATCCCTCTCCGCCTGGGACCTCACGGTCTTCGGCGTCGGCGTCATCATCGGCACCGGCATCTTCGTGCTGACCGGCAAGGTCGCCAAGGAGAACGCCGGCCCGGCCACCGCCCTCGCCTTCGTCGCCGCCGGCATCGTCTGCGCCCTGGCCGCCCTCTGCTACGCGGAGTTCGCCTCCACCGTGCCGGTGGCGGGATCGGCGTACACCTTCGCGTACGCCTCCATCGGCGAGCTGCCGGCCTGGATCATCGGCTGGGACCTGGTCCTGGAGTTCGCGCTCGGCACGGCGGTGGTGGCGGTCGGCTGGTCCGGCTACGTCCGCTCGCTGATGGACAACGTCGGCTGGCACCTACCGGCCTCACTGGAGGGCCCGGACGCGGCGGGCGGCACCTTCGACATCCTCGCCTTCCTGCTCGTCCTGGTCCTCACCGCGATCCTGGTCGCCGGCATGAAGCTCTCCGCCCGGATCACCGCCGTCGTGGTGGCGATCAAGGTCACGGTCGTCATGATCGTGATCGTCGCGGGCCTCTTCTTCGTCGTCGGCGACAACTACAAGCCGTTCATCCCGCCGGCCGTGACCCCGGAGGGCGGCGGCTCCAACTGGGACTCCCCGCTCGTCCAGCTCCTCTTCGGCTACGAGCCCACCAACTTCGGCGTCATGGGCATCTTCACGGCCGCCTCCATCGTCTTCTTCGCCTTCATCGGCTTCGACGTGGTCGCCACCGCCGCCGAGGAGACGAAGGTGCCGCAGCGCGACATGCCCCGCGGCATCCTCGGCTCGCTGCTCATCTGCACCGTGCTGTACGTGGCGGTCGCCCTGGTCGTCACCGGCATGCAGCACTACACCGAGCTGTCCGTGAGCGCCCCGCTCGCCGACGCCTTCAAAGCCGCCGGCCACCCCTTCTACGCGGGCGTGATCAGCTTCGGCGCCGCCGTCGGCCTCACCACGGTCTGCCTCATCCTGCTGCTCGGCCAGACCCGCGTCTTCTTCGCCATGAGCCGCGACGGGCTGCTGCCCCGCTTCTTCTCGGTCACGCACCCGCGCTTCAAGACCCCGTACCGCCCCACCATCCTGCTCGGCGTGATCATTGCGATCGTGGCCGGCTTCACCAGCATCAACGAGCTGGCGACGCTGGTGAACATCGGCACCCTCTTCGCCTTCGTGATGGTCGCCGTCGGCGTCATCATCCTCCGCCGCACCCGCCCCGACCTGCACCGCGCCTTCCGCACCCCGTGGGTGCCGGTCCTGCCGATCGTCTCCATCGCCGCCTCCCTCTGGCTGATGCTCAACCTGCCGGGCGAGACCTGGTTCCGCTTCGCGGTCTGGATGGTCATCGGCATCGTCGTGTACTACGCCTACGGGCGCAGCCACAGCCGGCTCGGCCGGGAGGGCGAGCGGCTCCGTTCCTGAGCGGGGCCAGGGGGGTCCGGGAGCCGAACCCCCGGGCGAGCGGAGGGCGTGCGGGCCGGGCGGATACAGTCGGTGCGAACCGTCCCCACTCGACCCGGAGCGCTGGATTCTCCCATGGTGAACCCATCCCAGGCCCCCGCCGACCCCTCCCTCCTCTCCCCGCGCGCCCCGAGAATGCACGGAGGCTGGCTGGCCCGCGGCGCGGAGGGACGTTTCAGCGTGTACGTCCCCCGGGACGGCGAGGTCCTTCGCTGGACCGAGGGCCCCGGCGGCCGGTTCGACGGCCCGGCCGGGCTGGGCGGCGGCGGTCTGCTGCCGTTCCTGGCGGCCGCGCAGGGCCACGACCGCTATGTGCACCTGGTGGGCTTCCGGGCCACCGACACCGGCGCGGAGGCGGGGGAGCGCCATGTGGAACTGGTGCACAGCGTCCAGTTCCAGACCGGCCGCCCCAACGTGGAGTGGAAGTCCATCGGCCACTCCAACGGCAAGGCCGAGTGGTTCGGCAACCCGGCCCTCGCGGTGGACGGCCAGGGCCGCGCCCACGTCTTCGTCCGCAACCGCGGCGGCGGCGTGAGCGCCCGGGTCCAGAAGGACGCCGGCGGCTGGCACCCGTGGTGGGACCTGAAGGGCGGCCGCACCGACGTCGACCCGGTGGCGGCGGTGAACGGCGCGGGCCTGGTGGAGCTGTACACGGCCACCGACCGCGGGCTGCTGCGCTACGTCCAGAACGAGCCGGGGGCCAGGCCGGTCGCCGAGGTCCCGGTGGCGACCCCGGTGGTCCGGGGCACGCTCGCCGCGGTGACCGGTCCGTCCGGGCACGTGACGGCCTACTACGCGGACGGCCACGGCCGGGTCTGCCTCTGGTCGCCGGGCCGGGGCCTGGTGCCCACGCCGGTCGCCCAGGCGGTCGGCGCCGGTCCGCTGACGGCCACCCCGTGCCTGATCGACGGGTACGAGTGCACGCTCGTCGCCCAGTGCGACCCGGCCGGGGTCACCTCGCTCGGGGCCTTCATGGCGGAGCGCGAGGACATGGGCCTGTACTGGAGCCCCTCGGGCCCGCCGGTCCTCGCCCCGCCGACCCTGACGACCGGCCTCGACGGCGGGGTGGCCCTCGCCGCCCTGACGCCGGACGGGGAAGTGGTGTTCACCCGGCAGACGGCGGACGAGCAGGGCCTCGCCCTGGGCCCCTGGACTCGCTTCTAGAACGGGGTCTTCCGGATCGGCCCGGCACGATCCGGAAGGCACCCGCCGGACGCACCGGTGCCCCGGCCCCTCTCGGGAGGGGACCGGGGCACAGGGTGTGTCCGGGGGAGAACCGTGCGGGTCAGCCGCCGGTCGCGGGGGACTTCTTCGCGTCGGCCGGGATCTCGGCGTCCTCGCGGATCGCCTTCCACAGCCGGGAGGAGTTGGGCTCGTAGGCGACCACGCGGTTGGGGTCGATCGTGTCGTAGGCGACCGGCAGCATGATCGTCTCCATGTTCTGCGGGTCGACGCCGTTGAGGCTGCGGCCGAAGTCGCTGAGCGCGGTGAGCGAGGCCAGCTCGGAGTCGGTGGTGAGCGCCTTGGTCGCCGAGTCGGCGATCTTGTAGGACTTGGCGGGGCTGCCCAGCAGGTCCTGGTTCTTCACCTCGGCGAGCAGGGAGGTGAGGAACTGCTGCTGGAGGGAGATGCGGCCCAGGTCGGAGCCGTCGCCGACGCCGTGGCGGGTGCGGACGAAGGCGAGGGACTGGGTGCCGTCGAGCTTCTGCTTGCCGGCTTCGAGGTGGAGGCCGGACTGCTTGTCGTCGATGGGCTGCTTCACGTCGACGGTGACGCCGCCGATGGTGTCCACGAGGTCCTTGAAGCCGGAGAAGTCGATCTCCATGAAGTGGTCGAGGCGGACGCCGGACATCGACTCCACGGTCTTGGCGACGCAGGCGGAGCCGTACTGCGCGTAGATGGAGTTGAACATGACGCGCTTCTTGGAGGGCACGGTGCCCCCGTCGCGGCCGACGCACTCGGGGCGGGTGACCAGGGTGTCGCGCGGGATGCTGACGGCGACGGCCTCGGTGCGGCCCTCGGGTATGTGCACCACGAGCGTGGTGTCGGCGCGGCCTCCGCCGACCGCGCCGCCGACCAGGTCGCCGTTGTCGCCGGCGCGCGAGTCCGAGCCCAGGACCAGCAGGTTCTGCCCGCTGGTGGGCAGCTTCGCCGGACGGTCGTCGCCGAGCGCCTTGTCGATGTCGACGGCCTTGATGTTGCCGTCGATGCTGCTGTACAGCCAGTACAGCGTGCCGCCCGCGGCGAGGAGCAGGACCAGGAGCGTCAGGAGGACGATCCGGCCGGTCCTGCGGCGCTTGCGGGGAGTGGCGGCGCCACGGCGTCCGCCGACGGCCTCGGGCGTGCGGGTGTCCTGGCTCATCGTCTGGGGGTCCTCGAATCCTGGTCAGGCGTGGAAGCGTGGAGTATAGGCAGAAGATCGGACGGGTGTGCGATGAGGGGTGGCCGCACGGAAGAGGCCCGTTCACATCTCAGCTGCATAACAGCTGGTCGAATAAGCCTTCTATAAGTTGTCTCAGGCGTGGCTCGGATGTGAAGATCCGGTGCGAGCGAACTTGGTGTGGCTTGCATCGAGAGAAACGTTCTTCCGGACCTGCCGAGGTCCGGAGACTTCGGGGGGCCGGAGTTCAGCGTTGAGTCCGGACTGAATCAGATCCGGTACACGCGTGTGGTTCCGGGCGCATGCTTCCGCATGCGTTGGGTGTGGAAATGGTGGGCTGAACACGGTGGCGAACTCTCGCAACCCCGAGTCCAGTGCGCTCGTCTCCGCGTACCGCAGCCTCGTGCCCGCCCGCGCCCGCCGGCGCATCGTCTCCGGCATCCCGCAGCCCGTGCGCCAGTCGGTGGCCCGCACCCTGGCCGGCGTCGACTCCGCCCGCTCCGCCGTCGTGGCCCGTGCCATCGGCGGACGCCGCAGCGGCACGGAGACCGAGCGCGGCACCGTCCGGGTGGTCCAGGACGACGGCCGCCACCTGCACGCCCTGGAGGTCCCCGGCATCACCGCCTGGGCCGCCCGCGCCCGCAACCTCCACCTCCTCGTCGGCCTCCTGGAGGACGCCGGCATCGACTACTTCTGCGTCCGGGGCACCGCCCAGGGCGTGCCCGCCGTCGCCGTCCCCGCCCGGCTCCGCGAGGAGACCGAGGACCTCCTCGCGTACGCCTTCGGCCAGGAACCCGGCTACGTCGGCGTCGGCTCCGGCGACCTGCGCCCCGGCGAGAGCGCCGCCACCTGGCGCCGGCTGCGCTCCGCGAAGGTCCTGCGGATCGCCTGGATCGTCTGCGACCCGACCGGCCGGCTCGTCTTCGGCGCCAAGCACGGCTGCGACCTGGAATTCTGGGCCGAGAAGGACGGCGAACTCGTCGCCCCCCGGCCCAACAGGGTGGTCACCGAGACCGCCACCGCCCCGCACACCGTCGAGGCACCGCAGTCCCTCTTCAGCCCGGTCCCCTTCCTGTACACCACCGGTCGGGCCCGCACCCTGCCCGAGTTCACCGCCCAGCTGCCCGAGGACCACACCTTCCCGGTGGACGTCGTCTACACCTGGGTGGACGCCGACGACCGGGTCTGGCGCGACTCCAAGGAGAGCACCCGCCGCCTCCTCGGACTCGCGACGCCCGGCGGCCCCGCCCTGCACGAGCAGGCCGCCAACGACGCCCGCTTCACCAGCCGCGACGAACTGCGCTACTCCCTGCGCTCGATCCACCAGTACGCGCCCTGGGTACGCACCGTCCACCTGGTCACGGCCGGCCAGGTGCCCGGCTGGCTCGACCTCGACCACCCCGGCCTGCGGGTCGTCGACCACCGGGAGATCTTCTCCGACCCCTCGGCGCTCCCCACCTTCAACTCGCACGCCATCGAGAGCCAGCTCCACCACATCCGCGACCTGTCGGAGCACTTCCTCTACCTCAACGACGACGTGTTCTTCGGCCGGCCGATCAACCTCGGGCACTTCTTCCACGCCAACGGACTCAGCAAGTTCTTCATGTCCAAGGCGCTCATCCCGACCGGCCGCGCCCTCCCCGACGACCTCCCGGTCAACGCCGCGGGCAAGAACAGCCGAGGCCTCATCGCCCAGCAGTTCGGCACCTTCGTCTCGCAGAAGATGAAGCACACCCCGCACGCGCTGCGCCGCTCCGTCCTCGCCGAGATCGAGCACACCTACCCGCGCGCCCACTTCACCACCCAGCACGCGCGCTTCCGCTCGCCGCAGGACGTGCCCATCGCCTCCTCGCTGCACCACTACTTCGCGTACCACTCCGCCCGCGCCACCGTCGGCGACCTGCGGTACGTCTACATCGACATCGGCGACCGGGGGGCCCAGCAGCGCCTCGACCGGCTGGTCGCCCGACGCGACTTCGACACCTTCTGCATCAACGACACCGTCGTGCCCGAGGACCCCGACGCGCAGGAGCGGATGGTGCGGCGCTTCCTCGACGACTACTTCCCGGTGCCGAGCCCGTACGAGCGCACGGACGCCGTGGGGCTCCCCACCCGCCGACTGACCGAACGAGGACGTGCCGACTGATGGGCTCGATACGAAGGCGCCTGGGCCGGCTGCGCCGGGCCGCCGTGCGCCGCGCCGTGCTGCGCCGCGCACTGGCGCCGCTGCGCGGGCGGCTGCTGCGCGGGGTCTTCCTGCCGCTGCGGGGCAAGCGCTCCGCACGGCTGCTGTACGCGGCGGTGCTCGACGGGCAGACCATGAACCTGCAGGCCGAGCTGCCCGCCTCGGCGCAGCCGGTGGAGGACGCCGTGCTCCTCCTCGGCCGCGGCCGGACGCTTCACGAGTACCCCGCCCGGGTCCACCGCGACCGCTCGGGCCGGTTCCTCGCCGACACCGCCGTGCTGCTCGGCGCCGAGGCGGGGGGAGTCCCGGTGCCGACCGGCGCGACCCGCCTGCGGCTGCGGGTCTCGTCCGGCCGCGCCCGGCGGAGCTATCCGCTGCTGCTGGTCGAGAGCCCGCACACCTACCAGGGCACCACCCGGCCCATGACCGCCTCCCCGATCAGCGGCGACCGCTACCGGTTCGGACGCTCGCTCACCGGCAGCGCGCTGCTGCGCAGGCTGCCCGCGGTGCCCGGGGTCGAGGTGGTGGACGTGCACATCCAGCACGCCCGGATCGACGTCAGTGTGCGGCTCGTCGGCCTGGAGGCCGGGGAGCCGTGGTGCGAGTTCGTCGCCTCCGGGCGCCGGATCCCGGCCGGCCTCGCCGAGACCGAGCCGGGCGTCTGGCGGGCGGAGGTGCCGCTCGCCGAGATGTACCCGGTGTCGGACCGCCGCGAACACTGGGACGTACTGCTGCACACCGGTGAGCGCCGCCCCCACCGGGTGGCGCGGCTGCTGCACGACCTGAGTGATCCCCAGCGGGTGCTGGCGATGCGCCAGGTCGTCGTGGCGCCGCAGAAGGACCGTCTGATGTCGGTGGAGCCCCGGTACACCCCCGCGGGCAACCTCCGGTTCACCTGCCGTCGCGTCGATGAGACGGCCTGAGGAAGCGCACACCGTGAAAGTAACGTTCGTCCTGAATGCCGTCGATGTCCTCGGTGACCCCGAGCGGGCGGTGCTCCACCAGGCCTCCGAACTCGCCCACCGGCACGAGGTCGCCGTCCTCAGCGTCTTCAAGGCCCGTCGCCGCCGCTTCACCCCGTACGACGGTCGCGTCCCGGTCTCCTTCCTCATCGAGGCCGCCGGACCGCGGCAGACAGCCGTCCGCCCCGACGGCCCTGACGCGGCCTTCTCCGCCGAGCTCGCCGCCCGCCCCAGTGAGATCGTCGAGCGTCGCTTCGACGACTCCTTCAACCGGCTCTCCGACATCGAGACCGAGCTCGCCCTACGCGAGCTCGACACCGACGTCCTGGTCACCACCTCGCCCGGGCTGATGGCCCTCGCCGCCCGCTTCGCCCCCGCCGACGTCCTCCTCGTCCATCTGGAGCAGCGCGCCTCCCAGGTCGCCGAGGCCACCGCGAACGAGCCGCTGCTGCGCCACACGGCCGGCTTCGACGCCGTCGTACTGCCCGGCGCCTCCGCGCTGGAGTGGTACCAGGAGACCTTCGGCGCCGCGGCCCCGCGCCTGCAGGTCGTGCCGCCCTCGCTGCCCGAGGGCTTCCGGCCACGCTCCACCCTGCAGACCCGGATCGTCACCCTCGCCGCCCGCCTGGAGGAGAACTCCGGCGTGGGCACGGCCCTCTCCGCCTGGGCACGGGTCGCCCCCTTCCACCCCACCTGGACCCTGCGGATCCTCGGCGACGGCCCGCTCGGCGGCACCCTGCGCCGCCGCCGCGACCAGCTCGGCCTGCACGGCAGCGTCCAGCTCGTCGGCGAGGCCACCCACCCCTCCGAGGAGTGGGCCAAGGCGTCCATCGCCCTCAACACCGCCGCCACCGACGCCGTCGGCTACTCCCTCATGGAGGCCCAGTCCGCCGGCGTCCCGGTCCTCGCCCACGACTGCCCCGGCGTCGTGCGCGAGCTGATCGCCGACGGCCGCACGGGCCTGCTCGTCCCCCCCGACGACACCGAGCTCCTCGCCGAGCGGCTGATGCGCCTCATGGACGACGAGCCGCTGCGCCTCGGCCTCGGCGCCGAGGCCGCCGGGCACGCGGGACGCTTCGCCTCCGCCGACGCCACCGCTGGCTGGGAAGAACTGCTCGCCGGCCTCGCCGCCGACCGTGCCGCCGGCCGCCGGGCCCGGGACCGCGCCGCCCGGGCGGCGGCCCAGGCCCTCATCGGCGGGAACGACGGAGCCGTCCGGGCGGCCGCCCCTGCTCCCCAGGGCACCGCACGCACCCGCGCCTTCAAGGACGCCGAGGAGCGGCTGCTCAAGCGCGACCGCACCCTCGTCCGCGACGGCGGCCAGGTCTGCCGGGTCATCGACTCCGAGTCGCCCTTCGACATCGCGTACAGCAACCTGGTGATGGTCGCCGAAGCGCTGGACGCCGCGGCGGTCCCGTACTTCCTGGTCCGCGACACCAAGATCCGGCACAGCATCGCCGTCCACGCCGACTACCGGGGTCAGGTGCTCAAGGCCCTCGCCGACCGGTACCAGGACGGCGCCGTCTACGTCGGCCTGCTGAACGACGCCGACACCACCATGGTGACCACCCTGGCCGGGCTGGCCGGCGGGCACCTGGACACCGAGTGCTCCGGTGTCCGCGTCTACACCCCCGCCGTCTCCGCCACCGGTACCCTCCGGCTCGGCGCCACCTACGGCTGCCTCGTCTCGTTCTGGTACAACGACGAGGAGGCGCCGGAATTCTTCCTCTCGCCGCGCCGGACCCTCATCGGCCAGCGGGTGCCCCGGAACGCGATGCGCCGCCGGCCCCTCGTCCTCGGCGGCCGCCAGTACCCCACCATCGAGCCCTACACCCACGTCCTCCACCACGACGTGCCCTTCCCCGTCGATGCCGTCTACACCTGGGTGGACGGTTCCGACGTGAACTGGCTGGAGCGCAAGAACGCGGTCCTCGCCTCCCTCGGCATCGTCACCGAGGACGCCGCCACCAGCGCCGCCCGGTTCCGCAACCGGGACGAGCTCCGTTACTCGCTGCGCTCCCTCGACATGTACGCCCCATGGATCCGGAACATCTACCTGGTCACCGACCAGCAGGTGCCACCGTGGCTGGACACCTCGCACCCCCGGGTCCGGGTGGTCGACCACACCGAGATCTTCGCCGGACAGGGCGCCCTGCCCACGTACAACTCGCACGCCATCGAGAGCCGGCTGCACCACATCGAGGGCCTCTCCGAGCACTTCCTCTACTTCAACGACGACGTGTTCGCGGCCCGCCCGATCCAGCCCTCGCTGTTCTTCCTCGGCAACGGTGCCTCCAAGCACTTCATGTCCTCCAACGCCATCCCCATGGGACCGGCCCTGGAGGGCGACGAGTTCAGCCGCATCGCCGCGAAGAACAACCGCGAACTGATCGCCGGCATGTTCGGTCAGACCCTGGTGAACTCCTTCATCCACGCCCCCCACCCGCTGCGCCGCAGCGTGATGGCGGACCTGGAGACCCACTTCCCCGAGGCGCTCGCCCGCACCGCCCACAACCAGCTGCGCAGCCACACGGACGTCTCCGTCGCCTCCTCGCTCCATCACTACTTCGGCTATCACACGGGCCGCAGCGTGCCGGGCCGGATCTCCTCGGGCTTCGTCAACGTGGGCCTCAGCGAACAGGTCAAGAAGCTCAACGGACTGCTCGCATCCCGCCCCAACGACGTGTTCTGCCTCAACGACTTCCATGACGGGGACGTCTCGGAGGACGAGCAGGACGCCACGCTGGCCGCGTTCCTTCCGAGCTATTTCCCCATCGCCAGCCAGTTCGAGGCCGGTTCGCCGCGGAACGCTCGCTTCCACGCTGGCCAGCTGCTCGCCTGGCCCTTCTGAACCGGAAGACCGCCATGCCCAAGTTCTGCATCCTCGGCGCGTCCGTCGCCAAATCCCGCGAGACCGCCGAAGGCCCGATCGCGGGCTGGGGCCAGTACATGAGCGAGTTCCTCGCACCCGCCTGGGAGGTGCGGAACTTCGCCCGTGTCGCGATGACCGCCCGCACGTACTACACGGAGCGCTTCGCGGCCCTGCTCAACATGCTCGAACCCGGCGACATCGTCGCCCTCGACTTCGGAGGCGTCGAGCAGCGCATCAACGTCCCCCTGCGCTACCACGGCAAGCGGGAGTTCAAGGAGTTCCTCAAGCTGTACGTGGAGGGCATCCGCGCCCAGGGGGCGATTCCGGTCCTCCTCACCCCGTGCTCGCGCTGCGCCTTCGACGTGCGGGGCCAGGTCTCCGACACCCGCGACGGCTACCCCGAGGTCACCCGGGAGGCCGCCGTCGAGACCGGTGCCGTCTTCATCGACATGAACGCGTACACCGGCCGGCTCCTCCAGGAGCTGGGGCCCACCCGGGCCAAGCAGTACTACCGATGGCTGGACGCCGGCGAGCACCCGCTCCATCCGGACGGCATGATCGACTCCACCCACTTCAACCACGCCGGCGCCCGTGAGGTCGCCCGGATCCTCGCCTCCGCCCTGGCGGCCAGCCCGGACATCCCGGTCGGCACCGTCGACCCGGCGACCCTCGTCCCCGGCGAATACCCGACGCTCGCACCCGAGTTCACCGTGGTGAGCCCGGAGAGCGCGCTCTTCACCGTCGACCGGGTCGGCACCGCCCCGGTCTTCACCTCCCCGGCGCCCGGCCGCGCGGTCAGCGGCCTCCAGAAGTTCGCCGGTACCGCCGACCCCGACACCGGCTACCTGCTCTTCTTCTCCCAGGGCGGCTACATCGGCGGCACCGCGGTCAACGAGCAGGGCCGCTTCCTGTGGCGCCGCACCATGGTCTGGCCGGCCGGCGAGCACACCGTGCAGGCCGTCGGCCTCGCCCGCACGGGCGGAGTCACCCCGATCGCCTCGCTGAGCTTCGAGGTCCGCGACCACGTCGTCCCGCCGGTGGTCGACTCGCCGAAGAGCGGCGCCTGGGTCAACCCGCGCCCCCGCTTCCGGGGCACCGCCGCCCCCGGCGTCACCAAGGTGATGGCGCTGGAGGGCGAGCGGTTGATCGGAGAGGCCGTCGTCGCCGAGGACGGCACCTGGAGCATGCGCCACCCGCACAGCTGGCGGCCCGGAACCTACCGGGTCGAGTTCGTGTCGATCTTCAGCGCTCTGCACTCGGCGGCCACTCCGGTCGACATCCGGGTCCTCGGAGTCCCGCAGGACAGCTTCCTGCGCACCTCCACCGAGGCCCGCGAGCGCTGCGGCGAGAAGTGCGACCACTACCCCTTCGACGGGCACTGGTAGTCCCGGAGGCGGGAACGGCGAAGGGGCCGGTGGCTGTCGCCACCGGCCCCTTCACTCGTACGCGCTACCGCTTACGCCGGGACGCTCGCCACGCCCTGCGCCAGGAAACGCTTGCCGTTGACGCGCTCGGAGACGCCCTCGCGGTCCAGGTACGGCGTGATGCCGCCCAGGTGGAAGGGCCAGCCGGCACCGGTGATCAGGCAGAGGTCGATGTCCTGCGCCTCGGCGACGACACCCTCCTCCAGCATGAGGCCGATCTCCTGCGCCACCGCGTCGAGGACGCGGTCGCGGACCTGCTCCTCCGTGAGGACGGTGTCGCCCTGCTTGAGCAGCGCGGCGACCTCGGGGTCGAGCTCCGGCTTGAAGCCGTTCTCCGGCTTGTAGACGTAGAAGCCGCGCTTGCCGGCCTCGACGACCGCCTTCAGGTTGGGGGAGACGATGAAGCGCTCCGGGAAGGCGCGGTTCAGGGTCTCGGAGACGTGCAGGCCGATGGCCGGGCCCACGAGCTCCAGGAGGACCAGCGGGGACATCGGCAGGCCCAGCGGCTCGACCGCCTTCTCCGCCGTCTCCACCGAGGTGCCCTCGTCGATGACGTTCTGGATCTCGCCCATGAAGCGGGTCAGGATGCGGTTCACGACGAACGCCGGGGCGTCCTTCGTCAGGACCGCGGTCTTCTTCAGCTTCTTCGCCACGCCGAAGGCGGTGGCGAGGGAGGCGTCGTCGGTCCGCTCGCCCTTGACGATCTCCAGGAGCGGCAGGACGGCGACCGGGTTGAAGAAGTGGAAGCCGACCACGCGCTCCGGGTGCTGGAGCTTGGACGCCATCTCGGAGACCGACAGCGAGGAGGTGTTGGTGGCGAGGATCGCGTGCGCCGGGGCGACCGCCTCGACCTCCGCGAACACCTTCTGCTTGACGGACATCTCCTCGAACACGGCCTCGATGATGAAGTCCGCGTCGGCGAAGCCCTCGGCCTTGTCGAGGACACCGGAGACCAGGCCCTTGAGACGGTTGGCCTTGTCCTGGTTGATGCGGCCCTTGCCGAGCAGCTTGTCGATCTCGCCGTGGACGTAGCCCACGCCCTTGTCGACGCGCTCCTGGTCGATGTCGGTCAGGACGACCGGCACCTCGAGGCGGCGCAGGAAGAGCAGGGCGAGCTGGGAGGCCATCAGACCGGCGCCGACGACGCCGACCTTGGTGACCGGGCGCGCCAGCGACTTGTCCGGGGCGCCGGCGGGGCGCTTGCCGCGCTTCTGCACCAGGTTGAAGGCGTAGATGCCGGAACGGAGCTCGCCGCCCATGATCAGGTCCGCGAGGGCCTGGTCCTCGGCGTCGAAGCCCTTCTGCAGGTCGCCGTCCTTGGCGGCCTCGATGATGTCGAGGGCGCGGTAGGCGGCGGGGGCGGCGCCGTGCACCTTGGAGTCGGCGACGGCACGGCCCTTGGCGACGGCGGCGTCCCAGCCCTCGCCCCGGTCGATCTCCGGGCGCTCGACGGTGACGGTGCCGTTCAGCACGCCGGCCGTCCAGATGAGCGACTGCTCCAGGAAGTCGGCGCCCTCGAAGAGCGCGTCGGCGATGCCGAGCTCGAAGACCTGCTTGCCCTTGAGCTGACGGTTCTGGTTCAGCGAGTTCTCGATGATGACCTGGACGGCCTTCTCGGCGCCGATCAGGTTCGGGAGGATCGCGCAGCCGCCCCAGCCGGGCACCAGGCCGAGGAAGACCTCGGGGAGCGAGAAGGCCGGGAGGGCCTTCGACACGGTGCGGTAGGTGCAGTGCAGACCGACCTCGACGCCGCCGCCCATGGCCGCGCCGTTGTAGTACGCGAAGGTCGGCACGGCGAGCGCGGAGAGCCGCTTGAAGACGTCGTGGCCGCCCTTGCCGATGGCGAGCGCCTCGTCGTGGTTCTTCAGCAGCTCGACGCCCTTGAGGTCGGCGCCGACGGCGAAGATGAACGGCTTGCCGGTGATGCCGGCGGCGACGATCTCACCGCCCGCGGCCTCGGCCTCGACCTGGTCGAGCGCGGCGTTCAGGTTGGCCAGCGACTGCGGGCCGAAGGTGGTCGGCTTGGTGTGGTCGAAGCCGTTGTCCAGCGTGATCAGCGCGAAGCGGCCGGCCCCGAAGGGCAGCTCGAAGTGACGCACGTGGGCGGAGGTGACGACCTCGTCCGGGAAGAGCGCCGCGGCGCCCTTCAGAAGCTCGGCGGTGGTGCTCACTTGCCCTCCCAGTGGGGGTTCTCCCAGATGACCGTCGCGCCCATGCCGAAGCCGACGCACATGGTGGTGAGGCCGTAGCGGACCTCGGGCTGCTCCTCGAACTGGCGGGCCAGCTGCGTCATCAGACGGACGCCGGAGGAGGCCAGCGGGTGACCGAAGGCGATGGCGCCGCCGTACTGGTTCACGCGCGCGTCGTCGTCGGCGATGCCGTAGTGGTCGAGGAAGGCGAGGACCTGGACGGCGAACGCCTCGTTGATCTCGAACAGGTTGATGTCGTCGATCGTCAGGCCGGCCTTGGCCAGGGCCTTCTCGGTCGCCGGGATCGGGCCGTAGCCCATGACCTCCGGCTCGACGCCGGCGAAGGCGTACGAGACGAGGCGCATCTTGACCGGGAGGCCGTTCTCGCGGGCGAAGTCCTCGGAGGCGATGAGCGAGGCGGTGGCGCCGTCGTTCAGGCCGGCCGCGTTGCCCGCGGTGACGTTGCCGTGGACGCGGAACGGCGTCTTCAGGCCCGCCAGCGACTCCAGGGTGGTGCCCGGGCGCATCGGCTCGTCGGCGGTGACCAGGCCCCAGCCGGTCTCGCCGGCCTCGGGGGAGGTGCGGCGCACCGAGATCGGCACCAGGTCCTGCTGGATCTTGCCGTCGGCGTACGCCTTGGCGGCCTTCTCCTGCGAGCGCACGGCGTACTCGTCGGCGCGCAGCTTGGTGATCTGCGGGTAGCGGTCGTGCAGGTTCTCGGCGGTCATGCCCATGAAGAGGGCGGACTCGTCGACCAGCTTCTCGCTGACGAAGCGCGGGTTCGGGTCCACACCCTCGCCCATGGGGTGACGGCCCATGTGCTCGACACCGCCGGCGATGGCGACGTCGTACGCGCCGAAGGCGACGCCGCCGGCCATCGCGGTCACGGCCGTGAGCGCACCGGCGCACATGCGGTCGATCGAGTAGCCGGGCACCGACTGCGGGAGGCCCGCGAGGATGCCGGCGGTACGGCCCAGGGTGAGGCCCTGGTCGCCGATCTGGGTCGTCGCGGCGATCGCGACCTCGTCGATCTTCGCCGGGTCGAGGGCCGGGTTGCGGCGCAGCAGCTCCCGGATGGCCTTCACGACGAGGTCGTCGGCGCGGGTCTCGTGGTAGATGCCCTTCGGGCCCGCCTTGCCGAACGGGGTGCGGACGCCGTCGACGAAGACGACGTCCCTGACGGTACGAGGCACGATGGCTCTCCTCCAGGTGCGGGACGGCACTGCTGCGGCGCACCACTAAGCGTGCGCTTGCTTCCCCCCATGCTACTTGCGGGTAACCAGGCTGCCCACCCCCTGGGGGCCAAGCGGCGAAGGTCACACCCGCGCGTGGCACGAAGCCCCCGGCACCGGGAGGGGTGCCGAGGGCTTCGACGTGCGGGGGCGGACACGGGTCAGCCCTTCGCGGAGAGGGCTTCCACCAGGAGCGGGGTCACCAGGCCGATCTGCCAGCGGCGGGCGCCGTGGGCGGCGAGGGCGGCCTCGACGGCGTCCCGGTCCGCGCGGGCCGGGGGCTCCCAGCAGACGCGGCGGACGGTGTCCGGGGTGATCAGGTTCTCCTGCGGCAGGTGCAGCTCCTCGGCGAGGGCCGTGACCCCGGCGCGGGCGGCGGCGAGCCGGGCGGCGGCCGCCGGGTCCTTGTCCGCCCAGGCGCGCGGCGGGGGAGGGCCGGCCGGCTCCTTGCCCGGCTGCGGGAGCTCGCTCTCGGGGAGGGCCCGGGCCCGGTCGATCGCCGCCTGCCACTGCTCCAGCTGGCGCCGGCCCATGCGGTGCCCGAAGCCGGGCAGGGCGGTCAGCGCGGCCACGTTCACCGGCACGGCGAGCGCCGCCTCGACGATCGCCGCGTCGCTCAGCACCTTGCCGGGGGAGACGTCACGCCGCTGCGCCACCCGGTCGCGGGCCGTCCACAGCTCCCGTACGACCGCCATCTGGCGGCGCCGGCGGACCTTGTGCATGCCGGAGGTGCGGCGCCAGGGGTCCTTGCGCGGCGGGGCCGGCGGGGCGGTGGCGATGGCCTCGAACTCCTCGTGGGCCCACTCCAGCTTCCCCTGCCGGTCCAGCTCCTTCTCCAGCGCGTCGCGCAGGTCGACCAGGAGCTCGACGTCCAGGGCCGCGTAGCGCAGCCAGGGCTCGGGCAGCGGGCGGTTCGACCAGTCGACCGCCGAGTGGCCCTTCTCCAGGGCGTAGCCGAGGACGGACTCGACCATGGCGCCGAGGCCGACGCGCGGGAAGCCCGCGAGCCGGCCGGCCAGCTCGGTGTCGAAGAGCGAGGAGGGGCGCATGCCTATGTCCCGCAGGCAGGGGAGGTCCTGGGTGGCGGCGTGCAGGATCCACTCGGTGCCGCCGAGGGCCTCGCCGAGCCCGGAGAGGTCCGGGCAGCCGACCGGGTCGATCAGGGCGGTGCCCGCGCCGTCGCGGCGGAGCTGGACGAGGTAGGCGCGCTGGCCGTAGCGGTAGCCGGAGGCCCGCTCGGCGTCGACGGCGACCGGCCCGCGCCCGGCGGCGAAGGCGGCGATCACCTGGGCGAGGGCCTCGTCGCTCGCGACGACCGGCGGGATGCCCTCGCGGGGCTCCAGCAACGGGATCGGAAGCCCATTCGCAGGGACGTTTTCGTCCGGGGGGCCGCCCCCGGTGGTGCGCGGTGCGGTGTCTGCCGCGGTCTCTTGGGCGTCGGTCACCCGTCAAGGGTATCCGCCGACGGCAAGCACCTGCCGACGGAACGTTCCGTCGGCAGGCGCAGCGTTTCCCTCAGGGCCGGGTCAGTGGATGATCCCGGTCCGTAGTGCGACGGCGACCATGCCGGCCCGGTCGCCGGTGCCCAGCTTGCGGGCGATCCGGGCGAGGTGGCTCTTCACGGTGAGTGCCGAGAGCCCCATGGAGACGCCGATGGCCTTGTTGGACTGGCCCTCCGCGACCAGCCGGAGCACCTCGACCTCACGGCCGGAGAGCTCGCGGTAGCCGCCCGGGTGGCTCGGGGCACCCGGGGGACGGCGGTGGCCGAGCCGGGCGGCCGCGGCGCCGATGGGCGCGGCGCCGGGACGCGTCGGGTGGCCGATATTGGTCCGCGTGCCGGTGACGACGTAGCCCTTCACGCCGCCGGCGAGGGCGTTGCGCACCGCGCCGATGTCGTCGGCGGCCGAGAGGGCGAGGCCGTTGGGCCAGCCCGCGGCGCGGGTCTCGGACAGCAGCGTGAGGCCGCTGCCGTCGGGAAGGTGGACGTCGGCCACGCAGATGTCGCGCGGGTTGCCGACGCGGGGACGGGCCTCCGCGATGGACGACGCCTCGATCACGTCCCGTACGCCGAGCGCCCACAGGTGGCGGGTGACGGTGGAGCGGACGCGCGGGTCGGCCACGACGACCATGGCCGTCGGCTTGTTCGGGCGGTAGGCGACCAGGCTAGCGGGCTGCTCGAGCAGAACGGACACTCGGCCTCCTGGGGGAAGGTGCGGGACGGAGCCGGCTCGGGGAAGAAGCCGGGGGCGAACCCGTGCTCTGAAGGGGTCATTGACTCCTTCGGCAGCAGGGCCGCCCGCCTTTAGGGAAAGATCACGATTTAGTGAGTAACAATTAGGGCAATTCGGACGCGCGATCGATCATCCTACGAGCGGCCCCCGCTCCTCACCCCCACGGGGGACCATCCGTACGAACGCCGAAGGGGCCCCGAAGGGCCCCCTGGACATCCGTCCCGCCGCACATCTGTCCGAACCGCTCAGGCTCCCTGCGGCCCCCGTCGCTGGGGCAGCGAGACGACCCCCGCCCCCGACACCGTCCCCGCCGCGCCCGTCGCCCCCGAGGGGCCCGGCGGGGCCGGCGGATCGGCCGGGGCCGGCGGCAGGCCCGCGATCTGGCACAGCAGGTCCGACCAGGCCGCCAGGTGCGCCGCCGTGTCCGGCACCCCGCCCAGACCCTCCCGGGGCGTCCAGGACGCCCGGATCTCGATCTGGGTGGCCGGCCGCCGCTCCGCGAGCCCCCCGAAGTAGTGCGAGCCGGCCATCGTCACCGTCCCGCTCGCCTCCCCGTACGCGAGCCCGCGCGCGTCCAGCGCCCCGGTCAGCCACGACCAGCACACCTCCGGCAGCAGCGGGTCCGCCGCCATCTCCGGCTCCAGCTCCGCCCGCACCAGCGTCACCAGGCGGAAGGTTCCCTTCCAGGCCTCGTGGCCCGCCGGGTCGTGCAGCAGCACGAGCCGCCCGTCCGCGAGGTCGTCCTCGCCGTCGACGACCGCCGCCTCCACCGCGTACGCGTACGGTGCGAGCCGCTGCGGCGGCCGGGTCGGCTCGACCTCCATCTCGGACCGCAGCCGCGCCGCCCGCAGGGCCTCCACCGCCCTCCGGAACGCCGGCGGCACCGGGGTCCCCGCCGTACTCTCCGCCTTGTCGCCCGTCCCTCGAATGCCGTCGGAATGATCGGAAAAATGTCCCTGAGCCGCAGCCATGCGGGGAAGAGTAGGCGGAACGGGGCCGCCATGCGGGGAGGGACACCCGCCCGGCACGAGCGGCTTCCGGCCACATGCGAAGATTTGGGCGTGAGCGCCATGAACAGCCCGACGGGCCAGCAGACGAAGCAGCAGTCGCGGACGTACGACTCCGCGTTCCTCAAGGCGTGCCGGCGCGAGCCCGTGCCGCACACCCCCGTCTGGTTCATGCGGCAGGCCGGGCGCTCCCTCCCCGAGTACCTGAAGGTCCGCGAGGGCATCCCCATGCTGGAGTCCTGCATGCGGCCCGAGCTGGTCAAGGAGATCACGCTCCAGCCCGTCCGCCGCCACCAGGTCGACGCGGCGATCTACTTCAGCGACATCGTCGTCCCGCTCAAGGCCATCGGCGTCGACCTCGACATCAAGCCCGGCGTGGGCCCCGTCGTCGCCGACCCGATCCGCACCCGCGCCGACCTCGACCGGCTGCGCGACCTCACCCCCGACGACGTGCACTACGTCACCGAGGCCATCGGCATGCTCACCGAGGAGCTCGGCGACACCCCGCTCATCGGCTTCGCCGGCGCGCCCTTCACCCTCGCGAGCTACCTCGTCGAGGGCGGCCCGTCCCGCAACCACGAGCACACCAAGGCGCTCATGTACGGCGACCCGCAGCTCTGGGCCGACCTGCTCGACCGCCTCGCCGAGATCACCTCGGCCTTCCTCAAGGTCCAGATCGAGGCCGGCGCCTCCGCCGTGCAGCTCTTCGACTCCTGGGTCGGCGCCCTCGCCCCCGCCGACTACCGCCGCTCGATCCTCCCGGCCTCCGCCAAGGTCTTCGACGCGGTCGCCGGCTACGGCGTCCCGCGCATCCACTTCGGCGTCGGCACCGGCGAGCTCCTCGGCCTCATGGGCGAGGCCGGCGCGGACGTCGTCGGCGTCGACTGGCGCGTCCCGCTCGACGAGGCCGCCCGCCGCGTCGGCCCCGGCAAGGCCCTCCAGGGCAACCTCGACCCCGCCGTCCTCTTCGCCTCCACCGAGGTCGTCGAGGCCAAGACCGACGAGGTCCTGGCCGCCGCGAAGGACCTGGAGGGGCACGTCTTCAACCTGGGCCACGGCGTCATGCCGTCCATGGACCCGGACGCCCTCACCCGCCTCGTCGCCTACGTCCACGAGCGCACCGCCGTCTGACCCGACGGTCCCCGCGGTACGGCGGCGGGATCAGCCCGCCGCCCGTACCGCCGCCACCGCCTTCCGGGCCGCGACCAGCACCGGGTCCCACACCGGCGAGAACGGCGGCGCGTACCCCAGGTCCAGCGCCGTCATCTGCTCCACCGTCATCCGGGCCGTCAGCGCCACCGCCGCGATGTCCACCCGCTTCGCCGCGCCCTCCCGGCCCACGATCTGCACCCCGAGCAGCCGCCCGGTCCGCCGCTCGGCCAGCATCTTCACCGTCATCGGCGCCGCCCCCGGGTAGTACCCGGCCCGGCTCGTCGACTCCACCGTCACCGTCACGTACCGCAGCCCGACCTCACGGGCGTCCTTCTCCCGCAGCCCGGTGCGGGCGATCTCCAGGTCGCAGACCTTCGACACCGCCGTCCCCACCACCCCGGGGAAGGTCGCGTAGTCGCCGCCCACGTTCGAGCCGATGACCTGCCCCTGCTTGTTGGCGTGCGTCCCCAGCGGCACGTGCCGCTCCCGGCCCGACACCAGGTCCAGGACCTCCACGCAGTCCCCGCCCGCCCACACGTTCTCCTGCCCCCGCACCCGCATCGCCAGGTCCGTCAGCAGCCCGCCGTGCGCGCCGAGCGGCAGCCCCGCCGCCTCCGCGAGCGAGGTCTCCGGCACCACACCCGTACCGAGGACCACCACGTCCGCCGGGTACTCGTCCTTCTCCGTGGCCACCGCCCGCACCCGCCCGTCGTCCCCCGTGAGGATCCCCGTCACCGGGGACGCGCCGACCGTACGGATCCCGAGCCCGTCCATCGCCGCGTGCACGAGCCGCCCCATGTCCGGGTCGAGCGTCGCCATCGGCTGCTCGCCCCGGTTGAGGACCGTCACCTCGTAGCCCCGGTTCAGCAGCGCCTCGGCCATCTCCACGCCGATGTACCCGGCGCCGACGACCACCGCCCGCCGCCCCGCCGTCCCGGCCAGCGAGTCGAGCAGCGCCTGCCCGTCCTCCAGGGTCTGCACCCCGTGCACGCCCGCCGCGTCGATCCCCGGCACCGCCGGCCGGGCCGGGCGCGCCCCCGTCGCGATCACCAGCTTGTCGAAGCCCGTCCACGCCTCCGTACCGACCGCCAGGTCCCTGGCGAGAACGCGCTGCCCCGCCAGGTCGATCTCCGTCACCTCGGTCCGCGTCCGCAGATCGATCCCGCGCGCCCGGTGCTCCTCGGGCGAGCGGGCGATCAGCTCTTCGCGCCCGGACACGTCGCCGCCGACCCAGTACGGGATGCCGCAGGCCGAGTACGAGGAGAACCGGCCCCGCTCGAAGGCCGTGATCTCCAGCTCCCCGGGCCCCTTGAGCCTGCGCGCCTGCGACGCGGCGGACATGCCCGCCGCGTCCCCGCCGATGACCACCAGTCGTTCGCTCATGCGCCCACGCTACGGCGCCGAACGCTCCCCGTCCGGCGCTCCGCCGGGCTCCCCGGCGGGCTCTTCGCCGGGTGTCGGGAGCCCGGCCGCGTTCGTCCGCGCCTCCTGCCCCGGTACGGCGGCGGCCACCGGAGCCGTACCGGCGGCGCGGGCCCGGCGGCGCGGGCGGACCACCCACCGCCACACCGCGTACGCCGCCAGCGCCACCACCAGCCAGGGCGCGAGCGCCGCCAGGACCACCAGGGTCCAGGCGACGGCCGCGACCAGCGCGTGCCAGCCGCCCGACAGGGCCTCGGAGACGGCGGGGCGGTCACCCCCCTCGTCCTCGGCCGCCGCCCGCTCCTTCTCCACCAGGTCCAGGGTGATCGTCGCCAGCGAGGTCCGGTCCTTCAGGGACGCCTGCTGGGCCAGCAGCGCCTCCAGGTCCGCCTGACGACGACTCAGCTCCGACTCCAGGGCCACCACGTCGGCCAGCTTGTCCGCCCGGTCCATCAGCGCCCGCACCCGCGCGACGCTCGCCCGCTGGGTCGCGATCCGGCTCTCCACGTCGACGACCTGATCGGTGACGTCCTGCGCCTCCGCCGTGCGGGAGAGCACCTTCCCGGTACCCGTCAGGTCGCCGAGGACCCGGTCGTACCGGTCCTGCGGCACCCGCAGCACCATCCGGGAGGCCTCGTACCGCTCGTCGGTCCGCTCCGTCGTCTCCGACTCGACCCGGCCGCCCGCCGCCGCGACCACCGCCCGTACCCGGTCGGCGGTCGCCGCCACCCGCTCGACCTCCACCGTGAGGGAGGCCGTCCGGACGAGGTGCTGCACGGCGGGCGCCTTCGACGCCCCGGGCTTCGCGGCGGCGGCCTCCGAGCCGCCCGCGCCCGTGCCGCCCTTCCGGTCCGTGCCCGCGGGCGCGGCCGCGTCCGCCGCCACGCCCTTGCCGTCGGCCGCGTCGGTGCCGCCGCCCGCGCAGCCCGCCGTCAGCGCCAGCGCCGCGGCCAGCAGCAGCGCCGCCCCCGCCCTGCTCCGTCCGCCCGTTCCGTCCGCCTTGTGCACCGTGCCCCCTGGGGCTCGCAGGAATCGATGCTCCTAGGACGTGCGGGACCGGCGCGCGGTTTGCCTCCGCCGGTAGCGATGCGGTCACGGTCCGGCCTCGGAACGGGGGCGAGCGGGCGATTTGAGAGAGTGGTCCCATGAACGCGGACACCACGGGACCTTCCTCCGGACACCGGACCGGGCATCGGGCCGGACACCCCGACGGACCTCACGCCGTCGTCGTCGGCGGAGGCATCACCGGCCTCGCCGCCGCCCACCGGCTGCTCGCCGCCGGTGCGCGCGTCACCCTCCTGGAGGCCGGCGGCCGGCTCGGCGGCAAGCTGCTCGCCGGGGAGATCGCCGGCGCCCCCGTGGACCTCGGCGCCGAGTCCCTGCTCGCCCGCCGCCCCGAGGCGATCGCCCTCGCCGAGGCCGTCGGCCTCGGCGACCGGCTCCGGGCGCCTGCCACCACCACCGCCTCCGTCTGGTCCCGAGGCCGGCTCGTCCCCATGCCCAAGGGCCACGTCATGGGGGTTCCCGGCGATGCCGAGGCCGTCGCCGGGCTCCTCTCCGAGGAGGCCCTGCGCCGGATCGGCCGGGACTCCGAGCTGCCCCCCACCGAGCTCGGCGAGGACGTCGCCATCGGCGCGTACGTCGCCGAGCGCATGGGCCACGAGGTCGTCGACCGGCTCGTCGAGCCCCTCCTCGGCGGCGTCTACGCCGGCGACGCCTACCGGATCTCGATGAAGGCCGCCGTCCCCGCGCTCTTCGAGGCCGCCCGCCGCCACCCCAGCCTCACCGCCGCCGTCCGCGCCGTCCAGGCCGCGGGCAGTGCCCTCCCCGCCGACGTCGCGGGCGCCGCCACCGGCCTCGGCGGGTCCGTCTTCGCCGGCATCTCCGGCGGCGTCGGCACCCTCCCCGGGGCCGTCGCCGACGCCGTCCGCGCCGCCGGCGGCACCATCCTCACCGGCACCCCGGCGACCGCCCTGCACCGGTCGGGCGCCACCGGCTGGCGGGTGGAGACCCCGGAGCGGACCCTCGACGCGGACGCCGTCGTCCTCGCCGCCCCCGCGCCCGTCGCCGCCGGGCTCCTCGGCGGCCACGCCCCCGGGGCCGCCGCGCTCCTCGGCACGATCGAGTACGCCTCCATGGCCCTGGTCACGCTCGCCTTCCGCCGCGCCGACGTCCCCGAGCTGCCCGGCTCCGGCTTCCTCGTGCCGCCGGTCGACGGCCACACCATCAAGGCCTCCACCTTCTCCAGCCGGAAGTGGGGCTGGGTCGGCGAGGCCGCCCCCGAGCTGTTCGTGCTCCGCACCTCCGTCGGCCGGTACGGCGAGGAGTCCCAGCTCCTCCGCGACGACGAGGACCTGGTCGCCGCCTCCCTCAAGGACCTCGGCGCCGCCACCGGCCTCGCCACCCGGCCCGTCGCCACCACCGTGACCCGCTGGACCGGCGGCCTGCCGCAGTACCCGGTCGGCCACCTGGACCGGGTCGCCCGGGCCCGCGCCGCCCTCGCGGACCTGCCCGGAGTGCGCCTCGCGGGCGCCGCGTACGACGGCGTCGGCATCCCCGCCTGCGTCGCCTCCGCCCACCGCGCGGCCGACGCCCTGGCCGACGAGATCATCGCCACGTCGGAAACGGGGCACCCCGGTGCGGGGCACTCCTCATGACGGGCGAGAATAGGCGTATGAGTGCGCCCGAAAAGATCCCGAACGCCGGTAAGAAGGCGAAGGACCTCAACGAGGTCATCCGCTACACCCTGTGGTCTGTCTTCAAGCTGCGCGACGTCCTGCCCGCCGACCGGAGCGGCTACGCCGACGAGGTCCAGGAGCTCTTCGACCGGCTCGCGGAGAAGGACATCACCATCCGGGGCACGTACGACCTGTCCGGTCTGCGCGCCGACGCCGACGTCATGATCTGGTGGCACGCCGAGACGAGCGACCAGCTCCAGGAGGCGTACAACCTCTTCCGCCGTACGAAGCTGGGCCGCGCCCTGGAGCCGGTCTGGTCGAACATGGCGCTGCACCGCCCGGCCGAGTTCAACAAGTCGCACATCCCGGCCTTCCTGGCCGACGAGACCCCGCGCGACTACGTCTCGGTCTACCCCTTCGTCCGCTCCTACGACTGGTACCTGCTGCCGGACGAGGACCGCCGCCGGATGCTCGCCGACCACGGCAAGATGGCCCGCGGCTACCCGGACGTCCGGGCCAACACGGTCGCCTCCTTCTCGCTCGGCGACTACGAGTGGCTCCTCGCCTTCGAGGCCGACGAGCTGTACCGCATCGTCGACCTCATGCGCCACCTGCGCGCCTCCGAGGCCCGGATGCACGTCCGCGAGGAGGTCCCCTTCTACACCGGCCGCCGCAAGAGCGTCGCGGACCTGGTGGCGGGCCTGGCCTGACGGCCCCCCCGAACCTGGCGGCGCCCCGGCTCCCAGCCGGGGCGTTCGCCCCTCGACCCGGAAGATCAGACGGCCGCCACGCCATGGCCGGCCGCTCCAGCGACACCGGGTCCGGCACCGGGTGCGGCGCGCGCGAGCGCGCCGCACCGGCGTCCCTTCCCTCTCAGGGCCCGCCCAGCGCGGCCCGCAGCTCCGGCTCCAGGACCGCCGGCCCCCGGGTGGCGAGCGCGGTGAGCGGATCCTCCGCCGAGAGGCCCGCGAGCAGCCGCTGACCGGCGTGCGAGGCCCAGGGACTGCGCGGATACGACTCCGCCCGCCCGATCAGCAGACAGAACCCCGAGGTCGTCAGCGGCAGCAGGAACCCGGCGATCACCCGCGCCCGCTCCGCCTCCGGCACCAGCGGCACCGCCACCGCCGCCAGCGCGAGCGCCAGCAGGAACGCACCCCGCACCGCCCGCAGCCCGGCCGCGACCTCCCGCCGCCCCGGCGCCGGCACCGCGAGCCCCCGCTCCACCAGACCCTCCTCGATCCGGCGTACGCACGCGGCGGCGGCGACCGCCGGACGCAGCCCCGGCACCGGCGCCTGCCCCTCCGGGCCGATCGCGCCGAGCACCGCCCGCTCCAGCTCGTCCCCGCCGTCCGAGCCGTCCACGACCGTGGCCCAGCCGGTGCGCGCGAGCAGCAGCCGCCGGGCCCGGTGCATCGACACCAGCGTCAGCTCGGCGACCCGCCCGGGACCGCCGGCGAGGAACGCGGCCTCGCCCAGCGTCAGTCCGCCGTCCCCGACCGCCCCCGCGGCGGACCCGCCGGCGGCGATCGAGGCCCGGCAGAGCCGGGCGCAGGCGACGGCCGTCACGACGCCGGCGACGAGGAGCAGCGGGATCCACACCATGATCGAGTTGTACGTCAGGACCCCCGCCCCCGCCACCCGAACGGCTCAGCCGCTGGACCCGCACGAGGACGACGACGAGGAGCCGCAGGACGAGGAGGACGACGAACAGGACGAGGACGACGACGAACAGGACGAGGAGGACGACGAGCAGGACGACCCGCCCGACCCGCACCCCGAGCCCCCGCCGGACCCGGACCCGGACCCCGAGTCCGAACCCCAGCCGTCCCCGCCGCCCATGTCCGCGCCCGCGCACCACATCACCACGGCCGCGCCGGCGGTGGAGTGCGAGGAGTGCGAGGAGTGCGAGGAGTACGAGGACCGGGAGGAGGTACCGCTCCGGCCGCCGGACAGCATCCGGCCGTCCCGGGAGGCGTCCCGCAGCCGCTCCCACAGCTCGCGGTCGGACAGCGCCCGGATCCCGCCGAGGGCGACGGCGTGGACGCCCCCGGTGCCGTGCTCGCGCCGGTAGGCGGCGAGCGCGGCGGTACCCGCCGGGCTCACCTGCCGGCTGTAGGCGGAGCCGCAGACCAGCGCGGTGGCGAAGCAGACGAAGAACAGCGGCAGGATCTTCACGAAGAACGGCACCGAGGGCCCGTCCAGGGCGAACCCGGTGACCGTCCCCACGATGCCCAGCGGGAAGAGCAGGAAGGCACCCAGCATCAGGCCGACGCACCACCGTCGCACGGCGCGGCGCGGGCCCGGCAGGGTCACCAGGCCGCGCGCGGCGAGGCCGTCGCCGATCTCCTGCACGGCCGGGTGGGTCATCACCCCGAGCCGCAGCTGGTGCAGGGCGCCGCTCGGGGCCGCCGCGTGGACGTCGAGCACGGCGCGCTCCACCGGGTCGTGGGCGATCCGGTGGACGACGGCGACCACGCCGGGACCGCCGATGACGATCCGGCCGTCGAGGTGCATGGCGGCGAGCGCCGTGTCGGCGACCCGGCCGGGGCCGCCGCCGAGGAACGCGGCCTCGTAGACGTCCATGACCGGTCCGCCGGGACCGAGCCGGGTGCGGCGGGCCAGCACCCACAGCCGGGCCAGCAGGACGAAGGCGACGAGGTGGAGCGCCAGGAGGAACGGGTCCATGCCGGTCACCGCCCCCCGAGGAGGCGCCGCGCCAGCCGCCCCACGAACCCGCCGACCGGCCGGCTCTCGGCCCGCTCCCGCCACCAGCGGGTCAGCTCCCGCCGCTCGGGCCGGTCCTCCAGGAGCAGCCGCTCGACGAAGTCGAGCGCGTCCCGCCGGTAGTTGCCCGGCAGGGGCCGGCTCCTGGCGTACGCGAGGAACGCGGGCCGGAACCCGTCGCCGAGGATCTCCGGCAGCTCCGGCGCGATCCGCGCCACGACGGACGCCCGCTTGGCGGCCAGCGCCCGCCCCTGCACCCGCATCCGCCGCACATCGAACCCCTCGGGCACCGGAGTCCCCGCAACCAACGCCGACAACACAGCCGCCTGCGCCACCCCGACCCGCTGCCGCACCGCACCCTCGGCCTCGGTCCCGGTCCCGGTCCCGGTCCCGGGCTTCGGCCCGGTTCCCGTTTCCGCGTCCGGGCGGGGCAGGGTGGCTACCGGGCCGCCGGACGGGGCCGGCGCGTGGTCGGCTGCGGTGATCGGTGTCGGTGTCGGTGTCGGTGTCGGTGTCGGGCCTGGGTGGGTGGAGGGCATCGGGCCGCCCGAGACGCGGGCGCCGGCGCCGATGTGGAGCGGGGCGCCGCCCGTGAGGGCGCGGCCCGCGCGCAGGGCGGCGGTGCCGACGCCGTGGCGCGCGGCGAGCGGGCCGGCCGCCGCCCGGGCGGCGTGGACGTCCCCCGCGCCTCCGGCGGTGAGGGTGTCGGCTGCGGTCTCGTCGGCGGCCTGGGGGGCCGCCGCGTCTTCTGTGGTGGGTGCCGGGCGGCGGCGGGGCGCCGTCGTCAGGGTCGTGCGGATCGTGGAGAGTTCCGCGGCGAGTTCCGTCGCGGGCGGGAAGTGGTCGTCCCGTTCCAGGAGGACGCCCGGCGGGGCGATCCGGCCGGCGAGGTCGGCGAGGATGTCCAGGACCGGCTGCGGGACCGGGTGGGCGTGGGTGTCGTGCCAGACGCCGTCCCGTTCGAGGCCGCCGGCCACGTGGACGTACGCGAGGGCCTCGACGGGCAGTTCGGCGAGCGCCCGCGCCGGGTCCTCGCCGCGGTTGACGTGGTTGGTGTGGAGGTTGGCGACGTCGATGAGGAGCCGTACCCCCGTACGCTCCACCAGCTCCGCCAGGAACCGGCCCTCCGTCAGCTCCTCGTCCGGCCAGGAGAACAGCGCGGCGATGTTCTCCAGCGCCAGCGGCACCGGCAGCGACTCCTGCGCGATCCGCACGTTCTCGCAGAGCACGTCCAGGGCCTCCCGGGTACGGGGCACGGGCAGCAGGTGCCCGGCCTCCAGCCGCGGGGTCGCGGTCAGCGGGCCGCCGGCCCGGACGAACGCGATGTGCTCGGTGACGAGCGGCGCACCCAGCGCCTCCGCCTTCGCGGCGAGCGCGGCCAGCCGCTCCGGGTCCGGCCGGTCCGCCCCGCCGAGCCCCAGCGACACCCCGTGCGGCACGACCGTGACGCCCCGGGCCCGCAGCCGGGCCAGCGAGTCGGGCAGGTGGTCGGCGCACACGTTCTCCGCGACGACCTCCACCCAGTCGACCCCGGGCAGCTCCTCGACCGCGTCCGCGATCTCGGGACGCCAGCCGATGCCGATGCCGAGTTCCGTCATGTCCCCCTCCTTCGGTCCTCAGTCATCCACGTGATGACCCCGCCGGAGCCGGTCGAACCCAGGAGGGGCAGGTTCAGAGCTTCATTTGAGGTTTCCGGGCGCCACGGCCAGGACACCGGGGTACGCCGACACCACCGTCGCGCTGCCCGGCGCGATCTCCGTGAAGCCCGCGTCCCTGACCACCGGCAGGCCGCTCGCGGCGAGCGCGGGCCACTCCGCCTCCGGCGCCGTGCGCACGGCCAGCGGGAAGCCCGCCTCCCGCCAGGCGGCGCGGGCGTCGTCGTCCAGGGCCCACCACAGCAGCTGGGCGCCGTGCCCGGCCTGGGCCATCGCCTTGCCGGCCGACATGCCGAGCCCCGGGTTCATCCACAGCACCGCCGCGCCTTCCGGCACGGGTCCCGGCGCGGCCGGGTCGTCGAGGTCGGTGCCGGAGACCTGGAGCTTGGCCAGCTCCTTGGGCCAGCCGTCCAGGGGGACCGGCGGGAAGACGCGTACCTCCGCGGTCTCGCCGGTCACCGTGATGCCGGGCAGGGCCTCGGCGCGCCGCCACTCCGCGCCGCGGGCCCGCCGTACGACCTTGCGGATGCGGGCGTCCTCCCAGTCGGCGACGGCCGTCGCCCACTCGCCGTCGCCGAGCGACCGCTCGTCGGTGAGGAGCGAGAGCACGGCGCGGGCCGCGGTCTGCAGGGCGTCGGTGCGGGCCGGGGGCGCGTCGCGCTCGATCCGTACCACCAGGGGCAGGACGAACTGCGGCTTCTCGTCGCGGGGATCGGTGTCGTTGCTGCTCACCCGGCAAGTCTGCCACCGGCCCCCGGGAGGCGGATCTTGCGGCCCGGTCCGGGGCCGGGCGAGGATCCCCTCCATGAGCACGATCGTCGGAGCGCGGGAGCCGGTGCGGCTCACGGGGGTGGGGCGCCGGTACGGGCCGCGCGGCCCGTGGGTGCTGCGGGGCGTCGACGCGGAGCTGCCCGCCGGCCGGCTCGTCCGGGTCACCGGCGCGAACGGCACCGGCAAGTCGACGCTGCTGCGCCTGGTCGCCGGTGTCGACGCGCCCGCCGAGGGCCGGATCACCGGCCGCCCGGCCAGGACCGCGTACGTCCCCGAGCGCTTCCCGCCCGCCCTGCCGTTCACCGCCCTCGACTACCTGGTCCACCTGGGCCGCCTCCAGGGCCTGCGGACGGCCCCGGCCCGGGCCCGCGCGGGGGAGTGGCTGGCCCGCTTCGGCGCGGACGCGTACGCCGGGACCCCGCTGGCCGCCCTCTCCAAGGGCACCGCCCAGAAGGTGGCCGTCGCCCAGGCCCTGCTCGCGGACCCCGAACTCCTCGTCCTGGACGAGGCCTGGACCGGCCTCGACCCCGAGGCCCGCGCGGAACTCGACGCGGCGGTCCGCGAGCGCGTCGCGGCCGGCGCCACCGCCCTCTTCGTCGACCACGACCCCCGCCGCTTGGCGGGGGACCCCGACACGACCCTGACCGTCGCGGAGCGCCGCGTCCGCCCGGACCCGGGCCGCCTGGCGGGCGACCCCGGCGCGCCCCTGTCCGTCGCGGAGGGCCGCGTCTGCCCGGACCCGCGCCGCCTCGCGGGCGAACCCGACACGACCCCGACCGTCGTGGAGGGTCGCGACCAGCTGGACCCGGGCTGCTTGGTGGGCGACCCCGGTGCGCCCCTGTCCGTCGTGGAGGGCCGCGACCACCTGGACCCGCGCCGCTTGGTGGGCGAACCCGACACGACCCCGACCGTCGTGGAGGGTCGCGACCACCTGGACCCGCGCCGCTTGGTGGGCGAACCCGACACGACCCCGACCGTCGTGGAGGGTCGCGACCACCTGGACCCGGGCTGCCTGGTGGGCGACCCCGGTGCGCCCCTGTCCGTCGCGGAGGGCCGCGACCACCTGGGCCCGCGCCGCCTCGCGGGCGAACCCGACACGACCCCGACCGTCGTGGAGGGTCGCGACCACCCGCACCCGCCCGGCCACGCTCCCGGCCACGCCCCCGTTCGCGTCGTCGCCTCCGGTGCCCGTCCCCTGCCCGACCCCCTTCCCGGCGGCGCCACCAGGGCGCCGCGTGCGGCCGGCGGGTCTGTGGTGTTCCACGTCGCCGCGCCGCACTCCGACGACCTGCTGCGCGCCCTGCTCGCCGCCGCCTGGCACGTCCATCGCGTCGAACCCGACCGGGCCGGGGCGGAGGGGGAACGCCCATGACGGCGCTGCTGCGGTACCACTCCGCCCTGTTCCTGCGCTCCCAGCGGTGGCTCGCTCCGCTGCTCCTGTACGCGGCGCTGGTCGCGGTCGGCGTCCGGCCCGGGGATCCCGTCCTCGGGTCGCTCGGGATCGCGGCGGCCGGGCTCGTGCCGGTCGCGGCCTGGTCGGTGCGGATCTGCCTGACGCAGGAGGAGGCCGCCGCGCGGGCGGTGACCGCCGCGGCCGGCGGGCGGAACCGCGCGCACCTGGCCGCCCTGCTCACCGGCGCCGGGGGGCCCGTCCTCGTGGGCGCGGTCGCGGTCGGCGTGGTGACGGGCACGGGTGACCTCGCCGGGACGGGCGGAGCGGCCGCCCTGCTCGCCGGGCTGCCGGCCACCACCGCCTGCGCG
Organism: Streptomyces sp. R302; assembly: GCF_012927245.1. Classification (GTDB taxonomy): domain Bacteria; phylum Actinomycetota; class Actinomycetes; order Streptomycetales; family Streptomycetaceae; genus Streptomyces. The sequence goes on from NZ_JABBGE010000004.1 coordinate 190,108, forward strand.
CTCACCGGCGCGGCTGTCGGGGCGCTTGCCTCGCGGCCGTTCGTGAAGGCGCCGGGCTGGTCGGTGGCCGGGCTGCTGCTCGGCTCGCTGCTCGCCCTGGTGACCACCGGCTCGCCCGCGAAGCACGCGGTCACCGCCCTCGTCGCGTCCGCCGGAGCGCCGTGGGGGGCCTGCGCCGCCGCCGTCCTCCTCGCCGCCGCGACGGCGGCCGCGGCCGTGAGAGCCGCCGCGCCTGGAGTGAGGCGGAGTAGCCTCGGTGTCATGACCACGGAATCCGCCGCGTACTGCGCCCCCGAGCCCGCGCCCCGGCCGCCCAAGGCCGCCGAGGGGCCGTACGCGCGCTGCGTGCTGTGCCTGGAGCCGACCGAGTACGCGGAATCGGTCAAGGGGATCGTGCTGTGCCCGGTCTGCGAGTGGCAGGAGGCCCAGCGCACCGCCTGCTCCGGCTGAGGCACCGCCCCGTCAGCCTTCCCGCATCAGCTCCGACACCTTCACGAAGCGGTAGCCGCGTGCCCGGAGTTCGGGGACCACGCGGCGCATGGCCCGCTCGGTGGCCGGGGCGGCGCTGCGGGTGCAGTGCAGGACGACCACGGAGCCCGGGCGGACGCCGGAGAGGACCTGCTCGGCCACCGCGTCGGGGTCCTTCGCGAAGGCGTCGCCGCCGACCACGTCCCACTGCACGGCGGTGACCCGGGCGGGGGCGAGGGCGTGCAGCGCGGCGTCGTCGTAGCAGCCGCCGGGGAAGCGGAAGTACGGCACGACGTTGACGGCCCCGGCGTTCCGGAAGGAGTCGAAGGCGCGCTTCACGTCGGCCGCCATGTCCGGCTCGGCGACCGCCGGCAGGCCGTAGCAGGGCTCGGCGAAGGCGTAGTGGCTGTAGGAGTGGTTGGCGATCTCGAAGCGGGGGTCGGTGCCGATCGAGCGGGCCTGGTCGGGGTACTCCTCCGCCCAGCGGCCCGTCATGAAGATCGTGGCGTCCACCTTCAGGCGGCGCAGCGTGGCGATGAGCTCCGGGTTGTCGAAGCGTTCGCCGCGCGCCGCCCGTGGGCCCTGGTCGGCGGTCATGTCGGCGTCGAAGGTGAGCGCGACGACCTTCTCGGCGCTCCGGCCGGTCCGCCGTTCGTACACGGGGGTACGGCCCTGGGGGCCGGCCGCCAGGGTGGGCGGCGCGGCGGGCCGCGCGGCGGGCGAGGGCTTCGCGGCGGGTGCGGGCTTCGCGCCCGGCGCGGCGGTCGGCTTCGTGGGGGAGGCGGCCGCGGTCGTCGGACCCGCCGCGGGGGTGTCGGCGCCCCCGCCGCAGCCGACCAGAACGGCGCCCAGCACACCGAGCGCCGCCACTTTACGTACAGAAATGGTCACGAACGGAAGCTATCCGATCGGACTCGGAGGTCCGTCGTCACACCCCCGGAAGGGCGCCCTCCCGTCACCCGTCAGGTCGCGAGCAGGCGCCTCCGGCACCCCGCCACGTCGAAGCCGGCCCGCGGATAGCGCGGGTCCAGCGCCTCCAGGTGCTCCAGGAGCAGCGTGCTCACCGCCCAGTTCCGGTACCACTTCCGGTCCGCCGGGACCACGTACCAGGGAGCCTCCGGCGACGAGCAGCGCTCCAGGGCCAGCTCGTACGCCTCCTGGTAGGCGGGCCAGCGGGTCCGCTCCTCGATGTCGGCCGGGTCGAACTTCCAGTGCTTCTCCGGGTTGTCCAGGCGCTCCAGGAGCCGCGCGCGCTGCTCCTCGTACGAGAGGTGCAGGAAGACCTTCACGAGCGTCACCCCGTCCTCGGCGAGCGCCCGCTCGAAGCGGTCGATCTCCTCGTAGCGCCGCTCCACCTCCGCGCGCGGGACCAGTTCCCTGACCCGGGCGATGAGCACGTCCTCGTAGTGGGAGCGGTCGAAGATGCCGATCTCGCCGGGCCGCGGCAGCGCCCGGGTGACCCGCCACAGGAACGGGTGGGCGCGCTCCTCCTCGGTGGGCGCCTTGAAGGCCCGGATCCGGCAGCCGGACGGGTTGAAGTGGCCGATGACGTGCTTGACCGTGCCGCCCTTGCCGCTGGTGTCCATGCCCTGGAGGACCAGCAGCAGCCGCCTTCGGTCGCCCGCCGTGCTCGCCGCGTACAGCCGCTCCTGGAGCGCGGCGAGCCGCGGCGCGAGGAGCGCGGTGGCGGCGCGCCCGGCCGTCTTGCCGCCCGGGCCGTCCTCGCCGCCCGGGCCGCCGGGGGTGGCCCGGGTGTCGTACGCGGAGAGGTCCACGCGCTCGCCCGGCGGAAGCCGCAGCGCCGCGCTCAGGGGTACGGCCCGGCCCCCGTCACCGTCCGGTCCGTGCCGGGTCCCGCCGCGCTCCTCCGCCACCGTGCGTCCCTTCCTTCCCGCCGCGCCCGGGGTCAGCGCCACGGGCCGGTGACGGCGAACGTGGTGCCGGGGTCGTAGCAGTTCACGTACATCGTCGAGCAGTCCGGGGAGAAGGTGACGCCCGCGAACTCGCCCCACTCGGGGGCGCCCGGCCCGCCCACGTCCTGCCGGTTCCGCGCCACCGGGTACACCTTGCCCCGCCGGTCCACGCCGAAGACGTGCTGCGCCCCGCCGCCGTCCTCGCAGACCATCAGGCCGCCGGCGGGCGCCAGGCAGATGTTGTCGGGGGACTCGCCGGGGAGACGGACGTCGGTGTCGGGGCCGAAGACGACGGCCAGGGTCAGGCACCGGGCGGCCGGCTCGTACTTCCACACCTGCCCGAAGTGGGTGGCGCCGGAGCCGTCGGAGGCGCGGGCGAAGGAGGAGACGAAGTGGACGGCGCGGCCGCCCCAGTAGCAGCCCTCCAGCTTCTGCGCGTGGGTGATGCCGCCGCGCCCGAAGTCCTGGAAGCGGATGGGCGTCGCGCTCGCCTGCGGGTCCGGCACCGGCACCCACTCCACGGCCTCGAAGACCGTCCCCGCCTCCCGCACCACGGACAGGTCGGGGACGCCGGGCACCCGCAGGGCCTCCAGGGTGCCGCCCGCGCGCAGCGAGCCGGGCCCGCCGTGCGGGCGGTCGGGCAGGAAGCGGTAGAAGAGGCCGAAGGGGTGCTCGAAGGCGTCCTCCGTCTCGTAGACGATCCCGGTGCGCGGGTCGACGGCGACGGCCTCGTGGGCGAAGCGGCCGAGGGCGGTGAGCGGGACGGCGCCGCTGCGGCGCGGGTCGGCCGGGTCGACCTCGAAGACGAAGCCGTGGTCCTTCTCGTACCCCCTCGTCCCGGCCTTGTCCTCGGTCTCCTCGCAGGTCAGCCAGGTGCCCCAGGGGGTGGGGCCGCCCGCGCAGTTGACGGCGGTGCCGGCGATGCCGACGCGCTCGCCGCGGACCCCGCCGTGCGCGTCGAGGTCGAGGACGGTGCAGCCGCCCTTGCCGCCCCGGTCGTAGACCAGTCCGGGGGCGAGTGGGACGGGACGGAGGGCGGAGGGGCGGTTCTCGTGGTTGCGGACGAGCCGGACGCCGCCGCGCGGCCCCGCGAAGGCGCCCATGCCGTCGCAGTGGCCGGGAACCGCCCCCTCGCCGGAGCGGAGCGGCTCGCCCTCGCGGGAGAGGACCCGGTAGGAGAAGCCGGCCGGGAGGTCGAGCAGGCCGGCCGGGTCGGGGAGGAGCGGGCCGTGGCCGCCGCCGCGTGGTGCCGCGGCGGCGGGGGTGCCGGTGAAGAGGTCGGCCAGGGCGCCGGTGAAGGCGATCCCGGCGACGGAGGCGCCGGTGCCGGCCAGGATCTGACGTCGCGTCACTGCCATGAGGGGGGCCTTCCCGCCGAAACAGGTGTGGACCCGCTTCATGTACCACGCAGCGGTGTGCGTGATGCCATGACGCGGGTCCACGGCGCCTCGGATGGCGCAAAGACGACCCTGTGGCCCCGGGGTGACGGGACCTCAGACCAGCTCGGCCTTCAGCGTGATCGTCGTGCCGGCGAGAGCCTGGCTGACCGGGCAGTTCTTCTTGCCCTCCTCGGCGGCCGCCTGGAACTGCTCGGCGTCCAGGCCCGGGACCTCGCCGCGCACGGTGATGTGGACGCTGGTGATGCCCTCGCCCGGCTGGAAGGTGACGTCCGTCCTGGTCTCCAGACGGGTGGGCGGGGTGCCCGCCTTGTCCAGGACGTTCGAGAAGGCCATCGAGTAGCAGGAGGACTGCGCGGCGGCGATCAGCTCCTCGGGACTGGTCTTGCCGTTCGGCTCCTCGGTGCGGGCCGGCCAGGAGACGTCGTACGAACCGAGGCCGGAGGAGTCGAAGGTGACGACGCCGGAGCCCTTGAAGAGGTTGCCCTGCCAGACGGTGTGGGCGTGACGGACGGAGGCCATGATGGATCCCTTCCTATCGGATAGGGCCCCAACCTACTGCGCCACGAGCCCCTTCGCGTCCCTCGCCAGTGCGGTGAGCCGGGAGATGGCGCGGAAGTACTTCTTCTTGTAGCCGCCGTTCAGCATCTCGTCACTGAACAGCCGGTCGAAGGGGAGGCCGGAGGCGAGCACCGGTATCTCGCGGTCGTAGAGGCGGTCGGCGAGGACGACGAGCCGCAGCGCGGTCGACTGGTCGGGGATCGGGCCGACGTCGGTGAGGCAGACCGCCGTCAGGTCGTCGGTGAGGGCTCCGTACCGGCTCGGGTGAACCCTGGCCAGGTGTTCGAGCAGGTGCGGGAAGTCGTCGAGGGAGGCGCCCGGGGTCCGGTACGCGGTCTCCGTGACGACCTGGTCGGAGTGGGGCGCGGGGGCCTCGGGCAGGCCCCGGTGGCGGTAGTCCTCGCCGTCGATCCGCAGCGGCCTGAAGTGCGCGGAGAGGCCCTGGATCTCGCGGAGGAAGTCGGCGGCGGCGAAGCGGCCCTCGCCGAGCTTGCCCGGGAGCGTGTTGGAGGTGGCGGCGAGCGCCACGCCGGCCTCGACCAGCTTGCCGAGGAGGCTGGAGACGAGGACGGTGTCGCCCGGGTCGTCCAGCTCGAACTCGTCGATGCACAGGAGGCGGTGCCCGCTCAGCGTCTGCACCGTCTTCTGGAAGCCGAGCGCGCCGACCAGGTTCGTCAGCTCCACGAAGGTGCCGAAGGCCTTCAGCGAGGGCTCGGCGGGGGTGGCGTGCCAGAGGGAGGCGAGCAGGTGGGTCTTGCCGACGCCGTAGCCGCCGTCGAGGTAGACGCCGCGCGGGCCGGCCGGGGCGGCGGGCTTGCGGGCGAACCAGCGGCGGCGGCCCGCGCCGGTCGCGTGCGCCCCGCCGAGGGTCTCGGCGAAGCCGGAGAGCGCCTTGACGGCCTCGCACTGGCTCGGCTGGTTCGGGTCCGGGAGGTAGGTGTCGAAGCGCACCGAATCGAAGCGCGGCGGCGGGACCATCTCCGCGACCAGCCGGTCTGCGGGGACGTGGGGCTCTCGGGAGCACAGCGAGAGCGGGGTCGCCGCTGCGGGGGCGGCTTCGTTCAGGGCACGGGTCGACACAGTTCTCCACTGTAAGCGCCGTGTCAGACTGCGAGAATGCGACGCCTGTTTCCTGTGACGGACATGACAGCCCCGAACCCCCAGGTCAACGCGGTGGACCGCGAGTGGTCCCTCGACGAGCTGGCCGACGCCTATGCCTATCCGGCGGAGGCCGAGACCTGGCTGCGGGCCAACATGGTCTCCTCGCTCGACGGCGCCGGACAGCACGAAGGGCGCTCGCAGCCGCTCTCCTCCGACACCGACATGCGGATCTTCGGCACCCTCCGCGGGCTCGCGGACGTGGTCGTCGTGGGTGCGGAAACGGTACGCCAGGAGGGGTACCGGCCCGCCCGCGCCCGGGAGGCCTTCGCCGCGCGCCGGGCCGCCGCGGGCCAGGGCCCGGCCCCCGTCATCGCGGTCGTCACCGCCTCGCTCGACCTGGATCTCTCCCTTCCGCTTTTCGCCGCCCCGCTGGTCCCGACCCTGATCCTGACCGGCGCCGGGGCGCCCGCCGAGCGGATCGCCGCGGCGCGGGGCGCCGGGGTCGAGGTGCTCCTCGCCGGGGAAGGGGCCGCCGTCGACCCGGCCCGCGCGGTCGCGCTGCTCGCCGAGCGCGGGCTGCGGCGGCAGCTCACCGAGGGCGGGCCCCGCCTGCTCGGCCAGTTCACCGCCGCCGAGGTGCTCGACGAGCTGTGCCTGACGGTCTCCCCGACGATGACAGCGGGTGATGCCCAGCGGATCGCTCACGGGCCTTCGCTCGCGCGTCCGACACGCTTTGGGCTGGCTTCTCTGCTGGAGCAGGACGGCTTCCTCTTCAGCCGCTACCGTCGGATCTGACAATCGGCGGAATTTGCCGTTCCGCTTAGCGTCTGCTGGGCACAATCACAGTCGCAATCCCCGTGCGGTCACGGGGAAGGATGGTTTCCGCAGAAGGGCTCCTGAGGTGTTCACAAGCGTTCTGATGATCGAGAAGCCCCTGACGTCCGTGGACGTGGAATTCGTCACCACCCTGCACGGCGACGAGGGCGTGTCCTTCATCGTGCTGATGCAGCCGCGCGGTGATCAGGCCGACGTACTGCTGCGCGCCATCGACGACGTCGCGCTGGGCGAACTCAAGGAGGCGGCCCGGGAGGGGGACGAACCGGAGGGCAAAGCGGCCCGCGAACCGGCCGAGCTGGCCCTGGAGCACTCGCTCCGGGCCCTGAGAGAGGCAGGCTGCGAAGCGGTCGGACAAGTGGTCGAGGACCACCCCCTGAACAAGATGAAGGCGGTCGTCGAGGAAGCCGGGGCGGACGAGGTCATCGTCCTGACCGCCCCCCACTACGTGGAGGAGTTCTTCCACCGGGACTGGGCCTCCCGCGCCCGCCACAAGGTCGGCGTCCCCGTCCTGAAACTCTTCGCACACAGCGAGTGACGGCGGAGTGACGGCGGAGTCACGGCGGCCAGGAGGGCCCGGGAGCGCCGCCTCCCGGGCCCTCCGGCCACAGCCACTAGGCTGGAGCCGACACGTCGTACGCACACCCGGGGAGAGAACCGCATGGCACCCGCCATCCCTGCCGCCATGGAACGGCCGCACTTCATCGGCATCGGCGGTGCCGGAATGTCGGGCATCGCGAAGATCCTCGCCCAGCGCGGCGCCAAGGTCGCCGGCAGCGACGCCAAGGACTCCCCGACCGCCGAGGCCCTGCGCGCCCACGGCGTCACCGTGCACCTCGGCCACGCCGCCGAGCACCTCGCCGACGACGCCTCCGCCGTCGTCGTCTCCAGCGCCATCCGCGCCGACAACCCCGAGCTGGCCCGCGCCGCCGAGCTCGGCATCCCGGTCGTGCACCGCTCCGACGCGCTCGCCTCCCTCATGGACGGCCTCACCGCGATCGCCGTCGCCGGCACCCACGGCAAGACCACCACCACCTCCATGCTGGCCGTCGCCCTCACCGAGCTGGGCCTCGACCCCTCGTACGCCATCGGCGGCGACCTCGCGGGCCCCGGCACCAACGCCCGGCACGGCGTCGGCGAGGTCTTCGTCGCCGAGGCCGACGAGAGCGACCGCAGCTTCCAGAAGTACGACCCCCAGGTCGCGATCGTCCTCAACGTCGAGCTCGACCACCACGCGAACTACGCCTCCATGGACGAGATCTACGAGTCCTTCGAGAAGTTCGCCGCGAAGCTCCGCCCCGGCGGCACCCTCGTCGTCGGCGAGCACGCCGGCGCCCGCGAGCTCGCCGCCCGGGTCGCCGCCGCCGGCCGCGAGGACCTCGCCATCGTCACCGTCGGCGAGGGCGAGGGCTCCGACGCCCACATCCTCAAGATCGTCCCCAACGGGATGAAGAGCGAGGTCACCGTCGCCCTCGACGGCGCCGAGCACACCTTCACCGTCTCCGTCCCCGGCCGCCACTACGCCCACAACGCCGCCGCCGCCCTCGCCGCCGGCGCCCGCGCGGGCCTCGACCCGGCCGCCCTCGCCCAGGCGCTCACCGCCTACACCGGCGTCGGCCGCCGCCTCCAGCTCAAGGGCGAGGCCGCGGGCGTCCAGGTCATCGACTCGTACGCGCACCACCCCACCGAGATGACCGCCGACCTGGAGGCCATGCGCGGCGCCGCCGGCGACTCCCGCCTCCTCGTCGTCTTCCAGCCGCACCTCTTCTCCCGCACCCAGGAACTCGGCAAGGAGATGGGCGACGCGCTCGCCCTCGCCGACGGCTCCGTCGTCCTCGACATCTACCCGGCCCGCGAGGACCCGATCCCCGGCGTCACCAGCGAGCTGATCCTCGACGCCGCCCGCGCCGCCGGCGCCGACGTCACCCCCGTCCACGACAAGACGGCCGTCCCCGACGTGATCGCGGGAATGGCGCGGCCCGGCGACTTCGTTCTGACCATGGGCGCGGGCGACGTCACGGACCTCGGTCCGGCGATCCTGGCCCGCCTGGCGAACTGAGGGAGTGGACGGACGATGGCCTACGAGGTCGAGAAGACGGACGCGGAGTGGCAGGCGCAGCTGACCCCGTCGGAGTACCAGGTGCTCCGGCTGGCCGGCACGGAGCCCGCCTTCCGCGGTGAGTACACGGACACCAAGACGGAGGGCGTCTACTCCTGTCGCGCCTGCGGCGCCGAGCTCTTCACGTCGGGCGAGAAGTTCGAGTCGCACTGCGGCTGGCCGTCCTTCTTCGACCCGAAGGACAGCGAGGCCGTCGAGCTGATCGCGGACACCTCCCACGGGATGATCCGCACCGAGGTCCGCTGCGCCCGCTGCGGCTCCCACCTCGGCCACGTCTTCGAGGGCGAGGGCTACCCGACCCCCACGGACCAGCGCTACTGCATCAACTCGATCTCCCTGACGCTGAAGCCGACGGAGGCCTGAGGCCGACCCCGACGGAAGCCTGACACGGCTCCGCGGTCCCCCTAAGGTGTCCGGTGACGGATCAGGGGGACCGCCATGGCCGGCCGGAACTTAGCTCCGCTTCCCACCTACCGCAAGGACGCGGTGACGAGGAAGCTCTGCGCGCACGTCTATCTCGACGACACCTTCGCCCACGACATGGACGTCGAACTCACCGGCGACCGGCTCACCGCCATAGGGCTGCCCCTCGGGGTCAACCTGGTGGCGCTCGCACGGCACGCGAGGGTCGCCGCCCGGCGGGTCCGGGCCAGGGACCAAACCCTGTCGCTGCTCTTCCTCGCGCTCTGGGTGGGCATCGCGCTCCTCCCCGCAGGACTCGCCGTCGACCCGCTCCTCGGGTGGGCCGGCGCCGCGATCGGGTTCGCCGCCCTCGCCGGCGGCTGGTGGGCCACCCACCACGACCTCGCCGTCTCCTGGCGGGAGGCCCAGCGGGTCTTCCAGGAGGACGCCCGCCCGGAGGAGCAGGCCCCGGCCGTCGAGAGCGACGCCGAGGACCGGCTGCGGGCCCTCGCCCGCACCAACGTCCTGCCGTACACCGCCTCCGCCGGCCACCACGACCCGTTCGTCGGCCACGGCGAGAAGGTCGGGGACGTCGTCTGGCACCCCATCGACGTCTCCCAGCCCGCCGACGACCCCGCCAACCCCGGACGGAAGCTCGCCGTCCGCCCCTTCGACGCGGTCGACCTGCACACCTTCGTCGCCCGCGAGATGGAGAACATATCCGGCCTGGAGGGGCTGCGCGCCAGGAACCGCCTGTACGTCTCCGGCGACCACGTCCCGTACCTCGTCGGCGAACTCCTCGACTCGCGCGTCGGCCGCCCCCGCCCCCAGATCTCCTCCGACCTCGTCCGCACCGGACTGATCAAGCCCGGCGCCGGCACCCGCACCTACCTCAGCCTGGAACGGATCAGCGACGGCGGCCGGGTCGTCGTCTCCGTCCACATGCGCGCGCGGCTCCATCCCCCCAGCCTCTCCTGGGAGTTCATGATCTTCGTGATCCCGCCGCCGGCCGCCCGCTTCTACACCGTCACCACCCTCCCCACCCAGGGCTTCGACCGCTTCAGGATGCTCTTCAGCGGCACCAACTCCATCTGGTGGCGCTGCCTCACCGGCTCCTGGTCACGCGCCGCCCGCCGCTCCTCCCTGCGCCGCACCCGCGAACGGGCCCTGCGGCGCGACCGCCGCGACATCACCCGCCGCAACACCCTGTACGACCACGGCGCGACCGACAGCATCCGCGAACGCGTCTCGGACGCCGAGCAGATGCTCTTCAGCGACTCCGCCGACGCCCAGGACTACCTCCAGCGCCTCCAGGGCGGCATCCTCATCGCCACCGAACGGTTCCTGAAGGACCATCACATCGACAGCGCGTCCTTCGACACGACGAAGCAGATCATCAACTCGAACCCGACGTACAACTTCAACGGGATCGTCCAGGGCAACGCCTTCGGGCACCAGAACGTCGTCCAGAACACTCCCGGCCAGCCCGGGGCCGGCGGCGCACAGCCCGGCCCCGGCGGCCAGTGGGCACAAGGAAAGGGGACCCCGTGAGCACCTTCAACTTCAACAACAGCCAGGTGAGCGGCAACGCCTTCGGCGAGAGGAACGAGGTCACCAACCACTTCCACCAGGCCGGGGCCGACGGGACGGTCACCGCCCGCGCGCTCGCCGAGCAGCTGGTGACCCTGCTGCGCGAGCAGCCCGCCGCCACCACCGCGGTCGTCCGGGCGGAGACGGTACGGGACGAACTCGCCGCCGCCGAGCAGGAGAACCGCCCCGCCGACGAGGGCCGGGTCCGGACCGCGCTCGCCGCCGTCGAACCGTACGTCACGGTCGGCAGCGGCGGCATGGCCCTGCTCCAGGGGATCCTGGCGTTCTTCGGCGGCTGACGCGGCCGGAGGGGGCGGCGAGGCCGGGGCGGCCGAGGTCGCCCCGGGTCAGCGGGCGCGGACCTCGGCCCGGGCGCCGTCGGCCAGTTCGAGGGCGAGACCGGCGCGCAGCGGCACCGTCTGGCCCGGCACGATCCGCTGGCTGGTGCCGTCCGAGCGGGTGCCGGTCCACGCCTCCGCCGAGCGGTTGGCGAGCCCGTACCGGCCCGGCTTCTGCGGGTGCTCGATCAGCTCGGCGACGAGGCTGCCGTCCGAGTAGTCGTGCCGGGTCGGCTCGGCCGCCAGGTGGTGGCGGTGGATCCGGGCCGCCCGCCCCAGCATGATGTGCCGCTCCGACCGGGGCGGCGGGGTGGTCACCACGAGCCGGGGCGGCAGCACCAGCGGGGCGCTGTCCTTCCAGCAGACACCGGGCGTCGTCGTGCCCGGCTCGGTCATGTTCGGCCGGCCGCAGTTCGGGCACTCCACGATCGCGTCACGGGCCGCCCGGAGGGCGTCGCGCCACTGGGACTCGCGCACCCGGGCCGAGGGGTCCCGCAGCCCCACGGTGAAGTTCTGCGTGAACAGCTTCTGGAGCGACGGCGGCACCAGCGGCCACAGCACCCGCGCCGTCGTGTGCTCCACCTGGTCCGGGCGGTTGTCCGTGTCGTCCGGGTCGAAGACGAACAGCGGCTGCTCGCCGTACAGTCGGCGCTCCGCGTGCTCGTCGAGACAGCGGATCTTCATCTCCCTGGCCCCCCTGAAGGGGTGGTGGTTCACCAGGAACATGAAGAGCAGCACCGACAGCGAGTGCAGGTCGCTCTGGGTGCCGGGCATGGCCCCCGGGTCGCCGCGCACCAGCTCCGGCGCCATGAAGCCCATGGTGCCGGAGATGCCGCTCCGGTCGCCCTCCACCACCGCGTTGTCGTTGTCGCAGACCAGGACGTCGCCGGTGGCCGGGTCGAAGAAGATGTTGCCCCAGGAGATGTCCCGGTAGGCGATCCCGCGCGAGTGCAGCGCCTGGTAGGCCTCCACCGTGTACAGGCAGGCGGTCAGCAGCTCCCGGAAACTGGTGGTGACCGTCCGCCGGAACAGCTCCGGCAGCCCCCGGAACCGGTCGGGGCGCACGTCCATCAGATAGCCGAAGCGGTCCTGCGCCGCGTCGACGAAGTCGGTCGGCCACAGGAACCGCTCGTCGTCGAAGTCCCGTTCCACCAGGTCCTCGACGACCCGCCGCTGCTGGAGGGTCGCGCTCTCGGGGTAGTACCACTTGAGCGCCTTGGCGGAACCGTCGGGAAGCGTCACCCGGTAGACCTCGCCCTGGCCGCCCTGGCCGAGCAGCCGGTCGACGACGAGCGTCTCCCCGGTGCCGGTCGTCAGCGTGTCCCCGTTGTCGAGCATGCCGCTCATGGTCGTTCGGTCTCCTCGTCGTCGTTCCTCGTGCCGCCGGATGGATCCGATCTTTCGGATGCTGGATCCGGGAGGTTGGATGTTGGATCCAAGACATCGGATGTTGGATCCGGGAGGGTGGGTGCTGGATCCGGGATGTTGGATGTTGGATCCGAAAGATCGGATGTTGGATCCACCCCCGTCCCGGGGCCCCAGGGCCGCGCCGGCTCCGGAGCCCGCGCCCACTCCTCCCGGGGATCGGAGACAGCATCCGATCGGTGGGCCAGCGCCAGCGTGGTGTCGTCGCCGGAGTGCCGGGACGCCGCCTCCAGCCAGCGAGGCACGTCCTTCCGGATCCCGGGCAGCCCGCGCGCGGACAGCCGCTCGTACAGGCCGGCCGTGAACTCGGTGAAGCCCGCGTCCGAGGCGAAGCTCTTCGAGAGGCCGTCGGTGGAGAGGGCGACCAGGCGGGGGGCGCGGGCCGGTTCGGGGAGGGGCTCCCAGTGGACGCGGACGAGGTTCCAGGCCTTGCGGAGGCAGAGGGAGGCGGTCTCGTCGCCGAGTTCGGCGTGTTCGGGGGCGAGCGGGAGGCGTACCCGCCCGTCCGCGTCCACGACGGTGAGGTCGCCGTCGCCGAGCTGCCAGGCGACGAAGAGACCGGGGGCCAGTACGGCTCCGATGAGCGTGGAGCCGTACTGGCGCAGGACCTCCTCGCGGGGCGCGTCCGCGCCCTCGGGGCCGGGCTGGCGGCCCCAGTGGCTCCACACCCGGTCCTGCCAGTCCCGTACGAGCTGCTCGGGCAGCTCGTAGCGGGCGTAGTCGCGCAGCCAGGGCAGCCGGCCGGGGCGGACGAGCGCGCCGAACTCCCGCCCCCTCGCGGCGAAGAGCTCGGCGGCGAACCGCGCCCCGACGTCGCTGCGCGGGTACGAGGCGGAGCCGTGCCCGTCGGCGACGGCGAGGATCACGGGGTCGTTCGCGGTCCCGGTGCCGCCGGTCTCGACCGAATCCTGGTTGAGCTTCTTCCCGAGCCCCATGACGCTCGTGTCGAGGACTTCCCAGATCGGCAGGGCGCTCACCACACGTCGTCGTCGTCGGTGGCGAGCACCGGCGGCGCGTACGGCGCGGCCGGCTTGGTCGGGCCGTCGCCCGAGCCGTTGCCCCCGGCGACGGGCTGCGAGGCGGCCTTCACGGCAGCCGTCGACGCCCAGCGGATCGCGGCGGCCAGCTGCTTGGGGCTGTTGGCGTCCAGCGGCCGGAGCTCCGGGTTGGCCAGGAACTCCTGGAGCACGCCCCGGTCGGCGTCCGCACCGATCGCGATGGCCACCCGGACCGCCTTGCGGCCCCACGGCGTCGCCTCGATGGCCCGGAGCCCGGCCCGCCAGTCGTCGGTCGGCGCCCCGTCGGACACCAGCGCGATCACCGGCTTGAGGGCCCGTTCGGGCATGGGCGGGGTGCGCAGCTCTCCGGCGACCAGGGTCAGCGCCTCGCCGAGGTTGGTGGTGCCGTCGGGCGCCACGTCCTGCCAGGTGAAGTCGTGCACCTTCACCGGGTCCTTGTGGTGCCATCGGGCGGTGGTGGAGAAGGTGATGGTGCGCAGCAGGAGCTGGGCGGCCGGGTTGTCGTCGGCGACCGAGCGCATCTCCGGGATCGCCTCCCGGATCGCGTAGTTGAGCTGGCCGATCTTCTCGCCGGACATCGAGTACGAGGTGTCGAGCAGCCAGATGAAGTGCACCGGGCGGTTCGCCATGGCGCCGCCGGGGAGGTCGGACACGATTCCTCCAGGGAAGTCAGGGAGTCGGAGAGTCGGGGAACGGGTGGTTCGGGGACGGGGGGTGGACAGTGGTGCGAGGGTCAGGGGCCGGTGGCCGTCAGCTCCTCCCAGCGGGCGGGGACGTCCTCGGCGAGCCGGAGGATCGCGTCGAGCAGGCCCGGCGCCCCGTACACCGCGCCGAGGGCCGCCGTCGCGAGGACGAGGACGGTGGCCGCCGTCAGCAGGGCGCGTACGGCCTTCCGGGAGCGGGCGACCCGCGGGGTGACGACGGTCATCGGCCGCGCACCCCCGTTCCGCCGGGGCGGGCGTCGACCAGCGCGTCGACGCGGAGGCCCGAGCGGGCGAGCAGCCACAGGACGGGTTCGGCGGCGCGCCGGCCCTCGGGGTCGAGGGCGCCGGTGCCGGTGGCGGTGAAGGCGCTGACGGACCAGTAGCGGGCGGTCTCGAACTGGTGGGTGAGGTTGCGGACGAGTCCGCCGAGGCCGAGCTGGGTCAGCCAGCCGTCGACCTGCGCCCCGGCGGGCGGCAGGGAGGGGATGCGGTCGAGCACGTCCCGTTTGGTGACGACGACGGCCACGGGCAGTCTTCCTCTCCGTCCGACGAGTGCGGTGAGTTCGCCGCTGAGTCCGTCGAAGGTGTCGACGGGGCCCTGGGCGGCGGGCCGGGCGTCGGCGATGGTGCCGCTGTCGGCCTCGGCGATCCGCTGCCGGACGACCCGGTCGGCGAGGACGTCGACGACGAAGAGGACCCCGTCGGCGTGGGCGAGGTACTGCTGTTCGCGCAGCCGGTCGGCGCCCTGGAGGGCCTCGCCCATCGGGTCGTACAGGTAGAGCAGCCGGCGCCGCCGGCCCTTGCCGACGAGGATCATCCAGGCCCGCTGGTCGCCCTGGGTCTTCAGTGCCCAGTCGTCGTCCCGCAGCCGCTGGTCGAGGAGGGCGCTGTCGTGCCGGTCGGCGTCGGAGGCGTAGTCGAGGGTGAGCGCCCCGCTCGTGGCCCAGGACCGCAGTCCGGCGACGACGGCGGCCATCAGCATCGTCTTGCCGGAGGAGGAGGCGCCGATCAGGGGGACGTGCACCACCCGGGTGGTGGCGAGCGACGGCGGCAGCGGCCGGTCGCAGGCGGGGCACTCGGCGGGGACCAGGGCCCGGCCGGCGAAGAGCGAGGCGGGCAGCCTGGCCCCGCACCGGCAGGCGTGCCGGTAGACGCCGTACCGTCCGGGCCGCAGCTCCCGGTGGACCTCGTTGGTGCACTGGGGGCAGCGGTGGGCGGCCAGCGGCACCGGCCGGTGGCAGCCGGGGTGCGGGCAGACGGCCCTGATGCGGAAGGCCAGCAGCCAGGCCCGCTCGGCCCCGCGCAGCACTCCGACGGCGAGCAGCCAGCCGCTCCACACGGCGGTGACGAGCAGCGCGAAGACGAGCAGCGCCGCGCCGTGCAGGACGGCGACGAGCAGGACGGCGAGGGTGGCGCCGAGCGCGGTGCCGGGGGCCATGAGCAGCAGCCACAGCCGGCTGATCGGGTTGCCGCCGCGCGCGCCCGTGGAGGGCTTGCGCCGCTGGAGGAGGCGGGCGACGACGGTCGCCATCCAGTGGCTGCGCCAGCGGCGCCAGGGCGCCCGGAGCCCGGCACCGAGGACACCGGCCGTGTCGACCCACAACTGCCGTGCCCAGTACGAGGGGTGGGCGGGCTCGGCATCGATGGCGATGACCCGCTGGTCGGAGCGGCCCGCGTCGAAGGGGCCGAGTTCGACCACGGCGGCCCTGGTGGCGGTGGCGAGCAGCTTCCAGAACGCGTTGCCGACGCAGACCACGAGGGCCGTGAGGGCCCACAGCACCACGAGCACGGTGAGGACCAGCTCGGTCAGTCGTCCGCCGTCCATGCCGTCACCTCCCACCCTCGCGCGGCGGCCGGACGTCGCCCCAGCGGGGCTCCTGGGCCCTGTCGGACTTCCGGCCGCCGAGGCGGCGGAAGAGCTGCTTCATCCCGCCGGCGGGCCGGCACCACTCCTCGAAGGCGGCGCGCCGCGAGGGCGCCTGCCGGGCGACGAGTTCGGCCGCCGCCCGGATCTGGTCGTCGGGCAGCCTGCGCACGACGGGCCGCAGCACCTCTTCGAGGAGGCCCGTGCGGGTCAGTTCCCACAGCGGCCCTGCGTGGGCGTGGGAGGACCAGACGACGTAGCAGTCGGCGAGCCGGTGCGGGGCGGCGAGGAAGTCGGTGAGGACGGGGGAGCGGGCCGCCTTGTCGTAGGCGTCGATCAGCGTCGGGTTGTTGCTCAGGGCGAACGCCCGCAGTTCCTCGGCGGACCGCTGGGGCCTGAGGAGCAGTAGGGCCAGGGCGTGCGCGGCCCGTTTCTGGACGGCGGTCCGGGCGTTGTCGGAGAGGCCGAGGACCCGGTGGACGAGGCCGCCGTGGGGGACGCTGGGGTCGCCGTCCGGGTGCTGGAGGGCGTGGACGAGGGCGAGCAGCTTCAGGTCGGCGACGACGGACCGGCCGAGCGCCTCGACGCCCTCGGCGAGAAGCCGTTTGGCGAGCAGCGGGGCGTGGGTGTCGCTCTCGGGTGCCTCGATGGCGGCGGCCACCAGGTCGTTCCAGGTGCCGGCGGCCTGGTGGAGGGCGGCGCCGTCGTCGAGGAGGGCGGCGGCCTCGGCGGCCGTCTGGGTGCGGTCGGGCCAGACGAGGGCCAGCGCGGTGCGCAGCACCATCGGTGTGGGCGGGCCGCCGTCCAGTCCTGCGGCCCGGAGCAGTTCGCGCAGGACCGCCGTCCGGTTCTTCGTGCCGGGCTCGGGGTCCACGGCCGCCGCGCACAGCCGCAGATGCGGCCGGTCTCCCGGCGCGGGGGCGGGCCCGTCGAGAGGCAGCGGTACGGCGCGCAGCGCGCGGGCCACGGCCGTCGGATCGTCGGCGGCCCGGGTGTCGAGGAGGTCGAGGAAGCGGACCCGCAGCGGCTCGGACCCGGCCAGGACGTCCGGTACGTCCCGTACGGAGTCGGGGCCGGCGCCGGCCCGGTCCAGGACCCGCCGGCAGAGCCGCTCGGCGAGCCCCGGCAGCAGGTCCTCGTGCTCGACGCCGAGCGCCCGCGCGGTGGCGAGGAGTCCGCTCACCCGCCGCAGCGGGGTGGTGGGGGTGGCGATCCCGGCCCGGACGGGTTCGCCGAGTTCGCCGGTGAGCCGGGTGCGGTACGGCTCCGGGAGCGCGCCCGGCGGCAGCGGCGGGGGCGTGGCGGCCCGGTCGTGGACGGCGGCGGCGACGAGCCGGGCGGTGACCGGGGCGGTGACGGCGAGCGGGACGGTGCCGCGGAAGGCGGCGAGCAGCGCGCCGAGGGCGTCGGGGGCGAGCGCGCCGGGCCGGCCCTCCTCGCAGACGGCCCGCAGGAAGGCCTCCAGGCTGGTCTCGTCCAGGGCGCGGGGGTGGGCGGCGGCCCACCGGGCGGCCTCCGGGACCGCGCCGGCCGGGACGGGCACGCCGGCGGCGAGGGCGAGCGCGGCGAGCGGCCCGGCGGCGAAGGGCCCGGCGTCCGGCAGGTCCCGGGCCGACGCGAAGAGCGCGCTCGCCCCGGCGGCCCAGACGGCGGCGGCGGTCAGCGCCCACACGTCGTCGGTGGCGGGCGGCGCGGCGCGCCGGTCGGAGCGGTCGTGGACGGCGTACCGGTGGGGCTGCCCGGTGACGGCCCGCGCGTCCTCGGGGCGGACCCCGACGACCTGGTGGCGGGCGTGCTGGGGCCGCCGCGTGTACGTGGTGAAGGTGAGGTTCCTGGCCACGTCCCGGGGGAGCGCGGCGCAGGCGACGATCAGCCAGTGGGCGACGTCCCGGGTGTCCTGCTCGGCGATGACCACCTGCGGGGCCTGCGGGTCCTCGGCGAGGCGCCGCAGGTCGGCGAGGAGGGCGGCGAGCCGCGGCCCGGCGTCGGCGGCGAACGCGGCGAGGGTGGCCCCGAGGCTGCGGGGCAGGCCCGGGGTGAGCCGCTCCAGGGGCGGCGGCGCGCCGCCCTCGGGCGAGCGGTCCGCCCACTCGGCGGCGCCCCACAGCGCGATCGGCAGCCGGTCGCCGGGGAGCGGTTCGCCCGCGGGCACGAGCAGCGCGTGGGCGTGGAAGTTGCCCCAGCGGCCGCTGTAGTCGGCGCCGGTGTAGACGGTACGGCTCAGCAGTCCGCTGCCGTCGGACAGCCGGGTGAAGCCGAACATCTCGGGGAACGCGCCGAGTTCGTCCTCGGTCGGGCGGGCGGGGGCGTCCCGGGGCGGCTCGTAGCCGACGAGCTGTTCGGCCTCGCGCAGCACGGCGTGCGGCACGCCGGGGCTGACGGCGGTGAAGCGGAAGCCGGAGCCGTCGGGTCCCGGCGGCGCCGAGGTGTAGTGCATCTGGAGGAGGCTCATGCGACCGGCACCCCCCTGCCGTTCTCCCGCGGCGGCTTGGCGACGGGCACGAGGCCGCGCCGGGCGAGCAGCCAGAGCAGCGGGTCCTCGACGCGCACCGGCTGCGGGCCGGTGGCGGGCGCGTCGGCGGGGGAGTCGTCGGGCGGCGGCGCGCCGAGCGCGGAGATCCCGAAGAGCGACACCTCGGAGAAGTCCCGTTCGAGCTGCCGCCACAGGGAGCCGGAGCCCCAGCCCTCCAGGAGCGAGCGGGTCTCCTCGTGGACGGCGAGCCGGTCGGCCGGGTCGTAACGGCCCCCGGTGTGCGGGGCGTTGCCGAGCAGCGGCGAGTGCGGGTCGAGCAGGCCGCGCACGGTGTCGGTCTTGGTGACGGCGACGGCGAGCGGGGTGTCGACCCGGCCCCGGGAGCCGGCCCGGCCGTGCGAGCGGAGCTGGGTGGCGAGTTCGGCGGCGATCTGGAGGGCGGGCGTGTCCCGGGCGGGCACCGGCCCGCCGCGGTCGCCGACGGTGTCGCGGACGGCACCGAGCTGGAGCGGGTCGACGAGCAGCACGATCCCGTCGGCGGCGCCCAGGTACTGGGTGTAGAGGTTCATCGCCTCGGCCGACTTGAGGTCCTCGCCGGCCGCGTCGAAGAAGACGAGGGCGGTGTGCCGGCTGCCGTCGCGGCCGAAGCCCTTGCGGGGGAGGCTCAGCCGGTACAGCAGCGGGTCGTTGAAGCCGGCGGCGGAGGGGATGGTGGCGTCCGGCAGCCGCATCCGGTCGTACAGGTCCTCGGCCATCTCGCGGTCGCGCCGCTGGCTCTCGTCGCCCATGGCGGCGAGCGCCGCGCCGTACGCGTGCCCGACGCGGTGCCGCAGTTCGTTGACGAGCACGGACACGTAGGTGCTCTTGCCGGAGGCCTTGGCGCCGACGAGGGCGATGATCCGGCTGTCCTGCTCGCAGTAGTCGCTGGGCAGGTCGCTGTGGCAGTTGGCGCAGACCCGGACGGGGGTGGGCACCCCGCAGTGCGGGCACTCGGCGCGCGGCCCGGGCGCGCGCAGCCCGCCGAGGCCGCGCGACGGGCTGAAGACGGGGCCCCGCATGTACGCGGCGGGGGCGCGGGTCGAGCCGGTGAAGCCCGCCCACACGTCGTCCCGTTCGGGGTCGCAGGGCGTGCCGCCGCGCAGCCCGGTCCGCGCCATCAGGCAGCGGTAGGGCAGCCGTGCGGCCTGTGTGCGGTGAAAGCAGTAGGGGCAGATCACCGTCGTCATGTCAGCGCACCACCAGGGTCGTGAGGGCGGGTTCTTCGAGGCGTACGGCTCCGGCCCCGTCGCCCAGCAGGAACGCGCGGAGCGCGTACGGCGGGCGGGACAGGTCCGGGACCGGCGGGAGTTCGAGGGTCTGGAGCGGGGCGCGGGCGAGCGCCGCGCCGTCGATCCTGAGGAGCACGGTGCCGTCCTCGGCGTGCCGGGGCCGCACGGCGTCCTGGTGGACGAGGACGAGCTCGGGCAGCGGCACGGCCGGGTCGTACCCGTCGACGCTCACCTCGACGGCGTACGGCACCCGTGCCCTGAGCCCGCGCCGCCGCGTCAGCAGCCGGTACCGCACGACGGCCTCCCCGGGCACGTCGACGCCGACGGGCGCGCGGCGGACGGCGACGACGGTCCGGTCGGTACGGCCCCGGGCCCCGGTGCCGGCGGCGCGGCCCCCGGTGCCGTCGGCCCCGGTACCAGCCCCGGCCCCGGTCTGGACTCCGGTCTGGGCTCCGGCGTCGCGGCCCCCGCCCCGGGCGTCACCGTCCCCGACGTATCCGTCCCCCGCCTCGGGCACCAGCGGTCGGAGCGTGACGCGTGAGGGTCCGGGTCCGACGGGCAGGCGCAGCCCCTCGCGGACGTACGCGCTGCGGCTGATCCGGAGGTCGCCGCCGGGCCAGGCGGCGGTCACGGCGCCCGCCCCGGACGGCCAGTCGAAGAGGAGCCGCACCTGCCCGCCGGGCTCCCGCGCGGCCCGGGGCGCGCCGACCGGTCCGGGCACGTCGAGCCGTACGCCGGGCCCGGCGAGCGCCCGCTCCCCGAGGACGGTGACGGCGCTGACGAGCCCGGTGAAGGCGGTGTCCGGCACGGTGTGGCCGGGCGCGCCGTAGCGGGCCCAGGGCAGCGGGGCGGGCAGCGCGTCGGTGCGCAGTTCGGTGCCGGGCGCGGGCGCGGCCCCCTCGGGCCAGACCACGAGCCGTACCTCGGCGCCCTCCGCGCCCCGCCCGGTGAACCGCACGCCTTCCTCGGGCCCGGCGTCGGCGGTGAGCGCGGTGAGCGGCCGGGGCCAGGGGTGGACGGTGACGGTCCGCCGGACTCCCGGGGCGTCCACGGGTTCGCCGGAGGGGGAGGAGTGACGTGCCGTCAGGAGGAGCTGGTAGACGCCTGGTTCGAGGTCGGTGAAGACGTGTTCCTCGGCGCGGTCGACGGTGTGCCGGAGGGTGGGGGCGTCGGGTCCGGTCAGGGTCAGGACGGTGGCGGTGGCGGTGCGGGGGCGCCGCCACCGGACGGCGATCCGGGCGGGCCCGTCCTCCAGGACGGCCCCCTCGGCGTCGGGCGCGACGAGCAGCGGGTGCGAGACGAGCGGGACGCCGGTCGGCCTGCCGTCCTCCACGGGGAAGGCGGCGTACCGCACGCGGAGTCCCACCGGCGGGTCGGCGTCGACGGCCGTGGACGCGGTGCCGCCGGCGCCGGGTACGGGCGTCGCGCGGTCCGGGCCGGGCGCGTCGCGCAGCACCCGCCAGCGGACGCCGGGCCGGGCGGGCCAGGCGAGCGCCACCCGGCCGCCCTCGACGGGCCGGGCGGTCAGCGGGGCGTCGGCGGTGGCGGGTACGGCTCCGAGCCGGATCAGGCCGCGCACGGCCTCGTCGTCGTCGGCGGCGACGGCGAGGACCCGCAGGTAGCCGGCCTCGGCTCCGGCGGGATCGGCCGGGGCGGCGGTCCCGGCCGCGGCGAGGTCCCGGTCGCAGCGGTCGAGGCGCCGCCGCAGCCGCGCGTCGAGGGAGCCGAGCCACGGGTCGGCGCGCAGGACGTCGGGCCCGAGGGCCGTGACGGCGTGGGCGCAGGCCCGCAGCCGCCGTCGCGACCAGAGCGGGGCGAGGGCCTCGGCGGCGGTCCGCTGCCGGTCGTCGAGGTCGGGGAGGGCGCGGGACGCCTTGGCGAGGAGGGTGAGTTCGGCGGGGTCGAGTCCGAGGCCGGTGGCGCCCTGCCGGGCGAGGGGGAGGAGCTGGTAGAGGAGGACGCGGCGGAGCAGCGCCGGATCCTGCCGCCGTATCGCGGCGAGCAGCCGCAGCACGGGCGCGTGCGCGGGCCGCGCGTCGGCGCGGGCGAGCAGGGCGTCGTCGTCGACGAGCCTCCGCCGGCGGGGCGTGCACAGGGCGACGCCGTCCAGGACGGAGACGAACACGCTGCCGTCGTCCCGCTCCCGAGGATCCGTCAGCGCTTCCCCGGCGTACCGTAACCCCGCCGCACGCTGACCCTCCGCCAGCTTTCCGTATTCGGGTGCGAGCGGTGCGAGGGGTAAGGGACCAAGGGCGCCGGGCAGACCCAGCTCTTCACCGAACCCCCGTCGCATCCCCCGTCCCTCGCGCTCGTGCGGTTCACAAGGGCTTCATCTCAGCAGAAGATACGCCCGCGCGCAGCCCTTTGCGCAGATCACCCACGGTGCGGGTGTGGCTGCGGAGGGTGCGGGGGGCGGCGTGGTGCGGGCGATTGGCCCAGCGGAACGTTTCGCCAATGGCCCACGCGGACGGGCCGCCTCTCGGTGAAGCTGTCACCATGACCCTCGACGCCGCACAGCGCCCCCTCGTCACTCCCTCCTCCCCCTCCTCCCCCTCCTCCTCCGTGGACACCCGCACCCGGGTCGACTTCTGGTTCGACCCCGCCTGCCCCTTCGCGTGGATCACCTCCCGCTGGCTCCTGGAGGTGGAGCGGCTCCGGGGACTCGACGTCCGCTTCCACGTGATGAGCCTGTACCTCCACAACGAGGGCAGCGAACTGCCCGACTGGTACCGGGACCTGGTCGACCGCTCGCTCGGCCCGGTGCGGGTCGCGGCCGCCGCCTCGGAACTGCGCGGCGACGGGATCCTGCGCGACCTGTACACCGCGTACGGCACCCGCATCCACCAGGACGGGAACAAGGACTTCGACCAGGTGACCGCCGAGGCCCTCGCCATGCTCGGCCTCCCCGCCGAACTGGCCGAGGCCGCGCACTCCGACGCGTACGACGAGGCCCTCCGCCGCAGCCACGACGCCGGCACGGACCCGGCCACCGGCGCCTACGTCGGCACCCCCACCCTCCACCTCGACGGCGTCCCCTTCTTCGGCCCGGTCCTGAACGCGGTCCCGCGCGGCGAGGAGGCGGCCGAACTCTTCGACGCGGTCCGCGTCCTGGCCCGCAACCCCCACTTCTTCGAGTTGAAGCGCGAGCGCACGGGCGGCCTCGACTTCGGGTGAGGGAGCCGGGAAGGAACCGCCCGCCGCGTCCGTTCCGTCATGCCGTGGAGGTTCTTCCGCATCGAGCTCCGAGGAGCTCCATGGCCGACACCGCCGACTCGCCGGCCGCCCACGCGCACCACCTGCTGGTGGCGTTGATCAGCGAGGGGCCCTCCGGGGGCGCGGCGCTCGGGCCGGACGGGGCGTGGCTCGTCGCCACGGGGCATGCGGCGCTCGGGATGCCGGAGCTCACGCAGGGGAGGGCGGACCATGCGGTGCTGCACTTCGAGGCGGCCGTGACGGCGGGGTCCAACGACTGCGT
Organism: Streptomyces sp. R302; assembly: GCF_012927245.1. Lineage (GTDB taxonomy): Bacteria > Actinomycetota > Actinomycetes > Streptomycetales > Streptomycetaceae > Streptomyces. The sequence continues at coordinate 213,059 of NZ_JABBGE010000004.1, forward strand.
GATGCTGCACGCCGGCCCGCTGCGCCGCGCCTCCGTCCCCCGTGACCTGGGCGTCCCCTCGTAGCGGCCTCGGTCGTGACCACGGCCGGCGTGAGTCGGAGGGGGAGCCCGGGGGTGGGCTTCCTCAGTCCTGGGCGGGGACCTCCAGGGCGGTCCCGTACAGGCGCGAGACCCGGAGCAGGATGGTCACGCGCCGGTCGGGCAGCGGCTTCTCGCCGGGGGCCGCCCCGTCGGCCGGGTCCACGATCTCCGCCTCTCCCTCCGCCACGGCGAACGACCAGACGTCCGGCCCGCTGACGTGCAGCGAGGCGTGCGGGTCGCGGCGCAGCCGGCGGACCTTGAGGCGGTCGGCGGTGGAGGAGACCCGCAGGACGCGTTCCTCGGCGTCCCAGTCGTAGAGGACGGTCGACAGGTGCGGGTGGCCGGTCTTCCGGACGCTCGCGAGCACGCCGAACTGCTGCCCGCTCAGCAGCCGGGAGAGCTCCTGCTCGGTGAGGGCGCGGGGGGCCGGACCGTCGTTCCGGGTGGGGGTGGTCGGCTCGCTCACGGTGGTCGGCCTTTCGATGGTCCGGGTGGCGTCGGTGGAGACCCCGACGAAGAAGACCGTAGCAGATAGTTTTGTTGCAGACTATTTGGTTCGGCCTTTTCTCCGGTTTCCGCCCGCAAGCCCAGCGGACCCTGACATGCGCGACGGACGGCGACTCGCTCACCCCGGAGCCGGGGACCCCTGGGGGAGTCCCTCCCCCGACCCTCGTACGGACCCTCCTCGGGTCGAGGGTCGGGGCGGCCGCGACGCGGGTCCGTGCGGGTGGGTTGCTGTGCTTTCCGCGTATTACGTTGGGGTAATGCCGTCCATCGCACTCGTCACCCTCGTCGTCCGTGATTACGACGAGGCCATCGCCTTCTACACCGACGCCCTCGGCTTCGAGCTGGTCGAGGACACCGACCGGGGCAACGGCACCCGCTGGGTCGTCGTCCGCCCGGCCGGCGCCGGCGGTGTCGGCGGCCTGGGGAACGCCGGGCTGCTCCTCGCCCGGGCCAAGAACGACGAGGAGGAGGCCTCCGTCGGCAACCAGACCGGCGGCCGGGTCGGCTTCTTCCTCCACACCGACGACTTCGCCCGCGACCACGAGCGGATGGCGGCCGCCGGGGTGAAGTTCCTGGAGGAGCCCCGCCACGAGCCGTACGGCACCGTCGCCGTCTTCGAGGACCTGTACGGCAACCGCTGGGACCTCCTCCAGCCCGCCGCCTAATTCGCTGTCGCCCGGGCGGCGTTGCTCCCTAGACTCGCGGCACGGCCCGCCGCCCGGCGCGCCGTGCCGGATCATGTCGACCGAGGGGAGCCGGCCGTGCGCAGCCACCCGTCGGCGCCCCGTGCCCGCCGCTTCGACGTGATCCTCGCCTCTTCCGCCTGCCGGTGACGGCTGCGCGCCCGTCACCGCAGGACCGTGCCGTACGGACGTCTCCGTACGGACGGTGATCGCGCTGTCCTGTGATCCCGCAGCAGCGAAAGGCACGGCACCGTGCGCGCTTTCCCGAACCCCCGCGTCCGCAACCTCGGCATCCTGGCCCACGTCGACGCCGGCAAGACGACCGTCACCGAGCGGATCCTCTTCCTGACCGGCGCCGTCCACAAGCAGGGCGAGGTCCACGACGGCACCACCGTCACCGACTTCGACCCGCAGGAGCGGGAGCGCGGCATCACCATCTCCGCCGCCGCCGTCAGCTGCGCCTGGGACGGCCACCGGCTCGCCCTCATCGACACGCCCGGCCACGTCGACTTCTCCGACGAGGTCGAGCGCGCGCTCCGCGTCCTCGACGGCGCCGTCGCCGTCTTCGACGCCGTCGCGGGCGTCGAGCCGCAGAGCGAGACGGTGTGGCGCCAGGCCGACCGGCACGGCGTGCCCCGGATCGCGTTCGTCAACAAGATGGACCGGGCGGGCGCCGACCTCGACGCGGCCGTGGCCTCGATCCGCTCCCGCCTCGGCGCGGTCGCGCTCCCCGTCCAGCTGCCCATCGGCCGCGAGGACGGCTTCCGCGGCGTCGTGGACCTCGTCCGGATGAGGGCGTGCGTGTGGGACGGCGGCGGTCGCGAGGAGACCGACGTCCCGACCGGGCTCAGGGACGAGGCGGTACGCCGCCGACGCGCCCTGGAGGAGGCCGTGGCGGAGCTGCACCCGGAGGCCCTGGAGGAGTTCTGCGGGGACGGGACGCTCTCCGACGCGACCCTCGAACGCGCCCTTCGGGCCCTCACGTTGGCCGGCACGGCCGTGGTGGTGCTGTGCGGCTCGGCGTACCGCGACCGGGGAGTCGAACCCCTCCTCGACGCGGTCGTCGCCTACCTGCCCGCCCCCACCGACCGGCCCCCGGTCGGCGGCGGCGAGCGGGCGGCCGACCCGCACGCACCGCTGGTCGCGCTCGCCTTCAAGGTGAACGCCGCCCCCACCGGCCGCATGACCTACGTCAGGGTCTACGCGGGCGCCCTCGCGAAGGGAGCGACCGTGCTCGACACCGCCACCGGACGCACGGAGCGGATCTCGCGCGTGCTGCGCGTGCAGGCCGACCGCACGGCCGAGGTGTCCCTCGCCGTCGCCGGTGACATCGTCGCCGTCGTCGGCCCGAAGGCCGTCCGCGCCGGAGCCACCCTGTGCGCCCCGGACGTCCCGGTCGTCCTCGAACCGCCCGTCCCGGCCGCCCCGGTGGTCTCCATGGCCGTGGAGGCCCGCCGGAGCACCGACACCGGCCGCCTGGCCGCCGGGCTCGCCCGGCTCGCCGAGGAGGACCCGTCACTGGTGGTGCGGACCGACCCGGAGACGGGCCAGACCGTCCTCTCGGGCCTCGGCGAGCTCCACCTGGAGGTCGCGGTGGAGCGGCTGCGGCGCGACCGGGACCTGGAGGTCACCGTCGGCCGCCCGCAGGTCGCGTACCGCGAGACGGTGGTGAAGGGTGTGACGGGGCTGCTCCACCGGCACGTCAAACAGGACGGCGGCGCGGGCCAGTTCGCCCACGTCGTCATCGACGTCCAATCCCTGGAGGGGGATGAGGAGTTCGCCTTCGCGTCCGCAGTGACGGGTGGCCGCGTACCGCAGGAGTACGTCCGCGCGGTCGAGGCCGGCTGCCGTGACGCGCTCGTCGAGGGCCCCCTCGGCGGGCACCAGGTCACCGGCGTCCGCGTCACGCTCACCGACGGCGCCACGCACCCGAAGGACTCCTCGGAGCTCGCCTTCCGCACGGCGGGCCGAGCGGCCCTGCGGGAGGCGCTGCGCGCGAGCGTGATGACGGTCCTGGAGCCGGTGGCCGAAGTGACGGTCACCGTCCCCGCCGAGTCCGTCGGCGCGGTCCTCGGCGACCTCGCGTCCCGCCGGGGCCGGGTCACGGACTCCCAGGTCAGGGGCGGTACGTCGGTGGTGACGGCGACGGTCCCGCTGGCCGAGCTCTTCGGCTACGCGACCCGCCTGCGCGGCCGCACCCAGGGCCGGGGCACCTTCACCACCCGCCCGGCGGGCTACGAGCCCGCCACCGCCTAGAGGTCCAGCTCGGCCCGTACCGTCTTCCCGACCGGTACGCGGTCGAGCACCTCCCACCGCGTCGCCAGCGCCCCGACGAGCAGCAGCCCCCGCCCGCCCTCGTCCAGCGGCCCCGGCGACGCGGCGGGGCCCGGCCGCCGCTCACCCCGGGCGTCGGTGACGTCGATCCGCAGATGCAGCCCCGGCGCGTACAGGAGCCCCAACTCGCACTCGCGCCCCGCCACCCGCCCGTGCGTCACCGCGTTCGCCGCGAGCTCGGCGACCAGCAGCCCGGCCGTGTCCGACAGCTCGGAGTCGTACGCGACGCCCCACTGGTGCAGTTGATGCAGGGCCAGCCTGCGAGCGAGCCGCGCACCGCGCGGAGTGGAGCTGAAGCGTTGCGCGAACATACGTACGGTGACGGGTCGTTTGCACGCCAATGGGGTCTTCATGTGGCCAATTTCGCGCCGATCATGGCGAGTTACCAGCTACCCGACTCGTACGCTGCGCTTGTACGGGTCCACTCGCTGGACTGTACCGGTGACAGTCCGTGAACCTGGGTGTGTTCAACGCGAGCACACGGTGCGGGAGGTGGCGGGGTGGCCGACGACGTTCCCAAGGGAAGCGAACCGGAGACGTCAGAGAGTCTGAAGGCCTTCGGGGAAGTACTCAAGGCCTTCCGCAAACGGGCGGGCCTGACACAGGAGCAGTTCGCGCCGAGGGTGGGGTACTCGCTCCCCATGGTCGCCTCGATCGAACAGGGCCGGCGCGTGCCGTCGAAGAAGTTCGTGGACAAGGCGGAGGAGGTGCTGGACGCGTTCGGGGTGATCCGGGCGGCGGCGAAGCACCTGACCCGTCGGGCGGGCTTGGCGAAGTGGTTCGAGGAGTGGGCGGAGTTGGAGCCGCTGGCGGTGACCCTGTACACCTTCGAGAGTCGGCTGGTGCCGGGTCTGCTCCAGACGCCAGCCTACGCCCGGACGCTCTTCGAGAGGCAGATCCCGGCGATGGGTGACGACAAGATCGAGTCGAACCTGGTCACCCGCATGGAGCGGGCCAGCATCCTCACGGGGCACCCGGAGACGATCTACAGCTTCATCATCGAGGAGCACGCCCTGCGCCGCCAGGTGGCCGAAGCGGAGATCATGCGCAAGCAGATCGACCACATCCTCGCCCTCGGCGAGCGGCGCAACATCGACGTCCAGGTCATGTCGCAGTCGCGGGGACATCACTCGGGCCTCGACGGCCCTCTTCGGCTCCTGGAAACCCACGAGAACGCCTGGCACGCCTACTGCGAGGGACAGGAGACCGGCCAGCTGTTCTCCGAAGCCAAAGTGGTCAGCATCCTCCAGCAGCGGTATGCCAGGATGCGAGCACAGGCTCTGTCTGTAGAGGCATCCGTGGGCCTGTTGCGGGAGATCCGAGGAGCACTATGAGCACGACTGAACTGGCCTGGTTCAAGAGCAGCTACAGCAGCGGCAGCGGCGACGACTGCGTAGAAGTCGCCCTCTCCTGGCACAAGTCCAGCTACAGCGGTGGCAGCGGGGACGACTGCGTCGAGGTGGCCACCTGCCCCTCCACCGTCCACGTCCGTGACTCCAAGGTCCCGGACGGGCCGCAGTTCGCGGTGGCGTCGGGTGCCTGGACGGAGTTCGTCGCCCAGCTCGCCTGACCGCGCACGCGCACCCTCCCGAGGCCCGGTGTCGATGCCCCGACGCCGGGCTTCGCCGTGTGCCAGGATGCGTGGCATGACCAACGAACCCGCTTCCGACTACCTCTCCGGCCTCTTCTCGCTCGAAGGCCGCACCGCGCTCGTGACCGGCGGGAGTTCCGGGATCGGGCGGGCGATCGCCGGGGCGCTGGCCCGTGCCGGGGCGAGCGTGGTGGTGCTGGCGCGCAAGGAGGCGGAGCTGGCCGCGACGGTCGAGGAGCTGACGGGCGGCGGGTGCCGGGCGGCGTGGGTGAGCGCGGACCTGAGTACGCGGGAGGGGATCAAGGCGGGCGCCGACGCGGCGGCGGAGGTGTTCGGGGAGCCGGACATCCTGGTCAACTCGGCCGGGATCAACCTGCGTCCGCCCTTCGGGGAGCTGGGCGAGGACGTGTGGGACGCGACGATGACGGTGAACCTGGACGCGCCGTTCCTCCTCGGGCAGCGGTTCGGGCCCGGGATGGCGGAGCGCGGCTACGGGCGGATCATCCACGTCACGTCCCAGCAGGCGCACCGCGCGTTCGTGCAGAGCGGGGCGTACGGGGTGTCCAAGGGCGCGCTGGAGTCGCTGGCCCGTTCGCAGGCCGAGGCCTGGTCCCCGTACGGCGTCACCGCGAACACCCTGGTCCCGGGCTTCGTGATGACCCCGCTGAACGCGCGTCTCTCCTCCGACCCGGAGAAGGTCGCGGCGCTGGCCGCCCGGACGATGACCGGCCGCAACGGCCTCGCCGACGACTTCGCCGGCGCGGCCGTCTTCCTGGCGAGCCCCGCCTCCGCCTACGTCACGGGCCACTCCCTCTTCGTGGACGGCGGCTTCTCCGTCCACTGAGGGGCTACGGCCGGCGGGCCAGCAGGTGGGCGTCGAGGAAGCCGCGCTCGGAGGCCGGATCGTGGAGCAGGCGGGCGAAGGGGACGAGTCCGGCGTCCGTCAGCAGTTCGGCGAGGCGGTCCACCGGCCAGCTGTAGGCGGGCGTCACCTTGTGGTCGAACCGGACCGGCTCCGGTCCGTCGGTCCCGAAGAAGGAGACGAGGAGCAGGCCGCCGGGCGCCAGGACGCGTCGTTGCTCGGCGATCAGCGCCGGCAGCTCTGCCGGAGGGGTGTGGATCATCGAGTAGTGGGCCAGTACGCCGCCGAGCGAGCCGTCCTCGATCGGCAGGGATTCCATCCGCGCCTCCTGGAAGCGCAGTTCCGGATGGGCCCGCCTGGCGTGCTCGACCATGCCGGGGGAGAGGTCGTATCCGACGGCCTCCAGGCCCAGTTCGTGCAGCATGGCCGTCAGGTGTCCGGGTCCGCACCCGACGTCCGCCGCCCGCAGGTTGCCGGTCGCTCGGACGAGTTCGGCGAAGGTGCCGATCATGGCCCGGGCGAACGGCTGTGTCTCCAGCCTGTTCGCGAACAACGACGCGTACAGCTCGACGACTCCGTCGTAGGCCGCCTTGGTCTCGTCCTGGTGATGCGCCACAGAGTCGACCGTCCTACTCATCGGCGTAAGCGCAGGTCTGATAGTCGAGGGTCGGGTCGGGAGGACCGCAGTGCAGGATCGCGTCCACGGTCGGCCACACGGACAGCGGCACGTTGTAGCCGTAGATCATCCAGGGGTCGTCCTCGTCGGGGACGATCACCTCGCGCAGCGTGATGATCTGTTCCGCGCTGATGGGATGCTGCGTGCGCAGGAAGTCGTCCTCCTTGCTGAATCCTTCCAGGAACCAGATGGTGTTCGGCGGATGCTCGGTCGTCATGCGCCCATCATCGTGGGGAAGCCGGAGTGGTGGAGATGCACGTGCGGGATTTCGAGGGGCTGGTCGGGCGGGCGAGGGAGCTTGCCGGGGAGGGGCGGCGGCGGGTGCTGGGGATCGCCGGGCCGCCCGGGGCCGGGAAGTCGACGCTCGCCGGGCGGCTCGTGGAGCGGCTCGGCGGGCTTGCCGTGCTCGTGCCCATGGACGGGTTCCATCTCGCCGGGGCCGAGCTGGTGCGGCTCGGGCGGGCGGAGCGGAAGGGGGCGCCCGACACGTTCGACGTCGGCGGGTACGTCGCGCTGCTCGGTCGGCTGCGTGACCCCGGGCCGGGGGGTGTCGTCTACGCGCCCGCCTTCGACCGGGCCCTGGAGGAGCCGGTCGCCGGGGCGATCCCCGTACCGCCGGAGGTTCCGCTCGTCGTCACCGAAGGGAACTATCTTCTTCATGACCGTGGGGGGTGGGCCGGTGTCGGGCCGCTTCTCGACGAGGTCTGGTACGTCGATGTCCCCGACGCCGTCCGCGTGCCCCGGCTCGTCGACCGGCACGTCGCCTTCGGGCGGAGCCGGGGCGAGGCCGAGGCCTGGGTGGGGCGGTCCGACGAGGCGAACGCGCGGCTGGTCGCGCGCAACCGGAACCGGGCCGACCGCGTGGTGAAGGTGGGGCCGTGACGGCCCCGAGGAACAGAGCAGGGGGAGACGTGAGCGAAGTCCTGTACGGCGAGAAGTCGTGGAACCCGTTGGCCCGCACGGTCGAGCTGACGGAGGAGGGGCTGCGGCGCGGCGGGCGCCTCACCCCGCACGGCGAGCTGAACCTGGCCGCGACGGCGGAGGCGTACCTGCGCGGGCAGTGGCTCGGCGGGGGCGGGTCCGAGCGCTCGCTCGACCGGCTCGACGACGGGCCCGGCGTCGTCCCTGTCGTGCGCGTCACCGGTACCAGCACTCCGCTCAAGGTGCGGCGGACCGCCGCGTTCGCCCACGAGCTGGGGCGGCTCGCCGTACGGTTCTGCGGCGGGCCCGAGCGGGTCGCCGAGCTGGCCCGGCGGGCGCAGGCGGAGGGCGTACCGCTGTGGATGGCCCGCCGCACCGCGCCCGGACCGCACGGCGACGTCACCGTCGCCGTCGACCGGCGGCTCGTCCGCGTCGACGTGTGGGGCCCGTACGCCCCCGTCGTCCGCGTCCGGGCGCCGTACGGCTTCCACCCGGACGAGCCCCACCCGTCCCGCGGACTCACCCTCACCGTCGGCGACGCGCCGGCCGAGCTCCGCCTCACGCACAAGAAGCTGCGCAAGTCGAAGAGCGTGGTGGAGGCCGAGTTCGCCGGGGCCACGGCACCGATCGGGCGGCTCTGGGAGCTGCGCCGGCACGGCTCCACCAGCTCCTTGCTGCTCCGGGACGGTACCCGCGTCGCCCTCCTCGCCCGCCCGCCGCGCCGCCGGACGCCCACCGGCCCCGAGCCGCTCCTGCTGCCCCTCGCCCCGGTCGCCCACGAGACCTCCGACCCGCTGGACGCGGTCATGGCCCACGCCTTCGCCACCGCCTTCGGCCTCGGCGACACCACCGGGCTCGCCCGCTTCCCCGCCCAGTGGCGCATGCGGGAGGGGTACGAGCCCGCCGCCGTCGACGCCGACTGGCTCCGCCCCTGGTTCAGCAACCTCGGCACCTCCGGCGCCGACAACGAACCCGGCGGCGGCGACGGCTGGGGCTCCGACGGCGGCGACGCCGGGGACTCCGGCGGAGGGGACGGCGGGGGCGGGGACTCCGGCGGTGGTGACGGCGGCGGTGGCGGCGGTGGCGACTGAGCCCCGCCGGGGCCCGGGGCGCCGTCGACGATGGCGAAGTCGCCGCCGCCCCTTGAGGGTGGCCATGGCCTGTTCGCCGACACAACGGATCTTGGTGTGGGTGGTGTTGCGGCTTCAGGAGTCAAGGCGTCAGAGTCCTCTCATGGCAAGGGAGTTGAAGACATGGGACTCCGCGCATGTGATACTAGAAAAATGTTCTAGTCCCGCACTTGTGATGGGGGAGACATGGCGCAGTTCGAGTACGCGTGCGGTGAGTGCGACTACCTGACGGGCTGGAAGAGGGAGTCCGAAGCGATCGAACTCCTGGGGGCGCACTACCGCGCCGAGCACCCTGGCTGTGTGCTCGGCGGCACTGGGCGCGCCAGATACGCCTCGTCGTCGGTGGAGCCCGAGTCTTCGGGCGGCGGAGGGTTGGGCTGCGCTGCCTGGGTAGGGATCGTCATTCTTCTGGTCCTGGTCGCGGCCATGTGTGAACAGGGCTGAGCGCCTTGCGCGATGCGGCCTGGGCGTCGCCAAAGCCTCACGCCACGTTCAGGACTGGTCGATCTCCTCTGCCGGCTTCTTCAGCAGGAGCGCGATGTCCTCGGCGTCGTACCGACTGTCGTCGTCGAAGGTGAGGCCTCCCTCGCCCGACAAGCTCTTCCGTGGGGAACTCACCCAGCTGGTCCGGTCCTTGGTCCTCGACACCCGGGCGCCCCAGTAGACACCGGAAAACCATTACCCGGGCACCTGTGTGAATGGCTACGCTCGCCCCTCTCTGACCAGCACGGATGTGGGGAACGTATGACGCAGCAGTTCACCGACCGCCAGGGCCGGGCCGTGGTGCTCGAAGAGATCACGGACGACAACTGGCGCGATGTTGCCGACGTGGCACCCGCCGACGAGCAGCGCCGGTACGTGGCCGCGCTCGCGGCACGCTACCTTCTGCTCTCCCAGCGCGGCGGGGTGTGGACGTCCCTCGGCGTCCGCGCCGATCACGACATCGTGGGCCACGTCATGTGGGCGTACGACGACAAGGACGGCACCCACTGGATCGGCGGCATGATGGTGAGCGCGGCCGAACAGGGCAAGGGGGTGGGCCGTGCCACCCTGGGCGCCGTGATCGAGCACCTGTCGGCGCTGCCGGAGTGCCGGCAGATCCGTCTCTCCTGCCACCCGGACAACACCTCCGCCGGCAGCCTCTACACCTCGTTCGGCTTCCAGCCGACCGGGGGCCTCGAGGACGAGGAGATCGTGATGGCGCTTCCGGTCGGCTAGGACTTGCCCGCCCGGTCATGTGGCTATAACCGGTTCTGGTCGTTGGTTTCGAGCATGGGGCGGGAAGTACGTGGACATCTCACGGATGAGGAGTGGGAACGGCTGCGGCCGTTCCCGCCGGTCAGCACCAGGCGTTGTGGCCGGTGGTGGGACCACCGGCAGGTGAACGACGGCATCCTGCACCGCGTGCGGACGGGTGTGCAGTGGCGCGATCTTCCCGACTGGTTCGGGCCATGGAAGACGGTCTGCGAGCGACACCGGCTGTGGTCGGCCGACGGAACGTGGGAACGCCTGCTCCAGCAGGTCCAGGCCGAAGCGGACGCGGCCGGCGAGATCGACTGGGACGTCTCGGTCGACTCCACGATCGTGCGCGCCCACCAGCACGCGGCCGGCGCGCACCAACCCGCCGCCGGCTCTGGCCTCAAAGAGGGCTGGCCCCGGGGGAACACCAGGACGAGACGCCGTGGCAGAGCCTCGGCCGGTCCACCGCCACCAGATAGCGCATCAGGTCCGGCAGCCGGGCCGTCCGCCTGCGCAAGGGCTCACGCGGCGGACGGCCACCGGCCTTCGACGAGGAGCGGTACGACTACTCCGGAAACTCCGCTGCAGCACCAACCGCATCACCGACATCGTGAAGGCCGTCCTCGTCCTTCACCACGCGCCAGCGCGAGGTTGGTAAAGAGCTCACTGGGGGCGCAGTTCCTCCGGGAAAGAGCGAAGGAAGAGGGATTCCGAGGCGTCGTGACGGCTACCGTCGACTCCGTTCCCTCCGGTATATGTCTCTTTCTCCATGCCCGCCCAGTCGAGGATCGGCATTCCTCCGGAGGCCAGATGCTTGAACGCACCGGGGGGCCCGGACTGATCGGATCCGAACTGGAAGACGGTTTGTGGGTTCGAGTAGGGCTGGTAGTTCGTGTACGACCCGAACTCCTTTTCCTGTTTGGCGAGAGTGTTGCGGAAGAAGACGTTCTGCGGGCCGCTTGATCCGGACCACTTCACCGCCTTGTTCCCCGCACTCCAGTAGATGGGCCACCACGTCCCGGCGTCGCCGCCTCCGCCCTCACCGCCGCAGTTGATGGTGCAACTGCCCGATGAGTGTGCGGCTGGAACGCGAACCGCGTTGTTCTCGAAGAGGTTGCGGCGCTCCCAGCCGCCGTGCAGGTTCAGGTCGGAGTCGAAGTCGTTGCCGATCACGACGTTGTTCGAGGCCGACCACTGGAAGGTGAAATGCCGCAGGTTCCGGGTGGTGTTGAAGGCATAGAGGGAATCCCATACCCGGGAGCCCCGGAAGTACCCGTTTCCTCCCTTGCCCTTGTTCCACGATCCGTCGAAGTAGTTGTCCTGGATCTGAATGTTCTTGGCGACTTCGGTGACGACGGGGTGCGATCCGACCATCTCGCCCCGGACGCCCCGGACCCAGGAGTCGGCGGCCCACTTGAAGACGATGCCATGCATCGCGTATTCGGGGGCGATGTTTCCGTAGTTGTGGGTGGGGCAGACCGTCTCCGCTGTCGCGCACTCGCGGTCGGCCTTGTAGGTTCCCCCGCCGAGCTTCGGCATCCCGTCGAGCTTCTGGGTGAAGGAGAAGTCCTCGAAGCCCACGTCTGTGATCATCTTCAGCGGGGTGACCTTGCTGGGGTAGCGGGTCTGGCCGTCGATCGGTGCCGATCCGTCGGAAAGCGAGTCGACCGGCAGGTCGAACTCCAGTGGCTTGTCGATGGTCACGGTCCGCTGGTCGGCGTCGACCGATGAGATCCGGAAGACCTGCTGGCGCATGTGCAGGTCATCCAGATAGCCCGCGTTCGCGGTCGTGTCGATCTGCTGTTCCTGGTAGAACTTCAGGCTGTTGGCGGCGCCTACCCAGAGGTACCCGCCGGGCGTGAACGCCGACATGACGGCGGACGGGTTCAGCTGGATGGTGCGGTCACCCTGGTGTGCCGCGTAGGCGGTGTCGGCCGCCGTCCCCGCGACCGCGACGCCCGACTCCCAGTGCTGGTTGACAGAGCCCTCGAACAGGTCACGACGGTTCTCGGGCAGGTCGGAGATGTTTCCGCACATACGCTGGTGCTTGGCGGACACCTCTCGGGTCTGAACGCGGAAGAGACCCCGCCCGGGCCAGATCCATCCTCCGGTGCCTATGATCGAGCCGATCCGGCCGGCACATTCGTGGCGCATCGCCTGCTGGTCCCAGCGCTCGCCCTTGTACAGCGTGTCGTAGCGCGTGGCCTCGTCCGGGCTGAAGACGATGTGCGTACCGCGAGGGCCGTCGCCCTGCCCGCGCAGCACGAGGTAGGAGGCGTCGACGGACAGCTGCTTGCTCACCCTGAGGGTGCCGGAAGGCAACTCGATCAGGGACAGTCGGCTCCGGCTGGCGTAGGGCGAACACTTCGTGCGGATGGAGTCGATGGCCTGTTGGATGCCTGCGGTGTCGTCCGCCTCGTCGTCGCCTCGCACATGGAACGAGGACTCCATGACGAACTTGCTGATTCGGCAGTACGAGTTCCCTGAGAACCGGGTCGAGGCGTCGCTGGGCAACGGCTCGCCTCCGTGGTAGCCGGCGCGGCTCCAGTCGGGCAGGCCTTCGACCGGAGGTCGGCGGTTGCCCTTGGCGAGCGGTTGGCCGGTGTCGTTCAGATCGTCGGGGCTCGCACCGGACCGGCCCACGCATCGCGAGGTGACGGGGGCCGGTCCGAGCGCGGCGACGATCTTGTTCAGGCAGGCCGCCATGGCCTGCTGGCCGTAGTAGTTCGGGTGGATGGCCTCCTGCTTGTGCCCCTGGGCGGTCCAGCCGATGTCCTTGGTTTCCTCCGTGAGGTAGGGCACCCAGCGCACCCACTCCGCCTGGGCCGCGTCAAGGGGACGATTCAGCGAGTTGGTCGCGTCGGCCTGCTGGGCCGTCTGCGCGCACAGTTCGTGTCCGGCGAAGGCGTGCTGGAGGTCGAGGAAGGAAACCCCTGCCTGTTCGGCAGCCTCTCCGAGCATGCCGGTGATGCGGGGAACGACCGAAAGGCGCGCCCATTCACTGTCCGCGTCGAGGAAGGGGCATCCGCCCTTCGAGTAACGTCCGTACTTCTCGAAGGGGTTGGAGGAGTCTTCCGGGTAGCGGTACTGACTGGCCAGGGGCAGCGGGTTGGGGTAGCCCTGGAGCACGATCTGGTAGGTGCCGTCCGCCTGCCCGGCCGTTCTCAGCGTGGTGCGGACCGCTTCGAGGGTCCGGACGACGTTCTCCTTGGTGGAGGCCAGCTGCCCCGAGAAAGCCTCCTCCTGGGAAGCGCGGCAGCCATGGTTGTTCAGGGCCGGATACAGGTACGCCTTGGCGCAGTCGGTGAGAATCTCCGAGAAGCGCAGGTCGTTGCCGCCGATGGAGACGACGACGAGTTTGACCTCGTAGTCGCCGGCTATGTCCCGCAGTTGTTCGATCTGGGGACGCTCCCCCTTGAAGGACTGCGACAGGATATCCGCGGTCGTCGCTCCGGAGCAGGCTATGTTCTTAGGGGTGGCATCGGGGAAACGCGCCGGCTTGGCAAGCTTGATCTCGGCCGCGACAGAGCGGTGGCATGCGTTCTCCTTCTTCTCCTCGTACGACGTGTCGCCGTACACGATCTCCGTCCTGTGCTCGCAGACACTCTCGTCGGTGTTGCAGTGGGCGATCGCCCGGTCGGTTCCCCAGGATGATCCTTCGGCGTAGCTGTTGGCATTGCCGGCCCATCGACCGGCCTCACCGGAGATGTAGCTGTCTCCCATGGACACGATGGCATCGGGTTTGCACGCGTCGTCGCCCACGAGCGCCTGCGTCTGTGTCTGTGTCTGTGTCTGTGGCTGCGCCTGCGCCTGGAACGACGGTGTCTCGTAGATCGTCCTTGAGCCCCAGAACCAGGTGCAGTTCCGGACGGCGGTAGGGGCGATTTTCACGGGCCAGTGGTCGGAGCCGCCGTTCAGTGAGGAAATGGATACCGCGAGACCGGTGATCTCTTCGCTTGAGACCATGTAATCGAGGGCGTATCCACTCAGCTGAGTCGTCGCTGGAATTCCACCAGGAGTGCCGTTGGTCGTGGCGTAATAGGTGTGAACCCCTGCTCCAAGAGGGGACGAGGCAAGGTTGTTGAAATCGCCCAGAATGCGCCAGGGCTGCCCTGCCATCTCCGTCCGGACGGCTTCGACGAGGGCCTGGGAGTGAGGGTTGGATGTGACTCCGCTGCGGATCGAGGCCGCGTGAACGTTGAAGTACCAGATGCCTTCGACCTTCACGCCGATGGCGGGGCGAGATCTGATCCACTTGTTCTCGACGCCGTCCTGAGGAGTGATGACCCGAAACTCCGGAGGAATTCCATTCGACGTCGTATTTCTCACCCATATCGCCATGGATTTCTGGCTGTTCCGCTGAGTGTCCAGGTCTTCGTCGTCCGGAACGTTAGTGGTCGCTCCCCAGTCCTGCTTGTCCAGGATCTGCAGGTAGAAGAGTTCTCCCGCTTCGCGACTGGACTTTCCCCACGGACCCCGATAGACCTGGTACTTCAGGCTGGGGAGCCCGCTCCTGGTGGTGCTCGTGTCCTGGAGATTCTTATAGAAGGACTGGCCCAGGGGGAAATCCGAAGGGGGCGTCTGGACTTCCTGGAGGGCTACGACGTCAGCCTCTCGGAGCAGGTCATCCCTGATGTGGCCCCATCGGCTTCCGCCCGCCGCATTGAAAGTCACGGCTCTCGTCTGCGCCGGGACCGCTGCGGTCGCGGCCGATTTTTGCAGGAGTACGATCGACGTGGCGACCATCAGCACGCAGATCAGGTGTACTATTCCCCGGGCCCCCCGCACCCCCCGCGTCGCCGCTGGTTTCCTGGCGCTTCGACTTCTCATTCTCAACAGGGTCGACTTTCCTCTTCGTATTCTGTTCATTTCCTCCAGACGGAGGCTCCACCAGCTTTGCACCCACAGCTAACGTCGCACTAACGAAAGCTAACGCAATGAGAAGGAGGATGGTCTAAGAGGGCTTTTCATCGGACCTAATCCGACCGATCGCGGCAAGAACGGATGGACGGTCGCCATCTCCACGGCGAACAAGCCGGAGAACTTTCCCGGCTTCACGGCCATCGCCGCCGGCCTCGTCGACGACCGACGACTCACCAAGCGAAACGACGTCTGAGTAGGGTGGCCGTATGAACGACGACAGTGGGTGGGAGGGGCGGGTCGCCGCCCTCTGGGAGCGGATCGACGACCTCGGCGGCGAGGAGTTCCGGGAGCGGATCGCCGCGCTCGCCGCCGAGCGGGGCGACGAGGACGCCGCCGCCGTGTTCGAGGTCGGCGCCGCCCACGACTCCACCGGGCAGCCCGTCGAAGCCGTCCGGCACTACACGCGCGCCCTGGAACTCGGGCTGGCCGGCCTGCGGCGGCGCCGGGCCGTCATCCAGCTCGCGAGCAGCCTGCGGAACCTCGGCCGGCCCGACCGCAGCGTCGAGCTGCTCACCGAGGAGCGGGCCCTTCCCGCCGAGCGGCTCGACGCCGACGAGCTCGCCCTCGGCCCGGCCGTCGACGCCTTCCTCGCGCTCGCCCTCGCCGACACCGGCCGCGACCGGGAGGCCGCCTCGCTGGCCCTCTGCGCCCTCGCGCCCCTGCTGCCCCGCTACAACCGCTCCCTCGCCCACTACGCCCGCGACCTCCTCAAGGCCCCCTACGGCTCCTGACGGCTCGCGACGGCTCCCGACGACTTCCGGAACCGGTGAGTTCGGCGGGCGGCCGGTGACGGCCCCTCCGCACTCGCTAGGCTGAACGCAACGGCGACGGAAGGCGGGCTGGCGTGGGGTGGCTGCGCAGGAGACCGAAGCGGGACGGCGAGGACGCGCCCCGGGACCCGGAGTTCGCCTACTTCTCCGAGCGGGAGGCCGCGCTCTTCCGCGCCACCGTCCGCGAGGCCTTCGCCGAACTCGGCCTGGAGGTCACGGTCTACGCCTCCTCCGTCCAGGACGACAAGCAGCGCCGCTTCGGCCTCGGCAACCTCGCCGCCGTCTGCCACCGCGACCGCAGGGGACCCCGCGTCTGGCCCGACCTGATCCGCCGGCACGTCACCCTCGTCGTGCGGACCCTCGACGGCCCCTCGGCCCTCGACACGCTGCCGCCCGAGCAGATCCGCGCCCAGCTCTACCCCCGGGTCGTCAACGGCGAGGGCATCGACCCCGGCGCCTTCGGCTACGCCAGGACGCTCGCCCCCGGCCTCTACGAGGTCCTCGCGCTCGACCTGCCCGAGAGCGTCATGATGCTCACCGACGAGGCGCTCGACCGGCTCGGCGACCCCGCCCAGCTGCGCGCCCGCGCCCTGAAGAACCTGCGCGGGCTGCCCGTCGAGGAGCACGAGACCGTCCGGGACGCCGACGGGATGTCCTTCGAGGTCGTCGTCGGCGACTCCTTCTACACCGCGAGCCGCGTCCTCGACCTCGACGCCCTCGCCCAGCGGGTCACCGGCCTGCCCCTCGGCGAACACGGCGCCCTCGTCGCCGTGCCCTTCCGGCACCAGATCGCCTTCCACCCCATCCGGGACACCTCGATCATCCCGGCGCTCGGCGCCATGGCCTCCTTCGCCGCCTCCGAGTACGAGGACACCCCCGGCGCCATCAGCCCGTACGTCTTCTGGTGGCGGGGCGGCACGCTCACCCAGCTCAGCGAACACGACGAGGAGCACGGAGAGCTGCGGATCGTCGTCGGCGACGACTTCCAGGACCTCCTCGAACGGCTCATCGCCCAGGGCCCGGGCCCGCGCTGACGGGCCGCCGCCCGGTCGCGGCGGCCGGGACCGGCGGGGAGGATGCCGGGGGAGACCGCCCGCCCGCCGCCGAGAAGGAGAGACCCCATGCCGAGCGCCGCCCCCGCCGACGCCCCCACGCCGTTCACCGCCGACGACTACCGGGCCCGGATGGACCGCGCGGCCGCCTCCGCCGCCGACGCCGGACTCACCGGGGTGCTCGTCGCCCCCGGGCCCGACCTGGTGTACCTCACCGGCTACCAGCCGACCGCGATCACCGAGCGGCTCACCGTCCTCGTCCTCGCCGCCGGCCAGGACCCGGTGCTCGTCGTCCCCACCCTGGAGGCGCCCGACGCGGAGAAGGCCGTCGGCGCGCCCGCGCTGACCCTCCGCGACTGGACCGACGGCAAGGACCCGTACGCCGTCACCGCGCCGCTCCTCGATGTCGACGGCCGCTTCGGCGTCAGCGACAACGCCTGGGCCATGCACCTCCTCGGCCTCCAGCAGGCCCTCCCGGGCACCTCGTACGTCTCCCTCACCGAGGCGCTGCCGATGCTGCGGGCCGTGAAGGACGCCCACGAACTGGACCGGATCGCGGCCGCGGGGGCCGCCGCCGACCGGGCGTACGGGGAGATCCTCAAGGTGCGGTTCGCGGGCCGCCGCGAGACCGAGGTCGCCGCCGACCTCGCCCGGCTGCTCCTGGAGTTCGGCCACTCGCAGGTCGACTTCACCGTCGTCGGCTCGGGCCCCAACGGCGCCAACCCGCACCACGAGGCCGGCGAGCGGGTCATCGAACGCGGCGACATGGTCGTCCTCGACTTCGGCGGGCTCCAGCACGGCTACGGCTCCGACACCACCCGCACCGTCCACGTCGGCGAGCCCACCGACGAGGAGCGCCGGATCCACGACCTGGTCCGCGAGGCCCAGCAGGCCGGCTTCGAGGCCGTGAAGTCCGGCATCGCCTGCCAGGACGTCGACCGCGCCGCCCGCAAGGTCATCACCGACGCCGGCTACGGCGAGTACTTCATCCACCGCACCGGCCACGGCATCGGCGTCACCACCCACGAGCCGCCCTACATGATCGAGGGCGAGGAGCGGCCCGTCGTCCCCGGCATGTGCTTCTCCATCGAACCGGGCGTGTACCTCCCCGGCCGCTTCGGCGTCCGCATCGAGGACATCGCGACGATGACCGAGGACGGCACGGGCCGCCGCTTCAACGCCACCCCGCACGGGATGGCGATCGTCGAGTAGCGGCGGCAGGCCGGGGCGCCTCAGGACAGCGGGTCCTGCGGGGCCAGCGCGGCGGCGATCCGGCCCGCGACCACCTGGGCCATGTTTCCGTCGGCGGTCGTCGCCGTCCTCGTCGCCGAGACCGCGATCGCGAGCCGCTTCGACGGCAGGTACGCCTGGAGCGCCGCGTAGCCGGAGAAGGACGGGTTCTGGAGCAGCCAGTCGCCGGAGACGATCACCCCGAGCCCGAAGTGGCGCTCCTGGGTCTGCTTGAGGCAGATCGTGGCGGGGCAGGTCTTCGTCGGCGTGCCCAGCCCGACCGTCCCGGGGTCCACGAGAACGCGGTAGGAGCGCGGACTGATCAGCTCGCCGCTGCCGATGCCCCGCGCCGAGCGGGCCATGTCGCAGACGGTGCTGGTGATGACCGCGCCCGGGCCGGTGGTCCACGAGGGGTTCCAGAAGGTGGACTCCTCGTGGAGGCCCCGGTCCGAGGTGAAGGCGTGCAGCGCCGGGGCGGGGATCTCGGGCGTGAAGGAGTTCCGGGTCGCGTGGAGCCCCAGGGGGCCGGTCACCAGCTCCCGCACCAGGTGGTCGATGCGGGTGCCGGTGATCCGTTCCAGGGCCCGGCTCAGCAGCAGGTAGTTGGCGTGCGAGTAGCTCCAGTTGGTGCCCGGGTCGTACCAGAGGTCGTGGGAGAAGGGGAAGGCGAGGAGCTCGTCGGGCGTCCACGCCTTGAAGGGGTGCGGGGAGAGCTCGGCGGCGAACGCCGGGTCGGTGACGTAGTCGTGCAGGCCGGAGGTGTTGCTCGCCAGCATCCGCAGGGTGATCTCGCGGGCCCTCGGGACCTCCGGCAGCCAGCGCTCCACGGTGTCGTCGAGGTCGAGGCGACGCTGCTCGGCCAGCCGCAGCAGGGCCGTCCCGATGTGGGCGAAGGCCACGGAACCGGCCCGGAAGCGCATGTCCGGCTCGGCCGGGACGCCGGTCATCGACTTGCCGAGCGCTCCGGTGACGACCTCCCGCCCGTCCACCGTGACGCGCAGCAGCACCGCGTTCAGCCGCAGGTCCTTCCGGGCCTTCCGGGCGATGTCGAGGACGCGCCGGGCGTCCCCGGAGAGCGGGCCGGGCGTGCGCGCGCACGCCTCGGAGCCGTGCCGGGGAGCGGGTGCCGGGGCGGCGACGGAGGCCGACGGGAGGGCGAGTGCCAGCAGCGCGGCGCCCAGGGCCGCCGCGCGGGCACGGACGCGGGCCCGCCGGTGCGGGGGAGTGGGGGGTGTCATGCGCGCACTATGGCGGCCCGCCTCCCCCGTCCGTCCGGAACACTCCGGCCGTGCGCCCGAGTGGAGCCCTTCCGTGGCCCGAGCGGCCCAGCCGGGCCCGGGCGACCGGCGGCGCGCGGCCCGCCCCGGCAGGGCGGTCGCCGGCCCCGGGTCCGTCAGCCGTCGGCCAGGACGACCGCCGACTCGGCGGGGAGGCGCAGCAGCCCGTCCCTGCCGGGCGCCTCGACCGGCTCCCAGGCGGCCAGGACCCGGTCGCGGCCGTTGGAGCCCAGCGGGATCACGGCCGGCTCCTTGCCGAGGTTCACCGCCACCCGCACGTCACCGCGCCGGAACACCAGCCAGCGGGCCTCCTCGTCGAAGGCGGTCTTCACCCCGCCCAGGTCGGGGTCGGTGAGGTCGGGGAGGGTGCGGCGCAGGGCGATCAGCTCGCGGTGCCAGGCGAGGAGCCGGCGGTGCGGGTCGCGCTCCCGCTCCGTACGGTCGAGGACCGAGCGGTCCCGGGTCGCCGGGTCCTGCGGGTCGGGCACCTCGTCCTCGTCCCAGCCGTGCGCCGCGAACTCCCGCCGCCTGCCCCGCCGTACGGCCTCCGCGAGCTCCGGGTCCGTGTGGTCGGTGAAGTACTGCCAGGGTGTGCGGGCGCCCCACTCCTCGCCCATGAAGAGCATCGGCACCGAGGGTCCGGTGAGGACGAGGGCCGCCGCGCAGGCGAGCAGGCCGGGGGAGAGGGAGGCCGAAAGGCGGTCGCCGAGCGCCCTGTTGCCGATCTGGTCGTGGGTCTGGGCGTAGCCGAGGAAGCGGTGGGCGGGGGTGCGCTCCCGGTCGACCGGCCGCCCGTGGTGGCGGCCCCGGAAGGACGAGTACGTGCCGTCGTGGAAGAAGACCCGGGTGAGGGTCTTGGCGAGCGCGGCCATCGGGGCGCGGGCGAAGTCCGCGTAGTAGCCCTGCGATTCACCGGTCAGGGCGCAGTGCAGGGCGTGGTGGAAGTCGTCGTTCCACTGCGCGTGCAGGCCGAGGCCGCCGAGCGTGCGGGGCGTGGTGGTGCGCGGGTCGGCCAGGTCGGACTCGGCGATCAGGAAGTGCTGCCGGCCCTGCTCCTTCGCCAACTCGTCGACCGCCGCCGACAGTTCCTCCAGGAAGGTGAGGGCCCGGTCGTCGGCGAGCGCGTGCACCGCGTCGAGCCGCAGCCCGTCGATCCGGTAGTCCCGCAGCCAGGCGAGCGCGCTGCCGAGGAAGTACGCCCGCACCTCGTCGGAACCGGCCGCGTCCAGGTTCACCGCCGCGCCCCACGGCGTGTGGTGGCGGTCGGTGAAGTACGGGCCGAAGGGCGGGAGATGGTTGCCGGAGGGGCCCAGGTGGTTGTGGACCACGTCGAGCACCACGCCCATGCCGAGGCCGTGCGCGGTGTCCGTGAAGCGCTTCAGCGCCGCCGGGCCGCCGTACGGCTCGTGGACCGCCCACGGCGCCACCCCGTCGTACCCCCAGCCGTGCGTCCCGGGGAACGGGCAGAGCGGCATCAGCTCCACATGGGTGACGCCGAGCCCGGCGAGCTCCCCGAGCCGGGCGGCCGCCGCGTCGAGGGTGCCCTCGGGGGTGAAGGTGCCGACGTGGAGCTCGTACAGGACCGCGCCGCGCAGCCGCAGCCGGGGCGGCTCGTGGCGCCACGCGTGGGCCGTGTGGTCGACGACGGCGCTGAGCCCGTCCGGCCCGTCCGGCAGCCTGCGGCCGCGCGGATCGGGCAGGACGGGCCCGTCGTCCAGCCGGAAGCCGTACCGGTCGCCGTCCGAGGCCGGCACGGTGCCGGTCCACCAGCCGTCCCGCAGGGCGTCCCGCTCCAGGGGGTGCCCGGTGCCGTTCAGCTCCAGGGTCACCCGGTCACGGGCGTGCGGCGCCCACACCTCGAAGAGCACGGTGGTTCTCCTCGCAGACGGCGATACGGTCGACGCTATGGCCGATGGGTCGTTCCCATCCTGGCAGTCAGGACGGCGACGCGCCCGGCGCGTCCCACACGTAGTCGACCTGGCGCTGGAAGTTCACGTACCCGGCGCGGGCGAAGGCCGCCGCCATCGGGACGTTCCCCAGGTCGGTCGCGGCCCGGACGCGCGGCACGTCCTGCGCGGCGAGGATGCGGGTGCCCTCGGCGAGGATCTCGTCGATGTAGCCCTTGCCCCGGTGGGCGGGGAGCACGCCGATGTACGCGATGATCGCGTTGTAGTTGTTGCGGGCCGGGACGACGAAGCCCACCGGCTCGCCGGTGCCCGGCAGTTCGGCCACCTGCCACCACTCGCGCGGCGTGGAGTAGTGCGGGAACTCCTCGTCGTAGTGCCGCTCGGCGGCCTCCCGCAGCGACAGCCCCTCGGCCAGGTCGGCCTGCCCGTGCGCGTCGAGCGTGCCCTCCATCACCGGCGTCATCAGGGCGAGGAGGTCCTCGCGGTCCCGCACCGGACGGAACACGAGTCGGCCGGTGGGCTCCGCGACCGGCGTCCCCGGCAGCCACTCCAGGCGCAGCCGCTCGACCAGCGGCCGGGCGCCGGTCTCCGCGAGCAGCGCGAGCAGCAGCTCGACGCGGTCGCGGGTCTCCGGCACCTCGCGCCAGTCCGGCGGCAGGTAGCGGTTGAACTCCGGCGGCACGGTGCCGGCCGGGACGACGGCGGGCAGCGCGGCGTTCAGGAGCCGGCGCCCCACCTCCTCGGCCTCCCCGGCCGGGAGCTCGGGGTCGAGGTCGAAGAAGTCGAGGGCGAGCGGCTCGCGCCCGTCCTTGTTGGTCCACCAGGCGATCCGGCCGAGCAGACGGCCGTCGCGGAGGGCCACCCACATCCAGTCGGGGCGGCGGCGGCCGGAGCCGAGGTCGTCGGCGAGTTCGTGGTCGAGCGTGTAGGTGAGGCCCAGGAACAGGTCCAGTTCCTCCGGCCCGGCGAGCGGGCGGACGACGACGTCGTCGGTCATACGGTGGTTCCCCCAGGGGTACGTGTGGTCGAAGCCCGCAGACCGTAGCAGTGATCTTCCGGCGCGGGCCCGGGCTTTTCCGTGCGGCAGGCGGTTACGTGCCTGGTACGGAGGCTTCTGGACAGCCCGCCCCGGACACCCGGACAATCACCGTGTGACGACCCCGACCCCGTACGAGCCCCCGGCGCACTCCCCCCGGCTGACCGACACCGAGCGGGACCGTGCCCTGGGCCTGCTCCGGGAGGGCGCCGCACAGGGCCGTCTCTCGCACGACACCTTCCTCTTCCGGATGGAGCGGGCGCTCCAGGCCCGCCGCCCCGACGAACTCGACGTGCTCACCGCCGACCTGCGCAGCGAGGGCACCTGGACCCGGCGGGTGGTCGGCGCCGTCGAGCGGATGTCGGCGTTCACCGCGCGCATCGGCCGGGCCTGGCACTCCGAGCGGCTCCCGAAGCTGCTGCTGCCGCAGCCGGGGCCGTACCCGCTGCGCATCGGCCGGGACCCGGTGAACGGCCTGCGGCTCAGCCACGAGACCGCCTCCCGGCTGCACGCCGAACTCTCCCTCCAGAGCGGCCTCTGGGTCCTGCGCGACCTGGGCTCCACCAACGGCACGACGGTCAACGGCCGCCGCGTCGTCGGCGCGGTGGTGGTCCGGGCCGGGGACGTCGTCGGCTTCGGCGAGATGACCTTCCGCCTGTCGGTCGACTGAGGACCCGTTCCGGGCCTGGTCAGGGTGGTGCCCTATCACCCGTTCGGCGGTATGCGGCGGGCGTCGCGCCCCCGCCGGTGATGGGCTGGGGGTCCCACCGCCGGCCGACGCACCCCTGGGGGCACGATGCGCGACGACCAGACCCCCGACCCCGCCCGCGAGACCCGGGTCGCCCGCGTCGTGCCCGGCCTGGTGCGGAGCGTCGCCGACCCGGCGGCCGGGCCGCCCGTGCCGCCCGGCGGGCGGACCGTCGCGCCCAGCCCGCTCGACCCCGGCGCGGCGGCCGATCCGTACCCCGTGTACCGGCGGCTGCGGGAGGAGTTCCCGCTCACCTACGACCCGATGCTGCGGGCCTGGGTGCTGAGCCGGTACGCCGACGTCGCCACCGCGCTCACCGACAGCCGCTTCACCCACGGGCACCGGCCCGGCGACCCGGCCTGCTCGCGCGCCCACGTCGACGTGGACCTCGCGGAGCTGCGGTCCGTCGCCGAACGCACCGCGTACGTGCTCGCCCGGCGGATCGCCGACCGGCCCCGGGCCGACCTCGTCGCCGACTTCTGCCACTGGCTGCCCGCCGGGACCGTCGCCGCCGCCGTCGGCGTCCCCTACCGGGACATGATGCGGCTGGTCAGGGGCCGCGCCGCGACCGCGCTCGCCGGCGAGTGCGGCGGGCAGATCGCCGTGCGGGAGAAGGCGCTGGCCTCCTTCCTCGGCAACGTCCTCGCCGACCCCGACCAGGTCGCCGCCCTGCGGGACGCCCCGACGGCGCTGGTGGCCCGGGCGTGGACGGAGTCGCTGCGCCGCGACCCGCCGGTGCAGATCGCCGTGCGGCGCACCCGCGAGGACGTGCCGGTGAGTGGCGGGATCCTGCCGGGCGGCTCCTCCGTGGCGCTGCTCGTCGGCGCGGCCGGGCGGGACCCGGAGCGGTTCCGCGCGCCGGACCGCTTCGACCCGCTGCGCGACGACCCCGGCCAGCTCACGTACGGTTCCGGCTTCTGCCCGGCGGTGATCCTGGCCGGTCTGGAGGCCGAGTACGGGCTCCGCGCGCTCTTCGAGGCGATGCCGGGGCTGCGCCTCGCGGACGGCTTCCGCCCGGTGCCGACCGGTCTGATCACCCGTGCCCCGCGCGCCCTCGTCGTCCTGCCGAACGGCTGAAACGAGCCCCCCGCCGCGCTGCTAGGGTGACGTGCGCTCGTCAAGCGAGCCCTTCTGGTGAACCACGTCCAACGGGGAAAGAAACACGTGAAGCTTCGTCATGCCCGCGCGATCGCCGTCTTCGGCATCGCCGTCTTCGCCCTCACCGGTGCCCGCGGCTCCCACGGCGGCGGCTGCGACAACAGCAGCTCCGGTTCGAGCTCCAGCTCCAGCTCGGGTGGCGGCGGCAGCCACAGCGACAGCGACAGCAGCGGCGGCAGCAGCAGCTCCGGCGGCGTCTCCGTGCCCGGCGGCGGCGGCAGCGCCGACAAGGCGGCCCGCGACGTCACCATCGACAAGTGCGCCTACGACGCCGCCACCAAGAAGCTGACCGCCAAGATCACGGTCAAGAACGACGGTGCGCTCGACTACGACTACAGCGTCACCATGAAGTTCACCGGCGCCGGCGCGACCTCCGCGACCGCCTTCAAGTCCGGCATCTCCGTCGCGGCGGGCGCCTCCGCGACCGCCGAGCTGACCACCCCGTACCCGGGCACCGGCGACGGCTCCGAGTACACCAAGTGCGAGGTCAAGCGCGCCAGCCGCGTCTGACCCGCGGCCGGCGGGGTCACGGGCCGCGCGCCCGTGGCCCCGCCGCCGTGCGGGACCCGCCGCACCCACAGCGGTATGCGCTCACTCCCTGATCCGCGCGAGGAGTGCGACCGGCCGGTCGGCGAAGAGCTCCGCCAGTTTGAGCTCGCTCTCCGGGCCGCCGGTGAACTCCCGTACGCCGTCCAGGACATCGGCCCACCGGCCCTCCGGAAGAACCAGCTCGGTGTCCCGCCAGCCGCCCGCCTCCGCGAGCCGCAGCGACAGCCGGGTCACCGCGGTCACCACCTGCCCCGCGCGGGCGAAGGCGAGGCAGTGCGCCGCCGCCGGGCCCTCCGCGGCGAGCGGGGTGTAGCCGCCGCCCGGGCCGAAGGCCGCCGGACGCTCGCGGCGCAGTCCGAGCACGGCCCGCACCAGCGCCGTCCGGCCGTCGTCGGGGCCCGGCTCGTACGGCGCCCGGTTGTCGGGGTCGACCAGCGCCCGGTACTCCCGCTCGGTGGACTGGTACAGCTCCGGCACGCCCGGCATGGTCAGCTGGACCAGGGCCGCGCCGTCCGCGTGGGCCCGGATGTGCGGCTCCAGGGCGAACGCCGCCTCCGACGCCGCCCGCAGCGGCACCCGGCCGGGCCCGGCGGCGACGAACTCGGCCACCGCCCTCTCGTACGCCGGGTCCTGCTCCGTCCAGGACGTCCGCAGCCCCTCCTCCCGTACGGCCTTGAGCACGGCGGGGCCGATCCGCTCCGGGTCCGGCGTGCCGAAGCCGAACGCGGTCTGCCACGCCGTCCAGGCCAGGTGCGGGTCCGGCGCCGGGACCCCGGCGACCTCGGCGAGCAGCCCGGCCCACACGTCCGGGCACTGGGCGAGGACCGCGATCGCCGCCCGCACGTCCGCGCTGCGCTTGGTGTCGTGGGTGGTGAGGACGGTGCCGGTGGCCGGCCAGTCGCGGGCGAGCCGGGCGCAGGCCGCGTGGAACTCCTCGACGCCGACGGCCGGCCGGCCCGGATCGCCGCCGACCTCGTTGGCCGACAGCAGCGGGGCGTACCGGTAGAAGGCGGTGTCCTCCGTGGACTTGGCCCGCAGCGCCGAGGACGTCTGCGCGAACCGGGCCCGGAATCCGGCGTGTTCGGGGGAGTCGCCGAGCGCGCCGAGGAGCAGTGCCCGTACGGCGTCCACGGCGGTGGCCTCCTCCGGGACGGCGAAGGCGGCCCGCGCGCCCCGGACGACCCCGGGGGTGAGGAGGCGCTCGGCGTCGCCGGTCCCGTAGGGCCGGTAGACCGGCACGCGGACGAGGAGTTCCTCGATCGCGGTCCGCAGCGCCCAGGGCGCGTGGTCCTGGTGCGCGGGACTTGCGGCGCAGAGCCGTACCGCCTCCCGGGTCAGCCGGCTCGTCTCGGCCGCCAGGTCGTGCCGCACCACCTCGTACGCGGCACGCCGGGCGGTCGCCTCCCACGCCCCGCCCCGGTCCCCGGCCCTTCCGGTGAACTCCCGGTAGACGTCCGTCAGTTCAGCCGCTCCGACGGGGTCGGTGAGGACGCCGTCGACAAGGCGCAGGGCGTCGTAGCCGGTGGTGCCGGCCACCGGCCAGGCGGCCGGCAGGGTCTCGTCCCCGGTGAGGATCTTCTCGACGACGATCCAGCACCGGCCGCCGGTGGCCGCCGCCAACCGCTCCAAGTAGCCCTGCGGGTCGGCGAGTCCGTCCGGGTGGTCGATCCGCAGCCCCTCGATCACCCCGTCGGCGACGAGCCGCAGGATCGTCGCGTGGGTCTCCCGGAACACCTCCGGGTCCTCCACCCGCACCCCGATCAGGTCCGAGACGGTGAAGAAGCGCCGGTAGTTCAGCTCGGTGCGGGCCAGCCGCCACCAGCCGAGCCGGTAGTGCTGGCGGTCGAGGAGTGCGGCCGGCGGCAGGTCCTCCGTGCCGGGCCGGAGCGGGAACTCCTGCCCGTCCAGGCGCAGTACGCCGTCCTCCACCCGCAGCCGGTCCCGTACCTCCGGGAGCCGCGCGGGCAGCACCGGCAGCAGGAGCCTGCCGTCCCCGGCGGACCGGTCCACGTCGAACCAGCGGGCGTACGGGGAGTCCCGGCCGTGCCGCAGCACCTCCCGCAGCGCGTGGTTGTGGCGCGGCGAGGCCGCCATGTGGTTGGGCACCAGGTCCACCACCAGGCCGAGGCCGTGCGCGCGGGCGGTCGCGGCGAGCGCCCGCAGCCCCGCCTCGCCGCCCAGCTCCGCCCGGACCGCCCGGTGGTCGGTGACGTCGTACCCGTGGGTCGAACCGGGCACCGCCTCCAGGACCGGGGAGAGGTGCAGATGGGAGACGCCGAGCCCGGCGAGGTGCGGCACCGCCCGCTCGGCGGCGGCGAACGGGAACGCGGGCTGGAGCTGGAGCCGGTAGGTGGCACGGGGGACGACGGGCGGCCCGGGCGGCCCGGACGGGGCGGAGGCGGCGGGCGTCCCGGACGCGGCGGCGGACAGCGGGCGGTCGGACGGCGGGCGGTCGGACGGCGGTTGTGCGGGCGGGTTGGGCGTCATGCGAACGTACGTACCCCGTACGGGAGCTTCCGTGTCATCACCCGATGCACCCGTTCGGGGGTATCGGGCTACTTTCGGCCGATGCTCCGGATGTACCGCGACACCCTCTCCCTGCTCGGCCCCGCCCTTCCGGTCCTCTCCTTCCTCGGCCGGCTGCCCACCGCGATGTGCCAGCTCGGCAGCGTCCTGCTGGTCGCGGAGACCAGCGGCTCGCTCGCCGCGGCGGGGCTCGCGGGCGGCGCGCTGGCCGCCGGGCAGACCGTCGCGGGCCCGCTGCTCGGCCGGCTCGCGGACCGGCGCGGCCAGCGCGGACCCGTCCTCGCCGCCTCCCTCGCCAACGCCCTCGCGGTCGCCGCCCTCGTCCTCGCCGCCGTCGCCGACGCCCCCACCGGGCTCCTCGTGCCGCTGGCGCTGCTCGCCGGGGCGACCGTCCCGCAGATCGGACCGCTCGCCAGGACCCGCTCGGTGGCGCTCGCCCGCCGGGCCGGCGTCGACGACCGGACCGTCGGCGCGGTCCTCTCCTTCGAGGGCACCCTCGACGAGGTGTCCTTCGTCCTCGGCCCCGCGCTCGTCGGCCTCGCCGCCGCCCTCGCCCACCCCGGCGCCGCGCTGCTCGGCGCCGCCCTGCTCCTCGCCCTCTGCGGCACCGGCTTCGCGCTCCACCCGACCGCCGCCGCGGCGGCCGCACCCGGCGGCGCCGCCACCCGCACGGGCGCCGCCGAACGGACGCGGCTGCCCCGCTCCGCGTACGCCCTCCGGGTGACGATGGTCCTCCAGGGCGCCATGTTCGGCGCCTCCCAGGCCGGGATCACCGCCCTCACCACCGGTCTCGGCGCCCCCGCCCAGGCCGGGCTCGTCTACGCGGCGATGGGCGTGACGAGCGCCGCCGTCGGCCTGTCGCTCGCCGCGCTGCCGGCCCGGATCGGGCTGACCCTCCGCTGGCGGACCGCGACCGCCGGGCTCGTCCTGCTCTCCCTGCCGCTGCTCGCGGTCGACTCCCTCGCCGGCCTGTACGTGGCGGTGACCGTCCTCGGCGCCGCCTACGCCCCGCACCTCATCACGGTCTTCGCGCTGACCGAGCGGTCCGTCCCGGCCGGCCGGCTCGCCGAGTCCATGGCCTTCCTCACCAGCGGGATCGTCGGCGGCCAGGCCCTCGCCCTGGCGCTCTCCGGGCGGCTCGCCGAACAGCACGGCGCCCCCGCCGCCTTCGCGGTGGCGGTGGGGGCGGCCGTGGCCTGCGCGGCGCTCTCCTGGACGGTGCGGACCGTACGGACGGGAGGGGCGCCGCGCGGGGCCGAGCTCACGCCGGGCGGCGCAGCACCGTCAGGCTCAGCGGCGCGAGGGTGACGCGCTCGCCCGCCACGATCTCCGGGCCCTCCCGGGGCGGCAGCCCGTCCGGCTCCGAGGTGTCCACCACCGTCCGCCAGCACCGCCCGTGACTGTCCGGGACGGCGAACTCCAGCTCCTGCGAAGAGGCGTTGAACATCAGCAGGAAGGAGTCGTCGGCGATCCGCTCGCCCTGCGGTCCCGGTTCGGAGATGGCGTTGCCGTTGAGGAAGACGGTCAGCGCCCGGGCGTGCGCGGCCTGCCAGTCGCGGGCCGTCATCTCTTCGCCCTCCGGGGTGAACCAGGCGATGTCGGTGAGCTCGTCGTGGGTGCCCTCCACCGGCCGGCCGTGGAAGAAGCGGCGGCGCCGGAAGACCGGGTGCTCGCGCCGGAGCCGTACCATCGCCCGGGTGAAGCGGAGCAGGGTCGCCTCCGCCTCGCTGTTCTCCTTCGGCCAGCGCACCCAGGACACCTCGCCGTCCTGGCAGTAGGCGTTGTTGTTGCCGCCCTGGGTGCGGCCGAACTCGTCGCCGTGGCTGAGCATCGGCACGCCCTGCGACAGCATCAGCGTGGCGAGGAAGTTGCGCATCTGGCGGGCCCGCAGCTCCTTGATCCCGACGTCGTCGGTCTCGCCCTCCTGCCCGCAGTTCCAGGACCGGTTGTGGCTCTCGCCGTCCCGATTCCCCTCCCCGTTGGCCTCGTTGTGCTTCTCGTCGTACGAGACGAGGTCGCGCAGGGTGAAACCGTCGTGGCAGGTCACGAAGTTGACCGAGGCCAGCGGGCGCCGGCCGTCGTCCTGGTACAGGTCGGAGGAGCCGGTGAGCCGGGAGGCGAACTCGGCCAGCGTGCGCGGCTCGCCCCGCCACAGGTCCCGTACGCAGTCCCGGTACTTGCCGTTCCACTCGGTCCACAGCGGCGGGAAGTTCCCCACCTGGTAGCCGCCCTCGCCGACGTCCCACGGCTCCGCGATCAGCTTCACCTGGCTGACCACCGGGTCCTGCTGCACCAGGTCGAAGAAGGACGACAGCCGGTCCACCTCGTGGAACTGCCGGGCCAGGGTGGCCGCCAGGTCGAAGCGGAAGCCGTCCACGTGCATCTCGGTCACCCAGTACCGCAGACTGTCCATGATCATCTGGAGGACGTGCGGGGACCGCATGAGCAGCGAGTTCCCGGTGCCGGTGGTGTCCGTGTAGTAGCGGGGGTCGTCGCCCAGGCGGTAGTACGAGGGGTTGTCCAGGCCGCGGAAGGAGAGCGTCGGGCCCAGGTGGTTGCCCTCCGCCGTGTGGTTGTAGACGACGTCCAGGATGACCTCGATGCCCGCCTGGTGCAGCGCCCGCACCGCCGACTTGAACTCCAGGACCTGCTGGCCCCGGTCGCCCCAGGAGGCGTAGGCGTTGTGCGGGGCGAAGAAGCCGATCGTGTTGTAGCCCCAGTAGTTCGAGAGGCCCGCGTCGACCAGCCGGTGGTCGTTCACGAACTGGTGGACCGGCATCAGTTCCAGCGCCGTGACGCCGAGTTCCTTCAGATGGCCGATGACCGAGGGGTGCGCGAGCCCCGCGTAGGTGCCGCGCAGCTCCTCCGGAAGGTCCGGGTGCAGCTTGGTCAGGCCCTTCACATGGGCCTCGTAGATCACCGTGTGGTGGTACTCGGTGCGCGGCCGCCGGTCGTCGCCCCAGTCGAAGTAGGGGTTCACCACCACCGAGGTCATCGTCCGGCCCGCCGAGTCCAGGTCGTTGCGCGCGTCCGGGCGCCCGAAGGGGTACCCGTACACCGCCTCGCCCCAGTCGACCGCGCCCGACATCGCCCGCGCGTACGGGTCGAGGAGGAGCTTCGCCGGATTGCAGCGGAGGCCGCGCTCCGGCGCGTACGGCCCGTGCACCCGGAAGCCGTACCGCTGCCCCGGCATCACGCCGGGCAGGTACGCGTGGCGGACGAAGGCGTCCGTCTCGCGCAGTTCGACGGACGTCTCCGTGCCGTCGTCGTCGATGAGACACAGCTCCACGCGGTGCGCCGCCTCCGAGAAGACCGCGAAGTTGGTGCCCGCTCCGTCATAGGTGGCGCCCAGGGGGTACGCCCGTCCCGGCCAGACCTGCATGGATACGAATATTCCTCTTCTGTCCGGGTTCATGCGTGCTCTTCGGCCAGATCCTGCCCGAAAGACGCGCAACCTCGCGGGAACTCGCCCCGTCCTACCGGGTGACCGCAGACCAAGCGGGGGATAGAGGGGGAAATGTGTACGAAATAGTGCGCCGCCACCTGGGGAAGGTGGTGGCCGGAGCGGCCATGGCGGTGACGGGCACCGCCGTCGCGGTCGCGATCAGCCTGCCGGGCGCGGCGGGCGCGGAGGACACGCCCGCCGGCCGTGCGGCCGGCGCCGGGAACACGGCGGCGGACGGCGCCCGGGGCGGTCAGGGGACGGACGGCGGGGCGAACGGCGGGACGGGCGGCGCCGGAGGCGCGGAGGGAACGGGCGGCCGGGGGGCCGCCGCGCTCGCCCCCGCCACCGTCGCCCCGCCCGCTGCCGAGGGGGAGAAGGGCACCGGCACCGACCCGCTCACCGACGCCGAACTGGCCCGGGCCCGGGAGCTCGCCCTCGGCCCCGCCGCCGACTCCGCCGCCCGGCAGGACGTCGACGGCGACCGGGGCCGCCCGCAGCACCTCGGCACCGAACTCGCCGACCCGGCCCCGGGGCAGGAGACCACCCGCCGCGCCCAGGTCCGCTTCTACGACTACGCCCGCGACGAGCTCGTCACCCGGACCGTCGACCTGGCCACGGGCAAGGTCGAGACCACCGCCGCCCGGCGCGGGGTGCAGCCCTCGGCCCACCCCGAGGAACTGCGCGCCGCCCTCGAACTGATCCTCGCGAGCCCCCTCGGCAAGGGCGTCGAGGAGGACTACCGGGACGCCACCGGCACCGAACTGACCAGCGCCGACCAGCTCTGGTTCAACGGCGACGTCTACCGCACCTACCGCGAGAAGAACGTCCCCGAGGCGCTCTCCCGCTGCGGCGAACACCGCTGCGTCCGGCTCGTCACCAAGGTCCGCAACGGCGCCTGGATCGACACCCGGAACATCATCGTCGACCTCTCCGCGAAGAACGTCGTCCGCGTCGGCTGACCACCGCCGCCCGCCGTTCCACCACCCGTCCCCGCCCGCGGGGGCCCGTACGCAAGGAGTACGACCACATGACCCGCCCGCACCACCGGCGAGCCAGGGGGATCCTCGCCGCCCTCGCGGCCACCGCGTTCCTCGGCACCGCCACCGCCGCCGCGGCACCCGCACCGGCGCCCACCCCGCCGCCGACGCCCGGACCCCGGCCCACCCTCGCCAAGCCCCCCGTCTCGGCCGTCTGCTCGCCCGCCCACCGCATCACGAGGAAGCTCGACGGCGGCGCCTCCTGGGACATGTGCTGGCGCTACAGCACCGACGCCGGCCTGGTCCTCGACCGCGTCACCTACCAGCCGCCCGGCGGCGCCCCGGTCCGCGTCCTCACCACCGCCCGCCTCGCCCAGATCCACGTGCCGTACGACGACGGCGGCGCCGAGTACGACGACCTCACCGGCGCCGGCTTCGGCTGGGGCCTGCAGGGCCTCAAGCCCGCCGAATGCCCCGGCGGCACCCTCTCCTCCGTCAAGGTCCCCGAGGTCGGCACCGTCAAGGGCCTCTGCACCACCACCCGCGCCCGCGGCCACGCCTACCGCATGGCCAGCGACTCCGGCGCCGGCGTCTACCAGGCCCAGGCCAAGGACCTCCTCGTCTACACCGTCAACAAGGTCGGCTGGTACGAGTACATCTCCGAGTGGCGCTTCTCCTCCGACGGCACCGTCGGCGCCAACGTCGGCGCCACCGGCAGCCTCTCGCCCGTCGACTACAACGCCACCGACGGCCGCGGCTGGCCCCTCGGCAAGGGAGCCCGGGGCTACGCCACCAGCCACGCGCACAACGTCTTCTGGAAGCTCGACTTCGGCCTCGACGGCGGCCGGGACCGCGTCGAGCAGTACGACTCCACCGTCACCCCGCCCGCCGCCGGGGGCAGCCCCACCGTGCACACCAAGCGCACCACCGTGACGAAGGAACTCGCCGGCGACGCCGAGAACATGCGCTGGTGGCGGGTGGTCAGCGGCACCGGCAAGAACGCCGACGGCCACGCCCGCAGCTACGAGATCGTCCCCGGCCGCACCGACACCCACGCCGGCCGCGGCTTCACCAAGCACGACGTCTACTTCACCCAGTCCCGCGCCTGCGAGCAGTACGCCAGCAACAACATCGGCAACTGCCCGGCCGGCGCCGGAGACAGCGTCGACAAGTGGGTGAACGGGGAGACCCTGACCCGGCCGACCGTCTGGGTCAACATCGGGTTCCACCACATCGCCCGGGACGAGGACCAGCAGCCCATGCCCGTCCACTGGCAGGGCTTCCAGCTCGCCCCCAGGGACGTAACCGCTATGAATCCCCTCACTCCGTCCGATCTCGCCTCCCAGAACGGAGAGCCGGACACCCGGAGTTGAGCAAGCCGCCGACCGATCCTGCTGCACCGCCTCCCGCTCGCGGAGTACCCTTCCTTGATCTTGTCGGAAGAATCGGGACGGGCGTCCAGAGCAGAAGGCGGTGCGCGGGTGAGCTCGGGAGGCCTTGAGCTGCCCCCAGGTGACGCGGGTCACGAGGGGGGACCGGCCGACCCCGGGGAGGAACCGCCCACGGTGATCCTCCCCACCGGCCAGGCCGCGCCCCCCGGCGCGGTCCAGGTGGCCCGCCCCGTGGAGATCGGCGCCGAGCTCGACTGGGGCGCCGAGGCCTGGGGCGAGGTCCGCACCCGCGCCCAGCGCGCGGGCCGCGCCTACATCTGGCTCAACCTCGTCGAACAGCGGATGCGGGCCGTCGTCGCCGCCGTCCTCCGGCCCGTCTACGAGCCCGTCCACGGCGACGAGTGGGTCGTCGCCGCCGCGGGCCCGGCCGGCCAGGAATGGGTCCGCCGGGCCGTCGCCGTCCGCGAGGTCTCCCGCCGCAAGGGCTACCTCCTCGACCCCGCCGACGACAACGTCCTCTCCTTCCTCACCCTGCCCCAGCTCCGCGAGCTGATGGTCCAGCACTGGCCCTGCTTCGAGCCCTACTTCGACGACCGGCGCGAGGTCGAACTCGCCCTCGACGAACTGGAGGTGACCCGCAACGTCGTCTCCCGCAACCGGGCCCTCTCGCCCACCGTCCTCGCCCAGGCCGAACGGGCCTCCGCCCGCATCCTGGAGATCCTCGGCAGCGGCGCCGGCGTCCCCTCCTCCGACCGGCTCCGCGTCGACGCCGTCGAGGACCTCGTCGGCGACCGGTACGCCGACGTCGTCTCCGTCCACCCCGACCGCGTCCGGCTCCAGCGCCAGCTGCCCGCCGAGGACCTCTTCGGCGGCGCCCGCCGCCTCGACGCCACCGGCATAGGCCTGAACCTGCTCGTGCAGAACTTCTCCGGCCGCCGCATGGTCCGCCTCGCCGAGTCCGGCTGCCGGATACGGCTCCTCTTCCTCAACCCCGCCAGCAGCGCCGTCAAACGCCGCGAGCGGGAGCTCGGCATCCGCAAGGGCGAGCTGAGCCGCTCCGTCGAGATGAACATCCTGCACATGCGCCGGGTCCGCTCCAAGCTCCGCGACCCCGACGCCTTCCAGATCCACGTCTTCGACGAGACCCCCCGCTTCACCGCCTACCTCGTCGACGGCGACGGCCCCGACGGCGTCGGCGTCGTCCAGTCCTACCTCCGCAAGGCCCGCGGCATGGAGGCCCCCGTCCTCGTCCTGCGCGGCGGCGGCCGCACCGTCGTCCGCCACGAGACCCCCGGACGTGACGCGGACCACGGACTCTTCGAGACCTACCGGGAGGAGTTCGAGTCCGTCTGGCTGGACTCCCGGCCCGTTTCCTGAGAGCCCCGTGCCCCGCCTGCCCCGCCCCTCCGGCCGCGTTGTCAGAGGCGCGTGCGAGGGTGTGAGCACCACGGGGGAGATCACGTAAGGAGGACCCGATGGTCTGGCATGGGGAACCACTGGTCGGCTTCGACCTGGAGACGACGGGGACGGACCCGCTCGAATCCCGCATCGTCACCGCGTCGATCGTCGAGGTCCGCCGCGGCACGGTGACCGGACAGCGGGACTGGCTCGCCGACCCCGGCGTCCGCATCCCCGAACAGGCCTCGGCCATCCACGGCATCAGCAGCGAGCGCGCCGCCGCCGAGGGCCGCCCGGTCCGCGAGGTCGCCGACGAGGTCGCCGAGACCCTGACCGGCTACTGGTCCCGGGGCGTCCCGGTCGTCGCGTACAACGCCTCCTTCGACCTCAGCCTGCTCTCCGCCGAGCTGCGCCGGCACGGACTGCCCTCGCTCGCCGAGCGGATGGGCGGCGCCGGCATCGGCCCCGTCCTCGACCCGTACACCATCGACCGGGCCGTCGACCGCTACCGGCGCGGCAAGCGCACCCTGGAGGCGGTCTGCGGCGAGTACGGCGTGGAGCTCACCAGCGCCCACCAGGCGTCCGCCGACGCCCTCGCCGCCGTCCGCGTCGCCCTCGCGATAGCCGACCGGCATCCGCAGGTGGCCGCCCTCGACCCGGCCGAGCTGCACGAGCGGCAGATCGGCTGGTACCGCGCCTGGGCCGAGAACTTCCAGGACTTCCTGCGGCGCAAGGGCGACCAGGACGCGGTGATCGACCCGGTGTGGCCCCTGCGCGGCGAGCCGGTCGCCGTGACCCCCTGACGGAGGACTCGGCCAGGAGGTCCGCTTCCGGTCAGGCGTTCTCCTTGAAGAACGACAGCAGCAGCTCGCTCACGGCCTGCGGCCGGTCCAGCTGGAGCCAGTGCCCCGCGTCCTCGACCCGCTCGTACCGCCAGGAGCCGCTGACCGCGTCGGCCGTCCGCTCCATCGAGCGCTCGGTGAGGAAGCGGTCCCCGGTGGACCAGACGCCCATCACCGGCACCCCGGCCGGCAGCGGCGGCACCGGAACGTCCGGGCCGAACTGCGCCTCCGCCGGGAAGCCCGAGCGGTAGATGTTCAGGGCGGCCGTCAGCGCCCCCGGCGCGCGCAGCGCCTCGATCACCGGCTCCGCGTCCGCGTGCTCGGCCAGCATCTCCCGCAGCTGGGCGTAGTCGTCCCGGGAGAGCCAGTCCTCGGCGAGCCCGGCCAGCTGGAACAGCAGCATGTACCAGGAGCGCTGCTTCTGCTCCCAGCCCGCGCCCCGGACCGCCGTGATGTGCCCCACCGACAGCAGGCCCAGGCTCCGCACCCGGTCCGGCACCGCCGAGGCGAGCCCCTGCGCGACGGCGGACCCCCAGTCGTGGCCGACCAGGTGGAAGCGGTCCACCTCCAGGTGCGCGAGGAGTTCGAGCAGGTCGCCGACGTGCTTCGCCGGGTGGTACGCCTCCGGGCCGCCCTCCGGACGGTCCGAACCGCCGAAGCCGCGCAGCGTCGGGGCGACCGTGCGGAAACCGGCGGCGTTGAGCACCGGCACCTGATGGCGCCACAGGGTGTGGCTGTCGGGGAAGCCGTGCAGGAGCAGGACCACCGGCCCCTCGCCGCTCACCTCGACGTCGAGACTCACTTCGGACAGCCGCACGCGCATCACAACACCCCGTTCCCGTATGCCGGTTCGACAAGGATCATGATGGCAGCCCGAGTGGAACGCGTACCAGTCGGCAGGGAGACGGGCACCGGTCAGAAGGGATACCAGCGGACCTCGGGATCGCCCTCCCGCAGCGACGCCACCCGCCGCTCGAACTCGGCCAGCGCCTTCGGGTCGTGCGGCGCGTGCTGGGCCACCCAGGCACAGCTCGCGGTCTCCCGCGCCCCGCGCAGCACCGCGCACCCCTCCCACTCCCGCACGTCCCAGCCGTACGCCTCGGTGAAGGCGTCGTAGGCCGCCGGGTCCAGGCCGTACCGGTCCCGGGAGAGCGCGAGGACCACGAGGTCGTGCTCGCGCAGATCGGAGGAGAAGGTCTCCAGGTCCATCAGGACCGGCCCGTCCGGCCCCACCTGCACGTTGCGGGGCAGGGCGTCGCCGTGGATCGGGCCGGGGGCCAGGTGCGGGGTGAGCGCCGCGGCCGCCGGGGCGAAGGCATCCCGCCGCTCCCGGAGGAAGGCCGCGTCCGCCGGGTCGATCGCCTCCCCGGCGAGCCGCAGCCACCGCTCCACCCCGCCCAGCAGTTCCCGCCGGGGCAGGACGAGACCCGCCGGCTCCGGCAGCGCGTGCACCGCCCGCAGCAGCGGCGCCAGATCGCGCGGCTCGGCCGGGCGTACGGCCTCCGGCAGCGGATGCCAGAAGGTCAGCGGATGACCCTCGACGAGGCGCGGCTCCTTCTCCGCCGCCCGCACCGCCGGTACCCCGGCCTCCGCGAGCCAGCCGGCCAGCGCCACCTCGCGCTCCGCCCGCGCGAACAGCTCGGCGGACCGGCCCACCTTCACGACCAGGCCGTCCACCGCGAAGACCGCGTTCTCACCCAGCGCGAGGAGCCGTGCCCCGCCGGCCGCGAGCCCCGCCGCCGCCAGGATCTCCCGCGCCCTCGCCTCGTCCATCACTCTCTCCCTACCCGTTGGTACGTGCCTGCCCGAAGTCTCCCACCCCTGCCCGCACCCCCCGTCATTACGAAACCTTGTTTGATAAGTCACAACTCCGTGACGGCCCTTCCGCTCCCGCCCGCCCATCGGAGAGGGTTCGATCCAGCCACCGCGCCGCCCCCCACGAGGCGCGGTGGCCCCTAAGGTGGGGCGCATGACCACGACGTACGCGCTCCTCCTCCGCGGCATCAACGTGAGCGGTCACCGCAAGCTGCCCATGGCCGAGCTGCGCGAGCTCCTCGAAGGCCTGGGCCACCGCGGCGTCCGCACCTACCTCCAGAGCGGCAACGCCGTCTTCACCACCGACTCGGACGCCCCCGAGGCCACCCTCGCCACCGCCATCGAACAGGCCATCGAACGGCGCTTCGGCTTCACCTGCGACTGCCTGGTCCGCGACGGCGCCTACCTGACCGCCGTCGCCGAGGCCTGCCCCTTCCCGGCGGCCGGCCTGGAGGGCAAGCAGCTGCACGCCGTCTACTACTCCGCCCCGGTGACCCCCGACCGCTTCGCCGCCGTCGACGCCGAAGCCTTCGCCCCCGAGTCCTTCGCCCTCGGCGACCGCGTCCTGTACCTCTACACACCCGACGGCCTCGGCCGCTCCAAACTCGCCGAGGCCGTCCTGCGCCCGTCCCTGAACAAGGGCCTCGTCGCCACCGCCCGCAACTGGAACACCGTCCGCAAACTGGTGGAGATGACCGCCGCCGACTAGCCGGCCGCGACCGCCAGACGCTCCGGGGCGCGCAGGGCCTCCCGGTAGCGGTCCATGAGGAGGGCGGCGAGCTCGGGGGAGGGGCCGAGGACGTCCGCCAAGGCGTCGGCCTCCGCGGCGCCGGCGGCGATGCGGTCGGGGAGGCGGCCGGGGGCGATCACGTACGGGGCCACCGCCACCCGGCGGACGCCCGGTTCGGCGCGCAGGGCGCGGACCGCCTCGGCCGTGGTGGGGAGAGATGCGGAGGCGAACGCGGGTCGCACGGAGCACCAACCGGTGCGCCGCAGCTCCCGCGCCGTTTCTGCGATCGCCGCGATCGCCTCCGGGTCGGAGGAGCCCGCCGAGGCCAGGACGACCCCGGTGGTGCTCTTGTCGGCGGGCGTGAGCCCGGCCTCGTACAGGCGCCGTTCCACCGTCGCGAGGAGCAGCGGGGACGGGCCGAGGACCTCCGCCTGACGGATCCGCAGGGAAGCGGGGGCCTGGCGCAGGACGGCGGGGATGTCGGCCTTCGCGTGGAAGGCCCGGGTCAGCAGCAGCGGCAGCGCCACCACGTCCCGTACCCCCTCGGCGGCGAGCCGGTCCAGGACGCCCGCCACCGACGGCAGGTTGAAGTCCAGGAACGCGGTCTCCACCCGCGCCCCCGGCCGCAGCGCGCCGGCCCGGCGCACCAGCGCCTGGACGGTCGCCGCGTGCCGCGGGTCGCGGCTGCCGTGGGCGATGACGAGGAGGGCCGGGGACGTACGCATCGGGTCAGGCCTTCACGAGCAGGCCGCGGCGGCGCAGGACCGCGCGCTCCAGCGGGCTGAAGAAGAGCAGGTCGATCGCGATGCCGACGAGCAGGATGAGGAAGATCGCGAGGAAGATCCCCGGCATGTCGAAGTTGTTGCGGCCGTTCTCCAGGAGCTGGCCGAGGCCGAGGCCCAGGTCGGGGGAGGAGGCGATGATCTCGGCGGCCATCAGGGAGCGCCAGGAGAACGCCCAGCCCTGCTTGAGGCCCGCGAGGTAGCCGGGCAGCGCGGCCGGCATCACGATGTGCCAGGCGCCCCTGAGCCCGGTCGCGCCGAGCGTCCGGCCGGCGCGGAGGAAGAGCGGCGGGACCTGGTCGACGCCGGCCACCAGGCCGTTGGCGATGGACGGGACGGCGCCGAGCAGGATCACCGCGAACATCATCGAGTCGTTGAGGCCCAGCCAGAGGACGGCCGGCGCCACCCAGGCCACCGACGGCAGCGATTGGAGGCCGGCCAGGATCGGGCCGATCGCGGTGCGGATCACGCCCACCCGGGCGACGAGCAGCCCCAGCGGGGTGCCGATCGCCAGGGCGAGCAGGAAGCCGAGGAGCGCGCGGGAGACGCTGGTCCACAGCACCCCGAAGAGGGTGCCCTCCAGCCACATCGTCGCCAGGCTGTCCCAGACCGCGCCGGGCGAGGGCAGCTTGCCCGCGTCGGCGACCTCCAGGGTGACGAGCAGCTGCCAGAGCGCGAGGACCAGCACGATCGCCAGGACCGGCGGCAGCACCTTCTTCAGGAGCACCTCGCGCACCGGGGTGCGGCGGATCTGCACGCTGTCCAGCGCGTCGAGTCCGGCCTCCAGGCCCGCGAGGTCGTCGCCCTTGCGGACGGGTGTCTCAGTGCTGGCCATGGCGGCGGATCTCCCCACGCAGTTCTTCGGTGATCTCGACGGACAGTTCCGCCACGGCGGCGTCCTCGATGCGGCGCGGCTGCGGGATGTCGATGGTCCACTCCCGGGCGATCCGGCCGGGCCGGGAGGAGAGGAGGACGACGCGCTCGGCCAGCCGCACGGCCTCGCGCACGTTGTGGGTGACGAAGAGGACGGAGAGGTTCGTCTCCCGCCAGATCCGGGTGAGTTCGTCGTGGAGCACGTCCCGGGTGATGGCGTCGAGCGCGGCGAACGGTTCGTCCATCAGGAGGAGGTCGCTGGCCTGCGCGAGGGCGCGGGCCAGCGCCACGCGCTGCCGCATGCCGCCGGACAGCTCGTGGACCCGCTTGCCGTACGCGCCGCCGAGCCGGACCAGTTCGAGCAGCCGCTCGGCCTCCGGGCGGCGCTCCGCCTTCGGCACCCCGCGCAGCTTCAGGGCCAGCTCGACGTTCTTCCCGGCGGTCAGCCACGGGAAGAGGGCGTGCTCCTGGAACATCAGGGCCGGCCGGCCGCCGGGGGTCTCGATGGACCCCGCGGACGGCCGGTCGAGCCCCGCGACCAGGTTGAGCAGCGTGGACTTTCCGCAGCCCGAGGCTCCCAGAAGGGTGACGAACTCGCCGGGGGCGACATCGAGCGAGATGTCGTCCAGGACGAGCTGGCCGCCGGCGGGGCCGCCGAAGGACTTCGAGACGTGCGCGAGACGCGCGGCGTGACCGGTGGTGGTCGCGCGGTCCTCGGCCTTGGCGAGCGTCGTGGGCGTGGCCATGGTCGTCACCTCCTGGGTAGCAGCGGGTTGGCTGGTTACTTGACGCCGAGTCCGGCGTCGGCGACCTCGGGCCGCCCCTCGGCCTTGAGGACCTTGTTGAGCGCCTTCAGGTCGTAGATGCCCTTGAGGTCGGGCCGCTCCAGGAGACCGGCCTCCACCGCGTGGTCGGCCTGGGCCTGGAGGGTGGCGGCCAGCGGGTCGTCCGTGAACCGGATCGACGGCCAGGCGCCGTCGATGACCTCGGCGCCGAGCGGCTTGCCGGACAGCTCCTTCAGCTTGGAGTTGGCCGACTCCTTCGCCTTCTCCGGGTTGGCGTCGATCCAGGCGTTGGTCTTCACCGAGCCGCGCAGCACGGCCTCCACCACGTCCGGGTGCTCCTTCAGGAACGTCTGCGAGACGATGATGTTGGTGATGACGAACTTGCCGTCCGGCCACAGCGCCGACTCGTCCAGGAGGACCTCGGCGCCCTCGCTGACGAGCTTGGAGGCGGTCGGCTCCGGGACCCAGGCGCCGTCGATGGAACCGGACTTGTAGGCGTCCGGGGTCACCTTGTTGTCGGTGCGGAAGACGGAGACGTCGCCCTTGCCGCTCTGGGCGTCGACCTTCCAGCCCTGCTCGGAGATCCAGTCGAGGAAGGCGACGTCCTGGGTGTTGCCGAGCTGCGGGGTCGCGATCCGCTTGCCCTTGACGTCGGCCAGGGTCTTGATCTTCTCCGGGTTCACCACCAGCTTGACGCCGCCGGAGGCGGAGCCGCCGACGATGCGGAGGTTGGAGCCCTTGGACCTGGTGTAGCCGTTGATCGCCGGGGAGGGGCCGATGAAGCCGATGTCGATCGAGCCGGCGTTGAGCGCCTCGATCTCGGAGGGGCCGGCGTTGAACGTCGAGACGTCCAGCCGGGTGCCGCCCAACTCCTTCTGGAAGATGCCCTCCTGATCACCCACCAGGGCGGTGGCGTGGGTCAGGTTGGGGAAGTACCCGAGCCGGACGGAGTCGGCGGAGAGCTTCTCGCCCGTCGCCGCCACCTTTTCCTTGCCGTTCTTGGCCTGGGATCCGTAGCCGCACGAGGCGAGCGCGCCGATCAGGAGCGCCAGCGCGGCGGCGGTGGCGAGGCCGCGGAGCGGGGTGGTGCGGAAGGTGGCAGGCACGGGAGGTGTTCCCCTCGGTTCAGTGGGCTTCTGGTCTGCGTCTACGGCGGTGCGGGTGGAGCGTCGCCGCACGGCGACGGCCGTGCGCGGAGGCGGTCAGCACGCACATCGCGCGACACCGCCCCTGCCTGCGCCGAGGGCGCCGGAACCCACCCGGCCCCCTTCCTTCGCGAAAGCGCCGTAGAAGTCCTGATGCCTCATCAGAAGTCCCAGCCTTCCTCGTCCTCGGTGGCCGCGACGGCCTTGGCGGTGGCGAAGGACTCGCCCGCCATGCCCGCCGCGAGCGTGGTGCCGTCGGCCGGGTCGATCAGCAGGAACGAACCGGTGCGGCGGGAGTCGGCGTACGCGTCGAGCGCCAGCGGCTCCGCCGTGCGGACCTTCACCCGGCCGATGTCGTTGGCGACGAGCCGCCCGGGCTCCGGGTGCTGGGAGAGGTCGTCCAGGGTGAGCCGGGACGGGATCTCCTTGACGATCGCCTTGACCGTGCGGGTGGTGTGCTTGAGCAGCACCCGCTGGCCGACGGTGAGCGGCTGGTCCGCCACGTGG
The DNA here is from genome assembly GCF_012927245.1 of Streptomyces sp. R302. GTDB lineage: Bacteria > Actinomycetota > Actinomycetes > Streptomycetales > Streptomycetaceae > Streptomyces. The sequence continues at coordinate 254,949 of NZ_JABBGE010000004.1, forward strand.
CAGACCGTCGCCTCCACGTCCTGGCTGGTCGCCGGGGCGTCGGCGCTCGGGGCGAGCAGGTCGCCGCGCGAGATGTCGATGTCGTCGGCGAGCCGGATCGTCACCGACTGCGGGGCCCAGGCGATGTCCACCGGCTCGCCGAGCGCGTCGATCGCGGTGATCGTGGAGGTCTTGCCCGAGGGCAGGACGGTGATCTCCTCGCCGACCCGGAAGGCACCGGCCGCGATCTGGCCCGCGTAGCCCCGGTAGTCGGGGTGCTCGGCCGTCTGCGGACGGATCACGTACTGCACCGGGAAGCGGGCGTGGCAGGCCGTCAGGTCGTGGCTGACCGGGACGGTCTCCAGGTGCTCCAGGACGGTGGGGCCGCCGTACCAGTCCATGTTGGAGGACGGCTCCACCACGTTGTCGCCGGCGAGCGCCGAGATCGGGATCGCGGTGATCTCCGGGACGCCGAGCTCGGAGGCGTACGTGGTGAACTCCTCGGCGATCGCGGCGAAGACGGGCTCCGCGTAGTCGACGAGGTCCATCTTGTTCACGGCCAGGACCACGTGCGGGACGCGGAGCAGGGCGGCGACGGCGGCGTGCCGGCGGGTCTGCTCGACGACGCCGTTGCGGGCGTCGACGAGGACCACGGCCAGCTCGGCCGTCGAGGCGCCGGTGACCATGTTCCGGGTGTACTGCACGTGCCCCGGGGTGTCGGCGAGGATGAACCGCCGGCGCGGGGTCGCGAAGTAGCGGTACGCCACGTCGATGGTGATGCCCTGCTCCCGCTCGGCCCGCAGGCCGTCGGTGAGCAGCGCCAGGTCCGGCGCCTCCTGGCCGCGTGAGCGGGAGGCGTGCTCGACGGCCTCCAGCTGGTCGGCGAGGACCGACTTGGAGTCGTGCAGGAGGCGGCCGACCAGGGTGGACTTGCCGTCGTCGACGGAGCCGGCGGTGGCGAAGCGCAGCAGGGTGGTGGCGGCCAGCTCGGCGGCCGGCTGCTCGGTGGACGTGCTCATGGTTAGAAGTACCCTTCGCGCTTGCGGTCTTCCATCGCGGCCTCGGACATCTTGTCGTCGGCGCGGGTGGCGCCCCGCTCGGTGAGGCGGGAGGCGGCGATCTCGGCGATGACGGCGTCGAGCGTGGTGGCGTCGGAGTCGACGGCGCCGGTGCAGGACATGTCGCCGACCGTGCGGTAGCGGATCAGCCGCGTCTCGACCGTCTCCGACTCCTTCGGGCCGCCCCACTCGCCGGCCGTCAGCCACATGCCGTTGCGGGCGAAGACCTCGCGCTCGTGGGCGAAGTAGATCTCCGGGAGCTCGATCTCCTCGCGCTGGATGTACTGCCAGACGTCCAGCTCGGTCCAGTTGGACAGCGGGAAGACGCGGACGTGCTCGCCGGGGGCGTGCCGGCCGTTGTACAGCTGCCACAGCTCGGGGCGCTGGCGGCGCGGGTCCCACTGCGAGAACTCGTCGCGCAGCGAGAACACCCGCTCCTTGGCGCGGGCCTTCTCCTCGTCGCGCCGGCCGCCGCCGAAGACGGCGTCGAAGCGGTGCTGCTGGATCGCCTCGGTCAGCGGCACGGTCTGCAGCGGGTTGCGGGTGCCGTCCGGGCGCTCCTTGAGGGCGCCGCGGTCGATGTACTCCTGCACGGAGGCGACGTGCAGCCGCAGCCCGTGCTCGGCGACCACGCGGTCGCGGTACTCGAGGACCTCGGGGAAGTTGTGCCCGGTGTCGACGTGCAGCAGCGTGAAGGGGACCGGCGCCGGGGCGAAGGCCTTCAGCGCCAGGTGCAGCATGACGATCGAGTCCTTGCCGCCGGAGAAGAGGATCACCGGCCGCTCGAACTCCCCCGCCACCTCACGGAAGATGTGGACGGCCTCGGACTCCAGCGAGTCGAGGTGCGACAGCGCGAACGGGCTGTCGGTCTCCTCGTGGACATGAGCGACGGTCGTCATGCGAGACCCCTCTCGGTGAGCAGGGAGTGCAGCTGGGCCGCCGACTCCCGCACGGTCTGGTTCTGGGACTCGATCCGGAGATCGGGGGCCTCGGGGGCCTCGTACGGGTCGTCGACGCCGGTCAGGCCCGAGATCTGGCCGGCGGCCTGCTTGGCGTAGAGGCCCTTGACGTCGCGGACCGAGCAGACGTCGACCGGGGTGGCCACGTGCACCTCGACGAAGGCGGTGCCCTCGGCCTGGTGGCGCTTGCGGACCGCCTCGCGGCTGTCGGCGTACGGGGCGATGACCGGGACCAGGACGGTCACGCCGTGCGAGGCGAGCAGCTCGGCGACGAAGCCGATCCGCTGCACGTTGGTGAACCGGTCCTCGCGGGAGAAGCCGAGGCCCGCGGAGAGGAACTCGCGGATCTCGTCGCCGTCGAGGATCTCGACGCGGCGGCCCTCCTCGCGCAGCCGGCCGGCCAGCTCGTAGGCGATCGTGGTCTTGCCGGCGCTCGGCAGGCCGGTGAGCCAGACGGTGGCACCGGTCACGGGGGTCTCCAGGGGGGTGTCGGGGGTGGTCATCAGCCGTGCAGCCCGCATTCGGTCTTGGCGCGGCCGGCCCAGCGGCCGGCGCGGGCGTCCTCGCCCGCCTCGACCCGGCGGGTGCAGGGCGCGCAGCCGACGGAGGCGTAACCGTCCATGAGGAGCGGGTTGGTGAGGACCCCGAACTCCGCCACGTACGCGTCGACGTCGTCCTGCGTCCAGCGGGCGATCGGGGAGACCTTCACCTTGCGGCGCTTCTCGTCCCAGCCGACGACCGGGGTGTTCGCCCGGGTCGGGGACTCGTCGCGGCGCAGTCCGGTCGCCCACGCGGTGTACGCCGTCAGCCCCTCCTGGAGCGGCTGGACCTTGCGCAGCGCGCAGCACAGGTCGGGGTCGCGGTCGTGCAGCTTCGGGCCGTACTCGGCGTCCTGCTCGGCCACCGTCCGACGCGGGGTCAGGGTGATGACCTTGACGTCCATGACGGCCTCGACGGCGTCACGGGTGCCGATGGTCTCCTCGAAGTGGTAGCCGGTGTCGAGGAAGACGACGTCCACGCCGGGCATGGCGCGGGAGGCGAGGTGGGCGACGACCGCGTCCTCCATGGAGGAGGTGACGCAGAACCTCGGGCCGAAGGTGGCGGTGGCCCACTGGAGGATCTCCAGCGCGGAGGCGTCCTCCAGGTCGCGCCCGGCCTGCTCGGCGAGCGCCTTCAGCTCGGCGTCGGTGGTCGCATCCGAGATCTGAGTGTCCGTCATATCTCTTCCCCTCCAGTGGTGTTGCTCGAAGTCGCCGGGGCGAGGAGCCCCAGGAACTTCAGCTGGAAGGCTCGACTGCACGCGGCGCATTCCCAGGCCCCGTGGCCCTGCTCGTTCGGACGCAGGTCCTCGTCCCCGCAGTACGGGCAGAAGAACGGTGCGGCGCGCTCGCTCACGAAAGGGCCTCCTCGGAGGCGCGGGCCGCCCAGGTGGCGAAGCGCTCGCCGTCCTCGCGCTCCGCCCGGTAGCGGGTGAGGACGCGCTCGACGTAGTCGGGCAGTTCGGCCGAGGTGACCTTCAGGCCGCGGACCTTGCGGCCGAAGCCGGCCTCCAGGCCGAGGGCGCCGCCCAGGTGGACCTGGTAGCCCTCGACGCGGTTGCCGTCGTCGTCCAGGACCAGCTGGCCCTTGAGGCCGATGTCCGCGACCTGGATGCGGGCGCAGGCGTTCGGGCAGCCGTTGATGTTGATGGTCAGCGGCTCGTCGAAGTCCGGGAGGCGGCGCTCCAGTTCGTCGATGAGCGCGGAGCCGCGGCCCTTGGTCTCGACGATCGCCAGCTTGCAGAACTCGATGCCGGTGCAGGCCATCGTGCCGCGCCGGAACGGCGACGGCGTGACCCGCAGGTCGAGCGCCTCCAGGGCGGCGACGAGCGAGTCGACCTGCGACTCGACGACGTCGAGGACGATCATCTTCTGCTCGGCGGTGGTGCGGACCCGGCCGGAGCCGTGCGCCTCCGCCACTTCGGCGATCTTGGTGAGGGTGGGGCCGTCCACCCGGCCGACGCGCGGGGCGAAGCCGACGTAGAAGTTGCCGTCCTTCTGCCGGTGCACGCCGACGTGGTCGCGCCAGCGGCCGGCCGGCTCCGCCGGGGCGGGCCCGTCGGTCAGCTTCCGCTCGAGGTACTCGTCCTCCAGGACCCGGCGGAACTTCTCCGGGCCCCAGTCGGCGACGAGGAACTTCAGGCGGGCGCGGTTGCGCAGTCGGCGGTAGCCGTAGTCGCGGAAGATCGAGATGACGCCCTCGTAGACGTCGGGGACCTCGTCCAGGGAGACCCAGGTGCCCAGGCGGACGCCGAGCTTGGGGTTGGTGGAGAGTCCGCCGCCGACCCAGACGTCGAAGCCGGGGCCGTGCTCCGGGTGGACGACGCCGACGAAGGAGATGTCGTTGATCTCGTGCGCCACGTCGAGCAGCGGCGAGCCGGAGACGGCGGACTTGAACTTGCGCGGCAGGTTGGAGAAGTCCTTGTTGCCGACGATCCGGCGCTGGATCTCGTCGATGGCGGGGGTGCCGTCGATGATCTCGTCCTCGGCGATGCCGGCCACCGGCGAGCCGAGGATGACGCGCGGGGTGTCGCCGCAGGCCTCCGTGGTGGAGAGGCCGACCGCCTCCAGGCGGTTCCAGATCTCGGGGACGTCCTCGATCCGGATCCAGTGGTACTGGACGTTCTGCCGGTCCGTGATGTCGGCGGTGCCGCGGGCGAACTCCTCGGAGATCTCGCCGATCACTCGGAGCTGCCGGGTGGTCAGCCGGCCGCCGTCGATGCGGACGCGGAGCATGAAGTACTCGTCGTCCAGCTCCTCCGGCTCCAGGACGCCGGTCTTGGTGCCGTCGAGGCCCTGCTTCCGCTGGGTGTAGAGGCCCCACCAGCGCATGCGGCCGCGCAGGTCGTTGGGGTCGATCGAGTCGAATCCACGCTTGGAGTAGATCGTCTCAATGCGTGTCCGCACGTTGAGACCGTCGTCGTCCTTCTTGAACTGCTCATTGCCGTTCAGCGGGGTGAAGTGCCCCACGGCCCACTGACCCTCGCCACGGTGGCGCCCGGTCTTGCGTCGGGCGGCGGCGGGAGTGGGGTTTTCCGGGGTGGCGGCCATGGCGTCTTGTCCTTCGGGACTGCGAGAGGGCGGCTCTGACCTGCACACTCGCGCGCAGAACAGAGAGTGGCGCGACGGTGCGCAGCAGGGTCGGGCAGAGAGGGAGGGGCGGCAGTGCTGGCTTGCTCAGCGCGCCGGACAGATGGCGCTGGACATGCGGCCGAGGTCGACGTGCCGCCGACTCACCAAGGCAGTTCCAGTTCCAGGCATGGCGGAAGCGTGTCACGGGACTTTGGACGCAGTCCAGCTTCGTCCGGTATGTGGACATGAACGTCTCGCTGTGCGAGACGGTGTGGCCTGGGTCACGCGAAAGGGGCCCTGCTCAGGGCCCCTTTCGCGCCGTATGGCGGCGAACCGACGGACGCTCAGGCCTGCGCTCCGGGCCACGGGCCGGGCGTCTCGGTCTCCTCGACCGTCTCCGTCCTCGTCTCGAAGAGGCGGAAGCCGCGGCGCTCGTAGTTGGCCATGGCGTGCGGCCCGTCCAGCGAGCAGGTGTGCAGCCAGACCCGCTTGGTCGGCTCCCGGTCCGGCCAGCGCTCGGCCAGGTCCCAGGCGCGCCGGATGCCCTCGGTGAGCAGGTGGCCGCCGATGCGGCGGCCCCGGAAGGCGGGGATCAGGCCGAAGTAGACGATCTCGACGACCCCGTCGTCCTGCGGGTCGAACTCCACGTACCCGGCCGGCGTCCCCCGGTCGTACGCCACCCAGATCTCGGCACCCGGCTTCTCCGCTATCTCCTTCCACCGCTCGTACGGGAGCGACAGCCGGTCGGCCCAGTGGATGTCGCCGCCGACCGCGGTGTAGAGGAAGCGGCTGAACTCGGGGGAGGGGACCTCTGCCCGGCGGACGGCGATGTCGTCGCCCTCGGGGACCCGGGCCGGACGCAGGTCGTCCGGCGAGGTCTGTTCCAGGGACCAGGTGGTGAGAGTGATGCTCATGCCCCTTATCGCATCATGCGGAGCGCGGGATTCCCAGGGGAGTCGGGGGTCGGGGCGGTCACGCGGGGCGGTGCCGGACGGGCTGTCCAGCATGTGGACGGAAGGAGTGTGACCGGCCGGTGTGGACGGAAGGAGAGTGAGCGGCCGGCCGTGCCGGTCCCGGCCTCAGACCCCGATCCCCGCCCGGACCGCCGGAGCCGTCGAATGGGGAAGGAGGTCGTCCGGGTGCTCCGGGCGCAGCACCTCCACCGCGATCTCCTCGCGGAAGCGGTACGGGCGGTGCGCCAGGACGCCCGCCAGCGTCCGCCGCACCCGGGACATCTCGGCCCGCACGGTCACCGTCCTCGTCCGGTCCCCGAACACGTCCTGCGCCAGATCGGCCGCCGTCCGCCCGTCCGGGTGCAGGGCGAGGAGATAGAGGAGCTCCGCGTGGCGCGGGCTCAGCTCCTGCTGCCAGCTCCCCGCCGCCCCCGAGACCGCCACCGTCCAGCGGCGCGGCCGGCTCAGGTCGAGCACCACCCGGCTCGCCGCCCCCGACTCCGTACCGGCCGGCGCCGTGTCCTCCTCCACCCGCAGCAGCCAGCCGCCCGGCAGCGGCTCCACCGCGCACATCCCGAGCGAGGGCAGCCAGACCGTGCCGGCGCCCAGCCGCTTCGGGAGGGCGATCCGGTCCGTCGGGGCGAGCCCGGTCACCGCGGCGGTCCAGCCGTGGGCGTCCACGGCGACGGCCCGGCCGCCCACCCGGCACAGGATCGGCGCGGCCACCGCCCGCAGCCGCTCGATCGTGGCCCGGTGCCGCTCGCGCAGCTCGGCCTCGGCGAGCCGGGCGACCGAGCCGACGAGGGCCAGCATCGAGGGGTGGAAGGTGGAGGCCGGTCCGCTGACGTCGAGGACGCCGAGCAGCCGCTGGTCGCGCGGGTCGTGGACGGGCGCCGCGGCGCAGGTCCAGTTGTGCAGCGACTGCACGTAGTGCTCGGCGGAGTGGACCTGCACCGCCCGGTGGGCGGCGAGCGCGGTGCCGACCGCGTTGGTGCCGGTGGCGTGCTCGGCCCAGGCGGCGCCCTCCTCCAGGCAGATGCCGTTCGCCTGCCGCATCACCGAGGGGTGGCCCTCGCGCCAGAGGATCCGGCCGTGCTCGTCGGTGACCACCATGATCTGGAGCGAGGCGTCGGCGATCCCGGCGAGCCCGGAGCTGAGCGTCTGCATCACCTCGGCGAGCAGGGTGCTGCGCCGCCGCTGCTCCAGCTCGTCGCGGCGGAGCAGCACGCTGCTCGTGCCCTGGTCCGGGTCGAGCCCGAGCCGGGCCATCCGCCGCCAGGAGGCGTCGATCTCCGCGCGGGGAGCGATCGGAGGCGTACGCCCCGCCAGGGTCTCGTCGCGCACGCGGTGCAGCAGCCGGGCCGCCTGGACGGCGTCCATGGTGGCCAGCCGCTTCATGTCGAGCCGCGTGTTGTTCATCGGTCCCTCCCCGCCACCCGGTGTGCTGTATCGGTTCTGCAGTGCTCGGGCGGATGACCGGAGCGTCATGAGCGCCGTACGGCCCGTCCGAATTGTCCTCCAGGGCCGCAGCTCGCAGTGCCGAGGGTCCATCGTGCCGCCCGGAAGCCCTCCATGGAGCCCGGTTCGGGTAATCCTGCAACCCTTTGCAACTCTGGCCCCGCCCCGCCCCCGTGCGTGAGGGTGGTGACGGCGGGTGGTGGTGCCGTGTCGGCGCAGCACCACCCCCGCCTTCCGCGCGTACCGCCCTCGCGCCCCGCCCTGCGGGCCGCCGGGCCACCCCTGGTACGCGCGGCCAGACCTCCGGGAACGCGACGCGACGCGTGCTCCTGTGCGCGCGGCTCGGCTCCGTACGTGTGACCCGTCCTCGTTACGCGCGACCCGGCCTCGTACGCGCGACCCGGCCTCGTACGCGCGACCCGGCCTCGTACGCGCGACCCGGCCTCGTACGCGAGGCCCGTCCTCGTACGCGCGGCCCGGCCCCGTACGTCCATCCGACGTCCGGAACATGCCCCGTCTCACTCCACCGGCCGGGCCCGCTCCACCACCGCGCGCAGGTCCAGGCCGGTCGGCAGGGTGCCGAAGGCCGAGCCGGAGTCGCCGCCCAGGCGGCCCGCGCAGAACGCGTCCGCGACCTCCGGCGGCGCCCAGCGGACGAGGAGCGCGCCCTGGAGGACCAGGGCCATCCGCTCCGCGAGGCGCCGGGCCCGGGCCTCCACGCCGTCCAGGTCGGCCAGCTCGGTGAGGACGCCGCGGATCGCCCGGTCGAGGCGGGGGTCCGCGCCCCGCGCCTCCCCGACCTCCCGGAGGTACGCGTCGAGCGCCGCCGGCTCCGTCCGCAGGGCGCGCAGCACGTCGAGGGCCTGGATGTTCCCCGCGCCCTCCCACACCGAGTTCAGCGGCGACTCCCGCAGCAGCCGCGGCAGCCCGGACTCCTCCACGTACCCGTTCCCGCCCAGGCACTCCAGCGCCTCGGCCACCACCGGCACGCACCGCTTCGTCACCCAGTACTTCGCCGCCGGCACCGCGATCCGCAGCAGCGCCCGGTCCCGCTGCGTACCGGAGTCGTACGCCGCCGCAAGGCGCATCCCGAGGACGGTCGCCGCCTCCGACTCCACCGCCAGGTCCGCCAGCACGTTCCGCATCAGCGGCTTGTCGACGAGGAGGCCGCCGAAGGCGGAGCGGTACGAGGCGTGGTGCACGGCCTGCGCGACCGCCTGCCGCATCAGCGCCGCCGAGCCCAGGACGCAGTCAAGGCGGGTCGCCGCCACCATCCCCATGACCGTCCGGAGCCCGCGCCCCTCCTCGCCGACCCGGCGCGCCCACGTCGTCCCGTCGAACTCCACCTCCGCCGAGGCGTTCGAACGATTGCCCAGCTTGTCCTTGAGCCGCTGGAGCGCGAACGCGTTCCGGGACCCGTCGTCCAGCACCCGCGGCACCAGGAAACAGGTGAGACCCCCCGGGGCCTGCGCGAGGACCAGGAAGGCGTCCGACATCGGCGCCGAGCAGAACCACTTGTGCCCCGTCAGCACGTACTCGCCCTCGACGGCCAGCGGCCGCGCCGACGTCGTGATCGCCCGCAGGTCGCTGCCGCCCTGCTTCTCCGTCAGCCCCATGCCCAGCAGCGCCCCCGCCTTCGCGGCGACCGGACGCAACTCCCGCTCGTACACCCGGGAGACCGCGAGCGGCTCCCACACCGCCGCGACCTCCGGTTCGGCCCGCAGCGCCGGCACCGCCGCGTGGGTCATCGACACCGGGCAGCCGACCCCGGCCTCCGCCTGCGTCGCCACCAGGAAGCCGGCGGCCCGCCGCACATGCCCGCCCGGCCGGTCCCAGGCGTCCGTGAGGCCCGCCGCCACCGCCTTGCCGAGCAGCCGGTGCCAGGCCGGATGGAAGTCCACCTCGTCGATCCGTCGCCCGTACCGGTCGTGGGTCCGCAGCCGTGGCGGGAAGGCGTTCGCCTGCTCGCCCCACTCCCTGACCTGCTCCGAGCCGGTCGCCCGGCCGAGGGCCCGGAGCTCCTCGCGGGCCCCGTCGAGGAGCTCCGCGGGCAGGTGGCGGTCGACCGCCTCGGCGAGCGCGCGATCGGACCCGAAGACGTCGTACCCCACCAGGGGCGGAGGCTGACCGGAGACGGTGCGGGAGGGTGCTTCCATGCCGATACGGTAAGCAGGTGCAGGCAGCAAGCGAAACATCCGAACGGCCGGAGCGGCGACCCTGGAGCAGGCTCCACCGGGCCCGTGTCCTCTACCGCAACGTCTCCAAGCGGAAGATGGTCTGGCTGCTCCTCAAGGACACCGTCAACTCGTGCATCGAGTACCGGATCCTCGGCCTCGCCGCCGAGGCCGCCTTCTTCACCCTGCTGTCCCTGCCACCCCTCCTGCTCGGCCTGATCGCCGTCCTCGGCTACGCCGACGACTGGACCAACACCGACACCGTCGCCAGCATCGAGGAGAACATCCTCCGCGCGGCCGGAACGATCCTCTCCGACCGGGGCGTCAGCGAGATCGCCCAGCCGATCCTCGACGACATCACCCAGGCGAAACGGCCCGAACTCATCTCGCTCGGCTTCGCCATCGCCCTGTGGTCCGGCTCCCGCGCGGTGAACGTCTTCATCGACACCATCACCGTCATGTACGGCCTCGACGGACACCGGGGCATCGTCAAGACCCGGCTCCTCGCCCTGCTCCTCTACATCGTGGCGCTGCTCATCGGAGCCGTCGTCCTGCCCCTCGCGGTCGTCGGCCCCGACCGGGTCGTCGAACTCGTCCCCTGGGGCACGGACGTCGTCGCCGTCCTGTACTGGCCGGCCGTCATCCTGCTCTCCATCGCCTTCCTGACGACCCTGTACCACGTCTCCGTCCCCGTCAGATCGCCCTGGATCGAGGACATCCCGGGCGCGCTCGTCGCCCTCGCGATGTGGGCCTTCGGCAGCTTCCTCCTCCGGATCTACCTCACGAGCCAGGTCGAGGGCCCCACCATCTACGGCTCCCTGGCCGCCCCCATCGCGATCCTCCTCTGGATCGGCGTCTCCGCCTTCGCCGTCCTCGTCGGCGCCGCCGTCAACGCGGCCATCGACCGCGTCTGGCCCTCCGTCGCCACCGCCGCCGCCCGCGAGGCCAACGAACGCGCCCGCGCCGTCCAGGCCGCCGAACTCGTCGCCCGCATCCGCGCCGAAGCGGACGACGTCGACGAGGACGACCCCGACATGCCCTCCGAGTTCCCCGAACGCTGGTCCAAGTTCCTCCCCCCGGACGACGTGAAGTCCCGCCTCCACACCGGCTGGGAGAAGGACTGACACGCGCGGCGCCAGGTGCCCCGCATACCCGGCACACGCCCGCGCCATGCCGTCACTTCCCGCCGCCGACGCCCCAGTCGGTGGTCAGGGCCTCCGTGACGGTGACGAGCTGCTCCTGGCCCAGCGGCTGGAGGTGGGAGAGATGGTTCCTGGTCCTGCTGAGCCTCTGCAGACGGTCCCGCTGGTCCGAGGGCAGGACCAGGTATCCGGCCACCCGCGCCAGGTCTCCGATCTCCAGCTCGGCCAGCGGAGCGGCGGGAAGCCTGTTGCGTACACGGTGTTCGGACCTGGCCTGTTCGCGGAAGTAGTCGAGCTCGATGCCCTTTCGGAGCAGGCCGGGCACGAGTTCCGTCAAGGACGTGCGGGCCTCCTCGATGAGCGGGAGCAGGACCCGGTTCTGGGCGTGGCACACGAGGATCCGAAGCTCGGGGGAGTCCGGGTCGAGCAGCCGGCGGGCCACCACCGGACGGACGTGTCCGTCCCAGCTGTCGACGACCCCCGACGCCCAGTCGTCGAGGATCTCCGCCGACGGGCGGGAGGCGTGCGCGGTCGACATGCGCCGGGGCCAGCTCCGGCTCTCGCTGCCGTCCCCGCCGGGCAGCGCGGCGGTCAGCGCATGGCGGAGGGACTCCACGTCCCCTCCCTTCCACACCTCGCGCAGGACGAGCGCACGGTCGACGTCCGGCCCGCAGACCTCCGCGACGACGGAGTCCGTCACCCGGTCGTACAGCGCCTGGGCGGCCGTCGCCGGCGGTCGGGGCCGCCAGGCGAGCAGCACCTCGCTGTCCAGGCGCGTCCACACCCGCCACCACCAGTGCAGGGTGACCTGGTGAGGGCTCAGCCCCCTGCCGAGGGCCCGTGTGGGCAGGTCGTCCACCCGTGCGGCGAAGAGGAAACGGGGGCGCCGCTCCGCGGGCAGACCCGCCTCCCGGAAGGTGGCGTGGGCCGCCCGCAGCAGCTGCCCCATCTCCTCCGCCGAGTGCTCCTCCCAGCCGCGCACCACCACGGTCGGCGGGGAGCCGGGCGGGTCGTCGCCCACGCCTCCGTCCGGGGTGCCGCCCTCGGACTCCCGGTGACCCCGACGTGCCCTCCTGAGCAGTTCGTCCCACGGGTCGCCCGCCACCCCCAGTTCCTTGGCGAGGCGGTCGACGAGCGACACCGGACGGGCCGTACCGGGCGTCTCCGCCACGGCGGGCGGGCCGGTCCCGATGCCGTCCGGGGGCGCCGCCCAGGACCCGAGGAGGGCGCCGTAGGGGTCATCGGCGTCGAAGCCGTCGTCCTCCTCGTGCCACGGGTCGAAGAGGACGTGGCCCGGTGCCGGGTCCGGCGCCCCGTCGGAGGCGCGCTGGGCCGGCAGGACGACCATGCCGGGGGCCGGGGCCTCCGCGTCGCCCTCCGGCGGTGCGACCGAGCCCGGCACCGGTACGGCCCCGTCGAACCGGTGCAGCAGCTCGCGCAGGAAGAAGTCCGCCCGCCCGGATGCCACCACGGTGTCCGGGAAATACCAGACGCAGTCGAGGCCCGCTCGGAGGTCCCGCTCGACCCGGTCGAGATGTCTGCGCGGTCCGGGAAGACGCGCCAGGTCCCGTGGAGCGGCCGGCGGCGCGGAAGGGACCGCCTCCCGCGTACCCGCCGCCCCGCCGCCGTCCCGGGCGACCGTCATCGGCCGTCACCGATCGCCTTGAGGGCGCGGAAGGTGACCGGGTCGAGCGTGCTGCCGCCGTTGTCGACGACGTCGAGGACGCCGATGCGGTCGAGACGGGCGAGGAACCGCTCCGCCGTCTCCAGGGCGCGCTCGGCCTCGCTCTCGTCGAAGAGCCCGGCGGCGACGAAGGCCGCCTGGAGGTCGCCGGGGCCCGCGACCGCCTTTCCGGCGTCGTGGTCCGACTCGTCGTAGAACTGCGCCCAGGCGGTCAGTCGGGCCACGTCGGAGTCGTCCAATCCGGCCAGCCTCAGATGCCCCTCCGCCTTCTGCGGGCTGGTCATCTCCGCCCGCAGTTCCCCGAGCACGTCCTGTTGCCGCTTGCCGAGGCGCACCTTCGCCATGGCCAGCTCCACCAGCACGGGCCAGCCGCCCGTCACCCGGATCAGGTTCCGCCGGTCGTCCGGGGAGGTGAAGGGGGACTCCGGCCAGGCGCGCAGGCTGTTGAGGTTCCACCGCTCGGGATGGACCACCCCCACGGCCCGTTCCACCCCCGCCGCGGTGTCCGGATCGCACAGGACCACGGCGTAGCGGCGGGGCGGCGCGGAGGAGGTCCCCTCGGGACGGGCGCTCTCCGTGTACTCCAGCAGCCGCTCGACGGCCTTCTCCAGCCGACCGGTGTCCTTGCCCCGGAGGTCGACGAGGAGGAGACGGGAACCGACGTTGCGGCGGGAGTTCGCCGTGATGACCTCCGTGAGGTCACCGTCGGGACCGACCGGCACGATGGTCAGGCCGTGGCCGTCCACGTGCAGTTCCAGTCCACGTGCCACCAGGTCCGCGCCGAGCGCGGGGGTGCACGGCACCAGTGTGGTGCGGGTCGCGAGGATCTCGCTCAGCTGGCCGTCCGTCAGCGGGCTCATCCGCTGCACCCGGGTGCGGCGGTCGGAGCCCAGGGACCGCCGGGCGACCTTCGGGTCGTAGTCGTACGGCTGGTCGAACTGGGTGTCACGGAGCTCGTTCTCCAACTCGACCTTGGTTCCGAGCATGTTGACCACGTTCGGGCTGCGCATCGCGTAGACCCGCTCGCCGTCGAGCTTGATCAGCAGGCCGAGGTTGACCATCTCGTCGAGGTAGATGATGAGCTGGCGCTCGGTGACCTGCCGGAAGCCCTCGTCCCAGCGCTCACGGGCGTGTTCGAGGAGTTCGGTGGGCCGGTAGCCGTGCCCATGACCCTCTTCCAGGCTGCGCACGGCGATGAGCAGGGCGAGGACGCGGTAGCGGTCCTCCAGGTTGATGGTGTAGCGAAGCCGTTCGGCTATGAGCCCGCGGACCTCCTCCGTGCCCGCGACCTGTTGCACGTCCTCCCAGGTGATCGGCGCGTGGCGGCCCGAGGCGGGCAGCGGGCGCTGCTGCATGTAGGAGACCAGATGGTCGCAGAAGATCTGGAGCAGGTTGGCCTGGTAGTTGGTCAGGCCGAGGATGTGCCAGACGAGGTCCCGGGTCTCGAAGACGAGCCCCACCGCGGCCATCGGCTTCTCCACGAGCTCGACCGCGTCCCGCGGGTCCAGCGGCCCGACCGGCACGTCCCGGCCGCCGTGCGCGGTGACCACGTTGATCAGCCGGTTGAAGCGCTGGACCTGGTGCAGACCGGCGAACACGATCTTGAAGTCCCGTCCGGTGTCCTCCATGAGCCGCTGGAGCCGCTTCACCGTGGGGAAGGTGGACTGGCCGCCGCCCGTGTAGACCGCCTGCGCGTCGGCGGTCAGGAACGCGTCGGCCTCGTCGGCGAGCAGCAGGATGCGCCGCTCCGGCGTCACCGTGATCCACTGCCGGATCGCGCCGGCGATCACGTCCGCCGGTGCCCGGTCGGCGATGGTCCCGCTGAGCACGCGCCGCCGCTTCAGCTCGGCCAGCAGCATCCGCCAGATCGCCTCCGGCGGCTCGGCGTGCCCGATGTCGGCTTTCATCAGGTCCAGGTAGACCGCGACGCGATTGTCCTTGTCGCCGTTCTGGAAGACCTCCGCCGCCTGCCGGAGCAGGGACGACTTGCCGAGCTGGCGCCCGCCGAACAGGAAGATCGGACCCTGCGGGTCGATCACCGAACGCATCTCGTCCATACGCCCCTTGAAGACCTCCGGCGGTACGAGCCCGGCGACGTGCGGGGTGTACGGCGTGTAGCCGGTCCACGGCAGGGTGACCCGCTGCGTGGCTCGGAAGGAACGCGGCGCCCGCGCGGCCACCCAGCCGACCACGGCCGGATCGACGACCAGCGCCTGCTGCGTGCGGCCCCTCGACTCCATGGCGAGCCTGCGGCGGCCCTCCACGCCCAGCGGCTGGGTGTAGAGGATGATGTTGGCGCCGATCGCTGACGCCGACAGGTGCCGCAGGGGTCCCTCGCCCCGGAGCTGGTCGGTGATGACGACCACCTTGTAGGCGTTGCGGGTCTGGGAGCCGAGCGCGGCCACGTACCCGGGAGTGCTCTCCGTGATGCCCGCCCGCACGCTCAGCCGCGTCACCCCCCAGGACGCCGTCTCCACATGAGGCTGGGGCGCCGCGGACAGGCCCAGGAGCCGGAGGACGCTGACGACCTCCCGGCCGATCTTCTGCACGTCCCGCGCCTGACCCAGTCGGTCCCACGCGTCGAGACCGGCCTTCGCGTTCGACACCAGGGGGTCGCCGTCGGCGTAGTGCTGCGCCCACCAGTGGGCGCTGCCGCCATCCACATCCGACTTGGGCGCGTGGGGGTCGGCCACCCCCGCCAGAAAGCGGGAGAGGATCTCGCCGGCCGGCTCGGTCGGTTCCGGCAGGGGCTGTCCCTGGCGTGCGAAGGAGAGGAGCTCTTCGGCCGCCACCGTCTCCCCGCGGTCCAGCAGCCCGCGGACCCGGGACGCGTCGGGCGCGGACATCTGCACCTGGTCGAGCTGTCCGCGCAGCTCGTCCGTCTTCCGCTCCTCCAGGATGTTCAGGCGCTCGCCGACCTCCGTGATCGCGAGGAACCGTTCCCGGTAGCGCCCCCCGTGGTCGTCGCCCTCCAGGTCGAGCAGGCGGCCGGCGAACTCCCGCTCGTCCTCATGGGTCAGCAGGTTGTGGGCACGGACCCGGGCCAGCCCCAGCTGAGCCCTGCGGTGCGCGCTCGCACAGCGGGACCGCCACATCTCGGTGGCGTCGGCGGACGCCTGCCGGATCTCGGAGAGCCGGGAGATCGTCAGCTCGACCTCGTCGATCCCGCCCTCGGTGATCCGCTCCAGGAGCCGACCGGCCAGGTGGAGATCGCCCTGCTCGCGGTGCCAGGCGAGGGCCTTGACCGGGTCTGCGGAGCCGAGCGCCGCCGAGAAGGAGTCGAAGGCCTCCGGGTGGGACAGGTCCGGCAGGTCCCGGTTGTCCTCGGTGAGCCAGGGGAGCCCCGGGACCTGCAGCAGTTCGTCGGCCGGCGGCGGGAACCACACGCCCCGGACCTCTGGCGCGTGCGTCAGGTCCAGCCAGCGCAGCAGTAACGCCAGCAGTGCGCCGCCCACGCCCGGCGCGGGCACCGCGGACCGGGCCGCTTCCACCGCGGCCTTGAGCTCCCGGCTGATCTCCCGGTTACCGGACGCGCGCGGCGCCTCGGCCACCCGCACCGCGTCCTTCAGCAGGTCCTGCACGGTCTTGAGGTGCGTGCGCAGCTGTTGGCGTGCGCCCGCGTAGATGTCGTCCTTGGACTGCCGGGGGCTGCGCTTGGCGCGGTCGGTCTCGTCGATGAGCCGGTCCACGGCGTCGAAACGCTTGAAGTGCGTCTCCAGGAGGTCGAGCAGCTCCCGCTGGCCCGTCCGGCCCTCGCTCGCCGCCCAGCTCTCGATCGCCTGGAGCGACCGTCCGATGACGCCGTCCGCCGCCGTGAGCGTCTGAAGCACCACCGTGGCCCGCTGGTAGCGGATCCTGCGCTTCGGCAGGTCGACGGCGAGCTGCCGCGCCTGGTCGGCGAGCCGCTCGTACCGGTCGGCGGGCGTCTCGACGGAGGTCGGCCGCAAACCGCCGGGTTCGATCTCCGCGCCCATGCGAACCGCCTGCACGAGTCCGTCGAGGAGGCCCGCCCATGGCGCGGGCAGCCCGGGGAGCGGCGTGTGCTCGGCGAGGACGCTGCTCGCCCAGCGGGCCGAGATGCTGCTGCGCACGGCCGCGGCGACCAGGACGAGCTGTGCCTCCGGGTCGTCGTCCCAGGGTCGCCGCTTGCCCAGCGCCTCCAGTCGCTCCTCCGCCTTCGCCTGGAGGTCGGACGCGGCGGCGGCCGAGACGTGGAACGCCGCGTCCGCGAACTCCAGGGCGAGCGTGCGGTGCGCGGGTGCACCGGCGGCCCGGGTGAGCCAGTACGCCTCCGCCAGCCTGCCCTGCGTCACCAGCTCCGCGACCTGGCCCAGACCGTCGGCCCACACGTCGACCGGGGCCGGAACGGCGTGGTCAGAAGCATCGACGACGTCCGTGACCGGGGTGATCGGAGTCTCCGCGGCGGCCGGCGCCCGCGGCGGAGTGGACGGTTCGGGGGCTGGGGCTGGGGCTGGGGCCGGGGCCGATTCCGGGGCGGGGGCTGGGTCCGGTGTGGGCACGGCGTCCGCGTGGTTCGAGGGGGTGGCCTCCGGCTGAGGGCCGGCCGATCCCTCCACGGGCTCCGGGGAACCGTCCTCTGCTGCGTCGTCCGCCGAGAGGTCGTCCTCAGCGGAGTCGTCCTCCGAGAAGTCCTCTCCGCCGGGCGGCGTACCCTCCCCGAGGTCCTCCGGCTCGCCGTCCGTCTCCGCGGTCTCCGCGACCGCCGTCGCAGGCTCGTCCTCGCCCCGCAGCCGGGCGAGGGTGGCGTCCAACTCTGCTACGTGCTCCTCCATGTTCTTCCGGACCAGCGGACTGGTGATCGTCTTGAGCAGCGCCTCGACTTCCTTGCGGGCCATGGACACCTTGGCGATCTCCTGATCGACCAGGCGGCGCTCCTCCTCCTTCGCGCGCAGTCGGTCGATCAGCTGCTCGGCGTCGCTCCAGCTCCGTCCCGCATCCCATGTCCCCGCCCCGGCTTCGGCGAGCGCACCGGCCAGCTGCTCGCGCTCGCGCGCCCAGGCGAGCGTCGCCCGCAGGAGTCCGTCGTCCGCCAGGAACCGACCGTCCCGCAAGGAGACGGCGAACGCGTCCACGCGGTCGGCCAGTTCTGCGGCGTCGGAGCGGAGGGCGGCTGTCTGCTCCGAGAGCGTATCGGGGGTCGGGCGTACCGCCGCCGTCCGCTCAGTGGCTCCGCCGTCCTCGGGCGTCCCGGGCGCTTCGGCGCCGGGCGGCCCGGGCGCCGGCACCGGGTCGGGGGCACCGCCGGGTTCGCGATTCGTCTCGATGAGGCAGGATCCACGCTCCCAGATCTCGCCCGGCACCGGAGCCCCGTCCTTCTGCGTGGCCTTCACCAGATCGTGGCGGTGGCTGCGCACGAGGCGGTGGGCCGGGAGGTCGGGGCGCAGCGTGAGTCCGTACAGCATGAGTTGGCCCAGATCCGTCGGCAGTTGCCGGAGCATCTCCGTCAGCTGGCCGGCGTCGGGGTCGCGGAGCCGGTCACCGTGGCCGAGCTCCTCCAGCCGCGCGCAGCCGATGCTCAGCCCGCAGCCGCTGACCATCCACAGCAGTTCCTCGGGCGCCCGGTTGACCCACAGCCGCGCCCCGCTCGTCCTGCGCAGCGCCGCCGCCGCGGGGCCGCTCTGGTAATGCAGGAACTGGCTGCCATGGGCGCGGTCGATGTGGCGGAACAGCTGCAGCACGAGCCGCGGACGTTCCAGCAGCCACTGCCTCAGAGTCGAGATGGAATGCATCGGACAGCCCCCTTGCTCCCCTCCCAACGGCCCGCGTTCAACAGGCTGTTGGCCTCACCTGGGTGACTCTCAGTCATATCAGATGGTGGGGGCAAGGGGGCGCGGTCACACCAAAGGGGCGCGAGGGGGTGCGTAGGAGCGTGAGAGGGGGGCGTTGCACCCGCCCGGAAAAATGGGTGGCGGCCGTGTTCGATGCCGCCGTATGGTGACGGACGTATTCGAGCGGCGGCCGTTTTCGCTGCCCGGAAGCCGACGAAGAAGCAGGAGGTGAGGACATTGATGACTGTCACGGTGACGGGCTCTGCCCGCATTCAGGAGTTCATCGTTCCCACCCCTGTGGTCTCCGGCTGACACCCACTCGTACCGCGCGCTCGGAGCGCGCTGCCGGGGGCCGCCCTTCGAAGGGTCCCCCTTGTTCAACGCTTCGTTTCACCCGATTTCTTCTTCTTCCGTCCTCGACGCCCACGGCTGGGACGCCGGCTGGGCCGAGGCCTTCGCGCCGTACGCCGCCCAGGGGCTCGTCCCCGGGCGGGTCATCAGGGTCGACCGTGGCCAGTGCGACGTCGCCACGGCCGACGGGGTCGTCCGCGCCGACACGGCGTTCGTGACGCCGCACGATCCGCTGCGGGTCGTCTGCACCGGGGACTGGGCCGCCGTCGATCCCGAGGGCGCCGCCGATCCGCGGTACGTGCGGGCCTGTCTGCCGCGGCGGACGGCGTTCGCGCGGTCGACGTCGTCCAAGCGGTCCGAGGGGCAGATCCTCGCGGCCAACGTGGACCACGCCGTCATCACCGTCTCGCTCGCCGTCGAGCTGGACCTCGGCAGGATCGAGCGGTTCCTCGCCCTCGCCTGGGAGTCCGGGGCCCTGCCGACCGTCGTGCTCTCCAAGGCCGATCTCGTGCCCGACCCGGTCGTGCTCTCGCATCTCGTCGAGGACGTGCAGGGCGTCGCCCCCGGCGTGGAGGTGCTGCCGCTCAGTTCCGCCACCGGCGAGGGGGTCGAGGTGCTGTCGGCCGTCGTCGGCGGGGGAACCACCGTGCTGCTCGGGGTCTCCGGCGCCGGGAAGTCCACCCTCGCCAACGCCCTCGTCGGCGAGGACGTCATGACCGTGCGGGCCGCCCGTGACGTGGACGGGAAGGGGCGGCACACCACGACCACCCGGAACCTGTTCGTGCTGCCGGGGGGCGGCGTGCTCATCGACACCCCGGGGCTGCGCGGGGTCGGCCTGTGGGACGCCGAGGCCGGCGTCGGGCAGACCTTCGCGGAGATCGAGGAGCTGGCCGCCGAGTGCCGCTTCCACGACTGCTCCCACGAGTCCGAGCCGGGGTGCGCGGTGGTCGCCGCGCTCGACGAGGGCACGCTGTCCGTGCGCCGTCTGGAGAGCTACCGCAAGCTGCTCCGGGAGAACCAGCGGCTCGTCGCCAAGACCGACGCCCGGCTGCGCAACGAGATCCGCAAGGACTGGAGGCGCAAGGGCGCCGAGGGGCGGGCCGCCCTGGCCTTCAAGCGGGAGGGACGGCTCCGGTAGGCCGGACGTCGTGTCCGAAAGCCGCGAGTGTGCGGCGGTGCGCCGCCGCACACTGGAGGCATGACGGACGACGAGGGCGACACCCTCTACCAGGCGGTGAGCAGCAGGGACGCGCGGTTCGACGGGGAGTTCTTCTTCGCCGTCCGCACCACCGGCATCTACTGCCGGCCCAGCTGCCCGGCCGTCACCCCCAAGCGGCGCAACGTCGCCTTCTTCCCGACGGCCGCCGCCGCCCAGGGCCACGGCTTCCGCGCCTGCCGCCGCTGCCGGCCGGACGCCGTGCCCGGCTCCGCCGGGTGGGACGTCCGGGCCGACGTCGTCGGCCGGGCCGTGCGGATGATCGGCGACGGGGTCGTCGACCGCGAGGGCGTCCCCGGCCTCGCCGTCCGGCTCGGCTACAGCACCCGCCAGGTCCAGCGCCAGCTCACCGCCGAGCTGGGCGCCGGACCGGTGGCGCTCGCCCGCGCCCAGCGGGCCCACACCGCGCGCGTCCTGCTCCAGACCACCACCCTGCCGGTCACCGAGATCGCCTTCGCCGCCGGTTTCGCCTCGGTCCGCCAGTTCAACGACACCATCCGGGCCGTGTACGCCCGCACCCCCAGCGAACTGCGCGCCGAGACCGCCGGGCCGCGCGCCGCCTCCGCCACCGGCGTACCGCTGCGGCTCGCCTACCGGGGCCCGTACGCCGCCGCCGAGGTCTTCGACCTGCTGGCCGCCGAGGCGCTGCCGGGCGTCGAGGAGGTCACCGGGGAGCGCGGCGCCCGCACCTACCGGCGCACCCTACGACTGCCGTACGGCCCCGGGGTCGTCGCCGTGGCGGAAGCCGCGCCCGGCCGCTGGCTGGAGGCCCGGCTGCACCTCGCCGAGCTGCGCGACCTCACCACCGCCGTGCACCGGCTGCGCCGCCTCCTCGACCTCGACGCCGACCCGTACGCGATCGCCGAGCGCCTCGGGCCTGACCCGCGGCTCGCCGCCGCGGTCGCCGCCCGGCCGGGGCTCCGCTCGCCCGGCGCCGCCGACCCGGAGGAGTACGCCCTCCGGACCGTCCTCGGACCGGAGGAGTCCGCGCGCGTCCTGGCGGAGCTCGGTACGCCGCTGGACGCCCCCGACGGGACCCTCCGGGCGCTCTTCCCCGCGCCCGCGGACCTCACCGGCCACCCCGTCGCCGGGTCGCTCGCCCGCGCCCTCGCCGACGGCTCCCTCCGGCTCGACCCCGGCGCCGACCGCGACGCGTCCGCCCGCGCCCTCGGAGCCGTACCCGGCGTCGACGCCCGCGCCGCCGCCCTGATCCGGATCCGCTCCCTCGGCGACCCGGACGTGGCGGACGTGGCGGACGTGGCGGACGGGCCGGACGGGCCGGAGGCGGCCGAGGCGGGGGAGTGGGCGCCCTGGCGGTCGTACGCGCGGCGCTACCTGGAGTTCTCGCGGCTCAGCCGAGGATGACCGCGCCCGCCCACGCGCCCGTGATCAGCAGGCACGAGAACAGCTCCACGAGGATGCTGGTGCCGCCGGCCCGCATCACGGCGCGGGTGGCCGCGCGGGCCTGGCCGTGGCCGCCGAGACGGCGCCGCTCGGAGAGGTAGATCCCGCCGACGAAGCCGGGGACCGCGCCGAGCACCGGGACCAGGACGAAGCCGAGGAGGGCGCCGGCGCCCGCGTGACCGATCGTCCTGCGGGTCAGGCCCGCGCCCCGGAAGCGGCGCGGCGGCAGCTGCCAGACCACCACCTGCGTGAGGAGCAGCAGGGCGGTCGAGGAGACCAGCAGGATCCAGGCGAGGCCGGTCTGCTCGTGCAGCGACCACCAGAGCACGGCGGCCCACACCAGCCAACTGCCCGGCACGCCGGGGGCCAGCACCCCGAACAGGCCGAGGAGCATGACCGCCGCGACCATCAGGAGCTGCCACACACCCACGCGCCCAGCCTCCCCCACCCGCCGGGTTCCCGCAGGTCGCGGGGGCCGAAGGGGTGGGGTGCGCGAAGGGCGCCGACCCGGCAGCCCCCCGCTGGCCGGTCAGCCCCCCACCCCCCTACCAGCCGGTCAGCCCCCACCCCCCACCGGCCGGGCAGCCCCCCACGGGCTTGTCAGCCCCCACCCCCCGCTCAGGTCCTCGCCACCCAGCCCTTCTCGTACGCGTGCCAGCCCAGCTGCAGGCGGGTCGTCACCGCGGCCAGTTCCATCAGGCCCTTGACCCGGCGCTGGACCGTGCGCAGGCCCAGGTCGAGCTGCTTGGCGACGCTCGCGTCGGTCATGCCGGCGAGCAGGAGGGAGAGGATCTCCAGGTCGGTGGTGTCGGGGCCGGGGGCCTCGTCCTCGGAGATCTGGGCGCCCGCGCCGAGCCGCAGCGGCAGCGCGTCGCGCCACACCGACTCGAAGAGGCCCATCAGGGACTCCAGGAGTCCGCTGGCGTGCACCACGAGCGCGGCCGGCTCGGCGCCGCGGCCGGTGAGCGGCACCATGGCGAGGGAGCGGTCGGCGACCACCAGTTTGGTCGGGACCCGGTCGACCACCCTGATCTGCTCCTCGCGACCGAGCGCCGCCGAGAGTTCCAGGAGCCCCGAGGGGAGGGCGAGCACCTCCCGCTCGATGACCACCCGGTAGCGGACGCCCCGGCCCGCGGCCAGCTCCTCCGCGTCGTTCTCCATGCCGGAGACGGCGATCGGCTTGCCGGTGACGAGCGCGCAGACCTCCTCGGTGGCGCCGAGCTGGAGCTGGAAGAAGCGGTGCGCCACCGCGCTCGCGCCGGTCACCACCTCCACCAGGTCGTGCACGACGGGCTCGGCCGCCTCCGAGCGGTACTCCTCCGACAGCAGCGCCGCCGCCAGCTCCGCCTGCTCCAGTTCGTGCCGCTGCTGGGTGAGGAGCGCGCCGAGCGCGACCGCGGGCGGGGCCGCGACCCAGCGGCCGGTGCGGGCGGAGGACTGGGCGGCGAGTCCCTGCGCCTCCAGGCGGCGCAGCGCCCGCTCGGTGTCCGGCTCGGGCAACGAGAGCCGGTGCGCCAGGTCGGTGACCTCCGCCGCGCCGAGCGCGATCAGCGCCCGGTACGCGGACTCCTGCCGCTCGTCCAGTCCTATCGCACCCAGCATCGGTTCCCGCCCCTCGCCGTGTCTCCGGGGGAGCGTGCGAGACGTTCCGCGC
Source organism: Streptomyces sp. R302 (assembly GCF_012927245.1). Classification (GTDB taxonomy): domain Bacteria; phylum Actinomycetota; class Actinomycetes; order Streptomycetales; family Streptomycetaceae; genus Streptomyces. Next base: position 277,880 of record NZ_JABBGE010000004.1, read on the forward strand.
ATGTTCTCCGGAGGCATTCGTTCCGTTGGTGACCTGGCGGGAATCGGCCACGGCGTGTTCCCGCCGTGCCCATCATCCCTGTACCGCCCTCACCTCTGCCAATGTGGCGCCACCGCAGCACCAACCGCCTCCGGATTCAGGTGACTTGCACCTGTTGTCCGGATTCTGATGGGGAGAGCGATGCGCCCGATTTCGCGTACGGCCCTGGGGGCGGCGACCGCCGCCGTCCTGGCCGTCACCGCGGCCCTGCCGTCCGCCGCGGCCCAGCCGCCGGCCGGCGGCTCCGCCGACCGCCCGCCGGTCGGCAGCGAGGCCCAGGCCCGCACTGGCGACCGGCCCGCCACGGTGACCCTGGTCACCGGTGACCGCGTCCTGGTCAGCCGGGACGAGCGGGGTAACCCCGCCGCCACCGTGCTGCCCCGCGAGGACGGCACCGTGCCGCTGGTCCAGACCCGCCGCTCCGGCCAGGACCTCTACGTCTACCCCGAGGACGCCTCCGACGCGCTCGCCGCCGACCGGGTCGACGAGGAGCTCTTCAACGTCACGGGCCTGGTCCGCCAGGGCTACGACGACGCCTCCACCGCCACCCTGCCGCTGATCGCCGTCTACGGCTCCGGCGCCACCGCCCGCACCGCCCCGGCCGCCCCGCGCGGCGCCCGCCGCGGCCAGGTCCTGAGGACCATCGGCGGCGTCGCCCTCCAGGCCGACAAGAAGCAGGCCGCCACCTTCTGGTCCGAGGTCTCCGCGCCCACCGCCCGCTCCGCCTCCGCGGCCATCGAGAAGCTGTGGCTCGACCGCAAGGTCGAGGCCACCCTGGAGCGCTCCACCCGGCAGGTGCACGCCCCCGAGGCGTGGGCCGCCGGCTACGACGGCACCGGCACCAAGGTCGCCGTCCTCGACACCGGCGCCGACGCCGACCACCCCGACCTCAAGGGCCGCATCACCGCCTCGGAGAACTTCACCGACTCCGCCACCGCGGGCGACCGCCAGGGCCACGGCACCCACACCATCTCCACCGTCGGCGGCTCCGGCGCCGCGAGCGGCGGCAAGAAGAAGGGCGTCGCCCCCGGCGCCCAGCTCCTCAACGGCAAGGTCCTCAACGACTCCGGCTCCGGCGCCACTTCCTGGATCATCGCCGGCATGGAATGGGCCGTCGCCCAGGGCGCCGACGTCGTCTCCATGAGCCTCGGCAACCCCTCCGAGACCGACTGCGACGACCCGATGAGCGCCGCCGCCGAACAACTCGCCCGGAACGAGGGCACCTTGTTCGTCATCGCGGCCGGCAACTCGGGCCCGTCCCTCAACTCGGTCTCCTCGCCCGGCTGCGCCCCCAGCGTCCTCACCGTCGGCGCCACCGACCGCGACGACTCCACCGCCTGGTTCTCCAGCCGCAGCCCGATAGCCAACGAGGCCCACACCCTCAAGCCGGAGATCGCCGCCCCCGGCGTCGGCATCTCCGCCGCCGCGGCCGGCGGCCGCGGCCTCTACGCGTACCAGGGGATGTCCGGTACGTCGATGGCCACCCCGCACGTCGCGGGCGCCGCCGCCGTCCTGAAGCAGCGTCACCCCGACTGGACCGCCCGGCAGTTGAAGGCCGCCCTGGTGGCCTCCGCCGAGACGGACATCCCCGGCGACGTCCGCGAGACCGGCGGCGGCCGACTCGACGTGAAGGCCGCGATCGACCAGACGGTCCTCTCCGCCCCCGCCGTCCAGGGCGGCACCTACCACTGGCCGCAGGCGAAGGGCGACCGCACCACGGTCACCGTCCCCTACACCAACACCGCCGACGCCCCGGTCACCCTCGACCTCGCCGTCGAGAAGGTCACCGGCAACGACGGCTCCGCCGTGAGGTCCGCCGTCGCCCGCCTCGGCAAGCGCACCGTCACCGTCCCCGCCGGCGCGACGGTCCAGGTCCCCCTGGCCATCGACCCCACCGCACGCCTGGAGCGCGCGCAGTACGGCGACGTCACGGGCAGGGTCGTCGCCACCGGCCGCGGCGGCGTCCACGTCTCCACCCCGTTCTCGCTCTACGTCGAGCCGCAGACCGTCACCCTCCGCGTCAAGCTGATCGACCGCCTCGGCAAGCCCGCCGACGGCTCCTCCTCGCTCGACCTCATCGGCACCGACACCGCCTCCGGCGAGCGCCGCTACAACGAGGGCGCCACCGACCAGGTCTTCCGGGTCCGCCCCGGCAGCTACTTCCTCTCCTCCTTCGTCACCACCCCCGACACGGGCGCGGGCGCCACCCTCACCGACTCGCTCGGCTACCTGGCCCGGCCGCAGCTGGAGATCACGAAGGACACCCTCGTCGTCCTCGACGCCCGCAAGGCCCACGAGCTGTCCATCCGCACCGACCGGCCCTCCGAACTCCACGGCGCCACCCTCGGCTTCGCCCGCAGCTGGGACGACGTCTGGTCGCACGCCGGCACCGCCTCCGCGCCCCGCACGGTCCGCGGCTACTACGCCTCCGTCGACGGCGAACCCCGCGACGGCGACTTCGAGTTCGGCAGCTACTGGCGCACCGCCGCCCCGAAGATCACCGAACTGCGCACCACCGACGGCCTGACCCTCCACCCCGTCACCGCCTCCACCGGCGCCGACAACCTCGACGGCACCGGCTCCGCCCCGCTCGCCGACGCCGGCACCGGCACCCCGGACGAGCTCAAGGCCGCCGGCGTCCAGGGCAGGCTGGCCCTGGTCCGCATGCCGGACGACGACAACGGCAGCGCCCTCCTGGCCCGTGACGCCAAGGCGGCCGGCGCCGTCGGTGTCGTCGCCTACCGCGAGGCCCCCGGCCGCTGGTACCCGGGCGGCGCCTACAACGGCCTGCCCCTGCCCGTCCTCGGCCTGCCCACCGACGAGGCCCACGCCCTCCTCGGCAAGCTCGAAGCCGGCGAGGTCACCCTCGCCTGGGAGGCCACCGCCAAGTCCCCGTACGTCTACAACCTCGGCTTCCCCGAGACCGGCGAGCTCGACGACGACCGCGCCTACCGCGTCCGTGACGCGCGCCTCGGCCGCACCGACTCCGTCTACGGCTCGGCCGGCGTCGCCGCCGAGTTCATGGAGTTCACCGACGCCTCCCGCCCCAGCGGCCTCTCCGTCTCCTTCGCGGGCCTGGAGACCGTCCCGGCACCCGGCCGCCGCACCGAGTTCCACACCCCCGGTGACACGAGCTGGCACCAGTACGTCGGCAGCAGCTTCCCCTTCGGCGAGCTGATGTCCGGCGCCCGGCACGCCTACACCGCCGGCGAGAGGCGCACCGAGAAGTGGTACGACGGCGTCCTCGCCCCCACCGCCCCGCGCGACGCCACCGGCGCCCCGGTCCTCGCCGCCGAGCGGCAGGGCAACCTGATCGGCTTCGCCGCCGCGATGTGGGGCGACGGCACCCACCACGCCGAGCCCGGCTCCTTCGGCGACATCGGCAACCTGCGGCTGCGCCGCGACGGCGAGCTCATCGGCGAGAACGCCTGGCCCTTCGGCGCCTTCGAGGTGCCCGCCGAGCCGGGCCGGTACGAGCTGGAACAGAACACCATGAAGATCGGCAACCGGAACTGGGCCCGCTCCACCTCCGTGCAGTCGGTCTGGGAATTCACCTCACAGCTCGACGAGACGGTCTATTCTCAGGGCATCCCGATTCTCTTCCCCCGGTACGACCTGCCGGAGGACGGACTCAAGACCCTCGCGGCGGCCGACGGCCAGAAGATCGGCCTCACCGCGACCGGGCACGCCGGCCACCAGCCGGCCGCTCTCACCTCGGCCAGGCTCTCGTACTCCTATGACGGCGGTACGACCTGGACCGAAGCACCGGTCTCCCAGCAGGACGGCACCTGGACCGCGACCGTGGACCACGCGGGCGCGACGGGCGAGCAGGTCACTCTGAAGGCCGAACTGACGGACGCCGACGGCAACTCCGTCACCCAGACCGTGGTCCGCGCTTACGACGTGCGCTGACCACGCCGGTCCGCCGGGCGTCCTTCCCGTGGGGGGTGGGGTCGCCCGGCGGACCACCCATTCGCAGCAACGGTTTTCCTCGTGTCCCGTTTTCCCGGGCCGCCCGCGGTGGACAATAAGGGCATGACTCAGCAGGGGGACAACTGGTGGGACGCGCTCTACGAGGACGCGGCGGAGGACCTCACGCCGACGCCCTCGCCCGACTCGCTGGACGCCCACTTCACGTCCGCCACCCAGGCCACGCGGGGCCCCCAGGCCGCCCCGCCACCGGCGCCCGCCGCGCCACCGGTACCTTCCGCGCCGCCCGCGCCCTCCGCGCGACCCGCGCCGCCCGCGCCTTCGGTGCCGCCCTCGCCGCCCGCGCCTACCGCGCGACCCGCGCCGCCGCCTCCGCCCGTGCCGCCCGCGCCCTCCGTGCTCGGGCCGGCGCCGTGGGAGGCGCCGGTCACCGGGCCCCGGACCTTCCCGGCGCCGGCGCCCGCGGCCGTGAAGCCCGCACCTGACCCGGAGCCCGAGGCCGAACCCGAACCCGAACCCGACCCCGAGCCCGGACCCGCGGCGCAGCCGGACGCCACCGTGCTCGTACCGCTCCCCACCGGCCACGAGCCGACCGTCCAGGTGCCCGTGCCCACGCCCGTGCCCCGGCCCCGCACCGGCTTCCTCGGCAGCCGGCCGCCCACGTACGAGGCCGAGCCCACCGCCCTGCCCGCCGCGCGCCCCGGCGAACTCGCCGACCTGGTCGCCGACACCGTCCTCGACGGCGCCCGCTACGGCACCGCGACCCTCCGCGCCGCCTCCGTCCGCGGCGACTCCGCCCGCTACCGCGGCGAACCGCGCCGGGACGCCCTGCTCACCGCCCGCTTCGGCCACGACGAGGCCGCCCTCGTGCTCGTCGCCGTCGCGGCCGGCTCCCGCGCCGCCGACGAGGCGCACCTCGCCGCCGGCGACGCCTGCCGCTGGATCGGCGAGGCCGTCGGCCGCAGCCACGCCCGGCTCTCCGAGGACATCCGCTCCGGCCGCCGCGGCGAGCTCAAGTCCGGGCTCCAGCGGCTCACCGACCGCACCTACGGCCGACTGCGGGCCCGCGCCGCCGAGCGCGGCGTAGCGCCTGACTTGTACACCGCCACCCTGCGCTGTCTGCTCATCCCCGCCGACCCCGACTGCCGCACCCGGGTCTTCTTCGGCATCGGCGGCGGCGGTCTCTTCCGGCTCCGCGACGGTGCCTGGCAGGACATCGAGCCGCTCCTGCCCGACCCGGCCTCGGTCACCGGCGCGCCCGTCGTGGGCTTCGGCTCGACGCCGCCGCACGGGATCCCGGAGGCGACCGAGGAGGGCGACCGGCTCACCATGGACCTCGGCATCACCACGGCCCCCGGGCCGGTCATCGAGGAGCCCGTCCCGCCGCCCGCCGAGCCGTTCCGCTTCCGCGCCTCGGTGGCCCGGCCCGGCGACACCCTCCTCCTCGCCTCGCCCGGCCTCGCCGAGCCGATGCGCGGCGAGCCCGCCCTCGCCCACGAGCTGGCGGCCCGCTGGACCGGCGCCGAACCGCCCGGCCTCGCCGCCTTCCTCGCCGACACCCAGCTGAGGGTGACGGGGTACGCCGACGACCGTACGGGGGCCGCCGTCTGGGAGGCGTGAGGCGCCGAGCCGTGTGTTGATGGATCCATGGCCAAACAGAACGTAGCGGAGCAGTTCGTCGACATCCTCGTCCGCGCCGGCGTGCAGCGGCTCTACGGCGTGGTCGGCGACAGCCTGAACCCGGTCGTCGACGCCATCCGGCGCAACCCGGCCATCGACTGGATCCAGGTGCGCCACGAGGAGACCGCCGCCTTCGCCGCGGGCGCCGAGGCACAGGTCACCGGCCGCCTCGCCGCCTGCGCCGGCTCCTGCGGCCCGGGCAACCTCCACCTCATCAACGGCCTGTACGACGCCCACCGCTCGATGGCCCCCGTCCTCGCCCTCGCCTCCCACATCCCGTCCAGCGAGATCGGGCTGGGCTACTTCCAGGAGACCCACCCCGACCAGCTGTTCCGCGAGTGCAGCCACTACAGCGAGCTCATCTCCCACCCCAAGCAGATGCCCCGGCTGCTGCACACCGCCGTGCAGCACGCCGTCGGCCGCGGCGGCGTCTCGGTGGTCGCGCTCCCCGGCGACATCGCCGACCAGCCCGCCCCCGAGAAGACCGCCGGCTCCGCGCTCGTCACCTCCCGCCCCACCGTCCGCCCCGGCGACGCCGAGATCGACGCCCTGGTCCGGATGATCGACGGAGCCGAACGGGTGACGTTGTTCTGCGGCAGCGGCACGGCCGGCGCCCACCCCGAGGTCATGCAGTTCGCCGAGCGCCTCAAGGCCCCCGTCGGCCACGCCCTGCGGGGCAAGGAGTGGATCCAGTACGACAATCCCTTCGACGTCGGCATGAGCGGCCTGCTCGGCTACGGCGCCGCCTACGAGGCCACCCACGAGTGCGACCTGCTGATCCTGCTCGGCACCGACTTCCCGTACAACGCCTTCCTCCCCGACGACGTCCGGATCGTGCAGGTCGACGTCCGCCCCGAACACCTCGGCCGCCGCTCCCGGCTCGACCTCGCCGTCTGGGGCGACGTCCGCGAGACCCTGCGCTGCGTCACGCCCCGGATCCGGGAGCGCACCGACCGCCGCTTCCTCGACAAGATGCTGAAGAAGCACGCCGACGCCCTGGAGGGCGTGGTGAAGGCCTACACCCGCAAGGTGGAGAAGCGCACCCCGATCCACCCCGAGTACGTCGCCTCCGTCCTCGACGAACTCGCCGACGACGACGCGGTCTTCACCGTCGACACCGGCATGTGCAACGTCTGGGCGGCCCGCTACCTCACCCCCAACGGGTGCCGCCGGATCATCGGTTCCTTCAGCCACGGCTCCATGGCCAACGCCCTCCCGCAGGCGATCGGCGCCCAGTTCACCGACCGGGGCCGGCAGGTCGTCTCGCTCTCCGGCGACGGCGGCTTCTCCATGCTCATGGGCGACTTCCTCACCCTCGTGCAGTACGAACTCCCGGTGAAGATCGTGCTGTTCGACAACTCCTCGCTCGGGATGGTCGAGCTGGAGATGCTGGTCGCCGGGCTCCCCTCGTACGGGACGGGCAACAAGAACCCCGACTTCGCCGCCGTCGCCCGGGCCGCCGGCGCCTACGGGGTCCGCGTCGAGAAGCCCAAGCACCTGGCCGGAGCCCTCAAGGACGCGTTCAAGCACAAGGGCCCCGCCCTCGTCGACGTCGTCACCGACCCCAACGCCCTCTCCATCCCCCCGAAGATCAGCGCCGAGATGGTGACCGGCTTCGCCCTCTCCGCCAGCAAGATCGTCCTCGACGGGGGAGTGGGCCGGATGCTCCAGATGGCCCGATCCAACCTCCGCAACGTGCCCCGCCCCTGAGGGCGCGGAGCACGGCGCATGCGGCCCGGCTCGTGGGGCAGGCTCTCCCGTGAGCCTGTTCGACGCGACCGTGGGTGGGGGCTATGGCCGGGAAGGCACGACAGCCGACTCAACTGCTCAGAAAGGTGGGTGGGGCGGACCTGACGGCGGTGCCGGAGGTGCGCCACGCGTTACGCGAACTCCTCGGCAGCTGGGGCGGACCGGACGCCGGGGCCGTCGCCGAACTGCTCACCAGCGAACTGGTCACCAACGCGCTGGTCCACACCGCGCACGGCGCGGTCGTCACCGCGACCGTCGACCCCGGCCAGCTCCGGGTCGAGGTCCGCGACTTCGAGCCCGGTCTCGCCGCCCCGCCGGTACCGCCCGCCGACGACGGTACGAGCGGCCGTGGGCTCTTCCTGGTGCGGGAGTTCGCCGACTCCTGGGGGATCGAGGAGCGCGGCACGGGGAAGGTCGTCTGGTTCGAACTGAACGGCGGGGCCGCCTGAGGGGCGGCCCCGCCGCGGGGTGGAGCGGGTCCTTGTCAGCCGAGCAGCCGCTCCATCTCGGAGATCTTCGCCTCCAGGGAGTCGAGTCGGGGCAGGGCCTGGGTGTCGTCCTCGGCGGTGAGGTCCACCGTCCGCGACTCCCGCTTCTCACTTTCCCTGACGGCTTGCAGGGAGGGCCGGGGCCGAAGGGGCAGTTGTCCCGGGTCCGCTATGGCGGGTTCCGCGACGGCGGCGGTCACCGACGCCGTCGCGGAACCCGGCCCGGACCCGGGGGCCTGGCCCCCGCCGGTCCCGGAGGCGGTGGTCAGCGCCGCCACCTCCACCTGGCGCCCGCCGCCCCGGCCGAAGGCCCGGTGCTGGCGGTTGAGCGCCTTGATCTGCGCCCGGTCGAGCTTGGCCTGCTCGCGCCGGCGGATCCTGTTCTGCTCCTTCTCGCGCCGGTCCTCGCGGACCTCGTCCACGGCCTCGTCCAGGGTCCGTACGCCTTCCAGGAGCATCAGCGACCAGGCGGCGAAGGTCTCCCGGGGAGCCCGTATCCACCGCACGATCCGGATCTGCGGCAGCGGGCGGGGCACCAGGCCCTGCTCGCGCAGCGCCGCCCGGCGGGTCTGCTTCAGCGCCCGGTCGAAGAGGACCGCCGCCGACAGGGACATCCCCGCGAAGAACTGCGGGGCCCCGTCGTGGCCCAGGCCGCGCGGCGCGTGCACCCAGTTGAACCAGGCGGCCGCGCCCGCGAAGAGCCAGACCAGGAGGCGCGAGCCGAGGGCCGCGTCGCCGTGGCTGGCCTCGCGGACGGCGAGCACCGAGCAGAACATGGCGGCGCCGTCGAGGCCGAAGGGGACCAGGTACTCCCAGCCGCCCGTCAGGTTGAGGTTCTGCCGGCCGAAGCCGACGAGCCCGTGGAAGGAGAGCGCCGCCGCGACGGCGGCGCAGCAGAACAGCAGCCCGTACGAGGCGAAGCCGTAGACCGCTTCCTTGCGTCTGCGCCGCTCCTCGCTGCGTTCCCAGGAGTCCTCGGCCGCGGCCTGGTCACCGGCGCGCTTCCCGCGCGCGAGCACCGCCACCGCCGTCAGGACTCCGGCGACCATCACGCCGCCCGGAAGCAGCCAGTCCAGCGATATGTCGGTCAGTCTCATGCGGTGTCCCTCGCATCGCAGTGGGGCGTTGGGCCGCCCATACTGTCCGACCGATCACGGGACGTACGGGGTTTCGGGGGAAGAGCACGCCAACGAGGTCTCAGGGCATACGAATAGGTACCTTCTGGTCGAACGCACCGCCGCGCAGGCGGAGTTGTGTTCGATTCACGTCACCCGTCCGGGTGGCGTATTCCTCAGGCGGTCGCGGCGAGCCGCCGCACCCGGTCCGCGTCGCACGTGCGCGGACAGGTGAGGCAGGTGTCCTCGGGGCGCACCGTGTAGAAGAAGCAGCAGGTGGCCCGGGACCGGGTGGGACGCGGAGCGGTGTCCGGCCCCTCGCTCCCGGGCAGCGGCCGGAAGCCGGCCCCGCCCGCGTACGGCTTCTCCGGCCGGCCGGTGCTGCCCGGCAGCAGCAGTTCCAGTTCGGCCATCGCCCGCTCCTCCTCGCCGAGGAGGGCGCCGATGTACCAGAGGCTCTCGACGATCTCGTCCGTCACCATCCCCCACAGGGCGCGGCGGCCGCGCCGCATCCGGGGGCCGAAGCCGCCGAGGAGGGCTTCGAAGTGCTCGGCGAGCGAGGCGCGGACCTCCGCGCGCAGGGCGTCCTCGTCCGCGACCACGCGTGCCCCGGGCAGGGCGGCCGCCGGGTCGCCGGGGAGGCAGGCGAACTCCTCGACGCGGACCGCCATCCGGCCGCGGGTCCGCTGGAAGGAGACCGCCGCCGCCGGGAGGCGGGGGACCCGGCGCTGGAGGAACCAGGGGAGGGTCACCAGGAGGCAGGCGGGCCAGGCGTACCGGTGGAGCCCGAGGCTCGCGACGACGTCGGGGCGGGCCTGCTGCCCGTAGTCGCGGAGGACCTGCGCGTTGTCCCAGGCGAGGAAGGCGTCCAGGGCGGCCCCGCCGGCCGCGAGCTCCTCGGCGAGGACCCAGCCGGCGCCGCGCGGCAGCCGTTCGTTCTCGGTCGTCTCCTCTATCCGCAGGCCGGAGAAGACCTCGGCGAGCCGGGCGTACGAGGCCGCGACGGGCGAGGCGAGGGAGGGCAGCAGAGCGGGGACGGTCATGCGGACCACCGAATCGCGATCGTTAGCAGGTTAGCCTTACCTTACCCGAATCGGCGTCGCGTCTCACCACCGCCCGGCCCGCTCCCACCCGCGCCTCGTGGGCGCGGTCCCGCGGAACGGTCCGTTCGCCTATGGTGCACAGGGGACCCGGGCCGCGCGAGCCGGGCCCGGCACGAGGCCGCAGGAGGACCCGGGTGGAGCAGGGCGCAGCACGCGAGCGGGCGACGGAGGGACCGTCCGTGCGATTCGGCGACCCCGCGCCCGGCCCGTACGCCGCCGAGGGCGCCGCGGGACCGGACGCGGGCAGCGGCTCCGCGCGCGTCCCCGAGCAGGCCCGCGGCGAGCACACCCACGGCGAGCACACCCACGGCGAGCACACCCACGGCGAGCACGGCCACGGCGAGTCCCTCCTCTCCGGGGACGGCCTCTGCGGGGACGACCTCTGCGGGGACGGCCCTTCCGGGGGCGGCCCGCGCACTGTCCGTCGGCACTCGGTCCGGGGGCAGATCCTCGACGCCCTGCGCACCGCCCTCGTCGCCGGTGAGCTGCGGCCCGGCGAGGTGTACTCCGCCCCCGCCCTCGGCGAGCGCTTCGGCGTCTCCGCGACCCCCGTCCGCGAGGCGATGCAGCGGCTCGCCGTCGAGGGCGCCGTCGAGGTCGTGCCCAACCGCGGCTTCCGCGTCGTCGTCCGCACCGCCCGCGAACTGGCCGAGCTGGCCGAGGTGCGCGCCCTGATCGAGGTCCCGGTCATGCTGCGGCTCGCCCGCACCGTCCCGGCCGCCCGCTGGGCCGCGCTCCGGCCGTTCGCGGAGGCGACCGGCGCCGCCGCCGCCCGCGGCGACCGCGCGTACTACGCGGAGACCGACCGCGCCTTCCACCGCGCGGTCCTCGCCCTCGCCGGCAACGAACAGCTCCTCGTCATCGCCGACGACCTGCACCGCCGCTCCCAGTGGCCCCTGCTCAGCGCCCCCGTCCTCCGCCACGCGGACCTGGTCGCCGACGCCGCCGAACACTCCGCCCTCCTGGACGCCCTCACCGCCCAGGACCTCCCGGTCGTGGAGGCCCTGGTCCGCGAGCACTTCGCGGGCGCGAACGGCTGAACTCCCGCCCGGGGTACGGCGGGACGGGCCGGGCCGACCCGCCGGGACCGGCGCGGCGGGCGGCGGCCCCCGGCGCCGGACCACCCCAAGGAGGCCGGTCCCCGACGGGACGGTTTCCCCGGGCCCCGCGCCCACTAAGGTCGGGGGCGACAGCCGTTCGTACCGCGTGCCCGTGAGGTGTTCCATGCCGTCCGCGACACCGTCCCCCGCGGACGGACGCCGGCCCTCCCCCAAGACCTCGGGGTCGCTCAGCGGTACGGGGCCCGAGGCCGCCGCCCTCCTCGGCTGGCTCACCGACCCCGAGGCGCCGCGGCTCTGCCTGGTCACCGGCGCCCCGGGCAGCGGGAAGACCGCCCTCCTCGGCCGGCTGGCCGCCCACGGGACACGGGCCCGGCGCGGCCGGGCCAGGAACGAGCGGGTGCTCGTGCCGCTCGCCGGGCAGAGCGCCCTGGGCGTGGCCTGGACCCTCGCCGACCGGCTCGGCGTGGTGGCCCGCACCCCCGCCGACCTCGTGCACGCCCTCGCCACCAGCGAGGCCCGCCGCACCGGCAGGACCGTGCTGCTCCTCACCGACCTGCACGCCGCGGCCGAACCGGACGCCCTCGCCGAGCTGCTCGGCGGCCTCGCCGAGGTCGGGCGGATCCGGCTCGTCGTGGAGGCCCGCACCGGCACCCGCCTCCCCCGGGCCGCCCGCACCACCGTCGTCGACCTCGACGGCGACGAGCCCCCCGGGCCGCCGGCCCCGGCGCCGCTCCCCGAGCTCCCCGACCTCTCCGACCCGGTCGCCGTCTGCGCCGCCGACCCGCTCCTCGTCACCACCGGATACGCGACCGCCTCCCCCGACGACCACGGCGGGCTGCGCGACGCCTGGCTGCGGGCCGGACAGGCGCTCTGCGCGGCGGACGGACCGGCCGGCCGCGCCCTGGTGCTGCTCACCGCGCTCGGCGACGGCGCCGACCCCCGGCTGCGGCCCGCGCTCGCCGCCCAGGCGGCCCCGGCGCCCTGGCGGGTGCGCTGGGCCCGGCACCGCGGCGACGTCTCCCCGCCGTGGCCGGGGCCCGTCGCGGTGCTCGGCGCGACCGCCGGCGGACCCTCGGCCGAGCTGCTCCTGGTGGGCGACCACACCGGCACGGTCCGGCTGCTGCGGGAGGCCGACGCCTCCCGCGCGGGGCGGCTCGCCCACCGGGTCCAGGGCCGGATCGCCGCCCTCGCGCCCACCGCCGACGGGACGGTGCTGCTGCTCGACGAGCGCGGCCGGCTGCACACCGTCCGGGGCACCGCGCCCCGCCCGCCCTATCTGGAGCGGCTCACCGAGGCCGTCTCCACCACCCTGTCCCGGCACCCCGGTACGGCGCTGGCCGCGATCGCGGGCTCGGTGGTGGTGGGGGACCGGCTCGGCTCGGTGCACGCCTTCGGTGTCAACGGCCTCCACCAGGCCGCCCCGCACAGCGGCCGGGTCACCGCCGTGACCGCCGTGGAGTCCGCGACCCCGTTCGTCTGCTCCGGCGGCGCCGACGGCACCGTACGGCTCTGGACGCCGGGCCGAGCCCCGGTGCCCGAGCCGCTGGCGGAGCGCCGGGCGCCGGTGGTCGCCCTGCACGCCGCCCCCGCCCCCGACGGGCCGCTCGTCGCGGCCGCCTGGGCCGACGGCCGGGTCGAGCTGATCGCGCCGGAGGGCGGCCGGAGCCGGGCCTTCCGGCCGGGACCCGCCGTCCGCGCCGTCGCCGTGACCGCGACCGGGGCGCTCGTGGTCGGCACCGAGGAGAGCCTCATCTGCCTGGAGCCTCAGGAGGGGTGACGGGTATTCAGGAGGGGTGACGGGGCTCAGGAGGGGTGACGGTGGTTCATGTGGCGGTACGCGGCGTGAGCTGCGACGCCAGCCAGGTCGGTACGCCCCCGAGGAGGCGGAAGAGGCGGCGGGCCTCGGCGCGCAGCCGTCCGGCCTCCGGTTCCGTCTCGGCGTCGGCGAGGGCGGTCAGCGCCGGAGCCGTACCCACCAGGTAGCCCAACTCCTCCCGGATCCGCAGCGATTCGGCGAAGCCGTGCCGGGCCTCCGCCAACTCGCCCTCCCTTAACGCCAGTCCGGCGAGGTGGCGCCAGGTGGAGGAGAGCAGCAGCGAGTCGCCCTGCGCGGTGGCGCCGGCGTGCGCGCGGCGGTACGCGGCCCGGGCCGCCTGCGGGGAGTCGCCGAGGTTCTGGGCGATCAGCCCGCGCCGGTAGTCCAGGAGCGGCCGGCCCGGCTCGGAGGGGGCGATCAGGGCCGCCGCCCGGCCGAGCGCCATCCGGGCCTCGTCGGCCCGGTCCCGGACGCCCAACAGGGTGGACGCGTAGGCGAGGTAGCCGCGCTCGCAGGCCGCGGCGCCGCGCTCCTCGTCGCTGCTCGCGACCGCCTCGGCGGCGCGCAGGGCCTCCTCCGCCTCGGCCCAGCCCTGTTCGGTGTAGAGGCAGCGCTCGATCAGCAGCGCGGCCCGTTCGAGCGCGGCGGCCGGTTCGTGGGCGCGGGGTGCGAGCAGCGCCGCCGCGTCGGTCCAGCAGCCGCGGGAGCGGAGCCGCCATATGGCGGTCTCCACGGGAGTCTCCTTGCCGTAGGCGAGGGACGGGTTTCCGCCGCCCCCTGATTCGGAACCAGACATGGCGGTGTCCGCCACATTGCCCTCCCCGAGCGCGCCATCGAGCTGTTGAGTAGGACGGCATCTCAGCACGAACGGCCGTACCCGGCCAAGGGGTCGGGTGAAAAATTTCACAAAGGTGGGGGGTTGCCGTGACGCCCCGCCGGGGCAGGGCCCGGCGGGGCGTCGGGGGCGCGCGACCCCTGATCACCGCGGTGATCAGGGAGAGCGGCGGTGCGAGGCGTCCGGCCGAGGGGGTGGGCCGGAGGGTCCGCCCTCACTCCTCCGGACTCAACCGAAGGAGTGAAACCCGGATCCGCGCGGGGCAGACTCCGTCAACTCATCCGCAGGGCCAGGAAGAAGTCGAGCTTGTCCTCCAGACGGGACAGGTCCCGGCCGGTCAGCTGCTCGATGCGGCCGACCCGGTAACGCAGCGTGTTCACGTGGAGGTGCAGCCGGGTCGCGCAGCGGGTCCAGGAGCCGTCGCAGTCCAGGAAGGCCTCCAGGGTCGGGATGAGCTCCGCCCGGTGGCGCCGGTCGTAGTCGCGCAGCGGGTCGAGGAGCCGGGCCGTGAAGGCACGCCGCACGTCGTCCGGGACGAAGGGCAGCAGCAGCACGTGCGAGGCCAGCTCGTGGTGGCCGGCCGCGCAGACCCGGCCGGGGCGGGCGGCGGCCACCCGGCGGGCGTGCCGGGCCTCCTCCAGGGCGCCCCGCAGCCCCTCCGCCGAGTGCACGGCGGCGCTGACGCCCAGGGTGAGCCGCCCGTCGTCGGCGAGGCCGGACGAGAGCGGAGCCCGTACCGCCGCCAGGAGGGCGTCCGCGTGCAGGCCCAGGGCGGGCGACGGGCCGTCGTCCTCGCTCTCCGGCAGCGGGCCCGTGGCCAGCGGCACCAGCGCGATGGCCTCGTCGCCGGTGTGGGCGACGGCGATCCGGTCGGCGGACTCGGGGCCCACGGTCGCCGGGTCGACCAGGATCTCCTCCAGGAGCGCCTGGGTGACCGGACCCGGCTCCACCGGGGCCTGGCCGCCCTCCTGGTCCCACTCGACGCGGGCCACGACGACCTGCCAGTGCGGGGCCGCGCCGAGGCCGGGCAGCAGCACCGGGGCGGCGACCCGGAGCCGGGCGGCGATCTCGGCGGGCGCGGCGCCCGTCTGCACCAGCTCCAGGACCTCCTGGGCGAGCCGGCGGCGCACCGTGCGGGCCGCGTCGCGCCGGTCGCGCTCGACGGAGATCAGCTGCGTGACGCCCTGGAGCAGGTCGAGCCGGGCGGCCGGCCACTCCCCGGCATCGGCCTCCACGGCGAGCAGCCAGTCGGACAGCACCGTCTCGCGGACGTCCCGGGCACCGGGCCCGGCGGCCCGGCCGGCGTTCCTGACCGGGAAGAGCGAGTACGGGGTGCCCTGGAGGGTCAGCCGGTGCGGGCCGCGCCGGCCGGTGCGGGTGGCCGCCAGGTGCTCGCCCGCGAGGGCCGCGGCGAGCGCCGGGTCCAGGGGCTCCCCGGCGCCGGCGATCTGCCGTCCGGTGGGGGAGAGGACCCAGGCGCGCAGGTCCAGGTCGGAGCCGAGGAGGTCGAGGACGGCCTCGGGGCCGCCGCCGGCCGGACCGGAGGTCATGAGGCGCCGGTGCCGGTCCACGACGGCCGCCAGGTCGCCGGCCCGCTCACCGGAGACCTGTCGAACGACATGCTCGGTGATCGTCGCGAACGCAACGGTTTCGTTGACCGCGAAGAGCGGCAGCCGGTGGCGTGAACACGCCTCCACGAGATCGTCGGGGATGTCGCCCAGCTCGGCCTCGCCGGCCGCGAGCGCGGAGACCCCGGCCTGGCTGAGGATCCGGACGAAGGGCTCGGCGTCGGCCGGCTCCCGCAGCCACGCCAGGCCGGTGAGGACCAGCTCGCCGCCGGAGAGGTACCGGCTGGGATCCTTGAGGTCCGTGGTCATGACGCCACGGACGGAGCGGTCCAGCTCCTCCTCGCCGCCCAGCAGGCGCAGCCCGAGCGCGTCGTTCTCCAGCAGTGCGCGCAGCCGCATTCGTGTCGCCGCCGTTCCTTCGAGTGGGTGATGAGGTTGTCGGGTATTCGACGGTGGGGCCGGTGAGGGTGGTGCCGCCGTTTCCAGGGGGAAACGGCGAGGTTTCCGTTCACCGTCTTTCGTTCGAATCTACAAGACGTGCGGGGGCACCGGCCAACTCCTTCATGTTTTCGGTGACTGCACCCCGGCCATCGTGGCTTGTGTACTAGGCCACACACCGCGTGAACAGGACATGAACACCGAAGTCGAGGGCCGGACGACACCCAGGGCCCAGACGTCCGACCCCCACCAGAATCGCTAGAAGAGAGCCACCATGGACTTCCTTCGCCCCGCCAGCTGGGAGGAGGCGCTCGCCGCCAAGGCCGAGCACCCCACAGCCGTGCCCCTCTCGGGCGGCACCGACGTCATGGTCGAGATCAACTTCGACCACCGGCGCCCCGAGTACCTGCTTGACCTGAACCGCATCGAGCTGCTGCGCGAGTGGGAGGTCGGCGAGGAGAACGTCCGGCTCGGCGCTTCCGTTCCGTACACGCAGATCATGGAGAACCTGCGGGCCGAGCTGCCCGGCCTGGCGCTCGCCTCCCACACGGTCGCCTCCCCGCAGATCCGCAACCGCGGCGGCGTCGGCGGCAACCTCGGCACCGCCTCCCCGGCCGGTGACGCCCACCCCGCGCTCCTCGCCGCCGGCGCCGAGGTCGAGGTCGAGTCGGTCCGCGGCAGCCGCTTCATCCCGATCGACGAGTTCTACACCGGCGTGAAGCGCAACGCGCTCCAGCCGGACGAGCTCATCAAGACCGTCCACATCAAGAAGGCGGACGGCCCCCAGCAGTACTCCAAGGTCGGCACCCGCAACGCGATGGTCATCGCCGTCTGCGCCTTCGGCCTGGCCCTGCACCCGGAGACCCGGACCGTCCGCACCGGCATCGGTTCGGCCGCGCCGACCCCGATCCGCGCCAAGGAGGCCGAGGCCTTCCTGAACGCGGCCCTGGAGGAGGGCGGCTTCTGGGACAACGGGAAGATCATCACCCCCGCGATCGCGAAGCAGTTCGCCGACCTCTGCTCGGCCGCCGCCAACCCGATCGACGACGTCCGAGGCACCGCCAAGTACCGGCGCCACGCCGTCGGCATCATGGCTCGCCGCCAGCTCGGCTGGACCTGGGAGCAGTACCGCGGCGCCGGCCGCACGCTTGAGGGAGCTGCATAACCATGCGCGTGAATTTCACGGTCAACGGTCGTCCGCAGGAAGCCGACGACGTCTGGGAGGGCGAGTCCCTCCTCTACGTTCTGCGTGAGCGCCTGGGGCTGCCCGGCTCCAAGAACGCCTGCGAGCAGGGCGAGTGCGGCTCCTGCACGGTCCGCCTCGACGGCGTGCCGGTCTGCTCCTGTCTGGTCGCCGCCGGCCAGGTCGAGGGCCGCGAGGTCGTCACCGTCGAGGGCCTGGCGGACTACGCCCAGCACCGCGAGGACGCCCACCCGGGCGGCGCCTGCGGCACCGGCGGTTGCGGCACCAGCCTGGACGCGGCCAAGAAGTGGGAGGCCAAGCCGCAGGACTCGCAGACCGGTGAGGGCGTCGAACTGAGCCCCATCCAGCAGGCGTTCATCGACGCCGGCGCGGTCCAGTGCGGCTTCTGCACCCCCGGTCTGCTCGTCGCGGCCGACGAGATGCTGGAGCGCAACCCGTCCCCGACGGACGCGGACATCCGCGAGGCGCTCTCCGGCAACCTCTGCCGCTGCACCGGTTACGAGAAGATCCTCGACGCCGTCCGCCTCGCGGCCGCGCGCCAGGAGCGCCAGGGAGAGGCGGTCTGACGATGGCTCGGAACACCCGTACGGCACCGGTGGGCACCCCCACCGACGTCACCCAGAACCACACCCAGGGCGGCGTCGGCGCGTCCACGCTCCGCCCCGACGGCACCCTCAAGGTGACCGGCGAGTTCGCCTACTCCTCGGACATGTGGCACGAGGACATGCTGTGGGGCCAGGTCCTGCGCTCCACCGTCGCGCACGCCGAGATCGTGTCCATCGACACCTCCGAGGCCCTCACCACGGACGGCGTCTACGCCGTCCTGACCCACGAGGACCTGCCGGCCGCCAAGAACTACGGCCTGGAGTTCCGCGACACCCCGGTCCTCGCCTACGGCAAGGTCCGGCACCACGGCGAGCCGGTGGCCCTCGTGGCCGCCGACCACCCGGAGACCGCGCGCCGCGCCGCCGCCAAGATCAAGGTCGAGTACCGGGAACTCCCGGTGATCACGGACGAGGCCTCGGCCACCGCCCCCGACGCGATCCTGGTCCACGAGAACCGCGACGACCACCACGCCGGCCACGTCCCGCACCCCAACATCGTGCACCGCCAGCCGATCATCCGCGGCAACGCCGACGAGGCCGCCAAGCGCGCCGACGTCATCGTCAGGGGCGAGTACACCTTCGGCATGCAGGACCAGGCCTTCCTCGGCCCGGAGTCCGGCCTCGCCGTACCGGCCGAGGACGGCGGCGTCGACCTGTACGTCGCCACCCAGTGGCTGCACGCGGACCGCGAGCAGATCGCCCCCTGCCTCGGCCTGCCCCAGGACAAGGTCCGGATGACCATGGCCGGCATCGGCGGCGCCTTCGGCGGCCGCGAGGACATCTCCATGCAGATCCTCGCCTCGCTGCTCGCGCTGCGCACCGGCAAGCCCGTCAAGATGGTCTACAACCGGTACGAGTCCTTCTTCGGGCACGTCCACCGGCACCCGGCGAAGCTCTACTACGAGCACGGCGCCACCAAGGACGGCAAGATCACGCACATGAAGTGCAAGATCGTCCTGGACGGCGGCGCCTACGCCTCCTCCACGGTCTCCGTCGTCGGCAACGCCTCCTCCCTCTCGGTCGGCCCGTACGTCATCGACGACGTCGAGATCGAGGCGATCGGCCTCTACACCAACAACCCGCCCTGCGGCGCCATGCGCGGCTTCGGCGCGGTCCAGGCCTGCTTCGCCTACGAGGCCCAGATGGACAAGCTCGCGGCCGAGCTGGGCATGGACCCGGTGGAGCTGCGCCAGCTCAACGCCATGGAGCAGGGCACGATCATGCCGACCGGCCAGGTCGTGGACTCCCCGGCCCCGGTCGCCGAGCTGCTGCGCCGGGTCAAGGCCCGTCCGATGCCGCCCGAGCGCCAGTGGGAGACCGCCGGCGAGAGCGCGGACGTCCGCGCGCTGCCGGGCGGCCTCTCCAACACCTCGCACGGCGAGGGCGTCGTCCGCGGCGTCGGCTACGCGGTCGGCATCAAGAACGTCGGCTTCTCCGAGGGCTTCGACGACTACTCGACCGCGAAGATCCGCATCGAGGTCATCAACGGCGAGGCCGTCGCCACGGTCCACACCGCGGCGGCCGAGGTCGGCCAGGGCGGCGTCACGATCCACGCGCAGATCGCCCGCACCGAGCTCGGCGTCCAGCAGGTCACCATCCACCCCGCCGACACCCAGGTGGGCTCGGCCGGTTCGACCTCCGCGGGCCGCCAGACGTACATGACCGGCGGCGCCATCAAGAACTCCTGCGAGCTCGTCCGCGAGAAGGTCCTGGAGATCGGCCGGCGCAAGTTCGGCTCGTACCACCCGGCGTGGGCCAACGCCGAACTCCTCCTGGAGGGCGGCAAGGTCGTCACCGACGGCGGCGAGGCCCTCGCCACCATCGCGGACGTCCTGGAGGACCAGGTCGTCGAGATCGAGGAGGAGTGGCGGCACCGTCCGACCCAGGCCTTCGACCGCGTCACCGGCCAGGGCGACGGCCACGTCCAGTACGCCTTCGCCGCGCACCGCGCGGTGGTCGAGGTGGACACCGAGCTCGGCCTCGTCAAGGTCATCGAGCTGGCCTGCGCGCAGGACGTCGGCAAGGCGGTCAACCCGCTCTCCGTGATCGGCCAGATCCAGGGTGGCACCACCCAGGGCCTGGGCGTCGCGGTGATGGAGGAGATCATCGTCGACCCGAAGACCGCGAAGGTGCGCAACCCCTCCTTCACGGACTACCTGATCCCGACGATCCTCGACACGCCGACCATCCCGGTCGACTACCTCGAACTGGCCGACCCCAACGCGCCGTACGGCGTCCGGGGCATCGGCGAGGCCCCGACCCTGTCGTCCACCCCGGCCGTCCTCGCGGCGATCCGGGCGGCGACCGGCCTGGAGCTGAACAAGACGCCGGTCCGCCCCGAGGCGCTCACCGGCACCCTGTAGGCCCCTCCGGGCGGTGCGTGCCTCCCAGGAACGTCACACTTCCCTCCCCGCCCGCACCGCCCGGAGCGCAGTACCCGCACCACCAGCGGTACCTGAAGTACCCGCAGTACCCGAAGTACCCGCAGTACCCCGTTCGTCTCGGGCCGTCCCCCGGGTCGTGCAGCCAACAGCAGTTCCCAAATCCCGCCGCAAACGAGTCCCCCCTCGTGCGGGTGCCCCTTTGAACCTTGGGAGTAGGCCCCATGACCCAGTCGTCTGTGGAGCCCAAGACCGCCGCGGAGGACGCGGGCTCCGGCTCGCGCAACCCCGCCGGAAGGTCTTGGCTCGACCGGTACTTTCACATCTCGGAGAGAGGATCCTCCGTCGGCACGGAGATCCGCGGTGGCGTCACCACCTTCATGGCGATGGCGTACATCCTCCTGCTCAACCCGATCCTCCTCGGAGGCCCGGACGTCGACAAGAACGTCCTCGCCTCCTCCGCCGTCATCACGGCGACCGCCCTCGCGGCGGCGGTGACGACCCTGCTCATGGGCTTCGTCGGCAAGGTCCCGCTCGTCCTCGCGGCCGGCCTCAGCGTCTCCGGGGTGCTCGCCACCCAGGTGGTACCGCAGATGACCTGGCCGCAGGCCATGGGCATGTGCATCGTCTACGGTCTGGTGATCTGCCTCCTGGTGGTCACCGGTCTCCGCGAGATGATCATGAACGCGATCCCGCTGCCGCTCAAGCACGGCATCACCATCGGCATCGGCCTCTTCATCGCGCTGATCGGCTTCAACAAGGCCGGCTTCGTCGGCGCCGGCCCGCAGTTCGGCCCGCCCGTCACCATGGGCTCCGGCGGCGAACTCGTCGGCTGGCCCGTCCTGATCTTCGCGATCACCCTCCTCGCGATCTTCGCCCTCCAGGCCCGCAAGGTCCCCGGCGCCATCCTCATCGGCATCGTCGGCGGCACGATCGTCTCGCTGATCGTCAACGCCGTCGCCGACATCCCGGCCAAGGGCCCCGGCTCCTGGGCCAACGGCTCCCCGGAGCTCAAGGGCAGCGCGGTCTCGGCCCCGGACTTCTCGCTCTTCGGCGACATCTCCTTCGGCGGCTGGGGCGACGTCGGCTACATCACCGTCGGCGTGATCGTCTTCACCCTGGTCCTCGCCGGCTTCTTCGACGCCATGGCCACCATCATCGGCGTCGGCACCGAGGCCAACCTCGCCGACGACAAGGGCCGCATGCCGGGCCTCTCCAAGGCGCTGTTCATCGACGGCGCGGGCGGCGCGATCGGCGGCGTCTCCGGCGCCTCCGGCCAGACCGTCTTCGTGGAGTCCGCCACCGGCGTCGGCGAAGGCGCCCGCACCGGCTTCTCCTCGGTGATCACCGGCCTCTTCTTCGCGGCCTGCCTCTTCTTCACCCCGATCACCCAGATCGTGCCCCGCGAGGTCGGCTCGGCCGCCCTGGTCGTCATCGGCGCGATGATGATGATGAACGCCAAGCACGTGAACTGGGGCGACAGCTCCGTCGCCATCCCGGTCTTCCTGACCGTCGTGCTGATGCCGTTCACCTACAGCATCACCCCGGGCGTCGCGGCCGGCGTCATCGCCTACACCGTCATCAAGGTGGCGCAGGGCAAGGCGCGCGAGGTCGGTGCGTTCATGTGGTGCCTGACCGCGATATTCATCGTGTTCTTCGCCCTTCACCCGATCGAGGGATGGCTGGGCGTCAGCTGACGCCCGACCGCCGCCCTCCCCACACCGCCAAGGAGACCGACATGCTGGACATCGCCGAAGAGCTGCACCGGTGGGTCGAGCAGGGACGCGACTTCGCCGTGGCCACCGTGGTGGCCGTCGGCGGCAGCGCGCCCCGGCAGCCCGGCGCCGCCCTCGCCGTCGACAGCGAGGGCACGGCGATCGGCTCGGTCTCCGGCGGGTGCGTGGAGGGCGCGGTGTACGAGCTGTGCCAGACGGCCCTCGACGACGGCAAGGTCGTCGTCGAGCGCTTCGGCTACAGCGACGAGGACGCCTTCGCGGTCGGCCTGACCTGCGGCGGCGTCATCGACATCCTCGTCACCCCGGTCCGCGGCGGGGTCTTCCCCGCCGCACTGGCGGCCGCCGTCTCAGGTGAGGCGGCGGCCCTCGCCCGGATCGTCTCCGGCCCCGAGGACCTCCTCGGCCAGGCGCTCCTCGTCCACCCGGACGGCTCGTACGAGGGGAAGCTCGGCGGCCACCCCGAGCTGGACCGCACCGCCGCGGCCGAGGCCCGGGCGCTGCTGGACGCCGGCCGCACCGGCACGGTCGAGATCGGCGAGGACGGCAGCCGCTGCGGGCAGCCGCTGACGCTGCTCGTGGAGTCCTCCGTCCCGGCCCCCCGCATGATCGTCTTCGGCGCCATCGACTTCGCGTCGGCGCTCGTCCGGGTCGGCAAGTTCCTCGGCTACCACGTGACCGTGTGCGACGCGCGTCCCGTCTTCGCGACCCGGCTCCGCTTCCCCGACGCCGACGAGATCGTCGTCGAGTGGCCCCACCGCTACCTGGAGTCGACCGAGGTCGACGGCCGGACCGTGCTCTGCGTCCTCACGCACGACGCCAAGTTCGACGTCCCGCTCCTCCAGGCCGCCCTCAAGCTTCCCGTCGCCTACGTCGGCGCGATGGGCTCCCGCCGCACCCACGAGGACCGCAACGCGCGCCTTCGCGCGGTCGGCGTCACGGAACTCGAACTGGCCCGCCTCCGCTCCCCGATCGGCCTCGACCTCGGCGCCCGCACCCCCGAGGAGACGGCCCTCTCGATCGGCGCGGAGATCGTCGCCAACCGCCGCGGCGGCACCGGCGTCTCCCTGACGGGCGCCCACACCCCCATCCACCACGACGACACCCCCGTCACCGGCCACATAGGCTCGGTGGCCTAGCCACGGCCTGGCCACCGCGCCCCGTCCTCCTCCTTCGTCGGCAGGCCGAGGGGGGCTGTCGCCGTGCCGGATGCCGGGGAAGAGCCGCGCCCCGGCGGGCAGCGCGCCGTCGGGGCCGACGGTGACCGCCAGGGCGTGCCGGCCGAGGCAGGCCGGGCGCTCGCCCTCGGGACGCCCGCCGTGCAGGACCCAGCCGCCGGACCGGGCCGCGCACCCGGTACGGCACCCGGTACCGCTCCGGTCAGCGCGCGGTGCGTTCCCGTACGGTCTCCGCCCAGGCGGGGGCCTCCTCGGCGGGGCCGGTCTCCTCGGGGCGGCCGCCGCGGGCGAAGAAGTCCGCGAGCGGGAGGATCGCCGCGCCGACGGTGACCGCGTCCGGCCCGAGCGTGCCCATGCCGAGGGTGACCCGGGCCGCCGGGTACGCGAGCGCGTACGCGCGCGCGTGCTCCTCGACGGCCGCCAGGAAACGCGTGCCGAGCAGCAGCCCGGCCCAGCCGCCGACGAGGATCCGCTCCGGCTGGAAGAGGTTGATCAGGTCGGCGAAACCGGCGCCCAGGTACTCGGCCGTCTCCGCCAGGACGGCGGCCGCCGCCGGGTCGGGGGCGGAGCCGTCCTCGGGATGCGCCGCCGCGACGAGCGCCGCGAGCGCGGTCTCCTCGTCCGCGCCCGCCGGTGGCCGCCCGCCCGCCTCGCGCCAGCGTTCGAGGAGGGCTTCCGCGCCCGCGTACGCCTCCAGGCAGCCCTGCGCCCCGCAACGGCACCGCCGGCCCCGTACCCGTACCTTCAAGTGGCCCCATTCCAGGGCGCGTCCGGGACCGAGCGGGTCGGTCGTCACGCAGGCGCCGACGCCCGAGCCGAAGAGGACGACGACCGCGCTGGTCGCTCCCCGGCCCGCGCCGAACCACATCTCGGCCTGGCCGAGGGTCTTCGCGCCGTTGTCGATGCGGTACGGGACCTCCGGCGGCAGGTCGACCGCCTCGCGCAGGAGGCGTTCGAGGGGGACGGCGTCCCAGCCGATGGTCTGGCCGTGCACGACCGCGCCGTCCGCGTCGGTGTGTTCGACGATGCCGGGGACGCCGATGCCGACGCCGAGCAGCCGCTCCGCGGGGACCTCCGCCGCGCGGAGCACCTCGGCGACGCCCTCGCGGATGTGGTCGACGACGACCCCGACGTCGTACCGCTCGCCCCCCTCGGCCGAGGGGGACAAGGGGCGTTCGGCGCGGGCGAGTTCGGTGAGGGTGAGGTCGAACAGCTCGACCCTGACCCGGGTCTCGCCGACGTCCACGCCGATCATCCGCCCGCTGGCGGGGGCGACCCGCAGCAGGATCCGGGGCCGGCCGCCGGCCGAGTCGACGCTCCCGGCCTCCTCGACGAGCCCCTCGGCGACGAGTTCCGCCACCACGTTGCTGATCGAGCCGGAGCTGAGCCCGGTGGCGGGGCCGAGCGCGAAGCGGCTCATGGGGCCGTCGAAGTAGAGCCGCCGGAGGACCGCGGTGCGGTTCTCGCGCCGCAGGTCCCGCACGGTCCTGCCGTTCGATCTGGTCACTGGGGCCTCTCGCGGTCGTGGTCCATCGGGCGGTGGGACGGGGTCGGGCGCCGAGTGGGGTGCGGACGTCGGTTCGGGGTCGGACGTCGGGTCGGGGCCGGGCGTCGGGTCGGGTGCGGGCGGGTCATGCGGGGGCCGTCGCTCAGGCCCTGCGCAGGCCGCTGAGCAGCAGCTCGGCCAGCTGGTCGTACGCCTCGGCGTCCGCGAGGCCGGTGGACGCGGCCACCTGGCGGCGCTGGATGCGCACCATCACGGAGGCGATGACGTCGGCGGCGAAGGCCACGTGGACCTCCCGGAAGACGCCCGCCCTGACGCCCTCCTCGATGAGCTGCTGCACCCGGCCGGCGGCCGCGCGGGTGTTCCGCTCGTACACCTCCGCGGCCGGCTCGAAGGCGGCCACGTCGTCGAAGAACTGCGGGGAGACCGGCGCCAGCTCGGCGGAGACGGCCCGCAGATAGGCGGAGAGCCGCTCCGCGGGGCCGCTCGCGGCGGCCAGGACGGCCTCGACGCGGGCCGTGGCGCGCCGGAAGAAGTGCACGACCGCTGCTCTGACCAGCTGCTCCTTGCTGCCGGCCAGGCCGTACAGGGTCCGCTTGGAGCAGTGCAGGCGGGCGGCCAGGTCGTCGAGGGTCAGCCGGGCGAAGCCCTCGCCGACGAGCAGGGCGACCAGTTCCTCGAAGAGCGCGGAGCGGCGTGCCGCTCCGCGGCCCGTGAGCTTGGGGGCGCCGGCGGCGGAGGTCTCGATCACCCGAACAGTATGCCGGGCCGCCCGCGGGGAGGGGTTACGTCCGGAGCCTCATGCGCTATTTTTAACGGTACTGGAGTACCCGTCCTAGTACCGCTTCGCCGAGTACCCCCGTATCCCCGTACCCCTGCCCCGCACCACCGCGCGCCGATGGAGTCGCCATGGATGTCGACCGCCTGCTTCCCACCCCCGAAGCGGCGGACCTCATCGCCCTCACCCGCGAGATCGCCGACAACGAGCTCTCGCCGCGGGTGGACGAGCACGAGGCCGCGGAGACCTATCCCGAGGGTCTCTTCGCCACGCTGGGCCGGGCCGGGCTGCTCGGCCTCGCCTACCCCGAGGAGTACGGCGGCGGCGGCCAGCCGTACGAGGTCTACCTGCAGGTCCTGGAGGAGCTCGCCGCCCGCTGGGCGGCCGTCGCCGTCGCCACCAGCGTGCACACCCTCGCCTGCCACCCGCTGTACGCCTTCGGCACCGAGGCGCAGAAGGAGCGCTGGCTCCCCGCGATGCTGGAGGGCCGGCTCGTCGGCGGCTACAGCCTCTCCGAACCGCAGGCCGGCTCGGACGCGGCCGCCCTCGCCTGCAAGGCGGAGCGCCAGGAGGACGGCAGCGGCTACCGGATCACCGGCACCAAGGCGTGGATCACCCACGGAGGCAGGGCCGGCTTCTACTCCCTCTTCGCCCGCACCGCCCCCGGCAGCCGCGGCGTCTCCTGCTTCCTCGCCCCCGGCGAGACCGAGGGCCTCTCCTTCGGAGCCCCCGAGCGCAAGATGGGCCTCCAGGCGGTCCCCACCACCTCCGCCTACTGGGACGGCGCCCTCATCGAGGAGGACCGGCTCGTCGGCACCGAGGGCCAGGGCCTCCAGATCGCCTTCAGCGCCCTCGACAACGGCCGCCTCGGCATCGCCGCCTGCGCCACCGGCCTCGCCCAGGCCGCCCTGGACGCGGCCGTCGACTACGCCAACGAGCGCGCCACCTTCGGCCGCCGGATCATCGACCACCAGGGCCTCGGCTTCCTCCTCGCCGACATGGCCGCCGCCGTCGACGCGGCCCGCGCCACCTACCTCGACGCCGCCCGCCGCCGCGACCTCGGCCGCCCCTTCAGCCGCCAGGCCAGCGCCGCGAAGCTCATCGCCACGGACACGGCGATGAAGGTCACCACGGACGCCGTCCAGGTCCTCGGCGGCTACGGCTACACCCGCGACTTCCCCGTCGAGCGCTACATGCGCGAGGCGAAGATCATGCAGATCTTCGAGGGGACGAACCAGATCCAGCGGCTCGTCATCAGCCGGGGACTGGCCCGCCCGGAGAAGTGACGGCCGGGGGCAGGTCCAGGTACGCGGTGAGGGCGGCGTCCGGGGCGTAGCGGTCTCCCGCGTACGTACGCAGCCCGGCGTCGAGGCGGCGGAGCGCCGGCCGGGGGTCCTCCGAGGCGTCGAAGTGGAGCGCCGGGACGGCCTCCTTCCCGCCCTTGCCGGAGAAGTCCTTCGGCACGGGCGCGCCCTCGCGGAGGACCGCCGTCAGTTGCCACCGGCGCTCGCCCCGCGCGCCCGGCCTCGTGGACCGGACGGCGACGCGGGAGATGTCCGTCCACGGCGAGGACCAGCGCCGGTCGCGCACCCGGCAGTGGAGGTGGCCGGCGGTCAGCTGGACGGTGTGCCGGACCAGCGGCCGGCCGCCGGAGACGACGACGCCGGTCACCAGGGCGACCGGGCCGAACAGCGAGGTGGCGGCGGTGACCACCGGGAGCGACAGGACGATCCCGACCGGGGCGCCGATGGCCGGGGACGGGATCCCGAGGATCGCGAGACAACCGCCGTTCTCCGTGCGCCGGGTCGGCTTCTCCAGCAGGCCCGCCGTGACCTCCACCGCCTCCGTCCGAGGCTCCGCCCGAGCCCGCGGCCCCGCCTGCGCCTGCGCCTGCGTCTGTGCCGGCACCCGCGTCGCGGGCGGCCGGGGCGCCGCCGGGGGCTCGGCGCCCAGCAGGTCCAGGACCCGGGAGGGCGACGGGCGCCGCTCCGGCGCCTTCTCCAGGCTCTCGGCGACGAGCGGGTACAGGCCCGGGGGCACGTCGTCCAGGTCCGGCTCGTCGCGGACGACGCGTTAGAGCAGGGCGGGGACGGTGGTGATTTCGTGTTGAACCACTTCGGGCGTATGCTCTGAAGAGCCACCCCGGTTCGCCTGTGTTCCCCCGTTTCAGGCGCACCGGGGTCGGCTTTTTTCTGCCCCGTGTGTCCCCGTGTGTTACTGGGCGGCCAGGGCCGCGACGCCCGCGCGGGCGAACTTCTCGTCCAGGTCGCCCGAGGGCGCGCCCGCCACGCCGATGCCCGCGACCGGGGCGCCCTGTGCGGTGACCGGGGCGCCGCCGCCGAGGAAGAGGGTGCCGGGGATGTCCTTCAGGTTCGGGGCCTGGGCCAGGCGGCCGGCGAGGACCGAGGTCGGGGCGTTCCAGGAGACGGCCGTGTACGCCTTGCGCTCCGCCGACTCGTAGGACTGGGGACCCGCGCCGTCGCCGCGCAGGGTGACGATCGTGTTGCCGTCGCGGTCCACGACCGCGACGGTCACCCGCTGGTTCTCCGCCTCCGCCGCGTCGAGGACCGCCTTCGCCGCCTTCGTCGCCGCGGCGACGGTCAGGTGGGTGCGCGTCGTCGTGTGCGCGGTCGTCGCCTCGGTGGCGGCGGGCGCCGCGTCCTCGCCGCCGGCGCTCGCGGAGTAGGCGCCGGCCCCGGCCAGGCCGAGGGCGACGATCGCGCCGGCGGTGATCAGACGGGTCCGGTGGGCCTTCTTCACGTGCTTCATGGGGGTGCTCCAGGGGTGGGGATGCGTCGAAGATCGACTGACGCTTCATCCTCGGGCCGTGCCCGGCCTCCCGTGGTCGGCGCACCGGCTGCGGGGCGCGGGCGGATCGGTGGACCCGGGGGTCCGCCGATCGGATGACCCCCGCCCCGTGACCCCGCCGTCACGGGGCGGCCCGCGGGTTCTATGGTGAGCGGCGCAGACCGCGCGGACCGCGCGGTCCCCCGCGGGGAAGCGTCCCCGGCCGGCGGCCAACCCGCCGGCAGGGCCACCCGCACGACACGCACGAGGAGTTCCATGGACATCGCCGGCTCCGCCGCTCTCGTCACCGGTGCCGCCTCCGGCCTCGGCGCCGCCACCGCCGCCGCGCTCGCCGCCCGCGGCGCCACGGTCTACGGCCTCGACCTCGACAAGGCCGTCGCCGCCGCCGGGGCGCTGCCCGAGGGCGTCCGCCTTGTCGCCGCCGACGTCACCGACGAGGACCAGGTCCGCGCCGCGCTCGCCGGGATCGACGCCGACGGGGCCGAGCTGCGGCTCGCCGTCAACTGCGCGGGGATCGCGCCCTCGGCCCGCCTCCTGGGCCGCAAGGGCCCGCACGACCTCGACCTCTTCCGTACGGTCGTGAACGTCAACCTGGTCGGCACGTTCAACGTGATGCGGCTCGCCGCCGAGTCCATCGCCCGCCACGAGGCCGACGAGCACGGCCAGCGCGGGCTCGTCGTCAACACCGCCTCCATCGCCGCCTTCGAGGGCCAGGTCGGGCAGATCGCGTACGCAGCCTCCAAGGCCGGTGTCGCCGGGATGACCATCACCGCCGCCCGCGACCTCGCCCAGTACGGCATCCGGGTCGTCACCGTCGCCCCCGGCATCGTCGACACCCCGATGATGGCCGGCTTCAGCGAGGAGATCCGTGCCGGGCTCGCCGCCAGCGTCACCTTCCCGCAGCGCCTCGCGCAGCCGGCGGAGTACGCCCGGCTGATCACCATGATCGCCGAGCACGACTACCTCAACGGCGAGACGATCCGGATGGACGGCGCCCTGCGGATGTCGGCGCGCTGAGACGTACCGGCGAGCCGTACCGCTGAGCCGCACTGCTCAGCCCGTACCGCTCCCTCTGGCAGCACTCGGTGCCGGAACAATCCGGCACCGAGTGCCGCGTGGAGGTCGTCCGGGTGTTAGGTTCGTGCCATGGCAGCAGCGGCGACGAACCCCCGGACCTCCCCGAAGCCCGCGATGCGGGACTCCCTCATCGCCGCGG
Organism: Streptomyces sp. R302; assembly: GCF_012927245.1. Taxonomy (GTDB): domain Bacteria; phylum Actinomycetota; class Actinomycetes; order Streptomycetales; family Streptomycetaceae; genus Streptomyces. The sequence continues at coordinate 307,109 of NZ_JABBGE010000004.1, forward strand.
CCTTCCAGCTCTTCCTGGAGCGGGGCTACGAGCAGACCACCGTCGACGACATCGTCACGCTCGCCGGCGTCGGCCGCCGCTCCTTCTTCCGCTACTTCCCGTCGAAGGAGGACGTGGTCTTCCCCGACCACGACCAGTGCCTCGACGACATGACCCGCTTCCTCGCCGCCAGCGCCGACAGCGACGACCCGATGGTCCGGGTCTGCGGCGCCGCCCGCCTGGTCATGCGGATGTACGCCGAGAACCCCACCTTCTCCGTCCAGCGCTACCGGCTCACCCGGGAGGTCGCCGGGCTGCGCGCGTACGAGCTCTCCGTCGTCTGGCGGTACGAGAAGACCCTCGGCGACTACCTGCGCGCCCGCTGGGCCGACCGCAGGGACGGCACCCTGCGCGCCAACGTGGCCGCCGCGGCCGTCGTCGCCGCCCACAACCACGCCCTGCGGCACTGGCTCCGCTCGGGCGGCGAGGGCGAGCCCCTCGAAGAGGTCGACCGGGCCCTGGAGTTCGTCCGCGCCACCTGGAGCCCGGACGCGCCCGGCGCCGCCGGCGACTCCGCGGCCGAGGGGGACGAGGACGTGGTGGTCGTCATCACCAAGCGGTCCACCCCGATGTGGCGCGTGGTGCGCGAGGTCGAGTCGAGCCTCGGCGAGGGCTGAGGGGTACACACGAACGCCTAGGGGCCGCAGTATCTCAGATTGAGGGAACTGAGGTCTTTCTTTGCTGGCACTGAGTGCCATATCTTGGGCTCCATGCACGGTCGAGCCGCCGAGTGCGAGGAGAAGGCATCGTGTTCCACACAGGACTGAGGAACCCCGGCGCCGTCCGGACCGAGGAATCGGCCGAAGGCACCGAAATCTACTTCCAGCGCTGCGCCTGGTGCCAGACCACCACCTTCCAGCGCCTGCTCTGCCCGACCTGCGGGTCGACCGACCTGTCCCCCCAACTCAGCGAGGGGGAGGGCGTGATCACCGTCCGCAGGGCCTACACCGCCGCCGAGGCCGACCTCTGGCCGGTGCACATGGCCGAGGGTTTCGTGGTCCGCTGCCGGGTCGACGGGCCGCCGCACGCCGTGCGCCCCGGTGTCCGGGTCAAGCTCGCGAGCGCCGCCGCCACCGGCCGCCGGCCGGTCGTCCGGCTCTGCGAGGAGGTCCCGCTGGACGGCTGGATCTGAACCCGGGAGGGCATGCGAAAAGGGGGTGGCACAGAGTGCCACCCCCTTCGTCGTGTCCGACGGCGTCAGCGCGAGCCGATCTCCTCGGTCAGCTGCGGCAGCACCTCGAAGAGGTCGCCGACCACGCCGTAGTCGACCAGGTCGAAGATCGGGGCCTCGGGGTCCTTGTTGACCGCGACGATCGTCTTCGACGTCTGCATGCCGGCCCGGTGCTGGATGGCGCCGGAGATGCCCGCGGCGACGTACAGCTGCGGCGAGACCTGCTTGCCGGTCTGGCCGACCTGGTTGGAGTGCGGGTACCAGCCGGCGTCGACGGCGGCGCGGGAGGCGCCGACGGCCGCGCCGAGCGAGTCGGCCAGCTTCTCGACGACCTCGAAGCCCTCGGCGGCGCCGACGCCGCGGCCGCCGGAGACCACGATGGCGGACTCGGTCAGCTCCGGGCGGCCGGTGGAGACGCGCGCGGTGCGGGAGACGACCTTCGCCGCGTTGCCGGTGAAGGCGACGGTGACGTCCTCGACCTTGCCGGCGGCCGGGGCGGCCTCCGGGGCGGTGGAGTTCGGCTTGACGGTGATGACCGGAACGCCGTGCGAGACACGGGACTTGGTCGTGTACGAGGCGGCGAAGACCGACTGCGTGGCGACCGGGCCCTCGGCACCGGCCTCCAGGTCGACCGCGTCGGTGATGAGGCCGGAGCCGAGGCGGAGCGCGACGCGGGCCGCGATCTCCTTGCCCTCGCCGGAGGAGGTCACCAGGACGGCGGCCACCTCCTTCTCCTTCGCGATCTGGGTGAGCGCGTCGACCTTGGGGACGACGAGCTGCTCGGCGAACTCGGCGCCGTCCGCCACGTAGACGGTGGCCGCGCCGTACTCGGCGGCGGTGGCGGCGACGGAGGCGGTGGCCTCGCCGGCGCCGAGGACGACCGCGGACGGCTCGCCCAGGCGGCGGGCCAGGGTGAGCAGTTCGAGGGCCGGCTTGCGGACCGCACCGTCGGCGTGGTCCACGAGAACCAGGATCTCAGCCATGATTCCTTGCTCCTGAGGTGGGGTGACGGACGGTCAGATGAACTTCTGGGAGGCGAGGAAGGCGGCCAGCTGCTTGCCGCCGTCACCGTCCTCGTTCGTGACGATCGTGCCCTGGGTGCGGGCCGGGCGGGCGTCCGCCGACTCGACCAGGGTCCAGGAGCCGGCCAGGCCGACCTCGTCCTCGTCGATGTCCAGGTCGTCGAGCTCCAGCTCCTCGACCGGCTTCTTCTTCGCGGCCATGATCCCCTTGAAGGAGGGGTAACGGGCCTCGCCGGACTGGTCGGTGACCGAGACGACGGCCGGCAGCGGGGCCTCCAGGAGCTCGGTGGCGGCGTCGCCGTCGCGACGGCCCTTGACCACGCCGTCCTCCACCGACACCTCGGAGAGCAGCGTCGCCGCCGGCAGGCTCAGCCGCTCGGCGAGCAGTGCGGGGAGCACGCCCATGGTGCCGTCGGTCGAGGCCATGCCGCAGACGACCAGGTCGAAACCGGTCTTCTCCAGCGCCTTGGCGAGGATCGCGGAGGTGGCGATGACGTCGGAGCCGTGGATGGCCTCGTCGTTGACGTGGACGGCCTTGTCGGCGCCCATCGACAGCGCCTTGCGCAGGGCGTCCTTGGCGTCGTCCGGGCCGACCGTGACGACGGTGACCTCGGCCTCGTCGGCCTCCTCGGAGATCCGCAGGGCCTGCTCGACCGCGTACTCGTCGAGCTCCGAGAGGAGGCCGTCGACCTCGTCGCGGTCGACGGTCAGGTCGTCCGCGAATCCGCGGTCACCGGTGGCGTCGGGAACGTACTTCACACAGACAGCGATCCTCAGGGTCACGGCCTGGCTCCTTTCAACGAGCGGATGGTTACGGGAGGTTGCGGGCCATGACGATGCGCTGGACCTGGTTGGTGCCTTCGTAGATCTGGGTGATCTTGGCGTCGCGCATCATGCGCTCGACGGGGTAGTCGCGGGTGTAGCCGTAGCCGCCGAGGAGCTGGACGGCGTCGGTGGTGACCTCCATGGCGACGTCGGAGGCGAAGCACTTGGCCGCGGCGCCGAAGAAGGTCAGGTCGCCGTCGACGCGCTCGGACTTCGCCGCGGCGGCGTAGGTGAGCTGGCGGGCCGCCTCCAGCTTCATGGCCATGTCGGCGAGCATGAACTGCACGCCCTGGAAGTCGGCGATCGGCTTGCCGAACTGCTTGCGCTCCTTGACGTAGCCCTTGGCGTAGTCGAGGGCGCCCTGCGCGATGCCCAGCGCCTGCGCGGCGATGGTGATACGGGTGTGGTCCAGCGTCTTCATCGCGGTCGCGAAACCGGTGCCCTCGGCGCCGATCATCCGGTCGGCGGGGATGCGGACGTTGTCGAAGTAGACCTCGCGGGTCGGGGAGCCCTTGATGCCGAGCTTCTTCTCCGGCGCGCCGAACGACACGCCCTCGTCGGACTTCTCCACGACGAACGCGGAGATGCCCTTCGAGCGCATCGAAGGGTCGGTGACGGCCATCACCGTGTAGTACTCCGAGACGCCGGCGTTGGTGATCCAGCGCTTCACGCCGTTCAGCACCCAGAAGTCGCCGTCGCGCACCGCGCGGGTCTTCATCCCCGCCGCGTCCGAACCCGCGTCCGGCTCCGACAGCGCGTAGGAGAACATCGCCTCACCCGCGGCGAGCGGGGCGAGGTACTTGGCCTTCAGCTCCTCCGAGCCCGACAGGACCACCGGCAGCGAGCCCAGCTTGTTCACCGCCGGGATCAGCGACGACGAACCGCAGACGCGCGCGACCTCCTCGATCACGATCACCGTCGCCAGCGCGTCCGCGCCCGCACCCCCGTACGACTCCGGCACGTGGACCGCGTGCAGGTCGTTCGCGACCAGCGCGTCCAGGGCCTCCTGCGGGAAACGCCCCTCCTCGTCCACCGCCGCCGCGAACGGAGCGATCTTCGCCTCCGCCAGCGCACGCACCGACTCCCGGAGCATCTCGTGCTCCTCCGACGTCCGGTACAGGTCGAAGTCCTTGCCCATGCTCTTGAGCTCCCTGGAATGCTTGTGGCACTGAGTACCCTCAGCAAAACACACTCAGTGCCATGATGCCAGAGCGCCCCGACGGCGGAGTGCCGTCGGGGCGCATAAAAGACCGGTCGGTATGTTTTTGTTGGGACGCTCCGGTTACGCGTGGACGTCGGAAGAGACGTCGTCCCGATGCTGGCGCCCGGCCTCGTACTCGGCCGCGAGCGCGCGCCCCCGCTCGGCGCTCATGTCCAGTTCGAGCAGGATCGACGGCGTGCATATCGACGGGATCAGATGCTTCATCAGCACCGTCGTCCGATGCGGGAGATCATTGCGATCGCACAGCACCGCGGACATCGTCTGGATTCCGGTGAACGCGCCGGAGAACAGCTCGGCCGTGTCCGTCACGTTCACATGGCGGAGCAGCTCGCCGCGCGCCCTCGCCACGGTGAGGATGTCCGAGACCTGGTCGACCCAGGCCTGGAACGGGATGGCACGGTTGACGCTCACCGCCCCGCTGTCGAGGGCGAGCGCGACGCTCGCCTGCACCAGCGGGTCGTGCTGGAGGCGGTGGGCGAGCAGGAAGCCCTGGTCTATGAGCTCCTGGAGCTTGACCTCCTGCGGGGTGAGCGGCTCGTCGAGCAGCTGGGCGTCGAGGACGCCCATGGCGACCTCTTCCTTGGATGCAAAGTGGAAATACAGCGCACCCTTGGTCACTCCGGCGCGCGCGAGGATCTCCCCGACGGTGGCCCGCTCGTATCCGCGCTCCGCGAAGACGGTGGCGGCTGCTTCGAGGATCGTCCGTCGTGTTCGGATGGCACGCGCTTGTTGTGCCACAGGGCCCTCCCGCTGTCTCACTGTGTGCTTTCGCCGTGTGACGTGAAGCATTGAAAAAGAAACCGGAACGTACGTACCCTACGCCGGGCCGGGCATGAGGCTCGGGGGGAAGGCCACAGGGGGAAGACATGGACCGGCACGAACCACAGGGGGAAACGAAAGGGACGAGCGTCCCCGGAGAGTTCGTCCACCGGCACGACCCCCTGGACATCATCCCCACCGGCTGGACGCGGCTCGCGGAGAACCGCTTCTCCGTGTCCGCCGCCTGGTCCACCGGGCATCCCTTCTTCTCCCCGGTCGATGGCGACCGGCACGATCCGATTCTGGTCGCCGAGACCATACGCCAGGCGACGATGCTCATCGCCCACGCCGAGTACGACGTCCCCGTCGAGTCGCAGTTCGTCCTCTGGGACCTCTCCTACGACGCCGAGCCCGACGCCCTCCTGGTCGACGACGACGGCGCGGACCTCACCGTCGACGTGATCCTGTCCGACGTACGAGGCCGGGGCCGGGGGCTGCGGGCGCTGCGCACCACCACGGTCCTCACCCGGGACGGACGCCTCGTGGCGACCGGCCGCGGCGTGGCGAGCTGCACCTCCGCCGCCGCGTACCGCCGGATCCGCGGCCCCCAGCTGGCCCTCCTCGGCCGGCCGGTGCCGCTCATAACCGGCGTCGCCCCCCACTCGGTGGGCCGGGAGCGGCCCGAGGACGTGGTCCTCGGGGCGGGCGCCCTGCCCGGCCAGTGGCAGCTGCGGATCGACACCGGCCACCCCACGCTCTTCCGCCGCCCCAACGACCACGTCCCCGGCATGCTGCTCCTGGAGGCGGCCCGCCAGGCGGCGCACGCCACGTTCGGGTCCGAGAAGTTCTTCCCCTCGGTGATGAACGTCTCCTTCCACCGGTACGCCGAGCTCGACACCCCCTGCTGGATCACCGCCGAGGTCGTCCCCGCCCTGGACCCCGAGACGTACGCCGTGCGGATCTCCGGACGCCAGGACGGCCAGTCCGTCTTCACCTGCACCTTCACCTCGCCGACCGGCGCCCTCGCCCCCGTCGAGGTCGACCACCGCCTCGCGAGCTGACCGCCCGGCCGCGCCCGCCCCTCTCACCGGAAGAACGTCATGGGAACCCGCCTCCTCGTCACCGGCGCCACCGGCTTCATCGGCGGCCGGGTCGCCGCCGCGGCCGCCGCGCACCCCGATCTCGACCGGGTGCGCCTGCTCGTCAGGAACCCGGACGCGGCCCCCGCCGCGCACCAGGACGCCCCCGCCGGCGGGCCCGTCGTCGAGACCGTCCAGGGCGACGTCCGCGACCCCGCGAGCCTGCGCCGCGCCTGCGAAGGGGTCGACGCCGTCATCCACTGCGCCTCCGCGATCGGCGGCGAGGAGGAGCTCCTGCGGGCCGTCAACGAGCACGGCACCCGCGACCTCGTCGACGCCGCCCGCCGGGCCGGAGCCGGCCGGATCGTCGCCCTCAGCACCGCCTCCGTCCACGGCCGCGGCCCCTTCCGGGCCGCCGCGCCCGGCACCCTCCCGCTCGCCCCGGTGTCGGCGACCAGCCGTACCCGCGCCGCCGGGGAGCGGTACGTCCTGGACGCCGGCGGCACCGTGCTGCGCCCGCACCTGGTCTACGGGACGGGGGACCGGCAGGTCGTGCCCGGGATCCTGACGCTGCTCGCCGCGCTGCCCGGGCCGCTGGCCGGCAGCGGCTCGCTCCACTCGCTCATCGAGGTGGAGAGCCTGGCGGGCGCCCTCCTGGGCGCCGCCCTCTCCCCGGCGACCGGGCCGGGCGCGTACTACCTCGCCCATCCGGACCCGGTCTCCGACGACGAGCTGCTCGCCGCCGTCGAGCCCCTGCTCCCGGAGTCGGCGAGGGCCGCCCGGGGGCCCGCCGTGGAGTTCGCCGAGGCCCGGAAGCTGCTGGTCGGGAACCCGCTCGCCGCCCACCACCTGGAGATGTTCGGCCTCGACCACTGGTTCGCCGACGAGCGCCCCTGGACCGACTTCGGCCGCGGCCCCGGCCCCGGTTTCACCGCCGTCTTCCCCCGCCACCTGAGCTGGTACCGGCGACTTCTCGCCGACCGCGCGGAACGGGCATAGTCCGTCACCTCGGCGACCGCACCGCGCGTCTAAGGTGGGGGCACGATGACCAGTTTCCGTGAGAGTGTTCGGACCCTGCTCCGGGAGCAGGTGCTCGATGCCGCCTATGGGCTCGTGGCGGCCGACGGATGGGGCGTGCTGCGGATGACCGCCATCGCGCGGGCCGCGGGGATCAGCCGGCAGACGCTCTACAACGAGTTCGGGTCGAAGGAGGCGATCGGCGGGGCGCTCGTGCGGCGCGAGCTGGAGCGGTTCCTGGTGGGGATCCAGCGCGAGCTGGACGCGCACCGGGGACGCCTTGAGCGGGCCGCGCGGGCCGGGGTGGAGTACACGCTCCAGCAGGCCGTCGACAATCCGCTGATCAAGAGCGTGCTGCTGGCCGCCCGGGGCGGGGCCGACGCCGATCTGCTCGCCTATCTGACCACGCGCACCGAGCCCGTCTTCGGGACCGCGATGACCCTGCTCGACGCGTACGCGATCGAGGCCTGGCCCGACGTGGACGAGGAGTCGCGGGGGCTCGCCGTCGAGACCATCGTGCGGCTCACCGTCAGCCACATCGTCCAGCCCGTCGCGCCGCCCGAGGAGTCCGCGCGGCGGATCGCCCGCGTCACCGCGCGGGTCGCCTACCCGGGCGGGGTGCCGGAGGACTGACCGGGCCGGTCAGTCCCCGGTCAGGGGGACCGCCGCCGACAGGACCGTGCCCTCGCCCGGGGCCGACTCGACCGTGAGGGTGCCGCCCAGCTGGCGGGCCCGGGTGCGGATCGCCGGAAGGCCGTGGCCCCGGACGCCGTCCCCGTCGCGGGCGGCCGACGGGTCGAAGCCCCGGCCGTCGTCGGCGATGTCCAGGACGACCTGGTCGTCGAGGTACGTGAGGGTGAGCGCGGCGGTACGGGCCTCCGCGTGCTCCCGTACGTTGGCGAGCGCGCCCTGCGCGATCCGGAGCAGCGCCGACTGCACCCGGTCCGGGAGCCGGCGGCCCTGGCCGCCCTCGACGTGGCAGCGGACGGCGAGGCCGTCCGTGGACTCGCGGCGGGCCAGGGTGCGCAGGGCCTCGTCCAGGCCGCCGCCCCCGGCGAGGTCGGCGGGGGCCAGGTCGTGGACGAAGCGACGGGCCTCGGTGAGGTTGTGCTCGGCGATCGCGGTGGCCGCGCGCACGTGCCGGTGGGCCGTGTCGGGGTCCGACCGCCAGGTGCGGTCGGCGGCCTGGAGCAGCATCTGCTGGCTGGACAGGCCCTGGGCGAGGGTGTCGTGGATCTCCATGGAGAGCCGCTGCCGCTCGGCGAGGGTGCCCTCGCGCCGCTCGGTGGCGGCGAGCTCCCTGCGGGTGCGGACGAGGTCCGTGATGAGCTCGCGCTGCCGCCGGGTCTGCTCGTCCATGCGGACGAAGACGGCGACGCAGATCGCCGCGACCGCCGGCGGACCGAGCAGGATGTCGAACTCGAAGCGGCCGGCGAGGCGCAGCTGCGCGGTGACCGAGACGACCGTGAGCAGCCCGATGAAACAGGCCGCGACCGGCGGACGCAGATTGCGCAGGCCGAGGTAGAAGAGCGGGATCGAGCACCAGGCGAAGCTCGGGGCGAGGAAGACCAGCGCGATCCACGTCGCCGTGCAGGCACCGAGCCACAGGTGGCGCCGGCTCCGGTCGGCGGCGAGCGCGGGCTCGGCCACGTACAGCACCGCGAGTCCGGCGGCGAGGGCGACCACCCAGGGGGCGATCCCCTCGCCGGTGTGCCGCATCAGGAAGCGGGTCAGCGAGGAGCCGAGCAGCAGGAAGAAGCCCGTGTGGAGCAGGACCCGGAACCAGCGGGCCTCGTCGTCCGCCGACCGCGCGTCCCCTCCGGGGCCCGTCGCCGTCCCCGTCCCGTCCCACCGTGCCATGCCGTGCCGTACCTCTCCGCCGCCCGCCGATCGGATGAACGGAGCAAACCTCTCATATCCGCCGCGCAGGACGAGCACGGTCGTGGCGGCGGGGGAGAGCGGTCGGCCGCGAGGGTCTGCCCCTGCCCGTGTCGGACAGGCCCTCCCGCATCCGCGCCGGCGCGTCTGGGAACCGTCAAGATCCCACGGGCGGCCGTCGGCCGTCGGCCGTCTCGCACCGGTACGGCTACAGCCAGCCGTTGCGCCGGAAGCCGCGGTGGATGACGTAACAGGCCACCGCGATCACCCCGAGGACCACCGGGTAGCCGTAGGTCCAGCCCAGCTCCGGCATGTGGTCGAAGTTCATGCCGTAGACCCCGCAGACCATGGTCGGCACGGCGACGATCGCCGCCCACGCGGTGATCTTCCGCATGTCCTCGTTCTGCGCCACGGTCACCTGCGCCAGGTGCGCCTGCAGCACGGAGTCGAGCAGGGTGTCGTACGAGGCGATCTGCTCGGTCACGCGGGAGAGGTGGTCGGTGACGTCCCGGAAGTACGCCCGGATCTCCGGGTCCACCAGCGGCATCGGCCGGGTCGCGAGCGCCGTCAGCGGGCGGGCGAGCGGTGCGACGGCCCGGCGCAGTTCGAGCAGCTCCCGTTTGAGCTGGTAGATCCGGCCCGCGTCGCGGCGGTCGGCCTGCGCGGAGAAGACCGCGTTCTCGATCGCGTCGAGGTCGGTCTGCACCGCGTCCGTGACGGCGAGGTAGTCGTCCACCACGTGGTCGACGACGGCGTGCAGCACCGCCGACGGGCCCTTGACCAGCTGCTCGGGCAGCTCCTCCAGGGCCTCGCGCAGGGGGCCGAGGGAGCCGTGCCCGCCGTGCCGGACGGTGATGACGAAGTCGGGTCCGACGAAGGCCATCAGCTCGCCGGTGTCCACCACCTCGCTGGTCGCGGTGAGTTCCTCGTGCTCGACGTACCGGACCGTCTTCAGGACGGCGAAGAGCACGCCGTCGTACTCCTCGATCTTGGGGCGCTGATGGGCGTGGACGGCGTCCTCGACGGCCAGCGGGTGCAGTCCGAAGAGCTCGGCGAGGACGGTCAACTCCTTCTCCGCCGGCTCGTGCAGGCCGATCCACACGAAGCCGTCGCCGGTGCGCCGCACATGCCGCAGCGCCTCGTCCGCGCCGCCGCCCCGGACGGTGCGGCGCACGCCGTCGGCGTACACCACGCAGTTGACGACCGCGCTGCCGAGCGGCGAGCGCGCCGGGTGGCTCAGGTCCACGGTGCGGCGATAGGTCCGGCGGACGGCGGTGCGCAGGCGCTGGATCACGGACACGGTGGTACTCCTTCGGCAGACCGGGCCAGTGTGCCACCGCCCGGCGCCGAGGTCAGCCTGCCGCCGGAGGCGCCCCGAGGACGCGGTCGAGGTACGGATTGGAGAGGACGCCGGAGGGGTCGAGGGAGTTCCGGAGGGCCACGAAGTCGTCGAAGTGCTCGTAGCGGGGGTGCAGTTCCGCCGCGCCGAGGTCGTGCATCTTGCCCCAGTGCGGGCGGCCGCCGTAGGAGCCCAGGATCCGCTGGCAGGCGTCGAAGTACCGGCGGTACGGCATCCGGTGGTACTGGTGGAAGGCGATGTAGCAGCTCTCCCGGCCCTGTGCGGTGGAGAGCCAGATGTCGTCGGCGGCGGTGAAGCGGACCTCCAGCGGGAACGACACCGGCTCCCCGTGGGCGTCGATCCACTTCCGCAGCTCGCGCAGCGCCTCCGCCGCGTGGGCGCGGGGGATCGCGAACTCGCCCTCGTGGAAGCGGACGTCGCGGACCGAGGCGAAGATCCGGTACGCGTGGTCCGTCCAGGTCCGGGAGGACATCGCGCGCGCGGCGAAGCGGGTGATCGGCGGCACCAGGCGGGGCACCAGGGTGCCGAGCCGGTTCAGCGCCTCGAAGGCGGGACCGCTCACGGCCTCGTCCAGGCGCCGGGAGAGGTCGCCGAGGGGGGAGAGGGGGGTGTCGCCGGGCAGTCGGCGGAAGCGGCGGGTGAGCGTGGTCTCGCTGTGCGGGAACCAGAAGAACTCGAAGTGGTCGTTGTCCGCGACGAGTTCGTCGAGCCGGCCGAGGGTCTCCGCCACCGGCATCGAGGCGTCGCGGGCGTGCAGGGCGTACAGCGGGACGGTCTGGAGGGTGACCTTGGTGAGGATGCCGAGCGCCCCGAGGCCGACCCGGGCCGCCGCGAAGAGCTCCGGCCGCTCCGTCTCCGAACAGACCGTCACCGACCCGTCGGCGAGGACGAGTTCGAGCGCCCGCACCTGGGTGGCGATGCCGCCGAAGCGGACGCCGGAGCCGTGGGTGCCGGTGGAGATCGCGCCCGAGACCGTCTGCCGGTCGATGTCGCCCATGTTCTCCAGGGCGAGGCCGTGCGAGGCGAGCAGCGGGTTCAGCTTCCACAGCGGCATGCCGGCGCCGACGGTGACGAGCCCGGTCTCCGCGTCCACGGAGACGGCCTGGTCGAGGCGGTCGAGGCGGAGCTGGACGCCGGGGGCGACGGCGACGCCGCTGAAGGAGTGGCCCGAGCCGATCGCCTTGACCCGCAGCCCGTCCCGCACCGCGTCCTTCACGGCCGCCGCGACGTCCTCGGTACTCGCCGGGTGCAGCACCCGCCGGGGGCGGGCCTCCTCGTTCCCGGCCCAGTTGCGCCAGACGGCGCCGTTCTCGCTGCTGCTCATGCCGGGCGGTCCCTTCGGGGCGGGCGGTCGGGTGGTCGGGCGGGCTGCCGGGGCGGGCGGGGCTGCCGGGCGGGCGGTCCACCCCGGCCGGTGGCGGGTTACCGCCGGTTCTCGTTGTCCGGAAGGGTGGACTTGGACAAGCGTCCAAGTCAAGGGCCGCGGAGTCTTGACTTGGACGGACGACCAAGAGACCGTGACGGCGTCGCCGCCGGCCCCGGCCCCGGCCCCGGCCCCGCGGAGACCGCGTACGTCCCCGTAGCAGGTCCACGGATCGGTCCGCAGGTTCCCGAGCAGGTCCACGGACAGGTCCGAAGGCCCCCGAGCAAGTCCACGGACCGGTCCGCAGGTCCCCGAACAGGTCCACGAAAGGCCGCCACCATGGCAAGCGCCCGCCCCGACAACGCAGCCGCCGCCGTGTCCGCCCCGCGCCCCGCCGGCTTCGCCGACCTGGAGAAGGCGACCGCCGGCCTCCAGCCGCCCTTCGCCGTCGTCGACCTGGGCGCCCTGCGCGCCAACGCCGCCCAGATGGCCCGCCGCGCCGGCGGCAAACCGATCCGCCTCGCCAGCAAGTCGCTCCGCTGCCGCGCCCTCATGGACGAGGTCCTGGCCCGCCCCGGCTTCTCCGGCGTCCTCGCCTTCACCCTCCCCGAGGCCCTCTGGCTCGCCGCCCGGGACCCCGCCGTCGACGTCCTCGTCGGCTACCCCACCGCCGACACCGACGCGCTCCGCCGCCTCGCCGCCGACGAGGACGCCGCCGCCCGGGTCGCCGTCATGGTCGACTCGCCCGAACAGCTCGACCTCCTGACCACGGCGATCGGCCCCTCGGGGCCGCCCGTGCGCGTCTGCCTCGACCTCGACGCCTCCCTCCGGCTGCTCGGCGGCCGCGTCCACCTCGGCATGCGCCGCTCCCCGCTGCACGCCCCCGCGCAGGCGGCGGCGCTGGCCCGCGCCGTCGTCGCCCGGCCGCGGCTGCGGCTCGTCGGCGTCATGGCGTACGAGGGCCAGATCGCGGGCGTCGGCGACGACCAGCCGACCCAGGCCCGGCCGATGCGCGCCGCCGTCCGCGTGGTCCAGCAGCTCTCCGCCCGCGAGCTGCGCGCCCGCCGGGCAACCGCCGTCCGCGCGGTGCGGGAGGTGGCCCCGCTGGAGTTCGTGAACGGCGGCGGCACCGGCAGCCTGGAGTCCACCTCCGCCGAGCCCGCCGTCACCGAACTCGGCGCCGGCTCCGGGCTCTACGCCCCCGCCCTCTTCGACCACTACCGGGGCTTCAGCCCGCTGCCCGCCGCCTTCTTCGCGCTCGCCGTGGTCCGCCGCCCCGGCCCCGGCCACGTCACCGTCCTCGGCGGCGGGTGGACGGCCTCCGGCGCGCCCGGCCCCGACCGGCTCCCCGTCCCCGTCCACCCGGCCGGGCTGCGGATGCTCGGCGCCGAGGGCGCGGGCGAGGTGCAGACCCCGCTGACCGGACCGGCGGCCGACACCCTCCGGGTCGGCGACCGCGTCTGGTTCCGGCACGCCAAGGCGGGCGAGCTGTGCGAGCGCGTCGACACCCTGCACCTCGTGGAGCACGACCGGATCGTCGACGCCGTCCCCACCTACCGGGGTGAGGGGATGGCGTTCCTCTAGACGTCGAGACGTTCCCGCAGGGGGACGACGCGTTCCCCTGCGGTACGTTGACCCGGCCCGACGACCCTTCCCTCCCCGAGGAGCCCGCGCCATGCCCCGACTCTCCGCCGCCGAGCGCCGCGAGCAGCTGGCGGAGGCGGCGATCCGGGTCATGATCCGCGACGGGGTCGGCAAGGCCACCACCCGGGCCGTGGTCACGGAGGCCGGGGTGCCGCTCGGCGCCTTCCACTACTGCTTCCGCTCCAAGGAAGAGCTGTTCCAGACCGTCATCGAGCGGATCATGGAGCGGAACCTCCCGCCGGCCGGCCTCGCGCACCCCGAGGGCGCCACGCCCTTCGAGAAGGTCCGCGCCGTCCTCCACGCCTACTGGGAGCAGGTCCTGGCCCGCCCGGACGAGCACCTGGTCACGTACGAGCTCACCCAGTACGCGCTGCGCCGCCCCGGCCTCGCCGATCTGGCCCGCCGTCAGTACCGGCACTACCTGGACGTCAACCGCGCCCACCTGGAGTCGATGGCGCGGGCGGCCGGACTCGCCTGGACCGTCGACCTGGAGGTCCTCGCCCGGCACGGCCTCGGTGTCCTCGACGGCCTCACCCTCACCTGGCTGATCGACCGCGACGACGAGCAGGCGCTGGCCGCGCTCGACGAGTACGCCCGCTACCTGGCGTCCGTCGCCGAGCCGCTCCCCGCCGTCTGACGTCTCCGGTCAGCGCTTCTCGGCGGCGGCCGGGGTCTCCTTGACGGTGTACGTGGCCGCCGGCTCCTGCCGGGTGCCGTCGGCCTTCATCTCCCGCGCCTCCGCCTTGAGGATCCGGGCGGCCTTGCCGGCGTTGCGGGCCAGCTCCGGCAGCTTCTTCGCGCCGACGATCAGGGCGACGACGACGAGCAGGATCGCGATCTCGCTCAGACCGAACATGGGACGACACTCCTGGCGGTGGACGGGACGGGGGTCCTGACCCGCGTCAATCTACAGGGGCGTAGAAGGACCGGGTAGGGTCGCCCCCCGAACGATGAACGGCACCCGGGTGGCCCGGACGAGCGGCCGGGAACGGGAAGGCGGACGAGGGATGAAGAAGCGGGACGCCGAAGGCGCGGGACCCGCCGGCGGTACCGCGCGCCGGCGCGGCCAGGGCGAGCTGGAGGCCCAGGTCCTCGCGGCGGTGCGGGCCGCCGGGGGGCCGGTCACCGCGGGCCGGGTGCGGGAACGGCTCGGCGGGGGGCTCGCGTACACCACCGTCATCACCATCCTCACCCGCCTCCACGCCAAGGGCGCCGTCGCCCGCGAACGCGTCGGCCGCTCCTTCGAGTGGACCGCCGTCGCCGACGAGGCCGGGCTCGCCGCGCTCCGCATGCGCCGGCTGCTCGACGGCGAGGGCGACCGGCAGGCCGTCCTCGCCCGCTTCGTCACCACCCTCCCCGCCTCCGACGAACAGCTCCTGAGGGAGCTGCTGGCCCGAGCGGAAGGGGAAGCGGAAGCGGTGGGGGAAGCGGAAGCGGAAGGGGAAGGCGACGGGGCGGGAGGGGAGTGACACCGTGGGCGTCTTCGTCTTCCTGCCGCTCGTGCTGCCGCTGACCGCGTGGCCGATCGCGCGCCTCGCCGAGCACCACCTCCACCCGCGCGCCGCGACCCGGCTGCTCACCGCCGTCGCCGCCGTGCTCGCCGTGTGCAGCACGCTCTGCCTCGCCCTCCTCATGGTCGTGGGCACCGCCCAACTGCCCGGCAACCCGCTGCCCGACGCCTGGTCGGACCCGGAGGTGCGGGCCGCCCTGCCCCACGACGAGATCGCGGGCCGGGCGGCGATCCCGGCGCTCCTCGCGCTGGTCGCCGTCTGCGGCCGGGTGCTGCTGCGCCACCGGAGCGTCCGCCGGCGGGCCGCCCGCGCGCTCGCCGGGCTGCGGGACACGCCGGTCGCGGTCCTGCCGGACCCGGAGCCGTACGCGTACGCCCTGCCGGCGGCGGCGCGCCGCTCCCGGGGGCGGATCGTGGTCAGCCGGGGCATGCTCGCCCTGCTCGGCCCGGCCGAGCGGCGGGCCCTCTTCGCCCACGAGCGGGCGCATCTGACGGGGCGCCACGACCGGCTGCTGCTCGTGGCGCACCTGGCCGCGGCGGCCAATCCGTTCCTGCGCCCGCTGCGTACGGCCGTCACGTACTCGGCCGAGCGGTGGGCGGACGAGGAGGCGGCCGTACGGGTCGGCAGCCGGCGCGTGGTGGCGCGGGCGATCGGGCGGGCGGCCCTGGCCCCCGGGGGCCCGCGGCCCGCGGCCCTGCCGGGCTTCGCCGTCGCCGGGCCCGTGCCGCGCCGGGTCGCCGCGCTCCTCGCGCCGCCGCCCGCCCCGCGCGCCTGGCCGCCGGCCGGCACCGCCGTCGGCGTCGCCCTGTGGGGCGCGGTCGTCGGCGTCACCGTCTCGGCCCTCTCCTCGGCCAACTCGGCGCTGACGCTCTACGCGGTCCTCAAGGCGGCGACCCCGCTCTGAGCACCGTCCGGGGAGCGCCCGCCGCTCAGCGGTCGCACTCGTGCGGGGCGGGCCCCGCGGTTCAGAGGTCGAACTCGTGCGGGGGCAGGCCGAGGGCGAAGCAGGCCTCCCGGACGACGGCCCGCTCGGTGGGGTCGAAGTGGCCGTCCGCGCCGCCTATGACGATGCCGATCTGGACGACGGCCCGCGCCTCGGCCGGCTTCTTCGCCGCCTTGGCGACCTCCTGGAGGACGGCGACCTTCCCGAAGTCGACGTCGGCGGCGAGCCGGTCGAGCTGGGCGTCGAAGCGCCGCTGGAGGTCGACCGCGTCGAAGTTCCGCAGCACCTCGTTGGCGGCGATCAGCTGGGCCACCCGCTGCCGCTCGGCCGGGTCCACGCGCCCGTCGGCCGCGGCGACCAGCGCGCACATCGCCATGCTCGCGTCCCGGAAGGCGCCGCTGGTCAGTTCGTTCTTCCGCGCGGTCAGCCGGGTCTGCATGGTCGAGGCGGACTCCTTGATCCGGTCCCACAGCGCCATCGTCGGCTCTCACTCCCTCGGTCGAACTTCTACAGTGCTGTAGAAGTTATCAGCCCGAAAACCCGTGGGCGGGCCGGGGGAGGGCTGCTACGGTCGCGCCCATGTGCTCCGTCGTCCGGAACTTCCGCGCGATCCGGCTCCGTTCCGCGCGCTGACCACGGTCCCGGCCGGGCCCGCGCCCGCACACCGGCGCGCCCGCACGGGCGCGACGCCGTGCGTTCCCGCGCGCCGGTGCGCCCGCCGGTCCCCGAGGTCCACGCGTCCACCGTTTCGCCTCAGGATGACGAGGATTCCTCCCATGCGCTCAGACCGGCGCCCCACCTTCGTGTTCGTGCACGGCGGCTCCAGCAACGCCCGTGCCTGGACCCCGCTCCGCAACGAACTGGCCCTGCGCGGGCACCGCTCGTACGCCGTAGACCTGCCCGGTCACGGGGACACGGCCACCGGCCCCGCCGCCTACCACCGGCCCGGCGCGGACCGCACCGGCCTCACCCGCGAGCCCTCCCCGATGAGCGGCGTCACCCTCGCCGACAACGTCCGGCACGTCGTCGGCGTCCTGCGGAGGCTCGCCGCCCACGGCCCCGTCGTCCTCGCCGGCAACAGCCTCGGCGGGCTCACCCTCACCGCCGTCGTCAACGCCGCCCCCGAGCTCGTCGACCGGGTCGTCTACCTCTCGGCGCTCTGCCTCGCGGACCCCGCCATGCTCACCGGGCCGTGGGACGTCGTCGACGACAACCTCCTCGACGCGGCCGCGGCCCGCATCGCCGTCCCCCGCGAGGTCCCGGACGGCGACCCCGGAGTCGTCCGCCTCGACTGGCGCCGCGCCCACGCCGACCCGGACACCTTCGCCGCGCTGAAGGCCGCCATCATGGCCGACGCCCCCGACCCCCTCTTCCGCCACTTCCTCGACACCCTCGACGCGGACGAGAACCACGCCGTCCTGGAACCGGCCGCGCTGATCCGGCCCGAGGTCTGGCGCACCGTCCCCCACACCTACGTCCGCCTCTCCGCCGACCGCGGCCTCACCCCGGCCGTCCAGGACCACATGATCCGCAAGGCGGACGAACTCACCCCCGAGCACCCCTTCGACGTGCACACCCTGCCCACCTCGCACGTCGGGTACTGGAACCGGCCCGCACTCTTCGCCGACCTCCTCGCCCGGCTCGCCTGACCCGACCCCGTCGGGTTCCGCTCCGTCCCGCCCCGTCCCGCCCCGCCTCGTCCGTCCCGCTCCGTCCCGCCCGGCCCGGTGACCGCCGTACTCCCGCGGTGGCCACCGGGCCGTCCGGCCGCGTCACCCGATGGTGTGCGGTGTCCCCCTGCGCCGGGGGCGTACGCCTCGGGAGTGGTCCGGGGGCCGCGCGCCCGCTCCCTCCGCCCGTCCGCGCCGGGCTCGACGCCGCGCCGAGCGAGTACGTCCACGCCGTCGTCGACGAGCAGTGGCCGCTGACGCGCGCGGGCGTGCCGCACTACGGCGCCACCGAGCGCAGCCTCGTCGAGGCCTTCGAGGTGCTCCGGGCGTACGGGCCGGAGGGCGCCCGCGAGGAGGTGTTCCACGAGGAGGCCGTCGCCCATCTCGACGACGTCGCCGCCCAGCGCCGAGCCCGGATCACCATGGCCGAGCGGGAACTGCCGCCGCCGCTCCAGGTCCTCGCCTCCGGCGGCGCGCTCGTCCTCGTCCCGCCGCGCCGATCGGCTTCAGCCTGCTGCTCGTCCTTTTCCTTGTCCGTACAAGGCGGGCTCGCTGTCCCGCTGCCGGGAGCCGTGAGCCGCCCGTTCGGCCGCCGCCGGATGGCCGAGGGAGCGGCGGCGGCGTCTCATGGCCGGAGGACCGGCGAGGCGGGGCGGGAGGCGGCGCTATGTCGTGGGTGAACCGGCTGCGGAGCCTGCGCGCCGGTGCCGAGCGGCGCTTCCCGGTCCTGGCCGAGGTCGCCGAACGGCTCGTCGGCGGCAGCCTCCTCGACGCCGGCACCCGCCTCGCCGCCCAGGCCTTCCTGGCCGCGATCCCGCTCCTCTTCGCCCTCGCCGCCTTCGCCCCCGCCCCGGTGCGCGACCAGCTCCGCGAGTCGCTGCGCGCCATGTTCGGCCTCACCGGCGCCGCCGACCAGGAGCTCCAGCAGGTCTTCGACCGCACTGCCGACGACACGGTGCGGGAGACCACCGGCGCCGTCGGCGCCCTCGTCGCCCTGGTCTCCGCCACCAGTTTCAGCCGCGCCATGGCCCGCGTCTGCGAGCGCGCCTGGGGCCTGCCCAAGGCCGGGACCCGGATCGCCGCCTGGCGGTGGGCGGTCTGGCTGCTCGCCCTGGTCGTCGTCGTGTTCCTGCAGGCGCCGATCCGGGACGGCTTCGGCGCAGGCGCCTGGCTCGGCGTCCCGCTCTTCTTCGTCGTCGCCACCGGTGTCTGGCTCTGGACCCAGCACCTCCTGCTCGCCAACCGCGTCCCCTGGCTGCCGCTGCTGCCCGGGGCACTGCTCGGCGCCGTCTCCTCCACCGCGCTCGGCGTCACCGCCGGCCTCTACATGCCGGGCGCGCTCAACCGGGCCCTCGCCGAGTACGGCTCCCTCGGCCTGGTCCTCACCCTGCTGTCCTGGCTGATCGTCGTCTGCGCCGCGCTGACCTTCGCCTTCACCATCGGAGCCGTACTCGCCCGGGAACCGACCCTCGCCCGCCGGCTCGGCACCGACCGGATCCAGGAGCCGCGAGGCGCGTGACCCCGGCCCCCGTCACCGCGCCGGCGCGGTGCTGTCGCCCGGGGTGAGGGTGGGCAGGAGGAGGCGGGAGACGGCGGTGCCGGGGGCGGCGGGGGCGAGGGCGAGGTCGACGGCCTGCCGGGCCATGGCCCGCTTGGGGAGGGTGACGCTGGTCAGGGCCGTGCCGGAGAGCAGCCCGGCGGGGGTGTCGTCGTGGGCGACCACGGACAGGTCGTCGGGGACGGCGCGGCCGAGCGAGCGGGCGGCCTCCACGGCGGCGACCGCGAGGACGTCGTGGGTGGCGAAGACGGCCGTGGTCTCCGGGCGGTCCCGCAGGGCGTCGAGCGCGACGGCGAACCCGCCCCGGAAGGTGGGCTCCGCCGCCGTCCGGACCGCGTCGTCGGGCAGCTCGACGCCGTCCTCGCGGAAGGCCCGCCGGAATCCGGCGGCGCGGACGGTGTGCGCGGGGCTGGCGAGTACGAGCGCCCGCTCGTGCCCGAGCGCCCGCAGATGCCGGCCCGCGAGGTGGCCGCCGTGCTCGTAGTCGACCGTGACGACCGGGAAGCCGTCCGGCAGCGCCGCCTCCCAGGCGCAGAGCACCACCGGGAAGCGGGCGTCCGCGAGGAGCGGCAGATGGCCGGTGAGGTCCTGGTCGCCGGCGATCAGGAGGGCGTCGACGGAGCGGCTGGCGAGCGCGGCCAGATGGCGCCGGGCCCGCTCACCGTCGAGGCGGGTGGTGCACAGGAGCAGCCGGTACCCCCGCTCCTCCAGGGCGTCCTCGACCTCCTCGACCACGTCCGCGTAGAACGGCACGGAGACGGTCGGCACGAAGAGCCCGACGGTGCGGCTGCTGCCGGTGGCGAGCGAACGGGCCACCAGATTCGGTACGTAGCCGAGCTCGGCGATCGCGGCACGGACCCGCGCCTCCGTGGCCGGGCGCACCGCCACCCGCCCGGTGACGACGTTGGAGACGGTCTGCTTGGTGACGCCGGCCCGCTCCGCCACGTCCTGCATGGTGACCATGACGCCCCGTCGCCCCCGCCCCGCCCGTCGCTCCCGCCCGGCTCGCAACGTAACCGGGGCCTCACCTGCGGTCAAGGCGTCGGCGCCGCTTCCCGCGCGGTCCTCGGTCAGTCAACTCCCTTGTAGAGAAAGCGAGTCGCTGGACGCAGGGCTCTTGTTTTACCGGTCAAATGAGCCCTAGGGTCCGAGCCGTCAGCGGCCCGACTCCTCCACCCAGGGAGTACTCGTGCACCTTCCGCGCACCAGATTCGTGAGCACGCTCGTCGCGGCGGCCCTCGCCGTCTCCGGCGGCGCGGCGCTCGCCGCCCCCGCCCCCATCTCCGCCCCCACACCTGCCTCCGCCCCCACACCTGCCTCCGCCTCCGCCACCTACACCGTCACCGTCGGCGCCAAGGGCACCTGGAACCGGCCCGACGACACCCCCGCCAGTCCCTACGTCGACAAGGACGGCACCTTCTACTACCAGCAGGCGCACGCCCTCTACGGGACGAACGACCCCCGCAAGTGGACCTTCTACACCGGCACCGACTTCGACTCCGCCAACCGCTCCGCCGCGATCAGCGACGCGGTGAACCCGGCGAACTCCGCCGACCGCAACAACGACACCACCTGGCGCTGCAACAACAGCGTCACCGGCGTCGAGTCCACCCCCGCCCCCACCGGCAGCGGCTACGCCCACCGCAACTACTGCGACCTGACCGGCATGTGGGTCGACCCGGACACCGGCGACTGGTACGGCCTCGTCCACAACGAGTTCACCCCTCAGCCCTTCGCCGACGGCATCCACTACGACGGCATCGACTACGCCGTCTCCAGGGACCAGGGCCGGACGTGGAGCATCAAGGACCACGTCATCACCTCGCCGTACAGCACGGACCGCGGCGACACCGCCGCCTTCCCGCAGCAGACGTACCACTACGGCACCGGCGACCCCCGGCTCTTCGTCGACACCGCCTCCGGCTACTTCTACGCCTTCTACGGCTCCCGGATCGTCAACAAGGGCGGCGGCTGGGCCGCGTTCTACGGGCACGTCGCCCGCGCCCCGATCTCCGGGAAGATGGCGCCCGGCTCCTGGCGCAAGTGGTACGACGGCGCCTGGACCCAGCCCGGTGTCGGCGGCCGGGAGTCCACCATGGTCCCGGTCGGCGCGACCGGAACCACCGGCTACGTGCCCACCGCGAAGGAGTACGACCCCGCCAACGCCGGCACCGTCGCCCAGCAGGTCGCCGCGGGCCTGACGCCCGCGACCTCCCCGCTCTTCGTCATGGACATCACCTACAACGCCCACCTCGGCCTCTACATCGGCGAACCGCAGGCCGTCGACCAGAGCGGCAACGCCCCGCAGGAGCTGTACGCCACCGCCGACCTGACGACCCAGAAGTGGTTCCGGCTCGGCGACACCGGCGCCTACCGGACCGCGTCCTGGTACCGCTGGTTCCTCGACGCCGGCAACCTCACCTCCTCCGGCATCGTCGGCAGGGACTTCCGCGCCTACTGCTCCTTCGGCTGCTCCGGCGGCGCCAGCGGGGAGTACGTGAACCTGAGCATCGGCACGAACGAGCCCGCGGCGCCCGTCGACACCGGCCGCGCCTACCGGATCGCCGCCGGCGGCGGCCGGGTCCTCGCCCAGGTGTCCGGCGGCTCCGCCACCACGTCCACGGCGGCCGCCACCGGATCGGCCCTGGAGCACTGGACCTTCACCGCCAAGGGCGACGGCTCCTACCGCATCGCCAACGCCGCCACCGGCGGTCTGCTCGGAGTCGCCGCGAACGGCGCCGCCACGCGCGCGTGGGGCACGAAACCCACGGTCACGGCGGCGGCCTCCGGCGCGGGCCAGGACTGGTTCGTCCTCCCCGGCGCCTCCGCCGCCGACAACACCCCCACCGGCACGTACAAGCTGGTCAACCGCCACAGCGGGCTCGTCCTCGGCCTCTCCGCCACCGCCGCCCGCACCGCCGAGACCACCCCGGCCCGCAGCTGGACCGACACCAGCGGCAGCCCGGTCGGCGCCGGCCGGACGGCGGCCGAGCAGACCCTCACCCTCACCCCGGTCGGCGCCGCCCCCCGGACGGCCACCCTCACCACCGGCGGCAAGGCCCTCGACAACCCGGACAGCAGCACCGCGAACGGCACCGGGCTCGTCACCTGGACCCCGAACGGCGGCGCCAACCAGAAGTGGACCCTCACCCCGCACGCCGACGGAGGCCACGAGCTGCGCAACGTCTCCTCCGGCAAGTGCGCGGACGTCGAGGGCGGCTCCACCGCCGCCGGCGCCCGGGTCATCCAGTGGACCTGCCACGGCGGCGCCAACCAGCGCTGGACCCTCACCACGCTCCCCGACGGCACCACCACCGTCGCCTCCGTCCGCAGCGGCCTCCTCCTGACCACCGCCTCCTCGGGCAACGGAGCCCAGGTCACCCAGCAACCGGACACCGGCAGCGCCCGCCAGCGCTGGACGATCGACTGAGCCGGGCCGCCCCGGTGCCGGGCGACAGGGCTCGTACACACGCGGGCCGCCCCCTTGACAGTGAGGTCATGCCCCTGACAGGAGTGGACTTCCACCGACCCAGGGGGGGCGATCAGCGCATGGACGAGCCCGAGAACGAGCCCGAGAACGAGCCCGAGAACGAGCCGGAGAACGAGCCGGAGACCGACACCACGGCGTCGGCGTCGGCATGGGCATCGGAACGGCCCACGGGCGAGGGCGGCTACGACGTCGTCGTCGTGGGCGCCAGCCTCGCCGGCTGCACCGCGGCGATCCTGCTCGCACGACGCGGGGCCCGGGTCGCGCTCCTGGAGCGCCACTCGGACCCGGAGGCGTACAAGGTGCTCTGCACCCACGCCATCACGGCCTGCGCCTACCCGGTCCTCGACGAGCTGGGCCTCGTCCCGGACCTGGAGAAGGCCGGAGCCGTACGCAACGAAGCCCGCTGGTACACCCGTTGGGGGTGGATCGTGCCGAAGGCGGCGCCCGGCGGACCCGAGCTCCCGTACGCGTACAACGTCCGCCGCTCCACCCTCGACCCGCTCCTCAGGTCCCGCGCGGCGGCGACCCCCGGCGTCGACCTGCTCCTCGGCCACAAGGTGACCGGGCTGCTCC
The DNA here is from genome assembly GCF_012927245.1 of Streptomyces sp. R302. GTDB lineage: Bacteria > Actinomycetota > Actinomycetes > Streptomycetales > Streptomycetaceae > Streptomyces. The sequence continues at coordinate 330,233 of NZ_JABBGE010000004.1, forward strand.
AGGAAGGCGGCCGGACCGCCGGCGTGCGGGCCACCGCACAGGGCGGCGGCGAGCGGGAGCTGCGGGCCCGGCTCGTGGTCGGCGCCGACGGCAAGGACTCGGCCGTCGCCCGGCTCGCCGGGATCCCCACCCGGCGGCACGAGAACAGGCGCTTCGGCTACCTCGCCCACTACCGGAACCTCCCGCTGCCCGGCGGCATCGGCCAGACCTGGTTCCTCGAACCCGACATGGCGTACTCGTTCCCCAACGACGACGGCGTCACGGTCCTCGCCGTCGTCCCCGACAAGAAGCACCTCCCCGCCTTCCGCGAGGACCTGGAGGGCGCCTTCGAGGCCTTCGTCCGGGCCCTGCCCGAGGCGCCGCCCCTGGACTCCGCCGAACGCGTCTCGAAGATCATCGGCATGGTCGACCACCCGCTGGTCACCCGCGAGCCCACCGCCCCCGGCCTCGCCCTCGTCGGCGACGCCGCCCTGACCGGCGACCCTCTGTGGGGCACCGGCTGCGGCTGGGCGTTCCAGACCGCGCACTGGTTGGCCGAGGCCGTCGCCCCCGCCGCGACCGGCCGCGGCGACCTCGACCGCTCCCTCGCGGCCTACTCCCGCACCCACCGCCGCCGGCTCCGCCCCCACCAGCAGATCGCCGTCGACTTCGCCCGCTCCCGCCCCTTCAACCCGATGGAGCGCCTGATGTTCTCGGCCGCCGCCCGGGACGAGGGCGCCGCCCGGCACATGTACTTCTTCTCCGCGCGTCTGATCGGCCCGCTGGGCTTCCTCAACCCGGCCTCCGTGGCCAGGGCGGCGGCGGTCAACCTCCGCCACCGGTTCGCGCCCGCGGCCGGGGCGCGCCGGGTGTCATGAGGAAGCCGGGCTGAAGCGGAACGAGGACGACCGGAACCACCCCCTGCCCGCCGGCGTCGACCGGCCGGCGTGCCCGGGCGTCAGCATCCGGTGCGACCGCTTCGAGCTCTCCTTCGGTGCCGCGGCCCCCGCCCGCGCCTGAGACGCACGGCCGGGGCCGGACTCGTGGAGTCCGGCCCCCGACCGTGGGCGTTCAGGCGGCCTTGACCAGGGTGGACCGGTCCCGGACGGGCGCGGTGAGCCCGGCCGGGGTTCCGGGTCCTTCGTGGCGCGGCCACAGGAGGAGGGCGCCGACCGCCCCCGCCCCGGCGAGGGCCGCGAGGACGGACCAGGTGACGGCGAAGCCGGCGCTGGTGCCGAGCCACCCCGCGAGGGGATAGGTGACCAGCCAGGCCAGGTGCGACAGGGAGAACTGGGCCGCGAACGCCTCGGGGATCGCGTTCCGCGCCACCGAGGCGCGCAGGACCTTGCCGGTCGGCGTGATGACCAGGGCCATGCCGACGCCGATGACGCTCCAGACGGTGGCCGTGGCGGTCCAGGTGAGGAGACCGGCCGCGGCGAGCGCGGCGGCGGCGGCCGTGGCACCGGCGAGGACCCCGGCCCCGGTCGTCATGACCGTGCGGGCGGCGACCCGGTCGAGGACGCGGGGCAGGACGAGGGCGGCCAGGAGGGTGCCGGTGCCGGAGGCGGCGAGCATCCAGGCGACGTCCGACCCGGTGCCCCCGAGCACGTCACGCACGTGGTTGACCGTGTTGACGACGACGATCGAACCGGCCGCAGCGACCACCAGGTTGAGCGCCATGACGCCGCGCAGCCGTGGCGTCCCGAGGAAGGTCCTGATCCCGGACGCCGCCTTGTCCCACGCCCTGGTGCGGCCGCTGGGGCGGGCGTCGGGGATACGCGTCGACAGGACGAGCGCGGCGGAGAGCAGGAACCCGGCGGAGGTGCCCAGGAACAGGCGGTCGAAGCTCAGGAACGTCAGGGCGACCGCCGCGAGGACGGGGCTCAGCAGGCTCTCCATGGTGGACGCCACCTGGGAGGCGGACAGGGCGCGCGTGTAGGCGGACTCGTCGGTGACGATGTCGGGGATGACGGCCTGGAACGTCGGGGTGAACGCCGCGGACGCGGCCTGGAGCAGGCCGATCAGCACGTAGACGTGCCAGACCTCGGTGACCAGCGGCAGGGCCAGGACCACCGCGCCGCGGAGCACGTCGAGGACGAAGAGGAAGATCCTGCGGGGAAGCCGGTCGACGTACGCGGCGGCCAGCGGGGCGATGACCACGTACATGACCATCTTGACGGTCAGGGCGGTGCTGAGCACCGCGCCGGCGTCCGGACCGGCGAGGTCGTAGGCGAGGAGCCCGAGGGCCACCGTGGTCAGCCCGGTGCCGAACAGGGCGATGACCTGGGCGCCGAACAGACGGCGGTAGTCGCGGAGGGCGAACAGGCGCATGGCGGTTTCCTTCCGTGTGCATGAGGCGGGGGCCGCGCCCCGCGGGTACAGGCGGGGGAGTTGTCGGAGGGCATGGAGGCAGGGGCTCCCGTCGGACGGGTCAGTGATGGGCGTGGTGAGCGTCGCCGTGTCCGTGGTGGTGGTGGTCGCCGTGCGAGGGCGCGACCTCGGCGGTGTGCACCGTGAACTCGGCGGTGCGGACGACGCCCTCGTGCTGGAAGTCCAGGAACAGGCGGTAGGCGCCGGCCGAGGGCACGACCGCCACGAAGCTGATCTCGGGCCCGGGCGCGGTGACCCCGTCGCCGGGGTGGCCCTCCGGGTGGACGTGCAGGTAGCCCAGGTCGCCGACGCGCAGGGCCACGAGGTGGCCGTAGGCCGCCAGGTAAGGCTCCAGGTCGGTGACGGGCCGGTCGTCCCGGCTGACCGTGAGGGTCAGCTCGCTCGCCCGGCCGGGCACCAGCGCCCCGTCGAGGGTGACGGCGTACGCGCCGATCCGCGCCGTACGGGCGGCCTCGGGGAGCGGCCGCGGGTCGTACGGCCCGGCGACCGCGACGTCGATCCCCAGCGTCAGGGAGCCGTCGTGCCCGGCCGGGTGGATGTCGGCGAAGAACCGCCAGTCCCCGGGCTCCAGGTCCAGCTCGGTGCTCCAGGCGCCCTTCTCGTCCCGCACCGGGTGCACGTGCTGGAACCCGGCCGTGTCCCGCCGGACGGCGATGAAGTGCAGCTCCTTCTCGTGCTCGGCGACGAACTCGGTCACCGGCTCCCCGTCGGGCCCGATCACCCGGAACCCGATGTGCTGCCGCGCACCGGCGGCGAGGATCGCCGCGTCGACGACGAGGGTGTACCCGTCCACCGAGACCGCCAGCCCACCGGCCTGCCCGCCGCCGTGCCCGCCGTGTGCACCGTGTCCGTCGTGGTTGTTCATGATGCGTCTCCCCAGGTCGATGCGCCGTGGCGCGTGCCGTCCGCGCTGGACGGTGATCACAACCATATACCCCCCTGGGGTATTCCGGAAGGGTGATGGGGTGATGAGTGATGGGTGAGGGGGCGGTGCTCGTCACGTGACCCGGTAGGACGCCGTCGGGATGGCCGGGCTCGCCTCGGAGGCGCGGGCGGACCAGGTCGCCGCCGGACGCCTCCTCGCCGCCCCTCCGCCGGGCGCGCGGCGCCGGCGCCGGACCTGGTTGGCGATCAGGTTGACGGTGAGCGCCGTCGCGATGATGACGACGGTCAGGACCACGGTCACGTACGGGCTACCCACGTGCTCGTGCCACGGGCCTTCGGCAGGCCGACGCTCTGGTCCGAACTCATCGCACCAGGCGGGACGACTACAGCCAGTCCTTCTTCTTGAACACCAGATACAGGCTCGTGCACACCAGTGCCATCAGCACCACCGCGAACGGATACCCGCCCGCCCAGTGCAGCTCCGGCATGTTGTCGAAGTTCATGCCGTAGATCGTGCCGACGAGCGTCGGGGCGAAGAGGATGGCGGCCCACGAGGAGATCTTCTTGATCTCCTCGTTCTGTTCGAAGCCGGCCTCCGCCAGGGCGCGCATTTCGGCGTTCTGTTGCTGGGTGACCAGGGTGGCGTTGACGGTGAGGATGTCCGTGAGGGCCTGGCGGAAGCCGTCGACGCGTTCGCTGGTGTGGGTGACGTGGTCGGCGACGTCGCGGAGGTAGCGCTGGAGCTCCTCGTCGGTGCCGTACTTCGCGAAGCCGGCCATCAGGCCGTGGAGCATGCCGACGAGGGGGCGGGTGGCGCGCTGGAACTCGACCATCTCGCGGGAGAGTTCGTAGATGCGGCGGGAGACGGCCGGGTCGCCGCCGAAGACCTCGGTCTCGATCTCGTCGACGTCGTTCTGGACGCCGGCGACGACCGGGGCGTAGCCGTCCACGACGGCGTCCAGGATGGCGTAGAGGACGGCCTCCGGGCCGAGGGCGAGCAGGTCGGGGTTCTCCTCCATGCGGCGGCGGACCGCCGACAGGTCCGGGGCCGCGCCGTGCCGGACGGAGATGAGGAAGTCGGGGCCCACGAAGACGTGCAGCTCGCCGAAGTCGACCTCCTCCTGCGCGTCCAGGTAGCGGGCCGCGCGCAGGACGACGAAGAGGGTGTCGCCGTACCGCTCCAGCTTCGGGCGCTGGTGGGCCTCCAGGGCGTCCTCGACGGCGAGCTCGTGGAGGTCGAACTCGGCGGCCAGGGAGTGGAGTTCCTCCTCGGTCGGGCGGTGCAGGCCGATCCACGCCATGCCGTCCGGGTGTTCCCGCAGCTGCCGGTACGTCTCCGCCAGCGTCGCCGGCGACGACACCTTGCGGCCCTCCCGGTACAGGGTCGCCTGGATCACGCTCGGCCCCTCGGCGGAGGGGTCCGGGGCCCCGGGGGCCGGTGCGGGCTCCGGGTGGCGGCGGCGGGCCGCGCGGGGGCGGCGGTCGGACACGATGCGTACCTCCGTCGACTGCTGCTGGGCCCTCGAACCCTTCCGGATCTTGGCGGGGGAGGAGACGGTCATCAGGATATATGGGTGGTAATGGTGCTGCCGGGTTCGCCCCTCGCCCCGCCCGCCTCCCCTGTCCGACCTTCTCCCCTCCGGCGATTGAGGACAGAAACTGTCCTCGATGGCCTGTAGCGTCCCCGCATGGACTCCCTTCCCGTGCTCTCGCGCCGCGCTCTGGGGCGTGCGACCCTCGCCCGTCAGCTGCTGCTCCGGCCCTCGGAGCTCGGGGTCGAGGAGGCCGTGCGGCATCTGGTCGGCCTTCAGGCGCAGAACACCAAGCCCCCGTACTACGCCCTCGCCGCGCGGCTCGACGCGTTCCGGCCCGAGGAGCTCTCCGGCCTGATGGAGTCCCGGGCGGTCGCACGGATCGTCTCCCTGCGGTCGACCGTGCACACCCACACCGCGCGGGACGCCGTCGGCCTGCGGCGGCTCGTCCAGGCGGGGGCGGTCGAGCGGGAGCTGAGGGGGTTCCGGAAGGGGCTCGTCGGCGTCGACCTCGACCGGCTCGCCGCCGTCACGACCGCGTACGTCGAGGAGCGGGCCCGGTCGGTGAAGGAGCTGCGGGAACGGCTGCTGCGGGAATGGCCGGACGCGGATCCGCTCGCGCTCACGGTCGCCGCGCGCTGCCTGCTGCCGATGGTGCAGGTCACTCCGCGCGGGCTGTGGCGGCGCAGCGGGCAGGTCGCGCTGACCACCACCCGGGCGTGGTTCGGCGGGGGCGACGAGGAGGCGGCCGGGATCGACGAGACCGTACTGCGTTACCTCGGCGCCTTCGGGCCCGCGTCCGTCAAGGACATGCAGACCTGGTGCGGGCTCACCCGCCTGCGGCCCGCCTTCGAACGGCTCCGGCCCCGGCTCCTCGTCCTGCGCGACGAGCACGGCACGGAGCTCTTCGACCTGCCCGACGCGCCCCGGCCCGACGAGGACACCCCCGCCCCGCCGCGCCTCCTGCCCGAGTACGACAACCTGCTCCTCTCGCACGCCGACCGCACCCGGATCGTCCCCGCCGAACTGAAGGGACGCACCTGGACCGGCAACCAGGCCCACCGCGTCCTCCTCCTCGACGGCACCCTCGCCGGCCTCTGGTTCCTGGAGGAGACCAAGGGCCGTACGACCCTGACCGTCGAACCCTTCGAGCGCCTCACCCGCGCCGCCCGCACCGCCCTCACGGAGGAGGCCGAAAGGACCCTCCGCCTCACCGCACCGGAGGACGACGCGTACGACGTCGTCTTCCGCGCGGGCTGAGCGACGCGGCGGCAGCGCGCGGGTGGGTGTGCGCGGCAGAGGCCCTCCTTCGGCGGTGCCGCGCGCCTCCTCCGGTGGTGCCGCGCGCCTCCTCCGGTGGTGCCGCGTGCCTCCTTCGGCGGTGCCGGGCGGCTCCTCCGGTGGTGCCGTGCCCCTTCCGGCGGCACGCGCCCGCTTCCGGTGGCCGCGCGTACGCTTCGGCGGCGCCGCCGTCCTGTGTGCGGCCTGCCTGTAGGTCCGTGCCTGGCGGAAGCCGCCAGCCGCCCGCCTCCGGCGGCAGCCCGTGAGTCTCGGGCGGCACCGCGCCCGCCTCCGATGGCAGCGCGTACGGCTCTGGGGGCGCCGCGTCTGTGTGCGGCCGGCAGTCCTCCCGCGCCAGGACGTAAGCCCGCCCGCCTCCGGCGGCAGCGCGTACGGCTCTGGGGGCGCCGCGTCTGTGTGCGGCCGGCAGTCCTCCCGCGCCAGGACGTAAGCCCGCCCGCCTTTGGCGACGCGCCCGCCTTCGGCGGCACCGCGTCTGTGTGTGGCCGGCAGCCCTTCCGCGCCAGGACGTAAGCCCGCCCGCCTTTGGCGACGCGCCCGCCTTCGGCCGCGCCGCGTCTGTGTGTGGCCGGCAGCCCTCCCGCGCCAGGACGTAAGCCCGCCCGCCTTCGGCGACGCGCCCGCCTTCGGCGGCAGCGCGTCCGTGTCCGGCGGCAGCGCGTCCGCCCTCGCCGTCACCCCGTCCGCCCCCACGCGAACCTGCCCGCCCCCTACGGCAGCGCGCCGGCCCGGCGGGCCGCCACCACCGCCTCCAGGCGGGTGTGGGCGCCCAGTTTTCGCATGGCCGAGCGCAGGTAGCCCTTGACCGTTTCGGGGCGTAGGCCCAGGCGGCGGGCCGCCGTCGCGTTCGTCGCGCCGGAGGCGACCGCCGCCAGGACGTCCGTCTCGCGGGGGGTCAGGGCCAATTCCGGCGGCGGGGGCGGGGTGCCGGTCGCCGACTCCAGGCGGCCGCAGACGGCCAGGAGTCGGGCTCGTAGCTCCTCGTCCGTGATCTGGGGGGCGAGGGCGCGTAGCTCGCCGTAGGCGTGGCGGACCTCTTCCCAGGCAGGGCCGGGGGCGGGGCCGGGGCGGGGCGGCTCCGGCGTTCCGGCGTGGCGGTTCAGTTCGGCGCGTACGACCAGCGCCTGCTCCACGTCACGCGCCGCCGCCATCGCCGCGTCGAAGACGCGGTCGCCGAGGGGCAGCGCGTCGCGCAGCGCGCCGTACAGGACTCCGCGGACCTGGCGCCGGACGACGACCGGCACCGCGATCACCGAGCGCAGGCCCTCCGCCGACACCGGCAGGTCGTACTCGTGGGTGATGTGCCGGGCCTCCGGATAGTCGGTGACCGCGCACGGGCGGGCGAGGGCCAGGCACTTGCCGCCCAGGCCGTTGCCGGGGGAGATCACGAGGCCCTGGAGCGCAGGGGTGACCGCCCCGTGCAGTTCGGCGATCCGCAGCGGACGGCCGCCGTCCGGCACGAGGCCGCCGAAGACCACGGGCAGGCCGCTGCCGCGCCGCAGCCGTACCAGCGCGGCGCGCAGCTCCACCTCTTCGATCCGCTCGGACACGGAAGAACACCCCTCCTTCACCCCCGAACGGGGGTAGTGGGACCCGGGGGACCGATTACACGATGGGCGGACCCCGTCCCGCAACGAGGAGGACGCATGACGGCTGCCGGCGCCACCGAGGAGTTCCGGACCGCCCGGGACTTCCTGATCCGGTACCGCGAGGAGTACGAGGCCGCCCGCGCCGGCTTCGTGGCGCCCCGCCCCGACCGGTTCGACCGGGCGCTGGACTGGTTCGACGTCATCGCCGAGGGCAACGACCGCACCGCTCTCCGCCTCGTCCGGGAGGACGGTACGGAGACGAGGGCGACCGGATCGTCGGCGTCCCCCTCTCCCCGCACCTCGACCCCGCCGGCGTACCCGGCGACCACACCCGCGTCTCGATCGGCGGCCACGGGGTGAACCGGCTGGGGTGCGAGCTGTCCGCCCGCGAGCCGGAGGCCTTCGAGCCGACGGTCTTCGCGTCGGAGGTCTTCAAGCCCGAGGTCTTCGCGCCGGAGGACTTCGAGCCCGACGAGGTCTCCCTCGCCCACGACACCCTGATGCCTTGTTGCACTCCCGGAACCTCCCGCCCCGCCACCACGCCCCGCGTGGCCGGGTCCCTCGGGGGCCTGCCGGACCGCGAGGTCACGGAGGCCGTCGGACGTGCCTGGGGCGTGCTCGCCCACGGCCCCGGGCGAGATCCTTCTCGACCCGGCCGCCAACCCGGGGGGGCTGATGACCGCTTACCACGGTGCCCCGGAGCGGACGGCCGGGGCGTGGCCGGCGGCCACTACCGGACCGGCGACCTCGCCGTCCGCGACGAGGACGGCCATCTCCACCACACCGGCCGAATCGGCACCGTCCTGACGGGGGCCAATTCCTCTGTTTGGATGGCGCGTTAGCCGTTCGGGTCAAACGGTCGGCATCCCACGGCGACGCCGGGGACCGGCCCCTATCTGCGAAGAGGCGACACCGATGCGTGTACCGATGACGATCACCGACTTCCTGGAGCGGGCGGAGCTCGGCTTCCGCGACGGCGTGGCGGTGGTGGACGAGCCGGATCAGCCCGCGAGGGCCGTTCCCACCACGACCTACGGGACCTTCGCCGAGCGGGTGCGGGCCTGGCAGGCGGGGTTCGACGCGCTGGGCGTGCGGGAGGGCGAGCGGGTGGCGGTGGCGAGCCACAACTCGGCCCGCCTTCTTGAGCTGTTGTTCGCGCTGCCGATGAGCGGGAGGATCTGCGTACCGGTCAACTTCCGGCTGAAGCCGGAGGAGGTCGCGTACGTCGTGGAGCAGAGCGGCGCGTCCGTGCTGCTCGTCGACCCGGAGCTCGACGCCGCCCTGGCGGGCGTCAGGACGCGGCACCGCTTCGTGCTCGGGGAGGAGACCGACACCGGCCTCATGCGCTTCGGGGTCGAGCCGCGCCCGTGGTCGGCGCCCGACGAGGACGCGACGGCGACGATCAACTACACCTCGGGCACGACGGCCCGCCCCAAGGGCGTGCAGCTGACGCACCGCAACATCTGGGTCAACGGCCTGACCTTCGGCCTGCACACGCGCGTGTGGGAGCGGGACGTCTACCTGCACACGCTGCCGATGTTCCACTGCAACGGCTGGGGCATGCCGTACGTGATGGCCGGGCTCGGCGTGAAGCAGGTGGTGCTGCGGAAGGTCGACGGCGCGGAGATCCTGCGCCGGGTCGACGAGCACGGCGTCACCCTGATGTGCGGGGCGCCCGCCGTGTGGAAGGCGGTCGTGGACGCGGCGGCCGACTGGGAAGGCCCGGTGCCGGGACGCGACCGGGTGCGGATCGTGTGCGCGGGCGCGCCGCCGCCGAGCCGGCTGATCCAGCGGATCGAGGAGGAACTGGGCTGGGAGTTCACCCAGATCTACGGTCTGACGGAGACCTCGCCGCTGCTGACCTTCAACCGCATCCGCCCCCAGGACGCGCACCTGCCGGCGGAGGAGCGGGCCCGGAAGCTGTCCCGGGCCGGGCTGCCCGCGCTCGGCGTGAAGATGGAACTCTCCGGTACGGGAGAGGTGCTGGCCCGGTCCAACACGGTCCTCGACGGGTACTGGGACAAGCCCGAGGAGACCTCCGCCGCCCTGGAGGACGGCTGGTTCCACACCGGCGACGGCGGCACCTTCGACGAGAAGGACGGGCACCTGACGATCTCGGACCGGAAGAAGGACGTCATCATCACCGGCGGCGAGAACGTCTCGTCGATCGAGGTCGAGGACGTGATCTTCCGTCACCCGGCGGTCGCCGAGGTGGCCGTGATCGGCGTCCCGGACGAGAAGTGGGGCGAGACGATCAAGGCGCTCGTCGTCACCGCGCCCGACGCGACGGTCTCGGAGACGGAGATCATCGCGCACTGCAAGGAGCGGATGGCGGGCTACAAGGCGCCGACGAGCGTGGAGTTCCGCCGGGACATCCCGCGCACCGCCACCGGCAAGATCCAGAAGTTCAAGCTCCGCGAGCCGTACTGGGACGGCCTCGGTCGCGGCGTGAACTGACGGAGTCCGGGTCGGTCCGGGTCCGCGAGGCGCGCGGACCCGGACCACGTACGGCCCCGCGGGTACTCGGGGGACTGGGGGTACTCCGGGTCCCCCAGTACCCCCAGTACCCCCAGTACCCGAGTACCCGCGCACGCCCGCTAAGCCCCCCGCCGACACTCGACTCGACGCACACCACCGAAGGGACCCGGCATGACCGTCACGGAGCTCTCGTACGCGCACGGGGTGGCGGACACCCCGCTGCTCGGCGACACCATCGGAGCCGACCTCGACCGGGCCGTCGCCGCCTGGCCCGACCGGGAGGCCCTGGTCGACCTCGCCGACGGACGGCGCTGGACCTACGCCGAGTTCGGCGCCGACGTCGACCGGATCGCCGGCGCCCTGCTCGGCAGCGGCGTCCGCAAGGGCGACCGGGTGGGGATCTGGGCGGTGAACCGCGCCGAATGGGTCCTCGTCCAGTACGCCACCGCCCGCGTCGGCGCCGTCATGGTCACCATCAACCCGGCCTACCGCGCCCACGAACTCGCCTTCGTGCTGCGCCAGTCGGGCATCTCGCTGCTCTTCGCCTCGCTCGCCCACAAGACCAGCGACTACCGGGCGATGGTCGAGGAGGTGCGCGGCGACTGCCCGGGGCTGCGGGAGGCGGTGTACTTCGGCGACCCGACCTGGGACGAGTTCGCGGCCCGCCCGGCCGGCGGGCTCGTGCCCGAGCCGCTCTCCGCCGACGAGCCCGTCAACATCCAGTACACCTCGGGCACCACCGGCTTCCCGAAGGGGGCCACGCTCTCCCACCACAACATCCTCAACAACGGTTACTTCGTCGGCGAGATGATCGCCTACACCGAGGAGGACCGGATCTGCGTGCCGGTGCCCTTCTACCACTGCTTCGGCATGGTGATGGGCAATCTCGCGGCCACCTCGCACGGTGCCTGCGTCGTGATCCCCGCCCCGTCCTTCGACCCGGCGGCGACGCTCCGCGCCGTCCAGGAGGAGCGCTGCACCTCCCTCTACGGCGTACCGACCATGTTCATCGCCGAGTTGAACCTCCCGGACTTCGCCGCGTACGACCTGTCCTCGCTGCGCACCGGCATCATGGCGGGCTCGCCGTGTCCGGTGGAGGTGATGAAACGGGTGGTCAGCGAGATGAACATGGCAGAGGTATCGATTTGCTACGGGATGACGGAGACCTCGCCGGTCTCCACCCAGACCCGCCGCGACGACGACCTGGAGCGGCGCACCGGCACCGTCGGCCGGGTCCTGCCGCACATCGAGGTGAAGGTCGTCGACCCCGCCACCGGCCTCACGGTGCCGCGCGGCACCGCGGGCGAACTGTGCACCCGCGGCTACAGCGTGATGCTCGGCTACTGGGAAGAGCCGGAGAAGACCGCCGAGGTCGTCGACGCGGGCCGCTGGATGCACACCGGCGACCTCGCGACGATGCGCGAGGACGGCTACGTCCGGATCGTCGGCCGCATCAAGGACATGATCATCCGCGGGGGCGAGAACATCTACCCGCGCGAGATCGAGGAGTTCCTCTACGCCCACCCCAAGATCGCCGACGTGCAGGTGGTCGGCGTCCCCGACGAGCGGTACGGCGAGGAGATCCTCGCCTGTGTGATCCCGCGCGACCCGGCCGACCCGCCCACCCTCGACGAACTCGCCGCCTTCTGCCGCGACCGCCTCGCCCACTACAAGGTCCCGCGCCGCGTCGAGATCCTCGGCGAGTTCCCGATGACGGTCAGCGGCAAGGTCCGCAAGGTGGAACTCCGCGAGCGCTACGGGGCTTGAGGGAGCGTCAGCGCTCGGCGGGAGGCATCAGCGAACGGCGGGAGGCGTCAGCTCGCGGCGCATGCAGACGCGGGGCCAGGCCGCCAGGCCGTGGGCGGCCTCGGAGCGGCTGATCTCCCGCAGGCCCTCCGTCAGGGCCGGGTCGGTGTCGGCGAGCGGGCGGAAGCCGAGACGGGCGTAGTACGGGGCGTTCCACGGCACTTCGGTGAAGGTCGTCAGGGTGAGGGCCGTCAGGCCCTCCTGCCGGGCGGCCTCCGCCAGGTGCTCGATCAGGGCCCGGCCGACGCCCCGGCGGGCCGCCTCCGGATGGACGGAGACCTGTTCGATGTGGGCGGCGCCGTCGACCGTGTCCGCGATCAGATAGCCGACGGGACGGTCGGCCCCGTCGACCGCCACCCAGGCCCGGCCCGCCGCGCGATACCCCTCCAGGACGTCGAGGGGGAGGGGCTCGTCGTCGGCGATCGCCGTCATACCGAGGGTGCGGAAGGGTTCGCCCGCCGCGCGCTCGATGGACTGGAGCAGCGGGAGTTCGGCCGGTGAGGCCGCTCGGATGCGCATACGCCAGTATGGCCCGGCCTCACCGCCCGTCGGGGGCCCGATGGCCGAGCAGCCCCCCGTCCCGGGCGAAGCGCGGCAGGAACATGGCGAGCGCCGGGTCGCCGTACAGCGCCACGTACAGCTGGACGAGCCGCCCGTCCGTCACCTCCCGGCGGTGCGCCGGCAGCGGGTGCCGCTCCCGCAGCTCGGCGAGGTGCCGCCGGGCGGCCCGGGTGGCCGGCGGCAGCCGGAGCAGCGCGACCACGGCCAGGAGCACCGGCACCCCGGCGGCCAGGAGGAGCACGGGCCCCGGCCCGGCCCGCTCCCCGGTGCGCGCGATCAGCAGTCCGGCCGCGAGCGTGGCCGGCGCGGCCGCGAGCAGCAGCCGGGCCGCGCGCCGCCGTCCCGGCGGGCGCAGCAGCCCCGCCCGCCCCATTTCGGCCCGCAGCCCGTCCACCGCCCGGCGCGCCTCGGGGCGCAGGGCGAGCGTGCGCGGCGGGAGGGCGTTGCGCAGCGAGCGGTGGACGCCGAGCTGGACCGGGTCCCGGGTGCGCCCGGGCCCGCCATTGGCCCGAACCGTGTGTTTACGTCCCGCCGCGACCGCTCCGCGCTGGTGCAGCGCGACGAGCGCGACGGTCACCGCGGCCCGCGGTCCGCCGCGCAGCAGCGCCAGCGCCTCGGGGCCTGGCGGGGCGCCGTCGGGCGCGGCGCCGCTGCTCCCGCCCCGGACACGCAGCAGCACCGCCGCGACCAGTACCTCGGCCCAGGCGGCGCAGGCCGCCGCCGCGAACCACCCCGTCCCCGTCCCCATGCCGTCCACCCCCCCAGAAGGGTTCTGCCCGGGGGAGCGTGATCATCACGCGTGGATGGCCGGATCCGTATCCTCGATCGGCCCGGCGGGGGATCACACGGCGCCGCCGGACGTCAGTTCGTCGGCGGCGTCGTTGACGGGCTGCGGCGTGCCGGTGAGGTCGAGGACGAAGAGCGGGAGCCGTATCTCGGCGGCGCGGGACCGGGCCTCGGGGGTGTAGCCGGCGAGCGAGAAGAAGACGCTCACGGCGGAGGCGCCGAGGCCGTTGAGCCACAGGCACTCCACGGCCCGCAGCCCGGCCGGCCGGGTGCTGGGATCGACCTGGGCGACGAGCCCGGGCCCGCGCAGGTCCACACCGGGGGAGCGGCGGTCCTCCGGCTGCACGATCTCCCGGAAGCCGAGCCAGTGCAGATACGTGGCCGCCGCGGCGACCGCGTCCCGCGCCGTCCGGATCGTCACCGGCCGGTACGCGCCACGGCCCGGGGCGGGCCTGGGCAGGGTCGGCGGTGGCGGGATGTGCGCCGGGTACCGCTCGGCGAAGGACCGGGGCGGGGCCCCGAACCAGTCCGAGACGGGCCCCGCGCCCGGGTCCTCTCCGGCCTCGCCGTCCGGGGCGGCGAAGAGTCCGGGGCGGTCGGCGGAGGGCCCGGGGCCCGCGGAGTCGTCCGGCGCGTACGGGCCGGGACCGCGCCCCTCGGAGTCGTACCCCTTCTCGTATCCCTCCCCGGAGCCGGAGCCGGAGCCCTCCCCTGAGACGGGTGCCACCGGGATCCTCAGCACGGCCCCGCAGGCGCAGCCCAGCTCCGGGTGGGGCCATTCGCCCTCGCGGCCGCAGGCGCCGCAGCGGACGGTCACCCACTCGTCCTGCCAGGTGCGGTGCCGGACCGGTTCGGCGGTCGCGTCCGGGACCACGGGCGGGGCGACGGGGGTCCCGCAGGCGCAGGGGAAGACGGGCGCCGCGTACGTATGGCTCCGCAGGCACTCAGGGCAGCGCACCGACACCGACTCACCCACACCGAACCCCCTCTTCCCGTGCGCCCATCGTCCACCAATCCGGCCGCGCGGGGGTGCGACTTCGGCCATCGAAGCCGCCTTCCGGTGCTCTTCCGGTGCTCTGCCGGTGCTCGTCCGGAGCCGTTCCGGGGGTTTCGCGGTGCCCGCCTGGCGGGCGCTCCCTTGACGGCTTCCCGAGCCCCACCTACATTGCTTCCGTATAGCAGAACAGTTCTTCCGCATTACGGAAACAGGACCGGGCGGCCCGCCCGGACCCTGCGACCGACCGGCCGAGCAGGAGCACTCCCATGCCTCGTATGACCGCCGCCGCAGCGGCCGTTGAGATCCTCAAGCGCGAAGGCGTCACCAACGCCTTCGGCGTGCCCGGCGCGGCGATCAACCCCTTCTACCGCGAGCTCAAGAACGTCGGCGGCATCAGCCACACGCTGGCCCGCCACGTCGAGGGCGCCTCCCACATGGCGGAGGGCTACACCCGCGCCAAGGCCGGCAACATCGGTGTCTGCATCGGCACCTCGGGACCCGCCGGCACCGACATGATCACCGGCCTGTACTCGGCGATCGCCGACTCCATCCCGATCCTGTGCATCACCGGCCAGGCCCCGGTCTCGAAGCTCCACAAGGAGGACTTCCAGGCCGTCGACATCGCCTCGATCGCCAAGCCCGTCACCAAGGCGGCCACCACCGTCCTGGAGGCCGCGCAGGTCCCCGGCGTGTTCCAGCAGGCCTTCCACCTGATGCGCTCCGGCCGTCCCGGCCCCGTCCTCATCGACCTGCCGATCGACGTCCAGCTCACCGAGATCGAGTTCGACCCCGAGACCTACGAGCCGCTGCCCGTCTACAAGCCGACGGCCACCCGCGCCCAGGCCGAGAAGGCGCTCTCCTTCCTCCTGGAGGCCGAGCGCCCGCTGATCGTCGCCGGCGGCGGCATCATCAACGCCGACGCCTCCGACCTCCTCGTCGAGTTCGCCGAGCTGACGAACATCCCGGTCATCTCCACCCTCATGGGCTGGGGCACCATCCCGGACGACCACGAGCTCGCCGCCGGCATGGTCGGCGTCCAGACCGCGCACCGCTACGGCAACGCGACCTTCCTGGAGTCCGACACCGTCATCGGCATCGGCAACCGCTGGGCCAACCGCCACACCGGCTACAACCTCGACGCGTACACGGCCGGCCGGAAGTTCGTCCACGTCGACATCGAGCCCACCCAGCTCGGCAAGATCTTCGCCCCGGACTACGGCATCGCCTCCGACGCCAAGGCCGCCCTGGAGCTCTTCGTCGCCATCGCCAAGGAGTGGAAGGCCGAGGGCAAGCTCCCCGACTTCACCGCCTGGGCCGCCTCCGCGCAGGACCGCAAGGCCACCCTCCAGCGCCGCACGCACTTCGACAACGTGCCGATCAAGCCGCAGCGCGTCTACGAGGAGATGAACAAGGCCTTCGGCCCGGAGACCCGGTACGTCACCACCATCGGCCTCTCCCAGATCGCCGCCGCGCAGTTCCTCCACGTCTACAAGCCGCGCCACTGGATCAACTGCGGCCAGGCCGGCCCGCTCGGCTGGACCATCCCCGCCGCCATCGGCGCCGCCACCGCCGACCCGGAGACCCCGGTCGTCGCGCTCTCCGGCGACTACGACTTCCAGTTCATGATCGAGGAGCTGGCGGTCGCCGCCCAGCACAAGGTCCCCTACGTCCACGTCCTCGTGAACAACGCCTACCTCGGCCTCATCCGGCAGGCGCAGGGCGGCCTCGGCATCAACTTCGAGGTCAACCTGGAGTTCGAGAACATCAACACCCCGGAGATCGGCGTCTACGGCGTCGACCACGTCAAGGTCGCCGAGGGCCTCGGCGTCAAGGCGATCCGCGTCGAGGACCCGGCGAAGCTGGGCGAGGCGCTGGAGCAGGCCAAGAAGATGGCCGTCGAGTACCGGGTCCCGGTCGTCGTCGAGGCGATCCTGGAGCGCATCACCAACATCGCGATGAGCAAGACCGTCGACATGAGCGACGTCACCGAGTTCGAGGAGCTGGCCACCGAGCCCGGCCACGCCCCGACGGCGATCAAGCCGCTCGCGGTCTGACCACAGGGCCACGGGGCCACCGGACCTGGCCCGCCGGTCGGGCCACCGGACCGCAGGCCCCGGCCCGCCGGTCCGGCCACCGGACCACG
This sequence comes from Streptomyces sp. R302, assembly GCF_012927245.1. GTDB lineage: Bacteria > Actinomycetota > Actinomycetes > Streptomycetales > Streptomycetaceae > Streptomyces. The sequence goes on from NZ_JABBGE010000004.1 coordinate 346,682, forward strand.
GGGCCCCGGTCCGTCGGTCTGGCCACCGGACCGCAGGGCCCTGGTCCGTGGGTCTGACCACCGACCCGCCGGCCCCCCCCGGCCCGCCGGCCCCCCCGGCCCGCCGGTCCGGCCACCGGACCACGGGGCCCCGGTCCGTCGGTCTGACCACCGGACCGCAGGCCCCCGGCCCGCAGGTCCGGCCGCCGGGGCCGTCCCGGCCCCGCCCCCGGCTCCCGCCCGAGCCCGTCGTCCACGTGACGGGGGCGGGCGGGCCCACCCGGGACGCTCCCGTCCCCGCCCGAACGTGCCCGGCCGGCTCCATCCGGCCGGGCACGCGGCGTCTACGGTGGACACCATGACGCCCCCCGCCCCCACCCGCCTCGTCACCCACGTCGAGCTCGACGAGGCCCGCACCGACGACCGGCGGCTGTCGGTCTCCGCCCGCCTGGAGGCCGAACTCTCCGACGGGCGCGCCCTGGTCCTCCTCGACGACCGCGGCTGGAGCGAGAGCGTGCTCGGCGACGCCGACATCCGGACCCTCCTCACCCGCGCATCCGTCGAGGACGACGCCCGCACGGTCGTAGGCCCCGACGAGCCCTACGGCGACGAGACGCAGGAACAGGCCGCCGCCGGCCACTGGGCCGCCCTCGCCGGCATCCTCGCCCGCCAGGGCGTGCACGCCGACCCCACCGCCCTCGCGGGCCTCGCGCACGACGTCGTCCTCGGCGAACGCCTGCGCGCCTGGGCCGGGTTCTAGCCGCCGGTTTCTAGGGGGCGGGCCGCTGCGCCCGTACGAGTACGGCGCCGGCCTCCGTCCAGTCGTACAGCACCGACCGGCCCGCCCTCCTGCGGCGCACAAGCCCGGCTTCGTGCAGCACCTTCAGATGGCGCCCCACCGAGCCGAGGCCCTGGCCCGTCAGCGCCACCAACTGGCTGGTGGAGAGCGGGGCTTCGAGGCGCAGCAGGACGCCCGCGCGGGCCGGTCCGAGCAGCGCGCCCAGCGCCTCCGGCACCGCCGGGCCCGCCCCGTCGGCGAGAACTCCCGCGCAGGCGTAGACGATCGCGCTGCGTTCGACCGTCTCCCCGGGCGCCTCCCACGACACCCAGCCCGTCACCGGCGTCACCGGCACGAGGATCAGCCGCCCTCCGGTCACCGAACGCGGCGGATAGTCACGGGCGTTGACCTGTAGCCTGCCGTCGCCGAGCCAGCGCATCCGCCCCGGGCACAGCTCGTCGAGCGCCGCCGCCCAGCCGTCCCGCGCGAGGCGCGCCGTCCTGGCCGCCACATCGGCCTCCAGCACCCTCCGCCGTCGCGGCCACTCCGGCAGCACCGTCTCCCGCCACACCCAGGCGAGGAGCTCCGCGAGCCGCCCCGGCAGGTCGCGCGAGGCCGCGAGCGGCTCGGGCACGGCACCACCCGTCGAGACCGCCAGGTCGGCGAGTGCGGCGGCCTGCCCGACCGCCCGGACCGCCTCCACCTCCTCCTCGAAGCACCGCTCGCCGTCGCCGTACGGGGTCGGGGTCAGGAAGTCCGCGTTCCAGGTCGGGCTGATCGCCGCCCGCACGAGCAGCGCGTCCAGCGGCTCGGCGGCCAGCCGCGCCCGGTACGCGGGCAGCCGTTCCGCGAGCCACCGACGCTCGCCCGGATGCCCCGCCCGGCCCGCGTGCAGCGTCTGCAGCGCCGCGACGGTCTCGGCGAGCGGCGAGATCAGAAACCGCCCCCCGGCCAGCGTGTCCGCCCCCAACCGCCACCACCCCATACCCCGCCCCTCCCTCGTCCTGCCCTCCGGATCCCCGGTCCGGATGCCCGGTCCGGATGCCCGGTCCGGATGCCCGGTCCGGATGCCCGGTCCGGATCCCCCCGGTCCGGATCCCCCCGGTCCGGATCCCCCCGGCCCGGATCCCCGGTCCGGATCCCCGGCCCGGTGCCCGGTGCGGATCCCGGCCCGGTGCGCGGCCCGTGCCCGCCCCGGCGCCTCGCCCCGGCGCCTCGCTCCGCCCCGCTCCGTCTCGCGCTCCGCCGAGCGTGCCTCCGTGCCCCGCCCGCCGCCCATTGTTTCGCGGGGGCGCGAAACAATACCGGTGGCCGTACGGCCCTCCCCACAATCCCCGGCATGCCGATCTCCATCCCCGAGGCGCCCGTACGTCCGGGCTACCGCGACCTGCTCCGTACCCCCGAGTTCACGCCCCTCTTCCTCGCCGGCTCCGCGCAGACCGCCGCCCAGACGGTGGCGGGGCTCGGGCTCGCCACGCTCGTGTTCGACGCGACCGGTTCGCCGCTGCTGAGCGCGCTCGCGATGTTCGGGCCCTCGCTCGCCCAGCTCCTCGGGGCCACCACGCTGCTCTCCGCCGCCGACCGGCTGCCGCCGCGTACCGCGCTGGCCGTCGTCGCCGTCGTGTTCGCGGCGGGGACGGCGGTCCAGGCCGCGCCCGGGGTGCCGCTCGCCGCCGCCTTCGGGCTGCTCGCCGTGCTCGGGGTCGTCGGGTCGCTCGGCGGCGGCGTGCGGCTCGGGCTGCTCGGCGAGATCCTGCCGCCCGAGCGCTTCCTGCTCGGCCGGGCCGTGATGAACATGGCCGTCGGCGTCTGCCAGATCGCGGGCTTCGCCACCGGCGGCGTGCTCCTCGTCGTGCTCTCCCCGCGCGGCACGCTCCTCACCGGCGCCGCCCTCTACCTCCTCGCCGCGCTCCTCTACCGCTTCGGGCTCACCGCCCGCCCGCCCCGCGCCTCAGGACGCGCCTCGGCCGCCGAGACCTGGCGAGCCAACGGCCGGCTGCTCGCCGACCGCAACCGCCGTCTGCTCTACCTCGCGCTTTGGGTGCCCAACGGGCTGATCGTCGGCTGCGAGGCGCTCTTCGTGTCGTACGACCCCGACCGCGCCGGTCTGCTCTTCGCCTGCGCCGCCGTCGGCATGCTCGCCGGGGACACGGTCGTCGGGCGGTTCGTGCCGGCGCGGCTGCGCGGACGGCTCGCCGCGCCCCTCCAGGCCCTGCTGGCCGCCCCGTACCTGCTCTTCGCGCTCGGCACGGGGCTGCCGCCGATCCTGGCGGCCGCGGCCGTCGCCGTCTCCGCGGCCGGCTACGGCGCGAGCCTGCTGTATCAGGAGCGGCTGCTGCCGCTCGTCCCCGAGGAGGCGCGCGGCCACGCGCTCGGCCTGCACGGCTCCGGGATGCTCGCCTGCCAGGGCCTCGCCGCCGCCCTGGCGGGCGGCCTCGCGCAGCTGACCTCCCCGGCGACGGCGATGGCCCTCCTCGCGGCGGCCTCGCTCGCCGTCACCGCCGCGCTCACCGCAGCGCTCACCGCGGGGCGGTCGAGCGCTGCACGACCGTCTCCTCGCACGGCCCGTCGGCGAACAGCTTGAGCGCCTCCATCTCGTCCTTGTCGACGGAGAGCCCCCAGCGCAGCTTGGTGCCGACCCACTCGCCGACGTAGCGGCAGTACGCGGCGTTCCCGTCCGGCACCCACGCGGCCGGGTCCTGGGTCCCCTTGGCCTTCTGGCTGCGGGCGGTGACGGCGACCAGCGTCGCCGCCGCCCCCTGGTCGTTGGCGTACTCCGCCCGCCGCGCCGCCGTCCAGCCGGACGCCCCCGAGGACCACGCCTCCTCCAGCGGCACGAGGTGGTCGACGCGCAGCAGGGCCGGGTCGGTGACGCTCTGCCCGTCGTAGTACGAGGTCCACCGGCCGCCCGTGAGCGCGCAGCCGGCCCCGGTCGCGGGCGCCTCGACAGCCTCCGCGAGGAGCACCTCGGCGCGGGTGTCGCAGCCGTCGGCGGCGTCGAGGCCCTCGTCCCAGTGCGGGAAGGCCGACTCCTCGTACCCGGCGGGGTCCTCGGTGGCCTCGGAGAGTTCGGCGAGCGCGTCGGGGAAGAGCTGGACGCCCGCGGAGGCGGTGGGCGCGGGGGCGGCGAGCGGGGACAGGACGAGGGCGAGCGGGACGAGGCCGCGCATCAGGTTCTTGATCACGTACGGCTGGATAGTGCCGTGGCCGGGGCGCGCGGGCGGCGAATCGCGGTGCGCTCCCCCGAGCGGGTGCGGATCTTCACCGCAGAAACGATGCGCTGTGCAGCCGTGTCGTATCGGGGGGGATGGAGATCGGGGCATGGAGATCGGGGCGCATGGAGATCCGGGTATGGAGATCCGGGCATGGAGAAGAGCGCGGAACCAGGGACCGTAAACCTGGTTCCGCGCTCTCGTCGATGACCGCCCGGCGGTGCGAGGCCGGCGCGACGGGATGTTCGCGCCGCCGGGCGGAGCCCGTGGGCTCCCTCGTGGGGGAGGGCGTTGGGACCGCGGCGGCTCCGGCGGGCGCTCCGGCCGGTCCCTTCCTTCAGGTCTGGAAGGGGGGCCGGGCGTCCTGGCCACCGCACTGGCTCGCAGCCGCCGCGGTCCTCACGCTGTCCATGAACACCGACCACCCCTCATCCGGGCCGGTGTTCCGGACGGCGTACGGCATTGACCTCCCGTCAGATGCCGTACGCGGTCTGGGAATTCGAGATGATCAGTCCTCGCGCAGGGCGCGGACGGCCTCCTCGACGCGCTTGCCGTACTCGGCGTCGGCGGCGGCGAAGTGGGCGAGGTTCTTCTCGATGACGTCCTCGCGGGACACCTGGGAGAGACCGCCGGCGATGTTGGCGATCAGACGGGACTTCTCGTCCTCCGACATCAGCCGGTACAGCTCGCCGGCCTGGAAGAAGTCGTCGTCCTTGGTGTGCTGCGGGGCGGCGTGGGTGCCGGTCCAGCCGTGGATCGCGAGCGGCGCGGAGAGCGGCGTGTCGGTCTGGGCCGGACCCTGGTAGGAGTTGGGCTCGTAGTTCTTGTCGTACCGCGAGCCGTTGCGGGTGGCCATGGCGCCGTCGCGGCCGTAGTTCTCGGCGACCGTCGCCTTGGGGGCGTTCACCGGGAGCTGGGTGTGGTTCACGCCGAGGCGGTAGCGGTGGGCGTCCGCGTAGGCGAAGAGACGGCCCTGGAGCATCTTGTCGGGCGAAGGACCGATGCCCGGCACGAAGTTGTTCGGGGAGAACGCGGCCTGCTCGACCTCGGCGAAGACGTTGTCCGGGTTGCGGTCGAGGACCATCCGGCCCACGCGCTGGAGGGGGTAGTCGCTGTGCGGCCACACCTTGGTGAGGTCGAACGGGTTGAAGCGGTACTCGGCGGCCTCGGCGGCCGGCATGACCTGCACGTACAGCGTCCAGGACGGGTTCACGCCGCGTTCGATGGCCTGGAGCAGGTCCGTCTGGTGCGAGTTGGCGTCCTTGCCGACGAGCTCGGCGGCCTGGTCGGCGGAGAGGGAGCGGACGCCCTGGTTCGTCTTGAAGTGGTACTTGACGAAGAAGGCCTCGCCCGCCTCGTTGGTCCACTGGTAGGTGTGCGAGCCGTAGCCGTTCATGTGACGGTACGAGGCCGGGATGCCGCGGTCGCCCATGAGCCAGGTGATCTGGTGGGTGGCCTCGGGGGCGTGCGCCCAGAAGTCCCAGACGTTGTCCGGCTCCTGCTTGCCCGTGAAGGGGTCGCGCTTCTGGGAGTGGATGAAGTCGGGGAACTTGATCGGGTCCTTGATGAAGAACACCGGGGTGTTGTTGCCGACGAGGTCGTAGTTGCCCTCGGCGGTGTAGAACTTCACCGCGAAGCCGCGCGGGTCGCGGACCGCGTCCGCGCCGCCGAGCGAGTCGGCCACGGTGGAGAAGCGGATGAAGAGCTCGGTCTTCTTGCCCACCTCGGAGAGGAAGTCGGCCTTGGTGAAGCCGGTGACGTCGTCGGTCACCTCGAAGTAGCCGTACGCGCCGGAGCCGCGGGCGTGCACCACGCGCTCCGGGATCCGCTCACGGTTGAAGCGCGCGAGCTTCTCCAGCAGGTGCTGGTCCTGGAGGAGGAGAGGGCCGCCCACGCCGGCGGTGGCGGAGTTCTGGTTGTCGGCGACGGGGGCGCCGGACTCGGTCGTAAGCACGCGCTGCGTCATTTGTCGGGGCGGCCTTTCCGTACGGATCCTGCATGACTGCCGTGGAGCGTAAGTTCGCTCGGAACAGGGCGTCAACAGTTTGTTGAAATTGAAGTGTGGTGTTCCGGTCGGCGGCGGCGCCTTGGGCGCGACAGGACAGGTGTCAGCGCCGCCGCCGACCGGAAATCTGGGGCCCCGCCGAGGCGGGGCGTCGGATCAGACCTGGGCGCCGGAGAGACGCTCGACGGCGCGGAGCAGGGCCGAGTGGTCCAGGCCGCCGTCACCCTGCGCGCGCAGCGAGGCGACGAGCTGGGCGACCACGGCGCCGACCGGGAGGGCCGCGCCGACGTTGCGGGCGGCGTCGGTCACGATGCCCATGTCCTTGTGGTGCAGGTCGATCCGGAAGCCGGGCTTGAAGTCCCGGTTCAGGAAGTTGTCCTTCTTGCGGGTCAGCACGGTCGAGCCGGCCAGACCGCCGTTGAGGACGTCGAGGGCGGCGTTGAGGTCCACGCCGGACTTCTCCAGGAAGACCACGGCCTCGGCGCACGCCTGGATGTTGACGGCGACGATGAGCTGGTTGGCCGCCTTGACCGTCTGGCCGGAGCCGTGCGGGCCGCAGAGCACGATGACCTTGCCGAGGGCCTCCAGGATCGGGAGGGCCTCGTCGAAGTCGGCCTGCTCGCCGCCGACCATGATGGAGAGCACGGCCTCGATGGCGCCGGCCTCGCCGCCGGAGACGGGGGCGTCGATGACGCGGATGCCCTTCTCCTTGGCGTTCTTGGCCAGGTCGACCGAGGTCTGCGGGGTGATCGACGACATGTCGATGATCAGGGCGCCCCGCTTGGCGTTCTCCAGGATGCCCTCGGGGCCGTAGGAGATCGCCTCGACCTGCGGGGAGGCGGGCACCATCGTGATGACCACGTCGGCGTCCTTGACGGCCTCGGCGATCGAGCCGGCCACGGTGCCGCCGGCGGCGGCCAGGCGGTCCAGCTTGTCCTGCTCCAGGGTGAAGCCGGTGACCGAGTAGCCGGCCTTGATCAGGTTCTCGGACATGGGGGAGCCCATGATGCCGAGGCCGATCCACGCGATCGCCGGGCGGGTGGGCTGGGAGGAGCTGGGGAGGTTGGTGCTCATGGTGAGGGTGCCTCTCAAAACAGGGTGATACGGGGAGGGGGCCTGCGTCAGCGGGCCGGGCGGGCCTCGGCGGGCAGCCACTCGAAGGACGCGGCGGCGTCGGCGGCCTTGTACTCCAGGCCCACGAAGCCGTCGTAGCCGGCCTTCTTCAGCTCGTCGAGGAGCTGCTCCAGGGGGAGCTCGCCGGTGCCCGGGGCGCCGCGGCCCGGCATGTCCGCGATCTGGACGTGGCCGGTCTTCGCCGCGTACTCGGCGATGACGGCGCTGACGTCCTCGCCGTTCATGGCCAGGTGGTAGATGTCGAGGAGGAACTTGGCGTTGCCGAGCCCGGTGGCCTCGTTCACCTTGTCGACGACCTCGATCGCGGAGGGGGCGCTCACCAGCGGGTAGAGCGGCGACTCCGGCTTGTTCAGGGTCTCGATCAGCAGGATCGCGCCGACGCGGTCGGCGGCGCGGGCGGCCAGGACCAGGTTCTCCAGGGCGAGGGCGTCCTGGGCCTCCGGGTCGACGCCCTCCACGCGGTTGCCGTAGAGCGCGTTGAGCGCCTTGCAGCCGACCGAGGCGGCGAAGTCCGCGGCGATGTCGATGTTGGCCTTGAACCGGTCGGACTCCTCGCCCGGGACCGAGACCGCGCCGCGGTCCGGGCCGGGGAGCTGTCCGGCGTAGAAGTTCAGGCCCACCAGCTGGGTGCCGGCGTCCTCAAGGGCCTTCTTGAGGGCGTCGAGCTCGCTCTGCTCGGGGGTGGCGGTGTCGATCCAGGGCCACCACAGCTCGACCGCGGTGAAGCCGGCCGCGGCGGCGGCCGCGGGGCGCTCCAGGAGCGGGAGTTCCGTGAAGAGGATCGACAGGTTCACATCGAAGCGCTGGTCCGTGCCGGCGCCTACTGAGAAGCGGGCCATGAGGGGCGGCGCTCCTTCCGTATTGCGGAAGTCGTTTTCTGTCTGACGGAAGGTTGCCGGGCGAGCGTCCGACTTGTCAAGAGGTCCCCGCAGGTCCGGGGCTCCCCAGTGGCTCGAACGGCCCGTAGCGTGGGGGCATGGTGCGTTTGAGAGTGGAGTTCACGACCGAGCCGTTCGACCTCGACGAGGCGCCGGCCCACGCGGTCGTGGCTCGTGAGGTCATCCAGTCGGCCGAACTGGACGCCGTCGATGTCGGCCCCTTCGGCAACACCGCGGAAGGCGGCGCCGACGCCGTGCTCACCGCCGTCGACGAGCTGCTGCGCAAGGCGCTCGGTGCCGGTGCCACCCGGGTCTCGCTCCAGGTCAACGTGATCGGTGAGGGCGGGGAGGACGCGAAGTGACCGAGCATCCCTTGGCGGCGGCGGTGAAGCCGCTGGTCGACGCGATGGGCGCGGAAGTGCTGGAACCGGCGCAGGCCGCGGCCGACGACATCGTCCTGTCCTGGGAGGGCGAGGACGTCCTCGCCGTACGGCTGCCGCAGCTGTCGGACTCCCTGGACCGCATTCTCGCGGCGATGGAGCGCCGGCACGGGATGCCGCTGGCCGAGCTGGACCGCAAGACCAAGCAGGAGGTCGTACGGCTCCTGGAGGCGCGCGGCGCCTTCTCCGTGCGTCACGGAGTGGAGACGGTGGCCGGTGCGCTCGGCGTCAGCCGCTTCACCGTCTACAACTACCTGAACAGGGAAAACGCCTCCAAGAACGCCTAGTTGATCAAGAATGGCCACAAGCCGTCGTCCGCATGCCGGGACGACGGCTTTTGTGTCCCCGAGTTTTCAACAAAGTGTTGACGTCCTGTTGCCGAGGGCGTTAGCTATCCGCAGCCCGTCCGACGCACAGCGAAAAACAGCCACGGAGGCTTCCCGTGACTTCAGGTACGACACCGGGCCTCACCCGGTTCAACACCTCGGCGGACAGCGAGGCTCTCGCCGCGCTCCACGAGGTGTGCTCCAGTTCGGCGTGGGGGAGCAAGATCCTCGCCCAGCGCCCGTACACCACCGCCGAAGCCCTCTTCCTCGCCAGCGACGCCGCCATGGCCGAGCTGACCGCCGAGGACCTGGCCGAGGCGATGGCGGGCCACCCGCCGATCGGTCGTCCGAAGGAAGGGGATGCCACCTCCACCCGCGAGCAGAGCGGGATGGCCGGCTCCTCCGCCGAGCTCAAGGCCGAGATGCTCGAACTGAACCTGGCCTACCAGGAACGCTTCGGCCACGTCTTCCTCATCTGCGCCACCGGCAGGACCGGCGAGCAGATGCGCGACGCGGTCAAGGACCGGATCGGCAACTCGCCCGAGCGCGAGCGCGAGATCGTCCGCGCCGAACTGGGCAAGATCAACCGCATCCGGCTCACCCGTCTCGTAGAGGAAGAGAGCGCCGCATGAGCACCGACACCACGGCCTCGGTGTCCACCCACATCCTGGACACCAGCATCGGACGCCCCGCGGAGGGCGTGGCGATCACCCTCGCCGCCCGCGCCGGCTCCGATGCCGCCTGGGTCGCGCTCGGCGGCTCGGCCACCGACGCCGACGGACGGTGCAAGGACCTTCCGGCCCTGCCGGTCGGCACCACCCACGTACGCCTCGACTTCGAGACCGAGGCGTACTTCCTGAGCAAGCAGAACCAGCAAGCCGAGGCGCAGCAGGACGCCCCCGCGAATCGGGACAGCGGTCCGGCCGGTGCTTTCTTCCCGGAGGTGGCGATCACGTTCGCCGTCACGCCGGGCGAGCACTACCACGTACCGCTGCTGCTCAACCCGTTCGGCTACTCCGTTTACCGAGGGAGCTAGCAGACATGCCCACGATTCTCGGCCAGAACCAGTACGGCAAAGCAGAGAACCGCGTCGTCAAGATCACGCGGGACGGCGCCACCCACCACATCAAGGACCTGAACGTCTCCGTCGCCCTCTCCGGCGACCTCAGCGACGTCCACCTCACCGGCTCCAACGCCCACTGCCTCCCCACCGACACGACGAAGAACACCGTCTTCGCGTTCGCCAAGGAGTACGGCATCGAGTCCGCCGAGCAGTTCGGCATCCACCTCGCCCGCCACTTCGTGACGAGCCAGGAGCCGATCAAGCGGGCCCGGATCCGGATCGAGGAGTACGCCTGGGAGCGCATCGCCTCCTCGGACGCCAACTCCAAGTTCATCGGCGCCGACGAGGTCAACCACTCCTTCGCCCGCAAGGGCCAGGAGACCCGCGTCACCCAGATCACCTACGACGGCGAGAAGTGGGAGGTCATCTCCGGCCTCAAGGACCTCGTCGTCATGAACTCCACCAACTCGGAGTTCTGGGGCTACATCAAGGACCAGTACACCACCCTCCAGGAGGCGTACGACCGCATCCTGGCCACCCAGGTGTCCGGCCGCTGGCGGTTCAACTGGACCGACGACGACCAGCGCATGCCCAACTGGGAGCGGTCCTACGAGCAGACCAGGCGCCACATGCTCGAAGCCTTCGCGGAGACCTACTCGTACTCCCTCCAGCAGACGCTGTACCAGATGGCCACGCGGATCATCAACCACCGCGCGGAGATCGACGAGGTGCGCTTCTCGCTCCCCAACAAGCACCACTTCCTGGTGGACCTGGAGCCCTTCGGGCTCAAGAACGACAACGAGGTCTACTACGCCGCGGACCGCATGTACGGCCTCATCGAGGCCACGGTCCTGCGCGACGGCGCCGAGGCGCTGATCCCGGTCGACATGACCAATCTCTGAGTGGCACCACATCTCTGAGCGGCACTGAGTGACCCGGTCCCCGCCCGCCCGCAGTCGGGCGGGGACCGGCACCAGACCGGAGGGAACCCAGCATGGCACTGCCCGCAAAGGGGCCGGCGTCCGCCGAAGGCCCGTGTTCCACCCCGTCGACCACCGAGGCCCCCGCCCAGGCCGCCGGCCATCCGGTCGACGAGAAACTCCCCGCCTCGCGGCTCGTCCCCGCGGCACTCCAGCACATCGCCGCCATGTACGCCGGCGTCGTCACCCCTCCGCTCATCATCGGCCAGGCCGTCGGCCTGGACGCGGCCGGGATGACCCGGCTCATCGCCGCCAGCCTCCTGATCGCCGGTCTCGCCACCATCCTGCAGACCCTCGGCATCCGGAACCTCGCCGGCAACCGGCTCCCGTTCGTCAACGCGGCCTCCTCCGCGGGCATCGCCCCCATGCTGGCCATCGCCGAGACGAGCGCCCCCGGACACCAGCTCCCCGCCATCTACGGCGCGGTCATGGTCGCCGGTGTCTTCTGCCTCGCCGTCGGCCCCTTCTTCGGCCGGCTCCTCCGCTTCTTCCCGCCACTGGTCACCGGTGTCGTCATCACCCTGATCGGCGTCACCCTGATGCCCGTGCCCGTCAGCTGGGCCCAGGGCGGCGACAAGACCGCCGCCGACTTCGGCGCCATGAAGTACCTCGCCCTCGCAGGCTTCACCCTGGTCGTCGTCCTGCTCTTCCAGCGCTTCGGCCGCGGCTTCGTCAAGCAGATCGCCCTGCTCCTCGGCCTGCTCATCGGCACCCTCGCCGCGATCCCCTTCGGCATGGCCGACTTCAGCGCCCTGCGCGAGGCGCCCGTCGCCGCCCTGCCCGCCCCCTTCGCCTTCGGCGCCCCCGAGTTCCAGCCCGCCGCGATCCTCTCCCTGTGCATCGTGATGCTGGTCCTCATGACCGAGTCCAGCGCCGGCATGCTCGCCCTCGGCGAGATCTGCGAACGCCCCAGCGACGGGCGGACCATCACCCGGGGCCTGCGCACCGACGGCATCGCCACCCTGCTCGGCCCCGTCTTCGGCGGCTTCCCGACCTCCGCCTTCGCGCAGAACGTCGGCGTCGTCTCGCTCACCCGGGTCCGCTCCCGCTACGTGGTCGCCGTCGCAGGCGGCGCCCTCCTGGTGCTCGGCGCCTTCCCGGTCCTCGGCGCGGTCGTCTCCATGGTCCCGATGCCCGTCCTCGGCGGCGCCGGCATCGTCCTCTTCGGCTCCATCGCGGTCAGCGGCATCCGGACCCTCTCCGAGGCCGGACTCGACGACAGCTCCAACATCATCCTGGTGGCCGTCGCGCTCGGCGCGGGCATCATCCCGCTCGCCGCGCCCACCTTCTACGCCGGCTTCCCCGCCTGGGCACAGACCGTGCTCGGCTCCGGCATCAGCGCGGGCGCGCTCGTCGCCGTCCTGCTGAACCTGTTCTTCCATCATCTCGGCACCCGGAGCCGTCAGACGGTCCCGGCACTCAAATCCTCCTAGGGTCCTGCCGTGCCCACCCCACCCATGAGGAATGAAGGAAGCACCGCCATGGCAGCACCTTCGGCAGCCCAGCGCATCGTCATCGAGAACGCGGCGATCGCCACCGTCGACGCGAACGACACCGAGTACGCCTCCGGGTACCTCGTCGTCGCCGACAACAGGATCGAGTCCCTCGGCCCCGGCAAGGCCCCCGAGAACCTGGAGAACGTGGTCCGGCGGATCGACGCCACCGGCCACCTGGTCACCCCCGGCCTGGTCAACACCCACCACCACTTCTACCAGTGGATCACCCGGGGCCTCGCCACCGACCACAACCTCTTCAACTGGCTGGTCGCGCTCTACCCGACCTGGGCCCGCATCGACGAGCAGATGGTGCGCGTCGCCGCCCAGGGCTCGCTCGCCATGATGGCCCGCGGCGGCGTCACCACCGCCATGGACCACCACTACGTCTTCCCGCAGGGCTCCGGCGACCTCTCCGGCGCCATCATCGGCGCCGCCTCCGAGATGGGCGTGCGCTTCACCCTGGCCCGCGGCTCCATGGACCGCAGCGAGAAGGACGGCGGCCTGCCGCCGGACTTCGCCGTCGAGACCACCGAGGGCGCGCTCGCCGCGACCGAGGAGACCGTCAAGAAGTTCCACGACGCCTCCTTCGACTCGATGACCCAGGTCGCCGTCGCCCCCTGCTCGCCCTTCTCCATCTCCACCGAGCTGCTCCGCGAGGGCGCCGCCCTCGGCCGCCGCCTCGGCGTGCGCATGCACACCCACGGCTCGGAGACCGTGGAGGAGGAGAAGTTCTGCCACGAGCTCTTCGGCATGGGCCCGACCGACTACTTCGAGTCGACCGGCTTCCTCGGCGAGGACGTGTGGATGGCGCACTGCGTCCACATGAACGACTCCGACATCGCCGCCTTCGCCCGCACCAGGACCGGCGTCGCCCACTGCCCGTCGTCGAACGCGCGCCTCGCCGCCGGCATCGCCCGCGTCCCCGACATGCTGAAGGCGGGCGTCCCGGTCGGCCTCGGCGTCGACGGCACCGCCTCCAACGAGTCCGGCGAGCTCCACACCGAACTGCGCAACGCCCTCCTCATCAACCGCCTCGGCGCCCACCGCGAGTCCGCGCTCAACGCCCGCCAGGCGCTGCGCCTCGGCACCTACGGCGGCGCGCAGGTCCTCGGCCGCGCCGACAACATCGGCTCCCTGGAGGCCGGCAAGCTCGCCGACTTCGTCCTCTGGAAGATCGACGGCCTCGGCCACTCCTCCATCGCCGACCCGGTCACCGCCATCGTCTTCGGCGCGGCGGCCCCGGTCACCGCCTCCTTCGTCAACGGCAAGCAGATCGTCGAGAACAACCGGCTGCTCACCGTCGACGAGGACACCATCGCGCGCGACGCGCGCACGGAGGCCCAGCGCCTGGCCCGCATCGCGGCCCAGGGCTGACCCTCCCCCCGGAATCCGGTCGGGGGGGACGGCCCCCGACCGGTCGCCGCGGACCCCAGCGGGCTCCGCGGCAGCCCGACCGGGCGGCGCCGTACGCACCCGTCGTACGGCGCCGCCCGGGACGGCCACACCCGCCCGCACCCCCACCGGGCCCCCCGTCCCCGCGCCGCACCCCTTCCTCCGGCGCACCGCACCACCCCGCACCGAGCCGCACCTCCTGCACTTCGCACCGCATCGCACCACCTCCCTGACACCCGCGTCACCGCCGACGTGTACCCGACCGGAGGAACCGCCGTGGCCGACGAGCCCCAGGTTCGCAATGCACAAGACGCAGGCACCGCCCCCGGAGACCGGACCAGACATCCGGTCGACGAGACCCTGCCCCCACTGAAGATGTTCACCAGCGGCCTCCAGCACGTGGCCGCCATGTACGCGGGCGTGGTGGCCCCGCCGCTGATCGTCGGAGCGGCCGTCGGCCTCTCCGGCACCGAGCTCACCTTCCTGACCGGCGCCAGCCTCTTCACCGCCGGCCTCGCCACCTTCCTCCAGACCCTCGGAGTCTGGAAGATCGGCGCCAAGCTGCCCTTCGTCAACGGCGTCACCTTCGCGGGCGTGGCCCCGATGCTCGCCATCATCGACACCACGAAGGACAAGGCGGACGCGCTCCCCGTCATCTTCGGCGCGATCATCGTCGCCGGCCTGCTCGGCTTCCTCGCCGCGCCGTGGTTCTCCCGGCTCGTGCGCTTCTTCCCGCCGGTGGTCACCGGCACCGTCATCACCCTCATCGGCATCTCGCTGCTGCCGGTCGCCTTCGGCTGGGCGCAGGGCCCCAACCCCGCTGCGGACGACTACGGTTCGAGCAGGTTCCTCGCCCTGGCCGCCGTCACCCTGGCGATCGTCCTGCTGCTGCGCCGCTTCACCCGCGGCTTCCTCAAGCAGATCGCGGTCCTCGTCGGCCTGGTCCTCGGCACGCTGATCGCCATACCCTTCGGCGCCACCGACTTCTCCCCGGTGACCGAGGTCGACCTCGTCGGCTTCCCGAGCCCCTTCCACTTCGGCGCCCCGCAGTTCGCGCTCGCCGCGATCATCTCCATGTGCGTCGTCATGCTGGTCTCGATGACCGAGTCCACCGCCGACATGCTGGCGCTCGGCGAGATCGTCGAGCGGCCCGCCGACGAGAAGACCATCGCGGCCGGTCTGCGCGCCGACACCCTCGGCTCGGCGATCAGCCCGCTCTTCAACGGCTTCATGTGCAGCGCCTTCGCGCAGAACGTCGGCCTGGTCGCCATGACCAGGATCCGCAGCCGCTTCGTCGTCGCCTGCGGCGGCGGCCTGCTGGTCCTGATGGGCCTCTCGCCGGTGATGGCCTCGCTGATCTCGGTGGTGCCCCGCCCGGTCCTCGGCGGCGCCGGCGTCGTCCTCTTCGGCTCCGTCGCGGCCAGCGGCATCCAGACCCTGGTCAAGGCCGGCCTGGAGAAGGACAACAACGTCCTCATCGTCGCCGTCTCGCTGGCCGTCGGCATCATCCCGATCACAAGTCCGGGCTTCTACCACGCCTTCCCGCAGACCGCGCAGATCATCCTGGACTCCGGCATCTCCACCGGCTGCGTCGCCGCCGTCCTGCTCAACGTGGTCTTCAACCACTTCGGCCGCCGTACGGACGACGACGAGGTGACCGCGCCGATGGAACCGGGCGACGAGATCTCGGAGACCCGCACCGCGAAGGCGGTCCACGTCCACTAGGGCCCGAAGCCTCCGGACGACCCGTCCCGCCCGCCCCGGGCCCCGCGCACCACGCGGGGCCCGGGGCGGCGGCGTGCGGTCCGGCGCCCTCACCGCGACTCCAGGGCGATGCGCCGGGCACACTCGGGGGCCAGCGCCGGATACGCGGCGGCGATCGCCTCGTACTGCCTGCGCCGCAGCAGCCGCTCGGCCTCGCGGCGGCCCGTGTCGCCGTACAGCCCGTCGAGCAGCGTCTCGTACCGCGCCAGCGTCTGCCGCAGATAGCCCACCTGCCACCGCGCCGGCGCACCGGGCGAGAACCCGCCGCCCTCGCCGCCGCCCGCTCCGCCCGCCCCGCCCGCCGTCATCAGCCGCCGGTGGCGCGCCGCCCGCCGCTCCAGCTCGGCCGCCGGCAGCCTCGGCACCAGGAGCGGCTCGGCCCGGATCGCCGCGAGCACGGCCGCCCGCCGCCCCTCGGCCAGCACCCCGACGGCGCTGCCGCGCCCCCGCACGGCCAGGGACGAGGAGGCCGCCGCGAACTCGGGCGTCCGCTCCACCGCCTCGACCCGCGCGAGCAGGTACAGCCGCAGCGGCCGGAGCGCGTACCGCCGCGGATCGCGCCCCTGCACGTCCGGAAGCCCGAGCAGCTCCCGGATCATCGCGTCGCTCCAGCCGCGCCGCCGCACCCCGGCCGGCGACACGTAAAGCCAACGGTCCGTCATGATCCCCCCAAGAATCGACTACGGAGAGTAACGATTCCAGTGAAGCGCACCCCACCGACAACGCCCCCTTGCCAACCGCCCGACCCGCATGCCATATAGGTCTGGACCATTCCGACGGAGACGGAGGCCGGCCCGTGCGATGCCCTCAACGCCCGCTCACCACAAGCCTGTTGGTCATGCTCGTGCTCGGCGCCTGTGCCCGTGCCGAACCACCGGACTCCACCCCGCCGACCGCCCCCACCGGCCTCACCGCCGCCTCCGGCAGCTCCACCACCGTCCACGTCATGTGGGAGGCCGCCACCGACGACCGGGCCGTCACCGGCTACCAGGTCCTCCAGGACGGCCGCCCCGTCAAGGACCTCCCCGCCACCACCGTCATGACCGACGTCACCGGCCTCGCCCCCGGCAGCCGCCACACCTACGCCGTCACCGCCCGCGACGCCGCCGGCAACACCTCGCCCGCCACCCCCGCCGTCACCGCCACCACCCTGCGCGCCACCGCCGACGACCGCGAACCCCCCACCGCCCCCGGCACCCTCCACGCCACCCCCGACGGCTCCACCGCCGCCGTCCTCACCTGGACCCCGGCCCGCGACGACACCCGCGTCACCGCCTACGACGTCCACCAGGCCGGCGTCCGCATCCACACCGCGCCCGGCACCGCCACCACCGCCCGCCTCACCGGCCTGCGCCCCGGCACCGCCTACTCCCTCACCCTCCGCGCCCGCGACGCCGCCGAGAACTCCTCCCCGGACAGCCCCCCGGCCGAGCTCACCACCGCCCCCGCCCCCGGCGCGCCCCCCAACACCTCCCCGCGCGCCCTCACCGCCACCTCCGCCGACGGCGAGATCACCCTCACCTGGACCCCGCCCGAGACCGGAGCGCCCGTCACCCACCACGAACTCCACATCGACGGCCGCTTCGCCACCACCATCGCCTGGGGTGCCGCCCCACCTCCCGGCCGCGCCACCTACACTTTCCCCGCCCAGGCGAAACCCGGCACCACCTACACCCTCACCCTCCGCGCCCGCCTCCCCGACGGCACCTGGGGCGACTTCTCCGCCCCCCACACGGTCACCGTGCGCTGAGCGGCACCCGGGGGTGTCCCTCAGGCCGTTCGCGGCGACCCCGAACTACCCTGGAACCGTGGCCGAGACCGTTCTCACCAATACCGGGCTGGACAGGTTCCTGGAGCTGCTCGACGGCAGGCCGGAGCACCGTGATCCCGCGTTCCGGCGGGCCGCCGAGGTCGTCCTCGGGCTGCTCGCGCTGCGTGGCGCCGACCGGGGCAGCGGGGTGCCGGAGCCCACGCCGGAGCTGGTGCGGCGGCTGCTCGTCGAGGATCTGCCCGCCTTCGTGTACGTGCCGCCCGGCGAGCTGTCCGGCTACCGGGCGGTCGTCGGCGAGCTCGCCGGGCGGTTCGACGGGGGGCTCCGGGAGCGGATCGCCGCCGTCGTCGACGAGAGCGCCGGGGACTTCGAGCGGGCCATGGCCGACCCCGGGAACCTCACCTGGTACCGGTGGTACGCCTCGCTGCTGCGGACCGTCGGCACCGACCTCGGCGACGCCGAGGACGTGCGGCGGCGGATCGGCGCCCTGGACGGGGCGCCGCTGCCCGACGGGGTGCTGCGCGCCGATCTCATGGGGCGTACCGCGCTCGCCGACACCGTGCTCGCCGAGGCCGTCGCCCGCGCCTACGTACGGGACGCCGAGGAACCGCCCGCCGTCGGGCCGCTGCTCAGCGACCACGCCGTCGCCGCCGGCGTCGGCCGGGTCGCCGCCGCGCTCCTCGACCGGTGGACCGCCGCCGGCCTCGCCGACCAGCTCACCGGCGCCTACGCCCGCTTCGCCCCCGGCCCCGACGACTTCCCCCACCTCGTCCTCGCCGACGCCCTCCTCGACGAGCACATGGACTACTACGGGGACACCTCGATCGCCGTGCCGCCGCCCGGTGAGGAGGAGGCCGGGGACGCCGAGCGGGACGCCGACGCCCTGCTCGCCGCCGTCGAGGAGCTGGCCGAGGAGGAGTACGAGCCCTACGGCGGCGAGGCCCCGCACCTGCTGTACGCGCTCTACCAGCGCGGCTGCGCCGCCGACTCGATCGCCCGGCGCGCCGCCGAGTACGAGGACTGGAGCGTCGACCCGGCCCTGGAGGACGTGCCCGTCGCCGTGCCGGAGGGGGTGACGGGCGAGTATGTCACCCCGCCCGTGCCCGAGCTCGTCCGGCTGCTCGGTTCGGCCGGGCTCGGCGAGGACGACCGGGCCCGCCTGGAGGGCCCCGCCCGCGAACTCGCCGCCGTCGCCGACCGGCTGGCCGCCACCGGCCTCGTACTGCGCGCCGGCGACGCCTTCGGACTCACCCCGCGCGGCGCCGCCACCGTCCGCTACCTCCTCCGGGTCCGCCGGGTCGCCGCGCCCACCGCCGCCGAGGCGGTCGCCTGGCCGGCCGCGGAACTGGTGGCCGCCGCCGCGCAGTGGCCGCACACGCCCGCCGCGCGCGTGCTCGCCGACTGGCTGCACGCGCGCGGGGACACCGCCGACGCCTGGGCGGAGCTGCTCGCCGCCTTCGCGCCCGCTCACGCGCACGCCGCCGAAGGAGCCGACGTACGTGCCCTGTTCGGGCTCCTCGACACCGCCACCGCCCCGCCCGGCGCCCTGCGCGGCGCGCTCCGGGACCCGGTGATCGGCGCCTCCGCGCTGTACGCGCTGCGCGCCCGCGGCGAGGACGCCGACCCGGTCCAGGTGCCGGTCTCCGCCCGCGCCCTGGACCTCCTGGACCGGCTGCCCGGCAAGAAGGGGCCGCTGGAGTCCCGGCGGGCCGCCTTCGACGCGGCCGCCGCCGACTGGCCGGGCGGCTCGGCCGCCCTCGTCAAGGCGATGGCCGAGGCCGATCCGCACGGCGCGCGGAGGGTCCTCGGCCCGCTGGGCATCAGCCTGCCGTGAGGTACATCCCCGAGGGGCCCGTGCCCGCCGTGTTGCGGCAGGCGCGGTGGCCCGAGGGGACGGCGTGGATCAGCGCCAGGCAGCGCCCGAGGGCCTGCTGACCGTACGCGTTGGGGTGCATCGACTCCTGGACGAGGCCCTGCGTGGACCGGCTGTCGATCCACCGCGCCCACTCGCTGGACGCCCCCGACGGCGGCAGGGAGGCCGTCACCTGGCGGCTCGCCTTCGCGCACACCTCGCGCCCCTGGAGCGCGTCCCGCAGGTCGAGGAACTGCGCGCCCTTCGCCACCGCGACCTGCCGCAGCCGCCCGGAGAGCTGCGGGACGAGGGAGTCCCGCGCCCAGTCGGAGTCCTTGTTCCAGAACGGGCAGCCGCCGGTGTTCGTCCGCGACCAGCCGCTCTCGGAGTAGCGGTTCTCGGCGGCGCGGGGGATGGGGGAGGGGTAGGACTGGAGCACGATCCGGTAGTCGGAGGAGGCGTAGCCCGCGCCGGTCATCACCGCGCGGATCTCGTCGACCGCCTTGCCGACGGAGGCCATCGCCGCGTCGATGCGGGCGTCGACCTCGGCCTGCTGGTCGTCGTGGCAGTAGGAGTACCAGACGATGTAGTCGGTGGCGCAGGTGGTGATGATGTCGGCGAAGCCGAGGTCGTTGCCGCCGATCGACAGCGCGATCAGCTTCACGTCGTTCGCGGCGGCGACGGCGGCCAGCCGGTCGGCCTGCGGGGCCTCGCCCTTGTACGCCCGGCCGCCCTGCGAGGCGCGGAAGACGTTCTCGGTGGTCGCCCCGGAGCAGGCCAGGTTGATCAGGTTGCTCGCGAGGGGGCCGGCGCTCCTGACCTCGGAGACGTCCGAGCGGTGGCAGCCGCCGGCGGTGGAGCCGTACACCCGGGAGGGGTCGTAGCCGCTGCCCGTCCAGGCGCGGTCGGTGCCGTCGCGGCCGCCGGAGTTCGTGAGGCTGTTGCCGAGCCAGCGGCCGGCCTCGCCGGAGATGTAGCTGTCGCCCATGGCGACGACGGCGGTGGGGCCGGTGCCGGGGGAGGCCTCGGCGGCCGGGGCGGCGGCGGTGGCCAGTCCGGCGGCGGTACACAGGGCCAGGAGTGCGCGCAGCGCGCGGCGGGGGGTCGAGGGCATGGCTGTGTGCTCCTGCGGTACGCAGTGACGTGGGGGACAGCCGCCGGCCGGTGGCATGGCGGAATCTCGCACGCGCTGACTTATTACCGCTAGGTAGCTGCATATCTCGGTTGCGTCACGTCCCCTGTGACACGACAGGGCCCGGGCCCCGGAGCTGTGCGTTCGCCGGGGGCCGGGCCCTGTGCGGGGGTGCGTCGGAGATCAGCCGACGAGCTGCTCGTACGCGGGGAGGGTGAGGAAGTCCGCGTAGTCCGCGTCGAGGGAGACGTGGAGGAGGAGGTCGTGCGCCTGCTGCCACTTGCCGGCCGCGAAGGCCTCCTCGCCGATCTCGGCGCGGAGGGCGGCGAGCTCCTCGGCGGCGACCTTGCGGGCCAGCTCAGGGGTGGCGGTCTCGCCGTTCTCGAAGACCACGCCGGCGTTGATCCACTGCCAGATCTGCGAGCGGGAGATCTCGGCGGTGGCCGCGTCCTCCATCAGGTTGAAGATGGCGACGGCGCCGAGGCCGCGCAGCCACGCCTCGATGTAGCGGATGCCGACCTGGACGGCGTTGCGCAGGCCGTCGTAGGTGGGCTTGGCGTCGAGCGAGTCGATGGCGATGAGGTCGCCGGGCGCCACGGAGACGTCCTCGCGGAGGCGGTCCTTCTGGTTGGGCCTGTCGCCGAGGACGGCGTCGAAGGAGGCCATGGCGATCGGGACGAGGTCGGGGTGGGCGACCCAGGAGCCGTCGAAGCCGTCGCCGGCCTCGCGGTCCTTGTCGGCCTTGACCTTCTCGAAGGCGACCTTGTTGACCTCGGCGTCCTTGCGGGACGGGATGAAGGCCGCCATGCCGCCGATGGCGTGCGCGCCGCGCTTGTGGCAGGTGCGGACGAGGAGTTCGGTGTACGCGCGCATGAACGGGGCCGTCATCGTGACCGCGTTGCGGTCCGGGAGGACGAACTTCTGCCCGCCGTCGCGGAAGTTCTTGACGATGGAGAAGAGGTAGTCCCAGCGGCCCGCGTTGAGGCCGGCGGCGTGGTCGCGGAGCTCGTAGAGGATCTCCTCCATCTCGTACGCGGCCGTGATCGTCTCGATGAGGACGGTGGCGCGGACGGTGCCCTGCGGGATGCCGACGTAGTCCTGGGCGAAGACGAAGACGTCGTTCCAGAGGCGGGCCTCCAGGTGCGACTCGGTCTTCGGCAGGTAGAAGTACGGGCCCTTGCCGAGGTCGATCAGGCGCTGCGCGTTGTGGAAGAAGTACAGGCCGAAGTCGACGAGCGCGCCGGGCACCGGGCGTCCCTCGAACGTGAGGTGACGCTCCTCCAGGTGCCAGCCGCGCGGCCGCATGACGACCGTGGCGAGCTCCTCGGCGGGCCCCAGGGCGTACGACTTGCCGGTGCGGGCGTCGGTGAAGTCGATGTTCCGGGTGTAGGCGTCGATCAGGTTGACCTGGCCGAGGACCACGTTCTCCCAGGTGGGGGCAGAGGCGTCCTCGAAGTCCGCGAGCCACACCTTCGCGCCGGAGTTGAGCGCGTTGATCGTCATCTTGCGGTCGGTCGGACCGGTGATCTCGACGCGGCGGTCGTTCAGGGCCGCCGGGGCCGGCGCGACCTTCCAGGAGTCGTCGGCGCGGATCGCCGCGGTCTCCGGCAGGAAGTCGAGGGTGGAGGTGCGGGCGATCTCGGCGCGGCGCTCGGCGCGGCGGGCGAGCAGCTCGTCCCGGCGCGGGGTGAAACGGCGGTGGAGCTCGGCGACGAAGGCGAGGGCGGCCTCCGTCAGCACCTCCTCCTGGCGCGGCAGGGGCTCGGCGTCGACGACGACCAGGGGGGACGGCGCTGGTGCGGACATGAACTGTCACTTCCTTCAGCGGACTACGGGCGGTGCCTGGCGGCCGCCGGGCGTCAGGGACGGCACGGAGTGCCGCGATGCCGAGATACGGCCGCGAGCGCCCTCACAAGGGATGAGGCGCTTCTAAGCAGTGGATATTAGTTTCCTCATGGTGGAAGTTCAATCGTTTGTTGATGTCGAGATTCTTCGGGTCGACAGATCATGGCTCCCGGTGCCAGCCCCTTCACTCCAGGTGCCCGCCCACGGCCCTCCTCACCCGTCGAGCCGGTACAGATCCGCCTCCGTGTCGATGTCGAAGGGCTCCGCCACATCCCCGCACTCCACCAGCGCGAGCGCCTCCCGGTGCGCCGCCAGATACTCCCGCGCGCCCCGGTCGCCCTCCGCGCCCGCCGCGATCCCGGCCCACCGGTCCGCCCCGAACAGCACCGGATGCCCCCGCCTCCCGTCGTACGCGGCCGCCGCCAGCGCGTCCCGCGCCCCGTACGCCCCCCGCACCCGCGCCACCGCCGCCGCGCCGATCCCCGGCTGGTCCACCAGCGACACCAGCGCCGCGTCCACCCCGCGCGGATCCGCCGCCAGCGAGGCCAGCCCCACCCGCAGCGAGGACCCCATCCCCTCGGCCCACTCCGGGTTCTCCACCACCACGCAGCCCGGCAGCTCCGCCCGCTCCCGTACGAGCTCCGCCGCGGCGCCGAGCACCACGTGCACCACCGGGCAGCCGCCCTCGCGCAGCACCCGCACCGCGTTCTCGACCAGTGGCCGGCCCCGGTACGGCAGCAGCGCCTTCGGCCGCCCGCCGAGCCGGCGGCCCCCTCCGGCCGCGAGCAGCAGCCCGGCGACGAGAGGCGTTCCGTGGGTCTCGGGAGTCATGGGATTCAGGGGAGTCATGGAGGACTGCATACCGCATGACACGGAATGACACGGTCGCATGAATGCGCGGCACCCCCTCTTCCCCGCCGGGCGGCCGGGGAGTTAACTGTCCGCACTCCGGGGGCCAGACCGCCGTCCCGGGGCACCTGGACGGACGTCTCGGCGTGGGGGGAGACCGTGTTGCGGAGCGTGGGGCAGAGGCGAGTGACCGGCGAGGCAGTGGACCCGAGAGTGGCCGGACTGCGGTCCGCCGTGTCCCGGCTCCGGCGGGAACTGGCCGGACACCGGGTGGACTTCGCCGACCGCGAGATCGCCGAGGACGAACTCGCCGCGCTCGACGCGATGGCCGTCAGCGGCGCCCCCGAGGTGTGGCGGCTGCGCCGCAGCCTGCTCCTCGTCGCCGGCTCCCTCGGCTCCGTCAGCGCCCTCTCCGACGCCCTCACCGGCGTGCGCCACGCCGTCGAGCTCTTCGGCCCGCCCGGCCCGCCGTCCCCCCGCTGACCGGCGCACCGCGGCGGGGGCACGCGCTACCGCCGGATCAGCCGCCGCTCACGGGCCGCCGCCACCGCCGCCGTCCGCGAGTCCACGCCCAGCTTCGCGAAGACGTGCACCAGATGCGACTTCACCGTCGCCTGGCTGAGGAACAGCACCTTGCTGATCTGCTGGTTCGACAGCCCCTCGCCGACCAGCTGGAGCACCTCCAGCTCCCGCTTCGTCAGCGCCTCCGCAGGCGTCCGCATCCGGTCCATCAGCCGGTGCGCCACCGCCGGGGCCAGCGCCGACTGGCCGGCCGCCGCCGTCCGCACCGCCGCCGCCAGCTCCTCCGGCGGCGCGTCCTTCAGCAGATAGCCCGAGGCCCCGGCCTCCACCGCCGCCAGGATGTCGGCGTCGGTGTCGTACGTCGTCAGCACCAGCACCCGCGGCCCGCCCGGCACGGCCGTGATCGCCGCCGTCGCCTCCGAACCGTGCATCCCCGCGCCGAACTGGAGGTCCATCAGGACCACGTCCACGCCCCCGGCCGCCGCGAGCTCCACCGCCCGCTCCGCCGTCGCCGCCTCGGCGACCACCGTGAAGCCCGGCTCGGTGTCGAGCACCGCGCGCAGCCCCGCCCGGACCACCGGATGGTCGTCGGCGAGGAGAAGTCGGACGGTCATGAGGCGGCTCCTGCGGGATGGGGGAGGGGGAGCGGGAGGGAGACGGCGACGGCGGTGCCCTGGCCCGGCGCCGACTCGACGGTGAACGAGCCGCCCAGCGACTCCGCCCGCGAGCGCATCGCCGGAAGCCCGAAACCGCCGTCCGAGGACGGGCGCACCGAAGCCGGGTCGAAGCCCCGGCCGTCGTCCACGACGTCCAGGGTCACCGACGCGTCCATGAACGACAGGGTGATCTCCGCCCGCGAGGCCGAGGCGTGCCGCACCGTGTTCCCCAGCGCCGACTGCGCGATCCGCAGCAGCGCCACCTCGTACGGCGTCGGCAGCTCCACCGGCGTCCCGCTCACCGAGAACCGCACCCGCGGCCCCGCGCCCGGCTCGCACAGCCGCTCCAGGGCCGCCGCCAGCGAACCCCGCTCCAGATCCGGCGGTGTCAGCGCCCGCACGAAACGACGCGCCTCCGCGAGGTTCTCCTGCGCCGCCCGCCGCGCCCGGTCGATGTGCCCCGCCGCCGGCGAACCCTCCGGCAGCGCCCGCTCCGCCGCCCGCAGCAGCAGCTGGATCGACGACAGCCCCTGCGCCAGCGTGTCGTGGATCTCCCGGGCCAGCCGCTCCCGCTCGGCCAGCGTCCCCGCGTGCCGCTCCGCCGCCGCCAGCTCCGCCCGGGTCGTGATCAGCTCCTCGATGAGCCGCTGCCGCCGCTCGCTCTCCCGGTACAGCGCCTGATAGCCGAGGACCGTCGCCACCGCCACCGCGGCGCCGAGCAGCGGCCCGATGAAGACCCCCGGGTTGAGGGCGGCGCCATGGCCGACGTACGAGAGGATCGCCGCGCCCGCCGTCAGCGCCACCGACGGCAGCGACCAGCGCGCCGGCAGCAGGTGCAGCTGCAGGAAGTACAGCGGGAACGCCAGCCACAGCGCCTCCGGCGTCGCCCACAGCAGCGCCAGCCAGGACAGCGCGAGCACCGCCAGCCAGCCGGCCGCCGCCCGCTGCGAGCGCCGTACGGAGGGGAGCCAGGCCCCGGCCGCGTACACGGCGCCCATGACGGCCGCGAGGACCGTGCCTGCCGTGGAGCGGGCGCGCACCGCCGCCAGGACCAGGAGTCCCGCCATCAGGAGGTGCAGACAGAGGCGGAGGGCGCGGAGGACGGGGGTGAGGCTTCGCCGGGTGGGCGGGAGGGAGAAAAGGAGCTCCATGACCCCACCAGGGTAGACAGAGGCCCGGTCCGGCCGGGTCAACCAAAAGTTTGAAGGGGGAGCCATCCGTGGCGCGATGCCCGCGGCCGGGCGCGGGCACCAGGCTTGGTCCCATGTTCGTGGCATGGAGAGACCTGAGATTCGCCAGGGGACGGTTCGCCCTCATGGGCACGGTGATCGTGCTGATCACCCTGCTCGTGGGGCTCCTTTCCGGGCTGACGGCCGGACTCGCGCGGGAGAACGTCTCCGCGATCACCGGCCTGCCCGCCGACCGCGTCGCCTTCGCCGCCCCGCCCGCCGGGCAGTCGGTCTCCTTCACCAACTCGACGGTGACGGAGGAGCAGTGGACCGGGTGGGCGGAGCGGCCCGGCGTGACCGCGGCGGCACCGCTCGGCATCCGCACCCTCAACGCGGTGGCGGGCGAGCGGACCGCCGCCGTCTCCGCCTTCGGCACGCGGCCCGGCGACGGGCTCGCGCCCGGCGCGGTGGCGCCCGGCGAGGCCGTCCTCTCCGCGTCGGCCGCGAAGGAACTCGACGCACGCGTCGGCGACACGGTCCGGCTCGGCCCGCTGGAGGCCCGCGTCTCGGCGGTCGCCGGGGACGCCTCGTACAGCCACACGCCCGTCGTGTGGACCGCCCTCGGCGACTGGCAGCGGCTCGGGCAGAGCGGCGGCGCGGCGGCGGGGGAGCGGGCGACGGTGATCGTGCTGCGCGGCGACGGCGCCGACTGGGCGGGTGGTGACGCGGCGGCCGGCACGGAGGCGCGGACCGTCGAGGGCGCGCTCACCGCCATCGGGTCGTACCAGGCGGAGAACGGCTCCCTGCAGCTCATGCGCGGTTTCCTCTTCGTGATCTCCGCGCTGGTCATAGGGGCGTTCTTCACGGTGTGGACGATCCAGCGCAGCGGCGACGTCGCCGTCCTGAAGGCGCTCGGCGCCTCCACCCCGTACCTGCTGCGCGACGCGCTCGGCCAGGCGGTGCTGATGCTGGTGGCGGGCACGCTGCTCGGCACCGCCCTCGCCCTCGGCATCGGGGCGCTGGTCTCCGGCGGGGACGTCCCCTTCGTCCTCTCGCCGCTGACCGTCCTCGGGCCGGCCGGCGTGATCATCGTGCTCGGCGCGATCGGCTCCGCCCTGTCCATCCGGCGGATCACCGCCGTCGACCCCCTCACCGCGCTCGGGAGCGTCCGATGAGCCTCGTCCTCGATGCCGTGACCCTGACCTACCCCGACGGCGACGGGCGGCTCACCGCCCTCGACGAGGTCTCCCTCACCGTCCCGGCCGGGCGCCTCACCGCCGTCGTCGGCCCCTCCGGCTCCGGCAAGTCCAGCCTGCTCGCCGTCGCCGCGACCCTCGTCACGCCCGACCGGGGGCGGGTCGTCGTCGCGGGCACGGACACGGCGGGCCTCGACGCGGCCGGGCGGGCGGAGCTCCGCCGCACCTCGATCGGGATCGTCTTCCAGCAGCCGAACCTGCTGCCCTCGCTGATGGCGGTCGAACAGCTCCAGGTCATGGCGCACCTGTCCGGACGTCCACCGGCCTCGGTACGCGCCCGGGCCATGGAGCTCCTCGACGCGGTCGGCCTCGCGGACCGCGCCGCGCGCCGCCCCCACCAGCTGTCCGGCGGTCAGCGCCAGCGGGTCAACATCGCGCGCGCCCTGATGAACGAGCCGTCGGTCCTGCTGGTCGACGAGCCCACGAGCGCGCTGGACCACGAGCGGGGCGCGGCGGTCGTGGCGCTGCTCGCGGATCTGACCCGGTCCCGTGGCACGGCGACGGTCCTCGTGACCCACGACCGGACCCACCTGTCGGCCGCCGACGAGGTGACGACGGTCCAGGACGGCCGCCTGAGCCTCACGACCCGCGCGTGACGCCCCCGCCCGTGTGGGCATACGTCCCGCTAGGGCGGGACGGGTGGGCACACGGGACGGCGCGCCCAGCCGCGCCCAGGCTTTCCGCGCCTGAACCCGCACCCCTTGTGCGACGCCGTACCGGTGCGGGTTCAGGCGCAGGAGCGGAGGCACCCGCTAACGGTGCCGTTCCGTTGTGCCCACCCGTTCCGCCCTAGCGGAACGTATGCCCACAACGAAACGGCGGCCCGGCCCCGCAACCGGCGCGGCGGGGGTTACGGCTGGCCGTTGCCTGTGGTGTTGGCGAGGGCCGCGGAGAGTTCGCGGGCCACCTGCTGGAGGATGGGGACGATCTTCTCCGTCGCCGCCTCGGTGACCCGGCCCGCCGGGCCCGAGATGGAGATCGCCGCCGCCGTGGGCGAGTCGGGGACGGAGACCGCGAGGCAGCGGACTCCTATCTCCTGCTCGTTGTCGTCGACGGCGTACCCCGTCTCCCGCACGTCGGCGAGCGCCGCGAGGAACCCGTCCGCCGTGGTGATGGTCTTGTCCGTCGCCGCCGGCATGCCGGTGCGGGCGAGCAGCGCCCGTACCTCCTCGTCCGGCGTGTGCGCGAGGAGCGCCTTGCCGACGCCCGTGGAGTGCGGCAGCACCCGCCGCCCGACCTCGGTGAACATCCGCATGGAGTGCTTGGACGGCACCTGCGCGACGTACACGATCTCGTCGCCGTCGAGGAGCGCCATGTTCGCCGTCTCGCCGGTCTCCTCGACGAGCCGTGCCAGGTAGGGCCGGGCCCAGGTGCCGAGGAGGCGGGAGGCGGACTCGCCGAGGCGGATGAGCCGGGGGCCGAGCGCGTACCGCCGGTTCGGCTGCTGGCGGACGTATCCGCAGGCGACGAGCGTGCGCATCAGGCGGTGGATGGTCGGCAGCGGCAGCCCGCTGCTGGCGGACAGCTCGCTGAGCCCGACCTCGCCCCCCGCGTCGGCCATCCGTTCCAGAAGGTCGAAGGCGCGCTCAAGGGACTGGACGCCCCCGCTTGCGGCGGGCTTGGCGGCGTCGGTGGTGCTGGCGCTGGACGTCGGCACGTCAACGGTCCTTTCGGGGCAGGCGGGCAAGGCAGCAGCCTACCGGGCCGCCGGGCCGGGCACAGTGTGCGGGGCCCGGCGAACCGGCCGGTCAGCGGGGTGTTTGTCCGTTGTCGACGGCTGCTCGGCGCGGGTCTGGACCACCCCGCCTGTACGGAGCTACCTTCTACTGTACGAAATATCGATTCCACTTTGTGGAAAGATCCAAGCGGGTCCGGTCGGGTGCCGCCCGTGGGGGCCCGCTCTTGACGGCGTGCCGCCCCGGCCGCAGACTCCTTCAACAGTTCGTTGAATTTCTGCTTTCCCGGAACTGCGACCGGAAGCGGAACGGAAAGGGGCATGGTGGACGTCAACCTGGTACTGCGCTCGACTCGGGTGATCACCCCGGAGGGCACACGGCCGGCGGCCATCGCCGTCTCGGACGGAACGATCGCGGCGGTCCTGCCGTACGACGCCGAGGTGCCCGCCGGAGCGGTCCTGGAGGACGTCGGCGACGACGTCGTCCTCCCCGGCCTCGTCGACTCGCACGTCCACGTGAACGACCCCGGCCGCACCGAGTGGGAAGGCTTCTGGACCGCCACCCGCGCGGCGGCCTCCGGCGGCATCACCACCATCGTCGACATGCCGCTCAACTCCCTCCCGCCGACCACCACGGTGGAGAACCTGCGCGTCAAGCAGGACGTCGCCCGCGCCAAGGCGCACGTCGACGTCGGCTTCTGGGGCGGCGCCCTGCCGGACAACGTCAAGGACCTCCGCCCCCTGCACGACGCCGGCGTCCACGGCTTCAAGTGCTTCCTGTCGCCCTCCGGCGTCGAGGAGTTCCCCGAGCTCGACCAGGAGCAGCTGGCCCGCTCCCTCGCCGAGATCGCCGGCTTCGACGGGCTGATGATCGTCCACGCCGAGGACCCCCACCACCTCGCCGCCGCCCCGCAGAAGTCCTCGTCCCAGTACGCCGACTTCCTCGCCTCCCGGCCCCGCGACGCCGAGAACACCGCGATCGCGAACCTCATCGACCAGGCCCGCCGGCTCGGCGCCCGCGTCCACGTCCTCCACCTCTCCTCCTCCGACGCGCTGCCGCTCATCGCCGCCGCCAAGGCCGAGGGCGTCAAGGTGAGCGTCGAGTCCTGCCCGCACTTCCTCACCCTCACCGCCGAGGAGATCCCGGACGGGGCCACCGAGTTCAAGTGCTGCCCGCCCATCCGCGAGGCCGTCAACCAGGACGCGCTGTGGCAGGGGCTCGCCGACGGCGTCATCGACTGCATCGTCTCCGACCACTCGCCGTCCACCGCCGACCTCAAGACGCCGGACTTCTCCTCCGCCTGGGGCGGCATCTCCTCCCTCCAGCTCGGCCTGCCCGCCATCTGGACCGAGGCCCGCCGCCGCGGCTTCGACCTCACCGACGTCGTCCGCTGGATGTCCGAGGGCCCCGCCCGCCTCGCCGGCCTCGACCGCAAGGGCGCCATCGAGCCCGGGCGCGACGCCGACTTCGCCGTCCTCGACCCCGACGCCACCTTCACCGTCGACCCGGCCGAGCTCCAGCACCGCAACCGCATCACCGCCTACGCCGGCAAGACCCTCCACGGCGTCGTCAGGTCCACCTGGCTCCACGGCCGCAAGATCAACGACGGCGGGACCCTGGCCGAGCCCTCCGGCCGCCTCCTCGAAAGGAACAACTGACCCGTGACCGGGCTGCATACATCTCCTCTGGCCTCCTTCACCGGCGACGCCAGCCCCTACGGCGGCGGTGACCCGTACGCCGACTACCGCACGGCCGAGTTCCCCTTCACCCAGTACGCGGACCTCGCCGACCGCCGCCTCGGCGCCGGAGTCATCGCCGCCAACGACGAGTTCTTCGCCGAGCGCGAGAACCTCCTCAAGCCCGAGGCCGCCGAGTTCGACCCCGAGCACTTCGGCCACAAGGGCAAGATCATGGACGGCTGGGAGACCCGCCGCCGGCGCGGCGTCTCCGCCGCCGAACCGCACCCCACCGCCGAGGACCACGACTGGGCCCTCGTCCGGCTCGGCGCCCCCGGCGTCATCCGCGGCATCGTCGTCGACACCGCCCACTTCCGCGGCAACTACCCGCAGGCCGTCTCCGTCGAGGCCGCCTCCGTGCCCGGCTCGCCCTCGCCCGAGGACCTCCTCGCCGACGACGTGAAGTGGACGACGCTCGTCCCGCGCACCGCCATCGGCGGCCACGCGGCCAACGGCTTCGCCGTCGACGTCGAACAGCGCTTCACCCACCTCCGCGTCAACCAGCACCCCGACGGCGGCATCGCCCGCCTCCGCGTGTACGGCGAGGTCGCCCCCGACCCGGCGTGGCTGAACGTCCTCGGCACCTTCGACCTGGCCGCGCTGGAGAACGGCGGCCGGGTCGAGGACGCCTCCGACCGCTTCTACTCGCCGGCCACCAACACCATCCAGCCCGGCCGCTCCCGCAAGATGGACGACGGCTGGGAGACCCGCCGCCGCCGCGACAAGGGCAACGACTGGATCCGCTACTCCCTCGTCGCCGAGTCCGCGATCCGCGCCGTCGAGATCGACACCGCGTACCTCAAGGGCAACAGCGCCGGCTGGGCCGCGCTCTCCGTCGCCGCGGAGGGTTCGGACGACTGGACCGAGATCCTGCCCCGGACCCGCCTCCAGCCCGACACCAACCACCGGTTCGTCCTCGACACCCCGGCGGTCGGCTCCCGCGTCCGCATCGACATCTACCCGGACGGCGGCATCTCCCGCCTCCGCCTCTTCGGCTCCCTGACCGAGGCGGGCGCCGCCCGCCTCACCGCCCGCCACCAGGAACTCGGCGGCTGACACAGCCCGTACGACCCCGGGGCCGGCCGGCCGACACCGACCGGCCCCGGCGACGACCGGGCGGGCACGACACCCCGCCCGGCCCGCGAGGGCGCACCGACCCGACAGCACCGGTGCGCCCTCCGCCCCCTTTTTTTGGGTTCGGTTCGCCTCCGGGGCGCTGCAGCCGGGGGAGCGTTCCGCGTCAGGCCGCGTGGCCGCCGTCCACCGAGAGTTCGGCGCCGGTGACGTAGCGGGTCTCCGGGCCCGCCAGGTAGGCGACGGCGGCGGCGATCTCGTCCGGGGTGCCGAAGCGGCCCAGGGCCGTCAGGGACGCCTGGCCCGCCGCGTACGGGCCGTCCGCCGGGTTGAGGTCCGTGTCGACCGGGCCCGGGTGGACGAGGTTCGCGGTGATGCCGCGGGGGCCCAGTTCCCGGGCCAGGGCGCGGTTCAGGCCCACCAGGGCCGACTTGCTGAGGGTGTACAGCGTGCCGCCGGGGCCCGCGACCCGCTGGGTCATGCAGGTGCCGATCGTGATGATGCGGCCGCCGTCCGGCAGGCGTTCCGCCGCCGCCTGGGAGGCGAGGAAGGTCGCGCGGACGTTCACCGCGAGCACCCGGTCCACGTCCGCGAGCGTCAGCTCGGCCAGCGGGCCGAGGACGCCGACGCCGACGTTGTTGACCAGGACGTCGAGGCGGCCGAGGTCGTCCGCCGCCCGGTGCACCGCCCCCGCCGCGTCCCCCGCGTCCGCCGCGTCGGCCCGCAGCGGCAGGGCGCGGCGGCCGGTCGCCTCGATGCGGGCCGCGACCTCCTTCGCCGCCGCCTCGTCCCGTACGTAGGTGAAGGCCACGTCCGCCCCCTCCCGGGCGAGCCGGACCGCCGTCGCCGCGCCGATCCCACGGCTGCCGCCCGTCACCAGTGCCGCCGTCCCGGCCATCCTCGTCGTGGACATCGCTTCCGCCTCCTTGATCCGTCACAACTGGTTGCGGATTCAAGGAAACCCGGGGCGGGGCGGCCGCGCTGGCGGGCATCGGACGCCGTCCTCGCCCGCGCGCGGGCCGATGAGTTTCGGATGCGCGCCGGGTCGATACGGATGGGACACGACGTCCCCGCACTCCCGAAAGGCGACCGCCATGGCCACTCTCAGCCTGACCCAGTTCCTCACCCTCGACGGCGTGTACCAGGCCCCCGGCGGCCCCGACGAGGACCGCAGCGGCGGCTTCGCGCACGGCGGCTGGTCCGTGCCCTTCGGCGACGAGACCTTCCTGCGCCACGTCGAGGAGATCTTCGCCCGGCCCACCGCCTTCCTCCTCGGCCGCCGCACCTACGACATCTTCGCCGGGTACTGGCCGCGGCACGACGACCCCGCCGACCCCGTCGCGAGCAAGCTCAACGCCCTGCCCAAGTACGTCGTCACCACCACCCTCGACTCCGCCGGCTGGAACGGCACGACCCTGCTGCGCGGGGACGCCGTCCAGGAGGTGACCGCGCTCAAGGAGCGCCTCGACGGCGAGATCCAGATGCACGGCAGCGGGGGCCTCGCCCGCACCCTCCTCGCCCACGACCTCATCGACACCCTCCACCTGCACGTCTTCCCCGTGGTCCTCGGCACCGGCTTCCGGCTCTTCGCCGAAGGCGCCCGGCCGACCGCGTTCCGGCTCACCGAGTCGGCCGTCACCGGCACGGGCGTCGCCCTCCACACGTACGAGCGCGCCGGCCGTCCCACGTACGGCAGTTACGCCTGAGGGAGGCGGGAGAAGAAAGGTGTAGCCACCATGGGCCGGGCCCGGTACGGTGAGCCTCCCGCGTGCGAGCCGCCGACGTCTCCACCCCTTCTCACGAGTGGGAGACCCGGACCGACATGGCCGCTCCGTCCGCCCCGGCGCCCGCCGTCACCGCCCCCTTCGGTGCCCGCCGCGCCTGGCTCACCGACCTGCCGCTGCTGCTCGTCGCCGTCTTCTGGGGCGGCAGCTACCTCGCGGCCAAGGGCATCACCACGAGCCACACCGTCGTCGCCGTCCTCGTGCTGCGCTTCGCGCTCGTCGTGCCCGTCCTCGTCGCCGCCGGGTGGAAGGGGCTGCGCCGGCTCACCGGCGCGCAGTGGCGGGGCGCCGGACTCCTCGGGCTGATCCTCGCCGGGATCTTCCTCCTGGAGACGTACGGCGTCGTCCACACCTCCGCCACCAACGCGGGCCTGATCATCAGCCTCACCATGATCTTCACCCCGCTCGCCGAGGCCGCCGTGACCCGGACGGCGCCCTCGCGGGGCTTCCTCGGTGCCGCCGCGCTCTCCGTCGCCGGCGTCGTGCTGCTCACCCAGGGCGCCGGGTTCACCGCGCCGTCCCTCGGCGACCTGCTGATCCTCCTGGCGGCCCTCGCCCGGACCGTGCACGTCCTCGCCATGGCCAGGACGACGGCCGTGCGGTCGGCGGACTCGCTCTCCCTGACCACCGTGCAGCTCGGCACCGCCGTGCTCGTCTTCGCCGCGCTCTCCGCCGCCGGAGGCGGTACGACCCCCTGGGCGGCGGCGCTGGACTTCGGGCCCCGCGAGTGGGCCGGCCTGGTCTTCCTCTCCGTCTTCTGCACGCTCTTCGCCTTCTTCGTGCAGATGTGGGCGGTCCGCCGCACCTCGGCGTCCCGGGTCAGCCTGCTGCTCGGCACCGAGCCGCTGTGGGCCGCCCTCGCCGGCATCGCCCTGGCCGGCGACCGGCCGGGCGCCCTCGGCCTGGCCGGCGCGGTCCTGGTGCTCGCGGGCACCGCCTGGGGGCGCCGGAGCGCCGTCCCCGCCGCCCAGTAGGTTGTGATCATGTCAACCTCCGGCACCGGTGCCCGCCCCGAGTCCCCGCTCCTCGTCCGCGCCCGCCGCTCCCAGGGCCGCGGTCTGCTCATGCTCGCCGTGGCCGGGCTGCTCTGGGGCTGGTTCGCCGTCCTGCTCGTCACGCCGTACGGCGACGACGGCGAGTGCCCCGCCCCGGTCGCCAGCGAGTACGTGCACGACGACGAGTGCGTCGAGAGCCGCGACTGGCCCTTCATGACCCTGCTCCTGGGCGGCTCCGTGCCCTTCGCCGCCCTCGGCGCCGCCGTCTACGCTGGCGCGAGCGCCGAGCGTCGCGTCGCCGAGCACCTGGACGCCGCGCCCCGCGGCTGAATCAGCCCTTCCGCTCCACCCGGTCCGAGACGACCATCACGACCAGGCCGAGCGCGGCGATCACCAGGTTGGTGAAGACCTCCCGGCCCTCCAGGAACCACACGTTCTCGGTGAGGAAGCGGGTCGCGCCCATCAACGAGAACCAGCCGTCCGTCAGCTCGCGCACCACCCCGCAGACCCCGAACACCGTGAGCAGGAAACCGGCCACCTCAAGGAATCGCTTCATACGGCGATCATGGGCGCGCCCGGCGGCCCGCCGCGTCGGCCACCGGTCCACCGCCGTGCGACCGAAGTATCGATCCGCGCGACTTCGGTAGCGGCCGGGCGCCGCGGCCCGGTGCGGCGGGCCCCGGCTGCGTACATTGCGGATATGACGCGAACGGACCGGCAGCGCTGGCTGCTCCCCTCCCACCTGGTCGCACCGGCCGGGACCGGGGGCGCCCGGCCGCGCCGTACCGTCCGCGACTGGGTCGTCGACACCCTGGTCTTCCTGCTCGCCGCCCTCTTCGGCCTCGTCGCCATCGACACCAGCGCCCGCTACAACAGCGACCCCGTCAACCTGACGGACCAGATCGTCGGCGCCCTCGCCTGCTGCGCGCTCTGGCTGCGCCGCCGGTGGCCGGTGGGGCTCGCCGCCGTCCTCGCGGTCGTCGGCGCGCTCGTCCCGGCCGCCGCCGGGGCCATGCTCGCGAGCCTCTTCAGCGTCGCCGTCCGCCGCCCCTTCCGTGACCTCTCCTGGATCGTCGCGCTCGCCCTCGCGGGGGCCGTCGCCACCGTCTTCGTCCGGCCCGACCCCGAGACCGGCAGGCTCCTCGGGATCGTCCTCGGCGTCGCCCTCACCCTCCTCGCCATCGCCTGGGGCATGCTCGTGCGGGCCCGCCGCCAGCTCGTCGAGGCGCTGCGCGAGCGCGCCGAGCGCGCCGAGTCCGAGGCCGAGCTGCGGGCCGCGCAGGCCCAGCGGCTCGCCCGCGAGGCCATCGCCCGCGAGATGCACGACGTCCTCGCCCACCGGCTCACCCTGCTCAGCGTCCACGCCGGCGCCCTGGAGTTCCGCCCCGACGCCCCGCCCGAGCAGATCGCCCGCGCCGCCGGCGTCATCCGCGACAGCGCCCACGACGCCCTCCAGGACCTGCGCGAGATCATCGGCGTCCTGCGCGCCCCCGGCGAGGACGGCGGCGGCGACCGGCCGCAGCCCACCCTCGCCACCCTCGGCGAGCTCGTCGACGAGTCCCGCGCGGCCGGGATGCGGGTCGTCCTCGACTCCTCCGTCGACGACCCCGGCGCCGTGCCCTCCGCCACCGGCCGCACCGTCTACCGCATCGCCCAGGAAGGGCTCACCAACGCCCGCAAGCACGCCCCCGGTACCGAGGTCACCGTCACCCTCAGCGGCCGGCCCGGCGCCGGGCTCACCGTCGAGGTCCGCAACCCCGCCCCCGCCGGCGCCGTCCCGCACGTCCCCGGCTCCGGCCAGGGCCTCATCGGCCTCTCCGAGCGGGCCGCCCTGGCCGGCGGCCGCTTCGACCACGGCCCCACCCCCGGTGGCGGCTTCGCCCTCACCGCCTGGCTACCGTGGCCCCCATGACCATCCGGCTCCTCGTCGTCGACGACGACCCCCTGGTCCGCGCGGGCCTCACCCTGATGCTCGGCGGCGCCCAGGGCATCGAGATCGTCGGCGAGGGCTCCGACGGGAGCGAGGTCCCCGACCTCGTCGCCCGGCTCGCCCCCGACGTCGTCCTCATGGACATCCGCATGCCGCACGTCGACGGGCTCACCGCCACCGAACGGCTCCGCGCCCGCCCCGGCGCCCCCGAGGTGATCGTCCTGACCACCTTCCACGCCGACGAGCAGGTGCTGCGCGCCCTGCGGGCCGGCGCCGCCGGCTTCGTCCTCAAGGACACCGCGCCCGCCGAGATCGCCGGCGCCGTCCTGCGGGTCGCCGCAGGGGACCCCGTCCTCTCCCCGGCCGTCACCCGCCAGCTCATGAGCCACGTCGCCGGCGCGCCCGAGGCCCGGCCCCGGCGCGACATCGCCGCCGAGCGGCTCGCCGGGCTCGCCGACCGCGAGCGGGAGGTCGCCGTCGCCGTCGGACGCGGCGCCTCCAACGCGGAGATCGCGGACCGGCTGTACATGAGCGTCCCCACGGTGAAGACGTACGTCTCCCGGCTGCTCGCCAGACTCGGCCTCAACAACCGGGTCCAGATCGCCCTGTTGGTCCACGACGCCGGTCTCCTCGATCACGACCCGCCGGAGAGTACCGGCGAGTAGGGTGGCGCGGGTGACCGACATCGCCACCCTCGCCCTGGCCCGGGACATCCTGCGGGCCCAGCCCTTCAGCCGCCTCGTCGGCGCCGACGTCCGCGCCTTCGGCGACGGCGGCGCCACCCTCGAACTGCCGATCCGCGAGGACCTGCGCCAGCAGAACGGCTACGTCCACGGCGGAGTCCTCTCCTACGCCGCCGACAACGCGATCACCTTCGCCGCCGGCACCGTCCTCGGCGCGTCCGTCCTCACCGCCGGCTACTCCATCGACTACGTCCGCCCCGCCACCGGCGTCACCCTGCGCGCCCGTGCCGAGGTCCTCCACTCCGGCCGCCGCCAGGCCGTCGTCCGCTGCGAACTCCTCGCCGTCGACGAAGAGGGCGACGAGACCCTGTGCGCCCTCGCCCAGGGCACCGTCCGCACGGTCGGCTAGCCCTCCGCCGACACCGCCGCCGGCCGGTTCTCCCGACGGGACCGCTCGCAGGCCTCCGCGACCCGCAGCGCGGCCAGCGCCTCGTGCCCGTCGCACGGGTTCGGGGCCTCGCCGCGCACCAGGCGCACGAAGGCGTCCAGCTCCGCCTCGTACGCCGGGGCGAAGCGCTCCAGGAAACCGGGCCACGGCTTGGGCGGGGGCGCGGGGGAGTGGGGTTCGAGCGAGGTGAGCGGGGTCCGCTCGTCCAGGCCGACCGCCAGCTGGTCGAGATCGCCCGCCAGCTCCATCCGCACGTCGTACCCGGCGCCGTTGCAGCGGGTCGCCGTCGCCGTCACCAGGGTGCCGTCGTCCAGGGTGAACAGCGCGGCGGCCGTGTCCACGTCACCGGCCTCGCGGAACATCGCGGGGCCCGCGTCCCCGCCGCGCGCGTACACCTCCACGACCTCCCGGCCGGTCACCCAGCGCACCATGTCGATGTCGTGGATCATGCAGTCCCGGAAGAGGCCGCCGGAGAGCGGCAGATACGCGGCGGGCGGCGGCTCCGGGTCCGAGCTGACCGTCCGCACCGTGTGCAGCCGCCCGAGCCGCCCCGTGCGGACGGCCTCCCGCGCGGCCCGGTAGCCCGCGTCGAAGCGGCGCATGAAGCCCAGCTGGAGCTCGGTGCCCGCCTCCGCGACCGCCGCGAGCGCGGCCAGGGTGCCCGGCACGTCCAGGGCGATCGGCTTCTCGCAGAAGACCGGCAGGCCCGCCCGCGCGGCCCGGGCGATCAGCTCCGCGTGCGCGGCCGTCGCCGAGGCGATCACCACCGCGTCCACGCCGGCGCCGAGCAGCGCCGCCGCGTCGGGCACGGCCTCGGCGTCCACGGCCGCGGCCACCGCCCGGGCCCGCGCCGCCTCGGCGTCGGCGACGACCAGCGAGCCGACCCCCGGGTGCCGGGCGAGCGCCCCCGCGTGGAAGCTCCCGATCCGGCCCGTACCGATCAGTCCGATGCGCATGGCCCCACCGTGGGCCGCCCCGCCGGGCGGTGTCAAGGCGGTCCCGCCGCTGGTCCGTACGTAGGTCCTGGCGGAGCGGGGTAGGCCCCCTGGCGAGCCGCGGTACCCGCATGACCGATACTGCAATGCACGCAGAAGGACACAAAGGAGGGCACGGCCTCGTGACCAGGCTTCGGACAGGAGGGGTACGCGCCGCGATCGGCGCCGTGCTCGCACTCGCGCTCACGGGAGCGCTCGCCGGGTGCAGCAGCACGGGCGGCAAGCGGGCCGAGGACGCCCGCAAGGCGGCCGCGGCCCAGGGCCGGGCGGCCGTGGACACCCCCCGCTGGACCTTCGCGATGGTGACCCACTCGGGCGACGGGGACACCTTCTGGGACATCGTCCAGAACGGCGCCGAGCAGGCCGCCGCCAAGGACAACATCAACTTCCTGTACGCCCACGACGACGAGGCGCAGCAGCAGGCGCAGCTGATCGACTCGTACGTCGCCAAGGGCGTCGACGGGCTGATCGTCACCCTCGCCAAGCCCGACGCCATGAAGGCCTCCGTGGAGAAGGCCGTCAAGGCCGGCATCCCGGTGATCACCGTGAACTCCGGCGCCGAGCAGTCCAAGGCCTTCGGCGCCCTCACCCACATCGGCCAGGACGAGACCGTCGCGGGCCAGGCCGTCGGCGAGGAGCTCACCCGGCGCGGGAAGAAGAAGGCCCTCTGCGTCCTGCACGAGCAGGGCAACGTCGGCCACGAGCAGCGCTGCGCCGGCACGAAGGAGACCTTCGACGGCGAGCTGGTCAGCCTCTACGTCGACGGCACCAACATGCCCGACGTGAAGGCCTCCATCGAGGCCAAGCTCCAGTCCGACCAGGACGTCGACGCCGTCGTCACCCTCGGCGCCCCCTTCGCCGACGCCGCCGCCCAGGCCGCGAAGAGCGCCGTCAGCGAGGCCGAGATCGACACCTTCGACCTCAACGCCAAGGTCGCCGCCGCCCTGGAGGCCGGCACCCTCGGCTTCGCCGTCGACCAGCAGCCCTACCTCCAGGGGTACGAGGCCGTCGACCTGCTCTGGCTCCACCGCTACAACGCCGACGTCCTCGGCGGCGGCAAGCCCGTCCTCACCGGACCGCAGATCATCACCCGGGACCAGGCCGGGAAACTGAAGCAGTACGCGGAGCGGGGGACCCGATGAGCGCCACCGCGCCCCCGTCCGCGCCGGGCGACGGCCTCGACCACGTCGACGAACGCCTCCTGCGCACCACCCCGCTGAAGAAGCTCCTCGGCCGCCCCGAGCTGGGCTCGGTCGTCGGCGCGCTCGCCGTCTTCGTCTTCTTCGCGGTCGCCGCCGACGGCTTCCTGCGCCCCGCCGGCCTCGGCACCGTCCTGTACGCGGCCTCCACCCTCGGCATCATGGCCGTGCCGGTCGCGCTGCTGATGATCGGCGGCGAGTTCGACCTCTCCGCCGGCGTCCTGGTCACCAGCTCCGCGCTGGTCTCCTCGATGTTCAGCTACCAGATGACGGCGAACGTCTGGGTCGGCGTCGGCGTCTCGCTGCTCGTCACCCTGGCCATCGGCGCCTTCAACGGCTTCATGCTGACCCGTACGAAACTGCCCAGCTTCATCATCACGCTCGGCACCTTCCTCATGCTCACGGGCCTGAACCTCGGCCTCACCAAGCTGATCACCGGCACCGTCTCCACCAAGTCGATCGCCGACATGGAGGGCTTCCCCTCCGCCCACTCCGTCTTCGCCTCGACCCTCACCGTCGGCGGCGTGGAGCTGAAGGTCACCATCCTGTGGTGGCTCGGCCTGGTGGCGGTCGCCACCTGGATCCTGCTCCGCACCCGCTTCGGCAACTGGATCTTCGCGGTCGGCGGCGGCGCCGACGCGGCCCGCGCGGTCGGCGTCCCGGTCTACCGGACCAAGATCGGCCTCTACCTGGGCGTCGCCTTCAGCGCCTGGATCGCCGGCCAGCACCTGCTCTTCTCCTTCGACGTCGTCCAGTCCGGCGAAGGAGTCGGCAACGAGCTGATCTACATCATCGCGGCCGTCATCGGCGGCTGCCTGATCACCGGCGGCTACGGCTCGGCCATCGGCTCCGCCGTCGGCGCCCTCATCTTCGGCATGACCAGCAAGGGCATCGTCTACGCCGAGTGGAACCCCGACTGGTTCAAGTTCTTCCTGGGCGCGATGCTGCTCCTCGCGACGCTCCTGAACGCCTGGATCCGCAAGCGCGTGGAGGCCACCAAGTGACGGCACCGACGACGACCCCGCTGGTGGAGCTCGACGACGTCTCCAAGTACTACGGCAACATCCGCGCCCTCGAAGGGGTCTCCCTGGAGGTCGCGGCCGGCGAGATCACCTGCGTCCTCGGCGACAACGGCGCCGGCAAGTCCACCCTCATCAAGATCGTCGCCGGGCTCCACCGGCACGACGCCGGCACCTTCCGCGTCGAGGGCGAGGAGGTCACCCTCGCCAACCCGCGCGACGCCCTCGACCGGGGCATCGCCACCGTCTACCAGGACCTCGCCGTCGTCCCGCTCATGCCCGTCTGGCGGAACTTCTTCCTCGGCTCCGAGCCCACGAAGGGCAAGGGCCCCTTCAAACGGCTCGACGTCGAACGGATGCGGACCACCACCCGCGAGGCGCTGCTCCGCATGGGCATCGACCTGCGCGACGTCGACCAGCCCATCGGCACCCTCTCCGGCGGCGAACGCCAGTGCGTGGCCATCGCCCGCGCGGTCCACTTCGGCGCCAAGGTCCTCGTCCTCGACGAGCCGACCGCCGCCCTCGGCGTCAAGCAGTCCGGCGTCGTCCTGAAGTACGTGGCCGCCGCCCGCGACCAGGGCCTCGGCGTGGTCCTCATCACCCACAACCCCCACCACGCCTACCTCGTCGGCGACCGCTTCGTGCTGCTCAAGCGCGGTGTGATGGCCGCGAGCCACACCAAGGACTCGGTGACGCTCGACGAGTTGACCCGCCAGATGGCGGGCGGCAGCGAGCTCGACGACCTCCGCCACGAGCTGGAGCGGCCCGCCGGACCGTGACCCGCCCCGGGCTTCATCACGCGGACCCGACGTCCCTCCTGGCAGAATCGACCCCGATGAGTACCTACCGTGACCCCGCCGCCCGGAGCGGTGTCCTGCGGACCGTCGGGACCCGCGAGCGGCGCTCCCACCTGTCGGCGCCCCGGGTGCCGACGGTGGGCATCGACATCGGCGGGACCAAGGTGATGGCGGGCGTCGTCGACGCCGACGGCACCATCCTGGAGAAGATCCGCACCGAGACCCCCGACAAGTCCAAGAGCCCCAAGGTCGTCGAGGACACCATCGTCGAGCTGGTCCTGGACCTCTCCGACCGGCACGACGTGCACGCCGTCGGCATCGGCGCGGCCGGCTGGGTCGACGCCGACCGGGCCCGCGTCCTCTTCGCCCCCCACCTCGCCTGGCGCAACGAACCCCTCCGCGACGCCCTCCAGGACCGGCTCGCCGTCCCCGTCATGGTGGACAACGACGCCAACACCGCCGCCTGGGCCGAATGGCGCTTCGGCGCCGGACGCGGCGAGGACCACCTCGTCATGATCACCCTCGGTACGGGGATCGGCGGCGCCATCCTGGAGGACGGCAAGGTCAAGCGGGGCAAGTTCGGCGTCGCCGGCGAGTTCGGCCACATGCAGGTCGTGCCCGGCGGCCACCGCTGCCCCTGCGGGAACCGCGGCTGCTGGGAGCAGTACAGCTCCGGCAACGCCCTGGTCCGCGAGGCCCGCGAGCTGGCCGCCGCCGACTCCCCGGTGGCGTACAACATCATCGAGCGGGTCAAGGGCAGCGTCCCCGACATCACCGGCCCCCTCATCACCGAGCTGGCCCGCGAGGGCGACGCCATGTGCGTCGAGCTGTTCCAGGACATCGGGCAGTGGCTCGGCGTCGGCATCGCCAACCTCGCCGCCGCCCTCGACCCCTCCTGCTTCGTCATCGGCGGCGGCGTCTCCGCCGCCGACGACCTGCTCATCGGCCCCGCCCGGGAGGCCTTCCGCCGCCACCTCACCGGCCGCGGCTACCGCCCCGAGGCCCGGATCACCCGCGCCCAGCTCGGCCCC
Organism: Streptomyces sp. R302; assembly: GCF_012927245.1. Classification (GTDB taxonomy): domain Bacteria; phylum Actinomycetota; class Actinomycetes; order Streptomycetales; family Streptomycetaceae; genus Streptomyces. The sequence continues at coordinate 388,548 of NZ_JABBGE010000004.1, forward strand.
GAGGCCGGCATGGTCGGCGCCGCCGACCTCTCCCGGCTCGTCGCCCGCCGCTTCCGCCGCGCCAACCGGCGCCGGGTGGAGCGCTACGAGCGGTACGAGCGCTACGCGCAGGCCTTCCGCGCCGGCACCCACGGACGCGGCACCCCCCGCACCCCCGAGGACCCCGGCTCATGACCGTGCACCCCCAGCCGCCGAGCCCGCCCGAGGAGCGGCTCCCGGAGGAGCGCCAGGACCGGCCGCGACTGCCGGAGGAGCGGGGGCGGATGCTGCGCCGCCGCTGGCTGACGGCGGTCATCATCGTGCTGCTCGTCGGCATCCCCGCCGGCTATCTGCTGATCTCCGCCGGGCAGAGCCGGGAGAGCGGCATCGACAAGGAACGCGAGTCCTCCGTCGTCGGCCTCCAGGACAACTGGCCCTCGCTGATGAAGCGCCGCGTCTTCGAGGTGCCCGTCCCGGCCGGCGCCTCCGGCGTCGCCTACTACGAGACCAGCAACTGGAAGACCAGCCGGCTGTACGTGCAGTTCACCACCACGGCGACCGGCCTCGACACCTTCCTCGCCGAGTCCGGAACCGGCCGCTCCGTGCTCACCCCGGGCCGGATCACCGTCTCCGACCGGGACGCCGACATCGTCGGCTGGAGCTTCCCCGACGGCCTGAGCTGGTCGGGCACCACCGTCGACCGCGAGGACCCCCGCCCGTCCACCGACCTCACCGTCGACCTCACGGACCCGGCCTTCCCCCGCGTCTTCGCCGTCTCCACCACCAGCCCCTGACCGGCGCCGCCCCCGCGACGGGTCACAATGGACCCCATGAACAGCTCCCCCCGTCCCACCGCCGCCGACGACTTCACGCAGCACGCCGGCGCCACCCCGGCGCTCCCCGCCGTCGACTCCTTCGACGCGCTCGGGCTGCCCGCCGCGGTACGGGAGCTGCTCACCGCCCAGGGCGTCGTCACCCCCTTCCCGATCCAGGCCGCGACGCTGCCGAACGCCCTCGCCGGGCGCGACGTCCTCGGCCGCGGCAGGACCGGCTCCGGCAAGACCCTCGCCTTCGGGCTCCCGCTCCTCGTGCGCCTCGCCGGACGCCGGGCCGAGGCCCGCAAGCCCCGGGCGCTGGTCCTCGTGCCCACCCGCGAGCTGGCCCAGCAGGTCACCGACGCGCTCGCCCCGTTCGCGGCGGCGCTGGGGCTGCGCCTCGCCACCGTCGTCGGCGGCATGTCCATCGGACGGCAGGCGACCGCGCTGCGCGACGGCGCCGAGGTCGTGATCGCCACCCCCGGCCGCCTCCTCGACCTCGTCGAACGCAAGGACGCCCGGCTCGACCGGGTCGAGATCACCGTCCTCGACGAGGCCGACCAGATGGCCGACCTGGGCTTCACCGACCAGGTCACCGCCCTCCTCGACCTGGTGCGCGAAGGCGGCCAGCGGCTGCTGTTCTCCGCCACCCTCGACCGGAACGTCGACCTCCTCGTCGACCGCTACCTGAACGACCCGGTCGTCCACGCGGCCGACCCCTCGGCCGCCACCGTCGACGGCATGGACCACCACGTCCTCCAGGTGCACGGCCCCGACAAGTTCGCCACCGCCACCGAGATCGCCGCCCGCGACGGCCGCACGATCATGTTCCTCGCCACCAAGGCGTCCGTCGACCGCTTCACCGCCCACCTGCGCGGCAGCGGCGTCCGGGCCGCCGCCCTGCACGGCGACAAGTCGCAGCCGCTGCGCACCCGCACCCTGGAGCGGTTCCGCACCGGCGAGGTCACCGTCCTCGTCGCCACCAACGTCGCCGCGCGCGGCATCCACGTCGACGAGATCGACCTCGTCGTGAACGTCGACCCGCCCGCCGACCACAAGGACTACCTCCACCGCGGCGGCCGCACCGCCCGCGCCGGCGGCTCCGGCACCGTCGTCACCCTCGTCCTGCCCGACCAGCGCAAGGACGTCCTGCGCCTCATGGCCGACGCCGGACTGCGGCCCGAGGTCACCCAGGTCCGCTCCGGCGAGGCCCGGCTCAGCCGCCTCACCGGAGCCAAGGCCCCCACCGGCGTCCCCGTCGACGGCGCCGCCCCCAGCGCCGAGCGTCCCAAGCGCGGCGGCGCCCAGTTCCGGGGCATGGGCACCACCCCCGGCAAGCCCGGCCGCGCCAAGAACGAATCCCGCCGCTCGGCCGAGGAGCGCAAGCTCGCCGAGGCCCGCAGGGCCGCCCGCGTCCGCCGCGGCCGCTGACCCCGTCCCGGGCGGAAGCCGCGTCACACACGACTTCCGTCCCGCCGGAAAGCGGTCAGTCGGTGAGGTCAGTCGGTGAGGTCCCTGGTGTGGCGCACCTTGCTGAGGAAGAGCGCCAGCGGTGCCAGGAAGGCGACCGCGCAGCCGGCGAACAGGGCGTTCCGCGCTCCGAAGGCCTCGGCGGAACTACCGCCCAGCAGCGCGCCGATGGGAATCGCTCCCCAGGTGAAGAAGCGGACGGAGGCCACGACGCGTGGCAGCAGGTCCGGTGGGGTGACGCTCTGGCGGTGGGTGCGGGTGAGGATGCTGAAGGCGGTGATGCCGGCGGCGAAGCCGGCCTGGCCCAGGCCGAAGCACACAGCCGTCCAGCTCGAGTGAGCGAGCGGCATGCAGAGCGTGATGACCGCTCCCACGGCGGTCGCCGCCAACGAGGCGCGTGCTGATCCGATCGTGGCCGCGAGGCGAGTGGTGACCGCGGCACCCGCCAGGGCGCCCACCCCGTCGCAGGCGAGTACGAGTCCGACCGTCCCCGCCGACAGGCCGGCCGTGCGGACGAGGAAGACCGGTGCGATGGCCAGGAGCGCGCCGGAGGACAGGTTGAAGGCGGTGGAGGCCAGTACGCAGGGGCGTATGACCGGGTGGCGCAGCACGAACCTCACACCCGCCTTGATCTGCTCCGTGAAGGGTTCGTGACTGCGCGCGGGGAGGCGGGACCCCTTGCCGGGGATGCGCCAGAGGAAGACCGCAGACAGCAGGTAGCTGACCGCGTCGGTGAGGAGGCTGGTGGCCGCGCCCAGCATCTGGACCAGAAGGCCGCCCAGGGACGGGCCGGCCAGCTGGGTCGTCGCCAGGGTCCCGGAGAGGAGACTGTTGCGGGCCGTCAGCTCCTCCTTGCTGACCAGGGCGGGCAGGAAGGAGGTGTTGGCCACGTCGAAGAGGATGTTGGCGAGGCTGATGAAGAGCCCGACCAGCACGAGCTGGGTGAGCGTCAGCATGTGCAGCCACGCGGCGACGGGGACCGAGGCGATCAGGGCGGCCCTGATCAGGTCCATCGCCACCTGCAGCCCCCGCATCGGGAAGCGCTGCACGATCACACCGGCCGGAAGGCCGATGAGGACCGCCCCCGCGTAGCTGGCGGCCGTGATGATGCCGACCTCGAAGGCCGACGCGTCCAGAACGACGAGGGCGGTCAGCGGCAGGGCGATGGCGGTGATGCCGGATCCCAGGCTGCTGATGCCCGAGGCGGCCCAGAAGTACCAGAATCCTGAGCCCGAGGAGGCGCCGCTGTGCGGCGCGGTGGTCTGGGGGCTGGTCGCCATGGCGGGATTCGTCTCCCTCTTCGTTGGGGGACCCGAGAAGGTCCGACGAGCCGGTGTTTCCGCCGGCGTGGGGCGTGCGCGGGGGGACCGGACGGTGAGGGACGTCACCGGTGCGGCGACCCCGTGCGCGGGTTCAGACCACCTCGCCGCCCCACGGGCGCGCCCTGAGCCGGAACTCCAGGTGGGAGACGGCCTCCTGTGCCGCCTTCAGCGCGGCGTCGGCGGTGTCCGCCCGAGCCCGGACGGCCGCCAGCCGCGAGTCGGAGTCGACGAGACCGGCGATCGTGGCGCCTGGCTTGGCGAGCACCGAGACCTCGGTGACCCCCGGCACGGCCGCCGCCTCGTCCGTTCCGGTGACCGCTTCGAGGACGCCGGCCGTGTCGACCGAGCCGAACCAGATCGACGAGGCGTGTGTCGGCCGGTCGGCGGCGCCGAGGGCCGCCCGGATGCCCGGCAGCACCCGCTCGCCGAGCGCCTGGCGGACCGCGCAGTCGTCGATGTCGACACCGGTGGCGTCGAGGGTCAGGTCCGGGATCCTGTCGCCGCCCATACGGACGTGTGTCTCGATCAGCCGCGGGCCTCGGCCGGTGAGGACGACCTCGGTGTGCGTGGGTCCGTCGCGCACGCCGATGGCCTCGAGTATCCGCTTCACGTACGTCTCGATGTTCCGCCTCTCCGCGTCGGGGAGGGGGGCGGGCGACACGTGTCCGAGTTCGACGAAGCTCACGGGGTCGGAGTACTTGCGGGTGACCCCGACCACCTCGTGCTCGCCGGACTCGGAGAACGCCTCGACGCTGAACTGCGGACCGTCGAGGAACTCCTCGACCAGCACGCCCGTGTCGGCCGGGTCGTGCCCGCCCCCGAGGGCCCGCTCCCAGGCGCGCTCCAGCGTGCTCTCGGACGTGACTCTGCTGACTCCGGCACTGCCCGCGCTGGACACCGGCTTGACGATGCACGGCAGGCCGTGCCGCCGGACGAAGGCGCGCAGCTCGTCGAGGTCACCGACGCGCGCCGAGGCCGTGGTGTCGACCCCCTTCTCACGCAGCCAGGCGCGCATCGCGGCCTTGTCGTGGGCCAGCTTCACCGTTTCCGGGCTGTGGGCGGTCATTCCCAGCGCCTGGGCGATCGCCGCGTAGGGGACCTGGTCCGACTCGCCGAACGAGGCGACACGGGTGAACGGATCGAACTTGTGCACGGACATGGCCAGGTCGATCCACTCCTGCTCGGGGGCGTCCCTGCGGAGGCAGACGACCCGGGTGTTCCCACCGGGCTCGCGGATCCGGCCGATGTAGGTGATGTCGCAGATGACCGTGGTCCGGGCCCCGGGCGCGAAGCGGCGGATGCGAGGAGGGAAGTCGCGACCGGGGCCTACGACCAGGATGTGCTCGGACATGGGCTGTCTCCTTGGGGTGACGGGGTGACGGGGTGACGGGGTGACGGGGCGTCGGGGCGTCGGGGGAGGGCTGGTGGCTGGGCCGGCTCACGGACGGTGCCGGTGCTCGCCCTCAGGCGGGAGCGAGGATCCCGGGGGCCGTGTCACGGTGTCGACGACGTCGTACCCGTCCTTCGCCGCGCGTCTCGCGACGGCTGCGCCGAGTACCCGTGCGCCACCGCCTGCCAGGACCCGTTCCATGCGCCACACGCCCCTCTCGTAAGATCGCGACCAACGGTATAGATTTGAAACCGGTATCTTCAACGAAACCGGGAGTGGCCATGGGCAAGGCGTACAACGTGATGGCGGCGACCTGCCCGAGCCGCACGGTGCTGCAGCGCATCGGCGCCCGCTGGACCGTGTTCGTCGTCAACGCCCTTGAGGACGGGCCCCGCCGCTTCGGCGAACTGAAGGGGCATATCCGGGGCATCACCTCGAAGGCCCTCACCGAGACCCTGCGCTCCCTGGAGGCCGACGGCCTGATCAGCCGCCGCGAGTACGACGAGAACCCGCCCCGCGTCGAGTACGCCCTGACACCGCTGGGCCGCTCCCTGCTCGTCCCGTTGCGCGCCGTGCGGCTCTGGGCCGAGGAGCACGTCCCGGACATCGAGATGGCCCGGGCCCGGCAGCCGGGTCCCTCCCCCCGTGGCACGACCGTCGGCATGAGTCTTGTCGAGGGCTGACGACCGGCCGGCCTGACGTCGCTCGCGGTCCCCGGGCGCCCGGCACCCCTGCTTCGAGGAGTGCCGGGACGGGGCGGGCGGGGCGGTGCGGGGACTCCTCGTCAGGGAGGAGCGGCGGGCGCGCTGGCCACCTGCGGAGGAAGCGGTCCGGCCGCGGTCCGGTTCACAGGCCCGAGTGCAGGGCGTAGAGGGCGGCCTGGGTACGGTGGGTGGCGCCGATCTTCGAGTAGATGCTGTTGAGGTGGTTCTTCACGGTCTTCTCGGATATGCCGAGGTTCCGGGAGATGAGCCGGTTGCTCAACCCCTCGGACAGCAGGCGCAGTACGCCCTCCTCACGTGCGGTGAGGGCGGGGCCGACGGACGGCGCCTCTCTTTCGAGGACGAGGGTGGACGCCGGGGCGGGCCGAGTGGCGGCTCCGGGGTCGGACAGGCCGGTGTCCCGGGCGTAGAGGGCGGCCTGGGTGCGGTGGGTGGCGCCGATCTTCGAGTAGATGCTGTTGAGGTGGTTCTTCACGGTCTTCTCGGATATGCCGAGGTTCCGGGAGATGAGCCGGTTGCTCAACCCCTTGGACAGTAAGCGGAGCACGTCCAACTCTCGACAGGTGAGCCCTACGATCGGCGCTGCTTTCACGGCCTGCCTCTCCTTTCGTCTTCCGATGGGTATGAGGAAAAACGTCCAGGGACTTCGTTCGTGCGGCGTCCCGGCTCATGGGTGGTGTGCCCGCGGGGTGGCCCGGCGGAGCGCTCGGCGACGTGGCGCCGGCTCGGGGACGCTGGACGTGGGTGTGTGGCCGTGGGTGTGGCCGTGGGAGGGGGAGCGGAGGGGAGCCGGCCGGACATGACGCGACTCCAGGGCCCGGGGCGGGCGCTGGAGTCGTGTGGGCGACCCGGCGAGGTGCCCATGGCGGAGGCCGCCGCGAGGGGAGAGGCGAGGCGCCGGCGTGTGGGCCGGTGGCTGTGGTGAGCCCCCTCCGGAGCGGAGCCTTCCGTTCTGGTGGCCGTTCTGCGCGCCTCCGAATCCGGCGGTTCGATGGTGAAGGCGCGCGTGGATGACGGCAATGGAATCCCCCCGTGTGAATGTGCCATGTCGTTCGCGAGATGAGAACGGCGACCTCGTGAGGCGTCGACGACGGAGCAGCGGCACGGGTGCCCGGCCGGCGTTCCCGTGGCCGCTGCGGCGGGCCGACTCAGACGTGCCAGGCCGCGGCGATCTTCAGCAGGCGGTCGTTCGCCTCGGGGGTACCGATGGTCACTCGTACGCCCTCGTCGCCGAAGGGGCGCACCATGACCCCCGCGGCCTCGCACGAGTCGGTGAACGCGCGGGTACGCGAACCGATGGGCAGCCAGACGAAGTTGGCCTGGCTCTCGGGCACCTGCCAGCCCGCGGACCGGAGCGTGCGGGTGACCCGGGCGCGCTCGGCCACCAGGGTTCGAATCCGTTCCAGCAGTTCGGGTCCCGCGTCCAACGAGGCCCGAGCGGCGGCCCCGGCGAGTCCGCTGACGCCGAACGGCACGGCGCAGGCCCGCAGCGCGGCCGCGACCGGCGGATGCGCGATCGCGTAGCCGACGCGCAGTTGAGCCAGGCCGTACGCCTTGGAGAAGGTGCGCAGAACGGCGACGTTGGGACGCTCGCGGTACAGCTCGATGCCGTCGGGGACGTCGGGGTCGTCGACGAACTCCCGGTACGCCTCGTCGAGCACCACCAGCACGTGGCCGGGCACCCGGTCGAGGAAGCGTTCGAGCTCGCCGCGGCGTACGGCCGTGCCGGTCGGGTTGTTCGGGTTGCACACGATGACCACACGGGTGCGGCTCGTCACCGCGTCGGCCATGGCGTCCAGATCGTGCCGGCCGTCACGCAGCGGAATCCGCACCGCCGTCGCCCCGTTGGCCCAGGTGAGCTGGGGATACGCCTCGAACGAGCGCCAGGCGAACAGTACTTCGTCTCCTTCGCCGGCCGCGGCGCGCAGCAGATCCCTGGTCACTCCGAGGGATCCGGTGCCGGGTACGAGGTGCTCCGGGGGCACCGCGAGCACCTCGGACAGTTTCGTGACCAGCGCGCGGTTGGCGGGATCGGGGTAGCGGTTGACGCGCCCCAGCTCCTCGCGCATCACGTCGACGACGGACGGCAGCGGGGGATAGGGGTTCTCGTTCGACGACAACTTGTCCACCCGGTCGTCGGGAGCGGCCCGACCGGGGACGTAGGGAGGAAGCTCGGAGACGTCGGCGCGCAGTCGGGGCGCAGGTGTGGGGGGCATGCGGTGGAACTTCCTGAACGAGGGCGGACGGGCGTGCGGGTGCCGTTCACCGGGGCCCGATGGGCCCCGCGAGGCGATGGAGGCGTGTGCGCGTCGGATCGGCCCGTATGCCGACGGCTCCGGCGGGTTCGACTGCGCGTGTCGTGTACCTCTTGGGTCCGGTGGCACCCCGCGCCGCGGCGTGCCACCGGACCTGCCGAGGGCGGAGTCAGGCGACGACTCCGGCAGGCGCCTTCTCCTCCTCGACGGACGCGGTCCGTACGCCCGCCTGGGCGAACTCCTCCAGGAACGTGGGGAAGGACAGCCGGACGTCCTCGAAGCCCGAGAACCGGTTGGCGGACTGCATCCGCAGGCCTGCCACGAACAGCGACATGAAGATGCGGTGGTCGCCCCAACTGGACAGCGTCACTCCGCCGGGGTACGTCCGCGCGCCGCGGACCAGGAAGCCGTCGCAGACCCCGTCCTCGTAGAGGACCTCGATGTCCACACCCGCGCGGGTCAGTTCCGCGGCCATGGCCTCGATGCGCGACGCCTTGTGGAAGCGGGTGAGACGCCCCCCGGTCACCCGGAGGCTGCCCTGCACGTACGCCCCGAGCGCGGCGAGCGTGGGCACGATGTTGGGGCAGTCCCGCGCGTCCACCTCGAAGTCGCCGGACATGCTTCCGGGCGGGTTGTCGACGGTCAGCGACGAGGTGGACCGGTCGAAGGTGACCTTCACCCCGAGCTGCTCCAGGATCGGGACGATCGCGAACTCGCCCTGAAGGCTGTCGCCGTACACGTTGGTCAGGACGGTCCGGCCGGGGAAGAGCGCGGCGGCGGCCAGCAGGTACGAGGCCGAGGTGTAGTCCTCCCGTACGGTGACGTCCTGGGGCTGGTAGGGGGAGGGCTCCACCTGGAAGTGACGCATGTCCTCCGACGCGGAGACCTTGATGCCCGCGTCGGTGAGGCTCGCCAGCGTCTGGCGGATGTACGACTGGGAGAAGACCTCGCCCGTCACCTCGATCTCCACCGGCTCGTCGGCCAGCGGCGCGGCGAACAGGATGGCGGTGATGAACTGGGAGCTGATGTCACCCGGCAGCCGGCAGGTGCCGCCCTTGAGGGTGTGCCCCCAGTTGACGACCGGGGCCTGGTCCTTGTCGGCGATCGACTCGATGTCCGCGCCGAGTTCGCGCAGCGCCTGCAGCAGAGGCTCCATCACGCGCCTGCGCAGGGTCGCGTCACCCGTGATGACGACCGGCGACGGCTGGACGGAGGCCAGTGCCGTCATGACGCGGAAGACCAGCCCCGAGCCACGGGACTGGATGACGCGCTGGACGCGCGGGGACGACTGCCCGATGCCCTGGATCTCCAGGAAGCCGTCGTGCTCGGATATCTTGGCGCCCATGGCGCGGCACGCGTTCTTCATCGTCTCCGTCTCGTCGCACCGGAGATCGTTGTATACCCGCGATGTGCCGTCGGCCAGTGTGCCGACCAGAATCGCCCGTTGCGTCTCCGGTTTCGAAGACGGGACGCGGAATGTCCCGGAAAAGGAATCGACCGGATCGACCTTCAGTAGCATCCTCGTATCTCCCATTTCCCATCATTCGCCGCCTGGTGCCTCTGCGGGCGATGTTATTTTGACGTCAGGGCCGGCGATATCCGCGGATAGAGGAGACGCCAATCCACCGCCTGCCGCTCAGATGTCGGGACGTCAGGCATAAAATCCCTCCTGGCGTGCAACGACAGCCGCTCCTTTGGTAGCGGGAGCGCGATAGGAATTCTGTGCCTCGCGTGCCCTCCGGGCAATAGGTCGATCTTCCCATGACGTTCTCGGGAGGACCTTCCGAAAGGCGTCCGGCCTGCTCAGGCCAAGGACCGGAAGTCTTTCTCGTAATAGACCATGGGGGTCGCCGTGGCCTCGCCCAGGCGTGCGTCCGACACCCGGCCGATCAGGATCGTGTGGTCCCCGGCCGGATGCCGGGCGAACACCTCGCAGTCCAGCTCGACGAGCGCGCCCGCGACCGTCGGCAGCCCGTCAGGGGTGCGGGACAGGCCGCTGGATGCGAACTTGTCGGTGCCCTTGGCCGCGAACTGCTCTGCCAGCGGCTTGTGTTCGGGGCGCAGTACGCTCACGGCGAAGTGCCGGCAGGAGTCGAACGCCTCGAAGGAGTCGGCTGTGTTGGCCAGGCAGACCAGGATCAGCGGCGGGTCCAGGGACACCGAGCAGAACGAACTCGCCGTGAAGCCGCGCGGCCGTCCGCTGCCGCCCAGGGTCGTCACCACCACGACTCCGGCCGCGAACCGGGCCATGGCCCTCCGGAAATCCTCGGAGCTCGCCTGCCGTACAGTCTCCGCTGTCACGGCAGCCCCCATCCTGTCCCGCGGGTCGCGGTACGGTCCTGCGGCCCGGCCGTGGGGCCGTATCCCCGCGGCGTGCGGCGCCGACGATGTCCGCAAGGCGAGAACGGTATTCCATCGCATGGTGCTCGGGTGTCGGGACGCAAGTGGGCGAGTACCTCCTGTGCGTGCGGCGACTGCCTTCGTCCGGCGGGTTGGGTACTTGAGGATCCTGTGCCTTGTGCGGCGTGTGGGCAATAGGTCCATCTGCCCATGGTGTTTCCGGCCGACTGCGTCCTCGGATCCGTCCCGGCGGCTCTGCCCGTGCGCTCGGCCGGTCCCCGGACCGGCGCCGGTCTCGACATCCTGCGCGCGCACGTCGGCCGAGGGCCGGTCGACCGCGTGCTCCCGGCGGTCGGCCGTGCCGTCCTCCCCGCCGCTCGTCCGGGGCGGCGACTTCTCCGTCGGGCCGGCCGTGCGCCCATGCGTCCGAGGCGTCGGAGGCTGGGACTTTGGTCCTATTCTGGCCAGGCTGCGCTCGTGCGAGGCTGTGGCAGCGTAAAAGCGTGTGGGGGCCCTATCCGGAATTCGAGTTCTGGATTCTTTCTTCGGTTTCGAAAGGCCCGCCGTTGTCGTCGACCGGTCGCCCGATCGGCCACAGCCATGAAACCTGTGCAACGTAAGGACGACCTTCATGTCCGAAGCAATCCTGTTCCTTACTCGATGGCCCCTGTACGAGGACGAGCGCCGTTGGGAGAATCGCCTCGCCGCTCCCGCCGTCGTCTTCGACCCGGAGACCGACCGGGTCACGTACGTGTGTGACGAGGGCGGTCGCAGCGGGGTGCCCGACGGCGCCGAACGGGTCCACGTCGTGACGGACTTCGACGATCTGGACGCCGTGCTGGAGGTCGTCGACGCCGTCGTCCGGGACGAGGGCCCGTTCGACCACGTCATCGGCTTCTCCGAAATGCTCCTCGACCTCGCGGCGGCCCTGCGTGAGCGGTACGGCATCCCGGGCGCCGGCGTGGAGGAGACCTCCAGGTTCCGGGACAAGACCGTCATGAAGGAGACGCTGTCCCGGGCCGGCCTGCGGGTGCCGCGTTGGGCGTCCTGCCGCACCGAGGAGCAGGTCCTGACGGTCGCCGAGGAGTTCGGCTACCCGGTGATCGTCAAGCCGGTGCGAGGAGCGTCCAGTCAGGGGGTGCGCGAGATCGCCTCGGCCGAGGAGCTGCGGGCGCTCTGCGCCGGACAGGACCTGAGCGGCCTGGAGATCGAGGAGTTCGTCCAGGGGGAGGTCCTGCACGTCGACGGAGTGCTGGACGCGGAGGGCAAGCCTCTCTTCCTGTGCACCTCGCGCTACACCTCCACCTGCCTGGACTTCGAGCGTCTGGGGGAACCGCTCGGCTCCGTCTTCCAGACGGACGCCGCGGTGCGCGGCCGCTGCGAGGACTTCGCCGTGCGCTGCCTGACCGCGCTCGGTCTGCGCAGCTCCGCCTTCCACCTGGAACTCTTCGACACCGGCGACGAGTTGGTGTTCCTTGAGGTGGGAGCCCGGGTGCCGGGCGCCGACGTGTCCTATGTCATCGACGACGTGCACGGTGTCAACCTGTTCCGGCTGTGGACCGATGTGCTGCTTGGCCGGTCGCCGGACCTGCCGGTCCCCGACCCGGGGCTGAGCGGCGGGTGGCTGATCATCCCGGGCCCCAGGCCGCTGCCCCAGAAGGTGACCGCCGCGACCCCCCTGCTCGGTGAAGTGCCCTTCATATACCGGGAGTTGGTGCCAAGGCCGGGTGAGGTCCTGGTGTCCCGACCCGGCTCGTACGCCACGCTCCAGGGCGGTCGGTTCCTCTTCCGGGGCGGCACCCAGGAGGAGATCGAGGCCGCCGTGCGCCAGGCGCGTGCACGGTACCGCCTGGCGACCGAGCCGATCTCCTAGAACACCCGAGCATCTCGTGCCGTCGACAACCGAACCATCGAGTCCGTGGAGGAACACGTGGGTCAGCTGAGCCATGCGGAGCTGGTCGAGAAGAAATTCGTGCTGTTCGCCGAAGGCTGCTTCGGGGTCTTCACGAGCAAGATCGCGGCCTCGCTGATCCGCTACAACGGGGACCGCTGCGTGGCCGTGATCGACAGCCGCAAGGCCGGTCGCACCGTTCAGGAAGTCCTCGGATACGGTGGCCCGATCCCGATCGTCTCCCACGTCGACCAGGCGCTGAACCTGAGCCCCGAGGTCATGATCATCGGCAAGGGCCTGCATTCGGCCGAACTCCCCTCCGCCTGGAGGCACCACATCCTCGCGGCCGTCCAGAACGGCCTTCACCTGGTCAATTCGATCCACTACCGCCTCAACGACGACCCGGACATCGCCCGTGCCGTCCGTGAGAAGGGCGTCACCGTCTGGGAGACCAAGGACGCCCCGCCCGTCCCGCTCAACCGGGCCCGCGTCCTGGACCTGGACACCTGGGTGATCCACACCTGCGGCAGCGACTCCAACATCGGCAAGAAGACCGCCGCCCTGGAGATCTGGAACGAGGCCAACCGCCGCGGCATCCCCACCGGCTTCGCGGCCACCGGCCAGAGCGGCATGCTGATCTCGGGCCACGGTGTGGCGGTCGACGGTGTGCCCGGCGACTTCATGGGCGGCGCCGTCGAGCAGGTCGTCCTGGAGGCGGCGGCCGGCAAGGAGTGGGTGGTCGTTGAGGGGCAGGGTTCCCTCAACCACATAGGGTTCAGCAGCGTCGCCCTCGCCATTCTCCACGGTTCCCTGCCGAACGCCCTGGTCTTCTGCCACCGCCTCGGCGCCGAGCGCACCAAGGTCTGGGAGACGCCCATCATCCCCATTCCCGAGCTCATCCGCATGAACGAGGAGCTCACCGTCTTCGAACGTCCCGCCAAGGTCGCCGCCGTCAGCGTCAACAGCTTCGGCTTCACCGAGGAGGACTACCGCCGCGAGGCCGAGAAGCTGGAGGCCGACACCGGGCTGCCCGTCGTCGACCCGCTCCGTGAGGGCGGTGCCGCCCAGCTCGTGGACATCCTGCGTGCCCATCAGCGCGAGACCGCCGACCGGCGGGCGACCCGTCTGCGGTGAGGGTGGATCCGGAACTTCAAGGAGACGCACAGATGAAGAGGGCGATCCTGCTCCTCCTGCACATGGGCAAGTCGTACACCGAGGAGATCGCCGCGGCCGCCGCGGGGCTCGACCTCGCCCTGGTCGGCCTCAGCTCCCGGCCGGAGACGCCGGAGGTCGTCGACGAGGCACGCCGCCACCTGGCGGACTGCCTGGTCACCGAGGAAGCCGAACTGAGCTCCGGCGACGTCGAGAAGGCCACCCGTGAACTCGCCGACCGGGGCTATCGGGTCGAGGCCGTCCTGGCCAGCTTCGAGGGCTACCGGCTCCTCATGGCCGAGTTCAACGAGAGGCTCGGCGCGCGCGACTCCACCGAGGCCGCCCTGCGCCTCTGCCTCGACAAGTACGAATTGCGCCGCCACCTCCTCGCCGAGGGGCTGAGCGAGGTCCGGGTCGACCGGATCGCGCCCGGCGCGATACCCGAACTCGACCCCTCCACACGCTGGTTCGTCAAGCCGGTGCGCGGCGCCTCGTCGTTCGCGACCTTCGTCCTGGACGACGTGGCCGACCTCGCCGACCTGCCCGCGCTCCAGCAGCAGATGCGTGCCGACCGGCGCATGAAGGCGATCTTCATGGACCGGTACGACTTCCTCGTCGAAGAGTACGTGGAGGGGCCGGAGTTCAGCTTCGAGACCGTCGTCCTCGACGGACGGGTCCATCACCTGTGCGTCCACGAGAAGGCCCGTGTGGAACGCCTGGAGCGGACCACCCTGGAGGGGATGTCGGTCAGCCCGCCCGCGAGCGTCGACCGGGAGCTCGTCCTGGAGGGGGCCGACCACGTCACCCGCTGCCTCGCCGCGCTGCAGGGCCTCGGGCTGACCGCCGGCGTCTTCCACATCGAGGTCAAGTACTGGGAGTCGAGGAAGCGCTGGGAGATCATCGAGATCAACCCCCGGATGGGCGGCAGTCTCATCAATCCCAGCACCCAGACCGTCACCGGGTGCTCCCTCCTCGACCTGTGGACCGAGTCCCTGCTGCTGCCCGACAGCGAGCGGGACGCCTTCTGCGACCGGCTCACCGGGGTGTCCCAGGTGGAGGCCCTGCGCACCGGAGCGCCCACCCGGGCGACCGTCTTCCTCAGCACGTACGGGGAGAAGGGGCGGACCGTCGACGAGATCCGCTTCGAACCGCCCACCCGGCGGCCCCGGATCCTGCGCCTCCACGTGGCGGAAGGAACCGAACTCGACGCGTCCGACCGGGGGATCTGTCTGATGGACGCCCTGTGGGACGTCGCGGCCGACGACCTGCAGGCCGAGATCGACTTCCTCGACCGGCACGCGGCGGAGCACTTCCACGTGCGCTACCGCTGACCCCGGCGGCCCGACCCCGGTCGCCCAGGGCCGTCACGCGGACCGCCCGAGAGCCGGCCGCACCCGTGCCCTGCCGTACACCGACCCGACCCGACCCGTCCGTGAACGTCCCTCTGCGAACCCTCTTGTGAAGGAGAACGCGATGAACCGCGTGCAGAACACCGGGATCAACCACCCGAAACCGCTCTTCAACGAGGAGCAGAGCCGCCTGAAGAAGGCCGAGCTCGACCGCTACCTGGACAAGAAGATGGCCGAGTGGAAGGCCACCGTCCCCTTCGCGTCCCACCTGTCGCAGCCCGAGCTCCACGAGGCGTACTACCGCCGCACCCTCATCGAGCACGTGTGGCGGATCCGCCTCTCCCGGGTCAGCCAGAGCAAGGCCATCTACAAGATCGCTCAGGTCTCGCCCAGGGCCGCCCGCGACTACGCGCAGTACCAGGCCGACGAGATGCTGCACGACAAGCTGTACATCAGCGACGCCGAGGCCGCCGGCGTCACGGAGGAAGAGATCCTGGCGACCGAGCCCTACCTCTCGACCCGCCTCTTCGAGGGCTTCTTCTACTACGCCCTGGAGCACGAGTCGGCCCTCGCCCCGGTCGTCTCCAACTACCTCGTGGAGTACACCCAGGTCAAGCTCCAGCCCGCCATCGTCGAGAACCTCCAGGAGCAGCTCGGCAAGGAGAGCGTCAAGGGGCAGGCCGCCCACCTCCACGTCGACTCCACCGAGGACCACTCCCAGGAGATGTGGGACATCCTCCGCCAGCTGATCTTCAGCGAGGAGGACTTCCAGCGGGTGTTCAAGTACATCGACGACGTCCAGGAGATCCTCGCGATGTTCTTCCGGGAGATCTACGAGGACACCGTCGCCAAGCACGCGCAGCCCGCCGGGGTCTGACCCTCGGGTCCCGGACCCACACCGGTGTGACAGGGCGAGCACACGGGGATCTCGTGAGCCCGAGGAGTGAACCGGTCGGGACCGCCACGGGGGCGATCGGTGCCCGCCCGAAGCCGCCGCTGGTCCACCGGGCCGTTCTCGGCCGGTGGACCCGGCGCCGACCGCACCTCCAGCACACCTCCGACGTCCAGCAGAGAGGAATCCGTGAATGTCCGCACCCGACACGGCCGCCTTCGTCAAGGAGTACCGCGAGAACGGCTTCGCGGTCGCCGAGCAGCTTTTCGGCCCGAGTGAGGTCGCCGAGCTCAACACCGCCATCACCGAGATCCTGAACGTCTCGGACGTCGGCTCCGTCGCCGAGGTGGAGCCGGGCGACAACGGTCTGGCCCGCCGGATCTGGTCGCCCACCAAGCAGCACGGCGCGTTCGAGCGGGCCGCCGCCCACCCGATCCTGCTCGACCACGTCGAGGCGCTCATCGGCCCCGACATCCTGTTCCACTACAGCAAGCTCCACCTCAAGGCCCCGAAGGTGGGCAGTGTCGTGGAGTGGCACCAGGACTTCGCCTACTACCCCCACACCAACACCGACCTGGTGACGGCCCTCGTCTACCTGGACGACACCACGGTGGAGAACTCCGCCCTCCAGGCTGTCCCGGGCTCCCACCTGCGCGGCCTCGCCGACCACTACGTCGACGGCTTCTTCCGGGGCAAGGTGACGGGCGCCGACGCCCCGGACCCGTCGCTCGCCGTGGCCATCGAGGCGCCGGCCGGCAGCGTGGTCTTCATCCACCCCCTGCTCCTGCACTACTCCTCCCCGAACCGCTCCGACCGGTACCGCCGGGCCTTCCTGCCGGCCTACCGGGCTGCCGACGCCTACCCGATCCACTTCGGCGCGCACGCCGGCCACAACGAGGCCGGAGTGAAGCTGCTGCGTGGCAACGTGTCGGACACGGCACGCGTGGAGGCCGGGGCGTGGCGCCTTCCGCTGGCCGAGCGCCCCTTCGGTTCGCTCTTCCAGCTCCAGGAAGGCGCTCAGGTCGGCACGCCGGCCACCGGGTACGCCACATTGGACGGCGGTCAAGCGACCGCTTCGTGAGCACGCCCGGACGCGACGGTCGTCCGGGCGTGCCCGCGGGGTGGCGCGGGCGGGGAACTCCCCGCCCGCGGTCCCGGCACGATCGCGCCCTCGCTCTCCTCGCGGCCCGGCACGGTGGTGCCGGCACGGCCTGTCTCGCCGCATTCCTGACCGGCCGGGGCATCCACCGGACCGCCGTCCGCGCGGGTCCTGACGGAGCAAGACCATTCAGACGTCGAGTGATCGGAAAGTGAGAACGTGGTCGACACCAGCTTGTCAAGCCAACAGCAGCCGGACTCGAACGAGCTGAGAGTGCACTGGAACTCACCGCTCAGCGGGCAGCAGAAGGCGTCCGGGAAGTACCAGACCGGCCAGTTCGACTTCGACGCGGTCGTCGACTTCGCGCAGGAGGCGGACTCCCTGGGTGTCGACTCGCTCCTCATGGGGATCGGGTCCCACATGCCTGATCCGCTTCCGGTGCTCGGCGCTCTGGTCCGCGAGACCCGGCGCGTCAAGTTCCTCCTCGCCTATCGTCCCGGACTGATCTCACCGACGCTCTTCACCCAGGTGATCAACACGGTCTCGTGGATGTCGGACGGGCGGATATCCCTGAACCTGGTCGCCGGCACCTCCCCGGCCGAACAGGCGTATTACGGAGACTTCCTCGCGCACGACGACCGCTACGCGCGCTCCAACGAGTTCCTCGACATCCTTCACCGATTCTGGCGCGGCGAGAAGCCACTGTCCTACAAGGGCGAGCACTACCGCATCGAGGACGCGCAGATCGGCCTGGGGTACAAGGGCGGAAGCCGCCCGGAGATCTACATCAGCGGGGCGTCCGACGTGGCACAGCAGACCGCCGTGGAACACGGCGACTGCTGGCTCCGGTACGGCGACACCCCCGAAGGAATGGCCGCGGCGGCGAAGCCCGTCCTGGCGCAGGGCGGCCGTGTGGGGACCCGTATGCACGTGCTGGCGAGAGAGACCCGCGCCGAAGCGCTGGCGGATCTCGCCGCACTGATGGGCGAGCCCGACGAGAAGCAGCGGGAAATGATCGCGGCCGCGGTGTCCTCCTCCGATTCCGTGGCGGTGAAGACCTCCTTCCGGCTGGCCGAGACCGCGGAAGCCGACTGGATCTCACCCATGCTGTTCTCCGGCGCCGTGGCCTATCGCGGGGGGCCGGCCCTCTGCGTGGTGGGCAGCTACGAGGAAGTCGCGGCGTATCTGTACGAGTACAAGGCGGCCGGGATCAGCGAGTTCATCTTCTCCGGCTGGCCGACCCGTGACGAGATGCGGATCTTCTACACCCGCGTCCTGCCGCTGCTGCGCGAGCACGAACGCGCCGGGCGAGGGAACCGCTGATACACGCGTCGCTTCCGGGCCGCGGCTTCGGTGCTGTGGCGAGGGGCCGTTCGGGCGAGGGCGATGCAGGGCCGCGGCCCGTACCGGCGTCCGCTCGCCGGCCGAGGAGGCGCGGAGGACGGCTTCGGGCCGGGGCCGGGGTTCCGCCCCTGGCCGCGGCCGGCCGCCGCACCCGCGGACAGTACGCGTCGCCGCCCGGCACGTCCGGCAGAGCGCCCTCCGTGGACGGCGGCCACGGAGGGACACGACCCGGCGGCGCGGGGCCCCCGCCGCCGGGCCCACGGGCGGCAGAAGGCCCGCGGCGCTCACCCCGGCGATGTGTCGTCCCATGACGGATGAGAGGGTCTGACGGGTGAGCGAGACACCACCGCAGTCCCTGCAATACCGAGTCGACGGGCCCGAGGACGCGCCCGTCCTGGTCCTGGGCCCCTCGTTGGGCACCACCTTCCACATGTGGGACCGCCAGATCCCGGAGCTGATCCGGGACCGCCGGGTGGTCCGATTCGACCTCCCCGGACACGGCGGCGCGCCCGCCCTGCCCTTCACCTCCGTCGCGGAGCTCGGCGACCGTGTCCTCGCCACCCTCGACACCCTCGGGATCCAGCGCTTCGGCTACGCCGGCTGCTCCCTCGGCGGCGCCGTCGGACTCGACCTCGCCCTGCGCGCCCCGCACCGGGTCGCCTCGCTGGCCCTGGTCGCCACCGCGCCCCGCTTCGGCACCGCCGACGAGTTCCGCCAGCGCGGGGTCGTGGTCCGCACGAACGGCCTGGAGCCGATGGCCCGCACCGCGCCCGAGCAGTGGTTCACCCCGCACTTCGCCGCCAACCAGCCCGCCATCGTCGACTGGGCCGTCCAGATGGTGCGGACCACCGACGCCGCCTGCTACGTCGCCGCCTGCGAGGCCCTCGCCGTCTTCGACGTCCGCGCCGCCCTCGGCTCCATCGGGGTGCCCGCGCTCGTCCTCGTCGGCTCCGAGGACCGGGTCACCGGCCCCGCCGAGGCCCGCACCCTCGTCGCCGGCATCGCCGACGCCAAGCTCGCCGTCGTGCCGGGCGCCTCCCACCTCGCCCCCGTCGAACAGCCGGCCGCCGTCACCGACCTGCTCCTGGAGCACTTCGCCGGGACCCCCCACGACACCAGCGGCACCCTCGCCGTACCGCCGCCCGTCCCGGCCCCCGCCCCCGCCTCCGCCGAGCCCGCGCCCGCGCCCGCCCCGGAGGCCCCCGAGGACGGCGAGGCGACCCCGGCCGGCCGGCCCGACCCGTACGAGAAGGGGCTCGGGCTGCGCCGCGAGATCCTCGGCGACGCCCACGTCGACCGGGCGCTCGCCGACGAGGACGCCGCCGACTTCCAGGAGCTCGTCACCCGCTACGCCTGGGGCGAGGTCTGGGCCAGGGAAGGACTCGACCGGCGCACCCGCAGCGTCGTCACCCTCACGGCCCTCGTCGCCGGCGGACACCGCGAGGCGCTCGCCGACCACACCCGCGCCGCCCTCCGCAACGGCCTCTCGCCCGCCGAGATCCGCGAGATCGTGCTCCACACCGCCGTCTACTGCGGCCTCCCCGCCGCCGAGACCGCCCTCGCCACCGTCGGCCGCGTCATCACCGAGGAGACCACGCCGCCCGCGTAGCGACACCCCGAGCCGGGCCCGCACGCCCGGCGTAGGGTGTGGCCGTGAAGCTGACGAAGAAGTCCCACGCCTGCGTCCGGCTGGAGAAGGACGGGCGGACGCTCGTCCTCGACCCCGGGATGTTCACGGAGGAGGACGCCGTGCTCGGCGCGGACGCCCTCCTCGTCACCCACGAGCACCCGGACCACTTCGACGAGGGCCGGCTGCGCGCCGCCCTGGACGCGCGCCCCGACACCGAGCTCTGGACCCTGCGCAGCGTCGCCGAGCGGCTGGCCGCCGCCTATCCCGGCCGGGTCCACACCGTCGGCGACGGCGACACCTTCACCGCCGCCGGCTTCGACGTCGAGGTCCACGGCGAGCTGCACGCCGTGATCCATCCGGACATCCCGCGCATCACCAACGTGGGCTTCCTCGTCGACGGCGCCGTCTTCCACCCCGGCGACGCCCTCACCGTCCCCGGCCGCCCGGTGGACACCCTGCTGCTGCCGGTGATGGCGCCGTGGAACAAGATCTCCGAGGTCATCGACTACGTCCGCGAGGTGAAGCCGCGCCGGGCGTACGACATCCACGACGCGCTCCTCACCGACCTGGCCCGGCCGATCTACGACCGGCAGATCGGCGCGCTCGCCGGCACCGACCACCAGCGGCTCGCCTCCGGCGCCTCCGTCGGGCTCTGAGCCGGCTCCGGGCCGTTGTCGGTGCCCGCCAGTAGGGTGGGCGTCATGCGCATCGCCACCTGGAACGTCAATTCGATCACCGCCCGGCTGCCCCGGCTGCTGGCCTGGCTGGAGAGCAGCGGCACCGACGTGCTGTGCATCCAGGAGACCAAGTGCACCGCCGAGCAGTTCCCCGCCGAGGCGCTGAAGGAGCTGGGCTACGAGTCGGTGGTCAACGCCACCGGACGGTGGAACGGCGTGGCCCTGCTCTCCCGCGTCGGCTTCGAGGACGTGGTCACCGGCCTGCCCGGCGGCCCCGGGTACGACGGAGCCCAGGAGCCCCGCGCCATCTCCGCCACCTGCGGCCCGGTCCGCGTCTGGTCGGTCTACGTGCCGAACGGCCGGGAGGTCGCCCACGAGCACTACGCGTACAAGCTGCGCTGGCTGGAGGCGCTGAAGGCGGCCGTCGCCGAGGACGCGGCCGGCGGGCGCCCCTTCGCCGTGCTCGGCGACTACAACATCGCGCCGACCGACACCGACGTCTGGGACATCTCCCTCTTCGAGGGCGCCACCCACGTCACCGAGCCCGAGCGCGCCGCCCTCGCCGGCCTGCGCGAGACCGGCCTCGCCGACGTCGTCCCGCGCCCCCTCAAGTACGACCACCCGTACACGTACTGGGACTACCGCCAGCTCGCCTTCCCCAAGAACAACGGCATGCGCATCGACCTCGTGTACGGCAACAAGCCCTTCGCCGAGGCCGTGAAGGACAGCTACGTGGACCGCGAGGAGCGCAAGGGCAAGGGCGCCTCCGACCACGCCCCGGTCGTCGTCGACCTCGACCTCTGACCCGGACCGCCCCGCCGGTCGTCGCTCCCGACGGTCTTCGCGTGCCGGGTGGTGGTCCGGCAGGTGACGGTGCGACGCTGTTCCGATGAACATCCCGTTTCTCGACCACTGGCGCAAGCGGCACGAACCCGAGCCGTCCCCGCTGGCCGCGGCGTACGACCGGGACCCCGAGGGCGTGGCGGAGCTGCTCGCCGAGTGCGAGCTGCTCCGCGCCCGGGTGGAGGCGGCGGGCGTCGCACTCGACGACAGTCCGCGCTCGCTGGAGGCGCTGGACCAGCTCCCGCCGCGCTGGCGCGACGACCCCGAGGAACTGCCGTGGTTCGGCAACGACGCGGGGCTCTACCTCGGCACCGTCATCGTGCGGACCGTGCCGGGGGCCCACTGGCAGGTGTGGCCGAACGGCGGTCCGGTCGTCGTCCTGGAGTCCGGACGCGAGATCCCCGTCGTCGAGTACGGCGTGGAGTGGGCGATGACCGGCGCGCCCGAGCTCTCCCAGGTGTACGCCGAAGCCTCCGAGCAGTGACGTAAATACGGCTAATCCCGGCTCGCCCCTTTCGGGCGTGTCGGGCGTGAAGTCCCTTTTCCCGGCGGATAGTTTGCGCTGGCTCGACCCACCGCATCGAGCACACCGCATCGAGCACACCGCACCGGACACGGCACCGGACACCGCGTCGGCACACCGCTGAGGAATGGGGCAGGGCAGCGCATGACCGTCGATCCGCTGATCGAACTGCGTGGCGTCAACAAGCACTACGGCACGCTGCACGTCCTCCAGGGCATCGACCTCACCGTCGGCCGCGGCGAGGTCGTCGTCGTCATCGGCCCCTCGGGCTCCGGCAAATCCACCCTCTGCCGGGCGATGAACCGCCTGGAGACCGTCGAGTCCGGCGAGATCCGCATCGACGGCCGCCCCCTCCCCGAGGAGGGCAAGGACCTCGCCCGGCTGCGCGCCGAGGTCGGCATGGTCTTCCAGTCCTTCAACCTCTTCGCCCACAAGACCGTCCTCGCCAACGTCTCGCTGGCGCAGATCAAGGTCCGCCGGCGCAGGAAGGAGGAGGCCGACCGCCGCTCCCGCGCGCTCCTCGACCGCGTCGGCCTCGCCGCCCACGCCGAGAAGTACCCGGCCCAGCTCTCCGGCGGCCAGCAGCAGCGCGTCGCCATCGCCCGGGCCCTCGCCATGGACCCCAAGGCGCTCCTCTTCGACGAGCCGACCTCCGCCCTCGACCCGGAGATGATCAACGAGGTCCTCGAAGTCATGCGGCAACTCGCGCACGAGGGCATGACCATGGTCGTCGTCACCCACGAGATGGGCTTCGCCCGCTCCGCCGCCAACCGGGTCGTCTTCATGGCCGACGGGCGGATCCTGGAGGACCGCGCCCCCGAGGAGTTCTTCACCGCCCCGCGCAGCGAGCGCGCCAAGGACTTCCTCTCCAAGATCCTCTCGCACTGACCGGGGTGGGAACCATGCCGCGTACGCACCGACGCCCGGGCGCCCTCGCCCTCGCCCTGCTGCTCGCCGCCGCGGGCTCCCTGCTGGCCGGCTGCGGCCGGCCCGGCAGCCCGCCCGTGAAGGGCCCGCAGCCCGACCAACTCCCCTCCTACCGGGTCCAGTCCGGCTTCCGGCTGCCGGAATCCTCCACCTGGAACCGGGCGCGCAAACGCGGCCGGCTGATCGTCGGCGCCAAGGAGGACCAGCCGTACCTCGGCGAGAAGGACCCCGCCACCGGCCGCTACTCCGGCTTCGACATCGAGATCGCCAAGATGATGGCCGCCTCCCTCGGCTTCGACCCGGCCACCGGCGTCGAGTACCGCACCATCGCCTCCGCCAACCGCGAGACCGCCCTGCAGAACGGCCAGATCGACTACTACGTCGGCACCTACACCATCAACGACAAGCGCAAGGAGCTCGTCGGCTTCGCCGGCCCCTACTACGAGGCCGGCCAGTCCCTCCTCGTCCGCACCGACGAGGACGACATCCACGGACCGCAGGACCTCGACGGCAAGCGCGTCTGCTCGGCCGCCGGCTCCACCCCCTACCAGCGCATCCAGCGGGAGTACCCGAAGGCCGAACTCGTCGCCTACGACACGTACTCCATCTGCGTCGACAACCTCCTCACCTACCAGGTCGACGCCGTCACCACCGACGACACCATCCTCATGGGCTACGCCGCCAAGGTCCCCGACGAACTCGAGCTCGCCGGAAAGCCGTTCTCGAAGGAGCCGTACGGGATCGGGGTGCCGCGCGGCGACACCGCGCTCCGCTTCGCCCTCGACGACGCGATCGCCGCGCACGAGAAGAACGGCGACTGGAGGAAGGCGTACGACGCGACCCTCGGCCTCTCCGGCGTACCGGCCCCGACACCGCCGCCCATCGACCGCTACCCGACCGACTGAGGACCCCCACCGCTGACATGGACGTGCAGACATGGACGTACTGACAGAGAACTTCTCGCTCTACGGCGAGGGTTTCCTCGGCACCCTCGAACTCACCCTCTACGCCTCGGCGCTCGCCCTCGTCCTGGGCTTCGTCATGGCGGCCTTCCGGGTCGCGCCCGTCGGCTCCTTCCGGGTCTTCGGCACCGTCTGGGTCACCATCCTGCGCAACACCCCGCTCACCCTGCTCTTCTTCGCGGTGATGCTGGGCCTGCCCCGCTTCGGACTGGTCCTGCCCTTCGAGCTGTTCGCGGTCCTCGCGCTGGGCTGCTACACCTCCGCCTTCATCTGCGAGGCGCTGCGCTCCGGCATCAACACCGTCCCCGTCGGGCAGGGCGAGGCGGCCCGCAGCCTCGGCATGAGCTTCACCCAGACCCTCGGCGCGGTCGTCCTGCCGCAGGCCTTCCGCTCGGTGATCCCGCCGATCGGCTCCACCCTGATCGCCCTCGCCAAGAACTCCGCCATCGCCGGCGCCTTCAGCGTCACCGAACTCCTGGGCACCTACAAGACCTTGAGCGAACTCGGCTACAACATCATCTGGACCTTCGTCTGGATCGCCGTCGGCTACCTGATCATCACCCTCTCCATCAGCGCGGTCTTCAACGTGATGGAGAAGCGCTGGGGGGTGGCCCGATGAGCCGCACACAGCAGGCCAGCGCCCTCTACGACCTCCCCGGCCCGCAGGCCCGCCGCCGGCACCTCCTCTACGGCCTCGCCTCCACCGTCGTGATCCTCGGCCTCGCCGCCTGGATCCTCTATCTCCTCTTCGACACCGGGCAGTTCACCGCCGTGAAGTGGCGGCCCTTCCTCTACGAGGGCATCCAGGAGCTGCTGCTCGAAGGGCTCGGCAACACCCTCAAGGCCTTCGCGCTCGCCGCCGCCCTCTCCCTGGCGCTCGGCGCGGTCCTCGCCACCGGGCGGCTCTCCGACCACCGGCCGGTGCGCTGGATCGCCACCCTGCTCGTGGAGTTCTTCCGCGCCATGCCCGTCCTCGTGATGATCTTCTTCATCTTCGTGGCGCTCAAGGTGCAGCCGCTGCCCGCGCTCGTCGCCGGACTCACCCTCTACAACGGCTCGGTGCTCGCCGAGGTCTTCCGCACCGGCGTGCACGCCGTGCCGCGCGGGCAGGGCGAGGCCGCGTACGCGCTCGGCATGCGCAAGACCCAGGTCATGACCTGGGTCCTGGTCCCGCAGGCGGTCCGGGCGATGCTGCCGGCCATCATCAGCCAGCTGGTGGTCGCCCTCAAGGACACCTCGCTCGGCTATCTCATCACCTACGAGGAGTTCCTCCAGGCGGGCAAGCTGATCGCCTCCAACCTCGACTACGACCTGCCCTTCATCCCGGTCGTCCTCGTCATCTCGCCGATCTACATCGGCATGTGCATGCTGCTCTCCTGGTTCGCGACCTGGGTCGCGCGACGGGAGCGCCGTGACCCCCGCACGAAGGGGGTGGACGTCGCTCCCGCCGCACCGGTGACCACGCTGCCGGGCCGCGAGTGACCCCCGTACGGGCCCCCGCAGGGGCCTGAAGCCGGCCCGGCAGCAGCCGTGATCACTGCTCCCGCAGCGGCACCGACAGATACGAGGGGTCGGACGCGGGGGAGGAGAAGGTCAGCTGCGCGCCGGCCGGGTTGTGCTCGATGTACAGCGGGTCGACGGTGTCGACGACCACCGCGAGGCGATGGCCGGCCGGGACGTCGTAGGCCGTGGAGAACAGCTCCAGGTCCACGGCGAACGGCCGGCCCGGCGTCCTGTCGTGGAAGGTGTACGGGGCGTTGGACACCAGCTTCCCGAAGCCCAGCGGGCCCACGTCGTAGAGGTACGCGACGAAGGTGCCGCTCGACGCGGTCGGGGTGACCGTGGTGTGCAGCACCGGCGTGCCGCGCACCGCCGCGCCGGAGCCGTACCGCCCGGACTGCCAGACGGCGGCGAAGGAGCGGGGGAGGAGGGGCACGGAGACGGTGGGCGGGGTCTGCGCCAGCTGGTCGAGGAGGTTGCTGAGCAGCACGATGCCGCCGTCGGCACCGGAGTTCACGTTGGCCCAGACGTGCTCGGAGTCGTCCAGCGCGATTCGCTCGCGGTGCGCGTTGACGGACTTCCAGTCGGCGTACCCCTCGTACCCGCCGTCGGACCGGGGCTTGAGCTGGACGGGCTGCTCGCGGTCGATGCCGTTGTCGGCGCCCTTGAGGTAGCGGTCGAACCAGCGGTGGGCGCTGGTCCAGGTGTCGTTGGGAAGCCCGAGGATGCCGGTGGCCTCGGCGGTGGCATGGTCCCCGGGCCGGAATTCGAGCCGCTTCGGTCCCTGGAGCTTCTCGTAGAAGCTCGCGTACTGGTTGGGCGGGAAGATTGTGTCGCCCCAGGCGTTGCCGAGCATGATCGCGGCGCCGTTGGCGTTGATCCGGTCCAGGTAGGTGGCGGCGGACCGCTGCCGCCCCCAGGCGATCATCTCGTCCTCCTGGTCCAGGTTCGAGGAGAGGAAGTCGCCGAGGATCTTCTCCAGTTCGGGCCCCGGACGACCGGTGAGATACCCGGCCCCGCCGAGCAGGGCGGCGGCCTGGAGGTGCTGGGTGCGGCCGCTGTAGATCGACTCGATGAGATCGGCCCACCCGCTGAGCGCGGCGACGGCCTTGATCCGCGCATCGTGCGCGGCGGCGAGGAGGCTGATGCCGGCCCCGTAACTCACCCCGGCCATACCGACCTTGGCGGGATCGGCGGGGGTGTGGGCGAGCGCCCAGTCGATCACCCTCGACGCGTCGGCGACGTCCTTCGGCCCCGCGGTCTCGATCTCCCCGCCGGACTGCCAGAAGCCGCGGGAGTTGTAACTCACCACGACGTAACCGGAGTCGGCGAGCTTCTGCGCCTGCGCCAGGTACTCGACCTGGGGCATGGCCCAGCTGGTGGGCAGCACGACGACCGGGAAGCGCGCGGAGCCGTCCGCCCCGGCGGGCGTGACCACGTTCGCCTTGAGCACGGTGCCGCCGTCCCCGGCGATGTCCACGAACCGGATCGACGTCCCGTCGGCGCCGGACGACTCGGCGGCATGCGCGACGGGGGAGAGCGACAGGGCCGTCCCGGCCAACATCACGGCCGACACGGCGAGGGCCAGGGGTGTACGCACGGGCCACTCCTCGATGGGGGGTCGCCGATGGGTGGTCGGCAAGGTGGCCCGACGGTAACCGCAGCGTGCTACCCATGGTAACCGGTCGGTAAGTTACGTGCGGGTAACGATTGCGGGGCGGCGCGACCGGGACGCCCACACCCGCCTCAGGACCGAGGCCCCGCCACTGCCGCACGCCCCGAACCCCGGCTCCCCCTCCGCCGCCGAGCGAGTCCGCTCCGGACGCCCCGGGGCCCCGCCTCCGACCCAGCCGCACGACGACCCCGCGCCCTCCTACGACGCACCGCGCGACCACGTCAGGCCCCCAGGGCCCGCCACGAGCGGACGCGCTCCGGCGCACCAAGGCCCGGAGGCGCCGTGGCGCCACGGGCCGCTCCCGGTCGGCCTGTGCCGGGCCGCTCCCGGTCGGCCTGTGCCGGGCCGCTCCCGGTCGGCCTGTGCCGGGCCGCTCCCGGTCGGCCTGTGCCGGGCCGCTCCCGGTCGGCCTGTGCCGGGCCGCTCCCGGTCGGCCCGTGGCCGGGGGTCGGGCGGCTACCGGGGTGTCGCCGCTCGTAGGGTCTCCGCCGTCGTGAAGTCCTTGTGTGCCTCTTCGTACGCGTGTGCTGCGAGGAGCATCGTCGAGCGGTCGGTCAGGGCACGGGCCTCTGCCGTCGGGGAGAGGCGGCGGGCCAGGGCCCCCCCCTCGTCGAGGAGCGGGCGCAGCGGGTCGAGGATGCGGTGGGTGCGGTGCGTGACGCGCAGGGCCGCGCGGAGCGTCAGCCGCCGGTGTGCGGTCAGCAGCTCCGGCAGCCACCGGGCCGGATCCGTCGCCGTTCGGGCTGTCAGGGCCGCCTTCTCCGCCTCCAAGGACTCCGTCGACGCCGCGAACGCCTCCTGGGTGTCGGGCGACCAGTGCCGCGCGTCCTCGCCGAAGGGCGGGCCGAGAGCCCCGGGCGCGGCGGGCGGCTCGTCGGGGCGGCCCGACAGCAGGAACAGCGTCACCCACCAGTTCTGGATGTTGCTCCAGGAGACGGGTTCCCCGTCGGCCGCCAGCCGGGCCAGCGCCTCGCCCGCTTCCCGGCGGTGCTCCCCGGCCTCGCCGCCCCGCCCCGCCCGGTCGAGCACCTCCGCCTGCCGCAGCAGGGACCACACCAGGATCGCCAGGGCCGTGCGCCCCTCGGCCGCCGCCGTCCGCTCCTCCGCCAGGAACCTCCCGAACGCCGCCACCGCCTCCGCGCTCCGGCCCGCCGCCTCCCGCAGCGCCGACCCCCGTACCGCCGCCCAGAAGTCGTCCTCCGCCTCCTCGTTCGACGCCTCCAGCGCATCCGCGTACCGGCCCTCCTCGGACAGCACCGTGATCAGCTGGCCCGCCCCGTACCGGGGATGATCCACCTGGCCCCGCTCGTACCCCTCCCGGCCCACCGCCGCCGACTCCCGGCAGAACGCGAGTGCCTCGGCCCGCCGACCCTGCCGGAGCAGTTCCGAGCCGTACCGGCCGAGTGCCCGGCACAGGACCTCCGTCCGCTGCGGATGGGCGGGGTCGAGCAGACGCGCCGCCGCGACCCCCTCCACGGCCAGTTCCTCGCGCCGCTCCGGCGTCGTCGCCCGCGTCCAGTCGAGCCGCCGCACCAGCTTCGGTGCGTAGACGGCCGGGCTGACCGGGGCCAGTACCCGGTACGCCTCCAGTTCCTGACGTTGGTCCAGCCGCCCCGACCCCAGCAGGAACACCCGCGCCCTCATCACCTTGTCCGCGTCCACGACCCCTGCGTCCCCCGCTCCACCCCGATGCGTCATGGCGGAGATTCTGGGCGTCCGCCGACAGCCCGGACAAGGCGCGCGAACTGTGCGTTCCGTCCTACGAAAAGCGGCTCTGACCTGTCATGATGGACACGTCTTCACCCCTGCTCCAGGCTGGAGCCGTGAAGCAGCCGACGGACCTCCCCGATGTCTTCGACCCCCGCGTCCACGCCGCCGGGCCCCCGCACGACGCCTTCCGCGAGCTGCGCGACCGGGCGCCGGTCGCCTGGCAGGAGGAGCGGTCGGTGCTCGGCTGGCCGGCCGGGCCCGGCTTCTGGGCGGTGACCCGGCACGCCGACGTCGTCCGGGTCCTCAAGGACGCGGGGACGTACTCCTCCTGGTTCGGCGCCACCCAGATCCGCGATCCCGACCCCGCCGATCTGCCGTTCATCCGCCGCATGATGCTCAATCAGGACCCGCCGGAACACGGCAGGTTGAGGCGGCTCGCCAGTCGCGCCTTCACCCCGGGGCGGATCGCGCGATTCGAGGCGACCGCCCGCGCCCGGGCCCGGGAGCTGCTGACGGCGGCCCGGGAGACGGGCGGCGAGGTCGACCTCGTCCGGGCCGTCACCGACGACTACGCGCTGCTCAACCTCACCGACCTGCTCGGCGTGCCCGCAAGCGACCGGGGCCTGCTGCACGCCTGGACCGAGCGGGTCATCGCCTACCAGGACCCCGACGAGCCCGCCGTCCTCGACGCCGACGGCAAGCCCGTCAACCCCCGGTCACCGGCCATGCTCGCCGAGATGTTCGCGTACGCGCAGGACCTCGCCGCCCACAAGCGCGCACACCCCGCCGACGACCTGATGACCGCCCTCGCCACCACCGAACTCGACGACGCCGAACTGGAGATGTTCTTCTTCCTCCTCACCGTCGCCGGCAACGACACCGTGCGGTCCGCCGCCCCGGGAGGCGTGCTCGCCCTCGCCGGAGACCCCGGCGAACAGCGGCGGCTCCGGCGGGGCGAGGTCGGCATGGACACCGCCGTCGACGAACTCCTGCGCGTCCACCCGCCGGTGCTCTCCTTCCGCCGCACCGCCGCCCGCACCACCGAACTCGCCGGGGTCCGGATCGCCGAGGGCGACAAGGTCGTCGTCTTCCACGGCTCCGCCAACCACGACGAACGCGTCTTCCCCGACCCGCACCGGCTGGACCTCGGCCGCCGCCCCAACCCCCACGTCTCCTTCGGCGACGGCCCGCACGTCTGCCTCGGCGCGCACTTCGCCCGACTTCAACTCCGGGTCTTCTACGAGGAGTCGATGGAAGTCTGCGGCGGCTTCGAGCTCGCCGGTCCGCCCCGGCGGCTCGTCTCGAACTTCATCAACGGGATCAAGTCGCTGCCGGTGCGACCGCGGGTGCCCTGAGCGCCGCCCGTGTCACGTCGGCCACCAGCTCGACCACATCGGGGCCGTACGCCTGCGAGTTGACCACCCGCAGCAGCAGGACGAAGGAGCCGCCGCGATGGGTGCGGGCGAGCCGTTCGTGGTGGCGGGCCAGATAGCGGGTCGCCGCCTGGTTGGTGATCGCCCGCTGCCCGCAGAAGAGGAAGACCGGCCGCCCGCCCTCGCCCGCCGTGATCCGGGCCAGCACGACGTACTCGACGGCCCCCGGGTCCATCCGGTACCGCTCGCCGCCGACCTCGATCGCGCCCCGCTCCTCCACCGGGTCCGGCTCGGTGTTCATGGACAGCCCGGGCAGCAGGGATCCGAGATGCGCCTGCATGCGTCTGTTCGACCCCGGCCCGCCGACGCAGAACTCCGTGCGGTCGCCGAAGCCCAGATGTGTCCGGTCGTGCTGGACGATCTGCGCCTGCGCCCCGCAGTCCTTCACCAGGGCGGCGAGTTCGAGCAGCGCGAAGACGTCGAAGCGGTGCACCGCCCCTTCCCCGCCCGCCTCGCGGTTCACCACGAGCAGACACTCCGCGTGGCCGGGCAGGCCGAAGAACGCCTGCTTGCGACGGAGCCGCCGACGCCACACGTACGTCCGGGTCAGCCAGCCCAGCGAGGCGCTGAGCCCGGTCGCCAGCACGCCGAGCACGATGTTGCGCAGGTCCTCGTCCATAGGGGCGCATGCTAGCGGCGGCCGGGTGACCGTTCGAGAGGGGGCGGGGAGGCGGTCCTGACGGCCGGGCCGACAGAAGTTACCCTGCGTGGACGGTCATTGACGGGAGGTCAGGATGCGTCGCTCCACGGTCCGGTACGGGGTGCTCGCGGCGGCTGCCGCGACGGTGCTCTCGGTGGGGGCCGCGGCCCCACCCCGTACCGCCCCACAGACCCCACCGGCCGCACCGGCCCTGGCGACCACCCCCGTCGCGCCGCTCGCACCCGACAAGGTGCCGGTGGCCGTCGGGCACGGCGGCGCCGTCGCCAGTGTGGACGCCGACGCCAGCGCCGCCGGCATCGAGATCCTCCGCCGGGGCGGCAACGCCGTCGACGCGGCCGTCGCCGTCGCCGCCGCCCTGGGCGTCACCGAGCCCTACTCGGCCGGCATCGGCGGAGGCGGCTTCCTCGTCCACTACGACGCCAGGAGCCGTACGGTCTCCACCGTCGACGGCCGCGAGACCGCGCCGGCCTCCGCCGACAGCGGCCTCTTCACCGAGAACGGCGCCCCGCTGCCCTTCGACGAGGCGATGACCAGCGGGCGTTCCGTCGGCACCCCCGGCACCCCCGCCACCTGGGCGGCCGCCCTCGACGCCTGGGGCAGCAAGCCGCTGGGCGAACTCCTCGCCCCCGCCGAGCGGCTGGCCCGCGAGGGCTTCACGGTCGACGCCACCTACCGCGCCCAGACCGCCGCCAACGAGGCCCGCTTCCGCGACTTCCCGGCCTCCGCCGCCCTCTTCCTGCCCGGCGGCCGGCTGCCCGAGGTCGGCTCGGTCGCCCGGAACCCCGACCTGGCCCGTACGTACGCCACCCTCGCCGAGCAGGGCGTCGGCGCCCTGTACCGGGGCCCGCTCGCCCGCGACATCGTGCGGACCGTCCGCACCCCTCCGGTCCGCGAGGGCGCGGCGCGCGTGGTCCGCTCCGGCGACCTGACGGAGCGGGACCTCGCCGCCTACCGGACCGTCCGGCGCGCGCCCACCAAGGTCACCTACCGGGGCCTCGACGTCTACGGCATGGCCCCGTCCTCGTCCGGCGGCACGACCGTCGGCGAGGCCCTCAACATCCTGGAGACCACGGACCTCTCCGCCGCCCCCGAGGAGGGCTACCTCCACCGCTTCATCGAGGCGAGCCGGATCGCCTTCGCCGACCGGGGCCGCTGGGTCGGCGACCCGGCCTTCGAGTCCGTGCCCGTCCGGGGCCTGCTCTCGCAGCGGTACGCCGACTCCCGGGCCTGCCTGATCCGCGACGACGCCGCGCTCACCAGCCCGCTCGCGCCCGGCGACCCCCGGAACCCGGTGCCGTGCGCGCCCGGCGGGACGGCGGCCCCGACGACGTACGAGGGCGAGAACACCACCCACCTCACGGTCGCCGACCGGTGGGGGAACGTCGTCGCCTACACCCTCACCATCGAGTCGACCGGCGGCAGCGGCATCACCGTCCCCGGGCGCGGCTTCCTGCTCAACAACGAGCTGACCGACTTCTCCTTCGTCCCGGCGAACCCCGCCGTGCACGACCCCAACCTGCCCGGCCCCGGCAAGCGCCCCCGCTCCTCGATCTCGCCGACGATCGTCCTCGACCGGCACGACCGCCCGGTCCTCGCCCTCGGCTCGCCCGGCGGCGCCACCATCATCACCACCGTCCTGCAGACCCTGACCGGCGTCGTCGACCGGGGCCTGCCGCTCGTCGACGCCATCGCCGCCCCGCGCGCCAGCCAGCGCAACCAGGCGACGACCGAACTCGAACCCGCCCTCTGGAACAGCCCCGTGAGGTCCCGGCTCGAAGCGCTCGGGCACGGCTTCCGGCAGAACCCGGAGATCGGCGCCGCGACCGGCGTCCAGCGCCTCCCCGGCGGACGCTGGCTCGCCGCCGCGGAGACCGTCCGCAGGGGCGGCGGCTCGGCGATGGTGGTCCGCCCGGACAAGTGACGCCGCGTCAGGCGTCGCCGTCCGTGGCCTCCAGGCCCATCCGGCGCGCCAGCGCGGCGACGCCCCGGACCATGAGGCCGTCGCAGATCTGCTGCGGGGTGACGGCGTTGGCCCGGTGGTCGTCGTGCACCTCGTACAGGAGGGCGTGGACGAGCCGCTCCTCGCGCGCCGTGGCGGGCGCGGGGAGCGGCGTGTCCCGCCACAGCCGCGCGACGGCGGACGGCGACACGGGCACCGGCAGCCCGCAGTGCAGTGTGCTCGGCGCCACCGCCAGACGGAGCGCCCCGAGCGCGACGGACGTCTCCGACAGCTCGCGCCGGAACGCCGCCCGGGCGGCCGCCTCCGGCGCCACCGCCCGGGCCGCCTCCTCGGCCTCGGCGACCGTCGGCCCGTCCGTCCAGACCAACGTCGGAACCTCCGCCGCTTCCAGGGCCACGGCCGTGCCGAACCGCTCGCCCAGGGCGGCGAGCGCCTCCGCCCCGAGGGTGTCCCGCTCCGCTCTCTCCGTCATGCGGCGAGTCTACGAACGGCCTCCGACAACGCCCTGGGGCGCCTGCTCGGCGCCTACAGGGCCGTGAGCACGCGCGGCCCCGCGTCCGTGACGGCGACGGTGTGCTCGGCGTGGGCGGCGCGGGAGCCGTCGAGGGTACGGATCGTCCAGCCGTCCCGCGCCGTGTAGTGCCCGTCGCCGCCGCCCCCGATGAGCATCGGCTCGATCGCCAGGACCATGCCGTGGCGCAGCTTCATCCCGCGCCCGGGCCGCCCCTCGTTCGGCACGCCCGGGTCCTCGTGCATCGCGCGGCCGATGCCGTGTCCGCCGAAGCCGTCCGGGATGCCGTACCCGGCCTTCCGGCACACCGTGCCGATGGCGTGCGCCACGTCCCCGATCCTGTTGCCGACCACGGCCGCCGCGACACCGGCCGCCAAGGCCTCCTCGGCCGCCCCGATCAGCCGGGCGTCCTCGGCGCGGGCGCGGCCGACGGTGAAGCTCACCGCCGCGTCCCCCGCCCAGCCGCCCAGCAGCGCCCCGCAGTCCACCGACACCAGGTCGCCGTCGGCGAGCCGGGTGCCGTCCGGGACGCCGTGCACGATCGCGTCGTTGACGGAGACGCAGACGACGGCCGGGAAGGGCGTCGGCGCCCAGTCCGGCCGGTAGCCCAGGAAGGGCGAGCCGGCACCGGCCTCCGCGAGGACCTCCCGGGCCGCCCGGTCCAGCTCCGTGGCGGGCACCCCGGGCGCCGCCGTCTGCCGCGCGGCCGCCAGGGCGCGGGCCACCACGCGGCCCGCCTCGCGCATCGCGTCCATGTTCTCGTCGGTCTTGATCTCTACCATTCCCATTACTATACCGGTATAAAAATGGGGGCGGGCGGGTATGGTGGGGGCATGGTGCGCACCCCCCTCACCCCGGAAGAGCGCGAGCGCGGCGAGCGGCTCGGGCGGCTGCTGCGCGAGGCTCGCGGCGAGCGGTCGATGGTGGAGATCGCCGCGGCGGCCGGCCTCTCCGCCGAGACGCTCCGCAAGATCGAGACCGGCCGCGCCCCCACCCCGGCCTTCTTCACCGTCGCGGCCCTCGCCGGCGTCCTCGACCTGTCACTGGACGACGTCCTGGTCCGCAGCGCGCCGCTGCCCGCCTGAGCCCCGCCTGAGTCCCGCCCGCCTGAGCCTTGCCCGCCTGGGCCTCCCCCTCGGGCCGCCGCCGGGTGGCCCCCCTCCCGCCGGGGGAGGACGCTGGAAGGGAGTACGTCCGGGTGGACCGAGGGCGTACCGCACGGAGCCCCCGCCCGGCCGGGATCGGAGCTGTGCCATGCGCATGCTGCTGAAGGTCGAGATGGACACCGCGGCCTCCAACGAGGCCATCAGGCAGGGCAGCATCCCGGGGCTCATGCAGGAGACGATCGCGCGGATCCACCCCGAGGCCGCCTTCTTTACGGTCGAACACGGCTGTCGCACCGGCTACTTCTTCTTCGACCTCACCGACCTCACCGACCTGCCGGCCATCTCCGAGCCGTTCTTCATGAGGCTCGGCGCCAAGGTCCACTACTCGCCGGTCATGAACCCGGAGGAGCTCGCCGAGGGCCTGAGCCGGCTCAGCGGCCGAGCCTGACCCCGCCCCTCCGGCCCGCCCCTCCGGCCCGCCCCTCCGGCCCGCCCCTCCGGCCCGCCCCTCCGGCCCGCCCCTCCGGCCCGGACCGCCGGTCCTCACGCCGGGACCGCCGGCTGGACGCGGCTGTGCCGGGGCGTCCCGATCTCGTCGAGCAGGGCGAGCGCCAGGTCGGCGTGGGCGATCCGGCCGGGGCCGTCGACGACCGTGCCGACCGCCGTCCGGTACCCGCCCGTGGGCTCCGCCTCCGCGTCCAGGTTCAGCGGCGGCACCACCATCAGCCAGTCGAGCTCCGGCCCGGCCCCGGCCGTGAGCAGCTCGAACTCCACCACGTGCCCCCGGGCGAAGGCCCGCCACTCCGCCGGGAAGCCCGGCGCTTCCATCGGCCGGACGCCGGACGCGTCCTCCAGGGTGGTGGCGATCCCCAGGGTGAGGAGCCGGCCCACCCCCGCCGCCGGGAGCCCGGCGGGCAGCGCCTTCGCCGTCGCGGTGAAGTGCTCCTCCGACGGCACGTCGAGACGGACCGAGGCGTGCGGGGCCGCGTCGTGCCCGGCGGCGAGCGCGGCCACCGACTCCGGGTCCGTCACGTCGCCGCGTACGACGGTCACTCCCGGCGTCTCCAGGCCGGGGTGGCGCGCCGGGTCGCGTACCACCGCCGTCACTCGGTGCCCCCGGGCCGTCGCCTCCGCCACGGCCGCGCGGCCGATCCGCCCGCCGGCGCGCCGAACACGACGATCTTCAAAGGAACCGGCGCCGCTACCGTCGGCCCCATGAGCGAACGGCCCCCGATCCCCGTCCGGTTCGACGACCCCGACTGCGCCGACGGGGCCGTCCAGCCCTTCCGCGTCGGCGACAAGTGGACCGGCGTGGTGCTGCGCTGCCTGGAGGACGGCGCCGCCCGCCGCTTCCTCACCCGGAGCGCGTACGAGGAGAACCCGCCGCGCGTCGAGTACGCCTTCACCCCGCTCGGCCGCTCCCTCCTCGGCCCGCTGGACACCGCCTGCGCCTGGGCCCGCGCCCACGGCGCCGAGATCGGCGACGCCCGGGCCGCGTACGCCCGGGCCGTGTACGCGCGGGACAGCCCGGTGGCGTAACAGCGGATGCGGGCGCCCGGACGGGGCCCCACCGTGGTGCCGTGCCTCCTCAGCCCCGCCGAACCCGCCCGCCCCGCCGTACGCCCCGGCGCCTCCGGACGCTCGCCGCCGCCCTCGTCCCGCTGCTGCTCCTCGCCGCGGCGGCCTGCGGCGCCGACTCCGCGGGCGTACGGACGCAGGACCCGCCGAGCGGCGCGGCCCCGGAGCGGTTCCGCCACCCGGGCGTCCTCGTCGGCGGCGCCCAGCTCGCCGCCGTCCGGCGCCACGTGGCGGCCGGCGACGAACCGTGGACCTCCGCCTACCGGGCGATGAGCTCCTCCGCGTACGCCGCCCTCGACTACGTACCGCACCCGGCCGAGACCGTCGCCTGCGCCTCCAACGCCGGCACCGACGCCTGCGTCGCCGAACGCGCGGACGCCCTCGCCGCGTACACCCACGCCCTCATGTGGTCCGTGTCGGGGAAGCGGGCGCACGCCGCCAAGGCGGTCGAGATCATGGACGCCTGGGCGCGGACCGTGAAGGAGCACACCCGCGACGACGCCGACCTCCAGACCGCCTGGTCCGGCTCCTCCTGGGCGCGCGCCGCCGACATCGTGCACGCCGGCTACCCCGCCTGGGACGCCGCCGCCGTGCAGCGCTTCAAGTGGATGCTGCGCAAGGCGTACCTCCCCGCCGTCACCTCCAAGGTGCCCGACTACAACGGGAACTGGGAGCTGGTGATGACCGACGCCGCCATCGGCATGGCCGTCTTCCTGGAGGACCGCCGGCTCTTCGAGCAGTCCGTACGCCGCTACCGCGCCCGCGTGCCCGCCTACTTCTACCTCGCCTCCGACGGCGCCCTGCCCAAGCCGCCGCCCGGCGGCACCATCGACACCCCCGACGAACTGGCCGGCTACTGGTTCGGCCAGCGCACCTACCGCGACGGCCTCGGCCAGGAGACCTGCCGCAACTTCATGCACATCGGCTACTCGCTGGCCGCCACCGCCCACATCGCCGAGACCGCCTGGCACCAGGGCGTCGACCTCTACCGCGAGGAGGCCCCGCGGATCGCCGCCGCGCTGGAGTTCCACGCCCGCTACCAGCTCGGCGCCACCGCCCCGCGCTGGCTCTGCGGCGGCAAGGTCGAGCGCACCATGGGCCCCGACGTCGAGGTCGCCCTCAACCACCTCGAAGGCCGCATGGGGATGCGGCTGCCGCAGACCGCCCGGCTCGCCGCCAGCCAGCGGCCCGGCGGCACCGACGACCTCTTCGTCGCCTGGGAGACCCTGACGCACGCCCGCAACCCCACCCCGGCATAGGCTCCCCGGTCATGACGACCGAGCGACGAATCCCCGAGGAACTGCGGCGCGCCCGCTACCTCAGCCTCACCACCTTCCGCAAGGACGGGACCGGGGTCGCCACCCCGGTCTGGTACGCCGTCGAGGGCGAGCGGGTGTACGTGTGGACCCGCACCGACTCCTGGAAGGTCAAGCGCCTCCGCAACGACCCCCGGGTCGAGCTGGTCCGCTGCGACGTGCGCGGCAACGTCCCCGAGGACGCCGTCCGCGTCCCCGGCACCGCCCGGCTGGTCTCCGGGGAGGAGCTGAGGCACGTCCGGAAGCTGCTCTCCCGCAAGTACACCTACCAGTACTGGCTGGTGGACTGGCCGGCCACGATCGCCCGGCTCGGCAAGCGCCCCCACACCGGGATCGTCGTCACCCTGTGACCCCGGGCAGGAGATCGATGTGGTCCCCTGGGCACGGAAAGGAAAACGGACCGTAGCCGTCCCGTAACACGACTGCGGTGCAATGCCCTGCGGTGGACCGGAAGGTCCCCTTCTCCCGAGAGCGGGGCAGGTGCATACAGATGACGGTCACTCACATTCCCTCCCGGATGGCCGAGTTCGCCCGCTGGCTGAACGGACTGGCCGCCCGCGCCGAGCAGGTCGGCGGCTGGTGGGCCGTCTTCGCCGAACGGGACCCGGAGGGCCTGCGCGCCTGCCTCGATGGCACTGAACTGCTGCCCTGGGACGTCGTCGAGTCCCTGCTCCGGGACGTGGGGGAGGCCCCGGGCAGGGGACGGGAGCTGTACGAGGCCGCTGCCGGCGCCCACGACCGGACGCCCGGCGGGGCCGAGGCCCTGGTGGCCCGCCGCGACACGATGGAGCGCGAACGCCGGCACGCCGAGGCCCGGATCGAGGAGCTGGAGCGCCACCTCGGCGCCCACCCGGCCCCCGGCCCCGAGGAGGCGAACCGGCTGGTCCACGACCTCGCCTGGACCCGCGACGACCACGCCCGCGCCACCGCCCGGATCGCCGATCTCACCGACCGGCTCGACCGGCTCGACCGCCTCGACCGGCTGCGGGCCGCGCCCGCGCCGGCCGGAGGCGAAGCGGTGCCGGGCGAGGCTCCCGCGCCGGAGCGGCGGCGGCCGCGCGGCGCCCGGTACGCCTGGACGGGGACGGGGGACGACGACGAGGGGCCCGCGCCCGTCGCTGTGCCCGAGCCGCCCGCCGGTGGGGGCGAGCCGCCGCGCGGCGCCCGGTTCCGGGGGCGCACCGGGTCCCGTACCGCCGCGTCGGACGCCTCCACTCCCGAGGCGGTCCCCACGGACGAGACGGACGCGGCGCACCGGGCGGACCAGGCACGGGAGGCCGCCCGCGCCGCCGCCAACGCCGTCCACGCGCTCCGGCGGCTGCGGGCCCAGGGCCGTACCGGCGAGGCGCACGTGCTGCTCTTCGAGGCGCTCGCCGGACCGCCCGCCCGGCTGCCCGCGCTCGCCGCGGAGCTGCACCGGGCCGGCCTCGGCGCCGACTGGAGCACCCTGCTCTGGGAGGCCGCCTCGCTGCCGCCCGCCCGGCTGGCCGCCGTCGCCGGGGCGCTCGCCGACGCGGGCCGCGCCGACGACTGCGAACAGCTGCTGCGCCAGGGCATGGCCCGGCCGGTCGAGGAGCTCGCCGGGGCCGTCGCCGCCCTGGTCGCGGAGGCCCGTGAACGCGAGGTCCACGCCCTGCTCACCGCCTTCATCCGGGTCCGTACCCCTGAGGAGGCGGCCCGGCTCGCCGCCGTCGACCCGGCCCTCCTCATGCCCCGGCTCGGTGCGGCGGCCCGCGCCCTGTCGGCGGCCGACGACCGGGCGCTGCGGCACGCGCTGCGGGTGGGCGGCGTGCTCGGCCCCTGAGGCCGGAAGCGTACGTGCGGGGAGCAGTCGGCACGTGTCGGTACGTGTCCGGTGTGGACCACTCCGGTATGAAACATGATC
Organism: Streptomyces sp. R302; assembly: GCF_012927245.1. Lineage (GTDB taxonomy): Bacteria > Actinomycetota > Actinomycetes > Streptomycetales > Streptomycetaceae > Streptomyces. Next base: position 427,465 of record NZ_JABBGE010000004.1, read on the forward strand.
GACTGCGCTGCTTCCGGGCGGCGGTCTTGCTCCGGGGTGTGACGGGGCTTACGTTCTCCTCCTACGCACCGCGTCTACGGGCGTAGAGGCTCTCTGACGCCGCGCCGAAGGAGCTGCTCATGACCGTCGTACGCGCCGCACTCGTCCAGGCGACCTGGACCGGCGACACCGAATCCATGATCGCCAAGCACGAGGAGCACGCCCGCGAGGCGGCCCGCCAGGGCGCCCGGGTGATCGGCTTCCAGGAGGTGTTCAACGCCCCCTACTTCTGCCAGGTCCAGGAACCCGAGCACTACCGCTGGGCCGAGCCCGTCCCGGACGGCCCCACCGTCACGCGGATGCGGGAGCTCGCGCGCGAGACCGGCATGGTGATCGTCGTCCCGGTCTTCGAGGTCGAGGCCGAGGGCTTCTACTACAACACCGCGGCCGTCATCGACGCGGACGGCAGCTACCTCGGCAAGTACCGCAAGCACCACATCCCCCAGGTCAAGGGGTTCTGGGAGAAGTACTACTTCCGCCCGGGGAACGCCGGCTGGCCGGTCTTCGACACCGCCGTCGGCAAGGTCGGCGTCTACATCTGCTACGACCGCCACTTCCCCGAAGGCTGGCGCCAACTGGGCCTCAACGGCGCCCAGTTGGTCTACAACCCCTCGGCCACCCACCGCGGCCTCTCCTCCTACCTGTGGCAGCTGGAGCAGCCCGCCGCCGCCGTCGCCAACGAGTACTTCGTCGCCGCGATCAACCGCGTCGGCGTCGAGGAGTACGGCGACAACGACTTCTACGGCACCAGCTACTTCGTCGACCCGCGCGGCCGCTTCGTCGGCGACGTCGCCTCCGACAAGGAGGAGGAACTCGTCGTCCGCGACCTCGACTTCGGCCTCATCGAGGAGGTCCGGCAGCAGTGGGCCTTCTACCGGGACCGCCGCCCCGACGCGTACGACGGGCTGGTCCAGCCGTGAACAGCCTCTACGCCCGCCACCGTTCCGTCCTGCCCGACTGGCTCGCCCTCTACTACGAGGAGCCGATCGAGATCACCCACGGCGAGGGCCGCCACGTCTGGGACGCCGACGGCCGCCGCTACCTCGACTTCTTCGGCGGCATCCTCACCACCATGACCGCCCACGCCCTCCCCGAGGTCACCAAGGCGGTCGCCGAACAGGCCGGCCGGATCGTCCACTCCTCCACCCTCTACCTCAACCGCCCCATGGTGGAGCTGGCCGAACGGATCGCCACCCTCTCCGGCATCCCCGACGCCCGCGTCTTCTTCACCACCTCCGGCACCGAGGCCAACGACACGGCCCTGCTCCTCGCCACCGCGTACCGCGGCTCGAACCAGATCCTGGCGATGCGCAACAGCTACCACGGCCGCTCCTTCTCCACCGTCGGCGTCACCGGCAACCGCTCCTGGTCGCCCACCGGCCTCTCCCCGCTCCAGACCCTCTACGTGCACGGCGCGGTCCGCGGCCGCGGACCCTTCGCCGGCCTCAGCGACGAACGCTTCACCGAGGCCGCCGTCGCCGACCTCGAAGACCTCCTCGGCCAGACCCACCGCACCGCCGCCCTCATCGCCGAACCCATCCAGGGCGTCGGCGGCTTCACCTCCCCGCCCGACGGCCTGTACGCCGCCTTCCGCCGCGTCCTCGACCGCCACGGCATCCTCTGGATCTCCGACGAGGTGCAGACCGGCTGGGGCCGCACCGGCGAACACTTCTGGGGCTGGCAGGCGCACGGCCAGGCCGGCCCGCCCGACCTCCTCACCTTCGCCAAGGGCATCGGCAACGGCATGTCCGTCGGCGGGGTCGTCGGCCGCGCCGAGATCATGAACTGCCTCGACGCCAACTCCATCTCCACCTTCGGCGGTTCACCCGTCACCATGGCCGCCGGGCTCGCCAACCTCGGCTACCTCCTCGACCACGACCTCCAGGGCAACGCCCGCCGCGTCGGCGGCCTCCTCATCGAGCGGCTCCGCGCCGCCGCGGCCGGCGTCGACCTCGTCCGCGAGGTCCGCGGCCGGGGCCTCATGATCGGCATCGAGCTCGCCGACCCGGTCACCGGCGCCGCCGCCCCCGAGGCCGCCTCCACCGTCCTGGAGAAGGCCCGCGAGAACGGCCTCCTCATCGGCAAGGGCGGCGGCCACGGCACCAGCGCGCTGCGCGTCGCACCCCCGCTCTCCCTCACCGTCGCCGAGGCCGAAGAGGGCGCCGCCATCCTCGAACAGGCCCTCCGATCCCTCTAGTTGGCAGGGGAGTACTCCCGTGAGCACCCGAACCCTGATCCGGGGCGGCCTCGTCGTCACCGCCTCCGACGAACTCCACGCCGACGTCCTCGTCGAGGACGGCCGCGTCGCCGTGCTCGCCGCCCACGGCTCCGACGCGGCGGCCCGCCTGACCGCCGACCGCGTCCTCGACGCCACCGACCGCTACGTCGTCCCGGGCGGCGTCGACGCCCACACCCACATGGAACTCCCCTTCGGCGGCACCTTCGCCTCCGACACCTTCGAGACCGGCACCCGCGCCGCCGCCTGGGGCGGCACCACCACCCTCGTCGACTTCGCCGTCCAGACCGTCGGCCACAGCCTCCGCGAGGGCCTGGACACCTGGTACGCCAAGGCCGACGGCAACTGCGCCGTCGACTACGGCTTCCACATGATCATGTCGGACGTCACCCCGACCACCCTGAAGGAGATGTCCCTCCTCATCCAGGAGGGCGTGACCTCCTTCAAGCTCTTCATGGCCTACCCGGGGGTCTTCTACTCGGACGACGGCCAGATCCTGCGGGCCATGCAGGTGGCCGGCGAGACCGGCGGGCTGATCATGATGCACGCGGAGAACGGCATCGCGATCGACGTCCTGGTGGAGCAGGCCCTGGCCCGGGGCGAGACGGACCCCCGCTACCACGGCGAGGTCCGCAAGGCCCTGTTGGAGGCGGAGGCGACGCACCGGGCGATCCAGCTGGCCCGGGTCGCCGGCTCGCCGCTGTACGTCGTCCACGTGTCGGCGGAGGAGGCGGTGGCCGAGCTGGCCGCCGCCCGCGACAAGGGCCTGCCGGTCTTCGGCGAGACCTGCCCGCAGTACCTGTTCCTGTCGACGGACAACCTGGCGGAGCCGGACTTCGAGGGCGCCAAGTACGTGTGCAGCACCCCGCTTCGCCCGAAGGAGCACCAGGCGGCGCTGTGGCGGGGGCTGCGGACGAACGACCTCCAGGTGGTGTCGACGGACCACTGCCCGTTCTGCTTCGTGGGGCAGAAGGAGCTGGGACGCGGTGACTTCTCGAAGATCCCCAACGGCCTGCCGGGGGTGGAGAACCGCATGGACCTCCTCCACCAGGCCGTCGTCGACGGGCACATCTCGCGGCGCCGCTGGATCGAGATCGCCTGCGCGACCCCGGCCCGCATGTTCGGCCTCTACCCGCAGAAGGGCACGATCGCGCCCGGCGCGGACGCGGACATCGTCATCTACGACCCGCACGCCACCCAGGTCCTCTCGGCCGAGACCCACCACATGAACGTCGACTACTCGGCGTACGAGGGGAAGACCGTCACCGGCCGGGTCGAGACCGTCCTCTCGCGGGGTGTCCCGGTCATCGAGGACCGCACCTACGTCGGCCGCGCCGGCCACGGCGTCTTCCTCCCCCGATCCACCTGCCAGTACCTGAACTAGGAGGCCACCGAAGTGGACTTCGGACTCGTGCTCCAGACCGACCCGCCCGCCTCGCAGGTCGTCGGCCTCATGCGCCGGGCGGAACGCAACGGCTTCCGCTACGGATGGACCTTCGACTCCGCCGTGCTGTGGCAGGAACCCTTCGTCATCTACAGCCAGATCCTGGCCAACACCACGAAGCTGCACGTGGGCACGATGGTCACCAACCCGGGGACGCGTACGTGGGAGGTGACGGCCTCCACCTTCGCCACGCTCAACGACATGTACGGCAACCGCACCGTCTGCGGCATCGGCCGCGGCGACTCCGCCATGCGCGTCGCCGGCCGCAAGCCGAACACCCTCGCCCGCCTCGGCGAGGCCATCGAGGTCATCCGCGACCTCGCCGAGGGCCGCGAGGCGACCGTGGACGGCAACCCGATCCGCATCCCGTGGGTCAGGAACGGCAAGCTGCCGGTGTGGATGGCGGCGTACGGCCCCAAGGCCCTCGCCCTCGCCGGGCAGAAGGCCGACGGCTTCATCCTCCAGCTCGCCGACCCGTTCCTGACCGAGTGGATGGTCAAGGCGGTCCGCAAGGCCGCCCAGGACGCCGGCCGCGACCCCGACGCCCTGACGATCTGCGTCGCCGCCCCCGCGTACGTCACGGCCGACGACTCCCCGGAGGCGCTCGCCCACGCCCGGGAGCAGTGCCGCTGGTTCGGCGGCATGGTCGGCAACCACGTCGCCGACCTCGTCGCCAAGTACGGCGAACACTCCGGCATGGTTCCCGAGGCCCTCACCGCGTACATCAAGGACCGGCAGGGGTACGACTACTCCCACCACGGCCGCGCCGACAACCCCGACACCGCCTTCGTCCCCGACGAGATCGTCGACCGCTTCTGCCTCCTCGGCCCCGCCGAGGCCCACGTCGAGAAGCTCCGCCACCTCAAGGAGCTGGGCGTCGACCAGTTCGCCGTCTACGACATGCACGACAACCGCGAGGGCACGATCGACGCCTACGGCTCCGACATCATCCCCGCCCTGAACCGCTGAACGCCCGATCGGCACTCCCGCACCCCCGCGCTCCCGCACGGCCCTTCCGACCCGTCCCCGACCGAAGGGTTCCGCAGACATGACCGCCACCACCCCCTCGGACAGACCCGCGATACCCGCCGGCCGCGTCGAGCTCCCGCCCGGCGCGGCCGGCGGCGACCCGCGCTTCGTCAACGACGACCTGCTCCCGGTGCCCGTCGCCGCACGCCGCTGGACCACGTACAACTTCGCCGCCCTCTGGGTCGGCATGGCCCACAACATCCCCTCCTGGCTCCTCGCGTCCGGCCTCGTCGCCCTCGGCATGGACTGGAAGCAGGCCGTCCTCACCATCGCGCTGGCCAACGTGATCGTGCTCCTGCCGATGCTCCTGACCGGGCACGCGGGACCCAAGTACGGCATCCCGTTCCCCGTCCTCGCCCGCGCCTCCTTCGGACTGCGCGGGGCCAACCTGCCCGCGCTCATCCGGGCCGGGGTCGCCTGCGCCTGGTTCGGCATCCAGACCTGGATCGGCGGGCAGGGCATCTTCGTCCTGCTCGACAAGGTCTTCGGCGGCTGGGCCGAGGCGGCCAGGGTCGGCGGTCAGCCGTGGACGCTCTGGCTGTGCTTCGTCCTCTTCTGGATGCTCGAACTCGCCATCATCCACCGGGGGATGGAAACGCTGCGCCGCTTCGAGAACTGGGCCGCGCCCTTCGTCATCGTCGGCGCGTTCGTCCTGCTGGTGTGGATCGCGGTCAAGGCCGGCGGCTTCGGTCCCCTTCTCGACCAGCCCTCGCGGCTGGGCTGGGGCCCGGACTTCTGGCCGGTCTTCTTCCCCGCCCTCATGGGCATGATCGCCTTCTGGGCGACGCTCAGCCTCAACATCCCGGACTTCACCCGCTTCGGCGCCGGACAGCGCGCCCAGGTCTGGGGCCAGACCCTCGGGCTCCCCACCACGATGACGCTCTTCGCGCTGCTCTCGGTCCTCGTCACCTCCGGCTCGCAGGCCGTGTACGGGGCACCCGTCTGGGACCCGGTCGCGCTGGCCGCGAGGACGGACAACGTCTTCGGGCTGCTCTTCGCCCTGGTGACCGTGCTCGTCGCCACCATCTCGGTGAACATCGCGGCGAACGTCGTCTCGCCCGCCTACGACCTCGCCAACCTCGCGCCCAAGCTCGTCGACTTCCGCACCGGCGCACTGATCACGGGCGTCGTGGGCGTGGTGATCATGCCGTGGAAGCTGACCGAGACCCCCGAGCTGTACATCTTCACCTGGCTCGGACTCGTCGGCGGACTGCTCGGCACCGTCGCCGGCATCCTCATCGCCGACTACTGGCTCGTCCGCCGCACCGTCCTCGACCTCGCGGGGCTGTACCGCGCCGACGGCCCCTACTGGTACCGGGGCGGCTGGAACCCGGTCGCCGTCCTCGCCTTCGCCGTCGGAGGCGTCCTCGCCGTCGGCGGCTCCCACTCGGCACCCGGTACCGGACCCTTCCCCGAGGACGGCCTGATCCCCTTCCTCAGGCCGCTCGCCGACTACGGCTGGGCGGTCGGCCTTGCCGCCTCCCTGCTGCTCTACACCGCACTCATGCGGGGACGGCGAGGAGCCGTCCCCTCGTGATCGTGGTGACAGCACGCCGAAGCGGTCAGTCGGGCCGGGCGGGAGCTCGTAGTTCGATCTTGTGGCCGCCGTCCGGGGTGGGTCCGGCGGTGAGGGTGCCGTCGAGGAGTTCGGCGCGTTCCTTCAGGCCGATGAGGCCGTGGCGGGCGCTGGGGAGGGCGACGGTCGGGCGGGTGGGGGCGGTGTTGGTGACGGTGACGCCGAAGTGGTGCGCGTCGTGCCAGAGGCGTACGTCGGCACGGGCTCCGGGGGCGTGCTTGCGCACGTTGGTGAGGGCTTCCTGGACCGTGCGGTAGACGGTGCGCTGGGCGGTGGTGCTGATGCCGGGAGGAAGCTCGCCGGTCAGGGTGGTCTCGATGCCGCTGTTGGCGATGAGCTGCCGGAGGTCGGCGAGGGTGGGCTGGGGGGTGAGTTCGGTCGCCCTGCCGCCCGAGGCGCGGAGCAGGGTGACCATGTGGCGGAGTTCGTCGAGGGTGTCGGCGCTCAGGGTGCGGATGGTGCGGGCGGCCTCGCGGGCGTCGGGGTCCTTGGCGGCCATCTGCAGGGCTCCGGCCTGGACGGCGATGAGGCTGACCTGGTGGGAGACGACGTCGTGCATCTCGCGGGCCAGTTGGGCGCGTTCCCGGGCGAGGACGGTCTGGGCGTAGAGGGCGCGTTCGTGCTCCCGGGCCTCCTTGACCTCTTCGAGCCGGCCGGCCAGCTCGTGCCTGGCCTGCACGAGCTGGCCGAACAGGACGGGGGCGAAGGCCGTGGCCAGCGTGTAGACGAACTGGACGAGCGTCCAGGTCCGGTCGCCGTCGAACGCGTCGGACAGCGGCCACAAGAGGGTCGCCGCAGTGGCGTTCAGGAGGGCGCAGCCGGCGAGCAGCGGGCGGTTGCGGGTGGACGCGGCGAGTGTGTACAGGGCGGCGATCGGCGCGACCGCGACGTCCATGAACAGGGTCATGGGCAGGGTCAGCAGGAAGACGGCCAGCGGGAAGCGCCGGCGCAGGAACAGGCCGGCGGAGCCCGCGGCGGCGCAGGCCCACATCACAGGGGTGCCCTCGCCCAGGAGGTTGATCCAGGCGTCGAGCGCGGCCAGCACCACGAGCCCCGTGTCGACGGCCCAGGGCGGTACGCGCCGCCACAGTGCCCGGCCCGGGCTCATCGGCCGTTGTCCCGTGCCGTGTTGTCGTCGTCGTTGTGGGTGAGCAGTCCGGCGCGCTCGGCGAGGAGCGCGGCCTGGACGCGGCTGGAGACCCGCAGCTTGGTCAGGATCGAGCTGACGTGGTCCTTGACGGTGCCCGCGCTCAGATGGATGCGGGTGCCGATGTCGGCGTTGGAGAGTCCTTCCGCGACCAGGACGAGGACGTCGCGTTCCCGGTCGCTGAGCAGGCCGACGCGTGCGACGTCCGCGTCCTGGGGCGCTCCGGCCCCCGGGTGGCCGCGGAGCAGCGCGCGTGATGCCTTCGGGGACATGACGACGCCGCCCGCGGCCAGGGTGCGTACCAGCTGGGCGAGCTGCTCGGGCTCGGTGTCCTTGAGGAGGAAGCCGGAGGCTCCCGAGCGCAGTGCGGTCAGGATGTACTCGTCGGTGTCGAAGGTGGTCAGCATGGCGACGTGCGGTGGTGCGGGCAGTTCCCGGATCTGCCGCAGCACGGTCAGGCCGTCCACGTCCGGCATGCGGATGTCGAGGAGCACGACGTCCGGCAGCTCGCGCCGGACCACGTCGGCAGCCTGCGCCCCTTCCGCGGTCGCCACGACCTCGATGCCGTCGGACGCGTTCAGGATCATCCGGAAACCGGACCGCACCAGGGCCTCGTCGTCCACCACCACTACCCGGATCACCGGCGTCCCGCCTCACACTCTCGTCCGCGCTGTCCCGCTGCTCGGCGACCCGCGCATTCGGGGGTCCCGCGTGCTCGCAGGGGTTCGCCTGACGTCGACCGTACGCCGGGCAGGGTACGCGGTGACGTGATCACCCGCCGACGGTGGACACCCGGCGGGTCGGCTCCAGCCGTTCGGGGGGTGCGCTCCGGCCGGTCGGCGGGACGGCGGGCCGGCGGGTCGGCGGGACGGCGGGCGAGACCCGGCGGATGGCGCCCGCCGTGCTCGTACCGCGGGACCGGTCCGCGGCCCCGCGCCGAGTCCGAGGCCCGCAGCCGATGTCCGTACCGTTTCGAGGACCGTCCCGCCATGCCCGGCGCATACCTGCGTCAGTCCGTCCGTGAGCGAGGTACCGCACGTCAGGCGGACCGCGATCGCCGCCGGAAGAGGGCGGGCAGGCGCGATGTCGTGACGAAGCCCTCCGCCCGGCCGGCGGCCAGGGCGATCCGCAGCAGTTCTCCGCTCTTCCGGAAGAGGACGAAGCGGGGCTCCCAGGCCGGTCGGTACTTGGCGTTCGCCCGGTACAGCGATTCGATCTGCCACCAGCGGGAGCGGAACCCCAGGGCGGAACATCGCGAAGTTCAGCGAGATCCGGGCCAGTCCCACGTCGTCCGCCCGCCGCAGCAGTTCGATCACCATGAACTGCACCAGGCCGCGTTGTCGATGTGGCCGTCCCGGCGCATCAGGTCGAGCGAGAGCCCCTTGCTCCCCCAGGGAACGAAGCCGAGCAGTGCGCGCAGTTCGCCGTGGGCGTCGTGGCACTCGACCGTCACGCAGCGCCCGTCGTCCGGCGAACCGAGCCTGCCGAGCGCCTTCGAGAAGCCGCGTTCGGTCGCCCCGTCGCGCAGGCGGTCGGCGTCGGCCACCAGACGGGCCGTCTCCGGCTCGGGTATGTCCTCGTGGCGGTGTACCCGCACGCGGTAGCCGGCGCGCCGGACCCGGTTGTGCGCCTGTCGGACCCCGCGCATCGCGCGTCCCTCCAGGGTGAAGTCCGCGACCTCCACGACGGCTTCGTCGCCCCGTTCGAGGGCGCTCAGCCCGTGGCGTCCGTAGATCACTCCCGCGCTTCCTCGGACGCCCCCATCACGGCCGCCTTGCCGCGGAGCAGGGCGAAGTAGCCCAGGGAGTCCCGCTCGCCGTGCCGGTCCAGGAGGGTGCGCAGCCGGGCCTCGTCGTCCTCGGTCGGCATCAACCGGTCCCGGGGGCTGCGGAACGCCACGTACAGCACGCTCAGGAACACGAGCGCCGCCGTCACGTCGAGCGTCCCGTCGACCCAGCCGGGCACCTGGATGAGGCGGGCGGCCTTCTCGGACGGGTCCAGCGTGACGAAGCGGGACAGGACGTAGCCGAGACGATCGGACAGGACCGCTCCCGCACCGCTGCCGGTCGCCCGCAGCAGTGACACCCCGAGCGCGCTGCCGAGGACCATACCGCCGGCCAGGGTGACGAGCGCGGCGGAGGCCCAGTTCATCCAGTGCTGAGGCCCAGTTCATCCAGTGCTGAGGATCGCGGACACCAGGCCGGCGGTGAGCAGGTACGGGGTGAAGTGCTCGCCCTCGTTGTGTTCCCGCACCCTGTCGCGCAGGGGAACCGCCGGCACCGCCAGCACATTGAGCAGAGCCATGCCACACAGCTACCCGACGGTCCCGGTCTGTGACCGCGGCCGAGCGGCGGATGATCCTCCCGCCGTATGGCGGGGGGCGACCGGTCACCCGTCGGATACCGCCGGTCCGAAGCATCGACGAGGTTGGGGACATGCAAGCCGGGACGCCGTGAGCGTCGGCCCTGTCCGACGGACGGATGATCCCGTGTCCGCCCGCCGTGTCCGCTCCCCGTGGCCGTGTGTCGGCCAGGAGCAGAAAGCAAGGAGCCCCCCATGTCGGCCACCAGCCGGACCCTGCTCGCCGGTGCCGTCGCAGCGGTCGTCGCCGTACTGATCACTGTTCTGGCCACGGCCGTCGGCAACTAGCCCCCTGCGCCAAGTCAGGAGAAATCCTCATGAGTGTTTCGCTGTCCAAGGGCGGCAACGTCTCGCTGAGCAAGGAGGCCCCGGGCCTCACCGCGGTCCAGGTCGGCCTGGGCTGGGACGTACGCACCACCACGGGCGCCGACCACGACCTGGACGCGAGCGCGCTGCTGTGCAGCGAGAGCGGGAAGGTCGCCTCCCACGCGTGCTTCGTCTTCTACGACAACCTCACGAGCCCGGACGGTTCGGTCGAGCACACCGGCGACAACCCCACCGGGGAAGGCGGCGGCGACGACGAGGTCATCAAGGTGAACCGCGCCACCGTACCCGCCGACGTGGCGAAGATCGTCTTTTCGGTCTCCCTCCACGATGCCGCGGCCCGCGCCCAGGACTTCGGTCAGGTGCGCCACGCGTACATCCGGGTGGTGAACCAGGCCGACGGGGTCGAGATCGCCCGCTACGACCTCAGCGAGGACGCCGCCACCGAGACCGCGATGGTCTTCGGCGAGCTCTACCGCAGCGGCGCGGAGTGGAAGTTCCGGGCCGTCGGCCAAGGCCATGCCTCCGGGCGGCTCGCCGGCATCGCCCAGGACTTCGGCGTCAGCCTCTGACCCCGGACGCCACTCCAGCCGCCTCGCCTGCCCACGCCTGCCCACGCCTGTCCACGCCTGCCCTCGCCTGTCCTCGCGTGGACATCCCTCCGCGTGCGTGGGGCGAGCCCTCCCCGCCGGCCGCCGGCCGCCGTTCGGCCCCGGCCACACACTTCGATTCGACCCACCCGGGAGTACTCATGTCCATCAACCTCGCCAAAGGCCAAAGGATCGGCCTGACCAAGCCCGACACGACCCCCCTCAGCCACGTACGGATGGGGCTGGGCTGGCAGGCGAGGACGCGCACGGGCTTCCTCGGCAGACTGATGGGCCCCGCGGCGATCGACCTCGACGCTTCAGCGGTCCTGTACGCGGGCCGGAGGGTCGTGGAGGTCGTCTACTTCCAGCACCTGACCGGCATCTTCGGTGCCGTGAAGCACTCCGGCGACAACCGCACCGGCGGCGACGGGCCGGGGGACGACGAGGCCATCACGGTCGACTTCACGCGAATGCTGGCGGAAGTGGACCAGATCGTCTTCACCGTGAACTCCTTCACCGGCGCGACCTTCGGCGAGGTCGAGAACGCCTACTGCCGCCTGGTGGACGACTCGACGGGGGCCGAACTCGCCCGCTACACCCTGTCCGGCGGCGGCCCCCACACCGCCCAGATCATGGCCAAGATCTCCCGCGTCAACGGGGCGTGGCAGCTGGCCGCCATCGGCGAACCCGCCTCGGGGGCCACCTTCCAAGACCTCCTGCCCGCCATCGACCGCCACCTCTGATCCGTCCGCCCCGGCCCGCCGGTCGACGGGGTGGTCCCGGCCGGTCGGCGGGGGTGTCACCGAAGCCTGCCGGATGGTCCGCCTCCCTACCCCACCGGGAGATTCCTCGTATGACACAGATACAGCCGCCGCAGGCGATGTCGGCTCCGCAGGAGAACGCGCCTCCACGCCTCCCCACCTCGTCCGAGTCCGCCGGAAAGCCCTCGATGGGGCGCCTGGTCGGGGTGGATCTGGCCCGCGCGCTCGCGGTGTTCGGTATGTACGTCGTGCACATCGGCCCGCCGCTCGAAGCCACGACCGGGGTGGGCACCTGGGTGCGGTTCCTGGCCGACGGCCACTCGTCGGTCCTGTTCGCCACCCTCGCCGGGTTCTCGCTGATGCTGATCGCCGGCCGTCGTGAGCCGAAGACCGGCCTGGCCGGCCGGCAGGCGAAGGCCCGGATCGCGATCCGCGCCGTGGTACTGCTGGCCCTGGGCAGCGTGCTGGCGATCGAATACGGGGACGTCATCATCCTCGGCTTCTACGGCGTCTACTTCCTCCTCGCCCTGCCCCTGCTGCGGCTGTCCGCCAGGACACTGGCGATCACCGCCGCGGGCCTCGCGCTCGTCGCACCCCAGTTGGCGTTCGTCCTGCGCACGTGGCTGGGCGAATCGGTCCAGCAGAGCATCAACGCCTACGATCCGCTCGAGAAGCTCAACGGCGTGGGAGTGATCGATCTGCTGCTCACGGGCCTCTATCCGACGATCACGTGGATGCCGTTCGTGATCGCCGGTATGGCATTGGCCCGCCTCGACCTGTCGGCCGTCTCCGTCCAGCGGCGCCTGGCCGCCCTCGGCGCCGCCCTGACCGTGGCCGCGTACGGTCTGTCGCTGCTGCTGGCGGGCAAGGACGCGGTGTTCGGGGGAACCGGTGGGTCGTCCGCCGGCTCCGGGTCCTGGTCCGGCGGCTCCGGGGCCGCTTTCAGCGGTTCCGGGTCGGGGTCCGGCGGCAGCGGCTCCAGCGAGCAGCTCGTGTCGTCTGCCGCGGACCTCCTGGGTGCCGGCCCGCACACCGGCACCACGTTCGACATCATCGGCAGCGCGGGCGTCGCCATCCTCGTGATCGTGGGCGCGACGGTGCTGATGGACCGGGCGGCGCGCCTGCGCCGTCTGGCGAAGCCGGTCATCGCCGTGGGCACCATGTCCCTGACGGCCTATGTCGGTCACTTCCTCGCACAGTCCGCGTGGCCCGCTTCCGGCTCCGGCACCACGAAGTCCTGGGTGCCCGTGCTCACGTACATCCTGTGCGCGATCGTGTTCGCCGCGGTGTGGTCCCGCTTCTTCCGCCGCGGACCGCTGGAGGCGCTGCTCAACGCCGCCACCGAGCCGGCGAAGTACGTGCGATGACGGGACCGGGGCGGGCGGCCTCTCCTGGCCCGCCCCGGCTCCGACGGCCCTCGCGGCCCGCTCACATCGACCGTCCGTCCGGCACCCCGCCCGAACGGCTGAAGCAGGCCCCGAGCGGCTCGGACAGGTACGTGTCGTCGCTCCGGAACCGGAATCCACATGACCTTCGTCCTGATCGTGATCACCGCAGTGACGGCCGGGTGGGCGCTCGTCGCCCGGAGGCTTGAGCGGGGGCATGTCAGAGCCCCCGTGGTGCTGGTCCTCGCGGGCGTCGTCACCGGGGTGTTCACGCACAGCCGGATCGCGGTCACGCTCAACTCCGAGATCGCCCAGCACGTGGCCGAGGTCATCCTGGCGGTCCTGCTGTTCGTCGACGCGACGGAACTGCCGGGTGGCCGGCTGTTCGGCAACGACCCCGGCGAGGCCGCCCGCACCCTGCTCGTGGCGCTGCCCCTGAGCCTGGCCGCCGTCGTCCTGCTCGGCACGCTGCTGCTCCCCGGCCTGCCCGCGGTGATCCTCCTGATCATCGCGGGCATCATCGTCCCGACCGACTTCGCCCCGGCCGAGACCCTCGTACGGGACACCCGCATCGCGGCGCGCGTCCGCGACGTCCTCAACGTGGAGAGCGGCTACACCGACGGCATCATCTCGCCCGTCTTCCTCTTCGCACTCATCCTGGCGGGCTCCACCTCACAGGCGCACACTCCCGTGCAGGCACTGGCCACGGCCGTTCCGTTCGCCGCGAAGGCCCTGGCCGTGGGCGTCGCCCTCGGTTCCCTGCTCGCATGGCTGATGACCACGGCCGACCGCAGGCAGTGGATGACCGGACAATCCCGCCGCGTCCTCGTCCTGGTCACACCGCTGCTCGTCCACACCGTGACGGTGGCGGCCGGCGGCAACGGCTTCGTCGCCGCGTTCGTCTGCGGCATCGCCTTCCGGTACGTCCGGCAGACCCCGGCCCGGCGACACGAGTCCTACGTCCCCGACGCTTCGGACTTCCGCCTCGTCGAGGACACCGGCTCGATCATGGCCATGTGCATGTGGTTCTTCTTCGGCAACGCCACCGTGCTCGCCCTGAGCGAGGGCATCGACGTGCCGACCGTGCTGCTCTGCCTCGCCGCGCTCACCGTCGTACGCGTCGGTCCGATCCTGTTCGCCTTCCTCGGCTCGGCCTTCACCGGGCGTGAACGGCTCATGATCGGGACCCTCGGCCCACGCGGCACCACATCGATCGTGTTCGGCCTGCTCGCCTTCAACGCCCTCCCCGACGGCCCCTCCGCGGACACCGCCCTGTACGCCATGACCGTCACCGTGCTCGGCAGTGCCCTGCTCCATGGCCTCGGCTCGACGCCCCTCGCCCGCCTGCTCACCGCCCCTGCCCCCGCCCCCACTCCCGCCCCCGTCCCCGCCTCCCCGGCCGGCCCGGAGAAGGTCCGCTGAGCACGTGGGCGGCCACGCTTCTCACCCGACGGGGCGCCCCGCCGGGGTCAGGAACTGGGTCGCGGCGAGCTGTGCGTACAGCTCGTCCTCGGCCACCAGCTCCTCGTGGGTGCCGATCGCGCGGACCGTGCCGGCGTCCATGACGACGATGCGGTCGGCGTCCGTCACCGTGGACAGGCGGTGCGCCACCACCAGGACGGTGGTCTCGCGCGCCGTCTCGCCGATGACGTCCCGCAGCGCCAGCTCGTTCACCGCGTCGAGCTGCGAGGTCGCCTCGTCGAGGAGCAGCAGCCGGGGCTTGCGCAGCAGTGCGCGGGCGATCGCGACGCGCTGGCGCTCGCCGCCGGACAGCTTCGAGCCGCGGTGCCCGACCGGGGTGTCCAGGCCGTGCGGGAGACGCTCGACGAGGGTGTCGAGCCTGGTCCGGGCGAGGACGGCGCGGATGTCGTCGTCCGTCGCGCCGGGCGCGCTGAAGACCAGGTTCTCCCGCAGCGTGCCGGCCAGAACCGGTGCGTCCTGCTCGACGTACCCGATGGCGGACCGCAACGCGGACAGCGGCCACTGCCGGATGTCCGTACCGTCGACCAGGACGCGCCCGCCGGTCGTCTCGTAGAACCGCTCGATGAGCGAGAAGACCGTCGACTTGCCCGCGCCCGAAGGCCCGACGAAGGCGGTCAGCCCGGCGCCCGGCACCTCGAAGTCCACCCGCTGGTGGATGTACGGCAGCCCGGGCCCGTACCGGAAGGACACGTCCTCGAAGCGGACGGACGCCGGACGCGCCTCGGTCCGCACCGGCTCGTACGTGGCCGGCGGCTCCGCCGCCAGGCGGTCGACCTCCTTGATCCGGGAGATCGCGGCCGCGCCCTCCTGGTACGCGGAGGCGGCCTCGACCAGCTTGTACACCGGCTCCATCAGGTAGAACAGGTACAGCAGGAAGGCGATGAGCGTGGAGACGGGGATGTCCCCGGACGCCACCCTCGCTCCGCCGACCGCGAGCACCGCGAGGAACGCCAGCTCGACGGCGAGGTTGTCCGCCGTCCCCAGCAGGGCCTCCCACTTCGCGCCGCGCACGCCGTGGCGCCACGCCCGCCGGGCCGACGCCTCGACGCGGGCGGTCTCCCGCTCCTCGGCACCGGACGCCTTCACCGTGCGGAACGCGCCGAAGACCCGCTCCAGGCCGGTGGACATCTCCCCGACGGCGGCCTGGGAGCGCTCGGCGGCCCGCCCGATCCTCGGCATCACCAGGGCGGCGCCCGCGCCGACGACCACGACCACACCGAGCGTGACGCCGAGCAGGACGACGTCGAGGAAGGCCATCACCACGACCGCCGCGATCAGCGTCAGCGCCCCGGTCGCGGCGTTGACCACCGCCTGGGTGCTGACCGCCCGCAGCAGCGTGGTGTCGGAGGTCACCCGGGCCATCAGGTCGCCCGGCTGCGTCCGGTCCACCGCCGAGAGCCGCAGCCGCAGCATCCGGCCGATCAGGCTGCGGCGAGCGGCCAGGACCACCGACTCCGCCGTCCGCTCCAGCACATACGCGCCGAACGCCTCGGCCACCGTGCTCAGCAGCACCAGTACGGTCAGCGCCAGCAGGACGGCGGCGAGCGTGCCGCCGGACGAGAGCCGGTCGACCAGCTCCTTCGTGGCCAGCGGCTGCAGCAGCCCGCCGGCGGCGCCCACCAGCGCCAGCAGCAGACCGAGCACGACCGCCCACCGGTGCGGGCGGACGTACCCGTACAGCGCCTTGAGCGTCTCGCGGACGCGCAGGGACTCGGCACCCGTCGTCTCCGGGGCGGATGCGGTGTTCACAGGATTCCTTCCCTCGGTGGTCCGCCGCTGCGCCAGGGGACGCGCCGAAGCGGCGCGCTCCTGCCGGGTGTGCGGCGTGTGATGCCACCAGCGTGGAAGCCCGGAGACCTCTCGGGCTATCCGGCGATCGTCGGGAGGACCCCCGCCGAGTGGCCGGAACCCTTGAGGGCACCATCGACGCAGAGGCGACCAGGGGCGACCAGGTGCGGCCAGGTGCGGCCTGGTGCGACTAGAGCGAGTCGAGTCCGCGTTCGTGGCGGTCCACGGCCTCGCGGACGGCGTCGACGAAGCCGTTCCAGAAGTGGGCCTCGTGGGCCGTGCCCACGCCGGCGCTCGTCCGGCGGCCGGAGGCGCCGGAGAAGTCGCCGAACATCGCCCTGCGGAGCTCGGTGGAGATCTCCAGCTGCGCGCCGGCGCCGGTGCGGGTGCGGTTGACGATGTTGTCCGGGTCGTCGCCGTTCAGGGGGCTGTTCACACCCGCGACGGTGACCGTCACGTCGAGCGCCGGGTCGGCGTTGCCGGTGGTGAGCCCGTGGCCGGCGAAGGCCGCGGCGAGGTTCCGCATCAGGCGCGTGTCCCGGCCGCCGATGAGGATCTGCTTGGCCGGCGTGCCCGCGTCCGGCGCGAAGCCGTGCAGGGAGACGGCGTACAGGTTGGCGGCGCAGACCGCCAGGGCGGCGGGGTCGTCGCAGTGGGTCGACGTGACGTGGAGGGAGCTGGAGGACGCGATGCCCTCGAACATCCAGTAGTCGCGCTGCGGCACGGCGCTGTCCGCCACCGGGTCGGTCCCGGCGCCGACGCGCGAGTATCCGGCGAGGGTGAGGCAGAGCTCGCTGGTACCCGGCTCGATGCCGCCGCCGTGCGGCGCGATGACCGCCGTGCTGCGTATGACGCTGCTGCTCGCGCTCGCGTTGTCGAGGAGGAGGCCCTGGGCGTGGGTGCGGAAGCGCCGCATCCAGTGGACGCCCTCCCGGTACTCGGTGCTGCTGTACAGCGCCGCGTTCGTCGGGAACTCGGTCGCGGTGGTCGCCGCGGCGGCGGTGCCGCCGTTCCCGGCGAGGTCGTTGAGCAGGGGCAGGGAGGCCGCCGCCGCGGCGACGGAGGTCAGGAGCGTACGTCTGCTGGTGAGCGTCATGAGCCGATCATCCCAGCAGCCCACGGGAGCTCCGGCAGCCCACGGGCGCTGCGGCTGCCCCTGCCGTCCCCGGCACCGCCCTCCTCCTCTGCACGGGCCTCATGGGACGCCGTCGTCGGAGTGACGCCCCGGCGCGGCAGGGCGGCGGGGCGGGGCCGGCTGCCTAGGGTCGGTCGCACGTCTGGACCCCCTCGGCTCGGAGAGGAGCCCCCGTGGCCTCACGGCTCAACCCCTACCTCAGCTTCACCGGCTCGGCGAAGCAGGCCCTCGACTTCTACCAGGACGTCTTCGGCGGCGAGCCCGTCGTCAACACCTACTCCCAGTTCGGCGAGGCGCCCCCCGGCTTCGCGGACAAGATCATGCACGGCATGCTGGAGACCCCGGCGGGCTTCACGCTGATGGTCTCGGACACCCCGCCCGGCATGGACCACACCCCCGGCTCCACCATCAGCATCAGCGTCAGCGGCGACGACGAGGCCGAACTCCGCGGCTACTGGGAGAAGCTCTCCGCGCGCGGCACGGTCTCCGTCCCCCTGGAGAAGCAGATGTGGGGCGACGTCTTCGGCATGTGCACCGACGAGTTCGGCGTCGTCTGGATGGTGGACATCACCGCCGAACCCTCCTGACCGGTCTGACCACCGGAAACGTGGGTGAGAAGCACCTCGAACACCTGGTAGATTGATGTTCGTCGCCGCGAGGGAAACCAGCGGAGACCAACACCTTGTCCGGGTGGCGGAATGGCAGACGCGCTAGCTTGAGGTGCTAGTGCCCTTTATCGGGCGTGGGGGTTCAAGTCCCCCCTCGGACACGATCGACGACGAGCCGTGCGGGCCGGTGGAAACCGGACCGCACGGCTCGTTCTCGTACGCCCGGACGTCCTCAGGCCGCCGGCGGGCGGACGCCCGTCGTGCGGGCGATCCACGCCAGGTGGGAGGTGATCCTGGTGTTCACCGCAGGGGTGTCCGTGGCGCAGCCGCGGCCGTAGGAGACGAGAGCAGCCAGGACGGGGCGGCCCGTTCCGGTGCGGTGCGACAGGGGGCCGCCGGAGTCGTAGACGCAGGTGTCGCGGCCGGGGGTCCAGGTGCAGAGCTGGGCCGGGGTGAGGGGGCCCACGTCCCGGCGGGCGCACGCGGCGTGGGGGACGGTGTCGAGGGTGACCGTGCGCAGGACGGGGGAGGGGCCCTCGCCGAAGGCGGTCGCGCCCCAGCCGACGGCTTCCAGACGCGTGTGGTCGAACGTTTCGGCAGGTGTGGGGAGCGCGATCGGGCGCACGCCGGCGTCCGGGCGGACCGGATCCGACAGGGTGATCACGGCGAGGTCGTCGTGCTGGGTGCGGGAGTCGTAGCCGGGGTGGACGGTGAAGCGGACGGGACGGGCCACGCGCGCGTGCCGGGACTCCGTCGCCGTGCGCAGGTCGTGGTCGCCGAGGAGCACCGCGACCCGGCGGGTGTCCGCGTACGAGCCGCTCAGGCAGTGCGCGGCCGTCAGGACGTGCCGGGTGCCGATCAGCGCGCCGCCGCAGAACTGGCGGTGCCGCTCCACGTCGACCAGCGCCGCCACGTAGGGGTACGCCCCCGGGGCCGCCTCCTGCCCGCCGACCACGGCCGCCGCCTCGCGAGGCGCGCCCGGCATCACCCCCAGGACCAGCCCCGCGAGCGCCGCCGCTACCGTCCTCACCCGTCCCAAGGTGCCCTCCATGACGTCGACCCAGCGTGTCCATGACGTCAACGAGCCGACGACGGGCAGGTCACCGCTCCGCGTCGGGCCGCCGGCCGGGGAGGTACGCGGCGGCCGCCGCCTCCCAGGCCCGGACACCGCCCGGGAAGGGCCAGGCGCGGCTCGGGGGCGGCGATGTCGGCGACCGAGGCCGGCTCGCGGGCGAGCGCGCGGGCCGCGTTCGCCGCCGCCCGTCGGGCGCACTCCATCCGCAGCCCGGGGCGCACCGGGGATCCCACACGCGTGGGAGAGACGCTACGGCACCCGCGCGGTCCACTCCGGGGACGAGAACTTGCCCTCCGCCAGCTCCTTGGCGGCGGCCAGCTCCTCCTCCGTCACCCGGCCCTCCGTCAGGCCGTAGCGCTGCCGGAAGGAGGCGATCATCCTCTCGATCACCGCCTCGCGCGACAGACCCGTCTGGCGGCGCAGCGGGTCGACGCGCTTCTTCGCGCTCCTGGTGCCCTTGTCGGAGAGCTTCTCGCGGCCGATCCGCAGCACCTCGGTCATCTTGTCGGCGTCGATGTCGTACGCCATCGTCACGTGGTGCAGCACCGCGCCCGCGCCCGTCACCATCCGCTTCTGCGCCGCGCCCGCGATCTTCCCGGCCTCGGTGGCGATGTCGTTGAGCGGCTGGTACCAGGCCTTCACGCCCATGTCGCCGAGCGCGCCGAGGACCCAGTCGTCGAGGTAGGCGTAGCTGTCGGCGAAGGACAGGCCCTGCACCAGGGCGTCGGGCACCGACAGGGAGTACGTGATGGTGTTGCCGGGCTCGATGAACATGGCGCCGCCGCCGCTGATCCGGCGCACCACCCGGATGCCGTGCCGCTCGGCGGCCTCCGGGTCCACCTCGTTGCGCAGCGACTGGAAGCTGCCGATGACGACGGCGGGCGCGCCCCACTCCCAGACCCGCAGGGTCGGCGGCCGGCGGCCGTCCGCGACCTCTGCGGTGATCACCTCGTCGAGCGCCATGTGCAGGGCGGGGGACTGCGGCGGCTCGTGGATCAGCTGCCAGTCGTAGTCGGTCCAGTCGGTGGCGTGGGCGAGCGCCCGGCGGACGGCGACGCCGACCCCCTCGCTGGTGAGGCCGTACATCTGCGTGCCGGGCGGCAGGGCCGCGTCGATACGGGCCGCGAGCCCGGCGGCGTCGGTGTCGGCGGGCGCGCCCTCCAGAGCGCGGTCGATGGAGAGGATCGCCTCGTCGGGTTCGAGGAAGAAGTCCCCGGCCACCCGGACGCGACGGAGTGCCCCGTCCTCGACGTCCAGATCGACGACGACGAGCTTGCCCCCGGGCGCCTTGTACTCACCGTGCACCGTTTCGTCCCCTTTCCACAGGTGGTGACGATCCTAGCCAGGGACGTCCCGGGGCGAACGCGTCTCCCCGGCCGTCGCCCTGTCGGGAGACGGCCGGGGAGCATCAGGGTTTCCTCCTAGAGGGGGCCGAGCCAGGTGCACGCGTCGGCCCCTTCACCCGAGGGGCAGTTCCATCCCCGGTCCGCCGCGCCCGCCCAGGGCGGGTCGTTGACGTCGGAGCCGAAGTTGGACTTGGGCGGGGGCTCTTCGCTCACGTACCCCGCCACCTCTGTGTCCGGGTCCTCCTCATCGGTGCGGTAGTAGTAGACGCGCACGTCCTTCAGGAAGGGCCGGTACGTGTCCCAGCGGCGCTCCACCGCGCCGAGCACCGGCAGATTCGGCCCGGTGCCGGCGGGCGGGGGCACCGCCTGGTGCGTGTCGTTCATGCTGCCGTCCTTTCAGGCCCGGCCGGGGCCGCGGCACCGCCGCGTGCGGCCGGCGTACGGCCTCACTTGAAGAAGGCGCCGATCGCCTTCGTCGCCAGGGGCAGCAGCCAGGCGAAGTCCGCCTCGACGCCGCCCCCGTGCCCGGTGCCGGCGGCGAGGGGGGCCGGCCGGGTGCGGTCGACGGCCGGTGCCTGGACCGGTGCGCGCACGACGGCCGCCGGGGCCGCCCGTGCGGGGAAGTCCTTGTTCATGTCCGTGTCCTTTCCGTGCTCTCGGACCGGTGAGTCTGTGCTCTCGGACCGGTGAGTCCGTGTTCTCGGATCGGGGAGCCGTGGGGCGCTAGGCCTGGCGGGAGAGCCAGGCGTCCAGCATTCCCTTGGCTCCGTGACCGATCAGCTGCCAGGGCACCTCCCAGTTCGCCTCGGCGCCCTGCGAGCCCGCGCCGGCCCGTGCCGGTGCCGAGGGGGACCGGTCGACGGCGGGCGTCTGGAGGGGAGGCCGGGGCGCCGCCGTGTCCGGGAATTCGCTGTTCATCCCGGTGTCCTTTCGAAGAGGTCCGCACAGCGGTGGCCGGGCGCCTGGACGCGGGCCACCGCTGCCGCGGAGGGTGCTGCGAGCGGCCCTTCTAGAAGAGGACCTTCTTGGCGATGTTCCAGATGTCGCCCAGGCCGAAGTTGGCCTGGACGCCGTCCGCCGCCTCACCGGCGTTCGCCGGGCCGGCGGGGCTGCGGTCGATGGCGGGAGTCTGGAACGGCGTCTGCGGAGCGCCGGCCGGAGCCGGCCGCTCCTCGTACCGCGTGAACGGCTCGTTCATCGTTCTCACCTTTCATCGGGTGACGGTCCGGCGAGCGGTTGCCGCCGGAGGCTGGTGCTGCCCGGCCGGTCCGTGCCGCCGCGCGCGTGTCACAGGGCGTAGGACCGCTGCGCGTAGCACATCTGCCGGGCGGGTCCCCACAGGTCCGCGCAGCCCGAGCGGGCCGCCTGAACGCCCTCGGCGCCCTCGGCGCCCTGGTCCGGCCCCTGCCGCGGCTGCCGCCACGGGTCACGGACGACCGGCAGGGCCTGCGGAGGGAGGGAGGGGGTGGGGGAGGTGGTCGTGTCCATGAGGAGCTCCTCGGTGGGGGCGGCGCTCACATGCCGCCGATGAAGGTGTGGACCGGAGCGAGGCTGACCGGCACCTCGTCGCTCACGTCGTACGTGAACAGGTACGAGACCGGAGCGCGCCGGTCGTTCTCGGGGTCGAAGAAGGTCAGGACGACGTCCTGGCAGTCGGACCCGGTGCGGCAGAAGGGGCTCGGGGCGACACTGACGGTGTCGAGCGAGTAGAAGTTGTCGCTGACGCCGGGGACCTGACCGGCGGAGAGGATGCCGTCCTGGATCTCGGCGCCGACCATGAACGCGTTGGTGCCGGCGGCGTTGAGCGCACGGTCGGCGGAACTGCGCCCGAGGTTGCGGAACTTCCAGTAGATCTTGTCCAGCAGGGCCCGGATGGTGGTCTTGAGCCACTCGCCCTTCCGGTCCGCGAACTCGTCGCGGACCCTCGCCTCGGCCGCCCTCTCGGCCGCATCGGACGCGTCCTGCGTCAGGTTCTGCTTCTTGGAGTCCTCCGCCGCCTGCCGGCGCGCGTCCCGTACGCGCCGGGCGACCACAGCCGCGTATACCGCGTTGACCAGCAGCGTCTCGTTCCAGGTGTACAGTCCGCGGCTCTTGACCTCCACCACGGGCAGCACCTCGCCCGAGAACAGCCGGACGGTGCGGTCCGTGAGGATCCCGGGTATCGAGACCCGCGAGATGTAGCCGTCGTCCGACTTGTTCTTGGCCTGGCCCAGCAGGGCGTCACGGAAGGTGCGGTAGACGCGGGAGACCGGCGGGTAGGCGAGCGTCTCCAGGATCTGGGCCAGCAGCCCCGGAGTGCCGCCGTCATCGCTCTTCTCGCCGCTCTGCTGCGCCGCCCCCACCGCGAGCTTCTCCACGGTCTCGGGGGTCGCCTTGGGGTCGGAGATGATGGGCCGGGTCCAGTCCATGCCCACCGGCATCTCCGCCTCCAGGGCGTAGATCGGGGTGGCGTCCATGTTGAGCGTCCAGGTCAGCTTGTCGGAGGCCCACGGGTTCTTGCTCAGGTAGGCGTGCAGCTGCTGGGGGTCGTAGATGTTCGGCTGCGTCTCCCGCTCCGGCTGCCCCGACGCGGCGTCGGTGGGGACGTACGGCATCAGCTGGCGGAAGCTGTCGCGGCGGGCCTCGGTCTGGAAGTCGAACCCGATGGTGCCGATCGCGTAGATCAGCGGCTTCCCCGGCGCCGGCACCGCGGACGGGGCATGACCGACGCTCCCGCTGGGATGTCCGCCCGCGCCCCCGCACGTACCGCCGCATCCGGCGCACGACGGGCACACGCCCGGGGCGGCCGGGGCGGGGGGAGGAGAGACGACCGTGGCGGGTGCGACGGGTGCGACAGGTGCGACAGGTGCGGCGGGTGTAACGGGTGCGGCGGGCATGGCGGTCGGTACGGCTCCGGCCGGGGACGCGCCCTGCGGCGGGCCGTACCCGGCCGGCGGGTACGACGGGGG
The DNA here is from genome assembly GCF_012927245.1 of Streptomyces sp. R302. Taxonomy (GTDB): domain Bacteria; phylum Actinomycetota; class Actinomycetes; order Streptomycetales; family Streptomycetaceae; genus Streptomyces. The sequence goes on from NZ_JABBGE010000004.1 coordinate 450,739, forward strand.
CGGGGGCGGGGGCGCGGGTGCCTCCGGCGCCGGGGACACCGGAGCCGGCCACGCCGCGGCCGGCTCCTCCCCCCAGGGAGCGGCCACCGCCTCGGCGCCGACGGGTGCGGCGGGCGCCTCCTGGGGTACGGCCGCGGGAGCGGTACGGGCGTCCGCGGGCAGGGGGTCGGGAGGCTGGGCGACCTGCGGGTGTACGGCGTTCGTGTCCATGACGATGACTCTTTCTCTCGGTCCGGCGGGGGAGGCCCCGGCGGCGACCGGGGCGGGTGCGCCGTCCCCGTCGACCAGGGCGAAGGCGCCGGGGGCGTTCAGCAGGCCGCGGAGCAGCCTGCGGCACTCGGGGGCGTCGTCGGGGTCGCAGGGCGGCCGGAGCGCCGACTCCAGGACGGCCCGGCCGGCCGCGATGGGGTCGGCCGCGTGTCCGGTGGCCAGCTGCCTCGCCACCAGCAGGGCCACGACTCCGGTGACCGCCGGGGCGGCGAAGCTGCTGCCGGTGAGCGAGGCGAACCCGCCGCCGGGGGCGGCCCCCCGGATGTCCCGGCCCGGCGCCACTACGCCGTTCAGCCGGTAGGCGCCGCCCCAGTTGTTGATGCCGAGCGGCGCGCCGGTGGCGTCGGCGGCTCCCACGGCGAGGACGGACGGCGTGGCGGCGGGCGCCTGCAGGCAGTCGCACCCGTCGTTCCCGACGGCGGCGACCACCAGGACGCCTCGGTCCGCGCAGAGGCGGAGGGCCCGTTCGAGCATGCTGTTCGGCGTGCCCGCGGGGGTCCGTTCCCCACCGCTGACGTTGACGACGTGGGCTCCGGCCTCCACGGCCTGCTCGACGGCCCGGGCCAGGTCCAACTGGGGCACACGGGTCACCCGCCCGTCCGGGGACTCCCGGAAGACCGGCAGCAGCAGCCCGGTGCAGCGGGGCACGAGGCCCGTCATGCCCGAGGCCGGCTGCCCGAAGAGCAGGCTCGTGACGTGGGTGCCGTGCAGCGACATCGGCCCGGTCCCGGCCGGTTCGGACACCAGCGTGGGCAGACGGGTCAGGTCCGCGCCCGCGAGGCAGGGGTGGGCCAGGTCCACGGGACCGTCGAGCACCGCCACGCGCACCTCGGGGCTTCCCAGGAGCTCGCCTCGTCCGGCGACTCCGCGTACCACCGACCGGATGTCCATCCTGAACCTCCGCGATCCGGGGCATCCCGGCGTGGGGCCGGGATGGTTCCCTCGTGGCCCGGTCCGCTCCCGTAGCGCCGTACGCGTCCCGTACCGCCGTACGCGGCATTCCGTGCCACAACGGACGTTGTCCCACACGCCTGTTGCGGCGGCGTCGCCCTCTCCGGCGGGGCGCGTGCGGCGGAGCGTTCCCGCAACGTGCGGCCCGTGTCGCGCCACGCGTAGGAGAAACGTTTCTGCGTCGTGAGCGCGCCGTTCGGCACGGCCGACGGGGCCGGTTCGGACGCACCGTGGGACGCAACGGGCCCGCACGCGCACCGGTTGCAGCCCCCCAGGCCCTCGCGCACAGTGAAAGGCGTGTCGCAACGAGCACGACTGGAACTCCTGCGCCCCCTCCAAATCACCTGCGGGGGGCGGCGCGTCACCGTCTCCGCCGCGGCGCAGCGGCTGCTGGCCTTCCTGGCCCTGCACCGCGACGGCGTCCACCGGCGCGACGCGGCCGAACAGCTGTGGCCCGACTGCACCCCCTGCCGGGCGGCCGCGAACCTGCGGTCCGCGCTCTGCCAGGGCAGAAGACTCGCGACGACACCCGCCATCGACAGCGTCGACCACACCCTCGCCCTCGCGCCCTCCCTCGCCGTCGACTTCCACGAGGCCTGGGACGCCGCGCGTCTGGTCGTCTCCGGCGGCGAACCGCCGTCCGACACCGACCGGCTCGTCCTCGCCCTCGGCCAGGTCCTGCTGCCGGGCTGGGACGACGAATGGCTCCACCTCGAACGCGAACGCTGGGACCAGTCGCGGCTGTACGCCCTGGAGGCCCTCGCCCAGCACTTCCAGGCGGAAGGCCGCCACCTGCCCGCCCTGCAGGCCTCGCTGACCGCCGCCGCCATCGACCCGTACCGCGAGACCCCGCAGCGCATCGCCGTCGAGGTCCACCTGGCGGAGGGCAACCTCGCCTGCGCCGTCAAGCGCTACCAGGACTACCGCCGCCTGCTCCAGGCGGAGTTGAAGGTCGCCCCGTCCCCCCGGCTGACCCGCCTCGTCCGCGACCTGACGAGAACCTAGCGCGCACTCGACCTGTCGGTGGGTCGTCCTCATGGAGGCCGAGACCTGCCCCGGTTGCGAGGACCGCCCGGCAGTCGGCCGTACGGGCCCGGACCGCGAGTCGCCACCGCGTCCCCCCGTGAACCTCGGCTGCGGGGCAGGCCCCGTACCGGTTGTCGGACCCGCGTGCTTAGCTGGACGCATGATCGAGTCCTTCCTTGAGCACGTCCTCGACGGTGGTACGACGGAGGTGGAGGAGGCGGTCCGCAAGGCGGTCGCGGCGGAGGTCATGCCGCGGTTCCGGCAGCTCGCCGACCACGAGATCGTCGAGAAGAAGGGGCCGTACGACCTGGTGACGGTCGCCGACCGGGCGGCCGAGGAGCGTCTGACCGAGGCACTGACCGCGCTGCTGCCGGGCTCCGCCGTGGTCGGCGAGGAGGCCGTCCACGCCGACCCCGGGCTGTACGACGCGCTGCGCGGCGACGCGCCGGTCTGGATCGTCGACCCGGTGGACGGCACCCGCCAGTTCGTCCAGGGCGACCCGGCCTTCTGCACCCTGGTCGCCCTCGCCCACCGCGGCGAGCTCCTCGCCTCCTGGACCTACGCGCCCGCGCTCGGCGAGCTGGCCGTCGCCGTGCGGGGGCGCGGAGCGGTGCTCAACGGGGAGCGGATCCGGTCCGGTTCGCCCGCCCCCGGCGCCGTCCTGGAGGTGGCCACCTCGCACCCCGACTACACCACGCCCGAGCAGAAGCGGGCCCTCCTCGGGCTCGTCGCCGAGGGCGTCAGGACCCGGCCGTGCGGCTCGGCCGGCCTGGAGTACCTGTCGATCGCCCGGGGCGCGCTCGACGCCACCGCCTTCAACTGGGAGTACGCCTGGGACCACGCGGCCGGGCTGCTGCTCGTGGCGGAGGCGGGCGGCGCGCAGACGACCGTCGCCGGCGAGCCGTTCCGGATCACCGGGGGCAACGCGCTGCCGTTCACGGCCGCACGGGACGCCGCCACCGCCGAGCGGATCCGCGTCCTCCTCGCCGGCGCCCCGGCCGAGGACTGACGGATGCTCACGAGGGCCGCCCGGCAGGGGAGCCGGCCGTCTCCGAATCCCGGCCGCCGCTTCGGCCGGCCGCGGAACCGGTCCTTCCCGCACCCGGGCCACGTCGGACGGTTGCGGAACCGGTCCTTCCCGCACCCGGGGCGCCACACCGGTCCCATGGGTCCCGAGGGGCCGCCGCGCCGCCCGGGCGGGCGGGCCTATCCTGGCCCTGCCGAAGCGCCGGCCGACGTGAGGAGCCCGAGGTGACGTCACTGCTCGACGCCGTCGTCGTGGGGGCGGGGCCCAACGGACTGACTGCCGCCGTGGAGCTGGCCCGCCGCGGCCACTCCGTGGCCGTGTTCGAGGCGAAGGAGACCGTCGGCGGCGGAGCCCGCACCGAGGAGCTGACCCTCCCCGGCTTCCGCCACGACCCCTGCTCCGCCGTCCACCCGCTGGGTGCCGCCTCGCCCGTCTTCCGGACCATGCCGCTCGACCGGTACGGCCTGGAGTGGCTCCACCCCGAACTGCCCATGGCCCACCCGTGGGACGACGGCACCGCCGCCGTCCTCTCCCACTCCGTCGCCGAGACCGCCGCCTCCCTCGGACCGCGCGACGCCGGCGCCTACCGACGGCTCGTCACCCCCTTCCTCGCCCGGTGGGAGACGCTCTTCCGGGACTTCATGCAGCTGCCGCTCACCGCGCTGCCCCGCGACCCGGCCGGCCTCGCCCGCTTCGGCCTCGCCGGACTGCCGCCGTCCACCTGGCTGCTGCGCCGCTTCCGCGACGAGAAGGCCCGCGCCCTCTTCGCCGGGATGGTCGGCCACGTCATCGCTCCGCTCGACGGCTTCGCCACCTCCGCCGTCGGCCTGGTCTTCGCGCTCGCCGCGCACGCCGTCGGCTGGCCCGTGCCCCGCGGCGGCTCCCAGGCGATCCCGGACGCCCTCACCGCGTACCTCGCCGAGCTCGGCGGCACCGTCCACACCGGCTACGAGGTCAAGCGCCTCGACGACCTGCCGCCCGCCCGCGCCTACCTCTTCGACACCTCGCCCACCGCCCTCGCCCGCATCACCGGCTTCGGCGCCCACCACTACGCCCACTACAAGTACGGTGCCTCTGCCTTCAAGATCGACTACGCCCTCGACGGGCCCGTGCCCTGGACCGCCGAGGCCGCCCGCCGGGCCGGCACCGTCCAGGTCGGGCCCACCGCCCGCGCCATCGACACCGCCCTGCGCCAGGCCTCCTCCGGCTCCGCCCCCGAGGCGCCGTTCCTCATCACCGCCCAGCCCAGCCTCGTCGACCCCTCCCGCGCCCCCGAGGGCAAGCACGTCTTCTGGGCGTACGGCCATGTGCCCAACGGCTGGCGCGGCGACCTCACCGACGCCATGGAGCGGCAGATCGAGCGCTTCGCCCCCGGCTTCCGCGACCGGATCCTCGCCCGCGCCACCGCCGGACCGCCCGAACTCGCCGCGCGCAACGCCAACTACATCGGCGGCGACATCGCCTGCGGCGCCGCCCGCGGCCTCCAACTCGTGCTGCGCCCCACCCTCTCCCCGTGGCCGTACCGCACCCCCCACCCGTCGGTCTTCCTCTGCTCCGCCGCCACCCCGCCGGGCCCCGGCGTCCACGGCATGTCCGGGCACAACGCCGCCAAAGCCGTCTGGCGCCACCTCAGATCCCTCGACGGCCAGGGAACCTAGACTCGCTCCATGGCGAAGTACATCGACGTGCACCCCCAGAACCCGCAGCCGCGCATCATCGACGGCGTGGCAGACTCGATCCGCAAGGGCGGGCTCATCGCCTACCCCACCGACTCCTGCTACGCCCTCGGCAGCCGGATCGGCAACCACGAGGGCCTCACCCGCATCCGGGAGATCCGCCGCCTCGACGACCGGCACCACTTCACCCTCATGTGCGCGGACTTCGCCCAGCTGGGGCAGCTCGTGCACATCGACAACCGGGTCTTCCGCGCCGTCAAGTCCGCCGTCCCCGGCGCGTACACCTTCATCCTGCCCGCCACCAAGGAGGTGCCCCGCCAGCTCCTCCACCCCAAGAAGAAGACCGTCGGCGTCCGGATCCCCGACCACGTCGTCACCCAGGCGCTGCTCGCGTCACTCGGCGAACCCCTGCTCTCCAGCACCCTCCTGCTGCCCGACGAGGAGGAGCCGCTCACCCAGGGCTGGGAGATCAAGGAGCGGCTCGACCACCAGGTCGACGCCGTCCTCGACTCCGGGGACTGCGGCACCGTCCCCACCACCGTCGTCGACTTCTCCGAGGGCGACCCCGAGGTCCTCCGCGTCGGCGCCGGGGACCCCACCCGCTTCGAGTGAGCGGAAAGCGGAAGCGGAAGGCGGAAGCGGAAGGCGGAAAGGCCGCCTCACCCCTAGCGGCCCTTACGTCCCCGTCGTGATCACCGTACGGTCGGTCGGGTGAACCACCGTTCACCCCGACCGTCGGAGGCCTACGCGTGATCGTCATCGCCCACGTCAGCGACATCCACATCGACGCGGAGGAGCGCGCCACCGCGCGCACCCGCGCCGTCCTGCGCCACCTGGAGGAGCTCCCGTACGACCTGGCGGCCGTCCTCGTCTCCGGCGACATCGCCGACCACGGCGCCCCCGCCGAGTACGACGGCGCCCGCGCCCTCCTCGCCGGCCGCCACCCGCTCGTCGTCTGCCCCGGCAACCACGACGACCGCGCCGCCTTCCGGGCCGGTCTCGCGCCGCTGCTCCACGAGGACGGCGACCCGGCGCCCACCGCCCCCGTCGACCAGGTGCTGCGCGGCGACGGCTTCGTCCTCGCCGTCTGCGACTCCTCGATCCCCGGCAAGCACGACGGGTACCTGGAGGACACCACCCTGGAGTGGCTGGACCGGGTCCTCACCGACACCCCGTACGACACGCCCGTCCTCGTCGCCTTCCACCACCCGCCGGTGCCGCTGCACACCCCGTACGTCGACGAGATCCGGCAGTACGGCGAGGACCGGCTGGCCGCGCTCGCCGCCCGCCACCCCCACCTCACCGCCTTCCTCGCGGGCCACGCGCACACCGCCGCCGCCACCACCTTCGCCGGCCGGCCGCTGCTCGTCGCCCCCGGTACGGTCTCCACGCTGCGGCTGCCGTGGGAGCACCCCGGCCCCGAAAGGCCGCACGTCCACCTGGACACCCCGCCCGGGGTCGCCTTCCACGTCCTCGACGACGAGGGCCGCGTCACCACCCACTTCCGGACGGTGCCGGTCTCCGGCCGAAGGTCCCTGTCGTCCTGAAGGTCCATGTCGTTTTTCTGCCAGCCCGGGGCCCGCGCATCCTCGATCCTGGATCCATGCACACCCAGACCGAGCGCTGTGTGCGGGCCGTCCAGTCCAAGGACGCCCGCTTCGACGGCGTCTTCTTCACCGCCGTCCGCACCACCCGGGTCTACTGCCGCCCCAGCTGCCCGGCCGTCTCGCCCAAGCCCGAGAACATGGAGTTCCATCCCAGTGCCGCCGCCTGCCAGCGGGCCGGCTTCCGGGCCTGCAAGCGGTGCCGCCCCGACACCAGCCCCGGCTCCCCGGAGTGGAACGTGCGGGCCGACGCCGTCGCCCGCGCCGTCCGCCTGATCCAGGACGGCGTCGTCGACCGGGAAGGCGTCCCCGGGCTCGCCCGGCGGCTCGGCTGGTCCACCCGGCAGATCGAGCGCCAGCTCCTCGCCGAGCTGGGCGCGGGCCCGCTCGCCCTGGCCCGCGCCCAGCGAGCCCAGACCGCCCGCACCCTCGTCGAGACGACGGCGCTGCCCTTCGGCGAGATCGCCTTCGCCGCCGGCTTCTCCTCCATCCGCTCCTTCAACGACACCGTCCGCCAGGTCTTCGCCCTCAGCCCCGGCGAACTGCGCGCCCGCGCCGCCCGGCCCGCCGCGCCCCACCCGCCCGGCGTGATCAGCCTCCGGCTGCCCTTCCGCGCCCCGCTGGAGCCGTCGAACCTCTTCGGCCACCTCGCCGCGACCGCCGTCCCCGGCGTCGAGGAGTGGCGCGACGGCGCCTACCGCCGCACCCTCGCCCTCCCGTACGGGCACGGGATCGTCGCCCTCGCCCCGCGCCCCGGCCACATCGCCTGCCGGCTCTCCCTCACCGACACCCGCGACCTCACCCACGCGATCAGCCGCTGCCGCCGCCTCCTCGACCTCGACGCCGACCCCGTCGCCGTCGACGACCGGCTCCGCGCCGACCCGCTGCTCGCCCCGCTGGTCGAGCAGGCGCCCGGACGGCGCGTCCCCGGCACCGTCGACCCCGCCGAGTTCGCGGTCCGGGCCGTCCTCGGCCAGCAGGTCTCCACGGCCGCCGCCCGCACCCACGCGGCCCGGCTCGTCACCGCCCACGGCGTGCCCGTCGAGGACCCCGAGGGCGGCCTCACGCACCTCTTCCCGACCGCCGGGGCGCTCGCCGGGCTCGACCCCGAGACCCTCGCCCTGCCCCGCAGCCGCCGCACCACCCTGCTGACCCTCGCCGGCGCGCTCGCCGACGGCACCCTCTCCCTCGGCCCCGACACCGACCGCGCCGAGACCCGCGCCCGACTGCTCGCGCTGCCCGGTTTCGGTCCCTGGACCACCGAGATCATCGCCATGCGCGCGCTCGGCGACCCCGACGCCTTCCTCCCCGGCGACCTCGGCGTCCGCCGCGCCGCCGAGGGCCTCGGCCTGCCCGCCACCCCCGGCGCGCTCACCGCCCGCTCCACGGCATGGGCGCCCTGGCGCGCGTACGCCGTCCAGTACCTGTGGGCGACCGACAGCCACCCCATCAACCACCTCCCCGCGTAAGGAAGTTCCGCCATGCCCCGCACAGCCGCGTACCGCGCCGCCACGCACCGCACGGTCGTGCACACGGTCGTGGACAGCCCCTACGAGCCGCTGACCCTGGTGGCCGTCGACGGCGTCCTCAGCCGCGTCCACATGACCGGCCAGCGCCACCGTCCGCCCGAGGAGACCTTCGGCGCGCGCGACCCCCGCCCGTTCGGGGAGGCGATCCGCCAGCTCGACGCCTACTTCGCCGGCGAGCTCACCGAGTTCGACCTGCCGCTCCACCTGGAGGGCACCCCGTTCCAGCTGCGCGTCTGGGAACAGCTGCGGCTCATCCCGTACGGGGAGACCCGCACGTACGGCGAACTCGCCGAGGCCCTCGGCAGCCCGAACGCCTCCCGCGCCGTCGGCCTCGCCAACGGCAAGAACCCCGTCGGCGTCATCGTCCCCTGCCACCGCGTCATCGGCTCCGGCGGCAGCCTCACCGGCTACGGCGGCGGTCTGGACCGCAAGCAGCGGCTCCTCGCCTTCGAGTCGGGCGTCGCCGCCCCCGACGCGCTGTTCTAGGCCAGCCGGTCGAGCAGCGCGGGGAGCGCCGTGCCGATCGGCTCGCGCAGGACCTCGGCGGCGAGCGGGTCGTACGGGGTCGGCTCGGCGTTCACGATGATCAGCCGGGCCCCGTGCTCGGCCGCGACCCCGGCCAGCGAGGCCGCCGGCTGCACCTGGAGGCTCGTGCCGACCGCGACGAACACCTCGGCCGCCTTGGCCACCGACATCGCGTTCGCGAGCACCACCGGGTCGAGCCGCTGCCCGAACATCACGGTCGCCGGCTTCAGGATCCCGCCGCAGGCCCGGCACGCCGGATCCGGGTCGCCCGCCTCCAGGCGCTCCAGGGCCTCCGCCATCGGCGAGCGGGCGTGGCAGGCCGTGCACACCACCCGGCGGGCCGTGCCGTGCAGTTCGAACACCTTCCGGTCCGGCACCCCGGCGGCCTGGTGCAAACCGTCCACGTTCTGGGTGATCACCCGCAGCGCGTTCCCGGTCCGCTCGTACGCCGCGATCGCGCGGTGCGCCGCGTTGGGCTCCGCCGTCAGGACCGGGGCGTCGCGCCGCATCAGCCAGGAGCGGCGGCGGACCTCGGGGTCCGCCATGTACGGCCCGTAGGTGACCAGCCGTTCGGCCTCGGGGTCCCGCCGCCACAGGCCGTTCGGCCCCCGGTAGTCCGGGATGCCCGAGTCTGTGGAGATACCGGCACCGCTGAGGATCGCGACCATCGTCATGCCGGGAGCGTAGGCACCCGGATCGGCTCCCGCGACCGGGTTTCGCGGTGCTAGGTTCCGTCCATGGCCAAGGTGAACATCGCGCTCGACGCCGACCTCGTCGTGGAAGTCATGGTCCTGGCGGGCGTCGGCAGCCCGCAGGACGCCGTGGAGGCCGTCGTCCGCGACTACATCGCGCGCGGCCACCGCACGGAGGCGAGGACCGCCACCCGCGAAGAGGTGAACCGCACCGGCGAGATGCTGCCGCCGGAGCCCCCGCAGGGATGAGCCCCCCGGCGGCCCCGGACCCGGATCCCGACTCCGACCGCCGCGCCCGGCTGCTCATCGGTGACTGCTTCGGCGCCGTCGTCGCCGGGATCCTGCCGACCGTCGTCGCGATGCTGCTGATGTCCGTGGCGATCACGGGCTTCTCCGACCGTGACGGCGGCGACTCCAGGCCCGTACCCACGGCGGCGAGCTGACTCCCCGTCGGACCCCGTCGGACCCCGTCAGGCCTCGTCAGGCCTCGTCGGACCGGAGGCCGTTCACCAGCTCCGCCGGACCGCTTCCGTCGGCCAGGGCGCGCAGCCCGGCCAGCACCCGGGGGCCCAGGCTGCCCGGCAGATGCGCGGGGATCTCGGACGGCTCGATCAGCTTCCAGGAGAGCAGCTCGGCCTCCTGGAGCCGGATCTCCGCGAACCGCTCCTCGGGGAGCACCCCGCCGTCGTACAGGTACGCCACCACCGGCGGCCGGGCCGGGCTCTGCGACCAGTCGACCGCGATCAGCGGCCCCGGCGGCACGTCCAGGCCGATCTCCTCCAGGGTCTCCCGGCGGGCCGCCTGCCGGGGCGTCTCGCCCGCGTCGGACTCGACCGTGCCGCCCGGCAGGACCCAGCCCTCGCGGTAGCCGGGCTCCACGACGAGGATCCGGCCCCGCGCGTCCCGGAAGAGTACGGCGGCACCGGCCAGGACCCGGGGGAGGCCGGCGATGCACGTGGCGTAATCGGTGACGGTCATGGCGTCAGCGTAGCCAGGCGGAGCGTCCGCTCGGCGAGTTGGCGGATGCTCGCCCCGTCGAAGCCGTACACCGCGCTGCGCACCCGGTCGCGCAGCGGCCGCGACCACCGCGGCGGGATCGCCGCCGCCCCGCACAGCACCCCGGCGACCGATCCGGCCGTCGCGCCGTTGGAGTCCGTGTCCAGGCCGCCGCGCACGGTCAGCGTGATCGTGCGGGTGAAGTCGCCCTCGCCGTGGAGCAGTCCGGCGGTCAGCACCGCCGCGTTGGGCACCACGTGGATCCAGCCGAGGCCGGCCGTGCGCGCCGCCATCTCGTCGAGCGTCTCCGACCAGCCGAGCCCCGCCTCGTACAGCGCGACCGTCTCCCGTACGGTCCGGGCGAGGCGGCTGCCCGCCGGCACCACCTCCAGGGACGTGACCAGGGCCGAGCGGGCGTCGGGCGCGGTGAAGGCGGCGGCGACCAGGGCGGCCGCCCACATCGCCCCGTACACCCCGTTCCCGGTGTGCGAGACCACCGCGTCCCGGCGGGCCAGGCCGGCCGCCCGGCGCGGGTCGCCGGGGCTCGTCCAGCCGTAGACGTCCGCCCTGATCAGCGCCCCGATCCACTCCTGGTAGGGGTTGTCGCGGGTGGCGGTGAGCGGCGGTCGCAGCCCGTTGGCGAGGTTCCGGTACGCGGCCCGCTCGGCGGTGAACGTCTGGAGGTACGGCAGCCGCAGCAGCCACAGCTCGCCGACCTGCTCGGTGGTGAAGCCGGAGCCGTACGTCTCCAGGAGGTGCAGCCCGAGCAGCGTGTAGTCGACGTCGTCGTCCCGGCAGCTCTCCCGGATCCCGCCGCGCACGCACCGGGGCCACTCGGGCCGCAGGACGAAGCCGTCCGCGCCGGCGGGCGGGGGCGGCAGGTAGTCGGTGAGCGGCAGCGCGTCGGTGAGCCGCAGGTAGGCGTCGATCCGCTCCCGCGTCCAGTGCTCGCCCTGCTCGACCGGCTTGCCGAGCATGTTCCCGGCGATCCGGCCCGTCCAGCCGCCGAGGATCCGGTCGGCGAGGTCGGGTCCGGCGAGCACCGGCCCGCTCACCGTCCCGTACGTCACGCCCCGCCCTCCTGCGGCGGCTCGCCGCCCTCCGTGTCGGCGCGGGAGCGGGCCGCGCGGCGCAGCCGGTGGTGGCGGGTGCCGCCCCCCTGCTCGGTCATCACCTCGCCGACCAGGGCCCGTACCGCGTCGCCGAGACCGTGCAGGGCGTGGTGCCGGGCCGGGCCGGCGCCCGGATCCTCCCGCAGCTCCTTGATCAGCGCCCAGCACAGCACCAGCATGACCACCACGAACGGCAGCGCCACCAGGATCGTCGCCGTCTGGAGCGAGTTCAGGCCGCCCACCACGAGCAGCACCGCCGCGACCGACGCCATCAGCACGCCCCAGACGACCACCAGCCACGTCGGCGGGTGCAGGGCGCCCCGGCTGGTCAGCGAGCCCATGACGAGGGAGGCCGAGTCCGCGCTGGTGACGAAGTACGTCATCACCAGGAGCATCGCCACCACCGAGGTGACCGTGCCCAGCGGCAGCGCCTCCAGCATCGCGAACAGCGACGCCTCCACCCCGTCCGCCACCGCCCCCGCCAGATCGGCCTCGTCCGTGGACTCCAGCCGGATCGCCGTGCCGCCCATCACGCAGAACCAGACCACCGTCGCCCCCGAGGGCACGAGCAGCACGCCCACCAGGAACTCGCGGATCGTCCGGCCGCGCGAGATCCGGGCGATGAAGGTGCCCACGAACGGCGCCCAGGACAGCCACCACGCCCAGTAGAAGATCGTCCAGGCGCCCAGCCACTCGCTGTCGGTGAACGCGCCGGTACGGCTCGCCAGCGGCAGCAGCTGGTGCAGGTAGCCGCCGACCGAGGCCGGGATCGTGTCCAGGATGTAGACGGTCGGGCCCAGCAGGAAGACGAACAGCGCCAGACAGGCGGCCAGCACGATGTTCAGCGTGGACAGCCACTTCACGCCCTTGTGCAGGCCCGAGAAGGCCGACAGGACGAAGGCCGCCGACAGCACGGCGATGATGGTCAGCTCGGTGGCCGTGGAGTCCTCCACGTCCATCGTGATGTTCAGCCCCTCCGCCACCTGGAGCGCGCCCAGGCCCAGGCTGGTCGCCGTGCCGAAGACGGTCGCGAAGACGGCGAGGAGATCGACCACCTTGCCCTGCCAGGACACGGCCCGGCGGGCGCCGAGGAGCGGGACGAAGGCGCTGCTCAGCCGGTTGCCGCGATTCTTGCGGTAGCCCGCGTACGCGAGCGCGAGACCGGCGATGCCGTAGATCGCCCACGGGGTCAGCGTCCAGTGGAAGAAGGAGTACTCCATCGCCGTCTGGGCCGCCGCGCCCGACCCCGCCGGGACGCCGCTGGCCGGCGGCGGGTTCAGGAAGTGCTGGAGCGGCTCCCCGACGCCGTAGAACATCAGGCCGATGCCCATGCCGGCGCTGAACATCATCGCGATCCACGCCAGATTGGTGAACTCCGGCTCCGAGTCGTCCGCGCCGAGCCGGATCCGGCCGAAACGGCTCACCGCGATCACCACGCACAGCACCAGGAAGGTGTCCGCGGCGACCACGAACAGCCACGCGAAGTTGTCCAGGACCCAGGAGAGGGCCGTGGAGGAGGCGGTGTCGAAGGAGTCCCCGGCCAGCGCCGCCCAGGCGACGACCGCGACGACCGCGGCCATGCCGATCCCGATGACCTTCTTGTCGGGGGCGAGATGTTCCGGTACGTGACCGGAGGGCGTCCGCTCGTTCATATCCGTGCTCATGAGGGCCCACTATGGTCTGACATCGGGGGATATCCGGGGGTGGCACGCCGTCCGCCCTGACGGATAGGGTCGGCCCTGGCGCGACTGCCTGTTCGAAAGCAAGGGATGCAAGGTGACGGACGGAGCAGCAACTCAGGTCGCTCACGTGCTCGTGGCGGCCGACAAGTTCAAGGGCTCGCTCACGGCCGTACAGGTCGCGGAGCGGGTCACGGCGGGACTCCGGAAGGTCGTCCCCGGCCTCTCGGTCGAGGCCCTGCCCGTCGCCGACGGCGGCGACGGCACGGTCGCGGCGGCCGTCGCGGCGGGCTTCGACCGCCACGAGGTACGGGTCACGGGGCCGGTCGGCACTCCGGTCACCGCCGCGTTCGCGCTGCGCGGCACCACGGCGGTCGTCGAGATGGCGGAGGCGTCGGGCCTCCAGCTCCTCCCCGCCGGTACGTTCGCCCCGCTGACCGCCACGACGTACGGCTCGGGCGAGCTGCTGCGCGCGGCGCTCGACGCGGGCGCGACCACGATCGTCTTCGGCGTCGGCGGCAGCGCCACCACCGACGGCGGCGCCGGCATGCTCGCCGCGCTCGGCGCCCGCTTCCTCGACGCGGCCGGCGAGCCGGTCGGCCCCGGCGGCGCGGCCCTGGCGGAGCTGGCCTCCGCCGACCTGACCGCCCTCGACCCGCGCTTCGCCGACGTCGAGTTCATCCTCGCCAGCGACGTCGACAACCCGCTGACCGGCCCCAAGGGCGCCCCCGCCGTCTACGGCCCGCAGAAGGGCGCCACGCCCGAGGACGTCGAGACCCTCGACGCGGCCCTCGACCACTACGCCCAGGTCCTGGAGAAGGCGATCGGCCCGAAGGCCACCGAGCTCGCCGCCTCGCCCGGCGCGGGCGGCGCCGGCGGCATCGGCTACGGCGCCCTCCTCCTCGGCGCGAGCTTCCGCCCCGGCATCGAGCTGATGCTGGAGGTCCTCGGCTTCGCCCCCGCCCTGGAGCGCGCCACCCTCGTCATCACCGGCGAGGGCTCCCTCGACGAGCAGACCCTCCACGGCAAGGCCCCGGCGGGCGTCGCCGCGGCGGCGAGGGCGGCCGGCAAGGAGGTCGTAGCGGTCTGCGGCCGCCTGGCCCTCCCGCCCGAGGCCCTCGGCGCCGCCGGCATCCGCCGCGCCTACCCCCTCTCCGCCCTGGAGCCGGACCCGGCGAAGTCCATCCCGAACGCCGGCCCCCTCCTGGAGGACGTCGCGTCCCACATCGCCCGGGACTTCCTGGCGTAGGCGTCACGGGGCCGGGCACCCGGCCCCTCACGCCTCACCCCTGCGCCGTCAGCCGGAAGGCGTCCAGGGCCAGGGTCATCTCCGTAAGGTCCCGCGGCCGGGACAGGGACCTCGACGTCAGTTGTTCCAGGCGGCGGAGGCGGTTGAAGACCGTGTTGCGGTGGCAGTAGAGGCGGCCGGCGGCGCGGCCTGCCGAGCCCTCGCAGTCCAGCCAGGCGTCCAGGGTCTCCAGGAGGACCGCGCGGTCCGCCGGGTCCAGTTCGAGGAGGCCGCCGAGGACGTCCGCGACGAGGAGTTCCGCCAGGTCCGGGCGGCCGACGATCAGGGCGCCCGCCATCCGGCGGTCCAGGCGGACGACCTGGCGGGTGCCGGGCGGGCAGGTGCGCAGGGCGAGTTCGGCGAGGTGGCGGGCGCGGCCCAGTTCGGTCAGGCCCGTGACGACCGGGCTGATGCCGCCGGGGCCCGGGGCCCGCCCGTCGAGGAGCTCCGCCAGCGCGTCGAGGCCCGTGCCGTCGGCCAGCGCCACCACCCCGATCTCGCAGTCCGCCCGCATCCGCCACAGGAACCGCAGCCCCTCCGCCCGCACCTGGCGGTGGAACGGCTCGCGCTCCTCCCGGCGGTCGGGGCGCAGCACCACCACCGCGTACCGGCCCTGCTCCGGCAGGTCCAGGCCCGCCGCCGCCCGCGCCACCATCTCCGGCAGCCGCTCGCCTTCGAGGAGGGCGTCCAGGAGCGCCTGGAGCTGCTCGTCCGTGCGGCGCCGCAGCTCCGCCTCCGTCGCCCGGTACGCCTCCGAGGCCCGGTCCGCCTGCGCGTCCACCGCCGACCACACCGTCGTCGCCGACTGCATCAGCGCCGCGAGCTGCGCCGCGTCGGGGCCCGCGCCCTCGATCAGCGCGTCCCACACCAGATGCCCCGCGTGCCGGTACGCGTGCACCACCAGCTCCAGGGGCATGCCCTGCTCGGCCCGCCGCCGACCCATCAGCTCCGCGTGCTCCAGGTCCCGCCGGGGCGAGTGCCGGGGTGCCGAGATCATCTCGATGCCGATCCGGATCGCCTCGTGCGCCTCCTGCCAGTGCTGGTCGTACGGCACGATCCGCCCGTAGGCGGGCTCGTACGCGTGCAGTTCCGTCAGATGCTCGTCCACCAGCTCCGGCACCCGCTCCAGAAGCGCCGTGCACGCGCGGGCGAGCACCTTCCAGTCGTCACCGGTCCGCCGTCTGCGCCGTCCCATGCCGGGAGCATCCACCGCCCCGCGCCCCACGGCAACGCCCTGACGCGCGGTGTTGTGCGCATGCACAGCCCTCCGGCGGCCCCGCTGGTCACCGGCAGCGATTGCGGCGCCGGGCGTGGACGGGCGGTCCGGCGCGGTGCTGGGGTGAGCGACCGAACGGCCGAGTAGCACGCACGGGTAACAACGTCGGCCGGGGAATGGGGAGTCATGGGAGGTACCGCACCCGCCCTGACGGTGACGGACCTGACGGCGGGATACGGACCGGTGCACGCGCTCAGGCGCGTCTCGCTGACCGTGCCCGCGGGGGCCGTCGTCACCGTCCTCGGCGGAAACGGCGCCGGCAAGTCCACACTGCTGCGGGCGGTCTCGCGCACCCTGCGGTTCCACGGCGGCGCCGTGGTCTCCGGCACGGTCACGGCGGCCGGCCGGCCGCTCGACGGGCTGCCGCCCGACCGGGTGGTCGCCGCCGGCGTCTGCCAGGTCCCCGAGGGCCGGCAGGTCTTCGCCCGCATGACCGTCGAGGACAACCTGCGGGCCGGCGGCCTCGCCCGGCGCGGCGACCGCGCCGCCAAGGCCGCCGCCCTGCGCCGCGTCCACGAGCTCTTCCCCGTCCTCGCCGAGCGCGCCCGGCAGCCCGCCGGCCTGCTCTCCGGCGGCGAACAGCAGATGCTCGCCGTCGGCCGCGCCCTGATGGCCGCCCCCGAACTGCTCCTCCTCGACGAGCCCTCGCTCGGCCTCGCCCCGCTGATGGCCGCCCGGATCGCCGACGCCGTCCGCGAGATCAACGCCCAGGGCACGGCCGTCCTCCTCGTCGAGCAGAACGCGGCGCTCGCGCTGCGGCTCGCCTCCCACGCGTACGTCCTGGAGGTCGGCGAGGTCACCCTCTCCGGCCCGGCCGGCGAACTCGCCGCCTCCGACGAGGTCCGCCGCCGCTACCTCGGAGTCGGCGACGCGGGGGGCTCCGCCCACGGCAACGACGCGGCCCGCGCCGCCCACCCCGTCCTGTCCCGCTGGGACGCCGGGGCCCCGGCCCCCGCCCGCGCCCCGCGCCGCAAGGAGAACCGATGAGCACCCCGGACGAGCCGATCGTCCCCGCCCCGCGCCCCGCCGAGCCGTCCGCCCGCGACGACGTCCCCGCCCTCACCGTCACCGGTCTCACCGTCCGCTTCGCCGGGCTCACCGCGCTCGACGGCGTCGACTTCACCGTCCGCCCCGGCACCGTGCACGCCCTCATCGGGCCCAACGGCGCCGGCAAGTCCACCTGCTTCAACGTGCTCTCCGGGGTGTACCGGGCCACCTCGGGATCCGTACGCCTCGGCGCCCGCGAGCTGACCGAGCTGCCCCCGCACCGGATCGCCGACCTCGGCGTCGGCCGGATCTTCCAGAACCTGGCGCTGCCGCCGCGCGCCACCGTCGAGGACAGCCTCATGCTCGGCCGCCACCGGCTCACCCGCACCGGCTTCCTCGCCGCCGGGCTCCGCCTGCCGTCCGCCGCCCGCGAGGAGGCCCGGCACCGGGCCCGCGTCCGGGAGATCGCCGACTTCGTCGGCCTCGGCGACCAGCTGGCGAAACCCGCGGGCTCGCTCCCGTACGGACAGCAGAAGCTCGCCGAACTGGCCCGCGCCCTCTGCATGGAGCCCACCCTGCTCCTCCTCGACGAACCCGTCGCCGGCATGACCGCCGACGAACGCCGCCGCACCGCCGCCGTCATCGCCGGCGTCCGCGACGGCCTCGGCATCTCCGTGCTCCTCGTCGAGCACGACATGGGCCTCGTCATGCGGCTCGCCGACTCCGTCACCGTCCTCGAATTCGGCCGCCGCATCGCCGACGGCAGCCCCGCCGACGTACAGAACGACCCGGCGGTCGTCCGCGCCTACCTCGGAGAGGAGACCGCCGCGTGAGCACCTTCGCCGAGTTCCTCATCAACGGGCTCTCGCTGGGCTCCGTCTACGCCCTCATCGCCCTCGGCTTCGTCGTCATCTTCCGCGCCACGGAGGTCGTCAACTTCGCCCACGCCTCGCTGCTCCTGGCCGGCGGCTACCTCGTCGCCGTCCTCCACGAACCGCTCGGCTTCTGGCCCGCGCTCGCCGCGGGCGTCGCGGGCGCGGCCGTCGTCGGCGCCGCCGTCGAGTTCCTCGTGATGCGCCGCCACCGGGGCACCGACCACAGCGTCCTCGCCATCGTCACCATCGGCGTCGACATCCTCCTCGCCACCGAGCTGACCCGCCGGATCGGCACCGACATCCTCGCCCTCGGCGACCCGTGGGGCGACGCCGTCGTCACCCTCGGCCCGGTGACGATCGCCGAGACCCGGATCGCGGCCCTGCTCGCCGCCGCCCTCCTCATCACCGCCTTCCTGCTCGCCTTCCGGCACACCTCCTGGGGCGTCGCCATGCGGGCCGCCGCCGAGAGCCAGGAGACCGCCGCCCTGATGGGCGTCCGGCTCGGCAGGGTCTCGCTCGGCGCCTGGGCGGTCGCCGGGGGCCTGGCCGCCGTCGCCGCGCTCTTCCTCACCGTCTTCCCCACCCCGGGCCTCGAACGCGGCACCTCGCTCGCCGCCCTCAAGGCCTTCCCCGCTGCGATCCTCGGCGGCCTCGACTCCACCACCGGCGCGCTCGCCGGCGGACTGATCGTCGGCGTCACCGAGTCCCTCGCCACCGGCTACCAGTCCGACCTGGCCTTCCTCGGCCGCGGGATCGGCGACCTCGCCCCCTACCTGGTGATGGTCGCGGTGCTGCTGATCCGCCCGGCCGGCCTCTTCGGCACGAAGGAGCTCGCCCGTGTCTGAGCGCCGCAGGATCCCCGCGAAGGCGTACCCCCGGGCCGCCGCCGGCCTCGGCGTCGTCGTCCTCCTCGCCCTCCCCTTCTACCTGGAGCGGTTCTGGCTCCAGGCCGGGCTCTTCGCCATCGCCGCCGCGATCGGCGCCATCGGCATCAACCTGCTCACCGGCGCCACCGGCCAGCTCTCCATGGGCCACGCCTTCTTCCTCGCCGTCGGCGCCTACGGCTACTGCGCCCTCGCCGGCGACGGCACCGACGGGCTCTCCGGCCTCGGCCTGCCGGGCTGGCTCGCGGCCGTCCTCGCCGTCGGCCTCGCCGGGCTCGCGGGCGGGGTGTTCAGCCCCATCGCGGGCCGGCTGCACGGCGCGTACCTCGGCATCGCCACCCTCGCGCTGATCTTCATCGGCCAGCACGTCCTCTTCAACGCCCACGACCTCACCGGCGGCTACAACGGCCGTGCCGTCCCGCCGCTGAACCTCTTCGGCCTCACCTTCGACGACACCGAACTCCTCGTCCTCCAGGTGCCGTTCGGCTCCGTCGAGAAACTCTGGTACCTGGGCCTCGCCCTGCTCCTCGGCGGGGTGCTGTTCGCCCGCGGGGTGCTCAGGGGCCGCCCCGGGCGCGCCATGAACGCCATCCGCGACCACCGGATCGCCGCCGGAGTCATGGGCATCCCCGTCGCCCGGCACCGGGCCGCCGTCTTCGTCCTGTCCTCCATGTACGCGGGCCTCGCCGGCGTCCTGCTCGCCCTGGTCTTCCAGCGGACCGTGCCCGAGTACTTCGGCATGGCGCTCTCCCTGGAGTACCTGGCGATGATCGTCATCGGCGGGCTCGGCTCCGTCGCCGGAGCCGTCGCGGGCGGGATCTTCGTCGCCCTGCTGCCGCAGCTCCTCAACCGGTACGCCGAAGGCCTGCCGCTGGTCTCCGCCCCCGGCACCGGCGGCATCGCGCCCGGCGAGGCCGCCCGCTACCTCTACGGCGCCGCCGTCGTCGGCACCGTCCTCTTCCTGCCCGGCGGCCTCGCGAGGCTCGTCGCGCGAACCCCGATCCACCGACCCTCAGGGGAGACTCGATGACCCACAGACGACAGGCGGCCGTGCGGGGCCTCGCCGCGGCGCTCGCCGCCCTGGTCGCGCTCACCGCCGCGGGATGCAGTTCCAAGGCCAAGACCGGCGACGGCAAGGAGACCGGCGCCGGCGGCATCAAGACCGGCGAGGGCGTCACCGACACCACCATCACGCTCGGCGCGCTCACCGACATGACCGGCGTCTACGCCACCCTCGGCAAGAGCGTCACCCAGGCCCAGCAGCTGTACGTGAAGCAGGCCAACGCCGCCGGCGGCATCTGCGGCCGGAAGCTGGAGCTGACCGTCCGCGACCACGGCTACGACCCGCAGAAGGCGCTCGCCGCCTACACCGAGCTCGAACCCAAGGTCGTCGGCTACCCCCAGTTCATCGGCTCCCCGTTCGTCGCCGCCGTCAAGCAGCGCGTCGACGGCCAGGACAAGGGCCTGGTCATGCCCCAGGCGTGGTCGGCCTCGCTCCTCGGCTCCCCGTACATCCGCGTCCTCGGCGCCACCTACGACGTCGAGACGATCAACGCGGTCGACTTCCTCGTCACCGAGAAGGGCCTCGCGAAGGGCGACAGGCTCGGGCACGTCTACTTCGAGGGCGACTACGGCGAGAACGCGCTCAAGGGCTCGAAGTACGCCGCCGAGAAGGCCGGCCTGACCGTCGTCGAGCAGAAGATCAAGCCCACCGACAACGACATGTCGGCGCAGGTCGCCGCGCTCAAGCAGGCCGGGGTGAAGGCCGTCCTCGTCAGCGCCGGACCGCGCCAGGCCGCCTCCCTGGTCGGCGTGGCCGCCGCGACCGGCCTCCGCGTCCCCGTCGTCGGCAACAACTCGGCCTTCGCCCCGCAGCTCCTCGGCACGCAGGCGGGCCCGGCCCTGGAGAAGATGTACTGGTTCGCCTCCCCGAGCCTCCCCATCGGCGCCGACACCCCGGTCGCGAAGAAGCTCGCCGCCGACTACGCCGCCGCCTACCCGGACGACGGCCTCGACAACGGCGTCGTCGCCGGCTGGACCGCCGCGTCCGCCTTCGGCGAGATCCTGAGGAAGGCCTGCGAGAAGGGCGACCTCAGCCGCGAGGGCATCGCCAAGGCGCTCCTCATCCTCAGCGCCCACGACCCCGGCTTCGGCATGACCCACGACTTCAGCGACCCGAAGGCCCCGTCGTCCCGCCAGTCGGTCATCCTCCAGCCCGACAAGAAGGTCCCCGGCGGCATGCGCACGGTCCGGCAGCCCTTCGCCTCCGAGGCGGCGGAGGAGTACACCCCCTGACGAGCCCGTGTCCCCATGGAAAGAGGACGGGAACCGTCCTCTTTCCATGGGAGCGTGACCGCCATGACCGTCCTGACCGCCCGCGCCCTCAACCGTGCCACCCTCGCCCGCCAGCACCTCCTCGCCCGCACCGGCACCCCGGCCGCCGACGTCATCGCCCACCTGTGCGGGATGCAGGCCCAGGAACCCCAGGAGCCCTTCACCGGACTCTGGTCGCGGGTCGGGGACTTCCGCCCGGAGACCCTGGACGGCCTCCTCACCGGACGCGCGGTCGTCCGCGTCCCCCTGATGCGCCGCACCATCCACCTCGTCACCGCCGACGACGCCCTGACCTGGCGCGCCCGCCACGACGCCATGCTCCGCCAGCGGGTGATCGGCACCTACCGCGCCGAACTCGCCGGCGTCGACCCCGACGAGCTCGCCGCCGCCGCGCACGCGGTCATGGCCGACGGCGAGCCCCGCACCCTGGCCGAGCTCGTCGAGGCCGTCTCCGACCGCTGGCCCGAACCGTCCCGCCGTGCCCTCGGCGAACTCGTCGTCGGCGGCGTCCTCCCCACCGTGCAGCTGCCCCCGCGCGGCCTCTGGGGCTCCCGCGCGGGGGTCCGCAACGCCACCCTCTCCGGCTGGCTGGGCCGCGAGGTCCCGCCGCTGCCCGACGACCCCGCCGACCCCGTCGGCCAGACCCTGGTCCGCCGCTACCTCGCCGCCCACGGGCCCGCCGCCTCCGCCGACCTCCGCGCCTGGTGCGGCCTCACGGGCCTGCCCGCCGCCGTCAAGGCCGTACGGGACGAACTCGTCACCTTCCGCGACGAACGGGGCCGCGAACTCCTCGACCTCCCCGACGCGCCCCGGCCCGACCCGGACACCCCCGCCCCGGTCCGCTTCCTGCCCGCCTTCGACAACGCGATCCTCGGCTACCACGACCGGAGCCGGATCATCGACCACGACCACCGGCTGCTCTCCGTCGCCGGCGAGCGCGTCGCCCTGGTCGACGGCCGGGTCTCCGCCACCTGGACCCTGCGCGGCTCCGACCTCGTCGTCACCCCGCTGCGGCCCCTGTCCCGGGCCGAGCGGACCGCCGTGACGGACGAGGGCGCCGCGCTCGCCGCCTTCCTGACCGGCCGGGCCGGCGGGGACGGTGGGGTCGGCGAGGACGCCGTCACCTCGCCGAAACCCGCCGGTGTGATCCTCGGACCATGAACGTGCTCATCGAGGAGAACGCCGCCCACCCCCGCCTGCCCGCCCTGCTCACCGCCTACCACCTCGCCACCGAGACCGAGAAGGGCGCCGGGCCGACCGGCCCCGCCGACCTCCCGGCCGCCCGCCGCGCCGAGGCCGAGGACCCCGCCACCGCCTTCGCCGCCGACACCGTCCTGCTCGCGCGGGCGGGGGAGACGGGCGACGCGCTGGGCTGCCTGGTCCTGAAGGCCGGGCCCGTGCCCGAGATCAAGCGGCTCTGGGTCGAGCCCGAAGCCCGCGGACAGGGGCTCGCCGGAGCGCTGACGGGGGAGGCGCTGCGCCGGGCCGCCGCGGCGGGCGCCCCGGCCGTACGGCTCACGGTCTGGGAGTGGCGCGAAGGGCCCCTCGCCCTCTACCGCAAGCTCGGCTTCGCGCTCACCGACTCCTGGGACGACCGTCCCGGCCTGCTCTGCCTGGAGAAGCGGCTCGCCCCCGGCGACCGCGTCGAACTCCTCGCCCCCGACGCCGTGCGGGCCCACGCCGACGGCCTCGGCGCGCTCCTCGTGGACGCCGTCGACGGCGGCGCCTCCGTCGGCTTCCCGGCGCCCCTGGAGCACGCCGAGGCGGCCGCCTGGTGGGCCCGGGCCGCCGGCACCCGGGACGTGTGGGCGGCCTTCGGGCCGGACGGCGCCGTCACCGGGGCCGTCACCCTCCTGCGTACCGACACCGCCAACGGACGGCACCGCGGCGAGATCGCCCGGCTCCTCGTCCACCGCTCGGCCCGCGGCCGGGGGCTCGGCCGACGGCTCCTCGCCGCCGCCGAGGCCCACGCGGCGGCCACCGGCCTCACCCTCCTCGTCCTGGACACCCAGACCGACAGCCCCGCCGAGCGCCTCTACCGGGGCGCCGGCTGGACGCCGGCCGGCACCATCCCGGAGTACGCCGCCGACCCGGCCGGGGTCCTGCGGCCCACGACCCTCTACTACAAGGTCCTGGCGTAGGCCCGGCGCATGACGAAGGGCCCGGAAGCGGGATGCTTCCGGGCCCTTCGGCCGTTCCGTACGACGGCGGGTCAGCGCAGCTGCGCCGCCTCCGCCTGCCGTGCCTCCCGGCTCTCGCGGCGGTTGCCGCGGAAGGTGTTCACTCGGCGGGCCGTCGCGAAGAGGGGGATCACGGCGCCCAGCACGACCTGGAGGGCGCAGCCGGCCTGGAGCAGGAACTGACCGCCGGGGGCATCGAAGGCCCACGCGGCCAGCATGGCCATCGCCCCGACGATCCAGCTGAGCATGGCCGCCGCGAGGACACCCCGCGGCTTCGGGTACTCGACCCGGCTCACCATCAGCCACGCCGTGCCGATGATCGCGAGCAGCGTCGGGATGAAGGGGAGTTCGAGCAGGATGATCGAGACGACGGTCAGCGCGCCGAAGGGGCTCGGCATGCCCTGGAACATGCCGTCCTTCATCGTCACGCAGGAGAACCGCGCCAGCCTCAGCACCACCGCCAGCAGCACCACGATCGCGGCGACCGCCGAGACCTTCTGCTGCGCGTCGTCCGCGACCATGCCGTAGACGAGCACGAAGTACGCCGGGGCCAGACCGAAGCTGATCAGGTCCGAGAGGTTGTCGAGCTCGGCGCCCATCGGCGAGCTGCGGAGCTTGCGCGCCACGATGCCGTCGAAGAGGTCGAAGATCGCCGCGCAGAGCATCAGTATCACCGCGGTGGCGGCGCTGTTGCGCGCCATCCCGGTCTCCGTGCTGCCGGTGAGGTGCGGGATGAGGATGCCCGTGGTGGTGAAGTACACCGCCATGAAGCCACACGTGGCGTTACCGAGCGTGAGGGCGTCCGCTATGGACAGCCTCAGCGACAGCGGCATCTCCTCCGCCTCTTCGGCCGCGTCCGCCTCGGCGTCGGCGGCCCAGTCGGCGGCTCGTGTGTCCGGATCAATCACGGTCAATGCGAGTCACCCCCGCGGTCGTGGTCTGCCCGACCTCGACGGCGACCTCGACACCCTCCGGGAGGTAGATGTCGACGCGCGAGCCGAAGCGGATGAGACCGATGCGGTCACCCTGCTCGACCTTCGTCCCCTGCGGGATGTACGGCACGATGCGCCGCGCCACGGCACCCGCGATCTGGATCATCTCGATGTCACCGAGCTCGGTGTCGAAGTGCCAGACGACGCGCTCGTTGTTCTCGGACTCCTTGTTGAAGGCCGGGACGAAGCCACCCGGGACGTGCTCGACCGAGGTCACCGTGCCGGCCATCGGCGCACGGTTGACGTGCACGTTCAGCGGGCTCATGAAGATGGCGACCCGGGTGCGCCCGTCCTTCCACGGCATGATGCTCTGCACCACGCCGTCGGCGGGGGAGATGACCCGGCCCTGAGCGATCTCGCGCTCGGGGTCGCGGAAGAACCACAGCATGCCGGCCGCGAGCGCGGTGGTCGGCACGGCGATGGCCCGGGCGCGCTTCGAACGGCCGGAGCGCGCGAGGCTGAGGGCCGCCGTGGCGACGGTCGGCAGGAGCCACGGCGATGCTCCGCGTGCGATGCGTGCGCCCTTGAGGCTGTCGCGGTGTGCAGAGTTTGGGCTGTGGGGCATGGATGACCTTCGTAGCGGATGATGCCGCGTTGGCAACGGGGGGACGGCGGCTTTCCGGCGATGCTATCGGTTGCGGGGCGCAACTGGGCAAGCCAGGAACCGAGTCGACGGCCGGAAGACGAACACGGGGTGTGATCTTCTTCGCGGCCGAATCGACTCAAAACCGACAATCAGCCCTGGAAGCGGTACTCCTCCAGGAGGCGGCGACCAATGATCATTTTCTGGATCTCGGCGGTACCTTCACCGATGAGCAGCATCGGCGCCTCGCGGTAGAGACGCTCGATCTCGTACTCCTTCGAGAACCCGTAGCCGCCGTGAATGCGGAAGGCATCCTCGACGACCTCCTTGCAGTATTCGGAGGCGAGGTACTTCGCCATCCCCGCTTCGAGGTCGTTTCGTTCCCCGGAGTCCTTTTTGCGTGCTGCGTTCACCATCATCGCATGGGCGGCCTCGACCTTGGTAGCCATTTCGGCCAGCTTGAACTGGATCGCCTGGTGCTGGGCGATCGGCTTTCCGAAAGTGTGACGCTGTTGGGCATACTGGACGCCCAGTTCGAAAGCACGCTGAGCGACGCCGCAGCCACGGGCCGCCACGTTCACGCGGCCGACCTCGACGCCGTCCATCATTTGGTAAAACCCTCGGCCGGTGACCCCGCCGAGGACCCTATTGGCCGGAATGCGCAGGCCGTCCATGATGAGCTCGGTGGTGTCGACCCCCTTGTAGCCCATCTTGTCGATCTTGCCGGGGATGGTGAGGCCGGGGCGGACCTCTCCGAAGCCGGGCTCCTTCTCGACGAGGAAGGTCGTCATCGACTTGTGGGGCGCGGTGCCCTCGGGGTGGCCTTCGTCACTTCGGACGAGAACGGCGACCAGCGTTGACGTGCCGCCGTTGGTCAGCCACATCTTCTGGCCGTTGAGGACGTACTCGTCGCCGTCCTTCACCGCCTTCGACGTGATGGCCGACACGTCCGAGCCGAGGCCCGGCTCCGACATCGAGAACGCGCCACGCGTCTCGCCGGCCGCCATCCGCGGAAGGAAGTACTCCTTCTGCTCCTGGGTGCCGTGCTGCTTCAGCATGTACGCGACGATGAAGTGGGTGTTGATGATGCCGGAGACCGACATCCAGCCGCGGGCGATCTCCTCCACGCAGAGCGCGTAGGTGAGCAGCGACTCGCCCAGGCCCCCGTACTCCTCGGGGATCATCAGACCGAAGACGCCGAGCTCCTTGAGCCCGTCCACGATCTGCTGGGGGTACTCGTCGCGGTGCTCCAGCTCGGTCGCGACCGGGATGATCTCCTTGTCGACGAAGTCCCGCACGGTGGCGAGGATCTCCTGCTGGACGTCGGTCAGACCGTGGGTCTGGGCGAGTCGCGCCATGGCTTACTTCTCCGACTTCTTGGAAGGCTCGATGAGCTCGGGGCGGCCGGGCTGCTCGCCGCCGCGCGCGTCGATGTACTCGGCGGTCGGGACCATCACCTTGCGGCGGAAGACGCAGACGAGGGTGCCGTCCTGCTTGTAGCCCTTGGTCTCGACGTGGACGATGCCGCGGTCGGTCTTCGACTTCGACGGGGTCTTGTCGAGGACCGTGGTCTCGCCGTAGATGGTGTCGCCGTGGAAGGTCGGCGCCACGTGCCGCAGCGACTCGATCTCCAGGTTGGCGATGGCCTTGCCGGAGACGTCCGGCACGGACATGCCGAGCAGCAGCGAGTAGATGTAGTTGCCGACCACCACGTTCCGCTTGAAGTCGGTCGTGTTCTCCGCGTAGTTCACGTCCATGTGCAGCGGGTGGTGGTTCATGGTGAGGAGGCAGAAGAGGTGGTCGTCGTACTCGGTGACCGTCTTCCCGGGCCAGTGCTTGTAGACCGCCCCGACCTCGAACTCCTCGTAGGTGCGTCCGAACTGCATGGGTCAGGCCTCCGGGATCTCGAACTTGCTGGTGCGCTGCATGCCGGCGGCGCGGCCCTTGCCGGAGATGACCAGGGCCATCTTGCGGGAGGCCTCGTCGATCATCTCGTCGCCGAGCATCGCGGAGCCCTTCTTGCCGCCCGCCTCGGAGGTGTAGTAGTCGTACGCGTCGAGGATCAGCTCGGCGTGGTCGTAGTCCTCCTGCGAGGGCGAGAAGATCTCGTTCGCGGCGGCGACCTGGTCCGGGTGGAGCACCCACTTGCCGTCGAAGCCGAGGGCCGCGGCGCGCTGCGCGACCGCCTTGTACCCCTCCTGGTTGCGGATCTGGAGGTACGGGCCGTCGATCGCCTGGAGGTTGTTGGCGCGGGCCGCCATCAGGATGCTCATCAGGATGTGGTGGTACGCGTCCGCCGGGTAGCCGGGCGGCTGCTCGCCGACGACCAGGGACTTCATGTTGATGGAGGCCATGAAGTCGGCCGGGCCGAAGATGATCGTCTCGACGCGCTGCGAGGCCTGCGCGATGGCGTTGACGTTGGTCAGGCCCTGGGCGTTCTCGATCTGCGCCTCGATGCCGATCTTGCCGACCTCGAAGCCCATGGTCTTCTCGATCTGGGTGAGCAGCAGGTCGAGGGCGACGATCTGCTGGGCGTCCTGGACCTTCGGCAGCATGATGCAGTCGAGGTTCTGGCCGGCGCCCTCGACGACGGTGACGACGTCGCGGTACGTCCAGTGGGTCGTCCAGTCGTTGACGCGGACCACGCGGGTCTTGCCGGTCCAGTCGCCCTCGTTGAGGAACTTGACGATGGTGTGCCGGGCCTCGGGCTTGGCCAGCGGGGCGCAGGCGTCCTCCAGGTCGAGGAAGACCTGGTCGGCGGCGAGACCCTGGGCCTTCTCCAGGAAGCGCGGGTTGGAGCCGGGCACCGCGAGACAGGAGCGGCGGGGGCGCAGCCGGTTCACAGAAGGGGCTGCGGCGTAGCCGCTTCCGGTAAGGGCGGAGGTGGGAGACGGGTGGGCGGTGCTGGTCATGCGGGAACCTCCGTGCTTTCGAGGGGGTGGAGCTTGTTCGCTTTCCGGATCTCGTCGACGATACGGCCGATGATCTCGGTGATGCCGAAGTCCTTCGGTGTGAAGACCGCCGCGACGCCCGCGCGGCGCAGTTCCTCGCCGTCGGCGTTCGGGATGATGCCGCCGACCACGACCGGGATGTCGGCGGCGCCGGCGTCCTTGAGGCGGTCGAGGACGTCGGGCACCAGCTGGGCGTGCGAGCCGGAGAGGATCGACAGGCCGACGGCGTGCACGTCCTCCTCCAGGGCGGCGTCCACGATCTGCTCGGGGGTGAGCCGGATGCCCTGGTAGACCACCTCGAACCCGGCGTCGCGGGCCCGCACCGCGATCTGCTCGGCGCCGTTGGAGTGCCCGTCCAGGCCCGGCTTGCCGACCAGGAAGCGGAGCTTGCCGATGCCCAGGTCCTCGGCGGTGCGGTCGACCTTGCGGCGGACCTCGGCCAGCGGCGAGCCGGACTCGGCCGGCACGGCGACCGGGGCGGAGGAGACGCCGGTGGGGGCGCGGTACTCGCCGAAGACCTCGCGCAGCGCCCCGGCCCACTCGCCGGTGGTGACGCCGGCGCGGGCGCACTCCAGGGTGGCCTCCATGAGGTTCTCGGTGCCCCGCGCCGCCGCCTTGAGCTGCTCCAGGGCCTGCTGGGTGGTCGGGAAGACGAACGGGTCGCCGCCGCCCTGGCGGTCCGTGGACTCCTGCCGCTCGGCGCGCCAGCGGGAGACGGCGCCGACGACCTGGGCCTCGACGGCCGGGTCGACGGTCTGGATCGCGGTGTCCAGGTCCGCGGTGAGCGGGTTGGGCTCCGTCGTCTCGAAGACGTTCACGCCGACGATCTTGTCCTGGCCGGACTCGATCCGGGCGCGCCGCTCGGCGTGCGAGGAGACCAGCTGGGCCTTGAGGTAGCCGGACTCGACGGCGGCCATCGCGCCGCCCATCTCCTGGATCCGGTCGATCTCGGCGAGGCACTCGGTGACGAGGGCGTCGACCTTGGCCTCGACGACGTGGGAGCCGGCGAAGATGTCCTCGTACTCCAGGAGGTCGGACTCGTGGGCGAGGACCTGCTGGATGCGCAGGGACCACTGCTGGTCCCAGGGCCGGGGGAGGCCCAGGGCCTCGTTCCAGGCCGGGAGCTGGACGGCGCGGGCCCGGGCGTCCTTGGAGAGGGTGACGGCCAGCATCTCCAGGACGATGCGCTGGACGTTGTTCTCCGGCTGGGCCTCGGTGAGGCCGAGCGAGTTGACCTGGACGCCGTAGCGGAAGCGCCGCTGCTTGGCGTCCCGGATGCCGTACCGCTCCAGCGTGATCTTGTCCCAGATGCGGCCGAAGGCGCGCATCTTGCACATCTCCTCGATGAAGCGGACGCCCGCGTTCACGAAGAAGGAGATGCGGGCGACGACCTCGCCGAACCGCTCCTCGGGCACCTGGCCCGAGTCGCGGACGGAGTCGAGGACCGCGATGGCGGTGGACATCGCGTACGAGATCTCCTGGACCGGAGTGGCCCCCGCCTCCTGCAGGTGGTAGCTGCAGATGTTGATCGGGTTCCACTTCGGGATGTTGTTGACCGTGTACGCGATCATGTCCGTCGTGAGGCGGAGCGAGGGGCCGGGCGGGAAGACGTGCGTCCCGCGCGACAGGTACTCCTTCACGATGTCGTTCTGGGTGGTGCCCTGGAGCTTGGTGATGTCCGCACCCTGCTCCTCGGCCGCCACCTGGTAGAGCGCCAGGAGCCACATCGCCGTGGCGTTGATGGTCATCGAGGTGTTCATCTGCTCCAGGGGGATGTCCTGGAACAGCCGGCGCATGTCACCGAGGTGCGAGACCGGGACCCCGACCCGGCCGACCTCGCCGCGGGCGAGGACGTGGTCCGGGTCGTAGCCCGTCTGGGTCGGCAGGTCGAAGGCGACCGACAGACCGGTCTGCCCCTTGGCGAGGTTGCGCCGGTACAGCTCGTTGGAGGCCTCGGCGGTCGAGTGACCGGCGTAGGTCCGCATGAGCCACGGCCGGTCCTTCTGGCGCTCAGTCATGTACGGTCCCCGGCTCAGATGTTGCGGAAGCGGTTGATGGCGTCGATGTGCTTGGCCCGCAGCTCCTCGTCGCGGACGCCGAGGCCCTCCGCGGGCGCGAGCGCGAGGACGCCGACCTTGCCCTGGTGCAGGTTGCGGTGGACGTCGTACGCGGCCTGGCCGGTCTGCTCCAGGGTGTACGTCTTCGAGAGGGTGGGGTGGATCTTGCCCTTGGCGATCAGGCGGTTGGCCTCCCACGCCTCGCGGTAGTTGGCGAAGTGCGAGCCGATGATCCGCTTCAGCGACATCCACAGGTAGCGGTTGTCGTACTCGTGCATGTAGCCCGAGGTCGAGGCGCAGGTGGTGATCGTGCCGCCCTTGCGGGTCACGTAGACGGAGGCGCCGAAGGTCTCGCGGCCGGGGTGCTCGAAGACGATGTCGATGTCCTCGCCGCCGGTGAACTCGCGGATCTTGGAGCCGAACCGCTTCCACTCGCGCGGGTCCTGGGTCCGCTCGTCCTTCCAGAACCTGTAGCCCTCGGCGTTGCGGTCGATGACCGCCTCGGCGCCCATGGACCGGCAGATGTCGGCCTTCTCGGGGGAGGAGACGACACAGATCGGGTTGGCGCCGCCGGCCAGGGCGAACTGGGTGGCGTAGGAGCCGAGGCCGCCGGAGGCGCCCCAGATGAGGACGTTGTCGCCCTGCTTCATGCCGGCGCCGTTGCGGGAGACCAGCTGGCGGTAGGCGGTGGAGTTGACGAGTCCGGGAGCTGCCGCCTCCTCCCAGCTGAGGTGCTTCGGCTTCGGCATCAGCTGGTTGGACTTCACAAGTGCGAGCTCTGCCAGGCCGCCGAAGTTGGTCTCGAAGCCCCAGATCCGCTGCTCGGGGTCGAGCATCGTGTCGTTGTGGCCGTCGGAGGACTCCAGCTCGACCGAGAGGCAGTGCGCGACGACCTCGTCGCCCGGGTTCCAGGCGTTGACGCCCGGGCCGGTGCGCAGCACGACGCCCGAGAGGTCGGAGCCGATGATGTGGTACGGCAGGTCGTGGCGCTTGGTCAGCTCGGAGAGGCGGCCGTAGCGCTCCAGGAAGCCGAAGGTGGAGAGCGGCTCGAAGATCGAGGTCCAGACCGAGTTGTAGTTCACGGAGCTGGCCATGACGGCGACGAGCGCCTCGCCGGGTCCGAGCTCGGGGATCGGGACCTGGTCGAGGTGGAGCGACTTGCGGGGGTCCTTGTCGCGGCTGGCGAGGCCGGCGAACATCTCCGTCTCGTCCTTGTGGACGGTGACGGCCCGGTACGACTCGGGGAGCTTGATGTTCGCGAAGTCGGTGGACGTGGAGTCCGGCGACTGGATCGCGTCCAGGATTTCCTTCACGGTGTGCCTCCGGCGGAGAGCGTCCGGGGCGCGGACGCCTGAGGGTTACGTCGGGGAGTGCTGCTGCTGTGGAGGTGTGCCGTCGGTTCGGCTCGGGTGGTGCTGTGGCGGCGCCCGGTGGGGCGCGAGGGTTGCCTGTGACGCAGGCGTCCGGGCGCACGGCCGTGAGGCTGTGGGGACAGCCGGAGCACGGGCTTTCCCGACGCTCCGGATACCCGGACGAGATCAACGTATGGCACGCCGTGTCACGTGACAAGGCACTGCGTGCCAACAATTTCTCTCAGATGCGAAAAGGTGCTCACGGATGAGCGATGATCGATCGAACGGGCCTCTGATGGGGCTCTGAGCTGCGGGAACGCGAAGAGGGCCGCCCCCGGGAATCCGGGGGCGGCCCTCCTGTCGGACCTTCGAAGGTGCGGGAGAAGCGGGTCTCAGCCCTTCGTGAGTGCCTGCTGGATGGTCCGCATGACCTCGTCGAGCGGAGCGTCGGTACGGGCCACGGCGACCACCACGTCACCCGAGGCGGAGACCCGTGCCGCCGGAGCCTCCCGCGGCGGCTGGACGGCCTGCCGGTCGGTCTGCGAGGAGGGGGCCGGACGGCCCGCGCCTATGCCCGAGCCGAAGGTCTCCCGGACGATCGCGAAGGCGTGGTCCAGCTGGGACTCCACGTCCCCCTGGCCGCCCGCCCGCAGCCACCGCCGCAGCACGTGGTTGTGGGCGGTGACCACCGCCGAGGCCGCCACCTCGGCCAGCAGCGGGTCGTCGTTGCCGTCGTGGTGGTCCCGCTCGTCGAAGTGGCCCAGCAGATAGCGGGTGAAGAGCCGCTCGTACCGGGCCACCGAGGCGATCTCGCGCTCCCGCAGCGTCGGCACCTCACGGGTCAGCCGGTAGCGGGCCACGGAGATCGCGGGCGCGCCCGCGTACATCTTCATGACCTCCTTGATGCCCCGGCACACCGTGTCGAGCGGGTGCTCGTGCGGCGGCGCCGCGTTCAGCACCGCCTCCGCCCGGACCAGCGTGTCGTCGTGGTCCGGGAAGATCGCCTCCTCCTTGGACCGGAAGTGGCGGAAGAAGGTCCGCCGGGCCACCCCGGCCGCCGCCGCGATCTCGTCGACGGTGGTGGCCTCGTACCCCTTCGTCGCGAAGAGCTCCATCGCGGCGGCCGCCAGCTCCCGCCGCATCTTCAGCCGCTGCGCGGCGGCACGGGTCCCCGCCGCGCTCTCCTGAGCGTCGGACGAAGAGGTGGCACGGGGTGTCTTCACGGCCTTGGGCATGACCCGAACGTACTGCATCCGTGCAGGAAGACGCGCCTGCGGGGGCGGACCGCCGGAGGGCTCCAGGAGCCCTCCCCACCCCCGTCGCGGCTCGACGGGCTCAGCGCCGGGCATATTCGCGGAAGCCGCGCCCCGTCTTGCGGCCCAGGCAGCCGGCCGCCACCAGGTGCTCCAGGAGCGGCGCCGGGGCCAGGCCCGGGTCGCGGAACTCGCGGTGCAGCACCTTCTCGATCGCCAGCGAGACGTCCAGGCCGACCACGTCGAGCAGCTCGAACGGGCCCATCGGGTAGCCGCCGCCCAGCTTCATCGCGGTGTCGATGTCGTCCAGCGTCGCGTAGTGCTCCTGGACCATCTTGACCGCGTTGTTCAGGTACGGGAACAGCAGTGCGTTCACGATGAAGCCGGCCCGGTCGCCGCAGTCCACGCCGTGCTTCTTGATCTTCGCGGTGACCTCGCGGACGGTGGTGTGCACGTCGTCGGCGGTCAGGACCGTACGGACGATCTCGACCAGCTTCATCGCCGGCGCCGGGTTGAAGAAGTGCATGCCGATGACGTCCTGCGGGCGGCTCGTCGCCTTGGCGCAGGCCACGACCGGCAGCGAGGAGGTGGTGGTGGCGAGCACCGCGCCCGGCTTGCAGATCTTGTCGAGTCGGCCGAACAGCTCCTGCTTGACCGCCAGGTCCTCGGCGACCGCCTCGACCGCCAGGTCGACCTCGGCGAAGGCGTCGAGCGAACCGGCCGGGGCGATCCGGGCCAGCGTCTCCTCGCGGGCCTCCTCGGTCATCCGGCCCTTGGCCACGGACCGGGCCAGCGACTTGCCGATGTACGCCTTGGCCGCGTCCGCCTTCTCCTGCGAGCGGGCGGCGAGGACGACGTCGTACCCGGCCTTGGCGAAGACCTCGGCGATGCCGGAGGCCATCGTGCCCGAGCCGGCCACGCCCACCGAGCGGACCTCGCGGCCCGTGCCCCCGGTGCCCGCGGCCGCCGGGGTCAGCGCGTCGGCGACCTTCTCGGCCGCGCCGGGCGCCGCGTAGGTGTAGAAGCCGCGGCCCGCCTTGCGGCCGGTGAGGCCGGCCTCGGAGAGCTGCTTCAGGATCGGCGCGGGGGCGTGCAGCCGGTCGTGGGAGGCCTGGTACATGGCGTCCAGGACGGTACGGGCGGTGTCGATGCCCACCAGGTCGAGCAGTTCGAGCGGGCCCATCGGCAGGCCGCAGCCCAGCTTCATGGCCGCGTCGATGTCCTCGCGGGAGGCGTAGCGGGCCTCGTACATGGCCGCGGCCTGGTTGAGGTAGCCGAAGAGCAGCCCGTCCGCGACGAAGCCCGCCCGGTCGCCGACCGCCACCGGCTCCTTGCCGAGGTCCACGGCGAGCCGGGTGACCGCCTCCACGGCCCGGGGGTCGGTCAGCACCGAGGAGACCACCTCGACCAGCTTCATCGCCTGGACCGGCGCGAAGAAGTGCAGACCGAGGACGCGCTCCGGGTGGGCGGAGTCGGCGGCGAGCCGGGTCACCGAGAGGGCGTTGGTGCCGGTGGCGAGGATGGCGTCCGGCCGGACGATCCCGTCGAGCGCCCGGAAGACCTCCTGCTTGGTCTCGTACGTCTCCGGGACCACCTCGATGACGAGGTCGGCCGCGGCGGCGGCCTGGAGGTCCGAGTAGACCCGGAAGCGCGCCAGCGCGTCCTGCCGCTCGTCCTCGGTGATGCGCTCACGGGCCACGGCGCGGGCCGTGGACGCCTCCAGGGCGGCGACGGCACGGGCGGCCGCGGACTCGCTGACGTCGATGCCGACGACCTCACGGCCGGCCCGGACGAGGACGTCGGCGATACCGGTGCCCATGGTGCCGAGACCGACGACGGCGATGGTGGAGAGAGGGGTGTCCATCAGGGGACTCCTGAGAGGAAGAGTGACGACTGAAGGCGGTGCGCGCGCACGGAGAAAAGGGGCGCGGGAAATACCGGGGAACGCGGCCGGCCGCACGGAGGGCGGCGCCACGGGGGGTACGGAGACGGCTCCGCGGTGTGTCCGGGGATGCGGCCCCGGCGCACACGACGGCGAGGGCCTTGAGGGAAAATAAGGAAGGGAGGACGCGGTCTCTGTCCCTGAACCACGTCGCGAACTGCCGAACCGACCAGCGCTCACCACGGCTGCGTCACCAGGCCGCGGCGAGAAGTGCGGGGGTTCCCCGCTCACTTGAGATTAACCGGCGGGTAACGAGCGCGCCAGTCCTGGGAAGTCGGGAAAATGTGATGTGGATCGCGGATAGCCTCGGATTCATGGAAATCGCCGAGGGAATCTCCGATGATCCCGAATTCTGCTCGATGATCGATCGATTGGGCGACGAGATCGAGAACGAAGAGGGAGCCCTTCCCCCCGCATTCGGAGAACTCGCCCGCACCACCGACCCCGAGGAACTCCACCGGCTCCTCACCGCGCCGGGGCAGCCGCTCTGGGCCCGCGAGATCGCCGCCTACCGGCTCGGCACGGCCGGCGACCCCCGCGCCTTCGAGGCCCTCGTCCTCCTCCTCAACCACCGGGACCCCGAGCGCTGCGTCACCGCCGCCCACGCCCTCGCCCGGCTCGGCGACCCGCGCACCGCCCGCGCCGCCGCCGCCCTCGCCACCAACGAACTCCGCGCCGCCTACGCCCTCCTGCCGGTCCGGCTCCTCGCCGACCTGCGCGCCCCGGAGTCCGTCCCCGCCCTCGTCGCCGTCCTGGAGCGCCGCCTCGTGGCCGGCGACCCCCACTGGCGGGTCGGCCTCGCCTGCGTCGAGGGCCTCGGCACCCTCGGCGACCCGGCCGCCAGGGACGTCCTCGAAGCCGCCCTCCCGCACCCCCGCCTGGGCCGCGCCGCCGAACGCTCCCTGACCCTCCTCGGCGGCCCGGCCGTCTGACCGACCGCCGCCCGCGTCAGCGGACGAGCCGCAGCTCCGGCCGCTCCTCCTCGGGCCGCTCCTCCGGCACCAGGGCGAAGGCCTCGACCTCCAACAGCAGCTCCGGCCGCACCAGCGCGCCCACCTGCACCGCCGAGCTCGCCGGCAGCGGCAGCCCGGCGAAGGCGGCGTCCCGCGCGTCCCGCACGGCCGGGAGGTGGGCCACGTCGGTGAGGAAGTACGTCAGCTTCACCACGTCCCCGAAGCCCGCGCCGGCGGCGGCCAGGCAGCGCTCCAGGTTCGCGAAGACCTGCCGGGCCTGGGCGGCGGGATCCCCCGCGCCCACCAGAGCGCCCTCCCCGTCCAGCGCCAGCTGCCCGGATATCGCGACGAACCGGCCGGTCCCCCAGACGACGTGGCTGTACTGGGGGCTGGGCGCGAGGCCCTCGGGGGCGGACACATGGGTGAGGTGGCTGGTCATGCGGGCCATCCTCGCGCACGCCACTGACAACGCCCGCGCCCTCCGGGGGCGCGGGCGTCATGAGTGACGAGGAGCACAGGTCAGCGCACGTGGCCGAGCAGCCCGTGGAGGGTGGTCCCGGCGACCGCCCCGTCGCCGGCCGCGGCCCGCGTCTCCTTGCCGGTCTCCTTCCGGGTCTCCGTGTCCTTCTTGGTCTCCTTCTCCTTCTCCGCCTTCGGCCTGGGGGCCGGCGCGGGCTCGGGGGCCGGGAGCGCGGCGCACACCGCGTCCACCTCCGACCCGCCCTCGGCGCGCGGCACGGTGCCGGTGGCGAGGTAGGTGGTCAGGTGCTCGTCGAGGCAGTCGTTGCCGGCCAGGGTCACGCCGTGGTTCCCGCCGCCCTGCTCGACGACCAGGCTGGAGCCGTGCAGCATCCGGTGCAGGGCGAGCCCGCCCTCGTACGGGGTGGCGGCGTCGTCCGTGGCCTGGAGGACGAGGACCGGCGGCAGCTGGTCGTTGGTGACGTCCGGCGGGGTGAGCGGCTCCACCGGCCAGAACGCGCAGGGCGCGTTGTACCAGGCGTTGTTCCAGGTGGAGAAGGGCGCCTTGGCGTGGACCTCCCAGTTGTCCTTCCGCCAGACGTTCCAGTCCTTGGGCCAGGCGGCGTCCCGGCACTGGACGGCCGCGTAGACGGAGTAGCCGTTGTCGGCGGCGGAGTCGGCCTCGCCGTACCGCTCGTAGGCGGCGACGAGCGGGGCGGGGTCCTGCTCGTTCACGTACGCGGAGAAGGCGCTCGCGAGCCTGGGCCAGTAGCCGTCGTAGTAGCCGCCGGGCAGGAAGGTGTCCTCCAGCTCGCCCGGGCCGACCTTGCCGCCGGCCGGGGAGTCGCGCAGTTCCTCGCGCATCCGGTACCAGGCGGCCTCGACCGCCGCCGGATCCTTGCCGAGCCCGTACGCGTCGTCGTGCTTCGCCACCCAGGCCATGAGGTCCTTGTGGCGGGTGTCGAAGGCGTAGTCCTGCGCGATGTTGTCCTCGTACCAGACGCCGTTGGGGTTGACCACGGAGTCCAGCGCCATCCGCCGCACCCGCTCCGGGTACAGGCGGGCGTAGACCGCGCCGAGGTAGGTGCCGTACGAGTAGCCGAGGTAGCTGATCCGGTCGGCGCCGAGCGCCGCGCGGATCAGGTCGAGGTCGCGGGCGGTGGAGACGGTGTCGATGTGCGGGAGCACGTCCGCGTGCTTCTTGCCGCAGGCGGCGGCGAAGGCCTGGGCGCGCTCCAGGGCGGTCCGCTCGGCCTCGGCGCCGCGCGGCACCGAGTCGGGGCGCACCGGGTCGAAGTGGCCGGGCCGGCAGTCGAGCGCGGGCTCGCTCTTGCCGACGCCGCGCGGGTCGAAGCCGATGACGTCGTACTGGGCGGCGACCTTCGCGGGCAGCGAGGCGGCGACGTAGCCGGCCATGGCGCGGCCGCTGCCGCCCGGTCCGCCGGGGTTGACCAGGAGCGGGCCCTGGGAGGTCTTGGCGGTGTGCGGGATCCGGGTGAGCGCGAGCGTGATGCTCCGGCCGGCCGGGTCGTCGTGGTCGAGCGGCACCTTGAGGGTGCCGCACTGGAGCTTCGGGTAGGCCTTGGTGCCGCAGTCGGTCCAGGCGAGCGGGGGGAGGGGGCGGGGGACCGGTTCACCGGTGCCCGCGGCGGACGCGGGCAGGACGGTGACCGTCCCGGCGACCAGTGCCCCAGCGGCGATCAGCATTCCTGCGCGGGTGGTCATGGAGCCTGGAGTGCCCCGCGGGGCGCGGGACACGACCTGTTGCGCCCGGGAACGACCCGAAAGGAGGGGGTGTCGACGGCGTGTCAGGTGACCTTCCGGCGTGTCGGCGGGCTCAGAGGAGGGTGAGCTGCTCCGGGCCCCGGGACGGTTCGGGGGAGGGGTGCGCGATGCGGCGCGGGGCGCCCCGGTCGGCCGGTCCGATGCCGAACTCGGCGGCCAGCTCGTGGACCTGACGGGTGATGCGGCGCTGGTACCAGGTCGGCGCGTAGGCCCCGCCGGCGTACATCCGCTCGTACCGGCCGACCAGGTGGGGGTGGTGGCGTTCGAGCCAGCTCGTGAACCACTCGCGGGCGCCGGGCCGCAGGTGGAGGACGAGCGGGGTGACGGAGACCGCGCCGGCCTCGGCGATCGCGCGGACGGTGGCGCGCAGCTGCTCGGGGGAGTCGCCGAGGAAGGGGACGACGGGGGCCATGAGGACCCCGCAGCCGATGCCGTGCTCGCCGAGCGCGCGGACCACGTCGAGGCGGCGGTGCGGGGCGGGGGTGCCGGGCTCGATCGTCCGCCACAGCTCCTCGTCGGTGAAGCCGACCGAGACGGAGACGCCGACCTCGGTGACCTGGGCGGCCTGGGTGAGCAGCTCCAGGTCGCGCAGGATCAGGGTGCCCTTGGTGAGGATGGAGAAGGGGTTGGCCCGGTCGCGCAGCGCCGTGAGGATGCCGGGCATCAGGCGGTAGCGGCCCTCGGCCCTCTGGTAGCAGTCGACGTTGGTGCCCATGGCGATGTGGGCGCCCTGCCAGCGGCGGGAGGCGAGCTGGCGGGTGAGCAGCTCGGGGGCGTTGATCTTCACCACGATCTGGGAGTCGAAGCCGAGGCCGGTGTCGAGGTCCAGATAGCCGTGGGTCTTGCGGGCGAAGCAGTAGACGCACGCGTGCGTGCAGCCGCGGTACGGGTTCACGGTCCACTCGAAGGGCATCCGGGAGGCGCCGGGGACGCGGTTGAGGATGGACCGGGCCCGGACCTCGTGGAAGGTGATGCCGCGGAACTCGGGGGTGTCGAAGGTCCGGGTGGTGACCGCGTCCGCGCCGAACAGGGCGATGTCGGCGGGCGCGGGCGGGGTGTCGCCCAGATGGTCCCAGCGCATTGGACGCCTCCTCGATCGATTTCGTTCGTACGTTCGACTCTCCTGGCGCCCAGAATAGAACAACTGTTCTCTTGATCGTCGCAACCCGGATTTCGCCGCCCGCGAGGCTCGTGGTTCGCTTGGCCCCACACCCCCGAAACACCCCCGAAGAACCACGAGCTGGAGGAAATGCGATGGCGCAGGTCGAGGCCACGACGGAACGGATCATCGCGGCGGACGCGGAGACCGTGTTCGACACGCTGGCCGACTACAGCGGCGCGCGCGCGAAGCTGCTGCCCGAGCACTTCAGCGAGTACGAGGTGCGCGAGGGCGGCGACGGCGAGGGCACCCTCGTCCACTGGAAGCTCCAGGCCACCAGCAAGCGCGTCCGCGACTGCCTCCTGGAGGTCACCGAGCCCACCGACGGGCAGCTCGTCGAGAAGGACCGGAACTCCTCCATGGTCACCACCTGGACCGTGACCCCGGCCGGCGAGGGCAGGTCCCGCGCCGTCGTCACCTCCGTCTGGAACGGCGCCGGCGGCATCGGCGGCTTCTTCGAGCGGGCCTTCGCCCCCAAGGGCCTCGCCCGGATCTACGACGCGATCCTCGCCAACCTCGCGGCCGAGACCGAGAAGTAACGCCCCGGGCGTTCACCGATTCGAGTGGATTCCCCGCCGCCCCCGTACCGGCGCCCGAAGTGCCGCGGGGGCGCGGGGAGTTCCGCAAAGGCGCTGATGAGCGCCGCACGCACCCCTCCGTACCCCGCCGTACGCCCGCCGCGGACCTCCGCCGGGCCACCTCCCGCCCCCCGCGCCCGACTTGCTCCCGCTTCGCGCCCGATGCGAAGAATGACCCGTCCCCGAGGGTGCCTTCGCGCCGAGGCCGCTGCCGCGCCGGGGCGACGCCATGACGAGGGGAGCCGTACGTGGGTGCGATCACGCTGGTGAAGGACGCCGGGGGAGCCCCCGCGCTCCCCGAGGACGGCCCGCCCGGCGGCCCCCCGCCGCCCTCCCCGGCCGAGACCCCGCTCGACCCCCGCCGCGTCCGGCTCGTCTTCTTCGGCCTGATGCTCGCGCTGCTCCTGGCCGCCCTGGAGCAGATGATCGTCGCCACCGCCCTGCCGAAGATCGTCGGCGAACTCCAGGGCCTGGACCGGATGTCCTGGGCGATCACCGCCTACCTGCTGACCTCCACCATCGGCCTGCCCGTCTACGGCAAGCTCGGCGACCTCCTCGGCCGCAAGAGCGTCTTCCTCTTCGCCATCGTCGTCTTCGTCATCGGCTCGGGACTCGCCGGCTGGTCCCGCAGCATGGACGAGCTCATCGCCTTCCGCGCCCTCCAGGGCGTCGGCGCCGGCGGCCTCATGATCGGCGTCCAGGCGATCATCGCCGACATCGTCCCGGCCCGCGAACGCGGCCGCTACATGGGCCTGATCGGCGCCGCCTTCGGCCTCGCCTCGGTCGCCGGACCGCTCCTCGGCGGCTTCTTCACCGACCACGTCTCCTGGCGCTGGTGCTTCTACTTCAACGTCCCCTTCGGGCTCGTCACCCTCGCCGTCGTCGCCGCCGTCCTCAAACTGCCCAAGCCGAAGGCCCGCGCCCGCTTCGACGTCCTCGGCACCCTGCTCCTCGCCGCCGCCTCCACCTGCCTGGTCCTGCTGACCAGTTGGGGCGGGACGGAGTACGACTGGGACGACCGGGTCATCATCGCCCTCGGCTGCGGCGCCGCCGGAACGGTCCTGCTCTTCCTGGTCGTCGAGCACCTCGCGCCCGAACCCCTCATCCCGCCGCGGCTGTTCCGCGACTCCGTCTTCACCGTCACCGCCCTCGTCGGCGCCGTCGTCGGCATCGCCCTCTTCGGCGCCGCGAGTTACCTGCCGAGCTTCCTCCAGATGGTCGAGGGCGCCACCGCCACCGAGTCCGGGCTCCTGATGCTCCCGCTCATGGGCGGGATCGTCGTCGCCTCCGTCGTCTCGGGACAGCTCATCAGCCGCACCGGCCGCTACAGGATCTACCCGGTGCTCGGCTCCGCCTTCGCCGTCCTCGGCATGGCCCTGCTCTCCCGCATGGACATCGGCACCCCCCGCCTCACCCACAGCCTCTGGCAGGCGGTCCTCGGCACCGGCATCGGCCTGATCATGCCGGTGCTCATCCTCGCCGTGCAGAACAGCGTCCGGCCCGCCGACCTCGGCACCGCGACCAGCGCCCACAACTACTTCCGCCAGATCGGCGGCAGCGTCGGCGCCGCGATCTTCGGCACCGTCTTCGCCGCCCGCCTCGACTCGGCCCTCGCCGACCGGCTCCCCGCCGTCCAGGACGCCGGTGCCCAGGGAGCCGGCGACCAGGGAGCCGCGCTTCCGCCCGCCGAGGCGATCACCCCGCAGACCGTGCACGCCCTGCCGCCCGCCCTGCGCGACCTCTACGTCCAGGCGTACGCGGACGCCATGCCGCGGATCTTCCTCTACCTCGTGCCGGTCCTCGTGCTCGGCCTCGTCCTCGCCTTCTTCCTCAAGGAGAAACCGCTGGTGTCCCACCCCACCCCCGCCGCCGAGGCCGCCGACACCCACCTCGACACCGGCACCCAGGCCGTCCCGCACGCCCGCCACGCCGCCCCCGCCCCCGCCGCCGCGCCGCCCCACACCGGGGTGCCCGTCTGCGGCACCGTCCAGCACCACGACGGCAGCCGCGTCCCGCGCGCCGCGCTCACCCTCATCGACGTCGGCGGCCGGCAGATCGGCCGCGGCGCGAGCGGCGAGGACGGCCGGTACGCGCTCAGCGTGCCCGGCGGCGGCTCGTACGTGCTCATCGCCGCGGCGGGCGGCCACCAGCCGCAGGCCGTCTCCGTGACCGTCGGCGACCGGCCGGTCGAACTCGACGTGGTCCTCGGCGGCGCGGGCCGCCTCGCGGGCAGCGTCCTCACCGCCGACGGCACCCCCGTCCGGGACGCCGCCGTCACCCTCACCGACGTACGCGGCGAGGTCGTCGCCTCCACCCGCAGCGGCCGCGAGGGCGGATACGTGATCACCGAGCTGGTCGCCGGCGAGTACACCCTCGCCGCCAGCGCCCCCGCCTTCCGGCCCGCCGCCGTCCCCGTCAGCGTCCAGTCCTCCCGCGAGACCCGCCAGGACATCGAACTCGCGGGCGGGGCGGTCCTCCGGGGCACGGTCAGGGCCGGCGGCGGCCGTCCGGTGGAGGACGCCCGCGTCACCCTGCTCGACGCGGCCGGGAACGTCGTCGACACCCTCACCACCGGCCCCGACGGCACCTTCCGCTTCGTCGACCTGTCCACCGGCGAGTACACCGTCATCGCCGCCGGCTACCCGCCCGTCGCCACCGTCCTCCAGGTGGCCGGCGGAGGCCGCACCGAACGCGACCTCCAGCTCGGCCACCAGGACTGACGGAGGCGTGACGGGTCAGGGGGCGGTCGGCGCGGCCTTGCGCAGGGCGGCGATGCAGCCGCCGATCGCCTCCTGGAGGGCTTCGAGGCGCTGGAGCATGTCCTCCTCGTAGATCTCCTCCTCCAGCACCTCGTCGAGGGTCAGCTCCTCGAAGACCTTCGTGGCCTTCTGCAGGGAGCTGTAGAAACGGGTCCTGCGCTCCTGCACCCGAAGCGCCGGATCCTCCTCGACGGCCCGGGCGACGAGCCCCTTCACCGACTCGTACGCCTCGCCGGCCCACTCGCCGGCCTCCTCCGAGTCATCCAGCTCGTCGATCAGCGACAGATGCCGCTCGGCCTCCGCCCGCACCTCGGCCGGCGCCTCCACGGTCTGCCCGGCGGGGGTCCTGACCTGCCCGCTCTCCACGATCTGCCGGACGTAGCCGACCCGGTCGGCGGCCTTCGCCTCGCTCGCCACCGCCTTCTTCAGATCGTCGGTGCGGGCGATCGCCCTGGCCATCTCCGTCTGGAGCGCCGGGTCCTCCTTCATCCGGTCGAGGAGCGCCCCGCGCGCCGCCTCCGCCGTCCCCGGGTCGGCGAGGATCGCGGCCCGCAGCGCCGTCGGGTTCTCCGC
This sequence comes from Streptomyces sp. R302, assembly GCF_012927245.1. Lineage (GTDB taxonomy): Bacteria > Actinomycetota > Actinomycetes > Streptomycetales > Streptomycetaceae > Streptomyces. Next base: position 493,046 of record NZ_JABBGE010000004.1, read on the forward strand.
CACCTCCAGCGCCTTCGTCGGCCGGATCCCCTCCGCCTCCGCCGCCGCGCTGATCGCCTGGCCACGCACCGAGGACGCGCTGTTGCGGGAGGTGTAGTACGACAGCCACACGTCGGCGTCCGGCAGCTCGATGTCGGCGCCCGGCTCCAGGACCTCGAACTGCGGCACCAGACCGTCGTCCGCCGCCATGTCCCACGCCTTGTAGTAGCGCATCACGCGCTCCGCCGAGCAGCCGGCGAGCGCGGCGAACGCCCGCGCCGACACCTTCCGCGCCGCCGTGCCCTCGGCCGCCTGGCCGCCGGGCCGCACACTGCGCGCCACCTTGAGCGCGAACGCCCAGCCGCCGGTCCGCGCGTACACCCCGAAGTCCTGGGCGTCCCGGACGACGACGGGGTCGTGGTCGGCGGGGTCGGTGGCGGTCTCCTCCTCGGCTGCCGGGGTGTCCTGCGGGTCCGCTGCCTGCGGGACCCAGAAGCCCTCCTCCGGCTCGGAGGCGGGGGCGGGGGTGGTGTCGGACGGATCGAGGGCGATGGTCACCGAGAACACTCCGGTCGGTCGGGCGGGACAACTGCGGCCGACAGCCTATACGTACCCCTTGGTGGTAGTTGGCCCGATTCGGTCATCGGATCGTCGGAGAAGGACCTGTCGGAGAAGGACCTGTCGGAGAAGGACCTGTCGGAGAAAGGCCTGTCGGAGAAAGGCCTGTCGGAGAAAGGCCTGGCGTCCGGGAGGCATCGCCCGGCAGGATGCCTCCATGATCCACGGAATCGAGTCCCACCCCGCGCCGTGAGCGCCCCGCACGAGCGGCCGACGCCCGCTCCCTCCCTGTACGCGTACGCGACCGCCGGGAGCCGGCGCGACACCCCGCCGCCCCGGGGCGGCCTTCCGCTCCCCGAGACGGCGCGACCCTCGTACGGCGAGGGCGCCCGGCCCCCGTACAAGCAGGCCCGCGCGCTCGTCACCGGCCTGCTCCACGCCCGGCTCGCCGAACCCGACACGGCCCGCGCGGCCGCCGAGACCGAACGCGCCCTCGTCGCCACCCGCGTCCGCGAACAGCTCGTCTTCCCCACCGCCGCCGCGCTCGACCCCGCCGACCCGGCGGCCGCCCGCGCCCTCGCCCGGCGGCTCGTCCGCGACGGGACGACCGTCCACGGCGTGGCCGCCGGACTCGGACTCCTCACCCGGCTCGGCGAGCCCGAGGACGTCCCGTACCTGCGTGCCCTCGGACGGCTCGAAGACGTCTTCCGGTACGCCGTCGAGGCCCTCGACCCCCTGGACCGGCCCGCCGCCGCCCTCCTGTGGCTGACGCACCTCACCGCCACCGACGCACCGCGCGGGCTCGTCGAGGCCGTCGCCGCCGGGGACCACGCCCTTGTACGGGAACGGCTCCTCGGGCTCGCTCCGAACGACCGGCGCATGGGGCCGGACGAGGCCCGGCGCGTTGCCGAGGCCACCCGGCTCGCGGACCTCCTCGGCCGGGCGCCCGAGGACACCGGACTCCTCGGCCAGGCCCTGCGGCTCCTCGCCCGGACGGTCACCCAGGGCGACCACGGGATCGAGATCCTCGCGTACGCCGACGCCCCCGCCCTCTACGGGACGCTGGCCGCCCGCGCCCACCTGCTGCCCCCGGACCCCGGCCACCAGGCCCGGCTGCTCACCCTCGCCCAGGACCTCCACAGCGGCGCCGCCCACCTGCTCGACTGGCCGGCCGGCCGCCGTGAGGCGGTCCTCGGACAGCTCCTGGACGCGGTGCGCGAACCCGGGTCGGAGGGACGGCGCGCCGACTGGATCCGGCGCACCGCCCGGCACCTCCGCGGGGCGGCGGGCCCGGACCCGGTGCCCGGGCTGCGGATCGAGGTCGCCGTCGCCGACCCGGCCGGGCCGACCGCCGTCGAGACCCGGATCCTGGTCGACGGGCGCCCGGTCCTGCCCGTCGCCTTCCCGCAGGGGCGGGGCGACACCCCCGAAGAGCTCCTCGACCCGGGCGCCCTGCGGGCAGGCGCCGAGCCCCACCCCGTGCGGCTCGGCGTCACCTCCTGCGCCGAGGCCTGCTGCGGCGCCCTGTACGTCACCGTCCGCCGCGAGGGCCCGCACGTGGTGTGGGACGGCTGGCGGCGGCCCGGCCGGCCGCCGGAACTCCCCGCGTACCGCTTCGACGCCGAGGCCTACGACGCCGAGATCGCCCGCGCCGAGCACGACCGCGCCTGGACCTGGCCGGCCCGGCACACCGCCCGTCTGATCACCGCGGGCCTCCGCGACCGGCCCGGACTCCTCACCCGCTGGGGACTGCGGCAGGGTTGGATCAGCACGTACTACAAGGACCCCGACACGACCGTCGTCACCTTCACCGGACCGCCCCTGGAAGGCCCCGGCGAGCCGCGCCAGTTCCGGTGGCACCTGCCCGACGACGGGAGACCGCCCGCGCAGCGCGCCGCCGAAGCGCTGCGCCGCATGGCCGAGACCGATCCGAGGACCTTCGCACAACGGCCCTGACGTGCCGGTATACCGCCCCTGGCGACAGCATTGGTCCACTCCAACGACAGTTATCCACAGGGGTGGTACGGCCGCCGGGCGGAGCGTACGGTGCCAGTCATGAAGATCCTCATCAGCGCCGACATGGAGGGCGCCACCGGCGTCACCTGGCCGGCCGACGTGCTGCCCGGCACGCCCCAGTGGGAGCGCTGCCGCCCGATGTTCACCTCGGACGTGAACGCGGCGGCGCTCGGCTTCCTCGACGGCGGCGCCGACGAGGTGCTGGTGAACGAGGCGCACTGGACGATGCGGAACCTGCTCCTGGAGCAGCTGGACGAGCGCGTCCAGATGCTCACCGGCCGGCACAAGTCGCTGTCGATGGTCGAGGGCGTCCAGCACGGGGACGTCGACGGGATCGCGTTCGTCGGCTACCACACGGGCGCCGGCGCGGAGGGCGTCCTCGCCCACACCTACCTCGCCAACTCGATCACGGGCGTCTGGCTGAACGGCCTCCGGGCGAGCGAGGGGGTGCTCAACGCGCATGTGGTCGCCGAGTACGGCGTCCCCGTCGTCCTCGTCACCGGCGACGACCTGACCTGCGAGGACGCCCTCGACTACGCGCCCGAGGCGCTCAAGGTCGCCGTCAAGGACCACGTCTCCCGGTACGCGGCGGTGTGCCGGACGCCGGCCCGCACCGCCGCCGACATCCGGGCCGCCGCCCGTGAGGCCGCCGCCCTGGCGGTCCGTCACGAGCCGGTGCACGCCGGGCCGCACACCGTCCAGGTGGAGTTCGACGCGGAACACCTGGGCGCCGCCGCCACGGTGGTTCCCGGCGTGGCGCGCAGCGGCGAGCGGCGCGTCGCCTACACCAGCGCGACGATGTACGAGGCGATTCGCACGTTCAAAGCGGTCACGACGATCGTCTCGGCCGCCGTGGAGGAGCAGTATGGCTAGCAGCACGTCCCCCGACAGCACGTCCCCGGACCGCACGTCGTCCCCCGACCGCACGTCGTCCCCCGACGGCACGACGTCCCCCGCGGGGCCCGACGCGAAGGCGCTCGACGAGGTCGTCGCCTTCACCTCCGACCTGATCCGCGTCGACACCACCAACCGCGGCGGCGGCGACTGCCGCGAGCGCCCCGCCGCCGAGTACGTCGCCGAACGGCTCGCCGACGCCGGGCTCGAACCGACCCTCCTGGAGCGCACCCCCGGCCGGACCAACGTGGTCGCCCGCATCCCCGGCACCGACCCCACCGCGCCCGCGCTCCTCGTCCACGGCCACCTCGACGTCGTGCCCGCCGACCCGGCCGAGTGGACCGTCCACCCGTTCTCCGGGGAGGTCCGCGACGGCGTCGTCTGGGGGCGCGGCGCCGTCGACATGAAGAACATGGACGCGATGGTCCTCGCCGTCGCCCGCTCCTGGGCCCGCCAGGGGATCCGGCCGCGCCGAGACATCGTCCTCGCCTACACCGCCGACGAGGAGGACAGCGCAGAGGACGGCTCCGGCTTCCTCGCCGACCGGCACGCCGCGCTCTTCGAGGGCTGCACCGAGGGCATCAGCGAGTCCGGCGCCTTCAGCTTCCACCCGCACCCCGGCATGACGCTGTACCCGATCGGGGCGGGGGAGCGGGGCACCGCCTGGCTCAGGCTCACCGCCCACGGCCGCGCCGGCCACGGCTCCAAGGTCAACGAGGCGAACGCGGTCACCCGCCTCGCCGCCGCCGTCGCCCGCATCGGCGCCCACGCGTGGCCCGTGCGGCTCACCGCCACCGTCCGCGCCGCCCTCACCGAACTGGCCGCGCTGCACGGCATCGAGATCGACACCGGCGACCCCGAGCTCGACGTGCCGCTCCTGCTCGACAAGCTGGGACCGGCCGCCGCCCTCGTCGAGGCCACCGTCCGCAACAGCGCCAACCCGACGATGCTCCAGGCCGGGTACAAGTGCAACGTCATCCCCGGTCAGGCCGTCGCCTACGTCGACGGGCGGATGCTGCCCGGCACCGAGGACGAGTTCGCGGCCACCATGGACCTGCTCACCGGGCCGGACGTCGAGTGGGAGTTCCACCACCGCGAGGTGCCCCTCGAAGCACCCGTCGACACCCCGACCTTCGCCAAGCTGCGGGCCGCCGTCGAGCGCTTCGACCCGGACGGGCACACCCTGCCCTTCACCATGTCCGGCGGCACCGACGCCAAGCAGTTCTCCCGGCTCGGCATCACCGGCTACGGCTTCTCACCGCTGAAGCTGCCCCCGGGCCTGGACTACGGCGCGCTCTTCCACGGCGTCGACGAACGCGTCCCCGTCGACGCCCTGCACTTCGGCGTGCGGGTGCTCGACCACTACCTGAAGACCGCGTAGGACCCGACCGGAACCCTGGGGGGATTCGAGGATGCAGAACACGGCCGCCTACGGCAGCTGGCCGTCGCCCGTCACCGCCGCGCTCGCCGCCGGCGACGACGGACGGCCCGATCATCTGGCCGCCGTCGGCGACGAGGTGTGGTGGACCGCGCCCCGGCCCACCGAAGGCGGCCGCAGGACCCTCGTCCGACGGCGCGCCGACGGCACCGAGGAGACCCTGCTGCCCGCGCCATGGAACGTCCGCAACCGCGTCCTCGAATACGGCGGCCGCCCCTGGGCCGCCGCCGAACGGCCCGCCGGAGGGCCCCTCGTGGTCTTCGGCCACTTCCCCGACCAGCGGCTGTACGCCTACGAGCCCGACGCCCGGCCGGACGCGGAGCCCCGGCCGCTCACCCCCGTCTCCGGGCTCGGCGGCGGGCTGCGCTGGACCGACCCGGTGATCGTGCCCGGGCGCGGCGAGGTCTGGTGCGTCCTGGAGGAGTTCACCGGCCCCGCGCCCACCGACGTCCGCCGGGTCCTCGCCGCCGTCCCGCTCGACGGCTCCGCCGCCGACGACCGGGCCGCCGTCCGCGAACTCTCCGACGGACGCCACCGGTTCGTCACCGGCCCCCGGATCTCCCCCGACGGGCGGCGGGCCGTCTGGCTCGGCTGGGACCACCCCCGGATGCCGTGGGACGGCACCGAGGCCGTCCTCGCCGAGATCGCCGCCGACGGCACCCTCAAGGACGCCAGGACCGTCGCCGGCGGACCGGAGGAATCGGTGCCGCAGGCCGACTGGGACGCGGCGGGCCGGCTGCTCCTCGCGAGCGACCGCACCGGCTGGTGGAACCTCTACCGGGCCGAGGTGGCCGCCGACGGCACCCTCGGACCGCTCGCCGCGCTCTGCCCCCGCGAGGAGGAGTTCGCCGGACCCCTCTGGCAGACCGGCCTCACCTGGTTCAAGGCCCTGGAGACCGGGCCCGTCGCCGTCCTCCACGGCCGGGGCGACGCCGTCCTCGGCATCCTCGACCCCGACACCGGCACCCTCGCCGACGCCCCCGGGCCCTGGACCGTCTGGAGCGCCACCCTCGCCGTCCACGGCACCCGCGTCCTCGGCGTCGCCGCCGGAGCGCACCGGCGCCACGAGATCGTCGAACTCGACACCCGCACCGGGCGCACCCGCGTCATCGGCTCCCCGCACACCGACCGGGTCGACCCCGCCCACTACCCCGAGCCCGTCGTCCGCACCTTCACCGGACCCGGCGGGCGCGACATCCACGCGTACGTCCACCCGCCGCGCAACCCCGCCACCACCGGCCCCGCGGGCGAGCTCCCGCCCTACGTCATCCGCGCCCACGGCGGCCCCACCGGCCACTCCGCCCTCGTCCTCGACCTGGAGACCGCCTACTTCACCTCCCGAGGCATCGGCGTCGCCGACGTCAACTACGGCGGCTCCACCGGCTACGGCCGCGCCTACCGGGAGCGGCTGCGCGGCGAGTGGGGCGTCGTCGACGTCGAGGACTGCGCCGCCGTCGCCGCCGCCCTCGCCGCCGAGGGCACCGCCGACCCCGCACGGCTCGCGATCCGCGGCGGCAGCGCCGGCGGCTGGACCAGCGCCGCCTCCCTCGTCCGCACCGACGTCTACGCCTGCGGCACGATCATCTACCCCGTCCTCGACCTGAGGGGCTGGGCCGACGAGACCCACGACTTCGAGTCCCGCTACCTCGACGGCCTCGTCGGCCGCCTCGACGAGGTGCCCGAGCGGTACGCGGAGCGCTCCCCGGTCGAACACGTCGACCGGATCACCGCCCCCTTCCTCCTCCTTCAGGGCCTCGACGACGTCATCTGCCTGCCCGCCCAGGCCGAGCGGTTCCTCGCCCGCGCCGCCGGCCGGGGCGTCCCGCACGCCTACCTCGCCTTCCCCGGCGAAGGCCACGGCTTCCGGCACGCCGACACCATGATCCGCGCACTGGAGGCCGAACTCGCCCTCTACGCACGCGTCTTCGGCTTCGAGCGGCCCGACGTGCCGGAACTGGAGGTGCGCACATGACCACCGTGCCCGCCGACCCGGTGCCGGCGCTCGCCCGGCCCGGCCGACTGCGCCCCGGCGACCGGATCGCCGTCGTCGCCACCAGCGGACCCATCCCCGAGGACCGGCTCCGCACCGGCCTCGACCTGCTGCGCGGCTTCGGCCTCGAACCGGTCGTCGCCCCGCACGTCCGCGACACCCACCCGGCCCTCGGCCACCTCGCGGGCGCCGACGAGGCCCGGGCCCGCGACCTCACGGAGGCGTACACCGACCCCTCCGTCGCCGCCGTCATCTGCGCGCGCGGCGGCTACGGCGCCCAGCGGATGGTCGACCTGGTGGACTGGCCGGCGATCCGCGCGGCCGGCCCCAAGCCCTTCATCGGCTACAGCGACGCCACCGTCCTGCACGAGGCCTTCGCCGTCCGCGCCGGGTTCGCCACCCTGCACGGCCCGATGATCGCGACCGCCGCCTTCCTCGGCGAGCCCCGCACCCGGGAGTCCCTGCGCGCCGCGCTCTTCGCGCCCGAGACGGTACGGACCCCGGCGACGGGGACCACGCTGGTGCCGGGCCGGGCCGCCGGCGTCACCCTCGGCGGCTGCGCCAGCCTGCTCGCCGCCGACCTCGGCACCCCGCACGCCAGAGCCTCCGCCCGCGGCGGGCTGCTCCTCCTGGAGGACGTCGGGGAGGAGCCGTACCGCCTCGACCGGATCCTCACCCAACTGCTGCGTTCCGGCTGGCTCGACGGCGTCGCCGGGATCGCCCTCGGCTCCTGGGAGGAGTGCGGACCCTACGAGGAGGTCCGCGCGCTCCTCGCCGACCGGCTCGGCGGCCTGGGGGTGCCGGTCGTGGAGGGGCTGGGCTTCGGCCACGACCCCGCCGCGCCGACCGTGCCGCTCGGCGTCCCGGCCGTCCTCGACGCCGACGCGGGCACGCTCACCTTCGACGTACCCGCCCTGCTCTGACGACCGCCCCGCGCAGGGCGGAGGGCGGCTATTCCGCCGCCAGTCGCCGCTGGTGCTCCGCCGCCTTGCTCTGGCTCGTCTCCAGGTGGTGCAGTGCCAGCTCCTCGACGCGCTCGACGTCCCGCGCCTCGATCCCGCGGAACAGCTCCTCGTGCTCCTCGGCCACGACGGTGAAGTCGTCGTGCTGCCCGAGCAGCCACCGCATGCGGCTGCGCAGGGTGCCCTCCAACTCGTTGAGCAGGGCGTTGTCGGCGAGTTCGGTGACCGTCTCGTGGAAGTCCGCGGCGGCCCGCCGCGCCTCCGGGCCGTCGCCGCGCGCCGCCGCCGCCTGCTCGGCGTCGAGGACGGCGCGCAGCTTGGCGAGGCCCGCGCGGGTGCGGCGCTGGGCGGCGAGCCGGAAGGCGAGGATCTCCAGGGCGGACCGCACCTCGACGAGGTCGGCGATGTCCGAGGCGGTGAACTCGCGGACCACGGCCCAAGTGCGCGGCCGGGGCGTCACGAGCCCCTCGTTCACCAGGTCCCGCAGGGCGTCGCGGACCGGGAGCCGGCTCACGTCCAGCTCGGCCGCGATCTCCCGCTCGACCAGCCGGCTGCCGGGGGCCCGGGTCCCGTCGATGATCTGGTCGCGCAGGGTGCGCGTGATCCGCTCCGACTCGGGCCTGAACTCCTCAGCAGCTGTCATGGCCGCCATTCTTCCATCGGGGAGGGCGGCCGCCGCCGCCCTCCCTTCCCGCGGCCGGTCCGTTCCGTCAGAGCGCCGCGTACCCCGGGCGCACGAGCTCCTCGATGAGGCGCTCGCGCTCGGGCAGCGGCAGGAAGGCGGCCTCCAGGGCGGCGACCGTGAACTCCTCGAAGACCTCGGGGCCGTACCCGAAGGCGTCCGCCATGTGCTGGAACTCCTCGCTCATGGTGGTGCCGGAGACCAGCCGGTTGTCGGTGTTCAGGGTGATCCTGAACCCGAGTCGGCGCAGCTCGTCGATCGGGTGCGAGCCGTAGTCCTTGGCCGCGCCGGTCTGGAGGTTGGAGGTCGGGCAGACCTCCAGGGCGATCCGGTTGTCGCGGACGTAGGAGGCGAGCCGGCCGAGCGTGCCGTCCTCGGCGATGTCGTCGGTGATCCGCACGCCGTGGCCGATCCGCTCGGTTCCGCAGACCTGCACGGCCTCGTGGATCGACTCCGCGCCGACGGCCTCGCCCGCGTGGATCGTGAAGTGGCAGTTCTCCCGCTTCAGGTGCTGGAAGGCGGCCAGGTGGCGGGCCGGCGGGTTGCCGATCTCGCCGCCGGCGATGTCGAAGCCGGCGACGCCGTTGTCGCGGTGGGCGACGGTCAGCTCGGCGATCTCCAGGGAGCGGTCGGTGTGCCGCATGCCGGTGAGCAGGGCGCGGACGGTGATCCGGCCGCCGGTCCTGCGCTCGCCCTCGCGGAAGCCGTCGTTGACGGCCGCGACGACCTCGTCGAGGGTGAGGCCGGCCTCCAGGTGCTGCTCGGGGGCGTACCGGACCTCGGCGTAGACGACCCCGTCGGCCGCCAGGTCCTCGGCGCACTCGGCGGCGATCCTGACCAGCGCCTCGCGGGTCTGCATGACCGCGCAGGTGTGGGCGAAGGTCTCCAGGTAGCGCTCCAGCGAGCCGGAGTCGGCGGCGTCCCGGAACCAGACCGCGAGCTCGGCCGGGTCCTCGGTCGGCAGCGCGGTGTAGCCGCACTCCCGGGCCAGCTCGACGATGGTGGCCGGGCGGAGCCCGCCGTCGAGGTGGTCGTGGAGGACGGCCTTCGGGGCGCGGCGGATCCAGTCGGAGACGGCGGCCCGGGCAGGCGTGGCAGGGTTGTCAGACAAGTGCATGGCCGGGAAGTGTACGTCATGCCCCGCCCGGCAGGGAGACGGATGCCGGAAGAACGATTCCGTACGGCTCCGAGGGCGGTCGTCCCGCGCCCGCCCCGGCCCACCGGCCCCGGCCCTGGTCGCGGGCCATCGGGGCGGGGCGGTCGGGTCGGGGCTCAGTGGGACTGGAGGACCGGGAGGGCGGGCGCGCCCGTCGGCAGCATGTGCTTGGCGGCCAGGACGGGCAGGTCCCCGACCCGGACGACCTGGGTGACCAGGACGGCGGGGGTGTCGGCGGGGCGGCCCAGCTGCTCGCCGCGGCGTCGCCCGAGGAGGGTGGCCGTGATCCCGCTGTGGGCGTGCAGGGCGACCTCGCGGGAGGCGCCGAGCAGGACCGACAGCATCGACACGGCGGGGTCCGCCGCCGGCGCGGAACCGCACTCCCGCAGGGCGGCGGCGAAGGCCGGGTGGACCCGGTCCAGGACCTCGTCGTCGGCCGCCCACTCGTGGCAGAGCGCCGCGGGTCCGGCCTCGCCGCCGAGCACCGACTCCCAGAACCGCAGTTCGGCGCGGGCCGGGGCCAGCAGGTGCTGGGTGGTGAAGTCGGTGGGCTCCTCCACCGTGCGCAGCAGGGCCCGCACGCGCGGCCCGGCGCCGCCGCCGATCAGCTCCTCCAGCGGCTGGACCTGCTCGAAGCCCCGGCGCGGCGGCCGCGCGTTCACGGTCCGGCCCACGCCCCGGCGCACGGTCAGCAGCCCGTCCTCCTGGAGCAGCAGCAGCGCCTCCCGCAGCGCGGGCCGGCTCACGCCCAGCTCGGCGGCGAGCTTCGGCTCGGAGGGGAGGGTGGAGCCGGGCGGATAGGTGCCGTCGTGGACGGCGTCCGCGATCCGCTCGTAGAGCGCCACCACAGGTCGCCGCCGGTGCCCGCTGGCCGCCAAGGCCCCTCCTCGTGCCGTCTCGTCCCGCGCCCGGTCCCCACCACCGTAACGGTCCTGGTTGTCTGACAAGTCACCCGGACGGCGTCGTCCACCGCCCCTTCGACGTGCCGGTCCCCCCATTCTGGTCCCACGGGTACGCCCGTGACGGACGACGGAGGAGGCGGCGGGCATGAGTCCCAAGGACACGGCGGGCACGCGGAGAGGTGACAGGCTCGGCGCCGTCACCCCCGGACGGATCGGGATGGCGGTCGTCGCGGTCCTCCTGCTCGTCTTCATCTTCGAGAACACCCGCGACGTCAAGATCCGGCTGCTCATCCCCGAGGTGACGATGCCGCTCTACCTCGCCCTCCTCGCGACCGCGCTGCTCGGCGCGGCCTGCGGCTGGTACGCGGCCCGGAGGGGCCCGAGGAGGGGCAAGTGAAGCGCGGCGCCCTGATCGGGGCGGGCGCGGCCCTTGCCCTCGCCGCCGTGGCGGCCGGGGCGGCGGGCGACACCGACACCCGGCGGGCCCGGCGGGCGGCGGCCGGCGCGCGGCCGCCGATGCCGGACTTCCTGGGCGGCGGCCTGTGGCGGGTCTTCACCCGTCTGGACCACCGCATCCGGCTCGACGTCCACGACGCGAGCGGCCGGGACCGACGGGTCCTGTGGCCGCCGCGCTGGCGCGTCTGCACCCAGTACCCCGCCGCCGGGACGGACCTCGACCGCCGCACCACGGTCGTCATCGGCGTCCTCCGCAAGGGCGAACCCTGCCCGGTCCGCGTGACGACGGCCCGCCGCTGAGCGAACGCGGGCGCGGGCGCGGGGCCGTGCCGGGCGGGGCCGTGCCGGGCGGGGCCGTGCCGGGCGGGGCGGGGCGGGCCGGGCGCGGGACCGGAGGGCGTACGGCCGGGAGGCGGCCGGCGCCGGCCGCCTCCGCCTCCGGGGCGGTCCGACCGGTGGGTCGAGCCCAGCACCGTCGAGCCGGGCCGAGCCCGGCAGAGCCGGGTCGAGCCGAGCCCGAGCCGGGCCTGGCCGGGCTGGGCTGGGCTGGGCTGGGCTGAGTCGGGCCAAGCGGGGCTGGACTGAGTCGGGCCAGCCGGGCTGAGCCGAGCCGGGCCGAGTCGGGCTGGGCTGCGCCCGAGCCGGGCTGAGTCGGGCCGAGCTGGGCTGGGTCGAGCTGGGCTGGGCTGAGCCGGACCGAGCCGGGCTGGGCTGAGCCGAGTTGAGCCGGGTTGAGCCCGGTTGAGCCGGGCTGGGCCGAGTCGGGCCGGGCTGAGTCGGGTTGAGCCGGGCCGAGCTGGGCTGAGCCCGAACCGTACCGAACCGAGCCGAACCGAACCGAGCCGAACCGAGCTGGGTCGAACCGATCTGGACCGGGCTGGTTCGGCCGCGTCGGCCTGGGTGTCTGCCCGATCGGTTCGGGCTGGTCCGGGGGTCGGTTGGTCCGGGTGTTTGCTTGACCGGATCGGCCTGGTTCGGGGGTCGGTTGGTCCGGGTGTCTGTTGACCGGACCGGTCTGGGCCGGGGGGCGGTTGGTCCGGGCGCTCGCCCGGGTCGGGGCCGGTTAGCATGGGCGCATGCCCGACGGACTCGACCAATTCCTCGCGGCCGGGCCCCGCGTGGGGCTGCGGCCGTTCAGCCTCGACGACGCCGAGGAGTTCACCGCCCGGGCCGAGGAGAGCGTCGCCCTGCACCGCCCGTGGCTGTTCCCGCCCCGGACGGCCGAGCACTACGCCGCCTACGCGGGCGCCCTGATCGAGGAGCCGGCCCGGGCGGGCTTCCTCGTCTGCGAGCACGGCCGCGAGCACGGCGAGGCGGGCCGCATCGCCGGCTTCCTCACCGTCAACAACATCGTCCGCGGAGCCTTCCGCAGCGGCGCCCTCGGCTACGGCGCCTTCGCGCACGCCGCCGGGCGCGGCCTGATGGGGGAGGCCCTCGGCCTCCTTCTGGCCCACGCCTTCGGACCGATGGGACTGCACCGCCTGGAGGCCAACATCCAGCCGGGCAACGCCCCTTCGCGCGCCCTGGTCCGCCGGGCCGGCTTCCGCCTGGAGGGTTTCTCCCCGGCGATGCTGTTCATCGACGGCGCCTGGCGGGACCACGAGCGCTGGGCGATCACCGACCCTTGCGGTTGATCTTCATCGTGTCGAGGTCGGTCACCGTGGACCTCAGCCCCCGGTAGCCGTGCCCGAGCGCGGCCAGCGCGGCCTCCACCCGCTCCTCGGCGAGCGTCCCGGCCATCTCGTCGCCGTCCTCGGCGTCCGACACGACCACCAGCCGGTACGAGAAGTGCTTCAGCGCCCGGTCGTAGGTGAGCGAGCCCTCCTCGGTGAACCGCATCGCCGCCAGGCCGTGCTCCTCCACCCCGGCGAGCAGCTGCTCCCGGCTCTCCGGCGTCAGCCCGTCGAAGGTGCCCCGCACGATGACCCGGTAGGTGTGTGGCGTGCCCATCTCTCGTACTCCCGTGGCGCTCCCGGTGCCCGCCCCGACGGCGGACGACCCTCCACCCTAGGCAGGGGGCTGCACCGGGCGCGCGCCAATATTCCCGGCTCAGGAGACGCGGCAGAGGATCTCGCCGTGCGGCACCATGAAGCAGGCGTCCTCCCGGGCGCCCCACTCGCGCCAGGCCGCGGCGATCTCCGCCAACCCGGCCCGGGTGGCGTGGCCGCCCCCGACCGCCAGGTCCGCGTAAGAGGAGGTCGTGGTGCGGTCCGCCCACAGGCCGCTCCACCAGGCCCGCTCCTCGGGGGTGGTGAAGGTCCAGGCGCTCGTCGTGACGGAGACGTCGGAGAGTCCGGCGCTCAGCGCCCAGGCGAACAGCCGCCGCCCGGCGTCCGGTTCGCCGCCGTTGGCGCGCGCCACCCGGTGGTAGAGCTCCAACCACCCGTCCAGGACGGGCAGTTCGGGATACCAGGCGAACGCGCCGTAGTCGCTGTCGCGGGCCGCGACGATCCCGCCGGGCCGGCAGACACGGCGCATCTCGCGCAGCGCGCCCACCGGGTCGCCCACGTGCTGGAGCACCTGGTGGGCGTGGACGACGTCGAAGGAGTCGTCGGGGAAGTCCAGTGAATGGACGTCCGCCACCTTGAACTCCACGTTCTCCAGGCCCCGTTCGGTGGCCGTAGCGCGCGCCTTGTCCAGGACCTCCTCGGAGGTGTCCACGGCGGTCACCCGCCCCGGGGTGACCAGCGCTGCCAGGTCGGCGGTGATCGTGCCGGGCCCGCAGCCGACGTCCAGCACGTCGAGCCCCGGGCGCACTTCGCCCAGCAGGTACGCCGCCGAGTTGGCGGCCGTGCGCCAGGTGTGGGAACGGAGGACCGACTCGTGGTGGCCATGGGTGTAGACGACGGGCTGCTGCTGCGTCATGGAACCGACTCCCTCGGTGTGGGTGGTGGGTCCACCGTACGACCGATCACCGGATAGTGAGACTGCTGTCTTGGTATGTGGACTCGCTCGGTGGAGAGGAGGGTGGTGAACGCTCGTGGAATCGAGGGGAGTTCGGGCGGCTTCTCGCCGGGTCGTGACGAGAAGTGGAGGGATTGAAGTTGGTTTCTAGAAACGACTTCTATATCGTTCCGTGTGGGGGGACGCGCAACGGGGGCGCGTGCCGCGCGGGGCGGCCCGGACCGTGGGGGGAACCGGGCCGCCGCCGTGTCCTTCTCGGCCGTCCTCGTGACAGCCTCGTGAACGGAACCCCGCCACCCCGGCCGCGGCGCCCCGCACGCGCCTACGATCGGCCCGCCGCCCGCCCGGCGGACCGACCCGTGACCGTGCCGAGGAGCCCCGTACCGCATCCGCCCGTACCGCACTCGTCCGCACCGCACCCGCTTGCGCCGCATCCGCCGGTGTCGCACCCGCTCACGCCCGCCCCCCGAACACCTCTGACCCGGCCCCGCCGTCGTACCCGGCGCCTCCGCCCCCGGCCTCCGCCGCCACCCCCACGCTCTCCTCCGCCGCGCCCGGCATCGTCAAGCCGCTGCCCGACGCCCACTTCACCGTGCGCGGCACCAACGCCGAAGCCCGGTTCGACGCCTTCGGCGGCACCGGGTTCCTCACCCCGCCGACCGCTTCTTCGCCCGCAACCACACCTCCCCCCCCCGGTTCTCGACGCCGCCGACTGGCGGCTCACCCTCCGGGGCGACGGCCTCCACGGCCTCCACGGCCGCGCCCCTGTCCGCTTCATCCACGGGCAGCTCCGCGACCTGCCCTCCGTCACCCGGACGGCCCTCGTCGAATGCGTCGGTAACGGCCGCAGCCTCTACGCCACCCGGCAGGGATGGCCCGTCCCCGGCATCGCCCGGACGCTCGGCGCCGTCGGCGCCGCCCGCGGGGCGCGGCGTCCGCCTCGTCGAGGTGCTGCGCCGCGCCGGACTCGCCCACGACGCCGTCGGCCTGCTGCCGCGCGGCCTGGACGACCCGTACGTCTCCGGTGGCGCCGACCACGGCCGCCCGCCGCCGCCCGCTGCCGGCCGCCAAGGCGCTGGGCGACGTGATCCTCGCGTACGAGATGAACGGCGAGCCCCTCCCGTACGACCACGGGCGCCCCGTCCGGCTCATCGTGCCGCACTGGGGCGGCGTCGCCTCCGTCACGTGGCTCGGCGACATCGAGGTCTCCATCCGCCCCCTCGCCAGCCCCTGGTCCACCGACTGGTACCGCCTCTTCGGGGAGCCCCACCCGGCCGGCGGCAGCGCCCCGATCGCCCGCCGGGCCTTCAAGCCCGGCTTCCAGCGCCCTTCGGCGCCACCACCGGAAGCGGGCAGGATCCACCGGCTCACCGGCCGCGCCTGGTCCGCGCACGCGCCCGTCCGCTCCGTCGACGTCTCCACCGACGGCGGGGCTACCCGGCACGCAGCCCGCCTCCAGGGCGGACCCGCCACCTCCCTCTCCCGCACCACCGCCGTCGCCCGGAACATCCAGCCCGACACCGCCGTCCACAACACCCAGGGCTACCTCGTCGACGCCGTCGTCCGTCACCCGATCACCGTCGCCTGAACGGGCGGACGGGGGCGAACCTCCGTATAAAGGGCACGGGGCTGCCGTACCCGGAGCCCCGCGCGCTCAGGAGGTGCGGGACATGCGGGAGACGGCTCCGGAAGGCCGCGGCCCGGTGCGCTACGGACCCCCCGTGCCCGAGAGCGGCCGGCCCGTCCCCCCGGGACTCGCCGCCCTCCTCGCGGCCGCCGCCGGCCGGACCGACCCCGAACCGCCCGGCGGCGGACCCGTGCTGCGCGAGGCGGCCGCCGGCTACTGGTGGCGCCGCGGCCTGCGCGGCCACGCCGAGGACTCCCTCGCCGCCCCCGGCGCCCCCGCCCTGCTCCTCGCCCTCCTCGCCGCGCACGGCGGCGACGTGCTGCTGCCCCGGCCCTGCCCCGCCTGGTGGACCCCGCAGATCCGGCTGCTCGGCCGGCCCGCGTACCACGTGCCGACCACCGCCGAGGCGGGCGGCGTCCCCGACCCGTACGCACTCCTGGAGACCGTCCGCCGGGTCCGCGCCGAGGGCGGCGACCCCCGGGTGCTGCTGCTCTCCGTCGCCGACGACCCGACCGCCACCGTCCCCCCGCCCGAACTCGTCCGCGAGAGCTGCGAGGCCGCCGTCGCCGAGGGCCTCCACGTCATCAGCGACGAGACCTGGCGCGACACCCTCCACCACCCCCGCGACACCGTCCTGCTCAGCCCCGCCGAGATGTGCCCCGACGACGTCACCGTCCTCGCCGACCTCGCCGGCGGCGGACTCGTCCCCGCCTCCTGGCCCTGCGCCGTCGCCCGCTTCCCGCCCACCGGTCCCACCCGCGCCGACCGGTACGGCGACCCGCGCGCCCGTGCCCTCGACGTCCTCACCGCCCTCGGCGCCGTGCTCCCCGCCCCCGTCGCGCCCGCCGTCGCCCACGCCCTCGACGAACCCGAAGACGTCCTCGTACCGGCCCTGCGCGCCGCCGCCGTCCACGGCCGGCTCGCCGCCGCCGCACACCGCGCCGTCCTCGCCGCCGGAGCCCTCGCCCGGCCCCCGCAGGCCGGCCGCCACCTCTACGCCGACCTCGGCCCGCTCCGCGCCGGCCTCGCCGCCCGGGGCGTCACCGACTCCCTGGAACTGGAGCAGTACCTCACCGACCGGCTCGGCGCCCCCGCCCCCGGGGGCCACCGCTTCGGCGACGAGATCGGCGCCCTGCGCGTCCGCCTCGCCACCGGGCCGCTGCTCGGCGCCACCCCGCCCGAACGCGCCGAGACCCTCGCCACCCGCGAACCCGAACAACTGCCCCAGACGGTACGGGCCCTGGCCGCCCTCACCGCCGTCCTCGACGACCTGGCCCACCCGACCGCGCAGAACGGAGCCCGCAGATGACCGAACGGACGGCAGACCCCGCCCCGGCCACCCAGGCCCCGCCCCCGGCCGCGCCCCCCGAGGCCCCGCACCGCACCGCGCCCGCCGACCCCTCGCGCCCGGCCGCGCCCGCGGAGACCTCCCGCCGGTCCGCGCCCGCCGACCACCCCCACGCGTCCGCGCCCGCCGACCACCCCCAGGCGTCCGCGCCCGCCGATCACCCCCACGCGTCCGCGCCCGCCGACCACGCCCACGCGTCCGCGCCCCCGGACCACCCCCACGCCTCCGCGCCCCCCGACCACCCGCGCCCGGACGCGACCGCCGACCACCCCCGCCCGACCGGGGCCGCCGTCCTCCCCACCTCGGTGCTGCAGCCGCTCGGGCGGTTGCGGGTGGACTGGCCCCGGAGCTTCGCCGACCGGCTGACCGCGCCCCTGCCCGGTGTGCGGGCGCTCGCGCGGCTCGCTCGCGAAGGGGCCGTACGACCCCGCCCCGAGGGGCTCCGGGACGCGCCCCTGCTGCCGTTCGAACCCGGGCCGCTGCCGCCCGCCGGGCCGTCCACGGTCGCCGTCACCTGGGCCGGGCACGCCAGTTGGGTCCTCCGGGTCGGCGGGCTCACCGTCCTCACCGACCCCGTCTGGTCCCGCCGGATCCTCGGCACGCCCGCCCGGCTCACCCCGGTCGGCGTCCGCTGGGAGGACCTGCCGCCGGTCGACGCCGTCGTCATCAGCCACAACCACTTCGACCACCTCGACGCCCCCACCCTCCGCCGCCTCCCGCGCGCCACCCCGGTCCTCGTCCCCGCCGGCCTCGGCCGCTGGTTCGTCCGCCGCGGCTTCACCCGGGTCACCGAGCTCGACTGGTGGGAGGCGGCCGAACTCGACGGCGTCCGCTTCGACTTCGTCCCCGCCCACCACTGGTCCAAGCGCACCCTCCTGGACACCTGCCGCTCCCTGTGGGGCGGCTGGGTGCTCACCGACCCCGCCGGGCACCGCGTCCACTTCGCCGGGGACACCGGATACGGCCACTGGTTCGCCGAGATCGGCCGCCGCCACCCCGGCATCGACCTCGCCCTCCTCCCCATCGGCGCCTACGCCCCGCGCTGGTGGCTCCGCGACGTCCACACCGACCCCGAGGAGGCCGTCCGCGCCCTCCAGGACCTGGGCGCCCGCCGGATGGCACCCATGCACTGGGCCACCTTCGTCCTCTCCTCCGAACCCGTCCTGGAACCCCTCACCCGGGTTCGCGCCGCCTGGGCGCACGCCGGGCTGCCCGCCGAGGACCTGTGGACCCTCCCGGTCGGCGGCTCACGCGTCCTCGTGCCGTAGCCCGCCCGGCCGGTCGCCGTCCCGCCCCTCGCCGTCACCGCCCCGGTCGCCGCCCCGTCCGTCCCCGCCCCGGTCGCCGCCCCGCCCGTCCCCGCCCCGGTCGCCGCCCCGCAGCCGTCGCCACACCGCCGGAGCCGCGCCGATCAGGACGGTCAGGCCGACCGCGGCGACCACGCCCTGCCAGGGCTCGGGGAAGAGCGAACCGCCGAGGATGCCGATGAGCTGGTACGTCGCCGCCCACGCCAGACAGGCCGCCGAGTCGCCGCGGGCGAAGCGGCGCAGCGGCATGCGGGCCAGCAGGCAGGCCAGCATGACCGGGATGCGGCCCGCCGGGACCAGCCGGGACAGGACGAGCACCGACACCTGATGGGTGTCGAGCCGCTCCTGCGCCTGCGCGAGCCGGTCCGGGGTCACCCGGGCGCGCAGGGTCGCCAGCCAGCGCGAACCGTTCCGCGACCGCACGCCGCGCTGCCCCAGCCAGTAGAGGGCCAGGTCCCCGAGGAAGGCGGCGGACGAGGCGAGCAGGAAGACGAAGAGCAGGGAGAACGGCGACGACTGGTGGAAGGCGACCACCGTCGCCGAGCTGACGATCGCCCCCGTCGGCACCACCGGCACCAGGGCACCCAGCGCCACCAGGAGGAACAGCGACGGATAGCCGACCGCCTGCTGCGTCGACTCCAGCGGCAGGTCGCCGACCGCGGCGAGCACCCCACCCGTCACCGGGCGACCTCCGGCCGCACCCGCTCGCCGTGGGCGAGCCGGTGCACCGTCACCTTCGGCGCCAGGCGCGCCGCGTGGCGCACGAACTCGTCGCCCGGCGCGTGGAACTCGTGCGGCCGCACCCCGTCCAGGCCGATCGGCCAGTACGTGCCGTAGTGCACCGGTACCGCCGCCGCCGGCGACAGCGCGGCCAGCGCCTCCGCCGCCCGCCCCGCGTCCAGATGCCCCTGCCCCAGGTACGGGCCCCAGCCGCCGACCGGCAGCAGCGCCACGTCCACCGGACCGACCTCCTCCGCCATCGCGTCGAACAGACCGGTGTCCCCGGCGAAGTACGTCCGCGCCTCGCCCTCGACGACGTACCCGAGGGCGGGGGAGCGGTGCGGGCCGAACGGCAGCCGCCGCCCGTCGTGCCGCGCCGGCACCGCCCGCACGGTCACGCCCTCCACCGTCACCTCGTCGCCCGGTACGACCTCCGTCAGCCGCAGCCCCGCCCCCGCCGCCAGCCTCCGCAGACCCGGTACGGCTCCGGGCGCGCCGCGCGGCACGAGCAGCCGGGTGCCGGGCGCGAGGCGGGCGAGCGACGGCAGGTGCAGATGGTCGGAGTGCAGGTGCGACACGAGCACCGCCTCCGCCACGGTCGCCTCCGGCGGCGGCGGGGCGCCCCGGCGGCGCCGCAGATGCGCGAGGCGCCGGGCGAACAGCGGGTCGGTGAGGAACCGGACCCCGGAGTCCTCGACCGTGCAGGTCGCGTGCCCCCACCAGGTGACCTCCACCGGCCTGCCGCCCTTCCCTCGCCCGCGCTCTCTCCCTCCCGAGGGTAGAGGCCCGGCGCCCCTCCCGTGCGGCCGCGCCGGGCAGTAGGGTCGGCCCATGAACGACGTCCGGGTCGCGGCGATCGCCAGCCTGACCCCGCTCGAAGAACTCGATTCCGACCCCTTCCTCGTCGACACCCGCGCCCAGCACGCGGTGTGCGCCCGCTGGGCGGTGGAACGGGGGTACGTCCTCGCGCGCGAGCTCCACTGCTACGGCGTCCGCCCCGACCACGACGCGCTCTGGGCCGACGTCGAGTCCGGCGAGGTCGACGTCTTCGTCGCGGCGAACGAGCGGGTGCTCGCGCGGGCGCTGACCTCGGTGCCGGAGTTCCGTGCGGAGTGCGCGCGGCGGGGCGTGCGGGTCGAGACGGCCGGCGGGCCGCTGCCCCTCTACGACTCCGCCGCCAAGGCCGCCGTCCACCGCCGCCTCTCCATGCCCACCGCCGGCTACGACGGCACCTGACCCCCCCCGCCGGGCGCGCCCGGGCCCCCGTTGCGGGCTGCGCCCGTCGCCCCCCGTTGTGGGCATACGTTCCGCAGGGGCGATGGGGGTCCCCCCTGCTCGAGCGAAGCCGAGAGCTTGGGGGAGGGTGGGCACAACGGACGGCGCCCCTAACCGGGCCCAGGTTCCCGCGCCTGAACGCCCCGCACACGCGGACCCGCACCGTGGGTGTGCCCACCCGTTCCGCCCTGCGGAACACCTGCCCACACGGCGGCGGCGACACCCCGCTGGGTGCAGCTCACGACGGGGTGGTCGGGCGTGAGCCCGGTGCGGTGCGCGGGCGGGCCCGCTGGGTGCAGCTCACGATGGAGTGGCCGGGCGCGAGCCCGGTGCCGTGCGCCGGCAGGCGCGGCGGGTGCGGCCCGCGACGGGTGGCCGGCGGGTGTGCGGTGGGGGGTGTGCCCGGGGTTCGATTCTGGGGAGGTATGTCAGGGTGGGGGGACGTTTGGGTGGAAGGTCGGGTGGCGTGGGGTACGGGCGATGGCGCGGGGCGGGGCGGGCCGCCGTCAGGGTGGTCAGCGTGTGGGCGGTGTCGACCGCGACCCTGCTCGTGCTCGCCGCGCTGCTCCCCGACTTCCAGCTGCAGTCGCCGGACGGCGACACCCTCACCCGTACGGCCCTCACCGCCGCCTGGGCCGCCGGCGCCTTCGGTCTGCTGACCGCGCTCGTCTGGCCGCTCGTCGTCCGCGCCCTGCTCCTCGTGCCCGCGCTGGTCCTCGGACTGCTCGTGTTCTTCCTGAACGGTTCGCTGCTGCTCGTCGCGCTGTGGCTGATCCCGGACGGCCGGGGCGCGGCGGACCCGGAGACGGCCGTCGTCGTCGCGGCCGTGATGTCCGCCGTGGCGTCCGCGACGTCGACCGCGCTCGCCGTGCGGGACGACGACGCGTACCGCCGCCGGCTGTACCGGCTGACGGGGCGGACCCGTCCCCGCGACCCCCGCTCCGTCCCGGTGCCCGCGCCCGGCACGGTCTTCCTGCAGCTCGACGGCGTCGGCCACGAGGTGCTGCGGCGGGCCGTCGACGACGGGCTGATGCCGACGGTGGCGGGGTGGCTGGAGGCGGGGTACCGGCTCACTCCGTGGCGCACGGACTGGTCGAGCCAGACGGGCGCCAGCCAGCTCGGCATCCTGCACGGCAGCAACGAGGACGTGCCGGCCTTCCGCTGGTACGAGAAGGACACCGGGCGGCTGATGGTGTCGAACCGGCCGGCGAGCGCCGTGGAGCTGCAGCGCCGGGCGGTGCGCCGCACCGGCGACGGCGGTCTGCTCAGCCTGGACGGCGCCTCCCGGGGCAACCTGTTCAGCGGCGGCGCCGACGAGGTGGCCCTGGTCCTGACGGTCGCCGCGCGCCGGGGCCGCCGCAACCGCTCGCGCGCCGGCTACTTCGCGTACTTCTCCGATCCGGCGAACGCGGTCCGTACCGCCGGCTCCCTCGTCAACGAGGTGGTCCGCGAGGTGGCCCAGTCGACCCGGGCCCGGCTGCGCCGCGAGTCGCCCCGGATCCGGCGCGGCGGCACGTACCCCTTCGTGCGCGCCTTCGCGACCGTCGTCGAGCGGGACGTGGTGGTCGCGGCGGTGATGGGCGACATGCTCGCCGGTCGCACCGCCGTCTACGCGGACCTCGTCGCGTACGACGAGGTGGCGCACCACTCGGGGCCGCGCGGCCGGGACACCGACCAGGTGCTGCGCCGTCTCGACCGGGCCGTCGGGCTGATCGCCAGGGTCGCCGAGCACGCCCCGCGGCCGTACCGGATCGTGCTCCTCTCGGACCACGGGCAGAGCCCGGGGGAGACCTTCGAGGGCGCGTACGGGCTGACGCTGAAGGATCTGGTGCGGGCGGGCTGCGGGCTGCCGGTGTCGCGCCGGGCCGGCCGGACCCGCAGCGGCGCGGAGGCCGGGGACGCCGCCAGGGACGCGCTGCGCAGCGCCCTGCACCGGCCGGTGGAGACGGGCGAGGAGACGGAGCGGGAGCTGCCCGCCCGGCCGTCCGAGCCGGTCGTCCTCGCCTCCGGCAACCTGGGCCTGGTCTCCTTCCCGGACGTGCCGCGCCGGATGACGAGGGAGGAGATCGACCGGCGTCATCCGGCGCTGCTGCGGACCCTCGCCCGGCATCCGGGGATCGGCTTCCTGCTCGTGGCGAGCGAGGCGCACGGTTCGGTGGTGCTTGCGGGGGACGGCGTGGAGGTGCCGGTGGCCGAGCTGGCCGACGACGGGCCGCTGGCGGTCTTCGGCCGGGGCGCGGCCGACGCGGTGCGGCGCACCGACGGCTTCCCGCACGTCGCGGACGTGATGGTGAACTCGATGTACGACCCGGCGACCGGCGCCGTGCACGCCTTCGAGGAGCAGATCGGCTCGCACGGCGGTCTGGGCGGCGAGCAGTCGCACCCCTTCCTGCTGTCGCCGCCGGAGCTGTCGCCGCCGGTCGCGGAGGGGGAGGAACTGGTGGGCGCCGAGCGGGTGCACCGGGTGCTGCGGCGCTGGCTGCGCGAGGACGACGGGCCGCAGGTGCCGCTCGGCCCGTCCGCGGACCCGGCGGACGCTCCGGAGATTTCCCCGTCCGCGACGGAAACGGAATCAGTTCTTCCGGCGGAGTGGCCGGTCCCGCCGGACAAAAACCACTGATTTGGACGGGTGTTCGCCGTACCCGACCATGGTCCGGTTCCGGAGCCTTGTCCGGAACCGCACGACGGAAGGCGCACCACCCCATGAACACGGCCCCCACCGCCGCCCCGGCCCCGACGCTCCCCACGGACGGTACCGACGGGCCCGGTGGTCCCGGCCGGCAGCACGCCCGCCGCTTCGGGCTCCCGATCGCGACGGCCCTGGTCATGGGCAACATCATCGGCGGCGGCATCTTCCTGCTGCCCGCCTCCGTCGCCCCCTTCGGCACCATCAGCCTGGTCGCCTTCGGCGTCCTCACCCTCGGCGCGCTCGCCCTCGCCCTCGTCTTCGGCCGGCTCGCCCACCGCCACCCGATGACCGGCGGCCCGTACGTCTACGCCCGCGAGGCCTTCGGCGACTTCGCCGGCTTCCTCGCGGCCTGGTCGTACTGGATCACCGCCTGGGTCTCCAACGCGGCCCTCGCCGTCGCCGCCGTCGGCTACCTCGACGTCCTCGTGCCCCTCCACGGGGCGAAGGCCGCCACCATCGGCGCCGCCCTGCTCATCCAGTGGCTGCCGGCCCTCGCCAACCTCGCCGGGACCCGGTACGTCGGCGCCGTCCAGCTCGTCGCCACCGTGCTCAAGTTCGTGCCGCTGCTGCTCGTCGCCGTCGGCGGGTTCTTCTTCTTCGACAGCGCCAACCTCGGCCCCTTCCGGGCCGGCGGCGAGAGCGCGCTCGGCGCGGTCTCCGCCTCCGCTGCGATCCTGCTCTTCAGCTACCTCGGCGTCGAGTCCGCCGCCGTCAGCGCCGGCGAGGTCCGCGACCCGCGCCGCAACGTCGGCCGCGCCACCGTCCTCGGCACCCTCGCCGCCGCCACGCTGTACCTGCTCACCATGGTCTCCGTCTTCGGCACCGTCCCGCACGACGCGCTCGTCTCCTCCAGCGCCCCCTTCGCCGACGCCGTCAACCTGATGTTCGGCGGAAGCTGGGGCGGCGCCGCCGTCGCCTGCATGGCCCTGGTCTCCATGGTCGGCGCCCTCAACGGCTGGACCCTGCTCAGCGCCCAGACCCCGTACGCCGCCGCCCGCGACGGACTCTTCCCGCAGGTCTTCACCGTGAAGCGGCGCGGAGTGCCCACCGTCGGCGTGCTCGTGACCGTCGTCCTCGCCTCCCTCCTGACCGTGTACAACTACACGGCCGGCCCGAGCGGCGTCTTCGAGATGCTGGTCCTCGTCACCACCTTCACCGCGACCGTCCCCTACCTGCTCTCCGCCGCCGCCCAGGTCTACTTCCTCCTCTCCGGCCGGACGGACCGCGTCCACCCTCCCCGTCTCGTCCGCGACTCCGTCCTCGCCCTCGCCGCCTTCGGCTTCTCCCTCTGGCTCGTCGCCGGCTCCGGCTACGCCGCCGTCTACCAGGGCGTCCTCTTCCTCTTCGCCGGCGTCCTCGTGTACGCCTGGATGTCCGCCCGCAAGCGCGCGACGGCCGCCCGTGCGGCCGAGGCGGTGAATCCGGCCCCGGAGGCGTAGCCCAGGAGGGCGGATCTCCCGCCCACCCGGAGCACCCACCGACCCCGCGGGGCAGTACGGATCACCGTGACCCCCGCCCCCCGGCTCCCCGCCGCCCCCGCCGCCCCCGCCCCCTCGCCGGGGCGTCCGGCGCGGGTCCGGCGGCTCCTCGCGCTGTGCTGCGGGGTGCTGCTCGTCCTCGCGCTCTTCGGCGCGGGCGGCCGGGTGGGGGCCCTCGTCGGGGCTGGGGCCGGGGCCGGGGCCGAGCCGCTGCCCGCCGGGGCGCCCGCCGTGCCCGATCCGGCCGGTGAGACGTACGAGCCGGGGCCCGCCGAGACGGGGCTTCCCGGCCGCACCCGGCAGCGCCGGACCCGCGTCCGGCCCGTGCCGTCCCGCCCGCGCCGCCGCCACGCCCGCCGCACCCGACGGGCCGGCGCCCCCGTCCCCGTACCCGCCCCGCGGCCGTCCTCGCACCGGCGGGTGGTGCTGCGCTGCTGACAGGCCCCGCCTCCAGCAGCCCTCACCCACCCACCCCGCACCCCGCGAGGAGCACCGCCATGCCCACCGATCCGTACGCCGTCCTCCAGGCCCTGCTGCGCGCCGAGGCCGCCCGGAGCCGCCGCACCCCCGCCGCCGAGCACCGGTCCGAACCGGCGCCCGCGCCGATCACGGAATCCCCGTCCCCGTCCCCGCGCCGGGAGCGCCCGGCCCGCTGACCCCTGAGGGATCCGGCCGCCCGGCGGCCGGATCCCCCCGGCATCGGGAATCCGATCGCGGGCGGCCGTCCGGGCGTACCAGGCTGACCGGATGACCTCGACCGACCGGCACGCCCGCCCCGATCGGCCCTCCGGAACCCCCTCCGGACCGGGCCCCGACCCCGAGCCCCGCACCCCCGCCCCCGCGCCCACATCGGCCGCCGCGCCGCCGCGTACCGTCGCCCCGGCATGACCTCTCAGGTAATCGACCCGCACCGGCCCCCGGCGGCAAGCTCTGAAGCACCGGAACCCGGGCGGCGCACTCCGCCCGGGCGCCGGGTCCCCCCGTACTTCCCTTGGAGGGTGATCCGCCATGTCCCAGACCCTGCTCACCGGTCTCGCCCGCACCACCCGGCCGGCCACAGCGCTCCGCCGCTTCCTCGCCCTCGACGCCGTCGTCACCGGGGCCAACGGCCTCGCCTACGCCCTCGCCTCCGGACCGCTCGGCGAACTCCTCGGCGTGGACGCCGGACTGCTCCTCGGACTCGGCCTCTTCCTCACCGCGTACGCCGCCGGCGTCGCCTGGCTCGCGAGCCGTCCGCAGCCCCCGGCGCCCGCCGTGAAGCTCGTCGTCGACGCCAACCTGCTGTGGGCCGCCCTCAGCGTCGTCGCCCTCGTCGCCTGGCTGGAGCCCACCACCGCCGGACTCGTCTGGACCCCGACGCAGGCCGCCACCGTCGCCGGCTTCGCCCTCCTCCAGTGGGCGGCGCTGCGGGCCTCCACCGACTGAAAGACCGTCAGAAAGTCAGCGACTTCAGGTACTCCACCGTCGCCGGGTCCGCCGGGAGCAGCGTCTCGATGGCCAGCTCGGCGACGGTCACGTCCATCGGCGTGTTGAAGGTCGAGATCGACGACACGAAGGACAGCACCCGCCCGTCGTGCTCGATCCGCAGCGGCAGCGCGAAGTACGGATACGGCTCCGGGTCCGGCACGTCCTCCGGGCGCGGCTCCGGCAGCGGATACGCCTTCACCTCCTCGTACACCGCGCGCAGCGCGTCCGAGCGGGCGAAGGCGATCTGACGCTCCATCTGGGCCAGCAGATGCGCCCGCCACTCCCGCAGGTTGTGGATCCGCGGCGCCAGGCCCTCCGGGTGCAGGGTGATCCGCATGACGTTCATCGGAGGCGTCAGCAGGTGCTCCGGCAGCCCGCCCAGCATCAGCCCGATCGCCCGGTTCGCCGCCACCACCGTGTACGCGCCGTCCACCACGAGCGCCGGATACGGCTCGTACCCCCGGAGCAGCCGCGCGATGCCCTCCCGCAGCGTCTCCAGCTCCGGCGCGTCCAGCGTCGACTCCGCGTACCGGGGCGCGTAACCCGCCGCGAGGAGCAGCGCGTTGCGGTCCCGCACCGGCACGTCCAGGTGCTCCGCGAGCCGCAGGATCATCTCCTCGCTCGGCCGCGACCGGCCCGTCTCGACGAAGGAGATGTGCCGGGCCGAGGAGTCCGCGCGCAGCGCCAGCTCCAGCTGGCTGAGCCGCCGCCGCTCGCGCCAGCCGCGCAGCAGCGGCCCGACCCCCGTGTCGCTCACCGCTGTCGTCATGCGCAGACGGTATCCCAGAGGGGCGACCCGGGTACGTACCCTCGGGGAGCGTCCGCACCACGAACCCCACCCCGCGCACCACCGACCGGAGGGAGCCCGCCTGTGTCCACGCAGCCGCTGTCGCAGAAGGAGATCGAGGACCGCCTGCGGGAGCTCCCCGGCTGGTCCGTCGAGGACGCCCGCCTGGTCCGCTCCTACCGGCTCCCCGACCACTTCGCGGCCACCGCCCTCGTCGTCCACGTCGCGCAGATCCAGCAGGAGCTCAACCACCACTCGGACCTGACGCTCGGCTACGACTCGGTCGCCCTCGCCGTCCACACCCACTCGGCCGGCGGGGCCCTCACGGAGAAGGACTTCGCGCTCGCCGAGCGCGTCGAGGCCATCGCCCCCGGCCACGGCGCACACTGACGCACCGTCCGCTCCGTAGGCTGTCCGGCATGGCGGACACCCTGCTCGACTACGAGACCGAGGCGGCCCACTACGACGAGACCCGCGGCGGCGTGCCCCGGGCGGAGGCGGCGGCCGCGGCCGTGCTGCGCCTGGTGCCGCCTGGCGCCCGCACCCTCCTCGACCTGGCCTGCGGCACCGGGCTCGTCACCGAACGGCTCGCCAGGCCCGGCCTGCGGGTCCTCGGCGCCGACGCCGCCCACGCCATGCTCCTGGCCGCCGGACGGCGCCTCCCCGGCCGGGTCCTGCGCGCCGACGCCCGCCGCCTCCCGTTCCCCGACGCGAGCCTCGACGCGGTCTGCGCGGTGTGGCTGCTCCACCTGGTGCCGTTCACCGGGGAGATCGTCGCCGAGGCGGCGCGGGTGCTCCGCCCCGGCGGCGTCCTCGCCGTCACCGTCGACAAGGACGCCGCCCACGACGTCGGCAGCGACATCGACGCCCTGCTGCGCCCGCACCGCGCGCCCGGCGCCGCCCACGACCGCGCCGGACGCGTCGACGCCCTCGCCGCCGGGCACGGCCTCGCCCCCGCCGGCGCGACCGCCTTCACCGGCCACGGCCAGGGCGCCACCCCGGAAGGCGCCGCCCGCAGGCTCCGCGCCGGCTACTACGCCTCCTGGTTCCACGGAGACCGGGCGGTCACGGACTCCCTGGCGACCGCCCTGGCGGCCCTCCCGGACCAGACCGGCTCCCGCCCTGCCCCGGAGTACCGCCTGGCGGCGTACAGGAAGCCGGGTCGCGCCTAGGGTCTCTCCGGCGGTTCATGGCCGGGGCCGCGACGCCCGGCTCGGCACCTCGCCGCGCCGGACGCGGCGGCCTACCCGACCCTGATCCGCCGGACAGGCCCTGAAGCGCCACCCGGCCCCCGGCCAGCTCCAGCGGTCGGCCGCCGAAGCGCTCGCGGAACTCGTGGTCGTGCGAGACCGCGACGACCGTGCCGGGGAAGGCGGCCACCGCCTCCTCCAGCTCCTCCACCAGCGCGGGCGCCAGGTGGTTCGTGGGCTCGTCCAGGACCAGCAGGTCCGCGGGGCGGGAGACCAGCAGGGCCAGTTCGAGGCGGCGGCGCTGGCCCGCGGAGAGGGCGGCCACGGGGACGGCGAGGTCCTCCTCGCGCAGCAGCCCGAGGGCCAGCAGCTCCGGGGCGTGTTCCTCGGGCGGTCCCGGCCTGCCCTCCGCCCAGACCGCGAGGGCGGTCCGGCGGGTGGGGGAGTGCGGCAGCTCCTGCGCGAGGTAGCCGACCCGGCCGGTGCGGCGCACCACCCCCTCCTCCGGGGCGAGTTCGCCGGCCAGCAGCCGCAACAGGGTCGTCTTCCCGGCCCCGTTGGGCCCGGAGACCAGCACCCGCTCACCCGCCCCGATCCGCACCCCGTCCACGGCGAGCCGCTCGCCGACCCGGACCCCGTCGAGCTCCACCAGCACCTCGGCGAGCGTTCCGTCCCCGGTGAACCACCCGCCGAACCGCAGCGGTTCGGGCGGCGCGGCCACCGGCTCCCGCAGCAGCTCGTCGAGTCGGCGGCGGGCCGTCCGCACCTGCCCGGAGAGCTTGTTCTCGCTGGAGCGGCGGTGCTTGCCGAAGCCCTGGCGCGGATCCCTCCCGGTCACCGCGAGCCGCTGCCCGGCCGCCGCGACCAGCTCCTCCGTACGGGCCACCTCCTCCCGCCACTCCTGGTGCTCCTGCGCCAGGCGGCGCCGCTCGGCCGCCTTCGCCGCCCGGTAGCCGGCCCAGCCGTCGCCGTACCGCAGCACGGTCCGCCGGTCCCGGTCGACCTCCAGGACGGTGGTGGCGAAACCGGTGAGGAAGGACCGGTCGTGGGTGACGACGAGGGCGGTGCCCCGGTGCGCGGCGAGCCGTCCGCGCAGCCAGTCGACGGCGTCGCGGTCGAGGTGGTTCGTCGGCTCGTCGAGCAGCAGCAGCTCGGCGCCGGAGGAGAGCACGCAGGCAAGGGCGAGGCGGGCCTGCTCGCCGCCGGAGAGCCCGGCGAGCCGCCGGCCGGCGGTGACATGGCCCAGGCCGAGGGCCTGGAGGGAGGCGGCGACCTCGGCGTCGGCGCGGTAGCCGCCGCGCTCCTCGAAACGTTCGAGGAGTTCCCCGTACGCGGCGAGCTCCTCGGCGCCCGCCTCCCCGAGCCGCTCCTCGGCGGTCCGCAACTCCGCCTCCAACGAGCGGAGTTCACTCAGGGCGAGGTCGACGACGTCCTGGACGGTGCCGTCGGGCCCGACGGGGTACGTCTCCGGCAGGGTCTGGGCG
This sequence comes from Streptomyces sp. R302, assembly GCF_012927245.1. Lineage (GTDB taxonomy): Bacteria > Actinomycetota > Actinomycetes > Streptomycetales > Streptomycetaceae > Streptomyces. The sequence continues at coordinate 522,355 of NZ_JABBGE010000004.1, forward strand.
AGCCGGGCGACGGCCCCGGGGAACCGGACGAGGACCTCGCCCTCGTCGGGAGCCAGACCGCCGTCGAGCAGCCGGAGCAGGGTGGACTTGCCGGAGCCGTTCTCGCCGACGACGACCGCCTTCTCTCCGGGGCGGACGGTGAACGAGACCTGGTCGAGCACACGACGGTCGCCGAAGGCGACGCCGACGTGACGAAGGGTGAGCTGAGCACGCTCGCGCATGGGTGGTCCTCTGGTGGGTTCGTGGAATCAGGGCACACGAAACCGGCCCACGGCCGCGACGGCGGCCGGGCCGGCACCCGGAATCAGAGGAAGAAGTAGTGGTGGTACGCACCCATACGCCGAGGCTAACAGCCGCCCGCGCCCCGCCGCCGCCCCCTTTCCGCCGGGGCGCGTTCCCCCGGGGGTGCGACACGTTTGCCGTACCGGCAACTTTTCTCGCACTTCCGGATGGCTCGGCGCACGCTGATGTCATGAATCGGCATCGCGAGAACCACAGCCACGCCCACACGCACGCGCACGCGTCGTCGCACTCCCACACCCACGACGCCGAGCTCGACTGGGGCCGGCTCGCGCCGCTCCTGGAGGCGCAGGCCGAGGTGGCCGGCGGCGCCTACCGGGAGGCCGCCGCCTGGCTCGGCACCCTCGTCCCCGCGAGCGGCGTCCGCCGGCTCCTGGACGTCGGCAGCGGCCCCGGCGTCATCACCGCCGTGCTCGCGGAGGCCTTCCCGTACGCGGAGGCCGTCGCCGTCGACGGCACCCCGGAGCTCCTGGAGCGGGCCCGCGCCCGCGCCGAGGCACAGGGCCTCGGCGCGCGCGTCAGCACCCTGCGCGCCGAACTCCCGGAGGAGACCGGCAGCCTGGGCGAGGCCGACCTGCTGTGGGCCGGGAACTCCCTGCACCACATCGGCGACCAGCGCGCCGCCCTCGCCGACTTCGCGAAGCTGATCCGCCCGGGCGGCCTGATCGCCCTCGTCGAGGGCGGGCTCGCCCCCCGCCACCTGCCCCGCGACATCGGCATCGGCCGCCCCGGTCTGGAGGCCCGCTTCGACGCCGAGCACGCCGACTGGTTCGCCCGGATGCGCGCCGAGCTGCCCGGCTCGACGCGCGACCCCGACGACTGGCGCGCCCTCTTCGTCTCCGCGGGCCTCACCCCGGCCGGCACCCGCACCTTCCTCGTGGACGTGCCCGCGCCCGTCCCGCAGGTCGTGCGCGAGCTCGCCGTCAGCCACTTCGGGCGGCTCCGCGAGGGCTTCGGCGAGCACCTGGAGGCCGAGGACCGGGCGACCCTCGACCGGCTCCTCGACCCGGCCGACGAGCAGTCCCTGCACCACCGCACGGACCTGTTCCACCTGACGGCGCACACGGTCCACACGGCCCGCAAGGGCTGACCGCCGGGGGCGCTCAGGAGGACACCGGCTCCAGCCGCCACCACTGGAACGGCGAGTCGGTGTCCTCGCCCTGGCGTATGTCGGCGCCCTCGGCCGTCGAACCGTCGGCCACTTCGAGGAGCAGCCCGCTGATGAAGCTCACCAGCGTCACCGTCCCCGGCGACTCGACGTCCTGCTCGATGATCCACTCCTGGGCGCCGAAGTTGTTCGCCCGCCACTGCTGGATGAGCGCGCCCGGCTCCGTGGAGGCGTTCACCACGTCGAGCCGCTTCCCGCTGGCCGCGTTGACCAGGTGGTAGAGCCCGCCGCCGTTCGGCACCGCGGACACCTGCCAGCGCTGCCCCGGCGCGTCCGTCCCGGCGCCCTGCTGCACCTTCGCGCCGCCGCGGCGCGAACCCGCGTACACCTCCAGGACCAGGCCGCTGCCCACGTTCCGCAGCCGGTAGAGGCCGTCCTGGACGGGGGCGGTGCTGCCCCCGTCGACCCTCCCCTCCACCACGGCCTCAGGCGCCCGCGTTGAACTCGGCCGGGTTCGGCCCGAGGCGGCGGCCCTCGTCGAGCGCGGCGATCGCGGCCATGTCCTCCGCGTCCAGCTCGAAGTCGAAGACGTCGATGTTCTCCCGGATCCGGGACGGGGTCACCGACTTCGGGATGACCACGTTGCCCGTCTGGAGGTGCCAGCGGAGCACCGCCTGCGCGGGGGTACGCCCGTGCTTGCGGGCGACGGCGACGATCGCGGGCACGTCGAGCAGGCCGCGGCCCGAGCCCAGCGGCGACCAGGCCTCCGTGGCGATGCCCAGCTCGGCGTGGAGCGCGCGGGATCCGGCCTGCGCCAGCTGGGGGTGCAGCTCGATCTGGTTCACCGCCGGCACCACACCGGTCTCGGCCGTCAGCCGCTCCAGGTGCTCGGGGAGGAAGTTGGAGACGCCGATCGCCTTGGCGCGGCCCTCGCCGAGGATCTTCTCCAGGGCCCGGTAGCTGTCGACGTACGCGTCCTTCGCCGGCGTCGGCCAGTGGATCAGGTACAGGTCGACGTGGTCGAGGCCGAGTCGCTCCAGGGAGTCGTCGAAGGCCCGCAGGGCGGAGTCGTACCCCTGGTCGGCGTTCCACAGCTTGGTGGTGACGAAGAGTTCCTCGCGGGGGATCCCGGAGGCGGCGAGCGCCTTGCCGGTGCCCCGCTCGTTCTCGTAGATCGCCGCCGTGTCGATGGACCGGTAGCCGGCTTCGAGGGCGGTGGCCACCGCCTTCTCCGCCTCGTCGTCCGGGACCTGCCAGACGCCGAAGCCGAGCTGCGGCATCACCACGCCGTTGTTCAGGGTGACCGGGGGGACCTTGCTGTCCGTGCTCACGTGGGAGGGATCCTTACGTCGTCGTGCTCGTGGCTCGTACGCGGGCGGGCGCGCGAACGGCCGCCCTCCTGCGCGGGCGGGCGCGCGAGACACCCGCCCCTCGACCCCAACGATCACGCGCCCGACATCATTCCGGCGACCGCGCCACGGCCGTACGGCCGTGCCGTCAGCCGTACAGCGCGTCGACCTCCGCCGCGTACGCCCGCTCGATCGCCTTCCGCTTCAGCTTCAGCGAGGGGGTGAGCAGCCCGTGCTCCTCGCTGAAGGGCCGGGCGAGGATGCGGAAGGTACGGATCGACTCGGCCTGCGACACCAGCGTGTTGGCGGCCACCACCCCGCGCCGGATCTCCGTCTCCAGGTCCGGGTCGCGGACCAGCTCGGCGGGGGAGAGCGCCGCCCGGCCCTGGATCGCCAGCCAGTGGTCCACCGCCTCCTGGTCCAGGGTGACGAGGGCCGCGATGTACGGCCGGTCGTTGCCGACGACCAGGCACTGGGCGATCAGCGGGTGCGCCCGCACCCGCTCCTCCAGACCGGACGGTGCGACGCTCTTGCCGCCGGAGGTCACCAGGATCTCCTTCTTCCGCCCGGTGATCGTCAGATAGCCCTCGGCGTCCAGCGCGCCCAGGTCGCCGGTGGCGAGCCAGCCGTCGTTCAGGACGGCCGAGGTGGCGGCCGGGTCGTTCAGGTAGCCGGCGAAGACCTGCCCGCCGTGGATCCACACCTCGCTGTCCTCCGCGATGTGCACGGTCGTGCCCGGCACCGGCCGGCCCACCGTGCCGTACCGGACCCGGCCGGGCGGGTTCGCGGTCGCCGCCGCCGTCGTCTCCGTCAGGCCGTACCCCTCGAAGACGGTGACGCCGGCGCCCGCGAAGAACAGCCCCGTCCGCCGGTCCATCGCCGAACCGCCCGACATCGCGTACCGGATCCGCCCGCCGAGCGCCTCGCGGACCCGGCCGTACACCGTCTTGTCGAAGAACTGGTGCTGCATCCGCAGCGCCGCCGACGGCCCCGGGCCGAGGCCGAAGGCCTTCTGCTCCAGCGCCTCCGCGTACTTCTCGGCCACGTCCACGGCCTTGTCGAAGACGCCGGTCCGGCCGTCCGCCTCCGCCTTGCGGCGCGCCGCGTGGAAGATCTTCTCGAAGACGTACGGCACGGCGAGGACGAAGCGCGGCCGGAAGGACACCAGGTCGGGCAGGAGCGCCGAGGCGGTCATCGACGGCTGGTGGCCCAGTTTCACCCCGCCGCGGACGGCCGCCACCTCCACCATCCGCCCGAAGACGTGGGCGAGCGGAAGGAACAGCAGGGTGGACGCCTGGTCGCCGGGGCGCGAGCGGAAGACCGGCTCCCAGCCGGCGAGCAGGGCGTCGGTCTCGGCCATGAAGTGGCCGTGGTGGAGCACACAGCCCTTGGGGCGGCCGGTGGTGCCCGAGGTGTAGATGACCGTCGCCACCGACTCGGGGGTCACCGCCCGCCGGTGCCGGTGCACCACGTCCTCGTCGATGGACGCGCCGGCGGCGGTCAGCTCGGCGACCGCGCCGGGGCCGGCGTCCTCGCCCGGGTCGAGCTGCCACAGGCGCTGGAGCCGCGGCAGCCGGTCCACCACGGACCCGATCGTCATGGCGTGGTCCTCGTGCTCGACCACGACGGCGGTGACCTCGGCGTCGTACAGCATCCAGTGGACCTGCTCGGCGGAGGACGTCGGGTAGACGGGCACGGGCTGGGCGCCGAGCGTCCACAGCGCGAAGTCGAAGAGCGTCCACTCGTAGCGGGTACGGGACATGATCGCGACCCGGTCGCCGAACCGCACCCCGTGCGCGACGAGCCCCTTCGCGAGGGCCAGCACCTCGTCCCGGAAGCGGGCGCAGCTGACGTCCTCCCACTCCCCGTTCGGCGTCCGGCGCCCGAAGGCGATCACGTCGGGGGTGGTGTCGGCGCGGGTGAAGACGGCGTCCGCGAGCCCGCCGTCGAGCGGGGCCGCCTCGACGGGTGGCACGGTGAACTCACGCACGGACCTGCTCCTCCCTCGACGGCTCGGTGGCTGAAAGGGGCCGCTGTATCGGCTGCGGCGCCGTGACCGTACCCCACGGGGAGGGCCTGCGGCAGGACCTTCACCAAGCCGCGACATTCCCCGTTCGTACAGGTCAGGGCAGGTGGGCAGGCAAGTGACCGGCGCAAGCCCCCCGTTGCGTACCGTCCGGTAGGTCCGGTCGTCCCGAAGTCTCCACGGAATCTGTACCGCCTTCGCACGCCACCGTGACCGGCCGGTATCCGACGAAGGCGCCCGGACCCGGCCGGAACGGTCCGCGTCCGTGCGGTCACACGCAGGCAGTGACGCCCGTGCGGCCACACCCAGGCAGTGGCGCCCCGTGCGGTCACACGCAGGCAGTGGCGCCCCGTGCGGTCACACGCAGGCAGTGGCGCCCGTGCGGTCACACCCCGGGCGGCTGCCGTCCGTCGGGTCGCCGGAGCCCGTCGCCGCCCTCCAGGATCGCCTCCGCCAGCGCGTCCGCCGCCTCCTGCGTCGCCCCGCCGCGCCGCCCGTGCCGGAGCACGAAGTCCACCCCGCCCAGCTCCGGCAGCCCCGACCTGGCCGGTACGGGGGCGAGCCCGGGCGGCACCAGGCCGCGCGTGTGGGCCATCACGCCGAGCCCCGCGCGGGCCGCCGCGACATTGGCGCTCAGGCTGGAACTCGTACACGCGATCCGCCACGACCGGCCCTCCGCCTCCAGCGCGGCGAGCGCCCGCGCGCGGGTGATGCCCGGCGGCGGATAGACGATCAGCGGCACCGGCCGCTCCGGGTCGAGCCGCAGCCCCGGCGCGCCGATCCACACCAGGACGTCGCTCCACACCAGGACCCCGCCGTCGGCGTCCGCCCCCGCGCCCCGCTTGGCCAGGACCAGATCGAGCCGGCCCGCCGCGAGCCGCGCCTCCAGCGTCCCCGACAGCTCGACGGTCAGCTCCAGGTCCACCTCGGGGTGCGCGCGCCGGAAGGACTCCAGGATCTCCGGCAGCCGGGTCGCGACGAAGTCCTCCGAGGCCCCGAACCGCAGCCGGCCGCGCAGCCGCGTCCCCGTGAAGAAAGCAGCCGCCTGCTCGTGCGCCCGCAGGATCGTCCGGGCGAACCCGAGCATCGCCTCCCCGTCCCCGGTCAGCTCCACGCTGTGCGTGTCCCGGGTGAACAGCGGCCGCCCCACCGCCTCCTCAAGGCGCCGCACGTGCTGGCTGGCGGTCGACTGCCGCACCCCGAGCCGGCGGGCGGCCCGGGTGAAGGAGAGCGTCTGCGCGACGGCGAGGAAGGTGCGCAGCTGGGTGGGCTCGTACACGCCACGAGGCTATCGCGATCCGTGATGACAGTCAGTGCACTGTACGGGATTCCCGATGGCCGGCCGCGGGACCAGGATGGACCCCGAACCACCGATGGACCCCTAGCCACCCCGCTCCGAATCCGCAGAGTCCCGATGGACCCCGAACCACCCCCTCCGAATCCGCAGAGTCCCGATGGAGCCATGACCACCCGCCGCCGTTCCTTCCCGCCCCCCTGGCTGCCGGTCGACGGCTACCTCCTCGCCCTGCTCGGCACGGTCGGCCTCGCCGTCCTGCTGCCCGCATCCGGGACGGGTGCCACCGTCGCCGGGACGGCCGCCACGGCCGTCGTCGCGGTCCTCTTCTTCCTCTACGGGGCCCGGCTCTCCACCCGCGAGACCCTCGACGGCCTCCGCCACTGGCGGTTCCACCTCACGGTCCTCGGCTGCACCTTCCTCGTCTTCCCGCTGCTCGGCCTCGCCGCGCGCGCCCTCGTGCCCACGGTCCTCACCCCCGAGCTGTACACCGGCTTCCTCTTCCTCTGCCTGGTGCCGTCGACGATCCAGTCCTCGATCGCCTTCACGTCGATGGCCCGGGGCAACGTGACCGCCGCGATCTGCGCGGGCTCCTTCTCCTCGCTCGCCGGGATCGTGCTGACCCCGCTGCTGGCGGCGGCGCTCCTGGGCGGCGGTACGGGGGGCCTGTCGGCCGACTCCGTCCTCCGGATCGCCCTCCAGCTCCTGGCCCCCTTCCTCCTGGGCCGGCTCCTGCGGCCCCGCCTCGCCGGCCTCCTCCACCGCCACAAGCGGCTGCTGGGACACGTGGACCGGGCCTCGATCCTGCTGGTCGTCTACACGGCCTTCAGCCAGGGCGTGGTCGCGGGCATCTGGCACCTGGTGACGCCCGGCCGGCTCGCCCTCCTCCTCGCGGCGGAGGCCGTCCTCCTGGCGGTGATGCTGACGCTGACCTGGTACGGGGCGCGCCGCCTCGGCTTCGACCGGGCCGACCGGATCGCGATCCAGTTCGCGGGCTCCAAGAAGAGCCTGGCCGCGGGGCTGCCCATGGCGAGCGTCCTCTTCGGCCCGCACGCCTCGCTCGCGGTCCTCCCCCTGATGCTCTTCCACCAGCTCCAGCTCATGACCTGCGCCGCCCTGGCCAGGCGCCGGGCCGAGGAGCCGGAGCAGGAGTCGGCACCGGCCGCGCCCGCGAAGGGCGCCGTCACAGCGTGACGCGGTGCGCTCCCGTGTAGATGTTCATGTCCGGGCCGCGCAGGAAGCCCACGAGCGTCAGGCCCGCCTCCGCCGCAAGGTCGACCGCCAGGGACGACGGCGCGGAGACCGCCGCGAGGACCGGGATCCCCGCCATCACGGCCTTCTGGGCGAGCTCGAAGGAGGCCCGCCCGGACACCAGCAGCACCGCCCGGTCCAGCGGCAGCAGGCCCTCCCGGAGCGCCCGCCCGACGAGCTTGTCGACCGCGTTGTGCCGGCCCACGTCCTCCCGGACGTCGAGCAGCTCGCCGTCCTCCGTGAAGAGCGCCGCCGCGTGCAGCCCGCCCGTCGTGTCGAAGACCTTCTGCGCCGCCCGCAGCCGGTCCGGAAGCTCGGACAGGAGCGCGGGGGAGACCCGTACCGGCGGGGTGTCGGCGATCGGGAAGCGGGCCGTCGTCCGTACCGCGTCCAGGCTCGCCTTGCCGCACAGCCCGCACGACGAGGTCGTGTAGACGTTCCGTTCCAGCGTGATGTCGGGGACGACGACCCCGGGCGCGAGCCGCACGTCCACCACGTTGTACGTGTTGGTGCCGTCCTCCTTCGCCCCCGCGCAGTACACGATGGAGCGCACGTCGGAGGCGGAGGCCAGCACGCCCTCGCTCACCAGGAACCCCGCGGCCAGCGCGAAGTCGTCGCCCGGCGTCCGCATGGTGATCGCGAGCGGCTTGCCGTTCAGCCGGATCTCCAGCGGCTCCTCCGCCACCAGCGTGTCCGGCCGTGTACTCACCGCGCCGCCCCGGATCCGTGTGACCCGCCGTCGCTCGGTGACCCGTCCCATCCCGCCCGCCGCCTTCGATTCCTCCGGTGTTCCTGCCCCTGACCGTGCCATTCTGCGCCACCCCCGCCCGACCCGCCGGATCCGGTGCGCCGCCTGACCCCTTGTCACGGTCGGCCAAGCGACCCGGGTGAATCTTGGTGGTTTACGTCACCTGTTACCCATCAGTCGCTGGCGAGACTGGGTGGTTCCTGCCGCTGAACGAACCATCGAGGGGGTCCCGGGATGACGGGCACTCGCATCGCCGCGCTCGGGCACTACCAGCCCGCCAAGGTACTGACCAACCACGACCTGGCCGAGCTGGTCGACACGAGCGACGAGTGGATCCTCAGCAGGGTCGGCATCCGCACGCGGCACGTCGCCGGGCCCGAGGAGCCGGTCGACGAGCTCGCCGCGCACGCCGCGGGCAAGGCGCTGGCCGCCGCGGGTCTCGCCCCCGGCGACATCGACTACGTCATCGTCGCCACCTCCACCGCGATCGACCGCTCGCCCAACACGGCCGCCCGGGTCGCCGCCCGCCTCGGCATGGCCTCGCCCGCCACCCTCGACCTCAACGTGGTCTGCGCCGGCTTCACCCACGCGCTCGCCACCGCCGACCACGCGGTCCGCTCCGGCGCCGCCCGCCGCGCCCTGGTCATCGGCGCCGACAAGATGACCGGCATCACCGACTGGACCGACCGCACCACCTGCGTCCTCACCGGCGACGGCGCGGGCGCCGTGATCGTGGAGGCGACGGAGACCGACACCGGCGCCATCGGCCCGGTCCTGTGGGGCTCCGTCCCCGAGATGGGCAACGCCGTCCGCATCGAGGGCACCCCGCCGCGCTTCGCCCAGGAGGGCCAGAGCGTCTACCGCTGGGCCACCCAGAAGCTCCCGGCCCTCGCCCGCGAGGTCTGCACCCGCTCCGGGATCGCCCCGGAGGACCTCGCCGGCGTCGTCCTCCACCAGGCGAACCTCCGGATCATCGAACCCCTCGCCGCGAAGATCGGCGCCGTCAACGCGGTCGTCGCCCGGGACGTCGTCGACTCCGGCAACACCTCCGCCGCCTCCGTGCCGCTCGCCCTCGCCAAGCTGGTCGAGCGCGGCGAGCTGCCTTCCGGCGCCCCCGTCCTCCTCTTCGGCTTCGGCGGCAACCTCTCCTACGCCGGCCAGGTCGTCCGGCTGCCCTGAACGACCCCGTTCGGCGCAGCGCGGGGCGGAGCCCGGTGGCGGCGCCCCCGGGGCGCGCCTAGCTTCGATCGCGGTGGGGGTGCCCGTGCCCCCGCCGCGAACCGGAGGACCGCATGCGCGCGATACGTACCGCTTCCGCCGCCCTGATCGTCACCGCGGCCCTGGCGCTGTCCGCCGCCCCCACGGCCTCCGCCGACGACGGACCCGGAGCCGGCACCGGGCCGGGTACCGGCGGCGGGAACATCACCTCCTTCGGCTTCTCCGTCACGCCCCGCACCGTCGCCCCCGGCGGCACGGTCACCCTGACCACGGACGGCTGCGAGGTGCCCTCCGTGACGGTCACGTCCGGGATCTTCGACACGGTGACCCTCACCGAGGGCCGCCCCGGCCGCGCGACCGTCGACCTCGACGCCAAGGCCGGCGCCGAGTACGAGATCGCCTTCGACTGCAAGGGCGAGCGCGGCACCACCACCCTGACCGTCGCCCACGGCACCACCCCGCCGTCCCCGACGCCCGCGCCGGTCACCCCGACGCACCCGACGCCCCCGCACAAGGGCGTGAAGGCGGGCTTCGGCGGCTCCGCCGGCTCCGACGCGCTGGGCGCCGCCGAACTGGCCACCGGCGCCGTCCTCATCGCCGCCGCGGCCGGCTCGGCCCTCGTCCTCGCCCGCCGCCGCCCCTGAGACGGCCCCTCCGTCCCGGTGTGACGAGGTCCGGGACGGAGGGGCGACCAGCACGCACCCGAGGAGAGGAGGCCGTGGCCGTGGCCGTGGCCGTGGACAGCGCGTACGGCCGGCGCGGCGCCTGGGGAGTCGTCGCGATCCTCCTCCTCGTCGGCGTCCACCTCGTCCGCGGCGGTACGCATCAGCTCACCGCCCCCGGTCCGCCCCAGCCCCTCGCGGCGGACGCCCCGGCCTCGGCGGCGCCCCCGCCTCCGCTCCGCGCCGGCCTCCCCGCCTCGGCGCCGCTCGCCGTCACGATCCCCGCGATCGGCGTCGACGCCCCCCTCACCCAGGTCGGCGTGGACGCGGACGGCTGGCTGGAGGCCCCGCCCCCGGAGCACCCCGACCGGGCCGGCTGGTACGCGGGCTCGGCCACCCCCGGCGAACCCGGCACCGCCGTCCTCACCGGCCACGTCGACACCCCCGAGGGCCCCGCCGTCTTCCACTCCCTCGGCGCCCTCACCCGGGGCCGCACCGTGGAGGTCCGCCGCGCCGACGGCCGCACGGCCGTCTTCACCGTCCACGCCGTCGAACTCCTCCCGAAGGACGACTTCCCCGCCGACCGCGTCTACGCCTCCACCCGCGCGCCCGAACTCCGCCTGATCACCTGCGGCGGCACCTACACCCGCGCCACCGGCTACACCGCCAACGTCGTCGTCTCCGCCCGCCTCACCGGCCTCCGCCCCTGACCTGACGTATTCCGGACACCGACTGGCCTGGACCAACCCCTCGGAGCCATCGTGTTCCCCGGAGCGGGCGTCGGGGGGCGTCCTGCTCCCGGCCGCCACGGCGGCATCCTCCAGGGGATGGGCGGTCCCCGTGCGCCCGGTCACGACCCGGGGTCCACCGGCGCACGGGACCTCCCCCTCCGCCCACCCCACGACTGACCACGGAAAACGCCGGTGAAAGCCCCCGCGAACCCCTGGTAGAGTTATCCATGTCGCCGCGGGGAACACCCGCGAGAACGACACACACCCTGTCCGGGTGGCGGAATGGCAGACGCGCTAGCTTGAGGTGCTAGTGCCCTTTATCGGGCGTGGGGGTTCAAGTCCCCCCTCGGACACCACACGGAAGCGCCGGTCGATCTCATCGACCGGCGCTTTCCGCATGCCGCGCCTACCCTGAGGAAAACCCCTCGGGGACAGCGGAGGCGTGCCATGAGCGACGCGAACGGTCGCGGTCCCGGACGGCCCTCCCAGGGCGGCGGCCCACCCGTCGGCCCCCCGCCCGGCCCCCTGAGCGGACCGCCCCCCACACCGCCCCGCCGCCGCACCTGGCTGCTCGCCCTGATCGGGGTCCTGGTTCTCGCCGTCGGCGTCACCGGCCTCCTCATCGGCACGGGCGCGTTCGGGGACGACGACGGGGGAGGGGACGGCGGTCCCGCGGTGACCTCGCCGCCCGCGCCGCCCGCGTCCACCGTCCGTGAGACCCCCGAGGCCACCACGGCGGCGCCCGCCCCCGAGGGTCCGCTGCCGTTCGGCCGGACCCACCGGTACGCGGACGGGGTGGAGGTGACGGTCTCCGCCCCGGAACGTTTCGTCCCTTCGGACACCTCGGCCGGCCACCGCGCCGGGTACACCGCCGTCACGGTGCAGGTGACGGTCCGCAACGCCTCGCGGGAACGCCTTGAGCTCGGCATCGTCCAGGTCCGGGGCAGGGACGGCGACGGGCGGGAGGCGGACCGCGTCTTCGACACGGCCCAGGACCTGGGGTTCGGCCACACCGGGACCCTGCTTCCCGGCCGGAAGGCCGTCGCGGCCTACGGCTTCGACGTGCCGCCCGGGACGGGTTCCGTCCTGGAGGTCGAGGTGGGCGTCGGCTTCACCGGCGACTCCGCCTTCTGGGGTGGCGGGCTGCCGTGACGTCATCCCTTCCGCGCCACCACCAGCCGGCAGTTCGGGCTGCCGTCCGGGCGGGTGCCGAAGGCGGGCAGGGGGTGGTGGGTGACGTGGAAGCCGGTTTCCTCCAGGCGGGTGCGGACGTCCGCGAGGCGGAAGGTGCGGTAGTACATGACGAACGGGGGGCGCCACACCGCGTTGCGGAGGCGCATCGCCGTGTCGAAGGCCCAGAGGGTCCAGTAGGCGGGGGAGCCGACGGGGGGCGGGGCCGGGAGGGGGAAGGCGAGGGTGCCGCCGGGGCGGAGGGCGGTGTGGACGCCGGCGAAGAGGGTGCGCTGCTCGTCGGGGAGGAAGTGGCCGAAGGCGCCGAAGCTGACCGCCAGGTCGAAGGCGGCGGTGAAGGGGAGGGCGAGGGCGTCCGCGCGGACCAGGGTCGCGGTCGGGTGCCGGCGGCGGGCCTCGGCCAGCATGTTCGTACTGAAGTCGACGCCCGTGACCCGGCCCGTGCAGACCGAGCGGAGGACGGGGAGGCCGGCGCCGGTGCCGCAGCAGACGTCGAGGCCCGCGTCGAAGGGGCCGAGCTCCTTCAGGGCGCGGGCCACCGCCGTGAGGATGCGGTCCGGGGTGCGGAAGGGCGTCGCCTCGAACTTGGGGGCGAGGAGGTCGTAGCCGTGCTCGACGGAGGAGAGGGCCTGGACGGTCAGTTCGCGGAGGGTCGGGCCCTGCGGGGTGAACATGGTGCCGACTCTATGCGGCGGGCGGCCCGGGACGTCACAGGGCGGTGCGCACCTGGGGGGCCGGCCAGGCGGGGGCGATGCCGGTGAGCTGGCAGGTCAGGAGGTAGAGGGGGATCGGCGGGGTGTAGGGCGAGGTGCCGTCCGGGTGGTGGATGAGGCGCGGTCCGCGGTCGGGGATCTCGGCGCCCCGGGCGTAACAGGAGGGCAGCGGCCAGGCGAGGTCGAGGTCGGAGCCGGCCGGCACCAGCCACCACCACCAGTCGGCGTCGGCGTACACGCAGCCCTTGGCGGGGAGCCGGGAGAGGATCTTGAAGCCGAAGCGGGCGGGGACGCCGACGGCGTCGCAGCCGAGTCCGGTGCTGAGCCCGGTGGGCACGGCGAGGCGGGTGGCGGGGACGGCGGGGCCGAGGCCGGGGCCGTTCTCGGAGGACCGGCGGGCGCGGGGGGTCCGGGGGGAGAGCAGGCCGGCCATCGACTTCAGCACGGTCCCCCCAGGGAGTACGGGAGCTCCGCCCAGACGATCTGCGCCGTGCCGTGGCCGGTGCGCTCGGCGCCCCAGGCCTCGCAGAGCGCGTCGACGATGAGGAGTCCGCGGCCGCGTTCGTCCGCGCCGCAGTCGCGTATCCGCGGTCCCGCGGGGCCGCCCTCGTCGCGTACGGCGATGCGGATGCTGTCGGCGCCCTGGCGGAGTTCGCAGACGATCCGGCTGCTGGCGGTGTGCAGCACCGCGTTGGTGACCAGCTCGGAGACGACCAGGGCGGCCGTGTCGCGTATCTCGGGGCCGCGGCCCCAGAGCAGCAGCCGGTCCTCGGTGAGGTGGCGGGCGCGGCTCACGGACTCGGTGCGGGCGGGCAGCTCGAAGGCGAAGCGGTGAGCGGGATCGTGGCGGGCCTGGGGGCGCTGGGCCATGACTCTGGGGCTCATGAGACCTGAGGGCTGCGCGTTACCAGAAGCCACGACCGGTTCCTCACAACAGTGGGCAGGGCTGCCGTACGTCGCTGTCGCCGGGCCCGAGGGGGGCACCGGCGGCAGTCCGTACTGGTTCACCGGAACACTGTCCTCCTGACTCGGACACTTGGCAAGTGGCACTCTGAAAAATGCAGAGTGCCTTGTTCTCTCTGGCCGAGCTTCGTGGCACACTCGTCGAAACAGCGCGTCGGGGAGGTCTGAGAGTGAGCGAGCCGCGGTCCGCCCCCACGGTGGGACAGGTCGTACTCGGTCGGCGACTGCAGGACCTGCGCGAGCGCGCGGGCCTCAAGCGGGAGGAGGCCGCCAAGGTCCTCCACGTCGCCCCGGCCACCATCCGCCGCATGGAGACGGCCGAGGTCGCGCTGAAGATCCCGTACGTGCAGCTGCTGCTGCGCGCGTACGGCATCGACGGCCCCGAGGCGGAGGCCTTCGTCGCCCTCGCCGAGGAGGCCAACCTGCCCGGCTGGTGGCAGCGGTTCCACGACGTGCTGCCCGGCTGGTTCTCCATGTACGTCAGCCTGGAGGGGGCCGCGAGCCTCATCCGGGCCTACGAACCCCAGTTCGTCCCCGGTCTGCTCCAGACCGAGGAGTACGCCCGCGCCATCCTGCGCAGCGGAGCGGTCGGCGGCGGCGGTGACGCCGCGCGCGAGGAGGACATCGATCGGCATGTAGCCCTGCGGATGGAGCGCCAGTCCCTGCTGACCAGGGAGGACGCCCCGAAGTTCTGGGTGATCATGGACGAGACGGTGTTCCGCCGGCCGGTCGGCGACGGGCCCGAGGTGATGCGCGACCAGCTCGACCGGCTGCTCGAAGCGTCCGAGCTGCCGAACGTCACCCTGCAGATCGCGGAGTTCGCGTCCGGCCACCACCCCGGCACGTACGGTCCCTTCGTCCTCTTCCGCTTCGCCATGCCCGAACTCCCGGACATGGTCTACAGCGAGTACCTGACCGGCGCCGTCTACCTCGACGCGCGCCCCGAGGTGGCGTCCCACCTGGAGGTCATGGACCGCATGGCGGCGCAGGCCGCGACTGCACAACGCACGAAGGAGATCCTCAAGGATCTCCGCAAGGAGCTGTGAATGGATCGCATATACAACGGCATGCCCGCCGCGGAGCTCGGTGCCGAGGGATGGCACAAGCCCTGGAGCGGCGGGAACGGGGGCAACTGCGTGGAGGCCATGAAGCTGGCCGACGGCAGGGTCGCCGTGCGACAGTCCGCAGACCCTGAAGGACCCGCCCTCATCTACACCCACGGGGAGATCGCCGCATTCATCGCGGGGGCCAAATCCGGCCAGGCTGACTTCCTGCTCACCTGACCCTTCCGTCGCGCCCGTACCGTCACGTAACTCTTGTAGCAGCGCCACCCGTTCGTCCCTACGAGGAGAGCCGACGATGCCCCAGGACCCCGCATCCCGCGAGATTCGGATCGACACCAGCAAGCCGCATCCCGCGCGGATGTACGACTGGTTCCTGGGCGGCAAGGACAACTATCCCGTCGACGAGGAGATGGCCCGCCAGCTCCTCACCGTCGACGCCCGCGGCCGTGACATGGCCCGGGTCAACCGCGCCTTCATGCACCGCGCCATCCGCTGGCTCAGCGCCCACGGCGTGCGCCAGTACCTGGACGTCGGCACCGGGATCCCGACCGAGCCCAACCTGCACCAGATCGCGCAGGAGGCCGCGCCGGAGTCCCGGATCGTCTACTGCGACAACGACCCGATCGTGCTCGCGCACGCGGCCGCCCTGCTGCGCTCGACCCCCGAGGGGGCCACCGAGTACATCCAGGCGGACGCCCGCGACCCGGAGACCATCCTCGAAAGGGCCGGAAAGGTCCTTGACTTCGACAAGCCGATCGCGCTGTCGATGCTGGCCCTGCTCCACTTCCTGGGGGACGAGGACGGCGCCCACGACATCGTCGCCAAGCTCGTCGACCAGCTCGCCCCGGGCAGCTACCTGGTCCTCTCCCAGGTCACCGGGGACTTCGACCCCGAGGGCGCGGCGAAGGCCGTCGGCATGTACAAGGCCCGCGGCCTGACCCTGCGGCCCCGCTCCCGCGACGAGCTCGCCGCCTTCTTCGACGGCCTGGAGTTCGTCGAGCCCGGAGTGTCGCTCACCGCCGAGTGGCACCCCGAGCTGGGCGAGCCGGTGCCGGTCCAGGGCGACGACCCGATCCCGGGCTGGGCCGCGGTCGCCCGCAAGCCCTGACCGTCCGTCCGTACGCCGGTACGTCCGCGCGTCTCGACATCCGCACGTCCGCACGTCCGCACGGGTCCGGGGAGTCCCTCTCCGGGCTCGGCGCGCGTTCACGCCCGCAGGTACGCGAGCCCCGGGTGCGCCGCCGTGTAGCCGTCGAGCAGCCGGCGGGCCACGCCCACCGAGTCCACGAGCGGGTGCAGCGCGAAGGCCTTCACGGCGGTCGCCCGCGACCCGCTCTCCGCCGCCGCGAGCACCTCCCGCTCCACCGCCTTCACCGCCGTCACCAGGCCCATGGCGTGGCCAGGGAGCGGGTCCACCGCCACCGGACGGGCGCCGTTCGCGTCCACCAGGCACGGCACCTCGACCACCGCGTCCGCGTCGAGCCCCGGCAGCGTCGTGCCGTTGCGCACGTTCAGGATCAGTGTGGCCCGCTCGCCGCGCGCGACCGCCCGCATCAGTGCGAGCGCCACCTTTTCGTAGCCGCCCGACTCCAGATCCTCCTCCGCCCGGTCCCCGGCCCCGGCCGCCTCCCGGTTGTGCGCCATGTAGGTCGCCTCCCGGTCGGCCAGCGTGCGGTGCCAGGCGTCCAGGGCCCGCACCTCCGGCTTCCCGGCCTCCGCGTAGAAACCGGCCTGCTGCTCCAGGAGATACGCGCCCCGGGTCCTCTCCGCGCCCCGGTAGGACGCGACCGCCTCCCGGTTGAAGTAGTAGTAGTGCAGGTACTCGTTGGGGACCGCGCCGAGCGACCGCAGCCACTCGGTGCCGAAGAGCCGCCCCTCCTCGAAGGAGCCGAGCAGCGCGTCGTCCGCGAGGAGCCGCGGCAGCTCGTCCCGCCCGTCCACCCGCAGCCCGCGCAGCCAGCCCAGGTGGTTGAGGCCCGCGTAGTCGATCCACACCCGGTCCGGGTCCGCGCCGAGGACCCGCGCCACCCGGCGGCCGAGCCCCACGGGGGAGTCGCAGATGCCGACGACCCGGTCGCCCAGGACCCGGGACATCGCCTCCGTCACCAGGCCGGCCGGGTTGGTGAAGTTGATGACCCGGGCGTCCGGGGCGAGCGCGGCGATCCGCCGGGCGATCGCGACCGCGACCGGTACGGTCCGCAGGCCGTACGCGATCCCGCCCGCGCCCACCGTCTCCTGCCCGAGCACCCCCTCGGCCAGCGCCACCCGCTCGTCGGCGGCCCGGCCCTCCAGACCGCCGACCCGGATCGCGGAGAAGACGAAGTCGGCCCCGCGCAGCGCCTCGTCGAGGTCGGTGGTGGCCGTGACGAGGGGCGCGTCCGGCACCCCCTCGGCCTGCTCGGCGAGGACCCGCGCGACGGCCGTCAGCCGCGCCCCGTCGAGATCGTGCAGGGTGACGTGGGTGATCCGCCCCTCGGCGTGGTCGCCGAGCAGCGCGCCGTACACCAGCGGCACCCGGAAACCGCCGCCCCCGAGAATCGTCAGTCGCATGGGCCGTACGCTACTCGGCCGCCCCCGCGGGGCCGCCCCGCTCCTGGGGGAGAATGACCGCATGTCCCGACGCAAGACCGGCCCCCGCCGTACGCCCGCGCCCGCCCCGGCCGTCACCGCCGACACTCCCTGCCCCTGCGGTCTGCCGGCCGCGTACGGCTCCTGCTGCGGCCGCTTCCACGCCGGTACGGGAGCCACCGCGCCGACCGCCGAACTCCTGATGCGCTCCCGCTACAGCGCCTTCGTCGTCGGCGACCCGGCCTATCTGCTGCGCACCTGGGCCCCGGAGACCCGCCCGGCGACGCTCGACCTCGACCCCGGCATGCGCTGGACGGGCCTGGAGATCCTCGCCACCACCGACGGCACCGCCTTCCACCAGCGGGGCACCGTCACCTTCACCGCCCGCTACGTCCACGCCGGCGAGCCCGGCGCCCTCACCGAGCACAGCCGCTTCACCCGCCACGACGGTGCCTGGGTCTACGTGGACGGCGACTTCCCGGAAGCCTGACCGGCCCGGCGCCGCTACCAGACGAGGACGCCGCCGCCGACGTAGTCGGGGGCGTAGCCGCCCTGTTCCGCGAGGGCGGCCAGGTGCGGCCGGACCGCCTCGCACTCGGCGAGGAAGTCGTCGACCTCCTCCGGCTGGATGTGCAGGTCGCAGCCGTCGAGCCGCGGGAAGAACCGCGTGCCGAGGGCGCGCATCCCGGGGGAGCCCCACAGCCCGGCGCGGGTGCTCTCGACGCCTGCGAGGTCCCCGCCGCCCGGCGGGGACTCCAGGATCTCCCGGCGCCCGGCGGCGTCGATGACGGCCCCCTGGGCCGCTACCGGGAGGCGAGTGCCGCACGGTCGGCCGGGCGGTCGGTCGGGATGCCGGTGGAGAGGTCCTCCGCGACGGCCTTCTTGGCGATGGCGTCGACGGCGGCGCGGAGTTCGGGCCCGCTGGGCCGGCCGCGTTCGCTCTCCAGGCGGGCCGAGAGCCAGTCGCCCCAGGCGTGGGTGATGACCTCGGCCTCGCGGGCGCCGGCCGGGGTGTGCGAGAGGAGGTTGCCGTCCCGGGTGAGGAAGCCCTCGTCGACCATCCGGTCGAAGGTGGGGAGGATGACCTCCGGCGGCAGGCGGCGGCTCGCCGCGATCAGGCCGAGGCTGGCGTGCCCGACCGTCCGCGTGTGCAGCTCCACCTGCATCACCGCCCAGGCGCCGGCCGTGTCGAGGCGGGTGTCGGAGCCGGCGACGATCCGGCGGGCGGTGTCCATGTCCACCCGGCGCAGCAGCCGTCCCACGGAGAGTTCGAGGAGCTTCGCCGAGTCGCCGCTGGCGGTGGGGGAGGCGAAGCCCTCGCCCATGTCGGGGGCGGCCTCCCGGGCCGAGTCCCGCAGTGTGACCTGCTTGAGGAAGAGGGCGACGACGAAGCCGACGACGGCGACCGGCACCGTCCACAGGAAGACCGTGTGCAGGGTGTCGGCGTAGGCCTGGACGATGGGCTCGGCGACCCCCTCGGGCAGTCCGTGCAGCCCCTGCGGGCTCTGCGCGGCCCCCGGCACCGACGCCGGGTCGAGCCCCGCCTGCCCGGCGAGCGCGGACGCCTCGGCGACCCCGTCGGTGAGGTGGGGCTTGAGGGCGTTGGTGTAGATCGTGCCGAAGACGGCGGTGCCGAAGGAACTGCCCAGGGTGCGGAAGAAGGTGACGCCGGAGGTGGCGGTGCCGAGGTCGGCGTAGTCGACGGTGTTCTGCACGGCGATCGTCAGGACCTGCATGCACAGGCCGATGCCGACGCCGAGCACGAACATGTACAGCGACTCCAGCCAGGCGCCGGTGTGCTGGTCCATCAGGGAGAGAAGGAAGAGCCCGAAGCCCATGACCGCGCAGCCGATGATGGGGAAGGTCCGGTAGTGCCCGGTCTTGCTGACCACGTTGCCGCTGTAGATCGAGGCGATCAGCAGGCCGACGACCATCGGCAGGGTCCGGATGCCGGAGACGGTCGCCGAATCCCCGTCCACGTACTGGAGATACGTCGGAAGGAAGGTCATCGCGCCGAGCATCGCGAAGCCCACGACGAAGCTCAGCACCGAGCAGACGGTGAAGACCGGATTGCGGAACAGCCGCATGGGCAGCATGGGTTCGGCGGCCCGCATCTCCGCCCGGCAGAACAGGGCGAGGGCGATCAGGCCGCCTGCGAAGAGCCCGATGATGACGCCGGAGCCCCACGCGTACTCGTTCCCACCCCAACTGGTCGCCAGGATCAGGGCGCTGGAGCCGATCGCGACCAGCGCGATGCCCAGGTAGTCGATGACCGGCCGGCTCGCCGAGCGTACGGAGGGGATGGTCCGGGCGGCGGCGATGACGACGAGGATCGCGATCGGGACGTTGACGTAGAAGGCCCAGCGCCAGCTCGCGTGGTCGGTGAACACGCCGCCGAGCAGCGGTCCGATGACCGTGGAGACGCCGAACACGGCGCCGATCGCGCCCTGGTACTTGCCGCGTTCGCGCAGCGGGATCACATCGGCGATCAGCGCCATCGAGGTGACCATGAGACCGCCGGCGCCGATGCCCTGGAGACCGCGCCAGACGATCAGCAGCGTCATGTTGGTGGCGAGGCCGCAGAGGAAGGAGCCGGTGATGAAGACGACCGCGGAGATCTGGAAGATCAGCTTGCGGCCGAAGAGGTCGCCGAACTTGCCGACCAGCACGGTCGCCACGGTCTCCGCGAGGAGATAGGAGGTGACGACCCACGACATGTGGGCGGCGCCCCCGAGGTCCGCGACGATCGTGGGCAGGGCGGTGCCCACGATGGTCTGGTCGAGCGCCGCGAGCAGTACGCCGAGCATGATCGTGCCGAAGACGATGTTGCGGCGGCGGCCGTCGAGCACGGGCGGTGCGGGCGCGGCCGGGGCGGCGGGTGCGGCGTCGCTGGTCGTGGTCACCTTCGCAGCGTCACACCACGCCGCCGCCGCTGCCCGTGGGATGCGCCCGAACGGGCGACGCCCTCGGACGAACCCTAGGGCCGTACCGGCAGCGTCGGGTGGTGCTTGGCCAGGATCTTGTTGGCGCGGGCGAGCGCGGCGAGGGCGTGCTCGCGGTCGGCCAGGTCCTCCGCGCAGAGCGGGCCGCGGAAGCGGTAGACCTCGCGCGCCGCGCAGTCCGCCTCGATCTCCGCCTGGAGGACGTGCGCGGGCAGACAGGCGCCGATGAGAGCGGCCACGCGGTCGGGGATCGGGACGGGGACCAGGGGGGAGGGCGAGGCGATCACGGATCAGTCCTAGCGGTTCGTGGGGGCGGACGGGAAGGGCTCTCACCTCCATACGTACCGGACGGCGGAAGCGGTTCCGGTACGGCTCCGGTGGCGGGGTGCGCCCGGGGCGCCCGACCCGCGCGGGGTGCGCGGGCGCACCCGTCCCGGACCGGGTGGCCCCGGTGACCGCCCGCCCCGGCGTTCCCGCAGGTACGGGGCGCGTCGGGGGCGCCGCATTGCGTACGGACCCTGCGTATCGCGGGCGCGGAGGGGCGGCGCGGGGGCGGGGCGCGGCGTGCGCAAGCCCCGTGACGGCACTGTCGATGTGAAGGAAATCACGTGGCGCGCGGACGCCAGGAGCGGCAAGATCGTCGGCCGTCTCGGAGCCGTGCCGCCCGCCGCGTCA
Organism: Streptomyces sp. R302; assembly: GCF_012927245.1. Taxonomy (GTDB): domain Bacteria; phylum Actinomycetota; class Actinomycetes; order Streptomycetales; family Streptomycetaceae; genus Streptomyces. The sequence continues at coordinate 543,158 of NZ_JABBGE010000004.1, forward strand.
GCCCAGCACGTCCGACAGGTCGTACGAGACCGGCTCGTCGAGCTGCGCGTAGCCGCAGGACTCCGGGGTGCGGTCCGGGCGCCAGCGCTTGAACTGCGCGGTGTGCCGGAAGCGGTCGCCCTCCATGTGGTCGTAGCCGACCTCGCAGACCCGCTCCGGCCGCAGCGCCACCCACGACAGGTCCTTCTTGCCGGACCAGCGGCTCGGCGCGCCCGGCAGTCGGGCCCCCTCGTGGGCGGCCTCCTCGGCCCAGGCCGCCCACGGGTGCCCGTCGGGCGGGTCCATCCGCAGCGGCTCCAGCTCCTCGACCAGCTCGGCCCGCCGCTCGGCGGTGAAGGCGGCGCAGACGCCGACGTGCTGGAGGGCGCCCCTCTCGTCGTACAGGCCGAGGAGGAGCGAGCCGACGACGGGGCCGCTCTTGTGGAAGCGGTATCCGGCCACGACGACGTCGGCGGTCCGCTCGTGCTTGATCTTGTACATCAGCCGGGCGTCGGGCCGGTAGGGCAGGTCGAGCGGCTTGGCGATCACGCCGTCGAGCCCGGCCCCCTCGTACTGCTCGAACCAGTGCGCGGCCACCTCCGGGTCCCGGGTGGCGGGGGCGAGGTGGAGCGGGGCGGTGGCGCCGGCGAGCACCCGCTCCAGGGTCGCGCGCCGCTCGGCGAGCGGGGTGTCGAGGAGGGCGTCGTCGCCGAGGGCGAGCAGGTCGAAGGCGACGAAGCGGGCCGGGGTGGCCCCGGCGAGCATCCGGACCCGGGACGCGGCCGGGTGGATCCGCTCGCTGAGCCGGTCGAAGTCGAGCCGCCCGTCGTGCTCGACGACGATCTCGCCGTCCACCACGCACCGCTCCGGCAGCCGCTCCGGCAGGGCCTCGACGAGTTCCGGGAAGTAGCGGGTGAGGGGCTTGCCGGTACGGCTGCCGATGACGAGCTCGGGGCCGTCGCGGTGGACGATCGCCCGGAAGCCGTCCCATTTCGCCTCGTACTGCATCCCCGGGGGGATCTTCTTCACGGCCTTGGCGAGCATCGGCTTCACGGGCGGCATCACCGGCAGATCCATGGGGTCGATTGTCCGGTATGCGGCAGATGTCGGCGAGCCCTAGGGTGGCGGTCATGGCAGGCAAGACGGCAGCGGTGGAGGTGGAGGCCGGCGGGCGCACCGTCCGCGTCTCCAACCCGGACAAGGTCTACTTCCCGGAGCCCGGCTACACCAAGCTGGACCTGGTGAACTACTACCTCGCCGTCGGCGAGGGCGTCACCCGCGCCCTGCGGGACCGGCCCACCACCCTGGAGCGCTACCCGGACGGGGTGGCGGGGGAGTCCTTCTTCCAGAAGCGGGCCCCGAAGTACCTGCCCGACTGGATCCCCACCGCGCACATCACCTTCCCCAGCGGCCGCTCGGCCGACGAGATGTGCCCCACCGAACCGGCCGCCGTGCTCTGGGCGGCCAACCTCGGGGCCGTCACCTTCCACCCCTGGCCGGTGCGGCGCGGCGACACCGACCACCCCGACGAGCTGCGGCTCGACCTCGACCCGCAGCCGGGCACCGACTACGCCGACGCCGTCCGCGCCGCCCACGAACTGCGCGCCGTCCTCGGCGAGTACGGGCTGCGCGGCTGGCCCAAGACCTCCGGCGGACGCGGCCTGCACGTCTTCGTCCCCATCCGCCCCGACTGGACCTTCGTCCAGGTGCGGCGGGCCGCCATCGCCTGCGGGCGGGAGCTGGAGCGGCGGATGCCGGACCGGGTGACCATGAAGTGGTGGAAGGAGGAGCGCGGCGAGCGGATCTTCGTCGACTACAACCAGACGGCCCGCGACCGCACGATCGCCTCCGCCTACTCGGTACGGCCCCGGCCGCACGCCCCGGTCTCCGCCCCGCTGCGCTGGGAGGAGGTCGACGACGCGGTGCCGCGGGACTTCGACATCCGCACCATGCCGGCCCGGTACGCCGAACTGGGCGACGTCCACGCCGACATGGACGACGAGCGCTTCGACCTGGAGCCGCTGCTGGAACTGGCCCGGCGCGACGAGGCCGAGCACGACCTCGGGGACCTGCCCTATCCGCCGGAGTACCCGAAGATGCCCGGGGAGCCGAAGCGGGTCCAGCCGAGCCGGGCGAAGAAGCCGGAAGGGGAGAAGCCGGAAAGGGAGAAGCCGGAGGGGAAGGATTCCGGCGCGCCCGACGCGCCGCATTGATCGGACGTTGACGGTGTGTTTAGCGGCCCCCGGCAGGGTGGAGCCATGCAGACCGAGACCGCAGTCCTGACCTTCCCGGCCCCCCGCCCCGCCGCCGACCTCGCCTGGCGCGAGGACGCGCTGTGCGCCCAGGCCGGGCCCGAGTTCTTCTTCCCCGCCCCGGGCTCCTCGACCCGCGAGGCCAAGCAGCTCTGCGGAGCCTGCGAGGGGCGCGTGGCCTGCCTGGAGTACGCGCTCGCACACGACGAGCGGTTCGGCGTGTGGGGCGGGCTCTCCGAGAAGGAGCGGCTCAGGCTGCGGCGTACGCAGAACTCCTGAACCGCTCCGGGGGTACGACCGTTCAGCGCGCGGCGCGGGCGGCCATCCGGGCCTTGCGCGCGGCGAGCTTCTCGTCGAACTTCGTGGCCTCCGTGTCGAGCCCGTTCATGTAGAGGCCCAGCTCCTCCTGGGCGCGCAGCCCGTCGGGGCCGAGGCCGTCGAGCTCCAGGATCCGCAGGTGGCGGATGACCGGGGCCAGGACGTCGTCGTGGTGGATGCGCAGGTTGTAGACCTCGCCGATCGCCATCTGCGCGGCGGCGCGCTCGAAGCCGGGGATGCCGTGGCCGGGCATCCGGAAGTCCACGACCACGTCCCGCACGGCCTGCATCGCCAGGTCGGGGGCGATCTCCAGGGCCGCCTTCAGCAGGTTGCGGTAGAAGATCATGTGGAGGTTCTCGTCGAGCGCGATGCGGGCGAGCATCCGGTCGCAGACGGGGTCTCCGGACTGGTGGCCGGTGTTGCGGTGCGAGATGCGGGTGGCGAGCTCCTGGAAGGACACGTACGCCACGGAGTGCAGCATCGAGTGGCGGTTGTCCGACTCGAAGCCCTCGCTCATGTGCGACATCCGGAACTGCTCCAGCTTGTCCGGGTCGACGGCGCGGGAGGCGAGCAGGTAGTCGCGCATGACGATGCCGTGCCGGCCCTCCTCGGCGGTCCAGCGGTGCACCCAGGTGCCCCAGGCGCCGTCGCGGCCGAAGAGGCTGGCGATCTCGTGGTGGTAGCTGGGGAGGTTGTCCTCGGTCAGGAGGTTCACCACGAGGGCGATCTTCCCTATGTCCGTGACCTTGGACTGGGCCGGGTCCCAGGCCTCGCCGTCCTCGAAGAAGCCCGGGAAGTTCCGGCCGTCCGACCACGGCACGTACTCGTGCGGCATCCAGTCCTTGACGACCTTGAGGTGCCGGTTCAGCTCCTTCTCCACCACCTCTTCCAGCGCGTACAGCAAGCGCGCGTCGGTCCACCCTGCCGAGCTGCCGAGGGGGGGAGAGGTGAGCGTCACGGGGACTCCTGGGGACGGAGAAAGGGCAAACGGAACTACCTACGGACTCGTAGGTTACGAGACCGTAGGTTAAGGCTCCGTAAGGGGTCGACCAAGCCCCTCTCGAACGTTGTCCGGTTACGTTCCGTTATGTTCGCAGCTCGGGCCGGGAAAAGAGACGCAGGTCACCTCGGTGGTGGTCACCCGTGAACAACTGATCGGCTACTCAGAGCAGATGATCGGCGGCCCCGGACTTCACCGCGGAGATCAGTGCGCGGGAGGTGTTGGTGCCGTCCATGGTGGGGGTCCTTCACGGGTCCTGGGCTGTCGAGCGGATGAACGCGCGGGAGTCGGCGGTGGACAGGGCGAGTCCGCGCAGCCGCCCGAGCAGCCCCCGGTACCGGCGCGGACGCACAGCTGGACGACTTTCCGGCCCCGGGGAAACCCCCGGCGGCGAAGGGGGTGACCCACACTGCGACGGTCGTCCGCTCGGACTGCTCCAGGATGTGCTCCAGCTGCGCGCGGCCACCTTCGGGCCGCCGAACCGCATGCGCAGCGCCGCCTCGTGGATCACCGCCTCGTACGGCACCGGCCGGTCCAGGACCTCCTGCCGGCGCAGCCGCAGCGCGAGCCGCGCCTCCAGGTCGGGCTCGGGCAGCGGCGGGGCGGCGGTGCCGAAGGACGCCCGCGCCTGCTCCTCGGTCTGCAGGATTCCCGGTACCTCCCACCAGCCCCGGTCCCGGTCCCGCTCCTGCGCCATGGCGGCGAGCAGGTCGACGAGCCCCGTGTCGGGGCAGCCGTAGTCGAAGGCCAGGGTCCGCACCCGCTCGGGGCTGATGTCGAAGCGGCCGGACTCGATGTGGGGGATGCGGGTGCGGTCGACCCCCGGGAGGGCGGCGGCCCGCTGGGCCGACATCCCCGACTGTTCGCGCAGCTTGCGCAGTGCTGCCCTGAACCGCTGCTGGCGCGCGGTGGGGCCGGCCCTGGGCGGCACGTCGTTCTCCTCGTCCTGCCGGGCGGCCCCCTGCCGCCCCCGTTCCGGCGCCGCCGGAGCACCTCGGCTACGCGATGCTGCTCCCCGGTGGCGCCTCCTGCGCGGGCCTCGCCCGCCGGGCCGTCGACGGCCTCCTCATCCGACACGGTCTCGCCGAGCTCCGCGACACCGCCCGCCTTGCCGTCTCCGAACTCGTCGCCACCGCCCACCGCTTCACCCCCGACCGGGAGACGGCGCTGCGCGTCCGCCGGCAGTACGACGCCCTGCGGATCGTCCTCCACGACCAGCATCCGGCCCACGCGCGGCCGGACGAGGCCGAACGCTGCCGCGACCGCCGCAGCATGTGGCCGCTGGGCGCGGCGGTCGGGGAACAGGGCGGCGACTGGGGCCTGGCCCCCGCCCTCACCGCGGACGGCGGGACCAAGTCCTGGGCCTTTCAGCACCGTTGATGACGACGGTGCCGTGCTGACCGCATCAGCGTTCCGTCGACAGTGACGACGCCCGAAGCTCCTCCGCCGACGTCGGCCGCAGGCGGCCGTCGAGAAGCACCCGGCGCGTGATCCCCAGCGACTCCAGGAACGTCAGGTCGTGACTGGCCACGACCAGCGCCCCCTCGTACGCGTGGAGGGCCGCCGTCAGCTTCCGCACCGACGCCAGGTCCAGATTGTTCGTCGGCTCGTCGAGCAGCAGCAGCTGCGGAGCCGGCTCCGCGAGCAGCAGCGCCGCGAGCGTGGCCCTGAACCGCTCGCCGCCCGACAGGGTGCCCACGCGCTGATCCGCCCGGGCGCCCCGGAACAGGAACCGCGCGAGCCGCGCCCTGATCGCGTTCCCCGACGCCGCGGGCGCGAACCGGGCGACGTTCTCCACGATGCTCAGCCCGTCGTCCAGGACGTCGAGCCGCTGCGGCAGGAAACGGAGCGGCACCAGCCGCTCCACCTCCCCCGACACCGGCTCCAGTTCGCCCGCGACCGTCCGCAGCAGCGTCGTCTTCCCGGCCCCGTTGCGGCCCACGAGCGCGACCCGCTCCGGACCCCTCAGCTCGAAACCGCCCTCGACCCGGGCGCCGTACCGCAGTTCGAGGTCCGTGAGCCGCAGCACCTCGCGGCCCGGCGGCACCGAGGTGCGCGGCAGCTCGACGCGGATCTCGTCCTCGTCCCGCACCGCCTCCACCGCCACGTCGAGCCGCTCCCGCGCCTCCGCGAGCCGGTCCGCGTGCAGATTGCGGTGCTTGCCCGCCGACACCTGCGCCTGGCCCTGTCGGGTGTGCGCCACCACCTTCGGCACGGCCTTGTTCTCGAAGCTCTTCTGCGCGTACCGCCTGCGGCGCGCCAACTTCATCTGGGCCTCGGACAGTTCCCGCCGCTGCCGCTGCACGTCCGCCTCGGCGACCCGCACCATCCGCTCCGCCGCCTCCTGTTCGGCGGCGAGCGCCTCCTCGTACGCCGAGTAGGGACCGCCGTACCAGCTCACCGTGGTGTCGTGGAGGTCGGCGATCCGGTCGACCCGCTCCAGGAGCTCCCGGTCGTGGCTGACCACCACCATCACCCCGGACCAGCGCTCCACCGCCTCGTAGAGTCGTGAACGGGCGTACAGGTCCAGGTTGTTGGTGGGTTCGTCGAGCAGCAGCACGTCCGGCCGGGCCAGCAGCAGCGCGGCGAGCCGGAGCAGTACGGACTCGCCGCCGGACACCTCGCCGACCGTGCGGTCCAGGCCGATCGCGCCGAGCCCGAGCTGGTCGAGGGCGGCGCGGGCCCGCTCCTCCACGTCCCAGTCGTCGCCGATCACGGCGAAGTGCTCCTCGGCGGGATCCCCGGCCTCGACGGCGTGCAGCGCCGCCCGCTTCCGGTCGATCCCGAGGATCGCGTCCACCCGCCGGCCGGTGTCCAGGACCAGGTTCTGCGGCAGGTAGCCGATCTCGCCGGACGCCGTCACGGCGCCGCCGGTGGGGGTGAGCCGCCCGGCGAGCAGCCGGAGCAGCGTGGACTTCCCCGAACCGTTCGTACCGACCAGGCCGGTGCGGCCGGGGCCGACCGTCACCCTGAGGTCGTCGAAGACCTCGGTGCCGTCGGGCCAGGAGAAGGAGAGCGAGGTGGCGGAGAGGAAGACAGGCTGAGATGACATGAGGGCCTCCGGTGCGTGCCGCGAGCACGGGTGTGAGCGTGGGCGTGGTGCGACGCGTGGAGACACCGGGGCGCGGGCAGCGTGGGGAACGGCTCGTCCACCGAGGTCGAGAACGGCGCGCAGGGCACGGGGGCCACGCGCGGCACGGTGTCTCGGGACCTCAGATGAACAACGTTCCTTCTCCGATCGGGAGGCGATGCGACCCGTCGACCGTAGAAGCCGCCCGGTGGGGAGGCAAGCGAATTAGGGAAGCCGGACTACGGCAACTCGCCCAGGAGCTCGGCCAGGTCCCGGTCCCAGTCCAGGTACTGGTGCTCCCGGCCGGCCGGCACCAGGTGCTGCGAGCGCTCCAGGAAGCGGCGCAGCTCGGAGGTGCGCACATGGACCATCGCCACGCCCTCCGGGGCGTGGAACTCGACCACCGTGCGGTCGTAGCCGTACGGACGCAGCCGTACGTCGCCGTCGCCGGCGGGCCGCTCGACCCCCTGGGCCAAGAGCTCACGGGCGAAGGCCCACGAGACCTCGACGCCCTCCAGGGTCGCCGGCGGCGGGAAGGCCATGCTGACCGCGTACGGGTCCTCACGGTCGTAGCGAAGGGTGGCGGGGACGGTCTCCATCCGGGGAGCGGAAGCGACCAGACGGGCCTGGACGGGCTGCTCGATCACGGCGGACACGGCGGACTCCTCTCGCGCGGTTGTGATCCTGAGCGTCTCCCCGACACCAGGGCACCTGACACCCATGAAGACGAGCGGAACGGCCGGAACGTGCACCCACCCCCCACGTGAGGTGCGTCACCGGAGGGGAGAGAAGTGGTTCAACGGTCCTCGGCCACGTCGTCGTCCGGCTCCGCGCACGGCCCCGAGTGGTCGCAGTACGGCTGGTTCGCCGAGGCCCCGCAGCCGCAGAGCATCACCCGCGTCTCGTGCCGGGCGCCCCGCGCGCCCACGACGAGCAGGTCGCCGCGCATCACCAGCTGCCCGGACGGCGAGCGCCGCACGGTGGTGGGCGCGTCCGGCGTCTCCTCCGCGCCGCCGCCCTGCGGCGGGTGGTACCGGAGCGCGCCCGAGGGGCAGCGCCGGATCACCTCGGCGACCCGCTCCGGCGTGGCCGCGTCCGGCAGCACCCACGGGCGGCGGGCGAGGTCGAAGACCTCCGGCAGGCCGTGGACGCACTCGGCCGCGTGCAGACAGCGGCGCGGCTCGAACGTGACGGTGATGCCCTCGCCGTCGTACTCCTTCAGCCGCGGCTTCTCGGCGATCGGGGTCTCCGGTCCCGGCTCCGCTGTTCCCTCGGTCATGCGCCCAGCCTAGGAACGCCCGGTACGCCCCGCACCCCGGCGGGCGCGACGGGGTCTGCGGGGTCTGCGGGGTCCGGGAGGCCCTCTGGACGGGCCGGGCCGCCGCCGCTAGCTTCCGGCGCCATGACACCTGTGCGAAAGATGCGTACGACGCGACGCACGACGAGGGCGGGACTGGCGGGAATGACGGGACTGCTGGGGGCGGCGCTGGCGCTCGCCCTCGCGGCCCCCGCGCGGGCCGGGGCGACCCCCACGGCCCCCGCCACTCACACGGCTCACACGGCCCCCACGGCTCTCGCGGCCCCCAAAGCCCCCAAAGCCCCCACGACCGTCGCCTCCGCGGACGCCTGGCAGCTCACCCCCACCGGCACGGACGTCCGCTTCCGTGGACTGGCGGCCGTGGACCGGAGCACCGCCTGGGCCGCCGGATCCAAGGGCACCGTCCTGCGCACCACCGACGCCGGCCGCAGCTGGCGAAACGTCTCGCCGCCCGGCGCGGAAGGCCTGGAGCTCCGGGACGTCGAGGCCTTCGACGCCCGCCGGGCCGTCGTCCTCGCCATCGGCGAGGGCGAGGCGTCCCGGCTGCTGCGCACCGAGGACGGCGGCGCCACCTGGACCGAGGCCTTCCGCAACACCGACCCGCGCGCCTTCTACGACTGCGTGACCTTCCTCGACCGCCGCCACGGCCTCGCCCTCAGCGACCCGGTCGACGGACGGTTCCGGATCCTCGCCACCCGCGACGGCGGCCGCAGCTGGGAGGTCCTGCCGGACTCCGGGATGCCGGCCGCCCTGCCCGGAGAGGCCGGTTTCGCCGCGAGCGGGCAGTGCCTGGTCACCGCCTCCGGCGGCGGGAAGGACGTCTGGTTCGCGACCGGCGGCGCCGCCACGGCCCGGATCTTCCACTCAGCGGACCGGGGCCGCACCTGGACCGCCACCGACAGCCCGGTCCCGGCCGGCGACCCCGCCCGGGGCGTCTTCGCACTCGCCTTCCGCGACCGCCACCACGGTCTCGCGGTCGGCGGCGACTACCGCGCCGGGCAGCCCTCGCCGCGGGCCGCCGCCGTCACCGGCGACGGCGGACGCACCTGGTCCCCGGCCGGCACGCCCCCGCCCGCGTACCGCTCCGGCGTCGCCTGGCTGCCGCACTCCCGCACCGCGGCCCTGGCCGTCGGCCCGACCGGCACCGACCTCACCCGGGACGGCGGCCGGACCTGGTCGACCGTCGACACCGGCTCGTACGACACCGTGGACTGCACCCCGGACGGCGGTTGCTGGGCCTCCGGCGAGAAGGGCCGGATCGCCCGGCTCGCCCGGGGCTGACGGACCGGGGCCGGCCGGGGGTCAGGCCGGCGGCTGCTCGCGGTAGCCGGCCAGGCCCTCGACCGTCTTCGACGCGTAGAACTCGGTGATCCGGTAGGCGCACACGCCCTCGGCGCTGAAGGGGTCGGCCGCCGCGATCCGCTCGATCGCGGCCCGGTCGACCCCGGCCGCCAGGATCACCCCGCCGTCGCGCGGGTTCTTCCGCCCGGACGCCAGGAACACGCCGGCGGCGTACTGCTCGTCCAGCCAGTCGATGTGCGCGTCCATGAGGGCGTCCGCCCGCTCGACGGGCGCGGTGTAGGTCAATTCCAGTACGAACATGCGTGCAAGGCTACCGGCGGTGCCCGGCCGGGCCGTTCACTCCCCGAGCGCCGCCGCGGCCGGCTCGAAGCGGTGCGCGGTGGGCTTGAGCTCCTCGTACAGGTGGCCGAAGTACGCGGTGTCCGCCGTGCCGGTGAGCACCGCGTGCAGGAAGGCCGCGCAGCCCGGGCCGTGCCGCTCCCAGAGCGGGCCGCGGCCCTCGTTGTAGAGCACCGGCCAGGTGTCGGGGTGGCTGCCGGGCCGCACCAGCCAGTACAGGAAGGCCCCCGAGCCCTCCTCGTACGCCCACGGCACCACGACCGCGCCGGGCTCCTCCAGCTCCTCGGGGCACTCCTCGCCGATCTCCCACAGCGACTCCAGGATCTCGTCCCGTTCCTCCCGCTGCGCGAGCAGGTCGTCGTGGGGGCGGCCCGCGTCCGGGGCGAGCAGCCACACCGTCTCGTCGAAGACGCCGCAGCCGTACGTCTCCACCAGCCGCTTGTAGTCCCCGGGGAGCGGCATCCCGAGGGCGCGTTCGGCCGCCGCCCAGTCCACGGCGGGCGGCGCCTCGGCGGGCGGCGGACAGAGGCGTACGAGCGCGTCGATCGAGGTCACGGCGGGCACGGTATCCGACGCCGCCGCCGTAGGCTGGCCCGCATGGGGATCATCGGGGTTCCGGCGGGATGGCCCGCCGACGAGGCGGCGGCGCTGGACGTCCAGCGCGCCCTGCGCGGACGGCTCGTGCTCGACGAGGACGGGCCGGCCGTGGGGGAGGGGCACGTCACCGGACTCGACGTGGCCTACGACGACGAGCGGGACCTGGTCGCCGCGGCCGCCGTGGTCCTCGACGCCGGATCGCTGGAGGTGGTCGAGGAGGCCACCGCCGTCGGCCGGGTCTCCTTCCCTTACGTACCGGGCCTGTTGGCCTTCCGGGAGATCCCCGCCGTGCTCGCCGCCCTGGACGCGCTCACCGCCGACCCGGGGCTGCTGGTGTGCGACGGGTACGGGCTCGCGCATCCGCGCCGCTTCGGTCTCGCCTCCCACCTCGGGGTGCTCACCGGACGGCCCGCGATCGGCGTCGCCAAGAACCCCTTCGCCTTCACGTACGAGCAACCCGGCGCCGCCCGGGGCGACTTCGCGCCGCTCCTCGCCGAAGGGCAGGAGGTCGGGCGGGCGTTGCGCACCCGGCGCGGGATCAAGCCCGTCTTCGTCTCCGTCGGCCACCGCGTCTCCCTCGACAACGCCTGCGCCCACACCCTCGCGCTCTCCCCGCGCTACCGCGTCCCCGAGACCACCCGGCACGCCGACGCGCTCTGCCGGCGCGCGCTCAAGGAGGCGCGGGCGGCTGAGTAGCGGCTGAGTACCCGTACGGATGCCCGCTGTCAGACCCCCACGGCACAGTGGGCTCCATGACAACCCCCGTCACCACGGGCGCCGGCCGTCGCTCCGGCGACCGCGTGCTGCCCGCCGTCCTCGCCGTCGCGGCGCTCTCCGCGCTCGCCTGGACCTGCGCCATCCTGTACGTGCTCGCCGACTGGACCACCGGATGAACGGGCGGCTGCGCTGCGTCGTGCTCGACTGCCCCGACGCCTTCGGACTCGCCGGTTTCTACCGGGAGTTGCTCGGCGGCGAGGTCGAGTCCCCCGACCCGGCGCTCGCCGTCGGCGCCGGCTCCGCCGTGCTGCGCGACGCGCACGGACCGGTCCTCGCCTTCCAGGACGTCGCCGACCACCAGCCGCCCGTGTGGGGCGCCCCGGAGCAGCAGTTCCTGCTCGACATCCGGGTCCCGGACCCGGACGCGGCCCACGAGCGGGTGCTCGCGCTCGGAGCCGTACCCCTCGGCGACGCGGGCGAGGCGGGCGGCGCACCGCTGTGGCGGGTCTACGCCGACCCGGCGGGGCACCCCTTCCGGCTCATGGGGCCTTGAGGCCCGGGGCGGAGCGCCTCGACGCCGCCGCCTCCCCGCGGCGCTTCGAGCGGGTGCGGGGCGGGAAGGATGTCCGGATGGACCTGCACGCCACCTCACGACGACGACTCGTCTCCTCCGGCTCCCCGCTCGAACCGGAGATCGGCTTCTCCCGCGCGGTACGGCTCGGCCCGTACGTCTCCGTCGCCGGTACGGCCCCGATCGCGCCCGACGGCACCACCGCCGCGCCCGGAGACGTCTACGCCCAGACCGTCCGCTGCCTCGACATCGCCGAGGCCGCCCTGCGGGAGGCGGGCGCCGTGCTCGCCGACGTCGTCCGCACCCGCGTCATGCTCACCGACGCCACGACCTGGCGCGAGGCGGCCCGGGCCCACGGCGAGCGCTTCGCCGGCGTCCGGCCCGCCTGCACCTTCGTGGAGGTGTCCCGCTTCATCGACCCCGCCTGGCTGGTCGAGATCGAGATCGACGCGGTCGTCGCCGAGGCCGGCGCCCCCGACATGATCGGCTGGTGAAGCACACCCCCGGGTGACCGGGCCGGGCGCGCGCCGCACCGGCGCTACTCCGTGTGCGCCACCCGGAAGCGCAGCCCCGCCGCCCGCAGCCGGGAGATCAGGGCGTCGCCCATCGCCACCGCCGTCGTGACCTGGCCCGCCGTCTTCGGCAGCGGGTCCAGGGCGAGGCAGAGGGCGGACTCGGCGAGCATCTTCGCCGTCTCGTCGTAGCCGGGATCGCCGCCCGACACCTCCGTGAAGACCCGCCGTCCGCCGCCCTCGCCGACGAAGCGGACCGTGAACCAGCTGCGGGCGCGCCGCTCGGCCGAGGGGCCGGAGCCCGCCGCGTAACGGTCCATCAGCCACCGGCGTACGGGCGGCACTTGGGCCGTGACGAGGGTCGCGGCGAGCGCCGCCGTGCCGCCGAGGGCCATCGGCAGCGTCCGCACCGAGGCGTAGTGGCGGTAGCGGAAGTCGGGGCCGTACCGTTCGAGCGCGGCGGCCGAGCGGGCCACGACCCGCGGGTCCAGGGTGGGCAGCGGCAGCGCCCAGGTGCCGGTCTCGGTGCTGAACCGGGGCCCGCCCAGCGGCGCGTGGGCCCGCCGACCCACCAGGCGGGGCGCGTGCAGGCGGCGTTCGCGGGCGGCCCGCAGCGTCTGCGGGCCGCGCCCGAAGGCGGTCAGCGCGGAGGCGACGGTGCCGCCGGAGAAGACGGCGCCGGCCCGGACGAAGCCGTCGATCCGCAGCGGCACGCCCTCGGGCAGCTGCCCGACGGTGAAGAGCACGCCGAGGTCGTGCGGGACGGAGTCGAAGCCGCAGGCGTGCACGATCCGGGCGCCGGTCTCCCGGGCGCGGGCGTCGTGGCGGACGTACACGAGGTCGACGAACTCGGGCTCGCCGGTCAGGTCCAGGTAGTCGGTGCCGGCCTCCGCGCAGGCCGCGACCAGGCCCTCGCCGTACCAGACGTACGGGCCGACGGTGGAGGCCACCACCCGCGCCGACTCGGCGAGCGCCCGCAGCGAGGCGGGGTCGCCGGAGTCGGCGGTCAGCAGCGGCAGGCCGGCGAGGTGCGGCCGGCCGGCGGCGAGCCGGTCCCGGAGCGCCGCCAGTTTCGCGGGCGAGCGGCCGGCGAGCGCCCAGCGGCACCCGGCGGGGGCGTGCTCGGCCAGATACTCCGCGGTGAGCTCGCCCACGAACCCGGTCGCGCCGTAGAGGACCACGTCGTACGGCCGCCCGACCCCACTCCGCCCGGACTCCACCGCATCCTGCCCGGACTCCCGCCCGGGTCCTCTTCCCGCGCCCGCCCCTGTCTCCATCGAGCCCCACTCCCGTCCCTCGGCGATGTCGTCGGCGGAGGATAGCGGACCCGCCCGCCCCGTCGAATTTCCAAGCGCTTGCTCGGCCGGGGGGCTTGTGCCGAGTGGAACACGTTCCTAGCATCTCTGGTGTTACATCATTGCTGTCACATACTCTGGGGGCTCGATGAAGACGACGCAGACCGAGCGGACCGGCCCGCTCGCCGGTGTCCGGGTCGTGGAGCTCGCCGGCATCGGCCCCGGCCCCTTCGCCGCCATGCTCCTCGCCGACCTCGGCGCCGACGTCGTCCGCGTCGACCGGCCCGGCGGCCCCGGCCTCGGCGTCGACCCGGCCAAGGACCTCACCAACCGCAACAAGCGCTCGGTCCTCGTCGACCTCAAGGCCCCGGACGGCCCCGCGGCCGTCCTCGACCTCGTGGAGCGCGCCGACGTCCTCATCGAGGGGTACCGGCCCGGCGTCGCCGAACGCCTCGGCGTCGGCCCCGAGGCGTGCCTCGCCCGCAACCCCCGGCTCGTCTACGGCCGGATGACCGGCTGGGGCCAGGACGGCCCGCTCGCCCCCACCGCCGGACACGACATCGGCTACATCGCCGTCACCGGCGCCCTCGGCCTCGTCGGCCCCGACCCGGACGGCCCGCCGAGCATCCCGGCCAACCTCCTCGGCGACTACGCGGGCGGCTCGCTCTACCTCGTCGTCGGCGTCCTCGCCGCCCTCCAGCACGCGCGGACGCACGGCGAGGGCCAGGTCGTCGACGCCGCCATCGTGGACGGCACCGCCCACCTCACCACCATGATCCACGCGATGCTCCTGGCCGGCGGCTGGCAGGACCGGCGCGGGGTGAACCTCCTCGACGGCGGCTGCCCCTTCTACGGCGTGTACGCGACCTCCGACGGCGGCCACATGGCGGTCGGCGCCCTGGAGGAACGGTTCTACGACGAGTTCGCCCGCCTCCTCGGCCTCGCAGAGGCCGGTACCGGTGCCGAGGCCGGTGCCGGTGCCGGTTCCGACGCCACCGCCCTCCGCCGCGACCTCGCCCGCTGGCCCGAGCTGCGCGAGGCCGTCGCCGCCCGCTTCCGGAGCCGTACCCGTGCCGAGTGGACCGAGGTCTTCGAGGGCAGCGACGCCTGCGTCGCCCCCGTCCTCTCGCTCCGCGAGGCCCCCGGCCACCCGCACCTCGCGGCCCGCGCCACCTTCGCCGAGCACGGCGGACTCGTCCAGCCCGCGCCCGCGCCCCGCTTCTCCGCCACCCCCGGCACCCTGCGTACCGGCCCCGCCCTGCCCGGCGCCGACACCGCCGAGGTCGCCCGCGACTGGGCCGTACCCGCCCTGCACCCCGCCCAGGACGTCCCGCCCACCCAGGAGTCGAAGACCGCATGAAGCGCACGCTCTACACCGAGGACCACGAAGCCTTCCGGGCGGTCGTCCGCACCTTCCTGGAGAAGGAGGTGCTGCCCCACTACGCGCAGTGGGAGAAGGACGGCATCGTCTCCCGCGAGGCCTGGCTCGCCGCCGGCCGCCAGGGCCTCCTCGGGCTCGCCGTCGAGGAGGAGTACGGCGGCGGGGGCAACCCCGACTTCCGGTACGCCTCCGTCCTCGCCGAGGAGTTCACCAGGGCGGCCGCCCCCGGCCTCGCCATCGGCCTGCACAACGACATCATCGGCCCCTACCTCACCAAGCTCGCCACCGACGAGCAGAAGCGGCGCTGGCTGCCCGGCTTCTGCTCCGGTGAGATCGTCACCGCCATCGCGATGACCGAGCCCGGCGCCGGCTCCGACCTCCAGGGCATCCGTACGACCGCCGAGGACCGCGGCGACCACTGGGTCCTCAACGGCTCCAAGACGTTCATCTCCAACGGCATCCTCGCCGACCTGGTGATCGTCGTCGCGAAGACCACCCCCGAGGGCGGCGCCCACGGCCTCTCCCTCCTCGTCGTCGAGCGCGGCACGGAGGGCTTCGAGCGCGGCCGGAACCTCGACAAGATCGGTCAGAAGTCCCAGGACACCGCCGAGCTGTTCTTCCACGACGTCCGCGTCCCCAAGGAGAACCTCCTCGGCGAGCTGAACGGCGCCTTCGTCCACCTGATGACCAACCTCGCCCAGGAGCGCCTGGCCATCGCCGTCGCGGGCATCGCGGGCGCCGAGCACCTCCTGGAGCTGACCACCCGGTACGTGAAGGAGCGCGAGGCCTTCGGCCGGCCGCTGGCCAGGCTCCAGCACGTGCGCTTCGAGATCGCGGAGATGGCCACCGAGTGCGCCGTCACCCGCACCTTCGTCGACCGGTGCATCGCCGAGCACGCCGACCCGACGGGTCTCGGCCTCGACCCCGTCAACGCCTCCATGGCCAAGTGGTGGGCGACCGAACTCCAGAAGCGGGTCGCCGACCGCTGTCTGCAACTCCACGGAGGATACGGCTACATGAGCGAATTCCCGGTGGCCCGCGCCTTCACCGACGGCCGCATCCAGACCATCTACGGCGGCACGACGGAGATCATGAAGGAGATCATCGGCCGTTCCCTCCTCGGCTGACCCCCGACCTCCCGGCATATCGAGAACCCGGCTTATCGAAAACCCTCACCGCGAAAGGCTTCCCGTGAGCACCGAAGCGTACGTGTACGACGCGATCCGCACCCCGCGCGGACGCGGCAAGGCCAACGGCTCCCTGCACGGCACCAAGCCCATCGACCTCGTCACCGGCCTGATCCGCGAGATCCAGCGCCGCAACCCGAGCCTCGACCCGGCCGCCATCGACGACATCGTCCTCGGCGTCGTCGGCCCGGTCGGCGACCAGGGCTCCGACATCGCCCGCATCGCCGGCATCGCCGCCGGCCTCCCCGACACCGTCGCCGGCGTCCAGGAGAACCGCTTCTGCGCCTCCGGCCTCGAAGCGGTCAACATGGCCGCGATGAAGGTCCGCTCCGGCTGGGAGGACCTCGTCCTCGCCGGCGGCGTCGAGTCGATGTCGCGGGTCCCGATGGCCTCCGACGGCGGCGCCTGGTTCGCCGACCCGATGACCAACCTGGAGACGAACTTCGTCCCGCAGGGCATCGGCGCCGACCTCATCGCCACCATCGAGGGCTTCACCCGGCGCGACGTCGACGAGTACGCCGCCCTCTCCCAGGAGCGTGCCGCCACCGCCTGGAAGGAGGGCCGCTTCGGCCGCTCCGTCGTGCCCGTCGTCGACCGGGCCGGGCTGACCGTCCTCGACCACGACGAGTTCATGCGCCCCGGCACCACCGCCGACTCCCTCGCCAGGCTGAAGCCGTCCTTCAAGGACATCGGCGAGCTCGGCGGCTTCGACGCCGTCGCGCTGCAGAAGTACCACTGGGTCGAGGAGATCGACCACGTCCACCACGCCGGCAACTCCTCCGGCATCGTCGACGGCGCCTCCCTCCTCGCCGTCGGCTCCCGGGAGGTCGGCGAGCGGTACGGGCTGACGCCGCGCGCCCGGATCGTCGCGGCGGCCGTCTCCGGATCCGAGCCCACCATCATGCTCACCGGCCCCGCCCCGGCCGCCCGCAAGGCGCTCGCCAAGGCGGGCCTGACCATCGACGACATCGACCTCATCGAGATCAACGAGGCCTTCGCCGCGGTCGTCCTGCGCTTCGTCAAGGACATGGGCGTCTCCCTGGACAAGGTCAACGTCAACGGCGGCGCGATCGCCCTCGGCCACCCGCTCGGCGCCACCGGCGGCATCATCCTCGGCACCCTCGTCGACGAGCTGGAGCGCCAGGACAAGCGCTACGGCCTCGCCACCCTCTGCGTCGGCGGCGGCATGGGCATCGCCACCATCGTCGAGCGCGTCTGACCTCCCCGTCCGCACCCTCATACCGGCATACCGGCCATCGGAGAAGCATCAGTCATGAGCGAGAGCACCACCATCCGCTGGGAGCAGGACGCCACGGGGATCGTCACCCTCGTCCTCGACGACCCGAACCAGTCCGCCAACACCATGAACCAGGCGTTCCGCACGTCGATCATGGCCGTCGCCGACCGCCTGGAGGCCGAGAAGGACTCCGTCCGGGGCGTCATCTACACCTCCGCGAAGAAGACCTTCTTCGCCGGCGGCGACCTCAAGGACATGATCCAGGCGGGCCCCGAGCACGCCCGGTCCATCTTCGAGGCCGCGATGGACATGAAGCGCGCCCTGCGCCGCATCGAGACCCTCGGCAAGCCGGTCGTCGCCGCCCTCAACGGCGCGGCCCTGGGCGGCGGTTACGAGATCGCGCTCGCCTCCCACCACCGGATCGCGCTCGACGCGCCCGGCTCCAAGATCGGCCTGCCCGAGGTCACCCTCGGCCTGCTGCCCGGCGGTGGCGGCGTCACCCGCACCGTCCGCCTCATGGGCATCACCGACGCCCTCCTCAAGGTCCTCCTCCAGGGCACCCAGTACGCCCCGAAGCGCGCCCTCGACAGCGGTCTGATCCACGAACTGGCCGCCACCCCGGAGGAGATGATGGCCAAGGCCATCGCCTTCATCGACGCGCACCCGGAGTCGGCCCAGCCCTGGGACGTCCCCGGCCACAAGATCCCCGGCGGCACCCCGTCGAACCCGAAGTTCGCCGCCAACCTGCCGGCCTTCCCGGCCAACCTGCGCAAGCAGCTGAACGGCGCCCCCTACCCGGCCCCGCGCAACATCATGGCCGCCGCCGTCGAGGGCTCCCAGGTCGACTTCGAGACCGCGCAGGTCATCGAGTCCCGGTACTTCACCGAGCTGGTCACCGGCCAGACCGCGAAGAACATGATCCAGGCCTTCTTCTTCGACCTCCAGGCCGTCAACTCCGGCGCCAGCCGCCCCAAGGGCGTCGAGAAGCGCCAGGTCCGCAAGGTCGCCGTGCTCGGCGCCGGCATGATGGGCGCGGGCATCGCCTACTCCTGCGCCCGCGCCGGCATCGAGGTCGTCCTCAAGGACGTCACCGACGAGGCCGCCGCCAAGGGCAAGGCGTACTCGGAGAAGCTCTGCGCCAAGGCCGTCTCCCGGGGCCGTACGACCCAGGAGAAGGCGGACGCCCTCCTGGCCCGGATCACCCCGACCGCCGACCCGCAGGTGCTGGCCGGCTGCGACGCGGTCATCGAGGCCGTCTTCGAGGACACCGCGCTCAAGCACAAGGTCTTCCAGGAGATCCAGCACGTCGTCGACGCCGACGCCCTGCTCTGCTCCAACACCTCCACCCTCCCGATCACCGTCCTCGCCGAAGGCGTCGAGCGGCAGGCCGACTTCATCGGCCTGCACTTCTTCTCCCCGGTCGACAAGATGCCGCTGGTCGAGATCATCAAGGGCGAGCGCACCGGCGACGAGGCCCTGGCCCGCGCCTTCGACCTGGTCCGCCAGATCAACAAGACGCCGATCGTCGTCAACGACTCGCGCGGCTTCTTCACCTCGCGCGTCATCGGCCACTTCATCAACGAGGGCGTGGCGATGGTCGGCGAGGGCATCGAGCCCGCCTCCGTCGAGCAGGCCGCCGCCCAGGCCGGCTACCCGGCGAAGGTCCTCTCCCTCATGGACGAGCTGACCCTCACCCTGCCGCGCAAGATCCGCAACGAGACGAAGAAGGCGATCGAGGACGAGGGCGGCACCTGGGTCAGCCACCCCGGCGAGGTCGTCATCGACCGCATGGTCGACGAGTTCGGCCGCCCCGGCCGCAGCGGCGGCGCGGGCTTCTACGACTACGACGAGTCCGGCAAGCGCGCCAAGCTGTGGCCGGGCCTGCGCGAGCACTTCACCAAGCCCGGGTACGAGATCCCCTTCCGCGACATGCAGGAGCGGATGCTCTTCTCCGAGGCCCTGGACACCGTCCGCCTCCTGGAGGAAGGCGTCCTGACCTCGGTCGCCGACGCCAACATCGGCTCCATCATGGGCATCGGCTTCCCGGCCTGGACCGGCGGCATCCTCCAGTACATCAACGGATACGAGGGCGGCGTCGCCGGCTTCGTCGCCCGCGCCCGCGAACTGGCGGAGACGTACGGCGAGCGCTTCGCCCCGCCGGCCCTCCTGGTGGAGAAGGCCGAGCGCGGCGAGACGTTCACGGACTAGCGGTTCAGCGGTTCCTGAACGCGGAGCGCAACTCCTCGCTCAGTGACCGCTGGAAGGCGGTGACGAGGGCCTGGACCACGATCGGCTGCATGTGCGCGGACAGCGACTTCATGGCGGTCAGGTGGTCCGGGTCCTCCCCGCTCTCGCGGTACGGGCTCCACACCTCCTCCTGGAACAGCCGCGCCAACTCCTGTGCGGCCGACCGGGCGTGGTCGAGGAGCACCGTCCGCGAGGCGAGGATCGTGTCGTGCTCGATCGGCACGTCGAGCATCTCGACGCCGAGCCGGAGCAGCGAGCCGTCGAGCCGGAACACCTCGGGGTCGCCGGTCGCCTCCAACACGCCCATGGCGGCGAGCCGTTCGACGTCCCGGTCGGCCAACTCCCGCCCGGCGCGCCGCTCCAGCTCCCGCCGGGTGATCGTCTCGGCGGACTCCGGCGCCCAGGACGCCACCAGCGCCCGGTGCACCGCGAGGTCCTGCGCGCTCAGGTCGGGCGGCAGCTGCTCCAGGTACCGCTCGATCGCGGCCAGCGTCATGCCCTGCCGCTGCAGCTCCTCGATCAGCGCGAGCCGGGCCAGGTGCTCGACCCCGTACCGCCCGACCCTGCGGGGCCCGATCACCGGCGGCGGCAGCAGCCCCCGCGTCCCGTAGAACCGCACGGTACGCACCGTCACCCCGGCGCGGGCCGCCAGCTCGTCGACCGTGTATCCCGGGGGCAGTCCCTCGCCGCTCTCGTCCTCCATGGTTCAACAGTATTGCTGTCTCACCAGAACTGTAAAAGCCCTCAGTGCGCGGAGGACGCGGCGAGCTCGGCTTCGACGGCCCCGTACGTCACCCCGTGATCGGTCAGTGTCTCGGCGACGACGCCCCCGTTCGTGGTGAGCGCAAGGAGCAGATGCTCGTCGCCGATCTCCCGTTCCTTGCGGGCGAGAGCCACGCGCAGCGACTTCTCCAGGACGGCCTTCGCCTCCCGCGAGAACGGGCGGCGCCCCGACCCCCTGCGGCGACCGGAGAGCGCCCCGGTCCCATGCGCCTCCTCGACGCGCGCGACGATCGCCCCCACGTCGATCCCGAGCTCCGCCAGCGCCTCGGAGTCCGCCCGGGAGAGCCCGGCCCGCCGCCGGGCCTCGCCGAGCGCCGCGACCAGCGCGCCCCGCCGCTCCGCCGGACAGAGCCGCCCGAGCACCCCCGCCGCCCGCGTCCCCTCCCGGTCGAGCAGCGCGAGCAGCAGATGCTCGGCGGTCACGGCCTCCGCCCCGCCCCGCTCCGCGTGCTCGGCCGCCCCCTTCACCACGCCCCGGGCCGCCTTCGTGAACCGCTCGAACATCACTGCCTCCCGTACTTCTTGTGCACGGCCTGCCGGCTGACCCCCAGCTCGGTGGCGATCTCCTGCCAGGACCACCCCTGATGACGCGCACTGCGCACCTGGACGGCCTCCAACTGTTCCAACAGCCGCCGCAGAGCGGAAACGGCCCGCAACCCCACCCGGGGATCACGGTCACCGGCCCGCGCGGCGAGATCGGTCGCATCGGTCATACTGTCAATCTAAGTTGACACCCTGACGAGTGTCAACCCTGGTTGACGTCCATCTCTGTCAGTGCCGCCGCCTACCGTGCCCCCATGACCGAGATCGAGTACGTACGCGGCGACGCGACCGAGCCCCGGGGCAAGGGCGTCCGGATCGTCGCCCACGTCTGCAACGACCTGGGAGGCTGGGGGAAGGGCTTCGTGCTCGCCGTCTCGCGCCGCTGGCCGGAGCCCGAGGCGGCCTACCGCCGCTGGCACCGGGAGCGGGCGGGCAACGACTTCGGCCTCGGCGCCGCACAGTTCGTCCAGGTCTCGCCGTACCTCTGGGTGGCGAACCTGGTGGGGCAGCGCGGGATACGCGCCGGGCGGAGCTCCGGCGTCCCCGTGCGGTACGAGGCGATCGGCGCGGCCCTCGGGAAGCTGGCGGACAAGGCCGTCGAGCTGGGGGCCTCGGTGCACATGCCGAGGATCGGGTGCGGACTCGCCGGCGGGAAGTGGGAGCGGGTCGAGCCGCTGGTGCGGGAGCGGCTGGTGGGGCGGGGGATACCGGTCACCGTGTACGACTTCGGCGCGTAAGGGGCGGGTGGCGGGGGCGGGCCGGGAAGGTGTGCCCGTGGGGGATTAGAGTCGGCGGCCGGTCCGCGTCGGCGGGCGGGAACAGGGGAGTGGGATGTACGCGCAACTCAGGGAGACGGCGGCGGAATTGGCCGGGGTCCTGTGGCGGGAGCACACGGTGTACCGGGAGCGGGGCGGGGGCGTCGTCATCCGCGGCGAGCACGTGCGCCGGTGGATCAGCCTCGCCCCGACGGGCGGCAAGGACCGGGCGCTGCTGCGTGCCGGGCGGATACTCGACGGGGGGACCACGGCCCCGGCCCGTACCGAGGTCGTCGTCGACCTGACGGCGCCGGTCGCCGAGCTGGCGACGGTCTGCCGGCGGATGCTCGCCGAGGTCGCCGCGGCGGCCGAGGGGGGTTCGGGCGGGGGAGCCGACCCGGGGCCCTCGCGGGGCGGGCGGCCGGGCAAGGGACGGAAGGCGCGCAAGGAGCCGAAGGCGCGCAAGGAGCCGAAGGCCCCGAAGGCGCGGAAGGCGCCGAAGGCGTCCCGGGCGGGCACGGGCAGGAGCCGGCACACGAGTGCCGGCTCCTGGATCGTGCTGGTTCTGGTCGGCGTCGCCGTGGCCGCCTGGGCGTACACCCTCTTCGGCGGCCCCGGCTACTGACGCCCGGGGATCAGAAGCCGGTCACCGGGTAGTGGTCCGAGAGGTTGGTGTACGTGTACTTCGTGCCCCAGCTGGAGACCGTCCACGGCGCGGACGACTCCAGGACCACGTGGTTCGTCCAGTTCGCCGGGCGGGCGTTGCCGGCCCGGTACAGGACGTGGTCGAGGTCCTCGCGCGGGTCGTCCGGATAGCGATCCGCGGCGATCGAGTTCAGCTCGGTGTCGAAGGAGTACGGGTGCCCGGTGCGGGCGTCCGCCCCGGCGAGGCCGGCGTCGGCGAGCATCGTCGCGTACTCGGGCGTCCGCGAGTCGACGTTCATGTCGCCCGCGACGATCACCTGCTCGCCCGCCGGGATGTTCTTCGTGTCGAGGAACGCGTCCATCGCCTTGAACTGGCGGCTGCGCGTCTGCGCCGCCTCGCCCGCCGAGCAGCCCGGGTCGGTGGACTGGGCGTGGGTGCCGACGACGTGCACGCGGCTGCCGTTCACGTCGAGGACCGTGTAGACGAAGCCCTTGTTCGAGTACCAGTCGGCGCCGCACGCGTCCTTGTAGACGTACTGCTCCTTGCGGACGATCGGCCACTTGCTGAGGATCGTCACCCCGCCGTCCTCCGGGGTGATCGCCGAGTAGGCCCCGCCGGTGGCGTCCCAGCCGGTCTTCGAGCGGCCCATGACGGGCGTCTGGTACGGGTAGGCCGCCGCGGCGTTCGCCTTGAGCGCGTCGGAGGAGGAGTTGTCGAAGGCCTCCTGGAGCACCACGACGTCCTGGCCCTGGAAGAACGGGGCGGCGGGTATCGCCCGCGCCCGGTGGTCCTGCCCCCAGTTCGGGTACAGGGTCTTGCTGAAGAGGAACGCGTTGTAGGTGAGCACCTTCAGGCGGGGCGCGGCGGCGGCCTCGGGGGCGGCGGAGGCGGCGGGCGCGGTCGCCGACAGGGCGGCGGCCGCGAGCGCGAGGGACACGGCGACGCCGGGGATGCGGCGGAACGTGCTGAGGGACACGTGAACTCCCGTCGAGTGGTGGGGGGTTGTGCTCGGCGCGGCACATACAACCAGCCGTAGTTACCTTCCGGTAGCCTCCAGGTGCCGGGAATCTTGCCCGCGTCGTACGAGCGCGCCAACGATCACGGGGGTGTACGATCCGCCGGTTCCCGGACCAGGTAGGATGCGCGCCATGACGACCCTCGCCTCCAACGCCAAGATCTTCGACATGGACCTCGGCCCGCTCAACCCGGTCTGGGCCGAGCTCATCCTCGGCTTCGCCGTCTTCTTCCTGACCTTCTTCTTCCTGGCGAAGGTGATCCTCCCGAAGATCAAGCGCACGATCGAGCAGCGCGAGGACGCCATCGACGGCGGCACCGAGCGTGCCGACGACCTGCGTTCCGAGGCCGCGGACATCCGCGCCCAGTACGAGGCCGAGCTGGCGGAGGCCCGCCACGAGGCCGCCCGCATCCGCTCCAAGGCCGTCGAGGAGGGCTCCGCCGCCATCGCCGCCGCCCGCGCCGAGGGCCAGGCCGAGCGCGACGCGATCCTCGCCGCCGGCACCGCGAAGATCGCCGCCGAGCGCGAGGCCGCCGAGCGCGAGCTCAACGCCGACGTCGACGCCTGGGCCCACGCCCTCGCCGGCCGCATCGTCGGCGAGCCGGTCGGCGCCGACCGCGCCTGACCGCGCCCGCACCGCACACCACCACGCCGGGGCCGTTCCCGGGGCCGACAGGCCCCCGGGACCGGCCCCGCCGTCGTACGTACGCCCCGGAGGCGCACCCTGGAGGCGCACCCTGGAGGGGCGGCCACCGAGGCGAGAGGCAGGGGACCGAGCATGACCACCGACGACGAGGCGACGAGGATCCCGGCGACGCCGACCGCGACCGGCTCCTCCACGACCTCCTCCACGACCTCGGCCACGCCCGCCGCCCGCGCGACCGGCCGGAAGGGTCCCGAGCCCGTCCCGCCGCCCGTCGGCGGCGTGCTCTGGTCCGTCGCCGGGGACGTCCGCGCGCTGCTCATGCTGCCCGCCGCGCTCACCATGCAGGTCGCGCACCCGGCGATCGGGGCGGGCGTCGACGAGCACTCCGTCTTCCGGGCCGACCCCTGGGGGCGGGGCGAGCGCTCACTGCGCTCCGTGCAGCTCTGGGTGTACGGGGGAGCGGAGGCCGCCGCCGAGGGGCGGCGGCTGCGCGCCCTGCACCGGGAGATCCAGGGCACCGACGCCCACGGGCGCCGCTACCACGCCCTCACGCCCGCCTACTACGCCTGGGTGCACGCCACCGGGTACCCCGTCTACCGGCACGGCCTCGCCCTGCTGCACCGGCCGCTCACCGAGGCCCAGGACCGCCGGCTCTACGCCGAGTGGCTCCAGGTCGGCCGGATCCTCGGCATCCACGACCGGGACATGCCGCAGACGATCGAGGAGTTCTGGCCCTACTACCGCAAGGTCCTCGCCGAGGAGCTGGAGGCCACCGCCGTCGTCCGCGAGCTCATCGACCCGGACGCCCCCGTCCCCGCCCCCGACCGGGGCCCGCTCCTCCTCCGGCTCGCCCTCCGCCCCCTCTGGCCGCTGCTCCGCCGCCCCTTCCAGCGGATCCGCGCCTTCCTGACCGTCGGCCTGATGCCGCCGGACGCCCGCGCGGCGATCGGCCTGGAGTGGACCCCGGAGCAGGAGCGGAGGCTGCGCCGGTTCGCGCGGGTCGTCCGCCTGGTCGTGCCCGCCCTGCCCGAGCGGCTGCGCTATCTGCCGCTCGCCCGGCGCGCCAGGGAGGCCGCCCGCCGCGCCGCGCGCTGACGGACAGGCCTCCCGTGCGGCGGCTCAGCGGTGCTCGTGCACCCCGTTCGTCGCCGCGATCTTCTTCCACGACTTCGGCTGCACCGGGGCCGGCGCGGGCGCGGCGGCCCGCGCCGGGCCCGCGGCCGGTGCGGGCCCGGCCGCCGGCTTGGCCGGCTCGTACAGCCAGGTGTCGAAGAGCTCCGCCAGCGGCTTGCCGGAGACCTCCTCGGCGTACCGGACGAAGTCCGCGACCCGCGCGTCACCGTGGGCGAACCGCTGCGGCCACCCCTTGAGGATCGTGAAGAAGTCCTCGTCGCCGATCTCGTTCCGCAGCGCCTGCAGCGCGAGCGCGCCCCGGTCGTACACGGCGATGTGGAACTGGTTCTCCGGCCCGGGGTCGCCCGGCTTCACCGTCCAGAACGGGTCCTCGGCGGTCCGCGCGGCGTACACGTAGTCGGCGAGCTCCTGGGCCGTGCCCTCGCCCTCCTTCTCCGACCACAGCCACTGGGCGTAGCGGGCGAAGCCCTCGTTGATCCAGATGTCCTTCCAGTCGCGCACCGAGACGCTGTCGCCGTACCATTGGTGGGCCAGCTCGTGGACGACCACGGACACGTTCGCGCCGTTCGCGAACTGGCGCGGGCTGTAGAACGGCCGGGTCTGCGTCTCCAGGGCGTAGCCGCTGGTCACATTGGGGACGTAGCCGCCGAGCGCGTTGAACGGGTACGGGCCGAACGCCTCCTCCAGCCACTCCGCGACCTCGGTGGTCCGCTCGATCGAGGCGCGGGCCGCGCCCGCGTGGTCGCCGAGGTCCTTGCTGTAGGCGTTGAGGACCGGCAGCCCGTTCGCCGTCGTGTCCGTCGTGATGTCGAACTTCCCGACCGCGAGCGTGGCCAGATACGGCGCCTGCGGCTTGTTGGAACGCCAGTTGAAACGGGTCCAGCCGAGCCGCGAGGACTGCGACCGGAGCACGCCGTTGCTGATCGCCTGCGTGCCGTCCGGCACTGCGACCGACACGTCGAAGGTGGCCTTGTCGCGCGGATGGTCGTTGGACGGGAACCACCACGCGGCCGAGTCCGGCTCCTGCGCGGCGACCCCGCCGTCCGGGGTGCGGTGCCAGGCCGACCAGCCGGCGACCTTGAACCGGGACGGCTTGCCCGCGTACCGGACCACCACCGTGACCTGCCGGTCCTTCGGCAGCGGCACGGCCGGCACGATCTCCAGCTCGTGCTCCCCGGTGGCCTTGAAGGAGGCGCGCCGGCCGTCGACCCGCACCTCGCTGACCTTCAGCCCCAGGTCGAGGTTGAACCGGGAGAGGTTCTGCGTGGTCGTCGCCAGGATCGTCGCCGTCCCCTCCAGGAGGTCGGTCGCCGGCTGGTACCTCAGGCGCAGGTCGTAGTGGGAGACGTCGTAGCCGCCGTTGCCGGCGGTGGGGTAGTAGGAGTCGCCGATGCCCGGCGCGCCCGGGACGTAGTCGGCCGCCGAAGCCGGGATCGCCAGCAGCAGCGAGGCCGCGAGGGCGCTCGGAAGGATGATTCTGCGGTGCACGGAAGGCTCCCCGAGTCGTGGGTGACGTAAGACGTGTGACGCGTGGGCGGGCGTCGGTCCTTGATCCGGACTTGTTCGGACTCTATGAAGCACGCGACGGAGCGTCACGTAAAGGGCGCCTTCCGTCACACGATCGCCATTCGGCCGACATGAAGCACCGGTTCACCCGTTTCCCGCACGCGGTCTTCCGCCCCCCTGGCGGGGCGAGTACGGTCCCGCCATGCCGATGCCCACGCCCGTGCCGAAGCGTGCGCGTGCCGCCCGCCGCGCCCTGGTCCTCGCCGCCGGCGCGGCCCTCCTCGGACTGCCCCTCGTCGCCGTCCCGGCGAAGGCGGCGGTCCCCGACGCACCGCCGGCCCCGCTCAGGACCGGCTTCGAGGCGAGCGGCGGCGCCCGCTGGACGACGGACGCGGAGGAGCGGGACTTCCTCGCCGCCGTCGACCGGCGCAGCGCGCGGCTCACGGTCACCACCCTCGGCACCACCGAGCAGGGCCGGCCGCTGCGGCTCGCCGCCCTCGGCCCGGCGCGCGGCGCCGCCACGGTGCTGCTCGTCTGCAGCCAGCACGGCGACGAGCCGGCCGGGCGCGAGGCCTGCCTCACCACCGTCCGCGACCTCGCCCTCGCCCGCGACCCAGGGACGCTGCGGCTGCTCGCCCGCACCACCGTCCTCGTCGTGCCCAACGCCAACCCCGACGGCCGCGAGGCCGACACCCGGGGCAACGCCGCCGGCATCGACGTCAACCGCGACCACCTCGCCCTGCGCACCGCCGAGGCCCGCGCCCTCGCCGCCGTGATCCGCGACCGCCGGCCCGACCTCGTCCACGACCTCCACGAGTACGGCGCCACCCCCGGCTACTACGACAAGGACCTCCTCGCCCTCTGGCCGCGCAGCCTCGACACCGACGCCCGCGTCCACGCCGAGTCCCGGATCCTCTCGGAGGAGTACGTCCGCCCCGGTGCCGGCCGCGCGGGCCGCACCCACGGCGTCTACGGCATCTGGACCGACCCCCTCACCGGCCGCCCCGTGAAGCAGGTCGCGGGCGACGGCCAGGAGCGCATCCTGCGCAACACGGCCGGCATCAAGCACATGGCCGCCCTCCTCGCCGAGAGCCGCGAGGACCCGCTCGGCGAGGCCGAGGAACGCGACCCGGCCCTCTCCCAGCGGCGCAGGGTCGCCACCCACCTCACCGCCCTGAAGGACGTCTTCGCGTACGTCTCCGAGCGCCGCGCCCCGCTCACCGCGGCCACCTCCGCCGCCCGGCTCGCCGGTCTCGCCGACGAAGGGCCCGTCTACCTCGGCGGCGCCGACAACGACCCGCCCGAGCCCGCCGAGATCATCGCCGACCCGCCGTGCGGCTACCGCCTCGACGCCGCCCAGTACGCCGAGGTCGGGGACGAACTCGCCCTGCACGGCGTGGCGTCGAGCCGGACGCCGGACGGCGGCGCCTACGTGCCGCTGCGCCAGTCGCAGCGGCTCCTGGTCCCGCTGCTCCTCGACGGGCGCGCCGCCTACCACCTCGTCAGTGGGCGTCCTGTGGAGGAGTGTTGACGTTTCCGTGGGCAAGGAGGGGGATGTCCGATCGGTCCCGTTGGGGCAGGTAAAGTTACCGACCGGTACTGACCATGCCTCAAACGGGCCGTCACGGCCCCGACTTGGAGAACGACATGTCCCACGCGACGCGTGCGCGCCGCACCCTGCCCGCCCTGTTCGCCACGATGCTGCTGGCCGGGGGCCTGCTGCTCGGACAGACCGCCGCCGCCCCGTCGGCCGAGGCCGCCTCCGGCCGCACCTGCAACCCCGCCAAGCTGTACAACCAGGCCCGCGCCGAGCGCGACCGGGCCGCCCAGCTCAAGCGCCTCAAGGCCTACGCCGAGTCCCGCCGCGCCTACGCCCGCGCCGATGCCCTGCAGCGCCGCGCCAAGCAGTGCGAGCGCGCCGACGAGGTCGTGGCCCCGCCGTTCGGACGGTGATCCACGCGGGGCGCGCTCCGCGTCCCGCCGTCCCGCCGAAGGCCCTCGTCCCGCGCGGACGGGGGCCTTCGGCCGTTCCCCCTCGCCCCGCCACCGGCTCTGCCGCCACCGTGCCCGTCGTGGTGCACCGGCGAACCGCCGCCCGGCGGCCGCACCGCCTCGACGCCCACCACGATCACGCCGCCGCCCGTACCCGGACGGCCTCCGCCGCCCACGTAGGATGCGTGGTCTGATGACTGCCACACTCGTCGCCAAGGACCTCGCCGCCGGCCACGGCGAACGCACCCTCTTCGCCGGGCTCGACCTCGTCGTCGCCCCCGGCGACGTCATCGGCCTCGTCGGCGTCAACGGCGCCGGCAAGTCCAGCCTGCTGCGGCTGCTCGCCGGGCTCGACACCCCCGAGGAGGGCGAGGTCCGGCTCTCCCCGCCGACCGCGACCGTCGGCCACCTGCCCCAGGAGCCCGAGCGGCGCGCGGGCGAGACCGTACGGGAGTTCCTGGCCCGCCGCACCGGCGTCGCCGCCGCCCAGGCCGCCATGGACGAGGCCACCCAGGGCCTCGTCGACGGCACGCCCGGCGCCGACGACGCGTACGCCACCACCCTGGAGCGCTGGCTCGACCTCGGCGGCGCCGACCTCGACGAGCGCGCCGAGGAGGTCGCCGCCTCCCTCGGCCTCACCATCGGCCTCGACCAGCCGATGACCGGCCTCTCCGGCGGCCAGGCCGCCCGCGCGGGGCTCGCCTCCCTCCTCCTCTCCCGCTACGACGTCTTCCTCCTCGACGAGCCCACCAACGACCTCGACCTCGACGGTCTGGAGCGGCTCGAAGCCTTCGTGAAGGGCCTGCGGGCCGGCACCGTCGTCGTCAGCCACGACCGCGAGTTCCTCACCCGCACCGTCACCAAGGTCCTCGAACTCGACCTCGCCCAGCAGCAGATCACCCTCTACGGCGGCGGCTACGACGCCTACCTGGAGGAGCGGGCCACCGCCCGCCGGCACGCCCGCGAGGAGTACGAGGAGTACGCCGACAAGAAGTCCGCCCTTGAGGGCCGCGCGCTCATGCAGCGCAACTGGATGGACAAGGGCGTCCGCAACGCCCGCCGCAAGGCGACCGACAACGACAAGATCGGCCGCAAGCTGCGCGGCGAGGCCAGCGAGAAGCAGGCCGCCAAAGCCCGCCAGACCCAGCGCATGATCGAGCGCCTGGACGTCGTCGAGGAGCCCCGCAAGGAGTGGGAGCTGCGGATGGAGATCGCCGCCGCGCCCCGCTCCGGCTCCGTCGTCGCCACCCTCCGCGACGGCGAGGTCCGCCGCGGCGACTTCGCCTTCGGACCGGTCACCCTCCAGATCGACTGGGCCGACCGGGTCGCCGTCACCGGGGCCAACGGCGCCGGCAAGTCCACCCTGCTCGCCGCCCTCCTCGGCCGCCTCCCGCTGGACTCCGGCCACGCCGCCCTCGGCTCCGGCGTCGTCGTCGGCGAGGTCGACCAGGCCCGCAAGCTCTTCCACGGCACCGAGACGCTCCTCGACGCCTTCTGCGCCGCCGTCCCCGACACCGAACCGGCCGACGTCCGCACCCTCCTCGCCAAGTTCGGCCTCAAGGCCGACCACGTGCTGCGCCCCGCCACCACCCTCTCCCCGGGCGAGCGGACCCGCGCCGCCCTCGCCCTCCTCCAGGGCAGGGGCGTCAACCTCCTCGTCCTCGACGAGCCGACGAACCACCTCGACCTGCCCGCCATCGAGCAGCTGGAGTCCGCCCTCGACGCCTACGAGGGCACCCTGCTCCTGGTGACCCACGACCGCCGCATGCTCGACGCGATCCACGTCAACCGCCGCGTCGAGGTCGCCGACGGCAAGGTCACCGAACTCTGATGGGCGTCGCCTTCGGCTGGGGCCCCGTCGAGGCGCGGGCCCTCGCCCCGGCCTGCCTGGTCGTCGTGGACGTGCTGTCGTTCACGACGGCCGTCGGCGTCGCCGTCGAGGGCGGCACGGCCGTCTACCCGTACCGCTGGCGGGACGCCACCGCCGACGCGTACGCCCGTGACCGGGACGCCGTCCTCGCCGTCGGCCGCGGCGAGGCCACCGGCACCCACCCGTGGTCGCTCTCCCCGGCGGCGCTCCGCTCGGCCCCCGCCCCCGACCGGCTGGTCCTGCCGTCCCCGAACGGCTCCACGATCGCCGCCGGAGCCGGGACGGCCACCGTCGTCGCCGCCTCGCTCCGCAACCGCACCGCCGTCGCCCACTGGCTCGACCGCCGCGGATACGGCTCCGAGGCCCGCCCGCTCGCCGTCGTCGCCGCAGGCGAACGGTGGCCCGACGGCTCGCTGCGCCCCGCCCTGGAGGACCACCTCGGGGCCGGCGCGGTCCTCGACGCCCTGCGCACCCTCGCGCCGGGGCTCCCCCTGACCCCGGAGGCGACCGCGGCGGCCACGCTGTGGGCGGCCACGGAGGACCCGGTCGCCGCCTTGCACGGCTGCGACTCGGGCCGTGAACTGTACGAGTACGGCTATCCGCGGGACGTGGAGGTGGCCGCCGAACTCGACGCGTCGACCGCCGTCCCCGTCCTCGTGGACGGCGCATTTACGGAGGCACCATGACCGACGACAGCGTGACCCGGCTCCTCGCGATGCTGGACGACCTCGACGCGGACGTCGACGCCACCATCGACCTCGCCGACGAGATCGCGGAGAGCGGCGACCGGACGGTGCTGCCGCGCCTGGAGTCCGAACTGGACCGGGCCGTCGCCGAGCGCAACGGCTACGCCCGCGAACTCCTCGGCGGCCTCCTCGCCGCCCTCGGCGGCCCCGACACCCTCCCGACCCTGGTCCGCGCCTCCGCGGTCGACCTCGGCGACGACCAGGACGGCCTCGCGACGGAGATCGTCGACCTCGTCCAGGCCGACCCGAAGACCGCCGAGCGCGTCCTCCGCCCCCTGACGAACGACGACGACCTCACCATCGCGAACCGCTCCGACTGGGCCTTGCGCTTCCTGCCGTAGCCGTTTCGTTGTGGGCACACCGGAGCGGCGCCTTTGCGGGCGCCTCCGCTCCGTTGTGCCCACCCCGCCGGGCCTCAGCGCCGCTTGCGCCCGTCCCCGAGCAGCCCGGCCTTCCGCAGCGCATCCGCCATCGCACTGTTCCCCGGCACGGCCGCCTGGCCACGCCCCTGGCCGCCCTGCCCCTGGCCCTGGCTCCGGCCCTGCCGCTGCTGCGGCGGCCGCCCGCCCCGCTCCCGCCGCGGCGCACGCTCCCCGCCCCCGTCCCGGGCGGACGCCTCGTCCTCCAGTCGCAGCGTCAGCGAGATCCGCTTGCGCGGGATGTCGACGTCGAGGACCTTCACCTTCACCACGTCGCCCGGCTTCACCACGTCCCGCGGGTCCCTGACGAAGGTCTTCGACATGGCCGAGACGTGCACCAGACCGTCCTGGTGGACGCCGACGTCCACGAACGCCCCGAACGCGGCGACGTTCGTGACGACGCCCTCCAGGACCATTCCCGCCACCAGGTCGCCGATCTTCTCGACGCCCTCCTTGAAGGTGGCCGTCTTGAAGGCGGGACGCGGGTCCCGGCCCGGCTTCTCCAGCTCGCGCAGGATGTCGGTGACCGTCGGCAGGCCGAAGGAGTCGTCGACGAAGTCCGCCGGCCGCAGCGACCGCAGCGTCCCCGTGTCGCCGATCAGCGCCGCGACCTCGCCGCCCGTGGTCTTCGCCATCCGCCGCACCACCGGGTACGCCTCCGGGTGCACCGCCGACGCGTCCAGCGGGTCGTCGCCGCCCCGGATGCGCAGGAAGCCCGCGCACTGCTCGTACGCCTTCGGGCCGAGCCTGGCCACGTCCTTCAGCGCCTTGCGGGAACGGAAGGGGCCGTTGGCGTCGCGGTGCGCGACGATGTTCTCGGCGAGGCCGGAGCTGATCCCGGACACCCGCGAAAGCAGCGGCGCCGACGCGGTGTTGACGTCGACGCCGACGCCGTTCACACAGTCCTCGACGACCGCGTCGAGCGAACGGGAGAGCTTCACCTCGGCGAGGTCGTGCTGGTACTGGCCGACGCCGATCGACTTCGGGTCGATCTTCACCAGCTCGGCCAGCGGGTCCTGGAGCCGCCGCGCGATGGACACCGCGCCGCGCAACGACACGTCCAGGCCGGGGAGTTCCTGCGAGGCGAACGCGGAGGCCGAGTACACCGAGGCGCCGGCCTCCGAGACCATCACCTTCGTCAGGTTCAACTCGGGGTGCTTGGCGATGAGTTCGGCGGCGAGCTTGTCGGTCTCGCGGGAGGCCGTGCCGTTGCCGATGGCGACGAGCTCGACCGCGTGCTCCTTCGCGAGCCGGGCCAGCTTCGCCAGCGACTCGTCCCACTTGTTGGCCGGGACGTGCGGGTAGATCGTGTCGGTGGCGACCACCTTGCCGGTCGCGTCGACCACCGCCACCTTCACCCCGGTACGGAAACCGGGGTCGAGGCCCAGCGTCGCCCGGGTGCCCGCCGGGGCGGCCAGCAGCAGGTCCCGCAGGTTCGCCGCGAAGACCCGGACGGCCTCGTCCTCGGCGGCCGTCCGCAGCCGCACCCGCAGGTCGATCCCGAGGTGCGTCAGGATCCGGGTGCGCCAGGCCCAGCGGACCGTGTCCTGGAGCCACTTGTCGCCGGGGCGTCCCCGGTCGGCGATGCCGAAGCGGCTCGCCACGATCGGCTCGTACGACGACGGCCCGTCGGTGGCCTCCTCCGGTTCCAGGTCCAGGCTGAGGACGTCCTCCTTCTCGCCGCGCAGCATGGCGAGGATCCGGTGCGAGGGGAGCGCGGTGAACGGCTCGGCGAAGTCGAAGTAGTCGGCGAACTTCGCGCCGTCCTGCTCCTTGCCCTCCCGGACCTTCGCCGCGAGCCGGCCCCGGCCCCACATCCGTTCCCGCAGCTCGCCGATGAGGTCGGCGTCCTCGGAGAACTTCTCGGTGAGGATCGCCCGCGCGCCCTCCAGGGCGGCCGAGGCGTCCGCGACGCCCTTGTCCGCGTCGACGAAGGCCGCCGCCGCGGCCGAGGGCTCCACCGACGGGTCGGCGAGCAGCCCCTCCGCCAGCGGCGCGAGCCCGGCCTCGCGGGCGATCTGCGCCTTGGTGCGCCGCTTCGGCTTGAACGGCAGGTAGATGTCCTCCAGGCGCGCCTTGGTGTCGGCGGCCAGGATCCTGGCCGCCAGCTCCTCCGTGAGCCTGCCCTGTTCCCGCACCGAGTCGAGGACGGCGGTCCGCCGGTCCTCCAGCTCCCGCAGATAGCGCAGCCGCTCCTCCAGGGTGCGCAGCTGCGCGTCGTCGAGCATCTCGGTCGCTTCCTTGCGGTAGCGCGCGATGAACGGCACGGTGGAGCCGCCGTCGAGCAGCTCGACCGCCGCCTTCACCTGTCGCTCGCGTACGCCGAGCTCCTCGGCGATCCTTGCTTCGATGGACGTCGTCACCGTGTCCCGACCCGTCTGCTCGTACCACTGGCTTGCCCGTGCATTCTGCCGCGTCCGTCACCCGTACGCGGCAACCGGCCCGGTTCCGCGCGCCGCGCGGCGTTCCCGGGCTCAGCCCTTGCCGACGAGATCGGCGGGGAAGGCGCCCGCGCCCGCGGCCGCGGCCAGGAAACCGCGGCCCAGCTCGGTGAGGCGTTCCACACCGGCCGCGCCGAGGTGCTCGTACGGGGCGGCGTCCAGGCGGTCCGTGGTCTCCTCCAGCTCCTCCCGCAGCCGCTTGCCGGCCTCCGTCAGCTCGCCGTCCGCGTCGAGGTACCCGCGCTCGCGCAGCCGCTCCCGGGCGGACTCCCAGTCGGCGCGGCCCCAGCCCCGGGTTCCGAGGACCCAGCGCGGCGCCATGCCCTTGCCGGTGGCGGTGTGGGAGGCGAGCGCCTCGACCGGGTCGAGGCCCGCGGAGAGCAGGGCCGTCAGGTGGCCGTCGCCGCGGTGCTCGCGCAGCAGGGTCGCGGCGTGCCAGTAGGCGAGGTGCGGCTCCTCGGGGACCGGCAGGTCGGCGTTGGCGGAGTACAGCGGCCGGGCGTGCCGGGTGCAGGCCTCGGCGGCCCGCAGGGCGAGCCCGGCGGCCTCGGCCATCTCCGGGGAGGCGACGGCCTCCTCGCCGAGCAGCCGGCGCAGGGTGGCGTCGACGGTCCGCAGCCGGGCGTCGAGGACGGCGGTGGGGGCGGCGGTCCCCCAGACCGCGGGCAGGTGCTCGGCGAGGAGCTCCCAGCGGTAGTTGTAGAAGGTGGCGGCGACCGTGCCGGCGCCGACGGCGCCGAGCGGGGCGCTGCGGGCGGCGAGCCGCATGGCGGCGGGGTCGGTGAGGCCGAGGGCCCCGAACTCCCGGTCCAGGTCGGGGGAGAAGTACAGCGTCGAGTGGAACGGGTTCAGGGCGTTGTGGCAGCGGCGCCCGGCCCGCGGCGGCAGAGAGGTCGTCATGGCACCAGAACCTAACCGACTGCTTGGTACGGAGGGAATGGCCCCCGGCGTCCGGGCGGGCGGCGATGGCAGGAAAGGTGGGGTGGCCGTCCTTGCGGCCGTCGCGGCCGGGCCCGAAGGATGGGGTCATGACCCAGCGTCCCGTCCTCGTCGTCCTCTTCGACGGCGTGCAGAGCCTCGACGTCACCGGGCCCGTCGAGGTGTTCCACGGCGCCCAGTGGGCCTCCGGCGCCGCCCGGGACCCGTATCCGATCCGTACCGCGTCCCCGGGCGGCGCGCCGGTCCGCACCTCCAGCGGCCTGCGGATCCTGCCCGACACCTCCCTGGCGGAGGCCGTCGCCGACGGGCCGCCGCACACCCTCCTCGTCCCCGGCGGCGAGGGCACCCGGGGCGCGGACCCGGCCCTCGTCGACTGGCTGCGCGTCCACGGGCCGCACGCCGAGCGGCTGGTCTCGGTCTGCACCGGGGCGCTGCGGCTGGCCGAGGCGGGGCTCCTCGACGGGCACCGGGCCACCACGCACTGGATGGCCTGCGAACACCTCGCCCGCCGCCATCCCGCGGTCGAGGTCGACCCCGACCCGATCTTCGTCAGGGACGGCCGGATCGCCACCTCCGCCGGGGTCACCGCCGGCATCGACCTGGCCCTCGCCCTGGTGGAGGAGGACCTGGGCCGGGAGGCGGCGCTCGCCCTCGCCAGGATGCTGGTGGTCTTCCTGCGCCGCCCCGGCAACCAGGCGCAGTTCAGCGCCCAGCTCGCCGCCCAGACCGCGCGCCGCGAACCGCTGCGCGACGTCCAGGCGTGGATCGCCGAGCACCCGGACGGGGACCTGTCGGTGGAGCGGCTCGCCGCCCGTGCCCGGCTCTCGCCGCGCCACTTCGCCCGCGCCTTCCACGCCGAGACGGGCGTCACCCCGGGCCGGTACGTCGACCGGATCCGCCTCGAACACGCCCGCAGGCTCCTGGAGGAGACCACCCGCGGCGTCGAGGAGGTGTCCCGCGCCGCCGGCTACGGCACCCCGGAGGCGATGCGCCGCGCCTTCGTGAAGGCGCTCGACACCGCCCCCGCCGACTACCGCCGCCGCTTCCACGCACCCGTCACCGCACCGGTCACCGGACCCGTATCCGCACCGGTCACCGCACACGTCACCGGACCCGTCAGCCGATAGGAGTCACACCCATGCAGATCGCCGTCCTCCTCTTCGAGGGCTTCACCACGCTCGACGCCGTCGGCCCGTACGAGATCCTCTCCCGGCTCCCCGGGGCGGAGACCGTCCTCGTCGCCAAGGAGCCGGGGCCCGTCCGCAACGACCAGGGCAGCCTCGCGCTCGTCGCCGACAAGGCCCTCGCCGACGTCCCGCACCCGGACATCGTGCTCGTCCCCGGCGGCCCGGAGACCCGCCAGGCCATGTACGACCCGGAGATCCAGGAGTGGCTGCGCACCGCCGACGCCACCAGCACCTGGACCACCTCGGTCTGCACCGGCGCACTGCTCCTCGGCGCCGCCGGGCTGCTCGGCGGCCGCCGCGCGACCACCCACTGGCTGGCCTACGAGGAACTGCGCGCGCTCGGCGCCGAACCCACCGGCGAGCGGGTCGTCTTCGACGGCAAGTACGTGACGGCCGCCGGCGTCTCCTCCGGCATCGACATGGGCCTGCACCTGCTCGGCCGGATCGCCGGCGACGAGGCCGCGATGACCGTCCAGCTGCTCACCGAGTACGACCCCCAGCCGCCGTACGACGCGGGCTCGCCGCTCAAGGCCCCCGCCCACCTGGTGGAGCAGTGGCGCGGCACGCGCGCCGAGGACCTGCCGCAGGGCTGAGCCTCAGAGGCCGTACGTGAAGCGGGGCGCCCGGCGCTCCAGGAAGGCGGCGACGCCCTCGGCGGTGTCGCCGCTGCCGTGCGCCTGCGCCGCCCAGTGGGCGTCCCGGTCGAGCCGGCCGTCGGCGAACTCCTTGGCCGCGGCCTGGGTGAGCAGTGAGCGGGAGGCGAGGATCCGGCCGAACTCCTCGACCCGCTTCGCCAGCTCGCCGGCCGGGTGCACCTCGTCCACGAAGCCGGTCCGCAGCGCCCGCTCGCTGTCGATGAGTTCGCCCGAGAAGAGCAGGTACTTGGCGGTGGCCGGGCCCACCAGGGCGGTGAGGCGGCGGGTGGAGGACGAGGGGTAGACGATGCCGAGCTTCGCCGGGGTGATCCCGAAGCGGCTGCCCTCGGCGGCGAAGCGCAGGTCGCAGGCGCCGGCGAGCTGGCTGCCGCCGCCGACGCAGTAGCCGCGGACGGCGGCGAGGGTCGGCTTGGGGAAGGCGGCGAGCGCCTCCTCGGCGCGGACCGCGAGCGCCTGCTGCTCGTCGCCGGGTTCGCGCAGCGTCGAGATGTCGGCGCCGGCGCAGAAGGTGTCGCCCGCGCCGGTCAGCACCAGGACCCGGACCGCCGGGTCGGCGGCGAGGCGGCCGAGGACGGCGGGCAGCGACCGCCACATCCCCGCCGTCATGGCGTTCCGCTTGGCGGGGTTGCTGATGACGAGGGTCGCGACGCCGTCCGTGACGGTGTCGACGAGCTGCGGCTCCACGGGCTCCACGGTCTCCATGGGCCGGATGCTATCCACCGGTCCCGACCGTACGATCGGGAAGGGGTCGTCAGGCAGCCGCGAGGAGGCACGATGGCCAGGAAGAACCGGGACGAGGGCCTCGATCCCGTGCAGGAGATGGCCCGCGAGGGGAAGAGGCTCGGCCGGAGCTTCGGCTGGCTGGCCGCGCTCGGCGTGATCCTCGTGATCTGCGGGGTGGTCGGCCTGGTCTACACCGGGGTCGCCACCCTGACGTCCATGTGGCTCTTCGGCTGGCTGCTGCTCGTCGGCGGCCTGGTGGGCCTCCTCCAGGCGTTCGCGTCCCGGGGCACCAGCTACTTCTGGCTGGCGGCGGTGGTCGCGGCGGTGAACCTCGCGGCCGGCTGCGTGGTGCTCCGTCACCCGGAGGGCACCGCCGAGGCGCTGACGATGTTCGCGGCCCTGCTCTTCCTTACCGGAGGGGTGTTCCGGCTGGTCGGCAGCGTGGTGACGCGCGGCCCGCAGTTCGGCTGGACGCTGTTCCAGGGCGCCTTCGGGGTGCTCCTGGGCGTGCTGGTGCTCTTCGACTGGCCGGACAGCAGCCGGTACGTCATCGGCTGCTTCTTCTCGCTGGCGCTGCTCTTCGACGGCCTGGGGCTGATCGCGATCGGGGTCGGCGGCCGGAGGATCGTCGACATGGTCGCCCCGAAGCCGGTCACCCCGAAGCCGGAACCGGCCGGGGAGGCGCCTCCCGCGATTCCCCCGGAGAACGCGCAGGATCAGTCGCACAACTGACGTCGACATACGGCATCGATCAGAAGGTGGCCGATAGGTGTCGACTTCTGGTCAGTAGGTCGGGATGTCCCTCCGGATTGCCAAGACTCCCCGTGTGGCGAGAATCGAGCACGAGGGTGGGAACCGGACCATGGAGACCCGCGGAGGTGTCCCCGCCCGGCCACCGTCCTACGAAGGAGTCTGGCGCTTCACCGCTCCCGCGGTCGACGTCTCCGTCCCCCAGGCCCGGCACGCGGTACGCGACCTGCTGGCCCGCCAGGGAGTTCCGGTCCACGAGGACATCCGGCACGGGCTGCTGCTGATCGTTTCCGAGCTGGTCACCAACGCCGTGCGGCACGCGGCGCTGCTCTCCCCGGAGATAGCGGTCGAGGTGGCCATCGGCCCCGAGTGGGTCCGGGTGTCCGTCGAGGACAACCACCCCTACCGGCCCAAGGCCCTGGAGGCGGACTACGGCCAGACCGGCGGCCGGGGGCTGCTCCTGGTGAAGGAGATCGCCCTGGAGGCGGGCGGCGCCTGCGACGTCGAGCACACCGCGGGCGGCGGAAAGATCATCTGGGCGGCGCTGCCCCTGGCCCCGATGGCACCGGGGCCGGGGACGGCGGAGGGCCGGGTCACCAGCCCCCGGCAGGACCCGTCAGCTCCCTGATCGCCGGGCGCGCCGCGTCGAGCACCGTCATGAACCAGGCGGAGAACGGCGCGGCCGCGTGCCGCTCGGCCAGCTCGGCCGGGGTCACGAAGGCGTAGTCCTCGATCTCCTCCGGGTCCGGGTGCGGGGTCGCCTGCACCAGGCCGACGAAGAGGTGGTTGAACTCCTGCTCCACCAGGCCCGAGGCCGGGTCCGGGTGGTTGTAGCGGACGGTGCCGGCCTCGCCCATCAGGGTGGGGGAGACGCCGAGCTCCTCGAAGGTGCGCCGGGCCGCCGCCGCGAAGGGCGCCTCGCCCGGGTAGGGGTGGCCGCAGCAGGTGTTGGACCAGACGCCGGGGGAGTGGTACTTGCCGAGCGCCCGGCGCTGGAGCAGCAGCCGGCCCTCCTCGTCGAAGAGGAAGACCGAGAAGGCGCGGTGCAGCTGCCCGGGGGCCTGGTGGGCGGTGAGCTTCTCCGCCGTACCGATGGTGTTCCCGGCCTCGTCGACCAGTTCCAGCATGATCGGCTCCGGGGTGGCGGACGGCTCCTTGCCGTCCGACGTGAGCTGAGACGCAAGCCCCGGCGCGATTTCGGCCGTGGTGCCCTGTGTGGTCGGCATACCCATCCTTCGCTTCGGTCCTCGGCCCCTGGGGGCGACCCCAGTGTGCCGTACAAAAGCGGCTTGTCCGCACTTCGGCGGCCGGAGCCCGCCGCTCCCACCGCACCGGAGTACACCGGTGCGGGGAAGCGGCGGACGCGACGGGACGACCGTCACGGGCAGGTCAGACGCCGAAAGCCGCCGGATAGGCGATCGTGCCCGGCGGAACCGGCCCGGAACCGTCCAGGACCAGCGCCATCATCGCTTCGTCCGGAACGTCGAAACCTGGCTTGATTCCATACGCGGACGCCCGTACGAAGCCGAACCGGGGGTAGTACTCCGGATGGCCCAGCACCAGCACGAGCCGCTCGCCCGCGAGCCGCGCCGCGTCGAGCACCGCCCGGGTGACCGCCTGCCCGGCGCCGGTCCGCTGGTGTCCGGGTGCCACCGAGACGGGCGCGAGCGCCGCGGCCGGCGCCCCGTCCACCCGGCAGCGGGTGATCAGCGCGTGCGCGGCGACCGAGCCGTCCGGGGCCTCGGCGACCACCGAGAGCCCCGGCAGCCAGGCGTCCGCGTCGGCGCGCAGGGCGTCGACGAGCTCGGCCTCGGCCGGCGACCCGAAGGCCGCCGCGGTCACCTCCCGTACCGCCGCGTGGTCGGACTCCCGCTCGGGGCGGGTGGGCCAGCGGGGGTCGGCCGGGCGGAGCACCAGGCCCGCGTAGCCGTAGTCCCCGCCGTGGTCGCGGCGCATCGCGATCTCCGCCCGCGCGCCGGCCACGGCCTCGGCCATGCCCGGCACAGAGGTGTCGGCCGCGTCGGCGTGTCCGGCGAGCGGGACGTAGTACTCGTCCCAGTCGCCCTCGGGCTGGGTGAAGGTGCCGAGCACGTGGTACCCGGCGCCGACCGCGACGGCGGCCAGTTCGGCGACCGTACGCAGCGGATAGTGCTCGTCCCAGAAGGCACGGGTCTCCGGGGCGGGCGTGCCGGTGGTCCACACGCACTCGGTGAGGACCAGCGTCCCGCCCGGCGCGAGCAGCCGGCGCCACTCGGCGAGCGCCCGGTCGAAGCCGAGCACGAAGACCGAGCTCTCGGCCCAGAGCAGGTCGAAGGAGCCGTCCGGGTAGGGCAGCGCGCCCATGTCGCCGCGTACGGCGTGGACCGAGTCGGCGAGACCGCGGGCGGCGGCGGCCGCCCGCAGCTCGTCGAGGAACGGCTCGTGGGTGTCGACGGCGGTCACCTCGGCGCCCGCCTCCGCGGCCAGGAGCAGCGCGGAGCGGCCCGGGCCGCAGCCCAGGTCGAGCACGCGCGGACGCTCGGGGAGCGGCCCGGCGAGCGCGAGGAGGCGGCGGGTGGTGGCGTCGGAGCCGGGACCCTGCCGCGGAAGACCGTGGTGCAGGGCGAAGAAGGCGTCGTGGGACGCGGAAGCGTGCTGGATGTCGTTGTCGGACAACGTGGAAACCCTTGGTGTGAAAGGGTCCCGGCCGACGACGTGACGGACCGGTGTAAGAACCGGGATCAGGTCAGCCGGAGACCCGGGAGCTGAAGCTGGACCGGGTGCGGCCGCGGACAGCGGCCTTCATCGCGACGGTCATCAACCTCAGCTCCTCTCACGCACGTGTTCGTACGACCAGCATCTCACAGGGACGGACGGACGATCACAGGCACAGCCTCGCTTCGTGCTCCGCGTGCCCGGCCGGCTCCAGCTGGAAGGTGCAGTGCTCCACGTCGAAGTGGTCGCCCAGGCAGCCCTGGAGGTCGTGCAGCATCTTCTCGTGGCCGACCGAGTCCAGCGCCCCCGCGTCCACCACCACGTGGGCGGAGAGGACCGGCATCCCGGAGGTGATCGTCCAGGCGTGCAGGTCGTGCACGTCCTCGACGCCCGGCAGGGCCAGGATGTGCGCCCGCACCTCCGCCATGTCCACGCCCTTGGGTGCCGCCTCCAGGAGCACGTCCAGGGTCTCGCGCAGCAGCTTGACCGTGCGCGGCACGATCATCAGGCCGATGACCAGGGAGGCGATCGGGTCGGCGTACTGCCAGCCGGTCGCCAGGATGATCGCGGCGGAGATGATGACGGTCACCGAGCCGAGCGCGTCGGCGAGGACCTCCAGATAGGCGCCCCGGACGTTCAGGCTCTCCTTCTGTCCCCGCATCAGCAGCGACAGCGAGATCACGTTGGCCACCAGACCGACCACGGCGAAGGCGATGGCGAGCCCGCCCTTGGTCTCGGCCGGCTCCATGAACCGCTGGACCGCCTCGTACAGCACGTATCCGCCGACGCCGAGCAGCAGCAGACAGTTGGCGAGCGCCGCCAGGATCTCCGCGCGGGCGAAGCCGAAGGTGCGGTTCCCGGACGGCGGCCGGTTGGCGAAGTGGATCGCGAGGAGCGCCATCGCGAGCCCGATCGCGTCGGTCGCCATGTGCGCCGCGTCGGCGATCAGCGCGAGCGAGTCGGCCACCAGACCGCCGATGATCTCGACCACCATTACGGAGAGCGTGATCCCGAGCGCGATCCGCAACCGGCTGCGGTACGCGGCGCCCGCCGTACCCGTCGGCGGCGGCCCCCCGTGGCTGTGCCCGTGGTCGTGTCCAGCCCCCATGACATGGCCTCCCAAGTCCTGATCCGTCGGTGCCCCGATTCGCCAGTGAACTACGGGTGGGGGGTATGTGCAACACGGTACTGAACACCGTTGTCATTGCTCTGACCTGCGGCGATGCCATCCGGCTCGGCATTCGTACGATCACCTGCCGCAATGCCGTCCGGGTGGCCCCCGGCACCGGTTTGGAGGGCGGGCCGCCGATCACTGATGATGATCGCGCGGAGCGCGGCGCACCCCGGCGGCGGAGGGCGGACCGGGGGGCGTCCGGCGTGCGAAGCCTCGGTGAACTCACGCTCCGTCGATCCGATAGCCTCAGCCGACGTGCCGCCGCCCGGTGCCGGGGCGCACCGTCACGCCCGGGACCGACAGGCCCCGCCGGCCCTCTGCCCGTTCCAAGGAGTGAGTTCGTCTGTCGACCGCCATCCTCACCGGCCCGCCGGCACCCGGATCCTCGCTCGACGGTGATCTGCGGTCGCTCGGCTTCCACGTCCGCTGGGCCACCGGCGCCGAGGAGGCCCGTACCCTCCTGGCCGCCGTCCCCGCGGGCGAGCGCGTCGCCCTCGTCGACTCCCGCTTCGTCGGGCACCGCCACGCCCTGCGGCTCGCGCTGACCGACCCCCGCTTCCCGGCCGCCGCCGTGCCCGGGGCGCTCTCCGCGCAGCCCGAGGCCCGCCCGGCCCTGGTCCGCGCGCTGGCCGCCGCCCCGGCGGCCCCCGAGACCGCCGACGGTCTCGCCGGAACCCTCGCCGACGTCCTCGACGCCGACGGCGTCGCCGTGCACCGGCCCGCGCTCGGCACCCTCGTCGCCGCCGTGCCCGCCGACGCCGCGGCCCGCCACGAGGCCCGCGCCGCCGTCGACGCCGTCGACGACGAGGCCGTCCGCCTCCGCTCCGCCGTGAAGGCCCACGACGGCTTCTTCACCACCTTCTTCATCAGCCCCTACTCGCGGTACATCGCCCGCTGGTGCGCCCGCCGGGGCCTCACCCCCAACCAGGTCACCACCGCCTCGCTGCTCACCGCCCTGATCGCGGCCGGCTGCGCGGCCACCGGGGAGCGCGGCGGCTACATCGCCGCCGGCGTGCTGCTGCTCGTCTCCTTCGTCCTGGACTGCACCGACGGGCAGCTCGCCCGGTACGCGCTCAAGTACTCGACGATGGGCGCCTGGCTCGACGCCACCTTCGACCGGGCCAAGGAGTACGCCTTCTACGCCGGTCTCGCCCTCGGCGCCGCCCGCAACGGCGACGACGTGTGGACGCTCGCGCTCGCCGCGATGATTCTCATGACCTGCCGCCACGTCGTGGACTTCTCCTTCAACGAGGCGAACGCCGAGAGCACGGGTGCCGCGGCCAAGACCAGCCTGGCCCTCTCCAGCCGCCTCGACGGCGTCGGCTGGACCGTCTGGGCCCGCCGCATGATCATCCTGCCGATCGGCGAGCGCTGGGCGATGATCGCCGTCCTCACCGCCGCCACCAGCCCCCGGATCGTCTTCTGGGCGCTGATCGCCGGCTGCGCCTTCGCCGCCTGCTACACCACGGCCGGCCGGCTGCTGCGCTCGGTCAAGCGGCGGGAGCCCCGCTCCGACCGGGCCGCGCGGGCGCTGTACGACCTCACGGACGCGGGGCCGCTGTCCCGGCTCACGGCCCGTTTCTTCGAGCACCGGGGCCGTAGCCTCGGGCTCCCCTTCGCCATCCTCGGTGCCGCGGGGATGCTGTTTTCGGCCTGGAACTGGCCGTTCGGCGACCGGCAGGTCGTGGTCCTGGCCGTCGCCTACGCGATCTTCTGGTC
The DNA here is from genome assembly GCF_012927245.1 of Streptomyces sp. R302. GTDB lineage: Bacteria > Actinomycetota > Actinomycetes > Streptomycetales > Streptomycetaceae > Streptomyces. Next base: position 586,818 of record NZ_JABBGE010000004.1, read on the forward strand.
CGCCTGGGCCATCGCGGCCCCCCTCAAGGGCCCCCTCGACTGGCTGATCCCCCCGCTCTTCCGCGCCGCCGAGTACGGCACGATCCTGATCCTCGCGGTCAAGTCCGATGCGCCGCAGGCCGTCCCCGCGGCGTTCGGCCTGGTCGCGGCGGTCGCCTACCATCACTACGACACGGTGTACCGCATCCGCGGCGGCACCGGCGCGCCGCCCGCCTGGCTGGTGCGCGTCACCGGCGGACACGAGGGGCGCACGCTCCTGGTGACCGTCCTCGCCGCCCTCCTGGTGGACCGCGGCGACGACTTCACCCTGGCGCTGACCGCACTCGCGGGCGCGCTCGCCCTCGTGGTGCTCGTGGAGTCCATCCGCTTCTGGGTCTCCTCCGGAGCGCCCGCTGTTCATGACGAAGGAGAAACAGCATGATCGGCCTCGTTCTGGCAGCCGGTGCCGGACGGCGACTGCGCCCGTACACCGACACCCTCCCGAAGGCCCTCGTGCCCGTGGACGGCGACACCACCGTCCTCGACCTCACGCTGAAGAACTTCGCCGAGGTCGGCCTCACCGAGGCCGCGATCGTCGTCGGCTACCGCAAGGAGGCCGTCTACGCCCGCAAGGCCGACCTCGAGGCGACGTACGGCCTCACCCTCACCCTGATCGACAACGACAAGGCCGAGGAGTGGAACAACGCCTACTCCCTGTGGTGCGCCCGTGAGGTTCTGAAGCGCGGAGTGATCCTCGCCAACGGCGACACCGTGCACCCGGTCTCCGTCGAGAAGACGCTGCTCGCCGCCCGCGGCGAGGGCAAGCGGATCATCCTCGCCCTCGACACGGTGAAGTCGCTCGCCGACGAGGAGATGAAGGTCGTCGCCGCCGAGGGCGCCGGCGTCCGGAAGATCACCAAGCTGATGGACCCGGCCGACGCGACCGGCGAGTACATCGGCGTCACCCTCATCGAGCCCGAGGCCGCCGAGGAGCTCGCCGACGCGCTGAAGGCCACCTTCGAGCGCGACCCCGACCTGTACTACGAGGACGGCTACCAGGAGCTCGTGAACCGCGGCTTCACCGTCGACGTCGAGCCCATCGGCGAGGTCTCCTGGGTCGAGATCGACAACCACGACGATCTCGCCAAGGGCCGGGAGATCGCGTGCCGGTACTGACCCGACTGATCCCGTCGCCGGTCGTCGTCGACATCCGCCGGGGCGCGCTGGAGGGGCTCTCCGCGCTCATGGCGGACGAGAGGATCTCCAGCAACGGCAAGATCGCCGTCGCGATCAGCGGCGGGTCCGGGATCGCCCTGCGCGACCGCTTCGCCGCCGAGCTGCCCGGCGCCGACTGGTACACGGTCGCCGGCGGCACCATCGACGCGGCCGTCGAGCTGGCCGACGCCATGCGCGGCAAGCGGTACGACGCCGTCGTCGCGCTCGGCGGCGGCAAGATCATCGACGTGACGAAGTACGCGGCGGCCCGGGTCGGCCTGCCGCTGGTGGCCATCGCCACCAACCTCTCGCACGACGGCCTGTGCTCCCCGGTGTCCACCCTGGACAACGACAACGGGCGCGGCTCCTACGGGGTGCCCACCCCGATCGCGCTCGTCATCGACCTCGACGTGATCAGGGACGCCCCGGTCCGCTTCGTCCGCTCCGGCATCGGCGACGCGGTCTCCAACCTCTCCGCCCTCGCGGACTGGGAGCTGTCCCACCGCGAGACCGGCGAGAAGATCGACGGCCTGGCCGCCGCCATGGCCCGCAGCGCGGGCGAGGCGGTGCTCCGGCACCCCGGCGGAGTCGGCGACGACGACTTCCTCGTCACCCTCTCCGAGGGACTGGTGATGTCCGGCATCGCCATGTCCATCAGCGGCGACACCCGGCCCTCCTCGGGCGCCTGCCACGAGATCAGCCACGCCTTCGACCTGCTGTACCCGGCCCGCGCGGCCAGCCACGGCGAGCAGTGCGGCCTCGGCGCGGCCTTCGCGATGCACCTGCGCGGGGCCCGCGACGACTCCCTCGCCATCGTGGAGACCCTGCGCCGGCACGGCCTTCCGGTACGGCCGGAGGAGATGGGCTTCACGGTCGACGAGTTCGTGCGGGCGGTCGACTTCGCCCCGCAGACCCGGCCGGGCCGCTTCACCATCCTGGAACACCTCGACCTCTCCACCGAACAGATCAGGGACGCGTACGCCGACTATGCCCAAGCCATCGGTAGCTGAACTCCGCCCCGTCGTCCACCCGCCGGGCGTCAAGGACCGGCGGAGCGGCGAGCACTGGGGCGGCCGCCTCTACATGCGGGAGATCTCCCTCCGGATCACCCGCCAGCTGGCGAACACCAGGGTCACGCCCAACCAGCTGACCTATCTGATGACGCTCTTCGGCGTGCTCGCCGCCCCGGCGCTGCTGCTGCCCGGGATCTGGGGCGCCGTCCTCGGCGTGATCGCCGTGCAGATGTACCTGCTGCTCGACTGCGTCGACGGCGAGCTGGCCCGCTGGAAGAAGCAGTACTCGCTGGCCGGCGTCTACCTGGACCGGGTCGGCGCCTACCTGTGCGACGCCGCCGTCCTCGTCGGCTTCGGCCTGCGCGCCGCCGACCTGTGGGGCGAGGGCCGGATCGACTGGCTGTGGGCCTTCCTCGGCACCCTGGCCGCGCTCGGCGCCATCCTGATCAAGGCCGAGACCGACCTGGTCGGCGTCGCCCGCCACCAGAACGGCATGCCCCCGGTCAAGGAGGCCGCCTCGGAGCCCCGCTCCTCCGGCATGGCGCTCGCCCGCCGGGCCGCCGGCGCGCTCAAGTTCCACCGGCTGATCCTCGGCATCGAGGCCTCGCTGCTGATCCTGGTCCTCGCCATCGCCGACCAGGCGCGCGGTGACCTGTTCTTCTCCCGGCTCGGCGTCGCGGTCCTCGCGGGCATCGCCCTGCTCCAGACCGTGCTGCACCTCGTCTCGATCATGGCGTCCAGTCGGCTGAAGTGAGCGGGTGCCGGCCGGGACTCCCACGTCGCCGGCCGGCCACTCCGATGGCGTACGGTGTGGCGATCCGATGAGTGCCCACCGGCCGTCCGACATCGTGGTAATCCGACGTGCCGCACATCTTGAACACGAAAGTTTCGACTGTGAGTGACATTCACCAGGGCGGGGCGGTCGCGATGAGCGCGCCCCCGTCCTCCGTCGACGAGGGCCTGGCCCCGGGCGACCTCGCCGCCAAGTACGGCCTGTCGGTCAGCGGCGCCCGGCCCGGACTGTTCGAGTACATCCGCGAGCTGTGGAGCCGCCGCCACTTCATCCTGGCGTTCTCCTCGGCGAAGCTGACCGCCCAGTACAGCCAGGCCAAGCTCGGCCAGGTCTGGCAGGTGGCGACCCCGCTGCTCAACGCCCTGGTCTACTACCTGATCTTCGGGATGATCCTGAACGCGGACCGGGGCATGGGTACGGACGTCTACGTCCCCTTCCTCGTGACCGGCATCTTCGTGTTCACGTTCACGCAGAACTCGGTCATGGCGGGCGTCCGCGCGATCTCGGGCAACCTCGGCCTCGTCCGCGCCCTGCACTTCCCGCGCGCCACCCTCCCGATCAGCTTCTCGCTCCAGCAGCTCCAGCAGCTGCTGTTCTCGATGGTCGTGCTCGCCGCCGTCGCGATCGCCTTCGGCAGCTACCCCTCGCTCAGCTGGCTGCTGCTGATCCCGGCGCTCCTGCTGCAGTTCGTGTTCAACATCGGCCTGGCGATGATCATGGCCAGGATGGGCGCCAAGACCCCCGACCTCGCCCAGCTCATGCCCTTCGTCATGCGGACCTGGCTGTACGCCTCGGGCGTCATGTTCTCGATCCCCGTGATGCTCGCGGACAAGCCGGCCTGGATCGCGGACGTCCTCATGTACAACCCGGCGGCGGTCTACATGGACCTGGTCCGCTTCGCGCTCATCGACGACTACGCGGCCTCGAACCTGCCCGCCCACGTCTGGGCCACCGCTCTCGGCTGGGCGCTGCTCTTCGGCATCGGCGGCTTCGTCTACTTCTGGAAGGCTGAGGAGAGGTACGGCCGTGGCTGACACCCCCCAGAACCCCCTGGCGCCCACCGTCATCTGCGAGGACGTCCACATCGTCTACCGCGTCAACGCCGGCGGCGGCGGCAAGGGCAGCGCCACCGCGGCCCTCAGCCGGATCGTCGGCAAGGGCAAGGCCGAGGTCACCCGCGGCGTCCGCAAGGTGCACGCCGTCCGGGGCGTCACCTTCACCGCCTACCGCGGCGAGGCCATCGGCCTCATCGGCACCAACGGCTCCGGCAAGTCCACCCTGCTGCGCGCCATCGCGGGCCTGCTCCCCACCGAGAGCGGCAAGGTCTACACCGACGGCCAGCCCTCGCTCCTCGGCGTCAACGCGGCCCTGATGAACGACCTCACCGGCGAGCGCAACGTCATCCTCGGCGGCCTCGCCATGGGCATGAGCCGCGAGGAGGTCCACGCGCGGTATCAGGACATCGTCGACTTCTCCGGGATCAACGAGAAGGGCGACTTCATCAGCCTGCCGATGCGCACGTACTCCTCCGGCATGGGCGCCCGGCTCCGCTTCGCCATCGCGGCCGCCAAGAACCACGACGTGCTCCTCATCGACGAGGCGCTCGCCACCGGTGACCGCAAGTTCCAGATCCGGTCCGAGGCGCGCATCCGCGAGCTGCGCAAGGAGGCCGGCACGGTCTTCCTGGTCAGCCACAGCAACAAGTCCATCCGGGACACCTGCGACCGGGTGCTCTGGCTGGAGAAGGGCCAGCTCCTGATGGACGGCCCGACCGACGAGGTGCTCAAGGCGTACGAGCGCGAGACCGCCCGCTGAGTCCGCGCACCGCACTCCGTGCCCAGGCCCCCCGCCCCACCGGCGGGGGGCCTTCCGGTTTTCGCCGGTCCCGCCCCCGCCTGGAATGTTCATGCGGTCAACATCGGGCAGGATGAGCCCATGGCAGGGATCTCGGGCGGAAAGAACTACCACCACGGCGACCTGCGCAACGCCCTGATCTGCGCGGCCGTCGACCTCGCCACCGAGGGCGGCCCCGAGAGGGTCGTCCTGCGCGAGGCGGCCCGCCGGGTCGGCGTCTCGCCCACCGCCGCCTACCGGCACTTCGACGGACGCGGCGAACTGCTCCGCACCGTCCGCGGCCACGCCAGGGCCCGGCTCGCCGAGGCCATGGAGCGGGCCGCCGCCCGCGAGCCCGGCGCCGACGACCCCGCGCTCGCCGCCGAGCGCCGGCTCGCCGCCCTCTGCCGCGGCTACGTCGGCTTCGCCGTCGACCACCCCGGCCTCTACCGCGCCGCCTTCGGCGCCGTCCGCCCCGCCGCCGGGGAACCGCCGGCCGGCGCCCCCGCGCCCCCGGAGCCCGAGATCAGGGCCTTCACCCTGCTGAAGGAGAGCCTGGAGGCGCTGGACCGCAGCGGCGGGCGCCGCTCCGCCGCCGGCGCCGCCGCCTGGTCGGCCGTGCACGGCCTCTCGCTGCTCCTCCTCGAAGGCCCGCTCCGCCGGCTCTCCGCCCGGCGCCGCGACGACGTCGTCGAGACCACCCTCGCCATGGTCGTCTCCGGAGCCCGCGACCGCTGACCCCCGGCGGGCCCCTCCCATCGCCACAGGTCAGCCCGGCCGACGCGCCCCGCGCGGCGGCAGACCCCCCGAATGGCGACATCCCTCGTACAACGTAAGCTGTACCGGTCCGATCCACACCGCCCACGGCGCCCCCCGGGAGCGCCCGGCGGGCGCGTGCTCCGTGCGCGGCGGCGTGTCCGAAATAGGATGGATCGGATCGGCAGTGTAGAACGGGAGATATGACGGCCATGACGCAGAATCTCCAGCTTCACGTGGGTGTCGCCGTCCCCGCGCCGGGCGCCGCCCGGTGACGGCTTCCCGGCACGTGCGCGCCGACGACCCCTCGCGCACCACACTCGGCAAGGCCGCGGACGAGAACTTCCCCGTGGCCCCCTTCTTCCTGCCCCGTGACTGGCGCGACGACCTCATGGCCGTCTACGGCTACGCCCGCCTCGTCGACGACATCGGCGACGGCGACCTCGCCCCCGGTGGCGCCGCCCCCTTCGGCCTCGCACCCGACGCCGGCCCGCTGCCCCTCCTCGACGCCCTGGAGGAGGACCTCCACCGGGTCTTCGACGGGACCCCCCGCCACCCGCTGCTGCGCGCCCTCCAGCCCACGGTGCGGCGCCGCGGCCTCACCCCCGGCCCGTTCCTCGGCCTGATCCAGGCCAACCGCCAGGACCAGCTGGTCGGCCGGTACGAGACGTACGACGACCTCCTCGCCTACTGCGAGCTCTCCGCCAACCCCGTCGGCCGGCTCGTCCTCGGCATCACCGGCACCGCCACGCCCGAGCGGATCCGCCGCTCCGACGAGATCTGCACCGCCCTCCAGCTCGTCGAGCACCTCCAGGACGTCGCCGAGGACCTCGGCCGCGACCGGATCTACCTCCCCGCCGAGGACCTCAAGCGGTTCCACGTCACCGAGGAGGAGCTCGCCCGGCCCACCGCCGGATCCGCCGTGCGCTCCCTCGTCGCCTTCCAGGCCGAACGCGCCCGCGCCCTGCTCCACGCCGGCCTGCCGCTCGTCGGCAGCGTCCACGGCCGGCTGCGGCTGCTCCTCGCCGGCTTCACCGGCGGCGGACTCGCCGCGCTCGACGCCATCGCCGCCGCCGGCTTCGACGTCCTCGCCGGACCGCCGAAGCCCACCAAGCCGAACCTGGCGCGCCAGACGGGAGCGGTCCTGCTCCGGGCCCGCGCCGAGGGGGGAACATGACCGTCGAGGACACCACCAGGCCGTCCGCGCCCGTGCAGGCCGCGTACAGCTACTGCGAGGCCGTCACCGGACAGCAGGCCCGCAACTTCGCCTACGGGATCCGCCTGCTGCCCGCCGACAAGCGGCAGGCCATGTCGGCCCTGTACGCCTTCTCCCGGCGGGTCGACGACATCGGCGACGGCACGCTCGCCCCCGAGGAGAAGCACGAGCGCCTGGAGGCCACCCGGACGCTGCTCGACCGGGTCCGCAAGGGCGACGTCGCCGAGGACGACACCGACCCCGTCGCGGTCGCCCTCGCCGACTCCGCCCGCCGCTTCCCGATCCCCCTCGAAGGGCTCGACGAGCTGATCGACGGCGTCCTCATGGACGTCCGCGGCGCCACCTACCGCACCTGGGACGAGCTCGCGGTCTACTGCCGGTGCGTCGCCGGCGCCATCGGCCGGCTCTCCCTCGGCGTCTTCGGCACCCAGCCGGGCGCCGCCGAGTCCGCGCGGGCCGCCGAGTACGCCGACACCCTCGGCCTCGCGCTCCAGCTCACCAACATCCTCCGGGACGTCCGCGAGGACGCCGGCAACGGCCGCACCTACCTGCCCGCCGAGGACCTCGCCCGCTTCGGCTGCGAGGACGGCTTCGCCGCCCGGACCCTGCCGGCCGGCGCCGACTTCGCCGGCCTCGTCCACTTCGAGGTCCGCCGCGCCCGCGCCCTCTTCGTCGAGGGCTACCGGCTGCTGCCGATGCTCGACCGGCGCAGCGGCGCCTGCGTCGCCGCCATGGCCGGCATCTACCGCCGCCTCCTCGACCGCATCGAGCGCGACCCCGAGGCCGTGCTCCGCGGCCGGGTCTCGCTGCCGGGACCCGAGAAGGCGTACGTCGCCGTCCGCGGCCTCTCCGGCCTCGACGCCCGCCACATCGCCCGCCGCACCGCGAGGAGGTCCGCCTGATGGCCCCCACCGACGCGCCCGGCACCCCCGGCCGCGAGGACCGCGGCGACGCCCGCCCGACCGCCGTCGTCGTCGGCGGCGGGCTCGCGGGGATCACCGCGGCGATCCAGCTCGCCGACGCCGGGGTCGGCGTCACGCTGCTCGAAGGGCGGCCCCGGCTCGGGGGGCTCGCCTTCTCCTTCCGGCGCGGGGAACTGACCGTCGACAACGGCCAGCACGTGTACCTGCGCTGCTGCACCGCCTACCGCTGGTTCCTCGACCGCGTCGACGGCGCCCGGCTCGCACCCCTCCAGGACCGGCTCGACGTGCCCGTCCTCGACGTCGCGCACCCGCGCGGGCCCCGGCTCGGACGGATCCGGCGCGACGCGCTGCCGGTCCCCCTCCACCTGGCCCGCAGCCTCGCCACGTACCCCCACCTCTCGCTCGCCGAGCGGGCCTCCGTCGGCCGCGCCGCGCTCGCCCTCAAGAAGCTCGACCCCGCCGACCCCGCCCTCGACGGCATCGACTTCGCCACCTGGCTCGGCCGGCACGGCCAGTCGCCCCGGGCCATCGAGGCCCTCTGGGACCTCGTCGGCATCCCCACCCTCAACGCCCCCGCCCCCGACGCCTCCATGGGGCTCGCCGCCATGGTCTTCAAGACCGGGCTGCTCACCGACCCCGGCGCCGCCGACATCGGCTGGGCCCACGTGCCGCTCGGCCACCTCCACGACACCCTCGCCGCCAAGACCCTCGACGGGCTCGGCGTCCGGACCCTGCTGCGCGCCAAGGCCGAGCGGATCGCCCGCACCGACGACGGCCGGTGGGCCGTGGACGCGTCCGGCGAGACCCTGCGCGCCGACGCCGTCGTCCTCGCCGTGCCCCAGACCGAGACCCACGGCCTGCTCCCCGAGGACGCCCTCGACGACGTCGACCGGCTCCTCGACATCGAGACCGCGCCCATCCTCAACCTGCACGTCGTCTACGACCGCAAGGTCCTGAAGCGGCCCTTCTTCACCGCGCTCGGCTCCCCGGTCCAGTGGGTCTTCGACCGCACCGAGTCCTCCGGCCTCACCGGCCCCGGCCAGTACCTGGCCGTCTCGCAGTCCGCCGCCCAGGACGAGATCGACACCCCCGTCGCCGCGCTCCGCGAGCGCTACCTCCCGGAGCTGGAGCGGCTGCTGCCCGCCGCCCGGGGCGCCGGGGTCCGCGACTTCTTCGTCACCCGCGAGCGGACCGCCACCTTCGCCCCCGCACCCGGCGTCGGGCGCCTCCGCCCCGCCGCCCGCACCCGTGCGCCCGGCCTCTACCTGGCCGGCGCCTGGACCGCCACCGGCTGGCCCGCGACCATGGAGGGTGCCGTCCGAAGCGGCTTCAGCGCCGCCGGCGCCGCGCTCTCCGCCTTCGGCCGCCGCCACGACCATCCGCTGCAGGAGGCGGCATGAGTGTGATCACAGGAACCAGAGGAGAGACCGTGCCGACCGTGCCCCCGGGGACCCCGGCCGTCGACACCGCGGACGTCAGCGCCCTGCTGGAGAGGGGGCGGGCGCTGTCCACCCCCGTCATGCGGGCGGCCGTCGGCCGTCTCGCATCGCCCATGGACACCGTCGCCGCCTACCACTTCGGCTGGATCGACGCCGAGGGCAACCCCACCGACGCCGACAGCGGAAAGGCCGTGCGCCCCGCGCTCGCCCTGCTCTCCGCCGAGGCCGCCGGCGCCGCGCCCGAGGTCGGCGTCCCCGGCGCCGTCGCCGTCGAGCTCGTCCACAACTTCTCGCTGCTGCACGACGACCTGATGGACGGCGACGAGCAGCGCCGCCACCGCGACACCGTGTGGAAGGTGTTCGGCCCGGCCCAGGCGATCCTCGTCGGCGACGCGCTCTCCGCCCTCGCCAACGAACTCCTCCTGGAGCTCGGCACCGTCGAGGCCGGCCGCGCCACCCGCCGGCTGACCACCGCCAACCGCAAGCTCATCGACGGCCAGGCCCAGGACATCTCCTACGAGCACCGCGACCGGGTCACCGTCGAGGAGTGCCTGGAGATGGAGGGCAACAAGACCGGCGCCCTCCTCGCCTGCGCCGTCTCCATCGGCGCCGTCCTCGGCGGCGCCGACGACCGCACCGCCGACAAACTGGAGGAGTACGGCTACCACCTCGGCCTCGCCTTCCAGGCCGTCGACGACCTCCTCGGCATCTGGGGCGACCCGGACGCCACCGGCAAGCAGACCTGGAGCGACCTGCGGCAGCGGAAGAAGTCGCTGCCCGTCGTCGCCGCCCTCGCGGCCGGCGGAGAGGCGTCCGAGCGGCTCGGCCGGCTCCTCGCCGAGGACGCCAAGCACCCCGACTTCGACTCCTTCACCGAGGAGGACTTCGCCTACCGCGCCGCCCTCATCGAGCAGGCCGGCGGCCGCGAGTGGACCGCCGAGGAGGCCCGCCGCCAGCACGCGATCGCGCTGCGCGCCCTGGACGAGGTGGACATGCCCGCCCGGGTGCGCGACCAGCTGATCGCCCTCGCCGACTTCGTCGTCGTACGGAAGAAATGATCACCCACAGCCAGATATGAGTGCGCAGTCGCCGGCCGGTGCCACCCGCACCGGCCGACGGCAGACCCGCAGGAGCAGAAGGAACCGACTGCCACGAAGGGGAAGCCATGACAGCGACGACCGACGGAAACGCCGGGGCTCTCGGCCCCCTCGCGCCCGCGGCCAGCACCACTCCACCGCACACCGCCACCTCACCCGCGAGCCTCGACGAGGCCGCCGCGCGCGCCGTCCGCGCGGCCACCGACCACCTCCTCGCCCGCCAGGCCCCCGAAGGCTGGTGGAAGGGCGACCTGGAGACCAACGTCACCATGGACGCCGAGGACCTGCTGCTCCGCCGCTTCCTCGGCATCTCCGACCCCGACACCACCGCGGCCGCCGCCCGGCACATCCGGAGCCGGCAGTACGAGGACGGCACCTGGCCCACCTTCCACGGCGGGCCGGGCGACCTCTCCGCGACCGTCGAGGCGTACGTCGCCCTCCGGCTCGCCGGGGACCGGCCCGAGGCCCCGCACATGGCCCGCGCCGCCGCCTGGGCCAGGGCCGAGGGCGGGATCGCCGCCACCCGCGTCTTCACCCGCATCTGGCTCGCGCTCTTCGGCTGGTGGCGCTGGGAGGACCTGCCCGAGCTGCCGCCCGAGCTGATGTTCCTGCCGAAGTGGTTCCCGCTGAACATCTACGACTTCGGCTGCTGGGCGCGGCAGACCATCGTGCCGCTCACCGTCGTCTCGGCGAAGCGCCCGGTCCGCCCGGCGCCCTTCCCCCTCGACGAGCTGCACACCGACCCCGACCTCCCGGCGCCGAAGCGCCCGCTCGCCCCGCTCACCGGCTGGGACGGCCTCTTCCAGCGCCTCGACCGGGCGCTGCACGTCTACCACCGCTTCGCCCCGCGCGGGCCGCGCCGGGCGGCCATGAACACCGCCGCCCGCTGGATCGTCGAACGCCAGGAGAACGACGGCTGCTGGGGCGGCATCCAGCCGCCGGCCGTCTACTCGCTGATCGCCCTCCACCTCCTCGGCTACGACCTGGAGCACCCCGTCATGCGGGCCGGCCTGGAGTCCCTGGACCGCTTCGCCGTCTGGAGCGAGGGGCCCGAGGGCCCGGTCCGCATGGTCGAGGCCTGCCAGTCCCCGGTCTGGGACACCTGCCTCGCCACCATCGCCCTCGCCGACGCCGGCCTGCCCGCCGACCACCCGGCGCTGGTGAAGGCCGTCGACTGGATGCTCGACGAGGAGATCACCAAGCCCGGCGACTGGGCCGTCCGCAGGCCCGGACTCCCGCCCGGCGGCTGGGCGTTCGAGTTCCACAACGACAACTACCCCGACATCGACGACACCGCCGAGGTGATCCTGGCCCTGCGCCGGGTCCGCCACCCCGACCCCGCCCGGGTCGACGCGGCCGTCGCCCGCGCCGCCCGCTGGACCGCCGGCATGCAGTCCGGCAACGGCGCCTGGGCCGCCTTCGACGCCGACAACACGGGTGTGCTGCCCAACAAACTGCCTTTCTGCGACTTCGGCGAGGTCATCGACCCGCCCTCCGCCGACGTCACCGCCCACGTCGTGGAGATGCTCGCGTGGGAAGGCCGGGCCGCCGACCCCCGCACCCGCCGGGGCATCGACTGGCTCCTCGCCGAACAGGAGCCGAACGGCGCCTGGTTCGGCCGCTGGGGCGTCAACTACGTCTACGGCACCGGCTCGGTGCTCCCCGCCCTCACCGCCGCCGGGCTCCCCACCTCCCACCCGGCGATCCGCCGGGCCGTCGCCTGGCTCGCCGCCGCGCAGAACCCGGACGGCGGCTGGGGCGAGGACCTCCGCTCGTACGACGACCGCGCCTGGATCGGCCGCGGCACCTCCACCGCCTCCCAGACGGCCTGGGCGCTCCTCGCCCTCCTCGCCGCCGGGGAGCGCGACTCCGAGACCGCCCGGCGGGGCGTGGCCTGGCTGGTGGAGACCCAGCGCGAGGACGGCTCCTGGGACGAGCCGTACTTCACCGGCACCGGCTTCCCCTGGGACTTCTCCATCAACTACCACCTCTACCGGCAGGTCTTCCCGCTCACCGCGCTCGGCCGGTACGTGCACGGCGAGCCCACCCCCGGCGGGAGCCCGTGATGGAGCGCGACCGCCCGCCGGAGGAGTCGGAGGCCGCCGTGCCGCCCCTCCTCGTCGCCTGCGCCCTCGGCATCGAGCGGTTCGCCCTGCGCGGCGGCGGCGAGCGCGGCGGGGCGCCGGGACCCATCCGGGTGGTGCGGACGGGCATGGGGCCCGCCCACGCCGCCCGCGGGGTGGAGCGGGCGCTGGCCCGCGAGGGCTGGGGCGGCGCCGCCGTCATCGCCTCCGGCTTCTGCGCCGGACTCGCCCCCGGGATGCACCCCGGCGACCTGGTCGTCGCCGAGGAGACCCGCGGCCCGGACGGCGCCCTCGCCTGCGACGGCACCGACCTGCTCGTCAAGGCGCTCGCCCGGGCGGTGCCCGGGCGGACCGTGCACACCGGCCCGCTGACCGGCTCCGACCACGTGGTGCGGGGCCCCGAGCGGGCCGCGCTGGCCGCCGGCGGGGCGATCGCCGTCGACATGGAGTCCGCCGCCACCCTGCGTACCGCCCGGGCCGCCGGACCCCGCCCGCTTGCGGCCGTACGGGTGGTCGTGGACGCCCCCGAACACGAACTGGTCCGGATCGGCACGGTACGCGGGGGAATATCGGCCTTCCGCGTCCTCCGTGCCGTCCTTCCCGCTTTCTTCGAATGGCACCGTTCTCTGCTGCTCCCCAGGAGGTGAGCCGGTCATGGCCATGCCGCTCCGTCAGTCCATCCGGGTCGGGACCTATCTCTTCGAACAGAAGCTCCGCAAGCGGGACAAGTTCCCCCTGATCGTCGAACTGGAGCCGCTCTACGCCTGCAACCTCAAGTGCGAGGGCTGCGGCAAGATCCAGCATCCGGCCGGCGTCCTCAAGCAGCGGATGCCGGTCGCCCAGGCGGTCGGCGCCGTCCTGGAGTCCGGCGCCCCGATGGTCTCCATCGCCGGCGGCGAACCCCTGATGCACCCCCAGATCGACGAGATCGTCCGCCAGCTCGTCGCCCGCCGGAAATACGTCTTCCTCTGCACCAACGCGATGCTGCTCCGCAAGAAGCTCGACAAGTTCACGCCCTCGCCGTATTTCGCCTTCGCCGTCCACATCGACGGACTGCGCGAACGCCACGACGAATCGGTCGCCAAGGAGGGCGTGTTCGACGAGGCCGTGGCGGCGATCAAGGAGGCCAAGCGGCGCGGATTCCGCGTCACCACCAATTCGACCTTCTTCAACACCGACACCCCGCAGACCATCATCGAGGTACTGAATTTCCTCAACGACGACCTCCAGGTCGACGAAATGATGATCTCGCCCGCCTATGCCTACGAGAAGGCGCCCGACCAGGAACACTTCCTCGGCGTCGAACAGACCAGGGAACTCTTCAAGAAGGCCTTCGCCGGCGGCAACCGCCGCCGCTGGCGGCTCAACCACTCGCCGCTCTTCCTCGACTTCCTCGAAGGAAAGGCCGACTTCCCCTGCACCGCCTGGGCGATCCCCAACTACTCCCTCTTCGGGTGGCAGCGCCCCTGCTATCTGATGAGCGACGGCTACGTCCCCACCTACCGCGAACTCGTCGAGGACACCGACTGGGACAAGTACGGCCGCGGCAAGGACCCGCGCTGCGCCAACTGCATGGCGCACTGCGGCTACGAACCCACCGCCGTGCTCGCCACCATGGGCTCCCTCAAGGAGTCGCTGCGCGCGGTCCGCGAGACCGTCTCGGGGAGCTGAGGGGCGGGCCATGACCGACGGCTTCGACCTGCGGGCGCTGCTCGCCGAGCGCGGTGGCGAGCGGTACGAGCTGCACGCCCGCCACCTCAACCCGCAGCTGCCGCGGATGCTGCACACCATCGGCTTCGACAAGGTCTACGAGCGGGCCGCCGGCGCCCACTTCTGGGACGCCGAGGGCAACGACCACCTCGACATGCTCGCCGGCTTCGGCGTCATGGGCCTCGGCCGGCACCACCCCGTCGTCCGCAAGGCCCTGCACGACGTCCTCGACGCGGACCTCCCCGACCTCACCCGCTTCGACTGCCCGCCGCTGCCCGGCCTGCTCGCCGAGCGGCTGCTCGCCCACAGCCCCCACCTCGACCGGGTCTTCTTCGGCAACAGCGGCACCGAGGCCGTCGAGACCGCGCTGAAGTTCGCCCGCTACGCCACCGGCCGGCCGAGGATCGTCTACTGCGACCACGCCTTCCACGGCCTCACCACCGGCGCCCTCTCGGTCAACGGCGAGCAGGGCTTCCGGGCCGGCTTCGACCCGCTGCTCCCGGACACGGCGATCGCCCTCGGCGACCTCGACGCCCTGGAGCGCGAGCTCCGCAGGGGCGACGTGGCCGCCTTCGTCGTCGAACCGATCCAGGGCAAGGGCGTCCACGAGGCCCCGCCCGGCTTCCTCGCCGCCGCCCAGGAGCTGCTCCACCGGCACGGGGCGCTGCTGATCGCCGACGAGGTGCAGACCGGCCTCGGCCGGACCGGCGACTTCTACGCGTACCAGCACGAGGACGGCGTCGAGCCGGACCTGGTGTGCGTGGCGAAGGCGCTCTCCGGCGGCTACGTGCCGGTCGGCGCCACCCTCGGCAAGGACTGGATCTTCAAGAAGGTCTACTCGTCCATGGACCGGGTCCTGGTCCACTCGGCCAGCTTCGGGGGCAACGCCCAGGCGATGGCCGCCGGGCTCGCGGTCCTCTCGGTGATGGAGTCCGAGGGGACGGTCGCGCACGTGCGGAGGGTCGGCGGCCTCCTGAAGGGCCGGCTCGAGGAGCTCGTGCCCCGGTACGAGCTGCTGCACGCCGTGCGCGGCCGGGGGCTGATGATCGGCATCGAGTTCGGCCGGCCGAGCTCGCTGGCGCTGCGCGGTCGGTGGGCGATGCTCCAGACGGCCCGCAAGGGGCTCTTCGCGCAGATGGTGGTGGTCCCGCTGCTCCAGCGGCACCGGATCCTCACCCAGGTCTCCGGGGACCACCTGGAGGTGATCAAGCTGATCCCGCCGCTGGTGATCGACGAGGCGGACGTGGACCGCTTCGTCACCGCCTTCACGGCGGTCATGGAGGACGCCCACGGCGGCGGCGGGCTGCTGTGGGACTTCGGGAAGACGCTGGTCAGACAGGCGGTCGCGCAGCGCTGAGCCGCGCTGCTCCCGGGATTTTTGCCTCTGGGGCAAGAAAGTTGCCCCAGAGGCATGTTCCTGGCGGAATGGACGCATGGACCACGTCCCCCGGGGCTCCGCCCCGGAAACCGCCGCCCCCGAGCTCGTGCCCGACGTCGCCCCGCAGCTGCGGGCGCTGCGCCGGCGCCGGGGGCTCACCCTGGAGGGGGCCGCCCAGCGCGCCGGGCTCTCCCCGGCGCACCTCTCGCGCCTGGAGACCGGGAACCGGCAGCCCTCGCTGCCGATGCTCCTCGCCCTCGCCCGTATCTACGGTACGACGGTCGCCGAGCTGCTCGGCGAGACCCCGCCCGAACGCGACCCGGTGATCCGGGCCGACCGCTCCGATCCGGTCGAGGCCGACGGCTGGATCTACCGGCAGGCGGGCGGCGCAGGCCGGGCCATGCAGTGCCTGCGCGTCCACGTGCCCTACGCCACCCGGGCCGACATCGTGCGCGTCCACCCCGGCGAGGAGTGGCTGCACGTGCTCGAAGGGCAGGTCCGGCTCGCCCTCGGCGACACCGTGCACCTGCTCGGCCCCGGGGACAGCGCGCACTTCGACTCGCTCACCCCGCACCGGATCGGCGCGGCCGGCCGGGCCGGCGCCGAGGTGCTCTTCGTCCACACGCTCCTGCAGAGCCCCGCCGCCGAGCTGTGCCTGGGCGGCGGCGCCCCGCACTCCCGCTGAGCCCGAAAGGCTGGTCGACATGTCCGACAAGTCACTGCATTCCACCCCGGTCACCGGCGAAGAGCGCGGCGAGGGGAAGTTCCCCAAGGGGCTGGTGCTCCGCCTCTTCGCCTACCTGATCGCCGGTCACCTCTTCGCCGGCTTCCTCTACCTGCTCTTCATGCTGGGCGGGCAGAACCAGTGACCGGACGCCGGACCCGCGGCCTCACGCCTCCGTGAGGAACCGCTCCCGCAGCCGCTCGCGGGTCTCCGGCGCCAGCTTCAGGCCGTCCGCGAGGTAGGCGTCCACCGAGCCCCAGTGCGCGTCGATGGCCTCGAAGGCGGCCCGCAGGTACTCCACCCGCGCGTCGAAGAGCGGGCTCAGCAGCTCCATCACCTCGGGCGTCATCGCGTCCCCTGCGGTGGGGCTGCGACGCACCTTGTAGCGGCGGTGCGGGGCGCCGGACTTCACGTAGTCGGCCTCGATGGCCTCGCGCTCCACGCCGAGCGCCAGCAGGGTGATCGCGATCGAGAGCCCGGCGCGGTCCTTGCCGGCCGCGCAGTGCATCAGGGCCGGGACGGACTCCTCGGCGAGGGAGTGCAGGACCCGGCTGTGCTCGGCGGTCCGCTCCACGATCATCCGGCGGTACGAGGAGGCCATCCGCGCCGCCGCCTTGCCGTCGCCGAGCAGGTCCCGCAGCGTGTCGAGGTCGCCCTCGCGGACCATCCGCCAGAACTCCTTGCCGTCGGCCGGGTCGCTCAGGGGTATGTTCACGTTCCGCACGCCCGGGAGCTCCACGTCCGGGCCCTCGATCTTGGCGTCGGCCTCGTTGCGGAAGTCGAAGATCGTGTGCAGGCCGAGGCCGGAGAGGAAGGCCGCGTCGGACTCGGTGGCGTCGGCGAGGTGACCGCTGCGGAAGAGGGCGCCGGGCCGGACCGCGCGTCCGTCGGCGGTCGGCAGGCCGGCCACGTCCCGGAAGTTGCGGACCGCCGCGAGCTCGGGCTCGCCGGGTTCGAGGGTCTTGACCTGCGGCAGCTGCTGCGTCACGGATGCTCCTGGTGGTAGGCGTTCACGGGTCCGTACGAGATCGGTTCCCTCGGCAATCATCCCGTCGGGCGCGGCTCGGCGCACCCCCCTGGCCGGTAATGGGCGATCTGTCCGTATTGGAAGGCCTTGCGGTAACGCGCCCTGGTTGAGGGGGAGATGGAATTCGGCGCGTGAGCAGGGTCATAGAAGTGACGGATCGTGGCCGACCGCCCGGCCCAACCACCCTCCCCGAAAAGGGAATCGAGGGGCCGTCATCCACGGAGGGTGACCGGAATTCCGGGCCCGAAGATCGTCCCGGAATGCCCGCCGAATTCCGTGGCTTGTTCGCGCCGACCCGGCTCGTCTAGCGTCGCCGTCAATCCGGTCGGACCGCCGAATCCTGCCACCGTCCGGAATTCACACCCGTCCACGCGTGGCAGGAGCGGGGGACCCAAGGAAGTACGCCGGTCCCGCGACGCAGGACGGCTCGGGGTGAAGCCGCGTGAAAACGCGGCCGGACATCTCCAGTCCGAACCCGACAGCTCACCTCGCAGGCGCCGGAGAGGAATTCGCCATGCCCGCGAAGGGTAAGCACCGCCGCCAGAAGTCCACCCTGATCACCCGTGGCCTCGTCGCCGCCGGCACCGGTGGCGCCGTCGTCGCGCTGCCGCTGATCGGCGCCACCGGCGCCCACGCCGCCGAGCAGGCCGCCCCGGCCGCCGTCTCCGGCACCGTGGTCGCCGCCGCGCAGGTCCAGGCCCAGGTCCAGGCCGCCCCGGCCGCCAAGGCCGCCGCCCCGACCACGTACTCCGTCGTCGCCGGCGACTACCTGTCCAAGATCGCCGCCGAGCACGACGTCGCCGGCGGCTGGAAGCGGCTCTACGCCGACAACCGCCAGGTCGTCGGCGAGAACCCCTCGCTGATCCTCCCGGGCATGAAGCTCACCCTCGGCGCCAAGAACCCCGCCAAGGCCGCCGCCCCGAAGCCCGCCGCGCCGAAGGCCGCCCCGAAGGCCGCCGTCAAGGCCGCCCCGAAGGCCGCGGCGAAGGTCGCCGAGCAGACCCGCGCCTCCCGCTCCACCGAGCGCGCCGCGGCCCCGGCCGCCGCCCCGGCCGCCTCCGGCTGGGTCGCCCCGGTCGCCGGCGGCGTCTCCACCGCGTACCGCACCGCCGGTGCCATGTGGTCCTCCGGCTACCACACCGGTGCCGACTTCATCGCCGCCTCGGGCACCACCGTCCGCGCCGTCGGCGCCGGCACGGTCGTCTCCGCCGGCTGGAGCGGCGCCTACGGCAACGAGGTCGTCATCAAGCACGCCGACGGCAACTACTCGCAGTACGCCCACCTCTCCTCCCTGGCCGTCTCCGCCGGCCAGTCGGTGAGCGGCGGCCAGCAGATCGGTCTCTCCGGCTCCACCGGCAACTCGACCGGCCCGCACCTGCACTTCGAGATCCGCACCTCGCCGAGCTACGGCGCGGACATCGACCCGCTGGCCTACCTGCGCCAGCACGGCGTCTCGATCTGACCCGTCCGGCCCAACGGCCGCAGCGAAGGCCCGGCACCGAGTGCCGGGCCTTCGCCCTATTCCGGGCTTGGCAAATTCTTTATCGGTGGCATATATCACCCGCCGTCAACCCCTCCTTACGGTCGCGTAGGTCACATCCGGAAAGGAAGGATGTGCTGTCGTGGCAGACGATTCGAGAGCAACAGAAGAGAACGTGTTCGGGGCGGTCGGGGGATTCGGGTCGTACGCGGCGATCGGTGACAGCTTCACCGAGGGCGTCGGAGATCCGGGACCGGACGGGGCCTACGTCGGCTGGGCGGACCGCTTCGCGGTGCTCCTCGCCGACCAGCTGCCGGACCACCAGGAGTTCCGCTACGCCAACCTCGCGGTGCGCGGCCGGCTCCTCGACCAGATCGTGGCCGAGCAGGTCCCCCGGGCCAAGGAGCTCGCCCCCGACCTGGTCACCTTCTGCGCGGGCGGCAACGACATCATCCGCCCCGGCACCGACCCCGACGACGTCGCCGAGCGGTTCGAGCGGGCGGTGCGGGAGCTCACCTCCGCCGTCGGCACCGTCATGGTGACCACCGGCTTCGACACCCGTGACGTACCGGTGCTCAAGCACCTGCGCGGCAAGATCGCCACGTACACGGCCCACGTCCGCGCCATCGCCGACCGCTACGACTGCCCGGTCCTCGACCTGTGGTCGCTGAAGTCGGTCCAGGACCGGCGGGCCTGGGACGACGACCGGCTGCACCTCTCGCCCGAGGGCCACACCCGGGTCGCGCTGCGCGCCGCCCAGGTCCTCGGCCTGCCGGTGCCGGCCGACCCGGACCAGGCCTGGCCGCCGCTGCCCGCCCGCGGGCCGCTGGAGGTCCGCAGGGACGACATCCACTGGGCGCGCGAGTACCTGGTGCCGTGGATCGGGCGGCGGCTGCGCGGCGAGAGCTCCGGCGACCACGTCGAGGCCAAGCGCCCCGACCTCATGCCCCTGTAGTTCCGGGGCGGCCGGCGGGGATCCGCTCCAGGACCCCGCCGGCGAAGACGTCGTACAGCGGCAGCGACTCCAGGTGGACGTAGCCGATGTGGCAGTCGCAGAGGGCGAGGGGGCAGGCCCGGGGCCGCAGCGCGGCACGGTACGAGCCGTCGTACAGGTTGCCGAGCTCGGCCCTGACGAAGTGGCAGCGGCGCACCGTCCCCTCGCCGTCCACCGACACCACCGACTCGCCGGTCCGGCAGGGCAGCCCCGCCGAGCGGTGCGGGTGCCGGCTGTAGCCGAAGAGCGGGTCGACGCCCGTCCACGCGGCCGCCTCGGCGTCGGTGTACGTGTGCCCCTCGGCGGCGTTCACCCAGAGGTACACGTGGTCCGGCAGCGCCGCCCGCAGCCGCAGCGCCTCCGCGTGGTGCTCGGGCAGCCCCACCACGCCCACGCTGAAGCGGACGCCCCGGGCCGCCAGGTCGAGCGCCTTGCCGAGGAAGCGGTCGTACGGCGTCTGGCCGGGGTGGTACGTGCACCACAGCGCCAGCGCGCCCAGGTCCGCGTCGTCCAGCCAGGAGGTCCGGCAGCTCAGATTGGTCTGGATCGCCACCCGCTCCACGTGCTGCAGCCGCGAGAGCTCCACCATCGCCCGCCGGTACCAGGAGCGGACCAGGCCCTCGCCCCAGGGGGTGAAGAGGATCCGCAGCCGGTCGCCCGACTGCCCCTCCGCCCAGCCGGTGAACCGCTCCAGGGCCGCCCGGTCCGCCCGCAGCGTCTCCGGCGAGTCCCGGCGCTTGGCGAAGGGGCAGTACGGGCAGTCGTAGTCGCAGGAGGCGAGCGGCCCCCGGTACAGCAGCGTCAGGTCCACGGCCGGCCCTACTTCGGCTCGTACGCGGCCATCGCGGCCCGTACGGCGGGGGAGAACAGCTCCGGGCCGAGCCCGTCCGAGTACGCCAGCCCCTCCGGCGACAGCCTGAGCAGCCCCTCCGGCGCCGAACCGTCCAGCCAGCCGTACGCCGCGAACCGGCCGAGCTCCGCGGCGAAGTCCTCGTGCGCCGAGGTCCCGAACCGCTCCTCGTACCCGGCCAGCTCCATGCCCTCCGCCTGCAGCAGCGACTGGAGGAGGTGGCGGCGGCGGGCCTCCGCCCCGTCCACCCACCGGCCCACCACGGCCCGGGAGAAGTCCCGGGTCTCCGTGTAGGCGTCGATGATCGAGCGGATCTCCCGCATGTCGACCGCGTAGTCGAAGGAGTAGTGCAGCGCGGCCGTGTACGAGCGGGCGCCGCAGCCCAGGCCGATCATGCCGTCCGTCTGGCAGGCGTGGTCGTCGGGGCCCTCCGGGGCCGCGCCGGCCCGCCGGAACATCCGCATCGACACCTGCTCGTACCCCTCCGCGAGGAGGTGGTCCCTGCCCTGCCGGTAGAGCCGCAGCCGCCGCGCGTCCCACTCCGCGTCCGACTCGGCGGGCCCCGTCCGGCCCAGGCCGGTGAGCGGACGCACGTACAGCGGGTACAGGTACAGCTCCTCGGGCCGCCAGGCCAGCGCCGCGTCCAGCGAGTACCGCCAGGACTCCTCGGTCTGCCCGTCGATGCCGTAGATGAGGTCGATGTTGAGCACCGGCACCCCGGCGTCCCGGATCCGGCCGAGCGCCGCCTCCACGTCCGCCCGCCGCTGCGGCCGGACCGCCGCCCGCGCCTCGGCGTCCACGAAGCTCTGCACCCCGATGCTCAGCCGGGTCGCGCCCCGCCCCGCGAGCACCGCGAGCCGGTCGGCGGTCGCCGTCGCCGGGGAGGTCTCCACGGAGAGCGGCACCGCCCGCAGGTCCGCGCCCATGCGGTGCTCGGCGATGTCGCAGAGCCGGTCCAGCTCGGCGGCGGTCAGGAAGGTGGGGGTGCCGCCGCCGAAGGCCGCCGCCGCGAACCGCACCGGCGCCGCGTCGCCGAGCGCCTCCCGGACGGCCACGGCCTGCCGGTCGAGCGCGTCGAGGTAGCGGGTGGTCAGCTCGTCGGGGGCGCCGATCCGGGTGAAGAGGTTGCAGAAACCGCAGCGGACCTCGCAGAACGGGACGTGCGCGTAGAGCGAGAGGGCGTCCTTCGGCTCGTCCGCCCAGAGCGCCGCGAGCTCCGGCCGCCCGGGCAGCGGACGGTACGCCGTCTTGTGCGGGTAGGCGTAGACGTACGAGCGGTACGGGCGGGGGAGCGGGGTGCCGGTCACGCGGCGGCCCCTTCCGCGCGGCCGTCCGGACCGTCCAGCGTGAACTGCGCGTACGGCACCGTCCACACCACCTCGTGGCCGAGCCGGTGCCCCGTGTAGCCGTCGTCGCCGTACGCCGTGCCGTGGTCCGAGCAGACGATCGCGAAGCAGCGGCGGCGGCTGCTCATCGCCGCGAAGAGGCGTCCGATGTGCCGGTCGACGTACTCCAGGGCCGCCGCGTGGGTGGCCCGGGTGTCGCCCGCCGCGCGGGTGGCGCCCGGCAGGTGGAACCAGTTCGGCTGGTGCAGCGCCGCCACGTTCACGAAGAGGAAGAGCCGGCGGTCGGCCGGCAGCGCGGCCACCACCTCCTCGGCCCGGGCCACCTGCGCCTCGAAGGAGGTCGGCGAGGCCACCCCGAAGGACGGCTCCCAGTGGCTCTCCTGGAAGAGGCCGGGCAGCACCGAGCCGAGCGGCGGCTGCCGGTTGAAGAAGCCGACCCCGCCGACGCACACCGTCCGGTAGCCGTCGGCGGCGAGCGCCGTGACCAGGTCCGGGGCGTCGTAGACGTAGGTGCCGTCGGCGGTCGTCTCGCTGCCCGCGAACCGGGCCGCGAAGAGCCTCGGGTGCGGGCCGGGCGCGGCCGGAGTGGGCAGGAAGCCCGCGAAGATCGCCTGGTGGGAGGCGTAGGTGAAGCTGCCCGGCGCGTGCCGGCGCTCCCAGCGGCCGCCCGGGAGGTGCCGGGCCAGGTTCGGTATCCGGCCGGCGGCGGCCAGCTCGGCGGCCACGTCGTACCGGAGGGTGTCGAGGGTGACCAGAAGCAGGTCGTGACTGCCGACGACCGCGTTCATGTCGGGGTGGTTCACGGGGCGGTGCTCGTTCCTGTGGTGCGCGCTGGTGCGGGTACGGGAGTGGGTGCGGGTGCGGGTGCGGGTGCGGGCGTGGGTACGGGCGGGTGTCTGAGCAGGTCGGCGACCTGGGCGCCGTAGGTGTCCAGGCCCTCGGCGCCGCCGCCCGGCAGGCCGGTGAGGCCGGGCAGCAGGTCCCCGAAGGCGTTGACCTCGCCGACCGCGAAGCGGCGCCAGCCGGCGCCCGGCAGTAGGTCCACCCCGACGCACCGGGTGCCGGGGAAGGCCGCCGCCGCGCCCTCGCAGACGGCGACCGCGTCCTCCCAGCGGCCGCCGGCGGCGGTGATCGCCGTCCGCGCGGCGGCGAGGTCGCCGCGGGCGCCGCCGAGGTGCAGATTGGTCAGCGGCGAACGGCTGGTGCGGACCACCGCGTGGGTGGCGCGCCCGCCGGTCACCACCACCCGCAGGTCGGCCGCCCGGCCGCCCTGGACCGCCTTCGGCAGCCAGCGCTCCACGTGCAGGCCGTCCGGGGCGAGCGCGTCGACCAGCGCGCCGACCTCCCGCGCGCCCGTGTAGCGGCGTATCCGCAGCGAGTTGAAGAGCCGTCCGGCGCCGTCCCGTTCGACCGAGGTGGCGGCCTGCACCCGGCCCCCGCCGGCCGTCTCCACGGCCAGCACCCCGGAAGCGGAGGAGCCGTGGGCCGGCTTGACGAAGACCCGGCGCAGCCCGGCCCCCGCCATCAGCGCCACCAGGTCGTCCCAGCCCCGCACCGGCGCCCCGCCGGGACCGGAGGTCGGGGAGGCGGGGACGGGCACCCCGGCGGCATCGAGCCGGCCGTGGGTGAGCCGTTTGTCGAAGAGGACCGCCGTCTCCGCCGGGTTGTCGACCAGCACCGCGCCGGAGCGGTCCGCCTCGGCGGCGAGCCCGGCGAGGGCGGCGGTGAACCGCTCGTACCAGACCCTGCCCCCCTCCACCCGGGCCGGATCGTCCGTGCCGCGCAGCAGCAGCTCGACCTCCGGCACCTCACCGGGCGAGTCGACCCGCACGGTCTCGCCCGCCGCGAAGCGGGCCCGGCCGCGCAGGACGTCCGTCCACGGCACGGCCCGCACCCCGGGCAGCCCGGCGGCGCGCACCGCGTCCTGGAAGAACGCGACGCGACGCCCCGCCGGATCGCCGACGACCACGAGGCGCGGGCCCGCCGTCATTCGGCGATGGCGACGTAGCGCCAGACGTCCCCGTCGCCGTCGTCCTCCGGGGTCTGCGGGTCGTCCAGGACGACCCGCACCCCGTGCGGGGCGAGCGCGGCGGTGAGCCGCTCGCCCATCGCCTCCGACAGGTAGTGGTGCTCCAGGTCCAGCTCCGTCAGATGGGTCAGCGGCTGGCCGTCGAGCAGCGCGGCCGCGCCCTCGTCGGTGAGCACGCCCATGCTGAGGTCGAGCCGGTCGAGGCGGGCGACGACCGGGGCGCTCGCCACGGCGGCGGCCACCCGGTCCTGGATCACGCTGTTGCACAGGCCCAGGCTGCGCAGGGCCGGGAAGGCCTCGCCGGAGAGCAGCGGCGCCAGGTCGCCGGGCGTGGAGTCGCCGCCGTACTCGTCGGTCCCCAGCCACAGTTCGAGCCGCTCCAGGGCCGGCAGGTCGCTGCCCGCGATGCCGCGCACGACCTCGGCGCCGAGCCCGCCGGTCTCCACGACCAGCGTCTCCAGACCGGTGTGGCGCACCGGCGGGAAGACGAGCCCGGTGCCGCCGCGCACGCCGAACTCCCGCAGCGCCGGGTAGGCGGCCAGCAGCGGCGTCACGTCGGACTGCACGATCCACGAGATCTCGCAGTCCTCCATGGTCATGTCGCCGAGGAAGACCGCCTCCAGCGCGGTCAGCCGGTCGTTGGCGCCGATGAGTGCGGTGACGATGGCGGCGGAGGAGGTGTCGTACGCGTCCTCCCAGCCGCCCACGACGATCGCGCGGACCCGCGCGGTGTCGACGGTCTTCAGGAAGCGCTCGAAGACTGCGTCCCAGCTCTCCTCGTCGTCGTCGTTGTAGGTCGGGCTGGACAGGCGCCAGGCGACGGCCGCCGGGTCGGGCAGCGCGACGCCCGACTCGGCGTCCGGGAGGTCGAGGACGGGGAGGCCGTGGAACTCCTCCAGGTAGGCCCCAATGGTCATGACGGTGCTCCAGACGACGGACGGCGGTACGGGCGTGACGCCCCAGAGTTGTACCAAGCCGCACCGACAGGAGGGGGCGGGGGGTCGGGTCGGAGGGTCGGGTCGGGGGGCGGGTCGGAGGGTCGGGCCGGAGGCGTGCGGGGCGTTGTCAGTGGTGGGCTCTAGCGTCGTTCTCGTGTTCGGGCACCGGGTTCCGGACGGGAAGGGGAGAGCCATGTACCGGCAGGGGGACGTGCTGATCGTGTCCGTCGACGAGCGGGCCGTGCCCGCCCGGGCGAAGGGCGCGCGGAGCGAGCCGAGGGACGGCCGGGGCCGGCTCGTGCTCGCCTTCGGCGAGGTCACCGGACACGCCCACGCGATCCCGGGCCCCGGCCGGCTGGTGCGGGAACCGGGGCCGTACGGCCCGTTCCTCCTCGAACTGCCCGAGGGCGGACGGCTGGTGCACGAGGAGCACGCCCCGATCGTCCTGCCGAGAGGCTGGTACCGGGTGGTGCGGCAGCGCGAGTACGTGCCGGGCGCGTACCGGATCGTGGCGGACTGAGGCGGGACCGGGCGGTGCCGGGCGGTGTCGGAGGAACGGACGGGCATGGGGGAAGGGACGGGCATGGGGCAGGGACGGACATGGGGGACAGGACGATGAACGAGGGTGACGTGTACGAGAAGTGGCGGGCCGTCGCGGCCGCCACCGGGCCGGCCGACCGGACCGCCGCCGAGGCCGGGGTCCGGCTCGCGTACGCCTTCGCGGGGCTGCCCGCGCCGGAGCGGGTGGTGTGGGCGGACTCGCCGCTCGCCGGGGTCGAGCTGGTCGCGGGCCTCGCGGACCGGGGGCGCTCGGTGCGGGAGGAGGTGCGGACCCTGCCCTGGGCGGAGGAGCGCCGCCGCCTCCACGACACGCTCGGCCCGGCCGGGTGGACGGCGCACTGGCAGGCCACCGGAGCCCGGCTCTGGGACCCGGCGCGGGCGCTCGCCGAGCGGATCAGGACCGGGATCCTGGACGTGCTCGGCGACCGGGAGGAACCCGGCGCGCTCACCGAGCTCGCGGGCCGGGAGCTGCTGTACGACGCGGTGCTCGGCCAGCAGGACGCCGCCTGGCTCGCCGCCTTCGACGGGCGCGGCACCCGGCTCGCCGGACTCGCCGCGGTCGCCGAGCAGGCCGGCTGGTGGTGGCCGTACGAGAAGGTCGCGGTCGTCTGCGAACGCCCCGTCGCCCTGCACCGGGACGAGGCCGGGCGGCTCGACCGGGGCGACGGACCGGCGCTCGCCCACCGGGACGGCTTCGCCCTCCACGCCTGGCGCGGCATGCCCGTCACGGCCGGCTTCCTGGCGGGCCTCGCGGACCTCACCCCGGAGCGGATCCGCGACGAGGACAACGCCGAACTGCGCCGCGTGATGCTGGAGTTCTACGGCTACGAGCGCTACCTCGACGATTCCGGGGCCCGCCCCGAGGGCCGCGACGAGGCGGGGGTGCTGTGGCGGATCGAGCTCGGCGACGACGAGGACGTCGTCATGGTCGAGGTGGTCAACTCGACGCCGGAGCCGGACGGCAGCCACCGCACGTACTGGCTCCGCGTGCCGCCCGGCACCCGGACCGCCCGCGAGGGCGTCGCCTGGACCTTCGGCCTGGGCGCCGAGGTGTACGAACCGCTCGTCCAGACCTGAACCGTCCCGGCGCGGGTGCGGAGTGCCGTTCGTACGGTGATCCGCTGGTACGGAGAGGTGAAGGACGGCGCGCGTCAGGAGTGGCGCCCGGGAGGCGGGGGCCCCGGGTGCTGGGATGTGCCCGCCGGAGCCACCGGCACCCCACCGTCGAAGGGACCGCCCCGTGCCGCACCGCCCCGCGCCGCCCACCCTCCCGAACCCTGGCGCCCGCGCCCGCGCCCGCGCCGCCCGCCTGCTCGCCGCAGGCGCGGGCAGCGCCGTCCTCGGAGCACTCCTCCTGGGCACCGCCGCGCCCGCGCTCGCCGCCGCGCCGGAGCGCCCCGCTCCGCGCGCGGCCGCCGTCCGTGCCGAGGCGCCGGCGACCGTCACCGTCACGGGCAGCGGCAGCGCCACCGCCACCCCCGACGTGGCGATCCTCTCGGTGGGCGTGGAGGTCACCAAGCCGACGGCGAAGGAGGCGATGGCGGCGCAGAACACCGCGGCGAAGGCGCTGCTCGCGGTCCTGCGCGAGCAGGGCGTCGAGGACCGGGACATCCGCACCGACAGCCTCTCCCTCAACCCCGTCTACACCCAGACGACCGGGGGCGAGTCCAAGGTGAGCGGCTACCAGGCGAGCCAGACCTTCTCCGCGAAGGTCCGGGACATCGACCGGGCCGGCCAGGTCATCGGGGCCGTCAACGGCTCCACCGGGGACGCCGGCCGGGTCAACGGAGTCGTCTTCGACGTGGCCGACCCGAAGGACCTGCGCGCCAAGGCCCGCGAGGCCGCGTACCGCGACGCGTACGAGAAGGCCTCCCAGCACGCCCGCCTGAGCGGCCACCGCCTCGGCCGCCTGGTCTCCCTCAGCGAGGGCGACTCCCTGCGCCCCGGCCAGGGCACCCTCCCGTCCCTCCCGGCCGACGAACAGAACGTCCCCCTGGCCCCCGGCGAGATCGAGGAGCAGGTGACGGTCTCGGCGGTCTACGAACTGCTCTGACCCCGCGGGGCCGGGCAGGGCGCCGCTCGGCCTCCCGCCCGGCCCGTCTCGGGCACCGGGCACCGGGCACCGGGCACCGGGCGCCGGGCGCCGGACTCCGTTCAGGGGCCGGGCACCGCTCAGGTCCTGGGCGTACTGCTCAGGCGCCGGGTGTCGGGAGGCCCAGTTCGCGGTCGAGGGCCGTGTCGGCCCAGCGGAGCATCGCCGCGCGGGAGAGGCCGCCGGTGTAGACGGTCGTCTGGACGGCGAGGCCGTCCAGGTAGGCGGTGAGGCGCCAGGCGGCGCCCGCCGGGTCCGGGCAGGGGAACTCGCCGGCGGCGACCCCCTCCTCGATCACGGAGGTCAGGGCCCGCCTCCACTCCTGGTCGAGCGAGGCGGCGACCCGGCGCAGCTCGGGGTTGCGCGGTCCGGCCGCCCACGCCTCGATCCACAGCCGCCATCCATCGGCCTGCCCCTGCGGGGCGTACCAGCGGATGGCGGCGCGCAGCCGCCGCACCGCCGCCGAGCGGCGCCCGAAGATCCGCCGCAGCTCGGCGAGCTCGCTCTCGGCGGCGTGCGCGAAGGCCGCCGCGACCAGCTGTTCCTTGGTGGAGAAGTGGTAGAGCACCAGCGCGTTGCTGACGCCGAGGGCAGCGGCCACATCGGCGATCCGGACGGCGGTGGCGCCCCGGGCCTCGATCTGTTCGACGGCGGCCCGCAGCAGTTCCTCGCGCCGCTCGGCCACGCTCAACCGCACTCTCTCCACGCCGAGCAGCCTACACAGCACATGACAGAGTCATGATCGTCGCCGCCGCCCGTTCCGCCACCCGGTCACCCGCCCGTCCGCCTCTCCGTCCGCCCATAATGGAACGACCCCCAGAGTTCAGGAGGACTTGTGACCGGTACCGGCTCCGACCGTTCGCTGCGGGCCCGGCTGCGCGCCCTGCGGCCCGAATCCTTCGGCGCCGAGCCCACGGGGGAGCGGCTGGCCCGCATCCGCCGCTCGCCGCACTTCGCCGACGGTGTCTTCCAGAACCCCGAGGAGGCCCGCCGGGGACCCTCCGGCTCCACCGCCGACCTGATGAAGGTCTACTTCGAGCGGGAGTCGCGGGCCCGCCGGGCCCCGGCCGGGGTGATCCCCGTGCACCCGACGGCCGTGGCCGACCTGGCGCGCCCCGCCGCGAGCGGCCTGCGGATCACCTGGCTGGGCCACTCCAGCGTGCTCGCCGAGATCGACGGCGTACGGATCCTCTTCGACCCGGTCTGGGGAGAGCGCTGCTCCCCCTTCTCCTTCGTCGGCCCCAAGCGGCTCCACCCGGCGCCCGCGCCGCTCGCCGCGCTCGGACCGGTCGACGTGGTGGTGATCTCCCACGACCACTACGACCACCTCGACCTGCCGACGATCAAGGCGCTGGCCTCCACCGACACCCTCTTCGCCGTCCCGCTCGGCGTCGGCGCCCACCTGGAGCACTGGGGCGTCCCGGCCTCCCGGCTGCGCGAGCTGGACTGGCACGAGTCCACCGAGATCGGCGACCTCACCCTCACCGCCACCCCCGCCCGCCACTTCTGCGGCCGCGCCATCCGCAACCAGCAGCACACCCTCTGGGCCTCCTGGTCCGTCCGCGGCCCCCGCCACCGGATCTTCCACAGCGGCGACACCGGCTACTTCCAGGGCTTCCGGGAGATCGGCGCCGCCCACGGCCCCTTCGACGTCACCATGATCCAGATCGGCGCCTACTCCGAGTTCTGGCCCGACATCCACATGACCCCCGCCGAGGGCGTCCGGGCCCACCTGGACCTCCAGGGCGGCACGCCCGGCGGCCTCCTGCTCCCCATCCACTGGGGCACCTTCAACCTGGCCCCCCACCCGTGGGCGGAACCGGGGGAGTGGACCCGCGACGCGGCGGAGGAAGCCGGGCAGGCGGTGGCGCTTCCCCGCCCCGGCGAGCCGTTCGAACCCGCGGGGAAGGTGCCCGCGGACGCCTGGTGGCGCGGCGTGTCCCAGCCCATCGCCCGCCCCTGGCGCCGCCCCCGACCCGCCGAGGTCGTCGCGGAGCCGCGCAGCGAAGATCTCGATCTCGCGGGCGGGCGGTGACGTCGGCACGGGGCATTTCCCGGAGGCGGGCCACCACGGGAACGTGAAAGGCGGCAGGGAGACAACTCCCTGCCGCCTTTCCTTGCTGCTTTTCCGTTACTTCCTGGCCGACAGTTCCTTGACGCAGTAGACGAGGAACTTCAGGGACAGGAGACCGAGGGCCAGTGCTCCCAGGGTCAGCAGAGCACCGGAGAGGCTGGTGAAGGCCACGTTCACGAGAGAACTCGCCACTCCGGCGAAGCCGATTCCGCAGCCCATGACC
The DNA here is from genome assembly GCF_012927245.1 of Streptomyces sp. R302. Taxonomy (GTDB): domain Bacteria; phylum Actinomycetota; class Actinomycetes; order Streptomycetales; family Streptomycetaceae; genus Streptomyces. Next base: position 616,592 of record NZ_JABBGE010000004.1, read on the forward strand.
GCGAGCACGACGTCACGGTGAGTGACCCGCCATTTTCCTACGAACGACGTTCTGCGCTTTCCCATGTCCGTTACCTCGTCACCACTTGACCCGGCCCGTAGGCCCGGGCGCCACGACATCCCGCGGCACGTTGCTGCCCTGTCCCGGCGGAGTGATCCAGAAATCGACGCCGGTCGCGACGAGGGCGACGGGCCAGCCGAAAACCTTCGACCCGACCCTACCAAGACCACCGTAGAGCGTGGGCTTGCGATGCTTGCCCCCGCCGCCGTTGGCCAGGGCGTCGCTCGCCTTGCCGCCCGCGTAGGAGGGGGTGCCTCCCACGAAGTAGTTCCAGGCGTCGGAGCCGTACTTCTTCGCCTTGTCCGTGTCGCCGCTGAAGAGCGACCCGGCCGCGTGGACACCGCTTTCGAAGGAATTCATCCACGAGCGGTAGCTCAGGAACTCGGCGACTTCCTTCACGCCCGGCGGCTCACCCATGCCCGGCTGGTTGCTCACGAGGCTGGCCTTCGTCACACCGCCCGACACACCGCTCGATTTCTTCGAGCTTCCGGACGACACCGCTCTCGAGACTCGGCTGACCGCTCTCTTCACGTACCGCGACACCCGGGAAACGGCTTTCTTGACGCTCCGGATGGTTCTCTTGACGACCTTCCTGACGCTCCGGGCCACCTTGCGGACCACCCGCTTGACCGCCTTGGTGACCTTGCGGACGACCTTCTTGATGGTCTTGACGACCTTCTTGACGACCTTTTTGACGACCTTCTTGACCTTCTTGACGACCCTCTTGACCGCCTTCTTGACGGCCTTCTTCAGCTTTCCGAAGAAGAGGCCGTCGGGGTCCGAGAACGTGACCGGGTTGTTGTTGGCGTACGCATACGGGTTCATCCGCTGCGACTCGCCCGGATCGGTCATCGGGTCGACGCTCAGGAAACGGCCCAGCTTCGGGTCGTACGCGCGGGCGCCCAGCTGGGTCAGGCCCGTGCCGTCCTTCGTACCGTCGACGAAGCCCCGGCCCACCGGCCACAGAGCGGCGGCCACGGAGGCGGCCCCGGCCACGCCGGCCGCGGCGGCGACCGCACCGCGCTCCTCGCCGAAGGGCGCGAAGGAACGGCTCGTCACCTCCTGGGTCGTGGCGTCGATCGCCGTCGTCGCCGTCCCGTGGTGGTCGTCGAAGAGGAACTGCAGGGCGCCGCCGGTCCGGGCCGCGACGGTCTCCCCGTCGAGCTCGTAGTAGCGGGTCCCGGTCCTGGTGGTGCCGTCCGGCTTGAGCAGGAGCTCGTTGCCGCCCGGCAGGTAGAGGGTGGTGCCCTCGCCGTCCTTCCTGAGCAGACGGTTGCCGTCCGCGTCGTAGGTGTAGTCGGTGGTGGCCCGGCCCGCCTCCTCGACCCTGGCGAGCTGGTTCTCGGCGTTCCAGGTCAGGGTCTGGTCCCGGCCGTCCGTCTTGCGGGTGACCGTGTTGCCGGCGGCGTCATAGGTGAAGGAGTCCGTGACCGTCCCGGCACCGCCGCCCTGGGCGGCGGTCACCGAGGTGAGCGCCGACGGCCCGGCACCGCCCGCACCGGGGTAGGCGTAGTCGCGGACCACGTCCTTCGCGGTGTCGCCGGTCAGGTCGTGGCGGGTCTCCTTCGTACGGTGCCCAGGGCGTCGTAGCCGTACGACAACCAGTAGGGCTGGGGCCCGCCGACCGTGGACGGCCCCGCCGGGGCCGCGCAGTCGTCGGTCGACGTCCACGCCTGCGTGAGCCGCTGGAGCGCGTCGGTCACGAAGCACTGGGCGTCCTTCTGCCGGTCCTGGTCCTGGCCCGTCTCCGTGAGGATCCGGGTGATGTTGCCCGCCGGGTCGAAGGTGTACCGCTGGTCCTCGACCCGCTGCGGGGCCATGGTCCGGTCCGTCGTCACCCGCAGCAGCTCGCCGGTGTGCTCGTCGTACGACCACGAGCGTCGACCTCGGTGCCGGACGTCCTGGGCGACGGCAAGCCCTCGGTGTGGACGACCGACTCCGCGGGCAACCTGCTGTCTACGCGGACATCAAGGGCACGGGCACCACCGCCGGAGCGTCCCTCACGGGCTTCCGCTCCCTGACGTGACGTGACGTGACCTGACCTGGACCCACCCACCCGCCCGACAGCGCACGAAGGGGCGCCGGCCACCACGGCCGGCGCCCCTTCGCGTCACCCCGCCAGAACGGCACCGGCGGGCGTGTCGGTGGGTAGGTATCCGGCAGGGGAACAACACACCGCGAGGCAGGGGGAACCATGGGCTATGCGGTGATCGGCATCGCCGTCGTCGTGCTGCTCTGCGCGTTCGTCGGCACCGTTGTCAACTCGTCGTCCGCGCCCGCCTCTCCGGAGCAGGACAAGGACGGCGGAGCGGCCGGCTGCGGAACCGCGTGCGGCGGAGGGTGCGGAGGGTGCGGGGGGTGCGGGTGCGGCGGGTGACCGGCGGAGGGTCGCGGCGGGTTCCGCGGGGCGACCCGTCCGGCCGAACCCGCCCCGAGCCTGGAGCATTTCGGCGTCCGTGCCCTTCATGATCGGTGGACGGGCGTGCGGGCGGAGCCGCCGGCGTGCGCCGCGCCGCCCCACCCGAGCAGCCGAGGATCCACCGTGACTCTGACCCTGACCCTGCCCCTGCCCCTGACCCGCCGCCGACGCCGGACCGCCGGTGTCGCCGCTGCCCTGATCGCCGCGCTCGCGGCCGGGCCCGCCACCGCCCGTACCGCCTCCGCCGCGTCCGCGCCGGTTCCCGCGCCCGACCGGGCCGGGATCGTCGCCGCGCTGAACTCCGCGATGGCCGAGGGCGCTCCGGGGGCGATGGCCCGGTTCTCCGGGCCCGGCGGGGTCGAGAGCCTCGCCGTCGGCGTCCGGGACCGGGCCTCCGGCGCGCCGATGGACCTCCGCGCCCGCTTCCGGATCGGCAGCGTCAGCAAGACCTTCTCCACCGTGGTGCTGCTGCAGCTCGTGGACGAGGGGCGCCTCGCCCTCGACGAGCCGGTCGTCCGGTACCTGCCGGGGCTGCTGCCCGACGACCGGATCACGGTCCGGCACCTGCTCACCCACCGCAGCGGGCTCGCGGACCACACGAACGCCATGTTCGCCGACACCGTGCCCGGCTTCGAGGCCGTGCGCCACCGGGTGTTCACCCACCAGGAGCTGGTCGACCTCTCCCTGAGCGAGCCGCGCACCACCGAGCCCGGCGCCGCCTACCGCTACTCGAACGCGAACTTCGTGGTCGTCGGCATGCTGATCGAGAAGCTCACCGTACAGCCCCTGGACCGCGCCTACGAGCGCCGTATCCTCAAGCCGCTCAAGCTGCGCGACACCTCCTACGTCCACCCCGACACCCGCATCAAGGGGCTGCGCGTCCGCGGCCATCTGCACCCGGACGCGGCCGGCGAGCCGCTGGTGGACTCCACCGAGCAGACCGTCTCCTGGGCGCAGGCCGCCGGCGCGGTCATCTCCAGCGCCGCCGATCTCAACACCTTCACCGGCGCCCTCATGCGCGGCCGGCTCCTCTCCCCGGCGATGCTGGAGGAGATGACGACGGTCACCCCGACCGACACCACGAACACCCGCTTCTACGGGCTCGGGCTGCGCCGCTACGACCTCTCCTGCGGGGCCAGGGTGTTCGGCCACACCGGGACGGTCCAGGGCTACTACACGTACGCCTTCTCGACCCGCGACGGCCGGCGCAGCCTCGCGGCGGTCGCCAACACCTCCAACCACGGCGCCGCGAACACGGCGCTCGGCGGGACGCTCGAAGCGGCCTTCTGCGGCCCGAAGCCGGCACCGGCCGCATCCTCCCGTACCGCATCCGCCCGCTCCGCCTCCGGCGCGGACACCGCCGGGACCGCGCCGCTGCCGGCCGAGCGCGACCTGCCCGAGCGGTACTGATCCACCGGGGCCACCGTTCAACCGGCCGGAAGGCTGCGGGGGCCCGCGCAGTGGGCGCCCGTCTCCTCCACCCGGCGGCGCAGCTCCCGGTCGGCCGTGATGACCAGACACGGCCGGCCGTGGGCCAGGCGGGCCAGCTCGGCGATCAGGTCGTCGCCGCTGCCGGGCGCCTCCTCCACCCGCACCCCCGGCACCGAGCCGACGCCCCGGGCCCGGCCCTCGACCACGAGCACGATCTCGTACGGCCCCGGGAACGGCCCGTCGGAGGGCCCGCCGTGCGCGGCCAGCCGGTCCCGCAGGCGCTCCGCGGCGCCCCGCCGGTCCCGCCACCAGCCGTCCGGGACGGAGCCCACGACGTTGGCCCCGTCCACGACGAGCAGCGGACGGCGGGAGGGCTCGGCTTCGGCGTTCATGGGACCAGGATGACAGCCCTCCCGTACCCCCGCCCGGATCCCACCCCAGAGCATTCACGCTCCGTGACGGGCGCGGTCGGGGAGGGGCCGTCCGGAGGCCTCCCGGGGATTCCGCTCGTCGTCGCGACGGGTGCGTTTCCGCAGAGAGGGGAGGTCAATTGGCCTCTCCGCCCACTTTCGTACGGTTCCGGTCTTCGACAACTCCCGTGTCGAACCGACGACTTTCAGCCAATCGATCTCGGCCGCGTACCGACGGGTCGGTAGCAGATTTCCCAGGTCTACGGGCAAGTTTGCCAACTGCGCACCGCACGTGAACGGTTGGCGACTACAGTGTGTGGTCGGTGATCATCGGTAGGCTCATCGCACCTGCCGTCCCCCCATCCCCTCAGTACGCCGATCTCCCGGGCACGTACCAAGGACATCCATGTCACAACTTCGCGCACCCGCCCCGCGGTCCGACCGCCGCGAGGGCGGGCGGCACGGCCGTTCGGGCGCCCGCACCACGACCACGGGCGCCGGCCAGACCAGGCCCGCGGCGGCCACCCCCGTCGAAGTCCGCATACGCCCCCAGCTGTTGCGCACCTCGGTCCTGCCCGCCGTCGCCGTCGCCCTCGGCGGCGCCGCCGCCGTGCTCTTCACCCTCCGCTCCACCGGCACCGCCCCGACGCCCGGCCTGTGGGCCGCGCTCGCCGGCGCCGCCGCCCTCACCGTCGCCTCGGTGACGGCCGCCGCGCTCGGCGCCGACCGCGCCGCCCGGGCCGTCCTCGACCGGGTCGGCGCGCTGCGCCGCGACGCCGCCCAGACGCAGGGCGAACTCCGTACGGTCGTCGAACAGTTGCGCCGCGGCGAGGACCTGGGCCCCCGGCCCGCCCTCCCCGACACCACCCACGGCGACGAGTTCGACCGGCTCGGCGCCGAACTGGCCCGCTCCCACGAGGCGGCCGTCGCCGCCGTGGTCCAGGCCTCCCGCCTCTCCTCCAGCGTCGGCAACGAGCAGAAGGTCGAGGTCTTCGTGAACCTCGCCCGCCGGCTCCAGTCCCTCGTCCACCGAGAGATCCAGCTCCTCGACGAGCTGGAGAACGAGGTCGAGGACCCCGACCTGCTCAAGGGCCTCTTCCAGGTCGACCACCTGGCCACCCGCATCCGCCGCCACGCCGAGAACCTCGCCGTCCTCGGCGGCGCGATCTCCCGCCGCCAGTGGTCCAACCCGGTCACCATGACCGAGGTGCTCCGCTCCTCCATCGCCGAGGTCGAGCAGTACCCCCGCGTCAAGCTCGTCCCGCCGATCGACGGCACCCTGCGCGGCCACGCCGTCGCCGACGTCATCCACCTCCTCGCCGAACTCGTCGAGAACGCCACGGTCTTCTCCGCGCCGCACACCACCGTGCTGCTGCGCGCCCAGTACGTCACCGCCGGCCTCGCCATCGAGGTCGAGGACCGCGGCCTCGGCATGCCCGTCGTCGAGCAGAACAAGATGAACGCGCTGCTCGCCGATCCCGACCAGGTCAACGTCGCCCACCTCCTCCAGGACGGCCGCATCGGCCTCTTCGTGGTCTCCGCGCTCGCCCGACGCCACGGCATCGCCGTCCGCCTCCAGTCGAACATCTACGGCGGGATCCAGGCCGTCCTCGTCCTCCCGCAGGGCCTCCTCGGCGCCGACCCCGAAGGCCTCGCCCAGCACGAGCGCCAGACCGCCGCCGTCACCGGCGCCACCCCGCAGCAGCACCCCCAGCAGCTGCCGCAGCCGCAGCCGCCCCGGATTCCGGCACAGGCCCCGGCCCCGCAGCCCCAGCAGGCCCCGGCCCCGCAGCCCCAGCAGGCTCCGGCCCCGGAGGCCGCCCCGCAGCCCCAGCACGCCCGGCACGTCGAGGCGCCGCACCCCCGTGGCGACGCCCCCACCGCGCAGCTCGCGCCGGTCCCGGACGCCGCCCCCGCCCCCGTACCCACGGAGGCCCCGGCCCCGGCCCCGTACGCCTACCAGCCCCCCGCCCCGGAGCGCCCCTACGCCCCGGCCGGGTTCGGCGCCGTGCCGCCGGCGGCACGGCCGGAGGCGCCCGGCCGGCCCGACCTGCCCAAGCGGCGCGCCCAGGAGCACCTCGTCCCCCAGCTGCGCGACGAGCCGCAGGCCCGTCCCGCCGAGGAGCACGCCCTGCACGACCCCGGCCTGATGGCCGCCTTCCAGCGTGGGATCGGCCTCGCCGAATCCCAGCCCACCCCCCAGGAGTCGCTGCGTCACGGCGACGCGCACAAGGAGTAGACACACAATGGCGAGCAATGTGCCGAACGGCCATTCCTCGGATCTCGACTGGCTGCTGAGCGGTCTGGTCCAGCGGGTCCCGTACACCCGCAGCGCGGTCCTGCTCTCCTCCGACGGCCTGGTGAAATCCGTCCACGGGCTCGACCCCGACGCCGCCGACCACATGGCGGCGCTCGCCTCCGGGCTCTACTCGCTCGGCCGCAGCGCCGGCGTCCGGTTCGGCGACGGCGGCGAGGTCCGCCAGGTCGTCGTGGAGCTCGACTCCACCCTGCTCTTCGTCTCCACCGCCGGCTCCGGCACCTGCCTGGCCGTCCTCGCCGGGCGGGAGGCCGACGCCGCCGTCCTCGGCTACGAGATGGCGATGCTGGTCAAGAGCGTCCGCCCGTACCTGATGACGCCCGCCCGGCAGGCGGCCGCAGCGGCGGGTGGCGCCGGTCAGTGAACGCCTCACCCCCGCAGGAAGGGCCCTGGCTCGACGACGCGGCCGGCCGGCTGATCCGCCCCTACACCGTCAGCGGCGGACGGACCCGGCCCACCACCTCGCTCGACCTGCTCTCCCTGGTGATGGCGACCGGCTCAGGACCGCTGCCGCACATGGGCCCCGAGCACGGGCTGGCCCTCGGGCTGTGCCCCGGGCCCACCTCGGTGGCCGAGATCGCGGCGCACTTAAGGCTGCCGGCGGCCGTCACCAAGGTCCTCCTCTCCGACCTCGTGGACTGTGGGGCCCTCACCGCGCGGGCCCCCCGCTTCCACGCCAACCCATCCGACCGTTCCTTGCTGGAGGCAGTGCTCGATGGCCTACGACAGCGGCTCTGAACGCCATGACGGTCTCGCGGCCGACCCCTTCCCCACCGCGCTGAAGATCCTGGTGGCGGGGGGTTTCGGCGTGGGAAAGACGACCTTCGTCGGAGCGGTGAGCGAGATCGAACCGCTCAGCACGGAGGAGCTGCTGACCTCGGTCAGCGCCGCCACCGACAGCCTGGAGGGCGTGGAGAACAAGACCACGACCACCGTGGCCATGGACTTCGGCCGGATCACCCTCGACGACCGCAACGTCCTCTACCTCTTCGGCACCCCGGGCCAGGAGCGGTTCTGGTTCATGTGGGACGAGCTGTCCGAGGGCGCGCTCGGCGCGGTCGTCCTCGCCGACACCCGGCGCCTCCAGGAGTGCTTCTCGGCGATCGACTTCTTCGAACGCCGGGGCATCGCCTTCGTGGTGGCGGTCAACGAGTTCGACGGTGCCTTCCGCTACGACCGGGACGAGATCCGGCAGGCCCTCGACCTCGACCCCCAGGTGCCGATCGTCCTCTGCGACGCCCGGATCTCCAGCTCCGCCATCAGCACGCTGCTGACCCTCGTCCAGCACCTCCTCAACTCGACACCGGCCAGCGAGCCGAGCTTCGGAGTCACGCCATGACCTACGACCCGACCGGTCACCTCCTCCTGACCCCCATCGACAAGGAGGCCCCGGACCGGGTCCGGCGGCTGCGCGAACTGGGCCTCGGGGAACGCCCGGACCCGGCCTTCGACGAGTTCGCGCAGCGGCTCGCCGAGATCACCGGAGCCCCGTTCTCGATGGTCAACTTCATCGACGAGAACCGGCAGTTCTTCGCCGGACTGCACACCCCGGGCGGCTCCCACTCGGGCAGCGACCTGGGCGCGGCGGCGGCCGGCACGGGCGGCGTCGGCCGGTTCATGGCCCGCGACCACGGCTACTGCCCGCACGTCGTGGTCCGGCGGAAGGCGCTCGTCCTGGAGGACGTCTGCGACTACCCGCGCTTCGCGGGCAACCCGGTCGTCGACGAGATCGGCATCCGCTCCTACATGGGCGCGCCGCTGATCGACCGGACCGGTGTGGCGCTCGGCACGATCTGCGTGGTCGACACCGACGTCCGGCCCTGGGGCCGTTCGGGCCTGGAGACCATCAAGCAGATGGCGGCGGAGCTGGTCGAGCAGATCCACCGCCGCGAGGACGGCAGGTTCTGACCCGCGTCCACCCACGCGGAGGCAGGGCCCGTACGGCACGCCGTACGGGCCCTCGCCCTTTCCGGGTCTCAGGCGGGGGCGGGTTCCGGTTCCGGGGTGCGGACCAGTTCGGAGAGCCGCTCCGACCAACTGCCCTTGTCCTGGCCCAGGGCGACCTCGCCGAGCCGGAGGAGCTGGATGTCGGAGGTGCCGGCCGGCGCGAAGATGTGGTGCGCGTCGCGGAGGTACCGCTCGATGGAGCGGTCGGTGAAGAGGCCGGCGGCGGCGTGGATCTCCATGGCGTTGCGGCCGGAGTCGATGGCCGACTCGACGTTCACCAGCTTGGCGTTCATCAGCTCGGTGTCGCAGGAGCGGCCCTGGTCGAGCAGGTGCACCGCGTGGTACGCGGCGAGCCGGGCGGTCATCAGGCGGGACTGCATCTGGCCCAGCTTGAGCTTCACCGTGGGCAGCTCCGACAGCGGCTCGCCGTAGCGGATCCGCTCGCTGGCGAAGCGGGTGGTCTCCTCCAGGATCGCGGTGTGGATGCCGAGGGAGACGGCGGTGAGGTTGGCCCGGCCGTAGAGCACGCTGGAGGAGTACGCGACGGCGAGGCCGTCGCCCTCGTCGCCCAGCCGGTTGGCGGCCGGAACCCGGCAGTTCTCGAAGATCAGCTCGCCGAAGCTGAAGCCGTGCAGACCCATGGCCGGCTGCTGCGGGCCGAGCCGGAAGCCCGGGCGGTCGGCCTCGACGAGGAAGGCGGTGAGCCCCTTCGACCCGGGCCCGGTCCTGACCACGACGCCGTGCAGATCGCCGACGTGGCTGTTTCCGACGTAGATCTTGCTGCCGTTGATGATGTAGTCGTCGCCGTCGCGGACGGCGCTCGCCTCCATGCCGAGGACGTGGCCGCCGGACTCCGGCTCGGTGACCGCGATGGTCGGCAGGCACTCGCCCGAGGCGACCTTCGGCAGCCAGGTCTTGCGCTGGGCGTCGGAGCCGAAGTGGACGATCTTGGCGGTGCCCAGCTGGGAGGCCTGGACCATGGCGCCCATGGCTCCACTGACCCGGGACAGCTCCTCGATGATGATCGTCTTGGCGAGGTGGCCCGCGCCCATGCCGCCGTACTCGGGACTGATCGTCGCGCCCAGCCAGCCCTGCGCGGCGATGAGCCGGGACAGCTCGTGGTGGACCGTGCGGGAGGCCTCCATCTCGGCTATGCGGGGCCGCACCTCCCGTTCGGCGAAATCGCGCACGGTCTCCCGCAGCCGATGATGAAGCCGGCTGCTGAAGTAGCTGTCCATACGAGTACCTCCCTGCGAAACGCCTGCCCGGCGGGGTCCGGACAGGTGGTGCATCGGCGGTGGTCCCGTCCCGAACAGGCCGACCCATTTATGGTGTTGATCTTTACGGGGTGGATCAATATCGCCCCCGTCTTTGTCTGAAACCTGTGCTGTTGACGATCACTTCCGACTGTGTTGCGGGCGATCTGGAGCCTTGGCGTCCGCCCGGAACCCTCACGGAGGGTCGATTTCTCGCCACATTCCGGAGGCACGTGCCGCCGTCCCGCATCGCGTCCCGGAGTGACCCCGGCAAAGCGGTTCGTGACCACCCGGGGAAGTGCGGTATGGTTCTCTTGCACGACCGGCCAGGGGAAACCCCAGGTCAGACGGGCAACGGGACGTGGCGCAGCTTGGTAGCGCACTTGACTGGGGGTCAAGGGGTCGCAGGTTCAAATCCTGTCGTCCCGACTCGAGAGAGTCGTTGATCGAGGGGCTGTTCCAGAGTGATCTGGAACAGCCCCTTGATCGTTCTTGGGGACCAGTTGGGGACCAACCCGTCTTGACCGGTCAGCGGGCGACCGCGAGGGGGCTCGGCAGGGACCGGGGCGCGCGCCTTCGTCCGGGGCGGGAGCCTCGCCCGGCACGGTCTCGCCGTTTCCGGTGCGGTCGGCTCGGGCTCGGTTCGGTGGTCGTCGCTCTCTCGCGCACCGCCCCCGTGACTGTGGCCACCACCCTCGGCGGACTCGCCGCCCATACCGGCGGCGATCGTGCTCAGACCCAGACAGCTGCCACCAGCGACGAGCACGACCGCCAGGCCCAGGGGGCTGAGCATGCGGCGGGCAGGCGTCTCGGCGTCCTTGATGACGAAGGCCACGAACGAGACCACGGTGCCCAGCGGGACGAGGACCGCGCCCCGGGCGGGGAAGTCGTCGAAGTGCTGGAGTCCTCCGCTGAGCATGCCGATGCCGAACGACAACAACAGCGAGGCGCCGATCACGACGAGCGCGCGGCGGCGCGCCCTCCGCCCGTCGATTCGGCGGTGGGCTCGGTCAGCCGTACGAGGGCGCTCTGGACGAGGCCGGTCGGCGGCCGTGCGCGAGCGGGACAAGGGTGCGGCCCGCGCGGGCGCGGGCGAGGCGCCACGAGTGACGTCGCGCGTGGGCGCGACGGTGTCTTCCAGATACGGAGAACGGCCGGGGCCGGGCCGTATGCCACTCCGGGATCAGACGTGGTGGCGGGCACGCCGGAACAGAAGGCGACCGGGTGGTCAGTCACCGTCAGGGGTGCCACAGGCGGGGGAGCGACGTCGAGGCCCGCCGGGGGCTGACCGGGTCGCGCAGTCCGCGAGCGTGTGCGCCCCATGGCCCCCGCCTCCGTGCGCGTCGGCGGACGTGGTGGTCTCGCCATGGACGTGAACAGGGGAGGCGGCGGCGAGATGGCCAGGAGACGGATCGACGCCGAAGTCGGCACGTGGCCCCTGACCAGGGTCACGCCCGGACACCGTCTCCACGCGGAAGTCCCCGCCACCGACCGGCTGAACGCCGCCACAGAGTGCGGCCGGGAACTGGAAGGTCGTGCACGGTCCATCGACGTCGAAACGGTGGTCGTCGCAGGAGACGTCTGGGCCCGCGGCATCCTCAACCGCCGACTTCCTGCTTCCCTGCGCAGGCACGTCACCACCGTCGAAGGCGCCGGTGAGCCGAGCCCGGGGCGGGCCTTGCTTCAACAGCAGCTCGACGGCCTCTTCGAAGGGCGCATAGCCGCGCACGAACAGGCGCTGCTGAATGCCCTCCTCGCCGGGCGCGCCCACGGCGGAGCCGCCGCGGAGGGCCTCGCCGCCGCCGTATCAGCGTTGCAGCGCGGCCAGGTCAAGGCCCTCTTCCTCAACAACCACCCCGAGTCGCCGCTCCGCCTCTGGGTGGGCCAGGAACCCGGCCAGATCGCCCTCACAGAACAGGAACTGCGCTCCTACGGCATACGGGAGGCCAGCGAGGAACGAGCTGACGCGGCCCTGGCCCGCGCCCTCGTCGGCCCGGGGGGCCGAACTGGTCGTGGTACCCGGGCGGAAGCTGCGACTGAGCGACGGCGTGGCCGTGCTGCTGCGCTACCCGGACCCTGATTGTTGCGGGTCACTCGCCCGCCGCCGCGACATGGTGCTGCGCCTGTCATGGGCGCGGCGGAGCCGGGCCGTCGCCGAGGAACTCGACTCCGACAGGGGAGCGCGCTCCTGGACGTACCGGCCTCGGAACTCTCGGCGACCACGGTCGACTTCATGCGGTGCGCGTCATCGTGCTGCTTTCACGACGGCGACGAGAACACCTTGCTGCACCGGGTCCGGCCACCCGGCCGCCGCGCGGGTCTTCGCGGCCTGTGCTGCCGACTTCGGAGGCCGGAACCGGCCGCGCGACGGGGCGGACCCCGGCCCTCACAGGCGGATGACGACGAGGGCGGTGTCGTCGGTGAGTCCTGCCGGGGGGATGAGGTCGGTCAGCAGCGTGTCGGCGATCGTGTCCGGGTTCGCGGCACCGTGACGGGTGATCGATTCGGCGAGCCGGGCCAGGCCGGTATCGATGTCCTCGCGGCGGCGCTCGATCAGCCCGTCGGTGTAGAGGACGAGGACGGAGCCCTCGGCGAAGGAGGTGTGGGCCTGAGGGCGGGCGACGTGCTCGGGTCGTGCGCCGAGCGGAGGGTCGGTGGCCTGGTCGAGGAAGGTGACGGTGCCGTCAGGGTGCCGGAGGACGGGCGGGGGGTGACCGGCGCTGCTGTACGTGAGGGTGTGGGTGTTCCAGTCGATGAAGACGGAGACGGCGGTGGTGGATTCGGCGCCGTCGACGGAGCGGGCGTACAGGCCGAGGACCTCCAGGGCCTGGGCGGGGCCGTCGGCGACGCGGGAGGCGGCGGACAGGGCGCTGCGCAGCTGGCCCATGACGCCGGCCGCGCGAAGGCCGTGGCCGACGACGTCGCCGACGGCCACGGCGGTACGGCCGTGACCGGGCAGGTCGACCAGGTCGTACCAGTCGCCGCACACGTTCAGGGCTCCCACTGCGGGCTGGTAGCGCACCGCCGCCCGGTGATGGACGAGTGGGCGGGGCGCGGGCAGCATCGCCTCCTGCAGATGCAGGGCGACCTCGCGCTCCCGGGCATGGGCCTGGCGAAGGCGCTCGTTGACCTCCTGGAGTTCTCGCGCGCGGGTGTACAGCTCGGCCTCGAGGACCTGGGCGCGGTCTCCACCGGACCGGCCGCCACGGGCGCGGATGAGTTCGGTGACCTCCTCGACCCGGTGCAGCAGCAGTGCCACGGTGCCGTCGGGGGCGAGGACGGGCACGTTGACCGGGCTCCAGTACCGCTCCTCCCACACCCCGGGCCGGTCGGGATACTCCACGTCGTACCGTTGCAAGGCCATGGTGTCCGGCTCGCCGGTGTCCGCGACGCGCCGGAGCGAGGCGTACAGGTTGCGCATCCCGGTGGCGGCGGGGTCATCGGGGTTGTCGGGGAACACGTCGAACAGGTAACGGTCGACCACCTGCTCACGGGTCCGGCCCGCCATCGACAGGTACGCCTCGTTGGTGTCCACGAACACCAGATCACGGGTCAGCAGCGCCACGGCGCCCGGCAATGCCCCAAAGACCGCCTGGTAGTCGATTCCGGCACTGTTCACCATGTACCTGCCCACTCCGCGGCGTACCGATCACGTGCTTCCCTCACGGATCGCACTGTCTGCGAACCGGCTGGCCGCGGCCAGCCCAGAGTGGGCCGTTTGGCTCTCTGGCGGCGCCGGTCCGCCTGCCCGCGCCACGAGGGTGGCGAACGCTGCCGGTATGAGCGATGTCGATCCAGACCTCGTCACGCGGCTGGGTCGGGGCGGTGTGTCGAGCTGCCGACCGCCGGAGGTTACGGACATCACCGAGGGGCACAGCCCGTGACCATGCCGGTGAACTGCTGCCTCACACGCTGGGGCAGATCCTGATCGGCACATGATCCCGGCCGGGTCCGAGCGGGATCTGCACGGCACCGTGATCAGCTTCGAGGCCGGAGTGTCGACACCGACGTTCGCTCCACGTGGAGCGTCACCGCCACCGGCCGCGCCAGTGCCTCACTCGGCACCGGCCGGACCTCGTGTCCGACCGTGGAGGCCGCTACCGCAGGAGGACCTGCCGTGCCTGGAGACCACTGAGGCCACTCGATGGCTCTTCCCGTTGGTTCGTGCCCGGCCCGGGCGAGGACCAGGCAGGGCTGCCCCGGCCCGGCGGCGCCGCCAGGCCGTCCGTGCCCGCAGACCGCTCTGCTTCAGACCGGGCGCTCGGTCGCGCTGTCGAAGGCGTCGCTGTTCGGGCGACCTCGCGGGGAGGGCTCGCAGACGAAGCCCCGGCGCCTGCCGGAGCGTCGATCCGGTCGCTATGCCACTGCCGAGCCGCTTTTCCACGAGGAGCCGATACCGGCCCTGCGAACGTCCCCTTCGACGCTTCCCCCGTCTGCCTCACCCTCGCCTACTGGTCTCCACAGGTTCGCGGATGAGTGATCGCAGCTCGCTGTGCGGCCAGGACGCCACGCTTCATCGGCCACCTGATGGCAGTACGGCATGGGGCTGGGGGGACCACTTGGGGACCAACCCGTCTTGACCGGTCAGCGGGCGACCACGACGGGGCTCGGCAGGGACCGGGGTGCGCGGAGCGCGTTGAGGTGTGCGGAGAGGGCGGCGCCGACGGCGGTGATCTTGGGCGTCGACGTCACGGTACACGTCCTCCGAGAGATCGCCTCCTGCGCCTCGTTCCGGGTGAAGGTCGCGTGTCTTTCATGAACCTCCCGGCGGTAGCCGCCTCGTGCCGGATCCGTGCTCCGATGGGGACGTGTCCCAGGACCCGGTCGGCACCATCACCCTTTGTGGCAGGAAGGAAGGACCAAGAAGTCGAGTGATCAGATGCAACGGCGTCCGCTGCCGCACGACTTCCACCCGCCGGTGCCCGACCTGGCGGTGAGCAGCACGGACCTGACCGATGGTGGGACGCTCCCGGACACCCATGTGTACGCAGTCACGTGCTATGCCTCGGACGAACCGGCCGGCAACGGGTTCTGGCACTGGACGGTCTTCGACATCCCGGCGGACGTCGTCGAGCTGCCGGCGGGGCAGGAAACGGGGACCTCGAAGGATGGCCTGCTGGTGCCGTGCAGGTACGGAACGACTACGGCAGCAGGGACTTCGGCGGGGCCCTCCGGAAGGGGACGGCCCGCACCGGTACGTGTTCACGGTGTACGCCGCCGACCGGGAGAAGCAGGGCCCGGACGGGGACGCGACGCCGGCCCTGGTGGGGTTCCACCTGCGGTTCCGCGCAATCGCCCGCGGCCGGCCGGTAGCCCGCTGCGAGGAGCAGGGCACCGGGGCGCAGCCGTACCCGGCAGCCCGGTTCCGCCCTCTCTCCCGGCCCGTCGCGCCGAGACTCGTCCGATCTCCGCGCGTTCTTGCACGATCCTGCTCCCATCGGGGAATCCTGCCGGGTCTCCCGGCGAGATGGGAGGCACGTCCCTCGACGAGCTCCGCGGCCTGCTGGGCCGCCACGCGCGGCCCGATCCGAACAAGGCCATCGACGGTGTCCGGATCCGCCGGGCCGGACCGGGCGCTGAGCCGGAGTACGCGATGCCCGGCGCGATACTCGCGGTCATCGCCCGCGGGGCCAAGCGGCTCGCGCTCGGAGGCAGAGTGTACGAGTACGGCGTCGGCCAGCACCTGGTCGCCTCGGCCGACCTTGGTCGGACGCGTCGCCCAGGGACCCGAACTCGGTTTCGGCATGAGGCTGGAGCCCGCCGTCATCGCGGAGCCGATGCTGCAGGCGGGGCCGGGTGACCTGTCGCCTTCGACCCGGTCGGCCCGGCCCGGGATCACGGTCAGCGACGCACCGGCAGAGTTGATCGGCGCGATGCTGCGCCTGCTGGACCGGCCGCGCGACCGCCGCGTGCTGGTTCCCTTGGCCAAGCGGGAGACCCTGTGGCGGTTGATGACGGGAGAGCGGGGCGAAGCCGACCGGCAACTCGGCCTGGCGGACGGCGGTCTGACCCACATCGCTCGAGCCGTGGGCTGGATCCGTGACAGCTACGCCGAGGCCTTCCGCGTCGAAGACCTGGCCCGGTCCTCCGGGATGAGCGTTGCCGCGTTCCACCGGAACTTCCAGTCGGTCACGGCGATGAGTCCGATCCGGTTCCAGAAGCGGATCCGTTTGCAGGCGGCACGGCTGCTGCTCGCCTGTCGCCCGCACGACGTGACCGGCGTCGCTTCCCGAGTGGGATACGACAACCCCTCGCAGTTCAGCCGCGCGTACAAGCGGCAGTTCGGCGCGCCGCCGCGCGCAGACGTGGCACGCACGCGGCCCCGCACCGTTCACGCTGCGGCTGCGACGGCCTGACCGCGGCGGTGCGATGCGGGTTACGTCGGTGGTCCGGCCCCAGCCGCTGTGCGAGTGGATCAAGGGCTGCGAGGATCTCGCGGGGGCCGTGCGGTGTGGGGTCAGGGCTTGGGGACGGTGTCGACGTAGTCGGTGCCGGAGCTGCGGAAGCCGTCCACCGCCTTCTGGACGTCCGCCTGAGAGACGGTCTCGTCGGCCTTGTGGTAAACCCAGTCGACCTTCATGTCCCAGGTGCGCGGGCCGCCGGTGAAGGGGAGGTCGATGAACCAGTTGCTGAAGTGGATGTCCATCTGATCGCGCGGGACGTACTTGCCGGAGCTGGTGAACACCTTCTTGCCGTCCAGGGAGTAGGTGACCTTTCCGTCCATGGCGGTGATCATCAGGGTGTGCCAGCCCTCGAGGTGCTGCTTGAGGGTGTCGTGGACCCGGTCCGGAGGGTCGGCCTTGTACCAGCTGACGGTGTCGAGCCGCGGACCCACCGAACCCCAACCGCCGTTCGGCAGGTACTCGAAGTCGAGTTCGCTGTAGTTCTCCGAGGAGCCCGAGGAGGAGATCGGGAAGAAGGTCTGGACGACGTGGTCGCCGTCGCGTCCGCTCGTGGGCTCGTCGCTGAAGTGGACCCGGGCGGCGAAGGTTCCCGTGAAGAAGTTCCGGCTCGTGGTCTGGACCTCGACCTGCGTGGTGCCCTGCGCGGTGCCGTCGGTGGAGGAGCGCAGCCGGAGGACCTTGCCCCCCTCGGCCGTCGGATCGGCGGGGAAGGCGGCGCCTTCGGTGCTCCAGGTGCCCTTGATCCCCGGGCCGCCCCCGCTGGTGCGGATCTCCCAGCCGTTCGCGGCGAAGGAAGGGTCGTCGGCGCCGGTGTAGTCGAAATCGTCGAACAGGGTGCCCGGCGGTCCGGTGGGCGTCGGCGAAACCTCCCGCGCGGGCCCGGCGGCGTCGGTGCCCCCGTCGGCCGCGGGGGCGGTGGAACAGGCGGCGAGCGCGCATATCAGGGCGGGCAACGTGAGCGCCGTCCACGCACGGCGACGAGGGATGCGGCGGGGCTGGCTCACACAAGCTCCTTGGGGCGTAGCGGCGATGGCTGGTCACGCCCCTTGTGCGGGCGTCACATGCTGATCACATGAAGTGAGGCGTCATCCTAGCGAAGGGATTCGGCCATCCCGCCGCGTGCGCCGATCCGATCGCCTGTGGACTGGGGTGCACCCGTCAAACATACCGATCCGGTAACGGCATTCGATCAGGGCATGTCAAAGTCGGATATGTCATAACAGCTGCTCAGATTCGTTCGTTACTGTCCGCTCTACACTTCGCCCGTTCATATCCCTGCACAAAAAGGCCACATTAGATGCGCCAAGTCTCCACGCGCTTTGAGCGTGAACCGGCATACCCGGCGCAGTCCGGCGTGTCTGAATCCAGCCTGCCGGAACCTGCTCCGGCGCCGGTCTTCGTCGACCAGTCGGGTCTGCGCGGCCGTCTGTTCCGGCGCTTCGGCTGGCCGGTCTCCGCGGTCGGCGCGATCCTGGCGGCAGCCATGGGCAGCAGCCTGATCGGTACGCAGTCCCAGGCCCCGGCGATGGACATCCCGCCCAAGTCCCCGTACCTGCCCACCGGGGGACCCCTGCCTCCCTTCTGGCCCTAGCGGGCGCGGTCCGCGCCGCCCCACCCGAAGCCTTCGGCCGTGATGCCGAACGCAGTCGCCCTTCCTGGCATACCGCGACCGCCGTGTCGCCCGCAGCGGCGCTGCGGGCCGGTCGAGCGTGCCTGATCGTCCGCACCAACCCTCCCCAGGAGTGCTCTTGTCACGCCACCAGCGTCGGCGGCAGTCCCTGCTGAGACCGCGCCGACTGGCCGCGCCGCCGCTGCGCTTCGTCATGCCGCTGTCACTGTTGGCCTGCCTGCTCGCGCTCCTCGTCCTCCGTGGCCTCGCCACCAACGAGGCGTTCCACGACACCCGGATCGCGGTCTCGGTCGACAAGACGACCGTGCCGGAGACCCTGCTCAAGGGCGGCCCGATCATCGACGCGCGCGGCGACAAGAACGACCACCCGGTGAGCTATCGGGTCCCCGACCGCACCGTGGTCCTGAGCTTCGACGACGGCCCCTCACCGGAGTGGACCCCGAAGATTCTGGACGTGCTCGAGGCCCACGACGTCCACGCGGTCTTCTTCGTGACCGGCGCGATGACCACGCGCCACCCGGAGCTGATCCGGCAGATCGTCGCGGGCGGCCACGAGATCGGCGTACACACCTTCACCCACCCCGATCTGGTGTACCAGTCCGAAGCCCGGATCAGCTGGGAGCTGGCGCAGACACAGCTCGCGCTGGCCGGCGTCGCGGGCATCCACAGCGCGCTGTTCCGCCCGCCGTACTCCTCCGACGCCTCGGCGCTCGACGACTGGAACTACCCGGTGATCAAGTACGTGGGGTCCCGCGGCTACCTCACGGCGTTCATCGACCGCGACACCGACGACTGGAAGCTTCCCGGCGTCGACGCGATCGTCGAGGCGGCAATGCCGCGCAAGCCCGGCGCGGGCGAGCTGGTCCTGCTGCACGACGCGGGTGGCGACCGCACCGAGACCCTCGCCGCGCTCGAGCAGATCATCCCCAAGCTGAAGGGCGAGGGCTACCGTTTCGCCACCGTCTCCGAGGCGCTCGACGCCACCAGCGCCAACGTGCCGGTGCACGGCTACCAGCTGTGGGCGGGCAAGGGGTTCATCTGGGCCAGTCAGGCCGCCGTGCTCACCCTGCCGGTTCTCGTCGTGCTGCTGGCCGTGGTCGGCTTCCTCAACTTCGGCCGGTTCGCGCTGATGCTCGTCCTCGCACCGCTCCACGCCCGGCGCTCCCGGCGGCGGGACGCGTGGGGACCACCCGTCACCGAGCCGGTCACCGTCCTCGTCCCGGCCTACAACGAACGCGAGTGCATCGCGAACACCCTCAACTCGCTGACCGCCAGTGACCATCCGATCGAGGTCATCGTCATCGACGACGGCTCCACGGACGGCACGGCGGACATCGTCGAGGCGATGGCCCTGCCGTTCGTCCGGCTGATCCGCCAGGCCAACGCCGGCAAGTCCAGCGCGCTCAACACCGGTGTCGCGGCCGCGTCGCACGACATCATCGTGATGATGGACGGCGACACCGTCTTCGAGCCGTCCACCGTGCGCGAGCTGGTCCAGCCCTTCGGCGACGAGACGATCGGCGCGGTCGCGGGCAATGCCAAGGTCGGCAACCGCGACAGCCTGATCGGCGCCTGGCAGCACATCGAGTACGTCCTCGGCCACAACCTGGACCGCCGGATGTACGACATGCTCAACGTCATCCCGACCATCCCCGGCGCGGTCGGCGCCTTCCGCAAGGAGGCCCTGTGGCGGGTCGGCGGGATGAGCGACGACACCCTTGCCGAGGACACCGACATCACCATGGCGGTGCTCTGCGACGGCTGGCGGATCGTCTACGCCGAGCGCGCCCGCGCCTGGACCGAGGCCCCCGCCAGCCTCCAGCAGCTCTGGTCCCAGCGGTACCGCTGGAGCTACGGCAGCATGCAGGCGATGTGGAAGCACCGCCGCGCCGTGACCTCCCGCGGCCCGGCCGGACGCTTCGGCCGGCTCGGGCTGCCGCTCGTCGTGATGTTCGGCGTGGTCGCCCCGCTGCTCGCGCCGCTGGTCGACATGTTCCTGCTGTACGGAGTGCTGTTCGGGGACGCCCCGATCACCCTCGCCAGCTGGGGCGGCTTCATCCTGCTCCAGGCCGTGCTGTCGTGGTACGCCTTCCGGCTCGACGGTGAGAAGCCCCTGCATCTGATCAGCCTGCCGATCCAGCAGCTGGTCTATCGGCAGCTGATGTACATCGTCCTGCTGCAGTCCACGATCACGGCGCTGACCGGTGGTCGACTGCGCTGGCAGAAGCTTCGGCGCACCGGCGAGGTCGCCGTACCGGTGGAGGCCTGACCATGACCGCGTCCTTCGAGTCCGTGAGCGCCCAGGACACCCTCCGGCTGCGCGTCCCCGCCGTCCTGAGGCAGGAACCGGTGGGGAAACCGGAGCATGAGCCCACGGCACCGTCCGGGGCCAAGGGCGGCCGGGACCGCTACTTCGACCTGCTGCGCGCCGTGGCGCTGGTCCGCGTGGTGTTCTACCACAACTTCGGGTGGTTCTGGCTGCCCGTCGTCTTCCCGTCGATGGGCGTGATGTTCGCGCTGGCCGGGTCGCTGATGGCCCGTTCGCTCAGCCGGCCCGCCCTCGGCGTCATCCGGGGCCGCCTGCGCCGACTGCTGCCGGCGATGTGGCTGTTCGCCGTGATCGTGGTCACCGCCCAGATCCTCGACGGCGGAGGGCCCGACTCCGAGGGGCACCCCAACTGGTGGTGGGGCAAGCTGCTGTTCTGGATCCTGCCGCTGAGCACTCCGCCGTACGCCGAGGCGCTGAACGGTTTCGACCATCTCGTGGGGCAGAGCTGGGCGGTGCAGGTCATCGTCCCGCTCTGGTACCTCCGCGCGTATCTGTGGTTCGTCCTGCTGTCACCGCTGATGCTGTGGGCGCTGCGGCGGATGCCGGTGGTGACGCTGTTCATGCCGCTCACGCTGTCGATCGTCATGAACACGTTCTTCATCGACCAGGAGTTCCTCTACGGCCGGGTCTGGGAGAACACCAGCGACTTCGCCACCTTCGGCTCCTGCTGGATCCTCGGCATGGCCCACCGGGAGGGCCTGCTCAAGAAGATCCCGCAGTACGTCGTGCCGTCCGTCGCGCCACTGATCATGGTGGCCGGCTGGTGGTACCTCCAGACCCGGCCGGTCGACCCGACCGTGCACACCGACATCGAGAGCTGGCCGGTCGCCCAGGCCCTGTGGTCCTTCGGTTTCGTCGCGCTCCTGCTCCACGTCAGTCCTTCCTGGGAGCGGTGGCCCCGGCCGCTGGAACGCTGGAACGGCCTGATCAGTCTGCTCAACGCACGCGCCGTCAGCGTCTACCTCTGGCACCAGATCGCGTTGGTGGCCGCCATTCCCCTGATCGACCCCCTCTGGTCCGTCGGCTTCTTCTACGAGCACTTCCGGTGGCTGCTGGCCAGCCAGTGGTTCCCGATGATGGTGGCGATCCCGCTGATCGGGCTGCTGGTGCTGGTCTTCGGCTGGGTCGAGGACCTGGCCGCGAAGCGCCCGCCGCGGCTCTTCCCGTACCCGCGCCGGGTGGGGGGCCGGCGCCGGGCCGTCGCCTAGAAGGCGACGATTCCACCCGAGGCGGCCACGACGGCGATTGCGGTGTGACGGCGATGGTGATGAGCGCGCGCTCGCCCCGCGAGGGCGCGGGAAGATCCCAGGCGGGGTCCTCCATGCTGGGGGGATTCCACGCGGTGGTGAGGCGGTCGCTGATCCGCGTCGGTTCAACTTCGGCGGCTGCTCCGAGGGCCCGGGTCGCCTGACCGGCCAGGAGCCGCGTGCATTCTTCTGCTGCCGCTCCGGCGCCGATTCGCTCGGCGGGATTCTTCGCGAGCTCCTTCGTCAGGGGCTCGCGCAGTTCGTCGGGGAGGCCGTCGAGATCGGGTTCTTCGGACATGACGCGGTAGGCGACCCCGTCGGGAGCTCCGGTCCCGACGGGCAGACGCGCCGTGGCGTCGTAGGCGACGAGCGTGCCCCAGGCGAACATGGAGCCCTCGGGTCCGGCGGTACCTGTGCGGTAGTGCTCGGGGCTGATCCAACCGGGGTACCGGTCATGGCACCGGTCCGGGTTGCGGAGGTGCCGTCGGCGGCATGAGCGATACCGAAGTCCGGGACTCGGGGGCCAGCCGGGGCGAGGATGACGTTCTGCGGGTTCGTATCCCGGTGGACGACTCCGGCGGCGTGGATCGCGGCGAGATGCCGGTCGAGGGTGAGCCCGGGCGCCTAGGCGGTGGCCAGCCAGGGGTTCTCGGCATCCGGGTCTGCTGCGAGGAGGGGGATGAGGCAGGGCCCGTGTACGCGGGAGGAAAGCTGGACCTCTCGGCGAAAGCGGGCCCGGAATTCATCGTTCTCGGCCTGTGCGGGGTGGATCACCTTCACGGCGACACGGAGGCCGGCCGGACGGTGCCCATACCGCCCGATCCGAGACGGCCGATGATCCGGTAGGGACCGACCCGCTTCGGGGCACCGGAGCGAGCAGGCTGTACCCGCCCGTCTACGCGAGCGATGCTCACAGGGTGTTCGTTCCTCTTCTGCGATGGAGCGCCATGAGGCTGACATACACCCATGAGTGGAGTTCCCAGCCCAGAAACGGGATGGAATCGGGAGACCGCCCGCCTTGGCAGGCGGAGCTGTTCGCTGCTTCGTTGTCGCTCGGAAGGACCGCGGAGCCGTATGAGGCTGAGCCCGGACGGGAGTTGGGGACCACTTGGGGACCACTCGGGGACCAACCCCCCTTGACCGTCAGCGGACGGCGACGATCGGGTGCGTCAGGTGGGTGCAAGGGGGCGCGGGTTCCCTGATTCCTTGGCCCGGGCTTCTTCCTGCCTGTGTTCCGGCGGCGCGGAGCTCCTGTCGGATCCGTGCCACGCCTGCTCACCTGTGGGAGTGGCGGGCTGAGCCGTCAGGCTTCGCCGAAGGTGCGCCGGTAGGCGCCGGGTGTGGTGCCGAGATGCGCGCGGAAGTGGCGACGCAGGTTGACCGCCGAGGCGAGCCCGACCCGGGTGGCGATGGCTTCCACCGGAAGGTCGGTCTGTTCCAGCAGCATCCGCGCCGAGTCCAGGCGCTGGGCGAGCAGCCACTGTCCCGGGCTGGTGCCGAGCTGCTCGGTGAACCGCCGGGCGAGGGTGCGGCTGGACAGTCCGGCGCGTTCGGCGAGGTGGTCGAGGGTCAGCCGGGCGTCGAGGTGGGAAGAGGCCCACTCCAGCAGCGGCGCCAGCGACTCGTCCGCCCTGGCGGGTGCGGGCAGTGCGGCGTACTGGAGTTGACTGCCTTCCCGGTGCGGCGGCAGGACCATGCGCCGCGCGATCTGCGCCGCGTACGCCGCCCCGTGGTCGGACCGTACGAGGTGCAGGCACAGGTCGATGCCCGCGCCGGTCCCGGCGCTGGTCGCCACGTCGCCGTGGTCCACGAAGAGGACGTCCGGATCCACCTGTACCTGGGGAAAGGCGGCGGCGAACCGGGCGGCGCCGCGCCAGTGGGTGGTGGCGCGACGGCCGTCGAGCAGTCCGGCCTGCGCGAGGACGAACGCCCCCGTGCAGATCGCGACGATCCTCGCCCCGCGCCGGTGGGCGCCTCGCAGCGCCTCGACGACGTCCGGCGACACGGGCGCGTCGGGCGGCTGCAGGCCGGGGACGACGACGGTGTCCGCCTCCCGCAGGGCGGTGAGCCCCTCCTCGACGAGCATCGTGTAGCCGGCGCCGGTCGGCAGGAGACCAGGACGCTCGGCGCAGACCCGGAAGTCGTAGCGGGGCGGCGCGTCCGGCGGGGCGATGCCGAAGACCTCGTAGGCGCAGGCCAGCTCGAAGGGCGACTGCGGCGGAGTCAGCAGGGCCACGACACGGTGAAGCGACATGGCGAGAATGTACCCGAGGGTGTCGTTCCGGACTCTCGGCGGCGTGAGGGGCCCCGGTCAGAGTGGACCCATGAACGAGATCAACGAATCGGCAGTGGTGCGGACCGAGATCCAGGTCGACGGCGTGCCGGCCAGCTATCTGACGGTGGAACGGGCCGGTCCGCCCGTACTGCTGCTGCACGGAACGTATTGGAGCAGGGTCTGGCTCCCGGTGCTGGACACCCTTGCCGAGGCGGGGCTGCGCCCCATCGCCGTCGACCTCCCGGGACTCGGGCGCTCGGGAGGCGAACTCACCCTGGAGACGGGCGCGGTCCCCGCCCTGGCGGACTGGGTGGCGCGCTTCGCTGCCGCGCTGAAGCTCTCCGGGCCGGTCGCCGTGGCGGGCCACGACATCGGCGGCGCCGTCGCCCAGCACCTCCTCGTCCACGGTCCGCTGTACGTGTCCCGGCTGGCCTTGGTCAACTCGGTCACCTATGACTCCTGGCCGGTGTCCAGTGTGGCCCGCTTCCGGGACCCGGAGGCCGTCGCCGCGATCACCGCCGACGAGCTTCTCGCCGCGCGCCGACAGGCCGTGACCGCGGCGCTGGCCGGTGCCGCCACCGAGCAGCGGATCGCGGACTATCTGGATCCGTGGACCGATGCGCGGGTCCGCCGCTCCTGGATGGCGATGGCGGGCGCGGCCGACGATCGCCACACCCGTGACTGCGTCCCGGCCCTGCGGCAGAACGCGACGCCCAAGCTGCTGATCTGGGGCGAGGACGACGGCTTCCAGAAGGTCGAGTACGCCGAGCGGTTCGCCGCGGAGATCCCGCACACCACCCTCGTACGCGTCCCGGACGCGGGCCACATCCCCACGGAGAACGCACCCGGCCAGGTCGCACGCGCACTCGCCGACTTCCTCACGGCGTAGGGAGTGACAGGCTCAGCAGCTTCGCCGACGGGGAGGGCGGTGACGCCGCCGGTGGAGTGGGCTGGGTCCTGTCGGCCGCGGTGGTCATGGGGTGCCTCCGCGGTCGTTCCGTACCGCGGTGCCGAGGATGTGGGTGGCGGCCGGCATCGGGATCCTGGTCTTCGGGAAGTCGAAGCGGTCGACGGTGGTCAGGGTGAAGCCGGCGGCGGTGATGGCCGTCTGCGTGTCGCGGCCGGTGTGGCAGCCGCCCATCAGCCGTGGCCAGACGGTGGCGTCGAGGGCGCGCTGGACGCGCCGCATCGCGGACGAGTCGGCTTGGACGTGCTCGAAGAACCGGAGTCGTCCCCCGGGGCGGAGGACCCGGTGGAGTTCGGCGAGGGCGGCGTGGGGGTCGGCGATGGAGCAGAGCGTCAGGCAGGCCACGGCCGAGTCGAAGGAGGCGTCGGGGAAGGGGAGCCGCTCGGCACGGGCCGCGCTCATCTCGACCGGGAGGGAGGCGCCGGCGGCCCGGCCCTGGGCCAGCGCGCGCAGATTCGGCTCCGGTTCGACGGCGACGAGCCGTGTCACCTCGGGCGGGTAGTGGGGGAGGTTCAGGCCGTTGCCGGCTCCGATCTCGAGCACCTCACCGGTCAGGCCGGCCAGGAGGCGCCGTCGGTGTTCGGTGATGCCCGCCTTCTCCAGGGCCGGGCCGGCGACCTTGGCGTAGAAGCGGGCGAAGAGCGGGTGCGGCTTGATCGGTTGCGTCACGGCGACCGTCTCCTCTGCGGGAACCCCTGAGGGCTATCCTAGTCTGCGGAGGTGCTACATGATGAAGTCACTTCACGATAGGCCGGAGTGGCCCGTTCCCGCCAGGGCCTCGCTCGACCGGCTCTTCGAGCTCGCCGAGGTCCTGGGCGCGGTGATGCGACGCGGGATGGCCGCGAAGGGGCTGACCACGGCACGCGCAGGGGTGCTGTGGGCCCTGTTCCACGACGGTCCCATGACGCAGCGGGTCCTGGCCACGCGGCTCGGGGTCACTCCGCGCAACGTGACCGGACTCCTCGACGCACTGCAGGAGGACGGACTGGTGGCCCGCGCCGCGCACCCCACCGATCGGCGGGCCACGCTCGTCTCGCTCACGGACGAGGGGCGTTCGGTCACGTCGGCGCTGCGGGGCGGGCGCGACGAACTGGCTGCCCTGCTGTTCGCGGACGTGCCCGCCGATCGGCTCGACGCCTTCACGGCGATTCTGGGGCAGGTGACCGACCGGCTCAGGGCCGTCGACGCCGACGGCCCTGCGTGATCAGCCGGGTGGGCAGCCGCGTGCGAGCCGCTGCGCCTCGGCACCGCCCAGCGGATCTTGTCGGTTCACCCGTCGGTTGCGCTGTCAGTGCCGTTCGCTATGGTCTGCGGTCATGACCGAGAGCACGACGACCGAAGCTTGGCCGGAACCTCCACTCGCCGGCACCGAAACAGCAGCCGTCCTCGGTGCTCTCGAACGGCAGCGGGCCACCCTGGCCTGGAAGTGCTCCGGTCTGGACGCCTCCGGACTGCGTGCCACACTCGGCACGTCCGCCGTCACTCTGGGCGGCCTTCTCAAGCACCTGGCACACGTAGAAGACAGTCACTTCGCGAGGCTGTGGCTCGGCTCCCCCGTCGGGGCTCCCTGGGACGGCGTCGACTGGGGCAGTGTCCCCGACTGGGACTACCGCTCCGCCGCGGAGGACACTCCCGAGCAACTGCGCGCTCTCTGGCAGGAATCAGTCGCCCGCTCCCGTGCCATCGTCGACAAGGCGCTCGACACGGGTGGGCTGGACCAGCTCGGGGCCTACACCACCCGTAGCGGCGAGCGCCCCAATCTCCGCCGAATCCTCCTCGACCTCGTCGAGGAGTACGCCCGCCACGCCGGTCACGCCGACCTCATCCGTGAATCCGTCGACGGGCTCACGGGCGAGGACCCGCCGAGGTGACCTGACGTACGGGGTGGAGAGACGGTCGGACGCCGTCGTGCTCACCCCTGGCAAGCCCGAACCCCTCCCGCCCGACGGGCCTGCGAGGCGCTGCCTTCCGCGGCCACGCCGGCCGGGCTGCGCACGGCGCCCACGGGCCCGTCCTCCGCAGCGGCCACGCCGGCCGAGGCGCCCGTCGGCCCGACCGCCGTGGCGCGGGGCTCGTTCATCAGTCACGAACACACGACGACCGGCACCGCGGAGATCGTCCGCACCTGCCCCCCGACGAGGGAGGTGTTCGGAATGTCGCCGGCCAACGTCCCCGGGTGGTGGGGGAGTTCCTCGTTCCGCAGCCGACATGATCACACCGTCACGGTGGGACACGGCGTGGACACAGCAAGATCACTACTGGCAGGCTGCCGCGCGTCTGTTTCCTCATGATCAGAAGGAGTACAGCGTGCACAGAACCACCGGCCGGTCCCGCGGGTCGGCTCGGCACAGCAGGGCCCGGTCCCTGGCCCTGCCCCTCGCTCTGCTCGCCCCCGCGGGCGCGCTCGTGGCCGGCCCCTTGCCCCCGGCGGCCGCGTCTCCGGCGACGGAGGTCGTGAAGACCTCCGCCGCTTCGTCCTCGGCGACCTCCCGCGAGGAGGTGAACGCGCGGCTCACCGCCCAGGCGCAGGGCCGGAGGATCGAGGTCGTCGGCGCCCGCACCGAGAGCACGACCTTATGGGCGAACCCTGACGGCACGATGTCCGTCGAGTCCTTCGCCGGTCCCGTGCGCTTCAAGGAGCACGGACGCTGGGTCGGAGTCGACCTCACGCTCGTGAAGGACGCCGACGGCTCCGTCCGTCCCAAGGCGCACCCGCGGGACTTACGTCTCGCCGGGCGCACCGGAGCCGAGGGCGGCGACCTCGCCACCCTGGGGCGCGGCGAGCAGGAGCTGGCCCTCGGCTGGAAGGGCGCGCTGCCCGAGCCGCGGCTGAGCGGCTCGAAGGCGACGTACGAGAACGTCATGCCGGGCACCGACCTCGTCCTCCAGGCCACCCGTACCGGCTTCGAGCAGTATCTGGTGGTCGACGACCGGCGGGCCGCCGAGCGCGCGGCGGCCGTGACGCTGCCGGTGCGCTCCAAGGGGCTGGGGGTCCGCCAGGGCGAGGACGAGACGCTCACCCTGACCGATTCCCGCACCGGCGCCACGGTCGGGCGCGCCGCCACCCCGTACATGTGGGATGCCGGAGCCCGCGGCGAGAACGCTCCCGGCGCCCGTACCGCCCGCGTCGACCTCGACGTCACCGAGCGCGGGCAGGGCTTCGACCTCACCGTCAGGGCGGACCGGGCCTTCCTGGCCGACAAGGCCACCCGCTATCCGGTCACCATCGACCCGGCCGTCTACTTCGGCACCGACTTCGACACCTACGTCCGCAACGGCGACACGGCCGACTTCTCCGCCGGAGTCGACCTGCGGGTCGGTCGCGAGTGGCAGAAGGGAGAAGCCCGTTCCTTCGTCAACTTCCCGCGGAACCCCGCCGTCACCGGCCAGGACATCCTCAACGCGGAACTGAACCTCTACGCCACCTGGTCCGACGACTGCGAACCGCGCTCCTGGGAGATCTGGGACACCGGCAGCGCGTCGGCCGCCACCCGCTGGGGCACCCAGCCCGCCTGGCGCTCCAAGGTGACCACCTCCACCCAGACGTACGGACACACGAACTGCGGCCCGCGCTGGATGTCCGAGGACATCACCCCGCTGGTGAAGCAGTGGTCCAGGACGAGCAACACGGTCGACACCATCGGCCTGCGGGCGACCGACGAGAACGACGTCACGGCGTTCAAGATCTTCGCCTCCGCCCAGACCACCACCGCGCCCTCGATCCTCGTCACCTACGAGACCCCGCCCGATCCGGTCAAGGACCACGTCGTCTACTGGAACGACGTACTGCAGGAGACCTTCCGGCAGGTCGGTGGCGCGCCCGGCCCGCTCGCTCGCGCCGGTGCCATGGTGCACGGCGCGATCTACGACGCGGCCAACTCCGCCCGCTGCGCCGAGGGCTCGCTCAAGTGCCTCGGTGACGCCTATCTGGTGAAGGCCACGGCCTCCAACGGCGCGGTGCCGGATGTGAACAGCGCCATCGACCACGCCGCCTTCGAGGTGCTGAAGTCGGTCTACCCGACGCTGAACTTCGACGACGAGATCGCCGCCGCCCGCTCCACCATCCCCGCCGCCGTCACCACCGCGCAGCGCGCGGCCGGCACCGAGGTCGGGCAGAAGGCCGCCGCCGCGATGATCGCCGCCCGGCAGGGCGACGGCTCGGCACCGATCGCCCCCTACACCGGCTCGACCGAGCCCGGCTACTGGCGGCCCACCGGCACCGGCGACGGCGCGACCCCGCAGTGGGGCCTGGTCAAGCCCTTCGGCATGGCGACCAGCAGCCAGTTCCGCGCCACCGGACCCGCCGGCCACTCGCAGATGAGCACGCTGCTGCCGAGCCAGGCGTACGCGGACCAGGTCAACGACGTGAAGAGCCTGGGCGGGGCGGAGTCCACGGCCCGCACCGCCGACCAGACCCAGGCGGCGCTGTTCTGGGCCAACGACCTCGACGGCACCTACAAGCCGCCGGGCCAGCTCTTCGAGCACACCCAGATCCTGTCCCGCCAGCACGGCACGACCGTCGCCGGCAACGCCAAGCTGTTCGCGCTGACCGCCTTCGCCATGGCGGACGCCGCGACCGTCGCGTGGGACCAGAAGTATCAGACGAGCGTCGACCTCTGGCGGCCGGAGAGCGCGATCCGCCTCGACGGCGACGGCAACGCGGCCACCACCGGCGACGCCAACTGGCAGCCGCTGTCCCAGGACCGCAACGGTCAGCACTTCTCCCCGCCCTTCCCGGCCTACGTCTCCGGCCACGCCACCTTCGCGGGCGCGTGGTCGAAGGCGACGCAGGCGTGGTTCGGCACGGACCAGGTCACCTGGACCGCGACCACCGAGGACCCCAATGCCCTCGGAGTGACCCGTACCTTCACCTCGATCTCCGCCGCGGCGGCCGAGAACGCCGTCGGCCGGGTCTGGCTCGGCGTGCACTACCGGTGGGACGGCACCGACGGCGTCACCGCCGGAGGCAACGCCGCCGCGTACGGGGTGACGAACAAGCTCAAGGCGAACGCGGCTGCGAACTGGACCGCCTACGAGACGCTGCACAACCTCGCCGGCTGCCAGGAGGTCGGCAAGCGCCTCGTCGCCGAACACCGCTGGACCTCCTACCAGTGCACCCAGGTCCAGGCGCCCGATCCCGACCACACGCTGTACGTGAAGTAGCCGGCCGATGAGGAGAGGAGACAAGGACATGCGTGTGCCCACCCAGCGGACCCAGCAGGATCACCGGTCCCAGCGGTCCCAGCGGCCCCGGAAGGGGGCGCGGAGGGCGATCGTCGCCCTGGTCGCGACCTGCGCCGCCGGCGCCGTCGCGACCCCGATCGCCCTCGCCGCCGCCTCCGCGGAGCGTGCCCCCGCGGCTGCCGCCGGGGACGACCGGCTGCTGCCGACGCCCGAGGCGGCGAGGATCTCGGACGGCTCGTACGCGGGCTTCCAGTTCTGCGGCGGCCCCGCCGGGGACCCGGTCGTCACGACCGGCACCCCGACCCTCGCCGCCACCCTGGAGTCGGTCGCCCCGCCCGGCACCTCGGAACCGACCCGGCCCGGGCCGCGCCGCAAGGTGGCCTTCGAGGTCGACACCGCCGCCGGCAAGCCCGTGCTCCACCGGCAGCTCACCAGCGACACCAGCCACCAAGCCGCCCTCCAGCTGCCCGAGGGCACCCTGGCCGACGGCGCCTACCGCTGGCGCGTCCGGGTGAAGGACGGCGCGACGTCCTCCGGCTGGACGGCCTGGTGCTCCTTCACCGTGAAGCGCGGCTGAGGGAAGGACGAACGACCGGTGCCCCGGAACGCTCTTCGCGTCCCGGGGCACCACCGGGTGCCGGTCGCACCTCGGTCGCCCTCGGCCGCCGCTTCTCAGCTCAGCCGGTCGAGCGAGGCCAGGATGTCCGACGGTTCGGCGCGGGTGGTGTAGTCCGTGTCGGCGAAGGACCAACGGATCGTGCCGTCGCGGTCGATGACGTAGGTCGCCGGAACGGGCAGGGTGCGCGGGTGGCCGGCGTGCGAGCGGTCCAGGTCGATGCCGAAGCCGGCGTACACGGCGGCGAGGTCGTCGGGCAGGTCGAAGGCGAGACCGTACTGCCGGGCGATCTCGCAGCCGAGGTCGCTGAGGACGTCGAAGGCCAGTCCGTTCTTCTCGGCGTACGACAGGGACTCGTCGGGGACCTGGGGCGAGACGGCGATGAGCCGGGCGCCGCGCGCGGTGATGGCGTCGTGGTGCTGCTGCAGGGAGCGCAGGGCGATGTTGCAGTAGGGGCACCAGGCCCCGCGGTAGAAGGTCAGTACCACCGGGCCGTCGGCGAGGAGTTCGGCCAGGTCGACGGTACGGCCCGTGGCCGAGGGCAGGGTGAAGGACGGTGCCTTCGCGCCGACGGTCAGGGCCCGGTCCGCCTGGCCGGAGTCGGCCAGTTCCGCCGCTGCCCGCCGCATCACGGCGCGGATGTCGTCGGGGATCTGCTCCTGGCGGCTCTCGAAGAAGGCGCGCAGCTCGGCGTTGACGCTCATGGGTCTCCTCCCGGAGAAATCTTGGAACGTTCGTTTCAAGATAGCGGTGGGAGTGCACTCCAGGGCAACGGGTGGAGCAAGTATCTTGGAATCATCGATTCAAGATGGGGCGGTGGGACATGGCGGACGTCAAGCACTTCGATCCCGACACGGTCCTGGAGACGGTGGTCCGGCTGTTCTGGCGGCAGGGCGTGGCCGCCACCGGGATCCAGGACGTCGTCAACGCCACCGGGCTCAACCGCTCCAGCCTGTACGCGACCTTCGGCGGCAAGCAGGAGCTCTACCGCGCGGCCCTCGAACGGTACGTCCGGGACCGGTCGCGACTCGGCCGGCTCGAGGAGGACGACCGCGGACTGCAGGCCGTCACCGAGTTCTTCACCGCGCTGATCGAGACCCGCTGCACCGGCGAGTTCGCCGGATGGGGCTGCATGATCTCCAACGCCCACGCGGGCGCCGAGAACGCCGACCCCGCCGTCCGCGCCCTCCTCGACCGCCAGCACCAGCGCTTGCGCACCGCCCTCCACGCCGCGCTCCTGTCGGCGCGGCGGCGGCGACAGCTCGCCGAGGACGCCGACCCGGACTCCGCCGCCGACGTCCTGGCACTCCTGGCACACGGAGTCAACCTGCGCTCCCGTGCCGGGGCGGACGCCCGGCACCTGCACCGCACCGTCACGGCGGCGATCGCGGCCGTGGCCCGTGGAGCCTGACCCGGGGGCGTGATCCCGCTGCCGGGGACCCGGTCGGGTTCCAGCGGGGTGCTGTGGCCGACGTGGAGGCTGGTGGGGTCCAGGGCGAGCATCCTGCGCAGGCTCGCGAGATCGGCCAGTGGATCGTCGTGGAAGGGAGGGTCGGCGGGACGGCCCCGCACGAGACCGAAGAGGGAGTTGGCGACCAGGTCGCCGGCGACGAGGTCGCCCCCGTCGGTGAGGACGGAGGTCGATCCGGCGGTGTGCCCGGGCGTGGGCATGACGCGCGCCGCGATCCCGAAGTCCTCCAGGTCGGTCTCGCCGGTCACGACCACGTCGGGTGCGAACGGGGGGACCTTGAGGTGCAGGTGCTCGTGCCTGGGCCGCAATGACCATGTTCTGTCAGATGCGGACGTGCGCGGCCGCCGGCGATCCTTGGGGGGGCGCCAGCGCCGCCGGCTGTTCGTGGGGCACGCGGACGGTGACGTCGTGGGCTACGCGTCGGCGCCGGTCGCCCCGGTGTCACCGGCCTGCGATGGTGGGGCGGGGGTGGGGCCGAGGGCCGAGTCCTCTCCGGTGGCGAGGAGTTCGGCCAGTCCGCGGCGGGTGGCGGCGATGACGACGCGGTCGGCGGGGTGCAGGACCTGACCCGGGTGGAGGTCCCACAGGAGGGACTGCTGGGTGGCGTCGTGGCCGGTGTTGGCAAGGTCGGGCGAGCGGAGCTCCGGCCGGGCGGTGTCGAGGGCGAGGACGCGCCAGGCGCCGGGACGGAAGGCCTCGGCGACGGTACGGCCTTCGAGCTGGGGATGTCCCGCGACGAGGAGGGCGGCGAAGAGGAGGACCTTGCGTTCGACCGAGATCGCGCCGAGGATCTGACGGCCCATCATGGCCCCGGCGAACGCGGGCGCGGCGAGGTGGGTGACGCTGCGGCTGCGGGTGACGGCGTTCGGGTGGGCGGAGCGCAGGGTGCGGTAGACGGCGGCGGCGAAGTCGTCGTCGTACAGCCGCAGTGCGACGCGGAGGTCGCTCTTGAGGCTGCGGGCGGCGAGGGTCGCCTCCAGGTTGGTGGTGTCGGAGCTGGTCAGGGCGAGCAGGGCGTCGGCCCGGTGGACGCGGGCGGCGTCGAGCACCCCGTCCTCGGTGACGTCCCCGAGGACCACGGGGACACCCAGGTCGCGCGCGAGCGGGATGCCGCGGGCGTCGGGATCCTGCTCCACGCAGACGACGGGGATGTCGAGTTCCCGCAGCCGGGCGAGGACACGGGCGCCGATCTTGCCGAGGCCGAGGAGCACGATGTGCCCGGACAGGCCGCGCGGCGGACGGCGCAGCGCACCGGTCGTGCGGAAGACGCCGAGCGCTTCCAGGGCGCCGGCGACGAGGAGGGGGAGGAGGGCGAGGCCGACCAGGCCGGAGAGCAGCTGGAGGATCTGCCGGGTGGGGGAGTCCTCCAGAGCGGGGTCGTTGATCGAGAACAGGTCGAGCAGGGTCAGGTACGCGGAGTGGACGGGGTCGGTGTCGGTCAGCGCCGCCGTGGTGGCCGTGAGGGCGAGCACCGCGGCGACGATCCCGGCGAGCGACCAGCGCAGGCTGGCGGAGAACACCTCGCCGAGCGGGGCGCAGCGCCGGGCGAGCCGGCGCGGCGGCAGGGTGGGCCCCGCGCGCCGGACGGCTTCGAGGACGACGGTGCCGCGGCCCGTCGACCCCCGGACGGCCCGGTCGTCGGGCAGCAGCTCCGGCCCCTGCGAGCCGCTCGCGTCCGAGCCCTCACTGCCGACGGGGTCGCTGGAGGTCGAGGAGAGCAGGGCCAGCGTGCACAGGCCCGGGTCGGCCACCTCGCCCCGGCCGGGCACCGGGCGTTCGGTGGCGCGCAGCAGAAGCCCGTCGGCCTGGACGACCTTGTTGGTGTCGGCGACGGCCGTGGCCACGAGCGCGGGCGCGGCGGTGTCCGCGTCGGAGAGGACGGTCGTGGACGCGTCGAGGAGGGTACGGTCGCCGCCGGACGCGGCCACGAGGGCGGCCTGGTCGAGGAGTTCCTCCAGGTGGTGGCCGAGCTTGCGGTTGTACATGCGGACGACCAGGCGCAGTCCCGGGTTGAGCCGACGCGCGGCGAGCGCGGCCCGCAGGTTCGTCTCGTCGTCCTCGTACAGCAGGGCCAGCGCGGCGGCCCCGTCCACGCCGGCACGGAGAAGTGCTGCCGTCGTGGGGGACGGGGAGGTCTCCACGTGCACGGGAAGGACGGCGGGACCGCTCACGGTGGCGGGCTCCGCCGTGCTTTGACCGGTCGTCGGCTCCTCGGCCTCGTCTGCGGGGATCA
Source organism: Streptomyces sp. R302 (assembly GCF_012927245.1). GTDB lineage: Bacteria > Actinomycetota > Actinomycetes > Streptomycetales > Streptomycetaceae > Streptomyces. The sequence continues at coordinate 650,788 of NZ_JABBGE010000004.1, forward strand.
CGAGGATCACCCGTCGGCGGTACACCTCGCGCAGCTCTACCGCGAGCCGACGTGCGAGCCCGTCGTCACCACAGACCACCATGTGCCCGGTGACGCCCGACGGCAGCCGCCCCTGAATCGGCACTGCGACCATTCCCCACTCCCGCGACTCGATGTGTGTCCGTCCGATCATCCCCTCCGGCGCGCCGCCGTACGACGCCCGGGGCGCGCACGGGCCAGGAACGTCGCCGCAGCCAGTGCCGCCGGTGTCCACAGCGCGAAGTAGACGGAGAGATCCGCGCTTTGCCTCCGCAGGAGCATCGGCAGGAAGAACGACCACGCACTCAGCAGACTCACAGCCCACCCCGTCCTGCGGAGCGCGGTGGAGCGCTGCCACGCGGAGGCCGCCTGGTGCCGGAGCGACCACCGCGACACATGGACTCCGAGACCTCCCAGCAGCAGGAGCGCGGTGCCGGTACCGGCGGCGAACTGCGCGTCGCCGACCGGATGGGAATCGGTCCGCTGCGCCGCCCGGTCGTTTCCGAGAACGATGATCCGGCCGCGCCAGACGTTGCCGACGACCCGGTCGCCGGGCCGCACCTGGTCGAGGAAGTCGGTGATACCGCTGAACCGTGTCTCGCCGGCCGCCTCGTCGGTGCCCGAGACCACGACCCAGCCGCCCGACCCCTTGCCGCGGTGGATCCGAACGGACTCGACGGTGAACCACGCCGTCCGCACACAGTCCTGCGCAGCGGATCCGCGGCACACGAGAGCCTCCTGGAGCGCCCGCTCCACGGCCGCCGCCCGGGGAACCGTCACGAGCAACAGCACGCCGGCGGCGAGGGCGATCAGCCCGCCGATCCCGATGAGGGCGGCCCGCACGCGCAGCCGCCACCGCGCCCCGTGCTCGCCGTGCCGCGAAGTGCCCGTCACGGTCGGCCCGCCCAGCCGTGCAGCTTCCCCAGGACGAGCGTCACGGCACCACCGCCGGCCGCTATGAGGCCGTAGATCGCGAACATGCTGCGCTGGCCCTGCTTGCTCAGCTCCTCGTACCGGCTCCTCGTGACCTCGATGTCCGGGCGCAGCGGATCCGTGGTGTCGACGGCGAAATACCTCCCCCGGGATTCGTGGGTGGCCTGGAGTCCCGAGTCGTTCGAGAGGAGGCCGGAAAGCAGGAGTCCTCCGGCCAGGAACAGGACGACGAGCAGCGCGTGCACCCGGTGCGGAAGGGCCTTCAGAGCGCGCCACTGATGCGTCTTGCTGCTCGCGTAGCCTCTGACGCGGGACTCCAGCGCGATGCTGCGGAAGATCGTCGCGGCGTGGAGCGGGAAGAGCGACGCGAAAGCGATCCCGAGCAGTACTTCCTCGTGCGGGACGGAGGGGAGCCGGGGGACGGCGGTGTAGGCGGAGGCGCCCAACGCCACTGCGCTCAGGGCCAGTTGCAAGCCCGCGTGTACCGTGAAGCTCTTCTGCATGCCGTTCCCCTGTCGGACTGGTGGTACCCGCCTCCGCATCGACGAGAGCCCCTCCGGCACCCGACAGCGATCGCGGCCAGGACGCGCAGCACCGGACCCGCGGTGACGAGGTCGGAAACCCAGGCCATGTCGCGATCCCCCCGCGGCCTGGCCGGTTGTGCCGCCGGTGGCATCGTGACGGTGAACCGGACCTGCGTCCACTGCCGGACTTCGGCAGTCTTCACGCGCTCTTCATGCCGTGGCGGCGAGGGGGGAGGAAGGCGACGCCGAGCCGCGGTCAGCCACCCGGAGTACCCGTCCACGCGGGAACGGGAACGGGAACCGGGCTGCGCTGTACGCACCAGGGGCGGATCCGGTCCTGAGCTGCCTGGCTGCGGTGGATCGAGGACGGCATGGTCGCGTCGCACGACGGGTGCCAGGTCCGGCCCGGACCTGCGGGTAAGGTTACGGCCGTTCTTGACGCATCGCTGTTATCAGGCCGACGCGCGCTTGCGTGAGCCTGGCGCGCGGATCCTGGAGAAGGAGCCCGCCATCGTGGTGATCACCGCCCGCGGATGGGCTCGTTCCTTTTTCTCCACCCATCCGGCCCGGTCCGTCGTTCTGGCCTTCGCCACCGCCGTCCTCATCGGTACGGGGCTGCTCATGCTGCCGGTGTCCGCCGAGGACGGTGAGGCGACCGACCTGCTGACCGCGCTGTTCACCTCCACGTCCGCCATCTGTGTGACCGGCCTGGCCGTCGTGGACACAGGCACCTATTGGAGCGGGTTCGGCGAAGGAGTGATCCTCGCGCTGATCCAGGTCGGCGGCTTCGGCATCATGACCATGGCCTCGCTGCTGGCCCTCCTGGTCTCGGGCCGGCTGCGGCTGCGACTGCAGCTGACGGCGCAGGCCGAGACGAAGAGCCTCGGCATCGGCGACGTACGCCGGGTCCTGCTCGGGGTCGCCGGCACGACGCTCATGGTCGAGCTCGCCGTCGGTGCCGCCCTGGCACTGCGCCTCCGGTTCGGGTACGGCTACGCCATCGGCGACTCCGTGTACCTCGGGTTCTTCCACGCGGTGTCCGCCTTCAACAACGCCGGCTTCGGCCTCCACGCCGACAGCCTGACCCGCTACGCACAGGACGCGTGGGTCACCCTCCCGATCGCGGCCGCCGTCATCCTCGGCGGCGTCGGCTTCCCCGTCCTCCTCGAGACACTGCGCCACCGGAACCGGGCCCGTACGACCGGCCGGAAGAGCTGGACCCTGCACACCAAGCTGACCGTCATCACCACGGTCGCGCTGCTCGCCGCGGGAACACTCCTCACCTGCCTGCTGGAGTGGACGAACCCCGCCACCCTCGGGGCCCAGGACTTCTGGGGCAAACTGCTCAACGGCTTCTTCCACTCGGCGATGAGCCGCACCGCCGGATTCAACTCCCTCGACATCGGCTCCATGCATGCCTCGACCCTGCTGATGACCTGCGTCCTCATGTTCATCGGCGGCGGCAGCGCCGGCACCGCCGGCGGCATCAAGGTCACCACCTTCGCCGTCCTCGCCGCCGCGATACTCGCCGAGGTCCGCGGCGAGCCCACCTCCGCCGTCCTCGGCCGCCGCCTCGGCCCGCACGTGCTGCGCCAGGCACTGACCGTCGCCCTGCTCGGCATCGGTCTGGTCATGGCCGCCACCCTGACGATGCTCTCGATGAGCAGGGAGGCCTTCGAGGCGGTGCTCTTCGAGGTGGTCTCCGCCTTCGCGACGGTGGGGCTCTCCACCGGCATCACCGCCGACCTGCCGGGCGGCGGACAGCTCGTCCTGGTCGCCCTGATGTTCATCGGACGTATCGGCCCGATCACCCTGGTCTCCGCGCTCGCTCTGCGCGAGCGCACCCGACGTTACGAACTCCCCGAGGAGCGACCTGTCATTGGCTAGATTCCTGCACCGGCTGCGCAAGCGCGCCCCCCGACGTCCGGACGACAAGCGGCAGCAGCCGGACCAACGCGTCGCCGTCATCGGGCTCGGCCGCTTCGGCAGCTCCCTCGCCAACGAGCTGATGCGTCGAGGCTGGGACGTCCTGGGCATCGACAGCGACTCCCGACTCGTCCAGAAGTACAGCGACCAGCTCACCCACGCCGCCGTCGCGGACGCCACCGACCCCGACGTGCTCGGCCAGCTCGGCGTCCACGAGTTCACCAGCGCGGTGGTCGGCATCGGCAGCGACATCGAGGCGAGCATCCTCATCAGCTCCAACCTCCTCGAAGCCGGCGTCCCCAACATCTGGGCGAAGGCGATCAGCCGCCAGCACGGCCAGATCCTCGAACGTCTCGGGGTCCACCACGTCGTCCTGCCCGAGCACGAGATGGGCGAGCGCGTCGCGCACCTCGTCACCGGTCGCATGCTCGACTTCATCGAGTTCGACGACGACTACGCCCTGGTCAAGACGGTCGCCCCGAGCGCGGCGACCGGCAGGCCCCTGGGCCAGTCCCAGGTGCGCAGCCGCTACGGCGTGACGGTCGTCGGCATCAAGCGAGCCGGCGAGGACTTCACCTACGCGACGGCGGAGACGGTCGTCGCGACGGGCGACATCATCGTCGTGACCGGCAAGACCAGGGCGGTCGAGGCCTTCACCGAGCTGCCCTGAACTAGGATCGTGGGCTGGTGAGCCGGGAAGTCTGGTCGGCACAGTCTTCCGCCTGCCCCGAAAGAGCCCGGCCGTGCCCCTCGCCCTGATTCCGATCGCCCCGCCCGCCCTCCTGGAGGCGGCCACGGCGCCGCTCGGCGGGTGCGAGGTGGACCGGCAACGCCGGCGACGTGCGAGTCCGGGTGCGGCCGCGTGAGCAACCTGCAGAGCTGGGGGTTCCTTGCCGGTGGCGCTGTGGTGATCCTCGTTCCGAGCGTTGCCGTGCTGACCGGCCGGCGGCCGGGCTTCCTGCGTGGTTCACGGGGGCCGACCCCGCTGCTCGGCATCACCGGCCTGTGCGTGTACGCGGCCGTCCTGGTCGACGAGATTCCCCGGGTGACCGGAGCTTCTTCCGGTGTGCGCGCCACGTGCGCCTACATCGGGCTGGGGCTGATGGGCACAGCCGTCGGCCTGTTCATCCTCTACGACGTCCTCGGCGGCGCGGACCGGCGAGCACGGAAGTGAAGCGGGGCGGAAAATGACAGACGACTACACACCCGAGTACGCGACGTTGTTCGCGGAGGTGGCGGCCACCGGAAGACGCCTGAACAAGGGGGAGATCGAACGGAACCGGGAAGCAGGCGAGGAGGCCGCCCGCGAGGGGCACGCCCTGCGGGAGCTCATCGGCGGCCATCTGGCCGCGGTCAGGTCCGCCTGGCCGGAGCAGTCGCTGAACCGACGGACCGCCCTGGATCTGCTCGCCGCGGTCGAGCAGTCCGTCGACGCCTTCTCGACGGGGTTCGAACGGGCCCAGCGGCTCGCCGTCCGGCAGGAGGAGGCCGAGCGCCGGGAGTTCATCGACGACCTGTTGTACGGGCGCAGTGACCTGGGCCGCACGGCGGAACGGGCCGAGCGCTTCGGGCTGCGCCTGTCCCAGGCGCACGCGGTCGCCGTCGCGCGCGGACCGAAGGCGTACACGGAGGCGGATCCGGTGCCGCAGCAGGTCGAGCGGGCCCTGATCGGAAGGTTCGGTGACCGGCACATCCTCCTGACGACGAAGGGCGGCCGGATGGTCTGTGTCGCGCCCGGCGACCAGCCCGAGGTCCTCGCCCATTTCGCCAAGCAGGCGTTCGCCGCCACCGGAGGAGGCCAGGCCGCGATCGGCCGGCCCCAGCCCGGGCCCAGGGGCGTCGTGCACTCGTACGAGGAGGCGCTGGGCGCCCTCGAGCTCGCCGACCGCCTCGGTCTCGACGCGCCCGTCCTGCACGCCGTCGACCTCCTCGTCTATCCCGTCCTCACCCGTGACCGGCAGGCGATGGAGGACCTCGTCCGCAGCACCCTCGGCCCCCTGCGCTCCTCCCGCGGAGGCGCCGAACCGCTCCTCGACACGCTCACCGCCTACTTCGACAGCGGGTGCGTGACCACCAGGACCGCCCAGGACCTGAACCTTTCGGTGCGGGCCGTCAGCTACCGCCTGGAGCGCATCCACCGGCTGACCGGGACCGACCCCGCCGACCCCGCGAGCCGCTACACCCTCCAGACCGCCGTGATCGGGGCCCGCCTGCTCGGCTGGCCCAAGAAGGACTTCTGAGGGGACGCCCCGATCGGTGACTCGGCATCAAGGCGCCGTCAAGATTGCCGGTTCTCGGCAATGCGCCACCCGCTGCCGGCCCTTCACAATGCTGCCAGGGCCGGAGGCGTTGCAGCGCTGATGCCGGTACCCGGCAGGGAGCTCATGGGGGAGGCGGGATGGACGAGTTTGTCGGAGCGGCCATCGGATTCCCTTCCCTGGTTCTGACGGCCGCCGTTGCCGCAGTGATCGGATTCTGGGTTCTGGTCCTCTGCCGTGCCGTCACTCCGGACGCGTTCGACGCTGATGGGGCGACGCTGGGGTTCGGCGTCCCGGTCGCGGTGGCCGCGTCCGTCGCGATCGCCACCGGCTGGGTGCTCGACCTGATCGGCATGGTGCTGCTGGAGCGGGCGGGGCTGGCCGGGGCCGTGTCGCTGTTGCTCTCCGTGGCCCTGCTTCCGGTGGCGTTGTCGCTGTCCTGGCTGCTCACGAAGCGGCTGTTCGGCCGGCGGCGACGGATGCCGTCCGCCGGCCCGCGCCGGGGCGCTGCCGACAGCGCCGTGCCCGACCCGGATTCCGCTCGTACCTCCGTCTGAGCCGGTACGTCCTCTTCTTCGATCGACACGGGGTTCACTCATGGATGCCATCACCTCGGGCATCGGCGTACTCGTCGCCGTTGTCCTGCTCGTCGCCGTGGCGGCGCTGTTCCTGGTCGGCAGGCTGTTCCGCAAGGTGGAGCAGGGCAAGGCGCTGATCGTCTCCAAGATGCGGAAGGTCGACGTCACCTTCACCGGGCAGGTCGTGCTGCCCGTGCTGCACAAGGCCGAGGTCATGGACATCTCGGTGAAGACCATCGAGATCTCCCGGACGGGCCGTGACGGGCTGATCTGCCGGGACAACATCCGGGCCGACATCCGGATCTCCTTCTTCGTACGGGTCAACAAGACGGTCGAGGACGTCATCAAGGTCGCCCAGGCCATCGGCACGGCCCGCGCCAGCGACCAGACCACGCTCCAGGAGCTGTTCAACGCCAAGTTCTCCGAGGCGCTCAAGTCGGTCGGCAAGCAGATGGACTTCACCGATCTCTACACCAAGCGCGAGGAACTGCGGTTCCGGATCATCGAGTTGATCGGGATCGACCTCAACGGCTACAGCCTGGAGGACGCGGCGATCGACTATCTGGAGCAGACCCCGCTCGCCCAGCTCGACGCCGGCAACATCCTCGACGCCCAGGGCATCCGCAAGATCACCGAGCTCACGGCCGTCGAGAACGTCCGCACCAACGAACTGCGGCAGCACGAGCAGAAGGAGATCACCCGCCAGAACGTGGACGCCCGCGAGGCGATCCTGGAGCTGGAGCGCCGCCAGGCGGACGCCGAGATCAAGCAGAAGCGCGAGATCGAGACCGTACGGGCCCGGGAGGAAGCCGAGACCGCGAAGGTCGTGGAGGAGGAGCGGCTGCGGGCCCAGAGCGCGTTCCTGCGTACGGAGGAGCAGCTCGGCGTGCAGCGGGAGAACCAGGCCCGCGAGGTCGTCGTCGCGCAGAAGAACCGCGAGCGGGTCATCGCGGTCGAGAACGAGCGGATCGAGAAGGACCGCCTCCTGGAGGTCATCGCCCGTGACCGGGAGACCGAGCTGACCCGGATCGCCGCCGAGAAGGAGGTGGAGGCCGAGCGCCGGGACATCGCCGAGGTGATCCGGGAGCGGGTCGCGGTCGACCGGACCGTGGCCGAGCAGGAGGAGTCCATCAAGCGGCTGCGGACCGTGGAGGAGGCGGAGCGGGAGCGGCAGGCGCTGGTCATCGCCGCGGAGGCCGAGGCCCAGGAGAAGCTCGTCAAGGACATCAAGGCCGCCGAGGCCGCCGAGCAGGCCGCGGTCCACCGGGCCGCCGAGGAACTGACCCTGGCCGAGGCCCGTCACAAGGCCGCCGACATGGACGCCCGCGCCAAGATCCGGCTCGCCGAGGGCATCCAGGCCGAGGCGGCGGCCGAAGGTCTCGCCGCCGTCCAGGTCCGGGAGAAGGAGGCCGGCGCCATCGAGAAGGCCGGCCGCGCCGAGGCCGACGCCACCGAGGCCCGGCTGCGCGCCGAGGCCGAGGGCCTGCGGGCCAAGGCACTGGCCGAGGCCACCGCGATCGGCGAGAAGCTGAAGGCGGAGGCCGAGGGCCTCAACCAGAAGGCCGTCGCCGTCGCCGCCTTCGACGAGGCGTCCCGCACCCACGAGGAGTACCGCCTCCGCCTGGAGGCCGAGAAGGACATCCGGCTCGCCGGGCTCGACGTCCAGCGCCAGGTGGCCGAGGCGCAGGCCACCGTCCTGGCCACCGGTCTGGAGAACGCGGACATCAACATCGTCGGCGGGGAGTCCGTCTTCCTCGACCGGCTCGTGCAGTCCATCGCCCTGGGCAAGTCCGTGGACGGCTTCGTCGACCACTCCAGGACGGCGCAGGCCCTCGCAGGGCCCTGGTTGAACGGCGAAGGCTCCTTCACCGAGGACCTCACCAAGGTGCTCGGATCCCTGTCCACGACCGACGTGCAGAACCTGAGCGTCTCCGCGCTCCTCACCAAGGTCATGAACTCCGGCCTGCTGGAGGTGCCCACGCAGGGCGCCGCTCCGGCGGAGACCGCCGCGCTGAACGGCGCGGCCACCAGCTGACCGCCCACGGGGGGACGGTCAGAACGGGTCCGGTGCCGGCGAACGGGGGAGTCACCGGCGCCGGACCCGCCCATCATCACGGTACAGGGAGCAGACGAGGATGAGCACCGGAATCGACCGGGACACGTACGCGGTGCTGCGCGACCGCCTCACCGCCCAGGCGGGCGAACTCGCCCGGCGCGCCGAGGCCCTGAACGCCGCGCGGATCGCGGAGTTCGGGTCGGGAGAGCTGACCCTCGTCCGTACGGGAAGCCTCCGGACCGAGCACGCCTCCGTGCCCCGGGACGCGGTCGCCGTCGGGGGCGACCTGCTCCTCCTGGGCCGCCACACCGCGGCCTCGGACGGCTCAGGGCCCGCCGTCGCCGACGTCTTCACCCTGTACGACCGGGACCTGAACCCGCTGCCCGAGGACGCCGTCCCCGGCCTCCTCGACGACCCCGGCTTCCGCCGGGAGTTCGGGGCCCTGCACCGCTACTTCCGGGGTGCCCGCCTGCTGCGGCTGCGCCGCGTCGAGGGTCGTCTGCTCGCCGTCTTCCAGGTGGGGGAGAAGCCGGGGGACCTGCGCGTCCTGCGCTGGTCGATCGGCCCCTCCGGCGTGCCGCGGTTCCTCGACGCCCGGGGTGAACGCGACCACGTCCTGCCCGCCTCCCAGGAGGTCGACTGGGTCGAGGCCGGCCGCGAGGACCACGTACCCGGCCGCTTCCCGCACATCGCGGTCGGCGGCGGCCGCCTCTTCGTCTCCACGGTCGGCGGGGCCCTGACCCTGAAGACGGAGAACGACACCGAGACCGCCGAAGGCATCCACACCGAGCCGGTCGAGGAGCCGCTGCAGTCCCTGGCCGACGCGGAGGTCGCCCACGCGACCGTCGGCCCGCTGCTCCTCGTGCGGGTGCGCCCCTACAAGGAAGAGGTCCGGCGGCACCTCGTCTTCAACACCCTCACCGGGACGGTCTCCCGCCTCGACGGCCTCGGGCAGGCGTGCCTGCGCCTGCCCGAGGACGCCGGCCTCGTGTTCCCCGGCGGCTACTGCCTCGCCACCGGCACCGTGAAGACCTTCGACGCCGACACCGAAGGCCTCGCCTTCGACCGGGTGATCCGTTCCCCCAACGGCGAGGACCTCCTGTACGTCTTCGAGGACCAGGCCGAGGGCCGTGTCCTGCTCCTGCCGTACAACCTGATCCGGAAGGAGGTCACCACTCCCCTTTCCGGTCACGGGCACGCGCTGCTCGACGACGGGACGATGCTGCTCCTGCGCGACGGCGGTGGAGAGCCCGGACGCGTCCACCAGGTGCAGGTCTGGAGGACGCCGTACCTCTCCGACGTCGGCGCGACACCCACCGGCGACGGGCCCCTGGGGCGCATCGGCAACGCCGATCTCGTCCGGGGCATTTCCGACTGCCTGTCGATCGCCCGGCAGGCCACCGAGCCGGCACCCGCCGGCGAGGTGTACGAGGTGCTCCTCGCCGCGTGCGTCCGCGCGGGCGATGTCCACCACTGGCTGGGGGATCCGGCGGCCGGAGACCTCCGCACCCCGCTGACCGGACTGCTCGACACCCTCACGCAGGTCCTCGACGAGTTCGAGACCGTCACCGCCCTCACCCGCCAGGCGGCGGAAGCCCTCGCGGAGGCCGCCGAAGGGGCCGCCCGGCTGTCGCGGCGGATCCACGGCGAAGCCCCCGCCACGGCGGCGGAATGGATCTCCCGCATCACCGAACTGCGCCAGGCCCAGGGCCATGTGGTGACGCTCAAGGAGATGCGGTACGCGGACGCCGACGCGATCGAGTCCCTGGCGGCCGAGATCGAGGGCGACATCGTCTCCGCCGCCGGGCGGGCCGTGCTCTTCCTCGGCCGTGACGACGCCTTCGCCCCTCAGCACGCGGAGGCCGAAGAACTCGCCGTCCAGGCAGGGGAGCTGGTCACCGCCGCCGACGCCGGCCCCGTCGGCGACCGGATCGACGGACAGGCCCTCGCGCTGCGGGCCCTCAGCGAGATCATCACCGGCCTCGACATCGCGGACGCCACCGTCCGTACCTCGATCCTCGCCCGGATCGCCGACGTCCTCGGAGCCCTGAACCGCGCCCGTGCCGTCCTCACCACCCGGCGCGCCGAACTCCTCGACCGGGAAGGCGCCGCGGAGTTCGCCGCCGAACTCGCGCTGCTCGGGCAGACCGTCACCAGCGCCCTTGCCGCGGCCGACACCCCCGAGGCGTGCGACGAGCAGCTGGGCCGCCTGATGGTCCAGCTGGAGAACCTGGAGGCGCGGTTCTCCGAATCCGAAGGGCTCCTCGACGAGCTGGCCGAGAAGCGCGCGGAGATCCACGAAGCCCTTTCGGCGCGGAGAGAGTCCCTCCAGGACGCCCGTGCCCGGCAGGCGGAGCGGCTCGCCGACTCGGCCGGGAGGGTGCTGGAGGCGGTCGCCCGCCGTTCCGTGGCCCTGAAGGACCGGGACGAGGTCCACGCGTACTTCGCGTCCGACCCGATGGTCGCCAAGGTCAGGCGCACCGCGGCCGCGCTGCGGGACCTCGGGGACGGGACGCGGGCGGAGGAGCTGGAGAGCCGGCTCGCCGCCGCCCGGCAGGAGGCCGGACGCGCGCTGCGGGACCGCACCGACCTGTACTCCGACGGAGGGGACACGATCCGGCTCGGCCGGCACCGGTTCGCCGTCAACCGCCGGACGACCGAACTCACCGTCGTCCCGTCGGGAGACACCCTGGTCGTCGCCCTGACCGGCACGGACTACCGGGTGCCCGTCACCGACCCGGCCCTCGCCGACACCGGCCGCTTCTGGAACCGCCCCCTGCCCTCCGAGTCCCCGGAGGTCTACCGCTCCGAGCACCTGGCCGCCCGCCTCCTCGCCGAGCACGGTGCCGACCGCCTCGCCGCCGAGGACCTCCACGCGCTCGCCCTGCGGGCGGCGGAGGGCGCCTACGACGAGGGGTACGAGCGGGGCGTCCACGACCATGACGCGGCGCTCATCCTGAAGGCGCTCCTCGGCGTCCACGGGATGGCGGGACTGCTGAGGCACCCGGGCCGGGCAAGGGCGGCCGCCCAGCTCCACTGGGCCCACGCCGCGACCGCCGAGGACCGCGTCCAGTGGGCCGAGCGGGCGACCTCCCTCACCCGGGCCCGCGACCTCTTCGGCTCCGGGTCGGTCCTCGACGGCCTGCGGCGGGACCTGACCGAGGAGATCGGCGATCCGGCCGCCGCCGCGTACCTCGTCGAGGAACTCGCCGCCGAACCGGCCGGGTTCGTCGTATCCACTCCGGTCCGCGCGCTCCTGGAGAAGTTCCGCCACGCCGTCGCCGCCTCCGGGTACGACGACTCCCTCGCCGCTCTGACCACGCCCGGCGCCCGCCGGCAGCACGTCGAAGCCTGGCTCACGGCCTACGCGTCCGCGTCCGGCGACGACCTCGACGCGGACGTGCTCGCCGAGGCGGTCGCCGTCGAACTGTGCCCGGCCCTCGAACGCTACGAGAGCGGGGGCGCGGCCACGGCGAAGGTCACCGGCCTCCTCGGCAGCCACCCGAGGCTGACGGACCGCACCCTGGACATCCGTCTCGACGAGTTCCTGGCCAGGACGGCGGCCTTCGCCGCCGACGACGTACCCGCCCATCGTGCCTACCAGCAGCGACGGCGGGCCCTCGTCGACGCGGAACACGCCCGGCTCCGCCTGGACGAGTACCGCCCCCGGGTCATGCCGTCCTTCGTCCGCAACCGGCTCGTCGACGACGTCTATCTCCCGCTCGTCGGAGACAACCTCGCCAAGCAGCTCGGCGCGGCGGGCGACGGCAAGCGCAGCGACTCACACGGCCTCCTGCTGCTCCTGTCCCCGCCCGGCTACGGAAAGACCACGCTCATCGAGTACGTCGCCGACCGCCTCGGGCTGCTCCTCGTCAAGATCGACGGCCCGGCGCTGGGGCAGCGCACGGTCACCCTCGACCCCGCCGAGGCACCCGACGCCGCCGCCCGCCGGGAACTGGAGAAGATCGCCTTCGCGCTCGCGGCGGGCAACAACGTCCTGCTGTACCTCGACGACATCCAGCACTGCTCGCCGGAGTTCCTGCAGAGGTTCATCCCCCTGTGCGACACCACCCGTACGCTCGACGGCCACGACCTGCGCGGCAAGCGTTTCGCCGTCTGCATGGCCGGCAACCCGTACACCGAGTCCGGGCACGCCTTCCGCGTCCCCGACATGCTCGCCAACCGCGCCGACGTCTGGAACCTCGGCGACGTCCTCACCGGCAAGGAGGACGCCTTCGCCCTCAGCTTCGTCGAGAACGCCCTCACCTCGAACCCGGTGCTCGCCCCGCTCACCGGCCGCGAGCGCACGGACGTGGAGCTGCTCGTCCGCCTGGCGGCGGGGGACCCGACCGCGCGCCGCGACCGCCTCGCCCACCCCTACGCCCCGGCCGAGCTCGACCAGATCCTCGCCGTCCTCCGGCATCTGCTGACCGCGCGCGAGACCGTCCTGGCCGTCAACGCCGAGTACATCGCCTCCGCCGCCCGCTCCGACGAGGCCCGTACCGAACCGCCCTTCCGGCTCCAGGGCTCGTACCGCAGCATGAACAAGATCGCCGCCCGCCTCTCGCCCGCCATGAACGACGCCGAACTCTCCGCGCTCGTCGACGACCACTACACCGCCGAGGCCCAGACCCTCACCACCGACGCCGAGGCCAACCTCCTCAAGCTCGCCGAGCTCCGCGGCACCCTCACCCCGGCACAGGCCGCCCGATGGGCCGAGATCACCGCCGCCCACGCCCGCACCCGGGCCCTGGGCGGCGCCTCCGACGACCCCCTGTCCCGGGCGGTCGCCGCCCTTGGCCTGCTCGCCGACCGCATCACCGCGGTGGAAACGGCGATCACCCGGGCGACCGACCCCCGTCACCTGCTCGCCCGCCCCGCCGGACGGCACGCCGCGTCGGCCGTCGGCACGGCGACGTCCGCTGAGCACGGCGAGACGGGGCGGCCAGGCGTGCGGCGGCATCAAGCGGGGTAAACCGACACAAAAGGTGCTGCTCAGGTGAACCCCTCACAGGGCCGCATCCTGCCGGGAGTGCGTCATGGATCCTTGGCTCGTCTGGTTGATCGTCGCGGGGGCGCTGGCCGTGGCGGAGATCTTCACCCTCACCGCCGCGCTCGGAATCCTCGGCGCCGCTGCCGCCGTCACGGCGGGAACCGCCGCTCTGGGCCTCCCGCCCCCGCTGCAGTTCGTGGTCTTCGCCGTCCTCGCCGCTGTCAGCCTGCTGTTCGTACGCCCCGCGGCGGTGCGCCGCCTGGGCAGGACCCCGTCCGAGAGGTTCGGCGTGGACGCGCTGGTGGGGCAGCCCGCCCACGTCGTGTCGGAGGTCACGGGGGCGGGCGGCCGGGTCCGGATCGGCGGCGAGGAGTGGACGGCGCGCGCCTACGACGAGGCGCTGGTGATCCCGCCGGGCGCGACCGTCGACGTCATGGAGATCGACGGAGCAACGGCCGTCGTCTACCCCAGGGAGTGAGAGCCATGGACGTGTCCGGAGTGCTCGTCGCCGGCCTGATCCTCGCGGCACTCGCCGTGTTCACCGTCATACGCGCGGTACGCATCGTGCCGCAGGCCCGCGCCCGCAACGTCGAACGCCTCGGCCGCTACCGGCGCACGCTGAGGCCGGGGCTCAACCTCGTCATCCCCTACATCGACCGGGTCTACCCGGTCATCGACCTGAGGGAACAGGTGGTCTCCTTCAGGCCGCAGCCGGTCATCACCGAGGACAACCTGGTCGTCGAGATCGACACCGTCCTGTACTTCCAGGTCACCGACCCGCGAGCGGCCGCCTACGAGATCGCCGACTTCCTCCAGGGCGTCGAACAGCTCACGGTCACCACCCTGCGCAACGTCGTGGGCTCGATGGACCTGGAGAGGACCCTGACCTCGCGCGACACCATCAACAGCCAGCTGCGCGGCGTGCTCGACGACGCCACCGGCAAGTGGGGGCTGCGGGTGAACCGGGTGGAGATCAAGGCCATCGACCCTCCGCAGTCCATCAAGGACGCGATGGAGAAGCAGATGCGCGCCGAGCGGGACAAGCGGGCGGCGATCCTGGGCGCGGAGGGGCAGCGGCAGTCGCAGATCCTCACGGCGGAGGGGGACAAGCAGGCCGCGGTCCTGCGGGCGGAGGGCAACCGCACCGCCGAGATCCTGAAGGCGGAGGGGCAGTCCCGCGCGATCGACGAGGTCTTCCAGGCCGTGCACCGCAACGACCCCGACCCGGGGCTCCTCGCCTACCAGTACCTGCAGACGCTGCCCCAGCTCGCCCAGGGCGCCGGCAGCACGTTCTGGGTGATCCCCGGCGAGGTCACCACCGCGCTCCAGGGCGTGTCGCGCGCCTTCAACGAGGCACTGCCCCAGTCCCCGGCGACCCGGAAGACGTCCGCCGAGGACAAGGCCGCGGCCGAAGCCGCGGACGACGCGGCGAAGGCGGCGGAAGCCGCCGCCGAGGCCCTCGCCGACGCCGCCGACGCCGATGCCGAGACGCTTCCCTTCGTCCCCGGACGGGCGCCGGACGAGCACGACGGCACGGAGGACGGCTCTGCGACCGGGCCTGGGCGATAGCGGCGCGCTCGCAGGATGAGCCGGCCCTTCACCGACGCGGCCGCGAGCCGTGCGGGAGACAGGCGCGTATCCCTCGCACGCTGCTGACGTGCAGAAATACATGCCCTCTGAACGGATCACGGTGTCCGCATAACGGTCGCATCACGCCTGCAGGCAATTCTCCATGTCACTGACAGTTCTGTGATTTGCCTCACAGGTAAAGGTGTGTGGTCTGTGTTAGGAATGCGCAACTCCGCAGGTGGCACCACCCCTCGCCACCTTCGGGGGCGGCCGGGCGAGACCCGGCCGTACGACCGAGGTGATCACTCTCCGAGTCCGCGGAGACCTTCACCCGCTCGCCGATCGGACAACGGCGTTCGCTCACAGACCGCACACCCATACCGGCACGCCTCCCGCACGCCGGTCCTGCGCACCTGAGGTCCCCACCGTGTCACTCGATTCCTTCACCCAGTCCGTCGACGAAGCCGTCAGCGGATTCTTCGAGCCGATAGCCACCTGGCTCGGCGAGCGCGTCTTCTACTCCGTGCCCGTCGCCGGCGCCGAGCTTCCGCTCATCGTGGCCTGGCTCGTCGTCGCCGGCCTCGTCTTCACCGGCTGGTTCGGTTTCATCCAGCTGCGCAAGTTCCGCCTCGCCGTGAACGTGGTGCGCGGCAAGTACGACGAGAAGGGATCGGCGGGCGAGGTCAACCACTTCCAGGCCCTCACCGCCGCCGTCTCCGGCACGGTCGGCCTCGGCAACATCGCCGGTGTCGCCGTCGCCGTGTCCATCGGTGGCCCCGGTGCCACCTTCTGGATGGTCCTGTGCGGCCTGCTCGGCATGGCCACCAAGTTCGTCGAGGTCACCCTCGGCGTGAAGTACCGCGAGGTGCACGCCGACGGCACCGTCTCCGGCGGCCCGATGCACTACCTGCCCAAGGGCCTGGCCGAACGCTTCGGCAAGAACGGCAAGACCCTCGGCAAGGTCCTCGCGGTCCTCGCCTCCTTCATGGTCCTGTTCTTCGGCCTCTTCGGCGGCAACCTCTTCCAGGTCAACCAGTCCTACGCCCAGCTCGTCTCCGTCACCGGCGGCGAGAACGGCATCATGGGCTCCTCCGCGGGCGCCCTGTTCTTCGGCATCCTCATCGCCGCCATCGTCGGCATCGTGCTCCTCGGCGGCATCCGCTCCATCGCCTCCGTCACCAGCAAGCTCGTCCCCGCCATGGCCGGCATCTACATCGCCGCCTGCCTCGTGGTCATCACCGTCAACGTCACGGCCGTCCCCGCCGCCGTCTCCACGATCATCGAGGGCGCCTTCAACCCCCAGGGCGTCGCCGGCGGTGTCCTCGGCGCGCTGATCATCGGCTTCAAGCGGGCCGCGTTCTCCAACGAGGCCGGCCTCGGCTCCGCCCCGATCGCCCACTCCGCGGTCAAGACGAAGCACCCCGCCAGCGAGGGCCTGGTCGCCCTCCTGGAGCCCTTCATCGACACCGTCGTCATCTGCACCATGACCGCGCTGACCATCGTCATCGCCAACCCCGCCAGCTACGTCGAGGTCCGCAGCGGCGGCGACTCCATCGGCGGCGTCACCATCACCTCCGACGCCTTCGGCACGGTCCTGCCCTGGTTCCCGTACATCCTCACCATCGCGGTCATCCTGTTCGCGATCTCCACCGTGCTGACCTGGGGCTACTACGGCCTCAAGGCGTGGACGCACCTCTTCGGCCGCAGCCGCGCCAGCGAGATCACCTACAAGGTCGTCTACACGGTCTTCGCCGTCGCGGGTGCGCTGCTCACCCTGAAGACCCTGATCGACATGGCCGACGCCGTGCTCTTCATGCTCGCCGTCATCAACATCATCGGCCTGTACCTCCTCGCCCCCGTCGTCAAGCGGGAGCTGAACTCCTTCCTCGCCTTCGCCAAGCGCCGCGACGCCGGCCTCGGCACCGACGAGGACACCGACGGGGACACCGACCAGGAGCCGGTGAAGACCACCGTCTGACCGCCCCCCCGGCGGCCCGGCTCCCGAGGGTGCCCGTGTCCACCTCGCGCCTTGGAGGACACGGGCACCCTCACCTTTTCGCTTCCGTCACCCACCGCAGGACGCCCTGGTGAGAGCCACAGTCAGCCGATAGGCTGTGAAGAACGCATCAAGATTCACGATGCTGGTGTGCCGGGAAGTCTGGTCGGCGTCCGTGGGCCTGTGCGCCCGTCTGCCGATACGCCCCGGAGGAACTCTCCCCATGACTCAGGCGCGCCCCCGCAAGACCGTCTTCGGACTCCTGCCCTGGCCCGAACGCCAGGCGATCGCCGAGGCGCTGCGCACCGAGACCGTCGGCGGACTGGTGCTCCTTGCCGCTGCCGTGGTCGCCCTGGTCTGGGCGAACAGCCCGTGGAGCGACGCCTACGAGTCGATACGGGACTTCCACTTCGGCATACCGGCCCTCGGCCTCGACCTCTCCGTGGGCCACTGGACCGCCGACGGCCTCCTGGCGGTCTTCTTCCTCGTCGCCGGCATCGAGCTGAAGCGCGAACTCGTCGTCGGCGAGCTGCGGACCCCTGCCACCGCCGCATTGCCCGTCGTCGCCGCCCTGTGCGGCATGGCCGTCCCCGCCGTCCTCTACGTGCTCACCGCGAGGGCGGGTGGCGGCTCGCTGGAGGGGTGGGCCGTGCCGATGGCGACCGACATCGCCTTCGCCCTCGCCGTCCTCGCGGTCATCAGCACCCACCTCCCCTCTGCCCTGCGCGCCTTCCTGCTCACCCTCGCGGTCGTCGACGACCTCGGCGCCATCGTCATCATCGCGATCTTCTTCACCTCCGACCTGAACCTCTGGGCCCTCGGCGGGGCGTTCGCGGGCCTCGTCCTCTTCTACGTCCTCCAGCGCTTCCGGGTCCGCGGCTGGTGGTGGTACGTGCCGCTCGGCGTCGTGATCTGGGCACTGATGTACAACTCCGGTGTCCACGCCACCGTCGCCGGCGTCGCCATGGGCCTCATCCTGCGCACCGTCCGTGACAAGGGAGAGGACGCGTCGCCGGGCGGCCGGGTCTCCCACCTCGTCCACCCCTTCTCCGCCGGCGTCGCCGTTCCCCTCTTCGCCCTCTTCGCTGCCGGCGTCAGCGTCTCCGGCGACGCCCTCCGGCACGTCTTCACCGACCCCGAACCCCTGGCCGTCCTCATCGGCCTTGTCGTCGGCAAGATCCTCGGCATCTTCCTCGGCACCTACCTCGCCGCCCGCTTCACCCGCGCCGAGCTCAACCCCGGCCTCGCCTGGGCCGACGTCCTCGGGCTCGCCACCCTCGCCGGCATCGGCTTCACCGTCGCCCTCCTCATCGGCGAACTCGCCTTCCCCGACCCGGCCCAGGCCGAACACGTCAAGGCCGCCGTCCTCATCGGCTCCCTCACCGCCGCCGCCCTCGCCGCCTTCCTCCTGCGCCGCCGCAACCGCACCTACAAACGGCTGTACGAGGCCGAGAACCGTGACGAGGACGGCGACGGCATCCCCGACTGCTACCAGACGGACGCTGCTCCCGGGCGCGGCAGGTGACAGGCGAGTTCGCCTCGGCCCTGCTGGGGACAGCCGTGGTCGTGGCCGTCCTCGTGATGCGTACCGCCTTCCGTGAAGCGAAGACGCCTGGGAGCGCCCGCGAGGCATGGGGGTTCCTGCGCGAGCCACGCGGGTTGGTGACGGTGTTCGTGGTCGTCTGCGGGCTGTCCGCCGTCACCTGGACCGCCGCAGGCCCCGCGTACCTGCCCTGGGCTCTGCTCGCGGGGTTGCTCGTGGCACAGATCTTCAGAAGCCCGCGGGCATGACGCGGGCCCGGCTCGATGTCGTGGAGACGGCCGCCGGCCGGCCACCGGGTTCGTCCCCTCCCCGGGAGGACGACGAGCCGAGCACCGCGGTCAGCAGCAGGGCCAGCAGGGCGACGGCGCCGAGGACGACGGCCAGGACCACCCGACGGTCACGTCGAGGCGTCGGTTCGGCGAGCCGGGCGCCCTGCTGCTCGGCCAACCGCTGATTGAGCGTGTCCATGCGGGCGACGAGATCCGGATCGTCCCGCGAGAGATCGCGCTCGATCGCCGCCAGGCTCCTTCGGTCATCCGGGAAGTGACTCATGGTGCCCCTCCACCGACTGCCGCGATGGGCTTCCTGACAGGCGTGTTCCCGCCGGACTCCGGTGGCACCCGTGGATCCCCCGAAGATCCGAGGAGGTGGCGGTCACAGGCGGTTCCAGGTCTCCCAGCCTGCCGTTCCCCGGCAATCAGCATGCGCGTGTGATGCGGATCAGGGCCCTGTCAATGCCGCGTAGGGAAGGTGTAAGTTTCCCTGAGGTGTGCCGGGAAGTCTGGTCGGCGAACCAGGGACACGTGTCTTTTCTGCCGATCGGGGGACCTCCTGCCATGGTGCTCGTCGCCGTCTTCGGGGCCGCGCTGCTCGTCGCGGTCCTGCTGTCCGGGCTCGCAGCCCGCACCGTCCTGTCGACATCGCTGCTCTTCCTCGTGGGCGGAGCACTGGTCAGTGACGGCTTTCTCGGACTGATCCACATCACACCGGAGAGCGAGATCGTGTCGGTCACCGCCGACCTCGCCCTCTTCGCCGTCCTCTTCACCGACGGCATGCACGTCTCCTTCGCCAAGCTGCGGGCCAACTGGCGCAACCCGGCCCGGGCGCTCGGCCTTGGCATGCCGCTCGCCTGCGTCGGCATGGCGCTGGTCACCCACTACCTCGTGGGCCTCGACTGGACGACCTCGTTCCTCGTCGGTGCGGTCCTGGCGCCGACGGACCCGGTGTTCGCCTCCGCGATCGTGGGCCGCAAGGAGGTCCCGGCCCGCCTGCGGGAGCTGCTGAACGTGGAGAGCGGCATCAACGACGGTCTCGCCCTGCCGGTGGTCCTGATCCTCATCGCCGCCGCCGGGCCGACCGCCGCGGGTGCGGAAGCGTCGTACGGATCCATCGCCCTGGAGCTCGGCCTCGGTCTGGCCTTCGGCGTCCTGCTCCCGCTGATCGTCAACGGGCTCGTACGCCTGCCCCACCTCGGCGCCGAGCCCAAGCTGCAGCCCCTGCTGCCGCTGGCCACCGGGGTCATCCTGTACGCCGCCTGCCACCTCACCCACGCCAACCCCTACCTCGCGGCCTTCTCCGCGGGCGCGGTCCTCGCCTCTGTCGCCCCGGAGTCCCACAAGGCGTTCGAGCCGCTGGGCGAGGCACTGGCGGAGCTGGCCAAGTTCGCCGCACTCCTGGTCTTCGGCGCCCTGCTGACCCCGCAGCTGTTCGGCGACCTGTCGTGGGGCGGCTACGTGGCCGCGATCCTCGCCATCGTGCTCATCCGGCCCGGCTCGCTGCTGCTCTCCCTGTGGGGCACGCGGATCGACCGCAGGGAGAAGCTCGTCGCCGCCTGGTTCGGACCGAAGGGCTTCGCGTCGGTCGTCTACGGACTGCTCGTCCTCCAGGCCGGCATCCCGCAGGGCCAGGCGGCGTACACGCTCATCGCCGTCTGCATCGCCTTCTCGATCATCGCCCACAGCAGCACCGACGTCCCCATCGCCCGTCTCTTCCACGTCGACGACCTGGTCGACACCGGCGTCGCCACCACGTCTTCCTCCGGGAAGAAGGTGAGCACCAGCGAGGTGGTTCCGCGTGCGCGCACGTGATCTCGTGTGGCCCTGCACTCCCATCCCTCTCGACGCCTGTCTGGAAGAGGTCGTGGAGCTGCTGGTCCGTGAACGGTCCCCGGCGCTCGTCGTGGTCAGCGCGGACGGCCACCCGCTGGCCGCCGTCCAGCCGACGACGATCCTCAGCGCCGCCCTGCCCCGGCCCGTGCGGGACGACCCCCTGCTCGCCGCAGTCGGGGACCGGGCCTTCGACGAGACGGTCCGGGCCAGGGCCGCCGCCTTGCTGCTGGTCGACATCCTGCCCGCGCGCTCGCCGGTACCGCCGGTCGTCAGCCCCGATGCGTCGCCCCTGCACATGGCGGCCGTCATGGAACGCACCGGGAGCCAGCTCGTCGTCGTCGTGGACTACGAGGACGACCGGCCGCACCTGCTCGGCACCGTCGACGCCACCACCCTGCTCCAGCACTACTTCTGAACCGGCCCCGGCCGTAAGGGATTCGTCATCCGCTACGCCTTCTCCGCAGCGGGCGGGTCGCGTTGGATGGGGGCAACAGTGATGTCGAACCGGAGGAGAACACCGTGGGACGCCGAAGCAAGTGGGCACTGTGGGGCGGTGTCGCCGCGGTGGTGGCGGCCGCAGCCCTGATGTGGTTCAAGCCGTGGACCCTGTGGGTGGACGAGACGGTGAACGAGGCTCTTCCCACGAGCGCGCCCCCCACCGAGGCAGCGGTCCCCACCGCCCCCACCGCCTCCGCCACCACGTCGTCCGCCCCGGCACCGGCCGGTCCGACGACCGTCGCGGAGGGATCCTTCATCAGCCACGAGCACGACACCTCCGGCACGGCGAAGGTGGTCCGTCTCGCGGACGGCACCCATACCCTGCGGATCGAGGGGCTCGACACGAGCAACGGACCCGACCTCCGGATCGTCCTGAGCGACGCCGCGGTCGTGGAAGGAAAGGCCGGCTGGCACGTCTTCGACGACGGCCGTCACGTCACGCTCGCCAAGCTCAAGGGAAACAAGGGCGACCAGAACTACGCGCTGCCCGCTGATGTCGACTGGTCCCAGTACACCAGCGTCAGCATCTGGTGCGACCGCTTCGACGTCTCCTTCGGCGCCGCCGCCCTCGCACGTATCTGACGGGAGGACCGCCCGGCGCCGTCGGACGGCACCACCCGGGCGGTCGGCTCTGCGAGCGGGCGCTCACCGGATCGTTCCGAGGAAGGCCCGGGTCCGCTCGTGCTCCGGGGCGTCGAGGAGTTGTCCGGGCGGTCCCGCTTCGAGCACGTGCCCGTGGTCGAACATCAGGATCCGGTCGGAGACGTCCCGGGCGAAGCCCATCTCGTGGGTGACGCAGAGCATCGTGATGTCGGTGCCGGCGGCCACGTCCCGCAGGACGTCCAGGACCTCCGCCGCCAGCTCGGGGTCGAGTGCGGAAGTGACCTCGTCCAGAAGCAGGATCTCCGGGCGCATCGCGAGCGCGCGGGCGATGGCGACGCGCTGCTGCTGGCCGCCGGAGAGCCTGGTCGGGTGGGCGTCCTCCTTCCCGGCGAGACCGACGAGGCCGAGGAGCTCCCGGGCACGCGCGGCGGCCGCGTCCCTGTCCAGTCCCAGGACGTGCAGCGGTGCCTCCATGACGTTCGCCAGGACGCTCATGTACGGGAAGAGGTTGAACTGCTGGAACACCATGCCGATCCGTCGGCGGCGCGGGGCCAGATAGCGCTCGCTCGCCGGAACGAGCTCCCCGCCGGGGCCGAGCTGCATGTGCGAGAAGGGCTCCCCGTCCACGTGGATCACGCCGTCCGTGACCCGCTCCAGCGTCATCAGGAGCCGCAGGATGGTCGTCTTCCCGGAACCGCTCGGGCCGATCAGGGTCACCTTCTCTCCGGAGGAGACCGCCAGGTCGAGCCCGTCGAGGACCGTGAGTTCACCGAAACGCTTCGTGACCCGGGTGAAGCGGACCTTGTCCGAAGAGCCGGACACGTGCGTTCCGGCGGTGATCTCAGTGGGCAAGGCGGGCCTCCGGTCGGCGGGCGAGCAGGGACGTCGGCCGGCTCGCCGGCAGGAAGACGGCGGCGGCCAGGGTGAAGCTCTTCAGCACGGCGCGGTACACCTCGGAGAGGCAGGTGGCGTCATGCAGGCCCAGGACCGTCACGCTGTGCAGAGATCGGCGGTGCGCAGGGTGCTCGGCGGTACTTCGCGCTCGGTGAAGCCGTACTTCCCGATCAGTCGTACGTAGCGGGCCGGGTCGCCGGCGATCTTGGTGAGCTCGGTGTCGAACGCGTCGCGCAGCGTTGTGGCGCCCGGCCGGAAGACGGCCCCGCCAGGGCTGTACTGCTCGACGTCGTCGATCTTCGGCACGAACGGCTCCAGGACCTCCACGGCCTTGCCCTCGTTGGTGCGGGCGAGCCAGCGCAGCGAGATGCCGGTGAGGGCGAAGGCGTCGATCCGGCCTGCGAGCAGGGCGTCGAGGCCGTCCTGCTGCTTGCCCAGCGTTCTCACCGAGCCCTCCGGGACGCCCGCCGCCTTCGCGTACGAGGCTTCCACGGCGGCGGTGAGGACACCTACGCGCGCGTTCTTCGCCGCGCAGGAGGCGAGGTCGCTCAGGCCCTTCGGGTTGCCCTTGCGGACCATGAGCGCGGTGGGGGAGACGAACTCGGGTTCGGAGAAGGCGACTTTGGCGCAGCGTTCGGGGGTGATGGCCATGCCGGCGCTGACGACGTCGAACCGTCCGGCGAGCAGTCCGGGGATGAGGGCGCCGAACTCGGTGAGGGTGGGCTTGAGTTCGGGTATGCCGAGGGCGGTGAAGATCTCCCGGTGGAGGGTGGGTGCCTCGCCGGCGAGTTCGCCGCCGTCCTGGAAGCCGTACGGTGCCTCGCCGGCGAAGCCGACCCGGACGTGGCCCTGCTTCCGCAGCTTCTCCAGCAGGTCCGCGTCCCCGCCGGGGCCGTCGGCGCCGATCTCGGTACGGGTGCAGGCGCCGAGGAGGGCCGGGGCGGCGACCAGGGTTCCTATGCCCAGCGAGCGGGTGAGGAATCGGCGGCGGTCGAGGGAGGGGAGCCGGTCCATGAGGCCCTTTCCGCGTCGGAGGTTCACTCGGAGGTCCACCGGGATCAGCCGAGGGGGGTGGTCTCGCGGGCGGCGATGTAGGAGGGGCGGCGGACGGGGGCGGCGAAGGGCAGTTCGGGTGCGTTTTCGACGCTGTTGAAGACGAGGAAGACGTTGCTGCGGGGGAAGGGGGTGATGTTGTCGCCGGAGCCGTGCATGGCGTTGCAGTCGAACCAGACGGCGGATCCGGCGTCGCCGGTGAAGTGTTCGATTCCGCAGGCTTCGGCGAAGGTGGTGAGTGCCTTGCGTGAGGGGGTGCCGGCGTCCTGCATCTGCAGGGATCGCTTGTAGTTGTCCTTGGGGGTCTCGCCGGCGCAGCCGAGGAAGGTGCGGTGGGAGCCGGGCATGATCATGAGGCTGCCGTTGGTGGTGAAGTTCGGGGTCAGTGCGATCGACACCGAGACGGTGCGCATCAGGGGGAGTCCGTCTTCGGCGTGCCAGGTCTCGAAGTCGGAGTGCCAGTAGAAGCCGCTGGCGCCGAAGCCGGGCTTGACGTTGATCCGTGATTGGTGGATGTAGACGTCGGAGCCGAGGATCTGTCGGGCGCGGTCGACGAGTCGGGGGTCGGTGGCGAGGCGGGCGAAGACCTCGCTGATCCGGTGGACTTCGAAGACGGAGCGGATTTCCTGGGTGCGGGGTTCGACGATGGCCCGTTCGTCGTTGCGGAGTTCGGGGTCGGTGACCAGGCGGTCGAGTTCCGCGCGGAGTTCGGTGACCTCTTCGGGGGTGACGAGGGCGTCGACGGCGAAGAAGCCGTTGCGCTCGTAGTCCTCGAGTTCGCGCGGCCAGAACGGGCCGGGCGTGCCCTCCTCGGACCAGACGACGGGTTCCTTGCGGTAGACGAGGGCTTCCTCGGTGCCGCGGGTGGGGTACGGGTCGACGGGGCGGGCGGGGGCGGTGGTCATCGCGGTGCGGGCCTTTCTCGTACGTACGGGGGAGGGGCGGTCGATCGGGGGGGCAGGCGTCGCCCGCCTCGGGCTCGGTCAGCGTGTCAGGCGGTGTGGCGGACGGCGCGGGCGAGGATGCCGAGGCCCTCGTCGAGCTCGTCGTCGGTGACGGTCAGCGGCGGCAGCAGCTTGACGACCTCGTCGCGCGGACCGGAGGTCTCCACGAGCAGGCCCAGCTCGAAGGCGCGTTCGCAGACGGCCCGGGCCCGCCCTTCGTGCAGGAACTCCAGCCCCCACGCCAGGCCGCGGCCCCGGTACGAGATCCCGAGGCGCTCATGTCCTGCCGTGAGCTCACGCAGGGCGCTCTCGACGCGTCCGGCCTGTCGGAGGGTGCGGTCGCGGAGGGTGGAGTCGCGCCAGTAGGTGTCGAGGGCGGCGGTGGCGGTGACGAAGGCGGGGTTGTTGCCGCGGAAGGTGCCGTTGTGTTCGCCGGGCTGCCATACGTCGAGTTCGTCGCGGAACAGGCACAGGGCCATGGGCAGTCCGTAGCCGCTGATGGACTTGGAGAGGGTGACGATGTCCGGGGTGATGCCGGCTTCTTCGAAGGAGAAGAAGTCGCCGGTGCGGCCGCAGCCCATCTGGATGTCGTCGACGATCAGGAGCATGTCCCGGCGGCGGCACAGGTCGGCGAGGCCGCGCAGCCATTCGGCGCGGGCGACGTTGATCCCGCCTTCGCCCTGGACGGTCTCGACGATGACGGCGGCGGGGTGGTCGAGGCCGGAGCCGGAGTCCTCCAGGAGGCGTTCGAACCAGAGGAAGTCGGGGGTCCTGCCGCCGAGGTAGTGGTCGAACGGCATCTGGGTGGTGTGGGTCAGCGGCACGCCCGCGCCGGCGCGTTTGCCGGCGTTGCCGGTGACGGCGAGGGAGCCGAGGGACATGCCGTGGAAGGCGTTGGTGAAGGAGACGACCGTCTTTCGGCCGGTGACCTTGCGGGCGAGCTTCAGGGCGGCTTCGACGGCGTTGGTGCCGGTCGGGCCCGGGAACATCACCTTGTAGGG
>NZ_JABBGE010000005.1 GCF_012927245.1 Streptomyces sp. R302
CACCAGTTCAAACGACTCCGCACCCGCTACGAGCGACGCGCCGATCTCCACCAGGGCCTGCTCGAACTGGCCTGCAGCCTCGTATGTCTCCGCCGCCTCCGAACCGCATTCTGAAACGATCAGTAAGCCGGGGGAGTCGGCGTCACCTGCCTTGGCGGGGCGGGCCGGTGTGATCCCTCGGTGGAAGGACTGGGACAGCCAGATGTGCGTGGGCTGTGAGGTTCCCGTTGCCGCTCCTGTGGCGGACGGCATCGGAGGCGTCTGCGTGGGGGGAGGAGACTCTCCGGCCAATCGCGGTGCGAGCGCCGCAGCGATGACTGCTGCGAGGGTCGCCGCCCCTGCCGCTGTTGCTATGAGCGGATGGTGACGGACGATCTGACGGAGGACGGAAAGCGGCGTGATGGAGATGCCGTCGTACATGTCGAGATCCCGGAACGTGCGGCCCGCGGACGGCTGACCGGCCGGATTGGGCTTCGCCGGGAGGCCGATGGCCTCCAGGATCGTGTGTGTATCTCGTTCGACGCGGAGCTGTGTGAGCTGCCAGCTGATGGTACGTAGCTGCCGGAAGAGCAGACCAGCACAGAGTGCAGCCGCGGCGAGCAAGGTGGAGAGAAGAACGATCACCCTCGGCCCCTTTGCTGACCACATGACTCAAATTGCACTGTGCATGGATCAGTAGCGTGCCGGTAGTTCAGGGCTGTACTAGGCGCATATTCCAGTTCCGTGACGAAAGTGTGACCATGTGTTCGATTGCGTGGAGGTGAGGAAGTGTCAGCTGGGTGACGCGTTCTCGTTCTTCGCCTGGCGCTCGATCTGCTCCGCGAGGGTGTGGAGGAGAAGTGCCTTCTCTCGTGTGCTGCGCGGCTGGGCGTCCAGCACGTTGAGGATGGCCTTCTGTTGCCAGTCCTCGAGCCCGGCGAAGGTGGCTGTACTGGGAGGTGCCGGCTGCGGCGCGGCGGTGGTCTCGATCTCGCGCAGGATGTCGGCCGCATCGCTGCGTCCGGCTGCTTCGAGGCGGTCGGGCGTGATCCCCAGGGCGTGCGCCATCTGGGCGAGGGTGGGGGCCTTCGCGACGACCTCGGAGGCGGTGTCCTTGCGGTAGGCGGCCTCGATCTGGCGCCAGCGGGAACCGGAGAACCGCACGGTCATCCGTGCGGCGGCGGATTCAGGGCTCAGGCCGGCCGCCTCCCGCGCCAGGCGGAGGAGTGTGGCCTCGGGCGGCGGATTCGGCGTCGCCGTCATCAGGGCCTTCCTTCCGTGCTGTCTCGGTCTTGAACTTTCTTGAACTGTAGCGAACCCCATGGGGTTCGGGGCTAGGGGACCCCACACGATCTACACATCCGGACGCGACTGGTACGAGACTCCTGCGCCAAAGTGAAAGCAAGTCGAAGAAAGTGGCGAGTGGTACTTGTACTGTCCGTCGGAGTCTCGTACTGTCTTTCACATGAACCCCCAGATAGACCCCAAGCGCCTGGCGCGGAGGCGAGTCGAGGCGGGGCTGAGCATGACCGACCTCGGCCAGCGAGCTGGGGTGAGCAAGCAGCACGTCTCGATGGTCGAGCGCGGCCGCGCGAACTTCTCCCCGCGCAACATGGCCAAGATCGCAACCGCCCTGGACTGCACCATCGCCGACCTGCTCGCGGATGCCGAGCCCGAAGTGGCTCCCCAGCCGGAGACCCCGTCGCGATGACCAGGGAAGAGCGGCACCGCATCCTCAGTACCGAAGAGATCGCCGATGCCCGCCGGCAGGCCCGCAAGGCCATCGACGAGGTCGGCATCCCGCCCGAGCTGATCGACCGCCTCCGCCCCGTGCTCGCCCCCGTCGCCGAAGCACTCGCCGACAGGCACCGCGCCCCCGAGGCCGCGTGATGGCCGCGCGCATCACCGGCGCCACCCAGCGCTGGATCTGCGAAGCCTGCCACCACCGCAACCCCGTCTGGCGCCTTGCCTGCCGCCGGTGCCGAACCGACCGCCCCACCAGCTAGGGCCCCGCCGGATCGCGCCGGCCGCCCGAGCACACCCCGCACCAGCAAGAAAGCGGACCAATGCCGGACAGCACCCCACCCCCGCACGACCCGGACGCCTGTGACGCCTGCCGCATGACCTGCACCCACCCGGCCTACCGCCGAACGCGCCGCGCTCTCAACCACACCCCCTTCCCGCGCCCGCGCCCGGCCACCCCATGAGCAGGCCGAAGAAGGACACCCCGCGGGACGAGTCCACTCCGGCCAGGCCATCCGCGCGCGCCGCCAGGGTTGAGCGAATTCGGCTGCTCATCGCCCGCCAGCGCGCTGCCCAGCCCCCCACCGGCGGTACCGCATGACCACAGGCCCGTCGCACCTCCAGATCGTCCTGATCGCCCTCGGGTTCCACGCCGCCGGCTCGCTCCTGCTCATCAAGCTCACCGACGCCGAGAGCCTCAACCCCCTTCCGCACATCCGGGCCGCCATCTTCGGCCGGCTCCTGACCATCACCACCTTCCCCACCATCTCCACCCAGCCGCCCGACAGGAGGAGCCAGTGACCACCCGCCCTACCCCCACCGCCGCGCCCATGCCCAGGGCACGCCTCGACGGGATCCGCCGCGCGGTCGAGGCCGGCGTCACTGGCGCCGAAGGCGCAGCCCTGCGTGAACTCCTGGCCGAGGTCGACCGCATGACCCCGTTCATGCCGCCGCCCAACCGGCCGTGCCTGCTGTCCCAGATCGAGCTAGACATCGTGCTCGGCATGGCGCGCGGCGAAACCTGCCCGATGACCGCCGAGCGCACGGGGCGCACGGTCAACACGGTCAAGACCCACCGTCTCCGGATCCACCGGCGGCTCGGTCTGCACACCGGTACGCACGTGGTCGGCATCGCCCTGGCGAACGGCTGGATCACCCCGCACGACGTTCTGCGGGCGAAGGAGCGCTGACCAGGTGGACACCTCCCAGTACAAGGGCATCGTCGATGAGTCAGACGACTTCGCCGTCCACCTTGAGGTCCTCGCGGGCCTGATGCCCGTCGGCACGTCCGTCTGGCACAGGTCCGGCCGACAGGGCACCGTCATCACGGACCACGTCCCGCACATCCCCGGCGTGCACAGTGGGAAGCCGAGCCACGTCGCCTTCGCCGACGAGACGCTCACCGACGCCCTCGTGTGCGTCAGCTGGGACAACGAGCTGGGCCTCCGCTGGATCTGCTGGGCGCGCCTCGACGACATCTCGAAGAAGCCCCCTGTGGTCCTCGGTGGGAGCAGGCGATGAGCCGCCCCGAGGCGCGGGGTGCCGGAAGGCGTCGACCGACCTCCGCCGAGCACGTCCTCGGGCAGATCGCGCGCGGTGAAGTCCGCGTCGGCCCCAAGGCGGCCCGCGAGATCGCCGCACAGCACCAGGCCGCCTACGGGGACGCAGTCTGGGGCCCGGCCCCGGGCCAGCCTTCCGCCGACGCCGAATGCGGCCCCGACCAGTCGACGGCCTCCCGATGACCACCCGCCCGGCGTCAACGCCAGCCGCGCCCGACGTCGTTCCTCCGGGCGCGGCAGCCAAGGCGGAAGAGGGGTCTCTCCTTGCCCCCGCTGACTCCGCCTGCGCCGGGCGGGTTCCCCTCCACTTCCACTCGAAGGACCCCATGCACCCGCCTGCCCTCAGCCTCACCGTCCGCGGGCTCCCCGGCCCCCAGGGCTCCAAGAGCCACAAGGGCCGCGGCCGGATGATCGAGTCCTCCGCCAAGGTCGCCCCGTGGCGCGAGGCCGTACGGCACGCCGCCGTCCTCGCCGTCGAAGCCACCCCCGGCTGGCAGCGCCTCGACGGCCCCCTCCGCCTGGACGTCGTCTTCTTCTTCGACCGGCCCAAGACCCACTTCGGCACCGGCCGCAACGCCGACGTGCTGAAAGCGTCCGCGCCGGCCACACCGATCGCGGCGCCCGACCTGTCGAAGCTGGTCCGCTCCACCGAGGACGCCATCACCGACTCCGGCGCCTGGCACGACGACTCCCGCGTCGCCGTCGTCACCGCCGCCAAGCGCTGGGTCCACGACCCCTACGACCCCTTCGGCGTCCTCGACAGCCCCGGAGCGCTCGACACCCCCGGCGCCCTCATCCGCATCTGGCACCTCGCCACCCCGCACCAGGAGACGACCCCGTGACCACCCTCCGCCTCGAGCCCAAGGTCGGCACCGGCGCCCAGGAGGCCCTCGAGCCCCACGTCCGGCCCCTGTACGACCTGCCCGCCGGCCGCCGCCTGTTCATCGGCGAGCTCGTCCACACCGAGCGCACCCAGCCCGCCCCCGGCTCCGACAAGGAGCCCGTGGTCAAGGTCCGCATCAGTTCGCTCGAGATCCCGAACGAGGAGCAGGAGGAGCACGTCCGCGAGGCGCTGCGCTTCCTGTACCTGCAGCGCACCGCCCGCGGAACCCTCGACGACGACGGCCAGCTCGAGCTCGACGAGCAGACCATCCGGCTCACCGGCGGGGTCCTCGCCTACATCGAGACCGCCCGCCTCGAGGCCGGCGTCCGGCACTGGGCCTCGTACGCCCGCCGCGCCTCCCAGGCCACCGAGCTCAGCGCGACCGAGGCCCGGCAGGAACTCAAGAACGTCGCCGACGCCCTCGCCGCCCTTCACGGCGACACCCGCAAGCCCAGCACCCGAAGCTGACCGACCCCGCCCCGCCGCACCCACAGAACGGAGGTGACCACCATGTCCAGGCCCCAGCGAGTCCGCGTCCCCTGGCGGGTCGTCACCTCCTCGCTGTACGCGGACAGCGCCGTCACCGTGTACGTCAAGGTCGGCGCCCTCGCGCAGCGCCCTGAGGGCTGCACGGCGTCCGTCCGCTACCTCTCCGGCCTTCTCGGCATCGCCCGCTCCACCGTCGAACGAGCCCTCACCCAGCTGATGCGCCCCGCCCCGGACGACGAAGTCGTCGAGCTCACCTCCTACCGGCGCACACACCCTGGAGGCACCGGCACAACCGCCGTCCGCCGCGTCCGCCAGCAGTCCCGGACCGAGCTCGGCGCCTGGGTGCCCAGCCGCGCGGCGGAGGCGCTGTCGCCGCGCCAGCTGCGCGCCTACCTGGCTCTGTCGTACGCCGTCGCCACCAAGCACCACATCACCCTGGCCGAGATCGGCGAGGTGCTCCGGCACCGCACCGGGAAGAAGGCCGGCGAGGCGCTCAACACTCGCTCCGTCCGCAAGGTCCTCAACTCCCTTGAGGACCTGGGCTGGATCACCATCGACCGCCGTGCAGGCCTCCACGGCCGCCACATCTACTCCGTCCACGAGGAGCCCGTGCAGCTCTGCCTGGAGGCAGACGGTGCTGACTCTGAAGAGGGATCGGGTGGCGATCTTGGTGAGGGATC
This sequence comes from Streptomyces sp. R302, assembly GCF_012927245.1. Classification (GTDB taxonomy): domain Bacteria; phylum Actinomycetota; class Actinomycetes; order Streptomycetales; family Streptomycetaceae; genus Streptomyces. The sequence continues at coordinate 5,334 of NZ_JABBGE010000005.1, forward strand.
CCTCGCGACTGAGGAAGACCTGAGGACTGACTCACCTGACGACGAGGCCGCTGGGGAGATCCGCCGTAGGCGAGAGCAGGTAGTAGCGCGTGGCCCTGTGGAAAACCCGGCCGTCGAGACCACCGGCGCCACCGGCAAGCAGGCCTACGCGGGACCTGGCCTGACTCTCGCTCCGCGGATCTGGCGAGTCCTCGAACCGGTCCACCACCTCCTCGGCGACATGACCACCTACGTGATCCGGCGCGCCGCCCGGGAGATCGGCAGCCAGCTGGATCGAGGGGTCGCCCCCGCTCAGCTGCACGCCCGACTGCAGCACCGCGTCGCCTGCACCGAGGAGATCCGCAACCCTGGAGGCTGGCTCCTCGGCGCCGGCCTCACCCACCGAGGCTGCGGACGCGCCACCTGCGAGTCGGGCACGGACTGGACCACCGGCGACCGCTGCCGCGAATGCCTCGCAGACGCCGCCCGTCAGACCGAGACACCCCCCAGAACCAAGCCGGTCCCGCGGCCGCCCAAACCCGCAGCCCGCCGCTCCTGGCATGAATGCGACGACTGCGGACGCCCCTCCCCACAGCCCATTCCGAGCGGCCGCTGCCGCGACTGCCGACCGAACCACGACACCGCCGGGAGACTCACATGAGCAGCGCCACCGGCCACACCGTCCCGGTCCCCGCCCGACGCGAGCTCGCCGCCCTGGCAACCGTCACCCGGCCCGACTGGAACCCCCCGGACATCCACGAGGCCCTCGTCGCCGCCCACATCTCTCAGGTCACCTGGGGCCAGGTCCTCACCGAGATGGGCCGCCTCATGGCCGACCCGGAAGCCCGCCCCAGCGACCTCGCCACCACCGGCCCCGACGCCTGGCGCCGACGACGGCCACCCCCGCCACCGGAGACCGCACACCGTGGCGCAGCGGCCGCCCGAGCCGCTCTTCACACCGACCACGACACCACCCCCGACGCCACCCACTGACCGAAGGAGGCAGCGATGGACGCCACCCCCGACACCGCGGACTACGAGCAGATCCGTGCCGGCCTGCCGGTGGCGAGCCCGGACGCCCACGACCTCGACTCGCCCGAGCTCGAGGTCGCCTTCGCCCAGCTCGCCATCGACCACCCCGAGGCCGTCACGCCCGGCCTCGACACCGACGCCCCCGCAGAGCCCGGTCTCAAGACCCCCGCCCGCGCGCGCCGGCGGATCGCCACCCTCCTCGACCGGCTCGTCGACCAGACGATCGCCGAAGTCCGCATCACCCCCGCGCGCGTCGGCACCAGGACCTTGATGTGCGTCATGCTCCTCAGCCCGGCGCGCACGGAGATCCCCGTCCCTCACGGCGGCTCCGCCAAGATCAGCAAGGCACTCCGAACCGCTCTCCCCAAGGCCGACTGGACCGTCGCCCAGAACTACAACCCGGCCACCGGCGAGCTCACCCGCCACCTCTTCGCCATCCCCGCCTGCCTCCAGGGCGGCGCCCGATGACCCGGCGCCCCTTCGTCTACCACTCCCAGATCGCTGCCAAGGCCCGCACTGCCCCGGGCCAGTGGGTCTACGCCCAGACATACGCCACCGGCTGCTCCGCCTCCTCCATGGCCCGCAAGGTCCGCGCCGGCGACGAGGGCGGAGGTCTCGCCTACCGGCCCGCCGGTCACTACGACGCCCGCATCGACACGGTCGACACCGGCGTCGCCGTCTGGGTCCGCTACCTCCCCGGCACCCCCGCCGCCCTCGCCGCCGGACTCCGCTGGCTCTTCGACACGGAACAGCCCGACACCGCGATCGTCACCCACCTCGGGATGTCCATCCCGGGCGCCGGGAACCGCTGGTACGGCCTGTGCCCGTCCGGCGCTGACGGCCAGGTCGTCATCTCCACGAACGTCGCCCGCGTCACCTGGGCGCGGGCCGACGGTGACACCTATGCCGCCAACCCCATCGCGTACGGCGAGGTCGCATGGCTCAAGGGCTTCCTGGGGCACCTTGGGCACACCGTCACCGCAACCTGGAACGGTTACCCCGGCACCAGCGGCAGTCTCGCCCTGGCCGAGGCACCCCACCCCAGCCTCACCGCAGCCGTCGACCGCTACCGCGCCGGCTGCCCGGCACACCCTACGGCCGGCGTTTTCTGCGACTGCGAGGCCTGGAAGCAGGGCATCGCCGCCGCCGTCCGGCCCTCTTACACGGCAACCAAGCCCCGTACGGGGGTGGGCGCATGACGTACCGCGACCAGGGAGCCAAGGCGCTCGCCGACGCGGCGACCGAACTGGAGGCCGCCTGCCCCGACCATGGGGACGCCGAGGAGGCCTGGATGGTGTGCCACTGCGAGGCCGCCGGTGAGCTCCGCCGCAAGGCGGAGCTGGCCGAAGCCGCCCGTACGACCGGGCTGCGGAAGGGCTGGCGCTCGGCGGCCACGCGTATCGGCGTCAGCGACAGTGAGTACGTCGAGCGGTGTGACCGCGGCGAGAAGTGGTGCACCGGATGCCGTGCCTGGCACCCCCGCGCAGACTTCGCCGCCGACCGCGGACGCGGCGACGGCCTGCAGCCCAGCTGCCGGATCTACGCCAACAGGATCCGACGCGACAGGCACACCGCGAAGAAGCAGGCCGTGCTCGCCCCGCCCGCCTCCGACAGGAGCCTCCGATGACGAACGAGCAAACCGGGACCTGCGACATCAACCCCGTCGGATACACCTCGAAGGCGCACCCGCCGCAGCAGGCACAGACCGCCGAGATCCTGCGGCTGCGGGCCCAGGTGGCGGCGTTGGAGTCCCGGCTCGCCTACCTGCAGCAGGCGAACGAGGCCTCCTACCGCAACGACCAGGCCCTCACGGGTGGTCCCGTCCTCGACCCCGGACTGCCCTTCGGCTCCGAACTCCGGCGCCTCGGCACCCTTCTGCCCGCGTCCACCCGCGTCGTGATCTGGCGGATGGGGCGCATGTGACCAGCTACCAGATCACCGCCGGCCTCATCGGCCTGGCCATGGCCGTCATGGCGACCTGGCCCTCCTTGTCGCCCAAGAGCTGCCATCACGCCCGGATCACCGCGAAGGACACCGACTCATGAACCTCACCCCCTGGCGCGGCACCGGCACCCACCGCGCCCCCACCCGGGCCGAACTCGCCGCGGAGAACGCGCGCCTCCAGGCCCGCGAGGCTGCCGCCGACGACTTCTTCGCCCTTCTCCTTGCAGACCGCGACATCCTCGACCAGGCCCTTGAGATTGCCACCGCCCGCTACCTCGAGGCGGAGACCGTCGTCGGCTGCCAGGGCCGGCAGATCGCGGCGCTCGAGGCCCAGGCCGCCGAACTCACCGCACAGCTCGCCACCGCCCGCAGCGTGAGCCTGCCCGCTGGCCACCGATCCGTCGACCTCGGCGACGAGCCGACCGAGCCCGTCGGCATCAACGTCGTCCCCCTCCGCGAAGCCCTCAGCCCCCTTACCGGCTTGCCGGCCGCCGCACCGTCCTGACCCCCTCCCACGCACCGACCGGAGACCACCATGCTGAACCCCTTCAAGAAGAAGACCACCCCGGCCGCCGACGCCGCCCAGGGCGAGCCCAGCCACCGCCCCCTCGACCTCGGCAGCCACACCTCCCTCGCCAAGACCGCGCGGGTGTCGCTGCAGAAGGCCGGCCTCGACGGCCTGCGCGCCTGCGTCTACCTCGTCCTCGACCGCTCCTACTCCATGAACGGCTACTACAGCAGCGGCGCCGTCCAGTACCTCGCCGAGCAGGCCCTCGGCCTCGCCGTGAACCTCGACGACGACGGCGTCGTGCCGGTCGTCTTCTTCGACGACAAGAGCTACCCCGTCACCGAGGTCGCCGTCGCCAACCGCACCGGAGTGATCGACCGGGAGCACCGGGGCCTGGGCGGCGAGCGCACCATGGGCGGCACCCGCTACGAGAAGGCCATCGGCACGGTCGTCGACCACTACCGTGCCTACCAGGGCAGCGGCGGCACCGACCCGGCCGTCGTCATCTTTCAGACCGACGGCCACCCGCAGGGCCCCGCCGCCGCAACGACCGCCCTCGCGGCCGCGAGCAAGCTCCCGATCTTCTGGAGCTTCGTCTCCTTCGGCCCAGGCCCCGTCGACTATCTCCGCCAGCTCGACACCATGACCGGCCGCGCCGTCGACAACGCCTCCTACTGGCACGCCGGCTTCGACCCGCAGCGGCAGGTCAGCACGGACACCACGTACGACCAGGCCCTCTACAACCACCTCGTCGCCGAGATCCCGGCCTGGCTCACCGCCGCCCGCGCCGCCGGCGTCATCGCCTGACTACAGCCGCAGCACGGCACGGGCCACCCCGGCCCGTGCCCCAACCCCCGCAGGAGGAGACCCGTGACACGTCGCATCATCGGCCCCGTCACGGCCGCCAGCATCGAGCAGCTGCTCAGCGCAGAGCTCGACCTGAACCCCGTCGACGCCGGACGGGCCGTCCACCTCGTCTTCCAGGCCATCACCACGGCCGTCGCCGCCGGACACAGCGCCGCCATCCCCGGCTTCGGCGTCTTCGCCGCCCACGAGACCACGGAGCCCACCCTCGGCGCGGTCGCGGGCCCCGAGGACCGGCCGGTCACCCTTCCGCCCCACCAGCAGATCCTCTTCTGGCCGGACGACCGGCTCAACCAGATCGTCCGCGTCCGCGACCTCCTCGGCAGCATCCGCACCTCCGCAGCCGAGACCACGGGGAGCACGGCATGACGACCCCGTACGCCCGCACCGCCCCCGACACCCTCGACGCACCCCTCGCCTGGCTCGACGAGGGACTGTGCCGCCTCTTCCCGGACGAGTTCGCCTCGCTCGCGACCGCCCCCAGGGCGAAGCGGATCTGCCTGACCTGCCCCGTGCTCAGCCAGTGCCGGTCGTGGATCCGCAGGGTGGAGTCCGGCAACAGCGCCAGCCAGCGGGAGAACGTCGTCGGCGGCCTTAGCCCGGACGAGCGGGCCACCCTCGACCCCGTCCTCATCCAGCGGGCGAAGGAACGCGCCGCGCGCGCTGCAGCCTCCCAGGCGACGAAGGCGAAGAACGGGCCTGCCGCCTGGACCGGACCGCGGGTGAAGGCGCCCGTCAAGCGCCCGCAGTGCGGCACATACACGGGATACCGCCTGCACGAGCGGAATGGCGAGATCTACGACGAGGCGTGCCTCGCGGCCAACGCCGAGCGGCTGGCCCGTCGGCGGGCCGAGAAGAAGCTGCCGGAGGTCCGCCGGCACTGGGAGCAGGGCATGACGGACGCCGAGATCGCAGCCGCCCTGCGCTGCCGCCGCGGCACCGTCCGCAAGGTCCGGGAAGTCGGCGGCCTGCAGGAGAACCTGCCGCCCCGCAGCAGTACCTGACACCACCCCGCACACCCACGAACCACCCGGCGAGGAGGCCCTGATGTCCGACCGTCCCCACGGCTACGCCCGGTACAAGCTCGACGGCTGCCACTGCTACACCTGCGCCTGGGCCGTCTCCGAGTACAACCGTCAGCGAGAGGCCGCGATCAAGGCCGGAACGTGGCAGCCGTACGTCCCGGCGGCCCCTGTACGTGAGCACATCTGCCGCCTCCAGGAATGCGGCATGGGGCTCCGTACGATCGCCGCAGCGGCCGGTGTCGGCCGGAATCGGCTCCAGAGCATCCTCACCGGCCGGCCCGAGCGCGGCACCGGCCCCCAGGAGAAGGTGCGGCCCCACCTCGCGGTTGCCGTCCTACAGGTGGAGCCGACGCTGGACATGCTTGCACCGGCGGCCCTCGTCACCTCCGCCGGTACCCACCGGCGCCTCCAGGCGCTCGGGGCGGCCGGCTGGCCGACATCTCGCCTCGCGGACCGCATGGGCTGGACAGGCACCAACCTGGCGGTCCTCCTGGAGTCCGGGCGAGTCATGGTGCGGACCGCGCGCGCCGTCCGTGACCTGTACGACCAGCTGTGGAACGTCGACCCCGTCAGTCAGGGCGTCGCCGCCCACATCGCCGCCCGCACCCAGGCGCGCGCCGCTGACCGCCGCTGGGCGCCGGTCGGGGCCTGGGACGACGACACGATCGACGACCCCTCCACCCACCCGGACTGGACCGGCGCCTGCGGCACCGCCGAAGGCTTCCCCAGGCACCGACGCATGGGCCACCGGCCGTGCCGACCCTGCCGCGCCGCCTACCGCGAGGCCCACCAGACCAACCCTCCGATCAAGGAAGCCGCATGACCTTCACCATGAGTCCGCCCCTGGCGCTCGCCCTCCTCCTGGCCGTCACGGTCAGCGTCGCGTTCCTGGCCGGCCGTCTCCCCAACCACCAGGCATACGGGCTGTACGCGATCGCCGTCGGCTTCGACGCGCTCCACTCCGTCCTCTACGGAAGGCACAGCTGGGCCCTCGCGAGCACCCTGCTCGCGAGCGCGCTCACCGTCGCGTGGTGGCGCGGCGGCGGCCGACTCACCATCCGCCGCGACCTGCGACGGGAGCCGCGCCGATGACCACCAACCTGACAGCCACCGGGATTGTCCTGCTCATCGTCGCGGGCAACCTGCTGACGGTCTTCGCTCTGCTCCTGGCCGCCGCGGTGACCTTCACGATCCACAAGCTCGTCGAACGCCTTGTGGACGCCCACGAGGAGTGGAAGCGGCGGCGGTTCCAGCGCCGCGACCTCGAGACCTGTCGGGCCATCGACGCGCTCGGCGCCAGCGGTCATCAGCAAGGCGACGTCCGATGACCGCCCCCACTCCTCCCGGCAACGGCGCGCGGGCTCAGGGGCGCCACGGTGGGGGAGCGGCAGTGCTGGCCGGGTCAGCCGTCGGCTTCGGACTTGCGGACCACCGGGGGCCGGCGCAGCTTGATGCCGGCAGCGCGGGCGAGCCGACGGAAGTACTCGTCGCTCATGCCCGTGAGGCGGGCCAGGTCGCCGACGGTGGCGCCGGCGTCGCGCATCTCGCGGATCGCCATGGCGCGCAGCGGCTCCTTGAGCTCCTCCTCGGCTTCGAGGAGCGCCTTCTTCTGCCGGAAGAGGGCGGCGGCGTCCTCGGTTGGGGTGTAGCTACTGCGGGCCATGCCGCACATGGTCGCACGGCGACTCGGCCACTGCGTAGACCAACCCGTAGGCCAATGCCTCCCGAGAGGGCACCCCGGGGGCACGGATAGACACCCCCATAGGCCAACATGTTGGTCTATGATGAGTGGTGTAGCTCGAACTCCGTCTCCCCATACGGCAGTCGGAGCCCGCGACCGGGTGGCCCGGACCTCCCCTCCCCAGGCCACCCCCCCCACCTGCGTAGCTCAGCGGCAGAGCACCGGTCTTATAAGCCGAGGGTCGCGGGTTCGAATCCCGCCGCAGGTACCAGCACTCCCAGAGGAAGGAATCACCATGACCGCCACCACCCTCCCCACCACCCCGCAGGCCGTCGCCTCCGCCATCCTCAGCGCCGTCGAGAGCAACCCCCACGCCTTCGACATGGGCACCTGGTACTCGCCCACCGGTACGTCCCTGGACCTGGCCCCCGACGCCCCCATCCCCGCCGGCATCACCCTCGACGTCGCCAGCTGGGCCGCCCGCGTCACCGGATGGACCGTCACCACCGGCGGCCACGCCACCAAGGGCGGTACCACCCAGCACGTCAGCAGCATCTGCCGCGCCGCCCTCGGCATCACGGAGCAGTCGCCCGCCCTTTTCTGGCTCTCCGACGACCACGCCCTCACCGCCCTGCGCAACCTCGCGGACCGGCGATGACGACCCGCACCGCATTCGGCAGCCCCACCCCCAGGCCGATACCGCGGCCCACGCCGGGCCCGCCGCCCGCACCGCCCGACCCCCTCGCGAGCGCCTTCGCCCGCGCGATCACCCGCGACTGCCACCTCACCGCCGCAGAAGCCGAAGCGTGGCAGCAGTCCCGCGCCGAGTCGAAGACGCCGAAGGACACCACCCGCCCGTTCGACGCCTACCTCCCGCTCCTCCGCCGCTTCCACTGGCGCATCGAGACCAGTGGAGACCACCGCCTCGAGGCCGTGCACCGCTCCGGAGCCCGGATCATGCTCACCACCCGACGCGACCGGTACGGCGTCCGCCGCTACGTCCTCCTCCCGCCCGGAGAGAAGAGCCCGCGCTGGCACCAGGTCAGCTCCGAAGCCGTCACCGAGTTCATCCGGGTCCGCCGCCTCCCGCGCGGCACAGCCGCGCGCATCCCGCACACCGTCTGCCACTGCAAGAAGCGCAGGTACGTCAGCGAGTACACCGCCCTCCAGTACCTCGTCGAAGCCAAGCTCCTGCGACACCTCCACCGAGACCGCAAGCGCCGCGAATGCCGGGCCTACCGCTGCCCCACCGACCCCCGCGTCTGGCACCTCACCAGCTGGGCCACCGGACCCGACTCCCCGGCGCCCGCACCGCCCGCGCCCAAGGACAACGCCCAGACCGCAGACGCGACCCGAGGGGGTGTCACCCGATGAGGCCCCTCAGCCCTTGCGACTGCCCCCACTGCACGCCCCAGGCGCCCGTTCCCGCGGCCCCCGCCGACGAACTGGAGCCGACCTCGCTCCCGAGCCGCCCCCAGCTCTTCCGCGTCCACTACCCCGACGGCCGCACCCAGGACGCCACCCTCCACCCCGACGGCCGGCTCTCCACCAACGTCGCCGGCCAGACCCACTGGTCCCCGCTCACCCTCGACGACATGCGTCGCGCGAACTGGGCGCCGCCCGCCCGCATCGAGTGGAACCCGGAGCCGACCACACCGCCCGCCTCCAGCCCGGCAGCCGTCCACCCGCCTTCCCCCGCAACCTTCGACGACGAGGAGCACACCTCATGACCACGCCCATGACCCCGCAGGACGCCCTCCTCCGGCTCCAGCAGTACGGCAAGCGCACGTCGACGTGGTCGACCGCGACGTACAACGACGGCACGGAGAAGGCCCTCCACCAGATCGCCACCGCCCTCGGCGCTGAGGCGGTCAGCCTCGGCCTCCAGGTCGACCGTCTCAACGCCGAAGGCGCCCAGCTGCGCGACCGCCTCGCCGAGCTCGAGGCCCTGGAGCTGGGAGCCGTCGACGGACGCGTCTCGGCGGCCTGCGGCACCCCGGGGCACCCGACGTGGCTCCGGTCGCCGGACGACACCCGCGGCTGCCCCTGGTGCCGGGTCACCGACCTCGAGACCGAGCGGCACACCACCAACGCGGCGTTGAGCGACGCCGCCGAAGCGCTCCGCCGCGACCGCGACCGCATCGCCGAGTTGGAGGCCAGCCCGCCCTTCGCCGACAACACGGGCGAGCCCGTGCTCGCCGCGTTCGCCCAGGCCGTCCACAGCGAGTCCCTGGACTACGCCGTCAAGTACGGGCACCTCCGCCGCTCCGACGGAACCACCCCCAGCGCAGAGACCGCCCGCATCGCCGAGCTTCAGTACGAGATCGTCCAGCTCCTCGACAATGCCGGGACCGTCACCTGGACCGACGTCCTGAAGATGATGACCTCCTCCATCCAGGCCGAGGCCGATCCCGCACAGCTCCGTGGCCACCTGCTCCGCACCGCGGTCCTCTGCGCCAGCTGGACCCGCGACATCAGCCAGCGCCACGATTCCGCCCTTCCCCACGACCCGTACATCACCGCCGTCGTCGACGCCCTCACCACCGCCGGTCTGGAACCCACCACCCACTGGACGTCCGACCTGGAGCTTGACCCGTACGACGACGGTCCGCACGCCGGCTGCACCACCATGCTCAACGCCTACCTTGACTGGAACGGCACCGAGAACGCCGCACACGAGCACGGCTTCGCCCTTCTCTGGGACCACCCCGCCGAGCAGTGGCAGTGGGCCCCGCGCGCCGAGAACGGCCACCTCGACAGCGCACCCGAGTTCCTCCCGAAGCTCGGCCGCTACGCCCACCCCGACGCCGTCGTCGCCACCGTCCGCGCCCTCACCGCCGGCGAGCCCCTGCCCGAGGGCCACGCCCCCTACTGGCACGAGGCCGACGCCGTGAAGACCGCCGTCGCTGCCTGGGCCGCCGAGTCCTGACCCGCCGCCAGGAGCACCAGACACCAATCCGGCCACCTCGAAGGAGCCCCACATGACCGCCCCGCTCTACCTCCAGACCCCCGGCCTCCGCCGGTTCACCACCGCCGTGGACATCGAGCGCCAGGCGCAGCTCGCGAAGTGGGGCGAGCAGAAGCACCCCGACGGCACCGGGAGCGCCGTCCAGGCGGCCGAGGCCGACAAGGCACGCGCGGGATGCCAGGACGCCTTCGCCCGTGGGAAGGGCACGTGGATGCACGTCCTCGTCGAGGAGGTCTTCGAGGCCCTCGCCGAGGACGACCTCGTGAAGCTGCGCACCGAGCTGGTCCAGGTCGCCGCGGTCGCCGCCGCGTGGATCCGGGACATCGACACTCGCCCGCACCCCATGCTCTGCGCCCACTGCGGCAAGCCGATCCCGACCGACACCGGCCTGAACACCTGGCACGGCCCGGCCCCGCAACCGGGCCAGCCGGAGTGCACCGTCCCGCGCTACCACCTCGGCGTCGACTACCCCGAGTGCCGCAAGGCCGGCGCCTGATGCCGATCCGCCCCGAGAACCGCCACCGCTACCCGCCGAACTGGCCCGACATCAGCCATAGCATCCGAACCGAGCGCGCCGCCGGCCGCTGTGAATGCCTCGGCGAGTGCGGGCGCGGCACCCACTCCGGCCGCTGCCCGAACCGCAACGGCACCCCGGCGTACGGCACCGGCTCGAAGGTCGTCCTCACCGTCGCTCACCTCGACCACACCCCCGAGAACTGCGACCCGGCCAACCTGCGCGCCTTCTGCCAGGCATGCCACCTGCACTACGACCGCGAGCACCACCGCCAGACCGCCGCAGCGACCCGCCGAGCCGCGGTCGAGGCCGCCGGCCAGCTCACCCTCGACCACCAGGACCACGAGATGCCCGAGACCCGCCTCACCTGCATCAGCCCCGAAGCCGCTGCGGCCGTCGTCGCCGAAGCCACCCGCCCTGGGGACACCGCCCACACCGTGCGCCAGGACGGCGCCCAGGTCGTCATCGGCTACCACGACAAGCGGTGGCCCCTCGACGTCGCCGACTGGGCCGGCGAGCACGGCCACGCCCACGATGACGACGCTGCCCGCGTCATCGCCCAGCTCTGAGCACGCAGCAGGGCCGCCCGCAATCGACATGCGGGCGGCCCCACCACCACCAGGAGCAGCACCATGACCGCCCCGCCGGCACCCCATATCACCGCCACAGCCGCGACCTGGATCCGCGATCACGTCCTCGCCCCGAAGGACATCCCCCCGGCATGGCCCGAGTGCCCGTGCCAAGGCGTCTCCAACGCCTGCGAGCACGGCAAGCACCACGACTGCGGCCATGACCAGTGGGTGGCCTGGTGGGGCAGAGAACCCGAAACCATCATCGGCGCCGGCTTCGGCCCCTTCCCCTGCCGCGGCTCCTTCGGCCTCGACTCCGGCCAGGCCACCGTCTACCTCGCCGACCGGGAGTGCTGGACCCGCTGCAACTGCCACTGCCACCAAGCGGTGCCGGAGCCGACGCCGAGCAACTCGGCCTGTTCGCCTGACGACGACAGCGGCCCCGCTCGCCCGCAATGCGAGCGGGGCCACCTCCAGCATCCCAGCAACTGCCAGGAGCAGCAGCCATGACCGACCACATCGCCCCCGACCGCGCCGCAGAGATCCGCCGCGCAGCCGCCCGGCACGCCGCCGGGATGCTCGCCGTCTCCCTCGCCGAGTGGGCACCCCGCGAGTACGCCCCGGCCGACGCCCGCACCGTCGCCGAGGAGGAACTCCTCCGCGAGGAGATCAGCCAGATCGCAGACGAGCTGAAGGTCCGCGCGGTCATCGGTACCTACCAGCGCTGCGCAGCCTGCGGGCACCCCCGGCGGGTCACGGCGGTCGGACTCATCGGTCACCACCCCGGCACGGACGAGACCGGATCCTCCACCGGCGGAGCGTGCGCTGGTGCCGGCCGCCGCCCCGACCTCTCCGTCCGACCGTAACCGCCTGCAGTCCACTGAGCCGGATCCCATCCACCAGGAGCTCGCCATGGCCTACTTCAATCCGAAGATCGAGATCAAGCGCATCGTGAACGCCGCACTCGACGAAGCGCTCCCCGCCTGGGAGGCGCGCTACGAGCCCGGCAACGTCTCCGACTATCTCATCGGCTACGCCAACACTGAGGCCGCCGCCAAGGGCGCCGCCCTCGCCTGGCTCCAGTCCCAGAGCGACGCGAATCCGACCACTCTGGAGTGGGTGGAGCAGCCCACCGGCGACCAGCACGACCACTGGTACGGCCTGATCCAGAACGCCGACGGCGGGATGGCCCTGGACCTCGGCATCAACGTCCGCCACCGTCTGCCTGCTACGGTCCGGAACGCCGCCCCCCAGAACCCCAACGCACACCGCCCGCCCTGCATCGACGGCGACCATTGCGGCGAGAGCGCCCACTGCCCGCCCATCACGACAGCACCCAGCCTCGACTCTGCGCTGCCGCTCCCTGACATCCAGTTCGGACGCCCCTTCGTTCTCGTTCGCGACGTCGACGTGTCCGGCGTCTCCGGCACCGGCATCGTCGCTAACGGCATCGAGTTCCCCGACGGACATGCCGCCATCCACTGGACCGGCAGCAGGTGGCCGACCACCACTCCTCACTCGTGCATGGAGTCCGTCACGGACATCCACAGCCACGAGGGAGCCACCCGCGTGGTCTGGGAGCCGACCGCCATCCCGCAGGCCGAGTACAGCAGCGTGTGGCCCGAGCTCATCGGCTGGGTGCAGGCCGCGCAGGAGGACGGCGAGCAGATCACCCCCGAGGAGCTGCTCGCGTACCTGAGCGAGCTGAAGCGCCGCGCGATGGAGCCCGTCCGCCGCTGGATGGAGGAGCAGCGCCGCGCCTGACCCCCACTGCCATCGGGCGGGCCACCGAGCCGGCCCCATCACCAGGAGCGCCGCATGAGTCACCGGTGCCCGTCCAACTGTCACCGTTGCCCCGACCTTGACGACGACGTCATGCCCGGGTGCATGGGAACCGCTTCCAACCAGGGCAGCTCGGCAACGGCGCGGCTCCTCACCTGGTGCACCTGCTCCGCCAACCGGACGCTCCCTGCCGAGGACAGCACCGCCGCTCGCATCGCCGCCCTCGAAGTCCGCATCGCCGAACTGGAGGCCCGCCTGTGACCACCGTTCGGCGTCTTGTCACGACCCACACCCAACTCCGAGGAGCAGCACCGTGACCGAGCCCATCAACGATCACTTCACCGAGGCCGCCATCCGCTGCGGCGCCTACCTCGACGCCGACGCCGACGCCGTCCTCCAGGTCCTCGGCGAACCGTTGCCCGAGAGGAAAGAGTTCGCCGACCCGACGACCGCCGACGACCCCACCCCGCTCCGCTGGGGCCTCGGCGACGTCCTCCACGGCGACGACGACAGCGTCACCGTCTGCTTCTCCGGGCCAGACCGGGAGCCGTATGCGCTGCACCTGGACCCCGCACGGCGCGACGCCCTCCGCGACGACCTCACGCCGCCCGGAGATGAGCAGCCGGAGGCCTGCCGCCTCGTCGAGACCAGCGGCACCACTGTCCTCGTCCGAGGCTCCGGCGACTGGACCGACGAGGACCAGGGCTACATGGCCGAGATCGTCGCTGCCGCCAAGCGGAAGTACGAGGCCGAGCACCCCGCTGTCGGGCAGCCGGCCGAAGCACACGGCGCGGACCGCACCGCCGTCCTCAACGAGGCCATCGAGGCCGTCCTCGGCCGCGTAGAGGCTTACGGGGGCATGGGGCAGGACGCCGTTGACCGCAACCGCAAACGGTCCGCCATCGTCGGCATGCTCCGCCGCATGGCCGTGGAGGGCGAGCGATGACCCAGCCCACCCCGAACCCCACCATCCAAGGCCAGTGCCCCGCCTGCCGAGGCACCAGTCTCTTCCTCGGTACCGGCGGCCACGTCACCTGCGCCCGCATCGACTGCCCCAACCCGTGCGCCGCCGACGACCTCCTCCACTCCCCGGCCGGCCCCCTCATCACCGGCACCCTCAAGCAGCTCACTACAGCGACCGCCACTCTCACCGCCTGCCTCGACGAGCACGTCCAAGCCATGCGGCAGGCCGTAGACAGGAGCACCCGATGACCACCCAGCCCTTCAACGTCAACACCGCTCGTGCCCAGCGCCAGGAGGCCCACGGCCGCACCTGGTCCTTCGAGTTGGACGGCGACACCTTCAGCCTCCCAACGGAACTCTCCCGCACGACGGCCAAGGCGCTCCGCAAGCTCGACGACAACGACGTGGACGGCCTGCTCGCGCTCCTCTTGGGCCCCGAGCAGTTCGCCCGCTTCGAGGAGCACGAGGTCACCATGCAGGACCTCGCCGCCATCTTGGAGGCGTACGGCAAGAAGACCGGGCTCGGTCTCGACGAGGGCGCCCGATGACCCAGCACGACAGCGCCACCTACCTGCCGCCCGCGAAGTACACCCGCAGCGACAACGCCCAGTGCTGCCCCCACGCCACCCCCGTCGCCCCCGGCTCCTGCCCGTACTGCTGGGAACTGCACCAGGCCGCCTGCGCCCCGTGCTGGGGCAAGCACATGGCAGCGATACGCCAGCCTTCGCCGACTGCCGAGCTGCGGTCTGCTGCCCAGACCCTCCGCCGGCATGCCGACGAAGCCCAGGCCGCCGTCGACACCAACCCCTACTGGCAGTCCACCCTCGTCGACCGCTCTGACTGGTACACCCACGGTGTCCGCGGCGGCCTCGGCGGCCCGTCCGGAGAGCTCGCCGCCCTCATGCATCCCGGCACCGGCCACGTCCTCGCCCAGTGGCTCGACGCCGAGGCCGGACACCTCGACCACGATGGCCACCCCGCCCTCCACGAGCACGCCCTCGCTGTCGCCCGCGCCATCAACCGGAGCCAGCCGTGAACCAGCCCACCTGCCCGTTCTGCGAGATCGTCGCCGGCCGTGCCCCCGCCACCATCGTTCAAGAGTGGGACGACGCCCTCGCCATCGTCCCCCTGAGCCCCGTCGTCGACGGCCACACCCTCGTCATTCCCCGCGACCACGTCACCGACTTCGGCACCGACCCCGAAATCTCCGCACTGACGATGCTCCGCGCCGCTGAGCTCGCCCAGGGGACACGGCCGATGAACCTCATCACCAGCCGCGGCCGCGAGGCCACACAGTCGGTGTTCCATCTCCACCTGCACCTCGTACCCCGCGTGGAGAACGACGGCCTGGCACTGCCCTGGTACAGCGGCAAGGGCGGACGAACCGCCCATCGATGACCGTTCCCAGCAACCCCCGCCCCCGCAAGGAGAGCATGTGATTCACCCCGGCCAGACGTACCGCTCCGCCGACCCCCGCGACAGCATCCGCATCCGCATCAAGGCCTACAACGCCGGCGAGAACCGTGCCCTCGTCGTCGACGCCACCACCGGCAAGCGGCCCCGGCCCATGCTCGTCACCGCCCTCCACGCCACCGCCACCACCAAGGCTGGCAAGCCCCGGCGCACCGGCTACATCCTCGAGACGGCGGAGACCGAGGCCGCCGAGGAGGAAGAAGCGCTCCGCGCCCTTCACGCCCCGCAGCGTCACTGGCTCGCCGACCACGGGCGCAGCGCCGCTCGCGCCCAGATTCCCGGGCCCCGCGCGCTCCAGAACGTTCTCAAGACCCTGTGATCGAGTCCCGTCACCAGCCCCAACCACAAGGAGCCCCGTGACCCGACGCATCTACGCCAGCGACGTCGGCACCTACCTGGACCGCGGCGGCCACACCACCTCCGAAGGCCCGAAGTGGACCGCCGGCTACCGAGTCCGGCAGGACAGCCCGCGCACCGTCCGCGTCCACCACGACGGCCCCGACGAGCTCGACTTCCTCGACCAGTACGCCCGGACCCTCCAGGCCCGCGGCTACTTCGTGTACGTCACGCGCCCGGCCCGCCGCCGGCCCCACCTCCGCATCACCCACCCCTGAGGAGAACCGATGACCACCCGCAGTTTCACCATCGCCGAGCTGACCGCGCTCGGAGTCCCGCCGGACAGCCCGAAGGACATCGAGTACAGCGACATCCTCCAGGCCGACGAACCCGGCATGATCCTGAAGTACACGCAGCAGCGCACGTGCGTCTTCGAGGCCCCGGACGACGGCATCACGTACGCGGTGAAGTACGAGGCGCCCATCGACACCGGCGACTACGAGGTCGGCGACGGCATGCCCGACAACCACGGCTGGCGCGGTGAGGTCGAGGCCGTCGAGGTCGAGCACCGTCCGGTCACCGTCTACCAGTGGGTCCCCGTGGACCAGGACGACACGGAGACGGACACCGCGCTGTGACCGACAAACTCATCCCGAGCGGGGCGCCCGGCCGCGAGGCTGGCGCCCGCGCGGCGACCCCGGCTCCCGCAGCGTACGACGAACACTGGCAGGGGTACGAGGTCACTGCCGACGCCACCCACCGCTACCTCTGGCTCTGGCACGGCTACAACATCCGCGCCATCGCCGTCCCCAAGACGCCCGACGGCGAATGGTCCTACGACTACGGCTGGTGCTACCCCCGCGACCCCGACCTCGTCACGGCCGCCCTCGCCGCCTGGGACCCCGACACGCAGGACGAACCCGTCGGCTGGCACAAGCGCCCCACAGCGTCCACCCGCCGCGCCCCGCACCGAGACCGCGACCCCGTCTACAACCGGCCCCGGTGCCAGCACGGCTGCTACATCGCCGACGGCTGCCGCACCACGAACTGCCCCGACAGCATCGCCCCCGGAACACCCAGACCAGCCGATGTGACCTGACGCACCCCCGACTTGGGCCTGCGGACCAGACCGCTCCGCAGGCCGCCAATACCGTCCAGACGACCGTCTCCACCGCACTGTTTGAAGGAGTTCCTCGATGAACAGCACCACCGCCGGCATCCGCTTCGCGGCCGCCTATGCCGTCCTCACCGCCGCCCACGAGGTCGGCGACTACTGGGCCCAGCGAGACGAGGACGCCGTGGCCAAGGGCCGGCCCGGAAGAGAAGGCCGCGCCGCATGCATCCGGCACGTTGCCTCGTACACCGCCGTCCAAGCCCTCGCCCTGGCCGCTGCGGACAAGGGCCTCGCCCTCGGCCTGACCTGGCGCCGGGCCGCCGCCGGACTCGCTGTCTCCGCCCTCACTCACTACGCGGCCGATCGCTGCGCCGGCCACTGGGCCGAGACCGGACCCGATGCCCCCGCGCTCGTCCGCGCCGCACACGGGACGGGACACACCGGCTGGCTCACCCGTGCGCCGGAGGCCGGCCCGTTGATGGACCAGTCCTGGCACAAGGGCTGGATCGCCGTAGCTGCGATGATCGTGGCTGGACGCCGGAGCTGATGAGCTCGGCTCCCGCCGCGAGGATTCGGAAGAGACAGGGCGTGGCAGGCGGGCCGGGCGCCGCAGGGAGGACGCATCCTTGTGCCGGGCAGGAGACGACCCCCGCTCCGAACGGATCCGAACGGGGGTCGTAGAGGTGCTGGCTACTCCGTCGACGCTGACTCGGCCCGCTTGGTTTCGGCGTTCCGCTGCATGATCTGCCGGATTTGCTCGCGTGACCATCCGGTCCGTCGGGCGACATCGGCCTGGGCGCCGCGCTCCTCATTCCCCTCCAGTACGGCCACCACCTCAGTGATGAGTTCAGCGCGCGCCCTGTCGAGTGCTGCCTCGGCACGCCGGTAGCGCCGGGCGGCTGCGTCAAGGGCGGTGGTGTCCATGGCGGCCATCATGCCACGCAACCAGCCAACCGAATAGGCCAACCCCCTTGACAATAGCCAAGTTCATTGGCCAATCTTGTTGACATCAGGGGGTGCCATCGGCGCCCTACTCCCACCGAAAGGCTCCCCATGAACGCCACCACCATCACCGCCGGCACCCGAATTCGCGTCCGCCGCTACAACGGCGAAGGCAAGCTCCACTTCGTCAAGGAGGGGCGCGTTCTGGAGGCAGACGGCCGCTTCCTCCACTTCCACGACGACGAGACCGGCTACCGCGTCTGGCTCGACGCCAATCCCCTGGCCATCGGCGAGACCATGAAGGGCTGGACGCAGGCCTACGAGGTGATCTAGCACCTCGCCGCCCCGCCGAATGGCGGGGCCCTGACGTCACTCCCCCCGCCCCGCAGAGGCAAGCCCATCCGGTGTCCCCAGCACCCGGGCACGCGGTTCGAATCCGCGGCGGGGCACTCCACCCCTCACGCAAGCGGCCCCGGCCGGAGTTCGCAGCTCCACAGGCCGGGGCCATCCAACCCCTGACGTCACCAGGAGCAGGCTTATGGATGAGCGTACCCAATCCCGTGTTCCCGCAGAACTGCGGCGTAGCGACCTTGCCGCCCAGGTTCGGGCCGCCCTCGGCGTCCCGGGGCAGGCGGGCCCCCAGCGCTCGCTCGGTGAGACCAACCGCCAGGTCCGCCTGTGGTCCGTCCTCGAGCTCGACGCCGCCTTTCAGCAGGTCGGCGGTCTCGTCACTGCCACCCCGCTCGACGCCCCGCCCGGGCGCACCTGGCTGAAGGTCAACCTCACGGCCTACATTCCCGGCCTCGGCCCGGTTCGAGCGTTCGCTCCGTGGGAGCCCGCCGCCGAGCGCTATGGGTTCGAACTCCGCGCCGTTCGTATTGCTGAGGGGGCCGAGATCGCCGCGGCTCGAGTCGCCGAGCTCCACCGCGAGGCGGCCGCCGACTACGCCGAAGCCGGGCGCCAGCGCGCCGACACCCTCACCGTCTGGACGGCCAACTGCGGCCTCGGGGCGGTGAGCGTGCCGACGGGCTACAACTACCCGCCGAGGCCCCTTCCGCCGACGCTGCCCCGCACCCGCGCCTGAACCCCACCCTTCCACCGGTCCGGCCGGAGTTCGCAGCTCCCGCCGGCCCCACCCTGACGTCACCAGGAGAAGGAACCATGGCCCAGCCCACCCCGGACGCCACCGCAGACCGGCACGTCCGCCACGCCCTCACCCGCCTCAAGGTCGCCAGCACCGACCGCCGGCGCCTCATCGAGGCCGCCGCCACCGAGTACCTCTCCCAGGTCCACCGGCACCGCCTCCCCGCCGGCTACTCCCAGCCGATCGCCGACGATGATGAGGATCTCTGAAAACGGCCAAGGGCGCTCTTCCCTCCGCTTCGTTGCGGCTTGAAACGAGTGGGGAATGTGGGGAGCGAAGAGCGCGTGTGAGGGCCCGGCGACCGAAGGTCGCCGGGCCCTGTTGATCGGTGACGGTCAGGCGAAGTTGTTGCCCGCGGTGCTCACGGAGTCCGCCGCAGAGAGGTGATCTCAGGGACTCTGCTGGCGATGGTGGGACGGGCCGCTTCCGGGGTGGCCAGCAGGGCGACGATGGTGACGGGCTGATCGCAGTGCGGGCAGTTCCGGACAGCGGTAGGGGTCAGGGCCTGCTCCAGCTGTCCGGTGCTGGCTGCGACCGTCGGAGCCTGCCGGGGCTGCTGTCCGCCAAGCCGGATCGCCCGCTGTTCGTCGCGTTCCTGGTTGCGCTGCCTCTCCGCGTCGCGGCGGCAGTTGGGCGAGCAGTAGATCTGCCGAAGGCGAGGGTTGGCGGTGAAGACGCCCTGGCAGACAGGGCAAGTGTGGACTGCAGGGGGTGAGGGCGGGAGCCGGTGGGCTGCGGACTTGCAGCGGGGAGAACAGTAGATCTGTCGAGGATGTGGCACGAACTCGCCCTGGCGGACAGGGCAGTTGGCCGACAAGGGGGTGAGTGAGGTCGTGACGTTGTCAGGAGACACGGGCGTTCACTCCCTTGCGGATGGTGTCGGCCTGGGTCTGGTGATTGCGGAGCCGGTAGGAGGGGCCGTCGATGCCGGCGACGGCTGCCCGGTGCAGGAGCCGGTCGAGCATGGCGGCAGCGACGGTGGCGTCGCCGAAGGCTCCGGCCCAGTCGGCGATGCCGACGTTGGTCGTCAGGATCGTGCTCGACTTCAGATACCTCTGGTTGATCACCTGGAACAGCGCGGAGGCACCGTCCTCGGGAAGCGGGAGGTAGCCGAGCTCGTCGATGATCAAAAGCTTCGGACCTGCGAAGAAGCGCATGCAGGTCTTCCAGCGTCCTTCGAGGGCGGCCTTGTGGCACTTGGCCGCGAGCTCGGCGGCGGTGGTGAAGTAGACGCGGTGTCCGGCGTCGACCGCGGCCCGGCCGAGGGCGACGGACAGCATGGTCTTGCCGACGCCGGGAGGCCCGACGAACAGGACGTTGGAGGCGTCGTCGAGGAAGCGCAGGGTGGCCAGGTCGCGGATGAGTTTCTCGTCGACACCGGGCTGGGCGGCGAAGTCGAAGTCGTTCAGCGTCCAGGGTTCGGGCAGGCAGGCGAACCGGAGACGAGCCGCGAGCCGACGGGCCTCAGTCGCCTCGACTTCGATCTCCAGGAGCCGTTCCAGTGCGGCGGTCAGCGACATTCGCTCGGTCCGGGCCTGGTCCAGCACTCGGTTGAGTGCTTCGGCGGCGTCGTTGAGTTTGAGGTAGGAAAGGTGGCCTCGCAGCTGCTGGAAGCGGCGTGCTTCGCTCATCTGCATCGGGGACGTACTCACTCCGTGTTCTCCTCCTTCGGTGAGGGAACGGTCCGCAGCCGGTCGGCCACGGCGGCATAGTGGGACAGGTCGATCACGACCCGTTCGGCCGGATCACCAGCGGCGGCCTGCTGACCGCGCAACCGCTCGGCCTCGGCCCGCGCGGCCTCAGAAGGAGGCCTGCGGACCTTGTTCTTGCAGGGAGCCCGGTCCGAGAACGAGGCCAGGACCTCTCGCTCAAGCGCGAGGACATGCCCGGCGTCCCGCACCGTCTGACCGGATCCGCGCGGCGCCCGGCGGTGGCGGGCAACCACGGCCCGCCCGGCAGTGGCGATGTCGAGATGGTTCTCGCCGAGCCGGTGCAGGACCCTGACCTGGGTGCCGGCGAGTCCCGGCGGGACGGAATACAGATTCCCGTCGAAGGACACCAGGCACTGCGGGCTCACGGTCCGCTCAACCTCCAGCTCGGCCGGGAACGGCCGGACCGGGACGTCGAGCAACATTTCGGCGGCAGCGAGTTCACCGACGGTGACCTTGATCCCGTCCACCGACCGGCGGCGTTCATCCATGCGGACTGCGAGCTTGTCGATGCCGGACTGGGCCTGGACGACGGTCAGCGCGTCGGGAACCGTGCGCCACCAGCGTTGGGCTGCCGAATGGTTGGCCTTCTCGACAACGCCCTTCCGGTTGCCTCGACGGGGCGGACAGATGTCGACTCCGACGCCGTAGTACTTCGCGACCGCGGCGAAAGACGCGGTGACCTGCCCGCTGGAGGGGTAACAGACAGTGGCCATCCGGTCGAAGCGCCACCGCCTCGCGGTCCCGCCCAGCTTGCGGACCACCTGATCGAGGGCCTGGACCAGGTGCGGGAAGTCCTCGGACTCCGCCAGCACCGCCCGCCACCGGCCCGAATGCGCGAGCGCCCCGACCAGCAGGTGAGCGTGCTCGCCCACTCCCCACGACTCGGGCGCGTCCGGAAGCTCCAGCCAGTCGAACTGGATCTCCTCGCCCGGCGGATGTGCGATCACCGCGACGTTCCGGCCCGTCGCGGCATGACATGGTTCGCAGTGCGGGCGGACCTGGTAGCGGCGAAGAGCGCGGGTGAACGTTGAGTAGCCGCCTTCATAGCCCAAGTCCCTGACCTCGTCGAACAGGGTCGAGGCCCACAGATGTGGATCGTCCGCGAGCCGCTGCCGGCAGTACTGCAGGAACGGCACGAAGGCATCCGGGCTCTGACGGCGCTGGCCAGGGACCTGGTCGCCATTCAGATAGGCACGGATCGTCTTGCGGTCACGACCCAGATGCCGCGCGATCGCCGAGATCGTCCAACCCTGACGACGCAGAGCATGAGCATCCACGTCTTCCTCCCGCGTGAGCATCCAGGCCCCCGAACAGGCCGAACTTGCGCACGCAGGCTCTCCACGACACACCGATACCAGTTCGACACGCCGGGCAGGACCACACGAAAGACGGGGAGATCAACTGAGCAGGTTTGGCCGCAGAGGGAGCAGAGCCAGGGGAGTTAGCCGCGGGTCAGCATGACCACGGAAATAGGCACCGCCACCATCCCGCAGATCGCCAGGAACCCGCCTACGAATCGCACGAAACCCTCAGACACAGCACGGGCTTCCGCCTGCTGCCGGGAAGCCCGCTCCAGGCCGTTCACGATGAGGGAACGAATCCCTGCAGCCCCTCGCTTCGTGGCAAAGGCTCCCCCCACGAAGATGACCGCCAGCCCCCAGATCAACAGGAACACAGCACCCGCGGCGGGGCCGCTCTGACCGGCGAGAAGCAGCATGCCCGAATCCTTCACGGCCAGGACCACACCGGTCAACAGCTGCGAGCCACAGAGGGCGGGGAACAACGGCGAGCACGCCTGAGGAGAGCCTGAGCGCAGGGTGGGGAAATTCAAGTATCGCCATCAACGACCGCCAGAACCGCGCCGACGCCTTCCACATGCGCCGCGGCGACCAGCTCGCCCAGCTCCTCGGCCTCGCCGCCCGCCCCGACGACCCGCACCTGCCCGTCGTCGCCCAGGCCGTCCTCACCGAGCTCGACGCGCCCGTCCGCCAGCTCACCGAGTACGCCACCCTCACCGGCCAGCCCGAAGCCGTCGCCCTCCTCCACCTCGCCACCACGCTCACCACCGACTCCGGCGACGGAGACGACATCACCGTCGGCCTCCAGTGGATCGCCCGTCGTCTTGAGACCGTCCGCCCCCACGGCGAGATGACCCCCGCGGCCCGCCGCGCCCTCGCCGACCGCGCCGGGATCGACCGGCACGGCTTCGGCAACCCGGCCTCCCACGCCCTCACCGAAGCCCTCCTCCAGCACCTGCCCACCCCCACCGCCGGCATCAACCGCGCGGACTACGCCGCCACCATCCCCACCATCGGAGCCGCACGATGAACAACCGCGCCTGGACCGCCTCCCGGGTGGTCGTCTCCGTCGCCGCGCTCATCACCGCCGGCTGGTCCCTCTACGCCGTCAGCCGCCACTACGGCGCCCCCATCCTCATCGCCGGCGCCTCCGTCGCCGTCTTCGACGGCATCGCCTACGGCTGCCAGTACCTCGCCACCGTCGCCTCCACCGCCGGCCGCTCCGGCTTCGGCGCCCGCCTCGCCGCCCTCTTCATGGTCGGCGTCTCCGTCGCCCTCAACATCAAGCACGCCCAGCTCATCGCCGGCGGCCCCACCGCCGCACTCCTCTTCGCCGTCCCCAGCATCGGCCTCCTCGCCATCGCCGAACTCGACTGGGCCGGCGGCCGCGCCGACGCCCGCACCGCCCGCGGTGAGCAGCCCTACCGCCTGCCCGCATACGGCGGCTGGGCCTGGCTCCTCGCCCCCCGCACCGCCGCCCAGTCCGTCCGCACCGCCGCACTCGCCCACATCCAGCACACCCACACGAACGACCAGCCCCTCCTGTCCGGACAGTCCGGACCGAGTCCGGACACCGCCCTCACTAAAACCGGCACCGACGCCGTCCGCGAGTACTTCGCCATGGTCAACCCGATCGACGCGATCCACGTCGCGCACAACTCCCAGCCCGCCCTCTCCTCGGCCGAACTCGCCTCCCTCCTCGTCAGCTACGGCGTCCCCGTCGACCAGGTCCAGGTCGACATCGTCCTCGGCCGCCGCGGCCCCGCCGGCAACGTCGAGCGGAGCGGCGCCCTGCCGGCCCCTGGCCCCCAGCCGGAACTCGTCGCCGCCCAGTCCGGACCGTCCGGACTCGCCCCGGACCCGCTCCGCGTCGCCCTTGCTCAGCTCCAGGACCGCTTCGCCGCCATGGACCCCGGCGAGGTCATCCGGATCATCGACAAACTGCAGCCCGCCCTCAGCTCCCAGCGCCTCGCCGACCTCCTGGCCGACTACGGCCTGAACGTCACCCGGCCTGCAGTCGACCTCGCCCTCCGCCGACCCCAGGCCGAACTTCTCGCCGTGCTGTCCGGACAGTCCGGATCCGGTCCTGCCGCAGCCACCGCCACCACCGCCGTCGAGGCCCTGATCGAGTACGGCGTCCGGGACGTCGACCTCGCCATCCCCGCCGTCTGCGCCCACCTCGGGCCGGCCGTCCGCGAGGACACCGTCCGCCGGCTCTTCGACCGCAAGGTCAAACCGATCCGAGAGGCCGAGACCGCACAGACCACGGAGGCCGCCGAAGCTGACAGCATCGGCAAGGGCGGCGGCTACAACTAGCCGTCCCCACACCCTCCTCGCCCGACCCACCGGCGGCCGCCCCCACACCGCGGCCGCCCCCACCCAGGAAGGACCTCGCCATGAGGATCCGCACCGGACACGCCAGCCGCGAAGGCACGCGCGAGGACAACGCCGACGCCGCCACCGTTCACCAGCTGTCGACCGGCGCCATCGGCGCGGCCGTCATCGACGGCATTGGCCACGGTCCCCGCACCTCCGACACTGCCCCGCTCCTCGCCGCCGTGGCCGCCCGCACCACCGCCCACCGCGGCCCCCTCGCCGGCCTCCTCACCGCCGGCCTCCTCATCTCCGACCCCGGCTACGACGACAACGAGGCCAACGCCGTCGGCGTCGCCGCCGCCCTCGAGCCCCTCGACGCGCTCTTCCGCATCGCCTGGGTCGGCGACTGCCGCGCCTACGGCTGGAGCCACGAGGCCGGCCTGCGCAACTACACCACCGACCACACCGTCGGCGAGCAGCTGCGCCGCAACGGCGCCCCGTGGGACCTGGCTGCGGATCACGACAACTGGATTCGGACCTCCCTCGGCGACGCGACGGTCGCCAGCGTGTACGAGGTCCTGATCCCGGACGGGCTCGTCATCCTCACCTCCGACGGCGTCCACGACTACGTCGAGCACGGACACCTCGAGGACCTGGTCCGCGAGCACGCGACCGACCCGCAGGCCCTCGCCGACGTCCTCGTCTCCGCCGGCGAGTGGGGCACCGGCGGGTACCGGGACGACGCCACCGCTGTCGTCCTTCGGCGGGGATGATGGCCTCATGGAAGCCCTGATCGCGTTCCTCCAGGCCCGCCTCGACGAGGACGCCGCAGCCGCCCACGCTGCCACTCCCGGCCCCTGGTGGTACCACCCTGGCAAGCAGTGGCTGGAGGGCGAGTCGTTCGAGAGCTACGACCTGACCAAAGGGCTGGAGTTCGTCGGCTACGGCGGCCCCCACCCGTTCACCGGCGCCGTGGCCGGCACAGGGCCCGCCGACCACCCCCAGAGCATGGCCGACGCAGCACACATCGCCCGGCACGACCCCGCGCGAGCGCTTCGCGGCGCGGAGGCGCTCCGCAGCCTGCTGCACGCCTACGAGCACCCCGAGACCAGCCCCGAGCTGCCGGACTCCGTGAACACGCTGACCACGGCCATCCAGCGACAGGTGCTTGAGAAGGCCCTCCGCCTCCTGGCCATCGCGTACAACGACCACCCCGACTACCGGCCCGAGTGGGCCCCCACCACCTGAGGAGAGCACGATGAGCGAGCGCGTGAACGTGAAGGTCCTGCTGCTGATCGGCCGCGAAGCCGAGATCGTCGCCGACGCGGACGACGCGACCACCCCGGAGCGGTACCCCGCGGTCGAGATCGCCGCCGCGGTGAGCCTTCCCGAGGGCCAGCTGCCGGGGACCCGGCTGACGGCCCGGGTCGGGGCCGGCCACCGGCTCTTCGACTGGCGCCTGGCGAGCGACCAGCGGCCGACGGCCGGCGGCCGCACGCCCACGCCGATCGTCGAGCTCACCGCGCCCGCGAGCGGAGCGCTGGGGGAGCGGATCACGGACCACCTCGGTACGGCCCACCGGCTGCTCGGCGAAAGCCCGGCGTAGGCAGCGACACGACGACGGCCCCAACACGCTTCAGAGTTGGGGCCGTCTCTCAGACCGTAAGTGTTGCAATTCGGGGCAGTTGGGTGCATGCTGGAGTCACAAGGAACCGGGCCGCGAACCCGGGACCACCACCCACCACAGAAAGGCGGACCTCATGTCCGACCAGCGCGACGAGATCCTGGCGCACATCGCCCACGACCTCTCCCTCACCTACTCGAAGCTGGCCATGGCCTGCGGCAACCTCCCCGTCCCGGTCGCCATCCCCACCGGGTCGGTCAGCAACGTCGAGGCTATCCCTGCCGTGCGCCGCGTCGCGGAGCTCGCCGAGGACGTCACGATGCCGGTCGACCAGCAGGCGCAGCTCTTCGCCAGCTGCTGCTTCTGGCTCGGGGCCATGGACATCTACGGGCTGCTCTTCGCCAGCTTCCACGACGTCCGGGCCCACTCGGCGCTCGCCAACCTGATCATGGCGAACGAGAGCCTGGAGGACCTCCTCGCCTGGCTTCGGGCCCACACCGAGATGAAGTAACCCCCACGGCCCCCGGCAGCCAGCCGGGGGCCTTCCCGTGCCCCCAGAATGTAGACGGACCGGCAGGGCCAGGCCGAAGCCCAGACGCCCGCTCGCGCGGACGCTCGCGAAACCCTGCCGGTCCCACCCAGCCCCAGAGAGGCCAGGCCACCATGGTAAACACGCCACCCGCCAGCGAGACGCTCAGCGAGATCGCCGCCCGCCACGGCCGCTCCGAGAAGACGATCCGCAACACCTGGGCCCGACACCCCGACTGGCCGGCCGCGGTCGGCAAGCGCGGCAGGGCGTACGTGTACGACCCCGCCGCCGTCGACCAGGTCGTCGCCGACCACTTCGCCCGCCCGGCCGCCGACCTCGAGCCCCGCCGCCTCTACACCACTGCCGAGATCGCCACCGCCACCGGCCTCAAGGCCGTCACGATCCGCGCCGAAGTCTCCAAGGGCCGATGGCCGGCCGCCGACGACACCGCCGGCCGAGTACACCGCTGGTACGGCTCCACCGTCCTCAAGGCCCTCCAGGACCGACGCGGCTACCGCTCCACCGACTGAGCGGCGAAACCTGTCCAGCCCGCCCGCCCTCGACAGCGAGCGCCGGAACTCGACATCGCCGCCGAGTAGCCGCCATCGACGCGCAGCCGGCCGATCCCTGGGGGATGTCCGGCGTGCCGTGACCGCCGTCGACCTGGCGACCGACGGCCTCCGCAGCGGACGTCGACCGCCCGGCGAAGGGGGGCGCAGCTCGGCCCCGACCGGGCCGTCTCGGGGCGCGCCTGGGTGGACGCGCGCGGGGCCGGGGGTGGGGGAGCAGCTCGCCGGGGGCGCGGGCCGGTGGGCCGCTGCGGGAGGGGCGCCCTCCGGGCCCTGGCGGGCCCTGCGGGTGATCCCCGGGCGCCCTTCGGGCGCGTTCACCGGGGATCAGTCCGCGCAAGCGCGGACCGCTCTGGCCTGCGCCTTCGGCGCGCACCGGCCAGAGTTCCGGCCCCTGCGCCTTCGGCGCGCACCGGGGCCTCCACCCCTCCCTTCCGGCCCACCGGCCCGCGCCCCCGGCGGCGAACTCGTCGTGAAATGAACGGAGTTGACCAATCCCGAGTGTTGCAAAACGGGGCAGTTAAGAGGAGAATGGAAACCGAGGGCAGCAAGGGGCCGCAAACCCTAAGCCCTCACCAGCCAGCAACACTCAACAGGAAGAAGACACCATGTCCGACCAGTACGACGAGGACATCCAGAAGGTCGGGGCCGCCCTGATCGCCACCTACGACATCCTCGTCCGGGTCTGCCTCCGCCTCCCGATCCCCGTCACCCTCCCGACCGGCCCGCTCCTCGACTCCGCCGAGCTGATCCCGGCCGTCGCCCGCGTGGTCGACCTCATGGAGGAGATGCCCGCATCGACGGACCTGAAGCTGTCCGTCTTCACCGCCAGTCTCAACTGGCTCGCGGCCGGGAAGCTGTTCAGCCGCTACCTGGACCACCCCGAGGACACCACGGCCAAGCCGGAGATCGAACTGATCCTCTGCGGAGCCGCTGAAGCCCTCGCCAACGCGGCGGCACTCCTGCACACGGAGGACTGACCGAACGGCCCCCCGGCACCCAGCCGGGGGGCCACCCGCGCGCCGAAAGGACGGCCCTACGGGCCGGGCCGCCCCTATGTGGCCTGCGGCCACGGGCGACCGAAATGGAAAGGCGGCCCCCTATGTGCCCTTCGGGCACGGGCCACCTGCCCGCCCTGCCGGGCGGGGGCGCTCCGCGCCCGGCCCCCTCAAGGCGCTTCGCGCCGGGGCCGCCCCTGCGGGGCCAAGGAGCGCGCTCCGCGCGCACCCGGGACGGGCCTACGGCCCGCCCCGGATCCCCTCCCCTCGGACTCGCCGGGCCGCAGCGCGCAGCAGTCTCCAGGGGCACGTGGAGGGCTCTGCGCTCTCGCTACGATGAAAGTGTTGGCCTCCCTGGGGAGGCTGGCTGGTGACCGGTGGGGTTTTGCGAGCGCCTGCTCTGCCAGGCGTCTGGGCTTCGGCCTGGCCCCACCGGTCTTGCTGTCTGGAGTGCGAGCGAAGCGGCGCTCCGCAGCGTCCAGGCGGCATCACGACCACGGCGTGTCTGCAGCCGAGTCGGCTACGCCAGACGCAGGCGCCACCCGGGCTCCGGACCGTCGAAAACGGGGACGAGCGTGGCCGAGTAGCTCTCCACCGCCGGCCGGGCGGCCTCCTCCCAAGCGCCCAGCCACCTGCGCAGCACCGCGAGGGAAGCAGAGCCGGGGGCATCGGCGAAGATCGTGCCGTTCTCCTCGATCACGGCGGCCGACGTCGGCGTGCTGTGCCCGATGGCCCACCGGCCGCCGCGCACTGCGCCCACGGTCAGTTGCGGGTCCGCCTGAGCCGCGACGAACGCCTGGAATGACGCCCACGGCAGGGCACCGCCCGCGTACGTCCCTGTGTGCGCCCCCGGGTCCTGCAGCCGCTCCAGCGTGGCCCGGGCCCCACTGCGCAACCGGTCGTCCCGGTCCCGCCAGCCGATCGAGATCCACGCCGGCGCGGGCACCCGGGTCTCCCAGTCGACCCACCGGCCCGGCGCGTCCAGGTCCTGCTTCGGCGAGGTGGTGGCGTCGACGTACTCGCCGTGGAAGACCTCCTCCACCACCGGCTTCCCGCCGCTCACCCGGACCTTCACCACCGCGGTCATGTGCGGCAGCTCGGCGACCGGCAGAGGCGTCACGATGACCGCCTCGTCCGTGCTCTGCGCGACCCACTCGGCCGGCAGGAGCGGGGGAGTGCACCACGCCACCGTGCGGTGGAACGGCGCGTGCGCGGCACGGGCCGGGTCGTCGGCGAGGTAGCAGCGGACGTGGAAGTCCGCCTGCTGGTGGTGGATGAGGTTCGCCCACGAGACGAGGTAGGGGTCGATGTCCAGGCTCGTGACGCTGCCCGTGCCCCCGACGAGCTGCGCCAGCAGCGCACCGGAGTACCCGGACCCGGTGCCGTGCTCGATGACCTTCATCCCGGGCTGCACGTCCAGGGAGGTCAGCTCGCGGTGGATGACCCGCGGAGCGGAGCGGTGCGGGGTTTCGCCGCGCCCGTCGTGGTGGGTGTAGTGGCGCTCGGGGACGGTGTCGGCGGCCTCGGCGACGACGGTCATAGCACTCCTTCAGGTGACACAGGGTGGGCACTTGCTTGCGATAACTGCTCCGGGCGGGTGATGGACACGGCCGCCCGGAAGGTCAGATCTTGAGGGCCGGCAGGTGGTGCCAGCCCCCCGCCGTGTACTCGCCGACGGGTCCGTGGCCAGGGAGCTCCACCCAGGCGTGGTACTCCACCGGCGGGGGAACGAACCGGGCCCCGACGCACCAGTCGAGCCGGCCGCCGAGGAGAGCCACCGCGAGGACGGCGCTGAGGGACGTCTCGAGGCATGCGGCCCGCCCGGGCCACCAGCGAGCCGCATGCCTCACAGCTTCCACGACTGCCTCCGCCCGAGCCGGCGCCACCGGCCGTCGGCCGAGCCAGCGCGCGATGCGCACCGCGCGCGCCGTGCGCCGGAACGGGAACCGCAGCAGTACCAGCGCCGCCGCGAACCCGACCACGGCGGCCGCGCGCTCGACGGTAGACCCGGTACGGGAGGTCGAGTACGCCTCCATGCTGCTCATCGCGACCACCACCGGCGCTGTGCGGGCTCGGGCGCACCGTCGTGGGCAAGGCCGAGGCGGACCAGGGAGCCCGCCACCTCGCCGACATCCGCAGCGGCCCGCTCCCGGCCGATGCTGTACCGCGCGGCGTACCGTTCCACTGCCTGCTCACGGCCCGGCCCGGCCAGGAGCAGGAGCACGGCGGCCGAGCTGGTGGGGGAGAGGTACTGCCATCGGCCGGTGTGCTCGTCCAGGATCGCGCCGCCCTCATCCGTCAGCACCGGGTGCGCGTGCTCACACAGCTGCCACACGGTCACCGGCCTCCTCCCACCAGCCGATCGCCGCGGCGTCGAGCTGTCGCAGCCACACCTCGGCCGCGATCGCCGAGTGGATCGCGCCCTGTGGCGCCGGCTGCCCGGCGACCGCTCGCGCGAGCGCCTCGGCCACGGGCTGCTCGGTCAGCAGGCCCATCGTGGCGAGCCGCGACGACGGCCCGAGCAACTCCCGCATCCGGACGGCGGTCGCCTGGATCCCCGCGTACGCGACCCCGTTGAAGCCTCCCTTCGTCCGCCGCTCCAGGACGAACGACGGCACAGGCCCCGCCTTGAACGCGGCCCCGAGCAGCGGCTTGAACTCGTAGGGCACCCCGCGCTGCTGAGCGGGGACCGCCAGGCAGGCCCTCATCACCTCGGAGTCCAGGTACGGGGCCGCGATGTCGACGCCGTGACCATGCCTGGCGAGCGCCCGCAGCCCAGCAGTGTCCGCGCCGACACGGGCGAGATCCTGGCGCTCGGTCCACACCGCCAGCTGGTCCGGAGCGTCATCAACCTCGGCCGCAGCGTCGTCGAGGAGCGATGCGAGCATCAGCCGCGCCCCGCGGGTCATCCAGTCTGCGGTGGCCAGCAACGGTGTCCACGCCACCGGCCGCTGCGCCTGGGGAACCCACGGCCGCGGGTCGGCGCGGAGCTCGCGGGCGACGGCAAGCCACCCCCCGGGCAGGTCCAAGCGGCTGGCCGGCAGCGCGCGGCGGAACGTCTCGATCCCGGACGTCCTGCGCAGGCGCGCGTGCCCCTGGGCGTGAGACCACGCGCGTCGGCCCTTTCGCTGCCGGAGCAAGTCGGCGATGTATTCGGCGCCCGCCGACAGTACTCCGTCCCCGCCGACGCCTGTCAGATGGGCGCCGCCCGGCCCGTTCATCTCCACGACCGCGTCCAGCACCGCCCGCTTGATGGGCGCGGTCACGACGTACGCGGACGGGGCGTCCGTCACCGGCAGGTGCGTCAAGTCATCGAGGCCCGCGTAGTACACCGTGCCCGCGTTCCCGGGCGCGATGCGGTGCCGGATGCTGTCGACCGTCATGGCGGTGCGGGCCGCGTACGTGAGGTCGTCGTCACGCAGCCGCTCGTCCGCGAAGGTGACAGCCGCGACCGGGCCTCGCTCGGCCGCCAGGCATGCGAGCGTCGTCGAGTCCAGACCGGCGAGATCCGCACTCACCGACCGGCCGTCGGCGCGCAGGGCCACAGCCGCGCGCAGCGCTGCCTGCACCCGTGCCGCTCCCGTACGCAGGTCCACCGGCTCGTATGCCACCGGCTCGTATCGCACGACCCGTGCCCCGGAGGGCGTCAGCTCCAGCAGCGATCCGGTGGGCACCCGCTGTACCCCGCGGAACAACGAGCGCCGGCCGGTCACGTCGGGCTGCCCGAACGCCAGATGCGCGGCGAGCGCGGTCGTATCGACTGGTGCTCCGTCCAGCGAAGCGAGAGGGATTGCCGCGGTCGACCACCAGGTGCCGCCCGTCTCCGGCCGGAAGTACACCGGATGCTGCCCGGACAGGTCCCCGATGATCACGGTCGACTCCCCGTGCCGGGCGACCACCGTGTACGAGCCGGGCCAGCGGGTCAGCTCTGCCCACCGGCCGGCCACGACATGCCGCAGGCCGGCCAGGAGGTGCTCCTCGTCGGCCGCGCATTCACCGACGACCGCCACCGCTGCAGCGTCGACGGATGTGGACAGGACTCGGTCATGCGGCCATTCGGCCGTCCACACGTGCTGAAACCCCGTGACCGGCCGGCCCGCCGCCGGCCTCTGGACGGGGGAGTGGCCACCGGACCACCCCGCGCTCCACCTCATCTGATGCCTCCCGAACGTCTGAACTGCATGTAGAAGAGCGAAGACGCCGGTCCTGCCGTCCTGCCGGGACGGGGCAGGACGGCAGGACCGGCGCCTCCAGAGGCGGGGCAGCCGACGACAGCTGCCCGCCCCGCCGCGCGGTGAGATCAGTGCTTGTACTGGGTGTCGTCCGCGGTGTCGAAGGACTGCGTGCCGAGGGTGACCTCGGCGACGGTGCCCACGGCGATGACCACGGGGGCCTCGTAGGCGGGGGTGACGATCTCGACCTCGGTGATCTGCTGGGCCATGACGGCTTCCCTTCGTCAGTGCCCGGCACCTCTGCGGCGCCGGGGCGATGACGATTAGTGAACTCGTGTCTGCGGAGCGCCAACAGCTGCCACAATGTCCCCCAGCTGTAGTCCAGTTGTAGCCCAGCTCGGGACAGGATCGTCGAGACGATGACCACTGGGGACCGCATCCGCACAGCGCGCGAGAAGCGCGGCTGGAGCCAGATCCGCCTCGCAAAGGAGTTATCCACCGCACGCTGGGGCGTCGAGGACTACCTCGGCCGGCAGCAGGTCTACCGATGGGAGAAAGGCGGCCGCGCCCCCAAGGACTGGCGCCCGTTCATCGAGCAAGTCCTCGACATCAGCCTGGAGATCAACCCGACCGCCACCATTCAGACACCCGATCTCGATACGGTGGCCTCAGTCATGCAGCTGGGAGGCACTGACGTGGACCGACGGACCCTACTCGTAGCCACGGCCGCCGCCAGCCTGGCCGCGCTCGACCTCACCGACGCCGAAGCCGTCACCCGCCGCGTCAGCAAGCCCGGCCCGGTCGCAGTGGGCGCCGGCGATGTCTCCGCGGTACGGATCATGACCACCACCTTGGGCGACGCGGCCTCCGAACTCGGTGGCGGACACGCCCGCCACCTCGCCGTCCGCTACCTCACCGTCGACGTCAAACGCCTCCTCGACGGCCGCTACACCGACAAGACCGGCCGCGACCTGTTCGCCGCCGCCTCCGAGCTCGTCCACCTCATCGGCTGGATGGCCCGCGACGAAGGCGACTACGGCCTCAGCCAGCGCTACAACGTCCACGCCTACAAACTCGCCGCCGAAGCCGGCGAGAACGAACTCGCCGCCACCGCCCTGCGCGCCCTCGCCGACCAAGCCATCGACCTCGGCCACATCCCCACCGCCGTACGCCTCGCCGAAGCCTGCGAGCAACGAGGCCGCAAGCTCGACAACCCGAAGGCGCTGGCCTACTACCGCAACACCCTCGCCCGCGCCCTGGCCGCCGACCGCGACGACACCGCCGCCGCCCGCCTGCTCACCTCCGCGCAGACCGCCATCGAACGCGCCCCCGCCCGGCCCGGCCAATCCTGGGCCAGCCACTACAGCCACGGCCGATGGGCCCACGAGTCCGGCATGATCCACGCCCGCATGGGCGACTGGTCCGCCGCAGAGGAACACCTCCGCCTCGCCCTCGACATCCACGGCCTCGACCGAAAACGCACCCGCGCGATCGTCCTCGCCGACCTCGGGCACGTGCAGGTGCGCCGCGGCAACACCCAGGAAGCCCTCACCACCTGGGACGAGTTCCTCGACATCGCCGACGGCATCCAGTCCGTCCGCATCACCGACGGCCTCACCAACATCGCTGCCCGCCTCTCCTCCCTACCTCCCTCCGGAAGCCAGCAGGAGCTGCTCGAACGCGTCAGCGCCCGCCTGTAACGCATCGGGCCGCGCGAGTACGAGGCGGCTCTTCACATTGATCCGTCCGCACCCCATGAGAATCTCCAAAGGAAGTAACCCAGTTGTACGGCGGCACCGGTCGTGCCTACCGTGATGCCCACGACGTAAGCACCTCCCGGTGCGCAGGCCGCGGTTACTTCTCTTGGAATGAAAATGTGCCGCTGCCGACCTTGATCTCGGGAGGCGTGAGCTTCGGGGTGCCCGGTGCGCAGGCCGGGGTTACTTCCCACTGCTAATGGGGTGGTCGCGGGTTCGAATCCCGCCGAGGGCCTTGGCCCTCGTAGCTCAGCGGCCAGAGCACCTTGTACCCCAGCCGACCTTGATCTCGGGCACCCCGCGCTCATCCTCCCCTCCCTGCAGAGGGGTTGCACCATGTCCCGCTTCAACACCCGCGCCGCCCGCCCCCGCGCCACCTCGCCCGTGACCACCACCGGGGAGCACACGGCCACCTACGAGGCCGCCACCGGGTACCTCCGCGACAGTAAGAGCGAGCTCTACCTCCTCGCCGTCCACAACCGCGTCGCGACCGACACCTTCTACGAGACCGGCACCACCCGCGACGACCGCTACCGCCAGCTCGTCCGCGAACTCGCTGTCCTCGACCCGGCCTGGACCGCCAGCTTCCTCGCCTGGCTCCGCACCCACGGCAACATGCGCACCGCCGCGATCGTCGGCGCCGCCGAGTTCGTTCACGCCCGCCTCCACGCCTCCAAGACCGCCGCCCTCCGCCCGGGCCCCATCGCCGTGGACATCGCGCCGCACTCCGACCGCGCCGTCATCGCCTCGGTCCTCCAGCGCCCCGACGAGCCCGGCGAACTGCTCGGCTACTGGACCACCCACTACGGCCGACGCCTGCCCCAGCCGCTCAAGCGCGGCATCGCCGACGCCACCCAGCGCCTCTACACCGAGCGCGCCCTCCTCAAGTACGACACCGACTCCCACGGCTACCGCTTCGGCGACGTCCTCGAGCTCGTTCACGCCGCGCCCGCCGCGAACAGGCCCTGGCAGGGCGACCTCTTCAAGCACGCCATCGACCGCCGCCACAACCGAGCTGAGGACGTCCCCGCCCAGCTCGCCACCATCCGCGCGCGCAACGACCTCCACCGCGTCCCCGTCCAGGAGCGCCGCGCCCTCCTCGCCGGCGGCGCTGACCGGCTCGCGGCCGCGGGCATGACCTGGGAGTCGCTCGCCGGCTGGCTCCAGGGCCCCCTCGACGCCGCAGCCTGGGAGGCCGTCATCCCGAGCATGGGCCTCATGGCCCTCGCCCGGAACCTGCGCAACTTCGACGAGGCTGGCGTCTCCGACGCCGTCGCCCAAGCCGTCGCGGCGCGGCTCGCCGATCCCGACGAGGTCCGCCGCTCCCGCATGTTCCCCTTCCGGGTCTGGGCCGCCTACAAGGCCGCCCCCAACCTGCGCTGGGCCCACCCCCTCGAGCAGGCCCTCAACCACTCCCTCGCGAACGTCCCCGCTCTCAGCGGGCACACCCTGATCCTCGTCGACCGCTCGCCCAGCATGTTCCCCGGCTTCTACTACTCCACGGCGAACACCTCCGACATCTCACTCGCCGAGCAGGCCGCCATCTTCGGTGCCGCGCTCGCGCTGCGCGCCGAGAACCCCACCCTGGTGGAGTTCGGCGGCACCTCCCGGGAGATCACCCCGAAGAAGGGCGGCAGCGCCCTGCCCCTGGTCGAACAGTTCGGCAGCATAGACGGCACCGACATCCCCTCCGCCGTGAAGAAGCACTTCTCCGGCCACGACCGCGTTATCGTCGTCACCGACGAGCAGACCCGCCCTGGCTGGCTCCCGTCCAACATGATCAGCTACCAGGGCATGCCGGAGACCCGGATCGACGACCTCATCCCGGCCAGCGTCCCCGTGTACATGTGGAACATGGCCGGCTACCGGCCCGGAGCCACGCCCGCCGGTGGCCGCAACCGGCACACCCTCGGAGGTCTCAGCGACGCCGCCTTCAGCCTTATCCCGCTCCTCGACGCCGGCCGCGACGCCCGCTGGCCCTGGGAACAGGCCGACGCGTAGCCGCTGGTGGAGCGGGAGGCCCATTCCGTGAGTACGCCGTATGGATGAACAGGGCTAGGCGGGAAGCGCGTTGGCGGCCACCATGACGGATGTCCCACTCGTCATGGGCACCGCGGACGACCGTCTGTCGCTGGGAAACCGCGACACCCGCCAGGGGCGGCGTAAGCCGGTCGACGCAGAGAGGACCTCGACCCCCAGTCGAGGTCCTCGCCCGTTTTCCAGGCCACCGGCTACTTGCCGCGCACCCACTTCCATCTCGCCGACCACCAGCCCACGCGGTACAGCTGCCACCACCGAGGCGCGTACCACAGATCCTCCCGGCACCGGTCCGTGAACGCCCTGTGTGCTTCCAGCGCCTTCTCCAGCGCAGCGCCGAAGGCGTGTTCATCGAAGGAAGGCCCCGTGTCCATCAGATTGGACGTCGCCGACATGAGGTCGTCGGCCGCGGCGAGGGGCCCGGGGTTGGCCACCAGCCGGACCTCCAGGTACGCGGACAGCAACTCTGTCTGCCGCTCCTGCGTCATGGCGAGCAGAGTGCGCATGCGCCCCTGCCCCATGAACGTGGAGGCGAACTTCTTCTCCATCCGCAAGGCCTGTGCGAACGATGCCGCGTCGGCATGCGCATGCGAGTACCGCGCGTACACACCCCGCCGCTCTTCACGCCCACCGAGACGTGGCGCCAGACGGGCGGGGGACTTCTTCAGGAGCGCACTGGCTATGGCGCGAGTGCCGGCCGAAGCCGCAGCGCTGGTGGGATCAATCATGACCAGATCTAACCAGTGCCGCGAAGAGTCACGGGCCCGAACGGACGAGCGTCAACCAGGCAGACTGGAGACATACCCCGCCGCCCCGGCCCCGGACCCCTACGCACCGAGGAGCCCGCTGTGCACACCGCCCCCGACGTCAGCGACTACGAGTGGCCCACCTGCACCAACCCCCGCTGCGGCCGCGCCCTGTGGCCCGAGGAAGCGCACCGTCACGTCTGCCGCCCCTGCGAGCAGACCGTGAACCGGCTCCTTGGTGAACTCCCCGCGCTCTTCGTGCGCCTGTCCACCACCTCAGCCCTCCTGCGCCGCGTCGGCAACCGCAGCGCCGCCGCCAGCGGCCGCGACACCCCGCCGATCCCTGGCCGCCTCGAGGTTCTCGACCTCACCGGCCCCGGAGGCGCCGCTGCCCGGCTCCAGGCCATCGAAGACTCGTGGCGAGCCGCCCTCGGCCGGCGCATCGGCACCTGGGCTGGCTCCCCGGCCCAAGCCCTCCCCGTCCACGTCACCTTCCTCCGCATCAACCTGGAGTGGGCCTGCGAGCAGTACGCCGCCGTCGACCAGGACCTCGAGGTCATCCGCCGACTCCACCGCGACTGCACCACCGCCGTCTCCGGGACCCCGCGCCCCGCCCACGTCGGGATCGGCACCTGTCCCGCCCGCGACGCCGATGGCGCTCTGTGCGGCGAAGATCTCTCCGCGACCACTGCCCACCACCGCATCCACTGCCCCCGCTGCGGCGCCCGCTGGGACGGCCTCGCCGACTGGCGCACCCTCCGTCGCGCTCAGGAGGCAGCAGCAGCTTCCACCGCGCTGATGGACGAGGAGCCGACCGAGTTCGCCAGCCAGACTCTGGAGAAGGCCACCGCCTACACAGCGGACGATGACGACGTTGAGACTGGCGAGCTCCCCGTCTACGCGTACAGCGGAGGAGCGTGGGTGCAGCGATGACCCAGCAGACAAGGACGCCCACCGGCCCGACGCCCGCCCCCGTGCAGCTGCGCCTGGACGTCGGCGAGTTCCTCCTCGCGCGTCTCTTGGAGGCCCGGGAGCTCGCCCAAGCGGCCAGCCCCGGTACGTGGAGGTCCAACGAGGAGCACGACGAGGTCCTCGCCGTCGACGACGTCACCGTCGCGGACGGCTTCGCGCTCAGCGGGCGTCAGCTACGCGCCACCGTCGACCACATCGCGCACCACCATCCCGTCAGGGTTCTCGCCGACATCGCCGCCAAGGAGGAGCTCGTCCGGGAGTACCTCCTCGCAGCCCGCGACCCCGCCTGCCGAACGGATCCGGCGTTCCATCTCCAGGTGCACATCCTGCGCATGGTGGTCACCGCCCTCGCCCGTGCCTACGACGACCACCCGGACTACCGGTCCGGGTGGTGACCCGCCTTCAGTGGGCCGGGAGAGCTGGCCTGGAGACGATCTAGCGACCCGCGGCCCCCTGGATACGCTCCTGCCCGTGACTACATGCAGGTCTCCACTGCTACGGAGACCGAAGAGCAGGCCATCGAGCTGGCCAGCGACGCAGTGAGGAACCGACTCGCCGTTGGCGCGCAGATCACCAAGGTCAAGTCCGTCTTCTGGCACCACGGCGAGTACGGCACCGGCGAGGAGCGGCAGATTCGTCTCAAGACGACGGCGGACCGGTACCCGGAACTGGAGGCGTACCTCCTGGAAGCGTACCCGTGGGACAACCCCGAGGTCTGCGCGGTCCCGATCGTGGCCAGCGCTGAGCGGTGGAAGCAGCGGATCGACACCGTGGTCGAGGAGCAGCGCTAGGACTGGCGGTCGCTCGCCATGGCGCATATCGGCCACGTGGCTTCCCCTGACATGCAGTGATCTGAATTTGTACGATCG
Organism: Streptomyces sp. R302; assembly: GCF_012927245.1. Taxonomy (GTDB): domain Bacteria; phylum Actinomycetota; class Actinomycetes; order Streptomycetales; family Streptomycetaceae; genus Streptomyces. The sequence continues at coordinate 43,771 of NZ_JABBGE010000005.1, forward strand.
CTGCATGATTCGTGCAGTGGTGTTTGACGTCGGTGAGTGCCTGGTGGACGAGACCAGGGAGTACGGCACGTGGGCCGACTGGCTCGGGGTGCCACGGCACACCTTCGCGGCCATGTTCGGCGCCGTGATCGCCCAAGGGCGCGACTACCGGGACGTCTTCCAGGAGTTCCAGCCGGGCTTCGACCTCTACGAGCAGCGCGAGGCCCGCGCCGCCGCCGGTCAGCCCGAGCACTTCGGCGAGGAAGACCTCTACCCGGACGTCCGGCCCGCGCTCGCGCAGCTCCGCGCCGACGGCCTGTGGCTCGGCATCGCCGGCAACCAGACCACCCGGGCGGGGAAGATCCTTCGCGAGCTGTTCACCGAGGACGTCGACTTCATCGGCACCTCCGACGACTGGGGCGCGTCCAAGCCCGACGTCGAGTTCTTCCGGCGGGTCGCCGAGGTCGTGCCCTTCGAGAACTCGGAGATCCTTTATGTCGGCGACCGAGTCGACAACGACCTTCGCCCGGCCGTGAAGGCCGGGATGGAGTCGGCCCTCGTCCGCCGCGGCCCCTGGGCGACCATCCAGTGGAACACCGAGGAAGCCGAAAAGCTCCCGACCTTCCGGGTCGAGAGCCTTGCGGAACTGTCCGGCAACATCATCCAGTTCAACGGCCGAGGGCGCTGACGGTCGTTTCCCAGCCGTACAGCCGGTCATCGAGGTCGCGGACACAGCGCTCGTGCTGCCACGGTGCGAGCGCGCGGCGCACGTCGCGGACGCGGTCCATGCCCGTGCTGTACCAGGTGCGGCGGAGCTGCTCGAGGGCGGCGACGGCGTACTCGCACGCCTTCTCCGGGTTGCGGTCGGCGGCCTCGACAGCAGCCAGGTCGCCGAAGATCACCGTGCGCTGCTTGTCCTCGCTCGGCTCCAGACCGTCAAGGACCCCGAGCAGCGTTTCGCGTGCCTGAGGCAGGTGGCCGGCTGTGAGCTGCGTGTGCCCCTTGAAAGCGGCGAGGCGGACCGGGCTGAACCAGTCCATCCACTCCGGCGAAGGGATATCGGGGCCGGCGGTGAGGACCTCCTCGGCGTGCCCGAGGAGGGAGAGCGCCGTCTGGGTGTGGCCGCATCGGGTCTCGCATTCGGCCTCGACGGCGTCGAGCCACGCGAGGAAGGCTGCGGAAGCTTCCCCGCGCCGGGCGTACGTCCGGGCGGCTGTCATCCGCTCCACCGCGGCCTGCCGGTCGCCGGCCCACCCGGGGATGAAGGCGGAGTGCGCGAGGATCGCGGCGCCGAGGAGCTGATCGTCGGCCTGGCTGGCGGCCTGGAGGGCACGGGTCCATGTCTCCTTGGCCGTGTCCGGCTCCTGGCTGTCGAAGAACTGGATTCGCCCTGCGAGGAGGAAGGACTCCGCGAGCGCGGCCGCGACCGTCCGCCGGGCGATGCCGGCTGTTTCGGGGAGCAGGGCGCAGCCGAGGGCAGTGTGGGCGGCGATCGCCGGGTGGAGGGTCGCGGGGGCGACGGTCCAGTAGAGGCGGCGGTGCCGCCGGGTGACCTCAGCGAAGTCCTCACCGGCAGTGGCCGGCTGGAGGGTAACGCCGGGCACGGGCACGGTAACCATGCCCCTGGTCCGCGGCAGCTCCCGCGGCTGGCCGTCCCGCTGTGCGCGGATGCCGTCCGGCGGAGTGAAGCCGAGGTCTTCCATGTTCTGGCCGAGGAGGCTCGTCAGCGCGCGCCGGACCGCGTCCCGGGGCCATGGCGGGTTCGCCGATTCCCAGCGCCGGACCTGCCGGACGGCCACGCCGACGGCGTCGGCGAGGGCTTCCTGGGTGCCGTAGCCTGCCGCGATCCGGGCCGCGCGAAGCAGCACGTTGCCGTCGTTCTCCACGTCTCTCACCTCCGTATGCGATGTGCAGCACCAGTGTGGAGAAGAGTCCTGTGGAACGCCAGAAATCCCCCCAACGGATGAGAGAAAGTCCGGTATTTGGTCAGGAGAGACCTCTCAAAGACCTCGTAGGTGTCGGACCTGAGGACCAAGGTTGTGCCATCGACCCAACAGATGAGGGAACGTGATGGCTGACCCGGAGCTACTGACCACGAGTAAGACCGAAAGTGAACCGAAGACCGTCGGCGCGGAGTGGGACGCCATCCAGGTCCCGCGCAGCGTTGGCCTCGTTGCCCTGAACATTCTCGGCGCGCGCAGCGGCGCCGTCATCGAGGACGAGACGGCCCTCTACTGGCTGCTCCCCGCCGGCTCGACGGAAGGATGGAGCACTCGCGGTACGAAGGCGCTCCCCACGGGAACGACGCTGGACGTGCCGGTCGCCCGCTGCACCACCGGGCCCGGACCGCACTGGCGGATCTGCCCCGGCGAGGACCGGCTCCTCACCTCCGTGGACGCCCTTCGGGCGGCTGTGGTCGACGCATCCGGACTGGCCGGAGGGCAGCCCTCCCCGAGTGGGACCGCCGCGCGATGACGGGCTTCCCCCACGGACCGGTTGAGGCAGCGCCCGGCGTGCTCGTCCACTCGCGCAGCGACCGCGAGGCCGGCGCCGAGACCTGGTTGATCCTGGCCGCGCACGACAAACGTCAGGCCCAGCGGGAGTGGGCGGAGTACGGTGTCGCGCTTCTGCGCTGCGGCAAGACGTTCACTGCCATCCGTGTCCCCGCCGAGATCGTTCACGCCGTGGCCGGTACCTCGGACCGGGACGAGGTGGCGTCCTACCTGGCGACGGCCCTCGACCGCGGGCCCTGTTTCTTCGACGGCAACAGCCAGTCGTACTACGCCCTCGCCCCGCGCAGTGCCGCAGGACGTTGGAGCGTGCCCGGCACGGAGGCCCTGGGCGGCGACTTCTTCCTCGGTGTCCCGGCGACCACGATCACGGCGCCCGACCCGCGGTGCGCGGCCTGGTGGGTCGTGCCGATGGAAGGGCCGGCCGCGCTGTGCGACGTGGGCATCGTGCGGTGGCTGGTAGAGCGGGGCAGGATGCGGCTCGCGGAGGTCCGGGCGTTGGAGGCGAGCGAGGATGCTTGACGCCCCCGCCCGCCGGCCGGAGTTCTTCCTCACTGCAGACGAGCCGTCCCAGTCCCGCACGCTGCGGTGCGACCCGATGTCGGTCGCCGTCGCGCGGCGCCTGGTCGTCGCCGTCCTCGGCCGATGGGAGCTTTCGGAGGACCTGGCGGAGAGGGCCGAGCTCGTCGTCTCCGAGCTGGCCACCAACGCGATCGTGCACGCCCGTACGTGCGGCGCCCCGATCCGGGTCGCCATCACGCGCGGCGAGGACGACCACATCCAGGTCGCCGTGACCGATCTGGACCGGCGTCCGCTGGGCCCAGCGCGGACGGACCCGTACGCCGAGGGCGGCCGCGGCCTGGACCTCGTCGCCGCGCTCTCCGTGCGCTGGGGCTGCGAGCGTCGGCGCTGGGGTAAGCGCGTGTGGGCCGAGCTCGCTTAGCCGAACTCACCTAGATGTCCTGGCCGCGTCGACGGCGGTGGCCGGCCAGGAAAGGGGCCCTCCCCGCGAGCCCGGAGGGGGTGGTGCGTGACCGACGCCGACCGGCACGCACCCCGGCCACTGGCCCGTCCACGACGGGCCGGTGGCCGGCCCGCCCCACTAATGCCCTCCGCCAGGACGTTCCTGGCGCAGGTCCCCCGTGCCACGCTGTGGCCCTGGCGGAGGGCTCCCTACTCCTCACCGGGATACGCCTTGCGTCTTCACACCCTGCCCGTACACCGCGGCTTACGCGTGCCGCACGTCGTCCGCTGGACCGGCGAGGAGGACATCAGCCCCGCCGTCGTCAACGCCGGCGGCGTCCTGCGGTACGTGGACCCGATCGTCGATGCCGCGTGCCGGTGGCAGGGCACTCTGTGGCGACGGCACGCTCGCGCCCAGGGCAAGGGGACGCCGATCTTCGAGGCGCTGCATCCCGTCCGGCAGCGCCGGGCGATGTGGGAGCAGTTATGCCAAGTGTGCGACGGCCCGACCCTCGCGGAGGCCGCCCGTCATGGCGGGGCGCTGTACCTCGTCGGCGCGAGCGACGACTCGGGCACGGTGGAGCCGATCCAGGAGGGGGAGCGTACGGAGAATCCGCCGGTCCACATCGCGTGCGCCTGGGAGTCCGTGGGGCACTGCCGCTACCTCTTGGAGGGCTACACCGCCGCCCGGGTCGCCCGGCCCGTGCAATGGGGCATCGGCGGCGTCCTCCACATGCCCTCCGGCAGGGCGGTGGTCCCGCTGCCTCAGAGGGTCGAGCTGGCCCACGGCACACGGGAGCTGCGGTGGATGCTCGCCGAGCGGGCCGTCGCCCAGCTGCGCGGGGTGACCCCCATCGACCTAGTCGCCGAGGCCGAGCGCGCCGGCCTCCTCGCCGAGGGGGGCCGACGATGACCGGGCCCGTCCGGTCGTACCTGCCGCAGACGCCGTACGCCGTGCTAACTGTGGACGAGACGTGGTGCGCGATGACGGTGCCGCTGGACTGGGCCGGGCTCATGGCTGCCGCCCTCGGCGACGAGGCCGGCCCCATTTTCGCCGACGCTGGCCTGAACCTCGCGACGGTCTTCCTGCCGTCCGGCGCGGGCGAGGACTGGCCGGACCTGAGCGGCGCTGCGGTCCAGTGGCACCGGGCCGGAGCGTCGCTCCTCGTTCCTGGCCCGGAGGGCTGTGCCTCCATGTCGTGGCTCCGCTGGCCTCTCGACGACGTCCCCGTCTTCACCGACCCCAGCGACCTCCGGACGATCCTGGAGCGGCTCCTCGGCCCGTTGGAGACGGCCAGCGCCCTCGGACCGATCGCCGTGTGCAGTATCTGCAACGCGCCGTCTCGCGACGTCAAGGTGATCGCCTGGGGTGAGCAGATGAGCGGGCCCGGGTGGTCGAAGTACGCCTGCGCGCTCTGCCGAGACGTCCCCGATCTCCGCGATGCCCTGGAGGACCTGTGAGCGAGGGTGCGCGGCGAGCGATCTACCTCGCGTGGCTGATCGGCCTGGCCGCGCTCATCGTCTGGGGGGTGGCCCGGTGACCTTGTTGAGGCTAGCGTCACTTCATCGGCGCAGCACGAGCGCGCTACGCACAGGGAGGGGAACAGCCATGGCCGACAGCGGATGGGGATACGGCGACGTGGGATGGGGCATCACCAGCGACCCGAACTGGAACCGTAGGCCCGATATCGGCTGGGGCTGAGCCGCCCCAAGCAGCATGCCGCGGCCCGTCTACTCCGTTCACAGGGGTAGGCGGGCCGCGGCATGCGATCGATGGCCTTTCCGCAGTGAAACTCACGGCCACGAGGCTCCAGTAGCACGAAGTACTTAACGCGACGAGGCCGAGATTGACTTTCTGACCTGCAGCGAAGTCACTATGGATCAAGGTGCCTGCACTGCGTCTCCCGGAGGCCCGCCTGACCAGCGGGCCTTGATCATGTCCTGGAGGTGCGCACCGTGGCCTCGTCTCCCGCCCGCGTTACCGCGCAGGACGCCGCCTACTGGGCCGGCCGCTCGGTCGGAACGATCTGGCGATGGGCCTCAGAGGGCCGGATCACCGTCTACGGCCAGGGCAAGAACGCCCGGTACGACGTCATGGAGATCGAGCCGGCCCGCCGAGACCCCGACACCCGCGAACTGATCGAACCCGCACCAGCGCCACCGGTCACAGGCCGCCGTCGGATCCTCGACGCAGCCTGACCCCACAGACCCCTGCGCGAACGGTGCACGCGCAGGCCGGCCGGAGCGTACGCGCTCTCGGCCCGTGTCCGCCCGGCTCTGGGCAGCAGCCGGGCGGACACACCCCACCGCTCCCCGCCGCCTGCATCCACACGCCCGCGCGGCGGGGCCCACCCTCACCTGCCCGACCCGCTGCCCCGGAGGTCACGCCATGCCCGCACCCCGCACCCGCGACGACCTCCTCGTCATCGTCCCCACCCGCAGCCGCCCCGACAGCGTCCCCCAGCTGCTCACCGCCTGGCGAGAGACCGGCGCCACTGCCGACCTGCTCTTCGCGATCGACGAGGACGACCCCCGCCGCGACGACTACCTCGCCCACAAGGGCGCGCAGTTCACCGTCGGCCCCCGCCTCCGCCTCGTCGGCACCCTCAACGACGTCGCCGTCGGCCAGGCCCCCCGCTACCGGTACCTCGCCTTCATGGGCGACGACCACCGCCCCCGCCCCGCTGACCGCCCCTGGGACGCCCGAATCCGCGAATGCCTCTCCGGCGGCCCCGGCATCGTCTACGGCAACGACCTTCTCCAGGGCGAGAACATGCCGACCGCCGTCGCAATGACCTCCGACATCGTCACCGCCCTCGGCTACATGGCCCCGCCCAGCATGATCCACCTCTGCGTCGACCTCGTCTGGAAGGACTGGGGGACCGGCATGGGCCGCATCACCTACCTCCCCGACATGATCATCGAGCACCTCCACCCCGCCAACGGGAAGGCCGAGCTCGACCCGGGCTACGAGGAGTGCAACAGCACCGCGATGGTCGACCACGACAACGCCGCCTATCACGCCTACCGCGACGGCGGCGGCCTCAATACCGACCTCACCCGCCTCCGCGCGCTCCTCGAGGACGGACCCCGATGACAGCGCAGCCCCGCCCCAGGTTCTTCACGCTTCAGCTCGCCGACGGCCGCAGCTGGTCCGGCATCCAGTTTCCCTCCGGCCACGTCGCTGTGAACCATCCCGACGAGCCGCTGGCCTTCACGATCGCCATCAGCCTCGACGGCCTTCTCGACGGCGCCAGCAGCGACCCTGCCCTCGTCGACGCCCGCGTCGTCATGGGCAACGACGACCACGCCCTCTACGAGAGCGCCGAACGCGACGTCCTCGCCGTCCAAGCGCTCATCGAGCACTGGAGCACCGTCGCCCCGCCCACCCACGCCCGCCGCGACCTCGAAGCGGCCCTCGCCGGTGCCCGCGCCGGCCACGTCGAGCCGAGCTGGCACTGCCCCACCTGCGGCACCGGCGGCCCCCGCACCGAACGCCACTACCACCCCCGCTGCTGTACCCCCGAAAGCGAGGAAGCGTGAGCGCCGCCAACATCATCACCGCCTGGGACCAGGCCGACCCGGCCGCCATCCACCCCAGCCGCGACCTCGGCGAAGACGCCTACGACGCCTCCGGCCGCGCCCAGGCCAACCACCTCGCCACCGTCATCCCCGACGGTGCCCGCGTCCTCGACTTCGGCGCCGGCGACGGCCGCGTCACCCTCCCCCTCGCCGAACTCGGCTACCAGGTCACCGCCGCCGACTCCTCCCCGCGGATGCTCGCCCGGCTCACCACCCGCGCGCCCGGCATCACCACCGTCCACACCGACGGCACCGACCTCCTCGCCAAGGTCGGCCGCAAGCAGGACGCCGCCGTCTGCCTCGCCGTCCTCATCCACCACGCCCGCGCCACCGGCGCCGCCCTCGTCACCCAGCTCCGCGACACCGTGAAGACCGGCGGCCTCCTCATCCTCGACTGGCCCACCTCGGACCACCCCGAGGAAGCCCGCAGCTGGCTCGAGGTCACCACCTGGGACCCGGCCGAGCAGGACGCCCTCTGCGCCCGCCTCGGCCTCAAGGCCCTCGACACCGACCTCCCCTGGTCCGTCTACCGTGCGGTCAAACCCACATGACCACACCCCCCGGCGACACCCCGGCCCGCTCCCGGCTCCGCCCTGCCGAGCCGCGCCCCACCCGCTGGTACGAGTACAGCCACACCGCGACCGGCCCGGAGTACTGGCTCCGCTACCTCATCGGCGAGCCCCACGACTTCGCATACGCCGTCCCCCGCCGGATCGCCTGCCGCATCCTGCGCCGCCACAACGCCACCTGCGCCGGTCGCCTCGACCACCAGCACCTGAGGAGGCGCACCTCGTGAAGGTCCTCCTCCGCCGGCTGTTCCGCGTGCGCCCCGGCACGGGAGGTCGCCTTCCCCGCTACACGCCCGCCCCCGACAGCCGCCCGCTGCTGCTCTCGCCCGGCCACCGCATCGTCGACCCCGGTAAAGCCGAAGCCCTCGGGCTGACCGCCGACGCCGAACGCCTCAGGAGGTAGCGATGCGCGTGCTCATCACCGGCGCCGCCGGCTTCATCGGCCGCCACCTCCACCGCCGGCTCCTCGACGCCGGCCACGAGGTCCTCGGCATCGACCTCACCCCGACCCCGCTGGCCCACGGCCGCGACGCCCTGGAGCTCTTCCGCCGCCCCGCACCGCCCCGCAGCGAATTCGACCTCGCGATCCACTGCGCCGCGATCGTCGGCGGCCGCGCCAGCATCGACGGCAGCCCCCTCGCCGTCGCCACCAACCTCGGCCTCGACGCCTGGTACATGCGCTGGCTCACCCGCGCCCGCGTCCCCCGCGCCGTGTACTTCTCCTCCTCGGCCGCCTACCCCGTCGCCCTCCAGCAGCCCGGCCCCCTCCGCCGGCTCACCGAGACCGACATCGACTTCGAGCGCCCCGGCCGCCCCGACGCCACCTACGGCCTCGCCAAGCTCGCCGGCGAGCAGCTCTGCGCCTACGCCGAAGCCGAAGGCACCCGCCTCACGGTCCTGCGCCCCTTCTCCGGCTACGGCGCCGACCAGGACCCGGCCTACCCCTTCCCGGCCTTCATCCGCCGGGCGAAGCAGCAGCAAGACCCGTTTGAGATCTGGGGCGACGGCAGCAGCACCCGCGACTGGATCCACGTCGACGACGTCGTCGACGCCACCCTCGCCGCCGTCGCCGAAGGCGTACAGGGGCCGGTGAACCTCGGCACCGGGCGGGCAACCTCCTTCGACGAGCTCGCCGCCCTGGTCACGGAGGAGCACGGCTACCGACCCGAGTTCAAGCACCTGCCCGCCGCACCTCAGGGCGTGCACCACCGCGTCGCCGACACCGCCCGGCTCCGCGACTTCTACGAGCCCCGCATCACCCTCGAAGAGGGCATCGCCCGCGCCCTCTCCGCCTGACCCAGCAGGAGCACCGCACCGTGTACCTCCACACCGTCGACTACCGCCCCGACACCCCCACCAGCCGCCGCGCCCTCTACAACCGAGGCCACTTCCTCGGCTACATCCCCAGGCCGCTCCTGACCTGCCGTCTCCTCGGGCACCGGCCCGTCGTCGACGGCACCACCGGCTTCCGCGCCGACGACCCCGGCTCCCGTTGGGTCTGCTGCGACCGCTGCGGCGTACGCCCCGAGCCCCAGGGCAACCTCGACCCCGCCCACTGGAACATCGGCGACCGCTACACCGGCCCATGGCTCAGCGAAGAACCGCCACCCCTCAGCCGCGCCGAGATCGAGGCCATCGCCCGCGCGGGCAAGCCCTTCACGCGCCCGCCGGAGCCCGGCCCCTGGCCCACGAACCCCACCGGCGAAGTCGGAGCCCAGCTCATCATCGGCCGCTCATTCCCGGGGTGGGGTATCAGCTTCAAGCTCGGCAACTGCGGCAGCGAGCACACCCTCGCCGCGCACATTCGGCTCCACCCCTTCGGCGCCCTGTACCTCCACACCGAGCGCTTCGGGACCTGGCTCCAGCGCCGCCTCAACCCTCGCGGCTACCAGTCTCGCGTCACCGAGCTCCGCCTCGGCGACGGCCGCCTCGAGTGGGCCCTGTGGGCGCGCCGCGACAGCTCCGACATCGACCCCTGGTGGATGCGCGGCAGCGTCACCCTCGACCCGCGCGACCGAATTCTCGGCCACCGCCGCTACAGCTACGAGAAGGTCGGCGACCCCACCACCGTCACCGTCCGCCTTCCGCACGGCGACGAGCACACCGTCACCCTCCAGCTCGAACGCTGCGACTACGGCCGCACCCGCCGGCGCCGCTTCCACTCCTGGTCCGTCGACTGGAACACCCGCCCCGGCATCCCGACCAAGCCCGGCGACCGCGGCCGGATCCTCGGCAGCGGTGTCGAAGCCACCACGGCCGCCGTCACCGCCGGCACCTGGCCCGCAGAAGCCGCCGCCCGCATCGCCCTCCAGATCAGCGAGGACCGCGCCCGCTACGGCTACCGCCCCACCAGCGAACCCGCCGAGTAGGCAGGAGCACCCAGCCGTGGCCCACCCCATCCACCGGTACGAGATCCCCGTCGACGACCGATGGCACACCATCGCCGGCTGCGGCACGCTCCTCCACGTTGACTGCCGCAACCCCAACCTCGTCGAGTTCTGGGCATGGGCACGCGACGACCAGCCCGCCCGCGAGTTCCGCGTCTACGGCACCGGCCAGCTCATCCCCGACGAAGGCACCACCCACCGAGGAACCGCCATCGCACCCGGCGGCCAGCTCGTCTGGCACCTCATCGAACGCCGCTGACCCGAAAGGCACGCACCATGCCCCGCCTCCAGATCCTCGAACTCCCCGAAGGCGCCGACGACGACCGCCCCCCGTTCGCCCTCGTCATCGACCAGGCCGACGAAGCGCTCATCGGCTCACTCCTGTGTACGAAGCGAGAAGACCCCGACTTCGACCTCGCCAGCCGAATCGGCGCCCGAACCGTCCTCGTCTTCGAAGAGACCATGGAAATCCCCGCCAACGACCTCCCCGTCGACGAGCACGGCCTCCCGCTCACCATCCACATCGAAGCCGACACCACCGTCTTCCACGAGCAGGTGGAGGCCGCAGCCCGATGGGCAGCGGACCGACTCCGCACCCACCCCCAGCTCTAGGAGGCGTCCCCCATGGCCCGCCTCCAGATCCTTCCGCTGCCCAACCCCACCGGCGACATCCCCGGCGCCCAGCCCTTCGCCCTCGTCCTCGACCAGGTGCAGAAAGACCTCCCCCCGGAGCAACGCGAGCAGCTCGCCAACGACGCGGAGACCTTCCGCTACCGCTGCGCCGCCGCAGCCATCCTCGTCACCACCCAGAGCATCGACATCCCCACCGGGCCCACCGAGCCCCCGCCCAGCGACCCCCGGATGGTCACCGACCACCTGCCCTTCGAACTCCAGCCCAGCCGGAACCAAGACACCACCGGGGGCTGAGCGATGCCCGCCTACCTCATCCAGCACCCCGCCGAGCAACGCCGCGAGGACATCCTCCTCGAGGACCCGCACCTCACCCTCAGCTTCCAGGGGGACTGGGCCGTCTTCACCGACGCCGACGGCATCTGCCTCGCCCTCCCCAGCGGCAAAGGCGCACACATCCAACGCGTCGACCCCAAGGACCTGGCACCCGAGTAGGAGGACCCATGGCCGCCGGCCGCGAGACCACCCCCCAGGACGCCGCCGCCACCCAGCGCCTCATGGCCTACTGGACCGAAGGACCCGGCGCCGCCAAGATCCAATGGGGCGTACCCGGAGACTTCGACCGCTGCGTCACCCAGCTCTCCAAGCACGTCGGCCCCGGCATCGTGAAGGGTCTCTGCTCCAACCTCCACCTGCGCGCCACCGGTGCCCGCCCCGGCCACGCCGTCAGCGAGCAAGCCGCCCACCGAGGAGACAGCTGATGCCCAGTCAGGGACGACGCAGCTCACCTCTCCCCAAGGGATGGGAAAGCCGCACCAGGCCGCGCATCCTCCGCCGCGACAAGCACATCTGCCAGTGGCCCATGGAGCTCGGGCCCAACGGGATCTGCAGCGAGCCGGCTAACCAGGTCGACCACAAGATCCCCACCCACCTCGGCGGCCCCGAGACCGACGACAACTACTGGGCCCTGTGCGAGTGGCACCACAACCGCAAAACCGCCCACGAAGCCAGCGCCGTCGCCCACGCCCGCCCACCCCGCGCCCGCCCCACCGAGCCCCACCCCGGACTCCTGTAACCACACCACCCACCACCACAACGCCCCAGCCCCACCAGAACCACGCCGCGCTGACCAGCACCACCACACGCCACACTCCCACAGCTGCGCCCCACGGGCTTGCTCTGCGGCCGGCCTGGCTGCCCCGCCCGGCCGGCCCCCGCGCGGGGCGGCCCGCGCCGCGAGGCCCCGCCGCCGGGCCGGGCGCGGCCCAGGGTCCGGGCCGCTCCGGGGCGCGGCGCGGGCGGGCCGGGCGCCGGGCGCCGGCCGCCCCGCCCGGCAGGGCCCGCCTGGGCAGGAGGGGAGCCGTGGGCGGGCCTGCTGGCCCTGGCTGGCCGAGGGGCAAGCGGCCAGGGGTGAGGGGCGCCGGGCCCGGGCCGCTGGCGCCGTGGGTAGGGGCAGGGGGTATGCGATCCAGCGCGCCCCTCGGCGGCCGGCCCAAGCTGATCGCTAGTACCCCTGGGGGGTATCCCCTCCGACTTCAAGATCCAGGGATCGGGCACGTTAGCTTCTCGCGGTGCGCGTAACTCTGGGGAAGCGATGATCATGGACTGACCTGCGGTGATCTCGGAGGGTGATTCAGGGGGCGGCCGGCGATCCGGAGGGGGAGTTACTGGGGAAGTGAATTCGCAGGTCAGGGCGCATATTGGCGTTACAGAATGGTAGACTCTCTCCATGCGAACCCCCCGATGCGAGCAGTGCGACCAGCACCTCGGAGCCCGGCACGCGGCCAACGCGCGCTACTGCTCCGGCCGCTGCCGCACCGCCGCCTGCCGGGATCGCAAGCGCACCAACGTCGACCCGATCCCCGACGCCCTCACCCGCCGCCGGCAGTGGGTCCGCCACACCGCCAACAAGGTCCCGCTCGTCGCAGCCCCCGCCGGCCGCCGGCCGCGCGCCGCATCCTCGACCGACCCCGCCACCTGGCGCTCCCACCAGGAAGCGACCGAGTCAACGGTCGGCGTCGGCCGCGGATTCGTCCTCTCGGAGACCGACGACCTCGTCTGCATCGACCTCGACCACGCCATCACCGACGGCACGCTGCTCCCGTGGGCCCGCCAGATCCTCGACCAGCTCCCGCCGACCTACGTCGAGGTCTCCCCGTCCGGCACCGGACTGCACATCTGGGGCCACGGCACCGTAGGCCGCGGCCGCCGGATCCGCCGCGGCGACCGCTGCATCGAGCTGTACGACCGCGAGCGGTACGTCACCATCACCGGCCGCCCCTGGGCCGGCGCACCGTCCGTCCTCGGAGACCTCACCGAGGTGCTGTCCACCCTGGCGTAGCCGCACCGGCGCCGCCCACTCCGGAAGGAGGTGGCGGCATGGCCGGACGAGGCATGGCGCCCAAGGCCACCCGATCCCGCGCCCGCGACACCAAGGCCCGCGACTCCGAGATGACCCGGATCGAGGAGGACGGCGAACTCCGAGGGCCCGACCTCGCCGACGGCATCCTGCCCGACGGCGAAGAGTGGAACGAGCAAACCCGGGCGTGGTGGGACACCTGGCGCCGCTCCCCGCAGGCGCAGACCTTCACCCAGACCGACTGGGACTTCCTGGTCGACACCGCCCTGCTGCACCACATCTTCTGGACCAAGGGCCGCTGGGAGTACGCCAGCGAGCTCCGCCTGAGGGCCGCCAAATTCGGCGCAACCCCCGAGGACCGGATGAGGCTCAAGCTCAAGGTCGAGGCACCCGGCGCACCCCCGGCAGCCGCGCCCGGGCCCACAGCGATCCACGCGCGCCGGAAGAGTCTGCGGATCGTGAACGAAGACACCGCCGGCTGACATAGACGACGGCCGGGGGTGAACGATGCCCTGGCGCGGACCGTCGTACGAGGGGGAGTTCCCGAGCCTCGGCCACCAGCTCGTCGAGCACATCGAGGGGTACCTCTGCCACGGGCCGGGCGACATCGTGGGCCAGCCCATCGAGCTGGACGACGAGTTCTACGCCTTCGTGGTAAAGGCGTACCGGCTCCACCCGGAGACGGGGCGGCGTGTCTACAACCGGGCCTTCCTGTCCCGTGCGAAGGGCAGGGCCAAGTCGGAGCTCGCCGGCATGCTCGTCTGCGCGGAAGCCCTCTTCCCGGTCCGCTTCGACGGGTGGGACGCGAACGGGGAGCCGGTCGGCCGGCCGATGCAGTCGCCGATCATCCGCTGCATGGCCACCGAGGAGGGCCAGGCCGGTAACACGTACGACAACGTCAGCACGATGATGGAGTACGTCGCCGAGCACCACGGCGACACCTACCCGGGCATCGACATCGGCAAGACGACGGCCTCGTCGAGCCGGGTGGTCCTCCATCAGCAGCGGGGCGAGATCATCCCGTCCACCGCGTCCGCCCTGTCGAAGGACGGCGGCCGCGAGACCTTCGCCGTCTTCGACGAGACGCACCTGTACGTCCTGCCGGTGCTCCACTCGATGCACACGACGATCCGACGCAACCTCCGCAAGCGGCCGGCTGCCGAGGGATGGGCGCTCGAGACCAGCACGATGTACGAGCCGGGGCAGAACTCGGTCGCCGAGGCCACCCACGCCTACTACAAGGCCATCCGGGACGGCCGGATTCGCGACGCCGAAGCCGCCGCGCTCCTCTTCGACCACAAGCAGGCGCCCGACGGCACCGACCTCGCCGACCGCGGCGAGCTCCTTGCCGGCCTGCGCGCCGCGTACGGGCCGGCCGCGGAGTGGATGGACCTTGACGGCATCATCTCCGACATCTGGGACCCCCAGTCGTCGCCGTCGGATTCCCGCCGCTTCTGGCTGAACCAGCCGGTCGCGGCCGAGGACGCGCTCCTGGATCCGGGGGACTGGGCGAAGTGCTCGTCCGAGGACCGGCTGCAGCCCGGCGACACCATCGTCATCGGGTTCGACGGCGGCAAGACGGACGACGCGACAGCGATCATTGCTCTTCGCGTCGCCGACCGGCTCGCGCAGCCGCTCGGGATCTGGGAGCGGCCCGAGGGCCCTCTCGGCAAGAACTGGGAGGTCGACCGGATCGCCGTCGGCGAGCTCGTCGAGCACGCCTTCGGGACGTACGACGTCGTCGGCTTCTTTGCCGACGTCAAGTTGTGGGAGTCGTACATCGACACCTGGTCGGAGAAATACGCCGATCGGCTCCTGGTGAAGGCGACCCCGAAGTCGCCGGTCGGCTACGACATGCGCGGCCACCAGCAGGAGCTCACCAAGGCCACCGAGGCCCTCGTCCAGGCGATCGAGGACCAGCAGATCAGGCACACCGACCACGCCGCGCTGAACCGGCACGTGGGGAACTGCCGCCGGCGCCCCAACCGATGGGGCGTCAGCTTCGGAAAGGAAAGTCGCGAGAGCCCGAAGAAGGTCGACGGCTTCGCGGCCATGCAGCTCGCCGACATGGCGCGCCGGGCCCTCCTCGCCTCGCCGGAGTGGGCCAAGCGGAAGAAGAAGCGCACGAGGACAGGACGCGTCCATGGATTCGCGTAAGGGGGTGTCCCGGTGCTCTCCAACGACCAGGCCCTGAAGGTCGGGCGACAGCTGCTGGAGCTTCGAGAGGCGGAGCAGCCTCGGCTGGAGAAGATCGCCGCGTACATGCGGGGCGAGCACGATTCGGTGTACGTGCCGAACGGCGCGCGAGCGGAGTACCGGTGGCTGATCGACCGGGCGAAGCAGAACGTCCTGCCGTTGGTGGTGTCGGTGGTTTCCCAGAACCTGTACGTCGACGGCTACCGGTCGACGGGGTCGGACGAGAACGCGGCTTCCTGGAAGGTGTGGCAGGCCAACCGGATGGACGCGCGCCAGCACGGGATCCACCGGTCGGTGCTTACCTACGGCGCGGCGTACAACGTCGTGATGCCGGGCCGGCCGGTGCCACTGATCACGCCGAGTTCGCCGCGGCGGATGACGGCGCTGTACGAGGACCCGATCAACGACGAGTGGCCGCGGTACGGCATCGAAGTGCGGCAGGTGGTGACTCCGAAGGGCCCGGCGCGGCAGGTCTTCATGTACGACGACGACGCCCGGTACCCGATGGTCGCGAAGAAGGACGGCAGCGGGCTCCAGATGGACGGGGCGCGCCAGGTGATGAAGCACGGCCTGGGCGTGTGTCCGATCGTCCGGTACGTCAACATGATCGACCTAGACGGCGACGGGGTGATCGGCGAGGTCGAGCCGCTGATCACGGCTCAGGACCAGCTGAACATGACCACGTTCAACCTGCTGATGGCGCAGCAGTACGCGGCGTTCCGTCAGCGATGGGTCACGGGCATGGTGCCGCAGGCCGACGAGGAGGGGAACCCGACCGCACCGTTCCGGTCGCGGGTCGACAGCCTGTTCGTCGCCGAGGACAGCGAGACGAAGTTCGGAGAGTTCGGGCAGACCGACCTCAAGGGCTACCTGGAGTCCCGGGAGGCCACGAACCGGCACATGGCCACCGTTTCCCAGATCCCGCCGTACCACCTGCTCGGGCAGGTCGCGAACCTGTCCGCCGAGGCCCTCGCGGCCGCGCGCGACGGCCTCGACGGGAAGATCGACGAGCACGAGAGCGTGCTCGGGGAGTCTCACGAGCAGACCATGCGGCTCGTCGGGCTCGCCTCCGGCGACACCGCGGCGTGGGAGGACGTCTCCGCGCAGGTCGTCTGGCGTGACACCTCCGCCCGCTCCCTCGCCCAGACCGTCGACGCGCTCGGCAAGCTCGCTACCATGCTCGGCGTCCCGCCGCAGGAGCTGTGGGAGAAGATCCCCGGCGTCACGCAGACCGACGTCGCGCGCTGGAGGGCCGCCCTCGCTGAAGGCGACGCCTTCACCCGGCTCGCCGCCGACATCGAACGGCAGATGGACGTCCCCGACACGGCCATCGAGCCCGACCCGGCGCCGGAACCGGCGGCCGCCTGATGGCGCAGAGCGCGGCGCGCCTCGCGCTCCCGTACCGCCGCCGCCAGGCCCAGCTGTCCGCCCGGCTCGTCCGGCAGCTGGCCGGCGCCTGGCGAGACCTCGTCGACCGCAGGAACGTGGACGCGGCCTGGCCCGCGCTGCGCAGCGTCCTGGCCCCGCTGATCGTCCAGGCCCGGGACGAGTCTGCCGCCCTCGCGCGGGCCGTGTTCCTCGAGGCCCGCGAGGCCGCCGGGGCGCCCGGCCGGTTCGTCCCCGAACCGGCTCCGGCGCTGGACCGGGACCGGCTCGAGCGGACCCTCGACATCACCGGGCCAGCGGAGTTCAAGAGGGCCATCGCCCGCGGCCGCACCGAGCAGCAGGCCGCCGACGCGGCCGCCGTACGGATCGCGGCCTCCGGGCAGTACCTCGCGCAGGAGGGCGGCCGGCAGCTGATGCAGCAGGCCATCGCTGACGACGTCACCGTCACCGGGTGGGCCCGCGTCACCGACGGCGACCCCTGCGCCTGGTGCGCGATGCTCGCCTCGCGCGGTCCCGTCTACAAGTCGGCGCAGACCGCCGGCCGCGCCCAGAACTCGAACTTCGAAGGCCCCGGCCAGTTCAAGTACCACGACATGTGCGGCTGCACCGCCTGGCCGAGCTTCACCTACGACGAGCCGTTCGTCGGCATCGCCGAGGACCTGTACACGGCCTGGCGCGAGCAGACCCGCGGCCACGGCGGCCGCGAGGCCGTCAACGCCTGGCGCCGCTGGTGGGAGGCCGAAGGACGCGCGGCATACACCTCGCCCCGCGAGAGCGAACCCACCCCCTGAACCCGGCCGGCCTTATGTGACTGGTCGTCAGCAACACCCGGGCGCGCGCCGACACGGAGCGCGCCCTTCGTCATGTCCCCCTAAGCGCCGGCCGACAGGGCGGTGCGCGTCCCGACACGGGAGCACCTTTATGTCCACCCCCGCCCAGCCCGCTGCGGAGCCGACAGGCGCCGCCCCCGCCGTGCCGACCCCGGCTGACGTCGCCGCCCTCCACCAGCCCGCCCCGGCCCCCGCACCGGTGACCCCGGACGCCGCGCCCGCGGCCGCCGGCGGAACCGGCGGCGAGGAGCCGAAGGACTGGGAAGCCGAGGCGGCGAAATGGAAGGCCCTGGCCCGCCAGCACGAGGGCAAGCACCTTTCGGCTCTCGGCCTCAAGTCGAAGTCCGAGCTGGACGACCTGCGCGCCGCCGCCCAGAAATGGGCCGACGCTGAGGACGCCCAGAAGACGGAGATCCAGCGGGCCACCGAGCAGGCCCAGACCGTGCAGAAGCAACTGGAACAGGAACGCGCGCAGAACGCCCGCCTCCTGGCCGCCGCCGCGCACGGCATCCCGCCCGAGCTCATCGACCTCCTCGGCGCCGGCAGCGCCGAGGAGATCAACGCCCGGGCCGAGGCCCTCGCCTCGCAGCTCAAGCCGGCCGCCGCGCCGGCGGCGCGCCCGGTCGAGTCCCTCACCCCCGGCGCCACCCCCGCCTCGAACGGCGGCGATGCCACCCCTGATCAGTGGATCCGCCGCCTCGCCGGCCGCAACGCCACCCCGTAACCCTCTGCAGCACCGGCATCTCCCCGGCACGGGGCCCGGCGCGCTGCACATCCGAAGGGAGTCCCCGTGCCCACGTACAACAGCCTCATCTCTCGCGACGCCAGCAACGACCCGCTGGTCCCGACCCCCGTCAGCGCCGAGATCATCCAGGAGCTGCCGGCGCAGTCCGCGATCCTGCAGCGCGCCGCGCGGGTGCCGATGTCGGCGAAGTCCCAGCGGCAGCCCGTGCTCGACGTCATGCCGCTCGCGTACTTCGTCGGCGGGGACACCGGCCTCAAGCAGACCTCGGCGCAGGACTGGAAGAACGTCGACCTGGTCGCCGAGGAGATCGCCGCGATCGTCCCGATCCCCGAGGCGTACCTCGACGACGCCCAGATGCCGATCTGGGGCCAGGTCAAGCCGCGGCTGACCGAGGCGATCGGCGCCCTCCTCGACGGCGCCTGCCTCTTCGGCATCAACAAGCCGTCGACCTGGTCGCCGTCGGTGTACTCCTCCGCCGTCGCCGCCGGCAACGCCACGATCGCGGGCACCGGCGACGACTTCGCGCAGGACGTCACCGTGGTCGCCGAGAAGGTCGCCCAGGACGGCTTCGCCGTGAACGGCTTCGTCTCCCGGGCCGGTCTGACGTGGAAGCTCAACGGTCTCCGGTCCACCGACGGTCACCCGATCTACCAGCCGAACCTCCAGGGCGCGCCGGGCGGCACGCTGTACGGCTACCCGATGTCGGAGCTCACCAACGGCGGCTTCGACACCAGCGAGGCCGAGCTCCTGATGGGCGACTGGCGCAAGGCCATCATCGGCGTCCGCCAGGACATCAGCTTCAAGATGTTCACCGAGGGCGTCATCTCCGACGACGACGGCAAGGTCATCCTCAACCTGATGCAGCAGGACAGCGTGGCCATGCGCGTCGTGGCGCGTTTCGCGTTCGCCACGGCCAACCCGGCGACCCGCCTCAACACCAACAGCGCGACGAGGTCGCCGTTCGGTGTCGTCCAGGCGACCACCGCCGCGAGCTGACGCGTTCTCCGCCGGGCCCCCGTCCGGGCCCGGCGGAGGTTCGCCCGAAGGAGCACCGTCCTTGCGAGTCCTCGCGATGCTGCATGCCTACCCGCCCGCCCACAACGCGGGCGCCGAGTGGGCCGCCCACTCCCTGCTGCGGGAGCTTGCCGCCCGCGGCCACCAGGTCGACGTCCTGCTCTCGCAGGCCGCGGCCGCCGACGCCCCGTACGACCTCGACGGCGTCGCCGTCCACCCCTACCGGGGCAAGGGCGACCCGTCACCCTGGCTGTGCGGTGACGGCCGCGCCGACGCCATCGTCACCCACCTGGAGAACACCGCGCGCGCGTCGATCCTCGGTGAGCTGAACCGGATCCCGGTGGTGCACCTGCTCCACAACACCTACGAGAAGTCGAAGGCGTGGCTGGCCAAGGGCCGTCCGGCGCTCGTCGTCCACAACACGGACTGGATGCGGGCCGACGTCGAGGCGTGGTGGCAGATCCACCGCAGCAGCTACCCGATACCCTCCAGCATCACCGTCCGGCCGCCGGTCGCCGTCGCCGACTACGAGGCCACCCGCGGCGGCTGCATCACCCTCATCAACCTCACCGCCGAGAAGGGCGCCCACACTTTCTACCGGCTCGCCGAGGCCATGCCGAAGCGCAAGTTCCTCGGCGTCATCGGCGGCTACGGCAAGCAGATCGTCCGCGACGACCTCCCCAACGTCGAGATCGCCCCGCACACCCCCGGACACCGCATGCGCGACGAGGTGTACGGGCGCACCCGCGTCCTTTTGACCCCGTCCGACTACGAGTCGTACGGCCGCGTCGCCGTCGAGGCGATGTGCTCCGGGATCCCCGTCATCGCCCACCCCACCCCCGGGCTGAGGGAGTCCCTTGGTGAGGCCGGCACCTTCTGCGACCGCGACGACACCGGCGCCTGGGCGGCGGCCATCCGCCGCATCACCAGCCCCAGGATCTACCCCGGCATGGCGAAGGCCGCCCGCGCCCGCGCCGAAGCACTCGACCCCAGCACCGATCTCGACACCTGGTGCACCAGCATGGAGGAGGTGGCGCGACGTGGCCGCCTTGGCCGACACGACTGACCTCGAGGCCCGCCTCGGCCGGCCGCTCATGACCGCAGAAGCCGCGCGGGCCGCTGCGCTCCTCGATGACGCGTCCGCCGAGATCCGTACCTTCACCGGGCTGTCCTTCTCCCGGGTCGACGATGCCGAGGTGGTCCTGCGGGCCCAGCTCGGCGAGATCCGGCTGCCGCAGCGGCCGGTCATCGGCGTGAAGTCGGTGACCGCGATCGGTGCCGGCGGCGCGCCCGACGTGGCCGTTGTCGGCTGGCAGTGGGACGGCCTCGACATCATCCGCGTCGCCTCCTGCAGCCCGTCCATCAACCTGCCCGAGGCGTGGTACGACGAGGACGTCGACGCGTACCCGGGGACCTATCGGGTGGTGTACAGCTACGGCGACGCCGAGGCGCCCGCGATCATCGTCACGGTTGCGTGCCGGATGGTGCTGCGTACGCTGACGGCGCCCACGATGGCCGGCGGCGTCGTCGGCGAGACGATCGGCCCGTACACGTACCGGACGGACGGCTCCGGCGCCGGCACTGCGGTGACGATGACGGACGAGGACCGCAAGATGCTGGTCCTCGGCGGCTTCCGGCAGACGGTCCGGACGAGCATTGCGAGGTACCGGTGATCGGGCACCTGCGGGTCGTCGCCCGCGTGCACGCTTACCCGCCCCACCACAACGCGGGCGCGGAGTGGATGCTCCACGAGATGCTTCGCGCCCTGGTCGTCCGCGGCCACCGCGCGGAGGTGTGGCTGTCCCAGTGGCCCGGCAGCAGCGAGCCGTACGAGGTGGACGGCGTCCACGTGGTGCCCCCGCAGCCGGGCCGCGCGTACGAGATGACTGCCCGACGGGCCGGCGTCCTGATCAGCCACCTGGAGAACGTGCCGGACGCAGCCTCGCTGGCCCGCGGCTACGGCATCCCGCACATCGTGATCTGCCACAACACCTTCGACCTCACGTGGCAGCCGCTCGTCACCGGGTCGACGACCGCGGCCGTGGTCAACTCCGAGTGGATGCGGGCTGTCGCCGAGGAGAAGTTCACCGGCGCGGCGGCGTTCCGGCCCGGGCAGCTGCTCGTGGTCCGGCCACCGGTCCACCCCGAGGCCTACGCGACCCGTCCCGGCGACGCCATCACCCTCATCAACTGCACCTCCACCAAGGGCGTCGGCGTGCTCGCCGAGCTCGCGCTGCGCATGCCGAACCGCCGGTTCCTCGCGGTCCTCGGCGGGTACGGCGAGCAGCAGCCGCCCGCGGACCTGCCCAACGTCGAGGTCGTCGAGCACCTCGACGGGCACCGGATGCGGGACGAGGTGTACGGGCGCACCAGGGTGCTGCTGATGCCGTCGGACTACGAGTCGTGGGGGAGAGCAGGGGTCGAGGCGATGGCCTCCGGGATCCCGGTCATCGCCCACCCCACGCCGGGGCTGCGGGAGTCCCTCGGCCAGGCTGGCATCTTCTGCGACCGCGACGACATCGACGCCTGGGCGAAGGCGATCGAGGGCCTCGACGAGCCGGGCGTTTACCGGGCGGCCGGACGGCGGTCGAAGGCCCGGTCGAAGGCCCTGGACCCGGCGGGGGACCTGGACGGCTGGTGCCGAATGGTCGAGGAGGTGGGGCGTGCGCGCGCTTCCGTACGGTGAGACCGTCACCATCCTGCGGCCCGGGCCGCCGACCCAGGACATCTACGGTAACGACGTTCCGGGCCCGGACACGGAGATCCTGGTCGCCGGATGTGCGCTCGAGCCGGTTGACGGCACGGGCGCCGGTGCGAACGAGATCACCGACGGCCGCGACACGGTCATCTCCGGCATGCTGGTGTCCTTCCCGTACGGCACGGAGGTGCGTGCGACGGACCGGGCCCGCATCGGCACCGACGTGTACGAGGTGTACGGCGAGAGCGAGCCCGGCTACGGGCAGGGCTACCGGTCTCCGTTCACCGGGTCGCAGGGCCCGGTCGTCGTCCGCATGACCCTGATCACGGGGTAGTGGCCCCGCGCGCCCGCTCGACGGCCGCCAGCAGCTTCTCCGCGACTGCGTTGTGCTTCCGGCGGATCGACAGCGAGTACGGATCGGACTGCGGCGGCCGGCCGCCCACCAGCGGCCCCCGCACCTCCGCCGCCGGCAGCGTCCCCGGGACCACGAGCTGTACGTATCCGTGGAAGGCCCAGGTCGCCGGCTTCATCCGTGTGCTGGTGACGTCCGCCGCCCGGATCCGGGTCTCGCGGGCCGTCTGGCCGACCTCCTTCTTCGTGATCGTCACCCACTCCCCGTCGAAATCGATCCGACCCAGGACGCCGGGCACGGTGATCGCGATTTCCCCCATTTACCCCTCCTCATACCGGAATTGAGGTGGCTGATCCTATGGCAGCCCGCGTCCGTCCGTCCTACACAGGCATCGGAAAGCTTCTGCGGTCCGAGATGATCCGCCGCGAGATGGTCCGGCGCGCCGAGCTCATCAAGGCGACTGCGGAGTCCATCGCGCCGGTCGGTGGCCCGGGCGACCCGCACAGGGGCCTGTACCAGCGGTCCTTCGGCGTGACGTCGACGTCACGCGGCGGCCGGCGCCGCGACCGCGCCGTCGCCTACGTCACCAACGCGGCGCCGTACGCCCGCTGGGTCGAGTACGGCACCGAACGGGTGCCCGCCTACCACGTCCTGCTGCGGGCGGCGTCCACGTCCGGAGGCGGCTGATGGCCGTCTGGCCCGACCTGGAGGTCGAGCTCGTCGCCTACCTCACCGCCCGCCGGGCGGTGCGGGTGCTCACCGAGCTTCCGGCGAACCTCGGAGACATCCTCCCGGTCGTCCAGGTGCAGCGGCTGCCCGGCGGCGGCGATGACGGCTTCCGCCTCGACCGGGCCCTGGTCGGCGTCGACGTCTACGCGGCCACCCGCGGCGACGCCTCCACCCTCGCCGAACTCGTCCGCGACGACCTCATCAACCACTTGCCCGGCACCGCGACCGCACGCGCCGTCTTCGGCCGCGTTGCCACCGTGTCCGCGCCCTCCTGGCGTCCGTACGAGAACCCGGGCCTGCGTAGGTCCGGTGCCACGTACGAGGTGTTCTTCCACGCGGTGCCCTGACCGGCAGCGTGCCGCGCCCCGCGCCATCACCCATCCCCACCGACCCCGCGCCGCGGGGTCTTCGCATGTCTGGAGACCACGATGGTCAACATCACCAGGGCGGCGGACCTCATGGAGGTCGGCGCCAACGGAGGCGGCTGGGCAGCCCCGCTCGGCACCGCGTCCCCCGGCGACCCGCTCGTCCAGCCGCTCGCCCCCTGGGCGCCGCTCGGCGGTATCTCGGAGGACGGCCTCACCCAGGGCTTCGACGAGGAGTCCCAGGAGTACACCCCCTGGGGCTACACCTCGCCGATCCGCACCACCATCACCAAGTCGCTGCGTACCTTCAAGATCACGGTGTGGGAGACAGGCCGGGTCATAGTCCGGTCCCTGCAGTACCGCCTCCCGCTCGTCGACCTCGAGCCGGTCGCCGGCCTGACCTCCTTCGCGGAGACCGCGTCCCCGCTCCCGGACCGCCGGACCTTCTGGTTCCTCGTGATGGACGGCGCAACGAACCTGGGCTTCTACGTGCCCGAGGGAGAGATCAGCGACAGGGCCGACGTCGTCCACAAGCAAGACCAGATGGCCGGCTTCGAATGGACCATCACCGCCTACCCGGACACCGCGGGCAACACGGTCTACCACGCCGACCGCGTCCCGGAGACCCCGGTCTACACCGGGTCCTGATCGGGTGGGCGGGCCCACAAGGGGTCTGGCGCGGGCCGGGCCCGCCCACCTTCCTCACCATCCACACCACGCGCCGCACACTGAACTGGAGGCCCGCGCCATGGGCGACACCACTCGTACCACCACGAGCCGGCGGACGACCGCCCGCCGCACTGACACCACCGACCGGCGTCCCGCCGACGACCACCTCGACGAGACCGAGACGGACACCGTCTCCGCCGACGAGGCCCAGGAGGCCGAGGCCACCGGCCGGCACGTCACCGCGACGCTGTGCGGCGAGGACGTCCGCGTCATCCCGCCGGCGGCCTGGCGGCAGTCGTGGCAGAGGCTCCTCAACCAGGGCCAGATCGATGCCTTCGCCGCGATCGTCCTCCATGAGGACGACTACGAGCTCTACCTCGAACTCGACCCGACAAACGAGGAGTTCGGCGACATGATCGGCGAAGCGGCCGAGCGGGCCGGTGAGAGCCTGGGGAAATCGCGTGGACCCGCGACGTCGTCGCGACGCACGCGGAGGAGGTAGAGGCCGACCTCGCGCACTGGTACCCGCGCGACGCCGACCAGCTCGACGCCTACTGGCGCGGCGAGATGACCACACGCCGTCTTCGCGTCCTCATCCAGGGCCTCCCCCTGGAGTCCGGGACCAAGACCGCGATGCGCAACGCGCTCTCGGCGGAAGAGCTCGCCCGCCAGGCCGAGCAAGGCGAGCCCGAGAAGGGAAGCTGGTCCCAGACCGAACTCCTCCTCGCCACCGTCCATGACGCAGTCCGCAGGGTCGAACACGTCCTGATCTGCGCCAACAGCGAGAAGGGAAAGCGGCCCCCCGCGCCCGAGCCGATGCGCCGCCCCGGTGTCGCACCGAAGAAGCGCGCCGCTGCGAAGCTCGACGAAGCCGGCGCCGAACGCCTCTTCCACATGCTCAACCCCGGGGGCTGACCCCGGACAGTTCACACCCCTTGACGGCCCGACGGGTCGCACACACAGGAGAGGGGGTCTCCTGTGGCGATCACCGTCGGGTCCGTCGAGGTCGACATCGTCCCGAGCGCGCAGGGATTCCAGCAGCGCCTTCGGGCCGCCCTCGTCCCGCCGGCCAACCAGATCGGCCAGCAGGTCGGCCAGATCATCGGTCAGCGGATCTCCCTCCAGGTGGCCGACTCGGTCCAGGACGGCATCACCGCGGGTGGCCGCCAGGCCCGCCCGGCCGCCGCCCGCCAGGGATCCGACACCGCCGGCGCCTTCGCCCGCTCCATGCGCGCACGCCTGGAGCGGGCGTACCGCTCCATGCCGCGGCTCGACGTCCGCATCGACGACACCGGTGTCGACGCAGACCTCGCGCGCCTGCGGGCCCGGATGGAGACCCTGTCCAACCGGCGGATCGGCATCGACGTCGACACGGCGGCGGCCGCCGCCGAGATCGCCGACATCGAGGAGCGACTTCGCCGGATCGGCTCCGCCCACCCCGACGTCTCGGTCCGCGCCGACACCGCGGCCGCACGGGCCGCGCTCGCCGAGATCCGCCAGGAGATCGACCGCGTCAGCGTCGACCCTGCCCGCATCCGGGTCGAGACCGACGGGACCTTCGGCCAGCGGCTGCGCGCCGCTGTCCAGGCCGCCGAGGCGGCGCTCCCGAACATCAACATCGAGGCGGACAGCACGGCCGCCGAGGTCCAGATCGCGCGCCTGCGGGCCCAGCTCACGGCGCTGCGGGACGTCCGCGTCGGTGTCGACATCGACGCCACCACCGCCTCCACACAGATCGCCGCGATCCAGGCCCAGCTGCAGGCCCTGTCCGCGTCCGACGCCGACGTCGCCGTCCGCGTCGACGCCGGCGCCGCCACCGCACAGCTCGCCGCCGTCCAGGCCATGGTGTCCGCGCTCGACGGACGCGAGATCGACATCCGTGTCGACACCAGCGGTGCCACCTCCGCCCTCCTCCAGCTGGGCGTCGGCATCGGCGGCGTCGCCGCGCTACCCGCCATCCCGGCCATCGCGGCCGGTATCGGCGCGATCGCCTCGGCCGCCTTCGTCGCGGCCGGAGCAGTCGCCGCGCTCGGCGCCGTCGCGGTGCCCGCCTTCATCGGCATCGCCAAGGCGCTCCAAGCCGAGAAGGCAGCCCAGGACGCCGCGACCAACGCCTCCCTGCGCGGCGGACAGGCTGCCGCGCAGGCCGCGAGCCAGGCCCAGGCCCGCGCCCTACAGATGGCCGGCGCGCAGCAAGCCCTCGCCACCGCCGAACGCAATGGGGCCAGGCAGATCGCCCAGGCACAGAACCAGGTCCGCCAGGCCCGCCGCGCCGTCACCGACGCCACCAAGCAGGCAGCCGAACAGCAGACCCGCGCCCTGCGCGCCATCGCGGACGCCGAGGACGCCCTCGTTCGCGCGCAGGAAGACGCCATCCGCGTACAGAAAGACCTCACCCGCGCGCAGCAGGACCTCACCCGCGCGCAGGAAGACCTCACCCGCGCCCGCAAGGAAGCGGCCGACCAGCTCGAGGACATGCAGACCCGGCTCGCTGGGGCCGAACTCTCCCAGCGCGACGCGACCCTCTCTGTCAAGGAGGCCGAGCTCGAGCTCCAGCAGGTCAAGAACAAGGGCAGCAAGGCCACCGAACTCGAGGTCGCCCGTGCCCAGCTCGCCTACGACCAGGCTGTCCAGCGGCTGAAGGACCAGACGGCCGAAACCGAGGAGCTGCGGCAGAAGACCGCGGACGCAGCCAAGGCCGGCGTCGAAGGATCCGACACCGTCCGTGACGCGCAGGAGCGCCTCATGGACCAGCAGGAGCGGATCGCGGAACAGCGGGATCGCCTTGCGCAGGCCCAGGAGGACGTCCAGGA
This sequence comes from Streptomyces sp. R302, assembly GCF_012927245.1. GTDB lineage: Bacteria > Actinomycetota > Actinomycetes > Streptomycetales > Streptomycetaceae > Streptomyces. The sequence goes on from NZ_JABBGE010000005.1 coordinate 70,547, forward strand.
CAAGACGGAGGCCGTCGCCGAGGCCCAGCAGGCTGCGGCGCGCGCCCAGGTCGACTCCGCAGAGCAGGTGGCCCGGGCGCAGGAGCGGGTCGGGGAGGCAACGGAGAACGTCGCCGTCGCCCAGCAGGCTGCGGCGGACGCAGTCGCCTCGGCGCAGCGGCAGATCCAGTCGGCGTCCATCCAGACGGCCGGCAGCGTGGACCAGGCCGCCATCGCCCAGGCCAAGTACCGGCAGGCGCTGGCGGATCTTACCCCCGCGGCCCGAGACACGATGGACTCCTTCGTGTCACTGAAGGACGCCTTCGGCGAGTGGTCGAAGAGCCTGCAGCCGGCAGTCATGCCCATCTTCACGAGGGCGCTCGACGGTCTGAAGAACTCCCTTCCCGGGCTCACGCCGATCGTGCTCGCGGCGGCGGAGGGCATTGAACGCCTCCAGGACCGTGCCTCACGCGGCTTCGACAGCCCGTGGTGGAAATCGTTCAAGGCGGACTTCACCGACGCTGTGATCCCGGCGATCGAAGGGCTGGGCGCCGCGTTCGGGAACACTTTCGTGGGCATGGCCGGCGTCCTGCAGGCCTTCTTCCCGCACATGGACAGCATCTCCTCGCGGATGCAGTCCATCACCGACCGGTTCGCGAGCTGGGGCACCAGCCTCAAGGGCTCGCCCGCGTTCGAGCGCTTCCTGCAGTACGCCTCGCAGACAGGACCGACGGTCGCCGAGGCGATGGGAGACATCGGGGGCGGGCTCCTGTCCGTGGCCCAGGCCCTCAAGCCGCTTTCCGAGCCCCTCCTGCAGACCATCGGCACGCTCTTCCGCCTGCTGGGAGAGATCGCCGAGACACTGCCGTGGCTGATCCAGACCTTCTACGCCTGGTGGATCATCACGAGGCTCTTCACCCTCGCGATGATCGCGTTCAACCTTGCACTCGCGGCGAACCCGATCACGCTCATTGTGCTCGCAGTTCTCGGACTGGTCGCAGCAATTGTCTACTGCTACCAGGAATTCCAGTGGTTCCGCGACATCGTCACGGCCGTCTGGCAGGGAATTCAGGCAGCCGCGATCTGGGCGTGGCAGAACGTACTCAAGCCGGTTTTCGACGGAATCGTACTCGCCCTCAAGACCGTCGGGGAATGGGCTGTTTGGCTGTGGGAAGTGATTCTCAAGCCGACATGGGACGCCATCGTTCTCGCAGCGCAGATCCTCATCACCGGAATCCTCACTCTCCTCGTCTTGCCGTTCGTATTGGCTTTCCAGCTCATAGCGACCTGGGCGACGTGGCTGTGGGAATCGATCCTCGAGCCGGTCTTCACGTCGATCGCTGACAAGGCGCGCTGGCTGTGGGAGGTTGTCCTCAAGCCGACCTGGGCGGCGATCAAGGCGGGCCTCAAGGGCCTGGGCGAACTGGCGGTCTGGGTCTGGAAGTACATGATCCAACCGGTCTTCACCATGATCGCGGACAAGGCACGCTGGCTCTGGATCAACATTCTCAAGCCGACCTGGGAAGCGACCAGGACCGGCCTGAGGGGCCTCGGCGACATCGTCATGTGGGTCTGGAAGAACGTCATTTCCCCAGTTTTCGGATGGATCGCCGACAAGGGCCGCTGGCTGTGGACCAAGGCCTTGAAGCCCGCCTTCGACGGGATGAAGGAGGGAATCAAGGCGGTAGGTAAATCCTTCGAATCCGCCAGGGACTTCATTGCCAAGGCCTGGGGCAAGATCGCGGACATTGCGAAGAAGCCGGTGGCCTTCGTAGTCGACAAGATCTACAACGGGGCGATCGTGCCCACCTGGAATCTGATCGCCGGTGCATTCGGCGCCCCCAAGATCAGCAAGATGGAACTCAAGGGCTGGGCCACAGGTGGAGTCCTACCCGGCTACACCCCCGGCCGCGACGTCCACACCTTCCTCTCCCCGACCGGCGGTGGCCTCGAACTCTCCGGAGGAGAGGCCATCATGCGCCCCGAATGGACCCGCGCCGTGGGCTCCGGATTCGTCAACTCCATGAACCAGATCGCACGTTCACGCGGCACCAACGGGGTCAAGGAAGCACTCGCCCCCGTCTTCGGAGGCAACCCCGACACCCCGACCGAGCCCCAGCGCTTCGCGAGCGGCGGCATCTTCTCCTGGATCGGCAACACCGCAGCCGGCGTCGGATCCGCGGCTTGGAGCAAGGTCAAGGGCGTCGCCGACTGGATCACGGACAGCATCGGCGACAGCGCCCGCGCAGGCCTCAACACGGTTGTCGACCCCCTGCTGGCGTCCTTCCCCGGCGCCGACACCTCCTTCGGCCGCATGATCCGCCGCATTCCCCGCCGGATCGTCGACTCGATCTTCGGCTACTCCGACGAGGCAGACAAGCGCGGAGCAGACACCATCGGCGGCCCCCGCATCCAAGCCGCCCTCAACTGGGCACGCACCCAGAACGGCCTGCCGTACCAGTGGGGCGGCAACGGGAACCCCTCCTGGGACTGCTCCGGATTCCTGTCCGCCATCGAATCCGTGATCCGCGGCGAAGCCCCCCACCGGCGATGGTCCACGATGGCCTTCAACGGGAAGACCGCCCCACCGGGATGGGTCCGCGGCGCCAACAGTCCCTTCACTATCGGGATCACCAACAGCGGCGTCGGCCACACCGCCGGCACCCTCGGCGGCGTCAACGTGGAGTCCCGCGGCGGCGACGGCGTGATCGTCGGTCCCCGCGCCCGCGGCAGCAACAGCATGCTGTTCACCGACGTGTACGGCTTCATGCCGGCCGCGTCCTACGACAGCGGCGGTTACCTCCAGCCCGGCATGAACTTGGCTTTCAACGGCACCGGCCGCCCGGAACCGGTCCTGACGGTCGGCCAGTTCGACGCCCTCGCGCGCTCAGCACAGGGGCCCGGGCTCGGCGACCTCGAGCTCAACGTGTACATCGGCGACCAGCCAGTACGCGACATCGCCCGCGCCGAGGTCCGCACCGCCACCGGCGAGCTCATCCAGGTCCTCAACGCGGGAGGTGGACGCTGATGGCCATCCCGGGCAACTTCCTGTCGCTCGCGACATCGACTCTCGAGCCGAATGTGACCGGCTGGACGCCGCTGCTCAACTGCACGATCAGCAGGGCGACCGGCGGCACCGCATCCGACGGCTGCCTGCAGGTGAGGTCGGTCGCCGGCGGCGAGATGCGATGCCGGACATCCGCCAACTACGCGGTCCTCCCCGGTGTGGAGTATCTCGTCCTGGCGGACGCCTCCGGCGCCACCGTCCCCGAACGCATCGGGATCCGCTGGCTCACCTCGGCCTCCACCGAGATCAGCATCACCTGGTCGCTCACCACCGCGACGGCGTCCGCGGCGTGGCACCGCATTGCTGTCGCCGGCTACGCCCCGGTGGACGCCGCCTTCGCCCAAGTCGTCGTCAGCTCCACACCGGCCGCCGGCGCTGTGAACAGCCTCTTCGACAACTTGTACTTGGGGCTGCCCCAGAGGACGACGGGCAACCTGCTGTCCGCGAACGCCGAGACCCACGAGAGGGCCGCGAACTGGGAGTACACCGCCGGCACCAACAGCACCATCACGCGGGCCGTCCCCATGGTGAACTGGCCGGCCACGTTCTACCTGGCCGGCGGACACGTCGCCGCGATGACCGTGACCGCGAACGGAGACGCGGACTTCCGCTGCACCGAGACACCGGTCGTCACCCCGGGCACCGAGTACGAGGCGTACGGCTACCTGCAGCCTCCGACGTCCGGGACCGCCGCCTGGATCGAACTCCGCTTCTTCGACGGGGTGGGCGCGCAGATCCAGGCCACTCGCGCCGTGCTTTCAGCACCGGGCACGGGCTGGTACCGGCAGCGGGTCTCCGCCATCGCCCCGACCGGCGCCGAGACAGCCGGACTCGCGTTCGGACTGGCGGGCGCCACAGCCGGACAGATCATGCGCCTGGACACCGTCGTGATCCTGGCTGCCTCCCGGCCCCAAGCAGGCAGCATTGTCCCCCTCAGCGACGCCGACTTCGAGTTCGGAATCGGCTCGTGGACGACAGTGTCGGGTGCCGCCACGCTCAGCCGCACAACCCCCTGGGGTACAGCCGCCCGCCGAGGCTCCTACTCCATGACGGTGAGCTCGGCCACGGCCACCGCCTCTGTCATCCGGACCGGCCAGTACACCCTCGCGACGACCGACACCCACCGCGCGGTGATCGAGGTACTCGTAGGTGCCGGGGGATGGACCGTGGCCACCGGGGTCCGCTTTTACGACGACGTCGGCACCGAGATCTCCTCCAGCTCCTCGTCGACGATTCCGATCCCTGGGGCGGGCTGGTGGTTCATCGCGTCCACCTCGGACCCGCCCCCCAACGCGGTGAAGGTCGCCCTCGAGTACACCGTCACCGCGACGGCTCCCTCGTCCACGCTGCGCGTCGACCAGGTCAGCTACTTCCCGGCGCTGCCGCTCTTCGAAGCGAACCCGAAGGAGGAGACCGCCTCGGTCGATCTCGTTGTCCGCGAACTCGAGGTCGGCAATGAGTTGAGCCTGTGGCGTACGACACCAACCGGGGAACGCACCTTTGTCCGCGGTCCTGACGGCCTCATCGACCGGACGCTCATCACGGACACCCAGTTCCTCGTCCAGGACTACGAAGCGCCACTCGGCGTCCTGATCAGCTATACCCACGAGACGTACGAGGTCGGAACTACCGCACCGGACCGCTTCAGCGTTCAGACCGCGACGATTCCGGCCGGCGACCCCAACTTCAGCTGGCTGAAGGATCCGAGCTCACCCCAGCGGAACCTGCGCGTCCTGACCGAGAAGGCACCGGACTGGCAGCGGAGCGTCGTACAGGGCGAGCACCGTGTCCGTGGCCGACGCAACTCCATCATCTTCAGCGACGTCCGAGGAGGGCTGGAAGGCGAACTCCGGATCTGGACCCGGTCCGATGACGAGCGCAAGAGTCTGCACTGGCTCCTCGACCCGGGCCGGATCCTGCTGTGGCAGGCCGTACCCGGCATGGGCATCGACGACGTATACGTGGCCGTAGGGCAAGTGGTCGAAGGCCGCACCGTACCGCAGGCCCAGGAACTCTGGAGGTCCTGGACGCTGCCCCTACGACAGGTCGACATGCCTGCAGCACTCGGTGTCGCCGGGTCGGCAGACCGCACATGGCAGGACATCCTCTCCGAGCACGCCACCTGGGGCGACGTCCTCGCCCGCTTCGAGACATGGGAAGACGTCTTCCTCAACCGGCCGAAGGGGTGACCGCGTGTGTACCCCGTAAGCGACCGGTTCCTGTCTGCTCTGGTGGAATCCCACACGCCGGTCACCGAAGTGGTTCTCTACCGAACAGACGACGTTGTCGAGCACCTGGAGCACACCGGCGGATCCGTCACCGTTGACCGATCCTCAGCGGTCCGCCGAACCTGCACGGTCACCCTGGCCGACCCCAGCCTCATCCCACGTACGGACACCGAGCGGCTCAGCGTCTACGGAGCCCGCCTCAGAATCTCCCGCGGCGTCGACTTCGGAGACGGAAGCCAGGAGCTGGTACCCCTGGGTATCTTCCGGGTGGACGAGATCGGCGGAGACATCGACGAGGGGCCGGTAACTCTCAACGGCAAGTCCCTCGAAGCAGCCGTCGCTGACGACAAGTTCCGGACGCCATGGAGGGCAACGGGCACCGCAGTCAGCGCCGTCACCGCCTTGATCCACCGGACGCTCCCCGACGCGGCCATCGATAGCAGCGCCGCAGCCGACGCCGCCATCGGGCCCCGCACTTGGGACATCGAGGGAGACCCGTGGCAGGCGATCACTGAAATCGCGGCCGCCATCGGCTGCGACGTCTCCACCGACCCCGACGGGGTTTTCGTCATCGCCCCACTGCCTGATCTCTTGAGCGTCACCCCGGTGTGGACGATCGCTGCGGGGGACGGTGGTGCGCTCGTGCAGGCCGAGCGCACCGTGACCGCGGACGGAGTGTTCAACGGCGTGCTGGCCCGAGGCGAGAACGTCGAAGCGGCGGCGGCGCCGGTCAGCGCGCTCGTTGTCGACGACGATCCGGGGTCGCCCACCTATTGGTCCGGGCCATTCGGCCACCGGCCAACCTTCTATTCCTCATCGACCCTCACCACCACAGGCGCCTGCACAGCCGCCGCAACGCTGAAGCTGCGGGCCGCTAAGGCGCCCAACTCGTCGGCGAACATCTCCTCCCTGCCCAATCCCGCACTCGCCCCCGGCGACGTGATCCGTGTGGTCTATGCGGACGGCACAGCCGAGCTGCACCAGATCGCTTCCTTCCCCGTCCCGCTGGACGTTACCGGCGACATGACCTTGCAGACCATCAGTGGAAAGGAGGGCGCGTGAGTTCACTGACCCGGGACCTGGCCGCAGCACTACGGCGGTCAGCGGTCACCGCCGGCGCCGACGAGCCATCCGTGCGGGGCAGCGACTGGCGGCTCGCCACCGTGGCCACCGTGGGGACAAACGGCACGGTCACCACCGCCGACGGCATCATCGCCCGCCGCCTCCAGTCCTACACCGGCCCCGCCGTCGACGACCTGATCGTCATCACCCGCTCCTCGGCCGGCTCCTGGCTCGCCGCGGGCAAACTCGAAAGCGGCAACGACAGCTGGACCGCGCTGACACTCGCCGCAGGCTGGGCGCCGCAGGGCAACTACTACGTGCCCGCCTACCGGCTCTATAGCGACGGGACCGCTGGCCTGTCCGGCATGGCCGTCCTCTCCGGCGCACTCGCGAGCGGCACCGTGGTCACCACCCTGCCTACCGTCGCCCGGCCTGCGGCACAGGTCCGCTTCACCGCGCAGGTCGCAATCGGATTCTTCGGCGTGATGACGATCCTGACCAACGGCCAGGTCCAGCTCGGAGACTTCTCCGGCACGCTTTCGCCCACCGGCAACAAATGGGCCCAATTCGATGTCGCCGCGCGGTACCGGCGCCTGACCTGAGAGGACCCCGATGCCCACCGACAGCTCAGGCCAGTCGATCACCCTGCCCGCGCTCACCGACCCTCCCAACATCACTACACTCGCCGTGGCCATGCAGTCCATCCTCGACCGCGCCGTACCCCGCTTCGCGTCGGCCGCGGCCCGCGCGGCGACACTCACCTCGCCGGCCGAGGGCATGATGTCATGGCTCCAGGACGTCAACAGGCTCGACGTTTACACCGGCTCCGCATGGTCGCCGGTCCTCGCCGGAGGTGCCTGGCAGTCCTACAACCCCGCGTGGACCGCGTCCGTCGCGAACCCCACGCTGGGAAACGGGAGCATCGCCGGCGAGTACTCGCGGGTCGGAGACCAGGTCACCTTCAGTGCGAAGATCACCACGGGTAGCAGCACCACCTACGGATCCGGCCCCTGGTCGATCTCCCTACCGGTCCAGGCCGCCGTCACCGTCGACATGATCGGCAACGTGATGGTCGGCGACGCGACCGGGACGTCGCTGTACAGCATGGGCGCCGCCTACATTCCCGCCGGCGGCCAGACTGCCAGCCTCTACGCAGGCGGCCTCCATGATGGTGCGCTCATCAGCGCCACCTTCCCCCAAAGCTGGGCCGCCGGTGACCGCCTCTGGGTCTCCGGCACCTACCGGGCCCTGTAGCCCCCGTACGACACGGCAGCACCACCCGCCAGCCCCGAGCCGACCCGGCCGGGGTTCATTCATGCCCTGGAGACCCCCATGGCCAGAAGCGCCGAAGAGATTGCCCAGCAGTTCCACGAGGCCTACGAGGACCTCGCCCCGAGCCACGGCTACGAGACCCGCGAAGCGTCCCGGAAGCCGTGGCCAGAGGTCCCCGAGGCCAACCGGAGCCTCATGGTCGCCGTCATAGACCGACTCCTCTCCGAAGGAGTGATCAGCTGATGGCCGTACCGATGACTGCCGACCAGCTCGTCAAGACCCTCGCCGCCGAGGGCGTGCGCTTGGTCGAGCACCGCTCCTGGCGAACTCATAACCGTGACCACAAGGGCGCGTGGGGCCCCGTCCACGGCGTCTACATCCACCACACGGCCGGCGTCAGCCAGCACATGCCGGACATCTGTTACGACGGGTACGACAGCCTCCCGGGCCCCGTCTGCCACGGCATGCTCGCCAAGTCGGCGAAGCTCTACCTTGTCGGGCACGGACGCGCGAACCACGCTGGCGGAATCGCCCGCAACGCTTACGACGCCGCGGTCAACGAGGCGCCCGTCCACCCCCGGCCGGAATCCGACGAGCCGATCGACGGCAACGTCCACTTCTACGGCCTGGAGATCGAGAACAAGGGCGACGGCACCGACCCGTTTCCGGCAGACCAGTACGACCAGGCCGTCCGCTGGGCCTCAGCTCACTGCCGCTTCCACGGCTGGACAGCGGACAGCGTGATCGGCCACAAGGAAGCCACCCGCCGGAAGACCGACCCGGCATTCAGCATGACCAAGTTCCGGGCCGATGTCGCGGAGCGCCTCGCGCATCCTGCGTCCTGGTCGCCCAGTAACCCTACGGAGGACGACATGGCACTCACCCCCGACGACCTGAAGCGCATCGCGCACGCGGTCCAGAGCTACACCGGCACCGGCAAGCCGCACGACATCTACTGGTACCAGCTCGACACCAACACGCTCGCCCGGCAGGCCCGCGACGAGACCCGAGCCCTCACCGCCCGCTTCGACCGTCTGGAGCGGCAGCCCCTCACCGACGACCAGATCGCCTCCATCGCCGCCGCCGTGGCGAAGCACCCGGGCCTGGCCGACACCATCGCCGACAAGCTCGCCGCCCGCCTCGCCGGCTGAAGGAGCCCACACCATGACCGTCGACCTCAACCGCGCCTACTGGCTCGGTCTCGTCATCTCCGTCGTCCTCCCCGTACTCGTAGGCCTGGTGACCACCCGCGTAACCCACGCCGGCGTCAAGGCCACACTCCTGCTCGGGCTCACCGCGATCAACGGCTTCATCGTCGAGCTCGCCAATCCGCGCCCCGGATGGGACGCGGGCACCGCCGCCGTCCTCACCCTCGTGTCCTTCACCGTCGCCACGCTCAGCCACTTCGGCTTCTGGAAGCCCACCGGCGTCGCCAGCCGAGCCCAGGAGATGTTCACGCCCCGCAGCCCCGCCGCCCCCTCCTCTGTGGACACCACCACCCCGAACCCCCCGTTCGGGGCCTGACCTGCCCTCGACCCGCCACCAGGAGGGCCCATGGACGCCGCCCTGATAACCGCCATCGGCGCGATGCTGGCCGCGCCGGTAGCCGCGGCGGCGGCCATCTACGGCACCCGTGGTGCGAGCCGGGCGGCCCGGGAGGGCAGCGCATTGACCGGATACAGCACGCTGACGGACCAGCTGCAGGAGGAGCGCGACGACATGCGCGCTCAGCTCACCCAGCTCAGGACTGACCTCGCAGCTGAGCGAGCGGAGAGCGCGAGGCTGCGCCTCATCATCACCAGGATGGGAGGCACGCCGTGACCCGGACCGAACGGCTGCTGTACCGCCGACGAACCCTCCTCTGGATAGTGGCCGCACTCCTCTTCCTCGGCGGCGGCCTCGGGCTCGCCTTCCTCCAGATCGACCGGGCCTCGTCCCGCGCCGACCTCCTGGCGGCCCAGGCCACAGAGATCGCGGCCGAGGCCGACCTGCGAGGCGCAGCCGTGAGCGTCCTCGCCATAGACGTCCGCCAGCTCAGATCCCAGATTCAGGCCGACGGAGGGACCCCCCTCGCTCCCGACCCCGACCGGGCCGTAGACGACCTGCCGCAGCGCTCCGAGGTCCCGGTGCAGATCGTCGGCGAGCGCGGTCCCGCCGGCCCTCAGGGCCCCCGCGGGCCACAAGGCGACCCGGGCCAGTCCGTAACCGGACCCGCAGGATCGGCGGGACAGCCGGGGGCGAGCGGCCCACCGGGACCCGCAGGGGAGCCCGGGCCCGGCGGTACTCCCGGCCCTGCAGGACCAGTTGGCCCCTCGGGCCCTGCCGGACCCCCGGGTGCTGTGGGGCCCAGCGGGCAGACCTGCCCGACTGGCTACACCCTTCAGCCGCCACCCGGAGATCCGGACGGGCTGATGTGCCGTCGGTCCGCGCCCACCACCCCGCCCTCGGCGCCGTCACCCGCCCGCCATGGCTTCGTGACCACCAGCTTGCTTCTCACCGCCGCGTACCGGAGGCTCTGATGCCGACCGACCCCAGCCTCGACCAAGCCGGCGAGTTCATCGCTGAGGTACAGGCCGTCGTCGACGTGACCTCGACAGACGGCGCAACGCTCGTCGCGCTCGGCCTGCTCGACGAACTGCCGCAGCCCACCCCGAATCCGTGAGGCCACCGCCCCCTCCCGCTCCGGCGGGAGGGGGCCTTCACGCGTATTCGCCCTACGACACATCCGGCGGGGAGTGCTGATGTCAGACCCCGTCCATACCGTGGAGGCGTCCTTTGTACACGCGATCAGGCTGCTCGCCTGCTACTCGGACAGCAGCGCCCCGCCGGCGTGGAACCCAGGCGGGGCGTTGCGGCGAGCGGGTACGTTACGACGAGGCAGGGGTCCAGAGGACTTCGTCCCTGTCCAGCCGGCGCACCTCAAGCCAGCTGCTCGACGGGACGGCCTCGGTGCTCACGTACCAGTGGAGAGAGTGCGCGTTGTTCGAGCTCAGTGCTGCGGACTGGAGGGGCAACACTCTTCGCTACCAGTCCATTCCGTGGCCAGGCGGCCTCCCTGTAGCCGTGAGCATCAGCCAGCCGGTTCCCGCGACCGGCGTCGAGGGCCGTAGCGTTGCCCCCATGATCAGGACGGCTGTATTCGACGTAGGCGAGACCCTGGTACGAGATGACCGGTACTGGGCCGCGTGGGCGGACTGGCTCAAGATCCCCCGGCACACCCTCTCTGCCCTCGTCGGCGCCGTTGTCGCCCAGGGCCACGACAACGCGGAAGCGCTCCGACTGCTCTACCCCGACATCGACATCGCCGCCGAGTACCGGGCGCGCGAGGCCGCCGGCCAGGGGGAGCAGCTCGACGAGACCGACCTCTACCCGGACGTCCGGCCAACACTGGCCCGCCTCCGGACCCACGGCGTCCGCGTCGTGATCGCGGGCAACCAGACCTCCCGGGCAGGCGAACTGCTGCGTGCGATGGACTTGCCCGCAGACCTGATCGCCACATCCGCAGAGTGGGGGTGCGCGAAGCCCACGCGCGAGTTCTTCGAACGGGTGCTGGACGTAGCCGAGGCCGAGCCCCACGAGACTGTCTACGTCGGCGACCACCCAGCCAACGACATCGTGCCCGCCCGCGCGATCGGCTTGCGGACGGCGCACCTGCGCCGCGGCCCCTGGGGGTACCTCTGGGCCGACCGTGACAGCACCGCAGCCACCGCCGACTGGCGGATCGACTCGCTAGGTGAGCTCCTGGAGGTTGTCTACCTGACGAACTAGGGCTCGCTCACGGCGCAGTTGGGGTCCTCGCCAGGACAATGAGGGTACGGTGCGGGGCTACGACCCGATCGGAGCCATATGCGCGATTTGCCGCAGAGCGTCGGGAGTCGCATCGCTGCCACGCGCCGCGCCCGACACCTGACCCAGACCGCCCTCGCCGAGCGGGCCTACGTCTCCCTGGCGATGGTCAAGGCCTTGGAACGGGGGGCCCGCACGCCCAGCGACGCCACCCTGGAGGCCATCGCCACTGCACTCGACGTCGAGGCCTCCAACCTCCTCGGCGAGCACGCCGGCACGAGCCGCCGCATCCACGCGGCGCTGCCCCAGATCTCCGCGATACTCGCCGTCTACGACATCCCGCCAGGGCCACCGACCCGCCCACTCACCGAGCTGCGCGCCGCCGTCGCGGCCGCCGTCGACTTCCGGGTCGGCGCACAGTACGCCCGCATCGCCGAGCAGGCGCCCAACCTCCTCCAGGACACACTCGCGCATCTGCATGCAACGCCACGGCCCGACACGGCACGGCTGGTGGTCTCAGCCGCGCGCTCCGCCGACGCCGTCGCCTACAAGTGCGGCGCACTCGATCTCTCCGCCCGGCTCATCGACCTCATGCGCTGGGCGGCCGCCCAGGCCGAGAACCCTCTCGTCGACGCCACCGTCGCCTACGTCCGAGGCGAAACCTTCTTCGGAGCCAAGGCTCATGCCGCCGGGCTCCGCGCCCTCCAGGCCGCGATCGACGCCACCCCACCTCCGGACGGCACCGCTGCGGCGGCTGCCCGCGGAGCCCTACACATGCGCGCCGCCGTTATCGCCGGCCGCGCCGGCGACGCCGACAGCGCCCGCCGGCACCTCGACGAAGCCCGCGAGCACAGCCGGTCAGTGCCAGAGGGTGTCTACCAGGGCACCGCGTTCGGCCCGGACTCCGTCCGCGCGCATGAGGTCTCGCTCGCCGTCAGTCTCGGTGGCGACCACGTTCACCGCGCCCTGGACGTCACCCGCGGTTGGCAGCCCAGCAAGCGACTTCCGGCCGAACGCCGCTCCGGCGTCTTCATCGAACTCGCTCGGGCGCAGCTGTGGTCGGGCGCTCCCGATGCCGCGTTCGAGTCGCTGTCGGCCGCGCGGCAGATCGCACCCCTCCATACCCGAGAGCACCCGTGGGTGAAGGAGGACGTCTTGATGCTGCGCCGGCTGAAGCGGTCCGAGGCGGAGGGGATCACCCGCTTCGCGGAGTGGATCGGCGCGGTGTAGTCAACCTGCGCAGGGGATACAGCGTGTAGCCGTTGCGACCGCAATCCCTGAAGATGATGATCCAGGCGAGCAGGCTCCCGCTTCGTGAGGTAGGTGGTTGAGCCGACCGCCCCACAGACGCTCGCCTCGGTGATGGTCCGGAAGCCGTCGCCGGGGCGAGCTACTCCTCGACCGGCGCAGGCGGGGGGATGTCGACAAGCTCGGAGACGGTCAGGTTCAGGCCAGATGCGATGAGCAGCAGGGCGCTGTACGTGGGGTCCGCAGTGCCGGCCTCGATGCGCTGGTAGGTCCGTCGATCGAGTCCCGCGCGGCGGGCGAAGGCGTCTTGGGGGTAGTGGGCCTCTTGCCGAAGCCGGGCGATCCGGTGCGCCAGCGCCTGGCGGTAGACGTGGGCCCACTCGGGCAGGTTGCGGGGCACTCGACAACGCTGGGACCTGCATGTTCAGATGTCTGCGTCAAATATGACGCTAGATTCCGGTTGCCCGTCGGGCGGCCGGACACCTGCCTGTGCGGGGTTCCGGAAGAGCCTGGCGGGCGGGTGATTGGGCCCGGGTGCCCCGCAGGGTGCTGCGGCAGGTTCCCGGGCCCTTCCTCGATTCCGATCCTCGCCTCAATGTATGGCTTCTTTTGCATGTCTCATCCCAGATGTGGAGTCCGTCCTTGGTCTCCACGCACTCCTGCGCCACGCCCGGTCCCATCACCTCCGACAGGCCGTAGATGTCGACCGCGTCGATGGCGAACCGCTCCTCGATCTCCGCGCGCATCGCCTCCGTCCACGGCTCCGCCCCGAAGACTCCCACCTTCAGCGAGGTCGAGCGCGGATCCACGCCCTGGCGCTCGAACTCGTCGAGCAGCGTGAGCATGTAACTGGGCGTCACCATGATGACCTCGGGCTCGAAGTCCTGGATCAGCCGGACCTGACGGGCCGTCATCCCGCCGGAGGCCGGGATCACCGTGCAGCCCAGGCGCTCGGCGCCGTAGTGCGCGCCGAGGCCGCCGGTGAACAGGCCGTAGCCGTACGCCACATGGACCCGGTGGCCGGGGCGGGCGCCGGCCGCGCGCAGCGAGCGCGCCACCACCTCGGCCCACACGTCCAGGTCCCCCTCCGTGTAGCCGACCACCGTCGGCAGTCCGGTGGTGCCGCTGGAGGCGTGGATCCGGCGGATCCGCGACCGGTCGACGGCGAACATCTCGAAGGGGTAGTGGTCGCGCAGGTCCGCCTTGGTGGTGAAGGGGAAGCGGGCCAGGTCGGCGAGCGAGCGGCAGTCGTCCGGATGCACCCCTGCCGCGTCGAAGGCGCGCCGGTGGAAGTCCACGTGCGCGTACGCGTGCCGCAGCGTGCCCCGCAGCCGCTCCAGCTGGAGCGCCGCCAGCTCCTCGCGCCCGAGCCGTTCGCCGCCGTCCGGCAGTTCCTTCATGTGCCGCCACTCCTCGCGCGCTCGGCCGGCCGCCCGGCGCGCGCACCCACGCGAAAACGGACGACCGATCATTCGGTAGATACGTGTGGGGGCCAGTAAAACGTCCCCGGGGAGGGGTTTGGCAAGGGCCGGGCGCCACTTTCTCGGTACCACCGGGCGGCGTTCCTTCCGTACCGCCGGACGCCGTCCCTTCCGTACCGCCCGGCCGTCGGCGAGTGGGCGTGTCGTCGTCACCCCATGGGGTGGGTTCCTCCGGGCGTACGCATACGGGTCCGGGGCCCCGGGGACCCGTGGGACCAGCCGGGGCCCCGCGGCCCCGCACCCCCGCCGGCCGCGCCATGACCGGCGGGCCCGCCCGCGCGCCCGGACGAAAGCGACCGCCATGCCCGTACCGCACCCGCCCGCCCCCACCGGGGTGACGCCGTGACCACCACCGCCCCCGGCACCGCCGACACCCCCCAGGTGCACTTCTGGGCCGTGCCCGACCTCACCGGCCTCGACTTCGACCCGATGCTCGCCAGGCTCCTCCACGAGGACCCGGTCACCCGCGTCCGGCTCCCGCACGGCGAGGGCCACGCCTGGCTCGTCACCCGCTACGAGGACGTCAAGTTCGTCACCGTCGACCCCCGCTTCAGCCGACAGGCCGTCTGGGGCCGCCAGGTCACCCGCCTCGCCCCCCACTTCATCCCCATGGCCGACGCCGTCGGCTTCGCCGACCCGCCGGACCACACCCGGATGCGCCGCGTGGTCGCCCGCGCCTTCAGCGCCCGCGCGCTGCGCTCACTGCGCGACCACGCCCAGACCGTCATGGACGGCCTGCTCGACCGGATGGCGGAGCAGGGCCCGGCCGTCGACCTCATGGCGGCGCTCAACCGGCCCTTCCCGCTCGCCATGGTCAGCGAACTCATGGGCGTCCCCGACACCGACCACGCCCTCATGGCCCACTGGTCCGACACCATCATCTCGGCCGGCGCGGGACGCGAGGCCAGCGAGCGGGCCAAGGACGAGATGGGCCGGTACTTCACCGACCTCATCGCCGGCGAGCACGGCGCCGACAGCGACCAGCTCGCGGCGGTCCTCGCCGAGGCCGTCGCCGACTCCACCCTCACCGAGGAGGAGGCCGTCGGCCTCGCCGTCCTCATCCAGATCGGCGGTGCCCACGCCGTCCGCAACAACAGCGCCAACATGGTCTTCGCGCTCCTCACCCACCCCGAGCACCTGGCCAGACTCCGTGCCGAGCCCGAGCTGGTCCCGCAGGCCGTCGACGAGCTGCTCCGGTACATCCCGCACCGCAACGCCGTCGGCCTCTCCCGGATCGCCATGGAGGACGTCGAGGTCGGCGGGGTCCGCATCCCGGCCGGCGACCCCGTCTACGTCTCCTACCTGGCGGCCAACCGCGACCCGGAGGTCTTCGCCGAGCCCGACCGGCTCGACTTCGACCGCGCCTACAACCCGCACGTCGCCTTCGGCCACGGCCCGCACTACTGCCCCGGCGCCACCCTCGCCCGCATGGAGTCCGAGATCCTCCTCGGCTCCCTGTGGACGCGCTTCCCCGACCTGCGGCTCGCCGTCCCCGAGGAGGAGCTCCGCTGGCAGCGCGGCGCGCTCATCCGGGGCCCCGAGACCCTGCCCGTGACCTGGTGACGGAAGGGGCACCCCCGTGACTGCCACCGCCATCGGAGCCGCCGGCGGCCTCGTCGTACCGCCCGGACACGGCCGTACCCTCGCCACCGCCGCCCAGCACGTCACCTTCAAGGTGACCGGCGAGCACTCCCGTACGGCCTCCACGTTCGAGGTCGTCGTCCCGCCCGGCTTCGACGTCGGCGCCCACGCCCACGGCCGCAGCGAGGAGCTGTTCTACCTCCTCGACGGCGAACTCGACGTCCTCGCCTTCGAACCGCTCGTGCGCACCCGGGACAGCTGGCGGGAGTGGGAGTCCGCCTCGGGCCAGCGGGCGGTGCGGGCCACCCCCGGCACCCTCATCCTCGTGCCGCCCGGCTGCCCGCACGCCTTCGCCAACCCGACGGGCGCCCCGGCCCGGATGCTCTTCCAGGCGTCCCCGCCGCCCGACCACGAGCGCTACTTCGAGGAGCTGATGGAGATCCTCGCGGAGGCGGGCGAGGGCCGCGAGGTCGACCACGCCGCCATCGAACGGCTCCGCGTCCGGTACGACATCGACCAGATCACCCCGCTGCGGCACGAGGGAGGCGGCTGAACGGCCGGCCGGCGGCGTGGGGGCCGTACCCGAAAAGGCGTTGCCCGCCACCGGGCCGCGCCCTTGAATGGCCGCGATGAACCTCGCACACGACCTCCTCGCCCCTGACCTCCTCGCCCGGTACGACGCCCAGCTGCGGCGGGCGGCGCGGCCCGACGGGCCCGGCTGCCGGGTCGAACGCGTCGGCGCCGTCGTCCGCCAGACCGGACCCGCCCACGCCTGGAACGGCGTCCTCTGGTCCGGGCTCGACGCCGGGACCGCCGACGCGGCCATCGCCGCCCAGCTCGCCCACTACCGCGCGGAGGGCGTCCCCTTCGAGTGGAAGCTGTACGGCCACGACGGGCCCGCCGACCTCGGGGCACGGCTCCTGACCGCGGGCTTCGAGGCCGAGGAGCCGGAGACGCTGCTCGTCGCGGAGGCGTCCGCGCAGGGCGGCGCCGTGCCGCTGCCGGACGGCGTCGAACTCCGCGACGTCACCGACCCGGAGGGCGTACGCCAGGTGGTCGAGGTCTACGAACGGGCCTTCGGCACCGACAGCTCCGACCTCGGCCGCCGCCTCCTGGACCGGCTCGCCGCCGACCCCGGCACCGTCACCGCCGTCCTCGCCCTCGCCGACGGCGTCCCGGTCAGCGCGGCCCGCCTGGAGCTCTACCCCGGCACCGACTTCGCCGGCCTGTGGGGCGGCGGCACCGTCGAACAGTGGCGGGGCCGGGGCCTCTACCGCGCTCTCGTCGCCCACCGCGCCCGCGTCGCCGCCGTCCACGGCCACCGCTGGCTCCAGGTCGACGCGGCCCCCACCAGCCGCCCGATCCTCCAGCGCCTCGGCTTCGTCCCGCTCACCACGACCACCCCGTACGTGCACGCCTGAGACGCCCCCGGGACGGGACGGAACGCGACGGGACAGGACGGAACGGAACGCGACGGAACGCGACGGTGCGGTGCCGTCAGGACGCCTTGCGGAGGGCGGTCACCGCCAGCGCGGCGCAGCCGAGAGCGATCACCGCACAGACGGCGCCGACCGAGTTCAGACCGTTCGTGTACGCCTCGCGGGCCGCGCCGAGCACCCGGGCGGCCTGCTCCGCCGCCCCCGCCGGGAGGGCCTGCGCGGCGGCGACCGCAGTGTCCGCGCCGCCCAGGACGGCCTCCCTGAGCCGCGGCGACAGACCCTCGGGCGCCGTCACCGTGCCCTGGTAGACGGCGGTGCCGAGGCTGCCGAGCAGCGCCACGCCCAGCGCCGCGCCGAGGTCGCCGCAGACCGAGGAGAGCGCCGCCGCCGAACCGGCCCGCTCCGGCGGCGCCGAACCCACCACCAGGGCCGTACCCAGCGCCCCGATCGGACCGCCGCCGAAGAACGCCGCCACGAAACCGGCGACCAGCAGCGGCAGCCCGCCCACCGGCCCGGCGAGCACCAGCAGCCCGTACCCCACGGCCGCCACGAGGAGACCGCCGGCGACCACCAGGTACACCGGGAAGCGCCGGGCGAGCGTCGGCGCCAGCTGCGCCGCCACGATCGACGCGACCGCCGACGGCACCATCCACAGGCCCGCCTCCATCGGCGAGAGGCCCGCCACCAGCTGGAGGTAGCCGGTGATGAAGAGGTAGCCGCCGCCGGTGGCGATCATCGAGACCAGCAGGATCGCCAGCGCCGCCGTGAACCCCCGCCCCCGGAACAGCTCCAGGTCGAGCAGCGGATGCGCGAGCCGCCGCTGCCGCGCGACGAACGCCGCCCCGACGGCCGCGCCCGCCACGATCGTCAGCAGCGCGACGGCCGACCAGCCGTGCCGGGCCAGCTCCTTCAGCCCGTGGACCACCGGCAGCACCGCGCCCAGCGACAGCACCACGCTCACCAGGTCCAGCGGACCGCCGCCCGGCTCCTTGTACTCCGGCAGCAGCCGGGGCGCCGCGACCAGCAGCACCAGCATCACCGGCACCCCGATGAGGAAGACCGAACCCCACCAGAAGCGTTCGAGCAGCAGACCGCCGACCACCGGCCCCAGCGCCGTGCCCGCCATGAAGCACCCGGCCCACACGGCGATCGCCCGCCCCCGCTGCCCCGGGTCGTGGAACATGCTGTTGATCAGCGCCAGCGTCGACGGCATCAGCGTGGCCGCCGCGACACCGAGCAGCGCCCGCGCCGCGATCAGCGTCTCCGCGCTGTTCGCGTACGCCGCCAGCAGCGAGGTCAGCGCCACCGCCACGGCCCCCACGAGCAACAGCCTGCGCCGCCCGATCCGGTTCCCGAGCGCGCCCATCGTGATCAGGAAGCCGGCGATGAGGAACCCGTACACATCCATGATCCACAAGGACTGGGTGCCGGTCGGCCGCAGCGACTCCGCGAGGTGCGGCAGGGCCAGGAACAGCACGCTCTGGTCGAGCGAGATGAGCAGCGTGGGCAGAGCCAGCACGGCGAGCCCCGCCCACTCCCGGCGCCCCGCGAGCGGCGCGGCGCCCACCGGTGGGATGACGGACATGATCGTCCCTTCCTGCTGTGACGGTGACTTCGGGACGACTCTGCGGGGCGGCGCTCTCGGCTTCCTCTCGGCTTCCTCTCGGCTGCCTCTCGGTCCACTCCCGGTCCTCTCCCGGCCTTCTGCGGCCCTCTCGCGGCCCGGATCGGATCCGGACGCCTCCCGGAAGGCTCACAGCGGTCGCCCCGGCCCGCTGCCGGCGGGGTGATCTAGGGTGGCGGGCATGCGTTTCGGAGTGCTGGGGCCGCTGGCCGTGTGGACGGAGGACGGGACGGCGGTCGCGGTCCCCGAGGCCAAGGTCCGCGCCCTGCTCGCCTGCCTCCTGACGCACCGTGGGGAGCCGGTGCCCGTCGACCGGATCGTCGACGAGGTGTGGCCCGACGACCCGCCCGCCCGCCCCGCGAGCGCGCTCCAGAACAAGGTGTGGCGGCTGCGCAGGACCCTGGAGGCGGCCGAGCCCGGCGCCAAGGCCCTCCTCGTCTCCCGCCCGCCCGGCTACGTTCTCGAAGCGCCCCCGGGCAGCGTCGACGCCGACCGCTTCCGCGCCCTCGCCGAGCGGGCCCGCGCCACCGAGCACCCCGCGGCCCGCGCAGCCCTCCTCGGCGACGCGCTCGCCGAATGGCGCGGCCCCGTCCTCGCCGACTTCGCCGACGAGGACTTCGTCCGCGCCACCGCCGCCCGCCTGGAGGAGCAGCGGCTCACCGCCCTGGAGGAGCGCGCCGAGAGCCGCCTCGCCCTCGGCCTGCACGTCGAGGTCGCCGACGACCTGGGCGACGCCGTCGCCCTGCACCCGCTCCGGGAGCGGCTCCGCGCCGTCCACCTCCGCGCCCTCTACCTCTCCGGCCGGCAGAGCGAGGCCCTGACCGGATACGAGGAGGTACGCGCCCGGCTCGCGGACGAACTCGGCGTCGGCCCCGGGCCCGAACTCACCGCCCTGCACCGGGCGATCCTCACCCGGTCCGCCGACTTGGACCCCACGCCGAGGCCGCCGTCGACGCCGACGCCGACGCCGACGCCGACGCCGATACGGACGCCCGCATCCGCGCTCGCCCCCTCCTCCGTCCCCGCCGCGCTCACCGGCCTGATCGGCCGTGACGACGCCGTCGAGGAGCTCGGCGCGCTGCTCCGCACCCGACGGCTCGTCACCCTCACAGGCTCCGGCGGCGTCGGCAAGACCCGCCTCGCCCTCGCCGCGGCCGCCCGCGCGACGGACGCCTTCCCCGGCGGGGTACGGCTCGTGGAGCTGGCCGCCCTGGACCGCGCCGGCGGCGAACGGCGCCGGGCGACCGCGCTCGCGGAGGTGCGGGAGGCCGTCGGGCGCGCCGTCGGGGTCCGCGACGACGTGCCGCCCACCCCGGGCACCGACCCGCTGCCGCTCGTCGACCGGATCGCCCGCGCGGTCGGCGACGCCCCCGCCCTCCTCGTCCTCGACAACTGCGAACACGTCGTCGAGCCCGTCGCCGAACTCGCCGCCCGGCTCCTCGCCGCCGCGCCCGCCCTGCGGATCCTCGCCACCAGCCAGGTCCCGCTCGGCCTCACCGGCGAGCACCTCCGCGAGGTCCCGCCGCTGCCCCGCCCGGAGGCGGGGGAGCGCCTCGACCCGGCCGAGGCGGCACGCTTCGGCGCGGTGGAACTGTTCGTGGCCAGGGCGACCGCCGCCGCGCCCGGCTTCACCCTGGACGCGGCCACCGCCGACGCCGTCGCGGCGATCTGCCGCCGGCTCGACGGCATCCCGCTCGCCCTGGAGATGGCCGCCACCCGGGTCCGCGCCCTCGGCGTCCGCGAGGTCGCCGCACGCCTCGACGACCGCTTCCGGCTGCTCGCCGTCGGCTCCCGCGACGCCCCGGCCCGGCAGCGGACCCTCCGCTCGGTCCTCGACTGGAGCTGGGACCTCCTCGGCCCCGGCGAACGGACCGTCCTGCGCCGCCTCTCCGTCCACGCCGACGGCTGCGCCCTCGACGCCGCCGAGGAGGTCTGCGCCGCGGGACCCGGTCCGTCCGGACCAGACCGCCCCGACGGCCGCGACCCGAGCGAGGCCCTCGGTTCGATGGACGCTCTCGGTCCGGCGGACGCCCTTGGTCGGGCGGACGCCCTTGGTCCGATGGACGCTTTCGGTCGGGCGGACGCCCTCGGTCCGATGGACGCCCCCGGTTCGGCGGACTTCCTCGACCCGGCCAGCGCTCTGGACCCGGTCAGCCCCCTGGATGCGTCCCGCGCTCTTGACCCGGCCAGCCCCTTGGACCCGTCCCGCGCTCTTGACCCGACCAGCGCTCTGGACCCGGCCGACGTCCTCGACCATCTCGCCCGGCTCGTCGACGCCTCCCTGGTCGTCGCCGTGCCCGCCGGCGGCGACGGCGCCGTCCGCTACCGCCTCCTGGAATCGGTGGCCGCCTACGGGACGGAACGGCTCCGTGAGGCCGGGGAGGCGGAGTCCGTACGCGCCGCCCACCGCGCCCACTACCTGCGGCTCGCCGAGCGCGCCGAGCCGCTGCTGCGCGGCGCGGAGCAGGGGTACTGGCTCCGCCGCCTCGACGAGGAGACCGCCAACCTCCGCGGCGCCCTCGACTCCGCCGTCACCGCCGGGGAGGCCGAGACCGCGCTCCGGCTCGCCACCTCCCTCTGCTGGTATTGGCGGCTGCGCGGCCGGGGCGCCGAGGCCGAGCGCTCCCTCGCCGCCGCCCTCGCCGTGCCCGGTCCCGCGCCCGCCGGGCTCGTCGCCCGGGCCACGGCCTGGCTCGGCGGTGTCCGCCTCGCCTCGGGCGGCAGCGTCGACCCGGACGCCGACTACCGCTCCGCCCTCCACGCCTACGAGGACGTCCACGACCCGATGGAGGAGGCCCGCGCCGCCTGGTTCCTCGGCTCCCACCTCTACGGCATCGGGGACGCCACCGCGAGCGCCTGGCTCGTCGACGGCGCCCTCGCCCGCTTCGAGGAGCTGGGCGACGACTGGGGAGCGGCGGCGGCTCTCGCCACCCGCTCCTTCCACGCCAAACTCCGCGGCGACTTCGGGGCCTTGCTGCGCGACGGCGAGCGGAGCCTGGAGATCTTCCGCGGACTCGGCGACGAATGGGGCCAGTTGCAGGCCATGGTGCCGCTCCAGACGCGCGCCGGGATCGTCGGGGAGTACGCGTACGCCGGCGAACTCCACCGCGCCTGCCTGGACATCGCGCTCCGGCTCGGCCTGCGCCGCGAGGCCTCCTTCCAGCTCTCCGGCCTCGGCCGGATCGCACTGCTCACCCGGGAGTACGGCAAGGCGCGGGAGTACCACGAGCGGGCCAGGCGGCTCGCCGTCGAGCAGACCGACGGCTTCGGCGAGCAGTACGCGGAGATCGGCCTCGGCATGGGGGCCCGCAGGGAGGGCGACCTCGACGCCGCCGAGACCCACATGCGCAACGTCCTCGACACCCACCGCCGCATGGGCTACGAGCCTGGCATGCCCGCCCTGATCCTCGCCGAGCTGGGCTTCGCGGCCGAACTGCGCGGCGACGCGGAGCGCGCCCTGGAGCTCCAGCGCTCCGGTCTCGCCGCCGCCCGCGCGACCGGCGACCCGCGGGCGCTCGCCCTCGGCCTGGAGGGCCTCGCCGGCGCCGTCTCCCTCGCCGGCGACCCGGCCCGCGCGGCCCGCCTCCTCGGCGCTGCGGCCGCCGCCCGCGCCTCGGTCGGAGTCCCCCTCCCGGAGGGCGAGCACGACGACGTCCTACGCGTCACCGCCCGCGCCCGTGCGGCCCTGGGCCCGGAGACGTACGAGAGGGAGTACGCACACGGCGCCGAGACGGGCCCGGAGCCGGGCACGGACGGGCCGGCCTGACGGGGTCGGCCCGACCCGCTCGGCCCGACCCGCTCGGCCCGACCCGCTCGGCCCGACCCGCTCGGCCCGACCCGCTCGGTCCGAGCCGAGCGGCCCACCGCCCGTGCGCGTCAGCGAACGAGGCCCGGCCGCGAAGCGGCTGGAGGGGCGAGTCTCTCTTCCCCCGGCGGTCCGCTGCCGAGGACCTGGAGTTCACCGCGACCCGCGCGGCCTGGTGCGTCCGACTAGCCCTTGACCGACGCGGCCGTCCTCGCGGCCTGCTCGATCTTCGCGTGGTGGGCGGCGCGGGCTTCCCCGTCGATCCGCTGATCGTGTTCGGGGCGCAGCCCGGTCCGGCCGTCGAGGCCCTCGCGCAGGATGTCGGCGTGCCCGGCATGCCGGATGGTCTCGCCGAGGACGTGGACCATGACGGCGAACAGGTTCGTGTCGCGATGAGGCTCCGGCCACCACGGCACGTGGCCGGGGGCGTCGAGGGGAAGCGCGTCGATCGTCGCGTCCGAGTGTTCCCCCGTGCGCCGGTAGAACCCGGTGATCTGATCGCGGGTCTCGTCCTCGGCCGCCCACTGATCGCTGCCGTCGGAGTCCTGCCACCGGCACAGCGGTTCCGGGGAAGGGCGGTCGAAGACCTCGCCGAAGTACCTGGCCTCGACGGTGGCCACGTGTTTGACCAGGCCGAGGAGGTTGGTCCCGGTCGCCGTCAGTGGCCGGCGGGCGTCGTATTCGGACAAGCCGTCGAGTTTCCAGAGCAGCACCTCGCGGTCCCGCCGCAGTCTCCCGTGCAGGTTGCCCTTCGCGAATTCATCGATCATGCGGCATGAGCCTTCCATGAGGTGTTCGTGGTGTCTCAAGAGACCGTTGAGCGGTTCGGGACGGGGAACGGGGAACGGGGGGACGCGGGCGGGTGCCAGCTGAGAATCCAGCCGGCGGTCAGCACCGCCGCGCCGCCTGCCAGAGCGATGGCGCCGCCTGTTCCGATGGCTGCGGCCACCGTGCCGAAGCAGGCCGGCCCGACGCCCTGAAGCGTCATGCCGCCGGAGCCGAGCAGGCCGAAGGCCTGGCCCTGGCCGTCGTGCGGCAGGGCGTCCAGGAACGGCCGTTGCAGGCCGAGACCGTAGGCGAATCCGAAACCGCAGAGCAGCAGCAGACAGCACGAGACGCCCACTCCGGGCTCGGCGGCGAAGCCGACCAGCGGCAGTCCCATCAGCGCGGTCAGGGGAACCACCAGCCGCTCCCGGACGGGTGGCCGCAACAGCCGACCCACCAGCAGATCACCGACCAGCATGCCGACCGGCAGGCAGCCCATCAGCACCGCGTACCAGCCGGGCGCGAAGTGGCGTCCTCCCGCGTAGGCGACGATCAGGCCCTCCGCGCCCGCGACGAACGCGGGCGGCAGCCACTGGGCCAGCATCAGGCGGCGCACCGTGCGTCCGCGCAGCAGCAGGCCGGCGGAGTGGAGGCTTGCCCGGACGGTCCCGCCCTCGCCCCGAGCGCTACTCGACTTTCCCCGCTGGAGTCGGGGTGGCCGGGGTGGCCGGGGTGACCGGGGCAGCCGGATGCGGATGGCGAGTGCGCAGCCGAGGTAGAGGGCGGCGCTCAGCGCGAGCGCCCGGTGCGGGCCGAGTACCGCGACGGCCGCACCTCCCAGCGCCAGACCGGACAACTGGGCGCCGGAGCCCGCGATGTTGTTCAGGGAACGGCCGAGTACATAGGCGTCGCCCTCCAGGCACTGGGCGACCAACCGACTCGACGCGCCGCCGAACACCGGTGTGACGAGGGCGACCAGCGCCACGACAGCGAGGCTCGCCGCGACCGGCATCGGCACCAGGGCGAGCAGCAGGGCGGCGGCGCACTCCACGGTGTAGCCGCCGGCGATGAGCGTGCGGGGCGGCAGCCGGTCGGCCAGTGAGCCCAGGAGCAGTGAACCGAACAGCTGCGGGAGGAAGCCGATGCCGAAGGCGAGTGCGCTGAGCAGCGAGGAGCCGGTGGTCGCGAAGACCAGCACCGAGAACGTGGTGATCCGCAGCGAGTCCGCCGTGATCGCGACGGCGCGGGTCGAGAAGAGCAGCCGGAACCGCGGCTCGGCCAGCACCTCCCGGTAGGTGGCGCGGCGGCCGTCCTGCGCGGGTTCGGCGTTTGTGATCATGACGCCCACCCTGGTCGTACGACCGCGCCACTCACCATTGATTCGTCGCTGGACGAATCGGAGCAGACGTCCGTCGGTAGCATCGCGGGGTGCTCCGTTTCGAAATCTCCGTCGAGGACCTGCTGCGCAGCCGCTTCGCGCTGTCCCCCTCGCTGGACCTCTGCCTGCTGCTGCGTTCGCTCGCCGGCCGGGACCAGCCGCTGCCGCGAGCCTGGGCGGCCCGGCTCGAGCCGGCCTTCGAACGGCTTCGCCGCGAGACCGAACTGGACGCCGCCCTCGCCCTGCAGGCCCCGCAAGCCGGACCGAACTTCGTCGCCCCGCCCCCGCGCGGCCTCAGCCAGACCTGGGCGGACGACCTGGCCGCGATCCGGGCCACGCCGCTGGAAGCGGCCCGCAGCGAATTCGCCGCGACCGCGACCGGACCGTCCGCTCGCGATCCCCGCGTACGCGAAGTGCTGGACTCGCCGGACGCCGTCCCCAGGATCGCCGACGCGATGGACCGGGCGTGGCACGAGCTGCTTGCCGCGGACTGGCCGCAACTGCGCGCGACCTGTGAGCGCGATGTCGTGCACCGGGTGGGTGTGATCGGCGAACAGGGATGGGCGGCGACCATCGAGAGCCTGCACCCGGGCATCGCCTGGCAGGCCGGCGGCATCGAGATCGGCTTCCTCCGAGGCGGAACGGTCCGCCTCGGCGGCGAAGGGCTCCTGCTGATCCCTTCGGCGGTCGTCGGGCACATCGCCGCCCATATGGAAGACCCCTGGCCCAGGACCTTGGTCTATCGCGCCCGCGGCACCGCCGCCCTGTGGGACGAGCAGGAGACCGTCCCCGGACCGGACGCGCTGACCGCTCTGGTCGGCCGAGCCCGGGCCCGGCTCCTGCTGGCCCTTGACGCCCCGGCCAGTACCAGCCACCTCGCCCGAAGCCTCGCCATGGCACCCGGCGCGGTCGGAGACCACCTCGCCATCCTGCGGGCCGCGGGGCTGCTCGTCCGCGCCCGGTCCGGACGGTCGGTGCTCTACCGGCGCACCCCGCTCGGCGAGGCACTGGTCGCCGGTTCGGGCTGAGGGCGCAGGTCAGCGCTGTGGATGTGTCTTCCGGCGCGAGCTGATGTACGACGGGCTATGCGACGGGTCATGCGACGCGTTGTGCGACGGCTTGTGGGCCCGTCGGGGCCAGGAGTGACAGGAGCGGGTCAGGTCGCCGTCCAGTGGGACGGGCGGTCGAAGCCGTCCGGGAGGACGGTCCTCGCGTCGCCGCGTGCGGAGTTCAGTTGCGGCTGGGTGAGGAAGAGGGCGTCCGCGAGGACGGCCCCGGACAGGTCCGCGTCGCGCAGGTCGGCGCCGATCAGGTCCGCCAGGGTGAGGTCCGCGCCCGTCAGGTCGGCTGCGATCAGCAGCGCGCCGCGCAGGTCGGTGCCCCGCAGCTTCGCCCCGCGCAGCCGCTTGCCGATGAGGTCCGCGCCCCGCCGGCCGCGCGGCCGGCCGCCCGCCGTGGCGCGGACGAGCTCGCTGGTCCGCAGCAGCAGCGGATTGACCTCGGCCCGCACGGGGCCGACGTCCAGCTTCTCCAGCTCGGCGGCCGGCAGCGCGGTCAGTGCCTCGACCCGGCCGAGCGCCGTACGCAGCTCGCCGTGGACCCGGCGGGCGGCGGGCCGCTCCAGCGCCTCCGCGAGGTAGCGCAGCAGCTCGTGGAGCTGCCGCATCACCGGGAAGACCTCGTACATCTGCCGGGCGGTCTCCGGCGCCTCCCGCCAGGACACGCCGCCGAAGGTCACCTGGGAGACCCGCTGGCCGGCGCCGAAGCAGTCGTACACCGTGCACCCCTGGAAACCGCTCGGCCGCAGGCGGGTGTGGATCCCGCAGCGGAAGTCGTCCTGGAGGTTGCGGCACGGGTCGCCGGCGGACTTGTCGACGGCGAAGTCCGCCGACTTGGCGAACGGCAGCGCCACACAGCACAGACCGAAGCACTGCGCGCAGTCGCCGCGCAGGGCGGATTCCCGGGTGTCGGGCACGGTGGAACGGTTCCTTCACGACTCGGAGACGATCCGCCCACCGTATCGCGCCCCCGGTGCCCGGCCGGCGCCGTGGCCGTCACGCTCCCCGCGAAACCGCTGGCCCCCGCCGTCCCGCCCGACGAGGATCACGATCATGCCGACGTTCACACCGCACGACGGAGTCGCACTCGCCTACCGGGTCCGAGGTGAGGGCCCGGGACGGCCCCTGGTCTGCCTGATCGGCGACCCGGGCGACCCGGGCGGCCCAGGCGACCCGGGCGACCCGGAGGGGCTGACGAGGCTCGCCGGGCAGCGGCCCCTCGTCACGCTGCCCGCCCGCGACGCGGACGGACGTTCCCTTCCGGCCGGCGCCGTCGACGCTCTCCGCGTCCACCTCGGACAGGAGCGGATCGACCTCATCGGCCACCTGACGGGCGGGGAACTCGCCGTCCGGTACGCCGCCGTGCACCCCGACCGCGTCCGCTCCCTCGTCCTCGTCACCCCCGGCCCCGACCCGGATCCCGCCTTCTCCCCGGAGCGGGCCCGGCGGGCGCTCGGCGCGCTCACCGCGCCGGTCCTGTTCCTGGAGCGCGGCCCCGAGGACGCGGCCCCGGACGCCGTCGCCCGTGCGGTCGCCGCCTTCCTCGACCCCGCCGTCCGCACGGTCGTCGTCGACGGCGTGCGGCTCGCCTACCGGGTCGCGGGACCCGAGGGCGGCCTGCCGGTCGTCCTGGTGCACGGGCGCGGCGAGTCCTCCACGACCTGGGGTCCGGTCATGGCGGACCTGGCCGCCGACCATCGGGTGTACGCGGTGGACCTGCGCGGGCACGGGCTCAGCGACCGCCCGGGCGGTTACGGCTTCGATGTCTTCCGCGACGAGCTGGGCGGTTTCCTCAAGGCCCTCGGTCTCGCCGGCGCGACCGTCGTCGCCCACTCGATGGGCGCCGGCGCCGCGTGCCTCCTCGCCCAGCGCGAGCCCGCACTCGTCGGCCGCCTCGTCCTGGAGGAGCCGCCGGCCTTCGTGCCGCTCGACCCGCCGCGCCCGGTGGCGGACCGCCCCGAGGGCCGCCTCGCCTTCGACTGGGAGATCGTCCCCGCCACGGACGCCCAGCTCAACGCCCCGGAGCCGGCCTGGCGGGCCGGACTCCCCGCGATCACGGCCCCCACCCTGGTCCTGGCCGGCGGCCCGGCCAGCCACGTCCCGCAGGACCAACTGGCCGCGCTCGCCGAGGCCGTACCGGACGCGCGCCTGGTCACCATCGAGGCGGGACACCTCATCCACGAGGCCCGCCCGGCCGCCTTCCTCGCCGCGCTCAGGGAGTTCGGCACGGGCTGAGCACCGGGGAACCGGGGGCAGCGGGTCGGCGGGGTCGGCGGAGGCGGGAGGGTCTAGGCCCGCCCCTCAGCGTCCGCCTTCGTCGCGACCGCCTTCGCCCAGCGGTAGTCCGCCTTGCCGCTCGGCGAGCGCTGGACGCGGTCGGTGAGGACGAGCTGGCGGGGCACCTTGTAGCCGGCGAGGTGGCGGCGGCAGTGGTCCTGGACGGCCGCCAGGTCCAGCGGGGGAGTGCCCTCGCGCTGCTGGACGACGGCGGCCACGTGGCTGCCCCAGGTCGCGTCCGGGACGCCCGCGACCAGCGCGTCGTAGACGTCGGGGTGCGACTTGAGGGCCTGCTCGACCTCCTCCGGGTAGACCTTCTCGCCGCCGGTGTTGATGCACTGGGAGCCGCGGCCGAGGACGGTCACCACACCGTCCGCGTCGACCGTGGCCATGTCCCCGAGCAGGACCCAGCGCACGCCGTCCCGCTCGAAGAAGGTCTCCGCCGTCTTCGCGGGGTCGTTGTAGTAGCCGAGCGGCACGTGTCCGCGCTGGGCGAGGCGGCCGACCGCGCCGACGGCGACGGGGTCCAGGGTGACCTGGTCGACGACCTGCGTCCGCTCGTTGACGTGCAGCCGGAAGCCCTTCTCGGGGCCGGAGTCGTCGGTGGCCCGGCCGTTCGAACCGGACTCCGTGGAACCGAAGTTGTTGAGCAGCAGGACGTTCGGCATCAGCTCGCGCAGCTGCGCCCGTACGGTCTCCGACAGGATCGCGCCGGAGGAGGAGAGGCTGAACAGGGCGGACAGGTCGGTGCCCCGGAGCGGCCCGGCGAGCGCGTCGATCAGCGGGCGCAGCATCGCGTCGCCGACCAGGGAGATGCTGGACACCTTCTCCTTCTCCAGGGTCCGCAGCACCTCCTCGGGCACGTACTTGCGGTGCAGGACCACCCGCTGGCCGTAGTTGAAGGCGATGAAGGTGGTGAGCGTGGAGGTGCCGTGCATGAGGGGCGGCGCGGGGAAGAAGGTGAGGCCGGCGCCGCCGGCGGCGACCCGTTCGGCCAGTTCCTCGGGCCGCTTGACCGGCTCGCCGGACGGGTCGCCCCCGAAGAGGCCGGCGAAGAACAGGTCCTCCTGGCGCCACAGCACGCCCTTGGGCATGCCGGTGGTGCCGCCGGTGTAGATGATGAAGAGGTCGTCGCCGGAGCGGGCCGCGAAGCCGCGCCCGGGATCCGCGGCCGCCTCCGCCTCGTCGAGCGGTACGGAGTCGAGGACGGCGGCCCCCTCGGGCGGGGTCCCCACCCGCACGAGGTGCCGCAGCCGCTCGCACCGCGGCAGCGCCGCCGCCACGCGGTCGGTGAACTCGGCGTCGTACACCAGGGCGGTGAGGTCGGCGTCCCGGTAGAGGTAAACCAACTCTTCCTCGACGTACCGGTAGTTGACGTTCACCGGAACGATCCTCGCCTTCAGGCAGGCGAGGACGGTCTGGAGGTACTCGACGCCGTTGTACAGGTGGAGCCCGAGGTGCTCACCGGGGCGGACGCCCGCGTCGAGGAGGTGGTGGGCCAGCCGGTTGGCCGCCGCGTCGAGTTCGGCGTAGGTGAGCCGGCGCTCGGCGCCGGTGCCCGGGTGGTCGACGTAGACCAGCGCCTCGCGCTCCGGCACCACGTCCACGACCGATTCGAACAGGTCGGCAAGGTTGTACTCCACCGTTCCTCCTGACCCCGGCGCGTTCGGACTCGGGCGGTCATTAGAGCGCCGCCGGCACGAGGTGGGAAGAGGGTGCGCCAAAGAATCTGACTGGGTGTCAGAAAACTATTGAACTGCCTTCGACACTCCTGCAACCTGTTCCAGAACAGGAGACGGGAGATGCCCATGGCCGGCACCGAACACCTCACCGTGCGGCGCGAAGGCGCCACGCTCGTCCTCACCCTGAACCGCCCCGAGGCGAAGAACGCCCTGTCGCTGCCGATGCTCGTCGGCCTGTACGACGGCTGGCTGGAGGCCGACGCGGACGACGCCGTACGGTCGATCGTCCTCACCGGCGCGGGCGGCGCCTTCTGCGCCGGCATGGACCTCAAGGCCCTCGCCGGCCAGGGCATGGCCGGCGACGCCTACCGCGACCGGATGCGGGCCGACCCCGACCTGCACTGGAAGGCGATGCTCCGCCACCACCGACCGCGCAAGCCCGTCATCGCCGCGGTCGAAGGCGCGTGCGTGGCCGGCGGTACGGAGATCCTCCAGGGCACGGACGTCCGGGTCGCCGGCGCCTCCGCCACCTTCGGCCTCTTCGAGGTCCGCCGCGGGCTCTTCCCCATTGGCGGCTCCACCGTCCGCCTGCCCCGCCAGATCCCCCGCACCCACGCCCTCGAAATGCTCCTCACCGGCCGTCCCTACGCGGCCGACGAGGCCGCCCGCATCGGCCTGATCGGCCGGGTCGTCCCCGACGGTCAGGCCCTCGACACCGCGCTCGACCTGGCGGAACGCATCAATGCGTGCGGCCCGCTGGCCGTCGAGGCGGTGAAGGCCTCCGTCTACGAGACGGCCGAACTCACGGAGACGGAGGGCCTGGCGGCGGAGCTGAAACGAGGCTGGCCGATCTTCGACACGGCCGACGCGAAGGAAGGCGCCCGAGCCTTCACGGAGAAACGCCCCCCGCACTACCGCCGAGAGTGACCCGAACCGGTGCCGCGCCCCCGCCGCCGCGCCTCGATCGCCGGCGAGGCCGGGTGGCAGCTTCGCCGCCCGAACGGCGACGCTCCCGGAACCGGGGCTGCGCCCCGCCCCCTCCTGCGCCTCAAGCGCCGGCGGGGCTGGACGCGACCCCAGCGCCTCGGACGGAGGCGGGGCGAGATCGGGGCTCCGCCCCGGACCCCGCGCCTCAATCGCCGGCGGGGCTGGATAGGGCCCCGGCGCCTCGAACGGCTGTTGGGCGAAGTCGGGGCTCCGTCCCCGTAACCGGCGCCGCCCCTCGAACGGTGGCGGTCCCGGAACCGGGGCTCCGCCCCGGACCCCGCGCCTCAAACGCCGGCGGGGCTGGAAATGGCTCGGCTTGGTCTCTAGCCCCCCGAGCCTCGGATGTCCGGGGGCTGGAGTTGGCTCGGGTCGGTCGCCAGTCCGAGATCCCGAGCCTCGGACGCCCGGGGGGCTGGAATTGGTTCGGGCCGGCCTCCGGCCCGGACCCCGTGCTTCGAACGTTGGCGGGGGTGGTATTGACCGGCCCGAACCCCAGCTCCCGAACCCGTGTTTCAAACGGTCGGCGGGGTTGGACTCGGGTGCCGCCCCAGCTTTCGTACCTCGTACGGGCTGAAGTCGGGGCCCGCCCCGGGCACCGGTCTCGTGGTCCAGCCCGTCCGGCGTTTGAGGACACGGCCGCAGGCCGTTCGGGGGTCCGGGGGCGGAGCCCCTGGTTCCGGGAAGGGGCGGGGTGGGGGAGAGGCCCCGCGCAGCGGCCCGACGCCTGCACCGCCCCGCACCTGCACCGCCCCGCACCACCCTGCACACCTTCTTCCCGTTCGCCCCACCCGGCCCCGGCCCCGGCCCCAGCCCCAGCGCCGCCCCTGCCCCCTCCCCTCCCGGCCCACCCACTCCCAGAAAGGTCCGCCCATGACCCTCTCCCCTCCACCCCCCTCCCCCCTACGCGCCCCCCTCGTCGTCGAGTTCCCGTTCACGCGGTCCCTCGGGCCCGTCCAGGCCGCGTTCCTCACCGGGCTGCGCGAGCGCACCGTGCTCGGGGTGCGTACCGAGGCGGGTGGGGTGCTCGTGCCGCCCGTCGAGTACGACCCGGTGAGCGCGGTGGAGTTGCGGGAGCTCGTCGAGGTGGAGCCGACCGGGACCGTCACCACCTGGGCGTGGAATCACGAGCCGCGGCCCGGGCAGCCGCTCTGTACCCCCTTCGCCTGGGTCCTCGTGCGGCTCGACGGCGCCGACACCGCGCTTCTGCACGCCCTCGAGGCCCCCGGCCCCGAGGCCGTGCACACCGGCATGCGGGTGCGGATCCGCTGGGCCGCCGAGCGAACCGGCGCCATCACGGACATCGCCTGCTTCGAGGCGTACGAAGGGGGTGAGGGGGAGGTGGCCGGGAGGCAACCCACCTCGCACAGCGGGGAGTTCGGGGAGAGGGGTGCCGTCAGGCGTATCATCGCTCCCGCCCGCCTCGACTACACCTACACCCCGGGCCGCGCCCAGACCCGCTATCTCCACGCGCTCGCCGAGCGCCGCACCGTCGGCGAGCGCTGCCCCGTCTGCGCCAAGGTGTACGTCCCGCCCCGCGGCGCCTGCCCGACCTGTGGTGTCGCGACCACCGATCAGGTGGAGGTCGGTCCCCGCGGCACCGTCACCACCTTCTGCATCGTCAACATCAAGGCGAAGAGCCTGGACATCGAAGTCCCTTATGTCTACGCCCACATCGCCCTCGACGGCGCCGGCCTCGCCCTGCACGGGCGGATCGGCGGGATCCCGTACGACCAGGTCCGGATGGGGCTGCGGGTGGAGCCCGTGTGGAGCGAGGACGGGCGGTATCCCGACCACTACCGGCCCACCGGCGAGCCCGACGCCGACTACGACACGTACAAGGAGCTGCTGTGACGCCGGACCGAGAGGTGGCGATCGTCGCGTTCGCCCAGAGCGACCACCGGCGGCACACGGACGACCTCTCCGAGGTCGAGATGGTGATGCCGGTGCTGCACGAGGTGCGGCGGCAGACCGGACTGAAGGCCGCCGACATCGGCTTCACCTGCTCCGGCTCCTCCGACTACCTGGCCGGCCGGGCCTTCTCCTTCACCATGGCCCTCGACGGCGTCGGCGCCTGGCCGCCGATCTCCGAGTCGCACGTCGAGGCGGACGGTGCCTGGGCCCTTTACGAGGCGTGGGTGAAGCTGCTGACCGGCGAGGCCGACACCGCGCTCGTGTACGCCTACGGGAAGTCCTCGCCCGGGTCCGTCCGGGATGTGCTGAGCCGACAGCTCGACCCGTACTACGTGGCGCCGCTCTGGCCCGACTCCGTCGCCCTCGCCGCGCTCCAGGCGCAGGCCCTCGTCGACGCCGGGTACACCGACGAGCCCGCGCTGGCCGCGATCGCAGCCCGCAGCCGGGAGGACGCGCGGGCGAACCCGCACGCCCAGCTGCCGGGCGCCCGCCCGCAGGGCGAGTACGTCGTCCGGCCGCTGCGGACGGGCGACTGCCCGCCGGTGGGGGACGGCGCCGCCGCCGTGGTCCTCGCCGTCGGCGACCGGGCCCGCGAGCTGTGCGCGCGGCCCGCCTGGATCCGCGGCATGGACCACCGCATCGAGGCGCACTCCCTCGGCGTCCGCGACCTCACGGACTCGCCGTCCACCCGCCTCGCCGCCGAACGCGCCGGCGTCTTCGACCGGCCCGTCGACACCGCCGAACTCCACGCGCCCTTCACCTCGCAGGAGGTCGTCCTGCGCAGGGCGCTCGGTCTCGACGCGAGCACGAACGTGAACGTGAACACGAACGTGAGCGTCAACACGAACGCCGACACGAGCGCCGGCACGAGCGCCGACGGGAACGTGCACGTCAGTCCCTCCGGGGGTGCGCTCGCCGCCAACCCCGTCATGGCCGCGGGGCTCATCCGGCTCGGCGAGGCCGCCGCCCGCATCCACCGCGGGGAGTCCGACCGCGCCCTCGCCCACGCCACCTCCGGGCCCTGCCTCCAGCAGAACCTGGTCGCCGTCCTGGAAGGGGACCCCCGATGAGCAAGGAACCCGTCGCGATCGTCGGCGTCGGCCAGACCAAGCACGCCGCCGCCCGGCACGACGTCTCCCTCGCGGGACTCGTCCGCGAGGCCGCCGTCCGCGCCCTCGCCGACGCCGAGCTGACCTGGGCCGACATCGACGCCGTCGTCATCGGGAAGGCGCCCGACTTCTTCGAGGGCGTCATGATGCCGGAGCTGTACCTCGCCGACGCCCTCGGCGCCGTCGGCAAGCCGATGCTCCGCGTCCACACCGCGGGGTCCGTCGGCGGCTCCACCGCCCTCGTCGCCGCGAACCTGGTCGCCGCCCGCGTCCACCGGACCGTCCTCACCCTCGCCTTCGAGAAGCAGTCCGAGTCCAACGCCATGTGGGGGCTCTCCCTGCCGGTGCCCTTCCAGCAGCCCCTCCTCGCCGGCGCGGGCGGATTCTTCGCCCCGCACGTGCGCGCCTACATGCGGCGTACCGGCGCCCCCGACGCGATCGGCTCCCTCGTCGCGTACAAGGACCGCCGCAACGCGTTGAAGAACCCTTACGCCCACCTCCACGAGCACGACCTCACCCTGGAGAAGGTGCAGGCCGCGCCCATGCTGTGGGACCCGATCCGCTACTCGGAGACCTGCCCGTCCTCCGACGGCGCCTGCGCCATGGTCCTCACCGACCGGGCGGGCGCGGACCGGGCGCCGCGCCCCGCCGCCTGGGTGCACGGCGGGGCCATGCGCAGCGAGCCGACCCTCTTCGCCGGCAAGGACTTCGTCTCGCCGCGGGCGGGCCGCGACTGCGCCGCCGACGTCTACCGGCAGGCGGGGATCACCGACCCGCGCCGGCAGATCGACGCCGTCGAGATGTACGTGCCGTTCTCCTGGTACGAGCCGATGTGGCTGGAGAACCTCGGCTTCGCCGCCGAGGGCGAGGGGTGGAAGCTCACCGAGGCCGGTGTCACCGAACTCGACGGTGATCTGCCCGTGAATCCCTCCGGGGGCGTGCTCTCCACCAATCCGATCGGCGCCTCCGGGATGATCCGGTTCGCCGAGGCCGCCCTCCAGGTACGGGGGGAGGCCGGCGAGCACCAGGTGGACGGCGCCCGCCGGGCCCTCGGCCACGCCTACGGTGGCGGCGCCCAGTTCTTCTCGATGTGGCTGGTGGGCGCCGAACCGCCGGCCGGCTGAGCCCGGCCGGCGGTTCGGCCGGTGGTGCCGGTGGTGCCTGTTGTGCCGGTGGTCCGGGCGGTCAGGCGCGCAGGGCGTCCCGTACCCGGGTCGCCAGGGCCACCGGGTCGCCCTTCGGGGTCACCGGGTAGGAGTCGCGCCGCAGGTTCCAGGCGTTCTCCCAGGAGAACCAGTCGATCGCGGCCGGCGCCCGCCCGGTGACCAGCGCGGTGTCGAGGGAGTCCAGGTAGGCCGACCAGCGGGGCGCGTAGAAGCCCGAGACGAGGCCCGACCACTCGCGGTTGGCGTAGTCGTGCAGTCCGGCCTCGCTGCCCGCCCGGTGGCCCCAGGTCGTGATCAGCGAGCGGGCGTCGAACTCCAGGACGGCCCGCTCCGTGTCCGAGCGGGCCCACGAGCGGGCGTTCTCCAGCCACGGACCGAGCAGGAACCGCCGGTCGGTGGCGAGGACCGCGTCCAGCAGCGTCATGGACGCCCGCCACTCGGCCGCCCGCGCCCGGAACGCGGCCAGGTCCTTCGCCTCGTACGCGGCCTTGATCCTGGGCAGCAGCACCCGGCTGCGGTTGGTGAGCGCCTGCCGGGCGGTGTCGACCAGGTCGAAGCGGTACGCGTCGGTGGTCCGCAGCTCCGGCGCCACCTGCAGCAGCTCGGTCAGCGCCCGCTCGACGGTCGCCGCGTCGTACCGCATCGCCTTCGGGCCCCAGGAGGCCGAGGTCCGCACGGTGAGGCTCGGACGGGCGGTGAAGAGGCTGTCCTGGGACTCGCTCCAGCCGTTCGCCTTCGTGCCGTACGGGCCCTGCCGCAGCCACTCCCAGGCCTTGGCCGCGTGCGGGTCGGGGGCGCCGTAGCGGCGGGCCGCGTAGCGGGCGAACCAGTCGGCGTGGTCCACCGGGGCGTCCCGCCAGGCCAGTTCGGTGAAGAGGGAGAAGGCCACCGGGTTGGCGGCGGTCGCCTCGGGGAGGAAGGCGATCCCCTTCAGCGCGCTGCCGCGCTTCGTCCGCCACGCCTCGAACCGGTCCGTCCACACCGAGGTGTTGGCGCCGATCGTGGTGTGCCCGCCGAAGTTGGGGATGGTGCCGTAGGCGTACGGCGTCCCGGACCAGGCGGTCTCGCGGTCCAGGCCGTCGTACCGGTCGGAGAGCCCGTCCACCACGAGCAGGCGCGAGGTGTCGACGCCGGCCAGCAGCTCGGCCTTGGGGTTGCGCTGCCAGCCGAGCAGCACCCAGGTCGCGCCCCGGCGGGAGTCGTCCAGGGACTCCAGGACCTTCGCGGCGGCCTCGCCGACCGGTACGTCACCGGCGTTCCCGCCCTCGTGCAGCAGGTCCATCTTGTACATCGTGCTGGTGCCGAGCAGCCGCGCCTGGTGCCGGTAGAACGCCGAGGCGACGCGCGCGAAGAGCGGACCGCGCGGGTCGAGCCAGTCGGGCCGCGCGAAGCCGATCCAGCGGCCCTGCGGCACCACCCGGCCCGTCGGGTTGCGCTCCGTGAAGCCCGGCGGCACCGTCCCGAAGTACCCCGGGAGCACCGGCGTCATGCCCAGCTCCCGCAGCCGGTTCACGATCCGCTTGCCGAGCGCCGCCCGGCGGGCGATCAGCTGTTCGGTCACCGGGCCGCCGAAGGAGGCCATGTTCTGCATCAGCCACCACGGCTGGTGCGCGGGGCCCGGGATCCACTCCCGCAGCTCGGCGTCCGTGTACCCGAACTCCTGGAAGGCCGCGTGGTACGCCGCCTCCGCGCCCATCTGGACGAAGACCTCGTTGACCCCGTGGAGGGCGAGGAGGTCGATCTGCCGTTCGTACGCGTCCCAGCCCCGGTACGCCCCCGAGTAGCCGTCGTCCGTGTCGTTGAGGGCGAAGCGGTGCGGCACCGACGCCGACCGGGTGATCGTGCCGCCGGGGCCCGGCAGCCGGTCCGGCAGCGCGGAGACGCTGTCCCCGGGTGCGCCGAGGTCGACGCCCGCCGTGTAGGAGAGGTACCAGTGCACCCCGCGCAGCAGCACCGCGGGCGTGGTGCCCGTGACGACGATCCGCCCCGTCGATCCCGAGACGGTGAAGCGGTCGCCGGAGGCGGACCGGGGGGTCAGGGCCAGTTCGAACTGGCGCGCGTGCTTCGGCAGCAGCCGCACCAGGGCCGCCCGCGCCGCGCTCACCGTGAACGGCGCCGCGGCCGCCGCGGCCGCCGGGCCCGCGGCGCCGGCGGCCGGAGCGGCGGCCGAGGGGTCCGCGGACGCGGGCGTCGCGGCCGGCAGCGCGGTCAGCGCGGTGGCGCACAGGGCGAGGGAACACACCGAGCGGGCGGCCCAGGACCGGGCGCGGGAAATGGGAGGTCTCATGGTCGGCTCATCCCCTCATCAGGACCGTGCGACGATCATGACCTGACCGTCCGTCATAGAGGAGTCCGCGCGAGGACCACAATCAAGGACGACACGCCCCCTGTGCGC
This sequence comes from Streptomyces sp. R302, assembly GCF_012927245.1. Taxonomy (GTDB): domain Bacteria; phylum Actinomycetota; class Actinomycetes; order Streptomycetales; family Streptomycetaceae; genus Streptomyces. The sequence goes on from NZ_JABBGE010000005.1 coordinate 107,847, forward strand.
CGCACCCGACTTCGTACATCCGTCCGTCGAACACGCCTCGACCTGCGGGGCCTTCGGGAGGCCCGCCACGCCGAAGGCCACCCGAACTGCTTGGAAGAATGCCGTTACACGGGGCTCGTTCCGGCGTACGCTGGACCTTTCGCGGGGTGATCGCCCAGGCGCCCTGACCGTGCGCCGGGCGTGCGCCCCCTGTGTGGGGGTGGAACGTGGCACGACAGGACGGCAGGGCGGCCCGCCTGGGTTTCGGCCTCTTCGAACGGGAGGCCGCGCTCGACGCCGCGGAGGAGGCGCTCGACCTCCTCACCGGCCTCGCGCAGGACGAGCCCCCGTCCGCGCCCGCACCCGTGCCCGCCCCGCGCGACTCCCGCGTCGTCCCCCTCCTCTCCGCCCGCTCCGCCCCCGACGCCCCGCGCCCCGTCGAACCGCCCGCCGCCCAGGGCGGCGTACTCGTCTACGCGGCGCCCGCCGGACTCGGCAAGACCACCCTCCTCGCCGAGATCCGCCGCCGGGCCGTCTCCCGAGGCTGCACCGTCCTCTCCGCCCGCGGCGGCGACCAGGAGCAGCGGGTCGCCTTCCACGTCGCCCGCCAGCTCCTCCAGCCCCAGCTCGCCCACGCCTCCGACGCCGAACTCCGCGAGCGGCTCGGCTCCTGGTACGACATCGTCGGCCCCGCCCTCGGACTGCGCGCCGCCACCGCCGGCTCCCCGCCCGACCCCCAGGGCCTGCGCGACGGCCTCGACTGGGTCCTCACCCACCTCGCCGTCCGCCGCGCCCCGCTCGTCGTCGTCCTCGACGACGCCCACTGGGCCGACCCCGAGTCCCTCGGCTGGCTCGCCTCCTTCGCCCCGCGCGCCGACGACCTCCCCATGCTCCTCGTCGTCGCCTACCGGCCCGACGAACTGCCCGAGGAGGGAGCCGAGTTCACCGGACGCCGGTCCGGACAGCGCCCGCACGGCCTGGCGCCCCTCACCGCCGACGCCGTCGCCCGCCTCGTCCGGGACCGCATCGGCGCCCACGCCGACGACGAGTTCTGCCGCGACTTCTGGACCGTCACCTCCGGCAACCCCTTCGAGACCGTCGAACTGGCCGCCAAGGTCCGCGACCGGGGCCTCGACCCCACCGCCGACGGCGCCCACGAGCTCCGCGACCTCGCCGCCGCCCTCAAGGGCAGCGGCCTCGTCAACCGCATCGAACGCCTCGGCACCGCCACCATGCGCCTCGCCTGGGCCTGCGCCGTCCTCGGCACCGAGATCTCGCCCTCGCTCGCCGGCGCCCTCGCCGGGCTGGGCGACGAGGCGGTCGCCGATTGCGCCGAACGGCTCCGCGAGGCCCGGGTCCTCGCCGACACCGGCACCGCCGACGGACCCCTCGAATTCGTCCACCCGCTCGTCGCGAGCACCATCTACCGCGCCATCCCCGACGCCATCCGGGTCGCCTTCCACGGCCAGGCCGCCTGGTGCGTCATCGACGCCGGACACGGCCCGGCCGCCGCGGCCCGCCACCTCCTGGAGACCCACCCGGAGGGCGACGCCTGGGTCGTCACCCAGCTGCGCGCCGCCGCCCGCGAGAACCTCCGCGCGGGCGCCCCCGACGCCGCCCGCCGTCAGCTGGCCCGCGCCCTGCGCGAGCCTCCCACCGCCGACGCGCGGGCCGCCGTCCTCTTCGAGCTCAGCTCCGCCTCGCTCCTCACCGAGCCCGCCACCACCGTCAACCAACTCCGCGCCGCCCTGGAGGAGCCCATCTCCGACGAGGCCCTGCGGCACGGCATCGTCTACCGCCTCTCCCAGGTCCTCGCCCACAGCGACCGCCTCGTCGAGGCCTCCGAGCTGCTCGAACACGAGACCCGGCAGACCACCGACCCGCGCAGCCGCCTCCGCATGCAGGCCGAGCGGTTCATGTGGGACGCGCTCCGCTCCGACGAACCCGAGTCGCCGGCCCGCTCCCGCCGCCTCGCGGCCCTCGCCGACCGGCTCACCGGCCGCGACCTCACCGAGCGGTACATCATCGGCCTCCGCGCCTGGGACGCCACCCTGCGCGCCGAACCCGCCGCCGTCGCCCTCCGGCACGCCGAGCGCGCCCTGGAAGGCGGCCTGAGCTGGGCCGACGAGAGCCGCGGCTTCGAGGTCCCGGTCCTCGTCGCCCTCACCCACCTCTACGCCGACCGGCCCGGCCGCGCCGAGGAGCTCTTCGCCGCCGGCACCGCCGAGTTCGAGAAGCAGGGCTGGCGCGGCGCCCACCTCTCCTTCGCGTACACCCTCCTCGGCTACATCCGCTTCCGCCGCGGCCGGCTCATGGAGGCCGAGGACTTCGCCCGCGCCGGACTCCGCCTCGCCGAGCGCGTCGGCCCCCGCACCCCCGCCCTCTGGTACGCCACCGGCGTCATGATCGAGGTCCTCCTCGCCCGGGGCCGTACGGAGGAGGCCGAGCGGGTCGCCCGCGACCACGACTTCGGCGAGCCCTTCCCGGCCGCCGTCACCATCCCGGACTGCGAGACCGTCCACGCCGAGCTGCTGCTCGCCACCGGCCGCGCCGAGGACGCCGCCGCGGCGCTCGCCGACATCAAGCGCCGCCTGGAGCCGCGCGGCAAGCGCAACCCCTCGTGCAGCCCCTGGCAGCTCCACCTGGCCCTCGCCGAGGCCGCCACCGGCTCCCCGGCCAGGGCCCTCGCCACCGCAGAGAACGCCGTCGCCCGCGCCCGCCAGTACGGCGCGCCGTCCGCGATCGGCCAGGCGCTCCGGGTGACCGCCGAGGTCACCGACGGCGCCGAGCGGATCAAGCTCCTGGAGGAGTCCGTCGACTGGCTGGACCAGTCCCCGGCCGCGTACGAGCTGGCCCGCTCCCTCGTCGCCCTCGGCGCGGCGCTCCGCAGGACCGAACGCCATGCCGAAGCCGCCGACCACCTGTACCGGGGCCTGGAGACCGCGCAGGACTGCGGCGCCGACGGCCTGGTCGACGAGGCCAGGGCCGAGCTGGCCGCCGCCGGACTGCGCCCGCGCGCCCTGCACACCGCCGACGGCCACTCGCTCACCGCGCGTGAGCGGGCCGCCGCCCGGGCCAGCGTCCGCGGCCAGGACCCGGCCGCCGCCCTCGGCATCGACGCCACCACGGCCGCCCGGCTGCTGTCCGCCGTCTACCGCAAGCTCGGCACCGACCGCTCCGGCCTCGCCCACGCCTTCGGCGACGCCGGCGAGCCCCGCACGGAGGCGGAGAAGCCGAAGGCGGCGGAGCCGGCCGAGTGAGCCCCCGCGGCGCCGGGACGGAGGAGCCCGGCGCCGCACCGCGCGCCCGGGCACGTACCATGGCCGTATGTCCTTCCTCCGCCGTCGCAGCGCCACTCCCGCCGGTCCGGACTTCGATGTCCTGGCCATGGATCCGGGGGACTGGCCCGGCAATCTCGGCGCGGGCCTGCTGCCCGCTCCCGACGGTTCCTGCCAGGGCGTCTTCCTGCGCTACGACCTCTTCGGCGGCCGCGGCCCCGCGATGATCATCGGCAACCTCCCCGAGGGCTCCCCGGCCCGGGAGCTCGCCGAGGGCCAGATCCCCTTCGAGGTCGCCCAGCTCCTCGCCGCCCTGGAGAACGACGAGCCGGTCGAGGTGCTCGACGCCGAGGACGTCCCCGTCATGCAGGGCGACAACCTCCTCATCGTGCGCCGCCTCAAGCTCTCCGAGAGCCGCATCTCCTGCGTCCAGTTCGACCGCAGCGACAACGTCCTGGTGACGATCGCCAGTTGGGACCGGCCGATCACCGACGACCTCTACGCGCTGCTCAAGCCGCTGCCCGCCGAGCTGTTCCAGCAGGGCTGAGCGGGGAGGGCGGGGCCGATGAGCGCACGCGTCGACGCCTGGATCTGGGCGGTCCGGCTGACCAAGACCCGCTCCCAGGCCGCCGCGGCCTGCCGGGCCGGCCACGTCAAGGTCAACGGCGAGCGGGCCAAGCCCGCGCAGGCCGTGAAGCCGGGCGACGAGGTCCGGGTCTACGTCGCGGGCCGCGAGCGGATCGTCGAGGTCAAGGAGCTGCTGACCAAGCGGGTCGGCCCGCCGGTCGCCGCCGAGGCGTACGTGGACAACAGCCCGCCCCCGCCGCCGCGCGAGCACGTCGCCCTCGCCGCCGTCCGCGACCGCGGCGCGGGCCGCCCCACCAAACGCGAACGCCGCGAACTCGACGAGTTGCGCGGCCGCGGCTCCCACTAGACCCGGTCGAAGCGAAGGGCCGCCCCGGAGACCCGGGGCGGCCCTTTCCGCGCGTCAGGACGACACGCCGGCGAAGGCGGTCGCGACCCGCGCCGCGGTGGTGCCGAGGCCGCGCGGGGTGGTCCAGTCGGGCACCGGAGCGGTCTCCCCGGTGCGGTCGCGGAGCAGCGGGGTCCCGGCGCCCGCGTGGACGTCCCCGGCGCCGTACCGCCGCACGGAGCGGTGCCAGTGCAGGATGCCCGCGAGCCAGTCCTCCAGCTCCCGCAGTCGCGCCTCGAAGGCCGCCCTGCCGTCCGCGTCCAGCTCGAAGTGGGCGTACATCAGGGGTACTTCACGCTGCTTCAGGTGCTCGTACTGGCGCAGCCGGCCGCCCATCAGCTCGTGCACCATCCGGGCGGCGGTGTCCCGGTCGACGTCGAAGAACTTCTCCAGGACGAGCACGCCGTTGTGCAGCTCGCCCTCCACCTCGACCTCCTTCTGGTACGAGAAGAGGTCGTTGACGAGCGCCGCGTAGTCGGCCACCGCGTTCTCCAGCGCGCGGACCGTGCCCGAGCGGAACACCTCCGGCGGCAGGACGCCGCCGTGGCGCAACCGGCCCAGCAGCATGGTCAGTTCGGAACCGAAGGTGCTGCGGCGCATCTCGACGTAGTCGACGGGGTCGGGCACGCGGTGCTGCGCCTGGTTGTGCAGCTCCCACATCCAGCTCTCCAGCATCGCGTCGAGCGCCGTCCACAGCTGCGCCCGTGCCTCGGGCTTCATCGGCCCGGCGGTCCGCGCCCACACGTCGGCGAGCGCCCGTTCCATGGGGTTGACGGCGAACCCGGCGGCGGAGGCGGGGTCGTCGACGGGCAGGCACGCCTTGAGCCGCTCGGTCTGCGCCCGCGCGCCCGCCAGGTCGCGCGGGCGGCCGAAGACCATCGGGTAGTAGTCGTCGGCGTAGGTGCCCCAGGTCAGCCAGAGGGTGCTGAGCTCCAGCTCCTCCAGGGTGGCGTCGGGGTCGAGACCGGCCGAGCAGAGGGCGAGGTCGGCGCCCTCCAGCAGCGGCCGGTCCCAGATGTCGTCCAGCAGCCCCATGGCCTCGGCCCACTCCTCGGAGCGCCGCTTGGCCTCCCGGTAGTGCGGGCTGAGGGCGAGCGGGTAGGGGAGCGCGAAGTCGGGCAGCGGGAGCGGGCCGACGGGCTGGTGGGGCGTGTGGGTGAGGCTCCGCCGCCGTGCCTCGGCGGACCGGCCGCCGAGCAGGGTGCGGATGTCGAGGACGCCGGTGCCGAGGGCGGGGGCGCCGGCGGTGGCGTCGGGGCCGTCGGAGTCGTCGAGCATGCCCTCGTTCATGTACCGGCTGGAGCGCATGTGCCACTCGTGGCCACCGGACTGCCAGTCCTGGAGCCCCTTGGTGTACGCGCCGATCGCCGCGATCTCCAGCGGGGTGAGGCGCTCCAGGACGGCCAGCGCGGGTACTTCGGTGAGCGCGGTGTTCTCGAACTGCTGGAGCCGCGAGGTCAGCAGGTCGTTGACGGCCTCGGCGGCCTCCTGGGTGGAGCAGCGGAGGAAGTGTTCCAGGACGAGTACGCCGTTGCTGTTCTCGCCCTCGTCCTCGACCTCGCGCTGGTACGAGAAGAGGTCGTTGCGCAGGTGGACGGCGTCCGAGAAGGCGTCGCGGAGCACCCGCAGGGGCCGGGAGGCGGCGACCCGGTCGGGGACCTCGGCCCCGGCGGCGTACTCCACGAGCCCGGCGGACCAGGGGGCGCCGCCGACCTTGCGGCGCATCTCGATGTATTCGAGGGGGTTGGCGATCCGGCCGTCGTTGATGTTGTCGAGCTCCCAGAGGGACTCGTAGAGGAGGGCCTCGGTGGCCTCGGCGAAGCGGCGCCGCCAGCCGTCGGACATCGCGGGGACGGTGCGCCGCCACAGGTCGGCGAGGCCGGCCTCGACGGGGTTGGTGGGCTCGGGCATGCCGGTCGCCGGGTCGGCCGGCATGAAGTGGGGGAGCCGGTCGAGGTACTCCTTGCCGGCCGCCCGGTCCTGGGTGCGCTTGAAGACCTCCAGGAAGTGGTCGTCGAAGAAGAAGACCCACGTGTACCAGTCGGTGACGAGGTTCAGCGCGTCCTCGTCGCAGTCGGGGTGGGTGTACGCGCAGAGCAGCGCGTAGTCGTGCGCGTCGAGGTCGGCCGTCTCCCAGACCCCGGAGCCCTCCAGCATGCCCATGGCGCGCGCCCAGTCCCGGGTGTGCGTCCGGGCCGCCTCCACATGGGGATTGAGGCGCGCCGGATACGGGACGTAGAAATCCGGCATGGTGAAGGGCTGAGGCATGTGCGGGCGGGCCTTTCCGGTGGCGGGGTGCTGTTCCGGCCCAGCCTTACCCCTGCCCCGGCCGCCGAACCCCGCGTCGGGATTAGTCATATGAGTGCGGGGAGGGGTGGCGCCGGAGGGGAACCCCGGCGCCACCCCGCACCTTTCGGCCGGACTCGCTCAGCCCTGTGAAACCCGCACGTCAGCGGCGCTCACGAAGGCGATCCGATGGCCGAACTGGATCTGGTAGTACTCCTCCTGCCCGCGCACCACCCGGTGCTTGCTGCTGTCGAACACCGGTGCGTAGTAGTACTCCCCGGGGGTCTTCCCGCCCACCACGTACCGCTGCCCCGCGAGCAGCCGGTACGGCAGCGGCGACACCGCCTGCACCGGAACCCCCGCCGGATACGCCGACGCCTCCGGATAGGCCCGCCCGTACACCGGCACCTCCGCCAGCCCCTCCCGCGGCGTCAGCACCTGCCCGCGCGCGCCCACCGCCGTCGGCGCCGCCTTCGGGTCGTGGAACCACGCCTTCTGCCCCAGGTACCAGACCGCCGTCCAGTCGCCCCGGCGCTCCGCCACCGCGTAGCTCTGCCCCGTCGTCGCCCGTGCCCCCGTGTCGTCGACTCCGGTCGTGGAGTCCTGCCCGCCGGGCCGCAGGCCGATGTCCTTCACCAGGGGCGCGTCGGCGCTCGGCGCGGTGTGCAGGCGCACGGCGCCGCTGCCGTGCGGCGCGCACGCCTCCCCGGCCGCCGCGCACCCCGTGTACACCGGCCGGTTGTCGCCGTACTCCGGGCGGATCGTCACCACGCCCGCCGCCGGGCCCGCGCTCGGCGCCAGCGGCCGTCCGAGGAGCCGGAAGTAGTGCGCCCAGTCCCAGTACGGCCCCGGGTCGGTGTGCATGCCGCGGATCGACGAGGTCACCGTGCCCGGCACGTTGTCGTGCCCGATGACGTGCTGCCGGTCGAGCGGGATGTCGTACCGCTTCGCCAGGTACCGCACGAGCCGCGCCGAGGACCGGTACATCGCCTCCGTGTACCAGGAGTCCGGGGCCGTCAGGAAGCCCTCGTGCTCCAGGCCCACCGACTTGGCGTTCACGTACCAGTTCCCGGCGTGCCAGCCGACGTCCTTCAGCGGCAGGTGCTGGGCGATGTGGCCGTCCGAGGAGCGGAGCGAGTACTGCCAGGAGACGTACGTCGGATCCTGCACCAGCTTCAGGGTGACGTCCCAGGTCGCCTCGGTGTCGTGGACCACGATGTAGTCGATCTTCTGCGAGACCGGCCGGTCCGCCTTGTCGTGGTTGCCGTAGTCGCCGTCGCCGAACTCCTCGTACGGCGCCGGGATCCACTCGCACGCCACCGTCGTCGGGCACTCCACCGGGCCCCGCTCCGGCGCGCGCAGCCCGAGCGCCGCCAGCTGACCCGTCTCCGGCACCACGCCCGGCGCGGCCGCCAGCGCCACCCGCTGCCCGCTGTCCGTGACGCGCGCCTCGCCCGTCCTCAGGACCTCGAAGACGTCGTTCGCGTACGCCGCCGCCGTGGCCGCGTCGTCGGCGCCCGAGTACCGCGCCACCGCCCCGTACCAGTCGGCCGGATCGGCGCTCGGCGCGAGACCGGCCTCCCGCTGGGCCGCCGCCAGCAGGGCCGCGCCGCCCTCGATGTTCGCCGCCGCCGAGGTCCGCAGCTCCTCCGCCGGGATCCCGGAGAGCGCCGAGGCCCGCTCCAGGGTCCGGAGCCGCGCGGGCAGCTCCTCCGGGGCGGGCGGGCGGGCCTCCGCCCCGGCGCGGGCGGGCCGGGACCCGTCGCCGCGCGCGTCCTCGCCGTCCGCCGAGTGGTGCGGTACGGAACGGGCCAGCGCGGTCGCCGTGTCGGTGAGGTGCATCGGCCCGTATCCGCCGGTCACGCTGGGCGCGCCGGCGTGCCCGTCCCAGCGAGACTGGAGGTACGAGACGGCCAGCAGCACGCCCTCCGGCACGCCGTGGCGCTCGGCAGCCGCCGCGAACCGGCGCTGCAGCGAGTCCGTCACCGGCGCGTCGGCACCGGCCGGCGGCGCGCCCGACAGGAGGGGGAGGAGCAGGGCGGCGGACCCGGCGAGCGCGAGCACGCGGCCTCGGGACGCGGAACGGAGCAAGGCAGCCTCCAGGGGCGGGGGTGACACGGGGGCGTGCGGGAACCGAACCCGTACAGGGGTAGCCGCTCCCGGACCATCCGTCAATCACCCCTCACCGAAGGCGAGTTCCCAGGCCAGCGCGGTGGTGTGGGCCGATCGGGGGCACTTTCGCGATGACGGCCCGCCCACCGGCGGCGCGTCGGTGGACTCGACCAATGAGGGGCCTCTGGAGACGGCGAAGCGCCGCACTCCCGGTGTGTCGGCACCGGGTGCGCGGCGCACACCCCCGTCTCGCGGTGGGGACGCTCAGCGCGTCCCCACCGCCGCGCGCAAGGCCCGCCGTGCCATGGCGCAGTCGTCGTGCAGCCGCCTCAGCAGCAGCCGCTGTTCCTCCCCGGGGGCCAGCGCCCCCGAGCCCATCGGCACCGAGCCCGCCGGCGGGGCCTCCTTGATGGTCCGCTGCACGGCCGTCTCGTACGTACGGATCTCCCGCGTCAGCACCAGCATCAGGTTCACCAGGAAGGCGTCCCGGGCGGCCGGGCCCTGCGCCTGCGCCATCTGGCTGATCTGACGGCGCGCCAGCGGCGCGTCGCCGAGGACCGTCCAGAGGGTCGCCAGGTCGTAGCCGGGGAGGTACCAGCCGGCGTGCTCCCAGTCGACGAGGACCGGACCCGCGGGGGAGAGGAGGATGTTGGAGAGCAGGGCGTCACCGTGGCAGAACTGCCCCATGCCCTGCCGGCCGCCGGCGTGCGCCAGGCCGTGCAGCAGCGACTGCAGGTCGTCGCGGTCGCGGTCGGTGAACAGCCCCAGCTCGTGGTAGCGGGCGATCCGCGCGCCGTAGTCCAGCGGCGCGTCGAAGGTCCCGGCCGGCGGCCGCCAGGCGTTCAGCCGGGCGATCGCCCCGAGCGCCGCCCGCACGTCGGCCCGCGGCGGGGCCTCCACGGGGTGGCGCGAGAGGGCCGCGGCCCGCCCGGGCATCCGCTCGATCACCAGGACGCCGTTCTCCGGATCCGCCGCGACGAGCCGCGGCGCGCGCACCGGCGGACGGTGGCGTACGAAGGAACGGTAGGAAGCTATTTCGTGCTGGAACCGCTCGACCCACGCGGGGGAGTGGTCCAGTAAACACTTCGCCACCGCCGTCATGCGTCCGGTGGTCCCGACGATCAGGACGGACCGGCCGCTGCGGCGCAGCACCTGCACCGGATTGAACTCCGGGCAGATCCGCTGCACCGAGGCGATGGCGACCTTCAGCTGCGCCCCCTGCGGACCGGAGAGGTCGATCCTGCCGCTGACCTGCGCACCGGGTCCGGTGCCGGTCCCGGCCGCCCAGGGCCGCGGACGCACCGACCGCTGCGCGGGGGTGAGGTACGGTCCGGCCCCGGCCGGCACCAGGCGGGTCCCCGGCCGGGGCGGGGCGGACACGGAGGACGATGCTGTGTACATGGAGGTGACAGATCCCTTCGTGTGCCGACGAATCGCGTGCGTCGCCCCGCCCGCCCCCGGTCCGCACCCTGGGGAAAATGAGGGCCGGTCGACGGGGCGGGGTGGCGCATACCTACCTGACACCCGCGCGCGGGTGGCGGAACATCGAGCGCACCCTGGCGAACCATGGCGAATAGTCGCCAGCCCTATGACAGCGGGCTACTGTCAACTCAGCCGAGAACCTGGGGGCTTAGACGTGACAGGACAGACCAACACCCGCCTGGCGGACCTCTTCGGCCTCGCCGGCTGGTCCAAGGGCGAACTCGCGAGACTGGTCAACCGGCAGGCGGCGGCCATGGGCCACCCCCAGCTGTCGACCGACACCTCGCGGGTGCGGCGCTGGATCGACAGGGGCGAGACCCCGCGCGATCCCGTACCCCGGGTGCTGGCCGCCCTGTTCACCGAGCGACTCGGTCGTGTCGTGACCATCGAGGACCTCGGGTTCGTACGACGCGGGCGTGCCGGAACGCGGCAGGCCGTCAGGAACAAGGACGAGAACCCTGACGGAATGCCCTGGGCTCCCGACCGTACGGCTGCGGTCCTCACCGAATTCACGGGAATGGACCTCATGCTCAACCGACGCGGCCTGATGGGCGCGGGTATCGCGCTCACCGCCGGATCCGCACTCAACAGCTCCCTGAACGACTGGCTCAGGACCGAGCCGTCCCGACCCGCCGCGGCCCCCCGCGCCACCGATCCGTACCACGCCGACCCCGCCGGCTTCGACCGCTACGAGGCCGCCCCCATCGGCTCCGAGGAGATCGAGGCCCTGGAGCAGTCGGTCAAGATCTTCCGTGCCTGGGACGCCTCCCGGGGCGGCGGCCTCCAGCGCAAGGCCGTGGTCGGCCAGCTCAACGAGGTCGGCGGCATGCTCGCCTACCGCCACGCCGACCACCTGCAGCGGCGGTTGTGGGACGTCGCCGCCAACCTCGCCGTCCTGGCCGGGTGGATGTCCCACGACGTGGGCCTCGAACCCACCGCGCAGCGGTACTTCCTCATCGCCGCACACGCGGCCCGCGAGAGCGGCGACCGGCCGCGCGCCGGCGAGGCGCTCTCCCGCGCGGCCCGGCAGATGGTCCACCTGGGCCGCCCCGACGACGCCCTCGACCTGATGGAGCTGGCCAAGTCCGGTGCGGGGGAACGGCTGTTGCCGCGCACCCAGGCCATGTTCCACACCATCGAGGCGTGGGCGCAGGCGTCGATGGGCCGAGGGCAGGCGATGCGCCGCACGCTGGGCGAGGCCGAGGACCTCTTCGTCTCCGACCGGAACGAGGAGACGCCGAGCTGGATGCAGAGCTTCGACGAGGCCGACATGCACGGCATGCAGGCCCTCGCCTACCGCACCCTCGCCGAGCACGACCCGGCGGCGGCGGCCACCGCCCAGCACCACGCCAAGCTGGCCCTGGACCTGAGGCGCGACGGACACGACCGCTCCAAGCTCTTCGACCACATCTCGATGGCCTCGGCCTGCTTCATCGCCGACGACCCCGAGCAGGCCGACCGCTACGCCCGGCTCGCCCTCATCTCCATGGGCGAGACCTCCTCGCACCGCACCTGGCACCGGCTGCGCGAGATGTACCGGCTCACCGGCCAGTACGCGGGCTACTCGAAGATCGAGGACCTGCGCGCCGAGCTGGAGGTCGAACTGCCGCGCTCGCCGGAGGCCTCGAGAACGGGCCGGATCTGAGGGCGGGGGCAGGACCCGCGCGGCGGTACGCGCATACGCGGGCGGCTCTGTCGACTCCGTCGACTCCGTCGACGAGGTCGCGCGCGAAAGGGCCGGCGGCCCCGGTCCGCCTCAGGAACCGACGCGGACGACCATCAGGCAGGTGTCGTCCTCACGGGCCTCCTCGCCGAACTCCTCCAGGACCGACCGCAGGCACTCCTGCGCGTCGCGGGCCTCGGCGAACCGGGGGGCGAGGGCGAGCAGCCGGGCGAGACCGGCCTCGTCACCGACGGCGCCCGGGGTCCGGGTCAGCCCGTCGGTGTGGAGCACCAGCACGTCGCCGGGGTGGAGCCGGGTCTCGGTCTCCTCGTACGCGCCCCTGGGCGTCGCCCCCAGGAGGATGCCCTCCGGGCGGCGCAGCGGACGGCCCGTCCCGCCGCGGAACAGCAGCGGGGCGGGGTGTCCGGCCTGCGCCCAGGTCAGGGTCTGCGCCACCGGGTCGTAGCGGCAGCACATGGCGCTGCCGAGGGCGGGCTGGCCCGAGCTGTCCAGGAGCTGGTTCAGGTGGCCCATCAGGGCGCCGGGCCGGATGCCGGCCACGGCCATGCCGCGCAGCGCGCCGAGCAGCATCGCCATCGAGGACGTCGCCGCCACGCCGTGGCCGGTGAGGTCGCCGACGGTGAGCAGGGCGTCGCCGCAGGGCAGGGTCAGCGCGTCGTACCAGTCGCCGCCGATCAGGTCGGTGGAGGCGGCCGGGAGGTAGTGCCCGGCGACGTCGAGCGGGGCGGGGCCGTCGTGGGCGAAGCGGAGCGAGCCGCGCCAGGGCGGGAGGACCGCCTCCTGGAGCTCGACCGCGACCCGCCGCTCGGTGCGCTCGACGCGGCGGCTGTGCTCCAGGCTGTCCCGGCTCTCCCGGACGGCCCGCTCGCTGCGCCGCAGTTCGCTGACGTCCCTGAGGACGGCCCACATGGAGGCCGTGCAGCCGTCGGCGTCGAGCACCGGCTCGCCGGTCATGTGCACGGTGCGGACGACGGCGTCGGTGCGGACGATGCGGAACTCGCCGTCGATCGGCTTCCCGTCGATCAGACAGTCCGTCACCATGGCCTGGAGCCGCGGCTGGTCCTCGGGGAGCACCATCGTCGGCATCTCGTCCAGGGACATGGGGCCCCGCTCGCGCGCGCGTCCGAAGATCTGGAACAGCTCGTCGGACCAGCTGACCTCGTCGGTGAGGAGGTTCCACTCGGCGCTGCCGACGCGGGTGAGGAGCGAGCCGGTGGAGACGGGGGCCTCGCCGTAGGCGGCGCCGGCGTCGCTCGTGAACGAGCCGTCGAAGACGGAGGCGTCGTCCGAGGGGGGAAGGTCGGCCGGGTCGGCCGCGGGCTGCGCCACCCTCGGCTGTGCCGTCCCCGACTGTGTCACCGCCGGTGTGCCGTCGCGCAGTTGTCCGAACTGAGCGCGCAGCTCGTCGAGTTGATGCATCGCCAGATCGCAGAGGGCGCGCTGCCAGCGCTGCCGGGGGTCGTCGTCGTGAGCGGCGGCGTCCCGGCGGACCGCGTCGACCTCGCCGCGCAGACGACTCGTCTGCGAGATCAGCGCGTCCACCGCATCCGGCTGGGGAGGCTGGGCGGGACGGTCCGCGAAGAGTGGGGACGGCATGTCGTACTCCGATACAGGCGCGGCGCGGCCCGAATGGAAACAGGGCCAGGGATGACTGTGGCACAGGGCGCGAGTGCCCGTAAGGGGTTTGGCAACACTCGATCCGGTGGTGCTTCTGACATATGCCAAAGGCCCGGCCGTCGGTGGGGCCGACACCACGGGTTACGGTGCACGTGTGGTGAGCGACGAGGTGAACGGTACGGCGGGCGCGGTGGGTACGGACACGGGGGAGGCGGCGGTGACTTCGGGCACGGCGGTGCTGCTCGCGGCGGCCCCGGCGGGGCGCGGCCGCGCCATGGACGCGGTGTCCGTGCTGCCCGCGCTGGCGGCGGTGCCGCCCGGCGTCCTCACCGGTACGGCGACCGCGACGCTCGTCGAACTCGCCGACCCCATCGACCCGCAGACCGTCCTCACCCGGCTGCGCGCCGCCGCGCAGAGCCCCGGCCCGCTCGTCGTCTACCTCGCGGGCCAGCTCCACCTCGACCGCCGCCAGCAGCTGCCCCACCTCGCGCTGGCCCGCAGCACGACGGCGGCCCTGCGCTACACGGCCTTCCCGTGGCACTGGCTCGCGGAGGCGGCGGCGGCGGGACCGACGACGGTCGTGGCCGACCTGGTCGCCGACCCGGAGGCCTGGACCCGCCTCGGCACCGGCCAGGACCTGCTCCACCTGAACCCGTCCCCGACCCTGTACGCCCGCGTCGCCCCGCCCCCGCGCCGAGGCGAACGCGCCACCCCCGACTACCTCCGCGCCTGGGCCGACCAGTGGCGCGCCGGCACCCGCGCCCCCTTCTCCGTCCTCCACACGGAGGCGGCCGCCCGAACACAGTCGCCGCAGTCGCTGTTCCTGCCGGCGGCCGGACACCAGGCGCAGGCGGGGGAGTGGGGGCGCGGGGCGGGGCCGGGTGCGGTGCCGGACCGGACGGCTGCCCCGGCTACGGGTCCCGCACCCGCACCCGCGCCGACCGCCGTTCCTGCGGCTGCTTCTGCACCGGCTCCTGTGGCGGCGCCCGCGCCCGCACGCGTACCCAACCCCGTGCCGGCTTCGGCGCCCGAGGCGGGGCCCGTTCCCGTGCCGGATGCCGCGGCCGCGCCGCTCGTGCCCGGAACGGGGCCCGTACGCGCGCCTGCTGCGGAAGCGTTCCGGGTTCCTGGACCGGCGGACGTCCCCGTCCCGGCGGGGCCCCCGGCCCCGACCCCGCTGCCGTCCCTCCCCGAGGGCTACACGGCGGCTCCGCCCGCGCCGGCTCCCGCGGTCGCCGAGGGCCCGGTGGCCACGGTCGCACCCCCGGCCGAACCCGAGGACCGGACCGAGCCCGCGCCGGTGCCAGTACCTCTGGCACAGGCGGAGCCGGTGGGCGGGGATCCGGCCTCCGAGGCCGGGCCGGCGGCCGTGGCGGCGGGGGAGACCACAGCCGAGGGCGACGTCGTGCCCACGCCCGTGGCCGCGGCGCCGACGTCCACGTCCACGTCCACGTTCAAGCCCAGGGTCGGGCCTGCGGCTGCGGCGAAGGACGAGCCTGAGGCAGAGCTCGCGTCTGGCTCCCCGTCCGAGGCCGGGGCCGTAGCCGTGTCCCCCTCAGCGGCTTCGGCCGCGCCGGAGGGCGGCGGCTCTGCTCCCGACATCACGCCCGGGGCCGGGCCCGTGTCCGGGTCGGGTGGGGAACCCGAGCCCGAGCCCGGGGCCGCGCCCGTTCCCGCGTCCGGTGGCGAACCCCAGCCCGGGGTCGGGGCCGCACCCTCGTCCCCCTCAGCGGCTTCGGCCGCGCCGGAGGGCGGCGACTCTGCTCCCGACATCACGCCCGGGGCCGGGCCTGTGTCCGGGTCGGGTGGCGAACCCGGGCCCGGGGCCGCGCCCGTTCCCGCGTCCGGTGGCGAACCCCAGCCCGGGGTCGGGGCCGTAGCCGTTTCCCCCTCATCGGCTTCGGCCGCGCCGGAGGGCGGCGACTCTGCTCCCGACATCACGCCCGGGGCCGGGCCTGTGTCCGGGTCGGGTGGCGAACCCGGGCCCGGGGCCGCGCCCGTTCCCGCGTCGGGTGGCGATCCCGAGCCCGAGGCCGCGCCCGTGCCCGCGTCGGGTGGCGAACCCCAGCCCGGGGCCGCGCCCGTACCCCCGTCCGTGCCTGCCCCCGCTCCCGCTCCGTCGGTCGCCGACGAGGGCGAAGGGGCGCGCGGGACCATGAAGTTGGTGCCGTCCGGGGGGCGTGGGCAGACGGCGGGGGCGGTGTCCGGGCGGGGCATTCCGCCGATGCCTGCGGCACCGCCGGTCGTTCCTGCCGGGGTCGTGGATCCGCGGCGGGCCGGGTACGGGCAGGCGGAGCCGGTTCCGCACGATCCGCATCCCGCGATCCTGTCGGCCGCGATGGCCGGGCGGCACGCCGAGGCCGCGGAGATGGCGGCCGCGTGGGAGCGGGACGCGCTGCGGCGGTTCGGGCCGCGGTCGGCCGAGGCGGTGCACTGGATGGAGGTGCGGGCGGACCTCGCCCGGCTGGCGGGCGAGCCGGCCCGTAGCTGCGAGCTGTGGCTCGCGGTCGCCGAGGCGCGGCTCGGGCTGCGCCAGCAGCCCGATGACCGGGACGTCGAGGGCGCGGTGGACCGGGCACACCACCAGTGGGAGCAGATCACGGATCCGGCCCGCGCCCGCGCCCTCGGCCCCACCCTCCTGGCGCTCCGCCGCCGCGTCCCCGGCCGCCGCCCCGGCGCCCTGGAGGCGCTCCGCCGTCGCATGCACACCCGCTGACGCGGCTACGCCCCAGTCACCCGGGACAGGTGCAGCGCCGCGCGGACGAGCGGCACGTCGACGGCGGGGACGGCGAGTTCCCAGTACCGGTCGGCCGCGTCGACGGAGAGCAGACGGAAGACGCCCCGGTCGACCGCCAGGCTCCCCGGGCCGGTGACCGGCCCCACCCCGTGGACGTGGAACGGGCCGGTCAGCGCGACGGCACCGCCGCGCCGGCCGGGGAACCGATACGGCCGCCACACCACCGGTGACCCCGCGCCGGGGTCGAGGACCAGCGACCCTTGCCGGAAGCGTCGCCCGTCCCGTACGAACGCGGACACTTCGCGCCCCTCGCCTTCGCGCAGCGCCGCCACATCGGCCTCGGCGCGGCCCTCATTCCTTCCCGCGACCGTGTCGAACAGCCGGCCCGGGCTCCGGAGAAGATCCAGGAACGTCGCTGTGCCCGCGGCCCGTCGGATGGTTCGTCGTCCCACTCGTTCCCCCGTCGTGTCCCCTTCACGTCATCGTCGAGGCCAGGCTACCGACGCCGTGCCGCGGCCTGACAGGATGATCGGATGCCGTCCTCTCCCTCCCTCCCGGACGCCTGGCTCCGGGGGGTCGCCGCCAACCCCGCCGCCCCGGCCGATGCCCTGGTACGCCTGCTCGACCCCGCCGCGCGGTCCGTCTGGCCGGCCCTCTGCGAGGGGCGGGACCTGCCCGAGGACGTCGTGGACGCGGTGGTCACGCACCCGGATCGGGCCGTCCGCCGCGCGTTCGCCCGTAATCCCCACGTCGACCCCGCCCAGCGGGGGAGGCTGGTGCGCGACCCTTCCGGCCTCGTGCGCGCGGACCTCGCCGGCGGCCCCCGTCCGCGTCTCCGCAAGGTTCCGCCCCTGCCGGACGCCGTCCTCGAAGCCCTTCTGACGGCGGAGGAGGCGGGGGAGGACGCGAAGGTCACGGCCGCCGAGGTCGCCGGTGAGCTGCTCTCCTCGGGGCAGATCCCGCTGTCCTTCTGGCGCACGCTGCACGAGCACCCCCGTCCCGAGCTCCGGCGCATGGGCGTGAGCGACATGTGGCACGGGCTCGGCCCGGCAGAGCGCGCGGCCGTGCTGGCCGATCCGGACGCGGCCGTGCGTGCGGCGGCCGCCGCACGGACGAGGGAGCTGGACCCCGTCGCGATGGAGGCCGATCTCCCGGAGCGGGACTGTCACGGCCGGACGCACCTGCTCGTCAACCTCCCCGTCACCGACGCCGTGGCCGAGGCGTGCCTCGCCGCCGGGCGCGACCTCCGGTCGCTGGCGCAGAACCCCCACACGCCGTTCCACACCGTCGTCCGCCTCGCCCGCGACCCGGACCCCCGGGTACGGGAACGCGTGGCGGCCAGAGCGGACGTGGACGCCGCCCTCCTGGCGGAACTGGCCGAGGACCCGGACGAGTCCGTACGGACACGGGCCGTGCTGCACCCGCTGCCCCGCACCTGGGTCGAGCGCGACGCCATCGACTGGCTGGGCGGCGCGGAGGACGACGGTCCGATCGGCGAGGTGCCCGGCGAGCCCGCCACGAGCTGGTTCGCGGAGTGCGCCGTGTCCGCGCACGTGATCCTCCGCCGGGTCGCCGCGAGCTACGCCGCCCTGCCCGCCGAGCTGGTCGGGCGGCTGGCCGTGGACCCCGACCCCGAGGTGCGGCACCGGCTCGCCTGCCGTCACCCGCTGGCGCCGCCCGAGGCCGTCCTCGACACCTTCGTCGAGCGCCCCGAGCAGCGCCGGCACCTGCTGACCCTGCCCCGACTGCCCCGGACCGGCCTCCAGCACCTCCTCGGCCACGACGATCCGGAGGTCCGCGCCTTCGCCGCCGCCGATCCGACCCTGGAACAGGCGCCCGTACAGCTGCTCGCGGATCCCGACGAGCGGGTGCGCCGGGCGACCGCCGCCGCCCCGGCCCTGCGCGACGAGGACACCCTCGCGGCGCTTCTCGACGACCCCGCGACGGCGGAAGGCGCGGCGGCCAACCCGAACCTGCCCGCCGCCCGCCTCCACGAACTGCTCGACCTGGCGGGCCTGCCGCGCCCCGCCCGATCCCTCCCCGCCCAACACCTCCCTGCACGATCCCTCCCCTCCCGGCCCTGAAGTCCCCGCTCCCGCAGGAAGGTTCCTCGTGACGTCTCTCGCCCGTGCCCAGCGGTCGCTCGCCGATCCGTCCGTGCGCCACCCGCTGTGGCCGCCGCTGACCGCCGGGTGCCCGGTGACGTCGACAGGGGAGGTCGCGTACCCGCTGGAGGTGGACTACGACTACGACGCCGTGCCGGCGGACCTGTTCGACCGGCCCGCGGCGCACGGCCTGGAGCGGTGGGCGCCCCTGCTGCCGCCGCTGGCCGCGCCGGGGCTGGGAGAGGGGAACACGCCGCTGGTGGAGCTGGCCGACGGGGTGTGGGCGAAGGACGAGTCGCGGAACCCGACGTGGAGCCACAAGGACCGGCTGAACCGGGTGGCGGTGAGCGCCGCCGTCGCCTCCGGGGCGCGGGGGATCGTCGTGTCCTCGTCGGGCAACCACGGGGCGGCGGCCGCCGCGTACGCGGCCCGTGCGGGGCTGCCGTGTGCCGTGTTCACCTCGCCGGACGCGCCGCCCGCCGTCGCCTCCCACCTGAGGGCCTACGGCGCGACCGTGCTGACCGTCCCGTACGCCTCCGTACGGCCCCTGATGCGGCGGATCGTCGACGAGCTGGGCTACCAGTCGGTCAGCAGCGTCACGGACTCCGCGCACACCGGGCACCCGTTCGGCCCGGAGGGGTACAAGACCATCGCGTATGAGATCGCGCTCGCACTGGGGAGGGCCCCTGTCGCCGTCCATGTGCCCACCGGATACGGCGAGTTGCTCTTCGGTGTGGCGAAGGGGTTCCAGGAGCTGGCCCGGCTGGGTGTGACGGACGCCGTGCCCCGGATGTACGGCGTCGAGCCGGCCGCCTCGGGTGCGCTCACCGAGGCCCTGCGGACCGGCCGGCCCGCCGTCCGCGTGCCCGTCGGGCCGACCGCCGCGTACGCCATCGACTGCGAGGTGAACAGCTACCGCGGGGTCCTCGCGGTCCGGCGCACCGGTGGCTCCGCCCGCACGGTGACGGAGGATCAGCTCGCGGCGGCCCGTGAGGAGTTGTCCGCGCAGGGGCTCTGGTGCGAGGTGTCGGCCGCCGCCGGGCTCGCCGGGCTGCGTGCGCACGGGCCCGACCCGGTGGGCGAGGACGGGCCCGTCGTCTGTGTCGTCACCTCCAGCGGGTACAAGGACGTGGCCACGGGGCGGGCGGCGGTCGCGCCGATGGGCGCCGACTGGGAAGCCGTACGGGCTCTGCTGGAGAGGTGAGAGGACGTCAGGAGGCTTGTGCCGCCTCGCGGTGGTACTCCGCCACCGCGTCGAACGCGGCCTTCGGCTCCCACGGCAGCTCCGGGTAGCGGGTGCCCTTCCGGTCCTCGTACACCTTCACCACTCCGTAGCTCGCCAGGTCCAGGTCCGCGGTCGGGTCGCCGTCGGGGCGGTGGACGTGGTCGTGGAGGGCGAAGGTGAAGACGAAGGTCGTGTCGACGCCCGCCGCGTCGAAGACGGCGAGGAGTTCGCGGACGTACGCGGCCTGGCCCTCCTCGTCCCGCTCGTACGCCCCGGTCAGCCGGACCGGGCCCGTCTCGTCGTACTCGACGACCTCCAGGCCGAGCGCGCCCCGGTCGCCCGCGCCGCGGTAGCAGGCCGCGCCGAACTCGGCGATCGCCACCGGCTTGCCGTCGGCGGCCTCGATCATGGCGCGGACGCCCTCGGCGAAGCCGTCGGCGATCTCCGCCGAGCGGTACACGTCCACGGAGACCAGGTCGAAGGGCGTCCAGTCGACGGCTTCGAGGGGGGCGGAGGCGTAGGTGACCGGGCCGCCGAAGCGCGCGCGGACGACCGCCGCCGCCTCGGCCAGGAAGGCGTTCACCCGGGCCCGCGCGCCGGCGAGCGCCGCCCGCAGCTCGTCCGGGCGGCGGAGCAGCTGCACCCGCTCGTCGGTGTCGGCGCCGGGCAGGAATCCCGGGTTCATCAGGCTCAGTTCGGCGCCCGTCACGAAGACGACCTCGGCGCCGCGGCGCCGCAGCCCTTCCGCGCGTGCGGCGCAGTCCGCGAAGAGCGCGAGCATGTCGGCCTCGCTCTCTTCGAGCGGGTACGGGGAGCACCAGACCTCCAGTCCCAGCTCGGCCGCGTACCCGGCCGCCAGCTCGATCCGGTCGGGGTCGCCGCTCATCACCCGGACCGCCGTGCAGTGCAGGTCGTCCCGGATGATCTCCAGCTCCCGCCGGACGGTCTCCGGCTCGAACGCGCGGCGGGCGTTCCTTCCGTGCTTCACGAAGCCCGTGTCGTAGCTGATGCCTCTGGCGCGCATGGTCCACTCCCGCGTCGGCGGTCGATTTTTAAGGTACTCACCGTACCTTAATTGGCGTGGGGCCGGCCCGGCAAGGAGGATGGGGAGGTACGGCTCGTACCGGAGTGAGGGGTGGTCATGGCGCGGGACGCGGCAGGTGGGGAGCGGCGGGCGGAGCCCGCGCGGACCCGACGGCGGGGCGCCGCCCTGGAGGACGCGATCCTCGACGCGGCCGCCCGCGAGCTCACCGAGTCCGGCTTCGCCGGCATGACCATGGACAAGGTCGCCGCCCGCGCCGGGACCAACAAGAACGCCCTCTACCGCCGCTGGCCCCACCGCCTGGCCCTCGGCACCGCCGCGTACAAGCGCCTCGCCACCACCGCGCCCGTCCCCGACACCGGCACGCTCCGCGGCGACGCCCTGGAGCTGCTCCGGCAGGCCGACCGGCACTGGAGCTCACCGCTCGGGGCCGTCCTGCGGGAACTCCTCGCCGCGGCCGGCGGGGCCGCCGAGTTCCTCGCCGGGCTCCAGGACCAGTCCGGCGAGGCGGCCGCCGCCCCGTGGCTCACCGTCCTCGGGCGGGCCGTCGCCCGCGGCGAGGCCGCCCCCGAGGCGCTGCACCCCCGGGTCGCCACCGTCGCCCTCGTCCTGCTGCGCAACGAGTTCGTGGTGCGGGGCGTGCCCAGCGCCCCCGACGACGTCCTCGTCGAGATCGTCGACGAGGTCTACCTCCCGCTGGTCCGCGGCCGCGGCCCCGCCGGACCGGATGAGGGCCGGACGGGACGAGGGCCGGACCGCGGCCGACCCGCCCCGCCTCCTGCGATGATCTGACGTATGACCGTCTCGCCGCCCCGACCCCCCGCCGCCGTGCTCCGCACCGAGCGGCTGGAGCTGCGGCCCGTGCGGAGCGCGGATCTCCCCGCCGTGACCCGGCTCTGGACCGATCCGGAGGTGCGGCGTCACCTCGGCGGGCCGGTCATCGACTCCGTCGTGCGGATCCGGCAGCGCCGGATCGTCGGTGCGCCCGGCTGCCATGCCGTGGTGCGGGCCGAGGACGGCGTGCTGCTCGGCCTCGTCACCGTGGAGGCGGCCGGACGCGGGGGCGAGACCGAGGTGTCGTACCAGTTCCTGCCCGAGCACTGGGGGAGCGGTTACGGCCGCGAGGCGGTGGCCGCGGTCGTCGCCCGGGTCCTGGAGACCGCGCCGAGCGTCGTCGCCGTCACCCAGGAGGAGAACCACCGCTCCCGCCGCCTCCTGGCGGCCGTCGGCCTGGAGCACGCCGACTCCTTCGTGGAGTGGGACGCCCGCCAGGTCCTCTACCGCCGCCGCGCCTGAGCGGGACGGCGGCCAGGGTCCGCCCGCCCCGTACGGCCTCCCCCGTGGTCCCGGCCGTGATCCGCCGGACAGGCCCTACGGCCTGCCTCCCTCCGCGAGGCGGGTCACCGCCCGCTCGATCCTGGCCGCCCGGGTCTTCGCCGTCCTCGCCTGCCACAGGCCGAGGATCACCAGGTAGCGGTCCGTCTTCCCCAGGGCCTCGAAGGCTCGGGCCGCCTCCGGGCGGGACGCGAGGGCGGTCGCCAGGTCGTCGGGGACCGTCGCGTCCTTCTGGGAGGGGTACGCCGCCGCCCAGCGGCCGTCCGCCCGTGCCGCCCGCACCTCGGCCAGGCCCGGTTCGCGCATCCGGCCGGCGGCGAGCAGGTGCTCGACCTGGCGGACGTTGACCTGGGACCAGAGGCTGCGGGGGCGGCGCGGGGTGATCTTCTGGAGGTACGAGCGCTCGTCGCGGGCCTTGCGCTTGCCGGTGATCCAGCCGTACGCCAGCGTCGCGTCGAGGATCTCGTCGGCCGTCGGCGAGGGCAGGCCGCCGCCCTTGCGGCCGAGGAGCATCCAGATGCCCGCCGTGTCGCCGTGGTGCGCCGCCAGCCACTCCTCCAGGTCGCCGCCGCCGTCGAAGGCGAGGACCTCGAGCCCTTCGTCCGTACCGACCGTTTCCACGGCGTCCCCTTCCCCGGTGTCCCGCACGTGTCCCGCATGTGAGTGGCACGTGACTCGCCACGTCTCGCACGCGCCTCGCACAAGATATTGACACTGATCGGAGATCGGCCGTAACTTGCGTGCAACGTCGTACTAACGCGCGTTACTAAAGCGCGTAACTGATCAGTTCCGGCCGGGGGGCCGCGAAAGGCAGGGAGGGGTCACCGTGGCGGCCAACAGCGGACGCAGCGTCACCATGAGCGATGTGGCCCGGCGGGCCGGCGTCTCGCGCACCGCCGTGTCCTTCGTCCTGAACGACCGGCCCGGCGCGGCGATCCCGGACGAGACCCGGCGCCGGATCCTCGCCGCCATCGAGGAGCTCGGCTACCGGCCCAACGCGGGTGCCCGCGCGCTCGCCGCCCAGCGCAGCGAGTGGTACGGCCTGATCACCGAGATCGTCACCGCCCCCTTCGCGGTCGACGTCATCAAGGGCGCCCAGGACCGCGCCTGGCTCGACCGCAAGTTCCTGCTGATCGCCGCCAGCGAGGGCGACCCGGCCCAGGAGGCCGCCGCCCTCGACAAACTCCTGGAGCAGCGGGTGGAGGGACTGCTCTACGCCACGACCTGGCACCGCGCCGTCACCCTCCCGCGCGCCGCCCGCGAGGTCCCCACGGTCCTCGTCAACTGCTACGACGCGGAGGGCGAGCTGCCCTCCGTGGTGCCCGACGAGGTCACCGGCGGCCACCGTGCCGCCCGGCGCCTCGTCGACGCCGGCCACGAACGCATCGGCCTGATCAACCTCGACCCCGCCATCCCGGCCGCCGTCGGCCGCCGCGAGGGGTACGAGCGGGCGCTGCGCGAGGCCGGTCTCCCGCTCGATCCCGCGCTGGTCGTCTCCGGCCACGCGACCGCCGACGGCGGCTATGCCGCCGCCTGCGAACTGCTCGACCGCGCCGACCGGCCCACCGCGCTCTTCTGCGCCAACGACCGGATGGCGATGGGCGCGTACGACGCCATCAAGGAACGCGGGCTGCGCATCCCGGACGACGTGGCCGTGGTGGGCTACGACAACCAGGAACTCATCGCCGCCTATCTGCGGCCCAAGCTGACCACCCTCGCCCTCCCCTTCGAGGAGATGGGCGCCAGGGGCGTGGAGATGCTGGCCGCCCTCGCAGCGGGACAGCCGCTCGCCACCCGCAGGGTGACGGTCGACTGTCCGCTGCTCGAACGCTCGTCGGTCTGACCGCGAATCAGGCCCGTCGAGTCATCTCGTCCCGTCTTCGTCTGGTGTGTTGAAGAGAGGAAAGAGCCACCATTATGGCACCCTCCCCCGTCCGTGGGCGATCTCCACGAAGGTTCCGCCCCGTCCGCCCCGCCCTGCTCGCGGCCTGCGCCGCGACCGCGCTCCTGCTGACCGGCTGTTCCGGCGGCGCCGGCGCCACCGGCGCCCAGGACACCTCCGGCAGGCAGCTGCTCACGATCCCGCGCGAGGACATGGGCACCTTCACCCGGAACTTCAATCCGTACTCGCCCAAGGCCGCTCCGATGACCCGCGAGGCGGTCTACGAGCCGCTGATGATCCACAACCCGGCCGACGGCAAGGACACCCCCTGGCTGGCCACCTCCTGGTCCCGGGCCGCCGACGGCAGGTCCGTCACCTTCGTGCTCCGCGAGGGCGTGAAGTGGTCCGACGGCGTGCCGTTCACCGCCGAGGACGTCGTCCACACCTTCGCGCTCCAGAAGAAGCTCCTCGGCGGTTTCGACTACCTGACGAAGGTCACCGCCGACACCCCGGCGAAGGTCACCTTCCACCTCTCCAAGCCGTTCTCGCCCGCCCTGTACGAGATCGGCGGCCACTTCGTCACACCGAAGCACATCTGGTCGAAGATCGCGGACCCGGCGAAGGACGTGAACGCCACCCCCGTCGGCACCGGCCCCTACACCCAGGTCGCCGCCTTCCAGGCCCAGTCGTACGAGCTCCGCGCGAACCCCGCGTACTGGCAGCCCGCGAAGCAGCGGATCGCCGGCATCAGGATGCTCGCCTTCTCCGGCAACGACAGCGCCAACCTCGCCTTCACCAACGGCGAGGTCGACTGGACGCAGTCCTTCGTCCCGGAGATCGAGAAGTCCTTCGTCGCGAAGGACCCGGAGAAGAACCACTACTGGTTCCCCACCACCGGCGCGATGATCAACTGGCAGCTCAACACCGCCAAGGCCCCCTTCGACGACCCCGCCCTCCGCAAGGCCCTCAGCCGCGCCGTCGACCGGGCGAAGATCGCCGAGGTCGCCATGAACGGCTACACCGAGCCCGCCGACTGCACCGGCCTCTCGAACGGCTACGACGCCTGGCGCGACGCCGCCGTCGCCGCCTCCTGCGACTGGACGGCGTACGACCCGAAGGCCGCCGCCTCCGCCCTCGACGCGGCCGGATATCCGCTGAAGGACGGCAAGCGGACCCGCGAGGACGGCAGGCCGCTCGCCTTCGACATCTCCGTCGGCTCCGCCTCCTCCGACTGGATCTCGGTCGCCAACATCATCAAGCAGAACCTCGCCGAGGTCGGCGTCACCGCCACCGTGAAGTCCCCCGACTGGTCCGCCGTCGTCTCCTCCTACGAGGACGGCTCCTTCGACAGCGGCATCGTGTGGAGCGGCAACGGCGCCACCCCGTACGAGTTCTACCGGGGCGCCATGTCCCGGAGCACCGTCAAGCCCGTCGGCGAGAAGGCCACCGAGAACTACCACCGCTTCGGCGACCCGAAGGCGGACGCCCTCATCGACGCCTTCGCCGCCGGCGACGCCGCGACCCAGAAGGCCAAGGCCGCCGAGCTGCAGCGGCTGTTCGCCGCCGACGCCCCCGTCGTCCCGCTCTTCCCCGGACCCGAGTGGGGCGCGTACACCGACCGCCGCTTCACCGGCTGGCCGACGGAGGAGAACCCGTACGCGACGCTCTCCAACCGGTCCGTGACCACCGTCCTGGTGCTCACCTCCCTCCGGCCCGTCACGGGCAAGTAAGCCCGCGGGGGCGGCCGTTCGTCCATCGTCCGCCGATGCGGCCGGGAGGCCGCCCCCGCCCCGTACCTCACCAGGGAGGAACGAGCAGTGCGTCTCGTCCTGCGCAACCTGGGGTTCTATCTCCTCGCCTTCTGGGCCTCCGTCACCCTGAACTTCCTGCTGCCGCGCCTCATGCCCGGAGACCCCGTCTCCCGCATGTTCGCCCAGGCCCAGGGGACGATGCGGCCCGAGCAGATAGCCCAGCTCCGGAAACTCTTCGGTCTCGACGAACGGGCCCTGTGGCGCCAGTACGTCGACTACCTCCACCAGGTCGCCACCGGCGACCTCGGCATCTCCCTCTCCCGCTTCCCGACCCCCGTCTCCGAGGTCATCGGCTCCCAGATCGGCTGGACCCTCCTCCTCGGCGGCACCGCCCTCATGGTCGCCGCCGTCGTCGGCAACCTCCTCGGGGTGCTGGCCGCCTGGCGGCGCGGCGGGATCCTCGACTCGGCGTTCCCGCCACTGCTGATCTTCGTGGGCTCGTTCCCGTACTTCTGGCTGGCGATGGGCGCCCTGTACCTCTTCGGCGTCACCCTCGGCTGGTTCCCGCTGCGGCACGCGTACGACGCCGGGCTCGTCCCCGGCCTCGACGCCGCCTTCCTCGGCAACGTCGCCACCCACCTCGTGCTGCCCGCCCTCACCATCGTGCTGGTCTCCGTCGGCGGCTGGATGCTCGGCATGCGCAACACGATGATCGCCACCACCGCCGAGGACTACATCACCATGGCCGAGGCGAAGGGGCTCAGCCCCGCCCGGATCATGCTCCGGTACGCGGCCCGCAACGCGCTCCTGCCCTCCGTCACCAACTTCGGCATGGCGCTCGGCTTCATGGTCGGCGGCGCCCTCCTCACCGAGGTCGTCTTCGCCTACCCCGGCATCGGCTACCAGCTCCTCAACTCCGTCCAGGCCCTCGACTACCCGCTGATGCAGGGCATCTTCCTCACCCTCACCGCGGCCGTCCTGCTCGCCAACCTCGTCGTCGACCTCGTCCACGTCCGCCTCGACCCGCGCGTCCGCGTCCGCTGAGGAAGGAGCCGCCACCATGTCCGTCCTCGACACCCGGAGAGCCACCGCGCCCACCGCCGCCCCGGCGCCCGCGCGTCCGCACGCCCGCCGGGGCCTGCCGCACCGGGTCCTCGCCGACCGCAAGGCCCGCACCGGGCTCGCCCTCCTCGCCGGCTTCGCCCTCCTCGGCCTGCTCGCCCCCGTCCTCGCCCCCGGCGACCCCTCGCTCATCGGCGACTCCGGCGCCACCCCGCCCTCCGCGGACCACTGGCTCGGCACCACCGCCAAGGGACAGGACGTCCTCGCCCTCACCCTGTGGGGCACCCGCACCTCGATGCTGGTCGGCTTCACCGTGGGGCTCGCCGCCACCCTCGTCGCCCTCCTCGTCGGCCTGGCCTCCGCCTACCTCGGCCGGCTCGTCGACGACGTCCTCACCCTCGTCACCAACGTCTTCCTGCTGCTGCCCGGACTGCCGCTCCTCGTCATCCTCGCGGCCTTCCTGCCGCCCGGCACGACCACCGTCGTCCTCGTCCTCACCGTCACCGGCTGGGCCGGCTCCGCCCGGGTGCTGCGCGCCCAGGCCGCCTCCATCCGCGGCAAGGACTTCGTGGCCGCCGCCGTCGTCACCGGCGAACGACCGCTGCGGATCATGTTCCGGGAGATCCTCCCCAACATGGCCTCCGTGGTGATGACCACCGTCCTCGGCTGTGTCGTCTTCGGCATCGGCGCCCAGGCAGGACTGGAGTTCCTCGGCCTCGGCGACTCCTCGGTCGTCAGCTGGGGCACCAACCTCTACTGGGCGGGCAACGACGGCGCCCTCATGACCGGCGCC
This sequence comes from Streptomyces sp. R302, assembly GCF_012927245.1. Classification (GTDB taxonomy): domain Bacteria; phylum Actinomycetota; class Actinomycetes; order Streptomycetales; family Streptomycetaceae; genus Streptomyces. Next base: position 135,190 of record NZ_JABBGE010000005.1, read on the forward strand.
TGGTGGGCCTTCGCCCCCTCCGGCCTCTGCGTCGCGCTCGTCGCCTTCGCCCTCGCCCTCGTCAACTACGCCGTCGACGAGATCACCAACCCGCGCCTGCGGTCCCGGCGCCGGTCCCGCCGGAAGGAGCAGCAGTGAACGTCCTCGACGTCCAGGGCCTCACGGTCGCGTACCGGAGCGAGGGCCGCACCGTCGTCGGCGCCGACGACGTCTCCTTCACCATCGGCGCCGGCGAGGTCTTCGGCCTCGCCGGAGAGTCCGGCTGCGGCAAGTCCACCCTCGCCAACGCCGTCATGCGGCTCCTCAAGGAACCCGCCGAGATCACCGCGGGCCGCGTCCTCTTCCAGGGCCGCGACGTCCTCGCCATGGACGAACGCGAGCTGCGCGCCTTCCGCTGGCGCGAGATCGCCATGGTCTTCCAGTCCGCGATGAACTCCCTCAACCCCGTCCTCACCGTCGGCGAACAGATCGCCGACATCTTCACCACCCACGAGAAGCTGCGGAAGAGGGCCGCCCGCGACCGCGCCGGCGAACTCCTCGGGCTCGTCGGCATCAGCCCCGACCGGCTCCGCGCCTACCCCCACCAGCTCTCCGGCGGCATGCGCCAGCGCGTCGTCATCGCCATGGCCGTCGCCCTGCGCCCCAGGCTCCTCATCATGGACGAACCGACGACCGCCCTCGACGTCGTCGTCCAGCAGGAGATCATGGCCCAGATCGCCGAACTCCGGCGCGAACTCGGCTTCTCGGTCCTCTTCATCACCCACGACATGTCCCTCATGGTCGAGATGTCCCACCGCATGGGCGTCATGTACGGCGGCCGGATCGTCGAACTCGCCCCCGCCCGGGACCTCTTCGCCCACCCCCGGCACCCCTACACCGAGGCGCTGATGCGCGCCTTCCCGCCGCTCACCGGCCCCCGCGCCACGCTCACCGGCCTCTTCGACGCCCCGCGCACCGCCGACAGCTGCGGCTTCCACCTCGCCTGCCCCGCCGACCGCTCCGACTGCTCCGGCAACATCCCGGACCTGCGCGAGCTCGCCCCCGGCCACTGGGCCGCCCTCACCGAAGGCGCCACCGCATGACACTCCTCCGGATCCGGGGCCTCACCAAGGACTTCCAGGTGGGCTCCGTCTTCTCCCGCCGCCGCGTCCGCGCCGTGAACGGCGTCGACCTCGACCTCGACCGGGGCCGTATCACCGCCCTCGTCGGCGAGTCCGGCAGCGGCAAGTCCACCATCGCCCGCTGCGTCTCCCGCCTCGAACGGCCCACCGCCGGGCAGCTCCTCCTCGACGGCGAGGACGTCCTGCGCACCGAACGCCGCCGGGCGAGCCGCGCCTACCGGGGCTCCGTCCAGATGGTCTTCCAGGACCCCTTCGGCTCCCTCAACCCCGTCCACCGCGTCGAGCACTTCCTCACCCGCGCCCTCCTCCTCCACGGCCACCGGGCCGACCGGGGCAGGCTCGCCGAGCTGATGGCCGAGGTCGGCCTCCCCGCCGACCACCTCGACGCCCACCCGCACGAACTCTCCGGCGGCCAGCGCCAGCGGGTCGCCATCGCCCGCGCGCTCGCCGTCGGCCCGCGCGTCCTGCTTGCCGACGAACCCACCTCGATGCTCGACGTCTCCGTCCGCGTCGGAGTCCTCAACCTGATGCGCCGGCTCCGCGACGAACGCGCGCTGTCCCTGCTGTACATCACCCACGACCTGGGCTCCGCGCGCTACCTCGCCGACACCACCGCCGTCATGTTCGCCGGCGAACTCGTCGAGGGCGGCGACGCGCTGGCCGTCATGGACGCCCCCGCCCACCCCTACACCCGGCTGCTGCTCTCCGCCGTCCCCGACCCCGACCGGCGCACCGGCTACGACAAGGCCGAACGCGCCCGCCTGCGGGCCGCCGTGCTCGACCCCGTGTCCTGCCCGTACGACGACGGCACGTGCAGCGCGACCCTCCCCGTACGCCACGTCGTCGGCGAGGACCAGGGGCAGCCGCACTGGGTGCGCTGCCACCTCTACGCCCCCGCCCGCGAGCTCGCCCACCGCGTCCTGACGGGCACGGACACCCCGGAAGCCGAGACCACCGCCGCATGACCCACGACCTGATCACCGCGCCGCAGCCGCTCGCGGAGGACCTCGCCGAGCGCGCCTTCCGCGACCCGCACCGCCCCCGCTACCACTTCACCGCACCCGGCGGCTGGCTCAACGACCCCAACGGGCTCACCCACTGGAACGGCGTCTTCCACCTCTTCTACCAGTACAACCCGCTCGCCCCCGCCCACCACCGCATCCACTGGGGCCACGCCACCTCCACCGACCTCGTCACCTGGACCGACGAGCCCGTCGCCCTCGTCCCCGGCGCCACAGGGCCCGACCGCGACGGCTGCTGGTCCGGCGTCCTCGTCGACGACGGCGGGATCCCCACCCTCGTCTACTCGGGCCGCCACGGCGACCGCGAACTGCCCTGCGTGGCCACCGGAAGCCCCGACCTCCGCCACTGGACCAAGGACCCCGGCAACCCCGTGATCGCCGCCCCGCCCGAGGGCCTCGACCTCACCGCCTACCGCGACCACTGCGTCTGGAAGGAGGACGGCCGCTGGCGCCAGCTCGTCGGCTCCGGCATCCGAGGCCGGGGCGGCACGGCGCTCCTGTACGACTCCGAGGACCTGCGCACCTGGCGGTACGCCGGTCCCCTCCTCACCGGCGACGCGCGTGACGGCCGCTCCGGCGACCCCGACTGGACCGGCACCATGTGGGAGTGCGTCGACCTCTTCCGGGTGGACGGGACGGACGTCCTCGCCTTCTCCGCCTGGGACGAGGGCACCACCCACCACCCGCTGTACTGGACCGGACGGTACGAGGGCGACCGCTTCACCCCCACCGCCCTGCACCGGCTCGACTACGGGCAGAACCACTTCTACGCCCCCCAGTCGACCCGCGACGCCGCCGGCCGCCGCATCCTGTTCGGCTGGCTCCAGGAGGGCCGGGGCGAGGACGCCACCGCCCGCGCCGGCTGGTCCGGCGTCATGTCCCTGCCCCGCCTCGTCACCCTCGGCGCCGACGGCGCCCTCCACCAGGCCCCCGTCCCCGAACTGGCCCGGCTCCGCCGCGACCACGTCGCCGTCGGCCCCTTCACCCCGGGCCCCGACCCCGAGGCCGCCCTGGACGCGATCCGGGGCGACCAGCTCGACTTGGAGGCCGCTCTGCGCCTCGCCCCGGGCGCCGCCGTACGCCTCGGGGTCCGGGAGACCCCCGACGGCGCCGAACGGACCGTCGTCGAACTCGCCAGGGAGACCACCGCCCCGACCGCCGTCCTGCGGCTGCGCCGCGAGGCGAGCAGCCTCGACCCGGACACCGACACCACCCCCCGCTCCGGGGAGGTGCCCCTCGACGAGGACGGCACCGTCGAACTCCGCGTCCTCGTCGACCACTCGGCCCTGGAGGTCTTCGCCGGCGGCCGCGCCCTCGCCTCCCGCGTCTACCCGACCCGCCCCGACGAGGCCGTCGGCGTCTCCCTGACCGCCACCGGCGAGGCCCGCGTCCACCGCCTGGACGCCTGGCACATGGCCCCGGTCTTCACCGCGCCCCGCGCCCTCTGGCCCTGACCGGCCCCTCCCCGGGAGCGCGCGGCCGTCCGTGCCGCGCGCTCCCCGTCCCTGTCGTCCTCACGCGCCACCCACCGCCGAGGAGGCCCCCCATGAACACCGTCCCCACCCCCGCCACCCCCTCCCGGCGGGCCGTGCTCGCCGCCGGGACGCTCGCCGCGCTGCCGCTCGCCCTGACCGCCGCACCCGCCGCCGGAGCCCTGCCGCAGGCCCGCCGGAAGCGGGTCGCGCCCGCCGGTGCCGTGACCTCGCCCGTACCCGATCCCCTCCCGTACCGGGGGAGTTGGCAGCGCACGGCCGACGGAGGACAGCGGGCCGCGGCCCCGGCCGGAGCGGCCGCGCTCGCCGTCACCGAGCACCGGACCGGAGCCCGCGCGGGGCTCGCCGTCCGCGTCACCGCCGACCCCGCCACGCCGGGCGCCCGCGGCGGACTCGTCCTGCGGGCCGCTGCCGACGGCTCCACCGGATACGCGGTCACCCTGGAGCCCGCCGACGGGCGGGTCCGCCTCCTGGACCTCGCCGACGGGACCGTCCTCGCCACCGGCACCGGCGGACCGGGCGAACTCCTGGAGGTCACCACCGACGGGCCCGCCCTCACCGTCCACGTCGACGGCCGGACCGCCCTGGCGACCACCGACCACCGGCACCGCGCCGGGCACACCGGCCTGTACGCCGACTCCGGCACCGTGCTGTTCGGCCCGCCCCGGTCCTGGACCGTCACCACCGACCTCACCGGCTGGGCCGGCGACCCCGGCTGGACCCCCACCCCGCTCGGCCTCGCCGCCGACGCCCCCGCCGGCGCCGACATCCGCACCGTCGCCGCCGAGGAGGCCCACGACACCTCCCTCCAGGCCGACCTCGTCGTGCACGACCCGTACGCGGTCGCCGCCCTCCTCGTCCACGCCGACGCCACCGGCAGCCGCGGCTACGCCGTCGAAGTCGACCCCAACCAGGGGTGGTTGCGCCTCTACCGGATCGACGGCGACACCACCCTCGCCACCCACGCCGTCCCGGTCCTCCCCGGCACCGTCCACCGGATCCGCGTCGAGGCCGCGGGCCGCCGGCTGCGCGTCCACCGGCAGGGCGACTTCCTCCGCCCCGACGGCTACGCCCCCGTCATCGACACCGAGGACCCGGCACCGGACCCCCACCTCTCCGGCCGGCACGGCCTGCTGGCCTACAACGGCCGGGTGTCCTACGAGAACGTCACCGCCCCCGGAGCCGGCGAACTCCCGGACGGCACCACCGAGTCGGGCACCTGGACCCGCGACCTCGCCGGCCTCCGCGGCCACGACGGCGTCCGCACCGCTCCCGCCCCCGACGGCCCCGGCCTCGTCGTCTCCGCCGACGTCCGGCTCGCCGGCGCCCACGCCGCGGGCCTCCTCGTCCGCGGCCACACCGTCCTCCTCGACCGGCGGGCGGGCGCCGTCCGCCTCCTCGACCACACCCGCGGCACCCTCCTCGCCACCGCCCCGCCGCCCGTCAGACCCTGCCGGGACGGAGACCTCGTCCGACTCGAAGTCCACCTTCTGGAAGGGGAGTTCGCGGTGTACGCCGACGGCGTCCGGGTCCTCTCCGCCCCCGCCGTCACCACCGGATCCACCGTGGGGCTCGTCGCCGACGGCGGCACCGCGTACTTCCGGGAGGTGTATGCGGGCGACGTCCGCGACCACTTCACGGAGCCGTACCGGCCCTCCTACCACCACACCAAGCGCTCGGGATCGGCCTGCGACCCCAACGGACTCGTGTGGTTCGAGGGGGAGTACCACCTCTTCCACCAGGACCAGGGGCAGTGGGCGCACGCCGTCTCCACCGACCTGCTGCACTGGCGGGCGCTGCCGCTCGCCCTGGAGCGGAACGCGTACGGCCACTGCTGGTCCGGCTCCGCCGTCGCCGACCTCCACGACGCCTCCGGGCTCTTCGGCGGCGGCTCCGGCCTCATCGCCTACTACACGAGCTTCCACCCCGACCGGATCGGCGGCAACCAGTCCGTGCGGGCCGCCTACAGCACCGACCGGGGCCGCTCCTGGCAGACGTACGGCGGCCCCGAACCGCTGGTCGGCAACCCCGGCGGCCCCGACGGCGGCTGGGACTTCCGCGACCCGAAGGTGCTCCGCGACGAGGCCCGCGACCAGTGGGTGATGGTCGTCTCCGGCGGCGACCACGTCCGCTTCCTCACCTCCCGCGACCTTCTCCACTGGACGCACGTCAGCTCCTTCGGCTACGGCCCCTGGGTCACCGGCGGCGTCTGGGAGTGCCCCGACCTCTTCCCGCTGCCCGTCGACGGAGACCCCGACCGCACGGCCTGGGTCCTGACCCTCTCCACCGGAGCCGTCCGCGCCACCGACGGCTCCGCCGCCGTCCACCTCACCGGCGCCTGGGACGGCACCTCCTTCACCCCCGACCAGGCCCCCGGCGGCTGGCTGCGCACCGACCACGGACGCGACTTCTACGCCGCCGTCACCTACGACAACACCCCCGACGGGCGCCGGACATGGCTCGGCTGGACCACCAACTGGGACTACCCCTTCAGCGCCCCCACCGGCCGCTGGCAGGGCCAGCACAGCGTCCCCCGCGAGCTCTCCCTCGCCTCGGGGCCCGACGGCCACCCCGTGCTGCGGCAGCGGCCCGTCGCCGAACTCGCCGCCCTGCGCACCGCATCCACCGTCCGCACCGGCCTCACCGCAGGACCCGGCCTGCCCGACCCCTGCGCGGGCTTCGGGGGGACCGCGTACGAGATCGAGGCCGAACTCGCCTTCCCCGCCGCCGGATCCGCCACCGACTGCGCCTTCCTGCTGCGGGCGAAGGACGGGCGGGCCGTCCGCGTCGGTTACGACCCCGGGCGCGGACGCCTGTACGTCGACCGCACCGACTCCGGGCGCACCGACTTCACCCGCTGGTTCGCCGGCCGCTCCGAGGCGCCGCTCGCGGCCCCGCCCACCGGGGACGGCGGTCGCCGCGTGCGGCTGCGGATCCTCGTCGACTCCTCCTCCGTGGAGGTCTTCGGCGGCGACGGCGAGGCCGTCCTCACCAGCCTGGTGCTGCCCGACCCGGACGCGGACGGGCTCTCCTTCACCGCCGAGGGCGGAACCGTCCGGATCGTCACCCTCGCCCACCACGCGCTCGCCTCCACCGTCCGGCTCGGCGGCGCCCCCGGGCGCGGCCTGCCTCCCGCACCGCCGCAGGGGGAGTTCCGCACCGACCTCGGCACGCCCACCGTGCTGCCCGCCGGCCGCTGGGAGCCCACCGGCGCCGGCCTGACCTGCGTCTTCGACCGGGACAGCGACGCCCTGTCCACCCGCCGCTTCGCCGACCTCGAACTCACCACCCTGCTGCGGCTCGGCGGCGCCGACGGGGTGCGCGGGGCAGCGTCCCTGCTGTGGCGGGCCTCGGCGGACGGCGCCGACGGATACGTCCTCAACGTCGACCCCGACCTGCGGGCCGTCCGCCTGGCCGTCCGGCGCGGCGGCGCCTTCGACGACGCGGACGTCCTCGCCCGGGTGCCGCTGCTCGTGCGGCACGGCGTCACGTACCCCCTGCGGATCGTCCACCGGGGCACCCGGATCCAGGTCTTCCTCGACGGGCGCGGGATCATCGACCTGACCGACCCCGACGCCACCTACGCCTCCGGCCACGTCGGCCTGAACGTCTTCGGCGGCCGGGCAGGCCACCAGGACACCTACGCCAAGGAGCTGTGAGACCGATGTCCTTCCTGGTGATCGGCGAGTGCGTCGCCGACATCGTCCGCGACCCCGGCGCCGCCGACGTCGTCCACCCCGGCGGCAGCCCCGCCAACGTGGCCTACGGACTCGCCCGCCTCGGCCGCGCCACCACCCTGCTCACCCAGCTCGCCGACGACCCCTCCGGGCGGCTCGTCGCCGCGCACCTCACCGGCGCCGGGGTGCGGCTCGCCCTCGGTGGTGCCCCGGCCCGCACCCCGTCGGCCGTCGTCTCCCTCGACGCGCACGGCCGGGCCACGTACGCCTTCGACATCGCCTGGACCCTGTGCGCCGACGAGCCGCCGGCGACCCCGGAGCCGGTGCGCCACGTCCACCTCGGCTCGATCGCGGCCGTCACCGACCCCGGCGCCGCGACCGTGCTCGCCCTGACCGGGCGGCTCAGGCCCGCCGCCACCGTCAGCTACGACCCGAACGTGCGGCCCGCCCTGATGGGGGAGCACGGGGCGGCCGTGGCCCGGGTCGAGCGGTGCGTCGCCCTCGCCGACGTGGTGAAGGCGAGCGACGAGGACCTGGCCTGGCTCCACCCGGGCGAGCCGCCGGAGGCGGTGGCCGCGCGCTGGCTGGGGCTCGGGCCCTCCGTCGTCCTCGTCACCCGGGGCGGGGACGGGGCGCTGGCCGTGACCCGGGAGCACACGGTGGCCGCCGCGGCGCCGCCCGTCGCCGTCGTCGACACGGTCGGCGCGGGCGACTCCTTCATGTCGGCCGTCCTCGACGCCCTCGCCGGCCGCGACCGGGCCGCGCTCGCCGCCCTCGGCCCCGGCGACCTCGCCGCGCTGCTGGCCCGGGCGGGCGCCGCGGCGGCCGTCACCGTCTCCCGGGCCGGCGCCCAGCCGCCCGACCGGGCGGAGCTGGACGCGGCGCTCGCCGACCGGTGACGGTGACCGCCCGGGGGGCCGTCATGTGCGGGCGTGGCTCGTGATGTCCTCCGCGAACCGCTCGACGAGCTCCGGCGTCACCGTCGGGCGGGCGGCGGCGATCGCCGCCAGGTAGTCCGCGGTGGACGCGCCCGGCGCCGGGGCGTCCGCGCCCCGGCCGCCGGCGGCGACGAGGTCCCGTTCGAAGGAGGCCTGCGCCGCCACCCGGGCCGCGTGCTCGATGTCCGCCGGGGTGAACAGGTCGCTGGCGAGGACCAGTTCGTCGATGTCCACCTCGGGTCGGCCGTCGGTGTAGCGGGACCAGATGGCCGCCCGGGCGGCCTTGTCGGGCGTACCGATCGGGATCAGGTAGTCGAAGCGGCCGGGCCGCAGGAAGGCCGGGTCGAGGGAGCGGACCGAGTTGGTCGCACAGACCAGGAGCCGCTCGTCGCCCTCCCGGAACCCCGGGATCAGTTTGAGGAGTTCGTTGGTGACCCCGTGCAGCCCGCCCGGCTGCGCGGGCTCGGAGCGCACCGGGGCGATCTCCTCGACCTCGTCGATGAAGACGAGGACCCGGTCGAGCTCCGCGATCCGCGCGAAGGCGGTGCGCAGCGCCGCCGCGAGGTTGCCGCCGTCGGCGAGCCGCGACGGCAGGATCTCCACGAACGGCCAGCCGAGCCGCGAGGCCACCGCGCGGGCGAAGGTCGTCTTGCCGGTGCCGGGCGGGCCGAAGAGGCAGATCGCCCGGGGCGGCCGGACGCCGTGGCGGGCGGCCCGCTCCGGTTCGGCGAGCGGCAGCACCACCCGCCGCTCGATGAGGTCCTTCTCCCGCTCCATGCCGGCCACCTTCGCCCACAGGTCGCCGGGCAGGAGCCGGCCGCCGAGGTCGTCGAGGAGTCCGGCGGCGGGCCCGTGCAGCGGCTCGGTCTTCTCGAAGTACGCGACCGCCGGCTGGCGCGTGTACCCGGCGTTGAGGAGCCCCTCGCCGAGCAGTTCCTCCTCGGGGAGCACGTACGCGATCCTCCCCACCCGGGCGGCGACCAGTTTCCGCTCCAGCTCCACCAGGAGGGCGCTGGCCAGGCCCCGGCCGCGCCAGCCGGAGGCGATCGCGACCCGCATCACCCAGGCGCGTTCCCCGGAGACGCAGGCGAGCGCGGCGCCGATGGGCACGCCCTGGTGGACGGCGACGACGGCCGGCTGCCGGGAGGTGAGCGCCCCGATGCACTCGGCGAGCGAGAAGACGGACTCCTGTCCCAGCTCGGCCGTGGTGTCGATCAGATGGACGACGGCGGCGAGATCGTTCTCGCGGTAGTCGTGGATGTGCCAGTTCACCGGTGGTACCGCCCCTCGTGTGCTCGTTGCGGCGAGGCTAGGCGGGGGTGGTGCGGCGGGGCCTGCGCCATCCTGCACAAGGCGTGGCACGGAAACGCGCCGCTTCGTCACTGGGCGGAGCGGCGCGGACACGCGTACGGCGGCGTTCCCGGGGGAGCGCCGCCGTGGGGACGGGAAGGTGCTGCCTCACGTCCTGCGCTTGCTCATCAGCAGTCCGCCCGCGGTGAGGGCGAACAGGCAGACGCACGCGCCGGCGATGACGTTGTTCAGGATCATGCCGGTGTCGGGGTTCCGGGTGACGACCCACGGGGCGACGATCGTCCAGGCGCCGAGCAGCAGGACCACGAAGTTCAGGTCCTGGGAACGCTCGGGGGCCATCGACGTGCACAGGCCGAGGACCGCGAGTGCGATGCCGACGACCAGGTTGGTGATGGCCAGCTCCGGCCGGGCGGCCGCGAAGTGGACCGTGTAGGCGGAGACGGCGATCCAGACGCCGGCGAGGATGATGAGCTCCTCGACGGCCGCTACTCCTCTGGTCTGCATGATCTGCGCGTAGCGCTCGCGCATCTCGGTCGCGTCGGGGTGTCCCGCGATGTCACCGGGACGGTGAGAGACGTCGGCCATGTGACTCGCCTCCTTGCTTGGCGTGCTGCGTGTCGGACCGCGCTCGCGGCACGGATGCCGCAGTCCCATTGTGCTCTTATATGTTCCTTATGTGAAGTGGGGACGAGAGCGGCGGACCGGTGCGGCGTACGCTGGGAGAGGACTCGGGGTATCCGCTCACCGCCGGAGGCGGAGACGATGACCGGCATCACGCGAAGAAGCTTCGACAAGGCGGACGAGACCCGTCCCTTCGAGGGCGGCAAGGGCAGGCTCGATCTGATCACCGTGGAGGGCGGGTCCGTCGGACGGGCCGTGTTCGAGCCCGGCTGGCAGTGGTCCAAGCACGTGAAACCGATCGCCGGGACGGACAGTTGCCAGGCGGCGCACGTCGGCTACGTGGTCAGCGGACGGATCCGCGTCGTCATGGACGACGGCGAGGAGGACGAGTTCGGCCCCGGCGACTTCATGGAGGTCACCCCCGGGCACGACGCCTGGGTCGTCGGCGACGATCCCTGCGTGGCGCTGGACTGGAACGGCTTCGCCGAGTACGCCAAGGGCTCCTGACGCCCCTCGATCACCCCTTCGACACGGACTCTGCCGGTGGTTGGGCACGGGACGGCGGGGACGGCCGCGAGCGACGGCCGTCCCCGCCGGCCGCTCCCTCCGCCGCCGAGCGGGAGCCGGCTCAGCCCGGCCGGGCGGCGAGGGCGTCCAGGGTCTCGTCCAGGGTCGTCGCCGCCATGATCAGCGACAGATGGGTGAACGCCTGCGGGAAGTTGCCCAGTTGCTCGCCGCTCGGCCCGATCTCCTCGGCGAACAGGCCCACATGGTTGGCGTACGTGAGCATCTTCTCGAACGCGAACCGCGCCTGCCGCACCCGCCCGGCCCGCGCCAGCGCGTCCACGTACAGGAAGGTGCAGAGGCTGAACGTGCCCTCGGCGCCCCGCAGTCCGTCCGGCGCGGCGCCCGGGTCGTAGCGGTGGACCAGGTTGTCCCGGACGAGGCCGCGCTCGATCGCGTCCAGGGTGCTCAGCCACCGGGGGTCCGTCGGGTTGAGCAGCCCGGTCCGGGGGATCAGCAGCAGCGAGGCGTCCAGCACGTCCCCGCCGAAGTACTGGGTCAGCGCTCCGCGCCGCTCGCTCCAGCCGCGCCGCATCACCTGCGCGAAGATCTCGTCCCGCGCCGCCCGCCAGGTCTCCAGGGCCGCCGGCCGGCCGAACTCCTCCGCGAGGCGCAGCCCCCGGTCGAAGGCCACCCAGGACATGACCCGGCTGAAGGTGAAGTCCTTGCGTCCGCCGCGCGTCTCCCAGATGCCCTCGTCGGGCGCGTCCCAGGCGTCGGCGAGCCAGTCGAGCATCCCCGACACCGCCCGCCACCCCTCGTACGTCGGCTGGATGTCCCGCCCGCCGCCCTGCGCCAGCGCGTACAGCGCCTCGCCGAAGATGTCGAGCTGGAGCTGGTCCGCCGCCGCGTTGCCCACCCGCACCGGGGCCGAACCCCGGTACCCCTCGAACTCCGACAGCACCTCCTCGGGCAGCGACGGGTCGCCGTCCACCCGGTACATGATCTGCAGCGGCCGCCCGTCCGCCGGGCCCGACGCCCGCTCGGCGACCCGCGCCGTCAGCCACTCCGTGAACGCCGCCGCCTCCTCCGCGAAGCCCAGGTCGAGCAGGGCCCGCACGGCCAGCGCGCCGTCCCGCACCCAGGTGTAGCGGTAGTCCCAGTTCCGCTCGCCGCCCACCTGCTCCGGCAGCCCCAGGGTCGGCGCCGCGATCGGCGCCCCCGACGGCAGGTACGTCAGCAGCTTCAGCGTGATCGCCGAGCGGTGCACCATGTCGGGCCACCGCCCCCGGTACCGCGCGGTGCGCACCCACCGCTGCCAGAACTCCACCGCGTCCCACAGCGCGGCCTCCGCCTCCCGCAGGTCGGGCAGCGGCGGCGGCGCGGCCTCGGGGCCGTCCACGGTGAAGGACGCCCCGGCGATCTGCCCCTCGGACAGCTCCAGGCGCCCGCGCACGTCGTACGGCCCGTCCCTCTCCAGCGGCACGTTCGACTGGAGGAAGCCCGCCATCGCCGCCGAGCGGAAGGCCGCCGTGCGGCCGTCGATCCGGACGTCGTGCGGGGTCCGCCCGAAGCCGAACCGGGGCCGGCACTCCAGCGTGAACACGACGCTGCCCCGGGTGCACCGCATCGCCCGCATCAGGGTGTGCCGGTCCGTGGGCCTGCCGGTCCGGTCCGGCGGCATCCAGTCCATCAACTCGCCCACCCCGTCGGGCGACATGAACCGGGTCACCAGGATCGCCGTGTCCGGATAGTAGAGCTGTTTGACCGTCACGCCCGGCCCGTCCACCGAGAGCCGGAACCAGCCGCCCCGGTCGTGGTCCAGGAGCGCCGAGAACACCCCCGGGGAGTCGAACCGGGGCGCCGCGAACCAGTCCACGACGCCCTCGTCCGAGATGAGCGCGGCGGTCTGCAGATCCCCCACCAGGCCGTGCTCGGCGATGAGCGGATAGCGCTTCATCCCTCCACTATCGGCGATCGACCGCCGCCGCGCCCCGCCGACGGGATGCCGTCGCCGCCTGCGGGGCGCACCATGAACGAGGGACGGAGGACCGGTACGGGGCGACGCACACAGCCGGCTCGGGGACTGCCCGTCCGGACACGGCGAGGCCGTGGAAGCAACGCCCGCGGTACCGGGGCGCCGCCCCGCGGAACAGAGCGGCCTCGCCATGGACCGCAAGATCTTCCTGCTCTCCCGGCTCCGCGAGGACCGGCCGCGCACCGGCGACGCCGAGACCGCCGTCGCCCACGCCCCGGAGACCGCCTCCCTGGACGCCGAGGGCGAGGAGGCGGTCACGCGGGACGAGGCCGCCGCCGCGCCGCCGGGCCCCTGAAAACCCGCGCGCCCCGACGCCCGGGACCCGGCAGAATGCCCGCATGATCCGGAACGACGACCGCACACCCGTGCCCACCGCCACCGCCGACGAGCGCGCCACGCTCACGGCCATGCTCCAGTTCCAGCGGGACACCCTCGCGCTCAAGTGCGCCGGGCTCACCCCGGAGCAGCTCAAGGAGCGCGCCGTGCCGCCCTCCGGACTCTCCCTCCTCGGCCTGGTCCGGCACGCCGCCGAGGTCGAGCGCGGCTGGTTCCGCAACGTCCTCGCGGGGGAGGAGAGCCGCAGCCCCTGGACCCGGCCCGGGTCGACCGAATGGGCCGACTTCGACGTCGAGCACGCCGACGCCGAGGCCGACTTCGGCGTCTGGCACGCCGAGTGCGCCCGCTCCCGCGCGATCGTCGACGCGGCGGACTCCCTGGACGTCACCGGACGCCTGGGGGAGGAGACGTACTCGGTCCGCTACGTCCTCGCCCACATGATCGAGGAGTACGCCCGGCACAACGGCCACGCGGACCTGCTCCGCGAGCGCATCGACGGCACGACGGGGGAGTGAAGCTGTCATGACGGACCATCAGCATCCGGACATCGCCGAGGCGATCACCGGCGAGCTCCGCCTGCACGACCCCGCCGTCCGGCTCGCCCGGCCCCTCGCCGAGGCCCTGTTCGACCCGGAGTTCACCGAGGTCGGCGCCTCCGGACGGCGCTGGACGTACGCGGAGATGATGGCCGCGCTGCCCGCACTCCACGGCGGCGAGGACGGTCCGCCCATCGTCGCCGACGCCTTCGCCGGCACGATCCTCGCCCCCGGCGTCGTGCACCTCACCTACGAGACCGTCATCGACGGCCGCCGCGCCCGCCGCTCCTCCCTGTGGCGCCGCGACACCGCCGGCAACCTGCGCCTCTACTACCACCAGGGCACCCCGGTCCCGGACGGCGCGGCTCGGCCGTAGGCGTCCGTCTGCCGCCGCCAGGGCACCCGGTCCGGGCGGCACCGCGCTCAGCCGTAGGCGTCCGTCACGCAGTCCGCCGCGCAGCCGTGCTCGCGGAAGCCCCGGCGGAGGGCGGCCGCCGCGTGCCGCCGCTCGACGTGCTCGTGCCCGTACCGCTCGCGCAGCAGCCGCTCGACGGCCTCGACGGTGACGATCGCCGGCTCGCCCTCGCCGGCGGCCCGGCGGGCGGCGGCGATCGCCTGGTCCGTGGCGCGCGTCAGGTCGCGGACGTACGCCCGGTGGGCCATCACGCCCGCGCGCCGGGCGGCGAACGGGCGGGTGGCGCGCCCCTTCCACACCAGTCCGGCCACCATGAGCCCGATCCCTCCGCCGCCCACGATCAGCCCGGCCACGACGCCGCCGATGCTCCACTTCACGACCTGTCGACCCCCTCGTCCGCAGGCGATCTTACGGCCGAGGGTCAGGCCTGGACGAGGTCGCCGTGCCGGTGGACCACCCGCCACTCGCCGTCCTCGCGGCGGTACGTCTGGGTGGCGCGCAGCGTGTAGACGCGGGCCTCGCCGTCCACCGACGCCGAGATGTGCTCGAAGCAGGCGGTGTAGGCCATGTCGCCGACGACGTCGTGGCTGAGCACCTCGACGCGGTAGTCGACGCAGTCGGAGAAGCGCCGGGCGAGTGCCGTGAACAGCGTGTCCACGTCCTCCTGCCCGATGGCGTTGTACCAGGCCCCCAGCACGCTCACCGGCTCGCGGCGCGACCAGAGCGCCCGGCGCGGCGCCGGGTCCCCGTCGTGCAGCGCCCGTTCGGCGGCCTGGAGGTCGGTCCTGACCCACGTCAGGAAGTCGTCCCGGTCGGTCATGGCTCCATCATGCCCACGGGCCGTCCGGCCCCGCACCTTGTCGTTGACTCGTGTCAGTGACACGCGTCACCATCGCCGTTCCAGCCCTTGACGCCTCTGCTGCCGGGCCCCGAACCTGACGCGGTCACCCATCGCCGCCGCGCCGGCCCGCGCACCTCCAGGAGTCGCCCGATGACCTCCACCGGCCCCCTCGTCAGCACCACCCGAGGCCCCGTGCGCGGCGAGCGACGCGCCGACGGTACGTACCGCTTCCTCGGGATCCCCTACGCCAAGCCGCCCGTCGGCGCGCTCCGGTTCGCCGCCCCCGAGCCGCCCGAGCCGTGGACCGAGCCCCTGGACGCGACCGCCTACGGACCGACGGCGCAGCGCCGCCCGTTCGCCGAGGTCACCACCATCCCCGAGCCCAGCGTCCCGGGCGCCGGCGTCCTCAACCTCAACGTCTTCACGCCGGACACCGCCCCCGCCGAGGGCCTCCCGGTGCTCGTGTGGATCCACGGCGGCGGTTACGTCGCCGGTTCCGCCGCCAGCCCCTGGTACGACGGCGCCGCGTTCAACCGCGACGGCGTCGTCCTCGTCTCCCTCGGCTACCGGCTCGGCATCGAGGGCTTCCTGCACCTGGAGGACGCCCCCGCCAACCGCGGGGTCCGCGACTGGATCGCCGCCCTGGAGTGGGTCCGCGACAACATCGCCTCCTTCGGCGGCGACCCCGCCAAGGTCACCGTCGCCGGCCAGTCCGCCGGCGGCGGCGCCGTCCTCACCCTCCTCGCCGTCCCCGCCGCGCGGGGCCTCTTCCGCGGCGCGCTCGCCGTCTCCGGCGCCGTCCTGCGCCCCGACGGCCCGGAGACCGCCCGCGCCGCCGCCCGCCTCCTCACCGCCCGCACCGGCCTGCCCGCCACCGCCGAGGCCCTGCGCGACCTGAGCGACGACGCACTCCTCGCCCTCCAGGACCGGCTCGCCGAGGACGGGCCCGACCGCGAGGGACTCCCGCCGATGCCGGCCCTCGCCCCCTTCGCGGACGGCGAGCTCATCCCCGTACCGCCCGCCGAGGCCCTCACCGCCGGCGGCGCGGGCGCCGGAGTCCCGCTCCTGCTGGGCTTCACCGCCGACGAGTTCTCGATGATCCCCGCCCCGGACGGCGTACCGCTGCCCGTCCTCCTCGGCGCCCTCGGCCTCGACGAGGCGCGCGCGGCGGCGTTCGCCGCCGCCCACCCCGGCGCGCCGGAACCGGCCCTCTTCGGGAAGGCGCTCACCGACGTCTTGTTCCGGGCCCCGAACCTCGCCGTCGCCGACGCCCGCGCCGCCCGCGAACACCCCACCTGGCTCTACGAGTTCACCTGGCGCTCACCCGTCCTCGGCCTCGCCCTCCACTGCCTGGACCTGCCCTTCGCTTTCGACCTCCTCGACGCCGAAGGCGTCCCCGAAGTCGCCGGCGCCACCCCGCCGCAGACCCTCGCCGACGCCGTCCACCGCGCCTGGGTCGCCTTCGTCAAGGACCAGGACCCCGGCGCCGACTGGCCCCGCTACACCCCCGGCGGCCGCGCCACGATGCTCTGGGACACCGAGAGCCGCGTCGCCGCCGACCCGCTCGCCCACGTCCGCGCGCTCTGGCCGTACTGACCGCCGGGGGGAGGGGCAGGGGTCAGCCCTCGAAGCCGACCGTGCCGTCCGGCAGGATCGCCTCCACCCGCGCCCCGTGCTCCACCGTGCGGCTCACCGTGCAGAAGTTCTCGTGCGTGAGCCGCACCCCGCGCGCGAACACCTCCGCCGCCTTCGGATTCGACTCCGGCAGCTCGACCTCGTAGCTCACCCGGATCCGCCCGATCCGCCCCTCGTCCTCCGGCGCCGACACCGACTCCACCACGATCCGCAGCCCGTCGTGCTCGACGGCCCGCGCCGTCCGGTCGACCACCAGGCCCCCGCACCCCGCCATCGCCGCGAGCAGCAGCTCCACCGGCGTGAACGAGGGCTGCGCCCCCTCGTCGTCGGCGGCGGCCATCAACACCTCCGCGCCCCGGTCGTTGCGGGCGGTCCACCGGCGGTATCCGGTGCGTTCGGTCTCGACTCGGTAGTCGGCCATGCGAGTACTCCTCAGCTGCGTACGGACATCTGCCCCCGTACGCTACGGCTCCCGGCCCGCCCGACCCACCCGGCCCCGCGCGTCACCACTCCTGCGGGGCGACGAGACCGGACTCGTAGGCGAGCACCACCAGTTGGGCCCGGTCCCGGACGCCCAGCTTCGTCATGGCCCGGTTGACATGCGTCTTCGCGGTCAGCGGACTGATCACCATGCGGGCGGCGATCTCGTCGTTCGACAGCCCGCGCGCCACCAGGACGACGGCCTCGCGCTCCCGGCCGGTCAGCTCGTCGAGACCCGGCGCACCCGCGGCGGCGACGGCCGGCGGCCGGGCGAGGCAGTGGTGGATGAGCCTGCGGGTGATCGACGGCGCGAGGAGCGCGTCACCACGCGCCGCCACCCGCACGGCGTGCAGAAAGTCCTCCGGCAGCACGTCCTTGACGAGGAATCCGGCGGCACCGGCACGCAGCGCGTCCAGGACGTACTCGTCCAGGCCGTAGTTGGTGAGGATCACCACGTGCACCCCGGCGAGTGCCGGATCCCCGGCGATCCGCCGGGTCGTCTCGATCCCGTCGAGCACGGGCATCCGGACGTCGACGAGCGCCACGTCCGGCAGGTGCGCGCGGACCAGGGACAGCGCCTCCCGGCCGTCGGCGGCCTCGGCCACCACCTCGATGTCGTCCTCCAGATCGAGCAGGGCGCGGAAACCGCTGCGGATCAGCGGCTGGTCGTCGACGAGCAGGACCCGGATCACAGCGGCCGCTCCACCGGCAGCTCGGCCCGGACCGCGAAGCCGCCGCCGTCGCGCGGCCCCGCGGTCAGCAGGCCGCCGAGCGCGGTCACCCGCTCCCGCATGCCCAGCAGACCGAGCCCCGGCACCGGCGGCAGGGACGGGGTCGCCAGGCCGTCGTCCTCGACCCTGACGGTCAGGGCCTCCGGGCGGCAGTCGATCCGCACGCTCGCCGTGGCCGCGTCCGCGTGCCGCGCCACGTTGGTCAGCGACTCCTGGACGATCCGGTACACCGTCCGGTCCACCGCCGTCGGCACGTCCGCAGGCCGCCCTGCCACGCTCAGCGTCGCCTCAAGCCCTCACACCCGCGCCCGCTCGACCAGTTCCGGCACGTCGTCGAGGCCGCGCGGCGGCGCGGTGGCGTCGTCGCGCAGCGCCTCCAGCGTCGCCCGCAGCTCCCGACTGGCCTCCCGCCCCGCCTCCTGGATCGCCAGCAGCGCCGCCGGCACCTCCTCGCCTCTCCTGCGGGCCACATGGACGGCCACCTCCGACTGCACCTTGATCACCGAGATCTGGTGCGTGAGCGAGTCGTGCAACTCCCGGGCGATGCGCAGCCGTTCCTCGTCGGCCCGGTGCCGCGCCACCTCCTCCCGGGTCCGCTCCGCCTCGTCCGCCCGCCGCTCGGCCTGCCGCAGCGCCTCGCCCGCGGCGCCCGCCGCGAGCAGCCAGGCGATCTCCAGCGCGCCCCGAGCCCGTGCGAACGCCTCGCCCGCGTCGGCGGGGCCCGACAGCAGAGCGGCCACCGGCAGCGCGGCCAGCATCAGCACGCTCGCCACCACCGTGACCTTGCGGTGCCCGGCCCGTACGGCCGCGTACACGGCGAACAGGAAGGCCACGACCGGCACGTCGAACCCGGCCGCCTGATACCCGACCGCGCACGCGCCGGTGACCGCGAGCACCACCCGGGGGGCCCGCCGCCGCGCCTCCAGCGCGAGCCCGCCGACCGCCAGCAGGCCGTACCCGGCCACGGCGAGCGCGGGACCCGGCCGGTCACCGGAGGCCGCCGTGACCAGCAGCGCCGCCGTCACTCCCGCCGCGACGGCCGTGTCCACGTACCGCCGCCGGGCCCTCGCTCCCACTTCCGCCATGGGCGCACCCTAACCGGACCGGCAGGCCGGGGAGTCGGCCCCGGGGACGAGCCACCGCCTACCACGGACGCAGTAGGCGAGCGCCCGGTACCGCGAGCGCGGCAGACGAAGTGTCCACGGCGGGCGGACGACCGGGACGGGGCCAGGGGGACATGCTCGGGGCACCTGGTCGCACGGCGAGGAGCCGTCCGGAGCGGGAGCGCCGCACCCGGCGGGGCCGAACCCGAGCGGGGGCGAACCGAGCGGGGCCGTACCGAGCGGACCTGCACCCGGCGCAGCCGTACCGACCAGAGCCGCATCCAGCAGAGTCGTACGAAGAAGAGGAGCCGTCCCATGAACGTCCGCCGCCTGCTCGCCACCGGCACGGCCGCCGTGCTCGCGGTCGTCGCGACCGCCGCCTCCGCCGTCGCGTCCGCCCCCGCCCAGACCCTCGCCGCGTCCGTCACCACCTTCAGCGTCGGCCGCTTGGCCGCGTCCGCCGGCGCGGTGATCGGTCTGATCGGTCTGGTCGCCGCGTGGCGCGCCCTCACCCGCCCCACCGCCCGTCGCGGAGCGCGGCTCGCCCTCGCCGCAGGACCGGTCGCCGTCGTCCTGGGCGCCGTGGTCGCGGCCACCGCCGACGGCGGCCTCGGTACCGGCAACGGCCTCGGCGGCGCCTACGTGGCCCTGCTCGTCGGCCTCGCCGCGACGGCCCTGGGCGTCCGGGCCCACGCACGCGCCCGCCGCACCGACTGACGGCACCTGCGGGTGCGCGGCCCTGAGTACGGCGCCCACCTCCCCTGAGTACACCGGCGCATCCGCCAGGCGCCGCCGGCGGCTGAACTGGACACATGAGCCTCCGCAGCCCGCGCCGCCCCCGCCCCCTCCGCCGCGCCTCCGCCACCGGCACCGCCCTGGTGGTCGCCCTCGGCCCGGTCGTGGTGGGCGCGCTGCTCGCCCGTTCGGTCGGCGGCGACCCGATGGTCTCGGTGAACGCCCTCATCGCGGGCGGCGGTCAGCGGGCCCGCGTCTCCCGGCACCAGCTCCGCTCCTGCGGCGGCCGGATGAACGCCCGCCGCGTTCAGGCCCTGCGCGACCTGCGCGGCCTCCGCGCCAGGACGAAGCCCTGGGGCGAGGCGTCGGTGGCGTCCGGCTCCCGCACCAGCCGCGCCGACTCCACCAGGCCCGCGGTGCCCAGGAGCCGTACGATCCGCTCCGTGGCCCAGCGGTAGACGTCGAGGTCCACCGCGTGCCCGTACGCCCGCTCCAGGCGGCGCCGCTCCCGCTCCGGGCCCGTGGTCACCTTGAAGGCGAGCAGGAGCAGCCCGCCCGGGGCCGGGACACGCGCGAACTCGACGAAGACGGCGGCGAGTTCCGGATCGTCCAGGGGGACGGTCGAGTACCGGGCCAGGGCGCCGCCGAGCTCATCGACCCGACCTCGAAGCGGAGCCCGGAGCCAGGAGCCAGGAGCCCCGGATGCGCCCCGCGGGCCACCGCGACCATCCCGGGGGAGAGGTCGATGCCGAACACCTCCGCGCCCAGCCCCGCAGATGCCCGGTCACCCGCCCCGTCCCGCACCCCAGAGCATCCCCCGGTCCAGCGGTGCCGCGTCGAGCTGCGCGTCCAGCAGCCGCCGTCGGCGGCGACCGTGTCGCAGGAGCGGCGGGAGAAATCCGGCGGACCTGACTGAAAACGCCTCTGACCAGCGAGGATCTTCGCCGAATCCGCACCGAAGTGGTCCCGCGCGGGCCCTGGATGCGCGATGATCGCCCCCGCACCCGAGAAGGAGACCGGTCCCCTCGGGCCGGTACGGCAGCGTCGAAAGGCACCCCTCATGGCCAGGCGGCATCCCGCGCGCGCGAACGACGCGAACGAGCAGAGTCCCCCGGCCGGCGCCGGCGAGACGCCCGGCATCGGCCGGCGCCGCTTCCTCGGCTATGTGCTCGCCGCGCCCACCCTCACCGTCGCCGCCCAGGTCGGCGCCGAGGCCGTCGCCCCGGCGACCGCCGAGGCCGTCGTCCCCTCGCTGCCGGGGCCGGCCGAACTCCTCGACCTCAACGACCTGCTGACCCTGGCCGCTCTGCCGACCAGCCACCTCATCACCCTCCGCCTCGACCCCGACGGCACCGTCCACTTCGCCCTGCCGCGCGCCGAGGTCGGCCAGGGCGTCACCACCTCCTCCGCCATGCTCATCGCGGAGGAACTGGACATCCCCCTGGAGAAGGTGAAGGTCACCCTCGCCGACGCCCGTCCCGAGCTGCTCTTCAACCAGCTGACCGGCGGCTCCAACACCACCGTCTCCACCTACACCCCGATCCGGGTCGCCGCCGCCGTCGCCCGCGGCCGGCTCCTGCACGCCGCCTCCCTCGTCCTGGGTGAGGCCGTCTCCACCCTCACCACCAAGGCGGGCGCCGTCCTCTCCCCGGCGGGCGCCGTCCTCGGCTACGGCGAACTCGCCGCCAGGGCCGCCGCCGTGGCGGACTCCGCCGTCACCGTCACCCTCAAGGACCGCGAGGACTTCCGGGTCATCGGCACCGCCCGCAGCCGGCTCGACGGGCTCGACGCCGTCACCGGCCGCAAGAAGTTCGCCATGGACCTCCAGGTCGACGGCGCCCTGCCGACCATGGTCTGCCGCCCGCCCACCATCAACGGCACCGTCCGCTCCGTCGCCAACCTCGACGCCGTACGGGCCATGCCGGGCGTCACCGACGTCGTCACCGTCTCCACCGGCGTCGCCGTCCGCGCCCGCACCTTCGGCCAGTGCGTCGACGCCGTCCGCGCCCTCGACGTCGACTGGGGTCCCGGCACCGCCGAGGACGCCACCGACGCCACCGTCCTCGCCGAGCTGCGCCGCGCCGAACTCCCGCTCGTCGTCCCGCCGTTGCCGCTGCTCACCAAGGCCGTCGACGCCCGCTTCACCTTCCACTTCGCCAGCAACGGCGCCCTGGAGCCCAACTGCGCCATCGCCGACGTCCGCCCGGACTCCGCCGAGATCTGGGGCTCGCTGAAGGCGCCGATCGTCGCCCAGGAACAGCTCGCGCTCCGCCTCGGCCTGCCCGTCTCCGCCGTGAAGGTGCACGTCACCGAGGGCGGCGGCTCCTTCGGCCGCAAGCTCTTCCACGACGCCGCCCACGAGGCCGCCGAGATCTCGAAGAAGCTCGGCAAGCCGGTGAAGCTCATGTGGCACCGCACCGACGACTTCCGGCAGGGGCGTACCCACCCCATGTCGACCTCCCGGGTCCGCGCCACCTACTCGCTCGGCGAGGTGCTCACGTACGAGCAGCGGCACACCTCCGTCGCCACGGACTTCGGGCACGGCATCGGCGAGGTCCTGACGGCGGAGGCGGCCCGGCTGCCGGTCGCCGACCTCACCTTCTCCGAGACGATGTTCCAGCTCACCCAGATCAGCCCCTACCACCTCGGCGTCACCACCCAGCTCCTCGCCGAGACCGACAAGGGCTACAACACCGGCTCGATGCGCAACATCTACTCGCCGAACGTGCGCACCGCCCAGGAACTCGTCATCGACGAACTGGCCCGCCGCCTGGGCGAGGACGCCTACGCCCTGCGCCGCCGCCTGGCGAAGGAGTCCCGGGCCAGGGCCGTTCTCGACGAGGTCGCCCGACTGGGCCGCTGGGGACGGCCGATGGAGCCCGGCACCGGGCAAGGCATCGCCGTGCACCCCGAGTACCACTCGTACGTGGCGGTGCTCGCCGAGATCGACTGCCGGCCCGCGACCACCGGACGTACCGTGCCGAACGCGTACACCGGCCCCCGCGTCACCAAGGTGGTCTGCGCGGTCGACGTCGGCCTCGCCGTCAACCCGCGCGGCCTGGAGGCCCAGATGATGGGCGGCATCTCCGACGGCATCGCCCTCGCGCTCACCTCGGGGCTGCACCTGAAGGACGGCGCCTTCCTGGAGTCCAGCTGGGACAACTACTACTACACCCGGCAGTGGAACACCCCGCCCGAGCTGGAGATCGTCGTCATGCCGCCGACGGGCGACAAGCCCGGCGGGGCGGGCGAGCTGGCCGTCGCCGCGGCGATGGCGGCCGTCGCGGGCGCGTACGGCCGGGCGACCGGCACCATGCCGACGGTCTTCCCGGTCAACCACACCGCCCCGCTCGCCTTCACGCCCACGCCGGCCGTCCCGCCGGTCCCGGCCTCCCCGACCGACGGCCGCGACCGCGTCCTCTGACCCCTCCCGGAGCTCCCCGTGCCCCAGCACACCTTCATCCTCAACGGCAAGGCCGTCACCGCCGAGGTCGAGTCCGACGTCCGGCTCCTGTGGGTCCTCAGGGACGTCCTCGGCGTCACCGGACCGAAGTACGGCTGCGGGGTCGGCGTCTGCCGGGCCTGTACGAGCCATCTGAACGGCAAGGCGTTCACACCCTGCGCCGTGCCCGTCGGCGAGCTCGCCGACGACGACGAGGTCACCACCATCGAGGGCCTCCCCGACACCGTCGGCGCCGAGCTCCACCCGATGCAGGAGGCCTGGCTGGACCTCGACGTCGCCCAGTGCGGCTACTGCCAGCCCGGCCAGATCATGGCGGCCGTCGACGCGGTCCGCCGGGCCCGGGAGGCAGGCCGCGAGGTCACCGAGGCCGACCTCGACGAGCTCCGCAACATCTGCCGCTGCGGCACCTACCACCGCATCCGGCAGGCGGTCCTCGAAGGGGCCCGCCGCATGCCGTGACCCGGATGGTTCGTGAGGCGAAGGGGATGGTGACGGCATGGCGAAGGACGAGAGCGGGCGGATCGGAGCCGCCGTAACGCCCGCCGATGACGGTGCCGATCGCGTTCATGTCCCTGCTCCCCTTCGGAAGAAGCGCCCCGGAGGCGTGCCCAGGTCCGCGCGAAGGCCCCCGCCGCGCTCGCGACGGGGGCCTTCGGAAGGGGTGGCTCAGGCGGCGGGCGGCACCCGCGGCGGGCGGCCCGTACCCCTGGTCAGGACGTAGCCCCCGATGCCCGCGAGCGCGGCGAGGACACCGCCGGCGGCGGTCCAGATCCAGCGGTCGGACCACCGGCCGGAGGACCAGCCGTCCTCGGGCGCGGCCGCCTCCACGGCGGTCCGGCGGCCCTCCTCCTCGGCCTGCTCGGCCAGGTCCGCCGTGGTGGCCCCCGGCACCAGCGGCGCGGCGAGCGCCCCGTCGGTGGCGTACGCGCCGCCCTTGTCGGAGATGTCGACGCCGATGCGGGCCGAGAACGACTGGCCGAGGTCCTCCTCCGGCAGCCCGGTGACGGTCAGCCGCACGTAGTAGCTGCCCGGCAGCGGGTCGTTCGCCCAGGCGTCGGCGGAGGCCCGCACCGGCCGCAGCACACAGGCGAGCTCCAGCGAGGCGGCCTCCTTCGCGGCGGTACGCGACTGGGCGCCGTACATGCACGGCTGACGGCGGCGCAGCCCGTCGTACACGTCGACCCGCCAGGTGGCCGGGCCGTGCCGCAGTCCGCTCTCCGGCAGCGTCACCGTCGCCTTGACGGTGGGCCGCTCGCCGGTGTCGGCCGGGAACGCCCAGTACAGGTAGTCGCCCGTCGCCGCCTGCGCGGTGGCCTCCTGACCGGGCCGGAAGGCGGCGGCGGTGCGGAAGGTGGTGCCGGCCTCCGTGGGCCCCGACTCCTCGCCGGCCGAGGCCGTGGGCGTGGGCGTGTCGGCGAGGGCGCCCGGCGCGGCGGGGCCGAGCAGGGCGGCGCCGGCGAGGGCGGCCGCCGCGAGCATCCGTACGGTACGCATCAGTGGGTCCTCCAGACGGCGACGCGCCAGCGGGACAGCCAGCCCCAGATCAGACCGGCGAGGAAGCCGGCGAGCACGAGCGCGCCGAGCAGCCACCAGCCGCGGCCGAGGCCGAAGGAGGCGACGTCCGAGGCGTCGGCCGGGCCGTCGACGATGTCGACGGTGAGCTCGATCGGCATGCCGGGCGTGGTCTTCACCGCCGGGGGAGCGGAGAAGGAGTTGCTGACCTGGAGGCAGACGGTCTCGGCGGCCGGCTTCCCCTCGCCGTCCATGTCCGCGTCCTCCGCCTCCGGCTTCGGGTAGCGCAGTCCGGTGGAGATGACGTCGGTGCGGCCGTCGCCGGCCTCCGAGCCGCGCACGATCTCCCGGCCGTGCCGGGTGACGGCACGCAGCAGCACCCCGTAGTCGTTGTCGACGGCGCGGTCGGCGGAGACGCTGACGGAGGCGCGCAGTTCCTGGCCGGGCAGCAGGTCGACCTTGTACCAGCGGTGCTCGCCGAAGGTCTCCCGGTCCGTGTAGAGGCCCGGCGTGAGCTGCGGGGCGTCCGCGCAGCGCCCGGCGCCCTCGGTGGCGACCGGGGTCACCACCGGGTCGGCGGCGCGGTCCACCAGCTGGCGGACCCGGCGGGAGAGTTCGTCGGTGCGGTGGACGGAGGTGTACGTGCCTCCTGTGGCCTCGGCGATGCAGGTGAGCTGCTGCCGGGTCTTGGCGTCCGGGACCAGGCCCAGGGTGTCGATCACGAGGTGGATGCCCTTGGCGGCGATCTCGCGGGCCACCTGGCAGGGGTCGAGCGGGGCGCAGGTGTCCTCGCCGTCGGTGATGAGGACGATCCGCTTGGTCGCCCCGTCCTCGCCGAGGTCGTCGGCGGCGCCGAGCAGGGCCGGGCCGATCGGGGTCCAGCCGGTGGGGGCGAGGGTGGCGACGGCGGTCTTCGCCTCGGTCCGGTCGAGCGGCCCGACCGGGTACAGCTGGCGGGTGTCCTTGCAGCCGCGCTTGCGGTCGTCGCCGGGGTAGTCGGCGCCGAGCGTGCGGATTCCGAGCCGTACCTCCTCCGGGACCGCGTCGAGGACCTCGTTGAAGGCCTGCTTGGCGGCGCTCATCCGGGACTTGCCGTCGATGTCCTTGGCCCGCATGGAGCCGCTGACGTCGAGCACCAGCTCGACCTTGGGGGATTCCTTCGCCGCCGGTTCGTCGGCGGAGGCGCTCGTGGGCAGCAGCGCGGCGGTCAGGGCGACGAGCAGCGCGCAGGCCCCGGTCGCCAGCCGTTTTCTCGTGATCATCGGCGGATCGTATTGATGAACCTCCGACAATCCAAAACCGGGGGTCCGGCTTCCCGCCGGACGGGGAGCCGGACCCGCGGTCCTGACGGACTACCAGATCGCCTCGACCCACTCCGGGTGGTCGATGAAGGGGTTCCGGTTGCCCTGGTACGTGTTGAAGATGACGTCGTTGCGACGCTCCTCGAAGGCGCTCGGCGGGTCCTGCTCGTTCCACTGCTTCAGGACCGAGAGACGGCCGTGCCAGGGGCTGCTGCCGTTGCTGGTCGACTCGTTGGGCTCCAGGTCGGCCCAGGCGTCGTCGCCCTCGTAGCGGACGGCCATGTAGAGGATCATACGAGCCACGTCGCCCTTGTCGGCGTTGCGCGGCTCGAAGGAGTCGGAGTCGGTGTAGCTGCCGGTGGCGCCGCCGACCGGGCTGCCGCCGAAGTCCCAGTCCTTGTTGCCGCGGATGCTGTTGACCTGGACGTCGCAGGCGCGCAGGTGGTGCAGGTCCGTGCCCGGTCCTGTCGAGGTGCCGAAGTCGCCGTGGGACTTGGCCCACACGTGCTCGCGGTTCCAGTCGCCGACGTCGCCGCCGTTGAGGGACTTGCTGCGCGAGACGCCGCTGTACAGCAGGATGACGTTGTTGGTGTTGTTCGGGTCCTGGTCGGTGACCTTCAGGGCGTTCCAGACCGCGCTGTACGAGATCTTGTTCTGGGTGCTGATGATGGTGTGCAGCGCCGACTTGAGGCTGGTGCCGGTCTTGCCGACGGCGTTCTTGTAGTACGTGGAGTCGTACGCGGTCGTGGTGGCGGCGGCGGGGGTCGCCGTGACCGTGGGGAGCGTGAGGCCGACGACGGCGGCCGACATCGCCGCCCAGACCTTCCAACTGCGTATCCGTGCAACCGACATGGGGGCCCTTTCCCGGGGACGGGCACGCGGGCGACCGCCGTGTGCCCGGCTCGAGGGCGGCGGTCTACGCGTGTTGACTTCGTGTCATCCGGGAGGTTCGCACGAGAGAGGGGGTTGTCGTGTTACGGACAAAGAGCCATTCGGTGACGTTCTCGCATACGTGGCAACCGCTCACGGGTGAATGGCGCCACTTCGACCTCAGGCGCCCCGGAGGTCCACCGGCATCCCCTTCGGCTCCTTGATCCGCTTCATGATGATCTGGGAGTTCACCTCGGTGACCCCGGCCAGCGCCGTCAGCTGCTCGATCCACAGCCGCTCGTACGCCGAGAGGTCCGCCACCGCGATCCGCAGCAGGCACCCCGGGCTGCCGAAGAGGCGGTACGCCTCGATGACGTCCGGAATCGACTGGAGCGCCGCCTCGAAGGCCTCCACCGTCTCCCGGTCCCGCTTCACCTCGACGGAGACCAGCACCTCGAAGCCCCGGCCCACCGCCTCCGGGTCGATGATCGCCCGGTACCCCCGGATCACCCCGTCCTGCTCCAGCTGGCGCACCCGGCGCAGACAGGGGGAGGGGCTCAGTCCGACCCGCTGGGCGAGCTCCTGGTTGCTCAGCCGGCCGTCCTGCTGGAGCTCGCGCAAGATGTGGAGATCGATTCGGTCCATGGCGCCATTATCTGCCACACAGAAACAATTCTGCGCCCACATTGGCAATCGAATGCCCCCCTCTTTGGCCTACCGTTGCCGAGATGGCCCCGGAACCGGGTGGGGCCGTGGCACACCAGGCACGGAGAGGCGGCGGACATGCAGCGGACGAACGACGGAAGCCCGCGGCGGATCGTCGTCATCAGCACCGGCGGCACCATCGCCAGCCGCTGGCAGGGGACCGGCTACGCGGCCGACGCCTCCGGCGACGACGTCCTCGCCACCGCCCCGCTGCCCGAGGGCGTGACCGTCGAGGTCCGCGACCTCTTCAACGTCAACAGCTCGCTCCTCACCGCCGCCCACCAGCTCGTGCTGCTCCGCGCGGTCCACGAGACCCTGGCGGACCCGGGCGTCGACGGCATCGTCGTCACCCACGGCACCGACACCCTGGAGGAGACCGCCTTCCTCCTGGACCTCCACCACGACGACGCCCGTCCGGTCGTCCTCACCGGCGCCCAGCGCCCCTTCGGCACCGGCGACGGCGACGGCCCCGGCAATCTGTACGACGCCCTCCAGGTCGCCGCGACCGTCCGCGACCTCGGCGTCCTCGTCGTCTTCGACGGCCGCGTCCACGCAGCCCGCGGCACCGTGAAGACCCGAACCCTCGCCGCCGACGCCTTCTCGGACCCGTCGGCCGAGCGCCTGGGCCGGGTCGGCTTCTCCCGCGTCGACATCGAGCGCCTCCCGGACCGCCCGGCCGTCCTCCCGCTGCCGTCCGCCGCCCGCACCGCCGACCCGGACGCGGGCCGCGGCGCGCTGCCCCGGGTGGACGTCGTCTTCCACCACACCGACGGCGACCGGCTCCACTTCGACGCGGCCCTCGCCGCCGGGGCCCGCGGCATCGTGCTCGTCGCCACCGGCGCCGGCAACGCCACCCCGGAGATCGCCGAGGCCGTCGCCGAGGCCACCGCGCGGGGCGTCCTCGTCGCCGTCACCACCCGTGTCCCGGCCGGCCCGCTCGCCGAGATCTACACCGGCGGCGGCGCCGTCGACCTCGTCGCCAACGGCGGCCTGCTGACCGGCACCCTCCGCGCCGGCCAGGCCCGTATAGCCGTCCTCTCCGCGCTCCTCGCCGATGTCGACGGCGACGGCCCGGCCCGCCGCACCGCTCTCCTGCGCCGCCTCCTCGAAGGCCCGGTCCGTCCCGCCCCGGCCCTCGCCACCGGCAGCTCCCGCGAGGCGACCCCCACCCCGGCCCCGGCCCGCGCCTGACGCCTCCGACCGGGCGGGCCTCGCCCCCCTGGCACCGGCTCGCGGGTGTCGGACCCCACCTCTCCGCCCGCGAGCCGGAAACACCCCCCGTACGGCCCCGGTGCCTTCGCGCGGCGTATCCCGCGGAGCGATCAAGAGGGCGTATCCGGCCAGAAGTTACCCGTCGGTTTCTCGTGACTTCCTCGGCGGCCAGTCGTAGAACGTGTTCCCATTCACTCACGAGTGAGGAAGATCACATGAGTGAACACCCCCTGTCCGCCCAGGGAATCCACGGAGTCAGCCGCCGCCGCTTCCTGACGGGAACAGGTTCCGTTCTCGGTGCCGCCGCCCTGGCCGGCACCCTCACCACCCCCGCCCGGGCCGAGGGCCCCGGCCTGAACATCTGTCCCCTTCCCGACGGCTCCCACGTGCGCGCCCTCGTCGTCGGCACCGGCTACGGCGGCTCCGTCGCCGCCCTCCGCCTGGCCCGCGCCGGCGTCGACGTCCACATGATCGAGATGGGCATGGCCTGGGACACCACCGGGCCCGACGGCAAGATCTTCGCCAACACCACCACCCCCGACTACCGCTCCTTCTGGCTGCGCACCCGCACCAAGCAGCCGCTGAGCCAGTTCCTCGGCTTCCCCCTCGACAAGGACGTGCCCCGGCACACCGGCATCCTCGACGCCGAGGACTTCGCCGGCATCACCGTCTACCAGGGCCGCGGCATCGGCGGCGGCTCCCTCGTCAACGGCGGCATGGCCGTCACCCCGCTCCGCGAGCGCTTCCCCGAGATCCTCCCCACCGTCGACCCGGCCGAGATGTACGCCACCTACTACCCGCGCGCCAACGCGGGCCTCGGCGTCACCTCCGTCGACGAGGCCTGGTGGGAGAGCACCGACGCCTACCAGTACGCGCGCGTGGGCCGCAAGCACGCCCAGCGCTCCGGCTTCCCCTTCGTCTTCGTGCCCAACGTCTACGACTGGGACTACATGAAGCAGGAGGCCGCCGGAGCCGTACCGAAGTCCGCCCTCGCCGGAGAGGTCATCTACGGCAACAACCACGGCAAGAAGAGCCTCCAGAAGACCTATCTCGCCCGGGCCGCCGCCACCGGCCGGGTCACCGTCTCCGCCCTCCACCGCGTCACCTCGGTCGCCCCGGCCGCCGCCGGCGGCTACACCGTCGCCATCGAGCAGATCGACACCACCGGCGCCGTCCTCGCCGCCAAGACCGTCCGCGCCGACCGGGTCTTCTTCGCCGCCGGCAGCGTCGGCACCAGCAAGCTCCTCACCCGCCTCAAGGCCACCGGCGCCCTGCCCGCCCTCAACGAGCACATCGGCAAGGGCTGGGGCGACAACGGCAACGTCATGTGCGGCCGGGCCAACCACATGTGGGACCCCACCGGAAAGCTCCAGTCCGCCATGCCCACCGCCGGCATCGACAACTGGAACGCGGGCGGCGCCTTCGCCGAGGTCGCCCCGCTGCCCACCGGCATCGAGACCTACGCCTCCTTCTACCTCTCCATCACCCGCACCCCGCACCGCGCCGAGTTCACCTGGAACCAGGCCGCCGGCCGCGTCGACCTCAGCTGGGACCGGTCCTGGAAGCAGGCCTCCATCGACATGGCGAAGTCCATCTTCGACAAGATCAACGCCAAGGAGGGCACGATCTACCGCACCGACCTCTTCGGCGCGTACAAGATCTGGGGCGACCACCTCACCTACCACCCCCTCG
This sequence comes from Streptomyces sp. R302, assembly GCF_012927245.1. Taxonomy (GTDB): domain Bacteria; phylum Actinomycetota; class Actinomycetes; order Streptomycetales; family Streptomycetaceae; genus Streptomyces. Next base: position 165,482 of record NZ_JABBGE010000005.1, read on the forward strand.
GCGGCGCCGTCCTCGACCGCGCCACCGACAACCACGGCCGCCTCCACGGCTACCAGGGCCTCTACGTCGTCGACGGCTCCCTGATCCCCGGCAACACCAGCGTCAACCCCTTCGTCACCATCACCGCCCTCGCCGAACGCAACATGGAGCGCATCATCGCCGAGGACTTCTGAGTGACCCGCCCCACGCGAAGGCCGGCCGGTTCGCGCACCGGCCGGCCTTCCCGTGCGTCCGGGCTCACCCCGTCGGCAGCACGCACACCTCGTCGAGCCCGAGCACCCGGTTCAGCCGCCCGAAGGCCAGCCACGAACCCAGGCTCATCGTCAGCTCCACGATCTCCGCCTGGCTGTAGTGCGCCGTCATCCGCGCCCAGAACTCCTCGTCCAGGCCGTGGTGGTCGAGCGCGTACCGCTCCGCGTACTCCGCCGCGAGCCGGGTCCGCGCGTCGAAGGCGTCCGACACCTCCGTCGTCCGCCAGGCCGCGACCACCTCGTCGAAGCCCTCCTCGACCTTCTCCCCGTCCCGGTCCGTACGCCAGTCCAGACAGAAGCCGCAGCCGTTGATCTGCGCGATCCGCAGCCGCGCCGCCTCGAACTCGCGCAGCCCCAGGGTCGTATGGGCGTACACCGAGAGCGAGAAGTTCGCCGCCGCCGTCCCGATCTCCGGGACCATGTCGCCCCACACGTACCCGATCGGCTCCTGCCCCTCGGGAATGTCGATGATCACCGTGGTCTCCTTCCCAGCTTGCCCACCGCCGGGCGTATCGGCACGTCCAGCGCGTCGTACAGCCCCGGTCCGGCCGCCGTCAGCCAGTCGATCGCCCCGACGAGGCGTCCCACCGCCGTCGCGTTCCCGCCGGCCGCCCGGTTCTCGCCCTCGTCGGTCGCCGCCACCGTCACCTCGATCCGCGGCCGGCCCTCGACGATCACCCGGTGCGCCCCGGCGCCGTCCGGCGGCACCGGCCAGTCGGGGGCGCAGGACGGGTGGATCCGGGTCACGTGCTCGATCACGATCCGCGGCTCACCGCCGACGATCCCCTGCACCTCGAAGCGGACCGCGCCCTGCGTGCCCGCCTCGAAGACGCCCATCGTCCGCGTCCGCACGGTCGATCCGAGCGGCCGGCGGTCCACCGTCTCGCGGATCTCCTCCACCTCGGCGCCGAGCGCCCGCGCCATCAGCCGGATCTGCCCGCCCCACACCATCGTCGGGACGGACGGGAAGAGCATCGGCGGCTCGTAGTCGAGCGGCTTGCCCATCCCGATCAGCTCGCGCACGGAGAACTCCTGCTCGTACGTCGAGTAGTCGAAGATCTCCTGGCAGCGGACCGCGTCCACGGTCGTGCCCAGGCCGCTCACCAGGAGCGGCAGCACGTCGTTGCCCCAGCCCGGGTCCACCCCGGAGGCGAAGAGCGAGCCGCCGCCCTCGGCCACCGCCGCGAGCACCGGGTCGCGGAACTCGGGCGGGGCGCTGCGCGGGTCGTACAGCGGGTACAGCGACGGCGTCACCACCACCGCCCCCGCCGCCACCGCCCGCACCACGTCCTCCAGGGCGCCGTCGGGCCGCACGTCCCCGGAGGCCGCGTACACCACGGCCCCCGGACGCGCGCCCAGGACCGCCCCGACGTCGTCGGTCGCGGCCACGCCGAGCTCGTGCCCGAGGCCCGCGAGCGCGCCCGCGTCCCGGCCCACCTTCGCCGGGTCGGCGACGAGGACCGCCGCGAGTTCGAGCCCGGGATGGGCGTCCACGGCCCGGATGGCCGCCCGCCCGACATTCCCGGTTCCCCACACCACCGTCCGTATCATGCGCGGAGGGTAGCGCCGGGGGGCGGAGGTTCCCAGAGCCGTGACGCCACGATCTGACGAGACGTCAGATTCCTTGCCCTGTACGTCCGGTCAGGCCAGTCGCAGCGTCACGAACGGGATCGTGTCCCCCGGCAGCACATACCGCTCCACCTCCGTGAAGCCCCGCGCCAGCGCGAACCGCAGCCCCTCCTCGTTCGAGGCGAGCACCACCGTCTCCACCCCGTCGCCGCCCAGTGTCCGCGCGTGCGCGAGCCCCCGCTCGTACAGCGCCGTCCCGTGACCCCGGCCCCGGTACTCCGGCAGGATCCGCGCGATCACCGTCACCGCCGGCGTCTCCCCGTCCGGCGGCCGCACCGTCGAACAGCCCACCGCCACCCCGTCCAGATACGCCACGTCCAGCCGGTTCCGCCCGGCCCGCTCCCGCACTTCGTCGGCCGACAGCGGCGCCGTCGGGATGATCGTGTTGTGGACCGCCCGCCAGTCGGCCAGCTCCCGCTCGCCCGCCGCCGGAACCACCCGCAGCTCCCCGTACCCCTCAAGATCGCTCATCCCCGCACCCAACCCCGCCCCCGCCCGCGGGTCAACCCGGTTCGGGACCCCACCCGCTCCGCCGTACGGGTGGGCCGCCGCCACCCCGCGCAGCGCCGCCCGCCGAACGGGTACGGATCGCTCCACTGCCCCCGGCCAGGAGGATGCCTTCCCATGCCCGCCTTCGTCCGCAAGGGCGCCCCCGCGCTCCTCGGCGCCGGCACCTTGTGCGCGGCCCTGCTGCTCACCGCCTGCGCGCACCCCGCACCGACCACCCCGGCCGCGCCGACCACCCCCGCGCCCGTGAAGAGCTCGGCCGCCGCGTCCGCCGACGCCCGCCCCCGGACCGCCCCCCACCTCCCCGGCCTCGGCCCCCTCACCCAGGCCCGGATCCCCGACGGCGCCACCCAGGCCCTCGTCGTCACCGGCGACACCGAGAACAGCAACACCGCCACCGCCGTCCTCCACCAGCGCGCCCCCGGCGGCCGCTGGTACGAGGCCGGCGGCCCCTGGCCCGCCCGCAACGCCCTCAAGGGCTGGACCGCCGACCACTCCGCGGGCGACCTGCGCACCCCCATCGGCGTCTACCGCATCGGCGACGCCGGCGGCCGGCTGCCCGACCCCGGCGGCCGCCTCCCCTACGACGAGGACCCCGAGTTCGCCATCAGCGGCACCGGCTTCCGCGGCGAATCCCTCGAAGGCTCCTTCGACCACGTCATCGCCATCGACTACAACCGCGTCCCCGGCCGCACCCCGCTCGACAAGGAACGCCCGCTCGGCGCCGACAAGGGCGGCGGCGTCTGGATCCACGTCGACCACGGCGGCCCCACCCAGGCCTGCGTCGCCCTCGACCGCGACGACCTGCGCGCCCTGCTCCTCGCCCTCGACCCCGCCGCCGAACCCGTCGTCGTCATGGGACCGGCCCCCGAACTCGCCCGCTGAGCGGGCGGATCCGGGGGCCGGCCGGGACGTGGGGGAGCGGGCTCAGCCGACCGCTCCCCGGAACGGGCCGGTGTGCAGCCGGACCTGATCGGCCGTCAAATAGGAGTCGGTGTACTCGAAGTCCCGCAGCGTGCCCGCCTTCGACGCCAGGAACCCGGTCCGTACGTAGTCGTCCCCGGCCACCGCGTTCAGCAGCCAGTTCGTCATCACCCGGGTCTTCGCCACGTTCGTCCGCAGCGCCGCCCAGTGGTAGCCGCGCGCCACCGCCTGCGCCGCCGGCCCGTGCAGCTCCACGCCCAGCGGCTTCGACACCCCGTCCATCCCGCCCAGGTCCACCACCAGACCCAGGTCCTTGTGCGTGTACGGCTGGAGGGACCCGCCGCGCAGGGTCGCCACCAGGTTGTCCGCGAGCGCCTTGCCCTGCCGCATCGCGTGCTGCGCCGTCGGCGGGCAGATCGCGCCCTCCTCGCCCTTCGCCAGGTCCGGCACGGCCGCCGCGTCACCCAGCGCCCACACCCCGTCGACCCCCGGCACCCGCATCTCGGGCGTCGCCACGAGCCGGCCGCGTACGGTCTCCGCGCCGACCGTCCCGACCAGCGGGCTCGCCGCCACGCCGGCGGTCCAGATCAGGGTGCGGCACGGCAGCACCCGGCCGTCCGTCAGGGTGACGTTCTCGTCGTCCACCGAGGCCACCGACACCCCGAGCGAGACCTGGATGCCCCGCTTCGTGAGGATGTCCATCGCCGCCGCGCCCAGCTTGTCGCCCAGCTCGGGCATCAGCCGGGGCGCGATGTCCACCAGATGCCACTTGATCAGGGCCGGGTCGAGCCGCGGATAGCGCTTGACCGCGTTGTGGGTGAGCAGCTGGAGGCAGGCCGCCGTCTCGGTGCCCGCGTAGCCGCCGCCGACGACCACGAACTGCAGCCGCGCCGCCCGCTCGGCGTCGTCGTCGCTCGCGTCCGCCAGGTCCAGCTGGGCGATCACGTGGTCCCGCACGTAGACCGCCTCCGCCAGGGTCTTCATGCCCCGGGCGTGGTCGGCGAGCCCCGGGATGTCGAAGGTCCGGGTCACGCTGCCGGGGGCGAGCACCAGATGGTCGTAGGGTTCGACGTCGTACTCCCCGGTGATCGTCCGGACCACCACGGCCTTCGCCGCCGTGTCCACGCCCACCGCGCCGCCCGGCACGATCCGCGTCCGGTGCTTCTGGCTGCGCCGCAGCGACAGCGCCACGGACTGCGGCGTCAGGACGCCGGCCGCCACCTGGGGGAGCAGCGGCAGGTAGAGCTGGTACGAGAAGGGCGAGAGCAGCGTGATCCGCGCCTCCCGCTCGGTCAGCCGCCGTTCGAGCCGCTTCACACAGCCCACGCCGGCGAACCCGGCACCCACCACGAGGATCCTCGGTCGCGTCACGGTTGCCGCCTTCCGTATGAGCGTGCGGTGTGCCGCCCCTGGTGACCACCTAGAGGTATATGGCACTTTCTCGCTGAATGTCCGTGGTTCACCCTTTCTATCGCCATTGCTGCGGTATCGCTCCTCGGCATGGTCCGCTCCGGTCCCGTGAGGCTCGACGCGTCCGGCTCGTCGTCGGCCTCCGGCGGGCGGCCTTCCGGGACCCGGGTTACGTTGCCCGAGGACCCCGCACGGAAGGCGGCACCCGCCCATGACCACGTACCAGGTCGGCTACTTCGTCGGCAGTCTGTCGACGAAGTCCATCAACCGGATCCTCTCCCGGGCCCTGATCAGGGTCGCCCCGCCGGGCCTCGAGTTCCGCGAGATCCCCATCAAGGACCTTCCGCTGTACAACCACGACTTCGACGCCGACTACCCGCCGGAGGGCGAGGCGCTCAAGAAGGCCATCGCCTCGGTGGACGCCGTCCTCTTCGTCACCCCGGAGTACAACCGCTCCATCCCCGGCGGCCTGAAGAACGCCATCGACTGGGCCAGCCGCCCCTGGGGCACGAACTCCTTCACCCACAAGCCGTCCGCCGTCATCGGCGCCTCCCCGGGCAAGATCGGCACCGCCGTCGCCCAGCAGAGCCTCCGCTCCGTCCTCAGCTTCTGCAACTCGCCCCAGATGAACGCCCCCGAGGCGTACATCCAGTTCACCCCCGGCCTCTTCTCCGACGACGGCGAGGTCACCGACCCCGCCACCCAGCAGTACCTCGCGGACTTCATGGAGGACTTCAAGGCCTTCATCGAACGCGTCCTGACGGTCCTGCCCCGGACCTGACCCCCGAGATCCGCGAGGCGATGCGCAGGCCGATCATCCGAAGTGCAGCTCGGGATCGGACACGTCACCGTCGCGGAGCAGCCTCACGTCCGCGCGGTAGTCCACCGGCGTCCGCCACGGCCCCCGGTCGCCTTGGCGCGGCAGTTCGTCCACGGCGCGCCGGACGTACCCCGCGCCGAGGTCGAGGAGCGGACGGGTCGGCATGGCGGGATCGGCCGGCTCGGGGCGGCAGACGGCCAGGCCGTGCGCGTCCATGTGCCGGAGCAGCCGGCAGAGGTGCTCGCCGACCAGGTCGATCTTCAGCGTCCAGGACGCGTGGGTGTAGCCGATCGCGAGGGCGAGGTTCGGCACCCCGGACAGCATCAGCCCCTTGAAGACGACGGTGTCCGCGAGGCGCACCGGGGCGCCGTCGACGGTCAGCGAGATGCCGTCCAGGAGCCGGACGTTCAGGCCGGTGGCGGTGACGACGACGTCCGCGTCGACGTGCCGTCCGGAGGCGAGCTCCACGCCGGTCTCGGTGAAGCCCGTGATCCGGTCGGTCACCACCGTCGCCCGGCCCTCCCGGACCGCCGTGAACAGGTCGCCGTCGGGCGCGGTGCACAGCCGCTGGTCCCACGGCTCGTACGGCGGGTTGAAGTGCTCGTCGACCGGATAACCGGGCGGCAGCAGCCGGGCGTTGAGCCGCCGGATCAACCGGCGCGCCGCCTTCGGACACCGCCGGCAGAAGCGGAAGAACGCGCTCTGCAGGAGGACGTTCTTCCGGCGGATCAGCGCATGGGCGCGCCGCTCGCCGAGGCAGCGGCGCAGGACGCCGGCGAGCGCGTCGTCCCTGTTCACCGGCAGGACGTACGTCGGGGTCCGCTGCACCATCGTCACGTGCGCGGCGGTGCCGGCCAGGGCGGGCACCAGCGTGACGGCGGTCGCGCCGCTGCCGATCACCACGACCCGCTGCCCCGCGTGGTCGAGGCCGTCCGGCCAGTGCTGCGGGTGCGCGACCGTGCCGCGGAACCGCTCCCGGCCCTCGAACGCGGGCGTGTAGCCCTCGTCGTAGCGGTAGTAGCCGCCCGCGGCGACCAGCCAGCCGCAGGTCAGCGTGGTCGACTCGCCGGTGTCGGCGCGCTCCACCTCCACGGTCCACCGGGCCCGCTCGCCCGACCAGGAGGCGGCGCGCACCCGGTGGTGGTGGCGGATGGCCCCGTCGAGGCCGTGCTCGGTCGCCGTCTCGCGCAGGTAGTCCCGGATCCGGGACCCGTCGGCGATGGCCTGCCGGTCCCGCCAGGGCTTGAAGGCGTAGCCGAAGGTGTGCAGGTCGGAGTCGGACCGGATGCCGGGGTAGCGGAAGAGGTCCCACGTGCCCCCGAGAGAGGCGCGGGCCTCCAGGATCGCGAAGCTCTTCCCCGGCAGCTCCCTGCGCAGGTGGCAGGCGATGCCGATACCGGACACCCCGGCGCCCACGACGAGCACGTCCAGGTGCTCGACGGCGGCCGGCCCGGTTCCTCCGGTCACCCGCCCGGCCGTTTCCGCGGCGGTGTCGCTCATGCCCCGCCCCCGGCCTCGGCCCCGGCCCCGCCCGTGACCAGGGCGTTCACCAGGCGGCGGACCGCCGGGCGGGGGTCGGGGGAGTCGGGCCACGTGGTCATGAGGAGGTGGTGGCCGGCGCCGACCAGGGCGAGGGCGGCGGAGGCCGGGTCCAGGGAGGCGGGGGTACGTCCGAGGGCGCGTTCGGCCTCCAGGTAGGCGGCGACGGCCTCCTCGATCGAGGCGAAGCCGGGCGCACCGGCCGCCAGGGCCTCGCGGACGCGCAGCGCGGCGGCGGGGCGGGCCATGGCGAGGCCGGAGACCGCGGGGCCGCCGGAGTCGAGGAGGGCCCGGACGACCGTGTCGAGGTTGCCGGCCACCGTGCCCTCGCCGACCTGCCCGGCGAGGGCCCGCGCGCTCGCCGTCGTACGGGCGAAGCGGTCGAGGCACAGCTCGGCGACGAACTCGTCGAAGCCCTCGAAGTGCGCGTGCAGCAGCCCCTTGGCGCATCCCGCCTCGGTGGTGACGGACCGGCTGGTCAGCGCCCCCGGCCCGTCCCGCTCCACGACCCGCTCCGCCGCCGCGAACAGCCGTTCGCGCACATCGGGCGTCGCCACTCCACGCGGTGACATGAACCCGCCGTCCTCTCCGTCGTACGTCGCTCGTGCGCCCCCGGTGTCGGACCGCGGGATCGCCTCGACCTGGATCGTAAACGGGATTGCCGGAATGGGCACATGCCCATACGGTGGGGCGCACGAGAATGGGCGCCCGCCCATTCTCGTCCCGTCACCCGCGGAGGCAGCCGTGACCGTCATCGTCAACACCGCGCAGGACCAGGCCTGGAACGGCCCGGAGGGCGCCCACTGGGCCCGCCACCAGGACCGCTGGAACGCCGTCAACGACGGCTTCAACGAGCCGCTGCTCGACGCCGCCCGCGTCGGGGACCGCCACCGCACCCTCGACATCGGCTGCGGCGCCGGCCGGACCACCCGGCTCGCCGCCCTCCGCGCCCCACGAGGACACGCGCTCGGCCTCGACCTCTCCGGCCCGATGCTCGCCGAGGCCCGCGCCCTGGCGGAGGCCGAAGGGGTACGCAACGCCACCTTCACCCGCGGCGACGCCCAGACCCACCCCCTTGACGAGGGCGCCTTCGACGCCGCGATCAGCCGCTACGGAGCCATGTTCTTCGCCGACCCCGAGGCCGCCTTCGGGAACATCGCGCGCGCCCTGCGCCCCGGCGGCCGGCTCGCCCTCGTCTGCCCGTCGGACCCCGACCTCAACGGCTGGGTCACCGCCATGGCCTCCCTGCGCGGCATCCTGCCGGTCGGTGACTTCGCCCGCCTCGGACATCCCGGCATGTTCTCCCTCGGCGAGCCGGACCGCGTCCGCGCCGTCCTCACCGCCGCCGGCTTCACTGCGATCACGCTCGACGAGACGCGCGCGTACGGCACCTGGGGCCGGGACGCCACGGACGCGGCGGACTTCCTCCTCGCCACAGGCCCCGGCCGCCACCTGATGGACCGGGCCGACGAGCCCGCCCGGGCGCGCGCCCGCACCGCCCTCACCGACCACCTGCGCGCGCACGAGCAGCCCGACGGCACGGTCAGGCTGCTCAGCACGGCATGGCTGATCACGGCGGACAGGCCGTAGAAGGCCGGCCGTCGCACGGCTTCAGAAGACGACCACGCCCAGCGGGCGCGAGCCCGCCGCGAGGCGCTTCACCTCGCCGGAGTCGAGGTCGACGACGCTGATCCCGTCCCAGTACCCGTCCCGCGTGAACCCGCCGGTCACGTACGCGGTCCGGCCGTCCTTCGACACGGCGACGTCCTCGTGCGGCCCGTCGAGCGGGTAGACCCGCTCCATGCCCTCGGGAGACCGGACGGTCAGCGACGGGCCCCGGTCCTCGCTCGGGTCGATCGGCCCGGTGCCGACGGCGTACAGCGTCCCGTCCGCCGTCACGGTCGCTCCGTGCTGATGGGTGTCGGCCGTCATGTCCTCGACCTCGACCCGTCCGGTGGCCGGGTCCACGACGGCGAGCCGCTCGCCCTCGAAGGGCAGCAGCAGCTTCCCGTCCGAGGGGCGCACGGCGGTGTAGTGCGGCTTCAGCCAGGAGCCGAGCCCGCCCTCCGTGCCGTACGGGGCGACCTCGACGCGCCGGGCGTCGAGGGAGTCCGCGTCGACGACGGTCACGTCGAAGGAGTCGTGGTTCGTCGCGTACACGGCGGACCCGTCCCGGCTCACGTCCACGTCGAACGGCCGGCGCCCCACGTCGACCACGTCCACGACCTTCACGGACGCGGTGTCGATCACCTCCAGGGTGCCGTTCCCGCCGGGCACGTTCACCCCCACGTACGCCCGCCTCCCGTCCGGCGACAGCGCGATGCCCATCCCGCCGCCCCGGTACTCCCCGGTGGTCACCGGGCCGGTGTCCGTCCGGTACGGGACGAGGGCCAGGCGCTCACGGGTGGCCGTGTCGACGACGGCGACGCCCTCGGCCGTCGCGACCCAGGCCCGCCCGTCCTTCCCGAGGGCGAGCCCGTACGGAGCGGTGCCCACCTTCACGGAGCCGGTGGCGCCGCGCGCGGGATCGACGAAGGTCACCGTGTCCGCCCCGAAGTCACTGACGAGCAGCGTCCCGGCCACCGGCTTCGCGCCGGCCTGCGCGCCGGGCTCGGCGGTCCCCGAGGAGGGCGGGGGAGTGACGGTGACCGCGGGGGTGGGAGCCGCGCCCGCGGACCGGCTCGGCGCGGCGGCGGGAGCCTCGTCGGCCTGGGCGCATCCCGACAGCAGGACCCCGGCGACGGCCGCGGGCAGCAGGACGCGAGCGGTTCGGGACGTGCGGGGGGTCTTCGTCATCTCGGGCTCCTCGGACGCGGGACAGGAGGAGGACACCGCGCGGACCCGGCCCCTCCCGTACTCCGATCCTCCGGCTGCCGGACACCGCGCCCCCTCGCCCGCCCGTCCACACCCACCGACCCCTCCGGTGGACCCGGGGGTCGACCGATCGGATGACCCGAGGTGCGGGCCGGGACGTCAGCGGTAGCGGGCGGCGCCGCCGGCGTCGGGCAGCTCGTGCTCGAAGTCGCACGCGGCGAGGGCCCGGTACCCCATGCCCCACAGGGTCCGCAGCAGCGTGGCCACGGCCTCCACCACCTCGGCGGGCGCCGCGCCGGGCGAGGTCTCGCCCTCCAGGACGGTCGGCCACGGGAGGAAGTCGTCCGGGTCGGCGCGGTCCCACGTCCGACAGCCGTTGTGGTCGCCCGTGATCCGGAGCGGACCGAGGATCAGGTCGTGCCGCGCCGTGGTGGGGACCTCGGTGCCGCCCAGGGCGGTCCGGAGACGCTCGACGATCGTCTCAGGATCCGCCACGGCGACGTAGACGTCGAAGAACGCGTACGGGCCCTCGGTCACGAGCGGCCTCCTGCCTCGGTCGTCGCGGTGGGCCGACGACCGTCCCCGTACGGAGGCGGCACGTCGTCCCACGGGCCGGGGCCGAGCCGCTCGACCGCCTCGAACCACCGGCCGGCCCGCTCGGCGGGGAGCCGGCCGACCCCATGGGCGAGGCCGTGCCCACGGCGACGGGGGCGGAAGCCGACGACCGCGTACGGACCGTCGTACGCCTCCGCGAGCGCGTGGCGTCCGACGCGTGCGCGCACCGCCCCGCACCGGAGCCCCGTTGTCGACGCCGCCTTCCGACCCCTGGGGGAGCCGGCTCAGCCGCCCTGCGGCAGTGAGCGCATGGCGACGACCCCGGCGTGACCGGCCGGGCCGCCCTGGCCGGGGACCGCAGCGGGACCCTGGAGGCCCGCCTGGCCCGGCAGACCCGCGGGGCCCGCCGTCCCGGGCTGGCCGGGCATCGGCTGACCGGGGACCGCGGGAAGAGCCGGAGCCGACATCCCGGGCTGACCCTGCTGCATCCCCTGCATCCCCTGCTGCATCCCGGGCTGGCTCTGCATTCCAGGCTGTCCCATCGGCGACGGACCGGGCAGCCCGGGACGGCCCAGCTGCGGCTGCCCCTGCATCCCCTGCATCCCCGGCTGGCCCTGCGTGCCCGGTCCGCCCATCGGCTGTTGACCCTGCATGCCCTGCATCCCCGGCTGGCCGGGCATCTCCTGCATTCCCTGCATCCCCTGGAGGCCCGTCGGCGCCCCGGCACCCATCGGCGGCTGCTGCGGCGTGGGCGCGGGAAGCTTGATGTAGCGGCTCAGGTCCCGCAGCACCTCCTCCGCGGTCTGGCGCACGTCACCGGGAACGTCCCCCCGCTCCCGTATGAGCTGGGCGTAGATCGGTGCGGTGCCGTCCGCGTGGTTCATGGAGTCCGTCGCTTCCTGTCAGCTGGGTCGGTGCCGCGCACCGGCGGGCAGACGGCGAGTCTACGGGGAAGCGCCGACAGCCCGCGGCGCGGGGAGCCCGCCGCCGCCCGCCCGGGGGACCCTGTACGAGACCCTTCGACGGACACGGGCACACCCCCGTCCGTGTCAGGATCGAAGGATGCCTGAGAAGATCATCGCCGCGTGTGACGGCGCGTCCAAGGGAAATCCCGGCCCCGCCGCCTGGGCCTGGGTCATCGGCCGCGCGGACGGCACCCTGGAGCGCTGGGAGGCCGGACCGCTCGGCCGCGCCACCAACAACGTGGCCGAACTCACTGCCCTGGAACGGCTCCTGGAGACCCTGGACCCCGCGGCCCCCGCCGAGATCCGGATGGACTCGCAGTACGCCATGAAGGCCGTCACCACCTGGCTGCCCGGCTGGCGCCGCAAGGGCTGGAAGACGGCCGCCGGCACCCCGGTCGCCAACAAGGACCTCGTCGTCCGGATCGACGCCCTGCTCACCGGCCGGGACGTCGACTTCGTCTACACCCCCGCGCACCAGACCGACGGCGACCCCCTCAACGACGCCGCCGACCGGGCCGCCAGCCACAGCGCCAGGACCCAGGAACCCCTCGGCTCGGACGCCGGCTCCGCCCTGCCCGACCCCGAGCCCGCCTCCGCGCGGGCCTCGGCGCCCCGCACGCCCCGGGCGCGCTCCTCCGCGCCGGGCGGATCCACCGGTTCCGGCGCCCGCCGGAGTCGCCCGTCCGGCGGCACCCTGAAGGCCAAGTTTCCGGGCCGCTGCCGCTGTGGGCGTGCCTATGACAAGGGGGAGAACATCGCCAAGAACAGTGAGGGCTGGGGCCATCCCACCTGCGTCTGAGCACTGAGGCCGTCCGAGGGGCGGGCGACCCCGTCCGCCCCCTGAGACCGCCCCGGGGGGCTCTCCGGCAGGCTTCACCCGCGCGTGGATCCGGGTTCTCCGCAGGTTCTGTTCTCAGAGCAGTTGTGGCTGCATACTGTTCCTCCTCGCACCTGGTGACGAACCGTTTTGCCTGCTCATCCGACGTCTTCGACGTACATCGGCACCCGGCGAGATTCCCCCCTTCACTTCCGGCGCACAGCGTCGTGACGGAAGTGACCCCTGCCCGTGAAAGACCCGAGGTTCCGTGCCAGTACCTGTTCTCCTGACCGGGCGCTCCGTGCGCCTGGAGCCGCTGGCGATGCGGCACGCCGAAGCCCTTGCGCGGGCCGGCGAGGCGGACCGATCGGCCTATGCCTTCACTCCCGTGCCGAACGGCCTGGAATCCGCGCTCGACTACATCGCCCGCGCCCTGGCCGAACAGGCCGCCGGGCGCTGTCTGCCCTTCGCCCTGGTCAGTACCGCCGACGACCGGGTGATCGGCTCCACCCGCTTCCTCGAACTCGACTACTGGCGGGGCCCGCTCGTCTGGCCCCCGACCCCCGGCCACCCCCACGGGGATCCGCTCACCGCGGTCCCCGACGCCGCCGAGATCGGGAACACCTGGATCTCCGGCGACGCCCGGGGCACCGGCATCAACACGGAGGCGAAGCTGCTCATGCTCCGCCACGCCTTCGACGTCTGGGGCGTCCGCCGGATCACGCTCCGTGCCGACGCCCGGAACACCCGCTCGCGCGTCGCCATCGAACGCCTCGGCGCCACCTGCGAGGGCACCCGCCGGGCCCACTCGCGCGGCCTCGACGGCGCCGTCCGGGACACGGCCTTCTACTCGATCCTCGACGAGGAATGGCCCACCGTCCGGGACATCATCGAGCTGCGCCTGAGATCCCCCCGCCGGGGCAGGGCCCTCCAGGACCTCCTCCCGGCCTGAACCACCGGGCGCCGCCTGACCTGCGGGCGGCGCCACGGGGTGGTTCCATGGAGACGACGGGAAGGACTCCGCGTGAGGACACGGAGTAGCGGTCCCCGAGGCCGCGCACCGTGCAATCAGGATCCGCGAGAAGCGGGTGAGTCCTTCCCGCCCCCTCTTCCCCAACTTCCGCACGCCTTCCCTCGCCGACACCCACCGGGACGGGCGAGGGAGGCGGTGCCCATGAACGGCGGCGCGTGGACGGTCCTCGCCGTGGCCGGCGTCACGGCCACCTATGCCCTCGGGTCACGTCGGCTGGCGACGACCCCGCTCTCCTCGGCCGTCGTCTTCACCGGCTGCGGCGTCCTCCTCGGCCCGGCCGTCCTCGGCGTGATCGACACCGACGAGGCCGGGCCCATCACGGCCCTGCTCGAAGCGGCCCTGACCCTGGTCCTGTTCACGGACGCCATGACCGTCCGCCGCCGCGACCTCACCCGCGGCGGATTCCTGCCCCGCCGGCTGCTCGGGATCGGCCTCCTGCTGAGCATCGCCGCCGGCTGGCTCCTCGCCTGGCCCCTGCTGCCCGGACTCACCGTCTGGGAGCTCGCCCTCGTCGGCGTGATCCTGGCACCCACCGACGCCGCGCTCGGCAAGTCCGCGATCTCCGACCGCCGCGTCCCGCCCCTGGTCCGCCAGGGCCTGAATGTCGAGAGCGGCCTCAACGACGGCATGGTCCTGCCCTTCTTCGTGGTCCTCCTCGCCACGATTCCCGGCACCTCGTACGCGTCCGAGGGCGTGGCCGGCACCTTCTGGCGCTCGCTGCTCCTGAGCACCGTCCTGGGCCTGCTCGTCGGCGGCGGCGCCGGACAGCTGCTCCAGACCGCCCGGGCGCGCGGCCTGATCACCCGCGAGTGGCGCCACGTCTACGTGCTCGCCGTCGCGGCGGGGGCGTACGAACTGGCCGTCGTCGTCGACGGCAGCGGCTTCATCGCCGCCTGGGTCGCCGGCTTCGGCTTCGGCCGCGCCCTGCGGAACATCCCCGCGAGCCCGCCGGGCACCACCGCGCCGGGGCGCGACGGGGACCCGGAGGCGGACGGAGACCGGGACACCACCGCGGACCTCGCCGAGGACCTCGGCGGTCTCCTCGCCTCCCTCGCCCTGCTCCTGTTCGGTGCCGTCCTGCTCGGCCCCGCCCTCCAGCACCTCACCTGGCCGGTCGTCGGCTACGCCGTGCTCAGCCTCACCGTCGTCAGGATGGTTCCGGTCGCCGTCTCCCTGCTCGGCAGCGGCCTGCGGCTGCCGACCGTCCTCTACATCGGCTGGTTCGGTCCCCGCGGCCTCGCTTCGGTCGTCCTCGGACTCCTCGTCGCGGAGGAGCACGTCGCGGGCACCGAACTGCTGGGCCGGGTCGTGGCGGTCACGGTCGCCCTGAGCGTCCTCCTTCACGGCGCCACCGCCTCCGTACTCGCCGGCGCGTACGGCGCCTGGTACCGCCGGGCCTCCGCCGCCGCCCGTGCTCCCGGTCTCAAGGAGTCCGCCGAGGTCCCGCCGGGCCCGCGTCGCCGCCGGCTGGGACGCCGCCACGAGGGGTCGGGAACCTAGTGACCTGGTGTTGAGTCCGTGGGTCGCCACGTGAGGCGACCGCTGTTTCAGATTGCGGTGTTCGCCTGCGGCGGGTCACGCGTTCGCGCTGTGCTGCGGGGGATGGGCGATACCCGGCTGGAACCTGTCGTGCTGTCGGAGGCCGAGCGGCTGACGCTGGAGAACTGGGCCAAGTGCCGCTCGACCGCGCAGGGGCTGGCCGTTCGCGCGCGCATCGTGCTGGCGTGCGCGAAGGGCTGGAGCAACACCGTGGTCGCCGCGCGGCTCGGTGTCGGCACAGGCACCGTGCGTCGCTGGCGAACCCGCTTCCTGCGCGACCGCCTCGACAGGTGGAAGACGTCGTGGCCCGCCCCCTGGAACAGACTCCTCCCGGCGGGACGCACTGGTCCAAGCGGGAACCGGCCAAGGTCGTGGGTTCTTCCCGGTCGGCGTGCTGAGGATCTGGCACGCCTCCGGCCTCCAGCCGTGGCGGACGGAGACGCTCAAGATCTCCCCGGACCCGTCCTGATCGACAAGATCCGCGACGTCGTCGGCCTCTGCCTCGCCCCGCCGGCGAACGCCGTCGTCTTCGCGATGGACGAGGAGCCGCAGATCCAGGCCCTGGAGCGGACCGCGCCGGTGCTGCCCATGATCCCGGGAGTGCCCGAGCGGCGGAGCTTCGACTACATCCGGCACGGGACCGTCGACCTGTTCGCCGCCCGGAACACCGCCACCGGCAAGGCCCTGGCGGTCCACGTCATCTGCGACAACCTCTCCGCCCACAAAGCCCCCGTGGTGCACAAGTGGCTCCTCGCGCACCCCCGCTTCCAGCTCCACTTCACCCCGACCTGCTCGTCCTGGATCAACCAGGTCGAACGGTGGTTCGCCGAACTGGAACGACGCTGCCTCGCACGTGGGGCGTTCTGCTCACTCGACGCCCTCAAGACCGCGCTCGAAGAGTGGACCAAGGTCTGGAACGACGACGCCCGGCCCTTCCAGTGGACCAAGACCGCCGACCGGATCCTCGACCGCATCTGCCGCCACTGCGACAGGATCTCCGAACCGGTCACTGGGCGCCGCCGCGCGCCGCGCCGCTCCCGGGACCACCATGGAAGCAGCGCGGGTACCGGCGGGGCCGGTACCCGGCGGAGCGAGAGCGAGGTCCGTCATGGCCACCACGCACACCCCTCACCGGTCCCACGGCACCACCCAGCTGTGGGCCGGGGGACTGACCGTCTTCGCCGCCGTCATGCTGGGGATCACCGGAGTCGTCGGTGTCTTCCGGGGCATCATGGCCATCGCGGAGGACGACGTCTTCCTGACGACGCCGAACTACGTCTTCCGGTTCGACCTGACGGGATGGGGCTGGATCCACCTCGTCCTCGGCGCCGTCGCGCTCGTCGTGAGCTTCGGCCTCTACAAGGCGTCGATGTGGGCACGGGTGGCCGGCGTGGCCATCGCCGCCCTCGTCGTCATCGCCAACTTCCTGTCCCTGCCGTACTACCCCGCCTGGTCGATCCTGATCATCGCGATGTCCGGTTTCGTCATCTGGGCGCTGTGCGTCGTGAAGCCCGACGACGCGGCCTGAATCCCGGGGGCGTCACGCCAGCTGGTAGAGGCCGCGGCTGATGAGCCACAGCCCCAGCGCCAGGCACACGCCGATCACCGCGGGCTCCTTGTGGCGCCGCAGCCAGTCGTGCAGCCCCATCAGGGCGTTCGCGGACCGCTCCGGCGCGAAGACCATCGACAGCTCCATGGCCAGCAGGCTCGACGTCGCCACGAGGCAGAAGGCGGCCAGGGCCACGACGGACCCGGCCTCGGAGAGATCGGCGTGGACGACGGTGGCGGCCGCGGCGCCGACCATCCCCCACGGCTGGAGGAGTACGGCGAGGGCCGCGGCGGACCAGAGCGAGGCGCCCTTGCGCGCGGTCCGGTCCGCCGGGTCCTCCTCCGCGGCCTTCGGCGCGACCGCGCCGCTCCGCACCCGACGCCACCGGTGCACGCCGTAGCCGACCAGACCGACACCGAAGAGCAGCGAGACCCAGAGCGCCGCGACGGACGGCGGCGAGCGGGGCGCCGGCGGCTCGCCTCCGGTCAGGAGCAGCACCAACGTGATCACCAGCACCAGACACGCCACCCAGGCCAGGATGAACACCAGCCCCTTGCGCACCCCGCGCGGCGAGGCCAGCACCAGGACGAAGGCCATGACGGGCAGCGGGAAGAGGGTCACCGCCAGCCCGATCAGCAACAGGTCAAGCGCCATCGCGACACCACCCGGGACCGAGACCGAGACCGAATCCGAAATCCAAAATCCGAGATCCGAAATCCAAGCCGCTTCCGCCCCCGCCCCCCGTACCCGCAAGCCTTGGCGCGCCAGAGGTCGTCACGAACGCCCGACCGAGTCCATGACGCCACGGGCACGTTCACGGAGGCTCCTCACCGCCCCGCGCGCCTTCGCCTTCGCCTGGTCCGTCCTGCCCTCGGCCTCCAGCCGCTTGTCGCCGGTGAACCTCCCGGCGAGCTCCTTGAACCTGCCCCGGGCCTTGTCGACGGCGCTGCCCATGACCGCGATCCCTCCTCGGTACCAGCCCCCGATCCACGCTAGGCCGCCGCGGCTCCCCCCGCCCGTCGGCCCCGGAGCGGGCCGGTAGCGTGGGCCGCGACACAGAGCCGTGCCAGGGAAGGACCGAGTGATCGCCGTGCCCGCCGAGAACCCCGCAGCCGCCTCCGCGGCCCCAGCCGCCCCCGCCGCGCCGGTCGCCCCGGGCCCCGACGTCCTGCGCCGCACCGACGGCCGCGCCGGATTCCTCACCCTCGACCGGCCCCGGGCCATCAACGCCCTCACCCACCCCATGGTCCGCGCCCTCGACGCCGCCCTCACCGACTGGGCGGACGACCCGGCCGTCACCACCGTCGTCCTGCGCGGCGCGGGGGAGCGGGGACTGTGCGCCGGCGGAGACATCCGGGCCATCCACGACGACGCCCGCGCCGGCGGCACCGCCTCCGCCGCCTTCTGGCGCGACGAGTACCGCCTCAACGCCCGCATCGCCCGCTACCCGAAGCCGTACGTCGCCTTCATGGACGGCATCGTCATGGGCGGCGGCGTCGGCGTCTCCGCCCACGGCTCCGTCCGCGTCGTCACCGAACGCTCCCGGATCGCCATGCCCGAGACCGGCATCGGCTTCGTCCCCGACGTCGGCGGCACCTGGCTCCTCGGCCGCGCCCCCGGCGAACTCGGCACCCATCTCGCCCTCACCGGCGCGCAGATCGGCGCCGCCGACGCCCTCCTCACCGGCCTCGCCGACCACCACGTCCCCGCCGCCGCGCTCGACGCCCTCGCCGACGACCTCACCCGCCTCCCCGCCGACGAGGCACTGGCCCGGCACACCGCCCCGGCCGCCCCCGGCGTCCTCGCCGAACAGCGCGAGTGGATCGACGCCTGCTACTCGGCCCCCACCGTCGAGGAGATCGTCGACCGCCTCCTGGACTCCGGCGTCCCCGCCGCCAAGGAGACCGCCGACACCCTCCTCGGCAAGTCCCCGACCGCCCTCAAGGCCACCCTCACCGTGCTCCGCGCCGCCCGCGGACTCGACAGCCTCGAAGCCGTCCTCGACCTGGAGTACCGCGCCTCCTGCGCCGCCCTCACCAGTCACGACCTCGTCGAGGGCATCCGCGCCCAGGTCGTCGACAAGGACCGGAACCCGCGCTGGGACCCGCCGACGCTCGCCGGCGTCACCGACGCCGCCGTCGCCCGCTACCTCACGCCCCCGCCCGGCGGCGACCTCGGCCTCGCACCCGCCTGACCCCTCCTGCACGGCCCGGCCCGGGCGGTGCCGCCACCGGGGTCCCGGCCGCCGACTCGCCCAGCGCCGTCGCCGCCGTCCGCCACGCCTCGGTCACGGCCCCGTGCGCCAGCGCCGTCGCCGCCGGTACGTCCTCCGGCAGCCGCAGCGGCGCCCCGATGTGCACGTGCAGGCACGGGCGCCGCAGCGGGGCCGTCAGCACGCCCGCGATCTGCTTCACCGTCCCGCCCGAGGTGATCCGGCGCGCCCCCGCCTGCCCGACCGGCACCACGGTCGCGCCCGTCGCCCCCGCGAGCCGCGCGAGGCCGGTGCGGAACTCCTCCGGCGGCGCCTCCGAGGCCTCGCTGCGCGGCGGGATCCGCCCCTCCGCGTAGAGCAACACCGGCCGCCCCGAGGCGAGCGCCACGGCCGCCCGGTCCAGCGCCGCAGAGGCGTGCGCGGTGCCGCGGTGCACCGGTACGTACCCGTCCCGCGACAGCGCCCGCCCGAGCCCCGGCACCCGCCACAGGCCGGCCGCCGCGAGCAGCACCGGCTCGGCGCCGAGCCGCCGCCGCAGCGCGGCGAGGACCAGCGCCGGATCGGCGAGCGAGGTGTGGTTGGCGACGATGATGGTGCCCGGCTCGATCCGGGCACCGGGGTCCGCGGTCACGGTCAACCGTCCGAAGAACGGCACGAGATGCGCAGCGAGACGACTGAGCACGGGCGGACCCTCCACCTTCGGGACGCGGTACGACGACGGCCCGCCCATCGTCGCCCGCGGCCCCCGCCCCCACATGGGCGCCCGTACTCACCCCGTACTCATCCCAACTCATCCCACCTGGTGTCCCGCCCCCACCGCGACGTGTCTAGGCTGGCCCGACGCGAGGACACGAGGGAGACGGGGGAGGGCGGACGATGCACACGAGCCGGCGCCCGCCCGCGCGCACCCGCGCGGCCCGCACGCTGCTCCGGCTCCTCCCGGCGTTCCTGTGCGTGCTCTGCACGTTCCTGGCGGCGCCCGCGCCCGCCGCCGCGACCACCCCGGCGTCCGTCGCCGCGGTCCCGGCGTGGCCCGCGCCCGCCGCGCGCCAGGTGCCGGAACCGGCCGCCGTCACGCCGACGGTCACCCCGTCGGCTCCGGAGCCGCCCGCGCCCGACCCGCACCTGTCGGGGGCCGAGGCGGCGGAACTGCCCGCCGCCGTCGAGCAGTCCGTACGGTTCCCGGCGCCGCCCGTCGCACCCCCGGCCGTCCGGGGCGCGGACGCGACGCCCGTACGCGGGCGCGTGGCGGCCGACCCGCGCCGGGAGCGCGCCCCGCCCGGCCTCCCGTACGACCCCCGCGACCCCCGAGGTCCGCCCTCCACCCGGCACAGCTGACGCCGTTCCACCGCGCCGCCGTCCGGGCCCTCGGCATGCCCGCCGCCCCGGCCACGCGCGCGTACCCCCGTCATGCCCGCACGGACCACCGCCACGCGCGCGTGGCCGTGCACCGCCCGTGGAGGACCCATGCCCTCGTCCGCCGTGCTCCGGCGCGCGCTCCTCGCGCTCGCCGTCGTCGCACTCGCCCTCTGGACCGCCCTCACCACCCAGCCCCGCCTCGGACTCGACCTCCGCGGCGGCACCCGGATCGTCCTGGAGACCCAGGACACCCCCGCGCTCCGCGCCGACGCCGAGGCCACCGACCGCGCCCTCGAAGTCCTCCGCAAGCGGGTCGACGGCCTCGGCGTCGCCGAACCGTCGCTCGCCCGCGCCGGCGAGAACCGGATCGTCGTCGAACTCCCCGGCCTGCGCGACCCCCGCGAGGCCGCCGAGGTCATCGGCCGCACCGCCCAGCTCACCGTCCACGCCGTCACCGGCACCACCGCCGCCGCGCCCGAGGGCCGCACCGCCGACGACGGCACCCGCGTCCTCCCCGACCCCGACGGCGGCGGCCTCCTCACCCTCGCCGCGCCCGCCCTCACCGGCGACGGCGTGAAGAGCGCCGACGCCGTCCTCGACACGACGAGCGGCCGCGGCTGGACCGTCGACCTCGCCTTCCGCGACGGCGCCGCCGCCGACTGGGCCCGGCTCACCGGCGAGGCAGCCTGCGCACCGGCCGGCGACCCGGCCCGGCGGGTCGCGATCGTCCTCGACGACCGCATCGTCTCCGCGCCCGCCGTCCAGACCGGCGTGACCTGCGGCGCCGGCATCGCCGGCGGCTCCACCCAGATCACCGGCGGCTTCTCTGCCGAGGAGGCCCGCGACCTCGCCGCGCTCGTCGAGGGCGGCGCGCTGCCGCTGCCCGTCACCACCGTCGAACAGAGCACCGTCGGACCGACGCTCGGCGCCGAGGCCATCCGCGCCAGCGCGCTCGCCGCCGTCATCGGCCTCGCCTGCACCGGCGTCTTCGTCATCGCCGTCTACCGGCTCCTCGGCCTCCTCGCCACGCTCGCCCTGCTCCTCTACGGACTCCTCTCGTACGCGGCGGTCGTCGCCCTCGGCGCCACCCTCACGCTCCCCGGCCTCGCCGGTTTCGTCCTCGCGGTCGGCATCGCCGTCGACGCCAACGTCCTCGTCTTCGAACGGGCCAGGGAGGAGTACGCGGCCCTCGGCCGCACCACCGCCGTCCGCGACCCGCGCCGCCCGCTCGCCACCGCCTTCGCCAAGGCGTGGAGCGCCGTCGCCGACTCCAACGTCACCACGCTCCTCGCCGCCGGCCTCCTCTTCGCCTTCGCCACCGGGCCGGTGAAGGGCTTCGGCGTGACCCTCGCCCTCGGCGTCGTCGCCTCCATGGTCACCGCCATGGTGATCACCCGGCTGCTCGCCGACGTGGCCCTCGCCCTGCCCGCCGTACGCCGCAGGCCCGCGCTCACCGGCATGGCGAACCTCGGCCGGCTGCGGACCCGGCTGGCCCGGCGGGCCCCGCGGCTGATGGTCCACCGCCGCCGCTGGTTCACCGTCAGCACGGTCCTCCTCCTCGCCGCCCTCGCCGGGATCGGCGTGCGCGGGGTGCAGCTGGGCGTCGAGTTCACCGGCGGCCGGGACGTCCAGTACGCGGCCACCCGCCCGGTCGACGCGGACGCGGCCCGTGCGGCCGTCGCCGCGGCGGGCTTCCCCGACGCCGTGGTCCAGGCCACCGGCGACGACGGCCGGGAGGTGACCGTACGGGTGGGGGAGACCGACGACTCCGCGCAGCGCCGCATCACCGACGCCCTCACGGAGACCGCGGGCCCCGTCACCGTCGAACGCGACGACCTGGTCGGTCCGAGCCTCGGCGGCGAGCTCCGCACCCACGCGCTCCTCGCGCTCGGCCTCGCGGTCGCCGCGCAGCTCGCCTACCTCTCCGTCCGCTTCCGCTGGACGTACGCGGCGGCGGCCGTCGCCGCGATGGCCCAGGACGTGCTGCTCGTCGTCGGCCTCTTCGCCTGGCTCGGCAAGCCGGTGGACAGCGTCTTCCTGGCGGCGCTGCTGACCGTCGTCGGCTACTCGGTCAACGACTCGGTCGTCGTCCTCGACCGCCTCCGGGAACTCCGCCGCACCGGCACCCGCCTCCCGCTCGCGGACCTCGCCGACCGCGCGGTCGCCCAGACCCTCCCGCGCACGGTCAACACCGGCATGGGCGCCCTCTTCGTCCTCGCCGCCCTCGCCGTCCTCGGCGGCGACACCCTCACGGACTTCTCCGTGGCCCTCCTGGCCGGCGTCCTCCTGGGCATGGCCTCGACCGTCTTCACCGCCCTCCCCCTGACCGTCACCCTGGAGACCCGTACCCCCAAGCCCCCCACCCGCCCGAAGACCCCCCGCCCGGCCGACCCCACGGGCGCGGTCGTCTGAGCCACCAGGAGCGGCGCGCGCCCGGCGCCACCCGGCCCGGCGCGCGCCCCGACAGCCCTGACCGAGCTCGGGATCGTATCCGTTCGGCCGATGGGGCGGTTCGGGTGACCGTGGGGGTGCTGGGTCGTTGCACGCGTCAAACGATCACATGACGAAGACGCGGAGGTGGTTTCCGTGGGCGTTCAGCAGGCCGCGGCGGTGAAGACCCTGGTGCTCGACGAGCCGGAGGACGTACGGGAAGCGGCGGGTGCGGTCGCGGGCGGGGAGGCCGTGGCGTACGGGTTCGGGAACTTCTACGCGCTGAGCTTCCGTCCGGAGCGGGAGGTCGTGGAGCGGGTCAACCGGATGCAGGGGCGCCCGGCCGGGCGGACCGCGAGCGTGACGACCGTGCCGGAGCGCCTGCCGGCCGCGTTCGACTGGACGCGGCTTCCGGACGGGGTGCCCTGGCAGCAGGCCAGGTCGCTGATGGACGAGTTGACCGGGCTCGGGCCCATCGGGCTGCGCGGCCCGGCGGCCGGCCGGGTCCCGGAGGCGCTCGTCGCCGCCGACGGGGGCCGGCCCACCGTCCAGGTCATCGCGCCCGGCACCCGCTGCCCCTCGCACGCCTTCCTCGGCGCCGCGCTCGCCCTCGCCGGCGGCGACTTCCTCGCCGTCGCCTCCGTCAACCGCTCCCGCCACCTCACCGGCCGCGACCACGAGCCGGCGCACTGGCGGGCCGACGGCCTCGTCGACGAGTTCGGCGACGAGGAGGGCGTCCGGATCCTGGCCCACGCCGACGAGGAGGCCGCCCGCCGCCGCCATCCCTTCCACCGGCCGACGTCCGTCAGCATCCTGGCCTTCCACCGCACCGCCGGTCACACCCGCTCCGGTCTGCCCGCGCTCGTCCTGGAACGGCAGGGCTCCCTCTCCGCCGACCACATCCGCGCGATCGCCGCCAACCACGGCTTCGGGCTCCGCCTCGCCCCGCGCGCCGTCGTGCCGCACGCCCCACGCGTCCGCCAGCATCGCGCAGATGTGGAGGCCCCGGCCGCCCTCGTCGCCGGCCTTCGCGTGCCGCAGGTGCGGGGCGGTGGCCGCGCCGTCGCGGACCTCCACGGTGAGGGTGGACCCGCCCCGCAGCAGCCGGAGGGCGTACGGCGGAGCGCCGTGCCGCACCGCGTTGGTGACCAGCTCGCTGACGATCAGTTCGACGGTGAGCGGCTCCACCCCGAGGCCCCACTCCCGCACCCGCTCCTCGGCCGCGTGCCGGGTCGGCGCCACCGCCGACAGCTCGCCCGGCACCTCCCACTCGGCGACGTCCGTGGCGGGCAGCCGCAGGGTGCGGGCGACGAGGAGGACCCGCTCGGGCGCGAGGAGCGCCGCCAGTTCGTCCGCCATCGCGTGCGTGCCCCGGTCGGGGGCGGCCAGCGCCTCCGCCACCCGTGCCCGCGACGGGCCGCCGTCCGCGCGGGCCGAGGAGGCGAGGCACAGGGTGGTGCCCTCCGGGAGGAAGTGGGAGGAGCAGGCGAACGGCGGGCCGTCGTCGCCGAGGAGCGGCCCCTCGTCCACCAGGTCCGCGTCGAGGGAGCCGTCCGGCCGGACGGCGACGCACAGCGACGTCCCGGCCCTGGCGAGGTCGAGCCGGCCCGTCACGGGATCGTGCACGGCGACCGTGCAGCTCGCGGCCGGCTCGTCCCCTCCCTGCCCCTTCCCGTGCGCGGGCCCCTGCTCCCGGGCGAGCCGCCGCGTCACCGCGTGGAGCCGGGCCAGCAGTTCGTGCGGGGCGAGGTCGAGCGTCGCCAGGCTGTACACGGCGGTCCGCAGCCGGCCCATCGTCGCCACCGAACTCAGTCCCGGCCGCTCCACCTGACCGACCACCAGCGCTACCCGCGCGCCCGGCAGCGCGATGACGTCGAACCAGGAGCCCCCGCCCGTGCCTCCGGGCCGGTGCCGCTGCGCGAGCTCCACGGCGTGCCGGGTCTCGCCGTCGGGCCGCAGCGGCCAGGACTGCAGGGCCGTCATGACGGTGTGCTCGCGGGTGAAGCGGAGCGCGTTCTCCAGACAGGTCGCCGTGTGCGCGGTGATCCCCTCGACGACGGCGAGATCGTCCTCGGTGTACGGGTCGGCCCCCGGCGGCCGCCGGAAGGCGACGGCGCCGAGCAGCTGCCCGCGCACCGACAGCGGTGCCACGATCCGCACCTCACCGTCCCACCGCCACAGTTCGGGACCGTCCGGCAGCCGCTCGCCGAACAGCCCGGGCAGCAGCACCGCCCCCGGCTCCGGAAGCGGCTGACCGGCGTCCCCCTGCCCGGAGCCGCCCACCGCGGTGCACCGCAGCAGCGGCGTCTCGCCCGCGCGCCGCAGCTCCGGCGGCTTCCCGCGCAGCACCGCGTCCGTCAGCGCGACGACGACCGAGCCCGCGAAGCCGGGCGCGGTCACCTCGACGAGCTCGCGGGCGGTCCGCTCCACGTCGAGCGTCCGCCCGATCCGCTCCCGGGCCTGGTAGAGCAGGGCGAGCCGCTGCTCGGCCAGGATCCGGTCGGTGACGTCCGTGACGGTGGCGACGAGCCCGATCGCGGGCCGCTCCGCGCCGTCCGGCCCCGGCGCGTGCAGCGGGTAGACGGACACCGAGTAGACGTGCTCCCGGTCCGCGTCCCGCGCCGTCCGGCCCCGGACCAGGACGTCCCGGGCCGGCGGCCCGCCGTCGAGGACCTCGCGGAGCACGTCCTCCCGCACCTCGACGCCGAAGCGCCGGTACGCCTCCACCGCCGGCCGCCCGAGCACGTCCTCCTCCGCGACGCCCCGCATCGCGAGCGCCGCGCCGGTGACCCGGACCAGCCGCAGCTCCCGGTCGAGCACGTGCACGCCGACCGAGGACTGCGAGAACACGGCGTCGAGGACGGCGTGGTCGAGCACGGACACCGCCACACCGCCCAGCGCGGCCGCCCCCTCCGGGCCGGGAGGGGGCGGGACGTCCTCGGACATGCTGCACCTGCCTGCGGTCGACACCCGGTCCAGGCCCAGTCTCGCCGCTCGGGGCGCCCTCCGCCTGTCACGACTCCTGCCCGTCTCCCGTCCGTCTCCGCCCGTCTTCCGTCGGTCGTGACTTCCGCCGAGGCGCGGCGGGAGTCACCGCCGGGCGGGCGTCACCGGGGGAGCAGGAGCAGTGCGTTGCCGAGGGAGCGCTGGCCCGCGGTGTCCGAGGGCCGGTTGACGACCCCGGCGGCGGTCGCGAGGACGCTCGACCCGCCGCCGTCGAGGTTGAGGGCCTCGCGGGCGCCCAGGGAGCGCATCAGGCGGGCGGCGCCGTCGATGCTCAGGCCCTCGCTGACACCGGGGTTGCGCCCGTCGGCGACGACGAGGAGCAGCCGCCCCTCGCCGTCCCTGCCGATCATGGACCGGGGGTTGGCGCGTACCGTCCATTCGTAGGTGAAGGACTGGTCGGGGCCCTCGCGGACGATGCCGTCGCCCACCGCGTTGACCGCCACCCGGCCCGCGCGGACCAGGGACGGGCCCACCTGGAGGATCGTCGTGTCGGGCCCGAGCGCGACCGCCCGGCCCTGGCCGTCCCCTATCCGCTCGTCGAAGGAGAGGACGGCGCCGGCCCGGACGGTGCGCAGCAGCCAGGCGGCGCTGTCGCCGGTGGCCTGGAGCGTCGAGCCGCCGGCCGGGACGGCCGCGCCGCGCGAGGTGTGCACGGCGGTCACCCGGCCCCGGGCGTCGAGGACGGCCTCAGCTCCGGCGCCGGCCGGGGGAGCGCCCCACTCGGGGGTGAAGCGGACGAGTTCACTGGCGTCGGTGCACTTGAAGTCGTGCTGGGGGCGTTCGGTGGGCTGGTCGCCGCCGACCCCGCCGCAGTTCCAGACCTCGCCGGGGAGCCGGTTGATCCCGTCGACCTCGGCCGTCTCGCCGCCGGCGGTCACCGTCACCCGGGTCGTGAAGGTGTCGACGGCGAGGGAGCGCCCGCCCCGGTCGAGGCGGACGCCGGCCCGTCCCCGGGTGGCGGAGCCGAGGATCCGGCCGTCCCGCACGTACATTCCGCCGGGCGCGCTGTTGTAGAACCACTGGCCGTTGATCCCCGCGACGGCGCCCGAGGCGCCGATCAGGTCCGTCAGCTTCTCGGTGCCCTTGAGCGCGGGGCCGTGGTCGGCGGCGAGACGGCCGCCGAAGACGTCGAGGTCGACCCGGAGGACGTGCACCCGCTGGGGCGCGTCCTCGTCGCCGCCGTCCTGGGCCGTGTAGCGGGTGCGGGCGGTGAAGCCGGCGGTCTTGAGCCGGGCGACGAGCGCGGTCGCCGCGGCCTCGTCCGCGTACCGCCGGGTCCGCACCGTCCAGCCGAGCACCCCCGCGGGCCGGTCCGCGTACGCCGGCGTGGTCACCCGCTCGACGCGCGGCCTGAAGCCGGCCGCGCCCAGGGCCTTCGCGACCCGCAGCGCGGTGTCGTGGGGCCCGAGCGCCAGCGGCGCGCCGGTGAGGGGGCCGTCGGGCTGCCGGGGG
This sequence comes from Streptomyces sp. R302, assembly GCF_012927245.1. GTDB lineage: Bacteria > Actinomycetota > Actinomycetes > Streptomycetales > Streptomycetaceae > Streptomyces. Next base: position 192,293 of record NZ_JABBGE010000005.1, read on the forward strand.
AGGTTCACCTGGACGGTCCAGTAGTCGTCCGCGTCCCGCGTCCCGTACGTGAGGGAGGTGAGCGTCACGCCCGGCGCCGGGGTGCTCGTGACGCGGGTGGCCGAGTGGACGGGGTGGCGCGTGGCGACGGCGGGTCGGGCGGCGGCGGGTCCGGCGGCTGCCGGTGCGGCGGGGGCGGGCGCGGAGGCCGCGCGGGGGGCGACCGCGGGGCCGTCGGGCCGGGCCTGTGTGAGGGGCACAGACGACCCGGTCGACAGGACCGCGGCGGCCACCAGGATGAGGAGGGGCCTGCGCTGCATGGGAGTCCTTCCCGAGTGGGAACTGCCTGGATATCGAGGGAACAAGCCGTCAGTTACCGGACGGTGACGCGCAGTTCGACTCCCGTGGCAGAGCGGTGGAAGGTTGGGTTCCCCTCTCCTGGGCGCAACTCGTCCCCTGGGATCGGCTGCTTCCCTGGGATCGGCGCGTCTCCCGGGTCCGAGTCGTCTCCTGGGTCCGGCTTGTTCCCCGGGTCCGGCTCGCGGCGCGCGGTGGACAGACCCCGGCGGCACCGGCCCCGAAGGGCGCGGCGCCCGGCCGTCACGCCCGCGCCGTACCCCGGCGGGGGCGGAGACCCACCCGGCTATCCTTCCGGTGTGGAGATCCCCTCATATGACGAAATCCGGGCGCTGCACCGGAAGCACGCCCCCAGCGACGCCGCCTTCGAACTCGTCTTCACCCACTGCGAGATCGTCGCCGCCGTCGCCGAGCAGCTCCTCTCCCGACACGGCCGGGGCGTCGACGCGGACCTCGTCCGCGCCGGCTGCCTGCTCCACGACATCGGCGTCTACCGCCTGTACGACTCCGCGGGGCGCGTCGACGGCGCCTCCTACGTGACCCACGGCGTCCTCGGCCACCGGCTGCTCGCGGAGGAGGGCCTCCCCGAGACCCTCTGCCGCTTCTGCTCCTGCCACACCGGCGTCGGCCTCACCCAGGAGGACGTCCTCGCGCAGGGCCTGCCCATCCCGCCCGCCGACTACGTGCCCGTCACGCCGGAGGAGCGGATGGTCATGTACGCCGACAAGTTCCACAGCAAGAGCACCCCGCCCCGCTTCGTCTCCCCCGACACCTTCGAGACGAGGATCGCCCGCTTCGGACCGGAGAAGGTCACCGTCTTCCAGTCCCTGCGCCGTCTGTACGGGGACCCCGAGCTCGACGCCCTGGCCGCCGCGCACGGACACGCCGTGACCTGAGCCTGCCCCGCTGGGGTTCGACATCGACGTCCTTCCGGGTGGGGCGGCCGGAGAGAGCTCCGGTGGTTCGTCCCGGGGGACGGACTGACGGCCCGTCGGGTTCCCCGGAGCCCGTGGGAACATCCGTACGGAGCCGGCCGGCGGGCCGTTGTCAGTGGCGGCTGTCACCCTGGGGCCATGGACAGGCAGAGCGGGAGTCCCGGCGGCGGGGGGAAGGGCGGCGGCATGGGCGGGGACCGTGACGAGGAACTGCTGAGGGGTCGGGTCTACGGCCAGGACCACGACGACCCGCGCCCGGGACCGCGCCCCGGGCGGGCCTACGCGGAGCTGGTCGGCGGCCCGCTCGACGGGCTGCTGCTCGACGTCACCGACTGGACCGGCGAGGAGATACGCGCGGGCGCCGTCCTGGAGACGGAGCTGAGCCGCTACGGCGCCGAGGGCAAGGCCGTGTACGGACCCCGGGCCGGCGATCCGGCGCGCTTCGACTGGACCGGCGACACCCGCTGACGGACCCGGGCGCACGGACGGACCGGTGCCCGGACATGCGAAAGGCGGGAGCTCCTCCCGCCATGTTCAAGATATAGCGCACGGGGGGCCTTGCGGCAAGGCCCCCCGGATGCCGCACAATCGCAGACCTCACCCCTTTCACCTGCTGAAACGAGATTGCGCGCGTGCCCATGCCTCAGCGGACCACCGGCCCCTTCGAGCTTCCCGACCGTCTCGCCGCCAAGGCCGACCCGGCGCTGATCGCCGACGACGAGAAGCACTTCGCCGCCGTCGCCGAGAGCCTCGACCAGGCCGTCGCCGAACTCTCCGAGCGCCTCGACGCGGTCCTCCGCGCCCCCGGCGGCGCCGGCCGCGAGGCGATGGAGCGCGACCTGGAGGTCCACCGGCTCTCCGGCCGGCTGCGCGCCCTGCGCCGCTTCGGCCTCGACCTCTGCCTCGGCCGGATCGTCTCCGCCGACGGCTCCGAGCCCCTCTACATCGGCCGCCTCGGCCTCACCGACAGCGACGGGAACCGGCTGCTCGTCGACTGGCGCTCGCCCGCCGCCGAGCCCTTCTTCGCCGCCACCCACGCCCACCCGATGGACCTGGCCAGCCGCCGCCGCTACCGCTGGAACGGCGGCCGGATCACCGACTACTGGGACGAGGTCTTCACCGAGGGCGGCCTCGACGCGCACGCCGCCCTCGACGACCAGTCCGCCTTCATCGCCAGCCTCGGCACCAACCGCTCCGAGCGGATGCGCGACGTCCTCTCGACCATCCAGGCCGACCAGGACGCCATCGTCCGCGCCGGCTCGCGCGGCGCCCTCGTCGTCGACGGCGGACCCGGCACCGGCAAGACCGTCGTCGCCCTCCACCGGGCCGCCTACCTCCTCTACTCGGACCCCCGGCTCGGCCACCGCCGCGGCGGCGTCCTCTTCGTCGGCCCCCACCAGCCCTACCTCGCCTACGTCTCCGACGTGCTGCCCAGCCTCGGCGAGGAGGGCGTGCGCACCTGCACCGTCCGCGACCTCGTCCCCGAAGGGGCGACCGTCCGCCCCGAGAAGGACCCCGAGGTCGCCCGGCTCAAGTCCTCCGCCGCCCTCGTCCGGGGCATCGAGAAGGCCGTCCGCTTCTACGAGGAGCCCCCCACCGGACCGACCCACGTCACCACCGACTGGGGCGACCTCACCGTCACCGCCGACGATTGGGCCGAGGTCTTCGACGCCCCCGGCCCCAGCACCCCGCACAACGAGGCCCGCGAGCTGATCTGGGAGGAGCTCGTCACCCTCCTGAAGGAGAAGACCCGGGGCGAAGTCCCCGACATCCTGTTCGAGCGCGCCCTGCGCCACGACCGAGAGCTCGTCTCCACCCTCGACCGGGCCTGGCCCATGCTGGAGCCCACCGACCTCGTCGGCGACCTGTGGACCGTCCCCGCCTACCTGCGCCTGTGCGCCCCCTGGCTGGAGCGGGACCAGGTGCGGGCCCTCCAGCGGGCCGACGCCCAGGCCTGGACCGAGTCCGACCTGCCCTACCTCGACGCCGCCCGGCAGCGCCTCGGCGACCCCCGGTCCAGCGCCCGCAAGCGCCGCGAGAAGGCCACCCTCGCCGCCCGCAAGGAGCGCATGGCCGGCGTCATCGACAACATCGTGCGGGGCGACGACGACGGCGAGGGCGCCGTCACCATGCTCCTCGGCAAGGACCTCCAGGACAGCCTCGTCGACGACGCCGGACTGCCCGTCGCCGCCGGCGACCCGCTCGCCGGACCCTTCGCCCACGTCGTCGTCGACGAGGCCCAGGAACTCACCGACGCCGAGTGGCAGATGCTGATCGCCCGCTGCCCCTCGCGCAGCTTCACCATCGTCGGCGACCGCGCCCAGGCCCGCCACGGCTTCACCGAGACCTGGCGGGAGCGCCTGGAGCGGATCGGCCTCGACCGCGTCGAGATGACCTCGCTCAGCATCAACTACCGCACCCCGGAAGAGGTCATGACCGAGGCCGAGCCGGTCATCCGCGCCGCCCTCCCGGACGCCAACGTGCCGACCTCGGTGCGCGCCTCCGGCCTCCCCGTCCACCACGGCACCACCGGCGAACTCGACGCGCTCCTCGACGACTGGCTCGCCGGGAACGCCGACGGCGTCGCCTGCGTCATCGCCGCCGAGGGCCGGCTCCCCGACCTCGGCGACCGTCCCCGGGTCAGGGCGCTCACCCCGAGCCTCTCCAAGGGCCTGGAGTTCGACCTCGTCGTCCTCCTCGACCCGGAGACGTACGGCGAGGGCATCGAGGGCGCGGTCGACCACTACGTGGCGATGACCCGCGCCACCCAGCGCCTCGCCGTGCTCGCCACGGCCTGACCGGCGGCGGGCCGGACGCTCAGGACGGCAGCCCGCCGCGCGCGATCACCTCCGCGTACCAGCGGGCACTGTCCTTGAGCGTCCGCCGCTGGCTCGCGAAGTCCACGTGCACGATCGCGAACCGCTTGCTGTACCCGAACGCCCACTCGAAGTTGTCCAGGAGCGACCACAGGAAATAGCCCCGCACGTCCGCGCCGTCCTCGATCGCCCGGCGCACCGCCGCCAGATGCCCGTGCAGATACGCCACCCGCTCCGGGTCCCGCACCTGCCCGGACGGGTCCGCGTAGTCGTCGTACGCCGCCCCGTTCTCGGTGATCACCAGCGGTACGCCCGGCAGCTCGTCGCGCAGCCGGGCGAGGAGCTCGTACAGCCCGTCCGCGTCCACCGGCCAGTCCATCGCCGTCCGGGGCCCCGGCGCCGGCAGGAACCGCACGTGCCGCTCCGCGCCGGCCCACGGCGACGGCGACTCCGAGGACCCCGCCGCGACCACCGTGGGGGAGTAGTAGTTGAGCCCCAGCGAGTCGATCGGCGCCGAGATCGCCGCCAGGTCCCCGTCCCGTACGAACCCCCAGTCCGTCACCCGGGCCGTGTCCCGCACCAGGTCCTCCGGCAGCCGGCCCCGGAACACCGGGTCCAGGAAGATCCGGTTCGCCACCGCGTCGATCCGGCGCGCCGCGTCCAGGTCCTCCGCCGACTCCGTCAGCGCCCGCACCACGTGCAGGTTCAGCGTCAACGACACCTCGGACCCGGCCGGCAGCGCCTCCCGCAGCGCGCCCACCGCGAGGCCGTGCGCCAGGTTCAGGTGGTGCGCGGCGCGCAGCGCGTCCGCGTCGCTGGTCCGGCCCGGGGCGTGCACCCCGTTCCCGTACCCCAGGAAGGCGGCGCACCACGGCTCGTTCAGCGTCGTCCAGGTCGCGACCCGGTCGCCGAGCGCCGCCGCCGTCATCCCCGCGTACTCGGCGAACCGTTCCGCCGTCTCCCGGCGCGGCCAGCCGCCCGCGTCCTCCAGCTCCTGCGGCAGGTCCCAGTGGTACAGCGTCGCCACCGGCCGGATCCCCGCCTCCCGCAGCTCGTCGCAGAGCCGCCGGTAGAAGTCCAGGCCCTTCTGGAGCGCCGGCCCCCGCCCGGTCGGCTGGACGCGCGGCCACGCCACCGAGAACCGGTAGTCCGTCACCCCCAGCTCGCGCATCAGCGCCACGTCCTCGCGCACCCGGTGGTAGTGGTCGGCGGCGATGTCACCGGTGTCGCCGTTGCGCACCTTGCCCGGCGTCCGGCTGAAGGTGTCCCAGATGGACGGCGTCCGGCCGTCCTCCGTGGCCGCGCCCTCGATCTGGTACGCGGCGGTGGCGGTGCCCCAGCGGAAACCCTCCGGGAAACGGAGCGTCGCGGAGGACTCGGGGCGTGCGTCGACAGCGGTCATGAGGAGGCAACTCCAAGAAGGTGAGGGAGGGATGAAGGAGACAGGAGGGGCTCAGCCCTTGACCGCGCCCTGCATGATGCCGCCGACGATCTGGCGGCCGAGCAGGCCGAAGACCAGCAGCACGGGCAGCGTGCCGAGCAGGGTGCCCGCCATGATCACGGACTGGTCGTGGACATAGCCGCCGCCGAGCTGGCGGAGCGCCACCTGGACGGTCGGCTCCTGCGAGGAGAGCGCCACGATCGGCCAGAAGAAGTCGTTCCAGGCGGCCATGAAGGTCAGCAGACCGAGAACGGCCATGCCCGGCCGGGCGATCGGCACCACGATCGACCAGAAGATCCGGGCCGTGGACGCGCCGTCCACCCGGGCCGCCTCGATCAGCTCGTCCGGCAGCGACTGCACCAGGTACTGGCGCATGAAGAACACCCCGAAGGCCGAGACGAGCCCCGGCAGGATCACCGACTGCAGCTGGTTCACCCACTGGAGCTCCGCGATCAGCATGAAGAGCGGGATGACGCCCAGCTGCGGCGGGATCATCATCGTCCCGACCGTCACCGCGAGCAGCGCGCCCCGGCCCCGGAAGCGGAGCTTGGCGAAGGCGAAGCCGGCGAGCGTGCAGCACAGCACCGTGCCGACCGTGATCGAACCGGACACGATGAGGGAGTTGAGCAGCGCCTTGCCGATGTCCGCCTCGGCGAGCACCGCCTCGAAGTTGCGGATCAGATGCGGGCCCGGCACCAGCGACGGCGGCACCTGGGCCAGGTCGGCGTTGGAGCGGCTGGCCGCGACGATCGTCCAGTAGAAGGGGAAGGCGGAGACGAGCACGGCCAGGATCAGCACGGCGTACGCGACCGGCCCGGCCTTCAGGGTCCGTCCGGCCCCGGACCGGCGGCGCGGCCGGGCGGCCGGCCGCCCGGCGGGGTCGAGGGCCGGTGCGGGCGGATCGGCGAGCGCGGTCATCGACCGGCCTCCTTGCGGGAACGGCGGCGCGCGATCAGGGCGTTGACCCCGACCAGCACCAGGATCAGCAGGAACATCACCCAGGCGATCGCGGCGGCCCGGCCCAGGTGGAAGAAGCCCCAGCCCTGCTCGTACATGTACAGGCCGAGGGTCTGGTACTGGTGCGAGATGCCGCCCGACATGGACCCCTCGAAGAGCAGCGGCTCGCCGAAGAGCTGGGTGGCGCCGATCGTCGACACGACGACGGTGAAGAGGATCGTCGGCCGCAGCCCCGGCAGGGTGACGTGGAAGAACTGCCGCCAGCGGGAGGCGCCGTCCATCTCCGCCGCCTCGTACAGCTCGGACGGGATGGACTGCATGCCGGCGAGGTAGATGAGCGCGTTGTAGCCCGTCCACCGCCAGACGACGATCGTCGAGACCGCGATCTGCGAGCTGACGGTGCCCGACTGCCAGTCGATCGGACCGACGCCGACGAGACCGAGGACGTAGTTGAAGAGCCCGAAGTCGCGGCCGAAGAGCTGCGCGAAGACGAGGGTCGCGGCGGCGACGGAGGTGGCGTACGGCAGCAGCATCGCCGTCCGCAGGAACGTCCGGCCACGGAGCCGGTGGTTGAGCAGGTGCGCGAGCGCGAGCGCCATCACCAGCTGCGGCACGGTCGACAGCACGCCGATCGTGAACGTGTTGCGCAGCGCGGTCCAGAAGAACTCGTCGCCGAAGAGCGCGGTGTAGTTGCCGAGCCCCCGCCACTCCATGGCGCCGGGGTCCTGGAGCTCGACCCGGTGCAGCGACACGTACGCCGTGTAGACCAGCGGGAAGAGCCCGAAGGCCGCGAACAGGGTGAAGAACGGTGCGACGTATGTGTAAGGGGAAAGAACGCCCCACACACGCCGGAAGCCCGACGTACGCGGAACGCTGCCGGCTTTCGCCGATGCGACGAGGGTCACGGTGCGGCCCTTCGAGAGACGAGGAGGAAAGATGACGAGCCCTTGACGGGCGGGGCGGTTCCAGGCCCGGGGCGCCGACCGGGCCCGGGAGCGGGGCCCGCCGGGCCGGGCCCTTGGGCGTGAGGCCCGTGGGGGTGCGGTCCTCGGGTGTGCGGCCCGTGGGGGTGCGGTTCCGTGGGGCGTGCGGCCCTCGGGTGTGCGGTTCGTGGGGGTGCGGTCCCAGGGCGTTCGGCCTGTGGAGCGTGCGGTCCCCGGGTGTGCGACCCCGGGCCTGCGGCCCGCGCCGGGCTTCGGTGCGGGTGACCCGGCCCACGGGCCGGGTCGGCTGCCCCCCCGGCCGAAGGCCGGTGGGGCGGTGCCCCGTGGGCTTGGAGCCGGCTGGGAGGCCGCCTGCCGGGCCGCAGCCCGTGGGACTTGTGGCTGTGGCCCGTGGGCCAGCGGCTGGCTTCTCACGGTGCACCCGGGGTACCCCGTGGTGGTGCCGACGGCGAGCCCTGCAGGGCCTCGCTGTCCGGTGAGGCTGGCGCTCCACCGGACCGACGTCCACCGACCGGAGCCGGTCGGGCCAGCAGGCCCTCCCGGTTGACCCCGGTGGCCCGGGACGGGAGACGCGCCGTTCGCCGCGGGCCCTCGGCGCGGCCGACGCGCTCCGGACGCCTGTGGCTCCGCCGGCCGCCCCGTTGGCCGCCCGCGCGGCACGCTGGTGGGGTGGGACCACCAGCGTGCTGCATCTCGCCGGGAGTCGGGCCGGTTTCGGTCCCGCCCCGCCGGGGCGGCCCGCCCGCGCCGGAGCCGTACCGCCGCCCAGCGGCGTACGGCGGCGTGGTCCGGCCTGGCGGCGTGGTCCGGCCTGGCGGCGTGGTCCGGCCTGGCGGCGTGGTCCGGCCTGGCGGCGTGGTCCGGCCTGGCGGCGTGGTCCGGCCTGGCGGCGTGGTCCGGCCTGGCGGCGTGGTCCGGCCTGGCGGTGCGGTCCGGCCTGGCGGTGCGGTCCGGACCGCACCGCCGTACGACGCCCCAAGCGTCGGGGCGCGGCGGCCCTGCCCGGCGTCGGGTCCAGCCGCCCGGCGTCAGCCCAGGGTGTTCGCGACGCCCTTCTTCGCGTTCTCCCAGGCCTTCTCCGGGGCGAGGCCCTTGCGTTCGACCTCGCTCAGGGCGTTGGTGATCTGCTGGCTGATGTTCTGGTCGTGGACGCCGAGCACCTGGACCGGCGCCGCCTTCGCCGCGTCGCCGAAGATCTGTCCGATCGGCGCGCCGGAGAAGTACGGGTCCGTCGTGCCGGCGACCTCGGTGATCGCGCCGGTCGAGGACGGGAAGTTGCCCTGCTTGGTGAAGATCTTCGCCTGCTGCTCCGGCGCGGTGAGCCACTTCACCAGCTCGTACGCCTCCTTCTTGTGCTTCGCGGCGCGCGGCACCGCGAGGTAGGAGCCGCCCCAGTTCCCGGCGCCGCCGGGCAGCGCGGCGATGTCCCACTTGCCCTTGCCGGTCTCGCCGGCCTGGCCCTTGATGTAGCCGAGCATCCACGCGGGGCAGGGGATCGTCGCGAAGGAGCCCGCGGCGAAGGCCTGGTTCCACTGCGGGGACCACTGGTCGAGCTTGGCGCTGAGCCCGGCGTCGCTCGCCTCGACGGAGGTCTCCCAGGCCGTCTTCAGGGCGGGGTTGGTCTCCCAGATCAGCGCCCCGGAGGCGTCGTAGTACCGCTCCTTCTCCTGCCCGATCATGATCGAGTAGAGGCTGCCCACGCTGTCGAGCCACGCGCTCTTCGCGGGGGCCTTCGCCTTGTACTGCTTGCCGAGCTCCAGGTAGCCGTCCCACGTGGACCACTTCTTCGCCAGCTCGGCCCGGTCCGTCGGCAGTCCGGCCTGCTCGAAGAGGTCCGTGCGGTAGCACATCGCCTCGGGGCCGACGTCGGTGCCGAGGCCCAGCACCTCGCCGTTCTTCCCGGTGGCGGCGGCCCACTTCGCCTCGGCGAACTGGCCCTTCAGCCCATCCGCGCCGTACTTCCGCAGGTCCTCGAAGCGGTCGGCCTGCTGCTGGGTGACGGAGGCGATCCGGCCGACCTCGATGCCCTGGACGTCGGCGAGGCCGCCGCCGCCGGCGAGCCGGGTCTGGAGCGACTTCCAGTAGTCGGCCTCGTCCTCGGTGTCGGTCTGCTTGATGGTGACCTCGGGGTGGAGCTTCTCGTACTCGGCGTAGAGGCCGGCCTCCTTGTAGCCGAAGGAGCCGAAGAGGTCGACGGTCACGGTGACCTTGCCGCCCTCCTTGCCGGAGGCGCTGTCGGAGGCTCCGGAGCCGCAGGCGGCGAGCAGGGAACCGGTGAGCACGACCGCTCCGATGCGGAGGGCTGCCTGGGTGGCGGCTCGGGTGATGGGCATGGACGGGCTCCCTTGGAGTCAGGGCGGAGAAGGGGGAACGGGGGAGGCGAACGGTGTGGCCCCGGGTCCTGGCGGAGCCCGGAGGCCGTTCTTGAGAGCGCTCTCAAGAACGGACTGGAGCGTGCCCCGACTCGCCCGTTCCCGTCAAGACTCGAAGGCGTAACGGCTCGGAATCGAGGGGTTCCTACGAGGCCGTGATCCCAACTCCGCTTTCGGTCCCCTCTCTTGACGCCCAGGTTTCGGGAGTTTTACGTTGCGCACTGCTGAGAGCGCTCTCAAGAACCGTCACGCCCGAGCACGAACCCCCACGAATCCCTCCTCCGAGCCAAGAGGTGCTGTACGTGTCAGCTCCCCGCTCCCGACCGGCCGCGTCGCTGGTCCTCACCGCCGCCCTGGCCGCCGCCGGTCTCGTACCGGCCGCCGCCGGGTCCGCCTCCGCCGCCACCGTCCCCGTGGGCGCGGGCGGATACTCCGACACCCGCCCCGCCGGGACCTCCGGTCCCACCACCAACACCGGGACCCCCGTCACCCCCAAGGTGACTGCCGCCGCCAAGGACCGGCCCGTCCCCACCAACGACTGGTGGTCCTCGCTCGCCTTCCAGCGCTACGGCGACAACCCGTACTCGACCCCCATGTACGGGCATCCGCTCACCTACCAGGCCGTCGCCGGCGGCCTGGAGATCGGCTACCCGACCACCCCGGCGATCGTCGGCGACGGCCGCCAGTACGAGTTCCCCCACAAGGCCGACCTCACCCTCGGGCTCACCGGGCTCAACTCGCCCGACACCAGGGCCGACGACTGGTCCGACTGGACCGTCACCCCCCTCTGGTCCGACGGCGCCCGCACCCTGCGCACCACCATCGGCCACGGCCTGCCCTACGTGTACGCCAAGGGCACCGGCGGCGACGCCCGGATCACCACCGCCGCCCCGCCCACCGTCTTCGCCGACCAGGGCAACGTCCTCGGCATCACCGTCGCGGGCCACCACTACGCCCTCTTCGCCCCCTCCGGCACCGACTGGAACGTCTCCGGCACCACCCTCACGGCCGGCCTCGGCGGCAAGGACTACTTCTCCGTCGCCGTCCTCCCCTCCACCGACGCCCTCGCCACCTACCGGCGCTACGCCTACAGCTTCGTCACTGGCTCCCGCGTCGCCTGGTCCTCCTCCGGCGGCAGGGCCGACGCCACGTACACGCTCACCACGGAGGCGAAGGAGGGCACCGAGACCGGCACGCTCCAGGCCCTCTACCGGCACCAGTGGCTGAACTCCACCGACCCCCTCACCCCGTACACGTACGTCTCCCCGCGCGGCACCATGAAGGTCCGCGAGGGCCGCTCCTTCTCCACCAGCCGCAAGCAGGCCGCCGTCCTGCCCGGGCTGCCCGCCACCGGCGCCGTCGACCAGGCCCGGCTGCGTACGTACCTCAACGAGGTGGTGAACTCCGCCGACCCGTTCTCCGGGGCCACCGACACGTACTGGACCGGCAAGGCGCTCGGGAAGCTCGCCCAGCTCGTGCCGCTCGCCGAACAGCTCGGCGACACGGCGCTGCGCGACCGGCTCCTCGGCCTGATCAAGGGCCGGCTCCAGGACTGGTTCACCACCGGCGGCGCGAACGAGTTCTCGTACGACCGCACCTGGAAGACCCTGACCGGCTACCCGGCCTCCTACGGCAGCGACACCGAACTCAACGACCACCACTTCCACTACGGCTACTACGTGTATGCCGCCGCGATCGTCGCCCAGTACGACCGGGCCTGGGCCGCCGACTCCGCCTGGGGCGGCATGGTGAAGACCCTCGTCCGCGACGTCGCCAACCCCAGCCGCACGGACACCGCCTTCCCCTTCCTGCGCGGCTTCGACGTGTACGCCGGACACAGCTGGGCCTCCGGCCACTCCGGCTTCGCGGCCGGCAACAACCAGGAGTCGTCCTCCGAGTCCACCAACCTCAGCGCCGCCCTCGTCCTGTGGGGCTCCGCCACCGGCGACGCCTCCCTGCGCGACCTCGGCGGCTACCTCCTCGCCACCGAGTCCGACGCCATCGGCCAGTACTGGTTCGACGCCGACCAGCAGGTCTTCCCCGGCTCCTTCGGCCACGACACCGTCGGCATGGTGTGGGGCAGCGGCGGCGCGTACTCCACCTGGTGGACCGCCAACCCCGAGGAGATCCACGGCATCAACACCCTCCCGGTGACCTCCGGCAACGCGCTGCACATGGGCGCCTATCCGGGCGCGATCCGGCGCAACCTCGCCGAGATGGAGCGGGAGAACGGCGGCCCGGCCGTCGAATGGCGCGACATCCTCTGGGAGTTCGAGTCGCTCGCCGAACCGGCCCGCGCCAAGGGCAGGTTCGACGCCGTCGGCGGCAACTACACGCCGGAGGCGGGCGAGTCCCGCGCCCACACCTACCACTGGCTGACCACCCTGGACGCGCTCGGCGCCCCCGACGCGACCGTCACCGGCTCCGTCCCGGCCTCCGCCGTCTTCCTCAAGGGCACCGAACGCACCTACGCCGCCCACAACTACGGCTCCGCGCCGATCACCGTCACCTTCTCCGACGGCAAGTCCCTGACCGTACCGGCCCGTTCCACCGCCACCGGAAAGGGCACCGGCACCATCCCCTGCGGTCGGCCCGGCGGGCCCGCCTGCCCCGAGCCGAGCACCGGCGACACCTTCCGGCTCGCCTCCGGCGGCACGCTGACCACCGCCACCGACACCACCGCCGGCAGCGACACGATCGCCTCCGCCGGCGGCGCCAACCACGACGGCACCCCGCACCAGCCGCTCGTCTACGTGGCGCGGAACGTCACCGGCACCCTCACCCCGGGCGCCGCCACCGCCTTCCGCCTCGCCGTGGACGCCGGCACCTCCGTCGGCCTCGGCCAGCAGGTCCGGATCAGCTACGACCTCACCGGCGACGGCACCTTCGAACGCACCGAGACCTACCACTACTTCGCCACCGACCCGGTGCCCGGCTGGGAGCGCTACGACCAGAACCGCGGCCTGAAGTCCGCCACCGGCACCCTCGGCGACCTCCGCGGCGGCACCGTCCGCCTGGAGGTGTGGAGCGCCATCGGCAACGGCCCGTCGACCGTCCGCACCGGCACGGCCGACTCGGTCGTCGTCATCCCCTTCGACTGACCTGGGCGCCGGGCCTCACGCCGAGGCCCGGCGCACCAGCGTCGTCGGCGTGATCAGCGGGTCCGGGGCGGGCGCCCCGGACCCCTGCTCGTTCAGCAGCCGCATCAGCAGCCGCACCATCAGCCGCCCCATGCCCTCGATGTCCTGCCGGACGGTCGTCAGCGGCGGGTCCGTGCGCTCGGCGATCGACGCCACGTCGTCGAAGCCGACCACGGCGACGTCCTCCGGCACCCGCAGCCCCCGCTCCCGCAGCACCCGCAGCGCGCCCGAGGCCATCAGGTCGTTGGCGGCGAACACCCCGTCCACGTCGGGCCGCCGGTCGAGGAGTCCGGCCATCGCCCGGGCGCCGCTCTCGGCCGTGAAGTCGCCGTGCCCGACGAGTGCCGGATCCGGGTCCCCGAGCGCGTCGCGGTAGCCGTCGGCGCGGTCCACGGCCGAGGTCTGGTCGCGCGGACCGGCCAGGTGCGCGACGGTCCGGCAGCCCCGGTCGACCAGGAGCCGGACCGCCTCGCGCGCCCCGCCGCGGTTGTCGCAGTCGACGTACGGCATGCCGGGGCCGATCCCGTCCGTCGGCCGGCCGCCGAGCACCGTCGGGATCTTCGCCCGGCGCAGCACCGCCGCCAGCTCGTCCTCGTCGTGCAGGGAGAAGGCGAGCGCGCCGTCCACGTGCCCGCCGCCGAGGTACCGGGCGATCCGGTCGTGGTCGCCCGGACTCTCCACCCACAGCAGCACCAACTGCGAGTCGTGGGCGGTCAGTTCACGACTGATGCCGCGCACCTGCTCCTGGAAGAAGGGGTCGGAGAAGATCCGGAACTCGGGCTCCGCGATGACCACCGCCACCGCGTCGTTGCGCCGGGTGACCAGGGTGCGGGCCGCCAGGTTCGGGACGTAGCCGAGCTCCTCCACGGCCTGCCGCACCTTGTCGACCAGCGGAGCGCGTACCCCCGCGCCCCCGTTGACGACCCGGGAGGCCGTGGCCCGCGACACCCCGGCACGGGCCGCGACGGCCTCCAGGGTGGGGCGCGCCCCCGTCGTCTGCTCGGCCACGTAGGCCCCCTTCGTCTGCTCGGACCGGGTCAGGATATCCGTACCGGGCAGGGTCTTGAGAGCGCTCTCTGGATCACCGGCGGGCGGGGCGGTGGGTCACTCCCGGGCCGGGGCGAAGGAGACGAGACGGGGCTGCCGCTGGGCGTCGTCGCCGCTGACGCCGTTGGGCATGGCGAGGATCCTCCCGCCGACCTGGAGGACGCGGCCCGCCATCGTGCTGTACTCGGCCTCGGCGGCGGCCGCCGGGTGCTTCATCAGCACCTTCTCCGTGTCGGGCCCGCCCTTGCCGAGGACGAAGGTGCGGCCGGGGCGGCTGGGGGTGGCCGACTCGTACACGACAGTTCCCGTCGCGGAGCGGAAGCCGACCGGTGTCAGGGTCCTGCCGTCGTGCGTCCGGATTCCCCAGAGGAGCTTCCCGGTCGCCAGGTCGTAGGCGCCGACCCGGTCCGTGCCGCCGACGTGGACCAGTCCGTGACCGACGACGATGCCCGGGCAGGGCTGGAGATCCGCGTCGATGCCGACGTGCACGCAGTGCTCGAAGCCCTTGGGGCGCGGGTCGATGGTGCGGCGCAGCTCGCCCCGCGGGCCGAGGGCGACGATCCGCCAGTCTTCAGTGAGCCGTTCGTTGTCGATCGAGGTGTACACCACCGGGTCGACAGAGATCATCCGCTCCATCTGCCGGCCGGCCGGGGTCCGGTGGCGCCAGCGCACGGCGCCGGTGCGCGGATCGAGCTCGCGGAGCTGGGAGTACTGCTTCCGGCGGTCGACGCCGAGCGCGCAGGTGGCGGTGACGAGGAGCCTGCTGCCGCCGGCCACCTGGTCGGGGTGGCAGCGGCCCGGGTTCTCGGTGGGGACGGTGAAGAGCCGGGACCCGTCGGAGACGCGGAAGGCGGCGGCGCCGAGGCCCTCGGCGACGGCGAGGGTGTCCCCGCTGATCGCGGTGTGCACGATGATGGCGGGCGTGTCGCGGGAGGGGTCCCGCAGCAGCTCCTTCGTCCAGCCCGTCTTCCCGGTTCGCAGGTCGATCATCCGGAACCGGTCGCAGCGGGCGCCCCGCTGGGCGCCGCTGGTCGCGAGGACGAGGACGATCCGGCCGTCCGGCGTCGCGTGCTCCGGCGCCTCGCAGACCGGGGTGGGCAGGGTGAGGTTCCAGACCTCGGCGCCGTCCGAGAGCCGGTAGGCGGTGACCTCCCGGTACAGGGCCTGGACGATCGTGTCGCCGACGATCCAGGGGCCGTCGACGGGGACGGTGCGTCGGGGCAGGTCCGTCGTGTCCGAGGCGATCCAGGCGGAGGCCTCGCCGGGGCGGCGGGCGGCGGCCAGCTCCTGGGCGGTGGGGACGTGGACCGGTTCGGGGGTGCGGAGGGTGGGCTTGGGGGAGGTCGTCCCGGCGGATGGCGTGGCGGTGTTCTCCGGCGCGGTGTTCTCCGGCGCGGCGTTCGCCGGCCGCGCCCGCTCGACGCCGTCCCCGAGGCCGTATCCGTACCAGCCCGCTCCGGCCACCGCGGCGACGAGCAGCGCCAGGCCGACGGCGAGCGCGGTCAGCGCGCGGTCGCGCCGGGGGCGGGGGACCGGTGCGGGGGCCTGCCGCCCCGGCGGATACCAGGACGGCGGTGTGTACGACATCGGGGGTCCCCCTGTGGATCACCGGCAGGTCGGAATTGCATTCTAGAATCTAATTCTGGTTTGGTCGTAGCATAGCGGCGCGGCACAGCGGCGCGCGTGGAAGGCGGCGCCGGCCGGCGACACAGGCGACACCGACGCGGGACCGGGGGCGACGATGGTGCGGACCGACGCCGAACAGGGCGGCTACGAACAGCGGATGAGGGAGGCGGCGGCACGGGAGCGGCTCGGCGCCCACCGCGGCGGCCACGCCTCGTCCGCGCCGGCGCGCAATCGCGGCGCCCTCGGGGTCGCGGTCCTCGCCGCCGTCCTCGCGGCGGCCGCCGTCGCCGCGCTCGCCGGCGGCTACGGCCCGCTCGCGATGGTCCCCGGACTCCCGCTCGTCCTCTGCCTCTTCTCCCTCCTCGGCCACCTCTTCTTCGGCAGCCGTACCCGCGACGCGCGCCTGGAGCAGTACGAGGGCGGGCTGGTCGTCCACCTCAAGGGCCGGATCCGGGTGGTCCGTTACGCCGACACGAAGATCCTCGACAACACCGTCCGCCGCACCCGGTACGGACAGACCCTCTCGGTCACGTACTCCTTCGGCCTCACCGACACCGAGGGGCGCAACCTCGTCGTCGGCAGCGTCTTCACCGGCGGCGAGATCTGGGGCCCGCTGCTGCGTCAGGACTCCGCCCGCGCCCAACTGCCCGGCGCCCTGGCCCGCCTCGACGCCGGCGAGCGCCTCGACTTCGGCCTGGTGTGGCTCACCGCCGCCGAACTCGGCTCGGGGCGCGCCTCCGCGCCCTGGCGCACGGTCCACGGGGTCGAGATGGCGGACGGCACCCTCACCGTGCGGGCCGAGGGACGGCGCGGACCGCTGGTCGTCGCCCCCACCCGCTACCTCGCGAACACCCCGCTGCTCCTCACGCTGATGGAGACCCTGCGCGTGCGGTGAGAGCGCGCGAACTCCCCTCCCTCAGTACTTACTTCAACTCTTGACGCAAGCTGGTCCAGACCTCTGGCTTCTCGGTGCGCGCAGCCCCCGTTCTCCCCCACCCGGGCCCGTCCTCCGGCCGCCCGGCGAACTCCGAGGAGCGTGTCCTCCCCATGCGCAGAAGCCGATTCTCCGGGCGGGCCCTGGCCCTGACGGCCCTCACCGCCGTCCTGTCCGCCCTCTTCACCGCGGCGCCCGCCGAGGCCGCCGAGGGGTCCGTCACCGGACTCGCCGGCAAGTGCGTCGACGTCGCGGCGGCGAGCAGCGCCAACGGCACCGCCGTCCAGCTCTACACGTGCAACGGGACCGACGCCCAGCGCTGGTCCAACCCCGGGGACGGCACCCTGCACGCCCTCGGCAAGTGCCTCGACGTCGTCGACCGGGGCACCGGCGACGGCGCCTCGGTCCAGCTGTGGGACTGCAGCGGCGGCGCCAACCAGCAGTGGGCGGTCACCGCCGCCCGCGACATCGTCAACCCGGCCGCGAACAAGTGCCTGGACGTCCGCGGCAACAACAGCGCCGACGGCACCCGGCTGCAGATCTGGAGCTGCACCGGCGCGGCGAACCAGAAGTGGAACGCGCCCGCGAGCGGCGGCGGCACCCCCGACCCGTCCGGATTCGTCGTCACCGAGGCGCAGTTCAACCAGATGTTCCCGAACCGGAACCCCTTCTACACGTACGCGGGTCTGGTCGCCGCGACCAAGAAGTACCCGGCGTTCGCGGGCACCGGTGGCGACACCGTGAAGAAGCAGGAGGCCGCGGCCTTCCTCGCCAACGTCTCCCACGAGACGGGCGGCCTGGTCCACATCGTGGAGCAGAACACGGCCAACTACCCGCACTACTGCGACGGGAACCAGCCGTACGGCTGCCCGGCCGGCCAGGCCGCCTACTACGGCCGCGGCCCGATCCAGCTCTCCTGGAACTTCAACTACAAGGCCGCCGGCGACGCCCTCGGCATCGACCTCCTGAACAACCCCTGGCGGGTCGAGCGCGAGCCGGACGTCGCCATGATGACCGGCCTCTGGTACTGGAACACCCAGAACGGCCCCGGCACCATGACCGCCCACGACGCCATGGTCGACGGCGCCGGCTTCGGCCAGACCATCCGCTCCATCAACGGGTCCCTGGAATGCGACGGCCGCAACCCGGCACAGGTCCGGAGCCGCGTCGACGCCTACCTCCGGTTCACCTCGATCCTCGGGGTGGCGCCGGGCGGCAACCTGTACTGCTGACGCCTCCGTGACGGCGCGAGGGGCGGCGGCCGGTTCGATCCCGGCACCCGCCCCTCACGCACGCTCAGGCGGTGGCGTCGAGGACCGCCCGGAAGCGGGCCCGGCCGGTGAGCATGTGCTCGTACGCCTTCGGGGCCTCGGAGAGCGGGAAGAGCTCGATGCTCGGTCTGATCCGCTGGGCGGCGCTGAAGGCGAGGTTGTCCTCGTTCTCGATCGGGGTGCCGGTGAGGTGGCCCTGGACGGTGCGGGTGCCGATGATCAGCTCCCCGGTGTCCACCTGCAGCGGGTCGGCGGCGGCGCCGAGGACCAGCAGACGGCCGCGCGGCGCGAGCCCCGCCACCAGGGGGCTCATCGAGGCGCCGGAGGACGCGGTGGCCAGGACGGCCGCCGCGCCGCCCAGCTCCTGCAGGACCTGCGCGACGTCCTGCGCGGTGCTGTCGACGTAGTCGTGGGCCCCCAGCTCGCGGGCCGCCGCCTCCTTGTCCCGGCCGCGGCCGACGGCGACGACGCGGTACCCGAGCGCGCGGGCGTACTGCACGGCGAGGTGCCCGAGCCCGCCGATGCCCTGCACCGCTATGAGCGCGCCCGGCCTGGCCCCGCTCCGCTGGAGGGCGGTGAACGTGGTCAGTCCGGCGCACAGCAGCGGCGCCGCCTCGGCCGGCGGCACGCCGTCGGGCACCCGGACGAGACCGCTGGCCCGCGCGTACACCACCTCCGCGTATCCGCCGTCGATCGTGGTCCCGGTCTGCTCCTGGTCCAGGCAGCTCACGAAGTCGCCCCGGCGGCACGGGTCGCACTCCCCGCAGTGCCCGGCGAGGAAGCCGACGCCGACGCGCTCGCCGGTCCGCCACGCGCGGACCCCGGGGCCGACCGCGTCGACCACGCCGACGACCTCGTGCCCGGGGACGATCGGCTGCGCGGGATCGGCGCGCATGCCCTCGGCCGCGAGGACGTCGGTGTGGCAGATGCCGCAGAACTCGACCCGGATCCGGACGTGGTTCGGAGCGGGGTCGACTAACTCCCGATCGACGAGGCGGAAGTCCTGGGATCCGGTGACTTCGACGGCGCGGTAGGTGTCCATGTGCTCGCTGCTCCTGGGATAGGCCGGTGGTTCGGTGGCTCGGTGGTTCGGTGGTTCGGTCGTCGGTGGTTCGGATGCCGGTGGTTCGGAAGTCAATATGACCGACCGTCTTTCGATCGGCAAGCATGGATCTCGAGGAGTCGTTCGGGTCAAATGCCCCTGATCGGAGGTGATTTGACGGCACCCTGGACGGCAGCCGTTCGTATCCGGGGCGAGGAGAGCGAGGAGAGCGCAGTGGGCAGGCACAGCGTGCGCGAGCAGTTGGTCCAGGGTGCCGTGGAGTGCTTCCACCTGCGCGGGTTCAACGGCACCGGCATCCAGGACATCGCCCGCGCGGCCGGAGCCCCCAAGGGGTCGGTGTACAACCACTTCGCGAGCAAGGAGGACCTGGCCGCCGAGGTCCTGGAGCGCTACGCCGCCTCCCGCGAACTCGCCCGGCTCGACGACCCGACGCTCGATCCCCTCCCGCGGCTGCGGGCGCACTTCGCGTACCTCGCCGACGACCTCGAACGCTTCTCCTTCGAACGGGGCTGCCTCTTCGGGACCTTCGGCGCCGAACTCTCCAACCAGAGCGACCTGCTCCGCGACCGGGTGGAGACCGGCCTCGCCGCCTGGACCGAGGCCGTCGTCCGCGTCCTCGACGAGGCCCGCGCCGCGGGCGACCCGACCGGTCCGCTCGCCCCCGAACGGCTGGGGCCGTTCCTCGTCGAGGCGTGGGAGGGCGCGGTGCTCCGCGCCAAGGTCTCCCGGAGCCGGGCCCCGCTCGACGGCTTCTTCGCGGTCCTCGACGCGCTCACCGCCTGACGTACACCCGCTGTGCCCGCGTTCACCCGTGGTGGTGGTCGCGGCCCGTACCGTCCGCCCGGCCCGCCCGCGTGCGGCAGCGTGACCGTCATGAACGCCCGCCGCGCCGTGCTCCCCCTGCTCACCGCCCTCCTCGTCGGCGGCTGCGTCGCCCTCCCGGAGCAGGCCGCGCCGCCTGCCCCGCAGCCCCCGGGCACCAGGCCTCCCGCGCTCGCGCCCGCCGCCCAGCGACCCCCGTCGGCCCTCCCGGTGCCGCCGGAGCCGCCGGTGGAGGCCGAACCCCGGGAGGAGCTGGCGGAGGCGGAGCCCCGGGAGACCGGCCCCGGAGCCGTACCCCCTCCTGTTCGGTCACCCGCTCCCTCACCCGTTCCCGCTCCCGTTTCGCGTCCGGCGCTCCGCGCGGCGACACCTCGGACCACGGAACCCCGTACGACGGCACCCCGTACCAAGGCCCCCCGCCCGCCGGCAGCGGCGCAGCCGCGCCCGCCCAGGACCCGCGCCGCGACCCCGCCCCGCGGCCCCGCGCCCACCGCCCGCCCGGCGGCGGGGGAGACGCTCCCCGAGATGCGGAGCCTCTGCCGTGAGGCACGGCGGATCGACGCGCCCATGGGGGCGGCGGAACTGTGCCGGAGCATGTACGGGAGCTGAGGGCTCCGCCCCGCGAAGTGGCCCAGTCCCACAGCCCGTCAATGGACCAGGGAACGCAGGCCACTTCGCCCTACCGTCGTGTCCATGGCGAACACCACCCCGACGCACCCCACCCTCAAGCCCCCTGCTCCCCAAGGCCCCACCCGTCCCGCCGCGCCCCGCACCCTCCTCCTCGCCCAGCTGAGCAACTCCGTCGGCGACGGCGCGTACTACGTGACGTCCGCGCTGTACTTCACCGGTGTCGTCGGGCTCTCCGCCACCCAGGTCGGGGCGGGGCTCGCCGTCGCCTGGGCGGTCGGGTCACTGGCGGGCGTGCCGCTCGGGACGCTCGCCGACCGGCGCGGACCGCGCGGCGTCTCCGTGCTCCTCGCGCTCGCGACGGCGGCGGCGGTCGCCGCCTTCCTCGTCATCGACTCCTTCCCGGCCTTCCTCGCCGCCGCCACCCTCTTCGCCTCCGCGCAGAGCGGGCTGGCCGCCGCCCGGCAGGCACTGCTCGCCGGACTGGTCGCCCCGGCGGACCGCACGGCGGTCCTCGCCCGGCTCCAGGCGGTCCTGAACGCCGGACTCGCCGTCGGCGCGGCCCTCGGCGGCATCGCCCTGCACGCCGACACACGGGGCGCGTACCTCTCCGTCCTCGCCCTCGACGCGGCCGGCTTCGTCCTCGGCGGCGTCCTGCTCGCCCGTCTCCCCGCACCCCCCGTCGCGCCCGGCCGCACGGTCAGGGCCTCCGGGACGGCGGTCCTGCGCGACCGGCCGTATGTCGTCCTCACCCTCCTCAACGCCCTGATGCTGCTGCGGATGCCGGTGCTGAGCCTCGCCCTGCCGCTGTGGATCGTGCAGCGGACCGCCGCGCCCGGCTGGACGGTCTCCGCGCTCTTCGTCCTCAACACCGCCGCCGTGACCGTCTTCCAGGTGCGCGCCGCCCGCTCGGTCACCGACCTGGGGTCGGCCTCGGCGGCGGTGCGGGGCGCGGGCGCCGTCATGTCCGCCTCCTGCGCCGTCTTCGCGGTGACCGCGCTCCCGGGTCTCGGCGCCGGGGCGGCCACCGCCGTCCTCGTCGCCGGCGCGGTGCTCCACGTGGTCGCCGAGATGCGGCACTCGGCCGGCGCCTGGCAGCTGGGCCTCGGGCTCGCCCCCGCCGACCGGATCGGCCAGTACCAGGGCTTCTTCGGCGCCGGTGTCCCCGTCGCCCGCACCCTCGGGCCGCTCGTCGTCACGACCCTCCTCATCGGCGTCGGCACCGCCGGCTGGCTCCTCCTCGGTGCCGTCTTCGCCCTGGCCGGCGCCGCCACCGGCCCGGTCGCCCGCTGGGCGGCCCGGACCCGGCCCGCCGACGCCTGAGACCCGGGACCGGTACTCAGCTCCGCGCTCCGGCCTCCGCGAGGAGGGCGAAGCCGTGGCGGTCGACGGAGGCGGTCGTGGCGGCCAGGACCACCGTGCCGGTGCCCGACGCGCGGTCCAGGCCGAGCCAGGAACGGAAGCCGCCGGTGCCGCCGTTGTGCATCGTGACGGTCAGGTTCCGGACCCTCAGGGTGATCCAGGCGGCGCCGATCCGCGTCCCCGTGGTGAAGGGGACGACGGGGTCGAGCGCGGCGATCCCCGGCGCCGTGCCGTCGAGCAGGGCGGCGGTGAGGCGCGCCATGCTGCCGATGTCGGCCCGGATCCCGCCGGCCGGCCCCAGCGCCTCGCCCGTCCACGGCTCGCGCGGCCGGCCGCGCGAGGTCGTGCCGGTGAGCGCGCCCGGCCGGAGCCCCGCCGGTCCGGCCGGGAGGTAGAACGGGTCGAGGCCGAGTGGGGTGCTCATGCGGTCGGCGACGAGTCGCTCGTACGACGTCCCGGCGGCGACCGCGAGCGCGTGCCCGAGGAGCTCGAACCCGAGGTTGGAGTAGCGGGGCCGCGGCGAGCGGAGCCGTACCGCACGCGCCTGGTCCAGCAGCTCGACGACGGACTCGCCGTACGGGTTGGTGCCGTGCCGCCAGAGCGCGTACGTCCGCCGCCACGGCCGCGCCGAGCCCGGCACCCTCGGCAGCCCCGACCGGTGCGTGGCCAGCGCCCCCAGCGTCACCCCGCCCGCCGGCACGTCCGCGAGGGGCAGCAGCGCCCCGAGCGCCGTCCGTGCCGTGACCTCCCCGCGCCTCAGCGCGTCCGCGTACAGCAGCCCGGTCACGCCCTTCGACACCGACCCGATCTCGTAGTCGGCCCCGAGCCCCGCCCCGACCGAGGCCACCACCGTGCCCCCGGGCCCGACCACCGCCGCGGCGACCGCGAACCGCCCGCCCGTCAGCTCCCGCAGCCGCCCCGCCAGCCACGCGTCACCGTGCTCCCCGCCCGTCCGCTCCCCGCCCGTCCGCTCCCCGCCCGTCCGCTCCCCGTCCATGCGGCCACCCTAGAAGTCCGCGCGACGGCCGCCCAGCCCCTCTGTGACCCACGTCACGGATTCCGCTTTCCCTCTTTCCGTTATCGCCGTCCTCCGCACAGGCTCTCCCAGGCGCAGGAAACTCCAGGACGGGCGAGAGAAGGACGGACGGCGTGCAGCGGACGATGGACACGGACCGGATGGCGGAATGGACCACCGAGCGGATACGGGCGGCGCAGTACGGGGACCCCTGGGCGTGCGACCAGGTCCTCGGCGCCCACCAGCCGCTCGTCCACGCCCTGGTGTCCCGCGCCCTCGACACCCGCCCCGCCGCCGCCGTCGACGCCGTCGTACGGGACACCCTGCACCGTGCGCAGGCAGCCCTGCACACCCTGCCGTACCCGGAGGCGTTCCGGCCCTGGCTCCTCGGCCTCGCCGTCGACGCCGTCCTCGGCCACGCCGCCGTCGGACACGACGGACTCGACGGGGGC
This sequence comes from Streptomyces sp. R302, assembly GCF_012927245.1. Lineage (GTDB taxonomy): Bacteria > Actinomycetota > Actinomycetes > Streptomycetales > Streptomycetaceae > Streptomyces. Next base: position 215,453 of record NZ_JABBGE010000005.1, read on the forward strand.
GGGGGCTGGCTGGACATCCAGGACGCGGTCCTCGCCGCGTTCGGTGCGCTGGAGGCCGAGGGGCTGCTCCCGCGGTACGAGACGGCCGCCGCGCTCCAGTGGACGCCTGAGGACACCGCGGCGCGGATCGAGACGGCGTGGGTGCGCGCCGAGGCCGCCCGGTCCGTGGGCGCCGCCCTGGCGCGGCGGCCCCGCTGCCCCGGCCTCCAGGAGCTGACCGCCGGTTGGGACGGACGCCCCGGCGCCGGCTGGCGCGACCACCTCGCCCAGCACACCCTGTGGTGCGCCCTCTGCGGCTCGGCCGCAGAGGGCGCAGTCGTGCCTTCTGTCGTCGTCCCGTCCGCCGCCGTCCTGTCCGCGGTGGCGGCCGAGCCCGCTGCCGCCGCATACGGCGTGGACGGCGCAGCGGACACCGCCGCCGCCGACGCCTTCGCGGAAGAGGCGACGCGGGCCTATGACCTCGGCGGGCTCGCCCCCGTCGCCGCCCCCGACGGGCACCGGGCGACGCGCGGGGACCGCCGCCGGCGGCGGCAGGCCGAGGAGCGGACCCGGCGGCGCGCCGCCGTCGCGGCCGGCATCGCGGTCGTCGCGGTGACGGGCGGGGCGTTCTCGCTGTACGGCGGCGGCCGGGACGGCAAGGAGGTCATGGAGGCCAACCGCGCGGCCGCCCCCGGCCCCGACACGCCCCTCACCCACGACCCGGACTCCCTCTCCACCACCCCCGCCGACCTCGGCGCGACCCCCTCCGCGTCCACCACGTCCCCCGGCCGGACGACCGCCTCCGCCACGCCCGGCGGCGGGGCCGGGAAGACCGCCACCGCGCGCCCCACCACGGCGACCCCCACCCCCCGGCGCACCACCGCGATCCCCACCCCCACGCCCACCCTCCCCAAGAAGACCGCCGCACCGACGACGGCCGCGCCGAAGCCCGCCCCGACCACCGCGTCGCCGACGGCCGGCACCGACCCGGCCCCGGGCGGCGGCGCGCAGAACGACCCCGGCAACGCCTCCGCCGCCGACCAGGTGCTGTCGCTCGTCAACGCCGAACGCGCCAAGGCGGGTTGCGGACCGCTCACCGCGAACGCGACCCTCGCGCGCGCCGCGCAGGGCCACTCCGACGACATGGCGGCCCGCGACTTCTTCGACCACACCAACCCCGACGGCGCCGACCCCGGCGACCGCGTCACGGCCGCCGGCTACCCCTGGTCCACCTACGGCGAGAACATCGCCATGGGACAGCGCACGCCCGAGCAGGTCATGGAGGCGTGGATGAACAGCCCCGGCCACCGCGCGAACATCCTCAACTGCGACTTCAAGGAGCTCGGCGTCGGCATCCACGACGACGGCGGCCCCTACTGGACCCAGGTCTTCGGCGCCCGCTGACCCGTACGCACGCTGAAACCCGTACGCCCGCCGACTCGTGTGCGTACACCCGCTCCCGTGAGGTGCGTGGCGGGCCCGTGACAGACTGGCCTGCCCGCGCCTCACCCGAACGGCCGACCGGAGGTCCGATGTCCGTGCGCCCCCGGTCCGACGCGGCCGGACCGCTGCTCGTACGGTACGGAGCCGAGGCGCCGGAGGCCGCGGTGCTCCTGCTGCACGGCGGACGGGCCGACGGACTGGAGGCACCGCCACTGCTCAACCTGCCCGCCCTGCGCATGCGGCCCTTCGCCGAGGCCGTGCGGCGGGCGGCGCGGGGGACGGCGGTCCTGGTCGCCGAGGGCCGCTACCGGCACCGGGGCTGGAACGGCGAGCGCGCCGACGCCGCCCGGGACGCCGAGGCCGCGCTCGCCGGGCTGCGGGCGCGGTTCGGGGAGATCCCGGTCGTCCTCGTCGGCCATTCGATGGGCGGACGGGCGGCGCTCGCCGTCGCGGGGGACCCGGCGGTCCGCGGCGTCGTCGCCCTCGCCCCCTGGTGCCCGCGCGACGAACCCGTCGCCCACCTCGCGGGCCGCCGCCTCCACCTCCTCCACGACGAGACGGACCGGGTCACCGTGGCCCGCGACTCCTGGGAGTTCGTCCGCCGCGCCCGCGAGGCCGGCGCGGACGCGACCGGCATCCCCATGCCGGCCGGCGGCCACACCATGCTCCGCGCCGCCGGCCTCTGGCACCGGCGCGCCACCGAACTGGCCCTGGAGACACTGGCCTCCGGCCGCTAGGGCCTGACCGCTCTCCGAAGCCTCCGATTCGCGGGAGCGGGCATATCGGGACAGGATCGGGCGTAGCGGGGGCGCGAGCCCCCGCGCGGTCGGAGGAGGCGCAGTGGCTGAGCTCATCGTGATCGGGTACGAGGACCGTGCCGTCGCCGAGGAGGCCCTCGGCACCGTGCAGGACCTGCAGCGCGACCAGGTCGTCGGGCTCAACGGCCTCGCCGTCGTCTCCGTCGACGCGGAGGGGCGCACCCACGTCGACACCTCCAACCGGGTCGTCGGGGTGACCGCCGCGACGGGTGCCCTGTGGGGCACCATCTTCGGCATCCTCTTCCTCGCCCCGGCCGTCGGCGCCCTCACCGGCGCCGCGCTCGGCGGGCTCGTCGGCCGGCTCAGCCAGTCGGGCGTCGACGAGCGGTTCCGGCAGCAGGTCGGCGATCTGCTGCGGCCCGGCGCCGCCGCGGTCGTGATCATGGCCGCCAAGCTCACCGAGGACAAGTTCACGGCGGCGATGCAGCGCCACGGCGGCACCGTCCTGAAGACCTCCCTCAGCGACGCGGACGAGAAGGAGCTCGCCGAGCAGCTCGCCGGAGCGGAGTGACGGCGCCCGCCCCGTCCGCCGTGCCGCTCCTCCGCCGTGCCGCCCCGTCCGCCGTGCCGCTCCTCCGCCGTGCAGCTCCTCCGCCGTGCCGCTCCTCCGTCGTCCGCCCGCCGTGCTCTCCCCCCCACCCCCGCAGGAAGGCCCCCCATGGATCCCGTGCTCAGCAGTGAGGTGCTCGCGAAGCTGCGTCAGCCCCGGCCGTACCCGGCCGTCTCGCTGGTGATGCCCACCCACCGCCGTGAACCGGACAACGCCCAGGACCCGGTGCGGCTGCGCAATCTGCTCTCCGAGGCCGAGAAGACGCTCGCCGGCGACCCCGACGTACCGCGTGAGCGCCGGCTCGACCTCCTCGACCAGTTGAGCCGCGCCGCCGCCGAGGTCGACCTCGCGCACGCCGAGGACGGGCTCGTCATCTACGCGGCGCAGGGCGAGCACCAGGTGTGGTCGCTGCCCAGGACCGTGCCCGAGCGGGTGGTCCTCGCGGACACCTTCCTCACCCGCAACCTCGTCGCCGCCCGCGCCGCCGAGCAGCCCTACTGGGCCCTCGCCGTCTCCGCGGACCGGGTCTCGCTGTGGAGCGGCGACCCCGAGCGGGCCGTCGAGGCCGCCCGGGACGGCTTCCCGCTGACCCGCAGCCTGGAGGACCGGGACGTCGAGCGGAAGGAGCGGGTCGGCGACGTCCCCGGCGCCTTCCGGGACGAGGCCGCCCGCCGGTTCCTGCGCGGGGCGCACGAGAAGCTGCGGGTCCTCCTCGCGGCCGAACCCCGCCCGCTGTACGTGCTCGGCACCTCCGAGGCCCTCGGCCTCCTGGAGGAGCTGGGCCCGCCGGCCCCGGAGACCGTGACCGTCCGGCACGGCGGCCTCGCCGACGGTCCGGCCGCCGCGGTCCACGCCGCCGTCGAGCCCGCCCGCGCCGCCCGCGAGGCCGACGCCGTCAAGGGGCTCCTGGCCGACCTGGACGCGGCCCGGGGCCGCCGCGAGTTCGCCGGTGGCATCGACGAGGTGTGGCGGGCCGCGAAGGAGGGCCGGGCCCGCCTGGTCGCCGTCGAGGACGACTTCCGGACGGTCGTACGCGAGGAGGGCGAGCACCTGGAACCGGCCGAGGCCGGCGATCCCGGGTCCCGGGACGACATGGTCGACGAGATCGTCGAACGGGCCCTGGACACGGGTGCGGAAGTGCGGTTCGTGCCCGGTGGCACGCTCGACGGCCGGCAGCGGATCGCGGCCGCGCTGCGCTACTGACCCCGCCAGCCCTGACGCACCGCCGGGACGGGACGCTCGTACGCACGGGCGTCCCGTCTCCGCTTCCCGAGTCCTTGCCCCGTCCCCGTCCCCGTCCCCGACCTCGTCCCGTCCCCGACCCGTCCCCGTCCTGCCCCCGCCGCCGTCAGGGCGCCCCGCCCACCCGGAAGGCGAGCATCGCCGTGTCGTCGCGGTGGTCCGAGAGGCCCTGGAGGATGCGGAGCAGGTCCGGCAGGGACTGGCGGCGGCAGCGGGTGGCCTCGGAGGCCAGTCGGCGCTGGCCCTCGTCGATGGGGGCGGACGGCGTCTCGATGAGCCCGTCGGTGTACAGCAGCAGGGTGTCACCGGGGCCGAGCACGTGGACGTGGGTCGTACGGAGGAAGTCCGAGGCGACGCAGAGCGGCGGGTCCGCCGCGCCGGGCAGGTAGGCCGCGTCGCCGGCGGCCGGGACGACGAGCGGCGGCGGGTGGCCCGCACTGGACCAGCACAGCAGCCACGTGCCGTCCGCGCGGCGGCGCAGGACGGCGTGCAGGGCGGTGGCCAGCGGGGCCGTCCCCAGACCCGCGGAGACGTGGTCGAGACGGGCGAGCACCGCGTCCGGCCTGGCGCCCGGCCCGCCCGCGTACGCCAGGGCCCGCAGCATGCTCCGCATCTGGCCCATCGCCGTCGCCGCCGTGAGGTCGTGGCCGGCCACGTCCCCGATGTCGAGGACGAGCGTGTCGTCCGGGAGCCTGAAGGCGTCGTACCAGTCCCCGCCGATCTCCCCGCTGGAGCTGGCCGGCTGGTAGCGCGCCGCCAGCGTCCCGCCCCGGACCCGCGGCGGCTCGGTCAGGTGCGCCCGCTGGAGGCTGAGGGCGGTGCGCCGGGCCTGCTGGAGGTCGAGGACCTTGCGGATCGGGCGCTGGGCGTGGTGCAGCACCTCCCGCAGGAGCTCGGTCTCGGCCGGGCCGGGGATGGGCGTGTCGCCGTTGCTGCTGGTCGCGGCGTAACCGAGCACCCGGTCCTCGACGATCAGCGGGATCAGCGTCAGGCTGGTGGCCCCCGAGGCGTGCAGCCAGCGTTCGCTCACGGTCGGGATCAGCCCGGGCGGCACCGGCGCGCCCGGCACGAGCCGGAAGGTGACCGGTTCGCGGTGGTCGAGGACCTTCCGCACCGCGGGCGTCACCGCCACCCCCTGGCCGCGCAGGGCCGGCGGCGCGGGCAGCCCGGGGCGGGTCGCCGAGGCGATCCGCCGCGCCGTCACCCCGGCGTGCTCGGGCAGCGGCCACTCGTCGTGCGAGAGGAGGAGGACCAGGCAGGCGTCGGTGAGCTCCGGCACCACCACCTTCACCACCTCGGCGAACGCCTCGTGCAGACTCGCCCCCGACACCGCCGCGACCTGCGCGAGGAGCCGCTCGCGCAGCCGGGTGCCCCAGGCGTCCTCGACGTCGGCCGTGGCCGCCACCCACTCGGTGAGCCGGCCGTCGCGCAGGACCGGCACGGAACGCGTGGTCATGTGCCGGTACGAGCCGTCCTCCGCCCGCACCCGGAACGTCGCCTCGAACACCGCGGGCCGCCCGCCGTCGCCTCCGCCGGCCGCGCGCCGCCACGCCTCGCTCAGCCGCTCCCGGTCCCGCGGATGGATGTGCGCGTACCAGCCCGCGTCGGCCCGTCGCCGCCAAGGGGTGCCCGTCAGCCGCTCCCAGCCGGGGACGATCTCCTCCATGCCCCCGTCGGGCCCCATCACCCACACCATCTGCGAGACGGCGGAGACGAGGTCCTCGTACCGCTGGAGCGCCAGTGTCTCGGCCGTGGTGTCCATGGCCAGGACCAGGATCCCGGGCCCGTGGTCGGTGGTGACGGCGCTGCACGAGTAGACGAAGTGCCGGGACTGCCCCGGCTGCCCGGGGTCGGGCCGCCGCTCGCCGACGACCTGCCGGGCCCGTCCGGTGTCCCGTACGGACTCCAGGACCGCGAGGAACCGATGGCCGTCCGAGTCGGGGAACGCCTCCCGCGCGGGGACCCCGAGCCGCCGCACCCCGAAGAGCCGGGTGAAGGCGGAGTTCGTGTAGATCAGCCGTCCCTCGGGCCCGGCGAGCACGGAGACGGCGGCGACGGTCCCGTCGAACATGCGCGGATCGACGGGGGGCCCGCCGACGCCGGCTCCCATGGCGGCGGCCGGGCCCGTGCCCGTACCGGAGTCGTCGGGTCCGGGGCCGTCCGGGTCGCCCGTGGTTTCGCCGGCCTTCACGTACTCATCATCAGGGCGCGGGCCGTTTCCGGCCCGCCGCCGGCCCGCCGCCGTCCGGCCGTCCGGCGCCCGGACGGCGTTCGCCCGGCACTCGGGACGGCGTTCGCACGGCGTTCGGACGGTGTGGTTGACGCGCGTCGACCACAGGGGCCAGGCTTCCCCCCGACAGGTTCGCTGACAGATGCATGACATGTCCCGGCGTGCCCGCGCCGGGGCTCGTGCGCCCGTTGAGGTGGAGGCCCGCCCGATGCTCCTGCACAGCCGCGCTCCCGTTCCCCCCGCGACCGCGACCGCGACCGCGACCCGGGTGTCACCCGTGTCCCCGGTGGCCCGACTCCTGCTCGCCCTCGTGCTGCTGCTCGCCGGTTTCACCGGTGTCGTCGCCGGCGCGGGGCCCGCCCGCGCCGACGGGTGCTACACCTGGTCCCGCACCCTCTCCCAGGGGGCGAGCGGCGCCGACGTCACCCAGCTCCAGATCCGCGTCGCCGGCTATCCCGGCTACGGCGCCGTCCTCGCCGTCGACGGCTCCTACGGGCCGGCCACCGCCGCCGCCGTGAAGCGCTTCCAGTCCGCCTACGGACTCGCCGCGGACGGGGTCGCCGGACCCGCGACCTTCAGCAAGCTGTACGCCCTCCAGGACGACGACTGCACGCCGATCCACTTCACCTACGCCGAACTGAACAACTGCAACTCGACCTGGTCGGGCGGGGCCGTCAGCGCCGCCACGGCCAAGTCGAACGCCCTGCGGACCATGTGGAAGCTGGAGGCCCTCCGGCACGCCCTCGGCGACCAGCCCATCCGGGTGACGAGCGGTTTCCGCAGCACCTCCTGCAACGCGGCGGTCGGCGGCGCGACCGGCAGCCGGCACCTGTACGGCGACGCGGCCGACCTCGGCGCCGGGCCGCACTCCCTGTGCCGACTGGCCCAGCAGGCCCGTAACCACGGCTTCAACGGCATTCTCGGCCCGGGCTACCCCGGCCACTCCGACCACACCCACGTCGACCACCGTTCCAGCCGGTACTGGTCCGCCTCCTCCTGCGGCATCTGAGCCCGAGGCGCCGGAACGAGCCGTCCCGAGCCACCCCGCGCCACCCCACCTGCCCGGCCGCGCGTCCCCGCGCGGCCGGGCAGGTGCTCCGGGTGGATCAGGGTCAGTACATGACGCCGACGTGCGCCAGCGCCTGCTTCAGGAGCACGCCGTGGCCGCCGGGCATCTCGCTCTGCACCGTGGCGGAGGCCGCTTCCCTCGGGCTGAACCACACCAGGTCGAGGGCGTCCTGACGCGGTCGGCAGTCGCCGCTGACCGGGACGATGTAGGCGAGCGAGACGGCGTGCTGCCGGGGGTCGTGGAACGGGGTGATGCCGGCCGTCGGGAAGTACTCGGCGACCGTGAACGGCTGGAGGGACGCGGGCACGCGGGGGAGGGCGACCGGGCCGAGGTCCTTCTCCAGGTGCCGCAGCAGGGCGTCCCGGACGCGCTCGTGGTGCATCACGCGCCCCGAGACGAGGGTGCGGTTGATCGTTCCGTCGGCGCCGATGCGGAGCAGCAGTCCGATGCTCGTGACCTCGCCGCTGTCGTCCACCCGGACGGGAACGGCGTCGACGTAGAGGATCGGCATCCGGCCTCGGGCCGTGTCGAGCTCGTCCGAGGTCATCCAGCCGGGCGTGGTCTCAGTCATGTCAGACATCGCCTGATCATACTTTCCGCCACGGCCGTACGGCCCGGATTCCGGCATCCGTCGTTCGGGTGAGCTCCGGAGGCGCCGGGCCGTACCCTTCCGCGTCTCACTTCACCGACCCGGCCATCACCCCCTGCACGAAGTGCTTCTGGAAGGCGAAGAACACCACCAGGGGCACGACCAGGGAGAGGAACGCCCCCGGCGCGAGGATCCCGATGTTGCTGCCGAACTGCCGCATCTGCGACTGGAGCGCCACCGTCAGCGGCTGGGACTCGCCGTCCGCGAAGAGCAGCGCCACCAGCATGTCGTTCCACACCCACAGGAACTGGAAGATCGCCAGGCTCGCGAGCGCCGGCCGCCCCAGCGGCAGCGCGAGGCGCCGGAAGATCCGCCACTCCCCGCCGCCGTCGATGCGCGCCGCCTCCAGCATCTCCCGGGGGATCTCCGCGAAGAAGTTCCGCAGCAGGAAGACCCCGAACGGCAGCCCGTACGCGACGTGGAAGAGGACGACACCGGCCACCGTCCCGAACAGCCCCACCGCGCCGAAGAGGCGGGCCACCGGCAGCAGCCCGATCTGCACCGGGACCACCAACAGCCCGACGACCACCAGGAAGAGTCCGTCCCGCCCCGGGAACTCCAGCCAGGCGAAGGCGTATCCGGCGAGCGCCGCCACCCCCACCACCAGGACGGTGGTGGGCACCGAGATCAGGACGGTGTTCCAGAACGCCTGGACGAGTCCCGAATCCTCCAGCAGCGCCCGGTAGTTGTCGAAGGAGAGCTGCGACGGTTCGGTGAGCGAGGTCCACCAGCCGTCCGCGGCGTTGTCCCGCTCCGAACGCAGCGAGGAGAGCAGCAGCCCGGCCAGCGGGGTGATCCAGACCAGGGCGACCAGGACCAGCAGCGCCTGCACCGCCGAACTCCCCAGCCACCGCGTCACCTTCGTGCCTCTCATCGCGAACCCTCCTTCCGGAAGCGCCGGATGTTGAAGACCATCGCCGGGACGACGAGCAGGAGCAGCAGCACGCTCAGCGCGCTGCCGAGCCCCTGGTCGTTCCCGCCGCCGAAGGAGACCAGCCACATCCGCGTGGCCAGGACGTTCGCGTCCTCCTGTACGGGACCGGGGGCGATGACGTAGACGAGGTCGAAGACCTTCATCACGTTGATCACCAGGGTCACGAACACGACCGTGAGGACGGGCGCGAGCAGCGGCACCGTGATCCGCCGGAAGATCTGCCGCTCGTTCGCGCCGTCCACCCGGGCCGCCTCCAGGACGTCACGGGGGAGGGCGGCGAGCCCCGCCCCGATCAGCACCATGGAGAAGCCGGTCCACACCCACAGGTAGGCGCCGATGATCGCCGGGGTGACGAGGGCCGGGCCGAGCCAGTCGACACCGCCGTATCCGGCGGCGAAGTTCGCGGCCGGCACCCGCAGCCGGTACGTCCCGTCACCGAGCCCGTCGAGCCGGAATGTGCCGTCGGCGGCCGTCCGCGCGGACGCCGCCACCGCCCCGTCCTCCCCGACCGCCTCGACCGTCATCCCGGGCAGCCCCTTCTCCCGGGCGTCGACGACCCCCGCCCGGCCTCCCGAGCCGGGCGTGAAGTCCAGGTACGCGGTCCCGGCCAGACCGTCCGGGGCGGGCTCGGGGGCGCGCGCCGGCTCCGCGCCCGCCGGTACGGCTCCGGGGGCGACGCCCACGAACGGCAGGACGGCGACGGAGCCGGGCCGCAGCCCGCCGCTCGTGTACCCGTCGGCGGGGTTGCCGGTGAGGCCCTCGCCGTCCCGGGCGCGGGCGGTCGGATAGGGGGACGGCTCGTCGAAGGCGTCGTGGACGCCCACGACGACCGCGTTGAGGACGCCCCGGTCGGGATCCTGCTCGTACGCCAGCCGGAAGACGATGCCCGCGGCGAGGAAGGACACCGCCATCGGCAGGAACAGCACGAGCTTGAACGCCGTCGCCCAGCGGACCTTCTCGGTGAGCACGGCGAGCACCAGGCCCAGCCAGGTGAGCAGCACGGGGGCGACGACCACCCAGACGGCGCTGTTGCGCAGCGCCTTCAGGGTGGCCGGGTCCCGGAACATCTCCACGTAGTTGTCCGCGCCGACGAACCGGTCGCCGCTCGCGTCGAACAGACTGCGGCCGACGGAGAAGACCACCGGGTAGGCGACGAGCGCGCCGAGGAGCAGCAGCGCGGGGAGGGCGAAGGCGGCGCCGAGCAGCCGCCTCCTGCGCAGGGCGCGGCGCAGGCTCGGGGTCCGCTTCGGTCCGGTCGCGTGCGTCGGTCCGGTGGCGTGCTTCGGGGCGGCGTCGGGCCGCGGTCCGATGGCGGGCTTCGGGTCGGTGGCGGGATCGGTGCTTCCAGGAGGCCGGTCCATGGCGGGCCCCGGCCTCAGTTCCCGTACGCCTTGGCCGCCGCGGCCTCCAGCGCGGCCGCCGTCCGCCGCGGGTCCGAGGGGTCGCGCAGGAAGTCCTGGAGGAGTTTCCACTCGCCGGCGCCCTTGGTGCCGCCGAACGCGGCCGGCGCCTGGTCGGACAGGTCGAAGCGGACGGAGTCCCCGGCGGCGACGAGCGAGGCGGCGGTGGCGCGGGCGGTGTCGTCCGCGTACGCCTCCGGCTTCACGTCCTTGTTGGGGGAGAGGAAGCCGCCCGCGCCCGCCCACACCTCGGCGGCCTCGGGGGTGGCGAGGAACTCCAGGAGCCTCATCCCGGCGTCCGCGTTCTTCGCGTCCTTGAGGACGACGGCGGCGTCGCCGCCGCTCACCACGGGCGCCTTCCCCGAGCCGACCGGCGGGAAGGGGAAGAACGCGGCGTCCTCGCCGGGCTTCCTGCCGAACTCGTCCCTGGCGACGCCGCCGACGAAGTCGCCTTCGTACACCAGGGCGGCCTTCGGCTCCGGGCCGAAGACCTTCTCCACGGAGCCGGGGAAGTCGGTCCGCAGCGCCTCGGCGGCACCGCCCGCGACGAGCCGCTCGTCCTTGAAGACCTCGGCGAGGGTGGTGAGGGCGGTGACGACGCTCGGGTCGGTCCACTTCAGCTCGTGCCGGGCCAGGAGGTCGTACTTCTCCGGTCCCGCCTGCGACAGGTAGACGTTCTCGAACCAGTCGGTGAGCGTCCAGCCGTCCTCGCCGGCGACGGCGAACGCGGGCAGGCCCGAGTCGGCGAGCGTCCGGCCCGCCGCGAGCAGCTCGTCCCAGCTCTTCGGCTCGCCCACCCCGGCCTGCTCCAGGGCGTCGGGGGCGTACCAGACGGTCGACTTGTGGGCGGCCTTGAAGTAGAGGCCGTAGAAGGAGCCGTCGACCGTGCCGTACTCCTTCCAGACCGGCGCGAGGTTCCCGGACGCGGTGGTCGTGGTCTTCTCGGAGAGCGGCTTCAGCCAGCCCTCCCCGGCGAACTGCCGCAGCACGCCGACCTGGGGGACGAGGACCACCTCGGGGGCGTTGCCGCCCTCGATCTTGCTGCCGACGAAGGTGGAGACGTTGTCGCCGGAGGGGACGAAGACGGTCTTGGCGCCGGTCTTCGCGCTGAACGCGTCGAGGACCTTCTTGAAGTTCTCCTGCTCGCCGCCGGTCCACACGCCGGCGACGGTGACGGTCGTGCCGGCCAGTTCGCCGCCGGACTTCGGGTCCGCGTCGCCGCCGCAGCCGGTGACGGTGAGCGCGAGAGCGAGCGCCGCGGAGAGCGCGCCCGCGGCGCGGCGGGTCGTGAGGGAGGGTCGTCGCATGGTCGTCCTTCCTTCGTTTCGATACCTTCATGTTAGGTACCTATGACGAAAGCATGTCAACGGGCGCGACCCAACAGCCTTATCGATCAGGCGAGTTGGAGATGATGGAGTGAGAGAGGAGAGTGGGAGTGGAGTGGGAGGGAGGGGCTCGTGTACTTAACGCGTAGGCAGGGGAGGGGTCGCGGCGAGCTCACGCGTCAGCCGCCGCACGCCCTCCTCAGGCGAGCACCGCAGCGCCAGGACGTCCTGCGCGACCGCCTGCACCGCCAGGCTCACCTGGTCGTACCGTGCGCTCTTCGGCCGCGGGACCGCCGCCAGCACGCTCTCCCGCAGGATCGGCAGGTACGGATGGGCCGCCACCAGCTCCGGATCCGTGTACAGCGAGGCCCGCACCGGCGGCAGCGAACCCCGCGTCAGCACCTGCCGCTGCACCCGCTCGCTCGTCAGGTACGCCAGGAAGTCGGCGGCCGTCGCCGGATGGAGCGACCGGGCCGACACGGCGAGGTTCGAACCGCCGAGGACGCTCGTGCCCGGCCCGTACGGCCCCGGCAGCGGCGCCGCCCCGAACCGGCCCGCCACCCCCGACCCGGGCCGCGCCGCGTCCGCGTACACATACGGCCAGTTCCGCAGGAACAGCAGCCGGCCCTCCTCGAAGGCCGCCTTCGACTCCTCCTCCTTGAACCGCAGCGCCTCCGCCGGGATCCACCCCTCCCGCACCCCGCCGGCCAGGAACGACAGGGCCGCCCGCGCCGCGTCCGAGTCCACCGCGACCCGCGCGCCCTCCTCGTGCAGCACCGTGCCGCCCGCCGACTGGATCGCCTCCGTGACGTTCACCGTCAGCCCCTCGTACGGCAGGAACTGCCCCGCGTAACCCCCGAGTCCATGGCGCGGCGCCAGCGTCCGGGCCAACCGGGCCAGCTCCGCCCACGTCCGCGGCGGCCGCTCGCCCGCCGCGTCCAGCACGTCCTTCCGGTAGTACAGCAACCCGGCGTTCGTCACGTACGGCACCGCGTACAGGCGTCCCCGGAACGTGGCCGTGTCCACCACCGGCGGCAGGAACTCCGCCAGTTCGAACCGCTCCCGCTCCAGCGGCGCGATCAGCCCCGCCGCCGCGAACTCCGACGTCCACGCCACATCGATGTTCAGCACGTCGAACCGGCTGCTCCCGGACCGCAGTTCGCTCAGCATCTGCGCCCGCGTCTCGTCCGCCGAGTCCGGCAGCTCGACCAGCGACACCGGCTCCGCGGGCCGTCCGGCGTTCCACTCCGCCACCAGCGGCGCCAGATAGTCGGTGAGGTCGCCCGCCGTCGCGAACGTCAGCGGCCCCCGGCCGACGGCCGCCCCCGTCCCGGACCCGGAGGCGGCCGTCGGGACGGCACCCCCGCACCCCGCGAGCAGGACGGCCGCGACCAGCAGGGCCTTCGACACGGACCGTACCCATCCCATGCGTACCTCCCGACCCGGAGACGGCGCCCCGCGTGACGGTCCATCGTGGCAGGACACGGCGCGCGCCGCATCGGTGATACTGGTCCGGGAACGACGCACGACACGGAAGGGGGAGCGCGTGCGGCAGCAGCTGCTGGCACTCCTCACCCGGGGCCCCGCCCACGGCTACGAGCTCAAGCAGGGCCTTGAACAACTCCTCGGCTCCGCCTACCCCCAGCCCAACGTCGGCCAGGTCTACGTGACCCTCGGCCGGCTGGAGAAGAGCGGACTCATCGAGGGCGAGGACGTCGAGCAGACGGGCCGCCCCAACAAGCGGATCTACCGCCTCACCGACGCCGGACGGGAGGCCGTCGCCGCGTGGTTCGAGGACACCGGTGACGAACCCCGGGTGCGCGACGGGTTCTTCATGAAACTCGCCCTCGCCCCCCTCTCCGGACTGGCCGACCCCATCGCCCTGATCAACCGGCAGCGGCGGCAGCACCTCAACACCATGCGCAGCCTCTCCCGGCTCGCCGCCGCCGAGGACCGCGACAACAAGATCGCCCAACTCCTCATCGAGGGCGCCATGCTGCACCTCCAGGCCGACCTCGACTGGCTGGAGCGCTGCCAGGAGGAGCTCGAATGAGCGGGAGCACGGGGCCCGGTGGCCCGCCGGGCGACGCGATCGTGCACGCCGAGGGCCTGTCCAGGACCCACCGCGGCGACCGCGCCCCCGTCCACGCCGTCCGGGGCGTCGACCTCACCGTCCGCCAGGGCGAGTTCGTCGCCGTCACCGGCCCCTCGGGAGCCGGCAAGTCCACCCTCCTCCACCTCGTCGGCGGCCTGGAACGCCCCGACGCCGGGCGCCTCTGGATCGGCGGCGAACGCGTCGACGGCTACGGCGAGGCCCGCTGGGCCGTCCTGCGGCGCCGCAGCGTCGGCATCGTCTTCCAGTTCTTCAACCTCGTCTCCCACCTCACCGTCGCCGACAACGTCGAACTCCCCGCCCTCCTCGCCGGCGCCTCCCCGCGCGCCGCCCGCGCGAGCTGCGAGGAACTCCTCGCCGAACTCGGCCTGAAGGGACGGGAGAACGCCCTCCCCGGCGCATTGTCCGGCGGTGAACAACAGCGCGTCGCCCTCGCCCGCGCCCTCGTCAACCAGCCCGCGCTCCTCCTCGCCGACGAGCCCGCCGGCAGCCTCGACAGCAAGGGCACCCGCGACGTCCTGCGCCTCCTCGCCCGCTTCCACGCCCGGGGCCAGACCATCCTCATGGTCACCCACGACGCCCGGATGGCGAGCGCCGCCGACCGCGTCATCAGCTTCTTCGACGGCCGGATCGCCGACGACGCCCCACTCGGCGACCCCGCCCCCGTCCGGCCGGGGGTGACCGGCGTACTCGATCTGAACGACTGAACGGGCACGGGCGGGCCGAGAGAGGAAGGGCGAGAGCGCATGCGGGCGACCTGGCGATGGGTCCACTCCGACCTCCGCACCCACCGGGGCGAGGCCCTCTTCGCGGTCCTCGCCAGCGCCGGCGTCATCGCCTCCCTCCTCCTCGCCGCCGCCCTCCTCGGCTACGCCGCAAGCCCCTGGCAGCGCGTCTTCAACCAGTCCCAGGGCAGCCACGTCTGGCTCCACGGCCGCGACGGACGCGACGGACGCGAGGGCCTCGGCCCGGCCGCCTTCGCCCCACTCGCCTCCCTCGACGAGGTCGCCGCCGTCTCCGGCCCCTTCCGCACGGCCGCCGCCACCCTGGAGAGCGGCGGAACCCGCGCCGGGGTCGCCCTGCGCGCCACCGGAACCCGCCCGCCCGACACCGCCCGCCCCCTCCTCACCGCAGGCCACTGGCTCACCGCCCCGACCGGTCGACAGGAGAGGACCCCGCACGACCAGATCGTGCTCGAACGCACCCTCGCCCGCACCCTGTGGGCCGAACCCGGCGAGACGGTCACCGTCACCCTCACCGGCCGCCACGGCCCCACCACCCGCACCCTGTACGTCGTCGGCGTCGCCGAGACCGCCGAACCCCGCTACCGCGCCGGCCAGGACGACGGCGTCGGCTGGATCCTCCCCGCGACCCTGGACCGCCTCGCCCCGGCCACCACCGGGCAGACCGTCGGACTGCGCCTGAAGGACCCCGGCGACACCGACTACGCCGTCCAGCGCGCCGTCACCCTCCTCGGCGCCGAACGCATCGCCCAGGTCACCAAGTGGCAGCAGGCGAAGGCCGACTTCGGCGGCGACGACCGGCTCCTCGGCCGGATCTTCGCCGCCTTCGGCCTCGCCGCCCTCCTCGCCGCGGCCGTCGCCGTCGCGGGCGCGGTCCGCGCCCGGATCAGGGGGCAGGCCGGCGACATCGCCGTCCTCAAGGCCGTCGGCTTCACCCCCGGCCAGGTGATCCGCGGCTTCCTCCTCCAGCACCTCGGCTTCGCCGTCGCCGGCGCGGCCCTCGGCACCGCCGCCACCCTCGCCCTCGGCCACGCGATACCCGGCCGCGTCGGCGAGGCCGTCGCCCTCTGGCCCCGCATGCCGGGCCACCGGGCCGCCGTCACCGGCATCCCCCTCGCCGCCGTCCTCCTCATCGCCGCCGCCACCGCGCTCGCCGCCTGGCGGGCCGGCCGCGTCCCCCCGGTCCCCGCCGCCCGCCGGGCCCACCCCGCCGCCCGCCCGCTCTCCGCCCTCGGCCGCCGCGCCCTCGGACTGCGCCTCTCCCCGGTCCTCGTCCTCGGCTGGCGCTCCGCCTTCACCGCACCCGGTCGCACCCGCGCCCTCGGCGCGACCGCCCGGCTCGCCCTCCCGATCGCCCTGATGACGGTGGCCCTCGTCGCCTGGTCGACCCTGGGCCAGTTCCGTACGGACCCCGCCCGCGTCGGCCGCGCCGCCGCCCTCACCGTACGCACGCAACAGCCGCCGCCGTCCGCCTCGTCGGAGGAGGCGCTGGAGGCCGTCCCGGGGGTCGCCGACGCCGTGCCCGGCGCCGAGTTCCGCGCGCTCGTCCCCGGCCAGACCGGCACCATCACCCTGCGCGGCCTCGGCACCCCCGACGCCCCCTACCCGCACACGATCGCCGAGGGCCGCGCCCCCGCCGGCCCCGACGAGGCCGTCGCCGGACAGGGCCTCCTCGACCTCCTCGGCGTACGCGTGGGGGAGTGGGTACGGATGACGGTCGGCGGCCGCCCGCAGATCCTCCACCTCGTCGGCCGCAGCATCGAACCCGACCACGGCGGCCGGGTCGTCTCCACCACCCTCGACACCCTCCGCGACTCCACCCCCGGCCTCCGCCCCGCCTTCCACGCCCTCGTGCTGCGACCCGGCGCCGACCCCCGCCGGGTCGCCTCCGCCGTGGCGACCGCGGCGGAGGCGACCGGTGAGGGCGCCGAGGTCCGGACCACCGCCGACCCGGCGGGCGGCGAGGACGCCCCGAGAGGCGTCCTCGCCGCCCTCGCCGCGGTCCTCGCGCTGATCGCCCTCGTCGAACTGCTCACCCTGATCGGCACAGGGGTACGCGACCGGGTGCGCGACCTGCTCGCCCTCCGCGCCATCGGCCTGACCCCTCGCCAGATCGGCGCCGTCGTCGTCACCTCGGCCACCCTCACCGCCCTCGCGGCGGCCGTCCTCGGCACGGCGGCGGGCGCCGTTCTCGGCCACTACCTCGTCGACGCCGAAGCCGCCGCCACCGGCCTCGGCGCCGGCGTCGCCCGCCTACCGGCCCCGGCACTCCTGGCCGCCCTCGTCCTCGCCACGACCACGGCCGGCGCGCTCGCGGCCCTGGCCCCCGGCATCCGCACCGCCCGCCGCCGCCTCGTCGACTCACCCGGCGAGACGCTCTAGCCTGCGGGGCGGGGCGGGGCGGGGCGTCGGGACGTCGGAGCGTCGGAACGTCTGGCCGACCGGGGCGAACCCGGGTGCCCGAGGGTGCGCCGAGCCGTGACACTGCTCCGACGACCGAAACGCCGACCGCCCCGCCGACCGCGTGCGGTGACGCCTCCGGTGACGCCTCCGGTCGAGCCGTGGCGGTGGACCGGCAACACCGCTCAGGCCCTCGTCCTCGTACGGGAACTCGCCGAGGGCGGCGGTACCGTCGACCAGGACCGGCTCGCCCGCGCCCTCGCGGCCGCCTGCACCGCCGACACCCACCGGGGCCACGGCGCCTCCCTGCACGATGTCCTGCACCGGATCGACGCCGGCGAGCCCGGGCGGGACGCCGTCGCCGGACAGTTCGGCGGGCAGTTCGGTGGGCAGGGCTCCTGGGGCAACGGCGCGCGCTGCCATGCGCATCGCCCCGCACGGCGCCTGGCACGCCGGAGACCTCGGCACGGTCGCGGAGCCGGCCACCACCCCGAGGCGGTCGCCGGGGCGGTGCCCGCCGCCCGCATACCTCGGCTCCGGATACCGCATGTCGGGCCCCCGGGTTGATCGCCGCCCGCCGCTGCCCTGGACCCCCCGGGCCTCGCGCAGCGCCGTACGCACCGACCACACCACGGACACCAGCGGCACCGCGAGGGGCACGCCGAGCAGCCACAGGGTGAACCCGACGAGCACCGCGTTGACGGCGGCGACGAGCACGATCCCGTGGGTGTACCCCGTGAACGTCCGCCACGCCGCGCGCCCGCCGACCGCCACCCGCTCCCGTACCGACTCCGGCAGCTGCTCCTGGAACCACGCCCATTGGCGGTCCCCCGAGTGGATGAAGAACACCGACGCGAACACGGCCAGGGCGAGTGTCGTCAGCAACGCCACCACATGGTGCGCCCTGCTCGCCGCCTCCCCGACCAGCGCCAGCACGCCGAGGACCAGCGCGAGTCCGCCGAACAGCGTGAGCGCCACCGCCAGTGCGCGGGGCAGACCGCGGGCGAGGAAGAGGGTCACCCCGCGGGCCGCCGCACCCGGTCTCCGCGACCTTGACCCGCCCAGCGGCGCACCAAGATCGAGAGTATTGTCCGGAAAGTACGACCGTGCGTGACGCTAGGCGATGACCGGAGGCCGTCATGAAGGACTTCAAGTACGAGCGCAAGCGCTCGCTCTCCCGCGCGGACGCGGCCGACCAGCTGTCCGCCCTCGCCACCGCCCTGCGCAAGGGCGGCGAGGCCGAACTCGAACTGGGCGGGGGCGTCCTGAACCTCCGGATCCCCGAGAAGCTCGCGGGCGAGATCGAGCTGTCGGTCGAGGGCGGTGAGATCGAGATCGAGATCGAGCTGAAGTGGCCGGTCCGGGGCACGGCGCTCCCGAAGGAGAAGGAGAAGGAGAAGGCGAAGGAGAAGGCGAAGGCACCGGCGAAGAAGGCGGCCGACAAGGCGAGCAAGCCCGCGCCCGCGAAAAAGGCACCCGCCAAGAAGCCGGCAGCGGCCAAGAAGGCGGCAGTGGCGAAGAAGACCACGGCGAAGAAGACCACGGCGAAGAAGACCACGGCGAAGAAGACCTCCGCCAAGAAGACCACCGAGAAGAAGACTCCGGTCAAGGCGAAGGCTCCTGCCAAGCGGTCATGACGGCTCGGCAGGAGCCGGGGCGGGTTCAGCAGCTGACGGTGCCCCTGCGGAGGGCGTGGCCGCCGGTGTTGGAGTCGTCGGACCAGTAGACGGGCTTGCCGCCCGCCACGCACTCGTCGGCGCCGGCGAGGGCGAAGCCCTCGTTGTTGTAGTCGGGCATGCCGGCGGGCCGGGCGTACGCGGCGGTGACGGCGAACGCGCCGGTGGCGGCGTCGACCTTCAGCGTGCGGTGCTGCCCGCCGCAGGTGTCGTCGCAGACGGCCCACAGCCGGGACGCCTGCGGCTCCCACTGGACCTCCATGACGCCGGCCATCCCGGTGGCGATCGAGGCGACGCGGGTGAAGGCGCCGGAGTCCTGGAGGACGTACCCGTGGATCGTTCCCGTGCCCTCGACGCCGAGGAAGAAGACGCCGCCGCCGTGGGCGCCGTAACCGGCCGGGGCGTAGGGGGCGCCGGTCGAGGCGTCCTTGAAGCCGGCGGCGGTGAGGGAGGTGTCGGGGATCCAGGTGATGGCCTCGAAGCCGGCGTTGGAGCCGGTCGGCGGCAGGTCGGCGGTGAGGTTCCACTCGCGGGTGGCGGTGAGGGCGGAGCCCGTACCGCCGACGTCGTAGCGCAGCACGGAGAGCCGGCTGGTGCCGGAGGCGTCGCCGTTGCGCTCGCTGGCGACGAAGACGCCGGCCGGGGCGCCGGCGCCGGTGACCGTGACGCCCTCGCCGTCGGGCGTGCCGGAGCCGTTGGGGAAGCGCAGGGTCTTGCCGGAGGACCAGCCGTTCGCGGTGTCCGGGGTCCAGCCGCCGGAGCCGTCGCGGACGAGCCGCCACAGCTTGCCGCTGTTCTGCGCGGCCCAGAGGACGGAGCCGTCCTGGCGGAGGCCGCTCAGGTCGCCGCCGAAGACGTTCGCGGCGTCGGCGGTGGCGACGGCGCTGCCGCCGGGCCAGGCGGCGGGGGTGGTACCGCCGCCACCATCGCAGGAGTTGGGCGCACCGAGCGTGAGGGCGGCCGCCTTGAACGCGCCGGTGCCGTCGGGGCAGCGGGACCAGGACGGCGAGGAGTGGCTGCTCCAGGAGTGGCTGTCCACGAGCGTGCTGCCGTCGGGCAGGTAGAGGCGGGCCTTGTCGCTGGAACCGAGCCCGAACTTTCCGTGCACGTCGAAGGCCCGGAAGGCGCCCGGGGCGAGCTTCGTGCCCGAGGCGATCGTGTACTTCGAGCTGTTGTTCTCGTCCTTGAGGATCCAACCGGAGAGGTCGACGGTCGAGGTGCCCTTGTTGTAGAGCTCGACCGAGTCCTCGACGGACCCGGTGGTGACGACCTCGTTGACGCGGATGTCGTTGGCGGCCGCGGCCGCCGCGGCCTGCGCGGGCGTGGCCCCCAACGCGCCGAGGACGAGCGCCGGTACGGCGACGAGGGCAAGGGTCAGTTCACGACGCCGGCGACGTACACGCGAAACGATCACAGAAGTCCGTCCTGGTTACGGGGGGGAAAGGGCGCCACGACCGTCGCGCCCCCACCCGAACACCACCCCTCACCCCCGAACCCCCACCATGAACACCAGCCGAACCCTTACCGGCCCCGCCCCTCCCCCCCGCCCCGCATCGCCGGTGTCCGTGCCGGTCGCTTGCCGCCCCGGTCGCCCGGGTACTGCTCCGACGGGAGGGCCGATGCGCATCTTCGAGCCGGGAGACACCGTCGTACGCCGGGACAGGCGCCCCTCGGGGCGTCCCTGGAGTGAGCACGCCCTGCGAGCCGTCGCCGATACGGAAGAGGCACTTGTGGCCGCCTGCGCCCCCGGGGCGCAGGTCCGCCGGCCCGTCCTGTACGAGGCGGCCCGGAAGTCGGGCGACCGGATGGAGCGAGGCGAGGCGCTCGAACAACTCGCTGCGGGCGACTGGCAGTTGACGGAAGCGTGCTGGCATGACACCGAACTGCTCCTCTGGAAACCGCCGGAAGCCTGGTACTCGGTCAACGCCTTCTTCACCCCGCCCCCCGACGGCTGCCTCCGTCACTGGTACGTCAACTTCGAGCATCCCATCCGCCGCACCGGGGACGGTTTCGACACCTTCGACCTGGCCGTCGACCTGATCGTCTCGCCCGACCTCGGCCGCCACGCCTGGAAGGACGAGGACGAGTACGCCCACGCGCGCCGCCTCGGCGTCATCGACGACACCGAGCACGCGGCCGTCTCCGCCGCCCGCGACGAGGTACTCGCTCTGATCGCGGCCCGCGCCGGTGTCTTCGCTCACGCGGACCACTGGGCCGCCTGGCGCTGGAATCCCTCCTGGCCCCTGCCTCGTCTGCCCGCCGAGTAGGTTTTTGCAGGGTCTGCATCTTTGCTGACCATGTACCCAGGGTGGAGGGGGTGCCTGCCGAGGGCGGGCTCAGGGAGCGCAAGAAGCGGGCGACGCGGGCCACGCGGGCCACGCGGGCCACGCGGGCCACGCGGGCCGCTCTGGCCTAGGCGGCGGTGCGGCTGGCGGTCGAGCGGGGCGTCGAGAACGTCACCGTTGACGCCATCAGCGCGGCGGCGGGTGTCTCCACCCGCACGTTCTTCAACTACTTCGACTCCCGCGACGAGGTCTTCGTCATGGTCGGGTCCGACTCCAGCGACCGCGTCTGCCGGGCCCGCCCCGCTTGAGGTGCTCCGTGACGCCCTGGCCGCGGAGCTGGGGGAGGTCGAGCAGCAGCAGGAGGTGTGTCGTCTGCACGCCGAGGTGCTGCGCAAGGCACCCCAGCTCCTCGCGCGCAGATCGGCGCCCACACCGCCGACGAACTCGGTCTCGCCGCTCTTCGACGAGGACCGGCCTGCGTTCGCCTCGCCGGCGGAAGGGGAGCGCCGACGCGCCCTTGACCTGTACTCGCGGCTGCTCGCCGCCGTCGGCGGCACCGCCGTCCGCGTCGCGGTCGAGCACTGGTCCGTACGACAGGACCAGGCCCCCGTCGCCGACGTGTTCCGGGAGACCTTCGAGCACCTCGCCGCCGGCCACCGGCCCTGCCCCCGCCCCGTCCGTCGCGACCTACGCAACGCGCGCCACCGAGAAGGAGAAGCTGTGAAATCACCCGCCGCGGCGCCCGCCGAGGCGCCCCCGGCCGCCATGTCGGACCGGCAGATACTCCAGGCCCTGTCCGGCCTGATGGCGGGCATGTTCGTCCCGGCCTCGCCGCCCAGGACATCGCCCTCACGACCGTCGCTCCCTCCCGGGACCTGGTCCTTCCGATCGCCCGGCTGCGCGAGCACGGTGTCCGCGTCGGCCTCGGCTCCGACGGCGTCCGCGACTCCTGGAGCCCCTTCGGCAACGCCGACATGCTCCACCGCGCCCACATCCTCGGCTGGGTCACCGGCGTCCGCCTCGACGAGGAACTGGCCGACTGCTACCGCGCGGCGGCCCACGGCGGCGCCGACGTCATGGGCCTTGCGCACGCCGACCTCGCCCCGGGTTCGCCCGCCGACTTCGTCCTCGTCCTGGGGCAGGGGCTGCCCCAGGTCGTGGTCGACATGCCGCAGCGGGACCTGGTCGTCCACGGCGGCGCCGTCGCGCGCAAGGTCGCGATCCGGCCAACGTGGGGAACGAGGGCAACGCCGCAAACGTGGACCACTGCCCCGTGAACTGCAAGACCTCTCTGCAATTTTCTGACGCCCATTCAATTTTCCCTTCAACTTCCTCCCTGGTGAGGGTGGTTGAAGAGGGCGCCCGCCGTCATCGGCGATGGACGCGCGTAGAGCGGCCGAAAGTGCGCCTTGCCGCCGTTCCCTGCGGAGTCGAGGATTCCTCTCGCAGTCGTCAGTCAGTCACGCTCACGACGTTGTCAGGTTCATGGCGGAAACCCCCGCCGATCCCACTCCACCTGGGCCGCCCACCCAGCGGCTCACCCCCCTCGGAGGACTCAGTGAACCGTTCGTCCCAGAACCGCCGCCTCACCAAGGGCACCCGCGCCCTCGCCGTCCTCGGTGCGCTCGTCGCCGCGACGGCCCTCGCCGCCCCCACGTCCTCGGCGCAGCCGGCCGACACCGCGCGGGCCGGCGTCGCCGCGCTCGCCGCCACCAGCGACGCCGTCCTCGACGCCGACGTGCCCGGCACCGCCTGGTACACCGACCAGGCGACCGGCAAGGTCGTCGTCACCGCCGACGAGACCGTCTCGTCGGACGAGATCGCCGCCCTCCGCAAGGCCGCGGGGGCGAACGCCCCGCACCTGAAGATCGAGCGGACCGCCGGCAAGATCAACAAGCTGATCGCGGGCGGCCAGGCCATCTACTCCGGCGGCGGCCGGTGCTCCCTGGGCTTCAACGTCCGCAGCGGCAGCACCTACTACGCGCTGACGGCCGGCCACTGCACCGACGCCGCGAGCACCTGGTACACCAACTCCGCCAACACCACCCTCCTCGGCAGCCGCGCCGGCTCCAGCTTCCCCACCAACGACTACGGCATCATCCGCCACTCCAACGCCTCCGCCGCCGACGGACGCGTCTACCTCTACAACGGCAGCTACCGGGACATCACCGGCGCCGGCAACGCCTACGTCGGCCAGTCCGTCCAGCGCAGCGGCAGCACCACGGGCCTGCGCGGCGGCACCGTCACCGGCCTCAACGCCACCGTCAACTACGGTGGCGGCGACATCGTCTACGGCCTGATCCAGACCAACGTCTGCGCCGAGCCCGGCGACAGCGGCGGCGCCATGTTCGCCGGCTCCACCGCCCTGGGCCTGACCTCCGGCGGCAGCGGCAACTGCTCCACCGGCGGCACCACGTTCTTCCAGCCGGTCACCGAAGCCCTCAACGCCTACGGCGTCAGCGTCTTCTGATCCCGCGACGACGACCGCGCCCACGCCGACACCACGGCGTGGGCGCGGTCATGCCGGCCGGTGGGCAGGAAGACCGCGTCGCGCACCACCAGCGACAGCGACAGCAGGGGGACGCCGAGGAGCACCGAGATGCCCAGGTGATGTACGCGGCCGTCGCGGGTACATCGGGATGCTCGCCGTCGACGGGGGGACTCGCTGGATCCCCGCAGCGGCCGGTATCGGTCGGATGACCGATGTGGGACGGGTACGGGCCCGGCGATGGTTCTCGGAGATCGTTCGGGGGTGCCCGTGGGGCGCCCGGTTTTCGAAAGGACCCTGCTGTGGGTACGTATGCGGATCTGGTGTTCGTCGGTGGACGGGTGGTCACGGTCGACGCCGACTTCTCCGTGGCCGAGGCCTTGGCGGTGACCGGATCGGTGATCAGCGCGGTGGGCACGCGGGAGGACGTGGCCCCGCTCGTCGGGCCCGGCACTCGGGTCGTCGATCTGGAGGGGGCGACGCTGCTGCCGGGCATCAACGACTCCCACTTGCACGGCTGTGCCTTCGGGACCGCGAGCCCGCCGTTGTCGGTGGAGGTCGGGCATCCGGCCGTTTCTTCCCTGGCCGACGTGGCCGAGGCGGTGCGGGAGGCGGTCGGGCGGACGCCCGACGGGCAGTGGGTCACCGGGCACGGCTGGGACCCCGGCTTCCTCGCCGAGTGCGTCGCCGACCCGGCCCGGCAGCCCTCGCGCCGCGACCTCGACGCGGTCAGCCCCGACCATCCCGTCGTCCTGTACTCCTTCTCCGGGCACGCCACGTGGGTCAACTCCAAGGCCCTGGAGCTGATCGGCATCGACCGGGACACCGTGGCTCCGCCCGGCGGCGCGATCGTCGTGGACGAGGCGGGGGAGCCGACCGGTCTGCTCCACGAGGGTGCGCAGGCACTCATCCAGAACGCGTTGCCGGCGCTCAGCAGGCAGGAGCGCGCGGACGCCATCCGCTCGACCCTCGCCACGCTCGCCCGGCTCGGCGTCACCAGCTACACCGAGCCCGGGCTCGGGCCCGGCGGCGACGGCATCATGCGCGGCACCATGGGCACCCAGACGTTGGACGTGTACCGCGAACTGCTCGCCGACGGCGAACTCACCGCTCGGGTCGGCGTGTTGCTCCTGCCGACGGGCATGGCGAGCACCGCGGACGAGTTCGCGCGGAACCTCGACGACCTGGCCGGTGTCGCCGTCGGCGACGACCCGCGCCGCCTCGCCGTCCACGGCGTGAAGGTGTTCGCCGACGGCATCGTCCCCAACAAGACGGCCTGGATGCACGAGCCGTACGTCGGCGGGGGCTGCGGCTCCCTCTGCGTCGGCGGCGACATCGACGACGAGCGGGTCGCCGAGATCCGTGCGATGGTGCGGCACGCTCACGCCGCCGGGTACCAGCTCGGCGTGCACGCCACCGGCGACCGGGCCATCGACACCGTCGTCGACGCCTTCGCCGAAGCCGCCGCCGAGCGCCCCCGCGACGACGCCCGCCACTACGTCATCCACGGCGACTTCCTCACGCCGCACGCCATGGAGGTGCTGGCCGAGCACGACTTCGGGGTCAACATGAACCCGACGATCAAGTGGACGGTGGCGGACATGGAGGAGGAGTTCGTCGGCGCGGGCCGGGCCGCGTACGCGTGGCCGTACCGTGACGCCCTCGACGCCGGCGTGCGCGTGGCCAGCGGTTCCGACGCCCCCGTCACGCACCCCGACTGGCGGCAGGGCGTCGCCACCATGGTGCTGCGCGAGTCGAAGGCCGCGGGCCGGGTGAGCGGACCCGAGCAGCGGATCGCGCTCGCCGAGGCGATCCGTACGTACACCATCGACGCGGCCTGGCAGGACTTCGCCGACGACTGGAAGGGCTCCCTGGAGCCCGGCAAGGTCGCCGACCTGTGCGTCGTCGGCGGCGACCTGCTCGGTGCGGACCCCCACGCCATCCCGGAGCTGCCCGTCGTCCTCACCGTCCTCGACGGACGGATCGTGTACGAGGCCGGGCCCGGCACCCGGTCCCGCACCGGGTCCGGCGAGGGCTCCGGCACGGGCCTCGGCGTGGGCTCCCACACGGGCTCCCACACCGGCTCCGACATCCCTCGCGATTGACGTATGCCGGACAGATGATCATCCTGGTGGGATGGCGGCGCGGCACAGCACAGTGGTCACAACGGACATCCTCGACGCCGCCGTCCACGTCCGGGACGCCGCCAGGAGCGCCACGGCCGGTTCGGCGGGCGTCGACACGGTCCTGGCGGCGCTCTCCGAGGTCGTGGAGCACGACCACGCCTCCCTGACCCGGTGGGACCCCCGGCGGCGGCGCCACACCACGCTGGCCGGGAGCTATCCGGAGGAGGCCACGGCCTACATCGAGACCCGCCTCCACCGCGACCCGGTCTTCCCCGTGCTGCACAGCCCCGCCCAGGGCGGCCTCTGGCTCGGGGACGTACCCAGGCGGCTGCTCGACTCCTCGCCGGGATTCCGGGACGTGCTCGCCCCGCTGGGCATCGTGGACGGCGTCGCCCAGTGCCTCTTCACCTCCGACGGCCGGTACGTCGGCATGCTGAACGTCAGCATCCGGCGACCGCGCCGCACCCCCGACCCGGCCCGCGCCGTGGTCACGCTCCTCACCGAGGCCCTCGCCGCGACCGTGGCCACCGGCGAGGCCGGCCCGGCCCGCCCGCCCGGCGGGCTTTCGCCGCGGGAACTGGAGGTGCTGGCCGAGCTGACGGCCGGACGCACCAACCGCCAGATCGCCGAACTGCTCTACGTCACCCCGCGCACGGTGGGGACCCACATCGAGCACATCCTCGCCAAGCTCGACCTCCCCAACCGCGCGGCGGCGGCGGCCCAGGCGGCGGCCTGGGGCATCCGGTCGCCGCACTGAGCGAGCGGCTCGCGCCGGACGCTCACCCCACGTCGTGCCCCACGTCCTGCCCCGACGTCATGCCCCCATGCCGTGCCCGAGGTCGATGCCGAGCCGCTCCGCGACCGAGGTGAGCGCCTTCCCGAGGGGCAGGGCCACACGGGTGGCGGCGAGGGTGTCGCCGCGGGTCGGATCACGGTTGACGATCACCACGGGGGTGCCGGCCTGCGCTGCCTGACGGACGAACCTCAGCCCCGACATCACCGTCAGTGACGACCCGAGCACCAGCATGGACGCGGCGCCCCGCACCAGCTCCCGGCAGTGTTCCACGCGCTCGGGAGGCACCGTCTCGCCGAAGAAGACCACGTCGGGCTTGAGCACCCCGCCGCACACGACGCACGACATCACGTGGAAGCCCGCGACCTGCTCGTCCGTGAGATCGGCGTCGCCGTCGGGGTTGATCGCGGCGGGGACGGGGTCGAACCCCGGGTTGGCCTCCTCAAGGCGGCGCGCGAGCTCCCGCCGGGGGCTCGTGTCGCCGCACTCCAGACACACGACCCGATCGAGACCGCCGTGCAGCTCGACGACGCCGTCGCTGCCGGCGGCCTGGTGCAGCCCGTCGACGTTCTGCGTGACCACGCCGCCGAGGAGCCCGGACCGGCCGAAGGCGGCCACCGCACGGTGTCCGTCGTTGGGCCGGGCCCGCCCGAAGGTGCGCCAGCCGAGGTGGCTGCGGGCCCAGTACCGCCGCCGCGCCTGCGCGTCGCCCGTGAAGTCCTGGTACGTCATGGGCGTGTGCCGGCTGAGGCTCCCGCCCTCACCCCGGTAGTCCGGGATGCCCGACTCCGTCGAGATCCCGGCCCCGCTGAGGACGAGTACGCCGCCGGCCCGCACCGCGTCGACGACCGGTTCCAGATCGGTCGTCCCCGGCGGCAGCTCCCCGGTCGGTGTCCAGCTCAAAGTAGGCCGCATGCGCATGCGGCCAGCGTACGGAACGTCCACCGAAGACGCCGTACGTCAGGTGTTGGCCCAGTCCCGCGTGGACAGCACCAGCAGATAGCCGTCCGGGTCCTGGACCGTCACGCCCCAGGTGTCCCAGTAAGGGTTGTGGGCGGGTACGCGCTTCCCGCCGTGCTCTTCGAGCCGCCGCACGAGCGCGTCCGGCACCTCCTCGCCCAGATAGACCACCAGCAGGTCCTCGGCCGTCGGCCGGGGCTCGATCGGAGCGGTCGGATCGAGGACGAGTTCAAGGTGCCAGCCGGCGCCACGCCACCCGACCATGAGCAGCGAGTGCGTGCCGGGAGTGCCGTCGGCCGCGTGCCGGTACTGCACGTCGAGGCCGAGCCCCGCCACCCAGAAGCGTTCCGCTGCCTCCAGGTCACGCGAAGGGCGGGCGATACGGATGTGTGCGGCGGCATCGGCGGACAAGACAGGACCTCCTGATCGACGGGTGTCCCCGACCCTAGGCACCGGATCACACCCCTGCCCATACCCCGCTGGACCTACGACCGGCGAAGGAGAACCCCGTCACGCGTTCGCGGTGTCGGCGAGCTTGTCCAGTTCGCGCATGGCCTGGCCGTGGGCGCTCATGCGGCGGCTCACCGCGCCGGTCGTGTAGAGGCCCACGCCGGCGATCGAGAGCGGGAGGGAGAGGCCGAGTACGGTCAGGGCCTCGGGCCAGTCGCGCTCGGCCTGGCACCAGGAGTTCTGCCTGATGCCGCGGTTGGCGGTGCCGTCGTCCGTCAGCAGGCGGGACTCGCACTCGGCCGGGTACTTGTCGTCGGGCTTGCGGTCGACCTCGTACGGCGTCAGCAGCAGGATCGCGCACCAGGTCCACAGGAGCGCGGCCAGGCCCAGCAGGGCCATGCCCCAGATGCTCGTCCGGCGCGCCCGGTCGCGGAAGTCGAGGTCGAAGTCACGTGATCGCATGGCGACCGAACATAGCAGCGGATTTCCGGGCGTTCGGCGGTCATTGACAACGCAGGTGCGTGGATCGCTTCGTGCCTGGTGTTGGACGGGAGGGGAGGTGCGGCGCGAAGCTGATCATCGATACCTCTTCCCCCTTCCGCCAGTCCAGCAGTGAAACGAGGCGCGGTGTTCATGCGTGACGACGTCTTCGAGACGGCCGGCGGTTCGGTCCGGGGCTTCCGGGTCAAGGGCGGTGACGACGTCGTCGCCGTGCTCGGGATCCCCTACGCCGCACCCCCGTTCGGCGCCGACCGGTTCCGGGAGCCGCGCCCGGCCCCGCCGTGGAGCGGCGTCCGGGACGGTACGGAGTTCGGGCCGGTCGCCCCGCAGTCGGCGGAGCTCCCCGGCGCGCCGAACTGGTCGCCCGGAGACGAGGACGTCCTCACCGTCAACGTCTGGACCCCGGCTCCCGGCCGCGGCGGCCGTCTCCCCGTGCTGGTCTGGCTCCACGGCGGCGCCTACACCTTCGGCTCCTCCGCCCAGCCCGACTTCGACGGTACGGCGCTCGCCCGCGCCGGCCTGGTGGTCGTGACCGTGAACTACCGTCTAGGGTTCGAGGGTTTCGGGCACGTCCCCGATGCCTCCCCCGATGCCTCCGACGACGCCTCCATCGTCTCCGAAGTCCCCGACAATCGGGGGCTGTTGGACCAGATCGCGGCCCTCCGCTGGGTGCGCGACAACATCCACGCCTTCGGCGGCGACCCCGACGACGTCACCCTCGCCGGTCAGTCCTCCGGCGCGACCTCCGTGGTCTGCCTGATGGTGATGGACCGGGCCCGGGGCCTGTTCCACCGCGCCATCGCCCACAGCCCCGCGAGCCCGTTCCACACCCGGGACATCGCCGCGGCGACCGCCCGCGAGATCGCCGCCGCGGCCGGCTGCCCCGCGACGTGGGAAGGCCTGGCGTCGGCCACCCCGCAGGCCCTGGTCGCGGCCGCGGACCAGGTGGTCGACGCGTACCGGAACGACCCCGGCTCCGGCTCCCGCCACTACGACCCCTCCCTCTTCGCCCCCGTCCTCGACGGCGACACCCTCCCCACCGACCCGCTCACCGCCCTGGCCGCCGGCGCGGCCCGCGACGTGGACCTGCTGCTCTGCCACACCACGGAGGAGTACTGGCTCCTCGACGCCGTCGGCAGCTGCGCGAAACTCACCACCGAGGCACAACTCGCCCGCTTCGCCCGCGACTTCGGCCTGAGCGACGAGCTGCTCGACGCCTACCGCTCCCCGGACCCGGCGCTGCTCGCCGACGACTATCTCGCCCTCTTCGGAGACCTGCTCTTCGTCGAGTTCACCCACCGTCTTGCCGAGGCGCACGCGGCCGGCGGCGGCCGGACGTACCTCTCCCGCTTCGACCGGCGTCGCGAGCGCGCCGACGGCACGACCGTCCATGCCTGGCACTGCGCCGACATCCCCTTCGCCTTCGGCAACCTCGACGACGCCCACCTCTCCTTCCTCATCGGAGGCGCCCCCACCCCCGAGGACCACGCCCTGTCCCGCCGCATGGCCGGCGCCTGGGCCGCCTTCGCCACGACCGGAAACCCGGGCTGGGACCCGATACGGAAGGACGACACGGAGGCGGGACGGACCACCCACGTCTGGACCCTCGCCGACCGTCCGCCAGCCGACCCCAGGCCCGTACGTCCCCGCGACCTCTGGGCGAAGGTCGCATTCCCCCTCCTGCACCCGTGACGTGACCGGTCCTGACGCCAGCCACACGGGCGTGGAGATCCGCGGCGTCCCGAGGACCGCCTGGCCACAGCCACGGTCACAACCACTGCGCCCAGCCGAACGCGAACATGTAGGCGCGCCGTAGCCCCGACGCACCGCGGTGGCCCCGAAGGAACAGCACGGCCGCGGCGGCGGTGAAATGCGCGGCGAACGCGCCTGCGATCGACACACTGGCGACAGGGCTCACGAAGATCCCGATCGACAGACCGGTCTCGCCGCCCACAGGGTGTCGATCAGCGAGCTCGTGCGGGTGCGGATCTCCGTGCTCCTGGAGGGCTGGGGCGAGCGGGAGGTGCTCACGCCTCGGCTCCTCGACTGCCGTGGAGACGGTGAGCCGGGGCCGGTGACGCTGGTGCCGCCGGTGGAGGAGGAGGCGGCCGGTGGCGTTCTCGTGCCGTGGATCGCCTGCGAGCGGTGTGGTGATGTCCTCGCGAGGGTGCACGTGCGCGAGCCTTGGGGAGGGCTTTCCTACCTCGCCGTGCGGTACGTGATCACCTCGTCGGCAGGCGGCGGCGCGGTCACACGGGAATTCCCCGCGGAATCCGTGGACTTGGCATTCGCGTACCTGCTGGAGGCTTGCTCGGGGTAGTGCCCACACGACTCGTTACGACGCCTCGTTCCCCCTTCTGTTCAGCGGGCTGCTCCACGTGTCCGGCCATGGGCCGGGCGGAGCGGGGGCGGGGGCGGGGGCCTCGGGACAGAGGTGCTACCGGCCCGCCGTCTCGAACAGCAGCCCGGCCGCCACCGTCGCGCCGTCGTCGCGGATCCGGCCGCGTACCGCTTCCGCCCGCGCGCGGGTCTCGGGGCTCAGGGCC
Source organism: Streptomyces sp. R302 (assembly GCF_012927245.1). Taxonomy (GTDB): domain Bacteria; phylum Actinomycetota; class Actinomycetes; order Streptomycetales; family Streptomycetaceae; genus Streptomyces. The sequence continues at coordinate 246,173 of NZ_JABBGE010000005.1, forward strand.
GTTGCCAGGGCGGCCGACAGGACTGTCGGCGACGGGGGTTCCGGCGGCGGGGCGGGGAGGGTCGCGCCAAGACCTAGGGTGGCGATGCGGTCCGCCCAGTACGGCTGGTCGCCGGCCCGGGGGACGATCACCTGCGGGGTGCCGGCGCGCGCGGCGGTGGTGGTCGTGCCCGCGCCGCCGTGGTGGATCACGGCGGCCACCCGGGCGAAGAGGGCCTGGTGGTCCGCCTCGTCGACCGCGAGGCAGTCGTCACCGTCGTCCGTCGGGGTCAGTCCGGCCCAGCCGCGCGCGAGGATCACGCGGCGGCTCCGCTCGCGGGCCGCTTCGATCGCCGCCCGGGCCAGGGCGGACCCCGCCGTGCCGAGCGGGGTGCTACCGAAGCCGACGTACACGGGGGGCGGCCCGGCCTTCAGGAAGGCCGTCACCTCCGGTGGAAGCGGGCGGGCGACGGGGCGGAACCACGCACCCGTCCTCACGACGTCGACCGCGCCTCCGCCACCGCCACCGATGCCTATGCCGGCCGTCGGCCAGGGGGACAGGACCGGGTCCGCCGCCAGCCAGGGGCGGTCGGTGAAGGCGTAGCCGCGGACGTCGTCCACCGGCGGCAGGCCGGCCGCATCCCTGAACGCGCCGAGCATCGCGCCGAACATGTCGTTCGCGAGGCGGGCGTCGAGGTCCCACAGCTCGCGGTTGTCCTCGACGTCCGGCGGCAGCGGCCGGCCCCGCCGGCCCGGCGGCGGCTGGTGCGGGGACGGGAGGACGACCGGCGTGTGGGTGGCGTACACGTAGGGGACTCCGAGCCGCTCCGCCACCGACCGCGCCCCCGCCGTCACCGGCAGCGGGCCCGTCGCGACCACCACGTCGCACCCCTCGGCCGCCTCCGCGACCGGCCCGAACTGCGCGGCCATCAGATCGGCCGCCCGCTGCGCCAGACCGACGGCGGACCCGGGCTTCACCGTCGTCACCAGCGGCCGCACCGGCGCGCCCACCGGTATCGCCGCAACCCCCGACCCGTCCAGCAGTTCCGTGAACTCCCCGTCGGGCGGCGCGCACACGCGTACCTCCGCGCCCCGCTCGCGCAGGGCTTCCGCGAGCCCGGCCATCGGCTCCACGCTTCCGCGCGCCCCGTAGGCGGACACCACCACACGCATGCGACGCATCCCGCGCTCCCCCCCCGATGTGACCTGACCCCGAGCGACCTGACCTGCGGAGTCATATAGGTGTGCGATTGTCGGTCACGCGTGATAGTCACTACACCCACGGGGTGGGACGATCATCAGCCACCTCGTGCGAACACGGCAAGGGGTGGGGACATGGCGTTGCTCCGGGACCTGGGGAACACGCTGGGAAGATGGACGGGCAGGCCCGTCGCGCGCGTCGACGCCGACTCCGGCGACCCGGACGTGCGGCGCGTCCGCGAGGCCGCCGAGGCCGCGGACTGGGCCGCCGTACGGGACGTGCTCGACGCGCGGCCCGAGAGCGAGGACCGTACCGGCCTCCTGTGGGCCGTCGGCGACGTCGCCGGGGTGGAGCGGTGGATCGCCGACGTCATGGCCGCCGAGCCGGACGCCGCGCTGCCGCGCCTCGTGGCGGGCGTCCGGCACATCAGCTGGGCCTGGGAGGCCAGGACCGCGGCGCGCGCGCAGCACGTGTCGCGCGAGCAGTTCGAGGTGTTCTTCGAGCGCCTCGGCACCGCTGAGACCCGGCTGTACGAGGTCGCCGAGCGCGAACCCGGATGGACCTCGCCCTGGTACGGCCTCCAGGTCACCGGGCGCGGCCTCCAGGTCGGCCAGGAGGTGGCACGGCGCCGCTTCGAGGCGACCGTGCGCCGGGACCCGTACCACCTGGGCGCGCACCAGCAGCAGTTGCAGCAGGTCTGCGAGAAGTGGAGCGGCTCCCACGAGGAGATGCACGCCTTCGCCCGCGCCTCCGCCTTCGGCGCGCCCGCCGGGACGCTCCTCGGCCAGCTCGTGGCCGTCGCGCACCTGGAGCACTGGCTCGCCCTCGACTCCGGTCCCGACGCGCGCTACATCCGGCAGCCGCAGGTCGTGGCCTCCCTGAACGAGGCCGCCGACCACTCCTTCCGCCACCCGGACTTCGTGCGCGGACGCGGCTGGCTCCAGGTCTACAACACCTTCGCCATGGCGTTCGCCCTCGCCGGCGACGTCGCCTCCGCCCGCGCGTGCTTCCGGGCCACGGAGGGCCGCGTCACCGAGTTCCCCTGGTACTACCTCGACGGCTCCGACCCCGCCAAGGCGTACCGACAGCACCGGTCGTTCGCCGGACGCTGACGCTGACGCTGACGCTGACGCTGACGCTGACGCTGACGCTGACGCTGAGGCGGGGGACGGGGCAGACGCGGGGACGGACCGTCCCCCCACCCCACCACATTCCGACCCTCGTTCCGGCCCTCGTTCCGGCCCTGATTCCCACCCGCTCGCACCCGAAGGACTGCGTCAGGTGTTCCACCCCGATTCCCCCGGTTCCCCCGATTCCGCCGAGACCGCCCACACCTTCCAGGTGGATCTGCGCGGCCTTGTCGACCTGCTCTCCCACCACCTCTACTCCAGCCCCCGCGTCTACCTGCGCGAGCTCCTCCAGAACGCCGTCGACGCGATCACCGCCCGCCAGGCCCTCACCCCCGGCGCACCCGGCACGATCACCGTGCGGACGGGGGAGACGCTGACCGTCACGGACACCGGGATCGGGCTGACCGAGGCCGACGTGCACCGGTTCCTCGCCACGATCGGACGCAGCTCCAAGCGCACCGCAGACGGGGCGCTCGACGGGGCGGGACTCGACGCGGCCCGGGGCGAGTTCATCGGACAGTTCGGCATCGGGCTGCTCGCCTGCTTCGTCGTCGCCGACGAGATCACCGTCCTGAGCCGGTCCGCCGCCGATCCGGCCGCGCCCACCGTCGAGTGGCGCGGCCACTCCGACGGCCGCTACACCATCCGCACCCTGCCGTCCGCGACCCTCCCCGAGCCCGGCACCACGGTGAAGCTCGTCCCGCGCGCCGACAACGCCGAGTGGACCGGCCCCCAGCAGGTCGTCGCGCTCGCCCGGCACTACGGCGGGCTGCTGCGCCACGAGGTCACCGTCGTCGACGCGCGCGGCGACAGCCACCGGGTCAACGCGGCCCCGCCGTGGGAGAAGGCGCACCGCTCGCCGCTGGCCAAGCGCGAGGCGTACACCGCGTACTGCCGCGAGCTCTTCGACTTCACCCCGCTCGACACCATCGAGCTCGACCTGCCCGCCGCCGGCCTGCGCGGTGTCGCCTACGTCCTGCCGACCGCCGTCAGCCCGGCCCAGCGCGCCGGACACCGCGTCCACCTCAAGGGCATGCTCCTCACCGACCAGGCGCCCGAACTGCTCCCCGAGTGGGCGTTCTTCGTGCGCTGCGTCGTCGACACGACCAGCCTGCGGCCCACCGCCTCCCGCGAGTCGCTGTACGAGGACGGCACGCTCTCCGCCGTACGGGACGCCCTCGGCGACCGGATCCGCGACTGGCTCACCGGGCTCGCCGCCAGCGACCCGGCGCTGCTCCACCGGTTCATCGACACCCACCACCTCGCGGTCAAGGCGCTCGCCCGCTACGACGACGAGCTGCTCCGGGTCGTGCTGCCCTGGCTGCCGTTCGAGACCACCGACGGGAACGTCACCCTGGAGGAGTTCGCGCGCACCCACCCGACGCTCCTCGTGACGCGCAGCGTCGAGGAGTTCCGGCAGGTCGCGCCGATCGCCGCGGCCGCCGGACTCGGCGTCGTCAACGGCGGGTACACCTACGACCGCGACCTCGTCCACCGCCTGCCCGAGATCCGCCCCGGCACCTCCGTCGGCGACCTCGACCCGGCCACCGTCACCGCCCACCTCGACGCCGTCGACCCGAGCGCCGAACTCCGCGCCGCCGCCTTCCTCGCCGTGGCCCGAGAGACCATCGGCGTCCACGACTGCGACGTCGTCCTGCGCGACTTCCAGCCGGTCACCGCCCCCGCGCTGCTCCTCGACAACCGCGACGCCCGCCACGAGCGCACCCGGTCGAGCCTCGCCGCCGACAGCGACGGCCTGTGGGCCGACATCCTCGGCTCGCTCCGCGACGAGACGCCGCGCGCCCAGCTGGTCCTCAACCACCTCAACCCGCTGGTCCGCCAGGCCCTCACCATCGGCGAGCGCGGCCTGGCCGTCACCACCGCCGAAGCCCTCTACGGCCAGGCCCTGCTGCTCAGCCGCCGCCCGCTGCGCGCGAGCGAGAGCGCCCTGCTCAACCGGGCCTTCATCGGCCTTCTCACCCACGCCATGCACCACCCGGGCGACGCCGGCCCCGACCGCGCTTCCGGCCCCGACCCCGCTTCCGGTCCCGGCCCCGCCCTTGGTCCCGACCTCGGTCCCGATCTCGGGCCCGGCTCCGGCTCCGGTCCCCGGAAGGAGAGCTAGATGCTGGACACCCCCGAGGCCGTCGTCGAGGCGCTCCGCGAGAACCACGAGCGCCCCCACGGCCTGCCGCGCACCATCACCGCCGAGGAACTCGTCGAGGCCGCCGAGGTCTTCGAGAAGCCCGACGTGCTCGTCACCGCGCTCCTCGAACTCATGACGGCGTACGAGTTCACCGGCGAACAGCGCAAGTCCCCGGTCGCCTTCGCCCGCATCCTCAAGCTGTGGGACTCCGCCCCCGACTCCTTCAGCCCCTACGAGGCCCACCAGGTCTTCTGGCGCTTCAAGTGGGTGACGACCTCCCTCCTCCAGGTGCCCGAGATGCCGCTGACGGCCATCGGCGGCTGGATCGACCAGATGCGCGAGCGGTACGAGGCCGCCGGGCACGGCGTCCAGCCCGTCGCCGCCATGCGCTACCACTTCGCGCACCACACCGGCACCGGCGTCGCCGACGCCTACGACCTCTGGGCCACCCGGCCCCGCACCGACCTCAGCGACTGCGAGGCCTGCGAGACCCGCCACCACGCCTGGCACCGGGTCGCCGAGGGCGACGACACCGCCGCCCTCGACGTCTGGGGCCCGGTCCTCGCCGGCGCGTCCACGTGCAGCGAGGAACCGCAGATGAGCCAGGCCCGCGCCCTGCTTCCGCTGCTGCGCACCGGCCGCACCGACGAGGCCCGCTCCCACCACCTCACCGGCTACCGCAAGGTGCGCGGCAACGCCGCCATGCAGGCCGAGGTCGGCCTCCACCTGGAGTTCTGCGCGCTGTCCCGGAACGAGGGCCGGGGCCTGGAGATCCTCGCCGAGAACCGGCCCCTCTTCGAGGCGACCGGCGCCCCGCTCGACCACCTCGGCTTCCTCACCGGCGTCGAGGTCCTCCTCGCGCGCCTCGTCGAGGACGGCCACGACGACGCCGCCGTCGCCGGCCCGCCCGGCCGCGACTGGACGGCCGGCGAGCTCCTCGCCCACGTCCGCGCCGAGGCCGAGCCGCTCGCCGCCGCCTTCGACGGCCGCAACGGCACCGGAGCCGTCGGCGACGGCCGCCGGACCCGGCTCGCCCGCCGTCCGCTCCTCGACGAACCGCTGCCCCTCGGACTCCGGGCAGCCACCCGTGCGACCGGAGCGACCGGAGCGACCGGAGCGACCGGAGCGGGCCGGACGGCCGGAGCCGGGGTGGGCGCGACCGCCGTCGCAGGCGCCCCGGCCGCCGCCAGGATCGAGATCCCCGAGGACTTCGCCGCGCTGGTACGGGAAGTCCGCCGGCTGTCCCGCGACGGCCACCCCGGCGAGGCCCGGCTCTGGACGCGCATCACGGAGCGCCTGGCGGAGGGTTCCGCGTCGTACGACGACGCCGACGGCCCCGGGGACCTCCTCCGCGCCGAACTCGCCGAGCAGAACGCCCAGAAGCTCTGGCTGGACGACCTCCACACGGCCGGCATCGCCGAACTCGACACGGCCATACGGTACTTCGAGGCGCTGGGCCTGCCCTGGCACGCGCTCTCCGCCCGGGCCCGCGTCTTCGCCTGGGCGAGCGGTCCGGGTTCGCGGGACACGGACGGCGCCGCCCCGGACCACGACTCCTCCCGCGCCGGACTCGACGAACTGCTGCGCACGGCCGAGAAGCTGCTCGCCGACACGCCGTTCGACAGCGAGCCGCTCGGGGACGCGGAGGCGGCGTACGGCACCGACCTGGAGGCCGAGCGCACCCTCGCGTACCTCTCCCTCCGCTACTCCGACGCCTTCGTCGCGTACCAGGCGTTCGTCGACGCGATGAACCGGTCCCAGGAGAGGGAGGCCGACGAGGCCGACGAGGACGGTGAGGGTGGCAAGGACGGCCAGGTCGAGGCGCTCGCGGAGCGGTTCGAGGAGGCCGCCGGCACCCTCGTCGCCGAGGCCCTGCGCCTCGGCTACCCGCACCACAGCGCCAACGCCCGCCAGTTCCGCGCCGACATGCTCGCCCGGCGCGGCGCGATGGACGCCGCCGAGGCGCAGGTCAGGGCCGCGCTCCAGGACCTCGAAACCGCCGGACGCCCCTGGCGCAGGCCGCGCCCGAACGCGCTCCTGGCGCAGCTGCTCCTCGCCCAGGACCGGCCGGAGGAAGCGGTGGAGCTGCTGCACGCCGCGAACGCCGACGCCGTCGCGTACGACGACACCACCTTCCGGCTCGCGCCGACGTACCTGCTGCTCGGCCACGCCTCCACGCACCTGGGGGACCTCACCGGCGCCGTACGCCACCTCTCCGAGGCCGCCGCGCGCTTCGACCAGGACGGCGAGTCCACCGACGCGACCCGGGCCCGCCTCCAGCTCGCCGACGTCCTGGCCCGCTCGGGGCAGCAGGCCGACGCGGTCGCCGTCCTGGAGTCCGTCCTCACCGACGAGGCCGCCTCCGGCGTCGACGAGCGCACGCTCGCCCAGGCCCGCCTGACCTTCGGCCGGGGCCTGCGCGAACTGGAGGAGTACCTCCCGGCCGCCGAGGAACTGCTGCGGCTCGCCGACACCGTGGCCGGCTGGCCGCAGGAGGAGCGCGGCGGCGTCCTCACCCTCGTCGCCGCCGAAGCCGCGATCACCCTGGCGCTGGCCGAACGCTGGGACGCGGCGGACACGGCGTACGAGCGCGCCGTCGCCGCCCACGCCGAGGCGCCCAACCCGCCGCTCATCCTGCAGATGATGCGGGAGTTCGCCCGCCTCACCCCCCGCCCCGATGACGACGAGGCCTCCGGGGGCGCTTCGGCCACCGACAAGGCCCTGGCGCACCTCGCGCGCGCCGAGGCGGTCCTCGCCGCCGTGACCGCCGAGGAGGCGGACGGTTTCGCCGTCTGGTACGAGCGCGGCGAGATCCACTACCGCCGTGCCCGCGCCTTCGCCGAGGCAGGCCGCCACGAGGAGGCCCTGCCGGAGGCCGAGTCCGCGATCGCCGCCCACGAGGAGGGCGGCGAGCAGGGCGAACTCCCGCGCGCCGAAGCCGTCCGCATCGCCGCCCTCGTCGAGGGCAACGGCCTCGACCGCGTGAACGAGGCCATCGCCCGCCTCACCACGGCGGCGGCCCGCTGCCGCAACTCCGGCCACCCGGAGGCGGCCCGGATCCTGGACGCCCTGCGCCAGGAGTTCCTCTCCCGCTGACGGCCCGTCCTCGGCCTCCGCCGCTCCTCGCCCGCCGCGCTCAGCGCACGGGCGGCGGGGGAGGCGGAGGCGGCGGGGGTGACGGAGGCGGTGGCACGGCGGGCCGTGGCGGTATACGGGGGCCGCGGCGCGGGGGCGCCGCAGGGGGAGGCGGCGGGGCCGACGGGAGGCCGCCCGTCCGAGGGCGAGGCGTCCGTGACGGCGGGTTCGCCGGCGGGGGCGGCGGGGGCGGCGGCGGGACCGGCTCGGCCAGGGGTGGGAGCACGGGGCCGCCCGCGCGCAGACGTGCGAGGGTCATCTCCCGGCGGCGCCGTGCGTCGGGGGCCTCGACCCGTCCGAAGACGAGCAGCACGCCGTAGAAGCCGTTGCCCTTGGTCTCGACCAGGCCGTAGCCGAGCGCGTGGGCGATGGCCTCGATCCGCTGCCGTCCGGCAGGGCTGGCCTGGCGCTTGTCGAGCAACAGCTCGACACGGCCGCCGCCGTCGAACCGCGCGCGTATCCGGTCGTCGTCCACCGTCCGATCCTCGCACGCGCCGCCCGTTGTTGTCGGTGCCGGGTGAAAGGATCGCGGGATGACGACGCCCTTGCTCCTCTCCGACATCGAACGGGCCGTGCGCGCCGGCTGGTGCGCGGAGACGGCCACGCCCGAGTTCCGGTCCCGCTGGACCGCGGACAATCCGGCCCGGGACCAGTGCGGGGTGACCGCGATGGTGCTGAACGACCTCCTGGGCGGCGAACTGCTCCGCGGCGAGGTCCTCGTCGACGGCGAGCGGGTGGACTACCACTGGTGGAACCGCCTGGGCGCGGGCGTCGAGATCGACCTCACGCGCGAGCAGTTCGGGCCCGAGGAGACCGTGACCGCCGGGACGGTCGTCCCCCGGCCGCCCGTGACCGAGTGGCGCAGGCTCCGCGACGAGTACGCGCTGCTCCGCGAGCGCGTCCTGCACCGGCTGGGCCGTGGGGCCGACGCGGCCGACGACGGCCCCACGGCGTGAGGCCCACCGGACCGGCGGTCGTGCCCGCCCTGCGGACGTCCCTGGCCGAACTGGCCACGCCCGCCCGCGTGTACGTGGCGGCCGGACGCTTCACGGGGCCCGACCCGGATCTGCCGGAGCTGGCGGCGGAGGTCCGCGCCGTGCTGGCCGGCATGGCGGCGGACGAGGCGTGGGCGCGGTTCCTCCCCGGGTACGCACCTCCTCCGGTCCCGGAGCTCTGTGCCGCCCTTGAGCCGCTGGAGACGTACGAGGCCGCCCCGTTCCTGGCCCGGCTCGCGTCCGTCGACCTGTACTGGCCGACCCACCGCCACCTGCCGGCGGATGTCGCCGAACGCGCGGCGGACCGGGTGGTGGCCCTCCTCGGACCGGACGCCTCCTGGTGGACCAACCACGACGAGGCGGCCGGTGCCGTCACCGGTGTCACCCCGTTCTTCGACAGCCTCCTCGCGGGCACCGACGGTGAGCACTTCGCCGTCGCCCTCCAGGTCGCCGACGACTGACTGAGCCGGGACGGCAGGTGCGGTAGGGGGGTTCCGTCTCACGTCCGGGCGGGCGGGGTCCCCTCGTCGACGAGTACGGCGAGGCCGTCGAGGAGCCGCTGGAGCCCGAACTCGAAGAGGCCGTCGAGATCGAAGTCGTACCCGGACCGCGCGAGGCGGGCGAGCGCCGGGTACCGCCCGCCCTCCAGGGCCGCCAGCAGGACGGACTCCTGCGTGTCCATCCACTCCTCGCTGTCGAGGCCGCTCTGGGCCTCCGCCTCCCGCTCCGTCTCCATGTTCAGGGCGAGGCCGCGGATGTAGTTGAGCAGCGTCAGGTGGGCGGTGAAGGCCGACTGCTCGTCGAGCCCGTGCCCGTGCAGGGAGCCCAGGACCCACTCGCTGTACGTCATCGCCGAGCCGATGAGCTGCGGCCGGGTCATCGACATGGCCGGCGCCAGCCAGGGGTGGGCCCGGAACCGGCCCCAGAGCTGCCGGGCGGCCACGGTGAGCGGCTCCCGCCAGCCCGGGGGCGGATCGGCGGGCAGCGGGCGTTCGGCGATGGCCGCGTCCATCATCCGCACGAGCAGGTCGTCCTTGTCGGCCACGTGCCGGTACAGCGACATGGTCGCCACCCCGAGCTCGGCGGCCACCCGGCGCATCGAGACGGCGGCCAGCCCCTCCGCGTCGGCCACGGCGACGGCGGCGGCCACGATCCGGTCGAGCGTGAGACCGGTCGAGCCGGCCGGCGCGGCGGACGGGGAGCGCGTGCTCCGCCGGTCGGGAGCGGGAGCCGAGGGGGCGGGAGCCGTCGGAGCGGGATCCGTCGTCGGCTCGGGCACCGATACGACCGTCCCGACGCCCGGTACGGCGCGTACCAGGCCCTCGTGCCGCAGCTCGGTCAGCACCTTCGTGGCGGTCGCCATGGCGACGCCCCACTGCCGGGTGATCTCCCGGGTCGACGGGACCCGCTCACCCGGTGCCAGTTCCCCGGTCTCGATCCGCCGCCGCAGCTCGCCCACGATCCGGCTGTAGCGGGGTTCCGGTCTCCTGTCGTCGCCCACCGACACCGCCCTGCTCTCCGCACTAGTGCACCTGAATGCGCCCCATCGTAGCCGCCGACGGGGAGAGATCCCGTGAGTGCACTACCCCGACATCTCGCCGCACTAGTGCACCACGGCGCTGATGATGCAGCAGATGTTGAGGATTCGGGCTTGCGTACTACTGTGCGTACGGCGTACATTCCGTCTCGTGAAGAACAACGAGATCCTCATCAGCGGCGCCGGGATCGCGGGAACGGCGCTGGCGTACTGGCTACGCAAGGCGGGCTTCGCGGTCACCGTCGTCGAGCGGGCGCCCGAACCCCGCCCGGGCGGGCAGACCGTGGACCTGCGGGGCGCCGGGCGGACCGTCGTCGAGCGCATGGGCCTGATGGACCGGGCCAAGGCCCTCACCGTCGACCAGCGCGGCCTGGCCCTCGTCGACGGGAAGGGCAGGATCACCGCCCGGGTGCCCGCCGACAGCTTCGGCGGCGAGGGGATCGTCTCCGAGATCGAGATCCTCCGCGGCGACCTCGCCCGGCTGCTGTACGAGGCGACGACGTCGGACACGGAGTACCTCTTCGACGACACCATCACCGGGATCGACCAGGAGTCGGATCCGGACGCCGTCACCGTCACCTTCGAGAAGGCGCCGCCGCGCCGCTTCGCCCTCGTCGTCGGAGCCGACGGAACGCACTCCGTCGTCCGCTCCCTCGCCTTCGGGCCGGAGCGGGACCTCGCCCACCCCATCGGCCTGTACACGGCCTGGTTCACCGCCGTCGACGACTGCCTGGACCTCGACGGCTGGTACCTGATGCACAACGCGCCCGGCGGGCTCGTCGCCTCCGCGCGCCCCGGCCGACTCCCCGGCGAGATCAAGGCCGGGTTCGGCTTCCGCTCGCCGCCACTGACGTACGACCGCCGGGACGTCGAGGCCCAGCGGGAGCTCGTCGCCCGGCGCTTCGCCGGCGTCGGCTGGGAGACGCCCCGCCTGCTGCGGGCCATGCGCACCGCCCCGGACTTCTTCTTCGAGACCATGGCGCAGGTCCGCCTCGACAGCTGGTCGCGCGGCCGGGTGGCGCTGCTCGGCGACGCCGGATACTGCGCCACACCGCTCACCGGCCTCGGCACCAGCCTCGCCCTCGTCGGCGCGTACGTCCTCGCCGGCGAACTGGCGGCGGCGGGAGGCGCGCACGAGACCGCCTTCCGCCGCTACGACACGGTGATGCGGCCCTATGTCACGCAGGCCCAGGAACTCCCGCCCGGCGGAGCCGCCGGCTACGCCCCGACGGGCCGCTTCGGCATCCGGATGCGCGACCTCTCGATGCGCTCGATGACCCGCTGGCCGATGCGGAACATCCTCGCCGCGCAGTTCGCCAAGGCCGGAGACATCGCCCTCCCGGAGTACGGCCCGGCCGGGCCCCGCCCGCTGAGCGAGGCCCGCACGGGACGGTGACCGGGGGAGTGAGGACGCCTCAGTGCATGAGCAGCAGCCGGGTGTTGGGCACCAGCTTGCGGTTGACGCTGGTGCTCTGCACGAAGATGGTGAAGTCCGCGTTCTGATCCGGCTTCACGCGCACCTCCTCGTCCGGCAGGCCCAGCAGGGCACGGGCCTCGGGCCCCGTGTAGACGCGGTCGGTCTTCTTCTCCAGGACCGCGATCCGCTTCCGCGCCTGGATCTTCTCCGACTTGCTCAGCTGGTAGAAGGCGCACCCGGTCTTGTACGTGTGCCCGGACTCGGTGACCCACTCGCGGATCGCCACGTCCCGGGGCACCGGGATCAGCTGGTATCCGGACGCGTCGACCGGGGTGAGGCCGGCCGCCGCGATCGTCTCCTTGTTGACCGCGTCCGCGCCCACGGAGAACACGGAACGAGAACCGCGGATGCCCTTGGTCCGCCCCATCATGAACTTCTCCGTCGCCTGCTGGATGACCTGGCCGGCCTCCTCCAGGCCCCGGGTGCTCGTGGCGTCCCAGATGGCGACGTTGTCCTTCGGGAAGCCGCAGTTCATGGCCTCGCGCTTGCCCATCTGGTCCGGCACGAGCACGGCCAGCGTCCAGTTGTCGTCCTGCGTCTCGATCATCTTGGCCACGGCCGACACCAGCGCGCGGGGGTCCCTGCTGGGCGCGTCGGGGCAGCGGTGGCTGGCGTTCTCCTGGCCGTCCGTCAGGACGAAGGTGAGGAAGCTGTGGTCGCCGTACAGCTGGGCCGTCTGCGCCAGCTCCCCCTGCGACTTCAGCGCGGCCGCCAGCAGCGAGGTCATCCCCCCGACGTTGTACAGGGCCTTCAGGGACGGCATCCGCAGCACGTCCTTGTCGTAGATGACGCACTGCACGGTGTCCGCGAACACGTACACCGTGACCCGCGTCTCCTGGTCGAGCTCCCGCGACCGGCGCGCGAGGTACTCGATCTGCTGGTCGGCGACCTCGACGACCTTGCCCCTCAGGTGCGACATGGACGAACTGGCGTCCAGCACGAGCGCGACGTGGTTGATGAAGTTCTGGTTTCCGGACATGGCCAACTCCCCGTCTCTGGCGGTTGTCTTGATGTCCTCACCGTCTCACCCACCACTGACAATCGGCCCGGACGAGAGCCCCGGCCCCCCCAGCCCGGCCCCGGCCCCGCCCCCGGCGCTCCCGCCCTCAGCCCCGGTCGTCGCCCGCGAGGCGGGCCGCCACGGCGGCGAGCCACAGGAGGCCGAGACCGGCGGCGAGGGTGAAGGCGAGGACCGACACGGCGGAGGCCAGGAACCCGGCGAGGACCGACACCGGGACGACCCGGGAGGCGACCGCCCAGGCCCGCGGCCCCCGCGCGGCGAGCGCGCGGCCGAGGGCCACGGACGCGGCGCACAGCGCGAGGTAGCCGACCATGCCGCCGAGCATGTGCACGGCCCCGTGACCGGTCATCACCGTCGCCTCGGGAGCGCCCGCGGGGAAGCCCGCCCCGGCGTCGGCCGGAAAGCCGGCCGCGACCCAGAAGGAGACGCCGAAGACCCCGAGGAGGGCGGGCCCCCAGGTGCCGCCGGGACCGCCGCGCAGCACCTGGCGCAGTCCCCAGGCCGCGCCCGTCAGGAGCAGCCCGGCGACGAGGAAGTTCACCGTCTGCACCCAGCCGCCCTCGCCGAGGGCGAGCTGGCTGATGGCGTTCCGCCGGAACGTGAAGCCGTCCCGTACGAGCCCCTGGGTGACCCCCGCCGCGAGGAACAGCGGCCCGGCCACCACCCCGCCGGCCACCGCCCACCCCGCCACGCGGCGCCGCGTGGCGGGAACGGCGGATCCGCGGGCGCCGGCGTGCCGGGAGGTGCGGGGAGCGGTGAGCGAGTCGGTCATGACGGGGCCTTTCCTTGCCGTGGTGTCGTCGCTCATATGACCGACGGGACGGCCCGAACTCATCGCTCCCCGCGCGAAGAAACGGCGATGTGGATCCGATCACCAGAGCTCGGTGCTGTGGGCGGCGACGAGTCCGCCGATCCGGGCGAGGGCGGCGTCGGCCGGCTGCGGGGGCAGCCGGCGACCGTCGCGCAGGCGGAGGGAGACCCGGCCGTCGGCCGCCTCCCGGGGGCCGACGACGGCCAGGTACGGGACCAGGCGGGCGGCGCGGATCCGGGCGCCGAGGGTGCCCTCGTCGGGGGCGGCGACCTCCGCGCGGAGGCCCGCGGCGATGCAACGGTCGGCCAGGGCGGTCGCGGAGGGCAGTTCGGCGGCGGAGAGGGGGACGACCACCAGCTGGGTGGGGGCCAGCCATGCGGGGAAGGCGCCGCCGTGGTGCTCGACGAGGTGGGCGACGGCCCGTTCCACGCTGCCGACGACACTGCGGTGGACCATCACTGGGCGGTGCCGGGCGCCGTCCGCGCCGACGTAGCGCAGGCCGAACCGTTCGGGCTGGTGGAAGTCGACCTGGACGGTCGAGAGGGTCGACTCCCTGCCCGCCCCGTCGGCGACCTGGACGTCGATCTTCGGCCCGTAGAACGCCGCCTCGCCCTCCACCGCCTCGTACGCGAGCCCGGCCGCGTCGAGCGCCTCGGTCAGCAGCGCGGTGGACCGCCGCCACAGGTCGGGCGCGTCCACGTACTTGCCCCCGGGCCCGGGCAGCGAGAGCCGGTACCGGCTCGGGACGACGCCCATCGCCTCGTACGCCCTCCGGATCATCCCCAGCGCCGCCCGCGCCTCCTCGGCGACCTGCTCCACGGTGCAGAAGACGTGCGCGTCGTTGAGCTGGATCGCCCGCACCCGGGTCAGCCCGCCCAGGACCCCCGACAGCTCGGAGCGGTACATGCCGCCCAGCTCGGCCATCCGCAGCGGCAGCTCCCGGTAACTGCGCGACCGGGAGCGGAAGATGAGCGCGTGGTGCGGGCAGAGGCTCGGCCGCAGCACCACCTGCTCCCCGCCGAGTTCCATCGGCGGGAACATGTCGTCGCTGTAGTGCGACCAGTGCCCCGAGATCTCGTACAGCTCCCGTTTGCCGAGCACGGGCGAGTACACGTGCCGGTACCCCGCCCGCCGCTCGGCGTCACGGATGTACTCCTCCAGGGCGTGGCGTACGGCCGCGCCGTCGGGCAGCCAGTACGGCAGTCCTGCGCCGATCAGCGGATCGGTGTCGAACAGGCCCAGCTCGCGGCCCAGTCGGCGGTGGTCGTGCATGGCGGTCTCCTCGCGGTGAACGGGCGAGCGACCACGGCACGAAGCCCCGGGGCACTCGCCCCGGGGCTTCGGACTGAGACAACGGTCAGCGCGCCGGGACACTCTCCGGCGTCGTCGTCTCAGCGGCAGGCTTCATGCGGGAGACGTTAGCGGGGGTCGGGACCGCCCGCACCTCCTATTTATGTGGCTGGGTCCCGTCACGCGGCGGGCTCGTACGAGAACTCGCCCTCGCCCTCGCCCTCACCGAACTCACCCTCGCCGAATTCGTCCTCGGGGAACTCGCCCTCCTCGGGCATCATCGCGGCGGCGAAGGCGTCCATCAGCTCCTCCGGCTTCAGCTCGGTGGCTCCGGCCGGGGCCGTCGGCCTGGTTCCGGCGCCCAGCTTCAGCCCCAGGCCAACCTTCTCCGCCTTCGCGCTCTCGGTCAGCTTCGTGAGGTCGACGTACACCTCGGTCAGCTCGCCGTTCTTGAGGGTGAAGTCGGCGGTCACCTTGGCGGCGGGGGCGTCCTTCAGGTCGGCGGCCGAGGGCAGCTCCACGCCGGGCGGAAGCTCCTTGGAGAAGGGGCGGATCTCGTCGACCAGGTCCGTGATCAGGGTGCGGAACGGCGCCGTCGCCGAGATGCGCTCGGTGCCGTCCTCGCCGCCGGCCGTCGTGAACTCGACGTCACGGGCGACGACTTCGCGCAGGGCCTCGACAAGCTTCTTCTGGGTCTTGGCGTCGAGCGTGGGCTCGGCCGACGGCTCGGTGTCCGGGGCCTCCTCGCCCGGCGCCCGGCCCAGCTCCTCGCCGGCCTTCTCCAGGGCCTTGTAGTCGACCTTGATCCACTCGCCTTCCAGGGCCTTCTTGAGGGCCCCGGCCTCCGGCGGCAGGTCGTCGGTCGACGGCATGGGGGTGCCCATGGCCTCCCCGAGCGCCTCGACGTCGGACCGGAAGTAGGCGTAGTCGCCGACGACCCGGTACTCGACCAGGTCGCCCTCCGGGACGCTGACCTTCATCGCCATCCCGACGAAGTCCTCCTCCCCGGACTCGGCGAGCGGCTTCTTCGACTCCACCGTGACGCTCAGCTTCGCCCCGCTGAGCAGCTCGGCCGCCTCGTCGGGGAGCTCATCGCCGGGCTCCGGGTCGGAGTCGGCGTCCAGCTTCTTGAGGGTCGCGGCGTCGACGTCCAGGTCCAGCTCGAAGGAGAGCGACTTCTCCTTGCCGAGCTTCTCGAACGCCTGGTCCAGCTTCTTCCCGGCGGACAACTGCTCGACCGTCCCGCAGGCGGCCGAACCCGCCAGGACGGCGCCGACGACGGCGGTGGCGGTGAGGGTCTTGCGTATGGCGCTGATGATGAGCTCCTCAAGAGTTCGATCACGTGGGATCGACTCGGCTGTGAACGACCGCGATCGACTGCGGTCGGCAAGGGAGACTCACCGCTCGTCCAAAGGGTTGTACGGCGGTCGCGATCAGTCCGCCGAGGTGTCGGGCGTCGCCGGGGCGTCGGCGCCCCGGACGCCGTACCACTGCTCGGCGCCGTACTCCTCGTACCGCTCGACCTCCGTGAAACCGAGCCGCGCGGCGAGCCGCATCGCGCGGACGTTGGCGGTCTGCGTGACGAGCGAGACCGGCTCGCCGGGCCGGATGCCGGCGAACCATCCGAGCACCGCCCCGCACGCCTCGGCGGCGTAGCCGAGACCCCACGCCTGCCGCAGGAACATGTACCCGAGGTCGGTCCGCCCGCCCTTCCCGGGATCGAGCGTCACCACGCCGATCATCGTGCCGTCGCGCTCGACGACGAAGGCGCCGGGACGCCGTCCCGGCACCTCAGGCATCGCCGCTTCCAGGTCCGCGCGCGGCCGGGCCCCGCCCACGTACGTCCCCACCTCGGGCGAGGCGAACAGCTCGACGAACGCCGGCCGGTCCCGGGCGGCCGCCTCGCGCAGCACGAGCCGGCCGGTCCGGATCGGGGCCGGCGGCCAGGAGTCGGTTCCGAATGCGGTCATGACGCGAGGCTAACGCAGGGTGCCCGGGATCGATCGGAGAAGCATCGAACCGACGACTCATCAGATGCGGTTACCGATGGGTGTGTTCGGTCCGCTACACGTCGCGGCCCCGCAGCGGCGTGCCCCCCGAGCAGCCGCCCCACGGGCATCGGCGCCAGCTGGCCGTCGCCTCCCGGCGCGCAGGGTCGGGCCGTCGGCCAGGGAGAGTGGGCGTAGCCGTGTGCCTCGGTGAAGCCGCTGCCGGGCAGGAGGAGGCCGCCGGTGACGACGGAGGCCAGGACGGCGGCCGTGCCCGCGACCAGGACGACCGCGGTGAGGACGGCGAGCCGGTTCGGCGTCGTCACGAGCGTGGTGGTGATCAGGCGGCTGACGTACTCGCCGCTGACGGCCGGCACCGCGAGGACGGCGACGACCGCCTGCCCGACGGTGACGCCGGTCAGGGCGAGCCGGACGGCGTCCCCGGCCGCACCCCGTGTCCAGGCGCTTCCCACGACGGACTGGAGGCCGCGGCCAAGCTGGACGCCACCGCGTACGAGGTCGTCGTGCTCGACCGGAACCTGCCGGGGATCCACGGCGACACCCTCTGCCGGATGATCGCCGCGCGGGACGACCGGGTGATGGTCCTGATGCTGACGGCTGCCGGCTCACCCGGCGACCGCGTCAGCGGCCTCACCCTGGGCGCCGACGACTACCTCGCCAAGCCCTTCCACTTCCCCGAGCTCGTCCTGCGCGTGCGCGCCCTGGCCCGCCGCCCCGGGGGTCGCCGGTCATCACGACCACGCCCGGCGTCGGCTGCCGGATCAGCGACCGGGCCACTCCGGCGCGTCCCTGAGCGCGTCGGGGGCGGCGGCGAGCGGCCAGGCCCAGGTCGGCTGCTCGTTGAACCTCAAGTCGGTTAGCAGGCGGGCGAGTTGGGGACCGGCGATGGCGGTGCCGTCGGGGACGGTGGAGCCGTGGACGGCGCGCAGCCGCTCGAAGCGGGCGAGTTCGTGCTCGTAGAGGGAGACGGCCGAGGCGGTGCCGGCCGCGAGGCGGTCGTGGGGCAGGGTGCGGTGCAGTACGAGGAGCGGGGGCTCGATGTCCTCGGCGATCGCGGCGGCGAGCCGCGCGTGACCGTCCAGGACCAGATGGCAGTCGAGACCGCTCACCCACCACAGCAGCACGGGCGGCAGCGTTCCCTCCCTGGCCTGCTTGCGGTAGGCCTTCACCCGGCCGTCGTCGGCGTCCGGCAGGGGGCGCAGCGGCAGTACCTCCCACGACCCGGAGTGCACGTACCAGTCGATGTGGCCGTCCGGATGGCCCTCGACGAGCATCGAGCCCCAGTACTCCCCGTGCGTGCACCCCGAGGGCCGCCACCGCAGGAGCCGGGTCCCGGAGGTCAGCAGCCAGCGCCCCTCGTGCAGCGGGCCGTCCGGGGCCTCGGCGAGGTGGCGGGCGAAGCGGTGGGCCCACCGCTCCGGGGCGCCGGAGAGTGCGCGTGCCGTGTCGGCGCGCAGCGGCGGGACGACGGAGCGGTACGCGTCGGTGCGCCGGAAGTCGACGCCCATCAGGTCCTCGTCGACGAAGGCGAGCAGCACGGGCCGCGACTCCTGGGCGATCAGCAGCCGCTGCCCCGCGCCGCTGAACACGCACAGTCCCGGCCGGGGCCGGTCGTCCCGTACGTCCAGGGTCAGCCCGGCCCACAGGCCGTCGTCCCGGGTGAGGTCGTCGCTTCGCACACGCATACCGCGACCCTAGACGGTCGCCGGACGCCCGCCCCCCGGAGGGGCGGGCGTCCGGCGGGCGGGCTCAGCTCGCGTTCGGGCCGACGTCGGTGGTCGTCAGGGGGCGGCGGACCGGGGCGAGGGTGGAGTACTCGTCGGCGCCGACGTCGCGGGCGGTGCCGCGCGCGTGCCCGTCGGCGTCCTCGGCGAGGGCCAGGGAGGTGAGGGTGGCGGCGTCGACGGCCGGGCTGCCGGCGGTGAGCCGGTGGACCCCGTCGGCGTCCTTGCGGAGGAGGGGGTCGACGCGGCGGAAGCCGGCGGACGGGATGGTGCCGTTCGCGGCCGAACCCCACAGGATGTTGCCCTGCCAGGTGAAGCCGGTGGCGCTGCCGAGGGCGACCAGGCTGCCGGAGGAGGCGACGAGGACGTTGTCGGCGACGACGACGTCCCGGGGCCCGTACGTCCGGCTCTCGCCGGAGATCGTCGCGGAGTTGCCGACGAGCGTGTTGTGCGCGATGACGGCCCGGTCGCAGGCGTCGTTCCCGCGCCGCTCCTCGGTCGTCTCGCCGTCGTGGTGGTCGCGGGTGGTGCCGCTGCCGATGACGATGCCGCGCGAGGTCGTGCCGGAGATGTGGTTGTTCACGACGAGGTGGTCGTTGCCGTACAGGCGGACACCGTTCGCGCCGCCGAGGACGTGGTTGCCCGACACGGTGGTGGCGTTGCCGTGCCGCAGCACGATGCCGCCCTTGCTGTCGCGGAGGGTGTTGTAACGGATGGTGTTCCCCGAGGACTTGACCGAGATCGCCTCCGGGTCGCCGTCGCAGCGCTCGAAGAGGTTGTACTCGACCACGGCGTCGGCCGTGGACAGCGCGCGGTGGCTGACGCCGAGGCGGATCGCCTCGCCGCCGTTGGCGCCGGTGTAGGAGTGGTCGGCGAAGTGGTTGCGGAAGATGTGGGTGCGCTGGGCCATGGCGGTCGTGCCCGGCCCGTCGACCACGAGGAAGATGCCCTGGGTGCCGCGGTGGTGGAAGTGGTTGCGGTCGATCTTGGCGTCGTCGCCCCGGACCGTCACCCAGTCGAGCCCGTCGCGGTCGGCGAGCTTGAAGTCGTTGCGCGTCAGCCGGATCCGGGAACAGTCGGCGGGGATGGCGAACGTGCTCGTCTGCCGGAACGCGAACCCGCTGATCGTGATGTTGGCGGACGCCGAGAGCACGAACCCGACGGGCCCGTTGAGCACGGCACCCCCGCGACTGGCCGACACGATCGTGATCGGCGCGGCCGACGTCCCCTCCTTGCCCGCGATCCGGACGCCGGACGAGGGCACGGTGTACGAGCCGTTCGCGAGCACGATCCGGTCGCCGGGCACGGCGGCGTCGATCGCGCTCTGCAGCGCGGCGATGCTGCCGACGCTGACGGTCCCCGCCGCCGCGGCCGCCCCCTGCGCGGCCCCGACGACGGGCACGGCCAGAGCGGCCGCCGAACCCATCAGACTCCCCTTGAGAAACGTACGTCGTCGCATGATGCAAGCCTCCTGAAGTGGTCCCCTCCACCCTCCCCCCGGCCCCTGCCGTCCCACTGACGCCTCACTAACGCGCCGGACGCCGCTGTCCGAGGCGGCGGCTAGTGTGCTGACGCATGAAGATCGAATCCCTGCTCGAAGACCTGTACGGCGACGATCCCGCCCGGGCCGAGGCCGCCGCCGAGGAGATCGTCGCGCGGGGCGAGGAGCTCGTGCCGGGCCTGCTGGCGGGGGCCGCCGGCGGCTCGGGGTCGGCACGGCTCAAGCCCTACCAGCGGGCGCTCGGGCTGATCGGGCCGGCCGCCTTCGACGGGCTGGTCGCCGCCTGGCGCCGGGAGGAGGTGTCCGGCTGGCTGGCGAACCGGCTGCTCACGGCCTTCGACGAGCGGTGCGCCGACCGGTACGCCGAGCTGGCGGCCTCCCCGAAGTACGGCGTGGCCGGCGAAGGATTCTCCGGTCTCCTGCGGCTGCGCACCGACTCCGAGGCCGGGCTGCGGGCCCTGGTGGCCTGCTACGCGCACGGCCGCGCCGTCCCGTACAAGGCCGACGACTACGCCCGCGCCCTGCACGACGCCTTCCGGCCCCGGCTGCGCGCCCTGCGCCGCGACCCGGGCGTGCCGCCGCGCGTCCGGCGAGGCGCCATGGCCGCCCTCGTCGTGGGCGGCGGGGCGGACGCGCTCGACGACCGCGACCGCGCCACGGTCGAGCGGCTGATCCGGGTGAAGATCCCGCACGAGACCCCGGCCCTCCCGTCGAACGTGCTCAGCGGCTGGTGGATGGCCGTGCCGGCCGCCTCGTACGAGGGGCTCTTCGACGCCCTCGACCTGCACGACCGCCGACCCGTCACCTGCGCCGCGGGCAACGCCGCCTCCGAGGGACGGCAGATCCGGGTGCCAGGGAAGGCGGACGGGGACCGCGCCCGCTCCGTGGGCCGGGTCTTCGTCACCCCCGAACTCGACGGCTGGCGGCTGATCTTCGGCGACTACGACCTTCTCGTCGGCGACGACTGGGACGACATCACCGACACGGTGGAGCGGCTCAGCACGCACTGCGGACAGGCCCAGTTCTTCTTCCTCGACGACGCCGGCGGCTCCGACGTGTGGATGGTCGCCGAGAACGGCACGGTGATCCGCCGGTTCGTCGCCGAGGGCGACCCCGAAGGGGAGGGCGCCCCGCTGCCCTGGGAGACCCTCGCCGTCGACGCGCCCGACTACGACCCGGAGTACGACGACGCCCCGCCCCACGCGGGCACCCTGGGTGCCCGTTCCGCCTGCGCCCACCTCTCCGTCGACCCCAACGAGATCGGACCGGAGACGCGGGTGCGCGGCCACGGCTGGCTGGCCGTCACCGCCCCCGGCGTCGGACACGGCGCCTTCCCGGGACGCCTGCCCCTCTGACCCCGACGCGCCTCGGGCTCAGTCGGCGTCGCTCAGGTCCGCCTCGTACGCCGACTCCCGGACGTCCGGCTCCGGATGGCGGCGCAGCGCGAGCACGGCCGCCCGGCACTGCTCCGGCCAGCCCTGCCGGGACCCGAGAGCCGTCGCGAGCGCGGCGGCGAGAAGACCCCGCACGAGGTCGCCGCTGTCGCCGAGGGTCCGTACGACGGCGAGGACGGCGGCCGGGTCGGCGAGGGGCGCGCGGTACCGATGGGCCCCGTCGAGGTCCTCGGCGGCCACGGCCGCGAGAACCGGGCGGTCCGCGACGGCGTCCACCAACTCATCTAGCGCGGCCGTGAGTTCGACCTCTGTCGCGGTCATGTCCACCGCGCGGACGAGGAGTTCGACGCGCGTGGTCGTGGCCAGCGGCTCGTCCGCGAGGCGCCGGGCCAGGGCCGCGCAGTCCCCGGGTTCCTGCTGCGGCGACGACAGGAGGGAACGCAGCCTGCGGAACGCCGGCAGGTCGCCGTCCCGCCCGCCGCCCTCCGGCTCACCGGCCGCGACGCGCGCCAGCAGCCGGTCCACCGCCTCGCACAGCACGCTGCCCGGCGCCACACCGCCGAGCGGATGCGGGAGCCCGGAGCGGGACAGCTCGTTGAGGCCGCTGCTCACCGACCAGAGCCTGCCCGTCCTGGTGCTGTCCGTGTAGACCGTCACGAGCGCGTCGGCCGCCTCCGGCGCGTACCGGGCCCAGTCGGCGAGGCCGGACAGGGCGCGGTACGCCGTCTCCTCGTCGGCGGCGAACGCAAGGCGCGCGGCCAGCGCGCCGAACCGCCGCCGGTGCGCCCGCGCCAGCTCCGCCGGCTGCACGCCCAGGACGGCGAGCCGTGCCGGTTCCGGTCCCTCGGCCACCGCCGCCTCCAGCAGCGCCCACATCTCCTCGGCGGGCAGCAGCGCCATGGCGAGGCCCACGACGGTGGCGCGCACATCGGGGTGGACGCCGGGCGTCCGGCCCACCCGGGACAGCAGCGCGGTGGCGGCCGCCGGGGGGGAGGTGGCGGACGGCGAGCCGCGCGGCGGCCTTCCGGACGGTGACCTTCACCCCCGTCTCACGGGTCAGGACGGAGTGGAGCAGGGCCGCGACCTGGGACGGCCGGGCGTGGAGAGCGGCGCGGTCGGCGGCCGACCAGGCCGCGACGGCCCGGTCGTCACCCGCGAGGTCGAGCAGGGGGGTGAGGGCCGACACCGGATCGTCGGTGTGCGCGGCGGCGTCGAGCGCGGCCGCCGCGAGCGCCGGCTCGACGGGGGAGTCGGTGGCGGGGCCGCCGTCCGGCGGCGGAGGGGCGTACTGCTGGAGCAGGGCCCGGCCGTGTGCGGGAACCGGTGCCACCGCGCGGAGGAGTGCGGCCCGCTCGTCGATGCCCCGGTCGGGGTCCGCGACGGCGGTGGCCGCCAGCCGGACGGCGGCCTCCTGCTGCCGGGGCAGCCACCGGTCGGCGTGCCGGAACGGCGGCAGCGCCCGTACGGTCCCCGCCGCCGGGAACCGGCCGCCGGGGAGCGAGGACTCCGCCAGGGCGGGGTCCAGGAGGTCGGTGCGCTCGGCGGCCAGGACGGCGAGGACCGGGGGCAGGAAGACCGCCGAGGGCTCCCGGTCCAGGAGCGCGACGACGCGGACGCCACGGGTCGCCGGATCGGCGAGCCAGGCGGCGGCGACGTCACCGAAGCTCCCGTCGGAACAGACGGCCAGCGCCTTCTCCAGGCGGTCCTGGAGCTCGGGGACGCCGTACGCGAGGCGCCCGCAGGACGCGACCAGGGCGAGCAGCGGCGCGACCTCGCCGCGGGCGGCGCTCCGGTCCAGCCACGGGCCCAGCGCGCCGACCACGGAACGTACCCCGTCGGCCCGCAACGACCCTTCGAGTGCGCCGAGTTCGACCGATCCGGTGTACGCGGTCAGAGCCTCCAGGAGGCGCGCCGCGAGCGCTGGTGCGGAAGCCGTGCCGGAGAGCAGTGTCACGGCCAGCGTACGGATCGTGTCGCGGGTCGCGGGGGAGCGGTCCCGGGCCCTCAAGGCGTCCAGGCACAGCCGCTCCAGGGACTCGGAACCGCCGGAGTCGCCCTCGACCGCGGTGAGCAGGAGCGGCGCCGGGACCAGGGTGAGGGAGCGGAGGACGTCCCGGCGGACGGGGTCGCGCTCGTTGGTGAGACGGCCGGCGGCCTGGGCGAGGACCTCGGCGACCTGCTCCGGGTCACGGTTCAGGGTGGCGTTGAGGATCAGCCGGGACCAGGCCGTAGAGCGGTCGTCCGCGTCGCCGGTGGCGAGGGCGGCCAGCAGTCGGGGGCGGGCCTCGGCCGGCGGGAACAGGGCGAGCAGGTCCTGGACGTCACCCGCCGATCCGTCCCCGGCCTCGATCGCGTCGACGGCGGCACGCGCCCGGGCGCGCTGTTCCGCCGCCGGCAGCAGGCCGAGCACGCCCGAGTGGGCCCGGAGGTTTCGGCGCGGAGGCGCCACGGCCACGACGGAGTCCAGGAACGCGCCCCGGCGCGCCGGCGGCAGCGCCCGCAGCAGGGTGCGGAAGGCGTTCCGGTGGAACCACAGCGCCCCGAGGGCGGGCAGCGACGGCGGCTCCGCGGCCACGAGCCGGCGCATGACCGCCGGCCCCGGCGTCCGCTCCCAGCGCCCCGCCGCCCGGTCCGGATCGGCGAACCACCGCGCGACGCGCTCGGCGTCCACCGCGACGAGCTCCGCCAGCCGGTCGTGGACCGGCCCGGGCAGGTCGTCCGGGCCGTAGGTCTCCAGCAGGTCCAGGACGCGCTCCGGCGCGGCGGCGAGCGCCGTGGCGAGCCCGGTCGCGTACCGCTTCCACCACGAGTTGCGCAACCAGCGGGTGAGCGAGGCGAGTTCACGCTCGGCGTGGTCGAGCACCGCGAGCGGATGCCGTCGGGCCAGGGTGCCCCAGTCCTCGTACGCCAGGGCGTCCGCGACCTCGGGCAGCAGCCGCGCGGCGAACTCCGTGGAGCAGCCCGCGAGGAGCAGCGCCGCGTCCCGGTCGCCGTACTCGACGCGCACCCGCCGCGCGAGCCGCTCGGCGAGCGCGGCCCGCCGCCCGTCGCGCAGCAGCCGGGCGAGATCGGCGCGGACGACGGCGGGGGCGTCGGTGTAGGCGGCCTCGACGGCGCGGTCGAACGAGGCGTCGGCTCCGGTCCGGGCTCCGCCTTCGCCTTCGCCTTCGGTTTCGGCTGCGTCTTCGGCTGCGTCTTCGGCTTCCGCGATGGGCAGGCGGTGGGCGCAGCGGAGCGCGTACCGGCGGACGACGGGATCGAGGTCGCCGAGCCGGGCCAGCAGGTACGCGGCGTCCCCCGCGGCGAGCGCCGCCAGCGCACCCAGGCGCCGCTCGTACGCACCGAGCGCGTCCAGTTCGACGAGCAGCGGGCGCAAGTCGCCCCGGGCGGCGAGCCGGTGGGCGGTGACGGCGGTGAACCGGAGCCGGGCGGCGTGGGGCAGGGGCGCGAGAGCGGCGAGCAGCTCGCCGGCGGTGGAGATCATCGCGGGCATTGTGCCCGAGGGAGTCGACCCGGGCCCAACGAATATCGCACCACGGGGGGAGGGAGAGGGGGAGGGGGATGGGGCAGGCGGCCCCCCGGCGCACGTCCATGTCGGATTCCTGCCGGACGGCGGAGGCCGTTCCTGCTTGGCTGAGCCCATGACCAGCAACGCACCGCACGGATCCGCGCTCTTCCGCTCCCTCCACACCTCCGCCCGCCCGCTCGCGCTCGCCAACGCATGGGACGCGGCCGGCGCCCGGATCGTCGAGGCCGCGGGCGCTCCCGCGATCGCCACGACCAGCGCCGGCGTCGCCTGGTCGCTGGGAGCCCCCGACGGCGACCGCGTCCCCCGGGACCTCGCACTCGACGCGATCGCCCGGATCGCGGCGGCGGTCACCGTGCCGGTGAGCGCCGACATCGAGGGTGGCCACGGCCGGAGCCCCGAGGAGGTCGCGGACACCGTCACCCGCGTCCTGGAAGCCGGCGTCGTGGGCGTCAACATCGAGGACGGCACCCGTCCGCCGGGTGCCCTCGCCGCCCGCCTGGAGGCCGTACGCGCCGCCGCCGACCGGGCGGGCGCCGACGTCTTCGTCAACGCCCGGGTCGACACGTACCTGCTGGGACTGGGCGACCCCGCGACCCGGCTGCGGGACACTCTGGCGCGGGCCCGGGCGTACGTCGACGCCGGAGCGGACGGCGTCTTCGTCCCCGGCGTCACCGACCCCGACCTCATCAGGTCCCTCGCCGACGCCCTGACGGTCCCCCTCAACGTCCTGGCGGGCCCCGGCGCCCTCTCGGTGCCCGAGCTGGGAGCCCTGGGCGTGGCCCGCGTCAGTCTCGGTTCGGGCCTCGCCCAGTCCGCCTACGCGGCGGTACGGCAGGCGGCGCGTGAACTGTACGGCGACGGCGGGTACGCGGCCTCGCTGCGGCAGGCCCTGGACTACACGGAGGTCAACGGCCTGTTCGACACGTCCGGTTGACCGCGTCGCCGGCACCGGAGCCCTGCGGGCGCCGGCACAGGAGCCCTACGGGGGACCGAATGATCGGATGACCGGACGATCGGCCCGTTATGCTGCCTTGTCCCCGTGGCCAGGAAGGAACCCCTGTATGAGCAGCGCCGTCTCCCCGTTCCCCGCTCGGATCGAGCTGTCGGGAGAAGGGCTCGTCCTGCGCGACTGGACGGAGGCCGACGTGTCCGCGATGCCGGACCTGTTCGAGGACCCCGACGTCGCGTACTGGACGCCGATCGTCTCGCCCTTCGAGGGGCAGGCCGCCGCCGCGCGCGTGGAGATGGCCCGGAAGCTGCGGTCGGAGGGCAGGACCATCCTCCTCGCCATCACCGTCGACGGCGGCGCGCCGCTCGGCGAGGTGATGCTGCGCCGCCTCCCCGACGGCGCGGAGCTCGGTTACGCCGTCGGCCCCGCCCACCGCGGCCGGGGCCTCGCGGCGCGCGCGGTGCGGATCATGGCCGCGTACGCCTTCGAACAGCTCGGCCTGGAGCGGGTGGTCCTGGAGCTGGAGGCCGAGAACGCCGCCAGCGTCGCCGTGGCGACCAAGACGGGCTTCACCCTCCTCGACGTCCCCCTGATCGAGGGCGAGGAGAAGGGCCGCCCCTTCGCCCTCCAGACCTGGGGCCTGTCCCGGACTCCCGAGGCCTCCTGAAGCCTCCTGAAGCTCCCGGAAGTCTCCTGAGATGGCCCTCCCTCCCGACGAGTCGGTGCTCGACGCGCTGGACGCGTACCTGGAGGCGCGCTGGGACGGTGCCGCCGCGCAGGCCCCGGAGCTGCCGGAGCACCGTCCGGAGGAGGGGACGCTCGTCGGATGGGTGCGCGAACGGCTCCGGGAGCTGCCGGCCGGCCCGACCCGCGACTCCGCGCTCCAGGCGGGCACGCTGCTGCGGGAGTTCCGGAGCCGGCGCTCCGCGTGGAACGCCGCCGCGCTGCGGCTGCTCGACGACACGTACACCTTCGTCGCGACCGGCCCGCGGCGCCACGACGACTGGGCGCACGACGTACGTGCCGTCATGCACCGGTCGGTACGCGACCCCCGCGGCTGGATCCGGCTGGACGGCGACCGTACCGGCGACGTCCGCGACACCCTGCCCGCCTACCCCTTCGACCCTCCCGCCGCGTCCGACTTCCCCGCCCGCCTCCGCCCCGTGGACGCGGACGAGGCGGCCGGCGCGCTCGCCGTCATGGCCGAGGAGTGGCAGGCGGAGCCCGCCCCGGTCCGCACCCGCCCCGACCGCGACGCCCTCCTGGCGGACGCCCGCACCCTGCTCGACCGGTACGGTCCCGACGCCCGGTACTGGACCAACGCGACCACAGCCCAGGCCGGCTCCGACTTCGTCGCGGCGGGCCTCGCGGGCACCCGATCCCACCCCTTCGTCACCGGCGCGTACGTCGGCGGCCTGGACCTCCTCGAAGACCTGGGCCTGATCGCAGTGAGCGCCGACGAGGTGGGCGTCTTCTGGTCCATCGGCGCGTACTGAGACGGCCCGGGTCCGGGCCCGGCGAGAAAACACGTCGACATGGCCGTGCCGGCAGGAAAGACTGCGCGCGATGACCAGAATCGATGACACACCGCCCGCGTGGGACGAGCGCACCCAGCTCACCACGTTCCTCGACTACGCGCGGAACACCGCCGTCGCCAAGTGCGAGGGAGTCTCCGAGGAGAACGCCCGGAAGGCGCTCCTGCCCCACTCGCCGCTCATGACCATGAGCGGGGTGATCAACCACCTGCGCTGGGTCGAGTACTACTGGTTCCAGGTGGTCCTCCTCGGCGAGGAGGACGAGGGCCCCTGGACCGAGGAGGACCCCGACCGCGAGATGCGCATCGCGGTCGACTTCCCGCTCCCGCAGCTGCTCGACGAGTACGCCGCGCAGAGCGCCCGCTACCGCGAACTGGCCGCCGCGCACGGCCTGGACACCAAGGCCGCGCGGCCCATCCGCAAGGGTCTCCACGTGGACCTGCGCTGGATCCTCCTCCACCTCACCGAGGAGACGGCCCGGCACAACGGCCACCTGGACATCCTGCGGGAGATGCTCGACGGCACCACCGGCTCCTGAAGCCCACCGGCTCCTGAAGTCCACCGGCTTCCGGAGTCCACCGGCTAGTCCGCCGGGGGCCGGTCCGGGAGCCGGACCGTGACCACGAGGCCGCCCGCCGGGCGGGCGACGAGGTCCAGGACGCCGCCGTGCGCGCGGACGACGCTCTGCACGAGCGCGAGGCCGAGCCCGACACCGGCGTGTCCGTCGGTCCGGACGCGGTCCGTGCCGCGCCGGAAGGGCTCGGTCAGGGTCGGTACGAGCTCCGCCGGGAGCACCGGCCCCGTGTTCTCCACCCGGACGAGCCCGGCGCCGTCCCGCGCCTCCGTGCGGACGGTCACCGTGCCGCCCGTGGGCAGGTTGTGGACGATGGCGTTCTGGACGAGGTTCGTCATCATCCGCAGCAGCAGCTCCGGCGAACCGCCGGTCCGCGTCGCGCCGCCCGTGACGTCCAGCGTGATCCCGCGCTGTTCGGCGAGCGGAAGCAGCGTTTCGGCGGCCTCCTCCGCGACGAGGGAGAGGTCGACGGGCTCGCGGGCGAAGCCCCCGCGGTCGCTGCGGCTCAGCAGCAGTAGCGCCTCCGTGAGCTCGATCGCCCGCCGGTTGACGACCCGGAGGCGCTCGATGAGCTCGTCCCGGTCCCGCGTCGGGTCCTCGCGGGCGACGTCGAGGAGCGCCTGCGAGACGGCGAGCGGCGTCCGCAGCTCGTGCGAGGCGTTCGCGGCGAACCGCCGCTGCTCGGCGACGTGCGACTCAAGGCGTTCGAGCATCGTGTCGAAGGCGTCGGCGAGCTCCCGGAACTCGTCCTGACGCCCCTCCATCCGGATCCGGTGCGCCAGCGAACCGCCGCCCGCCGCCCGCGTCGCGGCCGTGATCCGGTCGAGCGGCGCGAGCATCCGGCCGGCCAGGAACCAGCCCCCGACGAGCCCGAACACCAGCAGGAACCCCAGCGCCACGGCCGCCGCGGGGAAGAAGGTCCGCACCAGGAGGTAGCGGTTGGGGGAGATCCCGAGCAGACCCTGGTCCTTGTCGGGTACGTAGCGCAGCAGGAACGCCCACACCACGGCGAGCAGCAGCGCACCGGCGACGGCGAGGAACCCGGCGTAGCTGAGCGTCAGCCGCAGCCGGACGCTGAGCCCCGGCCGCCTAGCCACGCGAGTCACCGGCCCCACCGGCCCCACCGGTCTCATCGGGCGTGGAGGGCGTGGAGGGCGTGGCGTCGATGCGGTAGCCGACGCCCGGCACCGTGGCGATCACCCACGGCTCGCCGAGCCGTTTGCGCAGCGCCGAGACCGTGATGCGTACGGCGTTGGTGAACGGGTCGGCGTTCTCGTCCCAGGCACGCGCCAGCAGCTCCTCGGCGCTGACGACCCCGCCCTCGGCGGCGACGAGGACCTCCAGGACCGCGAACTGCTTGCGGGTGAGCGCCACGTACCGCCCGTCGCGGAAGACCTCCCGGCGGAACGGATCCACCCGCAGCCCGCCGAGCTCACGGACCGGTGGTCGGGCGTGCCCGCGCCTGCGGTCGAGCGCGCGCAGCCGCATCACGAGCTCCCGCAGCTCGAACGGCTTGGTGAGGTAGTCGTCGGCCCCGAGGGCGAACCCGGACTCCTTGTCGTCGATCCGGTCCGCGGCCGTCAGCATCAGGATCGGGATGCCGCTGCCGGAGGCCACGATGCGCCGCGCGACCTCGTCGCCGGACGGGCCGGGGATGTCGCGGTCGAGTACCGCGAGGTCGTAGGAGTGGAGCCGGAGCAGCTCCAGGGCGGTGTCCCCGTCGCCCGCGACGTCGGCGGCGATCGCCTCGAGACGCAAGCCGTCCCGGACGGCCTCGGCGAGATACGGCTCGTCCTCCACGATCAGTACGCGCATGCCCGAAGCCTAAGCAACCCGGCCGGTCCCGGCCGCGACCGAGGCCGTGCCCCCGGGCGCCCCCGTCCCCGCCCCAGCGCCGGCCCCCGTTCCGTTTCCCGCCCCCGTCCCGGTGCGCGTGCGCCACCAGCGGCGGGAGGCCAGCCCGGCCAGTACGGCTCCGGCGGCGTTGAGCAGGACGTCGTCCACGGACGACACCCGGTCGAGGCGCAGCACGTACTGGGCGGTCTCCACCAGCGCCGAGCAGCCCGCGCCCAGCGCCAGGACCCGCGGCAGGGTCGCCGCGGCCGCGAACCGGACCGGGGCGAAGAACCCGAGCGAGGCGAAGACCAGCAGGTTGCCGACGATGCCGAGCGGCCCCATCACGACCAGGTCCCGCAA
The DNA here is from genome assembly GCF_012927245.1 of Streptomyces sp. R302. Taxonomy (GTDB): domain Bacteria; phylum Actinomycetota; class Actinomycetes; order Streptomycetales; family Streptomycetaceae; genus Streptomyces. Next base: position 276,305 of record NZ_JABBGE010000005.1, read on the forward strand.
CGGCACCAGGCTCACCCGGGGCGGTACGACTCCGGCCCCGCCGCCCGGCATCAGCGTCAGCCACAGGAACGGCAGCGTCCCGTGCACCATGCCGACCTCGGCCAGCGAAAGCCGCCACGCCGATGCGACCCCCGCCGCGCGCCGGCGCCACGCGAGCCCCCACGCCACGAGCACCGCCGCCGGCAGCGTGACCAGCGTCATCAGCACGACACCGTTGAACGTCCCCAAGCACCGTCCCCACTGCCCGGACAGGCACATCGGCGCGCTCATCAGGAGCGGACCCCGCACGGCGAACAGGCCGCCCGCCACCAGGAGGACGGCGAGGGCGGCGAGGCAGAGGCGGACGATCCGGCGCTTGTCGCTGTACATGACGTCGATTGAACGGGGAGGGCGGTTGCGGCGGCGTATGCGGTTTTCGATACGCGCACGATACGGAGAGGGCCCCCGGGACCGGCCGGACGTGCGCCCCGCCGCGCCGGGCGGGAGCGAGCCGTGCTTCGGCGTGCGCCTCCCCGGGGCCCGCCGGTCCTGGGAGGCTGACGCCGTCCGAAGGTCACCTCCAGGGAGGGGAAGACGTGGCGACGACGCAGTCCAGGTGCGGAGCGCTGACGGAGAAGAACACCAGGTGCCGGCGGCTGGCCATGATCGGGGCCTCCCGCTGCGACCGGCACCGCGGCGACTGGTCCCCCTACACGATCGAGCGGCGCAAGGAGGCCGAGCGCAAGGCGAAGCGGAAGGCGACGGCGAAGCGCGGCGGCTGACGAGGGAGCGGGTCACTCCTGAGGGGTGGCCTCCAGCCAGGTGATGCGGGTGAACGTCACCGACTCGGGGTCCCCGGCGAACCACTCGACGAGCACGGGACGGCCGGGGACGTCGAGGTCGAAGACATCGCCCCACTGGTCGATGGGGCTGGCCCCGGGCGGCACGGTGCCGCCCTCGTGCGCGGCGGTGACGGCGGTCAGGGTCCGTACGGTCGCGGTGAACGTCTCGGGGGCCTCGGCGGACATGGCGGCGAGGACGGCGGCCGCCTGCTCGCTCAGACCGTGGTTCACCAGGCCCCGCTCAGCGAGGCGAGGACGTCGTCCAGGGGCCGGACCCGCACCCCGCCCCCTTCGCCGACCCGCAGAGCCCCCGCCTGCGCGCGGTCCGCGTCGCTGCGCCGCGTGTCGGCGACGGCCCGCAGGTGCCACCGCTCCATCACGGCCAGCTGCGCCTCCCCGGCCTCCGCGGCCAGCAGCTCCTCCAGGAACGGCCCCTTCCGTCCCGGGGCGAGCGCCGCCGCGATCGCGTTGGCGGTGCGGGGCAGGGTGCCCATCGCGGACCCTCCTTCCGTTCGGACGCCGCCGTCTGACGGAGCGTCGACTTCCGGTCCCACGGTAGAGCAGCGGCCACCGGTCGGGGGAGCGCGCGCGGGCGCGTCGGGAGCGTGGTGGGCGGGGCGCGGACTGCGAGAATGCGCGTACCGGCGTGTCCCGTCGTGGAACGGCCGTCGAACCCGTGACTGAGGTGGACTTCTGATGCGCAGCGTTACTTACTCGATGGGCGTCTCGCTCGACGGCTACATCACGGACCCGGGCGGCGGCATCGACTGGGGGGACCCGGACGAGGAGGTCTTCCGCTTCGCCATCGAGGAGACCCGGAGGGTCGGCGTCCACCTGCTCGGCCGACGGCTGTACGAGACGATGCTGTACTGGGAGGGCATGGAGCAGGACCCGACGCTCGACCCGCCGACGCGCGAGTGGGTCGAGCTGTGGAACCCGCTGCCCAAGGTGGTCTTCTCCCGGACGCTGACCGAAGTGCGGGGGCAGGCCCGGCTCGCGGCCGGCAGCCTGGCGGAGGAGATCGAACGGCTGCGGGCGGAGCCGGGCGAGGGCGAGATCGCCCTCGGCGGCGCGACCCTCGCCGCCGAGGCCGCCGCGGCGGACCTGATCGACGAGTACCTGATCAGGATCTCGCCGGTGCTGCTCGGTGGCGGCACCCCCTTCTTCGCCCGGGACGAACGCCGGGTGAACCTCGAACTCGTCGAGTCCCGCACCTTCCGCTCCTCGCAGGTCGTCTACCTCCGCTACCGCGTGGCGCGCTGACCCCCCGTCATGCCTGCCGTCGCCGGCCGGGAGGACCCGACGGCTCGTGGCGGCGGCCCGTCCGCTTGTCGGACGTCTGTGCGATCATGCGATCCGAGCCATCGACCATGGGGCGAACGGGAACGGAGTGCGTGTGAGCGGGGCCGGGGGGCAGGACGGGTCGTCCGTGTCGGACGAGGAGTGGGAGCGGTTCCTGCGGGACGCGGAGGCGGGAGCGGGCAGCGCGCCCGTCGAGCCCTCGGCGCGCGCCCGTGAGACGGAGCGGCGGCTGCGGGACGAGGCCGGACAGCCCGAACCGTGGCGGACGTACACGCCCGCGGCGGCGCGGCCCCGGCGCAGGACGGGCTGGTACGTGACGGGGTTCGTCGCGGCGGTCGCGCTGCTGGCCGTCGCGTTCTTCCCGCAGCGGATCGTCGGCTGGTTCGGCGGCGACGGCGGGCAGGACGCGGCGCCCCTCGCCGCCGAGACCGGGCGCCCGCAGGAGGCGCCGGAGGCCGGGCGTGCCCTGCGGGCGACCCTGGCCGAGCCCTTCCGGGGTTCGCCCGCCGCCCGGTGGGCCGACGGCGCGGCCGGGATCACGGTGCCGGACGCGAAGGCGACCGGCTGGATGGACGCCGCCCAGGTCGCGCAGGCCCTCGGACGGAGCCGGGACTTCCTGGTGGCCGCCGGGCTCGACCCCCGCGTCCTGCGCGGCGCGCGGCCCACGAAGGCGATCGCGCTGCTGAACCCGCATCAGAAGGACGTCGAGGAGTACCTCCGTACCGCCCTGTCCGCCGAGGTGCCGACGCCCGACACCGATCCGCTCCTCCTCTTCAGCCGCTTCCGGCCGGAGCAGGCCCGACTGGTCGGCGACGTCGTCAAGACGCGGGGCCGGCTCACGTACCGCGAGGGGAAGCGGGGCGCGGTGGAGGTGACGGCGGACGTCACCTTCGTCTACCCGGTCACCCCGGCCGCCGGCGCCGGGGACGACGGCGAGGTCATCCGCACGATCGCGCGCCGCCAGATCGTCATGAGCTGGGACGACCCCGCCCAGGTCCGCACCGAACCCGGCACGATGACCCTCCTCTCCTACGCGCTCGACATGACCAACGGCGGCTGTGACGCTCCCACCGGCTACTTCGTACCGCCGTTCGGTACGGCCGCCGCCGACGCGGGGTCCACCGACCCGTCCCGGCAGGTCGACCCGTACGACCGCACCGAGCCGCTCGACCCGAACGGCGGGACGGGCACGGCGGGCGACGGATGCGACACCGCCACCCGCTCGTGACCGGTCGTCCGGGCCGTGCAACGTGAGGAATTCCGGAGACAATTCACCTCTGTGACCAGGGTGTTGACTTCCTACTGACCGGTACCGATGATCGCGGCCATGGCAGCTACCACGGACCCGCTCCCGACGTTCCCGCCCGGCTTCCTCTGGGGTGTCTCCACCTCCGCCCACCAGATCGAGGGCGACGTCGCCGGACGTCGCCCCTCGGTGTGGGACGCCTTCAGCGCCGAACCCGGGCGGATCAGGGACGGCTCCACCGCGGACGTCGCCTGCGACCACGTGGCCCGCTACCGCGAGGACGTCGGCCTCGTCCGCGACCTGGGCGTGGACGCGTACCGCTTCTCGGTCTCCTGGCCGCGCGTCCTCGCCCCCGGCGGACTCGACTTCTACGACCGGCTCGTCGACGAACTGTGCGCGCAGGGCGTGCGGCCGGTGCCCACCCTCTTCCACTGGGACCTGCCGCTGGAGGTCGAAGAGGCCGGCGGCTGGCTGGAACGGGACACCGCCCACCGCTTCGCCGCCTACACGGCGACCGTCGCCGAACGGCTCGGCGACCGAGTCCACACGTGGATCACCCTCAACGAGCCCGCCGAGCACACCCTCCTCGGCCATGCGCTCGGCGCCCACGCGCCCGGCAGGAAGCTGCTGTTCGACGCGCTGCCCGTGGCCCACCACCAGCTCCTCGGCCACGGCCTCGCCGCCGGCGCGCTGCGGGCCGCCGGTGCCACCGACATCGGGATCGCCAACTCGCACGGACCGACCTGGCCCGCCTCCGACAGCCGCGCCGACACCGAGGCCGCCGACCTGTACGACCTCATCCTCAACCGGCTCTTCGCCGACCCGCTGCTCCTCGGCCGCTACCCCGACGGCTTCGGCGAACTCATGCCGGGCGGAGACGTGGACGCCGACCTGAAGACGATCTCCGAGTCCACGCTCGACTGGTACGGGATCAACTTCTACCAGCCGACGAAGGCCGGCGCGCCCGCCGAGGAGGACGTCGAGTTCTCCGGACTCACCCTCCCCGCCGGACTGCCCTTCTCCGTGCGGCGGATCGAGGGGTACCCGGTCACGGACTTCGGCTGGCCGGTGGTCCCCGACGCCTTCACCGAACTCCTCCTCGCCTTCCGCGCACGGTACGGCGACCGCCTGCCGCCGCTGATGATCACCGAGAACGGCTGCGCCTATGAGGGCCTCGACGACCAGGCCCGCATCGCCTACCTCGACGGACACCTGCGGGCCCTGCACCGGGCCGTCGAGGCGGGCGTCGACGTCCGCGGCTACTTCCACTGGTCGCTCCTGGACAACTTCGAGTGGGCCGAGGGCTATACGAAGCGGTTCGGCCTCGTCCACGTCGACTACGCCACCGGGACCCGCACGCCGAAGGCCTCGTACGCCTGGCTCCGGGACGCGTTGAGAGCGCGCCGGGGATGACGGCGCTCGCCCTGGAGGAGCCCGCCGAGCGGGTCGGACGCGGCTGGACGGCCGCGCTGTCGCTGGCCAACGGCGCGATCTGGGTCGGCTGGTACGGGCCGCTGCAGATCCTCCTCGCCCAGCAGGCCGAACGGTTCGCCCCCGGCACCGGACTCTCCAAGGAGTCGCTGCTCGCCTGGGTGACCGGCGTCGGAGCGGTGGTGTCCCTGGTCGCCAACCCGCTCTTCGGCGCCCTGTCGGACCGGACCGCGTCGCGGTACGGGCGGCGTACGCCGTGGATCGTGGCGGGCACGGCGGCCGGCGCGCCCGCCCTGCTGTTCCTGGGCGCGGCGGACGCGGTCTGGACGCTGTTCCTCGGCTGGTGCCTGGTGCAGCTGACGCTGAACGCGGCCTTCGCCGCCGTCACCGCCGCCGTCCCCGACCGGGTGCCGCGCGCCCAGCGGGGCACGGTGGGCGGCTGGCTCGGCGCCGCGCAGCTCCTCGGCGTCGTCGCCGGCACCGGCCTCGCGGCGGCGGCCGGGGGAGTGGGTGCGGGGTACGCGGCCTGCGCGGTGTTCACCCTCCTCGGCGTCGCCCCGTACGTGCTGCGCCACCCGGACCTGCGGCTCGCCGAGGCCGACCGGCCCGCCTGGTCCTGGCGGGGCTTCCTGGCGGGCTTCCGGCTGAGTCCCCGCGCCCACCCCGACCTGGCGTGGGCCTGGCTGACCCGCTTCCTGGTCAACCTGGGCAACGCCCTCGTCCTCCTCTACCTCTACTACTACCTGCGCGACCTGCTCCACCACCCGGACCCGGAGACCGGCGTCCTCGTCCTGACGGCGGTCAACGGCGTGACCCTGCTCGCCACCGTCGTCGTCGGCGGCGTCCGGTCGGACCGCGTGGGCCGGCGCAAGCCCTTCGTCCTGTGGTCCGGAGTCCTGATGGCCGCGGCGACCGGCCTGCTCGCAGGCTGGCAGACCTGGCCCGGCGCCCTCGTCGCCGCGGCCCTCCTGGGCGTCGGCTTCGGGATCTTCACCTCGGTCGACTTCGCCCTGATGACGGACGTCCTCCCGAAGGCCGCCGACCGCGGCAAGGACCTCGGCGTCGTCAACATCGCCAACTCCCTTCCCCAGGTCGCCGCCCCCGCCCTCGCCGCCCCCCTCGTCAACCACCTCGGCGGCTACCGCACCCTGTACGCGGTGGCGGCGGCCGTCGGACTGCTCGGCGCGGTGCTGGTACGGCGGATCAGGTCGGTGGACTGAGCCGACGGCGGTCCGCCGGAGGCCAGGCCTTCGTCACGGCGCCGGCGGTGGTGTCGTCCGGGAAGGTCTCCAGGCGGACGACCGGTCGACACGTGGTTCCGCCGCTTCTCGGGCGGGGGCTCGGACGTCCGCCCCTGACCGACCCCCACCGCCGTCCCGCCGTGGGCGTCAGACCGCCCGGGCCCGTCAGCCCCGGTGGCCGAAGAACTCGATCTCGGCCACCGCCAGATGGCGCCCGCGCCCGGCACCGTACGCCGTCTCGGGCATCACCCGGATCCGGGTCACCCCGCAACCCCGCAGGTCGAAGGTCTGCTGGCCCGGCTGGTCCTTGAGCGTGATCCGGCGGGTCGAGGCGACCACCTCACCCGCCAGGCCGCCCGCCTCAACGCCCTGCTGCGCCACCGCTGAGTGGTCGGGGGTCCGTCACCCGGCGGTCGTCCGCACGAGCGGGTTGCGGCCGATCGCGTTGTGGACGGAGAAGCTGACCGCGTCCGGGCGGTAGCGGTCGTCGGACCACTCCACCGGCCGGCCGTCGTGGGTGGTCGTCACGCGGCGGACGCGCAGCAGCGGGCTGGTGCGGCGGACGGCGAGGAGCTCGGCGTCCCGAGCGCCGGCCGAGACCGCGTCGATGACGTGCTCGCCGTGGGCGAAGACCAGGCCCGTCTCGTCGTAGAGGCGCTGGGTGACCGACGCGCAGTCGGGGGCGAGGAGTTCGACCGCGGGCGAGATCCAGTCGGCGTAGACGGTGCGCTCGACCAGGACCGGCTCGCCGTCGAGACCGCGCACGCGCAGCACGTTCAACAGCGCTACGCCTTCGGAGAGTTGGAGCCGGGCGGCGTCCTGCGGGGTGGCCGGGCGGTACTCTTGCGCGACGACCCGGCCGGTGGCCTCGCGGCCCATCGACCGCGCCCACTGGGCGAAGCTGCGCAGCTCGGCGAAGCTCTGGCTGCGGCCGCCGGCCAGTACCACCCGCCGGGCGCCCTGGCGGGAGCCGATCAGCCCCTCGGCGGTCAGCGCGGCGACGGCCTGGCGGACGGTGCCGCGCGAGACGCCGTACCGGGCGGCGAGCTCGGTCTCGGCGGGGAGGTGCGCGCCGACCGGGTACTCCTCGCGCTGGATCGCCCGCCGCAGCTCCGCGGCGATCTGCTCGTGGCGCGCGCTCATCGCTGCTCCCCTGCTCCGTGTGTCGTGTGCGCAGCACGGCCCGTGTGCGCAGGAGCACCAGCCTAGTTGAACGTGTCAGTGGCCGGAAAGCGACGCCAATGTGCAGGGAATCGCGGGAATCCATTCCCTCCTCGTTCATCTTCGCGTCACCGGAGCCGGGCGTACTGAGGCCGACTTGTTCAGACAAGTTGCACCCTCGACCCTCCTTGGAGAAGCCGTGCCCGTCCCCGCGCACCTTCCGAGAAACGCCGTCCTCGGCGGTTCCCTCGCCCTCGTCGCCGCCCTCGCGCTCACCGCCTGCGGCGCCGCCCCCGAGCCCGCCGGCACCACCGCCGACGGCAAGAACGCCGCCTCCGCCACCTCCGCCGCCGACTTCGGCGGCATGGACGCCCTCGTCGCCGCGGCCAAGAAGGAAGGCACGCTCCACGCCATCGCGCTGCCCCGCGACTGGGCCAACTACGGCGCCCTCATCGACGGCTTCCAGCAGAAGTACGGCATCAAGGTCGAGGTGGAGAACCCGGACGCCTCCAGCCAGGACGAGATCAACGCCGTCACCTCCCGCAAGGGCCAGGACCGCGCCCCCGACGTCCTCGACCTGGGCAGCTCCTTCGCCCTCAGCGCCGCCAAGCAGGGCCTCCTCGCCCCGTACAAGGTGACCGCCTGGAGCGACATCCCCGAGGGCCAGAAGGACCCGGAGGGCCGCTGGTACAACGACTACGGCGGCTACGTCTCCATCGGCTGCGACGCCAAGCGCGTCAAGAACTGCCCCACCACCTTCAAGGACCTCCTCAAGCCCGAGTACAAGGGCCAGGTCGCCCTCAACGGCAACCCCACCAAGTCCGGCTCCGCGTTCGCCGGCGTCTTCGCCGCCTCCCTCGCCCAGGGCGGCTCCTTCGACGACATCCAGCCCGGCATCGACTTCTTCGCCGAGCTGAAGAAGAACGGCAACTTCACGCCCGTCGAGTCCACCCCCGCCACCGTCGAGAAGGGCGAGACGCCCATCAGCATCGACTGGGACTACCTGAACGCCGGCTACGCCCAGGAGTTCACCTCCAAGGGCCTCGACTGGAAGGTCGCCGTCCCCACCGACGGCCGCTACTCCCAGTACTACTCGCAGGCCATCAACAAGGACGCCCCGCACCCGGCGGCCGCCCGCCTCTGGCAGGAGTACCTCTACAGCGCCGAGGCCCAGAACCTCTGGCTCAAGGGCTTCGCCCGCCCGGTCCTGATGCCCGCCATGGACAAGGCCGGCACCCTCGACCAGGCCGCCGCCGTCAAGCTGCCCGCCGTCTCCGGCGTCCCGGCCTTCCCGGCCGAAGCCCAGCAGGCCAAGGCCAAGACCGTCCTCGCCGAGGGCTGGGGCAAGGCCGTCGCCGGATGACGGCCGCCGCCACCGCTGCCGTCGCCGCCGGGCAGACCCCTGCCCGGCGGCGCGGCCGCCGCGCCCCCGCCTGGCTCGCCGCCGTCCCCCTGCTCGCCGTCACCGCGATCGCCTTCGGCGTCCCCGCCGTCGCCATGCTCGGCGGCGCCCTCACCGTCGACGACCCGGCCACCGGCGCCGGCGCGTACGGCACCGGGAACCTGACCGCCTCCCTCCAGGGCGCCTACCTCACCGCCCTCCTCGGCAGCGTCAAGCTCTCCGCGACCGCCGCCGTCCTCGCCGCCGTCCTCGGACTGCCGCTCGCGCAGGCCGTCGTCACCTCCCGCTCCCGCGCCCTGCGCGAGGCCGTGCTCACCGCCTCCGGCGTCCTCGCCAACTTCGGCGGCGTCCCCCTCGCCTTCGCCTTCGTCGCCACCCTCGGCAACTCCGGCGTCCTCACCCGGCAGTGGGGCCTCACCGAGAAGGGCTGGAGCCTGTACAGCTTCTGGGGCCTGGTCCTCGTCTACCTGTACTTCCTGATCCCCCTCATGGTTCTCACCATCACCCCGGCCCTCGACGGCCTGCGCAGCCAGTGGCGCGAGGCCGCCCGCAACAACGGTGCCACCACCCTCCAGTACTGGCGCCACGTCGCCCTGCCGGTCCTCACCCCGAGCCTGCTCGGCGGGTTCGTCCTGCTCTTCGGCAGCGCCTTCGCCGCGTACGCCACCGCCGCCGCGATGGTCGGCAGCGCCGTCCCGCTCGTCACCCTCCAGATCTCCGACGCCCTCTCCGGCAACGTCCTCGTCGGCCAGGAGAACGTCGCCCTCGCCCTCAGCCTCGACATGGTCGTCGTCGCCGGACTCGTCATGGCCGTCTACCTGCCCCTGCAACGCCGGAGCTCGCGATGGCTCACCTGAACCGCACCGCCGCCGCCTGGCGCCCCCTCGTCCTCGGCCTCGCCGGGCTCTACTTCCTGGCGCCCCTCGCCGCCTCCGTGGTCTTCACCGTCGACGTGCCGGAACACGGCCTCACCTTCGACGCCTACACGAAGATCATCGGCACCGAGGGCTTCCTCACCAGCCTCCTCCTCTCCCTCGGCCTCGCCGCCGTCACCATCGCCGTCGTCCTCCTGCTCGTCGTCCCCGCCATGGTGGCCCTGCGGCTCGGCGCGCCCCGGCTGCGCCCCCTCGTCGAGGCGGTCTGCTCCCTGCCCCTGGTCGTCCCGCCCATCGCCTTCGTCGCCGGCATCGGCACCGTCCTCAAGTGGGGCCCCGAGCACCTCTCCCGCACCCCGCTCTTCCAGACCTTCGTGGCCCTGCAGAACCCGGACTTCCCCCTCGTCCTCGTCCTCGCGTACGTCGTGATGGCGCTGCCCTTCACCTACCGCGCCCTCGACGCGGGCCTGCGGGCCGTCGACGTCCGCACCCTCGTCGAGGCCGCCCGCAGCTGCGGCGCCGGACCCGCCCGCGCCCTGGTCACCGCCGTGCTGCCGAACCTACGCGGCGCGCTCATGAACGCGGCCTTCCTCACCCTGGCCCTCGTCCTCGGCGAGTACACCGTCGCCCAACTGCTCGGCTTCCGGCCCTTCGCCGTCTGGATCGTCAACATCTCCGGCTCCCAGGCCCAGATGTCCGTGGCCGTCTCCGTCCTCAGCCTCCTCGTCACCTGGGTGCTGCTCCTGGCCCTCGCCGGGGCGGGCGGCCGCACCCCCGGCGCCCGCCGCACCCGGACCCGCACCGCCAAGGGAACACCATGACCGTCACCCTCACCGACGCCACGAACCAGGCCTCCGCCGCCGAGGCGGCGACCGTCGAATTCCGCGCCCTGCGACGGCGGTTCGGGACCACCACCGCCCTCGACGGACTCGACCTGACCGTCGCCCCCGGCGAACTCCTCGCGCTCCTCGGCCCCTCCGGCTGCGGCAAGACGACCGCCCTGCGCATGCTCGCCGGCTTCGAGACCCCCGACTCCGGCGCGGTGCTCGTCGACGGCCGCGACATCACCCACGTACCGGCCCACCGCCGCGACGCGGGCATGGTCTTCCAGTCGTACAGCCTCTTCCCCCACCTCGACTGCGTCGACAACGTCGCCTTCGGCCCGCGCATGCGCAGGACCGGCAAGGCGGAGCGCCGTCGGCAGGCGCGCGAACTCCTCGAACTCGTCGGCCTCGGCGACAAGGGCGGCAGCTACCCCCACCAGCTGTCCGGCGGCCAGCAGCAGCGCGTCGCCCTCGCCCGGGCCCTCGCCCTGCGCCCCCGCGTGCTCCTCCTCGACGAGCCGCTGTCGGCGCTCGACGCCAAGGTCCGCCTCACCCTGCGCGACGAGATCCGCCGCATCCAGCGCGAACTCGGCATCACCACCCTCTTCGTGACGCACGATCAGGAAGAGGCCCTGTCCATGGCCGACCGGGTCGCCGTGATGCGCGCCGGCCGCCTCGAACAGTGCGCCCCGCCCGCCGAACTGTACGGCCGCCCGGCGACCGCCTTCGTCGCCGAGTTCGTCGGCACCATGAGCCGCATCCCCGGTCACCTCGACGGCAGCACCGTCGAGGTGCTCGGCCGCCGGCTGCCGATCGACGGCGACGCCCCCGCGGCCCGCGCGGTCGACGTGCTCGTCCGCCCGGAGGACCTGCGGGTCACCACGGACGGCGCGTGCTCGGCGCGGATCGTCGCGACGGCCTTCCTCGGCGCCACCACCCGGCTCACCGTACGGCTCGCCGACGCCACCGAGGTCAAGGCCGACCTGCCCACGCACGAGGCCGCCGCGCTCACGGCCGGCGACGCCGTGACGGTGACCCCGCGCGAACGCCCGGTCCTCGTCGCGGCCCGCGCCACCGCCTGAACACCGCGGCCCGCCCGACACCCGTACCACCCGCAACGGAAAGCGAACAGCGTGACCACCGAACTCCCCCTGCAAGCCGTCCTCTTCGACATGGACGGCACGCTCGTCGACACCGAGGGCCTGTGGTGGGAGGCGGTGGAACAGGTGGCGGGCCGCCCGCTGAACGAGGCCGACCGCCCCCACGTCCTCGGCCGCCCGGTCGAGCACACGGCGGCCTGGCTGGCCACGACGGCGGGCCGGGCCGCCTCCGCCGACGCGCTCGCGGCGGCGCTGCACCGCGAGTTCGCCGACCGGGTCAGGGCCGAGGTCGTGCCGCGCCCCGGCGCGCTCGCCCTGCTCTCCGCCCTCGCCCGCGACGGGGTGCCGACCGCCCTCGTCACGGCCTCGCCCCGGGCGGTCGCCGACCTCGTGCTGCACGCCCTCGGGACGCTCGGCGCACCGGAGTTCGCCGTCTCGGTCACCGCCGACGACACCCCCCGCACCAAGCCCGAGCCCGCCCCGTACCTCGCCGCCTGCGCCGCCCTCGGAGCCGCCCCCGCGCGCTGCGTCGCCGTCGAGGACACCCCCACCGGCGTCGCCTCGGCGGAGGCGGCGGGCTGCGCGGTCCTCGCCGTCCCCTCGCTCACCCCGATCGCCACGGCACCGGGCCGCACCGTCCTGGACGGACTCACGGAGGTCACCCCGGAGCGGCTGCGGGCGATGGCGGCCCGCCGCCTCACCGTCATGACCTGGAACCTGTGGCACGGCGGCGCCGCGGTCGACGACGCCCGGGCGAAGCAGCTGGCCGCGATCCGCGCCTCCGGCGCGGACGTCGTGGGCCTCCAGGAGACTTCGGGCACCGCGACCCAGGAGCTCGCCGAGGCGCTCGGCTGGCACCACCACCGGGCCGGGGTGAACCTGGGCGTCCTCAGCCGCCACCCGATCACGGCCCGTCTCGGCGACCCGGACGTCGGCTTCTACGGCGCGGCCGGCGTCCGCGTCCGGATCGCCGACGGCCACGAGGCGGACGTCTGGACGGCGCACCTCCACTACACGCCGTACGGCCCGTACGAGGCGGACCTCGACGGCCTCCCGGCCGGAGAGCTGATCGCCCACGAGTCGGTCCGTCTGGCCCAGATGCGGGACACGCTCGACCGGATCGCCGGCACGGCGGGGGAGGAGCGCCCGGTCGTCCTCGTCGGCGACTTCAACGCGCCTTCGCACCTCGACCGGGCCGACGTGGCCTGGCCGGTGACGAGGGCGGCGGAGGACGCCGGCTTCCGCGACAGCTACCGGGAGGCCCACCCCGACCCCGTACGCGCCCCGGGCCACACCTGGTCGCCGATCCACCCCGTCCACCCGGAGCAGGGCCCCCACGCCGGCCGCCCCGAGCCGCAGGACCGCATCGACTACGTCCTGCACAACGCCCGCGGCCTGCGCGTCCTCGACTCCCGCACCCTGGTGACCGGCACACCGGCGCCGTGGCCGGACGTCGCCGCGAACGACTGGCCGTCCGACCACGCGGCGGTGGTGACGACCTTCGCCTTCTGAGCGCCGGGGACGACCGTGCCCGGAAACGGATTGTGCCCCACACCCTGAAGGGTGTGGGGCACCGGAGGAACGGGAGTCCAACGACCAGTCGGCCCCTCCCTCCGTGGTTCCCACCGTAGTGGGCGTCCGCACCGAGAAGCCCGGTTCCACGGCTGCACGACCGGAACGAGTGACGGCGGGCGCGACCGCTGACGGCGGGGTGCGGTCAGGCGGAGAACGACCCGGCGCCACCGGGCACATGGACGCCGTAACCGGGCTGGACGACCACCGAGGGGCCGAGGCAGAACGGGTTGCCGTAGATCCGCACCGGCCCGTCCGTCTGGTTGTTCAGCACGTGCGCCGCCACGGGCAGCTGCCGACAGCCGACCGGGTCCCGGTAGACGTCCAGCGGCTGGAGCTCGGTGGAGAAGACGACGACGTCGCCGGAGGCGGCGGCCTGGGCGGACCCGGTCAGTCCGAACACCGCGCTCGCGGCGACCAGGGCGACCAGAACTGCTCGTGTGCGCATGAGACATATCCTCGGAACGGAAGATCCCGCATCGGCGCGGGCTCGCACCACAGCTATCGGCCCGCCCCGCCCAAGATCCACTTCAGCCGGGGGGTTTCACTCTCCAGGCTGAGAGGAACCCGCCCGGAGAAGCCCGTCCTTGACGCCCCCGGCCCGCGCCGGAGGCTGCCGCGTCGATCTCCATGGGGCTCTCGTTCGTCGTCGGGACCCAGAGCTTCGCCGGCTGGCACGTCCTCGTCGGTCGCCATCGACAACAGCCAGATCACCTACGACGACGACGGCGCCGTCTTCGGCACCCACGACCAGCGGGTCGACTACGTCCTGCACGTCAAGGACCAGGTCCTCGCCCCGGCCCAGGTGACGGCCCGGCTCGCCGCTCTGCGCGCCGCCGGCACCACCTTCGTCGACGAGGTCCCCGCCTCCTGACCCCCGCCTCGACACTGCCCAGGGGGCGCCCGTCAGGCGGCGCCCGCCGGCCCCTACGCGAACACCGCCTTGACCAGCGTCTGCTTCGCCTTCTCGAACGTCCCGGCCATGGTGGGCAGGTCCATCTCGACGTCCCCGGACGTCAGCGAGCCGGTCAGGGTCCTGGTGCCGTCGGGCGTGCTGTACATCAGCGCGCCCCAGCCCCAGAACCCTCCGTTGTGGTGGAGGACGGTGCCGCCGCCCTCCAGCTCCTCCACGAACACCCCCAGGCCGTAACCCATCGTGGGGTCCGGGACGCGCATCTCGGCCAGCAGCTCGGTCGAGATGAGCTTGCCGCCGTTCAGGGCGGAGAAGAACGTGTGGAGGTCCCGGCTGGTCGAGATCATGTCGCCGGAGGCGGATGCCCAGGAGGGATTGAAGCGGGTGGTGTCGACCACCTTCCACCGGCCGGCGTCGTCGTAGCCGAAGTAGCCGTGGGCGTGCGGCTCGGGGATCTCTTCCCGGGCCTCCGGCAGTACGGTGCCCGTCAGCCCGAGCGGGCCCAGGACCAGCCGGTGCGTCACTTCGGGCAGGGAACGTCCGGTGGCCTTCTCGATCAGCAGCCTGGCCAGTACGTAGTTGGTGTTGGAGTAGCTCCAGGCCGTCCCCGGTTCGAACCGCGCCGGCTTCGCCAGCGCTCCCCGTACCAGCTCCTCCGGCCGGAAGGTCGCGTGCCGGAGGTCGACCCACTCCTTGCCGAAGCCGGCGACCACACCGGGCTCGACCGTCCCGTCGGCGGAGAACTCGCCGGTGAAGTTGAAGATTCCGCTGGTGTGCTGCAGCAGCATCCTCACCGTGATCCGCCGGTCGAGCCCGAGCTCGGGCAGGTGGTCGGCCACCGGGTCCTGAAGGCCGAGCCTGCCCTCGTCCACGAGCTGCAGCACGACGGTCGCGACGAAGGTCTTGGTGACACTGCCGACCCGGAAGTGCCCGTCGGTCGGCGGCTTCGCGGTCCGGCCCAGTTCGCTCACGCCGGCGCTGCCGACCCACTCGCCGAGCTCGTCGTTCACGCGCAGCTGCACGCCGGCGAAACCGGCGTCGACGATCTCCTGCATGGCCTTCCGCAGCTCGGGGCGGTCCTGCGCGGCGGCGGTGTTCTGCTCGGTCATGGTGATTCCTCATCTCGCGTCAGCGGGTGTGAGATGAGCTTGGACCCTGACCCAAGGTCAAGGTCAAGGCGACGGAGGCGCGTTACTCTCGCCCCATGGCAGAGGGGCTCACGATCGGTCAGGCGGCGGCTTTCGTCGGGATCACCGTCAAGACGGTGCGGCACTACCACCGGCTCGGCCTGGTCGCCGAACCGGAGCGGGACCATTCCGGCTACCGGCGCTACGGGTCGGCCGACCTGCTGTGCCTTGTCCAGGTCCGGGCCCTGGCCGGGGCGGGCGTGCCGCTGGCCGAGATCGGCGAGCTGCTCGACGCCGAGCCCGAGCGGTTCGCCACCGCCCTGGACGACGTCCGCCGCCGGCTCACCGAACAGATCGAGGAGCTGACCGCCCGCCGCGACACCCTGCACCGGCTCGCCCACGGCGACCGCGCCCTGCTGCCCGACCGGGCCTGCGCGGTTCTGGAGCGACTCGCCGAGCTCGACTTCAGCCCCGACTACGTCACCACCCAGCGGGAGGCCCTCGTGCTGTCGCGGGCGCTGACTCCCGAGGTCTTCGACCTCTTCCTGACCAACCTCGAACACCGGCTCGAAGACCCGGAGTTCGTCGAGCTGACCAAGCGCGGCTGGGAGGCGAGGTCCTGGGACCCCGACGACCCGCGGATCGAGGAGCTGGCCTCGGCGGTGGCCGCCAACCTGCTGGGCGACCGCGCGCTGCTGACGCTGCCGGCCAAGCGACGACCGCACCGGCCCGACGCGGCCTCCCGGTACGGCGTGGTCAACCGCCACCGGGAGGACGAGGCACCGTCCATCGCCCGGCTGAACGCGCTGATCGAGGAGCACTTGCGCGCGGCGGGCATCGAGGTCCCGCGGCAGTGACGGACACCCCTAGGCGGCCTTCTGCGAGGGCTGGTCGTCCGTCAGGACGAGGGCCTTCGCCCGGGCGAACTCCTCGTCCGTGATGTCGCCGCGCGACCGGAGCTCGGAGAGGCGGGCCAGTTCGTCGACGCTGCTGCGCCGCTCGCCGTCGCCCGTGGCCGTCTTGCGGATGTACGAGTCGAACTCCTGCTGCTGGGCCCGCGCCTGGGCGATCTCGCGGCGGCCCATGTTCTTGCCGCGGGCGATCACGTACACGAGTACGCCGAGGAACGGCAGCAGGATGACGAAGGCCATCCAGCCGGCCTTGCCCCAGCCGTTCATGTCGTCGTCGCGGAAGATGTCCATGATGATCCTGAAGAGCAGGATGAACCACAGGATCCACAGGAAGAACCAGAGCATGCTCCAGAACACGCTGAGCAGCGGATAGTCGTACGCCAGGTACATGATCGTCTCCGGTCGCTATACGGCTTGTCGACCGTAACCTCCCGTCCGCCGTCTGTCGCGCGCAGAACCGGCGACCCCCGCGCCGCACGGTGGCTAGGGTGACCGGGACGGGGGAGGGGAGCGCGATGGGACCGACGGGCGCGGGGCCGGGGCGGGCGGTGCTGCCGGGGCCGGTGCGCGGGTGGCTGGGGGCGGTCGCGGGGCTCGCCGCCGTGGCGGTCGCCCTGCTCGGCGCCCGGTACGGGGGCGCGGGCGGGCCCGGCAGGGCCGACGTCCGGGTCCGTGGCCTGCTGGGCGACGCGGGGGCGTCCTGGCGGCGGCTCGCCGAGGGCGCGGACTTCCTGGGGGAGCCCGTGGGGGCCGCGGGCCTGGTCGCGGCCGGCGTGCTGGGGTGCCTGGTGGCGCGGCGGCCCCGTGCGGCCGTGCTCCTCCTGGGCGGGGTCGGGGCGTCCGTGGCCGCGACGACCCTGCTCAAGCCCGTCGTGGGGCGGACCATCCACGGAGGGTACCTCGCCTTCCCGAGCGGGCACACCGCCTTTCTCACCGCGTTCGCGCTGGTCGTGGCGCTGGTCGTGAGCGGCAGGCTCGGCCTCGGCCGGACGGCCGGCCTGTCGCTCGTCCTCGCCGCCGGGGCGGTCGGCGGCGCCCTCATGGGCTGGGCCCAGATCGTGCTGGACGCCCACTACCCGACCGACGTCCTCGGCGGCTGGTGCACCGCCCTCGCGGTCGTCCCGGCGGTCGCCTGGATGGTCGACCGCCTCGCCGACTCCCCGGCACACACGAGAAACTGACCTGCCGTCACCTCACGCCAGGCGGCGGAAGACCGGTTTCACCGGCCGGCCCGTCAGCCACGGTGCCGGGTCGCCCGCGTCCAGCGCCTTCCGGTACACCGCGCACGCCTGTGCCACCACGTCGACGGTGTGGTCGATGTCGGCGTCGTCGAGGGCGCCGCTCACCACGAAGGACGGAGCCAGCACGCCGCCCGCCAGGAGCCGGTGCAGGAACAGGGTCCGGTACTCCTGGGACGGCCGGCCGGCCCCGTCGAGCGTGGCGAAGACCAGGTTGCTGGACCGGCCCCGTACGACGACGTGGTCGGCGACGCCCATGGCCGCCGCGGCCTCGCGGACCCCGGCGGCGAGCCGCTCGCCGAGGGCGTGCAGCCGGGCGGTGACGCCCTCCTCCGTGTAGGTGCGCTGCACGGCCATGGCGGCGGCCAGCGCGTGCGTCTCCGCGCCGTGCGTGGTGGACAGCAGGAAGACCCGCTCCCCGGAGTGGCGCAGACCGCCCCGCTCCATGAGCTCCCGGCGGCCGGCGAGGGCGGAGACCGCGAAGCCGTTGCCGAGCGCCTTGCCGAAGGTGGAGAGGTCGGGGACGACCCCGTACAGGCCCTGGGCACCCGCCTCCGACCAGCGGAAGCCGGTGATCATCTCGTCGAAGACCAGCACGCACCCGTGCCGGTCCGCCAGGGCGCGCAGTCCGGCGAGGTAGCCGGGCGGCGGCTCGGTCCGGGTGGCGGGTTCGAGGATCAGGCAGGCGATCTCGCCCTCGTACCGGGAGAGCAGCTCCTCCGTCGCCGGCAGGTCGCCGTAGGGGAAGCGGACGGTGAGGTCGGTGGTCGCGACGGGGATGCCCGCCGCCATGGGGGTGGTGCCGATGAACCAGTCGTCCACCGAGAAGAAGGGGTGGTCGGCGCAGACGGCCACCCGCGCGCGGCCGGTGGCGGCCCGGGCGAGGCGGACCGCGGCCGTGGTGGCGTCGGAGCCGTTCTTCGCGAACTTCACCATGTCCGCCGTCGGCACGGTGGCCAGGAACCGTTCCGCCGCCTCGATCTCCACGACGGACGGCCGGACGAAGTTCCCGCCGCGCTCCAGCTCCCGCCGCACCGCCTCGACCACGCGCGGATGGGCGTGGCCGAGGCTGACCGACCGCAGCCCCGAGCCGTACTCGACGTAGCGGTTGCCGTCGACGTCCCAGACGTGGGCGCCGCGGCCGTGGCTGATGACCGGGGCCAGATGCTCCGGGTACTGGTCGTCGCCCTTGGCGTAGGTGTGCGCCCCGCCCGGGACGAGCGCGTGCAGGCGCTCGTTCGCCGCCCGCGACCGGGGAAGGGCGAACTCTTCGGTGTCCTTCTCCTCGGTGTCCATGCCCCGCCTCAACTCCCCATCCGCTTCAGGACGTCGGCGAGGCCCGGGGCCTCACGGTCGCGCCGGGACACCGAGGTGACCGGCAGCGGCCAGGGGATGCCGAGCTCCGGGTCGTCGAAGGCGATCGTCACGTCCTCGGCCGGGTCGTGCGGGCGGTCGATCCGGTACGAGACGTCCGCGGGCCCGGTCAGCGCCTGGAAGCCGTGCGCGCAGCCGGCGGGGACGTACAGGGTGGCCTGCGTCTCGCCGGACAGCTCGACGGACACCCGGCCGAGATAGGTCGGCGAGTCCGGCCGCAGGTCGACGACGACGTCGAAGATCCTGCCGTACGAGCACCGCACCAGCTTCGCCTCCCCGGCGCCGGAGCGCAGGTGCATCCCGCGCACCACGCCCCGGACCGAGCGGGACAGGCTGTCCTGGACGAAGGCGTCCGGGTCGATCCCCGCCGAGCGGACGACCTCGGCGTCGAAGGTGCGGCAGAAGGAACCGCGTGCGTCGGTGTGCGGGGTCGGCTCGAAGAGGAGGGCGCCGGCGATCTCCGGGACGTGGGTCGTTTTCATCGTGCCTCTCGGGAGGTGGGGACGGGACCGGGGAACAGGAACGAGGTCAACGCGTCGAAGTGCGCGTCGAGTCGGTCGGCGACGTCGCCGTTCCGTTCGGCGAGGGTCCGGCGCACCTCGGCCGCGTGTTTCTCCAGCTCGCGGAAGAGGCCGAGCAGCCGGTCGGCGTCGACCTCGCGCGCCGGGTGCTGGTACGCCCCGAGGCCCATCTCCTCCATCAGGGCGTCGCTCTTCGCGGCGTAGCTCAGCGCGAGTGTCGGCGTACCGGTCCGCAGCGCGCACACCAGGTTGTGGTACCGGGTCGCCACCACCGCCTCGGCCGCCGCCGTCTCCGCCATCAGGTCCGCGAGCGAGTCCGCCTCCGCTGCGGTGACCAGCGGCGAGCCCACCGCGTCGAGGATCGCGGCGACCACCGTCGCGTCGCGGGCGTCGCCGGTGAGCAGCCGCACCCGACGGCCCTCCGCCACCAAGGCGCGGACGAAGCGGATCGTCTCCCCGACGTACCGGCGGTGGATCTCCCCGGCCCTGGCCCGGTCGTCGTTGCCGCCGTGGAAGTCCATGACGCCGACGCACACCGGGCCGGGCGGCGCGCCCCGGGGCGGCGCCGGCAGGGCGAACGCCAGGTCGGGGTGGACCGGGTCGCCCGTGGTGTCCACACCCATCGCCCGCATGGCGTCCCGGGACAGCCCGTCCCGGTAGGAGCGGTACGCGGCCAGCCGCGCCGCCCAGCGGACCAGGACGCGGGTCGGCCGCTCGGCGATCGCGTCCGCGCCCACCCCGACCAGGGCGACCGGGGTGCGCAGCAGCCGGCCGCTCGCGCAGAGCAGGAACAGGGAGTACGGGAAGCCCCACGGCCGCAGCGGCAGCGTGGCCTCCAGGACGCCCATGCCCGGCACGATCACCAGGTCGTGCCGGCGCACCCAGGCGGCGGTGCGGGCGGCGTCGACGAGCTTGCCGAGCGCCTTCCCTGCGACCGCGCCCGCCCGCGACGCGGTCCGGTACTCGCCCCGGTACCAGTGCAGCCGGGCCGCCGGGATCCCGAACCGGGCCGTGACGGCCTCCGGGCCGCCGCACAGCGCGTCGACGACCGCCGCCGGGTGCGCGGCCCGCACGTACCGGAGGACGGCTTCGAGGGAACCGTCGTTGCCGAGGTTCCCGGAGCCGAGCAGCCCGAACACGCCGACGCGTACGGCGCTCACCGCCGCCTTCCCTCGCGCCCGGCGACCAGCGCGTCGACGGAGACGTCCAGCAGGGCCGGGTCGACCGGGGCGCGGTCCTCGACCCGCTCGCCGGCGCCCGGCCGGGCCCGGCTGGCCGCCCAGTCCGCCAGGTGCCGGTAGCAGGCGCGCCGGTCGGCGGAGGAGAGCGGCGCCCGCCGGATCGCCGAGACGAACCCCCACACGTACTCGGCGAGCAGCCGCGGCGTCGGGTGCAGCGGGCCCGCCCGGCGCGGGTCCAGGTTGACGCAGCGGGACCGCTTCGACGGGTTCGCCCGCTCGGCGCGGGTCGGGTGGTCGCGGCGGAAGTACAGCAGCTCCGGCACCTGGTGGAAGGGGCCGTTGAGGCCGATCTCGGCGACGAAGGTGCGGTCCGCGTGGTGGTAGCTGTCGTGCGGCCGCACCCGGCGCAGCACGTCCGCGCGGATCACCCCGTAGAAGTCGTCGCCGCCCGGCTCGAACAGCATGCTGCGGAAGCGCTCGGGGGCGTGCGGGGAGGCGGTGGCCAGACCGTACGCGTACGGGACCTTCACCTGGCCGTCGCCGTCGATGACGGCCTGGTCGGCGTGGGCGAGGATCACCTCCGGCCGCTCGTCCAGGGCCTCCACGCAGCGCCGCAGCAGGTCCCTGGCGTACAGGTCGTCGTGCGAGGCCCACTTGAACAGTTCGCCGCGGCACTCGGTGAAGACGTGATTGTGGTTCGGCGCCGCCCCGATGTTGCGGGCGAGCCGGAGGTAGCGGACGCGCGGGTCGCGCGCGGCGTAGTCGCGGCAGATCTCCTGGGTGCCGTCGGTCGACGCGTTGTCGGAGACGACCAGCTCGAAGTCCCCGTACGTCTGGCCGAGGAGGGCGTCGAAGGACTCGGCGAGGTACTCCTCGCCGTTGTGGACGGGCAGGCCGATGCTGAGCCGGGGGACGGCGGTCATGAGGTCCTCACTTCACGGATCGGTTTCTGGTCGTGCTCACGCAGGGCGGACCGCAGCTGGAACCACCACACGGCCGAACTGCCCAGGGTCGCGGCGGCCACGCCCCAGGCCGAGCCGACGGCGCCGCCCGCCGCCGCGCCGCCGAGACCGCCGGCGGCGTAACAGAAGGAGGCGAGGAGCTGGGCGCGCAGGCTGCGCCGGGCCGCGCCGAGCGCCCGCAGCCCGGCCGCGGCGCCGGTCCCGAGGCCGGCGCCCGCGACGCCGAGCGTGGCGGGGACGACGAGCAGTGCGGCCGAGTGCCAGACGTCGCCGAGCACCAGCGCGCCCGCCCGGTCCGGCACCAGGAGCAGCGCCGCACCCCACAGCAGCGCGGCGCCCGCCTGCCCGCCGCCGAGCAGCAGACAGAACCGGCCGAGCCGGTGCGGGGCCCGCCTCAGGACCCGCGCCGCCTCCGCGACGGTGACGAGCGACAGGCCCATGAGCACGGCGAGGAACGGTCCGAGGAGCAGCTCGGCTCCCCGCACAGCGCCCACCGCGCCGGTCCCGGCGAGCGCGCCGAGCCCGTACGCCCGCAGCTGGCCCGCGCCGCTGAGGCTGACGTTCTCGACGAGGTACCGGCCGCCGAGGTCGCTCTGCTCGCGCAGCCAGCCGCGCGCCGCGCCCGGCCGGGGGCGGATCCCGGACTGGAGGCAGCCGTACGCCGCGGCGACGGCGGCGGACCCGCCCCAGGCCAGCAGGAAGGCGGCCACCCCACCCACCCGGGCCGCCACCACCAGGGCGGGGACGAGCGCGACGCCCCACACCACGTCGTTGACGAAGGCCTTGCGGCCGTCGCCCGCGGCGAAGAACGCGAACCGCCAGGCGTCCTGGAGCAGCAGCGCGGGCAGCACGACCCCGAGGCACGCGAACGCCGCGCCGACGCCGCCGCCCAGGGCGAGCCCGGCCGCCAGGCAGACCGCGCCGACGGTGGCGCCGACGCCGAGCGAGGCCCCCGACGAGCGGGCCACCGCCGCCCGCCAGGACGCCGCAGGCACGGCGCTGAAGCGCACCACCAGCGGATCGGTGGCGACGCCCCGGGAGACGTTGAGGACCACGCCGTACGTCACCCAGGCCAGGCTGAACACGCCGAAGGCGGCCAGGCCGAGCGAGCGGGCCACGTAGACGCCCACCGCGAAGTTGGTCATGCTGGAGGCCGCCTGGTCGGCGAGGCCCCAGGACAGCCGGCCGGCGAGCGCCCACCGGCCGGAGCCCCCCGCCGGGGCCGCCTCCTTCTCCTCCTCGGTGGTCACCGGCCTCACGCCTTGATCAGCCCGGCGTCGCACAGCGCCTCGGCAGCCGCGGCGACGGCGTCGAAGGCCAGCCCCGACCGCTCGGCCACGTCGAGGAGTCCGTGGTCGCCGTCGGAGAGGCTGAGCACCCACAACATCGCGAGCTGGGCCTCCTTGGCGTCGCTGCGCCCGCCGAGCGAGTCGTACAGCCCGCGCCGGCCGAGCTGGGGTTCGCCGTACGGGCTGAGGTTGACGTACCGCCGGTTGCGGTCGAGCACCGCGAACGCCTCGCGGCAGACCGAGAGGGTGTCCTCCATCGCCTCCGGGGAGACGAAGCCGGGGTCGTCCGCCGACGTGTGGTACTCGGGGTAGCCGCCGTACGGCGTCCGGCTGAGCGAACCGACCCCGAGGTCGAAGCCGGGGGAGCAGTACTGCCGCTCGTCGTACCCGTACGGAGTGAACCCGACGATCTCGTGCGGCCGCCGGGACGTCTCCAGGACGTGGCGGAGCACCCGGTCGATCTCCGCGTCGCCGCGTCTGCTCCGCTTGTACGTGAGCCGGCCCCGGTCGCCCGCGCAGGCCAGCACGAGCCCGTGCCTCACCCGCTCGATCCGGTCCGCGTTGCGGGCCAGCCAGGTGATGGCGCCGATGGTGCCGGGCGCGAAGACGAACCGGTACGTGTAGTACGGCGTCGTCTCCGCGAGCGCGCGGGCGAGGAAGACGGCCACGGCGATCCCGGCCAGGTTGTCGTTGGCGAGCGCCGGGTGGCAGACGTGGCTGGAGACGATCACCTCGTCGGCGACCCGTCCGGGGACCACGTGCTCGGCGTAGGTGAGGTGCCCGTCGGCGAGCGTGGAGTCGATCCGCACCTCGTACTCGCCGTCGGGCAGCGCGTCCAGGGTGTTCTGGGCCAGGCAGAACCCCCACTCGGGCGTGTAGTAGCTGGTGCGGTACGGGATCAGGTCCGGCTGGTCCGGCAGCGTGTGCAGACGGGCGCGGAGCTCGGACAGCGGCATCCTCGCCGCGACCGGCACGCTGTAGCCGAGCACGTGGAGGCTGGACTCGGCGAAGTCGACGACCCGCCGGCCGGTGGCGTCGGCGACGTACGCGTCCCGGATGTTCCACTCCTGCGGCACGGTCCAGTCGAGCACCCGCGTCCCGGTCGGCACCTCGTGCACCCGGAGCGGGAGGTACTCGCCGACGACGTCCAAGGTGGCCCGGACCCCGTCGCCGGTGATGCTCCGGCACAGCGGGTACAGCCGCTCCACCAGGGCGTGCATCTCCTCGCCGGCCGTCGTCGTCACCGGCGCCGCCGCAGGGTGTCGTCGACCGTGCCGGTCTCGGTGGCCCCGCGCAGCACCGCGAGCCGGGTGAAGCGGCGCTCGAAGTCCTCCCGGCCCAGGCCGTGTTCGCGGTAGGCGTCGGCGAGTTCGAGCGCGCCGCGCTTCACCGTCCACTCGCAGTCGAAGCCGGGGACGGCGGCCCGGAAGCGGGAGAAGTCCACCCGGTACGAGCGCGGGTCGGCGCCGGTCTCCCCGGTGATCACCACCTTCGAGCCCTCCACCGCCTCGGCGACCTGCTCGGCGATCTCGGCGACCGTGACGTTGTTCGCCTCGCTGCCGATGTTGAACGCCCGGTCGTGCACGGCCTCCTGAGGAGCCGTCAGGGCCGCCGTGAAGGCACGGGCGATGTCGGCGGCGTGCACCAGCGGACGCCACGGCGTGCCGTCCGACAGCACCAGCACCTCGCCGGACAGCAGCGCGTGGCCCACCAGGTTGTTCAGGACGATGTCGGCGCGCAGCCGGGGCGAGAAACCGAAGGCGGTGGCGTTCCGCATGTACACGGGGGTGAAGTCGCCGTCCGCGAGCGCGTGCAGATCGTCCTCGACGCGCACCTTCGACTCCGCGTACGGCGTCACCGGGCGCAGCGGCGCGTCCTCGCCGACCAGCTCGTCGCCGCCCGCGGCGCCGTACACCGAGCACGTCGACGCGTACAGGAAGCGCCGCACCCCGGCGTCCCGGGCCAGCCGGGCGAGCCGCACCGACGCCCGGTGGTTGATGTCGTAGGTGAGCTCCGGCGCCAGCGAGCCGAGCGGGTCGTTGGAGAGCGCGGCCAGGTGGATCACCGCGTCCACCCCGGCCACGTGCCCGGCCGTGACGTCCCGCAGATCCACCCGGTGCCCGGCCGGGTCCGAGGGCGCCGGGCCGAGGACGCAGTCGGCGAAGAGTCCGGCGTCCAGGCCGACGACCTCGTGCCCGGCGGCCGCCAGGACCGGGGCCATCACGGTGCCCAGGTACCCCTGGTGTCCGGTCAGCAGTACGCGCACGATTCATTCCCCCAGATCGAGAGTGAGTTTGGTGACGTCGAACGCCTCGGCGTAGCGCGCGTGGCATTCGATGCCGCGGATCCGGGCCAGGCCGAGGAAGGCCTCCCGGTCGTACCAGGGCCGGTGCCGCTGCGAGGGGTAGTGCTCCTGCAGCAGCCGGACCTTCTCCTCGGCGATCTCCGGCGTCAGCGGCTGGTACGCCGTCGGACGGCCGAGATCGGCGTCCCACTTGACGATCTCGTACCCCAGCACGAGATGGTCGCGGAAGGCGGTGGGCATCAGCCGGGCCAGGCCCCGGTGGTCCTGGTGCGCGTCGGCGGTGCGCGGCGCGAGGACCACGTCCGGCTCCGTCCCCGCCCGCAGCTCCTCCACCGCCGCCTTGGCCTCGTCCCAGTACGCGGGCAGCCGGCCGTCCGGCAGCTTCAGCACGGTCAGCCGCAGGTCGGCGTCCGGGCAGAAGGCCGCGAGCGCGGCCCGCTCCTCCGCCTCCCGCTCGCCGCCCCCGCCGGTCAGCACCAGCGCGTCGACGCGGACGCCCGGCCGGGCCCGGCAGACCGTCAGCAGCGTGCCGCCGGCGCCGATCGCGATGTCGTCGCAGTGCGCGCCGACCGCGACGACCCGCGCCACGGCCCCCGCCCCCAGCCGGATCACGCCCGCGCTCCGACCCGGTCCCGCTCCCACACGGCCCACGGCCGGTCGCCCCGCGCGTAGGCCTCGTCGAGCGCGGCCCGCTCCTTCACGGTGTCCGTCGGCTTCCAGAAGCCGCGGTGCCGGTGGGCGACGAGCCGGCCCTCCTTCGCCAGCCCGGCGCAGCCGTCGGCGACCAGGTCCCCGCCCGCCGGTATGTGGTCGAAGACCTCCTGACGGAGGACGAAGTAGCCGCCGTTCTCCCACAGCGGCAGCTCGCTCACCGGCGTGATGCCGCCGACCAGGCCGTCCTCGCCGAGTTCCACGCAGTGGAAGGAGGACTGCGGCGGCACCACCATCATCGACGCTCCGGCGTCCCGCCGCGCGAACCGGTCGATCATCTCCGGCAGCGGCGCGTCGGTGAGCACGTCCGCGTAGTTGGCGAGGAACATCTCGTCGCCGTCCAGATGGTGACGGACCCGGCGCAGCCGCTCCCCGATCGGCGACTCGATGCCGGTCTGCGCGAAGGTGATCGTCCAGTCGGCGATGTCGGTGGTGAGCAGCTCGGTCCGCCCGCCCCGCAGCACGAAGTCGTTGGAGGTCGTCTCCTCGTAGGAGAGGAAGAACTCCTTGATGTGGTGGGCGCCGTAGCCGAGGCACAGGATGAACTCGGTGTGCCCGTAGTACGCGTAGTAGCGCATCACGTGCCAGATCAGCGGCCGGGGGCCGACCATCGCCATCGGCTTCGGCACGTCGTCGGAGGCCCCGGCGCGCATGCGCAGCCCGTAACCGCCGCAGAACAGGACGACCTTCATCGCGTCACCTCGACGATGCTCAGTTCCGGGATGGGGAAGACCAGCCGGCCGCCCCACTCGTGCACGTACGACAGCTGCTCGACCAGCTCGTCCCGCAGGTTCCACGGGAGGACGAGCACGTACTCCGGCCGGTCGGCGGCGATCCGCTCCGGCGGCAGGATCGGGATCCGGGTCCCCGGGGTGAACCTGCCGTGCTTGTACGGGTTGCGGTCGACCGTGTACGCGAGCAGGTCGGGCCGGATGCCGCAGTGGTTGAGCAGCGTGTTGCCCTTGCCGGGGGCGCCGTAGCCGACGACCGTCTCGCCCCGCTCGGCCGCCTCGATCAGGAACCGCAGCAGGTCCCTGCGCACCTTCGCCACCCGCTCGGAGAAGCGGGCGTACCCGGACAGCTCGTGCAGCCCGGCGGCCTTCTCCCGGTCCAGGACCTCCGCCACCCGCCGGCCGGGCTCGCCGGCCGCCCCGGACGGGCGGGCCCACAGCCGGACCGACCCGCCGTGCGTGGGCAGCAGCTCCACGTCCACCAGCGTCAGCCCGCCGCTCGCGAGCGCCCGGGCCGCCGACTCCACCGTGTAGTACTGGAAGTGCTCGTGGTAGATCGTGTCGTACTGGTTCTCCTCGATCAGGGTCAGCAGGTGCTGCACC
Source organism: Streptomyces sp. R302 (assembly GCF_012927245.1). Classification (GTDB taxonomy): domain Bacteria; phylum Actinomycetota; class Actinomycetes; order Streptomycetales; family Streptomycetaceae; genus Streptomyces. The sequence goes on from NZ_JABBGE010000005.1 coordinate 303,146, forward strand.
TCGATCGACACCCAGCCGTCGTCGGCGACCAGCGCCCGCAGCCCCTCGGTGAACCCGACGACGTCCGGGACGTGCGCGTACACGTTGTTCGCCACGACCAGGTCCGCAGGACCGTGCTCGGCGCGCACCGCCGCACCGGTCCCCGGCGACAGGAACTCCGCGACCGTCGGCACGCCCGCCTCCCGCGCCGCCGCGCCCACGTTCACCGACGGCTCGATGCCGAGGCAGCGGATCCCCCGCTCCACCACGTGCTTCAGCAGGTACCCGTCGTTGCTCGCCACCTCGACGACGAACGCGTCCGCGCCGAGCCCCAGCCGCTCCACCGCGCCCGCCACGAAGCTCCGCGCGTGCTCCACCCAGGACGTCGAGTACGAGGAGAAGTACGCGTACTCCGTGAACGTCTCCTCCGGCGTGATCAGCGGCGGGAGCTGCGCGAGCCGGCACTCGGCGCAGACCCGCAGGTGCAGCGGGTACGCGGGCTCCGGCAGGTCGAGCCGGTCCGCGGCGAGAAAGCTCTCGCACGGCGGGGTCGCCCCCAGGTCGACGACGCTCACCAGCGCCGCCGAGCCGCAGAGTCGGCATCGTGTCATCAACTGCCCCCCATCGATTCCGTCCGCGCCGCGATCGCGGCGCGGTACTCCTCCACCAGGCGCTCCAGGCCGACCGCCGGACTGAAGAACCGGTCGTAGCGGCGCCGGGCCGCCCGCCCCATCTCCTCGTTGCGGCCCGGGTCGGCGGCGATCCGGCGCACCGTCGACGCCAGCGAGGCGGCGTCGCCCGGACGGTGCAGCAGCCCGGTCACCCCGTCCTCGACGAGCTCGGAGAAGCCTCCGTGGCCCGCGGCCACCACCGGCACCCCCGCCGCCATCGCCTCCGCCGCCACCAGACCGAACGTCTCCCTGGCCTCCGACGGGGCCACCACCGCCACCGCCCCGGCCACCGCCTCCCGGACCCGCGCCGGGTCGTACAGGCCGACGTACCGCACGTCCTCCCGGCCCTCCGCCCAGGCCGCCACCTCCCGGTCCAGCGGCCCCGCCCCGGCGATCACCAGCGGCACGCCCACCCCGCCGCCCGCCGCCAGCTCCTCCCACGCGGCCATCAGGAGCCGTACCCCCTTGGCCTCCGTGAGCCGGCCGAGGAACAGCAGATGCCGGCCGGGAGCCGTACGGACCGCGCCCGGGTCCGGCACGAAGTTGTGCTTCACCGCGAGGCGCCCGGCCGGCATGCCGGACCGGACCAGCACCTCCCGCTGCGCCGCCGAGATGCACAGGAAGCGGTCCACACCGGACCACCAGCGGCGCCGGTTGACCGCCAGACCGACCGCGAGCGGCACCGTCGCCAGGCGCGAGTCCCGGTAGCAGCCGTGCCGGACCGCCGCCAGCGGCACCGGCGCCCCCACGCACTCGCCGCACGCCCGCCCGTCCCGGTGCAGGGTGCCCGGCGGGCACACCTGCGTGTAGTTGTGCAGCGTGGCGACCACCGGCACGCCGGCGTCGGCGCAGGCGGCGAGGACCGACGGCGACAGCAGCGGGAAGACGTTGTGGACGTGCACCACCTCCGGCCGCTCGGCCCGCAGCCGCGCCGCCAGCTCCGTACGCACCGCCGGATTCCACGGCACGAGGAGCGGCACCGCCGCCTTCCCCAGCAGGGACCGGGCGCCGATCGAGTCGCTGCGCCGCTCGAACAGGCCCACCTCGTGGCCGGCCGCACGCAGCAGCGCCACCTCCTCGTCCACGACCCTGTTCTCGCCGCTCGGCTGCGCCGAGGAGTAGCGGTTGTGCACCACGAGGACACGCATGCTCAGGTCACCTCCTCGCCCACAGCGGCACGCGCCGGACGGGCGGCTCGGCCGCCACCGGGGCCGGTACGGGGGCCGGAGCCGCCAACAGCGAGGCGGCCAGGGCCAGATGCAGCAGATACGCCGAGGCGTCACCGAGCCCGACCTCGGTGTACGTGGAGAGCGCGCAGTAGCCGATCAGGAAGATCGCGCACGCCCGCGGCAGCGACGGCGGCCGCAGCAGCGCCACCCCGCCGAGGACGAGGAGCAGCGCCGCCACCAGCGTCACGCCGAGGAGACCCTGCTCGTGGTAGACGGCCAGCCAGCTGTTGTCGATCGGCAGCCCGTCGAAGGACTTGTCGCCCAGGCCCACGCCGAGGAACCGCTCCCCGGCCGTCCGGGGCGCCGCGAGCAGCGCGTCCCAGACCTTCGCCCGGCCGGTGAGGTTGGCGAAGTTCTCCTGGCTCTGCCCGCGCAGGAACCACGCCCGCAGCGCCGAACCGAACACCACCGCGGCCACCGTGGCGCACAGCACCGCCCAGGCGAACACCCGGCGGGCCGCCGCGCTCGTCAGGAACAGCGAGCCGATCGCGAGCGCCAGGCCGATGAGCAGCCCGAGCGTCGCCGTCCGGGTGTGCGTCATCGCGAGCAGCACCAGCGCCGGCACGACCACCACCGCCGCGCCGGACACGGTCGTCCGGCGGCCGAGCAGGAGCAGCACCGTGAGCCCGACGACCACCGCCGCGTACTGCCCGATCTGCGGCGGCGTCAGCGGCCACAGCGCCCCGACGAGCCGCCCGCCGTAGTACTCGGGCATCGCCGTGCCGGGCGCCACGACCAGACCCGCGGCCACCAGGCAGAGCACCGCGACGTACATCCGGACGTGCAGGCGTACGAAGCCCAGGCCGCCGTTCCACCAGCGGGTCAGCAGCCACAGCGTGGCCACGAACAGCGCCAGCCGGGCGCACCGGAACAGCGCCCCGAACCCGACCTCCAGGTGCAGACCGGCGATCACGCTCGGCACCAGCAGCAGGGTCAGCAGGAAGACGAAGGCACTGGGCCGCACGCGCAGCGGCCGGTTCACGGCGAGCGCGAGCGCGAAGGCGACGACCAGCGCGCCCATGGTCACCATCTGGATGAGGGAACGCGGGATCGCGACGACGGTCTTCGCCCCGGCGGAGCCGAGCGTGTTGAGGGCGAGCAGCGCCCAGGCCGCCCCGACGGCCTTCGGCATGCGGTCAGCGGTCATGCCGGCCGCCCACCGGAGTCGCCGGCCGGCGCCGCTCCTCACTCACCACGCGCCCCCCGGCCGTGGAACCTGAGCACGGTGGTGAACCCCGCCGCGCCGTCGGCGGAGCCGCTGCCGATCAGCGCGGTGGCCGGCTCCTTGCGGCCGAAACCCGCGGAGTACCATCCCAGCGGAGGAGCGCTCTCCCCCCGGTGGGCCCGCCACGACAGCTCCCCGGGCAGATCGAGCACCGCCGAACGCTCCTCGCCCTCCGGCGACGGCCAGGTGAGCACCGCCCGGTTCCCCACCAGCTCCGCGGCGACCGACGGACCCAGATGGAAGGCGAGACGCACCCGCCCGCGCCTGCCGTGGACCTCGTCGACGATCCGTAACTCCCCGGATGGCGCGGTCAGTTCCACCGTCCGGCGGTGCGCCACGCCCTCGTATCCGTCGTGTTCCGCACACCACCGGGACGGCTGCCCGCCGGAGTCGTCCGGGAGGTCCGCGACGTCCGCGACCAGGACGCGGGTGCGGGCGTGCCGGGTCCACAGGAACGGGCCGCCGGAGACGGACTGGTCGGCGCCGTCCCACTGCAGCGTGTTGTGGGCGAGGGTCGAGCGGAAGTAGCTCCGCCACTCCGGCTGCCCGTGGTAGCAGTACGTCCCCGGGTCCGCGAGCACGTCGACGCCGTCGTGCCGCACCTCCACGGAGAGCGCGTCCGCGTGGGCGTGCGCGGCGATCGACAGGAAGCCGTGCGGACCGCCGTCGCAGCGGCACCAGATCCCGCCCGGGCCCCGCAGCACGGTGAGGCCCGCGTCGGCGAAGTGGGCCGGGCGGACCCGCGGGCGGGACACGGCCGGTGCGGCGCCGCCCTTCCCGTACGGGCGGACGAGCGCGGCGAGGAGCGCGGTGCGCACGTCGGTGCCGGGCACCTCCGGCCACCAGGAGAGCCTGCCGAAGACGGCGTCCCCGGTGGCGAGCAGCGAACCCCAGCGGTCGGTGTCCGGCCCGTCGACGACCAGGCCGTGGCCGTCGTCCGCGTCGCCCTGGCGCGGCGGCCGCAGCCGGTCGTCGACGACGGCCGCGAGCGCGTCCGTCATCCGCAGCAGCACCAGCCGGACGGTCCTCGGGACCGGCACACCGGCCGTGTCGGCCTCGGCCACCGCCGCCAGGCCCAGTTCGAGGACCAGGCCGTGGTACTCGGTGGCCAGCTCCCGGTTCAGCCCGGAGGGGAAGGTGTTGCCGCGCAGCCGCCGCTCCAGGGAGCGCAGCGCGTCGGCCCGCCACCGCGCCGAGGAGGGGAACCAGCCGAAGGCGCAGGCCGCCGCGAGCTGCCCGGCGGCCTCGGCGACGACGTGGTTGTTCGCCGAGGAGCCCCGGCTGGGGAAGGCCGCCAGCCAGCGCTGGTGGTGCCAGATCTGGCGGAGCGCCACCGGGTTCTCCTCGAACAGACCGGGCGCGCCCGGCCAGCCGTCGAGGAGCCGCCGGACCCACACCCAGGACAGGAGCCGGATACCCAGCTCGATGCCGCTGGTCCAGTGCACCCCGCGCAGCGGCGCGTTCGCCGCCCACCAGGACCGCAGGTGCGCGTCCACCCGCTCCGCGTACCGCTCGTCGCCGGAGAGCGCGTAGGCGGCGGCGAGCACGGTGAGGTACTGGTGCCGGGACAGCTCCCAGATCTGCTTGACGTCCCCGACCGCCTCCTCGTCCCGGTACGGCACGTCGAAGGCGTACCCCCACGGCGCCCGGCGCCCGGTCTTCGGGTCGTACCACCAGTCCGGGGCGACCAGGTCGTCGCGCGCCACCCCGAAGTACACGGCCTGCCCGGCCATCAGCCGGTCGGCCTCCGCCAGCAGCCGCTTCGCGGCGTCCGGCGGGACCGCCGCGAGCGTCCCGGCGGGCAGCACCGCGGTGAAGCGGCCGCCGGTCACCGTCGGGAACACCGGCCGCGCCGACCGCCACCGCCGCCTGCGCACCGCGTCGCCGACCCGGCCGCCGACCTCCCGGGGACCCATCCGGGACAGCCGCCGGAGGTACCAGCCGGCGCTCATGGTGCGCGCGCTGCCGGCGCGTGTGCTCCTGGTCATCGGGCCGCCGCCGTCGCCGGACCGCCGGCGAGCGTCACCGGTACCCCGGCGGCGAGGGACGCCGGTACGGCGAGCGTGGCCGCCGTCGTGGCGACCAGGGACTCCAGCGGCACCGGCATCGGACCGCCGGTCCGCACGGCCTTGACGAACGCGGCCAGTTCGGCCGACTGCCCCTTGTCCCGCGCCTTCGGCAGCCGCGAACTCACCCACCGCCTGCGGCCGTCGTACACCGAGGCGCGGACGAAGTCGTCGAACCGCAGCACCCTGCCGTCCGCGACCAGGTCCACCGTCTCCTTCGGGAAGCCGGGCGCGCCGCCAGTGACGTAGCTCAGGGTCGCGGTGGAGCCGTCCGGGTAGCCGAGCACCACCTGGAGGTCGTCGTGGCCGGGCGGGGCGACCGCGTACACCGACACCGGGTCGGCGCCGAGCAGCCGGCTCGCCGTGTCGATGAAGTGGCCGCCCTCGCCGGTGAACCGCGAGCCCTCGGAGCCCGCCCGGAGGTACCAGCTGCCGTGATCGAGCCGGCCCGCGTTCACGAGGTAGCGCAGACTCGCCGGGCCGGTCCGGACGCCGAACCGCTCCTGGGCCTCCCGCAGCAGCGGCGCGAACCGGCGGTTGAAGCCCACCTGGACCCGGTCGTTGCCGGACTCCGCCACGGCCGCCAGGACCCCGGCCAGCTCGTCCCCGGTGAGCGCCAGCGGCTTCTCCACGAACACCGCCTTCCCGGCGAGCAGCGCCCGCCGGGTGAGGTCGGCGTGCGAGCTGTGGCGGGTGACGACGAACACCGCGTCGACGGTCGGGTCGCCGAGGACGGCGTCCAGGTCGGTGGTGGCCCGGACGAAGCCGAACGTCCGCCGCGCGTTCGCCGCCGACAGCGCCGTCGTGGTGACGACCGCCGACAGCTCGACGCCCTCGCGTCCGGTCAGGTGCGGCAGCAGCATCGAGGACGCGTAGTTCCCCGCGCCGACGAACGCGAGCCGCACCGGCCGCCCCGCGACCCGGGCCGGCGCCCCGCCACCGCGCGGTACGGCGGGCACGGCCACCGCCGGTGCCCCGCCGTCCGCCTCCGCCGCCGGCCCCTCGGGGTACCGGAACAGCACCGCCACCGCCTTCAGGCCGCCGTCCTTCAGCCGCCCGTACGTCTCCACGGCGTCGTCGAAGTCGGCGACGTGGGACACCAGCGGCCCCACGTCGACCCGGCCCCGGGCGGCCAGGTCGAGGAAGCAGGCGAGGTTCCGCCGCTCGGTCCAGCGGACGTGGCCGATCGGATAGTCGCGGCCCTCCAGCTCGTACTCGGGGTCGTAGCGCCCGGGGCCGTAACTCCGGGAGAACCGGACGTCGAGCTCCTTCTCGTAGTACGCGTTCCACGGCAGGTCCAGGCGGCACTTGCCGATGTCGACGACCCGGCCCCGGTCGCGGCACAGCCGGGCGGCCAGCTCCACCGGCTGGTTGCTGCTCCCGCCCGCCGCCAGGTACACCTGGTCCACGCCGTGCCCGGAGGTCAGCTCGGCGACCGCGTGCGCCACCGCCGCCGAGTCCGGGTCGCCGCAGGCCACCGCGCCGAGCCGCTCGGCGAGCGCGCACCGCTCCGGGTCGGGGTCGACGCCGACCACCCGGACGCCCGCCGCGGTCAGCAGCTGCGCGAGGAGCTGGCCGATCAGCCCGAGGCCGATGACCAGCGCCACCTCGCCGAGCCGCGGCTCGCCCTGGCGCAGGCCCTGGAGCGCGATCGAGCCGACGGTCCCGAAGGCCGCGTCGCGGGGCGCGAGACCGTCCGGCACGGGGGTGTAGAGGTTCTTCGGCACCCAGTTCACCTCGGCGTGCAGCGCGTGCTCGTTGCCCGCGCAGGCCACCAGGTCGCCGACCTTCACGTCGTCGATCCCGGCGCCGACCTGCTCGACCACCCCGCACAGCGAGTAGCCCAGCGGCGTGTACGAGTCGAGCTTGCCCATCACCTTGCGGTAGGTGGCGGGCACCCCGTTGACGGCGACGCTCTGGACGACCTTCGCCACCTGGTCGGGCCGCGAACGGGCCTTGCCCACCATCGACATGCCGGCCTCGGAGACCTTCATCAGCTCGGTCCCGGTGGATATCAGCGAATAGGCGGTCCGTACGAGCACCCCGCCCGGCTTGCACCCGGGCACCGGCACGTCGAGCAGCGCCAGCTCGCCGCTCCTGTAGTTCTGCACGACTTGCTTCACCGAAGTCCTCTTGTCTCTACGCAGTGAGGGAAGGGCCCTGGCCGGACGCGGAGGTCGCGCCGCGGTACCAGTACTCCAGGGTCAGGACGTGCCACAGGTGCTTGGAGTAGTCGTGGTGGCCGGCCGCGTCCTCGGCGACCAGCCGCCGCAGCGCGTCGCGCCGCAGCAGCCCGGAGCGGACCAGCTCGCCGTCGTGCACCACCTCGCGGACCAGCGGCGCGAGGTCCCGGCTCATCCACGCCCGCAGCGGGGCGCTGAACAGGCCCTTGGGCCGGTGGACGACCTCCCGGGGCAGGACCGAGGACGCCGCCTCCTTCAGGACGGCCTTGCCCCGCCGTCCGACGATCTTCCGGGAGCCGGGCACGGCGAACGCCGCCCTGACCACCTCGACGTCCACGAACGGCACCCGCACCTCGGTCGACGCCGCCATGCTCGCCCGGTCCGTGTAGGCGAGGTTGAGGCCCGGCAGGAACATCCGGGCGTCGCCCAGGCACATCCGGTTGACGAAGTCGTCGAGGTCGTTGTCCCGGTAGACGTCCGCGTGCTCGGCCAGCACGTCGTCGACCGTCCCCGCCAGGTCCGGATCGACCAGGTCGAGCAGCTCGGCCCGGTCGTACATCGTGTAGCTGCGGCGGAACGCCGTCTCCTCCGGCAGCTCCGCGAAGGACAGGAACCGCTTCGCGAACCGCACCGACCGGTACCCCCGCCGGGCGGTCGCGACCGGAAGCCGGTCCACCACGCCGGACACGGCCCGCCGCAGCGGCCGGGGCACCCGCTGGTAGCGCAGCGCCACCAGATTGGCCAGGTGCTTGCGGTAGCCGGCGAACAGCTCGTCCGCGCCCATCCCCGACAGCAACACCTTGACCCCGGCCTCCCGGGCCGCCGAGCAGATCAGGAAGGTGTTGATCGCCGCCGGATCCCCGATCGGCTCGTCCAGGTGGTACGTCATCCGGGGCAGCAGCTCCAGGACGTCCGGGGCGATCTCGATCTCGTGCAGCTCGACCCCGAACCTTCCGGCCACCTGCCGTGCGTAGCGCAGGTCGTCCGGCATCGCCTCGAACCGGGCGTCCTCGGCGCGGAAGCCGATCGTGTAGGCGGAGATCCCCGGCCGGTCACGGGCGGCGAGCGCGGTCAGATAACTGGAGTCGAGACCGCCGGAGAGGAAGGTCGCCACCGGCACGTCGGAGAGCAGATGACGCCGGGTGGACTCCTCGACGACGGCCGCCAGGTCGGGGAGTTCGCCCGCGCGGGCCCGGTCCCGCCCCTCGGCGGCGACCTCCCGCAGGTCCCAGAACCGCCCGCGCTCCACCCGCCCGTCCGGCCGGCACCGCAGCCAGCTCCCCGGCGGCAGCTTCTCCGCCTCCCGGAACGCGCACCGCGAGTCCGGCACCCAGTAGTACAACAGCGAGGCCACCAGCGCCCCGTGGTCCACCTCCAGCGCCCCGCCGCTCACGGCCGCGAGCGCCTTCAGCTCCGACGCGAACACCAGCCCTTCGCCGCGCCGCAGCAGGAACAGCGGCTTGATGCCCAACTGGTCCCGCGCGAGCACCAGTTCACCGGTGCGCTCGTCGAAGATTCCGAACGCGAACATGCCCCGCAGCCGGGGCAGGCAGTCCGTGCCCCACCGCCGCCACGCCTCCAGGAGCACCTCGGTGTCCGACGTACCCCGGAACCGCACCCCGGCGGACGCCAACTCGGCCCGCAGCTCGGGCGCGTTGTACAGCTCGCCGTTGTAGGTGAGGACCAGACCGTCCGACTCCATCGGCTGGGCGCCCGTCTCCGACAGGTCGACCACCGCCAGCCGGCGGTGCCCCAGGTGCACCTCGACGTCCCCGACGCGACGGCTGTACCGGCCCGCCCCGTCGGGGCCCCGGTGCGCCAGCGTCTCGGTGAGCCGGTCGGCCACCGCCTTCCCGTCCGGCCACCGGTACGTACCCGCGATGCCACACATCCCTACCGTGCCTCCTGGTCGCTGTCCGGGACCCGCGCCGCCCGCACCGGCAGCCGCTCGGTCCGCCACCGGCCCTCCTTCGCGGCCTCAAGGGCGGGGGAGGTACCCCCACCGCTCCGCGGAAACCGCTGCTCGCCCGGCCCGCGCCGCGGCCCGGGCGGCGCCCCGTCCCACAGGGTGCCGTCGGTCCGGTCGCGCGGATCGGGATCCACCAGCACCACGCCGACCACCGGCACCCGCTGGTCGGCGAGGTGCCGGGCCACGGCGTGCAGCCAGGCGACGCTCCCGTACCCGGCGCGTACGAACAGCACCGTCCGCGCCCCGAGATACGACAGGTCCGCCCACGCCGCACCCGGCGCCACCGAACCGACGCCGAGCCGGCGCTCCCGGTGCGACAACTCCACCGCGCCCTCGCCGTCCACCACCACCGGATCCCCCGGGACCGGGCGGCGGCCCGCCAGCGGCAGCCCCGGCAGCCCGTCGATCACCGCCACCGGACCGTCCGCGCCCAGCGCCCGCGCGAGGTCCAGGGCGACCGCCGCCGTCTCCCGCGCACAGCCGAGTTCGAGCAGCGACACCGGGCCCGCCGCGCCGCGCACCGTCCGCGCCAGCGACCGGGCGAGCCGCTCCCGCGCCTCCCGGGGGCGCCGCCGCTGCCACGGCCACGGCCGGCGCGGCAGCTCCGCGACGACCGAGGCGCCGAGGTGAGCGGCGATCTCCCGGCGCAGCACGGGACGATCCGCCACCACAGAGGAGACCGCCGCCACCGCGAGGCCGAGCGCGAGCCCGAGGGCAAGGCCGATCGCCGCGTCGGCGGCGACGGACTTCGGCAGCGAGTACGGCACCGGACGCGGGGCGTCCACGATCTGCGTACCCGCGACGAGACGCGGGGTGCCGACCCGGGCCTGCGCCGCACGCTGGTCGAAGTCCGAGATCCGCGAGGTGAGTTCGGCCCGGCGCGCGAAGAGCGACTCCATGTCCGCCGGCGCCTTCGACTCCTTCTCCCGCGCCCCCTCGGCAATCGCCCCGTTGACCCGGGCCAGTTCGTCCCGCATGCGGTCGCGCTGGTCGAGCAGCGCCTTCGCCTCGGCGTCCGCAGACTCCCTCAGCCGCCGCACGTGATCGGCGACGAACGCGTCGGCGAGCGCCCCGGCACGGGCCACCGCCTCCGCCTCGCTGTCGCCCGAGACCGTGATCTCCATCAGGTTGTTGGTGAGCCCGAGCCCCTCGTACTCCTCCATGAAGTCCTCCGGCCTCTCGGGGGAGTCGAGCGACCGCAGCGCCGCGCCCGCGATCCGGGTGGTGTGCAGCAGCGCGACATCGGTACGGATCAGCGTCCCCGGATCGTTCGGCTGGTCCTCCTGGTGCGCCACCAGCACCTTCGCCGACGCCGTCGGCGGCGGCACGAGCACGACGGCGAGCACCGCGCCCGCGAGCAGCCCGAACAGCGCCAGCGAGGACCACAGCCCGCGCCGCCTGCGCACCGCCGCGAGCAGCGTCTGCAGGTCGATCAGCGGAGCGGCGGCCGCCGGCTCCTCCTCCGTACGCGTCGTCACCGGGCGCCTCCCGCCGGCCGGCCCCGTACCGCCCCCGCGACGACGAGGCCGACGACGTCCTGCCGGGCGTCCGCGCACGCCCCGGCGATCCCCGCGAGCTCGCCCGAGGTCCAGCTGCCCGGGCTGACCACGACCACCACGCCCGACTCGCCGTCCCGGTCCGGCAGCAGCGGATGCGCCACCGTCACCCCCACGACCTTCAGCGCCGGACCGCCGCCGTCCTGGGAGGCGGTGCTCCCGGCCTCGGCGATGAGCTCCCCGGCGGCCCTGCGGGCGATCTCGTCGCCGTCCGGGACGACGACGAGGAGCCGGCCGGCGGCCGGCAGCCGCTCCCGGAGCCGGGCGCACACCCGCCGGTAGCGGATCCGCCGCCCCGAGGCGTCGCCGGACCCCCTCGGCACCGGCACGTCCCAGCGGACGTCGAGCCCGAGCAGTCGACGCAGCCAGGCCCCGGGACCGCGCGCCCCGGGACGGAGCACGGGACGCCCGCCGGGCACGTCCACGGATCCGACGGGCACCGCGCCGAGCGCGGCCGCGATCTCCTCCTCGGTACGCGGCCGGCGGCTCATCCGCGCGGCGGTGAAATGCCCGACGACGGCAAGGAGGAAGAACAACAGGGCGCCCGCGACGACGAGTTGGACCCGGGTCGGCGGAGCCTCGCCCGCCGGCCGGACCGCGGGGCCCATCACGACCATCGACACCTTCCCCGACTTTCCGGCCGCCGGGTCCGTCTCGTCCAGCTTCGTCATGGCGTCACGCAGCGCCGTACGCAGCTTCTCCAGCTCCGTACGGGCCTGCACGCTCTCCACCGTCCGCCCGGGGTCGGCGGCGTCGGCCAGCTCGGTGATGCGGCGGCCCGCCGTCTCCACCGACCTCCGCAGCGCTTCGAGCCGCGTCTCCGCCCCCGGGTCGGCGTTCCCGCCGACCACCCGGGTCGCGAAGGCGACGAACTCCCGGGCCGCCGTGTCGGAGAGCCGCTGCGCCCGGACCGGGGTGTCGGCCGTGCCCGAGATCCTGATGATGTTCCCCTCGGCCGCCTCCGCGGTGATCCGCTTCCGCAGCTCGACGCCGTCCACCCCGCTCCACGCGAGCGAGGCGGCCACCCGGTCGACCACCACCGAACTGGTCGCGATCTGCGCCTGCGTCAGCAGCTCCCGCTCCTCCCACGCGCCCGGGAGCAGCACCGACACCGAGGTCGTGTAGCGCGGCGGCAGCAGCAGCGAGGTGCCGTGCCCGACGAGCGCGCCCGCCAGCGCGAGGAGGGTGAGGAGCCGCCAACGCCGACGGAGGATCCGACCCAGGCTGACCAGGCGTATCGTGTCGTCGCTCAACGGCGCGGCCCCGTCCCCGCCCGGCCCCGGACACCGCCCGACAGCGCGGCGGCGTACGCGGCGAGCAGCGCGCGCTGGGAGTTCCGCCAGGCCAGCGGCCCGCCGATCCGCTCCTGGCCGGCCTTCCCCATCAGGGCCCGCTTCTCCGGGTCGTCGAGGAGCAGCGCGATCAGCCGCGCGAACTCGCCCTCGTCGTTCGCCGGCGCGTACAGGGCCGCGTCACCGGCGGAGACCCGCGCCTCCCGCAGGTCGAAGGAGACGATCGGCCGGCCCATCACCATGTACTCCAGGACCTTGTTCATCGTCGACACGTCGTTGAGCGGATTGCGCGGGTCGGGGGAGAGGCACACGTCCGCCGTCGACAGGTAGCGCACCAGATCGGCGTCCGGCACCCGCCCCGTGAACTCGACCCGGTCCGCGAGTCCCAGCCGCCGCGACAACTCCACCATCGCGTCGAAGGTGTCCCCGCCGCCCACGAACACCGCGTGCCAGTCGGTGCGCCCCACCTCGTCGCGGAGCTTCGCCAGCGCCCGCAGCGCGTAGTCGACACCGTCCTGCGGCCCCATCACACCCAGGTAGCACAGCAGATGCGGCTTGCCGCGCTTCAGCTCCGGCTCGGGCGGCACGGGACGGAACCGCTCGGTGTCGGGCGCGCTGCGCACCACGAACACGTCCTCGGCCCGCCGTCCGCCACGGCGCACCGCGACGTCCCGGTAGCTCTCGTTCGTGGCGAGCACCACGTCCGCCGCCCGGTACGTCATCCGCTCCAGCGCGCACACCGCCCGGTACAGCAGGTCCTCGCCGCGGTCGAACCGGGACAGGTACAGCTCGGGCACCAGGTCGTGCTGGTCGAAGACGAACCGCGCCCCGCGCCGCTTCAGCCACCGCGCCGGCAGGAACAGCAGGTCGGGCGGGTTGCAGGCGTGGACGACGTCGACCGGACCGACCCTCCGGGCCAGCCTGGCCGTGTGCCAGAGCGCGGAGCCGTACTCCCGCAGATAGCCGGCGGGCCCTCCGGTGGCCGCGCGCAGCGGATAGCGGTGGATCCGCACCCCGTCGATCACCGCCTCGCGCTCGGTGTCCCGCTTGTGGCCCGCGGGGCAGATGACGTGTACCTCCCAGCCCGCGTCCCGGAGCGTCAGGCACTCCTGCCACACCCGCCGGTCGAACGGCACCGACAGGTTCTCCACCAGGATCAGCGCGCGCCGGCGGTTCCCGCCGCGGCCGGTCTCGTCACCAGGCAAGGCCCACGTACCCCGGTTCGGCCCGGCGCGCGTCGGCGTCGGGAAGGCGGACGAGGTCGACGATCAGCGGCCCGCCCCCGTGGGGGAGTGCCGCGAGGACGGCCGGATCCCTGGTCCCGACCAGGCACACCTCGGCGTGGTCGAGCACCTCGTCGACGGTGTCGGCGAGCAGCTGCGCCAGGTGCGGCAGCCGGTTCTCGATGTACTCGCGGTTCGCGCCGAGCAGCCGGGAGAGGTTCACGTTGGCGTCGTGGATCCGGAGGTCGTACCCCTTGCCGAAGAGCCGTTCCGCCAGTTCGACGAGGGGGCTCTCGCGCAGGTCGTCGGTGCCGGGCTTGAAGGAGAGCCCGAAGAGGCCCACCCGCCGCTTCCCGGTCCGCTCGACCAGCTCGACCGCTCGCTGGAGGTGGTCGGCGTTGGAGACCAGGACGTGCGAGAGGATCGGCACCGACACGTCGGCCCGCCGCGCCGCGTGGACGAGGCTGCGTAAGTCCTTGGGCAGGCAGGAGCCCCCGAAGGCGAAGCCGGGCCGCAGATAGGCGGGGCTGATGTTCAGCTTCCGGTCGGCCAGGAACACGTCCATCACCTGGTGCGAGTCGACCCCGAGCGCCTGGCACACCGCGCCCAGCTCGTTCGCGAAGCCGATCTTGAGGCCGTGGAAGGCGTTGTCCGCGTACTTGATCGCCTCGGCCGTCGGCACCGGCACCCGGAACACCGGTCCGGGCAGCCCGTCGTACAGGGACTCCACCACGTCGCCGCCGGCCGCGTCGAGCTCGCCGATGACGGTCTTCGGCGGGTCGAAGAAGTCCCGCACGCTCGTGCCCTCGCGCAGGAACTCCGGATTGACCGCCACGCCCACGTCCACGCCGACGGTGCCGCCGAGGTACTTCTCCAGGATCGGCACCAGCAGGTTCAGGCAGGTGCCCGGCAGCATGGTGGACCGGTACACGACGGTGTGCCGCCCGCCCCGCTCGGCGAGCGCCGCGCCGATCTCCTCGGTGACCCGCTCCAAGTAGCCGGTGCACAGGCTGCCGTTGGCCGCCGACGGCGTCCCCACGCAGACCAGCGACACGTCGCTGCCCGCGATCGCCTCCCGGACGTCGGTGGTGGCGCGCAGCGCCCCGGCCTCGACGACCCCGGCGACCAGCTCGCCGATCCCCTCCTCGACCACCGGCGCCCGGCCGCCGTTGACGAGGTCGACCTTCACCGGGTTCACGTCCACCCCGATGACCTCGTGCCCCAGACTGGCCAGGCACGCGGCCGACACGCAGCCCACGTACCCGAGCCCGAACACGCTCACCCTCACGACCCGCTCCTTCCCCCCGGACGGACCCTCACGGCCCACCCTCCGCCCAGCCCCGCCCGATTCCCCGACTCCGCGCATCAGTACGCCCCCTGACCATGGATCACCGCGCGGAAGGTCTTCCAGAGGATCACCGTGTCCAGCGCCAGCGACCAGTCCTCCACGTACCGCAGGTCGAGCCGCACGGCCTCCTCCCACGACAGGTCGCTGCGCCCGCTGATCTGCCACAGGCCGGTCAGCCCGGGCTTCACCAGCAGCCTCCGGCGGATGTCCGGGCTGTACGCCGCGGATTCCTCCGGCAGCGGAGGCCGCGGGCCCACCAGCGACATCGACCCGGCGAGTACGTTGACGAGCTGCGGGAGCTCGTCGAGCGAGTACCGGCGCAGGACCGCGCCCACGCGTGTCACCCGCGGGTCGCGGCGCATCTTGAACAGCAGCCCCGCGCCCTCGTTCCGCCCGGCCAGCTCCTCGCGCGCCCGGTCGGCCCCGGCGACCATGGTCCGGAACTTCAGGATCATGAACTCCCGGCCGTCCTTGCCGACCCTGCGCTGCCGGTAGAGCACCCCGCCCCGGCTGTCGACCAGGACGAGGACCCCGACGGCCAGCATCAGCGGCGCGAGCAGCACGAGCAGCACCGCCGCGCCCAGCCGGTCGACGACCTCCTTGACGGCCCGGCGGCCCCCGGTGAACGCCGGCATGCTGACCCGCAGCAGCGGTATGCCGAGCACCGCGTCCACGTGCAGCCGCGGCCCGGCCACCTCCATCAGCACCGGTGCCACCACCATCTCGGCGTCGCTGCCCTCCAGGTTCCACGCCAGCCGCCGCAGCCGGCCCGGCGACCAGTGCGGGTCCGGGGTGACCGCGACGACCCGGAAGCCGTCGCGGTGCACATGGTCGGCGACGTCCGCGAGGCGGCCCACGACCGGCACCCCGTCGAGCCGGCCGCCGTCGGCCCCGAGCCCGTCCGTCGTGCACACCGCGTCCACCCGCCACCCGAGGTGCGGGAACTTCCGCGTCCGGGTGATCAGGTCGCGTACCGTCGCCCTGCTCCCGGCGGCGAGCACCGGCCGCAGACAGCGCCCCTCCTTCCGCTGCTTGTGCAGCCACAGCCGCAGCAGATACCGCGCCGTCATGGTGACCAGTGCGATCGCGGGAATCGCGACGAAGATCCACAACTTGATGTTCCGCGAGGTCAGCGCGATCCCGCCGAGCGCCAGGGCGACGGTCGCCATGAACAGCGAACGCCCGAGCCGCCGGAACTCCTCGGCCCCCTGCCCGAGCACCGCCGGAGCCCACGACCGGCTCACCGCGAGCGCCCCCAGCACCAGCAGTTCGGTGCCGAAGGCCAGAATTCCCCACTTCTCGTGCCAGTCGGCCGCGTCCCTGGCCCCGAAGAAGTCCCCTATTGTGCCCACCACGAGCGCGGTGGCCACCGTGTCGCTGGTGATCACGGTACGGCGGTACCGCTGCTCCCAGTCCATCGACGGTCGACTGATCTGCCCGTTCGTCAGGCGCTCACGCGCAGACGGAAACGGGCTCAGTAATCCCCCTTGCCGCACAGAACCCCCCAGGTCCCAGTGGTCGACGCGCTCGCCTTGCACTGTTCCTCAGCCCGGGGAGGCCCCCCACCATCCCCGTATGGCACGCAGGTGCGCGAGAACCGATCGCGCGGGTCCGGCGCGATCAGCTGAAGCATGGTCAATCTAGAGCATGGGAACCGGGTTGGAGAGAGGATGTGTGCAATATGTGCGTAAGGTTTGAGCCGTTGTCCACGGCTTACACACCAGCCACGTGAGGCCACGCTTCCCCACGCGTCACATCGGTCACGCGCGCATCGCGCCACTGCGACAACAAGGCTGTAGAGAAGGGGAGTTGATGCCAGGGGGGAGGGGGGGATCAGCCGAGGCCGCGGTGCGCCGCCCACAGCCCCGCGGCACGCCCGGCGGCCTCGGAGACCAGGGCCGCCAGCGCGGGCTCATCGGGAACCGGGAACGACACGTACGCCCCCCGCCCGCCTGCGACGGGCCGCCCGTAGGCCTTGACGGCGAGGTGACCGTCCGGCAGGAGCCTGACGTTGAGCGTGGTCAGCGTGAACGCCTCACCCCGCCGCGTATCCGTCCACCGGAGCGCCTCGGGGATCGTGACGTTGATCGCCAGAGCGCTGACTTCGAGGTCGTGGTCCATCCACGGAGCATCTCATCCCCACCGCGAACGCCCCCAGGAGTGCCGGTTACCCTCGACGCGACGGGAAAAGGGGGGCAACGTTGTCGGGGTGCGAGGACGTACACATCGGTGAGTACGGTGCACGGGCGCGGTGTCTGCCCGAGCCCTGGATGTGCCGTGTCTTCCACGTCGACGGCAGCCTGAGGGACATTCGGGTCCCGGACGTGACGCGGGCCGAGTGGATCGCCGTGCTGGAACGCCTGCGCGCGGTCGCCGACGAGACGGAGACGGAGCACCCTTACCCCCGACTGCATCCCGTGCGGCCGGCCATCGCCGAGCTCTTCCGGACCTGGGCGGACGACCTGGAGGGCGAGGGGACGTCGTTCGCGTTCCGGGCGCGCTTCGGTGCGGTCTGGTTCTTCGGGCTCCCGTACGACGAGGAGGAGATCGAGTTCTCGGTCTGGCCTGACACCGTCGTCGACGGCCCGGGCGTCGCCGCCGTGCTGCGCTTCTTGACCGAGATCGCCGAAGCCTCCGGACACTGGTCGGTCCTCACCGCCGAGACCAGCCGCTACGACGCCACCCTCCCGACCCTGATCGCACACCACCCCGCCACCGGCCGCACCACCCACATCTGACCCGCACCACAGCGCCACCCCACGGCACCGAAGGCCGGCGCGGTCGCTTCGGGCGGTGGTCCCGGAGCGACCGTCAGGCAGGAGGCGTCAGTTGCCGCCGGCCGGCAGGCCGTGTCCGCCGCGTCCCGCGTACACGGCGTCGTAGACGGGTCGTTCGACCCCGCCCGCGTCCGAGAGGACGTTCTTCACCCGGCCGTCGACGACGAACGTGGTGGATCCGCCGCCGTCCAGGTTGAGCGCGTCGACGGCGCCGAGGTCCTCCATGATCTTCGCGAGGTCGTAGATCGGGACACCGCGGCGCAGGCCCTCGTCCCTGGCGGTGACGCTGACCAGGAGGGTGCGTCCGTAGCCGTCCGCGCCGATGGCGGTGCGCGGGTCGTTCGCGACGTTGTCGTCCGGTTCGGCCACGACCCTGCCGTGCCGCATCAGATCGTGGGTGCCGTTGACGACGTCGATCGACGGGTACGCGGGGTCGAGCGGCAGGTCGACGTCGTCGGTCAGGTCCTCGACGACGCCCATGTCCGTGGCGCGCTGCGTGTACGTGAGCTTCGCGCCCACCATGGCGTGGTCCCTGAGCCACTGTGCGCCGCCCTCGGTCAGGGCGTCGTCACCGATGCCCTGCAGCACCATGCCGCCCGGGGGGATGTCCGTTCCGCCGCGCGGGGACTTCACCGCTGTGACACGGCCCGACGCGTCGACGGCGACCTCGACCCCGTCGGCGTCGTCCGCCGCCACGAAAGGAGTGTGCCGGGGCTCCGGCGTCTTCTGGCCGTAGGCCGAGGTGAAGACGACGATCTCGCTGTAGTCCTGGTAGTAGGGACCGCTCTTGATGACCTGGCCGTACTGGTCGAGCTGGTGGACCTTGCCGTTGTCGTCGACCTTGGTCGGGAGGCGCTTGTCGCCGTCCTCCTGCTGGCAGAACACGATCCAGCCCGGGTACCGGTTGACGGCGTCGACCTCGCGCGTGGCGTCGTCGGCGGTGTCCGCGGTGTTCCGGTCGGACGTGATTCCCAGCGTCGTCCTGATCTTGGTGAAGTGCGGCCTGCCGTGCTGGAGAACGACGGAGTTCTGCCCCTTCAGGCAGGCGGCGCCCTGCACGACGTCCTCCTGGACCGAGGTCACCATCGGGACCGAGCGCTCCTCCGGGACGCGGTTGCCGGTCGTGTCGTCCTCGTCCTTGGTGGAGACGGAGTAGCCGCCGTTCACACCGACGTAGGGCGCGTCCTTCGCGGTGGTGCCGACGGTGGCCAGCATCGCGGTGGTGGGCTCCTTCACGCTCGCCCCGGCACCCACCGTGCTGTCCAGGGATATCGCCCCCAGGTCCGGGTCGATGACCGCCACACGGACGACGATCTCGGAGGAGCCGCTGGAGTACGTGGTCCGCTTGATGCCGTCCGCCACCGTGAGGTGATGCGCCGTCAGGGTGTCCAGGACCGACTGGATGCCGTTGGTGGCGGGGTCGGCGACCGCCGCGCTCTGGGTCAGGGCGAGAGTCGCCAGGGCGACGGGAACGGCCGCGGCGCGGCGCATGCGTGAGCGGCCGGCGGACTTCGTGGCGGGGTTCACGGTCAGCACTTCCCTTCCACGTCGGCGAGCTTGTGGGAGCTGACGGACGACTGGTACACGTCGGGCAGGGTCGTCTCCTCGCCGGGCAGGACGACGAACGCCCGGTACGCGACGCCCCCTGTCTCCTGCCAGGTGCCGGAGTATCCGGGATCCCGGTAGAAGCAGGCGACCTTGTGCGAGCGGTTCGCGACGGACACCAGCTTTTCGTCCCAGGCCACGCCGTAGTCCCTGTTTCCCAGGACGCCGTCGGGAAGGACCTCGGCCTGGCTCGTCACGCCTGCGACTCCGCGCCCGCTGGGGCCCTGGAAGATGCACACCCGGCCGGCGTGGCAGCGGTCGAACCCTGTCCGGCAGAGCGACTTCGACGGGGCGAACTTGTGCGAGGCCACCGTCACCTTCGGCAGCCCGTCGGCGCCCTTGGCCAGGTCGCCACCGGTGTGCCCGGGCAGCACGGCCTGGATGTCGATCCCGCCGTACGCCGGGTCGTCGTAGAGGCACGTCCAGGAGGCGGTGTTGTTGCGGAACGACAGGAAGGTCCGGTCCTTCAGGCTCTCGACCGTGCCGTAGTCGAGGACGGGCCCGTCCTGAGGCGCGAGCGAAACCATCTCGCCCGCGCCGCCGGCCTGCGTGTACAGGCAGAACGTCTTCGCCGGACAATCGGTGTACGCCGCCTGCGCCGGTCCGGCCTGCGACCACACCAGGCAGGCGGCCAGGAGAACGGCGACCAGCCCGGCTACGGGCAGGCGGCCGAGCGAACTCTTGATCATGTGCATGGTCGTGAACTCTAGAGAACGCCACACACGTCACGGCACACCGGATCAGCCGAGTGCGTTCACCGCGAGCGCGACCCGCAGGGAGGCCCGGCCGAGGCGGGCGCGATCCGGTGCCCGAGCGGGGGCCTCTCCAGCGTGAGCAGCCGGTGCCGGAAGCCGACGCGACGTCAGGCGGTCTCGTACGCGGCTGGGCCCGTCTCCGGAAGCAGACGCCAACTCACGAACCGCCCTCGCAGGCCGGCACGCTGGACCGGGCCTCCGAGTAGCCCTCCAGCCGGCCGGCCGAGCCGGGCCTGTGGTGCAGGCCCCAGGGAGACCACTGCACGAGGCCTCCGAGTTGGGCATCCGCGCCGGCCTCCGAAGCCGGCGTCCAGGTCAGGCCCCAGGATCCGGTCCCGATTCGGCAATGAGCGTCGGCAATTCGCGTCGGCCCCGAGTGGGGGCCTCCACGTCGTCCCTCCGGATCGGATTCTGGACCGCCTACGGAGTCGCCCCCCGGAGTGCGGCCTTCGGGCCAGGCATCTCGGCCGGGCCTTCGAGTCGGGCCCTGCGTCGGCACGTTGAGCCGGCCCTCCGGGGCGCGAGCAGGCACGGTGATCCGGGCCCCGAGCTGCGCCTCCAGGTCGGCCCTCCGAGCTGACCCTCCGAGCCGGGCCTTCGAGCCGGGCTCCGGGCCGGGCCCCGAGCCGGCACTCTGAGCAGGGCCTCGGATTCGGGCCTCTTCGCGAGGCGCCGACCGCGCGCGGTTCCTCCTCCTTCTCTTCCTGTTCGGTGACGAATCCTTCCCCAGAGGCGGGCCCGAAAGCCCTGGGGTGCCCAACGGGTATTCGGGCACCCCGGGCCGTGGCGCGGTCAGGACCAGGAGGCCAGGACCAAGGAGCGTTCGGCGGCGTGCAGGTGGATTGCCGAGGCCAGCCATGCGCGGGCGTACGCGTCGGAGGAGGGGTCGATCAGGCGGCCGAAGGAGTCCCGCGGTCTGCGGTCGGCCTCGGCGGCCAGGCTCTCGGCGAGTTCGGCCGCTCCGGTGAGGCCCGCCCGGCGCAGCGGCACCGCCAGGGCGGCGCGGTCGGTGCCCCGGGACGCCTCGGCGACCGCGCGGCGGCCGCCCGCGACGCCGGTCTCCAGGAGCCGGCGGACGCGCCACAGCGGCGCGTCGGCCAGTGGATCCGGCTCATCGGGCAGCGGCGCGGCGGTCGCCTCCGGGCGAGGGAAGTGGTCGCCCTGGAGCCGGTCGTAGCCGAGGTCCGCGCGGCCGAGCCACTCCTCCGGCAGCCGCAGCGTGTGCGACGCGCCCGGCACCGGGGCCACCGCGAGCGGCCGGAGCGTCGCCGCCCGGTCCGGGTCGGGTCGGCCGAGGACCCGCAGGGCGAGCCCGGGGTACCCGCCGATCCGGCGCAGGTTGGCCGTGTGGGCGAGCTCCGGGTGCGGGTGGGCGACGCGCAGCCGTACCAGCGGGCCGCCACCGAGGACGCGGGCCACCAGGTGCTCCTCGGCCGCACCGACCACCTCCACGTCACAGCCGAGCAGCCCCGGCCCCGTACCGCCGTCCGTCTCCGCGTCCGCGGCGAGCGCGGCCGCCACCGCCTCCCCTACCGGTCGGGCGAAGAGCGCCGCGACCGGCTCCTCCGACCAGGCCACCCCCCGCACCGGCGTCGCGCGGACGCCCCTGCCCGCACCGAGCCGCCCGTCCGCCGACACGGTCGCGCCCGCGATCAGCAGCCCGCCGCGCGCGAGCCCGGCGTGGTCGAGCACGGCCCCGCCGAGCGCGACCGACGCCGTCCCGGCGCCCTTGGCCCGCCCGATGCCACCCGGCCGCACGTCGGACACGGTGTGGAACGCGCCCTCGGGGCCGAGGAGATGGGTCGTCACCCCGCTGTACCCGGTCGCGGACAGCACCGGCTCACGGCACAGTCCGAGCACGCGCAGGCTGCCGCCCTGCTCGTACGCGCGACGGGCGCCACCGACGGCCCCCGGCCCCGCCACCCCGCTCGCGAGCGCGAACGCCCCGGCGAGCAGCTCCCGGAACGCGGCCGTCAGATCGGACAGCCGCTGGCCCCTGCCCTGCTCCCGCGCGTTCCGCAGTCCCCGGACGACTCTGAGCGCGGCGGCCTCCGCCCGCGGCAGCCCCGCGAGGCGCGCCGTGTGCGCGGCGCGCAGCAGCTCGGCCTGGACGACCGTCCCGCCCGCGGTGACCCCGGCGGCGAGCGCCTCGGCCGCGGCCTGCCAGAGGGCCGCCCCGGCACGGGCCTGGGCGGGCGTGAGGGACTCCGTCACGACATCCCCGATGGAGCCGGAGCCGGAGCCGGAAACGGAGTTCGCGTTCGGGTCGGAGGCCGATCCGGAGGCGGGCGCCGCCGCCCCGGACACCGACGCGACCGCTGACGGGACGCCAGCGGCAGCCGCCGCGTCGGTCTCCGTCTCCGTCTCCGTCTGCATCTCCGCCTCCGCCGGCGGCGCCACGTCCGCGATCGGCGCCGCGCCCAGCACGGCCGCGCGGTGCAGGCAGCGCGGTGCCAGGAGGCAGCTGCACACCGCCTGCCCGGACTCCGTCACCGCGCCCGACGGCCCCGGGGCGAGCGTGACGACGGTGTCCTCGCCGAACCGCACCTCCACGGTGCCGTCGGACCCGGCCGCCGCTCTCCCGGCGCACTCGGCGACCGCGGCGTCGAGCTTCTTGCGGAGCCGCGCGGTCAGCGCCTCGACGGCCTCGGCGAGGACCTCGGGGGCGACGGGCGGCAGGGATGCGGTGCTCAACGGGCTTCTCCACGGAGGCGGTCGCCGACCCAGCGGGCGAGGGCGAGCGGGCTGAGGGCGGCCACCGGCATCCCGGCGGCGACGAGTCGGCGCGCCACCGGCACCGAGTAGCGGGGCGCCCCCGCGTCGTCGAGTGCGGCGCAGCCGAGCAGGTGCGCGCCGGACGACGCCAGCGCGCGGACCTCCCCGAGGAGGCCGGAGAGCGGCGCGCCCTCCTCGAAGTCGCTGACCACGACGACGAGGGTGCGACTGGGCACGGTGATGAGCGTGCGGGCGTGCGCGAGGCCCGCCGCGATGTGCGTACCGCCGCCGACCCGCACCTCCAGGAGCAGCGACAGCGGATCCTCGACCCGGTCGGTCAGGTCCACCACCTGCGTGGAGAACGCCAGGAAGTGCGTGGACAGCGTCGGTACGCCGCCGAGCACGGCGGCGGTCAGCGCCGACCAGACGACCGACGCCTCCATCGAGCCGGAGACGTCGACCACCAGGATCAGCCGCCAGTCCGCCTCCTTGCCCGCGCGGGTGCCGAACACCGGGCGCTCCGGGACCACCACGACCCGCCCGTCGTCGAGGCGCCGGGTGTGCGCCAGGTTCGCCCGCAGGGTGCGGGCGAGATCGAGGCGGCCCCCGGGCCGCCGGGTGGGCCGGGGCGAGGCGAGGCCGGAGAGGGCGGGACGCACCCGGGTCGCCAGCTCCTTCGACAACTCGTCGACCAGCCGCTTCACCAGCGGCCGCAGCCGCGCGAGCTGGGCCTCGGGCATGCCCCCGGCCAGCGAGAGCACCGAGGAGAGCAGCTCCACCGACGGACGCACGGACGCCGGGTCCAGCTGGGTCAGCACATCGTGCCGCCCCGCGTCGGCGGCGTCCGCGAGGACCTCCTCACGGACGTCGGCTCCGAACAGCGACTCCAGCTCCTCCGCCCACTCCCGGGCCGTCGGGAACGACGCCTCCTGCCCGCCGCCCTGCCCGGCCGCACCCCCGTCGAGCCCTTCGGAACCCTCGCCGTGCCCGTGGCCGTACAGCTCGTCCAGCGCGTGCGCGTACCGGCGGGCCCGCCCGCTCAGCTTGTCCGTGTGCCGGCCGAGCAGCAGCCGCCACCGGTCGCCGGCCCCGATCCGGTGCTCCGGCACCGGCAGCACAGCCCCGCCCGCCGGCACCCGTGCCGCCTCCCCGCCCGCCGGCACGGGAGCCGGCTCCACGGTCTTCGACGGTACGGGCCCGGCTCCCGGGCCGGGCAGCGTCAGCGACGCGAGCGCGGCCGAACCGGCCGCGTCCGCCGCCGCCCACAGCGCGAGGAGCTCGGCCGGGGCGTCCAGGGAGAGGTCGAGACGGTCCCCGAGCCGCTCGGCGACCGTGGTCAGCAACCGCTCACGGGCCGCCGGGGACAGCGCGTCGAAACCGCCGCGCAGGGCCGGCAGACGGTCGAGGAACTCCTGGTCGGCCAGCGTGTCGACCCGGTCCAGGAGCGGGCCGAGGGCGTCCGGGGACATCTGGAGCAGCGGCCCGGCGGCGGTGAGCACCCCGGCCAGCCGCTTCGCCAGCGCCCGGCGGGCCTCCGGCCCCGAGGCGCCGTCGATCCATCCGGCCGCCCGCTCCCCGAGCCCGGTGGCCGGGTCGAGGTCCAGCAGGACGCGGACCGCGAGCGCAGCGCCCTGCACGAGCGGCGAACCGTCCGCGGCGAGCTCGGCCAGCGCCCGGTCCATCCGCAGTCCCAGCTGCCGGGCCGCTGCCCGGTCGGCCAGCGCCACCAGGGCGGCGGCGTCCGAGGGCGCGTCGCTCCCGGCGAGACCGGGCAGCGCGCGGACGGCGGCGTCGAGGAGCTCACCGGCCAACGCGCCCGCGGCGGTACGCGTTCCTTCCACCGTGCCGGGGTAGTGACCGCGCCGCAGCCCTTCCAACAGGTCCAGGGCGTCGAGGAGTTCCGCGAGCCCCGCGCTCGCGGGCAGTACCTCCGCGGCCTCCCGCAGCCGGTCCCCGACCAGCTCGGGCAGATCGCAGCGGGCCGCCGCGGCGAGCCCCGCGAGCACCTGCCCCGGCGTCGGCCCGCCGTCGGCCGCCTCGCGGCGCGCCGTCTCGGCCAGCGTGCCGGCCGCCGCCTGCGCGGCCGTCACCCCGCGCACCCCGGCCAGATCGAGCCGCGCGGGCACCGAAGGCGTCCACGTCAGCCGCCACTTGGTGCCCAGGGCCGTACCGTCCCCGGTCGAGGCCACGGCGACCGGCTCCCCGTACGAGGCGCCGATGACGAGCAGCCGCTGCAGCAGCACCTCACGGCGCCCGTCCAGCTTCGACCGCAGCGGATCGAGCCGCACCTCGCGCGGTTCCGGCTCGTCCGGACGCGGCAGCCGGAGCTCCGCCAACTCCTCCTCCACGGACGGGCCGAGTCCGGAGCGCGGCGCGTGCGGCGTGAGCCGCCCCCGCACCGTACCCACGAACACCGCCTCCAGAGCACGGGCAAGCGCCCGCCCCCGCCCCAGCGGCTCGCCCTGCCCGAGCACCGTGGTGACGGCCTCCAGGACCTCGCCGCGCCCCGGCGCGGGCAGCCCCCGCAGCGCCGCCAGATCGCAGGCGAGCCGCAGCGCCTCGGCGGCCTCGCCCGTACCGGCCGTGTGGCCCGCCCGGCGCAGCTCCCGGCACAGCCCCGTCAGCGCGGCGGCAGCCGCCTCCCGCAGCCGCTCCGGCACACCGCCCGCCTCGAACACCGCCTGCTGCCACCGGGGGTCCCGGATCCCCGCCGGATAGCCCGA
Organism: Streptomyces sp. R302; assembly: GCF_012927245.1. Classification (GTDB taxonomy): domain Bacteria; phylum Actinomycetota; class Actinomycetes; order Streptomycetales; family Streptomycetaceae; genus Streptomyces. The sequence continues at coordinate 328,462 of NZ_JABBGE010000005.1, forward strand.
CCGCGCGTCGAGCAGATCGAAGGAGTACGGAACGAACGACGTGACCGTCGCCTCGCCCGCTCCCTCCGCCGAGGGGCCGGGCGCGGCCGGGTCCTGCTTCGCGTCCCCCGGCACCAGGGCCGGGGCGTGGAAGGCGCCGATCACGGCCGCGACCCGCCGCCCGCCCGCGCCGGCCTCGGCGATCACCCGGCGCATGCGGGCCTCACGGGCCAGGTCCGTCGCGGGCACCTCGGCGTCGGCGCGCAGCGCCCAGCCCACGCCGAGCGCGGCCCGCCGCACCGCCTCGGGCGCGCACCCGGGGGCCAGCACCTCGACGGCACGGTCCCACAGGTCGTCGCCGTCCCGGCCGGTCCCGGCCGCCGACAGCGCCTCGGCGAACAGCCGCCGCCCGGTGCCGGCCGCTCCGGCGGGCTCCCTCCCCGCCGACCAGCCCGGGTCGCCGAGGGGCAGGTCGCAGCAGACGACCTCGGCGCCCCGGGCCCGCGCCCAGCGCACCGCCGCCAGCTCCGGCGAGAAGTCGGCGAACGGGTAGAACGCCAGCCGCCCGCCCTCGCCCGTCCCCGCCAGCGCCACCGGCGCGACCGTCTCGGGATCGGCGAGGTGCCCCAGCCACGGCTGGAAGTCGGCGGGCAGCTCCACGCAGACGACCTCGGCGTCCGCCGCGTCGAGGAGCGCGGGCACCACGGCGGCCAGCGCCGGGCTGTGGTGCCGCACACCGAGCAGGTACGGCGCGCGCGACGCGGCCAGCGCGTCGACGGCCGCCCTCGGGTCGGGGACGGTCACTTCAGGCTCCCGCGCAGGTCCCAGAGGCGGCGCCACATGGCCGAACCGGTCTCCGCGCGGCGGCGCACCGGCCCGTCCCAGTAGCCGAGCAGCCGGGCGTGGTCCGCCGGGTCGTCCTTGCGGACGACGCCCAGGAGGTGCCCCGGCAGCAGGTCGAGGACGTCCCCGCCGGGCAGGTACGCCGCCGAGAGCCCGAGCGACGCCGCCACCTGCACCGCCTCGGCGGTCGACATCACCGTGCCGGGCCGCTCCACGTCCCAGCCCTCCGTCGACCGGCCCGAACGCAGATCGCGGAAGACCGTGACGAGCGCGTCCAGGACGGCGTCGTCGACCGAGAACTCCGCCCCCGCCCGCCGCACCGCCGCCACGGCCTGACGCCGGATCAGCGTCGCCTCCGCGTCCGCGTCCGCGATCGGGTCCACGGTCTCGAAGTTGAAGCGGCGCTTGAGCGCGGCCGACATCTCCGAGACGCCCCGGTCCCGGAGGTTGGCCGTCGCGATCACGGTGAAGCCGGGCGCGGCGCTCACCACGGCGTCCTCGGACGCGGTCAGCTCGGGGACGGTGACGCGACGGTCCGACAGCAGCGACACCAGCGCGTCCTGCACCTCGGGCAGACAGCGGGTGATCTCCTCGACCCGTACGACCCGTCCGGTACGCATGGCGGACAGCACGGGGGAGTCGACCAGGGCCTGCGGGGTGGGCCCCTGGGCGAGCAGCAGGGCGTAGTTCCACCCGTACCGGAAGGCGTCCTCGGTGGTGCCGGCGGTGCCCTGGACGGTGAGCGCGCTGGTCCCGCAGACGGCCGCGGCGAGCAGCTCGGACAGCATCGACTTGGCCGTGCCCGGCTCGCCGGTCAGCAGCAGGCCGCGCTCACCGGCCAGGGTCACGACGCAGCGCTCCACCAGCGCCCGCTCGCCGACGAACTTCGGGCCGATCTCCAGCTTCGCCGGCAGCCCCTCGCGCCGCTCCGGCAGGACGAGCTCGACGCCGGCGCTGCCGCAGACGAAGGTGACGACGGCCCGCGGGGTCAGCGCCCAGCCGGGCGGACGCGGACCCGTGTCCTGCGCGGCGAGGAAGGCGAGCTCGGCGGCGTACCGCTCCTCGGCGGGCCGGACCTGCCGGGCGGGAGCGGACGGTTCGGTGGTGACGGTCATGCGCGGTTCCTTCGGAAGATCGCTGGGGAGAGGGACGGACGAACGGTGTACGGAGCGGGGCCGGACCCCGACGACGGGCCCCGCCAAGGGGACGCGTCGGGGCGGTCCTGGCCGGGAGGGCCGGGCAAGCCGGACCCGGTTGGGAGGGGAGGGGAGGGGAGGGGAGGCGCTGGTGAAGGCGGATCCGGCCTGGAGGGGCCTGCCGGGTGGACCCTTCCAGGAACGCCCCGCCCGCACGGACCCGGAACCGCCCCCTCCCCCCCCGAGAGGGGAGGCGGTTCCGGGCCCACCCGCGTCGGGTCAGCGTCGTCGACGCGTGCGCTTCACCTTCAGCTCCTCGAAGCGCGGCAGGTCGCCGTCGACGATCCGCCGCCACGCCCGGGCGTACAGCTCGGCGACCGGTTCGGCCGGCACCAGCGGGCCGAGGACGGGCCGGCCGCCCGCCGGCAGGCCGAGCAGCGCCAGCTTCCACTGCTCGACGGGCAGCACCGGCGCCGACTGGTCCACCCACGCGCCCGGCAGGAACAGCGAGCGGCCCGCGCGGGCCCGTACCGCCGACACCACCAGGTCGGTGGCGGCGAGTTCGGCCCGCGCCGCCTTCAGCCGCGCCGGCTTCCACCCGGTCCACCGCGCCGTGTTCCGGTCGGTCGGGTCGGGCAGGGCCAGCAGCATCAGATACAGCGCCGCCGCGTCGGCCCCCAGGCCGTACGCCTCCGCGACCTCCGCCACGAGGCCGGGCACCGAACGCGTCGGGTCCTGCGGCGACCACGTGCCGTCCGCGTCCGCCGTGCCCGCCGCGGGCGCGCCCGGATCGGCGAGGAGCCGTGCGAACGCCGGGTCGTGGCAGCGCCGCAGCGCCGCCTCGACCCACGTGGGCTGCTGGTCCTCCCCGCGCAGCGCCACCAGATACGGGTCGGATCCGGTGGAGTCGAGCAGCGCGGGCCGCAGCGCGGGCAGCGGCTGCCCGTCGTGCGTGGCCATCAGCACCGCCCCGTACCGCTCGTGGTCCGGCGCGGTCTCCGTCGGAGTGCCCGCCACCCTCCGGAACTCCGCCAGGCTGGTGTAGTGCCCGACGGCGAGGAGCAGTTCCGGCGCCGCGAGCCGCTCCCGTACGGCCGTCAGCGCGCCCGGCAGCGCCGCCCGCAGCGGATCACCCGCCGGGAGCCGGTAGGCCAGCCACGTCAGCAGGCCCACGGCACCGGTCAGCACGGCTCCGGTGAACGGCGCCTCGGCGGGCGCCGCCGGCTCCGGCCGGTCCTTCTCGATCCGCCACGCGACGTCCGTGCCGAGCTCGGGGGAGCCCGCCGGGTCGAGGAGCGCGGGGAGCGCCCGGGGCACCGGCCAGCCGGTCCGCACCGCCCGCGCCGCCTCGGTCGTCAGCCAGTCGGGCACCGGCACCCGGCGACCGACCCGCGCGTTCCACACCTCGGCCGCGGCCGCCACGTCCGGGCCCTCGGTCCACAGCAGGGCCGGGTCCTCGGGCAGCAGCGCCGCCACGACCTCCTGGCGCACCTCGACCGGCAGGCCCCGCAGCTCGTCCCGGGCGTGCCCGGCCTCGGCGACCTTCAGGCCCAGGGTCGTGCGCAGTTCCAGGGGCAGGAAGTTGTTCTCGTGGCTGTCGATCCCGGGCATGCCGGCCAGGACGAGCCCGGAGAGCGCCCGGGACGCCCCGGTGAGCCGGCCGAACTCCTCGGCCGCCGCCGGCAGGAACGGAGCCGCGCCGCGCGCCTCCGCCTCCTTCAGGAACGCGGCCGCCCAGCCCGCCCCGCGCACCGGGTCGCCGACCGGCCCGCTGCCGCGCCCCGTGTACGGCCCGGGCACCTCGAACCGTCCGCTCGGGTCGTGGAGCAGGGCGCCGAACTCCCGGCCGTCCGCGACGCCGTCGCTGTGCTCGGTGAACCCGAGGGCGGCCCCGCCGCCGAGCGGGACCACGCTGCGGTGCGCGTGGTTCCGGCTCTGCCCGTGCGCGTTCGCCAGGTGCGGTTCGGCCAGGTGGAGCAGGACGCGCCGCCAGCGGTCGGCGGATCCGGCCGCCGACAGGACGCCGAGGGCGTCGGCCGTGGCGAGCAGACCGAGCAGGGTGGCCCGGTGCTCCTCGTCCGCGCCGGGCGCGACGGCCCGGTAGGCGATCGCCGCCGGCCGGTCGAGGAGCTGGGTGAACGGCAGCCCGGACCAGGGGAGCGACGGCAGGTCGAAGTGGAGCCGGCCGGGGACGGCCTCCGCCTCCGTGTCGGCGCGCACCGCCGCCAGCTCCTCCAGGTACCGGTGGGTGACGTCCGACTCGGAGCCCCACCGGTGGTAGCCGGAGCCCACCACGCCGTTGAGCGCCTGGGCGAGGACCCGGTCGGACGGGCCCGCGACCCGCTCCACGACGGGCTCGGCCGTCGGGTGGAGGCGGGCGGCGACCGCGTCGAGCGCCCGCTGCTGCCGGGTGGCGAAGAGCACCGTCTTCACCACGCCGGCGACGAGCTCGGGTGCGCTGACCCCGGGGAACGCGTCGGTCACGAGGGCCGCCACCTCCTGGACGGTCTCCGCGTCGAGGGCGGCCTTCAGGAGGGTGCCCGCCGTCTCCGCGTCGGCGGCGCGCAGGGCGACCGACCCCTGCGGGTCGCGGGGGCGGAGCGCGTACAGGAAGGGCAGCGGCGGCAGCACCGACGCCGCCGTCTGGAACAACTCGGTGCGGCCGCTCTCGGCCGTGGCCGTCACGATGCCGTCCGGGTCCGTCAGCGAGAGGTTCCGCCACTCGCGGCCGAGCGCGCGCGGACGGTCGTCGCCGGGGAAGAGCAGCGCCGCGACCGGCGTGGTGGCCCCCTCGGGGAGCACCACCTCGCGCCCGGCGGTGTCCTCCGCACGCCAGCCGTTCCCCGGCAGGCGCACCACGCGCCAGCCGAGCAGCCCGTCGACGGGCGCGCCGACGGCGGAGCCCTCGACGGTCGGCGCGGGCCGCAGCCAGGAGGAGAACGCTCCGAGCCTGGCGTCCGGGGCGTGCCCGCGCAGCGCGTCGGCGAGGAAGCCGGGCTGGGAGCGCCGCCCGTAGGCGCCCTCGGCGGGGTCGTACTCGACCCAGCCGCTCTCGTCCCCGCCGTTGCGGTTCTCGAAGACCCAGTACGAGGTGCCGTCGGAGATCACCGCGGCCTCCGCCGGCAGCCGGGTGTCCCCGGCGTGCAGCACGCCGCGGCCGGTGGTGCGGCCGCCGCCGGGCAGCTCCAGGCTGACCTCGGAGGAGCGCAGCGACCACGGGTTGACGTTGTCGTCGAGGGTGATCAGCCGGTCCGGCGCCGTGTGCCAGTACCCCTGCGCCGGGCCGCCGCTGAATCCACTCCAGAAGACGAACAGGGCGCCGTCCACGTAGTGGAAGCCGCGGTTGCGCACGTGGGACGCCACGGAGGACGGGATGCGCAGGTCATGGGTGAGGAGGGTGGAGTCGGCGCCGATGACCCGGACCTCGGAGGCGTTCGACACGATCAGGTGGGGCCAGGCCTCGGCCACCGTCAGCTGCGCCGGATCCGACGCCAGCTCCGCGACCGCGCGCTCCCACTCCGGCCAGTGGAACTCCTCCCACACACCGCCGCGCAGGCTCCGCGCCAGCGTCTCGCCGAGATCGGCGCCTGCAGCCGCCGCCACCTCGTCCGGCGCGAGCGCCAGGGCCTCCGAAGGCAGCCACGACAGCGTGGACAGGGCGTTCGGCAGGGCCGGCAGCCCGGCCGCCACCGACTTCCGGGCGACCTCGGCGGTCCAGCGGGCCAGCAGGACGCGCCCGCCGGCCGACGCGGCGAGGCGGCGCATCACGTCCGCGTCGTGCCCGCCGCCGCGGAAGCCGTCCGCACCCCGGTCGAAAGCCCGGTGGAAACGAGAGTCCGCGGCCAGCGCGGCCAGGTCCCTGGGCCGCTCCGACTGGTGCCAGTCCATCAGGTCAAGCGCGGCGTTCTGCCGGCGGCCCTCCTGGTCCGGCGCGGCCACCGGCACGTCGAGGGCCAGCAGCAGGTCGAGGAGGTTGACGTCCTCCACCCCGATCCGCAGCGCGCGGCGCCCCTCGGGACGGGCCGCCAGCTCGGCGCGCAGCCGCTCCGTCGCCCGCTCCACCAGATCGAGCAGCGCCGTCGGCGTGAGCCGCCGGCCCCAGCCGCGGTGCCGGGCGCCGTGGTAGCGCTCCAGCCACCCGGCGGCGCCGTCGGCACACCGCTCCTCCGCGGGCAGCCCGGCGTCGACGAGCCCCGCGTCGGCGCCGGACTCCGCGAGGATGTCCAGCCACAGCTCGCTCAGCTCCCCGTCGTCCGACGAAGGCGTCAGCGTGAGCAGCGTGCCCCGGACCGCCGGCACGCGCCGCGCCAGCGCCACCAGCGTGGCCCGGTGCGACTTCCACCAGCCCGCCGCCGCCCGCAGGGTCGCCGGCAGGGGCAGCAGCTCGGCGACGAAGTCCTGCTCCGCCTCCCCGCCCGCCAGGCCCGCCGCCCGGGCGAGGCGCCGCAGCTCCGTCGTGGCCTGCGCGGACGGCGCGAGCCCACCCGCCGTACGGCGCACGCACAGCCGGCGGAAACGCTCGTACGCCTCCTCCGGCGCGAGCCGCGCCGACAGCTCCTTGCCGTACCCCGACAGCACCTTCACCGGCAGCGCGCCGGCCAGCGCGAACTCCAGGAACACCGCGTCGAGCCGGTCCTCGTCGACCGGCAGCCCGTGCTGTGCCTCCGCCGTACGGGCACGGCCGAACAGCTGCCCCGCGTAGGTGGTGTTCTCCACCGCGAGGAAGATCCGCGCCGCCTGCTCGTAGAACACCGGCAGGAAGTGCGGCACGGACGAGGCGAGCCGCCCCGCCAGCTCCAGGCAGGCGTCGAGCGCCGCCTTCGGCTTGGACTTCGCCTGCCGCGCCAGCCGGTCCAGCTCCGGCACGACGGCCAGCGCGTGGTGCCCGTCCTCCGGGTGGTGCACGAGCACCCACTCGGGGAACCCGAGCTCCTGACGCCGGCCCAGACCCACCACCACCGGCTCACCGGCGGGCTCGAGCCCGAGGAAGCCCGCGGCCAGATCCTCGGCCGCACCGAGCTCGGCGGCCGTCAGCCGCACCACGACCCGCTCCTCCCCGAGCACCGGATGGCGGTACGCCCGAGCCGTCACGTCGACGGCGGACGGTCCGGCCCCCTCCGTGCCGACCGGGAGCACGGCCCCCGCGTTCAACAGCTCCCTGCCGTTCGTCACGGTCGTGCCCGTCATGCCTTCCCACCCTCATCGATCGTGCGGCCGGCGTACAGCGCGGCGGCCATGCGCATCCCCTCGGACCAGGCGACCGGTCCGACCCCGTCGAGCCGCACCGCGCGGCCGTCCTCGTCGTGCCAGCCGAGCGCGCCGGTCTCCGACTCCCCGTCCCAGTACGGCTCGCCGATCCACACCGACGCCTCCGTCGTCCGCCCCCCGTCGCGCACCTTGCAGGTCGCGTACCCACCGGACACCCGATACCCAAGCCCGGTGGCCCGCGCGGCGAGCCCGAACCGGGACGCGAACTTCCCGCCCGCGTACTCCCGCACCTCCGTCGCGCTCGCCGCGTGCGCCTCCGTACGCGTCCAGGTGGCGCGGTGGATCTGCTCCACGCGCTGCGTGATGCCCAGCTCGGCCGCGAACTCCCGGACGTCCTCCAGATCGGGCAGCAGCACCGGATGCGGCACGGTCACCGTGCGCGGCGTCAGCCGCACCGTCTCCCCGTCGAGGTCGACGACCTTCAGCCCGCCGTCCTCCGACACGTCCCGCAGAAAGCCGACCTCGTCCGGATCGTCCCCCACCACGGCCATGTCCCGCAGCGCGGACCGCCACGCCTCGTCCGGCCACACCCGGGCGATCAGCGCCGTCGGCACCGGCAGCGACGACACCATCCACCCGTCCACCTGCGCCACACACGCCTCCGCGTGCCGGTCCAGCCACTCGGACAGCCGCCGCAGCCGGTCCACCCCCGGATCGTCCCGCAACGCCTTGGGAACGGTCTTCAACTCCCGCCCCCCGGCCCGGCGAGCCACCACCCGCCCGCCCTCCCCGAGGGCCACCTCGTACCCCTCACCCGCGTCCACCCACGCCATCAGCCGCGCCCCTCCACCCGTACGTCACTCGTCCACGCAGCCGGAACCAGAGGCGAAGGCGCCCCTGAACTGCGGTATGAGAACGACACTATGCGGCCCCACTGACAACGCCTCGAACCGCCCTCCCCGGGGACCTCGGTGAGGGGTGGTCCGGCGGGGTGGGGCGGTGGGGTGGGGGGAAGCAGTGGTAGCTGACCGCTCGGAGTCCGGCGCTCAGCAGCGGCAGGTGAACAGGGGCCGGTCAGGAGCCCCTCAGGAGCGGCCGGTCACGTCCTGGTCGGCCGGAGTGGTGGTGCGGGTCATGTGGAAGGTGAAGTTCGAGTGGTCGCGGCCCTGGACGGCGGTGCCGTTGACGGTGCCGCTGATGTTGTTCTGGACGTTGCCGCCCGTCTCGGTCCTGGCCTGGCGCCACCAGTCGTCGAGGAGTGCGCGGAACTCGGCGTCCAGGGCGGCTCGTACGTGGAGGGCGGTGGCGAGGGCCTGGGCGTGGACCGGGTCGTCGGGCGCGCCCTCCAGGGCGGCGGCCTCGACCTCGCCGGAGCTGACGGCGAGCGCTCCGTCCGCCTGGGCCTCCTCCAGCGCCGCGCTGCGGCGGAAGGGGCGCCGGACGAGCGCGGTCAGCCCCAGCCAGGCGTTCCGGCCGGCTTCGGAGCCGATGCTGCCCGCCAGGGCCGCGAGCGCCGCTGCTGTGATCGGGTCCACGCCGGATCTCCCCCTCGTTCGGTGCGTCGCTCCAGCTTAGAGCGGATGAGTGGGTACGCGGAGTGGATTCCGCGCCAATGAGCCGGCAAGCACGGAGGGGCGGCGCGGGTGCCCTCCGGATTCTGCCGTCGGGCCGTCATGTGGTGTGCCGGGGCCTACTGTTGCGGCATGGCGGAGGAGACGCGTAATGACTTTGACGGCACTGCCGAGGTCGTCGTGCAGGCACGTCACATCGGCGAGCTGCACCAGCACCAGCATCTGTACGGTGCGGAGGCGCGGGCCGGGGCGGCCGCGCCGGCGCCCTTCCAACTTCCCCCCGCGATGCGTCAGTTCGTGAACAGAAGGACGGAGCAGGAGCGCATCGGTCTCGCGGTCGAGGACCACGCGACCGGCGCCGGTCCGCTCGTCGTCGCGCTCACCGGCATCGGTGGCGTGGGCAAGACCGCTCTCGGATTCCATGTGGCGCGCGGCCTCGCCGACCGGTACCCCGACGGAGTGCTCTACGTCGACCTCGACGACCTGCGACGCGACGGGACCGTCGAGGTCGCGGACGCCATGGGGGAGTTGCTGTCCGGCCTCCGCGTGCCGCCGGAGTGGCTGGAACGGTCCCTCGCCGGCCGTACGAAGCAGTGGTGGACGCACACCAGCGGCAAGCGACTCGTCGTGGTCGTCGACAACGCCCGGTTCGGGAGCGAGGTGATGCCGCTCCTGCCCGGCTCCGACCGCAGCCTGGTGATCGTCACCAGCCAGGGCGAGCTGTACGACCTCGACGGCACCGCCGCCGTCGAGGTGCCGGTCCACCCGCTCCACGTGGACGACGCGGCGCGCCTCCTGCGGCACCTGGTCGACGACCCGCGCCTCGCGGGCGAGCCCGACGCCGTGGCCCGGCTCGCCGAAGGATGCGGAGGGCTGCCGGCCGCCCTCCAGGTGGCGGGACAGTGGGTGCGGAAGTACCGCAGGCGGAGCCTGTCGCGGCTGGTCGCCGAGCTGACGGCCGAACTGCACGGGAAGGGGATCCCGATGGTCGAGGCGGTCTGGGACGCCGCGTACGAGGGACTCACCCCGTCGGCCGCACGGCTCTACCGGCTGCTGCCCGAGCTGCCCGGCCCCAGGATCGAGGAGGCGCCCTGCGCCGCCCTCCTGAGGTGCGGGCCCGACGACGCGGCGGACGCGCTCGAGGAGTTGGAGTCCGCGGGACTGCTGGCCGTCGGCGGCGGGGACGTACGACGGATGCACGACCTCCTGCGAGGACACGCCGAGCGGTGCGCGAGGCGCCACTTCGCCGCCGCGGACCCCGAGGAGCGCGCGGAGGCGCGCCGCGCCGTCCTCACCTGGTACCGGCGCCAGGCCGCCCGCGCCGACCTCCTCGCGGCCGGCCCCCGCATGAGGTACGGCGGGGTGCCGGAACCGCTCGGCGAGGGCGTTCCCGACGTCCGCCTCGCAGGGAAGACGGACGCGATGCGCTGGCTGGAGTCGCAGCGACTCGCCCTCTACGACTGCGTCCGCCTCGCCTTCGACCTGGGGCGGGACGAGGACGCCTGGGCGCTGTGCGAACCGCTCTGGACGCACTTCCTCGACCACCCGCACTACGCGGACGTCATCGACGCCTTCCGGACCGGCGTGCGGGCCGCCGACCGGGCCGAGGTCCTGCCGGCCATGATCCGGATGCGGTGCCAGCTCGCCCGCCCCCTCTGGGAACAGGGCCTCTTCGACGCCGCCGCCGAGCAGCTGCGGCAGGCGCTCGCCGCGGCCGAATCCCTGGGGGACGACCCGGAGGACCGGCGCCTGAAGGCGTCGACGGTCGAGTTCCGCGGCCTGCTCAAGGGGGAGACCGGCGACCTGACCGGAGCCGCCGAGGACTTCGAGGCGTCGAGGGCCATCCACCTCGCGATAGGGAACCGGTACGGCGCGATGCTCCAGACGTACCTCCTCGGGAAGAACGCCCTGCGGCGCGGCGCCCACGAGGAGGCCGTCGCGCACCTGGAGCAGGCGCACGAGGGCATGGTCGAGCTGGAGCGCGAACGGATGACCGCCCGCACCGGATTCGAACTGGGGCGCGCGCTGAGGCTGACGGGCCGCCACGAGGAGGCGCTGCCCCTGGCGACCGCCGCCCTCGCCTCCGCCCGCGCCCGCGCATCCCGCACCGACGAGGTCCGCGTCCTGCGGGAACTCGCACTCGTGGCGGAGGCGTACGGGGACCCGTCCGGCGCCGAGGAGCACCGCGCCGAGGCCCGCCGCATCGTGGTCGCCCACGGCGGCGTCCCCGAGGACGGTCAGACCTCGTAGCGGAGGTCGTCGGGCCGCGGGGGTTCCAGGCGGACGCGGTAGGCGACGGGGCCGGTGACGAGGGTGAGTGTGGAGGGCGGGGCTGGGCTCGGGGGTGAGCCGGGAGTCTTCTCCTTCGTGCGGTCGCTCAGCCAGGCGTGGACGGCGGAGGCCATGACGGACGGGTCGGGGTACGAGAGCCGGCCGCGGTCCTCGGCGGGTTCCACGTGGGCGGTCATCGTTCCGGCGGTGCGGTGCCGCACCAGGATCCGGCCCCGGCCGAGGACCGCCGCCGCGGTGCGGCAGCCGGGGTACTCCTCCAGGGCCCGCGCCGTCCAGCCTTCCGCCGTCCATGCCGTACGTGAGTGGAGGCCGTGCTCCGTGAGCGGGCGCCACAGCACCGTCGCGCTCTGGAGCTGGCGCAGGTCCGCGCCCGGGTACTCCGCCGCCAGGTGGTGCGCGGGCTGTCGTCCGTGGGCGGGGAAGCGGCGTACGACGATCCGTTCGCCCGTCACCTCGGCCCGGACGGCGAAGGCCTTGGGGCGGTGGGACGGCCGGGTCGGGCGGGGGAAGGCCGGAGCGTCGACGGAGTCGTCGTCGGCGGGGCTTCCGTCCGTCGGGGGACGCAGTCCGAGGAGGCGGTAGAGGTGCGGGCGGAGCCTCGGCAGCGCTTCGCCCTGGCAGGCGAACGCCTGCGCCGCGTGGGCCCGGGTGTCGACCTGCCGTGCGGCCTCCAGGGCCGCCTCCAGGCCGTCGGCGGAGGCCAGGCTCGGGACGGCGGCCAGCAGGTGCGCCATGGGGCTGTCGGGGAGCAGTTCGTCGCCGCCGTCGTAGGCGCCGACGACGGGCCGTCCGAGCGCGGCGGCGTAGAGCGCGGTCGAGCCGTGGTCGGTGACCACGGCGTCGGCGGCGACCAGGAGCGACGCCCACTCCTCGTAGGGGGCCGCGAGGACCAGACCCGCGGCCAGCGCGGGGGCGAGGTGGCGGGCGAGGTCGAAGGCGCCGATCCGGCTGTGCTGGTTGGGGTGGAGTACCAGCGCGACCTGGTGCGTGTCGTACGGGAGGAGCGCGGTCAGTTCGGCGACGAGGCCGGGGCGCCGGGAGAGCAGCGACTCCGGACCCCAGGTGGAGGTGACGGCGACGAGACGGCGGGGTCCGGTGCCCAGGGCGTCCCGGTACTCCTCGCGGTGGTGGGCGGAGGCCAGGACGCGGTCGAGGGTGGGATCGCCGACGACGGCCGTGCGGCGGGCGGCCCGGGGGATGAGGGAGACCAGTCGGGCCACCTGGCTCTCGTGGGCCAGGGCGTGGAGGTCCGCCCAGGGTTCGGCGGCGGCGTCGAGCAGGAAGTGGGGGTCCAGACCGGACGGGATGCCGGGGGAGCCGTCGCCGTCGACCGACTTGTTGAAGCCGGCGCCGTGGGGCAGCAGGAGCCGGGGGCCGGAGAGACGGTGCAGGCCGCCCTTGGGGCTGGCGGCGAGGACCAGGTCGTGCGGGGTCCGCAGGGCCTCGTCCCAGGGGAGCGTACGGGCGCCCGACCGTTCGACGGCGGCGAGGGCGTCGGCGTCGAAGTCCGAGCCGGGGACCAGGGTGAGGCGGGTGACGACGCGGGAGTCACCGCGGAAGACGGGGAGGACGTCGAGGAGCCGGTGCAGGGCCCCCGCCGACCGGACGGCGACGAGCACGGCCCGCTGCCCGCTGCCCGCTGCCCGCTGCCCGCTGCCCGCTGCCCGCTGCCCGCTGCCCGCTGCCCGCTGCCCGCTGCCCGCTGCCCGCTGCCCGTGCAATTGTTCGATTCTAGCGGGAGGGGGTGGCGTGCGGGGTGCGGATTCGTGAACGGACGCGGGATCGTCGGGGGACGCCAGGTGCGGCATGGCGCCGATGCTACCGAGGGCGAAACCCGCCACCGTGTCCTCGGGTCCAGTACGGTGACCCCTGGTCGACGAACCGAGAGGTGGTGGTCCATGAGCGCGCACGGCGGACCGGAGCGTCCCGTGGCGCCCGGGATCGCGAACCACATGCCCGGCACCGTCGACGGACAGCTGGCGCAAGTGGGCGTCGCGCACGGTCCCATCACCTTCAACTACCACTCGGCGCAGCCCGCGCCACCCGCCGCCGGGCGGCGGCCCAACCAAGTGCCGAGGCCTCCCCGCGGGTTCGTCGACCGCCACCGCACGCTGGCCGAACTTGACGAAGTGCTCGCCGATGCCGACGCCGCCGAGGCCCCGGGTTGCCCGATCGGCGTCTTCAGCGGACTGCCCGGCATCGGCAAGTCCGCCGCGGCCAGCCAATGGGCGCACACCCACCAGGACCGCTTCCCCGGCGGACAGCTCTTCGTCGACTTCGCCCCGCTCCGATCGACCGCCACGGGCAGCGGCGGTGACGTCTCGGAAGCGCTCGCCGCCTGCCTGCGCACCCTCGGCGTCCAGGATCCGTACCTGCCCGCCGGCGTCGCCGAGCGGACCGCCCTCTACCGGGACCTCTCCGCCGAACGGGGCGGCATGCTGGTCGTCCTGGACGACGTCACACACCCCGCGCAGGTCACCGCACTCCTGCCGCAGGGGCCCGGCAGCGCCCTCCTCGCGACCAGCCCCTGGCTGCTCGGCGAGCTCGTCCTCGACGGGGCGTCCCTGCTCCAGCTCGACGTGCTCGACACGGACAGCGCCGTGGAACTCCTCGCCACCCTGTGCGGTCCCGCCCGGATCGCCGGCGAACCCGACGCGGCGAGGCGGCTCGCCGAGTTGTGCGGCGGCCTGCCCATGGCCGTGCGCCTGTGCGGCGCGCGGCTGTTGACGCACCGGCGCCTGACCATCGCCGGACTCGTCACCGAACTGACCGACGAACAGAGCCGCCTCAGCCGAATCTCCGTGTCCTCTCCCCACGAGGAGCGCACCGTGTCCGCCGCTCTCGACCTCGCCTACCGCGACCTGCCCACCCCCGCCGCGCACCTGTACCGGACCCTCGCGCACGTCCCCGGCCTCAGCTTCGACGCCGCGGTCGCGGCCGTCGCGGCCGGCCTGGGGTCGGCGGCGGAGGCGCGGGAGCCTCTGGAGGCGCTGGAGCGGGCCAGTCTCCTCACGGTCCTGGACGACGGCCGGTACGCGCTGCACAGCCTCGTACGGCTCCACGCCCGGGAGACGTCCCGGGCCGAGGACCCCTCCGGCACGGCCCGGGAGGTCGTGGCCCGGGTCCTCGGCCACTATCGCGCGCTGACCGTCCAGGCGGACCTCGCCGTCCGCGCCGACCGCCTCCGGATCACCGACACCGCGGAGTTCACCGGGCCCTCGGGAGGCGTCCACGGCGGGCCGTTCGCCGACTCCGCGGACCCCGCCCGTGACGCGCTCGGCTGGCTGGAGGCCGAGCGCGGCAACATCCTCGCCGTACTCCGCGCGGCGGGGAGGAGCGGTACGGGCACGGGCACAGGTACGGGTACGGGCACAGATACGGGCGCAGGTACTGGTACGGGCACAGATTCTGGTCCGGGTCCGGGTCCGGGTCCGGGTCCGGGCACAGGTCCAGGCCCGGGTGAGGGTGCCGGGACCGCCGCCGGGGCCCCCGGGACGGACCTCGCCCGGCCCGTCTGGCAGACGGCGGAGGCCTTCACGGTGCTCTTCCTCCACCACCGCCACCTCGCCGACTGGCGCGAGTCGCTGGAACTCGGCGTCGAGGCGGCCCGGCACGACGGCGCCGCGGCGGCGGAGGCCCGGCTGCGCAGCCTGCTGTCCAGGCCGCTCCTGGACCTGGGCCAGGACGCGGCGGCCGAGGCGCACCTGGACACGGCGGAGCGCCGCGCCGCGGAGACGGGGCACCTGGTCCTCCAGGCCTCGGTCCAGGAGTTCCGGGGGCGCTACTGGGACCGCCACGATCCGGCGCGTGCCGTGGACGCCTACCGGGCGTCGCTCGCCCTCAACGCCGAGGCGGGGGAGCCCCGCGGCGAGGCCCTCGCCCGCTACTTCCTGGGCTGCGCGCAGAGCGCCGCCGGGGAGCACCGGACCGCCCTGGCGACGCTGGAGGAGGCGCGTGACGCCCTCCTCGCCCTCGACGACGGCCGGATGGCGGCCCGGGCACTCGCCGACCTCGGAAGGACCCGGGCCCGGCTCGGCGACACGGCCGGCGCCGTCGCCGCGCTGCGCCGGGCCGCCGCGGACCTCCGCGAAGGCCGCGCGTTCCACTACGAGGCGCAGGCCGAGGAGGACCTGGCGGACCTGCTGGAGGACCCGGACGAGGCCAAGGCCTGCCTGCGCAGGGCCCACATGATCTACGAGGACGGCGGCAGCCCGCGCGCGGCGCTGGTCCTGGCCCGGCTGACCGCCGACTGATTCACGGGGAGGGCGCCGGTCCGCCGTACGACTCCGGCGCCCGGAGCACGACCCTCTCCCGGCGCGCCCCGAACCGGAGCGTCAACTCCGTTCCGAACAGCGGCAGCCCGACGCGGAGCGCCGCGTAGACGACGGCGGCCGCCGCCCCGGCATCAATTCCGGTACTCACCCCGGCAGGCGTGACGAGGACGGTCCGCCCGTCGCGCAGCCCCACCAGGCAGCCGCCCTCCCGGGGCAGCGCGGCGAGACGCGCCCCCGGCAGACCGGACAGCAGGTCCGCAACGCCCTCGCCCGCCCTGTCTCCGGGTGCGCAGACGACCGAGGCGCTCTCCAGCAGCCGGGTGTCCGGTTCGTCGACGTCGCAGGCCAGATGCCAGAAGGAGGACTCGTCCTCGCCGGTCCGCTCGGCGGCGCCGGCCGGGAAGCGGCGTACGTGGACGACCGTGCCGCCCGCCTCGTCCCGCCCGACCTCCGTGTGCACCAGGAACGACAGGGTGGGCGCCGGGCCGGGCGGCGGGAGCGGGAAGGCGCGGGTGCCGCGCGGGCGGAGGGGCTTGGGGCGGGGGAGGTCCAGGAGGTCGTACACGAGCGCGCGGAGGTGCGGCAGGGCATGGCCGGGTTCCGCGAAGGCGGCGGCGGTGACCGCGGCGAACCGCTCCGGCCGGTGCTCCGCGAGGGCCGCCTCCAGCTGCTCGCGCGGCGGCGGCTCCGCCGCCAGCCGTCCGGCCGCGGAGCGGAGCGCGTACCCCGCCGTCCCGGGTACGGCCTCCGATCCGAAGGCGCCGAGGAGGACGGGACGGCCGATCGCGGCGCCGTACAGCGTCACGGAGCCGTGGTCGCCGATCACCAGGTCGGAGGCGACGAGGGCCTGCTGCCAGCCGTCCGTCGGATCGACGGCGATCAGCCCGGCCTCCAGGGCGGTCCGCTGCATGACCCGGACCTGCCAGGCGCCGTGTGCGGACCAGACGTTGGGGTGCAGCACGAGCGCCACCCGGAACTCGTCGGCGGGCAGCCCGGCCAGCAGGTCGAGGGGGAGCCCTGGACGGGTGCCGATCAGCGACTCGCCGCCCCAGGTCGAACTGACCAGCACCAGCCGCTGCCCCGGGAGCAGACCGAGGGCGGCACGGTACCGGTCGCGCCAGGCCGCGCTCGCCCGCAGCCGGTCGAGACACGGGTCCCCGACGAGCACGGTGCGTCCCGCCGTGCCCGGGTGGGCGGCGGACAACTGCGCGGCCTGATCGGGATGGGACACCGCGAGCCATGCCCGCCGCGCCCGCAGCAGCTCGTCCTGGACCAGTCCCGAGAGCCGGGTACCGGTCCCGGCCGAGTCGGGCACGAACTTCTGGAACCCGATGCCGTGCGGCAGCACCAGGACGGGATAGTCGCCGTGCGGCACGTCGACGTTCTCGGAGGCGGAGATCAGCAGGTCGGGCGAGACCTCGCCGAGCTGGGACCACGGGAGGGTGCGGCAGCCCCCGGCGCGGAGCAGGTCGAGCACTCCGTCGTTGAACGCCGACGTCGGGTCGTAGGCGAAGACGACGGTGACGCGGGGGTCGTCGTGCACGATCTCGGGGACGACGTCGAGTACCCGGACGAGCGAGGTGACCGTCCTCGCCGCGACCACGAGCGTCCGCTCACCGGCGAACGTCCGCCAACGCTCGGCACCGGGTCCCACCGGGACCAGGATGCGTTCGTCGGGATCCATCGTGCACCTCCGCCTGACGGCAGGATCGCACACCAGCCCACCCCCGGCTCCCGGCTCCCGGCTCCCGGCTCCCGGCTCCCGGCTCCCGGCTCCCGGCTCCCGGCTCCCGGCTCCCGGCTCCCGGCTCCCGGCTCCCGGCTCCCTAGCATAAATTTTGGTGGTTGACAATCGTCCCCCCGCTTTCTCGCGGGACAAGGCTACTGGCCGGCTTGGGCCGGTCGAGGCGCGAAGGGCGCCCCCACTCGTCATCTCTGCTGAATTGCATAATTTGGCAATTCAATACATGCTGTAGCCCTTCGGTTCAGAGAGGGAGCGTGCTGGGACGTGTCCGTTCCGCTGTATCAGGCCAAGGCCGAGTTCTTCCGGATGCTGGGGCACCCGGTCCGTATCCGTGTCCTGGAGCTGCTCCAGGACGGTCCGATGGCCGTACGGGATCTGCTGGCCGCGATCGAGGTGGAGCCGCCGGCGCTGTCGCAGCAGCTGGCGGTGCTTCGCCGGTCCGGGATCGTGACGTCGACCCGGGAGGGGGCGACCGTCGTCTACACCCTCGCGAGCGGTGACGTCGCCGAACTCATGCGGGCCGCCCGCCGCATCCTCACCGAGGTGCTCTCCGGGCAGAACGAACTCCTCGCCGAACTCCGGGAGGCCCAGGTCCCGGCCCGATGAGCGCCCTGAGCAGGATGAGTGAGGCATCGGGAAGGACGGGCGGGCTGCGCGCCCTGCTGCCGGTGCGCGCCGACTTCGCCGCCATGCGCCGCGCCCCGCGCCGCGACCTGCTCGCGGGCCTCACCGTGGCCGTCGTCGCGCTGCCGCTCGCGCTCGGTTTCGGCGTCTCCTCCGGGCTCGGCGCCGAAGCCGGCCTGGCGACCGCCGTCGTGGCCGGGGCGCTCGCCGCGCTGTTCGGCGGCTCGAACCTCCAGGTCTCCGGGCCCACCGGGGCGATGACCGTCGTCCTCGTCCCCATCGTGGCCCGGTACGGCCCCAGCGGCGTCCTCACGGTCGGCCTGATCGCCGGCGTGATCGTCATCGCCCTGGCCGTGGCCCGCGCCGGCCGGTACATGGCCTACATCCCGGCCTCCGTCGTGGAGGGCTTCACCCTCGGGATCGCCCTCGTCATCGGCCTCCAGCAGGTCCCGCAGGCGCTCGGCGTCCCCAAACCCGAGGGCGAACGGGTCCTGGAGGTCACCTGGCGCGCCGTCGGCGAGTTCGTCCGGGCCCCGAACTGGACCGCCCTCGGGCTCGCGCTCGGCGTCGCCGCCCTCATGCTCGTCGGTGCCCGGTGGCGGCCCACCGTCCCCTTCTCGATCGTCGCCGTGATCGCGGCCACCGTCGTCGCCCGGCTCTTCCACCTGGACGCGGCGGCACCCATCGGCGAACTGCCGGCCGGTCTGCCCGCCCCCTCCCTCGGCTTCGTCGACCTCGGACAGCTCGGATCGCTGATCGCCCCCGCGTTCGCCGTGGCCGCGCTCGCCGCCCTGGAGTCCCTGCTGTCCGCGCAGGTCGCCGACGGCATGACGGTGGGCCAGAAGCACGACCCCGACCGGGAACTGTTCGGCCAGGGCCTCGCGAACCTCGCCGCGCCGCTGTTCGGCGGCGTCCCGGCGACCGGCGCCATCGCCCGTACGGCGGTCAACGTCCGTACCGGAGCCTCCTCCCGGCTCGCCGCCCTGACCCACGCCGCCGTCCTCGCGGTGATCGTCTTCGCCGCCGCGCCCCTGGTCTCCGCGATCCCGCTGGCCGCCCTCGCCGGAGTGCTCCTCGCCACCGCCGTCCGGATGGTCGAGGTCGGCTCGCTGCGGGCGATGGCGAAGGCCACCCGCTCCGACGCCGTCGTCCTCGTCCTCACCGCGGCCGCGACCCTCGCGCTCGACCTCGTGTACGCCGTGATCATCGGCTTCGTCGTCGCCGGCGCCCTCGCCCTGCGCGCCGTCGCCAAGCAGGCCCGCCTCGCCGAGGTGGACTTCAAGGCGGACCTGCCGGGCGAACACAGCGCCGAGGAGCACGCGCTGCTCGCCGAGCACATCGTCGCGTACCGGATCGACGGCCCGCTGTTCTTCGCCGCCGCCCACCGCTTCCTCCTCGAACTCTCCGAGGTGGCGGACGTCCGCGTCGTCATCCTCCGCATGTCCCGCGTGACCACCGTCGACGCCACCGGCGCGCTCGTCCTCAAGGACGTCGTCGAGAAGCTCCACAGGCGCGGCATCGCCGTGATGACCTCCGGCATCCGCCCCGGTCAGCGGCAGGCGCTCGACGCGGTCGGCGCACTGGACCTCCTGCGCCTCGAAGGACGCGAGTTCGCCACCACCCCCGAGGCGATCGCGGGCGCCCGAGCCCACCTCCAGGGGGCGGGCGTCCTGCCCGCCGCCCCAGCCCCGGCCCCGGCACCGGAAGCCGCGGCGGCACCCGTCACCACCCCCCGCACCCCCACTGCCCCCGCCCCAGCCCCCGCAGACGAGGAGCCCGTCCGATGACCGCCGCCGCCACATCCCGTCGGATGGTCGACGTCTCCGGCGCGGAGGCGCTGTGGCTGCTGCAGGGCACCACCCAGGGGCGTCTGGTCCACCTGCGGCGCGAGGTGCCGGTCGTCCGGCCCGCCGTCCACGTCCTGGAGTACGGGAGGCTCGTCGTCCGCTGCCCCGTGCAGGCCGACATCCCGACGGGACGGCCGATCCTGACCTACCAGGCCGAGGACATCCGGATCGCCGCCGGCACCGGCTGGAGCGTCACGGTCTCGGGCCCCGCGGAGCCCGTCACGGACGCCGCCGAGGCCGCCCACTACCTCCGTACGCTGCCCGGCTGGGCGTACGGGCCGCACGACACCCTGCTGCGGATCACCCCGCAGACTGTGACCGGGTACCGGCTCGGCACGGTGAAGTCCGCGTGACGGCGCCCCCGCGACCCGTACGCACCGCTCCGCCGCTCCGCCCTTCCTCCTCCGCCTCTCCGCCCCTCCCCTTCCTCCTCTCCCCCTCCCCCTCCGTAAGGCAACGACAATGACCATCGAATGGCGCTACACCCTCCACCCCCGCCTCAGCGTGCTGTCCCTGTCGGGGTACCTCGGGGCGGACGCGGTCGGACGGTTCAGCGGCGCCGTGGGCTGGGTCCTGGCCCGCGGGACGGGCCCGGTCGTCCTCGACCTCACCGGCCTGCGCGGCTGGTCGGCCGGCGGACAGCTGGCCGTGGCGGAGGCCGCCCGTCGCCTGGCGGGGGAGGGGCGGGGCCTGGAACTCGCCGCGATCCCCGCCGACGGCTCCCTCGTCCCCACGGGCGACACCCCCCAGATACCGGTCCACTGCGACCTGGAGGCCGCGCTGGCCGCCCACAACGGCGGTGGCGCGGAACAGCGCGAGTGGTGCAGCGACGACTGGCCCGGCACGCGCACGCTCGCGACCCCGCCCGGGAACTGACGCCGGGGAGGCCACGTACTCCCGGGTCCCACCTCTCGCTGTGCGTGCGAGAGGTGGGACCCGGGCCGGCACCCGGAGACCCCGGGCTCGGCGCCGCGACCCGCAGCGGCGAGGATGGTGCCCATGGTGAACAGTTCTGGACGGGCGGGATCGGCACGGGACCCGCGGCGGCGGTGGGCCCGGTGAAGGCGCCGCTGTACCAACTGAAGGCCGAGTTCTTCAAGACGCTCGGACATCCCGTACGCATCCGGGTCCTGGAACTGCTGAGCACGCGGGACCACGCGGTCTCCGAGATGCTCGCCGACGTGGACGTCGAGGCGGCGCACCTCTCGCAGCAGCTCGCCGTCCTGCGCCGCTCGAACCTCGTCGTCGCCCGCCGCGAGGGTTCGTCGGTGTACTACTCGCTGACCAGCCCCCAGGTCGCCGACCTCCTCGCCGTCGCGCGCTCGATCCTGTCCGGGGTACTGGAGGGCCAGGCCGAGCTCCTCGCCGACCTCCACGGGAGCGCGGCACGCGACGCGAAGCAGGACGCGCCTGCCGCGCCCGCCGAACGCGAGGCGGGGGCGGGCGAGGACCCGCGGTGAGCGTGACGCGGTCGGCTCCCGACGTGAGGGGCGCACGCCACCACGGTCGTGCCGGTCACGCCCCGTCGTCTGCCTTCTGGAGGCCCTCGTCGCGCCCGCCCCGATGCCGCGTGCTCGCCCTGGCCGGGCCTGTGCCGTGACCGAGCAGGGATCGGCACCGTGCCCTGAGGCCGGGAACACCTTCGCGGTCCTGCGGCGGCCCGGCACGCGAACGTCATGACTGGGTCATCGCCGACCGCGCCGGCCATCGGACCGCCTTCTGGCGGTCCCGCCGGTCCCGCCGGTGCGGCCTCGCCGTCACCGCGCGTGGGACCGAGGAGCCTACCTGGAGCAACAGCAGCCCCTGCCTGCTCTTCGCTCCGCTCCGGACCTCAGCCACGCGGGGACGCTACTCGATCCCCTTCCGCGCGGCGAGGTCCCGCAGTTTCTCGTCGGCGTCCACGGGTACGTACACGAACGCCCGCAGCCCCGCGCCGTCGGCGTCACGACGCAGGACGTAGCTGCCGAAGCTGTCGGTCAGCAGGTCTCCGTCCCCGTCGTAGAAGAGCCACCGGACGCGGACGAGGAAGACGGCGTCGCTGAGCTGATCGCGGCTCAGGAGTTCATGGCCGACCGCCGCAAGGCCGAGCCGGCGGTAGAGGGGGTAGGAACGCTTCAGCCCGTCGACCATGGCCTCCCGGGTCTCCACGACGCCGACGCTGTGATCGTCGAGGATCATGCCCGGGGCACCCCACAACGCGGACGCCGCCTCGGCGTCGAAGGAGGCGAGGGCGGCGGCGTACCGGACGAGGAAGTCGTCGAGCTCGGCGGTGATGTCGTTCATGCCGCCCAACGTAGGCGCGGAACCCCTCCGGCGTTCGCCATGCCCCCACCAACCCGCCGCCGTGTCGCCGCGCCGGGATGAGTACCCACCGGTGCCGATGGGCGAACGTGCGGGCGAGCGGATGCCCGCCCGCGAAGCCCGGCAGGGTGGTGGTAACCAAGTGCGACGGCTCCTGCCGCCGCAGCCGGGGCGGGAGCCGGTAGCGGACCCTGGGCCCGGTGGCAGGACGCCGATCCCTCTCCCCACCCCGGGGTTCCCTTCCCTGATCCACCAGTGCGAGTGTGGCGTCGCATCATGTCGGGGGAGAGGGGAGGGGACGCCATGTCTCAGGAGGAACGCGACGCGCGGCTGGGGCTCACGGGCCTCACCGGCGCCGAACGAGAGGCCCGGATACGCCAGTTGAGGGAAGAGATCGACCGGCGGAAGGCAGCGGCGAAGGCCGCCCTGCGCGCGAGGCGCGCGGCCGGAGGGAACACCTCTCCCCAGCCCGAGGAGTGACGCCGACCGGCGGCGACGTTACTGGACAACCCTCGCACCCGTTTGGGCCCCCGTCCGTTCAGGGGCCACGGTCCGGCGCCGTGCAGCAGGGTGTCGATGATGCGAGCGGCGAGGGTGTCGGGGCTGGCGTCGCCCGTGTTGCCGCACAGCGACTTGCCGTGCCCGGCCTAGGTCCGCCGCCTTGTCGATGAGCCCGTCGTTCCGCGCGCGGCGCAGGGCGAAGGCCTCGCTGTCGGGGCGTCCGACAGCCTTGGCGCGAAGGTCCAGGCACCTTTGGCCTGAGGGACGTTGGCCGTGATCCGGCGCATCGCGGCGAGCGGCGGCGGCGTGTCCGGCCTGCCGTCGTCCACGGTCTGGGTCAGCCGGCAGACGTCGCCAACGCCTCGATCAGCGCCTGACGATGGGCGAACCGCCGGTGGACGGTCGTCCAGGCACGCCGTGGCCGCCGCGAACTCCTCCATGGACTCCCCGGGGCCCTCGGCGAACACCTGCTCCGCCGCGTCCAGGGTCGCGCGGACGCCGCGCTCCGCGTCCGCCCGTCGGCACCTGACGGAGGAACCCAAGCCCAGCACCGCCGCTCTCATCATCGGCGCGTCGTCCGGCCTCGGCGGGGAGTTCGCCGTCCGCGGGTACGACGTGATCCTCGCGGCCCGCTCCGCCGAACACCTCCCGCGCTCGCCGTCCGCCCTCACCGTCGAGCACGGCGTCCGCGCCCGCGTCCTGGTCCAGGACCTCGCCGCACCGGACGGACGCGGTCGGGCGGGTCACCGACGAGCCGGCCGCCCGCGACCTCACCGTCGACCTGCTGGTCGACAATACGGGCTTCGGCACTTACGGCCGCTTCGCGGAGAGCTCCGGGGCGCGCGACCACGACCCGCCGGTGGTCACCGTCGTCGCGCTCGTCGACCCCACCCACGAACTGCCGCCGGCATGCTGGAGCGCGGCCACGGCTCGAACGTCGACCTCGCCTCCAACGCGGGCTTCCAGCCCTCCCGTACCTCGCCGTCTACACGGCCTCCAAGTCCTGCGTCCTGAACCTCCGCCTCGCCCTGCGTCAGAAGTACCAGTGCCGGGGCATGCGCGTACTCACCCTCTGCCTCGACCCGGTCGAGACCGCCTTCGTCGAGACCATCGGCCTCGCAAGGCCGGCGTCACCGACTCCATGACCACCCCGCAACTCGTCGTCCGCGCGGCGCTGAGCGCCCTGGACCACGGCCGCGGCTACGTCGCCCCCGGCCTCTCCAACGCCTGGCCGCCCACCTGGCCCCGCGCCGCCCCGCAGCCGCGGCCCACCGGACGCCCGGACCGTGCCACGGGCCGGAGCGCGCCGCCTCCTGACCTGCGTGATGTCACAACTGCCGCTCCCTGGAGCACTGTTGTGCATCCGCCGCACATCAGCGGTGGCGGCTCGGAGGCGAGAGAGAGGAGACAGCGGAGTGGACCCGGTCGTGGCAGGGGCGGTCGTCACCGTTCTGGTCAGCATCATGAGCGGCGTGGTGAAGATCATGCGGTACAGGTTCAGTGCCCGAGTGGAGCTGGCGCGCATTGTGGACGCGGGCGTCACCGAGCGGGTGCGCCACACCGTCCCCTGGGGCGCGCTTCAGGAGCACACGGAGGGCAGAACCGTCCAAGCGGGCCCCCGCCCGGGCGGAGGTGCGCACCATGGATGACGTCACCGTCACCGAAGGCGCCACGGCACCGCCCCGGGAGTCCCCGATCGCCTTACCGGGCCGCCAGCTCGCCGAGGCGCTCCATCAGGAGCAGTACCCGGCCCTGGTCAGGTTCCTTCTCCTCAACGGCGCGTCCTGGGCGGCCGCCCAGGACGCCGCCCAGGACGCCTTCACGCAGATGTGCGCGCCCGGTCTCGTCATCGCCTATCCCAGGGCATGGCTGCGCAAGGTCGCCTGGCGTTCATGGGTGAAGCAGAAGGTCGCCTCCGAAGAACTCTGCTCCGATCCGCCCGAACCCCATGAACTCACGATGCGCTGGCAGACCCCCGCCCAGGCGGCGGAACTCGACGAGGAGAGCAGGGCCGTGGTCGGGCTGCTGCTCCAGCTGCCGGCGAAGCAGCGCGCCGCCATGGCGTGGACTCTCGACGGCTTCACCGCGGAGGAGAGCGCACGTGCCATGGGCACGACTCCCGTGGCGGTACGGCAGAACCTCTCCCGTGCCCGTGCGGCCCTGAAAGTCGGCTTGGGGCTGCAGGCCGGTACGGCCGACGGAAGGAAGAAGGAGGAAGGCCGATGAGCGAGAAGCCCCGAACCCAGGACATGCC
Source organism: Streptomyces sp. R302 (assembly GCF_012927245.1). Classification (GTDB taxonomy): domain Bacteria; phylum Actinomycetota; class Actinomycetes; order Streptomycetales; family Streptomycetaceae; genus Streptomyces. Next base: position 353,036 of record NZ_JABBGE010000005.1, read on the forward strand.
CCGAACCGCGGACGCGCCCTGCATCCCTGACACCGGCCGTACCCCCGACACCGGCCGCACTCCGGGAATGCCCCCCACCCCCGACACCGGCCGCACCTTGGACACGTCCTGCACCCCGGACACGCCCCGTACCCCCGACACCGGCCGCACCCCAGACAAGCCCCCCAGCCCGGACGCCCACCCCACCCTGGACCCCTGCCGTCCCCCGGACGCCCACCCCACTCAACAGCCCCTGGACGACCTCCTCGCGGCGACGCACCATCGACTGACCGTCATCGTCCAGGACCGGCTGTCCGCCCAGGGCGGTGCTCCCGAACTCCGTGACCCCGATCTGGCCCTCAGCCGCACGCTCGCCGCCGTGCACCGCGGACTCGGAGCCGTCGTCACCGGACGACTCGCGGATCCGGTGGGTGCCGACCGCGATGAGTGGGCGGCGGGGACCCAGCCCGGCCACCTTCCCGTCGGCCACCCGCTCGCCGACCGTCTCGCCCCCGTACGCATGAAGTACCGCGGCCGTGCCCTGCAGGCAGCCCAGTCGTACGCCCTCCGGGACCTCCTGCCGGCTCTCGCCGGCGCCCGGAGGATCACCGAGAACGTCATCAACCACCTGGAGCTCGACGTGGCCGGAGGCCCCGGACCGCAGGTGCATGCCTCGGTCCACCGCCTGGAGTCCCTCCTCGAACAGGTGGGGCATCTCACGGACGGGACCCCTCCGGCCGTGGCCCCCGCCTCGGACTACCTGCGTGCGGTACGGGAATCCTTGGAGGTTCACGCCACGCCGCTGCTGCGGGCGGTGCACAACGCCCAGCAGCTCCTCAAGGAGGAGTTGGCGCCCATGCTCGCCGACCCCGGCGGCGCCCCGGATCCCGAGATGGTCACGAGGGACCTCGCCGACGACCTCGACCAGGCGTGGGCGAAGGCGCAGGACCTCTCCCGCGCGGTGTCGATCGTCCGGGCGGTCAGCAACGACTTCACGGGGGACGATCTGCGGCAGGCCAGGCTCGAAGGCGCGGTGTTGGCAGGCGTCCGCTGGAACGCCTCGACCGCCTGGCCGGCGGCGTGGGAGCCGCGCATCCGGCAGGCCTCGACGCCGACGGAAGAGGAGCCCGGAGTCCTCGTCATCGCCGCAGAACCGTGCAACGCCGGCGCCACCGCCTCCGCCGAGGCCTGACGTGCCGCAGGACGTCTCTGTCGCGGCCCCGGCCCCGGCCCCGACCCCGGCCCCGTGGGCCATCAGCTTCAGGCGAAAGTAACGAATCCCAACATCGACGAACAACAAGATGCGACAGGATTCTTGACCGGGCGTCAGTGGGTTCCTACGCTCGGCTCACATCGCATGGGAGCGTTCCCACACCCGCGCCCAGGCCCGTTCCCACGCCCGTTCCCACCCCACCCGCGCCATCCCCACCCCGCAACGTCAGGGCGGTGAACATTCCCCCTCCCGTCCCACGAGCCACCACCCCCACGCACCCCACGCACCCCATGCCACGGAGGCCACGATGCCCGCCCCCACCCTCCTCACCCCGCCACCCCTCCGCACGCGGAGGCGATCGACGGCCAGGCTGCTGCTGAGCGGCGTCGCCGCCGCCGCGCTCGCCGTCTCCGGCCTCGTCACGCTCCCGCAGCCCGCGCACGCCGCCACCGCACGCCAGGTGGAACGCCTCGACCGAGGGCTGACCAGCACGCACACCGCGAGCGGGAACCTTGTCTCGTGGCGCTGGCTCGCCACCGACCCGGACGACGTGGCGTTCCACGTCTACCGGGGCACCACGAAGCTCACCCCCACCCCCCTCACCGCCTCCACCAACTACTTCGACGCCGGTGCCGCGGACTCCGCCGACTACACGGTGCGCGCCGTGATCGGCGGTGCCGAACAGCCTGCCTCCGAAAGGGCGTTGAAGTTCCGCTCCGGCTATCTGGACGTGCCGATCTCGGCGCCCGCCGGCGGCACGACACCGGACGGCGTGGCGTACACCTACGAGGCCAACGACGCCTCCATCGGCGACCTCGACGGCGACGGCAGGCTCGACCTGGTCCTGAAGTGGCAGCCCACGAACGCCAAGGACAACTCCCAGTCGGGCTACACCGGCAACACGTTCATCGACGGCATCAGACTCGACGGCACCCGGCTCTGGCGGATCGACCTCGGCCGCAACATCCGTTCCGGCGCCCACTACACACAGTTCCAGGTGTACGACTACGACGGCGACGGCCGGGCCGAGGTCGCCATGAAGACCGCCGACGGAACCCGGGACGGCACGGGCGTCGTGCTCGGCAACTCGGCTGCCGACTACCGCAATTCGAGCGGCTACGTCCTCTCCGGCCCCGAGTTCCTGACCATGTTCGACGGCCGGACCGGCAAGGCGATGGGCACGGTGGACTACGTCCCCGCCCGCGGCACGGTCTCCTCCTGGGGCGACTCGTACGGCAACCGCGTCGACCGGTTCCTCGCCGGCACGGCCTACCTCGACGGCGCCCGCCCGTCCCTGATCATGGCCCGCGGCTACTACACCCGTACCGTCGTCGCCGCCTGGGACTGGCGGGGCGGCCGGTTCACCCGCCGCTGGACCTTCGACACCAACTCCTCCACGAACGTGGGCAAGGGGTACGACGGGCAGGGCAACCACGCCCTCTCGATCGCGGACGTCGACGCCGATGGCAAGGACGAGATCGTCTACGGCGCGATGACCGTCGACGACAACGGCGCCGGACTCTGGACGACCAAGCTCGGCCACGGCGACGCGGGCCACGTCGGCGACCTCGATCCGTCCCGGCCGGGCCTGGAGTACTTCAAGGTCTCCGAGGACAGGAGCAAGCCCGGCTCCTGGCTCGCCGACGCCCGCACCGGCCAGATCCTGTGGCAGACGGCCTCCGGCGCCGACAACGGCCGGGGCGTGGCCGGCGACATCTACGCCGGCAGCCCCGGCGCCGAAGCCTGGTCGGCCTCCGACACCACCCTGCGCTCCGCGACCGGCGCGCCCCTCGGCCGGGAGCCCTCCAGCATCAACTTCCTGTCCTGGTGGGACGGCGACACGGTCCGCGAACTCCTCGACGGCACCCGCATCGACAAGTACGGCACCGCCGGCGACACCCGCCTCCTCACCGGCTCCGGCGTCTCCTCCAACAACACCACCAAGGCCACCCCCGCCCTCTCCGGCGACATCCTCGGCGACTGGCGCGAGGAAGTCGTCTGGCGCACCTCGGACAACACCGCCCTGCGCATCTACGCGACACCCCACCCGACCGGCACCAGGATCACCACCCTGCTCCACGACACCCAGTACCGCACCGCCCTCGCCTGGCAGAACACCGCCTACAACCAGCCCCCGCACCCCTCCTTCTTCATCGGCGCCGGCATGCCCACCGCGCCTCGCCCCACCGTCCACACCCCCTGACGGCGAGCGGGCGCACACCCGCCCCGAACGAACGCCGGGGGTCAGGAGGCGCCCGCACCACCACCAGCACCCCCAGCACCAGCACTCCCACCATCAGCACCCCCGGCACCCGCCGCCGGCGTGGCCGGCGGACCGAACACCGCATCGAGCACCAGGTCCAGGAGGCGGTGGGGCCGGGGCCCCGTGCCGGCGTCGCCGGTCGTGGACAGGGCGATGCCGACGACGAGGTGGACGAGGTCGTCGACGGTCACGTCGGCGCGGGCCGTTCCGTGTTCCTGGGCCCGGTCGAGCAGTCCGCCCGCCGCGTCCAGGATGCGTCGGTGACAGTCGAAGAACGGGTCGGCCGCGGCGGCGGTCTCCACCAGCAGGGCGCTGCCCATGCCCTGGTTCGCCCGCGCGTGGTCGAGGAAGTCGTGGAGCCACCGCTGGAGGGCGTCGTCCGCGTCCCGCGCGCCGAGCAGCTGCTCCGCCCGCGCGCAGAGCGTCTCGATCCGGTCCCTGAGGACGGCGGTCAACAGCTCGGTCCGCCCCGGGAAGTGGCGGTACAAGGTCCCGGGCCCCACCCCCGCCCGGCGGGCGATCTCGTTGAGGGACGCGCCGGGACCCGCCTCCGCGAACACCTCCCGCGCGGCCGCGACCAGGCGCTCCCGGTTGAGGCGGGCGTCCATGCGGCGCGGGGGATCGACGGGGGCGCCGCCGGAGCCTCCGCTGCCGTCGGTGCCGTGCTCGGTCGTCATCTTCCTGCCCTTCAGCCGCTCTTGCTCCTTCGTTCCGTCGACCAGGTGTGGCCAACCGGAGAGGTTCTCCGTATCGTAGCGCCCAGCGAAGCGGAGAGCCTCTCCGTTTCATGGTGCAAGGAGTACGGATGACACCGCCCGCATCGACCGGTCTCGGCCGCGTCGGAATCTGGACCTTCGCGTACGACGCGCAGCCCGCCGGACGCGTACGGGAATCCGCCGCCGAACTCGAGGAACTGGGGTACGGGGCGATCTGGTACGGCGAGGCGTTCGGCCGCGACACCTTCGGCCAGGCCTGGTTGCTGCTGTCCGCGACCCGTCGCCTTCCCGTGGTCTCCGGCATCGCCAACATCGCCTTCCGGGATCCGCTGGCCACCGCCACCGCGGAACGCACCCTCGGCGAGGCCTTCCCCGGACGGTACGTACTCGGCCTGGGCGGCCACCGGGTGGACGACACCGTCCACGAGGTGGACGGCTACCCCGTGCCGGCCCGGGCCAGGGCCCTGTCCACGATGCGCGCCTACCTCCGGTCCATGGACGCCGCCCCCGCCCACGGCCCGGTCCCGGAGCCCGCGCCGCGCCGTCTGCTCGCGGCCCTCGGCCCGAAGATGCTCGGACTGGCCGCCGCGACGACCTGGGGCGCCCACACCTACTTCGTCCCGCCCGAGCACACCGAACAGGCCCGAGCGATCATGGGGCCGGACGCGTTCCTCGGCGTCGAGCAGGCCGTCGTGCTGGACACCGACCTCGACCGGGCGCGGGAGGTGGCGCAGGCGCACGTGGCCGGGTACGTCACGGCCGCCCCGCACCAGCAGGCCAACGTCCGGAGGCTGGGCTTCGGCGACGCGGACCTCGCCGGCGGCCCGAGCCGGCGCCTGGTGGACGCCATCGTCGCGTACGGGGGCACGGAGGCCATCCGCCGCCGCGTCCAGCACCACTTCGACGCCGGCGCGAACCACGTCTGCCTCCAGGTCCTCACCGCCGACCCGACCACGCTGCCGCAGCGGGAGTGGCGCGAACTCGCCTCCGCCCTGGGGTGAGAATCGAAAAAACTTCCTGAGTGGTCGCCGGATCGCTCCGCTACGGTGCAGCCATGGCGAACTTTGTACTGATTGCGGGTGCGCGACTCGGATCGTGGGCGTGGGACGATGTGGTGCCGTACCTGCGTGCGGCCGGCCACGGTGTCCACCCGCTGACGCTGTCCGGCCTCGCCGAGAAGCAGGGCGTGCCGGCCGGGCAGCAGACCCACGTCCAGGACATCGTTGACGAGGTCGAACGCCAGGACCTGCGCGACGTCGTCCTGGTGGGCCACAGCTACTCGGGCATTCCAAGCGGTCAGGCCGCCGGACGGATCGGCGACCGGCTGGCGCACGTGGTCTTCCTCGACTCCAGTGTTCCGGCCGATGGCGAACCGTTCGTCTCCGCCTGGCCGGACGGCGGGGCGATGATGAGGACAACGATCGCCGAGAACGGCGGATTCTGGCCGGTCGCGCCCGCAACCCACTTCGAGGGCCACGGCCTCACCGACGAGCAGATCGCGCGGATCGCGGGAGGTTCGACGCCACACCCGGGTGCCACGCTGACCGAACCCGCCGTGCTGGAAAGGCCGCTCGGCGACCTCCCGGCGACTTACATCAAGTGCACGCTCGGTGACCCCGACCCGAGCGACGACGTGGCCAAGCTGCTGACCAGCGGACGCTGGCGCCTGATCGAGATGGACACCGGCCACTGGCCCATGTTCTCCCGGCCCCGCGAGCTGGCGCGGATCCTCACCGACATAGCCGGGGCGTGACCGAGGTTCCGTGCGCGCGGACTCCGAGCCGGCGTCGTATCAACCGCGCTGCTCACAGCGACTCGTGGATGGCCGCGACAAGGACGGTCGCCTCGCATCGGACCGCGAGCTCGTCGTACCGCGTGGCCACGTCGGATCCGGTCAGGACGGACGCGCGGGCGGCCCGCCCCGATGCGGGCACTCGGACTGCCACCGGCGGAGCAGATAGGAGACCCGGCCCCATGGCCCGTACCCAACGGGAACGTCCCGCAGCGGCCGAACGATGTCCGTACTGATCGATGTCCGTACCGGACGTTAGCCTCGGCGGATGAATCCTCCGCGCCCCCCGAAGGCCATCACTCGTCACCACCACGACGGGCGGATCCACGCCTACGTGATCGAACCGGCCGCCGCCGGACGGCTGGAACCCGCGGTGGTGTTCCGCCCGCAGGCCGGTGACGAAGCGGTGGAGTCGGCGGTCAGGCCCGACCTGGAGCGGGTCGTGTACACGACCCCGCATCGGGTCGTCTGCCTCACGCGTACCGGTGACCTGGTGTGGGAGTCGGCCTTCGAACCGCACTCCGACGTGCGGTACGGCCACCGTCCCGGCTGCGCGTGGTCCCTGGACGGCCGGACCGTGTGGGTCTACCGGCCGGACGCCATGGCAGGACGCGGGGCCGGAGACCAGTGGGTCGTGCACGACGCCGACAGCGGGGCGGTTCTCGCTCGCAGAGAGACGGATACGGCGGGCCACGGCGCGTTCCATGCCACGCACCCCATCGACGGCAGCATCTACCTCAACATCGGGGAGGGCCAGGACGGTTCGGTGATTCTCCGGGGAAGGGTCGGGGCCGACGCCGAGGTGGAGTTCGTGGCGTACCCCTGGGTGGACCGCTGCCTGATCGACCTCGCCCCCGGCGGAGAGCAGTTCATGACCGTCGACCACGGCCAGGCGGACGTGGCCTTCCACCACCACCCCACGGGCGACGTGCTCTTCACGCTCCCGGTCGAGGCCTTCGGCTACGACCCGGAGGACACCGTCGTGGAGTGGAGCGGCGGCTATCTGACACCGGACACGGCCGTGGTCACCCTCGCCGGCGAGACCGAGGAGGGGGAGGAGTGGTTCCGCTTCCACCTCGTCGACGTACGCACGGGCACGATCGGCGGCGAGGCGACCGCCATCGAGGCGGCCCACTGCTACGACCTCCAGCCCCTCGGCGACGGCACCTGGCTGACGGACGGCCCCGTCCGCCACCACCGCGAGCCGACCCCGACATCCTGAAACCCAGCCCGCAGTCCGCCGTAGGCGCCCGGCGCCCGGCGAGCACGCACTGCCCCGGCGCCGTCGTCACGCGATCCCGACGTCGGGATCGCCGTAGAAGAAGAACAGCTTCACCTCGTCGCGCTCATCGCGGTCCACGTGGAAGAACCACGTGTACGCCGACGGGGGCTCCGGAGCCTCCGCCGCGGAAGCCGTCGCAGCGGAACGGCTCTCGACCCGTGTCCGGGCGGTCAGCGCGAGACGTACCACCTGTCCACCCTCGTAGTCGGCCAACTGCCAGGTGCCCGCATTGGAGAGACGCCAGCCGCCGTCGAAGTCGAGGCCGCCCCCCCGCCAAGCTTCTCCAGAAGAGCCGTCCCGTCCTCGCGCAGCACCACACGCGTCCCCTGGACGTTCTCGAAATACTGATACGGGCCGCCGCACGCGGTAGGAACGGCCAGGCCAACCAGAAGGAGCAGGCCGTCGCGAGACGTTCAGGACCCGCAGTGCTCTCAGGAACCCTTCCCGGTCGCGCGCCGGCAGCCCGGCGGGCAGGCGCTCCTCCTGCTCCTGGATGGCGGGCTGGGCAGTGTCCCGTACCCGGCGGCCTTCGGGGGTGAGGGAGACGGGCGGGCGCGGCGGATCAGTTGGCGCTCCGCCAGCGCGTCGAGCACGGCGATGATCCGGGTCTTGTCCGCGCCGATGGCCTCGGCCAGCGCGGCCTGTGTGCGGATCGGCGCCTCGTCGAGGTGGAGCAGGACGGCGTACGCCCACATGGTCAGGACGTGGGCGTCGAGCACGGGCCACTCCGCGGCCATCAGGGCGCGGCCCAGCGGCACGATCATCGCCGCGAGATCGGGACGACGCTCTTCTCCCCGGGTGGAATATCGAAGGGAACGCCTTCGACGACCTGAGGCGTCTCCACGCCCGCGTGGTCCGCGACAGTGTGCACCTGGTCGCCCGCGTGACACCCGCCGACCTGACCAGGCCCACACCCTGCGCCGGCTGGGACCTGAAGGACCTGCTCGACCACATGACGGCCCAGCACCACGGCTTCGCGGCGGCGGGCCGAAGGCGACGGTGCGGATCCGGAGCAGCAGCGGAAGGTGACGGACGGGGGATACGGGCAGGCGGCCGACCGGGTCGTCGCCGCCTTCGCGGCCGTCGACGACCCAGACCGCCCCTGCGCCCTACCGGAGTTCGGCCCGGGGGGTCTCCGCCAAAGCGCGGCGCGCCCTAGACTTCCACTTCCTCGACTGCGTCGTGCACGGCTGGGACGTCGCCCACACCCTGGGACTCCCGTACGCCCCGCCCTGGATGTCCTCGACACCGAGCTCCCATCGCCCGCGCCGTCCCCGACGGCGACTCCCGGCGAGTTCCCGCCAGCCCCTTCGCGCCCGCACTCGCGACACCCGCCGACGCACCCGCCCCGGAACGGATCCTCGCACTGCTCGGACGCCGCCCGGCGGGGTACGCACGCTGAGAGCTCCCTGGCACCGACCGACCTGCCATGCATCCATCGCGCCGCCCGCACGCCGACCACCTGGCGGCGGCCGGAGCCGTACGCCCCCGGGACTTCCGGCTTGATGCGTCAGGCCGCGTCCTCGCGCCCGCGCCCGCGCTCGGGCCCGAGTTCGTGGTCGCAGGTGTCATCGATGCCGTAGGTCTCCCACTCGGGGAACTCGTCCTCGGCGGGTACGGGTTCGCCCGGGGCCAGCAGGCAGGCGTCCAGTGCGGCGCGCAGCGCATCGGGGCGCAAGTCGGTGCCGATGAAGACGAGTTCCTGTCTCTGACCCTGCCCGGACTCCACGCCACCGGCGACGCCGGCCGGCTCGAACCGCGCGACGGCGCCGGCCTGCGACCAGAGTCCGGTCACCCGAGGCCGGCTGGCGAGCCGGAAGAAACCCTTGGAGCGGAGGATCCTCCCGTAGGCGCCGCTGTCGAGGCCCTCGGTGACCAGGGTCCACAGCCGCGCGGGATGGAAGGTGCGATCGGCGTGGAAGACCAGGGAGGAGATGCCGTACTCCTCGGTCTCCGGGACGTGGTCGCCGTTGAGCTCCTTCACCCAGCCCGGCGCCTGCTGAGCCCTCTCGACGTCGAACAGCCGGGTACCCAGCACCTGTTGCAGCGCCACCCGCCCCCGCACGGCGGGCACGATGCGCGCCTCCGGGTTGAGCCGGGACAGCGCCGCCCGGAGCCTACGGGCCTTCTCGGGGTCGACGAGGTCGAGCTTGTTGAGGACGATGACGTCGGCGAACTCGACCTGGTCCACGAGGAGATCACTGATGGTCCGCTCGTCGTCCTCGTACGGCGCGAGGCCGCGGGCGGTGAGCTCCTCGCCGTCGTCGAGCTCGCGGAGGAAGTTCGCGGCGTCGACGACGGTGGCCATCGTGTCGAGGCGGGCCAGGTCGCCGAGGGTGGCGCCGTCGTCCCGGGGGAAGGAGAAGGTCGCCGCGACCGGCATCGGCTCGGAGATGCCGCTGGACTCGATGAGCAGGTAGTCGAACCGCCCTTCACGCGCGAGCCGTTCGACCTCCTCCAGCAGATCGTCGCGCAAGGTGCAGCAGATGCAGCCGTTGGTCATCTCGACCAGCCGTTCCTCGGTCCGCGAGAGCGCCGCCTCGCCGCCTCGGACGAGCGCGGCGTCGATGTTGACCTCGCTCATGTCATTGACGATCACCGCGACCCGAAGGCCTTCGCGATTGGCCAGCACGTGATTGAGCAAGGTCGTCTTCCCCGCCCCGAGGAACCCGGACAGCACCGTCACCGGCAGACGTTCGTACGAGGTCAACTGCTCAGCCCTCAGGCCGGACGAGGTCACGCTCGTACGCCTTCACCAGCCGTTGCGGCACCTGATGAACGACACCGTCGACGGTGACGTCCACCAACTGCGGCACGCTGGCCTTCCACTGGGCGCGGCGGTGACGGGTGTTGCTGCGGGACATCTTCCGCTTGGGGACGGCCATGGAGACTCCTCGGTCTGATGGGGTGACGCGCCGAGGCTATATTAAAACGGTACCCATTATCAATTGGGCCTCTCCGGGCGCTGTCGCGTCGGTCAGCCGCAGCCCCTCGGGCGGGAACCACTGGAGGTCGTGCCATGCCTGCCGGCCGCGGCGGCCTGCCGTGCCGCCGACCTCGCCTGCTCCGGCAGAGACTGGGCGACCTAAGGGTGTATCGGACGTGGATCAAGCTAGGGTGTCTCGGTGACAGAGACGCAACGACGCCCTGACATAGGCCCTCCCGGCGGCGACTCCGACGAGAAGTCGACGCTGCTGGCGTTCTTGAACTACGTCCGTGAAGCAGTGGCCGCGAAGGCGCAAGGGCTTGGCGACGGCCAGGGGCGAACGCCTGGAGTGCCCTCCGGTACCAGTGTCTTCGGCCTGGTCAAGCACCTGACCGCGGCAGAGCATTACTGGTTCGCCTGGGCCTTCGAGGGTGCCGACATCGCGCATCCGGACTTCAGTATGGATCTCTCCGAGCGTGACAGTGAGGACAGTCTTCTCGCTGCCTATGGCCAGGCCATTGAGCGGTCCAACGAGATTGTCGAGCGTTGCGACGACTTGAACCGTCCGTGTGCCCGGGCAGCAGGCACAGCGGGGGCTGTGCGAACGATGCGGTGGGTGCTGGTGCACATGATCGAAGAGACGGCTCGCCATGCGGGCCATGCCGACATCCTCCGCGAGCAGGCTGACGGGTCCGTCGGCAGGTGACGCAGTGCCTCATAGCGGACCGCGAGTTTGTCGTATCTCGTCGCCACGGCACGGTGCCTTTTGAGGCGATTGATACCGCACTCAACTGCAGGCCGAGCCTTGTAGTCCTGCGTGTCGAACTTCGGCGGACGGCCGCCGCGGGAGCCGAGTTTCTTGCGGTTGCGCGCCTGGTCAGTCTTGTCCGGGATAGCGCATCGGATGCCGCGACGCCGCAGGTAGGCGCGGTTCTTGCGGGAGGCGTATGCCTTGTCCGCACGGACGCGGTCGGGCCGGGTGCGCGGCCGGCCCGATCCGATGCGGGGCACGCGTACCTTCGCCAAAACGGGCTCGAACTGCGGAGAGTCTCCGCGCTGCCCGGCGGTGATCACGACGGACATGGGTTTCTGCCCCTGCTCGACGGGCGCGAGCGTCCAAGGCCATGGTCGTGCGGCTCGATAGCAACACCGCCGGGCGGTTCCTTCTGCAGGTCCCCTTTTTTCCGTGCCCAGACCGCGTGCTGGTGGGCCCGGCAGACGGTGGAGTCGACGTTGACCTCCCAGGCAATCAGGCCCTTCGCATCGGCCTGGGCCTGCAACGAGGTGAATATGCGCTGCCAGGTCCCGTCCCGCTGCCGGCGCCGGAACAGGTCGTACACGCGGGCCCACGGTCCACACCGTTCCGGGACGTCCCGCCACGACACTCCGGTCCGGGTCCGCCGACGTATGCCGTCGACCAGCTGCCGCCGGGTCCATACCGGTGGCCGTCCCGGCTTCTTGCCCTTCGGCAACAGCGGCTCCAGCCGGGCCCACTGCGCGTCTGTCAGATCTCCACGCGCCACGAAGAAAGATCATCTCACACCCAAGATCCACTTCTGATACACGCCCTAGCCTCGATCTTTCTTGATGGGTCGCCGACGGAGTCGGCGGCCCATCTTGTTGCCGGTGGCGGAGGCTGGGCAGGCTGAGGGCCCGAGTGTCGTCTCGGGTGGACGCCGGGTTCCACTGCTCCGGTCTGGGGGTTCTCTCGAAGGGACGGGTGGATCTGCTGGTCAGCCGGGGTTCGGCAGGAGCGCGAGCCGTTCGAGGGCGGCGGTGATGTGGCGGGACCAGGGCCAGTGCCCGGCAAGGCGAAGGAACCGCCGACGACCGGTGGTCACGAGCTGTCCGGCCGTGGTGAACAGTCGAAGTCGCAGGCGGCGGGGTTCCCAGAGGCGGGCCTCGCCGGTCAGGGAGAGCATCGGCATCCAGGCCGGCAGGTCCAGGGCGATCTGCACGATCTCCAGCCAGATGCGGTTCTGCGCGGTGTCGTGCAGGGGAAGGTTCCGCAGTCCGGTCGAGCGGGCGGCCCGGATGCGGTCCTCGGCCCTGGCCCGCAGCCGGTGACGGAGCTCGAGCTCGGCGATCGGACGGCCCGGCATGTTGGTGGCGAAGCATGTCAGACGCATGCCGTTCGCGTCCGTGAGTCGCAACTGGGCCCCGGGGTGTGGCCGTTCCTTCCGCACGATCAGCCGCATCCCCTTCGGCCAGCCGTCCAGCACGTCACCGACGATCTCGGCGACCCAGGCCCCGTCCCGGATCTCGCCGCCGGGCTCGACGGCCGGCGTCCAGGCCGACGCGGGGACCTTGAGCACGTGCTGGTGGATCGCGTCGGTGATCATCATTCCAACCGAGTACGAAAGCCACCGGCCGCGCTGGGACAGCCAGTCGACGAAGTCGTGGGTGCCGCCTGCGGAATCGGTGCGGATCAAGGTCCGGCGCCCGCGCCGGTACTTTATCGGCAACTGGGCCAGCGCCAGGCGAGTGGCGGTGATGTGGTCGGCGGCAGTGTTCGAGCCCGCGTAGCCCGGCCTGAGCAGGGCCGCGACCGGCTCACCGGTGCCGCCCGGCCCGTGGTCGGCGAACCCCATCAGAGGGTGATGACCGTAGGTCCGCTTCCAGGTCGGGGCCGCATCCTCCTTGTCGGAGTGCGAGATCACCAGCACCCCGTCGAGGTCGACGGTCACCGTTCCACCCGCCTCGGGCGCTTCCTCGCCAGCCAACTGTCAGACCCGTTCGCGGACTTCGGCCCGCGCGGAACGGATCGCCGCCAGGGCCTTCTCGCCGGAGGCGGCGAGGGCGTCGACGAGGTGGGAGGCCGTCGGGTCGGAGGCCACCGGCCCGAACACGGCCGGCTCCGCTCGCAGCATGCCGACATCCGCAAGGCAGTCCCCGCCCAACGCGACCGCCAGGGCCACGTCCAGCAGGACCTTGCCCGGATCGTGCACCGCTCGAGCCTTCCGCCACGGTGTCAGTGCCACTGATATCGCGGTGTCGAGACCGGCCTTGCGGACGGTCTCGACCAGTAGCGCGCTCCCGGCCTGCGAGACCACTGCCCGGCCGCCGCCCTCGACGCGGACGCGCGGGTAGGACCCGATACGCTTCTTCACCTGGAGAGTGCTTCTTTTCTTGCGCCGACATGGACCCTAGACAAGTCCCATCGTTGCAGTTCAGGAGCACTCTCCGCTTATTTGATCAAGCTTCGGACAGCCCGCGTGAGGCTACTAGGAGGCAGAGGCCTTGCGAGAGGCAGCACGTCGGTGGGTGTGGGTGCCAGCGCTGTGGTCGGGTTTCGGCCACGGAGATGAGGACGACAGGCGACCCCTACCCCAAGCGCCTCTGGCTTCGCTAGCATCCCGGCTTCGGACTATTGGGAGGCTGTGGTGAGTGAACGGTTGGTCCATACAGTAGAAGTGCCGCTGGAGGACAGTGGCGGCGAGACAGTCCGCGTGCAGATCCGCGAGGTGGACGAGGCCCTCGTGCGGGTCGGTCGCGGCGGGCGGTCCATAGCCCGTGCCGAGCGGTCGTTCGGGCAGATGCTGGACACCGTGCGGCCCGTGGCGGAGAGCTTCGTGGGGCGCTTCCGGGAGCTGGCTAATGCGCCCGACGAGATCACCCTGGAGTTCGGCGTGTCGCTGTCCGCGGAGGCGGACGTCGTCATCGCCAGCACCGCCACCGCGGCCAATTTCTCCGTGAGCCTGACCTGGACCAAGCCTGACCTGCAGCCCTCGCCCGGCGAGAATGCGCAGCATGACTCGCATAGCTGACGGGCACATCTGAACGGAATGGCGGGGGGCTTGGTGGGGGAAGCGGGAGCCGAGTCGGGTCCGGAGGTGCCGTCGCGTAGCGTGGACGAGGCGCTAGCCTCGGCAGTCGTGAGGGTCGCCGGGCAGGACGGGGCGGTCTGTGGCGCGGGCGCCCTCGTCGCCCCTGACCTGGTGCTGACTTGTGCGCATGTCGTGTCGGACGCCCTCGGGCGCCCTCGGCGGGCTGCGGTGGCTGCTGGGGCCGTGGTCACCGTCGACTTCCCGTTGGCCGGGCCAGCAGCGGCTGGCCCCGGCCAACGCACAGCCGAGGTTGAGCAGTGGATTCCGATTCGCCCGGACCGTACCGGGGACGTTGCCCTGCTGCGGCTGCGCGACCCCGTCCCCGGGACGAGACCTCTGCCGATGGTGGACCCCAAAGAGGGGGTGTGGGAGCACGGGGCGCGCGCGGTGGGATTCACCGGCGTCGAGCCGACCGTGCTGTGGTTCCGGGGTCGGTTCAGCGGGGCGACGGAGGAAGGCTGGCTGCAACTCTCCCGCGCCGGCGCGCAGGAGACGTATGTCAGGAAGGGCTTCAGCGGCAGTCCTGTCTGGGACAGCGAACTGGGCGCGGCAGTCGGCCTCGTGGTCGCGGCACAGCCGGAGCAGGAAACGCAGCAGGTCTTCGTGCTGCGTACCGCAACGCTCGTGCGCGAGATACCCGGACTCGCTGACATCCTGCTGCCGGCCGCGCCCTTCCGAGGGCTGACCGCGCTCCAGGAGGACGACGCGGATGTGTTCTTCGGGCGGGACGGCGAGGTCGACGAGACGGTCGCGGCGCTGCGGGGCCACCACGGCACCGTCACCCTGTACGGCCCCTCCGGCTGTGGGAAATCGTCCCTCGCCCTCGCCGGTGTCGTGCCGAGGATGCGCAGAGATGGCCACGAGGTCCTGGTCGTCGACTTCGGCGGTACCGCTTCCCCCCGGTCGGAACTCGCGACGGAAATTTTCGAGGCGGCCCTCTCAGGGCGCCACGGTCCCGCCCGGGCGGACAGCGCCGACCAGGTGGAGCAGTGGCTGGACGAGCTGGGGCTCACCGGCGCCTACCACCGGGCGACGGGTCGGCGTTCGGCACAGCTGTTGGTAGTAGTTGACCAGGCCGAGGCACTGCTGAACCGCCCCGAGCCGGAGATCGCCCAAGCCGTCGCGCTGCTGTTCCTCAAGCGTCAGCCGGCCGGCCTGAGGGTCCTTCTCACTCTGCGGGCAGATTTCATGGACGCCGCGCTGAGCCACCCGCAGCTGGGCCCCGCGCTGAGGCGCGGAGTGACGCTCCCTCTCACCCCCATGGCACGGGATCAGCTGCACGCCGTGATCACCCAACCGCTCAAGGCGATTCCGGCCGTCGCGTACGATCCCGGGCTCGTCACCCGCATCCTCGATGACGCGGGTGCCGAGCCGGGGATCCTCCCGCTTTTGGGCTTCGTCCTGGAGCAGTTGTGGGAACGCCGCGCCGTCGGACGGCTCCGGGCGGTGACGTACGAGGAACTCGGCGGAGTGGCCGGTGCGCTGCGGCGCCATGCCGAGTCGGCGTGGCGGTCGTGTGTCAGACCAGGGCAGGAGGCGCAGGCACGGCTATTGCTGACCGGGCTGGTGCGGGTGCTGCCAGGCGGCGAGGCCCCCCTGCGGCGAGTGCTGACCCGCGGCGAGACCGAGGAGGAGTCCTGGCGCCTGGTTCGTGCGCTGGCCGAGCGGCGCTTGCTGGTCCTGTACGGCGGTGACGGCCGCCCCGAGAGCGCGGAGCTGTCCCACGAGGCACTGATCGCCGCCTGGCCTGCGCTCGCTGAGGAAGTACGTGCCAGCGCTGATTTCCTGGCGGTCCGCGCGGATGTGCAGCATGACCTGGAACGGTGGCGGAACGCGGACGGGGCGGCCGGCCTGCTGCCCGGCCCCCGCCAGCTCGATGCAGTGGAAGCGAGGTTACGCGGGCGCGAGCGTGACCTGACCGCAGAGCAGCGGGAGTTCCTGGGGCAGGCCCGCCGCCGCCGACGGGCCCGGCTGGCGTGGGCTCGGGCGGGCGTGGTGGCCGGTGCGCTGGTGCTCGTCGTGATCGCCGCGCTGGTCACATCTCTCATACAGGAATCGAACGTGAGTGAGCAGCGAGCGGCCGAAGGGCTGTCGCGGGCGCTTGCGATCCAGTCGGACGAGCTGGTGGAAGTCAACCCCGGTCAGGCCGCACTGGCCGCGCTCGCAGCGTACGAAACCGCGCCGACGCAAGAGGCCCGCAGTGCGCTGATGCGCCGGTACGACGCAATGCGGGGCGCCGCGTGGATGCTGACGGGTGCCGAGGGTACGAACAGTGCCGCAGCCATGAGCGCGGACGGCGCGGTGACGCTCGTGACGTCTGAGACCGGCCGCGCCACCCTGTTCGTCCGCTCGGCCGGGGGCGAGGTGCGACAGGAACCGCTCGGCCTCGCCGACAACGTCGCCTCTCCGGTGGTCAGCCGCGACGGGCAGCGCATCGCTTACGTGATCGACAAGAACGGCGCGGTGGTCTGGCATGACGTGACGCCCGCTCAGCAGCAGTTGGTCGGGCCGCCGCACCGGCTCCAGGGTGCGCTCACCGATCGCCCGCTGGGCCTGAGCTTCGGAAACATGAAGATCATGGACTTCTCGCCGGACGCCCGCCGACTGGTCGGGGTGTCCGCGGCGGATGCGGCACTGCCGGTCCAGGTCTGGGACTTGGAAACGGGACGGCCGCAGGCACTGCCCGAGCGGGTCACCCGGCTCACCGAGGTGTGGTTCGGGCCTGACGGGAACACTCTGGTAGGTCTGCACAGCCCCGCGCCGGCGAAGAACTCCGCACTGGTGGCGGTCGACATCGCCACTGGCACAGTGCGCCAACTGGCGGCCGACCTGGGGTACGACGGCCACGCGGTCTCCGGTGACGGCAGGATTGCTGTCGTATGCAGGGAAAAGCCGGATCCGAACACGCTCGGGTCGGCCCACTACCAAGCCGTCCGCGTGGCCGATGGACAGGTCTTGCGCCGATTCGACCTCGGGAAGGACACCTCATGCGCCGACGTGTCCGTCTCCGATAAGGGCGAGCGCTTCGCAGTGATGGGCACGAGTGGCTCCTGGAACATCGTCGCCACCGCTGCATCGGCGCGGGCGGACGGAGCAGCCAAGTTCTTCGGCCCCATGTTCGCCCAGGCGATCGAGCGGATGCCGCTCCTGGGCACAGCGAGCGATCCCGTCGTCGTCACGAAAGAGGACAACGCCATCACCGGGTGGGCGTTGACCAACGACGACGGGGGCGTCTCCTACAGCCCTCCCCGACTGCTCGGCGACGGGGGCAGGATGGTGGTCCGCGTAGGCAGGAACGGCGAGAGCCTGCGCGTCATGGAGACGGAGGGCAAAGAACGCACACTCGCCGAAGTACGGACCCCCACCGACACGCCCCCGGACGCGAAGCAGCAGATCCAGGTCAACGGCTCCTCGACACTGGTCGCGGACGTCTCTGATCGGAACCGCATCACGGTACGCGCGCTGCCCTCCCTGCACCAGGTAGCCGAGTTCACCACCGTCCAACCGCCCGCCGGAATCGACGGCAAGCGCGAACTGCTGGCGTTCCACTTCCTCGACGACGACCGGCTCATCACGATCGCCGGCCCGCACGTCGAACACTGGAACGCCCACGACGGCCGCCGCCTCACCCCGCCGATCGACTTGCGAGACCTGGCGCTCACCACGCAGCGCCAGCCGACGTACTTCGCGGGCCACCACCCCGAGCCGGGGCACATACGAGTCACTGTCGGTAACGAACCGGACGTGCACGCCGTGAACCTGGCAACGGGCAAGGAGACGGAGAAGCTGCGCATACGGCTTGACGCCGACCTCAACGTGGCCGTGTTCCTGCGGGACCCGCAGTACATGGCTGTGATGACGACCGGAGGCATGGTGGAACTGTGGTCGGTGCGCCCCGGGCAGGCCCCCAAGAGAATGGTGGGCCCGCTCGGACCGCTGAACCCGAATCGGTGGGCGGCGGGCGTGACCCCAGGCGCCGGGTTCTTCCTGGCCAACAACAACTCCGTGCAGTTCCTCCAGGCGGACAACCCTGCATTTCGGGAGACCTATCAGTTCGCGCAGCAGTACGGCTTCCTCGCGGCAGCCGACGACGGCAAAGCCCTGCTGCGGAACCCCACAACCGGCGGCAAAATCGATTTGCTCCGCCTCGACCCGAGCCTGTGGAAGCGCCACGTGTGCGCCGTCCTCGGACGCGGCCTCACCACCGATGAACGCGGCGGTCTCCCTGCCGGTCTGCCGACCGGCATCTGCCCCGCGCCCCGGTAGACGCTCGTCCTGCTTTCTCGCCGGAGGCGGCGAGGGCGTCGACGAGGTGGGAGGCCGTCGGGTCGGAGGCCACCGGTCCGAACACGGCCGGCTCCGCTCGCAGCATGCCGACATCCGCGAGGCAGTCCCCGCCCAACGCGACCGCCAGGGCCACGTCCAGCAGGACCTTGCCCGGATCGTGCACCGCCCGAGCCCTCCGCGACGGTGTCAGTGCCACTGATATCGCGGTGTCGAGACCGGCCTTGCGGACGGTCTCGACCAGTAGCACGCTCCCGGCCTGCGAGACCACTGCCCGGCCGCCGCCCTCGACGCGGACGCGCGGGTAGGACCCGATACGCTTCTTCACCTGGAGAGTGCTTCTTTTCTTGCGCCGACATGGGCCCTAGACAAGTCCCATCGTTGCAGTTCAGGAGCACTCTCCGCTTATTTGATCAAGCTTCGGACAGCCCACCTCGTGAAAGCGTGAGGCTAGACGATCGCCTCTTCCTTGCTCCCGACGTACCTGTAGACCGTCGGGCGCGACATTTGCGCCTCCTCGACGATGTCGGAGACCGTGGTGCGGCGGTGGGCCGCATCGCGGGCGAGCTGGGAGGAGGGTGGGGAATCGCCCCGCTCGGGTCGACCCCTCCGCCGCTCACGATGCTGCAATGCCGCGGAGGTGAGAGGAGTGACCGGGCGGGAGGGCGGTCGGGCCCGTGCGGGGCGCGTACCGGCGCTTCGCGGCTGGAGGGCGGCGCTGACGGCCATGCGAAGGCCCGCCCCGAAGCCGGGGGCGGGCGGGGGTATGCCGTCGGGCGACCTGTCGCCGACCGGAACGGGCTCCCTCTTGGCCGGCCCCGCGCGTCGCCGGCGTCTCCGTTCCGGGGCCCGCACTCCAGTACGCGCAGGGTCGCGACACGCGTGCGTATGCCCCGCTGGGAGTTGCGACACTGTTGGCAAACTCGGTTCCCGGGATGCGTTGGCTGGGGGGCGGATAGTCTGCCTGCATGGTTTCGGGTGAGGGGGCCGAGGGCAGCGGCGCGGATCTTGGCGGTCAAGGCTGGGGTGCCACGCGCTCCTGGGTGGAGAAGGGGCTGTCCGAGGCGGAGCACATCGAAAATGTTGTGCGCCTGCGGGGCGGCTGGACGTCGGAGATGCGCCGCCTTGACCTCCGTGGTCCAGGTGGTCGGCGCTCACTTGTCCTTCGGTCCTTCGTCAAGCCCTTCTTCGTTCGGCACGCGGCGGGTTTGCTGACCCGTGAGGCGACTGTCCTGCGCCTCCTCGGCGACACGGACGTGCCTGCGGCCACGCTCGTGGCGGTGGATGCGACGGCGCAGTACTGCGATCACCCCTCCTTGCTGATGTCCCTGCTGCCGGGGACCGTGCGCCTGGACGACCAGGGTGCCGATGACCGCGCTGAACTGCTGGCCCAGCAACTGGTGCGGATCCATCAGCTGGCGGTGACCGCGCAACAACGGCCTCGCACCTACCAGGCCTGGGCCGCCCCCGAGCGAGTGACTCTGCCCGCGGCGACCGAGCGGCCCGAGCTCTGGCAGCGGGCTGCCGACGTCATCCGCCAGGAGCCCCCGGCCTATCAGGGTTGCTTCCTGCATCGGGACTTCCATCCCGGCAACGTCCTCTTCACGGGTACCGATGATGACCTTCAGATCAGTGGGGTCGTTGACTGGGTGGAGACTTCCTGGGGGCCGGCCGACTTGGACGTGGCTCATTGCTCGACGGCCCTCGCTCTGCTGCACGGGATTCCCGTCGGTATGCGTTTTGCCGATCGCTACGTCGCCGCGGGCGGAACCTTGGCTGAAGACGGCACTGCCCATCTCTACTGGCGGCTGCTGGACGCGTTGGGATTCGCTCCGGACGCGGAGAAGGTCGCTGTCCCCTGGCGTGAACTGGGCCGCGTCGATCTGACAGCCGGTGTACTGACTCAAAGGCTGGAGGGATACATTGAATCCCTTTTCAGTCGCTATGCCTGAACCGTCATCGCTGGGGCGAACGCCTACGAGCAGGAGTCCTGCGCAGTGGGCCGGAGGGCTGCCAGGTGAGAAGCGCGCTTCCTGGCTCGCGGGGTGTTGGTCCACCAGGAGTTGAGGCGGTGGAAGTTCATCGCGGTGGCGGTGAGTTGGTGTCGCAGTCGGGCTTTGGCCGGACCGTGGTAGCGGCATCGCCGCAGGCCGAAGGCTCGAACGCCTTGGGAGATCGTGCCTTCGACACCGGCTCGGTGCACGTCCTCTTCCTTCCACTCCTGGGGCTCTTCCTGGGCCCGCGCCTGCTGAATCGCCTCATACTCAGCTTGCGGCCGGATAGTGATCCGACGGCCCATGTCCCCCTTGCTGTTGGAGCGGGTGCACTGTTCTCGGATCTTGCAGGGACGACAGGCAGCCGTCGGGAACCGTGCCCGGACCACGGCTGCTGCCCTTCCTGAGAGCGGTCCTCAACCCAACGGCTGCTGGTCGCACCGTTGGGGCAGGTCACCTGCCGGCTCTCCCCGTCGATGGCGAAGTCCGCCTGGGAGAGGCCGCTGTCCTTGGTCTGTCAGTTCGTGGACGCGAGGATCGGGTCCACCAGGTTGACTTCGTGATTCCTGCGGGCGGTGACCGCCTCCCTGGCGGTGGCGTAGCCCGCGTCGACCAGGTGGCGGTCCGGCAGGAGGTCGCGCTTGGCTAGGTGGGCGTGGATCGGGGCGACCAGGCGCACGTCCTGGACGGGGGAGTCGGTGGTTGCGACGTGTGTGATCAGGTTCGGGCTGTCCGGCCCACAGGTTTCGGTGAGGTGGACCTTGTAGCCGTCCCAGAAGATGCCGCGTTTCACGCTGCCGCGCGCGTCGGTGTCGTACGGCGTGACCAGCCGCTCCGCGCCCGCCGGGCGGTCCTTGAGGTCCTGGCGACGGGCCTGCCCGTTGTCGACGAAGTACTGCTGGATCCACAATCCGCCGCAGGATCTGAATCCGAGGAAGCAGCGGCAGGGACGGAGGGGCATCCGGGGCCGTTAGGGCCCCAAGCAGGCTCAACCCGTCAGCACCGATCTGCTCGATCTGCTCGGTCTGCTCGATCAGCTCGATCAGCTCGGCCTGCTTGGCCTTCCCCTTGGGCAGCCGCGTGCCCTCGAACCGGATCGCGTACCGGTCGAACCACTCAGACGGAACCCAGCCAGCCACTCCGGCTCGTGGACGGCCGCGGTGTTCAGCACGGCTCGCAGGGTCTCACCGAGCCGCACCAGCCCGTGATCTGCCGGGCGGGGGACAGCGCGATCGTCGAGTCCGTGCGTGCACGGCCACCGGCCTTGAGCAGGCCATGCTCCGCAGCGGCTTCAAGGACACGGTCCAGGAGCTGAATACCGGCGTCTCCGGCAATCAGCCAGTCCCTGAACTCGGTGAGTACCGAGTGATCGAACCCCGGATCGGCCGGCTCCAGCCCCAGCAGGTACTTTCAGTCCAGCCGCCCGCGCACCGCGTCTGCGGCCTGCCGGTCCGAGAGTCCCTTGGCGAACTGCATGACCGACACCAGTGCCAGCCTGCCCTTCGGGAACGCAGCCCGTGCCACCCGGGCTGTCTCCTCCGGAACCCCGTCGATCTTCCTGGCGTGCAAAGACATCGGCCCTCCCCAAGCGCAACGTCGGCCCTCATGGCCACAACGGGTCGTGAAGGCCGACGTCACGTTCAGCCCCAGGATTCGCCAACAGTGTCGGAGTCGCCGGCGGAGGCGTGTCGGGTCACCAGGAGGACTTGGTCACTCCGGGGAGGTGGCCCGCGTGGGCCTGCTGGCGGGTTCGGACGCGGGAGAGGCCGAACTTGCGGAGGTAGCCGCGGGGGCGGCCGTCGACGCTGTCGCGGTTGCGTACGCGGGTGGCGCTGGCGTCGCGCGGCTGTCGGCGGAGTTCGGCCTGGGCCGCGTCGCGTTCGGCGGGGGTCGACGCCGGGCGGCGGATGATCTCCTTCAGCTCGGCCCGCCGGGCGGCGTACCGCTCGACGACCGCCTTGCGCCGCTCGTTCCGCGCGATCTTGCTCTTCTTCGCCATCAGACCTTCCCGCCTCGTGCGCGGATGCGGGCCACGGCGGCCTCGATGCCGATCGCGTCCACCGTCTTGATCGCCTTGGTGCTCAGCGTGAGGCGGACGTGCCGTCCCTCGCTGGGCAGCCAGTAGCGCTTGCGCTGGATGTTGGGGTCGAAGCGGCGCGAAGTGCGCCGGTGGGAGTGGGAGATGGTGTTGCCGAAACCGGGCTTCGCGCCGGTCAGCTGGCAGTGGGCCGACATGGATGTCGCCGCCTTTCTCCGAAGAGGGCTGGTTGGAAATGAAAATCGTTCCCATATACTAGCCCCATGGCACGCAACGAGATCCGCCCGATCATCAAGCTCCGCTCCACCGCGGGCACCGGCTTCACCTACGTCACCCGCAAGAACCGCCGGAACGACCCCGACCGGCTCGTCCTGCGCAAGTACGACCCCGTGGCCCGGCGGCACGTCGACTTCCGTGAGGACCGTTGACCCCGACCCCGTATTGATCTCTCGCCCTCACCCCACCCCCACCCCCGCCCCCATCCCCGAAAGGTTTCTGCCGTGAAGCCCGGAATCCACCCCGCCTACGGTCCCGTCGTCTTCCGCGACTCCGCCTCCGGCACCGCGTTCCTCACCCGGTCGACGATGACCAGCGACAAGACGGTCGAGTGGGAGGACGGCAACGTCTACCCGCTCGTCGACGTCGAGATCTCCTCCGCGAGCCACCCCTTCTACACCGGGACCGCCCGCGTCCTCGACACCGCCGGCCGCGTCGAGCGCTTCGAGCGACGCTACGGAAGCCGCCGATGAGCGCGGGACGTATGGGGCAGACGGGGAACCCGGGGGAGCCGGGTCTCGGACTGGCCGTCGTGGTCGTCGCCGGGCTCCATTCGGAGGCCCGGCGGGAGGTCGTCGACCGGCTCCTGCGGACCGTCCCCGGGAGCGTCGCGCTCCACCACGACCTCTCCGACGCTCCCGGCGGGACCGTCCTCCGGCTCGTCCGGGCCGCCACCGGCACCCTGTCCCGGGACGAGACGCCGCTCGTCGACGACTGCGCCTGCTGTGCGCTGCGCGAGGACCTGGTCCCCGAGCTGGAGCGGCTTGCGGACGGCGGGCTGACCCGGCTCGCCGTCGTGGAACTGTGGGACTCCGTGGAACCGAAGGCCATGGCGGAGGTCATCGCCGCACACGGCCGCGACCGGCTCAGCCTCACCGGCGTCATCACCGCCGTGGACCCGGCGCTCGTCCTGCCGTACCTCGGCAACGGCGACGACCTCGCCGAAGCCGGCCTCGCGGCGGCGCCCACGGACCGGCGGACCGTCGCCGACACCTGGGCGCGGCAGCTGGAGTACGCCCCCGTCCTCGCCGTCGTCGACAACGACGAAGCCGACGACGAGGACCGCGCCCTGCTCGCCCAGCTGCACCCCACCGCCCGTCAGGTGCCGGCCGCCTCCGCGGAGCTGGCCCGGGCAGCGTTCGCGGGCTTCGACGTCGAGGCCGCCGCGGCCGCCCAGCACCCCGCGTGCGCGCTCCTTCCGCAGGAAGCCGACGAGGCCGGCGTCACCACGCTCGTCTGGCACCGGCGCAGGCCGTTCCACCCCGAGCGCCTCTACCAGGCCCTGGAGGACCTGTGCTGCGCCGCCGCGCGCAGCCGCGGCCGGTTCTGGCTCGCCGACCGCCCCGACACCCTGCTCGCCTGGGACGCGGCAGGCGGCGCGCTCTGCGTCGAGAACGCCGGCCCCTGGCTGGCGTCCCTGCCCGACGCGGCCTGGGAGCTGATCCCTCCCATCCGCCAGGCGGCGGCCGCGCTCGACTGGCACCCGGAACACGGCGACTGCTGCCAGCACCTGGTCTTCACCTCACCCGGACTCGACCGGGACGGAGTCGAGCAGCTCCTCGAATCCTGTCTGCTGACGGACGCCGAGTACGCGGCCGGGCCCGACGCCTGGAAGCACCTGCCCGCAGCGTTCGACTCCCTCCTCGACACCGCCGCCTGACCACCGCCGCCTGACCACCACCCCCCAGAGACCTTCGACACCCAGGAGACGCCGTCATGGCTCGACGCCAGGAACCCCGCAAGCCCGTGAAGTCCCGCCCCAACCCGCTCGACGCGGCGGGGATCACGTACATCGACTACAAGGACACCGATCTGCTGCGCAGGTTCCTCTCCGACCGGGGCAAGATCCGCAGCCGCCGCGTCACCCGCGTGACCGCCCAGCAGCAGCGCGCCCTCGCCACCGCCGTCAAGAACGCCCGGGAGATGGCGCTGCTGCCGTACTCCAGCCGCTGACGCCGCCCGGCCGGATGATGCCGATCGCGACGCCGCACCGGGAGCTCGTGTTCCGGGAGCACCAGGGGGTGCCCCAGGCGGGGGTGCTGGGCCCGGAGGCGAAGGCCTCCCTCGCGCCCCGGAGGCGAAGGCCTCCCTCGCGCCCGTCACGGGAGAGGCCGTCTTCTTCGGGATCAGCTTCGCGCTCGGCACGTCGATGCCGCACATCCCGGTGAGCGCCCTGGTCGGCGGCGGCGCGGCGATCCCCGGCGTGACACGGCGTTCGCTGTGGCTGAAGGGTTCGGCGTGGCACGTCCCGACCACGACAACGCCGAGGCGTTCGTACGGAGGATGCTCCGTGAGGGCATCGCGGACCTCGCCCCGGTCGTCACCGCGACGCTCGGCGGCACCGGCCGCCCGGACGTCACGGAGCGCACCCCGCAGCGGCGCTTCGTCGCGGCGACGGGCCTGACCCAGGGCGCCATCCGGCAGATCCACCGGGCCCGCCAGGCGGCGGTGCTCATCCAGGAAGGTGTACCGGCGCAGGAGGTCGTGCACCGGCTGGGCCACTTCGACCAGCCGCACCTGGCACGATCCCTGAAACGTTACGTGGGGCGCGCCGCCACCCGGCTCGCGACGCCGGACACGGCGTTGCCGCTGTCGCTTCCGTACAACACCTGACCCCGCGCGCCGACCTACTGTTCCTCACGTAGCCGACGGGTTCTCGGCCGGACCGGCCGAGAACCCGCGGACGGAGCGTTCCCGACGTGGAGGAATCATGCGCAAGGTCGTCTCGGGTCTGTTCGTCTCGCTCGACGGAGCCGTCCAGTCGCCCGACCAGTGGCAGTTCGAGTTCGACGAGGAGATGGGCGCGGCACTGGCCCGCACGCTGGAGACGGCCGACACGATCCTGCTGGGCGGCGTCACGTTCACCGAATGGGCCGGGTACTGGCCGACGGTGACCAGTGGCGAGGACGCGGGCTTCGCCACGTGGATCAACGAGTCCCCCAAGTACGTCGTCTCCTCGACGCTCGACAGCGTCGACGACTGGGCGAACAGCACCCTGATCAAGGGCGACCTGACGACCGCCGTGAACGAGCTCAAGGCGGGCGAGGGCAAGGACATCACCGTCGCCGGCAGCCCCACCCTGGTCCGCTCCCTGCTGGAACTGGACCTGCTGGACGAACTCGTCCTGCTGATCCACCCGGTCGTCGCCGGTGAGGGCCGCCGGAAGCTGTTCACCGACGACACCCCCATGAAGCGGCTCCAGCTGGTCAGCGCCCAGCCGACCAGCAGCGGAGTGATCATCGCGACCTACCGTCCGGCGCGCTGAGCGAGGAAGGGGCCAGTGCCGCGTCCGGCAGGCGGAGGTGCAGTCGGAGGGCGGCGCGGCCGGCGTCCGTCAGCCTCACCACGCGCGTGTCGCCGGCGTGGATCAGCCACGACTCCTCGACGGCGTGCCGGAACACGGCCGCTCCCACACCGCCCGCCAGGTGGAGGCGTTGTTCGCTCCAGTCGACGCACGTGCGGACCTGGGGACGTGCGGGCGCGGGGCCGGTCGGTTCGTCGGTGATCCCCAGTTCCCTCAGCCAGGAGGCCCCGGCGGCGGTGAGGGCGGGGCCGTAGTCCCAGGAGAGCAGGCCCTCGGCGGTCATGGCGTCGGTGACCGCGACGGCGAGCGAGCCGGCCAGGTGGTCGAAGCAGACGCGGGCGAAGGCCAGATCCCGGCGGCTCCGGGCCGCGGTGAGGGAACGTACCGGCGCCCCGCGGTGGGGTGCCCGCGCGGCCAGTGCCTCGATCATCTCCGCGATGCCGGGGTCGGCGAGCCTGACGTAGCGGTGCCGGCCGCTGCGTTCCTCCGCGAGCAGGCCGCCCGCCACCAGCCGGTTCAGGTGGCTCGTCGCGGTCGAGGCCGCGACGCCCGCGAGGCGGGCCAGTTCGGTCGCCGTCCAGGCCCGGCCGTCGAGCAGCGCGAGGCAGAAGGCGGCGCGGGTCCGGTCCGCCAGGAGGCCGGCCAGGGCGGCGAGGTCGGGCTCGTAGGCGCCGGGCCCGTCGGCGTACGCATCGGTGCTGGTCACGCGGCCATTGTCGGCCGCCGTCACTTCGACGCCCGCCGAAGGGTCACCCACCTAGCGTTCTCCGCATGACGAACGACACCCACCGAGTGATCCGCCCGAGCATCCTCTACTTCGGCACCCCCGTCGTCCTCCTCACCACCGAGAACGGCGACGGAACCTTCAACCTCGCCCCGATCTCCTCGGCCTGGGCCCTGGGACAGAACGTCGTCCTGGGCCTGGGGCGCGACAGCCGGACCGTGCGCAACCTCGCCGAGCGGCCGGACGTCGTGATCAACCTCGCCTCGCCCGACCTGTGGGAGCAGGTGGAGCGCCTCGCGCCGCTGACCGGCGCGGATCCGGTGCCGGAGAGCAAGCGGGCGGTGTACCGGTACGAGCCCGACAAGTTCGCCGCCGCCGGGCTGACCGCGCGGCCCTCCCAGCTCGTACGGCCGCCCCGGGTCGCCGAGTCCCCGCTCCAGCTGGAGGCGCGGGCCGTCACGCTGACTCCGGGCGGCGGGGGCGGCTTCCTCTCCGTCGAGTGCGAGGTGGTCCGCGTCCACGCCGCCGAGCGCATCGTCGTCCCCGGCACGCACCACGTCGACCCGGCGGAGTGGAGCCCCCTCATCTACAACTTCCGCCACTACCACGGCCTCGCCCCCGAACTCGGCCACGGCTTCCGCTCGGAGACCGCCGGGACCGCCGGGGCCGCCGCGCGGGTCGGGTGAGCCGAAGGCCCCGCGACCCGACCCGACCCGACCCGACGCGGTCCGACCCGACCCCACCTGACGCGGTCCGTGATCGAGTGTGCGACCGCCCGCCGCGATCCGGCCCCGGCGGGTCGGCGCCGTTCCCGCGGCGTTCTGGCACGTCAGCGCGGGTGCCGCACCGGCGAACCGCGGAGGCGGGTCCCGCGTACCGCCGCGAAGGGCGGTTGTCGCGGTCCTCGACCGGCGGACAGGGTGAGGCCTTCGCCGCGCTGCCTTGCGAGGGGCGCGAGGTACGGAGACATGAGGAGAGAGGGGTCACGATGCCGAGCCCGGAGACAGCCAGGCCGCCGTTCGATCCGGAGCTGGACGCCGTCCTGTCCGTCGTCAGCGCACAGTTGCCGACGTTGACACTGGAGACCGTCCAGCGGTTCCGGGAGCTGCCGATGGCGGGCGGACTCACCGACGAGGAGCTGGAGTCGGAGGGACTCGTACGCCGGGAGGTCACCGTTCCCGGCCACGAGGGCGCGGAGTTGGCCGCGACGGTGATATCGCGCCGCGACCACACCGGCCCCGGACCCGGGATCTACCACATCCACGGCGGCGGCATGGTCGTCGGGGACCGGCTGCTCGGCGTGGTGCAGATGCTGCCCTGGATCGTCGAGCACGACGCGGTCCTCGTCACCGTCGAGTACCGTCTCGCTCCCGAGTTCCCGGACCCGTACCCGGTCGAGGACTGCTACGCGGGCCTCGTGTGGACCGCGGAGCACGCCACGGACCTCGGGATCGACCCGGACCGGATCGTCGTCGCCGGCGCGAGCGCCGGTGGTGGACTCGCCGCCGGTACGGCCCTGCTGGCCCGCGACCGCCAGGGCCCGGCGCTGCTGGGGCAGGTGCTGATCTGCCCGATGCTCGACGACCGGGGGCGGACGACCTCGACGTACCAGTACGCCGACGCCGGCACCTGGAACGGCGCCGACAACCGGGTCGGCTGGAGCGCGCTCCTCGGTGCACGGCGCGGGACGGAGGACGTCTCGGTCTACGCGGCGCCGGCCCGCGCGACGGACCTCGCGGGCCTGCCGCCCACGTTCATCGACTGCGGCTCGGCGGAGCTGTTCCGCGACGAGGACGTCGCCTACGCGACAGCCCTGTGGGCGGCCGGCGTGCCCACGGAACTCCACGTGTGGGCGGGCGGCTTCCACGGCTTCGACCTGCTCGCCCCGCACACGGCCGTCTCCCAGGCGGCGACCGCGGCCCGCGACGACTGGGTGGCGCGCCTCCTCGACTCGTGAGCCGGGAGCCGCCGCAGGATCGTCCCTCCATCAACGGGAGGGGGTGGAAGGAGCGATCCGGAAGTCGGCGTGCAGACGCCGATGGTGGTCGACCGGGCGCACCGGGCCCGTGAGCATGACGTGCGCGGTCAGGCGGGGCTCGGTGCTGGAGGCGGCGAAGCGGAGCTCCAGGCTTCCCGGTTCCACCCTCCGCGTCCCGTCACGGCCCGTGAACGAGGCGAGGTCGGCGGGGACTTCCACCTCGACGCGTTTCCGCTCGCCCGCGGCGAGGTCGAGCCGCGCGTAGCCGATGAGCCTCTGCACGGGCTGCACCACCGACGCCACCGGGTCGTGGAGGTACAGCTGGACGAGTTCGGTGCCGGCGCGGGCGCCGGTGTTCTCCACGGTGAAGGAGAGGCGGAAGGCGCCGTCCGTCGGCGTCTCGGCCGTCTCCACGGTGAGGCCCGACCAGTCGAAGCCCGTGTAGGTCAGACCGTGGCCGAAGCCGTACGCGGGCGCCGGGTCGATGCTGGAGACCTCGCTCGCCTGGCCGAGGCGGGCGGCCAGGTACGTGGACGGCTGCGCGCCGGGGTGCCGGGGCACGCTGACGGGGAGCCGGCCGCTGGGCGCGGTCCGGCCGCTGAGGACGGAGGCGATGGCGGCGGTTCCCGATTCGCCGGGGAAGAAGGACTGGACGAGGGCGGCCGCCTCCTCGGTGGCCCGGCCCAGGACGTACGGCCGTCCGGCCAGCAGCGTGGCCAGCAGGGGCGTACCGGTGTCGCGAACGGCGTCGAGCAGGGCGTCGAGGAGCCGGCCCTGGGCCCCCGGCAGTGCGAGGGACTCCGCGTCGCAGCCCTCGCCGCTGGTGCCGCGGCCGAAGAGTCCGGCGCGGTCGCCGAGCGCCACGACGACGAGGTCGGCGCCGCGGGCGAGCTCCACGGCCTCGGCGAACCCGTCGGTCGCCCCGTCGTCGATGCCCGTGCCGGCCGCCACGAGGAACTCGGCGGCCGGGAACTCGGCCCGCAGCGCCTCGTGGAGGGTCGGCAGCTCGATGCCGAGCGGCACGTCCGGGTGCTGCCCGCCGACGTGGACGGGGAAGGAGTAGCAGCCGAGGACGGCCGTGGGAGCCTCGGCCGTGGGACCGATCAGGGCGATCCGGCGGGGCACGGCCGGGTCGAGGGGCAGGACGCCGTCGTTGCGGAGCAGGACGACGGCCCGCTCGGCGACCCGGCGGGCGAGCTCCCGGTTGGCCGCCGGGTCCAGGTCGATCGTGCCGCGCAGGAGCTCCGGGTCCGAGGCGCCGGCGCCGTCCCGGGGGATGCCGACGTCCGTGCTCGCGAGCGCCGCCGGGACGGGGCTCCAGTCCGGGTCAAGGAGGCCGAGGTGCACCTTCTGGAGGAGGACGCGCCGCACCGCGCGGTCCACGAGGGACTCGGGTACGCGGCCGTGCTCGACGGCGTCGAGCAGTGGCCCGCCGAAGGCCTTGACAGTGGGCAGTTCGACGTCGACGCCCGCCGCGAGCGCCAGACCGGCCGCCTCCTCGAAGCTTCCGGCGACGCCGTGCAGGGTCTTGAGGAACGCGATGCCGAAGTAGTCGGCGACGACCGTACCGGCGAAACCCCAGGTGTCGCGGAGCAGACCGGTCAGGAGCCCGTCGTCGGCGGCGGAAGGGATGCCGTCCGTGTCGGTGTACGCGTGCATCACGGACCGTACGCCGCTCTCCCGGACCGCCATCTCGAACGGCGGCAGGATCACGTCGGCCAGCTCGCGCCGGCCCATCCCGACGGGCGCGAGGTTGCGGCCCGCCCGGGAGGCGGAGTACCCGGCGAAGTGCTTGAGGGTGGCGACGACGCCCGCGGACTCCAGGCCCTGGACGTAGGCGGTGGCGAGGGTGCCGACGAGGTACGGGTCCTCGCCGATGGTCTCCTCGACGCGACCCCAGCGGGCGTCGCGTACGACGTCGAGGACGGGGGCCAGGCCCTGGTGGACACCGACCGCGCGCAGGTCGCGCCCGATCGCGCCGGCCATCTCCCGGATCAGCTCCGGGTCGAAGGTCGCGCCCCAGGACAGCGGGACGGGGTACGCCGTGGCTCCCCAGGCGGCGAAGCCGGCGAGGCACTCCTCGTGCGCCACGGCGGGGATGCCGAAGCGGTTGGCGGCGGCGATCCTCGCCTGCGTCCGCATGAGGGAGAGCGCGCCGAGCGCCGGGTCGACGGGAACCGTGCCGAAGGGCCTGGTCAGCTGGCCGAGTCCGGTGGGCAGCAGCGCGTCCAGGTCGACGGGCTCCTCCATGTCGTGCTGGTGGGGCGCGACTTCGGCGCCGTCGTCGGACGCGCCGACCCAGACGCCGAAGAGCTGGGCGATCTTCTCCGGGAGCGTCATCGCGCGCAGGAGCGCGTCGACGCGGGTCTCCGGATCCAGTGAGGGATCCCGCCAAGGACCATGAAGGGGGCCGGGGCCGGAAGCGGCAGGGTGGTCGGGAGACGACGCCGTGGTCATGGGTGCGGTCACTTTCCTCCGACTCCCATCAGGCCCTGGACCAGGGCGCGACGGGCGAACAGATAGACGAACAGGATGGGGAGCATGGACAGGACGACGGCCGCGAGCAGACCGGGGATGTCGACGCCGTGCTCGGTCTGGAAGTCGTAGAGGCCCATGGTGATGACCTTGTTCTCCGAGGACTGGGTGAGGACGAGGGGGAAGAGGAAGCCGTTCCACGCCTGGAGCGCGGAGAAGACGACGATCGTCGAGAGCCCGCCCTTGGACAGCGGCAGCACCAGCTGGAGGAAGATCCGCCAGGAGGAGGCGCCGTCCACCGTCATCGCCTCGTACAGCTCGGAGGTGATGTCGCGCATGACGCCGGTGAGGATCAGGGCGCAGACGGGCATGGCGAAGGCGGCCGTCGGCAGGACGACACCGAGGAGGTTGTCGTAGAGGCCGGCCTCGTTGATCAGGTAGAACATGGGCACGATCACGGCCTGGGAGGGGATGGCCAGGCCGAGCAGGAAGAGCCGGAAGACCCTGCCGGAGGCCTTGCCGTCGCTGCGGACGATCGCGTACGCCAGGGGCGGTACGAGCAGCAGGACGATCCCCACGACGGCGAGGGTGACGACGACCGTGTTGAGGAAGTACTGGCCGAAACCGTCGTTCAGGTCGCCGACGTAGTTGTCGAGCGTGAGGTTCGTCGGGAAGCCGAGGGGGCCGTTCGCGGCGTAGTCGGTCCGGGTCTGGAAGGTGGCGACGAGCATGACGTACAGCGGCAGGCCGATGACGAACAGCCAGACGAGGGACCCGAAGCCGGCGAGGTAATTGGGGCGTCCGCGCATCACACGCCCTCCAGGGTGCTGCGCATCCGGTCGTAGCCGCTCAGGCGGACCATGACCAGGGAGACGAGGGTGGCGACCAGGACGAGGAGCAGCGCGATGGCGGAGGCCATGCCGAAGTCGAAGCTCTTGAAGGCCTTCTGGTACATGAAATAGGCCGTGTTCGTGGTGTCGGTGCCCGGACCGCCCTGGGTGAGGATCAGGACGGTGTCGAAGGTGGTGAGGCCGCCGACCACCATGAGGATCGTCGACGTCACGACGGTGTTGCGCAGCTGCGGCAGGGTGATGTGGAAGAACTGCCTGACCCGCCCCGCCCCGTCGATCTGCGCCGCCTGGTAGAGCACCGGCGGGATGGCCCGCGCGGCGCCCTGGTAGAGCAGCGTGTGCAGGGGGGTGAACTGCCAGGTGCCGACGAGGACGAGGACGCCGATGGCGCTCGACTGGACGCCGAAGAGGTTGCCGTCGCCGAACAGCCAGGTGGCCTGGGAGGGGAGGCCGAAGTTGGGGTCGAGGAGGGCGCGCCACAGGACGGACACGGCGGTGACGGAGAGCAGCAGCGGGACGAAGTAGATCGCGGAGAGGACGGCGCGGTTGCGCTGGCGGCCGGCGGCCCAGACGCCGAGCAGGATGCTGATGGGGGTCTGGACGAGGACGCCGAGGACGGTGAGGACGAGGCTCAGCCAGAGGCTCTTCACCATCACGGGGTCGTCGAGCAGCTTGCTCCAGTTCTCCAGACCCGCGAACGCGGGCGAGCCGAGGCCGTTCCAGCGGGTGAAGGAGAGCACGACGACCAGGAGGAGCGGAACGAGGGCGAACAGCCCGAAGAAGACGGCGGCCGGTGCCGCCCAGGCGACGCCCGGGCGGCCCACACCGGTGGCGGGGGTCATGTCGGAAGTCCCGGTGGTCAGGCCGCGGGCAGGCTCTGCATGGCGGCGATGAAGGCGTCGGCGTCCGACCGTCCGTTGAAGAACTGCTGGATCGCCTGGTGGAGCGTGGTGGTGGCGGCCGGCGGGAACGCCTGGTCCCAGGAGAGCTGGAAGGCGGGGGCCTTCTTCACCAGCTCGTACTGGAACGTCGAGTACTCCGGGTTGGCGGCGGTGTCGAGGAACTTCGGGGTGTTGGTGGTGGTCGGCAGGTTGCCGATGGCGAGCTGCGCCTTGACGAACTCGTCGGAGTACATGAGCTTCAGGAAGTCGGCGACGGCCTCGGGGTGTTCGGTGCTCTTGAGCACCGAGTAGAAGTTGTTGGTGTTTCCGGCGATGTTGTCGCCGTTCCCCTTGCCGCCCGCGACGGTCGGGAAGGCGCCGTAGCCGAGGTCGCTCTTCACGAAGTCGGGGTAGGCGTCCTGGAGGGTGGAGTACTCCCAGGAGCCCATGAGTTCGAAGGCGGCCTTGCCGGTGGCGAGCAGCGCGGGCGAGCCGCCGTCGGTGAACTTGACGGAGTCGTAGTTGGTGCCGAAGGCGCCGGCGTCGATCAGCTCCTTCAGCATGCCGAGGGCCTTCCTGCTGTCGGCGCTCGCCCAGACGTCCTTGTCGCCCTTGACCGCGTTCGCGAAGTGCTCGGGCCCGGCGACTCGGTCGTACACGTACTGGAACCACATCTGCGTGGGCCACCGGTCGCCGCCGCCCAGTGCGATCGGGGTGACGCCCTTCTCCTTCAGCGCCTTCACGGCGGCCAGCAGCTCGTCCCAGGTCCTCGGCGCGGTGACGCCCGCCTCCTGGAGCACCTTCTTGTTGCTGAAGAGCAGGACCGGCTGGGTGCCGCGCATGGGGACGCCGTACGGCTTGCCGTCGACGACGGCGGTGTCGAAGACGGACGGCAGGAAGTCGGACTTGAGCTTGGCGTCCTTCGCGATGAAGTCGTCGAGGGGCATCAGCAGCCCGGCGTCGACGTACGGCTTGATGCTGCCGCCGCCCCAGTTGAAGAACACGTCCGGGGCCTGCTTGCCGCTGATGATCGTCTGCAGCTTGGACTGGTAGTCGGCGCCGGGGATGGTGTCGAGGACCGCCTTGACCTTCGAGGTCTTGTTGAAGGTGTCGACGAGCTGCTTCTCCACCTTGTTCGTCGCGTCCCCGTAGACGAGGACGTGGATCGTGCCCGCGTCGCCGCCGGCCGCGTCCCCCGAGCCGCCGCAGCCGGCCAGGGACAGGGCCATGGCCAGCGATGCCCCGCCGATGACAGCCGTTCTCAGGAGCCGTATGTGCCGCTTCATCGCGCCGCCCACCTCGCCTATCTCGAAAGAGTTTCGGAACTGTTTCCGAAACTTCATGGGCGGGACGCTAGGGCGGTGCCGCGAAACCGGTCAACCCTCTGTCGTCGCGTTATGGAAACGTGACATCGGGGTCGTGGGTGTCGGTGCTTTATGCTGCTCGGATGCGTGATGACGAGGAGAACCGGCGGATCACCCTGGCCGAGGTGGCCGAGA
The DNA here is from genome assembly GCF_012927245.1 of Streptomyces sp. R302. Lineage (GTDB taxonomy): Bacteria > Actinomycetota > Actinomycetes > Streptomycetales > Streptomycetaceae > Streptomyces. The sequence goes on from NZ_JABBGE010000005.1 coordinate 387,338, forward strand.
AGGCCGGCGTCTCGCTTTCGACAGTTTCGAAAGTCCTCAACGGACGCCAGGACGTCTCGCCCCGCACCCGCGGCAAGGTGGAGGCCCTCCTTGAGGCGCATGCGTACCGGAGGACCACCCGGGCGGCCGCCGAGGCCCCGCTCATCGAACTCGTCTTCCACGAGCTCGACAGCGTCTGGTCGATGGAGCTCATCCGCGGCGTGGAGAACCTCGCCAAGGTCCATCAGGCGAGCGTCGTCCTCACGGAGAGCGGCACCCGGCACGCGCCGGGACCGGACTGGATCGAGGGCGTCCTGCAACGCCGCCCCATCGGCGTCGTCCTCGTCTTCTCCTCGCTCCCCGCCGAGGTCAAACGACGACTCGGAGCCCGCTCCATCCCCTTCGTGATCGTCGACCCGGCCGGGGACCCGGAGCCGGACGTGCCGTCCGTCGGCTCGGCCAACTGGGCCGGCGGCGTCGCCGCCACCCGCCACCTCGTCGACCTGGGCCACCGGCGCATCGCCATCATCACGGGCCCCGAGGACGTCCTCTGCTCCCTCGCCCGCCTCGACGGCTACCGCTCGACCCTCGGCATGGCCGGACTCGACAGCGATCCGGCACTCATTCGCTTCGGCGACTTCCACGTCGAAGGCGGCTACGCCCACGCCCTCGACCTGCTCCGCCTGCCCGACCGCCCCACCGCGATCTTCGCCGGAAGCGACCTCCAGGCCCTCGGCGTCCTGGAGGCGGCCCGGGTCTGCGGGCTGCGCGTCCCCGAGGACCTCTCCGTCGTCGGGTACGACGACGTGATGCCCGCCCGCTGGTCCAGCCCCGCCCTCACCACCGTCCACCAGCCGCTCCGTCAGATGGGCGAGGAGGCGGTCCAGATGCTGCTCCGGCTGCGTGCGGGCGAACCCTCCGTGACCCGTCTGGAACTCGCCACCAGCCTCGTCGTCAGGAACAGCACCGCCCCGCCACCCGCCGCCCCCGCCCCGGCGTCGCCGACGGCCCGGGGCGGGGTGTGAGGGGAGCGGCGGGGGCCGGAGAGGGGGCGGGGGCGGGTATGGGTGCTACAGGCCGCCGGTGTACAGCAGCTTGTTGGGGGTGTTGTTGCTGAGGTTGGTCAGCAGGCCCTTGGTGGAGTTGCCGTCGAGCCACTGGCCGATCTCGGCCGGACCGGCGGTGGGGTGCTGCGCCTTGTAGAGCGCGGCGACGCCGGCGACGTGCGGGGCGGCCATGGACGTGCCGTTCAGGGCGACGGAACCGCCGCCGAGCTTCGCCGACACGACGTCCTGGCCGGGCGCGAGGATCTCGACGCACCGGCCGTGGTTGGAGAAGGACGTCTCCTCGTCCCACACGTTCGACGCGGCGACCGTGAACGTGCCCGCCGCGGACGCGGGCGAGACGTCACAGGCGTCCTTCGCGGAGTTGCCGGCCGCGATGACGGGCAGGACGCCCGCCTGGTACAGGGCGGTGGCGGCGTTGTTGACGGCGACGGACTTGTCCCCGCCCAGCGATCCGTTCAGGACCGCGGGCTGCCTGGCGTTCTTGGCGACCCAGTCCATCCCGGCGATGATCCCGGAGTACGGCCCCCGGGAGTCGCAGCCCAGGACTCGTACGCTCACCAGGCTCGCCTTGCGCGCGACGCCGTACGTCTTCCCGGCGACGGTGCCCGCCACATGCGTGCCATGGCCGTTGCAGTCCTGCCCGGCCCGCCCGTCGCCCATCGCGTCGAAGCCGAACGAGGCCCGGCCGCCGAACTCGTCGTGGGCGTAGTCGATCCCGGTGTCGAGGATGTACGCGGTCACCCCTGCGCCGCTGCCGAGCGTGGTGAAGTCGTTGTCGAGCGGCAGGTTCCACTGGTTGATCCGGTCCAGACCCCAGGTGGCGGCCGGGCCGCGGGTTCCGGTGGGCGTGACCGGCTGCGGCGGGGCGAGGGCCACCGCGTCCTCCTCGACGGACGCCACCCCGGGCGTCTTCCTGACGAGGTCCAGCTGGACCTCGGTCAGCGGCACCGCGAAGCCGTTCAGCGCCTTCTCGTAGACGAACGTGGGCTTGAGCCCCAGCTTCCGCGCCGCCGCGGCCGCGTCGACCGTCTTGTCCAGGGTCACGATGTACTTGCCGGGCACCGCGTTGGCGGCCGTGATGAGCGGCGCCGGAGTCGGGTCCGGCGCGGCGCCGGACCCCGAGGCGGGCGCCGAACCCACGGCGGTGGCGGCCGGTCCGGCGAGGGCCAGGGAGGCGACGACGGCGCTCGCGAGAGCGAGTCTGGTACGTGTGTTCATGTCGGGAGGGCACCACGCGGAAACGATCACGGGCCAGCACATTCCCGAGGATTCCAACGGATGCCGCAAAGATCACCGCAATGCGCTCGGCCGAAGCGGTGCCCCGGGAGAGGCGGCTTCAGCCGGATTCGGACGCGGGCTCCGACCCGGACTCGGGCTCCGACCCGGACGCGGGCTCGGACGCGGGCCGGGTCGTGGTGAGGAGGCCGATCTTGTCGATCCGGTGCTCGGGATTCCCCTGGTCGTCCCGCCAGAAGTTGCCGGCGGCGTTGTCCTCCGGAGTCGCGCAGGTGGACAACGTGATCATGGCCCGGGTGGGCCGCTCGCCAGGCGCCCCCGGGACCGCGGCCCGCTGCTCCGCGAGGGAACGCTCGGAGCGGAAGGAGGTGGTGCGGGTCTCGACGATCCGGTACGTGTACGTGGCGTCTCCGGCGGTCACGTGCACCAGGTCGCCGACCTCGACCTCGGGCAGATCACGGAGCGGCCCGCCGGCCGAGAGCCGGTGCGCGGTCACCTGGTAGTTGCCTATGTCGCCGGGCCCGACGCCGCCCCGCTCCCCGTACGGGCTCGCCGCGACGCCGCGGTCCTGTATGCGGGTGCCCGCCCGGTCGTCGGTCCTCCCCTCGTACGGCACGACCCGCAGGTCCGCCACCCCGATCGAAGGGATGTCGATCTCGGCGGCCCGCGGCCGGGGGCTGGGCACAGCGCTGGGCGCAGGGCTCGGCGAAGCGCCGACGGGCTCGGGCCGGTGCTCGGCCGCCTCGGTGGCACGGACCGGCGGCGGGGGAGCGGTGGCGCCCCCGGACGTCGCCGTGGAGGCACAACCGACGAGCAGCACCACCACCCCCGTGGCGGCGACGGAGGCGGCGACGGCGGCACGGCGCGTACGGCCCATGGCCGCACAACAACGGACCGGCACCGCACATTCCCGCCACCTCCCCGACGTCGTCAGCCCTTGACGGACTCCGCGATCCGCAGCGCGGCCTGGGCGGGCGTGAGGTGCGTGGTGTCGACGACTTCGGCCTCGGCGTGCAGCCACGCGGCTGCCGCTTCGGCGTACGGCTCCAGGTGCCGGAGGCGGAACGGGGAGTCCGGGCCGGTGACCGTGTCGCCCGCGATGCGCGCGCGGAGGGTGTCCTGGTCGGCGTGGAGGACGAAGTGCCGGACCGGGATCCCGTGCGCGGCGAGGCCCGCGCCGATCTCGCGCCAGTACTCCTCGACCAGGACCGTCATGGGCATCACCAGCGTGCCGCCCGTGTAGGCGAGGACGTGCCGGGCGGTCTCCACGACGAGCGGTCGCCACGGCGGCCAGTGCTGGAAGTTGCCCGCCGCCGGCAGCCCCGGCGTGATGTCCATCAGCGTCTCGCCGACCTTCTCGGCGTCGAACACCCGCGAGTCCGGAATCAGTTGCCGCACCAGCGCGGCGGTCGTCGTCTTGCCCGCACCATGGGTGCCGTTGATCCACACGATCGTCATGCGGTCCGAGGCTAGCGCCGCGCGCTCGTGCCGGGCTCGTCCGGGCCGTCGCGCAGCCCGCGGACCGAGTCGCGGAAGGCGAGGGGGGTCTGCCCCGTGCGGTGGTGGAAGTACTTGCTGACATGCGTCGCGCTGGAGAAGCCGAGGCACTCGGCGATCCGGGCGGCGGTCCGGTCGCTGTGGGCGAGGAGCCGCTGGGCCTCCAGGACGACGCGCCGGTCGATGAACTCCTTGGCGCCGACACCGGCGGCGGCGAGCGTGGCCCGGGAGAGGGTGCGGGGCGAGTAACCGAGCGTCTCGGCGTGGTCCTCGACCCGGCGCGTGCGCGCGAAGCCCTGCTCGACGGCGTCGCGGATGCGCAGGTACGTGACGTCGGGTTCGGGCGCGGGGCGGCCGACGGGCGCCGTGAGGTGGGCCAGGCGCAGGACGAGTACGGCGAGCAGGTGACGCAGCGCGGCGGTGTGGATCTCCAGGGGCAACTGTCCCAGGGCCCGGAACTCGGTGGCGAGGTGCTCGGCGGCCAGCCGCGGCGTCGTCGGGGAGGGGGCGCCGCAGGACCGGGGCGCGCGGGTCTTCGAGGCGCGCCGCGGCCGCGGTCGCCGGGTCGGGGAAGTCCTCCCGGAACAGGACCAGCGCCCCCTCGGCGCGGGCGAGGTCGCCCCACTGCTGGACCTGACCGGGGCGCACCCAGAACCAGGAGCCGGGGCCGAGCGCGTACGCGGTGAAGTCGACCGTGCGCCGCAGGGATCCGCCGGTGAGGGTGATCAGGTGGTGGAAGTCCGGCCTCTGCGGGACCGCGAGCCGCTCCGCGGGCACCCGGCCGCGCAGGTCGGCCGGATCGAGCACCCCGACGCCGGCCGCGATCCCGGCCGGCGCGACGAACGAGACCCCTGGGATGCCGCCGAGCCGATCTTCGGCATCGTGTCGGTCGGAAACCGGCAAGCACGGCGGCAGCGGGGCACCGCGCCCGAAGCAACGAGAATGGTCATGAGCAACGCCAAGAACACCGTCCTCACCGAGACCGGCGAACTGTCCGGGAAGAAGGACCCGAGCGCCGTGGACCGCTGGGTCGCCGCCGGCTACCGCCGGCACAGCGCCCTGGCCGCCGACGGCCCCGAGGCCCTGCGCCGACTGGTCGCCGGCCTGCCGGAGGGCTTCCGCTGCGAGGGTGCCCGGGTGCTCGCCGACGGCGACCTGGTGGCTCTGCACGGCACGTACCACGGCTTCGGCCCCGACCCGCTGGTCGGCTTCGACATCTTCCGCGTCGACGCCGACGGCAGGCTCGCCGAGCACGGGGACGCCCTGACCCCGCTGGTCGAGAACACCGCCTCCGGCCGCTCCCGGACCGACGGCCCCACCGAGCCCTCCGACCGGGACAGGACCGAGGCCAACCGCGCCCTGGTCCTGGAATTCGCCGAGAAGGTCCTCAAGGGCGCCGACTGCTCCGTCCTGACCGACTACGTCTCGACCGAGACCTACCACCAGCACAACCCGGACGCCGCCGACGGCCTGGACGGCTTCGGCGCCGCCGCCGCGCGGTGGGCCGGGCAGGGAAAGCACCTCGTCTGCCGGACCGTCGAGCACGGGGACGTCATCGCCCCCGTGCGGCGCAGTCCCTCGGCCGTTCGCGCGTCCGAGGGCGTCCGGCGCGTCCGCCGGACCTACGGTGGCCCCATGAGCGACCCGGAGAAGAACAAGGCCACGGCCAAGGCGTTCTACGACCTGATGTTCAACGAGTGCCGCCCCGCCGAGGCCATCGACCAGTACGCGGGGGACACCTACATCCAGCACAACCCGCACGTCGGCGACGGCAAGCAGGCGTTCATCGACTACTTCGAGCGCATGGCCGCCGAGTACCCGGGCAAGCGCGTCGAGTACAAGCGCGCCTTCGCCGAGGGCGACCACGTCGTCCTGCACTGCCGGCAGACCTGGCCGGGCGACGAGGAGTACGCCGGCATCGACATCTTCCGCTTCGACGCCGACGGCAGGATCGTCGAGCACTGGGACGTCCTTCAGGTCGTCCCGCCCACCTCCGAGAACGACAACACGATGTTCTGAACGGGGATACGGAACCGACCCGCTCGACACGGAGGGGACCGGCCCGGCGATCCGCCCGCACGCCCGCGCCATCGGCGTTTCGGCCACGCCGGGTCTCCGCCCCGACCCGTGCCCCGCACGGATCGATGTACAGGGAACGAACTCCCTTTCGCCTGCCCACGGGGTTCGAACGCCGTCCGAATCGGATGTGCACGACCCGGGATGTCACCTCGTTGAGCTGTCCGACACCCCGACCCGCAGGCATGGAGGACGTGTTGCACCCCCATCTCGCCGCTTCTCCCCTTCTCCCCGACCCACCCTCCCGCACCGCCGCCCCACCCCGCACGCCGACGCTCGGCCCGCCTCGGCCCCCCGGACCCGCCGGCGGGGACGGCGCGGACATCACCGAGGGGATGGAGGAGGCCTACTGGTCCGTCCACGACGGAGCCGCGGCGACGGCGACCGTCCGGCAGATCCTCGGCGGGCTGCCGCGGACCACCCGCCGGATCGGTCTCCTCGCCTGGCGGGCGGACCCGCGTGCCACCCTCGCCGCGGTCGCCTGCCAGCTCGCCTCCGCCGCCATGACCGCCTTCGGGCTCCTCGCCTCCGTGGGCGTGCTGCAGGAGGTGTTCGCGGACGGGCCGACACCCGAGCGCGTCCGGGCCGCCGGCCTCCAGGTCCTCGTCGTCGCCGGTCTGCTCGCCCTGAGGGCCCTCCTGGAGGCCGGCGTCGGGATGGCGCAGGCGCGGGTGACCCCGAAGATCCGGACCGCGCTGGAGAAGGAGTTCCTCCGGCTGACGGCACACGTACGCCTTGAGGCGGTGGAGGACGCCGACTGGCACGACGAGGTGTTCCGGGCGTACGACCGCGGCCTGTTCTACGCCCGCGAGCTCATCGGGCAGGTCGTCGCGCTCGCCTCGGCCGCGCTCGCCCTGGCCGGCACCATCGGCGTCCTCGGACTCCTGCATCCGGCCCTGCTGCCGCTGATGCTGCTGTCCGTGCTGCCCGTCGGCGTCGCGGCGATCCGCAGCGCACGGGCCCGGTACCACTCCTTCAAGCGGTGGAACGCCCTGCAGCGCCGCGTCCGCGTCTTCACCTGGCTCCTGCTCGACCAGGACGCCGCAGCCGAGGTGCGCTCCGACACCGTGCAGCCGGCCCTCCTCGACGAGCACGACCGGCTCATCACCCGCATCGCCGAGGAGGACACGCGCCTCCGGGCCCAGGCGGCCTGGCTGCACCTGACGGGCCGCGGCGTCGGCGGACTGGGCACCGCCGTCACATACGGCGCGCTCACCGCCATGCTGATCGCCGGCTGGCTCCCCCTCGCCGCCGGCGCGAGCGCGGTCCTGGCCGTGCAGAGCGGCCAGGCCGCGCTGACCCGCCTCGTCGAGGTGGCCCACCTGGTGTACGAACACGCCCTGTGGGTCACGGACCTCGAAGCCGTACTCGAACGCTGCCGCGGCCTGCAGATGCGCGGCGGCACCCTGAAGGCTCCCGGGCGCGTGGCGGCGATCGAGCTGGACGACGTGTCGTTCACGTACGCGGGGAAGCCCGAACCCGCCCTCTCCGGAGTGTCGATGACGCTCAAGGCGGGCGAGACCGTCGCCTTCGTCGGCTCCAACGGCGGCGGCAAGACCACGGCCTCCAAGCTCCTGGCCGGACTCCACGAGCCGCAGAGCGGCACGATCCGCTGGGACGGCGTCGACGTCCGGGACATGGACGCCCGGTCGCTCCAGCAGCAGGTCGCCTTCGTCCTCCAGGAGCCCGTACGGTTCCCCTTCAGCGCCCTCGCCAACATCACCGCCTCGACCGGCAGCCTCACCGAGGCCGACCCGGACCGCGCCCTGGCCGCCGCACGCGCCTCCGGCGCCGACCAGGTCATCGCCCGCCTGCCCGAACAGTGGAACACGCTGCTCTCCAAGCGGTTCCGCGGCGGCCAGGACCTCTCCGGCGGCCAGTGGGCCAAGATGGCCGTGGCCCGGGGCCTCTACAACGACGCCCCGCTGCTCCTCCTCGACGAACCGACCGCGAGCATGGACCCGCCGTCCGAACACGCCGTGTACGAGGCGGTCCTCCGCGGCCGCCTGCGCGAGGACCAGATCACCGTCCTCATCTCCCACCGCCTCGCCAGCGTCGTCGAATGCGACCGGATCTACGTCTTCGACGCCGGAAAGATCGTGGAGGAGGGCACCCACGGCGAACTCATGGCACACGACGGCCTCTACGCCCACATGTTCACCCTCCAGGCCGCCGCGTACCAGGCCTGCACGCCGCCCGACACCGACGGAGGACCCCGCCAGGTGCCGACGACATGAAGGAGAGGAGCCGGCCGGCCTCGGCAGCCGAGGCCGGCCGGCTCGGGGCACGCCCTCCGTCGCCGCTCGCGAAACACCGCTGCGTGTCCGGTGATCACGGAGCTAGGGTGCTGGCATGGACACCGTAACCCTGCGTGACGTCACCCTTCACTACGACGACTTCGGTCCGTCGACCGGAGTGCCGGTCCTCCTGATCCACGGCCACCCCTTCGACCACACCATGTGGACACCCCAGGTCACGGCGCTCACCGAGGCCGGCTACCGGGTCGTCACCCCCGACCTGCGCGGATACGGCCGCAGCGGCGTCACCCCCGGGCAGGTGCTCCTCTCCGACTTCGCCGACGACCTCGCCGCTCTCCTCGACCATCTCGGCATCGGGCGGGCGGTGGTCGGCGGCGTCTCCATGGGCGGTCAGATCGCCATGGAGTTCCACCACGGCCACCCGCGACGGGTGCGCGCGCTCGTCCTGTCCGACACCTCGGCACCCGCCGAGACCGACGAGGGCAGGGACGTCCGCAACCGCCTCGCCGACAGGCTCCTCGCCGAGGGGATGGCCGGCTACGCGGACGAGGTGATCGACAAGATGCTCGCCGCGTACAACGTGACCGCGATGCCGGAGGTCGCCGACCGGGTCCTGGCGATGATGCGCGCCACCGACCCCCGAGGCGCCGCCGCGGCGCTGCGCGGACGGGCCGAACGCCGCGACTACCGTGACACGCTGCCCGCCGTCCGGGAGCCGGTGCTGATCATCGTCGGAGCGGACGACGTCTACACCCCCGTCGAGGCCGCCGAGACGATCCACCGCCTCGTCCCCCACGCCGCCCTGACGGTCGTCGACGGCGCCGGCCACCTCCCGGGCGCCGAGCAGCCCGACCGCTTCAACAGGGCGCTGCTGGACTTCCTCGACACGCAGGTGAAGGCCCAGGACTGAACCACGCGCGCACCGGCGTCCGGGATCCCTACCCGATCGGGCGACTGTGCTCCGGCCCACCAGAGGCCAAGATCAACTGGTGAGTTCCTCCCTGACGCGCCGCGCGTGCGCCGTAGCCCTGCTTCTGACCTCGACCCTGGCCCCCGCCGTGGCCGCCGCCCAACCGGACGATCCCGGACAGGGGTCGGGGCGTGCCGTACAGGCCCGCCTGCTCGGCGAGAAGACCGTTCCCCACAAGCTCGCCTTCAAGGACACCACGGTCGGCGGCCTGTCCGGTATCGACCGCAACCCCTGCACCGGCGAGTACGTGTTCATCAGCGACGACCGTTCGTACCTCCAGCCCGCCCGCTTCTACACGGCGAAGCTGGACGTGGACGCCGGCGGCGTGCACGCCGTCGACTTCACCGACACCCACCCCTTCCGTCAGCCGGACGGCTCGTTCTACCCGTCCCCGGCCCTGGGCGACGGCAAGGCCGTCGACCCGGAGGAGATCAGGGTCGACCCGCGCGGCTGCGACTACTGGTGGGCACAGGAGGGCGACCGGCCCGGGACCGCCGGCCCGCCGGTCATCCAGCCGTCCATCCAGTACGCCTCCGCCACCGGCGACTACGTCGGACAGCTGCGGCTGCCGGCCGACTACGAGATCACGACGGACGAGCGCGGACCGCGCCGGAACCAGGCGATCGAGGCCATCACCTTCGGCTCCAAGGGCAAGGTCGTGACCAGCGCGATCGAGGGCCCGCTCCTCCAGGACGGCCCGGCGCCGGACCTGGACAACGGCGCGCTGGTCCGCGTCACGCGGCAGAACCGCGCGGGGCGGGTCCTCGGGCAGTTCGCCTACCCGCTGGAGAAGATCTTCGCCGAGAGCGACCCGAACAGCCCCTGGGCCCCCGACACCGGCGTCCCGTCCATCCTCGCCTTCCCGGACCAGCCCCACCGCTACCTCGTGCTCGAACGCACCTGGGTCGCCGGCGCCGGCTACAAGATCCGCGTCTTCGACGCCACCACGCGCGGCGCCACCGACGTCCGGAAGATGGACTCCCTGGCCGGGCAGGCCGTGACGCCGATGCGCAAGCGGCTCGTCGTGGACTTCGACACCCTGGGCCTGACCGCCGTCGACAACACCGAGGGCATGACGTGGGGCCCGGAGCTGCCCTCCGGCGAGCGCCTGCTGATCCTCGTCAGCGACGACAACTTCGCCGACGACGCCATCACCCAGGTCGTCGCCCTCGGCCTCCGCTGACGGACACGAGGCACCCTCCTCCACCCGCGCGCTCGGGTTCATGGGGCGTCGGAGGGTGCCGCTCGGCCGGTGCGCTCGGCCTTCTCGTACTGGTCCAGGAGCATGTGGTACGTGGTGGAGGGGAGCGCCTCGGAACCACTGCGGTCCAGGGCGTCCCGGAACGCCCGGGTGGCCTCGGTGAGGTAGTGGTCGGGGCCCAGGACGCGCTCGCAGTCGTCGAGGAGCAGCTCGCGGCACTCCTCGACCGCCCCCGCCGGGTCGCCCGCCTCCGCCCGGCACTCCAGCAGCCGGGCGCGCACGTCGAGCGTGCGCGGATGGTCGGCGCCCAGGGCGCGCACATGGTCCGCCAGCAGCTCTCGATAGACCGGGATCATCGTGTCCGGCTCCGCGTCGTCGGCGCGGTGGCCGGCGTGGGCCGTGCGCAGCCGGAGGGTGTCCGGGTGGTCCGGGCCCAGCACCCGGCCGTGCACGGCGATCAGGTCCTCGTACGCCATGAGGGCCGCGGCCGTGTCACCGGTCGCGCGCAGCTTCTCGGCGAGCAGCTCACGGGTGCGCAAGGACTCCGGATGGTGCGGGCCCAGGACCCGGGCCATGTCGTCCCGCAGTTCGCGGAGGTCGGCGACCGCCCGGGCGTGGTCGCCCGCCTCGCCGCGCCAGTCGGCGAGTTGCGCGCGGGTCGTCAGCGTCAGCGGGTGCTCGGGGCCCAGGGCCCGTCGGCAGTCGGCGAGCAGCGTGACGAACGCCGCGGCGGTCCGGCCCGGGGCGCCGATCACGCCCTCGATGCTGAGGAGACCGCTGCGGAGGAAGAGCACCTGGGGGTGGTCGGAGCCCCAGAGGGGACTCAGGGCGGCGATCATCTCCTCGAAGCCCCGGGCCGCGGTGACGGGATCGCTCTCCGCCAGACCGTGCTGCCACAGCAGGAGCACGCCGCGGTGACCGATGACGAAGGGATGGTCGGGCCCGAACGTCCGCTCCAGCAAGCGGGCGGACTCGTCGATGCCGACCGGCGCCGCGTTCGCGTCCCCTGCCTTGTCGCGGAGCAGTCCCAGGGAGAAGCGGGCATGGGCGACGTCGATGTGGTGCGCGCCCAGGACCCGCACGGCGTCGTCGATCATGTCCGCCAGCTCGGCGGCGGCCCCGGGCGCGTCTCCGGCGGCGGCGCGCCAGTCCGCCAGCTCGTGCCGCACCACCAGGGTGCGGTGGTCGTCGCGCCCGAACGCCGCCACGTGCTCGTCGAGCAGCTCCCCGAGCCGGTCGCGGGCCCCGGCGGGATCGCCCGCCTCACCCCGCAGCCGCGCGAGCATCCTGCGGATGTCCAGGGTCATGTCGTCCAGGGGCCCGAGGTGCGTCCGGCAGTCGCCGAGCAGCTCCTCGTAGAGGGCGGCGGAGCGCCGCGCGTCCCCCGTGTCGTCGTGCAGCGAGGCGATGTGGGCACGGATCGCGAGGGTGCGGTGGTGGTGCGGGCCGTGGACGCGCCGGTGGTCGAGGAGCAGTTGCTCGTAGTCGGCCAGCGCCCCGGTCGGGTCGCCCCCGATGGCCCGGGTCTTGGCGAGGTCGTCGCGGGCGCGGAAGGTGAAGTAGTCGTCCGGGCCGACGAGGCGGGCGCAGTCCGCGGCGAGCTCCGTGTACGCCGCCACGGCCTCGGCGGGGCTCGCGGTGAACTTCAGGAAGACGAGGGCGTTGCCGCGGCAGGCGAGGGTACGGGGGGAGTCGGCGCCGTACTTGTACGTGGAGGTGGCCGCGAGCTGCCGGTAGTGGTCGTCCGATGCCTGGTACAGCCCCGCGCGGCCGAGGCTCTGGCCCAGCCGGAGCAGTACCTCGTGCACATCGGTGTCCGACCACAGCAGCTCCTCGTCATGGGACCGCAGGGCTTCGGTGTTGGCGCGGAGCCGCTGGCCGGTGGCGAAGTCGGGCTCCGTCTCCGGCCACGCGTCGAGCAGGGCGTCGGCCGCCACGTGGACGGTCTCGGCGAGCAGGTCAGGCGGCAACTGCTCCCGCACGCTGCGCTGCACGAGGCCGTGGACCCGGACCGGCTGGCCCGGTGCGTAGGTGACGAGGCTGAGCCGGTGCAGGGCACGCAGCGCGCCGACGGCGTCCTCCGCTGTCGCAGGAGCGTCGTGGGCGTGGCGCTGGGCGCGGTGCCGGGCGAGGTGGGCGAGGACGGGCCGGCTGGTCAGGACGTCGGCGGGGATGCCGTGGGGGTCGAGCGTCGCGGCGAGCCGGAGCATGGGGCGGGCAAGACCGGCGGGGCGCAGCCGGTCGGCGTGCTCGACGGACAGGGACCAGGTGGCCGTCACGGTGACGGCCTGGTCGTCGGGCAGGGCACCGGGTTCGGGAAGCAGGTCGGCCAGTCTCCTGAGCCGGTCGGCCAGCAGACGGCGGTAGCGGGCGCAGGTGACGTCGGTGTCGATGAGGTACGCGGCGGCCTGGGCCAGGGCGAGCGGCAGGTGGTCCAGGTCGGCGGCGAGGCCGGCGATGTCCTCGGCGGGCTCGTGGCGGTCGTGCGCGGCGAGTACGGCGGTGAGATAGACGGCCGCGTCCTCGGGCGTGAACAGGCCCACGGTCACCAGCCGTCGGCCCGCCCCGGTCAGGGCGGCGTCGCGGCGACGCGTGGTGACCAGGACACGGCCGTGCGGGCTGGCGGGCGGCCACCAGCCTCGTACATCGGCCGGATCCTCGACGTTGTCCAGCACGACCAGCCACCGGCACGGCCTCTGGCCGGCCTTCGGCTCCAACCAGGCCAGGAACGCCCGCGCGCACTGCTCGGGGTCGCCGGGATCGGCGGCGAGCACCTCCGCACCGGCCTGCGCGTAGCCGGCGGTGATCGCCGAACGGCTGCGCGCGCCGATCCACACCAGGACGTCGACCCCGCCGCCGTCCCAGGCGGTACGCGCGTAGTCGGCGGCCAGCTGCGTCTTGCCCACCCCGCCGGTCCCGGTCAGCACCTGGCTGAGGACCGCGGTGCCCCCGCTGTCGACCGCCGCCCGCAACTCGTCGACCTCGGCCCGGTGTTGGAACGAGAGGGCACGGGGCGGGATCACGCCGACCTGGTGCGGCCAGGCGGCCGGTGCGCGGGGCGCGGCGTAGTGGTGGACCTGCCCGGCGTAGCCGACGGCGCTGCTGCCCCGGTCGGCGAAGACGCCGCCGGAGGGGTGGGCCGGCACGGCCGGGACGGAGCCGGGTGCGCTCAGTCCTGGTGCGAACCCGGCTGGGGAGGGTTTCCCAGCGTCACATTCCCCATGATCACGGCGGCAGCGGACGAACCGTCGGCCTGGACGACGAGATTCCCGCCCACGGCCACCCCGCCCTCCCCGGCCGACGCGTCACCGTGGTGTGCAGCCCGCAGGGTCATCAGGTCACGCAGGTCACGCAGGTCACGCAGCTCATCCGCGACCCCGTCCCGCTCGCCGTCCTCCAGCGCTTCGAGCAGAGCCTGGATCCGCCCCTGCCACGCCGCCTCCTGAAGGATCCGCACCCGCTCGACGTCGCTCGGCCGCGCCGCCTCCAGCTCGCCCGCGGTCCGGTCGAGGCGCTCCAGTTCAGCGTGCTCCCGCTCCGGATTCCCCCGCCCGAACCACCGCGCCACCCGCTGGCGCACGCCCGTCCACGCGTCCGTTCCCGCGGCCTGCACGACCGCGGTGCCTCCGGCCGCGGCCAACGCCGTCATCGTCTCCGCCAGCATCCTCGTCCTCCCGAGACAGACCAGCCCGCACCGGGGCCCCCGGCGCCCCGCCATGCCTTCAGCACCTCACTCCACCAGATACGCGCTGCCGCTGTCCCCGGTTCCCCCAAGAGCCGTCCCGCGCCCCCTGGTTGCCGCAGAGGGGGGCGGGGGAAGGCGTGAATGTCGTGGAGGGGATGGGGAGAGGGTTTTGAGAAACCTTGTTGAATAACGCCTCGTCATGGCCTGGGCTTGATTTGCTCCTGCCAATCCGCACAAGGTTCTCTCGAACGTTTGACGCCCCACACGTCAACACGAGGAGAGATCTCTCTACATGGCAACTCACAAGCGATCCCGCGGCCTTCGCAACGCGGCCATAGCCACAGGTGTGGCGGGCTCCGCCGCCGCGGCGCTGTTCGCCGCCAACCTCGCCGGCGCGTCCGCCCCCGCCGAGGGAACCGTGCACGGACTCGGCGCGGCGGGCGCCGTCGACGGCAGCTTCGTCGTGATCCTCGACGCATCCGCGAACAAGGAAGAGCTGGCGAAGAAGTACGGCGGCACGCTCGACCGCGCCTACGGCTCGAAGGTCAACGGCTTCTCCGCCTCCGGTCTGACGGTCCAGGAGGCGAAGCGGCTCGCGGCCGACCCCGCCGTCGGAACGGTCGTCCAGAACAAGCGCTTCACCATCAACGAGACCCAGGAGAAGCCCCCGTCCTGGGGCCTCGACCGGATCGACCAGGCCGACACCGCCGGCGACGAGAAGTACACGTACCCCGACGGCGGCGGGGAGGGCGTGACGGCGTACGTGATCGACACCGGCGTCCGGGTCTCGCACCAGGACTTCGGGGGCCGGGCGACCCACGGTTTCGACGCCGTCGACAACGACGACTCGGCCGACGACGGCAACGGCCACGGCACCCACGTCGCCGGAACCATCGCGGGCGCCTCCCACGGCGTCGCCAAGAAGGCCAAGATCGTGGCCGTCCGCGTCCTGGACGACAACGGCTCCGGCACCACCGCGCAGGTCGTCGCCGGCATCGACTGGGTGACGAAGAACCACACCGGACCCTCCGTCGCCAACATGAGCCTCGGCGGCGGCGCCGACGAAGCGCTCGACGCGGCCGTCCAGCGCGCCATCGCCGCCGGCATCACCTTCGCCGTCGCCGCCGGCAACGAGTCCTCCGACGCCGGCCAGGGCTCGCCCTCCAGGGTCCCCGAAGCCCTCACCGTCGCGTCCAGCACCAAGGGCGACGAGCAGTCGGAATTCTCGAACTTCGGCGCGGTGGTGGACATCTACGCCCCCGGATCCGAGATCACCTCGGCGTGGAACGGCAGCGACACCGAGGTCAAGACGATCTCCGGCACGTCCATGGCCGCACCCCACGTCGCCGGCGCCGCGGCCCTGTACCTGGCCGCCCATCCGACGGCGACCCCCGCCGACACGGCCACCGCCCTCACCGGGGCGGCCACGGACGGAGCCATCAAGAACCCCTCCGCCGGCACCACCAACAAGCTCCTGAAGATCGCCCCCTGATCCACCCCGCTCCCGCCGCGTGACGAACGGCCCCCTTCTCCCGAAGGGGGCCGTTCCGCCGTCTCCCGAAGGAGCGCGGGCCCTTTGTCCCGTGAGAGGAAGAAGTCGTGACCGATTCCTGCTCACCGCAGCGCGCTCCGGCCGGTCGGCGCGGCTCGCCGCGCGGCTGGAGAATGCCGGGGAGCTGACCGCCGCGGACGTCTCGGCCGCCGCGGCGGCGGGGGACACCGTGGCCCTGGAGCTGATCCGCGAGGGCGGACAGCGCCTCGGCCAGGTCATCGCCGGGCTCGTCAGCTTCTTCAACCCGGGACTCGTCGTCATCGGCGGCGTCACCGGACTCGGCCCCACCCTGCTGGCCAGCGTCCGTACCCAGGTCTCCCGCCAGTCGCTGCCGCTCGCGACCCGCAACCTCCCCATCGTTCTCGACGAGTTGGGACCCACCGCCGGCGTGATCGGCGCGGCCCGCCTCATCAGCGACCACGTCTTCTCTCCGGCCTGACCGAACTGCCCGGCCCGACCGGGCCGGGCCCCGTATCACCGCACCACCGCAACGGTCCCGTGGCTGTCAGCCACGCCCGCTCACCCCACCCGCGTCGGCACGTCCGGCACGGCGCTCAGGACGGCACCGCCAGACGCGGCTCCCGCCCGTTCCTCGGGCCAGTCCCAGCCGAGACCCCCGCGGAACCCGGCACGGAACGCGTCGCCCACAGCCGGTGCGCTCACGCAGCGGGGCGGACTCGTATGCGTTGGTGAACAGCAGATGCGCGCGATCCACCAACCGACGCGCCTGGGCGCGGTCCAGACGGGCGAGCTGCTGCGAGGGATCGGCCGCCAACCGAATACCGGCGCGCCGAGCGGCGTCGGTGTGCCGCAGCATGGCCTCCGGGGGCCTCGGCCCCGACGAGCACCAGGTCGGAACCACCACGGCGCTCCGGCGCGACGGCGAGGTCGATCTTCCCCGCCGCCGGCCACGACGTCGACGTCCGGAGACCGCCGGATCGACCAGCCCGCGACGAGGCACAGTACCCACGTGAACGGACGACGGACGGACGCCCCCCCGCGACGGCGCCAAGCCGATACACCCTGACCGGCGCCGACGGGCAGCCCTACCTCAGCGACGCCCCCGGTCGGTACGGCGGGTGGCTACCGCCGCCGACGGATCTACGGGCGGCTGGACTGCCCCTCCGCCCTCCGGCACATCGCCCGCGGACACCATGTGCGCCACCGCGTCTTCTTCGCGGACGAGACCACCGCCACAGCCGCCGGATACCGGCCGTGCGCCGTCTGCCTCCCCACCCGTCACCGGGCGTGGCGCGCCGAGGAGCCGGCATGAACGAACCGTCTCCCCGTCTCCTGGCCCGCTCACCGCCCGCACACCGCCCCCGAACTGGCCCAGCTGCTGGCGCTGCTGGAGGGCGAGGGTCATCGCGGCGGCAGCGTAGCGCTGGGCCACAGCCGGTATCCCGCCTTGTTGCAGGCCGCCGTGGTCGACTGGCCGGAGGGTGCCGCGTCCTGGCTACGCCAGGCCCATCGGCTGCCCCGCCCCGGACCCGACGCCTGGGTGGTGGCCGCGGCCCGGGTCGGCTGGGCCCGGATGAGCCGCCGCCTCCACCACAGCACCGACGGGATCCGCACCGCACCTTCGGCTTCGCGTCCGTGGGCGACGCGCGCGTGCCGGCCGCAGTGGGCCCCGGCGTGCTGGACGGGATGTGCGGGACGACGGCGGACGGCAGGGTGTGGACGGTCCGCCGGGGCTGCATCGTCGGATCCGCCGACGAGTGACGACCACCGGGAGCGGGACAGTCCAGTGGCGGGCGGTGGGCGAAACGGGCCTCTGGCGTACGGCATGTGACGTGCCGTCGTCGCATCGAAGCGAGAGGCTCCCGCCGCACGGAGGCGCCGGCCGGAGGCGCGCGGGATACTGGAGGGACTCGCCCGGTTCCCTGGGGACGACGAGGCGGCTGGAGTGGAAAGTTGAGCGGGAAACAGATGGGGGCTGCGGGCCTTCGGCTGGCGCGCCAAGGGGTCGGCGCGACGGCGAGTGTCGTCGCGTACGTCGGGATCCGCGTGCTCATCCGGGCCGCCGCACTCCTGCCGGTCCGCCGGATTCCGGCGGCGGAACGAGCGGTTGCGCGGCCCCACCGAGTCGGTACAGTTGTGATCGTCTGGTTTGTCAAGGTGTACCAGGAGTCCTTCCTCCGCGACCGTCTGAAGCGGGACGGAAGAACCTGCGTCTATCTCCCCACCTGTACGGACTACGCACAGCGGGCGGTCCACACCTACGGTCTCCTCCGTGGTCTGCTGATCACGGGCGACCGATTCCGACGCTGCTCCGAGGGAGGCGGGGGCAGTTACGTCGATTTCCCCTAGGGGGGTTCCCCGAGGAGGCAATCGTGGCCGGCACATCCGAGAACGGCTTCGGTCCCCGAGAGTTCGGCGAGCGCGTGGAGCGCGCCGCGGCGGACGCGGATGTCAGGACACTCACGGGTTTCGCGCTCGGGCGCGGCACGGACGAGGGCCGCTGGCGGCTCTACCTCAACGCGGAGCTCACCCATTTCGTGGAGTGCGACGCGGCGGACGTCGTGCACGCGGAGGAGACGCGGCCCGGCCACACGATCGCGTGGGTCCGCCGCGACGCCCGGATCACCGAGTCCACCTCGCGCACCCTCCCCGTGGAGTTCCTGCAGGGCGAGGTCCGCACCGGCTTCCTGCGCGGGCTGGCGGGGCTGACCGGTGTCAGGGCCCTGGCCGCGGAGGGCTGCCCCTGCTCCGGCTGCGCACACTGCACCCAGTCGTGCTCGTCGCTGCCTGGCGGCGATTCCGTGGGACTGTCCTGCGGGTGCTGACATGGCCCTCGTCGCCGCGCCGCCGGCGGTCGCCCGGCCGAGCCGTGCCCCCACCGGCGGACGGGACCCGCTGGACGCGCGGGGGGCCGTCGGTCTGCTGCGTGAACTCGGCCTTCTGACAGCCGCCCACGTCGTCGGCGGACTCGTCGTGACCGACGTGTCGCGCCGCAACCGCAACCACCGCGTGACCACCACCGACGGCCCCTCGTTCCTCGTCAAGCAGGCGGGCGACCCGGACACGGTACGGACCCTCGGCAACGAGGCCCGTACCTACGACGCCCTCGCCCTGCGCGGATCCGCCGAACTGCGGGCCGCGCTCCCGCCGACCGTGCGCCACCTGCCGGAGCGGGCCGTCCTCGTGCTCGGCATCGACTCCGAGGCGATCACCCTGGCGGCGTACCACCGCCGGACGCGCCGGTTCCCGCCGGGCGTGGCGGAGGCGCTCGGCCGCCGGCTCGCGGCGCTGCACGCCCTGCGCGACGACGAGGCGCGGGAATCGCTCCCGGTGACCACCGGACTGCCGCTGGTGTTCTCGTTCGACCGCCCCGACGTCACCGTCTACTACGGAGCGAGCTCCGCCACCCTGCGGCTCCTCACCGCCGTGCACGCCACGGGCGACTTCGCCGACCTCCTCGGCCGGTTGCGCGCGGAGTGGCGGCCGGGCTGCGTCGTCCACGGAGACCTGCGCCTCGACAACGTCATCGTGCGTCCCTCGGTGCCGGCCCGGGCCGGGAAGGGCCTGCGTCTGGCCGACTGGGAGATGGCGATGTGGGGCGACCCGGCGTGGGACGTCGCCACGGTGCTGTCCGAGTACCTGTCCCTGTGGCTCGACCACGCGCCGGTGAGCGCGGAGACGCCTCCCGAACGGTTCCTCGATCACGGCCCGTTCCCCCTCCCGCGCTGGCAGCCGGCCGTCCAGCGGTTCTGGACGGCCTACGCCACCGCCGCCGGCGACCGGGCCGAGGCACGCGCCGTGTGGGCACGCGCGGTGCCGTTCGCGGCCGCACGGCTCGTGCAGACGGCGTACGAGAGCGCCCAGTTCCTCGCGGAACTGCCGGGGCAGGTGGTGCTCAAGCTGCAGCTCGCCCACAACCTCCTCAGGGATCCGGCCGGCGGAGGCCGCTCGTTGCTCGGGATCGCGCCGTGACCGCCCGGGAGCACATCGCCTCCGCCGTCGCCGCCACCACCTTCGTGGGCGACCACGGCTTCGCCTGGTTCGGGAAGCGGCCGCCCCGGCTGCCCGCGACGCTCACCCGGTCGCTGGACGCCCAGGTACGCCGGGACTACCTCGCCCAGGCGCTCGCCGAGCACCTCTACGGCTATTTCTACGTCAAGGGCCACGCCTCCCCGATGCACTGGGAGGCCCCCACCGCGGCCGCCGGCGGTTCCGGGCCGTTCGTCGCGGCGCTGCGCGCCCGCAACACGGGCGCCGGAGGCTGGGAGAACGGATGGCGGATCACCGCCGGGCCGCAGCCCGCCGATCCGGAGCCGGCCGGTCTCCATCCCGCCGATCCGCAGCCCGCCGATCCCCATCCCGCCGATCCGCAGCCCGCCGGTCCGCCGTCGCCGGATCCACGGCCCGAGACACGGCTGGAACGGGAAGGCGTGCGGATCAGCGTCCTGGACGGGCGGCTCCTGCGGCGGGGCGGGCCGGGCTCGGCGGAGCTGCGCATGCCCGGCGAACTGCTCCACCGATCCCCCGGCCACTACCTCGCGCTGTCCGACGCACCGGTTCCCGCCGGCGCGGCCGTCGTCCGCGTCTACTGGAACTGCACGGCGCGCGGCGCGCTCGACCTCATGGGCGAGCTGACCCGCAGTCTCAACGGCGAGGGCATCCCGTACCAGCTCAAGGTCCTGGACGACCCCGCCGCGTACGACCGCTGCGACGCCGCGGTCCTCTACCTCACGGCCGACACGGTCGCCGCCGCCCGCCCCCACCTGGCACGGGCCCACCGGCTGCTCACCGACGCCCGGCTGGTCCGGAGCGCCTGGATCCCCGTGTTCACCAAGGAACTCGGACCCGGCGTGGGCCTCGCCGAGGACACCGACCACGGGCGCTCGTTCGGCATGCACCGCTGCCGCCTGCTCGCCGAGGG
This sequence comes from Streptomyces sp. R302, assembly GCF_012927245.1. Taxonomy (GTDB): domain Bacteria; phylum Actinomycetota; class Actinomycetes; order Streptomycetales; family Streptomycetaceae; genus Streptomyces. Next base: position 407,741 of record NZ_JABBGE010000005.1, read on the forward strand.
ACTCGTCGCGGCCTCGGCGGCGACAAGCGGCACACGTCGCGCACGTCGCACACCTCGTACACGTCGCGCGGAGCTCGTCGGCGACTACCTCCGGGAGCACGGGGTCTCGCTCGACACGCCGTACCTCCGGCCCGGTTCGGCCGACGGATACCGGGCGTTCGGCCGTACCCCCGCATCGCCCTCCCCACGGCCCGCGCCGGTCACGGAACCGACCGGGAGCGAGCTGGGCGACGAGGCACGGAGGCTCTGCGAGCGGCTCGTCGCGGACGCCTTCCACGACGGCGACGCCTGCACCTGGCTCGGCTCGCTCGTCCCGGACGGCACCGATCGCGTGCTCGCCTCCCTCGGGCCCACCCTGTACGACGGCCTCGCGGGCGTCGCCCTCGTCCTCGCCCAGCTCGACGGCCCCGGCTGCGCCGACACCGCGCGTGCCGCGCTGCGGCAGGCGGAACGCCGTCGCGGCGACCTCGCGCCGGACCGCCGCCCCGGACTCTTCGACGGCTGGACGGGGCTGGCCCTCGCCCAGGCGTACGCCGCCCGCCGGCTCGACGACCCGGCCCTGCGCGCCGCCGCCCGGGCCACCGGGCGCGAGGCCCTGGCGCCGCCGTGCACCGAGCACGACCTCATCAGCGGCGCCGCCGGAGCCGTCCTGGGCGCGCTGGCGCTCGTGGAACTCACCGGAGACCGCTCCCTGCTCGACGAGGCGGTGAGGCTCGGGGACCTGCTCGTCGAGCACGCCACGCCCGCCGGCGGCGGACTGGCCTGGAGCACCATCAACCGCAAGGGCGAGTTCCACCTCACCGGACTGTCGCACGGCACCGCGGGCATCGCGCTCGCCCTGGCCGAACTCGCCGCGGCGACGGGCGAGCCCCGCTTCCTGGCCACCGCCGAAGCCGGCTTCGGCCACGAGCGGGCGTGGTTCGACCCCGGCGTGGGCAACTGGCCGGACCTCCGCGAGACCCGGGCCACCCGGGGCGCGGCCCGAGGCGCGCTGGCCTACTCCACGTACTGGTGCCACGGAGCGCCCGGCATCGCGGTGTCCCGCGCGCGGGCCTGGCAGCTGACCGGCGACCCGGTCTACCGCGACGAGGCCCTCAGGGCCCTGGCGACGACCCGTTCGTTCGTGCGGGACACACACCCCGCGGGTGACCACTCGCTCTGTCACGGGCTGCTCGGCAACGCGATCGTGCTGACCTTCGCCGGCCGGGCCGTCGGAGACCGGGAGAGCGCGGGCGTGGCGCGGGACGCGGTGGCACGGGCCCTGGCCGCCCACGCCGGCGGCCCCTGGCCGCTCGGCACCCCCGCCGAGAGCCCGGGACTGATGCTCGGGAGCTCCGGAATCGCTCACGCGCTGCTGTGGCTGCGCGACCCCGCCGAGCCCATGGTCCTGCTGCCTGGGCTCATCTGAGACACCGGAGGGACCATGCCCGGAATCGCCACCCACCTCACCGTGCTGAACCAGACGGTCGCCCGGCTCACGGCGTCGGGCGACGCGGAGCTGACGGCGGTCGCGGACGCGCTCCGCGCACAACCGGCGTACGCGCACCTCGGCGCGATCGGACCGGCGCTGGCGGACTTCATGCCCAACGGGCGCGTCGAGGGCGACGTCACCGACGACCCGAACCCGTACGCCTACGTCTGGAAGCAGATCTTCGCCCTGCTCGGCGGCGACGAGTCCCGCTTCCCGGGCAGCGGCGTGGGGCTGCACGCCGTCCTCGTCCGCATGCGACGCATCCTCGACGAACTCACCACGGTGGCCGACGCGGAGGACTGCGACCGGCTGAAGGACATCCGGGACGGCAACGTGCCGGGCGTCGGTCTGAGCGACATCGAGACGACCGCCAACGACTTCGCGAAGATCATCGGCGCCCTCGATCCGGCCACGAGCCCGATCATCGGAGAGATCGCCGCCACCATCACCGACCGGCTGAAGCCGGTCGTCGACACGGCCGCGCCGACCGATCCGGTGCCACCACCCGAGGAGTGGCACGCGCGCGACTTCCTGCACTGGCGCGGCACCGGCGCGTTCGTCGACGCGCTCCTGGCCGAGGCCGCGGCCACCGGCGACGACCGGCTGCGGGCCTACGCCTACGGCTATCTGATCGGCTACGCGGCGAACGTCTGCGGCAGCCCGTTCGTCAACTCCTGCGTCGGCGGCCCGCACCGCACCCAGTGGTGGCGGCGCCGGTTCACCGACAACTTCATCGACGCCTGGGTGCACGGCCACTACGCGCAGGGCCCGCGGCCGGCCCCGGTGGACGCCCCGACACCGCCCTACCCGCAATGGCCCTCGCTGTGCTCGGCGAACCTCCAGAAGCTCATCGAACTCCAGCCGATGGACCCGGCCGCCCTCCTCGTCGACATCAAGCGGAACCGCGACCTGCCCGCCGGGGTGATACCCGACGACTTCGCCCAGTCGTGGTTCAAGGCCCTGACCACCGCCCACCCGGGGCCGCTGCCCGCCGGACTCGCCGCCGAGGAGCTCAACGGCGCCTACCAGATGACGTGGCTGATGCTCTGGGTCCAGACCAGCGGCGAGATCATCGGCTGCAACTTCGGCGCCCCCGTCGAACCCCCCGAAGGCTGCGGCGCCGCTCTGGGCGAGCTCGACCCCTTCGTACCGGCACCCGGCGGCGGCCCGAGCCTGCCGCCCGCCTTCGACACCGACCTGGAGGACACCACGGCGGTGGTGTGCGGCATCCTCCTCGCGATCCTCGGCGGACTGCTGCTCCTCGGCGGCTCCCTCGTGGCCGGCGCAGCGGCCGTCGCCGGGGCCGCCGCGCTGCTCGACTGCTCCAACGTCGTCGAGTGGCAGAAGCTGCGCTGCCAGTTGTTCTGGTACCGGATGTACCTCTACAACGGGCTCAAGGGCATGAACGAACTGCTCGCGCTCGCGGCCTTCGGCTACCCCTACGCCGAGATGCTGGCCGAGGACGAGATCGTCTCCGCGACGCTCTCGGGGCTGCCGTTCGAGTCCGGACGCAACCTGGTCAAGTCGCGCGTCACCGACAGGGAGTTCCCCTCCAAGCCGTGGGACGGCAACATCCTGACCTTCAACCAGCGTCCGACGGCGGCCAACCCCGGCTTCGAGAAGCCCAGGAGCACGGCCTACCGGGCCACCGCCTATCCGTCGCACTTCATCGACGACGACGTCGACAACCCGCTGTCCAACGGCGGCATCGGCACCGCCGGTGCCTTCCCCGTACGCCTCGGCCCCGACGGGCAGCCCCTGCCGTTCGGCAATGCCGTCGCCAACGCGGTGGACCTGCTGTCCCGCATCAGCGAACCGCGTCCGGGCTGGAACCTGGACGGCGACCGCGGACTCGCCCACCTGACATGGGAGTTCGACGGCGGCTACGACCCCGACGCGGTCACGATCCGGCCGGCCCCGTGAGCACGGCGCGCCAGGAGGCAACCATGAGCACCCACCGTCGGCGTCCCCCGCTCGATCCCGGCATCGGGCTGGAAGGCGTACAGGAGGCCGGGACCGAACAGCACGAGAAACTGCGCGAGGCATGGGCCCGGCTGGCGAAGGAGGGCCGGACCTGGACGCCGTTCCTGGTGGTGCCGTACAAGCCGGTCGTGCCGGTGCTGCCCGGACAGACCCCCGACCTCGGCCGGATCCGTCCCGTCCCGGCCGGGGAGGCATTCTGGGCCTCGCCGTACATCGTCGTCGAGAACAGCGGCGGCATCGGCCTGACCGCGCGCGCCGGGGAGGACAACTTCGTGCACGCACGGGTGTTCAACTTCGGCAGGGCCACCTCCGCCCCCACCCAGGTCGACTTCTACTGGGCCGACCCCTCGCTCGGCGTGAGCGCCGGCACGTGCCGTCACATCGGCACCGAGTGGGCCGAGATCCGCCACGGCGCCTCGCTCGACGTCCGCTGCCGCACCCCCTGGATCCCGGAGTTCCTCAACGGCGGTCACGAGTGCCTCGTGGTCAACACCTCCAACCCCACGGCGACGGCGTCCCCCGGCTCGGTCTTCGGCCCCTTCGACCCGATCCAGGTCCCCTTCGGACCCCGGCTCGACCGGCACGTCGGCCAGCGCAACCTGACCGTCGAACCGGCCCAGGGCGGCTCCACGGCGATGACGCTGACCCTGACCAACCCGCTGCCCTTCTCGGCGCGGATGCTCGTCACGCTCCGGGCCGACATGTTCGAGATCGATGCGGAACACCTCGCGAAGACCGGCGAGACCGAGGTGCTGACGGGGCTCGCCGCGCTCGCGGGGGACCCGGACGCCCCGAAGGAGGGGCCCGTACGCCGGGTCGGCCGGCCGCCCGCCGTCAAGGTCTCCGTCGGCGAGGTCGTGGGGACGGTCCCCACCGACGCCACCCGCGACTACGCCGCCGCACTGGTCCAGCACGTCGGAAGGGGAGCGGACCCGGCGGCCGGAGAGGTCGTCGCCACCGCCCGGATGCGGGCCGGCGAGCAGCGCGGCGTCGAGATCGTGGCCGACGCCGTCGAGCCGAAGGCGGGGTGGTTCACCGTCGTCACGCTCGGGCAGCTGTGGGAGGACCTGCCGCTCGGCGGCTACACCCTCGTCGGGGTCGTCGCATGACGGCCGCCGCACTGCCCGCCACCGCGGGCGACGACCTCACCCGCGCCCTCGACGCGGCCAACCGCGTCGTCCTCGCCGCCGCGGACACCGCCCTGCCCGGAGTGGACGCCATCCTGCGGCACCTGCCGTCCCAGGCCGGCAAGGGCGTACGACCCCGCCTGGCACTGCTCGCCTCGGCCGCCTCGGCCCCCGGCGCGCCCCCGCCCGTCGAGGTCGCCGCGGGCGTCGAGCTCATGCACCTCGGCACCCTGCACCACGACGACGTCGTCGACGAGGCACCCGTACGCCGGGGACAGCCCACGGTCGCCGCCCTGTGGGGCAACCGCGCGGCCGTCTTCGCGGGCACCTTCCTCCTGTCGAGGGGGACGGAGCTGGTCGCGGGCGCCGGCGAGGCGGCCGCGCGGGCCGCCGCACGGTGCACGGCCGACCTGTGGCGCGGGCAGACCCGCGAACTCGTCTCCGCGTTCCGCGTCGACCGCACGGAGGACGACTACCTCGACGTGATCGCCCTCAAGACCGGCGCGCTGTTCGGACTCGCGGGCCTGGCCGGTGCCCTCGCCTCGCACGCCCCGGCCGGAACGGTGGACGCGCTGGAGCGGTTCGGCAGGACCTGGGGCACGGCCTTCCAACTCGCCGACGACCTCGCGGACCTCACGAGCACGGCGCTCCGGCTCGGCAAGCCCGTCACCGCCGACGTCCGCGCCGGGATCTACACCCTTCCGGTCATCGTCGCCCTCGGCAGGGGCGGCGCGCCCGCCGCCCGCCTGCGCGGCCTGCTCGGTGTACCGGGCCTGGACGGGCCCGGCGCCGAGGAGGTCCGCACGCTGGTGGCCGACGCCGGGGGAGTGGACCGCTCGCTGACCGTCCTGCGGGGTCTGCTCGGCCGCGCGCACGCCGAACTCGGCCGCCTCCCCGCCACAACGGCGAGGGCACGGCTGCACCAGCTGGTCGAGGAGGTGGGTGATGGCGTCTGACGTCGACGTCGTCGTCGTGGGCGCAGGACCCGCCGGCTGCGCCGCGGCCACGTCTCTGGCCCGGCGCGGCAGGACCGTCCTGCTCCTCGACCGGTCCCCGATCCCCCGGGAGAAGGCCTGCGGCGACGGCCTGACCCGAGCCTCGCTCGCCCAGCTCGACCTCCTCGGCTGCCGGCCCGAACTCGCCCCGTTCCAGTCGGTGCGGGGGACGCGGCTGTCCTTCGCCTCGGGGGCGGAGTTCACCCGGGCGACCCCGGGCGGGCGGGGCCGCGTGGTGCCCCGCGCCGTCCTCGACGCGCTGCTCGCGGACCGCGCCCGGTCGGCGGGCGTGACCGTGGCCCCTTCGTGCCGGGCCACGGGCCTGCTCCGCGAGGCCGGCCGCACCGTCGGCGTCCGGTACGTCGACGGCGCCGACGACCGCCAGGTGACCAGCCGTTTCGTCGTCGCGGCCGACGGAGCGACCTCGGCCCTGGCACGGGCGGGCGGCCTGGCACGGCCCACCGACCGCACGGGCTTCGCCGTACGGGCGTACGTCGGCGGGCTGCGCGGGCTCACCGACGAGTTCCGCGTCCTCGTGCCGCTCGTCGACCCGGCCACCGGACGGACCCTGCCGGGATACGGCTGGGTGTTCCCCGTGTCGGCCGACGTCGCCAACGTGGGAGTGGGCTGCCTGCGGATCAGACCGCAGGACGCCGGGGTCAACCTCCGCACCGTGTTCCGGGACTTCCTCGGAACCCTGGAATCCGACGGGTCCCCTCGGCCCGGACCGCTGCGGGGCGCGCCGCTGCCCTGCGACTTCGACCCCGAACGCTGCAGCGCCGGCGCCCTGGTCCTGGTCGGCGACGCGGCGCGGCTCGTCGACCCCCTGTCGGGCGAGGGCATCGACACGGCCCTGGAGTCCGGCGCGCTCGCCGCCGACATGATCGAACGCGCGCTCGCCGCCGGGAGGTACGAGGTCCCCGGCTACGGCGCGGAGCTGCGGCGACGCTTCGGCCGCCGGATGGACGCCGCGTGGTCCCTGGTGGAGCACCACGAGTTCGTGTGGAACGTCGTCAGCGGCGCGGCGAGCGTCGAACGACCGCTCCACCGCGGAGCCCGGCGAGCCGTCAGCGCCTACGACCGCGGGGCGCCCGAACCGGCGGAGGCGGAAGGACCGGCCGCGCTGCGCCTCTGGCTGGCGCGGCACGGACTCCTTGACGAGGTGCGGGCGGCCCGCCGGGCGGTGCGCGAGGAGGCGGGGGACGAACTGCCCCTCCTGGCCGGCGCGGTGACGGAACTGCGCGACGCCATGGCGGAGCAGACCCGGATCGCGTCCCTCCTCGTGTGCGCGGGGATCCTCGCGGCGCCCGCCCGGCGACGGGACGCGCGCCGCCTGGCCGTCGCCTCCGAACTCGCCTGCCTCGCGCTCGCCGCGCACGAGGACGTCCTGGACGCGCTCCCGGACGGCGGTCCCCGCGCCGCGAACCTCTTCGCGGTCTCCGCGGGCGACGCGCTGCTGTGCCGGTCCCTGGAACGCGCCGCCGACGTCGGGGCCTGGGCCGTACGCCTGATGAGCCGGGCGAGCGCGGACGTGTGCGCGGGCACCCTGCTCGGAGGACCCGGCGCCGTGGCCCTGACCACGGGCACGGTGTTCGCCCTGCCCGTACGCCTCGGCGCCCACCTCGCCCACGCCGACCCCGCGACCGTCACCCGGCTGACCGCCGAGGGCCGCTCGCTCGGCACCACGTGGGCGTCCTGGGAGGGGTCGCGCCGTTCGGACACGCCCGAAGAGCCAGGTACCGCGGCTGAGGAACGGCGCGCTCGGTGCGCCGTGCGCGCCCTCGACCGTCTCACCCGCATGTCGCTGCCCCGGAGCGGCCCGGCCCCCGCCGGACGGCTCGCGGCGTGAGGTCGTCTTCCGCCCGTCGTATCGGCGTCGGGTGCGGTCCTCGACGCCGTCGTCGAGCTGGTGGCGGAGCACGGGCTCGCGGAGCTCACCATGGCGGCCGTCGCCGCCCGGGCGCGGGTGAGCAAGCCGGCCGTCCACCGGCGGTGGCCCACCAAGCAGGACCTGGTGATCGCGGCGGCCGCGTCCCGGGTCGGCGCCCTGGCCGTGCCGGATCTGGGGAGCTTCCGGACGAACTCCGGGAGGTGCTCACCGGAGAGGTGCTCGCGAGCGCACTCGCCGTCGTCCGCCTGCCGGGCGCCGACCCGGGGGCCTTCCTCGAGGAAGCCGTCGCCTTCGCCGACGACGTCCTCCCCGGCACCCTCGGCGCCACCCTCCTCGTCCACCCCAGGACCGAGAAGAGCCATGCCCGGCAGGTGACCGAGGCCATCGCGCCCTCCGCTACGGAACCCTCGGCGTCAACTGCTGGTCCGCGATCGGCTTCCTGCTCGGCCACACCCCCTGAGGCGCCCACCCCGGCCACACCCGCCGCGCCGTCGGCTCCGGCATCGGCTCCGGCATCGGATTCGTCCACAACGCCTTCATGCTGGAGGACGTGGAGAAGACCGTACTGAGGGCCCCGTTCGCCCCCGCGCCGCGCGGCCTGTTCACCGGATCGCCCTCGATCTCCCCGCGCCCGCCGTTCTACGTCACCAACAGGACGGCCCTCATCACGATCCGCCGCGTCACCGCCTTCACCGCGGCACCCTCCCTCGCCGGACTCCCGGGTATCTTCACGTCCGCGCTGCGCGGCTGACCGGCCCGCTCCCTTCACCACCCCTGATCACCCCTCATCACCCCTCATCACCCCTTCGAGAGGACCACCGATGAACCTTGCCGACCTCGTCGGCCGCAGTGCGGCCGAGCACGGCGACCGCACCGCCGTCGAACTGGGCACCACCCGGATCTCCTACGCCGAGCTCGACGCGACCGTCGGCCGCGTCGCCGCCATGCTCGGCGCCCGCGGTGTGCGCCGCGGCGACCGGGTCGGCGTGATGCTGCCCAACATGACGGAGTTCCCCGCCCTGTACTACGGCGTGCTGCGGGCCGGCGCCGTCGTGGTGCCGATGAATCCGCTCCTGAAGGCCCGCGAGATCGCCCACTACCTCCAGGACTCCGGCGCCAAGCTGCTGTTCGTCTTCGACGCCGTCGCGGCCGAGGCCGCCAAGGGCCGCGCCACCGAACTCGTCCCCGTGGCACCCGGCGCCCTCACCGGCCTCCTCGCCGACCACCCCGACCCGCTCGCGGGATCGGTGGGCGGCGGCCGGGACACCGCCGTGATCCTCTACACCTCCGGCACCACCGGCAAGCCCAAGGGCGCCGAACTCTCCCACGACAACATCGCCCGCAATACCGAACTGTGCGCCCGCGACCTCTTCGACCTCCAGCCCCAGGACGTCGTCCTCGGCTGCCTGCCGCTCTTCCACACCTTCGGGCAGACCTGCGGGATGAACACGGCCCTCTCCGTCGGCGCCCGCCTCACCCTGCTGACCCGCTTCGAACCCCGAGCCGCGCTCGACACCCTCGCCGCCGACGGGGTCACCGTGTTCCTCGGGGTGCCGACCATGTTCTCCGCGCTCCTCGCCGCCCGCCACCGCGCCCCCGGGACCCACGACGTCTCCGCCCTGCGCCTGTGCGCCTCCGGCGGCGCGTCCCTCCCGGTGGAGGTGCTCCACGGCTTCGAGAAGGCCTTCGACAGCCCCGTCCTCGAAGGCTACGGAATGTCGGAGACCTCGCCGGTCATCACCTTCAACCACCCCGACCGCCCCCGGAAGGCCGGCACCGTCGGCACCCCGCTCCAGGGCGTCGAGGTCCGTCTGGACGCCGTGAAGGACGGCATCGGCGAGGTCTGCGTGCGCGGCCACAACGTCATGAAGGGCTACTGGAACCGCCCCGACGCCACCGCCGAGACCCTCGTGGACGGCTGGCTGCACACCGGCGACCTCGGCCGCGTCGACGAGGACGGCTACCTCTCCATCGTCGACCGGAAGAAGGACCTGATCATTCGCGGCGGCTACAACGTCTACCCGCGCGAGATCGAAGAGGTCCTCTACGAGCACCCCGGCGTCGCCGAGGCGGCCGTCATAGGCCTGCCCCACGGCGAACTCGGCGAAGAGGTCGGCGCCGCCGTCGCCCTCCACGAAGGCGCCACCGCCACCCCCGACGACCTCCGCGAGTTCGTGCGCGCCCAGGTCGCCCCGTACAAGTACCCCCGGGTGGTCTGGCTCCTCGACGAACTCCCCAAGGGGGCCACCGGAAAGATCCTCAAGCGGGAGATCGCCCCGCCGCACCCGACCGCCTGACACGGGGGCCCCTAGGGCTCCCACCGGGTGTCGCGGCCGACCTTCTCCCAGGCCGCGAGATCGCCGCGTACCTGCTCCAGGTGTGCGTAGATGGTGTCGATCGAGTCGTCGCCCAGGGCGAGCCGCAGCGGCTTCTCGTCCGCGTTCAGGGCGGCCAGGACCGCCGCCGCGGCCTTCGCCGGGTCGCCGGCCTGGCCGCCGTCGCCGCCCTCCACGAAGGCACGGGTGGCGCCGACCGTGTCCGCGTAGTCGGCGATCGTGTCCAGGCTGAGGCTGCCGTTGCCGAACAGGCTGGTGCGGAAGGCGCCGGGCTCGACGATCAGGACGTGGATGCCGAGCGGCCCGACCTCCGCGGCCAGCGCCTCCGACATGCCCTCCAGGGCGAACTTCGTCGCGCTGTACGCGCCGAAGCCCGCCATCGACATCTGCCCGCCGACGCTGCTCAGCTGCACGATCGCCCCGGAGCGGCGCTCGCGCATGTACGGCAGGACGGCGCGGGTCAGCGCGGCGGGGCCGAAGACGTGCACGTCGAAGAGCGAGCGCAGCTCGGCGTCGTCGGTCTCCTCGACCGAACCGACGTGGGTACGGCCCGCGTTGTTGACCAGGACATCGATGCGGCCGTGGCGCTCGGCGACCTCGCGCACCACCCGGTCGACCGCGGCGTGGTCGGTGACGTCGAGGGTGACGGCCTCGACCTGGTCGGGGTGGGCGGCGACCAGCTCGTCCAGCGCGCCCGCGCGGCGGGCCGCGGCGACCACGACGTCGCCGGCGCCGACCGCGGCCTCGGTGAAGGCACGTCCGAAGCCGCTGTTGGCTCCGGTGATCAGCCAGACCTTGCTCATGACGGTGTTCCCCTCGTGACGCGTATGCGGGACGTCCCGCCCGCCGACGGCTCGGCGGGCGGCGACACGACGAGCATGCGGGCGCGGGGCGTTGCCCGTCCAAGATCCGTCGTGATAACCCATGGCTATGACCACGGACGTGCACGGGCGGGATCTGCGGTACTTCCTCGCGGTCGCGGAGGAACTGCACTTCACACGGGCGGCGGAGCGGCTGTACGTCTCGCAGCCCGCGCTCAGCAAGCAGATCCGGGCCCTGGAACGGCAGCTCGGCGCCCCGCTCTTCGACCGCGACCGGCAGGGCGTCCGCCTCACCGAGGTCGGTACGGCCCTGCTGCCGCACGCCCGGGCGGTGCTCGCCGCATGGGACGAAGCGGAGCACGCGGTCCGGACGGCCCGGGAGGAGGCGAGCGGCACCCTGGTCGTCGGGATGAGCACCAGCCCCGGCCGGGGCGGGCTGCTGCCCGCGATCCGCTCCCGCTTCACCGAGGCCCATCCGCGGGCCGCGCCCCGGCTGCGGCAGATCGGCTGGGAGGACCCGACGGCCGGGCTCGCCGACGGCAGCAGCGACGTGGCCTTCGTCTGGCTGCCGCTGGCCGGCCCGGAGCGCTTCCGCTGGGTCGTCGTCGCCACCGAACCGCGCCTCGTCGCCCTGCCGGAAGGCCATCCGCTGGCCGCCCGCGCACGGATCGACTTCGCCGAACTCCTCGACGAGCCCTTCCTCGCCCTGCCGGACACCGGCCCCGAACTCCGCGACTACTGGCTGGCCGTGGACGCGCGGCACGGCCGGCCGCCGGTCGTCGGCGCCGAGATAGCCAGTGCCGACGAGACGTACGAGGCCCTGGTCGGCGGCCTCGGCATCTGCCTGGTCGCCACCGGCAACGCCCCGCTGCTCACCCGCGGCGGCGTCGTCACCCGCCCCGTCGACGGCGTCTCGGAGTCCCGCTTCGCCCTCGCCTGGCGCGCCGACGACACCCGCCCCCTGGTCCGCGACTACGCACGCGCGGCGGCCGACGTCGCCGCGTCCACACGAACCTGACCTCGCGGTCGTGGCGATAGGCGGTGGCCAGTTCGTGCGGGCGGGTTTCCCGGTGAGTGCTCCGGCCGACTCCGTCGTCACGGGATCGAGCGCGGGCCCGCGTCCCGGATCGGTCGAGGCGGGCGTCTACAGGATCAGGGCGGTCGGCTCCGGGCTGTGCCTGGGGGAGTCGACCTCCCGGGACGGCGGGGGCGCCGTGGAGCAGTACGCCTGCCCCGCGAGCATCCCCGTCTACCTCCTGGAACCGGCCGGCGGCGACCGGTACACGATCCGCTCCCTGCACCCCGTCCTGGGACACGGCTGCCTCGGCGTCGACGCCGGGCTGAGGACCGAAGGCGCCCGACTGATGAACGACTGCTGCGGCCGTCGGGGCACCGCCGAGCGGTTCAGCATCCGCGCCGCAGCCGGGGCGCACTCCGGTACGTACCGGATCCTGCCGGTCCACACCGGAGCCTGCGTCACGATCGCCGGCGGCAACCGCACCCCGGGTGTTGCCGTCGTCCAACTCCCGTGTGCACGGACGCAGTCGGGGCAGCTCTTCGCCTTCGACCCGGTTCCGGCCCCCACAGCCATCCCCGACATCAGATCCAACTGACACCAGAGCGGCAGAGTTTCAACGGGTCGGGTGACCGCCGCCGTCGCGTGGGTCGATCGGCGCGAGGACGCCGAGCCGGTCCTCGATCGCCTGGGCCGCGTCGAGGCACAGGTCCTCGCGGAACGCGCGCCCGACGACCTGCACCCCGGTGGGGAGCCCGTCGGCCGTCCCGGTCGGTACGGCGACGCCCGGTACGCCGACGAAGCTGGTCGCGGTGCACAGGCGCATGCCGGAGGCGACCCGGTTCCGGCCTGCCCTGTCCCGCGATTCCAGCCCCGGCTCGACCGGCGGCTCGGTGAAGACAGGCCCCAGCACCAGCGGGTACGCGTCGAGGAATTCGGCCCAGGAGCGGCGGATGTTCATCCAGACGCCCATCAGCTTCATGAACTCGGCCGCGTCGGCGGCCGGGGCCTGCTCCATCGCCATCGCGATGTAACGGTCCCCGCCCTCGCCGAGCAGCGCGCGCACCGCCGGCCACGTCGGGGCGAACTCGGTCGCCGTGATCCGGCCGTACGCGTCGAGGGCCTCGTCCAGCCGCGGCACGTCCCGCTCCTCCCGTACGTCGTACCCGGCGTCGCGGAGCGCGTCGGCCGCGGCGGCGACGGCCGTGCGCACCGTGGGGTGGACGCCATGCCCGCCGGGGTCCGCGACGACCGCCACCTTCACCCGTCCGGGGAGGGGTTCGCCGTACGCGGGCACCGGCACGGCACGCGGGTCGCGCGGATCGGTCCCGGCGAGCACCTCGTACGCCAGGCGGAGGTCGCCCACACCGCGGGCCAGCGGGCCGTCCGTGACCAGCATCTGGGAAGCCGGGCCCGGATCGTCCGGGCCGAGGAAGCGATGGTCGGCGGGGAACCGCCCCGTGGTCGGCTTCAGCGCGGCCACGCCGCAGAACTGGGCCGGGATGCGCACCGATCCGCCGGAGTCGTTGCCGAGCCCGATCGCCGCCATGCCGGTGGCGACGGCCACGGCGTCGCCGCCGCTGGTGCCACCCGGGGTCCGTCCGCTGTCCCACGGATTGACCGTGTCGCCGAACAGCTCGCTGCGCGTGTGCATCCCCGCCAGGATCAGGGTGGGGAGGTTGCTGTGCCCGATGGGGATGGCCCCCGCCGCGCGCAGCCGTGCCACCGGGGGCGCGTCGGCAGCCGCCACGAGATCGCGGAAGCGCTCCGACCCGAACGTGGTCGGCACGCCTTCGATGGCCGTGGACTCCTTCACCGTGAAGGGCACCCCCGCGAGAGGTCCCAGCGTTTCGCCGCCGGCCCGCCGGCGGTCCGTCCGCGCCGCGTCCTCGCGTGCGCGCTCGGCGAGGAGCTGCGTGACCGCGTTCACGCGAGGGTTGACCTCGGCGATGCGCTCCAGGTGGCTGTCGACCAGTTCGAGGGCCGAGACCTCCCCGCCACGTACGGCCTCCGCCTGCGCGGCGGCCGGCATCCTCCACAGGGCATCCCGCATGACTGTCTCCACCGTCCTCTCCATACCGATGCGCCCGCATCGGAACCGTGGCGGAGACCCTACCCCGTAACCGATACGACTGCATCGGATAAAGTCGGTCGACGAAGCGAAGCGAAGCGCCGCGGACGAAGAGGAGGGTCACCGGACATGCCCAGACAGGTGGATCACGCGAGCCGGCGCCGCCTCATCGCCGAGGCGGTCTGCCATCTTGCCGACGAACGCGGCCTGGAGGGCGTGACCCTGCGCGACGTCGCCGCCCGGGCGCAGGTGTCGATGGGCGCGGTGCAGCGGTGCTTCCGCACCAAGGACGAGATGCTCGTCTTCGCTCTGGAGCACATCGGCGAACGGATCGGCGAGCGCGTACAGGCCCGCCTCGTCAGGAGCCCGGCCCAGTCGGCCGGCACGGCCCTGGGGCACGCGGCCACCGAACTCTCGCTGCTGCGGGAGGAACACCGCGCCGAGGCCAGAGTCTGGCTCGCCTTCGTCGCGCAGGCGGCCGTCAGCGAGGCGCTCGCCAGCACGCTGCGGGCGAACTACGCACCCCTGGAAGAGGCCTTCACCCGCCTGATCGAGGAAGCCGCCGAAGGTACCGCCCGCACCGCTCCCCTCGACCCGAGGCGCGAGGCCCGCACCCTCCTGGCCCTCGCCGACGGCCTCACCGCCCACGTCCTCATCGGCCACCTCGCCCCCCAGGACGCAGAGGACGTCCTCCACGCACACCTCACCCGCCTCTGGGGGTAACCACCGCTCCCCGTCGGCGGCACTCGCGCCCGGTGGCGATGGAGGAGGCCTCGCAGGCGCCGAGGAAGGCCACGGCGGCAGCGGCTCGGCCGGCGTGGCCGACGGTGCCGCCGGTGTCGTACCAGGGGCTGAGCCTGGACGCGGCCGACCCCCGCCCGCTCCCGGGGCCAGCCCCGGCGCCGATGCCGCCGGTCACCGCAGCAGGCCGAAGGCCAGGTCGGCGTCGGCCACGGCCTCGGGGTGGACATCGTGGGCGGTGCGTCCGTCGGCGATCCTCTGCCAGTTGGTCCGTGCGAGCACCCGCCGGACCGCGAGCGCCTGTGCGGCCCGCAGCTGTGCCTGGATCCCTTCGCCGAGGGCCTCCGCCAAGGCCTCCTCGTCCTCCAGCTGGTACTGCGTGAGCCGAGCCGCCAGGCTCGGTGTGGTGAACACCAGCCGGTGGAACGCCACCACCTCGGGATGATCGGCGAGGCCGGTGACGGGATCGAAGCGGTTGAGGCCGGCCCGGAAGTGCCGGTGCAACGCCGCCATCGGCTCGGTGCCGGGCGTGCGGTCGCGTACGACGCGCGCCGCCTCGCCCTGGTGGTCGGCGAACCGGTGCAGCACCAGGTCTTCCTTGGTGGGGAAGTACCGGAAGAGGGTCGGCTTGGAGATCTCGGCCGCCGCGGCGATCTCGTTGACCGAGACGCTGTCGAAGCCGCGCTCCAGGAACAGTGAGACGGCCGCGTCGCCGATGGCCTCGCGCGTCCGCTGCTTCTTGCGGGTCCGCAGCCCCGTCGACTCGCTCATCCGGCCACAGTAACATTTATTACCAGGTTGCTTTTTTAACCGAGTAACGTTTCGATGGGCGATGTGCCTCACACAAACAGTTCTCCCGTGCTCGTCACCGGCGCGACGGGCCGGGTCGGCCGCGTCGTCGTCGACCGACTCCTCGACGTGGGCGTGCCGGTTCGCGCCCTCGTCCGTCGCGCCGAGGCGGCGGCGACGCTGCCGTCGACCGTCGAGGTCTTCACCGGCGACCTCACCGACCCCGAGTCCCTCGATCCGGCGCTGAAGGGCGCCGATGCGGTCTTCCTCGTCTGGACCGCGCCGCCTCCGACCGCCGAGCCGGTCATCGAGCGGCTGGCGGCGGCCCAGGTGCGGCGGGCCGTTTTCCTCTCCTCCCCCCACCAGACGCCGCACCCCTTCTTCCAGCAGCCCAATCCCATGGCGGCACTGCATGCCCACATCGAGCGGCTCCTCGCGGCCACCACGCTCGACACGACGGTCATCCGTCCCGGGATGTTCGCGTCGAACGCGCTCGCCTGGTGGGCGCCCGCGATCCGGAACGGCGATGTCGTCCGGTGGCCCTACGGTGCCGCCGAGTCGGCCCCGGTCGACGACCGCGACATCGCGGCCGTGGCGGCACGCACGCTCTGCGAGGACGGACACCTCGGAGGCGACTACGTCCTGACGGGCCCCGAGTCCCTGACGCACGCCGCGCAGCTGGACGTCATCGGTGACGCCCTGGGGCGCCGGATCGCCTACGAGGAGATCACGCCGGACGAGTTCCGAAACCTGTGGGAGGGGACGGCGCCCAGCTCGGCCGTCGACATGCTGCTCGCCGCGTGGCGCGCCGCCGTGGGACGGCCCGCGTACCTCACCACCGCGGTCACCGACATCCTCGGGACACCCGCACGGACCTTCCACCAATGGGCGGCCGACCATGCCGCCGCGTTCACCCGAAGTACGTGACCTCGTCGCCGGTGAGCCCGTACCGACGAATCCCGGTGTTAAAGTATCGTCCGATCGATCTCGATCGCAGGATTGTTACTTCCCGAGGCCTCCGCCTTCGTCGCCCACGCGACGCCATGGCGGTGTGCCGCCCGAGGGAAGGCAAGGCCTGGGTAGCGCCGTGTGCGCGACCCGGGCCTTTTTTGTTGCCCGGATCCGGGCGTGAGAGATCGCGGACAGAAGCAGGACGGCAGCAGCCCGAGGATGCAAGGAAGCATCATGAACACACCCGCAACCGGTCACGGCACGCCGGCGGAGCGCATCCTCCGCGGCGTCGGCGGAGCCGAGAACGTCGAGAGCCTCACGCACTGCGCGACGAGGCTCCGCTTCCAGCTCCACGACGGGGCGAAGGCCGACACGGCCGCGCTCGACGCCCTCGACGGCGTCATGGCCACCGTGCCGCAGTCCGGCGACCGCCTCCAGATCGTGATCGGCGGAGCCGTCGCACGGGTCTACTCCGAGATCATGAACCTGCCGTCGATGACGGACGGCGGCACGGCCCCGCCGAAGTCGGACGCGGACGTCAAGGCCGAGGCGCGGGCCAGGAGCCGCGGCCGCTACCTCTGGCTCGACAACTTCTTCGAGTACCTCTCGGACTCCTTCCGCCCGCTCATGGGCGTGCTGCTCGGCTCCTCGCTGATCATCGCGATCGCCTCCGTCCTCGACGCCCTCGGCGTGGTCGACTTCCGTGCCGCGGACAAGTCCGCGACCTGGGTGTTCGTCGACGCCATGTGGCGCTCGGTGCTCTACTTCCTGCCGATCTTCGTCGCCTACAACGCGGCGAAGAAGCTGAAGATCGACCCATGGGTGGGCGCCACCGTGATGGCCGCCGTGATGACCCCGAACTTCACGGGCCTGATCAACTCCAAGATCCCCGGCGTCACGACCACCACCAACGAGACGCTCGGCACCACGGAGTCCGTGGCGCACGTCTTCGGCCTGCCGATGCAGCTGAACGACTACGGCGGCCAGGTGTTCGTACCGCTGCTGATGGTCGCCCTGCTCGCCCTCGTCTACAAGGGCCTGCAGCGCGTCTTCCCCGAGAGCGTGCACATGGTCTTCGTGCCGTTCTTCAGCATGCTGATCATGATCCCGGTGACCGCCTTCCTCATCGGCCCGCTGGGCATCTGGGCCGGCAACGGCCTCGGCGAGGGGCTGTCCTGGCTGAACGGCAACGCGCCGCTCGTCTTCGCGATCATGATCCCGCTGCTCTACCCCTTCCTGGTGCCGCTGGGCCTGCACTGGCCGCTGAACGCGCTCATGCTGCAGAACATCAACACCCTCGGCTACGACTTCATCCAGGGCCCCATGGGCGCCTGGAACTTCGCCTGCTTCGGCGCCACCGCCGGTGTCCTGCTCCTCTCGGTGCGCCACCGCGAGAAGGAGATGCGCCAGACCGCGACCGGCGCCCTCGCCGCCGGCCTCTTCGGCGGCATCTCCGAACCCTCGCTGTACGGCATCCACCTGCGCTTCAAGCGGATCTACCCGCGCATGCTGGTCGGCTGCCTCGTCGGCGGCGTCATCGTGGGCGTCCTGGGCGGCGTCGACACCAACGCCTTCGCCTTCACCTCGCTGCTGACCATCCCGGTCTTCGACCCGATGCCGGTCTACGTCATCGCGATCACGGCGTCCTTCTTCACCGCCATGGCACTCGTGTACTTCTCCGATTTCCGCACCCCGCAGGACCGCGCCCGGGCCAACGCCGAGCGCGACGCCGCCGAGGCGGCCTCCCGGGAGAGCGAGACGGCCGACGCCCGCGAGCTCGTCACCGTCGGCGCTCCCGCGAGCGCCGCGGTCGGCTCGCCCGCGGCACCCGCCACCCCCACCCCCACCCCCACCCCCACCCCCACCCCCACCCCCAACCCCATCTCCACCTCCGCCGAGGAGGCCACCGCAGGGAAGGGCATCCAGCTCGCCGCGCCGGTCGCGGGCCGTGTGGTCGACCTCGACGAGGTCGGGGACCCGGTCTTCGCCTCCCGCGCGCTCGGCGAGGGCGTGGGCATCGAGCCGGCCGACGGCCGGGTCGTCGCCCCGGTCGACGGAGACCTGATGGTCGTCGCCGACACCGGCCACGCCTTCGGCATCCGTACCCCCGACGGCGTCGAGGTCCTCATCCACGTCGGCATCGACACGGTGCAGATGCAGGGGGAGGGCTTCGACGTCCGGGCCGAGGCCGGCCGGCAGGTCCGGGCCGGAGACCTGCTCGTCGAGGTCGACCTCGACGCGGTCCGCGCGGCGGAGCACCCGACCGTCACCCTCATGACCGTCACCAACACCGCGGAGCTCGCCTCGGTCGAGCCGCACACCGGGCAGGACGTCGCCGTCGGCGCGCCCGTGGTGACCGTACGGCGGTGACGGGCGGCCACCGACCCGTCGCGGGTACGCGCACCCCGCGGAGCGCGTACCCGCACGGCCTCGGCGAGGCTCCCGCGGAGCATGCGGGATCATTGGGGGAGAAACGGACCGCGGACGACAAGGAGAGCAGGCTGTGAAGGCGCTGCGTGTCCTCAACAACAACGTGGTCCTCGCGCGCGACGACCAGGGCCAGGAGGTCATCCTCACCGGGCGCGGCATCGGCTTCAGCTCCCGTCAGGGCAAGCCGGTCGACCCGGCGCTGATCGTCCGCGTCTTCGTCCCGGCGGACGGCCGTGACCCCGACCACCTGAGCGAGGTCCTCTCCCTCATCGACGAGGAGATCCTGCGGGCCGTCGTGATCGCCCTGGACGAGTCCGGCATCGAGGGCCGCGAGTCCACCCGGCCGACCCTCGCCATCGCCGTCGCCGACCACGTCGCCGGCGCGCTGGACCGCGCCGCGCGGGGCATCGCCGTCGAGTACCCGCTGCGCGCCGAGGTCCAGGCCCTGTACGCCACCGAGTACGCCCAGGCCCAGCGCCTGCTCGCCGCCATCAACGAACGCGTGGACCCGCGACTGGAGCCGCCCGAGGCGATCGCGCTCGCCCTGCACCTGGTGAACGCGGGCTTCGCCACGGGTGACCTGTCCTTCACGTACACGATGACCGGCGTCATCCACCAGATGCTCGCCGTCGTCAGGGAACGGCACGGACTGTCGGTCTCCCAGGAGTCGATGAGCGCGGCGCGGTTCATCACCCACGTGCGCTACCTCTTCGTCCGGATCCAGCAGCACCGGCAGCTGAAGGGACACGAGTCCACGATCGGCCAGGGCATCCGCCGCCACTACCCGGAGGCGACCCGCACCGCGCAGCAGCTGGCCACGATCGTCGAGCTGCGCCTGGGCACGCACCTGAGCGAGGACGAGGTCTCCTACCTGGCGCTCCACGTCGCCCGCATGACCACGGAGACGGAGCCGGACGGCAGCGCGGCATGAGGCGCCCGGCGCTCCCGCCACGAGCGCCGGCCCCGGCTTCCGGCACTCACGGACGGGGCTCGGAGGGGAGGAAGGTCACCTGGGGCGCGCCGGTGCGCGGATGGACGGTGATCTCGCTCTCCACCCCGTACACCTCGGACAGCAGCCGGGGCGTGAGGACCTCCACCGGTGGGCCCGACGCGGTGACCCTGCCGTCCCGCAGGACGTAGAGGCGGTCGCAGTAGTACGCGGCGAGGTTGAGGTCGTGCAGGGCGACCAGGACCGTGGCCGGCAGCTTCCGCAGGGTGCCCAGGACGTCCAGCTGGTGGCGGATGTCCAGGTGGTTCGTCGGCTCGTCCAGGACGAGGAGGGACGGTCGCTGGGCGAGGGCGCGGGCGATGAGGACGCGTTGGCGTTCGCCGCCGGAGAGCCGGTCGAAGGGGCGGTGGGCGAGGTCGGTGGCGTCCACCGCGTCCAGGGCCGCACCGACCAGTTCGGCGTCCTCGCGGGTGTCTCCGTCGAGGAGCCGCTTGTGC
Organism: Streptomyces sp. R302; assembly: GCF_012927245.1. Classification (GTDB taxonomy): domain Bacteria; phylum Actinomycetota; class Actinomycetes; order Streptomycetales; family Streptomycetaceae; genus Streptomyces. Next base: position 427,808 of record NZ_JABBGE010000005.1, read on the forward strand.
GGGGTGCGGCCCATGGCGACGACCTCACGCACGGAGAGGTCGAAGTCGGCGCCCGGCTCCTGCACCACGGCCGCGACGGTGCGGGCCAGGTGCCGTACGGGCAGCGCCCAGGCGTCGGCGCCGTCGACGCCGACCCGGCCCGCGGCGGGGCGCAGGACGCGGTAGACGGCGCGCAGCAGGCTGGACTTGCCGCTCCCGTTGGGACCGACGAGGCCGATGACCTCGCCGGGGCGCGCGGTCAGGGACACGTCCTCGACGAGGCGGTGGGCGCCGACGGTCAGGGTGACGCCGTCGACGACGAGTTCGGTGGCGGTCACGCCCCTCCTCGGTCGGTGCCCCTGCGGGCGTCGCGGCGCATCAGCCACAGGAAGAACGGTCCGCCGCACAGGGCCGTGAGCACGCCGACGGGTATCTCCATGGGCGCGGCGACGACACGCGCGGCGATGTCGGCCCAGACGAGGAAGACCGCGCCGCCGAGCGCGGCGGCCGGCAGGACGCGGCGGTGGTCGCCGCCGACGGCGAGGCGGACGATGTGCGGCAGCATCAGGCCGACGAAGCCGATCGGTCCGCACGCCGCGACGAGGACGCCGGTGACGAGGGACAGCAGGACGAACATGCGGGCGCGGAAGCGGGCCACGTCCAGGCCCATCGTGGTGGCCGCCTCCTCACCGGCGAGCAGAAGGTTCAGGTTGCGCGCCTGCACGAGGAGGACGGAGACGCCGAGCAGCAGGGCGGCGCCGGGCAGCCACAGTGTTCCCCAGTTGACGCCGCCGAGGCCGCCGAGGGTCCAGGCGAGGACCGCGCGGGCCTCGTTGCCCCGGTCGGTGGTGAGCAGCAGCAGGTCCAGTACGGCGGTGAGCACCGCGGCGACGGCCACACCGGACAGGACCAGCCGAGCCGAGGTGATCCTGCCACCGGTGCGCGCCGTGGTGTAGACGAGGAGCAGGGCCCCGAGCGCGCCCGCGAACGCGGCGACCGACAGCGACACCGGCCCGAACAGGGTGACCCCGAACACGATCACCGTCACGGCGCCCAGGGACGCCCCGGAGGAGACCCCGAGCAGGTAGGGCTCGGCGAGCGGGTTGCGGATCAGGGCCTGCAGGGCGGTCCCCACGACCGCGAGTCCGGCGCCGGCCACGGCTCCGAGCAGGACGCGGGGCGCGCGGACGTCCAGCACGATGGTCTCGCGCGCCCGCGACCAGTCCCGTTCCACCCAGTCGGCGCCCAGCGCGTGCGTCACGATGCCCCACACCTGGCCGGGCGGCACCCGCACCGAACCGATCGCCAGGCCGGCCGTGACGGAGACCACCAGCACGACGGCCAGGACCACGAGGACGACGGCGAGACGGGCCATGCCGGGATCGTCACCGCCCGGGCGGCCCGGCCCGGCCCGCCTGTCGTCCTGCCTCCCCGGTCGCGCGGCCCGCCCGGGGGCGGCGTCGGTGACCGGGGCCGTCACCGGAAGCTCTCCGGCCGGATGCCACGGGCCAGATCGTCCACCGCGTACGCGGCCCGTACGCCGACGAGGGTGGCGGTCAACGGCAGAACGACGAACCGCTTGTTCCTGATGGCGGGCACGTCCTTCAGCGCGGGCTGGCCGAGCAGGAACTCCTTCTTCTGTTCGACGCTTCCGGAGCCCGCGTAGTCGTAGATCGCGATGACCTCCGGCCCGCGGTCGACGACCTGCTCCCAGGAGACGTCGCCGAAGACGTCGTCGAGGTCGGCGAAGACGTTCGTGCCGCCGGCCAGCCGGATCAGTTCGGTGCCGAGGCTCTTGCCGCCCGCGGTGAAGGCGGCCTTGTCACCGCTGTCGTACACGAAGACGGTCACCGGGGGCTCGCCCCTGACGGCGGCGGAGGCCTTCTCGACCCTCGCCCGCAGGTCGGAGACCAGCTTGTCCGCGCGGTCGGACACGCCGAAGATCGTGCCGACGGTACGGATCTCCTCGTACGCGTCCTCCATCGTCACCCGCTCCTTCCCGCAGTACTCGCGGTTCAGATGGGTGTCGATGCCCGCGTCCCGGAACGCCTCGCGGGAGCGGCCCTCCTTCTCGGCGAAGGCGCTGCCGTAGCCGCCGTACACCAGGTCCGGTTCGGCGTCCAGAACGGTCTCGAAGGACGGTTCCCGCTCTGCCAGTTCCGGGATCGACGCGTAGTCCTTCCGCAGTTCGGGCAGGACGGCGGAGTCGGGGAAGGCGGTGCCGACCATGCGGTCCTTCAGCCCCAGGGCGAGCATCAGCTCCGCCGGATGCTGGTGGATGGTGACGACGCGGGCGGGCGCCTCGTCGTACGTCGTCCTCACGCCGCAGTTGTCGATGGTGACGGGAAAGTTCCCGTCGGACGCGGACGCGGACGTGGCCTTCGTGTCCTGGGCGGTGTCCTGCGGCGAGCCGCAGCCGGCGGTCAGCAGGGCCGCCGACAGGGCGAGGGCCGAGGCCGTGGCGCGCAGGGCGCGGCGTCGGCGGGCAGGGGTGAACAGCTGGGAACGGTCGTACAAGTGAAGCCTCCTGGGGAGTCCGCGCTCCTCGGATCGGGCCCGCGACAGGCCAGTGTCCTGACTCCCGGATCGACGCTCCCCTTGCCTTCCCACGCACGGCGCAGTGGCATGCCGAAGGGTGCACTCCCCGGTCACAGTGGCGGGACCGTGCCGGAATCGCACCGGCTTCCTGTCTCCCGTCGCGGTGATGACCCGTTGATCCTACGATCCGCCGCGCCCCCGTCAAAAGGGCGCGAGCACCGCGCGCACGCCCCGCGGCACGCGTCAGGACGGGCGACCGCTGACCGGCGAGCGCGTGCGCCACGCGGTCCGGACGTCCTGGGAGTCGTGGATGAGCTGGACGCGCGTGAGAGGTGCTCCCCCGGGGACCGGTCCGGCGGGAAGGCCGTAGGTGCGGCGGATGCGTTCGAGGACTTCGCGTGCGAGCGATTCCGCGGCCCGCTCGGCCTGCGGCTCGGTGCCGAACTCCAGCGCCACGTCCACGGCCACCAGCGCGTTCCCCATGCGGCCGCGGGCCCAGCCGACGGGGATGCGCTCATCGGACGGGCCCGACCGACCGGAGCGGGTGAAGCTCCGCTCCGTACCGGTGGCCAGGGACCAGTCGGCGCCCGAATGCCGCTGCCGGGTGACGAGCAACCCCGGGTGGTCCACTTCGTACTGTGCGCGCCGGGCGCTCTTCGTCATCCCCGCTCCGGCCGCGAGGGCCACGGTCAGCGTGACCTCCGTCGTGGGCCGCAGCGGGGACTGCTCCGTCATCACGCAGGAGCTGCGCGCACGGGCGCGGTTGTCGTCGGCGCGCCTCGGCTGCCTGAAGCCGTCGTCGAGGAAGCCCCTCGCGTCCGAGAAGATGTCGATGCGCGGCGCTCCGCCCACCGCCGGGCGCTCCATGAGGGGGCGTACGGACGGGAGCGGGAGCAGCTCGCAGGCCGGGGCGAGGGTGTGGAGCGGTCCCATGGCGCCGGGGGCCGTGAACAGCGAGCCGGCCAGGAGGACCAGGGCGGTCAGGCCCGCCGCCGCGGCCACGACTCTGACGCCGGCACGCCGCGCCCGGCCCGTACCGTGTCCCGCGTCGCCCTCCGGATCCGCTTCCGCCGCGAGCATGCGCCGCAGCTCGACGTGCCGGAACCGGTAGACACCGCCGGTCTGGCGCAGCACCCCGCGACGGTGCGCGTCCGCGAGGAACTCGGCGAGCCGCAGGGGGAGGCGCCCCGTCGAGGCGAGCCACCACCGTGCCACCGTGTAGTGGCCCCACGCCGACATGACCAGGCTCCACAGACACCACCACAGGGCCAACGCGCCCCACACGGTGGCCCAGCGCCAGGAGGTGACGGCGTCCTCCCCGCGCCCGAAGCCCCAGAACAGGATGGTGGCGACCACCGGGAAGGGCAGCACCTTCTGCGCGGAGGGCATGGACGGCGTGTAGGGAAAGGAGAGAGGCGCCAGAACCAGTGCGGTACGACGGTCCTGGCGCAGCAGGGTGACGGGGTCGCCTCGCTGGACGTCGGCGGGCCCGCGGACGACGGTGAGGGCCCGCGAGACCACCGTGAGCGGGATGAGCAGCAGGAAGGAGGCGAAGAGGACGGCGAGACCGTTGCCGCGTACGACGGCCCAGATCCAGACGGCGAGCCCACCCACCGGTATCAGCACGGAGAGCACGGTTCCCGCCGGCCGCTCTCGCAGGGACTGGAACACCCTCCCGCGGGGTGACAGCAGCCGCTGCGGGTAGGGGGCGGCACCCCCGCGCTCGGCGATCCAGTCGAGCGCTCCGGCGCACACGGCCGCGATCAGGACGAGAACGGCCGCCCGGAGTCCGAGACCGGGGACCCCCGGATCTCCCGGCACGGGCAGGGAGGTGGAGGCGACCGTCGCGGCGAGGACCAGACCCAGGGGAAGGGAGACGAACAGGGTGCGGAACGTCCACGGCACCTCGGCTGCGAGGCCCCACCAGGCGATGTCCTGCCCGGGGCCGCGGGCGAGCCGGGCCAGGTACCGATGGGCGCGACCGGACGTCATGGGGGCACGACGTCCCGGCACCGCTGCCGGGTCCACCTGATAGGCGGCATCGACGAAAGCACTCAGCAGATGCCGCTCCACCGCGCTCCGGGTGGTGAGGTCGCTCCGTTCGAGGAGGTCGTCGGGGCGGGCGGTGGTGTCGCTGTAGACGGCTCTGGCGAGGCTGACCATGAGCGGGGTGCGCAGCACCTCGCGCAGGTGCCGCGCCGCCTGGCCGTCCGGGTCGGCGTCGGCCGCGGCGAGCCGGTCCAGGACCGGGTCCCACTTCGTCGTGGAGTCGGCCAGCTCGCGGGTGGTGCGCGGCAGGTAGGCACGCACGTCGGCCATGTCGAGCGACCGGAGCTGGACGGCGGCCGTCCGGGGCAGGCGAAGCCCCGAGTCGTTCAACGCGTCGGTGAACTCGGTGGTGCGACTGGTGAGGACGAAGCGGCCGTCGGGCAACAGGCTCCGGGAGAGCTGGGAGAGGGCCTTCCGGCGCGAGGCGGCGGGGAGTTCGTCGAAGCCGTCGAGGATGGGCAGGACGTATCCGGACGTGATGAGCCGGTGAGCGGTGCTCTGGGCCGAGGAGCCGGAGCCGTCCTCGCCGAGGATCCTCGGATGCGTCCGAGCCAGCCGTCCGGCCGCCCACCACCACAGTGGCGTTCCTTCCAAGGGGTCCCACGACGCGAGCGGGAACACGACCGGCACCGGATCGCGTTCCCCACGCCGTGCCAGCAGTTCGGCGGCCAGGTGGAGGACGAGGACCGACTTTCCGGCACCCGCGTCGCCGAGGACCACGAGGCGGCCGTGCGGCAGCCCCTCGTACGTCGCGAGGATGCCGGAGAAGGAGCCGTCGAGCCGGGGCGCCTCCCGCCCGGGGCCCGCGAGGTTCGCCGCGTGGTCCCCGATGCCGCGCGGTGCCGCCGTCCAGCGCACCGGCAGCGGACCGGGGTCGTGCAGGCGGACACCGGCCTCGTCCCACGCGTACTGCGCCGCGAGGGCGCGCGCCAGTGACGAGGACGCTCTGCGCAGCTCTCTGGGCGACGGGTGCCCGTCTGCGGGCCGGCGTCGGCGTCGCCCCCGTACGAGGGCGACACCGGCTGCGGCTGCCAGCACCAGGCAGGCCGCGGCCGCGGACCAGTCCGCGGTCCGCGAACCCGGCTGCGTACCGTTCCAGGCGAAGACGACGGCGAGGACGACTCCCAGGAGGAAGACGAGTGCGGGCTCCCGATCCGAGCGCGACGGGCCGGCCTGCTGATAGATGATGTCGCCGGCCACCTCGTAGGCGTGCACCACCACGTCGGGTGGGTCCCCGTCCGCGGTGGGGGCGTGGAGATGCACATCCTCGGCTCGGCCGACGGCCACGCTGCCATGGGCGGCATGGACATGGACGCCGCCGCCTCGGTGACCCGCGTGCGCGTCGCCCGCGGCGGTGTGGGGTGGGCTCGTGTCAGCGGCTGCCGGTCCGTTCAGCCCTGGATCGGATCCGGCACGGGAGGGAAGGAAGCCGTCACATTCCCGTTCACGACGCCGGCCGCGATCGACGTCTGCTCGGCATGGATCCACAGGCTTTCCTGTACCGCGATCCCGCCCGTGCCCGACTCGTTCGCGTAGTGCGGTGCGTGGTGTCGCAGCAGTTCGCGCAGCTCCTCCGCCGCGCGCCGCCGTTCGTGCTCCGGCAGTTCCTTGAGCAGCCGCTCGATGCGGGACCTCCACACCCGGTCGCCATCGGCGCGCGCATGTGCCGCGTCCGCCGCGCCACCCTCCTGCGCTCCCAGGAGCTCCGCGGCGGTACGGTCCAGGAGCTCCAGCTCAGTGCGGTGACGCTGCTCGTCCCCCCGCCCGAACCACCGCGCCAGCGCCTCCCGCAGCCCGGCCCACGCATCCGTGCCCGCAGCCCGCACGACAGCGGCTCCACCCGCACGGGCGAGCTCCACCCATGTCTGCTCCGACATCCGCGCCCGCCCTCTCCTCACCTGCCGTCCCCGGACTCGTACCGTATCGCCCGACTCGGCGGCCCCAGGTCGTTCAGGAATCGTCCGGTTCGGCTGTCCGCTCGGTGCGGGCCAGGCTTTCCCGCAGGGCGGCGTTCTCGGCCTCCAGGAGGGTGATGCGTTTGCGGGCGAAGTACAGCTCCATCACGGCGTCCTGGAACTCGGCCACGAGCTGCTGGGGGGTCAGTTCCATGGTCAGGCCGATCCGATCTCGGTCACGGCACCGGAGGGGCCGCGCCACTTGAGCGCGCCGCCCTCGGCGTAGAGGACGCCGCCGTTGGCCGGGTCGGAGGTCGGGACGGTCGTGGCGTTGCGGATGCCGATCACGCCGTCGCCGCCACCGTACGATTCGCCGCTCGTGACGCCGAACATGGCGTTCTGGGCGGCCAGCGCGCCGCTGTTCAGCACCCGCAGCTTCGCGGTGCCCGTCCGGTCGCGTATCTCGATCAGGCGGCTGGCGCTGTCCTCGTTGGCCTGCATCAGCAGACCGATGGGGGAGGTGCGCTGGGCGATCTCCACCCGGCCGCGCGGGGTGGCGCCGATCGCGACACCGATGCCGACGGCGCCGGAGCCCTTGACCACGAGGTCGTCCACGCCGTTGTTCCGCAGCGTGAGGAGATTTCCCCTGGTGGGGCCGGTGGAGTGGGTGACGAAGATGCCCTGGGCGGCGGTGCCGCCCGACTCGTCGGTGACGCCGTCGGTGTCGAGATAGACGGAGATGGCCGCGGCTCCCGCGTCGGAGGCGTCCGCGTGGCCCCGGTGCAGGATCTTCAGCGTGCCCCTGCTCTTCTCCGTCCCGGACAGGTACATCGCCGAGTCGTTCGGGTTGTGGGAGACGACGTTCAGCGCGACACCGTTGCCCGCCACACCGGCCTGGTGGACGGTCAGGGCGTGGAGCTTCGACGTCGCGGTCGTGGACACGGTCCGGAACGTCGACGTCGTACCGCCCTCGGTGCGGAAGTTGCGGGCCAGCACTTCGCCCGGGTACGTCACGTCCCCCTCGGCCTGCTCGGCGGCGGACGCGGTTCCCGCACCGGTGGCCACCGTCACGGCCCCCGCCGTGAACGCCCCCAGGAACAGCCTGCGCGTACTGGTCACTCTCACTCCTCGTCCCGCCGTGATCGACAGTCCGGCAGGCTACGCCCGGGCGACGGCCCGCGCCAGAGCGAACGGACGCCGCCGCCCGGCTGACGGCTGGCCGCGAGCTCAGGAGCTCAGGAGCTCAGGGAGCTCAGGCAGTCAGGCCCTCAGGTCCACTTCGTGCACGAGACCGTGACGTTCGACCAGTACATGTACGGGCTGATCTGCCGCGTGTACGGGATGCCGGACTGGCGGCACGTGTAACGGGCGTAACCGGCGAACGACGCCTTCGTGTAGGCGTCGTTGTATGCGGAGGATTCGGCCGTCCACACGCTCGACCCGGTGCCGAAGCCGCTGAAGTACTGGGTCGTCGCGACCGCCGTGCCGGCCGCCGATGCCGTGCCCACGCTGCCCAGGCCCATCAGGCCGAGCACTGCGGTGAACGCGAGAGCCAGACGTAAGAAGGATCTCTTCATTCTCGTTTCGTCTCCCTGGTCATGGAGCGTGTCTCGATCCGGAGGAGAAGCTAACAGCGCGTCGGAGTCCCCGAAGACGAGTCCCACAAGAACGCCGAAGAAACCTGAAAGTGCCCAACTTCGTTGCGGGGAACGTTATTTGGCCGGATCGAAGGGGTGTCGGGTGTCGCGCGAGGCGGTCGAAGCGGGGCTCCACGCGCCGCCCGCGGCACGCTTCGGTGCGCGAACGCGTTCGTTACGATCGGTGTATGACCACGAAGCGAGAACCCGTCAGCCGACGAGAACGACCCGCGAAGCCCGCCCTCACGCAGCGGGGGATCGTCGACGCGGCGGTGCGGGTCATGCGGTCCGAGGGGCTGAACAAGGTGACCATGCGGCGCCTGGCGCAGGAGCTGGACACCGGCCCCGCCTCGCTCTACGTCTACGTGGCCAACACCGCCGAGCTGCACGCCGCCGTCCTGGACGCCCTCCTCGGCGAGGTGGACCTGCCCGCCGACGAGGGCGGGACCGGCTGGCGTGACGACCTCGTCGCCGTCCTGACCTCCTACGCCCGCCTGCTCTTCGAGCACCCGCAGCTGGCCCGCTCCGCGCTCGTGGCCCGCCCGAGCGGGGCGAACTACCTCGACCTGGTCGAACGCCTCCTGCTGCTGCTCTCCCGCAGCGGCGCCCCGCGCGAGCAGGTCGCCTGGGGCGTGGACAACCTCCTGCAGTACGCGACCGCCACCGCGGCGGAACACGGCACCCAGGAACGCGACCCGAGGAGCCAGGACGACTGGGACGCGCTTACCCGCGCCGCGCACGGGGCGGACGAGACCCGGCACCCGATGATCAAGGCGCACCTGCCGGCGCTGCTGTCCGGCACCCAGGACGCCCGGCTGGCCTGGGGCTTCGACCTCGTGATCAACGGCATCGTCCACACCCCCGTCCCGGATCCCACCGGCTGATCGCATGAGGCCCTGAGGGCTGCGCGTCCCCGCTTCGGGCGGCCGGTCCAGGTCGCGCCAGGCCCGGACGTCGTGCGACCCGGAGCACGGCGTACCCCTCGACGAACTTGTTCGCTACGAACATGTTCGTTACTTTGGAAGGGCAGGCCGTGCACGTCGTCCGCAGCGTCAACCCCTTCACCGCCCCCAGGAGGACCTCATGAACACCCACCACCCCATCGCGATCATCGGCGGAGGTCTCGGCGGCCTCACCGCCGCCCGTGTCCTCCACGTCAACGGCATCGAGGCGGCCGTCTTCGAACTGGAGGCCTCACGCGAGGCCCGCACCCAGGGCGGCATGCTCGACATCCACGAGGAGAACGGCCAGAAGGCCCTGCGCGCCGCCGGCCTCTACGACGGGTTCCTCGACATCATCCACGAGGGCGGCCAGGCCATGCGCCTGCTCGGTCCCGACGGCACCGTCCACGTCGCGGAGGAGGACGACGGCACCGGCGGACGCCCCGAGGTCGACCGCGGCGACCTGCGCGACCTGCTCCTCGACTCCCTTCCCGACGGCACGGTCCACTGGGGCGCCAAGGTCACCGGTGTGCGCGCCCTGGACGGTGGACGCCACGAGGTGGCCTTCGCCGACGGCTCCGCCCTCACCACCGACCTGCTGATCGGCGCCGACGGCGCCTGGTCGCGCGTGCGGCCCCTGCTCTCCGACGCCGAGCCCGCCTACACCGGGATCTCCTTCGTCGAGACCGACCTGCTGGAGGCCGACACCCGCCACCCGCGCAGCGCGGCCGTCGTCGGCGGCGGCTTCTTCATCTGCCTCGGCGGCGAGCGCGGCGTCCTCGCCCACAAGGAGACCGACGGCAGCCTGCACGTCTACACCGCCCTCAAGGTGGACGAGGGCTGGCTGGACACGGTCGACTTCACCGACCTGCCGGCGGCCAAGCGGGCCGTGCTCGCCCGCTTCGACGGATGGGACGAGACCCTGCGCGGCCTGATCGCCGACGCGGACACCATGACCCCGCGCCGCATCCACGCCCTACCGGTGGGTCACCGCTGGGACCGCGTGCCGGGCGTGACCCTGCTCGGCGACGCCGCCCACGTGATGTCCCCCTTCGCCGGCGAAGGCGCGAACCTCGCCATGTTCGACGGCGCCGAACTCGCCACGGCCATCGCCGCCCACCCCGGCGACACCGAGGCGGCCCTGACCGCCTACGAGGAAGCCCTCTTCCCGCGCAGCGAGGCCTCCGCCGCCGACTCCGCCCGGAGCCTGGACACCATGTTCGCTCCCCGGGGGCTGGAGCGGATGGCGGCGTTCTTCACCACCGGCCCGGCGGCCCCGTAACCCCCGCGGGTGGGTTCACGTCCGGCTGGTGGAGGTCAGACGCGTGAGGGCGCGGTCGTGGACGCGGCTGAGGAGGAGCAGGGAACAGACGGCGCCGATCAGAGCGCAGAACATGTCCCACTGGGTGTCCCACACGTCTCCCTGCGTGCCCAGGAAGGCATCGGCGGCCTGGCCTCCGGTCACGGCCGCCAGCCACTCCAGGATCTCGAAGGTCGCGCTGAAGGCGAGGCAGGCGCAGACGGTGAGCGGCGCGAGCCATCGGCTGCCGCGGAGCGGGGACGTCCGGAGGAGGAGCTCGCGTACCAGGAGGGCCGGGACGAAGCCCTGCATGAGGTGGCCGAGCCGGTCGTACGGGTTGCGTTCCAGGCCGAGCAGGTCGCGCACCCAGTCACCGGCGGGGACGTCCGCGTAGGTGTAGTGCCCGCCCACGATGAGCACCAGCGCGTGTACCGCCAGGAGTCCGCAGAGCAGGTCGCTGAGCGGGAACCGCTTGCGCAGGAGCACGATCACCGGCAGGCCCAGCATCACCCACACCGTTTCCAGCAGCCAGGTGAGGGGGTCGGCCGCACCGAACGCCGAGACCACGAGCGTCGTGGCGACGGCGAGCGCGAGCGCGGCCGGCAGCCGGCGGCGGGAGGCCGACCGCTCGCCGGGGGAGAGGTCTGCTGCCGGACGGAACGCGGACATCGATGACTCCTTGGGTGCGGGGTGTGCGCACATCCTCATGCCGCCACGAACGCTCGGCATGAGTGCACCTACTCAACTGATGTGCCTGAGTAGCTCGTTGACTGCCGATCGCACGGGCGGCCGCCGGACTGTCCGGGGAGGTGGCGGCAGGCCGCCACATGCCCGGACCGGGGCCTCGGCCGCCGACGCGCATCTCCCTCCCTTCGGCGATGGTCTGGTCCCTGCCGGCCGGCATCATGGCGAACGCCACCGGCAGTTGCGCGGCGAGGCGGTCGCGCAATCTGCTCGTAGGACAGACGGTGGTGGAGCACGGGCCGCCCCGTGACGTCGCTGATGATCGCGGCGATGTCGTCGTAGCCGAGCGCCTCGGGTCCGGTGAGGACGAGATCGGTGTCGGGCGCCTGCTCGTCCGTCAGCGCGCGTACGGCGACGGCCGCGACGTCCTCGGCGTCGACGAAGCCGACCCGGACGCTCGCGGTGGCGGTCCGGATGGCGCCCTCGTCGCGCACGCTGCGAGCGTGCGCGTGCTCGCCGCTGAGGTTCTGCATGAATCACGAAGGCCTCAGCACCGCCCACTGTTCGAACAGCCCGGGCAGGGCTCGGTGGACCGCTCCCACCGCCGGGCCGCCCTGGGGGATGGCCGAGGAACTCAGCAGCACCACGCGGTGCACGCCGGCGGCGCGGGCCCGGTGGAGGAACGGCAGCATGGTCGCCGCGGGGTCGGAGTCACCGAGCGGCGGTATCAGGTAGACGCGGTCGACTCCGTCGAGGGCGGCCGCGTGGGTGGCGGGTTCGTACCAGTCGAAGGGGACCGCCTCGGTGCCGGCGACCGGGGTGGCCCGGCGGCACTAGGCTGCGCCCGCGACCAACCGACCGGAACGAGGAGGCGGCACCGTTGCGAGAGAGCGTGGAGGAGCGACACGGCAGGATCCTGCGGCTCGTCCGCGAACGGGAGAGCGTACGCGTCAGCGAACTCGCCGCCGGTCTCGGCGTCTCGGTGGAGACCGCCCGACGCGACGTGGCCGCGCTGGCCGCGGTGGGACGCGTACGGCGGCTGCACGGCACCGTCACCTGGCCGACCGCGCCGCTCAACGCCCGCGACGCCCGCCTCGCCCGCCGTACCCCGCCGAACGCGCGGGGCGGCCTCGTCCTGGGCATGGTCGTGCCCGTCTCCGACTACTACTTCCGGTCGGTCATCCAGGGAGCCCGCCGGGCCGCCGCCGACGTGGGGGTCCGACTGCTCGTCGGCGTCACCGACTACACCTCGGCACGGGACCATCAACACGTCGCCACGCTGCTCGACGCCGGTGTCGACGGTCTGCTGCTCGCGCCGAGCTGGGCGGCCGACGGTCCCGACGAGGCGGAGGCGGCGCCGTTCGCCGAACCCCCGGTCCCCGCCGTTCTCGTCGAGCGGCGGATCCCCCTCGGCGTGCCCGGATCCCACCTCGACCGCGTGGTGTCGGACCACGCGGGCGGAGCGGCGCTCGCCGTCCGGCACCTCGCCCGGCTCGGGCACCGGCGCGTCGCGCTACTGGCCCGCCGCACCCACACCAGGCCCGCGGTACGGGAGGGCTATCTCTCGGCGATCCGGGCGCTCGGCCTTCCCGAGGACGACCTCTCGCCCGATCCGGACGGCCCCGGCGGTCACCCCGACGACATCGGCGGGGACCGCCTGTTGGCCGGCATCGATGCCGGGGAGATCCGCGCCGGGCTCGTCCACACCGACATCGACGCGGTCAACCTCCTGCACCGGCTCCGCGCCCACGGCGTGCGCGTGCCGGAGGACTTCGCGCTCGTGTGCCACAACGACGAGCTGGCCGCGCTCGCGGACGTGCCCCTGACCTCCGTGAGCCCGGCCACCTTCGCGGTCGGCGAGGCGGCGGTCCGGTTGCTGGTGCGCCGCCTGGAGGACCCCGACGCCGCGCACTCCGCGGTCGAGTGGCTGCCGCGACTGGTGGTCCGGGACTCCTGCGGCGCCGGCCGGGTGTCCGAGAGCCACGAGGCGCCCGAAGGATGCCCGCGGTAGACGTCCCTCCGTCCCTCCGTCCCTCCGCCTCTCTGTCCGTCCGTCCCTCCGTCTTCCGCCCGTCCGCCCGTACGACGCGGGCGCCGACCGGCGCGTCCACGCGGAGTGACCGAATACTGCCCGAGTCGCCCTCGTCCCTTGACGGCTAGAAAGCGCTTGCGCAGGCTGCGTGCGGAAGGCCCCGAGCCCCGAGCCGAACTCCACCGCTCCCGCCCCGACTTCCCGCAAAGGCTGGTCCGCCATGTCCTCATCCTTGCGCCGCCGCACCCTTCTCCAGATGACCGCAGGCACCGCTCTGGGCCTCGGCGCCGGCACCGCCGTCGCCACGGCCGGGGCGACCCCGGCCGCAGCGACGACCGGAGGCCCCCAGGACTTCGCCGCACTGCGCGCCAGATGGCGCGAACTCCTCCTCGGTACCGGCTTCAGCCCCACCGCCGAGCCCTTCAGGAGCCTCCTCGCCGACCTGGGGAGGACCGCCCGGACGTACCTGTCGACCATGGCCCCCGCCGACGGATCGCTGTGGCCGGACGCGGTGTGGCGGGACCCGGAGCCGGACACGGACGCGGAGTCGTACGCCTACTCCGCCAAGATGAAAGACAGTTACCACCGCATCGGGACCCTCGCCCAGGCGTGGGCCCAGCCCGGCACCGGGCTCACCGGCGACCCCGCCGTCCTGCGAGCGGTCCTCGACGGCCTCGACCACCTCCACGCCCAGGTCTACAACGAGACGACCGTCCGCTACGGCAACTGGTGGAACTGGCAGATCGGTGCCCCGCAGGCGCTGATGGACACCTGCGTCCTTGTCCACGACCACCTGACGGCCCAGCAGATCGCCGCGTACTGCCGGGCCGTCGACCACTTCGTGCCCGACTCGGTCTTCGACGCGTACACCGGCACCTCCACCGGCGCCAACCGCGTCGACCTGTGCCGCAGCGTGATCCTGCGCGCGATCGTCGGCGAGGACGGCGGCCGGATCGCCCGCGCGGTCGCCGCCCTCGACCCCGTGTTCCCGTACGTGACCACCGGCGACGGCTTCTACGCCGACGGCTCGTTCATCCAGCACCGCAACGTCCCCTACATCGGCGGATACGGCTCCGTCCTCCACGACGGCGTCGGACGGCTCATGGCGCTGCTGCGCACGTCGCCGTGGCCGGTGGCCTCCCCGGACGCACAGCTCTTCCTGGACACCGTCGACAACGCCATCGCGCCGTTCGTCCACAACGGACTGATCATGGACAACGTGTCCTCCCGCGGCATCAGCCGCGCCGGCACCTCCGACCACACCAGGGCACACGCCCTGCTCGCCACCATCGTGCTCGTCGGACAAGGCGCGAGCGAGGCCGAGAACGCCCGGTGGCGCGCCATGGTCAAGGGCTGGATGCGGCGCGACTACCACGCCCCGCCGCTGAGCAACCCGAAGCTGAGCCTGGCACGCGCCGCCCTGCTGCAGTCCCTGCTGGACGACACCTCGACCGGGCCCGCGCCCGAGCCCGTCCAGCACCGGCTGTTCCACCACATGGACCGGGCCACCCACCGCCGCCGAGGGTGGTGCGCCTCGGTCTCCATGGCCTCGAAGCGCGTCGCCCACTACGAGTACGGCAACGGCGAGCACGCTCGCGGCTACCACACGGGCGCCGGCTGGCTCTCCTGGTGGGGCGACGACTTCGGCCTGGAGCAGTACTCGGACGCGTACTGGCCGACGGTCGACCCGTACCGCCTCCCCGGCATCACCGCCTCCCGCAAGCCGCTCGCCGACGGCGAGGGCGGCAACTGGGGCCAGCCCATGCCGGACGCGGCCTGGGTGGGCGGCACGACCGACGGCGAGTTCGGTGCCACCGGGCAGCACCTCATGGGCCTGTCCTCCACGATGAACGCGAAGAAGTCGTGGTTCTGGCTGGACGACTCCGTCGTCTGCCTGGGCGCGGGCATCTCGTCCACCGACGGCCACGCGGTGGAGACCACGGTGGACAACCGTGCCCTGAAGGCGGCGGAGACCCCGGCACTCACCGTCGACGGACGGGTGCAGCCCGACGGGCAGGGCGTGCGGCGCACCTTCGAGAACGCCGGCTGGGCGCACATCGAAGGGCACGCCGGCTACGTCTTCCCCCGGGGACTGAGCCTCGCCGCCCTACGCGAGGAACGCACCGGCGCCTGGCGGGACATCAACACCGGTGGACCCGCCGACCCGCTCACCCGCCGCTACCTCACCCTCTACACCGACCACGGCACCGATCCGACGGACGCCGACTACGCGTACGTACTGATGCCCGGCGCGAGCCTCCCCGCGACGGCCCGGCGAGCCGCCGACAGGGGGTGGCTGCACCTCCTCGCCAACACCGGCTCGCAGCAGGGCGTCCGCGTACCCCGTCTCGGTCTCACCGCGGTCAACTTCTGGACCGCGGGCGCCGTCGGCGGGCTCTCCGCCGACGCGCCCGCCTCCGTCCTCGTCCGCGAACACCGCGACGGCACGGCGACCGTCGTCGTCTCCGACCCGGCCCGCCAGGCGGCCACCTTGCGGATCACCTGGAGCAAGCGGATCGCGGCCGTGATCTCCACTCCGCCCACCGTCACCGCAGTCACCACCACCGGCTCGGCTCTGACGCTCACCTTCACCGGCCTGGACCGAACCGCCGGAGCCCCCCAGCGTGTCCGGGTACGCCTCGCCTGAGGCGACACGACCGGTGACACGTTGCTCTGCTCGTGGTGCGGCGACACCAGCTGACGGGATGGGTCACGGACGGGGTCAGCCGCCGGAGCGGGCCGCGCGGAAGCCCGTACAACCGAAGCGTTTCCACGTGGTCCGGTCGTCGGTCTCGGTACGGTAGACGACCACCGTCCAGTCGCCCGACCTCGACGTCACGGGCGGAGTTCCGGGGAAGTCCCGGGGATACTCCAGGGTCCTCCCTGCCGGGCCGACCCGCAGCGGGCGCGTGGTGTGGCCGAATCCCGTTCCGCCGGGCGGCTTCACGCCGGTCACCATGCGAGGGGTCCCCTCGCTCGTGAAGGGCAAGCCCACCTCGGCCGAGGAGTCGCCGGAGCGGTACGGGACCGAGGTCGAGGTGGAACCGGCGGACGGGCCGCCCTCGGCGGGCCGGTCGCACTCCAGGACGCCCAACCGCGCCTGCTTCGGGTCCTTCGAGAGGGCCCAGCGGACCTCGGCGGCGGACTCCGCCCGTGGGGCGGGACCGGCGGCCTCGGTGTGCTCGGGGGACGGGGAGGGAGCGCCCCGTCCGGGTGTGCCCGACGGCGTCGGCCCGCCGCTGACACCCCTGCGGGTGCCGTCGCTCCCTTCGCCCTCCTTCCATACCTGCCAGGCGGCGGTGCCCGCCACACCCGCCACGCCCGCCAGCACCAGGACCAGGGCCACCGCGCCCCATCCGCCGCGTCGGCGGTGCCCCGGCTCCCGGTGCGGGCTTCGGTCCGGGTCGTCGGTGGCGTCCGGGGCGACGAGGGTCGGCGCGGGTCGGCGGAAGGGGCGGGTCCGCCGGTGCGGCGCAGCGCGCGACGACCTCCGACACGGCCGGGCGGTCGGCGGGATCCTTCGCCACGCAGTCCCGGATCAGCGCGAGCGGCCCGGGGTCCGAGTCCGCCGCCCCGGCCAGGTCGATGTCCTCGTACACCGCCCGGTAGGAGACGGCCTCGGCCGGGCCGTCGCCGAAGGGAGGCCGGCCCGTCGTCACGTACGCCATGGTGGCGTCCGGCGCGAAGACGTCCGCGGCGGCGGAGGTCTCGTTGCGCGGCAGTACCTCCGGGGCGGTGAAGCCGGGGGTGCCGGGCGCGGCGCCCGTCCGCGTCAGGGCCGTGTCGTCGAGGCCGCGCGCGATCCCGAAGTCGATGAGCCGGGTCCCCTCGGCCGCCAGGATCACGTTCTGCGGCTTGAGGTCCCGGTGGGTCACCCCGTACGCGTGGACGTCCGCCAGGGCAACCGCGAACGCCTCGAACAGGCCGCGGCACGCCGTCGGCGTGAACGCCCCCTCCTGGGACACTGCCTGACGGAGCGTCGGACCGGGGACGTACTCGGTGGCCGGCCAGTACGGCGGTTCGCGCAGCGACGCGTCCACCAGTTGCGCGGTGTGCGGGCTGCTGCGGACGGCGCGCACCGTCGCGACCTCCCGCCGGAACCGGGCCGGCGCCTCCCGGTGCCCGGTGATCTCCTCCCGAATCACCTTCGGCGCGACCATCCCGCCGCCCGGCGACCGCGCCAGGTACACCTGCCCCATGCCGCCGACGCCGAGCCGGCCGAGCAGGCCGGCCGAGCAGGCCGGCCGAGCAGGATGTGGTCGCCTGTGCGCGCGGGGGGTCACGGATCCCGCTGCCCGCCGCGCGGGGCCGCCCCGCTCCCGGCGGTGCCGGGCGGATCCGGCGGGGGATCGCCCGCCGCGAGGTGCTCCAGGACCTCCGCCAGTTCCTGGCAGGCGCGGCGTACCGACCGGCGGGTCGCGCGCTGCTCGGTGATGACGGCGGCGAGGAGCAGGGCGGTCAGGGCGGCGGAGCCGTTGAAGGCCTGGAGCTTGACCATGATCTCGACGTCCGACAGGTGGAGGAACGCGCCCCGTCCGGAGGTCGCCTCGAAGGTGGTGAGCACGGAGGCGAAGAGGGCGCACAGCATGCTTCCGACGAGCTGGAAGCGGAGCGCTGCCCAGATCAGCAGGGGGAAGACGAGGAACAGCACGCTCATCGGGCTGAGCACGGCCAGGGGCACGAGGACCACGGTCGCCAGCGTCAGGAAGGCCGCCTCCTTCCAGCGCTCCAGCCGGAACCGGCCGGCCGGCCGCCCGAGGACGAGCAGGAGCGGGGCGACGAGCAGCACGCCCATCGTGTCGCCCACCCACCAGGCCAGCCAGACGGCCCAGAACTCGCTCCTGTGCAGGGACCCCGTCGCCACCTGCAGTCCGACCCCCGCCGTCGCGCTGATCAGCATGGCGCCGAACCCGCCGAGGAAGACCAGGGCGACTCCGTCCCGCAGCCGCGCCATGTCGAGCCGGAAGCCGACCCGTCTCAGCAGCAGGAAGGAGCAGAGCGGCGCGACGGTGTTGCTCGCCACGGTCACCAGCGTGGTGGGGCCGGGGGTGGTGAGGGAGGCGATGACGAGGAAGGAGCCGAGGGCGAGCCCGGGCCAGACCCGCGCGCCGAGCAGCAGCAGGGCGGCGACGGCGACGCCGGTGGGCGGCCAGATGGGGGTGACCACCACGCTCTCGACGACGAGGCGGCCCAGCAGGCCGAGCCGCCCGGCCGCGTAGTAGCAAGCCGCCACGGCCAGCGACGCCAGGGCCGTCTCTGTAAGACTTCGGAACTGCCGAGTGACCAACACGCCAGCCATAAGACACCGGCCGGGCCGCCACGACCGGACAAGGACGCCTGCGTGTCGGGCGCCACCGTAGGTCACGAGCCCGGACCGTCCCGGTGCGCCAGGACGCCGGGACGCCGGGACGCCGACGGACCCCGGCCGCTCTCGTCCGATCCGGCCGGATCATGCCCCGTGGGCGGAGAGTCGCCCCTCCAGGGACAAGGCCCCGACCAGGGACCCGACACCCTCCGCCTTCACCGCTCGACCGGCGACCGGTCCGATCCGCCGTCATGGCCGACGACCAGGACGGCCGCGTCGTCCTCGTGCCCCACCGTGGCCGCCAGCCTCATGACGGAGGTGGCGAGCGCGTCGACGCCCAGGCCGGCGACGGCGGTGATCCCGGCGAGCCGCATCACCTGGTCCAGGCCGTCGTCGAGGTGGAGCGAGGGTCCCTCCACCACCCCGTCGGTCAGCAGGACGAAGACGCCGCCGGCGGTGAGCCGGTGGAGCGTGGTGGGGTAGTCGACGCCGGGGAGCACACCGAGCGGAGGCCCGCCCTCGCCGTCGTCGATGCCGGAGTGGCCGTCGGCGGTGGCCCAGATGTGGGGAATGTGGCCGGCCCGGGCGCACTCCAGGGTGCCGGCGACGGGGTCGAGCCGAAGGAAGGTGCAGGTGGCGAAGAGGTCGGCGCCCAGCGAGAGCAACAGGTCGTTGGTGCGACCGAGCAGCTCACCCGGCTCGTCGGTGACGGAGGCCAGCGCGCGCAACCCCACGCGGACCTGCCCCATGAAGGCGGCTGCCTCGATGTTGTGCCCCTGGACGTCACCGATGGACATGCCGATCCGCCCGCCGGGCAGGGGGAAGGCGTCGTACCAGTCACCGCCGACGTTGAGGCCGTGGTTGGCGGGCTCGTAGCGGACGGCGAGCCGGGCGCCCGGAAAGCGGGGGAGGTCCGAGGGCAGCATGCCTCGCTGCAGGGCCACCGCGAGCTCGACACGGGAACGCTGCGTCTCGGCCAGCTCCCGAGCCCTGGCGGTCAGCGACCCGAGCCGGGCCAGCAGGTCCTCGCTGCTGTCGGCCGGCCGTCTGCGGAACATCGATCACTCCGACGTGACGAGAGCCCTCGTATCAGTTCGTCCCATCTCCAGCGCGCAGGACCAAACGGACCACCTCGGTAGGAAAGGTCCACCCCCACTCTGCCCGGAGGCGCCGACGTCCGCATCTCATCGACCCCGCAGCCCACCCCACCTCACGAAAATGCGGCGGCCCGCTCCCGACGGCCCCGGCCGGTCAGAAGCCCCGCGGGGACGGCAGCGGGAGCCGCAGGTCCTGGCGTGCCTGCTGCGGTGTCGCCCGGCAGGTCACGTCGGCGGCGGGCAGCCGGCCCGTCGTCAGGTAGGCGGTGGCGGTCGCGTCGGCGCAGGAGCCGGAGCCGTACACGCCGTGGCCCTGGCCGCCGAGGACGGTGGCCAGGCGGGCGCCCTTCAGGGCCCGGCGCAGGCCCTGCCCGCTGACCAGCGGCGTCTGGGAGGCCCACTCGTTCTGCAGGATCAGCGCGCCGGAGGAGTTGTTCACCCGGGTGGCGGGCTCGGAGCCGGCGGGCCAGAACGCGCACGGCTTGATGTGCGAGGCGATGTCGCCGTACAGCGGGTACGCCGCCCTGTCGCGGATCGCGTCCCGGCGGTACCGCTCCGGGTCACGGGGCCAGGCGCGGGTGTCGGCGCAGACGACGGACCAGAAGCTCGCGTCCGTGTTGTCGTCGGGGACGTCGGCGCCGGCCCGCGCCGCGGCGCCCGAGGCGAACGACGGCGGGGCGGGCCGCTCCGGCGCGGTCCGCCGGGACGGCGCCGGCGGGGTGCCGCCCGCGGCGGCGGCCCTCAGCCGGACCACCAGTTCGGCGGCGGCCCGCGGGTCGAAGAAGGAGGCGCGGGTGCCGGACCTGATGTCGTCGCCGGTCAGCCGCATGCCGTCGAGTTCGACCGGGGTGCGGTCGGCGTCCGCGACCAGCTTCCAGAAGGCCGCGCGGACCTCGCCGGGGGTGTCACCGAGCCGGTACGTGGCGTCCCGCCGTGCGGCCCAGTCGGCCCAGCGGGTGAACGCCGGTTCGGCGCCCTCCGCCCACACCTGGATCATGCCGCGCCAGACCCGCGCCGGGTCGACGGCGCTGTCCAGCACGAACCGGTCCGCACGGCGCGGGAACATCTGGGTGTAGACGGCGCCGAGATAGGTGCCGTAGGAGTAGCCCAGGTACGAGATCTTCCTCTCGCCGAGCACGGCACGGACGACGTCCATGTCGCGGGCGGTGTTGCGGGTGGTGAGGTGGGGCAGGACGGCGCCGTTCCGCGCGCGGCACTTCTCGGCCACGGTCCGCGCCCAGCGCACGTCCCGGTCGAACGAGGCCGCCTTGTACGGGCGTTGCCAGGCGAGCTCGTCGCCGGTGAGGCCGCAGCTCACCGGCGAGCTGCGGCCGACGCCCCGCGGGTCGAAACCGATGAGGTCGTACCGCTTCTTCACGGCGTCGGGCAGCTGGGGTGCCATCCACAGCGGCATGTCGAGGCCTGCCGCGCCGGGGCCACCGGGATTGAGGAGGAGGACCCCGCGCCGCTCCCGGGGGCTGGTGGCCCTCGCCCGGGAGATCGCGAGGTCGAGTGTCCGGCCGGCCGGGGCGCCGTAGTCGAGGGGAACCTTGATGGTCGCGCATTCGAGGTCGGCGGGCGCCTGCGGATCGCAGGGCGCCCAGCGCGGCTTCTGCCGGGTGTACCACCCCAACGCGCCGGCGGAGGCAGGGGCGGTGACGGAGACGGTGACGGTGACGGAGACGGCCGCGGCCCGCGGCGAGGCGGCGGCGACGGCGGGGGTCAGGGCGGGCAGGAGCGCCGCGGCGGCGGTGACCGCCACGACGGAGGCTATCCGGGTGCGCACAGGGCGTCAGTTCCTCGTGGGTGCGGAGGGATCGGTCCGCAGCACCCTTTCGCGGATCGAGGCGGTGCGGAATCCCGCGCGAGGTGCGGATCGTCTACGCCTCGGGGAGGAGACGGGCCCGGCGAAATGGTCCCTGGGGAGGCGAACGCACCGGGCCGCTTTTCCGTCCCGGCCGCGGTCGACGGCATGTCCCGGCACGTCCCGGCACGTCCCGGCACGTCCCGGCGCGTCCGGTGCGTCCGGTGCGTCAACCGGTCCCGGGACGCCCCGGATTGTTTGCCCGGCGCGTCAGTGGTCAGGCGGAGGACATGGAGAACTCACCGCGGCTGTTGATCGCCCTGTGCGGCTCCGCGCTGGTCGCGTACGCCGTCGTCCGCGCGGCGGACTACGCGGCCCGCCGCGCGCACGTCCGGCGTCCCGGCACGCCCCTGTGGGGGTTGCTGCGCCGCTGCCGTACGCCCCTGTTCGTCGTCCTGTTCACCGCCCTGCTCGGCTGGGCGATGCGTGTCGCCGAGTGGACGCCCGCGCAGGACCACGCCGGGCTCGTCGACCGGCTCCGGGTGCTCTGCCTGATCGGCAGCGGCGCCTGGCTGACGGTCCGCGTCGCCACCGCCCTCGTGGAGTCCTCGTACGCGCGCTACGCCGGGCGCACCCCGGACCGGGCGAGGGTGCGGCGGGTGCGGACCCAGGTCACGCTGCTCACCCGGGTGGTGTCGGTGGCCGTCGGGGTGATCGCCTGCGCGGTGGCGCTCGTGACCTTCCCGTCGTTCCGGGCGCTGGGCACGTCGCTCCTCGCCTCGGCCGGGATCATCGGCATCGTGGCCGGCGTGGCCGCGCAGTCGACCCTCGGCAACCTCTTCGCCGGCTTCCAGATAGCCTTCGGCGACATGGTCCGGATCGGCGACACGGTCGTCGTCGACGGGGAGTGGGGCATGGTCGAGGAGATCACCCTGACCTTCCTCACCGTACGCACCTGGGACGAGCGGCGGGTGACGCTGCCGGTCTCGTACTTCACCTCGCGCCCCTTCGAGAACTGGTCCCGCGGCGGCGCCGAGATGACCGGTACGATCTACCTCCACTGCGACCACGCCACCCCTGTCCCGGCGCTCCGGGCGCATCTGCGGAACTTCCTCGCCGAGTGCCCCGCCTGGGACGGACGCGGCTGGGACCTGGCGGTCACGGACACCTCGCCCACCGGCATCACCGTCCGCGCGCTGGTCACGGCGAAGGACCCCGACGAGCTGTGGACGCTGCGCTGCGGGGTCCGCGAGGAACTGGTCCGCTGGCTCGCCACGGAGCACCCGGCCGGATTGCCGAAGATCGTCACGGCTCCGCCCCCGCACGGCGAGGACGGACCCCCGTCGCTCGCCTGAGACACTCGGCCGCGCCGGCCGCCGCCCTCCCACCGCTCGTCGCGGGGTGCTCCCGGCTGCCGGAACGTACGGGTTGCCCCCAACGTACCGGCCGGCTGTCGGGCAAGCTGAGGGCATGAGCGACTTGTACGGTGCCGCCGTCGTCCTGCGTCCCTCGGCCCCGGAGGACGTCCCCGCCCTGGCCGCCATCAGGGCCACGCCCGAGGTGCGGGCCCGTTGGCGGGGCGAGGACGACCTGGCCGGGGAAGTCGCCTCCGACCTGGACGACCCCGACACGCGCTGTCTGACGATCCGGTTCCACGACCGGATCGTGGGCATGATCCAGTGGTACGCCGAGGACGAGCCGGACTACCGGCACGCCGGGATCGACCTGTTCCTCGACCCGTCGGTGCACGGCCGGGGCCTGGGCACGGACGCCGTCCGCGCCCTCGCCCGCCACCTCGTCGACGACCACGGCTTCCACCGGCTGGTCATCGATCCGGCGGCCGACAACGCGGCGGCGATCCGCTGCTACGAGAAGGTCGGCTTCCGCCCCGTCGGCGTGATGCGCCAGTACGAACGGGGCGCGGACGGCACCTGGCACGACGGCCTGCTGATGGACCTGCTGGCACCGGAACTGGTGCGCTGAGCCGACCGGGCCGGGACGCCCTGAGGAAGACACCTCCGACGCCGCTGACGCGACGTCCTCCGCACCGGGGCAGGTCGGCAGCGGCCCGTTGGCCGCTGTCCAATTACCGCCCGGACGTCCGTCCCTCCGCGCGTCGGAAGGCCCGCGCCCTGCCTGCGGCCCGGCCGGGTCGGCCGCCCCCCGGCCGACCCGGCCGCCGTCCAGGCGGCGGGCCGCCGGTTCGAGGCGTTCTCCCGCCGACGGCTGCTGAGCCGGGGCGGGCGGGCTGGCCGCCGCCGGGATGGCGGTGGCGGGCGCGCCGCAGGTGGGCGCCCTGACCCGGCCCCGCCGCTGCGGCCCCCACCGCCTCCGGCATCCCCCCGGGCACCCGGCCCGGCGGCACGTACGACCGGCACGTGGCGCAGCTGGCCGCCGAGGGCAGGTTCTCCGGAGGGGTACTGCTGCCGCATCGGGGCCCGCGCGCACCCCTACATGGCGCTGGCCGATGGCAGCCACGTGGACGCGGTCCGCCATCTGGACGAGGGCAGCCCACACCCCTACGTGCTGGGCAAGACCCCGGGGGCCGTGCCTTCATCGATGCCCCTGGGGACGGTGGCTTCGCCACCGCGCGGGACCTGGTCCGTTTCGCGCGTGCGCCGGGCGAGGGCACCGTGCTGCACCGGAACCACGCCGAGCTGTTCACCGGGCCCGAGATTCCCCTGGCCGCCGAGGGGGGCGGCCTGGCGGCCCGCCGGAACGTGCCCGTCGACGCGTCGTTCGGGACTTACCCGATGCCGGTCGGCCTCGTCAGCGGTCAACGGCTGTGGAGCCGCGCCGGTGCCGACCCCGGCGTTGGCGCCGGCTGGAGCATCCGTCCCGACACCGGCTGGATCGGCGTCATCTTCACCAACCGCGACGGCGCGCCGCTGGGGGACATGGGACATCACTGAACAGGAGACCGGGGCCCTGGTCGGCCATGGTTGACGTCGGGCGGTTTCCCGGGAGGGATCCAGAGGTCGGAGCGATGAG
Source organism: Streptomyces sp. R302 (assembly GCF_012927245.1). GTDB lineage: Bacteria > Actinomycetota > Actinomycetes > Streptomycetales > Streptomycetaceae > Streptomyces. The sequence goes on from NZ_JABBGE010000005.1 coordinate 452,060, forward strand.
TTCTCGCGGCTCCGCCGGTCATAGTGAGTGAATCCACCTCACCGGGGAGAGCACAGTGAACGAGTACGAGCAGGCACGCATCACCGGCATCGGCAACATCGCCGTTCCCGTCGCGGATCAGGACAAGGCCGTCGAGTTCTACGTCGACGTCCTGGGGCTGCGGAAACGGATGGATGTCCCACTGGAGCAGATCGGCGGACGCTGGATCACTGTCGCTCCCGACGGGGCCGAGACCAGCATCGCGCTGGTCCCTGGCGAGTCCACCGGCGTCGACACCGGGATCAGGCTGTCTGCCGGTGACGTCCCGGCCGTCCACGCACGTCTCAAGGAGCGGGGGGTCGACGTGGACGACCTGATCCAGTGGCTCGGAGTGCCACCCATGTTCACCCTTCGGGACCGCGACGGCAACGTCCTCGTGATCGTCGGATAGGCGCGCGCCATGACCGCACTGGACAAAGAGTTCACCGCGACGCTGCGGAAGAGCCCGAACAAGGGCGGCTGGACCTATGTCGTGATGCCCGGATCGGCCGAATACTTCGGCACCCGTGGGCTCGTGAAGATCCGAGGGACGATCGACGGTCACCCGTTCCGGAGCTCCTTCATGGCGCTGGGCGACGGCACGCACAAGCTGCCCGTCAAGGCCGACGTACGCGAGCTCCTCGGAAAGGGCCCCGGCGACGAGGTCACCATCCACCTGGAAGAACGCATCGAGTGACTCGAGAGCCGGGACCGCGCGCGAGCCCGCGCCGGGGTCCCCGCGCCGGGGTCCCCGCGCCCCCCACCGTACCCACCAGCTCATCGTGATCATGGCTCTGACCTGCGGATTTCGTATGAGTCCCTGGTGTGAACAGTGGGCGAATCCCTGGCGTGACGGGTTCTCGACGTGCCGTGCCACGTCCTAGCCTCCCCGCCATGCCCGACTTCTCACGCCGTAAGGTACTCGGCACTCTCGCCGCGGGGTCCGCGCTCTCCGTCCTGCCGCCCTCCCTCCTGACGGCCATGGCCGCCCCGTTGCCACGCGGTGGCCTCCGGGCCGTCGAGCACGTCATCGTGCTGATGCAGGAGAACCGCTCCTTCGACAACTACTTCGGCACCCTCAGGGGCGTCCGCGGCTTCGGCGACAGCAGAGCGCTGCGCCTGCCCGACGGTACGAGCGTGTTCGAGCAGCCCCGCTCCGGCGGGCCCGCCGTCCTGCCGTTCTCCGCGCGCCAGTCGGCCGTCGAAGCCGGACGGCCCGAGAGCGACATCCAGTACCTCGGCTCGCTGCCGCACGGCTTCACCGACGGGGTACAGGCCCGCGCGAACGGATGGTGGAACGACTGGATCGCGGCCAAGGGCCCGAGCACCATGGCCCACTACGACCGGCGCGACATCCCCCTCCAGTACGAACTCGCCGACCGCTTCACCCTCTGCGACGCCTACCACTGCTCCGTCTTCGGCTCCACCAACCCCAACCGCAACTACCTGTGGACCGGCACCACCGGGTTCGAACCCGGTGGCGGGGGCCGGGCCGTCACCAACGCCGCGTACTCCTACGGCCACGCCGGCTACGACTGGACCACCTATCCGGAGCGCCTGGAGGCCGCCGGGGTGTCCTGGCAGATCTACCAGGAATGGGACAACTTCACCGACAACGCGGTGGAGTACTTCAAGCCGTGGAAGCGGATCGGCAGGAAGATCCTCACCGCCGCCGGGTTCGCCTACGCCACCACCGAGGAGTTCTACGACAAGCTGTGGGCGAAGAACGCCGGTGAGCGCCGGGCCGATCTGGACCGGTTCCGCACCGCGGTCGACGCCCTCCCCGAGGACGAGCGCCGGCTGTTCCTCCGCGGCGCCTACCGCTCCGAACCGGGCACCCTGCTCACCCGGATCAAGGCCGACATCAAGGCCGGGACCCTCCCCGCGGTCAGCTGGGTGGTGCCCACGGCCGCACTGTCCGAACACCCCGGCTCCTCCACGCCCGTCGGCAGCGCCGGCCTCGTCTACGACCTCCTCGACGCCATCGCCGCGGACCCCGGGACCTGGTCGAAGACCGCGCTGTTCATCAACTTCGACGAGAACGACGGCTACTTCGACCACGTCCCCGCTCCCACCGCCCCCAGGCCGGACTCCGGCGACGGCGACGACTGGGCGGGCGGCCGCCCCGTCGGCCCCGGACCGCGCGTCCCGATGACCGTCGTGTCCCCCTGGACGGTCGGCGGGTTCGTGAACTCCGAGCTCTTCGACCACACCTCGGTGATCCGGTTCCTGGAGAAGTGGACCGGGGTCCAGGAACCCAACATCAGCGCCTGGCGGCGCAGCGTCTTCGGCGACCTGACCTCCGTGTTCGACTTCGAACGCGCCTACCGGCAGCCCGACGTGGAGCAGCCCGGCGCGGTCCCGGCACCGATCGGCCGCTGGAATCCGGTGCCCCCGGCGACGCAGGCGCGGCCCGTCCAGGAGCCCGGCGTCCGCCCCACCCGGCCGTCCCCGTACCGGATCTCGCTGCGCGCCACCGTCACCGGCACCGAGGTGCGGCTGGGGCTCGGCAACGAGGGGCGGCGGGCCGCCGCGATCACCGCGTACCCGGGGGACGGGACCGCTCCGCGGACCTGGACCGTCGCCGGCCGGGACAGCACCACCGGCAGCCTGCCGTACGGCCCCGAGGGCTACGACCTCCAGGTGCACGGCCCCGGCTGGGCCCTGTGGGAACTGCGTGGCGCGGGCATCGGCGCCGAGGCGCGGGTCGTGGAGCGCGCGCACGCCCGCAGCGTGGACGTGGAGTGCGGAAACCCGTCGGAGCGGACCCGGACGCTCCTGGTGGGGGAGTCCACCCATCCGCGGCGCGGCCAGGGCGGCGTACGGACCGTCCGGCTCGCGCCCGGCCGGAGGAGGACGGTGTCCGTACCGCTCGCCAGGCACGGCTGGTACGACATCGTGGTGCTCGACGTGGACGATCCGCGCTTCCTGCGGCGGATGTCCGGCCGGCCCGCGGACAGCGGACCGGGCGCCACCGACCCGGCGATCGGGACCGGGCCGGCGCTGAGCGCTGCGCTCACCCTGCCGGAGCCGCTGCCGCCGTTGACCGCCCCGCTCGTGCAGGGCAGCCCCACCGAGGTGACGGTGCGCATACGCAACGAGGGGACGGGCCGGCTGCGGGACCTCGCGGTGTCGCTGCCGGCACCGGCCGGCTGGACGGTCGAGTCCTCCGGGCCGGTCCCGCGGAGCCTGCCCGGCGGCGGTTCGGCGGACCTGCGCTTCACGGTCACCCCCGCGGCGGACGCCACCGCCGCCACGCTCACCGTCGCCGCCCGCGCCGAAGGCGACGGGCTGCTGCGTGTCGCGGACGCCCGGGTCCGGGCCGAGGTCGCGCACCCGGTGACCCTGACCCTGACCGCGCCGGCGAGCTCCCCCGGCACCGACGGCTGCGCGCTCTACCCGGAGCAGCCGCTGGCCGTGACCGCGACCGTCACCAACGCGGGCGACGCCCCGCTCACCGACCTGTCGGCGGCGCTGGCGGTACCGGACGGATGGCGCGCCGAGGCGGCCGCCGGCACCCCGGCCTCGGTCCCGGCCCGTACGTCGGTGAAGGTGGTCTGGGAGGTCACGGCGCCCGCATCGGCGGCCCGCACCTCGGCGACGCTGAAGGCGACCGTCGGAGCGCGCACAGCGGCCGGTGCGGCGGTGGAGCAGGCGGGGTCGCTGGCCACCCGGGTGGGGCCGGTGATGACCGGCCACCTGCTCGCCGAGAACTTCGAGTCCCTCGCCGACCGGCTGGCCCCGGCCACCGACCTGAGCCGTCCGGGACTGCGGGGCTGGACGCGGACCGCGCCCGAGGGATGGACGGTCACCAACGCGGCCGGGATGCCGCAGGGCACGGAGGAACTCGACGGCTGGTCGTTCCTCTCCCGGCAGTTCTGGTTCCCGGCCGGCCAGGAACGCGCCGCGTTCGGCCGGTCCCTGGGCGTCGTCGCCGTCGCCGACCCGGACGACTGGGACGACACGGGCAGCCCGTCCAGCCGTGGCCGCTTCGACTCGACTCTCATGACGCCCGCGGTCGCGATCCCGGCGGGGACCCCGACGCTGTACCTGGGCTTCGACTCCCACTACCGGCAGGAGAGCCCGCAGGAGGCGGAGGTGACCGTGGTCTTCGACACCGGCGCCACCTCTCGGGTGCTGCACTACTCCAGCGCGCCGTCGGGGAACACCAACGGCGGCCGCGACCAGCAGAACCGTCTCGTGACCTGTTCCTTCCCGGTGCCGGCCGACGCGCGCTCGGTGAAGGTGGGCTTCAGGGTCCACCACGCGGGCAACAATTGGTTCTGGGCCGTGGACAACATCAGGCTGGGAACCTCCCCGGTCTCCGACGTCTGACCGGCCGCGGCCCCCACACCCCGCCCCCGGAGATCCACCCCGCCGGGGAACTGCGCCCTGGACGCGGTCCGGCGGGGTGTGGGCGACTCCATTCGGTTCTGGGTGCTCGTATGCCGTCCCGGCCGAGGCCTCAATGGCCGAAACGACAGCGAGGAGCCAGCGATGACCGGGTGCGGTTTCCGCGTCGGCGGAAATCCCCCTGACCCCCATGATGGTGGTCGAGCGTACGGTGGCGGACGAGATGCCCGCCGAGCGGACCACTCCGCTGCCCTTCGGCTTCGGTGTCCTGGTCGGCCCGTACGAGGCGTTGCTGCGGGGCGGCGGCGCCGAAACGGCGCACTGGGCCGGCTGCTTCGCCGGCCGCAACGTTCTGGGCATCGAGGCCGACGGGACGATCAAGGGCTGCCCGTCGCTCCCCACCACGGCGTACGCGGGTGGCGCCGTACGGGACATCGGCATCGCGGAGGCGTGGGCGTCCGCCCCCCCAGCTGTCGTTCGCACGCAAAAGCCGCGGTCGGGACCTGTGGGGGGGGGGGGGTTCTCCGCCGGCTGCTATGACGCGGACGTGTGCGAGGGCGGCTGCACCTGGACGTCGCACTCCCTGCTGGGGCGGCCGGGAAACAACCCGTACTGCCACTACCGGGCCCTGGAGCTGAGGAAGCAGGGCAAGCGTGAGTGGGTGGTCCGCCGGCTTCCCGCACCGGGGACGTCGTTCGACCACGGCCGGTTCGACGTCGTGGAGGAACCCGATCCGGACGCCGACTCGACAGCCCAGGCGGCGAAGGCGCCGTGGCCGGCGCTCCCTCGACCGGAGCCCGCCACGGCGGCGGGACACGCCGAGCCGCACCTGCCATCCCTCGTGCTCTGCCACGGATGCAACTCCTACGTGCTTCCGGGCACCGAGCTGTGCCCGCACCGCGGGGCGGACGTCCCGGCACGGCAGGACGTGTACGACCGCGCGCTCGCCGATGCCCGGCAGGCATCGACCCGACTCGCGCGCATCATGCGGGACTCGTAGAAGGAGTTCGGAAGTGAAGCAACCGCGGCCGACGCTCGACGAGGTCCTCGGACATGCGGGTGATGGACGAAGCAGAGGTCCAGGAGCTGGCCGAGTATCCGAACGTCCCGGCCGCCGAGCTCAGGGGCCCGCTGAAGGTCTACGACGCCCAGTGCCCGGCTTGTGCACGCCGCATCGCCTTCCTCGACTTCGCCAAAACGGCCGTAGGACTCGGAAGACACAGCAAGGAGGGTCTACGCGGTGCCGAGACGGCGGACGCGCCGTCAGCTGTGCGCAGTGCGGGAACGACGTTCCACGTCCGAGGATGAACGGGTCGTACTCGGAGTACCTGTCGACCGACTACGCCTACGCCTACGCCTGACGCCCACGGCCCTGTTCTCCGAAGTCACGGGAACCGTACGTGAGTCGTGAAGGCCGCTTCGAGGACGACGCCCGGCTCCTGGCTCGCGGAGAGATGCCACCCGTTCCGGTGGATTGGCCGAACTCTGTGTAGACCGGATAGATGCCTGAGGCATGTAGTGGGTGTGGCGCCAACGCCGGAGCCAACGATCCGCCGTCTGCGAGGTTCCTGATGACGACAACGGACGAAGCCGTCGCCTTTCCCCAGAGCCGATCCTGCCCCTACCACCCCCCGGCCGCCTACGACCCCCTGCGCCAGGACCGTCCCCTGTCCCGGGTCACCCTGTGGGACGGCCGGGACGTGTGGTTCGTGACCGGACACCGGACCGCGCGGGCCCTGCTGGCCGATCAGCGCCTGTCCACCGATTCCACCCACCCGGACTTCCCGATCCCCACGGAACGGGCCCAGGCCCTCCGCAGCCGCCGGCGCGCCGCCCTCCTCGGGTGGGACGACCCCGAGCACAACGTCCAGCGCAGGATGCTGATCCCGAGCTTCTCGCTCAAGCGCACGGACGGCATGCGTCCCCGGATCCAGGCGACCGTGGACAGGCTGCTCGACGCCATGGAGGCGGAGGGCCCGCCGGCCGAACTGGTGAGCGCGTTCGCGCTGCCGGTGCCCTCGATCGTCATCTGCGACCTGCTGGGTGTGCCGTACGAGGACCACGACTTCTTCGAGGAACAGTCCCGACGGCTGCTCCGCGGCCCCACGGGGGAGGACATCGAGGACGCGCTGGCCCGGCTGGAGGGCTACCTCGGCGACCTCATCGACCGCAAGCGCGCCAAGCCCGGCGAGGGCGTCCTGGACGACCTGGTCGCACGGCAGGCGCGCGAGGGCGGTCCCGACCGCGAGGAGCTGGTCCAGCTGGCGACCATCCTGCTGGTCGCGGGGCACGAGACCACCGCCAACATGATCTCCCTGGGGACGTACACGCTGCTGCGGCACCCCGAGAGGACGGCGCAGCTCCGAGCGGATCCGAGCCTGCTGCCGACGGCCGTGGAGGAGCTCCTGCGGTTCCTGTCGATCGCGGACGGCATGCTGCGCGTGGCCCGTGAGGACCTGGAGATCGACGGGACGGTCATCCGCGCCGGTGAGGGCGTGGTGTTCTCCACCTCCCTCATCAACCGCGACGACGCGGTCTACGCCGACCCGGACGCCCTGGACTGGGAGCGGACGGCCCGGCACCACGTCGCCTTCGGCTTCGGCATCCACCAGTGCCTGGGCCAGAACCTGGCGCGCGCGGAACTGGAGATCGCCCTCGGCACGCTGCTGCGGCGCCTGCCGGGCCTGCGACTGGCGGCGCCCGCCGAGGAGATCCCCTTCAAGCCCGGCGACACCATCCAGGGGATGCTGGAACTCCCCGTCACCTGGTGAGCGCCCCCGCCGGGCCCGAATCCGGCTCCACGAGAAGGGAACGCCCACCGGTGCGCATCTCCATCGACCCGGACATCTGCATGGGAGCGGGCCAGTGCGCCCTGGTCTCCCCCGATGTCTTCACCCAGGACGACGACGGCTTCGGCACCGTCCTGCCCGGCCGCGAGGACGGAGCGGGCGGAACCCTGGTCCGCGAGGCGGCCCGCGCCTGCCCCGTCCAGGCCATCAGCCTGGGGGAGAGGCAGGCGCCGGACGGGTGAGGAACGGCGACAGACGCACCGCTGCCCTCCCGCGGCGAACAGCGTCTCAACATTCCCGTACAACCATTCGGCTCGCCCATGAGTCAGATCGGGCGCGGCACTCCCGTGCCCGCTGTCCTCGTGGGGGTTCACCTTGCAATTCCGCACCACCCGTACCCGTCTCGCCTCGGCCGTCACGGCAGTCCTCGCCGTCACGGCGATCGGCGCCGGCACCCTGGCGACGGCACCCGCGGTCTCCGCGGCGCCCGCCCAGGCGACCGCCGAGACCGGTGCCCTGCCCGTCTTCCCGACAGGCGCTCAGGTCCTGGCCACAGGACCCTCGGGCTTTCTCACGCACGACCGGTTCGCGTCCGATGCCGCCGCTTCGACACTGCTCTGGACCCCGTACGACGGCGGCGCGCCCACCCCGGTCGCGGTGCCGGACGGCGGCGGGTGGGCCTCGGCCGGCGGCGACGTGCTCGTCGTCGGCGACGCGCCCTCCGCCCGCGACATGCGGGCGGTCACCCTGCGGAACATGGCCGACCCGGCCGCCCCGGGCGTGACCTTCGACCTTTCGTCCCTGAACGCCTCCTACGTGACCGTCCTCGGCCCGACGAGCGTCCTCGCGCAGGTGCAGAAGGGCGACGGCGAGGCGGAGCTGCTCGTGGTGACCAGGAACGGCGCCGCGCTCGACACCGCGCCGGTGACGGGTCTGCCCGCCCACGCCCAGCACTTCTGGAGCGACGCACCGATCGTGAACGGGCAGGTCCTCGTCGGCCACATGGCCAGCAAGAGCGACCCGATGGCCGGCGGCCGGTCCGTCATCGACATCGCCTCCGGGACCGTCGTCCTCACGTACGGCGCCGACGAGGGCGGCATCGACTTCAGCCACCTGCTGTTCTCCGAGTCGTACGTGGGCTGGTACGAGCGTGCGGGCACCGCGATCACCCTCACGACGATCTCGCGCGGCCAGGACCCGAAGCGGACCACGAAGCTCCTCAGTGCTGCGGAGACCGACCTCACCGCGCTCGCGGGCGACTGGCTGATCCTCGGGAACCCCTCGGCCGGCGTCAGGGCGTACTCCCTGTCCTCCGGCGACAGCCGCCCCGTCACCAACGGATCCGGTACGACCGGTCTGGCGGCCGAGGGCGACGACACGTCAGTGGTCAGCGGCGAGCGGCCCGACGGCACCCGCGGCCTGTTCCGGCTGGGGAACGCGGAGAACGGCGACCTGGCCGTCACCAAGATCGCGGACATGGAGCTCGGCGTCCCGCTGGCCGTCGTGGGATCCCACGTGCCCGCGACGGTCGACCTCGACCAGAGCGGCGGCAAGGTGGCGCTGGGGTGGACGCTCTCGCGCCCCGACGCCACCATGGTCGTGACGCTCACCCACATCGCGACGGGCAAGGTCTTCCGTCAGCACCTCGGACCCGTCACGGACGGCACCTCCCGCTTCTCCTTCGACTGGTCCGGCGAGGTCTTCGGAGCCGACGCGCCCCATGACGACGACGCGCCGAACGGCGCGTACACGGTCGCGATGGAGGCCACGCAGGTCGACGCCATCGGAGAGACCGTCCGTGACACCCGGCGTATGGAGCTCACCCGGACGCCCAACCCGCACGACTTCACGGACAACGGCTCCACCGACGTCCTCGCCCGCGACGCCTCCGGTGTCCTGTGGCGCGACGACCTGCGGGACCGGCCGGTGGGCGGGCAGACCAAGACCGCCCAGCGGGCGAGGATCGGCTCCGGCTGGAACACGTACAAGCACATCGAGGCCGTCGGGAACATCGCCGGCGCCGCCCAGGGCGACCTGGTCGGCGTCGACGGCTCCGGCGTCCTGTGGCACTACCTCGGCAAGGGCGACGGCACCTTCACCGCCCGCCGCCAGGTCGGCGGCGGCTGGCAGGTCTACAACAAGATCACCGGCGGCTCCGACCTGAACGCCGACGGCCGCGCCGACCTCGTCGCCACCGACACCTCCGGCGTCCTGTGGTTCTACGCCGGCACCGGCGACGCCGCCCAGCCCTACAAGAAGCGCGTCAGCCTCGGCGGCGGCTGGCAGGTCTACAACCAGATCACCGCCGTGGGGGACATCGCAGGCGCCTCCGGCGGCGACCTCGTCGCCCGCGACAAGGACGGCGTCCTCTGGCTCTACCTCGGCAAGGGCGACGGCACCTTCACCGCCCGCCGCCAGATCGGCGGCGGCTGGCAGGCCTACTCCCAGCTCGTCGGCGCCGGGGACGTCGACAGCGACGGCCGCCCCGACCTGATCGCGTACGGGGCGGGCGGCACGTACGTCTACAAGGCGACCGGCAGCGTCACCACCCCCTTCGCGCCCCGCGCGAGCACCGACCTCTACGCGGGCGAGGGCACCAAGTTCACCAACATCTCCTGACCCGCACGACGAAACACCCGGTGCCCCCGGCGCCCCCGACGGCACCGGGCAATCGGCTCACCTAGCGTAGGAATCGCCCCGATACATCCTGTATCGATCCAGTATCGGGGCGACCTCCGTCTCGCGACCGCCCGCGCCGGACACCGCCTGGCCCACCGTCCGGGCACGCGCCGCCGCGATCCCCGGCCGGCTTCATGCCCCACCCGACAAGACGCAGCCCGCGCAAAGCCGGGCCCCCACGCTCTCGTGCCCATCGTGCGTCTCTCTCGTGGACGTGTGCTGTAGGGCAGGTTCTCCGCCAGAAGATATGACCCCCGGGGGCCTGGGCGTCCGAAGAGGACCCGCTCGACCTCGTCCCGCCCGGCACCGAGACCCGTCATGGGGGCCCGACGGCGCGGGGCCCGAGCGGGGCGGCACAGACTCTGCGGCGCCGTCCCGGCCCACCACCACGGAATTGCGCCCGCGAGCCGGCCGCTGTGTGCAACCTCTGCAGGTGTGCCTGGTCCTGCACCTGACCGCGCCGGTGAGGGGGCAGGGCAGGCCCGGCCTCGTGAGGAAGGAGGCGTCGAGGCCGTCCGCGTGATCGCCTCTCCAGCGCGCAGCCGACGCCGAGTTGCCCGGCGACGTCGAGGACGACTCGTAGCGCGGCGTCGTCGCCATGCTGGGCCGTGGTGTGCGGGGCGGTGAACATACCGCTGGTGCGCCCCGTGACGCGGTCCGCGCGCCATAGATGGGTGCCACGGGTGGGTGCCACGCCGCATGGTTCGTCAGCACCGGAGCGGTCCCGCCGACGCCGTGGTCGCCGGCTCCCTCTCCCGTCGCGGTCGGCGGCGTCCATCCACTGTGTGGATCACGCGCGGCTCTTGTGCGGATCAGGGGAAGGTCCTGCTCCGGTTCGCAGGTTTCAGACCTCCCGTGACCGTCCGCGCCCTCGGCCTCAGGGGTCGTAAAGCCTCCCAAAGCATCACCAAGTCCATCTCTCCAGGCAGCTCCTGACGCCCTGTCGATCGGGCTTGCGAGTTGCTCCGGCGTTCTGGAAGCCTCCGTGTCTCTTGTCCCGCTCATGAGCACGGAGGCACCCTCACATGCCCACAAGGCGAATACGCCGCGCCTGGTTCACCGCCGCCGTCGCGGCCTCGCTCGCGTTCACCGGCCTGGTGGCCCCGGCCCAGGCCGACGACGCGCCCGTCACGGACCCCACCGTCCAGGAACCCCTCACGTCCGAGGCCGTGCCCGCGCCGTTCGCGACAACCGCCTGGACCTCGCCCGGCGGCGCGGCCGCGCCCGGCGACTTCACGCTGTCGCCCGGCGCGCTGAACGCCGAGACCACCGCCCGGGTCGCCCGCCTGGACGCCGTCCTGCCCAAGTCGGGCGTGCAGAGGCTCCTCGCCGGAGCCAACCGCACCGCCGTACCGTGGTGCTCCCGCGACCCGTTCGGCACCGCACCCGACCCCGACATCAAGTACTGCCTGCAGAACGACGATTCCGTCTCGCGCGAATGGGTGCCCCAGGGAATCACCGGCGTCTCCGACGCCAAGGACAACGAACTGTGGGGCGAGGCCGCGAACATCCAGCTCTACGCCTCGTACGACGGCTGGGACCCCGGCCGCCAGACCGACCCGGACCCGGCGACGGGCGACTGCACCGCCGCCGAACTGGCCGCCGACGACGCCTGCAACCAGAAGGGCGTCCGGATCACCTTCGTCCAGAGCCGGACCAACCCGGCCACCGGCAGCCCCGAGATCAAGTACCGGCACGTCCTGCTGGGCTGGACCTACGTGAACTCCGCCGACCACGTCTCCTTCGACGGGCTGCACGCCGCCGAGTACCCGATCCAGAAGGGCGTCCACGCCGGCGGGATCGTCTGGTACGGCAACTACCTCTACGTCGCCGACACCCGCAACGGCCTGCGCGTCTTCGACATGCGCACCATCATGGACCTGGACCCGGACGGCGACCCCACCACGCACGACGCGATGGGCACCGACACCGACGGCGTGCGGACGACCGCCAACGTCCAGGACAAGACGAAGGTCGGCCGGCACAACAACGTCTGGTACAGCTTCGGCTACCGCTATGTGATGCCGCAGGTCGCCGCCTGGAAGTTCAAGGCGACCCAGAGCAACCCCAAGGGCTCCTACGCCTGCGTCTCGACCGGCGCCCCGAAGGCGTCGTACATCTCCCTCGACCGCAGCACCACCCCGGACCGGCTGCTGATGGGCGAGTACTGCCGCCCGCAGACCGGCTACCCGTCCACCGGGCGCATCGCCTCGTACCCCGTCGCCGCCCTGGAGGGACGGTCCGCCGACGTCACGGCGCAAGGCTGGGCCAACTACCTGCCCCTGACCAACGGCGGGGCGCAGGGCGCGACGTCGAACGGCGGCACGCTGTACGTCAACGAGTCCAAGGGCACGGACGAGCCCGGCAACCTCTGGCGCTACCAGTGGAGCAACGGGCAGCTGGTCCAGGACGGCCAGGCCGTCAGGACCGCCCGGGGCGCCGAGGACCTCTACCTGGAGCGTGGCACCGGCCGCCTGTGGTCCCTCTCCGAACACCGCCCGGGGTCGGCGTCCGACTGCACCGCGAACCGCGACGCCGCCGATCCGGTGGGCACCGACTACTGCCAGCGGGTGCTCTACGGGCACAAGCTGAGCTGGCTCGGCGCCCAGCCGTAGCCCTGGAGTCCGGGAACCCGGGAACCCGGCTTCAGGAACCGGCGGGCGCGCCGAGCGTGCGTACGGCCTCCACGATCAGGTCCCAGAACCGGTCCGCGTCGATGTCGGTCGCGACGTCGACGCCGGCCGGCAGGCCCGTCACCCCGTGCAGGTCCACCACCGTCGCGCCCCGGGTGTACGTCCCGTTCAGCTCCACCGCCACCGCCGCCGGGACGACACGCGCCAGCGCCGGATCGATCAGGTGGGCGACCGTGAGCGGATCGTGCAGCGGGGGCGCGTCGAAGCCGAACACCTCGCGGTAGGTGGAGGCGAAGTAGGTGAGCAGGTCGACGCAGAGCCGGCTCAGCGGGGTGCCGAGGGCGGCGATCCGGGCGACCACCTCGGGGGTGGCCCGCACCTGGTGGGTCGCGTTGAGGCCGAACATCGTCACCGGCAGCCCGCTGCGGAGGACGATGTCGGCCGCCTCCGGGTCGCACAGAATGTTGAACTCGGCCGCGGGCGTCGTGTTCCCCCGTTCCGTCGATCCGCCCATGAGCACGATCCGCCCGATGCGGGCGGCGAGTTCGGGATGCGCCAGCAGCAGTACGGCGATGTTGGTGAGCGGCCCGGTCGGCACGAGTGTCACCGGCTCCGGGTGCGCCAGAAGGATGTCCCGCAGCAGGGTGAGCGCGTCGCGCGGGTCCTGCGGCACGTCCGGCTCGGCCGTGCCGAAACCGGGGCCGTCGAGCCCCGAGGCGCCGTGGATGTCCTCGGCGACCCGGCCCGGTCCGCGCAGCGGCCGGGCGCGGCCCGCGGCGATCGGCACGCCCCGGATCCCGGCCGCCGCGCACACCCGCCGGGCGTTGAGCGTGGTCTTCTCCACCGTCTGGTTGCCCGCGACGGTGGTGATGGCGAGCAGGTCGACCGCGGGATGGGCGGCGGCGAGGAGGATGTTGAACGCGTCGTCGTGACCGGGATCGCAGTCGAGAATCACGGGAACCGGCATGCCCCCACCGTCCCACATGACAGCCCCACCCGCCCCGCCCCGGCCCGGTTCGAAGGCGATTCGCCACGGGAGGTTGCCCGCCTCCCAGGGCGGACCCCTCACCGAAGATGCCCCGGGCCCGGAGCCCTGCGCGTGGCCCGCTGTCCGTACCGGCCGTGACGGCTGTCAGCGGTGGGGGCGGCGGGTGGAACCGCTGGTCGGAGGGTCCGCTCCCACGGGCCTGCGGGCCCGAGGTGAGTTCCCGATGTGTGGAACCGGGCGCTGAGGGCGGCACGTCCCCTCGTACATGCTGATCGTTCTGGGGGTACTCTTCGCCGTCGCGCCCGCCGTCGTCTGGATGGCGATCGCCCGCACCCGCCCCGTCGGCTTCGCGATCGGCGGCGCGCTGCTCGTCGGAGCCGGTCTGCTGATCGGTGTCCAGCGGGGCTGGATCGACGCCCCCGGACCCGACGCACACCTCGTGTTCACGGCACTCGCGCCCCTGCTCGTCGCCTGCGGCGCGGGACTGGAGGGACGGCACGAGAGCTCTCCTCCTCCGGGGTGGACCTCCCGCCGCAACGGAGCGATCGGCTTCCTGGGGCTGCAGTTCGCCCTCACTCTCGCGGTCGGGCTCCTGTACGCGGTGATGATCAGTGAAGGCTCGGACGCTCCGCCGTCCAAGGCCCTCCCCTCATTGCCGCCGGGCATCAGCATGGTGAACGAAGGCACCAGCTGTGGTTCCGGCGGCTGCTGGCGCGTCGCGACGGTGACGAGTGAGGACGGTCTGTCCCGTCCGGAGATCATCCGTGAGCTGGGCCTCCAGCAGGAGAGCTGCCGCTCCAGCGGCTGGCTGCTCGACTGGCGTGACGTGTGCGTCGGCGCCAGGGACAACGGCAAGAACGTCACCGTCTACGCCGGCTGGGGACACTGACAGGCCGCTTCCCAGGGGCTGTCGGTATGCACGCCCTGATCCTGCTCGCCGGCCACCTCGACCATCACGGCAGCCCCATAGGCCGCGTGCGTCGCCGCGTCGCTATGCCTCAGCACGTAAACGATCAGTGCGACACCACACCGGCAAGGAGCCCACCATGACCATCACACACGAGCGCGGGTTGACCTCCGGGGTTCAGAACCCATGGCCGGCTTCGGCACCTACCTCATCCCGGACGACGAGGCCGCCACCGCAGTCGAGAGCGCCCTGGTCGCCGGCTATCGGCACGTCGACACGGCCGAGGTCTACGAGAACGAGACCGGAGCCGGTGGAGGTCTGCGCCGTGGCATGCGGCGGGCAGGTCTCGAACGCGACGACATCTTCGTCACGCCCAAACTGTGGCCGCTGACGCAGGAGCGCGACAAGACCGGCGCGGAGGCCGCCCGTTCCCTGGACGTGTTCGGCATCGCCCCGCCGGACGCGCCGCCCCGCTACGACTTCCGGGTCTGCGCCGAGCGGCCCGGACCCGTGCCGAGCGGCGCCGGCTACACGATGCTCGTCGAGGCGGGACTGTCCGCCCTGCGGGAGGCGGACACCGTGGTCGTCCCCGGCCTGCAGCCGCCGGACGTGCCCGTGTCCCAGGACGTCGTCGAGGCGCTGCGGCGCGCCCACCGGCGCGGGGCGAGGATCGTCGCGATCTGCACGGGGGCGTTCGTCCTCGCGCAGGCCGGACTGCTCGACGGCCGTCGCGCCACCACCCACTGGCGCGGCGCCGCCCGGTTCGCCGCCGCATTTCCCCAGGTACAGGTGGATCCGGACGTCCTCTTCGTGGACCACGGCGACGTGGCGACCAGCGCCGGGACCGGCGCGGGCATCGACCTGTGCCTGTACCTCGTACGGTCCGACCTCGGGGCGGCGTACGCCGCCGGGATCGCCCGGCGCATGGTCCTGCCGCCGCACCGGGAAGGCAGCCAGCTCCAGTACGCCGCGCCCACCGCCCCGGCCAGGCCGGACGAGTCGTTGGCGCCCCTGCTGGAATGGGCCACCTCACGCCTCGACACCCGGCTGACCCTCGACCACCTCGCCGAACACGCCGGCCTGTCCACCCGTACCCTCGCCCGGCGGTTCACCGAACACCTCGGCACCAGCCCGGGGAAGTGGCTGCTCGCCCAGCGCCTCGATGCCGCCCGCATCCTGCTGGAACAGACCGATCTGCCGGTGGAGGCGATCGCCACCCGGGTCGGGCTCGCCTCGGCGGTCAACCTGCGCCGCCACTTCCGCGCGCATCTCGGCACCACACCTGGCGCCTACCGACGGACCTTCGGCGAAACCTGATGTCGTCTGCCTCAGGGCGGTGTCAACCCAGGTCGGGACGGCCGTCGGGTCGAGAAGCCATTCGCGGCGGACGCGCATGCGCGAGCGGGTGCGGTTCCCGCGGAGATCACGGCTCCGCCTGCCCGTCCACAGGGTCAGTCCGTCACCCGGACCGCGCGGGCCGGGCGGATGGCGGCCGCTCGGCGTGCCGGGCCCAAGGTGGCCAGGAGAGAGGCGGCGAAGGTGGCCGCGCCCAGAGCGCCGATGCTCGCCCACTCGATGGGGAAGCCTCCTTCGAGGCCTTCGAAAGCGGCGCTGTTCCGGTACATCAGCCACGTCGTCAGCACGCCCAGCAGGCAGCCCAGGGTGATTCCCTCCAGTGTGACGAAGGCGCTCTCCCAGAGGAAGGACCGCTGGACGGTGCGGGCCCGGAAGCCGAGGGCCCGCAGGATGCCGATGGTGCGCCGACGTTCGCGTACCGCACGGACCATGACGACGCCGAGCCCGGTGACGCCCACGCCCAGCCCCAGGGCGAGGAAGCCCTGCATGAGGCGGAAGAAGGCCGTACTGGAGTCGAACTGCTCGCGGATCTCCGACTCGATGGGCGTGGCGACCAGGCTGGACGAGAGCTGCTCGCCCTGCAGACGGGTGGCCAGGGCGTCGGGGGAGGTCCCGTCAGCAGTCCTCACCAGTGCGGAGGCGTTCTGCGCCTGCGCGCCGAAGAGCTCGCGCGCCGCGCGCTCGCTCATCACCACGGGGTACGTGGTGGAGCTCGCGCCGGTGCCGGGGTAGAAGACCATGCCGTTGCTGAGCACGCCGGCGATGACCTTCTGTTCGCTGCGCCCGGTGCGGGGGTCGGTGACGACGAGGGCGTCGCCCGGGTCGTAGTAGTCGCCGGCCGGGCCGCCCGTGCTGCCGAAGAATCCGTCGAGGACGACGTAGCGGGGATCGGCGGCGAGCGCGCGCCAGACCGCGGGGTCGGTCGCGAGCCCGGGCAGCCGTTCGCGGAAGGTGATGCCCGTGATCGCGCCGTCAGGCACGCCGACGGCGGCGACGTCCAGGGCCCGGGTATCGCGGTGGCCGGGGTCGGTGGCCCGACCGGTGGCGTTCAGCAGGGGAGTGACGGCCGAGATCCCGTACGTGGAAGGGCTGGTCCGCAACCCGTCGACCAGGTGCTCGCCCGCGACCTGGGGGTTGTAGTCGAGCCGGAGCGAGTATCCGGCCGTGGCGTCGTCGACGACTCCGTCGACACCCGCGCGCAGGATCCCGGAGATCTCCGTGAGCAGGACGAGCACGAACACGATCAGGGTGTACATCACGAGCGTCGCCCCCGTACGGAACTTTTTCGCCAGCGGGTAGGCGACCGCGAGCCGTGCGGCCAGGCCCGACTCGGACGGCCGTTCGAGGAGCCGTCGTACGGGGCGGAGCACCCCCTTCTGGTTGTCGCTGACGAGGATCACCGCGGAGAACGCCGCGAGGGCGCCTTGGATGACGTAGACGGACATGGAAGGCGTGTCGAAGATGCGGGGGCGTACGACGGGAGCCAGGAGGGTCCAGGCCAGAACCGAGCCCGCGACCAGGCTGGTGACCGTGTGCCGCGGCAGCACGAGCAGGAGGACCGGGGCGGCGAAGGCGAGGGCGAGCGCCGGCAGGAGATAGGTCGCGTCCGGCTGGCTGCGCGCCACCGCCGGGACGGCCGCGACCGCGCACAGGACGGCCAGGGTGGCCGCTACCGCCACCCGCCGGCGACGCGGTCCCCGGCCGGGTGAGGCGGGGAGGTCGCGGATGGCCGCGATGATGTTGAACCTGCTGATGCGGACGCTGGTCGCCAGGATCGCGGCGAAGGCGATGAGCAGCCCCATGGCGAGCCCGTTGAGGACGCTCGTGGGAGTGACGTCGAAGGTGATGCGGATGCTGCTGCCGCCGACCGACCAGCCCTGGAAGATCTCCGCGGCCACCACGGCGACGCCCCAGCCGACGGCGATCCCGATGCCGACGCCCGGCAGCGCGGACATCAGCGCGTAGGCGGCTCCTTCGAGCGTGAAGGACCCGACGAGCCGCGAGCGTTTCATGCCGATCGCCCGCACCATGCCCATCTGGGCCTTCCGTTCCTCCCCGAGCATCACGAAGATGTTCACCAGAAGCAGGGCGCCCGCGATGATGCTGAAGCTCCCGATCATCAGGAACAGCGCGCCGAGCGAGTCCCCTGCCTGCTTCGCGTCCCGCAGCACCGTCTGTTTCGGCATGTCGATCGCCGCCTGCTCGGCCAGAGGACCCAAGGCACCACGTATGTCGGCCGTGACCTGCGGCGTCAGCGCGTTTCCGCCCTCGACACCGCCCCGGTTGGACACGAAGGTGACCGAGCGTGCTTCCGTGCCCGCCGCGCGGGCGGCGGCGTCCAGGGTTCCCGGAGCCAGGAACGCGTTGCGGTTCAGACGTCCTCCGATACCCACACCGGCGAGGCCCTGCTCCGGCAGCACGCGCTCGACCCGGTAGGTTCCGGGCGTCCCGAACAGGTACAGGGTGAGCGAGTCCCCGGTGCGCACGTTCAGGGACCGGGCCAGCGGTTCGTTGACCACGACCTGTCCGGGCTCCGGGTTCGGTCCGTCGAGACCCGAGTCGCCGCCCGGCGCACCGAAGCGGGAGGCGTCGGCGAAGTCCATCTGCCAGGCGAGGACCCGCGGTTCGGCGACCGGGTGGCCCCCGGTGGAGCTGAGGGCGGACGCCTGCGCGGTCCGGACGGTCAGCACTCCGTCGACGTCGGGATCACCGGTCAGGGCCGCCAGCCGCTCCGCGACGGTGCGTCCGGCCGGGCCGGGCGGGGCGACGACGCGCTCGTCCACCGGGCCCAGGGTGCGGTACGCCTCCTGCCGCACGGAGAAGTTCAGGGTGTCGCCGACGACCAGGGCCCCGATCACGATGGCCGTGCCGAGCATCGATCCGCCGATCACCAGAGCGGCCTCGGTACGTCGACGGGCGACCTGCCGGAAGGCCAGCCTGCGTGACACCGGCTGCCGGACGGCGATCAGGACGAGGGCCGCCAGGGCGAGCGCCAGTGCCACGAGCAGGGGGAGGAGCAGGTTCGGGTACATGATCAGCCCCGAGTGGCGTCGCGTGCCACGGCCCGGCCGGCGACGGCCTGACGGACGTCGTCGACCAACCGCCCGTCACGCATCCGGATCAGGCGGGGGACCCGCGCCCCGATGGCGCTGTCATGGGTGACCAGGACGATCGTCTGGCCCTCGTCGCGGTTGAGGTCGCACAGCAGGTCCATCACCTGGCCGGCCATCGCGCTGTCGAGGTTGCCGGTCGGTTCGTCCGCCCACACGATCGCCGGCCGTCCGACGAGGGCACGTGCGATGGTCACGCGCTGCTGTTCGCCGCCGGACAGCTCGCTGGGCCGGTGCTCGACCCGATGGGCGAGGCCGACGCGGTCGAGTGTGGCCAGCGCCCGTCGCCGCGCCTCGCGCGGTCGGGTGCCCACGAGCAGCAGGGGCAGTTCGACGTTCTCCGCCGCGGAGAAGACCGGGATGAGGTTGAACGACTGGAAGACGAAGCCCATGGTGCGGGCCCGGTGCTCCGTGCGCGCGGCGTCCGCCATCGCGAAGAGGTCGTGACCGTCGATCTCGACCCGGCCGCCGTCGATGTCGTCGAGTCCGGAGAGGCAGTTCAGCAGGGTGGTCTTGCCGGAGCCGGACGGACCCATGACCGCCACGAGTTCCCCGTGCTCCACGACGAGATCCAGATCGTCCAGGGCCGTGACCGCGACCGAGCCCGTCCGGTAGATCTTGCGGACTCCTGTGGCGACCAGAAGGGGGCGGTCACTGTTCATACCCTTCATACGAGACCCCGGAGGCGATCGGCCGCCACGGCCATCCGGTCCCGTACCCGGGGCCGACCGGCCCCGTGAGGAGCGGCTGGTCAGGGCCGTGCCTCCTCGGCCGCGTGGGCACGTCGCCGGACGACCGTGGAGGTCGGCCGGCGGCGGGAAGAACCCGCCGAGGCCGCCCGCCGCTCCGACCCCGCCCGTCACCGAGCCGACGCGTTCCGCCGGCACGAGACGTGCGACGAGGGCGAAGACCGCCCCCGAACCCGCGTGAGCCAGTGTCCCGGCGAGGTGGCCCAGGCAGAGCACGGGGAGACGGTCAGGGCGGCGACGACGGGGAAGACCCGGCGTGCTCCCCAGCGGTCCGTGAGTGCCCCCGCCGGGATCCTGCCGAGCGCGCCGACCACGACCGGGACGGCGACCACCAGGGACTGCTCGGACGACGTGAGGCCGAGGTCGTCCCGCAGGCGCGGGCCGAGCGGCGCGAGGAGGGCCCAGGCCCGGAAACAGAGGGTGAACCCGGTCGTGGCCAGGATCAGCATCATCCGTTGACGGCCGGTGCTTTCCGTGGAGGGGCTTTCCCGGTGCTTCGGATCACGGCACCTCCCGGGGCCCCCTTTCCCTTTCCGCGTCCGATCGGCCCTCGCGGGGGGCCGACCGGCCCTGTGCGCGGAGCGCCGGGCGGCGCACCGTGAGGAGAGGAGGTCGCGACGGTCGGGGTTCCGCCCGGCCGGGGCCGACCGGCCGTCGGGAGTGTGAGTGGCCATGATGTTCTGGAACGGCGACGGCATGAACGGATGGGGCTGGTTCGCCATGTCGGCCGGAATGATCCTTTTCTGGGGACTCCTGATCACCGCCGTCGTGTTGATCTTCCGAGCGCTGGACCGGGCAGCCGAACGTCCCGCGCGTCAGGACGGACCCACGGGGCCGGAGCGGATCCTCGGCGAGCGGTTGGCCCGCGGTGAGATCGACGAGGAGGAGTACCGCAGGCGGCTGAGCGCTCTGCGGAGCGGAGAGTCGTAGGTCGCGCCGTGGGGGGCCGTCGGGATGCGGGAGGGCGTGCGCCCGGCCAGGCTGGGAACATGGCCCGCCGGACGCCCGCGGAGTCGCGTGGGCGGCACGACGCGCTCCGTGAGCGATCCACGCGAACTGCTCCGCCATGTGTGGGAGTTCGCGGCTGACGAGAGCTGCGGGGCCTGTTCGCCCTGCCGCGTCGGGACCCGTCGGGGTCTCAGGCTCGCCCAGGAGAAAGGCCCCGCACCCGGTGAGGCGTACGGGAGCCTGGCGCGTCTCATGGGCGAGGCGAGCCTCTGCGCCTTCGGCCGCCGGGTCCCCCTCGCCGTCCGCAGCCTCGCCCGCGCCTACGGGAACGCCCTTGAGGGGTGGGACCGGTGACCCGCCTCCGGGTCGACGGCCTGGCCGTCGACCTGCCCGGCGGAGCCACCTTGCTCGACGCGGCGCGGGCCGCGGGCGCCGAACTGCCCTCCCTCTGCCACGACGACCGCCTCCGGTCCGTCGGTTCGTGCCGGACCTGCCTCGTGCGGATCGGCGGGCGGACCGTCGCCGCCTGCGTCACCCCCGCCGCCCCGGGCATGGAGGTCGACACGGCCGGCGAGGAGATCCGGAACCTGCGGCGGGACGCCGTGGCCCTCATCGCCTCCGCGCTTCCGCCGCACGCACTCGCCCAGGACCCGCCGAGCGAACTGGCCGAGGCATGTCGAGCCGCGGGCATCACGCCGGACGCGGCCACCGGGATCGCGGCGCGGGGGCGCGACGACACCCACCCGTACGTCCACCTCGACCGGGACCTCTGCATCGCCTGCGGCCGCTGCGTCCGCATGTGCTCCGACGTCCAGGGCACCTTCGCCCTCACCCTCACGGGACGCGGAGCCGACACGGTCGTCGCGCCCGGGACCGGCGGGCCCTGGGCCGGATCCGACTGCGTCGCCTGCGGCGGCTGCGTCGACACGTGCCCCACCGGCGCGATCACCCAGCCCGGTCCCGCCCGGGGCCTCACCTCACGGCCACCGGCCACCGGCCGCGTGCGCACCACCTGCGGGTACTGCGGGGTCGGCTGCGCGCTGGACGTCGTCGTCCGGGACGAGCGCGTCGCCGCCGTACTGCCGGCTCGCGACGGCCCGGTCAACCTGGGGCACGCCTGCGTGAAGGGCCGCTTCTCGTACGGCTACCTCACCTCGGCCGAACGCCTCACCGAACCCCTGGTCCGGCGCGCCGGCGCCCTGACCCCGGTGAGCTGGGACGAGGCGATCGGGGTCGTCGCGGACGGACTGGGCGCCGCCGGCGAGCGCGGCGGCGCCCGGTCGGTCGCCGCCATCTCGTCCGCCCGTGCCACCAACGAGGAGAACTACCTCGTCCAGAAGTTCCTGCGGACCGTCATCGGCACGAACAACGTCGACAACTGCTCCCGCCTCTGCCACGCCCCGTCCGCCGCGGGACTCACCGCCGCCTTCGGGCGCGCCGGCGGAACCGACTCCTTCGACGACGTCGCGGCGGCCGACTGCCTCCTCGTCGTCGGCGCCAATCCGGTGGAGGCCCACCCCGTCGTCGGCGCACGCCTCCTCCAGCGCGCCCTGGACGGCGCCGCGCTCGTCGTCGCCGACCCGCGGGCCGTGGGCCTCGCCCGCCACGCCGACGTCCACCTGCGCCCCCCGCCCCGGCACCAATGTCGCGCTCTTCCACGGCCTCGCGCACGTCCTCGTGGCGGAGGACCTGATCGACTCCGGGTTCCTCCGCGACCGGGCCACCGGGCTGGCCGAGCTCACCGCGCTCCTGGCGGACTATCCACCCGGGCGGGTCGCCGGGATCACCGGCGTCCCCGCCGAGGACATCCGCGGGGCCGCTCTGCTCTACGGCCACGCCGAGCGGCCCGCCGTCGTGTACGGGCTCGGTGTCACCGAGCACCTCCACGGCACCGACGGCGTGCGCACCCTGGCCAACCTGCCCATCCCGCGCGGCGCCGTGGGAGGCACCGGCCGGCGGTTGGGGATCAGCCCGCTGCGCGGCCAGAACAACGTCCGGGGCGCCTCCGACATGGGTGCGCTGCCCGACCTGCTCCCCGGCTACGGCCGCCTCACCGACCCCGAGGCCCGCGCCCGGGCGGAGGCGGTGTGGGGCAGGCCGGTGCCGCCCGCGCCGGGCCTCAGGATTCCCGAGATGTTCGAGGCGGCCCGCGACGGCAGGCTCCAGGCCCTGTGGATCATCGGCGAGGATGTGTGCGCCACCGACCCCGACAGCCGGCGCGTCGCGCAAGCGCTCGACGCCTGCCCGCTGGTCGTGGTCGACGAGTTGTTCCTCGGCGAGACCGCCCGGCACGCCGATGTCGTCCCGCCCGACGCGGTCCGGATCAGCGACCGCCGGCACCTGGGGCAGAACCTCCGCGAAGCCGTCCGCGAAGAAGTCGAGACCGGCCCGCCCTCTCGCCCCGGCGACCGGCCCGCTCCTGCTCACCCGCCCCGACCGTCTCAAGAACCACCAGCGGGCAAGCGGCCTGCCGCAACGGCGAGGGATGCGACAGGCCACCTCCCCGTGGGGCTCAGAAATTGCCGTAGTTGACCTGCCAGGTGGGCAGCCCCATCCGGCGCCACACCGCGACCACCCGGTCCCGGTCGTCCAGCGACACACGGACCGCGTAGCGATGGCGGACGTGTGCGTCGAACAGCTCGGTCTTGACGAGGTCGTCGGAGCGGCCGTCGCCGGAGGCGCGCATCCACAGCTCGTCGTAGGGCACCTCGTACCGCTCCAGCCAGGCCTCGGTCAGGGCGCGATGGTCCTCGCTGCGGCCGGAGAGGAGGACGATACGGTCCCGATGGGAGCCGTGGAAGGCGCGCAGGGCGTCGCGGACCGGGACGTTGAGCAGGTCGAGGTCGCAGCGGCTGAAGTCGTACGGTCCGCGGTCGCCGCGCAGCGCGAGGGTGCCGTCGATGTCGCACAGGACGGCCGACGGCAGCGCGGTGTCGGGGGAGTACGGGGTGACGGTGGGCCGGTCGTTGAGCCAGTCGTCGGTGAGCCGCCAGCCGCCACGGGTGGCCTTGGCGTGCTTCTCGGCGAGGATACGGATGATCTCCTCGCCTACGGGCCGCTCGCGGGCCGCGTCGCGGCGGACGCACTCGTCGACGGGCACGGAGGTGAAGTCGTGCACGACGAAGGTGGCCTCACGGCCGGTCAGGGCGGCCTTCAGCCTCCGCGGGACGTGGGGGGTGAGGTGGGTGTTGTCGACGACGACGTCGAAGCCGCCGTCGACGGCCGTGCGCACGGCGGTGTCCTGGATGTCGAGCACCGTCTGCTCGTGAACCCGCGAGCGGCGGTCACCGCTCGGCAGGTCGAGCATGGCGCGCAGGTCGTCGAGGTTGACCCGGCGCATCCGCCCCTCGGCGCGCTCCTGCAGAGCGCGGGCGGCCGTCGTCTTGCCGGAGGCGGGCAGTCCGGTCATCACATGGACCACGGGCACGGTCAGTTCTCCTCGTCGGTGGTGAAGGGGTCGGCGGTCTCGGGGCGCAGGCCACGCCACACGAACAGGTCGGTGGGACGGCCGTCGAGCCGCAGGAACATCGCCGACCGTAGACCCGGATCGGCCAGCTCCTTGACGGCGCGGGCGAACGCGCCCCGGTCGGCGGCGAGAGGGGCGAGCCGCTCGTATGCCTCGTCGATGGCCCGCTCACGGGCGGCGAACGCCTCCTCGAACCCTGCGATGACGGACCGGACCCAGGCGTCGAACTCGTCCGGCACCTGTTCCAGAAGAGCCTCCAGGGGCCGCCCGCCCTGCGAACGGATCCCCTCGAGCTCCGCGACGGACAGACCGAGGCCCTGGGCGAGACGCTTGACGGAGACACCGGCGAAACGCTGCACGCCGTGCCCGCGCCAGATGTCCCGCTCGGTGACCCCGGTGAGGACCTTGTGGAGCCGTACGTACTCCGCCAGCTTGGCCTTGGCGCGCACCCCGGACGCGAAACGCAGCACGAAACCCTCCGCGTCCGTACCGGTGGCGGCGGCGCCGTCGGGCAGCGTGTTCGTCTCGGTCAGCTTGACGAGCGCTTCGAGCGGCATCGGCGGATGCACGGTGACCACCGACCCGATGCCGCTCCACGCGGCCGCCGCCCCGGCGAGACCGAGCTCCGCGCCGTCCGGCCCGAACGCGGCGAGCAGGACGAGGTCCCGCCGGTCGCCGTAGTCCACGACGATGCGGTTCTGCGGATAGACGATCTCCATGAGGTACGTCACCCCCGGCACCAGCCGCGAGGTGTCGGCGGCATCGAGCCGACGCTGCGCCCAGGTCGCCTGGGCACTGATGAACGAACCCTTCGAGGCGACCCGCCACCGCCCTGCGTAGTGGAAGACCAGGCCCAGGCTGCCGTCGACCTTCTCGTACACCTCGAACGGCTCGTCGGGCAGCGCCGGCGCGTAGGGCCGACCGGACTCGTGCTCGGAGACGTTGAAGAACTTCGGCAGCGGAAAGGCGACGATCCGGCCGGTGCGGTCGTCGGCGACGAGGCCGCGGCAACGGGTGGTGACGCTGTTCCAGACGCCTTCGTACTGACAGCTGCGCGTGTACGTGTAGATGGACAGCGGCAGCTCGGGGTGCGACTTGCGGGTCACGTGCCCGGCTCCGACCGCCGCCGCCAGCTCCTGGGGCGGCAGCAGCGCGTCGAGAGTCAGGTACTCCTGGCTCATGGGGTTCCTCCTGGTTTCGAGGAACCCCATCCTTCCGCGCGGACGACTGCTCCGACCAGCGATTTAGTACGCCCCCGACGACCACCCCGAGACCTTCCCCGAAGAGCCCGCCCGGGACGGCGCGCGGGCCGGGGACGGCGTACGGGCCGGGGACGGCGTTCGGGAAGAAAGGTGCCGTCGACCCCATCCGGAGGACCGCTTCGCGCTGAATGTCCGGTTGGAAGGTCAATCGATCCACGGCCGCGACTCCTCGGTGTCCGGCCGGCGGGAGGAGCACGTCATGAACGCCACGTTCACCCGGCGCCGCGTCCCGGCCGTACCGGCCGCCGCGGCCCTCGCGGTCTCTTTCGGAACTCTCGCCCCGCAGGCGTCGGCCGACGACGGCGGTGCCCCGTTCGGTCCGGCCTGCGCCTCGGTGCCCGAGCAGGGGGCCGGCTCCTTCGCCGGCATGGCCGACGACCCGGTGGCGACCGCCGCTCCGAACAAGGTGAACGACACCGCCTCCGTCGTCTGCGGCGATGTACAGACGTCCCACGCGACCGTGCACCTCATCGACACCGTGCTCATGCCGAAGTGAGGGCGCGTCGAGCCACCGGGCCCGGCCACGGCCGGGCGCCTGACCGGCGTCCGGGCGCCCCCGTGACGACGAAGAACCCGCATGAGGCGTGTACGGCCCGGAACTCCGTGAAACGGATCAGCACATGGTCACTCCCACATCGTCCGAGGCCCCCCGCTGTCTCGTCACCGGCGCGAGCGGATACATCGGGGGCCGACTTGTACCCGAGCTGCTCGACAGCGGGTACCGCGTGCGCTGTCTCGCCAGGCATCCGGACAAGCTCCGCGACTTCCCCTGGGCCGACAGAGTGGAGACCGTACGCGGTGACGTCACGGTCGCCGACAGCCTGCGCGAGGCGTTCACCGGCGTGGACGTCGCCTACTACCTGGTCCACTCCATGAGTTCGACCGCACGCTTCGAGGACACCGACCGGCTCGCCGCCCGCGCCTTCGCCGCCGAGGCCCGCGCCGCCGGGGTACGGCGCATCGTCTACCTGGGCGGCCTGACCCCGCGCGGAGTCCCGGAGAACGAGCTCTCCCCGCACCTCCGCTCCCGCACCGAGGTGGGCCGTATCCTCCTCGACTCGGGCGTCCCCACCGCTGTCCTGCGGGCCGCCGTCGTCATCGGCTCCGGATCGGCCTCCTTCGAGATGCTCCGGTACCTGACCGAACGGCTTCCCGTCATGGTCACCCCCAGCTGGGTCGGCACCCGGGTCCAGCCCATCGCGGTCCGCGACGTGCTGAGGTACCTGGTGGGGAGCGCCGCCATGCCCGCGGACGTGAACCGGACCTTCGACGTCGGAGGTCCCGACGTGCTCACGTACCGGCAGATGATGGAGAGGTACGCGGAGGTCGCGGGGCTCCGCCGGCGCCTCATCGTGCCCGTGCCGGTCCTCACCCCCCGGCTGTCCAGCCAGTGGATCGGTCTCGTCACACCCGTGCCGGCCGCCCTGGCCCGGCCCCTCACGGAATCGCTCCGGCACGAGGTGGTCCGCACCGAGAACGACATCACCCGGTACGTCCCGGACGGCCCCGGCCGGCCCATCCCCTTCGACGAGTCACTCCGGCTGGCCCTCCGCCGCGTACGGGAGGCACGGGTCACCACCCGGTGGTCCACCGCCTCACCGCCCGGGGCGCCGAGCGACCCGCTGCCGACCGACCCGGACTGGGCGGGCGGCAGTCTCTACACCGACGAACGCGCCCGCACCGTCGACGCGAGCCCCGAGGCGCTGTGGCGGGTCATCGAGGGAGTGGGCGGGGAGAACGGCTGGTACTCCTTCCCGCTGGCCTGGGCCGTCCGGGGGTGGGCGGACCGGCTCGCCGGGGGAGTGGGACTGCGCCGGGGACGCAGGGACGCGGAACGCCTCCGGGTCGGCGACGCGCTGGACTTCTGGCGCGTGGAGGCGATCGACCGCGGCCGCCTGCTGCGCCTCCGGGCCGAGATGCGCCTGCCGGGTCTCGCGTGGCTGGAGATGGCCGTCGACCGGGACGAGCAGGGGCGGACGTCGTACCGTCAGCGGGCGCTCTTCCACCCCCGGGGCCTCGCAGGGCAGGCGTACTGGTGGGGGGTCGCCCCGTTCCACGCCGTGGTCTTCGGAGGCATGGCCAGGAACATCACCCGGACCGCCGAGACGGAGGGCGACCGGTCGGGGACGGCAGGTACCGGACCGTAGGTGATCTCCGCTGCCCGGACGGGCCGAGAGGCACGCGCAGCGCCGACCGGACGAAGGCCGGCCCCTGCCTCGCCGCACGCATCCGGGCAGTGTCCAGGGGAAGCCCTGATGAAGCCGCGAAGGTGCCGAAGGGGCGACGCGTGCGGTGCGGAGCACTGATGAGCCTGGGCGGGGAGAGCCGGGGGAGGCACCCGCCCGAGCCGGCGGTGCCCCGGGAACCCGCCGGTACGGTGGCGGGAACCCCACCGGACGAGGAGCCCGCCGGACGCGCGAGAGGGCACGCCCCGAACGGGGTGCCGCCGTCTCCGGGACGAGGGAGGGCGCCGTCCTCCTGACGGTCCTTTCCCACACCGCCGTACGCACACGGGAGCGCCGGCTCGCCGACCCCTCGCGCCGGTTCCGTGCGCGGTGGAACGGAAGAGCCCGGACGGGCGCCGTCCCCACCGGCAGTCGCGCCAGGGCGGGGAGATCTCGCCGGACCCGACCCGTCTCACTCGTCCGGGTGAAGGGCCCATCCATCGGGCGGGCAGCGCCGAATGACGGGACGTGAGCACCTTCCACAGCGGCACCCCCCGCCGAACCACCGCCACCCGAAACCCCCTCGGCCTCCCCGTCACCTCTCCCGGCGAGTCCGTCGGACGGTCGCCCCGGTCGCCCCGATCGCCCCGGTCGGCGTGTCCGTGGACCACTCAGGTGCCCGGTGAACCTCCGTCCGCGGACGGCGCACCGCTGCCCACATTCACCCCGACCCCCGGACCCGCCTTCGGAGCGCCGGTACGGACGGAACGCCCCGGATTCCCGTGGGACCGGACGAAGAACCCTCAAGGAGCAACAGCCATGAACTCTCCGCGCATCCGTCGTGGCGCGATCGCCGTGACCGCCGCCGTGGTTCTCCCCTTCTCGCTCGCCGCCTGCTCGGACTCCGACGGCGACACCAAGGCCGCGGCCTCCGCAACCGCCGCCGCGGACCCGATCGGCACCGAGACCCCGGCGGAGGGCGCGACGGCGATGGACGCGCCGTTCGGTCCGGCCTGTGCGGGAGTGCCGAAGGAGGGCGCGGGCTCCTTCGACGGCATGGCGAAGGACCCCGTTGCGACCGCCGCTTCGAACAACCCGGCGCTGTCCACCCTGGTCGCCGCCGTCGAGAAGGCCGGTCTCGTCGACACCCTCAACAACGCGGAGGGCATCACGGTGTTCGCGCCGACGAACGACGCCTTCGCCAAGATCCCGAAGGCCGACCTCGACAAGGTCCTCGCCGACAAGGCCACGCTCACCGAGATCCTCACCTACCACGTCGTCGGCCAGAGGATCACCCCCGAACAGCTGGAGAACGGCTCCTTCGAGACCCTCCAGAAGGGCAAGATCACCACCCGGGGATCCGGAGAGGAGTACACCGTCAACGCCACCTCCGAGGTCGTCTGCGGCAACGTGAGGACGGCCAACGCCGACGTCTACGTCGTCGACACCGTCCTCATGCCCGAGTAGGCCGGGTTCCGACGGTCTGGACATCCCACCGCCCCGCGCCCTTCTGCCGAAGGGCGCGGGGCCATCCGCGTACGGTGCGGGCCGCCCGCGTCCCCGAAGCGAGCGCACTCTGGAGGGAACCGGTCGCCCGACGGCCCCCGCACACGTACCGGCCGGGAGCCCACCGCGTGGTCCGGGACAGCGACGTGGCGTCAGGGACCGTGACGCGGCGGACGGCCTCCCAGTCGAACGTGTCCGTGCCGTACGCCTCGCCCAGGGTCCGCAGGGCGGCGTCCGTGTCCGCCGGGCGGGGAGAGCCGAGCAAGGAGGTGGACACCAGCGCCCGGCCGTCGGCGGAGAAGCCGGGCCGGACGGCGGTGAGGACGCGGGAGTCGAGCAATCCGCGCCGCGTGTCGACGACCAGCAGTGTCTCGCCCGGGGGAGGCCGGGCGGTCGCGTGGTGCAACGTGGTCACGGTTCGGCCGTCCGGGACGCGGAGCCCCGGGAAGCAGTTCCGCCGCTGCCCCCCGGCCCGATGGCGACGACGACCGCGCGAGACCGCACCTCGCCGCCCGTCCGCGAGAGCCACGCCGTCGGGCGTCAGGACGGAGACGAGGAGCCGGTCCGCACTACGTCCTGCGGCAGCCGCGAGGCGAGCCGGGCGGGCACCGCGCCGAACCCCTCGGCCGGCAGGCAGTGGGACCGCGCAGCATGCTCCGCCCCAAGAAGACCCCCGACAGGGCGGAGAGGGCGGGCAGGTCGCGGCCGGACGCGAGCCGGCCCGCCAGCAGATCCCGATGTCGCGGGTGCGCGAGGAGACGGAACCGCACGGCACTCGCGAGGGCCCGCGCCGGGGGCCCGTCGGCACGGGCGGGCTCATCACCTCGGCCGGTGTCGTCCTCGCCGCCACCCTCGCCGCTACCTGCGCCGCCCTGGACGGGGATCCCGCTGGGGTTCCCCGTCCAGATCGCCTTCATCGTCGCCTTCATCGTCGCCTTCATCGTCGCCTTCGGCGTCCTGCTCGACGCTCTCGTCGTCCGGTCGTTCCTGGTGCCGGCCCTCGTCCGGGACATCGGTGCCACGCTCCGGCGGCCGGGCGCGCTCCGCCACCGGCCCTGACCCGTTTCCCCGCCGGGGCGCGTGGACGCGCCCCGGCCGCCGACGGGAAGGAGAAGGTCAG
Source organism: Streptomyces sp. R302 (assembly GCF_012927245.1). GTDB lineage: Bacteria > Actinomycetota > Actinomycetes > Streptomycetales > Streptomycetaceae > Streptomyces. Next base: position 482,109 of record NZ_JABBGE010000005.1, read on the forward strand.
GAGGGGAGGGTGAGGAGGAGCAGGGGCTGCGTGGTGGGCCGCGCGGATCCACCCTCCGGTTCGACGGTGAGCCCCACCACGGTCGCGTCGGCGGGGTCGCCGTCGACGAGGACGGTGCCGTCGGAGCGGATGAACCCGGCCGATCGCATCGTGCCGTCGTGGTCGAGCCACAGCTGGTAGGTGTGACCCTGGGCCGGGGCGGGCAGCCCGGTCGCGGTGAACACGGCCCGGTTCTGCCGTTCCGAGGAGACGACCGTGGCCAGGGCGCCGTTCGTCGTCCGTCCGTGCACGGCCCGGGCGTCGGGTGCGGCCAGCACGTCGCTGACGGCGTCGAGCTGTCGCTGGACCTGACGGGCCCGGTGCTGCGCGTCCTCGTTCTGCCGGTGCTGCCAGGCGGCGAGGCCGCCGAACGCTGCGGCGGCGACGACGGCGGCGGCGAGCGCGAGCGGCACCGCCCGGCGCTTCAGCCTCCGGGCGAGGCCCGCCACCGGGGGAGCGGCGGGGACCCGCGGCGGCACCTGGCGCACGCTCTCGACGGCGGCCAGCGTCCGCTGCCTGAGCGCGGCCGGAGGGTCCTGTCCGACGGCGGACGCCAGCCGGGCGGCCGTCGCCTCGAACTCGGTCACGTCCCCGCGGCAGACTTCGCAGTGCGCGAGGTGGGCGACGAACTCCTCCCGCTCGGCGGTGTCGAGTGCGTGGAGCGTGTAGGCGGCCGCGAGGGAGTGGATGTCGGAGCGGTGGCGGTTCACGCGGTCACCCCCATGCAGTCGCGGAGGCGGATCAGTCCGTCGCGAATGCGTGTCTTGACGGTGGGAAGCGGGGTCTGCAGGGCCTGGGCGACTTCACGGTACGTGAGGCCCCCGTAGTAGGCGAGGACGATGGCCTGACACTGGAGCTCGGTCAGGCCGCGCAGGCATCGGCGTACCTGCTCGCTCTCCAACCGGGTCTCGACCCGCTCGGCGACCTCGTCGAAGGCGGTGGTGTGCTCGCGCGCCGCCTGGGTGTGCTCACGGTCGGAGGCCGACTGGGCGGACCGGACACGGTCCACGGCCCGCCGGTGGGCGATGGTCGCGGCCCAGGTCGTGACGCTGCCGGCCACGGGCCGGTATCGGGCGGCCTGCCGCCACAGGTCGATCATGACTTCCTGGGTGACCTCCTCGGACTGGGACCGGTCGCGCACCACTCGGAGCACGACGCCGAACACCAGGGGCGCGAGGGCGTCGTAGAGCCTGGAGAAGGACTGTTTGTCGCCCTGGGCGACCTTCCGCATCACTTCGGCGAGGTCGCCTCGGGAGCGCGCGCCCGGGGCATCGGAGGGGAGCGGCCGGGTCACCGGCCGGGCCCCGGTCGCCGGGACCGGACGGAGCCGCCCGGGGCGGTCGTCCTGGGGGAGGGGGTCCATCGCATGTTGGTCCTTCGGAGGCGGGCGGACGGTGTCGGAAGGTTCTTCGGCGCGGACGGCGCCACGGATGGCTCCAGACGGGTCACGATGCCGTCACGGAGCCGATGGAGTGCCTTGCCCGCAGCGACGACACCTCGTTCGGGTGACGGAACCCATCCCCAGGGCGGTCATTGCCGAAGGACCGGGTGTGAGCAGCTTCCGGAACACCCTCGGCCGCCTGTCCCGCGGCGCACTCGCCGGCCTGACGGCCGGCTACACGGCCCTGGCGGTGGCCGAACTGATCGCGGCCCTGGTGCGGCCCGCCGCCGGGCCGGTCACGGTCGTCGGGGGCGCGGTCGTCGACCGGGCCCCGGCCCCGGTGAAGGACTTCGCGATCCGCGCCTTCGGAGAGAACGACAAGACCGTCCTCCAACTCGGCATCCTCGTCCTGCTCGCGCTTTTCGCGACGTCCCTGGGAATCGTGGCGCTGCGGCACCGGTACGCCGGTGCGCTCGGCGTCCTGGCGTTCGGGCTCGTCGGTGCCGCTGCCGCGCTGAGCCGGCCCGACTCCACCGGCCTCGGTGACGCGGTGCCCTCCCTGGGCGGGGCGGTGGCGGGGGCCGCGGTCCTGTACGTCCTGGCGGGCGAGGCCGTTCCGGTGGTGGGGGAGTCACCCCGTGACACGGGCGTGCGCGGAGGAGGCCGACGCGGGTTCCTGGCGGCCATCGCGGTCACCGCTGTCGCCGCGACCGGCATGGGCGCCCTGGGACGGATGCTGTCCGGCCGCCGGGGCCGGGATGCCGAAGCCTCCCGCGCCGGTCTCGTCCTGCCCCCACCCGCCTCCCCTGCCCCCGCCGTACCGCGGGGCGCGCGGCTCGACGTGCTGGGGATCAGTGCCTTCACGACACCGAACCGCGACTTCTACCGGGTCGACACGGCCCTCGTCGTCCCCAAGGTCGACGCGGACACCTGGCGGCTGCGGATCCACGGCAAGGGCGTGCCCCGGCCACGGACGTTCACGCTCGACGACCTGCTGGCCCGCCCCCTGATCGAAGGCGACATCACGCTCACCTGCGTCTCCAACGAGGTCGGAGGCCCCTACATCGGCAATGCCCGCTGGCTGGGCGTCCCCCTGGCCGGCCTGCTGGCCGAGTGCGGGGTCACGCCGCCGTCGAGAGGAGGCGGGGCCGACCAGCTGGTGGCCCGCTCGGTGGACGGCATGACGCTCGGTTCCCCGGTGGAGGACGTCATGGACGGCCGGGACGCGATGCTCGCCGTCGGCATGAACGGCGAGCCGCTGCCCTTCGTCCACGGCTTCCCGGTCCGGATGCTCGTTCCCGGCCTGTACGGCTACGTGTCGGCCTGCAAGTGGATCGAATCCATCGAGCTCACCACCTTCGACGCCTACGACCCGTACTGGGTGAAGCGCGAGTGGGCCCGCCGCGCGCCGGTCAAGACCCAGTCCCGCATCGACACCCCCAAGTCCTTCGCCCGCCCCGCCGCCGGCACCGTCACCGTCGCCGGCGTCGCCTGGGCCCAGCGCCGCGGCATCACCCGCGTCCAGATCCGCGTCGACGACGGGCCCTGGCAGGACGCCGACCTCGCCGCCCAGGCGGGCGTCGACACCTGGCGCCAGTGGTCCTACCGCTGGAACGCCACGCCTGGCGGACACCACCTCACCGTCCGTGCCACCGACGGCACCGGGCGGGTACAGACCGAACAGCGCACCCGCACCATCCCCGACGGGGCGAGCGGCTGGCACAGCGTCTTCGTCACCGTCACCTAGAGCAGAGAGAGCGCGCGATGACCGTCTCCGTCGTTCTGTACACCTCCGACCTCAGGGTCCACGACCATCCGCCGCTCAGGGCCGCGGCACAGGGGGCGGAGGAGGTGGTGCCGGTGTTCGTCCGCGACCCGGCCGTGGACCGGGCGGGATTCGCGGCGCCCAATCGGCTGGCCTTCCTCGCGGACTGTCTGCAGGACCTCGACCGGGCCTTGAAGGAGCGGGACGGCCGCCTCGTGGTGCGGGAGGGCGACACGGTGTCCGAGGTGCGGGCGCTGGTACGGCAGACCGAGGCCGACGAGGTCCACGTGGCCGCCGGGGTGACGGCCTTCGCGCGGCGACGCGAGGACCGTCTGCGCAGGGCGCTGGAGGCGGACGGCTGCCGCCTGTACGTGCACGACGGAGTGGTCACCGTCGTCCCGCCCGGCGACGTCCTCCCGCAGGGCTCGGACCACTTCGCCGTCTTCACCCCCTACCACCGGCGCTGGGCCGCCGTGCCGCTCCGCGCCCCCTTCGCCGCCCCGAGGAAGCTGCGCGTGCCGTCGGGCGTGCGCTCCGAACGCGTCCCGCGGCGCTCCGCCGTCGCGGACGTGTCGCGGGCCCTCCCCGAGGGAGGGGAGAGCCTGGGACGCAAGCGCCTCGGCTCGTGGCTGGCCGACCACCTCGACACGTACGAGGAACACCACGACGACCTGGCGGGCGACGCCACCTCCCGCCTCTCGCCCTACCTCCACTTCGGCGCCCTCTCCGCCACCGAGGCGGTGCACCGGGCGCGCAGGCGCGGCGGGGCCGGTGCCGACGCGTTCGTACGGCAGCTCTGCTGGCGCGACTTCCACCACCAGGTGCTGGCCGCCCGCCCCGAGGCGGCCGGAGCCGACTACCGCTCCCGGCCGGGGGGCTGGCGGGAGGGCGCCGACGCCGACGCGGACCTCGCCGCCTGGCGGGAGGGGCGCACCGGCTACCCCCTCGTCGACGCCGCCATGCGCCAGCTCGCCCACGAAGGGTGGATGCACAATCGGGGCAGGCTGATCACCGCCTCCTTCCTGACGAAGACGCTCTGCATCGACTGGCGCGAAGGGGCGCGCCATTTCCTCGGCCTGCTGGTGGACGGCGACGTGGCGAGCAACCAGCTCAACTGGCAGTGGGCGGCCGGCACCGGCACGGACACCCGGCCCAACCGCGTCCTCAACCCCGTGGCGCAGGCCAAGCGGCACGACCCCGACGGCAGCTACGTGCGCCGCTGGGTCCCTGAGCTGGCGGACCTCGACGCCCCGGCCGTCCACGAGCCCTGGCGGCTCACCGGACTCGACCGGGCGGCCCTCGACTACCCGGACCCGCTGATCGGGCTCTCCGACGGCCTGGCGCGCTTCCGGCGGCTCCGCGGCTCCGCCTGACCCCGCACGCCTCCCGACGCGACGAGCGGCCGGGATTTCGACGCGAAAGCGGTGCGAGTCGTGCGAAGGAGAGTGTCAGCCGGACCGTGAGGAAGTACGGGGCCGCTGAGGTCACGGAGCCGACGCTCCCGCAGCGACGGCGGCACACCCGGAGGAGGAAGCGTCATGACCGCACACCGGACGACCGGAGACCTCGTCACCGCGGACGCGCTCACCGACGACCGGCATCGCCCGCGGCCCGGCCGAGCCCCGCGAGGCGGAGGACATCACCCGGCAGGTGCTCGTCGCCGCGTGGCGCGGACGGGCCGACGTCCGTCCCGGGCGGGGGCACCCCGGCCGGCCTGGCTCACCGGCATCACCCGCCGGAAGATCGCCGACGCCCTGACTGCCCGCACCCGCCGCACCGAGCTCGCGGAGACCCTCGGCACCGCCCTGGAGCACGAGGGCCGGACGGTCGAGAAACCCGAGCGGGTCCTGGATCGCCGACCGCACCGGCATGCCGCTCGGCACGGTCAAGAGCCACGCACGCCGCGGTCTCCAGCGCATGCGCCACAGCCTCGAACGCGCCGGCGCCGACCACCGACCGGCCCGGCGCCGCCGACCGTCACACAGGGCACACAAGGGGGAGAACGATGAACGGACGAAGCGTCGCCGTGGTAGGGGCGGGGGTGGCGGGCCTCACCACGGCCCACCTCCTGTCCCGCACGCACCAGGTGGTGCTGTACGAGTCGGAGAACCGCTCGGCGGGCACGCGCACACCCACGAACTGCCTGCCTCCGGGGGCGGCACAATCCACGTCGACACCGGCTTCGTCGTCCACAACGAGCGCACCTACCCCCATCTCCTGAGTCCCTTCCGCGAGTTGGGAGTCACCACCCAGGACGCCGAGACGAGTATGTCCGGCCGGTGCGAGGGCTGCGGCCCCGGGTCTCCTCGGCGGCGGCAACGCCCGCCGGGGCCGTCACCTGCTGATGCTCGCGGACGTCCCGCGCTTCCACCGCGCCGCGCGCCGCCTGCTGGCCGCGGACGACATGAACCCCACCCTCGGCGGCTTTCTCCATGCACACCGCTTCTCCGCCCACTTCGTGAACCACTTCGTGATCCCCCTCGTCTCCGCCGTCGACTCCTGCGCCCCCGACACCGCCCTGCGCTACCCCGCCCACCACCTCTTCTCCGCTTCCTCGACCACCACGGGCTCCTCGGGGCGACCGGCTCCCCGCAAGGGAAGACCGTCACCGGTGGTTCCGCGGAAAACGTCGAACGCATCGTCAAGCCCATCGCCTCCGTGCGGACGGCGAGTCCACCGAGCACGCCGCCGTCGTGATCGCGGTCCATCCCGACCAGGCCCTGCGACTCCTCGCCGACCCCACCGAGCGGGAACGGCGCGTCCTCGGCGCCTTCACCCACTCCCGCAACCCGACGGTCCTGCACCGCGACACGAGCCTCCTGCCGCGCTCGCCGCACGCCCGGGCGCCGTCCAGGTCAGCCACGACATGAACAGGCTTCAGCGACTCCGTACCGGCGAGCCGCACATCGTCACCCTCAACTCCGGCGACCACGTCGACGCATCGACCGTCCTGGCCCGCATGACCTGCGAACACCCCGTCCACACCCCGGAGTCCGCGACCGCCCAGAGCCTCCAGCCCACCCTCCGCACCCCCGTCACCGCGTATGCCGGCGCCTACCAGGGCCGGGGATTCCACAAGGACGGCTGCCGCTCCGGCGTCGAGGCCGCCCGTCACCTGGGCGCGACGTGATGACGGCCGAAGCCGTTCCGCCGCCGGTCCCGACCCTGTACGAGACCGAGATCGCCCACATCCGCGTCACACCGATCCGCCACACGCTTCGCCACCGCACCTACATGTGGCTGGTCGACCTCGACGACCTGCCCGTCCCGCCCCGGCTCCTGCGCCCCTCGCCCGTTTCGACCCGGCCGACCACTTCGACGGCTCCGCCCCCACCCTGCGGGCCGGCCTCGACGCCAGCCTGGCGCATCGCGGCGTGCGGGACGGCGTGCGGGACGCGGACGGGCCGGTCCTGATGGCGGCCCACGCGCGCGTGCTGGGCCACGTCTCCAACCCGCTCACCCTGTGCCGATGCCACGACCGCGCCGCCCGCCCCGTCTGCGCCGTCGCCGTGGGGTGCACACCACATCCGGCGGACGCCACACGTACCTGCTGCACCCCGACGCGCGGGGCCGCGCAGAGACGGCCAAGAACCTCCACGTCTCGCGGTTCCTCGCCGTAGAGGGCACGTACCGCATGTGGCTGCCGCTCCCCGGCGACCTTCTCGACCTGGTGGCACCCGCCCCCTGACCGCCAGGGTCCGCGGCACCCGTCGGCCCGCCGGTCCCCGCACTCTGCTGGCGGCCGTGCTCCGCCACCCGTGGCCGACCGCGGCCGTCTCCCTCGACATCCGCCGCCACGGCATCCGGCTCCACCTCAAGGAGCCCCGCGTCCGGACCCGGCCCCGCACCGAGCCCACCCCGAAGGAAGGCACTCCGCGCCCCTCACGCCTCCCCGCCCACCGTCCGCTCCGTCCGCGTCCCGGCCGACCCGCTCCGCGCTGGCCCGACGTCGCCCGGACCGTCGTGCCCGCCTGCTCGTGGAGCGCGCCTTCACCCGGCTGCCACTGCGGACACGAGCGGGCCGTGACACCCCGCCCTCGCGGGCACGCGGACCACCGACGACGGTCCCGCACCGACGCTCACGCTCCACGACCCGGACGCCTACCTGATCGGGGACTCCGGCACCGGCAAGTCCCACCTGCTCTGATCGGCCTCGGGACGGCCGCGGCCATGACCGGATGCCGTGTCCGCTGTGTGTTGGCCGCCAAGCGCGTCAACGAGCTCATCGAAGCCGCCGACGCGAAGCAGCCGTCCAAGACGATCGCCCGCCACGGGTGCGTCGACCTTCACTGCATCGATGAGCTGGGACACCTCAAGCTTGACCAGAGGAGCGCCGAGATGCTGTTCCGACGGCACCATCGTCGAGACCGGCACCGAGTCCTACCGCCTCGCCCGGACCTAGGCCGAGCAGCAGGCGAAGAGGTAGTCCTCACGGATGACCGGTCACCGTCTGGATGCGGATCACGGCTTCTGGCGATCTTGGCGATCTTGGCGATCGAGATGGTCGACCAGTTTCGCCTCGCTGCGGCGCAGTCGAACAGACACGTCCTCAGGGAGGGGCCCCAGTGCGTCGACAAGGACACGTGCCCGAGGAACGTGAACCATCGCACCGGAGTAGATCCGGCACCCAGAGCACCATGCCAAGCCGACGCACCGCTCGAACATCGAGGAGTCGGGTGCGTAGAGACGGAACTGGTAGGAGCGGACTTCAGTCCTGCAGGCAGCACAGATTCGGCCATCACCGTCCCCGACCGTGTCCCAGTTCGCGACCTTGATCCAGTGCTGCCGCCCGGCCGGTGCTCTTCAAGTCGTCATGAGCGGCATTCTCTCTCATGGCCCATCAGCTCACCTCAACAGTCCCGCAAACCAACATGGCTGGACCCGCTGGGACGGACCGGAACCCGGAGCCACTTCACGCCGGAACAAGTGCCGTTTCAACCACGGACCTGGGGCCCGGCCAGACCGAAATCCGAGGCCACCTCGCACCGTCGAGGCCCCCCGTGGAGGTCGTTCTCCCGCAGTGACAGCACCGGTTCGCCATCCCGTTCCCCGACCTGGTGCGATGCACCGACCTCGGGCGGGACTGCCGCTGGGCTGTCTTCGACGCCCGCCGGGACGACCTGTCCTGCTGGCCGGTCGTGCTCACGGCGCCGAGGCCGTGTCGGAGCACGGCGGCTCCACGAATTGCTTGCCGATCTCCGTCTTCCAGTGCGCGGCGAGGGCGTCGCTCGTCTTCCCGGCCGGGACCGGGCGGGTGAAGCGGGCGATCCAAGTACCGCCTTCGGGCCCGAGGACGGACACCTCGTAGCGGCTGCCGGGCTGCAGCTTGGCCGCCGAAGCCTGCGGGAGGCCGACCTCGGCCTCGGTGGGCAAGGTGCCCTTGTAGACGGCGAGAGTGCGGACCTTGAAGGTCTGCATGCCGGCGTCGGTACCCTTGGAGACGAGCCGGCCGCGCTCGACGACGTCGACCAGGGCGAGGTTCTGCGCGCGGGCGGCCTCTGCCGCATCTGACTGCGTCGGATTGCACAACGCCTCCACGTGTACATCCTCGTCCTGCTGGAGGTAGGCGTAGCCGCCGATGCCCACAGCGGTCACCAACGCGAGGCCGGTGGCCCCGATGACGGTCCTGTTCATGGTCAGCCCCACAGCTTCTTGTAGTTGGCCTTGTCGACGTCGGGGATCCACGTGATCTCGTAGCCGGGCGACGGCGCGTTCTTCCACATCAGGGAGACGACGTTGTCGGCCTTGTGGCACAGGCCGAGCGCGTGCCCGAGCTCGTGCAGGGCGACGTACCGGATCCGTTCCTTCGACGCGCCACGGAGCTTCTGCTTGTTGAAGATGATGTAGTCGGTCGCGCCGATTGATCCGTGGCGCTCGTAGCGGCCGAGGGGGTCGGTGTCCCGTGTGCCGAGGTTGGCGTCCTTGAACTCCAGATCATTCGAAGTGATCGCCGAATCGGCGACCACCTTGATTCTCGAGCCCCGGTACTGCCACGCCGAGATCGCGAACTTGCGGGCATCGTCATAGGCGGTGTTGTCGGTCCAGCGGATCTCTCCGTCGTCGACGGCCGAGAACCCCCTGGTCTCGGTCGCGCCGCCGATGCACGGCGCGGGCTGCACGGCCGCGTACGCCGGCGGAGGAGCGGTGAGGGTCAGACAGGCCGCTGCGGCGAACGCGAGCGGTAACGATCGGCGATTCACGCTGCGGAGCGTAGCGGTCACGCCGGCGAATGCGTGGCGGCGCGGGTGGAAGTCACTCTCCGGTGAAGGCAACCTTCCAGAAGGCAACCCGGGGGCCCTCAATGTGCGACAACCCGTGGGCAGCTCCGAGGGTCGCTCAGCTCCCGGCCATCTTCCGGAGTAGGCGGGTCGCGGGACAAGCAGGAAGACGGTCGATGGCCTCGTACAGCGTCGTCACCTGCTCCAGCGCTCCGGCGCCCGGGAGCGGTTCTGGAGCGCGGGGGGCCGTCTTCGGTAGCAGGAGGCTGTCGGCCGCCGTCGGCAGGGCGGGAAGCAGGGGAGGGGCGGCGAGAAAAAGCGCGGGCAGGCTGCGTCGCATCAGGTTGGTGATCACTCCCGGCGTTCTATCCGCCGCCGCATCCGGCGCGGAAGGTGCCCGCAGGCTGGATCACCCGAGTGGGTGGCCCGATTCACCAGAGAGACATCACTGCATGGCGCCGGTCGTCCAGCAGCAGCTCTGACCCTCCGGCACCCCCGGAGACGGAAAGCTCGTGGAGACCTGAGCTTTCGACAACGCCCGAGAGCTCACGCCACTGACCCGCTGAAGTCGATCCGGCGAAATCACTTCGGGCCTTCATCATGTCCTGAGGGGCTCGGCTCCTACACGTCAGGGGGCCTTGCCAACCCCGGGCGACGAGAACCAGACGGGCAGCTTGCGATGCCAGCGCGCACGCATGAGGCCCGGATCCTGTGGATCCGGGCCTCATGTCACTTCAGTAGCGGGGACAGGATTTGAACCTGCGACCTCTGGGTTATGAGCCCAGCGAGCTACCGAGCTGCTCCACCCCGCGTCGTGAGGGCCAACTGTACGCCACCCACGGCACCGTCCAAGACCAGGCCAATGAAGCCGTCCGCGTCTCCGTGACGCTGCGGGCCCGTGCTGAACCGGCGCGACCTCGGCCGGCCCACCTCCGTCTGCGCGGAGAGCACCCTTTCTGAGCAGGCACTCTATGAGGGGCTTTGCCGTTTCTTGACGATTCTTTCTTCTGAAAGGAGTGTCAGCACGTCTGCCTGCATAAGCCTGGTCACGGCGTCGAAGCCTGCGGGGCATCAGCCGCAGCGGTACGTCCTGTTGCAGTGCCCCCGCATGAAGCATTACAAGATCCTCCGCGACTGCCGCCAGCGCAGCCACGGTCTCCACGACGCGGTCCAGGCCGTCGCCCACCTGCACAACCTCGCCCTCGCCGCATGACCGGACAGACCGTAAACCGGCCCTGACCTGCCTGATCACAGCCTTCTGCAACACGCTTCAGCCCCGAGTCAGGAATTTTGTTCGGGTACGCGAATTTGGGTCTGTGGCACCGAGACTGGCAGGCCGAAGGGCAAGTTGATCCCGCTGGAAGAATGGCCGAGCGGCAGTCGAGGTACGGGGACAGCCTTGCCCCACGTATCTGCGAAGGCCGGGCATTTAGACGTGGCAGCTGACGAACCTCCGGTTCAGATCACGAGGCGAACGGCTCGCTGTCCCAGTGCCAGGGAGTGATGGCGGTCCAGGCATGAAGGTAGTTGCGGGCCGCGAAGGCCGAGGGAACGAGGTCGGGAGTGACACCGAAGGCGTCGGTCAGGGCGGGCAGGGCCTCCGCAAGGGTGCGTAGGAGCCGGCCCTTGAGCGCCGTCAGGTCTTGGGCGGTGGGGGCGTCGAGCTGGCCGTGTGCGGTGTACCAGCCCGCGTGGGCCAGCACGCGGTCGCATCCGTACAGCTGGGCGAGTTCGCGCAGCAGGGAGCCAGCCTGGTCCTGATGTCGGCAGGCGTCCTCCTGGAGGGCGTGTGCGGCCCAGGCAGTGGCGGTGGCCTCGGCGAGCGCGGCCGCATCGGTGCCCGAGCGCGGGTCGGCGCCGGCCAGAAGGGTACGGGCGCGCTGGTTGAGCAGGTGTAGCCAGACAGGCGCGTCGGGAGAAGGTTCGGGTAGCGGGGTGGTGCGTGTGCCGGCGAGGGTTCGGCCGGCTGCGACCTGGAGGACCTGATTGTCGCCCTCGGCGGTGATGACGCCCTGGGTGATCCCCAGGTAGTCGGTGATCATGTTGGCACGGAACATGCCTTGTGCGCCGAGGCGTTCGCGGCACTCTTGCAGGGCGGCAAGAGCGGCTGCCGACAGGAGGGGCTTGGTGAGCATGGCCAGGGTGAAGGCATCCGGTCGGGGGGCGCTCGCATCGCTCAGGGCGGCTCGGGCGCGGTTGCCGAGCGCGGTCGCGGCGTAAAGGCGGGCTGCGGTGATGGTCAGCGGGACGCGGACGTTGTCCCGGTCGATCATGGGGATCTGGCCGGCGGTGAGCCGCTGTCGTGCGTAGGTGACGGTGATCCATAGCGCCGCGCGGGCTGCGGCGAGCGAGCCGCAGGCGAGCCCGACGCGGCCGGTTTGGAGCTGCGCGATCGTGTGATGGAAGCGGGCTCGCAGGCTCTCGACGCTGCTGTGAAAGCGGCCGTCGGCATCGAAGTGCGCGATGTCGCCGGCGAGCCAGCCCTCTTCGGGTACCACGGCGCCGTCGAAGCGGATCAGCGCGTTGTCCATGGGGCAGAAGCCCTTGTCGGGCAGGCCGTGCACACTGACCACGGTCGGGTCTTGCTGAGAGGCGGGCAACGGGAGCAGGAAGGGGAAGACACCCTCGTCGCGTCCGTCCGCAATGAGACGGGCGGCGACCACGGTAATGCGCGGCACGGCTTCCTCGGCCACGTTGGGCATGAACTTGACCGCCGCTGGCGTGGGCGTGTGGAGGGTGAATTGGCGCAGCTCGGGATTCCAGCGGGCTTCTGTGCGCATCTCCAGAACATTGCTGCCGTAGCCGAGTTCGGTGAGCAGGAACACTCCGACGTGTCCGGCGTCGTCGAGAGCCGAAAGTGCGCGCTCCTGCCTTTCGTTGGCGTGTCCGAGGCGTTGGATGGCGCCGATGGTGAGGGTGAAGTGTCCGCTGAGGATGGGGAAGAGGTCGGGGGCGGCGATGGCTGCCCAGTCGAAGAGGGCGAACATGACGGCCGGGTCGGCGGCGATCTTCCGAGAGGGGCCCAGGCGTGCGACGACGTGGCGCAGCTGTTCGTACGCGATCCGGGCGCGGTCGGTGTCGGTGCGCGCTGAGTCGCTGGGGACGATGACCGCTTTGACCGCACGGCGCACTGCCTCGTCGGCATCGTGTCGGCCGCCGTGCACGAAGGCGGCCAGCGCCTGGGTGACGGGCTCTGCGGCCAGGGGTGTCTGTGTGGAGGTCACCAGGGGTCCTTCCTGCAGAACTGTGCTGTGGTGTCGGAGTGTTGGTGGGGGCTTGCGTCGGTGGAGCAGATCGGGTGCGGGTGCGCTCGTGGTAGCGGTCGCATTCGCCTGGATCTGGATCTGGATCCGGCGACCGCTTGTCGCGCGGTTCAGGGGTCGGGTTCGCGCGGCCTGTAGTCCTGATGGATCAGCACCGCGTCGTCGTTGATGTCGAGGTCGTAGTCAGCAGACGGGCGCGATGGATCCAGGTGCAGCTGTCCCGAGCCAGGTTCCTGGGACGAGAGTGCTTCCGGCGCTGGATATCTGCGCGAATGTGCTGCTGGCCGGTCATCTCCCGCCCCACTCAGCACCTGCGGGCACTACTGCTGGCCGCGGGGAGTCCGACGCGCGGGAGCAGGCCTGGCTGCGTCGGACAGGGTGTGCATCTTGGGGCCGGTCTACCCCGGTTCAGGGGGCTCGGGCCTGCACGTTCGCCCCCTTATTTTGCGCGGATGTGAGCGGAGTCGAGGGCCGCTCGTGTCGGGTCGACCAGGCCATGGCGGTCCAGGAGCTCGAGCACCTCTGGCGCAGCCGGCCACCAGACCTCGGTATCGGGACCAGATCAGGAACCGGTGGTACACGGTCGGCTTCGACGCCCCGAAGCAGGGCGGTAACGCCCGCCAGGCACAGCTGGACACCGGGACGTAGATGATCGCAGCGAACCGTTTCATCAATGTTCGCCACCCTGGCGCCGTGCGGTGGCCTTCGCAGGGGCGGCAAGCAACGGCCTTGCCGACTCTCGCAACCCGTGCGGAACGATCCATCCCCGCCGCCCACTCCCCATGACTCCCTCAACTGCTAACCGACCATGTAGGACACGGTCTATGAATTTCCGACTCAGGCCCAGTAGTGATGCGTTACGTTGGGTGATCTTGCCTGGTGACGGGCTTCTGCTGCCTATGAGGTTGGGCGATTTGGCAAGGACCTCCGTGATCTGCTGGGTCAGTTCGGCATCCTTCGTCGCACGGGGGCCGGGCGGGCCGGAGCGACGGGCATAAAGGCGGTCCTGGAGACCTTCATCAGCTCACACGTCCGTTTGAGGCTGTGGCCTGCACGCTTCTCCGCCTCGATGAGCGGGTGCAGCGTCACCGGGTCTCCTTCGCGAAGAAGGCTGTGGCCCGCTTGAGGGTGTCGACGTCCTCGCGCAGCCGGCGGTTGTCCCGCCGCAACGCGGGCAGTTCCTCGCGTTCACTGCTGGTCAGCCCGTTGCGCTCGCCCTCGTCGACCTCGGCCTGCTTCAGGTTGACCGCGAATCCGCGCAGACCAGCGGCCTTGTGGACGTTCAGGTATCCGCTGGTGTCCGGGGGCCGATGGCCGCGGCGATCTGGATGCGGGAGGTGACGCCCAACTTGGTGAGGATGTGCTCGACGTGGGTGTCGGCGGTGCGTTTGGAGATGTAAAGGCGTTCGGCGATCTGACGGTTGGTGAGTCCTTCGACGATCAGGCCGGCGACTTCACGTTCGCGTGGGGTGAGAGGGCCCAGGGGGCTGCCCTCGTCCGCCGCCGAGGACGGGCAGGACCCACTGGCGTGATCGTTCCCGCAGGCGAACTCAACGAGCTTCGCCACCGCCAGGCGGCCCCCGTGCGAGTACGCCTGGGTGAAGCGCTCGGCGCCCAGACCGAGCATCAGGGTGCTCTCGGTCTCCGTGTGCAGTCTCTGCAGCGCCCGTACCCCCCAGAGAGCGGTGCCGACCTGGCGCCATAGTGCCGCGGCGCCCCCGAGCAGAGTGGCAGCGTGCTCGTGTTCCTGTTCGCCGCAGGCGACCCAGGAAAGGAACTCCACCGTGGCGGCCAGGCTCATGGTCTCGCCCTGGGCAAGGGCGGAGGGCAGCACTCTGCGCCCCAGCTCGCGGCTCTCAGCTGGTTTGCCGTCTGCCCACAGTGCCAGTACCCGCGCGATCGTCAAGTAGTTGCGGGCCCACCGCTCATGGGGCAGGTGCGCCAGGTCCCGCATGCACGTCTCCACTTCCCGCAGCGCCGTCGACGGGTCGCCGTGGGCGGCGTGGAACACCGTGGTGTTGATGTAGCTGGCCGCCAGCGGGAACTGATCACCTGATTCTCTCAGGAGCCGACGGGACTTCTCGTACGACGCCAGAGTGCTCGCGATGTCCCGACTCCACATGAGCATTTCGTAGGTCTCGACGTACAGGGCACGGGCGCGCAGGAAGTCGTCGTCCAGGGACTCGGCCACGGCCCGGCAGCGCCGCACCATCTCTCCTGCCTCCCGGTCGGCCTGGAGCAGTCCGTAGTAGGAGCCGTAAAACAGGGCGATGCCCTGCTCGAGTGTCGGCTCCGGCGCGGCCGCCAGGGCTTTGTCGATCCAGCGCCGCGCCTCGGTCAGCCGGCTCTTGCCCAGCCAAAGCCCCCACAGGCCGTTCACCAGCCGGAGCGCGGCCTCACCTCCGGGGTGGGCGATGGCGAAATCCATGGCGACCCGAAAGTTGTCGAAGTCGGCGGCGAGCCGATCCCCCCACGCGACCTGCTGGTCACCCATCCACTCCTCGCCCGCCTGCCGGGCGATTCGCAGGAAGAACTCCTGATGGCGGTGTGCGTACTCCTTGGTGCGGCCGCTGTGTTCCAACTGCTCGGCGCCGTACTCGCGGATCGTGTCGAGCATGCGGTAGCGGTACTCGGTGGCGACGCCGTCCGCGCGCTGCACCACCGATTTGTCCACCAGGGCGCCCAGCAGATCCAGCACGTCCAATCCCGCCAGCTCGTTGCCGGCACCGACTTCCTCGGCAGCCGCGAGGGTGAAGCCGCCGGCGAACACCGAGAGCCGTGCCCACAGTTCCCGCTCCGGTGCCGAGCACAGGTCATGGCTCCACTCGATCGTGGTCCGCAAGGTGTGGTGACGGGCCTGAGCCGTGCGCACTCCGGCCAGGATCCTGAACCGGTCGTCGAGGCGGCCGAGGATCTGCTCCAGCGGCATGGTCCTCAATCGCACGGCTGCCAGTTCGATGGCCAGCGGGATGCCGTCGAGGCGGCGGCACAGCGCGATCGCCTCGGAGCGGTTGTCGGCGTTCAGTTCGAACGACGGCAGGGCCGCCTTCGCCCGAGCGGCGAACAGTGCCAGAGCGTCATTGCTGTGTTCGTCGGCGTCCGCTTCCGGGCTGGGCATCGGCGGGATCGGCAGGACGCATTCGCCGGGCAGGGCCACGGGCTGCCTGCTGGTCAGCAGGAACGCGAGCCCCGGGGTATGGCTGAGGAGGATGTCGACGAACACGGCCATCGCGTCCACCAGATGCTCGCAGGTGTCGAGCACCAGCAGTGCTTGCTTGTCCGCGAAATGGTCGATCAGCTGGTCCATCGACTCCTTCGACGCGATCTCGGGCAGGCCGACGGCGGTAGCCACCGTATGAGGCAGGAACTCGGGGTCACGAAGACCGCTCAACTCGGCGATGCTCACACCATCCGGAAAGTCGACCGCCATCTGGTGAGCGGCCCGTACCGCGACCCTGCTCTTGCCGACCCCACCGAGACCTGTGAGCGTGACCACACGCGCCTGCGTCAGCGCCGTACGGACGGCCTCCAACTCGGCCGCCCGGCCGATGAACCCGGTGCTCTCGTTCCGCGCACCCGGCCGGGCCCATGTCCACTGAGTCACAGCATCCTCCCTCTGCGTCACCGTGACGCTCTCATGTCCCCGGCTGACGACGTACCCGAGTTCGTATCCGGGGATCGCGTCCGGCCGAACCGGGACGGAGGCCACAGCCGTCGACAGCCGCTGTCGGCATGAGAGTTCAACGAGGACCTCCGCAGCAGGCAACGTATACGTGCACGGAGACGGAGCCCGCCAGGTACGCATACGGGCACGTACGTGACGCCAGCTGTACGTATCCGCTCCGCCAGGGATACGGATCTTGGACGCCACTGGCACGGGAGACCCCTGTACACGGGGCAGAGTCGTTCTTGCACCGAACGAAGAGGGCGGGCGTAACCCGCTGTCGAGCAGGAACCTCGTAAGCCCCCCGGCATGGAAGCGGATCCACGTGAGCAACCTCGCCACCGCCCTGGTGGAAACAGCCCGGCGATACCCGCAGCACCTGGCAGCGCAAGGGGAGGACAGATCCCTGACCTATGCCGAACTGGATGAGCTCAGCGCCCGTGCCGCCGGCGGACTACGCGCCCATGGAGTGCTCCCCGGTGACCGGGTGGGGCTGCTACTTCCCTACTCCCCGGCTTTCACAGTGCTCTCCTTCGGTGTGCTGCGCACCGGGGCGATCGTCGTGCCGTTGTACCCCACGGCCCGGTCGCTCGCTGTACCACCCGGCCATGACGCCTTCGGCACACGGCTTGTCTTCACCGTGCCCGACCCGACAGCGGACCGGGAAGCGGGGCGGAGCGAAACGACGCTCCTTCCGGTCGGATCCGACTTCCTCGACCAGATGGCGTTCTGGCCCCAGCACACGTGGGTGGCCGACCGTGGTGATCGCGACCCGGCAGCCGTGGTCCGGATCGACGACACCCTGGGCTCTGCCCGGATCATCATGCTCAGCCACCGCGCGCTACGTGAAGCCGTCCTGACCATCAGGACGCTGGTCGGCGGAACGGTCGTGGACACTGATCGCGTGTCCGCGTCGTTTCCCTCCGCCAGACCGGCCTACGGCCTCGCAGCGCTGATGCACAGCGGAGCATGTCTGTCCGCCCGAGGAAGGCGCGCCGCAGTGGCACCCGGCCACCGCAGGGAGACGGCTGCTGTCAGCCTTGCGGCCGGGCCGGGAGGATGGCGTTGATCAGGTGGCGGGAGATCCTGGCCGCGCTCGCGAATGACACTCTGGGCGACGCCGAACGTGAGGCCGTCTTGGCCCGGGCAGCGGTCAGGCTCGCCGCCGATCGTGGTGAGGCCGGGCATCGGCCCACGATTGAGGAGGTCATGACCCTGGCCCGTGAGGAACTCGCCGTCACCATCGATACCGGACAGGCCCGGGCCGCCCTCGACACCTGGGAGCACGCCGATGGGTAGCGCAACTTCGCCTGACTGTACCGAACTTGACATGGCCGGGATGGGCGGGGTGCAGGATCGGGCGGGCCCGACGACCGCGAGCTCGCGAACTCCCGCGGCGGGGGTGTCCAGGCCCTGCCCGACCAGGACGGTGCGGACCGCGGTGGTGGTCTCTTCCCGCAGCACGGGCGGGATCGTGGCGGCGGCGGCCGGTCGTCCCTGAGGCCGGACTGCCGCATACCGCGCACGAGGACGAGCCGGTGTCCGAGCCGGTGTCCGAGCGGGGGCGGCTGGAACGCCCGGTCGGGGCGGAGGAGGACCCCTCGACGTCGACGCACTCGTCCGCGGAGCCTTCCCCTCACCCGGCACCGTGGCCGCGGCTCGGTGGCTCTTGCCGCGCCGGACTCCCAGGGGCGCCTACCGGACGTCCCGGCCGCCGCAGGGCAGGACGGCACCGCCTCGGGGCCGGCCCGCGCCCGGGTGCGCCCGGACCGGCGCCCCACTCATTCGGGTGGTGGTGGTGCCGTACGGCCGACCGGTCGGCCGGGTTGCCCCGACACTCGGTTGGCAGTGCCCGCAACGGGCTTTCGCACCTGAGCTGTCGCGGGGTCGGGCGGCTGCGGGCGTCCGCTCCTGCCGACCGCTCTTCGAACAAAGGAGAACGACGATGACCGAAGCAATGGCGTACGCGGGACCCGGGACGGGCATGTGGCTGTTCCGGCAGGACTGGACGTTCACCACCGTCCCGGACTTCGGCGACATCCGGGTCTACGCCAAGGCCCTGCTGGTTGCGGCCAAGGGCGACGGCGTCCTCGCCCAGGAGGAGCGGGACTGGGTCCTGGGGTACATCGCCGTTCTCGCCGGAGGGAACCAGGACCTGCTGCGGGAACTCGCCGAGTACCCGGCCGACGAGGACGTGGTCGCCCTGTTGGAGAGCTCGCAGGTGCTCACCCGGGTCGCTCGCGTGCCGCTGGTCTTCGACGCGCTGCGGGCCTGTGACGCGGACGGCGTCATCGCCCCCGGCGAACTGGAGCAGATCAAGCGGCTGGCCGCCGCGCTGGGCATCGCCGAGGAGACCGTGGACCGCCTTCTGGAGGTCCACCGGCGGGAGAAGGAGGCCCACGCGGCCAGGATCGCTGCGATCTTCCCTGAGGGCACCCCGTTCTAGGACGCGTTCGGGCGTGACCGCTCTGCGGGGCCCGCCCTCGTGCCCGGACGCAGGGGCAGCGGATTCCGACACGTGCAGAAACGTTCACTTGTCGCCGGCTCGCCACCTCCGGCCCGTGCATCCGAAGCGGTACCTCCCAGGCGCCGGAGTAGAAACGATTCTCTGAGCGCAGGCCGACGACGCACCGTCGCGCGGGCAATCCGTCCGCCGGCGGTGCGGTGGGCACGAGGCCGCAGCCGGTCCCGGCCCGGTGCGGGGCGGTGGGCAGAACCCGCCCGGTGGAGGCCGGACGCCACGGCACGCTTCCCCCACGCCCCGATGGCCCGTACCGGCCTGAACGCCCCGGCGGGCCCGTACCGGCCCGGCATCCGCCAGCCGAAGCCCGGATCTGTCCGGCGCCCGGGCAAGCGCACCGGGCAAGTCGACGCCGTCGCCGGTGTGCGACGGGCCGTCAGCGGGCGTCGGGGCGCGGGACGTTCCAGGAGGGGTGGTCGTTGACGTCGGCGACGGTGGCCCGGGACGTCTCCTTGTAGCGCCGGGAGAGGGCGGCGGCGCGTTCGACGGGGAGCGGGCCGCCGTGCTCGGCCGCGCGGGCGATGATCTCCTCCGGCCCGAGGGCGCGGTTGGCCAGGACCAGCGCGTTCAGGACCGGCCGGCGCAGTTCGTCGTAGTACCGCAGCGCGGTTTCGGGGTCGGCCTCCCGGGCCAGGCACCAGGCCAGCACCCGGGCGTCGACCACGGACTGGGAGCCGCCGTTCATGCCCATCGGGAGTATCGGATGGGCCGCGTCACCGAGCAGGGTGACGCGTCCGGCGCTCCAGAACGGCAGCGGGTCGCGGTCGACCATCGCGTACGCGAAGACGGCGGAGGTGTGCTCGACCAGGGCCGGCAGGTCGATCCACGGCAGGTGCCACTCGCGCAGGCGGGCCCGGGCCTCGGAGGCCGTGACGGGGCGGACGTCGGCGGGGGTGACGGGGCCGCCGGAGGGCGGTTCGTCGGGCACCTCCAGCACCCAGTTGAGCAGGTCCACGCCGGGCCCGACGGCCGGGGCGATCGGGTAGGCGACGAACTTCGCGCCGGGCGTGCCGCCCGCCACCACCAGGGAGCGGCCGTCGAGCAGCCTCGGATGGGGCGCGATGCCGCGCCACATCAGGACGCCGTGCCGGCGCGCGGCGCCCTCGTGCGGATGGAGCCGGGCCCGGACCGCGGAGTCGACGCCGTCGGCGCCGATCAGGACCTCGGCGTGCTCCACCACCGTCGTCCCGCTCGGCCGGTCGAGGAAATGGGCCCGCACTCCGCCCGGCACCGTCTCGAAGTGCCGCAGCCGTCGCCCGGTGCGCACCGCGTCCGGCCCCAGCCGCTCCCGCACGGCCGCCAGCAGCAGGGCGTGCAGGCGGCCGCGGTGCACGGAGTGCTGCGGCCAGCGGTAGCCGGCCGCGGTGCCCACCGGTTCGTCCCACACCGGAGTCCCGCCCCGGTCGTAGTAGCGCAGCCGCCGCGGCTCAAGGCCGATCGAGGCCAGCCCGTCGGCCAGGCCCAATTCGGCGAGCTCCCGGACGGCGTGCGGCAGCAGGTTGATGCCCACGCCCACGGCCTCGATCGCCCGCGCCGACTCGCTGACCCACGGGCGGAACCCCGCCGCGTGCAGGCTCAGTGCACAGCTCAGCCCCGCGATCCCGCCCCCGACGATCCCGACCCGCACCGCGCCCTCCGCCCTTCCCTCGCAGTCCCCTCGTCGCCGAAGCCCGAAGGGACAGAGGGGAAACGTATTTGCACCGATTCGACCGCGATGTCCGGACGCAGGACCTACCGAACCTCGCGAGCCACCCGACACCCTGACAGCCGACCGCCCGCCCGCGGCCCGCCCTGCCGCCCTGCGACCCGAACGGGTGAACATCTCCCCGATGCAAGCCGTGTCGGCGGACCTGCTGCCCCTGCTTCGGCCTGCCCGGTGAACGACCACCGTCCCAGGTGCTGTTCCCGCCCCCGGTGTCACGGCCCGGACGGCCCGCCGTGCGTCCGGTCGTCGGCGACCGCGTCGGAATGGGCCTCCACCAGGCTGCCCGCGCCGACGGCGAAAGACCTGCCGTGCCACCGCTGAGCCTTTAGGGCAACCACCGATCGGGTGGCGGCTGGGTGCTCAGGATGAGGGCAGAGCGAACGAGGCTCCCGAGCGGTTGAGCGAGATGTCTCACGCCCCAGGCAGCCCAGCCAGGAAGCCTCGCTGGGCGCCGGTCTCACCGCGCCAGGACAGGTGAGCATCCGCGGGCCCGGCACCGCCCCACCTGCTTCTTCTATGCTCCCCAGTCACTCTGTGTCCCGGTCTCGCCGTCCTTCGTCGCGCTCGCCCAGATTGCCCAGATCGCCCAGGACGGCGGCGGGGCACTGCCCGGGGTGACGGGGGCGGCCCCGGGGGCTGGGTCTGTTGGACCAGCCCGCCGGTGACCCAGCGGAAGCTCGGCCCGCCCACTCACCACCAGCCCTGGCCGGACCCCATGGGTGGGAGCGCTGTTGACGGGCTGCGGCCCAGAGACTTACTGATCGTTTCAGAATGAGGTTCGGAGGCGGCGGAGGCATATGAGGCTGCGGGCCAGTTCGAGCAGGCCCTGATGGAGATCGGCGCGTCGCTCGTAGCGGATGCGGAGTCGTTTGAATTGGTGCAGCCAGGCGAAAGCGTGCTCTACGACCCAGCGCACCTTGCCCAGTCCGGAGCCGTGGGCGACGCCGCGCCGGGCGATCAGGGGTTTGATGCCGCGCTTCCACAGCAGACGCCGGTACTTGTCGAAGTCGTAGCCCCGGTCGGCATACAGGCGCCGGGGCTTGCGGCGGGGGCGTCCGCGAAGGCCCCGGATCGGCGGGACGGCGTTCAGCAGCGGCAGGAGCTGGGTGACGTCGTGCCGGTTGCCGCCGGTGAGTGTGACGGCGAGCGGGGTTCCATGGCGGTCGACGATCAGATGGTGCTTGGAACCGGGACGGGCACGGTCGACGGGCGAGGGGCCGACATGGTCCCCCCTTGAGCGCCCGGACGTGCGAGCCGTCCACGGCGCAGTCGCCCAGGTCCAGCAGGTCCGCGCGGCGCAGCTCGGCCAGCAGGGCGGCGTGCAGACGCGGCCAGACGCCGGCCTCGGTCCAGTCCCGCAGCCTGCGCCAGGGAGGCCGCCGAGCAGGCCCTCGACGGTGGAGGCGGAGAACTTCCGGCCGCCCACGTTGATCACCTCGGCGGCGCGTCCGTGGAAGGCGAAGGTGCCGTCGGGCAGGCGGCTGGCCCGGTCCCCGGTGCGCAGCCAGCCGTCCGGGGTGAAGGCGTCGGCGGTGGCCTGAGGGTCGTCCAGGTAGCCGCGGAACAGGTGCGGCCCGCAGTACTGCAGTTCGCCGACCCGGCCGACGGGGCAGGCGTAGCCGTCCTCGTCCACCACCCGGGCGTTGGAGCCGGGCAGCGGCCGGCCGATGCCGCGTGTGTCGGCCTGCGGCGCGTCGCACAGGCCGGTCGTGGTCCCCGCACCCAGTTCGGACATGCCCCACTGAACGACGGTCCCCGCCCCGGTCAGACGTCGCACCTCACTCATCAGGGCGGCCGGCACCGCCGCGCCGCCCGTGCGCACCTCGCGCAGCGAAAGCCGCCCGTCGGCCCCTGGGGCGTCGAGGCGGTGGACGACGTCCCGCAGCTGGGCCGGGACGGCGAACAGCACGTCTGCCCGGGCCCGCTGCGTCAGGTCGAGGAGCGCTCCGGCGTCCCAGCGCGGCAGCAGTGCCTGCCGACTGCCGGTGAGGACGGCCCGGTGGACCGAGAGCAGCCCGAACAGGTGGGTGAAGGGGCTGGCACTGACGATGACGTCGCCGACGCTCGCAGCCGCGTCCTCCACCACCGCCAGGGCGTTCGACAGCAGGGTGTCGTGGCTGTGCAGGCACAGCTTCGGCCGATCGGAGACGGTCCCCGAGGACGGCAGAACCACGAACGGCAGCTCCGCATCCAAGGGGGCGCCCACCGGCCGGGCCCCGTGGTACCGGGCCAGCAGCGCTTCCAGCGAGCCGCAGCGCGCATCCCGCCCTGCCCCACCCGAGCCCGCAACGGTCAAGACCCACTCCAGCGGCGCCGGTTCCGACCCGGGCACTGGTGCGTGCTCGGCCGCCACGATCAGGCCGCGGGCTCTTGCCCGGGACGACAACGCGGCCACCTCCGCCCGACTCGAGGCCATGTGCAGCGGCAGCAGGACCGCGCCGAGCTGCGCCACGGCCACATGGGCGACCAGGAACTCCCAGGAGTTCGGCAGCCGCACGGCCACCACATCGCCGACGCCGATGCCCAGGTGCTGCAGTCCACGGGCCAGGGCGGCGGCCTCGGCACCCCACCGGGACCAGGACAGCGCCCGTGAGCCTCCGACGACGGCCGGGGCGTCCCCGAACGCCTCGACCGCCGCGGCGAACACCTCGCCGAAAGACCGGGAATCCCTGCGCCGCACCGGGGACGGGGCGGGGGCCAGATAGTCGTCGGTCGAGATCGCCATGCTCACCGGCTCCGACGCGACGCCGACGCGCACAGCGAGGAAGGCCCGCGGCGACGAGCCGTCACCAGAGCGGCGCCCAAAGGAAGTTCGTCGACCTGGAGCACGTCGAACCCGGCCGCGTCCAGCAGCCGACCGTACTCCCGAGCGGTCCGCTCCCGACCGCCCACGTTGCACAGCATGTGCAGGTCCCACCGTGCCGCCAGCGACGCCCTCCCCTCGTCGGGCAGCAGCCGCTCCACCAAGAGCAGCCGCGCACCGGCCTCCATGGCCCGCGCGCACCGGCGCAGGATCACCGCGCAACGCTCGTCGTCCCAGTCGTGCAGGACCCGCGACAACACGTACACGTCCCCGCCGGCGGGCAAGGGCCGGGTGAAGTCACCGGCCACGAACGCGCAGCGCTCGGCACACCCGGCCTCGGTCAGCCGCCGGCGCGCCCGCTCCAGCACGTGCTCCTGCTCCACCAGCACCCCCCTGAGGCCCGGTGAGCTCGCCAGGATCCGGCTCAGCAGTTCACCGCTGCCGCCGGCGACATCGACCACCACCCGGGCCTGCGAGAAGTCGACCAGCCCGGCAACCGGCTCGAACATCAGCGAGCTGGCAGCCATCGCGTCATCGAACAGCGCCGCCAACTCCGGACGCCGGGCGAAGTACTCGAAATGAGGGGCGCCGAACACCACCTCGAACGCCTCGCGTCCGGTGCGCACCGTGTGGTCCAGAGCCGCGAACGACCGGTAGAACGGCCCGCCGTACAGCAGCGCGAGCGGACGCAGGCCGTGCGGCGCATCGCGGCGAAGCGTTTCCCCCAGGGCGGTCAGTTCGTAGGACGCACCGACCGGGGCCACCACACCGACGGCCGCCAGGTAGCGCAGCAGGCGGGCCAGGCCGTCCCCGTCGACACCGAGCCGGCCGGCCACCGCCTCCACCGGATCGGGCGCCCGCCCGGCGCCCGGCCCGGGCAGGTGGTCCGCCAGCCCCAGCCGCGCCGCCACCGCGATCGCCTGCGTCGTCCACGCCCCGGTCATCAGCTCCAACATCCCCGCCACCGGATCCGGCGCGCCGTTCTCCCGGTGCCACGACAGGACCGCAGAGTGGTGGCCATCCACCCGCAGCTCCAACCGGCGCCATCCGCCCGGTCGCACCGCGTCAGCCACAGCTCCGCGGAAGTACAGCACCGTGCAGTCCTCGACCGCGTTGTAGCCGCCGCCGTCAGCCACCAGCCCGCTGTCGGCCAGCAGCGCGCGCAGCCCCATCACCACCACGTCGTCGGCGGTCGTGACCTGTAACGCGACATGGGCCTCGGAGCGCAGGACCCGCTCGCGCACCGCGATCGCGGACAGCCGCGACCCCGGCGGCACCTCCAGCACGAACAACTCGACCGTACGAGGACCTCGGCCTTCGTCCGGCAGATGGACGTGCGCGATCACCACCTCCAGGCCGCCGACGGGCACGCCGTAACGGCGGCTCAGCCGCTCCCGCACGACCACACTCGGCCGGGGCTCCTCCACGGTCATCCCCTGCGCCCGCAGCTCGGCGAACAAAGCCCGCATCGACGCAGGGAAGACCAGGACCGCCACATGGGCCACTCGGCAGTGCGAGGCGACAGAGTCCCGCTGCCCGGCTGAGAGCCCGGGGGCCAGCTGCGCCAGGACGCTGTCCGTGTCCGCGGCGCGGATGTAGCGCAGGGCTTCCCCGATCGATGCCTGATCAGCGTCTTCGACCAGGCCCGACGCCGCCTGCCGGACTGCCATGCACACTCCTCCGCCTTGAACATGCCGCAGTGGCACAGCCAGGCACATCAGCGCCGTCCGCCGCCCCACGGAACCTGCCCGCCCTGCCGCAGCAGCCTCCCGGTCCTGCGGGCCCCGCGCGCCAAGGACACCGGGCACGCCCACGCACCCCCGGCCCTCTTCCGGTATCCCAACGAGCCGCCGAACCGACGGACACGGGCACCGCAAGGTCCCACCGATGCTGCGGTGCCCGCCCGTTGTCGATTGTCGATCTGTGGGACCGCGTATGCGCGGAGACCGCTTCTGGAACCACGGCAAGCCCTTGGCCTGTACTCCTCCCGCACGTCGGATGAGAACTGCCTGCCTCATGTCCGCGGGTGTCCTGCAGCATCCGGGCCGGATCTCATGGTGTCTGGCTGAGTCGGGTCGGATCCCGGTGCGGGACGGTGACTGGGCTCGTCAGCACGCTTTGGTACGGCTCTGCCCCTGCAGTTGGCGCAGTAGCGTCTGGTCGGAGCGCAGCAACTGTTCCAGCCGGGGCTTCGGCAGAGCCGCACCGTGTCGGACTGGCGCGAGCAGCGGGAAGCTGGCCGCTATGACGCGATGCTGGCCCCAGGCGGGAAAGCGCAGCCACGCGGGTGAGGGCTACCCGATCGAGAAGTCAGCGAACTCGACGTCGGTGATGTGCACCCCGTGGGCACGCTGGCCGTCAGCGCGGAAGTAGGTGTGCCCCAGCGCGTGGGCGAGGACCATCAGTTGCTGCTGCTCGCCCGCGCCGGCGTCCCGAGCGGCGAACAGCTCCCGAGCGACCTCCCCGGACAGACGCTGGGTGATACGCCGCACCCGCGGATCGTCCGATGCCCCCGCCGCAGCAGCGAACCCGAACCGCGCCCTGGTGTGCAGGACGAAGCCCTCCGCCTCCGCCCGTGTCTGTAGCCGGGCCCGGATCCGCGGCTGCCACCGCTCAAGGACCGCTGCCTCGATTGCCTGGATCTGCGCAGGACCCGGCTGGTGCCGGGCTTCTTCGTCACCCACCGCTGCACTGTGCGCTGCGACACCCCAGAGCAGCAGCAACCCTCAGGGTGGAACCCCGGGTGTGCCGCGAGCAGGAACCGCAGGCGGGCCTTGGTGTCTGAGGGAACTGGCCGGGTGCGCAGCGCACGCTCCAGCCCCCTGCACGATCTCTCCCACGTCCATCCCCTCGAGCAGCTTGCAAGCGGCTCCTGCAGCCGGTGGCCTCAGGTCTTCCACACTTGGCCGCCCCTTCCACCCAGTTCCGGTGTATTCAGGACAACGCCCGCAGCCGTCGGCTACGCCCTGACCTTCCCCAAGCCGGTCGACAAACACGGCGCCAAACTCCTCTACCACAGGCCGTGGTCATGGAGGGAGGCAGCACGGCGCCGGCACCAGAACTAGGCACCGCTGTCGTACTGACGGCGTCGGCGTTCGAGCCAGTTCGGGTCGCGTGCAGGCACGGCTACGGACGACCCTTCCTCCACCAGATCCGCGTCAGACACGGCCATGATTCGGTCGAAGAGCCACACGAAGCGGGCGAATCGCAGGGCCGCGAACACCATGGCGTACTCGAAGATGAAACGGACGGAGAAGGGATCGCCGTCCCGGTCCAGCGAGAAGGCTGCCAGGATCAGAGCACATGCCAGCGCAGTGCCCTGCAGCAGACTGCGCCAGGTACGTCGAAGCTCACCATGACGTTGCTGCCGTACGGCACGCAGACGCTCACCGTTGGCTGTGGTGTAGATGGCGATAGCGATGGCGCTGAGACCGCCGATGGCAGATACGGCGCCTGTTGCTGCCGCATACATGTCAGTGCGCTGGGTGGCGCCGATCCAAGTGAGCCAGTCTCCCGACCCGGACAACCGGATGATGAGGATGTGAGCCCCGATGACCGTCACCGCGATCAGATAGTCGGCCCAGGCTCGCTCGGCCCACTTGTCGATGATGCTCGTACGGACGCCCACACGATCCCCCCCTAGGTCATGAATCCCCCGCGTCCACCGCGAGCCGGAGCGCGTCCTCATGCTCGGCCGCTGCTGCCAGGATGGCATCCACCGCTGACACGATCCGGATCGAGTTACCTTCCGCGTCCGTGGCCGGCACCCGCTTCTTGGCCGTGATGCTGTGCTCGACCAGCTCAACGAGGCGGGTCTGTTCCGGGCCGCCCGGGTCTGAGTACACAAGCCGGGCCCGCGCTCGTTCGGCACCGGTGACGACATCGGAGATCTCATCGAGGTCTGCCAGCAGATGCTCCCGGTGTTCCCGGAGTTCCTTCCCCCTGGGCACGGAGATGATCATCGTGACACTGATCTCTCCATAGGCATCGCCTGCAACGCGCAGAAGACGGGCCAGGCCCCCGGCTCGCGGCTGCTCCCGCAGAGCGCCCATCTTGTTACCCGTGACCTTCACCTCAACGCGGCTTGCCCCCACTGCGGTCTTGAGTTTCTCGATCTCGGAGTGCGCAACGACAGGCCGCAGCTGCAACTGGGAGCCGGGAAACATCTCGATGCCGTTGAGCCAGGTTTCAAGCGCCTTGTGGCTGGGCGCAGACACGCCACCCTGCATGATCCCCACCACGTTCCCAAACGGCAGGAAGCAGACCACGGAGGTGTCCAGGTAACCCTCATGTGCTGACTGCTCAAGCTCTCGGAGGTGGCCGGTGTCGAAGTTGATGACCGACAGCCACTCACCCGCATCCTTCACCCGGTGTAGCAGCAGGTGGTCCTCCATGTTGTGGGTGATCGTGGTGCCTACGATCCGGTGTTCGCCCTCGTGCGAACGTGCTCCGACAGGCGCCTGCGCCAGAGCCGCGAGCGCCCCGTCCCAATCCATGAGTTCTGGAATGCGCCGAGCCTTCCCCTCCTTGACAATGACCACCTCGAAGAAGCCGACGGTGCGTTCCTTGTGGTTCAGCGTCGCCACGACATACCCCCTCGGTCCTGACGCTCAGCAGATGAGCCTTTCAGCTGCCTAGCCCAGGTTCTCGGAAGATCGTAGGCCGACATGGAAGGAGCAGATCCGCACTTGCCCAAAACGACCAGGGCACGTTCTTCCCTACAAGTGCCCCTCTCGGTCGCGGCTACGGCCGCCTGTGCGAGAACTCCGCCTCGGCTTAGAGGCCCTAACAGAAGATGTTGATCATGTGGCTGTCGGCTTGGTTGCTCGTTGGTCCGTCCGTGGCGAAGAGGAACTCCCGGCCGTGGATCGTCTCGGACGACCTGTGGCTGCTCGTCGAGCCGTTACTACCGGTCTCGGCACCGAAGCTGGTAGCGGGGCGGCCATGTGTGCCCGACCGGCAGGCTCTGTGCGGGGTCCTGTTCGTGCTCCACACCGGCATCCAGTGGGAGTACCTGCCCCAGGAGCTCGGCTTCGGCTCCGGCATGACGTGCTGGCGGCGGCTCGCCGCGTGGAACGAGGCCGGCGTGTGGGACCGACTCCACGCCGTCCTGCTGACGAAGCTGCGGTCGGCCAGGCAGCTCGACTGGTCGTGGGCGGTGATCGACTCCAGCCATGTCCGGGCCGCTCGACGCGGCCCAAAAGCGGTCCCAGCCCGGTCGACCGAGCACGTCCGGGCAGCAAGCACCACGTCCTCGTCGACGGACGAGGCATCCCGCTTGCCGTGTCGCTGACCGGCGGGAACCGCAACGACGTCACCCAGTTGATGACCCTGCTCGCGAAGGTCCCCTCCGTCGCCGGCCTGGTCGGCCGACCCAGGCGACGACCGGACACGCTGCTGGCCGACCGGGGCTACGACCACGACAAATACCGCCGACTCGTCCGGGCCCAGGGCATCAAACCGCTGATCGCCCGCCGCGGAGTCCCGCACGGCTCCGGTCTCGGCGTCCACCGATGGGTCGTCGAGCGGACGATCTCCTGGCTGCACGGCTTCCGGCGTCTCCGCGTCCGCTGGGAACGACGCGACGACATCCACGAAGCCTTCCTCGGCCTCGCCACCTGCCTCATCACCCACCGACACGTCCAACGCCTTTGTTAGGACCTCTTAGGCAATCTTCGGTGGCTGGCCGGCTAACGCTGGGAGGGGGTTTGTTGGTGTGCCGGGTCGTTGGTGGCCTGGGGTGCTGTGGGTTTGTTGAGAGGTGAAGTTGGCGGTTCGACGGGGGTGGTCGGGGTGTGTGGGCTGGGGTTATGCGTTCTGTGCTGAGCAGGGCGGGGTCTGTTGTAGGTAGTTCTAGCGTGTAAAGGCCCGGCTGGTGTTTGTGCTTGCGACATCTCAGTTCGATGTCACACGAGTTCTCAGAGGCGTGACATCGTTCTCGCAGTACTTCAGGCATATCGTGTGACATCTCGTGCGATGAGTTGTGACGTGAAGTGAGAATTGGCGGGACATTGGAATGAGACGTCCAGAGCGGGCTGTGGTCTGACCTGGGGTTTCTCGTAGGCTGAGCCTGGCCCCATTCGAGTGGGGAGCGCGACTGATGCAGGTCGAGATCGACGATGAGCAAGGAGAGACCCCCACTGGTATGGGGACGGCGGCAAGCATCAGGCATCGGGCGCAGTCGCACACGAACGACCCCCACGTGTGTGGGGAGGACGGGTTCTACGGAGCCGGCTGGGAGTACGCGAAGGAGCGACCCCCACGAGCGTGGGGACGGTGTCTGTGATGCCGAGTGCCCAGGCAGAGTGACCCCCACGTGCGTGGGGACGGCCCTCGCTGACCTGCTGGGTTCTGTGCCGATGGGTACGGATCAAGCAAGTTTACTCAGGCGGTTGGCTCGTCGTGAGGGGGTTCTTCGACTGGTAGGGCTGGATCAGCAGTGCCTCGGTGAGCTTCCTTCAGCCGCTGGGCGACGTGTTCTCCGTCGAATTCCCTGGCCACCGTACACAGGCGGTCGATGATGAACTGCTGGGCGTCCTGGGCAAGCCCTCCGTACCATTCGTCCAGCAGGTGCGCGGTCTGCACCCATGCCGCCCCGGGTGCGTAGGCACTCACGCGCGCAGCGATTTGGGGGATGAGGGTGAGGGTTTGTTCAGTGACTGCGGCCGGCGACTCGACGAGTAGCTGCGCGAGTATCAGTGTGGGGTCCTCGCGCAGCTGGTCGCGGTAGACCAGTGCCTGGTCGACTCTCAGCTGCCTGATCTCCTGGTCCGCCTGTGCTCGGGCACGGAGGCGTACACGCTCCTGCGCCGTGTGCAGGTCCTCCGGGCTGACGTGGACCTGCACACTCGCCCAGTTCACGCGGACCCGTTCGCCTGGCAGGTCCACGCGTCGGCCCAGCCGGGCGTTGGCGCGGTGCTGCAGCGCGGTGGCGGTGACGATCGGGCAGGCTGCCGCCATCGTGGAGAACTCGTCGATCACATGCGTGACTGCGATCGCCTCGGGCGCGTGATGGAGCCGGCGGCCCCTGCTGCGCCATTGGCCTTCTGCCGTGACGGTGAAGCGGAAGCCCTCGTCGGCGCTCGCGGCGGTGAAGTCCACGCTGAAGCTGCCGCGTTGCGCCGACCAGGGCCACGTTCTACTCACCTGTAGGCTCGCGCTCACTGTGCGAGCCGGTGCTGTGCGGGTCAGCGTCCCGGACGCTTCTCATCAGGGCGGTGTGCAGGCGCTTTCGGTCTTCGTCGGCGTGTGTGTCGTTCTGGGAGATCCAGTGCTCGGCGAGCCGGACAAGGTTGAGGAAACGCAGACCGCGCAGGTGGTCGCCCGCGGTCTCGTGCACGGCCCGCACCAGCGTGCTGGTGATCACCTCTGCTGTGTGCGGACGAGCCACGGCCGCGTCCAGCCAGGCAGCACACGCGCGGCGGGACAGTGCGGTCGGTTCCTCGGATTCCAGAGTGGTTCGCCACCCCCGGATCACCCAGTCCGCAACGATGGCCCCGGAGCCGCCGACGAGGACAGGCGAGCCGGTGTCATCCCGCTGCAGGGCCAGGAGCATGAAGGCGCTCGCGGCCGCCTGCCGCTGCCCCTTGTGGATACCGGCGAACCAGGTGGTCAGCGTCTTGCGGAGCCGCGGGCGCAGGGCGTCATCGCCCCAGAGGCCATCGACGGCCGCGCCAACCGCCTGCGCGACGCTCTCCTTCTGCGCAGCGTTCAGTTGCGCATGCTCGTCGAGTGAGCCGGCCAGGTCACCGAGGCGACGGAGCATCTGCTCGGGGTGGGCTGGTGTGACGCTCTGGAAGACATGGGCCAGCGTCTTCAGCAGGTGGGAGTCGCCCTTCTCGATCCAGTTTCCGGTGGCGTTCCGTGTGAGCTGGCCGATCTCAGGGTCCAGGGCCGCGGTGACCAGAAGAGCGTGGGCATGCTTGGCCAGAGTCCTGTCCGCCGACCAGTTCGCTGCCACGACCTGCAGCGTGCGTGTGGAACGGGCGGCTTGCGCATGGTGCAGAAGCCACGGCGCCAAGCGCTCGGCGAGCCTCTCAGCCTTCGAAGCCGGCAGGTCCACACACAACTGGGCCGTCCACCTCATGAAGCTGACGATGAGTTCGGGACGATCCCGCAGGAAGTAGCGCACGACTGCTTCGGCGAAGCCGGGACCGGGGAAGCTCAACGTCCCGTCCGCCTGCAGCTCGGCGTCGATCTGGTGGGCAAGCTGGATCAGTCCCGGCCCCTGCTGCCCGGCCAGCCTCGTCGAGGCCTCGCTCCGCTCGCCCAGAGCCCGCGCCAGGGAGAGCACCCTTTCGTGCACGTTGTCGATCGGTTCGCCGTTACAGACGGCCGCCAGTAACAGGTAGTTGCGGTCGTAGCTCGTGCGACCGTCCTGCGAGTGCCACTCGGTCAGCACATCCGTCCAGCCCGAAACAGCTTGACCCGCAGTCTCGATGACCCAGTTGAAGCCGTCGGAACCAGGCTCGGTGCTGCGGCCGGTGGCGATGCGGTACTCGGACTCTGCCCGCACCAGAGTCCGGGCCCACTCCCGGACCTGCCCCGGACGCAGCCCAGCCAGCTCGTCCTTGATGAGGTGGTCGTCAGCCCACCGCGCCGGGCCGGTGATGCCTGCCGAATCCAGATACTTCGTCAAAAGCACCGACGGCGTGGGCGGCTTCACCTTGCGGGCAAGCTCTCCGGCCTGGTGCCCGATGCGGTTCCACAGCTCCGTACGCAGGACGACGACGAGGTACGAATCGTCATCGTGTAAGTCGGCGGCCGCCATGAGCTCGAGCCCGAAGTCGCAGGAGGCGGGGATACTCTCCTCCGCTGCGCGAAGGTCGAGAATCCAGCCGGTGCGCTTGTGGCCCTTGAGTCCCTCCGCGCTGAAGCTGTCGCCGGGCTCCCGGCGCATCCGGCGCAGTGTCAGAGCGTCGCCCGGCCTGGTGGTGAGCAGACGCAGGGCCGTGGTCCAGCGGCCGCTGCCGGGGTGGTCCGCGAAAAGTACGAGGGCCCGGTTGTCTTCCAGGAGTTTTGACAGCTCAGGCTCGTTCTCCACCGGCACGTAGTCTTCGAGGTCCCGTTCGACCGTCTTCGGGGGCAGAGGCGCACCGCTGTGCCGCTGAACCGCCTCGAACCACTGCCCGATCTGAGTGCCGTGGTTGGTGTCCGCGTGAACGCTGGCGTACGGGCCGGCAGGGCGGCCCGCAGAGGCAGGGCCGGGGTCACACGGGGGAGCGGTCTCGCCCTCGGCAGCTGCCTCAGGCTCCGCGTCGGCCTCCGGCTCCTGACCCGGTGCCTCGGGGGACGGACCCGTGGGGTCAGCAGCCTGCCCAGGCACGAAGCCGGCCCCCGCCCCTTCCTCGTCCGCCCTGCCCTCCTGCTGAGCAGGATCGACGGTGTGGTCGACGGTCTCGGCCATGCACGGTCCCTTTCTGGCTGATGTGGGCGGTAGCGGCGCACAGAGCGCGTGTCACGTTCGGTCCTCGATGACGGGCGCGCGCATGCCGACCACCTTGCCGCCGGCCTCCACACTCTTCGCCCGGATCTTGCTCGTCGCCGAACCGCGGATCGCTTCCTGCGCCTCCATGCCGGCCACCTCGCCGGCCACGGTGTCGAAGAACAGCTCGCTGAACGGGCCCGACTGCTCACGCGGCTCACCCCGGAAGGTGAACCGCTGGCCGTAGACGTCCTCCAGTGCCGCTCGCGCACGCCCCAGCATCTCGATCAGACGCGCATCCTCGGCTGTGATCTGCTCGGGAGCGCGCGTGTACGGCACCATGGCGAGAGCCAGGACCTCCAGCTCAGGCAGCCGGGACGCGAGGTGATCGGGGTTGATCCGAAGAGGCATCTCCAGGTCGCCCACCAGCTCGGCAGGGATCTGCGGATCGGCCTCAGGCTCCGCCACCCGGCCGGAACGCCGACGCTCCAAGACCGCTTCCAACCGCTGATACAGGAACGTCAGCGTCGCAGGCAGGGCACTGCCCATCACTGCGGAAATGTCGATCGCAGACACCAGATCCCCCTAGCGGAACATGATCACAGAAACGGAGCGAGATTCATTAATACCGGCCCGTGACCGCCACTCGCCCCAATCCAACCGAGTCTGTCCTAAAGCAGACTGCGACAGATAAGAGACCCCAGGGAAAACGAATGAGAGTTCGAGCGGGATCGCCTGCGCGATAGGTATCCATCGAGTGCTATCGCAACCCCCGACAGGGATGCGGAGTCTGGCCGTCACCAGGGTTTTGGGTAGAGGGTGGGCCGTGTCCACCCTCCCGGTAGACGAGCTCATCAGGGCAGGTCACGACCCGGACTGCCCGCCAGGCAACGTCGAATGACAGACTCCATCCCGACCTCCGTATCACCCGGACCGCCTTCAGACTGGTCATCGGCGAGAGGATGAGTCGAGCGGAAGTTAAATTCACGAGGCGAGTGTGACAGGCGGCAGTACCTCCCGCTCTCCGCAATTCCAGCCAACATCGACCACCACTTCAACCCCATGAGTTAACTGGCGCCACACAAGAAATCAGCCGCTACGGAAACCCGCATGCTCTGCCTGGGCTTGAACGTAGGCGGGAGCAGCGGCGAGGTGACAGCAAAGACGCCGTAGGCCGAGGGAGCACTGCAGAGAGTCCGGTTGCTCGCTCAACGCGTGTGAAGAGTCCGGCCATGCGGCGGTGTGCCGTGGAGGCGCTCAAGTTCGGCGAATACGTGGCGCCTGAGGTTGGAGCGTGAACCGGGCAGGTTCAGGCGTCCGTACCGTGTCTCATACGGCTGGAGCGCTGCGCGGATGTGACGGTAGAGGACGGGGTGCCGGCGGACCAGTTCGTCGTAGGCGAGGTCGGCCGCGCGTTTGAGCTGGAGGTAGCTGGGGGCGCGCCGCTCGGCGAGTGTCAGTGCGTCGTTCAGCTGGGTGATAAGCATGGTGCACTCCTCACGCCGCTGAAGCAACGCGGTGAACAGGCGCCGGCGGTCGTGAAACTGCCGCAGTGACGCTGCGCTGTGCCGGCTGTGTGCCGGTACAGCATGGGGTCCGGTGAGAGTGCGGCCGCAGGAGCCCGGCTTCAAGTCGCCAATCACCGCCTGGAGCTGCTCGCGCCACCGATTGAGCACCAGGGGATGGCACAGGACGTCGTCCCGCCCATTCTGCTTGCCAGCGTCAGCAAGAACCCGACCACGGAACCCGACGTCATCAAGAGCGAGTACCTGTTTCACAGGGTCGCTGACGGGGGCGGTGAGCCAGCCGATGTCGATGGCTTTGGAGATCTTCTGCCGGATGGAGCGAATGTGGATGTAGGCAGCCGGAGGCACACCCGCCGCCATGGCGATGTCCCGGACGAGTGCCTCCTTCTCCTCGCTCAGGAAGCGGCCGAGCCACGCCCTGGCCACCTGCCTCGGATCGTCTGTCGGCCGAGTAGGCATCAGCGCGCCAGCCGCCGTGAGCTCGGCAATCCGACGCTGCTTGACGAGATGCCTGGCCGCACCGAGCTGCTGCTGGATCCGGCGCTGCTGTTCGGCCAGTTCGGCTCCCTTCTCGTCGGGACCGACGGTCAGCAGACGCATCTCTCGGCGGACCTGCCGGTCGTGGTTCGCGTAGTGCAAGGCGTCGATGCTCTGCACGATGTGGTCCGGCCCGTACAGGAGGTCGTCGAGGCCACTGCGGCGCAGCCCGCATGCGTGCGCGGTGACGACGCACGCCCGGTCGAAGAAGCTGATGTTGATCACATCGGTCAGTTCGGGCAGCGGCAGTCTCCACGGCCGCGCGTCAGGCGCAGAGACGGCGCGCAGCCTCCCGCTCCCAGCCGCCGGTGTGAGGGCGACGCCCGCCTTGCGATGAAGGGGGCCGCTCACGGCGAACCGCAGGGCGAGGTACTGCGAGGTGCGCCCGCGGTGCAACGAAGCGGTGGGTGTGTTTCGCAGGGTTCTGCACGGGTGGTGGCGAAGGGCCGCGCAGGTCGGACAGCCGATGCTGAGAACGTCTGCGGACGTAAGCCCCCGCAGGCCCTGTGGGGGCTGCGGGCTGGAAGGTGACGGATCCAGGGGACGAGAAGCAGGCATGCTGCGCACCGTGCCAGGCGACACGCCATGGACAGCGATGCGGCCCCGATGGTTCCCCCCCGATGGCGCCACGTTCATCGAACGCGTGCTCTGCCAGCAGGTCAGAGTTCGGCAAAAGAGGGCGGCATCCGTGGCCAGACTCTGGATTCGACCCACACAAGGCAGTCGACCATCCCGCCGTTACCCACTGAGGCAGGACGACGCGAACTGCGAGAACCTTCGCCTCCCGCCAGACCAGGACCGTCTGGAGATCCTCCGCAGCCGGAACGACCTCGCCTTCAACCCCGATCTCATGGACTCGGAGCTTCGACGCGAGGACACAGACTCACTCGGCCTGCCCCTGACGTGAGCAGCGCCTTCTATACAGCCCCTGTCCTGGTATCCCAACGCATTGCGCAAGGAGCGGTCAGCGCTCTCGAGCGTGAAGGGCCGGGCCGGTGTCCCAGGCGCGGGCACTCCTACCCCGGCTGCACAACGCTGAAGCTTTGTCGCACATCACCCGCAGGCGGCGAGCCCGCACACAGCCCGCGCCTTGCAGTTGCTCGCGACGGCACGGACCTTGCCGCCCCTCAGCCGGCCTACCTGGGGGGAATCCGCCCGGTGAGTCGTTCCCAGTCCCGGGAAGCCTCTGCCAGCCTGGCCTCCACCGCCTCGCCCCGAGGATCAGTGCCGTTGCGCTGACGAACCTTCTGCAGACGCGCCCGAGCGGCGTCCACTTCGCTCGCGTCGGCCTGGGCTTCCTCCCACTTGCTCTGCGCCTTCTTCAGCTGACGTGGCAGGCGCCCACGGAAGGTGTTCTCCTGCGCGACCGTGTTCTCGATCACCACGGCGAAGTCGCGCACCCGGTCCTCATCGAAAAGCTCCGCTTCGCTCCCAGGCGACGACGCAAGGTGCGGATACTTCGCCCGGTGCACGTGCCCGTCAGCGTCAGTGCAGTAGACGGAGTGGATCTTTAGCCCGGGCTCGAAGCGGACCTTCATCCCGGCCAAGGCGATCGAGCGCGTCCCCGAGGCGGACCGCACAACGAGAACGTGCTGGAACAGATCCAGCTCACCCAGTGACTCGACCCGCTCTCCGCTGCCCGGGCTGCTCAGCGACGCGATGCGCTGCTCCAGCCGGTGCAGGCGCTCCTCCCGCGCCTTCTCAGCCGCGTCGGCATCATTGCGCGCCTTCGACTCGGTCTGATTCTTCCAGCGTTCCCAGGCACGGGCTGCCCCGCGAGCATCCGACAACACTTTCCGGGCTTCCGTATGCCTCGGACTGAAGGCGTGCTCCCACCGTCCCGGATAGCGGTACCACTGCCATGCCACGCCGGCCAGCACACCGGCACAAATGATCAACCCGAGACCCATCACGCCCTGCGTTCCCCTCCTGCGCACTGGGGACCTTCATACCGGGACCCGCGCCTGTTACGGCCGAGTTCCGGCAAAGCATCAGCAACCCCACACAGGTGGGATGGGCCGAGCCGCACGTCCGCGAGATTGACGGGCAGGAACCGCCCGAGACAGAATCGGACTGGAGTTCGATATCGGGTTGAGCATGGCGCCTGGACGCCGTGATCAGGTGGGGGGAGACTGCACGTCATGGGAAAGGGTTCACACGGCGCCGCTCCGAACGCCATCGGCTACCAGCATCAGACCTGGTGGGCGCTGGTCGAACTTCTGCAGAGCGGCGCCGGCCGGCCGGACGCGGCGCTGAGCCTGGAGCTTTACGACGACGTGGCGTGGGAGCGCGACGGGTCAGCCACCGAACTCCTGCAGGTCAAGCACCACATCGGGCAGCACAGGACACTGACCGACTCCGCCACGGACATCTGGCGGACGCTGAAGGTGTGGATGGACGAAGCCTCCCCGGCGGATGCCGACGGCCCCGCCCTCGCCCTCGTCACCACCGCCGACCACCGCTGACGGCCTCGCCCTGGTCACGGCCCTCGCAGTCGACGACCGCATTCCCGCCCGGCACCGGTTCCAAGCCGTCGACCTGCTGTTCAGGGCTGCCACCGTCGCTGAGCGCCATCTTGCCGAGACCTGGCCGGCCACCCCACAGCATGCCGATCCCGACAGCGAGGCCCGGGCCCGCAACGCGGTCCAGGCCCACCTTCCAGCTCTGCTGGCCCGCTGGTCGGCAGAATGCCCAGCGGTTCGCCTCGCCCTCGCCGGACTCGCCGTGGTCTTCCCGACGGACCGCACCCTGCCCGCCTTGACCCCGCGCCTGCAAACGTTCACGCACCAGCACACCCATGGCACCGACATCGGCGACTACGTGCGGTTCGTCCTCGTCCTGGCCACCCAGAACGACGACCAGATCCTCACGGCGACGGAGAAGCTCACTGACGCCTACTGGACGGGAACAGCGCGCGGAGTGCCAGCCCGGCCACGAGCCCTCCACCTCCTCGGCCAGATGCTGACCAAGGTCGGAATCGGACTCAACCGAGCACCCGCCGGGCAGTGACGCACCGCGCGACGCTCGCGCTGCTATTTCTCATGAACATTCACGGGCCTCAAGATCCGCAACTGCTGCCCAAACTGGCGGACAAACGCTGCCCCTAGAAGTGAACGAAGCCAGTCGGCCACTCGGTGGGGGCTGGGCGCCGGCTCAGGAGTGGGTGCGGCAGAAGTCGCGCACGGCCCGGTTGAACTCCTCGGGGCGTTCCAGGTTGCTGACGTGCCCCGCACCCGGGATCACGACCAGCTCGGCATCCGGGATCGCTTCCTGGAACTGCCGCGCGACGGCCAGTGGCGAGCGCACGTCCTGCTCTCCCCAGAGCAGGAGGGTGGGCGCCGACACTGTGGGCAGGAGATCCCGCTGGTCCGTCTCAGCCATGAGAGACAGCTGCGACCGTAGGGTCTCCGGGCGCACGGCGGCCGCCATCGCTTCCAGCAGCGGTACGTACGCGGCGGGCGGACTGCCGGCGAACAGTCCGGGCAGGGTCGGATCGAACCCACCGCGCGGCGCGGCCAGCATCTGGCGCGCGCCCTCGACCCGGGCCCGCACCTCCTCCGCAGGCAGGGAGCCCTCCCAGCCCGCATAGGTATCGACGAGGATCAGCGTCCTCACACGGTCCGCGTGGTGGCGATAGAACTCCAGGGCGACGGTTCCACCCCAAGACAGACCGGCGATGTGCACCGGGCCGAGCCGCAGCGACTCCACGACCGCAGCCAGACAGTGGGCGTAGTCCGCCAGGCCGAAGGGCTTGGGCACGTCGGAGGAGCGGCCCGCTCCTGGCTCGTCCCAGGCCACGACCGTGAACGCATCCGCCAGCGCGTCGAACTGTGGCCGCCAAACACGGGCATCCGCCGCCGCCCCATGTAGGAATAGCACGGGCGGCCCCTCGCCCACGCGGTCGTAAGCGATCCCCAGCCCGTTGACCTGCACAGTCGCCATAGCTTCAGGGTAGGCGCGCCCACTAATACTGTCGTGGCGGCGGACCCCGGAGACGTCACGGCCTCAAGCGCGTGCACCCAGCCGGCGCACTCCACGAGCGAGCGGCCGCGGCCGCGAGCACGCCTCGCTCGTTGAAACTACCCACTCCGTTGAACTGCGGACCGAGTGAGGCGACGAGCAGCCCTGTCCGCTTTCAAGAATCCCCATCAGCTCGGACACCAGGGGACAACTAACCCCCCAGTAGCTAGGGCGAATCGGGCGTGACGCCACGGCAGTCAAACGCCGACCTGCGGAAACGACCCCAGGGGCCCGGGGATCCCCGGGCCGTCCAGGAGGCCCGACTAGCACCGAGGACCCCGCGGGGGTGGACGATCTCGAAAGAGGCTCCGTCGGGGCGGGCCGCTCGGCATAGTGCGAGCGTGACATCCCACACGATCCTCCTCGCCCGCCGGCGCCGCCACGCACTGCTGCTGCATGAACTCGCGCATTTGGTGGCGGCATGCGGCGCCGCTGCGGCCTCCATCTCCCAGCCGTTCGCCATGGCGCCGCCGGAGACCTCCGAGGTAGAGGTCGACCTCGCTCGGTGCGTACACCTCCGTCAGACCGCGCACGCCTCTCTGGAGTGGGCCCGGCAGCGGGACGCGGCCCGCTGGCCCGCCGCGTTGAAGCCCGCCGACGGCCGGACCTTCGAGGCGCGGAGTGAGGCCGCCGAGGCGGAAGTCGTCCTCGGACTACGGGACCAGGAGGCGGTCCTGCCCTTGGCCGCCGTTGCCCGCCGGGTCGCGGACGCCTGGCTCACCGACCGGGAGGTGGCCCTCGCCCTGATTGCCGAGACCGTCGCCGGCGGGGAGTGCACGGGGGAGGGGATCCTCGACGAGGCGACCGTCATCGCGGCCGTGGACGGGCTGAGAATGCTGCACCGGCTGCCGAACGGCCCCCAGGAGCCCGACGCCGCCCTGGAGGCGGAGCGGTGCCTGCGGGCCTCGACCGCCTTCGCCCTGGCCGCCGTCCTCGCCTCCTGCGACCTCGACTGACGCGTCCCTCGGTGAAGATCCGCTAGGGCGAGACGGCGCGGCGCTGGGCGTGCCCGATCTCGACCTCGGCGGTCGTGCCGTCGGCGTACTGGACGGTGCACCGTTGCCCCGGCTGGGCGCCGCACTTCGGGCACGTGCCGACAGGGCCGCGCGGGCGGGGCGTCTTCGGCGGGGGCGGGGTGGCGTACTTGTTCTTCGACGACGTCTTCGCGGCGCCCTTGCGGTCGGGCCGCTGGGGACGGGCCTTGGGATCGCACCGGCGGTGTACGGGCTTGCCCCGCGCCGAGCCGCGCTCCCAGCTGAACAGCAGCTTGCCGTCCTCGATAGTCCCGCCGCACATCCCGCAGACCGGCGGGCCTTTGCGCCGCCGGGCCGGGACCGTGGCCTGCGCCTTCTTCGCGGGCTGGGTGGCCACCGTCCCGTCCGGCCTGGTGATGGTCACCTCGGAGGCCGGCGGGACGGAGTAGGACCGCAGGGAGGGGGTGGCGGTGTGGCTCTGCCCCTTCCGCCCGCCCCGACGATGCGACGAACGAGTCATGGCGCAGAGCGTAGGGGCGCCCGGCCCCTGCCGCAGGAAGCGCGACCGCGCACCACCGGCGAGGAGACGCGCCAACCGGCGCCCGCCCGACCCCGTGCGCCCCCTGCCGACACAGCAGGGGCGGAGCCGGCGGATGAGGAGGAGAGTGGAGAGAGGCAGACCGGGGCGGAGACGGCGAGTGACCGCCCGTCCCCCGTTTGCCACGAAAGACGTGCTGACCTGCGAGATCACATGTGCACGAGCGAGGACACACGCCGGGACACAGGGACACAGGTCCCGTGGTCTTGGGCCGGAGGACCCGGCGCCCCCGCACGAAGCAGGGAGCTCCGTCCATGGACCAGGCGCCGTACTGGGGGCTCGTCGGAGTCGTCCTCGGCGGCCTGCTGGCCCAGGTGGCCAACTGGGTCGACCACCGGCGCCAGCGCCGGGAGCGGCTGGAAGACTTTCTCCGAACCAAGCTCGAACAGCGCGAAGCGTTTGAGCTGGAGCACCTCGTGGAGGTCAACCAGCTCCTGCGGAACCTGCGCCGTCGCGGAGACGAGCTCATCTCCGCCAAGAAGCCCGACCCCCGCTATGCGAAACCGCCCGATGATCACGCCGAGCGCTGCCGGACCGCCATCAGGGAGGCTGATGCCGCCCTCGATGCACAGGTCGGATTCATCCTTGACGACAAGGTGCGAGAGCTGGTCAAGGCGGCCGCCGACCGCATCCTCGACCGGGCCTGGACCGTGTACCAGGAAGCGCCCGCGACGTTCGAGGAAGCCATCCAGAGAGGCACGCTCGGCATCGGCATCTACACCGCAATCGAAGAGACGCACGAGGCAGCGGAAGCCGCCTACGAAGCTATCTCCGAGCGCGTGCGCGAGCTGTACGCGGGCTTCGGGGAGCCTCGTAGGAGGTGGCCGTTCAGCTCCTGGTCGCGAGAGCCCGGGCCAACCCGTTCGGGGCATGGTGCGGAATCCCGTTGATGGCAGGTTCGGCGGCACTGTCGAGGAACCCGTCGAAGTTCCCGTCGAGAAGCCCCTGACCAGGGAAAAAGAACATCTCGTGGAACTTCGTGGAACCACTAACGCGTGCGCGGGCGGGCGAGGGGGTTCCACGTCAGCTGACGGGAGACCGTCCCGGGGCCAGGGCCTTGGTGGTCACGGCGGCGCGGACGGCGGCGAGCTCGTCCAGGAGCGCGAGGGCGGAGTCCCGGAGCTCGGCGGCCGTACGGGGGTGGGAGGCCACCGCGCTGGCGGGGACGCCGCCGGACAGGACCGGACGCAGGCCGCGCAGCTTGGCGGCGAGGCCCGGGCCGTCGAGGCGCCTCTGCCAGGAGCTCAGCTCCTTCGCAGGGGCGACGGCGACGAGGGCGGGCCAGGTGTCGTTGAAGGTGGCCAGGTCCGAGACCGCCTCGCGTAGCCGCCGCTCGTTGTCCCGGCACCAGGCGTCGGCGGCCCGGTCGCGGGCGCGCTCGGCGCGCTGGAGCTCGGGGTGGCGGTCGCCGCGGTAGGAGGCGGCGTCGCGCTGCAGGCGGACGAAGCGGGACCCCTAGCTATTGGGGGGTTAGTTGTCCCCTGGTGTCCGAGCTGGGATTCCGGGGTCGTCCCAGGTCGTTTACGTGGTCAACCAGCCCCCGCACGCCTGTCGACGGACTCATCCGCCCTTCGGGAAGTGGGGCGGGGCCCAGCCCAGGTAGGTGGCACCCCACACTGTTTCGATGTCGCTTGCGTCGACGACGTCGATGCAGCCCTTGCGGCGGATGTCGTTGGACGCGATCTTTCCGTCGCCGAGGTAGAGCGCGACGTGCCCGGCCCGCTGTCCGGTGTCCCAGTACAGCAACGCCCCCGGTGGCGGATTGCGGTCGCGGTCGTGGCGCATGGCGGCGGGCATCTGCCGGTAGTGGTCGACGGCGTACTGAACCCCGGAGTAGGACCAGCCGTAGGTGCGGGCTACGAAAGCCAGACAGGCCCGGTACCAGTTCGCGCCCCCGCCAGCGGCTTCCTGCCGCGCCCATGCGATGGCCCCCGCGGTCGAGCGCGGGTTCCTGACGGAAGCAGGCCAGCCGGCCGCACCGTCGTGGAACGCCTTCCTGCCCGCCGTCGTCCCCTCGGCGCCGGCGGTGCCGAGCCGGTCGTAGGCGTGGACGTGCCCGAGGACCTCGTCCGCGTACGCCCCCGACTGGTTGTAGCGCAGCACCGCCTTGCGGAGCTGGGCGTCGTCGCCGAGGTCGCTCGGGCCGGTGCCGCAGAGGTAGGCGGCGGTGGCCTGCGCGGCGTCGTAGATGTTGTGGGGGTCCTTGGCACCGTCGCCGTTGCCGTCCTGCCCGGAAGGCCCGTTCCAGGTGGAGGGGATGAACTGCATGGGCCCGACCGCCCGGTCGTAGACGGTGTCACCGTCCAGGACACCGCGGTCGGTGTCGCCGTGGACGCTCGTGTTCCCTCCGGCGCCCGAGCCGTTGAGCCGCACTCCGTAGATCCGGGGCGTCACCGCACCGCTCGTGGCGACGTCGCGCCCGGCGGCGTGGTTCGACTCGACCCGGCCGATGCCGGCGACGACCGACCAGCGCATCCCCCTGCACCTCGGGCGCAGCGTGGTCATCGCGGCCGCGGCCCGCACGTAGGCGTCGAGGACCACCGGCCCGATCCCCGAGACGCCGGCCGGCGCCGCGGCCGACGGGCCGGAGGCCGCGGCGCCGGCCTCTTCCTCGTGACCGGCGGCGCCGTTGGCGACGGCTGCGACGAACAGGACCACCAGCCCCAGGACGAGCGCAAGCGGCGAGAGCAGCACCGCGCCGGTCAGCACCGCCTTCGCCGGGGCCTTCACGGACGCCTCGGGCGCCGCGGCGACGCCGGGTTGAGCGGCGGCGCCGGGCGGGCGGCGCGCCGCGCCCGCGGCGGAGCGGGCGAGGGTTGCGGGGCCGGAGCCGGCTGAACGGCGGCTGCCGGAGCCGGCTGCACCGGGGCCGCCTGCGGGGGCTGGGGCGT
Organism: Streptomyces sp. R302; assembly: GCF_012927245.1. Classification (GTDB taxonomy): domain Bacteria; phylum Actinomycetota; class Actinomycetes; order Streptomycetales; family Streptomycetaceae; genus Streptomyces. The sequence goes on from NZ_JABBGE010000005.1 coordinate 525,438, forward strand.
CGGGGGCTGCGGGGGAGCGGCGGCCGGTGTCTGCTGGGCCTGGACGCGGTGCAGCCGCTGCCGGAGGCGGGCCTGGTTCGGTCCGGCCGGCGGCTGTGCGATCGGCGGTGCGGGACGCCCTCGCCGAACCGGCGCCGGCGCCGGAGCGGGAGTGGGCGTCGGCGGGTGGGCCGGGCGGGGCGGCACGGGGCGCCGCCGGGGCGGGGGCGGGGGCGGGGGAAACGGTCCGGGACGGTTCGGTGCGCGGTAGAGGCCGAGTCCGCCGCGGCCGGTCACGATCCGGCCGAGCGAGCGCACGTTGTGGACGCCCTCTCCGACAAGGTTCGCCGCTGGCGCCACCGTGCTCTGGTGGACCGCCTGGACCGCTCGCCGTGCTCGTGCACCCGCGGCCGCGCGGGCGGAGGCGAGCCGGCCGGGCAGAGCCGTGGCCGCGGCGCCGACGCGCCGCGCCGCCCTCGGCCCGTACACCGGCAGTCCGATGGTCGCCTGCAGGCCGAACCGTGTGGTCTTCGCTGCGATCCGGGCACTGCCCACGGCGGTGCGGCCGGCGAGCCGGGCGGTACCGGCGACGGCCCGGCCGGTGCCGCGCAGCGCCATCCCGCCGAGGCTGGTGGCGGTACGGGCCGCACCGGCCCGGCCCAGACCGACGACTGCGCCGGCGCCGCCGGTGAGGGCCGCCGCGCCGAGCGCGAGGCCGCCCAGAGCCAGCGCCCCGCCCATCCCCCTCCGCTTGGGGGAGGAGAGCGCGGGCGCGGCGGTACCGCCGACCACGCTGGCGCCGACCCGGGCGCGGGCGCGCGCGGCCAAGCCGCGAGTGGCGTGGGCCAGGCGCTTGCGGTAGATGAAGGCGCCGAGCACGACGCAGTCGAGCATGACGAAGCGGATGGTGATCCCGCCGGGCAGATCGCGGTCGGAGGCGTTGAGGACGGCGTTGACGACGACGATGAACACGGCGACCGACGCGACGGAGACGAGCATCAGGGCCAGGGCGCGGGCGATGGCGGTGGCCCGGTCCCACAGCCAGCCGCGTCCGGGGCCGGGCAGGACACCGACGGCGAGCCCGACCTTGGCGATCATGGCCTCGATGGCGATCTGCAGCTGGGCGAAGAGGAACCCGGCAGTCAGCGTGATCATGAAGATGCAGGTCAGGAAAGCGGCGATGACCATGAAGAACGCGCCGCCGACCTTCTCCATGCTGGCCTTCTTCGCCGACGCGGCGCCGTCCTTCACACACTGGTTCTCGAACGTCTTCAGCGGACCCTTGGCGGCGAGCTTCTCGCGGATGACCGTGTCAGTGGACTGGGTGGTGGTCTCGGCGATGTCCTGGAGAGTGCCCCCGATGTACGGGATCTCTCCCACCTTCTTCTCGCCGGATGCCAGGATCTCGTCGATCTCCTTGTCGAAGACCGCCTGGGAGATCCGGGATTCGCGAAACAGCGTGCCGCACTTCGGGCCGCCGCCGCCCTGGGGGTCGGAGAAGGTCCGGCCGTAGGAGAGCATCATCGCCGGGCGGGCGACGAAGGCGTCCACCAGGGCGTCGGTGATGGGCCGGGCGATCGAGGCAGGCGAGTTGCGCACCCGCTGCCCGACCGTCGCTCCCTGCCCGGTCTTCTCCCACGCACCCGCAGCCGTCGTCCGGCCGGTGCTGCCGGCGTCGATGGCCTCCTTGTCCAGGACGAGCGCCGCGGTCTCCACCGCGAGATCGCGCACGGTGGCAACGACGCCATCGTCCTTGGACAGCAGCATCTGCGGCGGCGAGGCCAGCGCGCCGAGCGCGAGCGCGGAGATGACCAGCGCCGCCGCCATCTCGCCCCACCCGCGCGCCCGGTTGCCGAACAGCAGATGCCAGGACGCCACCACCATCGCGAACGTGAGGAACAAGGTGGGCAGCCCCAGCTGCACGATCACCCCGCCGTACAGCGACGTCGACACCGTCAGCGCGGGCTTGAGGAGCAGCCCGGCCAGGGAGAACGACAGCGCCCAGGTGATCAGGAAGCACGCGAAGGAGACCAGCCACTTGTTCCCGAGGAACATCATCTCGACCAGGAAGTGCTCGATCTTCAGGTCCCAGTCGTTCCAGTCGCCGGTATCGGCGTAGACCCGGTAGGCGGAGACCGGGATGTTGTTGCGGTCGGTCACCTCGAACGCGGACAGCACCCCGCCCCGGGACGCCTCGTTCTTGAGGTAGTCCTCCACCTTCTTGTCCCAGGCTTCCTTCGCGCGACGCTCCTGCTCCTTCTTCTGTGCGGTCGCCTTGCGTTCGGCCTCCTGCCCGCTCTCGTCGAGCGTGGTGCCGTCCGCGGGCGGTGTGAGCACGGGCGCGGGGGCGAGCGGGTTGGCCGGGTCGACCGACGGCACCAGACGGTTCGGCACGCTCGGCGACGGGGTCGGCTCCGGCGCGGCCGTCGCGACCGCGGCCAGCAGCAGCGACGAGAGGCTAGCGAGCATCAGCAGCACCATCGCGAGCAGCAGCGCCCGGCCCGGCCGCGCCCACCGCACCACAGCGACAGCACGCTCCCCGAGTCCGGCCGTGGTACGCCAGGCGGCACGCGCGGGGTGCCGGCGGGACATCAGACGGCCTGCCGGACGGGCTGGGAGTGGATGGCGGCCGCGATGTCCTCATCGGCGGGGATGGTGATCTGCATGGCGCCGATCCGGCCGGTCAGATCACGGTGGAGGCATTCACCGGCCCGCGCGGCCCGCTCCTCGTCGCTCATGTCCGGCCGGTTGGGCGACAGACCGGCGGTGACCAGGCTCAGCAGGTCCTCGTCCTGGTCGCTGCACCCCAGGAACGCGAGCCCGCGGGCGGCCAGGTTGCGGTTCGTGTGCCGGAAGGGACACTTGCGCGGGATCAGGCCGCGCAGGATCTGCCCCTTCTCACTGTCGGCGGGGCCGATGTCGTCCTCGTCGTGCCCGCCGAACCACGCTCCGGCGTTGTGCTTACGGCTGTCCTTGACCAGCTCGATCGCCAGCTCCAGCCCCTCGGGCGAGGACGTCAGCCACCAGCACTCGTCCCAGATCGCCACCGCGAACTCGTCCGGAGCGGCGTAGGCGATCTTTCGACACAGGGCAGCGATCAGATACATCACCGCCCGCCCGAACGTCTTCTCGAACTGCAGCTTCTCCAGCCGCCCGGCCTCCAACTCGCTCTTCGTCGGCAGCGCCAGAGAATGAACCGCGAACACGACGCTGTCCGCGGTGGAGTTCCGCACCACCGGCAGCGTCTCGTCGAACACCGCGCGCGCGAGGTCCTTGCGGCGGGCGGCGGCCAGCCGGCGCGCGGCCAGCGCCGCGAACGTGTCCCCGCCCGCACCCCGGTTGGTCAGCTCCTCCACCAGCACCCGCATCGAGGGATGCGGCTCCTTCAGGACGGCCTCGATCGCCTCCGACAGAGCGATGCCCTCCTCGCTCATCGGCGACAGCCCCAGCAGCAGCGTCAGGTACGACTCGGTGAACCGCTGCGCCTCCGCCGGCTCGGTGAAGATCCGCAGCGGGTCCAGAGAGATCCGGGCCTGGTCGTCGATCGTGATGATCTCCGTCTCGCCAGGGCACGCCTCGGCGAAGCGGACCCACTCCTGCTGCTCGGTCCGGTCCACCACCACCCGGCCCCGGCGCACCCCGTGCCGGCGCCGTCCGGCCGCGAGCACCGAGTACATGGCCGACTTCATCCCCACGCTCTTGCCGCTGCCCAGCTCACCGACCCACGCCGCCGCGGCCGACACGTTCTCCCTCGGACCGCGCGACCAGTCGCACAGCACCGGCCGCACCCCACCGTTGGCCAGCTGCAGCCCGTACAGCGGGCCCGTCTCGTCCCCCAGCGCGCTGCCGGTGAACGGCGCAGCCATCGCGAAGTCGCGGGCCAGGAGGTACTGGGAGTACTGCGCCATCACCGACGGCGTCCGCGTCCCGGGCAGCATCCCGTACCAGAGCGCCTCCTGCTCACCACGCGGCCGGACGAACGTGTACTCCCCGGCCGCGAAGTGCCCGGCCAGCTCGCTCGCCCGCCGCTCCGCCTCCTCCGGCGTGCCGCCCCACACGCACAGCGCGGTCATCGCCCGGACCTCGACCTCCGTCTTCGACGACGTCAGCCGCTCCCGGAACTCGTCCAGCCCGGACGCCGCCTTGTCGACGCTGGCCGGCACCCCGGCCGTCTCCCCGTCGTACTGCTCGTACTGGTGGGCCAGCTCCCGCGCCTGCCGCCGGCTTTTCGCCTCCGCCGCCGCCCCGCTCTCCACCTGCAGCCGCACCACCCAGTCCACCGGGAACGAGAAATCGTCCAGCTGCCCCAGGTACTCCGACCCGGGGAACATGAACGCCTCCGGCATCTCCGCCAGCGCGAGCATCGCCTGATACGACGAGCCCCATTCGGTCGTCGCCTCGACCCAACGCCGCGAGAACGGATTCCCCCGCCCCCGACCCCGGCCCCTGCGGCCGTCCGCTTCCTGCCCGTCCTGCTCCAGGCCCTCGCCGAGCAACCCGCCCTCGGCGAGCACCACCTGACCCAGCGAGGCCGCCCCCCGGCCCCGCCCCCGCAGCCGCTGCCCGCCGTCCGCGGCAGGCAGCACCGGCTCGACCAGACCGCGCCGGGCGCTGTGCCCGTAGATCCACAGCACTTCGGCCGTGGACGCCGGCCGCAGCCCGATCCCCGACGGCCAGGTCGAAGCCAGCCGATGCGCCTGCACCAGGCGCATCTCCTCCTCCCGCGCCGCAACCGGACGAGGCAGCAGGCCCAGCGTCAGGGACACTTCGGCCCGCGCGGCCGCGACCACCTCGCGCACCGCTTCCTTCCGCGGCAGCGGCAGCGGCAGCGCGAGCCAGTCCGAGCGGCCCGTCAGCTCCAGCTGCTCCAGCTGTTCGTGCAGCATCTCCACGCTCGCCGCGTACCGGGGCGAGGCGGCCATGTCGATGTCCGCGCACATCCGGGCCACCACGTTCTCCGGGTCGACCGCCGGGCACAGGCTCAGCAGCATCGACTCCCCCCCCCCGCAGCTGCTTGACCAGCGCCTCCAGATACCCCAGCCGCTGCTGCCGGGCCCGCCGCGAGGCGTGCGCCGTCTGCGCGCCCTGCACCCGGAAGACGGCCCACACCGTTCCCTGCGTCGTCCACACCACGTTCCCGGCCACGTGCCGGATCGGGATCCTCACCGCTCACACCCCCCGCTCGACATCCACGCCCACGGCCCGCGCCCGCATCTGCTCCTGACGCAGCGCCAGCAGCGCCGCGGCCGCCGCCACCGGACTCCCGCCCCGAGTCCCCGCCCGCGCCGCCGCAGCCGCTGGCCGCCCTGCTGCCGCCGGTACATCCGACGGGCTGCCCGCAGCCGCAGAAGCCGTCTCGGCCACGGCCGGCTCCTCAGCCCCACCGGCAAAGTCCTCGGCGTCTTCCGTCCACGTCACGCTGCACACCCCCACCAGCGGCCGGTACCGGCCCACCGGCTTCACTGGCCGGCCTCCCAGACGCCCCGCAGAAGGAGCGGTCACCGCCTCGCCCGCGCTCACCGCGACCAGAAGCGGGTTACGGCCGTCCACGTGGACGTGCCGCACCACCAGAGACAGCCCGTACGGCACCCCGAGGGCGATCACGAAATTCACCAGCCCGAAGTGCGCCCACACCTCGCGGGTCAGCATCAGCACCGCAAAGGTCACCGCGATCACGGCCACCTGCGGCACCGTGTACGGCCCGCCCGGGATCGTCATCTGCCCGCCGGGCCACTTCCCGATCATCAGCGGGTGTCGCCGCGCCTTGGTGTAGCACCGGCCCACCAGCACTCCATCACCGGACGGCACTTCCGCGGGCGCGCTCACAGAACCTCACCGCCACGCCCCGACCCAGTCCCGGTGACCGGTTCCACGACGCGCACGACCGCAGGCCCGCGCCCCTCGGTCACCGGCGGCGCTCCGCCCGGCTTGATCGTCTCCCCGACGGAGTCACGGAACGCGGGAGCCGTCATCACCGCGTACCAAAGGGCCACCCCACCCAGCAGCGCTCCGCCCGCGGCCAGGACGGACTGCGTCTTCCGCCAGGCTCTGATCGTGGAAATGCTCACCATGACCGTCATCACCGTGGTGGTCAGCAGACCATTGACCCGGATACCCAGCAGATTGACGTCGTTGATCGCGTCCGCCAGCAGCACCATGTCCTGCATCACTTGCTCCTCTCGTCCGTTGCACCGGAACCGGCGGCCAGGAGCGGGGCCGCTTCGACGGCCTCCACCTCCCACCGCCCGTCGCGCGACTTCAGCGCGACCGCATACGTCAAAGGCCGCTTTGCGCCGCCCCGCTCGGCCGCCGTCACGTCCACCAGCAACCGGCGGCGCGTCCCGTCGGGGATCCCCGCACTCTCGGGGAAGGTGGCACCCGGCGCGTTCGTCCCGTACTCCGCAACCCGCTCCACGCGCGCCGACGCGTACGGAGCCGGCGTGATCGGCGTGAGCCTGCTGCCCGGCGGCATGTACCGGTCGACCTCTCCGCCGCCTGCCAGGTAGGAAGTGAAGAACCCCTGAATCGTCCGGACCCCCGGATCCGCCGTGCTGGGCTCCGCCGCCTTCCCGTAGCCGAGCTCGGGGGCCTGCCCGGCCGGCAGCGCACCGACCTCCGCGGGCAGAGCCACCGCGGCGAGTTCACCCGAGGCCCCGGAGCGCACCGGCACCCGGAAGTACCGCAGCCCCACCGTCGCTTCGGCCTCGGCCTCGCTCCGGTTCGGCTTCGCCGGCGGTTCGGCGGGCCGGACTCGGGCGGCGACCGTCACGGCCCAGTAGCCGGCCGAGACGGCCCGCACCCGCACCGCCGCGGCCTGCTCCACCACCTGACCGCCCCCACCGCCCGCGAGCATGGCCGGACCAGCCCCCGGCATGAACGCCGCGACCGCGTCGCCCGTCTGCCCCTCCCCGGCCTCCAGATACGCCGTCACGAACAGCTCGGCGAACCCGCCCGGGCCCGAGGAATCCACCACCACCGCCGCAGGCCGCTCGGAGGCGACCTCCGCGCGCACGGCCTCGGGCCCCGCGAGCAGCGCCCACGCCCCCAGCACCGGACCGGCCAGCAGCAGCACCCACGCGGAGCGGCGCAGCACCGTCACCACGTTCGCCGAGGCCCCCAGCGAACCGAGCTCCCACCCGCCCGCCTCCGCGGGCAGACCCGCCTCCTCGCCCTGGGCGTGCGCCCGTGCGGCCCCCGTCTGCTCGGGCACCGGCCCCGTACCGCGGCGCCTCACGACTGGACCTCGCGCAGCAGGGCGGCCCGCGTCAGCCGGGTCTGCGCGGGGACCTCGCACCAGCGGCCGAACGCCTACCGGGCCGCAGGAGCCTCCTCACGCAGATACGTACGCATCGCCTCCTCCGTCTCGGCGGAGAACGGCGACACCTCCAACAGCACGGCCAGCTCCCCAAGCCGGCGACGCGCCCGCATCAGCACCGTTTCGTCCGACAGCTGTTTCGCCACGGCCGACACCTCCCATCCCCACTCCCCGGCGGCCACTCCGCCGGTCCACCCCCGCAAGGAGCCGGCCGGGCCCGAACGTGACAGCCCCGGCCCAAGAAAATCCGCGAGCCTCACGCCGCCCGCACCCACTGCCGCGCAACAGGCCGCAACCGCGCCACGGTCCGGCTGCGCCGCTTACGCCGGGCCGCCGCCGACACCCCGGCCTGCTCCCGCGACTCCGCCCGCACCTCGTCCGCGATCTGCCGCGCCCGCGCCGCGCTCAGCAGTCCCGTCTGCACCCCCCACAGCAGCAACTCGGCCAGCTCCGCCCGCGCCGGCTCCCACTCCCGCGCCCCCTCCATCAGGCCGCCGGCCACGGCCTGCTCCACCACCCCGGCCCGGCACGCGGCCTCCTCGATGTCCTCGCCGCTCGCCAGCCCCGCCAGCTCTGCATCCCACCCGAGCGCCTGCGGATCGTCGGCCCGCAGCTCCCGGCTCGCCCGGTGCAGCGTCTCCATCCGCAGGTTGGCCGCGACCTTCCGAGTTCGGTGCAGCGGATAGGCGCGCACCACCCCGTACAGGGCCGCCACCACGACCTGCCCCACCTCGTCGAAATCCCGCCCCGGCCGCAGCAGCGACAGCGTGGTGCGCACCGCCCCGTCCACCATCGCCTGCACCACCACCCGGGCCGCCAGCCGCGCCCCCGCACCCTCACCGGCCGCCACCGCCAGCAGCGCGCCCATCCACCGGTCGCTGTGCTCTCGGCCCACCTGCCGGTCCCGCACCCCGAGCCAGCCCAGCAACTCCTCCAGCTCCGACGGCCCCTCACCCGGCGTCAGAACACCGGCCTCCTCCAGCCAGCCACGCACCCGCGCCCCGGCGCTCGGCTCGGCACACACCAGCGCCCACTCGGCGTTCAGCCCCCTGAAAACACGGATGTCCACGACACGGCCCTTTCTCGATCACGTGTCGTCGACTGTCCTCAGCACCCCTGACCCAGAAACTGACCCAGAACCACAAACCCGCAGGTCAAACGGTTGCCCAAAGAGCAACCTGCCCCCGGCCCCCGGCCTGGGTCACTCCGCTCGCCCGTCGGGTCATCACCCGGGTCAGCCTTCGAAGCAGGGCAACGGCCACCGTCCGCACGGTGACGCGCTCCTAGTCCCCGGCGTACCGTGAAAGGCTGGACGCCATGATCGAACCGACCCGGAACACGGAGCTCTGGAAGTTCCTGGGCTCGCTGCGGGAGGGAGAGCTGCTTTCCGGCACCGTCGCGGCCATCGAACCGTTCGGGGTGTTCGTCGACCTGGACGCAGGTCTCCCGTATCCCTGCTTCCCCGGGGTCGGGTTTCTGACGCTGCCGGAGCTGAGCTGGCGACGCTTCGACGACGCGTCGGAAGTCGTTCAGGTGGGAGAGCGCGTCACCTGCGTGTTCCTCCAGTTCGACACCTACAACGGGGAGGCCCGGCTGTCGCTCAGGGCCACGCGGCCCGATCCCTTCCAGGCATTCGCCGAGCGCGTGGACGTAGGGCACAAGCTGATAGGGAGGGTCGCCCTGCGGCTTCCGTCCGCCCTCGTCGTAGAGATCGCCGACGGGGTCGAGGGGTGCGCCCACGTGAGTGAGCTGCCCCCCGACCGGCCCGACCCCGAGGCCGATTTCACCGTGGGCGAGGAGGTCGTCGTGCTCGTCGCCGGCGTCGACCGGCAGCGCCGAACGGTGAAACTGCCCCAGGGGTAGGCCGCGCCCCAACGGTCCCTGAAGGCCGCCGCATCGGATGCCGGGAGTGGCGAAGAGCTGACTGTGGGTGGAGGTTGCGCTACCAGTTGCACGGTTGGTTGCGTCACAGGTTGCGTGGAGGGTTGCGCCACCGGTTGCGTCACCGGTTGCGGGCCTGTTTCGCGCGACCTTCCATTGCCGCAGGTCAGGCCCTGTGGGTCAGCCCTCCTCGCCGCCGACACCTCTTTCTCCGCATGCCGGAGGAAGAGGAAAGCTGTTCCTTCCCCGGCGCGGCCGGCTGGAGCCCCGTGGACCGGGGCCGGCTGCGCGGGACGCGGGGCCTGGGGGCGTCAGGGCGCAGAAGGGGTGTTCAGGTTGCGCAGCATCACCGCGTACAGCGGCGAGTCCGGGAACGGCTGCCTGTTGCCGATCCGCCGGTAGCCCCACCTCTCGTACAGCGCCGCCACCTTGGGGTGGTCGGGGTCGACCAGGAGCACGGCTAGGGCTTCGGGGCGGTCCTCGATGAGCGCGGTGTGCAGCCGCTGGGCGGTCCCGGTCTTGCGCCAGGCCGGCCGCACCATGAGTTCCGAGACGCTGAACGTCGACTCGTCCGCCGGCGCCTGGGGCAGGTGCTCGCGCCACTATTCCCGGCCCGGGTTCGCCGGGGCGCCGTACGCGAACCCGACCGGCTTCCCGTCGTCGTAGCCGATGGCGCAGGCGAATCCGGGGTTGGAGCCCCAGTGGTCCACGAACCAGGGGAAGCGTTCGTCGAATTCGGTCATGTCGTCGGCGTACGCGTCCGCGTGGACGTCGAGGAGGGTCTGCCGGATGGCCGACAGGTCGGCGTGTCCGAAGCGGCGGAGGGTGACGGCGGCGGTGCTCAAGAGCGGCTCCATTCGGTCCGGTAGCGGTCCATCCATTCGTGCGCGAGGCGCGCGGAGGGTGCGTGAGCGATCAGGTCGCGTTGGAAGTCTCCGAGGAGCTGCCGTATCCGGCCCGACAGCGGAGCGCCGTCCATGATCCTGAACACCTCACCACTGGTCGCGCAGGCCTGTTCGATGTCGCCCTGGTGGAGCTGCGCGAGGGCGAGCTGGGCCGTGGTGTGCGCCCTGTTGTGCCGGTAGGAGGGCGGCAGCGCGGCGAGCGCCCGGTGCGAGGCCGCCTCCGCCTGCGCGGGGTGACCCAGGATGGCTTTATTCACGAGAACCGACAGCACCTGTTCACCACTTCCGGAGGCGGTGAGTCCAAAGTGTTCGAATGGCATACCGATGAGATCCGGGCTGTGAGGGCCCGCGAGGTGTCTCACTGGTGACGATGCACTTTGGTCACGACTTGGGGAAGTGGATGGGCCTGTCGTGTACCTGCGGTCCACGCTGTGCCTATGGGGAGACGATCACAGGTCCGGACAGGTACGCCGGGCGGCTGCCTTATCAATGGATGCCTGACCGTGCTGGGACTGCTGCTCGTGGCCGTCGTCGGCGTGTTGATCTGGCTGGAGACACAGCCAGCGCGTGATGAGGCCCAAGCGCGCCAGAACCTGCGGGACAACGTCGAACTGCTCCGCGACCGGCTGGGCGAGGCGGCGGCTGACGGCAGCCTGCCCGATACGGAGATTGCTCGGGTCTTCCCTCCCGCGAAGCCAGCCAAGGGCTACGTCGGCGTGACACGGCATGGCGAGGCGGTCACCGTGGTTGCCGAAGTCCTCGGTCAGGGACCGCCGCGGGCCTTCATCTTCGTGTATGAGCGGTCGGTGACGGGCTGTTACGCCTTCGAGGTGCCGCCCCCGGGCCCTGCGGCCTCGCAGCCCTCGATCAGGGAGCTATCACAGGAGGCGTGTTCGGCAGGCGCGGCCACGCTCCCCGGAACCGATGGTCGGGATCAACAGTCACGTGACTCGAAGTAGTTCTGCGTGGAGGGCTTCCACGCAGCGTCTGTTCGATCCGGAACCATCCCGGTGCCTCCGGAAGTGGTGAACAGGTGCTGTCGGTTCTCGTGAACAAAGCCAGTTTCCGAGGTCAGGTGGCGGTGGAGTCGGATGGGACTGCATGCCCGTGCGATCGGGCCGCCCGCCCAGCCCCTGCCTCGCTGGGACGGAGCGTCGGCCTGTCCGCCGGGGCCGCCCCACGAGCTTGGGGGAGCCGCGCGAGACCGGTGTCATCCGGCGTCTCATCGTGGAGGTGGACCGGCTGCCGTGGGCAGCTGCCCGCGCAACGACCCGAGCGGGCCGGCCTGCAGACGCGGTTCCGCAGCCAGATCCGACGCGGCCGGCACGAGGAAGGGCAGGTGGCGCAGTGCCGGCAGCGGGCGTCCTCGGCGGTCTGGGAAGAAGTGCGGGGCCTGGCTCGTAGCGCAGGCCCCGCGGCCGGGGGCGCGCGTCGCGCCCCGGTGTGTTCGGTCCTAAAGGGTGCCGGTGATGGCGGTGGTGCCGAGGGTTCCGGTCACGCCCTGGAGGGTGACCGTGGTGGTCGGGGTCCAGGTGCGGTCGGCGTGGCGGATGATGTGGATGAGCTTGTTGTCGGCCGTGGTGGCCGTCAGCTGGAGCTCGCCGTCGACGTGCGCGGCGCCGAGGGACTTGACGGTGACCGCGCCCAGGTAGTCCTTGAGGTCACCGAAAGCAGCCCAGGTGCGGTCGGCCTTGCGGATGGTGTGGTACTGCCGGGTGCCGTTGTCGGTGGCGATGACGATCTGCGCGTCGCCGCCGGTGCCGGCCATGCTCACCGAGGTGATGGGTCCCGTCGTGCCTGCGGCGCTGGCGACGTTGCCCCAGGTGCTCCACTGTCCGGCGGTGTTGCGGATGGTGTGGAAGGCCTTGCCGCCGCTGACGGCGATGAGCTGGAGTTCGCCGCCGACGCTCGCGGTGGCCGCGGTGGTGACGGTGCCGATCGGTCCTACGGCGCCGGCGACGTCGCCGAAGGAGGTCCAGTGGCCGGTGGCGTTGCGCAGGGTGTGGAAGACCTTGCCGCCGGCGACCGCGACGACATGGAGGTCGCTGCCGATGGAGACGGCCGAGAGCTGCGTGACGTTGCTGAGGGTGCCGGCGACGTCACCGACGTGACCGAAGTTGCCCCAGCTGCCGTCCGCCTTGCGAACGGTGTGGTGGATCTTTCCGTCACCGCCGAGGGCGACGACGTGGGTGTCGGCGTTGATACCGGCCGCGGCGGCCGTGCGGACACCGCTGATGTCCCCGGCCTTGGACTGGATGTCGGTGAAGCCGGTCCAGGAGCCGTCGGCCAGGCGGATGCCCTGGTAGAGGCTGGTGCCGGCCTGTACCAGGGTCTCGGCCTTCCATCCGGGGGCGAGTGCGCGGGCCTGCACCATCCACTCGCCGAGGTCGTCGACGCGGCTTGCGAACGCCCCGGTGCGGGTCTCGGTGCTGCCCAGGCAGCCGCCCTGCCAGGACCGGCTGATGATGCCGGCGAGGGAGTAGGTGTTGACTCCGGTGTGGCGCAGCGCCGGCCCGCCGGCGTCGCCCGCGCACACGGTCGCATCGGCTGGATCGGCGGCCGCGAGGTCGAATCCGGCCGGCTCGACGGTCCCGGCGGTGAACGCCGCGTCATGGCGGGAGAACGGAACCCACTCGGTCTTGGTACGGCCGAAACCCACGACCGTCAGCTGCTGACCCGCAGCGGGCGTACCGGAGACGAGCGGGACAGGCGTGATGCCGGTCGCCGGCTTCGCGAGGCGGGCCATGACCAGGTCCCGGTCGGGGTGCGGTACCAGCTGCGCGATGTCGCTGGTGTGACCACCTGCCAGGTACGGCTGCGGCTTGCCGAGCACGACGGTGGTCTTGTCCTTCGGCGCCCCGGCCGCGACGGTGTTGCTCTCGGCGGGGTTGTCGGCGAAGCAGCTCTTCGCCGAGATGACCCACTCCGGGTCGACCAGCGCGGCGGAGCAGGTGCGCTTGGCGTCCCCGATGGTCAGCTTGCCGTTGAAGCCGAGCCCGAAGATGTCCGTGGACACGCCGGGCGGGGTGGTGGCGGTGGTGCCGGTGACACGCATGTCGAGCAGGACAGCCTCGGTCTGCTCGGCTCCGGCCTCGCCGAAGCCCTTGCCGGTGTTGGCGGGGAAGTCGAGGGTCTTCTGCTCGTCCTGGACGGAGATGCTCGCCTTGACCGACCGCTCGTAGGTCTGGATCCGGTAGGCACCGGGGATGTTGACGGTGAGGTAGCCCGTGCCGCGCGGGGCGGCGAAACACATGCGCTCCTCGTCCAGCTTGATACCGCGTGCCCAGACCTTGATTTGGTACGGGCCGGAGCAGGAGGTGTAGGTGATGCCGCCGTCGCCGCGTATGAGGCGGGCGCCGGTCTCGGCGAAGACCTGGTCGCTGTCCGGGTAGGAGCCGTCCTCGTAGACGAACGGGGCACCGGCGTTGGCGGCCGGCTCGCCGGTGGCGGAGGCCACGGGAGTCGCGGTCCCCAGCAGGACAGCAGCGGTCGCCGTGGTGGCGGGCAGCCACCAGCGTGTACGCAAAGCCATGAAGTCGCTTTCTGTGGGCACCCCGGAGACGATCCGGTGATGCTGCCGAAACGTTTCCGGGCGTACCGGAAACGCAAGAGAGACCCGGCCGCTTCATCGCGGTTCGGGAAGATCGCCTGGGGGCCGCCGAGCAGCATAACCATGAACATGCCGAGGTACCGACTCCGTGTGGCACGTCAGGCGTTCAGCCCCCGCCGTTGGCATGCAGGGCAGAAGTACCGCAGGTCACGGCATGAGGCGGACCCTGGCGGAAAGAGGCGGCCGTGTCGCCACAGCACCATGACAAGCCCAGGGACGGCAGCCGGGTGCCGTGGGCCGGCAGGCGCGGGGGCGGAGACCGGGGGCGCTCGTCAGCGAGGGCCCGACAGGCATTCGGCTGCAATCCGGCCCCGGTGTGGCGGATCCCGCCCGGGCGCTGAAGCCCCGGCTCGGCGGAAGTCCTTCGGCTCACCTCACCCGTGCTTGCTCACTCGGGCAGGCCTACCGCGCTGGCACTCGGGCCTGCCGCGCCCGGTCTTCTGGCGCAGCAGCCGATGGTCGATGTCCCGCGCCTGACCTGGAGTTTAGAAAGTTCCGATTCCCGTACAACCATTCGCATCACTGCTTCGTCTCTCTGCTGGACGTCGAGCCGCACCGTGGGCAAGGAAGCCCGCAGGGTCCAGCCGCCGTCGCCTGGCCTGGGGAGCGTCCGGGGCGGCGGCCGGCTGTGCGGCTATGCGGCATGCCCGGCGAACCGCGCAGTGTCGGCCAGGTGACCACCCTGGCCTCGTTCGGCATGCCCATGTTCGGCAACTCACGACTTTCGAGGAGATTTCTGCGTGCGCCGAGTAGGAAGTAGATGGGGGCTGGCGGATCGGAGGTGGCGCCCGGTTCGACAGGCAACAGGGGTAATGCTGCCTCTGACGCTGGTCACGGGGCTTGTATCCGCGACACCGGCGGTGTCCGCGGAGCCCGTGGGCACCGAGCGCGGCCAGGTCCTGGCGTTCTGGAAGAACGGCGGTCCCGCCACGAAATCGGCCGCTGGGGCGGCCATGGTGGGCTCGGAAGCGGACATCCGCGCGTTCCTGGAGACAGGCCGGGCGATCGCGGAGAACCTTGATGACCGCGAGGCCGCACTGCAGGTCGTGGCCGACGCCGGGCCGGCCGTCCGCAAGGCTGCCGAGGCGGCTCTCGCCGGGACACCCGAGCAGCTGGACACCTTCTTGAAGGAGGGGTGGAAGGCGCCTCTGGCCCAGGACCAGCGTGTTCAGGCGGCTGCTATCGGCGAGACGGGCGGACGTGCCCTGCACGCGGCTGCGGAAGCCGCACTGAACTCGGACATCGAGGCGGTACGGCAGTTCCTGAGCGAGGGGCAGTACGAGAAGCGGGACTCCGACGCCCGCGTACGGGTGGCCCAGCTGGAGACTGCGGGTGGCCCGAAGGTTCGGGCCGGCGCGAGCGCGGCTCTCAACGGATCCATCGAGGACGTCCGGGATTTCCTGAGCTTCGGTCAGTACGTGGCGAGAGCGCAGGACCAGGAGTACGCCTCGGTCACCGAGCTGGCCAAGCAGGCCAATGAGGCCGGTGATGCGGCGGAGCGGGAGAGCAAGGCGGCGAAGGAGTCCGCTGACAAGGCGATCCTGCTCGCGCGCTTGGCCAAGGAAGAGACTCAGCGGGCTGCCCAGGAAGCCGCAGCGGCCAAGAGCGATGCCGGCCGGGCGGCTGATGCGGCTCGCCGGGCGGCGGAGTCCACCCGCAAGGCCGCACAGGCCGCACAGGCCGCCATCTCGGCCTCGCGCTCCGCGAACGCCGCAGCCCAGGTCGCGGCAGCGGCCGCGAGCTCGGCCGCGAACGCGGCCGCCGGTGCCGCCCGTGCCGCCACCGACGCCCTGCACAGCGCCGCCAACGGCCAGCGTGACGAACACTTGTCCGCGCAGGCTCTGAAGGCGGCCACTGCGGCAGACGACGCGGCGAAGGCCGCGGACCGGGCGGCGATCGCCGGTGACGCCTCGGCAGTGGCCGCCCGCGCTGCCGCTTCCTCGGTCGCCAACGCGGACGCCAGCGCTCTGGCAGCGGACCAGGCCGGCGGCTACGCCGAAGAGGCGGGTGCCTCGTCGGCCGAGGCCCGTGCCGCCGCTGCCACCGCGCGTCGGCACGCCGCCGAGGCCACCCGCGCCGCGAACGCCGCAGCCGGTCACGCGGCCGATGCTGCCAGGCAGGCCCGGATCGCCGCCGGCGCGGCGCGTTCGGCGGCCCAGCACGCCCGCGACGCCGCCGATGCCGCGATGAAGGCCGGTCAGCACGCGGCTGGCTCCAAGGAAGCCGCAGACGAGTCGAAGGCGCATGCCGACGCCGCGTTGCAGCGCGCGAACGAGGCCGTGGCAGCCGTGGCGAAGGCCAAGGAGATCCACGACCTGGCCCGCAAGGCCGAGGCCGAGGAGCTGGCTGCCCGCACGGCCACCGGTATCAACCAGGCCAAGGACGCCAAGGTCGCCTACAACGCCACTCTCGCCGAAAGCGCCAAGGCCAAGGCCGAGTCCGACGAGCTGCACGCGGACTTCGTCCGCCTCGCTCAGGATGCCGCGCAGCCGACCGCGGACACCGAGGTGGTCGCGGCAACCGGCCGCAAGCTGGCTCTGGCCGCGCTGCACACCCAGGGTGTCTGGGGCAAGGCTGCAGCCGAGCAGGCACTCGCCGCCACGGACAACGCCGTCGTCGTCCAGTACGCACGCGACGGCTGGCGGTCCGCGTTCCAGCAGGACGAACGCGACCAGGTCCGTTCTCTCGCCCGGAACTCCTCGCACGAGGCGGTGGTCAGCGCCGCCGAGACGGCACTGGCCGGCGATGCGGCGCAGATCCATGCCTTCTTGGAGACCGGCCAGTACACCGCCGCCGCTTCGGACTTGCGGGTCGAGGTAGCCCGAATCGGTGAAGCCGGCGGGCCGGCCGTCAAGAGCGCCGCAGAGAAGGCGATCAACGACAACGGCTACCAGCCGCTGCTCGACTTCCTCACCACCATCCAGTACTCCGCCCGCCACAGCGACAACCAAGTCACCGTCGCCTACCTGGCCGAGAACGGCGGACCCGAGGTCAAGGCCTATGCCGAGATCGCGCTGGAGAGCCCGGCGCCGGCCCGGCAGGCCTTCGTCGAGCGAGGTCAGTACAAGGCCGCCCAGCGTGACCAGTCCAACGCCTCACACGTTGCGCAAATCCAACACGTCATTGCCGGATCCGCGCAGGTCGCAGCGCTCGCACAGCAGCGGGCCGCTGAAGCCCTGAAGACTGCCGCCACCGCCCTGGACGCGGCCAACGACGCCCTCGGCTATGCACAGCAGGCACAGACCTACGCCAGCAACGCTGCAGGCTATGCCGCGGATGCCGCAGCCTCCGCCGACCAGGCCGAGGCCTCCGCTACCAAGGCCGCCGGCTACGCCGCCACCGCGCGCAACGCCCAGCGTCAGGCGCAGAGCAGTGCGCGCAACGCAAACGCTTCGGCTGTCTGGGCCGAGGCAAACGCCGGCCTGGCCCGCGAATACGCAGCGACCGCCTACGCAGCAGCCGAAGCGGCACGCCAGTCCTCCATCAACGCCGGCAAGAACTCTGCCGAAGCAGCGGCTGTCTATCAGCAGCACCTCGACGCCTACCTCGCCGAACAGGCACGGGCAGCCGAGCAGTCATGGTGGCAGAAGGCCTACGGCAAGTACATCCAGCTCCGAAGCGCCTTCAACGAAGCCGTCGACGTCGGGCTCGAAATGGGCCAGGCTGCCCTGACGTGGTGGGTCACCGCCACCCCCGAGCAGAAACAGAAATTCTACCTCGAATTCGGACATGCCGCTCTCGACGTCGTCGGCCTCATCCCCGGATACGGTGAGATCGCTGACGGCGCCAATTGCGCCTTCTATGCAATCGAGGGCTACGCAACCGACGACAACAGCAAATATATTGACGCGTCACTCTCCTGCGCCTCGATGGTCCCGATCGCCGGCTACGGCGCGGCGGTTCCCAAGGCCTTGAAGTGGTCCAAGAAGGCCGAAAGCCTCTTCGAGACGCTCAACAACATCAGAAAGAAGCAGGGCGCCGGCCTCCCCGGCTGCACGCCCAAGAACAGCTTCCCGGCCGGCACGCGGGTGCTGCTGGGGGATGGCTCCTCAAAGCCCATCGAGCGTATCCGGGTCGGGGATCTGGTAAAGGCAACTGATCCTGAGTCCGGGATCACCGGCCCCCGACGGGTCGAAGCGACTATCTACACCCCCGACGACCGAGACTTCACCGACATCCAGTTGCGTGGAGAAGCGGCCGCTGGCGCCACGCTCACCTCGACCGATCACCATCCCTACTGGGCGGAGAACCGCAAGCGCTGGATCGATGCAGCGGCCCTCAAGGTCGGCGACACCCTGCGCACTCCGGCAGGCACACCGGTACAGATCAGCAAGGTCGATCGTTGGAAGGGGCTTCAGCCGGCTTACAACCTGAGCGTCAACGACCTCCACACGTACTATGTGCTTGCCGGGGCCACCCCCGTACTCACCCACAACGACGATTGTTCGAAGCTCTTCGCGCTCAATCCCACCGGCTACGACGGATGGCAGCACGTGCTTCAACGGCACATTGAGGGAAGTCCGCTCTCGTCGGGCAAGACTGTATTTCATGTTTACGGCAATGGTCGTTACGAGACGGCCGATCTCGATGAAATTGCTGACATGATCAGGGATGCCGTGGCGAACAACAGAGGCAGGCCCAACACTGGTTTTAATCCGGACGGAAGCCCCAGGGATGGTTTGGTCTACCAAGAAGACTTCGGATATGCGATCGGAAAGGATGCGAATGGTCAGCCGCTCCAGCATGTGGAGGTAATCGTGAACCCGGACGGTACACTGCGAACGGCATATCCGATTCCGAAGAGCCAGTACAAGGGGTAGGTGTTTTCCGGTAGGGGATCTACCGAAGCGGACGACTGAACGAGAACAGTAGGAAAGTTCCTTCAGGTCGAACGTCGCGCGTGGTGGGGTGGTGGGATCCACTCCACCACGCGCTGTTTAAGTGGTGAGAAACAAGGATCACTACGGAAGCTTCGAGATCTCTCGCGAGCTCGGTAGTTGTTACGGCAGGTGGCGATTCTAATGGCTGGCAGTATTTACGATAGTGCACCGGAAGCCATGCAGAGCATGCAGTGGAAACTGGGGGCCGGATGGGCCGAATGGACGTGGTCGCTCGGAGGATCCGAAACCCGACTCCTCGCCTCGTGCGTCTATCCGCGAGTCTTGGATGATTTCATCGACGCTGTTCGCGATCTGGGTGCGGGATCTCATGCCACTTTCGTGACATTCTTTGACGAGCCGAACGGGACTCGCGTCTTCTTCAACCAGAAGAGTGAAAAACTCTTCGTCCAGATAGTCGCTTTTCCCAACCTTAACGAGCCGGGGACATGGTGGCAGAACGCGGAACTCCGCCAGGCTCACCGAGTCTCGGCGAGAGAATTCATCGGCGCATTTATAGACATGGTGCGTGAGATTCTTGACCGATATGGAATGGGAGGGTATAGAAAGGAATGGGGATACGATTTCCCGATGGAATCATGGGAAGCGCTGAAGGTAGTCATGCGCGATGCGTCTGAGTGAATACATGCCGATGCCAACGTAGTGCGCGCCTTGTGGCAGCTCACAACGACAGCGCTTGATGGGGCTGTAAAGCGATTGACAGACCCCCTCCGCGAAATATGACCGGGGAAGCCGGGGCCCCGCACCTGCGCGAGACGGAGGCGCCCCGGCTGCTGGCCTGCGACCCACGGACGCGCGCGATCCTCCGCTCGGCACTGCCCGGCCACGTCGTACGGGGCCTGCCCCTGGGCCCCGCCGCCGAGCTGCGCCTGTACGAGGACGCGGGGCGGCTGCTGCGCCGCTGGCACGACGCGTCCGCACGGGACGGACGCGGACCGGGCCGCGGTGCGCGTACCTGCGTCGTTTCGACATCGAGCACACCTTCCGCCTGTTCAAGCAGACCCTCGGCTGGACCTGCCCGAAGATCCGCACCCCCGAGGCAGCCGACCGCTGGTCCTGGCTGATCCTCGCCGCCTATACCCAACTCCGCCTGGCCCGGCTGCCTGTTCCCGGTGAGCACAGGCATCCCCCGCCGCTGCGGGCGTCGCATCTGCTGGAGGCCGGCACCAGGGTGCCGGAACGGGGCGCGGGGGTGAGCTCCGGCGCCTGGAGCTCGCGTTCGGCGAGCACACCGGGCACCGCTTCCGAGGGTGTGCGACAGCCGGGCCCCGAGGCCGTGGTGAGTGGCACTCACCACGGTGAGTCAGCTTCTGAACCTGATAGGTCGACCCCCTGTTTTCCCAGGTGAATGGGCCTGCTGATAGGCGAACCTGATAGGGGCCGGGAGGTACTCGCCACAGGGTGAGGACGGGAGCGGCTGGCTCGTACGTGCCTCGGTTCGGGGCAGGGTGGGGCGCCGTCCTGCCGGATGAGGACGGGGGCCTGGAGGCGCTGCTACTCCGGCGCCGGCGCTTGGGCCTTCTTGGTCTTGGCGTGCTGGGCCATGACCTGGCGGATCTGCTCGCGCGACCATCCGGTGCGGCGGGCGACGTCGGCCTGCGCGCCGCGCTTGTCGTTCCCGTCCAGCTCCGCCACGACCTCGGCGGTGAGTTCGGCGCGTGCCTTGTCGAGCTCTGCCTCGGCGTACCGGTAGCGCCGGGCGGCCGCGTCGAGGGGGGAGGTGGTGTCCATGGCGGCCATGATGCCACGCGATACGCCAAGAAAGTAGGCCAAGCCGCTTGACAATAGTCAAGTGGCTTGGCCAATCTACTTGACGTATCGCCGACGGGGAGAGGTCACCATGAGCACGATCTACCAGCGCACCGAGAACGGCACGACCACCCCGGTCTCCCGTAGGGCCGTCCAGGCCGAGATCAACGCGGCCGTGATGGACAAGGCGAAGAAGACCGTCCGGACGGTGTCGAGCATCAACCGCACCGACTACTCGATCGAGTACCGCGACGGCCGCCAGGTCCGCCTCGTACGCGTCCACGTGGACGAGACGCCGACGACCCGGATCCCGTTCGGGACCCTGGTGACCGTGGACGGCAGGGTCGGCAAGGTGTGCCACTCCTGGGGCGCCTACCAGGCCGTCGGTGAATCGCGTCTGCAGCGGGTGCAGGTGCACTCGGTCGAGTTCCTCGACGGCACCGAAGGCGCCCACACCGCGAGCGAGATGCTCCCCTACGCGGCCCCCGCCGAGGCGAAGACCGATGAGTCGACCGTCACCTCCGAGGAGACGGAGGCGGGGGCGGAGGAGCGGTGCATGCCGGTCAACGGCGGCAGGGTCCACACCCTCACCCCGGGCGCGCCCGCCGAGGACCCCTTCCCTCAGTGCCGGACCGGCGGCAGTTCGAGCCGCGAGACCCGATACCGCATCGTCACGGCGCAGCTGACCTGCCGCACCTGCCTCGCCCACGAGGCGCGCAGGAAGGCCGCACGTGCGCACCAGTGAGCGCCTGGTCGCCCGCCTCCGGGAAGAGCTCCCCGAGCTCGGCATCCCGGAGGGGGCGACGCTGCACCGCACCTACGTCGAGGCCATCGCGGACGAGGCGCCCCTGGCCTGGTTCGCTCTCGGCCCGGATGGCGCCGACCTCAGGCTCGGCAGCCGGATCCCGATGGGGCGCCTCCTGCGCGAGCCGGTCATCGTCGCCGGCCGCGAACCCTACAGCTCCGATTTCGACCCGCACGTCGAGGTCGGCATCCCCGCCGACTTCGGCCCCGCCCCCCCGGTGCCCGCCTGCTCCGAGTGACTGCGCCCCAGGCTCGCACGCTCCCCTCAGTCTCGAACGAATTTAGCCTTCGAGCTTTCTGAGCTGGCCATTTTCTCTCAACTCGACAAATTCAAGGTTAAGTTCGATAGGATTCTCGTGGAGGTGAGCCATGTCTGTGGACCCGAAGAGGGATCCGAGGGAAGTGGCCCTGTTCAGGGCCGTGCAGGAACTGCTGGAGGGTGGCCCCGAGCTGCCCGCGCCTGCCGAGCGCTCCCGGCTGCGTGAGGCGGCCGGCGTCACCCAGGCCGTGCTCGCGCGTGCTCTGGAGACGTCGACGCAGACGGTGAAGAACTGGGAGGCGGGCCGCAGCGACCCGCGCCCACCTCGCCGTGACCCCTACCTGGCGCTGCTGCAGGGTTGGGCGAAGAAGTACCCCGCCTTCACCCCGGCACCCGCCCCGGTGTCGCGTACGCAGCCGCCGCCGGCCGCCGACAGCCCCGCCCCGGCGCCCGTCCCCGCTCCGGCGCCGGAGCCGGCGTCTGCGCCGGCCGGGGCCCGCCCCCGTCCGTCCAAGGCGCGGCCGGCATCCGCGCCCAAGCGTCCGGCCGCCCGGAAGACCGCGGCCACGAAGACCTCGACCGCGGCGCTGGACGCGCGGTTCGCTAACGGACCGCTCGCCGTCGTCGAGGCCGACACCACCGGCGGGCTGCTGGCGTACTGCGTCGACGGCCTGGTCCTCGACGTCCCCGCCCGGACACTGCCCGACCTGGTGGAGTGGACCCTGACCGAGGCCCGTCTCGGCGCGGCCCGGCTGGACAGCTGGGGCCGCGACGCGGACCCGGTGCTCGCCCTCACCCCGGCCGCGCTGGAGTACTTCGGGCTGCCGGCCGAGCTCAGCGAGGACGAGCAGGCCGCGGGCCGCCTGCCCGGCGACCACCCGGTCCTGGAGCAGCTGGCCGGTGCGCAATGGCAGCTGACCCGCCGCGGGTTCGGCCCGTGGGCGAGGATCTACCGCCCCGCCCAGGGCGGTCGGCGGTCGTGCGTGCAGCTGTGCGTTCCGTCCTGGCGGGCCCTCGACACCCGCTCCTGGGGCGATGCGGCCGGCCTGCCGCCGGCGGAACTCGCCCGGACGCTGGGCCTGTACGCGCGGCG
The DNA here is from genome assembly GCF_012927245.1 of Streptomyces sp. R302. Classification (GTDB taxonomy): domain Bacteria; phylum Actinomycetota; class Actinomycetes; order Streptomycetales; family Streptomycetaceae; genus Streptomyces. Next base: position 547,931 of record NZ_JABBGE010000005.1, read on the forward strand.
TGTGATGACCCCGCGCGGCTCGACGGCGGTGACCGGCCTGGAGCTGATGACCGCTCTGCACCCGCCGACCCGCGCCTCGGAGCCGGACGCGGAGGGCCGCCGGCACAGCGTCCACAACCCCGGCTCGCTCGGCAAGGAGCCGGTCGACCCGGCGCCGTGCGAGGCGATCGACGGCCACCCCGTCCTCGCCGACCTGCCCCGCTTCCACGTCCGCGGCCCCGCTGTCAGTTACCCCTCTAGTTGCAACATCTCAGGTGCGTTGACCTGGTGTGCTGCAGATTGATGGAGGGGAATTGAAGGGGCTTCTGAGCTGCCCATTCATGTTTAGACTCGAATGGATCATGCTGCTGAACTGGGGTGCGTTAGATTTATTGGGAGATGTGGCAACTCCATCGGTAAGTCTATTGAGTCGGGCGATCCGCGAAGTGCCAGCAATGGCGTGTACATGTCATGCAGTTCAGGCGTCGTCTCGGGCGTCCCGGTGGAGCTCCCGTGCTCGTCGCGGGAGGAGCGGCCTAGGCTTTCGGGGCCGAGCAGCGCCGTGATCCCGGAGGCCCCAGTGCGTTTCATTGTCCAGCCCGACCGATGGGCCCCCTCCGACCTCGGCCCCCGCGCCGCCCTCCTCGTACCGGACAGCTGGGACGACTTCGGCTTCAGGACCAGCTACGACCTGTGGTTCCGTCCCGCCGAGAACACCAGTCCGGTCGGCGTCGGCCGCGTCAAGATTGCGCTGGCCGGCCAGAAGCCTGGGCCGAGCCCCGTACCGCGGGGTGATTTCCCCGACGGTCTGCCGACGGACGAAGGCCCCTGGATCTCCGTCGGCCAGGACGCCCTCTACTACGAGACGCTCAATGACTTCGGGCGGGCGGGGCAGGAGATCCTCCGGGGCCTGGGCGATGTCACCACCATGGAGAGCCCCGCACGCGCGGAGAGGGAACTGGCGGCCTTGGCGAGGTCGAGCACCGTGTTCCGCACCTCGCTCCTGCGCAACGTCTCCGTCAGCACGATTCTGCAGCAATGGATGCGCATTGCCACCGGGGGCCCACGGCGCACCGAGTACCGGTTCAGCTACCACTTTCCTCAAGCGGCCGGCGAGGTCGCCCACCCCCCGCTGGAGTTCGAGGTCCGTCCCGCGTCCGTACCCTCCAGCAATATCCATGTGCTCATCGGCCCCAACGGGGTCGGGAAGACCACGCTCCTGCGCTCACTGGCCACAGCAGCGGTACACCCGAAGCGCACGCCGATGCCCACGGCAGGAAGCATCACCTACAACAACAATGTCGGCTTCGCCAACGTCCTGCTCGTCACCTTCAGCGCATTCGACCCCTTCGTCGGCGTGGACCCCGATCCCGAGGTCAAGTTCCAGCACGTCGGCCTCACCGCGCACGAAGACGGTGATGAGCCGGGCGAAACACGCGCGTCCCGGTTGAAAGAGCGCGAGGAGCTGGCAGGCGAGTTCATCGACAGTCTCAGATCGATCGCCACCTCCGGGCACTATGTTCGGTGGGCCGACACCCTGCACGCGCTGGCAAGCGATCGCCACTTCAGTGCCGCGGTCATCGGCGACGAACACGGAAACACTCCCCTCGCGGACAGTCCGATCGGACTCCTCAAGGGCATCGGCAACGAGCTGGCGAACGGTGCGGACCGACCGTGGCGTGACATCTTCATGAGCCTCAGCTCCGGCCATGCGCTGGTGCTGCTCACCCTCACCCGGCTCGTGGACCTGGTCGCGGAGAGGACACTGGTACTCCTTGACGAACCCGAGGCGCATCTTCACCCCCCGCTCCTGTCCTCGTTCGTCCGCGCCCTGTCCGAGCTTCTGACCGATCGCAACGGTGTCGCCATCGCCGCGACGCACTCGCCCGTCGTACTCCAGGAGGTCCCCCGGTCCTGCGCCTATAGGATCCGCCGCTCCCGAGGGCGCGCCCGGCGACCCAGGTTGGAGACGTACGGAGAGAACGTCGGAGTGCTCACCCACGAGATCTTCGGCCTCGAAGTGAAGAAGTCCGGCTTCTACGCCGAGATCGAGAAGGCAGTCGAGCGGCTCGACACATACGAGGAAGTCGTCGATTCCTTCGATGGTCAGCTGGGAGACGAGGCCAAGGGCTTGGTCCACGTCCTGTTCGCGGACAAGTGGGCGGAGGGTCGCTGATGTGGCCATCTCAACCCGTGACGCAGGTGAGCGCCAGAGCCAGCTGGGACATCTGCACGGGAGTCTCGCGCGATACGGTGAACAACCAAGGGTTGGGCAGCAAGCTCCGTGACGCCGCCCCGGCGGTGGAAGAGGCCGCCGAGACCTATCGGACGGCTGCTCTCACGAGCAGCCTGCACACCCTCAGGGCACAAGACTTCCAGATTGCGGGGGTTCCGAACCGTAAGGTCTCGGACATCGTCTACGAGAGCGGCATGCGGGCCGGCCCAGGCCGGGTGATCTACGAGGAAGTCATGGAAGGCCGTGACGAGGACCTCTGCCCCATGTGCCGCCACAGCGAGGTGTCCGAGCTCGACCACGTCCTGCCCAAGAAGGCGTTCCCCGCACTGTGTGTCGCCCCTGACAACCTCGTCGGGATCTGCGAGTTCTGCAATTACAAGAAGAGCGACGTTACCTCGGACGATGCACGAAGAGTGCTGCTGCATCCCCACTTCGAGAACGTCTCCACGGACGTCTGGCTGGCGGCGGAGGTCATACCCGGAACGAAGGGAGCCCTCAGGTACTTCGTGGACCCGCCGCCCCACTGGGACCCCGTGCTCACCGACCGGGTCCGCAACCAGTTCGAGTTCATGGAAATGGCGACGCGTTACGGCAGCAGGGCCCAGCAGACCCTCAGCGGCATGCGCCGGATCTTCGACACGCAGTTGGAGAAGAGTGGCGCGACCGGACTCATGGCCTACCTGAAAGAGTTGGCCGGGAGCCACCAAGCCGACGACCTGAACGGCTGGGCAGGGGTTGCGTATGACGCCTGGGCCGAAGACGCCGACTTCTGCCGCGGATCGTTCAACGGAACGGGGACGCCGACGGCCAGGGGGAGGAACCTCGGCTTGCGGAACTACAAGATCACATGGGTGCGGAACAACTGCCGCCATACGTCTGCGGTCCGCTACAGCGCGGCGGCGGTCGGGGATTACGCCGACCTCAAACGGGCAGAGGAAGGCGTCACCGACGTCCGGATCGTCCCGGCCAAGTAGTAGGTCACCCCGGCAGCACCTGGAACGACGGGAAGCCGCCACGAACCCTGCGCCGAGCCTTCTGACGATCAGTCGGCCGCCCGCGGTGTTTCCGGACGGCCGACCAGTTGGGGTACCCATGGCAGAACGCACACGTGGCGCCTTCAGCGCCACCTACGCAGATGGTCTGGGATAGATTCGGCTGATCTCCAACTAAGGGGGGCGTGTGCGCCTGGCGAGGTTCTGCGTTCCGGCAAACGATGCCGTACCCGTCGACGAGGACGGATTCCTGCTGGACCCCGAGACGTGGGGCTCGGGATTCACGGCCGGGGGGCGGGCCGATGTTGTCCCCCTCAGCGAGGCATGCGCCACCTCCGCGGTGCTTCTGGGCGAGGCCGGCATCGGCAAGTCACACGCGCTGACCACCGTCCTTGACCCGAGCAGCTCCGCCGTACGCTGGGACGCGTCCGGACGAGTCGATCTCGGACAGGTCTCCCGGTTCGACGACCTGGTCCGCAAAGCCCGGCCTGTCCTCGACAGACTCGATCCCTCTCCATCTGCGCCCTCAGCCCCAGCCACCGGCATCGAGCAGACGAAACCATTTCTCCTGGTTCTCGACGGAGTCGACGAATGCCAGGCCACAGCAAAAGAGATCGCCGGCTGGCTCACCGACCTCGCCACTCAGTACGACTGCTCCTCACTGCAGGTTCTCATCGCCTGCCGCGGCATGGCCTACAACGACATCCTGCGACAGGCAGCCGCCGATGCTTTCGGCATCACAGACGCCCACACCTACACCCTCGCACCACTGCGTCGCTCCGACCTGATCACAGCAGCCACGGCACGAGACCTCGACGGCGACCGCTTCCTCCAGGCGGTGATCGATGCCGACGCCCAGGCACTGGCACGAGCCCCACTGACTCTCCAGCTGCTCCTCGACATGTTCGCCGCCGACCAGGCCCTACCCACCAGCCGCACAGCCCTGTACGCCTTTGCACTTCCGCACGCACTCATGAGCCAGGGAGAGGACCGAGACCCGGACGGCCTTGAGGGAACCCAGGAGCAAAGGTTCGCCGCGGCCGCCCGCCTCGCCTGCTACTGCCTCCTCACCGGTGCAGCCGGCGTCAGCAAACGACGCCGGCCGACCCCTGACGCCCATTTGCTGTCCATCGACACGTTCCTCGGGGCCGAGGAAGGCACCTCCCAGGGAACCTTCGTCATCGAGCGCCCGATCATCGAGAGCGTCCTGAACAGTCCCTTGTTCGCCAGCCACGGCCCCGAAGCGGCAGGGCCCGCCCATGCGTCCATCGCCGCCTACCTGGCCGCCCGCTACCTCGCCGACCACAGTCTGCCCCGGGAACAGCTGCACGCACTCTTGCTGTACCAAGGCGAGATCGGCGAGCCAGGCATCCCAGCAGACCTGCACGAGCTGGCCGCCTGGCTCATCGCCCTACGCCCCGAACACGGACCTTGGCTGATCGGGGCCGACCCCGAAGCCATCGCCTCCTACAGCTCCTACATCGACGACGAGCACTGTCGAGAAGCGATGGTCGACGGCTTGCTGCAGCAGATCAAGCAGAAGTCATCCCGCCACGGGCCCTGGTGGAAGGCTTCGAGCCTCAGCCACACCGGCCTGGCTGCCCAACTGAGACGCGTTCTCGACGACGCTGTACGTCACCCCGATCAGACACCGGCCGACGAAACCGAGTTCGTCCTGTCCTTGATCGCAACGAACAACCTCACCGAGCTGCTCGGCGACGTGACGAGCATCGCCCTCGACGCCAGGCAGTCGCACGTCCTGCGCCGCTATGCCGTCCAGGTCGCCGACATGCTCGACCGCGAGGCCGCAGCCCCAGCACTCACGCCACTGCTGACAGAACTCGCGCAGCACCCCGAACGCGACCCCCATGACTCCCTACGCGGTGCCGTCCTGGAAGCATGCCGCCCCTGGCTGGGAACGGCCGAGCTTCTCGCAGCCCTCACACCGCCGCAGACCTCCATGAGCCTCTACACACGCTTCTGCCACGAACTGCCACTCACCCTCAACGAAGACGAGCTCGCTCCCTTCCTGGAGTGGGCCGCAGAAAACCAGATTCCTTTTAACGCGCACTGGAGCGCCTGGATCAACGCAGAGGAGATGGCCCAAGCGCTTGCGGACCGCGCACTGGCCGGCCCGTCCGCGGAGGATCACCTTCCCGCACTGGCGGCATGGTTGCGCCCCTACCTGCGCACCTACCCCAGCCTGGCGGTCCCGGCACCCCTATGCACGCCGCCAGACGACGGCAAAGCACACGCACAGGCACAGCATCTGCGCCGCGCCCTCGTCGCTCAGCTCATCGACATTGCTGCGGACTCCGAGGACGCCTACCTTCTGGCCGAGGGATGGCGCGAGCCCCGCAGGCACGCCTCGCGGGCCTCTGGCGCCGGCCGAGTGTCCGACGGAGAAGGTCCGCACGAGGACCGCAGCAGCCTCCTTGACGCCGACGATCTTGTTTGGCTCATCGAGCTGGAAGGAGGCCTGACGGACGCGAAGGCCGCGCACGTGTGGCCCGCCCTGCGCTTTGTATGGAGTCTCGCCTCCTCCACAGACACCGGCCAGGAGACCGCCTGGGCCACGCACAAGACCAGAGTGTGGAAGGAGGTGTTCGCTAGTTCGTTCGACGCCATGCCTATCGACGGGGAGGCCGCCGACCGCTCCAGGAACAGGATGGCCAAGCGCCGCCCGGGCCCTCGCGAGTGGGAAGGCTTCGCCGAATACGTGACTGCCACCTGCGATTTCCTCACGCAAGCCGAGACCGGCGATGCCGCGAGTTTTGTGTCCCTGTGTCGCAACCTCCTGCACAACCCGGACACAGGGCAGTTCACTTTGCAGCTCTCGGGCAATCTCCTCGACGCACCCGGCACCAGCATCCTCCCCACCGATCACGAGCCCCGCCTGCGTGAGGCAGCACGCCGCTTCGCCGCCGAGTCCCTGCCGGCCGACGATAGTTGGATCGGCACCCCCGACATTCCCGGGCGCCCCTGGGCGGCGGTGCTCGCCTTCACCCTCCTGCTCGACAGCGACACAGCGCTAACCGCCATTCCCCCCGAGCAGTGGCGGGCCTGGGCCCCCACCCTGCTGGCCTTTCCTTCTGCGGACAACAGCGCCAGAAACACCCTGCCCCGCGCACGGCTGCTGGAACGAGCCCTCCCGCACGCTTCAGACGAGCTCACGAGCACCTACCTGACCCTCGCCCGCACCTCCTACGAGGAGCAACGGCACTTTGTCGAACTCGACCTGGCGGAAAGCATCTGGACGCCGGCGCTCGAGACAGCATTGGTGAACCTGCTGACAGATCTCACCCAGCAGGCGCACCAAAAAGCCCCTCACCCCGCCACAGGACCCGAAGGACACAACGCCCTGGCTTCCCTGCTGTCCCGGTTGCTGAAGCACGCGACACCCGACACCCGCCGGGGCGTCCTGACTCGCTTCGGCGAGCCTCTGGCCACCTCCAGCCCCACACGCGACGCCCGCCTCGATGCCGTCTACCTAAGCGTTTTCCTCACGGAGACACCGACAGAGATCTGGCCGACAGCCCACCAGCGACTGCGCAGCGATCCCAGCATCGTGGACAGCGCTACCGCCCGCATTCTGCACACCCACAGCACAGCGCCCTGGGTCGCGAAGCTGCCCACCCAAGCCGTGGGCGAACTCGCTGGCACCCTCCTCAACGCCTACCCGCCCACCGACGCTTCCGCCACCGGCCCGCGATCACACCGCAGTGGAACAGAGCGCCGTGACGCAGTACTCGACCACCTGTCCTCCCGGGGAACGGCCGAGGCTGTCCGCCTTCTGCGTGAACTGCACAGAGAATGGCCCGATGCCAGCATCGTCCAGAGACTGATGCACGAAGCGCAGCGCACCTATCGAGAGCACTCATGGGGCCGGCCCAGTGCGGCCGAACTCAGAGCACTGGTCCAAGACCCCCGTCGACGACTGATCAAGGACGGCGCCGACCTGCTGGACCTGGTTGTCTCCCTCTTGAAGAACATCCAGCACGACCTCACGCAGGGAACACTGCCCGCAACGATCTTCTGGAACGAAACCGAGCTGGAAACCCTGCCTGGCGGCCAGAAGAGCAAGCAACGGCTCCGGTTCCCCAAAGACGAAAACCTGATCTCCGACTACCTCGCCTACAGCCTGAGGCAAAGCCTTGCTCAGAGCGGCATCCTCATCGACCGTGAGGTGCAGATCAACCGCAACAGTAAAGGCGCTGGCGACCGCATCGATCTCCTCCTGCAGGCCCCCGCCCAGGCCGACCCCGCCCACGCACCCCGCCTGCCCGACGCGCCCCTCGCCCAGGCGGCCATCGAGGTGAAGGGGAACTGGCACCCCCATCTCAAGACCGCGATGGAGAACCAACTTGTCGACGACTACCTCCCCACGCTGAACACCCGACACGGCCTCTACCTGATCGCCTATTTCCCCAAAGACCAGTGGACGGCTGCCGAGCGCAAGCCACCTGCCGCGGGGCAGACACCACAAGCACTGGGGGACACCTACAACACCCAAGCCGATCAACTCAGCCAAATCCGTGACCTCGACGTCCGTGCCTTCGTACTCGACTGCACCGCACGCAGGTCGGCCCAGCGCAACACCTGACTTCAACCACCCCATCGAAGCAGGGCTTTGCGCCGTCGTGGCCACCGAACGCGACATCCCGCATGACCGACGAAACCCCAGTGAACACCCCTCTCGTTTCGGGGCCTCATCGCTACCAAGACAGCACCGGCCGGACCACGGGCCGATCACGCCCAGGACGCCGGACACCACACTGACCAATGTCACAGCGGCGAGGTAGCGTCAGCGCATGTACATGAAGGCGGAGCCTGACGAGGCATGGGAGAAGCTGCGTGCGAGCCGGGCCGACCCGCCCAGCAAGGCCAGCAGCGGGCAACGCCGGAAGACGTACGTAGCGGCACTGGAACAAGCAGAGCAGATGTTTCGCGCGGCTGCCGTGGTGGGCCCGCCCACTCGCCCCCTGCAGGTCTTCTACGGCCTGAGTCAGGCCGGCCGCGCCATCGCCGCCGCAGCGGTCGACCTCAAGAGCGAGGACTGGCGGCTTGAGGGCCATGGCATCAAAGCCAGCGGCTTTGACAAGCCCTTCGCCGACATCGAGATCCGCACCGACCCCGCCACATCACGGGGCAGCTTCGTTCGCCTGAGCCAACTCCTTGAATCACCGGTCTGGGGCAAGGCAGACCCGGTGCGCCTCGAGGACGTCTGGGACATGCTGCCGGTCAACCTCAAGTACCCGCTCACCGGACGGGACCGTCACCCCGCTCTGCACATGGACGAGCACAGCATGCACGACGACCCCCACTCTGGCATGCAGGCCTCCGTCTGCGACATCCCCGACTGGGTCATCCACGACGGCAGCACGGAAACACTGAACGCCTTCTTCGCGAGATACCCGGGCCTTGACCGGCACCGCGAGTACGACCGCGGACCCCTCGACCCCGACGGGCCGCCGAGCTTCACCCGTTACCGCAACGGTGGCGGGGAAATCGAGGTGAGCTGGCCCCCGCTCCAAGGCCACGCACCCTCCGAGGACGAGCCGTCATACATGCGAAGCCTCACTCGCGGTCACGGCCCGGCGCGCTACTTCGTGCCGTCACTCTCGCAAGAAGGACGCGCACCCCACTTTTTGATGGTCTGGTGGTCGGTGGTGTACACGCTTTCCATGCTGGCCCGCTATGAACCCGCCACCTGGGCTGGACTCATCAGCGTCGACACCAACCCTCACGCCGTTCCCATCGAAAGCGTGCTGAAGCGCGCCATCGACTCTCTCCCCGGCCTCATCCTCGGCGCCATCGAAGAGGTCTCGAACTGACGCTGCAGACGATGAACCCATCAGACGCCGACAGTATGCGCACAGACAGAAGTGATCCCGCTCCATGACCTCATACGCCTTCAAGCTGTCCTACTCGCAGATCAGCTGTTCCGGATGCGGCATCAGCCGCATCCGCGGCGTCGACTGCCCTGACTGCGGCCACCGTCCCCAGCCGTGGGAGATCGACACGGCCGGCCGTGCCCGCCGCGAGGCCGCCGCCCAGGCGCGGGAACTTCTGGCGCAGCCCGTCACCCCGCTGCCCAACGGTCCGCTCGGAGTCCCCGAGACCCTGCACGCTGCCCTCTTCAAGCGCCTCGCAACCTGGTGCAGCGGCTTCTTCACAGCAGTAGCAGAAGCAGCACAGGCCACCGACCATGGAGCGTCAGACCTCAAGGCCCGCGTAGCCGATTTCACCGAACTGCGTGCCATGGTGCACAACACCGACGTCAGACGCCCGCTGAAAGTGCTGCTCACCACCCTGCGTGAGCTGGTCGCCGAGCTGACCTCGATGATCGACGCCTACCTCGCCGCACTCCTGGCCTCCACCCCTCTGGAAGCACAGAAACACGGGACACAGGCCCAAAGCCACCACGACCACGCCGCAGAACTCATCAAGGCAGCCAACACGACGGCCGACGGAGCGCACCTTCTGTCCGCCGAGCGGGACACCGCGCGGATCCAGACGATCCTACTGGCCCGCGCGCTGCGTACCTACCAGGTGCCCGATCTGCTGGCCCTGGACGCAGCAGCCCGGGACCAGCTCCAGGGCGTCACCGGCTCACGAGGCGTCGACGGCTCTGGAGTCATGTTCGCCATCGGGCAGGTCCTGGCCCAGAGCATCTTCGACCCGGAGCGCTTCCGTGAGGTCATGCGCCTCGCCTATGACGTGTTCCGCTCCAACCCCGAGGTCTTGCGGACGCTGGCACAAGAACCGGTCTTCGAAAGCGACTTCAAGCGGGCCCTGCACGAGCTTTTCGACGGATCGATGGAAGCAGTCCACGCCGTCGACCACGCCACCCACTCCCGGCAGGCCGGCCGAGCCCTGCTCGGCGTTGCGATGGCCCAGGTCGAAGGACCGGGCCAGGTCATCGCCTCCGCCCTCCTGCTGGCCTGCGGCCGTAAAACGGCCGCCTACACGAACCTGCGGCACAAGAACGCCACCGAGCTCATCACCGCAGCGCAACAGGAACCAGCCCTGCGCGACCTCCTCGACGGGCTGGACAACGACCTGCGCACCGGCCGTGCCCACGCCCTGGTCCACTACGACGACACGGGTGTGGTCATCGAGCGGAAGAAGAACACCCGCACCGTGGTGTGGCGCGACGTCATCGACGGTGTCTTCCAGGGTTATGAAAGCATCCACGCCTGCCAGCTGGCGCTGTGGCAGGCGATGGGCGAGCTCGGGTTCACCAACTTCGCCACCGAAGACCTCTGGTCCGCACTGGGCCTCACCCCCGAGCAAATGATCACCGTGATGCTGGAGAACTCCAGCTACCGGGACATCGCCATCACACCAGGGGAGAAGCACTGGAAGGTGGAAGCCCGGACCCAATCCACTCCTGCGCTCTCCACTCACCTGGGCCTCATCCGCCTCTACCTGCCAGCTCACGTGGACGAGCTCAGTTTCACCGTGCACCAGAAAGACGAAGTCCACACACTGGCCGGCCCCCTCGCTCCCTGGCGCGATTTCGCGACAGCACCCCAGGACAGCGAGGCGAAGATGATGGCCTACTTCCGAGCCCAGCTCTCATGGACATACGACAACGCCCCCGTCCTCTCCGCCCAGCACGTGCGCCGATGGACCGCTCTGCAGGCCGCGCAAACCATGGACCAGGCACCTGCAGAAGCGATCACCCGCCTGCGCGGCTTCCGGGATCTGGCAAAGTTCGCAGGTGATGAAGAACTCGCCTGGGCACTCACCGGACTCATCCGGCACAAGCGCCTCGGGAAGACGTCAGCCCAGGCAACAGCCGAACTGTCTCGCATGCATTCCTGGTGCAGCCTGTCGGCCGTACTTCCCGAGTGGCTCTGAGCCCGAGAACACAGGAGTGACACAGGCCCCCGCCGCCCCGCGGCACGGTGCGCCCCTGCTGATGGGGGCTGCAGTCCGGGCTCGCCTATGTCCTGGTCGAGGACGCCGGCTCCGGGTACGGCGACGGTAGCCGAACACGACAACGATCAGTCCGCCGCGACCTGCGTCAAAAGCAGACCCGCGGCGCGCCTGCCATCTGCAGGTGCATGGCTGCTGGCTGAATGATGTGACCTCGATCCCCGGTGCTCGTTAGGAAGGCCGAGCCATGCGGCGCGGGCCAGGTGGGCGGACCAGGGGAAGGTCGTCGCGATCCTTGTCGCCAGCGAATGTGCCCGAAGGCAGGCGGCGGTACCTGTGCAGAAGGTCGGCGAGATGCTGGGGGTCAACCTCGACTGCCGACACCAGAGCAGCCAAGAGCTCTGCGCGGGACGTGCGTTCGCCGACTGCGGCGGCCGCACGGACGAGGACGTTGACCCGGGTATCGACGTCGACGGGCCAGCTCACCGATGTCACATGGCGCTGCTGCTGACACAGCAAGTCCAACGGTCCCCCTCAGTGACACCCGACATATATCGAATATATATTGCGCCTCATGGTGATGCTGCTGCAAGACCGTCATACGCCCCGCCCCGTTGGCACCGCTCCTGGGGTGATGCGAGTGGCAGGCCGGACGCTGCAGCCGACGCCGGTGTTCGACAGCTACTGGCGATTTGCCTCAGCTCGGCAGGCGGTTTACGAGGCCCGTCTAGCGGGCCGGCCCCAGCCGTGGACACGGGATCCGATCCTGAGGCAGTACCGCTTCACCAACTGCTACCGCGCGGCCGACCGCGTAAGCCAGAGCCTGATCTCCAAGGTGATCTACCAGGGTTCCCAGGAGTGGGACGAGGTGTTCTTTCGGACCCTGCTGTTCAAGATCTTCAACAAGGAATCGACCTGGCAGCTACTGAACAGCGAACTCGGAGAGGTCCGCTGGGACACCTACGATCACCGCGCCTACGACAAGATTCTTTCCGCGGCGTTCGCCGAGGGTGAGAAGCTGTACTCGGCTGCCTACATCGTCCCGCCGCCGCAGCTGGGGGAGGGGCGCAAGCACCGCAACCACCTGCGGCTGCTGGAGATGATGATGACCACGGGCGCGCCTGCCCGTGTCACGGACGCCACCACCATGCGCGAAGCGTACGAGGTGCTGCTCAGCTACCCGGCGCTCGGGCCTTTCCTTGCGTATCAGTTCACCATCGACCTGAACTACGCCTCCCAGATGCCGTTCTCCGAGATGGACTTCGTCATGCCCGGCCCCGGCGCCCGCGACGGCATCCGCAAGTGCTTCGGGCGCACGGCCGACGGCATCGAGGCCCAAGTCATCCGCTACATGGCCGACACGCAGCAGCAGCACTTCACGCGCCTCGGACTCCCCTTCCACGGGCTCAAGGGGCGCCCCCTCCAGCTGATCGACTGCCAGAACCTTTTCTGTGAAGTCGACAAGTACGCCAGGGTCGCGCACCCCGAGATTGCCGGCATCAGTGGGCGCAGCCGCATCAAGCAGTCGTACCGCCTTGATTCCAAGCCGGTCAGTGCATGGTTCCCACCCAAGTGGGGCCTGAACGCCTGACCTCGTCCGCCACAGGCTTCGCCGCCCTTCTTCTCGCGAGGGAGGGCGGCGAAGCCCTCTGCGAACCCGCAGCCTGGGCGAACCCGCGAAATGGGCGTAGGAACAAGACGCACGTCACGATGCTCGACGGCTCTGAAGCAGTGTGACTTTCCCCGATGCGGCAAGCACCGTGTACGCGGATCCGCGCCAGCAACGAGCGCCACGGGAACGCTCGCGCTACGGCCCGAGGAGAGGAGGCAGGACTAACACTCTCCGAGGCCGAACAGGGGAGGGTGGTCCACAGCATTCCGGATACGGCTGAGCTCGCCTTTCGTGCAGTCCAGCCGTGCGCTGCCGGCCATGACGGTGAGAGTGCCGGGCTTCAGGCCCGCCTGCTGGGCCACCCAAGCACACAGGTGCCCCAGTGCCAGATAGTTGCCGTAGGCGCGGTCGAACATGTAATGGCTGCGGTAGTAGGCCGCAAGATGCACGGACCCCGCAGCGGCGTCGAACTGGAACGAGCAGTGACTCAGGCAGGGGAAATCCCGCGGCTGGGTGTCCAGCGCTGCAGCGCGAACCACGGCCTCCGTGTCCTCGGCCGTGTCCGGCTCCTCCTCGTCGGGTGCCTCGCAATCCAGGACGTGCGCGGTGCCGGCCTCGTACACCGCGCTCCACTTGGCGCTGGCACGCAGCTTGTTCATGCGGCTGATGACCCGGGCGATTTGGTCTACAGGCTCGGTCTTGGCACCGGCGCCGGGGTAGGCGATGAGACGGCCGAAATAGGTTCCATGTGCATTGCGCCGGACCTTGCGCAGCCTCGGGTACAAGTTCTGGTAGCGCTCAGCGAGTTCTTCGTGGTTCTGGCAGGTCTTCGCAAGCCCCACAGGGAAGAGAGTGTTGACGACGGCGTCGATCGGGTAGAGCGGCGCGGTGCGGGCCGAGCGCAGCCGGTCAAGTTCGCCGCGCAGCTGCAGATCCTCCCGCAGCGGCTGCGCAATGCGGACCACGGTGTGAAAAGCCCTGGCTCCGGGGAGCTTCGCGAGCTGCTCGCACGCTCCGAGCCATGCGCGCGAGATGTTGGGGGCGTCGACGGTGAACGTCTGCAACGGATCACTCCTTGTACGGCCAGGTGCGCGGGCTCGGGCGTGGGCGAGGAAGGTCCATCAGGGAAAGCGGTGCTCTATTTGCGGTAGTGGTCGGCGCCTTTGCGGTCCGGTGTGCGGCGGACCGTGACACGGAACAGGCCTGTAGCGCCGGGCACCTCTGCGGTAAGAGTGCAGTCGTCAGCGAGGTGCTCACCCACCCAGACGGCCTGTGCGTGAGCGGCTTCGTGCGGACCGTCTAGAAATGACATCTGGCCACCGAACTCGGGGGCCGCCGAGCTCAGGGCTGCCGGCACATGGTCGAAGCGACCGCCGGGGATCTGCAGTAGGAGACAGTCGCCGGCTTCCGCGTGCACCGTGGCCCGGTGCGCGGCACCGGTAAGTACATGCACGTGGTTGCGGGGCCCGACCGTCATCCCACCAGCGAGTTCGCTCTTTAGAGCGCCGGGAGAGAGCTTGAGCCAGAGGGTCTCCGTCGACCGGTCGATCATCTTCAGCCGCACCAGATGCCGCACGGTGGTGGCGTAGGGCGTTCCCATCCAGCGAGCCATCCGATACACATCGCGCGGGGAGTCTGGCCGAACCAGCCCGCATCGGGACAGCGCAGCGCGCGCGGCGGGTCTGGGCATCAGAAACCAGGATGCGAACGCCTCAGCGTCCCGCTCATGCTGCGGCCACCCCTCACCCCACCGGCCGTGCGCCTGCTGATGGTCGTAACTGGTCTTGTGGCCTAGCCGGTGATGCCCTAGCTCGTGAGCGGCAGTGTGGCGCATGCTCACCTCCTCCAGGCCAGCGTTGAGCAGACAGGCTGGTCCGTTGTCCTCCGGTCCCACATACAGGCCCAGCAGCCCGCCAAGCAACTGCCCCATCACTTCGACGCCTTCGGTGCGCAGCGCGCCGAAGACATCGACGTATCCGTCGCCATGGGTGATCGCAAGGTCCTCGTGCGCCTGGGCGGCCGCGATCATCGCCGTGCCATGGGCGTTGTTCCAGCTCACCGCGCCCGGCCGGGCCGCCGCCGCGGAGCCTGGCCGTCCTGCTCCTCGGCTTCCCGTTTGGCCTGCAGATACTGGATGAACTTCGCGACTTCGATGCGGTCGCCCTCGCTCAGCGGCTGCTTAGTGCGTGGCAGGCCGGCGAACGCGTGCTCTCCGGCGTCGGCAGCCTCGTCCTCGTCGAGAAAGTAGGACACGGACAACCGGTACAGGCGCGCGAGCTTCTGCAGCTCCATCACCTCGACCCGGCGCATGCCACGCTCGATGTCGCTGATGGCCGACCGGACGATGCCGGTCCGCTCGGCCACCTGCTGCTGGGAAAGGCCTAGGTACTCGCGCGTGTCCTTCAGCCGCCGACCGAGCAAGGCGCGCTGTTCCGCTTCGTCCCCGCCACCGGCCTGTGCCCTGTCGATCATTCTTCCTGCTCCTTTGCCTGCATGGTGTCGTACACGGTCTCCGCGAACGCCCAGACCGATCGCAGCGAACGTCCCGCCTCGGCGTCGGCCGGAATGGAGACGTCGAAGCGCTGCTCGATCCGCGTCAAGATCTCCATCACCAGAACCGAGTCGATCGGCAACTCCTGCCCAAGGGCGGCGAGTTCCTCATAGGTCTCCTCGACAGATCGGTCCTGGTGCTGCGCCAGGAGGCTGATGGTGATGTCGACGATCTCCTGGACGGTGTGCGGCGGCATGATCTGAATCCAGCCCCTTCGCGCAACTCCCGGACGAATGGCCCGGCATGACCTACTGTAGAGCGTTGTCGGGAAATCCGACAGCCTTGCCTGAGGATCCATCAAGGGAGTGTGTATGCATCTCGCTCGCTATCAGGAAGCCGCGCTCAAGACGCTGCAGCCCCCCGCCGCCAGCATCGACCCTGTCCTTGTGCCCCTCCTCGGGCTGACCGGAGAGGCAGGCTCCGTCATCACCGCCTACAAAAAGCGCCTGCGCGACGGCGCTGACGCCACACCGTCCAAGCAGCAACTGCGCGAAGAGCTCGGCGACGTTCTCTGGTACATCGCCGCCCTCGCACACCGGCTCGACCTCAACCTCGAAGACATTGCCGCAGCCAGCCTGGAGAAGGCAAAGGACCGCTGGCGCGCCACACCTGCACACGAACGGCTGCGCTTCGACGCCGACTACCCTGCCCACGAACAGCTGCCCCGCAAGACCACCGTCACCTTCACGCCCACCCCCCAGCCTGGCGGGCGAACAGTCATCGTCGTCACCCGCGAGGACGGCGAAAACGCCGGCGACCCACTCACCAGCGCCAGCCACATCGAGGACGACTACCGCTTCCATGATGCCTTCCACCTGGGGCACGCAGCAGTCCTCGGCTGGTCACCCGTCACCCGCTTCCTCCTCGACCGCAAGCGCCGCAGTCGCCCCGGCGTCGACGAAGCAGAAGACGGCGGCCGTGCCATCGCCATCGAGGAAGGCATCAGCGCCCTGGTGTTCTCCTATGCCAGCCGCCACCGCTACTTCGAAGACGTCCGCCACGTCGACCACGAACTGCTCACAACCATCGACCACATGACAGCCCACCTCGAAGTCAACGTGCTGCGCACCGCCGACTGGGAGAAAGCCATCATGACTGGCTACGACGCGTGGCGACAGCTACGCAAGCATGGCGGCGGCAGCCTTGAGCTCAACCTCGATGCACAGACTTTGACCTTCATCGAAAACTGACCAGCCACTATTGCCCAGCCATGACGGAACGAGCACGAGCCCAACGAGGCTACGCCGCCCCGTGCCCCGACAGCCTGTGGCCGATGTCCACGGCATCGTTCTGCGCGCGTGATGTTCTCGCTCCCGGCCAGGATCACGAGGCATTGGGCAGATCAGCTGCGCAGGAGCGCGAAGTCGCCCGACTTCGCTGCCGCTCCAGGGACTGTCCTGATGCGGTGGTCGAGCTGCTCACCCCATGACAACCTGTGAGACCCCGTCTACTGAAAGGACGGCGAAGACACGATGCGAAACGACTCCCGCTCGGCACCGCTCACGCCGGAGGAACGTTGAGGCGATCTGGGATCGTACGGAGCACGCGGCATGTCCGGCGGCGAAGCGCTGGCGCGCCAGCTCGATTCCCAGGCCGGCCGCTGGCTTCCCTCGGTGAACACCCCGCGCGGACTGGCGATCAGGCTTCGCTATCTCACCTGGGACAACCGAGGCGACCAGTGATTACACCAAGCCGGGATCACCGCCACAGAGCGGACCATCGCTCGATGGAACACCGGGCAGCAACGCCCCCGGCCGGCCAACCTGAAGAAGATCGACCGGGCGTTCTGGACCTGCCGCCGCGCCCATCTGGCCGAGTACTACAAGCGGCGCCTGTGGGATGACGGCCGCGGCACGCGCATTGAGATCCACCCGGTCAACCAGAAGCAGGTCGAGTCCAACCGGCGCAGGGAACTCCGCATTCGCCGCATCACCGTACGGAGGCCATGGGTGGCCATCGTGGACGCCTGGAACAGCAACGACTACGCCGCACTCGACGACCTGTGGCAGCGGATCGTCAGCGACCTCGGATCAGACCACAGCGCGTACAGCTACGTATCCCACCTTGGATTCGCCGCCTGATCCCGCCCTGACGACCTGCTGACGAACAACGGGGGAAGCTCCGGCCGCCGACAGACAAGGCGCCTTCCCTCAGTCGGCCCGGAGCACAAGCATCCGTGTGCACGGCAGCGCCTGCCCACCTGTGGTCCGCGACTGCTGCCGGCTACAAGGTCAACTGCAGTCGCGAGCTCGGATCGGCTCTCCCTGCGTAGTTCAGAGCCCGGATACGGTGAGCGCCTCCTTGGTTCCGCACGAATCCGTACGGAACCAAGGAGGCGCTCACGCTCCTGCTAGCCGGCGATGATCATGTTGAAGAACAGCACGGCGGCGGCGAACGCACCGCCGCCGGCGAGGAAGCCGCTCGCCAGGGCGCCGCCGGCGAGGACGGTGAGTACCGCCGCGGCGACGGCGCACAGGATGCCGAGCATGAGGATGACCGCGGCGCGCTGGGTGAGCAGCGGGGGCTGCGGGTTGGCCTGAGGCACTGTCAACTCCTTGTGAGGATCGGTGGTGCGCCTGTGGCTGACGGGCGCGTCTGGTGATGGAGGTATAGGCGAGGACCCGTCACCTCACCCCCTGTGACATGGATCACTGGCCGTGACGAGAAAAACTTCAGCGGAGGCCGGGGGGAGAACCGTCGGCGGCGTCTATGACGTAGATCAGGGCCGCCCAACAGGGCCGCCGGAACTGCTGCGGATGCTAGGGAGCGGATGTGCCGGAAGCGCTCGAGGGCGGCGAGAACAGCGCCTGCACCCCTTCGTGCCCCCTCGAAGCTGAGGATGCCGAGCTCACCCCGGAAGGCCTTGCCCTTCTCGACCAGGACCCCGAAGACCAAGAGGGTTCCGCGGAGCGCCGCCGCCGTCGGCAGCTTGACGGCCTGATCGTCGAAAGGCTGCGCACCGAAGGCTTCGTCGGCAAGAACTACGAGAAGATCGTGGACCGCCTGACGGGGTACGGCTACCACACCATGATCAAGTGGGCTGCGAGCGGGGAGATCTTCCGCAAGGCCCGCCAGGTCGGACGCCCCGTACCGGCTGACAAGATCACCCTCATGTGGACGGCGGAGGACCGGCACGGTGTCTCCGTCGACAGCGTCCTCGGCGGCCTGAAGGTCTTCCGCACCTACGGCCTGATCGAGGGCCGTTGGACCCCCCAGGGTGGAGCGAACCTGGACACCTATTTCCTCGGCGCCGTCATCCGCGCATTCCCCCGCGTCTATATTCGCTGGTTCGACAGCCACCAGCGGGGGCAGGCTGAGCTCGACCACCCGACGGGCGAAGGGGTCAGCGACCCCTTCGCCGTTCCCGACCAGCGTGCCACCGATCCCGTCCACGCCGCGGTGACCCACGACTACGTCGACCGCCTCCTGCCCCTGGTGAAAAACCCCCAGGTACGCGAAGCGCTCGGATGGCGAGCCCTGGGATACACCCAGAGGCAGGCCGCGGATCGCGTCGGTCTGACGGAAAAGGCGCTTGAACGGCGCATCAGCCGAGTACGAGACCAGCTCACCAAGCAGGTCCGCCCGTACGAACTGGGAGAGGGCGGAGCGCGATGAGTGCCTGGAGTGAAGGAGCCATGGACAACGTCACCGAGACGGCCTACGACGACTTCGATGCCCTTCTGGAGGCCTCCAGCCTGGGATCCCCACGGGTGACCGCTGCGATCGGCACCACACCTTCCGACGCGCGCCGACGGTTCGACCACGCCGCCCGCCACCCGCAGCCCCCCACCAGCAAGGCCGAGACCACACCTGGTACCGCAGACCCCTCGCCCGGGCACCTCGTGCCGGCGCTGCGTACGATCAAGCCGGATCCGGTGCCGACTGGACCTGCCGTGCTGTCGGAGATGCACGATCTCGGGAAGGCGGCCTCGTGTTTTCAATTCATTCATTCCGCGTGGCTGCCGGTGAGCACGCTACGCGATGAAGCAGTGTCATCCCCCCGACGACCTCGTGTGACTTCCAGCCTTCGGGACCTGCTGCACGCCGCTGTTCGTGCTGACCTGTGCGCCGAGACAGAGTCGGACCCATGGTCCACTCGGGAGCAGGACGACCTGCTCGACCTCCTCGCGCAGCGATCCGCCACACCCGCCGCACCCGGCTGCAGGATGAACGAGCTGCACGTTCGAACCACGCTCAGGCCTAAAACGGAAGGGTTCCTCATGGCGCCCGGACTTCCCGTTTTCATGGAAACCTGCCATGCCGCGATGTATCAACTGGCGGCGATGCGTGGCTCTGGCGAAGCAATCGGGGAATTCGGAAGAGGAATTCACAGCACTGCGAAGACGCAGAAGTTCACCATCGTGGTACGCGAATCCAATGCCGCGATCCTTCCTCTTCTTGTGACGGACGATGCCGCTGCCGCAAGACGATGGGCCGACGATGCGTGCACACTGCAGGATGAGCGATGGCTGCAGAGCAGGCGCCCTCCTGCCCTTGCCATGTTCCGGTGGCTGAACGAGGATCCGTATGCGCAGCTCGACGGGCACGTGCAGCCTTCCCGGCTGACCAGCCGCATGGAGCGGGTGAGGTGCGCGTTGGCGACATGGGCGGCAACGCTCAGCGGAAACTCACAGCCCAATAACCCCTTCCCCGGCGGGTTGCTCTCCACCCATCACCGCATCGCGCAGCACCACCGACAGGATCCAGAGCACCTGCTGCACGTGTGCCGTCTACGAGCGCCGCTCACCCACGACTTGCGGCGCAGACTGGACGACAACAAGCATGCGCACACACTGGAGTTTCTGTGGGCAGCGACTACCGAGCTTCCGTTCACCGCCGTGGAATTGTCCTGCACCGGAGCATCTGAGGAGCAGTCGGAGACGCTGTGGACACCGCCCCTTGGTCGGCCTACCCCACAGGATGTGAAAGAGAAGCACACAGGCCTTCTGGCCAGCCGGCGAAAGCCGCCCCGTCCCACAAGTGCGTCCACCGGTTCACGAACTGTCGAGACGGAGACGATCGACGGCCTGCTCCACCTCGGTACGTCCCTAGAGACACTGCCTGTACCCACGCGCTTCAGGTACAAGGAGGCGGATCCCTATGCAGTAGAGACGGTGTTCAGGCAGGGGGATACCAACATCACCTGGACGTTCGCCAGAGACCTGCTGAGCGAAGGTTCGCAAGCAGCCGCAGGCGAGGGGGACGTGAAGGTCTGGCCCAACGACAGTGCCCGAGGCGGAGCCCGCATCTTCATCGAGTTGAGCCCCCCTTCAGGAACAGCTCTCGTATCCTTGCCCAGGGCTTTCGTCGAGGATTTCCTGGACCAGATCACCAGCATCGTGCCTCCTGGTACTGAGCACACCTACGTCAGCTCTACCTTGAACGAGCTCGAGCGGAGAATGAATCAGCTCGCCGGGCACCCCGGCAGCGGTGAGTGATCAATCCAGCAGCTGTGAGGGCTCTTGGAGGCTGCCGGCGCAAGATGTCTGTGTTGATCGGACGCGTGCCAGAGACACGAGAACCGCAGAAGGACTGGCGCGGTGTCCGAGACAGGGGCGCATCAAGCGACGGCAGCCCTGCCGGCACGGTCTACACACTCATGCCAGATGGCCGCAGCACGAGTCCGATGACTACCCCATGCTCAGAGACATCCTGCGACGCGGCGCCAGGTCCGGTCTCCAAGCCGTCATTCGCGGCCTGGAGACCGGACCTGGCCGTTCAAGAAAGAAGCGCTGACGCTTCGCCGAAGGTCATGGCGTACCCCATGCGCGCAATGCGCTGAGAACAGCGTCGCTTTCCAGTTCGTGGCCCCGGTCCAGGCGCTTGAGGAGAGCGGTGGAGTTGTTGAGACGGTCGGGTCAGTACAGCTCGGGCGCCAGGCAGGTGGGGCAGTCGCTCACGAAACAGAAAGGAGCGAGAGAGACAGGCTGCTCCTGTGGCGTGACGATGTAAAGACGGTCGTCGGCCAGCGGGTGCGCCGTGTCGAAGGTGACGGGAGCGATGTCGGGGCGGCCTTCCAGGGGGAGGGGCCTGAGGGCGGATCGCCGGGCGCTGTCTTGCCGTTTGGCCCATGGCCGCTTGCAGCCACAGGCCGATGCGTCAACGTTGCTCCGATATCCCCCTGTTCAGGGGAACCGTCACGCTGGGTGTTGCTAGGAGCACACCGGCGTCCTCAAGATGATCTACGAAGCGGGGCCGGGCAGCCCCGGACCTGACCTGTGGTGCTGTGTCGTGCTCGAGTCCCGCATGCGGCGGGTACGCCACGCGTACTGATCTTGGCTTTCCGCGCAGTCCTACATGGGGGAGTACAGCGATGCCCTGGCCGCAGCTTCGTACCTGTCAGCAGGAAGCCTTCGACCAGTACATGGCCGACCGTAAGTACAAGCGTGAATGGCTGGCCATGCTCACGCCCGGGGCCGGGAAGACCATCTTTGCCCTGTACGTGGCTGCGACCCTCAAGCAGATGGGCGTCATCTACCGGGTCGCCGTCTATGTTCCCAGTGACTCCCTGCGCCAGCAGTGGGCCGACGTCGCCTCCGTGTTCGGCCTCGAACTCCTGCCGGTCAGGTTCCCCTCCGACTACAACGACCACGACTCCGACGGCTTCGTCGCCACCTACGCCCAGATGAACCCCGCGGGTGCCGATCGTGCCGCCCGCGCGATCACCTCCGCGCCGACCCTGGCCATCCTCGACGAGGTCCACCACCTCGGCGACGACAAGACCTGGGGCGCCGGAACCCAACGCGCCCTCGCCCACGCCGAGAACATCCTCATGCTCACCGGCACGCCGTGGCGCTCCGATGACGCCCGCATCCCCTGGTGCTCCTACGACGAGGAGACCGGCCGGGTCCAGGTCGACTTCGCCTACGAGTACGGCAACGCCGTCGCCGACAGCGTCTGCCGGGCCGTGGAGATCCACGCCTACGACGGCCAGGCCCGCTACCTCGACAACGCCACCGAGGTCACCAAGTCCCTCAAGGACACCAGCAAGGGCCGCGAGCTCGGCAAGATGTTCAACGCCGTGTTCGACCCCGCCCAGCAGTGGACGCCCATGCTCCTGGAGAAGGCCCACCGGCTGCTCGTCGACCGCCGCCGGGATGTGCCCGATGCCGGCGGCCTGGTGGTCACCGACAACAAGGAGACCGCCAAAGCGATCGCCACGCTTCTGACACGGATCAGCGGCGAGGAACCCACCGTGGTCATCAGCGAGGACGAGGATGCCGTCGCCAAGCTCGACGCGTTCCGCCACGACGGATCGAAACTCTGGCTCGTAGCCATCCGCATGGTCTCCGAAGGCGTCGATGTTCCCCGCCTGATGGTCGGCTGCTACCTCAGCCGCTGGAAGACACCCTTGTTCTTCCGCCAGTACGTCGGACGCTTCGTCCGTACCCGGGCCGAGTGCCCGCCCCACTACGACGCGCACATCATCATCCCGGCCGTGTCCGTTCTGATGGAACTGAGCACCGAGATCGAGCAGGAACTGCGCGACCAGCTCGACCGGTTCGACGACGACGAACTGGACGCCGACGACGACACCGGACCCGCCGGCCGTGAGACCGCCGCATCCATCCCTGAACAGCGCCAGGAAGCCGCCGCACAAGCCGCCGCACAAGCCGTCGCCGAGCAGGCCGAACTCTTCGACATCGACGGCAACCCCACCTGCGAGACTGACCGGGCCTCAAGGGACACCGTCATCCTGGAAGCAGGCGGCGCAGCGTTCTACCGGTCCGACCGCCGGGGCATCGGACAATCAGCCGAGATCTACCTCCCCGGCCACCAAGCCTGCATCGACCACAACATCCCCACCACCTACGCCCGCAACATGGCCGAGCTCCTCGTCAAGCAGCGGCCAGCACCGCCAGACACGAGTGCGCCGGCCACGACTGCGACACCGGTCCTGCCGGCCTACAAGAAGAAGGACATGATCCGGGCGGAAGTCGACCGGCACGTCGACCGCCTGGCCCGCATGCAGAGCCGACGCGTAGGAAACGACAGCAAGCAAGAACGAGGAAGGCGACAGGTAACGATCAATACCGATCTGATGCGACGCTTCGGCGCCAGGCCGGACTGCACAACCTCTACGCTCAAACGCATCCTCGACCACCTGGCCACGGAGATCCGAAAGGAAGCAGCTCGTGACCTCACACGACACGGAAAACCCCGGGTCAGGTGAGCTGAGAGAACGCGGGCAGCTCGTTGCGTCCCTTGGCTCCTCGCTCCGGTCCGGCGCCAGCTCACTCGGCACCGTCCCCAAGCTCCTGGAACAGCTGCTCACCACAGGCGGATGGAAAGACTTCGTCACCAGGCTCGGCGATCACATCACCTACGACGACGACGAGTTCGCCGAGTTCGTCGAGACCCTCCCTCTCCAGGGCCTCGGCGCCGACCTCGGCGTGGTGGAGCGCCTGATCGGCCCCCGCCCCGACCTCCTGGCGATCCTCTACGAGCTGACACCCCCGAACAGCCCGGGCCGCCCCAAAAAAGCGAACAATGTACAGAGTTTCTGTGACGCCGCCGAGCACGCCGACCAGACGCTCCCGCTGCCGCCCGCCCGCAGGAAGGTTCCGACAGGCAACAGCGCCGAGAACATCATGCGCAAGCTCGCCAGGGAACGCCCCGACCTGCTCCAGGAAGTCACAGAAGGCCGCATGAAGCCCTACACGGCAGCCGTCGAGGCCGGATGGCGCAAGCCTCAGACGACCATCGCGCTCAACGACCCGGCCGCCGTCGCACGCACGCTCCTGGACAAGCTCGGCGCCGATCAGGCCCAGCAGGTGTGCAGTGCGCTGACCCAGCTGGTAGCCGAGCAGAGCACCAGCACCTAGCGACACCGCTCCCCAAACGCAGGCGGCCAGGACGCAGCCGGGCTGATGTCAGAGCGCCGGCATCCGCAGCGCCGAGGGGGCGGGGCGGCCGATGGGCAGGACGCCGACCACGATGAGGCGGGGCACCTCGGTAGTGCTGCGGGCATAGCGGGTGATCCACGCCCCGTCGTCGAAGTCAGAGTATCCGGCCGCGTGACTGCTGTGATCACCGACCAAGAGAATGCCGAACGGCGGCCCTGTGACCGTGTAGTTGGCGGCCTGAGCGAGACAGTCCCGCTCCACGGCATTGCGCTCGGCTTTGGTCTTGCGCCGTTTCACCTCGATCACCAGACGCCGCCCGGGCTCCGGGGTGTAGGTGACATCGGTGCGTCCCGAGGCCACATCGATGACCTCCCGCTGGACGGTGCCCGGAGTGAGCAGGCCGCTGAGGTGCTGATGGATGTCGTCCTGCACCGCCTTCTCCGGCCACAGCCCCGCGGAGCCGTCAGGCTTGTTCGGCGCCGGCCCCAGGTAGGCGGTCCGGTCGCCGTACAAGTCGGCCTGCCCGTCGAACCGGTCGTGCAGGAAACGCAGGAAGTACTCCAGCAGCACGATGAAGTAGGTACTGTTCGGCGCCTTCCACGCCGGGCTGGTACGAAGAACGTCGAGGAGAGAGCCCATCTTCTCGTCGACCCGGGCATGAGGTGGGGGTGAACCCGCGGGCCGCCCGCTGCACCAGGCCTTCCAGACGGTCGAGGAGAGCGGGATCAATCCCGTCTGATACCGGTACGGAGCCAAAAGAGTGCTCAGCCCAGGACGTCCTTGCCATGCTTTTCCCGGCACCACACCTTCAGAACCGGCCGCGAGCGCGCGCCCCCGCTGTACTGCTGAGAGAAGCGCCTGGGCGTCGGGATGACCGCAGAACACCGGATCGATCGAGAGAGCCTGCTGGAAGTGGTGGAACAGCCCTTCCCAGCGGATGAAGCCCGCCTCCACCGCAGGCGGGATGAGCAGTGCGAGGCCGCCCCCCCGCCGGGAGCCGGGCAGGCCATGCAGCTGTGAACGGAACGACTGGCCTCACAGACCCCCAAAAGGTCACCCAGCGCGGTGGCGGGGGAGTACCAGCTGGGCTGTCCAGATACCCGGCCGCGGTCCGCAGACCATGCACCAGCCGGGCCCAGGCGCCCCGGGCCAGACCCCATCCCCATGGTGTCGATCTGGGCCGCGCCCGACCCCAAGCAGAACCCCGTGTGAGAGCCGGTTCCACGCGTCCTCCGCGCCCCGGTTTTCCGCACCCGCATGATCAGGCTCGGCCCGCGACGGACCAGACCATCGTCTCGTCCGCTTCCGGGGGCTCGTCGCCGAACCGCCACGGCAGACACGTGATCCGTTCCAGGTGAGTGTCTGATGCGGCGTCCTCGTGAGGCTGCGGCGGGGGCAGCCAGCGCCACTTGCCCTGCACCGGCCGGCTGACGCTCCGGTGCAGCGGGGGCATGCTGTGATGCTGCATCCAGATCTCCACAGGCGCCAGCGCGAGATCTGCGGGCATCTGCCACTCCTCCAGCATGGCGCCCACGGCAGCAAGCCACACCCTGTCGTGTTCGGCGCTCCACGTGCCCCGCATGCGGCGGCGTTCCCGGGCCGCGAGCATCCATGCCAGTCGCATGGTCTCGGGGTAGGACACGAGCGGCGCCAGACGAAGGTCACCACCTGCCTCCTCGCCCAGGAGCTGCCCCCGCGCTTCCCACACCGGCGGGCTCAGCTCGGGGACGTTCCACCACAACGCCGTGATGTGCAGGGCATCGGCGAACAGGGCACGCCCGCCGACACCGAGCCTGCGCTCCAGACCCGCCCGCTCACGGTGCGCCCTCACCACCTCGGGCACGTGTTGCAGCGGCAGCCAGGTCGCACCGTCCTCACGGAGATTGTCCAGCCACCGGTGATGCCGGGCGCACACTCTCCACCGGGTCACCGACACCAGGTACACATCCGACGGATGCCGCCTGGCCGCGGCACACAGATCGCACGCCCGCACGAGAAAGACGTCCTTCGCCTCCCACTGCGGCCATCTCCACACCGGTCCCGGCCCCGCCTCGAGCAGGCGATGGGGCGCGAGGCTGGGCAGCGCCCGCTGCAGGACCTGCGGACGGTGCGCGGTCAGTGCCGCCAGCCGCTCGAGCGCGCCCGGGTTGAGGTACACCTCGGTGTATCGCGGATGCATCGCCTTGCCGCCCTCGCCGACGAGGCCCATCAGGTCGTCCAGCGGCACGTGGTTGAGCTGTGCGAGCCGGCCGAGGAACGACCCCGTCGACTCACCCGCGATCAACCGCGCCTGCCGCGGCAGACGCTCCGGCGTCCTCCACACCTTGCGCCGCGCCGTGCCCTTCCTTGCCGCCACCCGTCTCAGCCTCCTCACCCCGCTCCAGCTCGGCCGGAGACAACCCCAGAATGTCTCAGACTCCATGCGCCACCAGCGATATCCGGCCGGATTCCCAAGATCCCCGACTTGCCGCTGGACCCGCCTCATACGGTGCATCGCCAGCACCACACCGGGTCCCAGCGAGGGTGCCCGGCAGCGATCCCGAGGAACCCACGTGACACCCGCTTTGCCGCGCCTGCGTCCGCACCAGACCGAAGCCGCCGACGCAGCCCTGGCCGCGTTCGCATCCGGCGAGCGCCGCGCCACCGTGGTGTCGGCCTGCGGAACGGGGAAAACGCTCACCGCCGCCCACATCGCCGACCAGACAGCGGGGGACGGCCACGTCCTGGTGGTCGTCCCCACCCTGGAACTCCTCGCCCAGACCATCCAAAGATGGCGCGAGGCGGGCCGGGGCGGCACGGCGATCGGTGTCTCGTCGATGAAGCAGACGACGAGCGGCCTGAGCGGCGAGCAGGCGATCATGACCACCGCCCCGGACGCTGCCGCCCAGTTGATGAAGCGGGCCCGCGCAGCGGTGACCGTCTTCGTCACCTACGGCTCCCTGCACCGCATCCGGCACCTCCACGAGCAGCACCAGATACCGGCATGGGACCTGGTCGTGATCGATGAGGCCCACCGCGCCACGCGACGCTCGGACGAAGGATGGGGCATCATCCACGACGACGCCCAGATCCCGGCGAAGCTCCGCCTCTACATGACCGCCACCCCACGCATCTTCCGCACCCCCGCACCCGCGAGCGGTCTCTCCTCGCTGTTCGAATCCATGCCCGACGCCACCATGGACCGCGTCGACATCTTCGGCCCCACCGTCTACCGCCTCGGCCTGGCCGACGCCATCGAACGCAAAATCCTCGCCGACTACCGCGTCGTCATGCCGGTCATCGAAGACACCGACCTGCGCACCATCCTCACCGCACCGCCCGCCGGCACCAGCCACCACAACGGACTGCGCACCGCGGCCCTCCACGTCGCGGTGCTGCGCGCCATCGCCGACCACGACCTGCGGCGCGTCCTGGTCTTCCACAACCGCATCGCCGCCGCCCACGCCTTCGCCAGAGCCCTTCCCGGCACCGCCTCCCAGGTGACCGGCGACCTGACGATTCCCGACCTGTGGTCCCACGCCGTCGACAGCACACAGCGAACCTGGCAACGCCGAAGCCTCCTCAAGGACTTCGACGCAACCAGCCGACGTGCGGTCCTCAGTAACGTCCGTGTCCTCAACGAAGGCGTCGACATCCCCGCCATCGACGCCGTCGTCTTCGCCGCCGCCCGCAAAAGCGTCATCGACGCTATTCAGTCCATCGGCCGCGCCTTGCGCCAGCAGCCTGGAGAGGGCAAGAAAGCCACCCTCGTCATACCCGTCTACCTGCCCGACGGGGCCAGCGCCCATGACGTCCTGGCCGGCACCAGCTTCGGCGGCCTGTGGAACATCCTGCAGGCCCTGCGCGCCCACGACGACACCTTCCTCGACCGCGTCGCCATGCCGCACTCCAGCGGCTCCACAAGCCGTCCCACCCGTAAAGTCCACTACCACCTGCCCGAACGCGCCCTCGAGATCGCCCACGCTCTCGGCCTGGAGATCACCCTTCCCCCCACAGGCGACTGGGACCAGGCCCACACCAGCGCCACCGCCTACCACGACACCTACGGCCACCTGGACGTGCCCGCCCACTACACAGGCCCGGACGGCTTCGCGCTGGGGGAGTGGATCGGCAACCAGCGC
The DNA here is from genome assembly GCF_012927245.1 of Streptomyces sp. R302. GTDB lineage: Bacteria > Actinomycetota > Actinomycetes > Streptomycetales > Streptomycetaceae > Streptomyces. Next base: position 576,152 of record NZ_JABBGE010000005.1, read on the forward strand.
ACCCGGCACACCATCGGCCGGCTCAGCCCCGAGCACCGAACCGCCCTCGACGCCCTCGGCATGCTGTGGCTCCCGCCCGAAGGCGACTTTCCCCGCATGCTCGACCACGCCCGGGCCTGGGCCGCCCAGCACGGACACCTCGCACCACCCCACGACGCCACACACGGCGGCCACCGCGTGGGCCGCTGGATCACCGAATGCCGGCGCAAAGCCAAAGCTGGCATTCTCACCCCCGCCCAAGTACAGACCCTCACCGACATCGACCCCTGGTGGAACCCGCCCTTCACCGTCACCTGGCGCCGCTTCTACGCCTACGCCAAAGCACACGTCGAACAGCACGGCAACGGGCACGTCCCCAACGCCTACAAAACCCCCGACGGCGTTCCCCTGGGGCAGTGGATCAGCCGCCAGCGCAACCACTTCCACACCCTGCACCCCGCCCAGGCAGAGCTCCTGCTCGCCATCCATCTCGGCCCCTACGCCGCGAGCATCTACCACGGCCCCCGCGGCACGGAACGAGACCAGGGGTTCCGCGAGCACCTCCAGGCGGCAGTCGCCTACTTCACCCGCGAAGGGCACCTCAGAGTCCCGGCCAGGCACGTCGAGACCCTGTGGAGCGACCACCCCGTCCGCCTCGGCGCCTGGATCCACAAGATCCGCAAGGACCCCGGGAGCCTGACGGAGGAAGAACGCCAGGCCCTGGAGCGTGTGCACATGGTGTGGGACCCGAAGCTGGGCACCCGCCGCACACCCCCAGCGGACCAAACCAGCACAACAACCGGCCGGGCCTAACCTCTCATCCGCGGGCGGCCTGCCCGCCCGCGTGCCGTGCCGGCGGACACCGTCCGGTCCCGCCGACGCTGACAGCGCCGGCGGGACCGGAGCGGGCGGTCAGATGTGGATGACTCGTCCGACCGTGAGGGTGTCGAGCAGCTCTTCGTTGATGCGTTCCTCGCCGGTCAGCATGGCGTGCTGGGCCGCCTGGCAGATGATCTGGGACAGGGCCCGCAGGTAGCCCTTGCTGCGCAGGTGCAGGACGGGGGAGAGGCTGGTCAGGTCGCCGGCTTGGTGATGGTAGAGCCGCAGGTCCTTGTCGAATTCGTTGACGATGCGGCGGAAGCGGTCCTTGCCTTCCTGGTCGTAGCCCAGGCGGCTGGTCATCAGGACGGGGTGGTCGCCCCAGGGTTCTTCGTTCTTGTCCCGGGGTGTTTCGCTGTCGCGCAGGTAGGGGTCGACGATGGCGCGGCTGTTGCGGCCGCAGTAGACGAACGTGGCTCCGGTCTCGTCGCTGATGTGCTCGAGGTAGGCGAAGGTCTGCTTCACATCGGCGCCGTGCTGCAGGCGGTGGATGCCGTCGATGAGGACGAGCTGGGTGTGGCAGTGGCGCATCACGTAGCAGATCGAATCGGTCGGATCGCTGCCCAGCGACCCTTCCAGCCCGAGGAAGCGGGCGAAGGCGCCGCTCCAGTTCCGTGTTCCTCCGCGGCCCTTGTCCGGCACGCTGAGCGCGACGACCGGGATCCGGTCGTCGTTGCGGCCGTAGCGCTCGTTCAGCCGCACCTCCAGATCTCGGCCCACGTACCGCACCAGCGAGGTCTTCCCGGTACCGGACGGACCTTGGACGATGACACCGAGCCGACCCGATGTCCTCTTGGCATTGGCATAGAGCTGACGCGTCACCACCAGCCTGGCGGTCTTGATGGCCGGTGTCTCCACCGGACGCATGCTGCCGTGGAACACCAGCCGGGGGTCGTCCGGGCCGACCTCGGTACCCAGCGGAGCGCAGTCGGCCAGATTCGGCGGATCAAGGACGCGGTCGACCGAGGCGCGCCAGTTCGTCAGGGTGTCGCACCATTCCGGCGCGGGCGGGCGCAGCTGATCCGGCCCGTCCACCAGGTCACGCAGCTCCTCGTCACCGATACTCGGCCGCTTCACCATTAGTTCTCCAGGTCAGGGTCGGAAAGATCGAACAGATCACCCTCAAGACCCGGCAGCCCAGGCTCACCGGACGGCTTGGCGAGAGCGGCACCGTCGGGGTCCAGCGGCGGCAGACCGTCGAAGTAGCTGTCCTTGAACGCGGCCATCGCCTCGGCGCTCCAGGCGCTGCCTTGCGAGGCAGGGCTCAAGAACAGCGGGTCACCGCCGTCCAGGGCGCGCCGTGACAGATCGGCCGGCCCGGGCAGCCCGTACATCCCGTCGTCGGGAAGATCCAGCTCCCCCGAATCCTCACTCACAGCGGAGGTGTCCGCCGCGGCGTAGGGGTCGAACACGGGCGCCGGGGCCGGCGGAGGGAACTGCGGCCCCCAGCCGTCCGGGACTACAGCCGCGGTCATCTCCTCCGGGCCTTGCCCGGCACGTTCCAGAAGTTCGGCCAGGGCCTGGGCGATGGCGTCGTCATCGTCCTTGCGGCCACCGCGCGCCAGATGCTCGGTCGTCGCGATGTCCCACAGGTACTGCGTCCACGGCGCGCCGATCAGATGCTGGTGCCGGAACGATGCCTCGACCCACTGCGTCTTCTCGTGGTCGTACAGCCACACATGCTCGGGGGCGTAGGGGTTGTAGCGCAGCTGCCAGCCGCCGCGGCGTTTTCCGCCGAGTCCCGACCGGCGGTTGCGGTACGGGTCGAGTTTGCCCTCGGGGTTCTCATAGACGCGGTTCATGAACCGGATGCCCTCGTCGCTGACCCCGACCCAGGCGGTGGGCAGCAGCCTCAAATAGTCGTCTCGGTCCAGCGGGACCGGGATATATCCGGCCGCCCGCACGGTCGCGGCGTACATCTGGTTCGGGGTGAGCGCGGGAAGGTTCGGGTCGTAGGGGCTGCGCAGCTCGTCGTGGACACGATTCTGCCAGCCCAGGACGATCCACTGCTGCAGCAGGTCGTCGAGCTGGGCGAGCGTGAACAGCGTCTCGCCGTCCACGGTCCGCGCCCGGTAGCCGGGCCTGTTGCCGGTGTAGGTGTTCACGTACTGGCTGAACAGCGACTTGATCGAACCGTTGGTCCGCTCGATGATCGCCTTGTCGGTCGGTGTGCGGACGCGGGCGGGACGCACCGAGATACCCAGGTAGGCGCAGGCGTCGAAGAACGCCGTTCCCGTGAAGACCGATCCGTGGTCGATCACGATCAGATCCGGGAAGATCACCGGCCGGCTCGCCGCCCGCAGCATGCGTTCGTCCGCGGCCACCAACTCCTCATAGGGAAGATCCGAAGCCGACGCGTGCGCGGCCGCGGAGAAGCCCGGCCGCATCGGCAGAGGGACCAGGGCCTGCGCCAGCAACAGCGTGGCGTCCACCGCCTTCGTGGCACGCCCCGGACTCTTGCGCGAGGCAACCAGCCCCAGCCGCTGCGAGCCCTTGCGTGCCCGCCGGTGGCGGGAGGTCTTGGGCCGCAGGACCGCCGCGAGGATGCTGCGGGTGGCGACATCCACCATCACCGTCAGCTCGACCGATGTCGGCAGCCCGTCATCGCCCAGGACCTTCACATCCAGTTCCGTGGAATCGATCTGCACCAGCTCACCCGGCGCCACCGCGGTCGTCGTCCCGAACGGCGGCCCGGGTGTGTTGCCTACCCCCGGCTTCCGGTGCGAGGCGGACCGCAGGTCCCTCACCTTGATCCCGAGCCGGTCCAGCAGCTTGTACAGCGTGGTGTCCGGCGGCACCTTCATCGTGGGCCCGTACTCGCGCCGTACCGTGCGGCGCACCAGCGTGAACAGCGCCGACCCGGTGATCGCAACCTTGCCCTCCCGCTCCCGGACCAGCTGCAGCAGCACATCGACCATGCGCGGATCGCACCGCCCGTACAGCGACGGCATCCGGGTGCGCCGCTTGTCGACCAGCCCCCACACACCGCTCTTCTCGTACTGCAGCCGCTTGCGCTGAACGGTGTGCCACGACACGTCGAAGTCCAGCACCGCGTTGAGCTCGGCCGCTTTCGTCTTGTACCGCTCGATCAGCGTGAACTCACCTGGCGCGTACCCCGGCCGGGGCGTGGCGTCCTCGGCCTGCCCGGGCAGCAGTCCGGTCGCCACCTCGATGACGTGCCGCTCCCAGATACGGGCCTCACGGTCAGCCTCGGGACTGATTCCCTCCATGAGACCGAAGTCGGCGATCGGAGCGCTCTCCACCGGCCGACCCTCGGCGTCCAGGACAGCGAAGTCACGGGCCGAAGCCAGAAGCCCGACCGGAAGAGCCACCAGAGGCAGGCCGCTTCCCGGCTGCGGCGCCAGATTCACCATCACCCCGTCCAGCAACACCACCGAGTACCGCTCGCCACGCCAGCGCACCATGTCGCCGCACGACAGCAGGCCATGATGCGCACGCGACCCCCGCTCGGCCGAAGCCGCCCTCGCCATCACGACGGCTCTTCGATCCGGAACGGCCGCATCGACGGCATGGCGCCCCCGCCACGGCGGACCACCGTGGCCGGCCCCAGAGGGATACTCCAGTCCATCCTCAACTCACGGCGCCACATCAGGTGATACAGACGGGGCAGCGCCGGGAGAGCAGGCAGTCCCGCATTCTCGATCCCTTCCACAAGCCCGGCCGGTGTCTTGAACGCATTGAGCAGCGCCCGCTCCATCGCCGCGTCGGCGTACCGGGGATGCCGGTAGCGGGAGACCCAGCGCAGGTTGGCCATGGCCACAGGCTGAGGCAGCCGAGGAGACCCCAGTTGCCACCCCGCCTCGGAGCATGCCTCCTGGAGCACCTTCTGCTGTCGCTGCCACCTGGTGCTGGGGCCCTTTGTCGGCGGACAGGCCACCACCACCGTCTCACCCGCTGCCGTGCGTACGAAAAAGTCCGGTACAAAACGTCGGACGCGGCCCCGCTCGCGCCATTCCAGACGGGCCGTCCAGGCAGAGAATTCGGTCACGTTCGGATGGAAGTCCAGCAGCATGGCCACCGACAGACGCTCAAGCGACCGGCAGCCCACATGCCTGCCCGTCGTCGCCGACCACCAGTACGTCACAATGCTCCGCTCGGACGGATGCCGCAGAGGAACCCAGACCGGCTCTGCGCTCACCACCTCGATCCCTGCCGCCTGCGCGGCAGGCACCGTGACCTCCCGCCCCCGCTCGTCACGACGGACGACCTGCAGACCCCGCGACACTTATCCCCGCCCTTCCCGCGCCGTTGTGCACCCACAGCCCGGCGAACCTCCACGCGATACCCGAACACTGAGGCAGAACCTCACGGGTATCGAATAAATCCCGTCAAAATGAGCGTAGTTGGGGCTGTGCAGCCTCACGGAGACAGCGCAGGTCTGTGCGTTTCCATGCTCACCCCGCCACACCGCTCAGGCCTTTCCACGATGGCGCAAACTCGCACACCAAGTGGACACGCCTGCAAGATTCCGATGCTGTGCGAAACGACTCCGAAGACGCCTTGTTTCCCCGCGTCGACGCTCTTCTCGAATCACTCAGGACCCCGCTGCCCGACCACCCCGAACGCGCCCGTCTCAGAAACAGCGCCCACCTCTCCCTACAGGCTTTGGCCGATGCCTTACAGTGCGATCCCCACGACGTCGAGGAATGGGAATCAGGCAGCCGTGAACCTCACGGCATGCAGCGGGCCGCCTACGCCCGCCTCCTCAGCGGCCTCCAGACCATCACTGAACAACCCCACCACCAGCCCACCGCGACCAGCAGCGCACCGCCGCCTCCACCCTCCCGACCCCCGAGCCGCCCCCGCTCCCGCACCGCGGTCATCTCACGCGACACAGCAACGCACCCCTCGTTCCCGCGCGGACCGCTTGCCGTCATCGACCAGGAGGGCGAAGGCCTCATCGCACACTTCGCCGACCAGAAACGGACCGACACCGGCGCAGACCACCTCCTCGACCTGGTCCACTGGGCGCTCAACGCAGGAATCGGACGCGCCCGCCTGCACAAGAACGCCAGGAACGACGCCGACCCCCTCCTCGTCCTGACACTGCCAGCCATGCAGTACCTCGGCCTCCCCCCTGCCCTGGACAACCGCAACCAACTGAGACTGCCCGACAGCCACCCTGAGATCAGCCGCCTGCGAGACGCCGGCTTCCGCCTCACCCGCAGCGGATTCGGTCCCTGGGCACGCGTCTATCTGCCCGTCGAGAACGGCAAACGATCCTGCGTCCAACTCGCCCTGACCGGGTGGGGAGCCCTGTCCGACCGCGACGGCTGGAACCTGCCCGACCTCCAGCCCGGCCCGCTCGCCGCACTCCTCGGCACCTACGCAGACCGCGTCATCACCCCCGCCGGCTCCACCGCCGTATGCGGCCAGGAACTCATGACAGCGCTGCGACCCGCCACACGCGCAGACTACTCACCAGCCGCCGGCCGCTGGGTCTCCGCACAGAACGCCAACGCCCTCGTCGAACCCCTCGAACCGGCACCACCCGAGGCGCACGACGCCCACCCCCTCGCCAAGGGGCGACGGCCCGAAGACGCGATGAACGAGGAGGCCTGGGACTGGAGCCGACCTCCCGCCGACGACGAAGCCACGACCTACGCCCACGTCGTGGGCATCGACATCAACCTCGCCTTCGTAGCCGCCGCCTCCAGCCTCGACGTCGGCCTCAACGCACCACCCCGCCACGCGGCCAGCCCCCCGTTCGACCCGAAGGTCCCGGGCACATGGCTGTGCGACTTCTCCCAAGCCCCCCACGACCCGCGCCTGCCGTCCATCTTCACCCCCCACGGCCTGCCGCCCACCGGACCCGCCTGGTATGCCACCCCCACACTCACCTACGCCGCAGAGGAACTCGACCTCAAGGTAAAACCCCTGCAGGCATACCTGCGAGACGACAAAGGCCGCTACCTCGCCCCCTGGTACAAGCACCTGCGCAACGCCTATCTGGAGACCATGGCCGATGCCGGCGTCCACGAAAACATGACACCAGAAGCCTTCCTCCGCGCCATGCAGAACCTCCCCGATGCCGGCCCGGAACTCCTTGCACTGCTCAAGGCCATCAAAGCCACCGGAAAAGGCGGCATCGGCAAACTACGAGAAGGCCCCCGCGGGACCACCGTCCCCTACCAGCGCTGGGCCGCCCTGGACACCCCGACCTGGCGCCCCGACATCCGAGCCGCCGTCATCTCCAAAGCGCGCACTCTCATGCACGGCAAGATGCGCAAGCTCGCCGACCTCACCGGCCGCTACCCCCTCGCAGCCCTCTCCGACTGCGCCGTCTACCCCGCCCACCAGCCCACAGCAACCGACGTCGTCCCCTCAGGAGACGACGGAAGCAAACTCCCCGGCCACTTCCACCTCGGAGTCAACCCCGGCTACGCCAAGCAAGAAGGAACCCGGCCCATGAGCTGGTACCTCCAACAGCATCACCAGAACCTCAACCCCGCCCGCCACATCAAAGGCAGCTGACCCACACACAGACCACGACCCCAGGAACCTCAGCTCAGACCCCGGAACCCCGCACTCGTCATCGGAGAACCAAGCCTCCACGGCAGACACGACACCTGCTCCAACGGCCCACCCGAAGGAACCACACGATGCGGCTCCAACAACTCCATCGGCACACTGCGCGCCGCCGGCCGCGCATCATCGGCAAGCCGCCGCACCACCGGCACCGTGTTGCGGTGCGCCACCAGCCATGCCTCCAGAGCACGATGACCACCCTCAGCCATCTCCCCGCCCATCCCCAGCCGCTCGCCCACCCACTCCGTCCACCGACGCGTCGTCCAACCAGCAGGACCTCCCGCGAAACTCCGCCCCACCGCCCGCTGCCGCTCCCTGACCGCCATGCACTCCGCCACCACCACGGCCTCCGGGTACACCACCAGACCGACCGCCCACAACGCCGACCGGTCCACCCCCAAGATGTCCTGCCGACGCCGCCACACCCCCCTCGACCCCATCTGCCGACACTGCCACCAATACACCGCCACCTGCTGTGCATCCGCCAACAGAGCCCGCCCGTAGGGCCCCACCCTGCGCTCCAGCCGAACCCTGCGCTCATGCGCCTCCACAACCTCAGAAAGCCCCTCAAGGCCGCTCTGAGACCGCCCGCCATCCCCCATCCATCGCCCGTGCCGCACACAGACGTTCCACCGCTCACCATGAACCCGCCACACCGGACGCCTGCTCAGCCCCGCCACACACAAGGTGCACGCCCGCACCGGCCGCTCACCCTCGGACCACGCCTCCACCCGCACCTGCTGACGCGCCCGCGCTCCGACACGACCCTGCGACCACGACGGCAACGCGCGCTCCAGATCTGCCACCGAACGCCCACAAGCCACGGCCACGAGCCGCTGGGCTGCCGGCCCCAAGCGCACCTCCTGGAGCTCCGCATCCGCCGGCGCCAGCGACCGAGGCCCGCCGATCCGCCCGATCAGCGCCTCCCACGTCATCCCGTTGCGCTCCGCCAGCCGCCACAGGAACGACGCGACGCTCTCCCCGCGGATCAGCTCCACCCTCCGGGGCAACGGCCCCGCACCCGCATCTCTCAGCACCTGTGCACCCAACCTAGACAAGACACGATGAAAGGGCACCATGCCACTTCCCAGGCTCCATGCGGACACGATTCAAGAAGCCCTGGACAGAGCCGACTCCCGTCACTGGACACGCAACCCGCCCCGCTCCTCGCGAGCCAGGCTGAACTACCTCCAGCGCCACCACGGCGGCGACCGAACCGCACTCGCAGCGCACCTCGGCACCACCCCAGCCCGCCTCGACACCTTCAGCCTTGGACCCCCTCAAGCAGACGGACAACCCCTGCACGACGCGATAGAGAGAGAAGTCGTACGCCTCTGGCAGCCGCGCATCCGCCGCAAGGCCCACCGCGCCATCCTGGAGAACAACGGACACGTCATGGTCAGCTTCCGCGCCTGGCTCGGCTTCACCGCAGCCGGCGGATCAAGCGACGACCCACGCCTGCGGATGCTCACCCTCGGCCTCGACGCCCCCTACCCGGAGCACCTCTTCGAAGCCCGCCACCGTAACGAGTCGGAAACCAGGCTCCTGCAGATCCTCAGCACCGCGGTCGGCACTTGCTACTTCCACCGCAACAAGCCACCAGGCATGACCGAAAGCGTCACCATCGAAAGAGTTGACTACCTTGAGTTCTACTACTGAGGATCTTCAGAGTGGCCACCGATCAGGTAACGGCCACGGTGAACAGCAGGCGAGGCCTTCGGACGGTGGTTCGAGATGCCTGGCCTCTCAACCGCTGCGACCGGAGGCCAGGTGCCACTCCTCCAGCATTTTGGCCCAGCCTGTACGGTCTATGGGCAGTCCGGTGAGACCACGGAAGCGGGGGAGCGGTGGATCTTCAGCACAAGGCGGGCAACTACATCAACGCCTCATGGTCCCTGGTGCGGCTACGCGACCTGATCTACGACATGGTCGGCCTGCTGTTCACCGAACTGAGCGCCCACGGAGGGATGGCAGGGGACGACGCCGCGGGCCGCGCCTTCGCCGCGGTGTACAAGCCGGCCGTGAAGACCGTCTTCGAGGCGTCCGGACTCGCTCACCAGGTGATGGCGAACGGAGCGGGCGCCATGCTGAAGGCGACCGAGGAATTCCTCAAGCAGGAGAGCGTGGTCGCCGCGTCACTGCTCGGCCACAGCGTGGCACCGGACATCGGGGCCCAGCCGGCGAAACCGGACTGCAACCCCCGCGCCAGCCACAACGCCGAGGACCTGCCCGAAGTCGTCGGCGAGACCAGCTGGAGCGACCAGTACCTGCTCAGCTCCCGCTTCCACGGCCAGCGGGACAAGCTCCGAAAGACCGCCAACGCCTGGCGGACGGCGGCTGGCATCCTGGGCGACGCCTACTGGGACTGCGAGAGCGCATGGCGCACCGCATCCGCCCAACAGCTCGGCGACACGGCCGCGGCCGTCCAGACCTTCTTCACCGCCTTCGTCGGCAAAACCCCGCCACCCTCGGAGGTCGGCGAGGACGAGACGCTGATGGCAAACCTCCCCTCCGCCTGCCGGATGATCGCCAACGCCTGCGACGCATACGCGGACCACATCGACACAGCCCTCAAACGCATCCCGGAAGAGACGAACCCCCTCTTCGGCGAACCGCTCGCCATCTGGGAACGACCGATGTTCGGCGGCGAAGGCCACGACGGCGGACTACACGAACTCGTCACCGGCGACATGCGCATCGCCCGCCTGGGCCACATCCCGCCCGCACTCGACAGCGCGCAGGCCAAAGTCCCGATGCCCCAGCCCGATACAGGCGGATTCCTGCCCCTGCCGTCCGTACCGCCTCTCCTCGCACCTCTGATCCGCGTGCCGCTCCTGGTGCCCGTCGTCTACAACCCCGCGAACGGACCACGCGTCCAGCCGATCGCTCCGCCAAGCCCCCACAATCCTCGATTCCCACCCCTCACCCCGTCCGAGCAGCAGCACTTCCAGACCTGGCTGAACGGCTTGCGCCCCGGCGATATCTCCGGCGGCATGCCGGCCGACGTCGCCTACCAGAGAAGGGTCGCCGGATACCCCGAGTACGAGGTACCGATCCCGCAGGGCATCAGCGCCAACAGCACACTCATGGTCGACGGCTTCCGGGACCGCGATGGCATGGCGATCGAAGCCAAGTACGTCAGAAACCCGAACAAGCCCTGCTACCGCACCCTCGATGAACTCCGCACCGCCCACCAGACAGGCAAGAAAGACTTCCTCTACGAGAAGGACCGCAAAGAGCTCATCAAGTACAACGCCGCGCTCAACGATCCCCGCAACAAAGAGATGCGCGGCGTGGAGACAGTCACCAACCACGCCGACTCCGTGGCCTACTGGCGCGTGATGATGGCCGCTTACGGCGTCCGCGGCTACGCCCGCTATGTACCCTGACCCACCCCAGCACCGCACTGCACGACGAAGGAGCCATCGCGTGGACGAGTCCGAACTGGCCGCACTGCGCACCATGTACGTCTTTGGCCCCGCCGAGGGATCCACATGGAACCTCACCTACGACCTGGTGACCAGCAAGCTGCGTGAGCGCAACCCGAACGAGTTCATCCGCGTCGACGAAGGAGACCAAGGGCCCGTTCACGGGTCGGTCATGCACTTCGGCATCACTCTCGGAGACGAGACGCTGGAAGGAATGGCCAAGCTGGCCCCCGAAGGAATCACTCTCGAGGACGCCACCGCACAAGCAGCAGCAGCCTTCGTACAGTGGCTGCGAAACAGCATCGTTCCGACCGGTACCAGCGTCTCGTTCAATACCGAATGGGGACTGGAGACCGATCTCCCTGACGCGCTCGTCCCCGACGCTCCCCGCCCCCGCGTCACGGCCACCTTTCTCGCCCACCTCGAAGCCATCGACGCGATGAACTAGAAATCCTCCGCATGCCGCGCGGACCACTTCAGCGCGTCACCGTCACTGGAGAACGTGAACGGAACACCTCCGTTCGGGCGGGGAGTCAACCAGACTGGCCTCACCTTCCACACCCCTCCCGGCTGACAGGCCTGACGTCCTGAGCCCGGCACGCCTCCATCCGAGCACCTCACGGAGACAAGACTGCCGTCCGCCGCCATTGCTCGCATCGTCCCGGACGACACCGGCGTGAGCACCGTGGGCCGGGCTTGCCGCGTACGGCTGGCAGAACACAGCGCCCCACGGCTGCCCAAGACCAGTTGCCGCTGAGGAAGATCGGATCTGGGGCTCTGGGATACGCCTGTTCGCGCGGTGACTGCCGGGGCGTTGTCAGAGCCGGCTGGCATGGTGCTTGCATGAGTGCGGCAGGTGCAGGCGCGGTGTCAGGCCCATGCGGGCGAGGCGCGGTCCGTCTCTGTGGCCGGCTGTTCCACTGCGGATTGCTGCAGCGGATGGCCGGAGGGGAACGAGGGCCGAAGCGAGAGGTCGGCCAGCCATGTGGTTCAGGCTGGAAGGTGGGCCCAGACGGCTTTGCCGGTGCCGTTGGGGTGGATGTCGCAGCCCCAGTCGTCGCTGAGCGCGGTGATGATACGCATGCCCCGGCCTGCTTCGGCGAGGGGGTCGTGTGTGGTTGTCCGGGGGCGTTGGGCGCTCGGGTCGCTGACCGTGCACGTGACTGTCCTGTCGGTGCAGCTCAGTCCCAGCCAGGCAGTCGCGGTTTCCTCGTCGCTCTCCGTAGTCAGGGCGTGGGTGGCTGCGTTGGTCATCAGTTCCACGGCTACGAGCGTGGCGTTGTCGGCGCATCGCTCCAGGCCCCAGGAGGTCAGAGTCTCGTGGGTGAACCGTCGGGCGCTGGACAGGCTCAGGCTGCTTGCAGTGAAGCGGTGTGCGGCGAAGCGCGGCACACCGAGCCCTTGCCTGAGTCCCCAGTCGACGGGTCTGAGGCCAGTGGCATGGATGTCCATGAAGAGATCCCTCCTGGTGCGCGACGAAGCGCCTACATCTTGAACCATCAACGTCCTAACTGCCGCTTCTCAGGCACTCGTTCGGGGGACACTCACAGCCGCGCGCGGCCGATAAGATCCTCACCAACCCACTCCTCATGCAAATGCATATGGGATTGCACGTCCAGAGGCATCTGACTGTGGGGCCCGAGCGCGACGGTCTCGAAGACCGCCTCGTGCGGTGGGGAAGTCGTCATTGAACTGAGAACGGAGACAGCCATGCAGTTCGACAACGGTGTCCCCTCGAGCCGGATCCAGGGCGCGGTCTGGATCAAGAGTCAGGCCAGCGGGGCGCAGGGCAACTGTGTCGAGGCGACTGCCCTGCCCGGCGGGGTCGTGGCTCTGCGTAACTCGCGCCACCCCGAGGGGCCGGCGCTGATCTACACCACCGCCGAGGTCCGCGCTTTCCTCCAGGGCGCCAAGGACGGTGAGTTCGACCACCTCGTCGGCTGAGGTGTAAAGGTGTGACCATCCGTCGGACATGCGGTGTCGTTTCTGGAAAACTGGCGGGCAAGAGCCGGTCGTCCACAGGAGCACGCATGTCCGACGGGCACGCCCGGAGTGAGACTCCGTTCGCCCAAGCCGTCCCAGGGGAAGAACCGCACACGAAGCCCGAGGCCGCGGCGCGGCTTCTGGGCGACTACCTCCGCAGTCTGCGGAGGCAACGCGGCCTGACCCTCGCCCAGGTAGCGCCGGCCATCCGCGGGTCTCAGTCAAAAATCAGCCGCCTCGAACGAGGAGAGAGCCCGGCCAAGGAGCGTGACGTTCGCGACCTGGCCGCGTTCTACGGTCTGCAGGACCGCAGGGAACTCGACAACCTGCTGCGCTACAGCCAGGACAGCGCCTGGTACGAGAAGTACGCCGACGTCACTCCCAACTGGTTCAGGCGATTGATTGGCTTGGAAGGATCCGCGGATTCCATCCGGACCTATGAGAACAACGTCGTCCCCGGCCTTTTGCAGACCCGCTCCTATGCCCGTGCCGTCGTCGAAGCCGGCCTGCCCCACGCCACAGCGGAAGAGATCAACCTGCGGGTGCAGATGAGAGTGGAGCGCCAGAGCATGCTCAGGCGCCGCGGGCACCGGCCACGGGTCACCGCTGTACTCAACGAGGGAGTTCTCTGCCAGCCCACAGGTGGTCCCCACGTCATGGTCGAACAGCTCGAGCACCTCAAGAGGGTTCAGGAACTCGACCGGACCAACGTCGTGATCCTTCCGTTCGACCGCTCGTCAGGCGCCGTGCCCAGCACACCGATGACACAGCTCACGTTCGGAGACGGAGGCCCTCAGGAACTCATCTATGTCGAGCTGATCGACAGCGCTCTCTACATCAGCAGGCCTGCCCAGGTGGCGCAGTACCGGTCGGTTCTCAACAAGGCGTGCCTGGCTGTGGCGGACAAACAAGAGAGCATCGATCTCATCGACGCCTACATCAGCTACTACCGTGCCCGTGCTGCCAACCGCGCTGTCACCAGCCGGCCCGGCATCGAGGTACACGAGCGACACCACCCCACTCGACGCACCCCCCAGGCGGCTGTGTAGCGACCGTCGGACCGCTACGCCATGCGGCGACATCGCCCAGACCGGGGGAGACGACGTCCAAGTCCTTGAAGAACTCTTTCACCTGCTCCGCCTGCCGCACCCGCCCCCAGCGGCCCTGGGTCTCTTCCTGCATCACCGCTGTGACCTTGGCGCCTACGTCCAGGGCCGGACACACCAGTTGGCTGATCGCGAGGAAACTTCCCGGCGCCAGCAGCGCCGCCCACTGCCTGACCAGGTCTGCCGGGCCCTCCTCATCCGGCAGGCAGTGCAGCACCGAAACCAGCAGAACCGCTGTCGGTTCACGCAGGTCGATCAGCCGCCGTAACTTGACGTGCTCCAGGATGAAAGCGGTGTCGCGCACATCAGCGTGGAGGAACAGGGTGTTGCTGTTCTCCTGCAGGACCGTGCGCCCGTACGCGAGAGCCGTCGGATCCGCATCGATGTACACCACGCGTGACCGGGGATCTGCTCTCTGAGCCACCTGATGCACATTGTCCTGCACGGGCAGCCCCGAGCCCAGTTCGATGAACTGACGTACTCCGTACTCTGCGGCCAGCGTGTGCACCGCGCGCTTGAGGAACCGTCTGCTGGCGCGCACGGTCCTTCTGATCTCGGGAGCGACCGACAGGACCCTCCTGCACGCCCGTTGGTCGGCCTCGTAGTTCTCCACGCCCCCCAGTAGCCAGTCGGACATCCGGGCCACGCTGGCCACGGAAACATCGATGGTGTGAGAAACCCGATTCTCTCCGTCGCCCATTTGACCCCCACAAGCCTTGAGTAGCGCAAGAAAGCAATGCTAGACGCAGCTGTCGCCAGGCAGGGAGACCACGTTCGGGGGAACGGTGGAGAGATCCCGAAGATTTTCGCACCCGGGGAGAAAATCATTCTCATGTAATGCGCAATATTTCCCTGGAGTCTCCGGGCATATCTGTGACGCCTTTTTTGCGGGGCATACTTGAATGGCATGTGCCGAAAGAAGCTTCGTCGAACCTCGCGTCGGGGTCGAGGTCCGCCGGGGATGTGCCGGGCGCCAGACTCTCCGGCTGGCCCACGCGTCAGAGCCGGCGCCGGGGGAGGCTTGAAGTGCGGTTCGGCCTAGGCTGGCTTCGGCCGGGAGGTCCTGGCGGCGAAGCGCTTTCAGGGTGGTCGCGCCGCCGGGGCGGGGCGAGTGGGCAGCCGTGACGCCTGGGTCTGCTCGACCCTGGCGTCACAGCACCTTCTTCGAGCCGGTGCCGTGACGCCATCCGGCTGCTACGAGTCCGTGCCGCCGGCGGCGATACCGCCCTGAGGGAAGATGTCGTGCGAGGCCAAAAACGCGTAGTGCAACTCTTCCCACAACGGGCGCACCGCTGCCGGGCGGGCACCGAGCTGAATGACGAGCCGGGAGAGCAGCGGCCAGTCAGGGATGTGATCTCCCTTCAGGACCTCACGAATCACCCGCGGCGACAGCAGGGTCCCTTCGGCGAGCCGAGCCGGATCCGGGCTGCCGGCCGCCAGGTGCAGTCCCCTCAGCGCAGCGTGCAACCGCGCGGCAGCCTCGCACACGGGGCGCCGAGGAGGCAGCGTGACACCCCGCGCGGCCTCCCATAAGAACCGGAGCTCCGGGGGAGCGCCTGACAGGATCGTGGCAAGCATGTGTACGACCGGCCAGGACGGAACCCGCTCTCCGGCCAGGACCCGGGACAGATACGGCGCCGACAGGTCCGCCTCGCGCGCCACATCCCCGATGGTCATCCCGGATCGGCGGTGCAGATGCGACAGGGCCGCGCTCAAGGCCTGACTGGGCAGTCCCATCGACCCGTCGGGCAGCTGTCCCTCCCCGCCATCTGGCCCTGGCCGCCACGAGACCACTGACTGCCCGCGCAGCTGCCGCTGTACCCGAGCCGTGCTCCACCTCAGCCGCGCCGTTTCGGCCTGCACCCCGGCGGCCTGCGCCACCTCGCCCCACGACGTCCCGCCCCCGCGCGCGTCCTGCACGGCAGCCGTGATGTAGCGGTTGACCTCCCGCTCGATGCGATGGGCATACCGCAGGAGATCGGCCAGCGAGGCCTGGCCATGTTCGAGCCGCACCAACTGCACGGACAAAGCCTGGACGCTTTCCGCCAACACTGCACCCCAGGGGACCGCAGCGGTAGGAGGCGGTGTCCTGTGGCCGTCCCGCTCGCGCTGAGCCCGCCGTCGGCACCGCTTGTCGCAGTAGCTCTTGCGCCGGCCGGGGCCCGGCCGATGCGGAAAACTCTGTCCGCAGAACCCGCAGCGCCCAACCCCTGGCGATTCGCTCACTGATGAAAGTCCCTCCCCGAAAACAGCCCACCTCCCGCCAGGGAGGCGACGAGGACGCCCGGCGGGTCTCCGCCAGGTCCGCATGTGCAGGGGTGCCCGGCATCCTCAAGGCGCCGGACACCCCTCCCGCTTGCGCCTCAGCGGCGAATGAACCGCAGGTGGTGGACGGTGGACCGATCAGCGACGGCGATCAGACACATCAGGAACCCCCAGCCCAGCGCGGCCGGGTCACCCCCCGCCCAGATCACCCAGATCACGATGATCAGCACGACGAGGATGCTCAGCCGCAGCTTTACATCCCAGGCACGAATCGTGCCCAGGCGTGGAACAGGCCAGCCCCCAATGGTAGTTTCACGGGAAGCCGGGGGCAGCTGATTCCCGCCCCGGTTTCGATCGAACATGGCACTTTCCTTTCAGTTTGATCGGCACAGGCCCCGAGAGTGGACGCAACCCACCTCGGGGCCTTCTGCGTGTCAGACAATGGACTGAACACGAGAGAACCTACAGCCACTCGGAGCCCAGCCCGCACGGCCCACTACCTCATGGGAATCACCCGCCCAGCCATGCAAGAAATTTGCCCACGAGTAACTCGAAAAGCAAGCTGAAAAAACTGATCGATCTCGCGCAAGGTTCAGTCATAGAAAGGCCGGTGACGGATCGATGAGGGTGGAGATCGGTACATCCCCGCACTCGCGAGGCCAACAGTGGTAATGGCACACAAGTCGTGAGGGATTCACCCGTTCGGCCTACAGCGAAGGGGGGCGGATGCAAGAAGTGGGGGCGCGGGGGAACCGAACTGCGCCGTAGTGCGTCCGCCTTCCGTCGCGGTGGCGGCCCGCACGCAGAGGAGGCGTTCACCCCGGCCGAGGGAACCGGCAGGGAGCGGCGAAACGGCATCCGCCTTCGCCCGTGTCTCCTGTCCGAAGCGCTGCGCCGAACCGCCCCCGCGAAGATGCCGTAGCTACTGCCCATGACGCCGATCCGTACGACCCGAGAGCGGACTGGCGCATCCTCGAAACCCGCGTGGCCTCAAGAAGAAACACGGACGGTGCCCGTCGCCGGGAGGGCGGGGACCGCTGCCTCGGCAGGGCCGCGGTCGCCTCCACCGGCCCCTCAAGGATGTCCGCGGTCCGGCCGGCGGCGTCCTCTTCCCCGACGGCGGCAGTATCGTCTTCGGCAGCCTCTCGTGCCTGGAGGAGGGAGTCGAAAACGAGCCGGCGGACGGGCGGATGCCGTACGCACCCGCTGCGGCCCTGTCGCCGCGGTGAGGCTCTGTGCGGTTCGACGCGGCCGACGCGGCAGACGTCCGCGTCGCCGCCGCATCCGGACGCCCGCACTACCAGACAACCTTGAGCACGGGATCCCTCGTTGTCCGCCACGCTCGGCAGCCCCCGTTCGCCTGGCGGCAAAACAGCACACCCCCGGGCCCCTCGCGGGGGCCTGCTTCTCCCCGGGGCTGGCCTGTACCGGAACCCCTGCCGCCTCCAGGCGCCGCACCCGGCGCACAGACTCAGGCGGCGCGGTGCCCCCTGGTCCGCCGCCGGCAGGCAGGCCGGAGGCGGTGGACGGGCTGCAGCGGGTGTTCGTCCTGTCCTTCGGGGAAGCGGAAGCCGCTCCTGCCCACCACGACTGGATCCGCGATCCGCAGCCCGCTACTGTATGAGCGTCATCGAATATCTGATCTGGCATGGCCGAGGGTGGATGTGCTTCTGACGACGAGCCAAGCCGCTGCGGAACTCGGCTGCGCGGTCACGACCTTCCGGCGTCTGGTGCATGCGGGCCTGATCCCGGGAGTGGTCAGCAGGGGAGTGCGGGTGATGGTCCCGCTGGAAACCGTCCAGGCTCTCCGCACGAGGCGTACGGCCGCCCTGCACCGCTTGCCCGCAGACGAGATCGCCGTGCTCCGTGTACGGGGAGCCGAATCCCCTCACGCCGGTGCTAGCGCCGGCCGGCAGGGGTTCTCCGCCGCTGCACCGACCTCGGACCTGCTGGCGAACCTGCGCGGTTGGTGGCGCTGTGACGCCCCAAGCGTTGCCGCGGGAGGCGTTCTGCCGGTCACCGTCGCCGGGTACGTCGTCGCAGTCCTGACGAATCTGCACCAGTGGGAGACCAACAGCGAAGGGCGGACACTCTTTTCCGACGCCGTACTCGCCGGCCACGTCACCGATCTCGCCCGGCCCACCGTCCACCTCACCGCCCAGGACGCCACCGACAGGGCAACCGCCCAGCTCCTGCTGGGAGCCCGGCTCGCCTCCGACTCCGGCGGCCCGATCGCATATGTCTCCACCCGCAACCCCGACGTGACCCAGGGATGACGATGGACGCCAAGGCCTATAACGCGACACTCGCCGAACTGCGCAAGGATCGCGACCAGATCAAGAAGGCGGAAGCCGCTCTCGCCTCCCTCGAAGAGGCCCGGGACAAAAAGATCCGCACGCTCGCCGGATACGAGAAGGCCAACGCCGAACGTATCGCTCCCGCAGCCGGCCTGGGGCTGGCCGACATCGCGCGCATCGCCCCGGCCCTCGCACCCCCCGCCCTCCACAGCAGCGAGCCGGCCGCACCCGACGGCCCGACGGACGACAGCCCATCCCCACACGTCCCCTCCGACATCACCCCCACCGGTGCGGCCCCCCGTGCGGCGGCCTCCACCCGTACGCAGCCGCAGAGCCCTGCCCGCGAGGACCGCCAGGACCCCACCCCGCCGCCCGCTTCCGCCCCCGGACAAGACCGTGAACTGCCCGCGATCCCCGACGGACCGCAGGGCGACCGCTGGTTCGCCCACACCCCGAACCTCACCTCCACCCACCCCAACTTCACCCAGCAGGCCCGCTCCACCGTCTTCCTCGACACCACTACCGGCGTCCTGGTCCACCGCGACCAGACTCTGCGCCTGAACCTTCCCGACACCACGGCCGCGACCATCCTCAAGGCCGTCTTCCACGCCATCCCGGAGGGCACCGAGCGGATTTTCATCACCGCCGGAGACCCCTGGCACCACCAGGCCGACCAGCATCCCTTCCTCAAGGACGCCGTCGCCGCCTGGCTCAACGCCCCCATCCCCGGCTGGCGCACCGACACCGGCCGCGGCAAGGACAAGATGGCCGGCCACTTCGTCCACCCCCGCAACCCCGTCGCCCGCTACCAGAGCGACAACGGCCAGTTCCACGTCGAGATCCGCTCGGTGGGGGAATGGTTCGACCCCGAAGGCGCCGACCCCACCACCGTCCGCGACGCGTTCGTCCTGCTGTGGAAAACCCTGCGCGCCCACTGGAACGACGCCGTCCTGATGGGCTCCCCGTCCCAGACCGGCCGCGACCTGTGGACCCGCACCATCCCCACCCGCGGTCAGCACGCCGACGGCTACCCCGTCCTGTCTGAAGAGCTCCGCGTTCTCCTGCACGCGACCGCCGGCCAGGGTCGCACCGAACTCCTCGCCCCACCCGTTGTCCCCGAGCAGCTGCCCGCCCTGGTCGAATACGACCGCACGTTCGCCTACGCCAAGCACACCTGGAAATCACCCGTCGGCACCCCCCGCCGCATTACCAGCCGCACCTTTGCCTCCTGGAGCGAGAAAGAGCAGGCCAAGGCCCTTTACGGCTGCGGCCACTGGCACGTGCGTGTCACCGTCCCCGACACCTGGAACCACGTCGGCCTCCTGCCCGCCCCCGCCCCCGGCGACCGTGCCTGGCACTACCCCGCGACCCCCGGCACTACCTTCACCACCTGGGCCGGCGGCCCCGAAATCCACACCGCGCTGACCAACCCGCTCACCCCCTGGCACATCGAGATCCTCGACGGCCTCCTCTTCGACGACGGCAAACCCCTCGACGACTGGGCCAAGAAACTCAAAGAAGCCTGGGCCACCCTCGCCGCCCAGGCCGACCTCCACGGCGACCCCGCTCAGCGACAGGCCGCCCACCTCGCCTCACGCGCCGTCCGCTCCCTGCTCCTCTACGGCATCGGCTCCTTCGCCCAGCGCCCCCGCACGGTCACCGGCACCACTCCCCGCACCCACGAACGCGATGTCCCCGCCGACGCCGAGATCATCGGCTTCACCGACGAGACCATCACCTGGCAGCGCCCCACCGGCTTCACCCGAGACCCCAACGCCCACCCCGAATGGGCCGCCGCCATCTGGTCCGGCGCCCGCGCCGCCCTGCTCTCCCAGCGCCACCGCGACGACAACACCTACGCCGGCGCCCTGCACACCCCGCCCGGCACCGTCGTCGCCTTCCGCACCGACGCCCTCTACCTCACCACGCCTCAGCCCTGGCCCTACCACGGCCAGCCCGGCGACTACCTCAACAAAGGCCACCTCACCGGCCCCCTCGCCGCCCCCACCACCGAAGAGCAGCTTCTCGCACTGCGCGACGCCGGCCGCACAGCCCTCAAGGAGTCCTGATGCCCTCCAGTGATTCCCAGGCTCCGCAGCTCAACGAAGCCGCCCGCCTTGCCGACGAACTCCAGGCCGCGGGCTTCACCAAGAGCAGCATCGCCCGCATCATCGACCGCGACGCCTCCCTCGTCTCGCAGTTCTACACACGAGGCAAAGGCGCCGCCTTCGTCCCCGCCCTCACTCGCGTGCTCGCTGCCGTCCACACCGCGGGCATCACCGACCCCGACGCCCTCGCCGACATCGCCGCCCCCCACATCACCCGACGCACCACCACCTCTGGCTCCCGGGCCCGCGTCCGCACCAAAGCCGTTCTCATCACCCCCGCCGGAACCGGCACCGGCCGCGCCGGCGCCCAGGCCATCGCCTCCGGCGCCGCACGCCTGCGCCCACTGATCGCCGAAGCCGCCCGCCAGGGCCTCCGTCTCGCCTTCACCATCCGCATGCCCAAGAGCGGCTACACCCTCGCCTCGGGCAGCCGAGCCGACTCACCGGGCATCCGCCGCGACGTCGTCCAACGCGCCGATCACACCGAGGAACGCTCCTACGGATCTGCCGCAACGGGAGGCTTCGACGCCGCCGACTTCGCTCACCGCATCGATGCGGCAGGCGGCGACGTCACAGCCGCCGTTCACAGGTGGCTCCTTGAAACGGGCCGCATCCACCAGGACGCCCACATCACCCACCTCGAAGTACGGACCTGGCGCCGCCGCTGACCCCTCACACCGCAAGAGCGAGCCGGACACCTGAGAGGCCTACACGCTTAGGCGACGCCCGACGCACGCCAGACCACCAGAATCCGGCCGCAGGGGCGCCGCGGCCTTTCCACAACAAGCCAGGTGACCTGCGCATCGCGCCGAAAGCAAACAGTCCGCGCAGCTTTCAGCCACACGGCCGTCGGCGTCAGCAGCCACCTCCCCGAACTACGCCGTCACACCCCCACCGGCTTCACGTCCGCAAGAACCCCACCGGCTCCACCCTCGCCCACCTGACCGAAGCCACCGAATAACCTGGCACCCACCAAGCAGAGAGGGGCCCCAACTAGTCCCCCTGCACCAGCCGGCCGACCCCGTTGGAGCGGTACACACATGCCCGAGATCGAGCTGCGCCCGCACCAGCAGGAAGCCGTCACCGCAGCCGTCAAAGCACTGCGCACCCATTCCCGGGCCACCGTGGTCGCCGCTTGCGGCACGGGAAAGACCTTCATCGCCGCCCGCACCACAGCCCGCCTCACCCCACGCGGCAGGACCCTGGTCCTGCTGCCCACCCTGGACCTGCTGTCCCAGACCGCCCGCTCCTGGCACACCGCAGGCCGCAAAGGCACCACGGTCGCCGTCTGCTCGGCCAGGCAGGCCTCCGACCACACGCCGGTCGGCGACCTGCCCATGACCACCAGCCCTGCCGAACTCGCCGCCCTCACCACCACCGGCGGGGCGGTGACCGTCTACGCCACCTACGCCTCCCTGCCCGCCGTCGTCACCGCCCACCACGCTCACGGCCTTCCTCCCTGGGACCTGCTGGTCGTCGACGAGGCCCACCGCACCGCAGGCCGCCTCGGCAAAGCCTGGGCCGCCGTTCACCACGACGACCAGGTCCCCGCCCACCACCGCCTTTACCTCACTGCCACCCCCCGGGTCTGGGACGCCGACGCAGACGCCGACCGAGACGGGGACGCCGACACCGTCGCCTCCATGGACGACGAAACTCTCTTCGGTCCCGTCGCATACCGCCTCACCCTCTCCGACGCCATCGACCTCGGCCTGCTAGCCGACTACCAGATCCTCGTCCCTGTCATCGACGACACCACCCTGCGCGATTGGCTCGCCACCGGACCCGGCGCCGGCGCCGACGGCCTGCGCCTGGCCGGCCGCCAGGTCGCCGTCCTTAAAGCCATCCACGACCACAAACTCCGCCGCGTCCTCACCTTCCACCACCGCGTCCAAGACGCCCGCGCCTTCGCCACCACCCTCCCCGACACCGCCGCCGCCCTCCCCGGAGAACTACAGCCCCAAGGCCTGTGGTCACAGTGGATCAGCGGCACCCACCCACCGCGCGTGCGCCGCCGCATCCTCCTTGACTACGCCACCCACACCCACCCCGAACAACCCGCCGTCCTGGCCAATGCCCGCGTTCTCGGCGAAGGCATCGACGTCCCCGCCATCGACGCCGTCGTGTTCGCCGACCCCAAGAACAGCCCCGTCGACACCGTCCAAGCCGTCGGCCGCGCCCTGCGCCAACAACCCGGCGCAAGCAAAAGAGCCACCCTGATCGTCCCCGTCTACCTCACCCCTGACGAAAGCCCCGACGACCTCCTCGGCGCTGACGCCTACACCCCCCTATGGCGCACCATCCAAGCCCTGCGCGCCCACGACAGCCGCCTCGAAGCACGCCTCGCCGACCCCCGCACCCACCGCCCCACCCTCACCGGCGAACCCGGCCACTGGCTCCACTTCGACCGTCCCACAGGCGCCGACGAAATCGCCCTCGCCCTCACCCTGCGCGTCCTCAAACCCAAAAGCGCCGAATGGCGCCGCGGCCTCGCCACAGCCCGCCGCTTCCACCGCACCCACCACCACCTCGACGTCCCCCAGACATACGAGGACCTGGCTGGCTACCCCCTGGGCCGCTGGATCACCTGGCAGCGCCACCTCCACAACCAAAACGCCCTCGACCCCGCCCGCACCCACGCCCTCGAACAACTCGACATCGTCTGGAACCCCCGCCAGCAGGCCTGGGACCGAGGCCTCGCCCACGCAGCCGCCTACGCCACCACTCACGGCCACCTCGCCGCCCCTGTCGACCACCACGACCCCGAAACCGGCTTCGCCCTCGGCCGCTGGCTCGCCACCCAACGCAAACGCGCCGCCCAGCTCACCCCGGCCCGCACCCAGGCGCTCGATGACCTCGACCCGCATTGGAACCCTCCCTGGCCCCTGACCTGGCAGCGCATGTACCACACGGCGCGACGCCACGAGCAGAGCGGCCACCCCCTCATCACCGTTCCACGGCACTTCCAGACGGCAAACGGCGAACGCCTGGGGGAGTGGCTCCACGCCCAGCGCACCAATCCGCCCCAGGCTTCGGAGCAACTATGCCTGCTCGCCTGCCTGAACCTGGCAGGGCAGGACCCGGACTCGAACGCTGCTGCGCCCTTGAGACGGTCCTCCGGTGGGCGGGACCGCGCCTTCCAGCAAGGTCTCACCGCACTCAGACAGTTCTATGCCCGGGAAGGACACAGTCGTGTGCCGCAACGACACACAGAGGAACTCCCCTCCGGATCCGTACGCCTCGGCCAGTGGCTCAGCAACATCCGCCGGCGATGGGACCGGCTACCCCTTGAACGCCAGCAAGCACTGATGGCCATGGGCCTTACGCCCCCAGCACCACAGATCATTCCTTAAATCAGTCGAAATCATGGCCCTCCTACCTCCCTCTCGCCACCCACGGGACAGCGCCGTTCGATTGCTGAGCCCTCAGCTGCTTCGCCGCCTCGTCGTCGCGGTGAATGCCTGGTAGTCGGTGATGCGGACGAGTCGCTTGTAGCAGCGGTTGGTTGCGGGGAGGTCGAGGAAGGCCAGGTAATTGCGGGGAGGCGTTCGTAGCGGTGGTTGAGCTGGCGGGAGCCAGTCAGCCGGGACATGGTCGGCTCGATTACCCAACGTCGACGCCCGAGGCGTTCCGATGTCTCGATGCCCTTGCGCGCGATGCGGACGCGGCTCGTTGTGGGGCTGCGCGGCGGTGTACGACGCTCAGCGGGGCGGCCACCCGCCGCAGCGTACGCAGGATGTCAGTACTGGCAGCCCGCGTTGCCGGGCCTCTTCCATACGCGGAATGACAGTGCTGCGTGAAACCTCGTTTACGTGCCAGACACCGCTGCTTTCCACTGTCCTGCCGTCCTCGGGGGCGACGGGACAGGCTGATGCATGGACGGCGAGGCGAACGTGCTGGCCGGAGAAGCGTGTGAGCGTCGCGAGCCGGAACAGGTCGGACGGCAGGGCGGACGCACACGAAGTGCTGGCATCGGCAGACACCACGGCACCCTATGCGGTTGTCCCGCAGCCTGTCGCCGTTGGCGTGCGAGCTGGACAACGGAGTCGAGCGGGCCGGTGTTTCGCATCCTGCCGCACCTGAAGTGTCCTCTTGCCGGGAGAGATCCCAGATTGGACCGCAGTGTCTGCACGCGCGGCACGGTGCCTCCCTCACTGCGGCACGTCCGACCGCGGTCAGCACCTCATGCTCAGAGTCCTGTCCGTACGGGGACAGCCAACTCGGCAGAGGGGGGATCCGGTTTTCCGGGTTCCGGCAGGGTTCTCCGGCGTCCGGTACGTGTGCCTTCCCGCAGGAGGGATGTGTCGGGCCAGTTCCACGCCAGGTCTTCTCCGCCGGCGAACGAGCAGCTCTGCAGCATGCCGGAATCCAGCAGGTCCTGAGCGATGACGAGGAGCCGGTGCAGGGCCATGCCGCACATCCGGGCCAGCGTGTGGCTGTCAGCGGCACCCTTTTGGAGCGAGGGCTGTGTATGGGCCTGGAGCGTCACCATGGCGAGCCGGGCCACGGAATTGGTGTGCCGAAGAGCTGAGCCGGACGACTCCAGCAGAGCCCAGTGCGCCGCCCGGGAGCGAGGGCCGCGTCCGGGAAGGCCGGTGAGGGGATCGTTGAGCTGGGCCTGCATTCCCGGCGGTGTGGGAGCGACGTTGAGGAACCAGCGGGCATCGAGCAGTTCCTGCCACAGTGGTCCGGTATCGCCCAAACTCATGCCACGGATCAGTCCGTGGGGGAGGATGAGGGAGCCGTCGGCGTCGCAGCGCAGCACGCTTTGCAGGGCCAGCAGGCGGGCTTCGGGGGAGGTGTGGAACGGCAGGGAGGCGGCGAGGAGGCTGAGCATGTCCCGGACCAGGGCACGCTCCCTGCCCGGCCTGCTGGTTCTACGGCGGCGCGGCCTCGTCCGGTCGGTGGCAGGCAGGTCGCTGAGGGCGGTGTCCGGCACCACCGAGGTGTGGTGCATCGCGCCGGCGCATGCCGCGCAGGTGTCGGCGAGCCGCCAGACCCGACCTGCTCTCTCGCAGGTCAGTACGAGCAAAAGGGGACCGTCGCAGCCACGGTGACGGGGATGCCAGCGGCATCCGCGTTCATGGCACTGGCAGGTCCGCAGGTACGGGGGAAGGAGCGAGCGCCGGGCGTGCCGGGCGAGGTGCGCGAGCGCTGCTGACCGTGCGGTGAAGCCCTGCGCGAGGTGGGGGCGTGTGGGGCACTGCGCGCAGACGAGGACGGGCCCTTGGGGCTCGGGGTGCAGCTCGACGATCCAGGTTCGCGTCATCCGCAGGTGCGCGGCACGCACTGTCACAGCGGTGAACTCCTTCCAACGGCTCGTACCTGCTGCCGGGCAAGGTGGTGAGCCCGGACGGCGGCACACGGTAGTGCACCCAGGGCGGCTCGCCGAAGATCACGCAAAATAGGGCAGAGGTCTGCACTGACATGGCGGACGGGCGCCACGTCGGATGAGCAAGTGACGATCTTGCCGCCCGATGCCAACCTCGACGAGCTGCCCCGCGAGCTCGCCCGGCTCAGGCGCGAACACCGCTGGAGCTACGACGACCTAGCCGCGCGAACCGGCCTGTCCAGGCGCACTCTCATCGAGATCGAACAAGGCCGCACCATCGGAACCATCGCCACCTGGCACGCCCTCAGCCACGCCTTCGGCATCCCCCTCGACGGCCTCTTCTCTGTACTCTGCGAAGGCCACACACCCCCGGGCGCCACCCCCGGAAACTCCGGCACCACCCCCTGAACTGACCACCCGAACGAGTCACCAACCCCGCCCACACGTTCGCCAGCCGCGACGTGAGTGCGAACGGGTTGAGCCAACAGAGGGGCATCCGAGCCCGGGACACCACCCTGCGGCGTGTCGCATGGAACCTTTCCGCTCATGCGCCCCCGCCCCGACACCCCCCACCACCGGGACGGCACCTTCCACACCCGCCGCCCGCGACGCACACTGACCGTCGCCCACGACAGCCCCAGCCGCCTCCTGCGCTGCGCCCAATCCGCACGCTGCCCTCGCTGCGGCAACCGCATTGACCGGCACACCACCACCGGCCCGCGGCCGGTGAGTCTGCACCCCGGTGAACTGCCCACCGAGCTCGTTCCCGCCGACTACCGCTGGCACCTCGCCTCCGGCGTCGCCTACCCCGCGGGCGACGGCAGCCCCTGGTGCCGCATCGCCCATCCCGCCGTCTGCCCGGCCGGCACTCACCCGGCCGACCTCCCCGACTCCCTCAACGCCATCAGCCGGAAGCTCGCACTTCACACAAGGCACCTCATCGACACCGCAGCCTTCACCACACCACCCAGCCCCCCACCGATTACCCCTGAAGAACCCGCCTGCCGGCCCCAGCGCCCGGTCGTCCAGCTCCTCTACACCCGCTACCTCGCCCCCGTCCCCGTCGAGGACATCCAGTGCGTCGCCCAGACCGTCCGACGCACCCGCTGCGCCACCCCCGTCCTCGCCCCTGGAACCGTCGCGGGCTGCTGGACCCTCATGCCGACCACACCCCACACCCAGAGCTCCCGGAAACTCACCCTGGCCGCCAGGGACATCGCCGTGTACGACCTCACCCACCTCAGCTACCGAGAACAGATCCGCTGGCGCACCCAGCACTGCCCCACCCACGCCGCATCCACCGCGGCGCCCGACCTCGCGCTCGCAGACTGGGAGCCTTTCGACCCCCTTCTCCACCACCCCTTCACCGCCACCCGTCTGCCGACAAACCCCCGCCCCCACCGCTGATCCCGGCACACCACGGCCAGGCCGTACATTGCCGACACCCAGGAGCACATTCGCGTTGTTCACGCCCACCGACGAGCAAGCAGAAGCAGCCGACCACTTCACCGCCGGTCAGCACATGGCCCTCCAAGCCGGAGCCGGCACCGGGAAGACCTCCACCCTCGACCTCCTGGCACGCAGCACCACCCGCCGCGGCCGCTACTTCGCCTACAACCGCGCCATCGCCCGGGAAGCCGCCACCCGCTTCCCGCCCAACGTCACCTGCAGGACCGCCCACTCCCTCGCCTACACAGCTATCGGCCACCGCTACAAACGCCGCCTCGACGCCCCCCGCCGCCCTGCCTGGCAGACCGGCCAGGACCTCGGCATCACCAAACCCGTCCGCGCCGCCGGCCACACCCTCATGCCCACCACCCTCTCCAACACCGTCTTGAAGACTGTGACCCGCTTCTGCCACACCGCAGACACAGAGCTCACCGACCACCACGTCCCGCAACTGCGAGGCCTGGACAGCCCCAAAGCGCACGGCGAGCTCGCCGGCATCGTCATCCCCTACGCCCGCAAAGCGTGGGCAGACCTGCAGAACTTTGACACCGGAGCCGTCCGCTTCGACCCCGATCACTTCCTCAAGATCTGGTCACTCACCAACCCGACGATTCATGCGGACTTCCTCCTCCTCGACGAAGCGCAGGACACCAACCCCGTCGTCGAGCACATCTTCAACAGCCAGCGCCACCACGCCCAGCTCGTCATGGTCGGCGACTCCGCCCAGGCCATTTACCACTGGCGCGGCGCCAAAGACGTCATGACCACCTTCGTCGGAACGCACCTCACCCTCTCCCGCTCCTTCCGCTTCGGCCCCGCCCTCGCCGAAGAGGCCAACCGGTGGCTCACTCTCGCCGACGCCCCCCTGCGGCTCACCGGAAGCACTACCAACCCCACGAGCCTCGGCCCTCTCACCCACCCCGACGCCATCCTGTGCCGCACCAACGTCGGAGCCATGAAGCAGGTCATGATTCATCTGGCAGCAGGCACCCGCGTCGCCCTTGTCGGAGGAGGCGACAGCCTGCGCGCCCTGGCCCTGGCCGCGCGGCAGCTTCAGGACGGGCGTCCCACCAGTCACCCCGAACTCGTCCTCTTCCCCACCTGGGGAGCCGTCCAGGATTACGCCGCCCACGACCCCTCCGGACGCGACCTGCAGCCCCTGGTCGACCTCGTCGACAACCACGGAACCGACGCCATCCTCAACGCAGTGAACCGCCTCAGCGACGAGCCGGATGCCGAGATCACCATCTCGACCACCCACAAGGCCAAGGGACGGGAGTGGCTCCGAGTGAAGATCGCAGACGACTTCCCGCCACCTGCAGACACCGACGAGCAAGACCCGCACGGCCAGCCGATTCCCGAACCTGTTGACTCAGGCGAAGCCCGTCTTGCCTACGTCGCCGTCACTCGCGCCCGCAGGCACCTCGACATTGGGGGGCTCTCCTGGATCGACAGCCACCCCGATGCGCGCCGCGAACCCTGAGCAGAGTGGCATCGCCACTCTGTACGACAGGGTCGTAGAGATCTACCAGGTGGCTGTCGCTCTCGGATCACTCCTGATACGGGCGTGAGAGCTCCACATCGCACACACAGGCGTTAGCTCGTTCGCGTGGCCGGCGACCGGAATGGTCAGGTCGGTCGTCGGTGGGCCGCTACGGTTCAGGTGTAGGGGAAGGGCCGACTGGCCGTTGACCCGCCTCCTGCTTGCGCCCAGCGCTCCTCGAGCTCGGGGCACATTGCTTTCCCCGGCCCCTCGGCACGGTGCCGGTCATGCTGGCGTGGACCCTTTCGCGCACCCCCTCACGCCTGGACCGCGCCGTCGCTTGTTTGGCGGGCCATGAGCGGCTTCGATCGAGCCCTGGAGGTTTCCGAGGGGTTGGGCAGAGGGAACTTGCTGTCCCTTCTGCCAGGGGTGTGCGGCGGGGGACAAGTTGGCTTCGGCTATGGCGCGTATACGGTGTCGTCGCAGCAGGGGTCGATGCGTTACGGGTTCTGATGGGTGATGGCGTCCGTCCAGCATTTCCGTGCGGCTGCGAGCTGTGTGCCGTCGGCGCTGGTGGCGAAGAACGCCCAGCGGCCCGCGGCCAGTGAGCCGCCCTTGCTGTGTGCGTTGGGAATGCCGAGGATGTACCGGTTGCCGGGGGGACGAGCGGCTGCTGCTCGACGTGCGGGCGGTGCGGTGTCGTCGACGGCCTGGTCGATGGGCAGGGAGCCGTTGAGGACTTCCCTCGACCTTGACCTGCACGGTGACCCGCTGTTCGCCGTCGCCGCCCTATGCAGGCCGGGACTGTTTCCCGGCAGTCACGATGGCGATGTGGTCGGCGATGCCGGCCTTGTCCCGATCAGTGTCCATGATCGACATGCAGACGGCCGAGACGGTGACGTCGTCGTCCTGGAAGACGACGGCGGCGGTGGTCGCCGACGCGGCGATTACGAGGGTCCCGGCGAGAGCCCGGAGTACGGTGCGCTTCATTAGCACCGCAATTTCGCGTAGTTGGTCTTGTCCGACGGCCTTGCCGTTCGTCTCCACGTGCAGGGCCGTGCTTGAGCGTGCCGTACGGCGGAAGCAGACCAGGCTGACGAGCACCCGCTGGTGAGGCGGAAGCTGTAAACGGTGGCCACCCTCCACTGGCCACTCGGGCACTCATTCATGGTACCCCGTAAAATACTCCCAACCCCTTCACCTAGGAGAACCATGCCCACCCCCAACGATGGCATCAGCTGGCTTCCCAGACATTTCCCTCACGGCTTTTCAGTAACATTCGCCCGCGAGGTGGAACCTTCAGATCTTCTGATTCGAATGGGCTGTACCGAGGACAGTCTCGAGCCACTTTCACGTGAGGACGCTGAGGAAATTGACATGGACGAGGATGTCCGTGTCATCCGTGCAGGCTTCTGTGATGGCTGGGGGTACGCCCTGCAGAGTTGGGACGCACACATCCTCACAGAGGAGGGGGAACTGATGCAGCGTGTTTCCGAGGGAACCGAAGTCGTTGCGCTCATCAGCACTTCGACTATCCCGTGGTTCGCCTACTGCACAAATGGTGATTTGATTTGCAGTTTCGATCCAGGGACGCCCCGGGGCCGCTACGGTGATGACCCCGACCGATTCCTGCAGGCCATGAGGCAATCCGGCATAGCTGTCGACGAATCATCGGATCGAGACCCCGTAGCGGCCATGCTTGAGATGGCCGAGTCCCTCTTCCATCTCCGTATTCCGATTGACGAGGCCGTCCGAGGCGATCTGCTCTCCGGACGCATCGACTGAAACTGGGCCATTTGGTTTGACTGGTGGGGGCGCTTGCGCCCCCACCAGTCAAATACATCTACGGAAGCTGGCAGATGGTCTGATTGCAGTTTTCGAATCCGGGCGTGCTGACGAAGTATTCATCCTCGTCATGCAGTCGCATTGCCGTGGTGAAGCGCCCCAATTGTCCACCTGCGCCAGTGTTCTGAGTCAGGGGGATGGCGGCACGCCCGCAGACTTCCTTCCAGGAAGGAAGAGGACTGTTCTCGTCATACTTGAGCTTCCAGCGTCCGTTTTCCTTCACGGAATAGAACTGTGCGCACTCGTCACCTGTGACGCTCTGTCCGCCACTCTGCCGAGACTTCGCGAACGGGTACTCGTCGCAAGAAGGCTTGTCTGCAGTACCGTTGGGCTCACCGACCCACGAGTCCGGACACATCTTGGCGCGGTTGGCCTTTGCAGTCGCCTCGTCAGCCTGCCGTGACAGCGGGTGACCAGGGGACTTTCCGGGATGAGTCTCAAGCTTTTCCATCATGAGCCAGTAGAAAGCGGCAGCTGCAGGATATTTTTTGGTATCGATGGGCAGCGTGGGCTTGTAGCTTGAGAACACGCACCCTGGCTTCGTTTCCGGCACCTCTTCTTTACCCATGATTACATCGCAGCGGATATCAAGGCTGCTGTCCGAC
Source organism: Streptomyces sp. R302 (assembly GCF_012927245.1). GTDB lineage: Bacteria > Actinomycetota > Actinomycetes > Streptomycetales > Streptomycetaceae > Streptomyces. Next base: position 607,460 of record NZ_JABBGE010000005.1, read on the forward strand.
CATGTGGTGGTCGCTCCCCCCTCAGGGGATATTCCAGTGAGGATGGAGGTGAGCGATACAGTGCCGACGCCGCTTGTACCAGTCCACCAGTGGCCTCGACCTGCTGTCACCGAGTGAGTGTCTCCCGGAGCCCAAGTAGGGGTTCCCAGCCAGGTTACGGCACCACTGTTACACGGGCCAGCGCAGTCCGTTCGCCATTCCAGGCGAATGGTCTTGAGAGCCGGATCGACCTTTACGGGGGTAATGGTGATCCGCTCGTCGATACTCGATTCGTTCTTATAGAGCTGGATCTGCTGATCGACGTTGAACTTAGCCTCCATCCGCATGCCATCCTTGAGGATGACGAACGTAAGAGGCGTGGAGCTCTTCAGGCAGGCCGTGTAACGATCGTAGGTCGTGGCGCCCACCGGGCATGAGTCCCATGCAGCGTCACGGGTTACCTGCAGCGGGGAGGCCATCCGAGTTGCCGGCTGGCTCGACAACACACCGGTCGGCCACGCAAAGTTCATGGGCGGGGTCGGAACGCTCACCATCGGCTGATCTTCAAGGTCCACGTCAGGTGCCGTGAGATCGGGGTCTGGGAAAGAGATGTCGGGCGTTCCCGAGTAATCGCCAGGGACGAAGGCCACTGCATCGAATGCAACATCGGCGTCGCCTGTGCCACTAGCAGAGAGAGTGTCCAGCCGGACTTCAGGGGCCGCACCCTTGAACTGGTATGCACCAATCGAGACCCACCGGTTCTTTCCCTTCTCTCCTTGATGGAGTTGGTTGACCGGAGGCGTCTTCACCCATCCATGAGCCGTCTTGACCTCGTAATAGGCGTCTTGGGTCTGCGCCCCATGATCAGGCAGGTGCACGAATACTTCTGCCGCGCTACTCAGCGTCTGATTCAGCTTCCAGTTGGCCGTGATCTTCAGACGCTGCCCCTTGGCATCATCCTTGCGGGTGTGCCCGAAGTAGAAGTGCCCTCCGAACCCAGCGCCGAGCTGGTGCAGATCGACCTTGGCCGGCCATCTCAGGTAGCAAACCTCGCACCCCGTTTCGCCGTCTCCGAAATCGAGGGTGAAGGTTCCCTTGTTGATCCACGAACTGTTGTCACAACCCGCCCGCACAACCGGGGTGCCCTGAGGAACATCGTCGACAATCAGCGCGCCGGCGGGAAGCCCTGCTGTGCTGCAGTTGGGCGGATAGGCGGTTCCATCCGGCTCCTCGGCCCAGGTGACGGGGAACCGAGTGAAGTCATTGCCACAGGAGTAGTCGCAGTCCGCCTTCCACTGCACAGGCTGGCTCCACCAGCACTTGAAGTCCGTGCGCGTGCAGGGCCCGGTCATACCCGAGTTGCTGGCGCTGTTACTGATCTTGGAAGGATCGCAACTGTTTGCCGTCGTGCAGAACAGAGCCTCGGGCGGCTTGACCTTGGCCCGGTTCTGCTTGGCCGAGCCCGATACGGTGGCGTCACCAGCAGTTCCGTTCCACCAGGCAGCTCGAAATGCCGGAACCATCGTGCCGGGGGACTCCAGGAAAGCCGGCGGGTGGGCTGCGAACCCGAGAACCTTCTCCTGGTACGGCCAGTCTTGGGGATGGGCTGCGTCAGCCGCGTCTTCGTTGCCGAAGCCGTCCTCCATGAACGGTGCACGACCGGCATACCACTCAGGATTGGCCGGGTTGTTGGCCCATCCAACGCCCCAAGGCTCTCCAGACCCCGTGTTCTCGTAGAAGCCAGAGTTGTAGGCCCAGAGCGCGAACGTCCAATTCTCCAGCTTGGCGGGGTTGCCGTTGTTCACCTTCAACCCGGCGCGGCGGGTGGTGTTCCACTTGTCAGCGAGGATCTGAAGACCCGCCGCCACGTTAGCGGTGTAGTCCAAGGCGACTGCGCGCTGGATCTGGTAATCCCAGGCGTTACCGCCCTTGCCGCCCTCGCGGCCAGCCATACGCATGTGATCGGTGACCTGGGTGATTCCGTAACCGCAGTCCGCCTCGGCCCAGTTGATGTCCCAGTCGTTGGCGGAGTCGCCGTCGTAGAGGTCGATCCCGTAGTAGTTACCGATCAGAGGGTTCGCGGTGACACCAGGAACAGCCACACGAGATGCCTGCCACATGTTCGACTCCTGCGCCGTGATGCCGAGCATCACCTGGGCTGGAATCGTGCCACCTCCCTCCAGCTCGGGGACCGGAAAGAGGGTTTGCGGCTGGTAGGCCGGCATCCCAAGGTTCTTCCAGTTGGCAGGTCGGCTGATGTGGTTGTTGAGCACGCCGCGGATCGCTTGGTTCACTGCCCACTCGACCTGGCGAGGCTTGGGCTGCATTGCCTGATTGCGCGGATCATTACGCGGCACAGAACAGGTGCGCTCCGACTCCACAATCTCGTTGCGGTCGCCGATGGAGGACGCCTCGGATCCCACCGCAGCGAGGCTGCTGCGGGCAGAGGTCTCTCCCTCTGTAGCCTTGCTGCCCTTAAGCGCCGGCGTCCGCTCGGCACCCTCTGCGATGTGCGGGCTGGTACGCGCATCGGGATCGATGGTGAAGGCCGCCTTCTGGCCACTACCAAGCACACTCATCGTGACGTCAACGGGGCGGTCCTGGTCGCCGCCGTCGTATCGGATCAGGGCACCCTGCCCATCAGACCAGGCGGTTTCAGTCAGGACAGCACGGGCACCCGTGGTGACCCTTGCATTCTGAGGGGCCTGAGCAAGCCGGCGCACGGTCCGGGGCAACTTCCCGGCGGCAACGGGGCGAGAGTCACCAGTCAGATAGACCGTCCCCGCATTGCTCGTGAGCCCGCTTTCAGTCAGTGGTCCTTCGGCGAGGATCGCGGGACGGGCCGCGGTTCCCTTCGGGTGCGCTATCTGACCAGCCGCGATGCGCTTCGCCCGAGTCTTGCGGGGCTGAGCCGACAGGCCTGACCGGGACGAAGCGACCGGCTGATCAAGAAATACCACCCCGCCATCGGCGTCAGGTGTCAGGCTGTAAGGCGACGAGTCCGTGTTGGTCAGAACTGTCTTGACACCCTGATCGTTGATCTTGACGATCTGGGCACCGGAGGCTCCAACGACGGAACCATCCGTGGTGGGTATCGAAGAGGTTACCTGGCCCTGGACCTGGATGGCTGTCGAAAGCTGACCCGTCGGGGCATCGAGCTTGAACAGCCTGGTGGCAGCTTTGTCCTCACCGCCGGACTGGGTGAGAACAGCTTTTTCTCCTACGCCACAGCCCGGATTGTAGTAGGAAAGAGAGACCTGGATAGGAAGTTTGTTTACCTTTCCGCTCTCAAGCTCCACGACCGCCGCAAACGCGCCACGAGCCATTAGCTTCGGCTCATTGGTAAACGTTCGAGGGGCATACACGACCACAGCATGCTTCCCGGATCCGGTCACGCATGCATTGCCGATCCAAGCATCAGTGTCGAACCCTGGTTCGGACAAGGAGGCGGTTGTGGTCCATGCGTAGCCGCCACTCTCGCGTGCAGTGAGAAGGTGGAAGCCCTGCGCATCGCCGCTGGTGGTCCAGGCTACGTCCTTCGAGCCCTTCCAGTTCTTTCCCAGCACACGGGATCGATCACCAGCAGGAATGTCATGAGGCTTGGGTTTGCCGACCTTCTGCAAGGTGGGCAGTGGAGCTGGGACTTCCCCAGCCCAGGCTGTTGCCTGAAGCATTCCAGCGAACAGCGAGCCGACAGCTGCAGCTGCGACCCCTATTCGACTTCGTCTATTGAACTTCAACATTTTCCCTTCGGGAAGTTCAGCCGTGACGGATTAGTCACGAATCCCCGCTCATTTTTCAAGCACGCTTGATGCGCGGGAAGCCTTGAAGATGGCTGCTCGTCTCGAGGAAAGCAAGCCGAATTAGGTACCTCGCGGGCAGATGCCGTTAAAGAGAGTGCAGCTCTACGGGTTGCACTCAGCGCCGAAGTGCCTCGACAGGAGGAATACGGGAAGCTCGCCAGGCTGGGTAAAGGCCAGCGAGGACTCCAGTCAACAGACCCAGCACAGGAGCCGACATGAGAGTGGCGGGGGAAAGAACGGGCGTCCACTGTTTAGCCACAGCTACAGAGACGACTGCCACACTGCCGATGGAGGTACCAGCAAGTCCGCCCACGAGACCCAATGCCGCAGACTCAGCCAGAAATTGAAGCAAAATGTGAACCCCACGAGCCCCGAGTGCTCTTCGCAGTCCGATCTCAGCCGTGCGCTCCATAACAGCAACCAGTGTTGTATTTGCGATGCCGACTGCACCGATGACCAGACAGACTCCGGCAAGGACCAAGAACAACTGCCCGAGGTCATTTCCTACCGCTGTACGCAGCGACCTGGGGTCCGGCGGAGGTACAGCATTGAAGTACTCAGGATGCTCAGGGCGAAGGGCTATGGCCGCCTGTTCGGCAACCTGCGATGCCGCACCGAGATGAGTTGATATCAGCATCTGGGCGCGAGTGTCTGAAGGAGGCCCCCAAATGGCTTCTGCTGTACTGCGGGGAATTACTACAGACATCAAGATATCCGGTTTGCGATCCACATCCTTAACGATCCCGATCACAGTAAACGGTGTGTCGCCGATAAAAATGGCAGGCATCGTACGCAAGGTGGTAATTCCCAACCGCGCTGCCGTTGCCTGCCCAAGGACAGCTACTTGCTGCCGGTATCGATCGTGGAACTCACCGTAAGGAAGACCTTCCGCGAAGCGTGAGTGTGCCGCATCAAGAACCCCAGACGACGCGGCGATTACCTGAGTTTGAGAATCTGCACCATTAGCCACTCCAATCGGAGCGCCCCGGACCGGCTCGTTGGGCCCCAGCCGAACTCTCCAGTAGACGCCGGCAGCTTCTACACCATTGAGACGACTGACTCGCTTCTCGGCGTCTTCAGGGAATGCCAGCGGAACCCGTGCGGAATCTTGCCCACCCGTATCCTCTACGCTGACTTCCGTTGCTGTCAGCTTATTGAAACGGGTATCAATCTGTGACGCTGCGGTACCCGTCAGCCCGAGCACAGCGATGAATGCACCAACGCCGAGAACTGTCCCCAGAGCAGTCAAGACCGACCGTGCCGGCCGCTGAAGTATCCCCGCCACCGCCTCAGAGAGAAGGTCTCTTAGCGAGAGCCGCGAACGGCCTGCCGATGCTCTACTGGAACGCCGTCCAGAACTCGAGCTCTTCACTTGATCCCCCGATGCCCTACCTGCTCGGTCAAAAAACCGTCCCGAATGGTGATAGTCCGCTGTCCTTGCGCAGCAACGTAAGAATCGTGTGTGATGACCACAACGGTCATACCCTCCTTGTTCAGCCCCTTCAGGAGTTCCAACACGGATTCTGTCGTTTTGGAATCCAAGTTTCCTGTCGGCTCATCACACAACAGCAGGGACGGATTTCCCACTAGCGCCCGAGCGATCGCAACACGCTGGCACTCACCACCGGATAGCTGTGTCGGCAGGGAACGAAGTCGATGTTCCAGGCCAACTCTGCGCAGTACAGCCTCTGCGCGTTTCCTTCGCTCACGGCGGGGAACGCGCTGATAGAGCATGGCCAGCTCCACATTCTCTGTCGCACTTCGGTGCGGCAGCAGGTGGAAGGACTGGAATACGAAGCCGATCCGTTCACTACGTAGGGCCGCACGTCGAGCCTCACTTATGACACCCGTATCGATTTTCTCCAGTAGATAGGTTCCGCAGCTGGGCGAATCCAGGAGGCCGATAATATTTAGTAGCGTCGACTTTCCGGAACCTGAGGGCCCAACTATCGTGACAAAGTCGCCCTCATCGATTCTGAAATCGCACGGATGGAGAGCCTCGACAGCAGGCGGCCCCGGGTAGGTCCGGCTTACTGCCGAGAATTCGATCACGGGACGGCCATGCTTAGGTCCCGCTATCACAATTTTCCAGAAGAATCGGAGGGTTGAACGCCAATGACCACCTGGTCGCCTTGAGAAATGACATCAAGGTCGCTCACCGGGGAAATCTGAACGAACCCATCACCAGTCATTCCAACCCGAACGGCGACACGGTGCTCGAGCTGGGCCCGTCGCACGGTCACGAACATCTGCCCGTCAGCGCCAGCCGATATTGCCGAAGAGGGAACTGCCAGTACCTCATCCCGCGATGAGGCCGCGACGATCGTCAGGCGAACATCAGCACCATTGAATTCTGAGGGAAGCGCTGCGGACGGTTTCACATGCACGGCGTAGGTCTCCCCAGCCTGGCCAGATTCGCCGGATTGAGGCTTCGTAGGCGCCTGAGCGACAGAGGAAACCTTCCCCTTAGCTTGCTTTCCTGAAGCTTCAGAAAGAATTTCAACATCCTGTCCCGGACGAATGAGGCCCTTCTCGTAGGCAGCGACGCTAGCGTCAATCGTGAGTGAACCTGTTGTGACCGAGAGTAGGACACCATTCGGTTCGCTACCTACTGTCGCCTTTACGTCCCCCACCCGAACCGACGGAGCATCGACAAACGAAATTTCCGCCAATGGGAAAACCGAAACAGTTTCACTTCCCAGTACCTCTGCCTTACCGTCGGTCTTTGGGACTGACGCACTAGGAGTAGGTGGCTGCACAGCGACCTCAGCAGTAGCCGGCGCGTAGCCCATCGACCGATAAAATCGCTTGGTGGCTCCTTCGGTCCCCTTGCCAAATGTCCCGGAGACGTCTCTGCCCAATGAGTAACCCAGGCCGGCGAGCGCATCCTGGAGCTGCTTTACGTCTCGCCCTTTCGCCCCGGGCATAAGGTCACGATAGGCAGGGATGGGCCCCTTCATCAGGAAGATGGGCCGCCCCGATACCTCAACCATCGCATGGCCGTAGCTGATTTTCTGTCCAGCTTTTACCATCACATCGGTTACTACGGAGCGACCAGCCTCCTTAGGCGCACCGCTGCTAGTGATATCGAAGCTCTGCGAAGGCGTCACCTTCCCCCGCGTGACGACGGATTGCGCAAGAACCTTACGGACTACTGGCGCCGTCAAAATATTGGGACGAGGTGGTGCTGTTTCTATAGCGACCTGGGCTGGCGACTTGAGCACCATCGCAGCGCCAGCGCCTGCGCCCGTACAAATGAGGCAGCTCGCAACAACAAAGAACAGTCCACGACGCCTGCGCGCGAGTCCCTGGGGCACAATCGCAGGTTCGGCTGAAGAAACAGCAGGGAATCCAGGCCGGCGACGGTTAGCGGCGTGGCGTGTCACCGTGTTCCCGCCAGAACGTCAGCGGCCTTCTTCACCGCCGCATCCAGAGCGTCTGATTCCTGGTTCAGCTGTTCGGCCTGCTCCTCAATGAGGCGCTTCTGCAGCTCAGTCTCAGCATCAAACCAAACCTTGGCGACGCTCGTAGAGTTCCTGCATTCAATGTCCGAGACCGCCGTGGAGATTTCCTCCGAGGTCACTTCCCGCGAGGAGAATCGAGGGTCATCACTGGCATCAAGCGGCTCCTTGTAGTTGTAGCCCTTCTTCTTCATGCAAGAGGACCAAGCAGCAAATGCCTTAACAACTCGAGCGTCTGCCTTGGATCTGGTGAAGGTTTCCGCGCTGATCTGCTGTGCAGTACTGGTCTGAGCGGCCTCAGCATCAATCATGCGATTTGCCTGACCAATGCATCCACCGTTTGGGACCTTTTTTCCGTTCACTTCCTTGGCGCCCCCGCCCTCCAGCGTCTGGGAGTCAGCTCCACCAGTCAGGCCGTCAAGTGCTCCCGCTTTCATTGCGGCATCGTAGGCATCCTGCTGAGCGGCATCCGGCTTGTACCCCCGTTCCTTGGACAAGGCCATGTCGTGGATCCCGTACCGCCAGTCGACAAAGGTCTTTCCTCCGATTTTTGGAAGGTCAGGTGCAGGCGTCCAGGAGAACCCGAAGGACTTCATGCAGTCCCCAATTATCTGCTTCTTCGCCTGGGAAATCTGGGCGCGAGCAGTATCAGAAGGGAGATAGCCCTGGATGGGGAGCGTCCAGGTTGCAGGGTCCTCTTCATCGAACGGGACCGATTGCCCCGTCGGACGGCTGATGGGGCTGGCGGTGATTGAACTATCTGGGCTTGTACAGCCCACCAATCCGACAAGAGGAACCGCTGAGAGTGCTACCGCAATGATCCGTCCGCTCGAGGTGTTCAACGCTCGCTCCTATTTTCTTTCTTGTACGAGAGTTCCACTCTTACTCGAGACTGGTAACTCTTAATTTCAAACCATTCGCGGCGAGTGAGAAATAGTTAGAGGGGTTGGCGAAGTGGCATCCCGCAACATCTCTGTAGCGTGAATGGGATCCCTTGTATCGCCAACCCCTCCAGACCTTTAATGCTCCCGGGGCTGGAATATTCACCCGACGATCCACCGATGCGATCAGATGAATCTATGGATCGTCAGAGGTGGCGCTCGGGCGGAGGGCTGCTAAGCAGACCGCCAGGCAAACGAAGCATTCTCGTTGTAGGTATTGATCAGCTTGCTCCAGCTATTCTGCCAGCCGATCCAGTCCGCGTTTCCCTTGTATCCGCTGTTGTAGTACACAACTGCGTAATAGGTGGAGTGCTTGTTCTTCGCGGAAGCTGCGTTGTTCTTGATTTCCTGGTTCGCGCCGGCGCCCCAAGGGCAGTATTCCAGCGGCTGGCGGAGATCTCCCTGACTTTGTCCACCAATGGGCTCGTGTGCAAAGTCGTAGACGCTGTACGCGATATTACGCCATGCGCCCGCGTATCCCGAGTTGTAGTAGAGTGCGAACTTGTAGGGAGACTCCGCCTGAGTCTTGCAGGCCTCGTAGCTGTACTGGTTTTCTTGCCCAGTAGACGCCTGGGCGGGTGCCACGCTCGTCATGCTAAGGCCGACGAGCGCAAGAGCGGTAACTACCACTTTTTTGATGTTCACAATTCCCCTCCTTTTGGTTGCGCGGGAGGGTTAATTCAGAAAGCCGTCAGATACGACATGCTGCGGCGCATATAGCGCTCGGCTGCACCCCCGTCTCCCCTGCAAGTGAAATATCCAGAGACCTTGGGGCCCCTTGGTCGTGAATAGTCCACACTCGGGTCAGCAGATTGACGCGAAATCGCAGCATTCCCCTCCCAGGTACGCGCCAATCGGGTGCCGAGGACGGGTGTATTGAATTGCTCACATACGTGCACCGCCCAACGACCTGATCATTAGATCATCACGACTTCTCCACAATATGGACATACCACCCCCTAATCGACTGTCACGGATTGATATCTTTCTTGCCTGTCGTCGCGGAGGAGTCTTTCTTTTTCCGTGGGGATGTGAGCTGGTGCGGTGAGGGTGGAACGCTGTAGATCCGTAGGGTGCCGAGTGGTTAAGGGAGTTGTGTTGCCTCAATCGCGTGAGGCTGGGCAACGGGCCTCGAAATCCGAGGTGTTGGGTCGCTTCCTGAGTTCCAATGGTGCTGTTTCGCATCATTATCCAGTTGCTTGAAGAGGATCCTCCTCTTCTGAACTCGGAAGGTTAGGAGGCTTGTTGGCAGCGGTTGTCATGCAACTGTTGCTTGTTGCAGGCGCTGAGCCTTTCCCCGTGCTGGGGTCCAACGAGGGCGGGACGGCGTCAGCGGGGGGGGGGGGGGGGGGGGGGGGGGGGGGGGGGGGGGGGGGGGGCGACCTGCACCGTACCGGTGGTTCGGTTGGTGCTGCAGCGGATTTCCGCAGGAGGTGCCAGCCTTTGAGAGCGGCCATGGCCTGCTCGCCGAGGTAGAGGATCTTGGCGTGGGTAGTGTTGTGGCGGCGCTTCCACCGCCCGAGGAGTCGGCCGCGCAATGGTCGCGTACGGTCTGCTCGCGCCTTGATGAGCCTTGTCCGTTCAGCATGCGAGGGCTTCGGTGATGCCGTGGTGTCATGCGGCGGTCAGGTCGTGAGCCGAGCCGGGCAGGGCCGGGAGGCCAGCGCGGCCGTCCGACCGGATTGGTGAGGTCCTTCACGTTCATGCCGGGGCGCTTGTGCTTCCCGAAGCAATAGGGGTGTCGGCGGCGACGCAGTCGATCGGCGGCAGGACGCCGTCGAGGGTGACGAACGCCCCTGCCCGGATCGTTTGCATCGCCTCGGCGAGGGGCCGGGCGGGGGAGGCCAGCGCCTGGGCGGTGGACAGCCGCGACCCTGATGCCGAACCCGGCGGCCGGGGGTCGAGGAGAACGCAAGATACGAATCGAACGACGCAGCCGTATTGAACGTGGGGAACGCGTGGACTCTCGTCCATACCGCATCAGCTCTATGGAACGTAGATAAGGCAGCGATGCCGGCACCGTGGTGGCGGCGCTCTTGAACGCCTGACAAGACAACGACTCCACCGCCTGCAATGTTCTCGCCTGCCTCGACCACACGGGCCAGGCCGCACGTCCTTCCCTCCCCCGAATCCACACGGCACTTGCCCAGCCTCTCACCGTGGCGACGACCGTTGGAGTAATGCAGTCGCTAACGACCTGCAGATCGAGCGCCCCTGCCTGACCATCCTGGCGCGCCTGCAAGATCTTCCAGGGCCTGCCCCTACCGGGCAGGAGCAGGTACCACCTGGTCGGTGCGCAGTGCCGCCGGGACAGACCCTGCACACCGATGCAAGCTACGGGGCGGGGGTGTAGTGGACGACGGTGGTCTCGCATGCCTCGGCGTACACCTTCAGTGCGTCGGTCTCGGTCTGGTCCGCGGTGAGGCCCCAGCGGAGCTTGGTGGCGGTCCACTCGCCGATGTAGCGGCACTGGGCGTCCGGGTGCGGCGGCATCCAGGTCGCCGGGTCCTGGTCGGCCTTCTGGCGGTTGGTGCGGGCGGTGACGGCGACCAGCGAGACGGCGGCGTCCTGGTCGTTCGCGTATGCCTCGCGGCGCTTGGCGTCCCAGGTGCTGGCGCCGGAGTCCCAGGCCTCGGCGAGGGGGACCATGTGGTCGATGTCGAGCTTGGCGGGGTCGTTGACCTCCTGGCCGTCGTAGTACGACAGCCACCGGCCGCCGGACAGCTTGCAGCCGGCGGCCACGGCCGGTGACTCGACGGCCTCGGCCTGCAGGACCTCCGCGCGGGTGTTGCACCCGTCGGCCGGGTCGAGGCCGGTGTTCCAGTGCTTGAACTTGTCCCGGGTGTAGCCGGTGCGGGACTCGTCCGCGACCGGGACCAGGTCGACGGCGTCGGCGAGGTTCAGCACCTGCGCCGCGGCCGTCGCCGTGGGGGCAGCGGTGGCCGCGGCGGGGAGGGCGAGAGGGGACAGGACGAGACAGAGCGCGGTCGCACCGCGCACCAGGTTCTTGATCACGACCGCAGGTGTATCGGCGACCAAGTCCCTGACATGCCGCAACCGCGCTTCCTGTCAGCCGTGTGGGGGACGGTAGTTCACCGGAGAAACGCTTTACCGCCCCGCCATGTGGATCATTCAGAACGAACCGCCGAACAATGCCAAGCCGTGACGGCCTGAGCAAGAACCGCATCACCCCACGCCCGGTCTGCCGTCCTAGCCGCGGGAAGGCACCGCCCGCGAATGGAAGCAGGCAGGGAGAGGGCATGAGGACAGACGGACTGGCGTACCGGGGCAGGCACCGACCGCCACAAGGCGACCACGCGTACAAGAAGCACGCCCCGGGCCCGACTCCACGTGCCAGCCCGCCCACCTGCGAGCTCCTGCACGACACTCTGCCCAGGTTCTGGGGGGCACCGGCGTGTCCTGCCCGTATCCGCCTCCATAGGGGCGCACCACAAGGTCAAAGCCGCAGGCCGCACCCCTCGTCCTGGTGATCAGACCGCCCTCCCAGAACCCCCTACCTTCACAGAACGTTCAGGCATGCATGGAAGCCATCGATCCCATCCACCTGACCGAGCCCGGCCTCCTCGTCGTGGACATCACCGCCGCCGATGAGGACACACTGCAGGCTGCCGCCGAACAACTCAACCGGCACTGGACAACCTCAGGCACCCCGAAGGCACGCCGCATTCCCGGCGAGCCAGGCGTGACCGCCAGGCTCTACGCGGACTTGCGCCGCTGACATTCACCCGGCGCGGGCTTCTGCCGGCAGCCGGAATGCAGGATCGGCCGAATCATTCCGCTCTACCCTGACGGTGGGCGCCGTTCATGTCAGGAGAGGGCAGCCCGCGGGGAGGGCGGAGCGAGGTTGTCGGGGGCATGCTGGCATAGGCGATGACTTTGTTGTGGCCAGCTTCCGTGACAGCTTGATCAGGATGGAGCGATGCGATGCTGAGCCCGCGGTTCCTAAGCTCTGATTGTCATGCCGAGCCTTGACCTCCTCGAGTGGATGACCCCCGCACGGCAGCGCGAAGCCCGCCAGCCCGCCAGGAGTTCCGACCCGGCTGACGGCCTCGACCGAGCCGTGATCACCCTCTCCGCGGACACGCGCCCTCAAGATCGAAGGCGTCGATGCGCTGTCGCGCCTTGCGATCGATGGCCAAACCAGAGATCTTCCAAAGAACTGTGAGAGCGGACTGTTCCTACAGCGGCGCTGCGTTCGATTCGCCGCAGCGATAAGGGTCCAGCTCCGGCGTCAAGGCAGGCCTCCATTCCCGGAAGCTGACAAGGCCGCCAACGACAGAGCGGCAATGCCGGATGATGCGCCCTCTGTCAGTCTGCCCAGGGGCAGACTTGGCGGGGGCCGTCGATGACACCTGCGCCGGTAGCGCACAGCGCACGGAAGCAACGGCCGGTGGTGTAGGGGCTGTTGTCAGAGTGCTGCGCTACGGTCATGTCTCCCTGTAGCAGGGGGTGTTTCGTCCCGCCCGGCCTCTACCTCAGGCCGGGCGGGAGCGAGTGGCGCGTGCTCCCTGGTAGTTCTCGGCACGGGAGCCGGCCCCTTCCGGATGGAAGGACGACACCAAGGTGTCCTGACTCCAATTTGGGGGTCTCGCAGGTGGGATTGCAAGGAAAACCGGGAACTTCACCCGCGAAGCGGCGTCGGCGTGCGCGACGTGCACGGGAACGGTCATCCCCGACCGCATGACGCACCTTCCGCGCATCGCAATGTTCCGTAATTCCATGATCACGTGGCGTTAGTGACGCCCGCCGGTACATGCTGATGCTCCTTCAGCAGCGGCTCGGCACCCGCTAGTTGAAGGAGCCACCTCGACGTGGCCTTCCGGATGCAAGCACGACGACACGCAAGGAATCACGATGAACAGCAAGCTGATAGCGGCGGCCATGGTGCTGTCGCTGGGCGTCCTCGGCTGGAGCGTGGCGATGGCGGCGATGGGGCACGCCGCCATCATCGCCACGCTGGCCCCGGCCCTCGGCCTCACCGTCACCCACGTCCTGGCCGGCTTCCGCAACAAGTCCGCGGCCGTCCCCAGCACGGTCACGGCGGTGGCCGACGAGGAGGACAGCGCCCCGTGACCCCCTCGTACAACGCGACGGGGCCGGCTTCCGAGCCGGCCCCGCTCCGCCCCGGCCGCAAGCTCGGCCCCATCGCCTCCACCGTCGGCAGCTCGCACCGCGCCTGGCTCACCCCGACCCGCGAGCACTACCTCCTCAGCGGCCGCACCCTCGCCGACCTCAGCGCACGGGTGCTCGCCAAGTCCAAGCTCTCCGAGCTGCTGCGCGGAATCGGCCACTACCCCCGATGGGAAGTCATCCACCGCCTCGCCGAGGAGCTGAACATCCCCACCTGGCCCCTGTACCGGCTCTGGAAACAGGCAGCCATGGACGCCGGCAAAAGCCGCGACTGGGTCGACCGCTCCACCGCAGGCGGCCTCGCCGTCACCACCCAGCCCGGACCGCCCATCGAACACGGCGCCCTGCGCTCCATGGTCGAAGACGGCTACCGCCGCTACGCCGGCGTCTTCCTGACCGACACCGCCCTCGACGCCGCCGTCGAGGAAACCTTCGCCATCCTGTGGCTCTCCTTCGACGACGCCCTGGCCAGCCCCGACATCCGCCGCTACGCCTGGAACATCCTCAGCGCCACCGTCAAGGCCAAAGCCGACCACCGCGACCAGCGGCCCATCCTCGCCGACGCAGCCTTCGACACCGCAGCCCTCCACTCCCAGGACTCCCTCGACCACCAGGCAGCTCAACTGACCGAGAGCCTGGAGATGTTCGCCGCCATCAGCAAGCTGCCCCTCACCCAGCTCGACGTCATGGTGCTTAGGCGCCTGTGCGGCTTCACCACCGAGAAGGTCTCCGACCTCCTCGGCATCCCGCTGGCCCTCGTACGGTCCAGCGAACGCCACGCCGACCGGTTCCTCGCCGACACCGTCGAGCCGCCGGCCCACACCGGGGGAACCACCTCATGAACAAGACCGACCTCGACAACCTCCTCGCCCGAACGCTCCTCGTCTTCGAACGAGCCGTGCCACGCGACACCGTCCCCGCCCGCGGCCCGGACCCGAAAACCCCCAGGCCCGTCACCCCCCGCCACCCCACCGACCCGAACACCGCATCGGCCGCCGAGGACCTGCGCGCCTTGTGCGAGGCCCTCGTCACCCACACCCCCGCCGAAGCCGTCGCCGACTTCCTCACCGACCAGATCCCCGAGCCCCGCAGCGCCATGGTCCTCGCCTGCGTCCTCCAGCTCACCGACACCGACGACGGCGCCCGGTTCTGGTGGCAGTACGCCGCCGGCGCCGGGCACGCCGCGGCCGCCTACTGCCTCTACCTCCACCACCTCGCCCTCGGAGAGACCCACGCCGCCCGCTGGTGGCACAAGCAGACCGACGACGACATTCCCGCAGCGAAGACCGTCCGCACCACAGTCCACCGCGACAACAAAACCGTCGCGCTCCTCCACGAGGAAGAGACCTCCGCCGCCACCCTCCTGCGACTCCTGCGGCGCCTGGGCAGGCCCACCCCCCGGCCCCGATCCGCCGTCCTCGCCGAACTCATGGCCTACATGCCCACCGCCGTCGCCATCGGCTACCTCCGCGAACCCGACAGCGAACTCCCGCTGCCAGGAGACAAATTCGCCCACACAATCCACAACCTGCTCACAGCGAGCGCCACCCAGCCAGACCGCCCCAGCAACCTCCCCGCACGCACCCGCACCCGCGGTCGTGGCCGCCCTGGACTCCGCCAAGCAGCAGTCGCCACAGGACCGCGGATCCCGCAGACGCTTGACGAAGCTGCGTCGCGCTGACCTCACGACCCGCAGTAGGGCCCTTCACTCTGAGGCGAGATGAGCAGTACGCAGGGCGGAACACCAAAGGCACTTGATGTGGGCACAGATCAGCCGGGTGGTCGTCTCGAGGCGCTCGTGCGGTCAGTGTCGGTGCTTTGCTCTGGTCCGCGCGAAGAGGTCAGGCGAATGCCTCCTGGCGGAAGGTGTTACGGATGTCGGTCAGCAGCTGCCGGTCGCGGGTGTAGTAGATCTTGTTGGTCAGCAGCACCGCCCACCGGTCCTGGGTGGGGGAGATCCACATGCCGGTGCCGGTGAAGCCGTAGTGGACCCAGACGTCCTGTTCGTCGTTGGTGCCGGGGGCCGGGTGCCAGAACAGGCCACGTTCGGGTTGGAGGCGGCCGGTCTGCACGGTGAGGGCGTGGGCGCTCCACTCGGCGCCGAAGCCGGCCTCGGTGGGAGCGGTGGTGTGGTCGAGCATGTAGCGCAGGAAGACGGCCAGGTCGTCGAGGACGGTGAAGGTGCCGGCGATGCCGCACACGCCGCCGAGGAGTCGGGCGGAGAAGTCGTGGGCGGTGCCCTTGAGGTGCGTGCCGGTGTCCTGGTCGAGTTCGGTGGGCGCACATCGGGACGCGATGCCGGCAGGCAGCGGGCCGAAGCGGGTGGCCTTCATGCCCAGTGGGTGCCAGGTCCTCATCTCGGAGAGCTGGTCGAGGGGCTGGCTGGACAGGTGCTCGGCGAGGTAGCCGAGGATGAGGGCGGCCCGGTCGGTGTACTCGACGGCTTCGCCGGGCGGCCGGTTGAGGGCTTCGTGAAGGACCCCGCGGCGGATGCCTGCGGGGTCGGTGCCGTAGAGGTTCTTCAGCTGGGCCCGGAGGGGGAGACCGGCCGTGTGGGTCAGGAGATGGCGGGCGGTCACGGCCCCGAGGGGGTGGCCGGTGACTTCGTCCCAGAAGGTGCCGAGTGGGGCGTCGAGGTCGAGGACACCGTCCTCCCACAGGGCTCCGATGGAGGCCCAGACCGCGAGGATCTTGGTGAGGCTGGCGGCGTCGAAAACGGTGTCCGGCTGCATCCTCACCTCAGGTTCGTCGGGGTCAAGAACCCCGGTCGTGCCCGTCGCCCGGATTCCGCCGGAGTCGCCGACGGCCCACACTGCGCCCGGGTAGGCCTTGTCGCGGACGCCTTCGCTCAGCAGGTTCTCGATGCGGTTGGTGCGGTACGGCATGGTCTCCCTCTTCCTGTGGCCATCCCAGCAGCCAGCGTAGTGACGTGGGCCGGTCGAGCCGGGCAACGGCGTGCCAGTGGCCGCAGGACCAATGCCCGGCCGACCGGTTCTCAGATGAGCCGGCAGCCAAGGTCGGCTAGTTCTCGAGCGGTCTTCGACAGGGGGTACCGGGCGGCGTTGGCGTGCCCGGCTTGTCTGAGGGCGGGGAGGAGACTGGGTTCGGTTCGCAGTCGGTTCAGATCCCGGGTGAGCGCTGAGGGACGGGCGAAGTCGGTGGCCATACCGGAGCGGGCGAGGGCTTCGCTGAGGCCAGGTACAGGTTGGTAGAGGACGGGGAGGCCGCAGGCTTGGGCTTCCAGGGCGACCAGTCCCATGGCCTCCAGCGTCGTGGAGGGCATGACGAGTGCGTCGTGTTCGGCGAAGGTCTTCCATAACTGAGGACGGCGGAGCCAGCCCAGATAGCGGGCTTTCACTCCGGCCCGTCGCAGCAGAGGAGCCACCGCACGGAACTGAGCGTTGGGGGCGGCGATTGACAACTCGACGCCCTGGAGCGGGGCCACGCTCCGGATCAGGGCCTCGACGCCCTTTTCGGCGGTCAGCCGGCCCGCGTACAACAGGCGGAGGTGGCTCTTTGCCGGGCGGGTGGTGCGGAGGGGCGGGTGGGTGAGGAGCCGGTCGGGGATGCCCCAGGGGATGTGGGTGATCTTGTGGCGGTCGGTCTGCGGGGCGAGCTTGAGGAGGTGGTCGGCCATGGCGCTGGTGGGGACGACGATGGCGTCGGCGGCCCGGGCGGTTGCCCGCAGGACCTGGAGCTGGTCGCGGTGGGCTTCGGCGAAGAGCAGATCGGTGCCGTGGACCAGGGCGATGCGGGGGTGCGCGGGCAGGGCCCTCATCAGGGCGGGGGTTGCGCCGAAGGCGAGGTGCTGCAGGTGCAGGACGTCGATCTGGGTGGAGTGGATCGCGGCCGTCAGTGCTTGGCGCAGGTGGGCGACGTACCGGTGGAAGGCGGGGCCCTCCAGGCACTTGCCGGGCGTGCTGAGCAGGTCGAGGCCGGCCGGTGTCCGGGGACGGGGCCCGGCCGGGGCGAGCATGAAGGCCCTTGCGGGAATGAGGGGCTTTTCGCCGGTGTAGAGGTCGAGGAAGAGTTCGACGCTGCCGCCGGGGCTGCCGGCGGGCAGGTCCAGGAAGGTGGCGACCAGCGGATTCCGGTCGGGGCTCATCGGCGGCCTCCGCCGATCTCCTCGTAGAGGCGGGAGATTTCGATGCCGTCGGTGGCGGCGTACTTCGCCGACTGCTGCTGGTAGCTGGCCGGCGCGCCCTGGGCAGCCAGGAAGACCAGCTTGCCGAACGTCATGCCCGGGTAGACACGGACGGGCCGGGCGGCACGGATCTCCAGGGTCCAGCGGATTGCGTGGCCCTGGTGCCCGAGCGGGGCGGAGACGTGGACCCAGATGCCCAGGGCGCCGATGGTGCGGTCGCCGTTGAGCATCTGCGCGTACGTCTCCGAGCCGGTGCGCTCGTGGGTGACGCCGAGGTAGAGCAGGCCGGGCTGGAGGACCAGGCCGGTGACGGGGATTCTCTGCTCGGTGTAGGTGGTGGGGACGGCGGCGTCGAGGTCGCCGGCACAGACGCGGAGGGTGTCACCGAGGCGCCAGTCGTAGGCGTTCGGGGAGACGCGGGCGGGGTCGTACGGGTCGATGGTGATCTCGCCGGTGTGGACGGCGGCGGTGATCGCGGGGCCGGTGAGGATCACGAGGCGACCGCCCCGATGCGGGCGGCGTCGCGCCAGTAGCGGGAGGGCTGGGGGCCGGTGGCGGCCTGGTACTTGCCCGCGTACAGGTCGACGTCACCGGTGGAGACGAAGAACATGATCTGCCCGATCTTCATGCCAGCGTACACGCGCAGGGGGCGGATGGGGGAGAGCATCAGGGTCCACTGGCCGTGGAAGCCGATGTCGCCGATGGGGGCGGTGATCTCGACGAACAGGCCGAGCCGGCCGACGGAGGAGCGGCCGAACAGCAGCGGGACGAAGGTGTCGGAGCCGACCTGTTCGAGGGTGTGGCCGAGGTAGAGCTCACCGGGCTGGAGGACGTATCCGTCCTCGCCGATCTCGACCGTGGTGGTCGGGTTCGGCTGGTGGGCGTCGATGACCGGGGTGGTGTAGGTCAGCAGGGTGGGGCCGAGGCGGACGTTGTAGCTGTTGGGGTTGACCTGGTCCGGCTCGAACGGGCTGATCGTGAGGCGGCCGTCGCGGGCGGCGGCGGTGATCTCGGGGCCGGTGAGGATCATCGGACGCCCTCCTCCTTCTCGGGCAGCGGGGTGGTGATGATGCGGCGGACGACCTCGCCGAGGCGGAGACCGGCCTGGTGGGTGCGGCCACCGAGATGGGTGTCGGCGAGGTAGCCGGTGGTCAGCACGGACCGAATGCCCTGGGGCAGGGGCCAGGGGGAGATGGCCAGCGGGCCGGTCTGCTCGGTCAGGTACGCGAGCAGGCCGTCCGGGTCCTGCGCGTGCCCGTCGGGGAGGAAGGCGTGGACGAGCTGGTTGTCGAACGGCTCGATGGCCAGCAGGTCCCCGAGCGTGAGGATGTCGCCGAGACGGGTGGGCCGCAGGGCGGTGTCGTTGAGGATGACGGCGTCGGCGCCGAGGCCGGTGTGGAGCCGGGAGGCGATGTCCATCAGGAGCTGGTGGCGGTCGAGAACGGCGTCGCGGTAGGGCTCGTTGACGGTGCCGAGGTGGGCGGCGAGCATCCGGCAGGCGGAGGCGATCTTCTCGTCCAGGGCGGAGAGGACGTCAGGGACCGCTGCGGGGGCGGGGAAGACGGCAGTACGGGCGGCCCAGCCGGAGCCGACGGGTTCGGCGGCGGCGTATCCGCCGGCCAGCTCGCGGCCCTTGACCACAAGGGTGTCCCCGACGTGCACCGGCCCGTAGGTGTCGCTGTGGCAGTGGCCGGCGAAGACGACGTCCACGAACGGGCAGGCGCCGGCGAGCCCCAGGTCCTCGTCGAAGCCGGAGTGGGACAGCACGATCCAGGAGTCCACGTGGTGGTGGTGCTCCAGCATCAGCTCGCGCAACGCGGTCACGGGGTCGGTGACGCGGTGCCCCGCCCGCTGGCTGGCGGGGATGGTGCGGAACGCGCTGACGCCGATGACCGCGGTGACGGCGACCCGGCGGCCGAGCACGTCGACGACGCGGAGGCGGTCGAACAGCGGCTGCCCGGTGGCGGCGTCGACGGCGTTGGAGCAGATCGTCATCTCGCGCAGACCGGGTTCGAAGTAGTGGGGCCAGCCGTGGTTGCCGGGCGCCAGCACGTCGTACAGCGTCGTCAGGATCTCCCGCTCGATGGCGCCCCTGCCCAGGCGGTAGTAGCCGGTGCCCTCGAAGAAGTCGCCGCAGTCGGCGATGAGCGAGGTCTCCTTGAGGGCATGCAGGTGAGGAAGGAGTCTGTGGGCCTGGTCGAGGGCGGAGTGGAGGTCGGTGGTGGCCGCGATCTGGCCGTACGTCCTGCTCATCGCGGTACGTCGGTGAGGTCGGCGCCGAGGGCGCGGAGCTTGGCGGGCAGGTCGGCGTAGCCGCGGCGCAGCTGGTCGAGGCCGCTAACGGTGGTGGTGCCCCGGGCGGTAAGGCCGGCGATCAGGAGGGTGGAGCCGGTGCGGATGTCGGTGGCCTTCACCGTCGTGCCGGTCAGGCGCTGGGGTCCGGTCAGGCGGCAGCGGGTGGGCGAGAGCTCTTCAATCACCGCTCCGAGCCGGGCGAGCTGCGGGAGGAGGTTGCCGTGGCGGCCGGGGTTGATGTCGTCGGCGAACATGTGGATGCCCGGCAGCGTGAGGCCCAGGGCCAGCAGCGCGGGCTCGAAGTCGGCGTCCAGGCCGTCCGGGGCCAGGGAGGCGACCGCCCGCAGCGGCCGTCCGCTCACGGTGCGGGCCCGGTGGACGGTGATGGCGTCGGGGGCGAGGGTGACGGGAACGCCGGCCCAGTCCAGCAGGCCGGCCAGCACCTTGAGGTCCGTCCCGTTGACGCCTTCGATACGGCCTTCGCCGCCGGTGGCGGCGATCGCGCAGGCCAGTGTGCCCGCCTCGATCTTGTCGCCGGGGACCGTCCAGGCGACGGTTCCGGCCGGGACGCCCGGTGGTGGGGCCAGCGTGATCTTCTGGCTGTGGGCGTGGGCCGTCCATCCGGCGGACCGTAAGGCGGCGAGTACCCCCGTGGTCTCCGGGGACAGGTTGGGATTGCCCAGTTCCAGGTGGCTGCCGGCCACGACCGTCCGGCAGATCGCGGCGATGCTCGCTCCCCGCGAGCGGAACGGCAGCGTCAGGGCGACCCTGTCGCGGGGCTGATCAGCGGCCAGGACGCGGTACCCGGAATCGTCGACAAGGACGGTGTCGCCGAACGCCTCATAGACGGTGAAGTGCAGTTCCATCCCGCGATCACCGATCTGGCAGCCGCCGGGCCAGGGAAGAGCCGCCTGTCCGTAGGCGGCAAGGAGGGGCGCCACCAGGTAGTAGGAGGCCCGGATCCGGGCGGCTTCGGTGAGGTCGGGCGCGGTGGCGGGATGCTCCTTGGGCGCCACGATCACGGCTCCCGGCTCGGCGACCGGGCGGACGACGCGGTAACCGGTCTGTTCCAGCAGGCCGAGCATCCTCTGGACGTCGACGCTGGCCGGGACGCCGGACAGGCGGACACCGCGGCCCAGGGACGCGGCGGCGGCCAGCAACGGCAGCGCCGCGTTCTTCGAGCCGTCCACCCGGACCGTCCCGGCGAGCGGGCTGCCGGGGCGGACGGTGACGGCATCGATGCCTCTCGTACAGGCGGGGGCAAGATCCATCAGAACCTCCTGGTCGCAGGTGGTCGGGGTGGTGTGGTCCAAGGGCGGCACGGTCGGCGAGGCCGGTCACCGCGCGTTCCCCTGTTCAGCGGCTGGTGGAGAGGGGCGCCGAAGCGATGTCCGGCGCGGCCACGACCAGACGGTGGACCGTGGCATCAAGGAGCTGGCCGGCCTGGGAACGCAGCGACCAGGTGGGCCCTGCCAGGCCGGCGAAGGCGAGGAACGTCAGGGCGATCCGGCCGCTGCGGTCCGCCCGTACGAAGGGCGTGGAGCGAGGGGTACGGTGCCGGGCCCTGCTCACGAGGTGCCGCCGAGGACGTTCTCGTGGGCGTCGAGGAGGCGGCTGGTCTGCGCGTACAGGCGCTCCAGCTCGACGGAGGTGAGGACGAGGGCTCCCTCGCGGGTCGAGCCGTCCTCGAAGTGGATCTCCACGGGCACCGAGCCCTGGCGGGCACGCGGGTCGTAGACCGCGTCGCGGCCGGGCAGCAGCGTGGCGTGGGTGGCCTGCGCCGGCACCGGGCGCAGCGTCGTGCCGTCCGCCGGGGCGGACCAGGCGGGGCCGCCGCCGGGTGGGCGCAGGTGGTAGGTGGTGGAGGAGTCCTCGCCGGGGAGGGTCACCACGACGCCGACCCGGCCCTGGCGGGCGGTGTCGGCGGCGAGGTCACCGAGCTGAGGAAAGAAGGGAGCCGCCGTTCCTAACTCGGATCCCTGGGAGGGGAGATGGGCAGAGCGTCGTCCGGTCATGCCCCGAAGTTAGGGACGGCCCAGCCATCGAATATGAGCCGGAGGAATACGACCCCTATCCGTCCAGGTGGAAGCGGTCGGACATGCGCCGCAACTTCTCCCTGGTGGCTGCCCGTTCGGCGTAGACGATGCTGCGGAGGGTGGAGCGGGCGATGGGGTGGTTGCGTACGAGCTGGGGCGCGATCCGCTCGGCAGTCTCCAGCTCGCCGAGGGCCTTGTCCCGATTGCCGTCCCACAGCCACGCTCGCGCGATGTCCATGTGGTGGTGCCCCTGACGGGAGTTGGGGAGTGCGCCGACCAGATCGGGGCTGGTACGGCGGTTGATCTCCAGGGCCTTGCCCTGCTCGCCCATCTCCAGGGCCACGCTGATCGCGTGGATCTGGACGTTCCCGGCGGAGAACGTCAGCGAGTGCCGGTCGTACACCGGCGCCCCTGCGTACGCGTCCATCCGCTCAGCCGCATCCTTCGCGTACCCGATTCGGTCCTCGGCTTCCGAGGCGCGGCCAGCGCGGGCGGCCGAGACCGCCGCCCGTAGCTGGAGGGTGCCCCAGGCTCGTACGGCCAGCGGCTCGCCGTGCTCGTATGCCTGCTGCACCGACCCGATCGCCTTGTCCGAGAGGGTCAGTGCGTCCGCCCAGTCGGCCGTGGCCCACATGTCCCAGACCCGCATCCAGTCCGCGACCGCCGGCAGCACGGGATCCCCAGAAAGGCGTGCCGACCATGCGGCCCGCTCGCAGGCCATCGCCACCAGCTCGGGATGGCCGAGGGAGTGGGCGGCGGTGTGGGCGAACTTGCAGCACACCGCGTAGATCGCGTACGCCTCCTCCTGCTCGTGCCCCTCCGAGAGCTCGGCCAGGGCCCGCGCTTCGCGGAATAGATCCGGCAGGACGCGGAGAATCGCCACGTTCGAGGCGGTGTCCCGGAGCCGGTGCAGACGGGTCACTTCCCGCCACAGCTGCGAGGCAGGCCTCGGCGTCCCGTCGAAGACTGGCGAGAGGTCGTAGCGGCGCAGTTCACGCAGGATCGACGAGGCAGCGACCTGCCACTGGTTGTCCTCCGGGGAACTGCTGTACGGCCGTCCGATCAGGTCGTTCGGGTGGACGTGCAGCTCGGCGGCGATCTGGTTGAGCAGCCCGACCCGGTCCAGCTCGATCAGGCCCCGTTCCATCTTCGACACCCAGCCCTGCGACTTCCCCAGGGCCGCCGCCAGATCGGCCTGCGGCATCCCCAGCCGCAGCCTCGCCCTGCGGACACGCCGACCGATCTCCTCGGCTTCCTCCAGCATCAGGACACCTCCCCAGCCGTCGGACGCCCGTGCGGGGTGCGCCGGTCTGTCCGTACAGATTCGTCACTAGAACCGTACCCACGACACCATGTTCGTGTGAGGGAGTTGCTGTGGCCATGCCCGCAGGCCCTGCCGTCACACTGTGTCCTGCTGGAATCCCACCCTCAGTACCGACGAACAGCGCCCAGTGCCGTTCTCGTCAATGCCGACACGATGGAAGAGCTCAACCCGTCCGAGATCATCGATCAGTAGCCAGGTAGTTCACCCCGAGGTCGTGTGTAGCCCTTGGCGCCATGGCCGAAGGTTGCTACTCCGGCCATGGCGATGCCTCGGACACCAGACGCCGCATCGTCGCTGACGGATCGTCCGTCAGCGAGGTGATCGTGTGGCGCGACAGGGGTCGCGGTCCAGGGTGTCCATTGGCCGAAGGCAAGCTGCGCGGCGTACGCATACACGTACATGGCGCGGCCGCCGACGTGGTCGCCGTACGCGCCCTACCACAGCCCACAGCACCGTGTGCCGCCGGCGTCGAGAGCGGACAGGAACAAGGACAGCGGACGCCGGTGTTACGCGTCGAAGCGAATCCAAGGGAAGTCGTAGGCTTTCAGGGAAGCGAGGGCCTCGCGGTGGCGTGCTCCGAACGCGGCGACCGCTTCGGTCTCGTCGGCGCTGATGCTGGCCAGCAGGCCAGGGCCCGTGTAGAACAGGTGGCCTTCGTAGGTGGGCATGTAGGGGCTGAGGGGGACCGGGCGCAGGGAGCTCCACAGCGGTTCGAGGCGTTCGGTGGGCATGACGTAGGTCCAGGCGTTGTAGGGCGCGATGCCGGATGCCTGATCGAGGGTGAACTGGAGGAGGAAGCGGCTGAGGGGTTCCGCTTCGAGGATCGTCTCCGGGTCGTCGTCGCCGTAGGGGTCTTCGGTGAGCCAGACCGGGGGGTCTGCGTCTCCCGGACCGCCTTCAGGTGGCCAGGGGATACACCAGTCCCTGCATCCCTGGTTCTCCACCGCGAAGACCAGCCGGCCACCGTCCGGCCTCGCGACGTGCCGGGGGAGCAGGAGCATTGGGTGGTTGAAGCGGTACAGGGCGGGGCGTACGCGAGCCAGACGGTGAAACGCGGCCAGCGACGGCGGCAAAAGGGCGAGGACGTCGTCCGTGGGCGCTTCGGGGTCCAGAGGTGTCTCCTCGGCCGGGTACCAGCCGAGGACCAGCATCTCCAGCGCGCGTATGGGGTCCGTGTCGACGTGGTCGACCCAGTCGACGGACAGCGGCGGCCCTTCGAAAAACCTGTCAGGGGCGGGCGGTGTCCGGGACGCCGATGTCCAGGCCTTCAAAGCCGCGCCGCCTATGCTCATGGCCGTGCCGTCGCCGAACGGGCCGGCCTCCTGGGTCCCCATATTGCGCTCCCTGCGTCCGCGTGTTCATTCGGATCCTGGCATGAGGTGCTGACAACGCGATCACGGGACGAGCGGGCGGGTTGTCAGCAGACACACGCCGACACCAGGCGTGTCCCGCCAAGTCTGCTGAGGTACCGGCTTTTTGGTTCAAATGTCACGGATCTTGAGGACTTCCAGCCTTAGGGACAAGGCGAGCTGGTCGAAGGCCGCCTTTTTGGCTTGTAGGGCCTCCTCGGCGGAAGCCACGCTAAACGGCACCTATGTCGCGTCGCACGAGAGTTCCTTGCGGGCCGCGAAGACGTGGGGGTGCCAGTGGGAGAAGCAGTGCACGTGGGTGTCTCCCGGTCGGTGATTCACGATCCCAGCTCCTGCATGTGTGAGGGTAAACCGGGTGCCAGCGGCGGGGGAGAGAAAGGCTGCCACCGGGGACGGACAGTACTCGGACAGCCCCGAACAACGCCCCGCAGGGAAGCAGCTAGGGCCTGTTGCGTAAGTCGATCTTGGTGACGCTAGGGTTCCCGCCTGTCGGCTTTCGTGTAGGGAGGGGCGGGAACCGTGGACGATCACGTACAGACCCGTGTTTCGGCGTACGCAATCGCGGTGGAGGACTGTCGGCTGCTGCTGATCCGACTGTCGGACGCCTCGCCAGTCTTCACACCGGGTCTGTGGCACATGCCAGGCGGCGGAATCGACCCGGGCGAACAGCCTGTGGAGGCCTTGTCCCGTGAACTCCGGGAGGAGACAGGGCTTGAACTCGCTGATGCTCGTCTGCTCGACGCGCGGACTTACGCGGTCCGGCGGAATGGGGTGAGCTGGAGCCTCACGGCGTTGTTCTACGTCGTTGTCCTCAAGGGCGGGGCGCTGGCGGTGACCGAGATCGACGGCTCCACCGACGCGGTGGCGTGGATTCCTCTGGCCGACTTGCAGGACCACACCATGCTGTCACCAGCGGCTGCCGACGCGCTCCGCATACTTGAGCAGGCTGAAGACGTTGGTCACAGCCACTCGTTGAGGACTGCGACCAGCACGGTTGCCTCGTAACGGACGGCGAGCTTGTCGTATCGCGTGGCGACTGCCCTGTGGCGCTTGAGTCGATTGATTCCGCACTCGACTGCGTGTCGCTCGCGGTAGTCGGTCTTGTCGAACTTCGGCGGCCGACCATCGCGGGAGCCGAGCTTGCTGCGGTTGCGGACCCGGTCCGCAGGCACCGGCATCGTTGCCTTGATACCGCGTTTGCGCAGATAGGAGCGGTTCTTCCTGGAGTCGTATGCCTTGTCGGCCCGCACTCGGTCCGGCCGCTTGCGGGGCCGCCCCACTCCCAGACGCGGCACCCGGATCGCCTCAAGCACGGGCTCGAACTGCGGGGAATCTCCGCGCTGCCCGGCGGTGATCACCACCGACAGAGGCTTCTGCCCCTGCTCAACGGCGAGGTGGATCTTGGTGGTCAGCCCGCCTCGGGAGCGTCCGAGACCGTGGTCAGCCGGCTCTGCGACGAGACCGCCGGGCGGCTCCTTTTGAAGATCCCCCTTTTCGCCGCTCCAGCGGCGTGCTGGTGAGCGCGGCAGACGGTGGAGTCGACGTTCACGTCCCAGGTGATCAGGCCCTTCGCGTCGGCCTGAGCCTGGAGCTGGGCGACGATCCGAGCCCAGGTGCCGTCCCGCTGCCAGCGCCGGAACAGGTCATAGACCCGGTCCCACGGGCCATACCGGTCAGGCACATCGCGCCACGGGGCGCCGGTCCGTGTCCGCCACCGTATGCCGTCTATCAGCTGCCGCCGTGTCCACACCTGCGGCCGGCCCGGCTTGATGCCCCGCGGCAGCAGCGGCTCAAGCCGGGCCCACTGGCCGTTCGTCAGATCCCCACGCCCCACAGCAGGTGATCATCAACGATCAAGATCCACTTTCGCAACAGGCCCTAGCGCCAGGTATGCCCTCTCGGCCCAAGGCCGAGGTGGAGATTTGAGGAATCTGCGATGTGAGCTCGCCGGGGCCGCGACGATGGTGGCATGAGCGATCAGGACGCGGGGCCGGGGGAGTGGCCGGTGGTGGTGAGGGTTCCGGTGGAGCCGGTAGAGGCCGCGATGGAGGCTGATGCCCTCGATGCAGCGGCACGCCACACGAGTCTGGCGGTACGAGGCCCTCTGTTCGGCGTTGCCGCACAAGACCAGGACGGCAGGCGGCGGTGGCGGGTGGTCGTCGAGGTCACCCACGGCTGTCCGCAGCAGGCCCGGGATGCGCTGAACTCCCTGCTCTGGTTCCAGGCGAAGGACGAGGCGCAGAGCCGCCAGGAACGCCGGGCACTGCTGGCGGGGGTCGCCCGTCTGGAGAAGGAGCCCGTCGACGAGCTGACCGTACTGGGTACCCGATATCGCGTCGTGCGGGCCGAGGAGTACGCGGCCGTCGACGAGCTCGGCGCTATCGAAACGCCGCGGCCCACCGACCCAGAGCCCCTCACCCGCGACTGGAGTTCCGGCGCCCGTAGTCCGCGTGTCGACGCCGGTCTCGTCCTGGACCCGGATGCTCCCCTGTCCCCGCTGCAGGCGGCGGAGCGAGTCGCCCTGCGCCCCCTGGCCTACAGCGGTATCCGCTTCCCCGACCCGGTCCTGACCGATTCCGCACGGGCAGTGGAAAGCCATCCGGATGTCCTGCTGATGCCGGCGGCGTTCCTTATCGTCGAGCGATCCGGCGGCGGCTCTTGGTCGCCGGGCAGTGGCCTGCAAGCCACCGCCCACCACGCCCGCCGAATCCTCGACTTCGCCCTGACCTGGATGGAACCGCGCACCCGCGGCCTGATCCCCTATGACGCCGATCGCACCGTCGACGCCCGTCACCCGGCCACTGGCACCACCGATAAGGCAGCTGCGGCGCTCAAGGAATTCGCCGAAGCCGCGGACAGGCTGCGTGCCGGCCGCTGCGACGAGGTCGAGGCCCACGGCACCGTCTACCGCATCGCCCGCTCACGACGACTGCTGCGATGGGGCCCCGACGGGCCGGAAAGCCCACGGCCTTCCGACACCAGCACCCACACCCCTGCGGCGCTCCACCCGCGCCTCGACGAGGACGGCACCGTCCACTTCGACGAGCCCGCAGCCGACGAACCCGCCAACTGACACAAGCCGGGCTCACACGGCCCCACTTCGCTCGGGAGACCCGACGTTCGTGGCGGATGCACCAGGTACGGGCTGTCCCACGAGAGCTGGTCCGGCGCCCCCGACTACGTCCGCGCCTGAGCGACTCCAGAGCCGCTCGGCAAGAGCTTGACCAGACCGCGGCGGCCGCGCAGTACCATCCCTCACATGCGTGCCTGCCCACCCAGGCGACGCCGTCCAGACGCATCGTGTGTGGACACCATCCAAGCAGTATGGCGCGCCCACTGACAGCTGGCCGGCACCCACCGGCATGCACTCTCGCCCCGCCCAGAAGCCGACGGTCTCCTGGCTCTTCGTAGCTCCTCGGCCAGCAGACGGCAGCACCGTCAGGTGCTGCCGTCCGGCTGATCACCTGAGCACACGACTCAGAGTCCTCGCCCTGTTCATGGGCGGGGCTCAAAAGTGCGTCCCCCGAGCCCAGCGACACCCAGTCCACCTCCCCGCCAGGGGAGGGCACCAAATCAAATGACTGCCCAACAAACCCATACGACATCAAGGCGCCGGCAGGCGCCCCATAGACACCCCTTCCCGACAGGGAAGGGGGCCCTTCCCAACCCGTCATGCCATCAGGCATGACACATCACCACCCTCCGGCCGCCAGGCCGGAGCTGACGACAGCCCACGTTGGGCCGCCAGGCCCAACCCCCTCCTGCCCCTGGCTCCCGTCAGGGAGCCAGCCCCTACCCAACCCCCGTCATGCCGCCAGGCATGACGCCGCGCCAGTCTCCCGCCGTCAGGCGGGAGTTGGGCCGCCAGGCCCAACTCAAGAGCCGCCAGGCTCTCCGCCCCCC
>NZ_JABBGE010000006.1:0-394767 GCF_012927245.1 Streptomyces sp. R302
GGACGGGGTATCAACTAATCTGGCGTTGATTTTTGGCACGCTGTTGAGTTCTCAAGGTGCGGACGCTTCCTTCGTTCCTGTTTCCAGGCCCTCCGGGCGCTTCCTTCGTTTCCGACTCTATCAGATCCTTTCGGCGTCTGATTCCCAGTCAGAGGGGTTTGTCTTTCCGGCCGCTGGGCCGTTCCGACGAGTGAGACTTTAGCGGATTCCCCGCCCCCGACGCGAATCGAGGGTTTCGAATCCCCATTTCGCAAAAACGAACGGAAAGCAGAACGACACGACGAACGTCGGTCGAAAGGCTCGTTGGTTCTTGCGGAATGACTGTCCGGGGCCGACCGGAGTCGGTACTCACGTCGAACAGCTCGGAAGACATTACGGATCGGTCAGGCCCGTGTCAACTCCGCAGGCGGGACGACCCCTGCGGGTGATCATGGGCGGAGGCTGGACACGACCTCGGCGGTGGCGGCCACGCCGTTCTGGATGGTGGGGGCCATGCTCGTGCCGGCCAGGAAGAAGCCGAGCAGGGCGCAGACCACGGCGTGGGTGACCTTGAGGCCTCCGCTGCGCATGAAGACCACGGCCAGTACGAGGAGCAGCACCACGACGGAAACGGAAACGGCCATCGCTCTCACGTCCTTCTTCTGCCGCACCGGAATTGCGGCGTTCGGCGGACAGTGTGGCGGAATGGGCGATCCGTCCGGAGGAACGACGGGGCGGCCATTCGGGTGACAAGCGAAAGGATCATGCGCCCGGGGGCCGGAGGCAGTCCTTCCACTCCACCGTCCGGTCGCACCAGCGGTTCAGGAGGACGCGGTCGTGGCCTACGGCGAGGAGGCCGGCGCCGGTCTGTGCGCGGTAGGTCTCGACGGCGGCGACGAGGGCGGCCGTCGTGGAGGCGTCGAGCATGGCGGTCATCTCGTCGCAGACCAGCCAGCGGGGGCGCAGGGTGAGGGCGCGGGCGAGGCAGGCGCGCTGGAGCTGGCCGTCGCTGACCGCGTGGGGGCGGCGGGTGAGGAGTTCGGGGGTGAGGCCGACGGCGGGGGCGAGCTCGGCGACGCGGTCGGCGGCCTCCGCCTTGCGGCCGGTGGCGCGCAGGGGTTCGGCGATGAGGTCGGCGAGGGTGAGCCGGGGGTCGGCGGCGGTGCGGGGCTGCTGGAAGACGACGCCGACGGCGGTGCGCTGGGCGCGGGGGGCGCGGTGGCGCCAGGAGGTGACCTCGGTGCCGTCGAGGACGAGGCGGCCGGCGTCGGGGCGGTGGAGGAGGGCGGCGACGCGGGCGAGGGTGGACTTGCCGCAGCCGCTGGGGCCGAGGAGGCCGACGGACTCGCCGGGGGCGAGGGTGAGGGAGGCGTCGCGGAAGACCGGGGTGCGGGGGTGGTAGCCGGCGGTGACGGAGTCGAGTTCAAGCACGGGGGCGCTCCGGGTGGTGGCAGGCGACGCCGGCGCGGAGGGCCGGGACGGTGGCGCAGAGGTCGGTGGCGCGCGGGCAGCGCGGGGCGAAGGCGCAGCCTTCGGGGAGGTCGGAGAGTTCCGGGGGCATGCCGGGGATGGGGGTGAAGGCGCGGTCGGGGAGGGCGTCGAGGAGGCCGCGGGCGTAGGGGTGGGCGGGTCCTGTGGTGCCGAAGAAGCGGTGGGCGGGGGCGAGCTCGACGATCCGGCCGGCGTACATGACGGCGACGCGGTCGGCGATGCGGGCGGCGGCGGTGAGGTCGTGGGTGATGAGGAGGAGGCCGCGGCCGTCGTCGGCGTGGCGGCGGAGTTCGTCGGCGGTGCGTTCGACGAGGTCGCGGTCGAGGCCGGTGGTGGGTTCGTCGGCGAGGAGGAGGGGGGCGTCGCCGATGAGGGCGAGGGCGGTGGCGGCGCGCTGGGCGAGGCCGCCGGAGAGCTCGTGGGGGTGGGAGTCGAGGTGGGTGGCGGGGAACGCGGCGCGGTCCGCGGCGCCCTCGGCGGCCTTGCGGCGGCCGGAGCGCGGGGTGTCGGTGAGCGCCCGGACGGTCTCCTCCAGGTGGGCGCGGACGGTGCGGACCGGGGTGAGGTGGGCGGCGGGGCTCTGGGGGACGAGGCCGATGCGCCGGCCGCGTACGGAGCGGGCGAGGGTCTTCTCGTCGGCGGCGAGGAGGTCGGTGCCGGCGATCAGGGCCGTACCGCTGGTCTCGGCGTTGGCGGGGAGGAGGCCGAGGAGGGCGGAGGCGAGGACGGACTTGCCGCAGCCGGACTCGCCGACGAGGGCGAGGCACTCCCCCGGTGCCAGGTCGAAGTCGGCGTCGGTGACGGCGGCGACGGTGCGGCCGCCGCGCAGGCGGAAGCGGACGGTGAGGCCGCGGACGCTGAGGAGGGCGTCCTCGGCGCGTTCGGCGGTGACGGCGTCGAGGGCGCGCGCGACGCGGGCGTTCACAGCATGAGCTCCGATCGGCGGCGGGGGTTGAGGCGGTCGCGCCAGGCGCCGGCGAGGCCGGCGATGGCGAGGGTGGGGACGATCAGGAAGAGGCCGGGGAAGAGGGTGGGCCACCAGTCGCCGGCGAGGAGGGAGGAGCGGGCGGACTGGACGAGGTTGCCGAGGCTGGCCTGGTGGCTGGGGAGGCCGAGGCCGAGGAAGGAGAGGGCGGACTCGTGCCACATGGCGTGCGGGACCATCAGGACGGCGGCGAGGCCGGCCTGCGGGAGGACCGCCGGCAGGAGGTGGCGGGTGGCGACGCGGCGGCGGGAGGCGCCGCCGGAGATGGCGGCCTCGATGTGGGGGCGGGTGCGGAGGGAGAGGACTTCGGAGCGGACGATGCGGGCGGTGGAGAGCCAGTGGGTGACCGCGACGGAGGCGATGACGGGCCAGACGCCGGGGCGGAAGAGGGCGACGACGAAGATGCCGAGGAGCAGGTGCGGCACGGAGGAGAAGGCGTCGACGAGGCGCATGAGGGTGCGGTCGGTCCAGCCGCCGAGGGCGCCGGCCGCGGCGCCGACGGCGGTGCCGAGGACGGTGGCGACGAGGGCGGCGACGAGGCCGACGAGGAGGGAGATCCGCAGGCCGTAGACGCAGCGGAGGAGGAGGTCGCGGCCGACGTCGTCGGTGCCGAAGGGGTGGACCCAGGAGGGCGGGAGGAGCTTCTGGGAGAGGTCGACGGCCTGTTCGTCGAGGTGGACGAGCGGGGGGACGAGGAGGACGGCGAGGGCGACGGCGCCGACGACGGCCGCGGACGTCCAGAGGCGGAGGCGGTGGGTGCGGGGGTCAGCCATCGAAGCCCACCCTCGGGTCGGCGAGGCCGTACAGGAGGTCGGAGAGGAGGTTGCCGAGGAGGACGGCCGCGGTGGCGAGCACGGTGAGGGCGGCGAGCAGCGGGAAGTCGACGGCGGTGGCGGCCTGGACGGTGGCGGCGGCAATGCCGGGCCAGCTGAAGACGGTCTCCACGAGGAGGGCTCCGGTGATGAGCTCGGGGACGCGGGAGCCGATGAGGGTGAGCATCGGGAGCATGCCGGAGCGCAGGGCGTGGCCGGTGAGGACGGTGCGTTCGGCGAGGCCGCGGGCGCGGGCGCCGCGGACCGGGTCCTCGTCGAGGGCGTCGCCGACGCCCTGGCGGACGTAGAGGAAGAACCAGGGCAGCTGGGTGAGGCCGAGGACGAGGGCGGGGAGGACGAGGTGGCGGGCGACCTGGTCGGGGGTGACGGTGTCGCTGGCGGTGTCGGTGAGGCCGCCGGCGGGCAGGACGCCGAGTTCGAGGGAGAAGAACCAGATGGCGAGGAGGCCGAGCCAGAAGGCGGGGGCGGCTTCCAGGGTGTAGGCGAGGGAGCTGACGGTCCGGTCGAGGAGGCCGCCGCGGCGGCGTCCGGCGAGGACGCCGAGGAGGGTGCCGAGGGCGAGGGCGACGGCGAAGGCGGTGGCGGCGAGGAGGACGGACCAGCCGAGGCGTTCGGTGATGACGTCGGCGACGGGGCGGCGCATGACGGAGGAGTCGCCGAGGTCTCCGGTGAGGGCGGAGGTGAGCCAGCCCCACCAGCGGGTGAGGAGGGGCTGGTCGACGCCGAGGTTGTGGCGGAGCTGGTCGAGGTTGTCCTGTGAGGCGGTGAGGCCGGCGGTGCCCGCGTAGGCCTTGACGGGGTCGAAGGGGGAGGCTTCGGCGACCGCGAAGACGGCGAGGGTGACGCCGAGGAGGACGGGGACGGCGGCGAGGGCGCGCCGTCCCGTCATCCGGGCCATGGCCCCCCAGGGGAGGCGGCGGCTCACTTCTCGGTGTCTCCGGTGTTCTTCGTGTCTCCGGTGTTCTTCTTGGGCTTCCAGGTCTCGACGTTCCACCAGGGGCCGGCGGCGAGGCCGTGGTCGTGGGGTTCGACCTGGGTGCCGAGGCCGTCCCAGGCGTCGTTCACGACGTAGAGGTGATCGATGTGGGTGAGGAAGGTGTACGCGGGGTTCTTGGCGAGTTCGCGCTGGACGGTGTCGTACGCGGCCTTGCGCTTGGCCTGGTCGTTCGTGCGGCGGCCGTCTTCGAGGGCGCGGTCGACGGTGTCGTC
Organism: Streptomyces sp. R302; assembly: GCF_012927245.1. Classification (GTDB taxonomy): domain Bacteria; phylum Actinomycetota; class Actinomycetes; order Streptomycetales; family Streptomycetaceae; genus Streptomyces. The sequence continues at coordinate 4,498 of NZ_JABBGE010000006.1, forward strand.
GGCGTACCAGGCCATGTTGTTGAAGCCGTCGCCGGCGAGGGTGGACTTGAGCAGGAGGTACTGGTCGAAGTCGGGGTCGCCGGGGGCGCCGCCGCCGGCGAGGACGGCGTCGGTCTTCATGCGGGGTTCGATGACCTCCCAGGTGCCGGCCTGGGTCTTGATCTCGATGCCGGCCTTGCGGGCGTCGGAGGCGTAGGCGAGGGCGTGGTCCTGACGGAGCTTGTCGCCGGAGAGGTACCAGAGGGGGAAGGAGGCGCGGACGCCGTTCCTGGTACGGACGCCGTCGGTGCCGGGCTTCCAGCCGGCCTCGTCGAGGATCTTCTGGGCGCCGGCGAGGTCGTGGCGGCGTTCGGTGCCCTGGGCGAACCAGGGGCTGTCGGTGGGGACGGGGCCGTAGGCGGGCTTGCCGGCGCCTTCGAGGATCTTGTCGACCATGGTCCGGCGGTCGACGGCGATGTCGAGGGCGCGGCGGACGGCGGTGTCGCCGGCGACGGGGTTGTGGGTGGGGAGGGTGACCGTGCGGTAATCGTAGGTCTTGGCGGTGTAGGTGCGCTTGGCCTTGTCGTCGGCGAAGCCGGCGGCGAGGTTGGGCGGGAGGATGGCGCCGTCGAGGTCGCCTGCGCGCAGGCGGGTGGCGCGGACGTCGTCGTCCTTGATGACCGCCATGGTGAACTTCTTCACCGCGGGGGCGCCGTTCCAGTACGTCGGGTTGGCCTTGAAGGTGAGCTTCTCGCCCTTGGACCAGCCGGTGAGGACGTAGGGACCGGTGCCTATGGGCCGGGTGGTGAAGGCGCCGGTGTTGACGTCCTGCTTCGCGGCGACGTGTTCGGGGGCGATGGCGTGGACGGTGCGCTCGGCGAAGGGCGCGTAGGGGTACTTGAGGCGGAAGACCACGGTGTCGTCGCCGACGGCCTCGACGCTGTCGAGGGCGTCGAGTTCCGTGCGGGAGGGGTTGTTGGTCTTCGGGTCGAGGATCGTCCGGTAGGTGAAGACGACGTCCTTGGCGGTGAAGGGCGCGCCGTCGCTGAAGGTGACGTCGTCGCGGAGCGTGTAGGTGTAGGTGCGGCCGCCGTCGCTGATGTGCGGGAGGGTGCGGGCGAGGGCCGGCTTGAGCTTCATGTCGGCGTCGAGGGCGAGGAGCCCGTCGAAGATCTTGGAGTTGCCGTCCTTGCCGTAGCCGAGGAGGGGGCTGAGGGTGTCGGGCTCGTAGGCGATGCCGACGACGGCGGAGTCCTTGGGTCCGGCGGGTCCGGCGGTGGCGGCGCCGGGGTTCGTGCAGGCCGCGGTCGCCAGGGCGAGGGCTCCGGTGACGGTCGCGGCGGTCGCGCGGCGGACGGTTCGGGCGGCCATCGTGCCCACACCCCTTTTTGAAGATCAACTGTTATTGCGAACAGCTTGCAATTAAACCGCATGGGTGCGAGGGGACCCCTGGTGGGGTAGGCCGCCCCCGGACATCGACGACACCGGGAGCAGACGATGGACGACGGGTACGGGGACGCGCTGGGGGCCGCCGAGCTGTTCGACGAGGTGGGGCTCGACTACGAGCGGGCGTTCGGGCGGCTGCCCGCGCAGCTCGCGGCGGTCGAGTGGCTGACCGGGCGGCTCCCGGCCGGCTCCCGCGTGCTCGATGTCGGCAGCGGCACGGGACGGCCGGTCGCCGCGCTGCTCGCCGCCGCCGGGCACGAGGTGACCGGGATCGACGTCTCCCGGACGATGGTCGAGCTGGCCCGGGAGCAGGTGCCCGGGGCACGGTTCGAGCAGGTCGACGTCCGGGAGCACACCCCTCCGGAGGGCGGGTACGACGCGGTGTGCGCCTTCTTCCCGCTGCTGATGATGGACCGGAAGGACCAGGTCCTGGCGGTGCGCCGGATGGCGTCGTGGCTGGTGCCGGGCGGGCTGCTGGTGTCGGCGACGGTCCCGGCGGACGTCGAGGGCCTGGAGATCACCTGGATGGGGCGGCGGGCGCGGGTCTCCAGCTTCTCGGCCGAGGCGTACCTGGGACTGCTGCGGGAGGAGTGCGGTCTGGAGGTGCTCCACCAGGAGCTGTCGGTCTTCACGCCCGAGGTGCCGGGCGGCGAGCCCGAGGAGCACCTGTTCTGTTACGCGTGCCGCGGGGCGGGCGCGGGCGGATGAGGCGCGGCGGGTGAGGCGCGGCGGCCGGGGTTCGTGGGCCCCGGCCGCGCGACGGGGGTCAGGCCGGGGCGGGGAGGTCCGCCAGGGCGGCGATCGCGTCCTGGTGGTGGCCGGTGGAGCCGAGGGCGAGCTGGTCGGCCTTGGCGCGCTTGAGTGCCAGGTGGGCGGGGTGTTCCCAGGTCATGCCGAGGCCGCCGTGCAGCTGGACGCACTCCTCGGCGGCGCGGACGGCGACTCCGGAGCAGTACGCCTGGGCCACGGCCACCGTCAGTTCGGTGTCGGGTGCGCCGGTGGCGAGGGCGTCGGCGGCGGCGCGGGCCGCCGCGCGGGCTCCGACGAGGTCCAGCCAGAGGTGGGCCATGCGGTGCTTGAGCGCCTGGAAGGAGCCGATCGGCCGGTTGAACTGGTAGCGCTCCTTGGTGTGGCGGACGGTCTCCTCCAGGCACCACTCGGCGAGTCCGAGCTGTTCGGAGGCGAGCAGGCCGGCGCCGGCGAGGAGCCCGCGGCGGACCGCGGCGCGCCCTGCCCCGGTGTCCGCGAGGCGGACGCCCCCGGCGTCGCGGGTGTCGACGACGGCGAGCGGCCGGGTCAGGTCGAGCGAGGACTGGCGGGTGACCGTGGCGTCCGTGGCGTCGACGGCGTACAGGCCGTCGGGGCGCGGGACGAGGAGGACGTCGGCGGCGACGGCGTCCGCGACGGCGGGCACGCGGCGTTCGGGGTCGACCGTCTTCCGCGGTGCGGTGGAGAACGGCAGCGCGAGGACGGCGACGCGGTCGCCGCTCGCCAGTGCGGCGAGCAGGTCGGCCGCCGGGCCGCTGTCGGCGGCGAGGGCGAGCAGCGTCTCGGTCGCCACCACCGCGCTGGTGAGGTACGGGGCCGGGGTGACGGCCCGGCCGAGCTCCTCCAGGACGACGGCCGCCTCGCGGTGGCTCGCGCCCTGGCCGCCGAGCTTCTCCGGCACGAGCAGTCCGGCGGCGCCGATCCCGCCCGCGAGGGCCTCCCACAGGCCGGGGAGGTACGGGCTCGGCTCCTCGACGCGGCCGAGGACGGTCCGGGTGTCCGCGCGGTCGGTGAGCAGGGAGCGGACGGCGGCCCGCAGGTCGTCCTCGGTGTCGGAGTAGAGCAGATCCGGCTGTCGGGTCATCGGGCGAGGTCCTTCCAGGGGACGTCCTTGTCGTTGCGGGGCTCGGGCGGCAGGCCGAGGACGCGTTCGGCGACGATGTTGAGGAGCACCTCGGTCGTCCCGCCCTCGATGGAGTTGCCCTTGGAGCGCAGGTAGCGGTAGCCCGCGTCGCGGCCGGTGAAGTCGACCAGGTCGGGCCGGACCATCGTCCAGTCCCCGTACAACAGGCCCTCGTCGGCGAGGAGTTCGACCTCCAGGCCGCTGATGGCCTGGTTGAGGCGGGCGAAGCCGAGCTTCATGGCGCTGCCCTCGGGGCCGGGCTGGCCGGCGACGAGCTGCTGGCGCAGCCGCTCGCCGGTGAGGCGGGCGACCTCGGCGTCGACCCAGAGGTCGAGGAGGCGGCGGTGGAGGGCGTGGGTGCGCAGGTCGGGGCGGTCGCGCCAGGCGCCGGCGGCCTTGCCGATCATGCCGCCCTCGCGGGGGATGCGGGCGCCGCCGATGGAGACCCGCTCGTTCATGAGGGTGGTCTGGGCGACCCGCCAGCCGTCGCCGACCTCGCCGAGGCGGTGGGCGTCGGGGATGCGGACGCCGGTGAGGAAGACCTCGTTGAACTCGGCCTCGCCGGTGATCTGGCGCAGCGGCCTGACCTCGACGCCGGGGTCGGTCATGTCGCAGACGAAGTAGGTGATGCCGCGGTGCTTGGGGAGGTCGGGGTCGGTGCGGGCGATGAGGATGGCCCAGCGGGCGGTGTGGGCGCTGGAGGTCCACACCTTCTGGCCGTCGACCACCCAGTCTCCCCCGTCGTCCCGGACCGCGCGGGTGCCGAGGGCGGCGAGGTCGGAGCCGGCGCCGGGCTCGCTGAAGAGCTGGCACCAGACCTCCTCGCCGGTCCACAGGGGCTTGAGGAAGCGGGACTTGACCTCTTCGGAGCCGTACGCGAGGAGGGTGGGGGCGGCCATGCCGAGGCCGATGCCGATGCGGCGGGGGTCGTTGTCGGGGGCGCCGGCGGCGGCGAGTTCGGCGTCGACGACGGCCTGGAGGGAGCGGGGCGCGTCGAGTCCGCCGAGGCCGACGGGGTAGTGGACCCAGGCGAGGCCGGCGTCGAAGCGGGCGCGGAGGAAGTCGAGGCGGTCGGTGTCGGCGGGCGGGTGCTCGGCGAGCAAAGCCCGGGTGCGCGCCTGGAGTTCGGCGGCGTCGGTCATGCGCGGGCTCCTTCCGGGAGGACGACCAGGCGGCCGGTGGTGGTGCCGTCGGCGACGCGCTGGACGGCGTCGGCGGCGCCGGCGAAGGGGACGCGTTCGGCGACGAGCGGCTTGACGGTGCCCTTGGTGGCGAGGGTGGTGAGGGTGTCGTGGCACTGGAGCACGGCGGCCGGGTCGAGCCGGGCGTAGAGGCCCCAGTGGAGGCCCAGGATCGAGTAGTTCTTCACCAGGGCGTGGTTGAGGGCGGGGGTGGGGATGGTGCCGCTCGCGAAGCCGACGACGACGATCCGGCCCTCGAAGGCGACGCATTTGGCGGACTGCTGGTAGGCGTCGCCGCCGACGGGGTCGTAGATCACGTCGGCGCCGCGGCCGCCGGTGGCGGCCTTGACGGCGGCGACGACGTCCTCGGCGCGGCGGTCGATCACCACGTCGCAGCCGAGGTCGCGGGCGACGGCGGCCTTGGCGGGGCCGCCGACCACGCCGATGACGGTGGCGCCGGCGGCCTTGCCGAGCTGGACGGCGGCGCTGCCGACACCGCCGGCCGCGGCGTGCACGAGGAGGGTCTCGCCCGGCTTGAGGGCGGCGCGGCGGTGGAGGCCGAACCAGCCGGTCTGGTAGCCGATGTGGAGGGCGGCGGCCTCGGCGTCGTCGAGGGCGTCGGGGGCCGGGAGGAGGGTGGCGGCGTCCGCGAGGGCGTGGTCGGCGAAGCCGCCGTGCGGGAGGGCGGCGGTGGCGATGACCCGGCGCCCGTCCCGGGTCTCGCCGCAGAGCTCGACGCCGGGGGTGAAGGGCAGCGGGGGGCGGACCTGGTAGTGGCCGCGGCAGAGCAGCGCGTCGGGGAAGTTGACGTTGGCGGCGCGGACCCTGAGGAGGACCTGGCCGGGGCCGGGCTCGGGGACGTCCACCTCCTCGCGGCGCATCACCGCGCCGGGTTCGCCGTTCTCGTGCACTCGCCATGCCTGCATCCGTCGAGCCTCCGTCCGTACCGAGCGGTCGGTCGCATACTAAGCGGTCGCTTGGCCTTGGGGGAACCACTCAGCCGGACTTCTTCGGCCGCGCCCGTACGTGCATCCGCTCGCCCTGCGGCCCGAACAGGCTGAGGAACTCCACCGGCCCGTCGGCGGTCGGGCCGAACCAGTGCGGCACACGGGTGTCGAACTCGGCGGCCTCGCCGGCGGCCAGCACCACGTCGTGCTCCCCCAGGACGAGCCGGAGCCGCCCGGAGAGCACGTACAGCCACTCGTATCCCTCGTGGACCCGCGGGTCCGGCTGCTCCGAGGCCTTCTCCTGGACCACCTTGTACGCCTGGAGGCCGCCGGGCTGGCGGGTCAGCGGGTACATGGTGCGGCCGTGCCGGACGATCGGGCGGGCCCGCACCCGGGGGTCGCCCACCGGCGGGGCGCCGACCAGCTCGTCCAGCGGGACCTGGTGGGCGCGGGCGAGCGGCAGGAGCAGTTCGAGGCTGGGCCTGCGCTGCCCGGACTCCAGGCGGGAGAGGGTGGAGACGGAGATGCCGGTGGCGGTGGAGAGCTCGGCCAGGGTCACCCCGCGGTCGCGGCGGACCCGGCGCAGCCGGGGGCCGACCTCGGTGAGGACGGCGTCGATGCGGTCGTCTTCGGTCATGCGTCCAGTGTTGCAGGAACGGCAAGTTTCCTTGCCACCGAGGCGGTGCCGGGTCGAGGCTCGCGGCATGAACGCACTCACGGATGACAACAGGTACGAGGTCGTGGTGGTCGGCGGCGGCGCGGCCGGGCTGAGCGCCGCGCTGATCCTCGGCCGGTCGCGGCGCCGCACCCTGGTCGTCGACGCGGGCGAGCCGCGCAACGCGCCCAGCGCACACATGCAGGGATACCTCTCGCGGGACGGGATGAGCCCGGCGGAGTTCCTCGCGGCCGGCCGCCGCGAGCTGGGCGCGTACGGGGTCGAGGTCAGGCCCGGGGAGGTGACGGGAGCCGTCCGGGACGGTGACGGCTTCGCCCTGACGCTCGCCGACGGCACCGCGCTGTCGGCCCGGCGGCTGGTCGTCGCGACCGGTCTCGTCGACGTGCTGCCGGAGATCGAGGGCCTGGCCGGGCGGTGGGGCCGGGACGCGCTGCACTGCCCGTACTGCCACGGCTGGGAGGTCCGCGACCGGTCCTTCGGGGTCATCGCGCACGCGGCCATGCCCGCCCACCAGGCGCTGATGGTCTCGCACTGGTCCCCCGACGTCACCCTCTTCCTGGACGGCGCCGCGCTCACGGAGCAGGACGCCCGGCTGCTCGACGCGGCGGGCGTCAGGACCGTGGAGGGCGCGGTCGAGAGGATCGCGGTCGCGGACGACCGGCTGACCGGGGTCCGGCTCGCCGACGGCCGGACCGTCGCCTGCGAGGTCGTCTTCGCGGCGGCGACCCGGCTCGTCGCCCGCGACGGAGTGCTCCGACAGCTCGGCGCGGAACTGTACGAGACCCCCTTCGGCTCCTTCGTGAAGGTGGACGAGACCGGCCGGACGAGCGTGCCCGGCGTGTGGGCGGCGGGCAACGTGACGGGCCCGACCGAGCAGGTCGTCAACGCGGCGAGCCTCGGCTACCGGGCCGGCACGGTGATCAACGGGGAGCTGCTGATGGACGACCTCGCGGCGAAGGCGGACGGACGCGACGGCTGAGCGGTGCCAGGGGCGTCGTGTCGGTCGGGCCGGTCCGGTGAGCCCGGGGCCGCGGCCGTGCGCCGGTCGGATGAACCGGACCGGCAGCGGTCGCGTCGCTCCGGCAGGGGGCTCAGGATCGGCCATGGTGGCCGGAACCCGGCCCGGAGGCAGGACGACGGAAGGACGGCACCCGCCCATGCTCGACACCCGGTACACCCACGGTTCCCCCTGCTGGATCGACCTCGGCAGCCCGGACACCACCGCCGCGGCGGAGTTCTACGCCGCCGTGCTCGGCTGGGAGTACCGTTCGGCGGGCCCGGAGGGCGGCGGGTACGGCTTCTTCCAGCAGGACGGAGCCACCGTGGCCGCCCTCGGACCGCTCACCGAGGACGGGGCCCGCAGTGCGTGGACCGTGTACTTCCGGACGACGGACGCGGAGACGACGCAGATGGTGGCCGCCGCCGAGGGCGGCAGGATCCGCGTCCGCGCCATGGACGTGATGGACGCCGGGCGGATGGCCGCGCTCACCGACCCCGCCGGGGCCGAGTTCGCCGTCTGGCAGCAGGGCTCGGTGAAGGGCCTGGACCGCACCTCGTCCACCAACACGCTGGTGTGGGTGGAGCTCCACACGCCCGACCCGGAGGCCGCGCTCGACTTCTACCGCTCGCTCTTCGAATGGCGGTGGGCGGAGATGGCGGCGCCCGGCATGACGTACCGGGTGATCTCCACCGCCGACGGCGACCAGCAGGACGCCTCCTTCGGCGGCGCGGCAGAACTCCGGGACTCCGCCGAACGGTCCCGCTGGATCCCCTACTTCGCGGTCGAGGACGCCGACGCGACGGCGGGCGCGGTGACCGCCTCCGGCGGCACGGTGCTGCTCCCGCCGGCCGACATCCCCGACGTCGGCCGCCTCGCCTGGTTCGCCGACCCCTCCGGCGCCGAGTTCGCCGTCCTGACGCCGGCGCCGACGGCCGACCGGCCCACAGGCCCCGCCTGAGGCCTGTCCGGCCCTGGGCCGTGTCTTTCGGATCAGGCCGGATCAGCTCGCGGCGTCCGGTGCCGTGCGTCGCAAGGCGGAGGAGGGAGTCCATGCGGTGGGGGCACCTCCCAGCGGTAGCTGGGGGACATCGGCAACTGACGACAACGCGGCGAGGCGCGGTGCCAGGCGCCGCGGGCCCGGCATGATCCGGAAGACACGGCCTAGCGGGGGAAGACCTCGAAGGTCACCGCCGGGCGGCCGCCGAAGCGGGCGGCGTCCCGGGCGGTGGCGGACGTCATGAACTCCCCGACGTACTCCTCCGGTTCCTGGTCCGTCAGGGCCTCGATGTAGGCGCGGTGGCAGAGCAGGGACTCGACGGCGCGTTCCAGGCCGGGACCCGCGTCGACGGCGTGGGTCGGGGTGCTGGAGGCGGCGACGGCGACGTGGCGGACGCCGTCCCAGGGCTCCAGACCCCGCTCCGTCAGCTCGGGGAAGATCCAGCGGTTGCCCGCGTCCGACGCCGCGTCGAGGGTGGCGCGGCCCACGGCCACGTGGTCGGGGGTGTTCCGGGGCGCGCCGGGACCGTCGCCCCAGGTGTCGCGGTGGTTGAGGGTCACCACGAGGTCGGGGCGGTGGCGGCGGATCGCGGCGGCGATGTCGCGGCGCAGCGCGATGCCGTACTCGATGACGCCGTCGCGGTGGTCGAGGAACTCGACGGTGTCCACGCCGACGACGGCGGCGCTCGCCCGCTGCTCCCGTTCGCGCAGCGGGCCGCACACGTCCGGGGCGAGCGTGTCGATGCCGGCCTCGCCCCGGCTGACCAGCAGGTAGACGACCTCCTTGCCGGCGTCGGTCCAGCTCGCCACGGCCGCCGCGCAGCCGTACTCCAGGTCGTCGGGGTGGGCGACGACGGCGAGGGCGCGCCGCCAGTCGCCCGGCAGCTCCGGCAGCTCCGGCGGGTCGGTGGCTTCGGTGTCGATCATGCCCGCAGGATACGGGCCGCGTCGGCCGCGGTCGGGCGGAACGCTCCGGCGAGGATGACGGAGCGGGAGACGTGGCGGGGGCGGTCGGGGTTGAGTCCGCGCCGGGCGGCGAGGGCGACGGCGAGCCGCTGGGCGCGGACGAGGGCGGCGACCGGGTCGACGGCGTCGGCGGTGAACAGGGCGCCGGTGGACTCGACTTCCTCGCGCAGCCCGGCCGGGACGGGGCCGAGGCACCAGACGAGGCTGGTCCGGTCACTGACGCTGATCGGGCCGTGGCGGTACTCCATCGCCGGGTACGACTCCGTCCAGGCGCGGGCCACCTCACGGATCTTGAGCGCCGCCTCGTCGGCGAGGCCGACGGTCCAGCCGGTGCCGAGGAAGGTGAACTGGACGCGCCTCAGCCAGTGTTCGGGCAGCGGCTCGTACAGGGCGAGCTCGGCGTCGGCGAGGGAGGGGGCGAGGTCCACCCCGAGCCCGGCGCGCAGGAGTTGGAGGGCCGTGGTCGCGAACCGGGTCTGGACGACGGAGCGTTCGTCGGCGAAGGAGAGGTCGACCACGTGGTCGGCGAGGCGGGCGGCGGGGCTGTCCGGGACGCCGGTGAGGACGAGGGCCGGCAGGCGGCCCGCCGCACCGCCGAGGAGGTCGACGACCTCGGTAGTGGTACCGGAGCGGGTGAGGGCCACGATCCGGTCGTACCCCCGGCCGAGCGGGGTCCGCTCGGAGGCCGGGAAGGCGTCGGTCTCGCCCGCGCCGAGGGACTCCCGCAGGGCCGCGTAGGCGCGGGCGATCAGGTACGAGGTGCCGCAGCCGACGACGGCGACCCTCCCCCAGACTCCGTCCGGGGGACCCCCATCTCGCTTCGCTCGCCGGGCTTGGGCAGCCGGTCGGCGACCGGGCCCGCGAGGGCGGCGGCGCGGCGCCAGCAGTCGGGCTGGCCGGCGATCTCGGCGGTGACGTGTGCGCTCATGCACCGAGTTCTAGCCGCCCGTGACGGGCCGGGACCATGGGCGATCGGGGTCCGGCGCTGGGACTTTCGCGCGCGCCGGACCCGGGGCCGTACCCGTACGCCCGCCCGTCAGAGTTCGTCGCGGGAGAGGGCGAGGAGGCGGTCGAGGACGCGCGGGCCGCCCGCACGGACGCCGTCGTGCTCGAACTCGTCGGTCACCCAGGTGCGCAGCCCGCGGATCGCCCGGGCGGTCTCCAGGGAGTGGGCGGTGTCGACGTACATGTCGTCGTGGTAGACGGCTGCGGCCACCGGCACCCGGTTGGCGGCCAGCCGCTCGGGGTCGTACAGCGGTGTCCAGTCGTCCCGTCCGGCGAGGAGCGCGGCGGTCTCGCGCAGCGGGCGGAGGGCCGGGTCGGTGGTGAAGTGCCAGGGGTGGACGGTCTCGCCGGTGAGGAGGACGGGGGCGCCGGAGGCGAGCGCGCCGGCGGCGTCGAACTCGGGGAAGTCGGCGCGGACCCGCTCGGCGGCCCAGTCGGTGGGGCCCTGGCCCTGGGCGTAGATGGCCTCGTGGAGGACGGCGTACAGCGGGTGGCCGGCGTACGAGAGGTGGGCCTGGACCTGTTCCAGGAAGGCGTCGGCGAGGGCGGGCCCGGTGGGCGTCGGCACGAAGGCGCCCTCCAGGAGGTGGTGGAGCTGGTGGGTGCCCTCGCCGGAGCCGAGGAGGATGCCGAGGGACTGGAAGGCCTCGACGGTGAGGAGGCCGCCGCCGGGGAGGGTGACCTCGCGCTCCAGGAGGTGGGCGGCGACGGCGCGGACGCGTTCGGCGTCGCGCGGGTAGCGGGCGAAGTGGGCCTCGTTCTTGCGGCGGACGCGCGGATAGGCGGCGGCGTAGACCTCGTCGGCGGTGGCGTCGAGGGACGGCAGGCCGCCGGTGATCAGGACCCGCTCCAGGCCCTCGGGGGCGGTGGACAGGTAGTGGACGGCGCAGAAGCCGCCGAAGCTCTGGCCGAGGACCGTCCAGGGGGCGCCGCCGGTGAGGCGGCGGCGGATCAGCTCGCAGTCCCGGACGATGGCGTCGGCGCGGAAGTGCGCGAGGTAGTCGGCCTGCGCGGCGGCGTCGCCGCGCAGCGGGAGGGTCTGGCGGTTGGCGGGCGTGGAGCGGCCGGTGCCGCGCTGGTCGAGCAGGAGGACCCGGAACTCGCGGACGGCCCGGCCGAGCCACGCCTGCCGGCCGATGAACCGGCGGGCGCCGAAGCCGGGGCCGCCCTCCAGGTAGACCAGCCAGGGGAGCCGCTCGCGGTCCCGGTCGCCGAGACCCGAGGCGACGACCTCGCGGCCGTACACCTCGATCTGCTCGCCGTCGGGGCGGGTGTGGTCGAGGGGGACGGGGAAGTGGTGGTCGGTGACGACGACGCCGGGCTGACGGTAGGTGGTCAACGGTGCTCCTGCGGGTGTTCCTGCGCGGTCACCCCTAGTGGATCACGGACCGGCGTGGCGGGCTCAGGAGGCCTGCATCACCGCGATGACGTTGCCGGCCGGGTCGGTGAACCAGGCGATGCCCGCCGGGCCGCCCTCGCCCGGGCCCCGGACGACGCCCTTCTCGTCGGCCTCGAACTCCGGGTAGCGCTCGAAGGTGGCGCCCCGGGCGACCAGGTCGTCGACGGCCCGGTCGATGTCGTCGACCTCGAAGTTGAGGACGGTGAAGGAGGCCGGCGTGTGGTTCTCCTTGGGGTAGACGAAGACCCGGGCCCCGCCGGGCAGGGTCAGGAACAGCATCCGCATGTCGCCGGTCCCGGTGTCCTCCACGGCCAGGCCGAGCCGGTCGCCGTAGAACTGCCGGGCGGCGTCCAGGTCGTCCACCGAGAAGCTGCTGTACGCCGTCGTCTCGCCGAACATGGTGCTCCCTTCCGGGGCCCCGGGTGACGGGGCTCCCCTTCCAGGATCCGCCTGTTCGGCGAGGGACGCTCGGGACGGCTCAGGGCGCGATCGGCAGCTGCCGCTTGTGCTCGGTGAGCTCGTAGCGGCGGACGATGGAGGCGTGGGCGGCCTCGGCGACCGGCTTGCCCTCCAGGAAGTCGTCGATGTCGTCGTACGTGACGCCGAGGGCGTCCTCGTCGGGCTTGCCCGGGTCGAGGGTCTCCAGGTCGGCGGTCGGGACCTTCCAGACCAGGGAGGCGGGGGCGCCGAGCTCGGCGGCGACGGCGCGGACGCGGCGCTTGGTGAGGCCGGTGAGCGGGACGAGGTCGGCGGCGCCGTCGCCGAACTTGGTGAAGAAGCCGGAGACGGCCTCGGCGGCGTGGTCGGTGCCGACGACCAGGCCGTCGTGGGCGCCGGCGACCGCGTACTGGGCGATCATGCGCTGGCGGGCCTTGATGTTGCCGTGCACGAAGTCCTCGTGGTGGGCGTCGCGGAAGGTGACGCCGGCGGTCCTGGCGGCGTCGAGGGCAGCGTCGCTGGCCGCCTTGACGTCGACGGTGAGGACCTGGTCGGCGCGGATGAAGTCGAGGGCGGTCTGGGCGTCCTGCTCGTCGGCCTGGACGCCGTACGGCAGGCGCATGGCGTAGAAGGTCGCCTCGTGGCCGGCGGCGCGGGCGCGCTCGACGGCGAGCTGGCAGAGCCGGCCGGCGGTGGTGGAGTCCACGCCGCCGCTGATGCCGAGGACGAGGGAGCGCAGTCCGGTGGTGGTGAGGCGCTCGGCGAGGAAGGCCACCCGGCGCTCGATCTCGACGAGCGGGTCGAAGATCTCGGGGACCTGGAGCTCCCGGGCGATCTGCTGCTGGCGGGCGATGGGCGCCGGGTCGGTCACGGAGGGCTCCTCGTCGTCGGAAGGGGTGCGGGCGACGGTTCCGACTTTACGGGGTGCGGTGCGCGTGCCTGGTCAGGGGCCCGGGGCGCAGAGCACCTCGACGCGCTGGACGAGGTTGTTGGCGAAGCCGCCGCGGTTCCAGGGTGCGGCGAGGGGCTGGACGCGGCCGGTGGCGTCGGTGGCGCGGACGGTGAGGTGGCGCAGGCCCGGGGTGGCGTTCCAGGTGGTGTGCCAGGCGGCCCAGGCCCAGGGGTGGGCGGGGTCGTGGGCGACCTCGGCGTCGGTCCAGGCGGCGCCGCCGTCCTCGCTGACCTGGACGCGGGTGACGGGGCCGTGGCCGGACCAGGCGCGGCCGGTGAGGGGGACGGGCCCGGGGCGGACGACGCGGGCGCGGGAGAGGAAGTCGGGGAAGCCGGGCGGGGCCATGAGGGCGCGGGGTGCGATGAGGGTGACGGGTTCGCCCGGCTCGTCGGGTTCCTGGCGGAGCCGGTAGGCGGCCGTCTGCTGGAAGCCGGTGTAGGGGGTGGCGGTGAGGGTGATGTCGCGGAGCCACTTCACGTGGGCCATGCCGTACCAGCCGGGGACGACGAGCCGGAGCGGGCTGCCGTGCTGGGGCGGCAGCGGGGCGCCGTTCATGGCGTAGGCGACGAGGACGTCGCGGGCGGGGTCGGCGGCGGTGGCGAGCGGCAGGGAGCGGCGGTAGTCCTGCTCGACGCCGCGTTCGACGCCGTGGTCGGCGCCGGTGAAGACGGCCTCGGCGGCGTCCTCGGCGGGGCCTGCCTCGGCGAGGAGGGCGGCGAGGGGGACGCCGGTCCAGTCTGCGGTGCCGACGGCCTCGACGAGCCAGGGCTGGCTGACGGGGCGGGGGCTGAGCCGGGCGCGGCCGTTCCCGGCGCACTCCAGGGTGACGCGGCGGGTGGTGGCGGGGCGGGCGCGGAGGGCGTCGAGGTCCAGGTCGAGCGGGCGGAGGACCCGGCCGCCGAGGGTGAGCCGCCAGTCGTCGGGGGCGGTGGCGGGGATGTCGTAGTGGACGAGGACATAGTGGAGGCCGGGCGGGGTGACGTCGTACCGGAGGGCTTCCAGCGGGAGTCCGTGGTTGCGGGTGGCGAGGGCCAGTTCCTGCGGGGTGAGGCCCTCGTCGGGTCCGGCGAGGCGTGCCGGTCCGCTGACGGCACCGAGGTCGCCCGGCGTGCGGTCCATGTCCTCATGGTGCGCCGTGCGGGGCGGGTCCGCCCGGTGGGCGGTCAGGTCGTGCGGAGGGCGCGGTCGAGGCCTGCCTGGGGGCGGTCGGTGAGGGCGCGGAGGAAGATCTCCTCGTAGGCGGGTTCGCCGAAGGCGGCGCGGACGCCGGCGGTGTGGTGGGCGTGGAGGGCACGCAGGCCGGGGAGGCCGCGGCGGGGCTGGCCGGTGGCCCGCCAGTGGGCCTCGCCGGTGCCGGAGACGTCGGCGGCGCGTTCGCCGTCGCCGGCGGCGGCGTGGGCGGTGGCGAGGACGTCGAGGCCGAGGGCGGTGGCGAGGCCGGCGCCGAGGGCGCGGGTGCCGGCGAGCATGGCGCGGGCGTGGTCGGCGGCGGTGGCGGGGTCGCCTTCGAGGAGGCCGGCGAGGGCGAGCTGGTACTCCAGGGCGGTGCGGGTCCAGTGCTCGTCGAGGGTGTCGCAGAGGGCGCGCAGGGCGAGGGCGTCGGTGCGGGCCTCGGCGAGGCGGCCGAGGCCGGTGAGGGCGAAGACGCGGACGAGCCGGCAGCGGAGGGTGGCGGCGGAGCCGGCGGTGCTGCCGTGCGCCGAGCCGAGGACCTGGTCGACGACGACGAGGGCGGCGCGGGCGCGGCCGGTGGTGAGGGCGAGGAGGCCGGCGAGGGCGGCGGCGTCGAGGGTGAGCTCGCCGGGGCCGTACGGCTCCGAGGGCGCCCAGGGGCGTTCGGGCGGGTGCTCGGTGTGGCGGGCTTCGCGGGCGCAGCGTTCGCCGGCGTCCTGGGCGGGGCCGAGGTCGCCCTGGAGGACGAGGGTGAAGCCGAGGGCCCACAGGGCGCGGGTGCGGGCGCGGCCGCGTGCCTCGCTGAGCCGGAGGGCCTGTTCGAGGCCGGCGCGGGCTTCGCGGAGTCGGCCTCGGCAGGACCAGGCGAAGGCGACGGAGCCGATGAGGTCGAGGGCGGCGTCGGGGTCGGTGCGCAGGAGGTGGTCGAGGGCGGTGCGCAGGTCGGTGTGGTGGGTGTCGACGGCGTGGTGCCAGGGGAGCTGGCGGGGGCCGTGCCAGGCGGTACGGCCCTGGGCGGCGAGGGCGCCGAAGTGGGCGGCGTGCCGGTCGGCGACGGTGCCGGTCTCGCCGAGCCGGTCGAGCCAGCCGGCGCCGTAGGCGCGGATGGTGTCGAGGAGGCGGTGGCGGCCCGCGCCGTCGGCGGGGCGGACGACGGAGGCGCGGACGAGGCCGGCGAGGGCGGTGGGGAGGGTGTCGGGGGTGAGGGGGCCGCCGGTGCAGACGGCGGTGGCGGTGGCGAGGTCGAAGGGGCCGCGGAAGACGGAGAGGCGGGCCCAGAGGAGCCGTTCGAGGGGGTCGGCGAGTTCGTGGCTCCAGCCGATGGCGGCGCGCAGGGTGCGGTGGCGGGCGGGCCAGACGCGTCCGGGGTGGGCGAGGAGGTCGAAGCGGGCCCCGTGGGGTGCGGTGAGGCGGCTGCCGAGCTGGTCGCGGACGGCTTCGGCGCCCTGGAGCCGGATCTGGGCGGCGGCGAGCTCCAGGGCGAGGGGTATGCCTTCGAGGCGGACGCAGATCTCCGCGGCGGGTCCGGCGGGGAGTTCCTCGCCGGTGGCGGTGGTCAGGAGGGCGAGGGCGTCGTCGCCGGCGGGCGGCAGCGGGTCGAGGAGGACGGTGTGCTCGCCGGTGACGCCGAGGGGGCGGCGGGAGGTGGCGAGGACGGTGAGGCCGGGGGCGGCGTCGAGGAGTTCGCCGACGAGCCGGCCGCAGGCGTCGGCGAGGTGGTCGCAGCAGTCGAGGACGAGGAGGAGGCGGGATTCGGCGAGCCGTCGGCGGAGGGCGCCGGTGTCGGTGCCGGGGGTGTGGTCGGCGAGGTCGACGGAGTCGGAGACGAGGGCGACGAGGAGGCGTTCGCCGTCGAGCTGTCCGAGGTCGGTCCACCAGGCGCCGTCCGGGTGGCGGTGGCGCACGCGGTGGGCGGCGCGCAGCGCGAGCCGGGTCTTGCCGACGCCGCCGACGCCGGTCACGGTGACGAGGCGGTGCTCCGCCAACGCGGCGGTGATGCGCGTCAGTTCCGTGCGGCGGCCTGTGAAACCCGGGTTCTCGTCCGGTAGATGTCCACGCACGGGAGCAGTGTCCCTCATGTCCGGCCCGAATGCTCCCGTGACGTCGGTTCGTCACGGATCGGGAGGCGGGGTCAGCAGGCGTCGCGGGCCGCGTCCTCGAACTCCTCCCGGGTCGACTCGCGGTCCAGGGTCAGGACGCTGTGCCGTGTCGGGCGCGGTGTCGCACGCCCGGGTGGCGGCGGGCCCACGGTGTGGTCACGGCTTGGGGCCGGTGGGTTCTCCGGGTGTGGCGAGGTCCTCGACGG
The DNA here is from genome assembly GCF_012927245.1 of Streptomyces sp. R302. GTDB lineage: Bacteria > Actinomycetota > Actinomycetes > Streptomycetales > Streptomycetaceae > Streptomyces. The sequence continues at coordinate 20,852 of NZ_JABBGE010000006.1, forward strand.
CTTCGGCGGTGACGACGGCTCCGGTGGTGCGCTTGCCTCGGCGCAGGCGGCGTTCGAGCCAGGAGGCGAAGGTGGTGAGGGCGACGTTGAGGAGGACGAAGAGGACGGCGACGACGGTGAAGCAGGCGATGGTGTTGGCGCCGTAGTTGGCGCTCAGGGGGCGGACGGAGGCGAGGAGTTCGGCGAAGCCGAGCATGGCGCCGCCGAGGGCGGTGTCCTTGACGATGACGACGAGCTGGCTGACGAGGGCGGGCAGCATGGCGGTGACGGACTGGGGCAGGAGGACGTACGCCATGGTCTGGCCCTTGCGCATGCCGATGGCCTTGGCCGCGTCGGTCTGGCCGGCGGGGAGGGCGAGGATGCCGGCGCGGACGACTTCGGCGAGGACGGAGGCGTTGTAGAGGACGAGTCCGGTGACGACCGCGTACAGGGGGCGGGTCTCGGGGCTGATGTCGGTGAACTCGGCGTAGGCGGCGTTGGCGAAGAGCATCAGGATGAGGACGGGGATCGCGCGGAAGAACTCGACGACGGTGCCGGCGACGCCGCGGACGGCGCGGTGGTCGGAGAGGCGGGCGATGCCGAGGAAGGCGCCGAGCGGCAGGGCGAGGACCATGGCGAGGGCGGCGGCGATGACGGTGTTCTTCAGGGCGGGCAGCAGATACGTCTCCCAGACGCGGCCGTCGGTGAAGAACGGCTCCCATTTCTCCGCCTCCAGCTGGTTCTTGGCGTCGAGTCCGGCGATCACCCACCAGACGACGGCGGCGAGGGCGGCGAGGAAGAGCAGCGTCCAGAGGAGGTTGCGGCGGCGGGCGCGGGGGCCGGGGACGTCGTAGAGGACGGTGGCGGATTCGTCCTTCGCCTTCGTCCGGGGCCTGGAGGCGGGCTTGGCGGGCTTGGCGGGCTTGGCGGGCTTGGAGGCGCGCTTCACCGTTTGACCGCGACTTTCTTCGCGAGCCGGCCGAGGAGGAGGCCGGTGGGCAGGGTGAGGCAGATGAAGCCGAAGGCGAAGATCGCCGAGATGAGGATCAGCTGGGCCTCGTTCTCGATCATCTCCCGCATGAGCAGGGCGGCTTCGGCGACGCCGATCGCGGCGGCGACGGTGGTGTTCTTGGTGAGCGCGATGAGGACGTTGGTGAGCGGGCCGACGACCGACCGGAACGCCTGCGGAAGCACGATGATCCGGAGGATCTGGGGGAAGCTGAGGCCGATCGCCCGGGCGGCCTCGACCTGGCCGAGGGGGACGGTGTTGATGCCGGAGCGCAGCGCCTCGCAGACGAAGGCGCTGGTGTAGGCGGTGAGGCCGAGGACCGCGAGCCGGAAGTTGATGGTGGTGAAGCGGTCGGCGCCGAGGCTGATCCCGAGGGTCTGGAAGAGGCCGAGGGAGGTGAACACGATGATGACGGTGAGGGGGATGTTGCGGACGATGGTGACGTAGGCGGTGCCGAAGCCCCGCATGAGGGGGACGGGGCCGACGCGCATGGCGGCGAGCAGCGTCCCCCAGACGAGGGAGCCCAGGGCGGACCAGAAGGTGAGCTGGACGGTCACCCAGAAGGCACCCAGGAGGTCGTAGCCTTCGAGGAAGTCGAACACGGCGGCCGGCCTACTCGACGATCACGCCGATCTTCGGGGCCGGTTCGTTCTGGTAGTTCGCCGGACCGAAGTTCTTCTCGACGGCCTCGTCCCAGGAGCCGTCCTCGACCATCTTCTCCAGAGCGGTGTTGATCTCGCCCTTGAGGTCGCTGCCCTTCTGGACGCCGATGCCGTAGTTCTCGTTGCTCAGCTCGAAGCCGCCGAGCTTGAACTTGCCCTTGAACCCCTCCTGGGCGGCGTAGCCGGCGAGGATCGAGTCGTCGGTGGTGAGGGCGTCGATGACGCCGTTCTCCAGGCCGGTCAGGCACTCGGAGTAGCCGCCGTACTCCTGGAGCTGGGCGTCGGGGGCGATCTCCTCCTTGACGTTCTGCGCGGAGGTGGAGCCGGTGACGGAGCAGAGCCGCTTGTCGTTCAGGTCGGACGGCTGCTTGATGGAGTCGTCGTCGGCGCGGATCAGGACGTCCTGGTGGGCGAGGAGGTAGGGGCCGGCGAAGTCGACCTTCTCGGCGCGCTCGTCGTTGATCGAGTAGGAGGCGGCGATGAAGTCGACGTCGCCGCGCTGGAGCATGGTCTCGCGGTCGGCGCTCTTCGCCTCCTTCCAGACGATCTGGTCGGGCTCGTGGCCGAGTTGCTTCGCGATGTAGGTGGCCACGTCGACGTCGAAGCCGGTGTAGGTGCCGTCCGGGGTCTTCAGGCCGATGCCCGGCTGGTCGAACTTGATGCCGATGGTGATCTGATCGTCGTCGTCGTGGTCCGCCGGTACGGCTCCCTGGGCGACCGAGGCGGTGCCGAGGGCGAGGACGACGGCCGTCGCGGAGGCGACGAGGGTCCGGGTGGTCCTGAGCGGGTTCATGTGATCACCCCGTGGGGGCTCAGTGGTGGAGGATCTTGGAGAGGAAGTCGCGGGCGCGGGCGCTGCGCGGGTTGCCGAAGAACTCCTCGGGGGTGGCCTCCTCGACGATCCGCCCGTCGGACATGAAGACGACGCGGTTGGCGGCGGAGCGGGCGAAGCCCATCTCGTGGGTCACGACGACCATGGTCATCCCGTCCCGGGCGAGCTGCCGCATGACCTCCAGGACCTCGTTGATCATCTCCGGGTCGAGGGCGGAGGTCGGCTCGTCGAAGAGCATCACCTTCGGGTCCATCGCGAGGGCCCGGGCGATGGCGACCCGCTGCTGCTGGCCGCCGGAGAGCTGAGCCGGGTACTTCGCGGCCTGCGCGGCGACGCCGACGCGGTCGAGGAGCGAACGGGCCCTCTCCTCCGCGGCCTTCCGGTCCTTCTTGCGGACCTTGATCTGTCCCAGGGTGACGTTGTCCAGGACGGTCTTGTGGGCGAAGAGGTTGAACGACTGGAAGACCATGCCGACGTCGGCCCGGAGGCGGGCGAGTTCCCTGCCCTCTGCGGGCAGCGGCCGGCCGTCGACCCGGATCTCGCCGCTGTCGATGGTCTCCAGGCGGTTGATCGCGCGGCAGAGGGTGGACTTCCCCGAGCCGGACGGGCCGATGACGACGACGACCTCGCCGCGCCGGATGGTGAGGTCGATGGACTGGAGGACGTGCAGCGTCCCGAAGTACTTGTCGACCCCGCGCAGCACGACGAGCGCGTCGCCGTCGCCCGCGACGGGGTCGTGCTCGGTGACGGGGACCTCCGGGACGGGCATGTCACCCTCCTGTCGCCCTCCTGGCTCACGCCCCCTCGTGCCGCTTCCTCCTCGGTCTCATGCTCCGCCTCCCCGGGTGCCGGCGCACGCCGGGACGGGTGGGGGACCCCGGCGGCGTCTGCCGCCGGTGGGGTGAGCCCGCGCCCGCGCCGCCTGCGTTCCGGGCGCGGTGGGCGGAGACTGGGAATCGGAGGCGTACGCGCGAGGAGGAGGGCCCGTCATGAGGAGTGCCGCACCCAAGGTCGGTTCGCTGCCGGCGGAGCACCGCGAGCGGCTGATGGCCTTCGCCGAGGACGTCTACTTCGATTCCGGTGACCGGCTCTTCGAGGAGCAGCGGCACGCGGACCGGTTCTGGATCGTGAAGACGGGCGCGGTGAATCTGGACGCCAAGGTGCCGGGGCGGGGGGCGCCGGTGATCGAGACGCTGCGCCACGGCGAGCTGGTGGGCCTGTCCTGGCTGTTCCCGCCGTATCTGTGCCAGTCGGGGGCGGAGGCGATGACCCCCGTCAGGGCGTACGAGTTCGACGCGACGGCGGTACGGGCGATGTGCCACACGGACGTGGAGTTCGGGTCGGCGGTCTACTACTGGGTCGGGTCGATCCTGGCGCACCGGCTCCAGGTGACGCGGGTGCGGCTGCTCGACCTGTACGCGCCGCACGGCAGCGGCATCATGGCCTGACGCGCAGACGCGCTGACGCGCTGACGCGCCCCGCGCGCGGGCGTCGGCCTCTCGCCGCGCACGTGCGTCGGCCTCTCGGGGCGCGGGCCGTACGGTCCGGGCGGCCTTCCCGCCGTACCGCTCCGCCGCCGACGTCAGGAGCACCGCATGGCCCCGCCCGCCGGGCGGACGCTCACGCCGGCCGGAGCCGAGATCCTGCTGGTGCGGCGGGCCGGTCCGGGCGCGCTCGCCACGGGCGAGGTCCGGTACGTGGTGCCGCTGACGACGGCCGGCTGCGGCCTGCTGGTCCTGGGCGATCCGCGCGCCGACGGCGGCTGTACGGAACCGTCGGCGTGCTCGCCTCGCTCGCCTGGGCGGGGCGCTGGCGCTGGGCTGGAGAGAGGGAGGACGGGCCGCGGGACGGTCGGCGGGCCGGGCGGAGTGATCTTCGCCGCACCGGGAGTGCGGGGCCTTCCCGGCCGGCTACTCGGCGGTACGGTGACGGCACCCGGCGGCGTGACCCGGCGTACCCGGCCAGTGCCTGTCCGATCATTCGCGTCGGATCAGTCGGATCATTCGCGTCGGACCCGGCGGGAATCGTCAGACAGGCCCTACGGGCGGGAGGCCCCCGATGACAGCAGCTCCGAGCGCGCGCGAGGCACTGGCCCTCGTCACCGACGACTTCACCGAGCTCCCCTCCGCCGCGGGGCCCGGCGGCGACGGGCCGATCGACTGGCCGGGGTACGGACGGGCGCGGGCCGCGGCGGCCGCCCGGTCCGGCGAGGACGAGTCCGTGGTCTGCGGCACCGGCACGGTCGGCGGCACGCGTACGGTGCTCGTCTCCTTCGAGTTCGGCTACCTGGGCGGTTCCATCGGCGAGGGCACCGGGGACCGGGTCGCCGCCGCGCACGCGCACGCCCGCGCCCACCGGCTGCCCGTGACCGTCCTCCTGGCGACCGGCGGCAGCCGGATGCACGAGGGCATGCGGGCGCTGGTCCAGCTCCAGCGGCTGGCCGGGGAGTCGGCGCTCACCCGGGCCGCCGGGCTGCCGCAGCTGGCCGTCCTGCGCGATCCGACGACCGGCGGCGGCTGGGCCACCCTCGGGGCCGGCTCGGACGTGGTCCTCGCGCTGCCGGGCGCGCAGGTCGGCTTCGCCGGCTCCCGGGTCCGGCCCGGGGACGCCGACCCGGCCGCGTACACGGCGGAGTCCCAGCTCGCGCACGGACACGTCGACGCGGTCGTCCCCGCGGCGGAGCTGCGGGAGGTGCTGGGCCGCTGGCTGTCGCTGCTCACCCGGCCGGCCGAGGGGCCGGTCCCGCCGCCGTACGCGCTCGGCGCCACGGACCCGGCCGCGAGCGGGCGCGACGCGGTGGCCCGCGCCCGCCACCCGGAGCGGCCCCGCGCCGACCGCTACCTCGCCGAGGTGTTCACCGAGCGGGCGGAGCTGTCCGGCGACCGCGTCGGCGGCACCGATCCGGGGACCCGGTGCGGCTTCGGCCGCCTGCCGGACGGGCGTACGGCCGCGTACGCGGCGCAGTGCGGGACGGCGACCCGGCCGGCCGGCTTCCGCACGGCCGCCCGGCTGGTACGGCTCGCGGGCCGCCTCGGGATCCCGGTCCTGACGCTGATCGACACCCCGGGCGCCGCGAACGACGCCGAGGCGGAGCGCGCGGGCGCGGGCCCGGCGATCGCGGAGCTCTTCGGCGCCGTCGCGGAGGCCCCCGTCCCGGTGACCGCGCTGCTCGTGGGCGAGGGCGGCTCGGGCGGCGCACTGGCGCTGGCGGCGCCCGGCAACACCTGGGCGACCCCGGACTCGTACTTCTCCGTCATCGCCCCCGAACTCGCCACCGCCATCCTGAAGCGCGCCCCGGAGGACGCGGACGCCACCGCCGACGACCTGCGCCTGCGCCCGGACGACCTGGTCGCCCTGGGGGTCGTACGGGGCGTGGTCGGCGCCCGGCCCGCGCCGGACCGGGGCGGCGCGGACGGCTGACACCTGACGCCTCCGGGCGGGCCGTGACCGAGTCCCCGTCCCGGTCGGCCCCGTCCCTCCGGGACCGGCCGGATCAGTCGTCGTGCCGTCCGCCGCCGGCCCGGCGCCGGGTCCAGCGGACCACCATGCGCAGGAGCAGGATCAGCGTCACCACCCACGCGGCGGCGAAGGCCCAGATCAGGGCCGGTGTCGAGGTCGCCACGGCGAGGACGAGCAGGGTGAGCGTCAGGGCCCCGAGAGCCACGGCGCCCACTCCGCCGCGCCCCGCGATCCGGGGCAGCCGGGGGACCTGCCGGTGTTCCCCCATGCGGCTGGCCAGGCGGTCGTCGGCGCTCAGGTCCGCCTCGATCTCGGCCAGTACGCGCCGCTCGTGCGCGGAGAGCCGGGCCTCGTCCATCGCGGACACCTCCTCCGGTCCGGGATCCCGCGCGCGACGGCGGGGTCGCTCCCCCGAGCGGCTACCCGCCCGGGACGGCTTCAGACCCGCCGGAACGGTCGGGGGCGGAGCGGTCGGGCGCGGAGCGGTCGGGGGCGGAGCGGGGCCACCCGAGTTCTCACGGCTTCTCACGGCGCACGGTCCACCCGACCTTTTACTCAAGGGCCAAAAGGGTCAAAATGTGCCGAGTGGGAATCCTCTTTACAAGGAGGAATGTCATGGCCACGGGTCGAGTCGTAGACGCACCCCCGCTTCCGTCGCCCGCACGCGAAGCGACGTCGACGTCCGCCGCCACGCGCCGGCGGGCACTCGGGGGGCTGCCGGAGCCGGAGAATCCGCTCTCGTCCTCCACCGACGACGCGCGGACCCTCTCCGCGGCGATGTTCGTACGGCTCCGGGAGCTCGACGAGGGCAGCCCCGAGCACGCGTACGTGCGCAACACCCTGGTCGAGCTGAACCTGAGCCTGGTGAAGTTCGGCGCCCGGCGGTTCCGGGGCCGTCCGGAGCCGGTGGAGGACATCGTGCAGGTGGGGACGATCGGGCTGATCAAGGCGATCGACCGGTTCGACCCGGACCGCGGGGTCGAGTTCTCCGCCTTCGCGCTGCCGACGATCGTCGGCGAGATGAAACGATTCTTCCGGGACACCGGCTGGGCGGTACGCGTGCCGCGCCGGCTCCAGGAGCTGCGGATCGACCTGGCCAAGGCCTCCGACGCCCTGGAACAGCGCGACGGGCACCGGCCCGACCGCGCCGAGCTCGCCGAACGGCTGCACCTCACCCCGGAGGAGGTGGCGGAGGGGGAACTCGCCGCCAACGGCTACACCGCCCACTCCCTCGACGCCCCCGTCGGCGACGCCGAGTCGCAGGCCCCCCAGGGGACGGCCGGACGGCGCACCGCCGTCGACGAACCCGCCTACGAGCTGATAGACGACCTGAGCTCGCTGCGACCGCTGCTCGACCGGCTGTGCCCCCGCGACCGGCTGATCCTGTCGCTGCGCTTCGGCGAGGAGCTGACACAGGCCGAGATCGGCAGGCGGATCGGACTCTCCCAGATGCACGTCTCCCGGCTGCTCGCCCGCATCCTCGGCGAGCTCAGGGACGGTCTGCTGGACGACGACGCCACGGAGGACGCGACGGCCTGCTGACCTCCAGCCACACCACCTTGCCCGCCGCCCCGGGCCCCCGGTCCGAGGATCCCCAGTCGGTCGCCAGCCGGTCCAGGACCATCAGCCCGTGTCCGCCGGGCAGGGACGGCGAACGGGGGGCGAGTCGGCGGGGATGGTCGGGGCTGCGGTCGGCGACCTCGACCCGGAGCAGCCCGTCCGCGTGCCGGAGCACGAACTCCTCGGGGCCGCCGCCGTGCAGACAGGCGTTGGTCACCACCTCGGAGACCAGGAGCAGGACGTCCTCGACCCGCTCCCGGGCCAGGGCGCTCTCGGCGGGGGTCCAGCCCCATTCGGCGAGCGCCTCCGCGGTGAAGTCGCGGCAGCGGGAGACCGCGCCCACGCTGCCGCGCAGCAGCAGGCGGCGGGTCTGCGCCACGGGTGTGCCGCCGCCTCGGGTCTCGTCGCTCTCGCGCTCGCGCATGATGACCGGCGGCCCGTCAGACCGGATCCCCGGGACGGCCGTCCGGCTTCCCGGGACGGCCGTCCGGATCCCTGGGGCGGGCACCGCCCGCCCGGGGGGCCGAAGCGTCACCGGGGCCGTCGGCTGCCGGGCCCCGGCCGTCGGGCGGGTCGTCCGCGAGGGCCTCGTGGGCGTCCGCGTACACCCGGAAGACGTGCAGCGCGCCGGTGATCTCGAACATCCGGTCCACCGGGGGGCGCAGTCCGGCCAGGTCGAGGCGGGCGCCCGCCTCCAGGGCCCGGGCGCGGGCCCTGAGCAGCAGGTTCAGGCCGGTGGAGTCGCAGAAGTCGAGCCCGGCGCAGTCGACGACGAGCCGTGCCGCGTCGGCGTGCTTCTCCAGGGCGGTGCCGAGCGGTTCGGCCGTGTCGTGGTCGAGTTCGCCGAGCGGTGCCACGACGACGGTCTCCCCGCCCCGGTCGAACCGTACGTCCACCCTGAGGCGGCCCGGCCGACCCGTCGGCGGACCGCTGCCGGGCGCACCCTCCTGGCCTTCCCCGCCGTCCATGCACACCTCACCTTCACCGGGTGAGTCCATTTTCGGCCAGTACGCCCCGCCCTGCGAGCAGAGGGCCGGGGCGGCGGCTCAGACGGTGGACGGGGGCGGCGTCCAGCGGTGGTGGCGGGCGACGCCCGTGTCGACGCCGTACTCCTTCCTCAGGTGCTCCGGGACCGCGTAGTGCATCACCCGGCCCCGGGTGAGCGTGGACAGTTCGAAGACCGAGGTCAGGTGGCCGATCCGGTCCAGCGCCCAGGCCGCGAACGGCGACGCGTCCTCCACCGACTCCAGGACTCCGAGCAGCGGCGGCAGCGCCTTCACCGCGGTGTCCCAGCGGCTGCGGGGCACGTCGAGCCAGTCGCCGACCGTGTCGCCGACGAGGTGGCGGATCAGGGCGGAGACCACCGGGTCGAAGAAGGTGCCGGGCACGACGTCCTCGTACAGGTCGATCAGCTGCCGGGTCAGCACCACGCCCTCCTCCGAGGGGCCCATGTGGCGGAGGAGGTAGAGGTCGAGGAAGGCGCGCGCCTCGTCGAGGGTCTTCGGTACGACCGTCTGGTCCACGCCGAGGATCGCCCCGACCACCCGCCAGGCGTAGGAGTACGCCTCCGCTCCCTCGGTGGACATGTGGACGCCGAGCCGGTGGAGGCTGTCGAGGACGAGCATCGAGAAGAACATCTGCCCGCCGATCATGTCCTCCTGGCAGATCGGCACGCCGTCGGCGGCCGTGTCCCAGCGGTCGGCGCGGATCAGGTGGTGGCGGATGGAGGCGTGCAGGAGCCGCACCTTCTGCGCGGCGGGGACGAACCGGCCGCCGGCCTCGAAGGCGTCGGGCCGCATGAGGTACGTCGTGAACTGGCCGGTCTCCGCCATGCGCTTGCTCGGGTAGTGCAGGCCGTGGGTGGCGGAGAGCAGCCGGGCGACGCGCGGGACGACGTAGCAGGCGGGCATGGAGGCGAAGGAGAGGGCGGTGTTGATGTGGACGTTGTTGTCGGTGAAGAAGAGCCGGGCCTTCTCCATCTCGTTCCAGTCGACCCAGGCGGGCGGGACGGCCGTCGCCTCCAGGTACTCCCGGGCCACGTCGGGCAGGCCGGCGGGGAGCTCCTGGCCGGAGACGGAGACGTACCGCATGAGCGAGTTGAAGAGGCCGACCTCACCGCGTTCGAAGAGGGTGGCGACGACGGCGTCGGCGAGCTCGTCGCCGCTGTGGCGGAGGGCGTCGAGGGAGGCGTCGGTGTACGGGGTGGGGGTGAGGGTGGCTGTGGTGTGGGTGGCTGTGCTGTGGGTGCCGGGCACGGCGGGCGCTCCAGGGGGCGGTGGGGAGGTCAGTGGTGGCGGACGGCGGCGCGGTGGGCGAGGTCCGTGAGGGCGCGGTGGGCGGCGGCCGGCAGGTCGAGCTCGTCGAGGGTGCGGACGGCCTCCTCGACGCGGCCGGTGATCATGCGCTCGACCCGTGCGGGCGCGCCGAGTCCGGCCATGAGGGCGCGGACCTCGCGCAGTTCGCCGTCGTCGGGCCGCCGGTCCCCGGCGAGGGTCCGGCGGAGCAGCTCGCGCTGCGCGGGATCCGCGGCGTTCCAGGTCTCGGCGAGGAGGACGGTGGGCCGGGCGGCGCGGAGGTCGTCGAGGGGCGCCTTGCCGGTGCGGGCGGGGTCGCCGAAGAGGCCGAGGAGGTCGTCGCGGAGCTGGAACGCCTCGCCGAGCGGCAGCCCGTAGCGGGAGAACCCCTCGCGGAGGGCGGCGGGGGCGCCGGCGAGGAGCCCGCCGAGGAGGAGGGGGTGTTCGACGGTGTACTTGGCGGTCTTGTAGCAGATCACCTTGAGGGAGGTCCCGGTGTCCGGCGGGCCGCCGGTGTGCAGGATCTCCAGGGCCTCGCCGGCGACGAGTTCGCGCGCGAGGGCGGCCCAGAGGGGCCGGCCCCGGGAGAGGTACGCGGCGGGCAGCCCGGACTCCGCGTAGAGGCGGCCGGCGAGGGCCATCAGGTGGTCGCCGAGGAGCAGGGCGAGCGCGCGGGCCGCCGCACGGGGCCTTCGGCCGAGGTGCGGCAGGGCCGCGAAGTGGTGGTGGGCGGTGGGTCTGCCGTGCCGCAGGGGGCTGTCGTCGATGAGGTCGTCGTGGACGACGGCGGCGGCGTGGACGAGTTCCATGGCGGCCGCGGCCCGCATCAGGGCGTCGCTGTCGGGCTGCCCCGCGGCCCGCCAGCCCCAGTAGCAGAACGCGGCGCGGAGGCGTTTGCCGTGGCGGGCGGTGGTGCGCAGGGCCTCGGCGAGCGGGTCCAGCGCGTCGTCGACGGCGAGGAGTGCGGTGGCCTCGTCGTCGAGGAAACCGGCGAGGACCGCGTCCGTACGCGCCTTGAACTCCTCCGGCACCCAGACGTCAGGCATCGGGGGCCGCCTCGGTACGGACCTGCCGGGCCTGTCGGGTGTCCGGATCGGCGGCGGGGGCCTGCGCGGCGGCCCGGCGGGCGGCGGCCTCGCGGGCGAGGAGCTCCATGTGCGGCACGGAACGGGGGCCGTCGCGGTCGGCGGCGAGGCGGTCGAGGGCCAGCCGGCCCCGGGCGCGGAGGTCGGCGGCGGCGTCCTGGGCGAGGTCGGCGGAGTCGGCGCGGCCGAGGAGCGAGCGGAGCGAACCGGCGGCGGTGCCGATCGTCTCCACGACCAGGTCGGCGAGGCCCGCGGCCATCAACAGGGCCTTCTCGTCGGGGCGTTCGCCCGGGGGCGTGGGGTGCGTCATGCCGGCCGGCTCCTCGGGGGGAGAGAGGGGGATCGAGGTGGGTACCGGGCCAGCATCGGGCATGGGCGGGGGCGTTCCCGAGCCGCGCTCACTCGTTCAGGTGATCACGGCCGGGAGTTCCGGTGATCAGGGCCGGGAGTTCCGGTGATCGCGGCGGGATTTCCGGTGGGAGGAGCGTGAAGGCGTCTGGAACTTCCGCTCCGATCCGGGTACTTGCTTGGTCATGCTTCGCACGTCCGCGGGGACCGCACCCCGCCCCCTCGCCCGCCGCGCCGCACTCGCCCTGGTGGCGTCCGCCGCGGCCCTCCTGACGGCGGGCTGCCAGGGCGTGCACCGGTGCACGCTGGTCGGCGCGGAGTCGGGCGTGACGGCGACCTGGAGCCCGGCGGACTTCCCCGCGGGCTCGCGCTACAGGATCTGCGCCGACGCCGAGTGCCGAGAGCGCGAGGAGCCGGCGGGCGGGCGACGGCTCCACCACCTTCCTCCAGGTGCCGCTGCCGGAGGAGGACGGGCCGCGGGAGGTGACGGTGCGCTTCGCGGTCATCGCCCCGTACGGCGAACCCGACGGCGAACCGGCCGACGACGAGCCGGCGGGCGGGGACGGGACCCGGCCGAAGGCGGCCGGATCGTCCGCGAGTCCTCGGCGAGGGTCACGCTGAGCGGGTCGACCCCGAACGGCGAGGGGTGCGGACCCGCCGTCTGGCAGGCGGGGGTCCGCGTCGATCCTCGGAAGGGCCTGGTCAGCCCCGGGTGAGAGGGGCGGCCGCTACGGGTGAGAGTCGTGGGCCGCTACGGGACCCAGTGATTGCCGGAGACCGTGATCATCACCTGGAGCTGGATGCTGGCGGAGAAGTAGCTGCCGGTGTCGATCGGGGTGGCGGTCATCTTGTTCCAGAGGGCGTCGAGCCAGGCCTGGCTGCCGGAGTCGGTCATGGCGGCGACGGCGAAGGGGGCGAAGAAGGCCGCCTCGCTGCCCGCGGAGATCTGGGTGCCGTTGAGCTTGTAGCCCATGGCGATCTTGTTGGGGTCGCCGCCGGTCTTGCTCTTGATCCAGCCGTTCAGCTTCCGTGCGGCGGCGAGGGACTTGGCGTCGCCGCTGGTGACGGCGTCGTCGGCGATGCGCCACGGGGTGCGGCAGGCGTTCCACCAGTACTGGCCGTCGTTCGGGTCCTCCAGGACCTCGCCCGGGGCCGGCTTGGGGCTGGTGTTCGTGTTGACGACGAAGTCGGGGAGCAGGCCGGTGCCCGGGGCGTAGCCGGACTGGAGGTTGGCGATCTGGGTCTGGTGGGCGGTGCGGGCCGCGTCCCAGGTGGTGTCGCCGGTGGCCGCGCGGAAGGCGCGGAAGTGGTCGACCATCCAGTCGGAGGTGCGGGAGATGTAGTAGTACTGGTCGCCCGAGCTGGACCAGTCGCCGAGCTTGAGGAGCTTGGTGGTGGGGTTCAGCTCGTCCTTCTTGATGGCGGCGATGTGCTTGAGGGCGAGCGCCTTGTAGTCGTACGTGCCGGCGCTGCCCCACTGCTTGTCGGCGAGGAGCAGGCCGTAGGCGACGTCCATGTCGCCGTCGGTGGCGCCGTCGCCGCCGTTGACGCTGCGGCAGTCGACGTCCTGTTCGGCGGCGAGGAGGTCGGGGTTGATGGACGAGGGGTGGTCGAGCTTCCACTTGACGAGGCCGTCGAAGATCTTCTTGGCGTCGGGGTCGGCGCCCGCCATGGTGGCGGCGATGACCATGCCGTAGCCCTGGGCCTCGGCGACGTAGGGGTGGTCGGCGTCGGGCGAGATGACCTGGTACCAGCCGTTGCCGCAGTTCTGCCGGACGAAGGCGGACTTCCAGCGGTTGTAGTAGTCGACGACCTTCTGGTCGATGCCGGACTGGGTGCCGGAGGGCTTGAGCATGCCGGCGGCGTAGGGCTTGAGGTGGCTGCCGAAGGGGACGCCGGGGCCGGTGCCGCCTCCGCCGCCGGTCGGGGAGCCGTAGACCTCGAACTCGTAGAGCGAGTAGCCGTACGGGGTGCCGCGGCCGGTCCCGTACATGCGGACGTACCGGCCGGTGCCGGAGACGGCGAGGTCGTCGACGGCGCCGTCGCCGCTCGTGGTCGCGTAGACGTCGGTCCAGGTGGAGCCGTCGGCCGAGGTCTGGAGGCGGTACGTCTTCGCGTAGGCGGCTTCCCAGTCGAGCTTGATCCGGGAGAGCGTGTGGTTCGCCCCGAGGTCGATCCGGATCCACTGCGGATCGACGCCCTCCAGGCTGGCCCAGCGGGTGGCGCGGCTGCCGTCCACGGCGAGGCCGGGGGCGAAGCCCGAGCCCTCCACGGACGAGGACGTCGCCGGCTTGCCCGCGGAGACGAGGGCGTCGACGGCCTCGGCCTCGCTCGCGGGCAGGACGGTGAGTGCGGGCAGGGCCAGCAGAGCGGCGAGTCCGAGCGGGATGGCGCTTCGTCGGCGCATGACAACTCCCTTTCTCTCCAGGGCGATCGCTCGTTAGGAAAGGTTCCTAATTATCGGCGGGCCGAGCGTAGAGAGTGGCGGGGAGCCCGCGCAAGACCCTGGGCCCGGCCGGGTCGGTGGATGGCCGGGAATCACCCCGGCAGCGTCAGGGCGCGGGCGAGGGCGGAGGCGAAGCCGTCGGGGTTGTCGAGCATCAGGTTGTGCCCGGCGGCGGGCACCTCCAGGACGGGCACGCCCATCTCCGCCGCCTGCTCGGCGGCCCGGTCCGGCAGGCTCTTCTCCCCCACCAGGAACGCCCGGGGCAGCGTCAGCGCCCGCAGCACCTCGCCGGCCTCCGGGTCGCCGCCCTCGACGAGCGCGACCGCGCACCGGTGCACGGCCCGCGCGTCGGCGAGCCTCAACCGCGCCGCGTAGTCGGCCCGTTCGGCGAGGGCCAGCAGCTTCGCGTACCCGCTCCGGACGAAGGCCTCCTCCGGCTGCCGCGCCACCGGCCCGCTGAACGCGCCGCCGCCCCCGTACAGGTTGGGCTCCGCGACCACCAGCCGGGCGACCCGCCCGGGCCGGGCCGCCGCCAGGTGGATCGCGACGGCACCGCCCATCGAGTGCCCGACCAACTCGACGCCACGCAGGTCGAGATGGTCGAGCAGCGCGGCCACCGCCGCCGCCTGCCCCTCGGGCCGGTAGTCGAAGTCCCCCGGCCGGTCGCTCAGCCCGTGCCCCAGCAGATCGACGAGCAGCGCCCGCCCGCCTCCCAGCGCGGGGTGCGTCGCGATGTGCGCGAAGTCGGAGGCGGCGGTACACCCGAGCCCATGAAGAAAGACCCGCACGGGCCCCTCCCCCGGAAGGTCGATCCAGCGCAGGTGGGCCTGACGGTCCGCCAGGAAGAGTTCTCTCATGGGGGCAGCCTACGAAGGGGGTGGGGGGTGGCGGTGGGGGTTGTGCGGGCGCTGGGGCGTGGGGTGGCGCGAGGGCTGTGAGACTCCGCGGCGGGGCGCGAGTGTGCGGCGGGGCACGGACGGCGGAAGGGAGGTGCTGCGAGCGCGGGGCGCTGCGCTACGGTGGCCTTCCATGGCATCGAGCACCGCGTTCTGGTCCTTCGCTCTCGTCGTGGGACTCCTCACTCTCACTCCGGGCCTCGACACGGCCCTCATCCTGCGGACGGCCGCGCTCGGCCGCCGCACCCGCGCCTGGGGTGTCGTCCTCGGCATCCAGACCGGCACGCTGATCTGGGGCGCGCTGACCTCGCTGGGCGTGACGGCGCTGCTGACCGCCTCGCACCTCGCGTACGAGATCCTCCGGTGGGCGGGCGCGGCCTATCTGCTGTGGATGGCGGGGCGCATGATCGCCGAAACGTTCCGGCGCCGTGGGGCGGACGCGAGCGCGGAGGTGGAGGTCGGCGGCGCGGACACGCTCACGGGCGGGTGGCACCAGGGCACGCTGACCAATCTGCTGAACCCCAAGGTCGGCGTCTTCTACGTCGCCGTGCTTCCGCAGTTCATCCCAGCCGAGGCCCCGCACTTCGCGATGGGCCTCGCGCTGACGTCCGTCCACGTCGTCCTCGGCGTGGTCTGGTCGACGGTCCTGATCGCCTCCGCCTCCGCCCTCGGCACCTGGCTGCGCGGCGCGCGGGCCCGGCGCGTCCTGGACCGGGTCACGGGCACGGTGATCGGCGCGTTCGCGGTACGGCTCGCGGTCAGCGACTGACGGACGGGGCCGGGCGGCGGCCGACGCGCCCGGTCGGCCGGGCGGCCGCTCACGGCTCCGGCAGGAGCCTCGCCATCTCGGTGGGCGGCAGGGACGGATGGGCCGCTGCCGCCTCCCGCACGGCCTCGTCCGCGTCCGCGTCCGCGAGCAGTCCGCGGAGTACCGCCGGCGGGAGCGCCGGATGACCGGCGGCGAAGGGGCGCGCCCGGGCGTCCGCCAGGCAGACGAGGAGCGCCGGGGGCGTGACGGCGCGGTGCCGGTCGATCTCGCGGAGCGCTCCGCGCACCGGCGGCTGGTGCCGGGCGAGTTCCTCCAGCAGGGCCGCGGGCGTGTCCGGGTTGGCCGCCACCCCGGCCATCACCTGGCGCCCGTGCCGTACGACCATGGCCCGCAGCCGCGCCTCGGAGAGACCCGGGTGCGGGGCGACGGCCGCCGCCACCTTCGCGTCGGGGTCGTCGGCCAGCCGGTCCCGCGCCCCTGTCGGCAGATCGCGCCGGAGGGCGACGAGCCGCCGGGCGGCCGGCTCGGCGGAGGCGACCAGTTCCCCGGTCTCGTCGGCCGACGCGGTGGCGATCCGCGGGAGGAGGACGGTGCCGAGCGCGGTGGTACGGGCCAGCGGGACGAGCACGTCGAGCGGGACGCGGGGGTGCCGGGCGACCGCACGGCGTATCTCGGGATCGGGGTCGTCCGCCAGGCTCCGTACGAGGTCGCCGTCGAGGGCGGGGTTCTCGGCGAGGGCGGCGCGGACCAGGGGAAGCGGGTCCGCGGCGAGCCGTACGCAGGCGTCCCGTGACAGGTCCGCTCTCCCGGCCACCGCCCAGCGCAGCAGCGGGTGGGGGTCGTCGGCGAAGCGGGCGGCGGCCTGCGGCGGAGTGGCCGGGTTGCGCAGGAGGGACTCGCGCAGGTGGACGACAGCGGACTCGTGGTCGCCGCCGCAGCGCTCACCGGGCGGCAGGACGGGCCCCGTCGTCTCCCCCTCGACGGCGCAGACCCGGCATCGGCGGGCCGGTGGCAGGCCCTCGCCGGTCAGGAGGGAAGCCAGGACGGCGGGCGGGGTCGTGTCGTTCTCCGCCACCGCGCGGCGCACCGAGAGGTGGGGGTGGGCCGCGAGGCGGGCGGCCATGTCGGCGGGCCCCAGCCAGGCCGACTCGGCGACCACGCTCGGGACCGGGTCCCGCGCCAGCCGTTCGGTCACGTCGGGCGGGAGCCCAGGGCAGGCCGCCAGCCGCTCCCGGCGCCCGGGGTCCGGGTCCCCCGCGAACGCCCGCGCCCACGCGGCGGGCGCCGCACCCCGGTCCAGCAGCGCGAGGGCGGCCTCCGGCCACTCCGCGGGATCGACGTCGGCAGCGGCCAGCCTCCCCTCGTACGCGAGGGACACCGCGGCCGCGTCCCCGACTCGCCGGGCCAGGGCGAGCGCCCGACCGCGGTCGAGGTCGGTCCGGCGGGCCAGGGCGCCCGCGAGTTCGTCGTCCGCGAGGGCTATGAGCCGGTCGAGCAACGCGGAGGGCAGGGCCGGATTCGCGGCGAGTCCGTGCAGGAGTGCGTACACGACCGGCATTCTGCCGGTCGGGGCGGGCCGGACGCCCCCGGATTTCCCCTCCAGGATTTCGGATCGAGGATTTCGGATCCAGGACGTTGGATCCAGGACGTTGGATCCAAGATTCTGGATCCAAGATTCGGAATCCGGGATCCAAGATTCGGGATCCGGGATATCCGCTCCACGCGGGAACGGGTGGAGCGCCCCCGGGAAGGGCGTGGGCGGACTACTTGTACTGGGTGAGCTGGATCAGGTTGCCGCAGGTGTCGTCGAGGATGGCGGTGGTGACGGGGCCCATGTCCACGGGGGGCTGGGTGAAGCGGACGCCCAGTGCGGTGAGGCGGGTGTGTTCGGCGTGGACGTCGTCGACGGCGAAGGAGGTCGCGGGGATGCCGTCGGCGACGAGGGCGGCCTTGTAGGGCGGGACGGCGGGGTGGCCGGACGGTTCCAGGAGGAGTTCGGTGCCTTCGGGGTCCTCGGGGGAGACGACGGTGATCCAGCGGTCCTCGCCGAGCGGCACGTCGTGCTTGGTCGCGAAGCCGAGCACGTCGGTGTAGAAGCGGAGCGCCGTCTCCTGGTCGTCGACGAAGACGCTGGTGATGTTGATCCTCATGGGGTGTCCTCGGGGGGTGCGGGGGTGAGCCATCGCGTGACGATGTGCTCAAGGGGGCGGGGGTCGAGGTCGTGGAACTTGTAGCGGCCCTCGCGACGGGGCGTGACCAGTCCGGCGGTCTCCAGCACCGCGAGGTGCTGGCTGACCGCCTGCCGGGAGATGGCGAGGCCGTGCCGGGTCGCGAGGCGGGCGCATATCTCGAAGAGCGACTGCCCGTTGCGTTCGGTCAGCTCGTCGAGGATCACCCGGCGCGTCGGGTCGGCCAGCGCCTTGAACAGATCCTCCTCCATGCCGCCACCATAGGCAAGCATGCACTTGCCTATCAAGTCGACGGGCCGCTCCTCGATCAGCTCTGCCCGCCGCGCGAAGCCCGCCTAAGGTGGTCGCATACCCGCCCACCCCTGACGAGGGAGAAACCTTTGAGCACGGCCAAGCGGAGCGGCGCCGCGACCCCGCCCACGGCACACGTCGCCGACAGCCACGAGCTGATCCGGGTGGTCGGCGCGCGCGAGAACAACCTCAAGGACGTCAGCGTCGAGATCCCCAAGCGGCGGCTGACGGTCTTCACCGGAGTCTCCGGCTCCGGCAAGAGCTCGCTGGTCTTCGACACGATCGCCGCCGAGTCCCAGCGGCTGATCAACGAGACGTACAGCGCCTTCGTCCAGGGGTTCATGCCGACGCTGGCGCGCCCGGACGTCGACGTGCTCGACGGCCTGACCACCGCGATCATCGTCGACCAGCAGCGGATGGGCGCCGACCCGCGCTCCACCGTCGGCACCGCCACCGACGCCAACGCGATGCTGCGCATCCTCTTCAGCCGGCTCGGCACCCCGCACATCGGCTCGTCCCGGGCCTTCTCCTTCAACGTCCCCTCGGTGAGCGGCGCGGGCTCGGTCACCGTGGAGCGCGGCGGCCGGACGGTGAAGGAGAAGGCGAGCTTCCAGATCACCGGCGGCATGTGCCCGCGTTGCGAGGGTCGCGGCCGGGTCTCGGACATCGACCTGGCGGAGCTGTACGACGACACCAAGTCGCTCGACGAGGGCGCGCTCACCATCCCCGGGTACACGGCGGACAGCTGGTACGGCCGCACCTACCGCCTCTCCGGGCTGCTCGACCCGGCGAAGCCGATCCGGAAGTACAACAAGCGGGAGCTGGAGACCCTGCTCTACAAGGAGGCGACCCGGGTCAAGGTCGAGGGGGTCAACGTCACGTACGAGGGCCTGATCCCCAAGCTGCAGAAGTCCTTCCTTGCCAAGGACGTCGAGTCGCTCCAGCCGCACATCCGGGCCTTCGTGGAGCGGGCCACCACCACCCAGGTGTGTCCGGAGTGCGACGGCACCCGGCTCAACGAAGGGGCCCGTTCCTCGAAGATCAAGGGGATCAGCATCGCGGACGCCTGCGCGATGCAGATCAGCGATCTCGCCGTGTGGGTGGGCGAGTTGGACGATTCCTCGGTGGCGCCGCTGCTGGAGTCGCTGCGGCGGACGCTGGACTCGTTCGTGGAGATCGGGCTCGGCTACCTGGCGCTCGACCGGCCCGCGGGCACCCTGTCGGGCGGCGAGGCGCAGCGCGTGAAGATGATCCGGCACCTGGGCTCCTCGCTCACCGACGTCACCTACGTCTTCGACGAGCCGACGGCCGGTCTGCACCCGCACGACATCCAGCGGATGAACGAACTCCTGCTGCGGCTGCGGGACAAGGGCAACACGGTCCTGGTCGTGGAGCACAAGCCGGAGACGATCGCGATCGCCGACCACGTCGTCGACCTGGGACCCGGCGCGGGCACGGGCGGCGGCACGATCTCGTACGAGGGGACGCTCGAAGGGCTGCGCGGCAGCGGCACGGTGACGGGCCGTCACCTGGACGACCGGGCCTCGGTGAAGGACGCGGTGCGCACGCCGACCGGTGCCCTGGCGATCCGCGGCGCGACCGCGAACAACCTGCGGAAGGTCGACGTCGACCTGCCGCTCGGCGTGCTCGCCGTGGTCACCGGCGTGGCCGGCTCCGGCAAGAGCTCGCTGGTGCACGGCTCGATCCCGGCGGACGCCGGGGTGATCTCGGTCGACCAGACCCCGATCCGCGGCTCGCGGCGCAGCAACCCGGCGACGTACACGGGTGTGCTCGACCCGATCCGCAAGGCCTTCGCCAAGGCCAACGGCGTCAAGCCGGCGCTGTTCAGCGCCAATTCGGAGGGCGCCTGCCCGACGTGCAACGGCGCCGGGGTCACGTACACCGACCTGGCGATGATGGCGGGCGTGGCGACCACCTGCGAGGAGTGCGAGGGCCGCCGGTTCATGGCCTCGGTCCTGGAGTACAAGCTCGGCGGGCGGGACATCAGCGAGGTGCTGGCGATGCCGGTGTCGGAGGCGGAGGAGTACTTCGGCGCGGGCGAGGCCCGTACGCCGGCGGCGCACCGGATCCTGGAGCGGCTGGTGGACGTCGGCCTCGGCTACCTCACGCTGGGCCAGCCGCTGACGACGCTCTCGGGCGGCGAGCGGCAGCGTCTGAAACTGGCCACGCACATGGGCGACAAGGGCGGGGTGTACGTGCTCGACGAGCCGACCACCGGCCTCCACCTCGCCGATGTGGAGCAGCTGCTCGCGCTGCTCGACCGGCTGGTCGACTCCGGGAAGTCGGTGATCGTGGTCGAGCACCACCAGGCCGTGATGGCGCACGCCGACTGGATCGTGGACCTCGGCCCGGGCGCGGGCCACGACGGCGGTCAGATCGTCTTCGAGGGCACCCCCGCCGACCTGGTCGCCGCCCGCTCGACGCTGACGGGCGAGCATCTGGCGCAGTACGTCGGCGCCTGACCCCGCGTCCGCGCCTGATCCCGTGTCGGCGCCTGACCCCCGTGGGCCCGATCCTGATCAGGTCCGGCCGGCGAGGAGCGCCGAGGGCGGCAGGAGGACCGGTTCGGCGGTCGCCGCCACCGCCGCCGCGACCACGGCGGCACGGTGGCGGTCCGTCCACTCCTTGAGATGTACGTCCTCCGGGGGTGGGCGGCCCGCCTTGAAGCGGGCCTCCGCGCGGACCCAGGCGCGCAGGAGCGCGGGGCCCGGGTCGGGGGCGGCCAGGGCCTCGCGGAGGTCGGGTCCGGGAAGGACGCGGCGGAGGACGGGGAGGGGGCCGGGGCGCCGGGCGGCCGGTTCCACGTCGACGCCGACCGGGCCGGGGGCGGCGGCCGCCG
The DNA here is from genome assembly GCF_012927245.1 of Streptomyces sp. R302. Lineage (GTDB taxonomy): Bacteria > Actinomycetota > Actinomycetes > Streptomycetales > Streptomycetaceae > Streptomyces. The sequence continues at coordinate 41,531 of NZ_JABBGE010000006.1, forward strand.
CGACCAGGCCGTCGGCGTGGCTGACGCTCACACCGAGCCCGGGGTGCGCGGGGAGGTACGGGCGGCCGTGGCCGGCCCGGCCGCAGTCGGGGCAGCGCTGGGCGAGGCCGAGCGCGGCGGGCGGGCGGCCGGTGGCGCGGGCGGCGCAGAGGCGGAGCAGGAGCCGGGCGGCCAGGACGTCGTCCGCGCGGGCGGGGACGCGGATGGCGGCGAGCCGGCGCAGCTCCCAGGGGGCGAGGAGGTGCGGCCCGAGGCCGGGGGCGTCGAGGACCTCCCGGGTGGTCGCCACGACCACGAGGGCGCCGGGGGTCACGCGATGGGGGCGAGGAAGCGTTCCTGGACGCGGGCGAGGGTGCGGAAGTCGTCGATGGTGACCTCCTGGAGGTCGATCGACGTGCCGGAGATGTCCTCCAGGAGGTCGATGAACTCCAGGAAGTCCATGGAGTCGATGAGCCTGGCCTCGATGAGGTCCTCGTGGGCGTCGACGGGGCCTTCGAGGCCGGGGTTCTTGTCCTGGATCCAGGCGGTGACGCGGTCCATGGTGCGGTTCTCCGTACGGGGTTGTCGGTGACGGTTCGTCAAGCGGTGGCGGTGCGGACGCGGTCGAGGGCCGCCTCGGGGCCGCCGTGGGCCTGGAGCATGGCGTGCATCCAGCGTTCGAGGCCGAAGGCGACGCAGGCGCTGTAGGCGGGGCCATGGCTGCCGGCGCGGATGTCGAGGCGCTCGCCGAAGAAGTTGCGGTGGCGGTTGACGGAGGCGATGGCGGTGCCGTCGGGTGCGCTGTACTCGTGCTTGACGGGGTCGAGGGCCATCAGGCGGGCCCGGGAGCCGCCCTTGTCGTAGAAGGGGTCGTCGGCGGTGGCGCGGGTGAGGTCGAGGCCGAGGAGTGCGGCGGTCTCCTGGACGAACTCGCCTCCCTGCTCCAGGTGGTGGAGGGCGCCTTCCTTGGTGCCGAGGTAGACGACCTCGCGCATGTGGAAGCCCCAGAGGCGGCGCAGGCCGTCGTAGTGGGTCTCGTTGCGGAAGCAGCGTCCTGCGGCGGAGAGCCGGAGGCCGTCCTCGCCGACGTCGGAGCCCTCCAGGGAGAGCAGCAGGCCGTAGCAGGTGGCGGAGGGCAGGAGGTAGCCGGTGGGTTCGAGGTGCCGGTCGCCGGGGGCCTGTCCGGCGGCGAGGAGGTCGTGGGCGTCGGGGGCGAACCGGCCTGCGGCGACGCCGAGATGGGGGAAGTTGCGGAAGTAGTCGAGGCGGGCGAGGCCGTCGGCGGCGAGCAGCGGCGGGCCGGTGACCTCGGGCGCGGAGAGCCGGGCGGCGAGGCCGCAGAGGAGGCTGTCGAGGGCCTCCAGCAGGGCGGTGTGCACCGGGTCCAGCGTGATCAGGCCCGGTCCGGGGCTCTTGAGGCCGGTGGCGGGCGGGGTCGTGGCGCTGGGTGTGCTCATGGAACCGTTCCCTCTCGGCATGGGCGGTCGGTCGAGGGCGTCGTCCGAAGGCGTCGGCCCAAGGTGTCGGCCGAAGGTCTCGGTGAGGGGCGCAGGCCCTCCGGAGCGGGCCCCGCTCACGGTCGCCGTCGACCGGGGCGCAGCGGTCGCGCCGGGCTCGACTGGTCGGGTCGGCGCCGGCTCTGCGCAAGGGGGACAGTAGGCCAGTCGGCCACAGGTTGTCTAGACCAAAGATCACCTCCCAACAGGCCTTCCCGAGCGCGACTTTCGGGCATGCGGCCGACACGCGGGGCATACCGGCGGGTCACTTGACACCGAGGATGGTCTACACCAATTCTGTCCCTCGTCCCCCCGTGGCTCCTCCCCCGTCGCCGGGTCCGAGCCCCGTCCCGCCGTGCCCCCGCATCCCCCCAAGCCCGCACGCCGTCCGACTCCCGCCTGGAGGGACCTGTGACCACGACACCCGCCCCCGCGCCCACCCCCGTACCCGCACCCGCCCCGCGCCGCCCGCGCACCCCCTACCTGCACCGCGCGGCCACCGAGCGCCCGTACTTCAGCGACGACGGCGAGTCCTATCTCGCCGCGACGACCTTGCGGGAGCTGAAGAAGACCCGGCCGCTGCGGGTGCTCTCCGAGGCGGACTTCGCGCACTGGCAGACGTACGGCTACGTGATCGTGCGCGAGGCGATCCCGGCCGAGGCGGCCCGCCGGCTCCTCGACTTCACCTGGGACTTCCAGGGGCTCGACCCCGAGCGGCCGGAAAGCTGGTACGAGGACCGGCCGTTCCGCTCCGAGCTGGACCAGCAGCTGCACATCTACGGCTTCGTCGAGGCCTACCACCACCAACTGCTCTGGGACAGCCGCCAGTCCCAGCGGGTCTACGACGCGTTCGTCGACGTCTGGGACTGCGAGGAACTGTGGGTGACCCTCGACCGGCTCAACCTCAACCCGCCCAACGTCCGCAACCGCGACCGCGCCCTCATCGAACCCACCGACCGGGGCTTCGACATCGAGCTGCACTGGGACATCGACACCACGCTCGGCGTGCCGCCCCAGCGCGTCCAGGGCATCATCGCGCTCAACGACACCACCGCCGAGACCGGCGGCTTCCAGTGCGACCCCGAGCTCTTCCGCCGCTTCGAGGAGTGGAAGCCCGCCCAGCCCGAGGACCGCGACCCCCTCCGCCCCGACGTGGACCGCGCCGAGTTCCCCGTCGTCCGCCCCGACCTACACCCCGGCGACCTGCTGATCTGGAACGGCCTGCTCGCCCACGGGGTCGCCCGCAACACCTCCGCCGACGGGGTCCGCGCCGTCCAGTACCTGTCGATGATGCCCGCCCTGGAGGAGCACGCGAAGCTGCGCCGCTCCCGCGTCGAGTCCTGGCGCCACCTGCGCACCCCGCGCTGGAACCGCACCCTCGTCGGCGACCCGGTCCTGCACGAGTCCAAGCGCTACCCGACCGCCGAACTGACCCCGCTCGGCGCCCGGTTGCTCGGCCTCACCTCCTGGCACGAGAAGGCGGAGGACACCGAGACCGCCCTTCGCGGCGACGCCGTCCCGGCCGCGCCGGCCGCGCCCACCGCGCCCACCGGGGAGCCTTCGTGCGCCGCGTCTGCCTGACCCTGCCCACCAACCGCGCCTGTACGGCGACGATCGCGGCGGTCGCCGAGGAAGCGGCGTACGGTGCACGGGAGTTCGACGTCGAGGTGCATCTGCTGATCCTCGACTCGTCGGCGCCCGCCGACCTCGCCGCGCACCGGGCCGCGGTCGCCGCCCTGCCGCCGGCGCCCGGTGTCGTCGTCCACCACCTCGACGAGGACCGGCAGCGCGCCTTCCTGCGGGAGGTCGTCGCGGCGGCGGGACTCGCGGGACCGGACCGGCTGCTCGACCTGATGCTCCCGGCCGGGGTGTCGTACGGCGCCTGCACCAACCGCGCCTTCCTGCTGGCGGAGGCGCTGGGCTGTGCCTCCGTGCACCGCCGCGACTCCGACAGCCGCTACCAACTCCTCGACGGAGAACCGGTCTTCCCGATCCGCCATGAACTCGCCGCCCTCGGGCGGCGGGCGGCGGACGTGGCCGGCACGGTGACCCGCAGCCGGCTCGACCCGCGCCTCGCCGACCGGACCGTCGCCCTCGCCGGGGCCTCGTTCATCGGCGAGCCCTCCGTGGACCTCGCCGAACTCCGCGCCCTCGACCCCGAGGCGTACCGCGAGGTCGTCGGCCTCTCCGTACCCTCGGGCCATCCGGAGCTCTGGCGCCGGCACCTCGTCGACGAGGCGTTCCGGGGCGCCGGCACCACCCCCTTCATCACCGACCTGACGACCCTGACCCTGGTCGGCCCCACCCGGGTCGACATGTGCAACGTGGCGCTCGGCCGGGAGGTGTACGGCCGGGTCCCGCTGCCGCCCGCCACCGACACCATCGGGACCGACTACTTCCTCCTGCACCTGGTCCACGCCGCCGGACTCCCCGGCGTCCTGCACAACCGGCACATCGTCAACTACTACACGGGCGAGCGACGTTCGGACGAGGGCTTCCTCGCGTACCAGCTCCGCTTCGCCAAGTACCTGCTCGCCGCCGCCCACCTCGAAGCGGTGTACGCGGGCCTGGCGGCCATCGGGGACGGGCTCCTCGACGAGCGCGGCCGGGTGCGGCCCGCCGCGGTCGCCGCCCTCGCCCGGGAGAGCGCCCTGATCGACCCGGCCGGCAACGCGGCCCGGCTCGACGTCCTGGACCGCCGCTACCGCTCCCTCGGCGGCCGGTACGCGACCGCCGCAGGCCGCTTCGCCGAGCGGCGCGCGCGGTTCCTCGCCGAAGCCCGGGCCGACATGGCGGACTTCGCCCTGCTCGTCGGCGCCTGGGCCGCCCTGACCGCGCACGCGAAAGGCACCGCCGTGAACCACCTCCCGACCCCGGGGTCCCCGCCCGCCCCGGCCGTCACGCCATGACGGCCTCCCCCGCCGTCGACGGCGTCACCGAGGCCCGTACCGTGACCGTGGCCTACGCGGGCGGCGGTGCGCGCCGGGGCCCGGTCACCATGGGCCAGACCAACATGATCCGCTGCATCCTGCGGGACGAACCGGCGTCCATCAACATCCACGACGTGTGGCCGGTCCCCGACGGCACCGGGATGGACCGCGCACTCGGCGCCCTCGCGGAACTCGCCGTCCGGCACGAGGCCCTGCGCACCACCTTCCCGCACGAGGCGGGCGACGACTCTTCCCGGCTCGCCGTACCCGCAGAGCAAGTAGTGGCAGCGGCAGGCGAGTTCACCGTCACCGTCCTCGACCACGACGAACTCCCCGAGGACACCGACGCCTACGCCGAGGCGGTGGCCCGCGCGGCCCGCGACACCCGCTTCCGCCTCGACCTCGACTTCCCGCTGCGGCTGCGCATCCTCGCCCGCGCCGGACGGCCCGTGCGCGTCGCCCTGGCCGCCAGCCACGCCGTCGCCGACGGCAGCGCCCTCGGCGTCCTCCGTGACGACTGGCTCGCGCTCCTGGCGGGCGAACCCCTCCCGCCGGTCACCGCGCTCACCCCCCTCGACCTCGCCGCCGAGGAGCGGAGCCCGGCCGGCCGGCGCAAGTCTGCCGCCTGCCTGGCCCATTGGGAGCGGATCCTGCGCACCGGCCCGCAGGCGATGTTCGCCGAGGACGGCGCCACCGGCGCGGAGACCGACACCCCGGGGCTCACCCTCCGTTCGGCGCGCGGCGCCCGCGCGCTGGCCGCCGCCGCCCGGCGCACCGGCGCCCTGCCCGGCACGGTGCTGCTCACCGCCTGGTGCCTGCTCACCGCCCACCGGGCGGGCCAGTCCGTGTGCGTGGCGGCCGTGCCCACCGCGAACCGCTTCCAGCCGAAGCTCGCCCGCTCGGTGAGCACCCTCTCCCAGGACGCCCTGCTCGCCCTCGACGTGCGCGCGCCGTCCTTCGACGCGCTGCTCGCCAAGGCGTGGGGTGCGGCGATGAACGCGTACCGCCACAGCCGGTTCGACGCGCTCGACCTGTGGGAGCTGATCGGCCGGGTCACCACCGAGCGGGGCAGCCGGTTCACGCGCGACGCCGTCTTCAACGACATCAGCGCCCTGCCGAGCACGCTCGCCGGCGCGGCGGCGCCCGACGGGGACGCCCCCGAGCTCGAACTCGCCTGGGGCGACGGCCAGTCGCTGCCGACCCGGCTGCTGACCTTCGTGTACGAGACGGAGCCGGTCCTGCGCCTGGCGACCTGGGCCGACCCGGCGCTCTTCCCCCGGGCGGCGGCCGAGGAACTGGTCACCGGACTGGTGCGGCTCCTGGAGGCCGTCGCGGAGGCCGACGTACCGCTGGACACGCCGGGGCCGCTCACCGAGGTGACGGGGGTCCGTCCGGTGACGCGCGGGCCGGAGTGGACGCGGGTGGACGGCTGCTGGGTCTCCCCCGCCGCCGTCGCCGCCGCCCTGACCGAGGCGCTGCGGGGACGGCCGGTCGAGGTCGTGGTGGAGAGGGACGAGGAGGGGGAGGAGGGGGCCGGAGCCGCCGGCGGGAGCGGTCGCCGCCTCGTCGCGTACATCGTCGCGGACGAGCGGGCCTGGCCGGAGGAGGAGTGGACGCCGCGGCGGGCGCACGCCGCGCTGATGGACGTCCTGCCGGGCAGGCCCGGGGTCCTGGCCCCGCACCGGTACGTGTTCGTCGAGGGCCCGCCGCGGCAGCCCGCCGCGGCGCGGCGGATTCTCAGGGAAGGGACCGGCCGGGAGCCGGGAGATGCCAATGACCACGGATGACACCGTCGCGGCGGAGGGCAGGGCGGCGGCACCGCCCAGCCCCTGGCGGTCGCCTCGCTTCCGGCTGTTCTTCACCGCGCGCAGCGCCTCGCTGCTCGCCGACGGCATGCTGATGGTCTCCGTGACCACCTCGGTCCTCGGCGCCGGCTTCGGGGCGACCGGCGTGGGGTACGCGCTCGCCGCGTGGATGGCGCCGATCGTGGTGCTCATCCTCTTCGGCGGTGTGCTCGCCGACCGGTTCACCCCGCAGGTGATGATGGTCGGCGCGGACGCGGTGCGGGTGGTGACGATGCTCGTCATGGCCGCTCTCTTCGCCGGCGGCGGGGTACGGCTCTGGCAGATCATGGCCCTGATGGGGGTGAGCGGCGCGGCGACCGCGATGTTCCAGCCGGGGCTCGCGAGCATCGTGCCCCGGGTCGCCGAGGACATCCAGCGGGCGAACGCGCTGCTGCGCATCTCCGAGTCGATGGCCACGCTCATCGGCCCCGGCCTCGCCGGTTTCCTGGTGGCGTACTGGGACCTCGCCGGTTCGTTCGTGGTGATCGCGGCGGCGTACGCCGTCAGCGCGGGCGGACTGCTGCCGCTGCGTCGGCTCGCCTCCGGCGGAGCGGACGGGGCCGGCCGGGACAAGGACGGCGCGGACAGGAGCGGCGCGGACGCGGGTGGCGCGGTCGACGAGAGCGACGATCCGATGTGGCGGCGGCTCGCCACCGGCTGGCACGAGTTCCGGTCCCGCACCTGGCTGTGGGGCGTGATCTCGCTGTGGGCGGTGTACGGCCTGTTCGTCTTCGGGCCGTCGCTGCCGCTGGGCGCGGCGCTGCTCACCGAGCAGCACGGCGCCACCGGCTACGGCTGGATCGCCTCGGCCGACGGACTCGGCACGATCATCGGCGGCCTGCTCGGCATGCGGGTCAGGCCGCGCCGGCCGCTGGTGGCGGGCGCCTGCGCGATGTTCTTCTTCGCGCTCAACCCGCTGGCCCCGGCTCTCGGCTGGAACTTCGCCCTCACGGCGGTGACGGGCGTGGTGGCCGGCTGCGGCTTCGCGTTCTGGGGCGTGATGTGGGCGACCAGCGTGCAGTCCCACATTCCGCTGGCCGTGCTGAGCCGGGTCTCCGCGTACGACATCGCCGGATCGATCATGGTGATCCCGCTGGGCCGGGCGCTGGCCGGTCCCGCGGCGGAGTCCTTCGGCGCGGACCGGGTGCTGCTCTTCTCCTCGGCGGTCTCGTTCGTCCTGCTGGCCGCGATGCTCTGCGTGCCGGCCATCCGGGGCCTCGCCCGGCTCGACCGCCCGACGCGGGACGCGGCGCCGGATCCGGGGCGCGTACCGGGCAAGGAGGAGGCCTCGGCCGCCGCCGAGGCGTGAGACGGCCGGCGGCCACGGCCGCCGTGCGCCCGCGGGCCCGGCCGGACTTCCGTCCGGCCGGGCCCGACGCGTGTCACTCCCACTCGTCCCAGGACGGCTCGGGCTCGTCGTCACCGAAGAAGAGCGGCTCGTCCTCGGGAGGCGCGGTCGCGGCGGCCGGACGGGCGGCGGCCTGGGCGGAGCGCCCGGCCGTCCCGGAGGCACGCGTGGTCCCGGAGGTACGCGGCGTACCGGCGGCACGGGCCGCCCGCTGGTCAGCCGCCGCAGTCGGCGCGCCGGCGGGAGTCGCGTCCGCCTCGGGCGCCGGACCGGCCGGAGTCTCCTCCGCCTCGGACGCCGGGGCGGCCCCGCCGTCCGCCGCTCCCGCGAACTCGGCGAGGGCCTCCAGGACGCCCTCGCCGTACTTGGCGAGCTTGGCCTCGCCGACGCCGCCGACGGTGCCGAGCTCGGCGACGGATCCCGGCAGGGTGGTCGCGATCTCACGCAGCGTGGCGTCGTGGAAGACGACGTACGCGGGCACGCCCTGCTCGCGCGCGGTGGCCGCGCGCCAGGCCCGGAGGGCCTCGAAGACGGGCACGGCGGCGGCGGGCAGGTCGACGGGGACGCGGGACTTGCCGGACTTGCCGCCGCTCTCCTTGCGGGGCGCGGCGGCCTTGGCGGCCTCCTTGCGCATCGGGACCTGCCGGCGGCCGCCGAGGACGTCGCCACTGGCCTCGGTGAGGACGAGGGTGCCGTAGTCGCCCTCCACGGCGAGCAGGCCCTGGGCGAGGAGCTGGCGGATCACGCCCCGCCACTCGGGCGTGCCGAGGTCGGCGCCGATGCCGAAGACGGAGAGGGTGTCGTGGTCGAACTGGAGGACCTTGGCGGTCTTCTTGCCCTGGAGGATGTCGATGATCTGGCCGGCGCCGAACTTCTGGCGCCGCTCGCGGGCCAGCCGCCACACCGTGGAGAGGAGCTTCTGCGCGGCGACCGTGCCGTCCCAGGACTCGGCGGGGGTCAGACAGGTGTCGCAGTTGCCGCAGGGCCCGGACTCCTGGCCGAAGTAGGCGAGCAGCCGGACGCGCCGGCACTCGACGGTCTCGCAGAGGGCGAGCATGGCGTCGAGGTGGGCGGCGAGGGCGCGCCGGTGGTTCTCGTCGCCCTCGGAGCCGTCGATCATCTTGCGCTGCTGGACGACGTCCTGGAGGCCGTACGCGAGCCAGGCGGTGGCGGGCTCGCCGTCACGGCCGGCGCGGCCGGTCTCCTGGTAGTAGCCCTCGACGGACTTGGGCAGGTCGAGGTGGGCGACGAAGCGGACGTCGGGCTTGTCGATGCCCATGCCGAAGGCGATCGTCGCCACGACCACGACGCCGTCCTCGCGGAGGAAGCGCGCCTGGTTGGCGGCGCGCGTCGCCGCGTCCATGCCCGCGTGGTACGGGATGGCGTCGACGCCGTTCTCGGCGAGGAAGGCGGCGGTCTTCTCCACGGAGGAGCGCGACAGGCAGTAGACGACTCCGGCGTCGCCCGCGTGCTCGGTGCGGATGAGGTCGAGGAGCTGCCGGGTCGGGTTGTTCTTGGCCGCGATCCGGTACTGGATGTTGGGCCGGTCGAAGCTGGCGACGAAGTGCCGGGCCTCGTCGAGGCCGAGCCGGGTGGCGATCTCGCCGTGGGTGGCCTCGGTGGCCGTCGCGGTCAGCGCGATCCGCGGCACCTTGGGCCAGCGCTCGTGGAGCATGGAGAGCGCGAGGTAGTCGGGCCGGAAGTCGTGGCCCCACTGGGAGACGCAGTGGGCCTCGTCGATGGCGAAGACGGAGACCGTGCCCCGGTCGAGCAGTCGCTGCGCGCCCTCGGTGCGCAGCCGCTCGGGGGCGAGGTACAGGAGGTCGAGCTCGCCGGCGAGGAAGGCCTGCTCGACGGTCTGCCGCTCGTACGGGTCCTGCGTCGAGTTGAGGAAGCCGGCGCGGACCCCGAGCGCGTTCAGCGCGTCCACCTGGTCCTGCATCAGCGCGATCAGCGGCGAGATCACCACGCCCGTGCCGGGCCGCACCAGCGCCGGGATCTGGTAGCACAGCGACTTGCCGCCGCCGGTCGGCATGAGCACGAGGGCGTCGCCGCCGGCCACCACGTGCTCGATGATCTCCTGCTGCTCGCCCCGGAAGGAGCCGTAGCCGAAGACCCGGTGGAGCACTTCCAGGGCGTCGGAGGAACCGTCGGGACCGGGTGAGGAGGAGGCGTCGGAAGAAGCGTCGATGAGGGCCACCCGAAGAGCCTAGCCGCCCGCGCCGCTCCCCCGGGCCGCCCGCCGCAGCCTGTGGACAACTTCCCGGACGACCCTGTCCCCCTGGCTCCCGCCGGGACAGGGGCTCCCGCCGCCTCGATACTGGGAAGGGCACCACCTCCCTCCGCGAGAGAGGAACCGGCCCATGTCCCGGAAGACCGCCAGGGAGCCGCACGGGCCCGCGACCGTCACGGTCAAGGGGCGGGACATGCGACTGCGGAACATCGCGTTCCTGCTGGTCGCCGCGCTCGCCGTGTGGTTCATCGCCGCGAACACCGGCTCCGTCACGATCCGCCTGTGGATCCCGACGGTCACGCTCCCGCTGTGGAGCGTGCTCACCGTGACGCTGCTCGTCGGCGTCGTCCTCGGCCTCTTCATCGCCCGCCGACGGGCCGCCCGCCGCTGAGCCGGGCGCTCAGGAGGCCGCACCGACCGCGTCGGCGAGTACGGCCTCCAGGACGGCGGTGCCCCCGGGGTCCGCGGGCTCCTCGAACGCCTCGGTGGTCAGCCCGCCGGCTGGGCGAGGGCCGCAGCGTGCGCGCGGTCCAGGGCGTCGGCGGCAGCGCACGAGATGTCCGGCTGCACGCCGGTTCCCTCCCAGTTCGTGCCGGAGACGGGGTTGATGGCACGGCCGATGGGGATCGAGGCTTCCAGGTGCGGGTGCACCGTCCAGCCCTCGCGAGGATGCGCGCCACCGCGGGTGCGCTCGCCGACGACCACCGCACGGCCGAGCTGCTGCAGGTCGTACGCCAGCTCCTCGGCGGCGGAGAAGGTGTGGTTGCCGGTCAGCACGTACACCGGCTTGCTGCCCCCGAAGCGGGCGCCGGGGACGTGCGGCTGGCTCCAGGACTGCTCGGTGCGTTCGCCGTCGCGCCAGTACATGGTGTTGAGGTGGGTCCGCTCGTCCAGCAGGTGGCTGCAGACGAAGGCGACCGTGTCCGGGTCGCCACCCCGGTTGGCCCTGAGGTCCACGATCAGCGCCTGGGCGCGGGAGACCAGGGTGAGCGCGGCGGTCAGCGGTTCGGCGGCCCACTCCAGCGGAAACAGCATCGGTCCCAGCTCCAGTACGGCGACTCCGCCGTGAAGCAGTTCCACCCGGGGCGCACCGCCCATCGAGGTGTCGAAGTCCCTGCGGATGGACTCCAGAACCGCCGCCCCCCGCTTCTCGGGCACCCGGTCCGCGTGGTACTTCAGGCTCAGGTGCGGGTCGCCGTTGACGGACTGCAGGTCGGCGGTGACCAGCCGGGCGAGCTCCTCGGCGTCGTCAACGGCGTAGGCGCCCTCGGCGCGGCGCCGTCGCAGCAGGTCGGCGAGCTGCCCGGCCACCTCGGGGAAGACGTAGTGCCCGGTCAGGAGCCGGACGGTCTCGTCGACGACAGGACCGGGCTGAAGCTTCGTCAGAGTCGCCATGGCGCGAAGTAGATCACCGCGCTCGACCCGGCGTCCATCGAAATGCAGCCGCGTCCGCCGGTCCCCAGGAGGTGCCGGCGGCGCGCCGGACGGCGGTGGCGTCCCGGCCTCCGAAGGAGGGAGGGCGGAGGGCTCGCGACGGTGCTGCCGTGCCAGGCGGCACTCGCGGGCCGGGTCGGCGGCGGCCTGCCGGAACTCCACGACGCCGGGTGCCACGGTGTAGAGCGTCCGGTCAGGGGTGACGAGGCCCGGGTCGGCCTCGACGCGGGCGAGGCTCTCCCGCAGGGCGAGGGCGCCCGCCTCGGGGTCGGTGAGGTGGCCTGCTGTGCCGGGCGAGGAGGGCCTCCGCCCTCGCGGTGGCCCCGCGGGCGAGGAAGTCGGCGGCCGGGCGCTCCGGGGCACACCCGCGAGGTGCACGCCCTTCGGGCCTGCAGCGTGGGCGGCGAGCCGGAAGCCGGACGCGTCCGCGTTCTTGAGGATCAGGACGCGGGCATCGGGTCCCCGGCCTCGTCGACGGTGGACAGGGTCATGCTGTGCGGGTCGGGGACACCGGCGTCGACCGCCTCCGTCAGCCACTCCGGGAACAGCGCGGAGGGCTCGGCCGGTGCCCGTTCGGGGTCGAAGACGGGCACCGGGCGGGCGAAGACCTCGGTGCCGTGCAGCCGGTCGCGTACGGCCGAGGGGTCCGTTTCCGGCACGGGGGTTCTCCCCGGGGACCAGGGGACCATGGGATCAGGGCATCAGGGGATCCAGAGGATCAGAGGGGGACGATCGTGGTCTCGGTGGCCTTGACGCTGGTCCAGACGGACACCCCGTCGGCGAGGCCGAGTTCGGCGGCGGCCTGCGGAGTGATCTCGGCGACAAGGTCCGGTGCCTCGGCCGAGGTGACCAGGACGCGGAGGCGGCTGCCGCTGCTCGTGATCTCGCGTACGGTGCCGGGCCAGACGTTACGGGGGCTGCCCGCGGGCTTCTCGCGGTGCACCGAGACCGCCTCGGGTGCGACGATCGCGAGCGCCGGAGTGCCGGACGCCGGGGGTTCGGCGGCGACGAGGGTGCCGCCCGCGTCGAGGGCGAGGCCGTCGGGGGTGGCGGTGCCGGGCCAGGCGTTGCGGCCGAGCATGCGGGCCACCCAGGGGGAGCGGGGGTGGCGGGTGACCTCGGTGGGGGCGGCGTCCTGGAGGGCGCGGCCGCCGTCGAGGACGAGGACGCGGTCGGCGAGCGAGACGGCCTCGACCGGGTCGTGGGTGACGATGAGGCAGACCCCGCCGAAGCCCGCCAGGTGGGTCCGCAGGGTGTGGCGGACGTGCGCGCGGGTGGTCTGGTCGAGGGCGGCGAGCGGTTCGTCGAGGACGAGCAGCCGGGGCCGGGCGGCGAGCGCGCGGGCGAGCGCCACCCGCTGGGCCTGGCCGCCGGAGAGCTGCGCGGGCCTGCGGTGCCCCAGGTGGCCGACGCCGAGGCGGTCGAGCCAGGACTGCGCCTCGCGGCGGGCCTCGGCGCGCGGGACGCCCTGGGCGCGGAGCCCGTACGCGGTGTTGGCGAGGGCCGACAGGTGGGGGAAGAGGGCGCCGTCCTGCGGCACCCAGGCGACGCGGCGGCGGTGCGGGGGCAGGGCGGTGACGTCCTCGTCGCCGAGGGTGAGGTCGGCGTGGGCGCGGGGGGTGAGGCCGAGGAGGGCGCGCAGCAGGGTGGTCTTCCCGGCGCCGTTCGGGCCGACGACGGCGATGGTGGTGCCGGGGCCGGCGTCCAGGTCGAGCTCGGTGAATCCCGTGACCTCGGCGTGCAGCGACCAGCGTCCGCCGGAGGGGCCCGGAGGGGCGGCCTGCTCCGGCGGCGGGACGGGGGCCGGGTCCGTACCGTCCGGGACGGGTACCACGGCGGCACGAGCGCGCGCACGCGCACGCGCGCGCTCGTGCGGAGTCCCGGTCCACCGCCCCCGCAGGGCGATGAGGACGCCCATGGCGATGGCGAGGAGCAGCAGCGAGACGGAGGTCGCGGCCTCGGGTTCGTCCTGGAGGAGGAGGTAGACCTGGAGCGGCAGGGTCTGGGTGGTGCCGGGCAGGTTCCCGGCGAAGGTGATCGTGGCGCCGAACTCGCCGAGCGCCCGCGCCCAGGTGAGCGCCGCGCCGGCCAGGACGCCGGGCGCCACCATCGGCAGGGTCACGGTGAGGAAGACCCGCACCGGGGAGGCGCCGAGCGAGGCGGCCGTCTCCTCGTACCGGGGCCGCAGTCCGCCGAGCGCGCCTTCCAGGCTGATGACGAGGAACGGCATGGCGACGAAGGTCGCGGCGAGGACGGCACCGGAGGTGTGGAAGGGGAACGTGATCCCGAAGGTGGACTCCAGCCAGGGCCCGAGGAGCCCGCGCCGGCCGAACGCGAGCAGCAGCGCGACGCCGCCGACGGTCGGCGGCAGCACCATCGGGAGCAGGACGAGCGAGCGGACGAACGCCTTGCCGGGGAACGGCACCCGGGCCAGCAGCCAGGCCAGGGGGACACCGAGCAGCAGCGACAGCCCGAGCGACCAGAAGGACACGACCAGCGACAGCTTCAGCGCCTCGACGGTGCCGGGCGAGGTCAGGTGGTCGGCGAGCCCGGCCCATTCGGTGCGGACGAGGATGCCGATCAGCGGGAGGGCCAGGAAGGCCACCGCGAGGAGCGCGGGCACGGCCAGTGCGAGGGGTGGACGCGCCCCCGGAGTTCGTACGCCTGCTCGTTTCATCGGAGATCCTGGAGAGGTGAGGACGTGGGGCGGAGGGGCTGTCGGGTCCCCCGATGCGGACAGCGCCTCACGATCTGGGGGTGATCGGGGCGGTCACGGCTTCTGGAAGCCCGCGTCCTGGAGGATCTTCTGGCCCTCGGGCGCGGACAGCCAGGCGACGAACGCGGCGGCGGCCTCGGCGTTCTTCGAGTCCTTGAGCGTGGCGGCCGGGTACTGCGCGACCGCGTTCCGGCCGTCGGGGATCTCGACGGCGTCGACCTTGTCCTTCGCGCTCTCGGCGTCGGTCCTGTAGACGAGACCGGCGTCGGCCTCGCCCATCTCGACCTTGCTGAGCACCGCGCGCACGTTGGGCTCCTGGGAGACGGCCCTCACGGTGACGCCCTGCGTGTCGAGGATCTGGCGGCTGTACTTGCCGGCCGGTACCTCGGGCGCGGCCAGGACGACCTTCAGCTTGGTGTCGGCCAGGTCCTTCAGGTCGTCGATCTTGAAGGGGTTGCCCTCGCCGGTGGCGATGACCAGCCGGTTCTTCGCGATGATCGCCGGGGTGCCGGTGTCGGCCCTCGCCTTGTCCATGCTCTTGGTGTCGGCGGTGACCAGGACGTCGGCGGGCGCGCCCTGCGAGACCTGGGCGACGAGCTCCTGCGAGCCGGCGAAGGAGAACGTGATCTTCGTGCCGGGGTGGGACTGCTCGTACGCGGCGCCCGCGGTCTTGAAGACGTCGGTGAGCGAGGCGGCGGCGAGGACCGTCAGGTTCGCCTGCGGCACGGCGCTCGCCGCCCCGGAGGGCGTGGAGCCCGCGGTGTCCTTCTTCGCGCCGTCGCCGGAATCGCCGGAAGCACCGGAATCGCCGGACGAGCAGGCCGCGAGCGGGACGAGCAGGGCGGCGGTGAGCGCGGCGACGGCGGTACGGCGTCCGGTGAAGGGGCGGGCCATGAGGATCGGAACTCCTTGAGGAGGAGAGGAACGGAAGGGGAGGACAGGCGGGCCGCGCCGAGGACCGGGAGGGGTGGTGCGTACTGCGTGAGAAGTGGTCAGGTGCGGTCGATGTGCACGCTGGTCGACTTCACGCGGGCGGTGGCCTGCATGCCGACTTCCAGTCCCAGTTCCTCCACGGCCTCCCGGGTGAGGAGGGAGACCAGGCGGTGCGGCCCGGCCTGGATGGTGACCTGGGCCGCGATGTCACCGAGCTTGATCCCGGTGACGATCCCGGGGAACGCGTTCCGCGCGGACGTGTACGACACCTCGTCGTCATCGCCCTGCGCGAGCTCCACGGAGAACGCCGCGAGCGACTTCCCGTCGATGACGCGCCGGCCGCTCTCGTCACGCCGGGTGGCGACCCTGCCCGCGTCCGCCCAGCGCCGCGCCGTGTCGGGACTGACGCCCAGCAGACGGGCGGCCTGCCCGATGGTGTAGGTCTGCATGCGCGACACCGTAGGCCGCTTTCGATCTCACTTGCAACAATGTAGTGGGTCTCTCCATCGCGAATGAGAGGTGGCTGGGAGAAAGCGACGAGACGTTCCGCCCGGTGGTCTCACGCCTCGGACGGCAGCGCTCCGCCGAGGTGCTGGCGACCGGTCCGGATCCCTGAGCGGGGCGCCGGTCGAGGACCGCGCCGCGGAAGAACTCGCCGCACGGCAGCTCCCGCGCCTGGACTCGTGGCCGCCCACGAGCCGACCTCCCGAGGCCGGAAGGTCGCCCTCGCCGCCCAGGAGGGACCGGCCGATCTCTGCGGACGGGCCCGCTGGTCCCTCGGCGGGCGCTTCCTCGCCGACTCGCCCGGTGGATGGGGACGAAGGACTCGTTCGTGCCCGCCTGGAGCGACTGGCGGGGCTGCGCGGGCTTCGACCGCCTCGCCCACGCGGGCGACACGGATTCCTGGGGCGTCCGCATGGCCCGTGCCTACGTCGAGTTCGCGGCCGGGGAGAAGCGGGCCTGGCCGGCGGGTCACGGCATCCGCTTCCTGTCCACCGTCGGCAGGGCCGAACGCGGCGACCCGCGCGGGGCTGCTGCGCGTCCACCACCGCCACCGCGTCGACGAACTGGTCGTGACGGACGGCGTCGCCCACTGTGTACGGGGCACCCTGCTCGCCGAAGACCCTGTGCCGCGCGGCGTGGCCACCCACCGGAACCGGGTGGGCGTCTTCGAACCGACCGCCCAAGCCGTCATCGTGGCCGGCGGGGGCATCGGCGCCGACCACGAGCTCGTCCGCCGCCGCGGGAGCACGGCTCGTCACCCGCAACCGGATGTGGCACGACACCGAGGGCCTGCACGACGGGGCCCCGGTCTGGCCCGGCCACGGCATCCGGACCTGCCCGGCCTCTCGCCCCTGTGGCTCGGCGGACGCGCCGCGCCGTGCGCCGGGGCGCCGGCCGAGCGCCCCGCGCAGCACGTCGGTGGCAGCAAGAGCCCGACGGGGCATCGTCCCGCCGGTCCGTGACGAAGGGGGCTTCGAGCGCGGGCTGTTGTCGGACGAGCTGACGCGATTGCGGCGTGATCGGCCGTCTGCCGCTCTACGATCACGGGTGATGTCGGATCGTACGGCGACCGTTCGGATGGGTGATGCTGAGATGACCGCGAAAGCGCTGGCGATCCTGCGAGCGGCCGGAGCCGAGAGGATCGAGCATCCCGGCGGTACGCTGCTGGCGCACCTGCAGCGAGTCAGCGGCCTGCTCGCCTCGTGGGGCGCTCGCCCGGCGCTGGTTTCGGCCGGGCTGTGTCACGCGTTCTACGGGACCGACGGGTTCCCGGTCGCACTGCTGGGCCTGGGGCGCCGGGCGGAGCTGGCCGACGCGATCGGCGTCGAGGCCGAGGCGCTCGTCTATTCCTACGCCTCCTGCGACCGCGAGTCCTCCTACCGCGGACTGGCCGACGACCCGGGCACGTTCGTCGATCGGTTCACCGGCGCACCGACGCATCCGAGCCTCGAAGCGCGTCGGGACTTCGCCGAACTCACCGCCGCCAACGAGCTGGACATCGCCGCGATCAGCCCCGAGGTCCGCATCCGCTACGGCGCCGACCTCCTCGACCTGTTCACTCGGTGGAGGCCGCTGCTGTCCGAGCCGGCCTGGGACCACTGCCGCGGCGTGCTGGTCGGGCCCGTCCACGGGAACTGAGTCCGCGGGCTCCACGGACCCGCGCGTTCGCCGGGCCGACCGCCCACGGGACCGCTACCGCGCCGGACCGCTCGCATCGCGGGCGGACGTGTGCTGTGCTGGGAGCAGTCGTAGGAAGACACACCGATGCGCCGCAGCCGGATCTCCGCCTTCGCACCCGCCCGGCCGACCGCCCCGACCGGAGCCGGCGGCGGGTTGCGGTCCACGCGGAGTCTCGCCGTCGCCTGGGGCGTCGTCGTGTTGATCACGGTGCCCGCCTGGGTGCTGACCCTCGGCCAGGCCCGGGACATGGGCGTCGAACCCGGCACCATGGGAATGGCGCTGCCCCTGTTCCTGCTGCTCTGGGTGATCATGATGGCGGCCATGATGCTGCCGTCCATGGCGCCCGTGGCCCTCTCCTGGGTACGGGGGATCGGCCGCCAGTCCTCCGGCTGGACCCGGACCGCCCGTACCGTCGGGTTCGCCGGCGGATATCTGCTCGTGTGGACCGCCTTCGGGCTGCTCGTCTACGCGGCCCTGGCCGTCACCGGCGCCCTGGTGGAGGACCATCCCACCGCCGGGCGCTGGATCGGTGCGGTCGCCTTCCTGCTCGCCGGCCTGTACCAGCTCGGCCCCCTCAAGAACGTCTGCCTGCGGCACTGCCGCGACCCGCTCAGCCAACTGGTGCGGTACGCCGGCTTCCGGCGGCCGGCCCGCGACCTGCGGGTCGGTCTCCACCACGGCGTGTACTGCGTCGGTTGCTGTGCGGGGCTGATGGTCGTCTTCGTTCCGCTCGGCGTGATGAACGTGGCGGCGATGACCGGACTGGCCCTGGTGATCTTCGTGGAGAAGCTGTGGTCCCGGGGTGAACTCCTCGGCGCCGTCGTGGGCGTCGCCTTCCTCGTCCTGGCGGTACTCGCACCGTTCCAGGACTGGATGCTGCCGGGCCTTGAGGGCTCGATGCCGTCCATGGACGGCATGTGATCCCCTGCGGGCGCCGCCCGGTTCCCTCGCCGGGGCATGAGGTGCAAGCTGGAAGGGAGACCGTCCCTCCGATCCCGGGTGCGGGCTCGGGAGACGCGGTCCCGTCACTCCGAGTGAGCTGCTCGTAGCTCGGCTGGAGGCAGCGAGATGACACAGCAGGCCACCACCGGAACGCGCTGGCATCTGGCCGGCGACTGGTTCGACGTGTGTAAATGCGCGATTCCCTGCCCGTGCACCTTCGCGCAGCCCCCTACTTATGGAGATTGCGAAGGCGTACTGGTCTGGCACATCCGGGAGGGCAACTTCGGCGACGTACGGCTCGACGACCTCAACGTCCTGATGCTCGGCTCCTTCGAGGGCAGCCCGTGGGCAGGCACGCACACCGAGCCCTACGCCGCGGTCTTCCTCGACGAGCGGGCCGACGATCGGCAGCGGGCCGCGCTCGGGGCCGTCTTCGGCGGTGAGGCGGGCGGGTGGCCGGCGGAGTTCGGGGCGATGTTCCACCCCGAGATGCGGGGCATGGACGTCGTTCCGATCCATGTGGAGATCGACGAGGATCTCGCCTCGTGGCGAGCCGAGATCCCGGGCCGTGTCACGGCGGCCGCCGAGGCGCTCACCGGCCCGACCACCCCGGACGGCGCACGCGTGCAGGTCCTCAACGCGCCGGGTTCCGAGGTGGGCCCTGGCCAGGTCGCCACGTGGGGGCGGGCCACCGTCGACCGCGCCGACGCGTTCGGCTTCACCTGGGAACGCACCGGGAAGTCGAGCAAGTACTTCCCCTTCGACTGGAGCGGCCCCGACTGAACGGCCCGTACGGGGCCGCAGGCGTCGAACCTGCGGCCCCGTACGGAGGTCACGCGAGGCGCTCGCCGGACGGCGTCAGCGCCGCATGGTCAGCAGGCCCGGCCGGTAGGGCAGGAGGCCGTAGTCGACGCCGTCGGAGCTGGGGCTGCGCCCCTGGTACAGCAACTGCAGGTTGCAGGGGTCGACGGTCATGGTCTGGTCGGCACTCGTCCGCAGCAGCTCGCCGTGGCTGATGTCGTTGGTCCAGGTGGCACCGCTGTTGGCCTTGCCGGCGAAGGGGTTGCTCTCCGTCGCGGCCTGCGGCGTCCACGTACCGTTGAGGCTGGTGGCCGTGAACGAGCGGAAGTAGCGGTGCTCGTTCGCCCCGCGGGCCTCGACGATCATGAGGTAGCGGTTCTGGCCCTGGAGCTTGTACACCTGCGGCGCCTCGAACAGGTTCTTCACGGTGTCGCTCATGATCGTCGTGTACGACGAGCCGAAGCTGCCCGGGAAGTTCCCGAGGGGCATGCTCGCCCGGTAGATCTTGCCGTTGTCACCGGCGAAGAACAGGTACATGTTCGACCCGTCGGCGATCAGGGTGTGGTCGATGGGACCGGTGCCCGAGTCCGCGATCTTGCCGGTGAAGAGCACCTGCTCCGCCGACCAGCCGTTCGGGTTCGTGGGGTCGCTCGACGTCCGGTACGAGAAGGAGGAGCCGCCCCACTGGTAGGCGAGCACCCAGACGTTCTTCGGCGCGAAGTAGAAGAGCGAGGGCGCGACGGCCGTGAACGGCATGGTGTTCTGGGCGGCCGAGGCCATCTCGGACCAGTTCGTGAACGGGGCGAAGTTCATCCCGCCCCAGCCCCTGCCCGTCCCCGCGGCTCCGTGGGTCGTCGCGTAGACGACCTGCTTGCCGTTGTGGGGGGCGACGGTGAAGTCCTTGAGCGCCGCCCATTCGGGCCTGGGCTGCGCCAGCGCGCCCGTCGAGGACCAGCGGTACGTCGAGGGAAGCTCGCAGGTGCCCGGAGTGCCGGTGCCGGAGCCGACCTTGACGAGCTGCCACTGCTGGTTGGCGCCGCCCCAGTCGTCGTACTGGACGATGTTCGCGCCGTCGGCGGTGGACGCGCCCTGGACTTCGAGGGCCTTGCCGCTGTGGCGGGCGATGAGCCGGACGTGGCCGTCCGCGCTGTCGGCGAGCCGCCACTGCTGGTTGGTGCCGTTCAGGTCGGTCCACTGGACGACGGCGCCGCCGTTGGCAGTGGAGAAGTTGTGGACGTCCAGGACCTTGCCGGAGTGGCGGGACTTGACGCGGTAGTAGCCGTCACCGGAGGCGACGAACTGCCACTGCTGCTGGTTCTGGTCGTTCCTGGCCCACTGGGTGATGCGGGCGCCGTCGCCGGTCGCCAGGTTGTAGACGTCGAGGGCCTTGCCGCTGCTGCGGTTGACCAGGACGTACCAGGCGTTGGTGTCGACGGTCGCCGCGGCGGCGGGCGGGGCCGTGAGGAGCGTGGCCCCGAGCAGCAGGGACGACAGGACGGCGAGGACGAGGCTCAGGACCAGGGGTGGGCGGTGGGTTCTCATCGGTCGAGCTCCTTCGGGGAGTGGGGGTGGGACGTGGGAACGGGGTAGGGGTGGAGGTGGCCGCACATGCCGAAGCGCGGGTCCTCCGGGCGCTCCAGTCGCGCCACGGCGCCGTGGTCGAGGTGGGAGAGGTCTCCGGTCCTCAGCGCCGCCAGGTGGCCACCGGTCGCGAGGGCCGCGGCCAGCGGGCCGTCGCGCCAGCGGATCCACCAGGCTTCGAGGAGATCGCGCTTCAGGCGGTGGGCCGCGGTGTGGAACTCCTGGAGCCCGCCCTCGCGCAGGCGGAGGAAGCCTTCGAGCGCCAGGTCGCGGCGGCGGCGGGCCGCCGCCGCGTGGTCGCCGGTCAGGGCGGCCGCCGCCCGGTAGGCGTCGGGGTCGGCGAGGACGGGCGCGGGGAAGGTGAAGACGGCGTCGCCGGCCTCGGGGAGCCCGCTGTTCTGCATGAGCACCACGAGGCGCAGGCCGCCGGCGTTGACGAGGCGGTGGATCGTCCCGGGGGTGAACCAGACGACGTCGCCGGGGCGCAGCGGGGTGTCGGCGTAGCCGCTCGTGGTGAGCGTCTGGACGCTGCCCGTGCCCTCGATGACGATGTACGCCTCCGAGCAGGCGAGGTGCATGTGGGGGGTGCCTCCGCACAGGCCGTCGGCGGCCTCCCAGTCGTACACGGTCAGGCCGGAGACGCCCACGCCGCCGGGGAGCGGTGTCACCACGGGTGCTCCGTGACGTGTCGGGACAGGCGCTCGGGGGTCCACGCGCCGTCGGCGACGACGATCCGGTAGCGGCGCGAGAGGGTGTCGCCCGGGGCCAGTGGCAGCTCCTCGTCGAAGGCCAGGGACGGGTTGACGGCGGGGATGGGCTCGCTGCGGACGAACCAGCGGCCGGGCGCGTCCGGATCGTCCTGGAACAGGAGCGTGGAGGCGCGGTCGACCTCGTCGTGGGTGCCGGAGAAGGCCAGCCAGTCGCCCTTCTCGCCCATCGCGGGGCCGGTCGCCCGGCCGCCGGTGAAGGCGCGCGGGCCGCGCCAGAACAGGCCGGAGTACCCGGCGAGTTCCCGGCCCTCGGTGCCCGGACTGCCGAACACCAGCGTGACGTCGTGGACGTTGGTGAGCGCGGTGGTGACCTCCAGGGTCCAGGAGTCGGTCTCGACGTCGCGGGCGGTCAGGGTGCGGCGTTCGTCGATCCAGTGCTCCCCCGCGCTCGTGTGCCAGGCCAGGTCCTCGGTGATCACGGCGCGGCCGTGGCCGGTCCCGGCGGACACGGTGAGGCTGCGCATCGTGCCGAGGTTGGGCAGGTCGACGTAACCCCGCCCGCGCAGGTAGGTGCCGCCGCCCCAGAAGTTCTGCCCCGACACCCAGGAGGCCGTGAACTGGACGCCCTTGTGCCAGCGGTGGTCGTGCGGCCGGTAGCCGGTGACGACGTCGCCGGCGAGCGTGCGCACCGGATGCAGGTAGGGCTTCGGTGCCTCGAAGGGGTCCATGACCGGCCGGTGCACGTAGCGGAAGAGGTCGACGCCTCGGGTCCGGACGGTCAGCGCGTCCTCGTCCTCCAGGAGTTCGAACGTCGTCGGAACAGACGTCATCGGAACACCTCCGTGCGTCCTCCGTGGAGCGAGCCGTAGAACGGGTCGGCCGCGTCGATCTCTCCGCGCCGGACCGGCAGGCCGGTGATCGCGGCCTTGTACAGGGCGGTGACCAGTTCCATGGTCGGCCTGCCGAGGTCGGGCCGGATGCCCGCCTCGTAACCGTCGAGGAGGGCCGCGAGCTGGGCGGTGTGCGAGCTGGGCAGGTCGTCCGGGGGCTCCCACCGCGCGCCGGGCGACCTGGCGGTGAACGTCCAGTCCGCGTTGGAGTAGCCGTACAGATGCCGCAGTTCGACCGTGGCGTCGGTGAGGTCGAACCGCAGGTAGCTCTCCTCGCGCGGGGAGAGGACGCTGTTGACGACCGTGGCGATGGCTCCGTTCTCGAACCGGACCAGGGCCGCGGACACGTCCTCGGTCTGGACGTCGCGGTCGAGGCGACCGGCCATCGCGCGGACCTCGGCCCACGGGCCGAGCACGTCCAGCATCAGATCCATCTGGTGGATGCCGTGGCCCAGGGTCGGGCCGCCGCCCTCGCTCCGCCAGGTGCCGCGCCAGGGGACGTCGTAGTAGGCGTCGTCGCGGTACCACGCCGTGACGCACTGCGCGACCAGCGGACGGCCCAGGGCCCCGGCCGCGATCCGGTCCCGCAGGTACCGGGCACCCGATCCGTACCTGTGCTGGAACACCGCGCCCGCGACGGCGGGGCCCTCGGCGGCCTGGATCCGGTCGAGCTCGGCCAGCGACAGGGCCACCGGCTTCTCGCACCACACCCACGCCCCCGACTCCAGGCAGGCCACGGCCTGTTCGGCGTGCAGGAACGGCGGAGTGCAGAGGTGGACGAGGTCCGGTCGCTGCTCCCGGAGCATCGTGTTCAGGTCGGTGTAGACGGCGTGGATGCCGTGCTCGGCCGCGAAGTCCTCGGCGCGCAGGGCGTCCACGTCGACGGCCGCCACGATCTCGGCCCGGTGCGCCTGTGCCCGGAGGGCGGGGACGTGGCACACGCCGGCGATCCCGCCCGTCCCGACGATCGCCGTCCTGATCATCCGCCGAGCACCTTCCTGATCGCGTGGTAGGCGGGCTTGGGGGCCAGGTTCTCGTCGTAGGGCAGGGCGGCGCCCTCACCGGGGAAGACGGAGGGGATCCACGAGTACTTGTCGGTGTAGTCCCAGATGGTGACGCCGACGCACTTCTCGACCTCCAGGCACGCCTTGACGTAGTCGGCGTACCAGGTGGCCTGGGTGGCGAGCTTGTCCGGGGTCGCCGGGAGGTTCATGCGGATGTCCAGTTCGGTGACGGCGACCTCGACGCCGAGGTCGGCGAAGCGCTGCATGTTCTGCCGTACGTCGGCGGGGAAGCCGTACTGGAGCGCCAGGTGGCCCTGGATGCCGAAGCCCTCGACCGGGACGCCGTCGGCCTTCAGCTGCTTGATCAGGGCGTGGTAGGCGTCGCTCTTGGGGCCGATACCGTCGACGTTGTAGTCGTTGAGGTAGAGCTTGGCGTGGGGGTCGATCTCGTGGGCCCAGCGCAGGGCGTCGGCGATGTAGCCGGGGCCGAGCGTCTTGTAGAAGACCGACTCGCGGTAGGTGCCGTCCTCGTTGAACGCCTCGTTGACGACGTCCCAGTGGATGACCTTGCCCTTGTAGTGCCGGACCACGGTCTGGATGTGGTTCTTGAGGACGGGGCGCAGTTCGTCGGCGGTCCAGCTGCGCTCGGTGAGCCAGGCGGGGAGCTGGCTGTGCCAGACGAGGGTGTGGCCGCGGACCTTCTGGTGGTGGGCCCTGGCGAAGTCGACGACCTCGTCGCCGGCGGTGAAGTCGAAGACGCCGGGCTCGGGTTCGGTGGCGTACCACTTCATGGCGTTGCCGGGGGTGGTCTGTCCGAACTCGCTGCCGAGGAGCTTCAGGTAGGCGGCGTCGGTGAATTCGGGGTTGTCGGTGGCCGAGCCGAAGTACTTGTGGTGCTTCTTGGCGAGTTCGGCGAGCGTCCTGGGCCGGGGCTCGGCGGTCGCGGGGGCGGCGGCGAGGCCGGCCGCTATGCAGACGGCGGCGGACAGGGCGATGAGATGCCGGGACAGGGACATGGGTGACTCCTCGGATGGTGACGGTTCAGTCGAGGACGATGGTGGTCAGCGCGCGCGGGGCGAGGGTGGCCGTGAGGGTGGTTCCGCGGACGGAGACGACGTCGGACGGGGTGATCGAGCGGGTCTCGTCGGTCACGTACGCGTCGGGGTGCCGGTCGTGCCCGCCGCGCAGGGTGAAGGTGGTGGAGGTCTCGGTGGTCGCGGTGTTGAGGATCTCGACGACGCGGCTGCCGTCGGTGTTGCGGAAGGCGGTGACCTGGAGCGCCGGGTCGGCGTTCGTGACCGGTACGCGGACGGCGTCGGGGCGGATGAAGCGGCTGAAGGCGGCCAGCGCCCAGTACCGCTTGGAGACCCGGTAGTCGTCGCCGGGGTTGGCGAGCTGGATGAGTCCACGGGTCGAGCCGAGGGACGCGCCGACCCAGTAGACGTAGGCGTTGGCGTTGCCGGTGGTCAGGGTGGTCTGGATGTCGGCGGCGACGGTGAGGCCGTCGTAGCCGCTGCCGTCGTCCCAGTTCTCGTTCCAGGTGGTGCCGTCCGGCGACCACTCCGACATCCACACGCGCTTGTCGGTGGGCTGCGGGACCGTGGTGGGACCGCTGTAGCGGTGGCCGGTGATGGTCCGCACGGCCCGGTCGGCGGCGGGGTCGGCTTCGATGGCCTCGGTGTAGGCGACCTGCCGGTCCCAGCCGGCGACGTCGCAGCAGACCAGTTCCGTCTTCAGCCCGGACGCGCGGACGGTCGGCCCGAGCACCTTGAGGAAGTCGACGGCCTGCTGCGGGGTGAAGCGCATCGAGGCGTAGGTGGCCGTCCAGTCGGGTTCGTTGGTGAACCCCAGGTCGGTGATCGGGATGCCTTCCCGCTGGTAGAACTTCGCGTACTGGACGAGGTAGTTCGCGTAGGCCTGGCGCCATTCGGGGCGGAGTTCACCGCCGTCGTTCTCGCTGTCGTTGGTCTTCATGAAGGCCGGCGCGCTCCAGGCGTCGGCGAAGAACCGCTCGACGCCGTACGCCTTGGCCTCCTTGGCGAGCCAGACCTGGCCGCCGTCCCAGCCGTCCCAGACGTACGTCGGCGTGGCGTCCGGTCCGCCGGGGTCGGTCGGCAGGATCGTCGGCATGTGGTCGTAGACCCGGTCGGTCGACGAACCGATGCCGAGGCGCAGGATGGAAAGCCCGGCGCCCTTCTCCTTGCTGAGCAGCAGGTCGAGCACCTCGCGCTGTTTCGCGGGGCCGAGGCCGCGCGCGCCGTGCAGCAGGTCGGCCCGCTGGAAGGCCATGGAGAAGCCGAATCCGTCGATGGGCTGGAGCTCGGCGCGGAAGTCGATGCCGGGGCGGGCGGGGGCGGCGGGTTCGGCCGCGGCCTGAGTTGTTAGCGCTAACAATACGACGGCTGTCAGGGCGGTCAGACGTTTCACTGGGTCTCCTGGGGAGGTGGAGGGGTGGGGGTGGACGGGTCAGCCCTTGGTGGCGCCCGCGGTGAGGCCGCCGATCAACTGCCGCTCGGCGACGGCGTAGAAGGCGAGGGCGGGGACCATGGCGAGCACGATGTAGGCGAGGACGAGCGCGTAGTCGGTCGAGTACTGGCCCTGGAACTGCTGGACGCCGACGGGGATCGTCTGCCACTTCGGGTCGTTGAACACCAGCAGCGGCAGGAAGAAGTTGTTCCAGCTCGCGACGATCGCCAGCACGGAGACCGTGCCCAGGGCCGGGCGCGCCATCGGCAGCAGGATCGTCCAGAAGAAGCGGAACCTGCCGCAGCCGTCCATGACGGCGGCCTCCTCCACCTCCGCCGGGATGGTCCGGAAGAAGCCGCGCAGGATGATGATCGTCATGGGGAGCCCGAAGGCCGCCTGCGGGAGGATCACCCCGAGCGGGTTGTCGAGCAGGCCGAAGGTGCGCAGCATCAGGAAGAGCGGCAGGACGGCCACCGCGAACGGGAACATCAGCCCGATCGTGAACAGCCCGTAGAACAGCTCACGGCCGCGGAAGGCGTAGCGGGCCAGGACGAACGCCGCCATCGCGGAGGCCCCCACCGTGCAGAACGTCGTACCGATCGCGATGCCCGCGCTGTTGGCGATCTGCCGCCAGAACATCCCGTCGCCGAGGATTCCGGTGTAGTTGCCGATCTTCCACTGCTCCGGCAGCCCGAACGGGTTGCTCGTGAGCTCGCCGGTGCTCTTGAACCCGGAGATCACCGCGTAGATCAGGGGGACGACGACGAAGGCGCCGATCAGCCAGATCACGGTGTGCAGCGAGAGGCCGCGTGCCGTCCTGCGGGCGTTCACCGGCCGCCTCCCGTGGTGACGGCCCCGCTCAGGTCACGGCGGAGCACGTAGCGCTGGTAGAAGAGGGAGAAGACCAGGCTGATCATGAAGAGCACCACGCTGATGGCGCTGGCGTAGCCGACCTGGTACCGCTTGAACCCGGACTGGAACATCGCGATCGCCATCGTCTCGGAGGAGTGGTTGGGCCCGCCCGCGGTCATGACCCAGACGAGGTCGAAGAGCTGGATGGAGCCGATGACCGAGAGGAAGACGCTGATCCGGATCGTCGGGCCGAGCAGCGGCAGCGTCACGTGCCGGAAGCGCTGCCAGGCGCCGGCGCCGTCGATGGAGGCGGCTTCCAGGATCTCCGCCGGGATGCTCTGCAGACCGGCGAGGAAGAGCATCATGTGGAAGCCGAAGTACTTCCAGACCATGACCACGAACAGGGTCGGCATGACGGTCGAGGGGTCGGCGAGCCACCTGCCCTGCAGGCCCTCCAGGCCCAGGAGGCCGACGAGGTGGTCGGCCATGCCGGTCCCGGGCAGGAAGATCATCGTGAAGAGGACGGCCGTGACGACCTCGGACAGGATGTACGGGGCGAAGAACAGCATCCGGTAGACGGCCCGGCCGCGCAGCCGCTGGTTGAGCAGGACCGCGGTGAACAGCGCGAACGGCAGCTGCACCGTGATCGACAGGACGATCAGGTACAGTCCGCGGCCCAGATCGCCGAGGAAGACCTGGTCGCCGAAGAGCCGGGTGTAGTTCGCGAAGCCGACGAAGTCGTCCATGGGGCCGATCCCGCCCCACTTGAAGAAGCCGGTGAAGACGGCGACGACGATCGGGGCGAGGACGAAGACGAGGAAGAGGACCAGGGCCGGTACGAGGAACCAGGCGACCGAGGCCCAGTCCCGCCACCCGCGCAGGAGCGACCGGACCGGGGCGGGCGGGCGGCGTACCGGCACGGCGTCCTCCGTCCGCTCCTTCGTCAGGGTGGCCACGGCGTCAGGCACTCTTCGCAGCCTCGGTGATCGACGCGGTGACCTGCTCGGGCGTCTTCTTGCCCGCGATGAGGTCGGCGACGCTGTCGTTGACCTCCTGGCCGACCGCCGGCGGATACGCCTGGTCGAGGAAGAGCTGGAAGCCGGTCGCCCCGACCAGGCTCTCGGCCACCACCTTCTTGTTGGCGTCGGTGAGCTGGCTCTCGGCGCCCTTGACCACCGGCAGGTAGCCGTTGGAGGCCAGCAGCTTCGACTCGTTCTCCAGGACGAAGAACTTCAGGAAGTCCAGCGCCTCCTTGGGAGCTCCCTTGCGCAGCGCGAAGCCGCCGCCACCGCCGAACACCTCGGTGGCCCGGCCGACACCGCCGTCGACCGTCGGGAAGGGGAAGAAGCCCAGGTCCGCTCCGAGGCCGGCGCCCGCGTCCTTCTGCACCGACGGACCCCACTGCCCCATCAGCTCCATGGCGGCCTGGCCGTTGCCCATGGTCGCGGCCTGGCCTCCGGGGGTCGCGTAACCGGCGCCGAGGAAGGCCGGCTGGAAGGGCTGGAGGTCGACCAGCTCCTTGAGGTGGACGCCGGCCTGCACGAATCCGGCACCCGTGAAGTCCTTGTCGGTGGCGGCCTGTTGCAGTGCGGGGAGGCCGGCGACGCGCATCGCGAGATAGGCCCAGTAGTAGTGGCCCGGCCACTTCTCCTTGCCGGCGAGGGCGATCGGGGTGATGCCCGCCGCCTTGAGCTTCCCGACGTCTTCGAGGAGTTCGGACCAGGTGGCCGGCGGGGTGGTGATCCCGGCCCTGGCGAAGAGCTTCTTGTTGTACCAGAAGCCGACCATGCCGATGTCGTAGGGCACTCCGTAGGTCCGACCCTCGAACTGGTACGCCTGGAGCGAGACCGGGGTGAGCTCGGACGACCAGTCGAGGAGGTCGGTGAGGTCCTCGACGAGACCGGCGTCGACCTGCTGCCGCAGCACGCCGCCACCCCAGGTCTGGAAGACGTCGGGGAGCTTGCCCGACGAAGTGGTGGCGGTCAGCTTGGACTTGAACGCCTCGTTCTCCAACGAGGTCGTCTGGATCGCGACGTTCGGGTGAGCGGACGTGAACGCCGAGGAGATCTCCGGGAAGAGGGACTTGCCCGGCTCGGTGGTGGCGATGTTCCACCACGCGAACGACACCTTGCCGTCGCCCGGCGGCGAGCCGCCTGATCCGTCGGCCCCGCAGGCCGCCGTCAGGGAGACGGACAGGGCCGTCAAGCCCGTGAGGGCCAGGAAGCTTCGTCGGCTCGGGAGGGTGTTGGCCATGGGACCTCCGGGTGGGGAATGCCGGGGCGGACGCGCCCGAAACTTTTTCGAAATACTCTCGAATTCCGCGCTGCCACAAACTAGGAACGTGAGCCCTATCGGTCAAGACCCCGCGTCAATTTATCTGCACTCAATGACTGTTCGCAGGGTTGACAGCAGGTCGGGACGCCCGGAAACTCATCGAAAGTTTGCGATACCTGTCGGCCGGAGACATCCGCGCAGAGGAGAGAAGTTGAGCGAGCAGCGCCCGACCCTGGCCGTCATCGCCGCGGAAGCGGGGGTTTCCCAGGCCACCGTGTCCAAGGTGATCAACGGCCGCTCCGATGTCGCCCCCTCGACCCGCCAACGGATCGAGGGCCTGCTCCAGGCTCACCACTACCTCCCGCCCGGCCGGCAGGGCAGAGGCCGCAGATCGGGACTCGTCGACCTGATCATCGGCGGTCTGGACAGCGCGTGGGCGGTGGAGATACTCCGCGGCGTCGAGGCCGAGTGCGCCCAGCGGAGCGTCGCCACCGTCGTGTCGCTCGTCCCGCCTGGCGAGGCCGCGCCCTCCGGCTGGACCGCGCTGCCGGCCCGGCACCACAGCGACGGCGTCATTCTCGTCACCGCCTCGGTCACCCACGCCCAGCGTGCCCAGGTCGAGCGGACCGGGGCGGCGCTGGTCGTCATCGACCCGATCGACCTGCCGGGCAACGGCGTGCCGAGCGTCGGGGCGACCAACTGGGCCGGCGGCCTCTCCGCCAC
Source organism: Streptomyces sp. R302 (assembly GCF_012927245.1). Lineage (GTDB taxonomy): Bacteria > Actinomycetota > Actinomycetes > Streptomycetales > Streptomycetaceae > Streptomyces. The sequence goes on from NZ_JABBGE010000006.1 coordinate 70,871, forward strand.
CGAGCACCTGCTGGAGCTGGGGCATCGCCGGATCGCCGCGATCGGCGGACGCAAGGAGATGCTCTGCAGCCAGGCCCGCATCGACGGATACCGGGCCGCCCTGGAGCGGGCCGGGATCGAGGTCGACCGCGACCTGATCCGGTTCGGCGACTTCCAGCACGAGGGCGGCTTCCGCTGCGCCCAGGAGCTGCTCGCCCTCCCCGAACCGCCCACCGCCGTCTTCGCGGGCAGCGACCAGCAGGCGATGGGCGTCTACGAAGCCGCCCGGCAGGGTGGCCTGAGCATCCCGCGGGACCTCAGCGTGGTCGGCTTCGACGACCTGCCGATGTGCGACTGGCTGTCGCCGCCGCTGACGACGGTGCGCCAGCCGCTGGAGGAGATGGGCCGGGTCGCCGCCCGCACCCTGTTCCAGCTCATGGACGGCCAGCCCCTGGTCAGCCCCCGGATGGAGCTCTCGACCGAACTCAAGGTCCGGGTCTCCACCGCCCCGCCTCGTCCCTAGGAGGATCCCTTGTACGAGCCCTGGCGCGCCCCCCTCCCGCCCCCGTCCGGGCGTGGCGCCTCCGCTCTCCACACGCCGGTACGCCCTCCGGCCGGCCGCGCGCCGTCCGTGCCGGTCGGCCTCGCACCCGGTCCCGTCCCCGTCCTCGCCCTCACCCGCGTCCTCGCCCCCGGCCCCGCCCCCGCCCCATGAGCCCGCCCTTCGGTGACCCCGTACCGTCCGGGTTCCACAGCCGCGGTCTCGTGCACTGGCGGCGCCTCGGCTCCGCGCTCGACCGGCCGTCCCAGCTCGACCTCGACGGGTGCGCGCCCTCACGCGGTCTCTTCGCTGCCACGATCAGACACCATGACGGGGTGTTCCCTCTCGTCTGCACGCTGATGGACGGGCCCGGCCGCTTCGTCGTCACGGCCACCGACCCGGCGGGGCCGTGGTCGGAGCCGCGGTGGCTGGAGGGCGAGGGCTTCGACCCGTCCTTGTTCTTCGACGAAGGGAGCGACGGCGAGGGCGAGGGCAACGGCGAGGGCGGCGACCGCGGCGGTGACGGCGGCGGTCGGGCCTGGTTCCTCCCCCGCGAGCGGCGGCTCACGGGCCCCGAGTACGTCCTGTGGTCGGGGAGCCGGGCGGGCACGCGCTGGGTGGAGGCCCCGCACCTGTACAAGGTCGACGGCTCCTGTCTCCTGCTCACCGCGGAGGGCGGCACCGAGGCGGACCACAGCGTGGTGGCCGCCCGCGCCCGTCACGTGACGGGCCCGTACGAGGGCGTCCCCGGCAACCCCGTGCCGCCGCCCGCCACGGGCCCGGTCGCCTGCACCGGGCACGCCGACCTCGTCCGGACCCCGGACGGCGACTGGCGGGCCGTCCTCCTGGGCGTCCGCCGGGGCTCCGCGATCGGCCGCGAGACCTTCCTCGCCAGGGTGACCTGGAGCGACGGCCGGCCGGTCTTCTCCCCTGCCGGCCGCACCGGCCCCCGTACCCACCCCCGTCTCCACGACGACTTCGCCGCCCTCTCCGCGGACCGGAGCACCCTGCGTACCCCACGCACCCCGTTCCGGACCACCGGCGACGGCGGGCTCCGGCTCCGTCCCGAACGGCTCGGCGGACGCGGCACCCCGTCCCTGCTGGTCCGGCCCCAGGAGCAGCCCGCCTGCGACGTGTCCACCGCGCTGCCCTTCACGCCCGCGGCGCCGTACGAACAGGCCGGCCTCGCCGTCGTCCTGGACGACGACGCCCGTCTCCTCCCCCGCACGGCGGAAGGACTCACCCTCCGCCGCGGGCCCGAGGTGCTCGCCCGCGCCGACCTCGCCCCAGGCGGCGTCTGGCGGGAACTGGCCACCGTCGAATCCGGCTTCCTCGCCCCGCGGTTCACCAGCGTCCAGGTCGGCCTCTACGCCACCTCCGACGGCCACCCGTCCGCCGACAGCGCCCGTTTCACGCGGTTCGACCTCACGTATCCGCCTACGCGCCCGCATCCGCGTCCGCATCCGCGTCCGCGGAATTCGTCGGACTGTTAGCGACGTCACCGGACGGCGCATTCGCGGCCATTTCCGCCGCCGGGGCATTCAAGCCGCTCCTGGATTTCGCGTGCCTTCCGCAGCGAAATCTTTCGACTTCCCGGGGACTTCGAAACATCCTCGAAACCGTTGACATGCTCCTGTCGCATTTCCACACTGATTCCTGAGGCGGCTCGACTTCTTCGCCGCCGCACCACGGTGCCGGTCTCGAATTCTTCGCACCCCGGCGGCATGCGCGTTTTCCCATGGGCATCGACGCCGCGGACGGAGATTCCTTCCGCCGTTTCCGCAACATTCTCGATTCACCTCCTGGAGGCCCAGCCATGCGTTCACCCACTCGTTCCCCTTCCAGCGTCCGCCGGAGAATCGGCGGCCTGGGCGCGGCGCTGATCGTCGGCGTCCTCGGCTCCGCCGCCGTACTGGTCGCACCGTCGGCCTCGCAGGCCGCCGAGACCACGCTCGGCAAAGCGGCGGCGCAGAGCGGCCGGTACTTCGGCACCGCCATCGCCTCGGGCCGGCTCGGCGACTCGACGTACACGACGATCGCGAACCGCGAGTTCAACATGGTGACGGCCGAGAACGAGATGAAGATCGACGCCACCGAGCCGCAGCGGGGGCAGTTCAACTTCACCGCCGGCGACCGCGTCTACAACTGGGCGGTGCAGAACGGCAAGCAGGTGCGCGGCCACACCCTGGCCTGGCACTCGCAGCAGCCCGGCTGGATGCAGGCACTCGAGGGCAGCACGCTGCGCCAGGCGATGATCAACCACATCAACGGCGTGATGGGCCACTACAAGGGCAAGATCGCCCAGTGGGACGTCGTGAACGAGGCCTTCGAGGACGGCACTTCGGGCGCCCGGCGCAACTCCAACCTGCAGCGCAGCGGCAACGACTGGATCGAGGTCGCCTTCCGCACCGCGCGCGCCGCCGACCCGGCCGCCAAGCTCTGCTACAACGACTACAACACCGACAACTGGACCTGGGCCAAGACCCAGGCCGTGTACGCCATGGTCAAGGACTTCAAGCAGCGCGGCGTTCCCATCGACTGCGTCGGCTTCCAGTCGCACTTCAACAACGGCAGCCCCTACAACAGCAACTTCCGCACCACCCTCCAGAGCTTCGCCGCCCTCGGCGTCGACGTGGCCGTCACCGAACTCGACATCCAGGGCGCCTCGGGCACCACCTACGCCAACGTCACCAACGACTGCCTCGCCGTCCCGCGCTGCCTCGGCATCACCGTCTGGGGGGTGCGCGACACCGACTCCTGGCGGGCCGAGCACACGCCGCTGCTGTTCAACGGCGACGGCAGCAAGAAGCCGGCCTACACCTCCGTCCTCAACGCGCTCAACGCCGTCTCCCCCAACCCCAACCCGACCCCCACGCCGACTCCGTCCCCCGGCTCCGGCCAGATCAAGGGCGTCGCCTCCGGCCGCTGCCTGGACGTGCCCGGCGCCGTCACCACCGACGGCACGCAGGTCCAGTTGTGGGACTGCAACGGCCGCACCAACCAGCAGTGGACCTACACCGCCGCGGGCGAGCTCAGGGTCTACGGCGACAAGTGCCTGGACGCCGCCGGCACCGCCAACGGCACCAAGGTGCAGATCTACAGCTGCTGGGGCGGTGACAACCAGAAGTGGCGGCTCGGATCCGACGGATCCATCGTCGGAGTCCAGTCCGGGCTCTGCCTCGACGCCGCCGCCAACGGCACCGCGAACGGCACCCTGATCCAGCTCTACTCCTGCTGGAACGGCACCAACCAACGCTGGACCCGCGGCTGACCGTAGCCGTGACACCTCGCACCAGGGAGGGGAGCCAGGATGGTCCTGGCTCCCCTCGGCGCGGTCACGCGGAGGAAGGGTTGCCGTAGTAGGCATCCGGCCCGTGCTTGCGTGTGAAGTGGCGGTCCAGGAGGTGCTGCGGGGGTTCGACCGGGCCCAGGGCGAGGGTGCGGAGGGCCATCTCGGCCACCGCCTCGCAGATGATGGCGTGCTCCAGGGACGAGGTGGCGTCGGCGCCCCAGGTGAAGGGCCCGTGGTGGGCGACCAGGGCGCCGGGGACCTCCCTGGCCCGGGTGTCGTCACGGTCCAGCAGGTCCACGATGACCTGGCCGGTGTTGTACTCGTAGTCCGTGGCGCACTGCTCGGGCGTGAGGGCGGCGGTGACGGGGACGGGCCCGTTGAAGGTGTCCGCGTGGGTCGTGCCGAGCACCGGGATCGGCCGCCGGGCCTGGGCGAAGGCGACGGCGTGGGTGGAGTGCGTGTGGGTCACGCCTCCGATCGAGGGGAAGGCCAGGTAGAGGCTCCGGTGCGTCTCCGTGTCGGTGGACGGGCGCAGCCGGCCCTCCACCACGCTCCCGTCGGCCAGCGCGACGACGACGAGGTCCTCCTCGGTGAGGACGTCGTAGGTCACGCCCGAGGGCTTGATCACGAAGACGCCGGCCTCCCGGTCCACTCCGCTCACGTTCCCCCAGGTGAGGGTGGCGAGACCGGCTCGGGGAATGCGGAGGTTGGCCTCCAGCACCTCTCGGCGCAGTTCCTTGGACACGGCGGTGCTCACGGAGGACTCCCTTCCGGTGGGCGCGGTCACAGGCTCTGGGCCAGACGGTGGTACGCCTGGTTCCAGCGCAGCTCGCGCGTGAAGCGCCGGACGGTGGTGTCCTCGTCGATGACGGCGAGTTCGGTCCGCAGCATCTCGGCGAGGTCGTCGATCTCCTCGCCGACGAGCGCGGTGGTCAGGACGGTGTGGTGGGGCGCTCCGGCCGTCAGCCATGCCTCGGTGGAGGTACGCAGGTCGGGGCGGGGCCGCCAGACGGCTCGGGCGACGGGGAGCCGGGGCAGCGGCTCGGGCGGGGCGACGACGTCGATGCGGTTGGCGACGAGGCGGAACCGGTCCCCCATGTCGGCGAGACCGACGACGACGGCCTGACCGGGATCCGCGTCGAAGACGAGGCGGACCGGGTCCTCGCGTCCGCCGATGCCGAGCGGATGGATCTCGCAGCTGGGCGTCGCCGTCGTGAGCGAGGGGCAGACCTCCAGCATGTGGGCGCCGAGGATGAGCTCCTGACCGGGCGTCAGGTCGTAGGTGTAGTCCTCCATGAAGGAGGTGCCACCGGGCAGGCCGTACGCCATCGCCTTCAGCGTGCGCAGCAGGGTGGAGGTCTTCCAGTCCCCTTCGCCGCCGAAGCCGTACCCGTCCGCCATCAGGCGCTGCACGGCGAGCCCGGGCAGCTGGCGCAGGCCCCCGAGGTCCTCGAAGTTGGTGGTGAACGCGCGGAACCCGCCTTCCGTGAGGAAGGTGCGCAGCCCGGCTTCGACGCGGGCGGCGTAGCGCAGGGAGTCGTGGCGCTCGCCGCCGGGCCGCAGCTCGGGGGCGAGGGCGTAGAGGTCCTGGTACTCCTTGACGAGGGAGGTGACGGTGGACTCGTCAGCGGCGTCGACCGCGGCGACGAGGTCGTTGACGCCGTAGGTGTTGACCGAGACGCCGAACCGCAGCTGGGCCTCGACCTTGTCGCCCTCGGTGACGGCGACGTCGCGCATGTTGTCGCCGAACCGGGCCAGTCTGAGGGTGGTGAGTTCGGCGCGGCCGACGGCGGCGCGGGCCCATCCGGCGACGCGGTCGACGACGTCGGGCGTGGTGACGTGGCCGGCCACGGTCTTGCGCGGGACGCCGAGGCGGGTCTGGACGAAGCCGAACTCGCGGTCGCCGTGGGCGGCCTGGTTCAGGTTCATGAAGTCCATGTCGATGGTGGACCAGGGCAGTTCGCGGTTGGCCTGGGTGTGCAGGTGGAGCAGGGGTTTGCGCAGGGCGTCGAGGCCGGCGATCCACATCTTGGCCGGGGAGAAGGTGTGCATCCAGGCGATCAGGCCGATGCAGCGGTCGTCGGCGTTGGCCTCCAGGCAGATCGCGCGGATGGCGGCCGCGTCGGTGAGGACCGGCTTCCACACCAGGCGGACGGTCATCCGGGGCTGCCCGGCGAGGGTGTCGCAGAGGGCGCGGGACTGGTCGGCGACCTGGGCCAGGGTGTCGTCGCCGTAGAGGGCCTGGCTGCCGGTGAGGAACCAGATCTCACGGTCGGGCGGGGCGAGCGTCATGTCGGGTGTGCTCCTCGAAGGTGCTGGGGCGGGGAGGTCGGGTCGGTCAGCCGGTGGTAGCGGCGTGTGCGGTGTTGCGGATACGTCGCAGGCGGTGCAGGAGGAGGTCGGCGCCGGTGCCGAAGTGCTCGTGCAGGGCCCGGTACTCGCCGAACAGCGCGTCGTAGGCATCCGCCCGCGCGGGGTCGGGCAGGTACGCGTGGCGCTGGACGCCGCCCATGACGGCGGCGGCGGAGCGGACGTCGGGGTGGGCGCCGGCGGCGACGGCGGCGTGGATGGCCGAGCCGAGGGCCGGCCCCTGTTCGGAGGTGCCGAGGGAGACGGGGCGGCGGAGCACGTCGGCGTGGATCTGCATGAGGAGCGCGTTCTTCTTCAGGCCGCCGGTGACGATGAACTCCTCGACGGGGATTCCCCCGGCCTCGAAGCCCTCGACGATCAGCCGGGTGCCGTAGGCGGTGGCTTCGAGCAGGGCCCGGTAGACGTCCTCGGGCCGGGTGTCGAGGGTGAGGCCGGCGATGACGCCGGAGAGGTGGTGGTCGACCAGGGGGGAGCGGTTGCCGTTCATCCAGTCCAGGGCGACGAGCCCGTGCGCGCCGACCGGCTGGTGCGCGGCCTTGCGGGTCAGGAGTTCGTGCAGGTCCTCGCCCGACGCCTCGGCCTCGGCGCGGTAGTCGTCCGGGACACCCTGCCGGAGCCACCAGGCGAAGATGTCGCCGACCGCGCTCTGGCCGGCCTCGTAGCCGTAGGAGCCGGCCACGATGCCGCCGTCGACGACGCCGCAGATGCCGGGGACCTCGGCGAGGGTGGCGGCGTTGAGGACGTGGCAGGTGGAGGTGCCCATGATGGCGAGCATCCGGCCGTTCTCGACGGCGCCCGCGGCGGGCGCGGCGACGTGGGCGTCGACGTTGCCGACGGCGACGGCGACGCCCTCCGGGAGGCCGGTCCAGCGGGCGGCCCGGGCGCTCAGTCCGCCGGCCCGGGAGCCCAGGGGCGACAGCGGGTGCTCCAGGCGCGTGGCGGGGAAGTCGGCGAAGTCCGGGTGGAGCCCGGCGAGGAAGTCCGGCGAGGGGTAGGTGCCGTCCTGGTGGATGCCCTTGTAGCCGGCGGTGCAGGTGTTGCGGGACTCGGTGCCGGTGAGCTGCCAGACGATCCAGTCGGCCGCCTCGATCCAGCGGGCGCAGGCGGCGTAGACGGCGGGGTCCTCCTCCAGTACCTGGAGGGCCTTCGCGTACTGCCACTCTGCGGAGATCCTGCCGCCGTACCGCGCGATCCACTTCTCGCCCCGGGCGTGCGCGAGGGCGTTGATGCGGTCGGCCTGCCCCTGGGCCGCGTGGTGCTTCCACAGTTTGGGCCAGGCGTGCGGGCGGTCGGCCCACTCGGGCGTCAGGGCGAGCGGAGTGCCGTCCGGGGTGGTCGGCAGGACGGTGCAGGCGGTGAAGTCGGTGGCGATGCCGATGACGTGGGCCGGATCGACACCCGCGTCGGCGAGCGCCCCGGGAACCGCGGTGCGCAGGACGTCGCGCCAGTCCTCGGGGTGCTGCAGGGCCCAGTCGGGGGGCAGGGGGGCTCCGCCGGAGGGCAGGCGGTCCTCGATGACGGCGTGGCGGTACGCGTGGACCGACGAACCGAGTTCGGCGCCGTCCCGGACCCTGACCACGACGGCGCGCCCGGAGAGGGTGCCGAAGTCGACTCCGATGGTGCATGCCTCGGGGTGGTGGCGGACCACGGGACCGGGAAGAACGTGTGAGCTCACGATGCGGTCTCTCTCGTCGGGAGCAGGGGCAGGAGCAGGAGCCAGAGGAGCACTCTGATTGTTAACGCTCACAATTGAGTTGAACAAGAGCTGGGTGCAGTTCTGTCGAACATCGGGCGAGAAAGAATGCCTCTGAAGTGAGCGCTCACGCGTCGCGCGAAGAGGCCGCCGCCGCGGCCGCCCCACGGCGGCCCCGGGCGCGCGGCGCCGGAGGGCGAACAGCCGGCGGAAGGACCCTGTCACCGGCCGACAGAAGGCCCCTGCCGCCGGTCCGGCGGAAGAGCCCGTCACCGGCCGACGGAAGAGCCTGTCACCGGCCGACGCGGCGCCCCGCCACCGGCCCGATCCGGCCGGGAAGCAGGCCCGGAGAGCCCGACCCGGCCGGAGTCCGCACCCGCCCGACCCCGCCCGACCCGGACCGACGCGGCGGGAGCCCGACCGGAGCCCGGCCCACCCTGGAGGGGCAACCCGGCCCGGCCGGAGCCCAGCCCGACCCGGCCCGACCTGGCCCGACCTGGCCCGGCCCGACCTGGCCGGAGCCCAGCCCAGCCCGACCCAGCCCCAGCCAACCCGGCCCAGCCCAGCCCAGCCCCCAACCCCGACCCAGCCGGAGCCCAGCCCAACCCGACCTGGCCCAATCCGGCCCAGCCGGAGCCCGCCCCGACCCGCCCCGACCCGCCCCCGCCGGAACGCGGCGGCCGCCGAAGTCGCCCTTCGCGTCAGGCCTCGTTCGGAGGGCGCGTGCTCGCCCGCATGATCAGCTGCGGTTCCACCAGGAGGTGCTCGGTCTTCGTGGCGCGGCCCTCGATGTGGTCCACCAGGAGTCCGATGCTCCGGCGCCCGATGGCGGCGAAGTCCTGCCGGACCGTCGTCAGCGGCGGGGGGAAGTACTCGGCCTCGGGGATGTCGTCGAAGCCGGCGACGGCCACCTGCGCGGGGGTGCGGATCCCGCCCTCGCGCAGCGCCCGCAGGACGCCGAGCGCCATCTGGTCGTTGGCCACGAAGACGGCCGTGACCGGCGTCGCCCCGCGGCGGGCCATGGCGAGCCCCGCGAGCTCCTGCCCGGCACGGTAGCCGGACAGCGGGCTCCAGTCCCCCGCCAGGACGCGCGGGGGCCGGATGCCGCTCTCCTCCAGGACGGCACGCCATCCCGCGGTGCGGGCCTCGCTCTCCAGCCAGTCGCCGGGACCGGACACGTGCCAGACGTTGGCGTGTCCGGCGGCGAGCAGGTGCTCGGTGACCATGCGGGCGCCGAGTTCCTGGTCGAGGGAGACTCCGGGCAGGTCGAGCTGGTGGCCGCCCTCCACGGTGACCACGGGGAAGGGCGCGTCCAGTTCGGCGAGCGCCTGGACGTGCGAGCGCTGCGGGGTGATGGCGACGACGCCCTCCACGCCCCAGGCCGCGAGGTGGTCGATGGCGTCCTTGAGACCCTGCCCGCCTCCGCTGCGCAGACTGACGGTCGAGACGAGGTAGCCCTCCTCCCGCGCCGCCTCCTCCAGGCCGGTCAGGGTGCTGGCGGGGCCGTACAGGGCGGTGTTGACGGCGATGACGCCCAGCGTCCTCGTCCGGCGCGTCACCAGGGCGCGCGCGGCGGAGTTGCGGCGGTAGCCGAGCCGCTCGATCGCCTCGGTGACCTGCTCGCGGGTGGCGGCGCGCACGTTGGGGTGACCGCTGAGCACCCGGGAGACGGTCTGGTGGGAGACCCCCGCCACCCGTGCGACGTCGGCCATCGTCGGCGGGCGGACGTCTTCCGCGGGATGCGCCACGTTCGCCTCCCTTCTCCGTGCTCACGGCTGTGTATCGATACGGGAAAAACCTTAGCGCCTCTTGTATCACGCCTTTGTGAGCGCTAACAATCTAGCTCGACCGGGGCGCCGACGCCCCGGCCACCCAGCCGGAACGGTGCCGTCCCGGTGGTGCGTTGGACCCGCGCTGCCGCCGAGCCCGTCCCCGGTCGGAGCCGCCCTCGACGACGGGATGGGTAACGCCCATGAAGAAGTTCCGATCCGCATCCGCCCTGCTGGCCGTGACCACCGGCTGCGCCCTGCTGCTGACCGCCTGCGGGCAGAACAGCGAGGGCGGCAGCCAGGAGTCGAAGGACGGGAAGGACCGCACCATCGGCATCGCCATGCCCACCAAGTCCTCGGAGCGGTGGATCGCCGACGGCCGCAACATGACCGAGAGCCTGAAGAAGGCCGGCTTCGCCACGACCCTGCAGTACGGCGAGGACGACCCCGACCAGCAGGTCGCCCAGATCGAGAACATGATCACCCAGGGCGTCGACGCCCTCGTCGTGGCCGCCATCAACGGCGAGGCCCTGTCCAACGTCCTGAAGCAGGCCGCGGACGCCGACATCCCGGTGATCTCCTACGACCGGCTCATCCTGGGCTCCCCGCACGTCGACTACTACGCCTCCTTCGACAACGAGAAGGTCGGCGAGCTCCAGGCCACGTACATCGTCGAGAAGCTGGGGCTGAAGTCCGGCGCGAAGCAGGGCCCCTTCAACATCGAGCTCTTCGCCGGATCCAACGACGACAACAACACCAAGTACTTCTTCGACGGCGCCATGAAGGTGCTGAAGCCCTACCTCGACAAGAAGCAGCTGGTCGTGCGCTCCCAGCAGACCCAGCTCAACCAGGTCACCACCCTGCGCTGGGACGGCGGGACGGCGCAGAAGCGCATGGACGACCTGCTGACCTCCTCGTACTCCACGGCCCGGGTCGACGCGGTCCTCTCCCCCTACGACGGCATCTCCATCGGCATCCTGTCCGCCCTGAAGTCCGACGACTACGGAAGCGCCGCCAAGCCGCTGCCGGTCGTCACCGGCCAGGACGCGGAGGTCGCCTCCGTGAAGTCGATCATCGCGGGCGAGCAGACGCAGACCGTCTACAAGGACACCCGCGCACTCGCGCAGGTCGCCTCGGACATGGTCACCGCCGTCCTGGAGGGCAGGAAGCCCCAGACCAACGACGACAAGACCTACGACAACGGCAAGAAGGTCGTCCCGGCCTATCTGCTCGACCCGGTCAGCGTCGACAAGTCGAACTACCGGAACATCCTGGTCGAGTCCGGCTACATCGACGCCGGGGCACTGAAGTGACCCCCCAGGAGACCCCCCTTCTCCAGATGCGGTCCATCGTCAAGACCTTCCCCGGAGTCAGGGCCCTGTCCGAGGTGACCCTGTCCGTGGAGCGCGGCGAGGTGCACGCCCTGTGCGGAGAGAACGGCGCCGGGAAGTCGACCCTGATGAAGGTCCTGTCCGGCGTCCACCCGCACGGGACGTACGAGGGCGAGATCCTCTTCGACGGCGAGCCGTGCCGCTTCAAGGACATCAGGGCCAGCGAGCGCCGCGGCATCGTCATCATCCACCAGGAGCTCGCGCTCGTCCCCCACCTGTCGATCGCCGAGAACATCTTCCTCGGCAACGAACCGTCCCGGCGCGGGATCGTCGACTGGCGCCGGGTGCTGCGCCGCGCCTCCGAACTGCTCAGGCGGGTCGGGCTCGACGAACATCCCGAGACCCGGGTCGCCGACATCGGGGTCGGCAAGCAGCAGCTCGTGGAGATCGCGAAGGCGCTGGCGAAGGACGTCCGCCTGCTGATCCTGGACGAGCCCACGGCGGCGCTCAACGACGAGGACAGCGCGAAACTGCTCCGGCTGATGCGAGAGCTGAAGGGCCAGGGCATCACCTCGATCCTCATCTCGCACAAGCTGAACGAGATCGCCGGGATCGCCGACTCCGTCACGGTCCTGCGGGACGGGCGCTCCATCGAGACCCTCGACGTCGGCGACCCGGCCACCACCGAGGAGCGCATCATCCGGGGCATGGTGGGGCGGGACCTCGACAGCCGCTTCCCCGACCGCACGCCGTACGCGGGCCCGGCCGACGCCGACCCCGTCCTGGAGATCCGGGACTGGACCGTACGCCACCCGCTCGACCGCGACCGCAAGGTCGTCGACGGCGTGTCGCTCCGGGTCCGCCGCGGCGAGATCGTCGGGGTGGCGGGGCTCATGGGGGCCGGCCGGACCGAGCTCGCCATGAGCGTCTTCGGCCGTTCCTACGGCCACTACGTGCGGGGCACCGTGCTCAAGGACGGCCGCGAGGTGCGGACGCGTACGGTCCCCGAGGCGGTCGCCCACGGCATCGCGTACGCCACCGAGGACCGCAAGCACTACGGTCTCGACCTCGGGGACTCCGTGAGCCGGAACATCTCGCTCGCGTCCCTCGGCGCCCTCGCCCGCCGCGGGATCGTCGACGGGCACGAGGAACGCGGGGTGGCCGAACGGTACCGGCGGACCCTGAACATCAAGACCCCGAACGTCCTCGAACCGGTCGGCCGCCTCTCCGGCGGCAACCAGCAGAAGGTCGTCCTCGGCAAGTGGATCCTCGCCGGACCGGACGTCCTCATCCTCGACGAGCCCACACGCGGCGTCGACGTCGGAGCCAAGTACGAGATCTACACCGTGATCGACCGGCTCGCCTCCGAGGGGAAGGCGATCCTCCTCATCTCCTCCGAGCTGCCCGAACTCCTCGGCATGTGCGACCGCGTCTACACCATGGCCGCCGGACGGCTGACCGGCGAGGTCGCCCGCGAGGACGCCACGCAGGAAGTGCTGATGCGGTACATGACCCAGGGCTCCCCGGCATCGTCGGCCGTCACCACAGACCCCGCCCCCAGCGAAGGACACCAGGCATGAGCACCGAAGCCGACACCAAGCCGACCGCCCCGGCGCCCCCGGGCGGCGGTACCCCGTCCACCGGGACACCGGTGCTCCGGGTGCTCCTCGACGGCGTCCGGCGGAACATGCGCCAGTACGGCATGCTCTTCGCGCTCGGCCTGATCGTGCTGCTCTTCCAGATCTGGACGGGCGGCGACCTCCTGCTGCCGCGCAACGTGTCCAACCTGGTGCTGCAGAACAGCTACATCCTCATCCTGGCCATCGGCATGATGATCGTCATCATCTCCGGGCACATCGACCTGTCGGTGGGCTCGCTGATGGCCCTGGTGGGCGGCGTCGGGGCCGTACTCATGGTCGAGCACCACGTCTCCTGGCCCGTCGCGGTGCTCCTCACCCTGCTCCTCGGGGCGGTCGCCGGCGCGCTGCAGGGATTCTTCATCGCGTACGTCGGCATACCGTCGTTCATCGTGACCCTCGCGGGCATGCTGCTGTTCCGCGGGCTCACGGAGATCTTCCTCAAGGGGCAGACGCTCGGCCCGTTCCCGGACGGACTGCAGAAGATCGCCAACGGCTTCCTGCCGGAGGCCGGGCCCCGCACGAACTACCACAACCTGACCCTGCTCCTCGGCCTGGGACTGATCGCCTACGTGGTCTTCCAGGAGGTACGGGACCGCCGCCGCCAGCGGGAGTTCGCCCTGGAGACGCTCCCCACGGGCCTGTTCGCGCTGAAGGTGACCGCGCTGGTCGCCGCGGTCCTGCTCACCACCCTGCTGCTCGCCAGCTACAAGGGCGCCCCCGTGGTCCTCCTGATCCTGGCCGTCCTGCTGGTCGGCTTCGGGTACGTGATGCGCAACGCGGTGATCGGCCGCCATGTGTACGCGATCGGGGGCAACCTGCCCGCCGCGAAGCTGTCCGGGGTCAAGGACCGGAAGGTGACCTTCGCGGTCTTCCTCAACATGGGGATGCTCGCGGCGCTCGCCGGACTCGTCTTCGCGGCGCGCTTCAACGCGGCCTCGCCGAAGGCCGGCGTGAACTTCGAACTGGAGGCCATCGCCGCCGCGTTCATCGGCGGGGCGTCGATGAGCGGGGGCGTCGGGACCGTCCTGGGAGCCATCATCGGCGGCCTGGTCCTCGGCGTGCTCAACAACGGCATGAACCTCGTCGGGGTGGGCACCGACTGGCAGCAGGTCATCAAGGGCCTCGTGCTGCTCGCGGCGGTCGGCTTCGACGTGTGGAACAAGCGCAGGGCGGGCGCCTGACACCGCTCCGGACACGGCTGTGCCCGCCGGCGGGGAGGTGCCGGCGGGCACAGCCGTGTCCGTACGCGGTCAGTCGCGGGCGCTGAACCGCAGGACCGTCCTCGACCTGTACTCCTCACCCGGCCGCAGCACCGGGGACGGGTCACCGGGGCGGTTCGGGGAGTCGGGGAAGTGCTGGGTCTCCAGCGCGATGCCGGCACTCGCCCGGTAGGGCGTACCGCTCTTGCCGAGCACCGATCCGTCGAACTGCCCCGCGGTGTACACTTGGAGTCCGGGCTCCGTGGTCAGCACCTCCATGCGGCGGCCCGTGGCAGGCGCGTACAGGACGGCGGCCGGGCGCGGCGTCCCGTCGCCGTGCGGGTCCAGGACGAAGTTGTGGTCGTACCCGCCGGCCGCGCCGGGGCGGGCCAGGGCGTCGGCGATCCCGAGCGGCCGGCGGAGGTCGAAGGCGGTGCCGGAGACGGGGAGGTGGTCCCCGCGGGGTAGGAGGTCGCCGTCGACCGGGGTGTAGTGGGAGGCGTGGACGGTGAGTTCGTGGCCGAGGATGTCGCCGGCGCCCTCGCCGTCGAGGTTGAAGTAGGCGTGGTTGGTGAGGTTGACGAGGGTGGTCGCGTCGGTGACCGCCGTGTAGGAGAAGGCGAGTTCGCCGGCGCGGCCGACGAGGCAGCCGACGGTGACGTCCAGGTTACCCGGGAAGCCCTGGTCGCCGTCGGGGCTGCGCAGGCGCAGGAGCACACCGGTCCACTCCGGGGTGTGCACGCTCTCGGCCTCCCAGAGCCGGGTGTCGAAGCCGTCGGTTCCGCCGTGCAGGCAGTGGCCGTTCTCCTGCGTGGTCAGCTGGTACGGCGTCCCGTCCAGGGTGAACCGGCCCCGTGCGATGCGGTTGGCGTAGCGGCCGACGGTGGAGCCGAAGTACCGGGCGGTGGTGGCCGTCTCGGCCGGGTCGCGGGGAGCGAGGACGACGTCGGCCGGGGTGCCGTTCCGGTCCGGCACCCACAGGCCGTGGAGGCGGGCGCCACGGGTGTGCACCTCCGCCGTGAGTCCGCCGGGGAAGCCGAAGGTCCATCGTTCTCCGGCGTACGGGTCGGGGCGGCGGACCGGGGGGACTCCGGTGAGAGGGGGCGGGGCTGTGTTCATGGAGGTTCCTTGTTCGCGAGGGCGCGCGGCCGGACAGGGGGAAGGGGGCAGGGAGGACCCTGCCCCCTGTCGGCCCGGGGCCTATTCCGCCTGGCGGGATCCGCCGAAGAGGCGCTGGAGGAGGATGAAGACGAACAGCAGACCGCCGATGACGATGCGGGTCCACCACGAGCTGAGGGTGCCCTGGAAGCTGATGACGGTCTGGATCAGGCCGAGGACCGTCACGCCCAGCGCGGTGCCCAGGACGAAACCGGAACCGCCGGTCAGCAGCGTGCCGCCGATCACGACGGCGGCGATGGCGTCGAGTTCCATGCCGACGGCGTGCAGGGCGTAGCCGGACAGCATGTAGAAGGTCAGCAGCAGCCCCCCGAGGGCGGAGCACAGGCCGCTCACGGCGTACACCATGACCTTGGTGCGTCCCACGGGCAGGCCCATGAGACGGGCGGAGGACTCGTTGCCGCCCAGCGCGTAGACGGTGCGGCCGAAGCGGGTGTGGTGGAGGACGACGAAGGCGAGCGCCAGCACGGCCAGGGCGATGACGACGGCGGGTGAGACGAAGAGTCCCCCGGGCAGCAGTACCCGTGTCTGGGCGATCCGGGTGGTCGTGGGGTCGGTGATCGAGAGGGACTCGGTGCTGATCATGTAGCAGAGGCCGCGGGCGAGGAACATGCCCGCGAGCGTGACGATGAAGGGCTGGATCTCGAAGGCGTGGATCACCCAGCCCATGAGGGCGCCGCCGCCCGCTCCCACCAGCAGGACCACCGGCACCGCCAGGGCGAGCGGCAGGCCGTTCTGTTGGACGAGCCAGGCGGTCAGCATGGTCGACAGGGCGACCATGGAGCCGACCGACAGGTCGATCCCGCCGGTGAGGATGACGAACGTCATGCCGATCGCCACGACGAGCAGGAAGCCGTTGTCGATCAGGACGTTGAGCAGGACCTGCGCGGAGAAGAAGCCTTCGTACTGCACGGAGCCGATCGAGAACATCGCGACGAGCAGCGTGGCCGTCACCATGAGCGGCAGGCGGGCGGCGTGGCGTGCCGAGAAGCGGTGGAGCGGCTTGGTGAGGGTGGTGCTCACGAGTGGACCTCCTGCCGGCGGGCCGTCAGGTCGCCGGCCGCGGTGGCCGGGTCCGGGGCGGCCGGCCGGCGCCGGCGTGAGAGTCGCGCGCGGAACGCGGGCGACTGGACGAGACACACGACGATGACGACGAGGGCCTTGAAGACGAGGGTGGTCTCCGGCGGTACGCCGAGGGTGTAGATCGTGGTCGAGAGGGTCTGGATGATCAGCGCGCCGAGGACCGTGCCGCCGAGGGAGAAACGGCCGCCGGTCAGCGCGGTTCCGCCGATGACCACGGCGAGGATGGCGTCGAGTTCGATCCACAGGCCGGCGTTGTTGCCGTCGGCGCTGGACACGTTGGAGCTGATCATCAGCCCGGCGACCGCGGCGCACACGGCGCTGACGACGTACACCGTGACCAGGAGCCCGGCCGCCCGGATGCCGACGAGCCGGCTCGCGACCGGGTTGCCGCCCACCGATTCGATGAGCATGCCGAGCGCGGTCCGGCGGGTGACGAGGGAGGCGACGGCGACGAGGGCCGCCGCGAGCAGGACGGCGAAGGGGAGGGTGAGCCAGTAGCCCCCGCCGATCATCTTGTAGGCGCTGCTGGAGACGCTGACGATCTGGCCGTCGGTGATCAGCTGGGCCACGCCGCGCCCGGCGACCATGAGGACCAGGGTGGCGACGATGGGCTGGACGCCGAGCCGGGCGACGAGGAGGCCGTTGAGCAGTCCGATCGCGGCGGCCACGCCGACCGCGACCGCGATCGCGGCCGTGACGGTGGAGAGGCTTCCGGGGTCCTTCGCGGTGGCGATGTGCTCGCACGCGAGGGCGCCGGCGATGGCGACCGTCGAGCCGACCGAGAGGTCGATGCCGCGGGTGGCGATGACGAGCGTCATGCCGGCGGAGACCAGGATCAGCGGGGCGCCGAACTGGAGGATGTCGATCAGGCTGCCGTACAGGTGTCCGTTCTGGACGCGGACGGCGAAGAAGTCGTGGGTGAGCGCGAGGTTTCCCAGGAGCAGGGCGGCCAGGACGGCGGCGGGCCAGAACAGGCGGTGCTCGGTGAGCCGCCGGGCGTCGGGCGCCCGGTCCGGACGGGCCGGACGTCCCCTGGCGCCGGTGTCGTCGGGTGGTGTCATGAGGTGGCTCCGGTGGCGATGGCGCCCAGGATCCGGTCGGGCGTCAGGGTGGTGTCGTTGGGGAGGGTGGCGACGAGCCGGTGGTCGCGCAGTACGCCGACCCGGTGGCTGAGCCGCAGTACCTCTTCGAGTTCGGCGGAGATGAAGAGGACCGCGGTGCCCTCCGAGGCCAGGCGGCTGACGAGTCTCTGGATCTCGGACTTGGCGCCGATGTCGATGCCCCGGGTGGGTTCGTCCAGGATCAGCAGCTCGGGGTCGGTGAGCAGCCAGCGGGCGAGCAGCACCTTCTGCTGGTTGCCTCCGCTGAGGTTGCGGACCTGGGCCTCGGGGTCGGCCGGGCGGATGTCGAGGACCTCGGTCCAGCGGGCGGCGATCTCGTCCTGCCGGGTGCGCGAGAGGGGCCTGGTCCAGCCGCGTGCGGCCTGGAGGGCGAGCACGATGTTCTCGCGGACCGTGAGTTCGCCGATCAGTCCCTCCGCCTTGCGGTTCTCCGAACAGAAGGCGATCTTGTGGGCGATCGCGGCGCGCGGCGAGCGCAGGGAGGCGCGTTCGCCGCGGATCCGCAGCTCGCCGCCGTCGGCGTGGTCGGCTCCGAAGAGCAGCCGGGCGGCCTCGGTCCGCCCGGATCCGAGGAGTCCTGCCAGACCGATGACCTCGCCGCGGTGGATGTCCAGGTCGTACGGCTGGATGGAGCCGGTCCTGGTGAGCCCGCGGGCGCTGAGGAAGGGGGTGTCCGCGGACTCGGGGGTGGCCGCGGTGCCGGTGTGGGAGGTCTCGGCGAGTTCGTCGAGGGTGGACAGTTCGCTGCCGACCATGCGGTGGACCAGGGTGACGGGTGTCAGTTCGTCGATCCGGTACTCGCCTTCGAGGCGTCCGTTGCGCAGGACGGTCACCCGGTCGCACAGGTCGAAGACCTGGTCGAGGAAGTGGGTGACGAAGAGGATCGCGACCCCTCGGTCGCGCAGCCGGCGCACCAGGGCGAAGAGCTGGGCGACCTCGTCCCGGTCGAGGCTGGAGGTGGGCTCGTCGAGGACGAGGACCTTCGCCTGGATGTCCACGGCGCGGACGATCGCGACGAGTTGCTGGACGGCGAGGGAGTGCGCGCTGAGCGGCATGCGGACGTCGAGGTCGAGTTCCAGCTCGGTGATGAGCCGTGCCGCGCGCCGGTGGAGGGCCTTCCAGTGGACGAGCCCGAAGCGGCGGGGTTCACGGCCGACGAGGATGTTCTCGGCGACGGAGAGGTTGGGGCACAGGTTCACCTCCTGGTAGACCGTGCTGATTCCGGCGTGCTGTGCCCCCAGCGGTTCGGTGAACCGCTGGGGGTCTCCGTCGACGGAGACCGTTCCCGCGTCGGGCGGGTGGACTCCGGTGAGCACCTTGATGAGGGTCGACTTGCCGGCGCCGTTCTCGCCCATCAGCGCGTGGACCTCGCCCGGGAAGAGGCGCAGGTCGACACCGTCCAGGGCGAGGACGCCGGGGAACGCCTTGCGGATGCCGCGGGCCTCCAGGACCGGCCGGTCGGTGGAGGCGGGTGCGGGGGTGCGTGCGGGTGTGCGGGGGGTGGGTGGGGCTGTCATCCGCCCTCCTCGTTCTGGGGATCGGGGGCGGCGCGAGGGCCGCCCCCGGTCCGGTGCGGGCGGTGGGTCAGTACTGGCGGCCGGGGAGGGCGGCCGCGGCCTGGTCCTGGGTGAAGACGCCCTCCTCGACCTCGACCCGTCGCGGGACGCTCTCCCCCGCCGCGACCTTCTTGACGAGTTCCATGAGCTGGTCGCCGAGGAGCGGGTTGCACTCGACCACCACGTTGATCTTCTTCTCCTGCATGGCGACGAAGGCGTCCTTGATGCCGTCGACGGAGATCACCTTGATGTCGGTGCCCGGCTTCTTGCCGGCCTCCTCGATGGCCTGGATGGCACCGAGGGCCATGTCGTCGTTGTGGGCGTACAGGACGTCGATGTCCTCGTGGGACTTGAGGAAGGCCTGCATGACCTCCTTGCCCTTGGCCCGGGTGAAGTCGCCGGTCTGGGAGGCGACGACCTTGAACTTGGGGTCGCCCTTGACGACCTCGGCGAAGCCGGCCTTGCGGTCGTTGGCGGGGGCGGAGCCGGTGGTGCCCTGGAGCTCGACGACGTTGACGGGCTCGGACGTTCCCTCGTACTCCTTCACGAGCCACTTGCCGGCCTCCTGGCCCTCCTTGACGAAGTCGGAGCCGAGGAAGGTCTGGTAGAGGGAGGTGTCCTGCGAGTCGACGGCGCGGTCGGTGAGGATCACCGGGATGCCGGCGTTCTTGGCCTCCTTCAGGACGGTGTCCCAGCCGGACTCCACCACCGGCGAGAAGGCGATGACGTCCACCTTCTGCTGGATGAAGGTGCGGATCGCCTTGATCTGGTTCTCCTGCTTCTGCTGCGCGTCGGAGAACTTCAGCGTGATGCCGGCCTTCTCCGCGGCCTCGCGCACGGACTCGGTGTTGGCGGTGCGCCAGCCGCTCTCGGCTCCCACCTGGGCGAACCCGAGCACCAGCTTGCCGTCGGAGGAGCCCTTGCCGGTGCCGCCCGTGGTGCCGGTGGGCGCGGGCTCGGTGGTGCAGGCGGTCAGTACACCAGCGGCCAGTACGGCGGCGGTGATGACGCGGAGGGCTCTGTGGGCCATGTCGTGGTTCCTCTCGGGACGTGCGTCGTACCAGGCGGAGCCCTGAAGGGTCGGGCCCGGCGAAGGCATGGCTGCGCAGCGGTGGTTGATCCGGGCGGAGGCAGAGTGGAGCGTCGGCCCCGGCGACCGCTGAGCTGGCGAACGCGACACATTGTGAGCGCTAACAGACTCGTAACTCAAGGGCTCGTACGGGAGTTACCCGTTCTTGATGCACGGACGCGGACCAGGGGCCGCGGCCGTCGACCCTGTCGTTGTGAGCGTTAACACTCATCATCACCGGATGGCGGCGCACACCGAAGAGCCCGCGACACGAAGACCGTTGACACCCTCCACCGCGCTTCGTATCGTCGCGACACAATTTCGAACAACGCCCGATATTTCGAACGGTGGGAGTCCCCCATGTGTTCCACTCGCTCCGGCGCCCGGGACGGCTCCCCGTGAGCCCTCGGGGGAAGGCCGTCGTCCTCGACGCTCCCGGGACGGCCCGCCTCGTGGCGCACACGCCCCGGCGGCCGGGGCCCGGCGAGGCCCTGGTGCGCGTGCACGCCGTCGGGATGTGCGGGAGCGACCGCGACGTCTACCTGGGCCGCCGCCCCGCTCCGTACGTGCGCTATCCACTCACCCCGGGCCACGAGTGGTCCGGCACCGTGACCGACGTGGGAGAGGGCGCGCCCGCGTCCCTGATCGGCCGCAAGGTCGTGGGCGAAGGGCTGCGGAACTGCGAGACCTGCGCCCCCTGCCGCGCCGGCGAGACCAACCTGTGCGCCGCCGGCTACGACGAGACGGGGTTCACCCTCCCCGGTGCGATGGCCCCCACTCTGACGCTCCCCGCCCGTCTGCTGCACACACTGCCGCCGGACGCCGACCTCACCGCCGCCGCGTTCCTCGAACCCGCCGCCTGCGCGGCCGCCGCCGTCCTCAAGGCGAGCCCCCTGCCCGGCTCACGGGTGGCCGTCGTCGGCTCCGGCGCCCTCGGCCTGCTCGCCGCACAGCTCCTCGGCGCCTTCTCGCCGAGCGAGCTGACGGTCGTCGGCACGAGCCCCGGCCGAGCCGGTCTGGCCGACCGCTTCGGAGCCACCGCCTACCGCACGTGGGACCACTCCTCCGGTCTCGCGGGCTTCGACGCCGTGATCGACGCCGTGGGCGCGCGGTCGACCGCGCGCGCCGCGGCGTCCCTGCTGCGGCCGGGAGGACGCCTGGTGCTCACCGGCATCCCGGTCCACGGGGCGGAGAGGCTCGATCCCGCCCGGGTCGTCGCACGGCAGCTGTCGATCGGAACCGCCCTGGGAGCCTCGTCCGGCGCGTGGTCGTACGCCGTACGCGCCTTCTCCGCGGCACGGCTGACGCCGCTCGAACTCCTCACGCACCAGCTGGGCGTCGAGGAGTTCGAACGGGCCATGGACCTCACGGGCAGCGGCGATGTCCGCGTCGGGAAGGTCCTGCTCCTGCCCTAGGCCGTGTCTTTCGGATCAGGCCGGATCAGCTCGCGGCGTCCGGTGCCGTGCGTCGCGAGGCGGAGGAGGGAGTCCATGCGGTGGGGGCACCTCCCGGCGGTAGCCGGGGGGGACATCGGCGACCGACGGCAACGCGGCGAGGCGCGGTGCCGGGCGCCGCGAGCCCGGCATGATCCGGAAGACACGGCCCAGCGGCTCAGAGCCCCGGGATCGCGTTCGCGGCGATGGCCTCGGCGTACCAGCGGGCGCTGCGCTTCGGGGTGCGCAGCTGGGTGGCGTAGTCGACGTGGACGGCGCCGAAGCGCTTCTCGTATCCGTAGGCCCACTCGAAGTTGTCGAGGAGGGACCAGAGGAAGTAGCCGCGTACGTCCGCCCCGTCGGCGATGGCCCGGTGGACGGCCGCGAGGTGCTGGTGGAGGTAGTCGATCCGGTCGTGGTCGTGGATCCGGCCGTCGGCGGCGGGGACGTCGGGGAAGGCCGCGCCGTTCTCGGTGACCGCCAGCGGGAGGCCGGGGTGGGCGCGGGAGACGGCCGTCAGGAGGTCGTAGAGGCCGGTGGGGTCGATGGCCCAGCCCATGTCGGTCGTCGCGCCGGGCGGGCGGTGGAACCGGACGTCCTCGGAGCCGGGCCACGGCGAGTGGTCGCTCTCGCCGTGGGCGTGGTCGGCCGCGGCCGTTCCGGACCCGGGGGCGGAGACGACGGCGGGCGTGTAGTAGTTGATGCCCAGGAGGTCGATGGGGGCGCCGATGGCGGCCTCGTCCCCGGGCCTGACGAGGGTGTCCCAGTCGACGACGTGGGCGGTGTCGGCGAGGAGGTCGTCCGGGTATCCGCCGGAGAGCATCGGGCCGGTGAAGACGCGGTTGGCGACGGCGTCGATGCGGCGGGCCGCGTCGAGGTCGGCGGGATCCGTGGTGAGCGGGCGGACGTGGTGGAGGTTGAGGGAGACCGTGACCCGGGCGTGGGAGGGCAGGGCCGCGCGCAGGGCGGCGGTGGCGCGACCGTGGCCGAGGTTGAGGTGGTGGGCCGCGCGCAGCGCGAGGGCGGGGTCGGTGCGGCCGGGCGCGTGGACTCCGGAGCCGTAGCCGAGGAAGGCGGAGCACCAGGGCTCGTTGAGCGTGGTCCACAGGGCGACCCGGTCGCCCAGGACGTCGGCGGCCAGGGCCGCGTACTCCCCGAAGCGTTCGGCGGTCTCGCGTACCGCCCAGCCGCCCCCCGCGGCGGAGCCGCTCGTGTCTCCGGTCTCCAGCGCCTGGGGCAGGTCCCAGTGGTACAGGGTGGCGACGGGCTGGACGCCGGCGTCGAGGAGTTCGTCGACGAGCCGGCTGTAGAAGTCGAGGCCGGCGGCGTTGGCGGGGCCCCGGCCGCCGGGCTGGATGCGCGGCCAGGCGAGGGAGAAGCGGTAGGCCTGGAGGCCGAGGTGGGACATCAGGGTGACGTCGGTGCGGTAGCGGTGGTAGTGGTCGCAGGCGAGGTCACCGGTGTCGCCGTTGGCGACCTTGCCGGGGGTGTGGGAGAAGGTGTCCCAGATGGAGGGGGCCCGGCCGTCCTCGGCGACGGCGCCCTCGATCTGGTACGCGGCGGTGGCCGCGCCCCACAGGAAGCCGGGCGGGAACCGCAGCCGGTCGACGGCCGCGGAGGCGGGAGCCGTGACGGGGGCGGTGACAGGGGTTGCGGACATGGTGGGGTCTCCCTTTGGCGGAGGAGTTCGTGGAAGAGGAGGAGGAGTGAGTGGCGCGGGGTCAGCCCTTGACGGCGCCCTGGGTGATGCCGCCGACGATGTGCCGGCCGAAGAGGGCGAAGACCAGCAGGAGCGGCAGGGTGCCCATGAGCGCTCCGGCGGTGATGACGGACCAGTCGGTCGACCAGCCGGTGCCGAGCCCGGCGAGGGCGACCTGGACGGTCGGGTTGGTGGAGCCGTTCATGACGATGATCGGCCAGAGGAAGTCGTTCCAGGACTGGACGAAGGTCAGCATGCCCAGGACGGCCATCGCCGGGCGGGCGACGGGGAAGACGACGTGCCAGATCACGCGCAGCGAGTTGGCGCCGTCGACCCGGGCGGCCTCCAGGAGTTCCGTGGGCAGGGCCTGCGAGAGGAACTGGCGCATGAAGAAGACGCCGAAGGCGGTGACCAGCACGGGCAGGATCAGCGCCCCGAGGTGGTTGGCGAGCCCCAGGTTCCTGGTCAGGATGAACAGGGGTACGACGCTGAGCTGCGCGGGCACGGCGAGGGTGGACAGGACCAGGCCGAGCATCACCTTCTTGCCGCGGAAGCGGAGTTTGGCGAAGGCGAAGCCCGCGAGCACGGAGAAGGTCACCGTGCTGACCGTGACGGCGCCGGCCACGAGCGTGGAGTTGAGCAGGGCGACGCCCATGCCGCGCCCGCCGGCGTTGTGCCAGACGTACGTCAGGTTCTCGAAGAGGTTGCCGCCGGGCAGCAGCGGCGGCGGGCTGGAGACCACCGCGTGGCTGTCGGTGGAGGCGGCGACCAACGTCCAGTACAGCGGGAACAGCGAGGCCAGGGCCGCGAGTCCGAGGACGACGTGCGCGAGTCGCCCGGCACGGTGCTGGCCGCCGGCCCGGTCGGCACGGGCGGACGGTCGCGTCGCCGTCCGGTGAGGGTGGTGGTCGGATGCGGGAGCGGTGGTGGTCATGGGGTACTCCACGTCACTGGGAGGCACGCAGGCGGCGGGTGATCAGCGCGTTGACGAGCCCGATGAGCAGCAGCAGGCCGAACATGATCCAGGCGACCGCGCTGGCGCGCCCGAGCATGCTGGAGTGGAAGCCCTGGTCGTACATGAGGATGCCGAGGGTCTCGTACTGGTGGTCGGTGCCGCCCTGGTAGCCACTCTGGCCGCCGAACAGGTAGGGCTCGCCGAAGAGTTGGGTGGCGCCGATGGTCGAGACGATCACCGTGAAGAGGATCGTCGGCCGCAGTGCGGGGATCGTGACGTGCAGGAACTGCTGCCAGCGGTTGGCGCCGTCCAGGGCGGCGGCCTCGTACAGTTCGCGCGGCACGGCCTGCATGGCGGCGAGGTAGATCAGGGCGTTGTAGCCGGTCCAGCGCCAGGTGACGATCACGGAGATCGCGAACTGCGAGCTCCAGCGGCCGGCCTCCCAGTGCACGGGCCCGGCGCCGAACAGGCCGAGGAACCAGTTGGCCATGCCGCCCTCGGGGCTGAAGATCAGGGCGAAGACGAGGGTCGCGGCGGCGACCGAGGTCGCGTACGGGGCGAGGAGCGCCGTACGCAGGAACCCGCGGGCGCGCAACCGGTAGTTGAGCAGGTGGGCGAGGCCCAGCGCCATCAGGAGCTGCGGGACGGTGGAGAGGACGCCGAGGGTGAAGGTGTTGAGGAGCGCGTTCCAGAAGTAGTGGCTGACCTGGCCGGTGAACAGGTCCGCGTAGTTGCGCAGGCCGACCCATTCGGCGCGGTCGACGTTGTACAGGCTCACCCGGTGGAAGGAGAGCCATCCCGTGTAGAGCAGCGGGAAGAGGCCGAAGGCGGCGAAGACGAGGAAGAAGGGGGCGACGAGGGCGTACGGCGTGCCCTTGGTGTCCCAGCGGTGCAGGCGGCTGCGCCAGGCCGGGGCCCGGGCGGGGCGGGACGGGGGCGGCGGGGTGGGCTGCCGGCCTGCGGGGCCGTTGCGGCTGGGTGCGGTCGTGGAGGCCACGGGCGGTTCCTTCGGTGGTCACGGCCGTGCGCGTCGGTACGGGGTGGGGGCGGCCGGCTCCCCAGTGGCCGGCAGCCCCCTCCCCCGCGACGACGGCCGGGGGGAGGCGGGTGAGGCAGGTCAGGCAGGTCAGGCAAGTCAGGCAAGTCAGGCAGGTCAGGCAGGTCAGCGAGGACGGTTACTGGATGGTGCTGTCGATCTCGCGCACCGTGGCGTCCCACGCCTCCTGCGGGCTCTTGCCGTTCTGCTCCATGAGCTGGACGCCCGTACCGAACGCGCCCGTCAGGTCCTGGGCGTGCGGGCCCGTCTCGGCGGGCCGGATGGCCTTGGCGGCGGTGGAGAAGATCCGTCCGGTGGCGGCGTCGGGGCCGATGTAGGCGTTCTTGTAGTCGACGACGCCCGGCAGGTCGTACGCGGCCTGGTTGGCGGGGATGTTGCCGACCTTCTGGAAGACCTTCACCTGCTGCTCGGGCGCGGTGAGCCAGGCGACGAGCTTCTTCGCCTCGTCCACGTGCTCGCCGGAGGCCGGCACGGCCAGGAAGGAGCCGCCCCAGTTTCCGGCGGCCGGGGGCTGGGCGATGTTCCACTTGCCCTTGTTGCCGGCGCCGGAGAACTGCTGGATGTTCGCCTGCTGCCAGGAGGGGCAGACCGTGGTGGCGAAGGTGGACTTGGAGAACGCGGTCTGCCAGGGGGTGTCGAACATCTTCAGGCCCTGGCTGGTCCTGCCCTGGACGGCCTCGACGGCCAGGTCCCAGGCGGCCTTGACGCTGGGCGAGTCCTTGTAGGCGAGCTTGCCGTCCTTGTAGTACTGGACGGGACTGCTGGAGACGACGGCGTTGAACAGGCCGGTGGCGCTGTCCATGAAGTACGTGCCCTTGGGCGCCTTGGCCTGGTACCGCTTGCCCGTCTCGACGAACTTCGCCCAGTCGCCGGCCCACAACCTGCCGACCGACTCGGGGTCGGAGGGCAGCCCCGCGGCCTTGAACAGGTCCTGGCGGTAGCAGATGGCCATCGGGCCGACGTCGGTGCCGAGACCGATCGTCCTGCCGTCGCCGGTGGTGGCCTGGTCCCACTTCCAGGGCAGGTAGTTCTTCTTCTCGACGCCGGGGGCGTCGGACAGGTCGGCGAAGGCGTCGGCGAGGTCCTCGGAGGTGGCGAGGGATATCCGGCCGACCTCCAGGGCCTGGACGTCGTCGAGGCCGCCGCCGGACAGGCGGGTCTGCAGCGCGGTCCAGTAGTTGCCCTCGACGGTCGTCGGGTTCTCCTTGATGGTGATCTCCGGGTGCTGCTTCATGTACGCGTCGTACAGGCCGGCCTCCTTGTATCCGAAGGTCCCGAAGGTGCCGACGGTCAGGGTGATCTTCCCGTCGGCGGAGGCGGATCCGCTGCCGGAGGACGAGCAGCCGGCGAGGGCGAGCGCGAGCGTCGTCGCGGCGGAGGCGAGGACGACGGAGCGGATACGGGCACGCTGCACGGTCGGGCGGGGCATGGCATCTCCTCGATGCGTCAAGGGCGGGGCGAGGGGTACGCCGACGGGTCGCCCGGATGGCGGTGGTCGGCGGGGAAGAGGGGGCCTTCGAAGGCCGGGGGAAGGCCACACGGTGGCGGGGCCGCATCCCGGTTTGGGAGCGCTCCCAAAGGGTGGCGACGAAACCCTGCCGCCCTCTTGACGGTCTGTCAAGGCGGTCGGCGGGGGTGGGGACGGGGGCCCGCGCGGGGATGAGCGCACGGCGGGACTCGGGGCCGGGCGGAGGTGACGGAACTCGGAGGGCGGCGGACGGAGGCCGCGGAACTCGGATGGGCGAAGGCGGCCGGACGGAGGTGACGGAGACTCAGAGGGCGGCGGGCGAAGGCGGCGGAGCTCGGATGGGCGAAGGCGGCGGGCCGGAAGGCCCGTCGCGGCGCGACCCGTCAGGCGCTGGCGCGGAGGATCAGGCGTGTGGGAAGGATCAGCGGAGTGGGGGCCTGTCCGTTGATGAGCGCGACGAGCATGCGCGCCATCTCACGGCCGAGACCCTCTATGGGCTGGTGCACCGTGGTCAGCGGCGGGTCGGCGATCCGGGCCACGGCCAGGTCGTCGAAGCCGATCACGGCGACGTCGGCGGGGACGCGCCGGCCTGCCCCGCGCAGGGCGCGCAGCGCCCCCGCCCCCATGTTGTCGCTGGCGGCGAACACCCCGTCGAGGTCGGGGTGGCGTGCCAGCAGCGCGGCCATGGCCTCCGCGCCGCTCGACTCGGTGAAGTCACCGGCCTGCGGCGGATACGGCTCCAGGCCCGCCGCCAGCATCGCGTCCCGGTAGCCACGGTGGCGGGCGCGCCCCACCTCGGTGTCGAGGCGTCCGCAGATCGTGGCGACGCGGGTCCGGCCGAGCGAGATCAGGTGCTCGGTCGCCGCGCGGGCTCCGCCGACGTTGTCGACGTCCACGTACCACCCGGGGTCTAAACCGACCGGCCGCCCGCCGAACACGACGGGCATCTCCGCCTCCTGCGCCATGCGGGCCAGCGGATCCTCCTCGCGCAGCGCCATGAGCATCACACCGTCGGCCCCCTTGGACCGGAGCAGCTGCTCCACGCGCCTGCGCCCCCGGTCGGAGGCGGCCAGACACAGCATCAGATGCAGATCGGCCTCCTCCAGGGCCGCCGCGGCCCCCACGATCACCTGGGCGAAGAACGGATCCGCGAAGATCGACGGATCCTCCCCGGAGACGACCAGGGCCGCCGCGCCGGTCTGCCGGGTCGCCAGCGCCCGGGCGGTCGGGTTCGGCACGTATCCGAGTCGGTGGACGGCCCGTTCGACCGCCTCGCGTTTGGCGCGGCTGACGTGCGGGGCGTTGTTGAGCACACGCGAGGCCACCGACCTGGAGACTCCGGCCAGTTCGGCCACCTCGTCGAGGGTCGACTGCCGGCGCGGCACATCTTCGGCCATGATCCGCCTTCCTGTCAGGGCCTGAACGCCTGGAAGGCTGGAAGCGCTTCCAGTGTCAGGACTGTAAAGCCTGATCGCCGTCATGTGAAGTGCCGGTTACGCGAGGCCACTTGACAGTGACGATCAGCGGAACACACGATACGGCCACGCCCCGGACCTCAGGACCGCAGACTGGAAACGCTTCCAATGGGAGCGCTTCCAAGGATCCCGTACGTCCGAGGCGTGCTGGTGTCCCTCCAGGGTGAACCCAACCGCCACACCGGGGACCTCGTACCACCGCACTTCCTCAGTGCGTCGCACCGCTCGGGACGAGAGCGCGCGACGCGTCCGCCGTCAGGAAACCGAGGTACAGCCATGCGCCGCCGAATCCGCGCCCTCGTCGCAGCCCTCTCCGCGCTGCCGTTGGCACTCGCCGTCGCCCCGTCCGCCCACGCGGCGGACCCCACCACCATGACCAGCGGGTTCTACGTGGACCCGGACTCCAGCGCCAAGAAGTGGGTCGCCGCCAACCCCGGCGACGGCCGGGCCTCCGCGATCAACACGTCCCTCGCCAACACGCCCATGGCCCGCTGGTTCGGCTCCTGGAGCGGCACGATCGGCACCGCGACGGGCGCGTACGTCGGCGCGGCGGACTACCACGACAAGCTGCCCGTCCTGGTCGCGTACAACATCTACCTCCGCGACTCGTGCGGTGGGCACTCCGGAGGCGGAGCCTCGTCGGCCTCCGCCTACGCGACCTGGATCGCGCAGTTCGCCGGCGGGATCGCCAACCGCCCGGCCGTCGTCCTCCTCGAACCCGACTCCCTCGCGGACTACGGCTGCCTGAACCCGACCCAGATCCGCGAACGCCAGGGCATGCTCGGCGGCGCCCTCGCCGAGTTCAACCGCCAGGCCCCCAACACCTGGGTCTACCTCGACGCCGGCAACCCGGGCTGGGTGAGCGCGGCGACCATGGCCCAGCGGCTGCACGAGGCCGGGCTCCGGCAGGCCCACGGCTTCTCCCTCAACATCTCGAACTACTACACCACCTCCCAGAACACCGCCTACGGCAACGCCGTCAACAGCGAACTGGCCGCCCGCTACGGCTACACCAAGCCGTTCGTCGTCGACACCAGCCGCAACGGCAACGGCTCCAACGGCGAGTGGTGCAACGCGGCCGGCCGCCGCATCGGCACGCCCACCCGGCTGGGCGGGGGCGCCGAGATGCTGCTGTGGATCAAGGCCCCGGGCGAGTCCGACGGCAACTGCGGCGTCGGGACCGGCTCCACGGCCGGCCAGTTCCTCCCGGAGGTCGCCTACAAGATGATCTACGGCTACTGACGTCCGACTCCTGTGGCCCGGACTCCGCCGCCCCGCGACGACCGGGCCACAGGCACCACCGTCATCCCCGCCCCCCGCGCCTCCCCGCACCTCCCCGCTCCCTCGCACCTCCCCCGCGCCTCCCCCGTCCCCCGCCCCTCCGACCAGGAGCCCCCATGAAGCCACGCAGCCTACGGCGCCGTGCGACCGCCGCCCTCGCGGCACTCGCCGCCTGCGCCGCCCTCACCGCGACACAGGGACAGGCACAGGCCGCCGCACCCGCCACGGACGCGCTCACACCGGCCACCAGGTTCTACGTGGACCCGCACAGCAAGGCCGCCAAGCAGGCGCTCACCGATCTCGGGAACGGCGACTTCACGAACGCCGTGAACATGGCCAGGCTCGCGAGCTGGCCGCAGGCCGAGTGGTTCACCGAGGGCACGCCCGACCAGGTCCGGGCCAAGGTGAGAAGCCTCGTCCGCGAGGCCCGGGCGGTGAACCGCACCCCCGTCCTGGTCGCCTACAACGTCCCGGGCCGCGACTGCTCGCAGTACTCGAGCGGCGGCGCCGCGTCCTCCGCCGCCTACCGGCAGTGGATCGACGCCTTCGCCGCCGGCATCGGCGACGGCAAGGCCGTGGTCGTGGTCGAGCCCGACGGCCTGGCGCTCCTCCCGAACGACTGCGGACCGGACGTGGACCCGACCGGGGAGCTCACGGCGACCCGCGTCGCCGACCTCGCCTACGCCGTCAGGACCCTCAAGTCCAAGCCCCGCACCGCCGTCTACCTCGACGCGGGCAACGTCCTGTGGCGGCCGGTCGGCGAGATGGCGCGGCGGCTGCTCGACGCGGGCGTCCAGGAGAGCGACGGCTTCGCCCTCAACGTGTCCAACACCCACCCCACCGACCACAACGCGCGCTACGGCACCTGGATCTCCGAGTGCATGTGGTACGCCACCGAGGGCCCCGAGCACGCCCGCGGCCACACCGACTGGTGCGCCACCCAGTACTACTCGGCGGCCGCGCCCAACGACGGCGCCCCGGGCAACGCGGTCGACTCCGCCGACCCCGCGACCTGGCGCTGGACCGACGCCTGGTTCGACCAGGCCGTGGGGACCCCGCCGGCCGACGCGCTGCGGCACTTCGTCATCGACACCAGCCGCAACGGCCTGGGCGCCTGGGCCCCGGAGCCCGGCAAGTACACCGGCGATCCGGAGATCTGGTGCAACGCGCCCGGCCGCGGTCTCGGCCCGCGCCCGACCGCCGCCACCGGCGTCGCGCTCGTCGACGCCTACCTGTGGATCAAGATCCCCGGCGAGTCCGACGGCAGCTGCACGCGCAACACCGGCGGCACGATCGACCCGGAGTACGGCATCGTCGACCCGCCGGCCGGCACCTGGTGGCCCGACCAGGCCCACACCCTGGCCCGCAACGCGGCACCGCGGCTGACCTTCAACCGCTGACGCCCGATACCCACCCGCGTCCGGTCCCGGGAAGGCCCTCCCCCGGGACCGGAGCACCCGTCGTACCGCCCCGCCCTCCGGGAGCGGACCCCGCGTCCGCCTTCTCACCGCCGCTGTCGCGACCGTTGACGGCGGGCGCCGGGCGTCACTAATCTCCGCTCCAGATCCCCGGCCTGTCGACCTCGGTTCGGCACGGCAATCTTTGGGAGCGCTCCCACACCCGCCCTCCCGAAGAGCTCGGCTCTCCACCGGCTCGCCGCGCCACCCCGCTCCGTCCCGCTGACGCCCCACGACATCCGCAGGAGCCGCACATGCCCCCCAGCACGACGTCGCTGTCCGCCGCGCTCCTCACGGGCGCCCTCCTCCTCGGCGGTCTCGCGGCCGCACCGACCGCCGCGGGCGCGTCCGCCATGACGGCGGCGGCGACCACGGCCGTACGCGTCAACCAGGTCGGCTACCTGCCCGACGGGCCGAAGCGCGCCACAGTCGTCACCACGGCGACGCAGGCGCTCGCCTGGCAGTTGAGGAACGCCTCCGGGACGGTGGTCGCCTCCGGTTCGACCGTCCCGCGCGGCGCCGACGTCCCCTCCGGGCAGTCCGCACAGGTGGCGGACTTCTCCTCGCACCGGGAGACGGGCACCGGATACGTCCTGACCGTGGACGGCAGCAGCAGCGACCCCTTCGACATCCGCGCGGATCTCTACGACGCGCTGCGCTCCGACTCGATGGCGTTCTTCCACCACCAGCGCAGCGGCATCGCGATCGACGCCTCCCTGGTGGGTTCCGCCTACGCACGCCCGGCCGGACACCTGGGCATCGCCCCCAACAGGGGCGATGTCTCCGTCCCCTGCCAGGCCGGCGTGTGCGACTACACCCAGGACGTCAGGGGCGGCTGGTACGACGCCGGCGACCACGGCAAGTACGTGGTCAACGGCGGCCTCTCCACCTGGCTGCTCGTCAACTCCTTCGAGCGGGCCGAACGGGCGGGCAAGGAGGCGGCGTTGGGGGACTCGACCCTGCGCGTCCCCGAGCGCGGCAACGGCGTGCCCGACGTCCTCGACGAGGCGCGTTGGGAGCTCGACTTCCTCATGCGGATGCAGGTGCCCGCCGGCAAGCCGTACGCGGGCATGGCGTTCCACAAGATCCACGACGCCGCCTGGACCGGCATGCCGCTGCGCCCCGAACAGGACGCCCAGCCACGCGAACTGCACCGTCCGTCCACGGCCGCGACCCTGAATCTGGCGGCGGCGGCCGCGCAGTGCGCCCGGGTCTACCGGCCGTACGACTCCGCCTACGCCGACCGCTGCCTGTCGGCCGCCCGCCGGGCCTGGACGGCTGCCCAGGCCAACCCGGCCCTGTACGCGCCGGATTCGGACAGCACGGGCGGCGGCGCCTACGGCGACACCAGGGTCACCGACGAGTTCTACTGGGCCGCAGCCGAGCTGTACGCGACCACCGGCGAGAGCGCGTACCGGGACGCGGTCACGTCCTCGTCCTGGCACACCTCCGCCGACGCCTTCAGCCCGTACGGCTTCGGCTGGGCGGACACCGCCGCGCTCGGCCGGCTCGTCCTGGCCACCGTCCCGAACGGGCTGCCCGCCGCCGACACGGCCCGGATCCGCTCCTCGGTGACCGCCGCGGCCGACGGCTACCTGACCAGGATGGCGGCCCAGGGGTACGCCGTGCCCGTCCCCGCGGACGGCTACTTCTGGGGATCGAACGGCGAGGTCGCCAACGACGCCGTCGTCATGGCGGTCGCCGGGGAGCTGACGGGCGACGCCCGCTACCGCGCCGGCGCCCTGGAGACCATGG
The DNA here is from genome assembly GCF_012927245.1 of Streptomyces sp. R302. Taxonomy (GTDB): domain Bacteria; phylum Actinomycetota; class Actinomycetes; order Streptomycetales; family Streptomycetaceae; genus Streptomyces. The sequence continues at coordinate 103,270 of NZ_JABBGE010000006.1, forward strand.
ACTACCTCCTCGGGCGCAACGCCCTCGGCGTCTCGTACGTGACCGGCTACGGCGAGACGTCCGCCCAGAACCAGCACCACCGCTTCTGGGCACACCAGTTGGACGCCTCGCTGCCCCACCCGCCGGCCGGTTCGCTCGCGGGCGGTCCCAACAGCGCGCTCCAGGACCCGGTGGCCCAGGAGAGGCTGCGCGGCTGCGCCCCCGCGGCCTGCTACGTCGACCACATCGACTCGTACTCGACCAACGAGGTGGCGGTCAACTGGAACGCCCCGCTGGCCTGGCTCGCCGCCTACGCCGCCGAGCGGACCTCCACCGGCGGCGAACCGCCCGCCGCCGCCTGCGCGGTGACGTACGCGGTGAGCAACGTCTGGAGCACCGGCTTCACCGCGGACGTCACCGTCAGGAACACCGGTCCGACGGCCGTGGACGGTTGGCAGCTGACCTGGTCCTACCCGGGCGGCCAGAACGTCACGAGCGCGTGGAACGCCACCGTCACCCAGAGCGGCACCGCCGTCAGCGCCCGCAACACCGACTGGAACCGGACGATCGCCCCCGGCGCGACCGTGAGCTTCGGAGTCCAGGGGACCCACACCGGCTCGGCCCCCTCCCCCACGGCCTTCACGCTCAACGGCGGCACCTGCGCCTGACGGGCCCGGGCCCCTCGTCCGCCCGGGCGTCAGGTCCGTCCGGCAGCTTCCCCGCGGACACCGGGCAGGTGCACCACGAGGAGGGTGAAGGCGGCCAGCGCGATGTAGCGGGCGGCGGCGTCCAGCCCGTTCCAGTCGGACGACTGCCACATCGCGAACCACTCGCCGCCGATCGCGAGGAATGCCACCCCGAAGAGCAGCAGCACCATCACCAGCCCCACGGTGGTCACCGCTCGGGCGCGGTCGTACGCGTCGCGGCGCAGTCCCGTGATCCACGACCAGGTGGCGGCGAGGAGGACCAGCGCGGCCACGGTCTCCCAGACGATGATGGCCACGTACGCGGCGTCCTGGAGGGCGGGCGATTCGATCGCCCGCCCCATCAGGTCGGGGTCCTTGAACGTGGTGTCCATGCTCAGGACGTGCCGGACGAACTGCTGGTTGGTCCCGAAGTCCGTGATGTTCCCGAAGGCGACCAGGCTCATGCAGAGCGCGACGGTCGCCGTCAGCGCCGCCGCCGCGACGGACGGCGCGCCCAGCCGGAGCAGCCTGCTCCCCCGGGCGGCCGGGGCCGCTCCCGGGGAACGGGCCCCGGAGTCGCCGCCGGTGGGCCGATGGACCTGTCCCATGGAAGTGTCCTCCCTCGTCGTACCGCCGGGCCTGCCCCCGGGTCGTACCGTCTCCTCCCCACACGAACGGCCTTCCAGCCGCCCCGCCCGCGACCGTCCCCTGCTTGGGCGGCTCGGAGACGGGGACCAGCTCAGTCCCGGCCGAGGACCTCGCCGTGGTCCGCGTCCCTCACCCCAAGAGGAACGCCGCCGCGGTGGACGCGCCCAGTGAGGCTCCGGCGAGGGTCTGGGCCACCGTGTGGTAGCTCAGCGCGACCCGGGACCAGCACACGGCGGCCGTGAGCGAGGAGGCGATCAGCCACCACGGCGAGTGCACCGCGGCCAGCAGGGCCACCACCGCCGAGGCCACGGCGGAGTCCACCGAGATCTTCCAGACGGTGTTCACCGCGAGCAGCCCGACGGTCATCACCCACAGGCCGAGCATCGCGACCAGGATGGCCGTGGGTGCGCCGCCGAGGAGCATGACCAGCGACCCGGTGCCGAGGGAACCGAGGATGACGAAGAAGATCGGCGCCCGCTGGGTGCGATCGACCACATGGCGGTCGCCCCAGGTGCCTCGCTTGCGCTCCCATTCGATGTAACCGGCGGGGATCAGCCCGGCGCACAGGGCGCCGAGCAGACCCCACAGCAGGCCGGTCCAGTGGCCGGCCGCGGCCAGGCCGATCCCGAGCATGCCCACGAGCAGGACATTGCGGGGCTGCAGGACGTCGGTGACCACGCGGGCGGCCGTGGTGACGCCCATATCGGCGGACGCTTCGGTGGAGGTTCCGGCAGGGGATCCGATGGAGGTTCCGGCAGGGGATCCGATGGAGGTTCCGGCGGGGGTTCCGGCGGGGGTGTTCACGCGTTGCGCTCCAGGCCGGACCGCAGGACGACGCGGGTCCGCTGTTCCGGGATGTCCTGGTAGGCGGCGGCCACCCGTACCAGCCAGGCGACCTCGCCGTCCTGGTCGGTGGCGTGCTTGGTCTCGAAGGCGGCGGCCTTCCCGGCGGGCGCGCCCTCCGCCTTGGCGACCAGGGCCGCCTTGATCCAGTAGGCGTCGGCGAGCGAGCCGGCCTTCCCCGGGTCCTCGGCCTCGCTCTCGGCGGCCTCCTTGGCGGCGGTCAGCAGGCCGTCGGGCACGTAGTGACGCAGCTTCTCGACGGCGTCCGCGATATCGGCCGCCCATCGGTCGACGCGCAGGTCCGCGGGGGTGCCGAAGCGGGTCAGCTCCCGGGCGAGCGAGGCCGGCGGGGCGAAGGGCTGGTCGGGGAAGGCCGTCATCAGCTCGCGCCACAGCGGATGCAGATTCGCCTGGGCCCGCCACAGCCGGGCCCGCCGCCAGCCCTTGCTGAAGGCGGGAATGGAGGCGCCGAGCGCGAAGAGGGCGAAGAGGACCACCTGGGCGGCTTCGGTGGCCTCGTCGAAGACCAGCGCGAAGTGCTCGCTCGGCCGGTCGACCACGCTGATCCACAGGAACAGGGTCCGGCTGAGGGTGTAGCCGACACCGATGAACATCGCGAAGGTCATCATGCCGAGACCCACCCGGAGATGGAGCGCCCCGGCGTCGGCCGTGGCCAGGGCCCACTGATAGGCGGACACGGCGGACGCGGCGCCCAAGTACAGGTAGAAGACGCTCATGTAGAGCGTGGCACCCCACTGGCCGGCGTGTTCGGCCACGAACCGGTCCGAGGGGATCGAGCGGTCCACCACGGTGAAGAAGAGCACGGTCAGGAGGATGAGGGTGGCCACGGAGGCCTTGGCCGCCACCCGCTGGACGATGCGCGCGAACCGTACGTGGCGGGGGACCGCCCCGCCCTCAGGGAAGTGGCCGTAGATGGCGACGATGTAACTGAGGATCGCCAGGATGGCGATGGTCGACGTGTAGTGCTTGATCAGCACCGCGAGGTCCACGACGGAGCTGTTGTTGAGACCTATTCGGACCACTTGGGTCTTGGTCCACAGGGCGACGGCGAAGCCCGCGTAGCAGCCCCACAGGGCGCGGCGGCGCTTGTCCTCCTCATCGCCCCAGAGCGCGGCCGGCATGCGCCACAGGGCGACGGCGGTCATCAGACCGGCGATGAGGTAGCCGGCAAGGTCGAGTCCGGTCACGTGGGTTCCTCGGGTGTGCTGCGGGGTGGTGGGGGGCGGTGGGGGGCCGTGCCCGGAGTCGTGCGCTACGGGCGGCGGAAGAACGTGTCGCGCAAGAACCTGTCGCGCAAGAACGTGCCGCGGAGGAACGAGCGGCGCCGGTGCGCGACGGGCCGGGAGAGGGAGTTGGCAAGGCGTCCGACCATGTCGTCGCTGGTCACGTCCCTGGCCATGCGCGGGATGAGGGAGGCGCCGAACTCGGCGACGCGCTCGTCGTGCGTGCCGTACTGGGCACGCGCCTGGACCGTGTCGGAGGAGAGCACCCGCTTGATCAGCGAGGTGTCGAACACCGGCAGCAGCGCCCGCAGTTGGTCCGCGTCCAGGCTGGTGCCGTGGTCGAACCACTCGTGGCACAGCTCGTGCAGGATCACGTGCTGGGTCTGGTACGCGGTGGGGCGGCGCCGGTAGAGCACGTAACTGGTGGTACCGGACTTCAGCCGCAGACCGCAGGCCGCGTTGACGCGGGCCAGCCGTTCGGGCAGTTCCTGGAGGACGATGGTCCGGCCGCGGGCCGCCTCCATGTTCGCCACCAGGCCATCGACGGTGAACGGGGCCGGTATGGGAAGGTCGGCCAGGCCGGCTTCGCACTCTTTGCGCAGTTCGCGCAGGGACATGGGGGCCTCTTGGTCGTCGTCACGCGTGTGTGACATGCGCTCGGCGAGTCTAGCCAATGCCGGTCGTCCACACGGAGCCGCGTATCCCTAGCTCCCCGGATCCTCGCCCTCCGCCGAGCCGTCGGGTCGCTGCTCGGCCTTCGTGTCCGCCAGCAGGGAGAGCGCGAACTCCAGCAGTTCCGCGGGCAGTCCGTCGTCGCCGACACCCCGGGCGGCGACACCGCTGATCTCGCCGGAGCGCCGCTGGGCGAGGAACCGGAGCCCGGCGACCACGTCGCCGACGACCTCCGACTCCTCCTTGAAGAACCGCCAGTCGACGCCGAAGCCCAGCCCGAGCGCCTTGAGGATCTCCTCGGAGGGCTGCGCGACCTTCCCGGCCAGGATGTTCGAGAAGTAGCTGTGGGAGAGGGAGCCGCCACGTTCCCTGACCAGCTCGGCGAAGGTCCGCCCGGACACCTTCTGGCCCGGGAAGGTCTTCTCCAGCATGTACTCGACCTTCTGCTGCAACGACTGCAGTTCAGGTACGCGTTCCTCGCCGATGTCCATCCTGTTTACCTACTGTTCGCATCATGCACCGGCGCAAGTGCCGAGCTTGCGTAAACACTCTACGTCACTGTTAACTACAAAAAACACGGCCAGGGGGCCACAGGGGAGTCCCCTGTCCGTGTGAAACGTCTGTGCGCGGATTCCGTCCGGTGGACCCATAGGTGTAGCCCTTCGCGACGGGGGATGCACGAAGGGCTACCCGAGCAGTATGCCAGTCCGTCAGGGGCCGCTCCACAGCCCACCCCTGACGGACTGTGCCAAAAACCTGGGACTGCGGGTTCATCGGGAACTCGGCGGGCCCGCGGATCCTCTTCGGGTCCTGCTCGGTGCGCAGGGCCGTGGCCGTACGAGCGGGAGCAGTTCGCCCACGTGGTAGACGGCGATGACGGAGCCGGAGAGGCACAGCCCCACGCCGTCGCCCATCGCGGGGAGCACCCAGCCGTGCAGGGCCACGCCGAGCCGCACGCCCAGGACGTCCGCGCACATGAACCTCGTCGTGACGGGATCGACAAAGGCCAGGGCCCGCCGATGGATAGCGGGCTCGTGGCGCTTTGGCTGCGTGGTGAGCCGACCGTGGCATACACACGTACGGCGAAGTCCCGCACGCGTGGATCGCGGGGCCATCGGTGGAGGTCCCGCAGGCACCTGGAGGTGGTGTGCCCGCGCGGGGACCGGCGCGTCGGCCACGTCCTGGGGGACCTCTACGACGCCGGCACCGACCCGCACACCATCACCCGCGACCAGCTCGCCACCACGCTCACCGCGCACGACCTCGACTGCGACCACCACCTGCGGCACGTGGACGACCCCGTCCTGCCCTGGCACACCGTCGACTCGGTAAACCGCGCGCCGCCGCACAGCAGTTGGCGGACGCGCTCGCGACGCGGGGGCCCCGCCCGTGATCCACCCCGTCCTGCCGCTCCACCCCGGCAAGCACGCGCTGCCCGCGATCCCGGACCCCGCCGACCACGACGGCACCGTCCTCGTCTACCAGGACCGCGTCCTCAACCACCCGGTCGCCAACTACGGCGGCCGCCGTGTCGACTGGGTCCGCGGCAACCTGCGCCTGATCGAACGGCACGGACGGCGCCTCGCGGTCTGCGGCGGCTTCGGCCCCGGAGCCGTCGCCGCCCTCGTCCTCGCCCTCGAACAGCTCCTCGCCCTCGGCATCCGCCGCGTCGTCACCGTCGGCGCCTCCCTCCACACCAGCCTCGCCCCCGCCGGCCTCGTGGTGTGCACCCGCGCCCTGCGCGACGACGGCCTGTCCCACGACTACCTGCCGCCCGGCCCGTACGCCGACCCCCCACCCGGACTGACCCGGCACCTTGTCGGAGCCCTGCACGTACGGGACGCCGAGCACCGGCAGGGGAAGAGCCGGACGACGAGCGCCGTGCACCGGGAGACGGCCGCCGAGGTCGCCCGCTACGGCGCCCTCGGAGTCCTGACCACGGAGATGGAGGCCGCACCTCGACCACCCCCGCACCAACACCGCCCTGCACACCGCCGTCGAGGCCTCGCTCGCCGCCCTGACCGCCGCCGCACGAGAGCATCCGCACGACTAAGGTGGGCCGTCTCCCGGATGACGAGACGGCGACGGACAGGTTCCCGGCGCGGAAGGGGACCCGACCTCCGTGACCACTGGCACACCCCGCGTCGGGGCGGTCGTTCTGACAATGAACGACCGCCCCGACGAATTCCCGAAGGCCATGACCTCCCTCCTCGCTCAGGAGGGCGTCGACCTGGACGTGGTCGTGGTCGGCAACGGCTGCACCCCCGCCCAGGTCCCGTCCGGCGTGAAGAGCGTCGCGCTCGCGGAGAACGTCGGCATCCCCGAGGGCCGCAACGTCGGCGCCGCGCACGTGGACGGCGAGCTGCTGTTCTTCTTCGACAACGACGCGGTCCTGCCCGACCCCCACGCCCTCGCCCGGCTCGCCGCGGCCCTGCGCGACGAGCCGTCCCTCGCCTACGCACAGCCCCGGATCGCCGACCCCGACACCGGGATCACCGTGCGCCGCTGGGTCCCCCGCCTGCGCGCCGGAGACCCGACCAGGCCCGGCATCGTGACCGTGATGGCCGAGGGCGTCGTCATGATCCGCCGCAGCTCGTTCGACGCCGCCGGCGGCTGGCCCGGCGACTTCTTCCTGTTCCACGAGGGCATCGACCTCGCGTGGCGGCTGTGGGACCAGGGCGGCACCGGCCGCTACCTGCCCGACATCGTCGTCCACCACCCCGCGACCAACCCCGCCCGCCACGACCGCTTCTACCGGCTCAACGCCCGCAACCGCGTCTGGCTCGCGAAGAGGAACCTCCCCGCGCCCCTGATCCCCCTCAACCTCGCCGCCTTCGTCCTGCTCACCCTGTGCCGGTTCCGCGACCGGGCCGCGCTACGCGCCACCGCAGCGGGCTTCCGCGAAGGCCTGCGCGGCGGCCACGGCCGCCGTACGCCGATGAGCTGGCGGACCGTCGTCCGCCTCACGCGGGCCGGACGCCCCCCGATCGTCTGACCCACTCGGCCGGAGGTCGGCCCCCAGCGAGGTGGTCGCGGACGGACCCGGACCAGGAGCCGGTGGGGGCTTACTGATCGTTTCAGAATGGTCTGCGGGGTTGTGGAGACAGTTATGGTGACCGCATGGGCCGACCGGAGAGCGTGATATTCGAGGGCACGGGCAGCTGCCTGCGTCTCGATGACGGCATGGTCACGGTGATGAGGCAAGGCCATGTCACCGTGATCGCTTCTCTGCGAGCCGTGCACCATGTGGACGTCGAGGAGACCGGTGGTTGGGCCAATGTGCGCCTTCACATCACCGAGGAAGACGACGACGGGTCCACGAGGATCACGTCGTACGCGGTGAATAGCCGTAACAGCACTGCTGCGCACGCCTTCCGCCGCGTGGTCACTGCGGCTGTCGAGGGCGCGCGCCGCGACCCCGAAGCCCGGCTGGAGGTGCGCCGTGTGGAAGCTCCAGGCTGGTCGCGGCGAAAGCGCCGATGGATGACGGTAGCCGCGGTGTACACCTGCCTGGCGATCTCGGGGTTCGCCGCAGGAGACACTGCGGCCAAGGCATCCCTCATCCTGCTCCACCTCGGCCTGGCGTTCTTGGCAGGTGCCTGGTTCTTTCTTCGCCCCCCAGTGGTGCTCGCTCACCGCGGCATCACCGTACGAGCCGACGTGGTCCGCTACCACCACACGAGCCAGACCGTGCGTCCCCGCTACCGCTACACCACCACCGACGGCGACACGATCACGGCGGACTCGGCGATCCAGCTTTTCCGCACCCACGCGAACGACCGGGTCGACGTCACATACGACCCGAACCGGCCCGAGTTCGTGATCTGCCGGTCTGAATCGCTCGGCCACCAGTACGCGCCGGGCGTTCTCTGCGCGATGCTGGGCCTGTGGTGGACCCTCGTCTCGGCGGCGGAGCTGATAGGCACGGCAGCACAAGCCCTCACACAATGACTTTTGCAGGCACGGCGCCGCCGTTACTGAGCATCGCGGAGACACTCGGCGTCGCGTCCTCGTGATCAACCCCGAGGTCCCCGCCGGGCATGTCCACCCGATCGAGCTACTCGAAGCGAAACACCGGAACTGGCCCTCCGAACCGAATGCGCTGCCGCGGCTCGCAGCACAGGTCGCAGCGCACGTGGCGGAGACCGAAGCGCGCCTCGGCGCGGCCGGACGTCCGACCGCGGGCCACGACCCGCGCCCCTCGGCCTGGCTGCCGGCCGGCCCCGCGCGCACGGGCTCGGCCCGCTTCACGAACCGCCTTTCCGAGCAATGGCGCATCCACATCGCCCTCGTCCGGCACCGCGCCCCGCTTGTCGCCCAGCCGGGTTCCGGATCCGACCGAACCGCGCAGCTCCGCGGTCTACCCGGCATCGGAAGGTCCGTTCTCGCCCAGGAGTACGCACGGCGGTTCGGCTCTGCCTATCCCGGCGGGGTGTACGGGTTCCACATCCACCCCGCGATCCAGGACGCGCCGACGGCTCCCATAGACACCTACGCGGAGCAGGCGGCCGTGATCCGCCACTCCCCGGACGTCGACCACACCAAGGATGCCCCTCTCCCCCGGCTCCTCAGCCGCCTCGCCGTCCACCTCGGCGAGGCGGCCGAGGAGCCCCATGCCTGCGAGTCGTAAACGGCATTGCCGACGAACTGCGTGAGGACGAGCTGCAGTTGCTGCGCGGTCGCGGTCCCCTCGCTTCCACCCTGCTGACCACCCATCCGTTCCGGTACGGATCCTTCGCGGACGCCATCGGCCTTCCCCCGCTCTCGGACGCGGACGGCGGCCGTCTCATCACCCCGGAGACCGACGTCGAGACCGCCACGGCGCTGGCCCTCGTCCACGACGTAGGCGGCCGTCCCCAGGCGCTGGACGTCCTCCTCGCTCGGCTCCCACAGCACGCGTCGGCGTCGCCCATGGACGGCAGGGAAACGCGCGGTGGTCAGTACGATGAACCGCGCTCGCGGCGTCAGGGGGCGCCTGGACGGCAGGAGGCCGAAGTCATGACGGAGCACAGGGGTGGCGACCGGGCGGCTCCGCGCCGGCGGGGGCAGGGCGAGCTGGAGACGCAGGTACTGGCCGCGCTGCGTGCGGCGCCGGGGCCGGTGGCCGCGGGGTGGGTACAGGAGCGGATCGGCGGCGACCTCGCCTATACGACGGTGGTGACCATCCTGACGCGGCTGCATGTCAAAGGGGCGGTCACGCGGGAACGGTCGGGACGCTCGTTCCAGTGGACGGCCGTCGCGGACGAGGCGGGGCTGGCCGCGCTGCGCATGCGGCGGGTTCTGGATTCCGAGACAGACCGCGAGGCCGTCCTCACGAGTTTCGTGAGCACGCTGTCGCCGGGGGACGAGCGGCTGCTGCGCGCGCTGCTGGAGGCCACGGAGCCCTCGGAGGAGGGAGACTAGGTGCCATGGGGGTCTTCGTCTTCCTGCCGTTGGTACTGCCGTTGACGGCCTGGCCCGTCGCACGGCTGGCCGAGCACCATCTCCATCCCAGGGCCGCGACCTGGCTGCTGAGCGCGGTCGCGGCCGTTCTCGCCGTATGCAGCACCCTGTGCCTCGGGCTGCTCATGGTGGTGGGGACCGCCCAACTGCCCGGAAACCCCCTGCCCGACGGGTGGTCGGATCCCGAGGTCCGCGCGGCCGTTCCCTACGACGAGATCGCCGGACGGATCGCGATCCCCGCCCTCGTCGCCGTACTCGCCGCCTGCACGGCGACGGCGTGGCGCCACCTGCGGGTCCGGAGGCGGGCCGAGCGGGCTCTGGCCGGACTGCCCGGTTCGCCCGTGGCGGTGCTGCCCGACGCCTCCCCGTACGCCTACGCCCTGCCCGGCGGTCGCGGCCGGATCGTCGTCACGACCGGCATGCTGGCCGGGCTGAACTCCGGCGAGCGAAGGGCTCTGTTCGCCCATGAGCGGGCACATCTGTCCCGGCGCCATCACCGGTTCCTGCTGACCGTCCAACTCGCGGCTCGGGCGAACCCGTTCCTGCGGCCCTTGCGTACGGCCGTCGCCTACTCGACCGAGCGGTGGGCGGACGAGGAGGCGGCCCTGGCCGTGGGCAGCCGTCGAACCGTGGCACGGGCGGTGGCCAAGTCGGCGCTGATCTCACGGGGTTCACCCGTCGCCGCTCTGGCGCACTTCGCCGACGCGGCCGGGCCGGTACCGCGCCGGGTGGCGGCCCTGCTCGGGCCGGCTCCTTCGCCACGGATCTGGCCGCCGGTGTTCACCGCCGTCGGGCTGGCCGCTTGGGGCGCCACGGCGGGGACGACCGTGTCGGCGCTGTCCTCCGCGAACGCGGCGGTGACGCTCTTCTTCATCCTGCACGCCGCCACCCCGATATAGGGGGACCCGTATAGAGGGACCCATGCATAGACGGACCCATGCATAGAGGGACCCATACAGGGGGGCGGGGAGGGGCGGTCGGTCGCCGAAGCCCCTCCCCGCCCGCCTCAGGCGCGTGCCTTGAACCTCTCCAGCGCGGCGACGCCCGCTGCGGCGAGGCCGATCTGGATGGTCCACTCGATCCAGTCGATGCCCTTGGTGTCCGCGACTCCCAGACCCGCCGCGAGGGCGGTGCCGACGAGGGCGGCGACGATGCCGACGGCGATCGTCCACAGGACGCCGATCCGCTGCCGGCCGGGCAGGACGAGCCTGCCCAGGGTGCCGATGACGACGCCGATGACGATCGCGCTGATGATGCCCGAGATCTCCATAGCTGTCCTTTTCCCTGTCTCGTACGGCGGTAACGGGAAAGCCCGTTACAGGTCGAACTCGTGCGGCGGCAGGTCGAGGGTGAAGCACGCCTCGCGGACGACGGCCTGCTCGGTCTTGTCGAAGTCGCCGTCGGCGCCGCCGATGACGATGCCGATCTGGATCACGGCGCGGGCCTCGGCGGGCTTCTTCTTCGCCTTGGCGATCTCCTGGAGCACGCTGACCTTGCCGAAGTCGAAGTCGGCGGTCAGCTTGTTCAGGTTCTCGTCGAAGCGGCGCTGGAGGTCGGCCGCGTCGAAGTTCCGCAGGACCTCGTTGGTGGCGATGAGCTGGGCGACCCTCTGGCGTTCCGAGGGGTCGATCGTGCCGTCCGCGGCGGCCACGAGGGCGCACATCGCCATGGAGGCGTCACGGAAGGCACCGGACGTGAGGTCGTTCTTCTTCGCCATCAGCTGCGTCTGCATCGTCGACGCGGACTCCTTGATGCGGTCCCACAGGGCCATCGAGAACTCCCTAGAAAGCGTGGAGGGTCGCCCGGGCCGGGTGGGGTGATGGCCCGGGCGAACCATCTTCTACATTACTGTAGAAGCTATCAGGTGCGGGTGAACGCGGGTCAGCGCACCAGCGCGGCGACCTCCTTCGCGAGGCGGCCCTCCAGTCCGGCTCCTCGCACGACCACGTCTCCGCCCCGGTCGAGCAGGACGTACACACCCGGCGTGGAGACACCGAACCTTCCCCACACCTCCTTGCCGGGATCCGAAAGGTGAAGCAGTCCTCGCGTACCGGTCAGCTCGGCGAAGTCCCGGCGAAGGGCCTCGCCGCCACCACCGGCGACGCCGAGGACGTTGACCCGCCCCTCGTACAGGTCCGCGGTCATCGCGACCTCAGGCGCCTGCGTCCGGCATGCGACGCACGACGGTTCCCAGAACCACAGCACCGCCGGCTGCCCGGCGAGCGAGCGCCCCTCGAACGGTTTCGAGTCCAGCGTCGCCGAGACGAACGCGAGCGCCTCCGACGGGCCGTGCACCCCCTCGGACTCCCCCGCCGCCCGGCCGCAGGCCACCACGGTGACGGCGAGGACTGCCGCTGCCGAGGCGGCGAGCAGGGAACGGCGCATACGACTCACAGGCATGGCGGGCTCCAGGCATGTAGTTTCCGGAGAGGCGGGCCCCTCCGGAAACTACATGCCTGGAGCAGTGAGGCCTGGGCCGCGGACGCCGCCACACGCGGGTCGGCCCCCGTCCGGCGCACATCGGCCCGGCCCAGCGGGCGACGGCGGGCGACGGCTGGCGACGGCGGGCGACACCCCGGACCGTCTTCCGCCGTCGCGCCGCTCGCCTCTCACGACCTCCGGTCAGCCCTCGTCGCCCTCGCCCCCTCCCTCCTCGTCCCCCTCGAAGAAGTCGCCCACCTCGTCGACGACCTCGGCGGCCACCATGCCACCGACCACGCCGACTGCCAGGCCCGCGGCACCGGCGGCGACCGCCGCCCCCATGCCCGGACCGGAACGGTGGCCGTCCCTGTGGTGACCGCCGTGGTGGTGGTCACCATGGCCGCCCTGCGCGAAGAGCGCTCCACCGGCCTGCCCGTACGAGCCGTGCGAACCGTACGAGCCGCGGTGCTCGACGAGCTGCCGGACCCAGCCCTCGACCTCGGCCTTCCAGTCGGTCTGCTCGACACCGCGGTGGCCGACCGTGAAGCGCGTCAGGGCGTCATGCCCCTCGGAGTGGAAGCCGCCGCGCTTGTCGGCCTCCAGGACCACCTCCAGGCCGGCGGGCCCGGCGAGGAAGGTCACCTCGATCTCGTTGACCTGGTGGGCGTACTGCGGCGCCGGGGACAGCTCGATCTCCTGGTAGAAGGGGAGCTGCTGGCCCGTCCCGCCGATGCGACCGAGTTCCAGGTCGGCGGACTTGAAGCCGAAGCCGAGCTGTCCGAACGCCTCCAGGATCGCTTCCTGGGCGGGCAGCGGGCGTACGGCGAGCGGGTCGAGGTCACCCTTGTCCTTGGCGCCGGCCACACCGAGCTCGGTGCGTACACCGAGGACGATGCCGAGGCCCTGCCCGTACAGCTCGGTGATCGGCGCCTCCCACGGCAGCGCGAAGGAGAACGGCACGCTGCGGCGCTCCCCTTCGGCCAGCCGGAAGCCGCCCGCGACGACGTGCCGGTCGAAGGCCACCATGCCCTCCGCCTCGCCCTCGTCGTACTCGGCCTCGACGCGGGCGACGAGTTCCAGGGTGACGTGCTCGACCGTGAAGTCGGCGTTGCCGCCCTGGAGATGGACCTGTCCGGCGACGACGCCACCGGGCGCCACCGCACCCGGGTCGAGCACCGTGTCCACCGACGGGCCCCCTACGCCGAGAGAGCCGAGCAGACGCTTGAACACCATCGGGCGTTCACTCCTTCATATCGCTTGCGGGATCGAGCACTTCGACCGATGCACACACCGGCCATCTACACTCGTGTAGAAGCATAGGGGCGGTGAGGGTCGCCCCCATGCCGCTCCACGCGCGTCGGCCCATGCGATCCGAACTCGGGCCCCGACCAACGGCGAAGAGGAACACGAGCAGGTGAACACGGCAGGAACGGGCGGTATCGGCGACGACCCCGGCCGCAATCTCGGCGACGACCTCGGCCGCGATCTCGGCCACAACCCCGACCGGGATCCCGGCGACGATCCCGGTGAGATCGTCCGGGTCTTCGCCGCGCTCGCCTCCCCCGTCCGCCTGCGCGTCCTCCACGTCCTCGCGCAGGGACCGAGCGACGTGACACACCTTGTCGAGCAGGTCGGCGGCGCCGCGTCCACGGTCAGCCAGCACCTCCTCACCCTTCGGCGGGCCGGCCTCGTCGGCGTCCGCAGGGACGGGCGGCGGCAGGTGTACTTCACCGAGGACCCGCACGCCGTCGCGGAACTCCGGCGCGCGACGGAGCGGCTGGCCACGCGCCGGCGGGCCACCGATCAGGGAGCGGCGGGGTCGTAGCCGTACCGCAGCGGGCCCGGCTCTCGGCTGTCACGGCGGTAGAGATAGACGGCCGTCGCCCGCATGCCGTCCGCCGGATCCTCCACCTCGCAGGGATACGTCACCTGGACAAGGCCGGGCCGACCCTGCACCCGCACGCGCGCCCCGTCGGCAGGACCTCCTACGAGGAGGGCCGATTCCCATCCCGGTACGTGTTCGGTCATGCGCGATCACCTCGGTTTCGCGAGTGGGCAAAGGCGGGAAATGGCGACGCTTCGGCACCTCGCGGACTCACCCCGAGGCGCCGAAGCGTGGAGGCACGACTACTTGGCGGCGTCCAGCGCCGCGAGGGCCTGCGCCCACCGGACGTACTTCAACTCGGCCAGGTCGGCGACGGTCTTGACGCCGAACGCCTGCTCCAGGAGCTCGCCGTCACGGTCGGAGACGCCCTTCAGGGCGGCGACGGGCGCGGCGAGGATCTCGGGGAGGCCCTTGTCCGCCCACGCCTTGTCCAGCACCTTGTCGAGATCGATCGAAGCCATGACGAACCTCCGGCAGTCGAAAGGCGCGACCACCGCGCCTCTACACGCTTGTAGAGGATAGGCGGGCGCGTGCCTCCGCGAACGCGCCTGATCGGTTCTCCGCCAACATCGTCCGAAAGCGTGCGCGGAGCGGCCCGACACGGCGGCCTCAGGCCGTCTGCGGCCCCATGATCCGCACGAGGAGGTCGTCGTCCAGGCTGACCAGGCTGGCGAGTTCGCCCTCGCCGTCGCGCACGAGGGCGAGGGAGGCCCGTCGCCGGCGGAGGTGCTCGATGGCGTCGGAGACGGTGCCGGTGGCGGCCGGCTCCGGTACGGGGCGGGCGAGGTCGCGCGCGGCGAGGTTCCTGCCACGGGTGCGGGCGACGAGGACGCCCCGGGCGTGCCCCGACCCGAGGACGCGGTCGCCGTCCCTGACCAGAAGGCGGGAACGGTCGGCTTCGGACGCCTGGGCGAGGACCGCGTCGAGCCCGGCGGCGGCCAGGACGGCGACGATGTCGGCGGCCGGGGTCTGGGACTGGGTGAGGGAGCGGGTGATGAGCTGGGGGCACCGACCCGCCAGGCGATATCGGTCGGGGCCGCTGGACGGCCGTTCTGGTCGAACACGCCCAGCCCACGACGAGGCTGGGGTGCTGTCGAAACTCGGGCTCTGGCGCAACTTCTGTGAAGGTGGATCACTCGCGGTGAGGACAGCCGCCTCACGACTCCGCCGGAGTGCTCGTTCGTCAGAGGCCAGGGATGCCGTAGTACATGAGGCCGGATGCCAGCGGAACGCCCAACGCGGCAACTCCCCCCAGCACGCCCGGCCGAGTGCGAGCGTCCACGAACGCGGCTGCCTGCAGCATCAGAGCCGCAGGCATGAACAAGAACAGTGCCACGATGAGACCCACCACCGCCCAGGCCAGCAGGCCAGTACCGATGATGAGGGACGTCCAGGCGAACGCCCGGGGCGAGCGTCGCAGGAAGAGCGGGAGGGATACCGGCATGGCGGTGAGGAGGAATATCCCTCCGAGCCCGGTGGGCAGACCGATGGCCAATGCCGGCAGAAGAGACACGACTGCAGCCACCGCGAGCACCGACTGCCCCGTACGAACAAGCCCACGCTCCATACCTACCCCTCCCCAATTGAACCCGTTCAATTCGAACACGTTCAACATAGCTGGCTTTCGGATCTATGCCAAGCTGTCCAGCTGCCCACGACCACGGAGAGTGACCCGTAGCCAGCCATCACGGAAGTTGTGCCAGAACCCGTTCTCGCGGACAGAGCCACACCTCCGCTCCCCGGTTCGGCGCGTCAGGGGAGGTGGTGGCACGGCTCGTGCTGGGAGGCTCACCCATTGCGGGTCGCTCACTCGTCGTCGTCCTGGGATGGGGATCCGGGCGGGATCGGCCGGCGGAGACGCGGCTTCTACACCACTGCAAAGGAAAGGCGATCTCCGATCGAGGGCCTCCCCCGTCACTCCACCGCCCGACCATCGACCGCCGACCGCCGACGCCCGACGGCCGACGGCCGACGGCGAAACTCACCGTCGACCGCCCGGGGGCATCAGGCGCGCTCGCCTCCATGGCCCAGTAGCCCTAGGCTCGGACAACAGGAGAAGAAGTAACTCCTATGGGCCTCTGCTCCCCGGGATCGTCGACTTCTTCGAGGGGCGTCGCTGCGAACACGGCCGCGAACTCTGCAGACCCGGCAACGACAGAGGACGTAGTGCCGTGCCCACACCACAGTCAAGGCCACCTCACTCATCCGCGCCGGCTTCACAGGAGAAGCCCCTACCACCGCCCGCCCTCCGGAACAGACCGAGCTACGCGCTCTGTTGGCACTTGCCTGCTTCAAACACGGGACGCTGACCGCGCCTCGGCTGCGCTGGCGGGTAGGGCAGATCGACGCGTATGCCCCCGCCAGCTCCCCCGGTCCGATCATCTACTGCTGACGTCAACGCCTGAGACAACGTCGCTCTCCACCTCGTCGGCAGTTCGACCGACCCATGCATCCCTGGAATGCGGGTCGAGGAGCGCCTGAGCTATCACGTGTGGCGCCTGCGACACCTGCCTAGCGGCGTCGTTCATTGCCGCACCCTGATCTGGATGGCGGCCTCGGCCTCGCTTTGGATCGTCGGAGCCGCCGTCGGCCCCGGTAGTAGGCGGCGACCGCACTGACCGACCTCACCGGTACCGGGCTGGGCCACCGGCTTCCCCGCCGTCACCGCTTTCGAGGGCCCCGAAGGAGGCTTCCCCGTCGCGTGGACGAGCATCGCCACTCTGGGCGCGGCCATCTTCTCCGCCTCCCTTCCCTTCTGGCCACCTTGGACCCGGCACGCCGAGCAGCGTCCATCCGCCCGGCCCGCGCGGTCCGCGTGACGGACCGACCCGACGACGAGAGCCACCTGACTCTTGATCAGATAAGTCAGCAAAAGGTCGGCATCGATCCGATTGAACCTTGTCACACCTGCCCGAGACGAGTGGCTCCAAGTTCCCTCCCAGAGCCGCTGGACCCCCGATCCCCGAGCGCCGGCACGTGCCGGATCGAGGGTCCGACCATGGCAGCCGTCAGCCGGAACGCAGCTGCGGCGGTCGCACGTTTCCCCAGGTCAGCGCACTCGTCCGCGCGGCTTCAGCGGGGCTGCGGGCAGTTCCGGGGCGGTCAGGCGGGCACCGTCGTAGCCGTGTACCTCGCCGAACCGCGAGCCCTTCTCCCAGTCCTCGCGCGCCTGGGCGATCTCGTCACCGGATCGGCCGACGAAGTTCCACCACATGACGATCTCCTCCTCGAAGGGTTCGCCGCCGAGGAGCATCAGGCCCGCGTCGGAGGAGGCCCGGAGGGGGAGGTGGGTGCGGCCGCAGCCGAGGTAGAGCATCGAGCCGGGGAGGACGGGGACGCCGTCGACGTGCACCTCGCCGGACATGGAGAGGACGGCGTACTCGAAGTCCGGGTCGAGCGGCAGCTCGGTCTCGGTGCCGGCGGCGAGGGCGAGGTCGGCGCCGACGAGGGGCGTGTACGTGGTCCCCGGCGACGTCGCGCCGTCGAGGGAGCCGAGGATGACCGTGGCGGTGAGGCCGGGCGCGGTGACCTGCGGCAGGTCGGCGTGGTGCTGGAAGTGCGGCTCGACGTGCCGGTGGGCGTCGGGCAGGGCGACCCACAGCTGAGCACCGTGCAGGAAGCGGGCGTGCGGGCGGGGGCTCTCCTCGGAGTGGGAGATCGCCCGGCCGGAGGTCATCAGGCCCAGTTCGCGGGGGCGGATCGCCTGGAGACTGCCGGTCGAGTCGCGGTGCAGGACCTCGCCCTCGTGCAGCCAGCTGACGGTCTGGAGGCCCATGTGCGGGTGGGGCGGCACCTGCATGCCGGGTTCGTCGGCGATGTCGTCGGGGCCGTAGTGGTCGACGAAGGCCCAGGCGCCGACCATCCGGCGGCCGAGGTTCGGCAGCAGGCGCCGCACCTCGGTCGACTCGCCCAGGCGGACGCGCCGGGGGCTGAGGAGTTCGCGTACGGGCTCGGCGACGACGAAGCCGCGGCCACCGCACACGGCGAGCTCGGCCTGGCGGTCGAGATTGCTCATCGGGGATCGACACCTCTCCAGTGGGGGGACATCAGAAAGCATCCTAGTAGTGGAATGTTCAACTAGTCTTCGGTGTTGACGAGGTCGGACCACCCCACAGGGTGGCAGATCCGGCACCCCGGAACAGGGAGAGCAAGTGAGCGACACGTACTACGAGTTCGGAACGGCCGCCGACCGCTGGAGCCGGGCGCAGCTGTTCTTCGACGCGAAGGAGTACCAGACCGCCGTCCGTATCCTGCGCGGCCTCGTCGCCGAGCACCCGGACCAGACGGCCCAGCGGCTGCTGCTCGCCCGCGCCTACTACCACTCCGCCCAGCTGAAGCCCGCCGAGACCGAGCTCCGCGCCATCCTGGAGCGCGACCCGGTGGAGCACTACGCCCGGCTGATGCTCGGCCGCACCCTGGAGCGCCAGGGCCGCCAGGACGAGGCCGCCCCGCACCTGCGGATGGCCGCGGCGATGAGCGGCGAGCTGCCGTCCTGACAGCAGGACGCCCCGGCGACTGGCCATGGGGCGTCCTGACGCGGAACTGATACCCCCGCGCGGTATGGTCAGGCCCAGGAGGACCCGATCATGCCCAGACCCCGGCCGCGCCACGGCGAGCGAGCGGGAGGTGCCGCAGCGCACCTCCTGCTCGTCGCCGTGCTCGCACTCGGGGTGTTCATGATGCATTCCGTGGGCCATCCCGAGGGCTCAGCGGCAGGCACCTCCACGACGGGAGCAGCGCACACCGGCAACCACGGCGGCGGTCCGGCCGCAGCCGACCACGGCTCGCCGCAACCGGACGACGGGCACGCGCCCGGCTCCGGGATGGACATGACCACGCTCTGCGTGGCCGTCCTCGCCGGCTGGCTGCTCGCCGGCCTCGTCCGGGCCGCGCTCGGCCGCCACCCCGACTGGCTCGCCCTCCTCCTCGCACGGCTCGCCCCGGCGCTCGCGCCGCACGCCCCGCCGCCCCTCCCTCCCGACCTCGCCCGACTGTCCGTCCTGCGGATCTAGGCCGTACCCCCTCGCCGCGGGCCGCTCCACGCTGCCCGCGCGCCACCGGTACCAGCCCCCTGACCCGTACGTACAGCACACGAGGACTCACCATGCGTACCTTCCGCAAGCGCACCACCCGCACCCGCACCCGCGCCCTCGGCCTGACCGGCGCCGTCGCCGCGGCCGCCCTGCTCCTCGCCGCCTGCGGCAACGACGGCACCACGAACGGCATGGCCCACGGCGGCACGCCCTCCACGACCGCCACCGCCACCGCTCCCTCGGCCGCCGCAGGGACCTTCAACGACGCGGACGTGATGTTCGCGCAGATGATGATCCCCCACCACGAGCAGGCCCTGGACATGGCCGAGCTCGCCGACGGGCGCGCCGAGGACGCCGACGTGAAGAAGATCGTCGCGGCGATCGAGAAGGCACAGGACCCCGAGATCCAGAAGATGCGGGCCTGGCTGAAGGGCTGGGGCAAGCCCGAATCCGCCGGGATGGACCACGGCATGGCCGGGATGATGTCCGAGCAGGACATGAAGGACCTCGCCGCCGCGAAGGGCAAGGACTTCGACCGCACGTTCGCGGAGCTGATGATCGCCCACCACGAAGGCGCGGTGGAGATGGCGAAGACCGAGCAGAAGGACGGCGGCAACGCGGAGGCGAAGGCCCTGGCCGGCGAGGTCGTCACCGCTCAGACCGCGGAGATCGCCGAGCTGAGGAAGATCCTCGACCGCCTCTGACACGCGATCGGGATCCGTGGGTCACGGATGTGGATGCAACATCCGGTATCCAACATCCGTGATCCGGTAGCCCACATCCGTGATCTGTGATCCGGTCCGGCCCTCGGTCGACCTCC
The DNA here is from genome assembly GCF_012927245.1 of Streptomyces sp. R302. Taxonomy (GTDB): domain Bacteria; phylum Actinomycetota; class Actinomycetes; order Streptomycetales; family Streptomycetaceae; genus Streptomyces. The sequence continues at coordinate 122,943 of NZ_JABBGE010000006.1, forward strand.
GGGCCCGCTCCAACTACTCGGGGCGGGCCCGGGATCCGGGATTCCGGATCCAAGCTTCTGGATCCGGGATTCCGTGCCCCGGATTTTGGATCCACGGTCCGGATTTTGGATCCAGGATCTCGGATCCAAAATCCGGATCCAGAATCCCGGATGCCCGATTCCGTCTCTCGGATCCAGCATCCCACTTCCAAGATCCAGGTCCAGGTTCCCGAGTCCGGATCTCGGATCTCGGATCTCGGATCTCGGATCCGATCTTCCGCGCCCTCTCCGTCACCTCCTGGCAAACGAAAGAACCATGACCATGCTCCGCCTCCCCCGAACCGCGGCCATCTCCGCCGCCCTCGCCCTCGCCCTGACCGCCTGCTCGCAGTCCCCAGGATCCGACCACGCCAGTCGATCCAGCGGAGCGGCCTCCCCCCTCACCCATATCCATGGCCTCGGCCTCCACGAAGACACCCTCTACGTCGCGACGCACGAGGGGATCTACTCCCCCGGGGCCGGCGGCGCGCCCGTGCTCGTCGGGGAGCGGCGGGACGACTTCATGGGGTTCACCGTCGCCGCTGACGGTACGTTCCTGGCCAGTGGTCACCCCGCCCCGGGCAGCGGCGGCCCCTCGAACCTCGGTCTGGTCACCTCTGGCGACACCGGACGCACCTGGAAGGAGAGGTCCCTCGGCGGCGAGGTCGACTTCCACTCCCTCGACACCGTCCCCGGCGGGTCGGTCTACGGCTATGACAGCGGCAACGGGCGGCTGCGGGTGACCCGGGACCAGGTCGTCTGGGAGGACAGGGCGGAGCTCCGTGCCCTCGACATCGCGGTCTCGCCGGCCGACCCGGAAGTCGTGCTCGCCACGACCGAGAGCGGCGTCGCCCGGAGTGCCGACGGCGGCAGAACCTTCTCGGCCGGGGCCGGGCAGGTCCTCGCGTATGTCTCGTGGGGTGCGGGCGACGCGCTGTTCGGGGTGTCGCCGGACGGGGTTCTCTTCCGTTCCGGGGACGGTGGGCGGGCCTGGATCCGGGTGGGCCCCGTTCCCGGTGGAGGGGGCCCGCAGGCGCTGACCGTCGTGGACGCGCGCCGGCTGCTCGTGGCCTCGGGGGACGGGGTCTACGAGTCGAGGGACGCCGGCCGTTCCTTCGTACGCCGGATGGAGGTGGCGTCCGGGGCCGGGGAGGACGGGCACTGACAGAGGCGTGCGGGGGGGGGCTCGTCTTGCGGAGGGCCCCACCGCCACCTCGCCGCCCACGACCACCGTCTCCGCGACGGTGCCGGGGATCTCCTCCGGGGCGATGCGCAGGATGTCGCGGGAGAGGACGACGAAGTCGGCGAGCTTGCCGACGGTGAGCGAGCCGCGCTCGTGCTCCAGGAAGTTCGCGTACGCCGAGCCCATCGTGTAGCCCTCGACGGCCTCCGCGACGGTGAGGGTCTGGCCCGCCGTCCAGGGCTCGCCGCCGGCGAGCGGGCGGCGGGTGACGGCGGCGTGGATGCCGACCATGGGGTCCATCTCCGCGACGTTCCAGTCGCTGGAGAGGGCGAGGACGGCGCCCGCGTCGCGCAGGTCGCGGAGCGGCCAGGCCTTGTGCCAGCGGTCGGGGCCGATGTTCTCGGCCCAGTCCTGGCCCGGGCCCGCGATGTCGGGGGCGGCGTGGCGGGGCTGCATGCAGGCGACGACGCCGAGTTCGGCGAAGCGCGGGGTGTCGGCCGGGTCGAGGCACTCGACGTGGACGACCTGGTGGCGAGCGTCGCGCGGACCGTTGGCCACGCGCGCGTGGGCGATGGCGTCGAGGACGGTGCGGATGCCGCGGTCGCCGGTGGCGTGCACGAAGCACTGGAAGCCGCGGGCGTCGAGGCGGGTGAGCAGCTCGGCGAACTCCTCCGGCGGGTAGAAGGTGCCGCCCCGGTGGTGGGCACAGCCCGCGTACGGCTCCAGGAGGGCGGCGGTGCGGGGTTCGACGACGTCGTCGATGTAGAGCTTCAGCGGGCCGACGCGGAAGCGGTCGTCGGCGTGTTCCGCGGCTGCCGTCTCGAAGGCGTCGAGGTCGGCGTCGGTGGTGCCGCGGGGGTGGAAGAGGGCGGCGACGATCCGGGAGCGGAGCCGGCCCTCGGCACGCGCGCGTGCGAAGAGGGTGAGGTCGTCGAGGGAGTTCTGGGGTTCGACGACGGTGGTGATGCCGAAGCGGATCGCGTCGTCGAGGCTGCGGGCGAGGCGGCCGTACTGGCGGTCGGGCGAGGCCCAGGGGACGCCGAGGGCGCGCAGGGCGCGGTGGCCGTCGCGGGACAGGCCCTTGACCGCGAAGTCCTTGACGAAGCCGGTGGGTTCGCCGGTGACGGGGTCGGTGACGGCGCGTCCGAAGGGCAGGTCGGTGTGGTCGCGGTCGACTCCGAGGGCGCGCAGGGCGGCGGTGTTGAGCCAGGCGGTGTGGACGTCGTAGCTGAGGACGAGGGCGGGGGTGGTGCCGGTGGCGGGGTCGAGGTCGGCGGCGGTGGGCATGCGGCCGCCGGGGATCGCGGAGTAGTCGAAGGCCTCGGCCTCGATCCAGGGGGCGTCGGGGTGGGCGGCGTGCCAGCCGCGCACGCGCGCGTGGATCTCGTCGAGGGTGCGGGCGCCGGCGAGCTGGACGCAGGTGTCGTCGGAGCCGAGCCTCACGTGGTTGTGGGCGTCGACGAAGCCGGGCAGGACGAGCCGTCCGCCGGCGTCGAGGACGCGGGTGTCGGGGCCGGTCCAGGCGGAGGCGTCCGCGTCGGCGCCGAGCCAGGCGATCCGCCCGTCCCGTACGGCCATCGCCTCCGCCTCGGGCAGGGCGGGGTCGACGGTGTGGACACGGGCGCCGGTGAGGAGCAGGTCGGCGGGCACGGGGGCGGGCGCGGGGGTGGTGCCGTTCATGCGGGGTGCGTTCCTTGTCGTACGGGTGGGGTGGCGGCGGTCGCGGGTGTGGCGGGTCCGGTCAGGCGGCCGGGTGCGGGACGGCGGTGCGGCGGGCCAGGAGGACGTACACGAGCGCGGCGACGGGTGCGCCGAGGAGCGTGAGGTCGGCGCCGCCGAGTGGCGCGACGAGCGGGCCGGTCCAGAGGGCGGAGTCGCAGGTGAGGGCGGAGAAGACGCCGCCGGCGAGGAGGGCGGCGGCGCCGGCGGGGAGGGCGGCGGCGCCGGCGGGGTGCCAGCCGGATCGGTACCAGTAGGCGCCGTCGGGGTCGGTGCGGTGCAGGGCATCGGAGTCGTACCGGCAGCGGCGCAGGACCATGTCGGCGAGGAAGACGCCGCCCCAGGGGGCGAAGACGATGATCAGGAGGGAGAGGAAGGAGAGGAGGGAGGTGGTGAAGTCGGTGAGGAACAGGGCGCCGAGGGAGCCCGCGGCGGTCACGGCGGCGCTGACGGCGAGGGCGCGGGCGCGGTTCCAGGGGATGCCGAGGACCTGGAGGTTGAGGCCGGAGGAGTACAGGGTGATGACGGAGTTGGTGACGGAGCCGCCGAGGACGAGGGCGAGGAAGACCGGCCGGAACCAGCCGGGCAGCAGGCTCTCGGCGCCGGCGACGGCGTCGGTCATGTCCGTCTGTGTGGCGGCGGCGACGCCCGCGACGCCGAGGGCGACGGAGGAGAGGAAGCCGCCGAGGGCGCCGCCGGCGGTGACGGCGCGCAGGCTGGTGGTGCGGGGGAGGTAGCGGGTGTAGTCGGCGGGCATCGGGAGGTACGAGAAGGGGCCGGCCAGCATCACCACGAAGGCCAGGCTCCAGCCGGCCGCACCGGGCCCGCTCGCGGGGGCGGAGGTGTCGGCGCCCGGCACGAGGAGGACGACGAGGACGCCGAAGCCGACGGCGAGGACGTACGCCATCCAGCGCTCGGCGAACTGGACGGTGGCGTGGCCCCAGAAGGAGATCGCGAAGGTCAGGGCGAGGGTGACGGCGAGCGCCAGGGCGCGGGGCGCGGCTCCGCCGGACCAGCCGAGGGCGGCGAGGAAGGCTTCCAGGGCGAGGGTGCCGACGACGGTGTTGACGACCGTGTAGCCGATGCTGACGAGCCAGTTGAGCGCGCCGGCGGGGCGGTTGCCGCGGAGGCCGAAGGCGGCGCGGGAGAGGACGAGGGTGGCGGTGCCGGTGCGGACGCCGCCGAGGCCGGCGGCGCCGATGGCGAGGAAGGAGAGGCCGCCGATCACGACGACGGCGGTGGCCTGCCAGAAGGAGAGGCCGAAGGCTACGGCGAGGGCGCCGTTGATGACGTAGGTGAAGGTGAGGTTCGAGCCGAACCAGACCCAGAAGACGTCCTTGGCGCTGCCGTGGCGCTCGGCGTCGGGGATGGGGTCGATGCCGTGCTCCTCGACCTGGAAGACCTCGTCCCGGGTGGCGGTCTGTGGTGCCGTCGTGTCGTGGTCGAGCACATCACGCTCCTCTGTCTGGATCCTGCATGGCGATCTTGAATGGCGTTCTAAGTTCTTGAATGGCAGTCAAGATGAGTGACAGTTCCGGACACGTCAAGACCCTGGCGGGAATCCGGCTAAGGTCAGGGCTGTACGACGGCGGACCGGAGCGAGGAAGCGGGGCGGCGGCGATGGCAGGGGCGGCACGGCGGCGCGACGGACACGTCACCCAGGAGCGGATGCTGGAGGAGGCCATGGCGGCGATCGCCGAGGACGGCCTCGCCTCCCTCACCATGTCCGCGCTGGCCGAACGGCTCGGCACCAGCGGCGGCCACATCCTCTACTACTTTGGATCCAAAGACCGGCTGCTGCTCGCCGCGCTGCGCTGGAGCGAGGCCGCGCTCGCCGAGGAGCGCAGGGCACTGCTCGGCCGCCGGACCGGCGCCGAGCGGAAACTCGACGACTTCCTCCGCCTCTATCTGCCGCGCGGGCCGCGCGATCCGCGCTGGACTCTCTGGATCGAACTCTGGGCCAGGACCGCGGGCAACCCCGAACTCCGCGAAGCCCAGCGGGAACTGGACGCCGACTGGCAGCGCGACCTGGAGTCCCTGCTCGCCGCGGGCGCGGCCCGCGGCCGCTTCGCCCCGCTCGACGCGGCGGCCCGCGCCTCCGAACTCCTCGCCCTCCTCGACGGCCTGAGCACGAGGGTCGTCCTCGGACAGGACTCCACCCCCGGCGCCCGCCCCGCCCTGGAGTCCGCCCGGGCCGCCGCGGCCCTGCTCGTACCGCGCGCCTGAGTGACGTGCCTGAGTCTCGCCCCTGAGCCGAGCGCCCAACGCGCAAGGCGTTCAGCCCGCGACCGGCTCCACCGGTTCGAACGGCCAGGCCGGCGCGTCGGGGTGACGCTCCATCTGCTCCGCGTACCAGATCATCTGCTCGGCGTGGAGCACCGGCCGCGACAGCCGCGCCACCGCCGGATACGAGGCCGCGACCACACCCGCCACGAGGAGCGCCGCCTCGGCGTCCGAGGCCGGATCGCCCGGGCGCTCGTGCGGCACCCCGTACCACTCGGCGACGGCGGGCAGCGAACGCCCGCCGGGCCGGTAGCGGTCGACGTGCCGGTCCAGGACCAGCGGATCGCAGATCGGGGCGACGCCTCCGCCCTCCGGGAGGCGGTCGACGAGGGGCGTGAGGCTGTGGCGGAGCAGTTCGGCGTGGAGAGTCGACAGGACGTGCGGGGCGTACCAGACGACGAGCAGTTCGCGGCTCGCGAGGTGGTCGGTGAGGAGAGTGGCTAGCTCTTCGAGGGCTTGGGCGGGTGGGGAGGGCGAGGAGGTCGGGGAAGGTGAGCTGGGTGGGGAGTGCTGGATCTTGGATCCAACATCCGAATGATGAAGATCGGATCCAAGATCCAGTACCCAATCTCGCGCCGTCCCGTCACTCCCCCGCACCGCCGCCCCCGTGATCCGGTCCCTCTCGGGTCGGTTCCCGGTGGATCCAATATCCAGGGACAGCAGCCGTCGACGGTGCCACCCCGGATGGTCGCCGGCCGCCGGCGGCCCCGGCGCGGGAGCGTGCTCGCGGTGGTAGACGTCCCACCCGCGCCGGCCGTGCCGGAGGAGTCCGGTGCCGGCCGGGACCAGGTCGCCGCACCGGGCGCAGGGGGCGTCGTAGGCGTTGGCGCGAGCCTCGGGGTTCACGCCGGGTCGGCGCCGTCCCGGTAGGCCTCCAGGAGGCGGAGCCAGACCTCGCTGAGCGTGGGGTACGAGGGGACGGCGTGCCACAGGCGGGAGACGGGGACCTCGGCGGTGACGGCGATGGTGGCGGCGTGGAGGAGTTCGCCGACGGCGGGGCCGACGAAGGTGGCGCCGAGGAGCACCTCTCGGTCGAGGTCGACGACGAGCCGGGCGCGGCCCCGGTAGCCATGGGCGTAGAGGCCCGCGCCTGCGACGGAGCTCATCTCGACGTCGACGGCGCGGACCTGGTGTCCGGCGCGTTCGGCCTCGGCGAGGCTCAGGCCGACGGCGGTGGCCTCCGGGTCGCAGAAGACCACCTGGGGGACAGCGGCGTGGTCGGCGGTGGCGGCGTGCGGCCCCCAGGGCGCGGCGTCCGGGAGCGCGGTGCCGGCCGCGCGGGCGGCGATCGCGGCACCGGCGATCCGGGCCTGGTACTTGCCCTGGTGGGTGAGGAGGGCGCGGTGGTTGACGTCGCCGACGGCGTAGAGCCAGTCGGTGCCGGTGACGAGGAGGCTGTCGTCGACGTCGAGCCAGGAGCCGGGTTCCAGGCCGACGGTCTCCAGGCCGATGGACTCGGTGCGCGGGGCGCGACCGGTGGCGAAGAGGACCTCGTCGCCCTCGACCGTGTCGCCGCCCTCCAGGACCACGGTGACGGGGCCGCTGCCTCCGTCCCGTACGACCGCCTCGACGGTGACGCCGGTGAGGACGTCGGCGCCGCGCGCCCGCAGGGCCTCGGCGACGTGTTCGCCGACGAAGGGCTCCATCCTGGGGAGCAGCCGGTCGCCGCGTACCAGCATCGTCACGTGGGAGCCGAGGGCGTGCCAGGCGGTGGCCATCTCGACGCCGACGACGCCTCCGCCGACGACGATCAGGCGGCCCGGCACCCGATCGGCGCTGGTCGCCTCGCGGCTGGTCCAGGGGCGGGCACCGGAGAGCCCGGGCAGCGGGGGCAGGACGGCGCGGCTGCCGGTGCAGACGGCCACGGCGTGCCGGGCGGTCAGGACGTGGTGTTCGCCCTCCGGGCCGTCGACGACGATCCGGCGCGGCCCGGCCACACGCCCGTGCCCGCGGTAGACGCGTACCCCGATCGAATCCAACCAGTCGACCTGCCCGTCGTCCTTCCAGTGCCCGACGGTCTCGTCGCGGTGCGCGAAGACCTCCAGAGCGTCCAGGGGGCCGTAGACGGCCTCGCGCAGACCGGGGACCTTGCGCGCGTCGGAGCGGGCGAGGACCGGGCGGAGCAGGGCCTTGCTGGGCATGCACGCCCAGTAGGAGCACTCGCCGCCGAGGAGTTCGGCCTCCACGATCGCGGCGGTCAGGCCGGCCGCCCGTACCCGGTCGACGACGTTCTCGCCGACCGGCCCCGCGCCGAGGACCACCACGTCGTACTCGTGCTCGTGCTCATTCACGCGCGCGTGCGCGTGCTTCTCCGCGTGCTTCTCCGCGTGCTCGTTCGCCACCGTTCGCGTCATGGGGACCAGTCTGGTGGGTAGGGGCCGGAATAGCGCGGCTCGATACGCCGTTGTGCGGGGCGAGTCCCCAGGGGACCGTGAGGACACCACCGGAGACCGAAAGGCGGAAGCATGAGCACCATCGAGCTCACCAAGGACAACTTCGACGAGGTCGTGAGCGGAAACGACTTCGTCCTGATCGACTTCTGGGCTTCCTGGTGCGGTCCGTGCCGTCAGTTCAGCCCGGTGTACGAGGCCGCTTCCGAGCGCCACCAGGACCTGGTCTTCGCCAAGGTCGACACCGAGGCGCAGCAGGAGCTCGCGGCCGCCTTCGAGATCCGGTCGATCCCGACCCTGATGATCGTCCGGGACAACGTGGCGATCTTCGCGCAGCCCGGCGCGCTGCCCGAGGCGGCCCTGGAGGACGTCATCGGCCAGGCGCGCAAGCTGGACATGGACGAGGTCCGCAAGTCGGTCGCGGCGCAGCAGCAGGCCGCGTCCGAGTGAGCCGAGCGCCCCGCGCACGGTGAGAGCCCCCGCTCCGGCGGGGGCTCTCCCGTGTCCGTACGGCTCCCTCGCGAAGCGGTGCTCGGGGCAGTCGTCCGGTCAGCGCTCCAGGACCAGGGCCAGGCCCTGGCCGACGCCGATGCAGAGGGCGGCGAGACCGGTGCCCGAACCGGCGGCGGCGAGCTGGTGGGCGACCGAGCCGGCGAGGCGGGCGCCGGAGGCGCCGAGCGGGTGGCCGAGGGCGATGGCGCCGCCGCGCGGGTTGACGATCGAGGGGTCGAGTTCCGGCCATTCGGCGAGGCAGCCGAGGGCCTGGGCGGCGAAGGCCTCGTTGAGTTCGAAGGTGGTCAGGTCGGCGAAGGAGCGGTCGGCCTTGCCCAGGGCACGCTGGACGGCGGCGACCGGGCCGAGGCCGAAGAGCTGGGGCTCGATGCCGGTGACGGCGGAGGTACGGATCCGGGCGAGGGGCTCGCGCCCGGTCTCGCGCAGGCCGTCCTCGTCGACGAGGAGGAGGGCGGCGGCGCCGTCGTTGAGCGGGGAGGCGTTGCCGGCGGTCACGGTGCCGCCGTCGGCCCTGAAGGCGGGCCTGAGGCGGCCGAGTGCCTCCAGGGAGGTGTTCTCGCGGACGCATTCGTCGCGGGTCAGCTCCGCGCCCGGGTACGCGACGACCTCGCCGTCGTACAGTCCCTTGGCCCAGGCCTCGGCGGCCTTGCGGTGGCTGTCGAGGGCGAAGGCGTCCTGGACGTCGCGGCCGAGGGCGTGCTTGTCGGCGACGAGTTCGGCGCCCTCGCCCAGGGAGACGGTCCACTCGGCGGGCATCGCCGGGTTGGTCATGCGCCAGCCGAGGGTGGTCGAGTGCAGCTGCTGGTGGCCGGCGGGGAAGGCGCGCTCGGGCTTCTGGAGCACCCAGGGGGCGCGGGACATGGACTCGACGCCGCCGGCGATCGCGACGGAGGCGTCGCCGAGGGCGATCGCGCGGGCCGCCTGGATCACGGCCTCCAGGCCGGACCCGCAGAGGCGGTTGACGGTGACCCCGGGGACGGTGACGGGCAGGCCGGCGAGGAGGACGGCCATCCTGGCGACGTCGCGGTTGTCCTCGCCGGCGCCGTTGGCGTCGCCGAAGTAGACGTCGTCGACGAGGGCCGGGTCGAGGTCGGGGGTGCGGTCGACGAGGGCCTTGACGACATGGGCGGCGAGGTCGTCCGGCCGTACGGAGGCGAGGGCGCCGCCGAACTTCCCGATGGGGGTGCGGACGGCGTCGACGATGTACACGTCGCGGATACTCATCGGATCTCTCCCGGGTCCCGGCGGAACGACTCTGTTCGCCTGGTGAAACAAGTTTCGCGCGGCTGCGCGCGCAGAGTCTGGGCCCCGGCGCCACGGCTGTCAACGGGTCGTAGGCTGGTCCGATGTTCGATCGGCTGGAGATCTCCTTCGCGCCCGTGTCCTTCGAGAGCCACCGTCTGGTGCGTCTGCGCGTCAACGGCGAGGACGTCGTCGACGACGGCGCGGGCCCCGGCGCGCGTGGGCTGGGTGTGGACCGGATGTTCCCCCTGGACGCTCCCAGCCCCTTGCGCGCGACCTCCGAACCGCGCCGCGTCGACCTCGGCGAGCCCGACTGCACCGGCGGGTGCTGCGGCTTCCTCTCTGCGGTCGTGCGGCGACACGGCGACGTCGTCCAGTGGACGGAGTGGCTGGTTCCCGACGGGGAGTCGCGCCCTCCCGAGCTGGACTTCGAGGCCGACGCGTACGACGCCGAGCTGACCCGCGCCGAGGCGGAACTCGGCGCCGCCGAAGCCGCTCACGCCGAGCGGGAGGCCCTCACCCCTGGGGCCGCCCGTACCGAAGCCGAGGCGTACATCGCCCGCGCGGTCGAGGCGGCCGGGGAACGTTTCGGCCCGGAAACGGCCCGCACCGTGGCCCGCCTCCTCACCGAGCAGCTGGAAGGGTCGACGGGTCCGGGGCGCCGGAGGCGGGCGGGCGGGCCGGAGGGGGCGGGGTACCGGAGGGAGCCGGGTGGGCCGACGGGTGCGGAGCCGCGCCGGACGGAGCCGGAGGGGCCCTCGGGTCCCGCGCGCGGGACCGGCGCGGACGGGGCGACGGACGGACCGAAGGGCGGCTGAGTCGCCCTGCGCCACCCGGGCGGCGGTTGCCCGCTTCCCCCCTCCCGGCACACCTTCCTCACCCCGCCCTACCTGCCCCCTCCCCCGGGTCCCGCACCAGCGCCACCAGCCCGTAGTCCAGCTCGCGGCCGTCCACCAGGAGGGCTTCCACCGTGCGGGTCTCGGGGTCGATGTCGGCGGTCATGCCGTGGCCCTCGTAGATCGGGTATCCGGTCTCGCCGTAACGGCCGGTGCGCTCCACCACGGCGGAGCGCACCGCGCTGTCGGCGACGCTCGCGCCGCCCCGGTCCACGACGTGGCCGGGGACGAGGAGGATCTCGTAACGGTTCGGGTGCGTGCTCATGCACCGACGCTAAGCGCTCAGCTGGACTCGCGCCGGACGACCCGCGAGTCCAGGAGGGGGCGGGTGCTTGTCTCGACGGCGGTGCCGTTCACGGCGCTGTCGACGAGCTCGGCCAGCTCCCCGCCCTCGATCAGGTCGATGTGCACGGTGCTCAGCCGGGGGCGCAGGAGCCGGCCGAGGAGGAGGTCGTCGGCGCCGACGACGGCGGTCTCCTCGGGCACCGCGACGCCCGCGTCCTGGAGGGCGCGCATCAGGAGCATGGCGTACTCGTCGTTGTAGGCGAACACGCCGTCGAGGGCGAGTTCCGGCCAGCGCGCGGCCAGCGCCCCGGCGGACTCCTCCGTGTACGCGAGGGGAAGGGGTACGACTCCGGCGCCGGCGGCCTCCGCGGCGCGGCGGGCGCCGTCCAGCCGGGGGCCCGAGAACATGCCGAGGCCCGCCTCCTCGGGGACGACGACGCCGATCCGGCGGCGGCCGGTGGCGATGAGGTGCTCGGCGGCGACCTGGCCGACCCGCGGCTGGTCGAGGACGAGGGAGTGGGCACCCTCGGTCGCCCGGGTCCCCACGGTGATGACGGCCTTGACGCCGGAGCGCCTGAGGATCTCCACGGCCCCGGGGGCCACCTCGACCTCCCCCACCGAGACGACGGCGGCGGGGCGCAGCTCGGCCCAGGCGCGGGCGGCGTCCTCGGGGGCGAGACCGACGCTGCCGTACTGGACGACGGTGTAGTCGAGGCGGCGCAGGGCCCACTGGAGGTCGTTGAAGAAGCTGCTGTAGAGCGGGCCGACGGGGACGTGGGCGCTGGGCAGCAGCACCATCCGGCTGTGGCCGGCGCGCAGGGTGCGGGCGGCGGCGTGGGGCACGTAGCCCAGCTCGCGGGCGGCCTCGCGGACCCGTTCACGGGTCGGTTCGCTGATCCGGACCGCGGCGGTGTTGTTCAGGACGTAGCTGACGGTGGCTCGGGAGACGCCCGCGAGCCGCGCCACGTCGGCGCTGGTCGGCACGGTGCGTGCGGGAGTGCGGCCCGGGGTGCCGTCGGCAGGCTGTTCGATCGACTGACTCATCGCTTCGGCATCTTTCCAGAACAATCCGGCGCCAGGTCTGGTGGATGGCCGGAATCGAGTGCTACACAATGCTGACACGCGTCACTGACACGTGTCACTACCCTCGTATTCATCCACCTTCCGCCCCCTCGTCGGGCGTTCTCCCCTGGAGGGCAACGTGGCCCTTTCCTCCCCCGGGACCGGATCCGGAGCCGAAGCTGGATCCGATATCCGATCCAAGGTTGGATCCGAAGCCGGTACGGGCTCCGCCCCCGCACCCGACACCCCCCACTCCCCCACCGCTCCCCGCCCCACCCGCGGACTGCTCCCTCTCCTGCTCCTCGGCAACAGCGCGATGTACGCGCTCTACGTCGGCGTGGCGGGCATACTGCTCGCGCTCCAGATCGAGGCCATCGACCCGGCCGAGAAGGTGGCGAACCTCGGGCTCGTCGCAGGCATATCCGCGATCTTCGCGACCGTCTTCAACCCGGTCGCGGGGGCACTCTCCGACCGCTCCGGGCGGCGCAACCCGTGGATCCTCGCAGGCGGGCTGCTCGCCGTGCCGGTGATGCTGTTGCTCGGCAGCGTGCACACGATCCTGCTGGTCACGATCGCCTGGTGTCTCGGGCAGGCGGTGATGAACGTGTACCAGGCGGCCATCATCTCCGTCGTGCCCGACCGCGTCCCGCTCGCCTCCCGCGGCAAGGCCTCGGCGGCCGTGGGCCTCGGCCTGCCGATCGGCTCCACGATCGGCGCCCTGGTCGGCGCGGCCTACTCCGACGACTACCGGACCGGCTATCTGGTCTTCGGCGCGATCGTCGCCGTCACCTCGGTGGTCTTCACCTCCCTCGCCCGTGAGGAACGGATGCCGGCGAAGGCACCGCTGCCGGTGAAGGCGCAGATCGCCGCGTTCGGCAGCGCGCTCAGGGACCACGACTTCCGCTGGGCGTTCATCGGCCGGGCGTTGCTCGTCCTCGGCTACTTCGCGGTGTCCGGCTTCCAGCTCTACATCCTCAAGGACCACACCGATCTGCCGGCCGGGCTCTCGGCAGAGGAGGCCGTCGCCGTCCTCATGCCGGTCAACTCCGTTGCCATGGTGGTCTCGACGGTGCTCGGCGGCTGGCTGTCCGACCGTTACGACCGCCGCAAGCTGTTCGTCGGGGCCTCCGCCGCGCTGGCCGCCGGGGCGCTGCTCATCCCGGCGCTCTCCAGCAGCTGGACGGCGATGCTGGCCTTCTCGGTCGTCAACGGCCTCGGTTTCGGCTGCTACATGGCGGTGGACACGGCTCTGGTGACGATGGTGCTGCCGGCAGCAGAGGACGCCGCTCGCGACATGGGCGTGCTGAACGTCGCCAACGCGGGTCCACAGATCGTGGCGCCGTTCGTCGCCTCCGCCGTGGTGTCGATCGGCGGCGGCTACACGCCGCTGTTCCTCGTCGCGGCGGTGCTGTCGGTCCTGGGCGCCCTCGCGGTGCGGCCGATCCGCTCGGTCCGCTGATCGCCCGAGGCGCGGCAACCTCCTTCGTACACCCGGTTTCTGACGTACCGTTCAGTCATGGACGAGTCGATGGAGAGCTCGATGGCGGGACTGCTCGGCCGGGTGACCGGGACCATCGGGCCCGGACTCGTCGGCGAGGTGATGCTGCGGATCCGCGGCGGGGCCGAGCACTTCCTCGCGTACGCGGCAGCCCCGAAGGAGCGGATCGAGGTCGGCACTCTGGTGACCGTCGTGGAACACCTCCCTCCGCGCACCGTCTATGTCACAGCCGTGTACGGCGTCTGACACGGCGTCCGGCACGACCGTTGAGCCGCGGCCGTCCCGGGCGCACACTCCCTTCACCGGATCCGCACGGCTCCGGTGAAGGGGGACCTTTCCCATGGGCATCGGCATTCTGGCGGGCGCCGTCGTCGGCGCGGTCGTCGTCCTGATCGTCCTGTTCAAGATGATGTGGCGGGTCGCGGAACCCAACGAGGCCCTCATCATCTCCGGTTCCAACCACAAGAACGAGGGCCTCGGCGACGGCATGGGGTTCCGCATCGTCACCGGGCGCGGCACCCTCGTGGTGCCCGGCGTGCAGGCGGTGCGGAAGCTGTCGCTGGACCTCAACGAGACGCAGTTGCAAGTCGAATGCGTCACCCACCAGGGCATTCCGCTCAAGGTCCGGGGTGTGGTGATCTTCAAGGTGGGCGACGACTTCGTGTCGATCGCCAATGCGGCCCGTCGCTTCCTCGACCAGCAGAAGCTGATGAGCGAGCGGGTCCACATCGTCTTCGCCGGTCATCTCCGCGCCATCGTGGGCGGGTTGACGGTGGAGGACATGATCCGTGACCGGGAGAAGCTGACCGGGCAGGCGCGTTCGGCCTGTGGCACGGAGATGGAGAAGCTCGGTCTGATCGTCGACTCGCTCCAGATCCACGAGATCGAGGACCCGACCGGTTACATCAAGAACCTCGCCGCCCCGCACGCGGCCGCCGTTCAGCGTGATGCCCGGATCGCGCAGGCGGAGGCCAACCGGTTGGCGACCGAGGCCGAGCAGCAGGCGGCGGCGCGGATGTCGGAGGCGACCCGCGACAGCGAGATCCTCCAGGCCGGTTACCAGGCCGAGCGGGACCAGGCCGGCGCCCGGGCCCGGCAGGCCGGTCCGCTCGCCGAGGCGGCCTCGCGGCAGGAGGTCGTGGTCCAGGAGACCCGGGTCGCGGAGCTGGAGGCGCACCGCAAGGAGCAGCAGCTCCAGGCGGACGTCCGCAAGCCGGCCGACGCGATGGCGTACGAGACGCGGACCCTGGCCGAGGCCGAGCGCGACGCCCGGATCTCGGCCGCGCAGGCCAAGGCGCGGGAGACCGAGCTGGCGAGCGCGGCGTCGGCGACGGCGACCCGGGTCACCGGTGAGGCCGAGGCCGCGGCGGCGCACGCCAAGGGCCTCGCGGTCGCCGAGGCCACCCGGGCCAAGGGTCTGGCCGAGGCGGAGGCGATCAAGGCACGGGCCGCGGCCCTCGCGGAGAACCAGGAGGCCGTGGTCGCGCAGCAACTGGCCGAGCGCTGGCCGGAGATCGTCGAGGCCGGTGCCTCCGCCTTCGGGAACGTGGACCAGATGGTCCTCCTGAACGGCGCCGACGGCATGGCGGACATGTTCGCCAAGGCGCTCACCATGGGCGGTACGGGCCTCGGCCTGGCCCGCCAGCTGCTAGCCACGATGGGCCCGAACGGCTCCGACCGCCCGGCCTCGACCGCCGTCCCGACCGCCCGCCCGACCCCTGAGGAGGAGGTGACGACGGTCGAGATCACCGTCGGCGACGCCGACGCGTGACCTCCGGACCCTGTACGCCCGCGGGCCGGGCCCGACACCACTCTGGTACGTCGGGCCCGGCCCGCACCCCGTCCGGGTGTTCATCTGTGGGGCGATGCGCCAGTCGGGGCCCGGCCGCCTCGGAGGGGCGAGCCCTCTGCGGGAGCGTGGTCGTGGTGATCAAGGACCGGAACGGCTGACTCCAGGAAGGGTGCCCTCCCGCTCCTGGAGCGTGAGCTGGACGCGTCTGATCAACGACGAAGCTCCTGGGGCTCCACCGGGATGACCCGTGTCCGCCAGGAGCTTCGCGTGCTCGCTCACATCGGAGCCGTCGTGTCGGCGCGTACGCGTCCCGTCACGCCGAAGTCAGTTGTGGCCGAACTTCCGCTCCCTGCGGTGGGAGGGCTGCTCGATGACGGAGCGCGGCGCCTCTCCCATGGCCGGGGTTCCGCCCTTCTCCTTGGCGGGCGGGGTCTCGCGGTGTTCGTGACCACCCGTGCGGGCACCCTTGTTCACCCGGGTCTGCTTCTTGCCCACGATCGTGCCTCCCGTACGAAGACGTGCGAAAACTCTCGGTCGCGCCGCCACTCGACGGCGCGTCCGCGTCCTTCCAGGCTCGCACGGGGGTACGGACACCGCATTACGGGGCGGATCGGGCGACTGGATCCAGGATCCGATGGAAGGCGGCGAGGGTCGGCGTGCCCGAGGCGCGGTCCAGGACCGCGAAGACGACCTCGTCGAAGTGGCCGGCGAACCGTCCGTCACCGGTCAGCAGCGCCTTGAAGGCGCCCGCCACCTCGGCCGGGTCGTTGCGGAAGACTCCGCAGCCCCACGCTCCCAGCACGATCCGGTGGTACCCCTCGGCGACCGCCGTCTCCAGGACCCGCTCGGCGCGGGAGGCCAGAACGGCCGGCAGCAGGTGGGCCCGCGCCGGGTCCTGGCGGCGGACGACGCCCGCGTTGGGGGCCGGGGAGGTCAGGAAGCCGACGGTGAAGGGGGTGGCGAGCAGGGCGCCGCGGTCGTCGCGGAAGACCGGGACCCTGGGCGAGTGAATCACCCGGTCGGTGTAGAGGGCGTCGCGCTCGCTGCGGTGGTGCTCGTAGTAGGCGGGGGCGCGGAGCAGCGTGGCGTGGAGGGCGGAGGAGCGGCACAGGGCCTCCTCCTGGGCCTGGGCCCCGTTGAGGTAGCCGCCGCCGGGGTTGCGGGCGGAGGCGAAGTTCAGGACGGCGACCGGCCCGGCGGGGTCGGCGGCGGTCATCCGGCGGGCGGCGGCGAGGCTGCTCTCGCCGGTGACCTCGATGCGGCCGGCACGGCCGGCGGCGGGGGTGACGGGGACCGGCTCGGGGCCGTACAGCCGGGTTCCGGCCAGGGCGGCGGAGAGGTTCTCGTGGAGGGAGACGGTCCGCCCGTCGGGGGCGGCGTAGGAAGCGGCGGCGACGATCGCCTCGGTCTGCCGCGCGATCTCGCGCAGTCGTGCACTCATGCCTTGAGGATGATCGTTTCGGCGGGTCCGGGACAAACGGTTTTTCCACGCTCACCCTCGGCTCCCCGCCGAAGCACACACGGTTCCCGGCCCGGTCACCTCCGAAGCACTCTCGGGTCTTCCTCGGATCTCCCTTGATCCTTCCTCGGGTCTCCCTTGAGTCTCCCTCGAACCTCGATCGCCCCTCTCTCGAAACTCACTCGAACTCTGATCGAACCTCGCTCGAATCTTGCTTGAGTCTTGCTCGAATCCCACTCGAACCTCGCTTGAGTCCCGCTTGAGCCTCACTCGGGCCACTCTCGAGTCGTTCTCGACTCTCCACCGCAGCACCGCTCCGGGGGCGCGAAGGGCGCGTTCGGAGGCGTCGAGGCGCTCTTGCACGCCGCCCGACCGTGGCCTTAGGTGGAAGGCAGCGGCTAGCCGAACGGCTCCGCGACCAGCACTTGGAGGTGCACGGATGGCGCCCGGCGTCACTCCGCGCAGCGGCCCGCCCCTCACCGAGGAGGCGGCGGAGGACCTGCTGCGCTGTATATGTTTCAAGACCGGCCCGCCCCGGACCGTGGGGGCGGAGCTGGAGTGGCTCGTCCACGATCTGCGTGACCCGCGCGAGCCGGTGCGTCCGCACCGTCTGGCGGCCGCGCTCGACACCGTACGGTCCTTGCCCCTGGTGTCGTCGCTGACCTTGGAGCCCGGCGGGCAGCTGGAGCTCAGCTCGCTCCCTGCCGGTTCGCTCATGGAATGCATGGACTCCCTCGCCTCCGACCTGTCGGCGGTGCGCGCCGCGCTCGGGCCGCTCGGTCTGACGCTGAGCGGGTACGGGGTCGACCCCTGGCACGCACCGCGCGAGCGGGTGCTGCGCGAGCCCCGGTACGACGCGATGGAGCTCGCACTGGGCCGGACGGGGCCCTCGGGCCGGGCGATGATGTGCGAGTCGGCCTCGGTGCAGGTCTGCCTGGACGCCGGGTACGAGGAGCCGGGTCCGCTCGGCTATCTGCGCCGCTGGGAGCTGGCGCACCTCTTCGGCGCGGTCCTCGTGGCCGTCTTCGCCAATTCCCCGCTGCACGGCGGGCGTCGGACCGGCTGGCGCTCCACCCGGCAGGCGCTGTGGACGGATCTGGACCCGATGCGGGCGCTGGCCCCTCCGGCGGACGGCGACCCTCGCGAGGCGTGGGCCGCGCACGTCCTGGACACGCCGGTGCTCTGCGTACGGGCGGAGGGGGACGGCCCGTGGCTGGTGCCGGAGGGGCTGACCTTCCGGGAGTGGCTGCGGACCGGGAAGCCCCGGCCGGCCGACGCCGACGACCTGCGCTACCACCTGACGACGCTCTTCCCGCCGGTGCGGCCGCGCGGGCATCTGGAGCTGCGGATGATCGACGCGCAGCCCGGCCCGGACGGCTGGATGGTGCCGGTGGCGGTGACGGCCGCGGCCTTCGAGGACGTGACCGCGTCCGAGGCGGTGTACCGGGCGGTACGGCCCCTGGCGGAGCTGGCCGGGAAGGAACCCGCGCCCCGCAACCCGCTCTGGCTGCGGGCCGCCAGGGACGGCCTCGCCGATCCGCTGCTGCACGCGGTGGCGGTCGAGGTCTTCGCCGCGGTCCGGCCCGCCCTCCTCCGGATCGGCGCGAACGAGCAGGTACGGAAGGCCGTCGACGCCTTCCGGGAACGGTATGTGGACCCCGGGGGCTGCCCCGCCGACGAGCTCCAGGTGGTGACGTCATGACCAGCACGGCCGGTACGAATGCGACGACGAACCCGGCGACGGACCTGGCGGAAGGCCCTGCCACGGGCGGGAAGCCCGGCCCGGAGGCGCTGCGGGAGCGGGCGCTGGAGGTGCTGACGACCGCCCGGGAGCGCACCGCGCTGCTCACGGACAGCGTGGACGACAGTGAACTCACCGCCCAGCACTCGCCGTTGATGTCACCCCTCGTCTGGGACCTGGCGCACATCGGGAACCAGGAGGAGCAGTGGCTGTGGCGGGAGGTGGCGGGCCGGGACGCCCTGCGGCCCGAGATCGACCCGCTGTACGACGCCTTCGCGCATCCCCGGTCGGAGCGGCCGTCGCTGCCGCTGCTCGGACCGGCCGAGGCCCGGGCGTACGCCGCCGACGTACGGACCCGGGTCCTCGACGTCCTGACCGAGGTGCGTCCGGACGGGCGTCCGCTGCTGGACGAGGGGTTCGCCTTCGGGATGATCGCCCAGCACGAACAGCAGCACGACGAGACGATGCTGATCACCCATCAGCTGAGGAAGGGCCCGGCCGCGCTCGACGCACCGCCGCCTCCGGTCCATCCCTCGGCTCCGCTTCCGGCCGAAGTCCTGGTACCCGGCGGACCGTTCACGATGGGGACGTCGGACGAGCCGTGGGCGCTGGACAACGAGCGTCCGGCGCACGTCCGTACCGTGCCGGCCTTCCACATCGACACCGCGCCGGTCACCAACGGCGCCTATCTGGCGTTCATGGCGGACGGCGGCTACACCGAGCGCCGCTGGTGGCATCCGGAGGGCTGGGCGCAGATCCGTGAACACGGCATCGTGGCACCGCTGTTCTGGCGGCAGGAGGGCGGGCAGTGGCTGCGCCGCCGGTTCGGCGTGACGGAGCCGGTGCCCGAGGACGAGCCCGTGGTCCACGTGAGCTGGTACGAGGCGGACGCGTACGCCCGGTGGGCGGGGCGGCGGCTGCCGACGGAGGCGGAGTGGGAGAAGGCGGCCCGGCACGACCCGGTGACCGGCCGCTCGCACCGCTATCCGTGGGGCGACGCCGACCCGGGCCCGGACCACGCCAACCTGGGCCAGCGGCATCTGCGGCCGGCGCGGGCGGGAAGCTACCCGGCGGGTGCCTCGCCTCTCGGAGTGCGGCAGCTGATCGGTGACGTCTGGGAGTGGACGGCGAGCGACTTCCTGCCGTACCCGGGCTTCCAGGCGTTCCCGTACAAGGAGTACTCCGAGGTGTTCTTCGGGCCCGAGCACAAGGTGCTGCGCGGCGGTTCGTTCGCGGTGGACGCGGTGGCCTGCCGCGGCACCTTCCGCAACTGGGACTATCCGGTGCGGCGGCAGATCTTCGCCGGCTTCCGCACCGCCCGCTCCGCGGAGCTCGACTGATGTGCCGTCACCTCGCCTATCTGGGCGAACCGGTGACGCTCGGCGAACTGATCGTCCGGCCGCCGCACGCGCTGCTGCGCCAGGCCTGGGCGCCGCGGACGCAGAGCAGCGGCGTGGTGAACGCGGACGGCTTCGGCGTCGGCTGGTACGCGGACGGGGACCCGGTCCCGGCGCGGTACCGGCGCACGGGGCCCATCTGGGGCGACCTCTCGTTCGCGGACCTCGCCCGGGTCGTGCGCAGTGGGGCCTTCCTCGGCGCGGTCCGGGGGGCGACGCTGCCCGGCGCGGACGGCGAGGCGGCGGCCGCGCCGCTCGCCTCGGGTCCCTGGCTGTTCAGCCACAACGGCGCGGTGCCGGGCTGGCCGGGCACGCTGACGCCGCTGGCGTCGACGCTGCCGGCGGCCGCGCTGCTCGACCTGGAGGCGCGGACCGACGCCGCGCTGCTGTGGGCGCTGGTGCTGCACCGGCTCCGGGCGGGACAGAGTCCCGGGGACGCGCTCGCCGCGACGGTGACGGCCGCCGCCGAGGCGGCGCCGGACGCGCGTCTCAACCTGCTGCTCACCGACGGCGAGCAGATCGCGGCCACGGCCTGGGGCAACAGCCTGTGGTACCTGACGGGCCCCGGCCGGGTGGTCGTGGCCTCCGAACCCTACGACGACGATCCGCTGTGGCAGGAAGTGCCCGAGCACACGCTCGTGACCGCCCGCCCTTCCGACGTCACCCTCATTCCGCTCAAGGAGTCGACCGCGTGAGCACGTTCCAGCTGACCCGCACCCTCGCCCCGGACGCGGCCGCCGCGGATCTGCGCGCCGACGTGCTGCACGGGCTGACCCGCACGCCGAAGGAGCTGCCGCCGAAGTGGTTCTACGACGCGCGGGGCAGTGAGCTGTTCGAGGAGATCACCCGGCTGCCCGAGTACTACCCGACGCGGGCGGAGCGGGAGATCCTGATGGCCCGGGCACCGGAGATCGCGGCGGCGACCGGTGCCAGGACGCTCGTGGAGCTGGGCTCCGGCTCCTCGGAGAAGACCCGGTTCCTGATCGACGCGCTGCTGCCGGGGCTGGCCGCGTACGTGCCGGTGGACGTCAGCGAGTCGGCGCTGACCGGGGCGGCGGAGGCACTGCTCGCCGAGCGTCCCGAACTGCGGGTGCACGCGCTGATCGCCGACTTCACCCGGAGCGTCGTCCTGCCGGAGACGCCGGGGCCGCGGCTCGTGGCCTTCCTGGGCGGGACGATCGGCAATCTGCTGCCCGACGAGCGGCGGACCTTCCTGCGCTCGGTCCGGGAGATGACGGCGCCGGGTGACGGCTTCCTGCTCGGCACGGACCTGGTGAAGGACGAGTCGACCCTGGTGGCCGCGTACGACGACGCGGCCGGGGTGACGGCGGAGTTCAACAAGAACGTGCTGGCCGTGCTCGACCGGGAGCTGGGCGCCGACGCCGATCCGGACGACTTCGACCACGTGGCCCGGTGGGACCGGGAGCGGGAGTGGATCGAGATGCGGCTGCGCGCCCGGCACGCGCTGACCGTGAAGATCCCCGAGCTCGACCTGATGGTGGAGTTCGAGAAGGGCGAGGAGCTGCGGACCGAGGTGTCGGCGAAGTTCCGTCAGGAGGGCGTGCGGGCGGAGCTGGCCGAGGCCGGCTTCGAGCTGACGCGCTGGTGGACGGACACGGAGGGCCGCTTCGCGCTGTCGCTGGCGACGGCCCGGTAGGAGGCCGGCAGGACGGCCCGCTGGGCGGCGGCGGCGAGAAGCCGACGGTCTGGATACTGGATTGCGGATATCGGATCCAGTATCCGGATCTCGACGGTGAGGCCCGGCGTCCGCGCGACCCGCCACAGGGACGCGCCCAGCGGGTCCTCCCCCACGTACGCCGCCGCCCCCTCGGGCCGATAGCCGATGCGTACCGGCTGGATATCGGATCCCGTATCCACAGCGGCCTGGAAGAGTGCCGGACGGAACCGCCCGCCGTCCCGTCCGCACCACGTGGAGCCCTCCGGGAACGCGGTCACCCGGCCGCCCTCGGCCAGCGCCCCGGCGACCTCGCGCACCGTGCCGGGCAGCCGGCGCAGCCCGTCGCGGTCGATGAAGAGGGTGCCGCCCAGGGCGGCGAGCGGGCCGAGCACCGGCCAGCCGCGTACCTCCCGCTTGGCGATCATCCGGCCGGGCAGGACGGCGGCGACGACCGGTATGTCCAGCCAGGAGACGTGGTTGGCGACCACGAGCGCGGACCGGCCGGCGCCCGGGAGTGCGCCGGTGACGGTCAGGCGTACCCCGAAGGCGCGGACGACCGCCCGCGTCCAGAGCCGTACCAGGGCGTACCGGACGGCGGCGGGCAGCGGGCCCGCCACCGGCAGCAGGAGCACGCCGAGGAGGACGGTCGCGAGGCCGGCCGCGAGGCGGGCGAAGGCGAGCGGGGCGGGCGCGGGCCGGAAGGCGGCCCGGGCGGCCCCGGCGGCCGGTAAGGGGTCCGGGTGGGCCGCGCAGCGGCGGCCCGGGGTGCAGGGGGCCGTGGGGAGCCACGGCGAGGGGGCCGGGACCGGGCCGTTCACGAGGCCGGGACGAGCGACAGGAAGTGGCGCAGGTAGCGCGGGTTGGTCCGGCGCAGCGACAGCAGCACGTACAGGTCGGCGACGCCGAAGTCGGGGTCGTGGGCCGGAGCCCCGCAGACCCGGGCACCGAGCCGGATGTAGCCGCGCAGCAGCGGGGGCAGTTCGGTGCGGCCCTCGGGGCGGCGGACGCCGTCGGAGTTCCACAGCTTGTGCGGGGTGACCCAGTACTCCTCGGGGGCGAGGTGCTTCGCCTTGACGGTGTCCCAGGTGGCGGCGGCGAGCGCGCCGCCGTCGGCGAGCGGGATCGAGCAGCATCCGGCGAGCCACTCGTGGCCGGTGCGGGTCATGTACCGGGCGAGACCGGCCCAGATGAGGGCGATGACGGCGCCGTTGCGGTGGGCGGGGTGGACGCAGGAGCGGCCGACCTCGACGAGGTCGTGCCGGAGGGGCGCGAGCCGGGCGAGGTCGAACTCGGCCTCGGAGTAGAGCCGGCCGGCGACGGCGGCCCGCTCGGGCGGCAGGATCCGGTAGGTGCCGACGACCTCGCCGGTGGACTCCTCGCGGACCAGGAGGTGGTCGCAGTAGGCGTCGAAGGCGTCGGTGTCGAGGCCCGGCTCCGGTCCGTCGAGGCGGGCGCCCATCTCGCCGGCGAAGACCAGGTGGCGCAGGCGCTGGGCGGCGCGTACGTCGTCCTGGTCGCGGGCGAGTCCCACCAGGTAGCGGGGTTCGGGTTCGGGGCCGCCGGCCCGTCCGGGCCGCGCGGGCAGCGCCACGGCGGGCTGGATGCCGGTCGGCACGGGGACGGCGGGGGCGGGGACGGCGGGGGCGGTGGCGTCGGCGAACACGTGCGAGAGGGCGGTCATGGCGGTCTCCTCCGGCGTACGGAAGGTGAAGGGTCGAGGCCGGTCCGCCAGCGGTGCGGCCCGGCCCCTCGTTTCTTCCGCCGCAGGCTGGATTCGACATGACCGCCCGGGGGATCGCGGGTGTGGGAAGGCTGAATGCTCCGCGGCGGCCCTGCCCGCGCCCTGGGGCGCTCCGCCTACCCTGCCCAGTCAGAGCCCCACCCTGCCTACTCGGACAGCGTCTCCGTGATGGCCTCCGAAGCCTTGCGGGCCGCCTTCTTGGCGTTCTCGCCCTCCAGGACGGCGGTCATGAAGGGCTTGATGGGGTTGTCGCCCTCGACGCTGGCCCACTGCGGCGAGTTGGGGGTGGCGCGTCCGTTGGCGGCGCCGGCGGCCATGGCCGCGGTGGCCTCCTGCCCGGAGACGACCGAGGCGAGGCCCTTCTTGTTGGGCACGTAGCCCATGGCGCGGGCGAGTTCCGTCTGCCACTTCTCCCCGGCCAGCGCCTTGACGACGTCGAGGGCGGCGGTGCGGTCGGGGGCGTTCGCCGGGATGATCAGGTCGGAGCCGCCGGTGAAGACGGCACCGGGGGTGCCGGCCTTCTTGCCGGGGACGGGGAAGTAGCCGAGCTTGTCCTTGAGGCCCGGGTTGGCCTTGAGGATGGCGGAGACGGCGCTGGGTACGGCGACGATCTGGGCGACGTCGCCGCGGGCGAAGACCTCGGCCTGCGGCGGGTTCTGCTCGTCGGCGTTCTTCGGGCCAGAGCCGAGGGACTGGAGGTCCTTGTAGAACTCCATGCCGCGCAGCGCCTCGGGGCTGTCGAGGGTGCCCGTCCACACGCCACCCTCGTCGACGGCCAGCTCGCCGCCCTCGTCCCAGATGAATCCGGCGAGGGTGTACCAGTCCTGGCCGGCCAGGTAGATGCCCTGGGCGCCCTGGCGGTTCACCTTCTCGGTGACGTCGAGCCACTGCGCGCGCGTGGCGGGCGGCTCGGTGACGCCGGCCTGGGTGAAGAGGTCCTTGTTGTAGATGACGATGCGGTTGGCCGCGTACCAGGGGATGCCGTACTGGGAGCCGCCGACGCTGCCGGGTTCGGCGAGGCCGGGCAGCCAGTCCTCGCTGCCGAGGTCGCGGACGGACTCCAGGGTGAGGTCGAAGAGCCGGTCGGTGTCGGCGTACTGGGCGACCTGGGTGTTGCCGACCTCGATGAGGTCCGGTCCGCCGCCGCCCTTGATGGCCTCGGTGACCTTCTTGCCGATGCCGGTCCAGTCCTGGATGGTGACGTTGAGTTCGACGTCGTCGTGCTCGTCCTCGTACGCCTCGGTGAAGCGGTTCAGGAAGTCCTCGCTGACGCTGTCCCGCATGAGCCATATGTCGACCGTCCGGGTCTCGCCCCCGGAGCCCGGCAACAGCCCGCAGCCCGCGAGGGCGAGTGCGGTGGCGGCAGCCAGCGGGCATGCGAGAAAGCGGTTCTTCACGGAGGTCACCTTCGGTTCAGCACACGGTGGTGCGACATGGGGGCTGACCCGACGTGTGGGGGGACCGAACGGGATGTTCGCGCGGGTATGTGGCCAGGATTCTGGTCTGGACCAACCGAGGTGGTCAAGTCCTTGACCACCTCGTTCCCGGATCGGGCGGGCATTCGGAACGGTTACCCACGGGTACGGGCGAAGGGGGCGCGACGGCCCTCGCGTCGTGTCGCGGGGTTCCGTGTGCTGGGGCACGGTGGAGTGGACCCAACCGAGGGCACTGAGAGGATCCGGCCCCCATGTCGAATCACACCTACCGCGTCACCGAGATCGTCGGCACCTCCACCGAGGGCGTCGACCAGGCCATCCGCAACGGCATCGACCGCGCCTCGCAGACGCTCCGCGGCCTCGACTGGTTCGAGGTCACGCAGGTCCGCGGGCACCTGGTCGACGGGCGGATCGAGCACTACCAGGTCGGCCTGAAGGTCGGCTTCCGGCTGGACGAAGGCGCCTGACGCGGGTCGGGCCGGCCCCCGGTCGGGGTCAGGTCCTGCCCTCCCGCTCCTGGGCCTCCCTCAGCGCCTCGGAGGGGGTCGCCCAGTGGGCGCGGACGACCGGGAAGCCGGCCGCCTCCGCGGCGTCGCAGACGAGCCCGTCGTCGTCGACGAGCATCCGCACGTCCCGGCCGGCGGCCAGCCGCCGCAGGATCTCCACCTTGGTGACCCGCGCCGGCCGGAAGTCGCGGTGCCGCCGCATGTGCAGCGGCCCCTCGGGCAGCCCCTGGTCGGCCAGCCACCTCAAGGTGTCCCGCCGGCAGCGCTCGGGACGCCCGGTCAGGTACACCACCTCGCACTCCTCGGCCGCCGACCGGCACAGGGCCACGCCCTCCACCAGCGGCGGGTCGTCCGGCGCCGCCCCGAAGAAGGCGTCCCAGTCCCGCGGCCTGCGCTCCAGGAAGTGCTGCCTGTGGGCGGTGTCGGCCAGTGTGCCGTCGAGGTCGAAGACGGCCAGCGGCCGGAGGTCTCCTGTCACGCGCCCAGCCTAGGAGCCGGGACCGACAACCGCCGCGCTACGGGGCGGCGTCCGGGAGCACGGGTGGCACGCGCGCGTAGGGCGGCGTCCGGAGGCACCGATGGCGCGCGTGCGTCGGGCCGTGTCCCGGAGCACCGGTGACACGCGCGGGTCGAGCGGCTTCCGGGGACACCGACGGAACGCGCATGTGGGGCGGTCTTCCGGGACACCGGCGGCACGCGCGCGTCGAGCGGCCTCCGGTGGCACCGGTGACCCGGGCGCACTCGGCGGCGTACGGGAACACCCGTGGCACGCGCGCGTTGGAATCGTCATGAGCACTCTGCCCCCGGGCCTTCGCCTCTCGGTCCTCGATCGCTCCCGTACGCGCGAGGGCGAGTCGCCGTCCCAGGCGCTGCGTGACACCGTGCGGCTCGCGCGCGAGGTGGAGGCGCTCGGCTACCACCGTTTCTGGGTCTCCGAGCACCACGGTGTACCGGGCGTCGCCGGTTCCGCGCCGACCGTGCTCGCCGCGGCTGTCGCCGCCGCCACCTCGGCCATCCGGGTGGGCACCGGAGGAGTGATGCTGCCCAATCACCCGCCCATGGTGGTGGCGGAACAGTTCGGCGTCCTGGCCTCGCTCTTCCCGGACCGGATCGACATGGGTCTCGGCCGCTCGCTGGGCTTCACCGAGGGGGTCCGGCGCGCCCTCGGCCATGACAAGGAGGAGGCGGAGTCGTTCCCGGAGCGGATCGAGGAGCTGCTGGGCTGGTTCACCGGCGACCAGACGGCCCATCCCGGCGTCCACGCCCGTCCGGCCGAGGGGCTGCGGGTCCCGCCGTTCGTGCTCGCGACCGGCGAGGGCGCCCGGATCGCGGCGGAGGCGGGGCTGCCGCTGGTGGTCGGGGACCTGCGTCGCCGCTCCCGGCTGCTGGCCGCCGTGGACGCCTACCGGGCCGGCTTCCGGCCCTCGGCGTGGGCGTCGGAGCCGTACGTCGTGGTCTCCGGCACGATCGCCGTGGCCCCGACCGAGGCGGAGGCACGCCGGCTGCTCGTCCCGGAGGCCTGGGGCATGGCGTACTCCCGCACCCGCGGCGACTTCCCGCCGCTCGCGCCGCCGGAGCGGATCGAGCGCCTGCCGATGACGGACCGCCAGCGCGGGCTGTACGAGGACGGGCTCGCCGGCCATCTGTACGGCACCGAGGCGCAGGTGGCCGAGGGGCTCGCGGACGCCGTGCGGGAGACGGGGGCGGACGAGGTCCTGGTGACGACGAGCACGTACGACCGGGAGGCGCTGCTCGCCTCGTACCGGGGGCTGGCCCGGGCGGCGGGGCTCACGCCCCGGGCCGGCCGCGAACCTGATACCGGCCAAGAAACGGATATTGGATAAAATCTCCGAATGCTGGATCCAGTCTCCGCCCACGACCCCTACGTCCGTGTCCGCGGCGCCCGCGAACACAATCTCCAGGCCGTGGACGTCGACATCCCCCGCGACACCCTCACCGTCTTCACCGGCGTCTCCGGCTCCGGAAAGTCCTCGCTCGCCTTCGGGACCGTCTACGCGGAGGCGCAGCGCCGCTACTTCGAGTCCGTGGCGCCGTACGCCCGCCGCCTCATCCACCAGGTGGGTGCCCCGAAGGTCGGGGAGATCACCGGCCTGCCCCCGGCGGTCTCCCTGGAACAGCGGCGCGGCGCGCCCAGCGCCCGCTCCTCCGTCGGCACGGTCACGACCCTGTCGAACTCGCTGCGGATGCTGTACTCCCGCGCCGGCGACTACCCGGCCGGGGCGCCCCGGCTCGACTCCGACGCCTTCTCCCCCAACACGGCCGCCGGTGCCTGCCCGTCCTGCCACGGCCTCGGCCGGATCCACGAGACGAGCGAGGAACTCCTGGTCCCCGACCCGGGCCTGTCGATCCGGGAGGGCGCCGTCGCGTCCTGGCCCGGCGCCTGGCAGGGCAAGAACCTCAGGGACGTCCTCGACGCCCTCGGGTACGACGTCGACCGGCCGTGGGGCGAACTGGATCCGAAGGACCGGGAGTGGATCCTGTTCACGGACGAGCAGCCGGTCGTCACGGTCCACCCGGTCCGTGAGGCGGGCCGGATCCAGCGCCCGTACCAGGGCACGTACACCGGCGCCCGGCGGCTCGTCCTGCGCACCTACTCCGAGTCGAAGAGCCCCGCGCTGCGGGCCAAGGCGGAACGCTTCCTCACCAGCGCGCCGTGCCCGGTGTGCGGCGGGAGCCGGCTGCGCCCCGAGGCGCTGGCCGTCACCTTCGCGGGCCGGACCATCGCCGAGCTGGCGGCACTGCCGCTGACCGGTCTGGCCGAGGTGCTGGCCCCGGCCACTGCCCCCGGCGGCCCCGAGACCGCCCGGGTTCTCGCCGAGGACCTGCTCGCCCGGATCGCCACCGTCACCGAACTCGGCCTCGGCTACCTCTCCCTGGACCGCACCACCCCCACCCTCTCCAGCGGGGAGCTCCAGCGGCTGCGGCTCGCCACCCAGCTCCGCGCCGGGCTCTTCGGCGTCGTGTACGTGCTCGACGAGCCGTCCGCCGGTCTGCACCCGGCCGACACCGAGGCGCTCCTCGTGGTCCTGGACCGGCTGAAGGCGGCCGGCAACACGGTCTTCGTCGTCGAGCACCACCTGGACGTGGTCCGGCACGCCGACTGGCTCGTCGACGTCGGCCCGCGCGCCGGGGAGCACGGCGGCCGGGTCCTGCACAGCGGTCCGCCCGAACTCCTGGCGCACGTCGAGGAGTCGGCCACCCGCCGCTTCCTCTTCGACCGTTCCCCGGTGCCGGAGCGGCCCTCGCTCGCCCCGGAGCGGTGGCTGCGCACCGGTCCCGTCACCCGGCACAACCTGCGCGGGGTGGACGCCGCCTTCCCCCGGGGCGCGCTCACCGCCGTCACCGGCGTCTCGGGCTCCGGGAAGTCCACGCTCGTCGGCGCGCTCACCGAGGAAACCGAAGGCGCCGGGCGGACGGTGACGGTCGATCAGCGGCCGATCGGGCGCACCCCGCGTTCCAACCTGGCCACGTACACGGGCCTGTTCGACGTGGTGCGGAAGCTGTTCGCGGAGACCGAGGAGGCCAGGGCCCGCGGTTACAAGGTCGGGCGCTTCTCCTTCAACGTGCCGGGCGGCCGCTGCGAGACCTGTCAGGGCGAGGGGTTCGTCTCGGTGGAGCTGCTGTTCCTGCCGAGCACGTACGCGCCCTGCCCCGACTGCCGCGGTGCCCGCTACAACCCGGAGACCCTCCAGGTGCGGCTGCGCGGGCTGACGATCTCCGAAGTCCTGGACCTGACCGTGGAGTCGGCGGCCGCCTTCTTCGCGGAGGTCCCGGCGGCGGCCCGGAGTCTGACCACCCTCCTCGACGTCGGACTGGGCTATCTGCGGCTCGGCCAGCCCGCCACCGAACTCTCCGGCGGCGAGGCGCAGCGCATCAAGCTCGCCGCCGAACTGCAGCGCCCGCGCCGCGCCCACACCCTGTACGTCCTCGACGAGCCGACCACCGGGCTGCATCCGGCCGATGTCGAGGTCCTGGTGCGGCAGTTGCGCGGGCTCGTGGACGGCGGCCACACGGTGGTCGTCGTCGAGCACGACATGGACGTGGCCGCCGGAGCGGACTGGGTGATCGACCTCGGCCCCGGCGGCGGCGAGGCGGGGGGCCGCATCGTCGCCGAGGGTCCCCCGGCCCGGGTGGCGCGCTCGGCGGAGAGCCGCACCGCGCCGTACCTGGCCCGGGCCCTGGGGAACCCCGGAGGGACGGTCTAGCCTTCGCGGCCGGTGGTGGAGCCGAAGCCGAGCCAGGTGTGGCGGTTATTCCACCAGCACCAGCCGACCTTGGGGGCTCCCTTGCGCTCCTTGCCGTCGCGGCCGGTGCCGTTGCTGATCCAGATGGCCGGAGTGCGGGCGTCGAAGGTGCCGTTGGGCTTGCGGAGGCGCGAACCGATGGTCATGAAGCACTTGTTGCGCTCCAGGACCTCGGGCCGCTGGAGCAGCCAGTGGATGCCCTCGGTGAGGAGCAGCGGGGTGCGGCCGGCGCCGGTGAGGGCCGGAAGGGCCTCCTCGGGGGACCAGTTGCCCATGTGGTCGCCCCGGTCCAGGCCGTGGACCAGGTAGAAGGGGCCGTCGGGGAGCTCCGCGCCCTGCGGGGCGAAGGCGTCCACGTCCTCCATGTCGACCACGACGAAGCCGGGCTTGTCCGCGAGGCGGAGCAGCGGGGCGAGGGCCGAGGCGGGCGCGGCGTCCGGGTGGACGGCCAGCAGGGAGCCGGCCGGGGCGTCGGCGGCGGCCTTCTCGGCGTAGGCCCGCAGCTCGCCGGCGTCGACGCCGGTGAGGGCGGGCACCCCGAGCTCGATGAGCCGCTCGGCCTGGTCGGCGAGCGGGGGCAGCGGGAACGGGCTGGTGAAGGCGTCGGTGGACGGGGCGGTGCGGTGCGCGTCGGGCAAGGTTCTCCTCGGTCGGGATGGCGTCGGCCCGGGAAGAACGGCCCGGGCCGACGCTTTGTTCCCGACGGAAGGAGACTTCCTCGCCGCGTGTTCCCGACGGAAGGAGACTTCCTCGCCGCGTGTTCCCGACGGAAGGAGACTTCCTCGCCGCGTGTTCCCGACGGAAGGAGACTTCCTCGCCGCGTGTTCCCGACGGAAGGAGACTTCCTCGCCGGATCGCTCCCGGCGGAAGCCGGTCGCCTCACCTGACGGTTCCCGGCAGAAGGAGGCCTCCTCACCTCACCTTGCGCCGGGCCCGCAGCCACTCCTTGTTCATGGCGGCGATCGACGGCAGCGGGATGCCCTTGGGGCAGGCGGTGGCGCACTCGCCGGTGAGGGTGCAGCCGCCGAAGCCCTCGGCGTCCATCTGGGCGACCATGTCGAGGACGCGGGTCTCGCGCTCCGGGGCACCCTGCGGCAGCACGTTCAGGTGGTTGATCTTGGCGGAGGTGAAGAGCATCGCCGAGCCGTTCGGGCAGGCGGCGACACAGGCGCCGCAGCCGATGCACTCGGCGTGCTCGAAGGCGAAGTCGGCGTCCGCCTTGGGGACGGCGGTGGCGTGGGCCTCGGGCGCGGAGCCGGTGGGGGCGGTGACGTATCCGCCGGCCTGGATGATCCGGTCGAAGGCGGTGCGGTCGACGACGAGGTCCTTGACGACCGGGAAGGCGGAGGCCCGCCAGGGCTCGACGTCGATGGTGTCGCCGTCGCGGAAGGACCGCATGTGGAGCTGGCAGGTGGTGGTGCGCTCCGGGCCGTGGGCGTCGCCGTCGATGACGAGGCTGCACGCGCCGCAGATGCCCTCGCGGCAGTCGTGGTCGAAGGCGACGGGGTCCTCGCCGCGCAGGATGAGGTCCTCGTTGAGGGTGTCGAGCATCTCCAGGAACGACATGTCGGGGGAGACGCCGTCCACCTCGTAGGTGACCATGGCGCCCTCGGCGCCGGCGTTCTTCTGGCGCCAGACGCGCAGGTTGAGCTTCATGCGTA
Organism: Streptomyces sp. R302; assembly: GCF_012927245.1. Classification (GTDB taxonomy): domain Bacteria; phylum Actinomycetota; class Actinomycetes; order Streptomycetales; family Streptomycetaceae; genus Streptomyces. The sequence goes on from NZ_JABBGE010000006.1 coordinate 153,708, forward strand.
GCTCCGCTGGGTGGGGTGGACGTACTCGAAGTCGAGGTCCTCCTTGTGGAGGACGGGGGCGCCACCGGTGAACTCCCAGGCGGCGGCGTACGAGAACTCCTCGTCGCGGCGGGCGGCTTCGCCGTCCGGGGTCTGGGACTCCTCGCGGAAGTGGCCGCCGCAGGACTCGGCGCGGTTCAGCGCGTCGAGGCACATCAGCTCGGCGAGTTCGAGGTAGTCGACGATCCGGTTGGCCTTCTCCAGCGACTGGTTGAGCTCCTCGCCGGTGCCGGGGACCTTGATGCGGCGCCAGAACTCCTCGCGGATCTCGGGGATCCGGCGGAGCGCGGTACGCAGTCCCTCCTCGGTGCGGGCCATGCCGCAGAACTCCCACATGACCTCGCCGAGTTCGCGGTGGAAGGAGTCGGGGGTGCGGTCGCCGTCGACGGAGAGGAGGAGGTGGAGCCGGTCCTCGGTCTCGGCCAGCGCCTCGCGGACGGCCGGGTGTTCGTCGGTGACGGGCTCGGCCTGCGGGTGGCGGGCGAGGTAGTCGTTGATGGTGGCCGGCAGGACGAAGTAGCCGTCGGCGAGGCCCTGCATGAGGGCGGAGGCGCCGAGCCGGTTGGCGCCGTGGTCGGAGAAGTTGGCCTCGCCGACGGCGAAGAGCCCGGGGATCGTGGTCTGGAGGTCGTAGTCGACCCACAGTCCGCCCATCGTGTAGTGGACGGCGGGGTAGATCCGCATGGGGACCTCGTACGGGTTCTCCGCCGTGATCCGCTCGTACATGTCGAAGAGGTTGCCGTACCTGGCCTCGACGGCCTCGCGGCCCATCCGGGCGATGGCGTCGGCGAAGTCCAGGTAGACGCCCTGGCCGCCGGGGCCCACTCCCCTGCCCTCGTCGCAGACGTTCTTCGCGGCGCGGGAGGCGATGTCGCGGGGGACGAGGTTGCCGAAGGAGGGGTAGATCCGCTCCAGGTAGTAGTCGCGCTCGTCCTCGGGGATCTCGGCGGCGGGGCGGGTGTCGCCCTTCGCCTTCGGCACCCAGATGCGGCCGTCGTTGCGGAGCGACTCGCTCATCAGGGTCAGCTTCGACTGGTGGTCGCCGGTGCGCGGGATGCAGGTGGGGTGGATCTGGGTGAAGCAGGGGTTGGCGAAGTACGCGCCGCGCCGGTGGGCCCGCCAGACGGCGGTGGCGTTGGAGTTCATCGCGTTCGTCGACAGGTAGAAGACGTTGCCGTAGCCGCCGCTGGCGAGGACGACGGCGTCCGCGTAGTGGGTGGAGATCTCGCCGGTGATCAGGTCGCGGGCGACGATGCCGCGGGCCCGGCCGTCGACGACGATCAGGTCGAGCATCTCGGTACGGGCGTGCATCTCGACGTTCCCGGCGGCGATCTGACGGGACAGCGCCTGGTACGCGCCGAGGAGGAGCTGCTGGCCCGTCTGGCCGCGGGCGTAAAAGGTGCGGGAGACCTGGACGCCGCCGAAGGATCGGGTGTCGAGGAGTCCGCCGTACTCGCGGGCGAAGGGGACGCCCTGGGCGACGCACTGGTCGATGATCTCGACGGAGATCTGCGCGAGCCGGTGGACGTTGGACTCGCGGGCGCGGAAGTCGCCGCCCTTGACGGTGTCGTAGAAGAGGCGGTGGATGGAGTCGCCGTCGTTGCGGTAGTTCTTCGCGGCGTTGATGCCGCCCTGGGCGGCGATGGAGTGGGCGCGACGGGGCGAGTCCTGGAAGCAGAACTGGACGACGTGGTACCCCTGTTCGGCGAGGGTGGCGCCGGCGGAGCCGCCGGCGAGGCCGGTGCCGACGACGATGATCCGGTGCTTGCGCCGGTTGGCGGGGTTGACCAGCTTCGCCTCGAAGCGGCGGGTGTCCCACCGTTCGGCGATGGGCCCGGCCGGGGCCTTGGTGTCGGCGATCGGGTCGCCGGTGCGGAAGTCGAGGTAGCTCATGGTCAGTTCACCACTCCGGTCATGACGCCGACGGGGACGGCGATGAAGCCCGCGGTCAGGACGAGCGCGAGGAGGTTCGCCGTGAGGCGCAGGACGCGTTCGCGCCGGGCGTTGCCGACGCCGAGGGTCTGGGCGGCGCTCCAGAAGCCGTGGCGGACGTGGAGGCCGACGGCGAGCATGGCGACGATGTAGATCGTGTTGCCGTACCAGGTGGAGAAGGTGTCGATGACGTTCTGGTAGGGCCTGCCCTCCTCGAAGCCGCCGGGGTGGACGGTCCCGGTGGTGAGGTCGAGGATGTGCCAGACGATGAAGAGGGCGAGGATGATGCCGCCCCAGCGCATGGTGCGGGTGGCGTAGGAGGAGCCCTTGCGCCGGTGCGCGTACCGGGTGGGGCGGGCCCTGATGTCGCGGCGGCTGAGCTGGTACGCAGAGACGGCGTGCGCGCCGACGGCGGCGAGGAGCACGATCCGGGCGAGCCACAGTCCCCACTCGTGGTGCAGGATCGGGGCGCCCATCACCCGCAGCCAGTGGGCGTAGCCGTTGAACTCCTCGGGGCCGAAGAAGACCTTGAGGTTTCCGGCCACGTGCGCGACCAGGTAGGCGAGCATGAGGAGGCCGCTCACGGCCATCACGGTCTTCTTGCCGATGGTCGACGACCAGAAGCCGCGGGTCGGGGTGCGGGACGGCGGGCGGGCGGGGGCCGCCTCGCGGGCGGACGCCGCGCCCTTCGCAGCCGCCGCGCCCTTCGCGGTCGCCGTGTCGTTGCTGGGTGCCAGAGCCATGCCTGCGACGCTAGGGCCGAAGGACCCGAGAGGTCCAAGACATGGTCCGGCTGATATCCATAGGCTGAAGCTATGCCTGTGCCCTAGGCTGGGCTTCATGCAGTTCCAGCAGCTCCTCTACTTCGTGGCCGTCGCCGAGACCCGCCACTTCACCCGGGCCGCCGAGCGCGTCCACGTCTCGCAGCCCTCCCTCTCCCAGCAGATCAAGGCGCTGGAGCAGGAGCTGGGCGCGGAACTGTTCAGCCGGGCCCGGGGCAACATCGCGCTCACCGACGCCGGCGAGGCCCTCCTCCCGCTGGCCCGCCGGATCCTCGCCGACACCGAGACCGCCCGCCGCGAGGTCCAGGAGCTCGCCCAGCTCAAGCGCGGCCGGGTGCGCCTCGGCGCCACCCCCAGCCTCTGCACCGGCCTGCTCCCCGACGTCCTGCGCGCCTTCCACGACCTCCACCCGGGGATCGAGCTGCTCATCGAGGAGGGCGGCTCGCACGACCTGGTGCGGGAGCTGGCCCGCGGCTCCCTCGACCTGGCGCTCGTCGTACTACCCCTGCCCTCGCCGTCACCGGCGCTGACCACGGTGGAGCTGCTGCGCGAGGACCTGGTGGTGGTCTCGGCGGCCTCCGCGCCGCCGCCGCGCCGCCCGGTGCGGATCACCGACCTGCGCGACCAGCCGCTCGTGATGTTCCGGCACGGCTACGACCTGCGGGAACTGACCGTGGGGGCGTGCCGGGCGGCCGGCTTCGAGCCGACGTTCACCGTCGAGGGCGGCGAACTGGACGCGGTCCTCGGCTTCGTCCGCGCCGGGCTCGGGCTCGCCGTCGTCCCCGCCATGGTCGCCGCCCGGGCCGGCCGCGACCTGCGCGTCACCGCGCTCGCCCGGCCCGGTCTGCGCCGCACGATCGCCCTGGCCCACCGCAGCGACGTCGCCCCGCCGCGCGCCGCCCGCGAGCTCCAGAAGCTGTTGATGGCCTCGCGGCGCGGGAAGACGGGCCTGGACACCGCGCGGTGAGGGCTCAGGGTTGGACGAGCCCGGCCCGGATCGCGTACCGGGTCAGTGCGAGGCGGTCGCGCAGCCCGAGCTTCTGGCGGATGCTGGCGCGGTGCCGCTCCACCGCCTTCGGGATGATGTGGAGCAGACTCGGTGACCGGCCTCTCGGGCAGCCCCGCGCCGGAGCGCACCCGGTCCAGGTAGCCGCGGATCAGCGCGGTCTCCGCGCCCGGGTAGAGAAACGGTTCGTCGCGCAGCACCGACCGGCACGCCTCGACGAGGTCCCGGTCGGCGACGGACTTCGGCACGTACCCGTTGGCGTCGGACCGCAGCGCCTCGAAGAAGTACTCCTCGTTGTCGTCCATGGTCAGCATCAGGATCCGCAGCCCGGGCCGCGGCCGGGCGAGTTCGCGCGCCGCCTGGAGTCCGGTCATCCGGGGCATCGCGATGTCCAGGACGGCGAGGTCGAGCCCGTCCCCCGCCTCCGCGACCACCTCCAGGTCCGGCTCCGCGTCGAGGATGAGCCGCACCCCGCGCCGTACCAGCGCGTGGTCGTCGACGAGGAGGATCCGCGCGGGCGGGCGTACGGGGGAGGTCGTCGCTCGTCTCCAGGGATCGGTTCCGGGTTCCCGTACGAGAACGGGAACGGATACGGGCTCCGCCACCGGTACGCGTACGGCACCCTGCGCGCCGCCCATCCGGACGCCCCGACCCGCAGCCGCAGCGTCTCGACGCTGTCGGCGCCGGCCTTCGCGGCGGCGTTGACGGTCCGTCACATCCTGGGCGCCATACCGGTGGAGGGCCGCGTCGTCCTCGTCGCCGCGGTCGAGGTGGCGGGCCGGCCCCCACCTGGAGGGTTGCACGGTGGCGGAAGCCTTCCGTTCGGGCGCCTGGCGCGTCCTCGCCCTGGACACGAGCACCGGCCTCGGCGACACGGCCGACGAGCCGCCCGCGCTGCTGTGGGACCTCCACCCGGGTACGTGCTCCGCCCCGGCGACCGCGTCGTGGTGACGGCCTCCCGCTCGGGCCTCCCGGAGCTCCTGGCGGGCCCGGGGACGACCGCCTCCGTGCCACCCCAGGGCTCCCAAGGCCCCGGGGGACCGGGCGGCCCGGCTGGCCGGTCCGGGGCCGGTCCGGGGCTACCGGCGGGCCCGGTCCTCAGGAGGACCGGGCCCGTACGCGCGGGTGCTCACACCGCGTCGGCGAGGACCAGGGAGTGGATGCGGTCCGGGGCGCCGGGGCGGGCGTAGTACCAGCCCTGGGCGGTGTCGCAGCCGATCTCGCGGAGGCGTTCGGCCTGGGCGGCGGTCTCCACGCCCTCGACGGTGACGGCGAGTTCGAGGCTGTGGGCGAGGGAGACGATGCCTTCGACGATCTTCAGGTCGACGGGGTCCACCGGGTGCTGCTGCATGCCGCGGGTGAAGGAGCGGTCGAGCTTGAGGACGCTGACCGGGAGGCGGCGCAGGTTGGCGAGGTTGGAGTAGCCGGTGCCGAAGTCGTCGAGGGCGATGTCGACGCCCATCTCCGCGAGTTGGCGCAGCGGCTTCAGGAGGTCGTCGTCGGCGCCGATCAGGGCGGACTCGGTGACCTCCAGGCAGAGCGCGCCCGGTGCGAGCCCGGCGCGCTCCAGGACGTCGACGGTGTCGGCGACGAGCCGGGGGTGGTGGAGCTGCGTCGGCGACAGGTTGACGTTGACGCGGAGCGGGTTGCCGGCGGCGGGGTCGTCGAGCTGCCAGGCGCGCGCCTGGCGGACGGCCTCCTGGAGGACCCAGCGGCCGAGCGGGACGATGAGGCCGGTGTCCTCGGCGAGCGGGATGAAGCGGTCGGGGCCGAGGACGCCGTGCTGGGGGTGGCTCCAGCGGACGAGGGCCTCGGCGCCGTGGACGCTGCCGTCGTCGAGGTGGACGAGCGGCTGGTACTCGATGAAGAACTCGCCGCGTTCCAGGGCGGTCGGCAGGGCGGTGGTGAGGCCGTGCCGGGTGATGGCGCGGGCGTCGGCCTCCGGGTCGGCGCGCTCGAAGCGGTTGCCGCCCGCGGACTTGGCCCGGTACATGGTGATGTCGGCGCTGCGCAGCACCTCGGCGGCGGTGCGTTCGCCGGCCGGCCCCTCGACGACGCCGAGGCTGCCGCGCACGGTCAGTTCGCGTCCGTCGACGCCGACGGGGGTGGAGAGGGCGGCGAGGATGCGGTCGGCGAGGGCGACCGCGTCGCCCTCGCCGTCGGTGCCGGTGGTGAGGGCGACGAACTCGTCGCCGCCGAGCCGGGCGACCATCTCGCCGGGGCCGGTGGCGCAGGCCTGGAGCCGGTCGGCGACCTCGACGAGGAGCCGGTCGCCGACGGAGTGGCCGAGGCTGTCGTTGATGGCCTTGAAGCCGTCGAGGTCGAGGTAGCAGAGGGCGAAGCGGGCGTCCTCGCCGGCCGTTGCGGGGGCGACGGCCTTCTCCAGGCGCTCGAAGAAGAGCGTCCGGTTGGGGAGCCCGGTGAGGGCGTCGTGGGTCGCCTCGTACCGCAGCCGCAGGTGGAGCAGGCGCCGTTCGGTGATGTCCTCCATGAGCGCGAGCTGGTACTGGGGGCGGCCCTCGGCGTCGCGGAGCAGGGAGACGGTGAGGTTGGTCCACAGCACGGTGCCGTCGCCCCGGTAGTACGGCTTCTCCACGCGGTACTGCTCGCGTTCGCCGCGCACCAGCTCCTCGTAGAGCCGCCAGACGTGCGGGCCGTCCTCGGGGTGGACCCACTCGTTGACGTTGCGGCTGCGGACGTGCGCCTCGACGCCGCCGAACATGCGGGTCATGGTGTCGTTGATCTCGACGATCCGGCCGTCGAGGTCGGCGATGCCGATGCCGATGGCGGCGCCGTCGAAGACCGCCCGGAAGCGGCTCTCGGTGGCGTGCAGGGCGATCTCGGCGGCGCTGCGGGCGGAGAGCGCGGAGCGGGCGATGGCCTCCTGCTCGACGCGGGTGCGCTCGCGCAGGGCCTGGGCGTAGCCGGTGGCCATGGCGTGCTGGAGGCGGGCGCAGCGGGCCCGCAGTTCCTCGCCGGCGAACTCGGGGTCCGTACCGCAGTAGAGGACGAGGTACGAGTCGACGACGCCGAGGCTGCGGCCGAGGGCGTCCGGGTCGGTGCAGTGGGCGTCGACCAGGCCGGCGCCGGCCCGCTGGGCGGGGGCGGTGTCGAAGGGCCGGGCGAGCAGCGCCCCGCACAGCAGGCGGGCGAGCGGGAGGAGGTGGCCCTCGAACTCGGCGCGGGTGAGGGAGGTGGCGGTCACCGGGAAGATCGCCCGGCTCCAGATGGTGACGAACCGCCTGAGTCTGTCCTCCGGGCCGTCGGCTTCCGCGGCGGATCCGGACGGCTGCGACGGCACCATCACGCCTTGCGCCCCACACCTGCGAACCCGGAGAAGGCGTACGGATCCTCCTCCTCGGCCGGGCTGTCCGGCCGCCACAACGGCATGGAGACCACGCCGGGTTCGACGGTCTCGGTGCCGTCGAAGAAGCGGGCGATCTCCTCCCGGGAGCGCATCACCAGCGGGCTGCGGGTGCTGCGGTAGACGTCGACGGTGCCGTTGGCCCGTTCCTCGTCGACGGGGATGCCCTCGTACGAGGCGTGGGTGACGACCAGGAGGGAGCCGGGGGCGAGCGCGTCGAGGAGTTCGGCGACGGCCTCGTGCGGGCGGTCGGTGTCCTCCAGGAAGTGCAGGACGGCGACGAGGAGCAGGGCCACCGGCCGGTCGAGGTCGAGCAGGCCGGTGAGCTCGGGACTGTGGAGGATGTCGGCCGGCTTGCGGAGGTCGGCGGGGACGACGACGGCGCCGTCGACGCCTTCCAGGACGGCCCGGCTGTGCGCGACGGCGACGGGGTCGTGGTCGACGTAGACGATCCGGGCGGCGGGGTCGGCGGCCTGCGCGACCTCGTGCACGTTGCCGAAGGTCGGTATCCCGGAGCCGATGTCGAGGAACTGGGTGACGCCGCGCTCGACGGCGAAGCGGACGGCGCGGCGCATGAACGCCCGGTTCGCCTGCATGATCTTGGGGAGGCCCGGCAGGAACTCCATGGCCTTGCGGGCCGCTTCCCGGTCCACTTCGAAATTGTGCGAGCCGCCCAGATAGAAGTCGTACATACGGGACACGCTCGGTACCGAAATGTCGATACCCGGCGGAGCCCAGGCGGGACGCTCCATCAATGTCTCCAACAAGTCGCCATGGGGGATGCGGCCCGGTGTTCGCGGCCGTGTTCGAGGTGAGGCTACTGATCGCCCGCCGAGAGAGCGAGTAGAAACGGAAATTCGCGGTCCGTTCTTGGTCACACGCCTTTGGCACGTGCGTTCGGAACGAAGACTTCACGCCTTCAGGTCGTGCACATTCACGTGCAGATGGTCGTGCGCCGGCTCTCCGGCCCGCCGCCCGGGGCCCGTTGCGCACTCCCGCACCCCTCCGTACCTCGGCGGTCGGCCCCCCGGGGCCCGGTCGTCGGCGACCGTCGCCGAACGCCGTACAGCCGAGAGCGGATTCACGGCAGGGCGACAACCGGACAGTTCTTCCACCGGGGGTCCGGGACGGCTTCCGTCGGCCATTTCATGCCCTGGCGCACGCCCCCTCCACACCTGCTCCGACGTCCCCGTCCTCGCTCCGGATCGGGCGGTCGGCGGCGAAACGTCAAACCGGTGCATCTCAAGATCCCCACCATCCGGGGAATCCGACGGGATTCGGGCCCCGGTTCGCCGTCCGTGTGTTCAAGCTCGTCGGCGTGTCTCTGTACGGATCACCTCTCACGCGGTCGCTGGCGGCCGCCGGCCTGGTGTGGCTCCTCGCCGCGCCCGCGCCGGCGGCCGCCGACTCCTGCGCCTATGCCACCGTCGGGCCGAACGGCTCGCACACCTCGGTGGCGGTCGTCGGCCCGGACGCGTGCTCGCCACCGCCGAAGCCGCCCAAGCCGACCAGGCCGCCGAAGCCGACCAAGCCTCCCGAGCCGAAGCCGCCCGCACCGCCCGAGCCGCCGCAGCAACCGGTGCCGTCCCGCCCGCCCGTACCGCCCGCGCCGAAGCCGCCGTCCGTCGAGCCGGTGCCCGCGCCGCTGTTCCCACCGCCACCCTCTCCCGTACGGCCGCCCGCCACCACCCCGGCACCGCGGCCGACGCCCGACCCGCCGTCGCCCTCCCCCGCGCCCGCCACCCCGGCGCCCGAGGCACCGCCGGCCCCCGCGCCCCCGGCCCCGCCGCCCGCCCGCACGGCGGCGCCGCGTCCGGCCGCCGCACCCCCCGCCGCGCTGCCGCACTACCAGCGGACCAGCAGGCCCCAGCCCAAGAGCACCGCGTCACCCGTCACCACGATGCTCCTCCTCGTCGCGCCCGCCGTCCTCGCCACCGCGATCCTGCGTCCGCGCTCCTCCCGCTGATCCGGCCCCGGCCGCAGCACACCACGCTCCACCTGCCGCACCACATCCCGACCCCGACTCCCGTGAGGAAGACCGAACACCCATGTCCGAATGGCTCGTCCTGACCCTGGCGATGGCAGCGGCCTGCGCCGTCGTCCTGGCCATCGTCCTCATCAACCACCGCCGGATCCCCGCGGACGACGACCCCAGCGAGACCCCCGACGTCATCGAGTACATGACGATGATGATCGGCGTGATCTACGCGATCGTCCTCGGCCTCGCCATCGCCGGCGTGTGGGAGGCGCGCGGCGCCGCCCAGGAGGTGGCCCGGCAGGAGGCGCAGGCCATGCACGAGATCTCCGAACGCGTCGAGGTCTACCCGGTGGCGGTCCGCACCGGGATCCGCGCCGACGTCGAGGCGTACGTCACGTACGTGGTCGACGAGGAGTTCAAGCAGCAGGCCGCGCAGGGCGGCACGACGCCCGAGGGCGACGCCCTACTCCAGAAGGTCCGCCGGAGCGTCACCGACTACGAACCGGCCAACGACTTCGAGGGGCAGGCCTACCAGCCGCTCGTCGACCAGGTGATGGTCGCCGACGACGCCCGCGGCGCCCGCGGCCAGAGCGCCGGGGACACCATGCCGGGGGTCGTCTGGTTCGGCCTCGTCATCGGCGCCCTGGTCTCGGTGGGGCTGATCTTCACCCTCCAGATCCGGCGCACCGGACGCGAACTGCTGCTCGCGGGCCTCTACAGCGCGCTGATCGCCTTCCTGCTCTTCCTCATCTGGGACTTCGACGCGCCGTACGGCCGCGGCCTGGCCGACTCCGCCGCGCCGTTCACCGATCTGTTCCCGCAGGTCACCGACTGAGCGAGCGGGCGGGGCTGGGCCGCCCGGGGGACACCCGTGCCCCATTCGCGCGTCTGGGATCGCGGCTGTGGTAGTGCGCTCCTAGCGTTTCGGTCAACGAGGTGCACGCAGGCTCCATGCGGCCACTCCGCCGCGGCCGGCCCTCGGTACCCGGAGGAATCACCATGCGCGCGATACGTGCCGCGTCCACCGCCCTCCTTGGGGCGGCCGCCCTCGCCCTGGCCGCCCCCGTCACCGTCGCCCACGCGGCCGACGGCGCGCCCGCGCCGAACCCGCGGGTGCGGGGCGCGAAGGCGCCGGGCGATTTCGTCGTCTCCCCCTCGCTCGTCTCCCCCGGCGGCCGGGTGACGCTCAGCGCCCCCGGCTGCTCCAGCACGGCGACGGCGACGGCGGGCGTCTTCGACACCGTCCAGATCGCCCCCGGTTCGTCGGTGACCGCCACCGTGGACGCGGACGCCAAGCGCGGCGCCGTGTACACGGTGGCGTTCAACTGCTCGGGCGGGGTGCAGGACACCGTGGACCTGACCATCAGCGGCCTCGCCACGCTCTCGCCCACCGCCCGCTCGACGGTGCTGCTCACCCCGCGCGGGGTGCAGGGCGGCCTCGGCGGCTCGCAGAGCTCCGTCGGACCCGGCACGCTGGCGGCCGGTACGGCCCTGGTGCTGGTCGCGGCGGCCGGTTCGGCGTACGCGATCCGGCGCCGTACAAGCGAGCGCCGGCACTGAGCCGGGGCGCCGGTCCCGTCTTCCGGAAGGGTCCCGAGGGGGTGCCGGACAGCCCGCCGCCCCCGGGTCCCTTCCGGAACGCGGGGGCGGCGGGCACGGTCGGCCGACCGGGAGGTTCGGCCGGTCAGGCACTCGTGCCGGTCATGCGGCGACGGCGGAGGACGAAGACACCGCCGCCGAGCGCGGCCGCGGCGACCAGGCTGCCGCCGATGGCCATCTCGGTGGAGCTGGGCGCCAGCGAACCGCCGAGACCGCCCTGGGCGCCGCGGCCCGCGAGGACGCGGAACGGGTGCGTGACGACACGGGAGTTGTCGCTGCACTTGACGGCGAGGTTGTAGTTGCCGGGCGTCGCGTTGTTGTAGACGCGGGCGATGGCGCTGGACAGGCCGTTGGAGTTGACCGAGAGGCTGGTCTCCGGGAAGGCGTTGGACGTGACGGTGCCACCGTGGCCGCACCCCTTGGCGGTGATCGTGATCGTCGACCCCGCGTGGACGTCGTAGGGGCTGACCTGGACATTGCTGGGACCGTTGGTGGCGGCGGCGAGGGGCGCGGCCAGGCCGACCGCAGCGAACGCGGTGGCGGTCACCGCCAGAGTGCGTGCAGCACGCATGGTTGAACCTCCAGTGGAAGACGCCCCGAAGCGGTGCTCCGGGAGATTCGACGAGTACGCCTTCCATGACGAACCATCACAACTCGGGCACTTCCCTGCACCTCGGCACTGGGCCGGTCCGGTGAGCGCCGATGCCGCCGATCGAGTTGCGCGGGAGGGCGCAACCGCAGGTCAGAGGCGCGCGAAACGATTGTCCGACGAGTACTCGGATGGGTCAGCGGCCCGTCACCCGGGCCGACCAGTGGGTCCGAGGACCGTCGCCCGCCCGGTTTCTGACGGAGCATCGGCCGGTGCGCGGGCCTTCCTCCGGCGCACCGCCACCCGGACGGCGGCGGGGAGTACCCGTTCGGCCCGCCCGGAGCGCGGGGGTGGCCGGTCGCCCTTACCGTTCACACGTCGCCACGAAGGGAGAACCATGCCCCCGAAGGACTTCCGCGTCCCTGAGCGCAGGAGACGACACCCCTGGGGCGTCCTGGCCCTCGCCATGCTGTCCGGGATCGCGATGATGCGCAACGGCGTGGACGTCGCCGGAGGCCCTCCGCAGCCGGCCGCCGCGGCCCGTCCGGCGGCCCGTCCGGTCGTCGCCCCGCCCGCCGAGGCCTCGGTGGGCGTCGAGGCGCTGCCCTTCGCGCCCGCCTCGCGGGTCCGCATCCCGGCGATCGACGTCGCGGCCCCGGTGATGGACGTGGGGCTCGACGCGGACGGCTGGGTGGCGGCCCCTCCCCCGCAGGACGCCAACCTCGCCGGCTGGTACCAGAACGGCATCGCGCCCGGCCAGCGCGGCACCGCCGTGATCGTCGGACACGTCGACAACAACAGCGGCCCGGCGGTCTTCTACGGCCTCGGCTCCCTGGAGAAGGGCCAGCACATCGAGGTCGAGCGGTACGACGGACGGGTGGCGGTCTTCGAGATCTACGGCGTCGAGGTCTACTCCAAGCAGAACTTCCCCGGCCCCCAGGTCTACGGGGACACCGGCCACCCGGAGCTCCGGGTGATCACCTGCGGCGGTGGCTACACCCGCGCCCACGGCTACGACGGGAACGTGGTCGTGTACGCGCGGATGGTCGGCTCCCGCTGACGCACGCGCGCGTGCGTACGTACGCGTGGGGCCCCGGGGAAGTCCCCGGGGCCCCACGGCGTGTGACGCCCGGTCAGCGCCGAGGCACGGTGATCGTGTACCCGGCGTCGAGGAGCTCGGGCAGATAGCGGCGCAGCGCCGTGACGCTCTGCGAGCGGTTCCCGCCGGCGTCGTGCGAGAGGACGACGACGCCGGGTCCTGCGCCGTCGAGGACCCGGCGGACGATGGTGTCGCTGCCGGGTTCCTTCCAGTCGAGGGTGTCCACGGTCCAGGCGAGCGGCTCCATGCCGAGCTCGGCGCCGATCTCGAAGGAGTGCCGGTTCCAGGCGCCGTAGGGGGCCCGGTACCAGAGCGGGGCGGTGCCGAGGGTGCGCTCCACCACCTCGCTGGTGGAGCCGAGTTCGTCCCGGATGCGGGAGGGCCGGAGCTTCGGCACCAGCGGGTGCGACCAGGAGTGGTTGCCGACCACGTGCCCGTCGTCGGCCATCTGCCGCAGCAGGTCCTGGTTCTCGACCGCCATCTCGCCGCAGACGAAGAACATCGCCCGGCAGTCGTAGCGGCGCAGGGTCTCCAGGATGGCCGGGGTGTAGCGGGGGTCGGGGCCGTCGTCGAAGGTGAGGACCATGGAGCGGCCGACGCCGGTGAGCGAGAGGAAGGGCCGCCGGCGGACCGGGGGCAGCGCGCGGGGCCGGGCGGCGGGGGCGTACGCGGTCATGGGCTGGAGCCGGTACGCGGAGGGGCGCAGCCGGGGCGCGGCGGCCGGCGGGCCGGCGGCGGGCCGTCCCGCGGCGCGGGGCCCGCCGGGGGGCGGGGCGGCGGTGTCGTCGAGGGCTCCGAGCCGGTCGACGGCGAGCGCCCCGGCGGTGACGGTGACGCCGAGGGCGGCGGCCAGGCGCAGTACCGACCTCCGACCGGTGGGCAGCTGATCGTTTTTCATGACTAATGTTGTAGCTAATCCCGATACCTGCGGGTTCTCCGACACACCCTGTCTGACCTGCATACGAGGGTTCATCCCGTCTCACTCGGTTTCCTCGGGTCTCGCGTCGTCATGTGACCCCTGATGTGACCTCGTGATCTTGGAGCGAGTCGGGTCGCGGTGCGGGTCATGCGGCGTCGTGATCTTCGAGGGTTGTTGATCACCGACCGATCCTTCGGTTTCGGTTGAAACAACTCGCAACAGAGGGATCAGGGAATCGATCAGGTCTCAGTGTGGGTGTTGTGGTGGGGTGTTGAGGGTGAGGATTCGAGGTCATGATCGTTTCGTTCAATTCGAGTCGTTTGTTTCACACAGTCCGTCGCGGTCGCAGAGTGTCGAGACAAGATCGAAGGTCTCAGGATCGACCGTTTCCATGAAATCGAGAAAGCTCGATGCGATCTCGACTTCAAATCGAAAGATGAAACCCATCGAAAGAATCCACGCGAAAGGGGGCCCCTACACCTTTTAAGTTTGAGGTGATTTAGGTTTTGAGTCCCATGATCGTTTGGGGCGGTGGCACCTCGCGAGACGAAAAAACGCCTCACATATCGCAACGACGGAAGCATACGGAAGCCACGACAGTCCTAGTAGGAACTGCCGTGGCCTACTTCAATCTTGACTAGGGATTCGCCTTCTTGGCTCTCCTCTCACGCGAGTCGGCGATTCTACAACTGCGGCAATACTGCCCGCGATTCCGCCAGGCAAACTCTGTCCAGCACTGCATCGGCTTGTGACGACCACAGTGACAGCACCGCTTCACCCTTCCGCCGCCGGGCCAATCATCCGGGAACTCAAGTGGATAGCCACGTTCATCGAACTCGATGCCGTCAGCAACTCCTGACAGTGGACCCTGCGGTCTTCTACGATGGCCCATTCTCTTCGTTCCACCGTTTCATATCATCCGGGCCCGCGCCCTTTCTTCGCGTGTAGGTCTTACTGGCGGCCCGCTCCTCTAGATGTTCCGCGATTGCCTGGGCAAAGTGACCCGCTTCCCTCAACTCAGCAAGGAGCGCTGGGTTTTCCTTAGACAGCTCTTGGAGATACGAAAATGGGTACTGCTCAACTTCCCTCTTCCGAGGGTCAACATACTTCTTAGTCATGCTCAGCTTCCTTATCTGTAGGTCTGGGTCTCCCCTGAACTCGGCTTATGAGTCACCTTCCTGACTCCGCCACTGCTCTTCTTTACCCGCTCACCATCAGGGAGGTGACACTCAACGCCCGCCAGGCGCTTTCCACCATCGAGCGAATTCTTGTACCAGTCTGAATGCACGTGCCCTTCACAGGAGTTGGCATAGTCAGGGTCCGGTAGCGCTTCCGGACCCGGCTCTTTTGGGGTGGTCAGTCCGAGGAGGTTCGTCCAGTGGTCATGCCGAGTCGGATCTTCCCGGACGACGGTCAGGCCGGAAGCTCTGATCACGTCCAGGCCAGTACTCGTCATAGCCGCATAGACCAGCATCCATCTGTCGTACCGGTGATCTTCACTGCCCATCACCAGATACGTTGCATAGTTGCCTGTTTCCGCATTGAATTTATTGAGCCACTCGTCCGCCAGATGCGGCGGGTAGGGCACGGCCGGATTCACCCTTACCGTGCCGTCTGAGTGGACTTCCAGGCCACTTACAGGACTTCCCGGCACCGTGAGCCACACAGGCCGGTGATCGGCTCCCCATGGCCACGTGAAGCCCTCCGGCGCAGTCACCGGCACGGTGATCTTGTCTAGTTCTTCCTGGCTCACAGCCTTCTTTCTCTCCGTCATAGGCTCCGTCTCCTTCACTCCTGCGGCCTGATTCCAACAAAACCGGCTCGGTTCACATCACCGATCCGGATGGCTCTCTTGTGCTCAACTTGGAGACCCTTAAGCTTCTTGGTCAGTTCACGATCACTCACGGGTTCCTGGCCAGTCTCCTGGCAGACCTTCACATAGTGGTCGTACACATCACTGGTGAAGACTTTGTCCGCCGGATCATTGGTCCGTTCCCAATGCGTCAGGAAGTAGCTCTGGACGGGGTCATTGTGGAGATACCGATCCGTAGCTTCTGCTACGACTTCTGGCCTGTCCCCAAGGCCGTACTTCCGCCAGTCTTGATAGCCACGGATCAACCAGTTGGCGATCCCTGACCGCTCATTGTTGATAAACCATGATCCAAGGTCCATCCCGCCGGTCAGCTCCGCGGCTGCGGCCCGCTGAGAAGCCGAGGCCGGCCGTGTCCACGGGATGACCACAAGACGGCGCATCAACCCGGAGTCCAGCTCCAAGCGGATGGGGACGTTGGTAGCGAAGTGCAGCTTCCCCGTATGCGTGAACTCGAAGTCGAGACCGTAGAGATGGCGGGCGTTGTCCTTGCCACCTGCTGAAATCAACTTCACAAGCGCCATGTTCAGACGAGTCCCTGACGGCCACTCATCTACGATTAGCATCCGACGTCCCACCAAGTTGGGCTTCTTCTCGGGACGCTCATCGCCAGCAGCCTGCAACAACCCCTTGTCCGGGGTGTGAGCAAAAGGCCCGAGGGTGTTGGACAGGACTTCCACGAACGTGGACTTACCGGCGTCAGCGACACCCTCATGAACCCAGAAGAGCTTCTCAGAGGTGAGAGCCTGTGCCGAGTAACCCGCGACCCGCTGGATGTACTTGCGAACTTCAGGGTCAGGCTGCGCCCGTTCCAGGAACGCTTCCCACTCCGGGCACTCCGCTTCAGGGGCGTACTCGAACGACAGCTTCTTGCTGATTTTGTCGTCCCGCTCGTAGTGTCGAATCTCTCCAGTGCCCATGCACACAAGCCCGTTGGCGAATGGCAGCACGTCGGTGGCAGAGTCAAAGTCCTTCACGCTTAGAGCGTTTGGGTATTTCCCGTCCACAGATGGCGTATTGGGGTCGAGCCGTTCAAGAGTCGAGTTGATCAGGGCGTTACTTGAGTTGGCACGCCGCTTGAAACCCTGCCATGCGCCTTGGATCTTCTCGTTCGCGGTCCCGAACTCGCGGTCCTCCCGCAACGCCAAGTTGTGGACCACGTCGACTAGATGATGCCGAACCACCTCCTGCGCCTTGCCGAACGACCAAACCTGTTCGCGCGGCGAGTAGGAAGCCCAGGAATTACGCTCCTTCACGTAACAGAAGTCATCACCATGCTGGTAGATGAGACGGCTGTACATGCCGGGCACATCGAAGGAGTAGCGCGCCCCAGGAGAATTCTTCAGTATCGCGTGGAGATCAAGGATCGTGTTGATATCGTCCCACAGGAAGTAGGAGCCCTTGTATCCAGGCTCCTTCGGGTGCTTGTGGAGCGCCCAGAAGATCTCTTCCCGAGAGAAGCCTTTGGCGTCCAGCTCCACGACTGCGTAACCGACATCGGGAAGGCTTCCGTCATCCGGGACGAGGGGTTCATTGATCCCGTGCGACTTGCGCCACTCCTCGTATACGCGCGGTGACCCGGGAAGGTACGGCACGGGGCCATACTTATCCACGGCATCATGATGATCTTCAAACGTTCCCAGCGCCGTAAACTGGAACTCCTCTACCTCTCCGTTAGGCGCTGTCACGATGCGGCCCGATGTTCGCGGTAGATGGCGTCCAGTGTGCGGTATCAAGCTCGTCCAGATGCTTCCTCACAGCTACACGGACAATGCTCGACATGGACCGGTCCTCTCGATCCGAGACGGCCTTTAGCCGCTCGAAGAGTTCATCGGGGAAAGCAAATCCCCGCGAAAGAGTCGTCATTCCAGTAATCCTTTCTTCGAGAAGGTTGCGAATATCGCAACCTTTTTCTAATCTTATCACAATTCTCGGATAATTTCAATACGAAACTATCGGGGAGGGATATCTCTGGCACGGTCTGGCCGCAATGCGAGAATTCCCCTCGCCCCAAGGACCACATTGCGCCGCGTTGCACTTTATTGCGCTTCTCGTTGCGGATGCACCACAACATCGAAACCGCAGGTCAAGGGCGGTTTGTCAAGATCATGTTGTGCTGTTGTGCTAATTTCGCCAACTCGCCCCCACCTTGCACACTCTTACTCCTATTTTCTTTTTCTGCACTCTTGTTGAGAAGTAAGCACAACAGCACAACACGATCTCCAATTGGGCTCCCGATCTGCGGAAACGCTGTTGTGGTGCCCGGCACAACAAAGCACAACATAAGCACAACATGATCTTGAGATAGATCGGGGCCCTAGGAATCCTGGGGAGACTGGAAGGCAGAATAGAAACGAGGCTTCTGGGCGACACCCGGGAGCGACCCAGATCCCACACGCCTCGGCTCCGGGAATGGAGGCCCAGCCTTCCGCGCACAGTCGCGGCAGACACGAACGATGGCCCAGTCGAGGACACCCCTGCGCACCCTACCCGGCGGGCTACCGTAACGTTCGCGGCAGTAGTTCTGGATCATCACCTGCGCCTCGACAATGCCGACACCAAGCCGAACGAGCCCAGCAATCTGCCACTCCGCCTCACCTCGGAACTTGATGCCCGTGTCGGTAGCCCGAAGGCACACAGCACACCATTCTTGTTCAACACGGTAAAGACGGAACGGTTCGGGAGGTGTATTCTCGCTTTCGACGTGCATTTAAATTCTTCTCTCTTCTTCAATCCAAAATTAGGAAAACAAAAAATGCCCCTGTGTCTGAGTACAGGGGCATCGGTGCTCCGGCTCCACGGGCCGGTGACACAGGGGAAGGTGCTGGCGATGGTTATGCCGCTGGATCTTGATTGATCTGTTCCGCTATGCGGTTGTGCAGTGGCTCTTACCCACGGGACGGAACAACTTAAACCTCACATCCCGGACATAGCGGGCAGTCCCCTTGTCGTCACGGGGTGCGTTCGCCGGCTGTGGAGTCCCGGGACGGTTTGTCAGGCCGAAGGCCCGACCTGATTCCACAGATCGAGCCTTCGGGGGATATTGCGCTACAGGGTCCCGTCTCCCTTGAGAAGCGCGTCACCGACCCTCCGGTAGGAATCGATTCGGTGCTGTGCGCGGCGAGCGCGCTCCTCCGGGTCCCGTACGAAGAGCGCCTGTCGACCGGGGTGGTAGGTGCTGACTACCTCCAGGGTCCTGTCGCGGACGGCATCAGGGTGCGTCTTGAGCAGGCGGCGCCAGACGTCCTGGGCCTCGTTGCCCTGAAGGAGCACGACCTGTGTCTTCGGCATCAGCCCCAGCAACTGCTTCAGGACCTCGGCACCCGCCTGGAGTTCAGCCGCGCTCGGGGAGCGGTTGATGTACCAGGGGTATGCGTTCCAGGGCGTCACATCGCGTGGCGCTATCCCGGCCTCCTCGAAGATCTGCGCCTGAAGCTCCGCCGTCGGATCGTCGTTCTCCACGCACAAGAATCCCGAGCCGATGCCTTCCTGCGTCTTGGGTCCCGGGTCCCGCAGCACGGACAGGACACGGGCCTCCGCCCCTCCGTGCCAGGGGGCGACATGCGGCATCCAGCCACGCCCGTCCTTGTCGCGCAAGGCATCGACCATCTCATTGACCGGACGGACATGAGGCGCATAACGCCCCTGCTCCTGCTCCACTCGGAACGCCTCTTCACGCATCCGTCTTGCCATGACTTCGCTTCCTCCAACACCAGTCGACACCGTCGCAGGGCACCCTAACGGGCAGGTCTGACACTGCTCGCTCGATCGGAACTGCGGCCCGGCCAGGGGTCGACTTACTCTGAGGTCGTCGGAAGGGCTACCTCACTCAGCAGCATGCGTAGCGTCAGGCTGTGCTTTTCGGGGGGCAGTGCGTCCATGGCGGCCTGGGCGTAGGCCACACCCCCAGCGCGGTCCCCGGATCGGGCGAGCATGAGGCCCCGGTGAAGCTCAAGGTGCGTCGCGAACCGAGGGAGCTCGGCGGGCAGCTCGGCCCGGGCCGCGTCCTGAGCGCCCACGGCCCCGTGCTCGTCACCGAGCCTCGCCAGCAAGAGGGACCGGAACACGTTCAGCCGCCACCACGGCACGGCGTAGTCGCTGGTCTGTTCGTAGCTCCCGGCGTTGTCGAAGATCCGGCGGCCCATGGCGTCCAGCTCAAGGGCAGACCGGTGGTCTCCACGGAGCGCGGCGGCATGAGCCTTGCCGTAGATCGCGTTCAGCAGGCCCAGGGACGGCTTGTCGGAGCCGATGGCTAGTGCCTGGTCGGCCAGTACATCAGCAACTCCCAGGGAGGCCCCCTCGTAGCCGAGAGCGATAGCGGCACGGCCCCGCACCCACACCTGCGCGTCGATGTCTCTGGACTCGTCCGCCGCCTGTGCGGCCATGCGGTACCAGTGCACCGCCTTGGAACCGTCGGCCCCTGGGAACGTCTTCGCGTACAGGGTCATCAGCCGGGACGCGACCGACCACAGGCGTGGATGGTCCAACTGTTGCTGGACCACCACAAGCTCACGCGACACACGGCGCTGGATGTCGGCGGCCCCCATGGACATGTAGTCGGTGCCGTACGTGGCTAGCTTGGCCTCCCAGTCGTCCACGGCCGGCCCGCCAGCAAGCCGGGCGGCGAACCCTGCCGAGAGGAGGTCGGAGGCGACGAGAGGGGCTATGGCGGCCCCGGCGGTGTCGGTCAGGAACGTACGTCGCTTCACATCGTCCTCAAGCACGGATAGGGGAACATCGAGCACGGCGGCCAGGCAGCGGAGGTAGAACGACCCTGGTGTCACCTTCGAACGTTCCCAGCGGCTCACGTACTCCCGGTCAAGGTTCGTGTCGAAGGCGTCGTTGATCTCCGACGCCAACCGGCCCTGAGACCAGCCTCGTGCCGTACGCAGATCCTTGATCAAAGCCCCGATCGACATGAGACCCATCATGCCCCCACAACAGGGCATGGAGGGGTCAAGGGCAGTTGGTCAAGTGGAAGTTGCCCCTACGGATGCCCCTACCTCCAGCACTCGCGCTAGACCACGCTCAAAGCCTGAGGCAACGTTGTGGGAGGCGGACGGCATGGCAGCCAAGACCGACGAGAACGAGACCGACGCGAGCAAGTGGGAGTACACGACTTACGCCCCCAGCGGCGAGACCTGCCCGGCGTGTATGAAGCCCATCGGGCCGCTTGAGCGGGTGCGGCGAGGAACGCTGTCCAGCGGCTCGGGCACGTCCGTGGTCGTGTACCGGCACGTCGCCTGCCCGAAGGGCTGACGGCCCGTGGCCGCGTCCACGAACAATGGGCAACGCACCCGCTCCGTCGAGTGCCGGCTCGCCCAACGCTCGGACTACCAGGACGTTCACAAGATGTGCCGACAGACCCAGGACGTACCCCTGCCTTACTCCGGCGGGTCGGTTCTGCTCGTCCGCAAGTGCCAGTGCTCCTGTCACCGTAGCTAACAAACGATGCGACCGAACTTTGCCATCTGCCGATCAACCTGCTCTTGAGTGCGGGGCGGGGAATTGCGGCAGATGATGTGCGTGCCATCTGTGGCAGTCCAGCGTCTGGCTACTCCCCCGTGGTGGCTACACGCACCCTGCTTGCCGATGGAGAAGGACAGCGTCCCGTCTGCACAGACAGCCCCGTCGTACGTCCACCTGATCGGCGTACGTGTTGCGGGTGCCGCTGACGGCACCGACGCCAGTCTGGCCTGCCTCTCGCGCTCCTCCTGTTCGTCGCGCTTGATCCCATCGATGATCCCGAAGATGATCAGCGCTGGAAACCCGAGCGCGAAGAGCCCCGCACACACCATGCCGAACCCATGCCAAACCTTCTTCGCAATCTCCACGGCCCGCTGGGTCGCGGATCGCATGCTCACAGCGCGCACTTCGGGTGTCGGCACATGCGGTGCTCGGCGGTCCGCTCGATGGCCTCAGCCTGCGAGCTGAACTCGATCAAACCCTGGGACGCGATGCCCTTCGCCTCGTTGCCCTGCTGCCCAGACACCAGCCCCGGACACTCTCTGGACCGGTGCACGGCGTCACCCTGAGCGGCGACCCAGTAGGACTCACTCACACCTTCGCCCTCCCTCGCTCTGGTGACCTAGCCTGCCACTCGACGGAGCATCGGTGGTACCAGTACCGTTCGGGCCCATGCCCAGGGAAGATCACACTCGGCCGCACAGCATCACTTGCGGACGCTGCAAGAAGTCGATTACCTACTGGGGACCATTGGGCAACTCGCGTTGCCCTCGGTGCGGCCTCGTCCTGTGGGCAGGCGTTCAGGACCCCAAAACAGACCGGATAGTGTCCACAATCGGTGGATGTGCCGCTCTCCTGTTCCTCGCATTCCTCTTGCTTCTGCTCACGTCGAGCTGTTGGGCCGGATAGCGACGCCCAAAGGGCCATAGGCACGTACCGACCCCACGCCAACGACACCCGCCCCCTCTCTGTGGAATATATGCAGGTCAACCCGCCAATGAAGCCCTCCCGCTGCCGATTCGGGAGGGTTTTCGTTTGTCTCAAATAGCGTCTCGAATAGCGGAATACCTTTAACCGCTTCCGCTGGCTTGATATCAGAAATCTGGATAGCGCAAACAGATATCTCGCGGCACGCAGTGCATCACACTCATGACTCTGCGTGGCCGTCAGGAAATGATCGAGCCCGGGCACGTCCAACCCGGTTTCAACACAGGCCGTCACGCGTAATGTTCAGGTAGGGGGAAGTTCACTAGACACCACCGGAGCTCACCCATGCCGGAATCCGCCCTATTGAGCACAGAAGAACTTGCCGAATTCCTGGGAATTTCAGCCGGGACTCTTTACAATTGGAAGTATCAGGGAAAAGGTCCGAAGGCTGTAAAGGTCGGTGCACTCACGCGTTATCGGACGCGCGATGTCGAGGATTGGCTGAATCACTCACAGACTGCCATTGATCACTGATTTTCTGCACTAAGGCAACACCATGAGCAAAACTCAAGTTTATGACCGCTGGCACCTTTCGCGGGTTTCGAAAGAACGCGCCGCTTCCCTCACTTCCTGTGAGCACTCGACCAAGGCCCGGAACCTTTACGCATCCGACTGCCACAACATCGGCATGCGCTGGCAAGTTCGCTGGCGGGACCATGACGGCCGACAGCACAAAGAGAACTTCGACCGCAAGAGCGACGCCGACAAGCGGGCCGCGACCATACAGGCGGACATGTCCCGGGGCTCTTACATAGACCCGCAGGCCGGAAAGGAGACCTTCCGCGCGGTGGCGGAGCGCTACTTGGACGGCGCGATCCACAAACCGTCCACGTCCGACAATGCGGCGCAGCTACTCGGGAAGCACGCCTACCCCGCTCTGGGCAACCGACAGATAGCCGCGATCAAGCGGAGCGACCTACAGTCATGGGTCAAGGACCGGTCGCAGATCCTCAAGCCCAGTTCGGTGAAGGTCACGTTCGGCTATGTGAAGACCGTATTCCGTACCGCAGTACAGGACGGCGTAATAGCCCGTAACCCATGTGATGGCGTGAAGCTTCCGGCGATACCCAAGCCCGAGGTTCACCCGCTGCCCAAAGAAGTCGTGGCCGCACTGATCGCAGCGGCACCCGAACAGCACCGTTCCCTCGTTCTCGTAGCCGCCGCCAGCGGTCTGCGGATAGGGGAACTGCTCGGATTGGAGCTCGACGCCGTCGAGCTCCACAAGGGGGAGATCCGAGTTATTCAGCAACTCGCCTCCCCCGCAAGGGGAGTTCCCTACCTCACGTCACCCAAGTCGCATTCCAGTGTGCGTACGGTGCCGCTGGCTTCCAACGCGGTGGCGGCGATCAAGACTCATCTTGAACGCTTCCCTGTCGTGCCCGTGCTCCTGTGGGACAAGACCGACCCGCGTAAGCCTGTGGAGCGGAAGGCTCACCTCGTGTTCCGGGACAACGGGAAGGCTGTACGCCGTAGCTCCTGGAATCGGCAGTGGGCGCAGATCATCAAGCGGGCCAATGCCCAACTCGCAAAGGATGGGTCACCGTTGCGGGTTCCGGACGGAACGGGCGTTCATGATCTGCGGCACTTCTACGCCTCACTGCTGATCAAGTACGGTGAGAACGTCCCGACCGTCCAGAAGAGGTTGGGTCACGCGAAGGCATCCATCACGCTGGACACGTACGTGCACCTGTGGAAGGACGACGCGGACACCACCCGCGCGGCGGTGGAAGAGGGCATCGGGGACCTGTCGTGTGACCCCGATGTGACCTCTCAGCTTTGATCTGAACCGTTGTTGCAGGTCAGCGAAGTGACCGCTGTTTATCATGACCAATGGTTCGTACGGGGAGGGTCCCGGGCCCCTCATCGACACCGGGCCGCCCGCCGAATGCACCCGATGGGCCGATACCCTCGAAGGCTGAGCGCACACCGGCCCGACCGGCCCGACCGGTTCGAGCGGGGCACCGACGGCCCGAAGGTGATCATGGCGGGGGTCGACGGCTCGGCCTCCTCGCTGCGGGCGCCGGTGACCGGGGCCACCGAGGAGATCGCGGAGGGGCTCGTCGAGGAGGTCCGAGCCTCGGCCGCGAGAGTGAAGAACCTGTGGCAGGTGCGGTGGGAGTTCCGCACCTGCAACGGCGACGCGCACACGGGGCTCGTCCGGGCGGCTGAGGAGCTGAAGGCGGACGCCATGGTGGTGGGCGTCTCGGAGTCGGCGGGGCACCGGCCGGCGGGGTCACTTGCCCAGGGTCAGGCCGTCCTTGTCGGCGCCCCGGCCGAGGACGACCTGGCGGATCGTCTCGCGGATGCCGGGGTGGCGGGGGTCCGAGCCGTCGGCGGCACCGAGGTTCACGACCCGGCCGCGGCCGGTGTCGAACCACTGGGGCACGAACTCGGCCTTGGTGACCTCCCAGCGGGCGCCGGGCCTCTTCGGCGGGGCGAAGGTGAAGCGGCCGACGCTGCTCTGGTTGCCGCGCGGGTCGAAGGCGCCCTGGTGATTGATCATGTCGCCGGCGATCTGGTCGCCCATGCCGTAGATCACCCAGGTGCCGTTGACCTTCTCGTAGGCCTGCGGCACGTGGGCGTGCGTACCGATGACCAGGTCGATGTCGGGGCGTCCGCCGACGGCGGAGGCGGTGAGCGCGCGGGCGAGGGAGAGCTGGCGCTCGTCGGGCTCGGTCTGCCACTCGGTGCCCCAGTGGACGCTGACCACGACGACGTCGGCGCCGGCTGCGCGGGCCGCGCGGGCGTCGGCGATCACCTTGGACTCGTCGAGCAGGTTCACCGCCCAGGGCTTCCCCTCGGGGAGCGGGTAGCCGTTGGTGTCGTAGGTGTAGGCGAGCTGGGCGACGGTGGCGCCGCCGGCCTTGAGGAGGGTGGGGCGGGCGGCCTCGGCTGCGGTACGGGCCGAGCCGGCGTGCTTCACGCCGGCCGCGTCGAGGGCGTCGAGGGTGCGGCCGAGACCGGCGGCACCGTCGTCGAGGGTGTGGTTGGAGGCGGTGGAGCAGGAGTCGTAGCCGGTGGCCTTGAGGGCGGCGGCGATCTCGGGCGGGGACTTGAAGGCGGGGTAGCCGGTGTAGGGCCCGCCGTCCTTCCCGTACACGGTCTCCATGTGGCAGATGGCCAGGTCGGCGCGGGAGACGACCCCCTTCGCACCGGCGAGCATGGGGCGGAAGTCGTACCCGCCGCCGCCCGCGTCCTCGGCGGCCCGGCGGATGATCGAGTCGTGCGGGAGGACGTCGCCGGAGGCCACCAGGGTGAAGCCGGCCTCCTTCGGGGCCGGGGCGGCCGGGCGGGGGGCGGTGGAGCCGCCGGGCGAGCCGCCGGGTGTGGGGGTGCCGCCGAGGCCGCCCTGGCTGCACGCGGCGACGACGGCGAGCAGGGAGCCGGCGAGGACGGTGGAGCCGGCACGGGCGAGTCTGGCGCGTACCGGTCTGGTGCCTGCGGTCATGACGACTGCCACCCCGATCATAGGAAGAACATGTGTTCTGCCGAATCCATCCCTCGGGGGGCCCTCAGTCAAGGGACCGGGCCGGAGCGGAGCGCGAACCCCACCGAATCGGACGTATGCCCACCGTCCGATCGCCTGCCTACCGCTCGCCGACCGCTCGCCGTGCCATTCGCCGCTCGTTCCGACCGTTCGTCGCAGACCGCTGTCCGTTCCCTGTCCTCGTCCGCCCGGATGCGTTCGTATACGGCGCGGACGACGAACCGCCGAACGGGCGGGGAAGGGTGGGACCCATGACGACGGCGATGGCGGCGGCGACAGCGACCGCGACCGCGACGACCGACGAGCGGACGCTCCAGGAGCTCCAGCGGGAGCACGGGCCCGCCCTGCTCTCCTTCCTCCTCGGGCTCACCTACGGGGACCGCCAGCGCGCCGAGGACCTCGCCCAGGAGACCCTGGTCAGGGCCTGGCTCCACCCCGAGGCGTTCAGCGACGCCTACACCTCGATGCGGCCCTGGCTCTTCACCGTGGCCCGCCGGCTCGCCATCGACGCCCGCCGCTCCCGGCTGGCGCGGCCCGCCGAGATCGGCGACGGCGTCCTGGCGGTGACCCCCGACCCCTCCGACGCCACCGAATCGGCCGAGGCCGCCCTCGACGTACGGGCGGCGGTACGGGAGTTGAGCCCGGAGCACCGCGCGGTGCTCGTCCGGCTCTACTTCCACGGGCTCACCGTCAACGAGGCCGCCGCCGACCTCGGGATCCCGGCCGGCACGGTCAAGTCCCGTTCCCACTACGCCCTTCGGCAGCTCGGGCGCTCGCTGCCCGGCTACCGGCCGCGGCGCGGCGTCATTGCCCGCCACCGGACCGCGGCCGCACAATGACGCCGTGACGCTCCCTGACACCGTGGCGCTGACTCCCGCCGCCGCCGAGAAGATCCTCGCCGACAACTTCGCCCCCTGGGTCCTGGACCTGGGGCTCACCGTCGACTCCGTCGACGGCCACGAGGCCGTCCTCCGCCTCCCCTGGTCGGACCGGCTGGCGCGCGAGGGCGGCGGCATCTCCGGCCAGGCGCTGATGGCCGCGGCCGACACGGCCTCCGTCATCGCCGTCTCGGCGGCCCGCGGCGGCTTCGTCCCCATGACCACCGTCCAGCAGTCCACCAGCTTCCAGCGGGCGGTCCTCGGCGCCGACGTCCTGATCCGCGCCCGGCTCACCAAGCTGGGCAAGCGGATGGCCTTCGCCGACATCACCATGACCGCCGACGGGACCACCGAACCGGCCGCCCACGCGACCGCCGTCTACGCCCTGCTGGGCTAGTCACGCCCGGCCCTCGTCGCCCACAGCGGCGTGTGGCCGTACCGCGGGACCGACGAACGGCGGAAGCGCCTGGGGGTCTATGCACTCCATGTATACATGGTGCGTATAGTCACGACCATGGCTTCACGACCTCCCACCCCGCCCCTCCGCCGCCTGTTCAAGGCCGTCGTCGTCACCGGGATCGCGGTCGGCGCCGCACACCTCGTGCTCTCCGACACGCTGCGCTTCGCGCTCGTCGGGCAGGTGTCGGCCGCCCTGGGGGCGCCGACCGGGTACGGGGAAGCGCAGGTGTTCACCACCGCTCTGCTCAACACCGCGTTGGTCATGCCGCTCGTGCTCTGGGCCGGGATGCGCCTGAGCGGGGAGCGGCAGCTGGGGGCGATGGTGCTGGTGGGGAGCGTGGGGTGGGTCGTCGCCGTCTGGAACGGGATCGACGGCCTGGACGACTCCTTCGGCGCGATCCTGCCCGTGCGCTCGCTCGCGCTCGTCGTCGGCGCCACCGCGCTCGCCTCGCTCGTCCGCCGGCGCCCCTCCCCCGCCCCTTCCGCACCATGCGCTCCGTCAGACCCGTCAGACCCGTCAGACCCGTCAGACCCGTCGGCACCGATCCCGCCGGGGAACGTATCCGAAACCACACCGGCGAGTTGAGCAAAGCGGTCCACGCGGACGCCTCGGGCGGAGGAAGCTCTGCTCGGGGTCCCGGAAACCGCGGGTCCCCGACGTCCGGGAGAAGGTGGGAGCGTTGCCGCCCGAGAGCACGAACGGCGCCGGCCGCAGGAACGGCGGGGACCTCGCCGTACCGATGGCCTGGCTGTGCGCCGAGTACCTGGCCGACCAGTACCTGACCGCGGCCGGCCTGGCCGAGCCGGGCTCGCTGGAGCACCGCGCCGCGCTGCGGGCGCTGACCCTGACGGTCCACCTGTCCGGGGAGCCCGCGGCCGACGTCTGGCTGCGGCACACCGCCCACGAGGCCGGCTGGCCCGAGTGGGTGGAGGAACGGCTCGCCGCCGAGGCGGACGAGGACCCCGACGGGGCGGATCTGGCGCTCGCCCGCGGCGCCTGGACGGCGCTGCGGGAGACCTGGGTGCACGCCGCCGACCTGGACGGCGCGCCCGGCCTGGGCACGGCGCTGCTGGTCGACGAGACGGCCAGGACCTGGCTGCCGGCCTGGCAGTTGGGCCTGCCGCTCGCCCATCTCGCCCTCTGGCTCGCCTGATCCGCTCAGGCCGGCGGCGAAGGGTGCACGCCGGGGCGGTACTTGGGGAAGCGCGCCGTCACCTTCATGCCGGCGCCGACGCCGGTCTCGATGACGAGGCCGTACTCCGCCCCGTACACCTGGCGCAGCCGCTCGTCGACGTTGCACAGGCCGATGCCGGAGCCGCTCGGGTGCTCGCCGCGCAGCACCGCCCGCAGCCGCTCGGGGTCCATGCCGACCCCGTCGTCCTCGACGGTCACCACCGCCTCGGCGCCGGCGTCCCGCGCGGCGATGGTGACCCGGCAGCCCCGCTCCCGGTCCGTCAGGCCGTGCTTGACCGCGTTCTCCACCAGCGGCTGGAGGCAGAGGAAGGGCAGGGCGACCGGCAGCACCTCGGGGGCGATCTGGAGCGTCACCTTGAGCCGGTCCCCGAAGCGGGCCCCGGCCAGCGCCAAGTACTGCTCGATCGCGCGCAGTTCGTCGGCGAGCTGGGCGAAGTCGCCGTGCCGGCGGAAGGAGTAGCGGGTGAAGTCGGCGAACTCCAGGAGGAGATCGCGGGCCCGCTCGGGGTCGGTGCGGACGAACGAGGCGATCGCGGCGAGGGAGTTGAAGATGAAGTGCGGGGAGATCTGGGCGCGCAGCGCGCGGATCTCGGCCTCCACCATCCGGGTCCGTGAGCGGTCCAGTTCGGCGAGCTCCAGCTGGACCGAGACCCAGCGGGCCACCTCGGTCGCGGCCCGGACGAGCACCGCGGACTCCCGGGAGCCGTAGGCGACGAGCGCGCCGAGGACGCCCTCCTCGCCGGTCAGCGGGGCGGTCACGGCCCACCGCAGCTCGCAGCCGGGCTCGGCGCAGCCGGTGGGCGCGGAGCGGCTGCGGCCGGTCTCCAGGGTCGCGGCGGCCAGGTCGGGCACGCCCGCGTGGTGGTGTTCCTCGCCGGGCCCGTCCCAGGCGAGGACGGCCGTGCCGTCGGTCAGGCAGAGGGCCTCGGTGCCGAGGAGCGAGCGCAGCGGGCGGGCCGCCCGGTGCGCGGTCTCCTCGGTCAGCCCGGCGCGCAGCGGCGGCGCGGCGAGCGAGGCGGTGTGCAGGGTGTGGAAGGTGGCCCGCTCCACGGGGGTGCCGAGGTCGGGGTCGGCTGCGCGGGCGCCGCGCCGGGCGGTGAGCCGGCCGACGACGACGCCGGCGGCGAGGAGGACGGCTCCGGCGGCGCTCGCCGCGGCCCACGCGATGCCGCTCACCGGCGCGCCTCCTGGGCGGGTACGGAAGCGGTGAAGCTCCCCCGGACTTCGTCCGGGGGGACCCCCATCTCGCTTCGCTCGGGCAGGTGCAGCAGGGCGAGGGTGGCGGCGGTGCCGGGCGGGACGCTGCGCGGGGTGGCGAGCGAGACGAGGACCATGGTGAGGAAGCCGAGGGGGACGGACCAGACGGCGGGCCAGGCCATCAGGGTGTGCGGCCAGCCGTCCGGGGCGAGCCCGGCGCGGGTCGCCATCACGGCGGCGAGCGCGGAGCCGCCGCCGAGGAGGAGCCCGGCGGAGGCGCCGGGCGGGGTGAGCCGCCGCCACCAGATGCCGAGGACGAGGAGCGGGCAGAAGGAGGAGGCGGAGACGGCGAAGGCGAGGCCGACGGCGTCGGCGACCGGCACCTTGGAGGCGGCGACGCCGACGGCCAGCGGGACGGCGGTGGCGAGCGGCGTCGCGAGCCGGAAGTGCCGGACCGCGCGGGAGGGCAGCACGTCCTGGGCGAGGACGCCGGCGACGGACATGGTGAGCCCCGAGGCGGTGGACAGGAAGGCGGCGAAGGCGCCGCCGGCGAGGAAGGCCCCGAGGACGTCGCCGAGCGCGCCGCCGAGGATCCGGTCGGGCAGGACGAGCACGGCGGCGTCGGCCGAGCCGGTGAGGGCGAGCTCGGGGGCGTAGATCCGGCCGAGCGCCCCGTACAGCGCGGGCAGCAGGTAGAAGCCGCCGATGAGGACGAGGACGACGAGGGTGGTGCGGCGGGCGGCCCGTCCGTTCGGGCTGGTGTAGAAGCGGACGGCGACGTGCGGCAGGCCCATGGTGCCGAGGAAGGTCGCGAGGATCAGCCCGTACGTGGCGTACAGCTGGTGCCCGTCACGGCCGCCGGCCAGGGGCTGGGACCAGCCGAGGGGGTCGGCGCCGTCGGTGCGGCGCTCGGGGACCGGGGCGCCGGGCGGGAGGGCGAGGACGGTGCCGCCGTCCACGCGGTGGGTGCCCGGCGGGAGGGTGACCGGCCGCTCCTCGTACCGGACGGCGTCGACGGTGCCGGTGACGGTGAGGGTCAGCGGGGCGTCGAGCCCGATGCGTACGGTGTCGGCGACCCGGACGACGGTGTGCTCGCGGAGCACGGCGGGCGCGTCGAAGCGGGCCCGGGGCGCGCCGTCGCCGTGCCAGGCGGCGACCAGGAAGAACGCCGGGACCAGCAGGGCGGTCAGTTTCAGCCAGTACTGGAAGGCCTGGACGAAGGTGATGCTGCGCATGCCGCCGGCGGCGACCGTGCAGGTGACGACGAGGGCGACGAGGAGGCCGCCGAACCAGTCGGGGGCGCCGGTGAGGATCTCCAGGGTGAGCCCGGCGCCCTGGAGCTGCGGCAGCAGGTACAGCCAGCCGATGCCCACGACGAAGAGGCTGGCGAGCCGTCTGACCTGCGGGGACTCCAGGCGGGCCTCGGCGAAGTCGGAGAGTGTGTACGCGCCGGAGCGGCGCAGCGGGGCGGCGACGAGGACGAGGAGCACCAGGTAGCCGGCGGTGTAGCCGACCGGGTACCAGAGCATGGCCGGGCCCTGCACGAGGACGAGTCCCGCGATGCCGAGGAAGGAGGCGGCGGAGAGGTACTCGCCGCTGATGGCGGCGGCGTTGAGCCGGGGCCCTGCGGTGCGGGAGGCCACGTAGAAGTCGGAGGTGGTGCGGGAGACGCGCAGGCCGAGGGCGCCGATGAGAACGGTGGCGAGGACGACGGCGGTGACGGCGGCGACCGCGTAGGTCTGGTTCATGCGGGGCGGTCCACCGGCCTCAGCGCTCGACGAGGCCGGTGAAGTCGCGCTCGTTGCGCTCGGCCCTGCGGACGTACCAGTGGGCGACCGCCCAGACCACCGGGTAGACGCCGACGCCGAGCACGGCCCACACCAGGGCCTCGGGGGCGGGCAGCGCGAGCACCAGCGGCAGGGTGCCGACGAGGAGGGCGAGCGCGCCGAGCGCGGTGAGCGCGGCGCGGAGCTGGCTGCGCATCAGGGAGCGCACGTAGGTGTGGCCGAGGGTGGTCTGCTCGTCGATCTCGGAGCGGGCCGGCGGGTGCGGCGCCCGGGGCCGCAGCCGGGGCGCGGGCCGGTCGCCGAGGGCGGAGGCGTAGGTGACGGTCTCGCGCCGGGGCCGGCGCGGCTGGGGGTGCTCCGGCATCGGCGTCGCTCTCTGACGGGCGGGTGGGCCCGTGGAGTGTAGGCAGACGGGGCCGGGCGCCGGAAGGGGTTTCCGGTCAGCCGCCGGCCCGGCGCATCAGCAGGTCACGGAGGTGGCGGGCGTGCCGGCGGCTGACGGCGAGGTCGGTGGCGCCGACCCGGACGGAGGTGGCGCCGCCGTCGAGGCGGAGCTCGTCGACGCGGCCGAGGGCGACGAGGTGGGAGCGGTGGATGCGGACGAAGCCGCGGTCGGCCCAGCGCTCCTCCAGGGTGGAGAGGGGGATGCGGACGAGGTGGCTGCCCTGGTCGGTGTGGAGGCGGGCGTAGTCGCCGTGGGCCTCGACATAGGCGATGTCGTCGACGGAGACGAAGCGGGTGACGCCGCCGAGTTCGACCGGGACCTGCTCGGGCGCGGGGGCCGGGGCGGGCGCGGCACCGGCGTGGACCAGCTCGTGGACCCGCCGCACGGCCTCCGCGAGCCGCTCGCGCCGGACCGGCTTGAGCACGTAGTCGACGGCCTTGAGGTCGAAGGCCTGGAGGGCGAAGCCCTCGTGGGCGGTGACGAAGACGACGAGCGGCGGCCGGGCGAAGCCGGCGAGCAGCCGGGCCACGTCGAGCCCGGTGAGCCCCGGCATGTGGATGTCGAGGAAGACGACGTCGACGGTCTCCTCGCCGTCCGGGCCCGAGTCGAGCGCGCGTCCGATCCTGCGGAGCGCGGCCGTGGCGTCCCCTGCGCCCTCGGCGGTCCTGACCCGGGGGTCGGCGCGCAGCAGGTAGAGCAGCTCCCCCAGGGCGGGTTCCTCGTCGTCGACGGCCAGTACGCGCAGCATGCGCGGGAGCCTACTTGAGCAGCCGGGACATGCGGCGGTCGGCGAGGATCTTGCCGCCGGTCTGGCAGGTGGGGCAGTACTGGAGGGAGGAGTCGGCGAAGCTGACCTCGCGGATGGTGTCGCCGCAGACGGGGCAGGGTTCGCCGGTGCGGCCGTGGACGCGCAGGCCGCTCTTCTTCTCGGCCTTCAGCTTGCCGGCGGCGAGGCCGTGGGAGCGGGCGACGGCGTCGTGGAGGGTGGTCCGCAGGGCGTCGTAGAGGATGGCGACGTCGTCGGGGGCGAGGGTGGCGGTGGGCTTGAACGGGGACATCCGCGCGGCGTGCAGGATCTCGTCGCTGTAGGCGTTGCCGATGCCGGCGATCAGGCTCTGGTCGCGCAGGGCGCCCTTGATCTGGCGGCGTTCGCCGGTGAGGAGGGCGGCGAGGTCCTCGGGGCCGAAGTCGTCGGCGAGCGGGTCGGGGCCGAGGCGGGCGACGCCGGGGACCTCGTGCGGGTCGTGGACGAGGTGGACCGCGAGGCGTTTGGTGGTGCCGGCCTCGGTGAGGTCGAAGCCGTCGCCGCCGGTGAGCGCGGCCCGCAGTGCGAGCGGCCCCCTCCCGGGCTTCGGCGGCCCCGAGGGCAGCGGATCCTGCCAGCGCAGCCAGCCGGCCCGGGCGAGGTGGACGACCAGGTGGAGCGGCCCGTCGCCGGTGGCGGCGGTGATGTCCAGCCACTTGCCGTGCCGGCCGACGCCGGTGACCGTGGCGCCGTCGAGCACGCCGAGCGGCGGGTCGTACGTCTTCAGGACGCTGATCGCGACCGGCAGCACCCGGGCGAACTCCTTCCCGACCAGGTGCTCGCCGAGGAACTCGCGGAGCGCTTCCACCTCGGGCAGTTCGGGCATGGCACCACCCTGCCGCACGGGGACGGGGGCCGCGCGGCGGGGCGGAAGCGGGTTTCCGGTCAGTCCGTGACGGCGAATTCGCACCAGACGCATTTGCCGCCGCCCCGGGACTCGACTCCCCAGCTGTCGGAGAGCTGGTCGACGAGGAGGAGGCCGCGGCCGGAGACGCCGGCCTCGCCGGCCTCGCGGCGGCGGGGCAGGGCGCTGGAGCGGTCCTCGACCTCGACGCGCAGCCGCCGTGCGGCGGCGCCGGGCAGGATCCGCAGGGTGATGATGGCGCCGCCGTCGGTGTGCATCAGCGCGTTGGTCATCAGCTCGTCGGCGACGAGTTCGATCTCGTCGGCGCGGGAGCCGGCGCCCCAGGCGCGGACGGCGGCCCGGATCATGTGGCGGGCGGCGCTGAGGGCCTCGGGATCGCTCTGGGCGACGTGCTGGCGGAAGCGGCCGCCGCCGGGCGCGTACGCGCCGAGGCGGCGCAGCAGCAGGATGGCGACGTCGTCCTCGCCGCCGCGGTCGGCGACGACGTCGCAGAGCAGGTCGGCGAGCTGCTGGAGGTCGGAGGGGCCGCGCCGGACGAGGGAGGAGAGCCATTCGAGGCCCTCGTCGAGGTCGGCGCCGGGCTTCTCGACGAGCCCGTCGGTGTAGAGCATCAGGGTCTGGCCGGGGTCGAGCTCCAGGGTGGTGACGGGGTAGTCGAGCCGGCCGAACTCGGCGGAGAGGCCGAGCGGGAGCCCGCCCTCGACGGGGACCCGGCGGGAGGAGCCGTCGGGCTCGCGGACCATCGGGTCGACGTGCCCGGCGCGGACGACCTGGACGACGCCGGTGGCCGGGTCGGCCTCGGCGTAGGTGCAGGTGGCGAAGCGTTCGGTGTCGAGTTCGTGGAGGAAGACGGAGGCCCGGGCCATGACGGTGGCGGGGGTGTGGCCCTCGGCGGCGTAGGCGCGCAGCACGATCCGCAGCTGGCCCATGACGGCGGCGGCGTGGGTGTCGTGGCCCTGGACGTCGCCGATGACGGCGCCGACCCGGCCGCCGGGGAGCGGGATGACGTCGTACCAGTCGCCGCCGATGTCCCGGCCGAGGCGGGCTGCGCGGTAGCGGACGGCTATCTGGGCGCCGGGCACGTCGGGGATCCGGCGGGGCAGCATCGCCTGCTGGAGCCCTTCGGCGAGGTCGTGCTCCTGCTCGTACAGCATGGCCCGCTGGAGGCTCTGGGCGATGCTGCTGCCGAGGGCGACGAGGAGGGTCCGTTCGTCCTCGTTGAAGCCGGTGCGGTCGCTGTAGAGCAGGCCGAGGGCGCCGATGGGGCGGGCCTGGGCGATGAGCGGGAGGTAGGCGGCGGCGGTGATGCCGAGGCCGCTGATGTGCGGCCAGAGGACGGGGAAGGAGGCGGCGAAGTCCTCGGCGGTGTCGATGAAGCGGGGCCGGAGGGTGCGGATGACCTCGCTCATCGGGTAGGGCTCGTCCACCCGGGTGAAGCGGGTGCCGGGGACGAAGGCGCCCGCGGGCCCTTCGGCGACGAGGTGGATGCGGCCGGCCTCCAGGAGCCCCATGACGAGGCTGGCGGCGCCGAAGTGCTCCAGGGCGTGCGAGTCGTTGAGGAGGTCGATGACGTCCTGGACGGTGCGGGCGTGGGCGAGGGCGGCGGTGGTGCCCTCGACGACCCCGGCGCGCCGTCTGCGGCCCTCGTCGAGGCCGAGGCGGGCGGCGGACTCGGTGAGCTCGTGGGTGGCGTCGCGGAGGACGCCGACGATCCGTACGGGGCGGCCGTCGGGGTCCCGGTGGACGAGTCCCTGGGTGTGGGTCCACTGGTGGGAGCCGTCGCGGCGGCGGATGCGGAAGTACGCCCCGTACTGGTCGCTGCCGTCCTTGAGCGCCTGGGCGACGAGCGTGTCGAGCCGGCGGCCCTCGTCGGGCAGGACGCGGCTGCCGAGGGTCTCGGGGCGGCCGTCGTACTCGCCGGGGTCGAAGTCGAAGACGTCGAGGGCGGCCTCGTCCATCCGCATGGTGCCGGTGACCAGGTCCCAGTCGAAGCCGCCCATGCGGAAGGCGGCTCCGAACGCGCTGAGGATCGGCGCCGCCGCGTCCGGCGCCGTGTCCTGATCCGTGTCCGCTCCCCCGCTGCCCACACTCATGGGGGCCACGCTAGGGCCGGCGGGTTCCTCGCGCACCAGGAAGATCTTTCAGCCGGCGAAGGTGGTGGGCTCGGGCTCACCGGGGACCTGACCGTCCGGGAGGGTGTCCGGGTCGGTGTAGGGATCCGTGTACGGGTCGGTGTACGGGTCCTGGTACGGGTCCGTGTACGGGTCCGCCGGCGGCTCCTCGTACGGGTCGGCCGGGGTGTACGGGTCGCTCGGGGCGTACGGCTCGGGGAACGGCTCCGAGGGCCCGTCCGGGACCGTCGGCTCGGGGGCCTCGTGCGTGTCCGGTACGACGGGGGTGTCGGGCGCGCTCGGCGTCTCCGGTACGACGGGGGCCGCGGGGGTCTTCGGGCGCTCGGCGGGGGTCTCGGGGGCGGCGGGCGCGTCGGGGTCGCGGGTCCCGGGGTCGGTCCCGGTCCCGGAGTCGGTGTCCGGGGTGACGGGGTCGCTGAGGGCGCAGGTGTCGGGGTCGCAGGCGGGGACGGTGTCGGGCTTGCGGTCCTGGTCGCCGTCGCTGCCCGCCTTCCGCTCGATCCAGCTGTCGTCGGAGACGTTGACGATGACGAGGCTGGTGACGACGGTGGTGGCGGGTTTGACGATGATCACGCGGTCGGGGTCGAAGCCGGACCAGGGGTCGCCGTGGTGGACGGCCCCGGAGACGCTGACGGGGGTGCGGAGCGGGTTGCCGCAGGCGCAGCGGACGCGCGGGGCCCCGTAGGGGTCGACGAGGACGGCGGTGCCGGTCTGGAGGACGGACTGGAAGGCGGCGGCGCGGCCGTCGCGGAAGCCGTGGTTGGTGACGCGGGTGTCGGCGCGCAGCAGGACGGGGGTGAGTTCACGGAGCCAGTCGGCGACGCCGGCCTCGGGGATGCCGGCGGCGTCGGCGAAGGCCCGGAGCTTGGCGGGTTCGGCGGCGAGGTAGGCGATCTGCTGCTCGACGTCGCAGCTGGACTCGGCGCGGGTGCCGCCGTAGAGGCCGGGGGTGGAGCCGGTGACCTCCCGGATCCCGGGGGCGCTGGCGGGCTGGGCCCCGGGCTCGGCGTCGTCCTGGAGGGCGCGGAGGCCGGCGCCGCGTGCGGTGGAGGCGGTGAAGGGGTCGGGGCCCTGGGCGGCGACCGGCTGGAGGTGCACCTCGTGGGCGGCGCCGAGGGCGGCGCGGCCGGCGGCGCCTCCGGGTTCGCCGGCGGAGCATCCGGCGAGGAACAGGGCGGCGGCGCCGATCGTCGCGGCGAGGGCGGTGCGGCCGCCCTGGCCGCGGGCGGGTGGGGCTGCGAGGGCGGGGCGGACGGCGAGGTGGCTCCGCGTCCGGCGCTGTGTGGGGCGCACGTTGCTTCTCCCGGTCGTCGCGGTGGGGGTTGCTCCCGTTCTGTCGCAGTCGGTGACGACCGGCAAGCGGAACGCGTCCGACCGGGCGGCCGGGGAGACCCCCACCCCGGACTTGAACACGTTCAAGGAAGGGCCTACGCTCGGTCCCGGCATCATTGAACACGTTCAAGTCAGGGGGATGGACGCCATGACCACACTGTCGGCCTTCGTGGTCCCGATCGTGACGGTCGGGATGCTCTGGGTCGTCCCGACCGGACTCGGCCTCGTCGAGGGGCCCCGACCGCCCGGCTGGGAGGCGCTGCGCCGGGCCTGGCCGCTGCTCGCCCTGCCCGGCGCGGTCTCGCTCTGGCTCCCCCGCTCCGGCGCGGCCGTCGCGCTCGCGGCCTGCTACGCCCTGGCCACCCTGGCGCTGGCGCTCCAGGCCCCGGCCCGGCTCGCCCTCGTCCTGCGCCGCACCGCGACCGGACCCACCGGCGGCCCGTCGTGGCCGGCCGAGGTCGCGGTGCTCACGGCCCTCGTCTCGCCGTCCGTCGCCGGTCTCGCGCTCGTCGCCGAGCGGGCCTCGTACCCGCTCTTCGGTTTCGAGCTCGACCTCCTCGCGCTGACCGTGCCGCACTTCCACTTCGCGGGCTTCGCCGCCGCCCTGGTCGCCGGGCTGCTCTGCCGTACGGCCGGCGGCGGGGCCCTGGCCACGACCGCCGCGCTCAGCGTGCCCGCCGGCACCCTGCTCGTCCTGATCGGCTACTTCGTCGACGACTGGGCCGAGCTGGCCGGCGCTGTCGTCCTCACCGTCGGCATGGCCGCCGTCTCCGTGCTGACCCTGCGGGAGCGGCGCGGGCTCGCCGCCGACCCCGCGACCCGGACCCTGCTCGGCGTCTCGGCCCTCGTCCTGGCCGCCACCATGGCGCTCGCGCTCTGGTGGGCGCTGGGCGAGGCGACCGGGCTTCCGCACCCCACCCTGACCTGGATGGCCGCCACCCACGGTCTAGGCAACGCGCTCGGCTTCGCCGTCTGCGCCCTGCTCGCCCACCGCCGGCTCCGCCCCGCCGACGGCCGCCACCCCTCTCCTGCTCCTGCACCTGCCCCTCTCCCGCGAACGGAGCTCCCGGCATGAGCCGCATCCTCGGCGATCTCACCCCGCGCCGCGTCCTCAGCTATCCGGAGGTCGGCGCCACCCGCACCCCCGACGCCCTCCCGGCCGGCTACCACCACCTGCGCCACAGCGCGGCCGTCGGCCACGGCCCCGCCGACTTCCGGGCCGCCGCCGAGGCCGTCACCACCTGGCGGATGCACCGCGCCACCGGCGCCCGCGTCCGCTCCACGGCCGGCCGCGCGGCCCCCGGAGTCACCCTGGAGGTCGGACTCGGCCTCGGCCCGCTCGCCTACGCCGTCCCCTGCGAGGTGATCTGGCTCCCCGAGCAGGAGCACCGGGCCGGCTTCGCGTACGGCACCCTCACCGGCCATCCGGAGTGCGGCGAGGAGGCCTTCCTCGTGGAGCTCGAACCCGACGGCACGGTCCGCTTCACGGTGACCGCCTTCAGCCGGCCCGCCGCCTGGTACACCCGGCTCGCCGGGCCGCTCGTCCCCCTCCTCCAGCGCGCCTACGCCCGCGGGCTCGGCCGCGTCCTCGCCCGGCTCGTCGCCGAGGGCTGACCCCGGGCCGATACTGGAGGCGATGGAGTGGTTCACCGCGCCCGAGCTGTGGATGGGCCGGACCGTCTTCCAACGCGGCCTGGCGGTGCTGTACTGCGTGGCCTTCCTGTCGGCCGCGCTCCAGTTCCGGGCGCTCATCGGCGAGCGCGGCATGCTTCCCGTACCGGCGTTCCTGCGCCGCACCACCCCGCTCCGCTCCCCCTCGCTCTTCCACTGGCGCTACTCGGACCGGCTCTTCGCCACGGTCGCCTGGTCGGGGGCCGGGCTCGCGGCGGCGATGGCCGCCGGGGCGGGGGACGCGGTGCCGCTCGCCGTCGCGATGCCGCTGTGGCTGGTGCTCTGGGGCCTCTACCTGTCGATCGTGAACGTCGGCCAGACCTGGTACTCCTTCGGCTGGGAGTCGCTGCTCCTGGAGACCGGTTTCCTCGCGGTCTTCCTCGGCAACGACGACGTCGCCCCGCCCCTCCTCGTCCTCCTGCTGCTGCGCTGGCTGCTCTTCCGCGTCGAGTTCGGCGCCGGGCTCATCAAGATCCGCGGCGACGCCTGCTGGCGGAGGCTCACCTGCCTCTACCACCACCACGAGACCCAGCCGATGCCCGGCCCGCTGAGCTGGTTCTTCCACCGGCTCCCCCGCCCCCTGCACCGCGTCGAAGCCGCCGCCAACCACGTCGTCCAGCTCGGTGTGCCGTTCCTGCTCTTCACCCCGCAGCCGGTGGCCTCGGTCGCGGCCGGTCTGATGATCGCCACCCAGCTGTGGCTGGTCCTCTCGGGCAACTTCGCCTGGCTGAACTGGCTGACGATCGTCCTCGCCGCCTCCGCCCTGGACCTCTCCGCGTTCACCGGCGACCACCCGCGCCCCGACCCGCCGCTCTGGTACGTCGCCCTGGTCCTCGCCCTCACGGCGATGGTCCTGGTCCGCAGCTACCGCCCGGTCCGCAACCTGCTCTCCCGCGACCAGGCGATGAACCGCTCGTACGACCCCTTCCACCTGGTCAACACCTACGGCGCCTTCGGCACGGTGGGCCGCGTCCGCGACGAGATCGTGGTGGAGGGCACGAGCGGGGAGGCGCCGGGCCGCGTGCGGCCGGACGCGCGCCAGGCGGACGCGTACAAGGAGCGCTGCACGGCCGGCGAGCCGGTCCTGCGGCGCGCCGACCGGGAGGTCTCCCCGGACGCGGTGTGGCGGGAGTACGGCTTCAAGGGCAAACCGGGCGATCCGCACAGGTGGCCTCGGCAGTACGCGCCGTGGCACCTGCGGCTCGACTGGCTGCTCTGGTTCGTGGCCCTCTCGCCGTCGTACGGCGCGCCGTGGTTCGACGGCTTCGTGCTGCGCCTGCTGCTGAACGACGAGAACCTGCTGAGGCTGGTCCGGCACAACCCGTTCCCGGACGGCCCTCCCGCGTACGTGCGCTGCCGTCTGTACCGGTACCGCTTCACGACCTGGCGGGAGCTCCGGGAAAGTCACGACTGCTGGCACCGGACGTACCTCCGGGACATGGTCCCGCCGGTGGCGCTCCGCGCTCCGCTCGACCGGACCTGACGGACTGCTCCGAGGATCCTGGTCCGCGTGGCGGCGCGTCCCTAGCATGATCCGCTTCGCCTTTTTCAGGCATTTTCCGCCACAGACAGGGTTCGAGAATGAGACAGGCAGCGCGCCGCCTGGCGGTGCTGTGTTCCGCACTGTTCGCAGTGATGGCCATGACACCCGCGCAGGCCCAGGCGGTGGAGAGCCGCCCCGTGCCCGTCACGGCGAGCGACAAGTACGCGCTCAGATCCGTGGGCGCCGGAAACCTCTACGTATCGGCGGAGATCTCCAAGACCGGCAGCGGGGAGGCGATGCTGCGGGCACGCACCTCCGCCGCCTCGCCGGCCGACCTGGGGTCCTGGGAGAAGTTCACGCTGCACACCGACGACAAGGGAGTGACCGTCACCCTGCGTTCGGAGGCGAACGGGAACTACGTCACGACCGAGCGCGGCTACACGGGCAGCTACCAGAACCTGCTGCGCGCCCGGGGCACCACCTCCGGCTCCTGGGAGAAGCTCACGCTGGAGAAGCAGTCGGACGGCACCTACGCCCTGAAGGCCGCCACGAACGACGGCTACCGGTACGTGACCGCCGAGGTCCAGGACCCCGGCTCGGACGCGGGGCTGCTGCGCGCCCGCGGCACCTCCGTCGGTTCCTGGCAGAAGTTCCACCTCGTCTACCTCGGCGAGGAGAACGCGAGCGACCTGGGGGGCCGTCCCGCCCCCGCCTCCCCCGCCCCGGCCGCCGACTTCCGCGTGATGTCGTGGAACGTCTGCGCGAACCACAACTCCGCCTGCGGCAACCACCGCGTGGAAGGCCCGTCCGTGGGCCTGCAGATCACCAGCCGGATGGGCACCGACGCGGAGGCACGGACGTACCGCGCCGTCTTCCTCCAGGAGATGTGCGAGTCGCACGCCAGGTCCATCGAGACCGCCCTGGAGGCGAAGACGGGCACCGGATGGGACGTGCGCTTCGCCCCCATCAAGTTCGCCGTCGACGGATCTTCCCTGAAGGCCGCGAGGACCTGTGACAACGCCGGTTCGTCGGGCGCCTGGAAGGACCGCGGCGCCTACGGCATCGGACTCGCCCTGCCGGACGCCAACGTGTGGTACCACTCGTACGACCTGCCGTCCCCGCAGAACAGGACCATCGACGGCACCTGGGTGCGCATGGAGCAGCGGGCCGGCATGTGCGCCGTCCTCCCGGCGCAGGCCCTGCAGTTCTGCACCGGCCACTTCAGCGCCGGCCTGCCGACGGACGACGCGGACGGGACGAAGCGCGCGGAGCAGGCCGCGGAGATGCAGAGGATGGTCCGCTCGTACACCATGCCCGGCTACCGGACCGTCTACGGCGGCGACTTCAACTCCGTCCCGCCGGACTCCGCCTCGCCGGACACTCCCAAGGACATCATGGCGTCCGCCTACGCCGCGGACACGGAGTGCGACGAGGGCCTGTCGAGCACGCGTCCGCGTGACGGACGGGCGACGAAGCCGCTGGCGACCCGCAGCATCAAGATCGACTACCTGTTCGGTCCTCCGTCGGGCACCGTCGTGTCGTGCGCGGTGACGGCCGACGCGGGCCGTTCGGACCACTACCCGATCACGGGCCGGTTCCGCTTCTGAGCGAAGGCCCGGTCCGCCCGCGGGCGTGAGCCGGACACGGCGGTGCCCCCGGCCGGGAGGGCCGGGGGCACCGGAGCCGCACGGGTCAGTCGATGCCCGGCAGGATGTGGGGCTCGGCGAGGTCGTCCTCGTAGCCCGCGAGGCGGATCGGGGCCGAGCGGGCCCACACTTCGAGGCTGCCCAGCTCGCCGTTGCGCCGCTGCCGTTCGGAAGGCTCCGACGGTCGGGGTTCCTGCTTCGTCAGTTCGGGTGTCACCGCGCACTCCTTTGTGTCGCGTCAGGTCGAGGACGTGGGACCGTTCGGTCGCGGTGGCGCCGGTCTGGGGCGGGGCCGCGGCCGAGGTGGGTGGCCAGTCCCCTGGGCGGCCGTGGAGCGGTGTGTCGCTCCGGTGGCCGTCCGTGGGCATCAGATTAACCAAATGAGCAGGCGTGCGCTCTACCGGGCTCAAAAATGTGACGCATTCGGGTGACAGAGACCGAAAGAGCGCCCTTCCCGGCGGGAAGGGCGCTCTTGAAGCGGGGTCGGCAGGGGTGCTCACCACTTGCCGGGGGCGTAGTCCTTCATGAACACGCCGTACAGGTCCTCGCCGGCCTCGCCGCGGACCACCGGGTCGTAGACGCGGGCCGCGCCGTCGACCAGGTCGAGCGGGGCGTGGAAGCCCGCCTCGGCGAGCCGCAGCTTCTCGAAGTGCGGGCGCTCGTCGGTGATCCAGCCGGTGTCGACCGAGGTCATGAGGATCTTGTCGGACTCGAACATCTCCTGGGCGCTGGTCCGGGTCACCATGTTCATGGCGGCCTTCGCGGCGTTGGTGTTCGGGTGCCCGGCGCCCTTGTAGCCGCGGGAGAAGACTCCCTCCATGGCGGAGACGTTCACGACGTACGCCCGGCCGCTCGCCGCCTGCGCCGCGGCCTTCGCCATCGACGGGCGCAGCGCGCTGATCAGGATGAACGGCGAGGTGTAGTTGCAGAGCTGGGTCTCCAGGAGCTCCACCGGGGAGATCTGGTCGATGGTCTGCACCCAGGTGTTGGACTCCACCACGTCCGGCAGCAGGCCGCCGGCGTCGATCGCGGTGCCCGCCTGGTACTGCTCCAGGCTCGCGTTGCCCGCGACGAGCGCGAGGTCGGCGACCTTCTGGGCGTCGAGGCCGCTGGTGCCGACGGGGAGCGCGGCGAGGCCGTCGACCGCGCCGGAGTTGAAGGCGCCGATGACGTGGTGGGCGGGCAGTTCACCGGCCGGCAGCGGCGCGGTCTCGCCGTCGGCCAGGGCCGCGTACGCGGAGGGCAGCCGGCGCACGGTCTGCGTGGCGTTGTTGATCAGGATGTCCAGCGGACCGGCGGCGGAGACCTGCTCGGCGAGGGCCACGGCCTGGCCCGGGTCGCGCAGGTCGATGCCGAC
Organism: Streptomyces sp. R302; assembly: GCF_012927245.1. Taxonomy (GTDB): domain Bacteria; phylum Actinomycetota; class Actinomycetes; order Streptomycetales; family Streptomycetaceae; genus Streptomyces. Next base: position 196,077 of record NZ_JABBGE010000006.1, read on the forward strand.
GACCTCCAGGCGGTGGATCCACTCCGCCGAGTCCTCCATCGCCTTGAAGCGGCGGATGGCGTCCTTGGGGAAGCGGGTGGTGATCGTGGTGTGCGCGCCGTCGCGGAGCAGCCGCAGCGCGATGTACATGCCGATCTTGGCGCGGCCGCCGGTGAGCAGGGCGCGCTTGCCGGTGAGGTCGGCGCGGATGTCCCGCTTCGAGCGGTTGAGGGCCGCGCAGTCCTGGCAGAGCTGGTGGTAGAAGTAGTCGACCTCGACGTACCGGGTCTTGCAGGTGTAGCAGGACCGGGGGCGCTGGAGTATGCCCGCGATCCGGCCCGCCTCGGTGACCGAGGAGGGCAGGATGCCCTCGGTCTCGTCGTCGATGCGCTGGGCGGAGCCGGTCGCGGTCGCCTCGGTGACGGCCCGGTCGTGGGCGGTCTTGGCGGCCCGGCGCTCCTGGCGGCGGCGCTGCTTGACCATGCGGTAGATGCCGGCGGTGGCGCGGCGGACGGCGATCGCGTCGGGGTGGTCGACCTCGATCTTCTCCAGCTCGTCGAGCACGCTCAGGCAGACGGCCAGGCGCTCGGGGTCGATGCCCGGCCCGTACTCCTGGGTTTCTTCAGTCACCGTCATGGCCTTCGTCGTTCCTCGATCGCTCGCGGGCGGGGTGCCGCCGGGGTTCCGAAGGGACAACTTTACGGAGCCGGGGGCCGCCGCTCCAAACCCGTTCGCGGGGCGTGGTCGAACACACAGTCGCCGCAGAGGCCTCCGGGGGTGGCGCGGTAGTAGAGGCAGCAGGTGGTACGGCGCAGGGCGGGGCCGCGCAGGGTGCCGGCGAGGTCCGGGTGGTCGAGGAGCCCCTGGACGAGGGCGGCGGCCCGGGCGGCGGCCTCGGGCCGGTCGTGGGCGCGGGACCAGCGGATCAGCTCGCGCAGGGCGCCGGCGAGCGCGGAGCCCGCGTTGCCCCACAGCAGCCGGGGCGAGATCCGCCCGTCGCGGGCGAGGGCGGCGTGCAGCGGGACGAGGTGCGCCTCGTGGACGGCCTCGCGCAGCGCGTCGACGGTGGCGGGGCGGGTGCCGGCGCCGGCCCACCAGAGGTCGTCCGGTGCGCCGAGCGCCGGGTCCCAGCGCAGTTCGGCGGGGTCGAGGGCCGGGAAGCGGCCGCACAGGGCGGCGGGGCCGAGCGCGGTCGACCAGAGGCGGGCGGCGAGCCCGAGGTGGGCGACGGACGCGGCGACCCGCCGCTCGGGCGCCCCGAGCCGGGCGGCGACCTGGTCCACGCGCGCGTGGAGGGGGCCGTCGCCGCGTGCGTCGCCGTCGTAGAGGCGGGCGAGCGGACGGTGGTCGCCGCCGGCGGGCGGCGGGACGGTCCGCAGGGCGAAGAAGCCACCGAGTACCGTGCCGCTCGTCTCCGGTTCCACCGCTCCCCCTCGGATTCCGCCGCCGGCAGGGGCCCGGCGGTGCGGGGCCACCGTACTCCCCTGACGGCCGGGGATCTTACGGGCCAAAGTGGACCGGCCGACGCGGCGACTGGCTCAGGATGTGGCTCCCGCACGCGCGTGCGAGCTGCGCCGGTACCGCTTCGCGCACCCGTTTCGTCCCGGTTGAACCCGCTGTGACCTGCGGTGGTGTACGACTCCGGTTGTACGGGACGGTCGCGTACTGCGTCGGCGGTACCGGTGAAGGCGTTCCCTGGTCTGACGACGGGAACGGCCCGGGGAGAGATCGTGGAGGGTATGAGTCCCCTCGTGCTGTCCGTCGTCCTGTCACTGGTCTCCGCGGTGGCGTACGCGGGCGCGGCGATCGTGCAGGAGCGGGTCGCCGCGGCCGCCTCCGGGCCGACCTACGCGCCGCTGCGCAATCCGGTCTGGTGGGGCGCCGTCCTCCTCAACGGCCTGGGCGCGGCCCTGCACGTGGTCGCCCTCGCCTACGGGCCGCTGAGCGTGGTGCAGCCGCTGGGCGCCCTCACCATCGTCTTCGCGCTGCCGATGGCCGCCCTGTTCGTCCGCCGTCCGGCGGGACGGCGGGCCTGGCACGGGGCGCTGATGGCGACGGCGGGCCTGGCGGGGCTGCTCAGCGTGACGGACGGCGGCGAGGGCCGCACCCCCGACGGCGGCGAGCGCTGGCTGCTGGCCGGGGCCACCTTCGCGGCGGTCGCGGCGCTCTTCGTCCTGGCACGGCTCGTCGGCCGCTCGGCGCTGCGCGGGGTCGCGCTGGCGACCGCGGCCGGTGTGGCCTTCGGGGTGGCCTCGGTCTTCACCAAGGCGGTCGCCGAGGAGTGGTCGCCGGACGCGCCGCTCGCCGAGTGGGGCTCCGCGCTGGCGCTGTCGGCGCTCGCGGTCACCGGCCTGCTGCTGTCCCAGGCCTCGTACCGGGCCGCCGGGCTCGCCGCCCCGCTCGCCACGCTGACCGTCGTCAACCCCGTGGTGGCCGCCACCGTCGGCCTCACCCTTTTCGGGGAAGGCTTCCGGTACGGGACGGCCGGCACGGTCGCGGCGCTCGTCTGCGGCGCGGTCGCGGCGGGCGGACTCGTCGAGCTGACCCTCGACCGGCTGGCCCGCCCCGGCGGGGACGGGCCCTCGGCGTCAGAGGGAGACGCCGCGCGCCCTGAGATAGGCGAGGGGGTCGATGTCGGAGCCGTACCCGGGACCCGTCCGCACCTCGAAGTGGAGGTGCGGCCCCGAACTGTTGCCGGTCGATCCTGAGCGCCCGATGCGCTGGCCGCCGGTGACCCGCTGCCCCTCGCGGACGGAGACGGCGGAGAGGTGGGCGTACTGGCTGTAGCGGCCGTCGTCGTGGCGGACGACGATCTGGTAGCCGTACGCGCCGGCCCACCCGGCGGAGACGATCCTCCCGTCGGAGACGGCCTTGACGGTGGTGCCCGTGGGCACCGGGAAGTCGACGCCGGTGTGGTAGCCGCTGGACCAGGACGAGCCGGGCTTGCCGTAGCGGGTGCCGATGTCGGCGGAGACGGGGGCGGAGTAGCGGTCCTCGCGGGGAGCGGCGGGCTTGGGCTTGCTCTGCTGCGTCGGCTTGGGCTTCGGCTTGGGCGTCGGCTTCGCCTGGGGCTTGGCCTGCTGCTGAGGCTTCGGCTGCGGCTTGGCCTGGGGCTTCTGCTGCGGCTTCGGCTGCGCCTGCGTGGGCGGGGTGGGCCGGTGGCCGGCGGGGGCGACGGCCGGGGGCTTCGTCGCGGGCGCCTGGGCGGCGGGGAGCTTCGGAGGCGCGGGCGGCTTGAGGGTGGGCGGTGCCTGCGGGGAGCTCGGCCGGGCGCTGGGCAGGGCGGGGGCGGGCGCGGGGCGGGCCGGGGCGGCGATCCGCAGGGTGAGGCGCTGGCCGGGCAGGATCAGGTCGGGGTCTTCGCCGACGACCTTGCGGTTGATCTCGTACAGGCGCTGCCAGCCGCCGCGTACCCGTTCGTCGCGGGCGATCGCGGAGAGCGAGTCGCCGGGCGTGACGGTGTACATCTCGCGGACGGTGGGGACGGTCGTCGGACCGGGCTTCGCGGCGGCTTCCTGCGGTAACGCGCGCTGCGCGGGCAGCGAGGTGGTCCGTACGTCGTTGCCGCCGCCGGAGGCGTCCGGCGCGGGGCCGCCGCGGGCGAGTCCGGCGTCGGGGCCGCAGGCGGGCCAGGCGCCGGGGCCCTGGCCCTTGAGGACCCGCTCGGCGACGGCGATCTGCTGGTCCTTGGAGGCGAGGTCGGCGCGGGGGGCGAACTCGCGGCCGCCGTGGGCGACCCAGGTGGACTGGCTGAACTGGAGGCCGCCGAAGTAGCCGTTCCCGGTGTTGATCCGCCAGTTGGAGGAGGATTCGCACCGGGCGACCTTCTCCCAGATGTCGAGCGAGGCGGCCTGCGCGGCGCCCGCGCCGACGAGGGGCAGGGCGATGCCGGCCCCTCCGGCGGTGACGGTGAGCGAGGCGCGGTTGATCCGGCTCGGCTGGTGGCGGCGGTGACGTCCGCGTACGGCCATGGGCCCCCCTAGAACACAGCGACAGCGGTCCAAGTTACGGGGGTGGCACGCTGTGTGACAAGCCGGACGCGGAAGTCCGCCGGGGTCGACTCCCTTGTGTCACCGGGCCGTTGGCGGACCGCCGTGTCCGGCGGGGCCCGGCTGGGGCTGCGGCTCGGGCGGCGGCACGGGCCCGCCGGGCTGGGGCGGCTCGGGCGGGGCCGGGTCGGGCGGCACGGGCACGGGGTTCGGCGGCGGCACCGGCGGGGGGCCGGGCTGCGGCGGCGGGATCGGCGAGGGCGGCAGCGGGTCGGGATACGGATGGGTCATGACGGACCTCCCGGTCGACGGCCCCCCGCGGTCTCCCCCTCTCTACCAGGGTGACACCGCGCGGAGCCGCTTCACCACAGACCGGGCGTGGCGGCCAGCTGCCGCTCGGCGGCGCGGGTCACGTCGGCGGAGACCGGCGGCGCCTCCTCGGGGTGCCGCCGGGCCCACTTGGCGGCGTACGGGCAGAGCGGCACGACGGGGACGCCGTCGCGAGCGGCCATGGCGTAGAACTCGCGCACGAGCGCGCCGGCGATCCCCCGCCCCTCGTGGCCGGCGTCGACGACCGTGTGGACGACGACGAGGGCGTGCGGCTCCTGGTCGAGGGCGAAGTAGACGATCACGCCGGCGAAGACGCCGTCGGCGTACGCCTCCAGGCGGCCCCGCTCCCGGACGTCACGGATCTCCGGTTCCACCTGCTGCCGCTCGGCCATGCGCCGCGCTCCCTCGGGTCAGACGGACGCCGGCACCGCGTGCGGCGGACGCACCGTGTCGCTGCCGGGCACGGGCGCCGAGGCGTCGGCACCCAGCTCCACGATGCGGTTCGCACCGTCGACGTGCACGACGCGCGGCACGAACGCCCGCGCCTCCGCGTCGTCCATCTGGGCGTAACTGATGAGGATCACCAGGTCGCCGGGGTGGACCAGATGGGCGGCCGCGCCGTTGATCCCGATGACACCGGACCCGCGCTCGCCCTCGATGACATAGGTCTCGAGCCGGGCACCGTTGGTGATGTCCACGATGTGCACGAGCTCACCGGGCAGCAGGTCGGCGGCGTCGAGCAGATCGGCGTCCACGGTGACGGAACCCACGTAGTGCAGGTCGGCCTGGGTGACGGTGGCGCGGTGGATCTTGGACTTGAATATTGTTCGTATCATCGAGGTACTCCCGGACATAGGCTCCCTGCCTGCGTTTTTGCAGGTCAAGGGCTGTTTCCACACCCTACAACGAGTCGCCGGCCCAGGCAGCTGTCCCCAGGTTCTCCAGGACTCGCGCTGACCACTTGCCGACTTTCCTGACGCATCATCAGGTAGCACCGGGGAGCTTCACCCGCCCCTCTGGACCCACCACGACGACTCCACAAGCCTACGCAGCTATCGCCCACGAGCCTCCGTGATCACCGTCACCCCGACGGGTCGGCGACGGCCTCGTCTCCGACCGCACCGCCAACGCCTGACCACGACCCCGATCGGGCACTCATGCCTCCACCCCGACCACACACCGGCTCTTTGTGCGAGGGCTGGCGTGTTTGGCCGGGGAAGTCCTCGCCCCCTTGACGGCAACTGTGTCAGTTGGGCCAAGGGGGCGAGGAGGCATTGGTCAGAGGGTGACCATCAGCGTGCCGGCGTCGAAGTAGGTGCCCATGTTCTTGCGGACCGAGACCTCGCCGTTGTGGATCACGTGGACGTACATGTCGGCCTTGCCATCGCCGGTGGTGTCACCGAAGCGGAGGCGTCCCATGTCGTCGCCGTTGATGAAGCGGCCCCAGCCGGCGGACCAGTGGGTGCCGCCGTCGAAGTAGGTGCCCATGTTCTTGCGGACCGCGATCTTGCCGTCGTTGGTGTGGACGATGAGGTCGTCCTTGCCGTCGCCGGTGATGTCCGCGAAGTACAGACGACCCATGTCGGTACCGGTGACGAAGCGGCCCCAGCCGGCGGACCAGTGGGTGCCGCCGTCGAAGTAGGTGCCCATGTTCTTGCGGACGGCTATGTTGCCGTCGTTGGTGTGGACGATGAGGTCGTCCTTGCCGTCGCCGGTGATGTCCGCGAAGTACAGACGACCCATGTCGGTACCGGTGACGAAGCGGCCCCAGCCGGCGGACCAGTGGGTGCCGCCGTCGAAGTAGGTGCCCATGTTCTTGCGGACGGCTATGTTGCCGTCGTTGGTGTGGACGATGAGGTCGTCCTTGCCGTCGCCGGTGATGTCCGCGAAGTACAGACGGCCCATGTCGTTGCCGGTGAGGAAGCGTCCCCAGCCGTTCGACATGACGGTGCCCGCCCCGAAGCTGCTGCCGAGGTTGCGGTGGACGACCACCGCGCCGTCCGTGCGCTGCAGCACGAGGTCGTCCTTGCCGTCGCCGTCGATGTCGGCGGGCGTGACCTTCTCACGGCTGGCGATTTCCTTCACCCAGCCGGCCAGCCCGTCGACACGGGTGTCGACGGCGCCGGTACGGGTCTCGGCCGGGTCGATGCCCAGGCAGCCGCCCTGCCACGACCGGGAGCCCACAGCGACGAGTTCGGGGGTTCCGTTGACCGTGCGCAGCGCCGGGCCGCCGGCGTCCCCCTGACAGACGGTCGCGGTGTCGGAACCGTCGAGGTTCACGTCCGTGCCGGTGGTGGAAGCGACGGTGAAGGTGCCGCTGTGGAGCTTGTCGGGCACCCACTCGGTCTTCGTCCGGCCGAATCCGGCCTTCGTCAGCTGCTCCCCGGCGGTGGCGGCGGTGGCGGCGACCCGGACCGGGACGGCGACGGAGCCGGGAACCCTGGTGCTGAGTCTGACCAGAACCAGATCGCGGTCGGCGTGGGGCACGAGGGCGAGGGCCTGCTGGACGCTGCCTCCGGTCTGTGTCAGGTCGGTGCGGCCGACGGTGACGGTGGTGGCGACCGCGGGTCTGCCGCTGGCCGAGACGCCGGCGGTGGTGAAGCAGCTCTTCGCGGTGAGAACCCACTGCGGGTCGACGAGCGCGCCGGTGCAGGCCGCCTTCTCCCCGATAACGATCTTTGCGGTGAAGTTCAACTGCGCTGAGGCGTCGCCACCTTCAAGGGCGGTGGCGGGGAGGACGGTGGCGGCGGTGGCGAGCACGGTGGCGGCGCCAGCAGCCCACACGAAGCGCGAACGCTTTGCTGTCATGAGTGTTCCTTGATGGTGAAGGAGGAGAGCTTCGGCTGCCGCATGAGTTGTTTCCTCGCTGCGGGACCCAAAGGGTGAACAGGCCTTCTGACGTTCCTACTTGGAGGTGCGGATCTCGACGAGCATGAAATCGCGGCCTTCGGGGTCCGCGCTCTCCCCGACTGGAGTCCAGGTGTTCTTGGTGATGTCGAACGACTTCTCTTCGGCGCCGACGGTCATGTCGACCCGCGTGGTGTAGTCGTTGCCCTTGATGAGGTGCACCGAAGGGATCTCCATGGTCAGCCAGCCGGAACTGCCGGTGACCTTGAAGCAGATCTTGGCCTTGTCACGGGCCCAGACCTCGAGCAGTCCGGTCTCGCTGGCACAGTCGGCCAGCACGATGTGCCCGTCGCCCCGCTTCAGGACGATGTCCTTCTCGGCGAGGATCTTGTCCGCGTTCGGGTAGTTGTAGCCCTCCACGGCATAGCCGGGTGCCTCGTCGGCCACGGATTCCGTGTTCCCCGTCGGCTGGCCCGCCGACGAAGTCGTCCACAGCACGGCCGCCAGGCCGGCGGTACATGCCGTCGCAATGATGCGAGTGACGAGTCTCATATGCAGTTCCCTCTTATAGATCAGGCATCCCATCCCCTTTTTCATGCATAGCGGCGCGTCCCGACCGGGCGCCTCTACACCGTTTCAGGGAAATGCGAGCAAGCCGTGGTGCAGCCGGGATGGCAGCTGCCGATATTTCCACGCAGGCCTTTTCATCCCACCTGACGAGGCGTGCGAATTATCCAGGTGAGCTGAAGTGGCTTTCTGCGGCGCCTCATTCAAGATCGCAATCCCTCCACATGTCCAACAGGGTAAATCGGAAACAACTGGACAGATTTGATGAATTCGCCCGCCGAAACAGCCAGTTCTACGAAGGTTGCAGGGATGATCGTGAAGGACTCGTGAAGAATCCGAGGCGTGATCTTCACGAATGTGTGGGATTTGACGCGTAAATGGAAATTCCATCGAGAGATGTTTGGACTCGAAATTTCCAATTTGCCGGATGGGTCGCACTTCGCGATCCGTCATGAATGATGGAGTCGACTCCCCGAGAAAACGGAACAATTGCCACGGAACAAGCCCTGGAGCCGCGCCTCGCATTGCTATCCAATTGACGTTTAACTGAATGAATGTTGGGATCATGCTGCCTCGACGCCCGGACAGCACCTGCCCGCTATTTGCGCCGCACCTGTCTGGGCGACGCGGCGGGCGGGCGGCACCGTGCCGCGCCATCGGGGCGAGTACGGGTCGGACAGACACAGTGAGAGTGGAAAGGAGTCGTGATGTCACAGCAATCACGGCGGGTGTTGAGTAGGCGTCAGATGCTGGCCATTTTCACCGGGGTAGCGGCCGGCAGCGTGCTGTCCACCGATATGTTCGGGACGCGCCCGGCGTACGCGGCGAGCGGTTCGGGTGGCACGCCGGCGGTGCCCGAGGGATCTGGACTTCCGGATACCGATCGCGGCAAGGTGGTCTGGGCGTACCGATCGGGCCGCCGGGCCGTCCGCACTGCGGCGTCCGCGGCGCTGGTGGGCTCCGCCGCGGACATAACGGAGTTCCTCGATCAGAAGGCGCCTCTGGCCTGGGCCGAGGACAACAGGTTCGCGCTCGCGGAGTCCCTGGCCACAGCGGGCCTGGCGACGCGCAACGCCATCGGCGCGGCGTTGTCCAGCGGGGACGCAGCGGTCGAGACCCTTCTCCAGGGCGGTTTCCAGACTGCCGTGGACGAGGATCTCAGGGTGGCCGTGGGTACGGTCCTGGCCCACGGTGCCAAGGCTGTGAAGCGTGAGGCAAACGCCGCGCTATCGGCCGATTCCCCCTTCGCATTGCGCGCCTTCCTCAGTGACGGGCGGTTCACCGCGCAGGAGGAGGACGATCGTGTGCAGGTGGCGACCATCCTCTTCTCAGGGTCACCACAGGTGCGTGAGTACGCGAGTCGGGCCCTGGACGACGGGTCGACCAGGGCCATCCGGTGGTTCCTGGAGACGGGTCAGTACATCGCCCGGGCACGCGACGAGGAATCGGCCACGATCCAGCAGTTGGTCGCCGTCGTGGAGAAGGAAGGACGCCGCGCCAGTCTGAAGACCGAAGAGGCTGTCGAGCTGTCCAACCAGGCAGTCACTGCTTCCGAGAAGGCGAAAGCCGCGGCGTTGGAGGCCAAGGCCGAGGCATTGGCCGCCGAGCAGGATGTCACACGCTCGGCCAAGGCGGCGGGAAAGGCCGCGCAGGCGGCCATGGGCGCGGCCGCGGCCGCGTCGACTGCGGTGTCGGCCTCACGGACGGCACAGGCCGCCGCACAGCGTTCGGTGGCTGCCGCCAACGCCGCTGCCGCGGCTGCGGCATCGGCGGGACGCGCCGCGGCGAACGCGTATCGTGCGGCGATCGCCGCTTCCAAGGACACGGCGATGGCGGGCGCGGCCAGCGCGGCGGCGGACGTCGCGCTGAAGCTGGTGAGCTACGTGCGCACGGTGGCCGCCAAGGCAGACCTCGCGGCCTTGGCTTGCGACGCGGCGGTGCGGGCGGGCGATGCCGCCCGCAGCTCGGCGATCAACGCGGCCGACGCCGCTCGCGCGGCGGCCGAGGCGGCCGTGGCCTCCGGAGCAGCCCAGTCCGAGGCCGCTGCCGCGACGCGGGCCGCCGCCGAGGCGGAAGCCGCCGCGGCCAGGGCGACCCAGGCGGCGGGCAGGGCGCGGAACCTGGCCGGGCAGGCGGCCGCCGCCGCCCGCGCGGCGCGTGACGCGGCCAACAGCGCCGCCGGTCACGCCGAGAAGGCCGCGGCCGCGGCAAAGGAAGCGGCCGCCCACGCCGGTGAGGCGGTCGACTACGCCAACCGGTCCACGCTGTCTGCCAACGCGGCTGTCGAGGCGGCGAATGCCGCCGCCGCCGCGGTCGTCAAGGCGCGGGATGTCGAACAGGCGGCCCGCCAGGCCGAGGCCGAGAGTCTGGCCGAGGAGACCAGCGAGGCGATCGAGCAGGCACGGCTCGCGGCGAGTGCGGAGTTGAACGAGCTCGAACGGCTCAACCGGGAGCGGACCCAGGAAGCACGCCTCTCCGAAGAGCTCCGGACACTCATCAGCGCTGCGGAATCAACACTGCAGAACGGAACCGTCGAGCAGGCCGCGGCGGCCGGGCGCAAGGCCGCGGTCCGCCTCTTGGAGGGCCCGGGGACCTGGACCCGTCAGGCGGCGGAGTACGCGCTGGCCGGTTCGGACCAGGACATCGTCAACTGGATCTCGACCGACCGCGTCCTCGCGCTGCAGCAGGACAACGTCGAGAACGTCGCGGCGCTCGCCGCGATGTCGACGCAGGCCGTGGCCACGGCGGCCGTGGCGGCTCTGAAGACCGAAGACCCCGCCACGATCAAGGCATTCCTGGAGACCGGAGCGGTCGAGGCAGCCGCTGATGACAACCGCGTCGAGGTGGGCAGGATCCTGGCCGACCCCAGCAGCGGCACGAGGGTGCGGAACGAGGCAGCGGCCGCACTGGACGCGGGGACCGCCGAGGCCCTCCACACCTTCCTGTGGGTCGGCCGCGAGGCGGCCGTACGCGAGGATGACCGGGTGGCCGCGGGCACACTCCTCGCCACCGGAGGCCCCTACACCAAGGCGGCGGCGCAGATCGCCCTTGAGGGCGACACCTTCATGCTCCGCCAGTTCATCGCAACCACTCAGTACGACTTCGCGCGGATCGACCACGATCGCGCCACGCACATCAGCGCGGTCCGTGCGTCGATCGCACGCGCGGCCAAGATCGCGGCGAATGCGCAGGAGGACGCGGCCCGCGCCTCCGAGGCTGCCGCCATCGCACGCCAGGCCGCTGACAAGGCGAAGGAGTGGGCCAACCTCGCCCAGGGTTATGCCAACGCCGCAGCGGCGTCCGCACAGGAAGCCCGTGACAACGCCGATGCCGCCGAGCGGTCCGCGGCCGAAGCGGCGAAGTCCGCCCTCACCGCGAGCAACGCGGCCGCCGCGGCACTCAAGGCGAGCCGCGTGGCACGCCAGGCCGCGACGCGAGCCGTGCGGTCCGCTGAGAACGCCGCGAGCTACGCCACGGACGCCGCGATCGCGGCAACGATCGCTCGCAAGCAGGCATTCGAAGCCGGCAAGGACGCCGTCGGCGCCGCGCAGGCCGCAACCCAGGCCTACGAAATCGCTATCGACGCCGCGATGCGCCAGGCGATCCAGAGCGCCATCGACAATGCGAGCGTTCGCATCGGCGACGGCAACGGCGAACTTCCACCCGGGGCCGAGAGCTGCCTGACGCCGTTCGGCAAGCCCATCCCGTCCGGAAACGGCAATACACCGTTCGAGCTGGGGTGGAGCTGGCTCACGGGGGGCGGCGATCGGTCCCAGTGTTTCGGCCCGAACGACGAGTTCACCAGCATCTACCGCGAGCATCCCTGGACCGACAAGACCCTCAACTACTTTGCTGGTCGGGTGCGGGACGGGGACTACGAGCTGGGCCACACGTACATGTACAACTACGAACTCTCTGGCGTCCAGGGCCTGAAGTGGCTCAGAGACGCCGGGGTCACGCAACCAGCAGACGGATTCCTGACCGGGTACACCGGAAACTCCGCGTACGCGTTCATGGGCTCACAGCAGATCCGGATGACCCCCATCCGGAAGAACGCGGACGGCAGCGTGGTGTGGCGGTACACGGCGTACAGCGAGCAGAGCGCGGAGTCCGCAACCCGCCCGCCTATCATCGGGTACGACGACTGGTACAAAGAGACCTACGGCAAGCGCATCAATGATCTGATCGAAATGGTCAGCGGCGACTCAGGACCAGGGTCGACCATGACCGTGCTTGTCGAGTTCAACGTGACGCTGGGGCCGTAGTGGGCAAGCTGACGAGTGGCCGTTGGTTCGCAGCTGCCCTGGCCGCTTCCGCGGTACTCACCGCAGGCTGCATGCCTCAGGTCGACACCGAAGACCTGCCCGGCCTGTACCGCAACGAGCGGACCGGCGGCGAGATCCGTCTTGATTCCGACGGCACATTCACGGCCACCGATCTGTCGATGGGCGAGCACGACGACCCCGCCGATTTCCACGGCACATGGGACTTCGTCGACAACGGCACCCTCTCCTACGACTTCGTCTACCTGGACATCGACGGGCGTGGCATCGGCGAGGTCTCCGGTGTCCACCTCGACGCGCGCGGCGGAGGGAAGATAGCGTTCAGCACTCCGGATGGGTCGTGGTCCCTGGTGCTCGCCAAAAGCACCGAGACTTAGAAGCCGTGTCTCAACCGGTCATGGAACGTCTGGGTCGAACAGGGATCCTGGCCGGGTGATCTTCCGGTGGTGCGCGCATGAAGGCAGGGCCTGTCGGTAGCTCGGTGAGCTCTTTCAGAGTGGCGACTGATCGGGTGACGGGCTGAGGTTCCGCAACGCGCGAGGCTCCTGCGCCGTTGAGTGAGGTGTTCGACGTCTCAACTCAGCAGCGCAGGAGCTTCGTTGGTTCCTTATCCTGCCGCACTCGGCCTGCCTCACGCTCTGGTCGAGTGGGTATCCCTGCGCATCGTCACCGTGAGGGTGACCGCCGATGCAAGCTGCCGCCCCTCCGGCGTGCCCTCGTCGGCCTGGTCTACCTTCGCCGGCACGACGCGCTCGCACAGATCGCCGCCGGCTTGGGCATATCCGTCGGCACCGCCCACGCCTACGTCACGGCAGTCGTCGAGCATCTGTCCCGAAGGGTGCCCGGCCTGCTGCGGGTCCTGCGCGAGGCCGATCCCCATCACGTCCTGCTCGACGGGGTGTGAACGTGCAGGTCGTCGCCGATCCCACCGGCAAGCTGCTGTGGATCTCACCCTCGCTGCCCGGCCGCACCCATGACCTGGCCGCCGCCCGCCCATCGGCACGGCCGGCCCATGACGGCCCCGAGACCGATCAGCCCGCTTGTACGATGACGCCTCCATACACGAGGGGGCGTTGCCATGGCGGGGGAGAAGCGGGACGAGGGAGCCGAGGAGGTTCCCTTCGGCCGTACCAAGGGAGTGCTCGGACTCATCGCAGGCGTGGCACTTGTCGCGTTCGCCCTCCTCCTCTCCTTCGGACTGGGGAGCAGCCAGGCGTCCGCGGAGCGCGCCTTCCAGGCGGCCGTGCCGTGCGGCGGACCGTCGTCGGCGGGAGAGCGGCCGGAGGACGACTGTCTGCGGGTCGAGGAGGCGACCGTCCAGAAGGTGCGTGAGGAGACGGTCGGCAAGAACACGACGCGTGAGGTCGACCTGCTCGGGCCGGGGCCCGGGACCGAGCGGGTGTTCTTCAGGGGCTCCCACCCGGTGTTCTCCGTCCTGCAGCCCGGGGACCGGGTCCGGGCCACCGTCTGGCGCGGCCGGGTCGTGGAGCTGTCCGCGGGGACCAGGCGGCAGGCGACCGAGGCCGCCCCCATCGGCGACTCCGGGGAGACGACGGTCGTCGCTATCGTGGTGAGCTGTGTCGGGGTCGCGATGCTCGGGTACGGCTGGTGGGTGTTCGGCCTGGGGCGGCGCTCACGGACCCGTACGTTCTGGGCGGCGCTGGGTCTCGCCGCGCTGACGCTCGGGACGGTCGTCGCCACGGCCGGACCGTAGGCACCAGTGACCTACGCGGCGGAACCCCGCACCGGCTCGTGCGTACGAGGACTCCGCGTTGTCGAGGCGCCTGACGTGCTCGGCTTCCCATCCGATGGAACGCTGCCGGGCAAGGAGGAAGGAGCGACCCGGCATAGCCGCCCGACCAGCGGATCGGGCGAAGCTCGACCGTCTCGGCAACCTCGGTGCGCGCCTGTCCAGGTTCTGAACCAATCGCCTGGTCGTCACTCGGTGTGGAGTTCCGGAGCGGACGGGGCCGACCTCGCCCTCTCCGTCGGCAAGGGTGGGACGATTTCCGTGATCGCCCGGTGCCGGGGAGGAGTTCGCAAGACGATCCGGGCCTGTCTGAACGGGGATCGTAGGGTTCGGCCGACGTCGCTACGCCGGGGTGGGGAGGGTCAAGCGGGCCAGGAACTGGTCCTGGCGGGGGTGGTGTCCCTCGGCCTGCTCGATGAAGCGGCGCCGTGCCCGTTCGCGAGCGGCTGGGTCAGCGGTGCGCAGCGGTTCGCCGAAGCCGTAGTCCAGGGTGCGCCGCCAAGCTTCGCCGGGGTCGCGCAGGGGCTCGTCCCCCTCCCACACCACTCGCTGGATGTCCTCGACCTCCAGGCCGAGGTAGCCGGCCAGTTCGCACAGCCGGTGCGTGGTGCCCAGCTCGGCGTGCGGGTCCGGCAGCGGGATCCCTTCGGCTCGTGCGGCCTGGCACACCATGCGGTTGACGCTGACGCCCTCGGCTGTCGGCACGGTGAACACGATCGCCGCCCCGGGGCGTGCGACCCGGCCCCATTCCCGCACGGCGGCCCGAGCGTCCAGATAGGGCAGGGAGGAGACGCACATGACCAGATCGAAGCGGTCCGCCCCGAACGGGAGCCGGTGGGCATCGGCGAGCGCGTAAGAGCAGCTGCCTGGTGAACGCTCGACGGCGACGTGGAGCATGCCGGGTGAGAGGTCCACGCCGATCACACGGCCGTGTCCGCCCGTCGACGCGGCGGCCTCCCGCGCGGCCAGCCCTGTCCCGGTGGCCACGTCGAGGACCCATGTATGCGGACGTGGTGCTGCGAGCCGGACGGCTTCTTGCGCCAGCCACCGGTGCATGGCACTGGCCTCGTACGTCGCTGCCCGCCGGTCGAACTCCGCGCTGATCCGCGCTCGCTCTCGGCCCATCCCCTACCCGTACCACACCACTCCCCGCCGCGAAGTTCCGAGGCAAGGAGCCAGGCCGGCGACTCCGGAGCATCCCGGCGGGCTCGATCACGCGCTCATGCTCCCCATCCTCCCCACTTCGATCACCTTGGAGCACGTGGGGGACGAAGATCGACACTGGTCGCGCCGTCTCAGCTGCGAGGGCGGACACTCGATCGTCGCGTGCCGCCAGTTGGGTGAGGTCGACCGCCCCAGTGCCGATGTGGGGGCGGGGTATGAGTGCCCGTAGAGCGGCCAAGGCGGCCGTGGTGGCGACGAGGGCGACGAGGGCGACGACGCCGGCCCGGCCGTGAAGGAGCAGGTAGACCGGCCAGTGCCAGAGGTAGAGGCCGTAGGAGAGCTGGCCGAGGCCGCGGAGAGGGGCGGTGCGGCCAGCGCGCGGCTGAGAGGGGTGTGCGGGGAGCGGGCGACGCAGGCGATGAGGACCACCCGCCTCGACGCGCTGGCTGTCGCCGCCCGACGAGAGGCCGCGTTGCGCTGGCGAGGCGCGGACCGCATCGGGGCCAGGGTACGACCGATGGGCACGCCTGCTCACCGCCGAAACGAAAGGGGTCGGGGAGAGCGCGCCCGTCGCCGCGCCCGCCGACCACCCGTGTCGGCAGTGACGCGGGAGAGTGTGACGGGGAAGACGTAGGAGGCGATCCCCGGCTGGCGACCTCGCCAGGCGGAAGGCTGGCAGCGCGGTGCGGGGCCACGACCGGTACCCCGTTCCGGTCGCGGGCCGATGTGTGCGGGTGGCAGGTCGGGCATCAGCCCCAGGCCGGCGCGACGCGGGTGCTGCCGAGCTGCGTGAGCGCGGGCGCCGGGCAGCAGCAGCACCGCTCTGCTGGTCGGCGAGCGCGTGACACGCGACGGCGGCCTGCGGATGTCCGCCGGCCGCCGTCGTGTGTCACGCGAGCGTGAGGAAGAGCTTCTCCAGTTCCTGCTCGCTCATGGGGGGTGCGCCTTCCTCGCTCTCGGCCAGGCACTGGCGCATCCCGCTCGCTACGATCTTGAAGCCCGCCCGGTCGAGGGCGCGGGAGACGGCGGCGAGCTGCGTGACGACGTCCTTGCAGTCGCGGCCGGCCTCGATCATGGCGATGACGCCCGCGAGCTGCCCTTGAGCGCGCCGCAGCCGGTTGAGGACCGCGGTCGCCGCCTCTTCTTCCACCTTCACCGGGTTCCTCCTTCTCACCGACCATCGACTCAAGAATACCCCTTGGGGTATAACGCTAGGGGTGCGCGGCCGATTCCCGGGAGCCTACCTGGGACGCGTCCGTGGCGGGTCGTGGGCGGCGTGCCCGCATCGCGCCCCAGGTCACCGCGGTCGCCACCCCGAGGCCGATACCGGTCCAGGCGAGCGGGCTGACCCAGATCGCGGTGGGCAGTTGCCGGCTGAGGACGAAGACGCCCATGACGACGACGAACCAGCCGAAGGCCTTGCGCAGGGTGTCCTGGGGGATGCGTCCGGCGAACCGGCTGCCGATGAGGCTGCCGGCGACGGCCGCGCCGGTGACCAGCAGGGCGAGGTTCCAGTCGATCTGGACCCCGTCGAGGTGGCCGGCGAGTCCGGAGAAGGACTTCATGGCGATGACCAGGAGCGAGGTGCCGACGGCGACGCTCATAGGCAGCCCGCCGAGCAGGGCGAGGGCGGGGACGACGAGGAATCCGCCGCCGGAACCGACCAGGCCGGTGACCGCGCCGACGACGAGGCCCTCGACGATCACGTGCTTGACGGGCAGCTCGGTGGGGGCGGGCTTGGCCGCCTTCGCCTTGCGTGACTTGCGGAGCATGGCGAAGGCGGTGGCGAGCATCATGAGCGCGAAGGCGATGAGCAGGGCGGTGCCCGGGACGTACTCGGCGAGGCGTCCGCCGCCGTAGGCGCCGACCATGCTGACCGCGCCGAAGATCAGGCCGGTGCGCCAGCGCACCCGGCCGGCCCGGGCATGCGGGACGAGCCCGACCAGGCTGGTCACGCCGACGACGAACAGCGAGGTCGCGATGGCCTCCTTGGTGTCCTGACCTGCCAGATAGACCAGGATCGGCACAGTCAGGATGGAACCGCCGCCGCCCAGGATGCCGAGACTGACGCCGATCAGGACGGACGCCACGAGGACGAGCGTGATCACGAGCGATCCCGCAGGGAGGCGATCACGGTACGGATGTCGGTGCGCGGACCACGGTTGTAGGGCAGCTTGGAGAGCAGGACGCCCATCATGCAGGAGTTGCTGAGCGCCGCGTACGTCAGGCCGGCGCCGATCGCCGTACCGATCAGATGGACACCGGGCACCAGGACACCGACGAGGCCGGTGGCCAGGACGATCGATCCGGCGACCAGGCGGACCTGCCGCTCCATGTCCCACCGGGCCTCGCCCCGGTTGACCGGGGCCCCGGCGGTCTCCCAGGCCATCATGCCGCCGTCCAGGACGCGCAGGTTGGGCAGGCCGGCCTCGGCGAGGGCCTGCTCGGCCTGGGCGGCGCGTGCCCCGGAGCGGCAGACGAGGACCACGTCCTCGTCGAGGTGGGCCAGGAGTTCGGCGCGGTGCTCGCGCAGGGTGTCCAGCGGGACGTTGTAGGAACCGGGGATGTGGACCGTCCGGAACTCGCCCGGGGTGCGCACGTCCAGAACGCGGGGAGCGCGTCCGCTGTCGACCAGGTGCTGCAGGGCGGTGGGGGTGAGGCCGGTGGCGCGGGAGGCGTCGGTGGTCATCAAAACTCCGTCGTGGTGAATCGACCCCGGACAGGAATACGGGGCGGGGTACAGGTGGGGGTAGGGAGGGCAGGCCCCCCGGCGGCGCCCGTCACGGTGTCGAGGGTTCCGTCGCGGGGGCGCCGACGGCTGCGGTCCGCCGAATCAGACGGTGGCGGGGGCTTCCGTCAGGGCCCAGGCGGCGTAGCCGCCGAGGACATCCGAGACGTCGGTGAAGCCGTGGTGGCGCAGCAGGCTCGCGGCGATCGACGAGCGGTGGCCGCCCGCGCAGTGCAGGACCAGGGGCCGGTCGCGGGGAATCTCGTCCAGGCGGTGGGGCAGCTCGCCGAGCGCGATGTGCAGGGCGCCGTCGATGAAGCCGTTGTCTCCGCGCTCACCGCAGTTGCGGACGTCGATGACGACCGGCGGGTTGTCGCCCGCCAGGGCGGCACGGACCTGGGCGGCGGTGAGGCGGCCGGCCGGGGTGACCTCGTCGGCCAGGGCGGTCAGGGCGTCGTCCGGGGAGCGCAGGTATCCGGCCACGCGGTCGAAGCCGATCCGGGCCAGTCGCGTGACGATCTCCTCCTCGCGGTTCTGCGGGGCGACGACCAGCAGGTCGGCGTCGACGGGCAGGACGGTGCCGGCCTGCTCGGCGAAGCGGCCGTCGGCCGGTACGTTCACCGATCCGCGCAGGTGGCCGGCGGCGAACTCCTGCGGGTCACGGGCATCGACCACCACGGCTCCGGAAGCGCGGAGGCCGGTGAAGTCCTCGAAGCTCAGCGGCCTCGGTGCGGCGGCCGGATCGAACAGCGGGCGCCCACTCCGATTCAGGATCGCGTCGTGGACGAAGTAGCCGGGAGCCGCGGACTGACCGGCGGTCACGATCGCGACGAAGTCCTCCTGCGACATGGGCGCGCAGGCGTAGTTGGTGCGCCGCTGCTCGCCGATGGTGGACTGCTTCTCCGTCGAAAGGTTCTTGCCGCACGCGGATCCGGCGCCGTGCGCGGGGAAGACCCGCACCTCGTCCGGCAGGCCCATCAGTTTGTTCTGCACGCTGTCGTAGAGCATGGCGCCGAGTTCGTCGGCGGAGACACCGATGGAGGCGAGCAGGTCGGGGCGGCCCACGTCGCCGATGAACAGCGCGTCGCCGGT
Organism: Streptomyces sp. R302; assembly: GCF_012927245.1. GTDB lineage: Bacteria > Actinomycetota > Actinomycetes > Streptomycetales > Streptomycetaceae > Streptomyces. The sequence continues at coordinate 214,806 of NZ_JABBGE010000006.1, forward strand.
GAGCACGCCGTACGGGACGGCGTCCTCGCCGTGCTCGTGGACCAGCACGCTGATCGACTCCGGGGTGTGCCCGGGGGTCTCCATGATCTCCAGGGTGACGTCGCCGAGGCTGATCGTCTCGCCGTCGGCGAGCTCGCGGATCGGGTACTCCGTCTCGGCACGCCGGCCGTAGCCGATCCAGGCGCCGGTCTCGGCCGCCATCTCCAGGTGTCCGGCGACGAAGTCCGCGTGGAAGTGCGTGTTGATGACGCCGACCACGGTGAAGCCGCGAGCCTCGGCGTCCGCCAGGTACTCCGCGACATCCCGGCGGGGGTCGACGACCACCGCCTTGCCGGTGGTCTCGTCGGCGATCATGTACGACGCCTGCGAGAGGCAGTCGAGGTAGTACTGGGCGAAGAACACGGAAACCTCCGTAAACGATGACTCGGATACCCTGGGGGGTATTCGAGAGGTCAAAAGGCGGCCCGCTCCCCAGAGGGGCGGGCGCACGAACGAGGGAAGGTCAGACCACCCCGGGGGCGGACCCCGTCACGACCGGGCGGCCCATGCCGACCCAGCCCCGGGTCCCGCCGGCGACGGAAACGGCATCCATCCCGGCGGCGGCAAGGCGGTCCGCGGCCCACTGACTGCGGTTGCCGCTCGCACAGATCACATACACCGTCCGCCCCTCGGGCACACGGGGCGGCGCGGCGGCCAGCGTCGAGAGCGGGGCGAGGCGCGCACCCGGCACGTGCCCAACCAGGTACTCCTCGGGCTCCCGCACGTCCAGAACGACAGCTCCGGCACTCCAGGCCGCGGCGAAGGCCTCCAGGTCCACTTCACGAGCCATGAGCGAGATTCACCTCCAGATACCCCCCTGGGTATTACGTCTTCGACGGTAAGCGCCTCATGTCGAGGCTGTCAAATACCCCCCCGGGTATTTGACAGCCGATAGGTCGCGGGGGTGTGGAACAAACCCGCCCTTACGCCCGCTGAAGCTCCCATATACCCCACCGGGCATATGGGAGGAGGGTGGAACCCATGCCCACCGTCGAGCTGACCAAGGAAGCGAGAGCACCGTCACGGGCTCGGAGATCCGGACATCGTCTTCGGCGAGGTCGACACCGAGGCACAGCCGGAACTCGCACGGCCGAGCGAGACTGACGCCCGGAGCGTCACCACGAGGTCGGGCCGCAGGACCGAACGGTCTCTCAGCGCCTGTCGTCCACGTCTGGACGGGTGCGTCAGGACATCATGCTGTTCGCGGGCCCAACACTGGGCCGACCGCCGACCGCCGACCGCACGACGACCGGGTCGGCCGCACGGCTAGGCGGTCGCCATCGGAAGAATGAGGGGAAGACATGCACTACGACCGCGGGATCAAGGTCGCCGGAACCTTCGACGAGACGGTGGAGACCGTCCGGCGCGCCCTCGCCGACCAGGGCTTCGGCATCCTGACCGAGATCGACGTCCAGGCCACGCTCAAGGCGAAACTGGGCCACGACATGGAGCCGTACCTGATCCTCGGAGCGTGCAACCCTCCGCTCGCCCGTCAGGCACTCGACGCCGACCGCTCGATCGGGCTCCTGCTGCCCTGCAACGTCGTGGTCCGCACCGACGGCGACCAGGTGATCGTGCAGGCGATCGATCCCTCCACCATGGTCACGCTCACCGGCGTCGACGCCATGGCCCCTGTCGCGGTCGAGGCGGCGCGCCTCCTCGACGCCGCACTCGCCACCGTTGCAGAAAGCAGTACGTGAGCCATCGGGATGCCGCGCAGAGCCGACCACCACCCGCACCCGAGGCCTACGCACGGTGCGCCCTGGCGGCCTGTCCCCGATCGGACCGCCGCCGACTGCCGCGTTCAGCAGCAGAGGCAGCCGGCGTGCCGCGCCCTTCCTGGTGGGGCCTCGACGAACTGGCTCCCGTCGGGATGCAGCGCAACGATGGAGAGACAGACCGACGGGCACCCGGCCGTGAGCTGCGGCACGCGACGGCTGCGTCGCCCATCACGCCCACGCATCAGCCGGGCTCGCGCGTGGCCGAGTTCACTCGCGATCCGCCTGGTTGCCCGAGTCTGGAGTCGAGGCACCGACCCGGATGCCTGGCTCGCGGCTGGGCGTCCACATGGACGCCAGCGATGCCATCCGGCGAGAGCCCGTCACGTGGGAAGGTCGCGGCAGACCGCGGCGGGGGCTTGACGTGCCGACGGCAGCCGGGCTGCGGGTAGCGGGTAGCGGAGGACCGGTTCGCGCCCTGCCCGGCGGACCTTCGACCGACTCCGCCCGTTCGTACGCTTGCACGGCTCTGTGAACGTCGTGGACGAGGTGCTCTCGTGCCTCGGTGAGACCGCGGGGGGCGGAGGTCCTGAAGCCGGGCTCGACTCGGTCGCCACCGATGAGCAGACTGCCGCGCATGGGATGGTCGGGTCCTCCCGGTGCGGACACGAGAGAGCTCGCCATGGGGTTGAGCGGTGAGGTGCCGTTGAAACTGAGGTCGTCGATGGTTCGGCCGTGCGGGCCGTGACCGCCCCAGCCCGCGGACCGGATCGTGAAGGTGGCTGGGTCGCCACGACCGGAGCACGCGCCGGACCATGTCGGTGAGGAACATCGCTCCGCCCAGCAGATGCCGACCTCGGCCCTCTGGTCTTCGCGTGCCTGGTCGACGGCCTCGCCTCCGGAGCGGCGCCCGGGGCGAGGAAGCTCGGCCCCGTGCTTCGTGAGCTCAGCTCGGAGCGACCGTCACGATGTCAGGCGCGATGTCCAGCACCAGGAGCGCCGCCGCCACGTGGGCCGGGTTGTCCTCCACCTTCACGGCCGAGAGGTCGTTGGCGCGTGAGACGCGCCGTTCGACGGTGTTGCGGTGCGCGTAGAGGTCGGCAGCCGCCCGGGTGGTGCTGAAGCCGCACTGCACGTAGGTGAGCAGTGCCTGCCGCAGGGCTGTGTCGGCTTCGGCCAACGGCCCGAGGGTGTTGACGACGAACCGACGCGCGCCGGCCCGGTCCTTCGTGAGCGCGTCGATCAGCTCGACGTCGGCGTAGGCGGTGAACCGCCTGCCGGACCCCAGCCGGATCACCAGCGCCTGCGCCGCGAGGGCGTCCTGGTGGCTGGAGCGGAATCCCTCGAGTCCGCGTCCCGGCCTTCCCACCGCCGCGCGGACCTCGTCGGCCGCCGCGAGGTCCTTCTCCACGTGGTGAAGGTCCGGGACGGCTTCCCCCGAGAGCCAGATCCACCGCGACGTGGCGCTGGCACGCGCCACCAGGGCGCTCCGGCCTCCGGCGGAGGAGCGCACGGCGGCGATCGCCTCGTCCAGGGCACCGACCTGCCGGGGATCGTCGACCCAGAGGACAAGACCCACGTGCCACCGCGCCATCCGGTAGCGCAGGCGCCCTTCGGCGAGGTCCTCCGCCATCGGTGCCCCACTGGCGATCAGCTGGATCAGTGCGATCCCCTCGGCATCCGTGTTCCCCATCGCCGCGGCGAGGCCGGCTTGCCGCAGGGCCGCGACGGAGTCGAGGGCGTACTGCACCAGCGACTGCGCCGTCACGTCCAGGACCCCCACGAGAAGCTCGGGGTCCGCGCAGTCCGCCACGCATTCCTCCAGCCAGCGCCGCCAGCCGATCCCCAGGGCCACACGCCAGGCGACGGCGAAGTCGGGCGCGATGCCCCGGGAGACGAGGTCGTTGATGTACGCCGTGGTCCTCGGACTGACGTAGGGCTCCACCCTCCGCCCCGGCTGCTGGACGTTCGCGGTCAGCCATTGGACCACCTCGGAGCGGTTGAGCGCGCGATCCTCCTCGACCAGCGACGCGTCCGCGAGAAGCGCGGGATCGTTCTGGGCGACGAGGGAGGGCCTCGCGAAGGCGTCGATCAGGGCGTCCGTCTCCGTCAGCAGGCGCTGGCACAGTGACCTGATCGCGTCGGCGACCTCACGCGAGGGCGGGGGCCACAGCTCTTCCATGTTCTCAGTGTCCCTCTGCTCTCGGGGGAGCCGACGCTCCCGACATGCCGTGTCACAGACAGATGAAGGGCTCGTCGGCGGCCTGGCCGACGGCGAAGGCGCGGGCCGCCCGTCGCTGTTCACCCACACTAGACGGCGGCAGATCTACCACGCCCTCGGCCTCGGGAGGGGCGGTGAGCACACCGTGTCCATCGGCGACGGCGGGACAGCGGGCGGAGCGGAAGGAGGCGCCGCCGCCCTCGAAGAGTCCACGGGCGCGCGGCCGCGGAGGATCAGGATCGGGGAGCTGTTCACGTACCCCGACGAGCACGTCGTGGACGGTGGAGGCCGGATCGACACGGGCGGTGAGGGCGTGGCCGCATACCTGCTCCCGCCCGCCGGCACCACGGCGTTCCAGGTCTTCCGTTCCGTGATCGAGCCAGGCGGGAGCACCGGAGGCCCCCATCGGCTCGACACCGCCACGATCCTCACGATGGGACCGAGGGTCTCCGGGCGGCGAGGGCCTGCCCAGGTCGAGCATCGGCCGGCTCGAAGAACCCGAACGTGATCTCCAGATCGATCACCACTTGGCCCTTGAGCACGCCCCGGGCGGCATGAGTGACAGCCGCGATCCGCCCCGGTTCGATACGCATGTGGTCCCCGACGCGCGGCGAAGTCGTCACGACGGCGGGTTCGACCTCGCCCACGTCCACCGAGTCGAGATCCCATCCGAGTCCTGCCGCGAGCGCCCCGACGGCCTGCTCGAAGCCGTGGTGTCCGACGACCTCGCCCCGGCTGCGAGCCGTCGCGAACTCGCGCGTGGTCAGACCGAGGCCGAACTTCGACAGGATCGCGCCGTAGCGCGACATGTTCGTCCGCCGGCGGATCCGCACGCTCTCCACACGCTGAGTCAGCGCAGTCAGCAGGAGAGGAAGGGTGTCCATCAGGATGCCCGGGTTCGCCCCGCTGCCCAGGACGGTCACGCCGTGCGCCTTCGCCGTGTCGTCGAGCCGCCGGGCCAGGTCGGGATGGCTCCGCCATGGAAAGGCGAGCTCTTCGCAGATGCTCAGGACGTTGTACGAACGCTCCAGCAGCGGCAGCAGGACGTCGGCCACCTCGTGCAGATCCGACGTGGTCGCCACGATCGCGAGGTCGGCGGCGGGCAGCTCGGCCGGGTCGCTCGCGATGACGACACCGTTCGCGGCGCCACCGAGGAGCGCTCCGAGGTCTTGGCCGACCACGCGGGGGTCCTGGTCCACCGCTCCGACGATCTCCACGTCCGCGCGTCGCAGCAAGGAGGATGCGATGGCCCGGCCGGTGGCACCGAGACCCACAATGACGGTCTGACTACTCAACGCACTCCCCTAGGCGCTCCGGTCGGCACGCCCTCGACACGGTGTTCGGCGAAGCCGGACTTCGCCTGCGGCGGTTACCTCGTGCCTCACTGTCGCCAGCCACGACCGCGGTGAGAACGACACCGGGCACCTGCTTCCCCCTGGGGATGGTGCACGGTGCACAGGCCGGTCGGGCCGACCGCGACGGGCCGATCGCCGTCGTGCGCGGCATCGGCTCCCGCCTGAGCGGCCGAGGCATCGGGTCGAACGTTCCGCCCCTCGCCCATCTGCGGAAGCGGGTACGGAGCCCGGACCCTCGCCCGTACCGCGATGACGCCGAGCGGGACGAGCGCCCACGACCACCACGGGGAGCCGACGTAGGCGTGGAAGGCGCCCGCGTCGCGTACTCGTCCGGCCATCAGCACCCCGCCGGACAGGCCCTGGCGGCGCCGCCGCGGCGACGGCCGTGAACAACGTCTGCGACCCGCCGAGCCCGCGGTCGAGCGGGGTGCCCGATCCCGCTTCGCCGCCGGGTACGTCGATGTGCCCTGTCTTGGGGAGGTCGGTCGTCTCGGCCGCTTCCGCCTCCCTTCGGTGGCCGAGCGGCGGCCTCGGACACCGTATGGGCGCGGCGGCCCGGCCCGCCTGTGCATCGTGCACCGGAGCCGGGCGAAGGAGGTGCCCGCTGTCGTTCTCGTCGGCGGTCGTGGCTCGCGACAGTGAGGTAACCGCCACAGGAACAGCGAGGAAACGCCATGACAGCTGAGGTGTTGGACGCCGTCGAGGAGTTCGACGTGGTGATCATCGGAGCCGGGATCTCCGGGATCGGCGCGGCCACCTATTTCAGCCGGGAGCTCCCCGAGAAGTCGCTCGCCGTGCTGGAAGCCCGCGACGACATCGGAGGCACCTGGGACCTGTTCCGCTATCCCGGCATCCGCTCGGACTCCGACCTCCACACGTTCGGATACGCCTTCAAGCCCTGGCGCCACGAAGCCGCGATCGCCGACGCCCCCCTCATCAAGGAGTACCTCCACGAGACCGTCGAGGAGAACGGCCTGGAGCGCGTCCTCAGGCTCGGCCACCGGGTCGTCCGCTCGGAGTGGTCCACGGCCGACTCACGGTGGACCCTCACCGTCCGGACGTCGGACCCCGCCACGGGAGCGACCCGGACCAGGACGATCCACGCGGGATGGGTCTTCGCCGCCACCGGCTACTACCGGTACGACGAGGGGTTCTCCCCGGAGTTCCCGGGGCGGGACGACTTCGAGGGCCGGATCGTCCATCCGCAGCACTGGCCCGAGGACCTCGACCACAGCGGCAAGAAGGTCGTCGTCATCGGCAGCGGCGCGACCGCGATCACGCTGGTGCCGGCCATGACCACCGGGGCGGGCGCCGCCCGGCACGTGACGATGCTGCAGCGCACCCCCACCTACGTCATGGCGCTCCCCCGTGTCGACAGGGTCGCCCTGGCGCTCACGAAGCTGCTCGGGGACGAGCGCGGGTACGCCGTGACCCGGTTCAAGAACATCTGGACGGAACACGCCGTCGTGAAGGGCCTGCGGACGTTCCCCAAGGCCGGTCGGGCCTTCATCCGGCGCGAGAACATCAAGCGTCTTCCCAAGGGATTCGACGTCGACAAGCACTTCAACCCGCCGTACGACCCGTGGGACCAGCGGCTGTGCGTGGCACCGGACGGGGACTTCTTCGACGCGATCAAGGAAGGAAGGGCCTCCGTCGTCACCGACGCCGTGGCGCGGTTCAGCAAGCGCGGAATCGTCCTGGCGTCGGGCGAGGAGCTGGAGGCCGACATCGTCGTCACCGCGACGGGACTGAACCTGCAGCTCTTCGGTGGCATGCCCCTCGTGGTCGACGGACGCCAGGTCGACCTCGCGGACGCGCTCTGCTACCGCGGCATGCTGCTGAGCGGCATCCCGAACTGGGCGATGGCGATCGGCTACACCACCTCGTCCTGGACGCTCAAGGTGAGCCTGATGTGCCGCTACTTCATCGACCTGGTCAGGCACATGGACGCCCGCGGATACGACACGGTGGTTCCGGTCGCACCGGCGGGAACGAACCGCAGGCCCGTCATGGACATCCAGGCCGGATACGCCAAGCGCAGCGAGAAGTTCCTGCCCAAGCAGGGACCGGAGAAGCCCTGGCGGATGGCGATGTCCTACCCCGAGGACGCCAAGGCCCTGCGCGGCCCGGTGGCGGACGAGCACCTGAAGTTCGGCACCGCCCGGACGACCGCGCGGCGGCCCGAGGGGAAGCGGGCGGCCCGTGCCTGAGACGAGCGGCGCCGAGAGCACCGACCGGTACGCCACCCTGCCGTCCGGGATGACGATCTGCTTCCGGGACCACGGCGACGAGGGCGACCCCGCGATGCTGCTCATCGCGGGACTGGGCGAGGATCTCACCTTCTGGTCCGACTCGTTCGTCGGCTCACTCGTCACCCGCGGCTTCCGGGTCGTCGCGATCGACAACCGCGACGCCGGCCAGTCGACGTTCGTCGCCGCTCCCCCTCCCGGGCTCTGGCGTCAGATCGCGGCGCGTCCGCGCGGCGACGCGTACGCGCTGGCCGACATGGCCCGGGACGCCGTCGGCGTGCTCGACCATCTCGGGATCGCGCGGGCGCACCTGGTGGGGCGGTCGATGGGCGGAATGATCGCGCAGACGGTCGCGGCCACGGCACCCGAGCGGGTCCTGTCCCTGACCTCCGTCTACTCCACCACCGGGGCCCGCAAGGTCGGTCAGCCGGCCCTGTCCACGATCCGGCTCCTCGCCGCCCCGCCGGCGAGGAACAGAACCGCGGCGGTCCGTGCCCACCTGAGGCTCACCCGTCACATCGCGGGAACGGGGCATCCCATCGACGACGCGGCCGAGGCTGCCATCGCGGCTCGCGGCTGGGACCGCAGCGCCGGTGACCCGGCGGCCGGCACGGCGCGCCAGATCCAGGCCATCCAGCGCTCCGGGGACCGGACGGCCCAGCTGAGCAGGATCACCGCCCCGACCCTGGTCATCAACGGCGACCGGGACCCCCTGGTGCACCCGAGCGGCGGCGCCGCGACCGTACGGGCGATCCGCTCGGCCCAGCACGTGGTCGTCCCCGGCATGGGCCATCACCTCCCCGAGTCCCTCGTCGACCCCGTCACGACCTACATCGCGCAGCACGCGAACCGCGTGGGCGAAGGAGGAAACCATGTCCGGATCTCGTAAGTCCGACTCCGGCGAGACCACGGTCGACGTCGTGATCGTCGGTGCCGGCTTCGCCGGTCTGAGCGCCGCCGAGCGGCTGGTGAGCATGGGGCGGTCCGTCCTGGTCGTGGAAGGCCGCGACCGGGTCGGAGGCCGATCGCTCTCCGGCGAGGTGGCGGGCGTGAAGGTCGACCTCGGAGCGACCTGGGTGGCACGGCGCCACACCGCCGTCCGGGACCTCGCGAACCGGATGGGGTGTACCACGACCGGCCAGTTCGACCAGGGTCGCAACGTGCTGTGGATGGCAGGCCGACGCCGCACCTACAGCGGCACCATCCCCAAGGTCTCCCCCGCGACCCTGGTGGACATGGCCCGCATGCAGACGGCGGTGAACAAGCTGGTCGCGACCATCGATGTGAACGCCCCATGGGAGACGCCCGGGGCCGGCAGGCTCGACGCCATCTCGTTCGGCGAATGGCTCGACCGGAAGAACGCGCTGCCCGGCACCCGTGCGCTGATGACCATCGTGAGCAAGGTGCAGTGGGGCTGCACCCCGGGAGACGTCTCCCTGCTGCATGTACTGCGTTACATCCGTGCGGCGGGCGGGCTCAACCACATGCTGGACGTCGAGGGCGGAGCGAACGAGGACCGGTTCGTCGAGACCACCCAGGAGATCGCCAAGCGGGTGGCGGAGCGGCTCGGCGACCGTGTACGCCTGGACACGCCGGTGCGCCGCGTCACGCAGGACGACGACGGCGTCACCGTCGGCACCGACTCCGGCGAGATCCGCGCCGGGTACGCGATCGTCACGGCCGCGCCGGCGCACCGCGCGGCCATCGCCTTCGAGCCCGCTCTGCCCGAGCAGGCCGACGGGCTCGCGCGAACCTGGCGCATGGGCGTGCTGAGCAAGGCCTTCGTGGCCTACGAGAAGCCGTTCTGGCGGGTCGACGGACTTTCCGGCGAGGCGGTGACCGACACCGGAACCGTGTTCATCACCTTCGACGTGTCCCCCGCCCACAGCGGACCGGGCGTCCTGATGACCTTCTGCGACCCCCGCGTCTTCGACGGCTTCGACCCCGAGACCCGACGCGACCTGGTCGTCCGGCAGCTCGTCGACCTCTATGGTCCGCAGGCCCGCACCCCGATCGACTACCTGGACCACTGCTGGGGATCGGAACCGTTCGCCCCGGGCGGCCCCCACCCTGCCGCCGGCCCCCACGCGACCACGAGCTACGGCAAGGCGCTGACCGAGCCCCACGGGCGCGTCCACTGGGCCGGCACCGAAACCGCCGGCGAATGGGCCGGCACCATGAACGGCGCGGTCCTGACCGGCCAGCGCACCGCCGAGCGCGTCCTCACCCTCCTGTCCCGCGCCGTCCGAGAGGGGGCGTCTCGATGAGGGAGGTGTTGTTCCTGCTGGCCGACCTGTGGATGATCTTCGTCGGCTACTTCTACGGCTGGAGACTCATCCGCCGGTACGGCAACTACCTCCTCGGTCTCGAGTTGATGGTCGTCGCCACGTCGGGCAGCAACTTCCTGCTCTGGTCGCTGCTCGGCGCCAAGAGCGACAGCGTCCTGTACGACGTGGCGTACTTCTTCGACGCGTTCTCCCGGTCGGTCGGCATCACGCTCATCCTGATCATGGGCCTGATGAAGGTCACCCACCGCTACAAGCCGAGCCGCAGCGTCGACGTCGCCGTGTTCGGAGTCGCGATCGTGGCCGGTCTGCTCCTCCGGCAGTTCCACGGCGCGGATCTCCACACCGGCGGCATCGCGTTCTGGGTCGCCGTGTTCTATGTCGTCGTCAACCTCCTCACGGCGGTCTTCCTCGGGTACTTCGTCAAGCGGCTCTGGAACGCGGGCGCGAAGCGGCTCGCGATCTGGACGGGCCTGGTCACCGCTGCCGGGACCACCATCGCGATCACCTACGACTTCTTCCCCCTGCCGTTCGACGACGCGAACCGCACGCTCTTCTACACCGCCGCGCTGGCGACCTGGGGCACCCAGGGATTCGTCTACTTCCGCGCCTACCGCGCGCTGCACGACCACAACGCGGCCTCGGACGCGAACCCGGCCCGCGCCACCAGCGCCCTCGCATGAACCCGGAACACCGAAAAGGAGTCAGTATGGCGAAGAAGCACGTGTACGCGGTGGTGGACCCCGCCACCGGCAAGCTGGTCAAGGAGTACCCCACCGCGACGGACGAGGTCGTCGAGGCGGCGCTCGACGCGGCCGCGGACGCCTACGCCCGGTGGTCGAGGCAGACCTCCGTGGCAGAGCGTGCCCGGTTGCTGCACGCCGTCGCCACCCTGCACGACGAGCGCAGCGGGCAGCTTGCCGAGATCATCCACCGGGAGATGGGCAAGACGGTGGAGGAGGCCGTCGGGGAGGTCGAGTTCAGCGCCTCCATCTACCGGTACTACGCCGAGAACGCGGAGAAGTTCCTCACCGACGAGCCGATCGAGCTCCTGGGGGGAGAGGGCAGCGCCTTCGTCCGGCGCCAGCCGGTCGGCGTGCTGCTGGGGATCATGCCCTGGAACTACCCGTACTACCAGGTGGCCCGGTTCGCCGCGCCCAACCTCGCGCTGGGCAACACCATCGTGCTCAAGCACGCGTCGCAGTGTCCGGAGTCGTCCGCGGCTCTCCAGCAGCTGTTCACGGACGCGGGCTTCCCCGCGGGCTGTTACGTCAACGTCCACGCCACCGGCGAGCAGATCGGCCGCGCCATCGCGGACCCCCGCGTGCAGGGCGTCTCCTTCACCGGTTCGGAGCGGGCCGGCGCGGAGGTCGCGGAGAAGGCCGGGCGCAGCCTCAAGAAGGTGGTGCTCGAACTGGGCGGCTCGGACCCCTTCATCGTGCTGTCGGCCGACGACCTCGACGCCACGGTCCGGGCGGCGGTCGAGACGCGGTTCGAGAACGCCGGTCAGGCGTGCAACGCCGGGAAGCGCTTCATCGTCGCCGAGGACGTCTACGACGCCTTCCTCGACAAGTTCACCGAGGAGGTGCTCGCCCTGACCGACGGGGTGGCGCCGCTGTCCTCGGTCGCCGCCGCCGAGTACGTCGAGGAACAGGTCGGGCGAGCCGTCGACGAGGGGGCGACCTTCGTCTCCGCACGGCAGCGGGAGGGGGCGTACTTCCCGCCCGGCGTGCTGACGGGCGTCTCCCCGGCGTCGCCGTCGGCCGCCGAGGAGCTCTTCGGCCCCGTCGCGACCGTCTACCGGGTCGGTTCCGAGGACGAGGCCGTCGAGCTGGCGAACAGCACGCCGTACGGCCTTGGCTCCTACGTGTTCACGACGGATCCCGAGCAGGCGCTGCGCGTCGCCGACCGGATCGAGGCCGGCATGGTCTTCATCAACGGCGTCGGCCTCGAAGGCGCGGAACTCCCCTTCGGCGGGGTCAAGTTGTCCGGCTTCGGCCGCGAGCTGGGCCGGGCGGGAATCGACGAGTTCGCCAACAAGAAGCTCATCCGCACCGCTCGGACGTGATCGCCCCAGAGCAAGGAGGAAAACCTTTCATGACCATCGAATTCGACGCAGCCGTCTTCAGGACGCCGAACGAACCGCTGACCGTCGAGAGAGTGACGATCCCCTCGACGCCTCCGCCCGGCGAGGTGCTCGTACGGCTCAAGGCGAGCGGAGTGTGCCACAGCGACCTGCACGTCCTCCTGGGCGAATGGGAGGTTCCTTCGCCGATGATCCTCGGCCATGAGGGCGCCGGGGTCGTCGAGAGCGTCGGCGAAGGCGTCACGACGCTGAAGAAGGGCGACCACGTCGTGCTGTCCTGGACGCCCTCGTGTCGCCGCTGCCGCTACTGCGTCAGTGGCAGGCCCGTCCTCTGCGACATGGTCAGCCGGCACTCGGCGAACCACCTGTCGTTCGACGGCCGGTCCCGGGTCACGTCCGCCGGCGGGGGCGACGTCCTCAGCTTCGCGGGCCTCGGAACGTTCGGCGAGTACACCCTCGTGCCCGAATCGGGTGCGATCGCCATCCGGGACGACGCCCCGTTCCCGCAGTCGGCTCTGGTCGGATGCGCCGTCACGACCGGTGTCGGCGCGGCCGTCAACACGGCCGGCGTGCGTCCGAGCGACACCGTGCTGGTCCTCGGCTGCGGAGGCGTCGGCCTGAACGCGATCCAGGGCGCCCGGCTCGCCGGCGCGCGGAAGATCATCGCCGCGGACATCTCCGGCGAGAAGCTGGAGCAGGCGCGCGTCTTCGGCGCGACCGACCTGATCGACAACGGCCGCGAGGATCTCGCGGACCGGGTGCGACAGCTCACCGACGGACGCGGTGTGGAGATCGCCATCGAGGCCATCGGGCTGCCCCGCACCATCGAGTCGGCCTACGAGGTCCTGGCCCGGGGCGGCACGGCGGTGGTCGCCGGGCAGGTGGCGGACGGCCTGAAGGTCTCCATCGACCCCTTCGTCATGTCCGATCAGGAGCTCTCGCTCATCGGCTCGAACTACGGCTCCAGCAAGCCGGCTTCCGACTTCCCGCTGCTGATCGACCACTACATGAACCACCGCATCGATCTGGACTCCCTGGTGACGAGTGTGATCGGTCTGCAGGACATCAACGAGGCGTTCGACCAGATGAAGCGCGGCATCGGCATCCGCTCGGTGATCACGTACTGAAAGGCAGGGGCGATCCCATGGCCCTGGAATCATCACGCTCGGCCTTCGAGCGCGCCCGCCGCAGCGTCGGCGGGGGTGTGGGGTCCGGCCTGCGCGCCGCGATGCCACCCCATCCGCTCTTCGTGCGCGAGGCACGGGGCGCACACGTCTGGGACCTGGACGGCGACCGGTACGTCGACTACGTGATGGCCTGGGGGCCGCTCGTCCTCGGTCACGGTGACCCGCGCGTGCTGTCGGCGGTGTCCGAGGTCGCGACGAAGATGCAGGTCGTCGGCACCGGACACCCGCTCGAGTACCTCGCGGCCGAAGCGGTCCTCGAAGCCGTGCCGCACGGCGAGCGACTGCTGTGGAGCAACACGGGGACCGAAGCGGTACAGGTGGCGCTGCGCCTCGCGCGCGCCGCCACCGGCCGGCGCCGCGTCGTCAAGTTCGCCAAGAGCTACCACGGCTGGCACGACACCGTGTACGCCGGGATGTCCGAGGACGACTGCGATCGCCCCGCCACCCCCGGCGGGCCGGGGCAGTCGGCCAGCGTCCTCGACGACCTGGTCGTGGCGCGCTTCAACGACGTGCGGCTGGCGGAGCGCCTGCTGGGTGAAGCCGTCGAGCGGGACATCGCGGCGGTGCTCGTCGACCCGGTGATGAGCAACGCCGGCGTCGAAGCGCCCTCGCCACGGTTCCTGTCGACGCTGCGGAGCCTCTGCGACCGGCACGGCGTCGTCCTCGTCTTCGACGAGGTGATCGCCGGGTTCCGGATCGCCCGGGGCGGGGCGGCCGAGAAGTACGGCGTGCTGCCCGACCTGTCCGTCTTCGGGAAGGCGATGGCCGGCGGCTTCACCCAGAGCGCCGTGGTCGGCCGGGCGGAGCTGGTCGATCAGGTGACGTCCGGCGTCGTCCACGCCGGAACCTTCAACGCCAATCCGATCGCCCTGGCGGCCGTCGCGGCGACGATGCGCGTCCTGGCCGATCCCGCCGTCTACGAGCGACTCGAACGGACCTCGTCCGAGTTCGAGACCCTCGTCGGTGGCGTCCTCGGCTCGTCTCCCGACTTCGGCCGCTTCCACCGGATCGGCTCGCTCCTCCAGTACGTCCCCGCCGGCGGCGCCACGGGGCTTCACGGAACCAGCGGGCTCTGGTCGGTGATTCTCGAAGGGATGCTGCGTCAGGGCTTCCTGTTCATGCCGTCCGGCAAGGTCTTCCTCAGCACGGCACACACCACCGGCGACATCGAGGCGACGGCCGAGGCCCTCGACCGGCTGCTGCGGCGGTCATGACCGCCGCGGCACGCCACGCGTAACCCCCCACCCGCTCCGAGCCAGGCCGCGTGTCCTGTTCCCCGCGGCCTGGCCCGGTCCACCTTCCGGAAGACACACCATGCTGAACCTCTCGGTCCTGCTCGAGGACTCCGCCCGCACGCACCCGGACCGGGACGCCGTCGTCCTCGGCGGGACGCGTCTGACCTACGCCCAGGTCGAGGCCGCCGCCAACCAGGTGGCCAACCTCCTGGTCGACCGCGGCGTCTGGCCCGGCGACAAGGTCGCGCTCAGCTGCCCGAACCTGCCCTGGTTCCCGATCGTCTACTACGGGATCCTCAAGGCCGGCGCCGTCGTCGTACCGCTCAACATCCTGCTCAAGGGCCGGGAGATCGCCTACCACCTCGCCGACTCGGAGGCGAAGGCGTACTTCTGCTTCGAGGGCGGCGACGGCCTGCCGATGGGCGCGGAGGGCCACGCCGGTTTCGGCGAGACCCCGGGCTGCGAGCACTTCTTCGTCATCACCGCCGACCCCGCGGCGGAGAGCCCGATCGAGGGCGCCGAGACCATGGGCGCCGCGCTGCGGGGCACCGCGACGACCTTCGACAGCATCGGGACCTCGGGGGACGACCCGGCCGTGCTGCTCTACACGAGCGGTACGACGGGACAGGCGAAGGGCGCCGAACTCAGCCACGCCAACCTGGTGCTCAACGCCCTCGCGTGCAACCGGCTGTTGGAGAACCGGCCGGCCCAGGACACCCATCTGGTCGTGCTGCCGCTGTTCCACTCGTTCGGCGCGACCGTGCAGATGAACGCCGGCTTCTCGACGGCGAGCACGCTGGTGCTGCTGCCACGGTTCGACGCCCGGCAGGCGGTGGCCCTGATGCGGCAGGAGGACATCACCTTCTTCGCGGGCGTCCCCACCATGTGGTGGGGACTGCTGCAGGCGCTCACCGACGACGTCGACGTCGACGTCGAAAGGATCGCGAGGAACCTGCGCGTCGGCGTCTCCGGTGGCGCCGCGCTCCCCGCGGAACTCGTCAAGCAGGTCGGGGAGAGGCTGGGCGTCCAGGTCCTGGAGGGCTACGGCCTCTCCGAGACCTCGCCCGTGGTGACCTTCAGCGATCCGGCGCGGGAGCCCCGGCCCGGGTCGATCGGCGTGCCGATCTGGGGCGTGGAGCTCAAGCTCGTCACGTCGGACTGGTCGGAGGTCGAGGACGACGGCACGGGCAGCGCCGTCGGGGAGATCGCGGTCAAGGGCCACAACGTGATGAAGCGCTACCACGGCCGCCCCGAGGCCACCGCCGAAGCGATCCGGGACGGCTGGTTCCGCACCGGTGACCTGGCCCGCAGGGACAAGGACGGTTTCTACTACATCGTCGACCGGGCGAAGGACCTGATCATCCGCGGTGGCTTCAACGTGTACCCGCGCGAGATCGAGGAGGTCCTGATGATGCACCCGGCGGTCGGTCTGGCCGCGGTCGTCGGCGTGCCGCACGAGAGCCACGGCGAGGAGATCAAGGCGTTCGTCATCCTCGACCGCGGCGCCGAGGCCCGTCCCGACGAGCTGATCGCCTGGGGCAGGGAGCAGATGGCCGCCTACAAGTACCCGCGCATCGTGGAGATCGTGCAGACGCTGCCGATGACGTCCACCGGAAAGATCCTCAAGCGCGAACTCACGTGACCGCACGCCAAGCGCATGGACATGGGTGGAAGGGACGGCAGATGACAGTGGACGAGGGCCGACGGCGGGACGCGCTCCCCGACGGGTTCGGTACGAGGACGGACGCGGCACCCGCCTCGCTGGTGGCCGCCTGGAAGGCACGCGTGGCGAGGAACCCGGAGGGCACGGCGCTCCGCTACTTCGGCGGCGCTCTGTCCGCACGGGAGGTGGACGCGGCGTCGGACGCCCTGGCCGCCGCGTTCGAGGCCCGCGGAACCGGCCGGGGCGACCGCGTCGGGGTGTACCTGCAGAACATTCCGCAGTACCCGCTGGTGCTGCTCGCCCTGTGGAAGCTCGGGGCCACGGCACTGGGACTCAACCCGATGTACCGGCGTCAGGAACTCCGCCGGATCATCGAGGACTCCGGGGCGGTCGGCGTCGTCTGCGCGGACGAGGACGTCCACGAGACGCTCGGCACGCTGGCGGGCAGCACGGTGCGCTGGCTGGTCAGCACGTCGGCGCTGGACTACCGGTCCCGCGACGATCCGCGGGTCTTCGCGGCGACGCGACGCCACGCCCCGGCCCCGGACGGCGACCTGGTGGAGCTGATCGGCGAATTCGAGGGCCGCCGTCCCGCGTCCGTGGAGCCGACCCGCGACGACGTCGCGTTCCTGACGTACACCTCGGGAACGACGGGGCCGCCGAAGGGCGCCATGAACACCCACGGCAACGTCCTGAGCGTGGTGGGGACCTGCGCGTCGTGGATGGGTGTGGGCGACGGGGACGTCGTGTTCGCCATGGCCCCGCTGTTCCACATCACCGGCGCCGTGGTCAACGCGACGATCTCCCTGCTCACCGACACCACGCTGGTCCTGGCGGGCCGGTTCCACCCCGAGGTCGCCCTGGAGGCCTTCGCCGAGCACGGGGTGACCTACACGATCGGCTCCATCACGGCGTACCACGCGATCTACGAGCTGCCGCAGGCCGGCCCGGAGCACTTCGCGTCGGCGAAGGCCCTGTACTCGGGCGGCGCGCCGATCCCGCCGGCCACCGTCGAGCGGTTCCGGGAGCGGTTCGGCGTCTACCTCCACAACGGCTACGGGATGACCGAGACGACGTCCGCCGTCATCGCCGTGCCGCCGGGTGAGCGGGCGCCGGTGCATCCGCCGAGCGGGACGCTGTCCATCGGCAAACCCCTGCCGCACCTCACCGCGCGCGTCGTCGACCCGCACGGCGACCCGGTGCCGAGCGGGCAGCAGGGCGAACTGGAACTGAGCGGGCCGCAGGTCGTACCCGGCTACTGGGACAGACCCGAGGCCACCCGCCGGACCATGCCGGAGGGCCGGCTCCGCACCGGCGACGTCGCCGTCATCGACGAGCAGGGCTGGGTCTACCTGGTGGACCGGCTCAAGGACCAGATCAACGTGTCGGGGTACAAGGTCTGGCCGCGTGAGGTCGAGGACGCCCTGTACGAGCACCCGTCGGTCCTGGAGGCCGCGGTCGTCGGACAGCCGGACGCGTACCGCGGCGAGACCGTCGTCGCCTACGTCTCGCTCAAGGCGGGGCGGAACGCCACGGCGGAAGAGCTGATCGCCTTCTCCCGCGATCGGCTGGCCGCCTACAAGTGTCCCCGCGCGATCCGTTTCCTCGCCGACCTGCCCAAGACCCAGAGCGGCAAGATCCGGCGCGCCGAGCTCCGCGGCCTCGACGGCCCGGGGCCGGATTCCCCCTCGAAGGACTGATCCATGAGCGACAACCACACCGACCAGGGCCGCTTCTCGGGCCGTGCCGCCGTCGTGACCGGCGCGAGCCGGGGCATCGGTCTCGCCGTCGCGGAACGGCTCGTCGCCGAAGGGGCCCGCGTGTGCCTCACGGCCCGCAAGGCCGGACCGCTCGAAGAGGCCGCCGCCACGCTTCCCCCGGGCAGCGTCCTCACCGTCGCCGGCAAGGCGGACGACCCCGAGCACCGCCGCGAGGTCTTCGACACCGTCGCGCGCGAGTTCGGCGGCCTCGACGTCCTCGTGAACAACGCGGGCATCAATCCGGCGTACGGTCCCGTCGTCGGCCTGGACCTCGACGTCGCCCGCAAGGTCCTTGAGGTCAACGTCCTCGCCACCCTCGCCTGGGTGCAGGACGCCGTGGCCCACCCGAAGCTCGGCTTCGCCGAACGCCGCGGCACCGTCGTGAACCTCTCCTCCGTCACCGGCGACACCCCGTCGCCCGGCATCGGCCTCTACGGAGTGAGCAAGGCGGCGGTGTCCCACCTGACCAGGACCCTGGCCGTCGAACTCGGCCCGGAGATCCGGGTCAACGCCGTGGCCCCCGCCGTGGTGAAGACGCGGTTCGCCGAGGCCCTGTACGAGGGCAGGGAAGCCGAGGTGGCCGCCGACTACCCCCTGCGGCGCCTGGGCGTGCCCTCGGACATCGCCTCCGCCGTGGCGTACCTGGCCTCGGAGGACGCCTCCTGGGTCACCGGTCACGTCCTCACCGTCGACGGCGGCCTCACGGTCGCCGGCGGCACCGCCTGACGACCGAGCCCACCCCCGAAAGGACCGTCATGACCTTCAGTGATCTCCCTCCCGAGGTGGAGGAACTGCGTGGACGCACGCGCCGGTTCATCCGCGAGGTCGTCATCGACGCGGAGCCCGTACCGGGCGGACGCCTCGACCAGGCCGCCCGCGACCGGCTGCGGGCCGCGGCGAAGGCGGCCGGCGTCTTCGCGCCGCTCGTACCGAAGGAGTACGGCGGGCAGGGTCTGCCCATCGAGCACTGGTCGCCGATCCTCCAGGAGGCCGGCTACTCGCCGATCGGTCCCGTCGCGCTCAACTGCATGGCCCCCGACGAGGGAAACATGCACATGCTCAACCTCATCGCGACCGAGGAGCAGAAGAAGCACTGGCTGGCGCCGCTGGGCGCGGGCGAGATCCGGTCCTGCTTCGGCATGACCGAGCCCCACCCCGGAGCGGGATCCGACCCGGCGGCGCTGCGGACCACGGCCGTGCGCGCCGACGGCGGCTGGGTCGTCGACGGCCACAAGCGGTTCACCAGCGGCGCCGTGGGTGCCGCGTTCTGCATCGTCATGGCGCGGACCCCGGCCGTCGACGGCTCCCCCGAGGGCGCCACCATGTTCCTGGTCGACATGACCGACCCCGGCATCCGCATCGGCGAGGCGATCCACACCGTCGACCGTTCCATCGACGGCGGCCACCCGCACGTGTACCTCGAGAACTGCTTCGTCCCCGACGACGCGGTCCTCGGCGAGGTCGGACTCGGCTTCCGGTACGCGCAGGTACGGCTCGGGCCGGCCCGTCTCACGCACTGCATGCGGTGGCTGGGGCTGGCGCGGCGGGCGCACGACATCGCGCTCGACCGGGCCGGGAAGAGGGAGCTGTTCGGCGGCCCGATCGACACGCTCGGCCTGGCACAGCACCTGATCGCCGAATCCGTCATCGACATCGAGACGTCCGACGCGATCATCACCAGGACCGCCGCGTTGCTGCACAGCGACCCGAAGGCGGGGTCCGCGTTGTCCTCGGTCGCGAAGGTGCACTGCTCGGAGGCGATCTTCCGGGTGATCGACCGCGCCCTCCAGATCTGCGGCGGCGACGGCGTCTCCGACGGACTCCCGCTCGCCCAGTACCTGAACGAGGTCCGCCCGTTCCGCATCTACGACGGCTCCAACGAGACCCACAGGTGGGCCATCGCCCGCCGGGCCTCGGCCGGGCGCAGCGCCGCTGTCCGGGCCGGGGAACCGTACCGGGGCGACGCTGTCGTGGGCCGGGACGGAGACGCGTGATGCTCACCGTCCCCGACGGGGTGGAAGTCGTCGCGAGTGGGGAGCGGACCGGCCACCTCGACAGCCCTCCGCTGCTGGTCGTCGACGCGGTCGCCGGCTTCCTCGACGCACACGGCATCGGCAGCGGCCCGCTCGCCTGGCAACGCGTCGGCGACGGCCAGTCCAACATCACGTACCTCATCGAGCGCGACGGCGCGTCCGTCGTCCTGCGCCGCGGCCCGCGCCCACCGCTGCCGAAGTCGACGCACGACATGGTGCGCGAGGCCCGCATCCAAAAGATCCTCGGCGAACACGGGGTACCGGTACCGGAGATCATCGCCGTGTGCGAGGACGAGTCGCTGCTGGGCGTGCCGTTCTACCTCATGTCACGGGTCGACGGGACGGTCGTCACCGACACCGTCCCGCCGCACCTCTCCCCCGCCGACCAGCGCCGGGCCACCGGCGAGGCCGTCGTCGACACCCTCGTCGCCCTGCACGGCCTCGACGTCTCCGGAGGAGAACTCGCCTCCCTGGGCCGCCCCGAGGGGTATCTGCGACGCCAGGTCGACCGTTTCCGCGGCCTGTGGGAGGTCAACACCACCCGCGACCTGCCCGCCGTGGAGCGCATCGGGGACTGGCTCGCCCGCAACCTGCCGACGAGTCAGGCCGCCTCGGTGGTGCACGGCGACTACCGCATGGGCAACCTCATGTTCGCGCCCCGGGCTCCGGCCAGGGTCCTCGCGATCCTGGACTGGGAGATGGCCACCCTCGGCGACCCGCTCGCGGACCTGGGCTACCTCACCGCCACCTGGTCCGAGGCCGGCAGCCCTGCCACCCCGCTCGAACTCACCCCGGTGACCCGGTCGCCCGGATACCCCACCCGGCGCCGACTGGCAGAGCGCTACCAGTCCCGCACGGGCCTCGATCTGACCCCGCTGCCCTGGTACCAGACCCTCGCGCTCTGGAAAGCGGCGATCTTCTGCGAGGCCATCCACACCCGCTGGCAGCGGGGTGAGCGCCCCCACGACACGTCCTTCGGACCGTCGCTCGCCTCGGGTGTCCCCCGCCTGCTGGAGCGGGCCGGGCAGTACGCCGGCGTGTCGGCGGCCGCGCGCCGCTGACCCCTGACGGGCCCATGGGCGGGGTGCGCGGCCGCGACCGTTCCGCCCGCCCCACGCCGTGTCCACCTTCCCTGTTCCTCCAGAGAGAGGTCCCGTGCCCTCCGCTTCCTCCCGGCGCTCCCCCCGTGACACACGGGTGCTGGTCGCCGTCAACGGGCTGCCGCTCGCCGTCGGTGTCCTGCTGTCCTGTTCCACGTCCCTCGGAGGGGTCTCCGTGTACGGACGCCTCACGCTCGGCATGGTGTGGGCGCTCGCACAGCTCGTCGTCCTCGTCGCCGGGACATGGTGGTACGAGAACCGGGCCGCCTCCTCCTCCGAGCCGGCCCCGGGGACGACCGCCGCGGCCCGTTCGGCCGGGGGCGCGTGGTGACGACGTACCTCCTGGGCGCCGGCTCGCCCGACCTCATCGGCCCCGCCGCGAGGGGCGCGGTCATCAGCTCCTTCCTCGTCTTCATCGGCCTCTGCCTGCTGTGGGTCTTCACGCTCGCCACCCAGGACGACGACCCGGAACGCCTCCACGTCGCCGGCCGGTCCCTCCCGCCCGTCTTCAACGGCGTCGCGATGGCGGGGGAACAGATCACGGTCGTCATCCTGGTCTCGTTGCCGGGATCGATCGCCCTCTTCGGCTACGACGGGGTCTCGGCCGCCGTCGACAGCGCGCTCGCCCTCGGCGTCTTCCTGCTCCTCGCCGCCAGGGTCCGCGCGACCGGCCGCTACACGCTGGGGGAGCTGTTCTCCTTGCGGGCCGAGGGGCCGGGCACGCGGATCGCCGGTGCCGTGGTGACGCTGTGTATCGCCGTGCCCCTGCTCATGGTCCAGCTGCGGGCCGGCGGCATCACCGCCGCTCTTCTGATCGGCATGCCCACCGAGCAGGCCCAGGTGGTGTGCACGGTGATGATGGGTTGCCTCATCACGTGCTTCGCGGCGGTGGCCGACCTGCGGGGCACCAGTTTCGTGCAGGTCGCCAAGGTGCCTGTCGCCCTGGTGACGCTGGCCGCGGTGATTCTGCTGGCTCTCCGCCTGTTCGACTGGAGTCCCTCGTCCCTGCTGTCGGCAGCCGCGGACACGAGCATGTCTCCGGGCGAGTACCTCGGCCCCGGCCTGTGGGCGCACATCGCCGACCTCGGTCCGCTCGGCACGCTCAGTGACCACATCGTCGTCGTCCTCGGCACGGCGATGATGCCCCACCTGCTCCTGCGCGTCGGCGCCGGCCGGGACGCGTCCGCCGCCCGGCGCTCGCTGAGCGTCGCCGTAGGGCTGACCGGCCTGTTCTACCTCCTCCTGATCACGACCGGCCTCGCCGCGGCGGCGGTGGTGGGCGGCGCGCAGATCGGGGCGGTCGACGCGAAGGGACAAGGAGCCCCGATCCTCCTGGCCTCGGAGGTGCTCCCCCACGACTCCACGGGCCGGGTCGTGCTCATCACCCTCGTGGCTTGTGTCGCCTTCCTCGCCGTCCTCACGGCCGTGGCGAGCGTGACCTTCGCCGCCGCCGTCTCCGTGACCCGCGACCTGGTCGGGCGCAAGGGGCGTACCAGGGTCGGGATCGGGGAGCCGGCCGTCCTGCGGCTGTCCGTCGTCGCGCTCTGCGCCGTGAGTCTCGTCCTCACCACCGCCGTCCATCGCTACCCCATCGAGTTCCTCTTCGCCTTCTCGCTGGGCCTCGCGGCCTCGTGCGTGTTCCCCGCGCTCGTCTACTCCTTCTTCTGGACCGGCTTCGACCGCCGGGGGCTGCTGTGGCTGGTCTACGGAGGGCTGTCCCTCTGCGTACTCCTGACCCTCGCCTCCCCCGCCGTGTCCGGAACGGAGGGGGCGCTGTCGCCGGACCAGGATTTCGCCCTGTTCCCGCTCCACACCCCCGGGCTGGTCTCCGTCCCGGGAGCCTTCCTCCTGGGATGGCTCGGCAGCGCGCGTCCCTGGGAGCGGACCACACCTGTGCATCGTGCACCGGGCCCGGGCGAAGCAGGTGCCCGCTGTCGTTCTCGCCCACGGTCCCGGCTGGCGACAGTAGGACCGACATCACAGGAACCACAGGGAAACGCGCGGTCGATCGACCGCGACGCACATCGAGGGAGAGGACGCCCATGACGACACAGAACAAGGCCCAGCCCCTGACGTCCGTGGCGAACGACACGTCGGCGGAGGAGATCCTCAGGATCGTGACCCGTGACGGTGGCGTCATCGTCAAGGGCTTCCTGACGCGGGAGCAGATCGCGCGCTTCAACACCGAGATCGAGCAGCCGCTGCGGGCGCTCGACCCGGGGTCGACCCACGAGAACGAGGTCGTGGCCGCGTTCCACGGCAGCAACACCAAGCGCCTCACGAACCTGGTGACGCACAGCGCCACGTTCCGCGGCGAGGTCATCGATCATCCCCTGGTCCACGAGATCAGCGACCTCGTCTTCCTCCAGGAGTCGGGCACGTACTGGATGACCACCGCCCAGGTGATCGAGATCGGCCCCGGCAACCAGGCGCAGATGCTCCACCGTGACCTGGAGAACTGGTTCCCGTTCATCGGCATGGGGCCCGCCGGCCCGGAGGTCACCATCAACTTCCTGGTCGCGCTGACCGACTTCACGGAGGAGAACGGCGCCACCCGCGTCATCCCCGGGAGCAACCACTGGAGCGACTTCGAGGACCGCGGGACGCCCGAGCAGACGATTCCCGCGGTCATGAACGCGGGTGACGTCCTTCTGATCAGCGGCAAGACCGCGCACGGCGGTGGCGCGAACCGGACCGGCGACGAGTACCGGCGTGGCCTCGCCTTCACGTTCAACGCGGGCTTCCTCACCGGCGAGGAGGCGTACCCCTTCCTGGTCGACAGGGAGCTCGCCAGGACGCTCTCGCCGCGTGTCCAGCGCATGCTCGGCTTCCGCTCCCAGTACCCCACGGGCTCTCCCGGCCTGTGGCAGGTCGACTACGCCGATCTGGGCGACCACCTCGGCCTCTGAGCCCCGGACCGGCCGGAGCCGCCGCGGTTGTCCAAGGAGCGCACGTCATGGCTTTCCCGTACATTCGCCCTATGGGAACCGAGGTCGATGCGTTCCTTGGTCAGCTGGCCCGCCACCTCAGACCACAGGTGACGACGCTGGCCGTCCTGCTGCTCCGGCGCATGAACGGCGAGCTCCCCGAGCTGTGGGAGAACGCGGACATCGGGGCCCTGTCCCTGGAGGAGACGGCCCAGCACGTCACCGCCCTTCTGGATCTCCTGGAGAACCGCCCCGGCGCGAGCGGGTCGAAGGCTCCCCCGGCCGCCCTGGCCCTGGGCCGCCTCTACGCCCGGCAGGGGATCCCGGTGAGCCGGCTCCTGCGCTCCTACCGGCTCGGCCACCTCGGTCTGTTCGAACAGGTGCAGGCCGAGGCCGCCCGTCTCACCGCCGACCGGCACCTGATCCACCTGGCCTCCATGAGGCTGGTGACGCTCGGTTTCGACTACGTGGACCACTCCTCGGAAGAGGTCGTCGCCGCCTACCAGGAGGAACGCGACCGTCTGCTGGAGGGTCGGTTCGCCCTCACCGACAGGGCGAGCAAGCTCGTCGGGACCACACTCGACATCACCCGCACCGCCGAGGAGCTGACGGAGGTCTGCACCGAGGACTTCGCCGACCTCGTCACCGTCGACCTCCTCGACTCCGCCCTCGACGAGACGGGCACGGGCTCGCCGGAGGCCCGGACGCAGCGCCGCGTCGCGCAGCGTTCCGTCCTCGACGGCTGTCCGGAGTCCCGGCTCCGCGTCGGTGAGACCCACGCCTACCCCGACGACTCGGAGCCGGTGCGCGCACTGGCCACCGGACGGTCCGTCCTGAAGCACATCGCGGGAACCGAGCTGCCCCCGTGGGTGGCTCCGTCCGCGTCCCACGGCCGGGTCCTGCGCGACCTCGGCCTCCACTCCGTACTCCTCGTGCCCCTGCACGCCCGCGGGGACACCCTGGGCCTGGTGCAGTTCGTACGCCATCGCACCTCGGTCCCCTTCGACGACGACGATCTCCTGCTGGCCCAGGAGATCGCCTCCAGGGCGGCGGTGTCCATCGACAACGCCCGCCGGTACACCCAGGAGCGTTCCACCGCGCTCACCCTCCAGCGGACCCTGCTGCCGCGGCACACGGCGAAGCAGTCGGCCGTCGATACGGCTTCGCGATACCTGCCCGCCGGTTCCCGCACGGGTGTGGGCGGCGACTGGTACGACGTCATCCCCTTGTCCGGGGCCCGCGTCGCGCTGGTCGTCGGCGACGTGGTCGGTCGCGGCCTCCACGCCGCCGCCACCATGGGCCGACTCCGCACGGCCGTCCGCGCCTTCGCCGACATCGATCTCATGCCCGACGAACTCCTCACGCATCTGGACGACGTGGTCATCCGGATGCAGCGCGAGGAGTCGCCGGACGAGGGCGAGACCAGCGCCACCTGCCTGTACGCGATCTACGACCCCGTCTCCCGCCGGTGTTCCCTCGCCAGTGCCGGCCATCTCCCGCCGACCGTGGTGACCTCCCCGGCCACCGGCGAGACCCCCCGGTCCTCCAGGGTGGTCGAGTCGCCCGAGGTGCCGATCGGACCGCCCCTCGGCCTGGGCGGACTCCCTTTCGAGACGGCCGAGTTCGAGCTGGCGGAGGACAGCCTGCTGGTCCTGCACACCGATGGGCTGATCGCCGGCCGCACGCGTGACGTGGACCTGGGACTCGCCACGCTGCACGACGTCCTCGCCTCGGCGCCGGACTCGCTGGAGGAGATCTGCGACCGGCTGCTGGCCGCGCTGCTACCCGGCCGCCCCGCCGATGACGTCGCCCTGCTCGTCGCCCGGACCCATGCCCTCGACCCGGACCACGTGGCCACGATGGACCTCCCGTCCGATCCGGCGGCCGTGTCCGGGGCCCGCCGCTTCGCCTCCGACGTCCTGGCGGCCTGGGGGCTGGAAGATCTTTCCTTCACCACGGAGCTGGTCGTCAGCGAACTGGTGACGAACGCGATCCGCTACGGCAAGAGCCCGATCCAGCTGCGCTTGATCCTCCAGTCGACGCTCACCTGCGAGGTCTCCGACGCCAGCAGCACCGCCCCGCACCTGCGCCACGCCCGGACCTTCGACGAAGGCGGCCGCGGCCTGCTCCTCGTGGCCCAGTGCGCGGAGCGCTGGGGGACGCGACACGGCCGCGAGGGAAAGGTCATCTGGGCCGAGCAGGCTCTCCCCGCGGCCGGCGCGTCGACCGCCGAAGTGACGTAATGCCTGCTCCGCGCCGACTTGATCGATCGACTAAGTCGATATAGTGGGCCTATGGCTCATGTTTCCGCGGCGGAGCGCCGCCCCCAGTTGATCAAGGCGGCCATCGACCTCATGACCCGGGAGGGCGTCGCCGCGGGGAGCACCCGCGCCATCGCCGCGGAGCTCGGCGTCGCGCAGGCCACCGTCCACTACACCTTCGGTACGAAGGAGGACCTGTACCGAGCCGTCATGGACCAGATCACCGACGAGCTGGTCGCGCAGGTGCAGCGGGCGGCGCCGCAGGACGCGGGCTTCGAGGAGACCTTCAGCGCCCTGGCGGGTGCCCTGTGGGGCACCGTGCGCGAGCCGTCGTCGCACCACCAGCTGCTCAGCGAGCTCACCATGTTCGCCCTGCGCGTGCCCGGTCTCAACGAGGCCCGGCAGAGCCACTACCGGCGGGTCATAGAGGTGACCGCGCAGGTGATCACGGAGACGGCGGAGAGGACGGGGCAGGAACTGGCCGAGTCCCCGGAGACGGTGGCGCGCTTCTTCCTCTCCGGCTTCGACGGACTCACCATGCAGGTCCTCCAGTGCCTGCCGGACGAGGCCACCGAGCGGACGGGGCTCCGGGCGCTCGTGGCCGCGACCGTGGCGCTGGCGAAGGGGGACCTCGACCTCCCGGACGTACCGGTGGGCTGACACCACGCGAAACGGTGGCGGGCACACCCGGGAAGGCGTGCCCACCACCGTTTCCGCGGGGGAATCAGCCGGCCCAGACGTCCTCGACGTAGCGTCCGGACGCGACCAGGGCCGCGAGCCAGGCCACGGCCTCCTCGTCGCTCGCACCGGTCCGCTCACGGTGGATCGCCATGAACGCCTCCCGGACGGCGGGAGCCATCCGGCGGCCGTCGCCGCAGATGTAGACGCGTCCGCCGGCCTCCAGGACCGCCCACACCTCCTCGCTCTCGCGGGCGATGCGCTCCTGGACGAAGCGGGCGCCGTTCTCGGGCGCGTGCATGAAGGTGGGGCGCATGCTCACCGCGCCGGCCGCCTCGGCCGCCTCGAACTCGTCCCGGTGGAGGTAGTCCACGTCCGGGTGGTCGCAGCCGAAGTAGCAGAGCAGGGTGCCGGTCGAGCCGCTGTGGTGACGGTCGAGGACCGCGCCGCGGAAGGGCGCGAGGCCGGTGCCCGCGCTGACCAGGATCACCGGCACGGAGGTGTCCTCGGGGAGGCGGAAGGACTCGCTGCACGGCAGCACCCGGGCCTGGATCACGTCACCCGCGTCCACGGTCTGCAGGAAGTGCGAGGCGATGCCCCGGAAGGTGCCCTCTCCCGAGCGGTGGGGCGCGGCGAGCAGTGACACCATCAGGTCGGCCTCGCCGGGCCGGGCCGCGGCGGACGACGAGATCGAGTAGTGCCGGGGACGCAGTACGGGCAGCAGCTCCAGGAAGCGCTCGAAGGGCAGTTCGCACGCGCGGTAGCGCTCCAGGAGGTCCAGGACGCTGAGCCCCGCGACGGTCACCTGCTCCCGGAAGGTCTCGGGTTCGGCGGTGGCGAAGGCGAGGAGCGGCTGCTTCTCGGGCGGGCAGGGGGTGTGTTCGGCGAGCACGGCGATCTGCTCCTGGGTGGCCGCGTCCTGGAGCTCGACGAAGTCGGTGAGCAGGCGGCGCAGGGTCAGCGGCCGGTCGACGGGCAGGGCGCCCCGGCTGCGGCGGCGGGCACGCAGCCGGACGGTGCGGTCCAGGTCGAGGCCGAAGCGGTCGGCGACGCGCTGGACGAGGGCCTCGGGGTTGCTCGGCAGGACGGCCAGGTGGTCGGCGGTGCGGTAGGTGACGCCCTCGGGCAGCCGGAGCCGCAGGAACCGCTTGGAGCGCCCCAGTTCGTGGTCGGTGTCGACGAGTTCGTACGCGTCGAGGACCTCCATCGGCCGGACTCCGTGGCGCTCGGCGAGACCGCCGAGGACCGACTCCGAGGTGTCCTCCAGCTCGTAAAGCCCTCCCCCTTCCGCCTCGGGCGCGGGGGCGGCCGTCTCACCGGCGGCGGCCTCGCCGTACTCGTCCAGAAGCGCCTTCCACAGGTCTTCCGTCCACTGGTCGACCACACCGCCGAAGTCGCCGGAGGCGTCGGCGCTGCCGCGCTCCAGGAGCGGGACGGCGCCGGCGGCGGTCAGACGCTCGTCGATCAGGGTGGGGATCCGCTGGTAGGTGGCCGCCCAGTTGCGGTCGCCGACACCGAGGACGGCGTACCGCAGCCCGGCGAGCGAGCCGGGGGCGAGGTGCTCCAGCGAGGCGACGAACTCGGCGGCGTCGTCGGTGGGGCGGCCGTTGTAGGAAGCGGCGACGATGACGACGGGGCCCTTGGAGCCGGCCAGCCTCTCCGTGTACTGGTCGAGGGAGGCGACGGACGGGGTGAAACCGTGCTCCTCGCCGTCCGTGCCGAGGTCGCGGGCGATGCCGGCGCAGGTGCCGAGGTTGGAGCCGTGCAGCAGGGTCAGCGCGGTGCCGCTCGCCCGGCGCGCCACGGTCGCGGTCCGGCTCGTGGCCGGGTCCGCCGCCGTCGCGGCGGGCCGGCGCCGCTCGTCGCCGGTGCGGCGGGCGAGCCGCAGGCTGAACCCGTCGGGCTTGATGGTCAGCGTCGACTTGATCTTCAGCTGGTAGTCGGTGTGGTCGATCAGGCGGTAGCGGTGCACCAGCAGGCCGAGCAGCAAGGTGGCCTCGTGCAGCGCGAACTGGCGGCCGATGCAGGCCCGTTCGCCGTTGCCGAACGGCTTGAAGGCGTGGACCGAGCGGGCCGCCTCCCGCTCGGGCGTGAAGCGCTCGGGATCGAACAGCTCGACGTTCTCCCCCCAGGCGGCGTCGCGGTGAAGGGCCGAGGCGATCACCATCAGCGAATCGCCCTTGCGTACGGGGTACTTGCCCCCGATGACGGTGTCCTCGATCGGCTCGACGGCGTACGCGGGCGCCGTCGGCCACAGCCGCAGGCTCTCGTTGAGTATCTGGCGGATGTAGGTGAGCTTGCCGATGTCACCGTACTGGGGGTCCGGGGATTCGGTGTCGCCCCACAGGGCGTCCACCTCGGCCTGGGCCCTGGCGAGCACCTCGGGGTGCTTGGTCAGGTAGTACAGGGCGAAGGAGAGCGCGCTGCTGGTGGTCTCGTGGCCGGCGATGAGGAAGGTGATCACCTGGTGCCGGATGTTGACGTCGTCCAGCGGCTCGCCCGTGACGGGATCCTTGGTGTGCAGCATCAGCCCCATCAGGTCGTCCGTGCCGGTGTCACCGGAGGCGCGGCGCTCCCTGATCACGTCGTCCACGAGGTCCGTCATCAGGTCGACGTCCTCGCGGAACTGCTCGACCTTCTTCCTCTTGAACAGCTCGGAGCCCGGGATGGACTCGCCCTTCTCCTGGGCGAAGACGAGGGCCCGGGCCATCGCCTCGACGAACGGATGCAGGTCGTCGCGGCGGAAGGACTCGAAGTCGTAGCCGAAGCCGCACAGGCCGATCGTGTCGAAGGTCAGCCGGGTCATCTCGTCGGGCACGTCCACCGACTGGACCCCGGCCAGCCGGTCCCACTTGCCGATCAGCGAGCGGGCGACCGTGAGCATGGGGGCGTGGTAGCTGCGCATCGCGCCGAGTGAGAACGCGGGCATCAGGATGTCGTGGGCCTTGCGCCAGTTCGGTTCGTGGTTGTAGGCGGTGAACAGACCGTCCCCGGCCAGGGCCCGGACCTCGACCAGGTCGGCGTGGACGTGCTTGCGGAACCGGCTCTCGTCCGACAGTTCGGTCACGAGGTCCAGACCGCCGACCATGACGGTGTCCCTCCCGAAGATGCGCAGCCGGTACACGGGTCCGAACTCCCTGAACTCCTTCAACAGGTAGGCCAGGAAGTCCGCGCCCGCGGGAACGTTGAACGCGTGGCCTACGAGGGGCAGCGGGGGGCGCTCGGGGATCGCCCGCGCCGCACCTACGGACACCTGAGTCATGAGCGTGCCTTTCGTCGCACTCCAGCAGTCGCCCACCAACCTACATGCGACTTTGTCGAGTGAACATGTCGGTTGACTGTATTGAAGGACACAGTCGATCGACGGAACTCGACGAGCCCTGCGAACGTCCGGCGGAAACGGCTTGACAGGCGACCTCGTCACTGGACACGGTTGAGCGACATGGTCAACCGACCATGTCGAGCGCACGAGCTGCGTGCGCGCTATTCACCGAGCACACATCGAGGTTTCCGCATGAACACCATGCTGGCCGGACGGCTGCGCCTGGACACCCGTACCTTCGCCGTCGAAGAGGTCCCGATCCCGGTTCCCGGCCCGGGCGAGGTCCTCGTCGAGGTGCGGGCCGCCGGCGTCTGCCTGTCCGACATCCATCTGATCGACGGCAGCCTGAGCCCCTTCTACCCCGTCGACGCCGTCAGGGACTCCGGCGCCATCACCCCCGGCCACGAGGTGGCAGGCGTCGTCCACACCGTGGGCCCCGACGTGAAGGGCGACTGGACCCCCGGCCGGCGGGTCGTGCTCCAGGCCGGACAGGCATGCGGCGACTGCGCCGACTGCCTGCGCCACATGCTCTGCCGCCGGCCCCTGACCCGGGGAGTGGACTACGACGGGGGTTGGGCGCAGTACGCCCTCGCCCGCGAGGACACCCTGCTCCCCATCCCGGACCACCTGCCGTTCGACCAGGCCGCGATCATCCCCGACGCCGTCTCCACCCCGTACGCCGCGATCGTGGAGACCGGCGCGGTCCGCCCCGCCCAGGCCGTCGGCATCTGGGGAGCCGGAGGCCTCGGCGCCCACGGCATCCGGCTCGCCCGCCTGGTCGGAGCCGCCCCCGTCATCGCCGTCGACCCGCTGCCCTCCGCACGCGAGCGCGCCCTCCTCTTCGGCGCCGACCACGCGCTCGACCCCATGGCCGGAGACTTCGCCGAGGCGGTGCGCGAGGCCACGGCGGGCCGGGGCATCGACGTCGCCTTCGACTTCGCGGGCGTCGGAGCGGCCCGCGCCCAGGCCACCACCGTGCTCGGCCCGAACGGTGTCCTGGTGCTCGCCGGCCTCACCCCCGAGCCGGTCACCGTCGCCGACAGCATCGACTTCTGCTTCAACGTCCGGCAGATCCGCGGGCACTACGGCTCCGAGCCGGAGCACGTGGAACAGCTCGTCGGACTGGCGGCCGCCGGACGGATCGACCTCGGCCCCTCCGTCAGCGCCCACGTCCCGCTGGCGGAGGCCGCGGACGCCGTCGCCCGCCTGGAGAAGAAGATCGGAGACCCCATCCGCCTCGTGCTCACCCCCTGAGCAGGAGGGCGGTGCGTACGTCCCCGGCGTCAGCCGGACCGGGCGGCGCGGGCCGGGTGCGCCGGCCGGTCCGGTACTGCCTGGCCCGGGGGCCCTTCTCTGCCAGCGTTTTCGCAGTTCAAGGGCCGTATCAGCGCATGTGGGGCGCGGTGGCGGGCGACAGGGGCGTGCGCAGGGCGCTTGCGGAGCGGGACCAGGCGTCCACGACGTGGGCGGCCAGCCGGTCCTCCAGGAGGCAGGTCGCGGTGATGCCGAAGGCGACCTCGGGGGCGAGCGCGGGCTCGGCGTCCAGGAGGCCGCCCACGACGTCCCGGCGCACCACCTGCTCGTGGACGGCGTCGGCCTCCACGTGCTCGTCGAAGTACCGCCCGGCGGCCGCGCCCGCCCCGGTCCTGCGCGTCGCCGCGGCGATGCGGGAGGCGGCGGGCGGCGAGGTCGTCTCCAGGACGGCGAAGTGGCCCACGAGCGCCCCGCGCAGTCTCCGGTGCAGGCCGAAGAGCGACATCAGGTTCGAGGCCGCCAGGAGTTCCGCGCCGGCGGCGTCGGTGTACCGCCCGTACGAGGGGTCGAGGTCGAGGGCGGCCATCAGGTCCGCGTACAACCGGGAGTGCATCCGCTCCGGCCGCCCGCAGCCGTACTCGTCGTACTCGACGGCCACCATCGCCGCCTTGGCGCGCCCGAGCAGCCGGGGCACGACCCACAGGTGCGGATCGGCCTCGCGCAGCTGGTGGACGGAGCGCAGGGCGGCGTACTCGCGGAGGTGCCACGACTCGCCCCGGGACATCAGGAAGTCCGGGACGCCGGTGCCGTCGGCCGGTTCGACGAGCAGGGCGTCCAGGGCCTCGCCGACGTCCGGGAGGGGGCTGCAGTCGTGGCGCAGCGCGCTCTCGAAGCGGTGTTCCAGCAGGGCTCGCACCCCAAGGAGGCCGGGGTCCCATTCCAGGGTGTCGGGGACGCCGGCGAAGCCGCGGTAGTGGAGCTCGTAGCAGAGGTGGAGGGCGAGCTGGAGATCCTCGCCGTACGGGGAGCAGCGTGCGATCTCCGCGGGCCGCGGCAGCCGCGCGCCGCCGCCGTCGAGCAGTCGGCTCCGTATCGCCCCGGACACCTCGCCCCGCGCCTCGGGGGCCTCGGGGGTCCCGGGAGCCCTGGCGGATTCGGGCTCGGTGGCGGAAGACGTCGGCAGCGGAGTCATGACGACCCCGCCTTCTCCGCCTTCTCCACCTTTTCTGCCTTCTCCCCCTTCGCCGCCTTCCCGGGCGATCTGCGGGTGCGGCGCCGGTGGCTGGTGTCGCAGAAGGGGGCCCGCAGGCTCCGCCGGCAGGTGCAGAGGGCCATCACGGGCCGCTCGCAGCGGATCACCGTCCCGTCGGGCATGACGATCTCCGCGGGCCCCTCGACGAGCAGCGGCCCCTCCGGCAGCGGCCGGAGGCGGGGCGGATCCGTGCGGGAGCGTGCGGAGCCGGGGCGTCCCGCTCCGTCGTCCTCACGGCACGGCACCGGCGGACAACCATGGGCGTTCGGGGAAGCCGACATCACACACCCTCCGTCGCGTCGACAGCGTCGATACGGCGCGACTGCCCGCCCCGCCGGGCTCGAACCGCGCGCCGCGACCGGGCGAGTGCGCGAGCCCGTGCCGGGTAGCCGCCTGCCGACGCGAGGAGCCGGCCATGAAGATCCTGACGATGGGGGTCGAGGAGGAGTTCATGCTCGTCGACCGCGTCAGCCGGACCCCCGTGGACCGGGCTCCCGAGGTGCTCGCCTCGGCCGGTCGGGTGCTCGGGGAGCAGGTGCAGCGGGAGTTCTTCAACGCCCAGGTGGAGACCGCCACTCGGCCCACGGCCTCGTGCCGCGACCTGCGCGACGAGCTGTCCTGGATGCGCGCGGTGCTGGGGGAAGCGGCCCGTACGGCACGCTGCCGCCCGGTCGCCACCGGCACCTCGGTGCTGCCGCCCACGCGTCCGCTGACGGTCACCGACACGGAACGGTACCGACGCATGGCGCGCCGGTACGCGTCCCACTTCGGCCGCGTCGACGGCCTGGTCTGCGGCTGTCACATCCACGTGGGGACCCTGGAGCGGGACGCCGCGCTCGGACTCTCCCGGCGCATGGCGCCCTGGCTGCCGGTGCTTCAGGCGATCACCGCCAACTCGCCGTACGCGCGGAGCCGCGACACGGGCTTCGACAGCTGGCGTTCGGTGGAGTACGCCAGGTGGCCCACCGTCGGCCCCGCCCCGGACCTCGACGAGCCGCGCTACCTCTCCCGCGTGGCGGAGCTGGTGCGGACCGGCACCCTGCTCGACCGGCGGATGGTCTACTGGTACGCCCGCCCCTCCGAGCACGTCCCGACCCTGGAGATCCGGGTCGCCGACGCCAACGCCGACGTGGACACCGTCGTCCTGCTGGCGTGTCTGGTACGGGGGTTGGCCATGGCGCTGCTTCCGGAGGTGCTCGACGGCCGCCCGGCCCCGCGGGTGCCCCACCGCCGGCTGCTCCTCGCCCACGAGCTGGCCGCCCGCTACGGCCTCTCCGGCTTCGGCCTCGATCCCCGCACGGGCCGGGAGGTGCCCGCCGCCGACCTTGGCGACCGGCTGGTGGACCGGGCGCGGCCGGGGCTCGACGCCGTCGGCGACACCGGACGCGCCCTGTGCCAGTGGCGGCGCATCCGCGCCCGGGGCGCGGGCGCGGCACGGCAGCGGGCCGTCTACCGCCGGCACCGGCGCCTCACCGACGTGGTCGACTCCCTCGCGGAGACGACCGCCACGGCATGAACGGAGGGAGGGTCGGCATGCGCGTGGTCAGGCCGCCGGGCGTGTACGCCCCGCAGGGCGACACGGCCCTGCTGATGGAGAGCCTCGCCCGGGAGGAGCTGGGGCCGAGCGCGCGCACGCTGGATCTGTGCACGGGGACGGGCGTCCTCGCCATCGCCGCGGCCCGCAGGGGCGCGGAGGCGACGGCGGTCGACGTCTCCGGCGTCTCCGCGGCCACGGCACGGGTCAACGCCACGCTCCACCGCTGCCGGATCCGGGTCCTCCGCGGCGACCTCACGGCGCCGGTGACCGGCGAACGGTTCGACCTCGTCACCGTCAACCCGCCCTACGTGCCCGCCCTCCCGTCGCGCGGGCCGCCCCGGGGCCCGGGCCTGGCCTGGGACGCGGGCCCCGACGGCCGGCTGCTGCTCGACCGGATCTGCCACGCCGCCCCCGCGCTCCTCGTGGCCCACGGCGTGCTGCTGCTCGTCCAGTCGTCGCTGAGCGGTGTCTCCGACAGCCTGGCGGCCCTGGAACGCAGGGGGCTTCGGGCGTACGTGGCGGCGCGCAGGACCCAGCCGTTCGGGCCGGTCACGACGGCGCGCGCCGGGTGGCTGAGGGAACGGGGGCTGATCCCGCCGAAGGCCCGTACGGAGCAGCTGGTGGTGATCCGCGCGGTCCTCGACGCGGCCGGCCGGCCGGGATCGGGCGGCGAGGGCACGTTTGAGGACCCGCCCGGGCGGTGAGGCGCCGAAGCGGGGAGCCGCACCGACGACAGCGGCCGCCCCGGCCGCACCGGCTACCGGAGAGGAGACGAACCGTGTCGCTCGATGGACGGAACGTGCTGGTCCTGACCACCAACTACGGTACGGAACAGGATGAGTTGACGAGACCGGTCGCCGCCCTCCGCGAGAGCGGGGCCCGCGTCGTGATCGCCGCGCGGAAGGACGAACCCGTACGGACCCTCGTCTCCGACCGCGATCCCGGTGCCGTCGTCCGACCGGACACGACCCTCGCGCGGGAGACCGCGGAGGGTTACGACGCCGTGGTCGTGCCCGGAGGCACGCTCAACGCCGACCGGCTGCGGACGGACGCCGACGCACGCCGTCTCGTCTCGGCCTTCGCCGCCGCCGGAAAACCGGTGGCCGCCATCTGCCACGGGCCGTGGCTGCTCGTCGACAGCGGGCTCGCCAAGGGCCGGGAACTCACCTCGTACCCCTCGCTCCGTCCCGATCTGGAGAACGCCGGGGGCACCTGGACGGACCACGCGGTCGTCGTCGACACCTCGGGGCCGCATCCCCTGATCACCTCCCGCAGGCCGCGCGACCTCGACGCCTTCTCGGCGGCGATCGTCCGGGCCCTCGACGACGGCGGGAGCCGTGAGTGACGGAAAGGAACGTGTGATGGGCAAGAGCGCGATGCACAAGGGCAAGGGCAAGGCCAAGGAGGCCCTGGGCAAGGCGACGGGCGACCGGCGCATGGAAGCGGAGGGCAAGGCGGAGCAGGCCGAAGGCAAGGTCCGCGAGGCGGCCGAGAAGGCCCGTGACGCGATGAAGCGGCACACCTGAGATCCGCAGGCACGAGCGGGTCGTCGCCGCGACGGAGGCCACCGCCTTCCGCGGACACGACAGGGCCCCCGGCGATCCCCTTCCGCCGGGGGCCCGCTCCGCGCAGGACGCGCCCACTCCCGCGCGAGGGAAGTTCGGGAGGCGTAAGGGTGCGTGGGTGGCACCGTGCGGGGCAGAGGCAGGGCAGGAACGCAGGGCGAGGAGGTGCTACGGATGGAGGTCTGCCTGCGGCAGCGGTCCCAGCCCGTGGGAGGGCCCGGGGCGGCGGCGTACGCCCGGCGCGAGGTGCACCGGCTGGCCGACCAGGCCCTGTTCTTCGGCCAGGTCGTCCGCCAGGCGTCGGAGGACGACGCCGCGCTGATCGCCAGCGAGCTCGTCGCCCACGCGGGCGGCTTGTGCGTGCTGGAGCTGCGGCTCGCCTCCGACGGCCTCGACATCCTGGTCATGGGTGCCCGGCCGCCGTCCGAGGCCGCGACCGCCCATGGGCCGTACGTGTTCTGGTGGGATCTGGTCACGCTCCTCGCCCGGGACGTCACCGTCCGGCGCAGCACGCCCGCCTCGGGCGCCGTCGTCCGGGCTCACGTCGACACCGAGTGCCCGCCCGGCTGAGGCGCCCTCCTCGATCCGAGCGGAGCCGGGCGCATACTGGAGGGACAGCGTGTACCGACACGACCCCTCCGGGAACCAGGCGATCCGCAGATGACGAAGAGCGCAGAGTTCGCCGAGGACGGAATTCCGCAGGGCTTCGTGGCGTCGGGCGCGCACACGTACAAGTCCCGGGGCGTCGCGACGGTCACCCGTGACCTCTCCGCTCCCCCGGACACATGGCTGCTGGTCGTCCGCGGGGAGTTCGACCGGGACACGCTGCCGTGTCTGCGCGCGGCGCTCGACGACGCGTACGCGGCGGACGCGGAGCGGATCGCCCTCGACCTCTCGGGCGTGACGTTCGGCGACTCCTCCTTCCTCAACGAGCTCCTGGAGGCGCACGGCCACCCGGGGCAGCTCGTGCTCGTGGGGCCCTTCACCGGGCAGATCCGGCGCCTCTTCGAGCTGACGGGCACCGACCAGGTGCTCGCCCTCGCGGCCGACCGCGCCGACGCCGGCCTCGCCCGACACCCCGGCTGACGCCCGCCGCGCGTCACCGGCCCCTCGGGGCGTGCTCGTACACGTCGTCGCGCGGCGCTCGATCCGGCCGGGGGCCGAGGAGTTCGAGAAGCCCGGCGATCTCGTGGCCGGCCTCGGCCGGGTGCCGGAAGGGCGCGGCGGGGTCGATGCGGTACACGTTGCGGCGGCCGTCGGTGGCCCGGGTCCGGGTGAGGTATCCGCCCGCTTCGAGGTCGGCGACGATGTTCTGCACGGTGCGCTCGGTGATGCCGCAGTGGGCCGCGACGTCCCGCAACCGGATGCCCGGGTCCCGGGCGATCGCCAGCAGCACCCGCGCGTGGCTGGTGAGGAAGGTCCATCCCGGGCTTGCTCCGTTGCCCTGCATGACGGGATTCTTCCCCCTCGCCGCCCGATCATGCGAAGAACGTTTCACGTAACTGTTGACCGGTATGCGGCCGAGGCGCAGACTCGGAGGACAGGCCCTCCCTCCCAGGAGGAGGCATGACACGTTCTCCCGCCCCACCACCTCCCGCGTCCCCCGGGGACCGCGCCGGCGAACGGCTGCGGCACCGGACGGAGGCGCGCGGGGCCGGAACGGTCGTGCGTCTGGGCGGCGAGATCGACCTGGACAACGCCGGCGAGCTGGAGACCGTACTCACGGCCGCCCTGTCCCTCGCAGGGCACGGCGCCCCGCTCACGCTGGACCTGTCCGAGGTCTCCTTCTGCGACTCCACCGGACTGAACACGCTGCTGCACGTCCGTCTGCTGGCCGAGGCCCGGCACAGCCGACTGTCGGTCGTCTCGGCGAGCGCCCGGGTCGCCCGTCTGCTCGACCTCACGCGCACCGCCGACCTCCTGGGGTTCCCGGCCGCCGAGGCCCCTCCCGGCGGAGACGATCATGCCCCGTGACCTGCTCCACGACGTCCAGATCCTGCTCGCCGAGGCCGGGTTCGGACCGGACAGCGGTCTGACCACCACCCGCGACGGGCCGGCCGTGGTCGTCTTCTGGCACGCCGACCATCTGATCCGGCCCATCATCACCGCCCACGCCGGTGATCCCGACGTCGGGATCGCGGCCGGGATCCCCGGTCTGCGCACCGCCCTCCAGACCGCCCTGACCAGCGTCTTCCAGGCCGCCGACCTCCTCCCGCTCCCCGACCCCGGAGGACTGCTCCGCGTCACGGCGGGGCTCGGCGCGGGCGACGCCGCGCGGCGGGAGGGCGCGAACGGGTGAAGGCCGCGGTGCCTGCGGCGGCGCGGGGCGGCCCGCGGCGGACCGCACGGGCAGAGTGAGCCCATGTCGACACCTCTGCGTGCGGCACCGGTGCGTGCGGCCGGTGTCCTGCTGATCGCGGGCGTCCTGTCCGGC
Source organism: Streptomyces sp. R302 (assembly GCF_012927245.1). Lineage (GTDB taxonomy): Bacteria > Actinomycetota > Actinomycetes > Streptomycetales > Streptomycetaceae > Streptomyces. The sequence continues at coordinate 252,967 of NZ_JABBGE010000006.1, forward strand.
TGCGGAGCGTCCGCGGCGCGCGAGGACGGCGCCTCCGCCGCCGGTCGCGGCTTCGCCGCGGCGCTGGCCGCCGGGGACCACCGCGCCGCCTGCGCGCTCCTCGCCCCCGAGACCCGCGACGCGGTCGAGGAGGACGCCAAGGGCCCGTGCGGCCCGGCCCTGCGGGAGCTCGGCCTGCCGCCGTCCGGTGCCGCGCGCGGCGTCGACGTGTACGGGCGCGACGCGCTGCTGCGCATGACGGGCGACACCCTGTTCCTGTCGCAGTTCGACGACGGGTGGAAGGTGACCGCGGCGGGGTGCGTCCCGCGGTCGACGGACGAGCCGAGTTCAACGAACAGCTGGCCGTCGAAGGACTCCAGCAGATCGGGTTCGGCGCCTACCTGATGTCCTCGGACTTCGCCGTCGACGTCACCGAGAACTGGCAGTCGGAGTTCCTGCAGTTCTTCCTGTACGTGTTCGGCACCGTCCACCTCTTGCAGCGCGGCTCGCCGGAGTCGAAGCCCCTGGAACGGGCGGGCACCGAGAGCGACCGCGACCAGCACATGGGCGACCATGCCCGCCCCGACTCGCCGCGCTGGGCCGGCACCAAGGACTGGCGTCAGGGCGCCTACTCCCGGTCCCTGGGCCTGGCCATGGCGGCGCTCTTCCTCCTTTCGTGGTTCGCCCAGTCCGTCACCGGAGCCGCGGCGTACAACGGCGGGCGGCTGCGACAGCTCCAGGCACCGCTCGACTGGGGTGCCTACCTCGCGTCCTCCGACTTCTGGAGCCGTTCGCTGCAGAACTGGCAGTCGGAGCTCCTCGCCGTCGCCGCGATGGCCATCCTGTCGGTCTATCTCCGCCAGCGCGGCTCACCGGAGTCCAAGCCGGTCGGATCCGCCCACACCACGACCGGCGTCGAGGGCTGACGACGCCTCCCGGTCACCAGCGGTACCAGCGCCCCTGCGCACCCCGGAAGAAGAAGCCCAGCACCCACAGCACCAGGACGGCCAGGGCGATGTACCACAGGACTTCGACCGCGAACCCGGCCCCGAAGAGCACGAGGATCAGAAGCAGGACAAGCAGAATCGGAACCATGACGCCACCTCCTCGGACCCCGGTCCGCGCCGTTCGCCGCGACACCGGTCGTCCACCAGGCAACTTCCCACCCTCCGCCCATGCATGCGCCGCGGGGCCGGCGGCGATGAAGGAGGCCTCCCGTGCGGTGAGTCGGCTACGTCCCGTCGCCGTCGCGAAGTCACCGAGCTGAGCGAGACGTACGGGGAGACCCGCCCGCCCGGGTCGCGGCCGACGGCCTCCTCGACGAGCGCCTCTCGCTTCGGCTTCGTGCCGCCGCACGTGGAGGACGCGCGGCCGCTTCCAGGGGCCGTCCGGTCAGGTCTGGAGGTGGAGGAAGACGGACACGGGGTCCAGGCCGGCCGCGGCCAGGAGGTCGCCGAGGTCGCGTTCGGCCTGGGCGCCCTGGGCCGTGGGGCGCGGGGCGCCGTTCTGGAAGGTGGCGTACGGGGTCGCCGGGGCGAGGATGCGGAAACTGCTCCACACCCTGCCCCGTCGGCGGACGAGGAGGGGACGGCTCCAGGCCATGAAGCAGGGGACGCCGGTGCCCCGGGCGTGGGCGCGGACGAGTACGGGCCCCGGCCACTGGCCGTCGGGCAGGCCGGCCAGGACCGTGACCGCCTTCGCGCAGGCCGCCTGCGGGTTGGCGAACTCGCCCGTGAGCTCCCAGACCCCGGACTCGTGGCGGGCGCCCAGGTGGGCGGCGGCGAGCGCGCGGTGCGCCTCGGCCATGGGGTCCGGCACGGCGCGGGCCCGCTTGCCGAGGGCCTCGACGTCGGTCTCGGTGGCCACGGGGGCGCCCCGGCGGCCCGCCGGGAGGTAGAGGTCCGTCGCGTGCTCCGGCTCGGCGCGGGCGACCGCGCCCCGGCCGGTCCTCCAGGCGGCCGCCGCGACCGGCTCGGCCTCCGGCCCCTCGAACTCGCCGTGCAGCCCGAGGAGGGACACGCAGACGGCGATCACCGCGTCGAGCCGCTGCCGCTGGGGCCCTGCGGGGTCCTCGTCCGTGGCGCCGAGGGCGTGGAGGAGGTCGGCGGTGACGGTGCGCCACGCGTAGTCGTCCTCGTCCCAGGCACCGGCGGCGAGCAGCTGGAGGTGCAGGGCGGTGACCAGCAGGGTCGTCGGCGGCGACCAGGGGTGATCCGATTCCTCCGACGCGAGTCGCCGGGCCAGTCGGGTCATCCAGGCGCGGGCCTGCTCGCGGGCGCTGTCGGGGAGCGGGCCCTCCCCCGCCTCAGGGGCGGCCTCCTCCGCCGCGTACTCGGACCCGGACCCGTCCTCCCCGTCGTACTCCTCGTGCTCCTCGTCCCTCGTGGCGTACTCCGAGAGCTGCCAGCGGCGCGGTGCCGGGATCCGTGTCAGCTCCGGGAGGTCCGTCGCGAGCGGGCCGTAGGCCACCTCGGTGAGCTCCGGTCCCAGTGTCCGGGCGCACTCGGCCGGCGTCGGGGACGCCGTGCCCGGTGTGCCCGCGTCCGTGACGACGAGTTCGCGCAGTCGGGCGATGTCCTGCTCGAAGCGGCGCGCGGCCGCCGGGTCCTGGAACAGGTCGTCGACCGCGTAGCCGCCGGAGAGGCGCGGCACGGTGTCGGCGGCGCCGCGCGGTGCGCAGCCCTCGGCGTCGTAGAGGAAGGCTGCGGCGGATTCGACGTACGTCCCGTCGGCGAGTCGGCAGCTCGCGCGTACGGCCGCTCCGGGGGCGGCGGTCCACGGGAAGGTGCCGGTGTTCCGGTCGGCGGGGATCGGGCCGATCGGGTGCCACGAGCCGGGCGCGCCGCCGTCGGTGGAGATCTCGACGGTGACCTCCGCGCCGGCGGGGCGGCGGCCGAGGACGGCCTCCAGGAGGGGGCCGTGCTCGCGGACGCCGAGGAGGACGAGCGCCGGGGGCGCGTCCGTCGCGTCCCGGGGTGCCACGGTGGATCCGGTGAGTTCCTGGACGGGTCCGACGGGGCCTTCGTCGGGCAGCAGCGGGGTGGTGTCGTGGGCGATGACGGCGAGTTCGCAGTTGCGGGCGGGGCCTTCGGCCGTGCCGCCGGTGGCGTCGCCGACCGCGCGGGCGAGGGCGGCCCGGGTCAGGTTGGGGCTTCCGGTGAGGGCGTGCCAGGTGTCGCCGACGCGCCATTCGACGAGCTTGCCGTGGCGCATCCGGGTCTCGGCGAGTTCGCGCACCCGGGCGGCGTCGTGTCCGTCGAAGGCCTTGCGGACGCCGTCGGAGTCGTAGCTGGTCCAGCGGCGCTGGATGCCGAGGGTGATCTCCCCGGGGGTCAGTCGCTCGCGCAGCAGGCGCAGGAGCTCTCCCGAGGGGTCCACGAAGGGGGCGTACAGGCGGAGTTCGTCCACCGGTGTCCCGGGGAGGCGGTCGATGAGGGGCGTACGCAGGTTGTGCGCCAGTTCCACCTCCGGCCCTTCGGTCTCGGTGGGCGGGGCCTCGCAGTGCAGGACGGTCAGGAGCTCGGCGAGGTGGCGCAGGTACTCCGCCCACCAGGAGGTCAGGGCGACGGCGTCCGGGAGCTGCTCCAGCCAGTCGGCGAGGTCGGCGAGCAGCGGGTGGGAGGCGCCGTCGTCGGTGGTGACGACGGTCCACAGTTCGTCGTTGGTGCCCCAGCCGGACTGGGTGGGGTTGCCGGAGCCGATGGCGACGCGGCAGGCGTCGTCGCCGAGGAGCAGGGCGAGTTTGGGGTGGAAGGCGCCGTGGCACGCGGCGACGCCGTGGAGGTAGCCGCGCCCGGCGAGGCGGACGTCGACGGCCTCGTACAGAGCGTGTCCGGCGTCGCCGAGGATCGCGACGCGGGCGCCGAGGGCGCGGGCCCTGGGCACGGCGACGGCTTCGAGGAAGGGGAGGTCGGTGGTGTAGCCGAGGACGAGGAACTCCCGCAGGGGCCCCTTGCCCTGCTGCTCCCAGTCCCACAGGAGGGAGACGGGGGAGGCGAATCCGGTGTGCACCGCTGTGGTCATGGCATCACGTCCAGGCTCGTGCGTGCGTGGTCCGTCAGGGTCGGTGCGCCGCCCCGGGCGTCGTCGGCGGCGAAGAGGCCGAGCTGCCGGGCGACGGAGGCGAGTTGGTGGACGCGGATGCCGATCTCCGCGCTGGACTCCTCGCCGAGCCTGAAGTAGCGGTCGTTGCGCATGTGCAGGCGCGAGAAGACGCGGTGGCGGCCGGTCCGGGGGTCGTAGCGGAGTTTGCGGAGGGCGACCCGCCGGGACTGGGCCAGCATGTCGTCGACGAGGCGGGAGCCCAGGTCGCGCACGGGCCGGGGGCCGTACTCGCGCAGCAGGCCGGCCATCCATCTCGGGTCGAGGAACTCCTGGCGGTCGCCGAGGAAGGCGCGCCGGGCGTGGGCGGCGAGCGGGTCGGCGGGGTGGGTGCCGTCGTCGGCCCGGTGGGCGCGGAGGCCGCCGGTGAGGAGGACGAGGACGTCCCGCCACGGCGCCGGCCGGTCCCGGTCGTCCATGAGCTCCCGCTCCACGGGGAGGGGGTGTCCGGAGGCGTCGTGGACGGGGCCGAGGGCGGCGAGCTCGCGGTCGACCGTGCCGTCCGGCATGTGGTCGCAGAGCCAGGCGCGGAGGTCGGCGGCCGAGCGGTCCCGTCCGCCGTCCGGCCCGTCCTCGGTGCCGACTTGGGCCACGAGGTCGGCCCAGAGGCGGCGCCAGGCGGAGACGGAGTAGTGGCGAAGGAGCAGTCCCCGCCAACGGGCGGCCTCGGGTATGGCGGAGAGGAACGGGTCCTCGGCGAGGAGCGGGCCGAAGGCGACGGTCTCCCGCAGGCGGTCGGTGTACGAGTCCCCGGCGTGCAGGGCGACGGACCGGGCGAGCACCCGCAGGGTGGCGCGTCGTGTCCGGTCGGTGGCCTCCCAGGCCTCCGGCCGGTGCGTGCCTCCGGCGGTGGCGGTCAGCAGGCCGGCGAGCCACTCCCGTTCGGCCTCGCAGGGTTCGCCGAGCGCGGCGGCCCCGGCCTCGGCGAGTTCGGCGGGCCGGGCCTCGGGCCGCCCGGAGCCGGCGACGGCGAGCAGGGGCGCGAAGAGCGCGCGTACGTCGGCGGGGCAGGCGTGCCGTCCGGGCCGGAGCCCGTCCCGGCCGGACGTGACGATGCCGAGGATCTGGGCGGGCGCGGTGTACTGGGACCAGAAGCCCCAGGTGCGGGGCGAGTAGTCCCGCGCCGCCCGGTCCAGGTCGAGGCCGTCGTCGGCGGCGAGGGCCGGCTGGACGCGGTCGTGGCCGTGGGGAACGAGCCCGGCGGGGATGCCGTCGGGCGAGCGGGCGATCTGGGCGGCGGCGAGCAGCGCCTCCGCGCGGCGCAGCAGGGTGCGGCACTCCTCGGTGCCGAGGCTCCGCCGCTCGGCCTCGGCGGCGACGGCGGCGTAGAGGGTGTAGTAGCGGACGTACTTGGTGACGCTGGAGACGCCGGGCACGAGCCGGTCGACCAGCCGCCAGACGGGTCCTTCGACGGACAGCGGTGACTTGAGGCTTCCGCGCCCGAGCCCTTCCTCGGCCCACGCCGGGCCCACCGTCCTCACGCCCATCGCGCCGCTCTCCCCCTCGCCGTCCCCTCGGCCGTGGACGACGATACCGCCGCCCGCTGACAGCGGGCGGCGGTGGGGGGTGGGGGTGGGCCGGGGTCAGAGCGCGCTGACGATGGCCTCGACCCGGTCCTTGGCGTCGCCGAAGAGCATGGCGGTGTTCTCGCGGAAGAACAGCGGGTTCTGGACGCCCGCGTAGCCGGAGGCCATCGAGCGCTTGAAGACGATGACCTGCCCGGCCTCCCAGACGGTGAGGACGGGCATGCCGGCGATGGGGCTGGAGGGGTCCTCCGCGCCGGCCGGGTTGACCGTGTCGTTGGCGCCGATGACGAGGACGACGTCGGTGTCGGCGAAGTCGTCGTTGATCTCGTCCATCTCCAGGACGACGTCGTACGGGACCTTGGCCTCGGCCAGCAGGACGTTCATGTGGCCGGGGAGCCGGCCGGCTACGGGGTGGATGCCGAAGCGGACCTCGACGCCCCGGGCCCGCAGCTTGGAGGCGAGTTCCGCGACCGGGTACTGGGCCTGGGCGACGGCCATGCCGTAGCCGGGGGTGATGACGACCGAGCGGGCGGCGGCGAGGGCCTCGGCGGCGCCCTGGGCGGTGATCTCCTGGTGCTCGCCGTAGTCGACGTCGGAGCTCGACGGGGCCTCGATGCCGAAGCCTCCGGCGATCACGGACAGGAACGACCGGTTCATCGCCTTGCACATGATGTAGCTGAGGTAGGCACCGGAGGAGCCGACGAGGGCGCCGGTGACGATCAGCAGGTCGTTGCCGAGGAGGAAGCCGGAGGCGGCGGCGGCCCAGCCGGAGTAGCTGTTGAGCATCGAGACGACGACCGGCATGTCGCCGCCGCCGATGGAGGCGACGAGGTGCCAGCCGAGGGCCAGGGCCACGGCCGTGGCGGCGACGAGCAGCCAGAGGTTGGGCTCGATGGTGAACAGGACGGTGAGGACCAGGAAGACGGCGAGCGCGCCGAGGTTGAGGACGTTCTTGCCGGGGAGCACGAGCGGCTTGGAGTTGATGCGGGCCGCGAGCTTGAGGTAGGCGACGACGGAGCCGGTGAAGGTGACGGCGCCGATGAAGACCCCGATGAGGACCTCGGCGTGGTGGATGCCGAGGGTGCCGAGCGCGTCGAGCGCGGCGGCCTCGGAGCCGCCCGGGTGGTGCTCCACCTCCAGGTAGCCGTTCCAGCCGACGAGGACGGCGGCGAGACCGACGAAGGAGTGGAGCAGGGCGATGAGTTCGGGCATGCCGGTCATCTCGACGCCGCGGGCCCGCCAGAAGCCGATGACCGCGCCGGCGAGCATCGCGACGGCGAGCAGTCCGGCGGCGCCGGCGGCGATGCCCCGGTCGGCGGCGAGGACGATGGTGGCGACGAGGGCGACGCCCATGCCGAACATGCCGAAGGCGTTGCCGAGCCGGGCGGATTCGTGCTTGGAGAGTCCGGCGAGGGCGAGGATGAAGAGGACGGCGGCGATGAGGTAGGCCGCCTGTGCAGCGTGTGTGGCGGACATGTCAGCTCCTGTTGAACATTGCAAGCATGCGACGCGTCACCGCGAAGCCGCCGAAGACGTTGATGCTCGCCAGCAGGATGGCTGCGGCGGAGAGCACGGTGACGACGGTGCCGCCGTGTCCGATCTGCAGCAGCGCGCCGACGACGATGATCCCGGAGATCGCGTTCGTGACGGACATCAGCGGGGTGTGCAGGGCGTGGTGGACGTGCCCGATCACGTAGTAGCCGATCACGATCGCCAGCACGAAGACGGTCACGTGCGGCAGCAGTGCGGCCGGGGCGAAGCCGACGACGAGGAAGAGCGCGAGGGCCGAGAGGGCGACGGCCGTGAAGCGGCGCCCCGGGCTCATCGGGGTCTTCACCGGCGAGACCGGCGCCGGCGTGCTCGCGGCGGCGGCCGCGGGGGCCGCCGAGACCTGGACCGGCGGCGGCGGCCAGGTCGTCTCGCCGTCGCGCACGATGGTGACGGAGCGCTGCACCGGGTCGTCCCAGTCGAGGACGAGCGCGCCGTCCTTGCCGGGGGTCATCAGCTTCAGGAGGTTGAGCAGGTTGGTGCCGTAGAGCTGGGAGGCCTGGGCGGGGAGCCGGCCGGCGAGGTCGGTGTAGCCGAGGATGGTGACGCCGTTCGCGGTGACGACGCGCTTGCCCGCGACGGAGCCCTCGACGTTGCCGCCGTTGGACGCGGCCATGTCCACGATGACCGAGCCGGGCTTCATGGTGGCGACCATCTCCGCCGTGAGGAGCCGGGGCGCGGGGCGGCCCGGGATCAGCGCGGTGGTGATGACGATGTCGGCCTCGCGGCACTGGGCGGCGTAGAGGGCGGCCTCGCGGGCCTTGTAGTCGTCGCCCATCTCCTTGGCGTAGCCGGTCGCCGAGACCTCCGCCTCGGCGGACTCGATCGACAGGTACTCGCCGCCCATCGAGCGGACCTGGTCGGCGACTTCGGGGCGCGGGTCGGTGGCGCGGACGATCGCGCCGAGCGAGCCCGCGGTGCCGATCGCGGCCAGACCGGCGACGCCCGCGCCGGCGACGAGGACCCGGGCCGGCGGCACCTTGCCGGCGGCGGTCACCTGGCCGGTGAAGAAGCGGCCGAACTCGTGGGCCGCCTCGACGACGGCGCGGTAGCCGGCGATGTTCGCCATCGAGGACAGGACGTCCATGGACTGGGCCCGGCTGATGCGGGGCACGGCGTCCATGGACAGGACGGTGAGGGGGCGCCGGGCCAGGTCCTCGACCATCGTCGGGTCGGACGCGGGGGCGAACAGGGCGATGACCTTGGCCCCGGGGTTCGCCTGGTCCAACTGGTCGGACGGCGGGGCGTTCACCCCCAGGACGACGTCCGCCTCGATCGCCCTGCCGACGCGGGCGCCGGCCTCCTCGTACGCGGTGTCGGCGAAACCGGCCGCGGCACCCGCGCCCGGGTCGACGACGACCTCGTATCCCAACCCGCGGATCTTCTCGACGGTGACAGGCGTCGCGGCCACCCGCCGCTCGCCGTCCCGGGCCTCCTTGAGGACTCCGACAATCACCACACCCCTCCGTTCGTCGCTGTCGGCCCCCACCTTGACTCCAGGAGGCGCCCCGGGGAAACAAGGCTCGCTCGGGTCTGGACAGAAGATCGAGGATCGCACTCACGTATGTGCACGTTAGGGTGGGTCGGGCCGGGTCCGACCGGTCGACATTTCGAACGTGACGACCGACCAGGTGGTGCGCATGACCCTCTTCGACCTGCCCCTCGACCAGCTCCGCGAGTACCGCAGCGCGTCCGTGGAGCCGGGCGACTTCGACGCCTTCTGGGCCGGGACCCTCGACGAGGCGCGGAAGCACGACCTCGACGCCCGGTTCGAGCGGGTGGCGACCGGTCTCGCGACGGTGGAGACGTACGACGTGACATATTCCGGTTTCGACGGGCAGCCGGTCAAGGGCTGGTTCGTGATTCCGGCCGGCGCCACCGAGCCGCTGCCGGTCGTCGTGGAGTTCATCGGGTACGGCGGCGGGCGCGGGCTCGCGCACAGCCATCTGCTGTGGGCCTCGGCCGGGTTCGCGCACTTCGTGATGGACACCCGCGGCCAGGGCAGCGGTTGGGCGCCGGGCGACACCGCGGACCCGGTGGGCAGCGCGCCGGCCTTCCCCGGGTTCATGACGCGGGGCGTCGAGGACCCGGAGACGTACTACTACCGGCGGGTCTACACGGACGCGGTGCGCGCGGTGGAGGCGGCGAGGTCGCATCCGCTGGTGGACCCGGCGCGCACCGCGGTGACCGGGGTCAGCCAGGGCGGCGGCATCACCGTCGCCGTGTCGGGGCTCGTGCCGGACCTGGCGGCGGTGGCGCCCGACGTGCCGTTCCTGTGCGACTTCCCGCGCGCGACGACGGTCACGGACCGGACGCCGTACCGGGAGATCGGCAACTACCTGAAGACGCACCGGGGTCGGACGGAGAAGGTGCGGGAGACCCTCGCCTACTTCGACGGGGTACACTTCGCGGCCCGCGCGACGGCTCCGGCGCTGTTCTCCACCGCCCTGGAGGACCTGACGTGCCCGCCGTCGACGGTGTTCGCGGCGTTCAACGCGTACGCGCACGAGGACAAGGCGATCGAGGTCTACGACTTCAACGACCACGAGGGCGGCGAAGCGTTCCAGCAGGCGGCGCAGCTGGCCTGGCTGCCGGAGCGGCTCCGCGCCCGCTGACCCGAATACCCCCACCCTTGGTCTGGACCTGTCATGCGGGGGGCGTCAAGCTGGCCGCATGGACTTGGAGTTGCGCCATCTGAAGACGGTCCGGGCGATCGCCGAGGCCGGCAGCCTCACGCGCGCGGCGACCGCCCTCGGACTGGCGCAGCCGGCGCTGAGCGCCCAGCTCAAACGGATCGAACGGGCCCTGGGCGGCGCCCTGTTCGTGCGCGGCCGGGACGGCGTGCGGGCCACCGCGCTCGGCGATCTGGTCCTCGACCGGGCGCGGGTGGTGCTGCCCGCCGTCTGCGAACTCCAGGAGGAGGCCGTGCGGTTCGCCCGCGACGGCGCCGCCGGGCACCGGCTCGGCGGCACCCACGGCCCGCTGCTCGGCGGCCTGGTGGACCGGCTCGCGCGGGCGGAGCCGGACGCGCCGGTGACCACGTACACCTCCTGGTCGGAGCGGGAGCTCGCGCGCGGAGTGGCCGCGGGGCGGCTCGACTTCGCGCTCGTCGGGGCCTGCGGGGAGAGCTCCCCGCCGGAGGCGGGACGGCTCGCCTGGACGGAGGTGGCCCGCGATCCCGTGTACGTGATGCTGGCGACCGGCCATCCGCTGGCCGCCCGCCCGCAGGTCGCCCTCGCCGAACTGGCCGCCGCGGACTGGACGGACGTGCCGGGGGACGGCTGCTTCGGCGACTGCTTCGCCGCCGCGTGCGTGCGGGCCGGCTTCACCCCGGCCCGGGTGTACGAGACGGACACCGCCTCCTGCGTCCACCTGGTCCAGGTGGGCCGGGCCGTGGGCCTCTGCCGGGCGACCTTCCCCGCCACCCCCGGCATCGTCACCCGGCCCCTCGCCGGCGCCCCCCTCGTCTGGCGCCACCTCCTCGGCTGGCACCCCGAGGGCCGTGCCGCCGCCCACGCCGCCGCCGTCCTCGCCCACACCCGGGAGGCCCACACGGAGGCCCTGGCCCGCAGCGCGGGCCGGACGGGGGCGGCGGGGGCCTGACGCGGGTCCGCCCGGGCGCGGTCGGGCGTCGTACGTGCCGGCGCCTGTCCGCTGCCGGTCGCCGCCCGTCGTGCCCCCGGGCAGGGCGGCGGTGACCGCCCGTGGCCGCCGCCACCGGCGGTCCCCGGGGGCCATATCGCCGGGGAGGGGGCGGATCGGAGGGTGCCCGGGGACCGGGGTCGGTTCCTACGGTTCTCGACAGATCCCCCACCGAGAACCGAGGAGACTCCCCATGCTCCGACGACACGCCCGTGCGGCGTGTACCGCGCTGGCCGCCGCCGGGATGGTCCTTGCCGGGCTTCAGGCCGGGTCCGCGACCGCCGCGCAGCCCTCCCCCGGGACCGCGCCCGCCGCGCGGAGCGCCGCGCGGGCGCTCGGCGCCGCCGAGGCGCAGCCCGAGCTGCTCGCCGCGATGGGCCGCGACCTGGGCCTGACCCGGGCCCAGGCAGAGCACCGCCTTGTGAACGAGGCCGAGGCGGGCGCCACCGCCGCCCGGCTCCGCGACCGGATCGGCGGCTCCTTCGCCGGGGCCTGGGTCGAGGGGGCCGAGTCCGGCTCCCTGACCGTGGCCACCACCCGCGCCGCCGACCTCGGCGCGATCCGGGCGGCCGGGGCGACGGCCCGGCTCGTCCGGCACGACCTGGCCTCGCTGGAGCGGGCGAAGGCCGCCCTCGACCGGGCCGCGGGCGCCGACGCGCCGGTGCGGTACGTGGACGTGCGCGCCAACGCGCTGGTCGTCGAGGAGGTCCGGGCCGGCGCCGGGGCGCGCCTGGCGGCGGCCACCGGGGTGCCGCGGGAGCTGGTGCGGGTGGAGCGGAGCGCCGAGGCGCCGCGCCCGCTGTACGACCTCCGGGGCGGCGACGCGTACTACATGGGCGGCGGCGGGCGCTGCTCGGTCGGCTTCCCGGTGACCCGGGGCACCACCCAGGGCTTCGCCACGGCCGGGCACTGCGGCCGGGCCGGGCAGACCACCAGCGGCTACAACCAGGTCGCCCAGGGCAGCTTCCAGGGCTCGGTCTTCCCCGGCAACGACATGGCGTGGGTCGCGGCCAACAGCAGCTGGACGGCGACCCCGTACGTGAAGGGCGCGGGCGGCGCGAACGTCCAGGTCACCGGCTCCGTGCTGCAGCCCGTGGGCGCCTCCGTCTGCCGCTCGGGCTCCACCACCGGCTGGCACTGCGGCACCATCCAGCAGCACAACACGAGCGTGACGTACCCGGAGGGCACGATCTCCGGCGTGACCCGGACGACGGTGTGCGCCGAGCCCGGCGACTCGGGCGGCTCGTACATCTCCGGCAGCCAGGCGCAGGGCGTCACCTCGGGCGGTTCCGGCAACTGCTCCAGCGGCGGCACCACGTACTTCCAGCCGCTGAACCCGATCCTGTCGAACTACGGCCTGACGCTGAGGACCACCGGCTCCGACCCGGGCCCGGGCCCCGGCCCGGGCGAGCCGGAGCCGGGCGGCACGTGGAAGGCGGGCACGGTGTACGCGACCGGTGCCACGGTCACGTACGGCGGCGCCACCTACCGCTGCCTCCAGGGCCACCAGGCGCAGACCGGCTGGGAGCCGCCGAACGTGCCGGCGCTCTGGCAGCGGGTCTGACGGCGGTCCGACGGCGGATGGCGTCCGCGCGGCGGCTCAGGAGGAACGTCCCTCCAGGGCCGCCGCGTAGGCGTCGTCGGGGTCGAGGTGGCGCAGCTCCTCGGCGATCAGCTCCGCGGTCGAGCGGACCTTCAGGGCCATGACGCGGCTGGGCTGGCCGGGGATGGCGAGCCGGGCGACCGGGCCCTCGGGGCGGTCGATCCGGACCTCGCCGTTCGGGGTGCCCATCCGGACGGCGGTGACGACCGGTCCCTCGGAGACGATCCGGTCGACCGGGACGCCGAGCCTGACCTCGAACCAGCGGGCGAGGAGCTCCGCGCTGGGGTTGGCCTCCTCGGCCTCCACCGCCGCCGAGACGACGTCCGTGCCGGCCTGGTCGAGGGCGGCGGCGAGCATGGAACGCCAGGGGGTGAGCCGGGTCCAGGCCAGGTCGGTGTCGCCGGGGGCGTACGAGGCGGCCCGGGCGGCCAGCGCGCCGAGCGGGTCCTCGACCGCGTACGCGTCGGTGATCCGCCGCTGGGCGAGGGCGCCGAGCGGGTCCTTGGAGGGGACCGCCGGGGCGTCGACCGGCCACCAGACGACGACGGGGGCGTCGGGAAGGAGCAGCGGCAGCACCACCGAGTCGGCGCGGGTGCCGAGTTCGCCGTGCAGGCGGAGCAGCACCGTCTCGCCCGAGCCGGCGTCGGTGCCGAGCCGGACCTCGGCGTCGAGCCGGGTCACGTTCCGCTCGCGCGGGGAGAGCGCCCGGCGGCGGATGACGACGAGGGTCCGCGAAGGGTGTTCCTTCGACGCCTCGTTGGCCGCCTTCACCGCGTCGTAGGCGTGCTCCTCGTCGGTGACGATCACCAGGGTGAGGACGACGCCCACGGCCGGGGTGCCGACGGCCCTCCGGCCGTCCAGGATCGCCTTGTTGATCGCGCTGGAGTTGGTGTCCGTGAGATCGATCTTCATTGCCCGGAGTCCGTCCCTTCCTCTGCGGCGAGCCTAACGCCCCGCGCGGGGTTCAGTGGTCGTCGTCCGGCTCCTCGCCGCCGCCGGCTTCGGCGGCGGCCCTGGACTGGGCCCGGCGGCCGACGACGGCCGCGGCGGCGACCGCCGAGCCGAGGAAGGCGGTGGCCACCACCCAGGGGCGGTCGAGGACGTGGCAGGTGGCGTGGTCCAGGGAGTAGCGGCCGGCGCCGGTGACGCCGATGGCGGCGGCGGTGAAGCCGAGGAAGGCCGGGTACTCGTAGCCTCCGGCCTGGGCGAAGAAGCCGGCCGGGGCGTGCACGGAGACGGCGCCCGCCATCGCGCCGGCGGCGGCCGCGCCGGCGGCGGGGGTGGCCAGGCCGAGGGCGAGCAGGACGCCGCCGCCGGCTTCGCCGAGCCCGGCGGCGATGGCGGATTCGCGGGGCGGGTGGAAGCCCATGGCCGCCATCCCCTGGGCGGTGCCCTCGATCCCGCCGCCGCCGAACCAGCCGAAGAGCTTCTGGGTGCCGTGCGCGGCGAGCACGGCGCCGGTGCCGACCCTCAGCACGAGCAGCCCGAGGTCGCGTCGGTTCATGGGGTTCTCCAGGTGCGGGAAAGAGGGGCGCGTACGGCTCCACTGTCGGCGCGCCGACCGCCCGCCGCCGCCCGGAAGCCCGCCCGATACTCCACCCGAGTCATGTTTTGCGGCGTTTGCCCCGTGTTGCTTGACTGGGGTGGCCGTCGCCGTCCCGGCCGTCCGGGAGCGGCCCGAGGGAAGTGGGTGCGCATGACCGCCGAGTCCACCGGCACCGCCGCGCTGCGCGAGGCGTACGGGACGTCCACGGTGCAGTCGGGGCAGGGCGGTTCGATCCCGCTGTGCACCGTGCTCGCGGACCACTTCCCGGCGGCGGAGATCGAGCGGATGGCGCCGGCAGAGGCGCTCTTCCTCCGCTCCTGTGCCGAGGCGTTCGCGCGCTCGGCCGGAAACCGAGAGGCGAGGGGTTCCCATGACGCAGACGCATGAACGGCCGTACGACGGGCCGCAGGACGGAGCACACGACCGGTCCGGTCTCCCGCGGGGGCCGCTCACGATGCTGGCCGGCGCGGCCTGGCAGGCCCTGCTGCTCGCCGGTGTGGTGGCGCTCGTCCTCGGGGTGCTCGTGCTGGCGTGGCCGGGCGCCTCGCTGGTGGCGGCCGGGGTGCTCTTCGGCCTCTATCTGCTCTTCAGCGGTGTGATGCAACTGGTCGCCGCCTTCGGCACGCACGCCACGACCTCGCTGCGGGTCCTCGCCTTCATCAGCGGCGCCCTGTCGATCCTGCTCGGCCTGTTCTGCTTCCGGGGCGCGACGCAGTCGATCCTGCTGCTCGCGCTGTGGATCGGCATCGGCTGGCTCTTCCGCGGCATCACGCAGACGGTGGCGGCGGCCTCCGACCCGGCGATGCCGGCCCGGGGCTGGCAGGTCTTCCTCGGGATCGTGAGCGCGGTCGCCGGGGTGGTGCTGATCGTGTCGCCGCTGGAGTCGGTCGCGGTGCTGACCCTGCTCGGCGGGATCTGGCTGATCGCGGTCGGCGCGGCGGAGATCGTCACCGCGTTCCAGCTCCGTTCGCGGGCCAAGCGCCTGCCGACGGGCGCCTGATCCGTCCCGGCCGGTCCGGCTCGTCCGGGCCGGACCGGCCGGCTCGTCCGGAACTTCGCCGGGGCCCTTCCGATCCGTTCTCCGGTGGCCCTCGCGGTCCGCCGTCGGCCCGATCTCCGGGCGGGCGGCGGACCGGCGCGTTCCGTGCGCTAGATTTTGCCGGTCCTCGACCGTCGATCGCTCGCGATCACCACTCTCCGGAGCCGGCTTCCCATGACCGACATCGTCAACGGCCTCGGCCGTGCCACCGCCTACGGCGCCCTCGGCGTGGTCCTGCTGATCCTCGGCATCGTCCTGGTGGACATCCTGACGCCCGGCAAGCTGGGCCGGCAGATATGGGAGGACCGCAACCGCAACGCGTCCATCCTGCTCAGCTCCGCCCTGCTCGGCATCGGCGGGATCGTCTTCACCTCCATCTGGACCACCTACGACAACTTCGGCAAGGGCCTGGTCTCCACCGCCGCCTTCGGTCTCCTCGGCCTGGTGATGATGGCGGTCGCCTTCCTCGTGGTGGACCTGGTGACGCCCGGCAAGCTGGGCGCGACGCTGGTGGACCCGGAGCCGCACCCGGCGGTCTGGGTGACCGCGTCCTGCAACATCGCCGTCTCCGCGATCGTCTCGGCCTCGATCGCCTGACGCGCCGCGCGCGCGTGAGCGCCCCCGTCCCGGCCCGGTGCCCGTCCGTTCAGGACGGGGCCGGGCCGGGGGCCGTCGTGGCCGGTTCCACCTCCAGGAAGCGGCGGCCGCGCGGACCCTTGTAGAGCAGGGCCTCCCAGCCGAGCCGGGCGAGGACCTCGGCGCACTCCGCCAGGGCGGCGGCCTCCTGTCCTGCGGCGCCGGAGCCGGGCGGCCCCAGCCACTCGACGACGGCGGTGGCCGGCCGCTCCCCCGCCCGCACCCGGTAGCCGGCCGCCGTCCTGGCTCCGCCGTCGTCCACCGCCGACGGGGCGAGCCCGCCGGCCTCCAGGGCCAGGGCCACGGCCCGTACGGGCCGCCGCCGCTCCCACTCGGCGGGTACGGCTCCCCCGGCGCCGTCCCGGCCGGCGGTCAGGCGCCGGATCTGGCGGAGTCCGTCGAGCGCGGACCGGACCTCGCGGGAGCGCTGCTCGGGGTCTCCCGTGAGCGGTGGCCCGTCGCCCGTCGCCGCCTCGAAGGCGCCCTTGCCGCCCGGGTCCCGGCTCACAGCAGCCGCCGGATCTCGCCGCGCACCCGGTAGAAGCCGCCGGCCGCCGGATGCAGCGCCTCGACGACGTACCGGGCGCCGGGCTCGCGGATGGCGCGCGGGAACTGCACGTTCCACGACTGCTCGTAGCCGTGGCTGACGACCCGGACGCGGCTCCGGCCGCCCTCGCGGACGCACTCGACGACGATGGAGCCGCTCGGCGCCTCGCTCACGGAGACGACGGTGGCGACGGCGGAGGCGGTGGTCGCCGGGGTGTAGGTGGGCAGCGCGGCGGCCAGCTTGACGTCCCGTACGACGGGCACGCTGCCCTGCTGCGCGGCCGCGATCGCCGCCTCGCTCGCGTCCACGCAGACCAGCGAGCCGTCGGTGGTCACCAGGTAGAGGCGCTCGTCGCGGTACTGCATGGAGAGCGCGGAGCCGCCGCCGGTGGAGAGCTTCCACAGCCGGGTGCCGTCCTCGGCGAAGCAGTAGACGGAGGAGGCGGAGTCGCCGGCGAAGACGAACCGGCCGCCGGGCGAGGTGGCGCAGGAGTACACGCTCGCGTCGCAGGCGTAGACGGCCTCGACGCGGCCGTCGGCCTTGGCGAGGCGCTGCACCTTGCGGTGGCCGGTGCCCGCGTAGACGGAGCGGGTCTCCTGCCAGCCGAAGAGGACCGCGCCGTCGGTGGCGGTCTGCCACAGCTCGCCGGTGCCGTCCGCCGCGTAGGCGGTGACGCCGCTGGTGTCGCCGTAGTAGACGGCGCGGCTGTCCGCCCGGACCATCCAGGCGTACTCGCCGCGGCCGGTGCGGGACCACTGGTGCTCGTCCTCGTGGTCGATGACGGTGAGCCGGCCGGAGCGGTCGGCGACGTCGAGGACGCCCTCGTGGATGTCGAGCCAGAAGATGTCGACGTCGGCGCCGATCTCGTAGGCGGCGAAGGGCAGTTTGGAGGAGAGGTCGTAGACCTTGCCGTCGTCGCAGCCCGCGTAGATCCAGAAGTCGTCGGCGACCAGGCACTTCACGCCGTCGGGCAGGCCGAAGCGGGCCAGCACCTCGCCGCCGTGGTCCAGGGTGAAGACGTCCCCCGCCTGGTTGCCGACCCAGATCCGCTCCTCGTCGACGTGGATGCCGAAGGCGGCGGAGCCGGTACGGAAGCGCCAGAGGACGGGCGCGACGGCGCGGGCCGTGGAGGGGGCGGAGCCGACCGCCCGGCGGGTGACGGCGCGGGCCGCGCGCTGCCCGGGCACTGCGGGGGCGTATCCCTTGCGGACCTTCTCGCCGATCTTCTTGGCCGCGGCGGCCCGGGCCTTGTCGGCGGTGGCGAAGGTGGAGCGCTGGGTCTGGCCGGCCGCGCCGATCCGGCCGTAGCGGACCGACACCTCCAGGCCGTCGACGGTCACTTCGTAGAACTTGTGGGCACCGCCGCCGTCCTGCGACAGCTCCAGATAGGTCGTCGTCATGATCCGAACGGTAGGGGCTGCCACTGACAACGGCCCCTCGTCCGACCGTGAAGCTCTGGCCAAGGGATCAAGGTCCCGGGCATTCAGGACCTTTGCCACGGAAATTCGGACATACACCGCTGTGACGATGGAGTTCGAAGATCATCCGACGCGCCGTCACCTCCCGTGCGGCCGGAAGGGCCTCATGACCGAGCAACCCCCGCGGGCCCTGCCCGTCCGCGTGCGCCGGCACCCGGACGGCATCGCCATGGACGACCTCTTCCGGTCGGAACCCGCCCCCGATCACCCCCTCGCCGACGCCGGCGCGCCCCCGCGCCGCCACCCGCCCGCCGACGCCGGCCTGGTCGAACGCCCCGGCCCCGCCGCCCCCGGCCGGCTCGCCGTCCTCACCGGGACGGCCGCCCTGGGCAGCGCCGCCGCCCTGCTGTGGCGGGCCCGGCCGCTGCGCGCCGCGCACCTGCTCCCCTGGGAGTGGGCGGCGCTCGCCGTCCTCGGCGGCCTCGCCGTCGTCTGCTTCGGCGGCCTCACGCGCGGCCGCACCGGCTCCGCGTGGGTCCTGTCCCTGTTCGGCCGCTACCGGGGCAGCGTGCGCCGCACCGGGCTCACCTGGATCAGCCCCTTCGTGCTGCGCCGCCGGGTCGACGTGCGGCTGCGGCACTGGCGCAGCGAGCCCATCGCGGCCGTGGACGCGGAGGGTTCGGCGCTGCGGGTGGTGGTGCTCGTGGTGTGGTCGGTGCGGGACACGGCCCGGGCGCTGTACGCCGTCGACGACCACCTCGGCTATCTGCGGGAGCAGGTGGAGGCGGCGCCGGTGGAGTCGTACGTCTTCACCGGCGTCTACGGGGAGCGCGGCGCCTGGTCGCGGGGCTACCACACGGGGCAGGACTTCGCGGTGCCGAGCGGGACGCCGGTGCGGGCCGTGGGGCCGGGGCGTGTGGTGCGGGCCGGGTACGCGGGCGCGTACGGCTACGAGGTGGTGCTCCGTCACCCGGACGGCCGCTACACGCAGTACGCCCACCTCTCCCGTATCGACGTCTCCGCCGGGCAGAGCGTGCCGGGCCCTCCTTCGGCTCGGACGTGAACCCGCTGGCGTACCTGCGCGGGCACGGCGTCCGGATCTGAGCGATTCTCGCGCGTCACGTCCGCGCCGGTGCGGCCGCCTTCGGGTTCTCCGTGACCGTGACGCGGCCCTTGCGGAGGGTCGCGAGGCGCGGGGCGCGGCGGGCGAGGGTGCTGTCGTGGGTGACCATGACGAACGTCAGGCCGTGTTCCTTCCAGAGTCCTTCGAGGAGGTCGGCGATCTCGTCGCGGGTGGACTCGTCGAGGTTGCCGGTGGGTTCGTCGGCGAGCAGCACCTGGGGCCGCTTGACCAGCGCGCGGGCGATGGCGACGCGCTGCTGCTGGCCGCCGGACAGTTCGGACGGCAGATGGGCGAGGCGCTCGCCGAGGCCGACCGACTCCAGCGCCTCGGCGGCCCGGCGGCGGCGCTCGGCGGCCTTGACGCCGAGCGGGACGAGCGCCGTCTCCACGTTCTCCTGGGCGGTGAGCGTGGGGATGAGGTTGAAGCTCTGGAAGACGAAGCCGATGTACTGGCTGCGGACGGCCGTGAGCCGGCTCTCGGGCAGCTTGGCGAGGTCGGTGCCGTCGAGCAGGACGCTTCCGGCGGTGGGGCGGTCGAGTCCGCCGAGCATCTGGAGGAGGGTGGACTTGCCGCCGCCGGTGGGGCCCTGGATGACCAGGCGGTCGCCCTGGGCGATCGTCAGGTCGATCCCGGCGAGGGCGTCGACTCTCGCCTGGCCGCGCCGGTACTGCTTGGTGACGCCGATGAGTTCGTACATGGAGGGGACTCCTGGGGGTGCGGGGAGGTGCGGGGTGGCTACTCGACGCGGCGCAGCGCGTCGGCGGGGCGCAGCCGGGAGGCGCGCCAGGCGCCGAAGGCTCCGGCGACGAGGCCGCCGACGAGGGCGAGGAGCACGGCGAGGCCGACCGTGGTGAGGCTGACGGGGGCGGTGAGCGCGATGTCGACGCTGCGGCCGGCGGCGGTGCGCGCCGCGCCGGGTCCGCCTCCGAAGAGCATGCCACCGCCGCCGCGACCGGCGAACCCGCTCGCGCTCGCGCCGAGTTCGGCGGTGAGCGTGGGGCTGACGGCGGTGACGGCGTACGCGCCGGCGAGGCCGGCGGCGATGCCGAGGGCGCCGCCGATGACGCCGTGGACGAGGGCCTCGCCGACGACCTGGCGGGTGACGCGGCCGCTCTTCCAGCCGAGGGCCTTGAGGGTGCCGAACTCGCGGACGCGGCGGCTGACGGCGGAGGAGGTGAGGAGGCCCGCGACGAGGACGGCGGCGAGGAGGACGGCGTACGAGAGCCACCGGCCGACGCTGGAGGCGAGACCGGCGGCGGTGTCGAGGGAGCCGGACACGGTCCGGGCGAGGTCGGCGGAGGTGGTGACGGTGGTGCCGGGGACGTTCTTCTGGATGGCGGCCTTGACGGCGTCGATCCGCGTCGAGTCGGCGGCCTTGACGTAGACGGTCGTGACCTTGCCGGCCGAGCCGGAGAGGGTCTGCGCCCGCCTGAGCGGGAGGTAGACCTGCGCGGTGGACTGGCCGCTGTCGGCGGTGGCGATGCCGATGACCTCGAACTTCACGCCCTTGACGGTGAGTTCGTCGCCGACGGCGAGGTCCTGCTGCTGGGCGTAGGCGCTGTCGACCACGACGACGGCGGCGTCGGTCTCGGTGGTCCTGAAGGTGCGGCCGTCGGTGACGGTGGAGGTGGTGAGGGGGCCGAGGTCGGGGGTGGTGACGTCGGTGCCGTAGAGGGTGAAGGAGTCGACGTCGAAGGCGGCGCCGCCGCCGGTGACGGTGTCGCCGGGACCGGCGCCGGTCCCGCCCCGGCCCTGAGACTGTCCCTCACCCTGGGGCTGCCCCTGACCCTGGCCCTCGCCGCGCTGGATCCGGCCGCGCCGGAACTCGCCGTCGATCTTCAGGTTGACGAGGCTGAGGCCGCCGACCGCGCGGTCGACCCCGGCCTGCTTCGCGACGGTGGCGACGGTCGAGTCGGCGAGGGTCTGGAAGCCCTGGACCATGAGCCGGTCGCTGCTCTGCTCCTCACCGTCCTCGCCGCCCTGGAACTCGAACCGGGGCCGGACGGGCTGCGCGCCCTCGGCGGGACGCTCCTGAGCCTTCGTCACCGTCAGGTCCGTGCCGAGCCCGTAGAGGGATTCGAGGACCTTGCCCTGGGCCTGCTTCATGCCGGCGGAGACCGAGGTCACGACGATGACCAGCGCGATGCCGAGCGCGAGCCCGGAGGCGACGACGAGCGCCGCCTTTCTGCGGCGGCGCAGTTCGCGCCGGAGGTAGGTGAAGAACATGGGCGCGAAGGTAGGGGCGCCGTGTGAGGCCGGGATAAGGCTCGTGTGAGAGCGGGATGAGACCTCTGGACAAGCCCCCGCCCGGAACCTACCCTCCAGTACACCTATTCAATTCGTTGAGTATCTCTGTATCTTCATGGATGCCGTGGAGGCCCCGTGCACCCCTTCCGCACCGCCGTCGAGAGCCGTGACACCGCCGCCGTCGAGGCGCTGCTCGCCGAGGACGTCGTCTTCACCAGCCCGGTCGCCTTCAAGCCGTACGCCGGGAGGGCGATGACCGCGGCGATCCTCCGCGGGGTCCTGCGCGTCTTCGAGGACTTCGCCTACGTCCGCGAGATCGCGAACCCGGACGGGCGCGACCACGCCTTCGTCTTCACCGCGACCGTCGACGGCAAGCGGATCCAGGGGTGCGACTTCCTGCACTTCGACGAGGACGGGCTGATCGACGACTTCACCGTCATGGTCCGCCCGCTCTCCGCCGCGCAGGCCCTCGCCGCCGCGATGGGCGCCCAGTTCGACCGGATCGCGCAGGAGGCTGCCGAGGCGGCGGGGGCCTGAGCGGGCGGCCGGGGCCCGAGCGGGGCGCCCGCGGGCGTCAGGACAGCTTCTTCAGGACCTCGTCCGCGAGGGCGGTGGAGGAGGCGGGGTTCTGGCCGGTGACGAGGTTGCCGTCGACGATGACGTGCGGGGCCCACGGCTCACCGGCGTCGACGTCGACGCCGGCCTCGCGGAGCCGGGTCTCCAGGAGCCACTTCGCCCGCTCGCCGAGACCGGCCTGGACCTCCTCGGCGTCGGTGAACGCGGCGACGCGGCGGCCGGCGAAGGCGTTGGCGCCGTCCTCGCCCACGGCGGCGAGGAGGGCGGCCGAGCCGTGGCAGACGACGGCGAGCGGCTTGCCGGAGTCGAGGACGTCGATCAGCAGCCGGCCCGATTCGGCGTTCACGGCGAGGTCCTCCATGGGGCCGTGGCCGCCGGGGTAGAAGACGGCGTCGTACTCGGCGGGGTCGACGTCCTCCAGGCGGAGCGGCTTCCGCAGCGCCGCGAAGGCGTCGAGGGTGGCGGCGACGCGGTCGGCGCCCTCGGGGCCGCCGTTGAACTCGGGGGCGAGGCTGCCCCGGTCGACGGTGGGGACGACGCCGCCGGGGGTGGCGACGACGACCTCGTGACCGGCCGCGGTGAACGCCTCGTACGGCGCGGCGGCCTCCTCGGCCCAGAAGCCGGTGGGGTGCTTCGTGCCGTCGGCCAGAGTCCAGTGGTCGGCACCGGTCAGCACGAAAAGGATCTTCGACATGGGTCTGCGGGCCTCTCGATCGTGGGAGCGGGCCGGCCCGGGCCCCGTTCCGGGGACCGCCGGACCGGCGATGGGGTCGACCGTAGGCGCGACGACCCATGGGAATCCAATAGGCTCGAGCATGTGGACGATAGGAAATCCGATGGGAACGGCGGGTTGCCGGATCTGAATCAGCTGCGGACCTTTCTCGCCGTGTACCGGGCAGGGGCCTTCACCGCGGGGGCACGGGTCCTGGGGGTCTCGCAGCCGACGGTGACCGCTCAGATCAGGGCGCTGGAGGGGCGGCTCGGGCGGGAGCTGTTCGAGCGGGGGCCGCGCGGGGTGACGCCGACGCCGTTCGCGGACGACCTCGCGGCACGGATCGCGGTCCCGCTGGACGCGCTGGGCGCCGCCGGTGCGGCGGTCGGCCCGCCCGGCGAGGAGGGACCGGCCGAGCCGGTCCATCTCGCGGGCCCGGCCGAGTTCCTCGCGCACAGCGTGCTGCCGACGCTCGCGCCGCTGGTGGAGCGCGGGGTGCGGCTGCGTGTCGCCTTCGGCCTGACCGACGGGCTGCTCGACGAGCTGCGGGCCGGACGGCACGACCTGGTCGTGTCGACGGTACGGCCCCGGGGCCGGAGCCTCGCGTGGCTGCCGCTCTCCGACGAGGAGTTCGTCCTCGTCGGCGCGCCGGTGTGGGCGGAGCGGCTCGGCGACCGGATCGCCGCGGAGGGGCCCGCCGCGCTGCACGGCGTCCCGCTCGTCGCGTACGCCGAGGACCTGCCGATCCTGCGCCGCTACTGGCGCCACGTCTTCGGCCGCCGCCTGACGGCCGTGCCCGCGGTCACCGTCCCCGACCTGCGGGCGGTGCGGGCCGCGGTGGCGGGCGGCGTCGGGGTGAGCGTGCTGCCCCGCTACCTGTGCGCGGCGGAGCTGGCCTCGGGTGCCCTCGTACCGCTCCACCTGCCGGAGGACCCGCCGATCAACACCGGGTTCCTGGTGCACCGGCCGGGCCCGCCGGCGCACGCGCACGTGGCGCTGGTCCGGGACCATCTGGTGCGGCACGAGCGGGCGACCGGGCGGTAGGCCGTCAGGAGGTGACGCCGTCAGTAGGTGACGGTGATACGGCGGGCGGGGCCGTCGACGCGGACGGTGCCGCCGTACGGGATCACCACCTGCGGGTCGGTGTGCCCGAGATCCACGTCGAGGACGGCCATGGTGTCGGGGGCGTACGCGTCGAGCGCGCGCAGCACGGCGGCGCGCTGGGCCTCCCGGTGGGCGGCCCGGGCGGCGGCGTCGTTCGGCTTCTCGAAGGACCAGGCGCGGGCCCGGCCCATGAGGAGGGCGGAGAAGCGGGCGAGCAGCCCGCGCTCCCCCATGGCCCGCAGGATCCGGAAGACCTCGTCGGCGGAGAGCAGCAGCTCGGAGGTCTCCAGGAACAGCACCCCGCCCTCGTAGGCCGCGGGCTCCGCGATCTCCCGCCCGGCCATGAGGAGCTGCGAGACGACCTCCAGGCAGCCGCCCCAGGAGCGGCCCTCGACGACCCGCTCGGCGCGGTGCCAGTGCCAGGGGCCGGCCGGTTCCATGACGGGCGCGGAGTCGAAGGTGCGCGGGTCCTCCCAGGTCCGTTCGACGTCGTTGGTCTCGGTCGGGGCGGGGAGTTCGTACGGTCCGGAGCCGAACAGCGCGGCCCGGACGGAGGCGTCGGTGACGGGGTGGACGGCGCCGGGCCGGCCGAACTGGGTCATCACCGAGGCCCCGTGGTAGCCGACCACGCCGAGGTTCCACAGCCGCATCAGGAGGTTGGTGTTGTCGCTGAAGCCGAAGAACGGCTTCGGGTTCGCGCGGATCACCTCGTCGTCGAGGTGCGGCAGGACGGTGATCTGGTCGTCGCCGCCGATGCTGGCGACGATCGCCGTGACCGTCGGGTCGGCGAAGGCCGCGTGCAGATCCGCGGCGCGGTCCCGGGCGGACGCGCCGAGCCTGCGCGTGGTCGGGTACTCGACGGGCACGAGCCCGTACTCCTCGGACAGCCGCCGCAGGCCGAGGTCGAAGGGGAGCGGCAGCACTTCGGGCAGCCCGGCGGCGGGCGAGAGCACGGCGATCCGGTCGCCGGGGCGCGGCTTGGGCGGTAGGACGATCTGCGACATCTCCGCACCCTAGCGGGGGTCCGGGCGCGGTCGCCCGGTCATTTTCACGGGCCACGCGCGCGTGAGCTCGGGAGGTGTGGGCTCAGGAGGTGTGGGCGAGGGGGTCGGTGAGGATGTCGTGGAGGACGAGGGCGGCGGCGCCGCGGGCCGCGTCGGTGGCCGGGGAGGCGGCCCGCAGCCGGCCGGCGTCGGCGGGCCAGAGGCCGGAGACGATTCGCTCGGCGAGTTCGGCGGTGACGGCGGGGGCCAGCCAGGGCATCAGGCGCGGGTAGATCCCGCCGAGGACGACGGCCTCGGGGTCGAGGAGGTTGACCGCGCCCGAGAGGGCCCGGCCGAGCATCCGGCCGGCCTCGGCGAGGGCCGCGAGCGCGCACGGCTCCCCGCGCGCGGCAAGGGCCGCAAGCTCGTCCACGTCGGCCGCGTCCGCGGCGCGCAGCAGCGCCGCCTGGCCGGCGTACTGCTCCAGGCAGCCGCGCGAGCCGCAGCGGCAGCGGGGGCCCTCGGCGTCGACGACGAGGTGGCCGATCTCGCCGGCGAAGCCGTGGGCGCCGCGCAGGAGTTCGCCGTGGACGACGACGGCGCCGCCGACGCCGGTCTCGCCGGTGAGGTGGAGGAAGGTGCGGGGCGTGCCGGGGGCGCCGAAGCGGAGTTCGGCGAGGGCCGCCATGTTGGCCTCGTTGTCGGAGGCGACGGGGAGCGGGCCGGCGGCGGGGCGCAGCGCGGTGAGCGCCTCGCCGAAGAGGCGCTCGGCGGGGGTGTCGTGCCAGCCGAGGTTGGGGGCCTGGCGGACGGTGCCGTCGGAGACCAGGCCCGGCAGGGCCAGCGCGGCGCCCGCCGGGGCGAGGCCGAGGGCGTCGGCCTCGGCGAGCGCCTCGGCGGCGACGCCGGCCGCGCGAGCGAGGACGGCGGGCGCGTCGGCGCGGTTGTCCAGGCGCACGGTGCGGCGGATCCGGTCGGTGCCGGTGAGGTCCACGAGGCAGACGGAGACGTACGCGACGTTGATCTCGACGCCGAGCCCCGCGGGCCCGGTCCCGGCCGGCTTGAGGACGGTCCCGGGGCGGCCCGCCTGGCCGCTGAAGGTCTTCCCCGACTCGACCAGGAACCCGAGGTCGAGGAGCTGCTCCACGAGCGAGGAGACGGCGGGCCGGGTGAGCCCGACGCGGGCGGCGACGGCGGCCCGGGTGGTCTCGCCGGCGTCGTGGACGGTCCTGAGGACGAGGCTCAGGTTGTGCCGGCGCACGCCCGACTTGTCGGCCTTGGGTTCCGTGGGCTGGTTCATGGTGAGCGAGAGCCTAGTCGCCCCTTTCACTCGAACAGAAACACCCCGGTCGCTCGAACAGAAACGCCCCGGACGGCGGCGATCCGGCTCGTACGGCTCCCGCAAAAAAGAGTTCGGTCACCGAACTCTTTCAGGCTAGGCTGCCGCCATGACCCTTCCGCGCGACTACCGCGGCCAGAGCTGCTCCCTCGCCCGTGCGATGGAGGTCGTCGGCGAGCGCTGGACGCTGCTGATCCTGCGGGACGCGTTCTACGGAGTGCGGAGGTTCGGCGAGTTCGCCGCGCACCTCGCCGTACCCCGGTCGGTGCTCACCGAGCGGCTGGCCGGGCTGACCGGGGCCGGCGTCCTCGACCGCCGCCGGGAACCGGGCGGCGGCCGGCGCGAGGTGTACGTCCTCACGGAGAAGGGCCTCGGGCTCTGGCCGGCCGTCCGGGCCCTCACCGACTGGGGCGAGGCGCAGTACCCGGCGAACGGCGACGGCCCCCGCCGGATCTTCCTGCACCACGCCGACGGGGCGCCGACCGGCC
The DNA here is from genome assembly GCF_012927245.1 of Streptomyces sp. R302. Lineage (GTDB taxonomy): Bacteria > Actinomycetota > Actinomycetes > Streptomycetales > Streptomycetaceae > Streptomyces. Next base: position 279,124 of record NZ_JABBGE010000006.1, read on the forward strand.
CGGACGGGCGCTGTTCCGGCTGCGGGGCCGCCGTCCCGCCCGGGGACCTCCTGGTCGCCCCGGGGCCGGGCCTTGCCCCGCCCGGCGACGACCCCGACCCGGTCACGGCGGCCCTGACCCGCCCGCACCGCCTGCTCACCCCGCTGCTCGCCCCCGCGCACACCCCGCAGGCCCCATAGGCCCCATAGCCCCCCCTTCGCTCACCCGTTGCTCCCCACGAGAGGAACCCCATGAAGATCCTGGTCGTCGGCGCCGGTGCCACCGGTGGATACTTCGGCACGATGCTGGCCCGCTCCGGGCAGGACGTCACCTTCCTGGTGCGGCCGGGCCGCGCGGCGGCGCTCCGCGCGGGCGGGCTGCGGGTGGCCGGCCGGGACGAGGAGTGGGTCCTGGACGCGCCCCGGCTCGTCACGGCCGGCGAGGAACCGTCGGGAGGCCCGTACGGCCTCGTCCTGCTCGGCGTGAAGTCGACCGCCCTCGACGCGGCCCTGACGGACCTCGCCCCCTTCGTCTCCCCGGGCACGGCGGTACTGCCGCTGCTCAACGGCATGGCCCATCTCGACGCGCTGGACGCCCGCTTCGGCGCCGGCGCGGTCCTCGGCGGCGTCGCGAAGGTGGTCACGACGCTCGACGAAGCGGGGACCATCCGGCGGCTCGCGCCGCTGGCGCACCTCGCCCTCGGCGAGCGCGACGGCACGGTCTCGCCGCGCGTGAAGGAGATCCGTACGGTCCTGGAGGACGCCGGCATCGACGCGCCGGTACCCGCGTCGATCGTCACCGCGATGTGGCACAAGTGGGTCTTCATCACCACGATCGGCGCGGTGACGAGCCTGATGCGCGGCACCGTCGGCGAGGTGTACGACGCGCCCGGCGGCCCGGACCTCGGCCCCGCGCTCCTCGCCGAGGGCGCGGCGGTGGCCGCGGCGGCCGGGCACCCGCTGCCGGAGGAGGAGCGGGCGGCGGCCCTCGCCATCGTGTCGGCGCCCGGCTCCCCCATGGTGCCGTCCCTGTACCGGGACCTGGTGGCGGGCCGGCCGACGGAGGTCGAGCACCTCTTCGGCGACCTGACCGCGCGGGCCCGCGCCCTGGGCGTGCCGACCCCGCTGCTCGACCTGGCCACCCTCCATCTGCGGGTCCACCAGCGCCGGATCGACGCCGCCGGACACGGTCAGTAGGCTCGGCGGCGCCGGGACGGGAGCAGAGGAGCGACAGAGTGTTCGTCAAGGTGTGCGGGCTCGCCACGACCGCCGACATCGCCGTGGCCGCCGAGGCGGGCGCGGACGCGATCGGCCTCGTCATCAGCGGGACCAGCGTCCGGGGCCTGGACCGGGGCCGGGTGCCGGCGCTCGTCGGGCGGGTGCCGGACGGGGTGGTGTCGGTCCTCGTCGTCAACGACACCCCGGCCGCCGAGGCCGCCCGGATCGCCGCCGACCTGGGCTTCGACGCGCTCCAGCTGCACGGCCGCGCCTACGGCCCCGCGGAGTTCGAGGCCGCCGCGGCCGTCCACCCGCGCCTGTGGCGGGCGACCGCCCTCGCCGACGCGCCCGACACGCGCGTGGGCGCGCTGGGCGAGGAGGTCCTGCTGCTCGACTCGCCCAAGGCGGGCTCGGGTTCGCGCTGGGACCTCTCCCTCCTGGACACCGCCCGCCCCGAGGGCCACTGGCTCCTCGCCGGCGGCCTCGCCCCCGGCAACGTCGCCGAGGCCATCGCCACCGCCCGCCCCTGGGGCGTCGACGTCTCCAGCGGCGTCGAGTCCGCACCCGGCGTCAAGGACCACGCCCTGGTCCGCGCCTTCGTGACCGCCGCGAAATCCGCCCCGCCCGCTCAACCTTTCGACGTCTCCGCACGTCAGTAGGGGTGAAGCACGTCGTACTACCGAGTACGACCGACCAGCGCCGAACAGCAAGGGGGCCGTGATGGTGGAGGAACTGGCGGAGGCCGTGGTGCGTGTGGCCGGCGCGGCGGCGCGCGGCGTAGGGGCGCTCCTGTCGGTACCGGAGACCTACTCGGCGGCAGCCGAGTTCGCCGCGGCGAAGGCGGAAGAACGCCCCGACGACACGGACGAGAAGGACGAGAAGGACGCCGAGAAGGACTCGGCGGAACCTGACGGCGGCAAGGAGGCCTAGGCCGCGTCTTCCGGATCAGGTCGGTTCAGCTCGCGGCGTCCGGTGCCGTGCGTCGCAAGGCGGAGGAGAGAGTCCATGCGGAGCATCGGCGACTGACGACAACGCGGCGAGGCGCGGTCCCAGGCGCCGCGAGCCCGGCATGATCCGGAAGACACGGCCCCGGCCGCCGCCGCGCCGTCGGGGGCGACGAAGGCGCGGGCCAGGTGCGCGGTCAGCCGGGCGCCGAGGTGGCCGTCGGGGCGGACCACGAAGGCGACGCTCCGGCCCCCTCCGGTCGCCTAGCGGGCGACGCCGGTGGCGCGCCACGCCGTCGCCGCCAGTTCGTCGCGGCCGGCCACGCCCCCGGAGCCGTACCCCGTCCCGTACAGGAGAAGGACGGTCGGCCGGTCGCGGAGGACGTCGAAGAGCCGGACGGGGTAGGTGGCGGTGGGACCGCGCAGGCCGCCGCAGTCGGCGGCGCGGTCCCCCGGGCCGGGACCCGGGCCGTCGTCCGACGGATCGACGAAGGGGCTGCCCCGGTATCCGACGAGCAGCCGCGCCTCACAGAGCATCAGGGTCTCGGAGTCGTCCGCGGCGGCCTGTACGCCACCGGCGGTGGCGTGCCGCACGGTGCGGCCGACGACCTCCTCCCCGACGGGGCGGCGCTCGGCTTCGTAATCGGCGAGCAGGCCGGGGGCGGCACGGCCCTCGACGGCGAGCACGAGCCGCCAGGCGAGGTCGTACGCGTCCTGGACGCCAGTGTTCATGCCCTGGGCGCCGGTCGGCGGATGGATGTGGGCGGCGTCCCCGGCGACGAACATCCGGCCCTCGCCGTACCGGTCCACGATCCGGTGGCTGATCCGGAACACCGAGGCCCAGCGGAGCGCGGACGCCGTGGTGCGCTGCGGCGAGAGCCGGTCGAGCACGGCCTGGATGTCGGCGAGACCGGGTGCGGCGCCGTCGCCGTCGAGCCCGTGCGCGATCCCGTCGGCCGCGTACCCCTGCCGGGCGGACCCTCCGGGCGCGGTGCCCGGGACCCGCATCGACATGCGGTAGCGACGCCGGCCGGGCAGCGGACGCAGACGAGGACGTCGGCGACGGCCCCGGCGTCGTCGAGCAGCATCGAACGCACGCCGTACCCCTCGGGAGCCGGGCGGTGACCCCGTCCGGATCCGGCTCGAACCCGTCGAGGACGGAGCCGTACGGCGCCTCCAGGGTGTGCGGGCCCCCGAACGGGTCGTTCCTTCCCGTCCCATGGTCACGCCGGGGCGGGGAGAGGTGCCAGTTGAGGCGGGATCCAGGATGTTGGATCCAAGACGTCGGATCCGGGATGTTGGATCCGGGATGTTGGATCCGGGATGTTGGATCCGGGATTTTGGATCCAGGCCTGTGGAGATTGGATCCAGGAGCGTGGAGGTTGGATCCAGGCGCCTGTCAGGCCAGCAATCCCGTCCTCGCTGCCGCCAGCACCCCCTCGATCCGGTCCCAGGTCTCGGTGTCGCGGGGGATCGCCTCCAGAGTGGTGCCCGTTCCGGTGCCCCAGGTCGTGGCGATGGCCACGGGGTCCTCTCCGGTGGTCGTGGCGGCGGCGAGGGCGGCGGCGCCGAGGGCGACGAGTTCGGTGGCGGTGGGGAGGACGAGGGGGCGGCCGGAGAGGCGGCGGACGGTGTCGGTCCAGGTGCGGCCTTGGGCGCCGCCGCCGATGAGGCGGAGGGGACGGGTGCGTACGGAGGGGTCGGCGGGGTCGAGGCCGCAGGCGTTGAGGAGGCCGTCGAGGGCGCGCAGGACGGTGAAGGCGGCGCCTTCGTAGGCGGCGCCGAGGACGGCGCGGGGGTCGGTGGCGTGGCGCAGGCCGGTGAGGAGGCCGGAGGCGGCGGGGAGGTCGGGGGTGCGTTCGCCGTCGAGGTACGGGAGGACGACGGTCTCGCCGCCGGGGAGGGCGTTCTCGCGGTCGAGGCCGAGGAGGGTGGCGAAGCGGTCGACGGCGAGCGTGCAGTTGAGGGTGCAGCCCAGGGGGAGGCGGGTGCCGTCGGTGGCGGCGAAGCCGGCGAGGGCGGGGTCGGCGGGGCGGGCGCGGGTGGCGGCAAAGACGGTGCCGGAGGTGCCGAGGCTGACGACGGGGTGGTCGAGGAGGCCGGCGGCACCGAGGCCGAGACCGACGGCGGCCGCCATGTTGTCGCCGGTACCGGCCGCGACCGCGACCGTGCGGGGCAGGCCCAGGGCTTCTGCGGCGGCGGCCGTGAGGGTTCCCGCGCGGGTGGCGCCGGTGGGGGCCACCGTCGGGAGCTGCGCGGGGGTGAGGCCGAGGAGGTCGAGGACCTCGGGGGCGTAGGCGCCGGCGGGGGCGTACCAGCAGGTGCCCGAGGCGTCGCCGGGGTCCGTGACGGCCTCGCCGGAGAGGCGTTCGGTGAGCAGGTCGTGCGGGAGGCGGACGGCGGCGGTGGCCTCGGCGTGGTGGGGTTCGTGCTCGCGCAGCCACTGCCATTTGGCCGCGGTCATCGAGGCGACGGGGACGGAGCCGGTGCGGTCCAGCCAGGGCTTCGGGCCGCCGAGGGCGTCGGTGAGGGCCGCCGCCTGGGGGGCGGAGCGGGTGTCGTTCCAGAGGAGGGCGGGGCGCAGCGGGCGGTGGTCGGCACCGAGGGCGACGAGGCCGTGCTGCTGTCCCGCCACGGCGAGGGCGGTGACCCTCGTGGGGGCGACGCCCGCTTCGCGTACGGCCGTGCGGACGGCGGTGACCAGGGCGGTCCACCACTCCTCGGGGTCGCTCTCGCGGGCTCCGTCCGTGCCGGTGACGGTGTGCGGGGCGCGGCCCAGGCCGAGTACCTCGCCGGTGGCGGTGTCCACGACGACGGCCTTGGTGGACTGCGTGGAGCTGTCCACGCCGATCACGACCGGGCCGGTCACGACCGGGCCGTCCGTGGCTGAGCCGTTCGCGGCCGAGCGGTTCGCGGGCATGCGCCGCACCTCTTTCTCTCGTCTCCGTCGCCCTGTGGGGGCTGGCGTGCCCGGGCACCCGTGGCGTATTAGTTATCTCAGAAAACAAATCCGACCGCCAGAGAAGGATCCGCCCATGTCCGAGCGTTTCTCCCCCACCCCCGAGGACCGTTTCACCTTCGGCCTCTGGACCGTCGGCTGGCAGGGCCGCGATCCGTTCGGCGATGCCACCCGGCCCGCGCTCGACCCGGTCGAGTCGGTCGAACGGCTGGCCGAGCTCGGGGCGTACGGCGTCACCTTCCACGACGACGACCTGATCCCGTTCGGCGCGCCGGAGGCGGAGCGCGAGGCCGTCGTGAAGCGGTTCCGGGACGCCCTCGACCGCACCGGCCTCAAGGTCCCCATGGCGACCACCAACCTCTTCACCCACCCGGTCTTCAAGGACGGCGCCTTCACCGCCAACGACCGGGACGTCCGCCGTTACGCGCTCCGCAAGACGATCCGGAACATCGACCTGGCCGTGGAGCTCGGCGCGAAGGTGTACGTCGCCTGGGGCGGGCGCGAGGGCGCCGAGTCGGGCGCGGCGAAGGACGTGCGGGTGGCCCTGGACCGGATGAAGGAGGCCTTCGACCTGCTCGGCCAGTACGTCACCGAGCAGGGGTACGACCTGCGGTTCGCGATCGAGCCCAAGCCGAACGAGCCGCGCGGCGACATCCTGCTGCCCACCGTCGGGCACGCCCTCGCCTTCATCGAGCGCCTGGAGCGGCCCGAACTCGTGGGCGTGAACCCGGAGACGGGGCACGAGCAGATGGCCGGCCTCAACTTCCCGCACGGGATCGCGCAGGCGCTGTGGGCGGGCAAGCTCTTCCACATCGACCTCAACGGCCAGTCCGGGATCAAGTACGACCAGGACTTCCGGTTCGGCGCGGGCGATCTGCGGCAGGCGTTCTGGCTGGTCGACCTGCTGGAGTCGGCCGGATACACGGGCCCGAGGCACTTCGACTTCAAGCCGGTCCGCACCGACGGTTTCGACGGTGTCTGGGAGTCGGCGAAGAACTGCATGCGGAACTATCTGGTGCTGAAGGAGCGGGCCGCCGCCTTCCGCGCCGACGCCGAGGTGCGGGAGGCGCTCGCCGCCTCCCGGCTGCCGGAGCTCGCCGTGCCGACCGCGCCCGAGGGCCTCGCGGAGCTGCTGGCCGACCCGACCGCGTACGAGACCTTCGACGTCGACGCGGCGGCGAGCCGCTCGATGGCCTTCGAGCGGCTCGACCAGCTCGCCCTGGAGCACCTGCTCGGCGTACGGCGCTGAGCGCGGCGCCCCCCGGGGCGTGTCAGCGGGTGGTGAGGGTGGAGCGGCGGACGACCAGCTCCGGCTGGAGCACCACCTGCTGGTGCCGGTGGTCGGCCGCCGCCTCGCCGGTCTCCTCCAGGAGCAGTTCGGCGGCCCGGGCCCCCAGGGTCAGGGCCGGCTGGCGCACGGAGGTGAGCGGTACGGTCGCGGCCGCGGCGAACTCGATGTCGTCGTAGCCGACGATCGCCATGTCCTCCGGGACCCGCACCCCGGCCGCGTACAGCGCCTGGAGGACGCCGAGGGCCAGCAGGTCGTTGGCGCAGAAGACGGCGGTGGGGCGGTCGGCGAGGCCGAGGAGCCGGGAGCCGGCGTCCCGGCCCGAGGCCACGTCGAGCCGCTCCGCCGGGAGCTCCCGGAGCGCGGTCGCGGGCAGTCCGGCCTCGGCCAGGGCGAGCAGCGCGCCCTCGCGGCGGTCCCGCACCTGCTGGAGGTGGGCGGGGCCGCTGACGTACGCGAAGGTGCGGTGGCCGGTGGCGACGAGGTGGCGGATCGCGAGCGAGCCGCCGACGACGTCGTCGACGGAGACCGAGCAGCCGCCGCCGTCCCCGCCGACCCGGTCGACGAGGACGTACGGGATGCCGTGGCGGCGGAAGTCGCGGAGGTTGCCGCCGCCCGCGTCGGCGGGGGTGACGAGGACGCCGCGGACCCGCTGTTCGGCGAAGAGGGAGAGGTAGTAGGCCTCGTCGCCGGGGTTCTGGTCGCTGTTGCAGACCATGACGCCGAGCCCGGCGGCGCGGGCGGTGCGTTCGGCGCCGCGCGCGATGTCGACGAAGAAGGGGTTGCCCATGTCGAGGACGAGCAGCGCCACGATCCGGCTGCGGCCGGCCCTGAGCTGGCGGGCGGATTCGCTGCGCACGTAGCCGAGGCGGTCGATCACCCTGCGGACGTGCTCCAGGGTGGACGGGGAGACCCGGTCCGGCTGGTTGATCACGTTGGAGACGGTGCCGACGGAGACCCCGGCCTCGCGCGCCACGTCCTTGATCCCGACCGTCCGCCCGATGGCCACCTGCCCGACGGGCCCCTGCCCGACGGACCCGCCCCCGGGGGGCGTCCGGCCGGCGGCCGGTCGTGCCGATTCGGCCGGGTCGGTGTTGTGCGTGGGGTCCGTCACCCGTTCCACCTGCGTGCCACCTGGTCGTCCGTCCTGCTCGTGCTGCCCGTTCCGACCCGTCCGCCCGGGGTCGCCGCCGCCTGTCGCATCCTATGCGGCTCCGCTCACGCGAGATGGAAGACCTCGGTCAGCGGGCGCATCGCCTCGTCCGGGCGCCGGCCGTCGAGTTCCTCGAAGAAGCCGGCCATCTCGGCCTGCCAGCGGGCGTTGACCTCGGTGGCCTCCATGGCCGCCTTCGCGCGCTCGAAGTCCCGCGTCTCCAGGTAGCCGACGAGGAGGCCGTCCTCGCGGAGGAAGAGCGAGTAGTTGTGCCAGCCGGAGGCGGTGAGCGCCTCGCGCATCTCCTGCCAGACCTCGGCGTGGCGGGCCCGGTACTCCTCGGAGCGGTCGGCGCGGACCTTCAGGAGGAAGCAGACCCTCTGCATGACGACTCCTTGGGTTGAAATGTTTCAGTTTTCCGTGGTCCTGGACGCTAGGGCCCGTGGCTGTCGCGGTCAAGAACCTTGACGGCACCTTGGGTGCGGGTTAGCTTCCGAGCAGAGTGAATCGATTCATTGAACTTTACTGAACGCACCGAGGTGGACATGCCCGACATCGCCGCCGTGAAGGCCGCCCTCGCCGCCCAGCGGATCGAGACCCCGTCCTGGGGCTACGGGAACTCCGGCACCCGCTTCAAGGTCTTCGCGCAGCCCGGCGTGCCCCGGGACCCGTACGAGAAGCTCGACGACGCCGCCGAGGTGCACGCCCGCACCGGCGTCGCCCCGAAGGTCTCCCTGCACATCCCGTGGGACCGGGTCGACGACTACGCAGCCCTCGGCGCGTACGCGAAGGAGCGCGGCCTGGAGCTCGGCGCCATCAACTCCAACACCTTCCAGGAGGACGACTACCGGCTCGGCAGCGTCTGCCACCCCGACCCGAAGGTGCGCCGCAAGGCCGTCGGCCACCTCCTGGAGTGCGTCGACATCATGGACGCCACCGGGTCGACGGACCTGAAGCTGTGGTTCGCCGACGGCACCAACTACCCCGGCCAGGACGACATCACCGCCCGCCAGGACCGGCTCGCCGAGTGCCTCGCCGAGGTGTACGCGCGGCTCGGCGACGAGCAGCGCCTGCTCCTGGAGTACAAGTTCTTCGAGCCGGCCTTCTACACCACCGACGTCCCGGACTGGGGCACGGCGTACGCCCACTGCCTCCGGCTCGGGCCGAAGGCGCGCGTCGTGGTCGACACCGGGCACCACGCGCCGGGCACCAACATCGAGTTCATCGTCGCGTTCCTCCTGCGGGAGGGGAAGCTCGGCGGCTTCGACTTCAACTCCCGCTTCTACGCGGACGACGACCTGATGGTCGGCTCCTCCGACCCCTTCCAGCTCTTCCGGATCATGCACGAGGTCGTCGGGAACGGCGGCCTGGACCCGGCGACGAACGTGGCCTTCATGCTCGACCAGTGCCACAACATCGAGGCGAAGGTCCCGGCCGTCATCCGCTCCGTGATGAACGTCCAGGAGGCCACCGCCAAGGCCCTCCTCGTCGACACCGACGCGCTCGCCGCCGCCCAGCGCTCCGGCGACGTGCTCGCCGCCAACGCCGTCCTCATGGACGCGTACGACACCGACGTGCGCCCGCTGCTCCGCGAGCTCCGCGAGGAGCAGGGCCTCGACCCCGACCCGGTGGCCGCCACCCTCCGCTCCGGACGCCTGGAGCGCGTCGCCGCCGAGCGCGTCGGCGGCGCCCAGGCCGGCTGGGGCGCCTGACCCCGCACCCCCTCCTCCACCCCGCCTCCGCGAAAGAAGACCCTCATGACTTCCGGCACCCACCCCGAGGTCGCCGCCCTCCTCGCGCGCGCCCACCGCCTCGGCGCCGACCCGACCGTCACCAACTACGCCGGCGGCAACGCCTCGGCGAAGGGCTCCGCCACCGACCCGGCCACCGGCGGGGACGTGGAGCTGATGTGGGTGAAGGGCTCCGGGGGCGACCTCGGCACCCTCACCGAGGACGGGCTCGCCGTCCTCCGGCTCGACCGGCTGCGCGCCCTCGCCTCCGTCTACCCGGGGGTGGAGCGCGAGGACGAGATGGTCGCCGCCTTCGACCACTGCCTGTACGGGAGGGGCGGCGCGGCCCCCTCCATCGACACCGCCATGCACGGCCTGGTCGACGCGCCCCACGTCGACCATCTCCACCCCGACGCGGGCATCGCCCTGGCCTGCGCCGCCGACGGCGAGAAGCTGACGGCGGAGTGCTTCGGCGCCACGGTGGCGTGGGTGCCGTGGCGGCGGCCCGGATTCCAGCTCGGGCTCGACATCGCCGCCGTCCGGGCCGCCCACCCGGAGGCCGTCGGCTGCGTCCTCGGCGGGCACGGCATCACCGCCTGGGGCGCCACCTCCGAGGAGTGCGAGCGCAACGCGCTGCACATCGTCCGCACCGCCGAGGCCTTCCTCGCCGAGCGGGGCCGCCCGGAGCCGTTCGGGCCGGTCGTCGACGGGTACGAGCCGCTGCCGGAGCGGCTGCGCCGGGAGCGGGCCGCCGCGCTCGCCCCGTACGTCCGCGCCCTCGCCTCCCAGGACCGGCCGCAGGTCGGCCACTTCACCGACTCCGGGACCGTCCTCGACTTCGTGTCCCGCGCCGGACACCCGCGCCTCGCCGCCCTCGGCACCTCCTGCCCCGACCACTTCCTGCGCACCAAGGTGCGGCCGCTCGTCCTCGACCTGCCGCCCACCGCCCCCCTCGACGAGACGGTGGCCAGGCTGCGGGAGCTGCACGCCGACTACCGCGAGGAGTACGCCGCCTACTACCACCGGCACGCGCTGCCGGACTCGCCGCCGATGCGGGGCGCCGACCCGGCGATCGTGCTCGTGCCCGGGGTCGGCATGTTCTCCTTCGGCAAGGACAAGCAGACGGCCCGCGTGGCGGGCGAGTTCTACGTCAACGCGATCAACGTGATGCGCGGCGCCGAGGCGGTGTCGGCGTACTCCCCGATCGAGGAGGCGGAGAAGTTCCGCATCGAGTACTGGGAGCTGGAGGAGGCCAAGCTGCGGCGGCTGCCGAGGCCGAAGCCCCTGGCGACCCGGGTGGCGCTGGTGACCGGCGCGGGCAGCGGCATCGGGCGGGCGATCGCGGCGCGGCTCGCGGCCGAGGGAGCGTGCGTGGTCGTGGCGGACGTGAACGCCGGCAGCGCGGCGGAGGTCGCGGCCGAACTCGGCGGGCCCGACCGGGCGGTGGCCGTGACGGTGGACGTCACGGACGAGACGGCGATCGAAGCCGCTTTCCGGGAGGCGGTGTTGGCCTTCGGCGGCGTCGACCTGGTGGTCAACAACGCCGGGATCTCGATCTCCAAGCCGCTCCTGGAGACCACGGCGGAGGACTGGGACCTCCAGCACGCCATCATGGCCAGGGGCTCCTTCCTGGTCTCCCGCGAGGCGGCCCGGGTGATGACCGCCCAGGGCCTGGGCGGCGACATCGTGTACATCGCGTCGAAGAACGCGGTCTTCGCCGGCCCGAACAACATCGCCTACTCCGCCACCAAGGCCGACCAGGCCCATCAAGTACGGCTGCTGGCCGCCGAGTTGGGTGAGCACGGGATCCGGGTGAACGGCGTGAACCCGGACGGGGTGGTGCGCGGTTCGGGGATCTTCGCCGGCGGCTGGGGGGCGCGGCGGGCGGCGACGTACGGCATCGAGGAGGAGAAGCTGGGCGAGTTCTACGCCCAGCGGACGCTGCTGAAGCGGGAGGTGCTGCCGGAGCACGTGGCGAACGCCGTCTTCGCGCTCACCGGCGGGGACCTCACCCACACGACCGGTCTGCACGTGCCCGTCGACGCGGGCGTCGCCGCGGCCTTCCTGCGATGAGCGCTCTTCCTGCGAGCGCCCTTCCTGCGACGAGCGGACGCACGGGCCGGTTCGCGGCGGCCGATCTGGGGGCCACCAGCGGGCGGGTCATGGTCGGCCGGGTCGGTCCCGGCGTCCTCGAACTCACCGAGGCGCACCGCTTCCCCAACGTGCCGGTCCGGCTGCCGGACGGGTTGCGCTGGGACGCGCTCGGCCTCTTCCAGGGGATCCTGGACGGGTTGCGGACGGCGGCCCGCTCGGGACCGGTGGACTCCGTCGGGGTGGACACCTGGGCGGTCGACCACGGGCTGCTCGACGCCGACGGGGCGCTGCTCGGCGCCCCGTTCCACTACCGGGACGCGCGGACGGACGGGGTCGCGGAGGGGGTGTGGGAGCGGGTCGGGGGTGCGGCGGAGCTGTACCGTACGACCGGGCTCCAGCACCTGCCGTTCAACACGGTCTTCCAGTTGGCCGCAGCCGCCGGTTCCGCCCAACTCGCGGCGGCTCGGACGCTGTTGCTCATGCCTGATCTGTTCACGTACTGGCTGGCGGGGACGGTCGGGGCGGAGGAGACGAACGCGTCGACGACCGGCTTGTTCGACGTCCGCACCGGCACCTGGGCGACGGGGCTGCTCGGCCGCCTGGGCGTCGATCCGGGGCTGCTGCCGGTGCTGCGGGCGCCCGGCGATCCGGCGGGGACGCTGCTGCCGTACGTGTCGGCGCACACCGGGCTTCCGGCGGGCACGCCGGTCACGGCGGTCGCCTCGCACGACACGGCGTCGGCGGTGGTGGCGGTGCCCGCCACCGGGGCCGGGGCCGTCGCGTTCGTGTCGTGCGGCACCTGGTCGCTCGCCGGGCTCGAACTGCCGGGCCCGGTGCTGACGGAGGAGGCCCGGGCGGCGAACTTCACCAACGAGCGGGGCGTCGACGGCACGGTGCGGTTCCTGCGGAACGTGATGGGCCTGTGGCTGTGGGAGGAGTGCCGCCGGACCTGGGAGGGGCGGGGGCACCGGGTGGACCTGCCGGCACTGCTCGAACGGGCCGCCCAGGAGCGGCCGTTCCGGTCGCTGGTCGATCCGGACGCGCCGGAGTTCCTGGCGCCCGGGGACATGCCGGGGAGGATCGCGGCGTACTGCCGGCGCACCGGGCAGCCGGTGCCGGAGTCCCCGGCGGCGGTGCTGCGCTGTGTCCTGGAGTCGCTGGCCGTGGCGCACCGGCGCGCCCTGCGGGAGGCGGGCGCGCTGGCCGGGCGGGAGGTCCGCCGGGTCCACCTCGTGGGCGGCGGGGCACGGAACGCGCTGCTGTGCCAGTGGACGGCGGACGCGACCGGGCTGCCGGTGACGGCCGGCCCGGTGGAGGCCACGGCACTGGGGAACGTGCTGGTGCAGGCGCGGGCCGCGGGCCTGGTGGGGGATCTGGCGTCCGTGCGTCGCCTGGTCGTCGGGACGCAGCCCCTGCGACACTACGAGCCGCAGGGCGACGGTTCCGCCTGGGACCGGGCCGCCGCCCGATTCGACCCGTCCCCGAGGAACTGCTGATGCGCGTCGCCCTCTTCGTCACCTGCGTCAACGACGCCGTCTTCCCGTCGACGGGGGTGGCCACGGTACGGCTGCTCGAACGGCTGGGCGTGGACGTGGACTTCCCGGCGGCGCAGACCTGCTGCGGGCAGCCCCAGTTCAACACCGGCTACCGGCGGGAGACCGGGCCGCTGGTGCGGCGCACGGTCCGCGCCTTCGAGGGGTACGACCACGTGGTCGTCCCGTCGGGTTCGTGCGCGGCGATGGTCCGCCACCACTACCCGGCCTTCGGTCCGGAGGCGGCGGCGCTCGGGCCGCGCACGTACGAGCTGACGGAGTTCCTGGTCGACGTGCTGGGCGTGACGGACGTCGGCGCCTGGTTCCCGCACAGGGTCACGTACCACCCGTCCTGTCACGGCCTGCGGACGCTGGGCCTGGGCGAGCGGCCGCGCCGGCTCCTGGAGGCGGTGAAGGGCCTGGAGCTGGTGGAGCTGCCGGGGGCGGAGGAGTGCTGCGGCTTCGGCGGCACCTTCGCGGTGAAGAACCCGGACGTGTCGGCGGCGATGGGAGCGGACAAGGTGGCGAACGCGGTGTCGACCGGCGCCGGGGTGCTGTGCGGCGCGGACAACTCGTGTCTGCTGCACGTCGGCGGCATGCTGAGCCGGCAGGGGGCGCCGCTGCGGGCGGTGCACCTGGCGGAGATCCTGGCGAGCACGGAAGAGGAGCCCTGGACGTGAGCGGTGTGTTCGTCGGAATGCCGGCCTTCCCGGAGGCCGCGCGGTCGGCGGTGCGGGACGAGCGGCTGCGGCGCAATCTGCGGCACGCCACGCACACGATCCGCGACAAGCGGGCGCGGGCGGTCGCGGAGTTGGACGACTGGGCCGAGCTGCGGGAGGCGGGGAAGCGGATCAAGGACCGGACGCTCCGTCACCTCGACACGCATCTCCTGCGGTTGGAGGAGGCGGTGACGGCGGCGGGCGGCACGGTGCACTGGGCGGCGGACGCGGCGGAGGCCAATCGGATCGTCGCCGAGCTGGTGAGGGCGACCGGCGAGACGGAGGTCGTGAAGGTCAAGTCGATGGCCACGCAGGAGATCGGGCTCAACGAGGCACTTGAGGCCGAGGGGATCCGCGCGTACGAGACCGACCTGGCCGAGCTGATCGTGCAGCTGGGCGAGGACCGGCCCTCGCACATCCTCGTTCCCGCCATCCATCGCAACCGGGGCGAGATCCGCGACATCTTCCGTACGGAGATGGGCCGTTGGGGACGTCCGGCGCCGGAGGGGCTGTCCGACTCCCCCGCCGAGCTCGCGGAGGCGGCCCGGCTGCACCTGCGGGAGAAGTTCCTGCGGGCGAAGGTCGGGATCTCCGGGGCGAACTTCATGGTCGCCGAGACCGGCACGCTCGTGGTCGTGGAGTCGGAGGGCAACGGACGGATGTGCCTCACCCTCCCCGAGACGCTGATCTCGGTGGTGGGCGTGGAGAAGGTGGTGCCGGAGTGGCGGGACCTGGAGGTCTTCCTGCAGACGCTCCCCCGCTCCTCGACGGCCGAGCGGATGAACCCGTACACGAGCATGTGGACGGGGACGACGGACGCCGACGGGCCGCGGACCTTCCACCTGGTCCTTCTCGACAACGGCCGCACCGACGTCCTCGCCGACGAGGTCGGCCGGCAGGCGCTGCGCTGCATCCGCTGCTCGGCCTGCCTGAACGTGTGCCCGGTGTACGAGCGGGCGGGCGGGCACGCGTACGGCTCCGTCTACCCGGGGCCGATCGGCGCGATCCTCACCCCGCAGCTGCGCGGCACCGCGAGCGAGGTGGACGCCTCCCTGCCGTACGCCTCCTCGCTGTGCGGGGCCTGCTACGAGGTGTGCCCGGTCGCCATCGACATCCCGGAGGTGCTCGTGCACCTGCGGGAGAAGGTCGCCGACCGGGGCGGGAAGGGGCACCGACTGGAGCGGGCCGGGATGAGGGCGGCCGGCTGGGTGCTCGACCACCCCGGCGTCCTGGCGGCGGGCGAGCGGGTCGCGTCGAAGACCCGCAAGCTGCACCCCAGGAAGCTGCCGGGGCCTGGTGTCGGCCCGTGGACGGACCACAGGGACCTGCCCGTCCTGCCCGCCGAACCCTTCCGTGACTGGTGGAAGAAGAACCGCACGGGAGACCGCACGGAAGACCGCACAGGAGACCGCTCATGAGCCAGAACTCCCGCGAGCGGATCCTCGCCAGGATCCGCTCCGCCGTCGCGGACGCCCCCGAGGCGCCGGAGGTACCCCGTACGTACCTCACCCGCCACACCCCGGACGACCCGGACGCGGTCCTCGACCTGCTCCACGAGAACCTCGCCGACTACCGGGCCCACGTCCACCGCGCCGACCGGGACGGACTGCCCGCGCTGATCGCCCGGTTGCTGGAGGAGCGCGGGGCGCGGAGCGTCGCGGTGCCGGACGGGCTGCCGGACGGATGGCTGGCTGGAGCGGGCGTGGAACGCGTACCGGACACGGCTCTGACCCCCGCCGCCCTGGACGCCGTCGACGCCGTGGTCACGGGCTGCGCGCTCGCGGTCGCCGAGACCGGCACGATCGTCCTGGACGGCGGCCCGGGGCAGGGGCGGCGCGCGCTCACCCTCGTACCGGATCTGCACGTGTGCGTCGTCCGCGAGGACCAGGTCGTCGCGTCCGTACCGGAGGCGCTGCCGCGGCTCGACCCGCGGCGGCCGCTGACCTGGATCTCGGGGCCGTCGGCGACGAGCGACATCGAGCTGGACCGGGTGGAGGGCGTGCACGGGCCCCGGACCCTGGAGGTCGTCCTGGTCCGGGGCGCGTGACGTACGGCGGAGTGGTCAGGCGGCAGTGGTCAGGCGGCAGTGGTCAGGCGGAGTCGCGGATCACCAGTTCCGTGGGGAGGATGACGGTCGCCGGGTCCTCGCCCGCTATCCGGGCGAGGAGGGTGCGGACCATCTCGGTGCTGATCCGGTCCCAGGGCTGCCGGATGGTGGTCAGCGGCGGCTGGGAGTTGTGCGCGGCCGGGGAGTCGTCGAAGCCGCCGACGGCGATGTCCTCGGGGACCCGCCGGCCCGCGCGGGCGAGGATGTCGAGGACGCCCTGGGCCATCAGGTCGGAGGCGACGAAGACGGCGTCGACGTCGGGCGCCCGCTCCAGAAGGGTGCGGGCGCCTTCGGCGCCGCTGGCGCGGCTGTAGTCGCCCGTGACGATCAGGTCCTCGTCGGCGGGGAGGCCGCACTCGGCGAGGGTCTCGCGGTAGCCGGCGAGCCGTTCGACGCCGCCGGGGGTGTCGAGCGGGCCGGTGACGGTGGCGATGCGGCGGCGCCCGGTGGCGTACAGGTGGCGGACCATCTCACGGGCGCCGTCGCGGTCGTCGGCGGCGACGTAGCCGACGCGGGTGGTCTGGCCGAGCGGTTTGCCGCAGGCGACGACGGGGACGCCCGCCTCGTGGAGCCGCGCGACGACGGGGTCGCCGGAGTGGCTGGAGACGAGGAGGACGCCGTCGACGTGGCCGGCCTCGATGTAGCGGAGGTTGCGGCGGCGTTCGTCCTCGGTGCCGGCGATCATCAGGATCAGGGGGATGTCGCGGTCGGCGAGGGCCTGGGTGCAGGCGCGCAGGAGGACGTTGAAGTTGGGGTCCTCGAAGAAGCGCTCCTGCGGCTCGGTGAGGAGGAAGGCGACGGAGTCGGACTTGCCGGTGATCAGCGAGCGGGCGTGCCGGTTGACGACGTACCCCGTTCTGCGGATCGCGGCGTCGACGGCCGCCTTGGCCGCGGGGCTGACGTAGTGGCCGCCGTTGAGGACGCGGGAGACGGTGCCGCGCGAGACTCCGGCCTCGCGGGCCACGTCGTGGATGGTCGCGGGTCGGCGTCTGCTCGCTGCTGTGCTCATGCTGTGTGTTTCCCCTCGATCCCCTGTGCTCAGGACTTTACGGCGCCGGACAGCAGGTCGAGGCTCCAGAACCGCTGGATGACGAGGAAGAGGGCGATCAGGGGGACGACGGCGAGGAGCGCGCCGGTGATGACGAGGGTGTAGAGGGCGGGCTGGCTGGCGCCCTGCTTGAGGAGGGTGAAGAGGCCGACGGTCATGGGGAACTTCTCGTCGTCGCCGAGCATGATGAACGGCAGCAGGAAGTTGTTCCAGATGGCGACGAACTGGAAGAGGAAGATCGTCACCAGGCCGGGGGCGAGCATGGGGACGGCGATCCGGCTGAAGATCCGCCATTCGCCGGCGCCGTCGACGCGGCCGGCCTCGACGAGCTCCATCGGGATGGCGGCCTCGGCGTAGATGCGGCCGAGGTAGACGCCGTACGGGGAGAGGATCAGCGGCAGCAGCACGGAGGCGTAGCTGCCGGTGAGGTCGGCCTCGGCCATGAGCAGGTACTGGGGGATGGCGAGGATGACCGGGGGCATGAGGACGCCGGTGAGCATGACGTTGAAGAAGAGCTCGCGGCCGCGGAAGCGGTAGACGGCGAGGGCGTAGCCGGCGAAGGCGGAGACGACGGTCGACAGGAGGGCGCCGAGGCCGGCGTAGAGGACGGAGTTGCCCATCCACTTCCAGTAGATGCCGTCGCGGTAGGAGGTGAGTTCGCCGAGGTTGTCGGCGAGGCCGCTGCCGGGGAGGAAGGTGAAGGTGGAGAAGAGTTCGTCGTCGGCCTTGGTGGCGGCGACGACGACCCAGGCGACGGGGAGCAGGCAGTAGAGGGCGCCGAGGATCAGGGCGGCGGTGGGCAGCAGCGCGGTGCGGCGGGGGCGCGGGGGTCCCTGCGGGACGCCGGGGGTGCTGCCGGCGGCCGGGGCGGCCTCGCGGAGCGTCGGGGAGGCGAGCCCGGTCATCGGCTGGCTCCTTGCGTGGTGCGGCGGTTGGAGATCCTGAGGAGGGCGAAGGAGAACGCGAAGGTGGCCAGGGCGAGGACGACGGCCGTGGCGGAGGCGGCGTGGATGTTCCCGCCGGTGAACGCGTCGTTGTAGACCTTCATCAGGGGGCTCCAGGTGGAGGGGATGCCGTTGGTGAGCGGCTTGAGCGTCATCGGCTCGTTGAAGACCTGGAGGGTGGCGATGATGGAGAAGAAGAAGGTGAGGACCAGGGAGGGCACCACCATCGGGATCTTGACGCGGAGCGCGATCTGGAGCTCGGAGCAGCCGTCGAGCTTGGCGGCCTCGTACACCTCGGCGGGCAGGGCGCGCAGCGCGGTGTAGATGACGATCATGTTGAAGCCGGTGCCGCCCCAGACGGCGATGTTGGACATCGCGAGGTAGAGCGGGCCGCCGTCCATGAGGTCGGGCTGCGGGAGGCCGGCCTTCTCCAGGAGGTAGTGGAAGGGGCTGACGTCGGGGAGGTAGAGGAAGCCCCAGAGGACGGCGGCGATGACGCCGGGGACGGCGTACGGGAGGAAGATCGCGAGCCGGGCGAAGGAGCGGCCCCGGACGCGCTCGGCGTCGAGCAGGAGCGCGAAGAGGAGGGCGAGGCCGAGCATGACGGGGACGACGATGGCGCCGTAGCCGAGGACGCGCAGGGAGCTCGCGAGGAACTCGGAGTCGGTGAGGGCGGAGGCGTAGTTCTCCAGGCCGGCCCAGACCTCGGACCTGGCGCCCTTGCCGAGGCCGAGACCCTTGATCTCGACCTTGTGGAAGCTGAGCCGGACCGCGTAGCCGATGGGCAGCGCGAAGAAGAGGACGAAGAGGACGGCGGCCGGCAGGAGAAAGCCGTACGGGGCCGCCTTGACCCCGTACGACCGGCGCGCGCCCTTGGGGGGCTGCGTCACTTGGCGACCTCGAAGCCCTGCTTGTCGAGGTCGTCGACCGTGGTGTCGCGGACGGCGGTGAGGGCCTTGTCGAAGGCGGGGGCGGTCTTGGCCTTGGCGGCCTTGCCGAACTCGTCCTTGAAGGCGGTGTAGGCGACGTTCACGTTGGGGCCCCAGGCGGCGGGGGCGGTGGTCTTCGCGATCTCGGCGGCCTTCGTGTAGAAGTCGGGCTGGTTGGCGAAGTAGTCGGGGGCCTTGGCGAGGGCGCCGCTGGTCTGGGCGGCGGTGGCGGCCGGGTAGATGCCGCTCTCCTTGACGAGGGCGGCGAGGGCCTCGGGGTCGGTGTTCAGCCAGACGGCGAACTTCGCGGCGGCTTCCTTGTGCTTGGAGTCGCTGGTGACGGCGGTGGAGGAGCCGCCCCAGCTGCCGGTGGCGTTGTCGCCCTCGGTCCACTGCGGGAGGGGGGCCATGGCCCACTTGCCCTTGGTGGCGGGGGCGGCGGTGGTGAGGGTGCCGGGGGCCCAGACGGCGGAGACCCAGGCGATCTGCTCGCCGGTGTCGAGGGCCTTGTTCCAGGCGGGGGTGTACATGGGCTGGTTGTCGATGGCGCCCTCGGCGACGAGGCCGCCCCAGAAGTCGGTGACCTTCTTGGTGGCGGCGTCGTCGATGCCGACCTTCCAGGTGTCGCCCTCGAAGGTCCACCACTGGGCGCCGGCCTGCTGGGAGAGGCCGGCGAAGAGGCCGGCGTCGTTGGCGGAGAAGGTGGTGAGGGACTTCTCGGGGGCCTTCTTCTTCAGCGCGCGGGCGGTCTCGGCGAAGGCGTCCCAGGTGGTGGGGACGGTGAGGCCGTACTGCTTGAAGAGGTCCTCGCGGTAGAAGAACATCAGCGGGCCGGAGTCCTGCGGGAGGGCGTAGACCGCGTCGCCGCCGAGGGTGGTCTGCTGCCAGATGCCGGGGGCGAACTGCTTCTCGGCGCCCTGGACCTCGCGGCCTATGTCGGCGAGGGCGTCGTTGGTGACGAGGGTGGGCAGGGCCTGGTACTCGGCCTGGACCAGGTCCGGCCCCTTGTGGGCCTTCGCGGCGGTGATGATCTTGGTGACGAGGTCGTCGCCGGAGGCCTGCTTCTGCACCGTGACCTGGATGTCGGGGTGCTTGGCGTTCCAGAGGGCGGCGACCTTGTCCATGCCGGGCGCCCAGGCCCAGTAGGTGAGCTTGACGGGGCCGGAGGAGGCGCCCGTCCCGTCGCCGGAGTCGGATCCACAGGCGGTGAGCGCGGTGGCACCGAGGAGCACGGCGGTGGCGGCGGCGAGGCTGCGGCGCGTGAGCTGGGGCATGGGTGGTTCTCCCTGACCGAAAGGGGCCTCTCCATCGGACGGAGAGGCCGACCATGCATCTGTGAGCGTTCACAGTAGAGAAACGTTCCGGACACTTGTCAATGGTTGTTCCTGTGCGGTTATGTTGCGTTGCCACTTCGAAATCTGATGTGTGTACGTTCACAGCTGCGGCGATCGAACACCCCCTTCCGTTTCACAGGTGCTCAGGAGAGACTCATGTCTGCCACGACCCCCAAGGGCCTGACCCGGCTCGCGTTCGGCGGGGACTACAACCCCGAACAATGGCCGGAAAGCGTCTGGCAGGAGGACGTGCGGCTGATGCGGGAGGCCGGCGTCACCATGGTGAGCGTCGGGATCTTCTCCTGGGCGCTCCTGGAGCCCGAGCCGGGCCGGTACGACTTCGGCTGGCTCGACCGGGTCCTCGACCTGCTGCACGCCCACGGCGTCCGCGTCGACCTCGGCACCCCGACGGTCGCCCCGCCCGCCTGGTTCTACCGCGCCCACCCCGAGGCGCTGCCCGTCACCCCGGACGGCGTCCGCCTCGCGTACGGCTCGCGCGGGGCGATCTGCCACAGCTCCCCCGCCTACCGGGAGTCCGCCGCCCGGATCACCACCGAACTGGCCCGCCGCTACGCCGGCCACCCGGCGCTCGCGCTCTGGCACGTCCACAACGAGTACGGCGTCCCCGTCAGCGCCTGCTACTGCGACGGCTGCGCCGCGCACTTCCGGCGCTGGCTGGACCGCACGTACGGCTCCGTCGAGGCCGTGAACGAGGCGTGGGGCACCGCCTTCTGGGGCCAGCGGTACGGCTCGTACGAGGAGATCCTGCCGCCCCGCACCACCCCGACCGTCGGCAACCCGGCCCAGCAGCTGGACTACCGGCGCTTCGCCGACGCCACCATCCGCGAGAACTTCCGCGCGGAGCGGGACATCCTCCACGAGCTGTCCCCGGGGATCCCGGTGACCACCAACTTCATGACCGCGCTCAGCCAGTGCGACTCGATCGACTACTGGGCGTGGGGCCGCGAGGTCGACCTCGTCACCAACGACCACTACCTGATCACCGACGGCCGCCGCACCCACGTCAACCTCGCGATGGCCGCCGACCTCACCCGCTCCGTCGCCGGCGGCGCGCCCTGGCTGCTCCTGGAGCACTCCACCTCGGGCGTCAACTGGCAGCCGCGCAACCCGGCGAAGCGGCCCGGCGAGATGGCCCGCAACTCCCTCGCGCACGTGGCCCGCGGCTCCGAGGGCGCCATGTTCTTCCAGTGGCGGCAGGGCCGGCGCGGCGCCGAGAAGTTCCACTCGGCGATGGTCCCGCACGGCGGCACCGACACCCGGATCTGGCGCGAGGTCGTCGAACTGGGCGCGGACCTGGGCGCGTTGGAGGAGGTCCGGGGCAGCCGGACCGTCCCGGACGTGGCGATGCTGTGGGACTGGCAGTCCTGGTGGGCGCAGAAGCTGGAGTGGCGGCCGAACGAGGCGCACGACGCCCGCGAGCGCGCCGACAGCTTCTACGAGACCCTCTACGACCGGCACCTCACGGTGGACTTCGCGCACCCCGAGGCCGACCTGTCCGCCTACCCGCTGGTCGTCGTCCCCGCGCTGTACCTGATGACGGAGGCGGCCGGTCAGAACCTGCGGGAGTACGTGGAGAACGGCGGCACGCTCGTCGTCTCGTACTTCTCCGGGATCGTCGACGAGCACGACGCCGTCCACCCCGGCGCCTACCCGGGCGCCCTGCGGGACGTCCTCGGGCTGACCGTCGACGAGTGGTCGCCGCTCCTCGACCACGAGCGGGTCGGCCTCGCCGGCCCCGGCGGCGCGGCGCTCACCGGCGACGTGTGGACCGAGTTCGTCCGCCCGCGCGGCGCCGAGACCGTGTGGACGTACGCGGACGGCCCCGCCGCCGGCGGGCCCGCCGTCACCCGGCACCGGCTCGGGCGCGGCACCGCCTGGTACGTCTCCACCCGCCTGGACGCGGCCTCGCTGGACGCGATCGTGGCGGCGGCCGCGGAGGACGCCGGCGTGCCGAGCCGCCCCGCGCTCCCGCGCGACGTGGAGGTCGTCCGCCGCGCCGGCGCCCACGGCCACTACGTCTTCGTCCTCAACCACACCGCCGAGGAGGCGAAGGTGCCGCTGGACGGCGGCGGCACGGAGCTGCTCGCCGGCGGCGAGGTGCACGGCACCCTCACCGTCCCTGCGGGCGGTGTCCGGGTCGTCCGCCTCGACGGCTGACGACCGCTCTCTCCCCCCCGATCTCCCCGGGGGCGGCCCGCACCCGCTGCGCCGCCCCCGGGCGAGCCGTACCACCCCGGTCCCCGTCCCCGAGGAACAGCGCCACCGCACCACCACTCCCCCGTCCGTCACCGTCGAAGGGACTCGACGATGCGTACCACCAGAGGCCGGTTCCGGCTTCGTTCCGCCGCTCTCGCCACCGCGCTCGGCGCGGGGCTGCTGCTCGCCCCGCTGCCCGCGCAGCAGGCCGTGGCCGCGAGCACGCTCACCAACACCGGCTTCGAGGCCGACGGCACCGGTACGGCGACGCCGTCCGGCTGGTCGACGTACTCCGCGGCCGGGCAGAACGCCGCCTCGTTCACGGAGGCCGGCGGCCGCAGCGGCGGCTACCGCCTCTCGCACTGGTCGTCGTCCGCGTACAAGGTCGAGACGTACCAGTACCTCAGCGGGCTCGCCGACGGCACGTACACGCTGAGCGCCTGGGTGCGTTCCGGCGGCGGTCAGAACTCCGCGTATCTCGCCCTGCGCAACTGCGGGTCCGCCGAGCAGCGCACCGACCTGCCGGTGACCACCAGTTCCTGGATACGGGTCGTGACCTCGGTCAGGGTGGTCGGCGGCGGCTGCACCGTCAGCATCAACTCCGATGCCAACGCGGGCAATTGGCTCAACGTGGACGACCTGGCCTTCACCTCGGGCTCGACCGGGCTCACCGTGAAGGGCGTGGACCTGTCCGCGCTGAAGAAGAACGAGGACTTCGGCGCCGCGTACAAGAACGCCTCGGGGACGGCCGGCGATCCGGTCGCGCTCCTCAAGGGCGCGGGCGCCAACTACGGGCGCCTGAAGGTGTGGGTGAACCCGGCCGACGGCTACAACACCAAGGCGCAGGTCCTCGCCACCGCGAAGCGGATCAAGGCGCAGGGCATGAAGCTGCTGGTGGACTTCCACTACTCGGACGTCTGGGCCGACCCGGGCGCCCAGTCCAAGCCTGCGGCGTGGGCGGGGCACTCGTACACGCAGCTGAAGACGGACGTGTACAACCACACGTACGACGTCCTCAACGCGCTGAAGGCGCAGGGCACCACGGCCGACATGGTGCAGATCGGCAACGAGATCAACACGGGCATGCTGTGGCCCGAGGGGTCGACGAGCAACTGGATGCAGCTCGCGGGGCTGCTGAACTCCGGCATCTCGGCGGCGAAGGCGGTGTCGTCGTCGACCCAGATCGCGCTGCACCTGGCGAACGGCGGCGACAACACGCTGTACCGCACGTGGTTCGACAACGCCACGGCGCAGGGCGTGAGTTACGACGTGATCGCGCTGTCCTTCTACGGCTACTGGCACGGGGCGCTGTCCTCGCTCCAGGCCAACCTGGACGACATCTCGGCCCGTTACGGCAAGAAGGTGATGGTCGCGGAGACGGCGTACCCCTTCCGGCTGGACAGCAAGGACGCACACGAGAACATCATCGACCTGCCGTCGGAGCTGGTCTCGGGCTACCCGGCGTCCTCGGCGGGCCAGTCGGCGTGGCTGCGTGACGTGATGAACGTGGTGGAGGCCGTCCCGAGCGGCCGGGGCCTCGGCGTCGTCTACTGGGAGCCGGCCTGGACCGCGGTGACCGGCAACGGCTGGGACCCGACGGACCCGTCGTCGGGCAACGCCTGGGAGAACCAGGCCCTGTTCGGCTACGACAGCAGGCTGCTGCCGGCGGCGGGCTGGTTCGCCCACCGGTAGGCCCGCCCGCCCCTGAAGGGCCGGACTCCTCGACGGAGTCCGGCCCTTCATCCGTGTGCTACCACTCCGCCAGGGAGCCGTCGTCGCGGCGCCAGGCCGGGTTGCGCCAGCGGTGTCCGGTCTCGGCGGCCCGTTCCACGGCCTTCGCGTCGACCTGGATGCCGAGGCCGGGGCCGGTGGGCAGGGCCACGTGCCCGTCCTCGTACCGGAAGACCGAGGGGTCGACGAGGTAGTCGAGGAGGTCGGAGCCGGTGTTGTAGTGGATGCCGAGGCTCTGTTCCTGGATGAGCAGGTTGGGCGTGGCGAAGCCGACCTGGAGGCAGGAGGCGAGGGCGATCGGGCCGAGCGGGCAGTGCGGGGCGAGGGAGACGTCGTACGCCTCCGCCATGGCGGCGATCCGGCGGGTCTCGGAGATGCCGCCGGCGTGCGAGAGGTCGGGCTGGGCGACGGCGATGCCCTGGCCGAGGACCTTCTTGAAGTCCCAGCGGGAGTAGAGGCGTTCGCCGGTGGCGATGGGGATCGAGGTGGCGCGGACGATCTCGCCGATGTGGTCGCTCAGCTCGGGGACGACGGGCTCCTCCACGAAGAAGGGGAGGTACGGCTCCAGGAGCGGCAGGACCCGGCGGGCCATGGGGAGGGTGAGCCGGCCGTGGAAGTCGATGGCGATGTCGAACGCGTCGCCGACGGCCTCGCGGATGGAGGCGACCCGGTCGACGATGCCCTGGGTGGCGGCGGGGGTGTCGATGAGCCTCAGCTGGGCGGAGGCGTTCATCTTGATGGCGGTGAAGCCCTCGTCCTTGCGGGCCAGGGCCTCGCTCGCGACCTCGTCGGGGCGGTCGCCGCCGATCCAGCTGTAGACGCGGACGCGGTCGCGGACGTGGCCGCCGAGGAGTTCCCAGACGGGGACGCCGAGGGCCTTGCCCTTGATGTCCCACAGGGCCTGGTCGATGCCGGCGACGGCGCTGGAGAGGATCGGGCCGCCCCGGTAGAAGCCGCCCTTGGTGAGGACCTGCCAGTGGTCCTCGATCCGCATCGGGTCCTGCCCGATCAGGTAGTCGGAGAGTTCGTCGACGGCGGCGGCGACGGTGTGGGCGCGGCCCTCGACGACGGGTTCGCCCCAGCCGGTGACGCCCTCGTCGGTGTCGATCCGCAGGAAGCACCAGCGGGGGGCGACGAGGTACGTCTTCAGGGAGGTGATCTTCACTGGTGGTCCTTCACTGGTGGTCCTTCACTTGGAGTCCTTCTTGACGGTCCAGCCGCCGTCGACGACGAGGTTGGTGCCGGTGATGTAGGCGGCGTCGGCCGAGGCGAGGAAGGCGACGGCGGCGGCGACCTCCTCGGGGCGGCCGAGGCGGGCGAGGGCGGTGGCGTCGGCGGAGAGGCGGCGGCCCTCCTCGTCGACGTCGTTCCAGACGTCGGTGAGGATCGGGCCGGGCAGCACCGAGTTGAAGCGCACGTCGGGGCCGTACTCGACGGCGAACTGGCGGATCAGCGCGCACATGCCGCCCTTGGAGGCCGCGTAGGCGGGGTAGCCGGGGAGGCCGAAGTCGGCGTGGACGCTGGAGGTGGCGACGAGGCTGCCGCCCGCGGCGCGCAGGTCGTCGAGGAAGGTGCGGGCGGCGAGGTAGAGGGAGCGCAGGTTGACGGCGAGCTCGCGGTCCCAGGAGTCGACGGGGAGTTCGTGGGCGGCGGCCGGGGTGTGGACGAAGGCGTTGCTGTGGAGGACGGAGACGGGGCCGAAGCGCTCGTGGGTCTCCTCGCGCAGCGCGGTCCAGTCGGCCTCGGAGGAGACGTCGCACCTGATGTACGCGGCGCGGCCGCCGTCCTCGCGGATGCGGGCGGCGACGGCCTCGCCGGCGGTCGCGGCGATGTCGGCGACGACGACGGCGGCGCCTTCGCGGGCCAGCCGGGCGGCGCTGGCCGCGCCGATTCCGGAGGCGGCGCCGGTGACGACGGCGGTCTGCCCGGAGAAACGGTTCATGGGAGGGGCTTTCTCGGAAGGGGGGTTCAGCGGGTGATGTCCTGGGCGGCGAGCAGGCCGAGTTCGGTGCGGTGCGGGATGCCCTCCCAGTCGCCGGGGACGGAGACGGCGAAGGCGCCGCAGAGGGCGGCGAGCCGGAGCCGCTCCGGGACCGGGGAGCCGTCGAGGAGGGCAGCGAGGTAGCCGGAGACGAAGGCGTCGCCCGCGCCGACCGGGTCGACGGCGGTGACGGGGATCGCGGCCCGGATGTGGAAGGCGCCTCCGGTGACGGTCAGGGCGCCGTCGGCGCCGAGTTTGAGGACGGCCTCGGCGGGGCCGAGCCGGGTGAGGGCGCGGGCCATCTCCTCCGGTTCGCCGTCGGGGACGAAGAGGGCGGCCTCCTCGGGGCCGGCGAAGACCAGGTCGGTGTACGGGAGGAGGCGGCCGAGGACCTCGGCGGCCTCGGCGCGGCTCCACAGGCGCTCGCGGTGGTTGACGTCGAGGGAGACGGTGACGCCGGCGGCCCGGGCGAGGGCCACGGCGTGCTCGACGGCGGCGCGGGCGGTGGCGCTCAGGGCGGGGGTGATGCCGGTGACGTGGAGGATCCGGGCGCCGGTGATGCGGGCCTCGTCGAGGTCGCCGGGGGCGAGGCGGGAGCCGGCGAGGCCGGCCCGGTAGTAGCCGACGCGGAGCCGGTCGGCGGTGCGGCGCTCGCGGAGCATCAGGCCGGTGGGGGCGTCGGGGTCGGTGCGAGCGCCGGTGACGTCGACGCCCTCGGCGCGCAGTCCGGCCAGGATCATCGCGCCGGCCGCGTCGTCGCCGACCCGCCCGGTCCAGGCGGCGGTGTGGCCGAGCCTGCTGACGCCGACGGCGACGGTGGCCTCGGCGCCGGCCCAGCCGAGCCGCAGCGGGGCGCCGTTGGCGAACGGTCCGGGGGTGGTGGCGGCGGCGACGGCCATGGCCTCGCCGAGGGTCACCAGGGCCGGGGCGGATGCGGAGACCGGTCCACGCGCGCGTGCGGGGTGCGTCATCGGAGCCGTATCCCGTCCAGGAAGGCCGCCGCCCGCTCGGTGAGGGCCGCGAGGGAGCCGCCCTCGCAGGCGTCGCCGACGAGGGGGCCGCCGATGCCGAGGGCGGTGGCGCCGGCGGCGAGGTAGGCGGGGGCGTCGGCGGCGCCGATGCCGCCGGTGGGGACGAGCGGGACGTCGGGGAGCGGGGCGCGGACGGCCTTGAGGTACGCGGGGCCGCCGGTGGCGGCGGGGAACAGCTTGACCATGGTCGCGCCGGCCCGCCAGGCGGTGAGGATCTCGGTCGGGGTGTACGCGCCCGGCAGCACCGGCACGTCGAGGCGGACGGCCTCGGCGATGACGTCGGTGCAGGTGGCGGGGGTGATGAGGTAGGTGGCGCCGGCTTCGACGGCGGCCTGGGCCTCGGTGGGGGTGGTGACCGTGCCGGCGCCGAGGGCGAGGCCGGGCGGGGCGTCGGCGGCGTACTCGCGGAGCGCGTCGAGGACCCCGGGGGTGGTGAGGGTGAACTCGGCGGCGCGGACGCCGGAGGCGAGGAGGGTGTCGGTGACCTCGGCGAAGCGGGAGGCGGAGGCGGAGCGGAGGATCGCGATGACGGGGGCGGCGGCCAGGGCGGCGCGCAGCCCCTCGTACGGGCTGGTCATGGTGGGTTCCTGAGGGTGGGTCACTGGTGGTCGGCGTACGGGGTGGCGGGCAGGCCCGTGACGCCGGGGCGGCAGAGGAAGAGGCGGCCGGCGTCGGGTTCGGCGCGGCGGCGGGCCTCGGGGAGGTGGTGGGTGGCCGTGGTGATGACGAGGACGTCGAGGTCGGGTCCGGCGAAGGCGCAGCTGGTGACGTGGGAGGCGGGCAGCTCCACGCGCGCGTGCGGGGCGCCTCCGGGGGTGAACGCGAGGACTTCGCCGCCGCCCCAGACGGCGACCCAGACGTTGCCCTCGGCGTCGACGGTGAGGCCGTCGGGGTAGCCGCGGTCGAGGACGGCGAAGGGGCGGCGGCCGGAGAGGGTGCCGGTGGCGGGGGCGTAGTCGAAGACGTCGACGCGGCGGGTGGGGCTGTCGGCGTAGTAGAGGAGGGTGCCGTCGGGGCTCCAGCCGAGGCCGTTGGAGATGGTGACGGGCTCGACGAGGGTGGTGAGGCCGTCGCCGTCGAGGCGGTAGAGGGCGCCGGCGCCGGGCCGCTCGTCGAAGGCCATGGTGCCGCCGAGGAGGCGTCCGGCGGGGTCGACGGAGGCGTCGTTCAGGCGGCGCGGGACGCCGTCGTCGGGGAGGGCGGGCGCGGCGAGCGCGACGGCCTCGGCCGGGGGCCGGCCGTCCTCCAGGCGGACGAAGGCGGTGCCGGCGGCGACGAGGAGGGCCCCGGAGGCGCAGGGGACGGCCGCGCCCACGGGGCGGTCGAAGCGGAGGGCGGCGGTCGGCACGACGTCGGTGCGGCCGTCCTCCCGGGTGAGGGCGGCGCGGTGGACGAGGCCCTCGGTGATGTCGACCCAGAGGAGTTCCCGGCGGGCGGCGTCCCAGACGGGGCCCTCGGGCAGCCGGCCGGGTGCGGGGGTGCAGGGCACGGCGCTGAGCTGGAGCATCGCTTCTCCTCGGGGGGCGGGGGGACGGCAGCACGGTCGGAGGAAAAACTACGGGTTCGTCTAACGGTTGTAAATAACCCCCGGACGTCTTCTTCCAACCCTTCGAATAAGATCCGGGGGTGATGACCGCGCACCGACGGAGGCAGCAGAGATGATCAGGCGCACCTCGCAGGACATTCGCCGCCTCAACCGCTTCGAGGTGCTGCGCCGGGTCTACGCGGGCCCGGGCGCGATGAGCCGGCAGGACGTCGCCGCCGCCACCGGCCTCTCCTTCGCGACGGTCGCCAACCTCACCGCCGAACTCCTGGAGGCCGGGGTCCTCGTCGAGGCCGGGCACGAGGAGTCCGGCGGCGGACGGCCGCGCGCACGGCTCGCCGTGAACGCCGAGCGCGGCGCGCTGATCGGCGTCGACATCGCCGAGACCTCCGTCCACGCCGAGCTGTTCGACCTGGCCCTGACGGTCCGGCACTCCGTGGAGCGGCCGCTGCCACCGGGCGACGTACGGCCCGCCGACGTCGTCGACACGCTCGCCGGGGCCGTGGAGGAGCTGCTCGCCGCCTCCGGGACGGACCGCGCGCGGATCCTCGGCGCGGGGGTGAGCGTGCCGGGCATGGTCGAGCGCGAGGGCGGGGTCTCGTCCTTCTCGCCGTACTGGTCCTGGCACGAGGTGCCGCTGCGGGCGCTGCTCGACGAGCGGCTCGGGCTGCCGCTGTGGCTCGACAACCCGCTGCGGGCCAGCACGGTCGCGGAGATGTGGTTCGGCGCGGGCCGCGAGGTCGACGACCTGGTGGTGCTGACGCTGCGCGCCGGTGTCGGCGCGGGCATCGCGATCGGCGGGCAGCTGTACCGCGGCTTCACCAACAGCGCGGGCGAGTGGGGCCACACCTGCCTCGCCCTCGACGGACGGCTCTGCACCTGCGGCAACCGGGGCTGCGTCGAGGCGTACGTGTCGCTGCGCGGGATCGCCGAGACCTGGCGCGAGCTCGCCCCCGGCGACGGGCGGGCGACCGGGCCCGACGACGCGGCGACGGTCGCGGCGCTGGCCCGCGCGGCCGACGCGGGCGACCCGGTGGCCGCGGCCGCGGTGGACCGCACGGCCCGGTACCTCGGCGCGGCCGTCGCGAACCTCGTGAACCTGGTCAACCCGCAGGTCGTCGTGGTCGGCAACCAGGTCGTCGACCTGCTCGGCGAACGGCTGCTCCCGGCGGCGTACGAGGCGGTGGGCCGGCACGCCCTCGCCCTGCCGTACCGGGCGGCCACCCTGCGCCGCAGCGCCGTCCCGCACAACCCCGTGACCCGGGGCGCGGCGACCTTCGCCCTGGAGGGCTTCCTCGACGACCGCGAGGTCTTCGGCCCGGTCAGCCGCATGCGCAAGGCCACGAAGGGCGGCGGAGCCGCCGGTGGCTGAGCACGAGCCCCGCCCGCGGCCCCGACCCGAGCCACGGCCCGAGCCACGACCCGGTCCCCAGCCGGAGGCCCGACCAGAGCCCCGGCCCGTGCGCGGGCCGACGCCCACGGCCGGCCATGGGGCCCGGCGGGAGCGCGGGACGGCGTCGGCGTCGGCGTCGGCGTCGGCGTCGGCGTCGGCGTCGGCGTCGGCGTACGGAACCGTGGGCGCGCGAGGGTCGTTCGGCGCCTGCCGGCCGAAGACGGCGGCGGCGGGCCTGCTGACGCCGGCGGGCCACGCCGTGTT
Source organism: Streptomyces sp. R302 (assembly GCF_012927245.1). Classification (GTDB taxonomy): domain Bacteria; phylum Actinomycetota; class Actinomycetes; order Streptomycetales; family Streptomycetaceae; genus Streptomyces. The sequence goes on from NZ_JABBGE010000006.1 coordinate 309,261, forward strand.
CGCGCGCGGGCCGTTCGGCCCGTTCCGGCCGTGGCCGGTGGGCGGGCCGGCGCCGGCGTACGCACGCATGGGCGCGCGCGGGCAGTGCAAGGCAGTGCCTCCGCTGGCACCCGTACCCGCACCCTCGCCCTCACCCCCACCCGCCCGCGCGTCAGCGCGTGCCGCGGTGGCCGAGGCGGGTGGAGAGGTCGGTGGCGCCGTGGACGGCGAGGGCGGTGAGTTCGTTCTCGCGGGCCTCGTCCCAGCGGATGACCGGGACGGAGATGGAGAGCGCGGCGACGACGCGGCCGGTGCGGTCGCGGACGGGGGCGGCGACGCAGGAGACGTCGGGGTTGGACTCGCGCTGTTCGACGGCGACGCCGAGGATGGCGATCTCGGCGAGCGCGGCGCGCAGCACGTCCGGGTCCGTGATGCTGTTCGGGGTCATGCGGGCCAGCTCGCGCCCGTCGAGGAGCGCGTCGAGCTCGTCGGCCGGCAGCATTGCGAGGAGCATCTTGCCGACGGCCGTGCAGTGGGCGGGGAGCCGCCGGCCGGCCGCCGACACCATGCGGACGGCGTGGGTGGAGTCCACCTTGGCGACGTAGATGACGTCCGCGTCCTCCAGGAGCGCCACGTGCACGGTCTCGCCGCAGGTCTCGGCGATCTCGTGGGCGACCTGCCGCCCCTCCGCCGCGAGGTCGAGCTGCTCGGCGTACCGGCTGCCGAGCTGGTACGTGCGCACCCCGAGCCGGTAGCGGCCGGGCTGTTCCGGCACGGGGACGAGGTAATTGCGGGCGGCGAGCGTGGAGACCAGCTCGTGGGTGGTGGTGCGGGGCAGCTGGAGGCTGCGGGTGATCTCGGGGGCGGAGAGCGTGCCGTCCCCCTGGAGGAAGAGTTCCAGAATGTCGAATGCCCTGGTCACCGCTGGTACGAGTCGTCCCATGGCCCCCCACCTCACCCTCGCGCCGTTCGATATGCCGTACCGCGACCGAAATCGCGGACAGAGACTAGCCCCGGACCGGAAGCCGGGCAACGGGCCCGGAGCGGCCTCCGTGACGCTTGACGCCCCGGAGCGCCGCTGCCTACGGTCACGCCACACCGCCGAACGCTGTTCGGCATGACGAACATCCCGGGAGTATCCACCGTGCGCATCACGGGCATCACCACTCATGTCGTCGGCACTCCCTGGCGCAATCTCACCTATGTCCTGGTGCACACGGACGAGGGGCTGACGGGCGTCGGCGAGACCCGGATGCTCGGTCACACCGACGCGCTGCTCGGCTATCTGCGCGAGGCGGAGGCGAACCACATCGCGGGCTCGGACCCGTTCGCGGTCGAGGACCTCGTCCGGCGGATGAAGTACGGGGACTTCGGGCGGGCGGGCGAGATCGTGATGTCCGGGATCGCGGTCGTCGAGACGGCCTGCTGGGACATCAAGGGCAAGGCGCTCGGCGTGCCGGTCTGGCAGCTGCTCGGCGGGCGGGTGACGGAGCGGGTGCCCGCGTACGCGAACGGCTGGTACACGACCGAGCGGACGCCGGAGGGCTACCACGAGGCGGCCCGCGCGGTCGTGGCGCGCGGCTACCGGGCCCTGAAGCTGGACCCGTTCGGCGCGGGCAGGCTCGAACTCGACCCGGCCGCCTCCCGGTACGCGATCTCGCTCGTCGAGGCCGTCCGGGACGCCATCGGCCCGGACACCGAGCTCATGGTGGAGATGCACGGCCGCTTCTCCCCCGCGACGGCGATCCGGCTCGCCCGCGAGCTGGCCCCGTTCCGCCCGGCGTGGCTGGAGGAGCCGGTGCCGCCGGAGAACCTGAAGGCGCTGGCCAAGGTGGCCGGGAAGACCGAGCTGCCGATCGCCACCGGGGAGCGGATCCACGACCGGATCGAGTTCCGGGAACTGTTCGAGTCCCAGGCCGCCGACGTCATCCAGCCGGACGTGGGGCACATCGGCGGCATCCTGGAGGCCCGCAAGCTCGCCGCGACCGCCGAGACCCACTACGTGACCGTCGCCCCGCACAACGTCGGCGGTTCGGTCCTCACCGCCGCCTCCCTCCAACTTGCCGCCTGCACACCGAACTTCAAGATCCTGGAGCACTTCAACGACTTCGCCGACGCGGAGATCAAGAAGGTCGTGCGCGGGGCCCCGGAGATCGACCCGGAGACCGGCTGCTTCACTGTCTCGTACGCCCCCGGCCTCGGCGTCGAGCTCGACGTGGACGCGGCGGCCGCGTTCCCGCAGCAGCAGGCCAGGTTCGACCTGTGGGCCGACGGTTGGGAGCAGAGGCGGCCGAAGTGAGAGGCGGAAGAGACCGTGCCGTGCTCGTCGAACGGCCGGGTGCGCACCGCCTGATGCTCCGCCCCCGCCCCGAACCCGGTCCGGGTGAAGTCCTGGTGCGGGTCGCCGCCGCCGGGATCTGCCTCAGCGACCGGGAGTTGTACGAGGGGAGGCGGACGCCCGGCTTCGTGCGCTACCCGGTGGTGCCGGGGCACGAGTGGTCGGGCACCGTCGAGGCGGTCGGCCCCGGCGTGGACCCGGCGCTGCTCGGCCGGCCGTGCGTCGCCGAGGGATTCCGCCGCTGCGGGACCTGCGAGCGGTGCCGGTCCGGCGAGACGAGCCTGTGCACGGCCGGGTACGCGGAGACCGGCTTCACCGAACCGGGCGCCTTCGCCGACCGGCTGCTCGTGCCCGCCCCGCTCCTGCACCTCCTGCCGGAGGGCGCGGACCTGCGGGCGGCGGCGCTGCTCGAACCCGCGGCGGTGGTCGCCGCGGCGGTACGGGCCGGGCGGCCCCGCCCCGGGGAGCGGATCGCGGTCGTGGGCGCCGGCACGCTGGGGCTGCTCGCCGTGCAGTGGCTGGCCGCCCACTCCCCCGCCGAACTGGCCGCGGTCGACCCGCGCGCGGCCCGCGCGGCCCGGGCCCTGGACTTCGGCGCGACCCGCGCCCTGGATCCGGCGGCGGCCACCGGCGCGCACGGGGAGTTCGACCTGGTGGTGGAGACGGCCGGGGCGCCGCCGACGGCCGCCTCGTCGTGTCTGCTGGCCCGCCGCGGCGGCCGGGTGGTGCTCACCGGGATGTTCGCGGAGGGCGCCACGGGCATCGATCCGGTGCACCTGTCGGTGAGCCAGCTGGAGCTGCGGAGCGTCTTCGGCGCCTCCTCGGCGGCGTGGGCGGAGGCGGTGCGGGCCTTCGCGACCGGGGTGCTGGCCCCGGCGCCGCTGATCACCCACGAGTTCCCGCTCGACGGCTTCGCCGAGGCGCTGGCCCTGGTCGGCGGCGGCGACCCGGCGGTCGGCAAGGTCCTGCTGCGGCCCTGACCGCCCGCCGTACGCCCCCGCCGGCACGCGTATGTCCTCATGACCTCGTGGCCTCACCTCCGCATCTCCGCATCTCCGCACGACGCCCGACCCACCGAACAGAGGAGTTCCGATGCTCCATCCGGGAACCGAAGCCCTCCGCCTCGTCGGCCACCCCGCCCCGCCGCCCGATCCGGCCGACGCCTCCCCGCACGCCTTCCCGGACGGCGGCCGGTGGCGCACCGAGGTGCCGTCCGTGGAGGGGCCGGAGGCGCTGGAGGCGGTCCTCGCGGAGAGCGCGCGGCTCGACGTGCCGGTGCACCGGGTGAGTCAGGGCAGCGGCGTGTGGATGCTCACCGACGCCGAGATCACCGAGATGGTGGCGGCCTGCGCCGAACGGGCCGTGGAGCTCTGCCTGTTCACGGGCCCGCGCGGCACCTGGGACACAGGGGCGGCGACCCGTACCGACTCGGGCGGCGCGGGTCCGCGCGCCCGGGGTCACGCCGCGCTCGCGGGGTGCGTCGAGGACGCCCTGCGGGCGACCGGGCTCGGGGTGCGGTCGCTGCTCGTGGCGGACGAGGGCGTGCTCTGGGTGCTGCACCGGCTCCGTACCGCGGGAGTCCTTCCGGCGGCGACGCGGTTCAAGGTGTCGGCCCTCGTCGGCCCGGTGAACCCCGCGTCGTACGCCGTGTACGAGCGGCTCGGCGCCGACTCCCTCAACGTGCCGTCGGATCTGACGACGGCCCACCTCACCGAGATCCGCCGGGTCAGCCGCGCGCCGATGGACCTGTACGTGGAGTCCCCGGACGACCTGGGCGGCTATGTGCGCCTGCACGAGGTCGCCGAACTGGTGCGCCGCGCCGCGCCCTTGTACCTGAAGTTCGGCCTGAGCCGGGCCGCGGGCATCTATCCCTACGGGGCCCATCTGCGCGAGCACGCGCTCGCCACGGCGCGCGAACGGGTGCGCCGGGGGCGCCTCGTGCTCGACCAGCTGGCCCGGCACGGCGCCCCCGCCATGTCCCCGCCCGGCTCCCACGACCCGGGCCCGCTGGCCCGCTTCCCGGTCACGGACTGAGCCGCTCGATCTGCTCCAGGGTCACCGTGATCGGCCTCGGATCGACGGGCAGCGCCCTCGCGGGGGCCTTCCTCGCCGCGGAGCTGCTGCCCTCCGGTGCCGCCTGACCGGCCCCGGCCGTCAGCCGGCCACGGCCTCCGGTTCGGCGAGGAGGTCGTCGACGAGGGTGAGGCGGGTCTCGGGGTAGTACTCCACGATGGCCTCGCGCATCATCGCCTCGCCCTCGGGGTCGGGCGTCCCGCACTTCTCCCGGGTCTCCCGGTCGGGCCAGCGGGCGTACGCCACCCAGGTGCCGTCGTCGGCCCGGTGGAGCCGGGAGCCGTAGCTCCCGCACTCCTCGTGGATGGCCACGGTCACCCGGTGCCAGCCGTCCATGAGCTGCTGCTCCCGGCCGGGCCTCACCCGCCACCGGTACACCACCGCGAACATCCGCCGACCCCCTCGTCATATGCCTCGTCATATGCTTCGCACGAAGGAACTACACCGACCGGTTCACTGTCAAGACTGAACAGTTCGGTCCGCTCACGGGTGAACTCCCCCTCACAAGCACCGCGTCGAAGCGCTTCGATCTCGCGTCGCCGGCGGCGCGTGCGGGCCGGCATCGAACAGCTCGGCTACCAGCCGCGCGCCGGGGCCACAGCTCGACGACGGATAGCTGCCGGTGCTGCGGGGGGCCGCGCCGCCGGCCGTCCTCGTCGGACTGCCCGCTGGCCCGGCCGGACTGAACTGCGTGGACCTGGACTTCGCCGCCGGGGCGCTCTGCGTGGACCACCTGGCCGGGCTCGGGCACCGGGAGATCGCGGTCGCCGGGGTGCTCGCCCGGATCCTCGACGAGCGCCCGGCGGTCAGCGCCTTCGTAGTGCCGAACGAGACGACGGTGGAGCCGCTGCTCGCCCCGGTGCTGACGGTGCGGGAGAGTTCGGGTCCGCCGCCGGCCCGCCGGTTCACGGACTGACGAGGACGTGTTCCTCGCCCGCCCGCAGCGCGAGCCGCCGCCTCCCCTCGGGGGCGCAGAGTTCGATCGCGGCGTCGCGGGCGGGGCGGAGCACGACCCGGTACGTCCCCGGGGCCCAGGTCAGGTCGATCCGGGCGCCGAAGCGGGTGCGCACCCCGGTGAGCCGGCCGCGGGCGCAGAGCCCGGGCGGCGGCGCGGGCAGCAGGACGAGCCGCCCGGGGGTGGAGCGGACCAGGGCCTCGACGAGCAGGGCGGGCAGGGCGTGGGCGGCGTCGGCGTTGTAGACGTCCCGCTTCGGATAGTGGGCGCTCATCAGGGAGGCGTGGAAGTAGTCGCCGTCGAGAACCCGGCGGAGGGCGTCACCGGTGCGGGCCGGGTCGCCGAGCCGGGCGGCGATGAGCCCCTGGTGGAGGTGGCCGTGGGCGGAGTCGTTCTCGCTGCCGCGCAGGGCGAGGGCGCGGGCGGCGGCGCGGGCGAGGCCCGGGGTGTCGTACGGGGTGATGGCGTCGAGCGGCCAGACGGGGTAGAGGTGGCTGAGGTGCCGGTGGTCGTAGCGGTCGCCGAGGCCGGGCCAGGCCCATTCGGCGAGGGCTCCGTCGCCGTTGACGCGGTAGGGCGGGAGCCGGTCGGCGAGGGCCCGCAGCCGGGCGGCCCGGTCGGCGGGGGCGCGGTCGGCGGCGGCGGTGAGGGCGTGCCGGGCGGCGGCGAGGTCCATGGTGGCGTTGACGGCGCCCCAGCTGCCGCCGCGCGGCCGGTTCTCCGGGGAGTAGGAGGGGACGACGGCGAGGTTCCCGTCGGGGCCGGTGCGGGTGAGGAAGTCCTCGTAGAAGTCGGCGAGTTCGAGGAGGAGTCCGGTGAGCCAGGGGTCGCGGCGGCCGTCGGCCTCGTCGGCTTCGAGGAGCGGGGCGAGGAGCCAGTCGGCGGCGGCGGTCCACAGGTGCAGGGGGTACTCGCGGTCGAAGTGGTACGTGTGGCCGCTCTCGCCGTCGGTGTGGGCGGGGGCGACGACGCCCCGGGTGCCGAAGACGGCGCGGGCGTTGTCCCGCCAGTCGGCGAACTGTCCCCGGATGAGGTTCCGGTGGGCGTCGAGGACCTCGGGGAGGTCGGCGGCGACGGCGGAGGCGGTCTGGAGGGCGAGGTTGGCGTCGGTGGTGAAGCCGCCGGACCAGGCGGTGTCCCAGTCTCCGGTCCACAGTCCGCAGAGCCGGGGCGGGTAGAGGCCGGAGGAGGAGAGCAGGTGGTGCCGGCCGGCGGCGAAGAGCCGTTCGAGGAGGGCGGTCCCGGCGGGCCGGGCGAGCAACTCCGAGCCGGGAAGGGCCCGTTCGACGGGATCGGCGTCGAGGTCGAGGGCGACCCGGTGGTAGGCGGCGGTGTGGCGGGCGGTGTGCCGGTCGAGAAGGCGGGCGTACGCGGCGGCGGGGCCGTCGTCCCCGGCGAGGGCGCGGAGGGCGGCGGCTTCCTCGGCGGGGTCGTACGGGCCGTCGTGGCGGTGGACGCGGGTGAGGAGGAGGAGTCCGCGGGCGCCGTCGACGCGGATGCCGCGGTCGGTGAGGGTGGTGCGGCCGCCGTCGGCGACGACGAGGGTGACGCCGGTGTAGCCGAGGGCGGAGCCGGGATAGCGGGCGTGGAGGGTGAGGAGGCTCTCGCCGAGGGCGGTGGCGATGCCGCGGCCGGTGGCGAGGCCGGGCGGGACGCCGTCGAGGCGGTGGTCGAGCTCGACGGCGACGCGGGGCCCGGGCTCCGTCACGTACTGGACGAGGACGTCGTCGGCGCGGGAGGCGAACACCCGGCTGACGCGGGTCCCGGCGGTGGCGGTGGCGACGCCGGTGGAAAAGTCCACGTCGCGTCGGGTCGCGCCGTCCCCCCGGCGGGTCGCGGCGCGGAGGCGGGTGAGGAAGCCCGGGTGGAAGGGCTGGATCCAGCGCAGCGGGCGACCGTCGGTGAAGGTCTCGGCGGCGGTGAGGTCGCCGGCGAGGAGGGCGTCCTGGAGGGCGGGGAGCCGGTCGGCGAGGCGGGGCGGGTCGGTGTCGCCGGGCCGGTGGTGGGGACGTACGAGGGTGTGGTGGGTGACGATCACCCGGTCGTCGGCGGGGTCGCCGTACACCAGGGCGCCGTGCCGGCCGTTCCCGGTGAGGAAGGCGTCCTCCCAGCGGGTGGCGGGGGCGGGTTCCCAGGTGCCGTGCACGGGTCCGGTCACGGGTGCTCCTCCGGTCATGGGTGCCCTTCCGGTCATGGGTGCTCCTCCAGGACGGCGGCGCCGAAGCGGTCGAGGGTGAGGGCGGAGTCGACGGTGGTGCCGGTGAGCAGGTCGCGCTGGCGGCCCGGGACGGTGACGTCGACGGTGACGGTGACGGTGACGGGCTCGTGGCCGTGGTGGAGGAGGAAGAGGAGGTCTCCGCGGCGGACGGCCTCGACGCCGTCGGGGAGTCCGGCGAGGACCGGCCCGACGCCCGCCTCTGCGGCGGTTTCCGCGAGGAGGGCGCGGAGCGCGGCGGGTTCGGGGAGGGTGGAGAGGTAGCGGGTGCGGCCGTGGCGGAGGACGGCGGGGCGGCTGTCGAGCTCGCCGCCCCGGTAGGCGGCGAGGCCCTCGGCGCCGCGGGTGGGGACCAGCTCCTTCGACCAGAGGGTGCCGTGGAAGGTGCCGCCGTCGGCGTGCTCGCCGGGGCCGCAGACGAGCCGGCAGCGTCCCGCGACGTACCGCTCCAGGTTGTCGAGGGCCGCGTCGTCGAGGAGGTGGAGGTGGGGGACGACGCCGAGGGGGTGGGCGGTGAGGTCGTGGCGGGGGTGGGCGAGGGTGGCGGGGAGGCCGGCCTCCCAGAGGGCGCGGTGCCGGATGCGGACGAGGTCGCCCTGGTCGAGGCGGTCGGAGAGGGCGCCTCCGTGGCGCTGGACCCACCAGGAGTCCCGGTCGTGGAGGACGGCGATCCCGCCTGCGGGGAGGCGGCTGCCGGCGACGCGGGGGCCGAGGCGGAGGGGGCCGGATGCCTTCGACTCCCGTGGATTCGACGGGAAGTGGCGGGAGCCCACGCCTTGACACCCACTCCGGAGGGCTGAAGCATCGAAGCGCTTCGAAACCTCCGGCCGCCCGTCGGCGGCCGCCGTCCAAGGGACTCGTACGTGACCGCAGACCGGCCGCCCTTCCGCGACCCTGCCCTCCCCGTCGACGCACGCGTCGCCGACCTCGTCGGCCGCCTCACCCCCGGCGAACGCCTCGCTCTCCTCCACCAGTTCGCGCCCGGCGTCGAACGTCTCGGGCTCGCCCCCTTCCGCACCGGCCAGGAGGCGCTGCACGGCGTCGCCTGGATGGGCCCGGCCACCGTCTTCCCGCAGGCCGTGGGCCTCGGCGCGAGCTGGCACCCGGAGCTGGTGCGCCGGGTCGGCGAGGCCGTCTCCCGCGAGGCGCGGGTCATGCGCGCCAAGGACGACCGCGTCGGCCTCAACGTGTGGGCGCCCACCGTGAACCTGTTGCGCAACCCGCTGTGGGGCCGCGGCGAGGAGGGCTACGCGGAGGACCCGGCGCTCACCTCCGCGATCGCCGTCGCCTTCACCCGCGGCCTGCGCGGCGACCATCCCACGTACTGGCGCACGGCGCCGGTCCTCAAGCACTGGCTCGCGCACAACAACGAGACGGCCCGCGACACCTCCTCGGCCTCCGTCCGCCCGCGCGTGCTCCACGAGTACGACCTCCGGGCCTTCCGCGGCGCCGTCGAGGCGGGCGCGGTGGCCGGCGTCATGCCCGCGTACAACCTGGTCAACGGCCGCCCCAACCACCTCTCCCCGTACTTGGAGTCGGAGCTGCGGACGTGGACGGAGCAGGAGCTGCTCGTCTGCTCCGACGCGGGCGCGCCCAGCAACCTCGGCGACTCGCAGGCGTACTTCGACACCCACGAGGAGGCCCTCGCGGCGGCGCTGCGCGCGGGCGTCGACTCCTTCACCGACCACGGCACCGACAGCACGATCGTCCTGGGACGGCTGGAACGGGCCCTGGAGCGGGGCCTGATCGACCAGGCGGACGTGGACCGCGCGGTCCGCCGCCAGTTGACCGTACGGATGCTGCTCGGCGAGTTCGACCCCGAACTCGACCCGTACGCACAGGAGTCGGCGTACGGCACGGCGTACGACACGGTGGACCACCGCGAGCTGGCGCGCGAGGCGGCGGAGGCGGCGCTCGTCCTCCTCCGCAACGAACCCGCCGGTGAGACACCCCTGTTGCCCCTGCGGGAGGACGGCCGGATCGCGGTCGTCGGGCTGCTCGCCGACGCCGCCAAGCTCGACTGGTACAGCGGCGCGCTGCTGCGCCGCTCGTCTCCGCTGGACGGCATCCGGGAGCGGTTCGGCGCGGACCGGGTGGACTTCGCGGAGGGCGTGGACCGGATCCGGCTGCGCACCGCCGACGGCCGGGCGCTGCGCGTCCCCGAGCCCCCGGCCGCGGCCGCGGCCGGGGAGTCCGCACGGGAAGCGGAGGTCGCGCTCGACCCGGCGCTGCTCGCCGGCCGTACCGACCTGCCGCCGCTGACGACGGACGCCGAGGGTTCGATCCTCGACCTGATCGACTGGGGCGACGGGGTGCTGACGCTGCGCGCCCCCGACGGCCGGTACCTGTCGGTGGCCGAGGACGGCCTGGTGCGCGCCTCCGCGGACGAGCCGGGCGGCTGGGTCGTCCAGGAGACGTTCCGCTTCGAGACCCATGGCTTCGAGACCCATGACGACGGCGGACAGGGCGGGCTCCTCCTTCGGCACCTCGGGACGGGTGGCTACGTCTCTGTCGCCGCCGACGGCGTTAAGGTTGCCGCCGCGCGCGAATCCGCCGAAGTCCTCACGGTGGAGACCGTCGAGCGGGGCGAGGACGCGGTCGCCCGGGCGGCGGCCGGGGCCGGGACGGTGATCGTCGTCGCCGGCAACGACCCGCACATCAACGGCCGCGAGACCGAGGACCGCACGACCCTCGCGCTCCCGCCGCACCAGGACCGCCTGTGGCGGGCCGCGCACGCCGCCAACCCGCGCACGGCCCTCGTCCTCGTCTCCTCCTACCCGTACGCGGTCCCCGACGCGGCCGCCGCGCTCCCGGCGCTCCTGTGGACCGCGCACGGCGGCCAGGCCGCCGGGACGGCGCTCGCGCGCGCCCTCGCCGGGGACGTCTCCCCCGCCGGGCGGCTGCCGCAGACCTGGTACGCCTCCGACGCCGACCTCCCGGACCTCCTCGACTACGACGTCATCGGAAGCCGGCAGACGTACCTCTACTTCGACGGCACCCCGCTCTTCCCCTTCGGCCACGGCCTGACGTACACGCGCTTCGGCTACGAGGCCCTGACGGCGGCGGTGGGCGCGGAGGAGGTACGGATCTCCTGCACCGTCACCAACACGGGCGCCGCCGCCTCGGACGAGGTCGTCCAGGTGTACGTGCGGCCCGTCGCCCCGAGCGTGCCGCGCCCGCACCGCGCGCTCGTCGCCCACGAGCGGATCCACCTGGCGCCCGGTGCCACCGCCGCGCTCGCCTTCACGGTGCCGCTGTCGGCGCTGGCGTACTGGGACGTGGCGCACGGCCGGTGGGCGGTGGAGCCGGGCGCGTACGAGTTCCTGGCGGGCCCGTCCTCGGCGGACGTCCGCCGCACCGTCCGCGTGGAGCTGGCCGGCGAGGCGCCGGGCCCGCGCCCGGTCCGGGAGGCGGGCCTGGAGGCCGCCGACTACGACGAGCAGACCGGCACGGTGATCGTCGACCGCAGCCGCGTCTCCGGCGACGCGCTGACCCCGGCGGACCCCGGCGTGCCGGGCACGCTCCTCTACCGGGCGTGCGACTTCGGCGACGGGGTGACGGAGGTGGCGGTGACGGCGGCCGGGGAGGGAGAGGTGATCCTCTCCGCCGGTGACCGCGAACTCGCCCGCCTGACGCTGCCTCCGACCGGCGGCCGGTACAGCTGCACCACCGTCGGCGCCCCCTGTCACGTCCGCGACGTGACAGACCTGCGCGTCGAGCTGCGCGGTCCGCTGCGCCTCGCGCACCTCGCCTTCGCCGGGTGACGGGCCCGGGCGGCTCCCCTGTGTCACGGCCCGGCTAGGCTCGCCCGGTCCATGCCACAGGGGAGGGAACCCACATGATCCACAAGTCGCCCGTACGCCGGGCCGCGCTGGTCGCCGCCGCCCTGGCGGCCCTGGCCGTCTCCTGCGGCGCGACCCCCGAGTCGGACGCCGCGGCGGAGGACCTGGCGAGGCCCACGACGACGGCGGCGACCTCGGCGGCACCGGAGGCGACCGAGGCCGCCGAGCCCACGGCCGCGCCGGACGGCCCCGACGCCCTGCCCGACGATGCCACGCCCGCCACCGCCACGCCCGCGTACGACCCGTCCGCGCCCGCCTCCGGCGAGAAGGTCCGCGATGCCTTCGCGACCCTCCAGGCCACGCTCAACGACTCCTGTGCGACGGACTGCTCGTACTTCCTCGGCCGCGTCCACAAGGAGCTCCAGGAGCTCGACATGGCGATGAAGGCCGATCCGAAGGGCCCCGGCCACTTCCCGGAGCCCATCGCGCGGATGGCGGAGCTGAACGAGACGCTCGCCGGCGACGCCTCCTACCCGAACCTGAAGAAGCACCAGAAGGAGCTCATCGGCACCCGGGACTTCATCAACACCTGGATGCAGGACCACCCCGACGACTACCGCTGACGACGGCCCACACCAGCGCGACGGCGACGAGCGCCGCGGCCGACCGGAACGGCCCGGTGGGCTGTTCCAGGACCAGTGCGGCGACCAGCGGACCGGCCACGGCCCCCACGTTGAGCGCGGCCGTGGCGCAGGCCCCGCCGAGCACGGGCGCTCCGGCCGCCTCGTACAGGATCCGCGCGACGAGCGTCCCGCCGACGGCGAAGCACAGCGCGCCCTGCACGAGCAGCAGTCCGAGCAGCGCCGTCGGCCGGTGGGCGAGCACGGCGAGCCCGACCCACCCGCCCAGCAGCGCGGGCCCGCCCACGGCGAGCAGCCGCCGGGCCCGCCGGTCCGCGAACCGCCCCGCGACGGTGACCCCGGCGAAGGACCCCGCCCCGAACACCACGAGCGCCACGGAGACCCAGGCCGCGGAGAGCCCGGCCGTCCCGGTGACGACCGGCGCGAGGTAGGTGAACGCGCCGAAGGTGGCGGCGTTCACGAGCGCGGCGAGCACGATGACCCGCAGGAGGCGGGGCGCCCGGAGGACGCGCAACTCGCCGCGTGGTGAAACCTGTTCGGCACTGCCTCCGCCGGGCACGCCCCACAGGATCCCGAGCACGGCGGGCACGCACAGCACGGCGACGGCCCAGAACGCGGCCCGCCACCCGGCGAGTTCGCCGAGCAGCGCGCCGCCCGGCACGCCGACGACGGTGGCGACGGTCGTCCCGCCGAGGAGCACGGCGAGCGCCCGCCCCTTCCGGTCCGCCGGGACCATGGCGGTGGCCGCGGCGAGCGCGAGCGCGAGGAACCCGGCGTTGGCGAGGGCGGCGACGACCCGGCTGAGGAGGAGCAGCGGGAAGCCGGCCGTCACGGCGCCGACGACGTGCGCGGCGAGGAAGACCAGTACGCACACGAGCAGCCCGGCCCGCCCCGACCACCGCCGGGCGAGGAGAGCCGTGGCCGGCGCGCCGACGACCATGCCGACGGCGAAGGCGGACGTGAGCGAACCGGCTGCGCCGAGCCCCACCCCCAGGTCACGGGCGAGTTCCGGCAGCAGCCCGGAGAGCATGAACTCCGAGGTGCCCATGGCGAAGACGGCCAGGGCGAGCGGATACAGAGGAAGCGGAAGGGACACGAATGCTCCGAGGCGGGGCGAGAGGGACGAAGGACGTCGATGTCGTCGCGTCACCACCGCCGGGCCCGCTCCGCGAGAGCGCGGGCATGCCCGACCGGCCGCACGGCGCGGGGCGCTGCGGCGGTCGGCGGTTGTTCACCGGCTCAGAGTGTGCGGAGGTCCAGGGGCTGGCGGTGTGACCGCGAGCCCCCCGCTCTGGATGCCTCGGGGCTTGCCATGCCGGGCACGCTATGCCCGCCCCTCGCTTCCCCGCACCTGAATTCCGCGGACTCAGCTCGCCAGCACGATCGGCAGCGCGTCGGAGCGGCCGTAGGCGAGGATGCGGACGAGGGCCTCGCGCATGCGGGCGACGTCCTCGGGCGGCGCGTTCAGGACGGCCTCGACCACCGGGTCGTCCAGGCCGAGGTCGTCCAAGCGCGCGGGGTCGAACGTGACCCGCAGGAGGTCTCCTGACAGCTCCACCGTGCGCACGCAGCCGTACGCGGTGTTCTGGTCGGGGGTCACGACGCAGTAGGAGTCCAAGCCGAGGCGGACGTTCTGCTCGTCCGGCTCCTCGATCAAGCTCTGGAATTCGAGTGCGAAGCTCTCCTCGTCCTCCGATTCGATGACGCCGGCCGACGGGCAGTACGCGCCCGGCGGAAGCTCGTCGTGCCAGCCGTAGGCGATGTTCGCCACGAATCTGTAGGTCATACGCGTGTTCTACCAGACTCGTCGCGCCCGTCAGCCGTCCGCCCACTCACCGCCCGTCATCACCTGCCGTCCCGCCAGCTCCGGCTCCTCGTGCCACGCCTGCACCGCCACGGGCCGCACCCGGAACCACCGGTACGCCGGCCCCGCCTTGCGCGCGTCCCACCCGGTCTTCTCCCGGAACCCGTCCGCCGCGTCCCCCGGCACCTCGTCCTGCGTGTACGCAGTGACCTCGCCGTCCACCAGCACGACGTCCCGAGTGTCCCCGAGTGCGAGCCGCGCCCTGGAGTTCCCGGCGAGGTTCCGCCCGGTGGGATTCCCGTACCGCGTCACGAGCCAGACGTCCGTCCCGTCCCAGTAGAACGACAACGGCACGAGGTACGGCCCACCGTCCGCACCTGCGGAGGCGACCCAGACGTCCATCTCGCGCGCCAGCCGCTCCCGGACTTCACGGATGCGCTGCGCGCTGTCGCGTATCACTGCTTGACGGACTCGATGAAGTCGACGAAGGCGGCGGCGGAGAGGGAGAGGCTCGGTCCGGCGGGCACCTTCGAGTCACGGAGGGGGACGAGACCGAGGGTGGGGACGAGGTTGTGGGCGACTTCGACGCACTGCCCGCCGTCGGCGCTGTAGGAGGACTTGAACCAGCGGGGGGACTCGGTCGTCACGGCATGCCCTTTCGTGCTTCCTTGATCATGGCCACGGTGTCCGCCTGGGAGAGCGATTCCGCTGCTAGTTGATGGTAGAGCACGAGCATGGACGCCACCGGGCCGCTTCCCCGCTCCAGGTGGCCCTGGGCCTGCGATTCGACATACGAGAGCACGGATCGATCAGCCAGGCTCACGAGGGTGACGGGCCGATTGAGGGAGCGCCTCTCCCCCATGGCGAACGGCGCCAACTGAAGGACGGTGTTCGGCTGTCCCGCGAACTCGACGAGCCGGTCGAGCTGCGCGGCCATCACCTCGGGGCCGCCGACCGACTGACGGATGCAGCTCTCGTCCATCACGACGAAGAGCATCGGCGGTCGATCCCGCGCCAGGATCTGTTGGCGCTCCGCCAGGACCCTCACTCGTTCCGCGGCCTGATCCACCGTGGTGGCGCCACGCGCGACGGAGCTGTCCGCCACAACCTGTGCGTACTCGGGTGTCTGAAGAAGTCCCGGGATGATCCCGATCTCGAACATCCGGATCTCGACTGCCTTGCGTTCCTGGGCGACGTACTCGGGAAAGCCCTCCAGCAGCACGCCGTGCCGCACCCGTCGACACTCGCGATCGAACGACTGCCCGCTTCCCGCCAGTCCGAACGCCTCGTCAACCGCTCCCGAAAATTTGAGAGTTGCGGATCGATTACCAATTTCGACGCCCGAAATGTGCTTACTTGAGTACCCCGTGCGCGCGGCCAACTCCTCCTGCGTCCAGCCGCGCTCCTCACGCAGCCTGCGCAGACGTGCCCCGTACGCCGCCAGGGGCCCGCCGTCCGGATCGAGCTTCTTGCGGTAGCCCATGCTTCTCCCCCAGAAAACCGTCCGTTGAGGACTCTTCGACTGTACGCCACGCTGGGTGCACCCCGTAGTGGATTCACTACAGAGAGGAAGCTCATGCCCGCAACCGACCCCCCAACCCCCCTCCCCACCCTCGGCACCTACCTGGCGGAAGACACCACCGAGGGAACCCCTCGGCTCGGCAGAGTCACCGCCTGGGACGGGTCCCTCCTCCACCTGCAGCCGCCCGGCGGCGGCACCGAGTGGACGGCCGCGCCCGCAGGCCTGCGGCGGCCGAGCGAGAGGGAGAGCGCACTGATCCGCATCCTCACCCGCCCGGTCACGGCCATGGAGCCGCCACCCGCACCGCAGACCTGGCCGGAGCCGCCGGTCGTGCTGTCGGCCGAGCCGCCTCCGCCCGCCCTGCCCGCACCGGGCTGCGCACCGTGCGCGCTCGCAGCGGAGTGGGAGCGGCACCACCGCCACCGGGAGGACCACTCCGCCGCCGCGGACTGCCGGGTCGAGATCCGCAACCACCCGCACACCACACCGAAGTTGACGCTCCCGGACGCGCGGCCGTGAGCACCCTGCCGGTCTACCCGCTGCGGCCGCACCCCGGGCCGGAGTCCGAGGTCACCGTGACGGCGTGCTGCATGGACGGCGGGTGCGCGTGGGAGTCGGAGCCCGTGCCGGCGAGCGCCGCGACGGGGTGCGAGGCGCACGCGGCGGCGACGGGGCACAGGACGTTCGCCGTGTGTCTGGAGTACATCGCGCTCGTCACCGCCGAGGGCGGCCGCTGAAGCGGGCTCAGATGGCCCCGGCCCCGGCCAGGACGGCGGCCAGCAGGCCGGGGAAGCGCGCGTCCAGGTCGTCGCGGCGGAGGCGGACCAGGCGGGACCGGCCCTGGACGGTGGTCCAAGTGACGCCGGCCTCGCGGAGGACGCGGTAGTGGTGGGAGAGGGTCGTCTGGTGGACGTCCAGGTCCCCGGCGAGGGCGTTGCAGCTCTCCTCGCCGGTCTCGGCGAGCCGTTGCACGATCTCCAGGCGTACCGGGTCGGCGAGGGCGCGCAGCACCTCGACCAGCCGGATCGCCCCGGTCGCCGGGTGGGTGACCTCGCGCATCGCTCTCCTCCCTCCGCCCGTGGCGGGTTCCAGCCTAGCCATACATGGATACATGGACAAGCATCCATGTGTTGCCTACAGTGCCGGTGGTCCCCGTCTCCGCACCGCTCCGGAAAGGCGGCACGCGCCCGTGCTGAAGAGACTCCTCCCCTTGGCCCTGGCGACGTTCGCCGTCGGCACCGACGGTTACGTCATCGCGGGCCTGCTCCCGTCCATCGCGGAGGACCTGGACGTGTCGACCCCGGCGGCGGGGCAGCTGGTCACGGTCTTCGCGCTGACGCTGGCGCTGTCGGCGCCGGTCACGGGCGCGCTGACCGGCGGTCTGGACCGGCGGTCGGCGCTGCTGGTCGCGCTGGGCGTGTTCGTGGTCGGGAACGCCGTGACCGCGCTGGGGACGAGTTACGGGGTGGTGATGGCGGCGCGTGTCGTCACCGCCGTGGGCGCGAGCGCGATCACCGCCGCCGCGTCCAGCACGGCGGCGGCCCTCGCGCCGCCGGAACGCCGGGGCCGGGCGCTGGCGTTCGTCCTGGGCGGGCTCACGCTGGCGACGGCGCTGGGGCTGCCGCTCGGGACGCTGGTCGGGAGTGCCGGCTGGCAGCTGGCGCTGTGGGCCGTCGCCGGGGTCGGTCTGCTCGCGGCGATCGGGATCGCCGTCGCGCTGCCCCGGGTGGAACTGCCCGCCGCCTCCCTGGCCGACCGGATGCGCCCGCTCGGGCAGGGGCGGGTCCTCGGGCTGCTCGCGGTCACCTCGCTCGCCCTCCTCGGCACGTACACGCTCTACACGTACATCGCCCCGACCCTGCGGGACGCCACCGGCGGCAGCGCGTCGTGGACGACGCTGGTCCTGCTGGTCATGGGCTTCGGCACCCTCGCCGGGAACGTCGCGGCGGGCCGTCTGGTCGACCGGCACTCCCCCGCCCGCGTCCTCACCGGCACCCTGGCCGTCGCCGCCCTCGCCCTGGCGCTGACCCCGCCGGCGGTCCGCACCCTTCCGTCCACCCTGGTCTGGGGCGCGGTCTGGGGTGTCACCGTCGGGATCATCGTCGTACCGCAGCAGCACCGGCTCATCGCCCTCGGCCCGGCCTCCGCGCCGGTCCTGCTCGGCCTCAACTCGTCGGCGCTGTACGTCGGGATCGCGCTCGGCGGTGGGCTCGGCGGCCTCGCGCAGGACTGGTTCGGGCTCGCCCCGGCGTCGCTCGGTCCGGTGGCCGCCGCCGTCACCGTCCTCGCCCTCCTGTGGCACTGGCACACGACCCGCCTGCCCGCCCCGCCTGTCGCACCCGCACACACGGGGGCGGAGGCCGGGAGCGCGGCTCACCGGGCGGTGCGGTGACGGCCCGGGACTGGAGCCCGACTCCTTGATGCTCTGAGGAGTGTGGCGCGTGGCTGGGCCGGGTGTCGAACAAGCGCCCCGCCGGTCAGGCGTCCCAGGCACGAGGGCGGTTCAGCTCTTCCCACTCGGGGCGGAGTAGCGAGAACACGGCGAGGTCGTGGCGGCGGCCGCGGTGGAGGCAGGCGGCGCGGCTGACTCCTTCCTGGGTGAAGCCGGACTTGGCGAGGACGGCGAGCGCGGGGACGTTGTCGGTGTGCGTTTCCGCCGTGAGCCGATACATCGGAAGTTCACCGAAGGCCAGGTCCACCACGGCGTCCAGGGCAGCGGTGCCGTGGCCTTGCCCGCGATGTCGAGCAGCGAGCATCAGCTCGACCTGGGCTGTGCCGTTGACGATGTTCTGGCTGGTCAGTGCGACGTAGCCAACGGGGGCGCTCCCAGAAGGGTAGATGAGGAAGTCGTCGCGATCGTCGTCTTCGATGTCACGCTCGATGCGGTCGCGCACGGCGGTGAGTGAGCGTGGCCAGATGCCTATGTGGTGGGCGGCTACGGGGTCGGATCTCCAGCTGTGCATGAGTTCGGCGTCGCCTATGTCGAGTGCTGCGAGGCCGACGGACTCGGCCCGCCAGGAAAGCTCCCTTTCGGCCTCTGCGTCATGCTCGTCGCCTTCGATCCTGATGTTCTCGGTCACAGGCGGATGCTATGGGTGTCTCCAGACCGGGACCACCGCGTTTCGCCGCTGCTTGAGCCGGGCGATGCACCGTCCAACGGTGTTGCGCTCCTTGTACGTCTTGACGGCGAAGCCGGGCGGGCGGCCTCCGGCGCGGCCTCGGCGTAAGTGGTGGCCGACCTGGTCCGCGGGCTGCGGCATGACGGCCCGGATCCCTCGGCGCCGGAGACGCCCCACGGATCTCGCGGGAAGAACAGGCTCGCTCAGCGAGGACGAACGCGGGCCGGGTTCTTGGTCCGCCGACCTCGCTTCGTGGAATCCGGATGCCGGCCCTGACCGCCTCGAAGGCCGGCGCGTCACCGGCCTGGCCGGCAGCGACATGGACGGACACAGGTCGTGCCCGGCTGTCACTGGCCAGGTGAACCTCGGGCGCCCCTTTCCCCTGGCTCCGGCGGAATGCCGGTGAGCCCGGCAGACGGTGGGGTCCGCCGAGACCGTCCAGCCCACCTGCGGTTCGGCAGCGGTTGGCCCACCGTCGTCCACGGATCGGATCAGTGATCACTAACCGTACGGACACATCCGATCAGCCGATCAGTTGATCAAAGAGACACGCTCCAGGTCGCCATGGGGGCGCGGGCGCGGCCTACGAGCCCGCCTGGCGCCTTCTCGCCATATCTCCCGACTTTCCCTGTTGGTCCGGTGGTTTCGTCACACAATGGTCCGCGTACGCATCTTCTTCCGACGATGACACGGAGGACCACGCATGCAGTTACGTCGAAGGCTCGCAGCGCTCGTCGCGGGGGTGGGGCTGGCCGTCGGTGGCCTCCTGGCCACCGTGCCGGCCCAGGCCGCCGCTCCCGCCGACCGGTCGGTGAGCGACACCGCGGCGACGGTCACCGTCGTTCCGGCCGACACGCCGGCCGAGGTGGGCGTGAGGGCGACGGCGCCGACTATCTCTCCGGCCGCCGAGCGCGTCCGTTACGTCACCGACGGCACCTACAGTTGCCCGACCGGGCGCCTGTGCGCCCGCGTATGGGATCCGACCCGGGGCAAGTACAAGGTCTTCGACCTGTACCGCTGCAACACGTACTCGCTGTCCTACTGGAGCGGCGGCGGTGACGGCGGCGGCTTCAAGAACTCCCAGACCAACGGCACGGTCGCCCGCTTCTACAACTCCTCCGGCGGCGTCGTCCACAGTTCGACCGCGCCCGCCATCGCTCCCTCCTGGTGGAACTGGGATCCGATCTGGAAGATCAAGAACTGCTGATCCGCGCCACCCGTACCACCCGTACCGCCCTCGCGCAGACGCCCGCCCGCCACCCGGGTGGGCGTCGTGGCGCGCCGGGCGCTCCGCTCAGACCAGGAACCGCGCCAGCAGGCGGTTGAGTTCGGCCGGCTGCTCGGTGGGGATGGAGTGGTGGGTGGCGGTGGGCAGGATGGTGACGTCGGCCTCGGGAAGCAGGTCGCGGGCCGTGGCCGCCACCCGTCGCGCGTCGTGGGCCCGGCTGCGTCCGGCCAGGAGGACCAGGGTCGGAACGGTGCAGGCCCTCAGGTCCTCCGGCCGGGGGCGGCGCAGGGCGACGACCTTGGACCGCGCCGCCGACGTGGTGCTGTCCAGGAAGTCCTGCCACGCGGGGTCCTCGGGAGGCCGGCCGGTCTCCCAGGACAGGAAGGCCCGCTGTCGCGCGGGGGTGGGTCTGAGGAGGGTGGGGAGCGCGCGCAGCAGATAGCGCGGGCTCAGCCCGGCGAAGGTGTCGGTGGGGTCGAGCAGAGCCAGTCTGCTGACGCGGCGGGGCGCGTGCAGTGCGTAGCGCAGCGCGATCGCGGCGCCGTACGAGTGGCCGCACAGCCTCGTCTCCCCGAGGCCGAGCCCCTCCAGGACCGCGTCCAGCCACACCATCAGATCCTTGGCGCCGCGCAGTGGCGCCCCGTCGTGGACACTGCGGCCGATGTCGCCCATCAGGTCGACCGCGTACACCCGGTGGTCGCGGGCGAGGTCCGCGACGTTGCCGAACCACACCATGGAGGTGGTTCCGCCTCCGGGCAGCAGCACGAGCGGGGCGCCGGTCGCCGGGCCGCAGGCGTGGACCCTGGTACTGCCGTACGGCGACGGCACGTCGATGCCGGTGACGTCCGCGGGCCAGCGTCGCAGCATCTCGTCGTACGCCGCGAAGAAGTCCGCCTGGCCGCCGATGTCGGCCTGTTCCATGGTGCTGCCTCCCGCTGGTCTCGAAGCCGTCGCCGTCGTCCCCGTCCCCGTTCCCGTTCCCGTTCCCGTACATCGTCGTATGTCGTCACCGTCGTACGCGCCTTGGCCGGCCTCCTCGACGCCGCCCGGTCGGGCACCACGGCCGCACCGGTCCGGCTCAGACGACGACGGACCAGCGGGCCATGTCGTCACCGTCGCGCGGGCGAACCATGACGTTGACGTCCAGGTGCTTCAGCCCTCCGGTGCGCAGTACGACGTAACCCGTGACGACAGCACCGGCCGGGATCTCCTGATCAAGGCTGTGGTCGTGGGTGTGTTGCCGCAGGGTCCAGGCTCGTTTCGACTCGAACAGTCGGACCTCCGTCCTTCCGCCGGGGATCGGCACGGTCCCTGAGTTCCTCAGGTCGATGCGGAACCTGAGCTTCTTCTTGTCTTCGTCCCATTCACCGGGGTATGTGCTGACGATCAGCCCGTCGTCATACCTGACCTCGTGCCCCGCGGGGGGATATTCCTTCCCGGCGCAGCTCTCGCCGCAACGCACGGAGACGCTCGCGCACGCCGGCACCCCGGCCAGCAGCACCGCCGTCGACAGCAGCACCACGCCCCGCGCCGCGACCCGCACCCCCCAGTCCTTTCGGCTCACGCCCGGATGCTCCCACGCACCGGAAGCGGTCGACAAGCGTCCGGGCGTCGGGCCGGCTCGGCTCGACCACTGCGGTACACGGCGGCCGCTGTCGCGTCCTGACGCTGCGCCAGGTCGGGTTCTCATGCTCGGGGCCGTAGGCCGGGCGGGCATTCGAGCGGGTAAACCGTCCGCGTTCGACGCGCGGGGCTTCGAGAGGCTGAACCGGCGATGAGCGCTGCCCCAGGGGCTTTCGAACAGGGACGCCGGACACGGAGAGTCATGCAATGATCACGCCCGCATTCGAACTGTGATCATTCAGAGGGGAATCCATGGGTGTTCTGCAACGGCTCAAGTCCGCCGCCGCTCTCACCGCCGCCGCGGGGACGCTGGTCCTGACCGCCGGCGCCCCGGCGCCGGCGGCGCCGGGGGAGCCGGGGGACGACGGTCTCCACGACGTCCAGATCGTCACGACCAGCGGGCAGATCGGCAGCTTCGAGCAGCAGGAAGTCACCTGCCCCAGCGGCAGGGTGGCCATCAGCGGCGGCACGGAGGCGAAGGCGGAATCGACCGCACAAAATCTGAGCATCGTCGAGTCCGTCCCCCGGATGGGCGGCGGGGAGCCCGGCTACGCGACAGGGTGGACCTCCTCCGTCCGATGGCTCTGGAGTGACGTGGCGCCCATGACGGTCACGACCTACGCCGTATGCGCCATGCTGCCCGGCGGGTACGAGGTGGTCAGCAACAGTGTGACCTCGGCCGTCCCTTCGCAGGGCACCGCGGCGACCTGCCCGGCCGGGAAGGTCATCCTCGGCGGGGGCAGCCGGGCCGAGGGCGAAGCGGCCGGCGTCAGCTCGTCCTACCCGGCCTACGGGTCCGGGGCGACCGCCGCGAACCAGTGGAAGGTCGACGGCTACAACCTCCACAGCGACTACGGCGCCCAAGTGACCACCACGGCCTACGCGGTCTGCTCCTCACCCGTGCCCGAGCTGTCGGTCGGCCGCTACTCCGGATCGGGCGAGAACCCGGTCGGCGGGCTGCTCACGTGCCCGGACGGGAAGATCGTCATCGGCGGCGGGATGAACGGCCGCGAGGAGGTGGGGGCCTCGCTGTCCGCCAGCCGGCCCGCCAAGGCCGCGGAGACCGGCAGGAGGGACGGCTGGTGGGCCCAGTCCACCGACAGCCGCAGCAACGCCGACTTCGAGCTGTTCGTCATCTGCGCGAAGCCGTAACGGCGCCATCGGGACCCCGGCAGCAGCCCGCAGCGTGCGGGGGCCGCTGCCGTGTCCAGGCGGGTCAGGGACTAGGTTCTGCCCGGCGAATCCTGTGACCGTCTGACGATGGGTCGTTGTTCTGGTCGCGGGGCGGGGAGATCTGACGAACGACGAGTGGGTGCGGCTTGAACCGCATCTGCCGAAGTCCGATGCCCGGGGCCGGCGGTGGTGCGACACCGTCGGGTGACCGACGGGATCTTGCTCCGGGTCCGCACCGGGGTTCCGTGGCGTGATCTGCCCGAGCGCTTCGGGAGCTGGAAGACCGTCTATGAACGGCATCGGCGCTGGTCCGCGGACGGGATCCGGGACAGGATCGTCCAGGCGGTCCTGGCCGATACCGGTACCGATGCCGATGCCGATGCCGATGCCCACGGTCGGGTGGGCTGGAGCATGGTCAGCGTCGACTCGACCGTGTGCCTGGCCCACCGGCATGCGGCCGGAGCCTCACGAAGAACACCGCGAGTCCCGCAAAAAGATCAACGCCTCGGCAGCACCGCCCCGACGAAGGACTCGGACGCTCCCGGGGTGGCCTGAGCTGCGAAATCCATCTCGCCGGTGAAGGCGGACGCCGGCCACTGACCCTGCTGATCGCGCCCGGCCAGTGGGGCGACAGCCCGCGGCTGATCCAGGGGCTGGAACGGATTCGGGTCGAGCGGCCCGGCGGAGGCCACCCGCGCACCCGCCCCGATCACCTCGGCGGCGACAAGGCCCACAGCTCCCGCCGGAGCCGGTGCCACCTGCGCAGACGGCAGATCAAGCACACCATCCCGGAACCGAGGGACGAGCGGGCCAATCGCCGTCGCCGAGGTGGTCGAGGCGGCAGGCCGGTCGGGTTCGACAAGGAGATCTACAAACGCCGCAACGAGGTCGAGCGCACGATCAACCAACTCAAGCACTCCAGGGCCGTGGCCACTCGATACGACAAGCGTGCCTACGTGTTCACGGGCACCGCGACCGTGGCCTCGATCCGCCTGTGGCTCAAGCCCTGACGAGCTGGTTCCGTCAGCGCGCCTCCAGCTCCTCAGCCCTTTCCGTGAGCTCCGCCGCTATGCCGTCCCAGTCCGGACCGTGCAGCCACAGGCTTTCGGCCGCCTCCCGTAGCAAGGCCGGGTCGTCTGGACGCTGGAGGAGGACGAGCCGGTAGGCGAGGTTGCGGATTCGCACGGGGAGGTTGCCGTCTGCGATGTGGGGACAGAGCTCGCGCAGCATCGCGAGGATGGCGTCCGGGTCGGCGAAGGTGAGCTCCTCCAGGAAGTAGTGCTCGTCGTGCGACTGCTCGCACTCCGGTGTCGGACGGTACTCATCTCCGTAAAGACACCGGGCGTGCTCGGTCAGCGTCCTATGCATGCGCCGCAGCCTACGACGTCGTGATCCGCCGGACAGAACCTAGGCGCGGCTAGGGGCGGCTACGGCACGGTCGATCCATCGCGGATCCCCAGTCGCCCGTCAGGACGCGGTGGTCGGGGACCGCGACCGTGGTCGTCGGGGCGGTCGGCGTCGGGGCGGACGTACAGGGGAGGCTGTCCAGCGCGTGGGTCTCGCGGCGCCAGCACGGGCCGGTGACCCGCTCGCCGGTGAGGAACTGCGTCCAGGTGTCCTCGGGGACGTACACCTCGACCTCGCCGCTCGGGGACGCCCGTCGTGTGGGCCTCCACGGCGACCGCCTCCTCGCCGAACTCCCAGGGGGCGCGGTAGGAGTCGCCGCCGTGCAGGCGGCTGTGGGAGGAGAGTTGGTCGAAGGCGAGCCAGCGGGTGAAGACCTCGGGTTCGCGGGTGCCCTCGAAGCCGTCGATGTCGTGGCTCCAGAAGCCGAAGCCGCTGAGGGAGAGGGAGAGGCCGCCGCGCAGGGACTCGGCCATGGCCTCGAAGGAGGCCCAGCAGTCGCCGCCCCAGGGGGGACGGCGAACTGCTGGCCGCCGGCGGACGCCGAGCGGGCGAAGAGGACGGCCTCGTCGGGGCCGCGTTCCTTCTCCAGGAGTTCGAAGTCGGTGCGGTTGTAGAGGTGCGTGCGGTGGTTGCGCATGCGCTCGGGGTCGGAGCCGTCGTGCCAGGCGACGTCGGTGGGGATCCGCTCGCCGAAGTCGGTCTCGAAGGAGTCGACGCCCCGGTCGAGGAGGGGGCGGAGCTTGCCCTGGAACCAGGTGCGGGCGGCGGGGTTCGTGAAGTCGACGAGGGCCATGCCGGGCTGCCGGAGGTCCCGCTGCCAGACGTCGCCGTTCGGCCGCCGCACCAGGAATCCGGCGGCGACCTCGTCGAAAAGGGGGCCCCATCGGCCCCTCCGTCCCCTCAGGACGACCCGTCACGGAAAACGCTTTCTATCAACCCTGCGCGAAGCATTGACGAAACATCGGCGCCGCCCTAGCTTCATGCCCGTTGCACTTCGTACGTCATATATGAGACGCGATACACGAGACGTCGTACACGAGATCTGAGAGTGCTCCATGCCCTATGCCCCCAGCCCCATCCCCTCCCGGACCCAGTACGTCCTGGAGGCGATCAAGCACGACATCCTCACCGGGGGCCTCAGACCCGGGCAGGCCCTCGTGGAGGCCGAACTCGCCGCGCGCTTCGGGGTGTCCAAGACTCCGGTGCGCGAGGCGCTGAAGACCCTCGCCGGCAGCGGCCTCGTGGTGATGAACCAGTACAAGGGCGTCACCGTACGGATGGTGGACGCGGACATGGCCAGGGCCGTGTACGACGTCCGGCTGCTCCTGGAGCCGGAGGCCGTCCGCCGGACGGTCGCCTCCGGGGCCTCCCTCGACGCGGCCCACGAGGCGCTCGCCCGGGCCGCCGAGGCCGAGGATCCCGCCCAGCGGTCCCTCGCCAACCGGGCCTTCCACCGCGCGCTCTACCTCCCCTGCGGCAACCCGCTGCTCGGGCGGATGCTCGACGAGGTGCGCGACCAGGCGGCGCTGGTCTCCACCGTCGCCTGGGCCGCCGTCCCCTCCTGGGAGCGGGAAGCCGCCGAACACGACGAGATCCTGCGGCTCGCCGCCGCCGGCGACGCCGACGGGGCGCGTCGGGCGGTGCACGCCCACATCGCCTCGTTCGTGGACCGGGCCTTCCCCGCGAACCCCCTGAACCCCCTGAACCCCCTGGACAGTGAGTGACAATGACCCATCAGACCCTTCGGGCCGCCCTCGCCGACGTCGTGGCCATCCCGGTCACGCCGTTCGCCGAGGACGGCCGGGTGGACTCCGCCGCCCACCGGGCGCTGCTGCGCCGGCTGCTCGACGGCGGGGTGCGCACCCTCACCCCCAACGGCAACACCGGCGAGTTCTACGCCCTGACCCCCGAGGAGCGCCGCTCGCTCACCGAGGCGACGGTCGCGGAGGCGGCCGGCCGCGCCACGATCCTGGTCGGCGTCGGGCACGACCTGCCGACCGCCGTCGCGGCGGCGCGGCACGCCCGGGACTCCGGGGCGCACATGGTGATGGTCCATCAGCCGGTGCACCCGTACGTCGCCGAGAGCGGCTGGGTCGACTACCACCGGGCCATCGCCCAGGCGGTGCCGGAGCTCGGCGTCGTCCCCTACATCCGCAACCCGCTGCTGAGCGGGGAGCGGCTCGCCGAGCTCGGCGCGGACTGCCCGAACGTGGTGGGCGTCAAGTACGCGGTGCCGGACGCGGCGCGGTTCGCGGGCTTCGCCCGGGACGCGGGGCTCGACCGCTTCGTGTGGGTGGCCGGGCTCGCGGAGCCGTACGCCCCCTCGTACTTCTCGGCCGGCGCCACCGGCTTCACCTCCGGCCTCGTGAACGTGGCGCCCGCGCTCTCCCTGGAGATGCTGGCGGCGCTGCGGGCGGGCGACTACGGCACCGCGATGAAGGTGTGGGAGCGGATCCGCCGCTTCGAGGAGCTGCGCGCCGCCAACGGCAGCGCGGACAACGTGACGGTGGTGAAGGAGGCGCTGGCCTCGCTCGGGCTGTGCCGCCGGGACATCCGGCCGCCGAGCCGCGAACTCCCCGAGGACGCGCGGGCCGAGGTCGCGGCGATCGCCGGCGGGTGGCCGATATGAGCGACCCCGGCGAGCAGGCGAGCCGGCGCCACGAGCCGGACCGCCACCCGGAGAAGCGGCCCCACGAGCCGGACCGCCACCCGGAGAAGCAGCCCCACGAGCTGCGCAGCCACCAGTGGTACGGCACCGACGGGCTGCGGTCGTTCAGCCACCGGGCCCGGACCCGGCAGCTCGGCTACCTTCCCGAGGAGCACCTCGGCAAGCCGGTCATCGCCATCCTCAACACCTGGTCCGACATCAATCCTTGCCACGTCCACCTGCGCGACCGCGCGCAGGCCGTGAAGCGCGGGGTGTGGCAGGCGGGCGGCTTCCCGCTCGAATTCCCGGTGTCCACGCTGTCGGAGACCTTCCAGAAGCCGACGCCCATGCTCTACCGCAACCTCCTCGCCATGGAGACGGAGGAGCTGCTGCGCTCGTACCCGGTGGACGGGGCGGTGCTGATGGGCGGCTGCGACAAGACGACGCCCGCGCTGCTGATGGGCGCGGCCTCGGTGGACCTGCCGACGGTCTTCGTGCCGGCCGGTCCCATGCTGCCGGGGCACTGGCGCGGGGAGACCCTCGGCTCCGGCACCGACATGTGGAAGTACTGGGACGAGCGGCGGGCCGGCACCATCGGCGACTGCGAGCTGGCCGAGCTGGAGAACGGGCTCGCCCGCTCCCCCGGCCACTGCATGACGATGGGCACGGCGTCGACGCTGACGGCGGCGGCGGAGACCCTGGGCGTGACCGTGCCGGGCGCCTCCTCGGTGCCGGCGGTGGACTCCGGGCACGACCGGATGGCCGCCGCGTCGGGGCTGCGGATCGTGGAGCTCGTCCGCCGGGACCTGCGGCTCTCGGAGCTGCTGACCCGGGAGGCGTACGAGGACGCCGTCGCCGCTGTCCTGGCGCTCGGCGGGTCCACCAACGCGGTGATCCACCTGATCGCGATGGCGGGGCGCTCGGGGGTGAAGCTGACCCTCGACGACTTCGACCGGATCGCGCGGACGGTGCCGGTCCTCGCGAACCTGCGGCCCGGCGGGGCGTACCTCATGGAGGACTTCCACTTCGCCGGCGGGATGCCCGGCTTCCTGTCGCGGATCGCCGACGTGCTCCACCTCGACCGGCCGACGGTCGCGCACGCCACCCTGCGCGAGCAGCTCGACGGCGCGCTCGTCCACGACGACGAGGTGATCCGGGAGCGGCACCGGCCGCTGGCCGCCGAGGGCGGGCTCGCGGTCCTGCGGGGCAACCTCTGCCCGGACGGCGCGGTGATCAAGCACGTGGCCATGGAGCAGAAGTTCCTCCAGCACACCGGTCCCGCGGTCGTCTTCGACGACTACCGGACGATGCAGCGGACAATCGACGACCCGGCGCTCGGCATCACCGCCGACCACGTCCTCGTGCTGCGCGGCTCGGGCCCCAAGGGCGGTCCCGGCATGCCCGAGTACGGGATGCTGCCGATCCCCAAGTACCTCCTGGAGCAGGGGGTGCGGGACATGGTCCGGATCTCGGACGCCCGGATGAGCGGTACGAGCTACGGGGCGTGCGTGCTGCACGTGGCGCCCGAATCGCATGTCGGCGGGCCTCTTGCCCTGGTCCGTACGGGCGATACGATCACCCTCGACGTCGCGGCCCGCTCCCTCCACCTGCACGTCACGGACGAGGAGCTGGAGCGCCGCGGGGCCGAGTGGACCCCGCCGCCGGCCCGGTACGAGCGCGGCTACGGCGCGCTGTACATGGAGCAGATCTCCCAGGCCGACACCGGCTGCGACTTCGAGTTCCTGGCGCGGCCGGGGACGACTCCCGATCCGTACGCGGGCTGAGCACCCCGCCCCACCCGACCACCGACCCCCTTGTTCGGCATATCGAACATCGTTCGCGAAGCGCTTCACCCCACGGTGGAGCGCGCGCGGACCCCGCACCACCCGCCCGAGAACGGAGCCGCCGTCATGGCCACAGCTGTGACCAAACCGCCCCGAGCCGCCACGGCACGGGGGCGCCGCCGCACGGGAGCGACCCCCCGCCGGCTGCCGTATCTGCTGATAGCCCCCGCAGGCCTGCTGATGCTGGGCTTCATCGCCTACCCCGTGCTGAGCGTCTTCTACTACAGCCTCCAGCACTACAACCCGACCAAGCCCTGGCGGAACGGCTTCGCCGGCTTCGACAACTTCACGAAGATCTTCACGGACGACCCGCACTTCTGGGGCACGCTGACCTTCAGCCTCAAGTGGGTCGTGGTGGAGGTGACGCTCCAGCTGCTCTTCGGCCTGGCGCTCGCCCTCATCGTCAACCAGACCTTCGTCGGCCGCGCCCTCGGCCGGGCCCTGGTCTTCTCCCCGTGGGCCGTCTCGGGCGTGCTGACCTCCGCGATCTGGGTGCTGCTCTACAACTCCCAGACCGGTATCACCCGTTATCTGGCGGACCTCGGCATCGGCGAGTACGGCACCTCGCTGCTCTCCGACACCGCCACCGTCTTCCCGGCGGCGATCGTCGCCGACCTCTGGCGCGGCGTGCCCTTCTTCGCCATCCTCATCCTCGCCGACCTCCAGTCGGTGCCGAAGGACCTGTACGAGGCCGCCGAGGTCGACGGGGCGGGCCGGCTGCGGCAGTTCTTCCACATCACGCTCCCCCATCTCCGGGACGCGATCGTGCTCTCCACGCTGCTGCGCGCGGTGTGGGAGTTCAACAACGTCGACCTCCTCTACACGCTGACCGGCGGCGGACCCGCGGGCGTCACCACGACCCTGCCGCTGTACGTCGCCGAGACCAGCGTCGACGCCCACAACTTCGGTTACGCCTCCGCCCTCACCACGGTGGCGTTCGTGATCCTTCTCTTCTGCTCGATCGTCTATCTGCGCCTGAGCAAGTTCGGAGGCGACAGCAAGTGACCGCCGCGGCCACCCGCACCCGCACCGCCCCCGAGGACGGGCCCGTGTCCTCCTCGCGGCCACCGGAGGGCACCCCGCCCGCCGCCGCCCGCACCCGGCACCGGGCCTGGGACGAGGTCCCGCGCTGGCAGATCTACCTGCCGCTCGGCATCTACCTCGTCTTCACCCTGGTCCCCTTCTACTGGATCCTCCTCTTCGCCGTCCGCCCGGCCGGATCGACCTCGCTGCTGCCCTGGCCGATGACGACCGCGCACTTCGAGAAGGTGTGGACCGAGCGCAGCTTCGGGGTCTTCTTCCAGAACAGCCTGCTCATCGGGATCGCGGTGCTCATCTGCACCACGGTGGTCGCGCTGGCCGGCGGATACGCCCTCGCCCGCTTCGACTTCCGGATCAAGAAGGGCTTCATGCTGGCCCTGCTCTGCTCCCAGTTCGTGCCGGGCGCCCTACTCCTCGTACCGCTCTTCCAGATCTTCGCCGAGCTGAAGATGATCAACTCGATCGGCAGCGTCATCCTCGCCGAGACGGTCTTCCAGCTGCCGCTGTCGATGATCCTCATCAGCGGCTTCATCCGGAACGTGCCGCCCTCCCTGGAGGAGGCCGCCTGGGTCGACGGCTGCGGACGCTTCCGCGGCTTCCTCATCGTGGTGCTGCCGCTGCTGCGGCCCGGCCTCGTCGCCGTCGGCTCCTTCGCCTTCGTGCACGCCTGGAACCACTTCCTCTTCGCCCTGATGTTCCTCAGCAGCCAGGACAAGCAGACCATCCCCGTCGGCCTCAACACCCTGATGGGCGCCGACAGCGTCGACCTCGGCGCGCTCGCCGCCGGCGGTGTCATCGCCGCCGTCCCCGTCGTGATCGTCTTCGCCTTCATCCAGAAGTGGCTCGTCACCGGCTTCAGCGCCGGGGCGGTGAAGGGATGAACCCCATGCCCGCACCTCTGTCCCCCGCACCTCTGTCCGTACGCGAACCCCTGCCCGTCGTCCTCGCGGGCGCCCGCGGCCACGGCCGCAGCCACCTCCTCAACATCCACCGCCTCGAACGGCTCGGCCTGGTCCGCCTCGCCGGCGTCTGCGAGCTCCGCCCGCTCGACGCCGCCGAGCTCGACGGGCTCGGCGAGCCCGCCCAGTCCGACGACTTCGAGGCGCTCCTCGCCTCCACCGGCGCGAAGCTCGCGGTGCTCAGCACCCCCATCCAGACCCACACCGACATGACGCTCGCCGCCGCCCGGCACGGCGCCGACATCCTCCTGGAGAAGCCGCCCGCCCCGTCCTACGCGGAGTTCCGGCGGATGGCCGACGGGGTCGCGGAGACCGGCCGCGCCTGCCAGATCGGCTTCCAGTCGCTCGGCTCGCACGCCGTCCCCGCCGTCCGCGCGCTCGTCGCCGACGGCGCGATCGGCGAGGTCAGGGGCGTCGGCGCGGCCGGCGCCTGGGTCCGCGACGAGGCGTACTTCCGGCGCGCCCCCTGGGCCGGCCGGCGCCGCCTCGACGGCCTCGACGTCGTCGACGGAGCGCTGACCAACCCGCTCGCCCACGCCGTCGCCACCGCCCTCGCGCTCGCCGGGACCACCCGCGCCGAGGACGTCACCGGCATCGAGACGGAGCTCTTCCACGCCCACGCCATCGAGTCCGACGACACCTCGGCCGTCCGGGTCACCACCGCCGCGGGCCTCCCGGTGACCGTGGCGGCGACGCTCTGCGCCGAGAAGACCGGAGAGCCGTACGTGGTCGTGCACGGCACCCGCGGCCGGATCACCTTCTGGTACCGCGAGGACCGGATCCTCCTCCAGCGCGCCGGCCACGGCCCGGAGGAGATCCTGTACGGCCGCACCGACCTCCTGGAGAACCTCCTCGCCCACGTCGCCGACGGCACCGACCTGCTCGTCCCGCCGGACGCGACCGGCGCGTTCATGCGGGTCGTCGAGGCGGTCCGCACCGCGCCCGACCCGCTGCCGATGGACGCCGCCCACTGGCGTACCGAGCCCGGGGAGAACGCCGAACGGCGGGTCGTGGAAGGCGTGGAGGCGCTCGTCGACGCGAGCGCCGAGCGGCTGCGGCTCTATTCGGAGCTGGGCGCCCCCTGGACGTCGTCGGCACCGGCGGTGGTCCGATGAGCGCCGACACGACGACCGGCACCGCGCTGAGGGTCGCGGGGCGCACCGTCGCCCGGTACGCGACCCGGCCCGCGCTCGCCGCCGACCACTCCCCGCGCCCCTACCTGCACCCGGTGACGACGCTCGCCGGGCGGGCGGTCACCGAGGTGCTGCCCGAGGACCACGTGCACCACCTGGGCGCCTCCGTCGCCGTCCCGGACGTGGCGGGGCACAACTTCTGGGGCGGGCGGACCTTCGTCCGGGGCCGAGGCTCGGTCGAGCTCGACAACCACGGCACGCAGCGCCACGACGGCTTCAAGCTGTGCGACCCGGACGGCTTCGTCGAGGAGCTGACCTGGACCGGCGGAGGCGAGCGGCTGTTCGCCGAGCACCGCACGGTCGCCGCCGTCGCCCTCACCGACACGGCCTGGGCCCTGGACCTCACCTTCTCCGTCGCCAACGTCTCCGGCCGCGACCTGTCCATCGGCAGCCCCGCCACCAACGGACGCCCGGGCGCCGCCTACGGCGGCTTCTTCTGGCGCGCCCCCAAGGAGGCCGGAGTGCCCGGGGTCTTCGGCCCCGACGCCACCGGAGAGGAGGCCGTGCACGGCGCCCGCGCCGACTGGGTGGCGATGTGCGGCGACGGCTGGACGCTGGTCTTCGCCGGGGCGACCGGGACGACCCGGCGCGACCCGTGGTTCGTGCGGGCCGCCGAGTACCCGGGCGTCGGCTCCTCCCTCGCGTACGGGGAGCGGCTCGCGGTCCCGGCCGGCGACACCTTCGTACGGCGCGTGGTCACCGTCGTCGCCGACGGGCGGCTCGACCGTGACGGGGCCGCCGCCCTGGTCCGCAAGGCGGTGGCGTCGTGACGGCGGGCGTGATGCCCCGGGCCGTACCGCTCGGGGTCACCGGCGACCTGGGGGACGGCACGTACCGCAATCCGGTGCTCGCCGCCGACTGGTCGGACCCGGACGTGGTGCGGGTCGGCGAGGACTACTACCTCACCGCCTCCAGCTTCGGCCGTGCCCCGGGGCTGCCACTGCTGCACTCCCGCGACCTCGTCAACTGGACGCTCGTCGGGCACGCCCTCGAACGGCTCGTGCCGGAGGAGGCGTTCACCCTGCCGCGCCACGACCGCGGGGTGTGGGCGCCCTCGTTCCGCCACCACGACGGCCGGTTCTGGATCTTCTGGGGCGACCCGGACCACGGGATCTTCCAGGTCGACTCGCCGTCGATCGACGGCCCTTGGAGTCCTCCGCACCTGGTGAAGGAGGGCCTCGGGCTCATCGACGCCTGCCCGCTGTGGGACGAGGAGACCGGCGAGGCGTATCTGGTGCACGGCTGGGCGAAGTCCCGGGCCGGGTTCAACAACCGGCTCACCGGGCACCGGATGAGCCCCGACGGCACCAAGGTCCTCGACGAGGGCCGGACCCTCGTCGACGCCGACCTCCTGCCCGGCTGGTTCACCCTGGAGGGGCCCAAGCTGTACCGGCACGAGGGCCGTTACTGGATCCTCGCCCCGGCCGGCGGCGTCGCCACCGGCTGGCAGGGCGCCTTCCGCGCGGACTCCTTCTTCGGCCCGTACGAGGAGCGGATCGTCCTCTCCCAGGGCGACACCGACGTCAACGGCCCCCACCAGGGCGGCTGGGTGCGCACCGGCGCGGGCGAGGACTGGTTCCTGCACTTCCAGCAGACCGGCGCGCACGGCCGGCTCGTCCACCTCCAGCCGATGCGCTGGGACGCGGACGGCTGGCCGGTGATGGGCGACGAGGGCTTCCCCGTACGCGTCCACCGCAAGCCGGCCCTGCCGGAGGCGGCGCCCTCGCGGCCGGCCGTCGACGACGCCTTCCCGGGCGGTGCGTTCGGTCCGCAGTGGCAGTGGACGGCCAACCCCGGTGCGGGGTGGACGCGTTCGCACGCGGGGCGGGGGCTGCGCCTGGCCTGTCTGCGGTCCGAGCGGGCCGCCGACGACCTGCGGTCCGTACCGCACGTGCTGACGCAGCGGCTGCCGGCCGGTGCCCTGGCCGTGGAGGTCCGGCTGCGGCTCGACTCCGAGGCGCCCGGGGCGCACGCCGGACTGGTCGTCCTGGGCGACGCGTACGCCTGGATCGGTCTGGAGCGCGCCGCGGACGGCGGGCTGCTGCTCGTGCACCGCTTCGCCCCGGGCAACGCCGACCGGGAGCGGGACGCGGCCCGCGCCCGACCCCTGGACTCCGGCGAGGTGCTGCTGCGGATCGAGGTCACCGCCGACGCCCGCTGCCGCTTCTCCTACGACGCCGGCGAGGGACCCGTCCGGCTCGGACCCGAGTTCGCGGCCACCCCCCGGCGGTGGGTGGGCGCGCTGCTCGGACTGTTCGCCGCGGCGCCGGAGGGTGAAGGGCACGCCGGGACGGGCGTGTTCGCCGACTTCCGCGTCACCCCCGGGTCCCGTGTCGCTTCCACCGCCGCCGCTCGCTGAACCCCGGCGAGCCCTCGCACTCCCCCACACCTCCATCCCCCCGCACCACCCCGAGAGAAGAGAGCCGACGATGACCATCTTCCCCGGACGGCGCAGAGCCGCCCTCGCCCTCGCCGTCTCCGGCGTCCTCGCGCTGACCGCCACCGCCTGCGGTGACGACGGCAGTGGCGGCGCGGGCGGCGCAGGCGCCGAGGGATCCGGCAAGGGCAAGATCACCTTCTGGGACAACAACGGCGGTGTCCGCACCGACGTCTGGAAGGAGATCATCGCCGACTTCGAGAAGGCCAACCCGGACATCGACGTCGAGTACGTCGGCGTCGCCTCCAAGGAGGTGCAGTCCAAGTACGACACCGCCATCCAGGGCGGCGCGCTGCCGGACGTCGGCGGCGTCGGCGCGGCGATGCTCGCCGGGATCGCCGCGCAGAACGCGCTGGAGCCGCTGGACCAGCGGATCGAGAAGAGCGCCCTGTTCGGGAAGCTGAACCCCGGCATGGTCGAGTCCGTGAAGGCGGCCGGCGGCCAGGACAAGCTCTTCACCGTCCCGACCTCCGCCAGCAACGGCGTCCTCTACTACCGCACAGACCTCTTCGAGGCGGCCGGTCTGCAGGAGCCGTCCACCTGGTCGGCGTTCTACGCGGCGGCCGAGAAGCTGACCGCCAAGGACAAGAACCGGTTCGGCTACACGATCCGCGGCGGCGCCGGCTCCATCGCCCAGGCCCTCGACGCCATGTACGGGCAGAGCGGCATCCAGAGCTTCTGGGAGGGCGACAAGACCACCGTCAACGACCCGAAGAACGTGGCCGCGTTGGAGAAGTACGCCGCCCTGTTCAAGAAGACCACCCCGGCGGCCGACGTCAACAACGACTTCACCAAGATGGTCGCCCAGTGGGACAGCGGGCAGATCGGCATGCTGAACCACAACCTCGGCTCGTACCAGGACCACGTGAAGGCCCTCACCACCGAGAAGTTCCGCGGCATACCGAACCCGACGCTCGACGACGGCACCCGGGTGATGGTGTCCAACCCGGTCGACGGCCTCGGCCTCTTCTCCAGCAGCAAGAACAAGGCCGCCGCCTGGAAGTTCATCGAGTTCGCCGCCTCCCACGAGTCCAACTCCAAGTGGAACAGGTCCGCCGGCGCCATCCCCGCCAACACCGAGGCCGCGCAGGACCCGTGGCTCAAGGAGGCCGAGCCGACCAAGCTCGCCGCCGAGGTCCTCTTCAGCGGCAAGGCGACCATCGTCCAGCTGCCCTACTACCTGCCCGACTGGAACACCATCTCCAAGGCCGACAACGAGGCCGACTTCCAGAAGGTGCTGCTGGGTTCGATGACGGCGAAGGAGTTCGCCGACAGCCTCGCCGAGCAGCTGAACGCGGCCCAGGCCGAGTGGAAGGAGCAGCAGAAGTGACGCTCGGCCGCCGTGAGGCGGTCGCGGCCGGGGCGGGCCTGGTGCTCGCCCTGGCCGCCCGGCCGGCCGCCGCCCGTACCGAGGACGCCACCACCACCGGCTCCTCCGCCCGAAGCCCCCGCCCCCGCCCCCGCCCCCGCACGCTGTTCATCGCCGGGGACTCCACCGCCGCGCAGAAGTACGCCGACGCGGCCCCCGAGACCGGCTGGGGCATGGCCCTCCCGTTCTTCCTGCACCGGGACGTCGCCGTCTCCAACCACGCCGTCAACGGGCGCTCCACCAAGAGCTTCCTCGACGAGGGCCGGCTCGACCCGATCACGGACGCGCTGCGCCCGGGAGACGTGCTGCTCGCGCAGTTCGGCCACAACGACTCCAAGTCCACCGACCCCGCCCGGTACGCCGACCCCTGGGGCGCCTACCAGGACAACCTTCGGGTCTTCGTCGAGGCCGCCCGCTCCCGGGGCGCGTTCCCGGTGATCGCGACCTCCGTCGAGCGGCGCCGCTTCGACGCCGCCGGCACCGCCCGGCGCTCGCTCGGCGACTACCCGGCCGCCGCCCGCGCGGTGGCCGCCGCCTCCGGCGTACCGCTCCTCGACATCGAGGCGCTGTCCCTCGCGCTCTGGCAGCGGCTCGGGCCCGAGGCGACCAAGACGTACTTCAACTGGACCGCCACCGAGCAGGACAACACCCACTTCAACCCGCCCGGCGCGATCGAGGTGGCCCGGCTCGTGGCCCGTGAACTGCTCCGCACCCGGGTCCTCGCCCCGCGCGAGACCCGCCGGCTCGACGACGACATCCCCACCGACCGGATCACCTGGCCTCCGGCCGTCCCGTCCGCATCCTGAGGAGAACCGCGCGTGAACAGATCCACGAAGCTCGGGGCGGTGGCCGCCGCCGCCCTCGTCCTCACCGTCACCGCCCCCGCCGCCGGCGCCCACTCCGGCCGCCCCGCGGGCGCCGACCCGGCCCGCGCCACCCTCCCCGCCGGTGACGGCTGGGCCTCCGCCGGCGCCGGCACCACCGGCGGCGCCGCCGCCGACGCCTCCCGCGTCTTCACCGTCACCACCTGGGCCGAGCTGCGGGCCGCCCTCGCCGTCCCCGGCACCGAGCCCCGGATCGTCAAGGTCGCCGGCACCCTGGACGCCGTCGAGACCGGCTGCGCCGCCTTCGAGGCCCCCGGCTACGACTTCCAGCGGTACCTCGCCGACTACGACCCCGCCGTGTGGGGGTACGAGGACGAGGTCAGCGGCCCGCAGGAGGAGCTGCGCGCCGCCTCCGCCACCGCCCAGGGCCGGGCCATCAAGGTCAAGGTGCCCGCCAACACCACCCTCGTCGGCGTCGGCCGGGACGCGACGATCCTCGGCGGCAGCCTCCAGGTCACCGGCGTCGACAACGTGGTGATCCGCAACCTGACGCTGGAGAGCCCGCTCGACTGCTTCCCGCAGTGGGACCCGACGGACGGCGCCACCGGCGCCTGGAACTCGGAGTACGACAGCCTGGTCGTGTACGGCTCCACCCACGTCTGGATCGACCACGACACCTTCACCGACGGCCGCCACCCGGACAGTTCGCTGCCGCGGTACTACGGCGAGGTGTACCAGCAGCACGACGGCGAGCTGGACGTGGTGCGCGGCGCCGACCTCGTCACCGTCTCGTGGAACGTCTTCACCGACCACGACAAGACGCTGATGATCGGCAACAGCGACAGCGCGGGCGCCACCGACCGCGGCAAGCTCCGCGTCACCCTCCACCACAACCTCTTCGACGACGTGGTGGAGCGGGCGCCGCGGGTCCGCTTCGGCCAGGTCGACGCGTACAACAACCACTTCAGGGTGCCGGACGCGAACTACGTGTACAGCCTGGGCATCGGCCAGGAGTCGCAGCTGTACGCGGAGAAGAACGCGTTCACGCTCGGCTCCGAGGTGCCCGCCGGGAAGATCCTGAAGAAGTGGAAGGACGCGCCCGTCACCACCACCGGCAACCACGTCAACGGACGCCCGGTGGACCTCCTCGCCGTCCACAACGAGCAGTTCCCCGAGGAGACCCTGCGCGGCGACGCGGGCTGGACGCCCACGCTGCGCACCCGGGTGGACCACCCGAGGGCCGTCCCGTTCCTCGTCGGCGTCCACGCCGGCGCCGGCCGCCTGCGCTGAGCGGGCCACCCTGCCCCGGGCCGGGGCGGAGCGCGGCACCCCCGTCCCGTCGCGCCCGCCCCGGCCCGGTCCCTCACTCCCTCCCCAGCCCCCGAAGGAGCTTCCGCATGCCCGCGCACCACCCCCGCACCTCCCCCGGCCGCCGTGCGTTCCTCACCGGCGCCGGCGCGGCGCTCGCCGCCCTCGCCCTGCCGGCGGCACCCGCCGCCGCCTCCGTGTCCGCCGGTCCGTTCGGCCGGTACGGTTCGCCCGCCGCGCGGCTCTCCGCGAAGACGCTGTACGTCCACCCCGGCGGCCTCGGCGACCACACCTCCGTCCAGGCCGCGGTGAGCGCCGCGTCCGGCACCGGCTGGACGCTGGTCCTGGCGCCGGGCACGTACCGGGAGACGGTCGTGGTGACCGCCGCCCGGACGGGCATGACGTGGATCGGGGCGAGCGGGAACGCCGAGGACGTGGTCGTGGTCCACGACAACGCCGCGGGCACCCCGAAGCCGGACGGCTCCGGCCCGTACGGCACCACCGGTTCGGCGACGGTCACCCTGCAGGCGGCGGACTTCACCGCGCACGCCGTCACCTTCGCCAACGACTTCCTCCGCACCGACCTGCCGGGCAACCCGGGCACGCAGGCGGTGGCGCTGAAGGCGCAGGGCGACCGCTCGGCCTTCTTCCACTGCCGCTTCCTGGGCCACCAGGACACCCTGTACGCGGACTCGATGTCCCTGGCGGCCTTCGCCCGGCAGTACTACGCGCACTGCTACGTCGAGGGCGACGTGGACTTCGTCTTCGGGCGGGCCACGGCCGTCTTCGAGCACTGCCACTTCCGGACGCTGGTCCGCCCGGACCTGGCCGGCGCCCCGTACGGCTTCGTCTTCGCGCCCTCCACGGCCCGCGCCAACCCGTACGGCTTCCTCGCCACCCGCTGCCGGGTGACCAGCGAGGCCCCGGACGGCTACTACAAGCTGGCCCGTCCGTGGGTGCCCGGTTCGGACACGACGGCCTGGCCGTCGCTGGTGGTCCGGGAGAGCGTGCTGTCCGCGGGGATCGACGCGGCGGCGCCGTACGCGAACATGCGGGCCGCGTACCCGTGGCAGCAGCAGCGCTTCGCGGAGTACCGCAACACGGGCCGGGGCGCGGAGGTCGCCGTCCCGGAGAACCGCCCGCTCCTGACGGCCGCGCAGGCCGCCGCCGCGACCCCGGCCGCATACCTGGGCGACTGGACCCCGGACCGCACCCTCTGCCCCTGACACCTTCCTTCCCTTTCCTTCCCTTTCCCCCCGTACGAGAGGACCCGCACGTCATGTCTCGTAGCCCGAAGCTCCTCATGGCCGCCGTCCTGGCGGCGGCCGGACTCACCGCCCTCGCCTCCCCCGCGCAGGCCGCCACCGTCACCGTCTCGACGTCGACGGACCTGGCGAACGCGCTGAGGAACGCCACCCCCGGCACCGTCATCCAGATCCGGGGCGGCACCTACTACCCGACGGCCACCCTCCAGTCGACCGCGAACGGCACGGCGTCGAGCCGCATCACGCTCCGGCCGTACGGGACGGAGACCGTCAAGATCGACGGCTCGAACCTGCCGGCCGGGTCGTGGATCTTCAAACTGACGGCCAACCACTGGACGGTGAACGACCTCACCTTCCAGAACTCCCCCGACAGCGCGGTCGTCTGCACCTCGTGCGCGGGCACCGAGTGGAACCGGATCCGTACGATCAACGGCGGCGACTCCGGCTTCACGCTCACCGGCGACGACACCCACGACAACGTGGTGCGGAACCTCGACTCGTACGGCCACTACGACGCCGCCAACCACGGCGAGAACGCCGACGGCCTCGCGATCAAGTACGGCTCCGGGAGCAACAACCTCATCACCGGCGCCCGGCTCTACAACAACTCCGACGACGGCGTGGACCTGTGGTCCTGGTCGGCGCCGGTGACGATCGAGCACACCTGGGCCTTCGGCAACGGCAAGAACCGCTGGTCGGACTCCGCCTTCGCGGGCGACGGCAACGGCTACAAGCTGGGCGGCGACGGCGAGATCGTGGCCCATGTCGTCAACAACTCGGCGGCCTGGGACAACGCGGGCAACGGCTTCACCGAGAACAGCAACAAGGGCGCCATCGTCATCAACCGGACGACCGCCTACGCCAACGCCAAGTGGGGCTACTACTTCGCCACGGGCGCGGCCCGGCTCGGCAAGAACCTGGCCGTCTCCAACGGTTCGGGCCTGGTGAACAAGGGCTCCTCGGTGGTCTCGGCGGGCAACAACTGGGACGCCGGCGTCGCGACCCCGCGGTTCCTGAGCACCGACGCGACCGCCGCGTACGGGGCGCGCGACGCGGACGGCTCGCTCCCGGCGACGACGTTCCTCACGACCGGCTCGACGACCATCGGCTCGACGATGGACTGACAGCCGCCGCCTGTTTCGATTCAATGGTCAACCGGTCATGGACCAACCATTTTTACCGCTCCGGAAGGGGTTTTCGCCTCGATGCTCCGGACAGTCGCCGGAGAGACCGCGACAACCCCTGGAGGGTGGACATGATCGCCAAGGAACAGATACCGACCGTGCTGGACCATCCCGTCTACGACACCGAGGGCCAGAAGATCGGTGACGCCAAGCGCGTCTACCTCGACGACGCCACCGGCCGTCCTGAATGGGTCACCGTCAAGACCGGCCTGTTCGGCACCGGCGAGTCCTTCGTGCCGATCAAGGACGCTTCCCTGATCCACGACCATCTGCAGGTCCCGTACCCCAAGGACCGGGTCAAGGGAGCGCCGGACGTCGACGTCGACGACCGGGGGCACCTCGACGAACACGAGGAACAGCGCCTGTACGAGTACTACGGCATCGCCTGGGACGAAGCCTGGCAGCGGGCCAACCAGCCCGGCGAGGAAGGCTGGGCGCACGGCGGCGCCGCGGGCACGGGCATGGCGGGCACGGCGGGCACGGCGGGCGCCGCGGGCGCCGCGGGCGCTGCCGGGATGACCGGTGCGGCAGGGACGGCCGGGGCCACGGGCATGAAGGGCGACCTCGGGCCCTCCGCCGACGCGATGACCCGCTCCGAGGAGCGGCTGCACATCGGCACCGAGCAGGTCGAGACCGGCCGCGTCCGGCTGCGCAAGTACATCGACACGGAGGAGGTCCAGGAGACCGTGCCGGTGCACCACGAAGAGGTGCGCGTGGTGCGTGAGCCGATCACCGGGGCCAACCGCGACGAGGCCCTGTCCGGCCCCGAGATCACCGAGGCCGAACACGAGGTGACCCTCCACGAGGAGCGCCCGGTCGTCGAGACCCGGGCGGTTCCCATGGAGCGGGTCCGTCTGGTGACGGACGAGGTGACCGAGGAGCAGACGGTCACCGGTCAGATCCGCAAGGAGCGCATCGAGGTCGAGGCGGACGACACGGTCGTCGCCCGCGACACCGAGGAGCGCGGCGGGATGTGACGTGCGGATCAGATGAGCAGGTCCACGCAGTCGAGGGCGGTGCCCGGGCTCAGGAAGCCTGTTCCGGTCGAACCACTGACGACGTTCAGCCGGACCACGTTGTACTGGGACGGGTCCGCCCTCCACGCGCTCGCGGGGACGCTGTAGGTGAAGGTGTGGTTGTTGCCCCGGTAGGAGCCGGTGGTGAGGGAGCGGGTGGACGGCTGGGCGGGCGGTGACGGGATCGTGGAGACCCAGGTGTCGTTGACGGTGACCCGGGGGCGGCCGTTGAGGAAGGCGGTCGTGACGCCGATCCGCAGGGTGTGCGCGGCGGCGGCCTGGGCGGCGGTGAGCCGGAAGTAGATCAGGAAGCCGTCGTTGACGCCCTTCCAGAGGTAGCAGGGGACGGCGGCGGACGGGTTCGCGCCGTCGACGACGACGTTCCCCGTCCAGGCGGCGGCCCGCACGTCGGCCGGGTGGGCGACGGTCATGAGCTGCGCGTTCTTGAAGCCGGCGGGGGTGCCGTCCCAGTCGCCGAGCCGCCAGACGGCGGGCGCGGTGCTCGGGTCGCCGGTGATCGTGAGCGTGTGCAGGGCGGTGGCGGCGCCCGCGGTGACCGTCACCGTCGTGGTGTGGACGGCGAGTTCGCCCTTGTACACGGTGAGCGTGTACGTGCCGGGCAGCATGCCGCGGCAGGAGTACGCGCCGGTGCCGGCGGCCGCCCGGGTCCAGTACTGGGCGTCGGCGTTGGCGAAGCCGATGGTGTACGGGTGGTTCGGGTCCATGTTCCTGAGGCCGACGCCCGCGACCCGGCCGCGTCCGGCGGCGCCGACCCAGCCGGGGATGCCGAGGGCGTCGACCCAGCTCGTGTCGTGGGCGTCGGGGAAGAGCGAGGGGGCGGGGGCGCCGCCGTCGGTGAAGGCGAGCAGGTACGGCCCCTGGAGGCCGAAGCGCATGGGCTCGGTCTGCGACTGGTTGTAGTGGAGGATCTCGTAGAGTCCGACGCCCAGTTCGTTGGAGTGGCGCAGCAGCGAGCGGTAGAAGGGGCCGCCGGAGGCCTTCTCGTGGTTGGAGCGGACCATCCAGAGGCCGACGGAGCCGGTGGTGTAGCCGACGTGGTCGTAGTCCATGACGCGGACGCCGGAGTAGTGCTTGGAGCGGGTCTGCCCGTCGGCGCGCCGCCAGACGTCGCCGGCCTCGATGACGGTGTCGGCGCCCTCGACCCAGGAGTCCGGGCCCTGGTTGGGGAAGACGCCGGGCCTGAGGCGGGCGATGAAGCGGGTGGCGGTGAAGGACGTGTCGGCCTTGTCGGTCCACAGGTAGACGTTGTTGCGGCCGGAGCGGGCCGCGTAGTAGTGGCGCAGGGTGCCGTGGACGACGGTGACGAGGATGGTCGCGCCGACCTGCTTGAGGGTGACGGTGGAGGCGCCGAGGCCCGACTCGACGTGGGAGTGCTTGCCGCCGTAGCTCTCGTACTCCTTGCCCTTGTAGACGAGGGAGGTGAGGTCGCCGTTGGTCTTGGAGACCTTGAAGACGAGTCCGGCGCCGGTGTCGAGGACGTAGTTCGCGCCGTCGTCGCTCCAGCCGAAGCCGGCCGCGGCGGCGGTCCCGGCGGCGGTGGCGGCG
The DNA here is from genome assembly GCF_012927245.1 of Streptomyces sp. R302. Lineage (GTDB taxonomy): Bacteria > Actinomycetota > Actinomycetes > Streptomycetales > Streptomycetaceae > Streptomyces. The sequence goes on from NZ_JABBGE010000006.1 coordinate 351,773, forward strand.
AGGGCGGAGGCGGCGACGGCGGCGCCGAGGACGGTCCGGCGGCGGACGGGACGAGCGTGCATGTGCGGCTCCTTCGGTGGCTGTGGGGGGGGTAGCCGTAGGTCGCCGCGGGACGGGAAAGGGTTGCCCCGTCGATCGAAACGATTCAAGAGAGTTTCCGGGCGCGCCCGGAGCCGGGCCGGTCGGGGTCAGCCGAAGCCGCCCCTGAGGATGGTGCGGCCGCCGTCGCGGGCGGTGAGGACGACGGTGTACGCGTCGGCCGAGGCGTCCCGGGTGCCCTCCGCGTGGTTGTACTGGGCGGCGAAGGTGTGCGGCCCCGGCGGCACCGCGCGGCCCTCCTTCAGGGTCCAGCGGTAGACGAGGGCGCCGTCCTCCTCCGCGACGGTGGCCGTGAAGTCGTCGGCGGGGCGGGTCTGCCAGTGGCCGGTGTCCGCGATCCCGCCGGTGAGGGCGACCCGCAGCTCGACGGTGAGGGCGGTGACCTCGGTCTCCGTGGTGACGGCGAGGTCGCTCTGTGCCCACCAGCGGTTGCTGCCGGCGTCGATGGTGCCGGCCGCGCGGGCCGCCGGGCCGGGCGCGGGGGCGGCTCCCGCCGGGGGCGCGGGGCGGTCCTGGAGGGCGGTGACGGCCAGGCCGCCGAGGCCGAGGACCCCGGCGACGGTGGCCGCCACGGCGGCCGCGACCGTCCAGCGGCGCCGGGGCCGCCCGGCGCGGCGGGGCGCCGGGGCGGCCATGCCGCGTTCGACGCGGGCCAGCATCCGGGCGTGGTCGGGGCGGTGCGCGGCCGCCGCCTCGCGCAGTTCGCCGCGCAGACGCGTCTCGTCCATCAGCGCCTCCCCGCGGCGAGTTCGGTGGCGGCCCGTCCGCCGAGCAGCCTCTGGAGTTCGGCCATGCCCTTGGCGGTCTGGCTCTTGACCGTGCCGACGGAGACGCCGAGGGCCAGGGCGGTGTCGCGCTCGGAGAGGTCGAAGGCGTGGCGCAGGACGACGCAGGCGCGCTTGCGGAAGGGCAGGGCGCGCAGCGCGGTCCGCACGTCGACGACGGCGGGCACGTCCGGGTCCTCGGTGTGCTCGGGGCGGCGGTCCCAGAAGGCGGCGATGCGGCGGCGCTCGCGGACGGTGCCGCGGATGCGGGTGCGGACGAGGTTGGCGACGACGCCCCGGGCGTAGGCGGCGGGGTGGTCGGCGGCGCGGACCCGGTCCCAGCGGTGCCAGAGGGCGAGCATGGCGTCGGCGGCGAGGTCGTCGGCGGCGTCGGTCTCGCCGGTGAGGAGGTGGGCGAGGCGGGCGAGTTCGGCGTAGTGGCGGTCGAAGAAGTCCCGGAACTCGGCGGCGCCGTCGCGCTCCCCGTCGGGGTCAGCGGCGGTCACGGCCGTCCCCCGGTGCGGTGGGTGCCGGGGCGGTGGCGGCGCGGACGGTGAGGCGGGGGGCGAGGAGTTCGGTGCCGCGGGCGGGTTCGCCGCGCAGCCGGGCGACGAGCCGCTCGACGGCGATCCGCCCCATGTCCTGGGCGGGCACGGCGACGGCGGTGAGCGGTACGGAGGCGTGCGCGGCGACCTGGTCGGGGCAGACGGCGGCGACGGAGACGTCCTCGGGGACGGCCCGGCCCTGGTGGCGCAGGACGGCGAGGAGCGGTTCGACGGCGGCCTCGTTCTGCACGAGGAGGGCGGTGGTGCCCGGGCGTTCCTCGAAGATCCGGGTGACGGCGGCGGAGACGGCCGCGTAGGTGCCGTCGACGGGCCGGTGGAGCAGGTCGAGGCCGTGGCCTGCGGCGGCGTCGCGGACGCCGGCGAGGGTGCGCTCGGCGTAGCCCGTACCGCGGGCGTAGACGGCGGGGGGTTCGCCGAGGACGGCGAGGCGGCGGTGGCCGAGGCCGGCGAGGTGGTCGACGCAGCGGGCTCCGGCGGCGGCGAAGTCGAGGTCGACGCAGTCGAGTCCGGCGGTGTCGGCGGGCAGGCCGATGAGGACGGAGGGCCGCTCGGCCTCCCGGAGCAGGGGCAGGCGCGGGTCGTCGAGTTCGACGTCCATGACGATCATGCCGTCGGCGACGGCGCTGCCCTCGACGCGGCGGACGGCCTCGGGGCCCTCCTCGCCGGTGAGCAGCAGCACGTCGTAGCCGTGGGCGCGGGCCGTGGTGGTGACGGCCATGGCGATCTCCATCATCACCGGCACGTAGAGGCCGGTGCGCAGCGGCATCATCAGGGCGAGGATGCTGGTCCGGCCGCCGGCGAGGGCGCGGGCCCCGGCGTGCGGGCGGTAGCCGAGCTCGTCGATGGCGAGCTGGATGCGCTCGCGGGTGGCGGCGGAGATGGAGCGCTTGCCGCTGAGGACGTAGCTGACGGTGCTGGCGGAGACACCGGCGTGACGGGCGACGTCGGCGAGGGTGACCACGTGCGCGCTCCTCGGCCGTGACGGATGGGCGTGCCCGTCGACGACGGGGACCCCCGACCCTAAGCGGCCGCTCGTCGGACTGTCCAGGCGGGGCGCGAAGAGTCCAAGGGCCGGTGGCCCGGGTGGGGTTGTGCGGGGGCGTGCGGCGCGGTGGGATGGAACCGGTCGCGCAAGCGCTTTCCGGCGGGTGTTCTCTCTCCCCCGCCCCTCTCCCTTCCTCCGTCTCTCCCTGGGATCGCCATGACCGAGCTGCCCTGGTACACCTCCTTCGCCCCCGAGCGGGGCACGCTGCCGCCACGCGCCTGGACGGGGGCGGCGTCGGACGCCGCGCGCCTGCCGCTCGGCGGCGACTGGTCGTTCCGCCTCTCCCCCTCGGCGGGCGCGGCCGACACCTCCTTCGCCGAGCCGGGCTTCGACGCGGGCGGCTGGCGGACCGTCTCCGTGCCGGGGCACTGGGTGCTCCAGGGCGAGGGCGGGGAGTTCGGCGGGCCCGCGTACACGAACGTCCTCTACCCCTTCCCGGTCGACCCGCCGCACGTGCCGGACGAGAACCCGACCGGGGACCATCTGCGCCGGTTCGACCTGCCGGACGACTGGCCCGCGGAGGGCGGGGCGGTGCTCCGCTTCGACGGCGTCGAGTCCTGCGCCAGGGTGTGGCTGAACGGCACGGAGCTCGGCTGGTTCAAGGGGTCGCGGCTCGCGCACGAGTTCGCGGTCGGTGAGCTGCTGCGGGAGCGGGACAACGTGCTCGCGGTCCGCGTGCACCAGTGGTCCTCGGGGTCGTACCTGGAGGACCAGGACCAGTGGTGGCTGCCCGGCATCTTCCGGGAGGTGACGCTGCTGCACCGGCCGTCCGGCGCGCCCGGCGACTTCTTCGTGCACGCCTCGTACGACCACACGGCGGGGACCGGCGAGCTGCGGGTCGACTGCGACGTGCCCGCCCGGGTGCGGGTGCCGGAGCTGGGGCTCGACCTGGCGGCCGGGGAGTCCGTGACGGTGCCGGTGGAGCCGTGGAGCGCCGAGGTGCCCCGGCTGTACGAGGGGGAGCTGACGGCCGGCGGGGAGCGGATCGGGCTGCGGATCGGCTTCCGCTCGGTGTACGTGGAGGACGGCGTCCTGAAGGCGAACGGGCGGCGGATCCTCTTCCGGGGCGTGAACCGCCACGAGTTCCACCCCGACACCGGACGGGCTCTGGACCTCGAAGCGATGCGCACGGACGTCGAGTCGATGAAGCGTCACAACATCAACGCCGTACGGACCTCGCACTACCCGCCGCATCCGGCCTTCCTCGACCTGTGCGACGCCTACGGGCTCTGGGTGATCGACGAGGGAGACCTGGAGACGCACGGCTTCGAGGTGCTGGGCTGGCGGGGGAACCCGGTGGACGACGAGCGGTGGACGCCCGCGCTGCTCGACCGGGCGGCCCGGCTCGTCGAGCGGGACAAGAACCATCCGTCGGTGGTGCTGTGGTCGCTCGGCAACGAGTGCGGCACGGGCGCCGGTCTCGGCGCGATGGCCCGCTGGATCCGCGACCGGGACCCGTCGCGGCCGGTGCACTACGAGGGCGACCGCTCCTGCGCCGACGTCGACGTGTACTCCCGGATGTACCCGCCGCACGCCGAGGTCGAGGAGATCGGCCGTCGCGCGGACGAGGGCCCGGAGCGCCGCCGCGAACTCCCCTTCGTCCTCTGCGAGTACGCGCACGCGATGGGCAACGGGCCCGGCGGGCTGAGCGAGTACCAGCGGCTCTTCGAGCGGTACGAGCGCTGCCAGGGCGGCTTCGTGTGGGAGTGGATCGACCACGGCCTGGCGCACCCGGTCCACGGGTACGGCTACGGCGGCGACTTCGGCGAGGAGCAGCACGACGGGAACTTCGTCTGCGACGGCCTGCTCTTCCCCGACCGCACGCCCTCGCCGGGCCTGGTCGAGTACAAGAAGGTGATCGAGCCGGTGCGGATCGTGCCCGGCGGCCGGCCGGGCACGGCCCGGATCACCAACCTCCACGACGTGGCGGACCTGTCGGGGCTCGCCTTCGTGTGGGAGTTCCTGGCGGACGGCGTGGTGGCGGCGGAAGGAGCCCTGGACGTACCGCCGTTGGACCCCGGCGGTCAGGCGGAAGTGGAGCTGCCCGCCGTGCCGGCCCTGCCGGAGCACCCGGCCGGCGCGGAGGGCGTGTGGACGGTACGCGCGCTGCTCGCGAAGGCCACGGCCTGGGCGCCGGCCGGACACGAGGTCGCCTGGGGCCAGCTGCCGGTGACGGCGCCGAGGCGGTCCCCGGTCCTCGGCGCGCGGGTCGCGGCCGTCGCGGACGGGGGCCGGATCTCCCTCGGCCCGGCCGTCCTCGACGCGCGCACCGGCGCGCCCCTGCTCCTGGCGGGGCAGCCGGTCACGGGCCTCGGCCTCGACGTGTGGCGGGCGCCGACGGACAACGACGAGGGCGCGCCCTGGCAGCCCGACGCGCGCTTCGGCCGGCTGTGGCGGGAGCTCGGTCTGCACCGGATGCGGCACCGCGTGGACGGGGTGGCCGTGGACGGGGAGGGGGTGACGGTACGGGCCCGGGTGGCGCCCGCGGCCCGCGACGTCGGGCTCTCCGTGACGTACCGCTGGAGCTCGGACGGCACGGCGGTGCGGCTCGGCGTGGACGTGGTGCCCGAGGGCGAGTGGCCGGTGCCGCTCCCCCGGCTCGGCGTCCGGCTCGGCCTTCCGGCCGCGCTCGACCGGGCCGACTGGTACGGCGGCGGCCCCGGCGAGGCGTACCCGGACACGCGCGCGGCGGCCCGCCTCGGGATCTGGGGGTCCACGGTGGACGGCCTGCAGACCCCGTACGTGCGTCCGCAGGAGAACGGTGCCCGGATCGACACCCGGTGGCTGGAGCTCTCGGGCGGCGGCGCGGGGCTGCGGGTCGAGGGCGAGCCGTCGTTCTGGTTCACCGCCCGCCGCTGGACGCACGCCGGCCTTGACGCCGCCGCGCACCGCCCGGACCTGGTGCCGGGCGACACGCTGTGGCTGAACCTGGACCACCGGCTGCACGGCATCGGGTCCCAGTCCTGCGGCCCGGGCGTCCTTCCGGAGCACCGCCTGGAGGCGGCCCCGGCGTCCTTCTCGCTGTCCTTCGCGCCGCTCAGGTCATGTTGAAGTAGGGCAGCGGACCGGCGGGCTGACCCTCCGTCACCCGCCGGATCACCGCGAGGGCGAGGACCGCGCAGAGGACGCTGATGCTCTGGTCGACCGGGTTGTAGTAGTCGAAGTGGCCGAGGACCAGGAAGTGGAAGGCGACCGTGAGGGGCCCGTCGCAGAGCCAGACGAACCACCAGGCGTTGATCAGCCAGGCGTCGCGGGGCGGCCCGCCGGCCCGGCGGATGTCGAGGGTGATGCGGCGCGGCAGCCACCACATGGCGAGCGGGATGATCCAGGCGCCGAGCGCGAAGGGCGGGGTGTACGTGTGGCTGCCGGGGGCGAGCACCTCGGCGTTGCAGCGCACGCGGTGGAACCAGACCAGGAAGGAGATCCAGCACGCCACCTGGAGCAACGCCGGGAGGGGGACCAGGTCCTCCGCGACCCAGGGCGAGTTCTTGCCGCCGGTCGCGATGACGTACACGTCGGCGAGCGCCTGGGTGGCGATCAGCGACTGGACGACGAGCGCGGGCCCCGCCGGATTGCGGAATCTGTAGCGGGGCCCGCGCACGGCGGCGGGCCCGACGGGAATGTTGTAGGCGTCCATGGGCTGTTCCCCCCCCGGGATGCGGTGTCGCCGCCGTGACCTGCACGGCGGCGGTGATCAGCCGCATCCTACGGCCGCCCGCGGCTCACCGCCCCGGGGCGACCAGGCCGAACTCGTAGGCCAGAATGACCAGGTGGATGCGGTCGCGGGCGGCGAGCCGGGTGAGCAGCCGGGCCACATGGGCCTTGGCGGTGGCCGGGCTGATGAAGAGCTCCCCGGCGATCTCCTGGTTGGACAGTCCGCGCCCCACCAGGGTGAGCACCTCCCGTTCGCGGTCGGTGACGGCCTCCGGGAGGGGCCGGGGAGCGGGGGCGACGGGGGCGGGCGGCCGGGCGAAGGCGGCGATCAGACGGGTGGTCACGGCCGGGGCGATCAGCGCGTCCCCGCCCGCGACCACCCGCACGGCGCCGAGGATGTCGTCGAGGTCCATGTCCTTGACGAGGAAGCCGCACGCGCCGGCGCGCAGCGCCCCGTACACGTTCTCGTCGTCGTCGAAGGTGGTCAGGACCAGCACCCGGGCGCCGCTGGGGCCTTCGGTGATGAGCCGGGTCGCCTCGATGCCGTCCATGCCCGGCATCCGTACGTCCATGAGCACCACGTCGGGCCGGGTCCGCTCGGCCAGGGCGACCGCCTCGGCGCCGTCGGCGGCCTCGCCGACCACGTCGAGGTCGGGCGTCTCGGCGGCGAGCAGGCGCAGGCCCGCCCTGATGAGGGGCTGGTCGTCGACGAGGAGGAGGCGGACCGGGGCGGCCGTCATCGGGCCTCCTCCGGGACGGGCAGCCGGGCCGCGACGCGGAAGCCGCCGCCCGGTCGCGGTCCGGCCGTGAACTCGCCGCGCAGCAGCGCGGCCCGCTCGCGCATGCCGGTGATGCCGTAGCCGGCGCCGGATCCCCGGTGGCCGTCGCCCGGGGCGGCGCCGCCCCGGGCCGGGGGGCCGGGGCCGTCGTCGGTGATCTCGACGCTGACCGCGTCGCCGCTCAGGTCGACGACGACCCGGCAGGCGTCGGTGTGCGCGTGCCGCACCACGTTGGTGACTCCTTCCTGCACGATCCGGTACGCGGCGAGTTCGACGTCCGGCGGAAGCCCGCGGGCCGTGCCGCGCCGCTCCAGGCCGACCCGCACGCCCGCGTCGGCGGTGGCCGCGACGAGCCGGTCGAGGTCCGCGAGACCGGGGGCGGGTTCGCGCGGGGCGGCCTCGGGGGCGTCCGCGCGGAGGGCGACGAGCATCCGGCGGAGCCCGGCCAGGGTGTCCTTCCCGGTGCTCTCGATCGCGGCGAGCGCCCGTCGGGCCTCCTCGGGCCGGGATCCGGCGACCCGGCGGCCGACCCCGGCCTGGATGGTGATGACGCCGATGCTGTGGGCCACCATGTCGTGCAGCTCGCGGGCGATGCGGAGCCGTTCCGCCGTGACGGCCTCGGCCGCCTCCCTGGACCGCAGTTCCCGGTCGTGCCGGCGGCGCTCGCGCAGCAGGTGGCCGGCCGTCCAGGCCAGCGCGGTGGTGAGCACGAGGACGACGAGGCGGGAGACGTACGCGTCCGCGCCCGTGCGCGCGAACCCCAGGGAGAAGGCCTGGACGGCGAGGGCCGCGGCGGCCGCCGCGGCGGCCGCGCGGGGGCGGCGGGTGGCGGCCACGTACGCCACGGCGAGGGCCGCGAGGAGCGCCTGCGCCTGACCGAGCTGCCAGCCGGCGGTCGTGCCGGGCGAGTACACGGCGGCGATCCGCGAGGAGGCCGTGACCGAGGCCGAGGCCGAGCCGGCGAGGAACAGGGCGAGCGCGATCCCCGGGCGGCGCGGGAAGAGCGGGACGACCAGCGCCGCCGACAGCACCGGGAGCACGAGGCGCGACCCGGTGGGCTCCGCGGTGTGCAGGACCACGACGGTCGGCACCGCGAGGTAGGCGAGGGCGGCGGCCCAGGTGAGCGCACGGGTCACGGCCGGGGGAAGGGTCATGCGGGAATCCTAGGAAGTGCCCCCGGGACGGCGCGTCGGCCCGGGGGCTTACGCCCGTGGGCGACACGGCGGGCCCCGGAGCGCGCCCGCCGGCCGATGCCGGGCGGGGCGGTCCGGCGGCAGGGTGAACGGCGTGATCGAAGCGAACGCACTCACCAGACGCTATGGAACCGTCACGGCCGTCGACCGGCTGTCCTTCACCGTCCGGCCGGGCCGGGTGACCGGTTTCCTCGGACCCAACGGGGCGGGCAAGTCCACCACCCTGCGCATGATCCTGGGCCTGACCGCGCCGACCTCCGGCACGGTCACGGTCGGCGGGCGGCCGTTCCGCGACCGACCGCGCGGACTGCGGCACGTCGGCGCCCTCCTCGACGCCCACGAGGTGCACGGAGGCCGTACCGCCCGCGCGCACCTCGCCGCGCTGGCCCACGGCAACGGCCTGCCGGCCCGCCGGGTCGAGGAGGTCCTCGGGACGGTCGGGCTCGCCGCGGCGGCCGGCCGGCGGATCGGCGGCTTCTCCCTGGGCATGAAGCAGCGGCTCGGGATCGCCGCCGCGCTCCTCGGCGACCCGCCGGTCCTCCTCTTCGACGAACCGCTCAACGGCCTCGACCCGGAGGGCGTGCACTGGGTGCGCGGCCTGTTCCGGTCGCTGGCCGGCGAGGGCCGGACGGTCCTGGTCTCCAGTCACCTCATGCGCGAGATGGAGCACACCGCCGACGACCTGCTCGTGGTGGGCCGGGGCCGGGTCGTCGCCGCGGAGCCGCTCGCCGACTTCGCCGCCCGGGGCGGGGGGACGACCGTCACGGTCCGCACCCCGGACCCGGCGGCCCTCGCCGGCGCGCTGCGGGCCGAGCCGGGGGCGGCGCTCCGGGAGGCGGGCGACGGCGGCTTGACGGTGACCGGCGTGAGCGCCGAGCGCGTCGGCGACCTCGCGCACGCGCACCGGGTACGGCTGCACGCGCTGACCGCCCGGACCGCCTCGCTGGAGGAGGTGTTCCTGGAACTGACCGCCGACCGCGTCGAGTTCGGCGCCACCGGGACGACCGGGCCGCAGCCGGACCGCCCGGACCGCCCCGTCGCGTCCCCGCTCGTACCCGTGCCCGGCCGTGGGGAGTCCGCCCGATGAACGCCACCGCACCCGTCCTCGGCCTCACCGCGCCGGAGGTGCCGGCGCGCTTCCGGCACCTGCTCCGCTCGGAGTGGATCAAACTGTGGTCGCTGCGCTCGACCCCGTACGTCCTCGGTGCGGGCGGCCTCGTGGTGACCGGGATCTGCGCCAACGCGGCGCGGTCGAACGCGGACCGGCTCGACCGGGGCCCGGGGCCCGGGGCGGGGGTGCGCACCGGGGTGGGGGGCGACGCCGCCCCCGACGTCGTGCGCTTCGCGTTCGACGCGCTCGGGACCGCGTTCGTCGATCCCGCCTGGCAGTTGCTGATGGTGCTGGCCGCCTGCCTCGGCGCGGCGGCGCTCTCCGGCGAGTACGCGACGGGCCTGGCGCGGACCACGTTCGCCGCCGTGCCGGACCGGCGGTCGGTCGTCGCGGCGAAGGCGGTCGTGGTGACGGCGGTGCTGCTGGTCTTCGGCGCCTGTGTGGCCCTGACGTCGTTCGCGGCGACCCAGGCCCTGCTGCGGGACCACGGCGGCCTGTCGCTGTCGGATGCGGGCGCGGCGCGGGCCGTCGCCGCGTCCGCGCTGCTCGCGCCGGTGTGCGGGCTCGTGGGCGTGGCGGCGGGGGCGCTGGTACGCCACGCGGCCGGGGCGGCCGTCACGGTGATCGGGGTGCTCGTGCTGCTGCCCGCGCTGTTCCAGGGCGACACGTACCGCTGGGTGCGGGAGACGGGTCATCTGCTGCCCCTGGACGCCTGGTCGACGCTCGTCCGCGACCCGGCGCTGCCGGTGACGGAGAAGTACCCGGCGACGGTGACGGAGGCGTGGATCGTCCTCGGTGCCTGGGCGGTGGCCGGGCTGGCCGTCGCGGTGGCGGCGGTCCGCCACCGCGACGTCTGAGCCGGCCCTGGCGTCAGCGGAAGGCCCGCTCGGGCAGCAGGCCCTGGGCCTTCAACTCGGCGGCGACGAGCGCCGCGTACTCGGTGGCGCCGCGGACCGAGGTGTGGGTGTTGTCCCGCTTCTCGGCCGTCAGGTAGAGCGCCTTGGAGGGCTCGGGGCCGAGCTGTTCGACGCGGGCCTTGGTGAGGGCCGTGAGGTCGATCAGCGGGGTGGAGAGGGAGTCGGCGAGGGAGCGGATCTCGGCCGGGTGGTCGACGCCGAGGCCGTTGACGAGCAGGGCGATGCCGTTGTCCAGGGTGCCGTCCGCGTTGAACCAGCGGCGGACGATCGGGGTGACGAGGACGGGCTCGCCGCCCCGGGCCCGTACCCGCTCCACCAGGGTGGTGAGGTTGGCCCGGTAGGCGGCGGCGTCGGTCTGCTTGTCGTTGTGGGCGAGCTGGATCAGGACCGGGTCGCCGGGCCGGATCGCGGCCTCCACCCGGTCGAAGAGCGCCGGGTCGGCGAGGAAGGTGACGGTGCTCTCGCCGCCGTCGGCGTGGTTGGCGACGGCCACCCCCCGCCTCAGATGGACGGGGAGCCGCTGGCCCCAGCCGGTGTACGGGTCGCCGGGCTGGTCGCAGACGGTGGAGTCGCCGATCAGGAACAGGCGGGTGGCCGTGGGGGCGGGCGTGACCCGGAGGGACTCCACCCTCGGGGCGGCGCCGCCGAGCAGCAGGTCGAGGCCGGGGGTGCCGGTGGCGCCGGTGGGCTCGCCCTCGGGGTCGCGGACGTCGACGGTGAAGGAGCGGCGGACCCGCTCGCCGGCCCCGGTCGGGGTCTCGGCGAGCAGGGCGCGCCGGGTCTCGCCGCTGATCGCGGTCGCGCCGGCGGTGTCGCCGCCGAGGGTGGCGGTGACGTCGTACGTGCCGGGCGGCAGGTCGAAGTGGCAGGGGAGGGCGGTGCTTTCGGCGACGGGGGCGCAGTGGTCGAGGCCCTGGCCGTACGGGGTGCCGGGGGTGGCGGTGGCGGGTGCGGTGGCGGCGAGGAGCGCGAGCAGGCTCGCCGCGAGGACCACGGTTCTCTTCATCGGGCTTCTCCTGTACGTCACTTGGGGAGGTGGTCGCCGACGAGGGCGAGGTTCTGGATTGCGGCGAGGCCGTAGAGGGCGGTGGTGTTGGTGCTGATCCAGAGGTGCTCGTAGCCCGGTTCGAGGGCGGCCGGCCCCTGGACGGGCGTCTTGTCCCACACCATCGCGGACGTGTAGCCGTCGCTCTTGTCGAACTTGGCCCAGGCGCGCTGGGCGAGCTTGGCGTCGTTCAACTGGGCCGCGGCGTAGGCGTCCTGGCGGGAGTGGCCCTGGAAGAGGAGCAGGGTGCCGAAGTTCTTGCCGTAGCGGGCGGCCTGTTCGGTCTTGGAGGCGTTGAAGTAGCGGCAGTAGTCGAGCCACGCGCTCTTGAACGCCGGCATGTCGACGAGGTCGATGAGTTCGGCGCACATCTCGACGAGGCCGAACATGGCGGAGAGGTGGGAGACGCCGACGACGGGCTGCTCGGCGATCGCGAAGCGGCCGGTGTCGAGGTCGTACAGGCCGGTGCCCTGGACGAAGCCGTTGGGCTGGGCGGCGATGGTCTCCATGGTGGAGCGCAGCCGCGCCTCCGCCTTCGCCGCCTTGGGCCCGCCGCGCTCCCACTCGGTGAGCCAGGCGGCGGCGAGACCGCTCCAGTCGGTGCCGAAGCCGATGGAGAGGGCGTGGCGGTCGGGGGTGTAGGGCTCGGTGCGGATCTTGCGGATGGGGTCGAGGACGAGGAAGGTCTCGTCGGAGTCGACCAGGTCGTGCATGAGGTCGCCGACGCGCTCGTCGGCGGTGAGGAAGTAGTAGGGACGGCGGTAGACGGCGGTCGAGATCCGCTGCTGCTTGGCGCTGTCGGCGAAGTGCTGGACGCCGTGGCGGGTGCCGAGTCCGGCCCACTGGCCCAGGTGGTAGACGTCGACCTCGCCGGTGTGCCGGGTCATGGCCTCGGCGAAGCGGAAGACGTCGGAGCGGCCGGAGCGCAGGTAGGCGTACCAGAGCCACAGGTCGGGCGAGAGTTCGGAGTTGTCCCAGGCGTAGCCGCCGACGTCGTACCGCCACTGGTGCCGGTCCTCGTCGTACGTGTGCATGATGTCGCCGTAATCCCAGAAGCCGTACCAACGGCGCTGCTCGGCCTGGTCCTTGTAGTAGGCGAAGAGGTAGTCGAGCCGGTCCTCGATCCGCGCCTTGGCGGGGGTGGAGCGGTCGACCGGCGAGAAGAGTCCGCCGAAGACGCGGGCGCGGACCAGGTCCTCGGGGCTCGCGGCGAGCTGCGGCGGGACGCGGACGGCGGCGGCCTGGGCGACGAGGGCGGTCGCGGTCGGGGTGGCGGCGTTGGCCCAGAACATCAGCTCGCTGGTGCGGGCGATGCCGTAGGGGGTGCCGAAGCCGGGCTCGTAGTCCTCGTAGGTGATGTTGAGGCCTTCGAGCTGCTCGGGGAAGGTGTCCTGCCCCATGCCGTCGTGGTAGAAGCGCAGGTCCATGGGCTGCGCCTCGGGCGACCAGAGCCAGAGGGTGACCTCGGCCTCGTCCCCGGCGGCGCCGCGGACGTCGAGCTGGGCGGGGTGCTTCTGCCAGAAGTCCCGCAGCCCGAAGGAGAGTCCGCCGCTGACGCCGCCGACGTAGCCGAAGCCGTTGGCGCGCCGCCCGCCGCCGGCGGGGATCCAGCCGTGACCGTCCTTGGTGCGCTTGCGGATGCCGAACCCGTCGGCGGTGAGCTGCGAGAGCGTGTAGTCGCCCCACGTGGGGATGTACTGGAGCCGGCTGGTGACCCGCTGGTCCCAGGTGGCCGGGTCGGGCAGTTTCTCTCCCTTGACCTGCGCGGCGCGGACGGCGGCGCCGGGGTCGCGGCGCAGGCCGGTGATGCCCTGGACGGCCTCGGTGAGGAAGCCCGCGCCCTCGCCGGCGAGGCGGACGTGCCGGTCGTAGAAGGCGTCGCGCATCGGGACGGTGAAGCGGACGCCGAGGCCGCGGATGAAGTCCTTGTTCTGGTCGCCGTCGTAGGTGATCGTGTGGATCATCCGGAGGGCCTCGGACCCGGCGTAGAAGTACAGCCGCACGGAGAAGGGCAACCAACTCCGGCTCCCCTTGCGGTGCTTGCCGTCGATCCTGACCACGGCCCGGACGGGTCCGGACTGTTCGACGACGGCGCCGGAGATCTCGCCGTCGAACCGCTCCCACCTGGCGTTGCCCTGGTCGCCGTCGTCGAGGTCGCTCTGCCGCAGCAGCACGAGCCGCCCGTCGGTGGCGATCTTCACGCCGTCGCGGGTGAGGGACTCGACGAGCTTGCCGCCGTCCTTCCACAGCACGGCCTTGACGACACCGGTGTCGACGGTGACCTTGCGGTGGGTCTCGGTGACGGTGACGGTCTTCGCCCCGGCCGCGGGCGTGCCGGGCGCCAGCGCGTACCGCTCGGCCCCGGCCGCCTCGGGCCCGACCGCGTGCGCGGTCCACTTCAGCGACCCGTCGGGCCAGCGGGCCGTGGTCCACGTCTGTACGGGCACGGGGGCGCCGTCGGCGGTGGTGAGCGCGAACTCCCGGTCGCCCGGATGCACGCCCTTCGGCCAGGCGACCCCGAAGGTCGACCCGCCGGCCGCCCCGAGCCCGCCCGGCTCCAGCCACGTGATGCTCGCGGGCCGCTCCTCGGCGGCCGGTTCGGCGGCGGGCGCCGCCTGCGCCTCGCTCCGCCCCAGCACCCAGCTGAACGGGGCGGCGGCACCGGCGACGGCCGCCGCCTTGAGGAGAGAACGACGAGGTATCGAGGACACATGAACTCCTTTCGAGGGCACGCCTACGGCACGCCCGAGGGAGGGGGAGAGGGGAGGGGAGGCACGGGGGTACGGAGCCGGGCGCGCGGTCCGGCGGGCCGGCGCCGCCCGCGGACGGAGCGCCGGCGCACGGGGCGAGGGCCGGGCGTCCGGCGCGGCGGTCCCGGGGTCAGGCGGCCGCGAGGGCGCCGGTACGGCGCTCGGCGGCGAGGGTCCCGGCGACCAGGAGGCCCAGGGCGGGCAGCGCCAGCGGGGCGGAGAACCAGGCGGAGGCGGCGACGACCGCCAGACCGCAGACGACGAGCAGGGAGCCGGCCGGGTCCCGCAGCGAGCGGCGCCAGGCGCCCGGGAGCAGCGCCCTCCAGGCGGCTCCGGGCCGCCATGCGGTGGCCGCCCGGAGCACGGTGACCGTCGCCCAGAGCGCCGCGAGGATCGCGAGGGCCCCGGCCGCACGGCCGCCGGGCACCGGCAGCGCCCGTACGAGCGCGAGATCGGCCCACACCAGGGCGAGTACGGCCCAGTAGGCCGGGCCGACCGCCCAGCCGCCGCCCCGGAGCGCGGCGCGCAGCTCCCCCGCGTACCCGCGCAGCCCGGTCTCCTCGCCCTCGATCGTGCGCCGCAGGTGCCCCGCGGCGGCGGCGAGCGCCGCCGGCAGGGTGACGAGCGGGAGCGCGGCGACGGCGATCCACACCCCCGTCAGCAGGCACTCGGCGAAGACGCCGAACCGGGCGAGGAAGCGGTCCCGGCTCACTTGAGCCCCGACGTGGCCATGCCGTCGATGAGGTACCGCTGGAAGGCGAGGAAGAAGGCGACCACGGGCAGCAGCGCCACCAGCGACATCGCGATCATGCCGCCGTAGTTGGCGACGCCGTCCTGGTCGACGAACATCTTGAGCCCCAGCGACACGGTGTACTTCTCGGGTTCGTTGAGGTAGATCAGCGGGCCCATGAAGTCGTTCCACGCGTTGATGAAGGTGAAGATCGCGCTGGTGATGAGCGCCGGCCGGCACAGCGGCAGGACGATCGACCAGTACGTCCGCAGGTGCCCGCACCCGTCGAGCCGCGCCGCCTCGTCCAGCTCCTTCGGCAGTCCGCGCATGAACTGCACCATCAGGAAGACGAAGAAGGCGTCCGTGGCGAGGTACTTGCCGAGCAGCAACGGCGTGTACGTGTTGATGAGTTCGAGCTTCTGGAACAGCACGTACTGCGGGATGAGCAGCACGTGGTACGGCAGCAGCAGGGTGCCGATCATCAGCGTGAAGAGCAGATTGCGGCCCGCGAAGCCGATCTTGGCGAAGGCGTAGGCGGCGAGGGAGCTGGAGACCAGCACGCCGACGACCGAAGCGAGCGCCAGGAAGAGGGAGTTGCCGAAGAAGGTGGAGATGGGGATGTCGGCGATGCCGTCGGCGAGCCGCCGGTAGTTGTCGGTGATGGGGTCCGTCGGGAGGACGTTCAGGCTGCCGACGATCTCGTCGTTCGGCTTGAACGACCCGCCGATCACCCACATCACCGGGTAGAGCACCACCGCGAGGACGGCGAGCGAGCCGAGGTGCCAGGCGAGCGACCCGGCGCGGACGCCCCGCGCCCCGGTACGGACGAGGCTCATCGGCCCCCCTCCTCGTAGTGCACCCAGCGCCGCTGGGACCAGAACAGGACCGCCGTGACCAGGCCGACGGCGAGCAGCAGCATCCAGGCCATGGCGGAGGCGAGGCCCATCCGGCTGTTCTCGAAGCCCTGGACGTACAGGTAGCAGGTGTAGACGAGGGTGCCGTCGGCCGGGCCGCAGGCGTTGCCCTGGCTGCCGATGATGTAGGCGGAGCCGAAGATCTGGAAGGAGTGGATGGTCTCCAGGAGCACGTTGAAGAAGAGCACCGGGGAGATCATCGGCAGCGTGATGTTCCAGAACCTGCGCCACGGTCCCGCGCCGTCCATCTGCGCGGCCTCGTACAGCTCGCGGGGCACCTGCTTGAGCCCGGCGAGGAAGATGACCATGGGCGCGCCGAACTGCCAGACGGTGAGCGCCACCAGAGCGTAGATGATCTTGTCGGGGTCGCCGATCCAGCCGCCCGGGTCGAGGCCGATCCACTGCTGCGCCCGGTCGACGGGGGCGTCGTCGGCGAAGAGGGCGCGCCAGACGATGGCGATGGAGACGCTGGCGCCGATGAGCGAGGGGGCGTAGAACGCGGCCCGGTAGAAGCCCTGTCCGCGCCGGCTCTGGTTGAGGAGGACGGCGACGCCGAGGGCGGCGGCCAGCTTCAGCGGGGTGCCGAGGACCACGTACCAGCCGGTGACCTCGACGGAGGTGTGCCAGCGGGGGTCGCCGAACATCTCGGTGAAGTTGTCGAGCCCGATCCAGCGGGGGGCGTCGAAGAGGTTGTAGTCGGTGAAGGCGAAGTAGAGGGAGACGGCCATGGGCCCCGCGGTCAGCAGCAGGAAGCCGGTGATCCAGGGGGACATGAAGAGGTAACCGGCGAGGTTCTCGCGGGCGTTGCGGAGCCCGGGGGCGCGGCCCGCCGGCCGGCGGGGGTGCCCGCCCCGGGGGGCGGGCACCGCGGACGCGGCCTCCTCCCCCGGCGGGGCCGCCGCCGGGGTCCGCGGCGCGGCGGGGTTCGGTACGGTGGTCACGGCGGCGTCCATCAGGCCGAGAGGGCCGTGTTCGCCTCGGTGAAGTACTGCTTCACCGCGTCGGCGACGGAACGGGTGCCGAGGGACATCTCCTCGGACAGCCGCAGGAAGGCCGCCTCGCAGACGTCGGCGCCGGCCGGGTGCGGGGTGATCGGCTCCAGGACGCGGTTCTCGACGAGCTGCTTCTCGTACGCGGCGATCTGCTTGCCGACCTCGTCGGTGGGGACGTAGGCCGCGTTCTGCGCCTCGGTGGCGGGGACGCCCCGGTCGTAGCCCATGATCTTGCCGACCTCGGGGTCGTGGACCATGAAGTCGATGAACTGGGCCACTTCCTTGGGGTGCTTGGTGCGCTTGGAGGCGCTGAGCATGAGCGAGCCGAGGTACTGGCCGGTGCGCTTGCCGTCGGTGGTGGGGATGGGCGCGAGGCCGTACCGGCTCTTGCCCTCGGAGGTGTAGCGGACGGTGAAGTTGTCCCAGGTGAACTCGCAGCCGGCGAGTTCGGCGGTGACGGCCGACTTCGGCTTGGCCTGGATGGTCTTCTTCGGGTCGGCGTAGGCGCCGGACTTCACCCGCTCGGCGGCCTTGTTCCACCAGTCCGTCAGATCGGCCTCGGTGAAGCCGAGTCCGGAGGCGGTGAAGAAGGCCTTGCCCTGCTGGCGCAGGTAGAGGTCGTACAGGTACATGATCCCGTAGGGTCCGGCGTCGCCGGCCCGGCCGGCCGTCTCCTGGATCCTCGCCAGGGCGTCGTGGTACTCGTCCCAGGTCCAGCCGGGCCTGGGGGTGACCTTGGCCTTGGCGAAGACCGTCTCGTCGATGACGAGGGCCATGGAGTTGGAGCCGACGGGGACGCCGACGAGCTTGCCGTCGACCTCGCCGAACTTCTCCAGGCCGGCCCGGAAGCCCTCCAGACGGAGGTTCCCGGCCTCGACCTGCTCGCGCAGGTCGAGGAGGACGTTCTTGGCGTCGTACTTGCGCAGGAAGCCGATGGCGTTCTGGAAGACGTCGGGCGTGTTGCCGCCGGACGCCTGGGTGTTGAACTTCTTCCAGAAGTCGGCGTACGGCTGGAAGTCGGTCTTCACCTTGATCTTCGGGTACTTCTTCTCGAAGAGGGCGATCGACTGGTTGATCCGCTTGGCGCGGTCGTCGGAACCCCACCAGGTGTACCGGATGGTGACGGTGCCGTCGGCGGAGTCGGAGCCGCCTCCGCAGCCGGCCGCGGTCAGGCCGAGTGCCGCCACCGAGCCACCCGTGATCTTCAGCAGACTCCGACGGTCGACAGTGCCATGAGTACGCACAGTTCGTCCTCCCGCGCGTGATTAGAACGTTTCAGGAAAGCGCTTGCTGGGTCACCGTAGGTTCGCCCGTCAGCCACGTCAACGCTTCGGACAGGATCTTTCGAAGCGCTTCGAACGGCGGACGGACGCCACCACAGTGAAAGGATTCAAAAGAGGATCCCCAAAGGGCCGGTCAGGCCAGCCGGACGACGTTCCAGGACATCGGCTCCAGGACCGCCCGCAGCACCCCGTCCACCAGCTCCGCGCCGGCCACCGCGTGGGGCACCACCCGGTCGGGCGCGGCGAGGGTGTTGCGCGCCTCGGGGTCGGCGTCGGCGAGCGCGCTGTGCTCCACCACCTCCGTCAGGCCGAAGCCGCGCAGCGTCACGTCGAGCGGCAGCGCCCGGTGCCGGTCGCGGTTGACCGCGAAGACCGTCACGCTCCCGTCCTCGGCCCGCACGGCGGTCGCGTGCAGCAGCGGCACCTCTCCGTACTTCTCGGTCCGGTACGCCGGCGACACCGGGCGCACGTCGAGCACGGTCCCGCGGCCGTACCGCGCCGCCTGGGCGAACGGGTAGAACGTCGTCTGCCGCCACGCCGGACCGCCGGGCTCGGTCATGATCGGCGCGATCACGTTCACCAGCTGGGCCAGACAGGCCACGGCGATCCGGTCGGCGTGACGGAGCAGCGTGATGACGAGCGAGCCGAAGACGACCGCGTCGGTGACCGTGTAGACGTCCTCCAGGAGCCGCGGCGCCTCCTGCCAGTCCTCGAACGGGTGGGGGTTGGGGCGGCGCTGGTACCAGACGTTCCACTCGTCGAAGGAGAGCGTGAGCCGCTTCTCCGACTTCAGCCGGGCCGCCACGTGGTCGCAGGTGGCGACGACCTCCTCGATGAACGCCTCCATGTGGACGGCGGAGGCGAGGAAGGAGTCCCGGTCGCCGTCGGTCTCCTCGTAGTAGGCGTGCAGCGAGACGTGGTCGACGACCTCGTACGTCTCCGCCAGCACCGTCGCCTCCCAGGCCGCGAAGGTCGGCAGGTCGCGGGCGGAGCTGCCGCAGGCGACGAGCTCCAGGTCCGGGTCGATCTGGCGCAGCGCGCGGGCGGTCTGGGCGGCGAGCCGGCCGTACTCCTCGGCGGTCTTCTGCCCGGTCTGCCAGGTGCCGTCCATCTCGTTCCCCAGACACCACAGGCGGATGCCGAAGGGGTCCTTGTCGCCGTGGCTCACCCGCAGGTCGGAGAGGGCCGTGCCGCCGGGGTGGTTCGCGTACTCGACGAGGTCCATCGCCTCCGCGATGCCCCGGGTGCCGAGGTTCACGGCCATCATCGGCTCGGCCCGCGGCCCCAGCTTCCGCAGGAACCCCATGAACTCGCTCAGCCCGAACCGGTTCGACTCGGTGGACCGCCAGGCGACGTCCAGCCGCCGCGGCCGCTCCTCGGCCGGCCCCACGCCGTCCTCCCACCGGTACCCCGAGACGAAGTTCCCGCCGGGGTACCGGACGGTGGTCACCCCCAGCTCCCGCACGAGGTCGAGGACGTCGGTGCGGATGCCGTCGGCGTCGGCGGCGGGGTGGCCGGGCTCGTACACGCCGGTGTAGACGCAGCGCCCGAGGTGCTCGACGAAGGAGCCGAAGAGGCGGGGGTCGACGGGGCCGACGGTGAAGTCGGGGTCGAGGGTGAAGCGGGCGGTGCGCTCGGGAAGTGACACGGAGAATCCTCTCGTTCGAGATTTCGACCAGTGGCCGCATGTCCGAACGAGAACGTAAGAGGGGGGTCGGCGCCGGGTCAATGGACGACCGACGGACTGCATCCAAGATCCGGGAGGTTGGATCCAGGATCCAGGCGACTGGATCCAGAAGGCTGGATCCAAGAGGTTGGATCCAAGAGGTTGGATCCAAGCCTGCCCAACCCGAAGGCCGGGCGGGCCCCCTTCGGGGACCGCCCGGCCTCGTCGTACGCGGAGCCCGCTCTCGCGGGGCGGGCTGTTATTCGAGCAGCTCCGCGTACGAGCCCATGGCCAGGGCGATGTCCGCCTGGGCCCAGAACCGGTGGTAGGTGAAGACGGGGGCGGCGCCGCCCGCCAGGTAGGCCTCGATCTTCGGCCAGGCCGGGTCGTCCTGGTAGAAGGAGCGGATCGAGGCGAAGGTGGAGGTGGAGTTCACGGTGTCGCCGTTCGGCATGGCGCCGGTCCAGCCGCTCGGGACGTAGACGGGGTCGTCGAAGCGGTTGTAGTCGGCGCGGGTCTCCTCGACGGCGATGCCGAGCGGGTCCTGGTGGTGGTCCCACATGCCGTCGAGCAGGGCCTTGGCGACCCGCTTGGCCTCCGCGTGGCCGGACTTGGCCGCGTAGTAGGTGAGGGTCTTGGCGTAGGCGGCGGCGACGCCGACGTCGTTGGTGTAGTCGGCGACGGTGACGTGGAGGCCGTTGTTGGCGCCGGGGTTCGCCGCGTTCCAGGTGTCGGGCGCGCCGGACCACTGGAGGGTGGACGGGATGCGGTAGGTGCCGTCGGGGTTGACCGTGGTCTCCGAGAGCGCCCACGCGACCCACTTGTCGAGGACGGTCTTCGCGGCGGTGTCACCGGTCTGCTGGTAGTACTCGGCGACGCGCTCCATGGACCAGGCCTGGAAGCCGAACCACTGGTTCGACGCGGGGTCGTGGTAGACGGGCTTCTCGTCGTAGTACATGCCGTGGAAGGTGGGGGTGCCGGCCGGCGGGGTGGCGTAGCGGCCCTGCCAGCTGTTGGTGGCGCCGCCCGCGATGGCGCCCTCGCTGGACTGGAGCCAGCGGTAGAACTCCAGCTGCCGGTCGAGGCTGGTCGCCCAGTCCGCCTGCCCGGTGGCCGACTTGGGCTTGAGCGGGGCGTACTCGCTGAGCGCGTACGCGGCGAGCGGGTTCTGGTAGCCGCTGTGGTTGTGACTGGATCCGATCCGCCAGGACCAGCCGGCGGAGGTGTCGACGGCGCCGCCCCAGGCGTAGTACCAGGACATCAGGTAGTGGGCGCTGTCCTTGCCGGTGCCGGCCGGGCAGGCGGTCGGGCCGACGCAGTTCCCGATCTTCTTGAAGTACTTGTCGAACATCGAGTACCGCAGGTAGTCGCCCATCTTGGCGGCCTTGCCGACGGTGGCCGAGACCTGCGCGCCCTTGCCCTGCTCCTTGGCCCAGAGGTCGGCCCAGTAGGCGGCCTGGACGGCGCGGGCGTCGGCGTCGGGGGCGTTGGTGTACTTCCACTGCTTGGCGTAGGAGGCGTCCCCGGTGAAGATGTCCAGGTAGCCGTTCTTGCCGCCGTAGGAGAAGTTGTCGCAGGTCGGGTGGGTGACGGTCTCCCAGACGGACTCCTGCGGGCCGCGCTGGAAGGTGTTGATGTACGACGGGCCGGTCGCCGTCGGTCCGGCGGAGCACTTGCCGGGTTCGTTGCCGAAGCCGTAGACGTTGTCGACGTCCTGGATCCAGTGCATGCCGTAGATGTCGTCGGTGCCGTAGGCGCTCTTCAGCTCGGCCGCGATGGGGTCGGAGCCGGAGGCGACGCCGGAGTCCAGCCTCGCCGGGTACTGCGAGGGGAGGTCCCACTCGGGGGCGTAGGTGGCCGGCTTCGACGCGTTGTAGGAGGAGTTCGTCGGCTGGTCGGCGTGGGTCGGGATCATGAATTTCTCCATGGTCTCCCACGCGCCGTTGAACTTGGTCCAGTCCCCGCTGATCTTGCCGTACATGGCCTGGAGCCAGATGAGGTAGCTGTACGCCTCCGAGGTCGTCTCGTGCCCGTGGTCGGGGGCCTCGACGATCAGGGTCTCGACGGAGTGGTACGGGATGCCCTCGGGCGAGAAGTAGCCGTTGGCCGGGTTGGTGATCTTCCCGTACAGGTCGAGGAAGCGGGCGTCGTAGGTGGAGTCCGCGGCGAGCTGGGTGGCCTGGACCTCGGCCTTGGCGTGGCCGGGGGCGGTCGCGGTGAAGACGGCGACGCCCGTGCCGGTCGCGGCGGCGGTGACGGTCACCTTCTGGGCGGTGTTCCAGTTCGCCGGGGTGAAGGTGAGGGTGGCCGGGGAGGCCGTCAGGTCGGTGTTCCCGGAGGTACGGGCCACCGTGACGGTGACGTTCGCCGTCGGGGCCTTCGACAGCTTGAGGTCGAAGGTGCCGGTGGAGCCCTGGCGGACGGCCAGCTGGCCGGGGGTGGCGACGAGCGCGGGGCCGGCGGCGACCGTGATGCCGACCGGGGCGGACTCGCCGGAGGCGCCCTGGCTGTCGTACGCCTTGGCGTAGAGCGAGTGGGCGCCGGTGGCGAGGCCCGCGGCGCTGTAGGTGAACGGCGCGGTGGTGTCGGTGCCGAGCAGGGTCGTGTCGCTGTAGAACTCGACCTTGTCGACGGTGGCGCCGTCGGCCGCGGCGGCGGTGGCGGCGAGCGGGACGGCGTCGCCCTGGGCGTAGACCGCGCCGGCGGCGGGGCTGGTGAGGACGGCGACCGGCGGCTGGTGGGCCCCGGCGCAGAACGTGCCGTTGACGGCGAAGTCCGTCGGGGCGGCGTTGGCGCCGCTGTACGTGAACTGGCCGCCGGCCGTGACGGCGGCGCCGGCGGCGATCGTGCCGTTCCAGCCGGCGTCGGTGACGGTGACGTTCTTGCCGGACTGGGACCAGACCCCGCTCCAGCCGTTGGTGAGCTTCTGGTCACCGGCGTAGGAGTAGGTGAGGGTCCAGCCGTCGATGGCGGCGGTGCCCCGGTTGGTGAGGGTGAGTTCGGCGGTGAAGCCCGAACCCCAGTCGTTGGTCTTGTAGTCGACGCTGCACGCGAGGGCGGCGGCCTGCGCGGTGCCGGCTCCGGCTCCGGCGGCCAGCAGGCCGAGGGGAAGTGCGAGCGCTGCGGTCAGGGCGGTCACATGCCTGCGTGGGCGGCGTGGTCTCAGGCGTTGCATGCGGGTGGGTCTCCTCGCGGCTCGGGGGAGGTCGGGTGGTGCGAAGAGCAGCCGTACGGAGCGCGGTCGTGGTGCGGGAATGCGGGCCGTACGGGGGGTGCGTGAACAAGCCATGAACCAGTGGGAGCGCTCCCACTGTGCAAGCGTGACGCAACCACGTCAAGATGCGTGAAGAGTCGAAGGCAAACGACGAGCAATTTCCTCAACTCCTCTTTTGCTTGGCCTCCGTTGCCGCTACGGTCTGCCCGACCAGTGGGAGCGATTCCATCCAGTCGGCACGCCGTAGGGGGCGTGCCCTCGCTGCGAGGACTCGCTCATGCGACGACCCCCACGTCTCACCGCGCTGCTCGCAGGGGCAGCGGTCACGATGGCGAGCACCGCGCTCGCCGTCGTGGGTACGGCCTCAGGAGCCGCGGCCGCACCCGTCTGCACCGTGGAGTACGCGGTCACCAACCAGTGGACCGGTGGCTTCCAGGGTGCCGTCACCGTCACCAACAACAGCACGGCGCTGAATGGTTGGAGCCTCGGCTTCTCCTTCCCGGCCGGCCAGCAGGTCAGCCAGGGCTGGGGCGGCAAGTGGACCCAGTCCGGCGCCGCCGTGACCGTCGTCAACGAGAGCTGGAACGCCCAGCTCGGCTCCGGCGCACAGGTGACGACGGGCTTCATCGCCTCGTGGACGGGGGCCAACACGGCCCCGACCGCGTTCACGCTCGGCGGTGTGCCCTGCACCGACGACGGGCCGACCACCCCGCCCACCGGTACGCCTCCGACCACCCCGCCCACCACTCCCCCGACCGACCCTCCGACCACCCCGCCCACCACTCCCCCGACGACACCGCCCACCACCCCGCCCACCTCGCCGCCGCCCACCCCGGTCTCCGGCGCGCCCGAACTCTCCGTCACCGGCAACACGTTCACCGACCAGAACGGCGCGGTCCGCCGGCTCCTCGGCGTCAACCGCTCCGGCGGCGAGTTCATGTGCGTACAGGGCTACGGCATCTGGGACGGTCCGGTCGACGACGCCTCCGTGAAGGCGATCGCCGACTGGAAGGCCAACACGGTCCGCATCCCCCTCAACGAGGAGTGCTGGCTGGGCCTGGACAACATCAAGCCCGAGTACCGGGGCGACAACTACGTCGACGCCGTCGAGGACCTGGTGACCAAGGTCCTCGCCCACGGCATGACCCCGGTCCTCGAACTGCACTGGACGCACGGCCAGTACACCGGCAACTCCTCGGGCTGCGCCGACGTGCACGCCAGCTGTCAGAAGCCGATGCCGAACGCCCAGTACACCCCGGCGTTCTGGACCTCGGTGGCGAACACCTTCAAGAACGACGAGCGGGTCGTCCTCGACCTCTTCAACGAGCCCTATCCGGACCGGGCGACCTCCACCGCGACGCAGGCATGGACCTGCTGGCGCGACGGCGGCACCTGTCCCGGCATCGGGTACGAGGTCGCCGGCATGCAGGACCTGGTGGACGCGGTCCGCGCCACGGGGGCGAAGAACCTCGTCCTCGTCCCGGGCATCGCGTACTCCAACGACCTCAGCCAGTGGCTGACGTACCGCCCCACGGATCCGGCGGCGAACCTGGCCGCCGCCTGGCACGTCTACAACTTCAACACCTGCTCCACCGAGACGTGCTGGAACGACACCCTCGCCCCCGTGGCCGCCCAAGTGCCCCTCCTCGCGGGCGAGATCGGCGAGAACACCTGCGGACACGCGTTCATCGACCGCGTCATGAAGTGGTTCGACGACCGCGGGCTCTCGTACCTGGGCTGGACCTGGAACACCTGGAACTGCAACTCCGGTCCCGCGCTGATCACCTCGTACGACGGCACTCCCACCGCGTTCGGCACCGGGCTGCGCGACCACCTGCGCGCCCTCGCCCCGTGACCTCCGCCGCTCCCGTACATCCGAAGAATCCCCGGAAAGGAATCCCCACCCCCATGAGCCGCACCAGCCGTACCGCCCTCCTGGCGGCCCTCGGCCTCATCGCAGCGTCCGGAGCGACCGCCACGGTCTTCGGCTCCACCGCCGGCGCAGCCGCCCCCGGCTGCAAGGTGGACTACTCCGTCACCAACCAGTGGAGCACCGGCTTCGGTGCCAACGTCGTCGTCACCAACACCGGCGACCCGACGTCCTCGTGGACCCTGGAGTGGTCCTACGCCGGCAACCAGCAGGTGACCCAGGGCTGGAACGCCACCATCACCCAGTCCGGCGCCGCCGTCACCGCCAAGAGCATGTCCTACAACGGGGCGCTCGCGACCGGCGGTTCGACCTCCTTCGGCTTCAACGCCTCCTACAGCGGCACCAACGCGGTCCCGGCCGCCTTCAAGCTGAACGGCGTCACCTGCAACACCGCCACCCAGCCGACCGACCCGCCGACCACACCGCCCACCACCCCGCCCACCACGCCTCCGACGACCCCGCCCACGACGCCGGGCACGAAGGCCGACAACCCGTACGCCGGCGCCAAGGTGTACGTCAACCCGGAGTGGTCCGCCAACGCCGCCGCCGAGCCGGGCGGCAGCCGGATCGCCGACCAGCCCACGGGCGTCTGGCTGGACCGCACCGCGGCCATCGCCGGCGTCAACGGCGGCATGGGCCTGCGCGCCCACCTCGACGAGGCCCTGAAGCAGAAGGGCTCCGGCGAGTTGGTCGTCCAGTTCGTCATCTACAACCTGCCCGGCCGCGACTGCGCCGCGCTCGCCTCCAACGGCGAGCTGGGCCCGACGGAGATCGACCGCTACAAGACGGAGTACATCGACCCGATCGCCGCGATCCTCGCCGACCCGAAGTACGCGGGCCTGCGGATCGTCACCACGGTCGAGATCGACTCGCTCCCGAACCTCGTCACCAACGTCTCCGGGCGCGACACCGCGACCCCGAACTGCGACGTGATGAAGGCGAACGGCAACTACATCAAGGGCGTCGGCTACGCGCTCAACAAGCTCGGCGCGATCCCGAACGTCTACAACTACGTCGACGCGGGCCACCACGGCTGGCTGGGCTGGGACTCCAACTTCGACCCCTCCGCCGAGCTGTTCAAGACGGCCGCGACCGCCGAGGGCTCCACGGTCGCCAACGTCCACGGCTTCATCGTGAACACGGCCAACTACAGCGCCCTGAAGGAGGACAACTTCAAGATCTCCGACAGCGTCAACGGCACCTCCGTGCGCACGTCGAAGTGGATCGACTGGAACCAGTACGCCGACGAGCTGTCCTACGCCCAGGCGATGCGCGACAAGCTCGTCTCCATCGGCTTCGACAGCAACCTCGGCATGCTGATCGACACCTCGCGCAACGGCTGGGGCGGCACCGCGCGTCCCTCCGGCCCGGGCGCCCTGACCAACGTCGACACCTACATCGACGGCGGCCGCTACGACCGGCGCATCAACCCCGGCAACTGGTGCAACCAGGCCGGCGCCGGCCTCGGCGAGCGGCCTCAGGCGGCTCCCGCCGCGGGCATCGACGCGTACGTCTGGATGAAGCCCCCGGGCGAGTCCGACGGCGCGTCGAAGGAGATCCCGAACGACGAGGGCAAGGGCTTCGACCGCATGTGCGACCCGACCTACACGGGCAACGTCCGTAACGGCAACAGCATGTCCGGCGCCCTGCCCGACGCCCCGATCGCGGGCAAGTGGTTCTCGGCCCAGTTCCAGGAGCTCATGAGGAACGCGCACCCCGCGCTGTAACCCCTCACACACCCCTCACCGGGGGCGCCGTCCCGGCCCGGCGGGACCGGGACGGCGCCCCCCGTGGGGAAGCGACCACAGGCCGGACGGGCCCGGGAACCCCGTCCGGCCCCTCGCATGCCGTCAGCGGGACGAGAATCGGCGAGGCGTCCGTCAGCAGGACTCCCGCACCACCAGTTCCGTCGGCAGGACGCGCTTCGGGACGTCCTCCCGGGTGTCCGCGGCGGCGTCGAGGAGCATGCGGGCCATGGTGCGGCCCATCTCCTCGATGGGCTGGCGGACGCTGGTGAGCGGCGGGTCCATGAGGCGGGCGACCGGGGAGTCGTCGACGCCGACGAGCGCCACGTCGTCCGGGACGCGGCGGCCGGCCTCGCGGAGGGCGGCGCGGGCGCCGGCGGCCATCACGTCGGAGGCGGCGAAGACGGCGTCCAGGCCGGGGCGGCGCTCCAGGAGCTCGCGCATGGCCGCGCGGCCGCCGTCCTCGGTGAAGTCGCCGGCGGCGACCAGACCCTCGTCGGGCGCGTGGCCCGCCTCCGCCAGACCGGCGCGGTAGCCGCCGAGGCGGGCCCGGGCCACGTACATGTCCAGCGGCCCGGTGACGGTGGCGATGCGCTGCCGGCCGCGGCCGACGAGGTGGGCGACGGCGGCGCGCCCCGCGCCGATGTTGTCGGAGTCGACGTACGGGACGGATTCGGCCTCGGAGCGGCGGCCGTTCATGACGACCGGGATGCCGAGCTCGCGGACGCGGTCGGGGAGCGGGTCGTCGCCGTGCACGGAGGCGAGCAGGACGCCGTCGACGCGCTGGGCGGCGAGGTACTGCTCGAAGCGCTGCCGCTCCTGTTCGCTGCGGACCAGGGTGAGCAGCAACTGCTTGTCGGCCTCGGCCAGTTCGGCGCTGACGCCGCGGATGAGGTCGAGGAAGTAGGGCTCGGCGAAGAGCCGCGCCTCGGCCTCGGGGATGACGAGGGCGACGGCGTCCGTGCGGCTGCCGGCGAGGGCGCGGGCGGCCTGGTTGGGTACGTAGCCGAGTTCCGCGACGGCCCGGGCCACGGCGGCGCGGGTCTGTTCGCTGACGCGCGGGGAGCCGTTGATGACCCGAGAGACGGTGCCCCGGCCGACTCCGGCGCGGGCCGCGACCTGTTCCAGGGTGGGTCTGCTGTTCTGCCGTCCGTTCACCGTCGCCGTGCTCCCCTCGTCGGACCTCGTGCCGCTCGCCAGAGCCGGCACACCGGAATGGGAGCGCTCCCACCCTAGAGTACGGCGACGCGAATCCGCCACGCGCGCGTTCAGGAGATGACGTGAAGACCGGCATCGGGGGCCCGGGAAACCCGGCGAACACCTTCCGGTAACGAATCCGCGTTCATGTCTTGACACCCCCACCCACCCGGCGGCAACCTTCCGGCAACGACGTGGGAGCGCTCCCATCGGGGGGCGGCACAGCCTGCATCAGGTCCGGGCAGGGCCCGCCGAGCCGCGAGCAGCCGGCCGGACCTCTTGGCGCACAACGAGCACCACCTTGGACGAGGAGAGTGGAATGGGCACTTCCAGCAGCAGACGCGGACGCCGCACGGCCGCCGCGGCGGTCGCCGCAGTGGTGACCGGGACGGTCCTGCTCACCGGTTGCGGAAGCGACGAGGACGACGAGGCCGGGAAGGACGGCAAGAAGATCACCCTGCGCGTCGGCACCTTCGGCTCGTTCGGCTACGACAACAAGACCGGCGCGAAGCTCTACGCCGAGTACGAGCGGCTCCACCCGAACATCAGGATCGAGGAGTCGAACGTCTCCGACGGTCAGAAGTACTGGGACACCCTGAAGCTGCGCCTCTCCCAGAACAGCGGCGTCGCCGACATCCAGGCGATCGAGGTCGGCTACATCGCGGAGGCCACCGGCGCCAGCATGGCCGACAAGTGGGTCGACCTCGGCAAGGAGGGCGGTGCCGACACCTCCACGTTCCTCGACTGGAAGATCAAGCAGGCCTCCACCGGCGACGGCAAGATCATCGCCCTCGGCACCGACATCGGCCCGATGGCCATCTGCTACAACAAGGACCTCTTCGCCAAGGCCAAGCTGCCCACCACCCGCGAAGAAGTCGCCAAGCTGTGGGCCGGCGACTGGTCGAAGTTCGTCGCGACCGGCGAGACGTACAAGAAGAACGCCCCCGCCGGCACCGCCTTCCACGACTCCGCGAGCGGCCTCTTCAACGCGGTGCTCTCCAGCGACCCCGTCCAGTACGCGAACTCCAGCGGCCGGCTCGACTGGGAGAACAGCCCCGGCGTGAAGAAGGCCTGGGAGCTCGGCGTCAAGGCCGCCCAGGGCGGACTCACCGCCAAGCTGCGCCAGTTCGACGAGAAGGGCACCTGGAACGCCGCCTTCAAGAACTCCAGGTTCGCCACCGTCGCCTGCCCCTCCTGGATGACCGGCATCATCAAGGACCAGGCCGGCCCCGCCAACCAGGGCAAGTGGGACATCGCCGCGCCGCCCGTCGCCGGCAACTGGGGCGGCTCCTTCCTCGCCGTGCCCAAGGCGGGCAAGCACACCAAGGAGGCCGCCGAGCTGGCCGCCTGGCTGACCGCCCCCGAGCAGCACGCCAAGGTCTTCGCGGTGAACGGCAACATCCCGTCCACCAAGGACACCCTCCTCTCGCCCGCCGTGCAGGACGCGAAGATGCCGTACTTCGGCGACACCCCGGTCGGCAAGATCTTCTCCTCGGCGGCGGCCGGCATCACCCCCGCCGCGATCAGCCGCTACGACGGCCAGGTGAAGACCTTCCTCACCGACAACGGCATCCTCGACATCGAGCAGCGGGGCACCGACCCGGCCGAGGCCTGGGAGAACGTCAAGAAGCTGGTCGACGACAAGATCGACCAGTAGCGGGGACCGCGTGCCGGCCCGCCGCCACCTGCCGGCGGCGGGCCGGCGCCGTCCGCACCACCGCACGCATCGACCTGGAAGGACGCCACCCGTGGCCACCTCCGTACGGGCGGAGCCTGGCGGCACCCCGCCGCCCCCCGCACCGCCCTCCCCGGCCGCCCCGCGCGGCCGCCGCCGCCCCGGCCCCGGCGGCTGGCGCAGCACCCTGTACCGCTGGGACGTCAAGGCGATCCCGTACGTCTTCATCGCCCCCTTCTTCCTCACCTTCGCCGCCTTCGGCCTCTTCCCGCTGATCTACACGGGGTGGCTCTCGCTCAACCGGGTCGAGCTCGGCGGAACCGCCGAGTGGAAGGGTCTGGAGAACTACACCGACCTCGCCACCAGCGAGTTCTTCTGGAACGCGCTCCTCAACACCTTCACCATCGGTGTCATCTCCACCGTCCCGCAGCTGCTGATGGCCCTCGGCCTCGCCCACCTGCTGAACTACAAGCTCCGCGGCCGCGGCTTCTTCCGGGTCGCCGTCCTCGCCCCGTACGCCACCTCCATCGCGGCGGCGACGCTGGTCTTCGCCCAGCTCTTCAACACCGACTACGGCATGATCAACAGCCTGCTCGACTGGGTGGGGATCGGGCCGATCGACTGGAACACCTCCAAGTGGCCGGCGCAGATCGCGATCTCCGTCATCGTCACCTGGCGCTGGACCGGCTACAACGCGCTGATCTACCTGGCCGCCATGCAGGCCGTGCCGCAGGACCTCTACGAGGCGGCCTCGCTCGACGG
This sequence comes from Streptomyces sp. R302, assembly GCF_012927245.1. Taxonomy (GTDB): domain Bacteria; phylum Actinomycetota; class Actinomycetes; order Streptomycetales; family Streptomycetaceae; genus Streptomyces. Next base: position 381,804 of record NZ_JABBGE010000006.1, read on the forward strand.
CGCCTCCCGCTGGCGCCAGTTCCTCAGCGTCACCATCCCCTCCATCCGGCCGACGATCTTCTTCACGATCATCGTCTCCACCATCGGCGCCACCCAGCTCTTCGGCGAGCCGATGCTCTACGGCGGCAGCGTCGGCATCAGCGGCGGCAGCGGCCACCAGTTCCAGACGCTGAGCCTCCTGATGTACGAAAAGGGCTGGATCACCGGCGCGCTGGGCTCCGCCTCGGCGATCGCCTGGGTCATGCTGGCGCTCCTGCTGCTCATCGGCGGCATCCAGGCGCTCGTCTCCCGCCGCAACCGCAAGAAGCTGGGGGACTGACCCATGGCCCGCACCCTCGACACCACGCCCGCCGTCGAACCGAAGACGACCGGAGGGCGCCCGCCGCGCCGCGGATTCCGCCAGACGGCGGGCCGGCAGCACCACGCGGGACCGCTCACCTACGTGCTGCTCGTCATCGCCACCGTGGTCTCGCTCTTCCCGCTGTACTGGAACGTGGTCGCCGCCTCGCACACCGGCGACCGGGTGGTCCAGGCCCCCGCGCCGCTGCTGCCCGGCTCCCGCCTCCTCGACAACCTCAGCTTCGCCTGGGACCAGGTCGACATGGGCGAGGCGCTGATCAACACCACGGTCGTGGCGAGCCTGGTGGCCGCCTCCACCGTCCTCTTCTCCACCCTCGCCGGCTTCGCCTTCGCCAAGCTGCCCTTCAAGGGCCGCGGCATGCTGCTCTCGCTCGTGGTCGCCACGATGACCATCCCGCCGCAGCTCAGCGTCATCCCGCTGTACCAGATCATCACCGACCTCGGCTGGTTCGACCAGCTCCAGTCGGTCGTGCTGCCCTCCCTCGTCGCGGCCTTCGGCGTCTTCTTCATGCGCCAGTTCCTCGTCGAGGCGCTCCCCGTCGAGCTGGTCGAGGCGGCCCGCATGGACGGGGCGCACAGCCTGCGGATCATCTGGCACGTGGTCTTCCCGGTGGCCCGCCCGGCGATGGCGGTGCTCGGCATGCTCGTCTTCGTGCAGTCCTGGAACGACTTCTTCTGGCCGTTCATCGCGCTCACCCCGGACGGCAGCCCGACCCTCCAGGTCGCGCTCGCCGGCCTCGGAGCGGGCAACCACACCGTCGACCACGCGATCGTCCTGACCGGCGCGCTGATATCGACCGTGCCGCTGCTGCTGGTCTTCGCCTTCCTGGGCAAGCACATCGTGGGCGGCATCACCGCCGGCGCGGTCAAGAGCTGACCGCACCCCGTGGTCGAGACCCGACCGCCCCCGGTCGGTCGAGCGCCGACCGACCGTCCCGCCCTTCCCCGTACCGCAATTCCCTCGGCCCCGCCCGGGTCCGCCGCAGTCGCCGGACCCGAACGGACCGACCCGTACCCCGCGTTGGGAGCCCTCTCCTATGACCGCGTCCGAGACCCGGCCGCTCACCGCCACCCGCCCGTTCCCCTCCGACTTCCTCTGGGGCGCGGCGACCGCCGCCTACCAGATCGAGGGGGCGGCCCGTGAGGACGGCCGCACCCCGTCCATCTGGGACACCTTCTCCCACACCCCCGGCAAGGTCTTCGAGGGCCACACCGGGGACGTGGCCGTCGACCACTACCACCGCTTCCGCGAGGACGTCGCGCTCATGGCCGAACTCGGCCTGAACGCCTACCGGTTCTCCGTCTCCTGGTCCCGCGTCCAGCCCACCGGCCGGGGCCCCGCCGTCCAGAAGGGCCTCGACTTCTACCGCTCGCTCGTCGACGAGCTGCTCGCCGCCGGCATCGAACCGGCCCTCACCCTCTACCACTGGGACCTCCCGCAGGAGCTGGAGGACGCGGGCGGCTGGCCCGAGCGCGCCACGGCCGAGCGGTTCGCCGAGTACGCGGGGATCGTCGCCGACGCCGTCGGCGACCGCGTCAAGCGGTGGACCACCCTCAACGAGCCCTGGTGCAGCGCCTTCCTCGGGTACGGCTCCGGGGTGCACGCCCCCGGCCGCACCGACCCGGTCGCCTCGCTGCGCGCCGCGCACCACCTCAACCTCGGCCACGGCCTCGCCGTCCAGGCGCTGCGCGCCTCGCTGCCGGCGGACCGTCAGATCGCGGTCTCGCTCAACCTGCACGAGGTGCGGGCGCGCAGCGCCTCCGCCGAGGACCTGGAGGCGGCCCGCCGGATCGACGCCGTCGGCAACCGCGTCTGGCTCGGCCCGATGCTGGAGGGCGCCTACCCCGAGGACCTGATCGCCGACACCCGCCACCTCACCGACTGGTCCTTCGTGCGGGCCGGTGACACGGCGACGGCCCACCAGCCGCTGGACTTCCTCGCCATCAACTACTACGCGCCCACGCTCGTGGCGCACGTCGCCGAGGGCGAGGAGAAGCCGCAGGACGACGGGCACGGCGACAGCGCCCACTCTCCGTGGCCGGGCGCCGACTCGGTCGCCTTCCACCGCGCGCCCGGCGAGCGGACGGCGATGGGCTGGCCGGTGGACCCGAGCGGCCTGTACGACCTGCTGCGCCGGACCTCGGAGGCGTACCCGGGCCTGCCACTGGTGATCAGCGAGAACGGCGCCGCGTACGAGGACGTGGTCGGCGAGGACGGCGGGGTGCACGACCCGGAGCGCACCGCCTATGTGCACGCGCATCTGGCGGAGGTGCACCGGGCGATCGCCGACGGCATCGACGTCCGCGGCTACTTCCTGTGGTCGCTGCTCGACAACTTCGAGTGGGCGTACGGCTACGCGAAGCGGTTCGGCATGGTCCACGTCGACTACGACACCCTGCGGCGCACCCCGAAGACCAGCGCCCGCTGGTACGCGGGGGTGGCCCGCTCGGGCGAGCTGCGCGCGCCCGACGCGGTCTGAGCCGGGACACGAGGTGGGGCCGTGCCGGGTCACCGGCGCGGCCCTCAGGCGTTCTTGAGGTGTGATCAGATGCCGACGACGCGGTGGCCGACGACGTAGACGCCGCCGGAGCCCTCCGCGGTCCGCCACTGGGCACGGCTCCGGGCGCCCTCCCGCGATGCCGCAGGCCCGGACGCATCACCGAAGGGTTCCGTGCCGGTGCGTCGCGCCCCGGCGGCCCGGAAGCCGGGGGTAGGGTCTCCGGCCGTGACTCCCGTACGCCTCCGCCGCCGCGCCGCGCTCGCCGGTGCCGCGCTGGCCGCGCTCCTGGTGGCCGCCCCCGCGCCGGCCGTGGCCCCGGCCCGTACCCTCACGGTGATCGCCCACCGGGGCGCGTCCTCGGCGGCGCCCGAGAACACGCTGGTCGCGGGCGAGGTGGCGCGCCGGGGCGGGGCGGAGTGGATCGAGAACGACGTCCGGCCGAGCCGGGACGGGGTGCCGTACGTGGTGCACGACGCGACGGTGGACCGGACGACCGACGGCTCGGGCGCGGTGCGGGAGCTGACCTCGGCGGAGCTGGACGCCCTGGACGCCGGTGGCTGGTTCGCGCCGTCCTTCGCCGGGGCCCGGGTGCCGACGCTCGCCGCGCAGCTGGCGGACCTGCGGGAGCGGGGCGGGCGGCTGCTCCTGGAGGTGAAGGGCGCGCACTCCCGGGCGGAGGTGGCGCGGATCGTCCGGGACGTGCGGGAGCAGCGGATGGCGGAGCGGGTGGTGGTGCAGAGCTTCGACGCGGTGTCGCTGCGGTACGTGCGGGAGCTGGCGCCCGAGCTGCCGCGGGCGCTGCTGCGGGACCGGCTCGACGCGGATCCGGTGGCGGTGGCGCGGGACCTGGGCCTGGCGGCGTACCACGTCTCCGACCGGGGGCTGTCGGCCCGTCCGGGCGTGGTGGCGGAGCTGCGGGCGGCCGGGGTGGCGGTGAACGTGTGGACGGTCGACGCGCCGGCGCGCTGGCGGGCGCTGGCCGATCTGGGGGTGGACGGGGTGATCACGGACCGTCCGGCGGAGCTGGCCGGCTGGAACGCGGCGCGGGCCGGGCAGCGCTGAGGGCCGGGCCCGTCGCGGTGGACGGGCCCGGCCCGGTGACCGGCCGCGCAGGGGATCAGACGCGGTCGGCGGCGATCAGCACGTACTGGAAGGAGCCGTCCTTGTACGACTCGATGAACGCCTCCTCGATGCCGGTGACCAGCGACGAGGTGGCGCGCAGCTCCCAGTAGGGCAGCGTGTCGGGCGTCAGGTCGATGACGGCCTGGGGCACCAGGCGGTTGTCGGCCATCGCCTTCAGGTACTCGCGGCGCGAGTGGATGTTGCACTCGAAGTGGGCGTTGATCTGGGAGACCCACTTGGAGGGCTGGCCGTACCTGGGGTTCCAGCAGCCGGTGATGGTGACGTAGCGGCCGCCGACCTTGAGGAAGCGGGAGTGCTCGGCCATCAGGTCGTCGAGGTCGACGTACATGCTGGACTCGTTGTTCCAGGAGGCGGTGATGCTGCCCTTCTCGAACGGGGTGTCGAGCATGTTGCAGACCTGGGCGCGGACGTGGTCGTCGATGCCGAGCTCGCGGGCGCGCTTGTTGCCGAACTCCGCCTGGGTGGAGGAGAGGGTGACGCCCTCGACCTTGCAGCCGAAGCGCTGGTGGGCCATGACGCTGGAGCCGCCGCGGCCGCAGCCGGCGTCGACGAGGGTGTCGCCGGGGGTGACGGTGCCGAGGTGGTCGAGGAGGACTTCGGCCTGGGCGGACTCCAGGCGGTGCAGCTCGGTGATGAGCTTCTTCTCGTACTCGCTGTCCTCGGGGGTGCCGAGCGCGGCGTGGTCGACGGCGCCGATGCCGTAGTGGTGGTGGTAGAGGCCGTCCACGTCACCGAGGCGCAGGTTCACGGGCCGGGCCTCGGCGTTCCAGTAGCGGGCGATGTCGCCCTGGTACGGGGTCGCCGGGCCGGGGACGATGGCGGAGGCGCCGAGGGTGGTCAGCTCGTCGATGGTCACAGAGAAATCCATTTCTTGCGGGACGGTGGTTACCAGAAGTCGGGCAGGCTGTATCGGAAGGTGTTGGTCTGGTGCCAGTAGTGGTTGCCGTCGACCCAGGTGGCGACGCCCTTGAGGAAGCGCAGCACGGTGGGGGCGGGGAAGGCGGCGGCCACCTCGGCGGCGGCGGCCTCGAAGGCGTGCATGAGGTCGTTGTGGACCTCGATCGCCTTGAGGTAGGCGTCGCGCTCGGAGAGCTTCTCCCGTTCGGCGAGCACCACCGGCAGGTTGAGGTGGACACCGGGACTGGAGAGCTCCTTGGTGTAGGAGTACAGGTCGTTGACGATGGTCGTCGCGTTGCCCGCGAGGGCGATGACCCGCTGCATCTCCGGCCTGGCGTGCAGGTCCGCCGGCAGTTCGTAGCCGCCGACGGCGTCGGTGATGGTGGGGCAGGGGCGGAAGTTGTTGAACTGGCGCATGGCCAGGTACTCCCACACCTCGGGCATGTGGTCGGTCTCGGCCCAGGCCGCCTCGGCGAGGTAGCCCATGTGGAGCCGGGCCATGTCGTGCCGGAAGCGGTCGGCCTGGGAGGGGGAGGCCGCCCGGACGAAGTAGTCCATGGCGGAGCGGTACGAGCGGCGCGGGGCGTCCGAGCCGAGCGATTCCGCCCACGCCGGCGCGTACTCCGGGGTGGTGTGGAGGGGGTCGAGCGCGGTGTGCGCCATGAGGAGACGGCCGCCGAGGCCGATCGGCGAGCCGCCGTGGTCCTCGCAGTAGCAGTCGTCGACGGCGTTCTCGGCGACCATGAGCCGGGTGGCGAGCATCAGGTGGTCGACGGTCGGGGCGTCGGGGTGGCAGGCCACCATGTAGCGCCCGACGGAGAAGCCGTCGAACTGCCCCTCCCACTCCTCCGGGTAGAGCTGGACCTCGTCCACGGCCCAGTCCTTGATCCGGCGGCTGACCTCGTCCACGCGGACGGGGTCGGGGTCGGGGACGGGGTGGAAGTAGAGGCCCGGGATGGGCCGGCCCTCCGCCGCCGAGGGGGCGGCGGAGGGCGGCCCGGCGGGCTCCGGAAGGGCGTCCGGCGCCGGGACCGGCGCGGGGAGCGCTTCCGGGACCGCCGCCGGACGGGCGAGGGAGAGGGCGGTCGTGCCGAGCCCGCTGGGTCCGCCGGGGATCCAGCGGGGTGCGGCGGCCGGCGCGGGCGCCTCGGCGGCCGGGCCGGCGAGGGCCGCGGCGAGGACGTCGGCCCCGAGGCGGGCCGCCGCCGCGGGCGGGTGCGCCGGCAGGGGGGAGAGCCCGGGGTCGGGCATCCGTCAGCTCCTTGCTGGGTGGGGTGGTCCGTCCCGGAACGGGACGGACGGGGGCGTCAGTCGCGGCGGCGGGCGATCTGCACGTTCTCCATCACGCCGAGGGCGTCGGGCACGAGGACGGCGGCGGAGTAGTACGTGGTGACGAGGTACGACATGATCGCCTGCTCGCTGATGCCCATGAAGCGGACGGAGAGGCCGGGCTCGAACTCCTCCGGGATGCCGGTCTGGCGCAGGCCGATGACGCCCTGGTTCTCCTCGCCGGTACGCATGGCGATGATGGAGCTGGTCTGCTCCTTGGTGATCGGGATCTTGTTGCAGGGCAGGATCGGGACGCCGCGCCAGGCCGGCACGGACTGGCCGCCGAGGTCGACGTGGTCCGGGTAGAGCCCGCGGGCGTTGAACTCGCGGCCGATGGCGGCGATGGTGCGCGGGTGGGCGAGGAAGAGCTTGGTGCCCCGGCGGCGGCTGAGCAGCTCGTCCATGTCGTCCGGGGTGGGCGGGCCGGAGTGGGTCTGGATGCGCTGCTTGAAGTCGGCGTTGTGCAGGAGGCCGAACTCGCGGTTGTTGACGAGCTCGTGCTCCTGCCGCTCGCGGAGGGCCTCGATGGTCAGGCGGAGCTGCTCCTCCGTCTGGTTGTGCGGGCCGTTGTAGAGGTCGGCGACGCGGGTGTGGACCTTGAGGATGGTCTGCGCGACGGAGAGCTCGTACTCGCGCGGCTTGAGCTCGTAGTCCACGAAGGCGCCGGGCAGGACGGCCTCGCCGACGTGCCCGGAGGACATGGCGATCTCGGCCTCGCCGTGCTTGTTCTGCGCCTGGTCGGGGAGGCTGGAGAAGTCGTGGATGTGGGCCTGGAGGGCCGGGGCGTTCGCCATGACGGCGGCGAAGTCGGCGCGGGAGAGGGTGAGGAGGGTGCCCGAGGTCTCGGCGGTGGCCGTGTAGTCCCAGGTGGCGTCGGCGTCGAGCAGCGCGTTCTCGCCGAAGCGGTCGCCGTCGCCGAGGACGGCGACGGCGACCTCCTCGTCGTAGGGGCCCTCGGAGGTCTGGGCGATGCGGCCGTGGGCGAGGAGGTGGATCTCGCCGGCCGGGTTGCCGCGGGTGACGATGATCTCGCCGGCGGAGAAGTCGCGCTGGACGCAGCGGTCGGCGAGCGCGGTGAGCACGTCGACGTCGTCGAAGCCGCGGAGCAGGGCGAGTTCGCCGAGCTCGCGGGGGATCACGCGGACGGTGGCGCCGTCCTGGACGAACTCCACCCGGCCGTCGCCGACGGTGTAGCTGAGCCTGCGGTTGACGCGGTAGGCGCCGCCCTTGGTCTCCACCCAGGGGAGCATCCGCAGCAGCCAGCGGGAGGTGATCTCCTGCATCTGCGGGGCGGACTTGGTGGTGGAGGCGAGGTTCCGCGCGGCGTGGGTGCTGAGGGACTGCTGCGGGGGTGCCGCCTGGGCTTCCGGGCTGGTGTCGACGGTCATCGGACCGGTCTCTCCTTAGCGAGGGTGGTGACCGGGCACGGCGGCACGCCGGACCGGTCGAAGGGGAGGAAGAGGGTACGGAGGGAGGTGGTCTGGGGGAGGTGGTCATGCCGTCCGTCCAGACCCGGGGAACAGTAACGGCCCGTCAGCAGGCCGCGCCCGGGTAGCCGAGGGGCATTACCTCGATGCAGTGATCTTGTTCGCGGGCCGGTTTACGACCTGGTCGGTCGAGTTCTCGCCAGGTGCGGGGAGGGTGGGACGGGAAGCGGGCCGGTGGGGGCGTCGGGGTGCCCCGGCGCCCCGATCGGACGGCATGCGTTCCGGCCACCTCCACTCCATCGGCCCCCTCTTGACAACCCGCCTCTGCCGTCACACAAGTCAACGACGAGCGTCAACGCGGACTCCGGGGCCCCGGGAAGGAGTTCGTGGGACGATCCCAGGAGTACGACCAGGGGCCTGTGGGGGAAGCGTCGTGAGCGCTTCACCGGATCCGTACGCACAGGGGTCACCGGGGACACCGGGGACACAGGGGGCACCGGGGCCGCAGGGGGCATCGGGTTCGGCTCCGGTACCGGGGACACTGCGGCATCGCCCAACTGCTCGTGCTGCTGCCGTCGTTCCTGGCGCCGCTCGACGCCTACGGGTGGCTCGTGGGCCTCGTGGTCGCCGGCGCCTGTACACGGCGCTGACCCTGCGGGCACGACGGGCCGGCGCGAGCGGCTGACGCCCCGCCGTCTGGGCGGGTGCACAGTCCGGGCCCCGCAGGACTGGGCCCGCGCGCACAGACAGCCGGGGCGGAACGATCCACCATGTCCCTGGCCACGGTCGCGAGGACGCGCGACCCCACCGGACGACGGAGGAGTTCCATGCCAGGGAGAACGAGCCGCCTGCTGGGCGGTCTGCTGCTGGGCGTGCTGCTGACGCTCGGCACGACACAGGGCGCGACGGCGGAGCCCGCCACGACGACGACGGCGACAGCGACGGCAGCGACGGTGACGGCGTCGGGGATCCCGTCGGTCGGCACCGACTGGGACCGGCCCGGCCCCTACGAGGTGGACGTCGACATCGAGGCGGTGCACACCTTCTACCACCCGCGCGCGATGGGCGCGTCGGGCGAGCGGCACCCGGTGGTGATCTGGGGGAACGGTACGGGGGCCGTGCCCGGGATCTACAGCTCGCTGCTGCGGCACTGGGCGAGCCACGGCTTCATCGTCGCGGCGGCCAACACGCCCACCTCGAACTTCGCGATCAGCATGCGGGCCGGCATCGACGTCCTGGAGCGGCGGAACGCCGACCCGGGCAGCCCGTACTTCGGCCGGGTCGACCTGGCGCGCATCGGCTCGGCGGGGCACTCGCAGGGCGGGGCTGCGGCGCTGAACGCGGCGGTCGACGCGCGCGTGGACACGGCGGTCCCGATCCAGCCGGGGCCGCTGACGGACCCCGACCTCACGGGCGTACCGGTCTTCTACCTGGCCGGTGAACGCAACCTGACGGTGTGGCCGGCGCTGGTGAAGGCGCTGTACCGCGACTCGGACCACCTGCCGGCCGTGTACGGGGAGGTGCGGGGCGCCGGACACCTGTCGTCCATCGGCGACGGCGGCGCCTTCCGCGCCCCGACCACGGCGTGGCTGCGGTTCTGGCTGATGGCCGACGAGAACGCGCGCGGGTACTTCTTCGGCCCGGACTGCGTCCACTGCGGTGACGACGAACTGTGGTCCGGCTGGGACCGCAACGAACGCGCCCGGCTGATCCCGGGCCCGGGCGGGGCCTGAGCCGCCACCGCCGTCCGCATCAGGACTGGCGGCCCAGGCGGGCGTCCAGCCACTGGAGGACCTCGGGGGTGACCGGGTCGGTGATGTCGGTGTACTCCTCGTGCTTCTTCAGGAACTTGGCGACGTACGGGCAGACCGGCACGATCCGCATGCCGGAGGCGCGTACGTCGTCCAGGGCCTCCTTGACGAGGATCGCCGCCAGGCCCTGGCCCGCGTAGGCCTCGTCGACCTCGGTGTGGAAGAAGACGCGGCGGTCGTCGCGGTCCCGGTAGGCGGTCAGCCCGGCGCGGGCGCCGTCGACGAGGATCTCGTACCGGTGGCGCTCGTCGACGCGGCGGACGACGGGGGCGACGGTCTGCTCGCTCATGGGCGGCCTTTCGGAGTCGTGGCGGGTCGGACGCGCCCTCCACCCTACTCTCCGGTATGCGCAGGTGGCGGGCGGCCGCGCGGCCGAAATCGCTGTGCACGCGGGACGGGGCGGGCTCGTTGAACCCGGCGAAGCCGCCCCGTACTCCCCCACCCCGGAGGCCCGACATGCACCCCCTGCCCTCCCCCGCCCCCGCCGCCGCCGCGGCGGGGTGCCGGGCGATGCTCCCGGTCGACGAGTTCGTCGCGACGCTGCCGAAGGCGACCCTCTTCGGCGCCGTGTACTTCACCGACCTGGACGACCGGCCCGTGCAGCTCCACGCCGTCTACAGCCCCGGCCACCCCTGGCAGCTGCCGGGCGGCACCGCCGAGGCGGGGGAACGGCCGTGGCGGACGGCCGTGCGGGAGACGGAGGAGGAGACGGGGCTCGTGGTGCCCGGCCCGCCCCGGCTCCTCGCCGCCGTCTTCGGGCTGCCGGGGACCGCGTGGCCGCTGGCGACCGCCGGGTACGTCTTCGACGGCGGGCGCCTCACCGACCGGCAGATCGCGGGCCTCGTCCTCGACCCGGACGAACACGACGAGGTGCGTGTCCTGCCGCTCCCCGACTGGCGCCCGCTGATGCCCCCGCGCGACTTCGCCCGCCTCACCGCCTTCGCGGAGGCCCGGCGCACGGGCACGGCCGCGTACATCGGCGCCTGGGACTGGGACGAGCCGCCCGCCGGGGAGGAGTAGGACCCGCGGCGGGGGTGCGGGTCTGCGCACCACCCCCGCCGCCTACCGGCGCGCCTTCCGGGCACAGGGGGCGGGGGCGGGCGGCGGGGGCCGACTAGCCCTGGTCGGCGACGAAGGACGCCATCCAGGTCAGGGCGGAGTTCCAGTTGATGGTGAGTTCGTTGGTGGACCAGGACTGGATGTCGTCGATGTAGCAGAACTGGCCGGTGCAGCCCTGGAGTTTGGACTGGGCCAGCGGGTCCTGGATGTCGGAGTTCGGGCCGCCGGAGAGCGAACCGGCGGGCGGGTGCGGCAGGTTGGGGTCGAGCTGGTGGGCGTACCAGCGGCTGTGCTGGTTCCGGGCGCTGACCTCGCCGTAGCCGGTGACGTAGGAGAGGTTCAGGGCGTTGCGGCCGAGGACGTAGTCCATGCTCTGGACCGCGCCGTCGCGGTAGGCGGCGGCGCCGGTGAGGTCGTAGGCGGTGGCGAGGACGACGGCGTTGTTGAGGATCTGGTGGGTGGAGCCCCAGTCGTACCGCTGGCCCTCGGGGGCGTACGGCATGCCGTAGGGGTGGGCCTTGAGGGTGGCCAGGTAGCGGTCGGCTCCGGCGCGGACCGAGGCGCGGACCCGGTTGCGGCCGGGGAGGCGGCTGGGGACGGTGGCGAGGTCGAGGCGGGCGGGGACGGCCGTCCTCGCCCAGTCGAAGCTCACGGGGCCGAAGAGGTCGGCGGTGTGGACGGGCGAGCCGAGGACGTGGTTCTTGAACCGCCGTTCCCCGGTGGTGAGGTAGAGCTCGGCGGCGGCCCAGTAGAACTCGTCGGAGACGTCGGTGTCGGCGTAGGTGCCGCCGCCGACGCCGTCGCTGTCGGAGGCGAGGACGTCGGGGTGGGCGAGGGCCGCGGCATAGGCCTTGCGGGCGGCGGTCAGGGCGGTGGCCGCGAACGCGGGGTCGAACTCCTCGTAGACGCGGGCCGCCTGGGCGGCGGTGGCGGCGAGGTTGAGGGTGGCGGCCGTGGTCGGCGGGTGGAGTTCGCGCTTCTGCGGGTCGTCGGCGGGCAGCAGCGGCAGGCCGGTCCACTGCTCGTCGTGGATCTTGTGGTGGGCCATGCCGGCGAGCGGTTCGCCGTCGGGGACCTGCATCTTCAGGAGGAAGTCCAGCTCCCAGCGGGCCTCGTCGAGGAGGTCGGGGACGCCGTTGCCGCTCTCGGGGAGGGCGAGGGTGCCGTCGCCGAGCGCCTCGGAGTCGCCGGTGCGGGCGTGCAGGGCGCGTTCGTAGGTGGAGAGCAGCTGCCAGACCGAGATGCCGCCGTTGACGACGTACTTGCCGTGGTCACCCGCGTCGTACCAGCCGCCGGAGACGTCGAGGGTGTAGTCGCAGACGCCGGGCTGGCAGGGCACTCGGGTGTCGCCCTGGTTGGGGGCGGTGCCGACGTGGCCGGCCGCGCGGCCGTAACCGGGGCGCAGGTCCTCGCGGATGGGGGTGCCGCTGCGCTGGGTGTAGTAGAACTTCGCGGCGTCCAGGCGCAGTCGGTCGTACGCGGCGGTGCCGATGTCGAAGGGGTGGCTGGTCTCGCCGTCGACGGTGAGGGTGAAGTCCGTGCCGCGCGACCGGTGCCGGCCGAAGTCGATGGAGTGGACGTTCTGCCCGGAGGAGGCGTCGACTCCGCGCGGGACGGTCCAGCCGCGCGCGACGGCGGTGCCGTCCGCGTCGTCGAGGCGCCAGGGGAGCCGGGTGGTCGCCTCGGTGACGAGGGTGGCGTTCTTGGGGCCCCGGGGCAGATAGCCGACCTGGTTGACCCGCACGCGGGGGCCGGTGTCGGGCTCGTACTTCTCCGGCGGCACCCCGCCGAGGAGGGAGACGTCGTCGAGGCAGAACCGCCAGGCGTCGGCGGCGCCGCCGAGCTGGAAGGCGACCTGCCCCTGGGTGGTGTCGACCGGGGAGGTGAAGGTGTACGCGTAGCTGTCGCCGGAGACGCTGAGCTGCGGCACGACCTCGTAGTAGGCGTCGTACGGGGCGACTTGGAGTCCGACGACGGCGCGGACGGAGTGTCCGGCGGGGGTACCGGTGGCGCGGAAGGCGATGCGGTACGTCTCGCCCGCGGCGAGCGTGAGGTCGTTCTGGCCGACCCCGGCGTCCCAGCGGTTCACGGTGCCGCCCGGCACGTCGGCGCAGAGCCCGCCGTCGGCCGGGCCGGCGGTGACGCCGCTCGTCCACCAGGGGGCGGTGCCGTCGTCGAAGGTGCCGTTCACGATCTGCTCCACCTCGTCCGCCCCGGCCGTGCCCGCGGGCACGGCGCTCAGGCCGGCCGCCAGCAGGGCCGTCAGGGACAGCAGGGCGGTTCTGCGTCGGTTCAACGTCCGCTCCTCGTGGGGGGGGGGTTCGGCCCTCCGATGCGCCGCCGCGTCGGAGTGGGAGCGCTCCCAAGCGCGTCGGGGACATCCTTGTGGCCGGAGCGCGGGGCCGTCAACGGTCCGGACGGGACCGGGCGTGGGGGA
>NZ_JABBGE010000006.1:394865-504526 GCF_012927245.1 Streptomyces sp. R302
GGGGGGGGGGGGTTCGGCCCTCCGATGCGCCGCCGCGTCGGAGTGGGAGCGCTCCCAAGCGCGTCGGGGACATCCTTGTGGCCGGAGCGCGGGGCCGTCAACGGTCCGGACGGGACCGGGCGTGGGGGAACCGCACGCCGGGTCGTCGCCGGCTCACCGCCCGCCGTGCCGCGCCGCCTCCTCGCGAAGGGCCCGGACGAGCGCGGTGACCTGGGGCCGGTCACGGCCGCCGATCGTGGCGACGCCGATGTGCCGGACCGGGCCGGGCGACGTGATCGGGACGGTGCGCACGCCCGGGACCTCGGGGACGAGCGCGATCGAGGGGACCAGGGAGATCCCCATGCCCGCGGCGACGAGGGAGCGGGCGAAGAAGTAGTCGGTGGTGGTCCCCCGGATCTCCGGATCGAAGCCCGCGCGCTCGGCGAAACGCCGCAGGTACGCCTCGGTCTTCAGACAGCCGAGCACCCAGGGTTCGGCGGCCAGATCCACCAGGTCGAGCGCGTCGCGCCGGGCGAGACGGTGCCCCTGCGGCAGGACGACGCACAGGGGGTCCTCCAGGAGCGGCGTCCACTCCAGGCCGGAGCCGGTGCCCGGTCCGACGGGGAGCGGGCCGTCGAAGTGGTAGGCGAGGGCGAGGTCCACGGCGCCCTGCCGGACGAGGGGCAGGGTGTCCTCGGGTTCGCCCTCCCTGACGTGGAGCACGGTGCGGGGATGGGCCTCCATGAGCCGGGTGAGGGCGGTGGGCAGCAGGAGCCGTCCGCCGCTGGTGAAGCTCGCGACGGTCAGTTGGGTGCGGCCGGTGCCGAGCGCGGCGATCCGCTGCCGTGCGTGCTCCAGCTCCGCGGCGACGGATTCGGCGGCGCCCACCATGATCCGGCCGGCCTGGGTGAGCGTCACGCCGCGGGTGCTGCGCGCGACCACCTGGGCGCCGAGGCCGCGCTCCAGGGCGGCCACCTGCTGGGAGACGGCCGAGGGGGTGAGGTGGAGGGCCGCGGCCGCCCGGTTGAAGCTGCCGTGCTCCGCCACCGCACGCAGGACGCGGAGCCGCTGCACATCGATCAACAGTTCCCCCCAGGAAACAGCCCGGTCGACCAGGAACAGTCCGGTCAACAGTTTTCCTGCACACGTATACAGAAAGCCGGTACTTCTGCTGATGACGATAGGTCCCCAGGATGAGGGCATGCAAAGGATCTGCGTCATCGGCGGAAGCCGGTACTTCGGAAAGCTCCTGGTCGAGCGCCTGCGGGCGGCGGGCCACCAGGTCACCGTGATCAACCGGGGCTCCTCCGCGCCGCCCGCCGGCGTCGAGCACCTCGTCGTCGACCGCGACGACGAGGCCGCCCTGACGGCCGCGCTCGCCGGCCGCGCCTTCGACGTCGTGGTGGACCAGGTCTGCTACACCCCCGTCCAGGCCGCCGTCGCCGCCCGTGCCTTCGCCGGTCGCACCCGGCGCTACGTCATGACCTCCACGATCGAGGTGTACGACCCCGCGACCGCCGCCCTGCCCGCCGTACCCCCGGGGACGCCCGTGCCGGAGGAGAGCGTCGCCCCGGCCGGCTGGCGGGTGGCCATGGACCTCCCCTGGCACGACGGCGCCTACCTGGAGGCGCACTACGCCGAGGGCAAGCGACAGGCCGAGGCCGTCCTCGCCCGCGCGGGCGGCTTCGCCTTCGCCACCGTGCGCGGCGCCCATGTGCTCGGCGGCGGCGCGCGGGAGTTCACCGGCCGCCTCGCGCACTACGCCGCCCGCATCGCCCGGGGCGAGGAGATCACCGTGCACGCGCGGGCGCTGCCCACCGTCTTCGTCCACTACGAGGAGCTGGCGGAGCTGCTGGCGTGGGCGGCCACGGCCGGCTTCACCGGCCCGGTCAACGCCTGCTCCGACGGTCCCCTCGACGTGTACGGCCTCGCCGGGACCGTCGCCGCCGCGGCCGGCCGGGAGGCCGTGTACCGGACCGTCCCGGCGGGCGCCGAGGCCTCGCCGTTCTCCTTCGACCGCCACTACGCCATGGACAACGCCCGCGCGAAGGCGCTCGGCTTCCGCTTCTCCCGCACCACCGACTGGCTGCCCGGCGCCGCCGCCGAGGCCCTCGCCCTCCTCCCCGCCCCCACCCCCTGACGGACAAGGCCCCCATGCGCTACCGCACCCTCGCCCACACCACCGTCAGCGCCATCGGCCTGGGCGCCATGCCGCTGTCCATCGAGAACCGCCCGGACGAGACCCGGGCCCTCGCCACCCTGCACGCCGCCTTCGACGCCGGCGTCACCCTCGTCGACACCGCCGACAGCTACCACTGGCACGCCGGCGAGACGGGCCACAACGAGCTCCTCGTCGCCCGCGCCCTGGCCCGGTACGGCGGCGACGCCTCCCGGGTCCTGGTGGCCACCAAGGGCGGCCGGGGCCGCCCCGGCGACGGCAGCTGGACCGTCGACGCCACGCCCGCCCACCTGAAGCGGGCCGCCGAGGCCTCCGCCCGGCGCCTGGGCGTCGACGCGATCGGCCTGTACCAGCTGCACAAGCCAGACCCGGCCGTGCCCTGGGCGGAGTCCGTCGGCGCGCTGCGCGAGCTGCTCGACGCCGGCACGATCCGCGCCGCCGGCGTCTCCAACGTCACCACCGCCCAGATCCTCGAAGCGCACCGGATCCTCGGCGACGGGCTCGTCTCCGTCCAGAACCGGTACTCCCCCGCCGTCCGCGACAGCGAGCCCGAACTGCGGCTGTGCGAACGGCTCGGCCTCGCCTTCCTGCCGTGGAGCCCGCTCGGCGGCATCTCCCGCAGCTCCCTCGACGGCCCCTCCGGCCCCACCTCCGCCGGCACGGCCTTCCACCGCGTCGCCGCCGGGCGCGAGGTCAGCCCCCAGCAGGTCGCGCTGGCCTGGCTGCTCGCCCGCTCCCCCGCGATGCTCCCGGTGCCGGGAGCCGGGCGCCCCGCCTCCATCACCGACTCCGCCGGGGCGGCGGACCTCACGCTGGACGCGCGCGAGCTGAGGGAACTGGACGCCGATCCGCCGGGCGGTCGAGCGGGGTGACCGGTCGCGGCCTCGGCCATGATCCGCCGGACAGGCTCTAGCCCTCGCGGCGGCGGACCATCTCGGTGATCCAGACGGGGGCGTAGGGGGAGGTGCAGCCCTTGGGGGTCGGGTAGTCCTTGAGGATCTCCAGGCGCTCGCCGACGGCGAGGGCCCGCTCGCGGAGCGCCGGGTGCTCGATGCCGATCTGGGCGAGGCAGTGGTTCATCGCCCACTGGAGCCGGTCGGGCGCGTCCTTCATCTCCGCCTCGACCGTGTCGAGGAGCCCGTCGAGGTCGAGGCCCTCGGGCCGCTTCGCGACCCGCTCGGTGGTGAGCGCCCAGCCGGCGCTCGCGACGACCGGATCGGGGTCGGCGAGCCAGGCCAGGCGCAGCTCCTCGGCGTGCGGGCTCTTCTTCACCACGTAGTTCACGAGCCAGTCGTGGACCTTGGGGGCGCGCGCCTCGCGGAGCATCGCGTCGAGCTCCTCGCGCCCGGACTCCTTGGGGCGGCAGACGAGCGTGGCGAGGAGCCGGGCGGCGGTGTCGCCGGTCGCCCACAGCTCGCGGGCCTGCTCGTGGCGCGTGCCGAGCCTCTTGGCGACCGCGCGCAGCTTGGCGAGGTTCACCCCGTGGTCGTCGCCGTGGCGCGCGTTGACCTCGCGCGTCCGGGGGTCCTCCAGGGCGGCCAGCTCGGCCAGCACCTCGTCCACCGTCTCCCCGGCCATCCGGTCCTCCTGCCCTGCCTCGCGTACCGCTTCACCCTACGGTCTGAGGAATACGCGGTCCCGGCGCGGGTAGCCGCGCCCCGAACAGGGAGATGACCGGGATGGTGTACGACACGATCGAGGTCGAGGCCCCGCTGCGCCGGGTCTACGACCAGTGGACGCAGTTCGAGGAGTTTCCGCGGTTCATGGACGGGGTCGAGGAGGTCCGACAGCTCGACGACCGGCTCTGCCACTGGAGGACGAAGGTCGCGGGCGCGACCCGCGAGTTCGACACGGAGATCGTCGACCAGCTGCCCGACGAGCGGATCGCGTGGCGGACGGTCGGCGGGGACGTGCGGCAGAAGGGTGTCGTCACGTTCGAACAGATCGACGAATCTCATACTCTCGTACGGCTCAAGATGGAGGTGGAGCCCTCCGGCCTGGCCGACCGGGCCGCGCAGGCGATGGGGGTCGTGGAGCAGCGGATCGAGGGCGACCTGCACCGGTTCAAGGACTTCATCGAGGACCGCGACAAGGCGACGGGCGGCTGGCGC
This sequence comes from Streptomyces sp. R302, assembly GCF_012927245.1. Taxonomy (GTDB): domain Bacteria; phylum Actinomycetota; class Actinomycetes; order Streptomycetales; family Streptomycetaceae; genus Streptomyces. The sequence goes on from NZ_JABBGE010000006.1 coordinate 399,135, forward strand.
GGGCGGCTGCGCCCCGCCGACAGCGCCGGCGGTACGGAGGGCGCCGACACGCCCACGTACGGCATGCCACGGGAAGACGACAGTCCGGCGCACGGCATGCCCCCGGCCGCACCGGGCGGGATGCCGCGGCGCGACGGCCCGCCGCCGTACGACGGACCCGTGGCACCGTGAGCGGCTCCGGACCCGGCTTCCGGCTCCTCGACATGTCCCTGCACACGGAGGACGAGGGGCGACTCGTCGTGGACCTGGGCGGCCGGGCCGGGGAGGCCGGTCCGCTGAGGGTCCCGGAGGGCGCGGTGGTGAGCGTCGGCCTGACCTTCCAGGTGGGCAGGGCGGTCGACGGGCTCACCTTCGAGGAGGTGCGCACCGGGGACGACCGCGAGCCGGTCGTCACCCGGACGCCGCTCGGCGGCTTCCGGCGCGGCGGGCCGTACGAGGTGCGGCTGCCGCCCCGGCGGATGCCGGTCGGCCGGGCCCACTGCGGCCTCTACGAGGTCACCGGGCGGCTGACCGACGGCCGGGGCCACGAGCTGGCACGCGCGGACCACGAGCTGATGCTCGTCCATCTGACGGGGGCGCCCGAGGCCCGGACCGCCCCGGGCGACCCGTGAGCCGTACGGCCCGCCTAGGGGTGGGGCGGGTTGACCGGGCGACGCGCGATCGGTACGTGGAAGCACGCGCATCGGCCCCCTCCTGCCGCCCCGCCCCTAGGCGGCGGGGCGGCGGGGCGGCCGGTACGACAGCCTGACGCGGCTGCGGGCGCTCGGGGCGGGGTCCGGATGGCGTTTGTCCGGACGTGGGGGCGGGGACGGGCACGGGGTGTCCCGGCGGCTGCTCACGGAGGCGGGCGTGGCGGACGTGGCGGACGTGCTCGCGGTCGACCGGGCCGTACGGTTCCTCGCCGAGCGGCCCGTGCCGGGGCTCGACGTGCTGGAGGCCGCTGTCACGGCCCCGGACTTCTCCCCCTGGCGGCTTCCCCCTGGCGGGAGCGGCTGGTGGCCCGGCTCGCCGAGCTGGTCGAGCCCGGCGGGGTGCTGGTGCTGGTGCCGAGCGACGCCGTCGACCCGACGAGCGGGGTGTCGCCGGGGACGCCGTACACACGGGCGATGCGGTCGAGCGGTCGAGCGGGCGGGGGCCGCGGGACACCATCGGCACCGACGTCTCCTGGGTGCCGTCCTTCCCCTCGCTGCTGCGGGCCGCCGGGCTGGGGCGGGTGGGCGCGGAGATCCAGGTGCCGCCGCTGCTGCCGGGCAGCCCCATCGGCCGGTTCGGCCTGGTGTGCGCGGATCCGTCGGCCGGGATGCTCACGGTGGGGGGCCGCCGGCGCCAGTGGCGGCGCGGGCGCGTCGCAGGAGGTAGGCGCCGGCCGTGGCGACGAGGACCAGCATGGAGGCGATGAAGACCAGTCCGGCGCCCTCCAGGCCGAGGGGGTCGGCGAGCAGGCCGACGCCGATCACCGGGAGGGAGATGCCGGTGTAGGCGGCGACGAAGAGCGAGGAGATGACGGCGGCCCGCTGGTCGGGCGGCGAGGCGGCGGCCACGGCGGAGAGCGCGGCGCGGAAGGCGAGGCCCTGACCGGTGCCGCCGACGAGGGCGGCGAGCACGATGAAGAGCAGGTGGTCGGTGGCGAGGGCGAGGGCGAGCAGGAGCAGTCCGGCGAAGAGGACGGCGCAGCCCAGCGGCAGGGAGCGGTCCGGGCCGACGCGGCCGGCGGCGGCCTGTCCGGCGATGGAGGCGAAGAAGGCGAGGGCGACGACGAGGCCGCTGACGGCGTGGTCGTCGACGTGGAGGTAGCGGGCGAGGAAGGCGGGGCTGACGGAGGTGAAGACGCCGAAGAGGGCGAAGCCGACGAAGGAGGCGACGGCCGCGGGCACGAACACCGCCCGTACGCGGGCCGGGAGGGCGGGCTTGCGGGGGCGTACGGCGCTGAGCGGCCGGCGTTCCGCCACCGTCTCGGGCAGCCACCGCAGCACCAGGGCGGAGAGCGCGACGAGGGCCAGGTGGACGGCGAACGGCAGCAGCAGGGGCTCGGGGGCGTACTCGGCGAGCAGTCCGGCGAGGAGGGGGCCGCAGCCGAGGCCGCCCATGTTCGCGGCGGTCGCGACGAGGGTGGCGCGGGCGGTGCCGCCGGGCGGGGCCAGTTCGATGACGTAGGCGGTGGCGGCGCCGGTGAAGAGGCCCGCGGAGAGGCCGGAGAGCAGCCGGCCCGCGTACAGCCAGCCCAGGGCGTCGGCGCAGAGGAAGCAGACGGCGCTGGCGGCGGCGAAGGTGAGGCCCCAGCGCAGGGTGGGGCGCCTGCCGATGGTGTCGGAGGCGTTGCCGGCGAGGAGGAGGACGGCGAGGACGCCGAAGGCGTACACGGCGTACACCACGGTGACGGTCAGTTCGGAATAGCCGAACTCCTCCTGGTAGAGGGGGTAGAGCGGGGTGGGGAGGGTGGTGCCGGCCATGCACACCACGAACACCGCTCCGCCGAGCAGACACCGCAGCCATCCGCGTCGATCATCGGCCATACCGGCGACGGTAACCCGCCCGTCCCGTCGCGGGCGGGCAGCGCGGCAGACCGGCCACACCGTTGTCGTACGTCGGGCAGCCGGGACTCCGTCAGCCGGCGGCGCCCGGCACCCAGTAGCGGTGGACCTCCGCCACGCGCGGCCTCGCCCCTTCCGGCCAGCCGAGGCCGACCGCGATGGGCATCATCTTGTCGGCGAAGGCCTCCATCTGCGCTTCGCTCTCCCAGAGGTCGAAGATCTCCAGGCCGCTCCCGGTGGGCACGCACGCGTGCGAGATGCACCCCTCGAAGATCTCGGGGGTCGACTGCAGCCGGGCGTTGAGCGTGTCGTACTGATCCGTGGTGATTCCGTCGAGGACGGCGTGGACGAGGATCGCCATGACCCTTCCTCCTCGTGAGGCGACGGTCCGCCCCCCTCCGTACCAGCACACCACGGCGGGGCGGGTACGGCACCCGCTCCGCCGGGCAGGGCGCTAGATGCCGAAGCCCAGGAGGGCGACCTCCAGCGGGAGGGCGGGCCGCTCGGGCAAGGCGGGCGGCTCCTCGCCGCGGCCGGTGTGGGTGGGCCGCACGGGGCGCAGCGCGGCGAGCCCGTCGGCGGCCCAGCCGGCGTCCGTGGCGGGCAGGGAGAGGGTCATCCGCCGGCCGTCGGCCAGGGTGGTCTCCAGGGTGTTCGGTTCGTTCGTCCGCATGGCACCTCGCTCGGCTCGCACACGATGGATCACCGCTTCGGAAGGAAGGACGGCGGGGAGCGGGGAAAGGTTCCCTCCCGTCAGTCCCCGGTGAACCAGTGGGTGCGGACGGCGTCCGTCGGGCGGGGGTCGCCGAGGGCGTCGAGGCCCCAGGCGGCCAGTGCCTCGACGACGGGGCGGAGTTCCGTCCCGCGCGAGGTGAGCTGGTAGACGGTCGCGTTGGCGGGCCGCTCCAGGCGGCGGCGCTCGACCAGTTCCTCGCCCTCCAGCTGCTTGAGCCGGCTGGCGAGGATGTCGGTGGAGACGCCGGGGAGGTCGGCGTGGAGGTCGGTGTACCGCCGCGGGCCGTGCAGCAGCTCCCGGACGATCAGCAGACTCCAGCGCTCCCCCACCGCGTCGAGGGCTCGGGCGACGGCGCAGTACTGGTCGTAGCTTCGGCGTGGCATGAGGGCCAGCATAGCCAAAAGGTTGGACTTTCCAAGTGAGTACTTGGTAGAACGAAGCAGCCGCAGCGGCGCGGATGACGGTGACAGTGACGGTCGGGAGGCCGCAGATGACGTTTCGACAGTCCAGCAAGTTGAAGGACGTGTGCTACGAGATCCGTGGCCCGGTCGTCGACCAGGCCAACGCCCTGGAGGAGGCGGGTCACAGCGTCCTGCGGCTGAACACCGGCAACCCCGCGCCGTTCGGCTTCGAGGTGCCGGAGGAGATCCTCCAGGACATCATCCGCAACCTGCCCCGCGCGCACGGCTACAGCGACTCCCGGGGCATCCTCCCGGCCCGGCGCGCGGTGATGCAGTACTACCAGCAGCGCGGCGTCACGGGCGTGACCGTCGACGACGTCTACCTCGGCAACGGCGCCTCCGAGCTGATCCAGATGGCCGTGCAGGCGCTGGTGGACGACGGCGACGAGGTCCTCGTGCCGATGCCCGACTACCCGCTCTGGACGGCGGTGGTGCGCTTCGCCGGCGGCCGGGCCGTGCACTACCTGTGCGACGAGGACGCGGACTGGTTCCCCGACCTCGACGACATCGCGTCGAAGATCACCGACCGCACCAAAGCCATCGTCGTCATCAACCCCAACAACCCGACGGGCGCGGTCTATTCGAAGGAGCTCCTGGAGGGCATCCTCGAACTCGCCCGCCGCCACGGCCTGATGGTGCTGGCCGACGAGATCTACGACAAGATCCTCTACGACGACGCCGAGCACCACTGCCTGGCCGCGCTGAGCGACGACGTGCTGACGCTGACCTTCAACGGCCTGTCCAAGTCCTACCGGGTGGCCGGGTTCCGCAGCGGCTGGCTGGTCGTCTCCGGCCCCAAGGACCGGGCCGCGGACTACCTGGAGGGCCTGACCATGCTGGCCGGCATGCGCCTGTGCCCCAACGTGCCCGCGCAGTACGCCGTCCAGGCCGCGCTCGGCGGCCGCCAGTCGATCCACGACCTGACCCTGCCGAACGGCAGGCTCACCGAGCAGCGCGACGTCGCCTGGCAGGCGCTGAACGAGATCCCGGGCGTCAGCTGCGTCAAGCCCAAGGGGGCCCTGTACGCCTTCGCCAGGCTGGACCCGGCCGTGCACAAGATCGTCGACGACGAACGGCTCGTGCTCGACCTGCTGCTGCGCGAGAAGATCCACATCGTGCAGGGCACCGGCTTCAACTGGCCGCGCCCCGACCACTTCCGCTTCGTCACGCTGCCGCGCGCCGACGAGCTGGAGACCGCGATCAACCGCATCGGCCGCTTCCTCGCCACGTACCGTCAGTAGCCGGACCCCGGCGCGAGGTCCGCCCACAGCGCGACGGCGTCGGAGGAGAGGGGCACGACCTCGCCACCGGCGCCTTCCGCCTCTCCCCACCACACGCCCTGCCCCGCGGACGCCGGGGGCTCCTCCCCGCCGACGCGCCAGTGCCCGCGCCGCACGAGGAGCACCCCGGCGTGGCCGGCCGGCGGCGCGACGGCGCCGGTGACGCGTTCCACCCGGACCGTCCGGCGCCCCCGCCGCACCATGAGGTTCAGCACGCGACAGGCGCCACCGGGCGGCGCGGCCGCCAGTTCGGCGGTCAGTTCCAGGTCGCCGGGGAAGGCGAGCGGCTCCTCCGGCCGCGCCGTCCGGTCGAAACCCCCCGGCGCCGTCAGACGTACGCCCCCGCCTTCGAGCAGCGTGAAGGTCCTGTCGACCCCGGGGAACGCCGAGAACGGCCCGTCCGCCTCGATGTCGGCCACGCTCGCCCGCCACTCGAAGTCCGCTGCGCCCTCCGGCCAGGACACGATCTCCCGCGTCACACCCCCGCCGTTGCGCCACCGGCCCGCCGCCAGGGACTCGACATCGAAACGGTGCATAGGGCTGACTCCTGGGCTGGCGCGGGCGGTCGAAGGGCCGCAGGATCCTAACCCGCGCGCCCCGGACCCCCGGCCGCCACGCGCTTCGATCGAACGCGCGTATCGGTTAACCGCCTTGGAGAAATGCGGCATGATGGAGCCTCAGGTCTTCTGGTCCGGCGCTTCGGCCGGGGCACGAGGGGGGCGCAGTGTCGCGTGTAGTCGTCTGTCACGGCATCGGTTACCAGTACAAGCACGCCGAGACGATGCTGACCGAGTGGTACGACGCCCTGCGCGTCGGCATGACGGATGCCGCGCATCCGGTGCCGGACCCGGCGGAGGTGGCCGCCGTGTACTACGGCAGTTGCTTCCGCAGCCGGGACACCAAGAGCGGCGGTGCCGACGACGAGCTGGCGGACATCCCCTCGTACCAGATCGGTGACGTGCGCGACCCGTTCGAACTGGAACTCCTGGAGGCGTTCGCCGAGGGGACCGACGCCCCCCTGGCCGACGGCAAGGGCCTCGGACAGATCGCCCTGCGCCGCCTGGAGCGGTACGAGGGGCTCGGCAAGCCCATGGGGCGTACCGTCATCTGGATGATCCGGCAGGTGCGCCGGTACCTGGACGCCTCCGACACCGTGCGGGCGTGCGCGCAGCAGCGCTTCGCCCGGGTCGTGACCCCGGACACGCGGGTCGTCATCGGGCACTCCCTCGGCTCCGTCGTGGCCTACGAGGCGCTGCGCGCCCACCCCGAGTGGAACGTGCACACCTTCATCAGCCTCGGCTCCCCCCTGGGGCTGCGCGCGGTCCAGGACCGCCTGCTGCCGTCGCCTCCCTCCGCGGGCGACGCGCTGCCGCCCGTCGAGCGCTGGGTCAACGTGGCCGCCAAGGACGATCCCATCGCCCTGGTCAAGCACCTCGCGCCCGCCTTCGGCGACGTCGACGACCAGCCCGTCGTCAACCTCCCCTGGCACAAGCCGGGCAAGTACTTCTTCGGCAGCCACTCCGTGCTCCGCTACCTCACGACCGAAGAGGTGGCCGACGCCGTCGCCAGGGCGCTGCCGGCCGCCGACCGGTGACGACGGCTCCGTACCCGGGCGGCGGTCCGGCGGACCTCGTCCGGGTGGCGCTCGTCTCCGGGACCAGTACGTTCGGGGAAGGGTTGAAGCCGCTGGCGCGCGTGCCCGACGAGCTGCGGATGATGCGGGCCGTCCTGGCGGAGGCCGGCTTCACGATCCATCGCTGCTCGCAGACCGACCCCGGGGTCGCGGACCTGGAGCACGGCTTCGAGACGGCCCTGGAGGGCGACGACGGCACACCCCCCGACGTCCTGCTGTTCTACTACTCGGGACACGGCGTCGACATCGGCAACCGGGACGGCCTGCTCGCCGCCCACGACAGCACGAGCACCCGGCGGGCGAGCATGCTGGACGTCGCCAAGCTCATGTCGATCATCCTTCCCGGCACCGACGGCCGGCCCCGCCCGCGCGAGGTCGTCGTCCTGTTCGACGCCTGCCGCTCGGGCCTGGCGATCGAACGGCTGGCTGAGGAGGTGCGCAAGCAGGGCGCCAAGAGTGCCGACCTGCCGCTGCTCACCCTGATCAGCTCCACGGACGGCACCACCGACGCCCGGCAGATGCACTTCGCAGACGCCTTCGCGGGCGCCCTGCGCAACACCCGCGCCGGCGACGACGAGGAGTACCTCGGTGCCTACAAGCTCTTCGCGGAGCTGAAGGACCGCATGCGGAAGGGGTCCGAGAACCCCGGGGAGCCCCAGCTGCCCGACTGGTTCCCCCCTCGCGAGGAGACCCGGGCCTTCCGCAACCCCCGGCACAACCCCCGCCGCCCGGTCCGGCGCCCTCCCGAGGCGAACGACCGCAACGGCTGGATCTTCTGCGGGCGCACCCGAGCCGTCCAGGACGTCACCTCCCACCTGGTCGGAGCGCCGACGGCGGAGCCGGGAGCGCCGCTCGTCGTCACCGGCGGACAGGGCTCCGGGAAGTCCGTACTGCTCGACTGGATCCACGTCTCGTCGTCCCCGGAGCATCCGCTGCCGACCGGGACGCGGGCGCCCGCCGCCGCGCCCGGCGGCTGCGTCGACCTGCTCCTCGACGTCCGCGGCCAGAGCGTGGCCACCGTCATGTCCAGGCTGGCCCGCCTCGCCCCGGCCTGCCAGGACGACGGCGTCGACCTGGTGGAGGCCCTCGGCGACCGGGGACTCCGCCTCGTCTTCGACTCGGTGGACGCGAGCCAGGAACCCGAACTCCTCCACAGCACCCTCCTCGTCCCCCTGGCCGCACAGCCCCGGACCCGGGTCGTCATGGCCACCAGCGACGTGCCGGACGGCTTCGCGGGGCCGGTCGTCGACCTCGACGCGGACGACTACTTCGACGAGGCCGACCTGGTCGAGCTCGTGGAACACGTCCTCAGGAACCGCGCGGGCACCCGGTGGTCGACGACGAGCGCCCTGTCGGTGCGCGCCATCGCGCTCGCCACGGCCGCGGCCGCCGGCCGGTCCTGGCTCCGCGCCTACCTCTTCGCCGTCGACACCAGCGGACAGGACCCCGCGACCGCCCGGGTCCAGGCCGAGCGGTCCAACACCGACCTCTTCCTCGACGCGCTCCGACGGCTCAGCCGCGACCGCGACGACGACGATCCCTCCTGGGCCCGCGACCTGCTCCTGCCGGTGGCCCTGGCGCACGGCGCCGGGCTCCCCGCCGACGGACGGCTGTGGGCCGCGGTGGTCCGCAAGGCCGGCAGACCCGGGGCGGGCCCGACGGACATCGCCGACGTGCGCGCGGAGGCGAGGGACCACCTCGATGCCCCGGAGGACGGTATGAACGGTCACGGATGGAGGCTCACCCGCCCGCCGACCGCCGGCTACCTGGCCGAGTCCGCCGACACGCGCCGGTACCACGAGTGGTTCGTCCAGGCCATGACCGAGCAGCTCCCCCTGCTGCCGTCCGGACAGCGCGACTGGTCCGGCGCCGACCAGTACACCCGTGAGCACCTCCCGCACCACGCACGCCTCGCCGGCCTCCTCGACGCGCTCCTGGACGACCCGGAGTTCCTGCTCGCCATGAACGGCGAGGCGCTGTACCGGACCCTTGGCCACCTCCAGGAGTCCACCGACGACCGGGCGGCCAGGGTCCGTTCGCTGTGCCGGGAGCTGACGGGCTCGCGATGGCAGCCCGACGGGCACACCCTGGCCCGGCTCGCGCTCCACGCCCAGGTGCGCTCCCTGGACGAACTCGCCCGGCGGGCCCGGGCGTACGCCTCGGGCTGGCAGGCCGTGACCGTCGACTGCCGGCCGCCGTCCCCGCGCCCGGAGCCGAGGCACCGCGGCCTCCCGGAGGACCGGAGCGTCAAGATGGTCCACTGCCTGCCCGACGGCGGCGAACTGGCGCTGACCGGCAGCACCGTCCTCCACCGGGCGGGCGATGCCGAAGACACCGCCTGGACCGTGTTCGAGCCCGAATCGGTGCCGAGTCGCGCGGAGGCCCCGCCGCGGATCACCACCTCCTCGGTCATCGAACTCCAGGGTCTGCCCGCGCTGTTCGCCGGTGACCTCTACGGCGGGGCATGGATCTCGGTCCTGGGCGACCGCAGGGGGGCGGAGATCCCGGGTCTGGACCTCCCCGGTCCCGTCCACAGCTGCCTCCAGGTCGGGCCGGACCTGCTGGTCGTCGGGAGCGAGGGCTGGCACCGGCGGAGGGCGAAGGTCACCGGCGGGCGCGTCGACCGGCCGGGGCTGCGCCTGGGCGGAGCCACGGCCGCGGTGACCGCGGCCGGCATCCGGGTGGCGGCGCGCACGGCCCGGGAGGTGGTCGTGTGGGACGACGAGGGACAGCGCCTGCACACCTTCGAACCTCCGCAGAAACGCGGCCTGGTGAAGATCGCCTCCGACGCCCACGGCATCTACACGGGGGCCGGGGACGGTTCGGTCTGGTGGACGGCCTGGGACGGCCGCTCCCGCCGCTGGATCACGGACCACGCGAGCGGCGTCGGCGAACTGCGCCTGTGCACCGCGGGCCGCACGCAGGTGCTGGTCAGCGCGGGCGTCCACGGCGACATCCGGCTCACGTCCCCCACCGGTACGGGTCCGGCCCGGCACGTCGACATCGGGCTCGACGTCCACTCGGTGGACCTGCACCGGGACGGCCGGATCCTCGTCGGCACCGCCGAGGGCCTGGTCCGCATCACGCCATGAACCGCACGCATACGGGGAGTCGAGGAGTCGAGTGTGAGCGACGAGAAGCAGAGCGCGCCCGCGGCCGTCAGGGAGTCGTCCCTGGCACATGAACTGCACATGGCGCTCCACGCGCTGGCCACCGACCTGGCGACCTCCGCCGTCGACCGGGTCCGCGCCGAGTCCCGGCTCCGCACGGTCGTCGACCTCGGAAAGCGGTCCCTGGACGGCGGGATCCCCCTCCCCCGGCGCCCCTTCGACTTCTCCGGCGAGGAGAAGCCCATCGGCCCCGGCGCGCTGGTGTTCGAGTACGCGGGTGAGGGCGCCACGCACCTGGAAGAGGTCCTCGGCGAGCTCGACGCCGGGCTGCTGGACGAGCTCTTCCGGCTGGTGGCCCGGGCCGACGACGTGAAGCCCGGCGGCGGAATCCCCGGGCCGAGGCCGGTGGGCGGGATGCCCCTGCTCCTCGCACCGGTGGACGACTGGTACGTCATCGCCGGCGCGGACCTCGTGCCGGCCGCCCGTGACGGGGCGCCGGCCTCCTCGCCGCTCCCCGACTCCGCGGCGGTCGACCGGGCTCTGCTCGCGGCGGAGCCCCTCGTGGCGGCGGTGGGCCGGAAGCCCGCCGGAGAAGCGCACCCGCGCGTCGACGCCCCGTACGTGCTCAGCCCCTCGACGGTCGCCCCGGACTCCGCGCCGCCGGCCGTCGCCCTGTCCTGGATCGCCGCCGAGGGCGGTCTCCCGGACCTCGGCACCCTGGGCGTCCTCGCCCTGGCGGGCCTCTCGCAGGACGGCGACTGGCTGCCTCCGGCCGGTCTCGAAGACGCGCGGGCGACCGCCGCCGAAGCCGGGCTCGACGTCCTGTGGCGGGCCGCCGACGGCTGGCGGCTGCACCGGGCGGGCGCCGTGGAGTCCGACGCCGAACCGACGCTGCTCGGAGCCGCCCGGCTGCTCTGGGGCGAGGAGTGGGACGCCGCGGTGGGCCGCCGGGCCGCGCAGGTCCTCGACGAGGAGGGGTGGCGGATCCTCCACGCGACCGGGGCCCGCGACTCCGAGCCGGGGTGGAGCGGACCCGCGGACGCGCGCCTGGTCGCATTCGAGCGTTCCTCCTTCCTCCTCCAGCGCTATCACCAGCGGCCCCTGTCCCGGGTGATCCAGTCCGGAGCGCGCAACAGCGGCAAGACGGTCTGCGCCCAGCAGGTGGTGCGGCAGCTGGAGGCCGCCGGCTGGCAGACCGTCGTCCTGTCGCCCGACAGCCACCAACTCCCCTCGGACGGCGACCTGTTGCCCGTGGTGCGCGCCGCGCTGACCGCCGCCGGCGTCGACACCGGACGCCGGAAGGCGCTCGTGGTCCTGGAGGGCCTCCACGCCCTGGAGGACGGCAACATCGGCGAGGCCCTGGAGTGCCTGGGCGGGCTGACGGTGGGCGTGCTCGCGCTGACCCGGTACGTCGACGGGGCCACCAACCGCTGGGAGAACCACGGGGTGACCGCCTACGTCACCCTGGTGCCGCCCGAGGACGTCCCCGACCTGGCCCGGCGGATGATCCGCCAGGCGCCCGGGGAGTACCGGGTCCGCGCCGACGACACGGCGTCGGTCGACCTGGCCGTCGAGGCGTGCCACGGGGACCTCGGCGTCCTCGCCGACCTGCTGCGCGAGGAACCCGCCGACAAGCCGGCCGCCGCCGGGACCCTCCCCGACAAGGGCCTCGGGGCCGGCCGCGTACGGGCTCGGGCGCAGGCCCTCTGTGACGGCCTCGACGACGAGGCCCGGGCCGCCGTGTACCTGCTGGCCGCCGTGTCCTGGCTGGACGACGGGGTCCCGGTCGCCCGGGTGGCGGCCGTACCCGAGGAGACCCGGCGGGCGCTCGGCGTCGTCGTCCACCAGGGGCTGGCGCGGATCCCCAGCACCGTCCGGACGGAGGCGCTGATCGCCGCCGCGAGCCCCGACGGCCTCGACGCCTTCCCCGCCCGCCTCGAAGCGTACGTGGTGGGCCTCTTCCGGGACGACGACCAGCCGCGCCTCGACGCGCTGCTGCGCAAGTGCGCGGCGTACGCGCCGGAACGGCTCGCGCTGCTCCTGAAGCTGCCCTCGGTCCGCGAGGCGATCACCGACTGGGCCGCCCGGGCGCATCCGCGCAAGGCCCTGCAGGTGCTGCGGCTGTGCCGGCGCAACAGCGACGCCGACTGGACGGCCGCCGCGCTCCCGGCCGTCCTGCAACACCTCAGGCGCGTCGACGATCTGACGGTGCGTGACCTGACGTTCGGTCTCTCCGCCCTGTGGGACGACGAGTTCCGGCTGTCGGAGACGACCGAGCCGGCGGACCTGGTGGCGTGGGTCGGCGCGCCCGACGGCGGCCTGGACACGGTCCTCGGACGGCCCTCCAGCCTCACGGACCGGCACCACCTCGTCGGCGCCCTGCTCAAGCTGGCGGGTGAGGGCACCACGCCGACGGCGACGGTCTGCGACTGGCTCGAAGCGCGCACCGAGGAACTGGCCCGCGACGCCGATCCCGCGAACCACCGGGACCTCATCGCCGTACGGCGCATGGACGACCTGATCTTCGCCAAGTCGCGGCAGGCCCGTGAGGACAATCCGGCGACGGCGCTGCGCCCCTTCTTCAAGCCCGCGCAGCGCCTCCTGGAGGTCAAGCCCACCAAGGACAGGTCCCTGGCCGCGATCCTCTCCTGGATCTCGCTGAGCCTCCACTTCGAGGGCACGGGCGACTGGGACAAGATCATCGAGGACTACAAGTCGCAGCTCCAGGCGGCGCTCGCGCACTCGGACGCCATCCAGATCAGCCAGGCCCTGTTCGACCTCGCGCAGAGCAACCGCGGGCTGTGCAACCGGCTGCTCAACCATCTGAAGTTCGGGCGCACCCTGGTGCCCGTGGTGAAGGCGGCGCCGCCCGCCGAGGCCGCCATCCTCATCTCGACGGTCCGCAACATCCACGGCGGCACCCTGCGTACGCTCCTGTACCAGGAGAACCGCGACGGCGACCTGATCGCCGACACCCGGCTCGCCCGCGAACTCGCCAAGAGCGTACGGAGTTTCGAGGACGCGCGGGGCGCCGGCATGCTGCTCGGCGCGGTCAGCCGCGTGGACGACCTGTACTGCGCCACCAGGGACCGGTTCAGCTACCGGCTCGCCATGGAGATCGGCCAGGAGTTCGTCGAGAACGTCATGCGGCGCGAGCGCCGCCCCGCCATCGTCTACCACCTGCTGCGCGGACTGTGGGAGGCGGGCGCGGACTTCCGGCAGGACATCGAGGAGGCGGCGCTGCGGCTCGTCGTCACCAGCATCCACAGCCAGCGCGGCACCGCCCGCCCCTGGGGCCCCCGGCTCGCGATGCTGCTGATCCAGGACGAGTACTTCGGCGAGGCCTTCCTGAAGAGGCTCTCCGAGCGCCTGGACCGGAAGGTGCTGTGCGACCGGATGTCCCAGCCGGGGCTCGACCCGGAGAGCATGGTGCACACCCACCGCCTCGGGCTCGCGCTCGTACCCGACATCGGGGTGGACTACGCCAAGCGGATCAACGTCGACCGGGCCGTACGTGCTCCGCTGCTGCGCGGCGCGAGCGACGTGGCGCAGAAGCTCCATGTGACGGCCGGCACGCTCAGGGCCGGCGGCCACGCCGACGCGACCCGCATCGTCCTGCACAACTTCAAGAAGGAGCACCCCCAGTGGGACTGGGCGGAGCAGCTCCAGGTCTGCCGCGGCATCGGCGCCTTCACCACCGCCCTCGGCCAGCTCCGCACCCTGGAGCCGGGCGCCGCGTCCACCGCCGTGGACGCCCTCGCCCGACCGCACGCCGGGCAGGAGCAGTCGCACCTGCGGGAGCTCGTCTTCCGCAGCGTCGCGCATCCGCCGCTCACCGCCGAGCTGCTCAGCGAGGTGGAACGCTGCGTCCCGGGGCTCGGCAGATCGGAGCTCGGGGCCCTACGGGGCGACCGTCGGTGGATGACGCTCGTCGACGCCTTCAAGTTCGACCAGGACCCGCTGACGCAGGGGCACGTCGGCCGGTCGCTGGCCCGGCTCGGGGTGACCAACCGCACCGAGGAGACCGAGTGGATGCACACCCTGGTCACCACCCGGTGGGAGTCCACCCTGCACCTCTTCGCCAGCCCGCGGGCGGTCAACGAGATGCTGACGCTCGCCCACATGTGGGAGCCGCAGTGGGGCGAGCAGCTGGCCGCCAGCGTCAACGTCGACCGGCTGATCAACCGGATCCGTCTCGCGCTCCGCTCGGACCTCAAGGAGGTCCCCGGCCTGCTGCGGGCCCTGTGGCTGACCGGCGGCGAGGACGCCTTCGACGAGATCCTCGGCCATGTGCTCGGCCTGCCCGGTGACCTCCTGGCGCACGCGCTCGGCCTCCACCAGGCGAGCAAGCTGCTGAAGGTGGCACAGACCGCGGACCGGTCCGTCGACTCCCTCGCGCAGGCGGTCGGACGGCTCATCGCGCAGGTGGCGGGCCGCGGCCTGGTCGTGGACGCGGAGGCCCACTGGAACGGCATCGGATGGGCGGCCCAGGCCCTGCACGAGTGCGGGGCCCGACACTTCCTCCCCGACGTCGTCCCGGCGCTCCGGCCCAACACCGTGGCCCATCCGGCCGCGGTGGCCTGGGCCTCCGCGTGGCTGCCGGAGTCGGACTGGTCGACCGCGACGGTCGCGGAGGCCGTGGACTCCTTCGAGCGGTCCGGCACCCAGCACTGGTATCCCCAGGACACCTGCCGGGTCCTGATCGCCGCCGCGCGCGCCGGCCTGCTCCCGGCCACCGGCCCGCTGCCCACCCACTGGCAGCAGGCCACCGACGCGTACCCCGAACTCGTCACGCTGCTCACCCGCGAGGCGGACCACACCCCGGTCCTGCGCGCGCACTTCCGGACCCCGCCGATCGCCGGACGCCTGTGGAAGACGCTCGGCCCCGGCCTCTCCCACCACCTCTGCGAAAAGGAACTCCGCGCCGCCGTACACCGCCTCTGCCCCCGCCCACCGGCCCCGGGCACGAACCCGAAGGGCGCGCTCGACATCTGACTAGACGGAGCCGTACCCAGGCGGAAGACCACGGTTGTCCTCGAAAGGAAGCCGCGGATTGGGCGTGAAGGGCTTGGGCTCGGGGGGCTTGGGCTTGGGCTCCGGGGACTTGGGATGCTGATCTCCGGGCTTCGGCTTCGGAAGCTGATCGCCCGGCTTCGGCTTCGGCTCACCCGGCTTGGGGTGATGGTCTCCGGGCTTCGGCTTCGGATGCTGATCACCCGGCTTCGGCTTCGGCTCACCCGGCTTCGGATGCTGATCCCGGGGCTTCGGCTTCTGGTCACCGGGCTTGGGGTGATGATCCCCGGGCTTCGGCTTCGGATGCTGATCCCCCGGCTTCGGTTTCTGGTCACCGGGCTGGGGCTTCTGGTCGCCCGGTTTGGGGGGCTGGTCCGGGGGCTTGGGTTTGTCCTTGCCCTCCGGGGGCTTCGGCTTGTCCTTGGACTTGTCGTGGTCGGTCCGCTGGGAGCCGTCCTTGCCCTCCCGCTTGTCCTTCGACTGGTCACTCATCGCTTCGTTCCAGCTGGGTCTCGTGGGTCTCGTGGGTCCCGTATGTCTCTTGGGTCTCGGGAGACGACGCTTCGCTCAGCGCATCGGTGATCCGGATGACGGAGCGGGGCAGTTCCCCTCCGTCCGCGGCGAGCATGTGCTGGGCGAAGCACAGACCCACCCGCCGCCTCGTGGCCTCGATGCGGGCCGTCTCCTCCGGCGAGGCGTCGTCGGGCGGGTACTCCACCAGTTCGTACGCCGCCGTGTCGCAGACGCGCCATGTCGCCTGCCGGCCTCCTTCCGCCCGGTCCGACGCGTCCGCCTCGGCCCACAGCTCGGAGAAGCGGCCCGACGCCACCGCGTCGGCCACCGCGCCGCGGTAGGGGCAGGCGTGATCGGGGCTGATGGCCTCGCAGCGCGGCAGGCGGTCCGCGACGGCCTGATCAAGGTCAACCCGGCCCGCGTCAGCGGCTGGCAGCGGCAGTACCAGCAGGTCGAGGAGAGCTGAACGATCCTCGCGCACTCGCCATTCCCGACTGGGAGACGCTGCAGGCCCTCGCCAAGGCCCTGGTCGCTCGCTCGCACAGCCAGTACCAGGGCTGGGGCGACGTGGTCACCTTCGCCGCCTCTACAGCAGCCCGCATCGGCGAGGTTTCAGGGGTCCGTGTCCGGGACATCGACACCGACAACTGGATCTGGACCGTCCGCCGGCAGACCACCCCCGCCCGCGGTGGGCTTGTCGACAAGGCCACCAAGGGCAAGCGCGCCCGCAAGGTGCCCCTCATCGAAGAAGTCCGACCGATGGTCGCCCAGCGCCTGCTCGCGGCCGGTGACAGCCCGGACGCCCGCGTCTTCTTCGGCCCTCGCGGCGGACGCATCTCTACGGCCGTCCTGCGTGACGCCACACACTGGGACGACATCGTGACCCAGCTCGGCTTCGAGCACCTTCGACGACACGACCTGCGCCACACCGGGCTGACGTGGTTCGCGGACGCCGGGGTCCCCCTTCACGTCCTGCGCAAAATCGCCGGGCACGGCTCACTGACCACCACCCAGCGCTACCTTCACCCCGACGCCGGCCAGATCACCGCAGCCGGTGCAGCCCTCTCCGCGCACCTCATGGTTCTCCGTGCACCTCGTTCGCTGCCTGTCACGGCAATGTCGCCGCCTGACCGGCGCCGACTCCCCTGGTCCCCAACTGGTCCCCAAAAACGATCAAGGGGCCGTTTCAGATCACTCTGAAACGTCCCCTGACCTGCGACTCATTCGAGTCGGGACGACAGGATTTGAACCTGCGACCCCTTGACCCCCAGCCGCCAGCCCCCCGCGTTGCTGGAGGGCACGCTCGAAGTAGGCGGGTGCGAAGGGGGGCCGGGAGCATCGGATCCGGACAGCTGCCACGGGCAGCACGACCGAAGGAGGGATCCATGACTGGCTCATGGCGTGCACTCCGGCGCCGGATTCTGACACCAAGCCACTCGGCCACTCGGCTCTCGACTCGAGGCTTCCACGAGAAGAGTCCTGCGGCGCGCCAGCTCCTTGAAACCGTCGGCGAGACGTTCCTCACCGGCTACGCATACGCGGTGGAGGCCCGCACCGGTGCCGAGGCCGAGACACGGCTGGAGCGGATACCACGGCAGTTCCGCGGGTTCGCCTACGAAGGTGCTGGAATGGGCTGCGCGATGCTCGACGGGCTGCCGTTCGGTACGGGCGGCAAGGTGGAGGATCTCCTCCACGGCCGCGGCAGCCGTCACCACTACATGGTGAACGTGGGCGTCGGATGGGCCATGGCCCGGCTGCCGCGTTTCCGCTGGAGCGCCGTCGCCCCGGCAGATCCGCTGCTGCGCTGGCTGGCGCTCGACGGTTACGGCTTCCACCAGGCATACTTCCAGACCCGGAAGTACGTGCACGAGCAGTACCAGGTGCCGGGCTTCCCCTGGCCGGCCGACGGGCCCCCCGGGTACTCCCTTCGCGTCATCGATCAAGGGATCGGCCGCGCCTCGTGGTTCGTCGGGGGCGCGGAGCCGGATGTGGTGGCCGATCTGTTCGACCGTTTCCCCGCGTCCCGACGGGCCGACCTCTACGCGGGCGCCGGGCTCGCCGCCTCGTACGCGGGTGGCGGGGACGAGGCGGACCTCGAAGCCTTCTGGAAGCGTGCGGGGCAGTACCGCCCGCAGGTGGCGCAGGGTGCCGCATTCGCCGTGACCGCGCGGGTGGAGGCCGACCTGGTCGTCCCGCACACCGAGGTGGCAGCACGCTTCTTCTGCGGCCTCGGGGCGGAGCAGGTGGCACGGTTGTGCGACGAGGCGCGGCCGGACCCGGTCGAGGACGGAGAGGTGCCCGCGTACGAGGTGTGGCGCCGGCGCGTCGCCGAACAGGTCGTCGAAGTGCGCGAGGCACGGGCATGACCGGCGCGCGGACAGGAGTCGCACCGACCTCCCGGCCCCGGCGGCTCCCGCCGGGGCCGTCCCGTGCGATGACCGCGCAGCTGCTCTCCAGGATGGCCCGGGACCGTCTCGCCGTCATGACCTCGGTCGCCGGCACGTACGGAGACGCGGTACGACTGCCGCTCGGGCCCAAGACCCTGCTGTTCTTCAACCACCCCGATCACGCCAAGCACGTGCTCACCGACAACCACAGCAACTACCACAAGGGCATCGGCCTGGTACACGCGAGGCGAGCGCTCGGGGACGGCCTGCTGACCAGCGAGGGCGAGCTGTGGCGCAGCCAGCGCAGGACGATCCAGCCGGTCTTCCAGGCCAAGCGGATCGCCCGGCAGACAGGCGTGATCGGAGAGGAGGCCCTCAAGCTGGTGGCCCGCCTGCGCGAACGGGAGACCGGAGGGTTCGTCGACATCCGGGCGGCAATGACCGGCCTGACCCTGGGGGTCCTCGGCCGCACGCTTCTGGACGCCGACCTGGACGCCTTCGACACGATCGGTGAGTCTTTCGAGGCGGTTCAGGACCAGGCCATCTTCGACATGATGTCGTTGGGCACCGTCCCAGCCTGGCTGCCGCTGGCACGGCAGCGGCGTTTCCGGCGTGCGCGCGCGGAGTTGGACCGGATCGTCGCCCATCTGGCCACGGAGCGCGCCGCTCACCCGGGGGGGGACGGCGACGACGTCCTGTCCCGGCTCGTCGAGTCGACGCGTCGGGACCGGGACCCGGCGGCGGGCCGACGCAGGATGCGGGACGAGCTCGTGACCCTGCTGCTCGCCGGCCACGAAACGACCGCCTCGACTCTGAGCTGGGCCTTCCATCTGCTGGACGAGCATCCTCTCGTCTGGGAGAGGGTTCACCGGGAAGTGACCGAGGTGCTCGGCGGCCGGCTGCCCACGGCTGAGGACCTGCACCGCCTCACGTACACGACGATGGTCATCGAGGAGGTCATGCGGCTCTATCCGCCCGTCTGGATCCTGCCTCGCGCGGCCCAGGCGGCGGACGAGATCGGCGGCTTCCGGGTGCCCGCCGGGGCCGACGTGCTGATCTGCCCGTACACCCTGCACCGGCATCCGGCGTTCTGGGACGCCCCGGACCGCTTCGACCCGGAACGCTTCGCGCCCGACCGTTCCTCCGGGCGTCACCGGTACGCGTACGTTCCCTTCGGTGCGGGGCCGCGCTTCTGCGTCGGCAACAACCTGGGCATGCTGGAGGCCACCGTCGTGCTCGCCACCGTGGTCCGTGAGCTGAGGCTGACCAAGGCTCCCGGGCACGTGGTGAGGCCCGAACCCATGCTGACGCTGCGCGTGCGCGGCGGGCTGCCGATGAGCGTGCGGTCGGTCGTGTGATCCGTGTGTGAGGGAGCCCCCGGCCCTCCCCTTGAGTTCTGGTAGTCGTTGCAACACCCCAGCTCAAGGGGAGTCATGGACGTTGAGATCCGGAAGAACCGGGGTTAACCGACCGGGAAGAGGGTGACCCGGGAGCGGGCCGCACACTTCCAGCTCATGCAGCAGGGCTACAGCACCCGGGAAGCAGCACGGATCGTCGGGATCAACCTGCGCACCGGCAAGCGGTGGCGCAACGGTTGGCACTCGCCGCCCGGCGGTAGGAAGGCGGTTCGTCCGATCTCCCCGGAGCCGGGGCAGACCCCGGCAGCGGGGTGGAGAAACCGCCTTCCCCACCGTCGCGACACCTCCGCCGGTGCGACCGCATCCACACAGCCGACCGGCTGCGCGAGAAGGTATCCGTCCGGCAGATCGCCGCCGAGCTGGGCCGCAGCCCCTCGACCATCGGCCGGGAGACACGGCGCAACCGTCGGCCCATGCCCAAGGCGGCTTCACCTACCAGCCCTTCCACGCCCACCGCCGGGCCGAGCGCCGACTCGCCCGCCCCAAGGCGGGCAAGATCGGCCAGAACCCTGAGCTGCGAGACTTCATCCAGGACACCTCGCACGCCGGTGGAGCCCCGAGCAGATCTGCCAGGCCCTGCGGGCCCGCTTCCCCGACCGGCCGGAGATGCACGTGGTCCACGAGATGATCTACCAAGCCCTCCGCGTCCAAGGCCGCGGTGAACTCCGCCGGCAACTGACCCGAGCCTGTCGGACCGGCCGGGCTATGAGACGCCCTCACCGCCACGCTGCCAAGCGCATCAGCCGACCGGCCAAGAACATGGTCGTAATCAGTCAGCGGCCCGCTGAAGCAGCCGACGGGGCCGTACCGGGGCACTGGGAGGGCGACCTGATCATCGGCAGGAACGGCAAGTCCGCCATCGGCACTCCGGCCGAACGCTCCACCCGCTACCTGATGCTCGTCCGCCTGCCCGCCGGCCACACCGCCATCGCCACCCGCGACGCGCTCGCCACGACCGTCCAGAGCCTTCCACGGCATCCCTGGCGGTCCCTGACCTGGGACCAGGGCTCGGAGATGGCCGGCCATCGGCCGTTCACCGTCGCCACCGACATCCCAATCTACTTCTGCAACCCGGCCAGCCCCTGGCAACGCGGCTCGAACGAGAATACGAACGGCCTGCTGCGGCAGTACTTCCCCACGGGCACCGACCTCGCGGCCCCCACCCCCGAGGACCGGTCGTCGCCGAGCTGAACAGCCGGCCACACAAAACACTCGGCTGGGAAGTCCCAGCCGAGCGTCTCGCTAAGCTCCTGGCCACAGCCAGTTGATCACTTGTGTTGCAACGACCCCTGGAATTCACCGATTCGGCTGGGGCCTCCCTCACGCACGGATCAGGCGGTCAGGCGATGGAATCCGCCGCCGAAGTACAGCAGCGGGTCGTCCGCCTCCTCCCGGCCGACGTCGAGCACCGAACCCACGAAGATCGAGTGGTCGCCACCCTCGTGGACCGCCGCGAGACGGCACTCCAGCCATGCCTGCGCGCCGCTGAGGACGGGGGTCCCGGTGTGCTTGCCGGGTACGGTGTCGACGGTTTCGAACTCCCGCCGGCCCCGCGGTCTGCTGTGGTCCGCGAAGTACGTGGCCAGGCCCTCCTGGTGGCCTGCGAGGACCGAGACCGCGAAGGCACCCTCCTCCAGGATGACGTCGTGGATCGCGGCCGTGCGGACCACGCAGACGAGGATCAGCGGCGGATCCAGCGAGACCGAGGTGAAGGCGTTCGCCGTCATGCCCCGCGGAGTGTCCCGTCCGGCCGTGAGCACGGTGACCCCGGTCGCGAACCGCCCCAGGACCCCGCGCAGTTCCCGCTTGTCGTACGTCGTCGCGACCCGGTCGATGGCGGTCATCTCAGCCTCCGCTCGTGACGTGGGCGAGTTGCGGTGCGGCCGGCTGGTGCGACACGTACGGCTCCAGGGCCTTGCGCAGCGCTTCGGGGACCCGTGCCGGGCGGGTGTCGGTGTTCGGCCCCCGCATGCACGCGATCCGCTGCCGTCCCCGGGCCACCAGCGTCTCGGAGTCGTCGCCGCCGACCTTGACGTAGTCGAAGCTGAAGCCGATCTGGGTCTGGGTCAGGTCGTCCAGGCGCATGCGGACGGACAGTTCGTCGAAGGCGCTGATCTCCGCGAAGAACTCACAGTCCACCTTGAGCGTGAACAGCTTCAGGTCGTCCCGGATCTCGGCGAGCACTTCGGGGGCCCGCTCCAGCAAGAACATCTCCCGGCATCGGCCCTGCCAGCGCAGGTAGTTGACGTAGTAGACGTTGCCGACGAGGTTGGTCTCCTCGAAGCCGACCAGGTGGCGGTATTCGTAGTACGGCTGCACGGTCAGACGTTCCTCTCCGTCGTCCGGGTCATCAGGGCGAAGACCACGGGCTCCTCGACACCGTCGAGTGCCGTCGTGAAGGTGACGATCCGCGCGTCTCCCGAACGCAGCACCACCCAGTGCTCCTCCGTGCCGGGCACGCTGTCGGCCGTCAGCCCGGCGATCGCCCGACCGTCCTTGCGCAGGCACTCGACCGCACTCCAGACCCGGGTGGCCGCGACCGACGGCGACTCGCCCGGCTCGGTGCCGAGCAGCCGGGCGAGGGCGGCGCCCTCCGGCCCCAGCAGCCCCACCCACTCCTCGTCCGAACGGGCCTCGGCCGTCTGCACGTCGCAGGTCACCGGCGCCGAGCCGGTCACCGCGAGGGTCACACCGGCTCCGTGCGAGGCGGAGACATGCGGTCCACCCTCGATCTCGGGCTTGCCGTCCGGACGGTACGTCACGGACGTCTCCCGTCCCAGCGCCCAGCCGACCGCCTTCGCGGTCTGCGCCCGCCGCTCCGCCACCCCTCGGGCGGGTCCGTCGTCGGGGCGGACGACGACCCGGACGTCGGCGGACAGCAACTGCTCGGCCCGGCGTTCCAGGTAGGGCCCGAGGAGGGACGGCACCCACGGTCCCGTTCCGTCCTGCTTCCGCACGGCCTGGAGGCGCAGTCCCTCCCAGCGCTCGACCAGCAGGCCGGCCTGGTCGCGGACATCGAGGTCGTACACGTACGTGTCGCCGTCCCGGGAGCGTTCGAGGGCGTGCAGGGTCACCCGCTTCGCGCTCGCCATCGGCCCGGGATCCGCCAGGTGGAGCCGCTCGACGCTCACGGGCAGGAGGGTGGCGTCCGGGACACAGCACTGGATCGAGTGCATCAGGGCGTCCCTGGTGCCGGGGTCGGCAAGGACGAGATCGGCGGGCAGATGGCGTGCGAACCAGGGGGCGACCGCCGTGTTGGAGATCTCGCCGACGCATCCCTTTGCCGCCAACCCGCGGTAGCCGTTGAGGCGTTGGAAGCGGAGTCCCTGGAAGAGCACCGTTCCGTACAGGTCACGGGCCGGATCCAGGGGGACGCGGGGGGCGTCCTCGGCGACGGGAGAGGGGCGGTCGTCCCCGACATCCGGCCGGTCGTAGTGGAGCACGGCGCGGAAGTGGTCGGCCTGGAAACCGGTCTCGCTGCTGCGGATCACCGCCTCCACGGTACCGACGGTCCGGGCGAGGACGGCGACCCGGATGGTGGTCCCTCCCTCCTTGGGCACGACGATCGGTCGCAGGAACCGCATGTCCTCCAGTGTGGGAGCACCGTCGAACCCCGTGAGCGCGGACCCTGCCTGCGCCATCGCCTCCATGCCGAGGACGGCCGGGAACAGGAGGTCCCCGTCGAGCTCGTGGTCGGCCAGATACGGATCGCCGGTGGCCGAGAGGTCCGCGTCGACGACCAGCTCGATCCCCGGGTAGTGCGCCTGGACCCGGTCCACGAACCGCAGCAACGGCAGCTCCTCCGGCGCTTCGAACGTCAGGGTCGGCAGGCCGCTCGCACGGCCCGTCACCACCAGAGCCGTCGGTGTCCGCGGATCGGCGATCAGCTCCTTGAGCAGGGCCACGCCGTCCTCGGTGGGGATCGGCTCGATGCCGTCGCGGATCAGCGATTCGAGCACGCCGAGCCGTTCGCCCATGCCGGCCCCGGACCAGACCGACCACTCAAGTGCCAGGCACCGGCAGTCCGGATACTCCTCCTGGACTCGGCGCGTCAGGTCGGTGAGCCAGTCGTTGGCGGTGGCGTAGTCGGCTTCGCCCCGTAGGCCGGCCCGTCCGATGATGCTGCCGAAGGTGACGAGAAGACGCAGCGAGCCGGGGTCGGTCGCGGCGAGGACCGTCTCCAGGCCGGTGATCTTCGGGGCCAGGGTGCGGCGGAAGGACGACTCGTCCAGATTGACCAGGGCATGCGGTTCGTTGCGGCCCGCGCCATGCAGGACGGCCGTGACCGGGCCGAGTTTGTCGCGGATCTCGTTCACCGCCGCCTTCACCTCGTCGGCCGAGGTGACGTCGGCGCGTACGTAGCGGAAGTTCACTCCTGCGGCGGACATCCGCTCCAGGTTCGCGGCGAGCTCGGCGTCCTCGGCCGGGTCCGAGCGGCCCATCAGCCCGACCCCCGCCCCGGTGTCCCGGGCGAGCGCGAGGGCGCACTCGGCGGTGATGCCCTTGCCACCGCCCGTGACGAGCAGGACGTCCATGGCGTCGAGTACCGGCGCGCCGGCCTGGCCGGAGCCGAGAGGAGGAGCGGGGACCGGCAGCGGGCTCAACACCGGCACCGTACGGCGGTCGTCCGCTCCGTACACGATCTCGCCGAAGCCGGTGGTCGCCGCCACGTCGGCGACGATGCGGTCGGTCAGCTCGCGCACCCGGGCGGCCGCCGGGTGCTCCGGCAGAGGGAGGGTCACCACGGTCGTCGCGATGCCGGGAGCCTCCAGGTGGAGGGTCTTGGCCAGGCCTGCCGCACCGCGCCGGTCGCCGACCGCGACGAAACGGGACACGCCGGTGTGCGACAGGGAAGCGCGGGCGGCGGCGATCATCAGCGCCGTGTGCTCCTCGGAGCAGTCCCGGGGAAGACACAGGAGCACCCCGTCTCCGAGACCGGCGGCGCCGAGCGCGGCGTGCAGCGGCCTCGCGAGCGGATGCCGTTCGGGTGCGAAGAGCTGCCATTTCCCGCCTTCGACGGGGGCGGCCGGCGTGCCGCGCTCCGCGGGAACGAGGTCGACGGCGAAAGCCCGCACCCAGGGGCCGACACCCTGGACCTCGCGTGCCGGTTCGGCGCCCCCGTCCTCCGTGTCTGCCAGATCGTCCAGGAGCCCCGCGAGTTCGGCGACCGTGGACGTGGCGAACGCCGTGGTGACCATCGGCGCGGTGATCCCCAGTTCCTGGGACGCCTGGTTCATGATCTGCCCCACCGTGATGGAGCTCAGATGCAGTTCGTCCAGCGGGTTGCTGTCCGGGTTCACCGCCTCGATCGGGAGCTCGGCCCGCTCGGCGGCGAGACGGAGGAGCACGCTGAGGCTGCTCTCCCCCTTCCCGGCGGCCGCCTCGGAGGACGGGTTCTCGCCGGCCGTGGCCGCGGCGGACCGTGCCGGGGCCGCGGCAGGCGTGTCGCGGAGCACTCCCGCGAAGGAGAAGTCGCCCTCCGCGGTCGATTCCGCAGGGCTGGCGAAGAACCGGAACTCCTTGTCCAGCGCCAGCGGGCGGGTGAAGCGGTCGCGGAACAGCTCCGCGTGCCGCACGGGTGCGCCCAGCGTGTAGGCCGTCGCGACGGCCGTCAGCAGTCCGGCCAGCGAGCCGCTGTCGGCTTCGAGGGAGACGACCGGCACGCCGGGAGCGATCTCCGCGGCCAGCCCGCGCAGGATCCGCCCGGGACCGACTTCGAGGAGCAGATCGGTGTCGGCCGCCAGGTTCCCGACGGCTTCGCTGAACCGCACCGGATCGAGCACCTGGCGTGTCAGCAGGGCGGGAACGTCGGTGTCCTCGGGGAGGACGTCCGCGGTCACCGTGGACACCATGCGGCCTCGTAGGGGAGTGAACGTCTCGGTCGCCAGGTAGGCGCCGAACGCTTCGGCCGCCGGGGCCACCGCCTCGGAGTGGAAGGCGTGCGAGACGTTGATCGCGGCCGTACCGATCCCCTGGTCCTCGGCGCGGGCGCACACCCGGCGGACGGCGTCGGCAGGGCCGGATATCACGGTCTGCCGCGGGCTGTTGTACCCGGCGACGACCACCGGCTCGCCGTCGAGCAGGAGCTCGACGCGGGCCGCGTCCGCGGCGATGCCCGCCATTGTCCCGCCGCCGGCGCTCGCCTCCGCCATCACGCGGCCGCGCTCGCCGGCGATCCGCAGCAGTGACGACTCGTCCATCGCCCCGGCCCAGTGCAGCGCGGTGAGTTCCCCCAGACTGTGCCCCGCGGCGCCCACCGCCTCGATGCCGAGGGCGGAGAGCATCCGGAGTCCCGCGAGCGAGGACGTCACGATGCGGGGCTGCGCCACGGCGGTGGCGACCAGGTCGCCGTCGGTCGGCAGGGAGTGGGTACGGTACAGCTCGTCCACCGTGGCGAAGCGACGCCGCAGGGCCCCGCCGTCGCCGCGGCGGCCCGCCCCCTGGCCGGGGAACAGGAAGCCGATGCGCGGACTCGTCGCGGTGCTGCCGAGGAACACCCCACCGGTCGTGTCGAGGACCGAGCGCACGCCACCGTCGAGATGCGAGAGCAGCTTGGTGAGGCGCTGCTCGGCCTGCTCGGGATCGGCCGCGACGACCGCCGCTCTGATCGGCCGGTCGGCGAGCTCGCTCTGCAGGGTGGCGGCAAGGTCACCGACCTCGGCGAACGACAGCTTCGAGCTGAGCGTCACCGCCCGCGTCACCTTGCCGCGCAGTTCGGCGGGGGTGTCGGCGTCGAGGAGCAGCAGTTCCGTGTCCTGGCTCGACCGTACGAGCTTGCGGGTGACCCGGCCGACGTCGCTCTTGCGCACTCCGTCCGCGTGTTCGACCACGATGTGCGCGTTGATGCCGCCGAAGCCCATGGACGAGACGCCAGCACGGATCGGAGCGCCCTGGGGCCAGAGCTCCGCCTCGTACGGGACGCGCAGCGCCGGGCGCTCACCGGTCAGCTCGGGGTGCGGGTCGACGTGGCTCGTGGCGGGCGGGATGACCTGGTGGCGGACGGCGAGGATGGCCTTGAGCAGACCGGCGACGCCGGCGGCCGCCTTGGTGTGGCCGATGTTGCCCTTCACCGTGCTGATCGCGGCCGGGGCGGCGTCCGGATCGGCGGCGCGGCGGGCCTCCGAGAAGGCCCTCAGTTCGGTGGCGTCGCCGACCGCGGTGCCGGTGCCGTGGCCCTCCAGATAGGCCACCGTGTCGATGCCGAATCCGGCGACGGAGTAGGCCCGCTGCATCGCGAGCCGGTGGCCTTCGGCCTCGGGGCGGGTGATGCCGCCCTTGCCGTCCGACGAGTAGCCCCAGCCCTGGATGCTCGCGTAGCGGAACCTGCGCTGTGCCAGGGCGTCCCGGTCGCGCATCAGCACGAGCATGCCGCAGCCCTCGCCGGGCCAGAAGCCGTTGGAACCACGGTCGTAGACCCGCATCTCGCGCGTCGCAAGTGCCCCTGTCTTGGCGAAACCGATCACTTCGAAGGGGTCGATGCTGAGGTCCACGCCGCCGACGACGGCGACGTCCAGCCGTCCGTCGGCCAGCGCGTCGCACGCGGTGGCCACCGAGAGCAGCGAGGAGGAGCAGGCTCCGTCGACGGTGAATCCGCCGCCCTTGAAGTCGAAGTGGTTGCAGATCCGCCCGGCGATGGTGTTGGCGAGACCTCCGGCCAGAGTGTCCTCGCCGATCGGCGGGAACGGGCTCTTGTAGCGCTCCTCGAGCTGGTCGAGGAAGGCCGCCAGGGCGGTGTCGTCCCAGCCCTGTTCGCGCAGCGCGGCTCCGACGGTGCGGCGCACGTACGGCCAGCGCAGCCGCATCAGGTTGGCGCGGCTGAACTCGCCGGTGAGGGTGTTGCCGATGATGACACCGGTGTTGACCCCGTCGAGGCCCTCGCCGAGCGGGAATCCGGCGTCCTCGAGCGCGCGGGCGGCGGTGTCGAGCGCGAGCCAGTGCGTCATGTCGGTCGAGCGGAACGTACTGCCGGCGACGCGGTACTTGACCCGGTCGAACTCGAAGCCGTCGATGACCGCGGCCTTGGTGGAGTAGTAGCGGTCGGGGGCGGAGGGATCGGGCGAGTAGTAGTCCTCCGCCCGCATCCGTTCGTCGGGCAGGCGCCGGAAGGCGCGGCGTCCGGCGAGCACGTTCCGCCACAGCTGGGCGGGAGAGTCCGCGTCGGGGTAACGACAGGCTATGCCGACGACGGCGATCCCGGACGGGTCGGGGGTTCGGGGGGTCTCGGGGGGGCGGGAGGTCTCGGGGGTTCGGGAAGATGAGGTCATGCGGCCACCGCCTCGCTCGTGCTCTCACCGAGTGCCACGGGCCGGCCCTCGGTCTCGTCTCGCCGGTGCGCTTCCGAGGCACGCCGTTTCTGGACCAGATGGGCCACCCACCATCCGATGCCGCGGACGGCGCAGACCACGGTGACCGCGAAGAACAGCGTGTACACGACGTTGAACAGCATGAGGACGCCGTAGGCCCCGGCCACCGACGCCCCGAAGACGAACTGGTCGCGGGGCTTCACCGGTGTGGTGCCCGGGTCGCTGATCATGTAGTTGGTGAACAGGACGAAGGCGACACCGCTCATCGGGGCGAGCGCGGAGGCCAGGGCGACGTCCCAGACCTCGTGCCGGATCACCGCCTGGATCACGAAGCCGCCGACCCAGCCGACGATCAGCGGGATCTTCTTGGTGAGCATGGAGTTGATCACGGTGCCGGCCATGACGATGATCAGCGGGATCGCGACGCGGAAGAACCTGTCCGCGTTCTCCGTGAACTCGTACGGCGGAGCGATGCTCACCCAGGAGCCGAAGCACACCAGCGCGAGCGTGATCCCGAAGTTGGACGGGTTCATGTAGTGCCGCATGCGGCCGGCGATCGGGGCTTGGAGCACGTGCTTGCCGGCGACGCCCGCGAACACTCCGAAGAGCACGGGGAGGATCTGGTTGTTCGCGTACAGCAGCATGTTCACGGCCATCGCCGTGATGTGCGAGGGCAGCAGGAACTCGTAGACACCGCGCGCGCCGTTGCCCAGGAACCGCGCCGGGCGCCGCTGCGCCCAGGCGCTGACGAGTTCCAGCGCGATCTCCGTGACGTAGGCGGCGAGCGCGGCGATGATGGGCCAGAGCCAGGGCTGTTCGAAGCCCAGCAGGGTGTATCCGAGGACGTTGAACACACTGATGGAGATGGCGAAGTTGCGCAGCGCGAGGTAGCGCGGGTCGCGCTTGGCCTCCGGTCCGGGCTTGGCATGGCTGACGGTGATGGCGGTCATCGGCTCGCAACCTCCTGGACGTCGTCGGTCAGCATGAGCGAGTGGGTGCCGGGGGTGAGCTGCCTGGTCGTCCGGTGCCGCTCACCGTCGGAGTCCCGCCAGGACAGCTCCACGGTCACCGGCCCCTCGTGCCCACCGAGGCCGAAGTGCACGTCGAAGCTGCGGAACCCGCTGTGGCCACCGCCACCGTCGAGCTGCGAGACCCTGGTGCCCGCGGCCGAGGTGACCTTCACCGTCGCGCCGTACGCGGGGGCCCCGGGGGCCATGAGCCCCTTGCCCGCCGCCCGGCCTCCGTCCGCGGAGGGGCGGTAGAGCTTCAGCTCCAGGTGGTTGCCACGCTGGGGCGAGGTGTTGGCGTAGAAGGCCGGCGGCCCCCACTGACGGGCCACGGCGAAGTCGAGGACGCCGGTCCCGGTGGTGTCGCCCGTGGCGATCGCCCGGGTGGGTATCTCCACGTCGAGCCCCAGTTGCTCGCTGACGTTGACGTACGACCCGTCGGCGTTCTTCGCGTAGAAGGCGAGCACGTCGTCGCCGGCGATGTCGTCACCCGGCTGGACGTTGGGCCACATGGCCGGATCGGACAGCAGGTTGTCGTTCGTCATCGCCATCTCTTGGAGCCAGGGCCACCGGTCGATCTCGCCCTTGACGAAGCCGGTCGCCTGGAGGATGGAGAGCTCCCCCGAGTTGAGGAAGTCCGCCATCTTGGTGTCCCAGCCCCAGCCGCTCCACGCGACGCCGTGCTCCTGCGCCTCCTGCCGGAAGGGGGCCTCGCCGGCGTCGAGCTTCCGGCGCATGTCGTCGGTGTCCTTCGCCTTGTTGATCCAGAGGAAGTTGCTCTCCTCCAGGCCCCAGGCGGCGGTGATGTTGCTGACCATCATGTCGAAGCTGCCGTCGTAGTCGACGTCGGCGAAGTCGACGCCCATGCCCTTGAAGGAGCCGTTGCCCAGCACGAAGGACTTGGGGGTGGTCGGCGTGCGCTTGCCGACGGCCGCGGTGAACTCGATCCGCCCGGGCTTCGAACGGTTGTAGAGCAGGTGGTCGTGGCCGAAGTCGTTGGCGATGTACATCTCGGGCAGGTCGTCGCCGGTGAGGTCCGCCGAGGCGATGGCGAGCGTCCACCCGTTGGCGAGGCCCTGGGGGATGGCGTTTCTCTCCTCCACGAAGGAGACGGTCGGCTCCGTGCCGGTCGTCGCGCCGTCCCAGCGCAGTACGTGGTCGCCACCGGCATTCGTGGACGTGGAGAGCGAGTCGTTCATCACGACGTTGTCGAGCCCGTTCGGGTCGAGCACGTCGGAGTCGGGGAAGTAGTTCCCGACCACGATCGACGGATGGCCGCTCCCGTCCAGGTCGGCGACGTGGACGGCGTCGGTATTCCAGCGCGGGCCGTGGTACCTGCCGTCGATGGACTGCGACGGCACCACCTCCCGCGGTACGTAGGAGGCCGGCGCCGGCATCGTGGCGTCGGACTTGGCCATGAACGCGACGGGGGTCCGCCCCCAGTAGGAGACGAGCAGGTCCGTCCTGCCGTCGCCGTTGAAGTCACCGGGCGTGCACCCGGTGGGCGCCATGGCGGAGTCCATCGGCAGCGGTGCCGCGTCCAGGACGAACGGCGTGAACCGGTCGGCCGGTGGTGCCGTGGGGGTGTAGGTGACGACGACCTGGTCGGTGCGGGTGTCGACGATGCACATCCCGCTCGCCCTGCCGTGGCCGGTCAGGTCGTTGATAGCTATTCCAGCGCCGACCGAGGAAACCCAGGACCGCAGCTTCTGGTACGCCGGATTGACCTTCCGAACCGTGTTCATTCGCTGGGAGTTGTAACCGGGCGGTAGCTCGATGGGCATTTCCTGGAACGCGTACTTCGCTGCCGCCTGAGCGTCTCCGGTCACAGCGACCGAAGTGCGGACGGCGAAGAACAACGACGCGGCCACCAATACCGTCACCAGACCGGGTGTCAGCCTGCGAAACCGTTCGCGGTGGATCACCGCATACTCCTCACTCTCGACCAAGAAGGGCAATTGCTCGGCACTGAGTTCGCGTTCCGAGACTGGGTTACGGCCGAACGTCTGGCTTCTCTGACGTTGCCCTGCGCACTTGCCACGCCGCCGGCGGCACGAGGACCTCCGGCTCCGGGGATGCGAGGTGGGCAGGGCAAGTTCGGAGAAGCCGAGAGGTCAGACGGCAGTGATGCTCGGTATCGGAACGTGTCCGCAGCGGAATCCGAGACTCCGAAGGTGTTTCATGACGCAGACGTACGACGACATAGTGGTCGGCTCGGGTTCGGCGGGGGCAGCGATCGCCGCACGGCTCAGTGCTGATCCGTCGCGCAGGGTTCTCCTCCTGGAGGCGGGTCCCGATTTCCCCACGCTCGAAGAGACCCCTCTGGACATCCGCAACGGCAGCGCGATGTCCCTGAGCGCGCACGACTGGAAATTCCGGGCGGAGATAAGCGACGGTCGGAAGATTATCTATCCTCGTGGCAAAGTGACGGGTGGCTCTTCCGCCGTGGGTGCGACGATCGCCCTCCGCGGCGTTCCCCAGAACTTCGCGGAGTGGGTGGCCGCCGGAAATCCGGAATGGTCGTGGGACGACGTCCTGCCGTACTACCGCAGGCTGGAGGACGACCTCGACTTCGACGGCGAGCTCCACGGGCGGGGAGGGCCCGTCCCCATCCGCCGTTGGCAGCCCGGGGAGCTGACCCCCGTCCAGCAGTCCTTCGTCGAAGCGAGCCTCGCCATGGGCTTCCCCGAGGTGAAGGACCACAACGATCCCGCGGCCACGGGCATCGGGCCGATCCCCTCCAACCGCCGGGACACCAGGACCCGCGTCTCCACGGCCATGGCCTACCTCACCGCCGAGGTGCGCGGCCGGGAGAACCTCACCATCCGCGCGCACACGCTGGTCCACCACCTGCTCTTCGAGGGCAGCCGCGCCACGGGGGTGGCGGTGTCCACGAACGGCGGTGCCACCGAGGACGTGCACGCCAGGCGGGTGATCCTGGCGGCGGGTGCCGTGAACTCACCTGCTCTTCTGATGCGTTCGGGAATCGGTCCCGCCGAGGACCTCAGGCGCGTGGGCCTCGACGTCCGGCTGGACCGCCCCGGCGTCGGCGCCAACCTGATCGACCACCCCCGCACCGGCGTGTTCATGAAGACGAAGCCGGGAGGGGTGGACACCAGCGAGCCGTTCCTGCAGACCATCGTCCGGACCACCTCGAAGGGCTCCGCCGACTTCAACGACCTGCAGTACTACCTCGTCAGCCATTTCGATCTGACCATGTTCCCCGACCTGCAGATGCTGGCGCGCGGCAACACCATCCTGGGCGTCATGGTGGTGGACCAGAAGCCCGAGTCCCGAGGCCGGCTCCGGCTGAGCACCACGGACCCGGCGGCCGCACCCGACATCGACCTCGACTTCCTGGCCACCGAACGCGACCTGGAGAAGCTCGTCGACGGCGTACGGACCTGCTGGCAGCTGGCCGGCCACCCGGGCATCCGCAGCCAGGGGGAGGACGTCATCGTCCTCGACGACCAGCTGATCGAGAACGACGAGATGGTCCGCCAGTACGTCCGGTTGAGCCTGGACAGCGGATACCACCCGGTCGGCACCGCCCGCATGGGCCCGGCCTCCGACGACGGCGCCGTGGTGGACGAGCGGCTCCGCGTCCACGGCACGGACGGCCTCTACCTGGCCGACGCCTCGGTGATGCCGTCCATCGTGAACTGCAACACCAACCTCACCTCGATCATGATCGGCGAACGCCTCGCGGGCTGGCTCCTCGAAGGCTGAGGCCCGGGAACCCCACGGGCCGCCGGTACCGGACGGAAGAAGCGACCGAACAACAGGAGAGACACATGGACCTGCCCAAGGTGACGACGCGCGAGGAATGGCTGCGCGCCCGCAAGGAGTTGCTCGAGAAGGAGAAGGAGCTGACCAGGCTGCGCGACGAGGTCGTCGCCGCCCGGCCCCGGATGCCGATGGTCAAGGTCGAGAAGGAGTACCTCTTCGACGCCCCGCAGGGAGAGGTGACGCTGCTCGACCTCTTCGAGGGGCGGCGCCAGCTGATCGTCCGCCACTTCATGTTCGGGCCGGAGCAGGAGGAGGGCTGCATCGGCTGTTCGATGCAGGCCGACTCCGTCGGTCACCTGTCCCACATCCACGCCCGCGACACCACCTTCGTCATGGTCTCTCGCGGACAGCTCCCGAAGCTGGAGGCGTTCAAGCACCGGATGGGCTGGACCATCCCCTGGGTGTCCTCCTTCGGCTCCGACTTCAACCGCGACTACCACGTCACCACCGATCAGGGGGAGCTGCCCGGCGTCAGCGTCTTCCTGCGCGACGGAACGGACGTCTTCCACACGTACTCGGTCTACGACCGGGGCGGTGACGTCTTCAAGAACTTCTACAACTACCTGGACCTGACCCCCATGGGCCGCCAGGAGGAGCAGCTGGAGCACCCCTGGGACTGGTGGCGGCACCACGACAGGTACGACGACGAGAACGCCTCGGCCCCCGGGCAGAACTGGTGGAACGGCACGGACAAGTTCGCCAGCTGATGCGCCGACCCGACTGGCTCGCCGAGCCACCCGCTCTCGCCGCTCTCGTCTTCCTGCCGCTCTCGGGAGGGATCGTGGGCAGGCAGTTGCACCAGGGTTACGGCACCTGGGTGGGTGTGCTGTCGGGCCTGGCCCTCGGGGTGGCGCTCGTCGTCCTGGTCGAGCGCGGCTGACTCCCCGCGGACGCGCCCGCCCGAGCCGAGGGGCGTGTGTCCGGCGAACTCAACCGGTCACGCGCCCCTCGTCACCTGCCCGAGTCCGATCGGATTCATCGGCCGCCGCAGGTCGGTGGGAGTCCGAACGGACGAAGGAGACCTGCGTCGAGGAAGCCGGAGATCCGGGAGATCCTGTGCCCGGCCAGGGTGAGGACGGTGACCGAATGCGCGTGATGCGGACCGTCGGCGTCACGTCGGTACAGGCCGAAGGCCGGCTGCCCGTTGGCAGCGCTGGGCACCAGCCGGAACCTGCCCGGTGCCGTCAGCACATGAGTGGCGAAAAACCGGACGATGGCGTCACGACCGGCGAACCAGCACGGCAGGGGCGGCATCTCCGCCACGGCGTCCTGCGTCAGCAGTTCCAGAAGCGTCTGGACGTCGGCGTTCTCGAACGCCTTCGCGTACCGGTCGAGCAGGTGCTGCTGGTCCGGTGTGAGGCATTCGGTGACCTTGTCCTCTGCGGGGGCGAGCTGCTCCATCTGGCTCCGGGCCCGTTGGAGCGCGCTCTTGACCGCCGCGACGCTCGTACCGAGGAGGTCGGCGACCTCCCCCGCGGGCATGGCCAGCACGTCACGGAGGAGCAGTACCGCTCGCTGCCGGGGCGGCAGCCACTGAAGAGCGGCGACCAGAGCGAGCCTGCAGCTGGCCCGGTGGGCCACCACGGTCGCCGGGTCGTCCGCGGCCACGCCCAGCAGCAGGTCCGGTGCGGGCTCCAGCCAGGGCACCTCCGGCAGCGCGGCGGCCAAGGGCGACGCCGGATCCGCGTATTCCGTGCCGAGGCCGGTCGGCAGCAGTCTGCGGTCGCGATGCTCAAGTGCGCTCAGGCACACGTTCGTCGCGATCCGGTACAGCCAGGTCCGTAGCGAAGACCGGCCCTCGAACGTGCCGTAGGACCGCCAGGCGCGCAGAAACGTCTCCTGCACCAGGTCCTCCGCGTCGTGGACCGATCCCATCATGCGATAGCAGTGTGCGAAGAGTTCCGTGCGGTGGTTGTCGGACACGCTCTCGAAGTCCGCTTCCCGGGTCATCGACGCCCTCCGCCCGCCCGCTGCACCTGTCCCGCGGTGATCATGCCGCTCAGCCTAGAGGAGGCCGGCGCGGGCTCCTCCCGTAGGGGCCGGAGCACGGAGTCCACCCGGCTCGGGGGGATTCCCCTCGGTCGGCCTCGCGCATCTGGAAATGAGGACAGCTCATATCTGCCCCCCCTCCGTGAAGCCAGCTGCAGTGAATTCATCGACGGCGCGAGGGGCACATCCCTACATCGAGCAACGAAAGGCGTCCGGTTCATGAATGACCGACCTATACCAGGTGTCCGCGTCCCTCTGATCGACGAGGCGGAGGCGGCCGGAATGACTGCGGAACTGTACGAGCGGATCAAGAAGACCACCGGTCTTCCCTTCGTTCCCGACATGTTCCGACTCGTATCCACCAGGCCGGATCTCCTGGAAGTCGTGCTGGCCGGATACATCGGCGCCTTCGGCGACGGCATCCTGCCGCGCGCGACGCGCGAGATGATTTCCGCCTGGAGTTCAAAAATCAATGGCTGCCCCTACTGCGTGGGCACCCACAACTGGTTCCTCACGCAGTTCGGCGGCGGTGAGGAACTCACCCGGGCGATCGCCGTGGCGAACGAGCCGGAGGAGCTGCCGATCGACGCCCGGACACTGGCGCTGATGCGACTGGTGACGCAGGTGAGCAGGGCCGCGTACAAGGTGACGGACGAGGACTGGGCACGGGTCACCGAGGCCGGCTGGAGCAATGAGGAGATGCTGGAGGCCGTCTTCACGTCGGCACTGTTCGCCTTCATCAACCGGCTCGTGGACGGGCTCGGGCTCGGCGGGTCGGTGGCCCACAGCAGGATCTCCCAGCAGCCCGACGTCGATGCGGGGGGTGTCGGCTGATGGGGGCGCCCCGGGCCGTCCTGTTGACCGGCGCCTCCTCGGGCACCGGACTGTCGTCGGGCACGGGACGGGCCGCCGCCCTACGGCTGCACCGTGCCGGCTGGCCGGTGTACGCGACCGCCCGCGACGTCGACGCCCTCGGCGAGCTCGCCGCCGAGGGCATCCAGGTGCTGCACCTGGATGTCACCGACGAGCAGTCCATGATCGACGCCGTCGAGAAGATAACGGCCGAGCACGGCGGAGTCGGCACGCTCATCAACAACGCCGCCTACAGCCTCAACGGGACCATCGGAGAGACGTCGATGGACGAGGTCCGCCGGCAGTTCGAGACCAATGTGTTCGGCCTGTCGAGGCTGACCCAGCTGGTCTTGCCGGGGATGCGCGCCCACGGACAGGGGCGGGTGGTGATCATGTCCTCGATCTTCGGGCAGTTCGCGACGCCCGGTCGTGGCTACTACCAGGCGACCAAGCACGCCCTGGAGGCCATCGGCGACTCGCTGCGGCACGAGGTCGCCAGGTTCGGGATCAAGGTGGTGCTCATCGAGCCCTCTCCCGTACTCGGCGGCTTCGTCCCGACCACGGTCGCCGATCTCGGCATGTCCCGGCAGGAGGGATCCGAGCTGTACGACGAGTTCTGGGAGTACTTCGTCGACTGGCACGGCGCCTACCGGGAGACCGACCGCCCCACCGGGCGGGGGCGGATGGCGGTACGTGCGGAAACCGTGGCCAAGGTGATCGAGAAGGCGGTGACCAGTGAGAACCCTCGGATCCGGTACCGGATTGGCGTGCCCTCGCGGTTGCTGCCGCGCATGCGCTGGACCATCGGTGACCGCCTCTTCGAGAGGTTCGTGCGCGCCTTCTTCCCTATTCCTTGACCGGCCCGGGGCAACCGGAGCGGTCGGGAGGGGGAGGCATCCGTGCGCACGAAGCTCGTGAGGGCCTCGCTGCGGGGCCTGTCGCCGGCACAGGTCCGTCACGTCAGCCCGGTGGGCTTCGACACGGCGCGGGGCACCGTCGCACGGTCTACCAGGAGCTGGAGCGTGAGCTCGGTGTGCTCGCGCCCCCGATCGCGCTTCACTCCCCCGTGCCCCCGCTGCTCGCCGGAAGCAGGTTGATGCCGCGGGAGAGCCTGCCCGTTCCCGGCCTCGCGTCGCGCACGGCGAAGGAGGCAGCGGCCGTCACCGTCTCCGTCGGCAACACGTGCCCCCTCTGCGTGCGCATGCACGCCACCACGCTGGGGGCCTGCTGCCCGGTGGTGCGACCGTGACCGAGGGCAGGATCGTGAGCTCCGTCGACGCGGGGGTACGGGCGGTCGCCGCGTCGACGGAGGCGAACGCGGTGCGGCGGGCTCCGGGTGGCGGGGCACCGTTCCCGCCCGATCAGGCCCCGGAGCTGGTCGGGGTGGCGGTGACCTTGCAGTACCTCAACCGCATGGTCAACGTGTTCCTGGAAGACGTGCCACTACCACCGGGCGCGCCTGCCGGTGCCCTCGGCCCCGTCCTGAACGTCCTGTCCCGGCTGATCCGTTCCGCTGCCCGCACTGTCGGGGAACCGGGCGTCTCCCCCGACCTCCTGCCGCCGGCACCCCTGCCGAAGGACCTCTCCTGGGCGGCGGGCGCTCCCGTCGTCGCGGATGCCTTCGCGAGGGCGGCGCGGGCCGCCGAGGAGGCCGCCGGGCCTGTGGTCCCCGACTCCGTGCGCTGCCTGCTCCGGGTCCGCGCTCGCCGCATGGGTGAGCATGACGGCGGCCCACGCCCATACCGTCGGCGGGTGGATGCGGACCGGATCCGGAACATAACGGCCGCCCCTCACACAGGCACCATTGTAAGCGACATCACATACCGCTAGTATCCCGATCGTGCGGGGTGCCATTTTCGGGCATCTCAAGACACAAGAGGTACTGCGAAACACACCAGAGAAATATGAGTTCCTCCGGGCTCCATCTGCTTCTTCGCTCGCGATTAGGGAGATGTTTTGCAAGCCGCTGTCGAACGCGCAATCAGAACCATGTGGGACCGCTATGGCGAGCCGCTTTCGCTGGACGAAATGGCGAGTACTGCGATTCTCAGCAAGTTCTATTTCTCCAGAGTTTTCAGAGACCTCACCGGCACCTCGCCCGGCCGATTCCTTTCGGCCGTCCGGGTCCACAGCGCGAAGAGCCTCCTCCTGGAGACGCAGCTCAGCGTCACCGACATCTCCTACAAGGTGGGTTACAACAGTCTGGGGACGTTCACCAGCCGCTTCACCTGGAGCGTCGGCGTCTCCCCCACGCGTTACCGCACCCTCGCGAACGTCGGCATCCCCATCCTGCCGACCGGCTTATCCGCACCGCGCACGGACAACTGCCCCACGTCGGTGCACGGCTCCGTGTCCGTCCCCCGCACGGAGCTGCCCACACGGGTCTACGTCGCCGCCTTCAAGGACCCCATTGTCCAGGGGGCTCCGGCCGCATGCGACATCCTCGACTCCCCCCGGGAGTACCACCTCGACGGACTGCCCGACGGCCGGTGGTACCTGCGCGCCGCCGTCGTCGCCAAGGACGGCATCGACCCGCGCCCCTGGAACCGTCAGCCCCTGTTCATCGGCGCCAGCGAGCCGGTGACGGTGCGGTCCGGCCGGCCTCTGGAAGTCGACCTCCGGACCAGGGAGTTCCGCCCCTTCGACCTCCCCATCCTGCTCGCCCTCCCCGAACTCGACAGCTGGCAGGTACCCCAGTACGAAATGGCCGCGCCCGGCGCGGTCTGACATACCGGCGCGGCGACACGCCGCCACGAACGAGAGGCCGCGGGCGTCCGCGGCCTCTCGTTCATTTCTCCAGGCGCCATCCCGTCACTCGCCGTCCCGGGGCAGACAGCGCTCACGAGCCCGCCGCAACGACACGGCCGACTCGGCGCGATCGGCCCCGGCGCCCACGAGAAGTCCGAGCACCTGCGCCTCGAAGCAGTCGTCGGGCTCGTACGGCTCGACGAGGTAGCCGCCCAGCTCCAGCGTGACGAGTCCGTGCAGCGCGATCCACATCTGATGCGCCACCATCTGCGGGTCCCCCTCATCGAGACGGCCCGTCTCGATGGACCGCTCCACGGCCCGGACGAGGGCCCTGAGGGTGTAGCGGCCGTGCTGGCGGTCCTCGTCGCTGAGGGAGAAGCCGCTGAGACCGGCTCCACCGAACATCACGCTGTAGAGGTGCCGGTGTTCCAGGGCGTTGCGCCGGTATGCCCAACCGAGGGCTCCGATGTCGGCGACGGGGTCCCGCGACTCGCCCACCGCGCCGAGGCGGCGGTCCAGTAGCTGGAAGCCGTCCCGCACCATCGCCCGGACCAAGTCGCTCTTTCCGCCGAACTGGGTGTAGACCGCCGTGGTGGAGGCCCCCACGGCGGCGGCCAGACGGCGCGTCGACAGCGCCGCGGGCCCCTCCTCCGCCAACAACGCGGCCGCCACTCGGACGAGTTGGGCGCCGACAGCCGGATCTGCTTCACGTGGGCTCACCCTTGACATCCTTCCATGCCGCTGCGAGCCTTCCATAACGGCGTTACGTAACAGTGATTCACGAGGATGGACAGCGATGCCCACTCATCATCTGTACAGCACGTCACACCTCCTGAGCACCGGCTACCAGCCGGTCTCCGAGGAGGTCACCCTCTTCGATCTCCCCGTGCACGGACGACTGCCGGCAGAGCTCGACGGCACGCTCCTGCGCATCGGCCCCAACACCCTGGGCGATCACGATCCGGCCCGTGACCACGCCTTCGCGGGCGACGGCATGGTGCACGGGCTCCGGCTGCACGGCGGGAAGGTCGCGTGGTACCGCAATCGCTGGTTGCGCACGGACCGGGTCGCCCGCGCCCTCCGCACCCTCCCCACCCCGGGCCCCCGCCACGGGCTCTCGGACAATGCCAACGCCAACGTCGTCCACCACGCCGGACGCACCCTGGCACTCGGCGACGGCGGGGTCCTTCCGATCCGCCTCGGGCCCGAGCTCGACTCCCTGGAGCGGTTCGACTTCGACGGCACGCTCTCCGGCGGATTCAGCGCCCACCCGCTGCACGACCCGCTTACCGGGGAGCTGCACGCGGTCACGTACGAGCCCGGACGGCCCGGGGTCGACCACGTGACCCTGGACGCGACGGGCCGCGTGCGCCGGCGCGAGACCATCACCGTCAAGGGCACCCCGATGATGCACGCCTTCTCGCTGACGGAACGTCACGTCATCCTGTACGACCTGCCGGTCACCTACAGCGCGCGGGCGGCGGCCGCCGGCTCACGCGTTCCCTACGCATGGGACGAGGGACACGGCGCACGACTGGGCATACTGCCCCGCGACGGGGCCGACGCCGATGTCCTCTGGGCGGAGGTCGATCCGTGCTTCGTCTTCCACCCCGTCAACGCCTACGAGCAGGGACGTGACATCGTCGTCGACGTCGTCCGCCACGAGCGCGCCTTCGACCTCGACCCCCTGCATCCCAGCGAGTCCGCGCCGACGCTGTGGCGCTGGACCGTGGACCGCCTCGGAGGAACGGTGTCCGAGGTCCGGCTGTCGCATCACGTCGAGGAGTTCCCCCGCATCGACGACCGGTACTCGGGCTCGCCGTACCGGTACGCCTTCACCGTAGGCGTGCGGCCGGGTGAGGGCGCCGCTCTCGCGGGGCCCTCACTGCTGCGCCACGACCTCGCGACCGGTGCTGTCGACGTCCACGTCTTCGGACCCGGACGAGAGACGGGCGAAGCGGTGTTCGTACCGCGCCACGCCGCCGCGCCCGAGGCGGACGGCTGGCTGCTCAGCCTCGTGCACGACCGGGACAGCGATCGAGGCGAACTGGTCGTCCTCGACACGGCGGACTTCGCCGGCCCGCCCGTCGCGACCGTCCGCCTGCC
Source organism: Streptomyces sp. R302 (assembly GCF_012927245.1). Lineage (GTDB taxonomy): Bacteria > Actinomycetota > Actinomycetes > Streptomycetales > Streptomycetaceae > Streptomyces. Next base: position 439,011 of record NZ_JABBGE010000006.1, read on the forward strand.
CGTACGGATCCCGCACGGGCTCCACGCGCAGTGGATCGCGGGCAGGTGAGCCGGCACGAACGTCTCAGCGGAGCCTCGGCGCGTCGAACGGCGCGAGCAGGCGCTCGGCCTCGCGTGTCACCGTGACCAGTACCTGCTCCGGTTCGGCCGAACGGGCCAACAGCATTCCCGCCTCCTGCAGGGCCGCGAAGATCATCTGGCAACGCACGGCCAGAGTTTCCGGGTCGAGGGCGCCTGGCGCCGCCTCCCTCATGCTCGCCTGCAGAACCCTCAGTGTGTGCTCGCGCTCGATCTCCCGAGCCGCGGCCCACCCCAGTACCGCACCCGCGTCGAGCAGGGCGATCCGCTGGAACCTCCTGTCCATACAGCGCTCCAGGAAGAGACGCGCGGCGCCGCGCAGTGCCGACCCGGCGTCAGGCGCACGGGCAGCGGCCTGCTCCAGTTCCGCCGCCACCCGCTTCTGCTGGCGGACGAACACCTCCCGGAAGAGCGCGGCCTTGTTGCGGAAGTGGTGGTAGACCGCGCCCTTGGTCACGCCCGCTGCCGCCACGACGGCGTCCAACGACGTGCTCGCGTAGCCTCTCTCCCCGAACAGCCTCTCCGCGGCGCCGAGCAGCAGGCCCATGGTCGCACCGGGGTGTTCGACTCTCACTGTGCCGTTCATCGGAACCTCGCCTTCGTCGCGATCCGCCGTCGCCATGGGTCTCCCCCTCGTCACAACGCCCTGAGGCCGTCCGTGGTGAGCAGGTACGCCGGTCGGTCCAGCTCGGACTTCTCGGCGAGTTCGAGGAAGGCCGTCCCCACCTGCTCCTCCGTCAGAGTCGCTCCGAGATCGGCGAGGAACGTGGGGACGTCGACTCCCCGACGCGCCGCGTAGGCGGCCACCGCGCCGGCTCCCAGATCCGTCGCGGGGGTGAGCTTGGGCAGGACGGAGACGAATCGGATGCCCAGACCGCCACGTGCCGACTCGTCCGCGGCATAGGCGGAGATGAAGCGGATCGTCGCCTTGGCGCCGGCGTAACCCCCCGTGAGGTAGGAGCCGTTGACCGCCGCACCGCTCGACAGGGAGAGTACCGAACTTCCCGGCGGCAGGGGGTGCCGAAGTGCCGAGCGGACCCAGTGGAACACCTGCTTCACGTCCGTCTCCCATGCATCACGGAAGGTGTCCCACGTGTGCTCGTGCAGCGGAGCGAGGACCGGATTCACCCCCGCGTTGAGGACCAGCGTGCGGGGCCGGTAGGCGTGGATCAGCCGATCGGGCAGCGACGGGTCGGCCGCATCGGCAACCACGGGGACGAATCCGTCGCCCAACTCGACGCGCAGCTCTTCGAGCCCTTCCGCGCAACGGGCGACCCCGATGACCCGGACGCCGGCCTCGACCAGCGCGGTCGCGATGCCTCTGCCGAAACCACGGCCTGCGCCGGTGACGATCGCGGTCGTCTCTGCGGTGTGTGCGGTGGACATGGATGACTCCTCTGTCTGTGCCTGATCTGGACTTCACCCATACAGACCGGAGTTCGGGTCCGAAGGAATCGCACGGCAGCAACATGCGAGAAGTCACGGCCGTGCACGGGGCCCCAGGATGGCAGCGCCGTCGGAGCTCAGCGGCGACAGCCATCCTCACGCGACTGAAGGACGCCCATGCCCAGCGCTGGAGACAGAACCCGTTCGAGCGACACCACCCACCACGGCTTCGAGCATCCGTTCGCCTTCTGGGCCGGTGCGCTCGCCTGCACCCTCGGAGTGCTGCTGCACCTGCCCATGTACGTGAGCGCCCGTCACATGGGCTATCACATGCGGGGAATGGAAGCGGACGCCTCGATGATCGCCGGAATGGTACTGATCGTCCTCGGGCTGCTCGCCGTCCTGTACGGCCTGGTGCCCCGCCGGGGCAAGGAGATCCAGCGCGAATCCGCACGGATTCGCATCCGCGCGCTCGACGACGCACCACTCCGCGGCCCGCACATCGCGCTGCTGATCGTGATGGCGATCGCCGTGACCATCGATGTCATGAAGCCGACGGCACTCGCTTTCGTCGCGCCCGGAGTCGCCCACGAGTACGGCCTGAAATCACCTATGAACCCCGGTGGAGACATCCCCGTCTCCTGGCTGCCGCTGGCCGGCATCACCGGAACGGTGATCGGATCCCTCATCTGGGGGTGGCTGGGCGACCGCATCGGACGGCGTTCCTCCCTGCTCTTCGCCGGCATGCTCTTCGTCACCACCTCCATCTGCGGCGCGATGCCCGGGTTCACCTGGAACCTGGTGATGTGCGGTCTCATGGGCATCGGGGCCGGCGGCATGCTGCCCATCACCTTCACCCTGCTCGCCGAGACCATCCCGGCCCGGCACCGCGGCTGGCTCATGGTCCTCATCGGCGGCGACATCGCGGGCGCCTACGTCATCACGAGCTGGCTCGCGGCGGAGCTCACCCCGACGTACAGCTGGCGGATCCTCTGGCTGATCGGTCTCCCCACCGGCCTGCTCTTCATCGCCCTGAACAGGTGGATCCCGGAGTCCCCGCGTTTCCTCCTCGCTTCCGGCCGTCGCCGGGAAGCCGAGCAAGTGATGGCGAAGTACGGCGCGGTCGCGGAGACGGACGACGCCCCGGAGCAGACCGTCCGCACCGAGGCCGGACGCGGCAGTTATCGGACGCTGCTCCGCGGCCCGCTTCTCGGCCCCACCCTCGCGATCGGGATCCTCGGCATCGGCGTCGGCCTGATGACCTTCGGCTTCCAGATGTGGGTACCCACGAACCTCCAGCACCTCGGCTACTCGGAGGTCAACTCGGACTACGTCGTGCGCAACGCCGCCGTCCTCGGCCTTCCGCTCACCGTCGTCGCCGCATGGATGTACGGGGTCTGGGGAAGCCGGAGGACGCTGGTCACCGTGTGCGCGGTGACGGGGCTCGCGCTCCTCGGGTTCCTCGTGGCGGGCGACTCCCTCGCGGAGGACCGTCTCCTGCTCTCGCTGCTCCTCGTGGTGCCGTTGACCGGGGCCAGCACGGTCGTCGCCGTGGTCGCCGGTTATGCCGCCGAGGTCTACCCGACACTGGTCCGCTCGCACGGCACGGGACTCGCGGCGGGCATGACCAAGGTGGGCGGCGTCCTGATCCTCTCCCTCACCGTGGCGGCCGCGGCCGTTCCCTCCATCGGTCTGACCGCCGTCATCGGCGCGGTGCCGCTGCTTCTGGCGGCGCTCCTCTTCCTGCGCGTCGGGCCGGAGACGAAGAGCCGGGGCCTGGAGGACATCAGCCAGGAGCTGATGGCGTCCCGGTCGTGAAGGCCGGCTCAGTGGTGCCCGGCAGACAGGAGGAACTCACATGCTGGTGGCCGTGACGGGCGGGACCGGTTTCGTCGGCGCCCATTCGGTGGCTGCCATCGCGCGACGAGGCGCTCGTGTGCGCCTGCTCGTCCGCGATCCGGCCAGGGTGGAAGCCGCGTTGGCCCCCCTGGGCGTAGCGACGGACGCCGTGGAGGTGATGCCGGGTGATGTCACCGACGCAGGTGACGTGACCAGGTTCGTCGACGGAACCGACGCGGTGCTGCACGCGGCTTCGGTGTACTCGTTCGACAGCAGACGGCACGCCGAGACCCGGCGCACCAACGTCCGCGGCACCGAACTGGTCCTCGGTGCCGCGGTGCGTTCCGGAGCGGATCCGATCGTCCACATCTCCACCGTGGGGTCGATGTTCCCCGCCGCCGGGCCCACGATCGCCGAAGGCTCCCCCGTCGGCAGCCCTCGCGAGACGTACCTGGGGAGCAAAGCCGCCGCAGAGGTCGTCGCCCGGCGCCATCAGGCCGCGGGCTCACCCGTGGTGATCACCTACCCGCCGGCCCTGCTGGGCCCGCACGACCCACATCTCGGCGACCAGAACGCCCGGCTCCGCGGGGAACTGCGAGGCATGATGCCCCTCTGGCCGCTCGGCGGCTTCCCGATCGGCGATGTCCGCGACACCGCCGAGCTCCATGCCCGCCTCGTCATGAAGGAGGCGGGCACGGGAAACCGGTTCTTCGGCCCGAACCGCTACCTGACGACCCGGGACTACGTCCGGGCGGTGCGTACGGGGACGGGCCGTCGGCTTCCCGCCGCCTTCCTGCCGGCCCGCGCCATGCTGCCGTTCGGCATGCTCGCGAGCCTCGCGCAGCGGGTGTGGCCCTGGCGCATCCCCGCGGAGTACGGCGCCGTGTACACCTGCGCGTACGCGGTGCCGGTCGACCCGAGCGCACCGACCGGGGACGTCGCCGCCCGGCCCGTCGCCGAGACGATCCGCGACACGATCCGTTGGCTGCACGAGGCGGGACACGTTTCCCGGCGCCAGGCGGGAACGGCGGCCGATCCCCATGATTCCCGTCACCGCGACCACGAGGACAGAGGCCCATGACCGAATCCCAGCGACCCGACCTCTCGTACGGGCATGCGTACGGGGGCGTCCGCGATGACATCGTCCGCCTGCTGCGGGATCGTCCGGAAGCCGCCGGACTGCCCGTGCCCGCGTGTCCGGACTGGACCGTGCGCGACCTCGTCGGCCACCTCCTCCAGGTCTGCCGACGGGTCGTCGCCGAGGACCCCCGCGACCTGCCCGATGTTCCTCCGCCGCCGAAGGCCGTACCGATCGACGAACTCCTGGCCCGCTGGACGGACATGGACGAGGCGATGACGGAAACCCTGGCGCGCGCCCCTGGCCTGCGGCCGCGCATCGCGCTCATGGACATCGTCTCCCATCACTGCGACATCCGCCGTGCGCTGGGGGTGCCGGCGACCGGCGACCAACCCGGCCTCCCCGACTCCCTGGAACTGGTGGCCATGGGATTCGGCCTGTCGGTGGCGGAGCACAAGCTGCCGGCGCTGCGCATCGCGACGCCCGGCGGCACATGGTCGGTCGGCACCGGCGAGGCGGCGGCCACCGTCCGCGGCGGGAGCCTGGACGTGTTCCGCTCGCTCACGGGCAGGCGGACGTTCGCACAGGTCAGTGAGCTGTCCTGGAGCGCGCCTCCGGAGACCTGGTGGCCGGCGTTCGCCTGGGGTCCCTTCGTCCCACCGGAGCATCCGACCGAGTTCGTGGCACGGGTCTGAGGGAGAGCGACCGTACGCCTGTCCGAACTGAGCCGCCGCAGTGGGGTCTCCCACGCGTCGATCACGTACTACCTGCGCGAAGGGATGCTGCCGCCGGGCCGCCGGGTCCCGGCGAACCAGGCCCGGTACGACGAGTCGCACCTGCACCGGCCGCGCCTGATCCGCGCCCTGATCGGGGTCCGGGGGCTGTCGGTCGGCGACGCCAGGCACGTAATCGCCGTCCTGTCCGCCTCCGGGGCCGGCGGGGACAGTCGGAACTCCCTGATGTGCGGCCTGCGGCCGGCCGCCAGCGCGAGGTCGGGCCCGGCCGAGCACGGTGACCACCAGGAGGACGGCGCGGGGGTGAGCGCGTTGATGGCGGAACCGGGCTGGGAGGTCTCGGAGGAGCATCCGGCGAGACGGGGCATAGGCGAGTGCCTGCACACGCTGCACTCGCTCGGACTGGACTGCGACTGGTCCTCGCTCGTCCCCTACGCCCGCCTCGCCGAGCAGACCGCCGCCCTGGATCTGCGGCGGGCCAGCACGGAAACGGATCCCGGCGGAGCGTCCGAGCGCGTGATTCTCCTGACCCTGCTGCTCGAACCGATGCTGCCCGCCTTCGGACGACTCGCCCAGGAAATCCGAATCATCTCTCCGATACGGAAACTGACGACTCCCCGCCGCACTGCCGACAAAGCAAGATGCGAGAAGTCCACCGTATCCGGATCATGTGATGCTCATGTCCACAGGTCGATCTTTCCCAGGGAAAAGGAAGGGCACCACGTGATCACGCTGGAAACGGTAAAGCTCGACATCGACGGTCCGACGGCCACCATCTATCTGAATCGGCCGGACAAGAAGAACGCGATGAACCCCCAGATGCACCGCGACATGAATGCGGCTCTGGACGCCATCGAGGCGGACGGCCAGGTCAAGGCCGTCGTCATCACCGGCAACGGCGACAGCTTCAGCTCCGGAATGGACCTGGAGGAGTGCTTCCTGGAGCCGTTCGACGAGCCGCAGCGGTTCTACCGCACCAACCTGGTGGCGCTCAACTGGTTCAAGCGGCTGAAGGCCTTTCCCGCCGTGACGATCGCCAAGGTGAACGGCTTCGCCTTCGGCGGCGGATTCCTGGTGGCCGGCCTCTGCGATCTGGCGATCACGTCGGAGACCGCGCTCTTCGGACTCTCGGAAATCAATTTCGGCATCTTTCCGGCCGGCGGGGCGACATGGGCGGCGACTCACAATCTGCCCCGGAAGCAGGCGCTCTACTACATCCTCACCGGGGACACCCTCACCGGAAAGCAGGCGGCGGAGTACGGCCTCGTGAACCGGGCGGTGCCGGCGGACCGGCTCGACTCGGAGACCGACCGCGTCGTCCGCAAGATCATCAACAAGAACCCCGTCACCCTGGAACTGGCGAAGCAGGTGTACGAGCGGACCACCACCATGGATCTGCCGACCGCGATCGACTACGACCAGGCGAAGCTGTGGGAGCTCTCGCGGCTCAGCGGCAACGAATGGATCAACGTGGCGCTGAAGCAGTTCGAGAAGCGTGCCTACCAGCCGGGCCGCAGCACGTACAGCCGGGCGGAAGTGGAGTCGTGATCTTCACCGGCCCCCGCCCACGGCTCCCCGTCCCCGACACCCCGTTCACCTCGTACGTGTTCCGGCAGGCGGAGCGGTACGCCGAGCTGCCGGCGGCCGTCGACCACTCGGGGGCCCGTTCCTACACCTACGGGCAGATGATCTCGGCGGTCCGCGGCATGGCGGCCGCGCTGCGTGCGCGAGACCTCGGGAAGGGCGACGTGGTGGCGATCCTCGCTCCCAACGTGCCCGAGTACCCGATCGTCTTCCACGCGGTCGCCGCGGTCGGCGGAACCGTGGTCGTCCTCAACCCCCTCGACACGGTCGACGAGTTGACGACGCTCCTCGACGAGGCCGGTGCCCGGCTGCTGGTGACCTCGCCCTCCGCCGTGGCCAAGGCCCACACCCTGATGGCACGGACGAAGGTCACGGAGATCGTCGTGCTCGGGGAGGCGGACGGAGCCACGCCGTTCTCCGCGCTGGTCGGCCACGCGCCGCCTCTCGCCCCGGACGCCGGGCCGGACATCGAGCCGGCGGCGGACGTCGTGGCACTCCTCCACTCCAGCGGGACCACCGGCCATCCCAAGGGAGTGATGCTGACACACCGGAACATGATCGCCAACGTGCTGCAGACCAGCGAGGTCGCCCCCCTGGAGCGGGGCGAGAAGGTGCTGGCGGTCCCTCCCTTCCACCACGCGTTCGGTCTGATCATGGTGATGAACGCCACCCTCCTCCAAGGGGCGACGCTGGTGACCATGGAGCGCTTCGAGCCCGAGGCGTATCTGAAGGCGATCCAGGACCACCGCATCACACGCCTCTACGTCGTACCGACCATCGCGGTCCTCCTCGCACGAAGCCCCCTCGTGGACCGGTACGACCTGTCGTCGCTGCGCTCGATCGTCTCCGGCGGGGCGGCACTCGACCCCGAGATCGCCCGCGTGTGCCGGGAGCGGCTCGGCTGTGCCATCGGCCAGGGGTACGGCCTGACCGAGGCCCTGGTGTCGTTCATGCAGCACGACGGCGGTGTCTCAGCCGGTTCCGTGGGCCACAACTCCCCCAATGTGGAGTGCAAGGTCGTCGATGCCGTCACGGGTGAGGAGCTCGGGCCCGGCCGGCGCGGCGAGGTCCTCGTCCGCGGCCCGCACGTGATGAAGGGGTACCTCCGTGCCCCGGAGGCCACGGGCCAGGTGCTCGAACCGGACGGCTTCCTGCGTACCGGCGACCTCGGCTACATGGACGAGAACGGTGAGCTGTTCGTCGTCGACCGAATCAAGGAGCTCATCAAGTACAAGGGCCAGCAGGTGTCCCCGGTCGAGCTCGAAGCGGTGCTGATGACCCACCCGAAGGTCGTGGACGCGGCGGTGATCGGGGTTCCGGACGACGAGGCCAGCGAGATTCCCAAGGCCTTCGTCGTCGTGACGGAACCCACCCCGCCCAAGGAGATCACGGCCTTCGTCGCCGCGCGCGTCGCGCCGTACAAGAAGATCCGGCGCGTCGAGTTCGTCGACCGGATACCCCGCACGCCGGTCGGCAAGATCGAGCGCCGTGCCCTGAAGGAGAATTCATGAGCGACCTGTCCGGCAGGACGACGATCGTCGTCGGCGCGAGCCGCGGCCTGGGCCACGGCATCGCCTCCGCCTTCGCCGAGGCCGGCGCCCCCGTCGTCGCCGTGTCCCGCACCCCGGCGACGTTCCCCCCGCCGACGAACGGTTCCGGCTCCGTCCGGCCGGAGCACGCCGACGCCGGCGACCCGAGGGTGGCGGCCGAGCTCATCGACCGCTTCGAACCCGACACCGTCGTCCTGGTGGCCGGAGCCGTACCGCACATGCGGCCACTGCAGGAGCAGACGTGGGAGACGTTCTCGGCCGGCTGGGAGACGGACGTCCGCGTCACCTTCCACTGGCTGCGCGAGGCGCTGCTCACACCGCTGCGGCCGGGCGGCCGGGTCGTCGTCATCAGCAGCGGTGCCGTCCTGGGCGGCTCGCCCCTGAGCGGCGGATACGCGGGCGCGAAGGCCACCCAGCGTTTCATCACCGGCTACGCGCAGGGCGAGGCGGACCGGGCCGGACTGGACCTCACCTTCACCACGGTGCTGCCGAAGTTCGCCCCGCTGACCGGGGTCGGCAGGCCGGCGGTCCGTGCGTACGCCGCCCGCGCCGGGGTGTCCGTGGAGGACTTCCTCCGGAAGGCGGGTCCGCTGCTCACCCCCGAGATCGCGGGCGCCGCGCTGGTGGAACTGGTGCGCACCGACGCCACCGCGGTCGCCCCCGCCTATCTGCTCGACGGCGCCGGGACGCACAGGCTGCCCTGACCGCCGGGCCGTGGAGAGAACCCTTCGAGGCAACCGCCCCGCCCCACCGGAAGAGGAGTGAGAAGAGTGAGTACGAGTCCCGTCCCGTCCGACGCCGAACTCGCGGGCTCGCTGACCGGAGACTTCCGCAGCGAGTACGTCACCGTGGACGGCGTCCGCCTCCACTACGTCGCAGGCGGCGAGGGAAGGCCGCTGATCCTGCTGCCCGGCTGGCCGCAGACCTGGTGGGAGTACCACAAGGTGATGCCCGCGCTCGCGGCGGCCGGACGGCACGTCATCGCCCTGGACCTGCCCGGCATGGGCGGCTCCGACAAGCCGGCCACCGGCTACGACAAGAAGACCATGGCCCGGGTCGTGCACGGCTTCGTCCGCGCGCTCGGCCACGACGAGGTGGACATCGCGGGTCATGACATCGGCGCCCAGGTGGCGTTCAGCTTCGCGGTCAACCATCCGTCGGCCACCCGCAAGGTCGCACTGCTCGACGTGGTCCACCCGGACCCGTCCATGTACGGGATCCCGATGCTCCCGCCGCCGGACGCGCCCTTCTTCCCGTGGTGGTTCGCCTTCCACCAGGTCCCCGGCCTGCCCGAACAGCTGCTGGCCGGCCGTACCCGGATCCTCGTCGACTGGATCTTCGACAACTTCCTCCTGGACCGGACCGCCGTGACGCCGTCGGACCGGGCCGTCTACGCCCACGCCTATGACAGGCCGGGGGCCATCAGCGGCGGCAGCGGCTGGTACCGCACGTTCGGCCAGGACATCGTCGACCTCGGCACCTACGGCAAGGTGACCGCACCGATGCTCGGGATGGTCTCCAACCTCGGCGACGGCCTCTTCGCCGAGCAGATGAAGGCCACGCTGCCGGGCCAGGGAACCGACGTGCGCGTCGTGGTGGTGCCGGACGCCGGCCACTACTTCGTCGAGGAAGCGCCGCAGGCCGTCATCGACGAGTTCAACAGGTTCTTCGACTGATCACCCGCCCGACCCGTCCGACCCGTCCGTCAGAATTCGAGCAGGGAGTAGAGATGTCCACCAGCACCGTCCCGACCCGGGAAGAGCTTCTGCGCCGCGTCACCGAGATCACGCCCGTGCTGCGCGCCAACGCGGCCTGGTCGTCGGAGCACCGCCGGCTGCACGAGGAGACGGTCAAGGCGCTCACCGACGCGGGAATGTTCCGGATGAGGATCCCGCGGAGTCACGGCGGCTTCGAGAGCGACGCCCGGACCATGGTCGAGGTGGCCGAGGCGATCGCCCACGCCGACGGATCAGCCGCATGGGTCGTCACCTGCTCCTGGATAGCCTCCTGGGGTCTCGGGCTCTTCCCGGACGAGGTCCAGGACGAGGTCTTCGCCGACCCCGACGGCCAGGTGTGCACCACCATCGGCCCCGGCACCGCGACGGCCGTCCCGGCACCCGGCGGCGTCGTCGTCAACGGCTCCTGGCCGTGTATCAGCGGCGCCCTCACCAGCGGGTGGCAGCAGGTCGCGGCGATCTTCCTCGACCCCGAGGGGGAGCCGTACCCCGTGATGGGTCCGGTGCGCCTGTCGGAGCTGGAGGTGTCGGACGACTGGCACACCACCGGCCTGCGGGCCACCGGAAGCGTCGCCACGACCGCGAAGGACGTGTTCATCCCCCAGGAACGGCTCCTCCCCGCGCCGGCGGTGCTCAGCAGCCAGTCCGTCTCGAAGCGGAACGCCGACACGCCGATGTACCGGGCGCCGTTCATCTCCGTGGGAGCGGCGTCCACCGTCGGTGTCTGCCTCGGCATGGTCAAGGCGATCCGTGACGAGTTCTTCGAGCGGCTTCCCGGCCGCAAGGTCACCTACGTCGAGTACCCGAGCCAGAGCGAGGCGCCGGTGACCCACCTGCGGATCGCCGAGGCCATGATGAAGATCGACGAGGCGGAGTTCCACGCGCGCCGGCTGGCCGACCTGGTGGACGCCAAGTGCGCCTCCGGGGAGGCGTGGGACATGACAGAGCGTGCGCGCTGCCGCGCCGACGAAGGTGCGGCCGTGCGGCTGTGCCGGGAGGCTGCGGACATCCTCGCCGCTTCCAGCGGGGGCTCCTCGGCGTACACCAAGGTCCCGATCGGGCGCATCGTCAACGACCTCCACACCTTCAGCCTGCACGCGATGATGACCCCCGACGTCAACGCCGAGATCTACGGCCGGGTGCTGTGCGGCCTGGAGCCCCACACCTACTACATCTGACCGACCGCACCCTCCTGACCTGCGCAGTGGCGGCTCCGGGGCTCCATCCCCCCGGAGCCGCCGCCATTGGTGCAACCCTGCGGTTGCGCATCACCTCGCCCTCGTGCAACCCTGGAGTTGCACACATGGCATCGACCGAGGAGTCCCTCATGAGCGAGGACCTGATCGAACGCGAGACGCTGATCGCCGCCCCCGTGGAGCGCGTGTGGCCCCTGGTGGCCGAGCCGGGCTTCTGGGTGTCCGACCCGGCGGCCGTGGCCGGCACCAAGGCGACGCCCGGCGGGTCGATGGTGGCGAGGAACCCCGAGTACGGCGACTTCCCGGTCCGCGTCGAGAAGGTCGATCCGCCGACGTACGTGGCATACCGCTGGGCCAGCGCCTTCCCGGGAGAGGAACTCACCGAGGACAACAGCACCCTGGTGGAGTTCATCCTGACGGCGGAGGGCGACAAGACGCGTCTACGCGTCGTCGAGAGCGGATTCGCGACCCTGTCCGCCTCCGAGGACCTGCGACGCAAGGCGATGCAGGACAACGCCGGCGGCTGGCCGCAGGTGCTCGACGCCTTCAAGGGGCGCGTCGAGCAGTCCGGGTGACAACGGGGGGCGGCGAGGGCGCCGACGCGGTCGACAGCGTCCTCGCCGCGCTCGCCGAACCCACTCGACGGCAGCTGCTCGACATCCTCGCCGAACGGGGCGAAGTCACCGCGACGACGCTCGCCGAGCGGCTCCCCGTCTCACGCCAGGCCGTGGTCAAACACCTGACCGTCCTCGACGCCGCCGGCCTGGTCACCAGCCGACGGGTCGGCCGTGAGGTGCGGTACGCCGTCCGGCCGGCCGCCCTGAACACGACGGCGCGGTGGATGGCCGCACTGGCCGCCGACTGGGACCGGCGCCTGGCGTACATCAAGCTCATCGCCGAGTCGGCGGAAGGGGACTCACAGTAGCCCCGTCGCACACCCCGCATTCCACCCGGCCGGGACGGCAGAGCACCCTCGGCCGGAGGATTCACGGTTCTGACATGCTCCTGACAGATGCCGGTCTTCCGGCCACCCGAGAGGGGAATCGTCTCGTGACCACCGAAACCAACGCGCCGCCTCGCATCACCGGAAGACAGCGGAAGGTCCTTCTCGTTCTGCTCGGCGCGGGATTCATGCTGTCCGTCGACTTCTCGATCCTCAACGTCGCACTCCCCCAGGTGGGCACCGGCGTCGGTCTCGGTGTGACCGAGCTGCCCTGGATCACGTCCGCGTACGCACTGCCCGCGGCCGGATTCGCCCTGGTGTTCGGTCGGATGGCGGATCTCTACGGCCGACGCCGACTGTTCCTCTCCGGCATGGTCCTGCTGACCGCGGCATCGCTGATCGGCGGATTCGCGTCCGCCCCCGAGACGCTCCTGACCGCACGCGTGCTACAGGGTGTCGCCACGGCGATCTCGATCCCCGCCTCCCTGTCGCTGCTCACCAGCACCTTCGAGGAGGGCGCGATGCGCGATCGCGTCCTCGGTCTCAACGGCGCCCTGCTCTCCGGCGGCTTCACCGTCGGCGCCCTCGTCGGTGGCACCCTCGTCAGCCTGCTGAGCTGGCGGGCCGCGTTCCTCATCAACGTGCCGGTCGCCCTCGTCATCCTGCTCGTCACGCCTTCCCTCATCGGCGAGAGCAAGGTGCCCGACCGGGTGAAGCTGGACCTGGCCGGCGCGGTGACCGTGACCGGCGGCCTGCTGGCCTCGATCTACGCGATCATCGAGAAGAACCTGCCGGTCGCCGTCGTCGGCCTCCTGCTGCTCGCCGCCTTCTGGATGATCGAGCTGCGCGCGCCCGCACCGCTCGCCCCGGTCCGCATCCTCAAGCGCCCCACCGTGAAATGGGGCAACTACGCCGGTCTCGTGATCTTCACCATGGAGACCGCCATGATCTTCCTGATGACGCTCTACATGCAGCAGACCCTCGATCTGTCGCCGCTGGCCACCGGGCTCGTCTTCGGCGTACCCGGCCTGGCGGCCGTGGCCGCCGGACCGATCGCCGGGCGCCTCCTCGGACGCTTCGGCACCCGGCAGGTGCTGGTCGCCGGCATGCTGGTCCAGGGGCTGGCGACCCTTCCGCTGATCTTCCTCGGCGCGAATCGGATCGTGCTCGTCATCCTCGTCCCCGCGCTGTTCATCGGGTTCTTCGGACACGTGACGGCCATCGTGGCGTACACGGTGACCGGAACCTCGGGCCTGCCGAACGAAGAGCAGGGCCTGGCCACCGGCCTGACGTCGATGACTCAGCAGGTGGCCATCACCATCGGCATCCCGATCCTGAGCGCGGTCGCCGCGACACAGAGCGGGGAACTGGCCGGCATCCACCTCGCGCTGACCGTGAACGTGATCGTGACGCTCGCCAGCGCCCTCCTCATCTGGGTAGGTCTGCGTCCCCGCGGCGACCACGCCGCGGCCGCCGCGCCGGCCCAGCCCCTCTCACCTCCCGCGACCCCCTGACAAGCCACGGACACACTCCGAAGAAACGACGCACGAGGAGCACGACATGAGCGACACCACCGAGAAGCTGACCTTCACCTACGTGACGTACATCCGGAGCACCCCGGACACGATCTGGCACGCACTGACCGACGCCGACCTCACCGGCCGGTACTGGGGACACAGCAACGTCTCCGACTGGCAGGTTGGCTCCAGTTGGGAGCACGTACGCGCCGACGGCTCGGGGACCGTCGACGGTGGCGGGACGGTCCTGGAGGCCTCGCCGTCCAAGCGGCTGGTGATGACCTTCCCCACCGCCGGCCCTTCCAAGGTCACGTTCGGGATCGAGGAGTACCGCGAGATCGCCCAGCTCACCGTCACCCACGAGGATCTCGCTGGACCGGGCGACCGCGACGCCGTGGCCGCCGGCTGGCCGGCCGTACTGTCCAACCTCAAGTCCCTGCTGGAGACCGGGGAGGTCCTCCCGCAGAAGCCGTGGGAGATGCTCGCGGCCCTCAAGGACACCTCCCGGGCCTGAGCGGGCCGATGAAGCGACTACGACGCCCCTGAGAGGGGAGCGAGGCTCGCCCGCCCAGGAGAGCGGGCGAGCCTGTTCACCCCGATCCGGACGCCACCGTGCCGCTTGCTCCCCTTGGGCAGATTCCAGTAGTCGCCGCAAGACGTAGAAGGTAAGAACGGTACGCGTTGCGCTGGGTGTCTCCTGCACCAGTACAACCACAGGCGCAGCGGGCATCCCTCACCCTGGCACGGCAGAGAGTGCCTCAGGTCGGCGGCGCTGCCGGCCCAGCGCGCCCCGGAAGCGGATCGAGTACGGTCAGGTCGGCGGGTGGGCTTCGCGCAGCCGCAGTCCCTCCCTGTACATCCCAGACTTCTGGCTCCCCGAGCTCGGTACCTGGATCGAGGTCAAGTGTCCCGGCATACCGCGCACCGAGAAGACGCAGGAGCTGGCCCGGACGCGCACTCGTCGAAGCGAGGGCACCTGCACTTGCCAGTGGCCCGGCGCCGAGTTCGCCCTGATCGGGACGCCGGTTCCTGCTGAGCGAGATGGGGCAGTCCAGCCGCAGGAGGGCTCGAGCCCTGGCCAACTCCCCCTCGGCGGCGCCCTGCACGAGCCCATCCCCGCCGAACCGAGCGTCCCATTGCGACAGGGCGATGGAGGCGGCTCGGACCTGTTGGACGTCTTCCGCGCGTACCGCCCTCGGGCGGGCCGGTCCAGAGGTCACGGCCGTGGCTGCAGCGCCGAGTCCTCCAAGCAAGAGCATCAGCTTCCGGCGCTCCACTGCAGACATCCTCTTCAGATAGGAGACCGGGATCTCCCCCACCTTGCCCGAGTGCGAGTCGTCCATGCCGCCTTCGGCGGGAAGGTCCGCGTCGTTGTCCGCATGAGAGTCGCTTTGCTGCTCCTCGCGTTCCACGTATCGCCACAGTCGCGTTAACGCCCCGCCGGCGTCGAGCGCGACGTCGAACTTGGCCGCCAGCTGCGCCGTGCACCTTCGCTGGTTCTTCTCGATCCGCTCGATCAGCGTGCCGCTGAGCTGTACCAACTCGCCGAGGGCCCTGGAGGAGAGCCGTCGCGCCCGGCGCCAGTTCCGAAGTTCCTTGCCCCACCAGGCACGCACCGAGTGGTTCTCGTCCAACGGCACTGGCTTCTGCGCCACAGCTCCTCCTTTCGGATTCCCCATGCGGACAAGGGACTTGTCCGCATGGGCAGATTCTTTTGAATACCCCGCTCCGCGCTCCAAGTTGGGCCAAACCGCCAGACTTCACCCGCCGGAGCACGGGTGATCGTGGGTACGGACACGACGAAGCCCGGCTCCTCCCAAGAAGGCGCCGGGCCGACACAGGTGGGCAGCGCTCAGATCGCGCCTTGGTTCACCGCGCCAGTAAAGGCTGCCACGCCTCGGGGCCCACGCTGATCGTGCCGTCGTCGGGCCGCTTGGAGTCACGTACGCGGAGGCCCTCCGGCGCGAACGCGCACGCCACACACTCGTTGTTGGGGGAGCCGCTGTACGAGCTGGTGAAGTACGCGAGCTGGTCTTCCACTGGTCCTCTACCTACTTGCGAGCTTGCAGGAATCGACCACGCGCATCGGCGATGAGGGCCGCCGAAGCGGACGGGTCCAGCGCCTGCCGGCGCAGGTAGGCGTGGCCACCGGGCGTATTCCTCAACGGCCTCTGCGTTCTCCAGGAAGACGCCGCCGGTCTGGTGCTCCAGAAAGACGACGTCGAGGGCCGGGTCTGGCCCACCGAATCCGCCGTAGATCACGTAGGCGCCGAGCCCCACGCTGTAGGCACCCCCCGCAAAGGGGAGTACCTGGATCGTGATGGCATCCTGGCTGCCGCGCTGTAGGAGCTGCGACATCTGGGCCGCCATCACCTCGGGTCCGCCGACGGCGCGCCGTAGCACCGCCTCGTCGAGAAACACGTCGTACCGGGGCGGCACCTCGCGATCGGGAATCTTCTGCCGCCGCATCCGGAGGCCCAGACGATCCCCCAGGTCGGCCTCTGGCGGGGTCCAGCCTGGGGTTGGCTTGATGCTCTTGGCGTAGTCCATCATCTGCAGCAGACCCGGTATCACTCCGCCGGCGAGCTGACGGATGTGGGGCGCCTCGTCCTCCAGGGGCCAGCAGAAGGCGCCCCGGTCCCTGCCGAGCCCCATCGTGGTCGCCCGCTGAGGCGGTCAAGGCGAATTGGTCCCCAACTGGTCCCCAAAAACGATCAAGGGGCCGTTTCGGATTACTCCAAAACGGCCCCTGACCTGCGACTCTTTCGAGTCGGGACGACAGGATTTGAACCTGCGACCCCTTGACCCCCAGTCAAGTGCGCTACCAAGCTGCGCCACGTCCCGGTGCGCGTCGGCGGCGGGGTGTCTCCCGCGTCGGCGTGCAGGAGAACATTACCTCACTCCACGGGTGGCGATCACACTCCGGTCGGCGGGGGCGGAGAATGGCCGGGTGAACGAGGAATCCGGAGGGCCGGCGCGCGGCCGGGACCGTGACGCGGAGGGGCGGGCGCGCAGTGCCCGGCCCCGGGACGGGCTGGGGCGGCCGTTGCCGTACGGGGCGGCGGGGGTGGCGCGGCAGCCCGAGGGGGTGGTGCGGGCGCCCGGGGAGACCGTGCGGGAGGCGCAGCGGCTGCTGGACGCCGGAATGCCGTTCCACGCGCACGAGGTGTTCGAGGACGCCTGGAAGTCGGGGCCCGGCGGCGAGCGGGAGCTGTGGCAGTGGCTCGCGCAGCTGGCCGTGGGGCTGACGCACGCCGCCCGGGGCAACGCGACGGGCGGGGCGCGGCTGCTGCGGCGGGGCGCGGGGCGGGTCGGGGCGTACGCGGACGGGGGCGGCGAGACGTACGGGGTGGACGTCGCCGGGCTGCTGCACTGGGCCGGCGAGCTGGCCGCCCGGGTGGAGCGGGGCGCGCCGGTGGACGCGGGCACGGAGGCACCCCGGCTCACGGGCAGCTAGGGCCTGTCCGGCGGATCAGGGTCGGGTAGGCCGCGGCGTCTGGTGCGGTGCATCGCAAGGCGCCGGAGCGCCTCGATAGCGGAGCTATTGGGGCGTTTCGGCAACGCGGCGAGGTGCCGTGCCAGGCGTCGCGGCCCCGACCGTGGTCCGCCGGACAGGCCCTAGGGCGTCAGTTCCTCCCGCAGGACCGTGGTGTGGCTGGTCTCGGGGTGTTTGGTGGCGGTGAGGAGGGTGATCGTCTCGGTCGCGGCGCGGGTGCGGAGGCGGTCGAGGGAGGCGGCTGCCTCGGGGGCGGCGAGTTCGGCCTCGTAGCGGCGGCGGAACTCCTCGTAGTCGCCTTCGCCGGGGCCGTGGTACCAGCGGCGGAGTTCGGTGGACGGGGTGAGGGCCTTCGGCCATTCGTCGATGTGGGCGTCGGCCTTGGCGAGGCCGCGCGGCCAGAGGCGGTCGACGAGGACGCGGACCCCGTCGTCGGGGGACGGGGCGTCGTAGACGCGGCGGACGCGGACGTCGGGCGTGGTGGCGGGCATGGTTCCAGGGTGCGCGACCCCGGCGCGGGTCACCCGTCGACGCGCAGGACGGGCAGCAGGACGGCGTCGACGAACGCGCGGGCGGCGGAGGCGTCGGGGAAGCGGTCCTCCAGGAGCCGCTCGATGCGGAGCAGGCCCATGAGGCTGGGGGCGACGAAGGCGATGGCCGGGTTGTCGGGGGCGACCTCGCCCCGGTCGACGGCGCGCTGGACGACGGCGTCGATGGCCGCGACCTCGGGGGCGAGGACGGTGTCGCGGATGCAGCCGCGCAGGTCGGGGTGGCGGAGGTACGCCTGGGCGACGGCCTCCATGAGTTCGGTGTCGTGCTCGTGGCGGGCGGAGGCGACGCGGGCGGCCTCGTGGAGGTCGCCGGCGAGGCTGCCGGTGTCGATGCCGGTGAAGACCCCGCAGCGGCGGGCGGCGAGGGCGGCGGTGACGAGCCGCGGCTTGGTGCCCCACTGCCGGTAGAGGGTGGCCTTGCCGCACTTGGTGCGGGCCGCGACGCCCTCCATGGTCACCGCGTCGTAGCCGCCTTCGCGCAGGAGGCGGAGCACGGCCTCGTACAGCTCCGCCTCGCGCTCCGGCGTGATCTTGCTGCGGCGGGCGGCGGCGGTGGCGGCCTGTGTGGACATCGGTCCCTCCCGGATACCTCCGGGGCTCTGCGCGCGGGGCGCGAGCTCCCTTTCTCTGCACATACGAGAGTAGGGGGTGCGCAATCGAGACGCAAACGTATCGAGACGCTTGCGTCTCGATGAAATCGGATCTAGAGTTCCTCCGTTTGTTTCACATTTGACCGATTGACCGATTAACGGATGGGAAGTGCCGCGCCATGGCTACCCGGATACGCGGGGCACTCGGGCTCCGCCCCGCTTCCCCGGCGGAGGGCGGGCGGCCACCGCTCCTGCGCGAGCTGCTGCTCGTCACCGGGCTCTTCCTCGTCTACAAGTTCGGCCGACTGCTCGCCAACGGCCACGAGCTCCGCGCCTTCCGCAACGCCGACCTCGTGTGGGACGCCGAGCGCGCCCTCCACTTCCCCGGCGAAGGCGCCGTCCAGCAGCTGCTGCTGCACGGCGAGCCGCTGATCCGGGCGGCGAACGCCTACTACGCGGCCGTGCACTTCCCGGCCACGATCGCCTTCCTCGGCTGGCTCTACTGGCGCCGCCCCGCGCACTACGTGTGGTCCCGGCGCGTCCTGGCCCTGGTCACCGGTGCGGCGCTCGCGCTGCACATCCTGATCCCGCTCGCGCCGCCCCGGCTGCTCTCCGCGAGCGGCCTGGTGGACACCGCGCGGATCTACGGCCCGTCCGTGTACGGCGCGGTCCCCGAGACGGACTCGATGGCGAACCAGTTCGCCGCGATGCCGTCGCTGCACTTCGGCTGGGCGCTGATGGTGGCGATCGGCCTGATCGCCGCGACCCGCTCGCCGCTGCGCTGGTGGTGGCTGCTCCACCCGGCGATCACGCTGCTCGTGATCGTCGGCACGGCCAACCACTACTGGCTGGACGCGGTCGCCGCGGCCGCCCTGCTCGGCTTCGCGCTGCTCGTCGTGCCGTCACCCGGGCGGAACACCGGGACGCCGAACGCGATGCCGAACGCCATGCCGACCTCGACGCCTACCTCGATGCCGACCGCGACGCCCTCCGCCCCGGCACTCTCCCGGGGCCGGCGGGAGTCCGCCGCCGGGACGACCGGGGCTGGGGCTGAATCGGAGGCTGCGGCTGGGGCTGAGACCCCGGCCGGGACCCCGGCTGGAGCCGGGGCCGAGACCGGGGCCGTACCCGCCGGGGCTCGGCGATGAACGGCGTCGCGGGCACCGTCCTCGCGGTGCTCCTCTCGCTCGTCTCCGCCGCCGGGTACGCGCTCGCCGCCGTCGCCCAGGCCCGGCTCGCCGCCGCTCCCTCCACCCCCTCGGGGCGCGGGGCGCTGCGGGCGCTGCTCGCGCGCGGCCAGTGGTGGTGGGCCGTCGGCCTGAACGCGGCGGGCGCCCTCGCCCACGTCGCCGCCCTCCACTACGGGCCGCTGACGCTGGTGCAGCCGCTCGGCGCGCTGACGCTCGTGGCGGCGCTGCCCCTGGGCGCGTACACCGCACGGCGACGGGTGACCCGCACCGAGTGGCGGGGCGCGCTGTGGACCCTGGCGGGCCTCGTCGGTCTCGTCGCGGTGACCGGTCCGGCCGCGCCCGGCGAGGCGCTGAGCCTGCGGGAGTCCCTGGTGGTCGCCGCGGCGACGGCCCTGCTGATCGCGGTGCTCGCGGGCGGTCGGCACGCCGGGCGCGCGGCGGGCGGCGCGGGGCGGGGCGGGGTACGCGCCGGCGGGCTCGGCCACGCCACGGCCTCCGGCGTCGCGTCGGGCGTGGCGTCGGCCCTCACCCAGACCCTCACGGCGGCCCTGACCCTCGGCCTCCCCGGCGGCACTCCGGCCTGGTGGCAGACCGCCACGCTCGCCCTGCTGATCTCCGCCTTCGCCATGGGCGGCCTGCTCCTCTCCCAGACCGCCTACCGGGGCGGCCTGGCCGCGCCGCTCGCGGTCGTGAACCTCTCCAACCCGGCCGCCGCGGCCGTCCTCGGCGTGGCGCTGCTCGGCGAGACCTTCCGCGCGGGCGCCTGGGGCTGGCTGGTCGCCGCGGCGGGCGCGCTGGTCGCGGCCCGGGGCGTGGTCCTGCTCACGACGGGCGCGCCGACGCCGACGCCGGAGGTCGCGCCCGGGCCCGCACCCCTGCCGGCGCAGGCGCCGGCGGGGCAGGTGCCCGAGGGCTCGGCCGTCACCGTGCCGGGCCCCGGCGAGATCGCGCCGGAGCCGGTCGCCCCGACGGGCCTCGCCGGCGCGCTGGGCGGCACGCTCACCCCCGTACCGGAGGCGGAGCCCGCCCGCTGACCCCGCCCGCCGATCCGCCCACCGGCCCGCCTGCCGATCCGCCTGCCGAAACCCCCTTAATGTCACCTTGACGACAAGCTTTCCCCCGGCCTATCGTCATGGCGACGAAAAGGGGGGTTCTCTCATGGCCGACATCACCCGGCGGGCCGGCTGGCGCCATCTCCGCTCCGCGCCCACCGCGCACATCCGGCACCAGCGGGGCGGCAGGCTCGCGCACGACGGGGCCGGGCTCAGCTTCTGGTTCCGGCCGCTGAGCGCGGCGCTCTCCGAAGTGCCGGTGGACGACCGGGAGCTCGCGATGGCGTTCCACGCCAGGACCGCGGACTTCCAGGACGTGAGCGTGCAGTCCACCGTCACGTACCGGATCGGGGACCCGGCGACCGCCGCCGCCCGGCTCGACTTCTCCATCGACCCCGACACCGGCGTCTGGCGCGGCACCCCGCTGGAGCAGATCGCGACCCTGCTGACCGAGACCGCCCAGCAGCACGCCCTCGACGTGCTCGCGCGCACCACGCTCGCCCAGGCGCTCGTGGACGGCGTGGCGGCGGTGCGGGAGCGGATCACGGACGGGCTCGCCGCCGAGCCCCGGCTGCCCGCCACCGGCATCGAGGTGGTCGCCGTCCGCGTCGTCGCGCTCCGGCCCGAGCCCGAGGTCGAGCGCGCCCTGCGCACCCCCGCGCGCGAACAGATCCAGCAGGAGGCCGACCGGGCCACGTACGAGCGCCGCGCCGTCGCGGTCGAGCGCGAGCGGACCATCGCCGAGAACGAGCTCGCCAGCAAGATCGAGCTGGCCCGCCAGGAGGAGCGGCTCGTCGAGCAGCGCGGCACCAACGCCCGGCGCGAGGCCGAGGAGTCCGCCGCCGCCGACGCGGTACGCGCCGAGGCCGAGGCCGTACGGAAGGTGCGGCTCGCCCGGGCCGAGGCGGA
This sequence comes from Streptomyces sp. R302, assembly GCF_012927245.1. Taxonomy (GTDB): domain Bacteria; phylum Actinomycetota; class Actinomycetes; order Streptomycetales; family Streptomycetaceae; genus Streptomyces. The sequence continues at coordinate 460,440 of NZ_JABBGE010000006.1, forward strand.
GGCGGCGCGCGAGGTCGGCGAGGCGCGGGCCGCCGCGCAGACGGCCTGGCTCCAGGCGCACGCCGCCGCCGACCCGGCCGTCCTCCACGCCCTGGCGCTCACCCGGGCCGCCGAACAGCTGCCCCGGATCGAGCACCTCACCCTCTCCCCCGACGTCCTCACCGGCCTCCTCGCGAAGCTCGGCGGCGGCAACGGCGGCAACGGCGGCAACAGTGGCCGCAGCGGGCACGGCGGCGGGGCGGGCGCGTGAGCCTCGCGCCCCGGGCGGTCCTCGTGCACCGCAGGACGGAGTACGAGGAGCTGCTCGCCCGGCACGGGACGCACGGGCAGGCCGCGTTCTTCCTCGCCGCGCGCGGACGCTCCGCCGACGAGGTCCGCGAACGGCACGAGCGGACGCGGCGGGCCCTCGCGGCCGTCGTCGGCGCCGTACCGCTGACCTGGCGGCAGACCCGGGTCGAACGCGCGGATCTGGACAGGTTCCTGTTCGGGCCGGAGGACGTGGTCGTGGTCGTCGGCCAGGACGGGCTCGTCGCCAACACCGCCAAGTACCTCGCCGGGCAGCCCGTCGTCGGCATCGACGCGGACCCGGGACGCAACGCCGGCGTCCTCGTCCGGCACCGGCCGGACGACGCCCGCCGGCTGCTGCCGTACGCGGCCGGGCCCGGGGTCGCCGCCGACGAGCTGACGATGGTCGCGGCGGCCACCGACGACGGGCAGCGACTCCTCGCCCTCAACGAGATCTACGTGGGCCCGCCGGGCCACCAGACCGCCCGTTACACCCTGGACGCCCCGGTGGGCGGTGGGGAGGGCGGCGACACGGACGGCGGGGAAGGCGGCGCCGAGCCCGAACCCCAGGCGTCCTCCGGGGTGCTCGCCGGTACCGGCACCGGCGCCACCGGCTGGCTCCGCTCGCTCTGGCAGCAGCGATCCAGCGGCCTCGCCCTGCCCGGGCCGGCCGAACCGCGCCTCGCCTGGTTCGTGCGCGAGGCGTGGCCCTCGCCGACGACCGGGACGAGCCGGGTCGAGGGGCTCATCGGCCCCGGTCAGGGGCTGCGGCTCACCGTCGAGTCCGACCGCCTGGTCGCCTTCGGCGATGGCGTCGAGTCCGACTCGCTCGACCTGACCTGGGGCCAGACCGTCCGGCTCACCGTCGCCGACACCCGTCTCCGCCTGGTGGGCTGACCCGGCCGGAAACGATCGGCGGCACACCGGGCGCCCTCCAGGGAGCGCTAGGGTGAGGCGCTTTGACCGATTTGGGGCGCGGTGACGTGCCCCTGGGCGTGTGTCCGAGTGTCCGGGTGCCGGGTGTCCGCATTCCTGGGTGTCCGGGGGTCCGGGTGTCCGGGTGACGGCGGCGGTGCTCGCCGAGGTCGCCGCGCGGAAGCCCGCCCGCACACCGCCCCCTCCCCGGAAGGCCGGCCATGACCTCTCCCTCCCCCGGTGCCGTCAGCGTCGGCCCCGCCACCCGCGCCGAGTGGGAGCTCGTGCGGTCCTGGGCCGCGGAGGAGGGCTGGAACCCCGGACGGTCGGACGCCGACGCCTTCTTCGCGCAGGATCCGGCCGGCTTCTTCCTGGGACGGCTCGACGGGGAGCCGGTCTCCGCCGTCTCCGTGGTCACCTACGGGGAGGCGTACGCCTTCCTCGGCTTCTACCTCGTCCGCCCCGAACTGCGCGGCCGTGGCCTCGGGATCGCCACCTGGCGGGCGGGCCTGGCCCACGCGGACGGGCGGGCGGTCGGGCTCGACGGGGTTCCGGCGCAGCAGGACAACTACCGGCGCTCCGGCTTCGTCACCGCCTACCGCACCGCCCGATACGTCGGAGAAGTCCCGCCCCCGGAACGCCCGCCGACCGGGGTGGTACCGGCCGAACGCATCGACCCCGCACTCCTCGCCGCGTACGACTCCACCTGCCACCACGCCGAACGCCCCCGGTTCCTCTCCGCCTGGCTGACGACCCCGGGACACCGCGCCCTCGCACGGGTCGTCGACGGGCGGGTCACCGGCTACGGCGTCGTCCGCCCCTGCCAGGACGAGGCCCGTGTGGGGCCGCTGTTCGCGGACGGCCCCGCGGACGCGGCGGCCCTCCTCGACGCCCTCGCCGAGGCCGCCCGGGACTTCGGGGCACGGTCCGTCGCCGTCGACATGCCCGACACGAATCCGGCCGCGGCCCGCATCGCCGAGGAACGCGGCCTCGTCCCGACCTTCGAGACGGCCCGCATGTACACGGGCCCGGTGCGGCCGGTCGCCCGGGAGCGGGTCTTCGGCGTGACGACCCTCGAACTGGGCTGAGCGGTCGCTGGATCCGGCCTCCGGCGCCTGAGCCCGGGACTGGATCCGACATCTCGGACATCAGATCTAACATCCTGGATGTCGGATCCAGCATCCCGGACGTCGGATCCGATATCAGGTATCCGGGCGGATATCGGATCCGGCAAGACGCGCATGGGATCCAACACCCCACCTCCGGACCGGACTGGATCCAGTGCTACGGATATCGGATCCAACATCCGACAGCCGGCATCCAAGCCGGGTTGGATCCGATATCCCGGACGTCGGATCCGATCCAGGCCGGACTGGATCCGATATCCCGGATGCCGCATCCAACATCCGGCATCCAAGCCGCGCGCGACCCTCACCCCACCCCCGCCTGCGACCCCCCACCCCAGAAGGCGTACGCTCCCCCCGCGTGCCCCTTCGCGTGCCCGCGAGCGGGTCGGATTCGGCCAGTTCGTGTGCGGAAGGGGCGCATCGGGGGCGCTCGGGGCGGGCCAGGGTCGGGGCCTCGGGGTTCTCGGGTGGCCCCCCTTGGGGGGACCCCCCGCCCGAGGGTGAGGGGTGACAAGGGTTTTCCCCGTATCGCGTTCACCTCGGCGTTCCCTACTGTCCTCCGCACCGGCGGATACCATCCCCCGCATCGCATCTGACATGTGACAGGTGCATGCGGGGAGACCCACCGGTGACGGCCTTGACCCGGGCCGTCGGCGCCGGTGGCGGCGCACGGGCCCCCCAGCCCAGGGAACACGGCGGCGACCCCACTTCGCACCGTGCCTCCCGCGCCGCCGCCACTGCCCGCAACCACGTCGTACTCGAAAGGGCCAGCACTTTGAACGGTTCCAGGCGGAGAGTCATATCCGTGGTCGCCACCGCCGCGATCATCGGTGCCGCTGTCACCACCACCGGGGCGTTCGCCGCCGCCCCGGCCGCTCCCTCTCCGAAGCCGGCTCCGGCTCCGGCGTCGCAGAGCATGCGGGCGCTTCCCACCGCTCCGGTCGAGAAGGTCATCGTGACCTACAAGACCCAGGCGGCCGAGGCCGGTTCCAACGCGGCCGCCAAGACCGACACCGCCGAGAAGGCCGCGAAGACGGGCGAGAAGCTCTCCTTCGAGCGTCGCCTCGCCGGCGGCGGCGCCCTCGTCGACCTGGGCGAGACCGCCACCCCGCAGGACGTGAACGAGGTCATGGCCGCCTTCCGCGCCGACCCGTCCGTCGCGACCGTCGAGCCGGACATCCGCGCCTACGCCATGGCCGTGACCCCGAACGACACCGACTACGCCAAGCAGTGGGACCTCTTCGAGGCCACCGGCGGCATGAACGTTCCGTCGGCCTGGGACAAGACGACCGGCTCCGGCGTCACCGTCGCCGTCATCGACACCGGCTACGCGGCCCACTCGGACCTGGCGGCCAACGTGGTCTCCGGCTACGACTTCATCTCCTCCTCCGCCGACGCCCGCGACGGCAACGGCCGTGACGCGGACGCCAAGGACGAGGGCGACTGGAACGCCACCGACGGCGAGTGCGGCACCGGCTCGCGGGCGTCCAACTCCTCCTGGCACGGCACCCACGTGGCCGGCACCATCGGCGCCGTCACGAACAACAGCAAGGGCATCGCGGGCATCGCGTACAACGCGAAGATCCAGCCCGTGCGCGTCCTCGGCAAGTGCGGCGGCTCGTCCTCCGACATCGCCGACGCCATCACCTGGGCCTCCGGCGGCAACGTGCCGGGCGTCCCGGCCAACCCGACGCCGGCCAAGGTCATCAACCTGAGCCTCGGCGGCGCCAGCTCCTCCTGCCCGAGCGTCTACCAGACCGCCATCAACGGCGCCGTCTCGCGCGGTACCACCGTCGTCGTCGCCGCGGGCAACAGCAACGCCAACACCTCCGGCTTCACGCCCGCGAACTGCTCGAACGTCATCACCGTGGCGTCGACCAGCCGCGAGGGCAACCGGTCGTACTACTCCAACTACGGCAACCTCGTGGACGTGTCCGCCCCCGGCGGTGAGACCCGCCGCGCCACCGACACGCCCGGTACCGTCACCACCCCCGAGAACGGCATCTACTCCACGCTGAACTCGGGCACGACGACCCAGTCGCTGGAGAACTACAAGCCCTACCAGGGCACCTCCATGGCCGCGCCGCACATCGCCGGCCTCGCCGCCCTCCTGAAGTCGGCCAAGAGCACGCTCACCCCGGCCGAAATCGAGTCGGCGATCAAGAGCAACGCCCGCCCGCTGCCCGGCACCTGCTCCGGCGGCTGCGGCGCCGGCATCGCCGACACGGCCAAGACCGTGGACGCGGTCACCGGCACCACCACCCAGCCGGGCACCGTCTTCACCAACACGAACAACGTGACGATCTCGGACCACACCACCGTGTCGTCGTCGATCGCCGTCACCGGCCGCACCGGCAACGCCCCCGCCGCCCTCAAGGTCGGCGTGGACATCAAGCACACCTGGCGCGGGGACCTGGTCATCGACCTGATCGCCCCCGACGGCACCGTGCGCAACCTGAAGGGCTCCTCCGGCTCGGACAGCGCCGACAACGTCCTCGCGACGTACACGGTCGACGCCTCCAGCGAGGTCGCCAACGGCACCTGGCAGCTGCGGGTCCGCGATGTGGCCTCGGGTGACACCGGCTACATCGACTCCTGGAGTCTCACCTTCTGAGCCTCCGCTCCATCGTTCTGACACCACCCCCCACACCAGCATCATCGCTGGTCAGCGACGCCCTCGTGGTCTACACCACGGGGGCGTCGCCGGGTTCCGGAAAGGTATCCGCCCGGTGCCGGGTGTCCGTATGCCGGACACGGACCCTGGACGGCAGCGGTGGGCTCCGTATTCTCTGCGCAGGGCTCATGGGCGGGGCCCACGGGCGGAGGTGGCGACCAGGTGACGACGGTTCCGAACGGCCCCCTGCCCGCACGCACCCCCGGCACGGCCGGACCGCCGGCCCCGGTGGGCCGCGCGGAGCTGCTCGCCCGCCTCGAATCCGTCCTCCACGCGCGCGGTCGCGCCCTGCTCACCGGCCCCGCCGGCGTCGGCAAGACCGAGGTCGCGCTGGCCGCCGCCGCCCGGGCCGAGGCCCGCGGCGAAACCGTTCTGTGGCTCGCCGCGCTCCCCGCCGACCGCGCGATACCCGGCGCCGCCGCGGCCGCCCTGGTCGCCTCCGTCGCCAGCACCGTCGCCTGGCCGGGCCCGCGCGCCGGCGAAACGATCCCGCCCGCCGGTGACCGGCTCGCGGGTGAGGACGGCCCGGGCCCCGGTGGCGCCGCCCCCGGCGGCACGGTGCCCCTCGCCGGGGCGCTTCCCTCCGGGGTCTTCGCCTCCGGCGTCTTCGACGACCTGCCGGGCCCTCAGCGCACCGCCGTCGCGATGCTCTGCCGCGAGGCACCCATCCAGCAGGGCGGCTGGGACCCGATCGCGCTGCGCCTGGGCATCGCCCGCATCCTGCGCGCGCTGACCTCGCGGGGTCCGGTGCTGCTCGTCGTCGACGGCGCCGAGTTCCTCGACCCCGACAGCACCGACCTGCTCCGCTTCGCCCTGCACCTCGCGCCGCCGTCGCTGCGGGTGATCGCGGTCGAGACCCCGGAGCCGTACGGGGACACCCACCGCGCCGACGCTCCGGAGCCCGGCACCGGCGCCGCCGGGCACCCGGGCCGGTCGGGCGCGGGGCACTCGGCGCACCTGTGGGTGCCGTCCGAGGCCGACCTGCTGCTCGTGCCGCCGCTCCAGGCCGACGAGATCGCCGAACTCCTCATCCACCACCGGCTGCCGTCCCGGATGGCCGGCCGCATCCACCGCGCCAGCGGCGGCAACCCGCGGCTCGCGCTCGCCGTCGGCCGCTCCCTCGCCGACGCCCGCACGCCCGTCCACCACGCGGAGGCGCTGACCCTCTCCGGCCGCGCCCGCGACCTCGCCCGCCAGCTGCTGGGCGCCGCTCCCCCGCCCGTCCGGGCCACCCTGCTGCTCGCGGCCCTCGCCCTGCGTCCCTCGGCGACGCTGGTGCGGCGCGCCGGTCGGCCGAACGCGGAGGCGGACCTCGCGGCGGCCGAGCGGGCCGGCCTCGTGTCGCTCGCCGAGGACGGCTCCCTCGTCTTCACCGCCGGGCTGCTGCCCTCCACGCTGGTGCACGACGCCTGCTGGGCGGAGCGCAGCGCGGGCCACGCGGCGCTCGCCGAGGTCGTGGACGACCCGGTGGAGGCGGTACGGCACCGGGCGCTCGCCTCCGACCGGCCCGACGAGGAGCTGGCCGCCGAGGTGGCCGCCGCGGCGGAGGCCGCCCGGCGGCGCGGCAACAACGCGCTCGCCGCCGAACTGGCCCTGCTGGCCGCCGAGTCGACGCCCGGGCGGGACGGGGCGCGGCGGATCGCCCGCCTCGTGGACGCGGCCGAGGAGGCGGCCAGGGCCGCCCGCGCCGACCTCGCCATGCGGGCCACCACGGATCTGCTCGCCCGGGACGCCTCCCCCACCGACCGGGTGCGGGCCCGCCTCGCCGTCCTGGACACCGCGGGGCAGGGCCTCACCGACCTCGACGACATGTACGTGCACGCCATGGAGGACTCGGAGGGCGAGACCGCGCTGCGGGCCGCCGTACAGCTGCGTCTCGCCGTCAAGTACGTGCTCGCGGACGGCGATCCGGAGCGCTCCCGGACGGCGGCGATGGAGTCCGCTGCGCTCGCCGCCTCGGTCGGCGACCCGCGTACGGCCGCGCAGGCGCTGACCGTCCAGGCCCGCATGGAGCGGGCGCTCGGCTCCGCCGACGCCGAGCCGGTCCTGGCCCGGGCCCGCGAACTGGAGCTCACCGAGCGGCCGTTGGGCATCCGCAACGCCGCCCAGATCCTGACCATCCGCCATGCGCTCTTCGACGACCGTCTCGGCGACGCCCGCGACGAGCTGAACGCGCTGCTGCCGCTGGTGCAGCGGCGCGGTTCGGTGGAGGACGCCATCGAACTCTTCCGCACGCTCGCGGAGATCGAGTCGCGGATCGGCGCCTGCGGGGCGGCGCTCGCGCACGCGGGCCAGTCCCTCGCGCTCACTCTGGAGGCCGGTCTCTCCCCCGGCCCCGCCTGGTACGCGCTGGCGCTCGCCGAGACCGCTGGCGGCAGCCTGGCCCGGGCGGCCAGCTACGCGCGCCGGAGCGTGCAGGCCTCGGAGGAGGAGGGCGACCGGGTCTTCCTCTCGCGCAGCCGGTACGCCCTCGGGCGGGTCCAGCTGATCAACGGCGACGTCGCGGCGGCCCTGGAGACGCTGCGCCGGGTGCAGACCGACGAGCGGGCGCAGTCGACGGTCGACCCGTCGATGCTGCGCTGGCACGAGGAACTGGCCGAGGCCCTGCTGGCGCACGACGCCGTGGAGGAGGCGCTCGCGGTGCTGGCCGAGGTGCGTCCGGTCGCCCAACGCCTGGGACGGTCCACGGTGTTGCTGGGCTGCGACCGGGCGCAGGCGCTGTGCCAGGCGGCGGAGGGCCGGACGGACGAGGCGGCGGAGCTGCTGACCGGTACGGCGGGCCGGTTCGCGGAGGCGGGTCTGCCGCTGGAGCAGGGGCGGGCGCTGATGGCGCTGGCCCGGGTGGAGCGGAAGCGGCGGCGGCGCTCGGCGGCGCAGACCGCGCTGCACGCGGCCGCCACGATCTTCGAGCGGGCGGGCGCGGCGCCCTGGCTGGCACTGGCCACGGAGGCGCCGGCCGGCGAGCTGCCCGGGGCGGCGCCGGGCAGCGACGAGACCGCCACGGCGCTGGCCTCGCTGACCGAGGCGGAGCTGCGGCTCGCCCGGCTCGTGGGCCAGGGTGCCTCGAACCAGGAGGCGGCGGCCAAGCTCTTCCTGAGCGTGAAGACGGTGGAGGCCCGCCTGACCCGCATCTACCAGAAGCTGGACGTCCGCTCCCGCGCCCAGCTGGCGACGGCGCTGCGCCCCTGAGCCCGTACCCGCGCCGCCTCAGGGGCGGTGGACGGTCACGTATGCGCCTCGTACGGGAGCGCTCGCGGGGCCGGCGTCCGGGCCGGCGGGGGTCCACTCGGCGGTGACGCCGCCGAGGGCGGCGTCCGCCCCGTCCTCGGCGGCCGGCCGCAGGACGCGCCGGAGGCGCAGGGTGAGGGGCTCGGCCTCGTCGCCCACGCGGACGCGGATGTCGGTGTGGGCGGCGCCGTCGACGGCTTCCACCGGCTCGGCGTTCCCGGTGGCGGCGGCCGCGGTGTCGAGGAAGGCGGCGACGGTCGGGTCGGCGGCGTCGCTGACGGACTGCTGCTGGGGCACGGCCCGGCCGACGAGGAGGGCGTACAACTCGCGGACGAGGACCGGGTCGTGGGCGCCGTCGTAGATCCAGCGGGTGCCGAGGACGCCGTGCTCGGAGGTGCCGATGAGGGCGTGCCCGGCGCCGTCGAGGGGCTTGCCCCGGTACGTCATCGGCACCAGGTACGCGCCCGCGTCCGGGCCCTCGCCGTCGGTGACGACCATGAACTCGACGCCGACCTCGCCCTCGGGGTCGTCGAGGCGGAACCCGCCGGCCTTCACCGGCCGCGGGGCGCCCGGCCCGGCGGCGTACCAGGCGCGGGTCGGCAGCCAGTCGGCGAGGAGCTCCAGCTTGGTCGGCCGCATCGTGGTGCGGTGGATGAGGGCCATGATGGGGTCGCTTCCTCTCGTCGGGGCCGGGGCGCCCGTCAACGTAACAGAGGGCCGCGGGGGTCGGGCCGGGTCCCTCGGCCCTCCCCGCCCGGCACCGGACCCCCCGTGTGATGATCTGCGGGACGCGGGTCCGGAGGGGACCCGCGGGGGAGAGAGAACATGGGATTCACGGACGCCAACGGCGTCGACCTGTCGGGTGTCACCGGCAGGCTCATCCAGACGGTGGACCTGGTGCAGAACCCGGCCCCGCAGGCGATAGCCACCGACACGGTCAACGGACACGTGTTCGTCCTTCAGCTGGAGTCGTCGGCCACCGCGCCGGGCGATTCGGGCAACATGTACCTGAACCGGATCAGCCGCGCGACGGGCGCGGTCACCGGCTCCATGCGGCTGAAGGGCTTCGGTCACGGGCTCTCGATGGGCTGCCAGCCGGTGGGCGCCGACAGCTACCTGTGGACCGAGTGCGGTCCGGTGCACGTCACCAGCAGCGGCGTCGCGTTCGGGAAGAGCGTGACGCGCTTCAAGTTCGTCAAGGACGGGGTGCTCGACGCGGCGGCGATCCCGCAGGCGCAGAAGTTCACGCCGGCGGGCTCGACGGCGGGCACGGGCCCCTCGTTCGACCCGACCACGGGCCTGCTGACCGTCATGTACCACAAGGACGGAAAGCGGCACTTCACCCGGTACGACGCGAATCTCGCCGCCGCCGGTGACTGGACGCCCGTCGGCACGACGTTCGTCATGCCGGCCGGCGAGGGCGTCACCCCGTCCGTGCCGTCCCCGTACCCGCTGGTGAAGACGCTCACCTCGCAGGGCTACCAGACGCTGGGCGACGTGCTGTACGCGTACCACTGGGCGCCGTACGACGCGAAGACGTACCCGGACACGGTGCCGAGCGCCTTCCCCGGGATCGCCTTCATGACCTCGTACGACTGGACGACCGGGCAGCGCCTCGACCGACAGGTCGTCACGGGCGCGGACGGCCTGGAGCGGCGCGAGCCGGAGGGCGTGGCGGTCGAGGTCGACCCGTCGACGCAGGAGACCCGGTTGCTGTTCGGCTTCAGCAACACCGTGCCGGGCACGACGGGTTCGCGGGACGTCACGGTCTGCTGGTACCCGACGAAGCCCGCCGTCGACGGCGTGAAGGTGCTGTCGGACTGGGAGGACCTGACCCTCGCCTCCGGTGTCACCGCCGGGGCCGAGCGACCGCGCGGCCGGCTCGTCGCCCTCGCCGGCACCACCTATCTCCAGCTGCGCGGCACCCTCACCTGCAACCTCACCGCGGACAGCAGGATCGCGACCCTCCCGCACCGGCTCCGCCCGACCCGGCAGACCCGGCAGAACGTGCCGCGGAACAACAGAACCGGGCGCTGCGTCTGCCGCGTCGAGGCGAACATCCGGGGCGAGCTGTGGGCGTACGGCGCCTACGCCGACAACGCGATCACCTGGATCGACCTGGACGGCGTCTCCGTCGCCTGGCGCTGACGCGCCGACCTCACCGCTTTTTCGACTCCCCTTCTCCAGAGGACCACTTCATGACCACGTCGCACCCGGCGCCGACCAGCCGCCGCTCCCTGCTCACCGCCGCCCTCGCCGCGCCCGTCGCGGCCGTCGCCGTCCCGCTCGCCACGGCCGCGCCGGCCGCCGCCGAGGTGGTCGACGGCTGCCAGACCGTCGTCGACTGGACCGCCATCACCCCCGCGGCCGGGATCACCCCCGCCTCCGCCGCCCCGCTCCAGGCCCGGGTCATCCGCCTCGCCGGCACCGAGTTCCTCCAGCTGCGCGGCACCCTCACCTGCAACCTCACCGCCGACGCCACCCTCGGTACACTCCCGGCCACGATCGTCCCGCCCAAGCTGACCCGGGGCGTCGTGCCGCGCAACAACAGCCAGGGCATCAACGCGATCCGCGTGGAGGCGAACACGGCCCGCGCCCTCAAGGTGTACGGCCCCCAGACCTCCAACCCGGTGACCTGGATCCAGCTGGACTCCTTCTCGTCCGTCCTGCGCTGACGCGCCGGCGGGGGGCCGTTTCGGCGTGTCTGACGCGGACCGGGAGGTCAGCTCGCCGGAGCGGCCTCCCGGGCGTCGGAGCGGACGGTGTCCGAGAGGACGGCGGGGGTGGGGCCGTCGGGGCGGACGGTGAGGCCGTAGGCGGTTCGGTGGGGGTGGGAGCGGAAGCGGGGGGACGGGCCGGGGAGCAGGTGTTCGAGGAGGGTGACGGACTCGCGGAGGGCGAACTGGAGGCCCAGGCAGGCACGGGGGCCGATGCCGAACGGCAGGTAGGCGCCGGGGTGTCCGGGGCGGCGGCCGGGGGTGGTGAAGCGGGTGGGGTCGAAGTCCGCGGGTTCCGGCCAGAGTTCGGGGTCGCGGTGGGTGAGGTAGGGGCAGACCAGGAGGTCGGTTCCGGCGGGCAGGGGGTGGCCGGCGAGGGTGTCGGCCTCGGCGGCGTGGCGGGGCAGGATCCAGGCGGAGGGGTAGAGCCGGAGCGTCTCGTGGACGAGCGCCTGGACGGCCCGCTGCCGTTCGGGTGAGCCTTCGGGCCCCGCGGCGAGGGCGTGTTCGCGGGCCTCGGGGTGGCAGTCGAGGAGGAGATACAGCCAGGTCAGGGTGGTGGCGGTGGTCTCGTGCCCGGCCACGAGGAGGGTGACGAGTTCGTCGCGGATGAGCCGGTCGGTGTACTCGGGGCGGGTCTCGGCGGCGTCGACGAGGACGCGCAGCAGGCCGGGGCCTTCGGGTCCCGCGGCGGTCTCCCGGGCGGCGTGGACGGCCCGTTCGGCGACGGCGTCGATGCGGGCGATGTCGGCGGCGACGGCCGCCTGGGCGGCGAACGCGTCGGCGGGCAGGCTCGGGAGGACGGCCACCACCTGGGCCACGGCGGCGAGTTCGTGCTCGGTGTCCGGGTCGAGCGGGTGGCCGGTGAGGGCGCGCCAGATCGTGTCGAGGGCGAAGCGCCGCATCTCGTCGCCGAGGTCGAAGACCTCCCCCGTACGGGCGTACGCCTTCCAGCGCGCGGCCGTCGTCCGGGCGGCCGCGGTGATCCGCTCCTCGTAGCGGCGCATGCCGGGGCCGGTGAACTGGGACTGGAGGAGGCGGCGTTGGCGCTGCCAGGCCTCGCCGGTGGCGGAGAGGACGCCGTCTCCGACGAGGAGGCGGGCGCGGTGCGAGCGTTTGACGTACCGGTCGGGGTACTGGGCGAGGACGTGCCGGACGGCGTCGGGGTCGGTGACGAGCACGGTGGGCGCGGCCCCGGGCGCGGGGCGGAACGCGCCGATGCCGCCGAGCCGTTCGCGTACGAGGGTGAGCAGGTCGACCAACTCGCCCCCGTCGGCGTGCCACCGGGCCACGGCGTCGGGGTCGATTTCGGGGATGCCCACGGAACGGCTCCTGTTCGGCGCCCGCACGCCCTCGCGTGCGGGAGGGTGGCGCGCGGTCATCTCGCACTGTAGGGGTGCGGTGGCGCGGCGCGACAGCGCGTCGCCGGTCAGGGTGTCATGGCGGTGTGGCGGAGTGGCGTGAAGTGGAGGTTGTTCGGGGTGTGTTCGGGTTCCGGTGGGTGGGGGATCGATACGTCTGGGCCGCTCTGTTGACGTGCTCGCAACAGTAAGGAAGGTTTACTTACGACAGGTTTCCGGCCAGGAGGAGACGACCACCATGCGCAGAGCGATTCCGGCCGCGGCAGCGGCGGCCCTCGCCGGACTGGTCGCCGCGGGGCTGATGACCCCGTCGGCCCGTGCCGACACCGCCCCCGCCCTCACCGCGTCCGTCGCCCAGGCGAGCGTCTGGAGCAGCGGCTACGGGGCCGACGTGACCGTCGCCAACGCCGGGGACGCCCCGGCGGTCGGCTGGACGGTCGAGTTCGACCTGCCCGAGGGCACCTCGGTCAGCAGCCACTGGTCGGCGACGAAGAGCCAGAGCGGCCGGCACTACACGTTCACCGACGTCTCCTGGAACAGGTCGGTCGCACCGGGCGGGACGCAGGGCTTCGGATTCAACGCGAGCGGCCTCGGCCTCCCGCTCAACTGCACGGTCAACGGCTCCCCTTGCGAGGGCGGCGCCACCCCGACGCCGACGCCCACGCCGACGCCCACACCCGCTCCTACTCCCACGCCGTCCCCCACGCCCAGTCCCACCACCGCCCCGCCCACCGGTCCCCTCGTCGACGTCGCCACCGCCGCGGAGCTTCAGGCCGCGCTCGCCTCGGCCGTGCCCGGGCAGACGATCCGGATGGCGCCCGGCGAGTACCGGGGCTCCTTCGTCGCCCAACAGCCCGGCGCGGCGGACCGGCCGATCACGCTCACCGGCCCGCGTACGGCGGTGCTCGTCAACGACGGGCCCACCGGCAGCGGCCCCTCCTGCCCCGCGCCGACCGCCGGCTGGGACCCGGGCTACGGCCTCTGGCTGTACCGGGCCCCGTACTGGAACCTGGAGGGCTTCACCGTCCGGGACTCCAAGAAGGGCCTGGTCGTCGACGCCTCCCCGCACGTGACGGCGGACGGGCTGTACGTGCACCGCGTCGAGGAGGAGGGCGTGCACTTCCGCCGCTCCTCGGCGGACGGCGTGCTCCGCGACTCGACGGTCGAGGAGACGGGCCTGGTCCAGCCCGGTTACGGCGAGGGCGTGTACATCGGTTCGGCCGGGTCCAACTGGGGCTGCCACGGCAACGAGGGCGGCGCCGACCGCTCGGACCGGGTGCTGGTCGAGAACAACCGCATCGGCCCGGGCGTCGCCGCCGAGGCGATCGACGTCAAGGAGGGCACCTTCGGCGGCGTCATCCGCGGCAACACCTTCGACGGGCGCGGGATCAGCGGCCAGAACTCGGCGGACTCGTGGATCGACGTGAAGGGCGTCGACTACCTCATCGAGGGCAACACCGGCACGTTCACCGCGCCGGGCACCTTCGCCAACGGGTACGAGACCCACAACCCGCTCACCACGCCCGCCTTCCCGAACGGCTGCGGCAACGTCTGGCGCGGCAACGACTCGGACCTGGGCGGGGTGGGAGCGTACGCCGTCAGGATCACGTCGACGTCGAAGTGCCCGGGCCGGCTCAACGTCGTCCACGCCTCGAACACGGTGCGCGGCGCCACCAGCGGGCTGACCAACATCGCGGTCACCCCGTAGGCTCCGGGTCGCTGTCCGGATCCCCGCCCGAGTCCCCGCCCGGATCCCCGTCCCCCTCTCCGTACGACTCGAACCAGTGCCGGTCGAAGTACCGGGCGGTGGAGAAGGGGTGGTGCCGGTCGGTGAGGAGGCGGTACAGGAACTCGGAGATCGTGCCGTCGAACCTGACCCAGGAGGCGAAGTCGTCCTCGACGGCGACGATCGGCCAGCGGTCGGGATCGCGGCCCTCGGTGAGCCAGTAGGACGTGTCGGCCTGCTCCGTGTCCCCCCACTGGAGCAGGCCGCCGGGCGCGGGGTACACCTCGTACGGCTCCCACAGCGCGCCGCCGTGCGCGCGCACGTGCTCGGCGAGCCGGAACGCCTTCCCGGCGAGGTCCGAGCCGCGCCCGTCCGGCCCGCGCCCGTCCGGGCCGCGCCCGTCCGGCCCGCGCCCGTCCGAGCCGCGCCCGTCGGGGTCGGGCACGTACAACCTGAGGTAGCCGTCGAAGGCGCCCTCGCCGAAGACCTCGGCGAGCTGCTTGTAGTCGGCGGGGAGCGCCGTGCCGAGCCGTTGCTCCACCGCCGGCCAGTCGACCGCGTGGCGGGGCCCGGCGAGGTCCCGGCCGGTCGTGGCGAGGACCCCGCCCAGCCAGGTGGCCCCCTCGGGGAGCTCGGCGGCCGCGCTCCTGCCCTCCGCGACGACCAGCACGGGCCGGACGCCGAATGGATCCCGTACGGCTCCGAGGCCGATCCACCGTCCGCCGTGCGACCAGCCCCGCATGCCGACGACCCGGTCCCCGAAGGGGGTGAGCAGCGGCCGTCCGGTGAGGTCGGTGACGTACGGGTCGACGGCCCCGTCCCGCGCGAGGTTCCGCGCCCGGCCGTACCGCTCGACGAGCGCCCGCCGCAGGGCGTCGAACGCGGCCTCGCCCTCCGGCGGCGTCATGCAGACGTGCCCGTCGGGGTGACCGGGTTCCGCGCAGCGGAGCTCGTCGCTGTCGGCCCAGGCGCGGCGCTGCAGACGGGCGAGGAGCTCTTCGAGGGCGTCGGCGGGGGTTGCGTCGTACTCGTGTGGCAGGTTCACGTCGGGAATGCAACCAGACGCCACCGACAGCCGCACCGTCGTCGTGACGACCATGGCGGGAAACTCTGAATGGTGGTTCACTTCTTCCATGGCCTACCGCAAGACCCCTGCCGAGCTCCGCCGGCTCGAAGCCGCCCGCGAGCACCTGGTCGTCCGCGCCACCTCCGTCGTCGCCGAGGTGGGCTGGGCCCAGGCGTCCGTGACGGCGGTCGCCGACGCCGCCGGCATCGCGGCCGGCTCCGTCTACCAGCACTTCCCGTCCAAGGCGGCGCTCGCCGTGGAGGTCTTCCGGCGGGCCGCCGGGCGCGAGGTCGAGGTCCTCGGCGAGGTCCTGGCCGAGCCCGGCGACCCCGTCGAGCGGCTGAGCCGCGGCATCCAGGTCTTCGCCCGCCGCGCCCTGGAGAACCGCGGGCTCGCCTACGCTCTGCTCGCCGCCCCGGCCGAACCCGCCGTCGGCGCCGAGCGGCTCGACTTCCGGCGCCGCTACCGCGCGCTCTTCGCCGAGGTGGTGCGCGAGGGGATCGCGGAGGGGGTGCTGCCGGAGCAGAACGGGGAGATCACCGCCGCCGCGCTCACCGGCGCGGTCGGCGAGGTCCTCGTCGACCCGCTCAACACCCCCGGCACGACCACCACCGACGCCCTCCTCGCCGAACTCACCGCGATGGCGCTGCGCTGCGCGGGCGCCCCCTCGCCCTGACCGCCTCCGCGGGCGGGGGACCCGTACCCCTGACGCGTCATTCCTCGTCTCTTCCCCCCTTCCCCCCTCACCCTCACCCCTCACCTCTCGCCCTCATCCGTCCGCCCGAATCCGTCTCCCGGAGGAGCGCACACCGTGACCACGACTCCCGGCTCCGGCTCCGGCTCCGGCCCCGCCCCGAGCACTCCCAAGAGCCGCCCCACCGCCGTGACGCACGCCGTCACCAACCAGGCCCCGCCGCTCACCGGCCACGACGCCGCCGACGACCCGGTGCTGCTCGAAGGCCTCGTCCGCGAGGGCGCCGGCTGGCACCTGGAGGACCTGCACCGCTTCGGCCGGGTCGTCACCGGCGAGGAGGCCCAGCACTGGGCCGACCAGGCCAACCGCAACGAGCCCGAGCTGCGCACCCACGACCGGTACGGCAACCGGGTCGACGAGGTCGAGTTCCACCCGGCGTACCACCGGCTCATGGACCTCTCCGTCGGCGAGGGCCTCGCCGGCGCCGCCTGGGCCGACGAGCGGCCCGGCGCCCATGTGGCGCGCGCCGCCGGCTTCATGCTCGCCACCACACTGGAGCCGGGCCACCTGTGCCCGGTCTCGATGACGTACGCCGTCGTCCCCGCACTGCGCCACTCCCCCGAGCTCGCGAAGACGTACGTGCCGCTGCTCACCAGCCGGTCGTACGAGCCCGGCCTGCGCACCCCGACGGAGAAGCGCGGGCTGCTCGCCGGAATGGGCATGACCGAGAAGCAGGGCGGCAGCGACGTCCGCGCCAACACCACCACCGCCACCGAACTCCCCGACGGCACCTGGCGGTTGCGCGGCCACAAGTGGTTCACCAGCGCGCCGATGAACGACCTCTTCCTCGTACTCGCGCAGGCGCCCGGCGGACTCTCCTGCTTCCTCGTCCCGCGGGTCCTGCCCGACGGCAGCCGCAACACCTTCCGCATCCAGCGGCTCAAGGACAAGCTCGGCAACCGCTCCAACGCCTCCAGCGAGCCGGAGTTCGACGACACGGTGGCGTGGCTCGTCGGCACCGAGGGCAAGGGTGTGCGGACCATCATCGACATGGTGACGATGACCCGCCTGGACTGTGTACTCGGCTCCGCCGCCGGCATCCGCGGCGCGCTCGCGCAGGCGGCCCATCACGCCCGCCACCGCTCGGCGTTCGGCGCGAAGCTGATCGACCAGCCGCTGATGCGTAACGTCCTCGGCGACCTGGCCCTCGAATCGGAGGCCGCCACCACGCTCGGCCTGCGGCTCGCCGGCGCCGCCGACCGCGCCCGCCTCGGCGACGAGCGCGAGCGCGCCTTCCTCCGCCTCGCCACCGCCGTCGGCAAGTACTGGGTCTGCAAGCGGCAGCCCGCCGCGGTCGCCGAGGCCCTGGAATGCCTCGGCGGCAACGGCTATGACGAGGCGTCAGGCATGCCGCGCATGTACCGCGAGGCCCCGCTCAACAGCATCTGGGAGGGCTCCGGCAACGTCAGCGCCCTCGACCTGCTGCGCGCCCTCGCCCGCGAACCGGAGGCCCTGGACGCCTTCCGTACGGAGGTGGAGGCGGCGTCCGGCGCGGACCGGCGGCTCGACGCGGCCTGGACCGCCCTCCAGGGCGAGCTGCGCCTCACCGAGGACGCCCCGCTGCGCGCCCGCCGGGTCGCCGAGCGGGCCGCGCTCGTCCTCCAGGGCTCGCTCCTCGTCCGGCACGCCCCGGCGGCGGTGGCCGACGCCTTCTGCGCGTCGCGCCTCTCCGGCGACCAGGGCCTCGCCTTCGGCACCCTCCCGCCGGGCACGGACTTCGCGGGGCTGCTGACGCGCCTGCCTGTCCGACCTGTCTGACCCGTCCGACGCGTCCGACGCGTCCGACGCGTCCGACGCGTCCGAGAAGGATTCACCCCCGCCGCGGAAGATTTCCGCAGCGGGGGTGAATCCTTTTCGGGGGTCGCCGCCTCCTATCCCCGTACCGGCCGCACGGGCCGGTCAGCGGAAGGAGACACCCATGTTGGTCACCACCCTCGTCGTCGTCGGAGCCGTCCTCGTCGGAGCGTGCGGCTGGCACCTGCTGCGGCGGTACCGGAGCCGGGCCTGAGCCGGCCCCGGAGTCCGCGGAACACCACTTGGATGGGCACATGAACCGACCCTTCTCCTGGCCCGACGAGCGGCTGGTCAAGGCGGCGCAGGACGGCGACGTCGCCTCGCTGACCACCGTCGTCATGGAATCCCAGCCGCACGTGCGGAAGTTCGCCCTCTCCCTGTGCGCCTCGCCGCAGGACGCGGAGGACGCGGCGCAGGAGGCGCTGATCATCCTGTACCGGAAGATCGGCACCCTGCGGGCGTCCGGGGCGCTCGCCTCGTGGATGTTCCGCATCGTGCGCAACGAGTGCCTCCGGCAGGTGCGCCAGCTGGTGCGGCGCGGCGAGGAGCCGGAGGCCGGGCCCGAGGCGGCCTCGGAACCCTCCGCCGAGGAGGCCGTCCTGCACCGCCTGGAGGCCCGGCGGATCGCCGCCGCCGTCGGCGCCCTCCCCCGCGACCAGCGGCAGGTCCTGATCATGCGGGACGTGCAGGGCCTGCCCGGCAGGACCGTGGCCCACGCCCTCGGCCTGAGCAACGCGGCGATGAAGTCCCGCCTCCACCGCGCCCGCACCACCCTCCGCCAGTCCCTCGCGGCCCATCCCACCGAAGGAGACCCGCACCCATGACCACCACCACTGCCACCCCGCCCGGCCTCGACACGCACACCGACGCCCACGCCCACGCCGACGCCCACGCCGACGTCCGCACCGTGACCCGGACCACCCCCCAGGCCCCCGATTTCGCCAGCACCTCCGTCCCCCGCCACCTCGCCCGCGGCGCGCTCGGATTCGGGCTGGTCGTCGGCGCGGTCGCGCTGGTGCCGGTGGCCGGGCCCGTCAGCCTGCTCGCCGCCCCGCTGGCCCTGATCGCCTTCCGGGGCTGCCCCACCTGCTGGGCGGTCGGCCTGGCGCAGACGATCTCCCGGGGCCGTCTGGAGCGGCAGTGCGTCGACGGCGTCTGCACCCTCGCCAAGGCCCACCCGCACCCGCACCCGCACCCGCACCCCGGGCGTAAATCCCGGCGGTCCGCGGAGGCCGGCTGTTAGGCTGGTGAGGACGTTGATCGTGTATCGAGGAGAGCAGCAGACGTGGCGGGTGACGACGACATCTCCGGGTGAGATCCGGATCTGACGGCCACCGGACGCGCCGAGGAGCGCACACCGGGGTGGCCCGTTCGTCGTACCCCAGCACTCAGTCCCCCGCCTGCCCGGGGCGGAGCCGTGTCCGCGCGCCCGCCGCCGCCCCCTCCCTCCCCGCGAGGTCACCTTCATGTCCCATGCCACCGTCGTCTGCTCCGGCCTCTCCTTCTCGTGGCCGGACGACACCCCCGTCTTCGACGAGCTGTCCTTCAGCCTGGCCGCCGGCCGGACGGGCCTGGTCGCGCCCAACGGCTCCGGGAAGAGCACCCTCCTGAAGCTCGTCGCCGGCGAGCTGCGGCCCACCGGCGGCTCCGTCGCGGTCGGCGGCACCCTCGGATACCTGCCGCAGAGCCTCCCGCTGACCGCCGGCCTCACCGTCGCCGACGTGCTCGGCGTCGCCGACGTCATCCGCGCCCTGGACGCCGTCGAATCCGGCGACGTCGCCGAGGAGCACTTCGCCGCCATCGGCGACGACTGGGACATCGAGGAACGCACCCGTGCCCAGCTCGACCGGCTCGGCCTCGGCGCGCTCGCCCTCGACCGCACCCTCGGCACCCTCAGCGGCGGACAGATCGTCTCCCTCGGGCTGGCCGCGCAGCTCCTGAAGCGGCCCGACGTGCTGCTGCTCGACGAGCCGACCAACAACCTCGACCTGGAAGCCCGGCACAAGCTGTACGACGCGCTGTCGGACTTCGACGGCCTCCTCCTGGTCGTCGCCCACGACCGGGCGCTGCTCGACCGCATGGACTCCATCGCCGAGCTCGGCTCCTCCCGACTGCGCCTGTACGGCGGGGACTTCACGTCCTACGAGGAGGCCGTGCGCGCCGAGCAGGACGTCGCCGAGAAGAACGTGCGCCACGCCGAGCAGGAACTGAAGCGCGAGAAGCGGGAGTTGCAGCAGGCCCGCGAGCGGGCCGAGCGCCGGGCGAGCAACGCCGCCCGCAACCTCAAGAGCGCCGGCCTGCCCAAGATCTTCGCCGGCACCATGAAGCGCGGCGCCCAGGAGTCCGCCGGCCGGGCCGGGCAGACCCACGCCTCCCGGGTCGGCGAGGCGCAGGCCCGGCTCGACGAGGCCGGGCGGGCGCTCCGGGACGAGCAGCGGCTGGTCCTGGACCTGCCCGACACCCGGGTGCCCGCCGGGCGCGACCTGTTCCTCGGCGAGGGGCTGCGGGTCCGGCACGACGGCCGGGAGCTGTTCGGCGCGGGCGGTGTCGACCTGTCCGTGCGCGGTCCCGAGCGGATCGCGCTCACCGGCCCCAACGGCTCGGGGAAGACCACCCTGATGCGGATCGTCTCCGGTGAACTCGCCCCGGATTCGGGGGAGATCAAGCGGAGTGGCGGGCGCGTCGCCGTCCTCTCCCAGCGGCTCGACCTCCTCGATCCGGAGCGGACGGTGGCGGAGAACTTCGCCGCGTTCGCGCCCGAGCGGCCCGAGGCGGAGCGGATGAACCTGCTCGCCCGCTTCCTCTTCCGCGGCGCGGGGGCCCATCTGCCGGTCCGGGTCCTCTCCGGCGGCGAGCGGCTGCGGGCCACTCTCGCCTGTGTGCTGTACGCCGAGCCGGCCCCGCAGCTGCTGCTGCTCGACGAGCCGACGAACAACCTCGACCTGGTCAGCGTGGGCCAGCTGGAGGGGGCGCTCCAGTCGTACCGGGGCGCGCTCCTCGTGGTCAGCCACGACGAGCGGTTCCTCACCGAGATCGGGGCGGACCGCCGGCTGCGGCTCGACGGCGGCACGCTGCGGACCGCGGGAACCCCGGAGTGACCGGCCGTGACGCGTGAGCCGCGACCTCTGGTAGGAAACCTTACTATCCGCTAACATCCCGGCAGCGGCCCGGCGCGGCGGCCCTCTCCGAGGGGCGTGACGCGCTCAGCGAGAGCTCTGACCCGGCCGCCGAGCACCACCCCGTCGTGTGGCGTCCCGAACGCCACGCGGTCGGCCGTCCGCGCCCATGTCCCAGGGTGTTCACCCTTGGGCGCGGACGGCCCACGCCGTGGTGCCCCGGCACGGTGTCCAGCTCTCCCCCTCAGGCCAGGGAGCCCAGGTATGCGCCTGTTCGCCTCCGCCCCACCTCGCCGCACCACGACCCCCCTCTCCCTCGTGCTCGCCGCCGTGCTGCTGCTCGTCGGCGGGCTCCTGCTCGCCCTCCCCGACCGGGCCGGCGCCGCCGCCGACACCCTGATCTCCCAGGGCCGTCCGGCCACCTCGTCCTCCGTCGAGGACGGCACCTTCGGACCGGAGAAGGCCTTCGACGGCGACTCCTCGACCCGCTGGGCCAGCGCCGAGGGCGTCGACCCGCAGTGGCTCCGCGTCGACCTCGGCCCGTCCGCCACCGTGTCCCGCGTCAAGCTCGTCTGGGAGGTCGCCTACGCCACGTCGTACCGGGTGGAGATCTCCGCCGACGGCACCACCTGGACCCGCCTCGCCACCGAGACGGCGGGGAACGGCGGCACCGACGACTGGACCGGACTCACCGGACAGGGCCGCCACCTGCGCGTCTACGGGACGGCGCGCGGCACCCCGTACGGCTACTCGCTGTACACGGTGGAGGTCTACGGCACCACCTCCACCACGCCCCCGCCCACCGGCTCCTTCACCGTCGTCGCCGCCGGTGACATCGCCGCGCAGTGCACGGCCTCCAGCAGCTCCTGCGCCCACCCGCAGACGGCGGCCCTCGCCCAACGGCTCGCCCCCGCCTTCTATCTGACGATGGGTGACAACCAGTACGACGACGCCCGGTTGTCGGACTTCCGGAACTACTACGACAAGAGCTGGGGCGCGTTCAAGGCGAAGACCCGGCCCGTGCCCGGCAACCACGAGACGTACGATCCGGCGGGCTCGCTCGCCGGCTACAAGGCGTACTTCGGCGCGATCGCCTACCCGCAGGGCAAGCCCTACTACAGCTACGACCAGGGCAACTGGCACTTCGTCGCCCTCGACTCCAACTCCTTCGACGACCCCGCGCAGATCCAGTGGCTCAAGGACGACCTCGCCCACACCACCAAGGGCTGCGTCGCCGCCTACTTCCACCACCCGCTGTACTCCTCCGGCGGCCACGGCAACGACCCGGTCTCCAGGCCCGTCTGGAAGATCCTGTACGCCGCCGGGGCGGACCTCGTCCTCAACGGCCACGACCACCACTACGAGCGCTTCGCCCCGCAGGACCCCGACGGGCGGGCCACCACCGGTGGCATCGTCGAGATCGTCGGCGGCATGGGCGGCGCCAAGCCCTACGACATCGAGACCGTCCAGCCGAACAGCCAGAAGCGGATCAGCGGCACCTACGGGGTGCTGAAGCTGGACCTCACCGACACCACCTACACCTGGCAGTACGTCGGCGTCGACAACCAGGTCAAGGACTCCGCCCCGACCTACACCTGTCACTGATGTACCTCGCGACCACCGGTCGCCCGGACGCGCCGCCCGCCCCCTCGGGGGTCCGGCGGCGCGTGCCCGGCACCGTCCTCGCCCTCGGCACGGTCAGCCTCGTCACCGACGTCTCCTCCGAGATGGTGACCGCCGTCCTGCCGCTGTACCTGGTCCTCGGACTCGGCCTCTCCCCCCTCCAGTTCGGCCTGCTCGACGGCCTGTCGACCGGCGCCACCGCCCTCGTACGGCTCCTGGGCGGCGCCACCGCCGACCGCGGCGGGCGGCACAAGACGGTCGGCGGCCTCGGCTACGCCCTCTCCGCCCTCTCCCGGCTCGGCCTGCTCCTCGCCGGCGGCGCCACCGGCGGCATCGCCGGGGCCCTCGCCGCCGACCGGCTCGGCAAGGGCGTCCGCACCGCCCCGCGCGACGCCCTGATCACCCTGCACAGCCCGCCCGAGGACCTCGGCCGCGCCTTCGGCGTCCACCGCGCCATGGACACCACCGGCGCCCTCCTCGGCCCGCTCGCCGCCTTCGCCCTGCTGTGGGCGACGGCCGACGCATACGACGCCGTCTTCGCCGTCAGCTTCTGCGCCGGGACCTTCGGCGTCCTGCTGTGGTTCCTGCTGATCCCCGGGCGCACACGCACCGCTCCCGACCCACGGCCCACCCCACGCCCCACCCCACGACCCGCCTCACGCGCGCGTGCGGGCCTGTTCTCCGCGCTCGGCTCCCCCGGCCACCGCCGGATCACCCTCTGCGCCGGGCTCCTCGGGGCGGCCACCGTCGGCGACTCCTTCCTCTACCTCCTGCTCCAGCGCCGCCTGGAGCTCGATCCGACCTGGTTCCCCTTCCTGCCGCTCGGCGCCGCCGCCGTGTTCCTGCTGCTCGCCGTCCCGGCCGGCCGGCTCGCCGACCGCCTCGGCCGGCGCGGCCCCCTCCTCTACGGGCACGGGGCGCTGTTCCTCGCGTACGGCCTCCTCCTCGCCCCGCTGCCCGACGCGGTCGTCCTGCCCGGCGTCCTCGTCCTCCTCGGGGGCTTCTACGCCGCGACCGACGGCGTCCTGATGGCGCTGACCGGCCCCTTCCTCACCGAGGGGCGACGGGCGAGCGGGCTGGCCCT
Organism: Streptomyces sp. R302; assembly: GCF_012927245.1. Classification (GTDB taxonomy): domain Bacteria; phylum Actinomycetota; class Actinomycetes; order Streptomycetales; family Streptomycetaceae; genus Streptomyces. The sequence continues at coordinate 483,910 of NZ_JABBGE010000006.1, forward strand.
CGTCCAGACCGCCCAGGCGCTGTCCCGCGTCGGCGCCGCCGTCGCCTTCGGCGCCCTGTGGACCGCGAGCGGTCCGGAGACCGCGCTCACCTGCGCCCTCGTCGCGCTGGCCGCCGCGGTCTGCTGCGCGGCGCGCCTCCTCCCGAGAGACCCCGCAACCGCCGCGAGAGGACCGTCCGCCCCATGACCCGGACCCGCCGTACCCGTACTCGTACTCGTACCCGTATATGGATCATCGTCCTGGCGCTCGTCCTGCTCGGCGGCGGGGCCACCGCCTACACCCTGCGGGCCGCCGCGGGCCGCACGGCCACCGCCGCCCTCCCCGCCGACCCCGGCTTCACCCTCGACGACCACCCCGGCGCCCTGTACGCCCGGGACTCGGCCACCGGCCGGGTCGCCCGCGTCGACCCGGCCGCGCCCGGCGGCCGGACGGCGCGCGGCCCGGCCTGCGACCGCTTCCACGCGGCCGGGAACACCGCCCTCTGCCTCCAGCGCAGGCCCGGCGTCCCGGCCCGCTCGTACGCGATCGTGCTCGACCGGCGGCTGCGCGAGGTGCGCCGGATCGGCCTGCCCGGCGTCCCCAGCCGGGCCCGGGTCTCCGCCTCCGGCTCGCTGCTCGCCTGGACGATGTTCACCACCGGCGACTCGTACGCCCGCTCGTCCTTCTCCACCCGCACCTCGATCCTCGACCTGCGCACCGGCTACCTGGTGAAGAACATCGAACAGATCCCGCTGACCCTCGACGGCCGCCGCCACCACGCCCCCGACGTCAACTACTGGGGCGTCACCTTCGCCGCCGACGACAACCGCTTCTACGCCACCGTCTCGACCGGCGGCCGCACCCACCTCGTCGAGGCCGACCTGGCGGCCTGGTCCGCCCGCGCGCTCCACGAGAACGTCGAGTGCCCGTCCCTCTCCCCCGACGGCACCCGGATCGCGTTCAAGAAGCGCGTCTCCCCCGGCCCGCACGAACCCTGGCGCCTGTACGTCCTCGACCTGGCCACCGGCCGCGAACACCCGGTGGCGGAGCACCGGGCCTTCGACGACCAGGCCCTGTGGAAGGACCCCCGCACCCTCGCGTACGGGCACGCGGGAGGCGTCTGGTCGGTCCCCGCCGACGGCACCGGCACCCCCCGCCTCCTCGCCGCCCGCGCCTCCTCGCCGAGCCTCGCGACGGCAACATCCCCGGAAACGGACGCGCCCCCGGACCTCGGCACACGGTCCGGGGGCGGCATCGCCGTGGGTCAGCCGATGGCTGTGGCGCTGAGCCAGCCGCTCGCGCTGGAGAGGAATCGGGTTCCGTGGCTGGTGCGGCCGCCGGGATAGAAGTAGAGGCGGCCGTCGGAGAGGCAGGCCCACAGGTCGGGGATGCCGTCCCTATTGACGTCGGGGGTACCGATGATCTTGGGGATGTTGGCGGTGCCCCAGCCGGTGGTTCCGTAGACCTCGTCCCGTCCGGTCTTGGAGCCGGCCGCGGTGGTCAGGGAGGCGAGGTCGACGCCTCCGCCCGCTGCGGGCTTGCCGTGGCGCAGGAGAAGACCTCGTTCGGTCTCGGGGCCGCGGAACAGCAGGTCGGGAGTGCCGTCGCCGCTGATGTCGGCGACGGTGAGGATGTCGCGGTCGGCCCAGGGGGAGTTGGCCACCATGCGGGCTTCGGTGAAGGAGGCTCCGGTGTATCCGATGAAGGCCCACATTTCACTGCCGGTGGTGGCGAACATGTCGGGCAGGCCGTCTGCGGTGATGTCGCCGGTGGCGACGATCTGGGAGAGGGCGCTGGGGGCCGGGGAGTTGGCGGGCAGCAGGATCTCGCGGCGGCGGTTGACGTTGACCGCTCCGTATCCGTCGCCGGGGTAGACCCAGAGCTTGCCCTCGACGCGGGCGATGAGGTCCTGCAGGCCGTCGCCACCGTAGAAGTCGCCGTTGTGCGTGATCAGGGCGTTGGAGAAGTGTCCGGCGGCGGGGGCGATGAAGGGTTCGAGGCTGTCGCCGTTGGGATCCCTCTCCGGGTTCTCCTGGTAGGCGCCGGACATGGAGAAGTCGGTGTCGCCGTTGCCCTTGACGGGGTTGGATCCTGGCGCGGTCTGCGAGGGGAACATGCGCAGGTTGCCGCCGGCGGTGATGGAGAACAAGTCGGGCAGGGTGTCGCCGGTGAAGTCTCCGGCGACGTCGGCCTGGTCCCTGGGGGTGACGTAGAAGAAGTACTTCGTCGGTTCGGACACGTGCCCGGCGCCGTCGACGGTCCTCACGTACAGCACGTTGGGTCCGGCGGCCGGTGGTGTGGCGGTGACGTTCGCCGCGACCGTGGTGGCGGTTCCGGCGGTGCGGGCCACCGTGTGGGGGAAGCTGTTGGTGTTGTAGCCGTACTCGTAGCGGATGACGTCGGTTTCGAGTGCGCGGAAGGTGACGACCCCGCTGGAGCCGAACTTCTTCTTCGACCAGTTCTTGTCTTCGGGCTCGTTGCCGAAGGCGTTCTCGTTGCCGTCGGCATTGGGGAAGTCGGTCGAGGTGACCCGGGGCGCGCGGGGGGCGGCGCTGTCGAAGATGAAGCGGCAGGGAGATTTGTAAGGGGCGAAGACGGAGGTCGCTCCGGCCTTATCGACGGCCCGGACCTGCCACGAGTACAGGGTGTTGTTCACGAGCCGGGAGGTGGGAAAGGCGCTCGTGGTGCGCTTGGCGTCGGTGGTGTCGGCGCCGACGGACACGGTTCCGGTCGAGCCGAGCATGTCGCCCGTGATGCCCCACTTGCCGGAGGGCCACAGGTTGAAGTCGAGGTGGGCGAGGTTGTCGTCCCAGTCGCCGGACCGGGCGGTGAAGTTGATGTCCGTGGAGCCGACGCGGGGGTAGGGCGCGCCGGTGCTGCACTTGAAGTCGGGGCCGAGGTCGAGCTCGTAGGGAGTGCGCGGGGCCCGGTTGTAGGTGACTTCCAGGACGGGGGCGTTGTCGCCGTCTGCCCGGAACTTCTTCCAGGCGTACTGAGAGTTCTCGTTGCGGGCGCGCAGACCGAAGGTGATGAGATCCTTGCCCTTGTTGGAGGTGGTCTGCGCGGCGGCGGTGACGTCGAAGGTCTCGTACGCGTCACGGCAGCCGGTCTTGTAGCCGTGGGCGAAGCTGCGGATGCGGGCGGCGAGGTTGCCGTCGTGGAGCTTGGGCGCGTTGCTCCAGTTCGTACGGCTGTTGACCGGGCTGGTCAGATGCACGCTCATGGAGCGTGCGCTGCACGACCAGGAGTAGGTCTCCAGGACGCGCAGCGTGGCCTTCTGGATCTTCGCGCCCTTGATCTTCTTGTCGAAGGCGATGTTGAAGTACGAGCGGGACGTTCCCCAGGTGTCGGATTCGAACCCGACACGAGCCTCGTGGGTGCCGCCCTTGTTGAAGTCCTTGCCGTTGAAGAAGGTGGCCTTGGGGTGACGGCTGTAGGCCGTGGTCCAGTCCTGGGTGTGCTTCTTGACCGTGGGGTCGATGAAGACCGGGTAGACGGTGGCCGGGTCGTTGAGGAAGTCGGTGCTCGGGGCGAGCGTCCAGTTGCCCTGGGACAGGTCCGCCTCGACGACGTCGCCGCGGGATTCAGGCGAGGGGCCGTTGAGCAGAGGCAGGTTCAATGTGGCCCCCGTATCCGGCTGTGACGGCGTGGGGGTCGGCTCACCCGGAACCGTGGGCAGCGGCGGGTCACTGATCGTCGGCGCGGCGCCGTCGGTCGCCGTGGGCAGCACCTCGTTCTCGGGGTCCACCACGTCGTCGGCAAGCTCTTCGGTGGCCGTGGCGACCGGGGCGGCGGTGGGCGGCGTGGGCAGTGTCGCCTCGGGCGATTCCGAGGCGGTCGGCTGGGCTGACGCGCCGGCCTCGCCGTCGGTGACGGCCGGAGCGCCGCTGCTGTCCCACATCAGAGGCGTCGGCGACAGCGCGACCTCTTCGCCCCGCGGCGTCTCCGCCGCGACGATCCCGGACAGCGTGTCGAGACGGAAGTCGAGCGTCGGCGAGGTGAGGCCGTAGGACAGCTGCGCGACGCGTGGATCGGCCGCCGCCTGCCGGTTCTTGACCACCAGCATCTGGGCGAACCCGTCGTCCTCCGCGGTCAGCACCAGGTCTGCGCCGGGCAGGATCTCCGGATACAACGCCCTCGACCCGTCGATGATCGGCGCCGGAACCGTACCGGGCCAGGTCAGCTGGATCGTGTGCGCTGCCCCGTCGGCATCCGTGACCGTCAAGGCCACCAGCGGCGACGCCGTCCCCGCCTCCGCGGGCAGCGCCGGCAGCAGCAGCACCCGGCGGACGCCACCACGCGAGGCGCGCTCCCCATCAGGCCCGCCGGCCGAGAACACCACCCGCGTGTTCGTCGCCCTGGGCTGCCAGCCGTCACCAGTACGCCGCAGCGTCGTATCGATCGGCTTCCATTCCTCGCCGACCTTCGCCCACACCGGAGCGGCGTACGACCGCAGCATCATCAGCCCGTCCGGCCGCGCCCAGGTGCTGGACCGGGCGGTCCGCTCCGCGGTCACCTCGACCTGCTTGCCCGACTTCTTCGCCCGGGCGAGCGCGGTGCGCCCGTCCACCGCGGCCGGCTGCTTCCGTGCGGGCGCCTTGCCTGCGGAAGGAGCGGATGCGGGAGCGTTCTCGGAACCGGTGTGGAAGCCGGCGTAGGTGATGCCTCCGGCGGCGAGCGCGGCGGTGAGCACCAACGCGCTCGCTCGACGTCCGGGCAGCCGGCGCTGTCTGACTGTCATGAGTGTGAGGACCCCTTCCCCCAACATCCGGGCTCTCACAGCACCGGCTGGAACCGACGAGCCGGCCATGACGTCTTGGGTGGGCGAGTGAGGTCGGATCATCTCGGCAAGGGCATGGCTGGGCGAGCCGATGATGTCCCATCCATCCCTCGCCGTCATCCCGCGTCTGCGGCGGCCCGGACGGGGACGGTGTCGTACCGACGAGCACGACGGGACGCGGCAGAGGGCGGCATGGCGGCACCGCGGGGTCCGTGGAAGGGCGCGAACCGCGTGAACCGGCGTGAATCACCCCCAGGGAGCGGGTCATTCACCAGTGAATGTGGCATACATGCTGTTCACCCAGTCTTCACCCGCTGTCCGCGTCTTGCATGGAAGTAAGCCTTACTTCCCTTCCGAATGCACCTATCCCGCTACGTTCGGTGACGATCATCACGTGTGCCGTCGCACGCTGGTATTCCTTCACGAGTCACCCGCAGAATCTGCACCTACCTGAAGTGTCAAGACACGCGGTCCGTCTCCGGTCTCGCTCCAAGTGGTCCGGGGGGACCCCGCCTTGTTCCGTCGTATATCGCCCGTGCCCCGCCGTGCGCGGCGCACCGTCGTCCCCGTGCTGGGCGCCGCCCTCCTGATCGCCCTGCTGCCCGCGCAGTCCTTCGCGCTGCCACCGGACCCCACGACGATCGAGACCGGCCGAGAATCCCTCGAGGCGACCGATCCGCTCGGCCTGGAAGCCCTCCCCGAGAAGAAGCCTCTCGACGGCGAAACCTTCGAGAAGGACCTCGAAACCCTCAAGGTCGACGTCCCGAACAACCTCGAGCAGGCGCCCGCCGGCACCGCCACCCCGCCCCCCGCGGAGACGGGCTCCGTCACCTTCGGCTCGGCCACCAGCCCCGCCTCCTTCAGCACGAGCACGACCCAGACGGCGACAGCCACGAGCGGCGACCTCACCCAGGTGCCGAACCTTCCGGTCAAGCTCGGCCGGGCCGCGGGCCAGCCCATGCCCACCGGCACCTGGCAGGCCACCGTCGTCGACCGCGCGAACGAGATCAGCAAGGGCGTCGAAGGCGTCACCAAGGTCGGAGCCCTGGTGACCGTCCAGGCACCCGCGACCGGCTCCGTCCCGATCTCCGTCGGCCTCGACTACGGCACATTCCAGAACGTCTACGGTGCCGACTGGGCCTCCCGCCTGCGCCTGGTCCAGTTCCCCGAGTGCTACCTGACCACGCCTCTTGAGGAAGCCTGCCAGGCCTACGAGGAACTCGAGACCGCCAACGACACCACCACCCACTCGATCACCGCGACCGTCGACACCGCCGCCGACGGCACCACGGCCCCCGCCTCCGCCACGAGCACCACCACCTCCGGCACCGGCATCATGCAGGCCTCCTACACCGCCGCTGCGACACCGGTCGCAGCCGGCGACAAGGCCGTCATCGGCGCCGTCGACTCCGGCTCCGGCCCCGGCGGCTCCTTCAAGGCCACCCCGCTGGCCTCCAGTGGAAAGTGGACCGCAGGCGGCTCCTCCGGTGCCTTCACCTGGAACTACCCGCTCGCCATCCCGCCGGCCCCCGCCGGCCCCGCGCCGAACATCTCCTTCTCGTACAACTCGCAGACCGTCGACGGAAAGACCGCCGTCTCCTCCCCGCAGGCCTCGTGGATCGGCGAGGGCTGGGACTACGACCCCGGCCACATCCAGCGCCGCTACCGCACCTGCAAGGACGACACCAAGACCCTCACCGCCGGCACCCCCAACAACACAGCCAAGGCCAACAAGACCAGCGACCTGTGCTGGGTCTCGCCCAACGCCGTCATGTCCCTCGGGGGCTCCACCACCGAACTCGTCCGCGACGTCCCGGCGGGCGGCAACCCCGAGACCGAGACCGAGACCTACCGCCCCGCCAAGGACGACGGCACCCGCGTCGAACGTCGCACCGGCGCCGTCAACGGCGACAACAACGGCGAGTACTGGGTCGTCACCACGACCGACGGCACCAAGTACTACTTCGGCCAGAACCAGGTCGGCGGCGGCCACGCGGACACCAACTCCGTCTCCACCGTCCCCGTCTTCGGCAACCACCCCGGCGAACCCTGCTACACCAGCACCTTCGCCGACTCCCGCTGCGGCGCCGGCAAGCAGCAGGCGTGGCGCTGGGGCATCGACAAGGTCGAGGACATCCACGGCAACGTCATGATCGTCAACTGGTCCCAGGAGGCGAACCACTACGCCGTCCGGGACAAGCGGAACTCCCCCGAACAGTACGACCGCTTCGCCTACCCGAAGACCATCGAGTACGGCATGCGCGCCGCCGCCCTCACCAACCCCCCGGCCGTCGTCGAGTTCGCCACCGCCCAGCGCTGCCTCAAGACCGGCACCGTCTGCGACGCGGCCAACTTCGCCAAGACCGACGACCCCGGCGCCTACCGCCCCTGGTGGGACACCCCCGGCTCCCTCAACTGCAAGTCGACCTCCAAGCTCTGCCCCGGCTTCCCCTCCTTCTGGACCCAGCTCCGCCTCGCCTCGGTCACCACCAAGGCCGTCCGCGCCGGCCAGAGCGGCCTCGGCAAGGTCGACACCTACACCCTCAACCAGTCCTTCCCCGAAGACTGGTACGACACCGCCCCCAGCCTCTGGCTCAACTCCCTCACCCGCCGCGGCTACGCCCCCGGGGACACCACCGGCACCCTCCAGTCCAAGGACGGCGTCAGCTTCGCCCACTACACCGTCGGCCCCCGGTCCCCCCTCTACACCCGCCTGAAGGACAAGCAGCTCCCCAACCTCGTCCCCACCGGCCCCGGCGACAAGCGCCCCGCGTTCACCCGCCCCCGCATCGGCCTCGTCGCCACCGAAGCGGGCGCCGACATCGAGATCCAGTACAAGGGCGGCTGCTCGACCGAACCCGCAAGCGACCTCGGCAAGGCCAACGGAACCTGCTTCCCCGTCCGCTGGTCACCCGACGGCGAGGAGAAGACCCCCACCAAGGCCTGGTTCAACAAGTACCTCGTCCACTCGGTAACCGAAACCGACAAGGTCGCCACCCTCTTCACCAAGCCCATCACCACCAGGTACAGCTACGGCGGCGCCGCCTGGGCCAAAAGCGAGGACGAGTTCCTGCGCCCCGCCCTGCGCACCTACAGCGACTGGCGAGGCTACCGCCGCGTGGCCGTCACCAAGGGCAGCTCCACCACCGGCAAGATCCAGCGCAAGTCCGCCTCCGTCACCCGCTACTTCCAGGGCACCGGCGGAGAGGTCAAGGACGCCACCGGCACCGTCACCCTCCTCGCTGACGACGCCCCCCAATACGCCGGCATAATCGCGGAAGACCTCACCTTCCGCAACGCGGACGACGCCAGCGCCTACCTCGCCGCTCCCGAAGGCACCTCCTTCAAGGCACTCAATCGCACCCTCACCTTCCCCGAATCCACCCAGACCGCCTCCCGCGCCCGCGAAGCCGAAGACGGCACCGACCTCGACCGCCTGCGCGCCTTCCGCACCCTCGTCAAGCGCACCGACAACATCCAGGCCAACGGCAGCAGCTGGCGCGGCGTACGTTCGCAGACCCTCAGCCGCGACTCCTACGGCCTGCCCTCCATGGTCGAATCCGCCGTCGTCACCCCCAACGGCACAGGAGAGACCCTCACCGAGGTCACCTGCACCAACACCGCCTTCGTCCACAACACCGACGCCTGGCTCATCGGCCTCCTCAAGCACAAGCGCACCACCGCCACCACCTGCGCCGACTACGCGAACGCCGATCCCGCCAGCGAGATCAAGAGCTCGACCCACTACAGCTTCGACGGCGGCAACTACGGCGACGCCCCCACCAAGGGACTGGTCACCGGCGTCCATGACCTCAACGCGGCCGGCACCGCCCACGCCATCACCACCACGAACACGTACGACCCCCTCGGCCGCATCCGCACCGTCACCAAACCCCTGACGGGCAAGACCGAGACCCAGTACACCCCCGGTGACACCGGCGGCGCCGTCACCACCGTCAAGACCATCAACACCCTCGGCCACGCCACCACCACCACTTACGACCCCGGCCGAGCCCTGGCGCTCACGGTGACCGACCCCAACGGCCGCATCACCCGCACCCAGTACGACGCACTCGGACGCCTCACCGGCGGCTGGTCCCCCTCCCGCTCCACCGGTACCCAGGCACCCAACGTCAAGATCGCCTACCAGCAGGCCAGCGCCACCCCCACCGAGACCCGCCCCGCGGCCACCACCGTCGAAACCATCAAGGACGACGGCACCTACGCCAAGCAGGTCACGATCTACGACGGCCTGCTGCGCCAGGTCCAGACCCAGTCCGAGGCCCACGGCCCCGGACGCGTCGTCAGCGACACCAAATACGACGACCACGGCCTGGTCCGCGAACAGACGAGCGCCTACCTCGCGCAGGGCCAGCCGATCCCCAAACTGTTCAAGGTCAAGTCACCGACCCTGGTCCCCAGCCGTACCCTCACCTTCTACGACGGCCTGGAGCGCCCCGTCAGCCAGGAGACGCTGCGCGTCACCAAGCTCACGTACATCACCGCCACGACGTACGGGGACACCAGCGTCACCGTCAACCCCGGCGGCAGCACCGACCCCATGACCACGACCTACACCGATGCCCTCGGACGGGTCGTGAAGATCAACCACCACACAGGTTCCGGCAAGTACCGCTCCACCACGTACGGCTACGACAAGCGCGGCAACCGCGACCTCGTCAAGGACCCCGCCGGCAACGCCTGGACCTACGCCTTCGACGCCCGCGGCCGCCAGACCGTGGCCAGCGACCCCGACACCGGCACCACCAAGACGACGTACGACGACGCCGACCGCCCCACCATCGTCACCGACGCCCAGGGGAAGTCGACCTTCACCGTCTACGACGCCCTCGGCCGAGTCACCTCGGTCCACGAGGACAGCCTGCTCACCGACCCGGTCAAGAAGTACACCTACGACCGGACCGGCCTGCTCGGCCTGCCGTACGAGTCCATCCGCCACACCACCACGGGCGACTACGTCAACCGGGTCACCGGCTACGACACCGAATACCGCCCCACCGGCCGCCAGACCGTCGTCCCGTCCAACGCGATGACCACCGGCCTGTCCGGCACCTACGCCTACAGCTACACCTACACGCCCACCGGCAAGCCCCTGGCCACCACGCTCCCGGCCAAGGGCGGCCTCGCGGCCGAGAAGGTCATCACCCGCTACGACGAGGACGGCCTGCCCGAGTCCACCTCCGGCATCAACTGGTACACCTCCGACGCCACCTACTCCCCGTACGGACAGGTCCTGCGCTCGGTCTCCAGTGCCCAGCCCTACCGCGTGTGGACGACCAACTTCATCGACGACCACTCCGGCCGCCTCACCCGCACCGTGACCGACCGCGAGAGGGCGGGCCCCCACCGCGTCTCCGACACCGGCTACTCCTACGACGACTCCGGCTCGATCACGTCGGTGGCCCGGCAGGACGCGGTGACGGCCACCAGCACCGTCTGGGACAACCAGTGCTTCACCTACGATGTCCTGGGCGAACTGGTCAACGCCTGGACCTCCAAGCTGACCCCGAACGGCTCGGGAACCGGCTGCAAGGCCGCCAACGGCACCACCTGGGGCAACCGCACGGACGCAGCCTCCTCCACCGGCCCGATCGCCGACGCCTCCGCCGCCACCAGCGACGCCCCGGCCGGCCTGGCCAACACCGCCCCGGACGCCACGACCCTCTCCACCGACACGAACTCCTACCACCAGGCGTTCACCTACGACTGGATCGGCAACCGGGTCACGGCCACGGACCGCACCCCCGCCGGAACCACCACCTACACCTCCACCTACAACACCACCCAGCCCCACACCCTCGCCTCCGTCGCCTCCACCCCCGCCGGCAAGGAAACCAGCTACACCTACAACCCCACCGGCACCACCAAGACCCGCAACCTCCCCGGCACCGCCCAGGACCAGACCCTCCAGTGGACGGCCGAGCACAAGCTCGCGTCGAACACCGTCGGCACCACCAAGACCACCTACGTCTACGACGCCGACGGCAACCGCATCCTCGAGCACACCCCGAACACCGGCAGCACCCTCTACCTCGGCGAAACCGAACTCACCACCGACACCGTCGGCCTCATCACCCGCGCCTCCCGCGCCTACGCCCAGGCCGGCGCCCCCACCGTCGTCCGCACCACCACCAACCAGTCGGCAACCGGACACACCCTCAACGTCCTGCTCACCGACCACCTCGGCACGGCCCACACCACCGTCGAAGCTGGCGGCACCCAGCCCGTCACCCGCCGCGCCTTCAAGCCCTACGGCGAACCTCGCGGTCCCAAGCCCGCCAACTGGCCCAACAAGCGCACCTACCTCGGCGTAGGCATCGACGACACGATCTCAGGCCTCACCCACATCGGCGCCCGCGAATACGACCACAACACCGGCCGCTTCCTCTCCGCCGACCCCCTCATCGACATCACCGACCCGCTCCAGATGAACGGGTACACCTACGCCAACAACAGTCCCATTTCGTTCAGCGACCCCTCAGGGCTCTTCCTTGACGGCATCGGGGACGCCATCGGGGACGCCTTCACAGGTGCTTGGCATGCAACCGTCGACTATTCCTCAGAGATCCGCGAGGGATGGAACATCCTCACCGGCGACGGAGAGGAGGCGAGAGAGATCCGCGCGTCAAGAAAGCAAGCGCAGGAAAACAAGGGCAACCTCCTCAACGGGCATCAATTGCTCAGAAATATGGGCGGCCAACCTGCGCCGGACTCTTCGTTCTACAAAATTTCCTACTGGGTCACGAAACTCTTCATGCCGATTCTCCCAGGAGCCAACGCAGCGATCAGCGCTGCCACTAAGGGTGTGGGGGCAGGAAAAGCTGTTTCGAAGGTGCTCCCGAGGGCGGCGTCAAATGCCCCTGCGGCAGGAGATGAGGTTGGCGAAGTTGCTGCACGGGTTCTTCCGGATTGCCCTCACTCTTTCCTTCCCGGTACCGAAGTTTTGATGGCTGATGGAACTCGAAAGAGGATCGAGGATGTTGAAATTGGAGACTTCGTTCTAACCACGGACATCAAGTCTGGAAAGAACGTCCCGAGACGGGTCACCGAAACCATTCAGACGGAGACCGATAAGGAGTTCACCGAACTCACTATTGCCACCTCCGCCGACGAAGCCACGCTCACCGCCACCAGCACACACCCCTTCTGGGTACCGGAACTCGACAGCTGGATCGAGGCCGGCGACCTCGCCAACGGCCAGTTCCTCCGCACCAGCGCCGGCACCCATGTCCAGATCACCGCAGTCAAGCACTACACCAAGGGGCAGCGCACACATGACCTGACGATCGACGACCTCCACGCGTACTATGTGCTGGCGGGGGCCACGCCGGTCCTGGTGCACAACTGCAACACGTCGTATCAATTGTCGCTCGATACGCGAGCCGCAGTCGGTAGTGGAAATGCGCAGGCTTATCAGATCGCACACACCGGAGCGACCGAATACCGTGCCGTCGGTGGCGGAGAGAGGGTCTGGGCCGACGGATTCGATCGAAACACTGGGGAACTTCTCGATGCCAAATTCATCGAGAAGCCTGGCCGTAGTCCGTTCATTCCGGGATCAGGTATCCCCGATTTCATTCGAAGCAAGATCACGGCCAAGATGGACGATGAGTTCAGTAGATACGCTGCCGTGATCAATGATCCCTCCAATCCCCTGACAGGACTGCGGGTGATCACCAACCATTCAGGCGCGGTGCCATACTTCCAAGGGCTGATGCAGCAGCATGGCATCCCTGGGTCTGTGGTCGTGAGATAGGAGCAAGTCAGTGACGTACCTCGCCGTCTTTGAGAGCGATACGTGGCGTTTGGAGCGAAATGCTCTGGCCCTAGCCCTTGCCAGCGACTGGCCGCAGGCTCAGGTGAAGGTGGCTTCCCCGGGAGCTGCGGGGGCCGAGGTTCGCGATGTGGAATGGACCTACCGCTCCGAGTTGGGCGAGCTGGAGGGATACGCCCACGCGGATGGCCAGGGAATCTACTTGGAAGGGCCCATTGAAGTCGTGGCTGACTTTGTGGTCTGGTATCGCGGACTCGTGCCGGTTGAAGAGGAAATCGTCTTCTGTGATGACTCGTACAGCTTCGACGGGGTTGTTCCGTCGAACGCCTCAAGAGGAGACATTGTTGCGCTTGCGGAGTAAGGGGCTCTGCTTCGCGAAGTGAGGTGAAAGTCCGAGAGGCCCTGCTGGGAAGTCCAGCAGGGCCTCTCGGGCGTCTGACGACAACGTCAGCGGACAACGGCTGCGGCGGGTGGGTCTTCCGGTTCGTCGTCGGTCCGGCTGAGAGCGTTGCCGAGGGTGTCGATCGCCTGGCATTGGAGTCGGAGTCTCACATCGGCGTAGACGCCGGCGGTGACGCCGATGTGGGCGTGACCCAACAGCTCCTTGATCACGACGAGGTCGACGCCCTGTTCGAGGAGCAGAGTGGCGGTCGAATGGCGGAGGTCGTGGAAGCGGATGCGTCGGAGGCCGGCCCGGTTGAAGAAGCTGCGGAGCCGGCGGGTGAAGTTGGCAGGGTCGAGAGGCCGTCCGGTCGGCGTGGTGAAGACGAGCCCGCTGTCGCTCCAGTCCGTTCCTGCTGTCTCTCACCCCTTGCCCCTGCCGTCCTCTGTGCTCCTTGAGGGAGTGGAGGCATTCGGTCGGGAGCGCGATACGGCGTTCGGACACCCGGGTCTTGGTGGGGAGATGGGTGAGGCCGCCGGTGCGGGTGCGCTGGAGTGAGCGCCGGATGCTGGCCGTTCCGGCGCTGAGGTCGAGGTCGTCCCAGTGGAGGCCGAGGAGTTTGCCCTTGCGGGGTCTGGTGCGCAGGGCGAGTTCATACAGCGCGCGGAGCCGGTCGGCGCGGGCCGCGTCGAGGAACTGCCGGGCCTCGGCCGCTGTGAGCGGACGGAAGCGCCTGGGCTGGTGCGTGGTGGTCTTGACGTTGCGGGCGAATTTTCGAGGCAGCTCGTCTTCGCGGACCACGTGTTCCAGTGCCGGCTTGAGCACCGAGTGCACGAAGGTCACGGTCGATGCGGACAACTGCGTCTGGCAGCACTGACCGACGGCGCAGCATCTCTTCCGTTCCGTATCCAGGCTCCGGGCGCGGCACTGGCAGGTGGTGCGGAGGCGGTCGAGGAAGGTGCGCACATCCTTGGCCGTAAGACGAGCGCCCTTCAGCCTTGAAGTGAGCGCCTCATGCGTCGCCCGTGACCGGAGTCCGCTCCCAGGGCTGCCTGGCGCAACGTTTCGGACATGAGCAGGTCGGTGGACGGGGGGGGTATCGGAGAGGTCGGAAAGATGGGGGACGTGCCCCCATGTCCTCGGTGCGGGCGGCGGGACAGCATGGGTGCGGCAGGGCGACCGGTCGGACCGGGACCGCGGAGGAGGAGCGATGGCGGCTGGGGAGAAGCGGGGCGGCGGGGACGGCGCCGGCTTCGCGCCGGAGCGGCACGACCGGTCGGAGCGGGCCGAGGGGGGCGAGAGGGGCGCCGGGCGGCTCTCGTTCGGGGACGAGCGCTGGTGGCGGCGGGGGACGGTCGCCGTGCCGGAGGGCGGGGACGGGCGGTACGCGGAGTCGGCGGCGGCGGGGGCGCCGGACTGGGCCGAGTTCGCACTGGGGGCCGTGGGGGCGGCGCCGGAGGAGGCCGCCGTGCCGGAGGGGGAGCTGCCCGGGCTCAGCGGGTTCGAGCGGGTCGTCGGGGCGTTCGCCGAGCGGGCCGGGGAGCGGCTGGTGGCGGGCGTTCCGGAGGGCGTACGGGGGCGGGTGGACCTGGGGGCCGTCCGCGCCGATCTGGAGCGTCATCTGCGGCGGCGGCTGGCCCGGGCCGCCGCCCGGACCCTGGTGCTCGAACTCCACGAGGCGCGTCGGGCGGGGCGGCTCGACGGGGCCGATTCCCGGGCGCGGTACCGGGACTTCGTGCGGCGCGCCGGGACGCGGGAGGGGCTCACGGAGCTGCTCGCGGGGCGGCCGGTGCTCGCGCGGATCCTGTCGCGGGCCGGCATGGACGCCGCCGACGCGCTCGGGGAGATGCTGGGGCGGCTCGTGGAGGACCTGCCGGTCGTCTCCGAGCGGCTGCTCGGCGGGGATCCGGGGCGGCTCGCGGGGGTCGAGCCGGGGGCCGGGGACGGGCACGGGGGCGGCCGTTCCGTGATGCTGCTGCAGTTCGAGGGCGGGGCCCGGCTGGTGTACAAGCCTCGGCCGATCTCCGTGCACCGGCACTTCAACGAACTGGTGGCGTGGTTCAACGGGCTGCCGGACGCGGTGGAGTTGCGGACGCTGCGGCTGCTCGACCGGGGGCGGTACGGCTGGGTGGAGTTCGTCGAGGCGCGGGGGTGCGCGGAGTCGGCGGAGGTCGAGGCCTTCTACCGCCGCCAGGGGGTGCTCCTCTCGCTGCTGCACGTGCTGGACGGGACGGATCTGCACCACGAGAACCTGATCGCCGTCGGCGGGCATCCGGTCCTCGTCGACCTGGAGACGCTCTTCCATCCGCCGCTGACCGGGGCCGTCGCCGAGGATCCGGCCTCGCGGGCCCTGCAGGACTCGGTGTACCGGGTCGGGCTGCTGCCGCAGCTGCTCGTGGGGGACGACAGCGCCCTCGACGTGTCCGGGGTGGGCGGCGGGCGGCAGGCGCCCTCCCCCGTGGTCCGCGCCGACTGGGCCGACGCGGGCACCGACACCATGCATCTGGTGCGCCGGGCCGGGACGATGGGCGAGTCCGCCAACCTTCCCAGGCTGAGGGGGGAGTTCGCCGAGCCGGGTGCCCATGTCGAGGCGATGTGCGCCGGGTTCCGCGCCGGGTACACGGCGATCAGCAGGGCCCGCGACGAACTGCTGCTGCCCGGCGGCCCGTTGGACTCCTTCGTCGACGACGAGGTACGGGTGGTGGCGCGCCCGACGTGGGTGTACACCATGCTCCTCGACGAGTCGACCCATCCTGATCTGCTGGGCGACGCGGCGGCACGGCACCGGATCCTGGAGACGCTGCGCACCGACGAGCTCGGCGCCGCCGCCTTCCCTGGCCTGGAGGACGACGAGCTCGCCCAGCTGTGGGCGGGGGACGTGCCGCTGTTCACCGCCCGGCCCGGCGGGACCCGGCTGCACGGCAGCGGCGGGCGGCCGACGGCGGTGGCGACGGAGCGGCCCGGGCTCGCCCGGGTCCGGGAGCGGATCGCCGCGCTCGACACCGTGGACCGGCAGGACCAGGAGTGGATCGTCCGGGCCGCGATGGTGACCTCGTCCCGGGCACCCGCGCACCGCCCGCCGGGCAGCCGGCGGGCCCGTACCGCGGACTACGCCCCCGAGCCGGAACGGCTCCTGTCGGCCGCCCGGTCCATCGGCGACCAGCTGGTGTCCCAGGCCTACCGGGGCGCCGGACGCACCAACTGGATCGGTCTGGAGCTGCTGGACGAGCGGTACTGGCGGATCGGGCCGATGGCGGCGGACCTGGCGGGCGGCTACACCGGACCGGCCCTGTTCCTCGCCCAGTTGGCCGCGCTGACCGGGGCGGGACACTACGCGGAGGCGGCCCGTACGGCCCTGGCGCCGGTCCCCGGCCTCCTGGACGCGCTGCACGAACACCCGGACAACCTGGCCGTGGTGGGCTCGGGGGCGTTCTCCGGGCTCGGCGGCATCGCCTACGCGCTGGCCGAGACGGCCCGGCTGCTCGACGACCCCGAGGTCGGCGAGTGGGTGGCGCCCGCCCTGCGGCTCACCGGCGCGGCGGCCCTGTCGGAGCACGAGCACGGGTACGGCTCCGGTACCGCCGGCGGCCTCGTCGCCCTGCTCGCCGGCCACCGCGCGGTCGGCGGGACGGAGACCTGGCGGACCGCCCGCGCCTGCGCGGACCGGCTCGTCGAGCTCCTCGCCGCCGGGCGGCTGCGGGGGCGGCCCGACGTGGCGACGGGGCTCGCGGGGGCGGGCTGGGCGCTGCTGCGGTTCGCCGAGGCGGGCGGCGGCAACCACGCGCGCCGGGCGGGCCTCGCCGCGCTGCGGGAGGCAGTCGGCGGCGATCCGGCCGGCCGGTCCGGCGCCTGGTGCCGGGGTCGGGCCGGGATCGCGCTGGCCGTCCTGGACGGTGCGGGCGCCCTGGACGACCCGCTCCTGGCCCGCTGGGCCCGGGAGACCGTCGACGTGGTGGCGCGGGGCGGGCCGTCCGGGGACGACAGCCTCTGCCACGGGGAGTCGGGGCTGCTCGAACTGCTCGGCCACGGGGCGCTGCCGGAGGCTCGGCCGCACTGGGTGCGGCGGGCCGGGGCGCTGCTCGCGGCGGTCGAGGAGGCGGGGCCGGTCTGCGGCACACCGGACCGGGTGGCGCATCCCGGCCTGCTGACCGGGCTCGCGGGGGTGGGGCACGGCCTGCTCAGGGCCGGCTTCCCCGACCAGGTGCCACCGGCGCTCCTCCTGCGTCCGGCCGTACGGGCGTCCGCGGCGCCGGGCCCGGCGGGGGGCGGAGCCGTACCGGCCCTCCGCGGCTCCCCCTGAGCGCGCGGGGAAGCACAGGGGGGAAGCACAAGGGGGAAATGCGGGGGAAGGCGCACGACCACGGCGACATCCAACGGTGCAGCATCACACCAACCACGAAGGACGAGGCGGGAATCATGCAGATCAGCCACTCGGTGACGCACGTCGACGGCGCGCAGGAGAACACGGTCCAGGGGCACCCCGCGGGCGAGGTCACGATCGGCGTCGGCGGGCGGCTCGGCATGCGCAGCCGGCTCCTGCGGGCCTCGGCCGCCGACCAGGCGGGCTACTCCGCGGACATGCCGTTCACCACCTTCACCATCACCTGTGCGGACTGACGCACGACGGGCTGAGCACACGTCACCAGGCGCTGTCCGCAAGGACATCGAGGGCCCGGGGAACCTCCCGGGCCCTCTGCCGCGCATGGAGAAGATCAAGTAGTTTGTGCGCATGCGTGCGACGTCTTCGGTCATCGTAGGGCGGGACTCCGAGATCGGGCTTCTGGGCCGCGCTCTGGACGGCGCCGCGCGGGGCTCGGGGAGCGCGGTGTTCCTCGTGGGCGAGGCGGGGATCGGGAAGTCGCGGCTGGCCGGGGAGTGCGCCTTCCGTGCCTACGGCCTCGACATGCCGGTGCTGCGTGGGCGCGCCACCTCGACCGGGCTCGTCGTCCCCTTCCGCCCGCTGGCCGAGGCGCTCTCCTCGCGCTTCCGGGCGGCGGGGACGCCCGACGACGCCGAACTCCTCCCCTACCGGCCCGCGTTGGCGAGTCTCGTGCCGGAGTGGCGGGGCGGGGCCGCGCCCGGGTTTCCGGACTCGCTGATCGAGCTGGCCGAGGCGCTGCTCCGGCTGCTTTCGGTGCTGGGCCGGGAGCGGGGCTGCGTGATCCTCCTGGAGGACCTGCACGACGCCGACACCGAGACGGTCGCGGTGGTGGAGTACCTGGTCGACAACGTCGCGGGGTTACCCGTCCTCCTGGTGGCGACGCTCCGCCCGGACCCCGGCCCGGCCCTGGACCTGGCGCACGCCGCGGAGCTGCGCGGCACCGCCGCGGCGCGGGAGCTGGGTCCGCTGGGGGACGAGGCGGTACGGGACATGATCGCGGCGTGCCTGGAGACCGGGCGGGGGGAGGTGCCGCAGGCCGCGCACCGGCTGCTGTCGGAGCGGGCGGGCGGGAACCCGTACGTCCTGGAGGTGCTGCTCGCCGATCTGCTCGACACGGGACGCCTCGGCCGGACGGACGAGGGGTGGCGGCTCGCCGAGCGCTTCGATCCCACCGTGCCCACGGGCATCGTGCGGAGCTGGGCGCGGCGCCTCGCCCGGCTCGACGAGCCGGTGCGGACGCTGCTGCTGACCGCGGCCACGCTCGGCGGGCGGTTCTCCGTCAGCGTACTGAAGGACGTGACCGGCTTCGACGACCGGTCGCTATTCGCGCATCTGCGCTCGGCCTCGGAGGCGGGGATCATCACCCCGGACGGGGCCGCGTACGACCAGTACACCTTCCGTCACGTGCTGACGGCGGAGGCGCTGCGGGCGACGCTGCCGCCGGCCGAGCAGGCCGCACTGGCCCGGCAGGCCGCCGAGGTGCTCGAAGGCCCCGGCGAGGCTGGGCGCGAACTGTCGGACGAGGCCCGTCAGTTGGTGGCGGCGCTTCGGCTCGCGGCCGGTGACGAGGCGGCGGCCGCCCGCCAACTGGAGCTGGTCGGGCGCCATATGCTCGCCGCCGGCGCGGCCGGCTCGGCGGTGGTGCTGCTCGAACGGGCCCGCAAACTGGCGGCCGAGGACGGGCGGGACGCGGTCACGGTGTCGCTCGCCGTCGCACAGGCCCAGTCCGGGCAGCTGGACACGGCCCGTGCCCTGCTCGACGACCTCGCGCCGGTGTCCGCGGGCTCGCCGGCCGCCGAGGCGCGGGCCGAGGCGCTGGTGGAGGTCGCCTGGGTGGCGACCATGGCGGAGCAGCGGGAGGAGGCGCTGTCCCTGACGCGGGCCGCCCGCGCCCTGCTCGGGCCCGCGCCGCTGCCGGTGCACGAGGCGGCGCTCGCGGTGGTCGAGGGGCATCTGACGCTGCTGCCGGGCCACGCGGGGCGCGAGGACCCGACGGAGGCGGAACGTTCCCGCACGCGCGAGGACCTCGCGGAGACGGAACGTTCCGCCAGACGGGCCGCGCTGATCGCCGAGGAGCACCGGACACCGGTCGTGGCCTGCCGGGCCTGGCAGTTGCTGGCCCTGCTCTCCCGCGAGCGGGGCTTCGGCGAGGCCGACGCCTGCCTCGAACGCATGCTGGCCGTCTCCGAGGAGCACCGGCTCCCGGTGTGGCGCGCCGAGGCCCTCGTCCGCCTCGGCGCCAACGCCTTCATGCGGACCGGTGAGGCGGCCCGCCTCGAAACGGCCCGCTCGGCCGCCCGGGAGCTCGGCTCACTCGCCCTCCTCCAGCACATCGACGGCATGCTGGCGATGCAGGCGGTGCTCGGCGGACGCTGGGAGCGCGCCACGGAGATCGTCGAGCAGTCGGTCGAGGCGAGCGTCCGGGTCCGCAACCACGCCGCCCACCGCTATCTGCTGCTCGTGCGCGCCACCTCCGCCGCCCACCAGGGGCGCTCCCGCGAGCGGGACCAGGCGCTGACGCGGCTGCGCCGCGCGGGCGGCGAGGAGTCGATGCTCGTCCCCCTCCAGCGCGGCCTCTGTCAGGCGATGGGGGCGCTCATGGAGGAGGACCGGGAGCGGGCGCTGGCCGAACTCGACGCCTCGCTGGCCTGGGAGCGGGCGCACCCCAGCTTCTTCTACCTGAGCGGACGGTACGGGCTCCGCCCGCTGCTGCGCGTCCTGAGCGGCGCGGACGACCGGGCCGCGTACCGGGAGACGCTGGCCTCCCCGGGCGCGGCGCTCGCCTGGAACCGGGTCTTCCTGGGCATGGCGGACGCCGTGCTGCTCGGCCGGGAGAAGGACCGGGCGGGCGCGCTGCGGGCCGTACGCGCCACCGGGGAAGCCGCGCGGGCCTTCCCCCAGGCCTGGCACCTGGCCCTGCGGCTGACGGCCGAGGCCGCGCTCGCCGACGGCTGGGGCGAACCCGTGGCCTGGCTGCGTACCGCCGAGGAGTACTTCTACGGCGCGGGCGTCCAGCCGGTGGCGGCGGCCTGCCGGGCCGCGCTGCGGCAGGCGGGCGTGACCGTCTCGCAGCGCCGGGGCGGCCGCGAGCGGATCCCCGCCGGGCTGCGCGAGGTCGGCGTGACCCCGCGCGAGCACGAGGTCTTCGTGCTGCTCGCCGAACGTCCGGGCAACCAGGAGATCGCCCGGCGGCTGCACATCTCCCCGCGCACGGTGGAGAAGCACCTGGCGAGCCTCCTCGCGAAGACCGGCCGCGCGGACCGCGCGGCCCTCTGCGCCCTGTCCGCCGAGAGCGCCGG
>NZ_JABBGE010000006.1:504624-596581 GCF_012927245.1 Streptomyces sp. R302
CAACCAGGAGATCGCCCGGCGGCTGCACATCTCCCCGCGCACGGTGGAGAAGCACCTGGCGAGCCTCCTCGCGAAGACCGGCCGCGCGGACCGCGCGGCCCTCTGCGCCCTGTCCGCCGAGAGCGCCGAACAGGACTAGGGCCTGTCCGGCGGATCAGGGTCGGGTGGGCCGCGGCGTCTGGTGCGGTGCGTCGCAAGGCGCCGGAGCGCCTCGGACGGGGTCTCCCCTGATCGAGCGAAGCCGAGAGCTCGGGGAAGGAGCCATGGGGGCGTTTCGGCAACGCGGCGAGGTGCCGTGCCAGGCGTCGCGACCCCGGCCATGATCCGCCGGACAGGCCCCGAGCCGCCGGGGGCGCCGCACGGAACCGAGCCGCCGGGGCCCGGTATGGGGGCGGGGTATGGGGGACCGGGTCGGGCGGTGGTGGGGGACGGCGCGGGAATGTGGGGGTTCGGCGCGCGGGGATGGGGTGCCGTGCCGGGAGAGTACGGGTCCGGCACCGATGTGCGCCGGGCGGCGAGGCCCGAGCATCGAGGGACGACGACCGGCGTCGCCGGCTTCCCACCACCCCAGGGAGGGTCCGCTCCATGCCGCCACTCCACGCGCCCGCGCCCGACCCGGGCGCCGTCCGCTTCTCCGTCCTCGGACCGCTGTCGGCGCACCACGGCCCCCGGGAGCTGCCCCTCGGGCCGCTGAAGCAGCGGGTGGTGCTCGCCATGCTGCTCGGCAGCCCCAACACCCCGGTGTCCGTCGAGGCGTTGACGGACGCCGTCTGGCCGGAGGAGCCGCCGCGCACCGCGCGGAAGAACCTCCAGGTGTACGTCAGCGCGCTGCGTACGCTGCTGCCCCCGGAGCCCCCCGCTCCCGGGGGCGCCCGGGAGCGGATCGCGCACACCTCCGGCGGCTACGTGCTGCGCGTGGCCGAGGAAGAGCTGGACGCGCTGCGCTTCCGGTCCCTGGTGCGGGCCGCCGAGGGCCGGCCGCCCCGGACCGCCGCCCGGCTGCTGCGCCGGGCCCTCGACCTGTGGCAGGGGCCGCCGCTGGGTGGGCTGCGCCGGTCGCCGCGGCTCGCCGAGGAGGCCGAGCGGCTCGAACTGCGGCACCTGACGGTCTACGAGGACTGGGCCGAGGCCGAACTGGAGCTCGGCGGCGCGCCGGGGCTCGTCGAGGGGCTGCGCGACCTCGTCGAGCGGCATCCGCTGCGCGAACGGCTCAGAGCGGCCTGGATGTCGGCGCTGCACGGCGCCGGGCGGCAGGCCGAGGCGCTGGCCGTGTACGACGACTACCGCCAGCTGCTCGCCCGCGAGCTGGGCCTGGAGCCGGGCGGGGCGATGACCGCCCGCTACCGGGCGATCCTGACCGGCGCCGACACCGGCCGGACGGCGGGCGGCGGGACGCCGGGGGCCGCGCGCCGCGGTGCCGGGACGGTACTGCCGCCCGACATCGGCGACTTCACCGGGCACGACGAGGAACTCCGGGAGCTCCTCGACGCCCTCGCCGACGACGGCCGCGGCCCCGGCCACGGCGGGGCGGTCCTGCTCACCGGGCCCGCCGGCGCGGGCAAGACCGCCCTGGCGGTGCGGGCCGGGCATCTGCTCGCCGACCAGTTCGAGGACGGACGGTTCCTGGTGGCGATGCGGGACGCCGACGGCGTACGCCGCCCGCTCGACGCCGTCCTCGCCGAACTCGCCCTCCTGACCGGGGCGTCGGCGCCGGACCTGCCGCCCGCCGAGGCCTGGCGGGGGTGGCTCGCCGAACACCGGGCCCTGGTGGTCCTCGACGACGTGCCGGACGAGGAGTCCGTACGGCCCCTGATCTCCTGGGCCGGGCAGGGCCGGGTGCTGCTCACCGCGCGCGGCCGGCTCGGCGGCCTGGCGCCCGTGCACCGCGTCGACGTGCCGCCGCTCGAACCCGAGGGCGCCCTGGAACTGCTCGGCGGGATCGTCGGCCGGGCCCGCGTCCGCGCCGACCGGGAGGCCGCGCTGCGGATCGTCCGGGCCTGCGGCCTGCTGCCGCTGGCCGTCAGGGTGAGCGGGACCCGGCTCGCCGTGCTGCGGCACATGCCGCTGCGGGAGTTCGCGGACCGGCTGGCCGACCCCGCCGGGGTGCTCGACGAGCTGACGGCCGGGGACCTCTCCGTACGGCGGCGGCTCGGCCGGGACTGGGACGAACTGCCGCCGGGCGGCGGCCCGGACGCGGAACGGCTCGCCGCCCGCACGCCGGAGGGACCGTTCACCCTGCCGGAGGCGGCCGACGCGCTCGGCCTGGACGAGGGCTCCGCCCTCCGCGCGGTGGAGACCCTCATCGGCGCGGGGCTGCTGACCTCCCCCCGCAGTGAGGTCAGCGCGCACGCCGCGCTCTACGAACTCCCGCACCTGGTACGGCTCTACGCGCGGGAGCGGGCGGCCCAGGACGAGACCGGAGCCGTACGGAGCCCGCTGCTCACCCAGGGGTGACCGGACCGAGGGGCGCGCCCGCCGGCTGGACGGCACCACCGGATCCCTCGGGCCCCTCGGGTCCGCCGGGCTCGCCGGGCTCGTCGGTCCCCTCCGCGCTGAGCGTGTCGAGGTCGGTGCGCAGGCGGCGGCTCACCAGGAGGGCCAGGAGCATCACGGCGAGGGGTGCGGCGAGGACCAGCGAGGCGGTCTCGGCCCCGGACCCGGAGATGAGGAAGCCGGTCGCGCCCGGTCCGGCCCAGGCGATCGAGACGGCGAGCATGGTCGTGGCGGTGGAGATGCGGCCCTGGAGGTGGGCCGGGGAGTCCAGCATCACGGAGAGCGAGACCAGCGCCCCGATCAGGGGCAGCGCGAAGACCAGGGCGAAGACGGCGAGGACCGTGACGACCTGGTGGCCGGTGGCGGTGAGGGGGATGAGGAACAGCCAGGTCCCGCAGACGGTGCCGATCACCGCCGACGGGCGCAGCCGCCGCAGCACCCACCCGGCGCAGAAGCCGCCCGCGATGCCGCCGAGTCCGGCGGCGGTGAGGACCACGCCCGCGGAGACGGGCCGGGCACCGAGCTCCGAGGCCTCGACGGCGGCGAGGAGTTCGACGGCGCGGCCGAGCAGGTTGAGGTAGGCGACGAAGCCGATGAGCACGAGGAGCGGCCGGCGGCGCAGCACCCACCGGATGCCGCGGGTCAGTTCGCCGCCCGTGTTCCGCAGGCCGCGGGGTTTCGCGGGGCCTGCGGGCGCCGGGGGCGACTCGTACCGGATGCGGGAGACGAGCCC
Organism: Streptomyces sp. R302; assembly: GCF_012927245.1. GTDB lineage: Bacteria > Actinomycetota > Actinomycetes > Streptomycetales > Streptomycetaceae > Streptomyces. Next base: position 507,851 of record NZ_JABBGE010000006.1, read on the forward strand.
GAAGGAGAGCAGGTACGACAGGCCGTCGAGGAGGAAGACGAGGGGGGCGCCGAAGCCCAGCAGGACGCCGCCGAGCGGGGGCCCGGCGGCGATGGCCATGTTGGTGCGGACGATGTTGGTGGTGACCGCCTCGCGCCGGCGCCCCCGGGGCACGATCTGGCGGATCACCCCGCCCTCGGCCGGGGAGAACACGGTCGACAGGACGGCGGTGAGCGCCCCCGTCACCATGGCCAGGGCGGTACCGAAGCGTCCCGTGGCGAGCGCCAGGGCCAGGATCAGGGCGAGGACCGCGCGCGCCGCGTCGCAGAACATCATCAGCCGCCGGCGGTCGACGGTGTCCGCGATGAGTCCGCCGGGCAGTTTGGCGATCAGCTCGGCGATGCCGATGGCGGTGGCCACGAGGCCCGCGTCGACCGGGGAGTGCGTCGTGACCAGGATCGCCATCGGCAGGGCGAGCGCGGCCATCTCCCCGGCCGTGCAGGAGAGGGCCTGGCTCGTCCACAGCAGTGTGAAGTTCCGGTTGATCATGGGATCTTCTCCGGTTCGGGGCGGCGCGCGGCGCGGGCGCGGGGGTCAGTCCGTGCGCGGCTTGACGACGGCGTAGAGGCCCTTGGTGTGGACGGTCTCGTCGACGGTGTCCGCGAGGGTGCCGGAGATGTGCAGTCCGTGGCGGGCGACGAGCCGCAGGCCCGCGGCGTCGAGGAGCTCGGCGAGCCGGTCCTGGCCGTGGTGGGACTGGTGGTGGTCGACGGTGTCGCGGCTCCACCGCCCGGGGTCGCCGGGCAGCTCGCGGAAGACGTCCATGGTGAGCCGGTAGCGGCCGTGCGCGTCCAGGTGCCGGCCGCGGAGGAGGGCGTGCAGGCCGTCGTCCTCCATGATGTGCGGCTCGGTCATCAGGTCGTACCCGTGGGAGGTGTTGGCGTCGAAGACGAGCACCGCGCCGGGGGCCATGACGGCCGACAGGGCGGCGAAGGCCTCCGCCAAGTGGTCGGGCTCGACGAGGTAGTTGACGATGTCGCTCATGCAGAGCACGACGTCGTACGGGCCTTCGCCGGGCGCGGGGTGCCGGATGTCGTGGACGTGGAAGTCGACGCCGGAGTCCGCGTGCCGGGTCCGGGCGATGTCGATCATCGAGGAGCTGATGTCGAAGCCGGTGACCCGGTAGCCGCGGTGGGCGAAGAGGACGCTGCTCCGGCCGGTGCCGCAGCCGGCGTCGAGGAGCCGGCGGCCGGGCGGGTCGGCCCGCTTGATCAGGTCCTCCAGGACGCCGGCGAAGACCTCGTAGTCGTCATGGCGGGTGAGCGAGTCGTAGAAGGGCGCGGTCAGGTCGTAGGCGACGGCGGCGTGGTCGTCGGGCGTGGTGGTGGCCACGGTGCGGTTCCTTCCGTGCGGTCGGGCGGGACTTCGGAGGGGCGACGGCCCGACGGGGGCCGTGCGCCCGCGCGGGGTCCGGGCCGGGTCCGGGCCGGGTCCGGGCCGGGTCAGCAGCAGGGACCGGGAGGTCGGCGAGCGGGGTCAGCGGCAGAGACCGGGAGGTCGGCGAGCGGAGTCAGGGGCAGGTACCGGGAGGTCAGCGAAGGGGTCCGGGCGATCGGGGGCGGGTCAGCGGCAGGGCCGGGAGATCGGAGGGCGAGTCAGCGGCCGCGGCCGGCAGGTCGGCGAGCGGGTCAGCGGCCGCGGCCGGCAGGTCGGCGAGCGGGGTCAGGGGCCGGGAGGTCGGCGGGCGGGGTCAGGGGCCGGGAGGTCGGCGGGCGGGGTCAGGGGCAGGGGCCAGGAGATCGGAGGGCGGGTCAGTGGCAGGCGTCCTCGACGGCCTGTGTGGCGGACGACTCGCTTTTGCTCTGGTCGAGTTCGTCCGCCATCCGTGTGGCGCGGGCGGAGAGCGTGTGGTCCGCGGCGGCGGCCCGGAGCTGGTCATCGCCGCGCGCGCGGTCGAGCGGGGCGGCGACCCCGGCGCGCAGGCAGGCGGCGGCGAGGACGCGCTGTTCGCCGCCGTTCGGCGAGACGAGCAGCGGACGCCGGTGGCGCAGCGTGCCGAGCACGGGCGCGCTGGTGCCGTTGGTGACGACGAGGCCCGCGCGGTCGAGGAAGGGGCCCATCCACGGCCGGCGTACGACGGTGATGTCGGCGGTGCCGGTGGCGGTGCTGTCATCGGCGCCGGCGGGGTCGTACGGGGTGAGGGCCGGGTCGCCGTGGCGGCCGGTCTCGCTGCGGCCGGTCTCCACGAGCGCCTGGAACTCCCCGCCGGTGAAGGTCCGCCGGATCCAGGGCCACAGGCTCTCGCCGCCGAAGACGCGGCCGAGGTGGACGTACACCACGGGTTTGCCGGTCCGGTCCAGGCGCGCCCGGATCCCCGCGACGGCGGCCTCGTCGGCCGGCGGCTCCCACCAGCACGGGCCCACATGCCGTACGCCCTCCGGCAGTTCGGCACCGGGCGGCTCCAGGCCGGGGTGGCCGCGCAGCAGGAACCGGGTGCCGAGCAGCGCCCGCCGCCCGTCGGGTCCGGTGCCGGGCAGGCCGAGTCCGGCGCGCAGCGTCCGGTACACGTCGAGGGCGCCGTCGAGGCGCCAGCCGCGGTCCTCTGCGTCGTCCGGCCCCGGTCCTTCGCGGTGCGGCCACAGGTGGCAGGCGAGGCCGAGGACGACGACGGGCAGGTCCAGCGTCTCGGCGGCGGCGAGCGCGCCGACGCAGAGCACCGAGGTCACGAGGACGTCGGGCCGGGCGGTCCTGGCGGCCTGGAGGATGCGGTGGTACTGGCCCTCCCCGGACCGGAACCACCGGCTGACGGCGAACGCCTCGCCCGGTTCGAGGACGTCGAGGCCCGCACGCTCCGCCGCCCGGGCGGCCGGCCCGGTGGACAGCAGGGTGACGGTGTGTCCCCTGCGGTGCGCCTCCAGGGCGACGGCCGTCGCCGGGTACAGGTATCCGGGGTCGGACAGCGGGCAGAACAGCGCCCTCACGGCGCACCCGCCGTCACCGCGCACCCGCCGGTTCCGGGGCCGTACCGACGGCGGAGTCCGTGCGGCGGCGGCGCTCGCGCAGCAGTTCCATGAGGCCGACGGCGATCCGGTCGGCGAAGCGGGCGGTGCCCGAGCCGGATTCCCCGGCGGCGAACTCGGAGCAGCTGACCCAGGCGTGGTCCGGGTAGTCGGTGTAGCCCTCGTCGAGGGTGCCGACCTCGTAGCCGGGCTTGCCGATCGTCTCCCAGCAGCTGTAGAGGGTGCCGTCGGCGTTGACGACCGCGCCGGTCGTCCCGTCCCGTTCGGTGCAGAAGCCGCAGGCGCCCCGGCCGGGCCAGCCGACCTCGAAGCCGAGGTCGAGGGCGGTGGCGTAGCCGCGCAGCACGGCGGTGAGCTCGGCGTCCGTGTTGCCGATGCCGGCGTCGTACAGGCCCGCGTAGTTGAGGACGGGCGCGACGTCGAAGACGCAGCGGGAGGCGTCGAGGCGCTCGGCGAGGTGCGCGGCGAGCTCCGGCAGCCGGGGCAGTACCTCGGCCGTGGTGTTGACCCGGAGGGTGAAGCGCAGGTCGGTGGTCCGCTGGGCGGCGGCGAGGTTGTCGAGGATCCGGTCGAAGGTGCCGCGGCCCGCGCGGGTGGTGCGCAGTCCGTCGTGCAGGTCGCGCGGCCCGTCGAGGGTGATCTGCGCGGAGCGCAGGCCGAGGGCGCCGAGGTCGCGGGCGACGGTCGGGGTGAGGAGCACACCGTTGGTGACCATCGAGGCGGTGAGCGGCGCGAGCCGGCCGAGGCGGGTGAGGAGCGCGCGGCAGGCGGCGGGGTTGAGGAGCGGTTCGCCGCCGAAGAGCAGGACGAACAGCCGGTCGAGTCCGGCCTGTCGCATCTTGCCGCCGGTGAAGTCCGCGATCCGTTCGATCGTCGTGTCGTCGAGGACGGCGCGCGGGATGCGGGGCGGGTCGAAGCGGCCGGGGGCGGCCGGCGCGGTGTTCTGGAAGCAGTAGGGGCAGCCGAGGTTGCAGTCGGTGGCCGTGACGACCGTCAGGCTGTAGCGGCTGCGGGGGCGCTGCTCGGCGATGCCGGCGCGGGCGACCTCGGCGCGCCCCTGCTCGGTCAGCCGGCCGTCCACCGCGTACGCGAACGGCAGCAGCAGGGTCCCGCCGGCGCCCTGGCACCACACTCCGGACTGTCCCTGAAGGACGCGCAGGGTCATGTCCATCTCCTCATCTCCGGGGGCTACGGGGGACGAGGCCGGCCCGTCGGGGGTGACCCCCACCGGGCCGGCCTGATCAAGGGTGCCGCAGGCGTCAGGCCTGGACTTCCTTGTCGTAGACACCGCAGATGATCTCGGCGGCGTCGTCGAACGCCTCCGGGGCGGTGGCGTTCTCGCCGACCATGCTGTGGGCCTCGACCTCGGGGGTCTCCTCGGTCGGCTGCGTGTTCTCGGACATGGCTGTCTCCATCCGTCGAGAGTCGTCGGGCGTGTGCGCTTCGGTCGGCGGCGGGCTCTCGCCTGCCGTCGCCGAGAAAGTTAGGACGGCCGGCCCCGGGGACGCCCCGGCGTCGGTATGGCCTCGGTATGGCGGCAGCGCACGGGGCCGCCGGAGCACGTCCGGCCGCCCTCCGCGGCCCCGCGGAACCTCGCCGGCCTGCGGACATACCGAAGGCGAACCGTTCCCGGGGCGGCTCCCTACCGCCCCGCGCGAGGCTGGGCGGGCCCCCGCGGGCGGCCCGTCCACGGCCTTCACGCCCTGTCACGGCCCCGCGGGCCCACGTCGCCGAGGGAGGCCCGATGGAACTCGCCGAACTGATCGGCCTGCGTCCCGTGCCCGCCGCCGGGCTGCTGCTCACGCTCACCCGGCGCTGCCCGCTGCGCTGCGCGCACTGCTCGACCGGCTCCGCGCCCGAGACCCGTGAGCGCCCCGAGCCGGGCCTGCTGCGGCGCTTCGTCGGCTCCTTCGGCCCGGCGGACCGGCCCGAGGTCATGATGCTGACGGGTGGCGAACCCCTCCTCCTCCCCCGCCTCGTGGCCGACCTCAGTGCGTCCGCGCGCGCGGCGGGGACCCGTACGGCGGTGCTCAGCGGCATGTTCTTCGCCCGCGCGGGCGCGACGCGTTCACGGCCCGGGCCCTCCGGGTCCGGGTCCCGTGTCGTGCCGGCCTCCGTGCTGCGGGCGCTCACGGCGGTGGACCACTTCTCGGCCAGCCTGGACGTGCACCACGAGCGGGAGGTGCCGCGCTCCGCCGTCTTCCGCGCGCTGCGGGAGATCCGGGAGGCGGGAACGGCCGTCAGCCTCCACCTCACCGGGGACGGCCCCGACGACCCGTACCTCGCCGACGTCACCCGCGCGATCGACCGGGAGTTCGACGGTACGGTCCCGGCGCTGGTCAACGAGGTGCGCGCGGTCGGCCGGGCGGCGTCCTGGGCGGGTCCCGTCCGGTACGCGGCAGCCGCGCCCTCGGCGCCCTGCGCGATGGCGGCCTGGCCGGTGGTGGCCTTCGACGGCACGGTCCTCGCCTGCTGCAACCAGGACGTCGTGGACCGGCGCCCCGCCCCCGCCCATCTGACGCTCGGTCACCTCGCGGACGACGACTGGGCCTCCGTACGCGCCCGCACCCTGGGCTCACCGCTGCTCCGCCTCGTCCGCGCGATGGGCGCCCCCGCCCTGCGCGAGCGCTATCTGCCGGACGCGGGCCCTGCCGCCTCCCCCTGCGCGGAGTGCCGGGGTTTCGCCGACCGCCCCGAGGCGACCGCCGGCGCGGCGGCCGGCGCCTCCGGCGCGGCGGGCGCGCTCCTCGACCTCACGGTCGCCCGGCGGCGCGCCGACCTGGGCCCGGTGGAACTCGTACGCCACTACGGCTGCGCCCCCTACGCCCCCTGGGTACTCCCCCGGGCCTCCCGAACCACCGCGCCCGGCCTTCCCCGTACCTCCGCGAAGGGCCCCACGACGGCGGAGGTCTTCCTGTGACCGGCGCGGACACCGTGCTCCCGCCGTCCGCCTCGGACCGGCTGCGGGCCCGGCTCGCGGTCGCCGAGCCGGCGTTGCGGGCGGCGGCGGGCGGGCTGTGGCGGCCGGAGGGGATCCGGGAGCGGTACCCCGCCTACCTGGGTGCCATGCACACCGTCATCCGCGCCTCCGTCCCGCTGCTGCGGCGGGCCGCCGGGCGGGCCCGCGTGCTGGCCGCGGAGGGCGATCCGCTCGGCGGGCCGCTCGCCGACCACCTGGAGCACCACGCCCGGGAGGAGGAGGGGCACGACGCCTGGCTGCTCCAGGACCTGGCGGCCGCCGGGGAGGACCCGGGTGCCGTCCTCGGCTCCGTACCGCCTCCGGACGCCGCCGCGCTGGCCGGCGCCCAGTACTACTGGATCGAGCACCACCATCCGGTGGCCCTCCTCGGCTACGTGACCGTCCTGGAGGGCCACGCCCCCGAGCCGGACCTCGTCCCGTACCTCGCCGCGCGCACCGGCCTGCCGGCCGCGGCGTTCCGTACCGTCCGCGCCCACGCCCGGCTCGACACCGGGCACGTGGCCGAGGTGTACGCCCTCCTCGACGCCCTGCCGCTCGGCCGTGCGCACGAGTCCGCCGTGACCGTCAGCGCACTGCACACCCTGGACGCGCTCACCCGGTTGTTCGTCCGGCTCGGGCGCCCCGCCCCGGCGGTCGCGCCGGGGCGGGAGACCGGACGGTCCGCTCCGACGAGAGGTCTTCCATGAGAGAGCCACCCGACATGCTCGACACGCTGTACCGCGCGGGCTTCGCCGTCGATCTGCTCACCGAGGAGCAGCGACAGGTGCTGACCGAGCTGACGCCCGAGGAACTCGCCGTCCTGCTGGACGTCAAGAACCGGCTCGACGCGCTGGGTCCCGAGGTCGAGGCCCACGGCGAGTTCGCCGGCGGCGCCCTGTTCTGACACGCGCGATGCGAGACGCGAGACGCGTCACGGTGTCCGTCTGAGTCGGTCGAAACTGGTAGCCGGTATTTGGATCCAACATGCGATATCCGATATCCGATATCCGATATCCGAATTCGGTACTCGGTATCCAGTAACCGGTTTCCCCGACCCGTCGGACGGCCCGTGCCCACCCCGCCCCACCGGCCGGTGCGCGGCCCCCTCGACGGCGGGTCGCGCACCGGCCCCGACGGGCCCCGCCGGAAGGAAGACCCGATGCCCTGCCCGACCTGCCGTCAGGCCCTGCCTCCCGAGGCCAGGTTCTGCGCGTACTGCGGGACCGCCCGGCCCGCGCCCCTGATGGGCGCCGAGGACGAGCGCAAGCCGGTGACGGTGCTCTTCTGCGACCTCGTCGGTTCCACGGCGCTCTCCGGGACGCTCGATCCCGAGACGCTGCGCGTGGTCACCCTGCGGTACTTCGGGCTGATGAGCGAGCAGATCGAGGTGCGGGGCGGCACCCCGGAGAAGTTCATCGGGGACGCGGTGATGGCGGTGTTCGGGGTGCCCACGGTGCAGGAGGACGACGCCCGCCGGGCGCTCGGCGCGGCCCTCGGCATGCGGGAGGCGCTCGCGGGCCTCAACGCCGAGCTGGAGGCGACGCTCGGGATCCGGCTGAGCATCCGCATCGGCGTCAACACCGGCCAGGTCGTCGCCGCCGCCCGGTCCACCGCCCGGCAGGCGCTGGTGTCGGGCGAGACGGTCAACGTCGCTGCCCGGCTCGAACAGAACGCGGCGCCCGGCGAGATCCTCGTCGGCCCGGAGACCCTCCTCGCGGCGGGCCCCACGGCGGTCGTCGAGGAGGTCGGCCCGCTCGCGCTGCACGGCAAGACCGAGCCGGTGCGGGCCCACCGGCTCCTCGCCCTCGGCACGGACGACCCCGAGCTGCTGCGCCGCTTCGACGTCCCCTTCATCGGCCGCGAGGCCGAACGGGCCGCCCTCGACCGGGCCCTCGACGGCACCGAGGACGGCGCCGCGGCGCTGCTCCTCGTCGGCGAGGCGGGGGTCGGGAAGACCCGGCTGGTACGCGAGTGGCGCGACGCCCGGCTCACCCGCGGCCCGCTCGCCCACGGCTCCGGCCGCTGCCGCAGCTACGGCGAGCACGGCAGCCTGACCCCCCTGGCGGACGCGGTCCGCGAGATCCTGACGACGCCGCCCGTGACGCCCGTAACACCCGCGACACCCGTGACGCCGACGCCACCGGAACCGCCGGGGCCGGACGGTCCCCCGCGCGACGCGCTCGCCCTGCTCCGGAACGGTCTGTTGCGGGACGGGACGCCGAACGCGCCGTTGGAGGACCTGTGTGCGGCGCTGGCCGTGGTGTTGCGGTGGGCGGCGCGGAGCCGGCCGGTGCTGTTGGTGCTCGACGACTGGCAGTGGGCGGCGCCCCTGCTCGTACGGACCCTGGACCGGGTGCACGCGCTGCTGGGCCGTACCCGTGTCCTGACGGTCCGTCTGGTGCGGCCCGACGGTGCCGCACCGCCGGTCGGGCAGCAGGGGGACCGGGTGGAGACGCTGCGGCTTTCGGGGCTGCCCGGGCCCGAGACGGCGCTGCTGGCACGGGAGTTGGTCGGCGTGGACGCGACGCCTCCGTCGCCGGAGCTGTTCGCGCGGGCCGAGGGCAATCCGCTGTTCCTGGAGCAGCTGTTGGTGCCGCAGGGGGCGGCGGCGGAGGCGGAGCGGTATCTGCCGCCGACGCTCCAGGCGTTGCTCGGGGCGAGGATCGGCGCGCTCGACCCGGTCGAGCGGGCCGTGCTCGACCTGGCGTCGGTGGTCGGGCGGGAGTTCACCAGCGCCGACCTGGTCCGGCTGCACGCGAGGGCGCGGGCCGCCGCGGGGGCGCCGGCGGATGGCCCGGCCGGTGGCGCGGACGTCGACGGCGGGGTGGTCGGGACACTGGCCCGGCTCGGGCGGCGGCGGCTCGTCGAGCCGTCCCCGGGGAAGCCGGGGCTGCACCGTTTCAGCGGCGGTCTGGTCCACGAGGTGGCGTACGCCTCGCTGTCCAAGCGCGCCAAGGCGGACCGGCACGAGTGGGCCGCCGGGCTGCCGAGCGTCCTCGCCGCCGGGCCGGGCGCGGTCGGCGGCCATCTGGAGCGCGCCCACCACTACCGGGTGGAGCTCGGCCTGCTCGACGAGCGGACCGCGCGGCTCGGGGAGCGGGCCGCGGAGGCGCTCGGCGAGGCGGGGGCGCAGGCGCTGTCCCGGTCCGACCTGCACTGGGCGGAGAGCCTGTTGCGCCGGGCGGTGGAGCTGCTCGCGCCCGGCGCGCCGGCCCGGCTGTCCGCGCTGCGCCGGCTCGGCGAGGTGCGTGTGGCCCAGGGGCAGGCGGAGGAGGGCGCCGCGCTGCTGCGGGAGGTGCTCGACGCGGACGGCCCGGCGGCCGAGTCCGCGCACGCCCGGCTCGCGCTCGCGGTGCTCGATCCGGCGGGCGGCGGGGTGGTGGCGACGGCCCGCCGGGTGCTGCCGGTCTTCGAGGCGGCGGCGGACTCCGTCGGCCAGGCCCGGGCCCGGCTGCGGCTGGCCCAGCAGCTGCAGCACGCCGGCCGGCACGAGGAGGCCGACCGCGATCTCGTACGGGCCCTCGCGCATGCGGCGGAGGCGGAGGCGGAGCCGGAGCGGGCCGCGACGCTCGGCGCGATCGGCGTCTCGCTGTGGCGCGGCCCCGAGCCGGTGGAGACGGCGCTGTCCCGGTGCCGGGCGCTCCTCGCCGAGCACGGCACCGGCCGGCCGACCGTGCGCGTCACCCTGAACTGCCCGCTGGCGGTGTTGTACGCCCTCCGGGGCCGCCCCGCCGACGCGCGGGCGGCGCTCGCGGAGGCAGAGCGGCTGGCGGCGGAGCTCGACTACGCGGAGGTGGGGGTGTTCCTGCCGGTCTTCCGGGCCACGGCGGAGGCGCTGCTCGGCCACCGGGGGCGGGCGCTGGCCCTGCTCGGGGAGGCCGACACGACGGCGGCCGCCCTGGGGGCGGCCGGTTTCCGCCAGGCCATCGCCCTGGACGCGGCCCGGCTCGCCCTGGACATGAACCGGCGGGTGTCGGCCGAGCGCTGGCTCGCCGGTCTGGCGGACGCGCGGCGGCTGCCGCGCGCGGACGTCGTGGAGCTGGCCGGGCTCCGGGCCCGGCTCGCGGCCCGCGGCGGCGACGCCGAGGAGGCCCGGCGGCAGGCGGACACGGCCGTGCGGACCGCCGAACTCACCGACTCCCCCCTGGTCAGGGCCACCGCGGCGCTTGACCGGGCCCGCACCCTGGCGGCCCTCGGGCTGCCGGGTGAGGCGGGGCAGGCCGCGTGGTCGGCGGTGGAGCGGTTCACGGACAAGGGCCACGCGCGCGGTGCGCGCGAGGCGCGACGCTTCCTGGCGGGCCTCACGGGCGCCGGGACGGACGAGAGGAGCCGGCGCCCATGACGACGGCCGACACGGCGCGGGGCGGCGGCCTCACCTGGAGCCTGCGGGGCCGCGGCCCCGACGACGTACCGGTGGAGGCGGACCTCGGTCCGGCGCCGGCCGGTCCGGCGGAGGTGACCGGCACGGGCCGGGGGGTGCGGGTCTGCGTCGTCGACTCCGGCGTCGAACGCGACCACCCGGACGTCGGCCCCGTGCAGGGCTCCTGGGTGGTGGTGAAGGACCCGGAGGGCGACACCACGGAGGTCAGGCCCACGGACACCGGGGACAGCTGCGGCCACGGCACCGCGTGCGCGGGGATCATCCGGCGCACGGCGCCGGAGTGCGAGCTGTACAGCGTCCGGGTCCTGGGCGAGCGCTTCTCCGGTACGGGCGACGTGCTGCTCGCCGGCCTGCGATGGGCCGTCGAGCAGGGCTTCGACCTGGTGAACCTGAGCCTGTCGACCACCCGGGCGCGCTTCGCCGAGGAGCTCCACCAGCTGGCCGACCACGCCTACTTCTCCCGGACGGTGATCGTCGCCTCCGCGCACAACTCGCCCGTGGAGAGCTTCCCCTGGCGGTTCGCCTCGGTCGTCTCCGTCGGCAGCCACCAGGAGGACGACCCGGGCCTGCACCTCTACAACCCCTCGCCGCCGGTGGAGTTCTTCGCCCCGGGGCAGAACGTGACCGTCCCGTGGCTGGGCGGCGGTTCCATCCGCACCACCGGGAACAGCTTCGCGACCCCGTACATCACCGGGCTGTGCGCCCGCATCCTCTCGGCCCATCCGAGGATGACGGCCTTCCAGCTCAAGAACGCCCTGTACCTCTCCGCGGCCAATGTGCGCACGGCGCCGCGGGGTCCCGTCCCGGCAGAAGAGGCCCGCCATGAACACTCGCACTGATCCCCCGCTGGACGCGCTGCGCCGCGATCTGCTCCAGTCCGTGGTCGACGTCGCCCGGGCCATCTTCGGCGCGGCGGCCGGCTCGGTGTTCCTGCTCGACGAGGACGCCGACGAGCTGGTCTTCCAGGCGGTCTCCGGCCAGGGCGAGGAGTTCCTGGTGGGGCGCCGCTTCCCGGCCGGCCGGGGCATCGCCGGCTGGGTGGCGGCCTCCGGGGAGCCGATGGTGGTGGACGACCTGGCCACCAGCGCCTCCTTCGACCGGGAGCTGGCCGAGTCCACCGCGTACGTGCCGAACGCGCTGATGGCCGCGCCGCTGATCAGCGACGGCCGGGTGCTGGGCGTCCTGGAGGTCCTCGACCCGTCGCCGCAGGCGCGCTCCGGGCTCCAGGAGCTGGACCTGCTCGCGATGTTCGCCCGCCAGGCCGCCGCCGCCCTGCGCATGGCCGCCCTCGCCGACGGCGCGTACGCCTCCCGGACCGACGCCGCCGAGCGCGCGCCCGCCCTCGGCGCGGGCCATCGCGCCGACGCCCTGCGCCTCCTGGGCGACCTGGAGCGCCTTCTGCGCGCGCCCTCCTGACGGTTGGTCGGCGGGGCGCGGGGCGGGGACGGGCCTTCCACCCACCCCCTCCCCAGGTTACGTTAGGCTTACCTAAGTAACCGTCGCCACGACGCCCCAGGAGTACCCATGCGCCTCCGCACCACCCGCACCACGGGTCCGACGCCCGCCGAGCGGATGCGGTCGATCATCACGGTGGCCCACTCCATGACCGTCGTGGCCGACGGTCACCGTCACGAGGTCCACGGCCTCGACGGCGCGGCCGCGATGGGCCGCGTCCATCTCCACGAGCCCGCCGACGACGTCGGCGGCGGCGACGGGACGCCCCGCGTGCCGATCCGCGTGGAGCTCACCGACATCGCGCCCGCGCCCGTACGCGAGCGGCTGCGCGCCCGGGTGACGCTCACGGGTCTCGTGGCGGCCCCCTACCGCCCGGAGACGGCCGGGACCACGTGCGTGCAACTCGGCCAGGCCGTCCTCGAAGACGCCGGAGGCCGTACGTACGTCCCCCTGGCCCAGCTGGAGACGGCGGAGACCGACCCCCTCGCGAGCTGCGAGGCGGCGATGCTCCACCACCTCGTCGCCGACCACCCCGACCTGGTCACCCGCCTGCTGCGCCTCGCCGGTCCAGGTCTCACGCACGGCCTCGAACGCGCCCTGCCGCTCGCGATCGACCGCTACGGCATCACCCTGCGCCTCGAACACGCCACCGCGCACCGCGACATACGGCTGCCGTTCCCCACCGCGATCACCGACGTCGACCAGGTCGGCCTCCAGATCCACGCCCTCCTGACGGCGGCGCGGCGGGCCGCCCACTCCCACCTGTCCGCCTGAGCGAGGCGGCCCGCCCCATCGGGTAGCGATGTCGCATGCGCCTCGCCGCCGAAACCCTGCTGCCCGTCGACACGTCGCTCGCCGTGGCCCTCGTCGTCCTGCTCCTCGTGGCCACCGGGGTGGTGGCGCTGTTCCGGCTGTCCCCTGACGGGTCGTCCGGGCGGGCCCGCGAGATCGTGACGGCCGGGCTGCGGGCGGCGGCGCAGCTCGCCGTGGTGTCGGCGGTGATCGGCTGGGCCGTCCACCACACCGCGGGCCTGGTCGGGTTCCTCCTCCTGATGCTGTCCGTCGCGACCCGGACCGCCGGGCGCCGCATCACCGCGAACGGGACCTGGTGGTGGGCGGCCCTGCCGATCGCCGTCCCGGTGGTGCCCACCGTCGCCGGACTCGTCGCGGCGGGACTGCTGACCGTGCCCGGCATCGCCGTCGTCCCGGTCGCGGGCATCCTCATCGGCGGCGCGCTGACCGCGACGGTCCTCGCCGGGCGGCGGGCGCTGGACGAGCTCGACCTGCGGCACGGCGAGGTCGAGGCCGGCCTCGCGCTCGGCCTCCCGGAGCGGGAGGCGCGGCTCGAAGTGGCCCGCGCCGCGGCCTCGGACGCGCTGCTGCCCGCTTTGGACCAGACCCGCACCGTCGGCCTGGTGACGCTGCCGGGAGCCTTCGTCGGCATGCTCCTCGGCGGCGCCTCCCCCCTCGCGGCCGGCGCGGTCCAGCTGTTCGTCCTCGTCGCCCTGCTCGCCGTCGAGGCGCTCGCCATCGCCCTGACCCTCGAACTCGCCGCCCGCGGCACGATCCACCGCGACCCGGTGCGCGAGGCGGAGGCGAGGACGTGACACCGAGCTTCAACTAAGGTTAGCCTTGCCTAAATCGAAGCGAGCATGGAGGGAACGACCCCGTGACCGTGACCGCGGAATCCGGTGACCCCGAACCCGCCCCGGCGGTGAAGCTCCGGGGCCGCACGGTCGTCGTCAAGTTCGGCGGCAACGCCATGGTGGACGAGGCGCTCCTGGAGGCGTTCGCCCGCGACGTGGTGGAGCTGCGGCGGGCCGGCCTCCTGCCGGTCGTGGTGCACGGCGGCGGCCCGCAGATCAGCGCGATGCTCGACCGGCTCGGCCTGGAGGTCCGCTTCGAGGCGGGCCTGCGGGTCACGACACCGGAGACCATGGACGTGGTCCGGATGGTCCTGACCGGCCGGATCCAGCGCGAGCTCGTCGGCGTGCTCAACGCCCACGGCCCGTATGCCGTGGGCCTGTCCGGCGAGGACGCCCACCTGCTGACCGCCGTGCGCCGCCCGGCGTCGGTGGACGGGCGGCTCGTGGACATCGGCCTCGTGGGCGACGTCGTGGCCGTGTCACCGGAGACCGTACGGGCGATGCTGGACGAGGGGCTCGTCCCGGTCGTCTCCCCCGTCGCGCGCGGCACGGACGGCCAGGTGTACAACGTCAACGCCGACCTCGCCGCGTCCGCCCTGGCGGCCGCCCTCGGCGCCGACCGGCTCATGATGCTCACCGACGTCGACGGCCTGTACGCGGACTGGCCGCACGGCACCGAGGTCGTCGACCGCCTGACGGCCACGGAACTGGCCGCCCTGCTGCCGGGGCTCGCGAGCGGCATGAGGCCGAAGATGGAGGGCTGCCTGCGGGCCGTACGGGCGGGCGTCGGCCGCGCCCAGGTCCTCGACGGCCGCCGCCCGCACGCGGTCCTGCACGCCCTCTTCTCGGAGGAGCCCCGGGGCACCACGATCGTCCCGGACGGGCCGGCCGCCGCCCCCGCCCACCGGTAGGACCCTCGCGGACCCTCACGCCTCCAGCGTGCGGGCCAGGACGCGGGCGGCGCGGCGCGGGTCCAGGGATCGCGCCCACGCGGCCGGCGCCAGGGCCGGGGAGACCGGGGTGAAGCCGGCGCGGAGGAAGAGGCGACCGGTACCGGTCGTCGCCGTGAACAGTGCCGCGAGCGAGCGGCTCCGGGCCCTGGCCGTCGCCGCGTGCAGCAGACGGCCGCCCATGCCCGATCCCTGGCGGTGCGGGGCGACGCAGAAGTTGTACAGCACCCCGGCGGTGGCGTGTTCGCGCAGCCCGAGGCAGCCTTCGAGGGTTCCGTCGGGCGCCTGGGCGACGAGGAAGTCGGCCGCCCGCGCCAGGTAGAGGGAGAGCGGGCGCTCGCGCAGCGCCCCCGTGCGGACGAACGGGCGGGAGAGCGCGGCGAGTTCCGGGGCGTCGTCCCGGCGGGCCGCGCGCACGGTGAACTCGGCCGCGGCGGCGGGAGGTGGCGGTGCCGTGGTCAAGGCGTTCCTTCCTCGCGTTCCACCGCGCGCGCGAAGCGGGCTCCCCGACGGAGCCCGGGGCGGGCGCGCGTCGTCGCTCGACTCCGGTGGAAGCAGTACGAGTTAGGTTAGCCTTACCTTCCCTACTCGGCCAAGTCCGCCTGTGCGTACGGGACTTACGCGCACGCGCGGCCCGGGTACGCGTCGCTCTCCGGTGCCCCGGCCGCGCGCATGCGGCGGAGGACCTCCGGGAGCAGCGCGTCGTCCACGGGGGCCGGGACGTTCAGTTCGACGTCGAAGACCAGGGTCTCGCCCGGCATCGCCCAGACGACCCACCGAGGTGGGTCCTCGGGTGCCCGCCAGAGGTGCGCCCACGCGTCGAGTCCGTCCGTACGTCCGGTCACTTCGTCCACGTCTCCTTCGTGTCGTGGCCGTCCACGAGCGTCGTCACGACCTCGATGTCCCCGATCCGGGAGGGGGCGACGCGGCGCGGGTCGTCGCCGAGGACGACCAGGTCGGCCCGCTTGCCCGGGGTGAGGGTGCCGGCGCTGTCGTCCCAGCGGCAGGCGTGGGCGCCCGCGACCGTGTAGGCGCGCAGGGCCTCCTCGACGGTGATGCCCTCGTCGGGGCCGATGAGGGCGCCCGACGTGGACGCGCGCTCGACCATGAACTGGATCGCCCGCAGCGGCGAGCCGTCCGTGACGGGCCGGTCGGAGCTGCCGACGAGGGTCACGCCGTGGTCGAGGAAGCTGCGGCCCCGGTACATCCAGGGGGCGCGGCGCTCCCCCGTCACGGCGGCGTAGTCGTCGCCGAAGTACCGCAGGAAGTTGGGCTGGACGACGGCGCTGACGCCGAGCGCGGCGAAGCGCGGGAGCTGGTCGGGGCGGATGAGGCCGGCGTGTTCGACGCGGTGGCGGGCGTCGGGTCGCGGGCGCAGCTTCTGCGCCCGTTCCAGGGCGTCGAGGACGAGGTCGGCGGCCCGGTCGCCGATGGCGTGCACGGCGAGCTGCCAGCCGCCGAGGTGCCCGTCCACGATGAGGTCCGCGAGGCGTTCCGGGTCGTCCTGGAGCTGCCCGGTGTGGTCGCCCATGCCCTCGTACGGCTCCGTGAGCGCGGCCGTCCGCGCCATCATGCCGCCGTCGGTGTAGATCTTGAGCGCGCCGACGGAGAGCCAGTCGTCGCCGAAGCCGGTGCGCAGGCCGAGGTCGAGGGCGCGCGGGATGCCGTCGCGCTCGTGGGCCCCGGCGGGCTTGAGGGTGTCGCCGCCCGGCATGAGCTGGACGCGCAGCGGCAGCCGGCCCTCGTCCCTCAGGAGCTGGTAGGCGCCGAGTTCGACGGGGCTGTGGCCGAGCAGGCCGCCGCCGATCCCGGCCTCGGCGCAGGCGGTGACGCCTTCCGCGAGGCAGAGGCGGCCGGCGTGCTCGATGGCGTCGGCGAGCTCGGTCTGGGCGTGGGGCAGGCGGAGGCCTCGTACGGCGCCCATGGCGCTCTCGACGAGGAGGCCGTCCTCGTGGGGGACTTCGGCCGGGAGCAGGTCGAGCACGGCCGTGTTGACGACGCAGGCGTGGCCGGAGTCGTGCATGAGGAAGATCCGGCGGCCCTGCCCGGCGGTGTCGAGTTCGGCGGCGGTGAGGTGCCGGCCGAGGGCCCGCTGGTCGTAGCCGCCGATGCTCACCCAGGCGCCGGCCTCGCGGCGGGAGGCCGCGTCCGCCACGGCGGCGAGGACGTCGTCGATCCGGGTGAGCCCGGCGATGCTGGGCGTGCGCGCCTTCAGCCCGGTCCACGACAGGTGCACGTGGCTGTCGATGAACCCGGGGAGCACGGTGGCTCCTTGGAGGTCGACGACCTCCCGGGCGGGCAGTCCGGTCACGGCCTCGTCCAGGCCGGCGACGCGGCCGTGCCAGATGCCGAGGTCGTGGGCGACCGGGTGGTCCGGGTCCATGGTGAGGATGGTGCCGTTCGTCAGCCTGGTGCAGAGCATCATGGGCGGTCCGTCCTAACGTCGTTCGGCCGTCACGGCCTCGGCGGCGGCCGGGGCGCCGCCCTCGGTGTCCTCCGGCGCGAACCGCTTGGGCGCGGCGGGCACCATCAGGGGCGTACCGGTCTCGGGGTCGTCGATGATGCGGCAGGGCAGCCCGAACACGTCCTCGACGAGGTCGGCGGTCATGACGTCGGCGGGGGCGCCCTGGGCGGCGATGGTGCCGCCGGGGCGCATCACGATGAGGTGGGTGGCGTAGCGGCACGCCTGGTTGAGGTCGTGCAGCACCGCCACGACCGTGTGGCCCTTGCGGGCGTGCAGTGCGGCGCACAGGTCGAGCACGTCGACCTGGTGGGCGATGTCGAGGAAGGTGGTGGGCTCGTCGAGGAGCAGCAGCGAGGTCTGCTGGGCGAGCACCATGGAGAGCCAGACGCGCTGGCGCTGGCCGCCCGAGAGGTCGTCGACCGGCCGGTCGGCCAGGTCCAGGACGCCGGTCTGCCGCATGGCCTCCACGACGGCCGTCTCGTCCTCGGCGGACCACTGCCTGAGCATGCCCTGGTGGGGGTAGCGGCCGCGGGCGACGAGGTCGCCGACGGTGATGCCGCCGGGGGCGGTGGAGGTCTGCGGCAGGAGTCCGACGCGGCGGGCGACCTCGCGCGAGCGGTACGAGGAGATGGCCGCGCCGTCCAGGTAGACCTGCCCGCCGCGGGGCTTGAGCATCCGCGCGAGGGCTTTGAGGAGGGTGGACTTGCCGCAGGCGTTGGGGCCGATGATCACGGTGAAGGAGTCGTCGGGGATGGCGACGCCGAGGTGCTCGGCGACCGTCCGCCGGTCGTAGGAGAGCGTCAGGTCCTCGGCGCGCAGCCGGGGAGTCGGGGTGGGAGTCGGGTTCGGGGTCGGGGTCGGGGTCTGGGCCGGGGTCTGGGCCGGGGCCTGGGTCGAGGTCGGGGGCGGGGCCGGGGTCTGGGCCGGGTTCGGGGTCGGAGTGTTCGTTCCGGTCATGCGCGGCTCTTTCGCGACTCGGTGATCAGCAGCCAGATGAGGTAGAGCCCGCCGATGGTGCCGGTGGCCGTGCCCACCGGGAGGAGGGCCGGGGCGAAGAGGCGCTGCGCGGCGAGGTCGCTCGCCGCGAGGAGCAGCGCGCCCATGAGTGCGGCGGGCAGCAGGGCGGGGCCGGAGGTGCGGGTCAGGCGCCGGGCGAGCTGGGGTGCCGCCAGGGCGATGAACCAGATGGGTCCGGTCACGGCCGTGGCGAAGGCGGCCAGCGCGACGCTGACGAGGAGGAGCACCGCACGGGTCCGGGCGACGTCGACCCCGAGGGCCGTGGCGGTGAGGTCCCCCATCTCCACCATGGCGAGCCGGCGGGAGAGGAGGAAGGCGGGCGGGAGGAGGACGGCGACGGCGATCAGGATGGCGTTCGCGTGCGTCCAGCCGCGGTTGCCGAGGCTCCCGATCAGCCACGCCTGCGCCTCCAGGGCCTCCTGGAAGGTGGCCCGGGTGATCAGGTACGAGTTGACGGCGAGCAGCAGGGCGCTGACGCCGATGCCGATGACGACGAGCCGGAAGCCCTGGAGGCCGCGGCCCACCATGAGGAGGTGGACGGCGGCGGCGGTGGCGAGGCCGCCGATGAGGGCTCCGGTCGCGATCTGGGTCATGCTGCCGTGCAGCACGATGATGACGGTCAGCGCGCCGACGGCGGAGCCGTTGGTGAAGCCGATGATGTCGGGGCTGCCGAGCGCGTTGCCGGTGAGGCTGGTGAGGAGGGCGCCGCTGACGGCCAGGGCGGCGCCCACGGCCAGCGCGGTCAACAGGCGGGGCAGGCGCAGGGTGTTGACGATGAAGTCGGCGCCTCCGGAGTCGCCGCCGGTGAGGGCCCGGAGCACCTCGCCGACGGTCAGTTCGTAGTCCCCGGTGGTCAGCGAGACGAGCGCGACGGCGAGGAGGGCGGCGAGGATCGCGGCCGTCACGGCCAGCGCCCTGCCCCGGACCCGTACGGACAGCCCGCCCGCCGGGGTGCGCAGGACCGTTCCGGTGATCACGCGCGGCCGGTGGGCGAACCGCCCCGCCGATTCCCGGGACCCGGGGCGCGGGGCGGGTCCGCCCTCGCGTACGGCGCTCACAGCATGACCAGCTTTCGACGACGGCACAGCGCCAGGAAGACGGGGGCACCGATGAAGGCGGTGACGATGCCCACCTGGACCTCGCCGGGGGCTCCGATGACACGGCCCACGACGTCGGCCCCGACGAGCAGGACCGGGGCGAGCGCCATCGAGTAGGCGAGCACCCAGCGCTGGTCCGGGCCGACGACGAAGCGGGCGATGTGCGGGACGACGAGCCCGACGAAGGCGATCGGTCCGGCGGCGGCCGTCGCGGCGCCGCACAGCAGGACGACGCCCACGGCGCCGAGGATCCGGGTGCGGTGGACGTTCACGCCGAGGGCCCGGCCCATCTGGTCGCCCAGGGCGAGGGCGTTGAGCGCGGGGCCGAGCAGCAGGGCGACGAGCAGGCCCACGGCGACGAAGGGGAGGATCACGTACACGACGTCGAGGTACCGGCCGGCGAGCGAGCCGACCGTCCAGAACCGGAACTGGTCGAAGGCGCGCGGATTCAGCAGCAGGACCGCCGAGTCGAAGGCGTAGAGGACGGCGGTCACGGCCGCGCCGGCGACGACGAGCCGGTCCGGGGTGGCGACCTTCCGCCCCGAGGAGCCCAGGAGGTACACGACGGCGGAGGCGAGGGCCGCGCCGGCCAGGGCGAACCACACGTAGCCCAGGACCGAGCCGACGCCCAGGAAGGCGATGGCGGTGACGACGCCCGTCGAGGATCCCAGGCTGATCCCGAGGAGACCGGGCTCGGCGAGCGGGTTGCGGGTGAGCGCCTGCATCAGCGCTCCGGACAGGCCGAGGGCCGCGCCGACGAGCAGTCCGAGCAGGGTCCTGGGGATGCGGTAGTCATGGATGATGACCGAGGTCTCGGACCCGTCGGGGTGCCACAGCGCGCTCCAGGTGGCGGTGAAGGGGATCCCCCGCGTGCCCGTCCACACGCTGAGCATTCCGACGAGGACGAGCGCGGCGACCACGGCGAGCAGCCCGGCGCCGCGGAGCGCCGTGGCGGTGCCGCGGGGCTTGGGCACGACGGCGGGGGCGGCCTCCTCGTCGGACACCGCCTGGGTTTCGACCGGCAACGACAACTCCCCCTGACGGCGGTGCACCCGTACCGCGATCGTTCGTGTGCGGTAGGGACGAGGCAGCGACTCGACGCGTTTGAGGCTTGCAACTTAGGCGAGGCTAACCGAACGTGGAGGGCGGGTCAACGCGCCTGATTCCAGAGGGAGATGAGCCGAGACGGTCAGATCCATAGGCACGTTCGACGCTCGCATGCGTGGTCACGATCTTAGAGTAGCCTTACCTAACTTCCCAGACTCCAGACGGAGGGTCACATGCCAGTCGGAGGAGCGACCGGGGGGCTCGTCCTCCGCGGCGCGATCAGGGGACAGCGCCGGAGGGTCGTCTCGGCGTCCCTGCTCGGCATGACCCATCAGGCGTGCGAGGCGCTGGTGCCCGTGGTCATCGGCGCCGCCATCGACACCGCCGTCGCCACCGGCTCCACGCCGGCCCTCGTGCGGTGGCTCCTGGTGCTCGGCGTCCTCTTCCTCGTGCTGTCCACCTGCTACCGGACCAGCGCCAGGATCGCCGAGGGCGCCGGCGAACACGCCGCGCACCGGCTGCGGCTCGAACTCGGCGCCCGCGTGCTCGACCCGCGCGGCGGAGCCGACGCGAACCGGCTCCCCGGCGCGCTCACCAGCATCGCCACCAACGACGCCCGCCGCGTCGGCTCGGTCGCCACCGTCCTCCCGTACGGCTGCGCGGCGATCGCCGCGCTCGTGGTCAGCGCGGTCGCCCTGCTGAGGATCTCCGTACCGCTCGGCCTGCTCGTCCTGCTCGGCATCCCGCCCCTGCTGTGGCTCGGCCACCGCATCAGCCGGCCCCTGGAGCGGCGCAGCGAGGCCGAACAGGAGAGCGCCGCGTACGCCTCCGGTGTCGCCGCTGACCTGGTCTCCGGGCTCCGGGTCCTCAAGGGCATGGGCGCCGAGTCCGCCGCCGTGGCCCGCTACCGCACCACCAGCCAGGACTCCCTCGCCGCCGCGCTGCGGGCGGCCCGCAGCCGCGCGGGCCACGAGGGGGCGCTACTCGCCCTGACCGGCGTCTTCATCGCCGTCATCGGCATCACCGGCGCCTACCTCGCGATGCGTGGCAGCATCAGCGTCGGCGACCTGGTCGCCGCGGTCGGCCTCGCGCAGTTCCTCCTCGGCCCCTTCCAGCTCCTCGCCTACGCCAACGCCGAGTTCGCCCAGGCGCGCGCCTCCGCCCGGCGGATCGCCGAGGTCCTCGCCTCCCCCGCCGCCGTGGACGGCGGCGGGCGCGCCCCGGCCGGTACGGCCGCCGGGCACGTACGGCTGCGGGACGTCCGCCTCGGCTCCCTGCGCGGGATCGACCTCGACCTCCCGGCCGGCAGCCTCACCGGCGTCGTGACCCGGGACCCGGCCGTCGCCCACGACCTGCTCCTCGCCCTCGCCCGGGAGGCCGACCCGGCCGGCGGACACGTCGAACTCGACGGCGTACCCCTCACCGAGCTCGACCCCGACCGGCTGCGCCGCGCGGTCCTCGTCGCCCCCCACGACGCCGACCTGTTCGAGAGCAGCCTGCTGGAGAACGTACGGGCGGGCGCCGGCGCATCCGGCACCGGCGCGCAGACCGTGAAGGCCGCCCTGACGGCCTCCACGGCGGACGAGGTGGCCCTGCTGCTGCCCGACGGGGCGGACACGGTGCTCGCCGAACGCGGCAGGTCCCTCTCCGGCGGACAGCGCCAGCGCGTCGCGCTCGCCCGGGCGCTCGCCGCCGACCGTCCCGTCCTCGTCCTGCACGACCCGACGACCGCCGTGGACACCGTCACCGAGTCCCGGATCGCCGCCCGCCTGCGGGAGATCCGGCAGGGGCGCACCACGGTCCTGATCACCACCAGCCCGGCGCTCCTCGCGGTGACGGACCGGGTGGTCGTCCTCGACGGGGGCACGGTGACGGCCGACGGCGCGCACACCGCCCTCGTCGCCGGCGACGAGACCTACCGCACGGCGGTGCTCGGATGACCGCCGTGCACGAGGACCCGACGGAGGCGCAGACGGTGACGGAGACGACGGCGAAGACGGCGAAGACGGCGACGGTGACGGACATGAGTGGGACGAGCACGCACCACCCCGAGCGCGCGCTCCTTCCGACGGCGAGCGGCGCGGAGAGCGCGGCGGCGCTCCGCGCCATCCTGCGGGGCCACCGGCTCCTGGTCGTCGCCGCCGCCCTCGTCCTGGTGGCCGGGACGGGGATCGGCCTGCTGACCGCCCCGCTGCTCGGTCACATCGTCGACCTGGTGGTGGACCGGGAGGGGCCCGGCGCCCTGACCGTGCCCCTCGTCCTGCTCGTCGTGGTGGCGCTGGCGCGCGGCGCCGCCGCCGCGTGCGGCAGCGCGCTGGTGGCCCGGCTCGGCGAGACAGTGCTCGCCGCCGTGCGCGAGCGGTTCATCGAGCGGGCGCTCCGGCTGCCCCTCGAACGCGTCGAGGCGGCCGGCTCCGGCGACCTCGTCTCCCGTGTCACCAGCGACGTCTCCGTGATCGCCACGTCGGTGCGCCAGGCCCTGCCCGAGTTCACCCGCTCCGCGCTCACCATCGTCCTGACCCTGGTCGGACTCGCCGTCCTGGACGGGCGGTTCCTCCTCGCCGCGCTCCTCGCCCTGCCCGTCCAGGCGCTGTCCGTCCGCTGGTACCTGCGACGGGCCGCCCCCGTGTACGCCGAGCACCGCGTCGCCACCGGCGCGCTCCAGCACCAGCTGCTCGACAGCATCGGCGGGGTGCGCACCGTCCGCGCGTTCCGGCTGAACGACCGGCACGCCACCCTCCTGGAGGACCGGTCGGGCGCGGCACGGGACGTGGCGCTGCGCGGGCTGCACATCGTCACCGGCTTCTTCTCCCGGCTGAACCTCGCCGAGTTCATCGGCCTCGCCGCCATGCTCGGCACCGGTTTCCTGCTCGTGCGGAACGGTTCGGTGAGCATCGGCACGGCCACCGCGGCCGCCCTGTACTTCCACAGCCTGTTCAACCCCGTCAACGCCGCGCTCTTCCTCATCGACGACGCCCAGTCCGCGGGCGCGAGCCTCGCCCGCCTGATCGGCGTCGCGAACCTGGCCGCCGAGCGGACGCCGGAGGGCGGGGGCGCGCCGGTCGACGGCGCGGTCAAGGTGACCGGGCTCGGCCACGCGTACGCGGACGGACGTCCCGTGCTGACCGACGTCGACCTGGAGGTCCGCAGCGGCGAGCGGGTGGCCCTGGTGGGCGCGAGCGGCGCGGGCAAGACCACGCTGGCCAAGGTGATCGCCGGCGTGCACCGGCCGACCGGCGGTTCGATCTCCCTCGGCGGCGTCGACGTCCGCGAGCTGGGGCCGGAAGGCGTCCGGCGCGCGGTGACCCTGATCAGCCAGGAGGTGCACGTGTTCGCCGGTCCGCTCGCCGAGGACCTCCGGCTCGCCCGGCCGGGGGCCACGGACGAGGAGCTGCGGGAGGCGCTCGGCCGCGTCGGCGCCCTGGACTGGGCGGAGGCCCTGCCCGAGGGACTGGCCACCGTCGTGGGCGAGGGCGGTCACCGGCTGACGGTCGCCCAGGCCCAGCACCTCGCGCTGGCCCGGCTCGTCCTCGCGGACCCGCCCGTCGCCATCCTCGACGAGGCGACCGCCGACGCGGGCAGCGCGGGCGCGCGCGTCCTGGAGGAGGCCGCGGCACGCGCCCTGGAGGGCCGTACGGGTCTGCTCGTCGCCCACCGGCTGCCCCAGGCCGCGGCGGCGGACCGGGTGGTCGTCCTGGACGGGGGCCGGGTCGCCGAGACCGGCACCCACGACGAACTCGTCGCGGCGGGCGGCCGGTACGCCGCGCTGTGGGCGGCGTGGTCGGACAGCCGACGGGCGGCGGACGCCCCGGAGTAGGGAGGCGAAAGCCGAGGGCGGAGGCCAAGGACGAGGCCGAGGGCGGAGGCCGAGGGCGAGGGCGGAGGCCGAGGGCGGGTCCGGCCCGGGTCTCGGCGTCCGCCGGGCGCCCCGTACGCCGCCGCCACGTACGCCGCCGCCACGTACGCCGCCGCCACGTACGCCGCCGCCCGCGGAGGTCTCCCTCCGCGGGCGGCGGCGTATCGGCGTGCCGGCCGGTTCAGTCCCGCTGGGCGGCGGCGAGGCTCGCGGGCCTGAGGTCGGTCCAGTTCTCCTCCACGTACGCGAGGCACGCCTCGCGGGTGCCGGGGCCCGCGACGGTGCGCCAGCCGGCCGGGACCTCGGCGAAGGACGGCCACATCGAGTGCTGGTTCTCGTCGTTGACGAGGACCAGGAAGGTGCCCTGCGGGTCCTCGAACGGGTTGGTCGTCATGCGGTGTCACTCCTCTGGGACGGTGCGGTGAACAGTTCGGACAGCGGGCGTTCCGGACGGGCCGCCACGGTGCGCAGCAGCCGGAGCAGTTCGTCGGCGAGCCGCCGCGCCTTCGCGGTGCCGATCAGGTCGGTGGCGTGGACGAGCGCGCAGTGCACGGGGCCGTCGCCGCGCGGCTCGTGGAAGCCGAGGGTCAGCTCGGCGCGGGTCCGTCCGGTCGGGACGGCCTCCAGCGCGCCCACGCCGCCCTCCAGCGGGCCCAGGTCGGCCTGTTCGTGGTGGACGACCATGACCTGCGGTGCGTCGGCGGGCAGGCCGGTGGCTCGGACGACCTCGTCGAAGGGGACGTCCTGCCGGTCCAGGGCGCCGAGCGTGGTCTCCCGCACCCGGGCCAGCAGTTCGGCGAAGGTCGGGTCGCCTGCGGTGTCGGTGCGCAGCACGACCGTGTTGAGGAAGCTGCCGACGAGGTCGGCGAGCCGGTCGTCGGCGCGTCCGGCGACCATCGTGCCGATGGGCAGGTCGGTGCCGGCGCCGTGTGCGGTGAGCAGGGCGGCGAGGGCGGCGTGCAGCACCATGAACATGCTGGTGCCGGTGGCCCGGGCCAGCTCGTCCACGGACGCGTGCAGTGCCTCGTCGAGCACGAAGCCGACGTGGTCCGCGGGCCGCCCGGCCGGGCCGGCGGTGTCGGGTCGCGGGCCGTCGGCCGGCAGGGCCGGCCGCTGCGGGACGTCCCGGAGGGTCTCCCGCCAGTAGGCGAGCTGGCGTCCGCCGCGGCTGCCGGGGTCCGTGAGGTCGCCGAGGACCTCGTGCGCCCAGCGGGTGTAGTCCGCGTACGAGACGGGCAGCGGCTCCCAGGCGGGCGCGAGGCCCCGGGTGCGGGCCGTATAGGCGGTGGTGAGGTCGCGGAACAATGGGACGACGGACCATTCGTCGACCGCCAGGTAGTGCAGGGCGAGCAGCAGGGCCTGCGTGCCGTCCCCGCCGGTGAGCAGGCGGGCCCGCAGCGGGGCCTCCCGCTCCGCGTCGAACGTTCCGGCGGCGAGTTCCCTCAGCCGGGCGTCGAGGTCGGCGCACTCCTCGGCGATCAGGACGGGCGCGTCGACGGGCCGCTGGTGCACGGTGCCGTCCCGCTGTTCCGTGAAGGCCGTGCGCAGGGGTTCGTGGCGGTGGGCGGTGTCGGCGAGGGCGGCGGCGAGCACGTCCGCGTCGAAGCCGTCCGCGGCGCGCAGGACCAGCGCGTGGTCGAAGCCGGGGTGGCGGCGGTACGCCTGCCACTGCGGGCGCTGGCCGGGCGCGAGCGGCAGCGGCGCGTCCCCGCGCGCCGCGGGGCGGAGCGCCGGGCGGGCGGCGGCCGCGCCGTCGAGCTTGCCGGCGAGGCCGGCGACAGTAAGGGCGTCGAAGACGTCCCGGACGCCGAGCTCGACGCCGAACTCCGTGCGGATGCGGGCGAGGAGCCGCATCGCGGCCATCGAGTGGCCGCCGAGGGCGAAGAAGTCGTCGTGGACGCCGACGCCGTCGAGCCGGAGGATCTCGCGGAACAGTCCGGCGAGGCGGGTCTGCGTCTCGGTGGCAGGGCGGGCGTCGCCGGTCATCGCCGACCAGTCCGGGGCGGGCAGCGCCGTGCGGTCCAGCTTGCCGTTGGGAGTCAGCGGCAGCGGGCCTTCGAGCGGAACGACGAGCGCGGGGACCATGTACTCGGGCAGGAGGCCCGCGACGTGGGCCCGCAGTTCCTGCGGGTCGAGGCCGTCCGTGTCGGGGACGGCGTAGCCGATGAGCCGGACGATGTCCCCGTCGCGGTCGGGCAGGACGGCGGCCTGGGCGACCGCGGGGTGCCCGGCGAGGGCCGCCTCGATCTCGCCCAGCTCGATGCGGAAGCCGCGCACCTTGACCTGGGTGTCGACCCGGCCGAGGAAGTCGAGGTTGCCGTCGCGGCGCCAGCGGGCCCGGTCGCCGGTGCGGTACATCCGGCTGCCCGGCGCGCCGTACGGGTCGGCGACGAACCGCTCGGAGGTCAGGCCGGGCCTGCCGAGGTAGCCGCGGGCGAGGCCGCGCCCGGCGACGTACAGCTCGCCCACCACTCCGGGCGGCACGGGCCGCAGGTGCTCGTCGAGCACGTAGGCGCGCGTGTTGGGGTCGGGGCGGCCGATCGGCACCCGGCCCGTCGGGGTGGAGCCGTGCTCGCGGGCCGGCCAGAGCGTGGAGTTGACCGTCGCCTCGGTGAGTCCGTAGGCGCAGATCAGGTCGGCCGCGGCGCCGAACCGCTCGAACAGGTCCGGCGGCACGGTCTCGGTGCCGACCAGGACGGTCGCCCCTTCGGGGAGGGCGCAGCCGGGCGGCAGGGCCGACACCAGGGACGGCGGCAGGATCATGTGGGTGATCCGCTGGTCCGCGAGGAAGTCGGTGAGCGCCGGTCCCGCGACCCGCGCCTCGTCCGTGATGAGGACGAGCCGCCCGCCGTGGCACAGCGCCATCGCCAGTTCGAACGCGAAGACGTCGAAGCCGATCGAGGCGAACTGCAGGACCCGGCTGTCGGGGCGCAGCCCCATGCGGTCGACGGCCGTCGCGACCAGGCTGGCGATGCCCTCGTGGGGCACGACCACGCCCTTGGGGCGGCCGGTGGAGCCGGAGGTGTAGATCACGTAGGCGGCCTGGTCGAGGGCGACGGGGCCGCGCTCCAGGGGCCGTTCGGGGAGGGCGTCGAGTGCGGCGGCCGTGTCCGGCGCGTCGAGCAGGACGACGGGCACGCCCGGTACGTCGGGGATCTTCCCGGCGACCGGTTCGGTGCCGACCACGAGCACCGCGCCCGAGTCCTCGATCATGTACGCGAGCCGGTCGGCCGGATGGGCGAGGTCGAGGGGGAGGAACGCGGCGCCCAGCTTCAGGGCGGCGAGCACCGCGGCGACCATGTCCACGGACCGGGGCACGGCCACGCCGACGACGCTCTCGGCTCCCACTCCCCGTGCGGCGAGCAGCCGGGCGAGGCGGTCGGCGCGGGCGTCGAGCTGGGCGTACGTGACGGACCGGGCGCGGTCGACGACGGCGACGGCGTCGGGCCGCTCGGCGAGCCGCCGCGCGAACAGGGCCGGGAACGGCTCCTCCTCGACCTCGCGCGGCAGCCCGTTGAAGCCCTCCAGGACGAGCCGGCGCTCGTCTCCGGTGAGCATCTCCGCCTGCGACAGGGGCCGTTCGGGCGCGGCGACGAGGGCGGCGACGAGCCGGCGGAGCCGGGCGCCGAGCTCCGCGGCGGTCTCCGGGTCGAACAGCTCGGTGGCGTACTCCAGTCGGCAGCGGAGGGAGCCGGGGCGGCCGTCGGCCGGGGTGTGCTCGGTGAAGCTGAACACGAGGTCGAACTTGGCGGAGCGGATCCGGAACGGCACGTACTCCACGGCGAGTCCGGGCAGGGCCTGCTCCTCGCCGGTCCGCGCGTGGTAGCCGACCATCACCTGGAAGAGCGGGTTGCGGGAGAGCGAGCGCGTCGGGTTGAGCGCCTCGACGACCGACTCGAAGGCCACGTCCGCGTGCGAGAACGCGGCGAGGTCGGTGGCGCGGACCCGGGCGAGCAGTTCGGTGAAGCCGGGGTCGCCGCTCAGGTCGGTGCGCAGCACGAGCGTGTTGACGAAGAACCCGACCAGCTCGTCGAGGGCTTCGTCGCCGCGTCCGGCGATGGGCGCGCCGAGCGGGATGTCGGTGCCGGCGCCCATGCGGTGCAGCAGGGCGGCCACGGCCGCGTGCACGAGCATGAACATGCTGGCGCCGGTCTCCCGGGCGAGCCGCCTGAGGCCCTCATGGGTCGCGGCGTCGAACGCGACGTCCAGTTCGGCTCCGGTGAACGCCGGGCGGGCGGGCCGGGGCCGGTCCGTGGGCAGCTCCAGCTCCTCGGGGGCGCCGGCCAGCGTCGTTCGCCAGTAGGCCAGTTGCCGCGCGGCGAGGCTGTCGCCGTCGGCGGGGTCGCCGAGGAGCCGCCGCTGCCAGAGCGCGTAGTCGGCGTACTGCACGGGCAGCGGCTCCCACGCGGGAGCCTCGCCGCGCGTGCGGGCGGTGTAGGCGGCGGCCAGGTCGCGGAGGAAGGGCCGGTCCGACCACTCGTCGGTGGTGATGTGGTGCAGCAGCAGGACGACGACGTGGTCCTCGGGCCCCAGCTCCACGAGCGTGGCCCGCAGCGGCAGTTCGGCGGCGAGGTCGAAGGGGCGGTTGACGGCCGCGTCGACGAGGCCGGGCAGCTCGGCCTCGGTGGCGCGGACCGTCTCGACGACGGGGCGCGCCTGCCCGGCGGGCAGCACCCGCTGGAGCGTCCGGCCGTCCTGTGTCGTGAAGAAGACGGTACGCAGGGCTTCGTGACGTTCCGTCACGTCATCGAGCGCGGCGCGCCACGCCTCGGCGTCGAGGGCGCCGCGCGCCCGCATGACCAGCGGGAAGTTGTACGCGGACGAGGTGCACTCGATCTGCTGGATCACCCAGAGCCGCTGCTGGGCGTGGGAGAGCGGCAGCTCGTCGGGGCGTTCGCCGGCGGTCAGCGCGGGCCGGGCCGCCGCCCCGCCGCGGTCGGCCCGCCGCACCAGTTCGGCGACGGTGGGCGCCTCGAACAGGTCGCGGATGGCCAGTTCGGCGTCGAGCGCGGTCCTGGCGCGGCTGACGAGCCGGGTGGCGAGGAGGGAGTGGCCGCCGAGCTCGAAGAAGTCGCCGTCGATGCCGACGCTGCCCTCGGGCAGGCCCAGGACCTCGGCGAAGAGCGCGCACAGCGTCTCCTCGCGCGGGGTGCGCGGCGGGCGGCTGGTCGCGGCGCCGGCGAAGTCGGGGGCGGGCAGGGCCCGGACGTCGAGTTTGCCGTTGACGGTCAGCGGCAGGGTGGGGACGGTGACGAGCGCGGACGGCACCATGTAGTCCGGGAGGGCGGCCTTCAGGTGGTCGCGCAGGCGCTGGAGCAGCTCCTCACCGGCTCCGGTACCGGCTTCCGCACCCGCCTCGTCGTCCACCGCGCTGCCCGTCTCGGGGACGACGTAGCCGGCGAGGCGCCGGGTCCCGGTGGACTCGTCGACGACGACGGCGGCGTGCGCGACGGCCGGGTGCGTGGACAACGCGCCCGCGATCTCGCCGAGTTCGACGCGGTAGCCGCGGATCTTGACCTGGTCGTCGGTGCGGCCGAGGAAGTCGAGCAGTCCGTCGGGGCGCTGCCGGACGAGGTCGCCGGTGCGGTACATGCGCTCGCCGGGTTCGCCGAAGGGGTCGGCGACGAACCGTTCGGCGGTGAGGCCGGGCCGGTCGTGGTAGCCGCGGGCGAGGCCGGTGCCGGCGATGTACAGCTCGCCGGGGGCGCCCGGCGGGACGGGCCGCAGCATGGCGTCGAGGACGTGGGCGCGGGTGTTGCGGATCGGCACGCCGACGGTGGAGGTGGCGCTGTCCGCCGTCGAGCCGCCGAGGGTGTTGATGGTGTACTCGGTGGGCCCGTACAGGTTGTAGCCGTAGGTGCCCTCGGTGCGGCGCAACCGGTCCCAGACGGTGTCGGGGACGGCCTCGCCGCCGAGCAGAACAAGGGCGGGCCGGTGCTTCCCGGCGGCCTCGTCGTGGTCCAGGAGACCTTCCTCGACGAGAAGTCGGGCGTAGGTGGGCGTCACGTTGACGACGTCGACGCGGTGGGCGTCGCAGTAGGCGACCAGCGCCTCGGCGTCGCGGCGGAGTTCCTCGTCGCAGACGTGGACCTCGTGGCCCTCGACGAGCCAGAGCAGCTCCTCCCAGGACATGTCGAAGGCGAAGGAGACGGTGTGCGCGATGCGCAGCCGCCGTCCGCCGGCCGAGGCGATCGCCGGGTCGAAGATCTCTTTCTGGTGGTTGAGCTGCATGTTCGTCAGGCCCCGGTAGGGGGTGACGACGCCCTTGGGCCGGCCGGTGGAGCCCGAGGTGTAGATGATGTACGCCGGGTGCTCCAGGCGGTCCGGCAGGTCGTGCGCGAACGCGGGCCGTTCGGCGTCGGTGACCGTGCCGCCGGGCAGCGCGTCCAGTTCGGCGGCCACGGCCTCGTCGTCCAGGAGGAGTTCGGGGGCGGCGGGGCCGCCGGGGCCGCGCAGGGTCGGGGCGACGGCCGTGGTGGAGACGAGGCACAGCGGTCCGGTGTCCTCGACCATCAGCCGCAGCCGGTCCGCCGGGTGGTCGAGGTCGAGCGGCAGATAGGCGGCGCCGGTCCGCAGGACGGCGAAGAGGGCGGCGACCATGTCGAGGGAGCGGGGCAGCGCGAGCGCCACGGCCTTCTCCGGCCCGGCGCCCCGGGCGAGCAGCAGCCGGGCGATCCGGTTGACGCGCGCGTCCAGTTCGGCGTACGTGAGGGCGTGCGCGCCGAAGACCAGGGCCACGGCGTCGGGGGTACGGGCCACCTGGGCGGTCAGCAGGTCGGCGACGGTCTCGTTCGGCACGGGTGCGCGGCTGCCGTCCCGGCCGGCCGTCAGGGCGGCGCGCTCCCGGGGCAGCAGCAGGTCCACGCCGACGGTCCGGGCCGAGGCGGCGTCGGGGGCGGCGAGGAGGGCGCCGAGCCGCTCCAGGACGGTGGTGAACCGGCTGAGGACGGTCGCGGACGCCTCCGCGTCGAAGAGGTCGGGGCGGGCCGCGAGGGTGACCCGCAGCCGGGTCTCGGGGGTGACGATCAGGGTCAGCGGGAAGTGGGTGCCGTCCACGTTCGACACGTCCGTGATGCCGTGCCGTCCGCGCAGCGCGGCGGCCCGGTCCTCGCCGTCGGCGGAGCGGAGCACGAAGAGGGTGTCGAAGAGGCGGCGGTGCCCGGTCTCCTGCTGGAGGGTGCCGAGGCCCACGTACTCGTACGGCATGACGGCGGCGCGCTCGGACTGGATCCGCCGCAGCAGGTCGAGCAGCGGCTCGTCCGGGGCGAAGGCGATCCGGGCGGGGACGGTGTTGAGGAACATGCCGATGATGCCGGCCGCGTTCGGGACGTCGGCGGGCCGTCCGGCGACGGCGGTGCCGAAGGCGACGTCGCCGTGGCCGGTCAGCGCGGACAGGACCAGGCCCCAGGCGGCGTTGAGCACGGTGTTGAGGGTGAGGCCGTGGCGGCGGGCGAGGGCGCGCAGCAGGTCGCTGGACTCCCGCGACAGGACGGCGTGGTGGTCGGCCGGGATGACGGGGCCCGCGTCGCGGCCGGCCGGGGCGACGAGCGTCGGCTCGTCGAAACCGGCGAGCGCCTCGCGCCAGGCGCCGACGGCCCGGCCGGTGTCCTGCCGGTCCAGCCAGGCCAGGTAGTCGCGGTACGAGCCCGGGGCGGGCAGGCCGGTGGTGTCGCCGTTCCGCTCGTACAGCGTGAACAGCTCCTCCAGGAACAGCCAGGCGGACCAGCCGTCCCAGAGGATGAGGTGGTGGGTGACGACGAGCCGGTCGCGGCCGTCGCCGAGCCGCAGCAGCCGGAGGCGGCAGAGCGGCGGCGCGGACAGGTCGAAGCGCCGCCGCCGGTCGGCGGCGAGCAGCTCCTCGACGCGCGCGGTCCGCTCCGCCGGGGCGAGGCCGGTCAGGTCGGTCACGGTGAGCGGGATCTCCGCGCCGTCGGCGATGAACTGCACGGGCCGGGGCAGGCCGTCGCTGGTGAACCCGGCGCGCAGGCCGGCGTTGCGCGCGAGGAGCGCGCGGCAGGCGGCGCGCAGCCGGTCGGCGTCCAGGCGGTGGTCGAAGTCCAGGGTCTCCTGCGAGAGGTAGACGTCGAGGGCGTCGCCGCTGTCGTAGGTGGCGTGGAAGTACATGCCCTCCTGGAGCGGGGAGAGCGGCCACACGTCGGCGACGGCGAGCCCGGCGGCGACGGCCTCGACGCGGGCGGTCTCCTCCGGGGTGAGGTCGAGACCGCCCAGCGGGGTGGGCGCGGGAGGTTCGGCCGGGGCGGCGGCGGCCAGCCGGTCGAGCAGGGCCCGCAGGGCCGGGTCGACGGCGGCTCCGGACCGGGCCTGCGCGGCGAGCACCTCCTGGAGGGCGGCGGCGGCCTGCCCGGCGTCGGACGCGGAGACGGTCACCCCGGCGGCGGGAGCCTCGGGGGCGGTTCCGTCGGCGGGCCGGCCGGAGGGCTCGTCCGCGGCCGTCGCGGCCGTCGCGGCGAGCGCGGCGGGCGTGCGGTGCTCGAACACGTCGCGCGGGCTGATGGCCAGTCCCCTCTCACGGGCCCGGGTGGCGACGGCGATCGAGGTGAGGCTGTCGCCGCCGAGCATGAAGAAGTCGTCGTCGGCTCCGATGCCCTCGGCTCCGATGCCCTCGGTTCCGAGCGTCTCGGTTCCGAGCGTCTCGGTTCCGAGGACCTCGGCGAAGATCCGGCAGAAGGCGCTCTCCCGCGCGTCGCGGGGACCGCGCCCGCCTGCCCGGGGCGTGAACTCCGGTGACGGCAGGGCGTTCTGGTCGAGCTTTCCGCTCGGCGTCAGCGGCAGCTCGTCCAGGACCACGACGGCACTGGGCACCATGGCCGCGGGCAGCGCCCCGGCGAGCGCGGTGCGGAGGGCCTCGCCGTCCAGGGCCCCGCTGTCGGAGGCGGCTTCGGAGGCCCGGACGGCGTAGCCGAGCAGCGCACCGTCGCGGACGATCACGGCGGCGGCGCCGACGCCCGGCAGGGCGGCCAGCGCGGCCTCGATCTCGCCGGGTTCGACGCGGTTGCCGCGGATCTTGACCTGCCGGTCGGTGCGGCCAAGGTACTCGACGGCCCCGTCGGCACGGCGGCGGACCAGGTCGCCGGTGCGGTACATGCGCGCCCCGGGCTCGCCGAACGGGTCGGCGACGAACCGTTCGGCGGTCGGTCCCGGCCGGTCGTGGTAGCCGCGGGCCAGCTGGACGCCGGCCAGGTACAGCTCGCCGGGGACGCCGTCGGGCACCGGGCGCAGGAACGGGTCGAGCACGTGCAGGCGGGTGTTCCAGACGGGCCGGCCGATGGGGACGGCGAGCTCCGTCCCGCCCTCGTACGGGAAGTACGTGACGTCGACGGCCGCCTCGGTGGGGCCGTACAGGTTGTGCAGCGGTACGGGGCCGTGCGCGGCGCCGGTGGTGAGCTCCGACCAGCGCCTGGCCTGGGCGCCGGTGAGCGCCTCGCCACTGCAGAACACCCGCCGCAGGCTCGCCGCCCAGTCGGGCGGGCCGCCGTCGGCCTCCACGGCCTGGGTGAAGGCGGCCAGCATCGAGGGGACGAAGTGCGCGGTCGTGATCCGCCGGGAGTGGATCAGTCCGGCGAGGTAGGCGGGGTCGCGGTGGCCGTCCGGGCGGGCGAGGACGACCGCCGCCCCGGCGGTGAGCGCCCAGAAGAACTCCCACACGGACACGTCGAAGCTCGACGGGGTCTTCTGCAGCACCCGGTCGCCGGCGGTGAGCCGGTACGCGTCCTGCATCCAGGCGAGCCGGTTGACGACGGCCCGGTGGGTGACGGCGACGCCCTTGGGGCGGCCGGTGGAGCCGGAGGTGTAGATGAGGTACGCGGGGTGGTCGGGTCCGGCGGACCGCCCGGCCGCACCGGAACCGGCCCCGGCCCCGGCACCGGCACCGGCACCGGCACCTCCCGGACCGGACGCCGTGTCCTCCCGGTCGAGGACGAGGGGTACGAGCCCCGCCGCGTCCGGCAGCCGGAGGACGGCGTCGGCGGTCGTCACGACGGTCCGCGCGCCGGAGTCGGCGAGCATGTGCGCGACGCGTTCGGCCGGGTAGTCCAGGTCGAGGGGCAGATAGGCGGCGCCGGCCTTCAGGACGCCGAGGAGGGCGACCATCAGCTCGGCCGAGCGGGGCACGGCGACGGCGACGTACTCCTCCGGGCCCGCCCCGTCGGCGCGGAGCCGGGCGGCCAGGGCCTCGGCCCGCCGGTCGAGTTCGGCGTAGGTGAGCGTGGTGGACTCGTGGACGACGGCGGGGGCGTCCGGGGTGCGGGCCGTCTGCGCGGCGATCAGCGAGACGAGGGTGGCGTCCGGGACGTCGTGGGCGGTGGCGTTCGACGCGGCGAGGTGGTCGCGCTCGCGGTCGGAGAGCACGTCGGTGCGGGCGACCGTGCGCCCGGGCTCCGCCACCAGGGTGCGCAGCAGAGCGGTGAACCGGTGGGCGAGGACGGCGACGGTCACCCCGTCGAGGCGGGCGGCGTCGTGCTTGAACCGCAGCAGCAGGCCGCCGTCACCCGGGTCGGCGACGAGGGCGAGCGGGTAGTGCACGGCGTCGAACACCTCGGCGCCGGTGATGCGCGGGGCGCCGGGTTCCGTGCCGTCCTTCGGGTCGCCGGCCGGGAAGTTCTCCAGGACCACGAGCGTGTCGAAGAGCTCTCCGCCGCCTGCGAGGCGCTGGATGTCGGAGAGGCCGAGGTGCTGGTGGTCGAGGAGGGCGGCGTGCTCGTCCTGGACCCGGCGCAGGAGGCCGGCGAGCGACTCGTCGGGGCGCAGGGTGACGCGGGCCGGGACGGTGTTGACGAACAGGCCGACGGCGGTGTCGAGGCCGGGGACCTCGGTCGTCCGTCCGGAGACGGTGGTGCCGAAGACGACGTCGCGGCCGCCGGTGAGCGCGCCGAGGAGCAGGGCCCAGGCTCCGTGCAGGACGGTGCCGAGGGTGAGGCCGTGGGCGCGGGCGAAGGCGTGGAGCTCGGCCGTGAAGCCCTCGGGCAGCCGGGTGTCGACGTGCTCGGGCCGGGCCGGCGCCCGCCCCGCGTCCCCGCCCTCACCTGTCTCCCCTGTCTCCCCGGTCGCGGCGAGCCGGGTGGGCTCGTCCAGGCCGGCCAGGGCGGCGCGCCAGGCGTCGCGGGCGGAGTCCCGGTCCCGGGATGCCAGCCACGACAGGTACGGGCGGGGGTCGGCCGGCTCGGGCAGGGCGTCGCCCCGGTAGGCGGCCGCCAGTTCGCGCAGGAGGACGGTGACGGACCAGCCGTCGGCGACGATGTGGTGCAGCGTGAGCAGGAGGCGGTGGCGTCGGCCGTCCCGGATCAGGGTGGCCCGGATGAGGGGCGGCCGGGTCAGGTCGAAACGTTCGGCGCGGTCGGCGGCGAGCAGGGCGCCGATCCCGGTCTCCGCCGTGTCGGCCTGCCGCCACGGCAGCGTGACGTGGCGGGCGAGCCGCTGGACCACCTGGCCGCCGGGCAGCTGCCGGTAGGCGGCGCGCAGCAGGGGGTGCCGGTCGAGGAGCAGCTGCAGGGCGCGGCGCATCCGGCCGGGGTCCACCGGGCCGTCGAGGTCGAGGAGTTCCTGGACCACGTAGAGGTCGGCCGCGTCCTCGTCGAAGGCGGCGTGGAAGTAGAAGCCCTCCTGGAGGGGGGAGACGGGCAGCGCGTCCTCGTCCAGGACGACCGGGGCGATCGGCGCGATCGGGGCGACCGCCAGGGGCGCTTCGTCGGCGGCCCGGGCGAGCGCAGCGACCGTGCGGAGCCGGAACACCTGGCGCGGGGTGAGGGCGAGCCCTGCCTCGCGGGCGCGGTTCACCAACCGGATGGCGACGATGCTGTCGCCGCCGAGTTCGAAGAAGCTGTCGTGGACGCCGACCGAGGGCAGGCCGAGGACCTCGGCGAAGAGTGCGGCGAGCGCCGTCTCGGCGGGGCCCGCGGGCGCGTCGGCGCCGCCGACGGCGGTCCAGCGGGGCTCGGGCAGGGCGCGCCGGTCGAGCTTGCCGTTGGGGGTCAGGGGCAGCGGCCCGTCGAGGACGACGACCGCGGACGGCACCATGTGGTCGGGCAGGGTGTCCGCGACGCGGGCGCGGGCGGCGGTGACGGCGGCCTCGGTGTCCGTGCCCTCGTCGCCCACCAGGTAGGCGACGAGGCGCCTGACGCCCCGGTGGTCCTCGCGGGCGAGGACGGCGGCCTGGGCGACGCCCGGGCAGGCCATGAACGCGCTCTCGATCTCGCCCGGTTCGATCCGGTGGCCGCGGATCTTGAGCTGGCCGTCGGCGCGCCCGAGGAACTCCAGGTTGCCGTCGGCGCCCCAGCGGACGCGGTCGCCGGTGCGGTACATGCGGCTGCCGGGTGCCCCGTACGGGTCGGCGACGAATCGTTCCGCCGTCAGGCCGTGCCGGCCGAGGTAGCCGCGGGCGAGGCCGCGCCCGGCGACGTACAGCTCGCCCTCGGCGCCGACGGGGACGGGGCGCAGGGCCGTGTCGAGGACGTAGGCGCGGGTGTTGGGGTCGGGGCGGCCGATCGGGGCCGGGCCGGGTCGTGCCGGATCGGCGGGCCACAGCGTGGAGTTGACGCTGGCCTCGGTGAGCCCGTACGCGACGACGACCCGGACCCGCCCCGCCCAGCGGGCGATGAGCTCGCCGGGTACGGCCTCCGTTCCCACGATCAGGACGGCTCCGTCGGGCAGTTCGCACTCCGGGGGCAGCGCGGAGACCAGGGAGGGCGGCAGGATCATGTGGGTGGCCCGGTGCCGCGCGATGTAGTCGGTCAGGGCGGGGCCGGCGACGCGGCGCTCGGCGGGGACGAGGACGATCCGGCCGCCGACGCACAGCGACATGATCAGGTCCCAGACGGTCACGTCGAAGCCGACGGAGGCGAACTGGACGACGCGGCTGTCGGCGGTGACGCCGATGCGGTCGGTGGCGGTGGCGATGAGGCTGCCGACGCCGTCGTGCGGGACGACGACGCCCTTGGGACGGCCGGTGGAGCCGGAGGTGTAGATGACGTACGCCGCCTGGTCCAGGGCGACCGGCACGCCGGGGCCGGTGGCGTCGCGGCGCGCGAGGGCGTCCGCGGTGGCGGGGTCGTCGAGCACCAGGCGCGTGACGCCCGGCGCCTCCGGGAGTTCGCCGGCGAGCTCCCGTACGGTGATCACGGTACGGGCCCCGGCGTCGTCCAGCATGTAGGCGATGCGGTCACGGGGGTGGTCGGCGTCCAGCGGCAGGTAGGCGGCGCCGGCCTTCATCACCGCGAGCAGGGCGACGACGAGTTCCGAGGAGCGCGGCAGGGCCACGGCGACGACGTCCTCGGCGCGGACGCCGCCCGCCTCGGCCAGGTGGCGGGCGAGCCGGTTCGCGGCGGCGTCGAGCTCCGCGTAGGTCAGCTCGCGCTCCTCGAGGACGAGCGCGACGGCGTCGGGCGAGCGGCGCACCTGCGCCTCGAAGGCGGCGGGCCAGGAGAGTTCGGCGGTCTCGCGCGGCGCCACGCCGAACTCGTCGAGGAGGAGGGCGCGTTCGGCGTCGGAAGTGAGGTCGAGGTGGCCGACGGACCGGTCGGGGTCCTCGGTGAGGGCGTGCAGCAGCGCCAGGAAACGCCGTTCGTGGGCCCGCAGGGTGTCCTCGTCGCAGACGGCCGGATCGGCGTCGAGGTGCACGACGACGCCGTCCGCC
Organism: Streptomyces sp. R302; assembly: GCF_012927245.1. GTDB lineage: Bacteria > Actinomycetota > Actinomycetes > Streptomycetales > Streptomycetaceae > Streptomyces. Next base: position 545,370 of record NZ_JABBGE010000006.1, read on the forward strand.
CCCGCACCCGGGTCCTCGCCGAAACCGAAGGCCAGGTCGCTGACGGGGCCGAGCCATTCCGGCCGGAGTACGGCTCCGGCGGCGCGGTCCCCGAAGGTCAGGCCGTCGGTCCTGGGCAGGATGTTGACGGTGGGGCCGACGAGTTCGGCGACGCCGTCGACGAGCCCGCGCTCCTTCGCCAGGTCCTCGGCGCGGTGGCGGCCGTGCGCGACCGTCTCGGCGACGGCCTCGCCGACGTGGGCCACGAGGGCGGAGGCGGTGGTGGCGGGCCGGACGGTCAGGCGCAGCGGGACGATGTTGGAGACCATGCCGGGGACGGTGGCCGACACCTCGTCCTGGCGTGCCGCGACCGGCAGGCCGAGGACGAGGTCCTGTTCGCCGGTGACCCGGTGCAGATACGCGGCCACGGCGGCGATCAGGACGCGCGAGGTACGGGTGCCCGCGCGGTCGGCGGCCCGGCGCAGCCGCGCGGTCTCCTCGGCGGACAGCTCCACCGACCGCCTCAGCCGGCGCGTCGCGAGCGAGGGCGCCCGCTCGACCAGGCGGGCCGGCTCCGGCAGTCCGGCCAGGCGCTCCCGCCACCAGGCGCGCTCGGCCTCGTACCGCTCGGAGGCCCGGTGGGCGAGGTCGGCGTCGACCAGGCGCCGCAGGGACCCGCCGGGGCTCGCGGGGGCCCGCTCCCCGAGGGTGTAGAGCTCGCCGGCGCGCCGGGAGATCAGTGCGACGCCCGCGCCGTCGACGAGGATGTGGTGGTACCGCTGGTACCACCACACGCGGTCGTCGGCGAGCCGGAGCAGGGCCTGGGCGAAGAGCGGCCCGCCGGCCAGGTCGGCGGGGCGGTCCCGGTCGGCGGTGATCCACCCGGCGGCGGCCTCCTCCGGTTCCTCCGCGTCGCGCAGGTCGACGACCGGGACGTCGAAGGCGACGGCGGCGGGGGTCTGCCGGGGCCCGCCGCCCTCCCCCGGCGCGATGCGCACGTGGAGGCACTCGGCCTCCGCGACGGCCTGCCGCACCGCCGCGCCGAGGCGGTCGAGGTCGACGGCGCCGCGCACGTCCAGGGCGAAGACGATGTGGTAGGCGGAGCTGTCCGGTTCGATCTGCTGGGCCAGCCAGATGCCGGTCTGCCCACCCGTCAGGGGCATCCCGGGCGCGGGTGTCCGGTCCGACTCGACGTCAAACATCGTCCGTTGTGCCTTTCCCTGGCGGTGCGGAGGTGTGGCGGTGCGGGGCGGGGAGCTACTTGACGGCCGTCAGCAGCGGCTCGATCTCGTCGATGGCGTAGGGGATCGACAGGACCGTGTTGAAGGAGAACGCGGCGCCGATGTCCGGGCCCTGGTAGGGCACGAACAGGTCGCGCTTCTCCTGGTGGACGTCGAGCTTCTTGTAGAGCGGTTCGGCCTTGATCCGGTCGTTGGCGTCGGTGCTGGAGGTGACCCAGACGAGCCGGTCGACGTCGAGGACGTTCAGCTTCTCGGCGCTGAGCTCGGCGACGTTCCAGCCGGGCTTGGCGAGGGTGTCGATCTCGGGCTTCGCCTTGAAGCCGAGCTCCTTGAAGAAGATCGCCTTCGGGTCGGTCTTCGTGAACGCCGAGTACGTGCCGGCCTCGAAGCTGTCGGCGACGACGAGGGTCTTGTCCGCCCACTCGGGGTGCTTGGCGCGAGCGGCCTCGAAGCGGGCGTCGATGCCGGCGATCAGCTTCTCGGTCTCGGCCGACTTGCCGAGGGACCTGCCGATCTGACGTGTCATCACCTGCCAGGAGGCGCCGTAGTCGGGGACGCCCTGGGGCTGGGCGACGACCTTGGTGAACTTCGAGAGCGTGTCGTACTGCTCCTTCTTCATGCCGGAGTACTGCGCGATGACGAGGTCCGGCTCGAGCGCCGCGATCTTCTCGATGTTGTACTCGTCGCGCTCACCGACGATCTGCGGCTTCGCGGACCCCCACTTGTCCTTCGTCCACGGCCACTTGCCGTACGGGTCCTCCTTGAACCAGTCCACGGCCCCGACCGGCTTGATCCCGAGCGCGAGGACGGCGTCCTGGTCGGAGAGGCCCAGCGTGACGACCCGCTGCGGCTCCTTGTCGATGGTCGTGGTGCCGTACTTGTGCCGCACCGTCACCGGGAAGGCGGCGGACGTCCCGCCCCCGCCGGCCGTGGCCTCCGGCTTCGCCTCGGGCTTCGCCTCGGTCTTCTCCGGGCCGCTCCCGCAGGCGGACAGGGCGAGCGCGGCGACCGTGGCGACGGCGAGGTGCGGCAGGTGTCTGAGGGACCGCTTCGGAGCGGGGCGCGTACCAGTGGACACAGTCGTTCCTTTCGGGGGATCTCACAGTGCGTGCCACGCTCGCCGGGCGCGACGGCGCCGCCCGACGGGCGTGGCGGGTGGGGGCTCGACCAGGACGCGAAGTCCCGGCGGCGGAAGGGCTCTAGCGCGCCGAGCCGATGCCGTCGGCGACCGGCCGGGCCACGCCGCCCCGCACCGCCGCCGGCCCCCGGGCGAGGATGGAGTCGAGGATCTCGCCGACCCTGACGGCGGTGTTGGAGAGCAGGGACGACGTGATGCCGTGGGTGTGTTCGGTGCCGCCCTGGAGGTAGATGCCGCAGCGCAGTTCGGGACCGGTCGTGAGCCGGTAGTCGCGCTCGACACGGATGCGTCCCTCCTCGTCGCGGTGGCAGTGGTCGGCGACCGGGCCGAGCAGTCCGACGGGGTCGGCGGGGCGGTAGCCGGTCGCGTACACGACGACGTCGGCGTCCAGGACGGTCTCCTCGCCGGTCACCAGGGAGGTGACGGTGGCGTGGACCCTGTCGCCGCTCTCCTCGACGCCGGTGAGCCGGGAGACGTTGAGGAAGCGGAGGCGTTCGGTGCCGAGGACCTTCTCCTGGTACGCCTGCCGGTAGAGGTCGTCGATCAGGTCGACGTCGACGACCGAGTAGTTGGTGTTGCCGTGATAGTCCATCAGTTTGCGCTTCACGTCGCCGGGGGCCGTGAAGTACTCGTCGACGGCGTCCGGGTCGAAGATGCGGTTGGCGAAGCCGCTGTCGTCCGCGGGGCTGTAGCCGTAGCGGGAGAAGACGGCGCACACCTCGGCGCCGGGGAAGCGGCGGTGCAGGTACGCGACGTTCTCGGCCGCGCTCTGCCCGGCGCCGACGACGACGAAGCGGGTGGGTTCCGTGCCGTCCAGGGCGTCGACCTTCGTGAGCAGCTCGGAGTTGTGCCACACGCGGTCGGTGCGGGCGACGCCCTCGGGCATCAGTGGCCGCAGTCCCGTGCCGATCACGAGGTTCCGGGCCCGGTGGACCACGGTCTCGGTGCCGGTGCGGGCGGTGACGTCGAGGTATGCGACGACGCCGTCGCGGACGACGGGTTCGACGGCGACGACCTCGTGGCCGTAGGAGACCATGTCGTCGACCTTGGCCGCCGCCCACTCGAAGTAGTCGTGGAACTCGACGCGCAGCGGGAAGAGGTTCTTGTGGTTGACGAAGTCGATCAGCCGGCCCTTGCTGCGCAGGTAGCAGAGGAAGCTGTACTCGCTGGCCGGATTCCGCAGCGTCACCAGGTCCTTGAGGAAGGAGACCTGCATGGTGGCGTCGTCGATCAGCATGCCGCGGTGCCAGCCGAAGCCCGGCTGCCGCTCGAAGAAGTGCGCGGTGACGGCCTCCTGCCTCCCGACGCGGGCGTTGTGCTCGCTGAGCGCCAGCGCCATGGCCACATTGGACGGCCCGAAGCCGATGCCTATGAGGTCGTGGACCAGAGGGGCGTCGCCAGGAAGACCCTGAGACATGTCACTCCCATCGTGCGTGAGCCGGCTGGAACTTAGGTAAAGCTAACCTGACCTGCGTTGGACTGTCGACGGGACAAACCGGACAGCTGACGGAGGCTCACCCCTCAACTGGCCGAAAAACATTGGGTATTGAAATGTTAGGTAAGCCTTGCTTTACTTGCCGCCGTCATTCGCTCTTCCGAGGAGGAACCCTCATGCGGGTCGTCATGTTCGGTTACCAGACGTGGGGTCACCGCACCCTGAAAGCACTCCTGGAGTCCGAGCACGACGTCGTGATGGTCGTGACGCACCCCAGGAGCGAGCACGCCTACGAGAAGATCTGGAGCGACTCGGTCGCCGACCTGGCCGAGGAGCACGGCGTCCCCGTCGCCATCCGCAACCGGCCGGACGACGAGGAGCTGTTCGACCTCCTCAAGGCCGCCGATCCGGACATCATCGTCGCCAACAACTGGCGTACCTGGATCCCGCCGCGCGTCTACTCGCTGCCCCGTCACGGCACGCTGAACGTCCACGACTCCCTCCTGCCGAAGTACGCCGGCTTCTCCCCCCTCATCTGGGCCCTCATCAACGGCGAACGGGAAGTCGGCGTGACGGCCCACCTGATGGACGAGGTGCTCGACGCCGGCGACATCGTGGACCAGCGCGCGGTCACCGTGGAGCCCACCGACACGGCCACCGACCTCTTCCACAAGACCGTCGACCTCATCGCCCCCGTCACCATCGGCGCGCTCGCCCGGATCGCCGCCGGGGAGACCGAGTTCACCAAGCAGGACCGCTCCCGGGCCAGCTTCTTCCACAAGCGCGCCGAGGAGGACATCCGCATCGACTGGGACTGGCCGGCCGAGGTCCTGGAGCGCCTGGTCCGCGCCCAGTCCGCGCCGTACCCCAGCGCCTTCACCTTCCACCGGGGCAAGCGCCTGGAGATCCTCTCCGCCGTGGTGTCGGAGGGCCGCTACGGCGGCACCCCCGGCCGCGTCTTCTACCGCGAGGGCGACGGCGTCGTGATCGTCGCCGGAGCCGACGCCCGCACGGGCCGCAACCACGGCCTCGCCCTCACCCGCGTACGGACGGAGGACGGCCGCGAGCTGCCCGCCGCCGAGTACTTCACCTCCATGGGCGGGTACCTCACCTCCCGGCCGTGAGCCCGCGCGTACGACACGACCGGGCCGGATGGACCTCACCCGCGCGGTGAGCAAGGGGGAACAACGTATGGAACGGCCGGTCGTCTCCGGCACCGCGTGCGACGCGTCCGGAGCGAGGTTCACCGTCGTCGGCATCTCGAACACGCCCACGACCGACTGGGCCGAGGTCTTCAGAGCACTGGCGGGCACCGACCTCACACTCGTGGGGGACCCGCCGGCCCCCGCGGGCCCGCCCCGCCTGAGCATGACGCCGCCGAGCGTGCTCGACCTCAACGCGTACCTCATGTACGCGATCGGCAAGGCCGCGCGCCGCCGGCTCACCGAGCGACTGGCCGCCCACAACCTGCGGTTGTGGCACCTCACCGTCATGGCGATGGTGGCCGACCTGGGCCCGCAGATGAAGACGCTCCTCGCCGCCCGGCTCGACATGAACTCCAGCGACCTGGTGAAGATCGTCAACGACCTGGTGCGGACGGGCCACGTCGACTGCGCCCGGGATCCGGTCAACCGCCGCAGGATCCTCGTCCGCCTGACCCCCGAGGGCAGGGCCTACCTCGACCTCCTCAACGCGGACATCGCCGCCACGGACGACGAGGTCCTGGCCCCCCTCGGCCCGGACGAACGCGAGGTCCTCGCCTCCCTGCTCCGCCGGGTCCACCACCACCTCGAACCGGGCCCGGCCGGCACCGTCCACCACGAGACGGCGCGATTCGCGCAGGTCCCGCCGAGCGGCTCCGACGAGGACGGACGCATCGACTGGACGCGCTCCGCGGCGGAGATCGCCGGCTTCGTCGAGACCCGGCGCCCGCCGCGCCCCCACGCCTTCACGCACCACGCCGGCCGGCGGCTCGACGTCCTCGCGGCGACGGTCTCCCGGGGCCTGTACTCCGGCGAGCCGGGCCACGTCCACCACCACGAGGACGAAGGCGTGGTCGTCGTCACCGGCGCCGACCACCTCGGCGGCGGCAGACCCGGTCTCGTCCTGCACCGCGTACGGAACGAACACGGCGCGGAGTTCAGGGCCGAGGAGTACTTCACCCGGGGAGGGACGGGACCCGGACACTTGGATGGCCCCGGATGAGGGCCCCGGACATGGGGCCCGGATCGGGAAGGGAGGCGGGGTCCGGACGGCCTGGGTTCGCACCTGTCGACACACGGACGACGGCGCGTCCGGCCCTCCGGCGCGGAGGGGCGGACGCGCGACCGGTACGGAGGGACTACTCGGCCGGGTCGACCTGGAAGATCTTCGCCATGTCGTCGAGGACGACGTCGGCACCCTGGAGGGAGACGGACGTCATCCAGATCTCGTCCTTGACCTCGTGGACGTCGCCGTTCTTCACCGCGGCCAGACGGCTCCACAGCGGGTTGGCGAGGAACTTGGCCTTGCGCTCCTCGCCGCCGGAGAAGGAGCTGTAGAAGACGACGTCGGCGTCGGCCTGGGCGATCTGCTCCTCACTGATCTCCAGGTTGAACTTCTCGGTGTCCCGCTGGTTCTCGGGCCGGGCCAGGCCCATGTCCTGGAGGATGATGCCGCTGAAGCTCTTCGGCAGGTAGATGCGCGTGGGGCCGTCGACGAAGCGCACGATGGAGACGGTGGGGTTCTTCTTCTTGGCGTTGATCGCGGCGCCGACCTTCTTCGCCCGGGTCTCGTACGCGGTGAGCTTCGCCTTGGCCTTCTCCTCCTCGCCGAGCGCCGTGCCGAGGAGGGTGACGTTGTCCTTCCACAGCGGGCCGGTGGTCTTGACGAAGACGGTGGGGGCGATCTGCTCCAGCTGCTCGTACAGGTCCTCGTGACGGACCGTGGCGGAGACGATCAGGTCCGGCTTGAGGGCCGCGATGGCCTCCAGGTTGGGGCTGTCGAGCGGGCCGACGTCCTTGGTGTCCTTGACCGCGTCGCCGAGGTAGGGCGGGAAGCCGGTCTGGTCGCGGTAGGAGCCGATGCCGCCGACGAGCTTGCCGTCGAGGGCGACGACGGCCTCGACGAGGCTGTTGTCCAGGGCCACGACGCGCTGCGGCTTGGCCTTGATCTCGGTACTGCCCTTGTCGTGCCGGACGGTACGGGGGAAGCCCGCGGCCTTCTCGGCCGTGGCCGCCGTGCCGTCGGAGGACTTCGGCTCGGTGCCCGATCCGCCGCAGGCGGAGAGGCCGGCCGCGAGGGCCGCGGTGAGCAGGAGCGCGCCGATCCGGCCACGGCGTGCGGGGTTGCGGGTGAACATGGAACTCCCCAGAGCGGTTGGGTTAGGCAAGCCTTACTTTACTAATCCGGGGTGAGCATAGCCATGAGGTTCACAGGAGAACCACAGGGGGCGGCCGAATCTCGCCCCTTAGGTATGCCTTACCTTTGCTCCGTGTCCCTGACGCCCACCGCCAAGAGCGCGGAACTCCCCGCCCCCACGGGCCCCCCGGGCACGCGCCCGGCCGTTCGATGGGCCGTACCGGCCGTCCTCGTCGCCGCGCTCACCGTCGTGGGCTGCGCCTCCCTCGCGATCGGCACCAAGGCCGTGCCCCTCGGCGACGTCCTCGCCGCGATCGGCGGCAGCACCGACGGCGACGCGGTCGTCGTACGGGAGTTGCGCATGCCCCGCACCCTCCTCGGGCTGATCGTCGGCCTTGCCCTCGGCGCGGCGGGCGCGGTCGCCCAGGAGATCACCCGCAACCCGCTCGGCGACCCGGGCCTCATCGGCGTGAGCGCCGGCGGGGCGTTCGCCGTGGCGGCGAGCATCGGCCTGCTCGGACTGACGAGTTCGTACGAGTACGTGTGGTTCGCCTTCCTCGGCGGCGCGCTCGCCGGCCTCCTCGCGTACCTGGTCGGCGGCACCGGGTACGGCGGCGCGACCCCCGCCAAACTCGCCCTGGCCGGGGCGGCCGTGACGGTCCTGCTCGAAGCCTTCACCAACACCCTGGTCCTGCTCGACCTGCGCACCCTCGACCAGTACCGCTACTGGGCGATCGGCACCCTCGCCGGACGGGACGCGGCCATCGCCCTCCAGCTCCTGCCGTTCGTGGTCGCCGGCCTGGTCCTCGCGCTCGCCCTCAGCGGCCGGCTCAACGCCCTCGCCCTCGGCGACGACCTCGCCACCACCCTCGGCACCCGGGTCCGCGCCACCCGCGCCCTCGGCGGCCTCGCCGTCGTCCTGCTCACCGGCGCCGCCGTCGCCGCCGCCGGCCCCGTGACCTTCGTCGGCCTGGTCGTCCCCCATGTCGTCCGCGCCTTCACCGGGCCCGACGCCCGCTGGCTGGTGCCCTGTTCGGCCCTGGGCGGGGCCGTGCTCGTGCTTGCCTCGGACGTGATCGGCCGCATGGTGGCACGGCCGGGCGAGCTGGAGGCCGGAGTCGTCACCGCCCTCGTGGGGGCGCCGTTCCTGGCCGTCCTGGTCAAGCGCGGCAAGCTGAAGGAGCACACGCGATGAAGTGGGAGATCGGCCCCTTCGGCATCCGGCTGCGCCCCCGTGTCGCCGTCACCACCGCCGCCCTCGCGCTGGCGGGGTTCGCCGCGCTGGTCGCCTCGGTGTCGCTCGGCACCTTCGCCCTACCCGTCGGCGACGTCCTGGGCGCCCTGTTCGGCACCGGTACGGGCGACGCCGACCTCATCGTCCATCAGCTGCGCCTGCCCCGCGCGCTCACCGCCGTGCTCGTGGGCGCCGCCTTCGGCGTCGCCGGCGCGGTCTACCAGGCCGTCACCCGCAACGCCCTGGCCAGCCCCGATCTGATCGGCATCTCCGCCGGCGCCGGCGCGGGCGCCGTCGGCGCCATCCTCATCGGCGGGGTCACCGCCGCCGGGGCGGGCACCTTCGGCGCCGTACCCCTCGGCGCCCTCGTCGGAGCCCTGGTCACCGCCACCGTGATCTACGCGCTCGCCTGGCGCGGCGGCACGATCACCGGCTACCGCTTCGTCCTCGTCGGCATCGCCGCCCACGGCACGCTCGCCGCGCTCACCCGCTGGATGCTCGTCCGCGCCGACATCGACCAGGCCTCCCGGGCCATGGTGTGGCTCACCGGCAGCCTCAACGGCCGCTCCTACGACCACGTCCGGTGGGTCGGCCTCGCCCTGCTGCTCCTGGTGCCGCTCACGGTCGCCCTGGCCCGCGCGTACCAGCTCCTCCAGTTCGACGACGACACCGCCCTCGGCCTCGGCATCCCCATCGGACGCGCGCGCATCGCCCTGCTGGTCCTGGCCACCTGCCTGGCCGCGCTCGCCACGGCCGCCGCGGGGCCGGTCGCCTTCATCGCCCTGGGCGCGCCCCAGATCGCCCGCCGCCTCGCCGGCACCCCCGGCATCCCGCTGGTCCTCAGCGGACTCGCCGGCGCCGTCCTGCTGCTCCTCACCGACCTCGCCGCCCGCCTGGTCTTCTCCCCGACCGAACTCCCGGTCGGCATCGTCACCGGCGTCGTCGGCGCCCCGTACCTGCTGTTGCTGCTCGCCCGCGCCAACCGGGCCGGAAAGGGAGGCTGACCCCATGACCACCGCGCTGCGCGGCACCGAACTGCGCCTGGCCTACGGCGACCGGATCGTCGCCGAAGGCCTCGACCTGGACATCCCCGCCGGCCGGGTCACCGCCCTCGTCGGGCCCAACGCCTGCGGCAAGTCCACCGCGTTGCGGGCCCTCGCCCGCCTCCTCAAGCCCGAGTCCGGCACCGTCCACCTCGACGGCACGGACACCTCCGAGCTGTCCGCCCGCGAACTCTCCCTCCGGCTCGCCCTCCTGCCGCAGACCCCGTCGGCACCCGACGGCATCACCGTGCGCGACCTGGTCGCCCGCGGCCGCACCCCGCACCAGCGGTGGTGGTGCCAGTGGACCGCGGCCGACGAGGCCGTCGTCGACCGCGCCCTGGAGGCCACCGGCACCGACACCCTGGCCGAACGCTCCCTCGACGAACTCTCCGGCGGCCAGCGCCAGCGCGTCTGGATCGCCATGGCCCTCGCCCAGGACACCCCGGTCCTCCTGCTCGACGAGCCCACCACCTACCTGGACCTCGCCCACCAGGTCGACGTCCTGGAACTCGTCGCCCACCTCAACCGCACCGAGGGCCGCACCGTCGTGATGGTCCTCCACGAACTCAACCTCGCCTGCCGCTACGCCGACCACCTCATCGCCATGCGCGACGGCCGCGTCCTGGCCGCCGGCCCGCCCACGGACATCGTCACCCCCGACCTCGTCCAGGAGGCCTTCGCCCTCCGCGCCACCGTCATCACCTGCCCCGTGGCAGGCACCCCCCTGGTCATCCCGGAAGGCGGCCACCGCACACCCCGCTGACACCCTCCCACCCGCACGCGACGGACCCGCCGACCGGGTCGGCGACAGGGAAGCCCGGCGACTCCCCGGCCGGCAGGGGACCGTTCGGCCCTCCCGCCTCGACACAGTCCGCGCGAGCCTGGAAGGGGACACCGTCAAGGAGGCACCGTGAACGCCGTAGCCCCTCCCCCTCTCGTCGTCAGCGACGTCATGACCCACACCGCCGTGGCGATCGGCCGTGACGCGCCCTACAAGGAGATCGTGGCGCTCATGGACCAGTGGAAGGTGAGTGCCCTCCCCGTCCTGGAGGGGGAAGGGAGGGTCGTGGGGGTGGTCTCGGAGGCGGATCTGCTGCCGAAGGAGGCGTTCCGTGACACGGAACTCGGCCCTGAGCGGGGCGAGGACGCCCTGAAGGCCGTCGCGGTGCGCGCGGGGGACCTCATGTCGAGTCCGGCCGTGACCGTACATGCCGGCGCCTCCTTGGCCGAGGCCGCGCGCATCATGGCCCGCCGGAGGGTGAAGAGGCTCCCCGTCGTCAACGAGATCGGCATGCTGGAGGGGGTCGTGAGCCGGAGCGACCTGCTCAAGGTGTTCCTGCGGGAGGACGGCGCGATAGCGGCGGACATCCGGCGGTCGGTACTCGGCGGGGCAGCCTTCACCGGGCTGGACGTGACCGTGACGGAAGGGGTGGCGACGCTGAGTGGCGCCCTCTCCGACCGCTCTCTGGTGCCGCTGCTGGCGCGCGCCGCCCGTGCCGTGGAGGGGGTCGTCGACGTCCGGATGGAACTGGGTGCCCATGAAGGCGCTTCCTGACGGACAATCCTTGTGGGGGCGGGGAACATCCGTCGAGCACAGGGGTCGCCATGACCGAGCTTCCGGCAACCGGGGAACCCACTCGGGTCTTCCTGGTGGACGACCACGAGGTCGTCCGCCGGGGACTCCGCGACCTGATCGACGACGAGCCCGACCTGCGGGTGGTCGGGGAGGCGTCCACGGCCGACCAGGCCCTGGCCCGGGGGCCCGCGCTGCGCCCGGACGTGGCCGTCCTCGACGTACGGCTGCCCGACGGCGACGGGATCGCCGTGTGCCGCGAGCTGAGGTCGCGGATGCCGGAGCTGGCGTGTCTGATGCTCACCTCGTTCGACGACGAGGACGCGCTGCTCGACGCGATCATGGCCGGGGCGTCGGGGTACGTCCTCAAGCAGATCAAGGGGGCCGATCTCGTGTCGGCGGTACGGACCGTGGCGACGGGGCAGTCGATGCTCGACCCGGCCACCACGGCCCGCCTGATGCGCTCGCTGCGGGACCCCGAGACGGCGCGGCCGCCCGAGGACGAGCGGCTCGCGGCGCTGTCCGAGCGTGAGCGGTCCGTGCTGGATCTGATCGGGGAGGGGCTCACCAACCGGCAGATCGCCAAGCGGCTCTATCTGTCGGAGAAGACCGTCAAGAACCACATCTCGCGGCTGCTCGGCAAGCTGGGGGTGGAGCGGCGGGTGCAGGCGGCCGTGATCGCCGCGCAGGTCCACGAGCACGAGACGGGGACCGGTTAATCCTGCTGCCCGTCGTCCGGGGGGAGCGGGACGCGCCAGGTGAGGCGGGTGCCGCCGCCGGGTTCCGGCGGGGACTGGACGGCGAGGGAGCCACCGAGGCGCTCGGCCCGCTCCGCGAGGTTGCGCAGTCCCCTGTCGACCCGGTCCGGCGGCAGGCCGGCGCCGTCGTCGCCCACCGTCACCTCCAGTGTCCCGTCGTCCGCGAGGACGGCGACCTCCGTCCGGTGGGCACGGGCATGGCGGGCGACGTTGGTGAGGGCTTCGCCGATCACGGCGACCACGTCGTCGGCGATGTCGACGGGCACGTCGGTGTCCAGCAGGCCCTCCATGCGGAGGGCGGGGGCGAAGCCGAGGGTGGCCGCGGCCGAGTCGACCGCGGTGACGACACGGCTTCTGAGTTTCGGCGCCGTGCCGAGGGTGTCGTGTTCCCGGAGGCCGAAAATGGTCGATCGGATGATCTTGATGGTGGCGTCGAGGTCGTCGATCGCCCTGGTCAGCCTGTCCACCGCCTCCGGATGCTCGACGAAGCGCCGGGCGCTCTGCAGGGTCATGCCGGTGGCGAAGAGGCGCTGGATCGCCAGGTCGTGCAGGTCGCGGGCGATGCGGTCGCGGTCCTCCAGCAGGGTGACCTGCTCGGCGTCGCGACGGCGGTCGGCCACTTCGAGGGCGAGGGCCGCCTGGCCCGCGAAGCCCGGGAGGGCCGCGGTGTCAGCTCTCAGGAAGGGCGTGCGCCCACTGCGCCGGGCGAGGATCAGGACACCGCTGAGGCGCTCCTTGGTGCCCACCGTGACCGCCACGGCCGGCCCGAGGCCTTTCCAGCGTTCGGGCTGGACGGTCACCCGCGCGTCGCTGGAGACGTCGGTGGCGGTGACCAGTCCGTCGGTCGCGGCGAGGGCCGCGGCCGCCAGGGTGCCCTCGGTGCTGGGCAGGACGACCCCGCGATGGGTGTCGGCCCCCTCGCCGCGGGCCAGGGAGCCACGGAGCTCGCCGCCCGGGCCGACCAGGTAGAAGACGCCCATGTCCGCCTCGGCGATGTCCACGGCCTGCTCCAGCATCCCGTCCAGGACCTCCGTCTCCCCCGTGCCGGAGAGCAGGGCGCTGGTGAAGTCGGAGCTCGCGGCGAGCCAGCGCTGCCGGCGCCTGCCCTCCTCGTAGAGCCGGGCGTTCTCGATGGCGATGCCGGCGGCCACGGCCAGGGTGGTCACGACGGCCTCGTCCTCGGCGTCGAAGTCGGCTCCGCCGCGCTTCTCGGTGAGGTAGAGGTTGCCGAAGACCTCGTCGCGGACCCGGATGGGAACGCCGAGGAAGGAGTGCATGGGCGGGTGGTACGCCGGAAAGCCGTACGAGGCCGGGTGCTCGGACAGCTCGGTGAGCCGCAGCGGCTCGGGGTTGCGGATGAGTTCACCGAGGATGCCGTGGCCGGAGGGCAGGGCACCGATCCGTGAGCGCAGGTCGTCGTCGATGCCGATGGGGAGGAACTCGGACAGGCGACGGTCCTCGCCGATGACGCCCAGGGCTCCGTACTCGGCGTCGACGAGGGAGACGGCGGCCTCGACGATGCCGCGCAGCACCTGCGGCAGGTCCAGTTCCCGCCCCACGGAGATGACCGCCTCCAGAAGCCCCGCGAGGCGGTCCCGGGTACCCCTCACCTCGTCGATGCGGGCCTGGAGCTCGTCCAGCAGCTCGTCGAGCCTGAGCCTCGGCAGCCTGGCATCCGCAGGTCCGGCACCCTCCCGGCCCATCGGAACCTCCGGTCGCGTCCGGTACGCACGGCGTGCACCGTGCCCGGTTTCACCGTAGTCCCGATCTCTCGTCCGTTCCTGCCGGACCCGGTGGCCTGAAGGCGGTACGGACGGCTCGCGCCACGAGGAATCCGACCGGCGCACACGCCACCGCCAGAGCGATTCCCACGCCTCCGAGCGGGTCCGTGTCGAGGGCGGTACGGAGGAACGGCACGTACAGCGCCGCCAGGGCCAGGAGGGCGGAGGCGAGGACCGCGACGGGGAGGAACGGGTTCTTCCGGGTGAACAGCCGGGCTCGCAGCCCGAGGACGACCCCGAGCTGGGCGGCGAGCAGGGCGAGGAAGAGGACGCTCTGCCAGTCGAGGCCGTGTGCCCGCGCGACCAGCCCCGCGCCGAGGGACGCCGCGGTGACGACCGCGGCGAGGACCGACAGGCGCTGCCAGGCTCCGCCGCCGAGGATGTGCTGGTCCGGAGGGCGCGGCGGACGTCGCATCGTCCCGGGCGACGCCGGTTCGGCGCCCATGGCCACCCCGGTGAGACCGTGGGTGAGGAGGTTGATCCAGAGGATCTGCCCCGCCCGCAGCGGCAGGGGCAGCCCGAGGAGGGGGCCGGCCAGCATCACGAGGATCTCCGCTGCCCCGCCCGCCATCCCGTACACGAGGAAGCGGCGGATGTTGTCGTAGACGCGCCGGCCCTCCTCGACCGCCGACACGACCGTCGAGAGTTCGTCGTCCGTGAGGACGAGGTCGGCGGCCTGACGTGCGACCTCGGTGCCGCGAGCTCCCATGGCGACGCCGATGTCGGCCCGGTGCAGGGCGGGGCCGTCGTTGACGCCGTCGCCGGTCATGGCCGTGACCGCGCCCGCCGCCCGCCAGGCGGCGACGACGTCGAGCTTCTGCTGGGGGTCGGTGCGGGCGAAGACGCGTACGGACGTGAGGTCGGGGACCCGGCCGGCGGCGACGTCCGCTCCGGTGACGACGTGGCCCGCGTGGCCGTCGGTCTCGCCGGTGAGGCCGACGCTGTCCGCCACCGCGCGGGCCGTGGCCGGATGGTCGCCCGTGATGAGGACGGGGGTGATGCCGGCCGCGCGGCAGGAGGCGAGCGTCCGGGCCGCGTGGGGCTTCGGCGGGTCGCTCAGCGCCACGAGGCCGAGAAGCCTCAGCCCCGACTCGGCCGCGGCGACGGGCTCCGGCAGATCGCCGCGTACGCCCGACGCCACGGCGAGCACCCGGTAGCCCTCCCCCGCGAGGTCCGCGGCCGCTTCCCTGGCTTGCGCGACGGTGTCCGCGTCCGCGCTCAGTACCGTCGGGGTGAGGACCGCCTCGGGCGCTCCCTTCAGGCAGACGAGGATCCGTCCCGGGGCCTCCTCGTGCAGGGTGGTCATGCGCTTGCGGAGGCTGTCGAAGGGCGCTTCGCCGATCCGGGGGAGGCCTGCTCTCAGTTCCGGCTCCGGGGGGCATCCCGTCTTGGCCGCCGCCGCGAGGAGGGCGGCTTCCATGGGGTCGCCCACGGCGGTCCAGCGGCTTCCGGGGTCCGTGGCGTCGGGCGGGCGCAGCGTGGCGTCGTTGCAGAGAACGGTCGTCCTCAGCAGCTCCCGTACCGGGGCGAGCTCCTCCGGGGTGGCAGGTCTTCCGGAGACCAGCGCCTGCCCCGCCGGTTCGTAGCCGACGCCCGTGAGTTCCACACACGCCCCGGGTGTCCGGATCCGCTGGACGACCATGCGGCCCTCCGTGAGGGTGCCGGTCTTGTCGGTGGCGAGGACGGACACCGAGCCGAGGGTCTCCACCGCCGGCAGTCGTCTCACCAGTGCGTGGCGGGCGGCCATGCGGCGGGCGCCGAGGGCGAGGGCGAGGGTGACGACGGCGGGGAGCGATTCGGGGACGGCGGCCACGGCAAGGCTGATGGCGGTGACCGCCATGGTGCCGGGCGGAAGGCCGCGTACGAGGCCGAGGGCGAAGACCAGCACGCACAGGGCGAGCGTCACCGCGGCGAGGATCCGGCCGAGAGCGGCGAGGCGGCGTTGCAGCGGGGTCGCCTCGCGCCGGTCGTCGAGCAGGGCGGCGATGCGGCCGAGGGCGCTCCTCGGGCCCGTCGCGGTGACGGTGGCCACGCCTCGGCCGCGTACGACGACGGTTCCCGCGCTCAGAGTGCCGTCGGCGTCCTTGTCCACCGGCACGGATTCCCCGGTGAGCATGGACTCGTCCAGGAGCAGGGCGGACGCCTCGGCGAGCAGGGCGTCGGCGGCGACGATGTCGCCCTCGCCCAGGACCAGGACGTCGCCGACGACGACCTCCGCGGCCGCGACGTCGCGGACCGTGCCGTCCCGCCGCACGCGCGCGTGCGGGGCGCTCAGGGCCGACAGGGCGGCGACGGCGTTGTCCGCGCGGACCTCCTGGACGACACCGACGGTGGTGTTCACGACGACGACCAGGCCGATGACGATCGCGTCGGGGTGGTCCCCGATCGCCAGGGTCAGCGCGACGGCACCGAGCAGCACCATGATCAGCGGGTCTCGGAGCTGGGCGAGGACCCGGCTGTACAGCCGTACGGGCCGGCGGGCGGCCACCTCGTTGGGCCCGTCGGCGGCGAGCCGCCGGGCCGCCTCCGCCCCGGTGAGTCCTGTCGCCGGGGAGGGCGGGGCGGTGCTGGCGGTGGCCGGCGTCGTCATGGCGCGTGCTCAGCCGGTGGGGACGGTGATCACGGGGCAGTGGGCGCGGTGCAGCAGCCCGTGGACGACGGAGCCGACGCGCATGCCGGTGTAGCCGCCCCGGCCCCGGCGGCCGACGACGACGGCCAGGGCGTGCTCGGCGGCGTCCGCGAGCAGTTCGACGGGCGAGCCGATGAGCACCTCGTGGGTGAGGCGGACGTCGGGGTACTTCTCCGCCCATCCGGCGGTGGTCTCCGAGAGGAGCCGGCGTTCGGCGTGGAACAGGGTGTCCCCGGTGTGGACGGTAAAGACGGGCGGCTGCCAGACCGCGACGGCCCGCAGGGCGCAACGCCTGAGGTCGGCCTCCTCGAAGGCGAAGGCGAGGGCCGCCCGGGACGATTCGCTGCCGTCGACGCCGACGACGAGGTACGGCGGGTCCTGGGTGATGTGCTCGGCGTCGCCGACCACGGCCACCGGGCAGCGGGCCTGGGCGGTGACCGGGATGACGAGGGAACCGGCGCTGAGGAACTCCTCGGTGCGGCTCAGGTGGCGGGAGCCGAGGACGGCCATGGCGGCCCGCTGTGCCAGGCCTGCCATCACGGCCGCCGGGAAGCCGTCGACGAGCGCGGAACCGACCCGTACGTCCGGCTGCCTGGCCCTGACCCAGTCGGCCGCCGCGCGCAGGGCGTCCTTGCCGCGTTGCGTCCTGGCCTGGTGACGGGGCGTGTCGTCGGCGTGCCGGGGGTCGTGCGGGGGTGGTACGGCGACGACGAGGCGGAGGGCGAGCCCTCGGCGGAGGGCCTCGTCGGCGGCCCAGGCCAGGGCGACGCGCCCTTCGCGGACGGGGTCGATCCCGACGACGATCTCGCGGTGTTCCGGGATGGTGCTCATGAGGTGCTCCCGTGTCCGGGTCCGTGCCGGGGGACGAGTTCCACCGGGCAGTGGGCGTGTCGCGGCAGGGCGAGCGTGGTCCGGCCCAGGGTCGGCCCCGGGTGTCCGGGGCCGCGGCGGCCACCGACGACCAGGAGAGCGGCGTCACGGCCCGCTTCGGCGGGGGCCGCGGGCACACGGGGGTTCTTCACGCCCTCGCTCTCGACCTTCAGGTCCGGGAACCCCTCACCCAGGAGTCCGGTCGTCCGGGACCGCACGAGCACGTGGTCGGCGACCGGGTCGCAGGGGCGTGCACGCGGTACCGTCCGCTCGCCCCGTGACCGCGCCGTTCTCCGCACGCGCAGAAGCCGGAGCGGCCGCTGTCGCCCCGGTGCCGCATGGGCAGCCGCTCGGGCGCGGCCGAGGCCGCGTTCGTCCCGTATCCCCGCCGGCACGACGCCCCGGTGCTCGGCCCCGGCGTGTCCTCGCACCACGATCACGGTCGTGCCGCTCAGGGCGGCGGACGGAGCGCCGTCGGATCCGTCGACACCGACGGCGACACTTCCAAGGCACAAGAGGCGCGGGAGTCGCGGGGCTGCGGCCATGGCTCCTCCTTGCCGGGTTCGTGAGGACTGCTCTTCGACCCTCGCACCCGGGGCCCGGAGAACCCGAGGGCCTCTGGGGGCACAGGTGGGGCCAAAGGTCCCCTGCGGCGGCGAGGCGGAACCGGCAGGGGCCCGGTCGGGCCCTCGGGTGGACCGTTCGGCCCCTCGCCGACGCGCACCGGCACGGCGGACGGTGGTGGCGTAGGAACCCACCCGCCGACGACCCCACGGGAGGACCGCGATGAAGCACCTCAAGGTCGGCGGCCTGATGACCGACGACGTGATCTCCGCCCGACCCGACATGTCGTTCCGGGACGTGGCGAAGCTCCTCGCCGAGCACGACATCAGCGGGCTGCCCGTCGTGGACGCCGACGACCACGTCGTCGGCGTGGTCTCCGAGAGCGACCTGCCGGCCCGCAGGGCTCCGACCGCACGGGGCGTGATGAGCGCTCCGGCCGTCACGGTGCACGCCGAGGAGGCGGCTGCGGACGCGGCCCGGCTCATGGTGCGTCGCGGTGTCGAACGCCTGCCCGTGGTCGACGAGGAGGAGCGGCTGGTGGGCATCGTCACCCGTCGCGACCTGCTTCGCGTCTTCCTCCGCCCGGACGCCGAGATCAGGCGGCGCATCCGCGAGGAGGTCCTCGCGGATGCCATGGATCTGCCGGCCGACGCGGTCGACGTGCACGTCCTGGACGGTGTGGTGACCCTCGGCGGACGGGTCCGGCTGCGGAGTCAGGCCGTGATGCTCCGACGTCTCGCCGAGCGCGTGGAAGGCGTGGTCGCCGTCGTGGACCGACTGTCCGCACGCGACGACGGAGCCCGCGTCCAGGCCCGGCCCACGCTGTCGGCCCACGACTTCTCGTGATGACCGCCCCCGCACAGACAGGACGTACCGTGTCCCCCACCGCTCTTCTCCCCCGTCCCCTCGTCACCTCGCTGGTGGAGGAAGCCGTTCTGGCGCCGTCGATGCACAACGCCCAGCCGTGGAGGTTCGTGCACCGGGAGGCGTCCGGCGTTCTCGGACTCCACGGCGACCCGACCCGCGGCATGCCCCGCCAGGACCCCGTCCACCGAGCCCTTCACATCGGCTGTGGCGCCGCCCTGCTCGGGTTGCGGGTGGCCGCGGAGCACCGGGGCCTGCGCCCCGACGTCCGTCTCCTGCCCGCACCCGACGACCCCTGGCACTTCGCCGACGTCCGGTTCGAAGGCCCCGCGGAGGCCGCCGGCGATCTGGGCGTGCTGCATCCCGCCCTGGCGCGACGGCACACCAGCCGCTTCCCGTTCACCGAGGAACCGGTCCCGGCCGAACTGCTCGACGGTCTCTGCGCCGCCGCGCGGCTGGAGGGCTGCCGTCTGGTCGTCCCCGGCGACTGGCACACCGACACCGTCATGGGTCTCGTCCACGCCTCCGAGCTGTTCGAGGCCGCCGACGATGCCGTGCGCGCCGAGATCGCGGCCTGGACGCGTACGGGAGCGGCCGGCGAAGGGACCAGCGCCGACGGCATCCCCGCCTATGCCTTCGGTCCCCGCCAGTACGACGTGACCGCGCCCGTCCGGGACTTCGGTGCCCCCGGCCACATGCCCGGCCGTCCTTCGGCACGCTTCGAGAAGACACCGCAGATCGCCCTGCTCGGAACCGCCGCGGACACGCCGGAATCGTGGCTGATGGCCGGCCAGGCCCTGCAGCGGGTCCTGCTCCAGGCCACCCTCGACGGGCTCGCCACCTCTCTCATGTCGCAGCCCCTGGAATGGCCGGAACTCCGCTTCGACGCCCGGGACCCCCTCTC
Organism: Streptomyces sp. R302; assembly: GCF_012927245.1. GTDB lineage: Bacteria > Actinomycetota > Actinomycetes > Streptomycetales > Streptomycetaceae > Streptomyces. The sequence goes on from NZ_JABBGE010000006.1 coordinate 564,722, forward strand.
GGCCGTCGGTTACGTCCACGTGATCGTCCGCCTGGGCTACGGACCTGCCGGCCGGGCGACACCCCGACGGGCCGTCTCGGACGTCCTCGCCTTCGCCTGACCCGACGCGGACCCCCTCACAGCGTGAACCAGCGCTCCTCGCCGGGAAGGACGGTGAACCGCCGCTCTCCCGGCAGGACGAGGGAGAAGGGGCCTCCCGGACCGGCGGGGACGCGTACCCCCAGGCGGGCGGGGAGCATGCGCAGGCGAACGCCTCGATGGCCGCCGCACGACAGGGTGAAGGCGAACCGGGGCAACTCGCGGAGCGCGACGGGCGCCACCCGCAGCCCCTCCGGGCCGGCCTCCAGGCCGGTGATCCCGCGCTCGACCAGGTCGACCGTGCCGGCCATCGCGCCGAGGTGGATGCCTTCTCCCGTCGTGCCGCCCTGGACGTCGGCCACGTCGGAGAGCAGGGCCTCCTCGCAGTACCGCCACGCCCCGGCCCCTTTCAGGCGGGCGAGCACCCAGCCGTGGACGAGGCTGCTGAGGGTCGAGCCGTGACTGGTGCGGCGCAGGTAGTAGTCCACGGTGGCCCGCCAGACCTCGTCGTCCATCCGGTGTCCGAGCCGTGCGAACAGCTCGGCGAGCTCCTCGGGGCGGAAGAGGTATCCGAGCATGAGGGTGTCGGCCTGCTTCGACGCCTGGTAGCGGTTGACGGTGTCGCCCTCGGCTTCCAGGATCCGGTCCAGCCGGCGGATGTCCCCGTAGCGCTCCCGGTACGCCTCCCAGTCGAGCTCCGCCAGCTCCCCGAACCCCTCGAACTGGCTCACGACGCCGTGGTGGAACGGCACGTGCAGGCGGCGCGACACATCGTCCCAGCGGGCGAGGGCCGCCGCGTCCAGGGCGAGGCGGCTCCGCAGCTCCGCCCGTCGCGCGGCGGGCAGTTCGCGCAGCAGGTCGATGCCGCGGGCGAGCACCCAGGCCGCCGTCACGTTGGTGTAGGCGTTGTCGTCGATACCCGGCGTCTCCGCGTCGGGGTAGGCGTCGTGGTATTCGTCCGGACCGACCACGCCGCGGATGCGGTAGCGCTCGAGCGCGGGGTCGAGAACGGCCGCGCCGGCCCAGAACCGGGCGACCTCCAGCAGGATCTCCGCCCCCTCGCCGTGCAGGAAGCCGCGGTCGCCGGTGGCCCGCGCGTACTTCCAGACGTTGTACGCGACGGCCGAGCCGACGTGCCGCTGGAGCCTGGAGTGGTCGGGCAGCCAGCGGCCCGAGCGCGGGTTGAGGTGGACCTCCTGCGTCTCCTCGCCACCTGAACCGCCGCTCTGCCAGGGGTACATGGCGCCCTGGCGTCCTGCTCGGAGGGCCGCCGCACGGGCGGCCGGCAGGCGCCGGTGGCGGTACATCAGCAGCGCTCTGGCCACTTCGGGGAAGTGGAGGTCGAGGTAGGGCAGGACGAAGAGTTCGTCCCAGAAGACATGGCCCCGGTACGCCTCGCCGTGCAGGCCTCGGGCCGGGACGCCCACGTCGAGGTCGGCCGTGTGCGGGGAGAGCGTCTGGAGCAGATGGAACACGTGCAGGCGCAGGATGCGTCCCGCCTCTCCCGGCACGTGCAGCTCGCCCTCCTCCCAGAGCCGCCGCCAGGCCGCCTCGTGCGCGGCCCGCAGAGCGGGGAAGGCGGCGGCGTGGGCGGCGGCCTCGACGGCCACGGCGAGCGGGTCGCCCGGCGGGCGGTCCGACGAGGTGTGCAGGGCCAGCGTCTTGGCGCACCACGCCGGCGTTCCCCTGGCGATCGGCAGGCGGTACCCCTGCACGGTCCCGGTGGAGGTGCCGGTCTTCCGGGCGGGGCCATGGGTGCTCGTGTCCGTACGGACTGCCAGGGCGACCAGGTGACCCGGGTCGCTCGTGCGGCAGGACAGCCCGGCGATCCCGCCGGATGCGAAGACCGTCCGGTGGCCGGAGAGGTGCCGGCCCTCCAGGTGCCGGTAGCGCTCGACGCCGGTGTTGGCGACGTCGCCGTCGAGGACGGACTCGACCTCGATCGCGCCGCGCCAGCCGTACGCGTGGAAGGTGGTGCGCTGGGCGGCGAGCCCGGGATCCCCCATGTGGACGAACCGGCTGTGTCCGACGCGCAGTCCGCGTCCCCGGGCGTCCTGGAAGAGGAGGTCGCGGTGAAGGATCCCGCGCCGCAGGTCGAGCCGGACGTCGTAGTGGCACAGTTCGGAGGAGTCCGGTGTGAGCCATTCGCCGGCCGGTTCGTCCTCCGGCAGGCGGCGGTACCGCAGCAGCGTCCAGTTCGGGAGGTTGACCAGATCCTCGTTGTCGACCGCGTGACCGTCGACGAGCGAGGTGCGGCGGTCGTAGCAGCCGGCCAGGTAGGTGCCCGGGTAGTGCGTGGTGTCGGCGGCGCATTCGGGGGCGGAGCCCCGGGTGGCGAACCGGCCGTTGCCGAGCGTGCAGAGAGCTTCCACCAGCCGCTCCCGCTCCGGCGCGTAGGCGTCGTACCGCCAGGTCCAGCCCGGCCCCGAGGTCACTGCACCGCTCCCCACACCGCCTCCACGCACTCCATGAGGTCGGTGACGACGAGGTGGGCGCCGCGTTCGCGCATCGCGCCGGTGGCGTGCCGGTCGGGGGTGCGGTCGACCCCGACGACGAGGCCGAAGCCTCCGCGGTGGCCCGCCAGGACGCCGGCGAGGGCGTCCTCGACGACCGCGCAGTCACGGGGGCGGACGCCGAGGACCTGCGCCGCGTGGAGGAAGAGTGCGGGGTCCGGCTTGCCCGCGAGCCCGAGCCGGGCCGCGTCCGCACCGTCCACGACGGTGGCGAGGAGCCGGTCCGTCCCGGCGGACGCGAGCAGGGCGCGGGCGTGGCGGGAGGCGGAGACCGCGGCGCACGGCACACGGAGGCTGCGCAGGGCGGTCAGCGCCGGTACGGCGTCGGCGAAGGCCACGACCGGCCGAGTGCGCAGGGCGTCACGGAAGGCCCGCTCCTTGCGCGCCGCCACGGCCCCCATCGTGCCGCAGCCCGGACGGTCGTCGGCGGTCCCCGGCGGCAGGCGGATGCCTCGGGCCGTGAGAAAGGCCTCGGCGCCGTCGGCACGGGACCTGCCATCGACATACCGCCGGTAGTCGGCGTCCGCGTCGAACGGCTCCTGCCGCCTCGTCCCGTCCGTCCACGCGGCGAGACAGCCGTCGAACGCGGTCTTCCACGCCGCCGCGTGGACGGCGGCCGAGTCGATCAGCACGCCGTCGGTGTCGAGGACGACGGCGCGCGGCGGCTCGAAGCCGGTGCGGCGCGGGGCGCTCATCCGGTTCCCGAGGCCTGGACGGCCGTGTGCTGCGGTCCGCCGAGCGCGACCTTGATCGCGCCGGTCTGGCCGGCGCGGCCGAAGATGTCGTACGCCTCCTCCATCTGCCCGAGTTCGAAGCGGTGGGTGACCAGTTCGGCGGTGGGGAGCCGGCCGGCGGCCATCATGCGCAGCAGCATCGGCGTCGAGGAGGTGTCGACGAGGCCGGTGGTGACGGTGACGTCCTTGATCCACAGGTCTTCGAGGTGGAGGGCGGCGGGCTTGCCGTGGACGCCGATGTTGGCGACGCGGCCGCCGGGGCGGACCATCCGGGTGCACATCTCGAAGGTCTCCGGGGTGCCCACGGCCTCCATGACGACGTCGGCGCCGAGGCCGCCGGTCAGGTCGGCGACGAGCTGTTCCGGTTCTTCCCCGGCCGTCGCGGTGGCGTCGGCACCGAGCCGGCGGGCGGCGGCGAGGCGCGAGTCGGCCAGGTCGACGGCGATGATCCGGCCGGGGCTGTAGAGGCGCGCGGTGATGATCGCGGCGAGGCCGATGGGGCCCGCACCGACCACGACGACCGTGTCGCCCGGCCGGACGGCGCCGTTGAGGACGCCGACCTCGTAGGCGGTGGGGAAGATGTCGGCGAGGAGCACGGCGTCGAAGCTGTCGACGGTGCTGGGGACGGGGTGGACGGAGAGGTCGGCGAAGGGCACGCGGACGTACTCGGCCTGGGTGCCGTCGATCAGGTGGCCCAGGGCCCAGCCGCCTCCGCCCCGGCACTGCCCGTAGCGCTGCTCCCGGCAGAAGCGGCAGCGCCCGCAGGAGGAGATGCAGGAGACGAGGACCCGGTCGCCGGGCCTCACCGTCCGCACGTCGCCGCCGGTCTCCATCACCGTGCCGACCGCCTCGTGGCCGAGGACGCGGCCGGGTTCGACCTCGGGCACGTCCCCCTCGACGATGTGCAGGTCGGTGCCGCAGAGGGTGACGGCGTCGACGCGGACGATCGCGTCCGCCGCGTCCTTCACCGCGGGATCGGGGACGTCCTGCCATGCGACCCGGCCCGTTCCCCGGAACACGAGAGCCTTCATGACGACCGCCTTCCCGAATGGTCCGCGGGTCTGCTTCCACGGATCCCACCGTCAGGCTCGCCCCGCGGCGCACCCGCGCGCATGGGCCGGTCGGTCCCCGGACAGGGCCCCTCGGGCCCCTGGCACACGGCACCGGGCGGCGCGAGGGTGGAACCGCGCCGGTGCGACCGGCCCCTGGCGCGAAGGAGGGCGTCCCCATGTCCGAGGCAGCAGCGCACCCCGTCCCCTCGGCACCGCGCCCCGCCCTGCTCAGCTTCCTGGGCGGCGTGGGGACGGTGACCGGCAGCAAGTTCCTGGTCGAGAGCGACCATGCCCGGATCCTCCTCGACTGCGGTCTCTTCCAGGGTTTCGCGAAGCTGCGGCGGCGCAACTGGGACCGGTTCGCCCGCGACGCGGCCGACATCCGCGCGGTGGTCGTCACCCACGCCCATCTGGACCACTGCGGCTATCTGCCGCGCCTGGTCCGGCAGGGCTTCCGCGGGCCGATCCTCGCCACCCCGCACACGGCCCGGCTCGCCGGCATCGTGCTGCGGGACAGCGCCCGGCTCCAGATGGAGGCGGCCCGCCACGCCAACGAGCACGGCTGGTCCAAGCACCGCCCGGCGAAACCGCTCTACGACGACACCGACGTCGACAAGACGCTGTCCTTCTTCGACCCGGTCCCCGTCGGGGCCGACGTGGAGATCATGTCCGGCACCCGGCTGACCCTCCACCACGGCGGACACATCCTCGGCTCGGCCTGGGCCCGCCTCACCCTGGAGGACGGGCACACCCTGGCCGTCTCCGGCGACCTCGGCCGCCCCGGGCATCCGCTGCTGCTGCCGCCGGAGCCGTTCTCCGGCGCCGACGTGCTGCTGATGGAGTCGACGTACGGCGACCGCCGCCACGACCAGGAATCCGCCCGCTCGGAGTTCGCCTCGGTGATCGAGCGGACCGTCTCACGCGGCGGGACCGCCGTGATCCCGGCCTTCGCGATCGACCGCACCGAGGTCGTCCTCCACGAGCTGACCCGGCTGCGCGAGACGGGCGTCCTGCCCCGCTCCGTACCGGTGTACGTGGACAGCCCCATGGCTCTCGCCGCGCTCGACGTCTACCAGGACGCCGTACGGGAGCGGTCCCCCGAGCTTCGGCCCGAGATCCTCGCCCGGGGCGCGGCCGCGCTGAGCCCGGCCCCCTTCCTCGCCGCCCGGACCGTCCAGGAGTCCATCGACATCAACAGCACCCACGGCCCCGCCGTCATCGTCTCCTCCGCCGGGATGGCCACCGGAGGCCGTGTCCTGCACCACCTCCACCGGCTCCTGCCCGACCCGCGCAACGCCGTCGTCGTGGTCGGCTTCGCCGCCGCCGGAACGCGTGCCCGGGACCTCGTGGACGGGGCCCGCACGCTGAAGATGTTCGGCGAGTACGTGCCGGTACGGGCCGAGGTCGCCGACGTCCCCCACTTCTCCGCCCACGCCGACGCGGACCAGATCGTCGACTGGCTCCGCCAGGCGCCCGCCCCACACACCGCCTACCTCGTCCACGGCGAACCGGAAGCCTCCGAGGCACTGCGCGACCGCCTCGACCACGAACTGGGCTGGACGGCCGTCGTGCCCCGTTCCGGAGAGGCCGTCCTGGTCCGCTGACGTGGGCCCTTCGGCCCGCGGAGCGGGACCCGCGCGGCCCTGTCGGCCGCGGCACCCTCCGCGGGACGCTGGGCGAAGAGGGCTGGAGGACACCATGACCACCATGCGGACCCTGCTGGACGGACTCTCGCCGGAGGCACGGACACGGCTCCTGGAGCACTCCCGCCCGGTCCGCTTCACCGCCGGTACGCGCGTCTTCCGCCGGGACGAGCTCGACGTCCATGTCCCGGGCCACCGTGACACCGCCGTGGACCCACGCGCCGGCGGCGCGCTCCGCGGCTGCTCCTGGATCGTGCCGCCCCACCTCTGGCACCTCGGCGCCACCGCCGTCACGGACGTGCGTGCGCTGGAGTTCGACGCCCGGGCCGTACGGGAGCTGTGCGTCTCCCCTCACGCTCCCGAGCTCCTGTCCCCCACCCGTTGAAGGAGACAGCCATGACCTCGCGATCGTTCACCGTCGCCGACGTGATGACCAAGAAGGTCGTCGCCGTCCGGCCCGACGCCCCCTTCAAGGAGATCGTCGCCGCCATGGAGCGCTGGAAGGTGACCGCCCTGCCCGTCCTGGAGGGAGAGGGGCGGGTCGTCGGCGTGGTGTCCGAGGCGGACCTGCTCCTCAAGGAGGAGCTCCACGACCACCGCCTCGGCATGATCGAGCAGCTGCGACGACGCGATGCCACCGTCAAGGCCGGCTCCGACCGGGCGGCGGAGCTCATGACCACGCCCGCCGTCACCGTCCGGCCGGAGGCCTCCCTGCCCCGGGCGGCCCGGCTCATGGCCACCCGGCGGGTGAAGCGGCTGCCGGTCGTCGACGCCGACGGGATGATCCAGGGCCTCGTCAGCCGGTCCGACCTGCTCAAGGTCTTCCTGCGGTCCGACGAGGAACTCGCCGACGAGGTCCGCCACGAGGTCGTCGGCCACCTGTTCCCGCTCTCGCGGGACCGGATCGAGGTCCGCGTCGAGGCCGGTGTGGTGACCCTGACCGGCGACGTGCGCGACAGCACCCTCATCCCGCTCGCGGAGCGCCTGACCCGGGCCGTCGAAGGCGTGGTGGACGTACGGTGCGGCCTCACCCTCGCCACCGGGGCATGACGTCGGCGGCCCGTCCCCGTGCGGGGCGGCGCCCGGCCGCGCATGCTCGAAGCATGTCCGAGGTGACGACCACCGACCTGTACGAGGTCACCATGGCGCTCTCGTACCTGCGGGAGGACATGCGGGCACCGGCCACGTTCAGCCTGTTCGTGCGGGATCTTCCGCCGGGGCGGGGGTTCCTGGTCGCCGCCGGTCTGGAACCGGCCCTCGACTACCTCGCCCGGTTCCGGGTGGGGCGTGCGGACGTCGAGGAGTTCGCGAGGGCGCTGCGGCGGCCGCTCGCGGACCTCGAACCCCTGCGGGGCCTCTCCTTCGACGGCGAGGTGCGGGCGGTGCCGGAGGGCAGGATCGTCCTCGCCGGTGAGCCGCTCCTGGAGGTCACCGCCCCGCTCCCCCAGGCCCAGCTGGTGGAGACGTACCTGCTGTCCCTGCTCTGCCACCAGACGGCGGTCGCCTCCAAGGCGGCCCGCTGCGTGCTCGCCGCCGACGGCCACCCCCTCGTGGACTTCTCGCTCCGTCGTACGCACGGCCCAGAGGCCGGCGGACAAGCGGCCCGGTTGTGCTCGCTGGTCGGATTCGCGGGCACCAGCAACGTCGCCGCCGCCTGCCGGTACGGCATCCCGGCGGCCGGCACGATGGCCCACTCGTACGTCGAGTGCTTCCCCTCGGAGGAACAGGCGTTCCGCGCCTTCGCCCGCACCCACCCGGGCCCGGTGACGTTCCTGGTCGACACCTACGACACCGGGCGCGGGGTCGCCACGGCGGCCCGTGTGTTCGCGGACCTCGGGCTCGCCGAGGGATGCGCGATCCGGCTCGACAGCGGTGACCTGGGGGCGCTGGCCCGCCGGGCCCGTGCCGCGCTCGACGCGGCCGGACTGGCGGACGTCCGGATCATCGCGAGCGGGGGCCTGGACGAGTACGGGGTGGACCGGCTGGTACGGGAGGGCGCCCCCATCGACGCGTACGCCGTCGGGACGAAGGTCGGTACGGCCGCCGACGCGCCCTACCTGGACGCCGCGTACAAGCTGGTCGAGTACGACGGCAGGCCCGTCATGAAGCTGTCGTCCGCCAAGGTCACGTCGCCGGGTCCGAAACAGGTCTTCCGGGGGCCGGGGCTGCGCGACGTGATCGGGCTGGCCAACGAGAAGCCGCCCGAGGGGACGGAGCCGCTGCTGCGGACCGTGATGCGCGGCGGGCTGCGCCTGGGGCCGCCGGACACCCTCGCGGCGGCCCGAGCCCGCTTCGAGGCGGACCTCGCCGCTGTGCCGGAGGCGGCGCGCGCCATCGAGTCCCCGACCGCCCCCGTCCCTCCGATGTCCACTCGCCTGACGGCGCTGACGGCCGTGGTCCGCCACCGGATCGCCGTCCGGGCCTCGGCGACGGCCTAGCGGAAGGAACGACCGATGGCCTGGATCGTGACGCCACTGGGCGCTCTGCTGGTCCTCGCCATCCTCCGGGACGTCTTCCACACGCTGTGGCATCCGACCCGGCACGGCGGTCTGAGCAGACTCGTCATGCGGACCGTCTGGCGCGTGTCGGCCCATCGCGGCTCACGATGGCGGCCGGCCGGGCTCGCCGGCCCCCTCGGCATGGTCGCGGTCGTCGCCGTGTGGGCCCTGACCGTGGCCGTGGGGTGGGGGCTCGTCTACTGGGCCCACATGCCGGACGACTTCTCGTACGCCTCCGAGCTCGCCCCCGCCCAGCACGCCGGCCCGGTGGACGCCCTGTACTTCTCCCTGGTCACTCTGGCCACGCTCGGCCTCGGCGACATCGCTCCGACCTCGGGATGGCTGCGCGTGCTGGCCCCGATGGAGGCCCTCGTGGGTTTCGTCCTGCTGTCCGCGACCGTGGCATGGATCCTCGGCATCTACCCGGCGCTCGCCCGCCGCAGGACCCTCGCCCTGCGCCTCTCCCACCTGCGCCGCAGTGCGACCACCACCCGCTCCCTCGACTCCGACGGCGGCGCGGCGATCCTCGACGGACTCGCCTCGTCGGTCGCCACGGTGACCGTCGATTTCCTGCAGTACGCGGAGTCGTACTACTTCCACGACGCCGACGAGCACACGTCCCTCCCCCGGCAACTCGGCTACGCGCTGGCCTTGACCGCGCGGGCGGCGAAGGCAGGCCATCCGGACGTGCGGCTCTCCGCATCGGTCCTGGACAAGGCGCTGGAGGACCTCGCCGTCGTCCTCGACGAACGCTTCCTGCGCACCGGCGGAGAACCCGGACAGGTTTTCGCCGCCTGCGCCCGCGACCACGGCCACGGCCACGGCCACCCAAGAGGGCCGGACGGGGGGCGACCATGAGACGTGGGGGCGCGGAGTCCGTACGCGGAAGGCGACCGGCGATGAGACACCGCAGCGTGGCCGAGCCGCTGACGCCCACGGCCGTCAGCGTCGGGCGGCTCCGGCATCGACACGTCCGGCGCGCTCATGTCGAGCCCCGCCGTGGGAGTGAAGCGGCTGCCGGTGATCGGCGACGACGGACGGCTCGTGGGGGCCCGGGCGAGACTCTGCAACAGCGTCGACGGGGTCGTGGACCGACTCCGCCGCGACCACCGGACCTCCAGCACAGGGAAGGAGCGACATGAACGCCCCTCGAACACTCCCCCCGCCCGTCCGGGTGACGGCCACACTCGACGCCCCGCTCTCCCGCTGGCTGTGGCTGGTCAAGTGGATCCTCGCGATCCCGCACTGGATCGTGCTGTTCTTCCTGTGGATCGCCTTCCTGCTCGCGACGGTGATCGCCTTCTTCGCGATCCTGTTCACCGAGCGGTACCCGCGGTCCCTGTTCGACTTCAGCCTCGGCGTACTGCGCTGGTCGTGGCGGGTCTCGTACTACTCCTACGGCGCGCTCGGCACCGACCGGTACCCGCCCTTCAGCCTGGGCCCGGAACCCGACTACCCCGCGCGTCTCGACATCACCTACCCGGAGCGGCTCTCCCGCTCGCAGGTGCTGGTCAAGTGGTGGCTGCTGGCCATCCCGCACTATCTGATCCTGGCGTTCTTCACCGGCGGCATGCGCGCAGGCTGGTGGGGCGGCGGCCTGATCACGCTGCTGGCGGTCATCGCCGGGTTCGCCCTGGCCTTCACCTCGCGCTACCCGCGGGACCTGTTCGACCTGGTCGTGGGCCTGAACCGCTGGGTGCTGCGCGTAGCCGCCTACGCGAGCCTGATGACGGACGTCTATCCGCCCTTCCGCCTCGACCAGGGCGGGGACGAGCCGGCGCCGCCGCCGGAGAAGTCCCTCTGACGCCCCAGACCAGCCCGATCTCGCGGAGCGCGGCGTGGTCGGTGCGGGCCGCGAAGGCGGTGCCGACCTGGCACGTGACGATTCCGGCGAACGTGGCCGTCGTCGTCACATGAGCACGATGAAGGGGGGCCTCGCCGGTGGGGTCGCCGGGCTGCCGGCCCGGCGCGCCAGAGGACGTAGAAGAACGCGGCCATCACGAGGACGGCCGAGACGAGGCCCAGGTATGCCCAGGCGCGGACGAGCATGTCAAAGGCGAGGGCGGCGGCCCACCGCAGCAGGGTCAGGGGATGCGCCGGCTGTACGGCCACCTCCCGCCGGAACGGGGCGCTCGTCTTTCGGCGCACCCCGTTCGGGCCGTCCGCCCGGCGTCGCCGTCAGGCATCGTCCGTCCCGGGGCCGTCTTCCGGGCCGCTCTCCCTCCGGAGGCGGCCGGACCAGACGGGCTCGATCTGCTCCCACTCGCGTTCCAGGGCCGCGAGCGTACGGCCGTCGATCCTCCGTCGCAGGAGGACGAGGACCCCGGCTCCGGTGGCGGCGACCGCTCCCGCTGCGGCGGTGCCGCCGACGAGGGAGGTCAGCACGATGTCCGACGAGCCGCCGGCCCGCCGAACGGCGGCGCCGGAGTCGTCCACCGTGACGGTCACGGTCCGTCCCTGGGGCGATCCGGCCGGGACCTCGACGGTGCCGGAGCGGCGCACGCCGTCCGGGTACTCCCACCGGGCGGGGGCCACGGCCCGGTTCGCCGCACCGCTCCGTGTCAGGGCGGACGCTTCCCGGGCCGCCCCCGTGGTGGTCGCCGTGACCTGGTGGAGTCGGGCGGCGCGGGCGCGCTCCGCCCGGGCTCCGAAGCTCCACAGGTATCCGGCGGCGATCGCGCCGCAGACCAGGGCGAGGGTCAGGACGACGATCACGGCCGTCCGGCGACCCGCGCCCCCGCGCGACGGTCGCGGCCCCGTGCGGGGCGGTTCACGGTCGGTCATGGCACGCCTCCGGGCGCTTGTCTCCCCTCGGGCGGGAAGGCCGGGACTCAGCCGTCTTCTTCGAGTGCGGCTCCGATGCGGTGGGCCCAGGCGCGGATGCGGGCCGGGTCGCGGAAGTCCCCGCCTTTGCCCTGGCGGACCATGGCCCGGGCGATGAGGTCCGGGTTGTCCGCGGTGAGGGCGCCCCCGAAGGTGACGTGCTCCCTCGCGCCGAGTTGCTTCATCCGGCGGGCGACCCCGCGTACGGGCGGGATGTCGTGCTGTTCGGCGGAGCTGTCGACGGGGCCGCTGCTGAAGAGCCAGACGGGCCGGTGTCGCAGTTGTTCGGCGTTGCGCCGGGCGCACCGGCGGGCCTTGCCGTTCCAGCGTCCGGCGTAGAGCGCTCCGCCGAGGACGACGCCGTCGTAGCCGCTGACGTCGGTGACGGTGTCGGCGGGACGGACGTCGGTGTCGAATCCGTCGTCCGCGAGGGTCCGGCCGATCTCGTCCGCGATGCCGGCGGTGGCGCCGTGCTTGCTGCCGTAGGCGACGAGGACGCGCTTCGGGGTCATGACCGATCCCTCTCTCCGTCGGCAGCCCGCTTGACGCGGATGGTCCGTGTCGTGCCGGTGTCCGGGGCGGGCATCGGGACCCGGACGGTCAGGATGCCGTCCGCGTAGGAGGCGTCCACGTCGTCGGCGGGGATGGTGCCCGGGAGGCGTACGGTCCTGCGGAACGCGCCGTAGCGGAACTCCGAGTGGTCCTTGTCCTCGGCGCTCTCCCGGTGCTCGGCGCTCACGGTGAGGAGGTTGTCGTCGACCGTCAGGGTGATGTCGTCCGGGTCCATCCCGGGGAGTTCCGCCCGCAGTGTGCAGACGCCGTCGCCGCTGGTGACCTCGACCGGGATGGCGTGGGCGGCCGTGGCGGGGCGCCATCCGGGGAGCCCGGGAAACTCCCGGCCGAACCAGGTGTCGAAGTCGGGGATGAAGCTGTGCCTGCGTTCCGGCTTGGCTCCGGTCATCGTTCTCCTCCTCTTCCACGGTGCCGGGTGCCGCCCCGGCGGGTCGCGGAGGGTCTGCCTCCGCGTTTCCGGACTGCGACCTGTCCGGGGCCCTGGCGGCCCGGGTCGGTGAAGGGGCCGACACGTCGCACGGATCCCATGGCATCCTCCTCGGCTCTCGGACTGCTCGGCCGGGTAGCCGGGTCGGTAGGGCAGGGTGCGACCGGACGGGGTGCGCAGGTCGAGCGTTGGCTGCTCGCGGGCCGGCGGGGCTTGGCACCGACGCGGATGCGCTGCATGACACTCACCTCTTCGTGGTCCTGGTCCTCCGGTTCCTCCTCCACCGTCCTCGGGCGCGGCGTGCGCGGTTCCCGGTGCCGAGCGGGTCAACCTGGTGGAGGCCCGTCGGACTCCACGGGACGGGGCCGTTCGGCCCGGCCCCGGGCGTGGTCGCCACCGTCGCCCGGTGTGCCGGAGGGGACGGTGATCACCGGGCAGTCGGCGTGGTGCAGGAGGCCGTGGACCGTCGATCCGAGGCGCATGCCCGTGTAGCCGCCACGTCCGGTCCGGCCCACGACGAGGGCGAGCGATTCCCTTGCCGCCAGGACGAGTTGCCCGACCGGGTGCCCGCGGACGACGTCCTGGAGAATGCGCACGTCGGGATGGTGATCCGACCAGCCGGCCACGGACTCCGCGAGAAGACGACGACGCTCGGCCAGACCGGCCTCGGAGTCCTCGCGGGCGAGGACCGGACGGGGCCAGACCCATATCGCTCTCAGTCGTGCCTCGCGCAGGCTCGCCTCGCGGACGGCGAACGCGACGGCCTCCCGGCTCTGTTCGCTGCCGTCCACCCCGACCACGAGGGTCGGCGGATGGACCTCGGTGTGTTCCGGTGTCCGGACCACGACCACGGGGCAGGGGGCGCGCGCGGTGAGCGGGACGACCACCGAGCTCTCGCCGAGCAGTTCGGCGGCCCTGCCGCGCCGACGTGACCCGACCACCACCAGGTCGGCCTCGACGGCCCGGGCGAGCAGCACCGTGGCCGGTGCCCCGTCCACGAGTTCCGAAGTCGTCGGCAGAGTGCCGTGAAGCCTGCGGACGAGTTCCTCGACGTCGGCGAGCGCGGACTCCGCGCGGATCCGCAGGGCGGTGCGGTGGCCCAGGGCGTCGTACCTCAGCCGGTCGTGGACCGGGGGTACGGCGACGACGAGGCGCAGCCGCAGGCGTCTGCGGTCGGCCTCGTCCACGGCCCACACCAGGGCGGGTACGGAGACCTCCGCGGGGTCCACACCGAACAGGAGGTCGTTCACGGGGTGTCGCCGCCCCGCGTCCCGAAGTCGACGGGGACGATCTCCACGGGGCAGTGGGCGTGGTGGATGAGTGCGTGGGCGACGCGCCCGAGGGACGGGCCCACGCCGAGGGGCCGGTGTCCCCGGCCCATCACGACCAGGTCGGTGTGGGCACTCGCCTCGACGAGGATCCCCGGGGTCGAGGTACCGGTCTCCACGTGGTGGGTGACGGGCAGGTCGGGGTACCACGCGCGGACGCGGTCGGCGAGGGCCTTCACCTCGTGCACCCGCCGGCGCGCGGCTCCGTCGAGGTCGTCGAGCATGGTCGCCACGTCGCCGACGTGCGTGAGGATGTTCCACACGCTCAGGAGGCGGAGCGGAACCTTGCGGATGTCCGCCTCGACGGCGGCGAGGAGCAGCCACCCCAGGTCGTCGGAGTCACGGACCGCCGCGGTCACGGAACCCGCCTCGGGGCGGTCCGCCTCGCCGCGCACGACGATCACCGGCACGTCCGCACGGGCGGCCGCGCCCAGTCCCACGGAACCGAGCAGGAGGGCGGAGAAGCCTCCGAGCCCCCTGCTGCCGACGACGATCGTCTTCTCGCCGCCGGCGGCCTCCCGAAGCGTGTCGAGCGCGTCCTGGCGTCCGAGCAGCCGGGTGACGACGAGGTCCGGGAAGCGTTCCTTGACCGCCGCCTCGGTCTCGGTCAGCAGGTCGCGGCCGGTTTCCCGGACGGCCTGGATCGTCTCGGCGTCGCTCCAATAGGCACGTCGGTCGGTGTCGACGGAGTGGACGAGATGCAGGGGGCGGGCCCGGCGGTCCGCCTCCGCGGCGGCCCAGAGGGCGGCCGTCCGGGCCGAGGGGGATCCGTCGATCCCCACGACGACGTCGGCCGGCTCCGGCCGGACGGGGGTCTCGCTGCTCATGGCTCCTCCTCGGGTGTGCGCCCGGGGCTCGTACGGCGCCCGGAAGGGCGACACTCCTCACGCTGACACCACCCGCGACCGACGGCGATGGGCCGTTCGGCCCCGATGCAGACCTACCCGGCCCTCACCCGGCGGTCGCACGCCGGACGAGCCTGGTGTCATCGACGGCGACGGCCGGGGAGGCAGTGATGACAGCGCAGGTCACCGTGGGACTGGACGGCTCGGCGGAGAGCATCGCCGCGGCGCGCTGGGCCTCGGGGGAGGCGGTTCTGCGTGGGGTTCCGCTCCGTCTGGTGCACGTGGAGGAATGGCCGAACGCCCCGGAGGTTCCGCTCCCCCACACCCGGACGCTGTACGAGCGGGCCGAGGCCCTCCTGCGCGACGAGGCCGACAGGGCCCGAACGGAACACCCCGATCTGGAAGTCACCACGGAGCGGGTGCGCGGGCGCGCGGCGGACGAACTGGTCGCGGCGGCGAACGAGGCGGATCTGCTGGTGCTCGGGTCGCGCGGACTCGGCGGAGTCCTCGGCTTCGTCGTGGGCTCCGTCTCCCTCGCGGTCGTCGGCACGGCCCGGGGGCCGGTCGTCCTCGTGCGCGCGGAGCGCCCCGAGCCGACGTCCTCCGCCCGCGGCATCGTGGTCGGGGTCGATCTCCACCACCCGTGCGAACCCCTGCTGGCCTTCGCCTTCGAGGAAGCCGCCGGACGGCGCGTTCCGTTGCGGTTCCTCAGCACCTGGACGCTGCCCCCCTCCTACGGCTACGCGGCCGCGGTGGACCCGGGTATCGGCGAGGAGCTGGGTGCCGGCGTGCGCGTCGGCCTCGACGAGCTGCTGTCTCCGTGGCGCACGCGGTATCCGGGCGCCGATGTCACGGCCGAGGCGGTCATGGGCTCCGCCGCGTACCAGATGACCGAGGCGTCGCGGGAGGCGGAACTCGTCGTCGTGGGGCGCCGCGCCCGTCGGCTGCCGGTCGGCCCGCACGTCGGCCATGTGGCGCACGCGGTCGTCCACCACAGCCCGGCGCCGGTGGCGGTCGTCCCGCTGGGATGAGCGCCCGCTGGGACAGGGCGTGTGGGTGAGGGGCGGACCGGCCGGTCCGCCCCTCACCCACACGCCCTGTCCCTCCTGGCTCACGCGCCGGGGGTACCGGGCACGAGGATCCGCCGCCCCGTGACGCGACGCGGCACGAGCCTCACGACGGTGTTCCGCCCGTCCCCGGACCAGGGGCGCACGGTCACGGCCCGGCTCATGTCCATGGCCTCGGCCGGGTCTGAGAGGAGGTGCACCGGGCCGACGAGAAGGACGCTCCAGCCTCGCCGGAACGCCTCGTCCAGGCGGTCCTCCTCGAAGGCGACCTCGGCGCCGGCGGCGGCGGCCCGGCCGAGCGCGGACTCCGCCGCGGTCGAGAAGACCAGGCTTCCGTCGAGCACCTGGTAGTTGACCGGGAAGACGACCGGGCCGTCGGCCCCCTCGACACCGATCCGGCCGACACCTCGCTCGTCGAGCAGGGACCAGCACTCCGTCTCCTCGAGCTCCACGAGTTCCGGCCGGTTCCCCGGCGGCGCCCCGCCGGGAGCGAGGTCGGCCGTGAGACCGGTCAGATCTTGGATGGTCGTGTCCAGGGCATGCGCGAGACGGACCAGGAACTCGATACCCGGCGTGGGCAGCTGCTCCTCCACGTAGGCGATGTACCCGGGGGAGGAACCGGCCCGCTCCGCCACCTCCTCGCGGGACAGACCGAGCTGCCGTCGTCGCGTCGCGACGCGACGGCCGAGGTCGCTCCGGTGACGGCGGTCGCCGGTGGTGTTCATCGCTCGTTCCCTTCCGAGGCGGCTTCCGTGGTGGCGGGTGACAGCTGCGGTACGACGGCGACCGGGCACATCGCGTGGTGCAGGGCCCGGTGGGCCACCCTGCCGAGCTGAAGACCGACGAGTCCGTCCCGGCGGCGCGCACCGAGCACGAGCAGGTCGGCGGCGGCGGAGCGCTCGGTCAGCACCCGGTGCGCACCCCCCTCGACGCTGCTCCGGCGCACCCGTACCTCCGGGTGTTCCCGCGCACGCACGGCGAGGGCCTTCTCCAGGTGCTCCGACGCCTCCTCCGCGAGGTACACCCCGACCTCCCCGCGCAGGAGCGGATGGTCGAGCGGGTCGTGGAGCGGCCGGCGCCAGGTGCGCACCGCGTCCAGCTCCGCGTCGCGGACCGCCGCCTCGCGGAAGGCGAACGCGACGGCGGGGGAATCGACGTCGTGCTCGCCGACCCCGAGAAGGATCCGCCCGTGGCGCGCTTCCAGCGCCTGCCGGTCCCCCCGTACGACGACGACGGGACACGACGCGCGGGCGGCGACGACGAGGCCGACCGACCCCAGCAGGAGGTCGCCGAGTTCGGTGCGCCCGCGCGCTCCGACGACGACACCCCAGGCCTCCCGGCCCTCCCTGAGCAGGGCGCCCGCCGCGTCCTCGGCGGCGACGTCGGTGGTGACGGAGAGTCCGGGTGCCCGCCGCAGGGCGCGTTCGGCGGCCTGGCCCACGATGTTGTCGGCGAGGACCTGGCCCCAGGGCCGGTCGGTGCTCCAGGGAGGCGCGGCCCCCTCGTACCTCTCCCACAGCGAGGCGTACACGATCCGCAGGGGACACCCCCGCCGTACGGCCTCGTCGACGGCCCAGTCCAGGGCCGTCAGACCGGGGTCGGAACCGTCGACGCCGACTACCAGGGGGGATTCCATCCTGCCCACCGCCTTCCGGTCGTGTGAGGGCCTGTTGTCACGCTCGCACCGGTCGACGGGGAGGGACAGGGCCGATCGGTCCCCCTTCCGGGACCTCCCGCCCGGATCCCGTCGGAGCTTCGTGAGGAAGCGGGTCGGAGGGGACTCCGCGAGAACACCGCCGCGGAGGGTGCCATGAAGCGCGTGCGAACGGTCGACGACGTGATGGACCACTCGGTCGTCTCCGTAGGACTCGACGCCCGGGTCCGGGAGATCGTCCACGTCCTGCGGCGTCGGCAGGTGAGCGCGGTCCCGGTGCTGTCGGCCGAGGGACGGGTCGTCGGCGTGGCGTCGGAGGCGGACGTGCTCCAGAAGGTTCCCGGCGAGACGCGCGACGACGGCCGCGTCCCGAGGGACCCCGACGGCCGCCCGTCCGATGACGGCACCGGCCGTCACGGTCCCTCGGGACGCGGCCGTCGGAAGCGGCTTCCCGTGGTGGACGGGGGCGGCCGGCGTCGTAAGGACCACCCTCCTCGGCTCTCTCCGGGCTCGACGACATCGACGACATCGACGGCGGCCGGGTCGTGATCGACGGTCGCGACCTCTTCGCAACGCCGGGCGCCGCGCGCGCGGAGCACCGGGTCCGCACCATGGGCTTCGTCTTCCGGTCGTTCACTGCCCCTGCTGCTCGTGGGCCCCCGGCCGCTCGTGGGCCCCCGGCCGCGCGAGGCGTCGTCGCCGACCGGGTGCTGGAGTCGGCCGGGTCGACGTGTTCCCCACGTCGAAGACCCTCCAGCAGGACGCCCTCACGGCAGCTCGAAAGGCAGCTCCATGCCGTCGAGCGCCGTGGCGCAGGCGCACTCCCTCTCGGGCTCCATGCTCCGGACGGTGCGGAGGACGAGGTCCTTCAGTCGCAGGACGTTCGCCGAGAACGCCCTGAACACCTCGTGCTGCGAGACGCCCTCCCCGCGCGCCACCCCGGCGTCGTAGTCGGTCACGAGAGCGACGGAGGTGTAGCAGAGCGCGAGTTCCCGTGCGAGCACCGCTTCCGGGTGCCCCGTCATGTTGACGAGCGACCATCCCGCGGAGGCGAACCACCGCGACTCCGCCCGGGTCGAGAAGCGAGGGCCTTCCACGACGACCATCACCCCGCCGTCGTGGACCTCCTCTCCGCTCTCGCTCCCCGCCTTGAGGACCGCGGTCCGGCCACTCTCGCAGTACGGGTCCGCGAAGGAGACGTGCACCGCGCCGTGGTCGTAGTACGTCTGCGCACGCCCCGTCGTGCGATCCACCAGTTGGTCGGGGACGACCACGCTGCCGGGACCGAGGTCCTCGCGCAGGGATCCGACGGCACAGGGCGCGAGGATCCGCCGGACGCCCAGCGAGCGGAGGGCCCACAGGTTGGCGCGGTAGTTGATGCGGTGGGCGGGAAGGGCGTGAGTGGCGCCGTGCCTGGGGAGGAAGGCCACCGCGCGGCCGTCCACGGTGCCGATGGTCACGGCGTCGGAGGGCGGGCCGTACGGGGTGCTCACCTCGACGCGGTGGGTCGGCTCCAGCAGATCGTAGAAGCCGCTTCCGCCGATGATCGCGATGTCGGCCGTCGGGTTCCCGCCGGGTCGTTCATGCATGGTGTCGTGTCTCCGTGGTGTGGACGGCCGGTTCGTCACGCGGCCGTGATCGGGGTCGGGGTCGGGATCGGAGTCGGGGTCGGAGTCGGAGTCGGGGTCGTGCCGGATCGGGGCCCGCGCCGTCCGGGCGTCGTCGTGCCCACCAGCCGGCGCAGACCGCGGCCGCCGCGATCCCGTAGGCGGTGGTGCCCGCCCCGTGCCCCGCCAGGGGTGCCGCGAGGTAGGCCGTGGCGCCGGCGAGGGCCACGCCCAGCCACTCCCAGCGGCCGTCGAGGGCGACGAGCGCGACCAGGAGGAGGGCGTACCAGGAGTAGCCGGGGGTCAGCAGGAGGAAGGCGGTGCCCGTGGTCACCAGGGCGCCGCTCCAGGGGCGTTCGGGGTCTCCGCGCCACCAGACCGTGAGCGCCACCGCCGTCATGACGAGGACGACGGCCGGCACGGCCCATGCGTCGGGCAGGACGAGCCGGAGCAGGGCGTACCGGCCGCCCGCGCCCGCCTCGTCGTATCCCTCCTCTCGTGCGTAGCCGCTCAGGTACCCGAAGACGGATTCCCGGGAGAGCAGGACGTACGGCAGGTACAGCGCCCCGACGGTCGTCACCGTGGGAAGCAGGACCGCGAGGACCGCGCGCGGCCGCCTCGCTCCGGACAGCGCTCCGGGCACGAGGAGGGCCGGCAGCATCTTCGTGGCGATCGCCAGGCCGAGCAGCACACCCCCGGCGACGCGGTGGCGTGCCACGACAGCCAGGGCGGCGACGGACAGGAGGACCGCGAGGATGTCGACGTGGGCGTTGTTGACCGCTTCGACGGGGACGGCCGGGCACCAGGCCCACAGGGCGACCCTGTGGAGATCGCCCCGACCGCCCCGATCATCCCCATCATCCCGATCACCCCCATCGCCCCGATCACCCCCATCGCCCCGGCGGCGGGTGATCACGACCAGCAGGCCCGTGACGGCCAGCGCGAGGAGGGCGGCGGCGGTCTGGAGCGCCTTGTGGCGGACGCCGTCCGGTGAAACGGCGTGGACCAGCAGGAACCAGACCTCGGCGGTCGGCGGGTAGATGGTGTGGACCGCGGGCCGGTTGATGCGGGTGCACAGGCCGTCGTCCAGCGGGGCGAGGTCGGTTTCGCCCCGCGCGCAGGCCGCGGCGTCGGGGAAGAGCCATCCCTCACGCAGTCCGACGAGGGCCAGGTCGTCCGGTGCGTGGTCGTACGGGGAGACTCCGGACGCCTGTACGCGCCCGTCCCACGCGTACCGGTAGGAGTCGGTGCTCGTGGCCGGTGGTGCCGTCAGGCCGGTGGCCGTGACCGCGATCGCCCCGGCGACGAGGAGCCGGAGGACCGACCGGCCGGGCACCCGGCGCAGGGCGACGACGGCCGCCGCGAACAACACCCACGCCCCCGCGTAACCGGCCAGGAGACCGATGCCCCGCGCGTTCCCGTGCAGAAGGACGACGAGGAGAGCGGTCAGGGCCGTGAGCAGGAGGGTGGCGACGACGGCGGGACGGTTGCGGATCACCCACGCAGCCTGGCAGGGCGTCGTCTCCCCGGGGAGACGACCCGGCGGGACGTTCGAGTTCCGTAAGGTGTCGAACGCCTCCGGCGGCCCCTGCCGGGGGTGTCATGGACGACATGACCTTCCGCGTGCCCAAACCTCCGAGCCGGATCCTGTCCACGGTGCGGCCGCCCTCCTTCGGCGGCCGGCTGCACGACGCCAGGACCGCGACGGCAGTGGGCCGGTGGCTCGGCGCCGCCATCGGCGTCTGCCTGCTGACCGGCCTCGTCAGCCACTACCTCCAGCACCCGCCGGGCTGGCTCGCCGACCACCTGCCCGCGCGGCCGGTGTGGGGCTACCGGCTCACCCAGGGCCTGCACGTGGCCGTCGGCATCGCCGCGCTCGTACTGCTCCTGGCCAAGCTCTGGACGGTGTACCCGCGGCTGTTCGTGTGGCCGCCGATCCGGTCCGTACGGCACGCGCTGGAGCGCCTGTCGATCGCCGTCCTGGTGGCCACCGCCGTCTTCCAGGTGGTGACCGGGCTGCTCAACACCGTCGAGTGGTACCCCTGGTCGTTCTCCTTCGTGCCGGTGCACTTCGCCGTCGCCTGGGTCGTGACGGGCTCGATCCTGCTGCACCTCGCGGTGAAGGCACCCGAGATCAGAGCCCATTGGAGCAGACGGTCGACGGGAACGCGCGCGTTGCCGGCCGAGGACGTCGCCGACCGGCGTTCGTTGCTCCTCGCCGTGGGCGGGGCGGTCGGTGTGGTGACGCTGACGACGGTCGGCCAGTCCGTCACCCCCCTCAAGGCGCTCGACCTGCTCGCGCCCCGCAGCCCCGACCACGGGCCCCAGGGCCTGCCGGTGAACCGAACCGCCGCCGCGGCCGGCGTCTCGGCCGACGGCCTGGCACGGTGGCGACTGGAGGTCGTGGGTCCACGGCCCTACGTCCTCGACCTCGGCGAACTGCGGGCGATGCCCACCGCCCGGGCCCGGCTGCCGATCGCCTGCGTGGAGGGCTGGAGCGTCGACGCGGACTGGGGCGGGGTACGCGTGCGGGACCTGGTGGAGAGGGCCGGCGGGCGGCCGGGCCGGGCCGCCCTGCGGGTGACCTCGCTGGAGGCCCGGGGCGCCTACCGGGTGATGGACATGGGGGCCGAGTACGTGGACGATCCGCTCACCCTCCTCGCCCTCACGCTCAACGGGCAGCGGCTCTCGCTCGACCACGGCTTCCCCGCCAGGATCATCGCCCCCAACCGGCCCGGGGTCCTGCAGACCAAGTGGGTACACCGCCTGGAGGTGCTGTGAACCCGTCTCGGGTGTTGCGCTACGCGGTCGGCGGTCTCGGAGTCGGCCTGATCGGTCTGGGGGCCTGGCTGGTGGCGGCCGAACCGGCCCCGGGCAGCGTACTGGTGTGGCTGGCCGGGGCACTCGTCGTCCACGACGGCGTCCTCGCCCCGCTGGTCCTGGCCGTCGGCGTGCTGATCGCCGGACGGCCCGAACGGGGCCTGTGGCGCGGGGCTCTGGTGATCGCCGGAAGCGTCGTCCTGGTGACGCTGCCGCTCCTCCTGAGGCCCGGTCCGCCGCCCAACCCCTCGGCGTTGCCCCTCCCCTACGGACGGAACCTCGTGATCGTACTGGCGGCCGTGGCCGTGGGGGCGGGGCTGCTGCACCTCGCACGCCGGTGGTGGTGGCGGCGGTCTCAGCGGCGAGTCGGTACCGACAGCTGAGGAACGAGGGAGAGGAAGGAGCGTCCTGCGACCGTCCAGCTCTCGGACACGGTCCATCCGGCGTCGACCGCCTGGACGGAGAGGGCCCGGACCCCCATCCGGGCCCAGGGGAACGGCTCCCCCCTGCCGCCGCGGCCGTCGTCGACCCGCACCTCGCAGCGCTCGTCGACGTCGACCGGCGCGCACTCGGCGAGGAGACGGCCGGTGCGGGAGACGATCCGGCGCAACCGCCGCAGCAGTCGGGCCGGATCGCCGCCGATCCCGACGTTCCCGTCGATGAGCAGGGCCGTGTCCCAGCGGCCCTCCTCCGGCAGCGGCTCGAAGACGGACCTGCACAGGGCCGCGCCGCCCACCCTCTCCGTACGCGACACCGCCTCCGGGCTGACGTCGATGCCCAGGGCCCGTCGCCCGTCGGCGGCGAGGGCGGCGACGAGCCGTCCGGGACCACAGCCGATGTCGAGGACCCGGTGACCGCAGCGCTCCAGGACGGACCGGTCCGCGGAGTCCGGCGCCTCGCACCAGCGCTCGACCTCCAGGGGCAGCAGCCAGCCGTCGTCGCGCCGCAGGAACAACGGCCCCCGCCCGGTGCGCAGGGCGTCGGCGTACGGATCCGCGCGCCACGCCGTCGTGGTCACGACGCCGCCCCCACCGTCGAAGCCGTCAGGCGGGCGTGCCGGGCCGCGAAACGCGTCCGCGGTGCCTCGGCCGCGACGGACCGGGCGTCCCGCGCGGTGTCCACGTCGCGCAGGACGGGCAAGGAACCGATCCGCAGGCCGGCCGCCCTCAGCCGCGCGTGCTGCACGGCTCCGGTGTCGGGCCGGGACATCGGGACGCCGAGCAGGAGGGCGGGATCGGGGACGGCGAGGCCGAGGGCCCAGAAGCCCCCGTCGGCGGCGGCGCCGAACCAGGCGTCGTGCGCGTCCCAGCACAGGGCGGGGGCGAGGATGTCCGGGGTGATCTGCGGGGTGTCCATGCCGACCAGGAGCGCCGGGCCGTCGCAGGCGGCGAACGCGGCCGCGAGCCGGACGTCGAGCCCGCCCGCCACCTGCGGGACGACCTGGAAGCCGGGCGGCAGCCACGGCCCCGGTTCGCCGTCGAGCACGAGGACGTGCCGGGCGGCCGGGACGCGCGCCGCGGTGGCGAGCGTGTCCGTGAGGGCCGCCTCGGCGAGGGAGGCCGCCTCCTCCGGGGTGAACGGAGGCGTGAGCCGGGTCTTCACGCGGCCCGGCAGCGGTTGCTTCGCGATGACCAGGAGGGTGGTCACGGGCGGCCACCTCCCACGGCGACGGGCTCGTCGAGCACGCGGCGCATGTCGGTCACGGCCTGCCAGGTGCCCTTCCAGGTGCCGGTGACCTTCGAGCGGCCCGTCCGGGGCAGGTACGGCACGTCGACCTCGCGCACGCTCCAGCCGGCATCGGCGGCCCGTACCACCATCTGGAGCGGGTAGCCGCTGCGACGGTCCGAGAGGTCAAGGCCCAGGAGGGCTTCGCGGCGGGTCGCACGCATCGGTCCCAGGTCGCGCAGCCGCAGCCCGGTACGGCGTTTCAACAGCCGGGACAGGGCGAGGTTCCCCGCTCTGGCGTGGGCCGGCCAGGCCCCGCGCCCGGTGGGGCGGCGGCGGCCGAGGACCAGGTCGGCGGAGCCGTCGGCCACGGACCGGACGAGTCCGGGAAGCAGGGCGGGATCGAGAGAGGCGTCGCAGTCGCAGAAGCACACGAACTCGGCTTCCGCGGCGAGCAGCCCGGCCTGGCAGGCGGCCCCGAACCCGCGCCGGGGCTCGCGCACCACCGTGGCCCCGAGGTCGGCGGCGAGCTCGGCCGATCCGTCGGTGGAGCCGTTGTCGACGACGATGGGCCGCCAGCCGGCGGGGATCCGGGACAGGACCCAGGGGAGGGCCTCGGCTTCGTCGAGGCAGGGCAGGACGACATCTGCGGTCATGGGTGTCACACGTCTTACCGTAGGAATCGCGGACGGTTTTCAGACCCTTTCACTCCTTACGAAACGCGGACATCGGTACGTGTCCCCCGGGTGGGCGTGGCCCTCGGCGGCATGCGGATGCGAGGGTGAACGCCATGAGCGAGTACGACACCCCGACCGCACCCGCCCGGATCCTGGTGGTGGACGACGACCCCACGGTGGCCGAGGTGGTCGGCGGCTACCTGGAACGGGCGGGCTGCTCCGTCGAGCACGCGGCCGACGGCCCCGACGCACTGCTGCGGGCGGAGCGGCGGTGGCCGGACCTGGTCGTACTCGATCTGATGCTGCCCGGCCTCGACGGCCTGGAGGTGTGCAGGCGGCTGCGCGCGCACCGGCCCGTGCCGGTGATCATGCTGACGGCCCGCGGCGACGAGGACGACCGCATCACCGGCCTGGAGGTGGGCGCGGACGACTACGTCACCAAGCCGTTCAGCCCGCGCGAACTGGTGCTGCGGGTCGAGTCCGTGCTGCGGCGGACCCGTACGGCCGCCGCCCCGGCGGATCCGGGACCCACGCTGCGGGGCGGCGACATCACCGCGGATCCCGTGACCCGCCGCGCCGTCCGGGCGGGGCGGGAACTCGCCCTCACCCTGAGGGAGTTCGACCTGCTCGCGTACTTCCTGAGCCGTCCGCGCACCGTGCACGGCAGGGAGGAACTGATGCGTGAGGTGTGGGGCTGGGACTTCGGCGACCTGTCCACCGTCACCGTCCACGTGCGACGGCTCCGGGCCAAGATCGAGGACGATCCGGCCCGGCCCCGGTTCATCCGTACCGTGTGGGGCCTCGGCTACAGCTTCGAGCCGGAGAACGAGGAGGGGGCGGCGTGAAGGACGTCCTGCTCATCGCTCTCTTCGCGCTTCTGGGGGCCGCGTGCGCCGGGCTCGCGGGCGCGGTGGTTCTCCGGCTCGTGCGCCACCGCTCGGTCGCGGTCTCCTTGACCGTGGTCGCCGCCGTGACCGTGACGGCGATGCTCGCCGGAACGCTGGCCGTCGCCCAGGCGATGTTCCTGTCCGCCCACGACCTGTGGGTCGTCACCGTCGTCGCCGCCATGGCCGCCCTCGTCTCGCTGGCCGTCGCGCTTCTCCTCGGACGGTGGGTGGTGGCCCGCAGCCACGCCCTGACGAAGGCGGCGCGGGACTTCGGCGACGGAGGGAGCTTCTCCGCCCCCCGTGGCACGGCCACCGCCGAACTCGCCGCCCTCACCCTCGAACTGGCCGCGACCAGTGCCAAGCTGGACGACTCCCGTCGGCGCGAACGCGCGCTGGAGGCGTCCCGGCGGGAGCTCGTCGCCTGGATCTCCCACGACCTGCGCACCCCTCTCGCCGGGCTGCGGGCCATGGCGGAAGCACTGGAGGACGGCGTGGCGGCCGAACCCGACCGCTACCACCGGCAGATCCGCACCGAGGTCGACCGTCTCGCCGCCATGGTGACCGACCTCTTCGAGCTCTCCCGGATCCACGCCGGTGCGCTCACCCTCGCTCCGAGCCGGCTCTCCGTCTACGACCTGGTCGGTGACGCGCTCGGCGGCGCCGACCCGCTCGCCCGCGAGCACGGCGTACGCCTGTCGGGAGCGGAGGTCCAGGCGGTGCCCGTCGAGGTGGACGGGAAGGAGATGACCCGCGTCCTGGCCAACCTCCTCGTCAACGCCATCCGCCACACCCCGCCCGACGGCACGGTGGCGGTGGCCGCCGAGCGGCGCGAGGACACCGTCGTCCTGTCGGTCACCGACGGCTGCGGGGGCATCCGGGACGAGGACCTGCCCAGGGTCTTCGACACCGGCTGGCGCGGCACCGAGGCGCGCACCCCTCCCGCGGGCGCGGGGCTGGGGCTCGCGATCGTGCGGGGCATCGTCGAGGCCCACTCGGGCAGCGCCGCGGTGCGCAATGTTCCCGGAGGGTGCCGCTTCGAAGTCGTCCTCCCGGCCGCCGCCGGCTGAGCGCGCGGGTCAGCCCGCGGCGGCGGAAGCCCGTTGCCCGGCCCGGGCGAACTCCTCCATCCCCTCGGCGAAACCGACCTCCGGCAGCCAGCCGAGGTCGCGCCGCAGCCGGGTCGAGTCGGCCGTGATGTGCCGGACGTCACCGAGCCGGAACTCCCCCGTCACCACGGGCTCCGGGCCTCCGTGGGCGCGGGCCAGGGCGGCGGCCATCTCGCCCACCGTGTGCGGCTCCCCGCTGCCGACGTTGTACGGGGTGAGCACCCCCGCGGGCAGGTCGGCGGCGGCTTCCAGCGCCAGCACGTCCGCCGCGGCGACGTCCCGTACGTGGACGAAGTCCCGCCGCTGGCCGCCGTCCTCGAAGACGCGGGGCGCCTCGCCGCGTGCGAGGGCCGAGCGGAACAGGGACGCGACGCCCGCATAGGGGGTGTCACGGGGCATGCCCGGCCCGTACACGTTGTGGTAGCGCAGGGAGACCGCCGTCCCGTCCACCGAGCGGGCCCAGGACGCGGCCAGGTGCTCCTGGGCCAGCTTGGTCGTCGCGTACACGTTCCGGGGGTCGGCCGGCGCGTCCTCGCGGACGAGCCCCGGGGCGAGTTCGGCGCCGCACGCGGGGCACCGGGGCTCGAAGCGTCCCGCCGCCAGGTCCTCGGCGCGCCGGGGCCCCGGCCGTACGGGGCCGTGGCCGGGGCACTCGTAGCGTCCCTCCCCGTACACGACCATGGAACCGGCGAGGACGAGACGTCGCACGCCGGTCTCCGCCATCGCCGCGAGCAGCACCGCGGTCCCCAGGTCGTTGCAGCCGACGTAGTCCGGCGCGTCGGCGAAGTCCTTGCCCAGGCCGACCATGGCGGCCTGGTGGCAGACCGCCCGCACCCCGTCCAGCGCGGACCGCACCGCCCGCGGGTCCCGGACGTCCGCGTGCAGGAACTCCACCGGCGAGGGGCCGGGGGCGGTGGCGTGAGCGCTCGGCAGCAGCGCGTCCAGGACGACGGGCTCGTGGCCCGCCGAGAGCAGTTCTGTGACGATGTGCGAGCCGATGAACCCGGCTCCTCCGGTGACGAGTACGCGCATGGTGCGACGTTAGAGGCAGGTGCCGCACCGCGGGAGCGTCCGTGCCGAGACGTAAGCCTTCCGTCATCAGTACGGTCTCGGGCGACAAGCGGTCCCGCGTGCGCGGCCCCGGTCCTCACCGGCCGCCTGCCGGTGGACGCGCGGCGGAGAACGATTCATCGATTCGGTAACCGGCGGGGAAAGCCGTCTCCGCCCACAGGATCGTTGCATAGGCTCAAGGTAGCCATGAGTGAAGAGCACCTCCGGGGGAACGCCTTGTCCGACCAGCAGCCGTCCGGCACCTGGGTTCTGTCGCTCCTTCCCTACATCGTCATGGCGGTCACCCTGGTGGCGGATGTCGCCGCCGGCCCCACGGTCGGCCTGCTGCCGCTGGTGGCACTGGGGCCGGCCTTCGCGGGGCTCACCGGCGGACCGGCCCGCACCGCCCTGGTCGGGTGCTTGGCCCTGATCCTCTGCCTGGCCCTGGGCTGGTACGACGGACTGCTTCCCGGGCGGCGCGGCACGACGGCACTCATCTCGGTGGCCGGGGTCACCGCGGCCGGCCTGGCCGCGGCGGTGACGCGTCGCCGCCGGGAGGCGGAACTGGCCAACGTCCGCTCGATCGCGGAGGTCGCGCAGCGGGTTCTCCTGCGTCCCGTACCGCGTCAGGCAGGCGAGCTCCTCGTGGCCGTCTCGTACTCGGCGGCCGTCGCGGAGGCGCGCATCGGAGGGGACCTCTACGAGGTGGTGACGTTCCCCGGGGGCGTGCGGGTCATCGTCGGAGACGTGCAGGGCAAGGGGCTCGACGCGGTGGAGACGGCGGCGGACGTGCTGGGCGCCTTTCGCGAAGCGGCCCACGACGAGCCGGAGCTGTCGGGTGTGAGCACAAGGCTGGAGCGGGCGATGGACCGGACTCTTCAGGGCGAGCGGTTCGTCACCGCGGTGATCGCGGAGGTGCGGCCGGACCGGACCATGACGCTGCTGAACTACGGCCATCCCGCGCCCCTGCTGCTCGGTTCCGCCGACACGGTCCGATTCCTCGAACCGGGGACGCCCGCACCGCCGCTGGGCCTCGGGCTGGACGGGACGGAAAGCCCGGAACCGCTGACGGGAAAGTTCGCTCCGGGCGACCAGCTGTTGCTGTACACGGACGGCGTCGTCGAAGCCCGTGACCGGCGGGGCGCGTTCTACCCGCTGGTGGACCGGCTCCGCCTCTTGGACGCGGAGAGCCCCGAGCTCGCTCTGGAGAGGCTTCACGGGGACCTCGTCAGACACACCGAAGGGCCGCTCGGGGACGACGCCGCCTTGCTGCTGTTGCGCTACCGTCCGCAGCACGAGCGAGCGGGAGGTCATGACGGACCGCCGCGCTTCGCAGGGTAGAAAGGTCGTATGCAGGAGCACGCGGGTACCGAGCCGGCGCCGGACGACATCGAGGCCGTCACGCGCGCCGTGCTCACGGCTTCGCGACTTCTGGTGGCCGTGTCGGCGCGGTCGCTGGCGACGGTCGAGGAGAGCATCACCCTGCCCCAGTTCAGGATGCTCGTGGTGCTGTCCACCCACGGGCCGTCGAAGCTGGTGACGCTGGCGGAGCACCTCGGGGTCCAGCCTTCCACCGCCATGCGGATGGTGGACCGGCTGATCGCGGCCGGCCTGGTGAGCCGCCGCACCAATCCCGGCAACCGGCGCGAAACCGTGCAGAGCCTGACGTCCGAGGGCGACCGCGTCGTCCGGCACGTGACCACGCGGCGCAGGGACGAGATCACGGGCATCCTGCGCCGGCTCGACCCCGCCCAGCGCAGCGCCCTCGTCGACGCGCTCACCGCCTTCAACTCCGCCGGCCAGGAACCGCCCTACCGGGCGGGGGACGTCGATCCGCTCCCCCTGGGCTGGTCCGACCCCACGGACGAGACACGATAGGACCGCACCACGGCGACGAAGGAGACGGCCGCGAAGCCGAGCAGCAGGACGGTCGTCCAGGCCAGTCTCCGCAGCAGGGGGCCACGTCCTTCGAGTCCCCGCGGGGCGACCCTGTCGCGGGGGTCGTAGACCATGCCGATCAGGTCGCCCGGCACCACCTCGGGCCCGCATCCGCGCCACAGCCTCTGCCGTACGGGGGAGCCGTCCTGCAGCCGGACGGAGCACCGGTAGACAGGGCGATCGAGCGGCTCGTGAGCGACCGCGGTCACCACCACGTCCTGGGTCCGGCCGGCACCCGACAGAACCGCGTCGGCGGCGAGCGCCGAAACGGCCGGGGCGAAGAGGAAACCGACGGCCACGAGGAGGGCGACCAGCAGATGGCCGGCCCGGATGAACAGCAGGTACAGCGCCACGGCAGCCGTCGCCACCAAGACCGCCGCCTCCGCCTGGGACGAGGTCATACCGATCAGGACGGCGCCGGCGCCCGCCCCGCTGACGAGCAGGGCCGCGGCGGACGCGACGAAGAAGCCCTCGGCCACCAGCCACCATGGAGGGCTGCCCGCGTACTGTGCGGCGCCGAGAAGCCTTGTGCTCAGTCGTGCTCCCGGCCCCACGTTGAGACTATGCAATAGTTTGATTGCGTCGCGAAATAGTCGACACCGGGACGTTACCGAACCGCGTCCATGGCGTATCAAGGCCAGCTGTCACACCCGGAGGCCAGCCGCATGCCCACCTCCCCTCAGCGTCCCCGCCCTCCCGTCGGCTGGAGGAGACTGCTTCTCCGCTCGCCGATCCGCCTCTTCCGCGCCGGCCTCGGCCCCCTGTTCGGCGGGCGGCTGCTCCTGCTGATCCACACCGGTCGGCAGTCGGGCCGCTCGCGCGAGGTGGTCTTGGAGGTGGTGGCCCGGGACCGCCATCAAGGCACCTGGACCGTCGCCTCCGGTTTCGGGCCGGAGGCCCAGTGGTACCGCAACCTGCGCCACACCCCCCAGGCGACGATCCAGTTCGGGCGTGGCTACTACGTCGTGACGGCCCAGTTCCCCACCCCCGAGGAGGGCGGGCGGATCATGACCGAGTACGCCCGCCGGCATCCCCGCGCCGCGCGGACGCTCTGCCGCTACATGGGCTTCCCCGTCGAGGGCGACACCATCGACTTCCGCTCGGCGGGCGAACAGATCCCCTTCGTGCGGCTGAAGTCCGACGAGCCGACGTAGACACCGCGGCAAGACCAGCCGCCCGCGGTCAGGGCAAGGCGTCCAGGAGATCCTTGCACGCGTGCTGGCAGTCCCGGCAGGCTTCGGCGCAGACCAGACAGTGCGCGTACTCCTCCGCGTGCCCCGCGCACATGTCGGCGCATGCCGCACAGACGTCGGAGCAGACCCTCAGGAGGTCTCGGGCGGCCCGCTCGATCCCGCCGGACGCACGCGCCAGCACGGACGCCGTGGCGGAGCAGACGTCGGCGCAGTCGAGATCGAGCCGCACGCAACCGACCAGGTCCTTCACCCCCTCCTCCGCCAGACAGGCATCCGCGCACGTCGTACAGGTCTGCGCGCAGACGAGGCACGAATCGATGCAGGCCGCCAGCTGTTCTCTCGCCTCGGTCGAGGCCATGGCCGCGGGATGGCGGCCGAGTATCGACGACGTACGGGGATTCATCGACGACGTCCGGGGATTCATGGAAAACCACCCTCTTCGTCCGGCTCTTTCGACGCGTCTCCCCACGCTCGGGCCGGCCATTCACGAGAGGGAAGGGCCATCCCTAACCCGCCCTTCACCGGCCAAACTCCTACAGGGCCGACGATGCGGTAACACTGAGGTAGCAAAAGTGGCACAACGCAAAGATGTTACCTTGTCGTTACTTAGCATTGTTTTGCCCTGCTAAAGCGCCATATCCACCCCCTGGGGCTCAGCCCTACAGCCGATGAGAGCACCGCCGGACGCTGCCCCCTTATCACAATGCCGCCACCCCACGGAACCCCTGCGCTTCAAGACGTTGCCGACTGCGCTGGGTAACTTCGGCGCTCATGACCACAGCTCACACAGCACCGGAAGACGTCCGGGACGCGGCGCCGGTCTCCGCCCGGGAGTGGACCGTCGGACGGCCCCGGGTCGGTGACGGCGCCCAACTCTGGCGTCTCGCGCAGGAGTCCGAGACCCTGGATGTCAACTCCTCCTACAGCTACCTGTTGTGGTGCCGCGACTTCGCCGACACGTCCGCCGTCGCCCGTGACGCGGAGGGCCGCCCGGTCGGTTTCGTGACCGGCTACCTCCGCCCCGACGCGCCGGGGACGCTGCTGGTCTGGCAGATCGCCGTCGACGCCGCGCACCGCGGCCGCGGCATCGCCGGCGCGCTCCTCGACCACCTCTCGGAGCGGGTCGCGGCTGCGCATCCGCTCGACGCCGTCGAGACGACCATCACCCCGGACAACCAGGCCTCGGAGCGTCTGTTCAGCGCCTACGCCCGGCGGCACGGTGCCCGGGTGAGCCGGACGGTCCTCTTCCCGGCCACCGCGTTCCCGACGCCCGGCCACGAGGCCGAGGTGCTGCACCGCATCGCCCCGCTGGCCTTCTGAAGCGGCCCGCCCCCTCCGCCACCGCCCCACGCACTGGAGTCCCGCATGACGCTCATCGCCGATACCGAACCCACCGTCTTCGAGACCGTCGAGTCGGAGGTGCGCAGCTACTGCCGCACCTGGCCCACGGTCTTCGAACGCGCCACCGGCAGCCGCCTGTTCGACGAGCACGGCCGGCCCTTCCTCGACTTCTTCGCCGGCGCCGGCTCGCTCAACTACGGCCACAACAACCCCGCCCTCAAACGCCCGCTCCTGGACTACCTCGGCAGCGACGGCATCACCCACGGCCTCGACATGTCGACGACGGCCAAGCGCCGCTTCCTGGAGACCTTCCGCTCCGCCGTCCTCGAACCCCGCGCCCT
>NZ_JABBGE010000007.1 GCF_012927245.1 Streptomyces sp. R302
CACCAGTTCAAACGACTCCGCACCCGCTACGAGCGACGCGCCGATCTCCACCAGGGCCTGCTCGAACTGGCCTGCAGCCTCGTATGTCTCCGCCGCCTCCGAACCGCATTCTGAAACGATCAGTAAGGACTCCAGCGCGTCTACGCGCTGTTCGGGCTCGACGCGAGCCAAAACCCATACATCAAGGACAAGAAGCTGAGCACGGCACTCCTGCAAGACGCTTTCAGGCACTGACGGCGGCTCTCTCCCCTCCTGGTACGTCGAACGGCTCCGCTCCCGCTGGCTGACATCTCAACGCTGAAATGACCTACCTCGGCCCCTGTCCGTGCCGTTCCGAGCAGCCATGCCGACGGCTCTTCCCGCACACCAGACGGGCTGGAGCCGGCTGCACACTCGCCAGCTCCAGCGATCGGGTACAGCACCCCGTTCAAAGCGACTGGCAACTTCAGAAACCTGGCGGTGGGCGTCACCACAGGAAGAGATTGTCGAGCCGTGCCCGGCTCGCTTGCCGAGAGTGTGCTCCGGACGCCGGCATCCAGCCGGTCATGCGGATCCCTCAGTGAGTGAGACTGGTGTGTGGGACGCAGATCGGCCCCGGACCCGGAAGGAGTGGAATGGACATCGTGTACGCCGCGCAGACGGCCTCCTTCGGCGAATTCCTCGACGCGTACGACCCTTCTCAGCCGAACGCCGAGGTGAACGGTCGCAGCGTCCTGATGGGCGCGCTGACGAACGTGGACCCTGGTGCGCGCAGCGCGATCGCGAACCGCCTCCTCGACGACGGCGCCGACGCGACGACGGCCCATGACGGCGTGAACGCGCTGCACGTCCTGCTCGGCAGCGCTCATCTCGCTCCCGAACTCGAAGCGCCGCTGCTGCGCCGACTGCTCGACGACGGCGCCGACGTCAACGCCGTGGCGGAGGGCTACGGAACGCCGTTGCAGCTGCTCATGAGCCAGTTCGCCTACACGGACGAGACGCTCGCGCCGTTCTACGACGTGCTGTTCGCACGAGGCGATCTCGACCTGCTGATGACCGGAGCCTTCGGGAAGTCTGCCTACGCCCTTGCGGTGAAGACCAGGCGCCGGCAGGGACTCAGGGCCCGGATGGAGCGATACCTGGCCGTCCACGGCATCGGGATTCCCTCCGTGCTCTGAAAAGAGACGACATCGACTGGGGCGCCACCCTCGGCAGCGACGGAGACGCAGGCCGGGGCTTCGAAGCGGAGCGGGGTGCGGCTGGCTCGCCGACGGCGGTCTGACGCGTACACAGCAACAGGGCCCATCCCCGGCGGTTCAAGCGATGGGCCCTGCTCCTGCGCACGGGAAGGGATCACGCCGAGTTCCGCGGCCACCCCGGCATCCTCGACGGCAGTGGCCCACTGGGCGCCACGGACGGCACGGGCACAGACCGATCTCCAGCAACCCAGCCCATACCCACTTCCGCCGGGACGGTAGGTTGACCAGCTGAAACACGCGTCGATGGGGTGGGAAATGGTGTGGTGGAACCCGGGCAGAGAACGCACGCGCGCCCTGAGGGGTATCGCAGGCCTCTTCGTGATCGCTGCTACGGCGGCCTGCTCCGCGAGCGAGCCTCCAGCGGAAACGGCCACGTACCGCGAGGGCAGGCAAGCGGGTGTCGAACTGCGCGAGACAGGCACCTGGCCGGACATCTCCCGGACCAAGGCCGAGGCACTGTGCGAACGGTCCTACGTGATGACCCTGGGCCTGTCGGGCACAGAAGCGGAGGAATTCACCGACGGTTGCGCGACAGAACTCATCGCAGACTGACCGGCCAGCCGCCGAGCCCCCCGGAGATCACGGCGACCGGGACCCGAAGAACGCGCCCGCCGAACCAAAGCAGCACAGAGCCGGCCGACACCCACCGAAGCGCGCACGGACGATGACCGACCTGAACCAGAATCCCTCCCCCACCCGCGCAGGAAGCAGATCAACCTGAACGCCGCCCTTGCGGGCACGGAGAGCAAAGCTTGTGAGTGGGCGGGGAGACGTCTCGGTGGACTACGAGTACACCTGCCACCAGCGGTCGGCCTCGGCGCGGGTTGCTTCGGCGTCGTACTGATGTGCGTCGAAGTGGAGTTCCGGCGGCGGGTAGGGGGGCGGGGGCGAGCGGGGACCACTGCGGCACCTCCCCTCCGACCACTGGACGATGTCGCCAAACCGCTGCACGACCGCGGTCAGGAAGTCGCAGCACCCAGCCGTGCACTCTGGCTCAGCGGTCGCCCGCAACGGGCTGGGCAGCCCCGCCGGCAGCATCACGGCGGCGTACGGTCCGCGGCACCCGGTCCATCACGCGTCTCCCACCCACCAGAACGAAGCGGCCAGTAGGTCCCGCCGGTTCTCATGAACACCGCCCCGGACTCGGATGGCGCGCCACCCTCGAAACCATCCCCGCGCAAGCCAAGCCACTGCCGCCGCGGCCAGGTTGATGGGGCGCGGTGTTTCGGCTTCCTTGCGGCGCAGGATGGTGATCAGCTCGCCGCCCGCGTGCAGGCGCAGCTCCGGTCTCGGGCCCGTTCAGGACAATCCCACTGCCATCGTTCCGCCGGGCTCGCCCAGACCGTCTCGCGGGTGACCGGGGCCGACAGGGGCCGGTCAGACACGGGGGATGAAGTCGGGGTTGATTCCGAGCGCGCTGACTCCAGCACGCACTTCCTCCATGAACTCGACGATACTCTCCCAGGGCGCCTGGGAGACGTGGATGTCCGGGGAGTAGACGGAGCCGAACCGCCAGCCGCAGCGCACGTTGGCCATGCGGATGGCGTAGAGCCAGTCGGCCGCCTCATGGGTGAGTCCGGCGTGGATCGCGTCGGCGACTGCCTCCCGCCAGGCGTCGACGGCTTCCTCGGCCCTGCCTTCCAAGCAGTTCCTTCGCGCTTCGCGTGCCTTGATCAGCGCAGCGTGCCGTCCCGGGACGGTCTGGTTTCGGGCCGCCTTGAGAAGGGTTCGGCGTTCTGCATCGTCGTATTCGGCTCGCATGAGGCGCGCAGTCGGACGAGGGTGTCGTCGTCGTGGTCGTCCCGGCGCTGTTCCTCGGCCTCCTGGACAGCCTTGTCGATGAGGAGCCGGTGATTGGCAGGCAGATCGTGCCCCAGGGCGAAGCGGCGTTCGACGGAGAGGAGGAAGAGGACAGGCCGGTAGGCGGCATGGTGGTCCGGCCCCGCGTACAGGACATCGGCGAGTGTGTCGTACGACGTGCCGAGGGAGTGAAGCACTGCTTCAACGGCCGTGCGGATGATTTGTGCGTGCCGTCGGATCTGGGGCCTGCTGCAACTCTGCTTCCTCTGCCTTGCGGGCGAGCTCGTCGAGCAGTCCCGCCAGCCTTCTCGGCTCGTGCCTGTCGCCGGCATGGAGTGCTTCGGCGGCGAGGCGGGCGGCGAGATCGGCTGCGTGGTCTCGTGCTTCTGCGGCTTGCAGGGCCTCCAGCTGCCGCTCGCGCAGTACGGTCGCGTGGCCACGGAAGCCGGCGTCTTCCATCCGGGTGGCGATGTCGCCGTACTTGCGTGCCGATTGTTCGGGCGCGGTGGCGTACTCGTCCTTTGCCGCGCGCAGGATCGGTCGCACGACACGGGTGGTGAGTGGCCCCAAGAGGATGCGGTCTGCCAGTTCCCTGCCGGTCGGGCAGGGGGGCGGGTACGCCGGTGAGCGGTGTGCCGGTACAGAAGAACTCTGCTGTCTCACGGGACCAAAAACGAGCAACGACATCGGCCTGGGAAGCTAGGAAGTCGTTGATCTGCTCGGCGCCCCACAGATCCAGTTCCAGGTCCTGGGGACTCTTCTGCCGGCGGTGAAACTCGTCGGCGAGCTGGGTGCGTTCCGTTCCGGCGGATGTGGCGATGATCATCTACCGGGCGTCGAATGGGCGATCTCCGGTGGCGAACTCCTCGACAGCAGCACGCAGCTGGCCGGCCGTGAACGTCTTGTAGTCCTCGCACTGCACGACGACAACCTGCTCGCTACGGCGAGGATGAGCTTCTCGAATCGGTCCCAGCCGATCGACAGGTCGAGGTCAGCACCTGGCGGTCGGGTACCTGGGAACCTCCGGGCGGCGGGAGCCTGAGTGTCTGGTCGTCCAGGAGCGACTACCAGCGGGAGGTGCCGGAAGCGGGTGCTGTCGGGGTGCTGTCGGGCTGGTCCACGAGCGTTTGTGGCAGCTGGGTCCGACCCTGCCCTGAGCGTTCGCCTGTGCTGCGGTCAGCATCTCCGCACGCGTGGGGTCCCCCCAACACGGTCTACTCCGTTGAACTACGACGGCCCCTCGGGGGACGCCGGACCGGCCCCCTCCTGAACCGGGTCCTCCCGCGGGAAGTCCCCAGCGTCGTCCGGCTGCACCTGAGGTGGCACTGGATTCGGGCGGTCGGGTCGGAGCAGTGCGGGCGGATTCGGCCCGGTGAGATAGCAGCGCAGCCGGAGGCGTGCGATGGACCGGACCCGGGGCCCGGGCCGGTGTACGTCGATGGCCACGCGGATCCTTGGGAGCGATGCCAGCAGGCGCCCGGCCCACAGGAGGCCCAGGACGGTCCGGTCCCGCCGTCGCTGCCAGCGGGTGCGGTGCATCTGCCGTTCGTGCTCCCTCTCACTGATGCGCCGACGTAGCCGGTCGCGTTCGTCGATGAGGGCGTCGTAACGGGCGGCGTCGGTTCCGGCCAGCAGAGCCAGCACCGCGTTGACGCCCAGAGCCTTCATCAGGTGCGGCTCGTACCTGTCGGGCAGTCGGTCGGCCAGCGCACGGTAGAACAGGACCGCCCGCGCACTGCACAGCAGCGCCTCGGTGTACCTCTCCAGTTCGTCGAGTACGGAGGCCTGTGCCAACAGGGCCCGGGCCAGCTGCGCCAGTTGCACCGAGTGGCGCTCCTCGGCCAGTTCGAGGGAGAGAGCGACGCATTCTTCCAGGACCTCAAGGGCGCGAACGTGCTCACCAGCGGCGGTCAGATCGGCCGCGTGGTTGTGCAGCGAGTCGAGCAGGTCGCGCAGATGGGCATCGGGTACAGCGAGCGCGAGCCGGCGCCTGACCTGGACCGCGAGGCCGCTGACCCTCGCGGCGTCCTCGACAGCGGTGAACACGGCGGCGTAGCGGTTCGCCAGATTGTGGAGTACGCCTCCGAGTACCTCGTCGTAGCCGCTGGGCCGGTCCCGGGCCAGGCCGGTCAACAGGTCGAGCGCCTGCTCGCAGGACGTGAGCGCCGCCGCCAGTTCGCCCTTCGCGGCGAGCGGGACGGACCGGTTGCTCAGTGCGACGGCCAGCCGCAGCCGGTGATGCCCCTCCTCGTCGCCGCCCTCCTCCACCAGCCGTTCGCCCATCGTGACGGCCTCGGTCGCCGCGGCGAGCGCGTCCTGGTCGAGTGCCAGTTCCGAAAGCGCCATCGACCGGAAGCTCAGTGCGTCCACCAGATCCTTCTGGAACTCCTCGGGGGAGCCATGGGCCAGCACGCGGTAGATCCCCACCGCGCGGCTGCTCGCTGCGAGTGACTCCTCCCAGCGATGAATCGCGCCCAGCCTCAACGCGAGCTCGTGTTCGGCGGCCGCCCACCCCGCTCGCTCGCGGACGGGTCCTATGCGCCCGCCGGCCCGCCACAGCACCCGGTTCCGCCGGACCGCGCGGAGCCGCACGGCGAGCCGGACGGCTTCGTCACCCAGCAGCCGACTGCGCTGGGGGACGGCCGAGAGGAGGCGCTCCGCCAGCTCGACCGGCAGGTCGGCCCGTTGCACCACCGTACTGACGGGGTTCACGAGCACTCCGGGGTTCTCGGACCGTACGGCGACCGTCACGGCCGGCACGACGAGTCGCCGAGGGAACGTCCGGACCAGGTCGTCGATCTTCCCCGCGAGATCGGGGTCCAGTCTGACCGGGAGCGCCGCCGCGCGGGCCAGGACGGTGAGCGGATGTTCGGCCTCGGATTCCTCCAGTTGCGGCAGGAGGGACGTCAGAAGACCGGAGCCGCCGTGGACCCGCCGAGCCACGTGGTACTCGCTGAGGCGGTCAGGTGCCAGCGCGCCCCAGTAGGAGTCGTTGATGTCGGGGTAGAGATCGCGCAGCCAGCGGGTCAGGGCGGTCAGCACCTTCTCGCTGAGACCTGCGAGCGCGGGGGCGGTGGCGAGCAGCTGCACGGCCCGGTCCCCGTTCCGTACCCGGGTGAGCGTCGCGAGGGCGACGGCCTCGGCGAGCACACCGGCTTCGAGGTCCGCGAGGGCTGGGTACTGTGCGGCTGTCCGCCGCCAGTAGCCCTCTTCGTGGTCGAGCAGCAGGCTCTCCACGTCGACCTCCGAGTCGGAGGTTCCGGAAATCCGGGGGCCCTGTCCCTTGCCGGCGTTCAGCAGGTCGGTCAGTGCCCGCATCTGAAGGACGAGTGCCGAACCCGAGGAGGCGCCCGCGAAATGCTCCGGCCCGGGAGCGAGCGAGCGCCCGGCCGCCTCCCAGTCGGTCTCCGTGTGACCGGGAAGTCGAGCGAGCCGCACCGCCAATGAGGTCACCGCCGCGCGGTAGAACCGCTGTCGTTCGGAGGCGCCCTCCGCCGCGTCCCGCAGCCGGACCACGCGGGCTCCGCCGAGAATCCCCGCGCTGCGGGGGCCGTTTCCTGGCAGGTGCTGCCACCACTCCCCGCTGCTGCGGGCAATCAGCAGGAGGCGGACCGGAGCGTCCACGGGGCGCTCCTCCAGAACCCGGAGCACATCCGTGATCAGCGAGGGTCGGGTGTCGGCGTAGTCCATGACGATGAGCAGCGGCCGATCGACCGCGGCGAGGGCTGCCAGCCCTTGCCCGTGCCCGTCTCCGACACTCGCCGGGCCGCTTTCCCGGAACTGGCAGGCCGCCCAGCCCTCGGCCGCGAGCCGTCGGGCGAACTCCCGCGCGAGGCG
This sequence comes from Streptomyces sp. R302, assembly GCF_012927245.1. Taxonomy (GTDB): domain Bacteria; phylum Actinomycetota; class Actinomycetes; order Streptomycetales; family Streptomycetaceae; genus Streptomyces. Next base: position 6,876 of record NZ_JABBGE010000007.1, read on the forward strand.
CGTCTTGCCCTGGCCGCCGGGTCCCACGACGAGCCGTACCGAGACGCCCTCTCCCCCGCACCATTCCCGGAGCTCGTCGAGCAGCGCGGTGCGGCCGATGAAGGGCATTGCCTCCACCTGCGGTCTCAGCAGTTCGGCCGGGGAGCGCGGCAGCCGGTGCGGAGCCGGGGACTCGCTGAGGTGCAGCAGCTCTACGGGCTCCACGACCGCGGTCCGTCCGGTCCGTTCCCGGAGTACCTCCTGGAACTCCGGGTCCCGCAGCAGCCGGTGCGCCGGGACCGCGTCGAGTTTGCCGTGGGCCCAGTTCGCGGCGTCCTCCGTGATGACGCCGCAGAGCACCCCGTGGGCCCACAGGGCCGCCCCCGACATGCCCTGCCAGCCCGAGGCCCCCGGCCCATCGGGGACCGGACCGTGGGCACTGAGTCGCCACCGGTCTCCGAGCATGCCGTCCCCGGGGTGGACGACACCGCTCACCTGGGTCGTCTCGATCTCGCCGGCGGTCCGCCCGGCCGCCGCGAAGCCGATGGCGGTGGCCGTGGTTCCCGGTAGGGAGGTGACCAGGCGTCCGTACCGCACGGGGGAGTCGCTCAACCGGCTGGGCCAGTGCTGGGCCGGCACCTCCAGAAGGAGTGCGTCCAATCCTCGTTCCCGGCCGTCCCAGACGCTGGTGCACGGGAGCAGTCCGGGCGCCTGGAGGGGCTGGACCTCAGCCCTGGCACCGGGCGGCACGGCATGGGCTGCGGTGAGGATCAGACGGGGCGCGATCACATAGCCGGAGCTGATCCGGGTCGGCCGACCTTCGTACGTGGCCCGGACAGCCACCACCCGTCGTTTGTCCATCGGGCCGAGACTGGGTCAGCCGGACGCGGGCGGCCGGAACAGGCTGCCACCCTCGACGGCACCCGTACCGCCGGGCACCTCCTCCGAGACCTGGACCGGCTGCCCGTCACCGTACACGGGCGTGAGAGTCAGGTTGATGCGGTGAGTGGTGGTTCGCGACAGCCCGGCGTTGACGTCCGCGGACACCACCCAGGCCCGGAAGCCGCCCTTGGCCGCTACGTCCTTGCGGAGTTCGACCGCGAACTCCATGCCGATGGGCCCGACTTCGAAACGGAGCCGCTCTCCGGCACCTTCGGCCGCTGCCCGAACCAGCTCGTCCCGGATCAGACCCACCGCCCGGTGGAGTTCCAACTCGTCCACTCGCGCACCACCTCTCACAGCCGTCTCGGCGAAAGCCTGTCGGACACCTCCACCCCATGAGCCACGGTCCGTACCCGATGTCCGGAATCCATTGGTAGCGGGGCTGATTCCGCACGGATTCCTCGCCGGTTGCCGGGCGACGGACCTCGCTCTCACACCGCGTGAACGGTGAGGCGCGGGCGAGGTCTGCCTGTCGGGGTTCCCGGCCGCTCCGGGCCTCACTCGACATTTGCGGGGATAGTGGACCGATCTGGGCGTCACGTTCTTCGACGACAGGCGTCTGGCGCGTGACCTCTACGCGGCGGCGAGCCAGGACTCAGTTTCAGTTTCTGGCACGAGTACGACCCCGCGCTGGTCAGGGAGCTCGTCATGCACCGGCATCTGGGAGGCGGCCCGCGGCGTCCGGCGATTCAGACGCTCCTGCGGACCCCGCGGCCGTCGTCGTGGGGGCCGGGGCGTGTGGGGAGCGCTCGGGCTGCTCCGCTGCGCGGGTGCAGCGCCGTTCGGCCAGGACGACGCCGAGCGGGCGGCCCGGCTCGTACCGGCGCTGCTGGCCGCCCTGCACCGGTACACGACCGCCGGCCCGCTCTGCCCCGAGGTTCCGCCTCTGGCGGCGGGCGTGATCACCGTCGGCCCCGATCACCGGATCAAGGCTGTCAGCCCGCAGGCGCTGCTGTGGCTGGACCAGTGGGCGGCGCGTGCCCGGGCAGAAGCCCGCCGTCAGGGCGGGTCGCTCCCCCTGGTGTGCGCGCCGCCGGCGGCCGGCCTGCGGCCGCTGGAGCGCCTGCCAGGGCCAGGTGCTCGACGCGGGCGCCACAGGCGATGTCGTCCTCGTCGTTCAGGGGGCCACCTGGGACCTCGTCCTGCCGTCCCTATGTTGCGTGGTACTCCCTCACTCCGCGGGAACGCGACGTCGTCACACAGCTCCGCACGGGAGCGTCCGTCAAGCAGATTGCCCGCCGCCTCGGCCTGTCCGCGTACACGGTCGACGACCACCTCAAGGCGGTCTTCTGGAAGACCGGAGCGGACGGGCGCGACGAACTCGGCGCGGCGCTCACCCGCTGACCCGGTCAGCGCCGGGGCCGTCTCTGATCCGTCAGCGTGACAATGGCCGCGAGCCCTTCCGGTGCCTCCTGGTGCGCCGTCCGTCCATCCCTGGCATCAGGGGGCCGCAGCGACGTGGATCCGGCCCACCGTGAAAGGGAAGACCGGTACCCAGCCGGTCGGCTCGCGCAGCGAGGCCGAGACGTACCCGCTCGTCGAGCCGCCGGCGCGCACCGTCCGGTCCGCCGGAGAATCCCGTACGGGCATGACGCGCATGACGCGCATGACGCGCACGGCTTGAGGACACGGACATGCCGTTGCCCCGTCGGGATCCCACCTCACCGAAAGACCTCACCGTGGTCCTGACCCGCGCGTTTCGTCGGTGCCCCGCTTCTCCCGCCGTTCCTGCGCGCCCCGGACGGCGCCGGGCTAGATCCGGGAGTTGCGCAGTGACTGCCACGCCGCGCCGGCCAGCGCCCGGGCCGAGCGGGGGACGGACAGGTGCTCGTGTTCGCGGTACAGCTCCCAGTTGTACTTGATCAAGGACGCCTTGTTGGAGGACAGGGAGTTCGCCTGGTGGGCCCGGTACACCGCGAGCGGCTCGGCCAGGCCGCGGGCGTCTGCGCCGTCCCGCATGATCGACAGCCACAGGGCGTAGTCCTGGCGCTTGTGCATCTCCGGCATCAGCCTCGTGCCCAGGATCCTGCGGTCGTACATGGCGGTGAGGGCGCCGATGTAGTCCCGGACCAGCATCGCGCGGTAGTCCACGTGGTCGCGCGCGCGGATCACGCGGCCGTTCGGGACCCAGTCGGTGCTCTCGCCGGTGTGGTCGGCGTCCATCTTGAAGTACGAGGTGAACGTGAGCGGCGCCGTGCCCTCGGCGGCGAAGGCGAGCTGCTTCTCGGTCTTCTCCGGCAGCCACATGTCGTCGCTGTCGAGGAAGGCGATGTAGTCGCCCCTGGCACGCTCGATCGCGAGGTTGCGGGCCCGGCCCGCGCCGCCCCGCTCGGGCGCCGACTGCGGCAGGACGCGCTCGTCCTGCTCGGCGAACTCGCGGAGCAGATCCATGGAGCCGTCGGAAGACTGGTCGTCGGTGACCAGCAGCTCCAGGTCGGCGTGGGTCTGCGTGAGCACCGACCGGACGGCGGGGCCAAGGGTCGTCGCCGAGTTGTACACGGGCATCACGACCGAGACCAGGGGCACAGCTTTTCTCCTCACAAGACCAGGAACGACAGTCCATTCAAGCACCCCGACCGAGGAGGACCTGCCATGCAGGTGGTTGTCGCCGGCCCCGGCCTGCTTCGGATGCCGGTCGGCACCGCCATGCCCGCCCCCCCCCTGCGCCACACCCCGCACGCACGCAGCTCCGGCAGCCGGACCCCGCCATGACTACCTCGACGAGTTCGAGAGGGACCGGTCCGTTGGGTGGCCGAGGAGTTCGGGGTGGAGGAAGAGGCCCTTCTGGTTCGGGGGTTTCTCCTCTTCGGGGGTCAGGGGGTGGGCTCTGGCCCAGTTGTCGCAGCGGACTCCGGTCACCTGCCAGCAGACCTCTAGGCCGGGACCGCCGCCCGCTATGGCGAAGGTGTGATCGGTGAGGGGGCGGCTGACGTGGAGGTCGGGGGCCGGGGCGCCGATCGCGGTGAGCTGGTAGCGGAAGGATTCGTTCAGCGACTCGAACCACTCGGGCAGTTCAACGGTGGCGCGGCCCTGTTCGTCGAGGGTCGCTGTGCCGTCGTACACGTTCTTCAGGTCCGGGGACTGGACGGCCGCGTGGACCAGGAAGCGGTTCTCGGGCTCGATGGGGTGGTCGATCCTGATGATGTTCACGCTGTCGGACACCGTCCCGGTGATGACGACGTCACCGTCCAGGAACGCCGCCTTCTCCGTCCCCTTCGCGTACAGGCCGGTGGCGCCGTGGGCTTCGACGCCGTAGTACTGGTCGCTGGTGCCTTTGACGCCCGGCCCCAAGGTGCACTCGCCGAGGACGCCGGCGTTCTCGCGACCGCCCTTGCCCTGCACCCCGTGGTTGTCCGTGCTGCGGCCGAACACGCCGGGGCCGTCGCCGCCGGTGCCGCGCACACCGGGGTGCGCTCCCCCGCCTTCGCCGGCGACTCCCACGTCTTCCTCGCTGATGCCCGTGACGCCGGCGCCCGTGGTGCTCGACGCGGAGACTCCGGGTCCGCTCGTACTCTCGGCCAGGACGCCCGCGCCGCTGTCGCTGACGCCCGAGAGGCCGGCGCCGTCATCGCCGGTGCCGAGGACGCCGGGGCCGGCGTCGCTGGTCCCGGAGACGCCGGGGCCGGAGGTGCCGGTCCCCCGTACGCCGGGGTCGGCTCCGCCGGCCTTCCCTTCGACGCCCACACCGCTGTCGCTCTCGCCGAGGACGCCGGGGCCCTGTTCGCTGGTGCCGGAGACGCCCGCTCCCTGTGTGCTCGTGCCGAGCACACCCGCGCCGTCGGAGGCGATGCCCTCCACTCCCGCGGACGCCGCTCCAGCCGTGCCGCGCAGGCCGACGCCCTGTTCGCTGGTGCCCGCGACTCCCGGGCCGGTGGCGGTCGCGTGTCCCTTGACGCCCGCGGCGTCGCCTCCGCCCTGGCCGCTGAGGCCGTCGCCCTTCGTACTGGTGCCCTGGACGCCGGGTCCGTCGGTGCTCGTCCCGGTCACCCCGGGTCCGCCGACCGCCTTCGCCTCCACGCCCGAGGCCGTGGCGCCGCGGGTCTCGGCGAAGACACCCGTGCCCTCCTCGCTCGTACCGCTGACTCCGGCGCCGGCGCCGGCCTCGCCGACGACGCCCGCCCCCTCCCCGCCACCGGTGCCGGTCACGCCGGCGCCCGAGGCGCTCGTGCCACGGACCCCGGGGCCGGTCTCGCCGGCGCCCGTGACGCCCGGGCCCGAGCCGGTACTGCTTCCGGTCACGCCCGGGCCGTCGACGCCCGTCCCCGACACGCCGGCGCCGGGGCCCTCGGTGCTGCCGGCCACGCCCGCGCCCCGCTCGCTCGTCCCCTGCACGCCGGGGCCCTCGCCGCCGGCGCCGAGGACGCCCGGGCTCTGATCGGTGCCCTCACCGCTCACACCCGGGCCGCCGCGGCTCGTGCCTTTCACCCCCGGCCCCTGGGTGCCGGTGCCGAGCACTCCGGGTTCGGCCCCCTTGGCGAGGCCCGACACGCCGACGCCGACGAGGCTGGTACCGAGGACTCCTGTGCCGGCGGTGCCGGAACTGCGGGAGGAGCCCAGGACCCCTACGCCGCCGTCCTTCTCATGGATGCCGAGCACGGCACCGACCTCCTTCGCCTCCGTGCTCGGCGTCCCGCTCACTCCGACGACGCCGCTGCCCTGCGCGCTGTCGCCGAAGACGGCGAACTTGACGTCCTTGGCGATGGTGTCGAATCCGGTGCCCCCGCTCTCCTGTCCCACGACCGGTCCTGCTGGGGACATGGTCGCCTCCTCTCGGGTGTGTCGGGACGTCACTCGTAGGCGATCTGTACACAGAACACCCTGGCCGTGCCGTTGGCGGCTCCGGTGATGTCGATCGTCAGGAAGTGGCGGTGCGACTCGTTCTCGATGCGCACCACCCCCGTCGCGTTCTCGGGGGTCTGCAGCACGTTCGTCGTCACGAGGGGCTCCGCGCCGACTCCCTCGTTGCCGATGGGACGCCGCTTCAGGGCGACCGTCAGGGTGCCGGCCGACTTGTTGCCGGTGACGAGAAGCGACTTCACGCGCACGCCGTCCGGGAGGACGATGCTCATGAAGCCGTGGGCCTCCGCCGCGAGCAGGGGCTTCTCGACCATGTCCACGCCCTGGATCCAGACCGGGCTGTCCTCGTCGGGGAACAGCGCGGGCGCCAGGGTGAGGTGCCGTGTCTGCACCGCCCCGCCCAGTTCTTCGATGATCGGATTGATCTGGTTCTGCGCCAGACCGGCGAACTCGGCCTCCAGCTGGTGGAAGCGACTGTTGAGGCCGTCCTCGCCGCCCGCCTGGACGCGGTGCTGGTGGTCGATCCAGTCCTTGTGACTGAACTTGGGGACGTAGTGGTCAGGCATGGCGGCCGTCCTTGCGTAGGCGGATGAAGGGGGACGAGAAGGGGTCCGTGACGTGGTAGGTCGGGAAGGTGTGCAGGCGCGGGCGTTCCGTGTCCTGGTCGTCGAGGCCGGCCAGGGTCCGCAGGCGGGCGGTGTCGCATTCGACGCCGACGGGGTGGAACCAGTTGAGGACGTTGAGGATCAGGTCGTACTGCTCCTTGGTGATCGACTTCTTGGTGACCGACGCGCCGCTGCCGGTCGCCCCGGGCTTGAGGTCGACCTCGCACCGGTAGGGCAGCAGGCCCTCGTCGGGGAGGTAGGTGGCCCGGAGCAGGACGCGTCCGGGCGTGACGCCGGCGACCGTGCAGACCGGGGCCTGGGGTGTGGTCGGTTCGGCTGTGCCGGGGCCGTCCGGGGTCGACGACCACACGAGTTCCTCGCCCAGGCCGGTGCCCAGCGGCACTTCGGCGGCGAGCCGGGGCGGGGCGGCGGGGTCCGCGCCGAGCGGCGCGGGGTCGGCGAGGAGGACGGTGCCGCTGCGGCGCGGCGCCATGACGAGGCAGGGCGGGTACGGGGCGGCGGCGGGGCTCGCGGCCAGGGCGGGCCCGCCGCGGCCGGGGCTGAACACCTGGGGCAGGCGGACGTCGGCGGCGGTGTCGACGAGCAGGACCTGGCCGACGGCCGAGGGTGAGCCGGCGGTCGCCACGTACAGCAGTTTCTCGTCGCCGCTGAGACTCAGCGCCACGGGCACGGTGCCGGGGGGAAAATCGGCGAGGACGACCTTCGGGGTCGCGTCCGGTGGGTGGTAGAGCAGGACCCGCCCGCCGCCGGCGGTGCCCGCGCCCGGGCTGATCAGGTACAGCTTCTCGCCGTCCGCCGTGACGGCGAGGGAGCGGGCCTTCGGATCGCCGGTGGCGACCGTCTCGCGCAGCATCAGCGTGGCGCGTTCGACCCGGCACCATCGGCCGTCGGCCAGGAGCGCGTACAGGGAGGGGCTGTCGGCGGCGACCGCGAGGTACCGGGGGGCGGCGGGCAGATCCAGCGGGGTGTCCGCCCGGCCGGCCGTCACGTCGAAGGCCCGCAGCTTCGCGTCGCCGCAGCCGACGTAGAGGCGGTCGGTGTCGGTGGCCAGGGCGGCCGGGCGCGGGCAGAGCAGCTCCGGCGGGTCGGCGGGCTCCAGGTCCACCGGGCCGAGGACGGCCACGCGGCCGAGCCTTTCGTGGGCGACGAACAGGCGGTCGCCGCCGAACGCGAGCGCGCCGGGGAAGGGGGCGACCCGGCGGGAGGCGCCCGGGGCGAGGTCGGGATGGGGCTGCCCCTCCACCTCCGTGAGGGTGACGGAGGTGATGCGGTGCGAGCCCGGATCGGCCAGGAAGAGCCGTGACCCGTCGGCGGCGAAGCAGGCGGCGGCGGGCGCGGCGGCGGGCGCGACCTCGAACGGGACGGACTCCTCCACCGTGACCTCCCGGGGGCCGGTGACGGTGAGCTGCTCGCCGGGGCGTACGGCGACGCGGACGGTCTCCGTTTCACCGGGGGTGGCCGGGTCGACCCGGATGTGGTCGAAGCCCGCCGCGAAGGCCCGCGCCGCGAGGGCCGAGGCGGTCAGCGTGGAGTGACGGATCCGCAGGGCCCTGCCCTGGGCGTGCAGGGCGGCGTCGGGGTCGGGCGGCGGGGCGCGGTCCGCAGCCGGCCGGCCCGCCTCCGGAGCGGCGTACGAGGCGAGGACGATGAGGGATCCGTCGGCGGGGGCGAGCAGGTCGAGCAGCCGGCCGAGGGCCTCGCCGGTGGCCCGTTGCATCAGCCGGTTCGCGTGCCCGGGGCCGGGGCCGTAGTCGACCGGGCGCGGCGGCCGGTTCAGGTCGTCGGTGCGCAGGCGCAGCATGCGCGGGTCGAAGTCGGGGGTGGGCGGGCCCGCGGCGGCGGCCTCGGTGGCGCCGTGGCGGCCGGTGCCGCTGATGCTCTCTCCGGCGCTCAGGGCGGTGTCGCGCAGACCGATCCGGACGCGGCCGGTGCCGCTGCCGACGTGGCCGCGGTACGCGACCTCGACGCGTACCGCGACGTCCCCGGCCGCGAGGGCGTGCAGGGTTCCCGGCTCGCCCGGCAGGAAGGCGGCGTCGCCCGCTCCCGAACGGAGCACGGACCAGCGGATCTCGGCGTCCCGGAGGCGGGAGGGATCGGGTTCGACGCGGAGGGTGAGGGCGTCGCCTTCCACGACGTCCGGCAGGCCCGCACCCGGGGCCGTACCCCTGCCCGCGTCCGGGCCGGGCCCGGTGCCGGGTCCGAGTCCGGTGGCGGCGGAGGCGGCCGTCGTGATGCCGAAGGCGTCCCCGCGGGGCTGGGCCGCGTAGACGTCGCCTTCTCTCGTGTGCCGGACCCAGCCGAAGCCGGCCGCGTGCGCGAGGGCGCCGAGTCGTGCCGCGTCCACGGCCGACGTTTCGGTGAGGGTGAGGAGGACGGCGCGTCCGACGCCGTGCAGGCCCGTGGCGTCGGGGGCGGGGTCGTACGCCTTGAGGACGTGCAGGGGGCCGGCGTTCGGGGCGAGCCGCTCGACGAGGGCGTCCAGGGCGCGGACGACGGTCAGTTGCATCCGGCGGGCGTCCTCGTCGTCCGCGAACGTCAGACCGGGCAGGTCGGGGTGGCTGATCAGCCAGGCGGAGTCGAAGTCGGGTTCGTCCCGGGCGGCGGTGCCGACGGCGGCCTCCTCCGGGGCGCCGAGCGTTCCGTCGGCGGCGATGGACTGGCTCACCGGAAGCGTCTTCGGCAGGACGCGCAGGAGTTGTCCGCCGGCGACCACGGGCCGCGTCTGCTCGCGCACCACGAAGGGGGCCGGATCGTCCGAGTCGGCGATCGGTCCGGCCACCGCGTTCACGGCGGCCTGGAGCGCGTCGGGCGTGGGCAGGAGCCAGCGGTGGAAGATGCGGAGCCGACGGCGGTACTGCTCGTCGGCCTCGCCGGTGACCGGTGCGAAGGTGTCCCGGGCCGTGGAGGAGAGACGCACCTCTTCGAGCAGGCCCCGGTACTGCAGGGTGGTCGTCGTCCCGTCGGCCAGGTCCTTCTCGCCCTGGCCCAGTACGAGCGCGGCGGCGCTGGTCAGCTCGCCGAGCGGGCGGGCGGTGACGTGCCGGGCCGCTTCCCGGCCGTCGAGGTGGAGCACGACGGTGCTGGTCGTGTCCGTGTGGGCGAGCGTGCCGGCGATGTGGTGGAAGGAGCCGTCGGCGAGGTCCCGGTCGGCGTACAGGTCGATCTGCGTGCCGCCGTCGGAGAGGGAGAGGCGGAGGTTGCGGTCGATGCCACGGAAGGTGCCGATGACGAGGGCCCAGCCCTTGCTGCCGGGGGTGTCGAGCCTCTCGCGCTTGGCGACCACGGGGCCGTTCGTGGTAGCCCGGTCCGGTCGCACGATCGCCTCGACGGTGAAGGGGGCGCCGGCGGGGAGGGCGAAGGCGGTGCTGTGCGCGACGGTGATGGCGCTCGCTCCCGGACCGAACGCGAAGGCGTGGGCGAAGCGGCCGGTCCGGCCGCTGTGGGCACCTCGGTTGACGCCCTCGCGGCCGTCGGTGTCGGGCGCGGCCGCGTCCTCGACGGTGGGCACCTCGGCGCCGGGGGTCGAAAGGCCCTGGTCGTCGAGCGGCGGAAGGTCGTCGAGGTGGAAGAGGGCGATGGTGTCGTCGTCGACCGTGTGCGGGCGGGGCGAGAAGCGGGGGGCGCCCAGGTCGAGGCCGAGCAGGTCGAGGCTGGCGCCGTGGGCGGTCTCGGTGTCCCGTTGGGCCGTCACGTCGTGGAGCTGCGCGGCGACGGTCTCGTGCTCGGCGCCGATGACCCAGAGCAGTTTGGCCAGGTTCCCGAGGAGGGCGGTGACCTCCCAGGTGACGGTGGTGACGGGGCCGCCCGGGTCGCGGGGGGTGAGGGAGACGAGGCGCAGCCGGTCGGTGAGGTCGGCGGCGCGGCCGGGGATCGGGATCGTGACGGCGCCGTGGGCCGGGTGTCCGGCCGGGACGCGTACCGTCACGTCCTCGGTGGTCGTGCCGTCGTCCCGGGTGAAGACGATCTCGACGGCGAGGGGTGCGGTGATGTCCTGACGGGGCGTGAGCAGGTAGCGGGGGGAGGCGGGCGGTCTGCCGTAGTGGTGCGCGTAGCCCTCGAAGTCGTACGTGCGGACGGGGATGGTCCCGTTCTCCCGCTGGGCGTCGAGCGGGACGGTGACGCGTTCCATGCCCCGGTCGTACGGGGCGGGAAGGGCGCCCCGCATGACGGTGAGGGCTCCGCCCGGCAGTGGGTCGCGGAAGCGGAGGCGGGCGCGGCGGGACGTCGTGGTCATGCGACCACGGTCCGGAGGTCGGCCATGGAGGTGTCCACGGAGAAGCGGGCGATCTCGTCGGGGGCGAGGTCCAGGTTCTCGCCCACGGACAGTTCCTGGGCGCCGCCGTATGTGGATCCGCCGTAGTGGGTCTGGCCGAAGACGGGGGCGAAGCGGCGCAGCCTCAGGTTCTGCACGTCGACGACGCCGGCGGCGGTGCGGGCGCTGAGGACGATGTCGGAGTAGAGCACGCCGTGGCCGAGGCGGAGCCGGTCGACGGAGGCGCGCACGGCGTCGAGGATCGCACCCTTGACGGCCTCCTCGTCGTGGCCCGTCTCGATGACCAGGGTGGCGCGGATCCCGACGTCCACCTGGTTGGCCGCGAGGAGGGCGGGGAAGACCGACACCGGGCGCCACTGCCGGACGACGTCGAGGACCTGGCCGTACAGGCCGGGGAAGGACGCCTCGTCCTCGGTCCAGGGCCAGCCGGGCTCGGGGGCGACGACGATGTCGAAGAAGTAGGGGGAGCCGGTCTGGCGTGCCCGGGAGAAGCCCCGGCTGCCGAACCGGAAGGTTCCGAAGGTGCGCCGGGTGGCCTCGACACCGCCGAGCGGGTCGAAGACCACCGCGTCGCGCACTCCGTTCACGTCGAGGACCTGGGCGAGCAGCGCCTCCTGGGTCCACACCGTACGGGGGACGCCGAGGAGCCGGGCCCGGTAGACGGCGTCGGGCTCGCCGAGGTCGCCGCCCTGGAAGTCCCGGGTCACGACGGCCTTGAGGGCGGCGGCACCCAGATTGAGGTTGTGCCGGGCCCATGCGGTGTCGAGCAGCAGCTCGGTGCCGAGCCGGATGTTTCCCTCGGCGCCGCGCACGACGGCCTCGACCTCGACCGTGGCCGACGACCGCTCCTTGGTGAGGGTGACCGCGCCCGTGCCGCGGAAGGCCAGCGCGGGGGCCTCGGGTGACGACGCGGTCACCAGGACGGTGCCTTGCGGGAGCACGTAGTCGCGGTCGGGTACGGCGTCGGCGAGCGTCAGGGCGACCGGGCCGTGGGCGCGCAGTTCGCGGCGGCGCAGGCCGAGGTCGCGGCCGAGCAGGTCCAGGCTGGGGCCCTGGGCGGTGCTGACGAAGTTGCCGTAGTACTGGGACTCCAGGGCCCGCCACAGCTCGTGGGTGTCGACGGCCGCGGCGTCCAGGACCTTGCGCAGGGCGCTGCCCGAGGTCAGGTCGACGTCGTCGCCGAACATGGCCCGGGCGCGGTCCTGCTGGTCGGCGATGATCCGGTCGATGCCCTTGACGACGAAGCCGTCCTCGGTGACGCCGAACCGTTCCTCGGTGGTCATGGGGTCCCCCTTGCTCGGAGGGTGAGAGCGGTGCTCGCGATGGTGTCGACGACGGCGAAGACCGCGTAGACGCGGGCGGCGTGCGCGGCGGCCAGCTCCCGGCGGTGGGTCTCCTCGTCGAGCCCGGGCCGGAGTTCGAGGTAGCGCGGGTCGTCGTCGAAGAAGACCTCGCGCACATCGGTGACCCGCCGGTCCGAGCTGAGGCAGCGGACGAGTTCCATGGTGAGGAACTCCTTGCGGGTGGGCAGGTCGTGGGCGTAGGCGCTGATGGCGAGTCGGTCGAAACCGAACGGCGTGTTGAGCCGGTCGCTCCCCGCCTGGGTGGCGACGCCCAGCTCCAGCGCCTGGCGCAGCGCCTCGGCGCCGACGACGAGCGCGAGGTCGAGGGAGCGACCGTCGAGGACGAGGTCGCCTTCGTCGAGGGCGAGGCTGCTGCCGAGGCTGGGCGCGCCGTCGCGGGGGCTCTCGGCGGGGAGGTACGGGAGGACTGCGGCGTCCAGGTCCGGGCCGCGCGCCGCCGTGCCCGCGGCGGTCGCGATCGACGTGGCGGCGAAGGGCCCGGCGAAGGACCCGCCGGGGGCCGGGGCGGTGGTCGGCGGCGGCAGCCGGGGCGGGGCGGGGCCCGCCGTGAGGGGGTCGCCGGGGCGGCCGCCCGGTAGGGGGTCGGGTGGGACGGGTCCTGCCGTGGGGGTGTCGGCGGGACGGGCGACCGCGGGACGGTCGGGCGGGGCTGGCCCCGCCGTGGGCGTGTCGGCGGGGCGGTCGGGCGGGACGGGTCCTGTCGTGGAGGCGTCGGCGGGACGGTCATCGTGTCGGCCATGGGGTCCGGTGCCGGACATCACAGGGTCTCCAGTACGGACTGGCCGGGGTCGGCGACCGTCCAGCGGTCGGTTCCCAGGCCGCTCACGGCGATCCCGCCGGCCGTGGCGAGCAGGACCGGGGTGCCGCCGACGGTCAGCTTGGTCGACCAGCCGTCGGGGGTCGCCGGGGAGATGGTGCAGGGCACGAAGCCGCCGGTCGTGGATGCGGTGCAGGGCGAGACCATGCCCGGTACGGGGGTGGTCGGCGAACCGAACGTCACACCGCCCTCCTTGCCGGCGAGCACGACTCCCTTGCCCTTGACCGTGACCCGGGGGTCGCCGGTCATGAGCCTCAGCCTGCCCTGGTGGTTGCATTGGATGATCGCGCCTGCGACGAGTACGAGAGGCATCAGCTGATCGCCACCTTCCCCTTGCCGATCGTGACGGTCACCCCGCCGGACGTGAGGACCACGTCGTGCGATCCGCCGTCGACGGTGACGTTCCCGTCGGCGTCGATCTTGACGGTGGTGCCGGACTTGTGGGTGAGCAGGAAGACCTCGGCGTCGCCTTCTTGGGGCCGCTCGCCGACCTCCGTGCAGGCCGCCGTGCCGATGGCGACCTTCAGGCCGATCGCCTCCACGACCCGTCGGCCGTCCGCGGCGATCAGGTCGTTGACGCCCTTGCCGGTGGGCAGCGCGGTACCGGCGCCGCTGGTGAGTCCGGTGGGCAGACAGAGCCACCAGTCGCCCTCATGGGACTTGGGGCGGTCCGTCTTGGGATCGTTGGGCCACAGGAAGCCGGCCACGACGGTGTCGTCGGTGTTGTCCCGTACCTGGTTGAGCAGGGCGCGCATGCCCTCGTACACCGGGACCGACAGGCCGACCTTGTGCCAGGCGAACGGCGAGGCGAGGGGCTTGTCGCGGCGTGTCGGATCGCCTCCGGTGATCGGCAGGTCGACGCTGGGCGAGGCCATCGCCTCGTTGGGCCGCTGGCCGCTCAGCACGGTCGCCACCCGCCGGTCCGGCTGTGCCCGGTCGATGACGCCGACGTCGACGGACGGGTTGACGGCGGCCTGCTCCTGGGCCTTGCCGGAGATCAGGTCGGCGATCGAGTGGGCCGTGGCCTTGCGGGCCAGGTCACTGAGCCGGTGGTTGCCGCCCTCCATGTCGAACTCGACCGCCCGGCCGCCGCAGGTGTATCCGCCGCGCGGCGAGAACGTGTGGGCGAGCTGGAGGATCCGGAAGCCGCGGAACGGATTCGCGTACCCCTCCACGCCGGCCGCCACCATCATTCCCGCCCGGAGGGAGGGGACACCGAGCACCGTGAAGTCGAAGGCCTCCACCTTGGCCGGGTCCTTCGGGTCGGTTTCGAGGGGCTGTCTGCCGACCGTGCCCAACTGGGCGGGTCGGAATTCGGCGAGCCGGGCGATCGTCATCGTCCTCGGCACCACGAGGCACTCCTCGCCACCGATCGCGGCGGCGAGAGCGGCCACCGGGGGGATGTGGGGGAACCTGCCCGCGGGCGGGTGCACGACGGTCTTGCCGCACTGGACCGTGCCGTCCTGGACGAGGATCTCGTACGCGTACTGGTCGGCGACCGCCCTGAGCAGCGCGAAGGCGTTCTTTCCGGTCTTGGTGATCTCGCGGAGGTAGGCGCAGGGTTCCGGCAACCCCACGACGTCGACCCCGGCGAGCCCCGCGATGTGCTTCGCGGCGTCGTGGGGCGTCGTCTCGGGCAGCGAGAAGCGGGCCCTGGGCGGGTCGCTCCCCGGGTCGGTGTGGGCGAGCAGCCGGTACGCGGCCTCCTCGTAGCCGGTGAGGCGGATGGCCAGCGGGGGGTAGCGGGTCGCGGACCTGATCGCGTCGACCCTGCCGGACAGGACCACCTCCCGCCCGGAAGGGTCGTCCAGGTATCCGAGGTGGATGTCGACGTCGATCCCGCCCTCGGGACCGGCCTTCTTCTCCCCGAGCGCGCCGGTCAACTTCTGGTGCAGGTCGAGGGGCAGATCGGCGAAGGTGATGTCGAACTTGCCGGGTTCACCGATCTCGTACTTGACGACGATCTCGGCGTCGGCGAGCACCGATCCGCTGCGGACGTCGTTCGAGACCTTCAGCCGCAGGCTCGGGAAGTCGATCGCGTACCAGAGGATCACGCCCATCGCCGCGCCACCCCGATCACGATCCGGGAGCCGTAGTGACCGCCGCCGTTGAGGTTGCCGCGGGCCACGATCGCCTCCACCAGCTTCAACGCCAACGGACCCGCCTGGTGGACGAGGTCCGGTTCGGGCACGAGCTTGCCGAGGAAGAGCACGCGCGGGCCGTCGGGGCCGGGGCCGGTCACCCGCAGCACCAGGTGACCGGGGGGCGTGGGCTGCAACGCGGGATCCATCGGCTGCGGGACCCGGCTCCACTCCGCAAGGTCGTACAGCGTCTCCGGCGGATCGTCCTCGCCGCCCTCGAAGTTGGCGTAGAGGGCGAAGTCGAAGGCGGTGTCGCCGACCGGACAGCGGAAGACCTGGGGAAGCCCGGCGTCGGACTCGACCGGCAGACGGTGGAAGAGCGGTTCGACGGTCACAGTCCACCTCCCAGCTGGCGGTCCGGCGGGAGCATCTCGCTCACGGTGGGGATCGCGACCGAGCCGGCGGCCAGCGCGAGGTCCAGGGCCTCCCCGAGGATGGCGGTCAGACTGGAGCGCGGTACCTGTTCCAGGTTGATGGTGACGTCCAGGGCGTCCCGCTTCTGGTTGGACTGGGTGAAGCGCAGACTGGTGATCTGCATGTCGAGACTGACCGTCATCCCGCAGACCACCGGCAGCCCGGCCACCTTCATCAACGGCGCCGTGGAACCCGCCAGCGCACGGGAGGTCAGCGCCATCGCCTCCAGGCCCTTCTTGGACAGCAGCCGGGTCCTGCCGACGAGCACGGCTTCGACGCTGATCGTCCTGGTCGTCGGCGAGACGAGCTGGGCCAGGCGGCTGCCCGCGATCCGGGCCACCTGATAGCCCTCGCTGAGGGAGAGGCTGGTGACGGTGAACAGCGGGACCGCGCCGATCAGGACGGGAACGTTCACACCGGCGGGCATGGTCCGCGCCTCCCTCGCCTGGTCATTTCTCCCCGGCCTCCTTCGGTACGCGCATCCGCTTGGCGGCCGGCTTCGACGACTCCTCGACGACCTCGTCGAGCTCCTCGCCCAGGTCGACGCGTACGCGGATGTCGGGCTCTTCGGCCGCTGCGGCCGACTCGGTGGGCGCGGCCGGGGCGGCTTCCTCGGTGGCCACGCGCTGACGCACTGCGGGCTCGGGCTGGGGCTCGGGCTCGGGCTTCTGCTCCTTCGGCTCGGGCTGACGCTCGGGCTCGGGCTTCGGTTCGGGGGGCGGCTTCGCCTCGGGCTGGGGCTTCGGCTTCGGCTTCGGCTGTGCCTCGGGTGCGGGTCCTGGTTTCGGTGCCGCTTGCGCCGCAGGCTTCGGCTTCGGCTTCGGCTTCGGCTTCGGCTTCGGGGTGGGCTTGGGTCCGCCCTTCGGGGCCGCCTTCCGCGGTGGCGCCGGTGCCCTCCGTTTCCTCGGCGGAGCCGTCACCTTCTTGAGGGCTTCCAGCTGCTCCGCCTCCGTCAGCCACTCCAGGTTGTGCCGGTACTCGGCGAACCACTGGGCGAAGTTCCGCTTGGCCTTCCCCCGCGCGGGCCCGGGGTCCTTCCACCCGTTGTTGCTGATGAGTTCTTCCTTGATCCTGGACATCTCGTGGATGACCCCCTCCCGGCCGGCCTGCTTCCTGGCCTCGACCAGTCGCCGTGTCATCTCCTTGTAGTAGTTGTCCGTGTGAAGGGTCTGGTGACGTGTGCCGGCCTCGGCGACGATCTTCGGGTCCATGGATGTACGGGGCAGATAGACGCCGTTGAGGGGGTCGTCGCGGGGGGTGATCCCGGCCCATTCGAGGATCTCCCGCGCGGGCCCGGCGCGCCGGTCGCTGTCCGCGATGATGTGGTGCGCGTCGTGCCCGGGCGGCTGGTGCTGGCCGATCGCCTCCATGCGCGCCGCCAGCTCGCGCGACGCCCGCTCGGCCTCCCCGGTCTTCGACTTGAGTTCCTCGCGGACGCCGAGGCCCTCCGGTGGCACCTCGTCCGGCTCGTGGTGCAGCGCCTTGGACTCGCGCCCGGCCTTGGCCTCGGCCTCCGCCACGATCTCCGCGACCTGCCCTTCGAGCGTGCCCTGCGCCTTCAGCCCCTCCTCGAACCGCTCCAGGTGTTCCATCGCCCGCGCGGGGTCGGTCTCGGAGATCCGCCGGATCTGCCGCAACCCCTCTTCCATGAGTTGCGGGTCCTTGAGCCCGGCCTTCGGGAAGCGCTTGCGCAGCTGGTCGATCCGATCCAGTACGGGGGCCCGTTCGGCGGCCGTGGCCTTGACGCGCGGCGCCCGTGGCGGCGGGTCCACTCTCCGCCAGGCCCCCTTCTTCCCCCGCTTGAGGTCGTCCAGGAACGTGCTGAACTCCACCGCCCTGCCGCCGGCGAGTTCCTTCTCCCGGATCTTCCGGAGCCGGGAGAGCATGGCGTCCAGGGCCTCCGGCCCGCCGGCGCCGCGGCCGTGCATCTCGCGGACGATGTCGATCCCGTACTGATGGACGGCCTCCATGCGCCGGCTCTCCCCGGCGAGCGCCGCCAGCAGATCCGCCTTCACCTCGGCCTTGGCCCCGATCCGGCCGAAGCCGATGTGGTCCAGCATCGCGGTGAACCGGGCGCCCTCGCCTTCCGGGATGGCGTCGACGATCCTGCCGACCTCGGCGATCTCGAAGCCGTCCTTCCCCGCCAACCGTCCGAAGGCGTGCGCCAGCTCGGGTGTGAGACCGCCCGCCTTGGCGCCGAGACGGTGCAGGGCGGCGGCCTTGCGTTCCAGGTCGGCGGTGACCGGACCGAGGCGCGGGTGTTCGAGGAACCAGGCCAGGGTGCTGCCCTTGGGCACGTCGACCTCGCTCAGGACCGCGCCGAGGCGGGCTCCGTCCTCCTCGGGAAGCATCAGCAGGAGTTCCGCCAGGGCGTGTTCGTCCTTGAGGCCCTTCAGCGCGGTGCTGCCGGCGTGCAGGGCCTCGGCCATCCGCGTGAACCGGGCCGCGATCTGCTCGCCCTCCAACATCCGGAGCGTCTTCAGGAAGCGGAGGACCGCGACGAGCCGCTCGATCTTGGCGAGTGCCTCGACGGCGGCCTTGATCTCCGAGATCCAGGTCAGCGCCTCGATGATCACGGCCCACTTGATCCTCGTCAGCGCGCGCGGGCCGGCTCCGAGGAGCGCCGCCCCGCGCAGTGCGTCGACGAGCGCCGTCCCGATGTGGTGGACGAGCGCCTGCACCTCCTTCATCGAGGGCTGATGGCCCCGGCCGGCCAAATCGCAGATGACGAGGAGACGTACCAGTTGGAAGAGTCCGGAGAGGACCTTCTCGGGCTCGGTCAGCATCATCTTGAGGGCTTCGAGCGAAGACAGGACGAAGCCCGTCGCCGCTCGGGCCGCCTCCTCGAACTCGATCATCCGCTTGAGGCCGATGACGGCGGTCTCCTCCTCCTCGACCGTCCGCGCGAGCCCGGCGTCATGCCGCAGCGACAGGTTGAACGCCTCTTCGACGAGCCCGAGGAACTCGCGCGGGGTGAGCGGCTTGTGGTCGCCGAACCGCTTGCCGACCACCTGGAGCAGCTCCCACAGATCGGGGCCCATGTCGGCGAACAGCTGCTCGTACAGGCCCGCCTCGATCAACAGGCCGCGGACGGCCTGCAAGGCGTCGAGGCCCTCCAGCGAGAGCATGATCTGGATGATCGCGTGCCGCTGTTCCTCGAACGTCAGCGCCTTGATCAGGATCTTCAGGTATTCCGCCCTCATCTTGGTGTCCGCCAGGGCGAACGCCTTGGCGTCCATGTCGCTCAGCTGGGCGGCGGCCTGCGCGGCGGACGCGTCGTCCCCGGCGAGACCGGCCCGCACCAGGCGGTCGAGCTCCTGGAAGGTGTGGGCCGCCAGCTGCTCGGCCGTCAGCCACGGCTCGGTCTGCGACGTACTGATCCGGAGCCAGCGGCTGCCCTGCTCCTTGCTGCCGTACACCCAGCCGCGTTCCTTGGTCCAGAGCAGGTTGACCCCGTAGCGGTGGCCGTCCAGGGTCGTGACGGTGGGCAGCACGGAGAACCCCTTGTACAGGCTGATCTCGTGCCCCTCCAGTTGCGTCTTCTGCACGGCGCTGCCGATGGTCTCGTCGGTGACGGTCGGCGAGGTGGCGACGGCCCAGTGGAGGCTCTCTTCGGTGCCGAGGGGGCCTTCGAGCACGGCGAAGGAGCGTGCGCCGAAGAGGTGGTCGCCGAGCTGGACGGCGTGGACGAGGCTGCGTGAGCGCGCGTGGCGGGTCGCCTCGCCCAGCATCACGAGCTGGGTGGCGCCGATGACCATCACGGCGCGGCCGTCGACCGGGCTCGGGCCCTGGACGACCTCGCTCAACGAGCGTTCCTCGTACACCACGATCACGGAGCCGTCCTCCTCGGAGCCGTCCTCCTCGGGGACGTCACCGGGGGCGTCCCCGGTGTCCCCGGCGTCCCCGGTGGTCTCCCCAGGGGCGGGCTCCCCGACGGGCTCGGCTCTCGGCGGTGCGGGTGCCGACGGCGGGGCGGCGGCGGACGGCGGGGCGGCGGCGGACGGCGGGGCGGGGGTGGTCGCTTCGGAGGCCGGCCGCTCGGGCGCGGCGGGGGGAGCTTCGGTCGGCGAGGCGGTAGGCGTGGCTGCCGGTCCGGACGGCTGTACGGCACCCTGACGCTGCGCGCCCCGGCCCTCCCCCGTACCGGCCTCGGGCACGGGTGCGACTTCGGCGGACCCTTCGCGGTCCCCTTCGCGCTCTCCCCCTCCGGTGTCGGGAACCGCCACCGCGAAGGTGAGGCTGCTGCGGCCGCGCGGCGTGGTTCCGGCCGGCGGCCCGGGCTCCGATCTCACGGGCCCGGTCGTCGGAGCGAGCTCGGCCCGCTCCTCGGCGGACGCGTCCTCGACCGTCCCATCCTCCACCGTCTCGTCCTCGACCGTCCCGTCCTCGACGGCGAGGGGCCGTTCCGGGACGGCCGGCGGTGGCCGCCATGGAGGGCCGGTGGCGACCCCGTCGTCCGGTCGGCCGTCCGGTCGGCCGTCCAGGCGGCCGTCCAGCCGGTCGTCCTGCTCGACGGCCGCGGCGACCGCTCGGAGCAGGAGCGCCGCCAACTGCCCTTCCCGGGCCCGCAGTCTCCCGTCCCCGGTGAAGGTGACCGAGGTCGGCAGGTGCAGTCGCCGGTACGCGACGCCCCGTACCGCCGTCCCTCCGGCGGTGTCCGGTGCGGCGACGACGGGCGGGTTCACGGCGCCGCCCGCGAGGGTCCCACGGCCTCGGCCGGGACGATGTCGGGGTATCCCGCCTCGGCGATCTTGGCCCGGGCCAGCCTCAGCCGTGCCGCCAGCGCCTTCTCCACCACCGGGCCGAGGCGTTCGAGAGCGGCGGGCGTCGGGGTGCCCGTGATTCTCACGGTGATCTCGAAGTGGCAGGTGATCGTGGGCATGGGAACGCTCCGGGCCGCGCGCTCAGCTGAGGGCCTCGTGCAGGGCGTCCCACACCTCGGCGACGAGGTCCCGGCGGGTCTCCTCGGCGATGTCTCCGGCCACCACCACCTCGATCGGGAAGTGGAAGTGGAGCTCCGCCTCAGGACCGGAGACCACGACGGGCTCGGGTCCCCCGGCCTCGGGCGGCGTGCCCTGGGGTTCGACGTCCTGCTGCGACATAGGGTCCTCGCCTTCCGGTCAGGCGCTGGTGGGGGTGACTTCCAGGCAGACGCAGTTGAAGGTGGTCGTGGGCACGCCGTCGACGACGATCGTGCTGGCGGCGGAGGTGATGTAGCAGTCGTTGAAGACGATCTGCTGGAACGTCCAGTCGCTGCCCGAGGCCTCCTGGACCCCGATGTTGAAGCTCTTGTGCTCCAGCGCCATCTGGGTGAGCTTGGCGACCACCGGGCCGATCGCCTTCACCGCCATGGAGAAGGTGAAGGCCTTGGGCTGGACGACGTGGGCGACGTTGTCGGCCTCCAGCGAGTGCAGGGGCTGCACCGGACTGTTGAAGGTCGGGTTGAACGAGTCGATGGGGGTGACCACGGTGGTGTCGATCATCACCGTCAACCTGGTGTCCCACTTGACCTCGGTCATCTCAGCGCTCCTTAACCCTTGAGGGCCAGCTTGACGGCGATCTGGTGGATCACGCCCGCGTAGACGACCGAGACCTCCATGTCGACACTTCTGGTGCTCCGTCCGTTCCCGATCTGCTTGACCTCGTCGGGGGCGAGCGTGGCGGGTTCCCGTTCCAGCAGCACCAGCAGCGGGATATGGATGACGTACTCCTCGATGACGTCCCGGGTCACCAGCGGGGAGAGCACGCTCTGGACGAGCGTGACGACCGTGCGCAGCCCCGGGCGGTCGATGCGGATGTCTCCGATGGCCTCGATCAGCGCGGCCTTGATCCGGAAGCTGATGTCGTCGAGCGTCCGCACGATGTCGACGTACGCCTTGTTCCCGGCCGGGCTGGCGGTGAGGCCCTCGCCCAGGTAGAGGCCGTGGCCGGGGAGCATCACCGGGCTGGTCACCCAGTTGATGGAATTCGTGTAGTACGTCTCGATCTCGGTGG
Organism: Streptomyces sp. R302; assembly: GCF_012927245.1. GTDB lineage: Bacteria > Actinomycetota > Actinomycetes > Streptomycetales > Streptomycetaceae > Streptomyces. The sequence goes on from NZ_JABBGE010000007.1 coordinate 28,223, forward strand.
CCGTGAAGAGACCGGACATGCCCATGTTGATCGGCTTGAGCAGCAGCGAGATGTGCGGTTCGTGGCCCGCGATCACCCCGGCGACCGCCGCCGCCACGTCGTCCTGGGACTCCTTGTGGGCGACCAGCACCATGCGGTCGGTCTTGATCGCTCCCGCGTTGCGTTTCACTTGCGCGGACTGCGCCTCCCCGGGATCCAGCGCGGCCACGCCGATGCGTTCCTTGCCGTCCCCACCGGTGTTGGAGACGTCCACCACATGTTTGGCGAGGAGTTCGACCGGATGGTCGGTGGCCGGGTTCCCGTTGAGGGGGGTATTGGCCAGGACGAGGATCTGCACCGGCAGGTCCTCCGCCTCCGTGAACGCCGTGTCCCAGTCCGGGTCGGCCGGGTCGACCTCGATGCCCCAGACGCGGGTCGGGGGCGGCGTCTGCCGGAAGGCGGTGGCGATGGCGGCGGCCACGTCGTTGGGCTTCTCCCACACCAGCGGATCACCGCTCGGGTGGTCTGCCGCCAGGGCGGCTTCGAGGGTCCAGGTGAAGCTGCTGACCTCGCCCGGGCCCTCGCCCCCTCCCCCACCCTCGACCTCGGCGACCGACTTGATCGTGAGGTACTCGGCCTCCTCGCCCTCCCCGATCCTGACGCGGGTGCCGACCGGGAAGCTCGCCGCCGCGGTGACGGTGGTGGCGGCCTTGTCGGCCTTGGCGGCGAGCGTCGTCGCTCCCTTCGGATACGCCTCCACGGCCTTTCCGGGGTACGTGAAGGACCGGGCGGTGGTGGCGCCTCTCCCGACGGCCCCCTTGCCGAGGACGAGGATGTCCCCGAAGGCTCTGGTGGCGGGTGCGAAGAGCTCACTGCTCGCCGTGACAGTGACGTAGTTGAACGGCATCGACTGCTCCTCACCGTGTGCGCGCCCGGCTCCGCGGGGGCGGGCGGGACGCGGTCGGTGACCGCCGGGCCCTCAGGGTGCCGTCTCGAAGACGGCGACGTATCCCTGGGTCGCCAGCAGATCGCCGACCAGTTGCTCGGTCGTCCGTGACGGTTCGTCGGTCGCGGTGGCCGGGAAGACCGCGAGCCACGCGCTGGAGGCGAGCGGGGCGCCGGCGTCCTGGGCCGCCGGTCGTGGGCTCGCCGCGTCGACCGCCCGCTTGGCCTGGCTGAGCCGGCGCAGCGCGTCGGCGAGGTCGAGACGGTCGAAGAAGAGCGCCGAGATCCGCAGGGGGAGGCTGCGGGCGGGCGCCGTGGGTTCGAAGGGGGGTGGTTCGGCGTACCGGAGACGGTAGGGCCGCTCGTAGGCGTCCTGCCGTGCCGCGGCGCCGTCGGCCGCCGCCCAGGCCGCCTCCGCCTCGACGGAGGCGAGGAGGCTGTCGGCCGAGGCGGCCTTCACCACGACCACGGTCTCCAGCGACATGTCGATCCAGTGGACCGCGGGGGTCGCCGGGATCTCGACGGTGGCCCGGGCCTGTTCGGTCACGGGGACCGTCTTGTCCCAGGATCCGCGGACGGCGACCGAGGCGTGCACGGCGGTCTGGAACTCCTGGTGGACGACCTTGACGGACTCCACCGACCGGATGTCGAGGGAGGCGGGGTCGTAGACGGAGACCAGCAGGGACCGTACCCGCTGGCGCTGGGGGTCGGTGTCGGGAACGAGGAGTGACGTCACGTGATCCGGTACCAGGTACCGGAGCATCAGGTCGTCCGTGAAGCCGTTCGTCGCCGCCATCTCGCAGTCACCTTCTCCAGCCTACGCCGCGGTGCCGATCTCCGTGCGCGTCAGCCCTCGTCGGCGGCCGGGAGGCAGTAGGCGCAGCCGTTGTAGCCGTGGGCCTGCGCCTCCTCCAGGCGCTCGAAGGGGAGCCTGTGGGCGAGGGAGAGCTTCTCGAAGAACGGGCAGGTGTTGATGTGCAGTTCGTGGCTCTTCGGATTGCCGAAGAAGAACTCGTCGAGCTCCTTGACCGCGGTGATCTGGATCGTCATGCGTCCGGCCACCTCGTCGTCCTGGATCTGGGTCGCGACGAAGGGGTACTCCTTGAGGTGTTCGGCCTCGTGGGAGAAGTCGATGACCAGGTCGGCCACGACCTCGTCCTCGGCGTCGAGCCGGAAGCCCTCGATGACCGCCTTCTCGCCGCCCGCCATCCGGAGCGTGGAGCGCACCTGCCCGGGTTCCGTCACCGCGATGTGGCTGAGGGTGGAGGATTTCACGAGGCTGCTCAGGGTCCGGACGGTGATCTGGGTGTCGGGGGGCATCTCCTTGGCGTCCAGCTCCCACGCGCCGTCCGTGGCCACCGGACCGCCGCGGAGCGTGAGGGTCAGCCGGGTCTGACCGCCGAGGACGGACTTGCGGGGGGAGACGTTGCGCTGACCCACGTTGTTGCTCTGGCGTACCAGCTGGTCGTGTGCCAGCGGTTGGCCGGACATGGCGGCGCCGGCGGGGTCGTCCGGGCCGTGCACGATGGCGATCAGGCATTCGTGACCGGCGATGGTGGGGATCCAGGGGAAGGGGCCGACCCGCACCGACCCGCCGGGCGGGATCGCCTCGTGGATGACCAGTGAGCCGACGGATTCGAAGTGGGTGGGCCAGGTCATGCCGGTTCCCGGGTTGCACCGGTGGGTGTCAACCTGGAACCGGTCGGCGCCGGCCTGCGCGGTCCCCCGGTTGTGCACCCGTACATAGAGGTGGTTCAGCTGGCCGACGATGGGGTCCTGGTGCTCGTCCGCCGGGTTGTCGTCCTCGAACTCGTTGCGGACCCAGATGTCGGGCGACTGCCACGTCGGATCGTCGCCGGTGCCGCTCGGCACGGCACCGGTGTCTCCGGGCCGGTCGGCGATGAACACGTCGACGACGGGCTTCGGCCAGAGTCCCTGCTCGGAGAAGACGTTGTTCATCAAGCTCTCGTGCAGGCCGTTGTTGAGCGTGCAGTCGACGGCGATGAGGGTCTGGGCCAGGTGGACGGCGTTCTTCTTGCTGTTCGACGTGTCGGGCTTGAGGCGTGGTATCAGCGCGAGGAGCAGCTTGGTCATCCTGTCGCCGGCCCTCTTCCGCGCGTTCATCTCCTTCTTGTCGCCGCCCATGCCGAGGTAGCACCGCCACAGCGCCGAGGCCAGCATGGAGGTGCGCTCGTCCGGCGTGTAGTCGTCGAAGTCCGCGTCGTCGAAGCGCTGGGTCAGGTCGAGGCGTCGCGCCTTGCTCCATTCGTCCTGCAGGTTGTTGTCGAAGGGGAACGTCTCGGTCCTGCGGTGTCCGGCGGGGTTGAACCGGTCGCGGTAGACGCCCGCCATGACGTCGCAGATGCTGTGCTCGTACTCCAGGGGGCCGGGCGGGCCGGAGCGGAGCCACTGGACGACGCCGTGCGTGTACTCGTGCACGATGATGCCGAGGTCGGCGGCGCCGGGCACGTGTTTCATGTCGAAGCGGATCCGCGGGGGTGTCGTCGTGCCGATCCACTCGCTCCGGTCGGTGGACGCGGCGCCCTGGGGGTCGATCTCGACCGGGACCATCCGGGCGTTGAGGATGGGGTCGCCGAGGTCGCGGAGGTATTGGGCGAAGGTGTCGGTCCAGTAGTAGGCGTTCGCGCTGAGGAACGCCTTGTCCTTGGCGTGGCTGCCGAACCGGAAGGCCTTCGTGGTCGACGTCGGCTGGGCGAATCCGGAGTCGTCCCAGTCGCTGCACAGGCACCAGTCCCCCTTCAGGTGGAACTTCCCGTTCTGGTCGGCTTCGGCGATGTCCACCTGGACGTCACGGGCGAACTGCTTCAGGGTGTCGTGGGTCGAGATGGAGCTGAGCGTGCCGTCGTTCGACTGCGTCACCGGGTCGGGCATGTACACATCGAGCGTGGCGGTCACATACCTTCCCCCGACCTCGATCCAGAGGAGCTTCCCCTCGACGGCGTCGACGACGACCCGGAAGTGCTCGAAGGGGCCGGTGGTCTCGACGATGAGGTCGTGGACGAGGTGCAGCCTGCCGTCCGGGCGCCGCCTGCCCTTGCGCAGCAGCGCGAGCGAGGCGGTGGGGTGGTCCGTCTCCGGCAGCGGGGGCCGGGTGGTGTCCCGCAGATAGACGAGGTCGTCGCGGACGACCGAAGCGGTCGCGTAGCCCTTGCGGAAGGGCGCGAGAGCGGCCTTCTCGGCGAGGTCGGGGTCCTGTGCCGTGCTCACGTCGGGGGCGTCGGAGACATCGGCCTCCGTCGCGTTCTCGACCTGCACGACGGCCGCCTGCCGGGTGTCGGCCACCATCTGGAGCATGGCGCCCCGGATCGGAACGTCCTGGTGGAACTGCTGGTAGCGGACGTTCAGGGTCCGCGTGTCCCGGTCGGCCCGGACCTCGCGGAGGTCGGCGCCCTCGGTCCCGAGTTCGCTCGCGCGCTCCCGTACGAAGGTGTTGACGGCCCTGCGGGCGGTCGGCGCGCGGAAGAGGGTGGCGCCGGGATCGAGGTAGCGGCGCAGGACGCCGTCGGCGCCCCGGTGCTCACCGACTCCAGGAAACAGCTTCAGCGGTTCGCCGGGCACCGGACCCGGGTCGTTCCGGAGTCTGCGCTCCTCGTTCCGGCCCATGACGTACTCCTCCGCACACACGGATCCACCCCCCTGGCGGCCCACCCCTCAGCGGACGACGGTGGGGTTCGTCAAGGGGCCTCCGCGGGAACACGGGACGGGATGGTCGGCAGCACGAGGCGCCGCGGCTCGGTGGCGAGGACGCGGCCGGAGCGGGCGACCGCCAGGAGGTTCGGCAGCGCGTACGGCTCCGCGGCGTCGAGGTCGACGGTGTAGCCGAGGTCCTGGAGGCTCGCGACCGTCAGCCTGCTCAGCGGGTTGTCGTTGCCGTCGATGCTCGGCGACATCAGCTCGTTGTCGAAGACGGACTCACGCCAGTGGCTGCCGGCGCTGCCCATCCCGCCGGTGTTCGCGACGGGGACGGGGCCCGGCGGTTCGCCGACCAGCGTCCCGAACTCCTCCATGCCCGCCGCTCCCACATAGGTGGGGTTGGGGCCGGGGAAGTCCTCGCGCAGCCCGAAATCGTCCCAGAGCGTGCCGATGCCCAGCACGTGGCCCATCTCGTGCGTGATCACGTCGAGGAGGGAACCGTCGGCCTCCATCTCGGCCAGGTCCGCGCTGTCGAACCGCATGCGCCCGGTCACGGGGAGTCGGGCACCGCTGACCGCGTTCGGCCGGCGGAACCGGGTCGGTCCGGCCTGGCCGAGGATGTTCGGCACCTGGTCCGTGCCGTCGATCGGGACGCCCTCGGCGTCGATGAGGACGTCGTCGACGACGACGGTGCCACTGAAGTCCCGCACGATCGCGGTCTCCAGGTCACCGACGATCACCCGCGTCCACCGCTCGGCGGCCTCGGCGAAGACGGCCTTCTGGCCTGCTGTCAGTCCTTGGACGAAGCGGACCTCGATCTGGAAGGGGGAGGTCGTGGCGGCGATCTCCGCCGCGCGGCCCCCGTCTGCGACCGCCGTGTACGTCTCGAAGATCGCGTGGTTCTGCCTGCCGCCCATGGCTCCTGCTCCCATCGCGTGCGGCCGCGTGTGTTCCCCGAGAACCAGCTTAGGCACGTTCCCGTCTACGGACCACCGACGGGACGGCGACGAGCCAGCGACGGGCCAGCGACGGGACGACAGGACAGCGACGGGCCGGTGGTCCGCCCACCGGGTAGGCCCTCGCACGTTGTTGCTCATTCAAGCGTGGCACCGGGCCTCTCAGCGCCACGCCGGCGGTGGGAGCGGCCGTCACCCCGATCCCGATCCCGATCCCGATCCCGATCCCGATCCCGTGGGGGCCTGTCCGAAGTCGCCAGTACCTCCACCTCCACCTTCGCCGCGCTCGTCGCCGGCAGGCCCGCGTACACCGGCGTCGTGGCCAACGACTCGGTCGTGACGAACGGCGCGCGGTACTACTCCGACTTCGGCGACACCGGGCAGAAGGTCGCGCGCCGGCCTGGCGCAGCGGCATGGCCACGCGGGTGAGCGACGGGGTCATCCTCACGAACCAGAACAGCAACTTCGCGGCCGCCCGCCGGTGGAGTTCACGCTGCGGGGAACCTCCGACGGCGTGACCCAGGACCTCGTCTTCATCGTCCCGCACGCGAAGGCCGGGGCCACCGCGGACGCGTGGAATCTCCGCAACCCCGCCTCGCCAGGCCCTCACGTCCTACCTCGACACCACGTCCCCGACGCAGAACGTCTTCGTCATCGGCGACTGGAACGACGATGTCGACACGTCCATCACACCCGGGAGGGCATCGCCGTTGGCCAACTTCGTGAACGACAAGCCTCGTTACGGCCTCCCGACGCACGCCCGCTGTCGCTGGTTCGCTGGTCGGTGTGCCGTCGACGGCCGCCCGCCGCGTCGTTCACGCACACCTGCGCCGACCTCGCGTGCACCTTCACGGACACCAGCAGCGACGCCAGCGGCGACGCCGACGGCACGATCCCGGGCCGCGGTTGGGCCTTCGGCGACGGCCGGACGTCGAGCGCGACGGACCCGAGCGTCACCTGCTCGGCAGCGGGCACGTATTCGGTGCCCCCTGACCGTGACGGACAACGACGGTGCCACGCACACCACGCCCACGGACGTCACCGTCACCCGCGGGAGGCGGAGGGGACCGGCCGACGTCGTGATCAACGAAGTGCCGGCCAACGAGCCGGGCAGCGATACCACGAGCGAGGCCGTCGAGCACGATCAGTTTGCTGACACGGTCTCCGGGTCGGCGGAGCGGCGGGTCGGCGGGGCGACGTACTGGGAAAGCCATCAAGGGTCCGGGGCGGCGGGGCCGCTCAGGACGAGAGCGGCGAGGGACCGGAAGCAGTGTGCACCGGGCGGGAGGGGATCGCGCCGTGACCATCCGCCTGCGGCCCGTCGGCTGGTCAGGCCTCGGGGCGGGTGGCCGTGACCACGTAGTAGTCCAGAGTGCCTTCCTGGTAGGCCTTCAGGAAATTGCGGGGCCACGTGCCCGGCTTCCACTGGTCCGACAGCCAGCGGTCCCAGCCCTCCCACACCTCCGGGCCGATGGAGGCGGCCCGCGCGTCCGTGAGGCCCGCCTGGGTGAACGCCTCCGTCAAGAGGGTGACGGGGCGGGCGATGTCCAGGCCGTCGGCGTAGGTGTCGAGGAGGTCGGCGAGCCGGGGGCCGTGGCGCGGGTCGTCGTCCGGGGTGAAGAAGCTCGCGACGGCTACCCGCCCGCCGGGCGCCAGGACCCGGGCCGTCTCGTGGGCGAAGGCGATCAGGTCGTCGAAGTGCTGGGCGGCCTCGACGCTGTGGACGCGGTCGAACTCGCCGTCCCCGAAGGGCAGGTTCTCCGCCGCGCCCCGGACGAACCGGAGCCTGGGCGGGGAGGCGTCCAGCAGAGCCGCGTTGGCTTGGCGGGCACGGTCCAGCTGCTGCGGATGGATGTCCATGCCGGTGATGTGTGCGGGGTCGTACTCACGCAGGGCCAGCGCACACCCGACGCCGAGCCCGCAGCCGACCTCGAGCAGCCTCCTGCCGGCGAGCGGCCCGGCGGAGTCGAGCACGTGCCGGTACATGTCCTGCTGGCTGCGGACACGATCGTCGACCGAGATCGGGCCGGCGACGTCGATCGACCTCCAGTACCCGAAGTTGATGAAACCTCCGGCGAACACCGGGACCGAGCTGAGGTCGGCCGGCCCGTACGTCTCCTGGACCGTGGCCCGCATTTCCACTGATTCCGCCACAGGCGTCACCTCCACGGTCAGTGTGACGGTCGGGTACCCAGGGTGTCGACGGCGCCACCGGCCAAGTCGCCGGCTGACGGGTAGTGATACCGCGCACGAGCACTTGTTCAGCCAGGGGGTGCCCGGCTGAATGGCCGGGCTCGGGCGGGCTACCGGTGTCAATCCGACGCCGTACGTTCCGTCGGGAGCGAGAGCCGAATGCGGCGCCCATCGGGGTCCACGTCGACAATCAGCGTCGCCAGCTCATCGCCGACCTGAGTGCTGTGGTCGCTGCCGAGCTTCGACAACTCGGAGTTGTGGAGCAGGCCGTCTATTCCGTCGGCGACGCTCACGAACGCGCCGAACGGAACCAGCTTCGTCACGCGCGCCCGCCGGACGCTGCCGACCTGATCGACCCAGGCCAGCCAGGGGTTCGGCTGCAAGGCGCGCAGGGACAGGACCGCTTGTCCACGCGTCTCGGCATCGACTCCGACGACCGCCGCGGTCACTCGCTGACCGACCGTCAAGACCTCGCTGATGGAAGAGAACCACTTCCAAGAGACCTCCGGCGGCGGAATGAAGCCCACGGAAGGCTCGGGGGCGTCATCGAGGTCGACGAACACACCGAAGTTCTCGATCGCGGCGACCACCCCCGAGCGTTCTTCACCGTGCCGGAGTGTCGCAAGGAACTCTTTCAGCGCCGCGGAAGGAAGTGGATACGTCACGGCCATGACGATATCCGCCCCCCTGCCCCGCCTTCGATGCGCCATCGACTTATCCGACTTCTCCCGACTTCTCCCGACAGTCTGCTGCGGGCGCGGCAGGGTTCTTGGCGCGTTCGTCGGGGTCGTCGAAGGCGGGCGTACGGCGTTGGGCGTGGTGTTCAGGCGGGGCCAAGGACGGCCAGGGCTGCGAGCGCGGGGCCGAAGGCGCCGCCGAGCTGGTAGCCCAGGTTGAACAGGCCTATTGCGGTGGGGCGTTGGGGTGGGGGTGCGCTCCGGACGGCCAGTACCCCCAAGGTGGCTTGGCCCGCGCTGGTGGTGAGGACGGCCAATGTCGCGACGGGGAGGAGCAGTGATGGCCAGGGGGTCAGCAGGGCGGTGAGCGGGGCCAGGGCTCCGGTGGTGAGCAGGATGGCCAGGACGCGGGGGTGGCCGAGTCGGTTCGCGACGACGGCGAGTGTCATGGCGAGGGCGGAGCCGGTGAGCAGGGCGCCCAGTTGGCCGACGCCGATCGTGGAGGTCGACCAGTCCGTGCGGTCGTGGAGCAGCTGCGGAACGGTGAACAGGAGGGTGAAGTACGAGGTCGAGAAGGCGCAGGCGAGCAGGGTGGAGAGGAGGAACGTCCTGGTGCGCAGCAGGGAGAGCGGGACGAAGCCGGCGGGGCGGGTCCGGATGTGCAGCGCGAGCAGTATGACCGTTGTCAGGGCGGCGGTCGTGGCGGGGAGCGAGGCGCGGGGTACGAGGACGAGGGACGTGGCCAGTAGGACCAACAGGGCCGCGCCTCGGGCGTCGAACGGGGTTGTCTGTCGGGGCGCGTCCGGGTCGGCGCGGCGGGTGACGGCCGGGAGGGCGAGGAGCGCGACCGCTCCTACGGCGAGGGAGAGGCGCCAGGAGGTGGTGTCCGCGATCAGCGAGCCGAGCAGGGGGCCGACCGCGCCGAACATGCCGAAGCCTGCCGTGATGACGCCCATCCTGCGGACCGTGCCGGCCAGGCTCATCGCGGCGGTGACCAGGCCGGCGCCACCCAGCGCCTGTACCGCGCGGCCGGTCATGGCCAGCGGCAGCCAGGGGGCGGTGACGACCGCGGTGCCGGTCAGGACCAGGGTCGCGCTCAGTCGGAGGACGACGCGAAGACCTCGGCGGCGCAGCAGTGCGGCCATCAGGGGCGTACCGACCGCGACGGCCCAGGCGAACGCCGTGACGAGCCAGGTCGCGGTGGCGGTACGGACGCCGAAGGAGTCGGCGATGTCGTCGAGGATCAGGACGGGGCTGTTGGCGCTGGCGGCGAGCGGGGTGGCCAGTAACGCGAGCCAGAGGGCGGGTACGGGGCGCGGCTCCGGTGGTGGGGCGGTGGTGGGAAGCGGTCGGGTGCGGTCGAGCAGGGGCATGGCGGACTCCGTGGCAGGGGCGGGCGGGGTGATGCGTCCGGCTCTGGGTTGCGAGCCGTTCAGACGGTGGTGATGACGTCGTCGTAGGCCAGGCGCGGGGAGCGGGGGAACCAGGCGTCCTCGCCGGGCTTGCCGATGTTGACGACCATCAGCGGGGTGTGGTCGGCGTCCAGGAACTCCTTCTGGACACCGGCGAAGTCCAGGCCGGTCATCGGGCCGGCGGCCAGGCCGGCGGCGCGGACGCCGACGATGAAGTACGCGGCCTGCAGGGCGGCGTTCAGCAGCGCGGAGCCCTCGCGGACCGGGCGCTCCGAGAAGAACATGTCCTTGGCCTGCGGGAAGTGCGGGAGCAGGGCCGGGAGCTCCTCGTGGAACTCGTTGTCCGCGGAGAGGATCGCGACGAGCGGCGCCGTGCGGGTCTTGGCCTGGTTGCCCTCGGCCATGTGCTTCACGAGGCGCTCGCGGGCCTCCTCGGAGCGGACGAGCGTGATGCGCAGCGGGGTCTGGTTGAAGGCGGTCGGGCCGAACTTCACCAGGTCGTAGATCGCCTGGACCTGCTCGTCGGTCACCGGCTCGTCGGTGAACGTGTTGGCGGTGCGGGCCTCGCGGAAGAGGAGGTCCTGGGCGGCGGAGTCGAGAACGAGATCGGACACGGTGCACTCCTGTTCATTCAGCCTTGATTATCTCAACGTTGAGAAGACGCCTGCTGAGAAGATGTCCGTTGAGAAGATGTCCGGTCAGAGGAGTGCGACGATGAGTGATGCCGTGGACGCGATCATCCACCAGTGGGTCGAGGAGCGCCCCGACGTGGAGGACGAGCTGTGGCCGGTGCAGCTGTTCGCCCGCGTCCAGCGCCTGAACCGGGTCGTCGAGAAGTCCGCCAAGGCAGCGGCGGCCGCTCACGGCGTGGAGTACGGCGAGTTCGACGTGCTCACCACGCTCCAGCGCTCGGGCCCGCCCTACGCCCTCACCGCCGGCGCCCTCCTGAAGGCGGCCATGGTGACCTCCGGCGCGATCACCAACCGCATCGACCGGATGGAGGCCAAGGGCCTCGTCGAGCGGATCCGTGACGACAGCGACCGGCGCACGGTCAAGATCCGCCTCACCGACCACGGTCACGACGTCACCCGCGCCGCCTTCGCCGACCACCTCGCCAACTACAGTCGGCTGCTGGCCGGCCTGGACCGCGAGCTCGTCGCAGGGACGGGCGACGGCCTGCGGCAGGTACTGGAATCCCTCGGCGACACCGATATCGGGTAGACCCTGCCCCCGGCGAGGACCGGGACCGGGCGGTGCCTGATCTAGGTCCGCAGCTGTCCTCATTCGGCTCTAGGGTCGTCGCATCGCGAGGGACCGGATGAGAGGACGAGACCGATGAGGCACGCTGCATCCGAGGGTTACACCAGCGTTGCACCGTGGGTGGTCACCGACGACACCGGTGCGCTGCTCGACTTCGTCACCGCCGCGTTCGACGGCGAGGAGCTCGCACGGGTACCAGTCGAGGACGGCACCATCGGCCATGGTGAGATCCGTGTCGGCGACACGGTGGTGCTGGCCTTCGACCGACGGTCCGACTGGCCGCTGATGCCCTCACTGCTACGGATCTACGTCCCGGACGCGGACGCCGCCATGGCCGCTGCTGTCGCACACGGGGCGCAGGTGGTCACCGAGGCCACTGACAGCGCGTGGGGGGATCGCGGTGGCCGCGTGCGGGATCCGTTCGGCAACATCTGGTGGGTGGTGAGCCGGGTCGAGGACGTCGCACCGGACCGGGCCTGGGAGCGCATGTTCGAGCCGAGGTACGCCGAGGCGATGCGCGTCGCCCAAGAGACGCTGGATGCCGCGTTGAGCGGCCGGGATTCCGGGGTTGCGAGTGCCCCGCGGCGGCCGAACCGCTGAGCCTTCCGGGGCCGCCGGAGATGCCGGCACATCCGCGAAGCTCCTGACGGACAGCTTCCGGCCGAGATCGGCCGAGTCCGGCGGCCCGCTGCGCCATGGACCAGTTCCTGCCGGATTCGAAGGCGTTGAGGCGGGTGTCCGCCTTGGCCGCCTCACGTGCGGCCGGGTGGCCTCGGCCCTCTCCGGCCGTCGGCTCCGTCCGCAGCCAGACCTCCTCGGCCGGATCGAATTCGCCGGTGGTCATCTTCTCGGTGCGCCAGCCGAAGCCGCAGGTCGCCAACGGGCCTTCGGTCAGGGCGTCCAGGCCGAAGCCGTGCTCGACGTCGATCTCGTTGATCGCCGAGGTCACGAAGGCGCCGGGGCCGAGTTCGGTTCGGTCGCGCTCAGGTACAGGGTCTGGGACAGTTGGCCGCTGTCGAGAACCAGGGCTCGGTAGGCCTTGGCGTGGTGGCGGTACTTCCGGAAGCTGCGCGCGTACCGCGGTGTGAGAACCGCCAGTACGAGCGCGTTGGAGAACCAGGGCTGGCCGGCCAGGGCTCGGCGGGCGAACTGATCGAGCGGCTCGTCCGGTGCGGGCAGGGGCTCAGGTGCGTGGTCGACCGCGTGGTAGCGGTACAGGCCGGGGCGTGAGGCCGTCGACGTTCTGCACGATCGGGTACGCCTCGGTCGGATGCAGACCGCTGCCGGAAGGCGGGTGCTTCTTCAGGAACACGGTCTCGTCGTCGACCCGCACGTGCGACTGTGCGGCGAAGACACATTGCAGCATCTGGGCGCACAACGCCGGCGGCGGCGCCCGGTCGCCGTCGACGTTGCGGCAGGTCACGCGCCGCGCCGGCATCTCGTCGAACTCGTTGCCCGCGATGCGCGGCAACCGCACCCGCTCCTGTGCGTCCCGGCGTTCGAGAACGTGCGCGGGCGGCGGTCCGAGCTTGCGCCACAGATCGGCTGCGGCGGTCATCTCGTTGACCTCCATGCTGCTGACGCCGTCCAGGCCCTGCCACCACGCGAGCCGGTGCATCATCGCCGCGGGCGGCCACCAATGGCCGGCGCGCAGCACGTCGTCGCGTTCGCGATGAGCGCTGTGGCGTGCGTCGTCGGTGATCACCAGGCCGCTGTCGGCCAGCTCGGCCACCAGCGCCGACTCCCCGGCGGTCAGTGAATCGGCGTCCTGCCATTCGGCGGGGCTCAGCCTGCCCGGGAGCTCGCGGTGTGGCGCGTCGACCTCGACCTCCGCGTCGAGATGGGCGGCCAGGGCAAGCCAGCGCCGGGGGGCGGCTGAGGCCGGCGCCATCGACCGTCCGCTTGATCCGCTGAGCCGGATCCCGCCGAAGGTCGTCGACCGACCGCTCGACCTGCTCGCCACCGACGACGACTTCCGCGAGCTGTTCACACAGCACCGCCACGCCGCGCAGGTCCAGGCCGGCTACGAACCGTCCGAAGAGGAGCTGCGTGAGGCCTCGGCGTTCACCTGCCTGATGGTGGATCGACTGGCCGACGAGGAGGCCATCGCTGACGCCCGCGACCAGCTGCGCTCCTATCTGCCGGGCTTCGGCACGCACACCGTCGTGTTCGCCCTGGGCGCCGACTCCGTCCCTACGAGGCTGCGCACCGGCTGACCGGATCCAGCCTCGACCGAGAAGCCGTGCGCCGACCGATCCCGGAGCGGGCTGATCCAACGGCTGCCCGCGCCTCCCTGATGCGGCCTCCTGCGGGCCCTCCCCGCGCATACGGGGAGGGCCACTGCTCCGTGGCTTCCGTGGCTTCCGTGGCCTCGGTGGGCGGACGGCCCGCGGCCTGGGCCTGGGAAGGATCGGGGCCCGGGACGGGTCGCGTCGTGCTCACGAGCGGCCGGGGGCCGAGGGCTTCCGGGCGCTCGTGAGCCGGAACGTCAGTTCAGGATGGCCGGCGGGGGCTCGCTCTGGTAGCTCGACAGGCTGAAGTGCTTCCTCACGAGCTTGCGCCAGGTGCCGTCGGTCACCATCTCCCCCAGGGCCTTGTTGATCTCGGCCTTGAGCTCGGCGTCGCCCTTCTTGAGGCCGATGCCGTAGTTCTCGTCGCTCAGGGAGAGGCCCACGAGCTTGAACTTGCCCCAGTGCTGCTGCTGCGAGGCGTAGCCGGCCAGGATGGCGGCGTCCGTGGTCAGAGCGTCGACCTTCTTCTCCTCCAGGCCCTTCAGGCACTCGGAGTAACCGCCGAGCTCCTGGAGGCCGGCCTTCGGGGCCAGATTCTCCTTGACGTTCTGCGCGGAGGTCGAGCCGGTCACCGAGCAGAGCTTCCTGGAGTTGAGATCCTCGACCTTGGTGATCGAGACCTCATCGCCACGGACCAGCAGGTCCTGATGGGTCAGGAAGTACGGGCCGGCGAAGTCGACCTCCTTCAGGCGCTTCTCGTTGATCGAGTAGGTCGCCACGACGAACTTCACGTCGCCGTTCTTGATGAGGTTCTCGCGCTGCGCCGACGGGGCTTCCTTCCAGACGATGTCGTCCTCGGAGTAGCCCAGCTTCTTGGCGACGTACGTGGCGACGTCGACGTCGAAGCCCACGTAGCCGTCCGCGGTCCTCAGGCCCAGGCCCGGCTGGTCGAACTTGATGCCGATGGCGATCTTCTCGCCTTTGCCGGCGAGGTCCGCCCCGGCGCCGCACGCGGTCGCGGTCAGGGCAAGGACGACGGCGCCGGCGACGGCGCCGACCGGGCGCAGGCCGCGGGGTTTCACGAGGGTGACGACAACTTCACCGCGGCTGCTCGTGAGACCGATGTCCTGGAGCCGGTGCAGGGCGCCGAAGCGTTTCCTCACTCCGGACAGAACGGCCGGGTCCTTCTGGACCGCCCGGGAAGGACCCTCGTACTCCTCGGACACTGCCACTCCGCTCATGCGCTTCTTGCTCCGTCCTGCTTGATGGAGAGCACACTAGAGACACATTCGAAGAATCGTCATCACATCTGAGCGGAAATTGAGGTGGCCGCACCTCTCCCCCGGGGTCCCGTCCTCACAGACCGCCTCGCCGGCCCACGGCATCCGTCTCGTCCGGATCTTCACATCTCCACGACCCCCGGCACGTGAGGGAGGAACAGCTCTCGACGTGCGCCCTCAGAAGCAATGCCTCAGAAGGTGCTGTCGTCCTCGTCCTCGGCCTCGTCCACCTCGTCCGAGGTCAAGGTGGACGACGTGGCCCATCGGATCGTGCGCAAGGCGGTGAACGCGGCTTTGGTCAGAGCCATGCACAAAGCTGCGCCACCGGCCTGGTCTGCTCCAGCCTCATGGGTTTTCATACTGCGCCACAGCGTGGCCGATGAGTTTCTGGCTCTCGGTCGGTCCAAGCTCGTGACACCCTGATGTGGAAGGACAGCGCGATGTCGGAACTTCTGGTCGACTTCATCACCTCCCTCGACGGCTACGCGTCCGGGGAGGGATGGCCCGGGTTCTGGGGCCTTGAGGGTCCGGAGTACCTCGCGTGGCTCGGCGAGCAGCCCCCGGTCACGTACCTGATGGGAGCGAACACCTACCGCCTGATGTCGGGGTTCGCCGCAGGCAAGGTCCCGGATGGCCTGGACGAGTTCAGGCCTGAGGAAGAGGCGTCCGTCGACGAGCTCACGCAGGCCGGCAAGGTGGTGTTCTCCTCCTCGCTCCAGGAGCCACTGACCTGGGCCAACTGCACGCTCGTCCGCGGCGATGCCGTCGAGGCGGTCCGTGCCATGAAGTCGAGCGGTTCTGGGCTCCTCAGCACGATCGGCAGCCTCAGCCTGAGCCGGTCCCTGCTACGAGCCGGACTCGTCGACCGCTTCCGGGTCGTGATGTTCCCTGTGATCACCGGGGCCACGGGCGAGGAACGCATCTACGACGGCTATCCGGACGTTGCCCTGGAGATGCTTGAGCACCGCACCTTCGACGGCCGCATCCAGCTGGTCGAGTACAAGCCCCGCGTGCTCGACCACCCGCCGCTCGTCGTCCCTGCGTGACGTCGTCCCATCCGCGCCGGCCTGGACGGCCGCCGGGGTGGCCGACGGGCACTGCGTGGAGGGGGCTCCCTTTCCCAGATGCTGCGGCAGTAGGACGGTACTGCCGAAGGCCGAGCCGGGGCGCCTCTCGGGGCGGGGCCATCCCCGCACGTACGGGGAGCAGAGCGCAGGGACTGTCGTGATGACGCACCTCGCCTATGCCCCGGTCTTCAGAAAGGGGAAGCCCTTCAAGTGGCCTGGGGACTGTCTCTGAGATCGACCGTGAGATCGTCATGATCGTGGTCGAGTCCTGGGTCATCAATGCCGACAGCCCTGTCCCTGTGCCGTCCGAGGCGGTGCCAGAGGCTCTTCGGTCGAGGATCGACGGCGGGCAGCTGGAGACGTGGCTGACCAGTTCGTCGGGACGGTCGCTGGCCTTCGTGACGAATACCGAGCGCGCGATGGTGATGCTACTCGAAGACGAAAGCGACCCCGGCGGGCATGCTGTGGACCCCGGGGCTCAGGGGTCAAGCGACGGTTTCATCCTTTCCAACGGGCAGGACGACGAGTACCCGGATGAGGACACCGTCCCTATTCGTGAGGCGTTCTCGCTCGTGAAGCAGATCGTTGCCACGGGATCCTGGCCGACGGACGCACACCGGGTCGTCGATCGCTGAGCGGCCTATCGCCGGGCCCAGATGAAGAGGGCGGCGAGGTGCAGTGCGGCCTGGTAGGCGATGGCGAGCTTGTCAGTTCGCATGGCCAGGCCGCGCCACTCCTTGAGCCTGTTGACGCACCGCTCCACGGCGTTGCGCTGCTTCTACGCCTCGGCGTCGAGACCCGGTGGGCGACCGCCGGCGCGGCCTCGCCGCAGACGGTGGCCGACCTGGTCCGATGGCCGGGGAATGACAGCGCGGATCCCGCGTCGGCCGAGGTGGCTTCGGATCGCGCGGGAGAAGTATGCGCGGTCCTCCAAGACGGCATCGGGTCGGGTCCTCGGTCTTCCAGGTCCACTTCGTGGAACACGGATTCCTGCCATGACGCTCTCGAAGGCCGGGGCGTCACCCGCCTGGCCTGCGGTGAGTTGTCCCTGGCGAGGTGGACCTTCGTGCTCAGGCCGCCACGGGAGCGTCCGAGTGCGTGGTCGTCAGGTTCGGTCCGGCCTGGCGCCCCTTTTTCCTGGCTCCGGCGGCGTGCTGCTGAGCCCGGCAGACGGTGGAGTCCACCGACACGGTCCAGCCGATGTCGTCAGCCCTCTCGGCCGCTGCCGGGATGCGTTCCCGGGTGCCGTCCACGGCCCACCTGATCAGCCGTTTGTGAGCGGTCTGGAACGAGCCGAGCTCGTCGGACAGGTCCCGCCGGGGGCGAGCAGGTGCGGTACCTCCACGCGATGCCTTCCAGGGTTCGGCGGTGATCGGCCCACCGCCGACCGTGGACCGGATCCACTTGGCATCAGCGGCTCGGCCCGGTCCCACATCACATCACATCAGTGATCACTAATCGGACGAACACGGACACATCCGATCAACCGACCAACCGCTCAAAGAGACACGCTCTCGTTCGATCTCGTCGGCGTCGATGGTGCCGACGTCGACGTGGAGGGCGAGCCAGGAGCAGGCCTCGCCCTCGCGGGCCGAACCGGCGCCCGGATGGCGGGCGTCTTCGGTGTGCCGTCAGCCGCAGTACGGTGCTGCGGCTCGTCGCAGTACTGCCTGAGCAGGACGTTCCGGCCCCGCGCCCCGCGGGTAATCGGCGTCGTTGAGTACGCCACGCGGAAAGGCCGCGCCCACGGCACCGTACTGGTCGACTGCGCGACGCGACGGCCGGTTCGCCCACCGCATCCGGTCCAGACACGCCACGGTCCACGCGATGCCGGACGCCGGCCACAGCCGCCGTTCCATCGGTCGCCGACTCCGCGTGACGCACCGCACCCTCAAAAGCCTTGCCGATGCGGCCAGACCAGAAGACCTGTTCACTGGCCGGTACCAGTTCAACCGGGCTTCCGACCGCGACCTCGACGCCGTGATCACCGACCTCACCCTGCCCTGGAACTTGCTGATCGTTTCAGAATGAGTTGAGCCGCGGGTCTCGTGCTCGACGATCTTGGTCGCCAGGGTGTCCGGGATGTGTGCTGATCTTGTTCCTGACGACCTGTGGGAGCAGGTGGCCCCGCTGCTGCCTCCTGCTCCCGAACGGCGCCGCCGTCATCCCGAGCGGTTGCGTGTTCCCGACCGAGTGGCGCTCGCCGGCGTCCTGCTCGTGCTGCGGACCGGTGTCGCATGGCGGCACGTCCCGACGGAGACCGTGGGCTGCTCCGGAGTGACGGCCTGGCGCCGGCTGCGGGACTGGACCGAGGCAGGCGTCTGGCCACGCCTGCACGCCGCCCTGCTGGCCGAGCTGCGCCGCGCCGGCCTACTGGACCTGGACGACTGCTCTGTGGACGGATCGCACGTCCGGGCCCTCAAAGACATCTCAGGGGGCTAAGAAGTCAAGCTGGTGGATGTAGCCGAGCTACAGGGGTCGGCCTGCTGCGCCATGACGGCGTCCACTTGCGCGATCGACCAGGGTGAAGACGGTCAGGGCGCCCGTCGACGCGGCCCCCGTGGCCAGGGCATCCGCCACGTACCGGCCCAGGTCCGGACGCAGGATGTCGACGAGCCCGAACAGCACGACAAACCCCGCGAGGCACGCCGCGACAGCCGCCCGCCAGCAGCGGTGATACGCAAAGAACCACTGGGCCAGGCACAGGCCGATCAGGGGTGCAGGGGACAGCTGCGGCTCGTCGAGGGCGGCGAGTACTCCGTATCCCAGCCCGCTGATCGTCCAGCAGGCGGAGCTTACGAGTGCCGCCTCGCTCCAGGACACGGGCCGCTTCACTTGTGCCGTCCGTGCCGCCCGCTGACGGCACCACCGGCCCGACGGCGCGCTCGCCACTGGGACACGCCTGCCGCGATCACCGAGAAGATCAGGAGCGGTCCGGCAGCCCAGTGGAGCACGGCCATCGGCCAGGCCGGCTCCTTGCCAGCCAGCATGGTCGTCATCCTGGCAGCCATAGCGATGCCCAGCAGCACATAGGCGAGACCCCAGGTGCGGGCCACCCACACGGGACCCCCGATCGGCTGCGGCGGCCGGTGCGGCCGGAGCACGGCCCGCCCGCCCAACCACGCACAGCCCAGTGCCACGACCGTCATGAACACTCCCCCAGCCGTGTCCAACCCATCGGTCTGGATCCCGAGCATCCGCGCCACACTCTTCTCACGTCACGCGGCCTCCAACATCAAGGCGCGCCCCGGTTCACCATGATGGCATTCCGGAAGCGACACCTCATTTGCAGGGCGCGGCAGGTGGTTGGAGCGGTTGCCTTCCGGCATCCGGCAATGTGGGCTGCTCGGACTACTGTCACTCAGGGGCTGGGAGGAGTGCCGGGAAGGCGCGTTGTTCGTCGAAATGCTGGCGGGTCTTGAGGCAGTGGTGGAGCTGGCCGAGGAAGCGGTTGAGCAGGTGTCGTTGTGCGGCGGCATGCCAGTCTCCGTGTTCGCGTCGGCGCCGGTAGTGAGCGTTGGCTCCGGGGGAGGCGGTGAGGGCGGCGAAGGCCCAGAGGAAGCCAGCGTTGATGAGGCGGTTGTTCTTGACGAAACGGCGGCCCACGAAGCGCTTCTTGCCGGAGGCCCGGGTGATGGGGGCGGATCCGGCGTATGACTTCAGCGCCCTGGCGTCGGTGAACCGTGCCTGGTCGTCGCCCAACTCGGCGAGGACGCGGGCGCCGAGCATGGGCCCCAGGCCGGGGAAGCTGAGCAGGATCTGGCTGTCGGCGTGCTGGTGAAAGGCGGCTGTGGCCGCCTCCGCGAGATCGTCCGCGGCCTGTCAGGTGGCGTCCAGCTGCTTGAGCAGGGCCAGGAGCTGGCGGCCGAAGGCGTCCTCGACGCCGGGCAGCTGGTGGGCGTACTCGGCGCGGAAGATGTCCCGCAGCCGCTCGGCTTCCGTGTCGCAGCCGCGGAGGCGGCCGCTGCGTTTGAGGGCGGCTCGCAGCTGGGCGAGGGTGAGCTTCGCGGCCTTGGCCGGGGTCGGGGCCATGGTGAGGATGACGCGGGCGTCAGCCCTGGTCAGACCGCCTTGTTTGCCCTGGAAGGCCAGCAGTGCAGCGGGGTAGTACTCGCGCAGGAGTGAGCGGACCTGGTTGGCGACCTGTTGCCGGGTCCAGACGGCGTCTTGCTGGGCTCGGGCCAGGACGGTGATGGCCTGGGCGAGTTCGGAGTCGGCCGGCAGAGGCCGGTGGGCGTGCATGTCGGTGCGCAGGATGTTCGCCAGGACCAGGGCGTCGCCGGGGTCGGACTTCTTGCGGCTGACGCCGTGGCGGTCGCGGTAGCGGGCGGCGGCGAGCGGGTTGATCGCGAAGATTCGGCGGCTGCCGGTGCGCAGGGTTGCGACCAGGAGGCCGTGGCTGGTCTCGATGGCCACCGGTATCGGATCGTCTGGGCTGTCGCCGTGCTCGGCGAGAAGGGCCAGGAGCGTGTGGTAGCTGGCCGCGTCGTCGGTGATACGGGCTTTGGCGAGCAGAGTGCCGGCTTCGTCGACGAGGGCGACGTCGTGGTGTCGCTCCGCCCAGTCGATGCCGCAGAACACGGTCAAGCTGTCCTCCCAGATCCGTCCGTTTGTGCAGGTCACGAGCACATGCGGGTCACGCGGCGCCCCAATCCAAGGACTCGTTGGTCCGCCATCTCAGTAGCCATTCGCGACACCAGCGCACTCCAGGGGCTCGATCTTTCTGCAGAGCTCACGGGCTCGCGGATGAACAAGAGGTCAACCCTGGAGCGGGCTCGCGCCGTGACGATCAACGTCCGAGCAGTCTCCGTGAGTTTCGCGGTGACCACGAAGGCGCTGGGCTGCGCCGCTCTTGACAGAGGCCTCAAGGACCCGGGGAAACGGAGGCATCAGCCCGGCGCCCGCGTCATCACCGCGAGCCCCGCAACGGACAGCGATGCCACTCTTTGAGGAGGCTTCGATAGCCAGGGGGGATCCAGGCATTCGCTGACCTGTGTGAGCAGTCACCCCGGGTCGTTGCATGGGCCCGGGCCGTCTGCTTACGCACTGGATTGGGGATCACGTGGGCCCCTCTCCCGTCGACCGTGCCCGTCCCGGCTCCAAGCACCACCTGATCGTCGACCGCCACGGAACCCCGCTCGCCGTCACGCTCACCGGCGGCAACCGACACGACGTCACCGCGCTCCTGCCCCTGCTGGACGCCGTTCCATCGATCCGGGGACTGCGGGGACGCCCCCGCCGCAAACCCCGGCGCCTGTATGCGGACCGGGGCCATGACTCCGACAAGTACCGCCGCCTGCTGTGGAAGCGCGGCATCAAACCACTGATCGCACGACGCGGCGTCGCCCACGGCTCCGGACTGGGCAAGGTCCGCTGGGTGGTCGAACGCGCCTTCGCCTGGCTCCACCAGTTCAAACGGCTCCCCACCCGCGACGAACGACGCGCCGATCTCCACCAGGGCCTGCTCGAACTGGGCTTCAGCCTCATATGCCTCCGCCGCCTACGAACCGCATCCTGAATCGATCAGTGAGTCAGGTGTCAGTAGGGCCGGATACCCTCCGACCCATGGCTGACACTGAACTGACTACGCTGCTCAGCGTCTTGAACAGCAAGCGCACGCATGTCCTGAGCATCCTGGAGGGCCTGGACGAGGAGGCACTGCGGCGCCCGGTGCTACCGTCTGGCTGGACGTGCCTTGGGCTGGTGCACCATCTCGCCCTGGACGACGAGAAGTTCTGGTTCCGCGCGGTCGCGGCGGGAGAGAAAGCGGCGATCGAGGAGATCCTCGGGTCCGGGGAGAACGCGTGGCAGCCCGCCCCGGAGAAGACGGCCGAGGAGGTCTTCGCCCTCTACCGCCGGGAAGGTGAGCTCGCGGACGCCTTCCTCGCCGACGCTGACCTGGAAGCGGCCCCGGGCTGGTGGCCGGACTTCTTTGGCAACTGGCGATACGACAACCTGCGCGAGGTCATCCTGCACGTGATCACCGAGACCGCCACTCACGCAGGCCACCTGGATGCCGTGCGGGAACTCATAGACGGCAGGCAACGCTTGGTTGTCGCATGACGGGAGAGCCGCTCCGCTCTGCCGACCAGATCGTCGAGCGCAAGGTCCAGAGCTCAACTCATTCTGAAACGATCAGTTAGGCGAAGCCGAAGGACACGGCAACCGGATCCAAATGGTCAAACCCCGGATGTCCGGCCGCGCCGGTTTCGACCTCCCTTACCATCACCGGTCCGCCCGCGGCCTCAACGGTCTGCAGCATCCGCCGCCTCGCTGCGGTGCGGCACCTTCGACACCGAACGTCCCACGACCGTCAGCGACTCCGCGAGCTGGTCCAGCTCGGCCTGGCGGGCAGCAATCTCCTCCAGCGGCGACACGACTTCCCCTCCCGAACGACCAGGCACCCCGCCGCGATCGCAGGAAGCCCGCCGCTTACGGCGCGGCCGAAGCCGGAAACACCCACCCCGACCCGTCAGATGATCTACGCGCCAGACTCCCGCCCCCGACCAGCACGAGCAGAACCGCTGACCAGCCCGGATTCCTTGGAGCGATAGCTGACTCACCAACAACAGGCCGGCGCGCGACGAGTCGTGTCGCCAAGCGCTGGAGCGATGGTCAGGGGATGAGCAGCACCTTCCCGGAGGTCTTGCGAGCCTGCAGGTCCTCGTGGGCCTGCCGCGCGTCGGTGAGCTGGTAGGTGGCGCCGATCCGCACGTCGAGGGAGCCGTCGGCCATCGCTGCGAAGAGATCGCCCATCCGCCACTCCAGCTCGGCGCGGGTCTGGACGTAGTCGTCGCTGTTGGGGCGGGTCAGATACACCGAACCGGCCTTGTTCAGCAGTTGCGGGTCGATCGGCGGCACTGGACCGCTCGAGGCGCCGAACAGCGCCAGCATGCCTCGCTTGCGCAGGCTTGCCAGGCTTCCGTCCACAGTGGACTTGCCGACCCCGTCGTAGACGACGTGAACGCCCTCACCGTCGGTGAGCTTCCGGGTTGCATCGGCGAAATCCACCTGGTCGTAACGGATCACCTCGTCGGCCCCGGCCTCGCGGGCAAGCGCCTCCTTCTCGGCGGTCGACACCGTGCCGATCACCCGCGCTCCCCGCGCCTTGGCCAACTGGATCAACAGCAACCCGACTCCCCCGGCCGCCGCGTGCACCAGGATCGTTTCGCCCTCCTTGACTGGATAGGTCGATGTGACCAGGTAATGCGCGGTGATCCCCTGCAGCGGCACAGCGGCGGCGATCTGGTCGGTCACGCCGTCCGGTACGTGCACCGCCGAATCGGCCGGCACCAGCGCCCGCTGCGCATAGCCGCCCGGCACGCCCTGCCAGGCCACCCGGTCCCCCTCGTCGAAACCGCGCACGTCCGGGCCGACCGCGACGACCCTCCCGGCGCCCTCCAGGCCAAGGACGTAAGGCAGCGGGACCGGGTAAAGCCCAGTCCGTTGGTAGGTGTCGATGTAGTTCACACCCGCAGCCGCCACGTCGATCAGGAGCTCGCCCGGGCCTGGCGCGCCGATCTCCACCTCCGCGACCTCGAGCACCTCCGGGCCTCCGGTCCGCCGAACCTGCACTGCTACGGGCATGCGCCCTCCTCACTTCGGGTCACGTTCTCGGCGGCTACGACTGTAGCTGCCGAAAGGATTTCCAGCTGACGGGAGGTGGGTGCGGCAATCGGGTGGGGTACGGGGCCCGAACCGGCGGTCATCGCAGGCTTCAAGAAGCCCAAGGGTATGCAGCTCGCGGCCGCGAGGAAGCTGGTGCACCAGCTGATCGCCGCGGAACGGGCGGTGTGTGAGCACGCGTTCGCGCATCTCAAGAACTGGCACGTGCCGACCACACTCCGCCTCGACGTGAAGTGGGCCACCCGGCTGGTCCGGGCGCTGACGATCCTCACCCAGCACGAGATCGCCCGCTGACCGACCAACTTCACACCAGACAGGCCCAGACGACCAGCACCAGTACGACGTCACCCATCCACGCCACCCCCGTGACCCGCACGTTCAGGATGAACACAACTCCTTGACGACGGCCTCGCCGATCAGTTCGTTGAGCGGGCGTCGGCGGGTGCTGCGGGCATGGCGCGGCCAGCGGTGAGAACGGTCTCGCCGAGCAGGATGATGAAGAACAGGCGGAGGCGTTCGAGCATGAAGTGCTCGCGCAGCATGGCGGTGCGGGTAGCCGGGGCCGTCACCGCGCCCGCGACGCAGGGGACCACGAGAAACGGGATCACGAACGCCCAGGCACGCTCGTCGAAGTGCCGGGGATCGCGGCGTTCATGAAGAGCCCGAGGCCCATGACGATCACGATCACGATCACCCACCGGCTGACCTGACGAGCCGCCTCAGGCCGCTGGGCATAGCCAGGTCGTCGACGGTGCGGCTGAAATCCGTCATCTTGAGCCTCTCCCGCCACTGCGACAGCGCCAGCAACTCGTCACTCGTGAGCTCACGTACATCCCAACAACTCGGCGCGCCCCTTGCAGGCGCCCATACCCATGGGGCCCGGCGTTCCGGTCCAGGGCCCAGAGGACCCGTCACCGACTCCCCTGTTCTCCTGCGTGGCAGGGGTTCGCCCCCCCCTGAGCGGAGTGCTGCCGCGCAAGAGGGATCGGAGGGCCGGTCAGCCTGCCTATGCCATGGCTGTGCCCCGTAGGTACGCGGCGAGAATGGCCCGGGGTGACGCAGTTGTTTCGAGTGCGGTGCGGTGGAACAGCAGCGCGTCCGTGAGGGCGATCAGATCCTCGACGTGCGTGTCCGAGCTGGGCAGTCCGGCTCTGGTGAGGGCGGTCGCGGCCACCCGGCGGCTGGTGGCGTGTACGTCGGAATCCGCCGTCAGCTTGGCTCGGAGGCGTGGCTCGTCGTGCAGTTCGAGGAGGAGGGCGTAGCGGGCTCTCATGTCGTCGCGGCGCGACGCGAGGGTCTCGACGAGTCCGGCGAACATGGCGGCGAGCGCGTCGGCATCGAGGGCGCGTCCGGGTTCGAACCCCCTCGCGTCCAGAGCCGCGCCAAGCTCTTCGGCGTCGGCCTTCGATCGGGCTGCGAGCGCGTCGACGATGAGTTCCACGAGCGCGAGCCGCGTCTTCGCATGGTAGGAGGTCGACCCCTGCGGGATTCCCGCCTCGCGGTCGACGGCTCGATGCGTCAGGGCGCGGACGCCGTCGCGAGCGATGATCCGAATCCCGCTGTCGGCGATCGTCTCCCGCCGTCCGCTGCCGCTGCTGCCGCCGCCGCTCGTCGTATTCGTGGACACACCCTGATGCTACAGGTGTAGAGTCTCGAACCTGCTCTACATCTGTAGTGGGAGTGATGCGTCGCGCCGTCAGGTGCGGCAGCAGAACAGGAGGAGAGCGCGATGATCGACTTCGTTCCCGATCCGGGCCTGTACCCCTTCGTCTCGCGGTGGTTCGACTCGTCCGCCGGCCGGGTCCACTACGTCGATGAGGGGGCTGGGCCGCCCATCGTGTTCTGCCACGGCTCCCCCACCTGGAGTTTCCTCTACCGCCACATCGTCAAGGAGCTTCGCGGCCGATACCGCTGCATCGCCGTCGACCACCTCGGCTTCGGCCTGTCGGCGCGCCCGGCGGGGTACGGCTACACGATCGCGGAGCACACGGCTGTCCTGGGCGAGCTGATCGACCATCTGCGGCTCGACGACTTCATCCTGATGGGACAGGACTGGGGTGGACCCATCGGTCTCGGTGCGGCCGTCCCGCGTGCGGATCGCGTCCGGGGAATCGTGTTGGGCAACACGGCGTTCTGGCCGATCGAACAGCTGGCGAACCGGGCGTTCAGCGTGATCATGAGCAGCCGTCCCATGCAGCGGCGCATCCTCGAACGGAACCTCCTCGTCGAGCAGTTCCTGCTCGGGAGCAACGGCCCCGCCCTGACTGCGGCCGAAGCCGATCACTACCGGATGGCGCAGCCCACGAAGGAAGCCCGGCGCGGACTCGCCACCATGCCCGGGGAGATCCGCGCCGCTCGTCCGCTGCTGGAGGACCTCGCCCGTAACGTGCCCGACCGCCTCGGCACCAAGCCGGCGCTGGCCGTATGGGGCATGCGGGACTTGGTGTTCCGGCCGAAGGCGTGTCTCCCTCGGATGCGCTCCGCGTTCACCCGACTCGACGTCGTCGAACTCCGCCGGGCGAAGCACTTCATCCAGGAGGACGCGCCCGGCGAGATCGCGGACGCGATCGCCGAACGATTCCGCTGATGCGTGGCCACCGGCCGTTCCTTCTCTCACTCAGCAGGGCTGTCCGGGAACGGTGGTGCCTGCCCCTGGCCGACGTCGCCTACGGTCACCTGACCGGCACGATCACCCCCGAGGAGTGGCTCTCCAGCAGCATCGGGAAGGTGCCCACGGCGTCCACGGCCATGGACAGTTCGGCGATGATCTTGGGATCGTCGAGGGGGCCTCGGAGGAACTCCTCCAGGCGGTGCATGCGGTAGCGGACCGTGTTCTGGTGGCAGAAGAGACGGCGCCCCGCCTCCGCCGCCGAACCGTGTGCTTCGAGCCACGCGCGGGCGGTGGCCAGGAGTGTGGTGCGGTCCTCCTCGGGGAGGGAGAGGACTCCGCCCAGGATGCGCTGGACCGCGCGCTGGGTCGTCTCCAGGTTGTTCATCACCAGCTCCGTCAGAGGCGTGTCGTCGAGCTGGCGCACCGCGGGGGTGCCGTCGGGGAGGGACTCCGCGGCGACCTGGGCGTAGCGGAGTCCGCGGCTCGTCTGGTCGAGCCGCTCGTACAGCGGGCTGACACCCACCCGGCCGGTCGCCACCGCCCTGACGGCGGCCAGCACCTCGTCCACCGACTGCCGCGGTGGGCAGGACAGCACTCCGATCTCCGAACCGGGCTGGGCCCGCCACGCGGCGCCGACGTCGAGCGCCCGCAGCCGCCGGTCGAGGCCGGGGAGCGGCGATGCGCCGCCGTCCGGGACCTCCGCGGTCACCACGAGGAACCGGCCCAGGAAGGGGAAGTCGAGCATGCGGGCGACCTCCCACACGGTGTCGCTGCTCGGGGAGGGCCCGTCGATGAGCTCGGAGACCAGGGCGGAGCGCCGGCGGTCGGTCTCCACCATCCGCTCGGCGCAGGTCTCGCGGTAGGCGTCGGTCAGGGCGGACGAGTAGACGTCCGCCAGCTCCCAGATGTGCGAGGCGGTCTCCAGCAGGGCGTCGGGGGCGTCGCCTCCCGCCTCCCTGGCCGCGTCGAGGAGTTGCTCCCAGAAGTAGCGGAAGCTGATCCGGTAGGCGCGTAGTACCTCGGGCAGCGGTGCGTTCTGCAGGGCCCGCTTGCGGCCGGTCTCGGTGGGGCCGGTCAGGTCGACGGCGGTCGAGGCCGGGTCCGTGAGGTGGGCCAGGGTGTGGGCGACGTTCAGCCTCATGGAGGCGTGCAGATCTTCGGGACCCACGACCATGCTTCGGTAGAAGTCGATGTTCTCGTAGGTGAGTTCGGACATGGCGGTCGCGAGGGCGTCCAGACGGGTCGTCAGGGATCGCGCGAGTTCGGCCACCAGCCGGCGTGGTTCTGTCGTGAGCACGGGGCGAGCCTAGGTGAGTGGTGGGAGGGGCCTCCTCACAACGCCCGAACGAGGGACAAGGTCGTTGTCGCGGGCGACAGAGGTCTCTGTAGGCGTCGACATGGTGTGCGGCGGCCGGCGGCTGTGAGGATCGGCGCGTCGACACCGGCCCCCTGTGCGTGAAAGCGAAATGACGTGAGCAACGTTGCCACTCTCCTGACCGAGGCGGTCCGGAGATACCCCCGCCGCCCCTCGCCGAACGGCGAGGGAACGGTCCGGGACCTGCTGAAGCTGGACGAACTCAGCGCCCGCGTCGCCGGCGGACTCCTCTCCCACGGGGTACGCCCCGGGGAACGCGTGGCACTGGCGGTGCCCCGCGGCCCGGTCTACTCCATCCTGTACTTCGGCGTGCTGCGCGCCGGTGCGGTCGTCGTCGTACCGGCTCCCCCGACCCACTCCTTCGCGGGCCGGTCACACGGCGCGCGCCTGGTGTTCGCCGCCTCGCAGGGGTCGGGGCCTGCCCTGAGTGAGGGGGCGAGCGGGACGACCGTCGTACGGGTGGGGTCCGACTTCCTCGACCAGGTGGCGTTCTGGCCTCACCACGCCGGTGTCGTCCACCGCGCGGACGACGACGTGGCGGTCGTGGTCGGGGACGCGCACCCGGACCCGGACCACGGGCGTCCCGATGCAGCGGGGTCACCACGCATGGAGCCGCACGACGGTGCGGGGGGCTCGGCACGGCCGGTCTCATCGGATCGCTGTACGGGGCGCCGACGGACCGGCTCCTCGCCCACGCGTCAGGGGGCTGGAGCTGATGCTGTGGCGACTGGTCCTGACCGCGCTCGGAGACGAGACCCTCGACGAGGATCGTCGCCTGGCGATCCTGGCCCGCGGAGCCGCCGAGCTCGCCGCTCGCCGTACCTGCGGAGGGGAAGGGCCTACCGTGGACGACGTCGTGCGGCTGGCCTTCGAGGAGTTCGCGGTCGTGATCGACGCCGCCCAGGCTCGTACGGCCCTGCTCGGTCGAGTGCGTTGACCGGGTCGCTTCGGGAGGCGCTGTCGGGATCGGTGTCGGGGAGCAGTGTTTGGGATCGGCGTTCGGGATCGGTGTTCGGGATCGGCTTCGGGTTGGTCCCCGTGGCACGATCGCCCTGACGCTCAGTGGCCGGCCCGTGCCGTCTGCGCCCTCTGGGTCAGGGCCAGTGGTGACCTGTCGGCCGGGCTCGGGCGTACGTGGCGTGGGGACCGGCCCGGCACAGGCTACGGGGGCGCTTGATCAGCCGTCCGGGCTCACTCGCTGGGGGGCGGGAGGCGGGGGCGGCGCGGTGCCGAGGATCCGGCAGCGATCGGTGACTGTCCCGGAACAGATCGCGAGCGCGCGCCCTGGCAGGCCGTTCAAGGAGGGGAGGCATGCGACCCAGCGGGAGGGCCGGACACTGCCTCGTCCCCGTTCCGTGCGGCCCACCGCCGGACTGCCGGCCGGTACGAGCGGCCCGTGGGCCCGTGGCCCGGTACCCGTGGCCCCTGGCCCGGTTCCCGGAGCCCGCGTGTCAGCTCCGACGCACGGGAAGGCCCCGCAGGTCGGCGACCGGCGGGGCCTTCCTCCGGGGATTCGCCGTGCGGCGGGCTCCCCGGGTGTCAGAGCGGACGGGCGGGAGTGAGCAGGGTCAGGTCTCCACCGGCCTTCTCGCTTCTCAGCTCGGGCCGTGACCGCAGGAGCGTCCGCGTGAGCGGGTCGCGTGCGAGGACCCAGTCCGGGAAGACCGGTGTCCCGTCCCCGTCGTAGAGCACGGCCGAGTCCCAGTCGGCGGGGTCGCTCGCACCCTGCCGGTCGACGATCACGGCGCGGGTCGGGACCGGCAGTGCCGTCGTCGCCGCGATGACGGCCGCCTCGACCGCGTCGGTCTGCTCGGGCGTGAGGCCGTCCAGCCACAAGGTCTGGATCTCGCAGCCGAGCGGTTCGTACCGGAACTCGTCGGTCACGTCGACGTCGGCGGAGAACCACCAGTTCACCGTGAGGGACGCGATGCGCAGGCCCAGCAGGCGGCCCAGCTCCTCCCGGCTCATGGGGACGCCGTCGCCCTCGACGTCGAGCACCACGGCCGCGCCCCGCGCCGGGTGCGCGAGCGCGAGGCCATGCGCCCCGAAGACCTCCGCCTGCTCGGCGAGGACCGGTGTGGCCGCCGACTCCCGGTACCACCGGATGAATCCGTCAGTCATGGCTAGCAGCTCGGCAGGGTGAAGATGTGGACATTCTCGTCTCCGAAGGCCTTCTTGGCCTGCTTGATCGCCGACTCCGGGGTGTTGTCGGCCAGGTAGTAGACGGCCTTCACGCCGGCCTCGTCGGCCGCGTACTTGTTGATCTTGAGGGCCTTTCCGAACTTGGACGGATTGGCGGCCTTGGCGCCGCCGCCGACGTAGATGTACTCGCCGTTCGGTCCGATGACGTCGAGACCGCTCGATCCCACGTTGGGCATGACGATCTTGATGTCCTGGCCCTTGTCGTCCTTGGCCACCGTTCCGCCGACCAGCTTAGCGATGTACTCCTCGCGCTTGAGGCCGATGTTCTCCGCGTCGCCGCCGCCGGACCTCGTCGCGAACACGCCGCGCGCGGCGGCCGCCGACAGCGCGGAACTCCGCGCCGGACCGTTCTTCTTCTTGTCCGTCACGCACGCCGGAAGCTTCTTCCAGACGTCGTCGAGGATCTCCTCGCCCTTGTCGACGAGCTTCTTCGCCCGGGCCGACTTGTCGAGGAAGTCGTTGATACCGAGGATGATCTTCCCGAGCTTCGGGAGCTTGCTGACCACCTTGACGGCCTTCGCCCAGGGCAGGTTGGTGACGATCGCCCACAGGCAGGTCGGAATGTCGGGGTCGTCCCAGCACTCCTTGATCTCCTCGGCGGCGAGTTCGACGAGCAGTTCGGCGCCGTTGTCCATCAGGTAGTCGAGCAGGTCCTGCTGCGCGAGGGCCTTGGCCGCCTCGTACTCCGCGACGCTGATGCCCGCCGCTTCGAGCGCCTTGCGCTCGGCCTCCTCCAGGGAGTAGCCGTCCCCCTTCTCCTTGCTCCTGGCGGCCTCCTCGCGGGCCTTGCGCTCCTGCTCGCGCTGGTACTCCTCGGCCCGCCGGGCCGCCGCCTCGGCCTCCTTGGCGTGGGTGCCGGCGTTCTTGGCGGCGGTCTCGGCCGAGGTGGCGTGCTTCTCGGCGGAGTCCGCGAGCTCGGCGGCGTCGGCGGCGTCCTTCTCCGCCTCGGTCGCCGCGGTCCGCGCGAGTCCGGCTTCCTTCTCGGCCAGGGTGGCGGCGCCTGCGGCGGCCGCCGCGTGGTTCTCCGCTTGGGCGGCGGCGCCCCGGGCCCGCTGCGCCTCGGCCTCGGCCCGGGTCGCCGCGGTGCGTGCCGCCGCCGCGTCCGCGAAGGCCTGGTCGGCGGCCTGGCGGGCGAGCTTCGCGTCGGCCTGCGCCTGGACGTCGGCCTGGTGGGCCCGTGCCGCGGCGGCCCGGGCCTTGGCGCCGTCTTCGGCGGCCTGGGCGGCGGACTTCGTCGCGGCCGCCGAGGAGCGCGCCGCGGCCGCGGAGGAACGGGCCGCCGCCGCGGCCGCCTTGAACGCGGGCGCCACCTGGGCGTTGGCGCGTGCGGCCGCGGCTTCGGCCGCCTCGGCGGCCTTGACCGCCTCGGTCGCCCGGGCCTCGGCCTTGGTGACCTCTTCCTTGCCCATGGTCAGCGACGCCTGGGCCACCTCGGCGGCGAAGTCCGCGTTCACGTCCGCGCCGGTGAACGGCGCGGTGAGGAGGACCGCGGTGTTCGCCGGGTCGGCGATGCCGGCGGCGGCGGTACGGGCGGAACCGGCGGCCCGCAGGGCGACGGTGGCCTGGAGGCGGGCCATCGCCGCTTCGCGGGTGGCGCCTTCGGCTTCGTCCCGGGTGCGGTTGGCGGCCTGCAGGGCCTGGTTGGCGTGGACCGCGGCGAGTCCGGCCAGCCGGGCCGCTTCGTGTGCGGCGATGCCGGCGCGCGCCTCCTGCGCGGTGGCATCGGCGGCCTTCACGTCGGCCCGCTGCGCCGCGGCCCGGGTGGCGGCGGCCTCGGACTCGGCCCGGTTCGCCGCCGCGTTCGCCGCGAAGGCCGCGGCTTCGGCCCGTCCGGCGGCGGCGTCGGCGCGCGCGGCGTGGGCGGTGGCCTCGGCGGCCGCCGCCCGCGCCCGCGCGGCCGCACCGGCCGCCTCGATGGCCGCCGAACGCGCGCGCACCGCGGCGCCGGAGGCCTGGTCGGCCGCGCCCCGGGCCGTACCGGCGGCCGTACCGGCGGCGTTCGCGGCGGAGCGCGCCTCGGTGGCCGCCGTGCGCGCGGCCTCCGCGTGCTCGGTGCCCTTCGCCTTGGCGGCCAGCGCCTCGGTCGCCTTCGCCCGGGCCTCCTCCGCCTTGTGGGCGCGTTCGGCCGCCACCGCCTTGTTGCGGGCGTCGCGGGCCTTGGTCTCCTCGCCCCGGGCCAGCCCGTCGGCCTTGGCGGCGATGCCCTCCTGCGTCTGGGCGGTGGCCCGCTTCTCCGCGGCCACGGCCGCGGCGGCCTGTGCGTCGGCGCGCTTGGCGGAGGCGGTACGGGCCTCGGCCTCGGCACGCGCCCGGGCCTGGGCGGCCGCGTCGCGTTCCCGTTCGGCCCGTGCCCGCGCGGCCGCGGCGAGGTCGCGCTCGCGCTCGGCGATCGCCCGCTGCTCGGCCGCGATCCTGGCCTGGCGCTGCGCCTCGATCCGCGCGTCGCGGGTCTTCTTCGCGTGGTCCCAGGCCTGCTTCTCGGCCTGCTCGGCCTCGATCCGCGCCGTGCGGGCCTTGCCCGCCGCGTCCGCCGCGATCGCGGCCTGCTTGGCCGCCGCCTCCGCGAGCCGGGCCGCCGCCTTGGCGTGCTGTTCGGCGTTGGCCCGCCACTTGGCGGCCTGCCGCGCGTGCAGTTCGGCCTGGTTCTTGGAGTCGAGCCCGGCCGCGTCGGCGGCCGTGGCGTCCACCGCGTGCCGGGCGGTCGCCGAGGCCTTGGCGGCCGCGTCCGCCGCGGACGCGATGCCCGAGGCGACCTCCGACCACTGCACGCCGTGCGTCAGCCCGGTCTCGGCCAGCACATCGGCCTGCACCTTGGCCTGGGCCGCCGCCACCTGCGCCTGCCGCGCGGCGTCCTCGGCGATGCCGACCTGCCGGGCGATCTCCGTCTTCACCGGCGCGTAGTCGGACAGCCGCTTCCCGGCGCGGTCGGCGGCGAGCATCCGGTCGGCCTCACGGGACTGCGCGGCCGCCGAGCTCATCGCGTTCGCGGAGGTCTTCAGCGCCTTCACCGCGTTGCCGTGGGCGGCTATCAGCTTGGTACGGGCCTCGGCGGCGCGGGCGGTGTTCTCGGCCAGCTCCCGCAGCCGCTGCGCCGCCTCCAGCGTCTCCTTCTGGGCCTTCTCGTGTGCGGCCCGGTCGTCCGCGTCCTTCTGCGCGGCGACCGGGTAGCCCTTCTCCAGGAACTCGGCGATGGCCTTGTCGTCGCCGGTGGCCAGCGCGGCCTGCGCGGCCCGCTTCACCTCCGGACCGCCGACCGCGACGAGCATCTCCACCCGCTTGCGGTTCTCCGCCGCGCGCTGCTTCTCGTTCTGCTCGGTGGCCTTGTCCCGCTGCCGCGCGATGTCGGCGCCGAACGCCAGGAAGTCGGCCCGGTCCTTGGCCGTCCCCTTCAGGACCCGCTCGACCTCCGCGTTGAAGTACGGGCCGCCCGTACCGCGCATCGCCTCGATCCGGCGACGGTCGGCGATGTCGGCCGCGTCCCGCTTGTCCTTGGCACGCTGCCGTGCCTCGGCCTCACCGTGCTCCAGGAAGTCCCGGATCGCGTGAGGATCCGTGCTCTCCAGCGCCTTCCTCGCGGCTTCGCGGACTTCCTCCTCCTCGTCGAACTCCGCGAAGTCCTCGACCAGTTGCCGATCGCGTGCCGCACTGATGTCGTCCAGTGCGGTGCGCGGCGCGGGCACGGCCGTGGTGGCCGGCTTCGGCGGCGCGGCCCCCAGCCGGCTGTGGGCGACCGTGGCGTCCGCCCCGGTCCGCGTCGCGGCGCCGGCTTCCCCGGCCGCACCACCCAGGATGGCCAGCGCCATCACGGTGGAGACCGCCCTGCCCATCATGGCGGGCACACGGCCGCGCCTTCTTCCGGCCCGTGGCCGGAACGTTCCCTTCACGGGAAACCCCTTCAAAGAATTGGTCGGTAAAGAAAAACGGCAAAGAAATCCCCCTGCCCTCGATGCGCGGGCAGGGGGAAGGGACCGGAGTCACGGCTCCGGTGTCGGGGACGGTACGGGCCCGGCGAAGTGGGCCGGGCCCGTGGCGTCAGCCCTTGACGCGGTTCTCGCCGTCCCGGGCCCGGTCGGCCATGTCCTTCCAGAAGGCGGCCGTCTCACCGGCCTCCGTGCGCTCCTTGGCCCAGTCGCCCTGACGGGCCTCGGCGGGTCCGGAGATCTTCTCCCAGAGGGCGTCGGCGCTCTGCTCGGCCAGCCTGGCGATGTTCTGCCAGCTCTCCGCCTGCGTCCGGGCCGCGTCCTCCTCGGTCAGCCACGCCTGCCGCGCTCGGTCCGCGTGACCGGCGACCGCCTGCCAGGCCGCCTCGGCCTCGGCACGCGCCTTCGCCGTGTCCGCCGAGGACGTCAACGCCTCCTCGGCGGCGACCGCCTGCGCGATCAGCTGCGACAGCAGGTGGTGGCGGCGCACCTCGGCGTCCGCCACCCTCAGCCGGTACGCCTCCACGTCCAGTGCGGCGCCCGTCGCCCAGCCGTAGCCGAAGAACTCCGCGACGTCCGTGTCCGTGGAGCCGGGCCGCAGCGCCCACTGCGCCGCCACCCGCACCTGCTCCCCGGGGTCACCCTCCGAGAGGGCCCGTACGAAGGCGCGGTCCCGCTCGGCGATCTCCTGACGGTGTTCCACGTCAGCCGCCCGCGCGGCGCGGTCGCGCTGCTGCGCCTCGGCGTACCCGGTCCTCACGAACGCGGCCCGATCGGCGTCGGTGCCCTTCAGCGCCCGCTCGGCGGCCGACCGCACCGCGGGGGAGAAGCCCGCCGGATGCGTGCTCACCACCCGCTCGCAGAACGCCCGGTTGCGCGACCGGGCGTCACGCAGGCGCCGCTTCGCCGCGTCGTAGCCGCCCTCGGGGGCCAGCCAGTCCGCGATCGCCGCGTCGCCGCGCCTACTGCGCAGCGCGTTCCACGCCGAGGTACGGATCTCCGCGGGCAGCCCCGACTTGGCCAGGCGCAGTACGCGCGCCCGTGCCTCTTCCGCGGCGGCGGCCGCCACCAGGGCCGGCTGACCGGCTCCCGCCGGTTCGGCCCCGGCCGGGTCGGCGGCCACCGCCGCGGCGTGCGCCCGGACGGCTGCCGGGTCGGCGAACACGCCGCCGGCGGCGAGCACGCCGACCACCAGTCCGGACACGGCCCAACGCTGACGTCTCCCACCGTGACCGGCGGATCCTGTCATCACTCTCGCTCCCCCGTCGTCCGTCCCTCGGGTCAGGGCGCCAGCGGTGCGGAGACGCGCCAGATCGCCATGAGGACCGGCTTGGCTTCGCCCGGCTTGCCGCCGGGCAGGTCGAACGTCATCTTGGAGCGCGCGTAGACGGCCTTCGTCGTGGGCCCGAGCCAGTTCGTGGCCGTGCCGGCGGGCTGCGTGAAGAACATCCCGCCGAAACGCGCCGGCAGGGGGGCCTTGCGCGCACACCAGGTGGCGCTGTTCCGGAACGCGGTGCTGCGGTCGTCGGCGGCGACCTCCACGCGCAGGCCGTCCTTCTCCGCCTTGCCGCTCTTGAGGTAGTGGCCGGGCTTGCGCACGGACTCGAAGGAGTAGCAGCCGGGCCGGCTCGCGAGGGAGGGCACGACGACCCAGGTGGCGTCCTCGCGGTCGGCCAGGGAGCTCGCGGAGTTGATCGAGTCGGTGAGGACGACCTTCCCGCGGTCGGCGCTGGACTGGCGGGCGATGTCGCCGTTGCCGCGCACCTTCAGGGTCTGGCGCTTGAGCCGGTACTGGGTGTCGGCCTTCAGGAAGTGGGTGACGGCTTCGTCGCTGCCGGCCAGCGCCTTCTTGGCGCCGGCGGCGAGGTGGGGGTTGACCCCGCTGTTCTCCGCCGCGGCCTGGATCTGCAGGGCCAGCTTGCGGTTCGCCGCCGCGAGCTGCTTGCGCCGGTTCTCGTCGTCGCGCTTGTAGGCGGCGTCGGCGCCGGTGTGGATGTACGCCTTCCACACGGCCGGGTCGGAGCTGAGGGTGGCGCGCTGCGCCTCGGCGTAGAGCTCGGAGCCCTTCAGGTCGGCGGGTGCCAGGCGCAGGAGCTCGCGGATGAAGTTGTCGTCGCTCAGCACGAGCATCGCCTGGGAGGGCGTGACGCGGAACAGGGCGGCGGCGCTCTTGCGGGCCGCCTCCTCCTTGCGGCGCTCGGCCTCCCGGCGGTTCTTCTCCTCCAGCTCCTTCAACTCGTTGGCCACATCGCGCTTGTGGGCCTCGCGGCCGCCGTTGACGATGAACTCGTGCCAGTCCGCCGCCTCGCCGAGCAGTGCCTGCAGTGCCGCGGCCCGCACTTCGGGACCGGAGGCGGTGTGCCGGGCGACGGCCCGGATGAAGTTGTCGTCGCCGAGGGCGAGGAGCTCCGGGGTGCTGGGGATGCCGACGGCGAGCAGGAGCTGGGACTTGGCCAGCCGGTTCGCCCGCTCGGCCTCGGCCTTCTCCCGCTCGCGCTGCTGGTCGAGCTTGTACGCCTCGTGGATGCCGGTCGCGATGAACCGCACGTGGTCGTCCTCGACCGTGCTGGCCATGGCCTGCTCGGCGGCGGTGCGGACCGCGTCCAGCTTCTCTCCCGCGTCGCTGGCCTTCTGCCACAGCGCGTGGATGAAGTCGTAGTCGCTGAGCAGGAGCACGTCGGCAGTCGGGTCAAGGCGGACCACGGCCGCGGCCTCGACCCGCTGGTCGTCGGTCGTGCCGATACCCGCGGCGCGGGCGGCGACGTCCGCTGTCGCGGCGGTGCTGTCGGCGACGGCGGCCGGTGCGACGGCGCCGGTGACGGCCGCGAGGGCGGTGGCGGTCGTGAGGCCGCGCGTCACGATGCGTCGCATCCGCGCGGAAGTGCTGTGCTTGCTGTTCATGGTCGTGCGAAGACCCCCTCTGCCGCCGAGTGGCGGCGGATGTACATGAGAAGAATGGCAGCGGACACCGCGTGGTCGTCGCGGTGGTCGGTCGTGTGCGCCGCCATGTCGAACGAGGTGAGCCGGGGCGTGAAGTCGCTCGGCCATCATGGGATGTGACGGTCGATCACGATCCCAGAGGCGAGGAAGAACGACGACGGTGTGTCAGAGGAACACCGTGGTGTCAGCGGGAAAGGCACGCCGCCGCGCGATGGTTCGGAGATCCACTCCGGCGACGTCTCACAATTCCCCCTGCTGTACTGATGAAACACCCTGGGGCGCCCGGTCCGGCGAAGCATGGTCAGTGCCTCGTCGATCCCCTCCGGCACGCTGCCCGGTCACGCTGTTCATAACGAACCTGACCCGCGCATGCCGACCCACGCAATGATCTTCCTGACACAGTGGCGCAACTCGCATACGGTGGGTGCAATTCCGCTTGGCGAGCAGCCGGGAGCGCGGGACGAGCCCAGGGCGGGCACCGGACGTGCGCGTTGGAGGGATTCAGTTGCGGTCGAGTCGCGGGAGCTCGGCGCAGAGGCGGGACGGCAGCTCCGGCAGGACTTTGCGGATGCCCGCGCATCCCGCGTCGCCGTTCATGGCCGCCGGCCGCCAGCCCGAGGTCTCGGCCCGGTAGAACCAGCGCTGGGAGACGGTCGAGGAGGAGCAACCGGCTTCGGCGCCGCCGCACGCCGGTCCCATGCGGGTCGACAGGTCCAGCACCAGCCATGTGTCGTCGCAGCCGCGGTACTCCCAGCTCGTGTGCTTCGGGATGTCCGTGTCGTTGACCGCCTGGTGGTACGAGGAGGAGGTGCAGCGCGGGGGTGTCGGGTCGCACCCGTTCTCGCCGCACCGTCGCAGGGCGGGTGGGGTGGCGCCCTTGGGGGTGTAGACGTCTCGGCTGTTCACCATGATCGTGCGCGTGCCCAGGGGTTCGCCCAGCTTCACCGTCGCTTCGATCCGCCGCGTCCCGGTGCAGCCGGAGTCCCGGTCCAGGGCAGGCGTCTCGTACGTGACCTTCACGTACACGGTGCCGTGTTCGACGGTTTCGAGTTCGCCGCGCACGTCGCGTACGCAGTCGCCCGCCCCGTCGGGCACTTCGGCGTCCACTTCCAGGGAACGGCCGCCGTCAGCGGTTCGGACGCCGTTGATGCGGATCGGAGCGGCGAGCGTCCAGGCCGTGGCTGTGGCTGCGGCGCTGGCCGTGGGTGCGCCGGGGACCCCGTCGGCCGTCTCGGCGGTATCGGCGGTATCGGCGGTATCGGCTGCCTTGGAGCCGCAGCCGGCGACGAGTGCCAAGGCCGTGGCGAGCACGATCGTCCGCATCTTCCGGTACCGCATTCCATGTCCCCCCATCGCCGAGGATCGGCAGCCTAGCCTCCCCTCCCCCGTTGCGCCGCCCGCCTTCGATGCGTCTGATCTGCCACGTCAGGCCATCCCGCGCCCGCGCCCGAGCAGGAGCAGGCGCGCGGAGATGTTGATCACCGGGTCGGGGCGGGCCTACGGTGCCTCGCATGACTGCGGTTCGAATCGGTGTGATGTACGACCGTGACTGGGCACCGGAGGGTCTGCCGGCCTTTGCGCGGGAGGTCGAGGCGCTCGGGGTGGACGATCTGTGGGTGGTCGAGGACCTCGGGTGGAACGGTGGCGTGTCGGCCGCCGCGGTGGCACTCGCGTCGACGGAGCGGCTGCGGGTGGGGATCGGGATCACCCCTGCGCCGCTGCGCAGTCCGGCGCTGCTGGCCATGGAACTGGCCACGTTGGCGCGGATGTTCCCCGGGCGGCTGACCGCCGGAATCGGGCATGGGGTGGCGGAGTGGATGGCGGCCGCCGGTGTCGCGCCGCGGTCGCCGCTGGCGTTGCTGGAGGAGACGATCCGGTCGGTTCGGGCGCTGCTGCGTGGCGAGCGGGTCGAACTGGTCGGGCGCGAGGTGCGGTTGGACGGTATCCAGTTGGTGCACCCGCCGCTGGAGCCGCCGCCGATCGTCGCCGGTGTCGTGCGTCCTCGCTCGCTTGAGCTTTCGGGGCGGGTCGCGGACGGGACGCTCATCGCCGAGGGGCATGGGCCGCGGGATCTCGAACGGGCACGGGAACTGACCGCGCGGGGCGGCGCGGGGGTCGACCACGACCTGATCGTGTTGGCCTTCTGTTCGGTGGGGGAAGACCGCGAGCAGGTGGCGCGGACGTTGCAGCCCACCGTCGAGGGCCACGCGGGCTGGCTGGGTCGCCCACCGGAGCAGGTGTTCACCGTTTCGGGGCGCGTCGAGGACGCCGTGGAACGCGTGGACGAGCTGGCCGCGGCCGGGGCGGGAACGGTGGTGCTGCGGGTCGTGGGCGACGAGCCGCTGAAGCAGCTCGGGGGTGTGTGGGGAGCGCTCGCGTCGAGCCGTCGCCGCATGGGCTGACCAGGGTGGCGGGCGCGGCGGGCGGGCGTGACGGGCCGCTGTCCGTGCGAGCCGCACGTCGTCCTTCCCTGGACCGCCCTGCCTTCCCCCGACGCGCGCTGTCGGCCGCTGTTGGGTGGGGTCGATTTCGCGTCCGCGCTGCGGATGGCCGGGCCCTTCGTTCATCGCGCGGGGCTTGCGCTGGCGTAGCCGACGCTCGTCGCCGTCGCGCTGCCCACGGGCGCCGTCCCGTCGGCCGCGACCGCTCCCCCGCGGCGGGCTGCTCAGGTCGTCGGGACCTTCGTCGGCGCTTGCTCGTGGCGGGCGAGGAGGCCGGAGGTGG
Source organism: Streptomyces sp. R302 (assembly GCF_012927245.1). GTDB lineage: Bacteria > Actinomycetota > Actinomycetes > Streptomycetales > Streptomycetaceae > Streptomyces. The sequence continues at coordinate 67,275 of NZ_JABBGE010000007.1, forward strand.
TGATGGCCGTGGTGCGGCGGACCGGTCCGGTGAAGTCCAGGCGCATGGGTGCCAGTTCGGTGTCGGCGTGGTCTCGATGAGGGTGCCGGCGGCGTCTCGGGGCCGAGTTCGGGTACGCGCTGTCGCGCGAAGGGGGTGAGGGCTTCCAGGAAGGTCTTCGCCACGCTCCTGTGCCGGATGGCCACCCCGGTGGAGATGTTGCCTCCGGTACGACGCCCTGCGCGCCGAGGAGGTCGCACACGACCGGGCGGGCGGCCATCGAGGTGGCCAGGACGTCCGGCCAGGCGGTCGCCCCGTTGCCGCGTGGTGCCCGGGACGGGCGGATGCAGGCGGGTGAGCTCGTCGGCCCATTCCTCGGCCTCCGTGTCGAGGAGGTCGAGGAGGTCGAGGAGGTCGAGCAGGACCGCCTCGCGCGATTCGAAGTAGCGCAGCACGTTCGCCCTGCCGAGGCCCACGCGGCGGCTGAGTTCGTTGAGGTTCCCGACCAGCACGGAAAGCTCGCCGGGGCAGGTGCCCATGTCGTTCTGGCGGCGCGCACGCCGACCTGTCGTCGGTCCGCACCTTCACGGAAGGGCCGGTCTCCGTCGGCAGGCCGCTGGACCTGCTGGTCGACGACGCCGGCGTGAGGAACGTCCCCGGGCGCACCGAGACCGCCGACGGCTTCGAGCTGCAGCCGGGCACCAACTTCCTCGGCCCGTTCGCCCTCACCGTCCGGCTCCTGCCCCTGCTGCTTGGCCGTCCCCGCACGGCGCGTTCCGGTTACACCCGGGCCAATCCGATGACCTCCGGCCCGACCCTGAACGGCGGTCGTCCCGGCCTGGCGAGCCGCCGCTCTCCAAGATCGTCCCGCCCCAGAGGGCGGAGCAGGGCGCGGAACCCCTGCTGTACGCGGCCACCGGCCCCGACGCCACGGCCGGCGGCTACTACGCGGGTTGTGGCACGAGGCCGAGGACTTCGTCGGCGTGTCGGTGGCCACCCTGGTCTGACACCTGCTGTGACTCCGCTCCTGCGCGTGGAGAAATACGGTGCGGGAGCGCTCCCACTCTGGGATCGTGGGGCGGGTGACGCCACCGTTCATCCGCCGCTACCGGCCCTCCGACCGCGCCGCCCTGGGCGAGATCTGTGTCAGGACGGCCGACGCCGGCGGTGACGCCGCCGGGATCTATCCCGATCCCGAGCTGCTGCCCGTGATCTTCGCCTATCCCTATGTCGAGTTGGAGCCGGACTTCGCCTTCGTTCTGGACGACGGGACGGGGCGGGCCGTCGGCTACGTCCTCGGGGCGCCGGACACCGCGGACTTCGCCGCCCGGTTCCGTACGGAGTGGCTGCCTCGGGTGGCGGATCGCTTCCCGGCGCCGGCCGGGGCGGCCGGCACGCCCGCCGACGCGATGGCGGTCCTTCTGCACACGCCGGAGCGCATGGTCCACGGGGAGCTGTCCGGGCACCCGGCCCACCTGCACATCGACCTGCTGCCCTCCTGGCAGGGGCAGGGGTACGGGCGCGCGCTCCTCCACGCGCTCCTCGCCGCGCTGCACGAGCAGGGCGTGCCCGCCGTGCACCTCTGCATGGATCAGGCCAATGCGCCGGCCCGCGCCTTCTACGACCGGCTGGGGTTCACGCGGTTGGAGGTTCCGGACCCCGGGCCCGTCTGGTACCTGGGCCGACCGACGGCGCGGTTCCGGCGAACGGGAGCCGGCCGTCAGCGGTCCGACAGTCGGGCCTTGTAGGCGAGGGCGTAGGCGAGCTTTCCGGGCTTGGCTTCGCTGTACGGCTTCGCCAGCTTGCCGAACTCGCCCTTGTCCTTGGCCTTGCCGTCGTTCCAGGCCGCCAGGACGCCGAGTTCGCCGGCGGTCCTGCCGCTGTCGACCACGCTGTCCGGGGACAGGGCCGTCTGCGCCTTCGTCAGGGTCTCGACGGCGCCGAGGTAGCCGGCGAGGTCGTCCGTGTTCCAGCGGTCGAGGCCGGCGGGGCGGGTGTCGCGCAGCCAGGCGCCCCAGTAGAACTCCTGGAACGGGACCGTCCCCGCCTCGTAGCCGATGTCGCGGCCGAAGTAGAGGAGGCTGCGGTAGGGGTCGTCGTCGAAGTTGGCGAGTCCGACGTTCCGGGGCAGCTTGTTCACGTCGACGGCGTCGCCCTGGGCGTCGCGCAGCCACACCCACTTCTCGGCCTTCATCCGGTCCCAGAACGCCTGCCGGGGCAGCCGGCTGAGGTTGGCCACGACCCGGAGCCGTATCCGCAGGTCGGCCCCGCCGTCGGGGAGTTCGTACAGGGAGGTGAGGGTGTGGTGGCCGTCGGTGAGGTACAGGCTGCCGCCGGGGCCGACGACCACGGTCTTCATGGCCGCGAGGCTCTCGGGCGTCTCCTGGCCGACGGGCAGTTCGCAGGTGAAGGAGGCCGGATCGTCGATCCGTGCGTCCGGAGCGGCGCTCGCCGCCTCGGCCTGGCCGTTCGTCTCGCACCACTCGTCGAACTTCTTGTTGATCTTGTCCTTGCCCAGCGTGAAGCGGCCGAGCTTGTAGTAGACCTCGTCGTGGCCGAGCGACGGCTGGGTCGGGCGTACGTCCCCGATCCTGACCTCGACCAGGTCGCCGGGCCGGGCGCAGAGGTACTCCTGCGGGGTCGGCCGCCGGTCGTGGCCGCAGAGCGAGGGCGGGACGCCCGGCTCTCCGGGCGCGGCCGGGGCGGGTCCCGCGGACGCGAGGACGCTGCCGCCGGCCAGGGCGGTGACGGCGAGGGCGGCGAGCGTGCCCGTCAGGGGGCGACGGGCGGGCTTCGCGGAGGACATCGGGGAGGACATCGGTGACGGTTCCTCAGGGATCGCGGTGCGTGGGAGTGGGGCAGCGTGGGAGGCGCGCCCACGGTCCTGATCACGCGCGACGCGCGGGAAGCCGTCGTCCGTCGTCCGGGTGAACGCCGGTCGAACGTCGGTGGCGTACCGCCCTGCCGCCTCTGGCCCTCGTCGCCCTCGGGGCCGGGTCAGACCGTGCGGGCCAGCAGCGTGGTGCCCATCACGAGCATGGTGGCGGCCACGAGGGCGTCGAGGACGCGCCAGGCGGCGGGGCGGGAGAGGACGCCGCCGAGGAGGCGGGCGCCGTAGCCGAGGCAGGCGAACCACGCGAGGCTGGCGAGCATCGCGCCGAGGCCGAAGACCCAGCGCAGGGAGCCGCGTTCGGCGGAGACGGAGCCGAGCAGCAGCACGGTGTCCAGGTAGACGTGCGGATTGAGCCAGGTCATGGCCAGGCAGGTGAGCACGGCGGCGCGTACGGAGCCCGCAGAGGCCCCGTTCGTCGCGAGCGCCTCCCCGGCGGGCCGCAGGGCGCGGCGTGCGGCCAGGAGGCCGTAACCGATCAGGAAGGCGCCGCCGGCGAGGCCTATCGCGGTCAGTCCGGCGGGCCAGGCGGTGACGACGGCCCCGAGCCCGGCGACGCCGAGGGCGATCAGGAGGGCGTCGGACAGGGCGCAGATGCCGACCACGGCGAGTACCGCCTGCCGGCGCACGCCCTGGCGGAGGACGAAGGCGTTCTGCGCGCCGATGGCGACGATGAGGGAGAGGCCGGTGCCGAATCCGGCGACGGCCGCCGGGAGGATGGTGCTGGTCATGGCGACGACGCTACGATCGCGCGCCTGCTTCAGTACAGCTAAAGATTCTTATGCGGCTTAAGGTGAGCTCATGATTCCATGGGGCTCATGGACGAGCTGCCCATCGATCAGGTCCGCACGCTCCTCGCCGTCATCGACGAGGGCACCTTCGACGCGGCCGCCGCGGCCCTGCACGTCACGCCCTCCGCCGTCAGTCAGCGGGTGAAGACGCTGGAACAGCGCACGGGGCGGGTCCTCCTCACCCGTACGAAGCCGGTCCGCGCGACGGAGTCGGGCCAGGTGGTGGTGCGGTTCGCGCGCCGGCTGGCCGCGCTGGAGCGGGACGCGCTCACCGATCTGGGCATCGCGGGAGGATCGGGTCCGACACGGCTGGCCATCGCGGTGAACGCGGATTCCCTGGCCACCTGGTTCCTGCCGGCCCTGACCCGGGTGCCGCAGGATCCACCGATCTGCTTCGAACTGCACCAGGAGGACGAGGCGCACACCGCGGCGCTGCTGCGCGACGGACAGGTGATGGCGGCGGTGACGTCCTCGTCGGAACCCGTCGCGGGCTGCACCGTCAGCCCCTTGGGCGCGGCGAGGTATCTGCCGGTGGCGAGCCCGTCGTTCGCGTCCCGGCACCTGTCGGGCGGGCCGCTGGAGTTCGTCCTGCCGGACGCGCCGGTGGTCGTCTTCAACCGGCGCGACGAACTGCAGGACCGGTTCGTCGGTGCCCTCGCCTCCGGCGCGTCGGGTGCGAGCCGGCTCCGACACCACGTGCCCACCTCCGTGGGCTTCGCCGAAGCCATCGCCGCCGGCCTCGGCTGGGGCCTGGTCCCCGAGTCCCAGGCCGAACCCCTGCTCCGGTCCGGCGCCCTCGCCGAGCTGGCCCCGGGCCGCTTCGTGGACGTACCGCTGTACTGGCAGCAGTGGAAACTCGACGTACCCGCGCTGGCGCTCGTGGCCCGGACCGTCGCCGCGACCGCCGCCGCGTCCCTTCACGTCCTGGACCGCCCGTCGGGAGCGCGGCGGGCTCCGTGACCGTCAGCTGCCGGCCCGGCGGACGCGGAGCGCCCACAGCACCAGCGGCACCTGGAGGGGGAGCCGGGCCAGGGCCGCCGTCCTCGCGGGGGCCGGGCGGTGGCGCCAGTCGTACGCCATCTTCACGTTCGCCGGGAACACGGCGGTGAACAGGCCGGCCGCGGCCAGCGCGCCCGCGCGCCGCGAGGCCGGATGCGCGACCGCCGCGCCGACGGCGATCTCGGCGAGCCCGCTCAGGCGGGTCCACGTACGCGGCGCGCCGGGGAGGCTCCGGGGAACCATCGCGTCGAACTGCCGCGGAACCACGAAGTGGGCTACGCCGGCGCCCACGAGCAGACCGCCGAGGAGGCGAGCGGAGGTCGCGGAACCGGGCATGTGACGCCCCTTTCGTGGAGGTGGTGTCCTGCGGAGACCCTTGCAAGTTACCTGACGGTAGCGGTCGGGCGGCGCGGAGGGAACCCGCTCCACGAAGGCGCCTTCGGCGGTCTGCCCTGCGCGGGCCGCTCGTGTCAGCATGGCCGTCATGACGAGTACAGGGCAGACACCGGCCGTCACCCCGTTACCTCATCCCGGCCCGGGCCCCGGCCCCGCCTCCCTCTCCCGCAGGGTGCGTTCCGCCGGATCGGCGTTTCCGCTGCTCACCCTCGGCGCCGAGGAGGAGTTCCTGCTGGTCGACCCGGTCTCCCGCGGACTGCGAGCCGACGCCGAGAAGGTGGTGGCCGAGGCGGCGGGCGAACTCGGCGAGCGGGTGGGCCCGGAGCTCACGCGCTACCAGGTGGAGACCCGTACCGACCCCCACACCAGCCTGGCCGACTTCGCCGGCCAGATCCGCGCCACGCGCCACGCGCTCGCCCGCGCCGCCGCACGCCGGGGTGTGCGCGTCGTCTCCAGCGGCACACCCGTCACCGCTCCGTCCGGGCCGCCGCCGCTGACCGACGACCCCCGCTACGCACGCAGCGCCGCCCTCTTCCGGGCCCTGGACGACGAACAGATCGCCTGTGCCTGCCACATCCACGTCGGCGTCCCCGACCTCGCCACCGGCCTCAGGGTCAGCAACCACCTGCGGCCGTGGATCCCGCCGCTCATCGCCCTCTCGGCCAACTCGCCGTTCTGGGCGGGCCGGGACACCGGTTACGCCAGCTGGCGGACGACCACCTGGGGACGCTGGCCGGTCGCCGGTCCCCCGCCGTACTTCGAGTCGACCGCCCACTTCGACGAGCTCGTCGGCGGCTTCCTCGGCACCGGCGCCATCATGGACCTCGGCGGCCTGTACTGGGACGTCAGGCCCTCCCATCACGTGCCCACTCTCGAATTCCGGGCCGCCGACGCCGCGGGCACCGCCGACGACACCGTGCTGATCGCCGGGCTCGTCAGGGCTCTGGCCGCCACCGCGCTGCGCGCCGTCGACGCGAACGAGCCGGCTCCCCGGCCCGCTCCCGAACTGCTGCGGGCCGCCTGCTGGCGCGCCGCCCGCGACGGCCTCGCCGGCGACCTCGTCGACCCGGTCACCGGCCGGCTGGTCCCGGCCCACGTGTACGTCGACGGGCTCCTGGCCCATGCGGGACCGGCGCTCGACCAGGCCGGCGACACCGGGCTCGTCCACCGGCACTGGTCGCGCCTGCGGCGTCACGGCGGGCGGGCCGAGGCCCAGCGTGCCGCGCACCGTCGCCGTGGCCGCTCGGCCGACGTCGTCGACCATCTCATCGCCCTCACCACGTCCGAGGCCTCCGACCGGCCCGCGTGACGCCCCCGCGGGGCTCTTAGGATCGGCGCCATGGCAACACGTCTCGTACAGATCAACATGAAGGCCCACGACGACGCCGCGCTCGGCCGGTTCTGGGCGGAGGTGCTCGGCTGGGGTGTCGACAGCGAGGGGCCCGGGGTGACCAACCTCGAACCGGTGGGCTTCGCCTACCCCGACCCCACGGCCGTCTGCATCGACCTCGTCGCCCGCCCGGAACCCAAGACGGTGAAGAACCGCGTCCACATCGATCTGGCCACGACGTCGGCCGCCCACCAGGCGGAGTTGGTCGAGCGTCTGAAGGCTCTCGGCGCGACCCTCGCCGACGTGGGGCAGGGCGACGTGCCGTGGACGGTCATGGCCGACCCGGAAGGCAACGAGTTCTGCGTCCTGGAGCCCCGTCCGCTCTACCGGGACACCGGTCCGATCGCCGCGGTGGTGGTCGACTGCGCCGACCCGAGGGAGCTGGCCCGGTTCTGGGACGCGGCGATGGACTGGACGCTGCACGAGGTCACCGACGACCACGCGAGGATGCGGTCCGCGAAGGGGGTCGGCCCCTACCTGGAGTTCGTCCGTACGCCCGACACCAAGAGCGGGTGGAACCGCGTCCACCTCGACGTCAGGCCCTACCCCGGTGACGACCTGGCCGCGGAGGCGGACCGGCTGCGCGCCCTGGGCGCCACCGACCCCGGCTTCGACGGGTCTGCCATCCACTGGACGGTGCTGGCCGACCCGGAGGGCAACGAGTTCTGCCTGCTCGCCCCTCGCTGACCCGGGGCGCCGCCACCCACCGGTCTCGCGCAGCGCCGCGCCGCGGCTTCAGGCGGGGTTCTGCGCTGCCGGCGGGCTGTCGTGGGTGGCGGCCCAGGAGGCCAGCAGGCGTAGTGCTTCCTCGGAGGCGTCGGACGTCGTGGGCGCCCCAGCGGGTGCGGAAGTCCGTGCTGCGGCCCGGCCAGTTCGTCGTCGGATCCTTCGCCGCCTCGGACAACACCTGCGCGAACTGTGCCCACGGTTTCCCGTCGAACTGTCCGCACCGGGAGTTCATGTCGACCTGCCAGGCCGAGTACATCCGCGTCCCGAACGCCCAGGGCGCCCTCGTGGCCCTCGTGGCCCTCGACGAGACGCCGGACGAGTCGCTGTGGCCGGGACTGCTGGCGCTGTCGGACGTCATGGGCACCGGCGAGTGGGCCGCCGACGCCGCCGAGGTGCGGCCCGGCTCGACCGCCGCGGTCGCCGGCGATCGCCCTGAGCCGCCACGCGTCCCGTCAGGAGCTGGCCGTCGCGTTCGGCGCCACCGACATCGTCACCGAGCGCGGCGAGGAGGGCGTCGCCCGCGTCAAGGAGATGACCGGCGGCATCGGAGCCGACTCCGTCCTGGAGTACGTCGGTACGGCGCAGGCGACGAGCCGGGCGCTCCGCTCGGCCCGGTCCGGTCCGGTCCGGCGGCAACGTCGGCTTCGGCGGCATCCCGCACGACGTCGCCGTCGACGGCGAGGAGCTGTTCTCCTGCCACGTCGGCCTGCGCGGCGGCCCCGCCCCCGTCCGCCGCTACCTGCCCGACCTCACCCTCCCGCTGGAGCAGGTCGCCGAGGGCTGCCGGGCGATCAAGGCGCTCCTGAAGCCCTGACCAGTGTGGTGCGGAGGCGTCGGGAGCGGAGGACCAGGAGGAGTTCGAAGCGGCGGTCGGGGTCGTCGAGGGCGTCGCCCCAGAGTTCTCGGATCTGGCGGAGGCGGTAGCGGGCCGTCTGGGGGTGGACTCCGAGGCGGTGGGCCACTTCGGGGGCGCCGCCGGAGGTCTCGATCCAGGCCAGGAGGGTGTCGGCGAGGCGGCGGGCCTGGGCGGGGGCGACACCGTTCAGGGGGGTGAGGCACCGCGCGGCGGCGGCGTCGACGAGGTCGCGGGAGGGGAGCAGGAGCAGTTCCTCCATGCGGTCGGTGCAGTGCTGTACTTCGCCGTGCGGCAGGAGGCCCTCCTCGGTGAGGGCCACGGCCGTCTCCGCCCAGCGTAAGGAGGCCACGGCGGAGGCCAGGGGCACGGTCGGGCCGATGGCCCCCGACCAGCCGGCCGTGGCGTGGCGGACGTGGTCGACGCGGCCGGCGGTGTCCGGGTCGGGGATGACCAGGCGCGGCTGCTCGCTCTCCATGTCGAGGAGGATCCCCCGGCCGAGGGCGGGGGCGACGGCCTCCCGGGCGGGCCGGATGAGGAGTCCGACGGCGACGGTGGCCGGCAGGTCCCAGCCGATCCGCGCGGCGCGCTCGCCGAGGGACTGGGCGGGGTCGGTGTGCGGGCCGGACAGGAGCCGGTCGATCAGCCGGCGCTGCAGGCGCAGGCGTTCGCCCTCCTGGCGGGCCGCCGCCTCGGCGTAGCCGCGTACCGACTGTTCCACCAGGCCGTCCAGGTACTTGAAACCGGACTCGGCGAGTTCGTACATGGCGGGCGCGGCGATGTCGACCTGCTGGCCGATCTCGGCGAACCGGCGCCAGGCGAGGCGGACGCCGAGCCGGTAGACGGCCTGGAGGGAGTCCAGGCTGCGTCCGTTCAGGCCCTCTCCCCGGCCGAACTCCTGGAAGACCTCGGACGGCACGCGCGGGTCGGCGGCGCCGGACGCGAGATGGTGGACGAAGCCCTCGATGGCCCGCCGGATGCCGACGAGGGCCTTCGGCTCGCCGGACTCCCCCTCCACGAGGCGCAGTTCGGGGAACTCCTGGCGGATGGCGCGGAGGATCTCGTGGGCCAGGGCGGACGATTCGGCCAGTGCGACGTCGGCGAACCGGTCCATCTGCGGCCGGGGCACCTCACTCCAAGCGAGTCGGGTCATCGGCTCGCCGGGGTGGTCTCGTAGGTGACCAGGGGAACGTTGGGCTGCTCCGGAACGCTGTCGAGCAGGGACACGATCCCGAAGGAGGCGCCCACGGCGCACATCGCGGCGATCACGACGGTTCCAGTTGCTGCGATCAGTCTGCGCATGGTGTCGGGTCAGCTCCTCGCTGGAGTCGTCCCCCTCCCGGCGGCCCCCACGCCGACCGACAGTTTTGACAGTACATTGACATCTCGTCAAGTGCTGCCTAGCGTCTCCGGCCACAAGGACCTCGACCGGGTCCTGGGGTCCGTGCGTCTCCGTGAGAGTTCTCGAACCAGGAGTCCCGGATGCGCCGCACCGCTTCGCCCTTGTCCCTGATCCTGCTGGGAGCAGGGGTCTTTCTGCTGGTCCTCGCGCCACTGCTGGTGGCGCACGTCCTGCCGGAGGCGAAACGCACTCCGCTCGACGTCGACACGACGACCGTGTTCACGGGGACCGGCAGCTACTTCGACACCGCTCGGCTCGCGACCGTCGACGACCGGCGGATCACCATCACCCGGCAGGTCCGCGGCGACGTCGCCGACGGCGTGCGCGGCGGGAAGGCCGTGTGGGACGTGTCCACGTCGGTGGACACCGACGCCACGCTGCCCGCCTCCGACACCCGTGACTCGCTCCAGTGGACCCTGGAGCGGTGGGTGACGGACCGGCGGACCAACGAGCCGGCGCACTGCTGCGGCGAGACGCCCGTCTTCGACGGCGAGGCGTACCTGAAGTTCCCCTTCGACGTCGAGCGGCGTGACTACCGCTGGTGGGACGGCACGCTCGGCGGCGTCGTCCTCCTCCGTCACACGGGCCCCGGCACCGTGCAGGGCCATCGGGGGCTCCGTTTCACCGGCACCGTCCCCGCCACCCGTACGGGCGTGCGCCAGGTCCCGGGGAAGCTGGTCGGCCTGCCGAAGCGGCCGCAGGTCCTCGCCGAGGAGTGGTACGAGAACACCGGCATCGAGCTGGTGGTGGACCAGCCCACGGGGCGCATCCTGTACGCGGCCATCGGGCCCCGGAAGACGCTGCGCGCCCCCGAGGCGGACGAGGACGCCGTCGTCCTGCTCGCCAGTGACAAGATCGCGTTCACCGAGGCGACCCAGCGGCGTCAGGTGGAGCTGGCGGCGTCGGACGGCAGGAGGCTGAAACTGCTCGGCAGCGTCGTCCCGATGGCGGCCGGGCTGCTCGGTGCGGTGCTCGCGCTGGCCGGCGGGATCCTCGTGGCGCGTGGGCGCGTCCGCCCGACCGCGCGCGGCTGATGCTCACTTGTCGACACATCCACGCGCCTGAGCGGTCGCCAAGTTGTCATACCGGTGAGTAGCCCCGGGGTGATCGGCTGGCGAAGACTGGCGTTCCCCATCAAGCACGGCCCCATCCCGGTCGCCCCTGTCCTTCTCCCGTCTCCGTCCTTCCCTCCGTCTCTTCCCCCTTCCGACTCCCCCCTTCCGACTCCCCCCTTTCGGCTCCCCCCTTTCGGCTCCCCCCTTCCGTCCCTGCCCGTTCCGCTGTCCCCGTTCCGTACTGACCCGGCCTCCCCGGGCCGCGCCGACTCCCTTCCCGTCGGTCCCCCGCCGCTTCCCCGCACCCGCACGAGTTGGAGCACGCATGCCCCAGCACGTCCCGCCCCCGCCGCTCACTCCCGCCCCGCCGTCCCCGCTCCCCCAGGCCCTGACCGGACGCGTCCAGAACCGCGCCCGCCGGACCGAACCGCCGCGGCGCGTCGTCTTCCTCGCCCACCGCGGCGTCGGGAACCCCGCCGCGGGCGGCTCGGAACTCCTCATCGACCAGATCGCCACCGGGCTGACCGAGTCCGGCCACGAGGTCACGCTGCTGTGCGGCGGGACCGCGGCACAGCGCCCGTACCGCGTCGTCTCGGCCGGAGGCCCGTTCGGGCACTTCGTCACCGCCCGGTCCGCCTTCCGACGGCACGTCGGCTCGTGCGACCTGCTCGTGGAGGTGTGCAACGGCATGCCGTACCTGTCGCCGCTGTGGCACCGCGGCCCGACGGTGTGCCTGGTCAACCACGTCCACACGGAGCTGTGGGGGATGCGGTTCCCCCGGCCCATGGCCCGTACCGGTCGGCTGCTCGAACACTGGGCGCTCGCCCGGGCCCACCGGGGCAACCTCCTGGTCGCCGTCTCCCCCTCCACGGAGGCGGCGCTGCACGCCATCGGGGTGCCCCCGGAGCGGATCCGCGTGGTCCACAACGGCGTCGACGAACCGGGCCCCCGGGCGGCGCGGTCGCCGGAGCCGATGTTCCTCGTCCTCGGCCGGCTGGTCGACTACAAGCGCGTCGACCTGCTGCTGCGCCTGTGGGAACGCGTCCGGCCGGTGACCGGCGGCCGGCTGGTCGTCGTCGGCGACGGCCCCGAACGCGAGCGGCTGCGGCGACTCGCGGGCGAGGGCGTCGAGTTCACCGGCCACGTGTCCGAGGAGGAGAAGCACCGGCTGCTGTGCGAGGCGTGGCTCCTGCTGCACCCCGCGGCCGTGGAGGGCTGGGGCCTCGTCGTCACCGAGGCGGGTGCCCGCGGCACGCCGACGCTCGGCTTCGACGTGCCCGGTCTCCGGGACTCCGTACGGGACGGCGTCACGGGCGTCCTGGCCCGCGGGGAGTCCTCGTTCGCCGCCGCGTGGTGCGCCCTGGCACTGGACGGCGGCCGTCGCGAGGCGATGGGCGAGGCCGCGGCGCGGCTCGCCGCCGGGTTCCGGTGGAGCCGTACCGTACGCCGCTTCCGCGCCATCGCGTCGGAGGCCGTCGAGCTGGCCGGGCCTCCTCCGCGCCGGGGCGTGCGTACGGAAGGCGTGCGTACGGAAGGCGTGCGCCGATGAAAGAGCCGATGAGCGCGCCGTTGAGGGATCCGTCCTTCGGCCGGTCCGTGGCACTGCTCCGGGCCTTCCTCCGTGAGCAGGACGACCCCCGCGCGGCGTACGAGCTGCTCGCCCGGGACGCCGCCGACCAGGTCGAACGGCTGGTGCCGCTGAAGGGCCGGGTCGTCGTGGACGTCGGCGGCGGGCGCGGGTACTTCACCCGGGAGTTCCGTCGCAGGGGCGCGCACGGCTACCTGTTCGAGCCCGACCCGGCCGAGCTCGCGCCGGCCGGGTCCGAGGCGGCTGCGGCCGGCTCCGACGGCACGGTCGTCGTCGCGGACGGCTATCTCCTCCCGCTCGCCGACGGCGTGGCGGACGTGTGCTTCTCGTCGAACGTCCTGGAGCACGTGTGGGATCCCGGCACCTTCCTCAGCGAGTTGGTGCGGGTGACCCGGCCCGGCGGTCTGATCTACGTCTCGTTCACCAACTGGCTCTCGCCGTGGGGCGGCCACGAGTGGGCGCCCTGGCACTACCTGGGCGCCGAGCGGGCGCGGGCGCGCTACGAGCGGCGTACCGGCCGGGCGGCCAAGCACCGGCTCGGCGAGAACCTGTTCGCGATCGGCGTCGGCCCCACCCTGCGTGATGTCAGGGGGCGGGACGACATCGAGATCGTCTCCGCGCGCTCGCGCTACTGGCCGGTGCTGCCCGCAGTCGTCACCCGGATTCCGGTGGTCCGCGAGGTCGCGACCTGGAACCTTCTCCTTCTTCTTCGGCGGTGTCCATGAGCAGCCTCGTTCCTGTCCGCCCACCGGCCCCGCCCGGTTCCGGTTCCGGTCACGGGACCGGAACCGGGAGCGGGACCGAGACCGCCGTGCCGGGTCCTCGGCGCGCGTCCCGGCGGTGGCTGTTCGGCTTCTGGGCCGCCGTGTTCGCGGCCTTCCTGGCGGTCTCGCCCGGCCGGATGACGTTCGACACGAAGCTGGGCGTCGTCACCGATCCGTGGAAGTTCCTCGCGGATCTGGGCCGGTTGTGGCACGACCGGGCCGGTTTCGGAGGGATCGCCGACCAGTACGTCGGTTACGTGATCCCGATGCTGCCGTTCCACGCGGCGGCCGATCTGGTGCGGCTGCCGGTCTGGCTGGCGGAGCGGCTCTGGCTGTCGGTCGTGGTGACGACCGCGTTCTGGGGTGCCCTGCGGCTGGCCGAGCGGTTCGGCGTGGGCTCCTCGGCGTCGCGGGCGGTCGGCGCGGCCGTCTACGCGCTGTGGCCGACGTACACGATCGTCGTCGGCTCCACCTCGGCCGCCGCGCTGCCCGGTGCGCTGCTGCCGTGGGTGCTGCTGCCGCTGGCCCACCCGGGTACGAGCCCGCGGCTCGCCGCGGCCCGCTCGGCGCTGCTGATCCCGCTGATGGGCGGGGTGAACGCCGCCTCCACGCTGGCCTCGCTGCTGCCCGTGGGCCTGTATCTGCTGTCCCGTCCGCCCGGTCCGCGCAAGCGGGCGCTGATCGCCTGGTGGACGCCGGGCGTGATCCTCGCGACGGCGTGGTGGGTCGTGCCGCTGCTGCTCCTCGGGGTGTACGGCGAGAACTTCATGCCGTACGTGGAGACCTCCCGTACGACGACGGCGACCATGTCGGCGACCGAGGTGCTGCGCGGCGCGGGGAACTGGGTGGGCTACCTCCACTTCGGCGAGGCGTGGCTGCCCGCCGGCTGGACGGTCGCCACCTCGGCCGTCGTGGTGGCCGGTTCGGTACTGGCCGCGGCGCTCGGTCTGGCGGGGCTCGCCCGCCGGGACCTGCCGGAGCGGCGGTGGCTGGTGCTGACCGTCTCCGTGACCGCGCTGATCACACTGGCCGGGTACGGGGGCGCGCTCGGCGGCCCCTTCCACGCGACGGTACGGGAGTGGCTGGACGGGCCGCTGGTGCCGTTCCGCAACATCTACAAGTTCCAGACCGGGATGGCGCTCGCGCTGGCCCTGGGGCTGGCGCATCTGCTGGCGGTGGCGGTGGCGCTCCCCCGGCAGGTGCCGGTGCGCGCCCGGCGGCTGGCGCCCGTCGTCGCCGCCGTGCTCGTCCTGCCGGGGCTGGCCTGGCCGTACCTCAACGGCACGATCCTCCAGCCGGGCGCGTTCCGGAAGCTGCCCGCGCACTGGGAGGCGACCGCGGACTGGCTGGCCGAGCACGCCCCCGAGGACCGCGCGCTCGTCGTCCCGGCGACCGCGCACGGCATCTACACCTGGGGGTCGCCGATCGACCAGCCCCTGGACGTCCTGGCCCGGTCCCCCTGGGCGCAGCGGGACTACGTGCCGTTCGGCACGCCCGGAAACCGGCGCGTCCTGGACGCCGTGGAGCAGGCGCTGGCGTCCGGCGGCGAGGTGCCCGGCCTGGCCGCGTACCTCGCCCGGGCGGGCCTGTACCACGTGGTCGTCCGCAACGACCTCGACCCGGACCAGGTCGGGCACGTGCCCACGGCGACGGTGAAGCGGAGCCTGGAGGCGTCCGGATACCGACGGGTGACCGGCTTCGGTCCGCTGCTGACCGACGGCCGGATCCCGGACGGCACGCCGTTGCAGGTCGAGGGGTTGTACCCGCGTCAGCGGGCGGTCGAGATCTACGCGCCGCCGGCCGGCACCCCGCGCCCCGGACGGGTGCGCGTGTCGCCGGCGGCGGACACGGCGGTGGTCGGCGGCGGGCCCGAGTCCCTGCTGCCCCTGTCGGCGTCGGGTGCCGTGACCGGACGGCCGACGGTCCTGGCCGGTGACGCCCACCCGGGGGTGGAGGCTCCGGCTCTGTACGCGGCCGGCGACGGGCTGCGGCGGGCCGACACCCGGTTCGGTCTCGTCAACTCCGGAACGTCCCACACGTACACCGACGAGGAGCGCAACCCGGTGGAGGCGGTGCAGGACCCGGGCGCGGAGCCGCGTCAGATCCTGCCCACGTCCGGCGCCGCCCACCAGACCACGGCGGTGCTGCGCGGCGCGCGGTCCGTGACCGCGTCCTCGGTCGGCAACTGGCTGTTCCACCTGCCCCAGTACGACCCGGTCAACGCCTTCGACGGAGACCCGGACACCGCCTGGGCCGAGGGCTCGCCCGGAACGCCCCGCGGCGAGTGGCTGCGGATCGCCTTCGACACCCCGGCCGCGATCCCCGCGACGCTGGACCTGACGCCGCTGCCCAGCGGCGAGGTGCGTGCCGCGCCCACCGTGGTGAAGGTCGAGACGGACCGCGGGAGCGTGGTCAGTCCGCTGCGCCCGGACGGCAGCACCCAGCGGGTCGCCGCGCCGCAGGGCGAGGCGACCTGGCTGAAGCTGACGATCCTCGACTCCCAGCAGGGCCGCCCGGGGCTCACCGGCGCCGGGTTCGCCGAGGTCGCGGTGCCGGGCCTGCAGGTGACCCGGATGCTGCGGCTGCCGGCCGACGCGCCGCAGGAGGTGGTGGCGGGCCCGGTGGCGTACACGCTGAACCGCGGCAGCGACCCCGGCGGTCTGTCCGCCGTGCCCGCCGAGGTGGGGCTTCACCGGCAGTTCACCGCCGCCAGGTCCGGCGACCACACCGTGCGGGCCACCGCCCTGCCGGTACCGGGCGAGGAACTCGACGACCTGCTGTTCACCCTCACCGGGCGGCGTGAGCAGATCGTCGTGAGCGCGGACTCGACCGCGCGGCTCGGCACGAACCTGAGCCCGCGCAACCTCACCGACGGCGACCTGACCACGGCGTGGGTGGCCGGCGACCGGCCCTTGCTCCGGCTGTCCTGGCCGGAGAAGACGGCGGTCGGCGAGATCGTGCTCGCCTCCTCCGGCGGCCTCGCGACCCGCCCCGAGCAGCTGCGGATCAGCTCGCCGGAGGGTGCCGCGATCGCGTCCGTGGACGAGAACGGGGTGGCGCGGTTCGCCGCCATCACGACGGACCGGATGGACATCGCCGTCTCCAGGGCCGCGCCGCTGACCCTGCACCATCCGGTCGCGGGCCGGCAGCTGCAGCTGCCGGTGGGGCTCAGCGAGCTGTACATCCCGGCCCTGGAGAAGTACCGGGCGCCGCAGCCCGACCCCGCGAAGCGGTTCACCCTGCCGTGCGGGAAGGGCCCGGTCGTCTCCGTCGACGGCCGGTTCCTGGAGACGCGGGCCGAGGGCCGGATCCGGGACCTCACCGAGCGGCGTCCGATCGCCGTCTCCCTCTGCACCGAGGGCGGCAGGGTGTCCCTCGCCCGCGGCACCCACACCGTCGAGGCCGGTGACACCGGTCCCCTCGCGGTCACCCGCGTCGACCTGACGAGCGGTGCGCCGAGGGCCGCCGCGACCGCGCCGCGCGAGGTGGAGGCCGTCTCCGGCGGCGGGGACCGGCGCACCGTGCGGATCGGCGCGGGCGAGGCCTCGTACCTCCAGCTCCACGAGAACCACAACGCGGGCTGGACGGCCGTGCTCGACGGGCGAAAGCTGGAGCCCCTGCGCGTCGACGGCTGGCAGCAGGCGTGGCTGGTCCCCGCGGGCGCGGGCGGGACGGTGACGCTGGTCTACGAGCCGTCCCGGCTGTACTCCGCCGGGCTGACCGTCGCCGCGGTGGCGCTGCTGGTGCTCGCCGGGCTCGCGCTGTCCGGCCGGCGCAGGAGGGACTCCGGAAACGGCGGAGGGAGCGGTTTCGACGCGGCGACGGAGCCGCCCGCGCCGGGGCTGCTGCTCGGGACGGTGGTCCTGACGCTCGTCGGCGTGGTGATCGCGGGGCCGGTGGCGGTGCTCGTCCCCGTGCTCGCGGTCCTCGCCTGGCTCCGTCCGGGGCTGCTCGCGCCGCTCGCCTTCGCGGCGATGACCGGCGCGGGGGTCACCGCCGTGACCGGTGGCGCGGCCGTCCTGGACGAGGGCGCGTACGGGCCCACGGCCCAACTCCTCGCCCTGACCGCTCTGTTCGCCGCGCTCGTGACGGTACGCCGGGGGTACGGCTCCGGGACCGGCGCCCATCGCGCCGGGTCCGCCGCTCCACGCGCGGGATCGTACGGACCCGGGAAGCGGACCGGAGAGGAGAGGGACTGATGGCCGCCGACCACCGGACGCGCCCCGCGGACCTGCCCGGGCGCGAGCCGCTCGCGCGGGTGCCGTTCACGGTCGCGGACGAGATCGCCCGGCACTGCGCCGACGCCCGCGAGCCGAACACGGTGCACATCGAGCTCCACCTGCCGGGTCGCGTGGTGCGGGACCGGCTGCGCGAGGCGTTCGGCAGGGCGCTGGCCCGGCACCCCCGGGTGCTGATGCGGGAACGGCCGCGCGGGCCGTTCGCCCGGCGCTACGAATGGGAGCTGACCGGCCGCGCCCGCGCGGACGTGGTGGTCTTCCCGCCGTGCGAGCCCGGCGCGCTCGCCCGGGCCCGGCACCGTTCCCTCACGGAGCCCCCGTCGCTGGCGGATCCTCCGCCGCTGCGTCTGGAGGTCGTCGAGGAGCCGGACAGGGAGGGCTGCGTGCTACTGCTCGTCCTGAACCACACGGCGCTCGACGGGCCCGCCGGTCTGCGGATCGTCGCGACGGCCGCCGAGCTGTACGGCGGACGGACCGCCCCGCCGGCCGCCCCGCCGGTCCGTCCCCCGGCCGCCGCCTCCCCCGGGCCGGGGGGCCGGGGGGCTCGGGTCGCCCGTGTCGCGGCCGGCAGCCCCGGGCCGGCTCCCGGCAACGCGATGCTGGTCACCGAAGTGCCGGTGCCGCGCCGCCCGTCCGGCGCCGCGCACACCGTGAACGACCAGCTGTTGATCGCGACGGCCCTGACCGTCGCCGACTGGAACCGCCGCCAGGGCGCGCCCGAACGCCCCCTGCGCATCACGATGCCCGTCGACGACCGCGGCCGGGGGCCCGCCATGCCGATCGGCAACGGCACCCGGCTCGTCGAGGTCGACTACGCCCCGGCCGAGGTCCGGCCGGGTGCCGACCTCGGCGCGCTGCTCCGGGCCACGGCCGCACGCACCCGCGTGCTCAAGGCCTCGGACCGCCCGCCCCTGGGGCGTGCCGCCGAGCTGCTCACCTCCCCGGTCGTCCCGGTCGCCGCCCGCGCGGTGCTGGCCCGGGGCGCGCGCCGGCTCGGGGCCCGGTGGATCTCCACCACGCTGCTCAGCAACCTCGGCCGGATCCCCTACCCGATGGACTTCGGCGACGCGGGCCGGGCCTCCGCCGTGTGGGTGTCGGCGCCTGCCGCCATGCCGCGCGGCCTGACCTTCACGACCGCCTCGACCGGCGGCCGGCTGCACCTGGCGGTGCGGTGGTCCCGGGCCCTCCTGGGGGACGAGGACGGCCGCCGGATCGCCGAGACCTTCGCCGACCGGCTGGCCGCGACCGACACGGAGGCACGGTGAACGTGGAACAGCCGGAAGCCCCCGGCGTCGGCACCTCGGCCGGGCTGCGCGACTTCTACGAGAATCCGGCCGTGCCCGTCGCGTCCGGCGACGCCCGGAGCCGGCGTCAGGCGCGGCTGCTGGCCGGGGTGCTCGACCGGCCCGGGGCGCTGGTGCTCGACGTCGGCTGCGGCGACGGCACCGCGGCGGCGACGGCGGGGCCGGTCCTCGCCGGGCACCGGATCGTCGGCGTCGACTGGTCGCAGGACGCGTTGCGCCGTGCCCGGCCGCGGATGAGCGCCGTCGTCCGGGGCGAACTGGACGACGGGGGGCTGCCGTTCGCGGACGGCTGCGCGGACGCGGTGCTGTTCAGCGAGGTCGTCGAGCACCTGGTCGACCCGGACGGCGCCCTGGACGAGTTGCGGCGCGTGCTGCGCCCGGGCGGCCACCTGATGCTCTCCACGCCCAACCTCGCCGCCTGGTACAACCGGGCGATGCTGCTGGCCGGCCGGCAGCCGGTGTTCTCGGAGGTGAGCCTGCGCGGCATCCACGGCCGACCCGGCACCGAAGTCGTCGGTCACCTGCGGCTGTTCACGGCGCGGGCGCTCCGCTCGTTCCTGACGTCGGCCGGGTTCGAGGACGTCCGGATCTCCGGTGCGCCGTTCCACGGCGTCCCGCGCGGGCTGCGCCTCGTCGACCGCGCGGCGTGCGCGGTGCCGTCCGCGGCGTCCATCCTGCTGGCGCACGCCCGGCGGAGGTGACCGTGTGGTGGGGGGTGGCGGCGGCGTTGACGGCCAACGTGCTGTACAGCGTCGGCTTCGTCCTGGAGAAGCGGGCGCTCGGCGCGCTGCCCGCGCTCTCGGCGGGACGGCCGGTGCGCGCCGTCGCCGCGCTGCTCACCAGCCCGCTGTGGACGGCGGGCGCGCTGACGCTGGCCGCCGGGTTCGCCGCGCAGCTGTTCGTGTACCGGGCGCTGCCGATCGCCGCGGCCCAGGGCATCTTCGTCTCGGGTCTGGTCCTGCTGCTCCTGCTGTCGTCGTCGGTCCTGGGCGAGCGTCCGTCGGGCCGCGAGCGGCAGGCGGTGGGCGCGGTGCTTGTGGCGCTGCTGATGGTCGTGGCGTCGGTGCGCGAGGACGACGAGGTCGCGAGCGGGGGCCCGCCCTGGGGCGTGGCGCTCCTGGTGTCCGTACCGGCGCTCGTGGCCGGCGTGGGCCTGTTCGGGCAGGTGGAGCGGCGGGCGCGCCGCCGTCACCGGGTGCCGACCAACGGCATCGGGTACGGCGTCGCCGTGGGACTCCTGTACGGCGTCAGCTCGCTCGCCGTCAAGGGCGTCTCGGGGCGGCTCTCCGTCGCGGGCGTGCCCGAGGCGGCGAGGGCGCTGCTCGGTTCGCCGTACCCGTACCTGCTCCTGTTCACCGCCGGTGCCGGGCTCGTCATGTCCCAGACGGCGCTCCAGCGTTGCCGTGCCACGTTGATCGTGCCCGTGTGCACCACGGTGACGTGCCTGTTCACCGCCGTGGTGGGGACGTTGGCCTTCGGGGAACGGCTGCCGGACGATCCGCTCCTGCTCTGCCTGCGCACCGCGGGTACGGCCCTGGCCCTGGCCGTCCTGCTCCTCCTGCCCCGCCACGACCCGCCACCCGCCCGGGCGCCGGGTCCCCCGATTCCCGACCCGCGCCGCCGAGGGCGGCACCGTCACTCACAGAACAGCGAGGACCCGCATGTCTCCCGCCCCGTCCCGCCCGTCCCCGGCGCTCGACGACACGCTGCTCCGCATCCTGGCCTGCCCCCTCGACAAGGGCCCGCTCACGCCGACGGCCGACCGGGACGCGCTCTATAACCCCCGGCTGCGGCTCCGCTACCCGATCGTGGACGGCATCCCCCAGCTCCTGCCGTCGTCCGGGGAGCGGGTGCCGGCCGAGGCGCACGAACGGTACGTGAAGGGCGTGGGCACCCCGGCCGGGTAGCGCCGGCGGGAGCGGGGCCCGCGCGCCGGTCCGTCAGCCCGTCAGGGAGGTCCAGACGGTCAGGGGGCGGTCCTCCACCGTGATCTGGTCCTCGTGGCCGCGGCCGTCGCGGATCACGATGATCCGGTACTTGTCCTGGTGGAAGGCCCAGAAGAGGCTCAGGCCGTTGATCCGCTGCATGTCGGGGACCGCCAGGAACTCGTCGACCCGCTCGATGCCGGCCAGCGAGCGCCACAGGTCGAGCCCGCGGTCGCCGCGCTCGATGGCGTCCTGGTGGCCCCTGCCGTCGGCGACCGAGATGAGGCGGTAGACCTGGGCGCCCATCAGGGTGTGGAACACCCAGTAGTAGCTCTTGCCGTCGGCCCGTTGCAGGTCGGGGACCGGGAGGAAGGCGTCGACCTGTTCCACGCCGTTGAGCGAGACCCACGCGGAGAGGGAGCGGTCGGGGCGGTCGATCCGGGCGGCCTGCTCGGGCGGGAGTCCGCTCTCGGCTCCGTCGGCGACCGAGATCAGACGGTAGGCCTGACGGCCCTCGACCGTGTGGAACAGCCAGAAGCGGCTGCGGCCGTCGACCCGTTGCTCGTCCGGGACGGGCAGGATCGCGTCGACCTTGGTCACCCCGTCGTAGCAGGGCCAGGTGGTCAGGGGCCGGTCCGGGCGTTCCCGGACGTCCGTGTGATCGTCCCCGTCGGCGATGGAGAGGGTCCGGCAGACGGGGATGCCGTCGCCGCCCGTCCCGTACGCCCAGTACCAGCTCTTGCCGCCGCTCCGCTGCAGGTCGGGGAGGGGCAGGAAGGCGTCGGTCGTCCGGAGGACGGCGGGCGGCTTGTCGGTGAGCCGGCCGTCGCCCAGGAGCCGCAGCAGTCGCAGCGACGGCACGAACGCGTACACGGACCCTTCGGTGACCACGAATTGACTGAGGGTCAGCTTCGTGGTCCTCCCGGGCGTCTCGTAGCTGAGCGTGCCGGCGGCGCCGACCATCCCGTCGGGGCCCGGCTTCTCGGTCCGGTTCGGGGGGAAGTCCGGGCTGTCGATCCAGGCCTTCTGGATGAACTCGAACTGCTGCACGAGGTCGGACTGGTAGCAGACGAAGAGCAGGCCGCGCTTCTCGTCGGGCCCGCCGGGCCCTTCGGAGGCGGGGTCGAAGGGCGCGCCGTAGGGGGCGCCGCGGCGGATGATCCGGCGGCGGTCCATGACCGGGTTCTCGTCGAACGGCCGGTCCCCCGGATGCTCCTGGAGGCCGTCGCGGGGGTTGGTCTTGCGCAGGTGCGAGAAGAGCGGGGTGCGGAAACCCTCGGGGTCGTCGCGGTAGCCGAAGTCGTTGTCCTCGCCGGCCTGCGCGTTGGAGGGACGGTCGGCGTTGGGGCAGGTGGCGACGGGGGTGCCGGAGCGCCACCGGCCGACGAGGCGGGCGGCCAGCCACTCCGTGGTGGCCTCGGGCGGCACCACCTTGGCGTTCTTGAGCACCTTCAGCTGTCCGGCGACCTGCGACCAGAATCCGGGGACGTCCTGGCTGAGCCGGCGCACCACCTGGAAGCTGCCGTTCTCGGTCCATTCGGGGGTCTCGCGCGGCTCGCTGTCGACCCGGTCGAGCCCGACGACGAACTCGCCGGGCGGGATCAGCCGGGTGCCGTGGTGGCCCTTGACGTACTCGGGCTTGACCGCGTCCCGTTCGTCGAAGCCGATCACGCCCGGCTCGCTGACGCCGTCCTTGAAGCCGAAGTGCTCCTTGCCCCTGCGGGTGCCGGTCAGGGTGGCGGCGTCCTGCTGGAAGACGATCACGATCTTCGCCCCGGCGCAGGCCTCGCGCTGCTGCCGGACCGCCGTCTGGAGGTCCTGGAGGGTGTCGGAGGCGATGGTGAGGACGGCGTGGACGGGCTCGCCCTTGCCGTTGCCGAAGAGCCACATCTCGGGCGAGCTGTCGCCGGTGTCGCCCAGGGCCCGCTTGTCCGAGCCCTGCTTGAACGCCTCCAGGCCGCTGCGGGGCGCGACGGACGGCAGCGGGTCCTTCCCGGTCAGCTGCCGCAGCCCCTCGTAGGTGAAGCTCACGTTGATCCAGGTGGCCCGCAGCGTCTTCGGGTCGTCGCCCGCCGAGGCCTTCCGGGCCCTGCTGAACGCGGCGTTGAAGGTCGCCACCTGACGCGTCGTGGAGATCTGCGGTTCCAGCGCCTTGACCCAGGCGCGCGCCCTCGCCGGATCCTCGAACTTGAGGAAGAGCAGGGTCATCTGGTCCTTCTTGAAGCCGGCGAGGACATCGCCCTGGATGTCGTCGCTGTCACGCAGTCTGAGATCGTCCGCCATGGTCCCTCCAGAAGATCGACACCTCCACGCCTTGGTTGCGCAGAGTGATTGCAACGTATGCGACCTCCGGAGGGCCGAGGGGCCGGGAGCGCGGCCTTCACTCGTTCACCGCCGACAAACGGGCTGGTCAGGGGGCGCACGGGGCGCATCGGGGCGCTTTCGGCGCTCGGGATCACCCAGCTGCGTCGGTCAGGGCGACAGCCTGCCGACGCGCCGGAACACTGAGTCACGTCACTGTCAGTGAACACGTGGCAGTCTGGCAGTCCTGTCACGGGCGCGCCCCGACCTGTCCCCTCGTCGGAGCCGCTGCGCCGTCCCCACCCGACAAGGAGTCCCATGCCCCCCGGAAACCCAACGACGCCCGCCCGCCGCAGACTCGCCACGGCGGTCTCCCTGTGCGCGGCCACCGCGATGGCCGCCTCCGTGGCCGTGATGTCGGCCGGCCCCGCCCTCGCCCACACCGGTCACGGAGACACGGACCACGGCGACGCCTTCCCGTACGCCCCCGCCTCCCGGGCGGCGAAGGCCCCCGTGGCCGTGGACCCGGCCGAGGCCGCGACGCTCGGCGAGGAGCACGCCGAGGAGCACGCCCGCACCCGCAAGGCGATCGCCGACGTCGGCGAGTACCCGCAGACGACCCGGACGGCGCGGCTCAACGCGCTGACCGCCTCGCAGGAGAAGGCCAACGCGTCCTTCGACCCCTCGGAGTTCGGCCGGTTCCGGGAGTACTTCCAGTCCCCGGACTTCGCGGCCCACATCGCGCTGCTGCCCACCGGCAAGGTCCTGCTGTTCTCGTTCGAGCGGATCGAGGTCAACCCGCAGAAGGAACCGGCCCCCACCGACACCATCGGCAAGGAGAACGCCGGCCG
The DNA here is from genome assembly GCF_012927245.1 of Streptomyces sp. R302. GTDB lineage: Bacteria > Actinomycetota > Actinomycetes > Streptomycetales > Streptomycetaceae > Streptomyces. Next base: position 90,730 of record NZ_JABBGE010000007.1, read on the forward strand.
CGCCTGGATCTGGGACCCGGCCAAGGGGACCGGCGCCGACGCGTTCACCGAGAAGAAGCCGCCGATCGTCAACATGCCCGACGGCAAGAACGAGCCGCGCCCGGCCCCGTTCTTCTGCGCCGGTCACTCCTTCCTGCCCAACGGCATGCTCGGCGTCTTCGGCGGCAACCTCGGCGGCAACGGCGGCTCCGGCGCCAAGCTGTCGCTGGTGTTCGACCCCTGGGCGGAGGAGTGGTACCTGAACAAGGACATGTCCGTCGGCCGGTGGTACCCCAGCGTCGTCACCGGCGCGGACGGACGCCAGGTCATCATGTCCGGGCAGTCGGAGCTCGGCTGGGGCACCCCCACCCCGGTGGTCGAGCGCTTCCCCGGCGCGGCGCACCCGGTCCCGTTCGACAAGTCGGTCAAGCCGGTCGGCTGGGGGGTGGACAAGCTCAAGACCGAGGCCCCGTTCAAGTGGGACTACCCGCACCTGTTCTCCCTGCGGGACGGCAAGATCTACGGCCTCGGCCGCTCCGTCGACCATCAGTGGATCTTCGACACCGCCACCGACACCAAGTCCGACCTGCCGAACCGGCCGGACGTCAACAAGGACATGCCCGGCCCCGACGGCGGGGAATGGCGGCGCAACTACGGCTCCGCGGTCCCCCTCCCGGCCGGCTTCCGGGGCCCCGACTCGGTCCTGGTCCTGGGCGGCGACCGCAACGACCCGAACACCTACCGCCTCGCCGGCGGCAAGTGGAACACCGAGAAGCCCCGCGCCTTCGGCCGCACCCAGGACGACACCCTGCTCCTGCCCAACGGCAACCTGCTCACCGTCAACGGCGCCTTCGACATCCGCGACTACGGCAACGGACCGTACAACCCGAACGCGGATCTGAAGTTCCGGCAGACCGAACTGCGCGACGAGAACGGCGACTGGAAACTCGGCCCCGTCCAGCGGCTCCCGCGCGGCTACCACTCCAACGCCGTCGTCCTCCCGGACGGCCGCGTCATGATCACCGGTGACGAGCTCCAGCAGCTCGCCAACGACCCCGACATCAACGACAGGAACAACGGAAGCATCGAGATCTACGAGCCGGCCTACCTCCACCAGGGCAGCCGCCCGGAGCTCGGTCTGGTCTTCAACCCCACCGTCGGCTACAACGACAAGCTCACGGTGAGCACCAGCACGCCCAACGACGTCACCCGCGCCGTCCTGCTCGCCCCGACCACCTCGACGCACTCGGTCAACACCAGCCAGCGCCACCTCGAACTGCGCATCAAGAGCCGGGGCGGCAACTTCCTGGAGCTCCAGGCCCCGCCGAACGCGGGCGCGGCCCCGCCCGGCCACTACATGCTGTTCCTCCTGAACGAGGAGGGCGCCCCGAGCAAGGCGGGCTGGGTCCAGCTCAAGCCGACCACGGCGGCGACGACCGCTGCGGCCGCCGCGGCGGCCGACGCCGCCAGGACGAAGGCGTCAGGAGAGTAGCCCCCTGGCCCCCCTTCCCCCTGACCCCTGACCCCGCGATTCCGAGCCCCCAGCCCCGTCCTGGCGCTGGGGGCTCGCCGCATCGTGGTCCGCCGGCGTGCCTAGCCGAGCCAGACGATGTGGAGGACGGTGAGGTGGCGCAGGGGTCTGTTCACCCAGTAGGTGAGGGACATCCGGCCCACGGAGGCGTAGCGGACGTCGTGGCCGTCGGGGTCGTCGGCGTTCCACTGGCGGAAGCCCCACGGGTCGGCCGCGGCGGCGTCCAGGACGTCCCATACCGCGTCCTCGACGCCATCGGGCAGGGTGTCGAGGACCTCGGCCGCCGCCGAGGAGAGGCGGACCGCGTACGGGGCGCCGGTCACGGGCGCCTTCGCCGCACTTCCGCCATGTCGACGGCGTCGCTGTCGTCGTAGCCGGAGGTGATGAAGGCGTCGACCGCCGAGGCGTGGGCCAGACGTGCCTGCCAGTCCTGGACGACCTCGTACAGTCCGGCGAGGGAGAACGTCCGGCGTGACTCCTCCAGCGCGGCCGTCCACTCCCGCTCGAAGGCCGGCGCCCACCGCTCCGCGCGGTTGCTGGACCGGAGCCGGGCGAGGAGTTCGGCCGGCGCGCCGGGCGCGGGTGCGTGGGGTGTGACGGGGGTGCGGGGTTCGCCGGGGGTGTGGTCGGGTTCCGCGCTCATCGGCACCTCCAGGAGGGACGTGGTCCTGGTCACTGTACGCGCGGGTGGCGGGGCGGGGTGGGCAACGCGGGGGTCGACGATCGAGTCCGCCGGCCGGACGCAGCCAAGTCCTGGACGTGGAGGCCGAGTTGTGCGGTAGCTGCGGTCAGGGGCGGGCGCCGCCGCGGTGTGACTGCTGGTACTGGGGTTCCGGGGCGGGTGGGACGTCGCGGACCCGGTCGCCGGCGTGGTGGGGGCGCTGGCCGGTGTGGCGGGACTGGGCCGTTCGGGACGGACCTGCGGGAGGGCGCGAGGACCGCGTGCTCCTGAGAGGGCGTCAAGTGCGTTTCCGGTAGAGGTCGCGTCCGGGTTGGGTGAGGTTTTTTGCCGGACGAGGCGGCCCAGGCGGGAGCGGGTGACGTTCACCGTGGCTTCGTCGGTGGGCAGGTGGAGGTGTTCGTGGAGTTCGCGACGCCAGCGCCCGCATGCCCTCGATGAGGCACCCCGGGTACGCCGGGCTCCGGCGGTCGGCGACCCGCCCCCGCACGCATGGGTCGAGACGGGACCGGCCGGGGCCGCGTGCTCGGGTCGGTTGCCTACGGGCCCAGTCAGGGATAAGCCAGGTGTACGACGGGCCAGTTGCGCCGGGAGTCTAACGCTCCTCGCGGTTGAGGGTCTGGTACTTTCCGTCCTTAGGATCACCGACCAGCCGCCGCATCTTCGGGTGCTCCTTCGAGCCGCCGAATCTCCACGGGTTGCCTTCGCAGATGGTGGTGTACAACGACTCATGCGCTGCCTTGTCGTCGGGATACACCCCCCACTCGCCGGAGCCGCTGCACTCCGACACCTTCTCGCCGTCGCGGCCGTACCAGACAAGCCCGGTCACAACAACGGTGCCATCGGCCTCGAAGCGGAGGGTCCCGTCATCGTCACTGGACCAGGTCCCCGTGATCTCAGCCCGAGCCAGCTCCTGCTGCTGCCACATGCACCCGGTGGCCAGCATCAAGGCAGCGACCACGCCTGCCGGCACCATCCCACCCCGGGCAGCTGCACAGATCCGTCCCCTCATACCGCGCATGGCTTCCCCTCACCTCCACGACACGTCCCCGGTCAGTCCGCGCTGCAGACCGGCAGATGATCATCCTGCCAAAGGAGTTGAGCGCGTTCAACTCCTTTGGCTGTCCGTGGATCGCCCTCACACTGCGTCGCTATCGGCTCCCGCGCTGTATCCAGCGCTATATTTACGGGCCATCGGTCGCTGAAACGGGCCTGACGTCCACCGGGGGGCGTTAGGTTTCATTCCTGATGGTGTGGTGCCGCCCGTTCGTGGGTGATGGGACGGTACGGTCCTCGCGTCACGTCGTGTGCATGATGGGGTCGCGGGCATGGAACGGATGCCGTACGCAACCGACTTGTCCGATGGGCAGTGGGCGTTGATCGAGCCGCTGGTCACGGCGTGGAAGCAGGAGCGGGTGGCTCGGTCGACGACCGGGGGGATCCGGGCTCCTGAGACCTGCGCGAGGTCGTGAACGCGCTGCTCTACCAGAACCGGACGGGCTGTCAGTGGCGGCTCCTGCCGCACGACCTCCCGGCCTGGTCGGCGGTGTTCTCCTACTTCACCCTTTGGCGCCAGGACGGCCTCGACCAGCGGACCCAGGAGATCCTGCGCTGCCAGGTGCGAGAGAGCCAGACGATTAGAGGACCCATCCCTGGTGATCATCGGCACTCGGTCCGTCCGCGTGGCGGCCGGGGTGCCGAAGGGGACGACGGGACTGGACGTCAACAAGAAGGCGCCTGACAGCAAGCGGGGACTCGCCGTCGACGTGCTGGGCCTGATCATCGGTGCCGTGATCCTCGCTGCGAGCGCGCACGACAACGAGGCCGGCATCGCCCTGCTGGACCAGGCGGCCGAACGATGCGGGATGCGCCTGGAGAAGGTTCTGGTCGACCAGGGCTTCAAAGATGCCATGGTCATCCACGGGGCGGTGAAGGACATCACCGTCGAGGTGGTCCGCCGCAACCCCGCCGACCACGGCAAGGGCTTCGTCCCGCAATCGAAACGGTGGGTGGTCGAGCAGGTCAACGGCACCCTCATGCTGCACCGGCGCCTCGCCCGCGACTACGATCACCGACCCGACAACGCGGCCTCCCGCGTCTACCGGGCCTCCACCGCCGGCATGCTCCGCCGCCTCACCACCCCTGCCCCCACCTGGCGGGACGACGTGGAGCTGGCTGCGTGAACGTCCACGAACTCCTGCGGCTGCTCCAGGCCGAGCATGATGAGACCGCCACACGAGCCGACGACCTGCGTGAGCAGATCGAGCAACTCACCACCGTCCTCGCCGAGACCGAAGCCCGCCTGGCCGAGCTCGCCGCCACCCGCAAGGTCATCGACGGCCTCACCCCTCCCGCCCACGCAACGGCCCCCGTGGAGACCACCACCGCCACCGTCTACCAGCGCTTCGTGACCACGTTCAACGAGCACCCCGGGAAGGTGTTCCGCGTTCGCGATCTGCACAAGCACCTCGGCCTGCCCGCCGACGAGCCCTCGATCAACGTCACCCGCTCCCGCCTGGGGCGACTCGTCCGCCAGGGACTCCTCGAACAACCCGAACGCGGCCGCTACCGGAAACGGACTCAATGCCCTCTGAGACCGCGTCGCTCCGCGCTGGGGTGCGCGGCGGGTTGCCTTCCTGTTCTGTTCCTCGGCCTGTTCGCGTCCGGCGAGGGTCCGACGGTCGGCTGGGCGGTGCGGGCGGCGGCCTTCGGGCTGATGGCGGCGGCGCGATGGGCATCGCCGTCGTTCCCGACGAACGCCGCGACGGGCCGCGGTCGGTGATACGGGCCTGGTCTTCCTCGTCCTGACGCGCGACGTGCTGCCGTGGCGTCTCGGCCGCTTCCTGCACGCGTGCCACCAGGCAGGGATACCGCGCACGGCGGGAGCGGCGTACCGGTTCCGGCACCACGAGCTCCAGGGCCATCTGTTCAGGGGCCGGTGAGGTGGGCCGCGATGCGCGTGATGGTGCGGGCGTTGTCCTCGAACAGGTGGGCCTGCATGCCCGTCGCCCGCGCGGCCTCGACGTTGACCGCGGCGTCGTCGATGAACAGGCAGGCCTCCGGGCGCGCGCCCATCGCGGCGCATGCGGCCTCGAAGGCGCGCGGGTCGGGCTTCTCGATGCCGAGCTCGTGCGAGTAGACGATCTGTTCCACCAGCTCGTCGAAGTGATACAGCGTCGTCTCCCGCTCCCGGGCGCCGACGAAGCTGTTGCTCAGGATGCCCAGCCCGCAGCTGCCGCGCAGCCCCCGGAGGTGGTCGATGAGCTCGACGTTCGGCGTCCCCAGGTACTCCGTCCAGAGGTCGGCCATGAAGGCGTCGACCTGTGCGGCGTCGAGCCCCAGCCGGACCGCCACCTGTGCGTGCACGCCCTGCTCGCCGATGCTCCCGACGCTCCCGGCCTGCCATATGTCGTGCATCCGTGCGTGGACGGTGCCGCGCGGCAACTCAAGGCGTTCTTCCCAGCGTTGCACCCACCCCGTGTCCGGCGTGAACTCCAGCACGCCGCCGACGTCGAGGATGACGCAGGTCTCGGTCATGGGAATCTCCTCCTCGTCGGCGCGAGGTCAGGCTATCTGCGAGGCCAGGAACTCGGCGAGCCTCGCCCCGGGTTCACCGTCCACCTGATGCGCGGACCGGCCGGTCGGCCAGGTGGAGATCCCGTCGTCCGTCCATCGCGGTACGACGTGGATGTGCAGGTGCGGCACCGACTGCTCCGACCCCGGGCCGCTGGCGCTCAGGATGTTCACGCCCGTGGCGCCCAACTCCGCCCTCATGGCCCCGGCCACCCGCTGGACCAGCGCCATCGTCGCGGCCAGGACCTCCGGCGGTGTGTCGAAGACATCCGCGTAGTGCCGTACGGGAACCACCAGCGTGTGCCCGGGCGCCAGAGGATCCAGCGGCGAGAAGGCGCGGGTCAGGGCCGTACGGGCCACCCAGCGCGTCGCATCGTCTCGGATGAGGTCACAGAATACGCAGTCCACGCGATCCGAGCCTGCCACATGCCCTCCGCGTCCGGATCGGGGGGACAGGCGGCCGCCGCACCCACTAACGTACCCGCGAGTAGGCAGCGGGCGGCGGTGTCGCGCGGTACGGAGGGAGCGGGGCCATGGACCGGCGGTGGAGCCTGGAGGAGAGTGTGGTGGTCGATGCGCCGCCCTCGGTCGTCTACGGGTTGGTGTCGGACCTCCGGAACATGGGGCGTTGGAGCCCGGAGTGCCGGGCCGTGTGGGTGCTGCGGCCTCCGGCGCGTACCGGGTCCCGGTTCGTCGGCTTCAACCGGCGCGGGCCGTTCCTCTGGCCGACCGTCGGACGCGTCACCCGGGCCCGCCCGGACAGCGAGTTCGTCTTCGACATCAGCGCCTTCGGGCTGCCGATCGCGCGCTGGGGCTACCGGTTCGAGCCGGAGGGTTCGGGGACACGGGTCACCGAGTTCTGGCAGGACCTGCGGACCGAGGGATTCCGCGCCCGGGTCGCCGAACTCCTCGGAACGGTCTTCGCCGGTTCCCACCCGGCCCGCCGGGTCGCGCTCAACCGGGCCGGCATGCGCACCACCCTCGCCCGCATCGCGCGGACGGCGACCGCCGATGTCTGACAGCTGACGTCCTCCCCACGCGCGGGGATCGCCGGCCGCGGGGGGGGGAGCCCCGCCCCCGCGGGGTCAGGAGCCGGTCGTCGGAAGGCTCAGGAACAGGTCGAAGTAGGTGCCGGTCGACAGGAGCAGTCCGATGGCGCCGAGTACCGCGCCCGCGGCGGCGATCGCGCGGACCCGGACGGGGCGCCGGGGCAGGGTCAGCACGAGGACGGCGACGATCACGGCGAGGAGGGAGAAGACTCCGTTGACCAGGGCGGTGCTGTGCCAGGCGTCGCCGTAGATCTCGTTGATCTGCTGGGCCGGGGTGCCGGTGCCGGAGGTCTTGATCTGCCCGATGAGCGTCTCGCGTTCGGCGACGACCTTTCCGGTCCAGGTACCGGTGAGGGCGGCGACGGCGAGCGCGGCGGAGACGACGGCCGCGGCGGCGGAGACGACGCCGGTGCCAGTGCCAGTGCCAGTGCCGGTGCCGGTTGCCGCGGCCTCCACCTCGTCCCGCGCCTCCTCGTCGTCGTGCTCGTTCTCACTCGGTTCGTCGAGCAGGTCCTCACCCTCGTCGACTGCGTTTTCGCTGTCCGGGCCCGCTGTCGTCTCTTCGGTCTTCTCGGTCGTCTTCGTGTCCATGCCGCGCACGCTAGGCGCCCCACATGAGAACCGTCTTAACCGATCCGCCGGTCCACGCGCGTCCGGTCAGGAGGGGAGGTAGCCGGCGGCCATGAGGAGGACGGTGACGCCTACGTCGGTGAGGGCCGCTGCCAGGAGGTACCCCACGGGTGCCTGGGACGGGGTGTCGGGCGGCGCGGTGAGGGTGCCGGCCGTCCTGGTCTGCCACCACACGTAGGACGCGAGCAGGAGGGCGGCGGCCGGGAGCAGGATGACGTGTCCCGTGAAGTGCGGTACGGCCCCGCTGACGCCGGCGACTCCGGCGGCGCCCAGCAGGACGCCCCGGCCGTCGAGGCGGAGGCCGATGCGGCCCGGACGGTCGCGCACCAGGGCCGCCGTCGCGATCGCGGCGGTCACGGCGAAGGGGATGCCGCCGAACAGACACGCACGCCAGTCCAGGGCCATCGGGACCCACCAGGTCGCCGCCAGGCCGAGCGCCGGGCCGGCGGCGCCCGCGACCGCGACGTAGATCCCGAACGCCTTCCGGCGTTCCTGGAGGTCGGTGAAGGAGGTGGACACCAGGGGCACCGCCGAGGACGAGACCAGCGCGGCGAAGGCGCCTTGCAGGGCGCGGGCCGTGATCCAGAGGCCGGACGAGGGCGCCAGGCCGCCGAGCGCGGCGGCCGCCGCGAAGCCCACGAGGCCGATCACCAGCGTCCGCTTGCGACCCATGAGGTCCGCGATCCTGGCGCCGACCAGCAGCGCACCGACGAAGGCCAGCGCGTACGCGAGGGGCATCACGTCCAGGTAGACGGTGGACGACACCTTCCAGCCGTCGACGGAAAGCCCGAGGTCCCGGCGGACGCCCGCAAGCATCATCGCCCGGTTGGCGAAGACGGCGTCGAAGAGCACGACCGACTGGGCCAGCGCGAGCACGACCAGGGCCCACCAGCGCCGTGGCAGCGGGGCCTCCGGCTGCGGGAGGCGGCCCGGGGCCGTGGGCGCGGCGCCCCAGGCTCCGGGTGACGGAGGCAGGGGCGCGCCGAAGCCGGGGGTGGCCCCGGCGTGCGCCGGAGCCGTCGGGACGTACGCGGGCGGGGCGGACGGGGCGGGCTGCGCGGGCATCGGCGCCCTGGCGGGCGGGATCCGGGGGTCCGGCGGCGCGGCGGCACCTTCGGCACCCGCGTCAGCCGGGGCGGCGGGTGCGGCGGGGGCGTAGTCCAGCATGTGAGCGGCGCGGCGGCCGAGCTGGGCGAGTACCGCACCGGGCAGCCACTCCCCTGCCTGGCCGGTCGTGGTGCGCGCGGCCACCTCGTGCGGGGTGGGCCGCTTCGCCGGGTCCTTGTCGAGGCAGGCGCGTACGAGGTCGACGAGCGCGTCCGGTACGCCGGTCAGGTCCGCCTCCTCCTCGGCGATCCGGAAGAGGTGGGCGTTGAGGCCGGTGTCCGTGGCGCCGAAGAGGAGGCGGCCGGTGGCGGCGTAGACGAGGAGCGCGCCCAGGCAGAACACGTCGGACGCGGGGGTGAGTTCGAGTCCGCGCACCTGCTCGGGCGACATGAAGCCGGGCGAGCCGATCAGCATGCCGGTGCGGGTGTGCAGGCTGTCCCCGGCCAGGCCGTCCATCGCCCGTGCGATCCCGAAGTCGATGACGCGGGGGCCGTCCACGGTGACCAGGACGTTGGACGGTTTGAGGTCACGGTGGATCAGGCCCGCCTCGTGCACGGCCTGGAGGGCGAGGGCGAGGCGGTTGGCGAGGATGCGGACCGAGTGCTCGGGCAGCGGACCGAAGTCCCGGGCCACGACGGTGGTCAGGTCGGGCCCGGGGATGTACTGGGTCGCCACCCAGGGCACGGCGGCGTCGGTGTCGGCGTCCAGGACGTCGGCGGTCCAGGCGCCGCCCACCCTCCGGGCCGCCGCCACCTCGCGGGCGAAGCGTCTGCGGAACTCCGCGTGCTGGGCGTGTTCGGCCTGGACGACCTTGACGGCGACGGTACGCCCCAGGTCGGAGCGGCCCAGGTAGACGAGGCCCATCCCGCCCGCGCCCAGGCGGGCGATCAGGCGGTACGGGCCGATGTGCGCGGGGTCCTCCCCCGTCAGCTGTTCCACGGTAGAGGTCAGCCCTTTCGGTGCCGGTCATCCGGGATCTTGAGCTAGAACAGAATTCCAGAACGTACCGCAGCGCGCCAACCTCCCGACGATCGGGGCGCGTTGGCCAGGCCAGCGCTGTCTCGGCGCCGCGGCCGGGAGGTGCTCACGTCGGAGCGGGTCGCGGCGAGCGTCAGCACCCACCCGGTGATCATCCGGCGCAGCCTCGGCGAGCTGCGGCGCGCCGGGCTGGTGCGGATCCGCCACGGCGCCGGCGCGGGCTCCGGCGCCGGCGCGGGCTGGAGCCGGGCCCGCGCCCCTGAGCGGATCACGTTGCTGGACGTGTACGACGCCGTCGACGCGCAGCCGCCGTTCGGCCTGCACCGCACCGAGCCGCACCTGAAGTGTCCGGTCGGCCGGGGCATCCGGCCCGCCCTGGGCGGGGTCTACGGACGGGTCGAGGCCGCCCTGCGGGAGGAGTTGGCGGGCACGACGATCGCCGACGTCCTGCGCGAGTCCGCGGAGCTGATCGAGCTGTCCGTCCGGGAGTTCGTCGAGTCCGAGGAGGCGGTGGAGGCGGTGGAGGCGACCGTCCTGGGCCAGTTCCGTGACCTGGACGACCCCGACCGGTTCGTCTGGCTCCGCGGCTTCGAGGACATGGCTCGCCGCACCGAGGCGCTGGAGAGCTTCTACGGCGGGCCGGTCTGGGCCGCGCACCGCGACAAAACGAACGCGACGATGGCCGACTCCGATGACGTGCTGCTGCTCCGGCCCGCGTCGGCGGGCAGCGGGTTCCCCCTGCCGGCCCGGACCCGGCCCGCCCCCGGCGAGCCGACGGCCCCGCCACGGTCGCTCGTCCTCGCCACGATCTGGTACGGGCACGGCCCGTTCGACGAAGCTTTCGTCGAGTTCTTCCCCGCGCTGCCGGTACGACTGAACGAGAAGGTGTTCGTCTGGTTCGCCCACTTCGCCGCCGACGGCGAACGACCGGCACCTGACGCGGCTGGAGCGTGCGGAACGGTGTCGCGAGGAGGTGCTGCCGCCCCTCTCGGACCGTTGGGCCAGGGTGCCGCAGCGACTGCGGCTGATACCCACCGACCGGTCCTCGCTGCGGCGAGTACGCCCGGCGCTCCCGGAGGTCAGCTCACGAGGAGCAAGCGCACCGCGCCCTCGAAACAGCCGACCGTGCGAAGGCCTACCGCGCGCGGGTGAGCCGTCCGCCGGGGAGGACTGCGTTGCGTCCTCCGTCCTCCTGGACGGCGGTCCGCGGCGCCTCGATAAGGTCCGTGCGGCCTGCCTCCGCGCCGAGGACGCGGGCGAACCCGCGAGCGAGCTGCGGGCCGCCCCGGACGGCCCACCCTCGGATCACGTCGCGGCAGGCCGCCTCCCGGCAGCGAGGGTCACTTCATCCACCCCCGAGAACGCCCGGCGCAGTCCGAGCACGGGGACGCGATCCGCGCGCTCGGGGTAACACACCGAGCGGAGTTCCAGCATGGCGCGGCGCAGGAGCGTGGCGGCGGCGTGCGCGTCGGGTCCCAGGTCTCCGCCCGGCGGCCGACAGGTGCCAGGCGCGATCGTCCGGGCGGTACTCGCCGCCGGCCGCGCGGAACCGGCCCGGTCTCCCGCGATCCGGCGTCCAGGATCACGCCACCGGCGTCGGTGACGTCGTCCGGCCACACGTTCAACAGGGCAGGTGGCGCGGGCTCTTCTACGGCGAACCTGCGGTCGGGACCGCCTGGAGAGTGACGTGCGCGGGCGGGCGCGGCGCGTCGGACGGCGGAGAAGCGGGCCGGGTCACGTCGCGATGCTCGCAGACGGCGGTGACCGGTGGCCGGACGGGCGGGCGACCGGACCGGGTCCGGTGGCGGTGACGGTCCCGGCCCTCCCGGGCCCGGTCCTCCCGGTCCCGGGGCAGGGCGCGGTGTCGGCGGGCCGGGCGGGAAGGGCTTGGGGTTCGTCGGGGGCGCGGGGTGCGGGTCCGACGGATCCAGCGGGTCGGCGGGGCCTGTCGGATCGCCGGGTTCCGGCGGCGGGGGCGGACCGGTCGGGGAGCCGGTCCGTGCTTCATCGTCCATGGTCACACCTGCTCATGAAGGGAGCCGCTCCAGGCGTCCGCGGGCCGCTTTCAGGGAGCGGCCGCGGGGCAGCTCTCGTTTCCAGGGGTCGTCTTCCTCCAGGCGTTCGTCGAGGGTGGCGAGGGTCCAGCACCTCGCCGTGAGGTCGGGGGCGTCGAGTTCGGTCCAGCTCAGCGGGGTGGCGACCGGGGCGCCGGGGCGGGCGCGGACGGCGTAGGGGGTGACGGAGGTCTGGCCGTAGCCGTTGCGCTGGATGTCGAGGTAGAGCCGTCCCTTGCGGGCCTGTTTGCGTGCCGCGGTGGTGAGGTCCTCCGGGTGCCGGGCGGCGAGCAGTTCGGCCACGTCGCCGGCGAAGGCCCGTACCTCGTCGAAGGCGGTGCGGCGGTCGAGGGGCACCACGACGTGCAGTCCGCGCGAGCCGGTGGTCATCAGGGCCGCCGGCAGGTCGAGTTCGTCGAGCAGCTCGTGGAGTCGGGCGGCGGTCCGCCTGACGGGTTCGAAGTCCTCGCCGGGAGGGTCGAGATCGAAGACCAGACGGTCGGGGTGGTCGGGCCGGTCGGCCTTGGACAGCCAGCGGTGGGGGGTGATGCACGCCTGGTCGACGAGGTAGAGGAGGGAGGCCAGGTCGTCGCAGACCGGGTACGTGACGGTGCCGCCCTCCTTCGGCAGCTCCGCGCGGTGGATCCAGTCCGGGAAGTAGTCGGGGGTGTCCTTCTGCATGATGCGGCCGTCGCCGATGCCGTCGGGGTAGCGCTCCAGCATCAACGGGCGTCGGCGCAGGTGCGGCAGGATCCGCGGGCCGACCCGGCGGTAGTGGTCGGCGAGGTCCGCCTTGGTGATGCCGTCGTCGGGGAAGAGCTCCTTCCCCGCCCGTTTGATCTCGACGGTCCGGCCGCTCACGCGGATGTCGGTGCTGGTCGTCGTGGTCATGGCGTGCCTCGTTCGCGGATGACGTCGGTGGCCGCTTGTCGTCGCGCAGGCCCTTGTAGCGGGGGGGCGGAGCCGGCCGGCGCCGGTCCACTCGGTGAAGTCGCTCTGGACGACGAGTTCGGGACCGACCCAGTGCACGGCTCGCTCCCGGACGTCGTCGGCGAGCGGCGAGCGGTCCCGCTCCAGCCGGTCCAGGCGTCCGCGCAGCCCGCGCAGAGCGGCCGTGTCGTAGCCGGTGCCGACCTTGCCCGCGCACCGGAGCTGTTCGCCCTGGCCGGCGGCGCACTTGAGCTTGAGCCGGTCGGTGAAGCGCCGGTGCAGGTAGGTGCACGTAGGGGCCGTCGGCCGCTTGGCGACGAGGCCCTCCCAGCCGCGTCCGCAGGCGTCGGCCGGCAGGTCCCGGGCGTCGTGGCCGACGCGGTGGGGCGTGAAGCGCAGCGGAGGACGGAAGGCGAACGCGTCGCGGAGCAGGGACTTGCGGGCGCGTACCGGCAGGGCGGTGATGCTCCGGCCGTCCAGCCGGAGCAGGCCGAAGAGGTAGGAGCGGACGGAGACGCGGCTGGCCCGGACGTCCTCCGGCCGCGTGAGCCGCATGCGCTGCTGGAGCAGGGCGAAGTCGCCGCGGCCGCCCTCGACGGCGGTGATCTCACCGTCCAGGCGGAAGTCCGGGCGGTCCTGCGCGGCGAGGACGTCGACGACTTCCGGACAGGTGCGGTCCAGGTCCCTCCCGGTGCGGGAGAGCAGCCGTGGCGGTGCGCCGTCACGGCGGGTCGCGAGGACACGTACGCCGTCCAGCTCGCGTTCGAACAGCATCTCGTCGTCGAAGGTCCGGCGGTCGCTGAGCACGGCGAGCACCGGCCGCCGCTCACGGGCGTCGGTCTCCGCGACGCGCAGGCGTTCGCTGTCGGCCCCGGACAGCCGGTCCAGCAGGCTCATACGGTCTCCGCCCCTCGCTCCTGGCGTGTTTCTCGCTCCTCATGCGCGTCTTCCTCTTCGTGCGCGTCTTCCTCTTCGTCCTCGGCGACCCGCTTGAGCGTCCGTCCGCTGCGCGCCGAGCGCGCCCGCCGGGGGTCGGGGGTGCCGCCGCGTGCGGTGTGGCCGTGTCGGACCAGCAGCCACGCCTCCCGCTCCCCGTCCGTCCCCTTCCGGAACCGGGTGAGCGCCCAGTCGCCGTGCAACTTGCGGCCCGCGAGCCGGAAGGAGGCGTGGCCGGCGTCGAGCGCCTCGTCGAAGGGGATCTCGTGGCCGCGCCTGTCGGTGCTGCGGTTCTCGTACCGGCCCTCGTCCCAGATGATCACCGTGCCGGCGCCGTACTCGCCCGGGGCGATCGTCCCCTCGAAGTCGCGGTACTCCAGGGGGTGGTCCTCGGTCGGCATCGCCAGGCGCTTGTCCTGCGGATCGCCCGAAGGGCCCTTGGGCACCGACCAGGACTTGAGCACCCCGTCCACCTCCAGGCGGAAGTCGAAGTGCATCGTGGTGGCGTCGTGGATCTGGACGACGAACGCGGGCTCGTGCCCGTCCCCGCCGTCGCCCTTCCCCTCGGGCTCGCGGGTCTTGCGGAAGTCCCGCTTCCGCCGGTACTCCGTCAGCGTCTCCTCCGGTCCGGCCATCGCGCGTTCCTCCTCTCCAGCCCCCGCGACTACCCGCGGAGCCGGTGACGACACCCCGGTGTGACGCCCCGGATGCGGGGCAGCCGCCCGAAGAGGGGGCGGAAAAGGAGCGGAGAGGGAGCGGAGAAGGCAGACGAAGGCGAGGTGCGCGGGCGATGACCGCCGACACGATGACCTCCAGGCTGTTGTCCGCATACGGCCGGACCTACGCACAGCAGGCGGGCATCACGCTGCGCGACAAGCCTTCCCCGCTGTACCGGCTCCTGGTCCTGACGGTGCTCTGCTCGATCCGGATCAGCGCCGACACGGCGGTCGCGGCCGCGAGGGAGCTCTCCCGGGCCGGGTTCCGGACGCCGCGGGCGATGGCCCGCTCCCGCTGGCAGGACCGGGTGGACGCCCTCGGCCGGGCCCACTACGTGCGGTACGACGAGAGCACCGCGACGGCCCTCGGCGACGGGGCGCGGCTGGTGCTCGAACGGTGGCGCGGCGACCTCCGCCGTCTGCGGGACGAGGCCGACGGCGACGCGGACGCGCTCCGTGAGCTGCTCCAGGAGGTGCCGCGGATCGGCCCGGTCGGCGCCGACATCTTCTGCCGGGAGGCGCAGGCGGTCTGGCCGTGGCTGCGTCCGTACTTCGACGACCGGGCGTGCGAGGTGGCGCGGGACCTCGGCCTCCCGCACACACCTCGCGGGCTCGGGCGCCGCGTGCCTCCGGAGGACCACGCGCGGCTCGCCGCCGCGCTCGTCCGAGTCGGCCTCTCGAAGGACGCGGCGCGGGAGCTGCGAGCCGCGTGACGCGCGGAGTCCTGGCGCCGGCTCCCTACGCGGCGGGGGCCAGGCCTCCTCAGACCTCCGTGCGCTTCTTGAGGCGGCTGCCGCGCGGCAGGGTGACGGACATGATGTCGCTGGGGCCGTCCAGTGTGATGCGGTGCCATCGCCCACGCGGGACGATGACGGCCGTTCCGGCCGCCAGCTTGATCTCCTCCTCTACCTGCTCCTCTACCTGCTCCTCTGTCCGGCCCCCTGCCTCGCCCTCTGCCTCCCCCTCGGTCTGCTCCCCCGGCTGCTCCGGACGGAAGTGGAGACGGATTCCGCCCGTGAGGCAGGACACGAGTTCGTCCGCCTCGGTGTGGATCTCCCAGTGGTCGCCGTGGACGTCGGCGTCCGTCTCCACGTGGAAGGTCATCACCTGCCAGCCGTCCCGCTCGGAGTCGAACACGGGTTGCCCGGCGCTCACCTGGCCACTCCGGTCCAGGTGAATGAACGAGGAGAAGAGATCGATCGGTGCAGCGGTCATGTCAGGACATCCATTCTTCGGAGTTCGTCGGGTGGGTTGCGGCGCGTGGAGACGGGCCCGACCGCGTCAGCCGCCGTACATCGCCACGCGGTACAGAGCCGCGAGCGCGTCGTCGATGGGGTGGGGCTGCGGGCTGCCGGAGGAGTCGAGCCTGTTCCAGCGCTGCGTGTTCACCGCGACCGCCAGCTGCCGCTCGCCGTCGGCCCGGATCATGGCCAGTGCCCCGCCGCCCCAGACCGTGCCGCCGTTGCCCCAGAAGGTGTCCTGACCGGGCTCCTCCATCGGGTACAGGCCGAGGCCGTAGTCGATCGTCGTTCCCGCGTGGGAGACGACCGGGCCGGTGCGCTGCATCTGCGCCAGCGACGACGGGCTGACGATCTCGCCGGCCAGCAGCAGGCGGTAGAAGCGGTTGACGTCCGCGACGGTCGAGATCAGCGAACCTGCCAGCCCCGTCCACGACATGTCGTAGACGCTGTAGTCGCGCGGCGGGTCGATCATGCCGAACCACGCCTCGTAGAGCCGCGAGTGCGGCCCGCCGACGTACGGTCCGGTGGGGAGTTCGGTGTCGCGGAGTCCGGCGCGCTCGATGACGTTCCGGGTGATGTACTGCTCGGCCGTCGTGCCGGTCACCCGCTCCAGGAGCCGGCCGAGGAGCAGGTAGTTGGTGTTGGAGTACGCCCCCGGAGTTCCGTCGGGCGCGCCGGGGCCTCCGACGGCGGGTGCGGCGACTCCCCTCTCGATCAGGTCGACGGGGTCGAAGCGCGTGAAGCGGAGGTCGTCCAGGCTCTGGGGGCTGGTGTCGGCGACGACGGGGAGCGCCTTGAGGGAGGGGTAGGCGTAGGGCAGGTACTCGGCGAGGCCGCTGGTGTGGTTGATCAGCATCCGGACCGTGATCGCGTCGCCGCGTTCTCCGGGGACCAGCTCCGGAAGGTACCGGCCGATCGGTGTGTCGAGCCCGATCCGACCCGCTTCCGCCAGCTGCAGCACCGCGGCGGCGACGAAGGTCTTGGTGATGCTGCCGACGCGGTGCCGCATGCCGGCGGTGACGGGGCGGCCGGTGGCGACGTCCGCGACTCCGGCGGCGCCGCGCCAGACCCGGTCACCGGCCCGTACCTCGGCGAAGAGGCCCGGTATCCCGGCGCGGTGGACGTTCTCGATGGCGGCGTCCAGCGCCGCTAAGTCCAGTGAGTTCCTCACGACATGTGTCCTTTCGGATCGCTCGGGGCGTCACGCCCACGTCCTCATTATGCACGCGGTGCGTGCAACACCAAGTGCATAAGTTAGACTTCGTCCGACGAGAGGGGCGAAATGGCAGCTCGAAGGCGCTGGACGACCGAGGAAATCCTGGATGCGGCAGCGGAGTTGCTGCGCACGAGCGACGCGGAGTCGTTCAGCGTGCGCAAGCTCGCCGCGGCCCTGGGGACCGATTCCTCCAGCCTGTACCGGCACTTCCGCAGCAAGACCGAACTGCTGCGTGCGGTCGCCGACCGGATCCTCCTGGCGTCCATGGACGGCTACCGCGCCGAGGGCGACTGGAAGCAGCGCATCACGGCCCTGGCCCTGCGCGTGCGAGAGGCGTTCGGCCAACAGCCCCAACTCGCCGCGGTGTGGGGACGGTACGCGTCGGGCGGCGCCGGGTCCCGGCTGGTCATGGAAGAGGTGCTGCAGGCCCTGCGCGCGGCCGGGCTGCCCGACGAGGAGATCCCGGCGCGCTACCACCGCCTCGCGGTCCTCATCGCCGCGCTGATCGCCTCCGAGGCCGGAGTCGGCAGCATCACCTCGGAGGAGTACGAACAGGGCATGGAGCTGTTCCGCGTCGCGGTGCTCGGCGCCGACCCCGAACGCTTCCCCGCCCTGGCGCACTTCGCGCGTGACGTCCGCCCCCTCGGGGAGGATCGCCGCGCCGCGTTCGAGGAGATCCTCGCCGCCCAACTCGCCCACATCGAGGCCGCGATCGACGCGAGTCGGCCGACCGACGCGAGTCGTCCGACCGACGCGTGAGCCCGCGCGCGACCGGACGCGCTCAGGCGTGGTCCGTCCGGGTCGGCCCTTCGCGTCGGCAGGTCCCGGGCGGGGTGCCCTGCGCGCGTCTGAACGTGTGGGCGAAGGCGGACTCGAACGCGTAGCCCACTGGGGCGGCGACCCATCTCAGGACGCGTCCGATGTCCGTAGCGGCCGCGCCGCCGTGGTCGTCCCCCGCCACCAGGTCACGTACGCCAGAGTGGCTGGCTCCCCCAGCCACGCGAAGCGCTGGGCGAAGGGCTGGGCTGAGCGCTGGGCGAAGGGCGCCCTGGAGAGCCGGACCTCCGCGGCGGGCGGCGGTGACCGCCGGGTCGTCCAGTGCGGCGGCGAGCAGGCTTCTGCGTGCGGGCGGCTCGACGGTGGCGGTGCGGGGAGGGTGGGCGGATCGTGTCCAGAGCGACCCCGATCGAGCCGCCTCTCGACGCCGGGGCGAGCGCGGCGCGCATGGTCGCCCGCGGCGTTGTGGCGGACCTGAGGGCACTGGTGGATCTCGTCGACGCGGGCACGGTCAGGGTGGACATCAGCTCGACATCACCTCGACATCAGCTGACCGCGACGACTGGCGGACCTCGCCGATGTCCACCGGACCGGGGAAATCGACCGGACCCGGGGCAAGGTGCTCATCGCCCCGTGAGTCCAGGTGGCCGGCACCACCACCGGCACCGGCACCGGCACCGGCATTCGGCATTCGGCATCCGGCATCCGGCCTCCGCGTCAGCCTCGGGTCCGGGTGCCGTGTCCCTTCTCCAGGGTGGTTCGTTCGCACAGCGGGTTGCACGTCGGCCGGATGCGAGGTGGGTTGGTGCAGGTCCGGATGGTGTCGGAGAGCTTGGGCGAGTCCAGTGCCGGGCGGGCGCGGCCGGGGAGGATGAACGCGCTGGACCGGGCGTTCGCGTTCCTGTCCGACCGCAGTGCCGCGCCGTTCATGGTGGGCCATGTCCTGGACTTTCCTGCCGAATCGTTCACGCTCGACGCCCTGCGCGCCCGCGTGGCCGAGCGGGTGCCTGCCCTGGAGACCCTGAATGTCGCTGCGGTGCCGGGGGCACGGTCGTGGACGCGGACCGCGCCGCCCCGGGCCGGGCTGCATGTCGGCGCGGAGCGGGTGGACGGCCGGCTCGCCGAGGCGACCGACGCGGCTCTGCTCCGGCCGCTGCCCTCCCCTCCGGCGCCCCGCTGGGACCTGCGGCTGCTGACGTCCCGTACCGAGCAGGTCCAGCGGGTGTGCTTCCGTATCGAACACGCGGTCACGGACGGCGTCGGCGCCGCCCATCTGCTGGCCGCGCTACTGGCCGACGAGCCGTGCGTGGGGCCGTACCCCTACCGCCCGCCCGTCCGGCGACGGCGCGGCTCCTCCCTCGCGTGGTCGACCAAGTGGCCGCTGGGGAAGCTCCCCGTCCAGGAGACGGTTCCCGCCGGGTCCGACGCCACGCGGAGCGGGCGGGTGGCCCTGGCGTACGCGGATGTGCCGGAGGCGGAACTGCGGGCGGTGGCGTCGCGGTGGGGGGTGGCCGTCAACGACGTGTACCTCGCGGCGGTCGCCGGCGCACTCGCGGCCCTCCAGCGGAGGCTGACGGGCCGGGCCGGGGACCTGACGGTGGTGATGCCGATGTCGGTCCGCCCGCGGGGCGCCGCGCTCGCGCCGGGGAACGCGGCGCTGCCGGCGATCGTACGGCTGCCGTGCACGGTGGCGGATCCGGGGCGGCGCCTGGAGGACCTGGCAGGACAGACCCTCGCGCACAAGGAGTCCGGTCTGCGGGAGAGCGGCTGGAGGACCCTTCTGCGCGTTCCGCCCCGCCTGCTCTGCCGCACGACGGAACGTGCCGGCTTCCGGCTGGCCACCAGCCACATCAACCTCAACGACACCTACCGCGTCCTCGACGCGCCCCTGCTCGGCGGCGGCGTCTTCGCCCTGAACAGTCCCGGCATGCTCGGCTACTTCTCCCTCCTCCGCACGACGGAGACCGCCCGCGTCACGGTCGTTCACGACCGGTCGCTCGCGTCGGCCGCCGATCTGCCGAGGCTCTGGGTGCAGGCCCTCACCGAGCTCGCCCTGCCCTGATCCACCCGGTCCCCGCTACTGCACGTGGCGGTACCAGCGTCGGTGCACCACGGGTTCCACGCACAGGACGGCCGCGCCCGCGATCGTACCGACGAGGAGGGCCGGGGCTCCGCCCCCGTTGAGGACCGCGCCGAGGCAGGCGGCGGCGACGGCGAGCGGACGCAGCAGGGTCAGCGGGCCGAGGCCGATGACCACCGCGAGAGTGCTGGCCCGGAACGGCAGAGCGAGGTACGCCGCGAGCGAGACCGTCACGACGGCGGTGTAGAGGGCGAGCGGAAGCAGGTACCCGAGGCCTCCGGCGGCCAGGGTGTCGAAGGTCTCGGCCCGGTCGGACGCGGTCAGCAGGACGAGGACGGCGGTCAGCGTGGGGGCGAGCAGCAGAACGGCTCCGACGGCCAGCCCGCGCAGGGCCGCCCGCGCCGCGGCCCGGCGCTTGCGGATCCGCGCGTCGCGCCCGGCGTAGGCGCGGAATCCGCTGAACGACGCGTCGATCAGACCGAGCAGCGCCAACAGTACGGCGGTCGTCATCGGGCGGCCTCGGCCAGGTGCTCCGGGCCGAGCAGGCGGCGCGCGGCCCGTCCCAGCGCCAGGCGGAGCGGCGCCTCCAGGTGGGGGCGTACTCCGATGACCGGCCGCAAGGTGGTGCAGAACGGGTTCGCCGAGCCGCGCGGCTCGTACAGCAGCGGCCGGATACCGGGTGCGGAGGCGGCCCGGAGCAGTGTCTCGTCGCTGTGTGCGCGCCGCGCGGAGACGACGCCGTCGTGGCGGCCGAGGGGGTGGCGCATGCGGGCGCGGTGGAAGACCCACGCGCCGATCGGGGCCACGCGGGTCGCGGCGATGTCGAAGTGGCAGAAGGCCTGCGCCGGTGTGGCGGCCTGGGCCCGGAAGAAGTCGGCCAGGTCCGGTCCACGGAAGTGGTGCAGCACGCCGGTGGAGACGTAGACGGTCGCCGCCTCCGGCAGGTCGAAGGCGTTTCCGTGGACGAAGCGGCAGTCGAGCCCCTCCGCGCGGGCCAGCCGGTCCGCTTCGCCGATCAGCGCGGCGTCGAGGTCGACCCCGACCAGCTCGACGTCCGCGCCGAGGGCGTTGGTCGCCGCCAGCCAGCGCACCAGGTAGCCGAGGCCGCAGCCGACGTCGACCAGGCGGTACGGGCCGGACCGCGCGCCCGTCGACCGGATCGCGGTGAGGAGCGGGCCGAGCACGTGGACCAGGCGTTCGCCGATCCGCAGCTCCTCGCTCAAGCGCTGGAGCTCCGTGTGCACGCTGACGAGCAGACGGTCCACGGCGTGCGGGTCGAGTACGCCGTCCCGGTCCGTGGGCAGCTCGGCGACGATCCGGGCCCCGCGCTCGTCCCCGCTCTCACGGAGCAGCCGGATCACCGCGGCGCGGCGGACCGGGAGCCGGCGTCCGCTCTCCGGCTCCACCGCCGTGATCAGGTCGGATATCTCAAACTGGTGCACGAGGCAGAACCCTACGGCTTCCCCGGACCCTGCCTGCCTTCGATCGCCAGGGCGGACGATCACTCCTTCTTGGTGGTCAGCGTGCGGTCCAGGAGCGGGAGCAGGCGGTCCCAGTGGCGCTTCAGGCCGGAGGCGCTGAAGGCGTCCGTGTCGGACATGGTGAAGCCGTGGGTGGTGCCGGGGTAGATCTCGGAGGTGCGTAGGCGACACCCGCGGCGTCCAGAGCCTGATCGAGCTCCTTGAGCGCCTCGGGTGTCATGTCGCCTTCGGCGTGACCGAGGTGGACCTGAGCGGTGAGCCGGGAGAAGAGGTCCGGGCCGTCGACGCCCACGGGGCCGTGGAACGCGGCGACGGCGGCCACCCGGTCGGCGTGGGCCGCGGCGGTGCGCATCGCGTAGAGGCCGCCGCCTGCATTAGCCGGTCACCGCGACCGGCCCGGCGCCCACCTCGGGCTGGGCGGTGAGGAACCTGAGGTAGGCGTCCGTGTCGCTCAGGACACGTTCCGCGGTGTGCGCCTCGATCAAGGGCATCACTTGGGCGAAGACGGCGGATCGGGCCTCTTCTACCGGCACGGCCCGGCGCCCGATGTGCTCGTGCAGCCCGACCACGGGCGCCGGGCCGTGCCCGTAGAAGAGGTGGGGGACGAGTACGTCGTACCCGCGCTCCGGCAGTTCGCGGGCCATGCCCCGCAGCACGGGCCGGATGCCGAAGCCGTCCGCGTACCTCAGCACTCCCGGGTACCGCCCGCCGGGGCCGCGGCCGCGCAGGCTCCTCGACCGGACAGCGGGCCCGCCCGCCCAAGCCCGTACGGCGCTCAGGAGAGCACCGGGTCACCGATCCGTGTGTGGCGCGATGCCGTCCCGGTAGTCATCCCCGCAACTCAGCCCACGGTCAAGGCCGTGCGGCGGCACCGTGGCGGCGCGGAGAAGGGGGAACCCGTGATGTGACCCACATCACATCACACTTCTGTCAGGAATCGGAGGGCTGCCCCGCTCAAGCCACCGAGAGCAGGCACAACGACAGGAGTCGAACATGAAGCAGCACCGCATCGTCGTTCTCGGTGCCGGGTACGCCGGGGCCTTCGTCGCCGGGACCCTGGCCCGCCGGCTGTCACCGAAGGACGTCGAGATCACGGTGGTCAACGCCGAGCCGGAGTTCGTGCAGCGGTTGCGGCTGCACCAGTACGCGGCCGGCCAGGAGATCGAGGCTCCGCGGCTGTCGGAGGTCTTCGCCGGTACGGGAATCGGGCTGCGCCTGGCCCGTGTCACCGCGGTCGACCCCGAGCGGCAGGTCGTCGCCGTGGCCGACGCCGACGGTGGCGACGAGTTCGGGTACGACACGCTCGTCTACGCGCTCGGCAGCCATGGAGACACCCACGGCGTCCCCGGCGCCGCCGAGCACGCCTTCGACGTCTCCGCCCGGCCCTCGGCGCAGCGCCTGCGCGAGCGCCTGGCCGACCTGGACGCGGGCGGGCGGGTGGTGGTGGTCGGTGACGGGCTGACCGGGATCGAGACCGCCACCGAGGTCGCCGAGTCGCGGCCCGGCCTGTCGGTGGCGCTGGTCGCCCGCGGGGAGCTGGGCGCCCGGCTCTCGACCGGGGCCCGCGGCCATCTGCGCCGGGCATGTGAGCGGCTGGGCATCACCGTGTGGGAGCACACCGAGGTCGAGTCCGTCGAGGCAGGGCGCGTGGTGTGCGCCGACGGCACCGTTCTGGCATCGGACGCGACCATCTGGACGGCCGGGTTCGCGGTCGGCCCGCTGGCCGCCGCGAGCGGCCTCGACGTCACCGGCGACGGCCGGATCGTCGTCGACCGCACCATGCGGTCGGTCTCGCACCCGAACGTCTACGCCGTCGGCGACAGCGCTCTCGCCATCGGCGACAACGGCCGGCCGCTGCCGATGTCCTGCGCCTCGGCCGGCTACACCGGCCGGCAGGCCGTCAACGCGATCGTGGCCCGTCTGACCGGCTGCTCGATCGTGAACACCAAGCTGGAGTACATCGCCAACCACCTCAGCCTCGGCCGGCGGGACGCGATCCTGCAGATGGTCGACGGCGAGGGGCAGGCGAAGCCGAAGTACACGGGCGGCGGGAAGGCCGCCCGGATCAAGGCGGGCATCGTCTGGATGTCGCTGTGGGCCACCTCGCACCCCACCTTCGCCCTGCCGAGGCGCAAGCACCGCGTGACCGTCACGCCGGTCGCGTCGTCCACCGAGGCGACGGTGGCATAGCCATGCGAGACGTCCCCACTCAGGGCGCACCCGCAGCCCTCCCCCCTCAGGCCAGGCCCGCAGCCGAACCGACTGAGGCGACACCCGATTCCCCTCAGGCCGGGCCTGCGGCCGATACCGCCGGAGCAGCGTCCGTTTCCGCTCAGGCCGGGCCTGCGGCCGATACCGCTGAAGCGGCACCCGATTCCCCTCAGGCCAGGCCCGCAGCCAATACCGCTGAAGCAGCGTCCGTTTCCGCTCAGGCCGGGCCTGCGGCCGATACCGCTGAAGCGGCACCCGATTCCCCTCAGGCCAGGCCCGCAGCCAATACCGCTGAAGCAGCGTCCGTTTCCGCTCAGGCCGGCCCCGCTGTAGATACGGCCGAGGGGGCAGCCAACCCCGCTCAGGCCGGGGCCACGGCCGATCCGGCTGAGTCAGCATCCGTTCCCGCCCAGGCCGGGCCCTCGGCCGATACCGCTGAAGCGGCGTCCGCTTCCACTCAGGCTGGCCCCGTAGGAGATACGACCGAGGCGGCATCCGCTTCCGCCCAGGCCAGGCCCACAGACGATCCGGCTGAGGCAGCATCCGCTTCCGCCCAGGCCGGGCCCGCAGCCGATACCGCTGAAGCAGCGTCCGCTTCCACTCAGGTCGGCCCCGCTGTAGATACGGCCGAGGGGGCAGCCAACCCCGCTCAGGCCGGGGCCACAGCCGATCCGGCTGAGGCAGCATCCGTTCCCGCTCAGGCCGGGTCCACAGCCGATACAGCTGAGGCAGCGTCCGTTTCCGCTCAAGCCGGTGCCACCGCCGACCCGGCCGAGGCGGCATCCATTCCCGCCCAGGCCGGCCCCGCAGTCGGCGTCTCGCCCTGGCCCGTCGTGGCCGGGGCGGTCGCCCTGCTCACGGCGATCGTCAGCCTGCTGCTCGCCGCATTCGCCTGGCCGTCCGTACGGTCGTCGGTGCACGATGTGCCGATCGCCGTCGCGGGGCCCGCCCCGGCCGTCAGACAGTTCACCGCCGTACTCGACCGACGGCTCCCCGGCGGCTTCGAGGTCACCGAGGTCGCCGACACCGCCGCCGCCGAACGGCTGATCCGCGACCGCGAGGTGTACGGGGCGATCGACCTCGGCTCCGGCACGTCGCCCCAGGTGATCACCGCGTCCGGCGCGAGCATCGCCGTCGCCCAGACGTTGAACGGCATCGCGGCCGCCCTCGGCCAGACACCAGACTCCGGCACGGCGGCCGCCGCCCGGGACCTCGTCCCGCTGCCGGCCGACGACCCGCGCGGCGCGGGACTGGCCGCCGGAGCGCTGCCGCTCGTCATGGGCGGCCTCCTCGCCGCCCTGCTCCTGACCAGGCTCGTCCGCGGCAGCGCCCGCCGCGTCGCCGGAGCACTCGCCTTCGCCGTCACCGGCGGCCTCGCGATGACGGCAATCCTGCAGTTCTGGCTCGGCTCGCTCGACGGCTCCGCCTGGGCCAACAGCGGCGCCATCGCCCTGGCCCTCGCCGCCACCTCCCTGAGCATCCTCGGTCTCGCGTCACTGCTCGGCTCCGTCGGCTTCGGCCTCGGCGCCGCCGCCATGATGCTCGTCGGGAACCCCTTGTCAGGAGCCGCGACCGCACCCGAGATGCTGCCCGGCCGGTCCGGTACCCTCGGGCAGCTGCTGCCGCCCGGGGCCGGTGGCCAACTGCTGCGCTCCACCGCCTTCTTCGACGGTCACGGCGCCGCTCGCCCTGTCGCCGTCCTGGCGGCCTGGCTCACGCTCGGAGCCGTACTGTGCCTGGTCGGCGCCCTGCGTGCCCGCACCGCGGCCGCCACGCACGGCCCGGCGGCACCGGCAGCACCGGCGGCACCGGCGACGACCTGATTCCTTGATCACTTTCCGCGCGATCTTCTAGGGTGGTCCCCGTGGACAGCACCGTCACCGATCCCTTCGACACCGCCCGGTTCGAGGCCGGCCGGAGCCGGCTGGCC
The DNA here is from genome assembly GCF_012927245.1 of Streptomyces sp. R302. GTDB lineage: Bacteria > Actinomycetota > Actinomycetes > Streptomycetales > Streptomycetaceae > Streptomyces. The sequence continues at coordinate 115,828 of NZ_JABBGE010000007.1, forward strand.
TCACTGGCGTACCGGCTCCTCGGCTCCGCCGTCGACGCCGAGGACGTCGTACAGGACGCGTTCCTGCGCTGGCAGGCCGCCGACCGGCAGCGGATCGAGGTGCCGGAGGCGTGGCTGACCAAGGTCGTCACCAACCTGTGCCTCGACCGGCTCCGTTCGGCCCAGGCTCGCCGCGAACGCACCGCAGGCGCCTGGCTGCCCGAACCGCTCCTCGACGGCGACCCGATGCTCGGCCCCGCCGACACCTTCGAGCAGCGCGAATCGGTCTCCCTGGCCGTACTCACACTCCTGGAGCGCCTGTCGCCGATCGAACGGGCCGTCTACGTCCTGCGGGAAGCCTTCTCCTACGGCCATGCCGAGGTCGCCCAGATCCTCGACATCTCCGAGTCCGCGAGCCAGCAGCACCTCCACCGGGCCCGGCAGCGCGTCACGGCCGCCCGCCGCCGCGGCGCCGAGGTCGATCGGGCGGCGGCCCGCCGGATCGTCGAGGAGTTCCTCGCCGCCGCCACCTCGGGCCGCACCGAACGGCTGGTGGCCCTACTCACCGACGACGCGACCGCGATCTCCGACGGTGCCGGCCTGGCCGCGAAGCTGCTGCGGTTCGACACCCCGCAGCGCGTCGCCGCCGTCGCACGGGCCGGCTTCAAACCCACCCCCGCGAAGCGGCGCCTGGCCGGCGGTACCCCCGCCATCCACTACGCGCTCGTCAACGGCACCCCCGCCATCCTCAGCGTGGTCGGCGACCAGGTCGTCGGCTCCGTGTCCTTCGACCTCGTGGACGGCAAGATCGCCACCGTACGCGGCATCGCCGCCCCCGCCCGCCTCACCCGCCTCACCGAAGCCTGGCGACGACGGCCCGGAACGGACACTCCGCTCATCGCCGAGTGGTGACCCACTCGGGGGGGGACCTTCTCCTCCTACAGGGCGAGGACGTCCTGGGCCGGTGTGGGCGTCATGTCGTCGGACAGGTCCGCGCCGATAGCGCTCCTGGACGGCGCCTTCACCGTGTTCGTGCGGCGCGGCTACGCCCAGGCGTGCGTGAAGGAGATCACGCAGGAGGCGGGCGTGGCCAAACCCACGGTCTACAGCCACCTCGACGACCAGGAGACCTTGTAGCGCGAGGCCGTCCAGACCGCCGCCGAACGGTTCGACACGCGCCGCGCTCACCGTCGCGGCCCGCAGTCTGCTTCAGGAGGTCACCGACGAAGACGTCTGAGAGGTACGGCAGTTGGCGTCGGCCCAGGCCGCGGCACCATGCCCCGATCTCACGGACAGCGTTCGCCGGCCGCCTGCGCCCCTGCCCTCGACCCCCGTCGCGGACGCCGCGGTGGACGACTTCCTTCGCGCCCACGGAACGACTGAAGCCGACTCCACGGCTCCGCCGCCATGATCACCAGCTCGACGAAAACAGCGCGCCTGGCGGCGGCAGGGAGCGCGGACCGGTCCAGCCGCCCGCCCCCGCTCACCCCGCACTAGGGTGACGGCCGTGATCAAGAACAGATTCCTCACCGGCCTCCTCATCGTGGGACTCCTCGTGGCGGGCGCGCCGGCCGCCACCGCGCAGGACGAGACGTACGTGAAGACCGGCGTCGTCTTCAACAAGCCGCGCGGCACGACCGCCGAGCAGGGCGCGATCCTCAGCCACCTCGGGCGCCTCGTCAACGGCGCCCCCGGCGGGTCGACCATCCGCATATCCCTGTACGCGTTCGGGTCGTCCTGGCTCGCCGACCAGCTCGTGCAGGCGCACCGGCGCAATGTGAACGTGCAGGTCCTCGTCGACGACACCAGCGTCGCCGCGGCGTGGATGGGCACGTCGGGGCAGACCGTTCGGGACAAGCTCCAGGCGGCCTTCGCGACGCAGTCCGCGCCCGGTCAGGAGTCGTGGTTCCGGGTGTGCGCGGCGGGCCGGCCGTGCCTGGCCGCGGGGACGAGCGGTGTGAACCACAACAAGTTCTTCCTGTTCTCCCGCTCCACGGGAAGCGGCTCGCCGACCACGGGCGCGGTGGTCGAGGACATCGTGGTGCAGTCCTCCGGGAACCTCACCACCTGGGACCGCGAGTCCGCCTGGAACGACGCGATGACCGTCACCGGCAACGCCGCCCTGCATGCCGGCTACGTCCGCTACTTCGACCTCATGGCCGCCTCGCAGGCGCAGCCGGACGGGTCGAAGACGGTGAGCAACCTGGCCATCGACGTGGAGGCCGGGCAGGCCAAGGGCTACTTCTTCCCGCGCTCTTCGACGGACGTCGTCGAGAACATCCTGAGCATGGTCGAGACCCGTGTGCCGAACGCCGACGGGACCCTCGCCCCGGTCTGCCACGGGAACACCCCGGGCCACGGCACGGCGGACGGCCGCACCGTGATCCGCGTCGCCAACGGGCACATCTCGCGGCCGGCCGTGGCGGAGAAGCTGTGGAGGCTCGCCGACGCGGGCTGCTACGTCGACGTCGTGTACGGCAAGCTCTCCGACTACTCGGCCGCCGGCACGCACCGGGAGACCGCGTACTGGCTGACGCGGTCGACCGAGAAGGGGAAGATCTCCCTCCACCGCCTGGCGAACGACAAGGCCACCAACCCCGCCGCGCCGGAGGTCTCCGGCACGACCACCCACACCAAGTACCTGCTGATCGAGGGCTCGTACAAGGGCGTGAAGGATCAGAAGCTGGTCTTCACGGGCAGCCACCCGTACACAGGCCTGGCACTCACCGCCAACGACGAGACGCTCCTGAAGTACGTGGCCCCGGAGATGCACGACGCGTACGTGACGAACTTCCGCGACCAGCGCGCCGCCGCCCTCGCGGAGTCCCAGTACGGCGGCGTGTTCTGAGAGGTCATCCCCTGTGGCCGGGGCGGTAGGTCGCGGGCCGTGGTGGGGGTGGTCGAGCCGCTGGCGCCGGACGGGTTGTGGGAGCTGTTTCAGTTGCCGTCTGCCTCGTTCGGGCCGTCGTGAGCGACGGCCCACCGGCGCAAGCGCGGGTACCGCCCACCGCATCGCCTGCACTCTCGTCCGCTACCGCCGACTCGGCGGCCACGCGCCCCGGTAATTCGATGGCGCACGTGAAGCGGTGTGATCACCCTGATCGAGTGACAGAACCCAAGCATCAGATCCGAGCCCTTCACACGGACGCGACGGTCACCGTCTACCAGGCATATTCGTCGGCGATCGGCCTGGCCGCGGCCCGGGACGGTCGTTTCCCGGCAATGTGGCAGCGGGATCGGATGACGTGGATCAAGCCGTCATTCCTGTGGATGATGTACCGCTGCGGATGGGGCACCAAGGAAGGCCAGGAGCACGTCCTCGCCGTCGAGATCACCCGGGAAGGCTTCGAGTGGGCACTGCGGCACGCCTGTCTGTCGCACTATGAGCGGGGACTCCACACCGACCGCGACGAGTGGAGGCGTCGGCTGAAGCGAGCTCCTGCCCGTGTGCAATGGGACCCTGAACGCGACCTGCGTCTTCAGCCGCTCCCCCACCGATCACTCCAGCTCGGCCTCGCTCGTGAAGCCGCCCACCTCTACGCCGACGAGTGGATCGTCTCCATCACCGATGTCACGGCGCTGGCCCGCACGATCCACACCCACGTACAAGACGGAGAGCTGGACGCGGCCCGGCAGCTCCTGCCGCATGAACGCCCCTACCCCGTGAGCGATGAGGCTCTGACTCATCTACGCCGATAGCCGGTCCAAGGGGCAGGGCTACACTCCGAGTTCGGCGCAGAGGGCGGCGTAGGCCTGGAGGTGGTCGGGGTTGCCGCGGACGGCGCCCAGGCCGATCACGTCGAACTCGTCCGCCGTGGCCGCCGCCTTCACCCCGAGCGCCGCGAGAGCCTGATTGATCGTCGCTCCGTCGGGCGTCAGGCGCACCTCCCCGTCGAACGCGGCCGCCCACTGGTCGCCGGTGCCGGCGAAGTACTCGGTCTGGACGACGGCGAAGCGCGGTGTGCGCCCGCGGGTCACCTCGCGCACGAGGTCGTGCAGGACCGCCTCTCCCGGGAACGTCATGCTCTCCGCGAGGATCCCGGGCGGCAGATCGAGCTGGGCGCGGTTGCCCCGCACCGCGGCCCAGTAGGCGGAGAAGTAGTGGTCGATCGGGAACACGGTGATGTCCGCGTGTGCGAGCACGGCACGCAGCCCCACGGATTCGGCTCGTGGGGTATCGACCCGCCCGGCCACGACGAGTCCGCACATAGCGTGGGCCATGCGGGCATCGTATCCAGTGAGGCGTGTGGCGATCGGAGCAGGGCCGGAGGCGGCATGAGCGGGGAAATCGAGGGTGCGGCCGAGGAGTTCGAGCGCTCGGCGGACTGGTTGCGGGACGCCTTGCGGGGTCTGGTGGCGGCGGTCGACCGCGCCGCGGAACCGGAGGTCGAGGAGTGGGTCCAGGAGCGGCGGACCACACGCGGGGCGCAGGGGCGTCAGTTCGGGATACGTATATCCCGCATCGCTCCGCCCGGTCCTCACCACGCGGACGGCGTCGCCGACGCATTGGCCTCCGCCGCCGACGCGATGACCGCGGCCGGCTGGCGCACCGAGATCAGGGAGGACGCCCGGGGGCCTCGACTCCTCGCGCAGCAGGCCGGTTTCGAAGTCGGCCTCTTCGGCGTGCGGAACGGCGGGCTGAGCGCGTGGGGGAAGGCGCCCACCGTCTGGTTCCGTACCCGTTGGGCGCGTCCACCGCGCGCGGCCACGCCCGAGACCCTGGCGCCCGGATACGAGCTGTGCCCCGGGTGCGACGGCTGGGGCTCCTGCTTCGGCTGCGAGGGGCTGGGTTTCCTGGACGGGCGGCAGTGCCCGGAGTGCGGTCTCGGCATGGACTGCTCGTACTGCGGGGGCTCCGGCCGGCGACGCGCCGACCGTTGACTCTCCCGGCCACCCGACCGGGAGTTCGGCTTCTCGGACGACCCGGAGGTGATGTGCGAATGAACCGCGCGCCCCGGCCTCCGGGGCGCGCGTCGGGGTCTCATCACTCCTTCGTGTGAACCCGTCACCGGATCGACGGACATCTCCTGCCGCGATCATGTCGTTATGTGGGCGTGAGAGGGATAAACGATCGACGGAGAAAGGATTCTTCGATAGGTCGGCGCGACTGCGTCGTCGACCTGTCGGCCGGCCCTGTCGTTCCGAACACCCGAACCGACCACTTTCAGACGAAACCATTCTGCAACGCGGGAACCGGACCGCACCCGGTAGGACCACGCGCGCCCGCCCGCCCTCCCCCAAGGACACCCATGCATCGCGATCCGATCGACAGCCCGGGCGACATTCCGGTGAGGACGAGTCCGGGAGCGGCGCCGGGCCATCGCGGCGTCGACGCCCTGGCCCCACCCCCACAGCCGCCGGGCGCGCGCCTCGCGGCCGGGGGCGCCGGATCGGACCGCGCGCCGGGCAGGGCGGCCGATTCCGCCGAGGCGGCCTTCGACGCGCTCTACCTGTCCACGGCGCCCGGCCTCACGCAGCAGGCGTACGTGCTGACCGGCTGCCGCCGCCTCGCCTTCGAGTCGGCCGAGCAGGCGTTCCACCGCGCTTGGGAACAGTGGCCCGAGGTCGCGCACGATCCCGACCCCGAGGCATGGGTCAGGGCGCGGGCCCACGAGTACGCTCTCGCGCCCTGGCACCGCCTGCGCCCCGGCAGGCCCCGGCCCGATCCGTCGGCCGCCGACCCCGTCGTGCGCGTGCTCCTGGAACTCCCGCCGTGGCAGCGCCGAGCGGCGCTGCTGTGCGACGGCCTCGACCTGAGCGTCTCGGAAGCCGCCGCCGAGACGCACGCGACCACCGCCGCCACCGCCGGCAGGCTGCGCCATGCCCGCGCCGTCATCAGCGGGCGGCTGCCCGACGGCGCCGCCGGCGCCCCGGACCACCCGCTCCGACGGCGCGTCAAGGACGCGTCGGCCGCCACCCTCGCCCAGCCCTGGTGCGTCCGCGCCGCGAGCGAGCGTCGGGCACGCGCTCTCACCCTCGTCGTGTTCGCGGCGACCGCGGCCCTGGCCGCCCTCGCCGGCGCCTTCGCCCTCGCCCCGCCGACCGACAGGCCCGACGACGACAACGGCCGCTCGCCACACGCCCGTTCCCAGCCCGGCGACCCAGCGCACGGGACACGGTGACGGCCGGGACGCGGTGACGGCCGGGACACAGTGACGGCGGGGACACAGTGACGGCCGGGGCACGGTGACGGGTCTCCGGGCCCTGACCGCTTCAGGTCCGTCCCCGAAACGTCACAACGCTGTCATCACAGCCGCGCCCCCGCCTCAGCCGACGCACCATGTTCCCAACCCACCACCGCACACCCAGGGGAACCATGCGCATCCGCACCGCAGCCGCCGTCGCCGTACTCGCCGTCGCCCTCGTCGGCTGCGGCACCGACTCCGACAGACACAGGCCCACCACCGTCGAAATCCCCTCGCCCACGCACGCGCGTACGCCTCCTGCGACGGGCACCGCGCACACGGGTACCGGCGCCGGGAACGCCGGCATTCCGCCGGAGCCCACCGGCGCCCGGCGGGACGCCGTCCTCGCGGCCATCCGCGACGTCAACGCCGGCCTCGCCCATGACGAGGAGAAGGCCATCGACGCGGCCCGCAGCCAGTGCGCGGCCCTCGACGGCGGCGCGGCGGAGCCTGACCGCAGCGCCGTGCGACGGTTCTCCTACGACGGTGTCACGCTGACCCGTGACGACGGGAGCCACCTCAACATCGGGCTGCGCAGGACGCTCTGCCCCGAGTCCTGAGGCATCAGCCCGCGGGTGGGGCGTCGCGGCTCCTGACCTGGCTGAGCAGCTCGTCCAGGTCGACGTACTCGGTCTCGCCGCCCGCCGGGACGATCGCGTACGAGGCCGCGAGGAACTGCTCGATGACGGGCTTCGGCGCGTGGAACGTCACCGGGCAGCCCGGTGGGTGCAGCCAGAAGTAGACGACGTCATGGGCGGGGTCGAACGACGGATGGACGGAGACGTCGCCCGGACCCGCCCAACCGTGGAGCCCCTGGGCGAGGAGGTCGCGGGCGAAGACCCACGTGACCGGCGTGGGGAGGTCGACCTGGCAGTCCAGGTGCACCGCGTACGGATCCCTGCGGTGATAGCGCAGCCGGGCGGGTACGGGCGCCGTCCGGTCCGGGGCGGTGTACGCCGCCAGGGTCAGGGGGACGACGCAGTCGGGGGCCTGCGCTGCGCCGCAGGGCCCCTTCTTCGGCTTCCGGCCGGTCACCGGCGCTCCACCCCCGACACCACGCCCCGCGCGCCGCGGGAGACGGGGACGAGTTCCGGCAGGACCGGGACGATCCGAGTCGGGGTGACGGAGACGAGCGCCAGCGGGCGGTCCTGGGCCGCCGCCCCCGGGACGAACCGCCCGCTCTCGAGCCACTGACAGGCGAGCGCGGCAAAGATCGGAGACTCGCGCAGAACCGTTTCGTCCAGGGCTAGGACGGTGACGCGAGGGTAGGAAGTCATGCCCGAGGAAACGATGCTGCAAGATCTCGGTAACTCCCTGAGTCAACCCTCCTTGACATCCGAGACGGACCCTCCGAGCAATTCACCCACTCGCCCCCTCGACCACCCCTCGCCTGCCCCTCACCCGCCCCTCGCTCACCCCTCCACCACGTCACGCATTCCGCTCAGACGTTTGAGAGACGGAATCCGCATCCCCCTATCAGGCGAAGTGATCACCCATTGGTGGTGCGACCTTCCCCCGACCTCGGTCGTTAGGTGGGCATGACGTCGGAAGGGGTGTTTGCAGAAAGGGTTCTTCTATGGAACGCGGTCACACACACGAGTTAACCGGAGAAGATCACGTGCGCGCCTCCGCACTCCGTGCTCTCGACGGACCGATCTGAAACAAGGGCACGAAGAAAGTCAGATGGACTGGTACAGAGAAAAGCCGAACTTCTACATCCCGCAGCACCCCATGGAGCCGGTGCGGGAGACGCCGCAGTACCCCGGCGTGGGGCGCGACACCTCGCCGTATCCCACGGGCTCGGGCTGGAACGTGCGGGAGTACCCGGGCATGGGGGACGACGTCCCTGCGTACGCCGCGGGTCCGGTGCGGGAGATGCCGCAGCACCCCGGGGCGGGGCGTGACGTTCCGCTCTATCCCCCGCGCTCCGGGCACGACGAGCGCGTCCCGTACGACAGTGGCCCCGTTCCCACCCGGCAGCCCTGGGACGACAACGGGCTCGACACCACGATGAGTCACAGGAATCTGGAGGAGGAGCTGGCCCACCTGCTGGCCGCGGAGCCGGCGCCGCCGCCGCAGGACGCCGACCCGATGGACCGCCAGGCGCCCAGGATCGACCGGCGGCGCACCCGGCCCAGACCGCAGTTCCTCGGCCTCTACCGGCGCATCACCCAGGTGACGGCGCTCTTCGCCGCCATCGCGCTGTGCGCGGCATGTCTCCTCGTGTGGTCCATCGCCTATACGTACGGGCAACTGTCGGAGACCGCGGCGTCCGTACTCCCGATGGACCTCGCTCTCTGGTGGCCGCTCACGCTGTACGGCCCCTGGTCCGTCGCGGCCCTCTCGGTTCTACGGGCGGCCGTACAGCGACAGCCCGCGAAGCGCTCCTGGGGAGTGCTCCTCGTGACCTCGGCCATGGCGGTGGCCCTGTGCGTGAGCCACTCGTCCCGCTCGGTGCTGGCGTACGTGACACTCGGGATTCCGCCGATCACGTCCCTGGTGTGCTTCTGGGAGCTCGTCGGCCAGTTCTCCTGCGAGCGCCGGACCCGGCGGAGGTCTCGCGTCCCGCAGCCCTCCAAGGCATGACGAACCCCCGGAAGAATCCCCGGAAGGAACCACCCGACCTCCACTGAGGGACCGCCGAGAAGCTCCTCAGCAGAAACGGTTCGCCGACTCCCCCGGCGAACCGTTCCATTCCGTTCCAGCCAGTTCCGTTCCGTTCCAATCCGTCCGTACGCGACTAAGGGCTGTCCCGTAAAGGCCCCTCATAGCTCAGGGAACGGCAGGGTGTCGTCCATCATCTGCAACAACTTCCGAGCAGGTGTCGCTTCCTCTGGCCGTACGGAGGAGACGACGCTCTCGATGACTGACCGGCCTACGTACACGGCTGCCCTTGAGGCCGTCTCCCAGCCGGTTTGCTGCCGGTAGCTCGCATCGTGTTTGCGGTCCTGGGTCGCCGAAGCGGCGGAGTGCCACTGGTCGGTCTGGTAGATGCTTCCCAGCAGGTCTAGCAACTCGGCCTTGCAGGCCACGTGCGGGGACCCGGCCAGTTCGAGAAGGAACGGGACGGTGGGAGCTGTCGCCTCGCCGACAACGAACCCCAGCGCGCAGATGGCATCGCCCAGGTCATCGATGGCGATGCGGGCCGTGTCCTCGTCCCCGTATGCGATCCGGGACAGCAGAGGGGGGATACCGCCGGCTGCGGCGCCCGTCGCGTCGCGCAGTTCTCCCCAGCGGACCGCGGAAAGGCTCCTCAACAGACTTCCCACACCCTGCTCCTCATCAGATCCTCGTGCCGGCCCCGGCGGTGCCTTGAACATGGTGCAGCTATGGGTGAGGCCCTGGCCAGACGACCTTTGACCGGGTGGTGTAACAGGCCACCGGCTGGCGCCATGATCTTGCTGTGACTGGAGTGATCACGGCGTCGGCCTCGTCCTGGATAGCCCCGTTCACCGGGCTGAGCCCGCGTTGCTTCGGCAAGCTGGTGACTGCGCTGCGCCGAGAGGGAGCCGACGAGGTGCGGCGGGGCCGGCCGTGGGGGCTGCCGCTGGAGGACCGGGTGCTGCTGGTCACGGCGTACTGGCGCACCAACTTGACGCTGCGCCAGCTTGCCCCGCTCTTCGGGGTGTCGAAGTCCGCGGCCGACCGCGTCATTAAACACATCGGCCCCCTGCTCGCGCTCCGGCCGCGCAAGCGGTTCCGCAGGGACACTGTGCTCGTCGTGGACGGCACCCTGGTGCCCACCCGGGACCACACGGTGGCGGAGCAGTCCAAGAACTATCGGTACTCGACGAATCACCAGGTCGTGATCGATGCCGATACCCGCCTGGTCGTCGTGGTCGGCCAGCCGCTCGCCGGGAACCGCAACGACTGCAAGGCGTGGGAGGAATCTGGCGCCAAGGCCTCCGTCGGCAGCACCACGACGATCGCCGACGGCGGCTACCCGGGCACCGGACTTGTCATGCCTCACCGTCGGCGAAAGGGCGAAGAGCTACCCAAGTGGAAGGAGGCGCACAACAAGTCCCACAAGCAGGTCCGTGCCCGCGTTGAGCACGTCTTCGCCAGGATGAAGACGTGGAAGATCCTCCGCGACTGCCGCCTCAAAGGTGACGGCGTTCACCACGCCATGCTCGGCATCGCACGGATGCACAACACTCGCCGGATAGGCGAGCGGCGCACGACGGCCGGCCATGCCCGAGGCGACCCGGAGATCATTTGCGGGACAGCCCTTAGGTTCGGTCCCGCCGATCATGTCCGGAGCCAGATGATGGTTGCGACGGTGATGGTGCCCAGGTAGACGTATGCGCGCTTGTCGTACCTCGTGGACACGGGGATGCCGCGCCGACGCAAGTAGCGTCGGGTCCGGCGATTGCTGTACGCCTTGTCGGCGCTCACGCTGTCTGGTGTGGTTAGCGGGTGGCCTGGCCCGAGTCGAGGCACCCGGATGCGTTCCATGACTGGCCCGAACTGTGTGCAGTCCGCCCGTTGGCCTGCCGTCAGTCTGCCGTCAGTAACAGTGAGAGCACGTGGCAACGCCCGTCGGCACTCAGGTGGATCTTGATGATGAAGCCTCCTCGGGAACGACCGAGCGCCTCACCTCCTGCACCACCTCCGCCAGGCGGGCGCACAGTCTCGCCCACAGGCTTCCGCTCTGGTGTGCCATCGCGGCCGCCCCTTTTGACGCGGCGGGCGGCGGAGCTTTCCGCGCGCCGGCCGGTAGCGTTCAGGCAGGTCGCGCCGCTGCTCCCCGGTTCGCACCCGGTGCAGGATGCCGTTGATCACCTGACGGTGATCAACGGCACCACCTGCAGCGGTTGTTGTCCGTGGGCAGGAGCGGTTCCAGACGTCGCCACTCCGCCTCCGTCGGATCCCCCCGACCGGTCACGCAAGAGCCAAGGAACCAGTGGGTGACATGGGTACGGTCAGCATCTGCGATGCCACCACGCCAGCCCCGGGTCTTCCGTCGGCTCGTGATGCGTTCGCCCGAGGAGCACCGCGTCCAGGCGCTCGACCTGCACCCGGAGTTCACCCGCGGCCCTTGGCGGAAGCATGAACAAAGCGTCTTGCAGCTTGTCCCGGGCCCAACCCTCGCCGCAGCAGGGGCAGGTGAACTCCGCCTCCCCTTGCCTCCACCGGCGCCTCGTGCCGTGGACGCGCACGGACCACACGCTCAGCGCCACCGCCACGACGCCCGGAGACAATCGCTCCCGTTCGAGCACACGGACAGCGGCGTTGGCCGCTCCCGACAGACCCGGGACATCGCGATACCGCACCCAGGGTGCACTCCACCTGCGTTCCCGTGGCCGAAGTGAAGCTGGTGTTCTACGAGGCACGGCCCCTTCGGATGCAGGTCATGAACAGCATCCTCCCACAGCCCGAGCCGCAGCCCGAGATCGGCCGGACGGAACCTAGCTCAGCGTCTTCACCGCGGCAGCGTCGTACGGCTTCAGCTCGTCGAACCGGCCCGACAGGACCTTCGACGCCCACTCGGGGTCCTGGAGCAGGGCGCGGCCGACGGCGACCATGTCGAACTCGTCCCCCTCCAGGCGGTCCAGGAGCTCGTCGATGCCCTGCACCGGAGAGCCCTGGCCCACGAAGGCGCCGATGAAGTCGCCGTCGAGGCCGACCGAGCCGACGGTGATGGTGGGCCTGCCGGTGAGCTTCTTGGTCCAGCCCGCGAGGTTCAGGTCCGAGCCTTCGAACTCGGGGATCCAGTACCGGCGGGTGGAGGCGTGGAAGGCGTCGACGCCGGCCGCGGCGAGCGGGGACAGGATCGCCTCCAGCTCCTGCGGCGTCTCGGCGAGCCGCGCCTCGTAGGCGTCCTGCTTCCACTGCGAATAGCGGAAGATCACCGGGAAGTCGGGCGAGACGCTCGCGCGCACGGCCGCCACGATCTCGGCCGCGAACCTCGTACGGGCCACGGGGTCGCCGCCGTAGGCGTCGGTACGGCGGTTCGTCCCCGACCACAGGAACTGGTCGATGAGGTAGCCGTGGGCGCCGTGCAGCTCGACGCCGTCGAAGCCGATGCGCTCGGCGGCGGCCGCGGCCTCGGCGAAGGCGCCGATGACGTCGTCGAGGTCGCGCTGGGTCATCGCCTTGCCCTCGCCCTCGGTGCCGTCGGTGCGGATGCCGGAGGGGCCGACGGCGGGGGCCTCGGGGTAGGGCGCCTGGCCCTCCTTGCGGACCATGCCGATGTGCCAGAGCTGCGGGACGATCGTGCCGCCCTCCGCGTGCACGGCCTCGGCGACCTTGGCCCAGCCCGCGAGCTGCTCCTCGCCGTGGAACCGCGGCACCCGGTCGCTCTGGCCGGCCGAGTCGTGGCCGACGTAGGTCCCCTCGGTGACGATCAGTCCCACGCCGGCGGCGGCACGGCGGGCGTAGTAGGAGCGCACGTCCTCGCCGGCGACGCCGCCCGGGGAGAACATGCGCGTCATCGGCGCCATCGCGATGCGGTTCGGGACGGTCAGGCCGTTCAGCGCGACGGGCCGGGAAAGGATCTCGGCCGCGCGGGAGGCGGGGGACTCGGTGACGGTCACAGAAACGCTCCTCATGGCTACTGCTTGACAACTTCGATGCTTGAGAACCTCATGCAATGACGAAGACGGTAGAGGTCGATATTTGAGGTAGTCAAGTATCTCCGGGTAGAGTGACCCCATGACCGAAGCTCCCCGCGCCGACACGGCCCAGCTCATGGAGCTGCTCTCCCTGTCCCTCGGCGTCTACTACGGCGAGTTCATCGCCTCGGCGGCGAGCGAGAACCTCACGGCGAGCCAGGGCAAGGCCCTCACCGTGCTGCGTCGGGGACCCGCGGCGATGCGGGCCCTGGCCGAGACCATGACCTGCGACGCGTCGAACATCACCGGGATCGTCGACCGACTGGAGAAGCGCGGCCTGGTGCGCCGCGAGGCCGGCACCTCCGACCGACGCGTCAAGAACGTCGTCCTCACCGCCGAGGGCGAGCGCGTCGCCGACGCGATCCGCGCGAGGATGCCCATCACCCGGGAGGGCCTCGACAGGCTCGACGACCAGGACCGGGACCGTCTGCGGATCCTGCTGGAACGAGTCTTCCTCTCCGACCACCCCACCGCCTGATCCTCCGCCCCTGGCGACGGGTACGACCCCGGGGGCACCGCCCCCCGTCGGCCCCAACGGTGTCACCCTCCGTCGACCCCACCGGTGTCAACCTCCTCAGCGCCGGAGCCGCCGACTCCCTCGGCCGGCGTCCACCGCCCGGCCAACTCCTCACCGCCTCCGCCGAGTTCTTTCGCGAGCGCGGTCACCAGGCATTTCTCCATGGAGTGACTCAAGGGGTGAGACGAGGGTCTTGACGACGCGATTGGTCCAGTCCAATCTGTGACGCGCTCACCTCTCCCTGCTCCCCACCCCACCCCCCCATCCCCATCACCACCCACAGCTCCCCCTGGAGGAATGGTGTTCGTACGCAACCGTCTGGTGGCATCGCTCGGCGCGTCGCTGCTGGGCGCGGCGGCCCTGGTCGCCCTGCCCGCCCCAGCCGCCCAGGCCGCCGAACTGCTGACGAACCCGGGCTTCGAGTCCGGCTCCCTCTCCGGGTGGAGCTGCTCCGGCGGCACCGGCTCGGTGGTGTCGAGCCCCGTCCACGGCGGTACCAAGGCGCTGGCCGGCGCGGCGAGCGCCTCCGACACCGCCCGGTGCGCCCAGACGGTCGCCGTCCAGCCCAACACGACCTACACGCTGGCCGGTTGGGTGCGCGGCAATTACGTGTACCTCGGCGTCGACGGCAGCGCCTCGACCTGGACCGCGTCGGCACCCTCGTACCAGCGCCTCTCGCTGAGCTTCACCACCGGCGCGAGCCAGACCAGTGCCACCGTCTACACCCACGGCTGGTACGGGCAGGGCACCTACTACGCCGACGACCTCAGCCTCGACGGCCCCGGCGGCGGGGGCGGCGGCGACACGCAGGCCCCGAGCGCGCCCACGGGCCTCCAGGTGGCTTCGAAGACCGCCTCCGCGGTGACCCTAGCCTGGGCCGCGGCCTCCGACGACGTGGGCGTCACGGGGTACGACGTCTACCAGGGGGCCGCCAAGGTCAGCACGGTGACGGGCACGACCGCCACGGTCGGCGGGCTTGCCCCGAGCACCGCGTACACCTTCACCGTCAGGGCCCGCGACGCCGCCGGCAACGTCTCCCCCGCGTCCGCTCCGGTCACGGTCAGCACCGAGGCGGGCGGCGGGGGCGGCACCGGCTTCAAGCAGGCCGCGCCCTACCTGTACCTCGGCTGGGGCAACCCGCCGGCCCCGGCCACGGTCATGAACGCCACCGGCATCAAGACCTTCACCATGGCCTTCATCCTCTCCTCCGGCGGCTGCAACCCGGCCTGGGACGGCCAGCGTCCGCTCACCGGCGGGATCGACCAGTCCACCATCAACGCCATCCGGGCGGCCGGCGGCGACATCGTCCCGTCCATCGGCGGCTGGTCCGGCAACAAGCTCGGCCCCAACTGCGCCACCCCGGAGGCCCTCGCCGGCGCGTACCAGAAGGTCATCGACGCCTACGGGCTCAAGTCCATCGACGTCGACATCGAGAACACCGACGAGTTCGAGAACGCCGCCGTCCAGGACCGCGTCCTCGGCGCGCTGAAGATCGTCAAGGCGAACAACCCGGGCCTGCGCACCATCCTCACCTTCGGCACCTCGACTACCGGCCCGACCTCCTGGGGCAACCGGCTCATCGAACAGTCCAAGGCGCTGAACGCCGGCATCGACGTCTTCACCATCATGCCCTTCGACTTCGGCGGCGGCGCCGACATGTACGGCAACACCGTCAAGGCCGCCGACGGCCTGAAGAACAAGCTCAAGTCCGTCTACGGCTGGGACGACGCCACCGCCTACGCCCACGTCGGCATCTCCGGCATGAACGGCCTCTCCGACCAGCAGGAGGTCACCACCCCGCAGACCTGGACCGGCATTCGGGACTGGGCCAACACCCACCACATCGCCCGGCTCGCCTTCTGGTCCGTCAACCGCGACCGGGGCTGCGCCGGCGGCGGGGTGACCGAGACCTGCTCCGGCATCGCCCAGGCCGACTGGGAGTTCACGAAGATCACCGCCGGCTTCACCGGCTGACGCCACCTACGCCGTTCGGCGGGCCGGACCCCTCTCTCCTGGGGCCCGGCCCGCCGCCGTATCGCGCCGGTGACCGTGCCCGTCCGCCGCCCCCGGGAGGCGGGTCAGGACCGGCTCAGGAGCACAGGGTCTTCTGCAGCAGTTCGCCGAACTCGGCGGGGTGGGTGGTCGAGCCGGTGTGTCCGCCGGGGAAGTGCTGGAGGTCCACGCCGAGGAGTTCGGCGAGGAATGCGGTTGCACGGTAAGGGAGTTCACCGCGCGAGTCCTGACCGCCGGCGAGGACGAGCCGGTCCGACAGGGCTGCCAGGCGGGGGATGTCGGGGGTGTAGGCCATGAAGACGGGGACGATGCGTTCGACGAAGTACGGCAGGTCGGCCATCGTCCGCTCGGCCCGCGCGGCGGCCTGCGGCGGCAGCTCGGTCGCGGACTCGGGCGCGGGATTCCCACTCCCCTCCGTCAGCCCTGCGGCGAACACGGCCATCGCCGGCATGAGCCCCCGGGTACGAAGCGTGTCCCGCACGCGTGCGAGGAGCGCGCGGTGTTCGGCCGCGTCCGGCAGGACCTCCACCACGGGCGGCTCGTGCGCCACGACGCGTGCGACGCGCTCGGGGTGGGCGGCGAGCAGGTGCAGCGCGGCGATCGCCCCCGAGCTGGCGCCGAAGACCCGCGCGGGCTCGCCGGGCGACAGGTGTTCCAGCAGACGCAGGGCGTCGTCGGCGTGTTCGGACACGCGCTGCTCGGCGGCGGCGTCGGCGTCGGCGTCGGCGTCGGCGCCGAGTGCGCTGTTCCCGATGCCGCGCGGGTCGTAGGCCACGACGGTGTAGTCGGCGGCGAGCGCGTCGACGACGCCGTCGAAGGCGGCCGCGCCGCCCGCGCCGCCGGGGATCAGCAGGAGGAGCGGGCCTCGGCCGCGTACTTCGTAGTGCAGGGTCGCGCCGTCCACGCGCAGGCTGCCGATGACGGGCTCGGTGATGACGGGCTCGGTGATGACGGGCTCGGCCATGAGGGGCTCGGTCATGAGGGGTCTCCTTCTCGGGCGGAGGGCCAGTTCTCCAGGAGGGAATGCAGGGCGTCGAGGGCCCGGACCCAGGACTGCTGCGGCGTACGCTCGTGCGCGAAACCGCCCGCCGCCTCCAGGGCGACGAATCCGTGGAACGTGCTGCGCAGCAGCCGGACCGCGTCGGTCAGATCGGGTTCGGCCAATCCGTAGCCCCGCAGCATGCCGTACGTCAGCACGACCGCGCGGCGCGGTCCGGGCGCGTCCGCGGCCAGCTCCGGGGCGATCTCGATCGGAGCCTGCGTCGCGGTGTAGCGGCCCGGGTGCTCGTGGGCGTACGCGCGCCATGCGTTCGCGAACGCCACCAGCGCGTCCTTGCCCGCCCGCCCCGCGGTCGCCTCCGCGATGCGGATCGTCTTCTCGTCCGCCGCAAGGAGCGCGATCCGCCCGCGCAGGTCGTTCAGGCTCCGTACATGCGCGTAGAGACTCGCGTCCTTCACCCCGAGCCGCCGCGCCACCTGCGACATGGTCACCCGGTCGAACCCGACCTCGTCCGCCAACTCAGCCGCCACGGCGGTCACTCGCTCCGCTGTCAGCCCCGCACGCACCATGAGCTCCCCCATTCCTAATAGCTCTAGTTTTAAGCTAGGAGTATTAGGTTCGTCAATTGAGTGCAAGCCTCGTCGACGTGTCGGATCACCGTCGGCGTGCGCGACATGGTCGGTATGGGTGGAGGAACGAGGCGAGTCGCCCGGACGTAGGCGCTGATCACGCCTCGGAAGAACCGCCACCGCTACGGGTGCGATGTGGAGTCCGGCCAGATCGATGGTCGCGGTCTTCTCGTAGCGGGGGGCGATGCCCCGCCACTGTTTCAAGCCGTTGATGCAGCGTTCGACGGTGTTGCGCTGCTTGTACGCCTCGCGGTCGAAGGCCGGCGGCCTGCCCCCTCGGCTTCCGCCAGCAGGCGGTGGCCGCGTTGATCGGCCGGAATGGGAATAACGGCGCGGTTCCCGCGCTTGCGCAGGTGCTCGCGGATTGCACGGGAGGAGTACGCCTTGTCGGCCAGGAGCACGTCCGGCCTGGTGTGGGGCCGTCCTCGCCGTCGAGGACCGCGAAGGCGGGCCATGACGTCTGTGAAAGCGGGTGCGTCGCCGGCCTGTCCGGCGGTAAGAACGAAGACCCATGGCCGACAGTGGGCATCGGAAGCCAAGTGGATCTTTGCGGTCAGTCCACCGCGGGACCGACCGATGGCGTGATCGGCCGGTTCGCCTGCGGGGCCCCTTCTTGCGGGCTCCGGCCGCGTGCTGGTGTGCGCGCACGATCGTGGAGTCCACCGAGACAGTCCAGTTGAGGTCTTCGTCGGCGTCGGCCTGTGCGACCAACGCGGTGAGCACCCGCTCCCAGGTGCCGTCGATGGCCCATATCCGCAGCCGGTTATAGACGCCTCGCCAGTTGCCGTACTTCTCAGTGGACGTTAAGTCCGTTTCTGGTAGCGGCCTCGTCCGGGCTGGGTGAGGAAGCCTTGGCGGGTGAGGCGGCCCAGGCGGCTGCGGGTGACGTTGACGGACGGTTCATCGGTGGGCATGCTGAGGAGTTCGTGCAGCTCACGGACTCGGAACACCTGGTCGGGGTGCTGGGTGAAGGCGTTCACGATGGCCTGGTAGGCGGTGTTCGTCTCGGGCGGATCGGGTTCGGCTCCTGCCGGTGCGACCTCCGCGATGACCTTTCGAGTAGTGACCAGATCTGCGAGTCGCGCTTCGGTCTCGGCCAGGGCAACGGTGAGGTGCTCGATCTGGCCGCGTAGGTCTCCGGCCCGGGCGGTGGCCTCGTCGTGCTGGGCCTGGAGGTCCGCCAGGAGCTCGATGACGTTCATGCTGCCATCGCGAGGGTGTCACGCCAGGCCGGAGCGGGTGTGGTGAGCCGGCGGGTCATGTTCGCGATGGAGGCCCAGTAGACGCGCGAGGCAGAGGTGTCGGGCCGGTGGTCATACTCGCGGGCCAGGCGGCGGTGCAGCATCAACGTGCCGTTGACCTGCTCGACCACCCACCGCTTCGGCTGCGGGACGAAGCCTTTGCCCTGGTCGGCGGGGTTGCGGCGGACGACCTCGACGTCGATGTCCAGCAGGGCGCCGTGGATGAGGACCTCATCCTTGAAGCCCTGGTCCACCAGGGCCTTCTCCAGACGCATTCCGTATCGCTCGGCTGTCTGGTGGAGCAGGGCGGTGCCGGCGGCGTTGTCGTGAGCGGAGGCGGCCGGCACGACGACACCGATGATCAGCCCCAGCACGTCGACGGCCAGGCCCCGCTTGCGCCCCTACACCTTTTTGTTGGCGTCCAGGCCCGTCGTGGTCTTCGGGACACCGGCGGCCGCGCGAACGGACCGGGTGTCGAGGATCACGAGGGACGGGTCCTCTAACCGGCGGGCTCTCTCCCGCACCTGGCAGCGCAGGAGCTCCTGGATCCGCTGGTCCAGCTCGTCCTGGCGCCACAGGCCGAAGTAAGAGAACACCGCCGACCAGGCCGGGAAGTCGTGGGGCCGATAGCGCCACTGGCAGCCCGTCCGGTTCTGGTAGAAGATCGCGTCCACGACCTCCCGGGTCGCAGGACCCAGGGTCCCCGGTCGCCGAACGTGCCACCCGGCCCTGCTTCCAGGCCGTGATCATTGACTCGATCAACGCCCACTGCTCGTCCGATAAGTCGCTCGGACACGGTCTTCGTTCCATGCTCCGCATCTCAACATGGGCATGCCCAACAGGTGGCCCGTGCGCGGCGATCAGTACCAGGATCGAGCGATCACGAACCGGGGAAGGTCGGACTTGACATCCACCGATAGCAGCGGTGCCGCGAGTTCGGAAAGCTCGGCAGGTAGATGCAAGAAGTCGGCGTTCTCGCGGTGGCGTTGGAGAACGTCGATCAGGGAGGATGGCACGCGAACGCGCCCCCTGTTCGTGATCAAAGGCTTCGTGAACCTTGATCATCAGGGGTCGCGTTCGTCGCATCCAAGCATGGACAAGCAGGTCATCAGCCCACGTCCGCATACGAGTTACTCGTCTCGCTGCGCGAGAACTCACGCGCCCTGGCGGGATGCCGATGGCCCTTCTGGCGGGGCGGGGTTGCAGGCCCATGCCGCCACCTCACCGGCCTCTGCCTACCCTGAAACATCTGAGGTACCTTCTGGTGCCCCCCATGGCACACTCCTGGGAAGCCGTCGCCATGGAACGAATGACGGTGAAGCGCCCCCCACTTCAAACAGACAAGGACTTCACGTGTCAAGAACTCGCACTGGGACAACCGCGCTGGCCGGCGCTCTCGCCCTCACGGCCCTGGGCGTCGGTCTCGCACCGACCGCAGCCGCCGACGGCCCCGCTGTCCAGATCAAGTATTCGGTGAAGGTCACCGGCACCACCAAGAACGTGGGAGGGAAGCTGCTCGCGACATGCTCCGCCGGGAAGGGCGGCACCTGCACGCTCTCGAAGACGTACTCCGTCACACGTACCATCGGAACCGATCTGGGCATCTCACGCGGCGCGGTCGCCAGTTCGATCAGCTTCAGTAGGTCCACCTCCGCGAGCGTGACGGCGGCGTGCACTTCCCCGAAGTTCTCCTCGAACAGCCAGGTCTACGAGGCCTATGCGCAGGGGACCAGGAAGTACTACAAGGTCACCAAAAAGACCTACGTCCAAGGCATGCTGGCGAGCACCAAGACCTCGGGCACGCTCTCGGCGTTCAATCCCACAGGGGTCAAGTGCGTGATGAGGTAGCGCTGACAGGGGCAGTCTCTCTGCTCACCATGTAAGAAGGGCCGTCGGCGGGGAACGCCGACGGCCCTTGTGGTGGGGCGGGCTGCAGGTTGGCTCAGGAATCGCCGCATGGAGCGGCACGCCGAAGCCCTGCGCATCGCGCTCACCGTGCGCATGCCGGGGATACTGCAGACCGAGGACCACGCCCGCGCCGTCCTCGAGGCAGTGGCCCTCCGCCTGCGCCCCTCGGACATCGACCTGCGCGTGGCACACCGCATGGATCACCAACAGGTACTGGAGCGGGCGGATCCGCCGAACGTCGCGCTGATCATCCACGAGGCCGCCCTACGCATGGAGATCGGACCGCGCCCCGCACCCAAGTCCGAGGAGACCAAGGCGCCGACGGTGGATGGTTCCTCGCGGACCTTTGCGTGCGTGGCCGAGCCCGAAGTCGCCCTGCCCCGCTCACCCTCGGCCGCCGGTTCGACGGCCCGCAGGCCCTGTTCGCCGAGCAACTGCACGGCCCGGACCGGGGGATGCGGTACGACGTCATCGCCATGGCGCGCCAGCTGATGGGCTCCTGGCGGGCGATCACGTCCGTCCTTTACGGCTCATCAGCGACTCCTGCGGCCGGAAGAATCGCGGTCCTCACCGAACCAGCCCCGGGTCCCCCTTGCCGCCTACGTCACCGCCCATCCCACGCCGAGCACCGTCGGACGCGTGGGCGAGCCTTCACCGCGCCCCTGTGCCGTGCCCATCAGCCGGCCGTCGTGGCGCTGGCCGACCTGGCGGCCTGGCGGTCTGGCGGCCTGGCCGAAGAACCTGCCCCTGCCCAGCCTGCTGAGCACCCACACCGGCACCCATGTCTGCCGCGCGGTAGACGCAAAAAGGGCCCTGCCGCATGCCGCCGCCGCGAAACTCACCCTTGGCCAGCTCGGACAGGTAGCGGCCCACCGCGGTAGCCGTCCTGAAGGCGCTCGCGTCGTTCGGCCGCGCCCCGCGTCCGCGCCGGCCGGCATCCGACCCGTCACCGTTCGACGGACAGCACGGTGGCCGCCCAGACGGTCGCGACGCGTGCCGTGCGGGAGCGCGAACGCCGCTCTGAGCATGTCGTACCGCTCCTGGACTGCCCGCCACCTCAACCGCCGCCCGAACTTCGACGCGATCGACCCGTCGGTCCGATCGGGCCTGTCGTCCCCTCGTACTGCCGCGCCTACGACGGATCTCTGAGGCGTAACTGGCGACGACGAGTCCGGCTCCACCGCGTCAGCCCTCTTGAAAGCCTGGAGGGACAACGACCCCACCGCACGCGAAGTGGCGCCCTGTCTCGACCGTGTGGCCGTTCCGTCGCGGCACGTCTGGAAGACGTAGACGTCTCGGAACCTGCGCCGATCGCGAAGGAGCAGGCGAATCGCTCGTCGGTACGGGAAGGGCCCCGCTCTCCGGAAGAGGCCCTTCCCGCGCGCCGGGTGCGCCGCGGAGGGCGCGACCGTGGCGTCAGCCGACCGACAGGAGGTCGACCACGAAGATCAGTGTCTCGCCCGGCTTGATGGCCGACGACGGCGAGCGGTCGCCGTAGGCCAGGTGGGGCGGGATGACCAGCTTCCGGCGGCCGCCGACCTTCATGCCGCGCACGCCCATGTCCCAGCCCTTGATGACCTGCCGTCCTCCCAGCGTGAACTCGAAGGCCTCACCGCGGTTCCACGAGGCGTCGAACTCCTCGCCCGTGGAGTGGGCCACGCCCACGTAGTGGACCCCCACCACGGATCCCTTGGTGGCTTCGGCCCCGTCCCCGACCACCAGATCCTCGATGTGCAGATAGGGGGACGGCCTGCCTCGGGGGGACTCGATCTCAGGTCGCTCAAGGGCCATCGCCCGCTCCTCGCTCTCGTCGCCGGCCGACCCGTCGTCGTCCGACATGCCTAAGCGATCATTCTCACCCACCCGACCCG
Organism: Streptomyces sp. R302; assembly: GCF_012927245.1. Lineage (GTDB taxonomy): Bacteria > Actinomycetota > Actinomycetes > Streptomycetales > Streptomycetaceae > Streptomyces. The sequence continues at coordinate 137,785 of NZ_JABBGE010000007.1, forward strand.
TGCTGTCCGGCAGGGGCGGAGGCTCTTCCCCCTCCTCCCCCTCTCCCCGCGCGCACCCCGTCTGCTGTGACATCGACCGCGTGCGGCACAATCACGGTCGACTGGCCAGACGCGGATGGGGGCGAGGCGAACGTGGGACGTTTCGGATCGTGGAGTCGGGGGAGTCGAGGGAGTCGGCGTCGGTCCGTACCGACCGATCCGGGGCTGCTGGCCGCGGCCGCGGAGCACCCGGGTGGCAGCGTCGCCGAGATCGACCCGACGTACATCGACGACCCGAACGGCTATGTGCCGCCGGAGGCGATTCGCGGCGCCTGGCTGGTGGACGGGAACGGGAATCTCACCGGTGAGTACGAGAAGAATCCCCGCCACGGCGTGCCACAGGACGACTTCGGCAAGCTCAACACCTCCGGTCACTGGCTCGGCTGGCTCGGCGACGATCCTGCCGCGGCACTCCGGGCCGGCATCGAGGACTCCTTGCGCGCGCAGGTGGCGGACGCGGTCGTCGAGTGGGTCAAGGTCCTTGAGACGCCCCACTTCCTCACGGGCGCGCGTCCCCGCTCCGAGGACGAGCAGACCCTGCTGGTGACCCGCGCGGCTCTCGCCGCCCCCTTCGCGTTGTCCGTCCGTACCGCACAGCACGGTCGTTCCGTGCTCCTCGGGGTCTTCTCGTGGGCGGCGGTGGACCTCGCGCCGCCCGGAGTCCGCAGGGATCGGCAGTGGTTCGACCTGGGCGTCGGCCTGGACTGGGCAGCTGAGCAACTTCAACAACGGATCTACGACATCGACGGTGCGGACGACGCCGCTGAGCGGTAGGGCGACAGGACCCGGAGTCGCTCCGGATGCCACTGGGGGGGGTGGCCTCACCCCCGATGGGGCCGGTGGCCGGATGGGGCGGGGGCCCATCCGGCGACAAGCTTGAGGCATGACAACACGCCGTATGAGTACGTCACTTGCCGCCTCCACCCTGGCCGTCGCGGCCATCGCCTCCGTGGGACTCGTCGCCGCGGGAGGCCCCGCGAGCGCGACCGGCAGCAAGGCCCGCCCAGCGCCCGCATCTGCCACCCAGACCGCAATCGCTGACAGTGACGGTGATGGTCACGTTGACGGTGACGGTCTGCATTGGGACGACTGTCCTGCTTCGGTGAAGCCGGGTGCCGGGCAGCAGTGCGCGACGCTCGCCGTGCCGCTCGACTACGGCGACCCGACCGGACCGCGCGTGGACATCGCCGTCTCCCGGCTGGCCTCCACTCGGCCGGAGGCCCGCCGCGGGACGCTGCTCGTGATCGCGGGCGGGCCCGGGAGCTCCGGGGTGCAACGGCTCTCGCAGAAGGGTGCCGCGCTCGCGAAGGAGACCGGCGATGCATACGACCTCGTCGCCTTCGATCCGCGCGGGGTCGGCGGCTCGACGAAGGCGCGGTGCGGGCTCGCGGACCAGGACCGGTGGCTGGTGACCCTGCGGTCCTGGCCCGCCGCCGACGGGTCGATCGGCTCCAACGTCGAGCGGGCGCGCCGGATCGCCGAGGCCTGCGACCGCAACGGCGGGGCCATGCTGCGGAGCCTCACCACCGCCAACCAGGTGCGGGACATGGAGGTCCTGCGGCAGGCGCTCGGTGAGCGGAAGGTGTCGGCGTGGGCCAACTCGTACGGGACGTACGTCGCCGCCCGATACGCGCAGGAGTACCCGGGCCGGACCGATCGCTGGGTCCTGGACAGCAGCGCCGACCCGGACCCGCGCCGGCTCGCGTACGGCTGGCTCGCCGACATGGCGAAGGGCGCCGAGGACCGGTTCCCGGACTTCGCGGCCTGGGCCTCGCACCCGGACCGCGAGGCGGAAGGCCTGCGGCTGGCGGACGGGCCCGAGGAGGTGCGCTCCCTCGTCCTCGCCCTCGCCGCACGTCTCGACCGCGCCCCCCGCGCCACCACGGTCCCCGGCGCCCTCCTCACCGGCGCCGCGCTCCGGCAGGCGCTGCAGTCCGCCCTCTACTCCGACGCCGCCTTCCCCGGCTTCGCGCGCCTCGTCGGCCAGGCACTCGACCCGAATGCCTTGCCCGTGCTGCCGCCGGAGCTGACCGGGCCGATGCCCGACGAGGCCACCACGATCACCGTGGGCGTGGTCTGCAACGACGTCACATGGCCCCGTTCCGTACCGGCGTACGAGAAGGCGGTCGCCGCCGACCGGGCCCGTCACCCGCTGACCGGTGGCATGCCCGTGAACATCACTCCCTGCGCCTTCTGGAAGGGCGGGGCGGTGGAGAAGCCGGTCCGCCTCACCGACGACGGGCCGTCCAACATCCTGATGATCCAGAACCTGCGGGATCCCTCCACCCCGTACTCCTCCGGCCTGAAGATGCGCCAGGCCCTCGGCGACCGCGCCCGGATGGTCTCCGTCGACCGAGGCGGCCACGGCGCGTACCTGATCGCCGCCGGCGGCACCGGCAACGCCTGCGGCGACCGAACGGTCACCCACTTCCTCCTGACCGGCGAACGCCCGGACACCGACGCGCGGTGCTGAGCGGTCGATACGTCGGCGGATACGGCCACGTCCTGCGCGTACGGGGTCAGGGCACGTCTCCCCTGGCTGTGTCGCCCTCCTCCCTCCCCCTCATCCCTCCCCCTCACCCTTCCTTCACATCTTGACGGAAGGATGGTCCAGACCTATGGTCTCGGCTCAACACGCCATCCCCTCAAGGTGTTTCACGTTCAACACGAGAACGGAAGGCCCCCACCCATGCGCAGAACCGCACCCCTCGCGGCCGTCGCCGCCGTCGTCGTCGCCGGTGCTCTCGCCTGGCCGTCCGCGCCCCGCGCCGAAGCCGCCCCCGCCGTCTTCGCACATCCCGGAGTCACCGTCTCCCAGGGACAGTTGGACTTCGCCCGTTCCAAGGTGCTCGCCGGCGCCCAGCCCTGGAAGAGCGCCTACGACCAGATGATGGCGAGCAAGTACGCCGACCTGAACCGCACGCCGAAGCCCCGCGCGGTCGTGGAGTGCGGCTCGTACTCGAACCCCAATTACGGCTGTACCGACGAGCGGGAGGACGCGATCGCGGCGTACACCAACGCCCTCGCCTGGTACATCAGCCGGGACGCCCGCTACGCGCGGAAGTCCATCCAGTTGATGGACGCCTGGTCCGCCGTCATCACGGACCACACCAACAGCAACGCCCCGCTCCAGACCGGCTGGGCGGGCTCCTCGTGGCCCAAGGCCGCCGAGATCATCAAGTACACGTACACGGGCGGCTGGCCGAACTCGGGCCGGTTCGCGACGATGCTCCGCGACGTCCACCTTCCCGAGGTTATCAACGGCTCCCACTCCAACGGGAACTGGGAGCTGTCGATGATGGAGGCCGCCGTCGGCATGTCCGTCTTCCTGGAGGACAGGGCGTCGTACGACAAGGCCATGGCGAAGTTCCGCACGCGGACCGCCGCCTACGTGTACCTCGCCTCCGACGGCGCGCTGCCGAAGACCGTACCGAGCCAGAACCTCGACACCCGCGACAAGATCGTCAAGTACTGGCAGGGCCAGTCGACCTTCACCACCGGCCTCACCCAGGAGACCTGCCGCGACTTCACCCACACCGGCTACGGCATCTCCGCGATCGCGCACGTCGCCGAGACCAGCCGGATCCAGGGCCAGGACCTGTACGGCACGGACGTCGGCGAGCGGCTGCGCCAGGCGCTCGGCTTCCATTCGAAGTACGAACTCGGCGCGGCCGTGCCGAGCACGCTGTGCGGGGGCAGTCCGCACCTGGGGCTCGGTCCCGTCACCGAGGTCGGTTACAACGCCATGCACAACCGTCTCGGCTTCGCCATGACCAACACCGAGGCGCTGACCAAGCGCAACCGTCCGGTCGGCAGCAACAACCTCTTCGTCGCGTGGGAGACCCTCACCCACGGGGACAACCCCTCCTGATCAGGATCCGAAGGTGGGGTCCGGCCGGGGCGAGCAGCCTGGGACGGCCCCCACCGACCCGGAGGAGGAGGAGGAGGTGGCGGCGTGCATGGTGAAGGCTCGGCTGCTTCCTGGTCCGCTCCAGTCGTGCGGAGGAAGCACCCCTACGGTGCGGGCCGAGGAGCGACCCAGCGCGCACGACGGCTGTGATGGTCTCGGCACCACCAGAGCCCGCGTGCTCGGCACCCTCTCCCGGTGTGAGCACCAGCGTGACCGCGGTGGCCGAGCCCACCGCGGTCGGTACGGTCTCCGACACCGTCACGTCGTGGTACGCGACGCGACCAGCGGCCCGTCGACGAAGACGGCCCAGGTCGCACCCCCTCCCGGGTACCCGGCCCGCCACCGGTCTTCGGCGCCCGGCTCCGCTCACCCTCCCCGCTGGGAGGTCGGGCAGACGGCAGCGCGTACGCGGTCACCGGCGAGCGCGCTCACCGGCGAGGGCGCGCACGACTTCGCGCGCACGCGGGGGACGCTCGTCGTGGGGCTGGAGGACGCCGCTCGGTTCGAGCAGGTCTTCACGGCGGAGCGGCTGTACGTGCGGGGGACCACGGCGAAGGGGTCGGTCGACTGGATGCACGTGGACCGGGCCGGCGTGAAGGCCGAGCGGATCCTCAAGGCGCCGGGCAACGACCCCGAGTTCCTGCTGCGCCAAATGCTCATGGGCGTGCGCTACCGGCGGCTCGCGGCGAAGGACGTGGATGGTGTCTCCGCCACCCGCTACCCGGGCGAACTCACCCACGCCGCCCTCGCCCTCGGCATGTCCCCGGAGGCCCGGAAGAAGGTCGACCAGATGCGCGACATGACGGGCGGCACGATTCCCGCCACCGCCGACGTGTGGCTCGATCGGCGGGGCCGGCTCATGCGGGTTCGGCTGCAGATGGATCTTGAGGGGATGCTGCTGTCCACGGCGACGCTGAGCCCGAGCGGGCTGGGCGAGCCCGTGCAGGTGCGGGTGCCCGCCGACGCCGTCGAGGCCGAGACGTCGTCACTCGTCTGAGCGGGCAGCCCTCACGGGGGTTCTCTCCGCGTCGCGGAGGCGTCGGGTGGTGACCCGGGAGGCAAGGGGAAGCGCGGCGAGGGCGAGTCCGACGGCCGCGGCGAGGAAGACGGCGCGGACACCCAGGTGGCGTCCGAGCAGTCCTCCGCCGAGCGCGCCGAGGGGCACGACGCCCAGGACGATCAGGCGGTAGGCCGCGGTGACGCGGCCGAGGAGCGCGTCGGGGACGGCCGCCTGGCGCAGGGTGCTGACGACGATCTGGTTGAGCGAGCCCGCGAACGCCGCGCCGAACATCGCGGCCAGGGCGAGCGGCGTGCTGTGACCGAGCCCGAGGACGGCGTACCCGGCGGCCGGGACGAGGGCGGCCAGCCAGCAGGTGGGGCCGCCCCCGATGCGGGGCACGACGCGCTCGGCGAGCAGCGAGCCCGCGATGGCGCCGGCCGCGGGAACGGCGATGAAGAGGCCGTAGTTCGACATGGCCACCGCGTACGGGCCCGTGATCAGCAGGACAAGGAGCCCACCGGTGGCCGCGCCGAAGAAGTTGATGGCCGCCGAGATGAACGCGACGCGGCGCAGCAGGTCGTGGCGCCAGAAGTGGGCCCATCCGGTGCGGATGTCCTGAGTCACGGTGGTCCGGGCGGAACTGTCGGAGCGGTCGGAGCGGGCGGGTTCGTGTTGCTTGCCGGTCGGGCGCAGTGCGGGCAGCAGCAGGGCCGCGAGTCCGGCGAGGGCGAACGCGGCCGCGCCGGTGAAGAAGGCCGCGGACGCCGCCAACGCGAACAGCGCCGCGCCGACGGGTGGGCCGATGAACGTGTTCACGAGCGACTGCGTGGCGAACAGTCTGCCGTTCGCGCGCTCCAGCTTCGCGCGGGGCAGGAGGCGGGGAGGTATGGCCAGGGCTGCGTTGTCGACCATCGTCTCGGCGCAGCCTGCGACGAACACCGCGGCGTAGAGCAGGGCGACGTGGCGCCATCCGCCGGCCAGGGCGAGGGCGAGCAGCGCGAACCCCGCCGCGCGCAGCAGATTGCCCGCGACGAGGATCCGCCGTCTGTCCATGCGGTCGGCGAGCGCGCCCGCGGGGAGGGTCGCGAGCAACCAGGGCAGGAACTGCGCCACCGTCATGCCAGCCACCACGAGCGGATCACGGGTCAGCGTGGCGACGAGGAGGGGAGCCGCCGCCTGGAGAAGTCCGTCGGCGAGGTTCGACGACGCCTGCGACGCCCACAGAGCGGTGAACGGTCTGACGACGGCGGAGGCGGTGACGGCGATTTCGGCGGACACGATCTTTCCCTTCGCGAGAATCTCATGGGTGATTCGCCAATTGGGCATGAAAGAAAAACGAGCACCAGGATCACAGAGGATCACCTCACATGCAATGATGGTTTTACCCATGAGGGGTGACATCTGAGAGAGGAGCCGATGGTGAGGTTCGGCCACATCGCGGGCGACCGCATGCTCGACCTGGTGAACACCGTCGCGTGGCGGCTGGGCGGACCCGAACGCACCGAGTCCCTGACGACCTACTCCGACGTCGTCGCGTGGTGCCTCGAATCCGATCTGATCGGTACGGGCGAGGCCGCCGCCCTCCGCGACCTCGCCGAACAGGACGGCGCCGCGGCCGAAAGGGAACGCGAACAGGTCGTCTCCGCACGGGAGATGGTCTACGGGGTCCTCCTCGCCGACGACGCGGAAGCCGCCGCGGACCTCGCGAGCCTCTACCGGGCGGCGATCGCCGCGGCCGACCTCGTCCACACGGACGGCCGCTGGCAGTGGCAGGACCGGGAGACCGACCTCCGCCTGCCCCGCCACCGCATCGTCCGGGGGCTCGTGTCCCTCACCCAGCGCGACGACCTCGACCGTCTGCACCAGTGCGAGGACGCCAAGTGCGGATGGGTCTATCTCGACACGTCACCGCGACGGAACCGCCGCTGGTGCGACACGAAGGACTGCGGCGATCGCAACCGCGCCCGCGCCTACTACGCCCGGCAGAAGCAGAAGCATAAGCAGCAGGACACGCAGGCTCAGGAGGCGTAGAGCCTCCCTCACAGTGTCCCGATTGGTTCACGAAGCCGTCCCGATCGGACCCCGACACCACCTCCAGCCTGCGACGACGGATAGCGTTCCAGGCCGCGGGGGCGCACGTCCGTACGACGTTGGCCCGAGCGGCACATTTTTCCGATCCGACGGCTCCACGGGGGTACAGCGACATGACCATGCGAGGCGACAGCGTGCCGGGCGGCAGATTCTCCCGGCGGCGCGCACTGCGGCTGGCCGGCGGCGGACTCACCCTGGCCGTCCTGACGGTGGGGGCGACCGGCTGCCGTGAGGACGACGCCAACCTCGGCGGATCGGGGGGATCTGGCGGATCTGGCGGATCGGGCGGTTCCGAGGGGTCCGGTGAGTCCGGTGGTTCTGGTGGCTCCGGCGGCGACAAGCCCGCCGAGGGCGGCGGCGCCGGCAAGGACGGACGGGCGCCCAAGCCTCTCTGGACGAAGACGACGTCCGCGCAGACCTACGGCGACAACGACGAACTCGTCGCCACGAGCGGCGTGGTGATCGCCAGCGGTGAGCCGCTGGCCGCGCTGGACGCCGCCTCGGGCCAGGAGCGGTGGTCGTTGAAGGACGGCGCGGTGCCCGGTGCGCCGATGCTGCTCGGCAACGGCACGCTGTACCTGGCCAGCGCCACGTACGACGGCACGGTCGCCGGCTACGACCCGGCCTCCGGCAAGGAGACCTGGCGCAGCCACCTGGGCAAGGGCTACCGGCAGCCGAAGCCGATCGCGGTGGACGACAGGCAGGTGTACGTCATCGCCGAGGTCCTGGAGGCCGACGGGTCGTCCAGGACCAACGTGATCGCCGCGCTCAACAGCCGTACCGGCAAGCCGGCTTGGCAGGAACAGCGCGACGTCGGCACCGAAGGCAACGGCATCCACGCCCACGCCCAGGGCCGCCACCTCGTCTACACCGACTTCAAGAAGAACCTCACGGTGCGAGACACCAGCACCGGCAAGCAGGTGTGGACGCACAAGACCACCAAGACCAACTACGGCTTCTTCGCCGTGTACGAGAACCTGGTGATCGTTCCGCAGGGGTCGAGGCTCCAGGCCTTCAGCCTGGCCGACGGCTCGCTGAAGTGGTCGGTGGAGACGGCGGCGAACTACGTCTCCTTCAAAGAGCCGGCCGTCCTGGACGGCGTCCTCTACCTCGCGGACAGCAGCCGTACCCTGCGCGCCCTCGACCCCCGCACCGGCAAGGAGATCTGGACGTCCCAGGCGCTCGCCGACGCGAACCTCACGGTGCCCCGGCAGTACGTGAAGGCCGGTGGTGTCCTGTACGCGGCCACGGACCTGGACCAGCGGGGCGGTGTGATCGCCATCGATGCGAAGACCGGTGCTGTGCGCTGGACGTTCAACGACGGCTCAGGCGACTACCACGCGTGGCTGGTGGCCACCGACGGGAAGCACGTGTTCGCCCTGCACGGCAAGAAGCTGCACGCCCTGCCCGTCTGACTCTCCGGCCACACCGATGATCCCGGCGATCCCGACGCTTCCGTCGGTTCCGACGGCTCCGACGGCCCCGACGGCTTTGTCACGCGGGCTGCAGGCCCAGGGCCGTACGGGCTTCGCCGACGAGGTACAGCGAGCCGAAGACGACGATCAGGCCTTCGGGTCCTACGAGTTCGGCGGCGCGGTGGAGCGCGGAACCGGTGTCCTCGGCGGTCACGCACGGTCCCCGGCGGTCGGGCGCGAGCCGGGCTCGCAGGGCGGCGGGGTCCGCGGCTCGGGGGGCGCCGGTGCGGGTGAGGACCAGGGGCCAGTCGGCGGGGAGCGGGGCGAGCATGCCGGAGACGTCCTTGTCGTCCATCGAGGCGAAGAGCAGCACGGGCGGTCCCCCGTTTCCGCTGTCGCGGGCGTGGCGCAGGATCTCCGGGGCCACGGTCGCGACGCCCTGCGGATTGGTGGCGCCTTCCAGCAGGACGCGGCCCGTCCAGTCGCCCAGGCGGGTCTCGACCAGTTCGAGGCGTCCGGGCCAGCGGGTGGACGCCAGTCGGGCACGGAGCCGGTCGGCGTCCGGCTCCTGGATGTGGCCGCGTTCGACGAGGGCGTCCACCGCGGCGATGGCGACCGCGAGGTTGTGGTGCTGGTGTGCTCCGGGGAGCGGGCAGGGCAGATCTCGGTACACGGCGCGGGGCGTGGTGACGTCGACGAGCGTCACCGGGCGGTGCGGGCTGTGCGGGCCGTGTGGACCGTGTGAACCGCGCGGGCCGGGGTGACCGCCGTAACCGGCGCGCCTGGCGTAACCGGCTTGTTCGGCTTGTACGGGTTGTTCGGCTTGTTCGGCGACTCGGGCGGTGTAGCGGATCTCGTGGTCCATCCGCCAGACGGAGAGCCCCGTCCGCTCCTTCAGCACCCGCTCGGCGGTCGTGGCCGCCTCCGGGTCCAGGCGCCCGAGGACGACGTGGTCCCCGTCCTGCGCGGCCGCGACCTTCGCCTCGGCGATCTGGGCGAGGGAAGCGCCGAGCAGGCGGGTGTGGTCGAGGCCGATGCCGGTGACGACCTTCACGTCGAGGCCGAGTTCGGCGGCGGCCGCCCGGCTCCCGCCGATGCTCGCCTCGGCGACGGTCAGCGCGACGCCCGCCCGCCGGAAGTGCACGGCCGCGGTGGTCGCGTAGACGCCCTGGGCGAGGACGGGCAGGTCGTGGCATTCGATCGCCTGCCAGACGTCGGAGAACGCCGTGACGTACTCGGCGCGCGTCACGGGGACCCCGTCGATCCGGATCCGCTCCCTGAGCTCCTGCAGATGAGGGCTGGGCATGCTGCCGACCCGTTCGCCGGTCGCGGCCGCCGCCGACACGGCGAACGCGCACGTCGAGCCCTTGCCGTTCGTCCCGACCACCAGCATCCCGCGCAGTCCCCGCTCCGGACGGCCCAGCATCTCCAACAGGCGGGAGACGTTCGCCTGTCGCACCGTCCGGGGAACCCGGTCGGGGTTCTCGTGCACCTTCGCCAGCGTGTCGACGCACATTCGGTAGTCCACACAACGGATCATGCCACCGAGCGTGACGAGTAGGCAGCGAAGAGCGAAATCCATGACTCGCCGCGATCCGCTCGAACAGAGTCCAAAAAGGCTTCGCGCATTCGGCAAACAAACGGACACGCCCGTCGCACTCGGCCCTACGTTCCTGCCGTGAACCACTCTTCGGGAACTCCCTCGCGTCGCGGTCTGCTGCGCACGGCCGTGACCGGGGCCACCGTGACCACGGGTGCCTGGGCGCTCGGCTTCCCGCCGACGACAACGACGACGACGGCGGCGCCCGCGACCCGAAGGCGGGCCCGGCCCACGACGCCCGGAGCCGCGCTGCGCGAGCTGAACGCGGGCAACCGGCGCTGGCGCACCTTCCACGAGAAGCATCCGCACGAGACGCGCGCCGTCCGCACCGAGGTGGTGTCCGGGCAGCACCCGTTCGCCGTCGTCCTCGGCTGCGTCGACTCCCGGGTCCCGCCGGAGCTCATCTTCGACCAGGGCCTGGGCGACCTGCTCGCGGTCCGCTCCGCCGGCGAGGTACTCGACGAGGCGGTGCTCGGGAGCGTGGCGTACGGGGTGCTCGACCTCGGGATCCCCCTCGTCGTGGTCCTCGGGCACCAGTCGTGCGGTGCCGTCTCCGCGGCGGTCCACGCGGACGAGTCCGGTGAGGCGCTGCCTGCCCACATCCAGTACATCGCCGAGCAGATCAAGCCGGCGATCGACCGTTCGCTCCCCGGCTCGGCCCGCGTCGACGCCGCCGTCACCACCCAGGTCCGGCTCGTACGCTCGCGGCTCGCCACGGAGCCCGACCTGGCCGCCAGGATCGCCGCGGGCCGACTGGCCGTCGTCGGGGCCCGCTACGAACTGACGAACCAGCTCGTCCGCGAGGTCCGCTGACACCGAGCGGGCTCCCCCGGTCGAGTCACTCGTCCGGGGCCGGTGCGGCTGGCGGGGCCCGTGTCGGTCGGTCAGGTGCGGGTGACGGTGTGGCGGGCGGTTTCGTCGACGTGGAGGGTGAAGACGTCGGGGCGGGCGTAGTGGCCGGTGGTGTCGAGGTCGAAGCGGGCGCGGGCCAGGTCGTCGAGGTCGAGTTCGGCGGTGAGGATGCCCTCGCCGTCGCGGAGCGGTCCCGCGAGGACTTCGCCGAGCGGGGAGACGATGACGGAACCGCCGCCGATCAGTACGGTGCCGGGCTCGTCGCCCTGGACGGGATGGACGTCGTCCGGCAGCGCGTCACGGCGCAGGTACTGGTTGGCGCTGAGGACGAAGCAGCGGCCCTCCAGGGCGATGTGGCGCATGGTGGCCTGCCAGGCGTCGCGGTCGTCGACGGTCGGCGCGCACCACAGGTCGACGCCCTTGGCGTACATCGCGGTGCGCAGGAGGGGCATGTAGTTCTCCCAGCAGATCGCGGCGCCGAGGCGGGCGGCGCCGGTGTCGACGACGGGGAGCGTGGAGCCGTCGCCCTGCCCCCACAGGTAGCGTTCGGCGGCGGTGGGCATGAGCTTGCGGTGCAGGTCCAGGTAGCCGTCGGGGCCGAAGAAGAGGGCGACGCAGTACAGGGTGCCGCCGCGGCGCTCGACCGCCCCGATCACGGCGTGGACCCCCAGCTCCCGGGTCACGGCGCCGATCGCCTCCGTCTCCGGGCCAGGGATCTCGATCGCGGCGGCGTGGTAGCGGTGGAAGAGCTCGCGGCCGTCCGGGGTGCGGCTGCCGACGGTGATGCCGAAGTCCAGCCCCTTGGGGTAGCCGCCGATGAACGCCTCGGGCAGCACGACTACTTCGGCGCCGCGCCCGGCGGCCTCGCGGACGAGTTCCTCGGCCCGGGCCACCGCCGTCGGGGTGTCGAACAACGGGGCGGCCGCCTGGACGACGGCGACGGTCACGGTACGGCGGGCCTCTGCGGCAGTCGAAGTCATGCTTCGACGCTAGGCCATGGCGCCGCCGGCGGCGCGGGCGGCCAGAACGGGTCGTACGACCGGTCCCGCGACGACGGCTGTGGTGGGGACGATGCCCCGGGGCTGTCGTTGGGGTGGGGTGGAACGGTCATGGTGTTGTTGTCAGGTCAGGTCAGGTCAGGTCAGGTCAGAGGTCGCGTACGTCGGCGGAGACGCCTCCGACCCCCGATCCGCCGTCGTCGGCCGTGCTGCGGCGACGTCGCGGGGACCTGCGCTTCGCCCCTCGCGTCCGGCCCCTCACGGCGAGGGGCCGGACGCGGGGCGCACGGGCGCCGGGGGGCTCGGGTCTCAGAAGCGGGTGTTGTCGTAGCGGCGGAGGCGGGCGGCGAGGGCCTTCTCCGTGCTGCCGAGGGCGGTGGCGATCTCCTCGTCGGTGTGTTTGCGCGTGGCGAGGCGGGTGGCGTACGGGCCGTCGGTCTCGACGACCGCGTCGAGCGCGCCCACGATGCGCAGGGCGGTGAGGGGGTCGGTGTCCTCGATGTCGTCGAGGCGTTCACGGATCTGGGAGATGAGGCGGGCGACGTCCTGCGGCAGGGGCACCGCGGCCGCGTTGATCTGCCGGGTGTGGTTCTCCCAGTCCCGCTCGGGGGCGGAGGTGTCGTACAGGTACGGCTCGCGGTGCGGTACGCGCTTCCAGTCGATCGGGTACGTCGTCTCGCACTGCCACCCGCAGGCGCACACGGCGCGCATCCGGTCCGCGAGCGGGCGCCGGTGCACGCCGTCGTAGTACCACCAGTCCGTGAAGCTCGGGACGTACGACCCGCTGCCGATGTCGATGTAGACCGGGCCGGGCACCGTGCCGTCCTCCAGCAGCACGCCCACCTTGCCCACGTGTCCTTCCGCGCCGTCCGGCTCCCACATGGTTCGCTCTCCCCTTCTGTGGTGTCGGTGCGACGGCCGCCGCGCACGTCCGTCGGCGGTCGCCTCATTCCCTCCACGGTGGCGCATGCCCGGGGGTGGCCGCAGGCGAATGCTCGTCATATTCCGTGGGCAGGCCCCAACACTGCGCCAGGTTGAGCTGGGCGGGACGGTGGAGTCGGCGGTCGGCGGTCGGCGGTCGGCGGTCGGCGGTCGGCGGTCGGCGGTCGGTAACGTATCGCCGACCGGATACTCAGCCTCTCCCTCACCGGCGGCAGGCCCTCACCCGACGGCGGCTGAGACTCGTCGTGGCGTCCGGGCGGCGGTTCAGTGCGTGCCCAACTGGATCACCATGGTGTCCGCGTTCCCCTCCCGTCCGACCGTGACGAAGCCGCGGGAGGCGTAGAGCGCGGCGGCGTGGTTGCCGTCCTCGACGCTGAGGCTCAGGCGGTCGACGCCCGACCGGGCCGCCAACGCCACCACCGCGTCCAGCAGAGCGCCGCCGACGCCTCGGCCCCGGTGTCCGGGGAGCACGCCGACGGTCAGTTCGGGCACCTGCGGGTCGACGTGTCCGTACCCCGGGTCGTGGGCGGGGAATGTCCTGGCCCAGGCCGCGCCGACGGGGGCGCCCGAGGGGGCCTCGGCGACCACGCCGAAGTCCCCTGCCCGGGGCCACCCGGTGACGTAGTGGGCGAAGTGCGGCGTCGCCAGGATCTCGTCCCGACTGAACCGCGGGGCGTCCCAGTTGAACGCCTCCAGCAGTATCGCCGTCAGGAACTCTGCGTCCCCGGCGGCAGCCGGCCGCAGCCGGAACCCGGCCTCCGGAAGGTCCGCCCGGGCCGCGCCATCCGTGTGCATGTTCTCCCTCGATTCGTGACTCTGATGTGACGTGGTGCTGCACGCATCGGCATCGGCATCGGCATCGGCTCATTGGGCGAGGTGCCGTCGGATGAACGGCGCCGTGACGAGGACGAGCGTGGCGAAGAAGGTCAGCCGTTGGAGGCCGGGCCGGGCGGCGAAGTCGCCGTGCTGGAAGCCGTAGACCGCGTACCAGTTGGCAGCGGTGTCGGTCGTCGTGATGACGCAGGCGAGGTCGACTCCTCGGCGTTCGCCTCTGATCAGGAGCACGGCGGCGAGCACGTCGAGGAGCGCCAGCGACGACCAGTAGAGGTTGAGCCACCCCGGCGCCCAGGCGTACGGGTGCAGACCGTGGGTGAGGATGTCGATGATGTGCGACACCGCACCGACGAGGAGCAGAACGGCCGCGATGCCGGAGACCGACACGGCCACCCAGCGCGGGGCGTGGCGCATCCATCCGATCATGGTGCGGATCGTCCCATGCGCGGGGCGCGGGTCGACAGTCCATCAGACTGCGGCAGTTGACGACCCGGGAGGGCGGTGTCGGAGCTGCCGTGGTGGGTTATCCCCCGCTTCGGCTGCGTCTGGCGCGTGACACGGGGGCGGGGATGGGTCGTAGGGGCGTGGACAAAGGGTGTCTCGGCGTCGGCTTGGTCTTCCTGCCGTTCGCCTTGGGGCTCGGGTACGTGCTGGTCATGGCGGTCTGGCGGCTCGGACGGTATCTGTGGACCACGGGTGGGCCGCGGCTCGCCGCGGGCGATCCGGCGGCGTGGACCGTTCTCGGCATGGTCCTCTTCCTCTTCGCGGTGGTCGCCTTCATCCACTGGCACGCGGGCCGCGACGGCGGACCGAGCCCTCGGCCGGGGCGGGCGGTCCACCAGGGCGAGGACTGGTACTGGGAACCCGATCCGGTCGAGTACCCGCCGAAGTCGCGACCGAACTCGAACCCGAATCCGAACCCGGACGTTCGTTCGCGACGTCCGCCCGGGCCGGGGTCGTCAGAGGCCGGGCCGCTGTCGGAGATCCCCGTCAGGCCGCCCCGGCGGGTCCTCAGCCGGGCGCAGCAGGCTTCGTTGCCGCGTGCGGGGGTCTTGGCCAGCTGGTCGGCGTCGGCTTTGCCGACGTAGACCTCCGCACAGGTCCATGCTTGGGCGACGGTTCGACGAGGGGGAAGCTGGCGTACCCTGGCGGCGCTTCGCGCGCTCGGCACCGAAGAGCTTGGTAGGGCGCCGTCGGACCGATCCGGCTGCGCCTGCTGTCCTCCCGTTGGGCGTCTCCCAGCCGACGATCTCCCGCCACCTGAAGGTGCCGGCGGGCGGCCGGCCTTGTCGGCTCCGAGCGGCGTGGCACGTGGGTGTACTCCTGGGTGCTGCCCGAGGCTCTGGCGCAGCTGTCCGCCCGTCGCGGCCAAGGCGTCGGTCGGGGGGCTCGGGGCGGCCGCGCTGGTCACGACGGTGGTCGGCTCCGGGATCCGGGCCACCGAACCGACCCGTGACGTCGGAACGCAGTTGCTCGCCGACTCCCTCGCCACCGTCTTCGACCTCGGCGTGCTGATCGCCCTGCTCGTCCCGGTGCCGGGGGCCACTTCAATCCGGCGGTCACCCTCGCCGTTCACCACGCGCGAGGCCGCGGCGTACGTGCCCGCCCAGATCGCCGGGGCGATCGCCTGCGTGGTGCTCGCCGACGCGATGTTCGGCGACGCGATGTTCGGCGAGCCGCTCCTGCGCCTCTCTCTCCCCCCCCCACGCCCGGTCGGCCCGGCATCTGTGGCCGACGGAGGTCGTGGCCGCCGTCGGGCCGGTCTGGCTCGTCATCGACCTGGGCCGTACCGGCCGGGCCCACCTCGCACCCGCGCGGGTCGCCTGCTTCATCGAAGTGGCGTACTGGTTCACCTCCTCCACGTCCTTCGCCGGCATGGTCGCGCTCCGCTTCGGCCGCGTGGTCCCGGACTTCGCAGTCCCGGTCGTCCCCACGGAGACCGCCGCACGCCCCACCGAAGAGGCGCCCTGGCCCGATGAGCACCTCCCACCTCCCCCATGCCTTCCCCCCCTTCCCCTCCGTCGTTCTGGTCGTCTGTGCCCACAACTCCGGCCGGTCCCAGATGGCCGCCGCCTTCCTCGCCCACCTCGGCGAGGATCGGGGCGAAATCCGCTCGGCCGGACCCGCCCTGGCCGACACGGTGAACCCGGCCGTCGTCGAAGCCATGCGCGGGTCCGGCATCGGCATCTCAGCCGAGGCGGTACGGGCTCCGACGTCGTGATCACCATGGGGTGCGGCGATGCCTGCCCCTACTTCCCCGGCAAGCGGTACCTGGACCGGCAGCTCGACGACCCGGCGGGACGCGTCGTGCCCCTGCGGTCCGAGCACTCCGGGCAGGTGCGGTGCGCGTACGCCGGCGGCTCAGGGGCTCAGCACGTGACCCAGTAGCCCGGCGAGGTCTCCTTGATGGTGCTGGAGGCCAGGACGTTCCAGAGGCCGAGGTTCTGGTTCGAGCCGTTGGCGTAGGTGTAGCCGCCCGACTGGTGGGCTCGGCCGGCCTGGGTGTGGGCGTAGTTGCTGGCGGTCACGCAGAGCGCGGCGCCCGTGGTGGTGGCCGTGACGGGTGCGGCCTTGGCGCCGGGCGCTCCGGAGGCGTCGACGGCCGCGACCGTGTAACCGTACGCCGTACCGGCCGTCAGGCCGGAGTCGGTGTAGCCGGTGGACGTCACCGGGGCGGCGTTCACCTTCGTTCCGTCGCGGTAGACGTCGTACGACGCGGCGCCCTGGACCGCGCTCCAGGACAGCGTGGCGCTCGACGCCGTGGTGCCGGTGACGGCCAGTCCGGTCGGGGCGGGGAGACCGGGGGTGGGGGTGGGGGTGTCGGTGGTGCCCGCGCCGAGGGCCTTGGCCATGTTCATCACGGCCGTCATCTGCGGGCCGCTCTTCTGCGCGTAGTCGGCCGACTTGTAGCCCCACCAGTCCCAGCAGCCACGCGGGTTGCCGGTCATGGTGGTGGCCTGCGGGTAGAGGACGATCATGTCGTTGGTGTCGGCGTACTCGTTGAGGTAGGCCTTGTCCATGAGGGCGTTGCCGACCAGGCCGTAGTACTGGTAGCAGCCGTGGAGCGTGACCATCAGCCTGCACGAGGCCCCGTCCTGGCAGGACCGCGGTACGTAGGCGAAGCCCTCGGCGCCCATGCTGACGGCGCTCGGGCTGCCGCCGGGGGTGTACGCGCTCTGGTCGAAACGGACCAGCTTGCCCGTGGGCGCGGAGGAGGTCGCCGGGTTCACGCTTCCCAGCAGGTGCGTCAGCATGTCCTTCACCGGGTCGCCGCCGCAGTTGTTGACGTACGGCGAACTGGTGGACGTACACGCGTTGGGGCCGATGGGGCTCACCCAGGCGTGGCCCGATGCCGACGTGTTGTCGTAGATCACGTCGGCGCCGAAGTCGCGGTAGTACGTGGCGAGGTCGTCGTTCACGGGGGCCTTGACGGTGGTGTCGTTGGTGCCGTGGAACAGCCAGACCTTGTCGCCCGACAGGTTGGCGACCGGGTCGACCTTGCCCGCCGCGGCCCGGTCGCGGGTCAACTGCTCCAGCTGGGCGGGGGTCTTGCGGGCCATGAACGTGTCCATGCACGCGTACAAGGCCGTGTTGAGGTTGTTCTGCGCGCAGTCGTACGGGCCGGCCGAGAAGATGCCGGCCCCCGCGAAGACGTCCGAGTAGGCGACGTGCATCTGGTTGGCCATGAACCCACCGGAGGAGAGGCCGCTCACGTACGTCGCGCTGATGTCGTACTGCTGGAGGGTGCCGGGCGTCGGCGCCGGAACCGCGGCCGTCGCCCCATCGACCGCCGGGGCGGCGATGCCGATGGCCGCGAGAGCGGCGACGAGGAGCTTCCCGATACGACCGGCCCTGCCGGTGCCGGCCGTGCTGCCGGTCCTGCCGGTACTGCCTGTGCTGCCTGTGCTG
Organism: Streptomyces sp. R302; assembly: GCF_012927245.1. GTDB lineage: Bacteria > Actinomycetota > Actinomycetes > Streptomycetales > Streptomycetaceae > Streptomyces. The sequence continues at coordinate 155,375 of NZ_JABBGE010000007.1, forward strand.
CCGGTCCTGCCGGTACTGCCCGTGCTGCCGGTCCTGCCGGTCTTGCTTCCGATCATCCTTCTGATCTTCATGCGCATCTCCGGGTACAGGGTGGGGGTGAGATGCGGACATCCTGGTGAACGGCGGGGAACCCGGCCCACATGTGGTGCCGCCACTTCCGTGGGTGGGAATGTGGCGCGCCGTGCCATAGGAGCGACGGTTTCCGGCCTGCGTGGCCGGGGCGGGGCCCCTCCGACGTCACGGACGCCGGGGCTGCCGCTCCACCGCCACCCGCAACGGGGCCCTGAAGGACAGCAGGCCCAGCATGGGAGGTTCGACCTGGGGGTCCGCCGGCCGTACGGAGGGAAGGCGGCGGGCTGCCGCCCGCAGGGCCACCGCCGCCTCCGTGCGGGCGAGCGTGGCGCCCGGGCAGAGGTGACGTCCGGCGCCGAACGCCAGGTGGCGGCGGGCGTTCGCCCGTCCCGGGCACATGCGCTCCGGGTCCGGGAAGACGGCCGGATCGGAGCCGCTCCCCATGAGCATCAGCAGCACCTGCGCGCCCGCCGGCAGCTCCACGCCGCCCAGCCGGGTCGCTTCGGCGGTCACCCTGCGCCAGGTGGTCACGGGCGGCTCGCGGCGCAGTACCTCCTCCACCCACGCCTCGGCCAGGCCCGCCTCCTCGGCGGCACCCCGCCACACCCCCGGGTCGGCGAGCGCCCTACTGAGGACGGTGGCGATGAGCTGCCCGGTGGTGGACTGGCCGGCGACGAAGACGAAGAAGCAGGCGGCCACTGCGGTGGGGACGTCCAGGGGCGTGCCGTCGGGCAGCCGATGGTCGGCGAGGGCGCGGACGAACGAGCCGGGCGGCGCGTCGTCGTCGCGCACGGTCGCGGTGAGCCACTGGTGGAACTCCGCGACGAGCTCCGCCAGCTCCAGCTGACGGGCGAGCGAAGGGCGCCCCCAGAAAAGCTCCAGCGCGGCGTCGCTCCAGGCGATCAGCGTGGCGGGATCGACGCCGCGAATGCCGAGCAGCTCCATCAGCACCCGACAGGGAAGGATCTGAGCGAAGGGGATGAACAGGTCGATATCGCCGCCGGGTATCCGGTCGAGCAACTCGTCGGCGATACGCTCGATCATCGGTACGGCGGCGGTGACACTCCGCGCGTCGAAGAACCGCATGACGACCCGCCGCAGCCCCGCGTGGCTCGGGGTCCCGTTGTTGGCGAGCGCGGCCGGCAACGTGAACCCGGCCCGCACGAGGACCCGCATCACGGCGACGGGCAGCGGCGTGACCGCGTTCTGGGCGTTGTCCGGCAGGAACCGGTCCGTGTCGAGCAGGGCGCGCCGGATGTCCTGATGCCGACTGACCAGCCACAGCCCCGTACCGGGATCCTGATGCACGGGCGCCTCGGCCCGCAGCCGATCGAGCCACGGGTACGGATCACGGACGAAGGAGTCGCCGAACAGGTCCAGCAGCCCCAGCGACTCGGCCGCGTGGACGGCGTCGCCGGCCGGGCGGCCGTCCGACAGCACGGAACCGGACCTGACTACGTCGTCGACTTCGCGGGCATCCGCGACCGGGGAGATCACTGCCGGAAGCTAACACGTCCCGGCCGGCAGCCCCGCCGCATGTGTGCGGCATCACTCGCCGTGACGCGGCGGTCGCCGTCACCGCACGCTCCGGTGTGCCGCGGCCCGACGCCGGCACCACCTGTCGTGGCGTGGCGCGGTGTCAGTTCGTCTGTTCGGCCAGGGCGAGGATGATGCCTGAGGGGCCTCGGAGGTAGCAGAGGCGGTACACGTCTCGGTACTGCGCCACCTCGCCGATGAGCTCGGCGCCGTGGGCGCGGAGGCGGGCAAGGGTGTCGTCGATGTCGTCGACGGCGAACATGACCCGGTGCAGGGCCAGGGTGTTCGGCGGCGGGTTGGGTGAGCCGTCGACGATCGCCGCGGGGGTCCGGTACTGCGCGAGTTCCAGTTTGCCGTGGCCGTCCGGGGTCCGCAGCATCGCGATCTCGCTGCGGACTCCGTCGAGGCCGACGGCCTGGTCCGCGAAGAGGCCCTCGATCTGCGCCCTGCCGTCGAGCGTCATGCCCAGTTCGGTGAAGAAGGCGATGGCGGCCTCCAGGTCTTCGACGACGATGCCGACGTTGTCCATGCGGTGGAGTGTCACGACTGCTGTTCTCCCTCTGCCTCGCGAGGCCCCTCGGCTCTTCGGCTCTTCGGCCTCTCGGCCCTTCGGAGCTACCGGTATATCGGGGGCGCGGGGTGCGGGCTCCGTGCGACACCCGCAAGCCGGTCGCCTTTCGCCGACCTCCCGCCGGGCGGTCGGTCGGGGCGGCTTCAGCGGGCGGTCCTCTGGAAGGTCAGGAGGAGGTCCGCCGCGACGCTGACCGCGATCGTGGCGGGTTCCTTGCCGGTGATCTCGGGGAGGCCGATCGGGGTCTTGATCCGGTCGATGGTGGCGGGATCGTGGCCGCCCTCCTTGGCGAGGCGCTGCCGGAAGCGGGCCCATTTGGCGGCGGAGCCGATCAGGCCGATCGAACCGAGGCCGGGCGTGCGCAGCGCCGCGTCGCACAGGGCCGCGTCCTCGGCGTGGTCGTGCGTGGCGATGAGGACGTGGGTGCCGGGTGCGAGTTCGTCGAGGACCTCCTCGGGGAGGAGCGGGGTGTGGTGGACGTGGAGTCGGGCCACCGCGTCGTCGAGGACGGAGAGGCGTTCCGTGGTGAGCATGTCGGCGCGGCTGTCGATCAGGTGCAGGTCGAGGTCGTGCCGGGCCAGGATGCGGGCCAGTTCGAGGCCGACGTGCCCGACGCCGAAGACCGCCACCGCGGGCGGCACCGGCAAGGGTTCCAGGAACACCGAGACCGTGCCTCCGCAGCACTGGACTCCGTGGCGCCCGGTCACCTTGTCGTTCAGGGCGAACTCCATCAGCTCCGGCTCCGCCTCCGCCTCGGGCGTGTCGATCAGCTCCCGGGCCCGGTCGATGGCGACGGCCTCGATGTTGCCGCCGCCGATCGAGCCCCACACGTCCGTCCGTCCCACGACGAGTTTCGCGCCGGGCTTGCGGGGTGCGTGACCGCGCACGGTCGCGACGGTCACGAGTACGCCGGCCTCCCGGCGTCCCCGCAACCGCGCGACCGCGGCGACCCAGGTCATGTCAGGCATGGCTCGGAACGTTCGATTCCGTCATATCGGCTGTTTTCGCCTCTTCCGTCGCTGCCGTCGCTGCCGTCGCTGCCGTCGCTTCCTTCGCTTCCTTCGCGCCCTTCGCTGCAGTCCGGGTCCCGCCACCCCGCGCCGACTCGATCGCCCAGTACACCGCCTCCGGGGTCGCCGGGCTGGCGAGCTCGACGCTGACTCCGGCCGGGCCGAACGCCGCCGCGGCCTGCCGCAGCGCCTCGCGCACCGAGAAGGCGAGCATGAGCGGAGGCTCGCCGACGGCCTTGGAGCCGTACACGGCGCCCTCCTCCGTGGCATTCTCCATCAGCCTGACGTGGAACTCCTCCGGCATCTCCGAGAAGCTGGGCAGCTTGTACGTGCTCGCCGCCTGGGTCAGCAGCCGGCCGCGGTGCGGGCCGTCGCCGGTGTCCCAGCGGAGGTCCTCCAGGGTCAGCCAGCCCGCGCCCTGCACGAAGCCGCCCTCGACCTGGCCGATGTCGATCATCGGGGAGAGGCTGTCGCCGACGTCGTGGACGATGTCGACGCGCCGGATGCGGTACGCGCCGGTGAAGCCGTCCACCTCCACCTCGGTCGCGGCGGCGCCGTGCGCGAAGTACTTGAACGGGGAGCCTCGGAAGGACGCCGCGTCCCAGTGCAGGCCCTCGGTCCGGTAGTAGCCGGCCGCCAAGAGCTGCACGCGCTGGAAGTACGCGGTGCGCACCAGGTCGTCCCAGGCGAGCTCCTCGTCGCTGCCGAGGGCGCGGGCGACGCCGTCGACGACGCGTACGTCGGAGGCGTTGACGCCCAGCCGGGTGGCGGCCACCCGGAGGAGGCGCTCGCGCAGCTGCTCGCAGGCGTTCTTGATCGCCCCGCCGTTGAGGTCGGTGCCCGCGCTGGCCGCGGTCGCCGAGGTGTTGGGCACCTTGTCGGTACGCGTCGGGGCCAGCCGCACCCGGTGCAGCGGGATGCCGAGCGTGGTCGCGGCCACCTGCATCATCTTGGTGTGCAGCCCCTGGCCCATCTCGGTGCCGCCGTGGTTGATCAGGACGGAGCCGTCCTTGTAGATCAGCACCAGCGCGCCGCCCTGGTTGAAGGCGGTGAGGTTGAAGGAGATGCCGAACTTGATGCCGGTGACCGCGAGCGCCCGCTTGGTGTGCGGGTGCGTGGCGTTGAAGGCGTCGACGGCGCGTCTGCGGTCGGCGAGGCCGGCGTCGTCCTGGACCTGCCGCCAGACGTCGGTGATCCGCTCGGCCTGGGTGACCGGCTGGCCGTACGGCGTCGTCTGCCCCTGCCCCGGCCGGTAGAAGTTGCGTTCCCGCAGCGCCATCGGGTCGAGGCCGAGGAGCGGGGCGCAGCGGCCCAGGATGTCCTCGATCACCAGCATGCCCTGGGGGCCGCCGAAGCCCCGGAAGGCGGTGTTCGAGACGGTGTTGGTCCTGGCGACGCGGCCGGCGACGCGCGCGTTCGGGATCCAGTAGGTGTTGTCGATGTGGCAGAGGGCGCGGGCGAGCACCGGCTCGGAGAGGTCGAGGCTCCAGCCGCCGTCCGCGACCAGGGTGGCGTCGAGGGCCTGGATGCGGCCGTCGGCGTCGAAGCCGATCCTCCAGGTGGCGTGGAAGCCGTGCCGCTTGCCGGACATGGTGAGGTCCTGGGTGCGGTTGAGCCGGAAGCGTACGGGTCGGCCGGTCAGCTTGGCGCCGAGCGCGGCGACGGCGGCGAAGCCGTGCGGCTGCATCTCCTTGCCGCCGAAGCCGCCGCCCATGCGCAGGCACTGCACGGTGACCTCGTGGGCGGGTACGCCGAGCACGTGCGCGACGATCTCCTGCGTCTCCGAGGGGTGTTGGGTGCTGCTCTGGACGAACACCTGCTCGTTCTCGTCGATGAGGGCCAGGGCCGCGTGGGTCTCCAGGTAGAAGTGTTCCTGCCCGGAGAAGCGGAACTCGCCGCTGAACACGTGCGCGGAGTCCGCGAAGCCGGCGTCGATGTCGCCGGTCTCCATCAGCGGCCGGGCGCCGTGGTAGCTGCCGGCCGCGATCGCCTCCTCCAGGGTGACGAGGGCGGGCTTCTCGTCGAGTTCCACCTCGACGGCCGCGGCGCCGAGCCGGGCGGCCTCCAAGGTCTCGCCGAGCACCCAGGCCACGGCGTGGCCGTGGAACATGACCTCGTCGGGGAAGAGCGGCTCGTCGTGCTTCATGCCGGCGTCGTTGACGCCGGGGACGTCGGCGCCTGTCAGGACGCGGACCACTCCGGGCACGGCGAGCGCGGGTTCGGTGCGCAGGGCGGTGACCCGGCCGTGGGCCTTCATGACCTGGACGGGGTGGGCGTGCAGGACGTCCTTGGTGCGGTGCACCAGGTCGTCGGTGTAGAGCGCCGCGCCGGTGACGTGCAGCTGGGCGCTCTCGTGCGGCATGGAGACGCCGACGACGGCCTTCTCGGGGCGCTCGGAGAGATGACTCATGACGACACCGCCTCGGTGGTGGTCTGGGCGTGCAGCTTCAGCAGGCTCTGGCCGAGCATCGCGGAGCGGTAGAGGGCGCTGGCGCGGTGGTCGTCCATCGGGGTGCCCTCGCCGCGCAGTTCGCACGCGGCGGCCTCGACGGTCTCCGCCGTCCACGGCCTGCCTTCGAGGGCCGCCTCGGTCGCGAGGGCGCGGATGGGGGTGGCGGCGACGCCGCCGAGCCCGATCCGCGCCTTCCGGATGGTGCCTTCCTCGGCGTCGATGTCGAGCGCGAAGGCGACGGCGACGCTGGAGATGTCGTCGAAACGGCGCTTGGCGATCTTGTGGAAGGCCGTGACGGGTGCCTGCGGCAGCGGGACGCGTACGGCGCGGATCAGCTCGTCGGGGCGGCGGATGCTCCGCCGGTAGCCGGTGAAGTACTCCGCCAGCGGGACCACGCGCTCCCCGTCGGCGTCGGCGAGCACCAGGGACGCGTCGAGGGCGAGCAGCACCGGCGGGCTGTCGCCGATGGGCGAACCGGTGCCGAGGTTGCCGCCGAGGGTGGCGCTGTTGCGGATCAGGCGGGAGGCGAACTGTGGGAACAGCTCGGCGAGGAGCGGTACTTCGCCGTCCAGCCGGCGTTCGATCTCGGTGAGGGTCAGGGCGGCGCCGATCTCGATGTGGTCGGACTCGCGGCGCAGCTCGCGCAGTTCGGGGAGCCGGTCGACGGCGACGACGCAACTCTCGCGTCGGGAGCGGATGTTCACCTCGACTCCGTGGTCGGTGCCGCCGGAGACGACCACCGCCTCGGGCCGTTCGCGCAGCACGCGGAGCGCCTCGGCGAGGCTGCCCGGCCGTAGGAACGTACGGCCGTCCCGGGTGTAGTGGGTCGCGGCCGGCTCCGGCGGCGCCTGGTCGCGGCGCCGCGCCAGCGGGTCGTCCGCGGCGGGGTCGCCGACGGCGAACGCGGCGTCCCGGATCGGCCGGTAGCCGGTGCAGCGGCAGAGGTTGCCGCTCAACGCGTGCAGGTCGAAGCCGTTGGGGCCGTGCTCGTGGTGGTGGGCGGCGTCAGGGGCGTCGGTGGCGGCGCGGGTGGCGTCGGCGTCGGTGGCCCCCGTGTCCGTGTCCGTGTCCGTGTCCGGGGCGCCGTGGGGTGCGCGGCGGTCGGGCCGGTAGTACTCCGACGCCATGCTGCAGATGAATCCCGGGGTGCAGTAGCCGCACTGGGAGCCGCCGCGCACGGCCATCTCCTCCTGCACGGGGTGCAGGGTGGGGGGCGTGCCGGGCGCGCCGGGGGTGGCGAGGCCTTCGGCGGTGACGATCTCCTGGCCGTCGAGGGCCGCCACCGGCACCAGGCAGGCGTTGACCGCGACCCAGTCGGTGGGCTTGTGCACGCCGGGCCGGGCCACCAGCACCGAGCAGGCACCGCACTCCCCCTCGGCGCAGCCTTCCTTGGTACCGGTGAGGCCGCGCTCGCGCAGGAAGTCCAGCACGGTGGTGTGGGCCGCCGCCGGAGCGATCGGCGCCTCCTGCCCGTTCACGGTGATCCGCGCCTCGGTCACGACCGTCCCTCGCTTCGGCTCGGGGTCGTACAAACGGAATGGAGACTGTTCGCCATGTCGGCCTTCTGTGTCGGTGCGTGGTGGGAGAACCGGCCCGGGCGCGCGCGTCGGACGTCCACACGACGGCGCACGGCAGGGGTCGGCATGTACGAGAAAAGTACGAGGAAAGAGCGAGAGCGGCGGTGCCACGGCAGGGCCCGCCGGAAGAGCGGCCGCTTCAGCAGCCGTGTGCTACGCGACCCGGAACCCAGGCAGCCCGGTGAGCGAGGCGATTCAGGTCGGAGAAGATCGACATCCGCCCTCGCCTCCTTTCCGTACCCGCGAGTCGGTGCGCATGAAACTAGGGCCCTGCGGGTTGATCGGTCAAGGGCGGGAGCCGGCGGCAAGGGACCGACGGCATCGCGGACGGGGTTCAGAGCGGGAGCACGGGGCGCGTGGAGGAGTCCTCGTGGAGCCCTTCCCCTTCGGCGCCGTACACGAACTCGGCCGTGGAGGGGTTGCGATGGGCCGTGGCCAGGGGCAGCCATCCCAGGAGGTGGCCGTAGCCGCCGCACACCGACTCGCCGCCGTCTCCGCCGTGCACCGCGGTGACGTCGCTGCTCAGTTCCGTACGGTAGGTGTCGTAGGCGATGTGCAGGCCGAAGGCGTTCGGCCGGTGCTGCGGGCCGTCCGCGGCGCCGTAGGGGCCGCGGTCGAGCGGGCAGTCGTCGCCCCATCGGAACAGGGTCGTGGCGCCGGCCCCACAGGCGTGCTCCCATTCGTCCGGACTCGGCATGCGCAGGCCACGCGCCGCGAGCGCGGCGGGCATGTCGGCGGGCGGCTCGGTCAGGTCCTCGTCCTCGACGGCCATGAGTACGGTGGCCAGGACGACGCTCCGCCGCGGGCTGAGGACCCGCGCGAGATGGGCCCGCAGGTCGGGGCCGTCCCCGAAGCCCTGTTCCAGGCTCGCCGCGTAGTCGGCGGTCTGCTCGGGTGCCGGCCGCCAGGCGTCGAGGTCGAAGCCGAGCGTCACCCGGCCACCCGGTATCAGCGCGAACGCCTGCGCCTCCCGCTCGATCCGTACCCGGTGCAACGGCGCGCCGAGGTGTTCGACGGTCTCGACGCCGGTCACGCGCCCGCCCACCAGCTCCGCGGCTTCACGGGCGAGGTGACGGGCCGTGGACAGGTCGAGGGACCGCCACTGGGTGAGGCTGAGCTGGGCGAGTGACATGTGCGGGAGTGTCACACGGGCCTCTGACACGAACGGTTCGCGGTCACGCCGGTCCGCCCCTCCGGTCAGGTCTCTCTAGCGCGCGGACCCGGGTCCCACGACGGAGAGGAGGTCCACGACGAAGACGAGGGTCGACCCCGCGGGGATCAGCGGCGTGGGCGACTGCTTGCCGTAGCCGAGCCGCGGCGGGACGACGATCTCGCGCCGGCCGCCCACCTTCATGCCCCTCACGCCCCGGTCCCAGCCCTTGATGACCCGGCCGCCTCCCAGGGCGAACTTGAACGGCTCGCCCCGGTCCCAGGAGGCGTCGAACTCCTTCCCGGTCTCGAACGTCACCCCGACGTAGTGGACCCGGACGACCGTGCCCGGCTTCGCCTCCGGGCCGTCGCCGACGACGAGGTCGCGCACGGTCAGCTCGGTGGGAGCGTCCCCCTCGGGAACCTCGACCTCGGGCTTCGCCGGTCCACTCATCGCAGCCTCTGCACTCTCTCCGCCGGACGCGCGGCGGCCGATCGTCGTCGTTGTCGTCACGGCCACCGTACGTGCGGCGCCGCGCCTCGTCGCGCCGTCCGCGACGCCGACACCCCTCGCGCACCGGCGGGCCGACCGGTGACGTACGATCCGCCCGCCGTCGTACGCACACACCTCGGGGGTCCCGTGCCTCCCGCTCCTGCGGCGCGCCCTCCGCCCGGACGGGCACCTGAATGAATGAACGGATGAAGAGACGGATGACGGGGAGCTTTTGATGAATGCGCGCATCGAGGATGCGGACCACGTCCTGGTGGCACCCTCCTCCCTCTCCCACGAGCACGACGTGATCGGGGAATTCTTCGGGACCGTCATCACGCCGGAGGCGCTGGCTTCCGGTGCGCACGACCTCGCCGGCAGGACCGTGTACCTGTGCGGGGACGTCTCCGGCATCGATGACGACCATCTGCGCACGGCTGCGCGGGTGTTCGTCGTCCGGGAGCTTTCGCACGGGCACCGCGAGGACGTTCACCCGTCTCGTACCCTCGTCGATCTCGGCCGGGTGCCGCTCCGCGTCCACGGCGTCGGTGTGTACTACCGCCGCTTCTTCGACCCCGGCGCCGATCACTTCGGACGGATCCGTGCCGAGCACGTCTTCCAGTCGCTGACGGAATCCACCAAGCCCGGAACGGCTCATCGCAGCGGGATCTATCTGACGCCCGTCACGCGGGTCGGTGATGACCTGCACTTCCGTCTGCTCCGGTGCTCGACGAACCTGTCGGGCCCGACCGAAGGTTTCCGGCCGACCGACACGCTCATCGTCGATGCCCTGAATGAGGAGGCGGCCACCGTCTTCCGGGATCAGGCGCCGCTCAATCACGTCCTCGCCCAGATCTACCACAACACCCTTGCCACGGCGGAGCGCAAGCAGTCGAAGGCGAAGATCTCGGCCCACGCCGACAAGACCAAGGACATGCCCGCCGACGGCATCATGGCCTTCTGCACCTTCTACGACGGGCTGGACGAACTGCGGCCCCTGCGCGAAGACGCCTTCGACCGTGGTGTGAAGGGCGTCAGCGGGCTGACCCGACTTCACTTCCGGCTCAAGGAGCCGTCGGCTCGACTCGACGGGGCGGCGCTGCCGACGCAGTTCACCATCACCCTCTATCCGGGCTCGGTGTTCTTCATGCCGCTCTCCACCAACCGCCTGTACACGCACGAGATCCGCCCGTCGGCGCTGGACGCGGCGCTGCTCCCGACCCGCCTGGGATACGTGGTGCGCTGCTCCGGCACGGAAGCCGTACACAAGGACGGCCGGACGTTCCTCCAAGTGGCCGGGGATCTCGTGCCGTTGGAACCGCCCACGGAGGACGGCATGGAGAAGCTCCGCACTCTGTACGCCGAGGAGAACAGGACCTCGGCCTTCATCGACTACGGTCACGATTTCCTGTTCAGCATGAACACGGGAGACTACGTTGCCCCCCGAGCCTGAGATCCCGGACGAGATCACCGTCCGTACCCTGCGGTTCGAGGAGAACCCCTTCGCGGAGCTTTCCGTCTCCGCCCACCTCGAAGACCTCGGAAAGGGCCGGCGCGGCGCGACGCTCGCCAAGGTCGACGAGACGGGCGGCGTGCCTCTCGTCCGCACCACCACGCGATACGACCGTCCGACGCAGCGATTCCACGTGGTGCACGAGCGCCTTGCACAGCGGGTCCAAGCGTGCGCGGGGATTCCGATCGGCTTCGACAACGCGCTCATCGAGATCTACACGGACGCGTATCGAAAGATGGGAAGCCACTCCGACCAGGCCCTGGATCTCGCGGACGCGTCGTCCATCGCCGTCTTCTCCTGCTACCGGACTCCCGAATCGACCCCGCCGAGAAAACTGATCGTCGAGTCGAAGGAGGACAGCGGCGAGACGTACGAGATCGCCCTCACCCACAACAGTGTCGTCGCGTTCTCCGTCGCGTCGAATCGCCGCTTCAGACACCGGATCGTCCTCGACACTCCACCCGGGACGGCGACCGCCGCCCAGCCCGATGGCAATCCTTGGCTGGGTGTCACGTTCCGGACGTCCAAGACGATCGTCCATTTCCGCGACGGTCATCCGTACCTCCCCCAGGGCGCCCGCCTCACCTCCGCCGACGACGAACAGCGGCGCGAGTTCTACGGACTGCGACGCCGCGAGAACGAAGAGACCGCCTTCACCTACCCCGCGCTGACGTACACCGTCAGCGAGAGCGACCTGATACCGCCCGCGCCCGCCCCCGGCTCGTGAGCGATGACGGGACGTCGGCCGTGTGCTCACCGCGCGGCCGTGGAGCGCTCCGCGTCTTCGTGTCGAGGGTGCTCGTCCGCGGTGGCCAGCCAGAAGAAGACCGGGGGGAGGGCGAGTTCGATGACTGTCAGGGCGATCTGGAAGCCGTGGGGCCAGCCGTGCATGGCGAGGGAGAGCAGGCGGCCGGCGCCGCCGAGGAGGAAGACCGCGGCCAGAAGCCGTACCGCCTGGGCGGGGATGGGGCGTCGGCGGGCGGCCCAGAGCCAGGCGAGGCCGTAGCCGACGAAGGCGGCGCCCATGAAGCGGCCCCAGCTGTCGACCGTCGCGCCGGCCGAAGCCGCGCCGGGGAGCGCCGCGTTGCCGAGGAGCACGTGGTACAGACCGATCGCGACGCAAGACCAGCCCATCAGTCGTGTGAGTGTGCGCAGAGTCCTGGCCATGTTCCCTCCGAGCCGTGGCGGTGGAGTTAAGTAGACGTGTGTCTCGTAGCGTGGGCCCCTGGTGGACACATGTCAACTAGGCTTCGGCTCATGCCTCCCCGCCGACGCCTCGATCCCGCCGACCGCCGCGCCCAGCTCCTCGCCGTCGGTGCGCGGCTCTTCGCGGCCCGCCCGTACGACGACGTCCTGATGGAGGAGGTCGCGGAGGAGGCCGGGGTCTCCCGGGCCCTGCTCTACCGCCACTTCCCCAGCAAGCACGCCCTCTTCGCCGCCGTGTACCAGCAGGCGGCGGACCGGCTGCTCGCCGAGACGCGCTTCGACCCCGCCGACTCCCTGGTGGAGCAGCTCGTCCAGGGCATGGACGTCCACATCGACTACTTCGTGGCGAACCGCAACGCCGTCCTCGCCGCGAACCGGGTCCTCGCCGGCGATCCCGTCATCCAGACGATCATGACGAACGAGCTGGACGCCCTGCGCGCGCGGCTGCTGGCAGGTCTCCCGGTGACGGACGCGCGCACCCGCGAGGCGGTGTCCGGCGTCCTGAAGAGCTGGCTGGTCTTCGTGCAGGTGCTCTGCGTCGACTGGCTCGCCCACGAGACGTGCACCCGCACCCGGTTGCGGGACGTCTGCATCGGCGCGGTGGTGGGCGCGCTCCGGCCGCTCCTCGCGGAGGACCCCGCGCCCGACTGGCCGTCCGGGCGGCCTGGAGGGGGCGCGTAGGGCCCGCCGGTGCGGGGCCCGCACCCCCACTTGAGCTGGGCAAACGATTCCGCAGCACCCGTCCGGGTGACATCGGGAATGGCTCGCCGTCGCGAGGGGCAGCGCTCGCAGTGCCACCTCCGCTTCTCCGCGGAACCCGACCGTAAACAAGGAAACCCACCCCATGCGTCTTCGCTCCGCCCTGGCTTCCGCCGCCGGCGCCGCCCTCCTCCTGATCACCGTCCCCGGTTCGGCCTCCGCCGCCGAGGGGCAGTTCCGCTACACGTACCGGACGGCCGACGGGTACGAGGCGGTCGGCTTCCTGAACAACCCCGAGAGCGGCACCTGCATCGACATCCAGGGGCCGGGCTCGGAGCCCGGCTCGGCCGCCTACGCGCCGAAGAACCGCACCGACGCGACGGCGGTGGTCTTCCTGAAGGCGAACTGCGAGGGCGAGGCGTTCTACATCCTGCGCCCGGGCGGCGGCGCCTCGGAGCGCCTGCTCGTGCGGTCGGTCGCCTTCTCCTGACCCACGGCGACGCCAGGGGACCCGGGTCCTCGGGGTCCGGGTCAGCCCAGGGCGGCGACGAGCAGTGCGAAGGCGGCGACGATGACCTCGACGCGGACGTAGTCACCCGGGCCTGTTCACCGAGGTGTTCTGGGCGCCCCTGCACGGCCTCGTGGCGGACCGGCTCACCTCGCTCTGACGACGGAGGGGCGGCGAGGCGGAGGGGGGCGGAGCGAGGCCCCTGCGCCCTCACTTCGGCACTCAGCCGAGGAAGTGGCGCACGTCGGCGGCCAGGGAAGCCATCTGCTCACCGGCCTCCAGCCAGGTGGTCACCGACGCGGCCCAGCCACCGACGGCCGTCGGCCACGGCCTGAGCGTCCAGGTCAACCCGATGCGCCCGCGGGACCGGAACGCCGCCGACACGGCGAGATCCCGGTCGTCGGTCCGCCAGTTCCGCTCGCCGTCCCAACCCCGGTAGTCGGCGGCGAGCGCGTCCAGGAAGGGCGCGAGATCGCCGTCCCGCCTCCAGGAGACGACCTCGTCGGCCCGGGCGGTCAGCCCCGGGGCCCGCAGCTCGACCGCGTAGTGCACCGAGTCCGCGTCGAAGCCGAACCGGTCGCAGAGCCGCACGCTCACGGACGCGTTCTCCTGACAGCGGATCAGGACGCCGGGTCTGTCGTCGAGGTCCTCTTCTGCAGCGATCACGGACGGAACGTCAGCCCGCGGCCTCGGGGCGGACCACGTGTTTCAGGAGTGACCGCCACAGGCGGGAGCGGCCGGGGCGGTCGAGGGCTTCGTGGGCGGCCAGGAGGCCGCCGGTGGCCGCGCCGAGGAAGCCGCCGGCCAGGACGTCCTGGCCGGAGAGGTACAGGCCGTCGAACTCGGTGCGGGGGCGCAGGCGGTCCGCGAGGCCGGGGCGGGTGCCGTCGCCGAACGCGGCGACGTCCTTGGCGAGGCCGTAGAGGCTGCCGCCCGGCCAGCGGGTGAAGTGCTCGGCCGTCAGCGGGGTGCCGAGTTCGTGGTACGCCACCCGGCCCCTGGTGCGGGGCAGGTGGAGGTACAGCCGGTCGAGGAGCCGTCCGGTGAGTTCGGCCTTCAGGGCGAGGTAGGCGGGATCGCGGTCGTGCCAGTGCGAGCCGTGGAAGGGGGCGAACAGGTCCGGGTCGACGTACGCGAGGATCTCGCCCGTGGACCGGCCGGGGTACCGCGCGGTCCAGGTCGGGTCCTTGGCGGAGGAGAAGGAGAGGAAGAGGCCGCTGGTGTGCCCGCCCGTGCCGTCGAAGAAGGCGTCGCAGTCGCCGTCGGTGACCATCAGGTTGTGTCGGGGCAGGCCCAGTTCCTCCGGGTCTCCGTCGAGGCCGAGGAAGAGGAGCACGAAGGGGAACCCCTCACGCAGGCCGCGCACGGGGTCGGCCCGCACCGGGGCGGTCGGCGCGTCGGAGGCGGACCGGCTCGGCAGCAGGGTGCGGTACGTGTGGTGGGCGCCCACCGCGCTCACCACGACCGGGGCACGTACCCGGGTGCCGTCCGCAAGGACCACGCCCGTCGCCCGGGTCCCGTCCAGCTCGATCCGTTCGACCGGCGTGCGGACGTAGACCTCTCCCCCGGCGGCGCGGATGGGGTCGACCATCGCCCGGGCGATCGCGGCGCTGCCGCCCACCGGGTACCAGGCACCGGTCCTGAAGTGCTCGAACAGCACCGCGACGAGGAAGAACGGCAGCTTGGAGGAGGAGTCGGCGAGGAGAAGGACGGAGGGGGTGAGCACCGCCTGGCGGAGCCGCTCGTCGCGGACGAGGCCCGCGACCACCTCCCGAGCCGGTCGCAGCGCCTCGGGCGGGACGGCCGCCGGCCGCAACAGACCCGCCAGGCGGCGGGCCACCGGGCCCGAGAGGCGGCCGAGCGCGAGCACGGGAAGCGTCGCCCGGCAGCGGGCGACGAGCTTGAACAGTGCCTCGATCCCCGCCCGTTCGGCCGGGAAGCGCTCGATCAGACCGGCCTGGTAGGCGGCGAATCCGACGGGCGCCCGGTGCACCTCGCCGCCCAGCCGGTACTCGTCGTACGGGTCTCCCAGCGGCGCCCACCGCAGCGCGCCGCCCGTCAGGTAGTCGGACACCACCCGGACCGGCTCGCGCGGCGCGAGCTGCCCGACGTAGTGGATGCCGACGTCCCACTCCCAGCCGCGTCGCCGGTAGGCGTGGGTGTAGCCGCCGGCGGTGTAGTGCTGCTCGAAGACCGCGACCCTGCGCCCCTGCCGGGCGAGGCAGACGGCTGTCGTCAGGCCGCCGACCCCTGAGCCGATGACGACCGCGTCGTACGCGTCCCCCACCTCGCCCGGCGCGGGCGCCCGCCCCACCAGCACGCCGCGCGTCGCCTCCGCCCCTTCGGGCCGCCGGTTCCGGTCGCGGGGACGCCGGGGGACACGAGGGGTCGGCATCTGCGGTGCTCCAGGAGGTGGGGAGGGGGACGGGGGCACCTGGTGGAACGTTCCAGTGGGGGTGGGGTTGCGGTGGAGGCCGTGAACTCACCTGGACGGAGGGAGCCGGATGGGGAGTCGGGGTGCCACGGCCTCCCCTGCGTCCCGGGGTCCCGGGCGGTCAATTCAGGCGGGGTGGGGTCCAGGCGTGGTGGCGCAGGATCATGCGCGTCGCGGTGCGGGAGGGGGTGAGGCG
Organism: Streptomyces sp. R302; assembly: GCF_012927245.1. Taxonomy (GTDB): domain Bacteria; phylum Actinomycetota; class Actinomycetes; order Streptomycetales; family Streptomycetaceae; genus Streptomyces. Next base: position 170,788 of record NZ_JABBGE010000007.1, read on the forward strand.
CATCGCGGTGTTGCGCAGGGTGACGGCCAGGGGGTGGGAGAGCTGCTGGCCCATGCGCCCGGCTTGGCGGGCGGCCCGCGCGACCGCCTGGCTGCGGGGTCGCCGCTCGGCGTCGTAACGGGTGAGCGCGGCTTCGGTGGTGGGCGCGGTGGCGAGCGCGGCGGCCAGGGTGACCGCGTCCTCCAGTGCCTGGCAGGCGCCTTGCCCGAGGTTGGGGGTCATCGCGTGGGCCGCGTCGCCGAGCAGGGCGATGCGGCCGACCGCGTACGAGGGGAGCGGCGTGCGGAGTTCGCCGATGTCGTGGTGGAGCACGGCGTCGGGCCGGGTCGCGTCGAGCAGCGCGGGGATCGGGTCGTGCCAGTCGTGGAACCGTCGGCGCAGTTCGGCCAGGGGGTCGGGGAACCGTGTGCCGGCGGGAAGGCTGAGGACGGCGTGCCATTCGGCCCGTCCGTCGTGGAGGGCGATGTGGCCGAATTCGGCTCCCTGCCCCCAGGTCAGTTCGAAGTCGGTGCGGAGGTCGACCGGTTGGGCGGTGAGGGCGCGGAGCACGGTCGAACCGCTGTGGACCGGTCCCGGATGGGCCGGGAAGAGCCCGCCGCGGATCTTGCTGCCGATGCCGTCGGCGGCCACCACCAGGTCCGCGTCGAGGACCTCCCCGCGACCGCCTTCGACGCGGACCGTGCCGGAGGTGGTCTGCCGGACGGAGCCGGCGTCGAAGCCGATCAGCAGGGATTCGGGGGGCAGGGCCTCGCGCAGCAGCCGGTGGAGGGTGGCGCGCGGGATGCCCACGATCGGCGTACCGACCGCCTTCTCCAGGAGCGTGCCGTCCATCCGGGTCAGCCAACCGCCCGCCGGCGTTCGGGTGCCGCCGCTGTACTGGCCCCGCGACGCGCTCCGGACGGCCTCGCCGACGCCGAGTTCGTCCAGTGCCCGGAGGCCGTTGGCGGCCAGGGAGATGCCGGCGCCCGCGCCCTGGAGCACCGGGGCGCGCTCGACGACTCGTACCTCCCATCCGATGCGGCGCAGGCCGATCGCGGCGGCGAGCCCGCCGATGCCGCCTCCGACCACCACTGCCGTTCCGACCACCATGCCGCCTCCCCTGCTTTCTACACCTGTAGAAAGTCGACTGTACCGATTCTCCCGCCGGGCTTCTACGGGTGTAGAAAGACGGCATGACTTCGGACCGGCGCACCCTCCTCGCGGACGCGGCACTCGACGTACTCGCCGACGAGGGGATCCGCGGCCTCACCCATCGGGCGGTCGACCGTCGGGCAGCACTGCCGTCCGGCACCACGTCGGCGTACTTCCGCACCCGCGCGGCCCTGTTCACCGCCCTCGTCACCCGGCTCGTCCGGCTCGACCAGGAGGAGCTGCGGACGACGGCCGAAGGGCTGCCGCCCCTGCGCACCGCCGAGGAACTGGTGGACGGCATGGTGGCGCTCACCCGGCAGCGGCTCGTCGGCGAGGGCCGCCGCCGGTCGCTCGCCCGCTACGCCTGCGCCGTCGAGAGCGTCCGCGTCCCGGAGCTGCGCGAGATCCTCGTCCCCCGGGAGAACGCCGGCCGCCAGGCCGTCCGGCAGTTTCTCGCCGACCAGGGCGTGAAGGATGCCGAGACCCGCACGCACACCCTGCTGACCTGCGTCGACGGCATGGTCTTCGACCGGCTGGTGAACGGCGGCGAAGTCCCGCGCGAGGCCCTCGAAGGCCTCGTCGCCGCCGCACTCCGCTAGGCACGCGTGCGTACGAGCGGCGATGGGCGGCCGCGGCGTACGTACGGTCACCTGCCGGCCGACCGAGGCCCCGGCCGCGGCCGAGGGTCTGCTGGCGTTCCCGCCCCGGGCCCTGTCCCCGAGGATCAGGATTCGGACCGGATCAGAAGGGACGCGAGCGTGCGGCTACGCTGCGGCGGCCGGCCTGTCGAGCCGGTATCCAGCCCTTCTCGGCTTCCTGGAGGACACCCATGTTCACGGTCAACGAGTACTTCGACGGGACGGTCAAGTCCATCGCCTTCACGGGCGCCGAGGGGCCCGCGACGGTCGGCGTCATGGCCCCCGGCGACTACGAGTTCGGCACCGGCAAGCGGGAGATCATGCACGTGGTCAGCGGCGGCCTGACCGTGAAGCTGCCCGGCTCCGACGACTGGCGGACCTTCGACGCCGGCGAGAAGTTCGACGTCCCCGCCGACAGCACGTTCCGGCTCAAGGTCGCCGAGGAGACCGCCTACCTCTGCGAGTACCGCGACTAGGTACGGTCCGGCGGAGAGCGCTCGTGCACAGCGCACTGACAGAGCGTGCGCGGTGCCTGTACGGCGACGAGTACGCCCCCGCGCCTGAGTGCGCGACCACCGGGAGTTCCTCTTCGTCGAACGGTCGGCCTTCGCCGACGCGGACGCCCTCCACGCGATGATGCGTGAGCTCTGCCCCCGTCGTCGACGGCCGCCTACCGACTGCTGCTCCTCCGGCGGCCGGACGGGCCGGCGCTGCTGCGGGCGGTCGCGCTCGGAGCCGTAGAGGTGGCGTCGGCGAGGTGTCGACGCGCGGCGGCACGGGTGGTGCGGGCGTCGGTACCCGCTCTGCCGCCGGTGCCGTGGAATGCTTCCGTTCCGGATGGTGGGCCGGTTCGACGAAGGGGTACGCCGGGGATGACCGAGGTCGAGGAGTACTTCGACGGACTGGACGCGGCCTCGCGGGACGCCTTCCGGCGGATCCGGGCGATCGCGCTGCGGGTCGCGCCGGAGGCGGAGGACGGACGGAGCTACGGCATGGCGGCCCTGCGGCACGGCGGCAAACCGCTCCTCGGGTTCCGGGCCGCCAAGGACCACCTGAGCGTCTTCCCGTTCAGCCCGGAGGCGGTCGACGCGGTGCGGGAACGGCTGGCCGGCTTCGACCTGTCGAAGGGAACCGTCCGCTTCACCGCCGACCACCCGCTCCCCGACGACGTCGTCGCCGACCTCGTCCGCCACCGCCTGGCCGAGATCACGGGATGAACCGCACCCCGCACCCGCACCCCCGCCCGCTCACGAGCCCGGGGCGAGGCCGGCGGAGGGATCGCCGGCCTCGCCCGGGTGAGGTCGTACGGGGCCTCAGGCCGTGTGCAGGCGCAGGCCGTAGCGGTTGAGGATCTCGTTGACCGGCTGGAACCACGTCTCGCCGCCGGAGGAGCAGTTGCCCCAGCCGCCGGAGGTGACGCCCTGGGCCTGGTCGCCGCTCAGGAACGAGCCGCCGGAGTCGCCGCCCTCGGCGCAGACGCTGGTCTTGGTCATCTGGTACACCGCGCCCTGGCTGTAGTTGACCGTCTGGTTCTTGGCCAGGACGGTGCCGCAGTGCCAGCGCGTGGTCGAGCCCGAGCGGCAGATCGACGCGCCGACCGGGGCCTCGGCGGAGCCGCGTACGAGCTGGTCGGGGACGGTGCCCCAGCCGAGGACGACGGGTACCGTCCACCAGCCGCTGTGGATCGAGACGTACGCGTAGTCGTCGCCGGGGAACGACGAGCCCTGGAACGTGCCCATGGCGGAGCCGTCCCAGCCGCGCACGGCCGCGCCGGCCCGCCCGCAGTGACCGGCCGTCACGAAGCCCCCGTGCACGGAGAAGCCGATCGAGCAGCGGACGTTGCCGGTGTAGTACGGGTCGCCGCCCACGGTGCCCGCCGCGTAGGTGCGGGGCGCCTCGGCCGTCTCGGCGACGGTCACGAGGCCGTCGGCGCGGGCTCGGTCGAGGAAGGCCCGTACGGCGGGGGTGTGGCGCTCGGCGCGTACGACGTCGACCACGACGCTGTTGGCCCTCGGGTCGACGTGCCAGCCGGCCACTCCGGCGGGGGCCCGGAGGCCGTCGAGGCGCGCCTTGGCCCGGTCCAGCGCGGTGGCGCTGTGCCGGACGAGGCGGGTGTCGGCGCCCAGGGCCCGTACGTCGCGTTCCTTGGCGCGGTCGGTGACGGCGACGACGAGCCGGCCGGCCGCGGGGTCGAACCAGGAGCCGCCGTAGGCGGCGCCCGCGCGCTGCCGGGCGGTCCTCTCCACCTCGGTGGCCGCCTTCTCGGCGCGCAGCCGTTCCTCGGCCTGCGCCGCGGTGAGCCCGAGGTCCTGCCGCATGGCGTCGAGGAGTCCGGCGGACGCCGACGGCGGCGCGGCGGGCTCCGGGAGCGGGGCGGCGGTCGCCGAGGACGCGCCGAGACCGACCGTCAGGAGCAGGGCGCAGACGGCGGCGCCCAGAGAGGTGAAGGGGAGCAGGGTGGTGCGTTTCACGGAACCTCCTGGTGTGGGGGAAGCCAAACGCTGAGAGCGCTCTCAGAGCGCTCTCCGGCTACGGTAGCGGGCTTCATTTGTCAGGTCCATACCAGGTGCGTCCCGGGCCGGGACAGTCGGTGGAGGCGGAGGGCCAGGTGGAGTTCCAGGGCGCTGCCGGGGGTGTTCCAGTCGGGGCCGAGGAGTTGGGCGACGCGGTCGAGGCGCTGCACGACCGTGTTGACGTGGACGTGGAGGGCGTCCTTGGCGCGGGCGAGGCTCGCGCCCTGGTCGTAGTACGCGTACAGGGTGCGGACCAGTTCGGTGCCGCGTTCGGCGTCGTAGGCGAGGACGGGGCCGAGGACGCGGTCGACGTACGCCGTGATGTCGGCGCGGTCGCCGAGCAGGACGCCGACGAAGCCGAGGGCGGCGACGTCGGCGCCCTCCCCGGTGCGGCCCAGGGCGTGGAGCGCGGTGAGGCAGCGGACGGCCTCGGCGTGGAGGGCGGCGTGGCGGTCGGGGCCGGTGCCGGGGCCCGCCGTGCCCACGGTGACGGGTGCGCCGACGGCCCGGGCCAGGCCCGCCGCGAGCGCGTCGGCGAGGGCGCCGGCCTCGTCGCCCGGCACGAGCAGGACGGTACGGCCCCGGCGGCTGCCCGCCAGGCCGCCGAGCCCGCGCGCCACGCGGCCGGCCTCCGCGGCGAGCCGGGAACGCAGCGCGGGTTCGCAGTCGACGACCGCGACGGCGTGGGGGCGGGCGAGGTCCACGCCGAGGCGCCGGGCGCGCAGCGCGAGGCTGCCCGGGTCCCAGTGGGCCGAGGAGGCGGGGCCCGCGAGCAGGTCGTCGAGGAGTTCGCCGCGCACCCGGTCCTCGGTCTCGGCGACCGAGCGGCGGACCAGCAGCAGCATCGCCGTGACCAGCGCCGACCGTTCGAACAGGCGCCGGTCCGCCTCGGAGAGGTCGCCGCGGCCGGTCAGCACGATGCTGCCGAGCGGTTCGGCGCCGGCGAGCACGGCGCAGGTCCAGACGCCGTCCGCGCGTACCGCCCTGCCCTCGGTGCGCGAGGCCGCCAGGCTCGCGGCGGCGGGCGTCACCGGCCCGGTGCCGATCCGGGCGAGTTCGCTGCCGTCGGTGTCGTGGACGGCCACTCCCCCACCGAGCAGCACCGCGATCTCGGCGGCGACCTCGTCGGTGCCGGCACCGCGCAACACCAGCTTGGAGAGCCGGTCGTGGGCGTCGGACGCCAGGTGGAGGGCCTCGCTGTGGGCGCGGGCGGTCGCGTTGGCGGCTTCGAGTCGGGCGAGGGCGGTGCGGGTCTCGTCCAGGCGGCGGGCGCTGTCGATGGCGACGGCCGCGTGGTCGGCGAGCGAGGCGAGGAGGGCGATGGCCTCGGGGGTGAACTCGCGCGGGGAGCGGTCGGCCGCGAAGAGGACCCCGATGATCTCCTCGCCCAGCCGGAGCGGGACGCCGAGGATGCCGCGGAGCCCTTCCTCGGCGACGCCGTCGTCAATGGTCCCGGTGTGCCGGTAGCGGTGGTCGGTGCGGTAGTCCGTGCTCGCGTACGGGCGGGCGGTCTGCGCGACCAGTCCGCCCAGGCCCTCGCCCATGCCGAGCCGCAACTGCTGGAAGGCGGCCGACACGGATCCTTCGGTGACCCGCATGAACGTGTCGTGGGCGGCCGGGTCGTTCAGCGTCAGATACGCAACGTCCGAGCCGAGCAGCGTACGGGCCCGCCGGACGATGGCCCGCAGCACCGCGTCGAGGTCCCGCAGGCCCGCCAGGTCGCCCGCCGTGTCGTACAGGGCGACCAACTCCGCCTCCCTGCGCCGGAACTGGTCGAGCACCCGCCGCACCGCCAGTGCGGCCCCGGCGGTCTCCTCGATCCACGCCACGTCCCCCGGGGCGGCCCCGGCGGCCCGGGCCCTGGCGGCCTGCGCGGCGAGCTCCTCGCCGGGCGCACCGGCCGCAAGGAGGTCGAGGAGGCGGCGCGCGGCCGCCTCGGTGGGGGACGCCGTACGGGGCTCGGTTCGTCGGCCGGCGGTCATGGGGCCTCCTCGCGACCGGGTGGCTGGGTGGGTGGGTGAGTGGGTGGGTGAGTGGGTGTGTGTACGGGCAGACCTGGCCGCCGTCATCAGCCGGTGATGACGGCGGCCGGAGGGGGGGAGCTCTACGACCGGTCGCCGACCGCGGCGGCGGTGGTGGTCGCGGGGGCCGCCGTGGTCCGTTCGTCCTTGTGGTTGCGGGTGAGGTCACGGCCGAGTGTCTCGCGGGTGACGGCGACGGTGAGGGTGGTGATCACGGCGGCCGCGCAGAGGTAGACGCTGATGGGTGTGGAGCTGCCGTAGTCCTTGAGGAGTTCGACCGCGATGATGGGGGCGAGGGCGCCGGCGAGGATCGACGCCAGCTGGGAGCCCATGGAGGCACCGGAGTAACGGACCTTGGTGTCGAACATCTCCGAGATGAAGGCGGCCTGCGGCCCGTACATCGCGCCGTGCAGCAGCAGACCGGCCGTGACGGCCAGGGTGATCACGACGAACGACTTCGAGTCGACGAGCCCGAAGAAGACGAACGCCCACACCGCCATGCCCGCCGAGCCGATCAGCGTCACCGGGCGCCGGCCGATGCGGTCGGAGAGCGCGCCCCACAGCGGGATGGTGACGAAGTGGACGGCCGAGCCGATCAGGACGGCGTTCAGGGCGGTGCTCTTCGGCAGCTCCAGGTGGACGGTGACGTACACGAGGAGGAAGGAGGTGAGGATGTAGTACGAGATGTTCTCGCCGAAGCGGGTGCCGATCGCCGACAGGACCTCGCGCCAGCTGCGCCGGAAGACCTCGACGACCGGCGCCTCCTCCTTCGCGCCGGCCGCGGCCGCCGCCTCCGCCTTGGCCTGCGCCTCCAGGAACACCGGGGACTCGGAGACCGAGACGCGGATCCACAGACCGATCATGACGAGCAGTCCGGAGAGCAGGAACGGGATGCGCCAGCCCCAGGACTGGAAGGCGGCGTCCGACTGGACGGCGGCCAGCAGGGACAGGACGCCGGTGGCGAGGAGGTTGCCGCCGGGGGCGCCGGCCTGGGGCCAGGACGCCCAGAATCCGCGGTGCTTGTCGCCGCCGTGCTCGGAGACGATCAGGACCGCCCCGCCCCACTCGCCGCCGAGGGCGAAGCCCTGGACGAGCCTCAGCACCGTCAGGAGGACCGGCGCCCACACGCCGATCGTCTCGTACGTGGGCAGCAGGCCCATCGCGAACGTCGCGCCGCCCATCATGAGCAGGCTGAGCACCAGCAGCTTCTTGCGGCCGATCTTGTCGCCGAAGTGGCCGAAGACGATCCCGCCGAGCGGGCGGGCGGCGAAGCCGATGGCGTACGTGATGAAGGCGATCAGGGTGCCCACGAGCGGGTCGGCGCTGGGGAAGAACAGCGTGTTGAAGACGAGCGCGGCGGCCGAGCCGTAGAGGAAGAAGTCGTACCACTCGATGGTGGTACCGATCAGGCTCGCGGCGACGATACGGCCGATGCGGCCTCTCGGCTGGGTGGTGGCGTCAGACATGGGTTCACCGGTTTCACGTACGGATGGGGGACGGGGGTGGAGCGTTGGAGGGGAGCGGGGGTGGAACGGGGGGTGTTGGGGGGTGTTGGGGGGGTGTTGAGGGGCTGTCAGCCGGCCGTCCAGCCGCCGTCGAGCGGCAGGGAGGTTCCGGTGAGGTAGCCGGAGTGGGGGCCGCAGAGCCAGAGGACCGCGGCGGCGACCTCCTCCGTCTCCAGGAGGCGCTTCACGGGTGAGCGGGCCAGCATCACGTCGGCCAGCACGTCGCCCTCGCTGATGCCGTGCGCGGCGGCCTGGTCGCGGACCTGGCCCTCGACCAGCGGGGTGCGGACGTAGCCGGGGTTCACGCAGTTGCTGGTGACCCCGTGCGGGGCGCCTTCGATGGCGGCGACCTTGCTGAGGCCTTCCAGGGCGTGCTTGGCGGCGACGTAGGCGGCCTTGTACGCGCTGGCGCGCAGCCCGTGGACGCTGGAGACGTTGACGATCCGGCCCCAGCCGCGGGCGTACATGTGCGGCAGCGTCCTGCGCATCAGCAGGAACGGGGCGGTGACCATCACCTTCTGGATCAGCTCGAACCGTTCCGGCGGGAACTCCGTGAGCGGGGCGACGTGCTGGAGCCCGGCGTTGTTGACGAGGATGTCGACCTCGGCGGGCAGGAGGTCGACGGCGCCCGCGTCGGCGAGATCGGCGACCTGCGCCCGGCCCCCGGCGAGCTCGGCGACGGCCTTCGCCGAGTCGGCGTCCCGGTCGACCACGTGGACGAAGGCCCCCGCCTGCGCCAGGGCGAGGGCGCAGGCCCGGCCGATGCCGCTGCCGCCGCCGGTCACCAGCGCGGTGCGCCCGCTCAGGTCGAGCGCGCCGGCGGGTGACGGCAGCCGGTCCGGGGTGGGAAATGTGTTCGTCATGGCCCGAAACAGTAGGGAGGGCTCTCGGGTCGGCCCATGTGCGAGTCACCCATAGTGCAGAGCGATTCCATGGTGTGCGACCCCATGGATCGCCCTCTGCGTGGAGCTCCTACGGCTCAGGACGGCGCGCCGGTGGCCTTCGGGGTGTCGAGCGGGCACGCGTTGGCCAGGGTCACCGGGTCCTGGCCGACGGGCCGTGCGACGGTTCGCGAGGCGGGTGGGCGGTGTCCGGTGGCGAGCCAGCCCTCCAGGGCCGTGAAGGCCGTGCGGTGGCAGGGCGTGAGCGGCCGGAGCCCGCCGTCCGGGAAGGCGTCGACGAGCGAGTCGGTGTGGGTGCCGCCCTCGATGCGGTAGTAGCGGTGGAGCGAGCCGCGGCCCGCCTCGCGCACCATGCGGGCGTACACGTCGGAGTCCCGGCCGATCGGCAGGAGGGCGTCCAGGGTGCCGTGGAGGGTGATCAGCGGTTTGCCGATCCGTCCGGTGAGGGCGATCTTCCGCACGGCCTGCCGGACCTCGGCGGGGCGGGCCGCGTAGTCGTAGTCGGCGTCGCAGGCGGGCGTGCCCGGCAGGCAGTACGGCGTGCCCGCCTCGGTCGGCCCGTCGAAGCCGGGGTCCAGCTCCTCGCGGTAGATGCGCTGGGTCAGGTCCCAGTAGACCTTGTGGTGGTACGGCCACAGGAACTCCGAGCCGGCCGGGAACCCGGCGGCGTGCAGTTCGCGCCGCGCCTCCTCCGCGCCCGCGCCGCCCGCGGCGTACACGGGATAGGCGCGCATCGCCTTCGGCAGGAAGTCGAGCAGGTTGGGGCCGTCGCTCCGCCAGAGGGTGCCTTCCCAGTCGACGCCGCCGTCGTAGAGCTCGGGGTGGTTCTCCAGCTGCCAGCGGACCAGGTACCCGCCGTTCGACATACCGGTCGCCAGGGTGCGGGCGGGGGGCCGGTGGTAGCGCTGCGCCACGACGGCCCGGGCCGCCCGGGTGAGCTGGGTGACGCGGTCGTTCCATTCGGCGATCGCGTCGCCGGGGGCCTTTCCGTCGCGGTGGAAGGCGAGACCCGTGTTGCCCTTGTCGGTGGCGGCGTACGCGTACCCCCGGGCCAGCACCCAGTCCGCGATAGCCCGGTCGTTGGCGTACTGCTCGCGGTTGCCGGGCGTGCCGGCCACGACGAGACCGCCGTTCCAGCGGTCGGGCAGCCGGATGACGAACTGGGCGTCGTGCTGCCGGCCGTGGTTGGTGTTGGTGGCGGAGGTGTCGGGGAAGTAGCCGTCGATCTGGACGCCGGGCACGCCGCTGGGGACGGCCAGGTCCTTCGGGGTGAGCCCCGCCCAGTCGGCCGGGTCGGTGTGGCCGGAGGCGACGGTGCCGGCCGTCGTCAGCTCGTCGAGGCAGGCGGACCGCTGGTGCTCGGCGCCGGGGACGCGGAGGTGCGCTTGGCGGGCGCAGTGGGGTCCGGGGGCGGTGGGTGCGGTGGGTGCGGTGGGTGCGGCCGCTGTGGCGGGGACGGTGGTGAGGGTGGTGAGGACGAGGGCGGCCACGGTCAGTGTGGCGTGTGCGCCTTGCCGCCGGGGGCGTGGTGAGGAGCGGAACGTGGGATGACGGTGACGACGCATGAGTGCGTACCTCCGAGGTCAGGGGACTCGCGGGAGGCTATGTCGCCGTCCGCCCGCCCGACATGGCTGCGCGGCCCACCGTCCCGGGCCGTGCGGTGGGCGCCGCCACCACCCTTCCGCCGCGGCGGCGCGGCAGTGGCCCGTCGTGCGGAGGCATTGGTGAGCGACATGAGGGAGGGGGGTGGTGTGTGGACGGCAGCCATGGTCGCCGCCGAGGCCCGCTGCCTAGGGTCGGTGCCTGTCGCTGGTACCGGCACCGGTTCTGACCTGCGAGGTCGTCCGGATGCCCCGAGGGAAGGGATCCTCATGGGTCTGGACAAGACGGTCGCGAGCGCGGCGGAGGCGGTGGCCGACATCCCCGCCGGGTCATCGCTCGCCGTGGGCGGATTCGGGCTCTGCGGGATACCGGGCACGCTCATAGACGCGCTGTGGCAGCGCGGCACGGAGGGCCTCCGCGTCGTGTCGAACAACTGCGGTGTGGACGACTGGGGCCTCGGCCTGCTGCTGGCCGCCGGCCAGATCGCGCGCATGACGAGCTCGTACGTGGGCGAGAACAAGGAGTTCGCCCGCCAGTACCTGAACGGGGAGCTGGAGGTCGAGCTCGTCCCGCAGGGCACGCTCGCGGAACGGCTGCGGGCCGGCGGCGCGGGCATTCCCGCCTTCTACACCCCGGCGGGTACGGGGACGCAGGTCGGCGAGGGCGGGCTGCCGTGGAGGTACGCGGCCGGCGGAGGCCCGGTCGCGGTCGCGTCGCCGCCCAAGGAGACGAGGGAGTTCGGCGGGCGCCCGTATCTGCTGGAGGAGGGGATCACGACGGACTTCGCGCTGGTACGGGCGACCATCGGCGACCGGCACGGCAACCTGGTCTTCCGGTCCTCGGCCCGCAACTTCAACCCGCTGGCCGCCATGGCCGGACGGGTCACCGTCGCCGAGGTCGACCACCTCGTCGAACCGGGTGAGCTCGACCCCGACGAGGTCCATCTCCCCGGCGTCTTCGTCCAGCGGGTGGTCCGGGTCACGCCCGGCGACCCCGCCGCCGAGCGGCGCGTCGAGCGCCGTACCGTCCGACCGGAAGGCGACGTCCGATGACCCTCACCCGCGAGCAGATGGCGGCCCGCGCCGCCCTGGAACTCACCGACGGCAGTTACGTGAACCTCGGCATCGGACTGCCGACGCTCATCCCCAACCACCTCCCGCCCGGCATCGAGGTCGTGCTCCAGTCCGAGAACGGCATCCTCGGCGTCGGCCCGTACCCCACCGAGGACGAGCTCGACGCCGACCTGATCAACGCGGGCAAGGAGACGGTCACGACGCTGCCCGGCGCCTCGTTCTTCGACTCGGCCCTGTCCTTCGGGATGATCCGCGGCGGTCACATCGACGCCGCCGTCCTCGGCGCCATGCAGGTCTCCGCCTCGGGCGACCTCGCCAACTGGATGATCCCCGGCAAGATGGTCAAGGGCATGGGCGGGGCGATGGACCTCGTCCACGGCGCCGGCCGGGTCATCGTCCTGATGGAGCACACCGCGAAGGACGGCTCGCCGAAGCTCGTCGAGACCTGCGGGCTGCCCCTGACCGGGCGGGGCGTCGTCCAGCGCGTGATCACCGACCTCGCCGTCGTGGACATCGCCCCCGACGGCTTCGTCCTGGCCGAACTGGCCCCGGGCGTCACCGCCGACCAGGTCGCGGCGGCCACCGCCGCGCCGCTGCGCGTACCCTCGCACCTCTCGCGGGGAGTCGGTCCGGACGCCTGACCTTCACCCACGGGTCGATGGTCCGGGGCCGGTACGCCGGACAGATCCGGGGGAACATCCGGGGCCGACTGGCGATGCCGCTCCGCGAGCTGCTCGCGCCAGTCGCCCCGCGGTGTCAGCGGATTGTCGACGTCGACGTACCTCCGGCGGATCTCCTCCGCCTTGGCGGCCGTGGGGAGCGGCATCGCGGGGTCGACATCGACATCGGCGTCGGCGTCGACCCCGCGCTCCGCCGCGGCCCTCACCCGATCCAGCATCCGGGCGGCCTCGGCGACGGACAGGTCGTGGTGGCCCGTACCCAGCACCCGCCGCGTACGGGCCGCCCCGCCGCGTACCCAGCACCCCCGCGTCGGCGTCTGCCCGCCCGCGCCCTTCCCGCAGCACCTCGATCCGGCGGCCGGAGTCGCCCGTGCTGCCCAGCGCCTCGGCGAGATCACAGCGGGCGAACAGCTCCTGCGCCAGGGTCTCGTCGAGGATCGCGGCCCGCCGTGACGACTCGGGAGGAGCAGCCGTGCGGCGTCGTCGTGGGCCCTGCCCAGCAGGGCGCCCGCCTTCTCTCCGTGGACCACGGTCACCCAGGGATCGCCGCCGCCCATCGCGATCATGAACTTCCGCCGGCGGGCCCGTCCGACGGTGAGCCCCGCGACGACGGCGCGCGGTCCGTCCGGGCCCGCGTCCGCGTCCCGCACGGCGAGGGCGAGGGCCTCGGTGGCGAGCTGCGCGTACGGCGGATCGGTGTCGGTCTCGGCGACGAGCAACTCCGCCCAGGCCATGCTCAGATGGTCGCCGCGCCCGTCGTACTCCGTGGGCAGCAGGGGACAGCCGATGGACTCGGCGACCAACTGCCCTCCCAGCCGGCCCTCATACCCGTCCGGCAGCGGACCCACTTGGCCTTCGGCCGCCCGGCCGTGGCACCATCCGTGAGATGCCCCTCTCCATACAAGTCGGCCCGTACACCGTCATCGCCCTCACCGATGGTGCGGGGCCCTTCTTCTCTCCCAGGGCGGAGGCGTTCCCCGATGCCACCGCCGAGCAGTGGTCCGCGGCCGACCGGTTCGATCCCGGTGCGCTCGACGCCGACGGACGCTGGTGGCTGCAGTTCCGCGCGTTCGCGATCCGCAGCGAGCGAGGTGTGACGCTGGTCGACGCGGGGATCGGGCCTGCCGACAGCCCGGCGGCCTCATGGGCGCCCGTACCCGGGGCGCTGCCGGCCGAGTTGGCCGCGGCGGGCATCGAACCGGACGAAGTGGAGAGCGTGGTGATCACGCACCTTCACACGGACCATGTGGGATGGGCCGTCGTCGGCGGCAAGGAGGGAGAGACGTCGCGGCCGTTCTTCCCGAACGCCCAGTACCTCCTCCAACAGGCCGAACTCGACGCCCTGGAGCAGATCAACCCCCCGTTGCGGTCCAGTGTGATCGACCCGCTCAGGGCGGCCGGTCGACTCCGGCTGGTCGACGGCGAGACCGCGCTGCGCGGCGGCGAGCGCCTGATCGCCACGCCCGGTCACACTCCCGGCCACCAGAGCGTCCTCGTCGAGTCCGGTCGCGAACTCCTCGCCGTGACCGGTGACTTGCTCGTCCACGCGATCCAGCTGCTCCATCCGGAGCTGGCCTACGCCCACGAGATGGACCCGCACCGGGCCCAGGCCTCACGGGAGCGGGTCCTGCGCGCCCGCGCCACACGCACCCTCCATCTGGCGACACCACACCTGACCGAGCCGTTCGTCGTCGCGGGGCCGTGAATCCCGGGGCTCGTAGCAGGCACCGCGCCGGAGTGCTCCGCGCACGGTCGGTCACTCCTCCGTAGATCCGGCGGCCCGTCCCGACCGGATGACCGCGGAGAGGCGGTGGTCGTGCCAGTAGGCCGGGTCGTACGTCCGCCCCAGCCGTCCTATCGCCTCCGCGGTGCGGGGATCGTCCCTCCTGAGCAGTCCGTAGGCGACGTCGAGCCGTACGCCGAAGTCGTCCTCGTCCATCAGGGCCGCGAGGGCGTCGGCAAGCTCCGCCGTGCGGTCCTCGCCGGCCGCGGCGGCCTCCGCGGCGCCGCCCCGCACCTGAGCTTCCGGGTCCCGGAGCAGACGCACGACGGCCTCCGCGACCTCGGCGCTGCCGTCGTACTGCGCACTCAGCACCCGGCCGGCGCCGACGCGCACCCTCCAGTCCTCGTCCCCCGCGAGGGCGACCAGGGCGGTGCGCACCGCCGCGTCGAGCGGCGCGGGCGACGTGGCCCCGCTCCGCAGGAGCTCCGGAACCCGCGCACGGACGCGAGCGTCCGGGTGCACCGCGTACCGCAACCCCACGGCGGTCCGTTCCTCGCACTCCGTCTCATCCAGCACTCGGAGGACCTCCGCCAGGACGTCGGGATCGTCGTCCCCTTGGTGTGCCCAGGCGGCCACCAGCTCCGTCACTTCCGTCTCATAGGAATTCCGCCAGCTCCCGAACGCAAGGAGGAGTCCGAAGGCCACGTCCAGAACGAAGCGCCGGCGCTCCGGACGTGTGCTGTGCCGGTAGGCGGCCACCGCCGACCACGTCTCTCTACTGCGGCGTTCGCCGAGGACCCCGCGGACGGCCGCCCAGTCGACGTGGTCCGGGTCCCGCCGTTTCGCGGCTCGGGCCACCAGGTCGTCGACGGGCGTGAGCACGCGGAAGGCCCATTCCAGGTCGGTGAGGATCGCGCCGTGTCCGTCGCGCACCGTCAGGCCGCCGAGCGTCAGTTGCCCAGCGTGGTGGTACTCGTCATCCATCGCCGGCACCCTCTGGACGGGACCGGACATCCCCGTCCTGCGACGGAGTTCGTCCTCCGCGTCCCGCTCGCACCAGGAGCCGACGACGTCCAGTAGTCGCTGCCGTTCGTTCTCCGTGAGGCGCAATCGAGGTTCCAGGCCGAGCACTTCCGCCACGACCGCCGGCGAACCGCTGTCGACCGCTCGTACCAAGGGAGTCGTTCCGTCCGACAGCGACCGGTCCTGATCCGCGCCGGCCTCCACCAGCGCCTTCGCCACTACCGTGTCGAACGCCGCGATCGCCGCGCAGAGGACGGGAAGTCCGTCTTCCGTCACCGTGTCCGGATCCGCACCGGCCTCCAGCAACCCGGCCACGGCCGCCGCGTCCCCCTGCCGGACCGCCGCCACCAGCTTCGTACCGTCGTCCATGTTTTGCCGCTCCCGTCTCGACATTGAGCCGGACCGCCCGGCGCGACACCGTCGACGAGCAGTCTAAAATCGCGTGCGGGTGGCACACGCTCGTGCTGGGATCAAGCGTCATGAACGATCGCTTTCTCGATGAAGCCGACTTGATGGACCGGATGGAACGGAACCTGGCGGAGCATGCGTGTCACCTGCATCGGGGGATGGCCGGTGCGGTCGTCACGGAGGCTGGGGACCTGGTGGTCGCGGACAGCGGCCTGGACGACGACACGTTCAACATCGTTGCCGCCGCGCGCTTCACCGGCGACGACGCCACGGCACGTATCGCCGAGACGGCTGGGATGCTGGCCCGTACCGGTCGTCGTTTCTCCTGGTGGGTGGGGCCCGCCTCGACGCCCGGGGACCTCACCGCTCGCCTGGCGGCGGCCGGGCTGGCGGCGTCCGAGCGCGAGGCGGCCATGTGGGCCGAGCTGGGCGAGGACCTGCCCGCACCGGCCGTCGAAGGGCTGGAGATCCAGCGGGTGGCCACGCCTGAACAACTCGCCGACTACGCGATGGTTCTCGCCGCGAACTGGGACCCGCCCGCCGACACCGTCCGGCGCTTCCTCGCCGAGGCCGCCCCGCAAGCACTGGGCGAGGAGTGCCCGGCCCGGTACCTGGTCGGTTACGTGGACGGCCGTCCGGTCTGCTCCGCCGAGGTGTTTCACCACGCGGGAGTCGCCGGCATCTACAACATCTCCACCCTCGCCGCCCACCGCCGACGCGGTTACGGAGGCGCCATCACCCTCGCGGCACTCCACGCGGCCCGCGACCGCGACCACCGCATCGCGGTCCTGCAGGCATCGGCCGAGGGTGAACCCGTCTACCGCCGACTGGGGTTCCGTACCTGCGGGCAGTTCACCGAGCATGCCGTGAATCCCTGAACCTCCCCGGATTCCGACACCTGCCGATCGCTCCGACCGGGCCGGTCGGTGTGCTAGGCGAGGACCCAGCGGGGAGGGTGCTCCGGGGCCGTCGGGCAGGTGAAGACGTGCAGGTCCCGGTCCCGTCCGAAGCGAAGACGCGTGGGGCGGGTGAGGGAAGGGTCGCTCAGGACCGAGGCGCGTCCCCGCTGTGGCGGGTCGCGGTCCTCCAGGGGCATCCAGCTGTGCGAGCCGGCGTCCGCCTCGTCGCCGCCGGCGGTCAGGAGCAGCCGCATCGGGGTCGGGGTCGGGGTCGCGCAGGACGTGCAGTCGACGGCCATCGGGCCCGTGGACGCCCAGCCGGGACAGCCGCCGACCCGCCAGCCCGGTGGGATGGATAGGTCGCCCTGGTAGGTGGGGGCGTCGGGGCCGAGCTCCGCCGCCTGCGCGTCCTCCCAGGCGTCGATGAGCGCGATCAGCGGGGCGGGCAGTGCGTCCTCCTCCGCCCAGGGGTATGTGTCCACCTCCTCGGGGTGCAGGACGCACGCCTCGGGAAGCTCGTCGTCCCACCGGAGGAGGGGCACGCCGGGCGGCTCGGTGAGGAGGCGTTCGGCGCGCTCGGCATCCACCGCACACCGCCAGCGCAGGAGGTAGGCCCGTTCCAGGTGAGGCCGGTGGGCGCGGGGGCAGCGGAAGAGCTGCACCAGGTCGGCGCCGTCGGGCCCCGGCGCCAGGCCGTGACGTCACGTGCGAAGAACTGGGCGAGCCCGAGGAACGGAACCGGTGCGCCCGCGCCGGGCCGATCGGGCTCGGGGTCGGGCTCCGGACCGGGACCGGGACCGGGCTCGGGGTCGGGACCGGGATCGGGGTCGGGGTCGGGGTCGGGATCAGGATCAGGATCGGGATCGGGATCGGGATCGGGATCGGGATCGGGATCGGGATCGGGATCGGGCCATGGTCGGCTCGGTGGGCGCGCGCCTGCCGCCCCGGGGCGGCGCGGATCTCCTCCGGGGCGTACCCCTCGCTCTCCGGATGGTGCGGTCCGTGGCAGATGGGCCACGGGTCGTCCGCCGGCCACAGCATCGGTCCGCCGACGTGGCTGTCGCGCATCCCTGGCCGCCCGGGCCTGGGATGCAGCCGGGTGGTCCTGCCTCGGCGGGCGGCCGGCGCCGGGAAGAGCGCTTCGACGGACACCGGTCTCGACGGGGTCGCCCTCGTCATGGCGGCGTCATCCTGGTCATGCCGGCGAGCGTACGCACCTGGGGAAGAGCATCGCCAACGCATGGCCGCCACGGCGAACGCGCCGAAGCGGGGTGGAAGTGGTCCCGGGCCCGGTACCGGTCCCGGGCCCGGTACCGGGCCCGGGCCGTCGCGGGTGGGGGGCGCGTAAGGTGCCGGGATGATCGATGTTCCGGAGGAGTTCGTACGCGGCACCGTCGGGCGTGAGGGGGCGGTCGGGTCGACCTGGCTCGCCGAACTACCCGTGATCGTCGGTGAGTTGCTGGAGCGGTGGCGGTGCGTTCCGGACGGTGAGGTGATGCACGGGGGCGTCGGCGTGATCGTTCCGGTGCGGCGGCGGTCCGGGGAGAGCGCGGTGGTGAAGGTGTCGTTCCCTCATCCCGGGAACGTCCGTGAGCCGGACGCGTTCGTCGCGTGGCGCGGCCGCGGGGCCGTAATGCTGCACGAGCGCGACGACGAGCGGTTCGCGATGCTGCTGGAGCGGGTACGGACGACGACCCTCGCGGAGGTGGAGGACGGGGACGAGGTCGCCGCGGTCGCCGGGCGGCTCAATCGCCGCCTCGCCGTTCCGGCGCCGCCCGGCCTGCCCCGGTTGCGCGAGCAGGTCGGCGCCTGGGAGACCCAACTCCGCGAGGACGCGCAGGAGTTGCCGCACGCCATGCCTCCTCGCGTGCTGGACGCCGCCGTGGAGACCGTACGGGAACTGGGCCTGGACCAGCCGGACACCCTCGTCCACGGCGATCTGCACGCGCGGAACATCCTGCGGGCCGACCGGGAGCCGTGGCTGGCCGTCGACCCCAAGGGGTACGCGGGAGATCCCGCCTACGACGCCGGGACGCTGCTGAAGTCCCGGGCGCTGACGCTCCTCGAAGCGGACGACCTGCGGCGGTCCGCCGACCGGGTCCTCGACGTCTTCGCCGAGGCCGCGGAACTCGACCGGGAACGCGTACGTCGATGGGCGCAGTTCCACGCCGTCCAGGCCGCGTTCTGGGGCCGTCGGCACGGCTTCCGTATCGCGCGAGACGGTCCGCGGCTGGACTGGCTCACCGAGTTCGCCGAGCGGCTGGCCGGGCTGCTCACCGAACGGCTGTAGCGGGGGGGGAGGGGGAGGGACCTGCCGGCTCACCCGTCGGCGTCGGTCAGGTCCGCGGTGATCCGGGAGTAGATCAGCATGTCGCGGCGCTCGCCGTTCACCGACTGACGGCTGCGGAGGTGGCCTTCGTAGATGAAGCCCGCCTGTTCGGCCGTCCTGCGGGAGGCGGTGTTCCAGGGTTCCACGTACAGCTCCAGGCGCGCGAGGGCGAGGTCGCGCAGCGCCCAGGAGGCGATCGCGCGCAGGCCCACCGTGGCGATGCCCCTGCCACGCGCGGAGCCCGCCACCCAGTAGCCCACGGACGCCCGCCCTTCGTCGGTGGCGTCCGGCCACAGGCCGATCTGACCGAGGCCACGGTCCCCCGCCTCCTCGGCCATGACGAAGGGGTAGCCGGCGCGGCTCAGCGCCCGGTCCTCCTGGCGGGCGATGAAGGCGACTCCCTCTGCATGCGTGTACGGGCTCGGGACGGTGGTGACCAGAGGGATGTAGGAGTCCTCGGCCGCCTCCCGCACCAACGGCAGGTCGCCGAGCCGCCAGGGTCTCAGCACCAGGCCGTCGCCTGCGGCGATCCGGGGAACGACGAACGGTTTCCGCATGCTCCTGATCATGCCCGAGGCGGGTGTACGTCGGCACGGCGACACCACCGCCTCCCCGCGTGAGGAGTCCGCCTCGCTCAGCCTTACGCTCGGCCCACGCCGCCCGGCACCGACCGCAAGGAGCTTCATCATGACCACGCATCCCGATGTCGCCGCGCTGCTCGATCTCGTGCCGGCGGACCTCGCCGGCGGGGAGCGGATCGACTGGGCCGCGGCCGAGGCCGCGCTGGGCACCGCGCTGCCGGGCGACTACAAGGCGCTGCTCGACGCGTACGGTGTGGGCGACATCGGCGACCTCGTCATCCTGCCGCCGCTCCCCAGTGACGTGCGCGGGTGGGAGAGCTGTCACATCGGCGCCCGCACGGACGACCTGCGCGGGCTCTGGGTGGAGGACGCGGGGGTTCCGGGCGTGGCGGCCCCGGCCGACGCCGTCCTGCCATGGGGCACGGGGATGAACGCGAACGAGATGGCCTGGCTCATGAACGACCCCGACCCGGACAACTGGCCCGTCGTGGTCCGGCGTCGGCACCATGCGTGGGGCGAGTCGCCGTGGGCCCTGTTCGAGTGCACCATGGTCCAGTTCATCACCCGCATGATGCTGGGGCGGTTCGACACCTGTCCGCTCGGCGACGCGTCGCTCTGGCAGCGGACCGGCGCCTTCGTGAGCTGGCGGGAGCAGGAGCGACGGTTCCGGGCCGGTCTGGATCCGTTCACGGGCGAACCGGATCCGTACGCTGGGATGTTCCCCGCTCCCTAAGGGCTGTCCTGCAAAGATCTCGGCTGCGGGTCCGGAGCGGTCTGAAGAGCTGACGGGATGCTCAGTTGGTGGTTCGTGAGGTGCTCAGGGACCGGGCGAAGTCGGCGAGCGTGTGGAAGTCGTCCTCTCGTAGGCCGATCCGTGGGTTGACGTGGTGCAGGAGCCCGGTTCCCTGGTGGTGGGCGGTCACGTACGTCTGGTCCAGCTCGCTCTGCTCGTCGTCCACCCAGGCGAAAGGACGGCCGTCTGCGTAGTTCACCAGCGGTCCGGTCTTCCAGTGGACTCCATCGGGGCGTTCTTGAAGTAGGACGTCGCCGAAGTCGATGAAGGGAAGTTCCGGAAGGCCGAGGACCGGTGCGATCCACCGGTTGGCGTCGTCCATCCATGTGGTGGCCCAGCACAGCTCGAAGCCGAGTTGGAGCAGGCTTTGCCCGTGCTCTGGGTTGAGCCAGACCCGCAGGGGGTGCTGTCGGAACGAGAGGCCCCTGTCGTCCCCATGGGCGTCGTTCCTGGGAACTCGGATTGTGGTGTAGCCGTCGGGACGCCTCTCCGGCTTGGCTGCGTAAGGGTTGAGTGGCCCGTCCACGTCGAGGAACAGCAGCGGTCGGTTCACGGTTTCCCCCGGTCTTACTCACTGTGGACTGCCCCGGCCAGCGTAGCTGCGGGATTGTCACGGCATGGAGCCAGCCCGGGTGACGATCATGAAGTGGCGAGTGTGATCACGGCGTCGGAGCCGTCCTGGATAGCCCCGTTCGCGGGACTGAGCCCGCACTGCTTCGGCAAACTGCTGACCATGCTGCGTCGGGATGGAGCAGATGTGGTCCACCGAGGCCGGCCATGGAGTCTGCCGCTGGAGGACAGGATCCTGCTGGTCACGGCATACTGGCGCACCAATCTGACGTTGCGGCAGCTCACCCCGCTGTTCGGCATCTCGAAGTCCACGGCCGGCCGGGTCATCAACCACCTCGGCCCCCTGCTGGCGCTCCGGCCTCGCGAGCGGTGCGCCAAGAACACCGTGCTCAACGCGGATGGCACCCTGGCCCCCACCCGCGACCACACCAACGCCGAGCGGTCGAAGAACTACCGGTACTCCACCACCCACCAGGTCGTCATCGACGCCGACGCCCGCCCGGTCGTCGTGGTCGGCCGGCCCCTTGCCGGGAACCGCAACGACTACAAGGCATGGGGCGAATCCGGCGCCAAGGCCGCCGTCGGCAACACCGTCACGATCGCCGACGGCGGCTACCCGGGCACCGGACTCGTCATCCCGCACCGCCGCAAGCGCGGCCAGACCGAACTGCCAACCTGGAAAGAGGAACACAACAAGTCCCACGGGCAGGTCCCCGCCCGCGTCGAGCACGTCTTCGCCCGCACGAAGACTTGGAAGATCCTGCGCGACACACATCCTCGCCCTCGCCGGATAGATCGCGCGCGGCACGGTGGGCCGCTACGTCCGGCGACTCCAAGATCCTTATCGGGACAGCCCTTAGGGCTCGATCAGGTACGGGCGGCGGGATCGCCGGGGAGTGACCGGGACGTCTCCGGCCTTACGAGACGACGTAGTTGTGGGCCGGGATGATCGTGGGCCGGACGTCGGCGTGGCCGAGTTCGGCCAGGATCGGTCCGAAGGCCTTCGCGTGGGTCTCCAGGGCCTCCTGGCTCTCCCAGACCTCCGTCACGCGGAACACCCCGTCGGCCGTTCCCGCAGCATGCGAGACGAGACCCGCGACCGGCAGGTCGGCGAAGCGGGTGAAGCCTCTGCCGTCCGTCATCCGCTTGATGACCGTGTCGTAGAGCTCCTGCCCGGCACCAGGGAAGTCGAAGGTGACGATGATGGCCATCGGTACGCGCCTCTCGCTCGGTCCGCCGCATGGCTGTGACGGCGGCAACGGCCGCGATCCTAGCGGTATGTGAGGATGTGAACGCTCTGGGTGAGGCGCAGTGGTGAGGGCTCTGCACGGCGTTGACGTCCGGGGCACCGTGCGGGGTGCGGGGCGGTTCGACGTCGGCGGTCGTTCGCCGCGGGCGGCGTTCTGCTGACGTACGAGGACGCCGCCGGGGCCGATCGGGTCGGGGCCCGTGTCGGCCTGCGCGCCGCGTGCGCCTCCCGGGAGGAGTTCAATCGGAACACGTGGCGACGCACTACGGCTCCGGCTCGCCTTCCCCTTCTCTCCGCCCCCTCTCCCCCGCCGTCGCGGTCAGCTCGGCTCGCCGCTGTGGGGTGTGGCGTGCGCCGTGAACGGCTCCGCCTCCACGGCGGTGTACGCGGAGGTGAAGGTGAAGGCGCGGGGGGAGGGGCCGTGGGCGCGGAGGTCCGCCAGGCGTGCCAGCGCCTCCTCCGTGGTCGGGCGGTGGCCGGCGGGGACCCACCAGAGGACCAGGTGTGCCTCGACGTGCCGCTCGAACCACGCGCGGCGCTGCCGCATCACTTCCAGGTGTCCACTGCGGTAGGTGAAGTCCCACAGGGCTTCCTGGGTCTCCCAGACGGTGAGGTTCACGATGACGTCCTCGCCCGCGGGACGCGCGCCGGTGGCGTCGGGCGTCCCCTCCTCCACGAACCGCCACACGAATCCGGGCGCGCCGTCGGCCGCGGTGTTGATGGGGTCGAGCATCTCGACGAACGGCGCCATGCGGGGGTCGTCGAGGGGGTGGAGGAGCGTGGCGACGTTGAGCTGGGCGAGGTGGTGGGCGGTGGCGGGCGCGGGCGGGGATGCGGTCATGGCCTCATCCCAGCATGCCCCCCATTTCTATGTCAATGATCGTTGTTTTTAGAAGGCTCGACCACGACGCAGCACTCCCCCGGCCTGGCGTCCATCCGGGCGCGGACGGCGTCCGACTCGCCCAACAACCCCTCCAGGAGCGCCAGGTTCATACCGCAGACGAGCGGCGGGAAGCGTTCCGCGACGGCATGGAAGGGGCAGTTGCGCATGCGGATGACGGCGGCAGCCGTGGCGGTGACGTCATCGGTGGCGTCGGCTGCGTCTACGCCTGCGCCTGCGTCCTCCAGGTGCGGCTCGTAGCCTCGGGACGCCAGCCGTTCCATGGCTTCCTCAAGGCTTTCGCACGGGCCGGTCGCCTCGCGCAGGGCATCGCCCCGGCGCCGGGCGGCCTCGCAGAGTTCGGCGTCCAGGCCGGCCAGTTCGGCGGCCTCGGCGAGCAGTTCGGCGGCGGTGCGGTAGTCGCGGGCGGGCAGGGACACCGACCGCTCGCCCGGCGCCCTCCGGTACACCTTGGCGGGGCGGCCCGCGCCGGGGCCCGAGCGGCCCGTGAGGCGGCGGCTGCCGCTTTCCAGCAGCCCCGCCTCCGTCAGGCGGTCCAGGTGGTGCGCGGCGAGAGTGCGCGCCACGCCCGCCGCCTCCGCGGCCTCGTTGCGCCCGACTTCACGCCCCTGCGCCACCACGTACTCGTACAGGCGTCGGCGTACCGGATCCTGTAGCGCCGCGATCGCTTCGATGTCCTCGTCCTCCATCCGGCCATTCTAATGACAATGGAGGTTGGCGATAGAGATGGGCGGGAGGGCGGCCGGATCTGTCAGGCGATCGTCGCCATGCGGTCCTTGTCACCGACGGCGGCGGGCCGGCGCGTGGTTGTCAGGGACCGTTCGAGGAGGTCGAGGCTCTGGCGCATGTCGGCGATGCGCCGCGCGAGGTCCTCACCGTCCTCGGGGTGCGTGGCCCCGGGGGCCGTCACCGTCGCGCTCGCCGGCTCCGGCCTCCCGGCGCCGCCACGCGAGGCGTGGGCGTCGGCGTGGGCGTCGGCTTCGAGTGCGGCCTTGTCGAGTTCGCGCGCCTCGTCGAGGCTGTTCAGGACGACCCCGATGAGGACGTTGACCAGGACGAAGGATGCGAGCAGGACGTAGGAGCCGTAGTAGAAGAGGCTCAGGCGCGAGATGGCCAGGCCGTTGTAGATGGCGTCCTGCAGGCCCTCCAGGGTCATCAGCAGGAAGAGGGTGAGCAGGGCGCGGCCGAGGGAGCCGAAGTGGGCGGGGTCGTGGGAGCCGAAGCAGACCCAGCCGATCATGGCGTAGACGTAGAGGATGACGGCGCCGACGAAGAGGAAGCTGACGGTGCCGGGGAGGCTGCGCGAGACCGCGATGAAGAGGATGCGCAGCTGGGGGAAGAAGCGGGCCGTGCGGAGCACGCGTACCAGCCTCAGCAGCCGCAGGACGGTGGAGTTCTCGCGTACGAAGGGGATGTAGGCGCAGGCGACGACGACCAGGTCGAAGATGTTCCAGCCGTCCCGCCAGAACTCTTTGGGTCGGTCGGCGTGGGCGCCGACGCGGAACAACATCTCCAGCGTGAAGAAGGCGAGGCAGGTGAGCTCCGCCGCGCGCAGGTGGGCCGCGTGGCCGCTGACGAAGCCGCGGTAGGTCTCGGCGCCGAGGAGGGCGGCGTTGAACAGGATCACGGTCAGGACGGCGAAGGAGAAGGCGGGGGCCTCGGTCACGGCGCGGCAGGCTGCCGCGATCCGTACCCGGGTGGGAGCCGGGGCGGTGGTCATGAAGGTCTCCGGAGGCGCTTGCGCCGGGCACTGGGTTCGGTGCGGGCGCGCGACGGGATGCGGGGGCGGGCGGGGAGGGAGGGAGTGGGTTTCCTGCTGTCCTAACGGGGTGGGAACGCGTCGGGCTGCGGGGTGGGCACGAAATGGCTGAACGATTCATCCGCTGCGGGGAAAGACCGCGCATTGGGTCCCCTCCGGACCGTCGGGTCCGTGACCCGTCCCGCCCAAGATCGTTAACTCCGGCCTGCGGGGCGGCTGGCGGGCCGCCCTGCCGGGCGGCCGGTTCCGGTCCTCCCGACAACCACCTCCAGCCCCACCGGGGGCCGAGGCCCGGCCCCCGGCATCAATCGTCGGCCCACCGGGGGGCTCACCCCTCGGGGTGGAGCCGGTCCGTTCGGTGGGCGCAGTTCGGCCCGTCGTGCCGGGGGGGCGGCTGCCCGTGGCGAGAAGGGTGGGGAGCCCAGGATCGATGGACGGAGTGATCACGTACGTCCTTGAGGAGCTCATGGCCACGGGCCCGGTCGCGCGAGAGCGATGGAGGCAGTGGGGGCGCTGGGGTGCTGGGGACGGTGGGAGCCACCGTCACGGCGCTCGTACTCGGGCTTCCGGCGGTCGCGGTGGCCGCGCCGGGGGATCTGGATCCTTCCTTCGACGGCGACGGCAGGGTCGTGACCGACCTGGGGGGCTTCGCCGGGGCCTAAGGGATGGTCGTGCAGCCGGACGGGCGGATCGTCACCATCGGGTACGGGTACTCCAACGAGGCCTCCGGCGACTTCACCCTCACCCGGTACAACGCCGACGGCAGTCTGGAGTCTGGACCCGACCTTCGGCGGGGACGTCATCGTCACCACCGACTTCGTGGGGGCCGACAACGACGAGGGGCGCGGCGTCGCGCTGCGGCCCGACGGCAAGATCGTCGCGGTCGGCGGGTCCTCCGATTGGGGCGGCAACGACGCCTGGGCTGCGGACCGTTACCTCCCGGACGGCAGCCTCGACGCGAGCTTCGGCGAGGGTGGCAAGGTGCTCACCGAGATCGACGTCGACGCGATCGAGACCGCGCGGTCGATGCTCGTGCAGCCCGACGGCAGGATCCTCGCCGGCGGGTCCAGCGGTGGCGTGTGGTCGCTGGTGCGCTGGGACTCCTCCGGCGTTCCGGGCCCCGGTTTCGGCGGGGACGGGCGGGTCACCACCACCTTCGGTCCCACCTGCTGTCACCGCGTCGCCGACATCGCCCTCCAGGACGACGGCAGGATCGTGGCCGCCGGGAGCGCCGGCGGGCTCGCCGTGACCCGCTACCTCGCCGACGGCACTCTCGACACGAGCTTCGACGGCGACGGGTGGGTCACCACCGGCACCGACGCACCGACGCAGCGGCGGCCGTGGCGGTGCAGGGCGACGGCCGGATCGGCGTCGCGGGCAGTCAGGGCAACGCCTTCCTCGTGTCCCGGTTCACCGCCGCCGGCGCGCCGGACCCGGCCTTCGGCGGGGACGGGCGGGTCACCACCTCCTTCGGCCCCGAGGAGGGCGGCGGCGCGGACACGGTCGTACAGCCCGACGGTCGGCTCGTCGTGGCCAAGCCGGTACGGCGGCGACTTCGCCCTCGCCCGGTACAACACCGGAGGCGCCCTGGCCCCGGGCTTCAGCGGAGACGGACGGCTGACCACCGACTTCGGCGGCACCGGGGACGCGGCCGCGAGCGTGGCCCTGCAGACCGACGGCGAGATCGTCGCCGCCGGGCTCGCCGGCACGGCCTTCAGCTTCGACGCCCACCGGGGGCTCGCCCGCTACCTCGGCGGTGGCGGCATCGAGCCGCCCGCCGGCGTGGACGTGTCCGTGACGAACACCGGGGCAGCTGCACGACGGTGCCCGGCCGTGTCACCTGCGCCCTCGGCACGCTCGCCCCGGCCGGCAGCCCCTCCGGCGCCACGGCCACCGTGACGATCGTCGCCGAGCCCTCCCGCACCGGCGCGCTCACGAACACGGCGACGGTCACCGCCGCCCAGACCGACCCGGCGCCGGGCAACAACGCCGCGCCCCGCACCACGACCGTGAACAACAGCCGCGGCTGCACGATCGTCGGAACCAGCGGCGCCGACACCCTCAACGGTACGTACCAGGGCGACATGATCTGCGCCCTCAGCGGCAACGACACCGCCAACGGCGGTCTCGACACCGACACCTGCACCACCGATCCGGGCGACGCGCGCGTCAGCTGCCCCTGATCCACCGCCCTGATCCACCGACCGCGATCTCGCCTGCCGAGGTCGGTGCGTCAGTAGACATCGCGGACGTAGCGCTTCTCCGTCGCCAGCTGTTTCACGTACACGGCCGCCTCCTCCTCCGTCATGCGGCCGTGACGGGCGACGACGTCCCGGAGGGTGCGGTCGACGTCCTTCGCCATGCGGGCGGCGTCGCCGCAGACGGCGACGTGGGCGCCGTCCTGGAGCCAGGACCACAGGGCGGCGCCGTGCTCGCGCATGCGGTCCTGGACGTACACCTTGGCGCGCTGGTCGCGGGAGAACGCGGTGTCGAGGCGGTCCAGGTGGCCCGTCGCCAGGTGGGCTTCGAGGTCCTCCCGGTAGTAGAAGTCGGTGGCCGCGCGCTGTTCGCCGAAGAAGAGCCAGTTGCGTCCCGTGTGGCCGCGGGCCAGGCGGTCCTCCAGGAAGCCGGCGAAGGGGGCCACTCCCGTGCCCGGTCCGACCATGATCAGAGGAGCGGCGGGGTCGGCGGGCGGGCGGAAGTGCGGGGCGCGCTGGACGAAGACCTGCACCGGGCCGTCGTCGGCGTGATCGGCGAGATAGGCGGAGCACACTCCCGTACGCTCCCTGCCCCGGCCGTTGGCGTAGCGGACGACGGAGACGGTGAGGCTGACCTCGCCCGGCTGCGCGAGGGGGCTGGAGGAGATCGAGTACAGGCGCGGCTGGAGTCGTTTGAGCACCCCCGTCCACTCGGCGGCCGAGGCGCGGACCGGGTGGGAGGCGATGAGGTCGGGTGCTTGAAGTCCCCAGCTCCATTTGGCGAGTTCGTCCTTGTGGCCGGGGCGGAGCAGCCGCTTGAGCTCCTGGCTTCCGGTCCGTTCGGCGACGAACCTGAGCAGGTCCGGGGTGATGCGGGTGATGTCGAGGCGGGTGCGCAGCGCTTCGGCGAGGGGGAGGGTGTCCGCGCCGGTCGACACCGGTTCGGCGGGGTCGAGTCCCGTGAGGGCCAGCCACTCCTCGACCAGCTCCATGCTGTTGGCCGGCCAGACGCCGAGGGCGTCGCCCGCCTCGTACGCGAGCTCGCCGCCGCGGGTGTCGAAGGTGAAGCGGCGCACCTCCTTCTCCGAACCGGGCAGGCTCAGCAGCCGGTTGCCGACGAGGAGCGTCGCGAACGGCGAGGACTTCGAGTACGCCGGTCGCGGCGTGGTCCCGTCGGCGGTCGGTACGGGGAGGGTGCGGGGCTGCTGGGCAGGAACGGCGGAATCGGCGGGAGCGGCGGAATCGGCGGGAGCGGTGGGTTCCGGGGCCTCGGCGGGCAGGAGCGGCAGCAGGGCCGTGAGCCAGGCCGCGGAGGTCTCCTCGTGGTCGGGTTCGCAGTCGGTACGAGGGAGGAGGCGGCCCGCGCCGAGTTCGGCCAGGCGCTCGTCCACCCGGCGGCCGTGGCCGCAGAAGTCGTCGTACGCGGAGTCCCCGAAGGCGAGGACGGAGTAGCGCAGTCCGTCGAGGCGCGGGGCCCCGGGCGCGTTCAGCGCCGCCCAGAAGGCCGCGCCGTTGTCGGGGGCGTCGCCGTCCCCGAACGTACTCGTCACCACCAGCAGATCCGTGTCGGCGCCGAACTCCCCGAGGTCGCTGCTCTCCATCGGGAGGAGCACCGGCCGGTGTCCGGCCTCGGTGAGCCGGCCGGCGGCCGCCGCGGCGAACTCCTCGGCGGTGCCCGTCTGCGACGCCCAGAGGATCAGGAGCCGACGGCCGGACGGCGTCGGAGCGGAGGGAGCCGGTTCCGGGAGCGGCGCGGACGCGTCCTCCCGGGCCTGAGCCCAGGCCTGAGCCCGGTCCCCGGCCTGGTCCCCAGCCCGGGCCGGGGCCCGGGAGAACATCCCGGCGAGGACCCCGTCGACCCAGAGGCCGTGGTCGGGACGGAAGGGGGCGGTGGGGGGCAGGACCGGGGTCCGGCCGTCGGCGGGGGCGGCGGCGAGCCCGGAGAGGTACCCGGCGAGATAGCGGCGCTCCGGTTCGGTGAACGGCGGCGGTACGAGCTCCGCGAGGCCGAACAGGGCGGCGAGGGCCGTGGACGCCGACTCGGTCGTGGAGGCGGCCCCGGCACCGGGCGCGGAAGCGGCCTCGGCATCTGCCTCGGAAGCGACCCCGGCACCGGCCTCGGAGGCGACCTCGGAGGCGGATCCCGCCGTCGGCACCGGAATCGGCACCGGCGCCGCCGTCCTGGTCAGGCTCACCGCGCACGCCTTGAGCTCGGGCTGGAAGGAGAGGGGGTCGACGGCGTCGTTGGTGACGGCGTTGACGCTCAGGTACTCGCCGAAGAGGTCGTTCCAGTGGAAGGGGGCGAAGCAGGTGCCCGGCAGGACCCGGTCGGTCACCACGGCGGGCAGGACGGCGCGGCCACGCCGGGAGGCGATCTCCAGGTGGTCGCCCTCGTGGACGCCGAGGGCGACCGCGTCGTCGGGGTGGACCTCGACGAACGGGCCGGGGTTCAGCTTGGTCAGCTTGGCGACCTTGCCGGTCTTGGTGAGGGTATGCCACTGGTGCTGGAGCCGCCCGGTGTTGAGGACGAACGGGTAGTCGTCGTCGGGGAGTTCGGCGGCCGGGAGGTGCGGGCGCGGGAAGAAGCGGGCGCGCCCGTCGGGCGTCGGGAAGGCGAGGCGGGGGCGGGTGCCGTCCGGGCGTTCCAGCAGGGTCTGGCTGACGCCGTCGTTGAGGTAGCGGATCGGGTTGCGGTCGGGGCCGTCGGCCGTGGGGGCGGGCCACTGCACGGGGGTGGCGCGCAGGCGCTCGTACGAGACGCCGCGCAGGTCCCAGCCGCTCTGCGGGTTCCAGGCCTGCTTGAGTTCCTCGAAGACCTCCTCGGCGGAGGCGTACGTGAACGCCTCGGCGAATCCCATGGCGCAGGCGACGCGGGCGATGAGCTGCCAGTCGGGGAGGGCCTGGCCGGGCGGGTCGACGACACCGCGGACGAGGGTGAGGTTCCGCTCGGAGTTGACCATGACGCCGTCGGACTCGGCCCACAGGGCGGCAGGGAGGACGACGTCGGCGTAGGCGTTCGTCTCGGTGTCCGCGAACACGTCCTGGGTGATGACGAGTTCGGCCGTTTCGAGGGCGGCGATGACGGTCTTGCGGTTGGCGACGGAGGCGACCGGGTTGGTGCAGATGATCCAGCAGGCCTTGATGTCGCCGGCCGCCATCCGCTCGAACATCTCGACCGTGCCGCGTCCGACGTCCTCGCGGAGCGAGCCGGCCGGTATGCCCCACAGTTCCTCGGTGAAGGCGCGGTCGGCGGGGACGAGCACCGAGCGCTGTCCGGGCAGGCCGGGGCCCATGTAGCCCATCTCCCGGCCGCCCATGGCGTTGGGCTGGCCGGTGAGCGAGAAGGGGCCCGCGCCGGGCCGGCAGATCGCGCCGGTGGCGAGGTGCAGGTTGACGAGCGCGTTGGTGTTCCAGGTGCCGTGCGTGGACTGGTTGAGTCCCATGGTCCAGCAACTCGTCCAGGCGCCGGCCTCGCCGATCCACCGGGCGGCGCGCCGGATGTCGTCCTCCGGGATGCCGGTGATCTCGGCGACCCGCGCGGGCGGGTAGTCGGCGAGGAAGGCGGGCATGGCGTCCCAGCCCTCGGTGTGCGCGGCGATGAACTCCTCGTCGAGCCGGCCGTCCTCCGCGAGGAGGTGCAACAGGCCGTTGAGGAGGGCGAGATCGGTGCCGGGTCGGATCTGGAGGAAGAGGTCGGCCTTGTCGGCGGTGGCGTTGCGCCGCGGGTCGACGACGATCAGCTTCGCCCCGGCCGCCTTGATCCGGTCCATCATCCGGAGGAAGAGGATCGGGTGGCAGTCCGCCATGTTGGAGCCGATCACGAGGAAGACGTCGGCGTGGTCGAAGTCCTCGTACGAGCCGGGCGGGCCGTCCGCGCCGAGCGACAGCTTGTAGCCGGTTCCGGCGGAGGCCATGCAGAGGCGGGAGTTGGACTCGATCTGAGGGGTCCTCACGAAGCCCTTGGCGAGCTTGTTGGCCAAATACTGCGCCTCCAGGGACATCTGGCCGGAGACGTAGAACGCGAGGGCGTCGGGGCCGTGTTCGTCGAGGATGGCGCGGAGGCGTCGGGCCACGTCGGCGACGGCGGTGTCGACGTCGGTCGCGACCGGTGCCGCCTCGCGCTCCGCCCGCACGAGCGCCGTGGTGGCACGGCCGGGGGCGGCCAGCATGTCGGCGCTCGTGGCCCCCTTCGTACAGAGCCGCCCGGCGTTCGCGGGGTGGGCCTTGTCGCCGGAGGCCTTCACGGCCCGGCGGCGCCCCGTCGCAGGGTCCGTCGCGATGTCGAGGACGATGCCGCAGCCGACCCCACAGTACGAGCAGGCCGTACGCACCGCCCTGTCCTCCGCTTCCGGCGACCCCACGGGTACCCCTCCCATCGACACCGACACCGACACTGACACCGTCTCCTACCTGGGAACTCTCCCATGCAGGAGACGATAGGAAGATCCGGTTTCCGGACGATCACGCCCTCCGGGCGGGGCGGGTTACGCTGCCCGCACGCCGCCCCTCGGCCCGCGGTGAGGCCCCCGCTCCGCTTCCGGAAGCTCCCGGGTTCCCCCGGGATTCCCGGGGCCTTCCCGGCTCCGCCGGGGCCTCGTGCTCGCACGGCTCGTTCCGCATGCTTGTCGGCGGTCGGCGCGGGCACGACGATGTGCGCCGGGAGCGAGCCGTACGACCTCGATGGGGAGGCCGACATGAGCGAGGCGACGACGCGGTGGAGCGCGCGGCCCGGCGAGGAGCCCAGGGCGGTGGTGGCGGAGTCGTGGCGGCGGTCCGAGCGGGCGCGGGTCAGCCGGGAGGGGGCGGCGCCGACGGAGCTCGACGAGGAGGAGCTGGCCGCGTACCGGGCGGGACATCCGCTGGCGGCGGCGATGCCGGTGATCAGGGAGCTGCTCGGCGCGGACGCCAGGGACGGCGGGCATCTGCTCGCGGTGTGCGACGCGGGCGGGCGGCTGCTGTGGGTGGAGGGGGATCCGGCGGCGCTGCGGCAGGCGCGGCGGATGAACTTCGTGGCCGGCGCGGGCTGGGCGGAGACCGCGGCGGGGACGAACGCGCCGGGGACCGCGCTCGTCGTCGACCGGCCGGTGCAGGTGGTGGCCGCGGAACACTTCCGGCCGCCGGTGCGGGCGTGGACCTGCGCGGCGGCGCCGCTGCACGATCCGCGCAGCGGGCGGCTCCTCGGCGCGGTCGACCTGACCGGCGGCACGGGGCTCGCCCACCCGCACAGTCTCGGGCTCGTACGGGCGGTGGCACGGGCGGCCGAGGCGCAGCTGGCGCTGCTCACGCCGGAGCCCGCGCCGGGGCGGCCTCGGCTGACCGCGCTCGGCCGGGACGAGGCGCTGTTCGCGGTGGACGGGCGGCGGCTGCGGCTGAGCCGCCGGCACAGCGAGATCGCGGTGGTCCTGGCACACCGGCCGGAGGGGGTGGGCGGCGAGGAGCTGCTGTCCCTGTTGTACGAGGACGGGTCGGTCACCCCGGTGACGCTGCGGGCGGAACTGTCCCGGCTGCGGTCGCTGCTCGGGCCCGAGGTGCTGGCCTCGCGCCCATACCGGCTGGCCGGACCGGTGGACGCCGACTTCGCGGTGGTGGACCGGCGCCTGGCCTCGGGGGCGGTCGCGGCGGCCGCCGGGGAGTACGCGGGCCCGCTGCTGCCCGGCTCGACCGCGCCCGGGGTCGTACGGCTCCGGGAACGGCTGGCGGGCCGGCTGCGGGCGGCGCTCGTGGCCCGTGCGGACCCTCTGCTGCTCGCGGACTGGGCGTACAGCGCGTGGGGCGAGGACGACCTGGAGGTGTGGCGGGCGCTGTGCGCGGCGGTGCCGGCGGCGCAGGCGGCGCCCGTACGCGCCCGACTCGACGCGCTGGAGGCGGAACTGTCGGCCGGGACGGCGGGGTCGACGCGGCCGGCGAGACCGCTGCCTGCAACGGGCGTCCACCATCCGCCCCCCGCACCGGACGCCCACCGTCCCCTCCCCGCGACGGACGTCCACCGTCCGCTCCCTGCAACGGGGTTGCAACGTCCGCTCCCCCACACTCGGCGGTGAGGGCGCCGGTCGAGCGGACGGGCGCCTCGCCGTCCCAGGGGCGCCGCGCGCCCGCCGTCCGCCGCTCGGCTTCCGCCGCCCGGCCTCCGGCCTCCGGTCACCGCCTTCCGGCGGTCCCGGCGGCGCCCCGGCGGCCCGGATCCGTACGACGACCTTCAGGGAGGTCTGCCGATGAACCGTTACGCCGCACCCGGCACCGAGGGCGCGCTCATGGCGTACCAGCCGCGTTACGACCACTGGATCGGCGGCGCGTACGTCGCCCCGGCGCGCGGCCGGTACTTCGAGAACCCGAGCCCGGTCGACGGCCGGCCGTTCACCGAGATCGCCCGGGGCACCGAGGAGGACGTGGAGCGTGCCCTGGACGCGGCGCACGCGGCCGCGCCGGCGTGGGGGCGGACCCCGGCGGCCGACCGGTCGGCGGTGCTGCTGCGGATCGCCGACCGTATGGAGGCGAACCTGGAGGCGCTCGCGGTCGCGGAGACCTGGGACAACGGCAAGCCGGTACGGGAGACCCTCGCGGCGGACATCCCGCTGGCCATCGACCACTTCCGGTACTTCGCGGGGGCGTTGCGGGCGCAGGAGGGGTCGCTCAGCGAGATCGACGAGGACACGGTGGCGTACCACTTCCACGAGCCGCTGGGGGTGGTGGGGCAGATCATTCCGTGGAACTTCCCGATCCTGATGGCGGTGTGGAAGCTGGCTCCGGCACTGGCGGCGGGCAACGCGGTGGTGCTGAAGCCGGCGGAGCAGACGCCGGCTTCGGTGCACTACTGGCTGAGCCTGGTCGCCGACCTGCTGCCGCCGGGCGTGCTGAACATCGTCAACGGCTTCGGCGAGGAGGCCGGCAAACCGCTCGCCTCCTCCCCGCGGGTCGCGAAGATCGCCTTCACCGGCGAGACGGCGACGGGCCGCCTGATCATGGAGTACGCCTCCGCGAACCTGAAGCCGGTGACGCTGGAGCTGGGCGGCAAGTCGCCGAACATCTTCTTCGAGGACGTGTGGGCGGCGGACGACGACTTCCGCGACAAGGCGCTGGAGGGCTTCACGATGTTCGCCCTCAACCAGGGCGAGGTCTGCACCTGTCCGTCGCGCGCGCTGGTGCAGCGGGGCTGCTACGGCGAGTTCATGGAGGCGGCGGTCGCCCGCACGGAGGCGATCGTCGCGGGCCACCCACTGGACCCGGCGACGATGATCGGCGCGCAGGCGTCGGCGGAGCAGCTGAAGAAGATCCTCTCCTACCTGGAGATCGGCCAGCAGGAGGGCGCCAAGATCCTGACGGGCGGTCAGCAGGTCGGCCACGGCGGTGACCTGGAGGGCGGCTACTACATCCAGCCGACGGTCTTCGAGGGCGACAACCGCATGCGGATCTTCCAGGAGGAGATCTTCGGCCCGGTCGTCGCGGTGACCTCCTTCACCGACTTCGACGACGCGATCCGCACCGCCAACGACACCCTGTACGGCCTCGGCGCCGGCGTCTGGACCCGCGACACGAACACCGCCTACCGCGCGGGCCGCGCCATCCAGGCGGGCCGCGTCTGGACCAACTGCTACCACGCCTACCCGGCCCACGCGGCCTTCGGCGGCTACAAGCAGTCGGGCATCGGCCGGGAGAACCACAGGATGATGCTGGAGCACTACCAGCAGACGAAGAACCTGCTGGTGAGCTACTCGCCGAAGAAGCTCGGCTTCTTCTAACGGCACGAAAGGAGGCGCCTGACCTGGAGTTTTCCCCGGGTCAGGCGCCTTTCTGGAGCGCACGCCCCTCCCATGGGGGAGGTGCAGAAATGCCCCCTTCATCCCTTTCATCCCGCCGGTATCCCAGTCCTGACCAGCGGTTCCGGGCCATACACGGGCCAGATGGCGGCTCAGCCCTTGGGCTGCTGTCCTCGCTGCGCCGGCTCCAGTTCTGCATCGGCTCCTTGACCAGCCGGTGGGAATGCTCCTGCAGACTGTCCAGGAACTTGGCGTAGGACCGAAAGAGCTTGCCGTAGCCCGCTGCATCGACGTAGCCGCCGGCCGCATTGCGAAACACTCGGCCATCGGGCGCCACGCCGAAGCGATCGGCGTGTTTTCGCAGCGTGTGCGCGAACGGCGGCGGTATCGGCACGGGACGTGTGGCCTTGACGGCTCGCCGCTTCAAGGAGTGCACTTCGTGGGCCGCGCCCTCGTCCGTCCACTCCTTGCCGGCCGTGACGACACCTCCGCTCAGGTTGAGCATGCCCCCAGCCGCTCTTCGGCAGATGGCACTGCGAGATCCGCAGGTGGACGACCTCCGCCGGACGCATGGCCGCGTCGTACATGCAGCCGAAGAACGCCTCAAGGTGCGGGCCGCGGCCCTGTTGTTCGCCAGCAGCGGTCAGCAGGCGAGCAACCTGGGCCGGGTTCGGCACTCAGGGCGGGCCCACTTCATCGCTCACCCCAGGGGCCTGCCACTTGACCCTTGCGAGCGGATTCTCCGCGAAGTGTCCCTTGTCGACGGCAGTTCCGAGGACCTCGCTGAAGGCCGATCGCTTCCGCAGGGTGGTCTTCGCCGCGGCGGACTCTCCGCGGGCGACTCTCCGTCGATCTTCCGGCCGAGCGCGTCCAACGCCCTGCGTACGACGTCCACCGCGACTTCGACACCGGCTACGTGCCGCGATGGCACGCCGACATCATCGATCCCGAACGCTTCCAACTCGCCCCGCCCGCCCCGCCCCGCCACACGCTCCTGGCGGCCCTGGACGCGTGAGGCCCCGCGCACCCGCCGAACCCACTCTGGATGCGTCCTCGCCGGGCGCGGAGGCGCTGTGACGGTCCTTGGGAAAGCTGGTGCTCGACGAGCGGACGGAGCCCGACGGAGATCAGGGGACCCTGCGCTTCGAGGCACCCATGGTTTAAATGAAAACGATTATCGCTTACTCTAGCGGTCGACGTCCCTTGATCGGCACGACCGGAAGACGAGAACCCCCATCATGAGAAGCCCCCGCCGTCGGCTCATAGCCGGTTTGCTCCTCGTCCCGCTGCTCACCGGCTGCTTCGCCTCCGGCGACAGCGGTTCGCCCGCCTCCGGGGCCTCGGGCTCCGGCGAGGGTTCACGACTGCGCGTCGCGATGGCCTTCGCGCCCGCGGAGAACTTCTCCCCGTACGGACGGGACGCGTTCCTCCTGACCAAGCTGGGCGTGAGCGAGGGGCTGACCCGTCTGGACGCCAACGGCACGGTGGTGCCCGCGCTCGCCGAGTCGTGGAACAGCGAGAAGGGCGGCAGGAGCTGGGTGTTCACCCTGCGGGATGCCAAGTTCCAGGACGGCGGCGACGTCACCGCCGAGGCCGTCGCCGCCGCCCTCACCCACGCCGCCGCGGCCGAGCCGACACCCTCCGCGGTCTCCGGGGTGAAGCTGACCGCCGAGGCCGCAGGTGGCGGCAAGGTCCGGGTGAGCACAGACGAGGCCGACCCGGTGCTGCCGCTACGGCTGACCAACCCGAGCCTGGCGGTGTTCTCCCCCAAGGCGTACGACACGAAGGGAGCCGCCAGCCCGGTCGGCACCGCCACCGGCCCGTTCGAACTCACGAAGACCACCGGCGACACGGCGGCCACCCTGGAGCGCTTCGACGACTACTGGGGCGGGCGCGCCCAAGCCGCCGGCATCGACGCGAAGTTCGTCTCCGACGGCACCGCCCGCGCCAACTCCCTGCGCACGGGCGATGTGGACATCGCCGAGACGCTCCCCGTGGCCCAGGTCTCCTCACTGGCCAAGGGCACAGCTCACGAGACGAACACCGCACGCAACACGAGCCTGTACCTCAACACCAGGTCCGGCGCGTTCACCGACGCGCGGCTGCGTGCCGCCGCGCGCGAGGCGGTCGACGCCTCCGCCGTCGCCGAGGGCGTGTACGAGGGGTACGCCGAACCCGCACAGGGGCTCTACGGCCCCGCACTGACCTGGGCCGCCGACAAGCGTACCGAGCCGGCCGGCCGGGCGGAGGCCGCCGGCCCCGACGGCAAGAGCATCACCATCGCGACCTTCAACGACCGGCCGGAACTGCCCGAGACGGCCCAGGTGCTGCAGCAGCAGCTGGAGAAGGCCGGGTTCAAGGTGAAGCTGGAGGTCCGCACCTACGCCCGGCTCGAAAGCGACCTGCTCGCCGCGGAGTTCGACGCCGCCGTCGTCTCCCGCAACATGATGCTCGACACCGGGGACCCGGTCACCGTCCTGGCCAGCGACCACACCTGCGGCGGCAGCTACAACCTGTCGTTCCTGTGCGACAAGAACGTCGACAGGTTGGTCGCCGCCGCCCAGGCCGAGTCCGACCCGGCGAAACGGCAGGACGCCGCCCTGGCAGCGGAGGCGGCGATCCTCAGCACCGATGCGGAGATCCCTCTCGTCCATCTGAAGGTCGTCACCGGGATCGGCACGTCCGTCAGGGGCGCGCTGCTCGACCCGTTCGAGCGGCAGCTCATCGGCACCGGAACCCGGCGCTGAGCAGCATGTCCGTAGGCTTCAGCGGTCCTTCCGCGCTGCCCGCCGCCCTCCGCGCCCTCGCGCGGGGCGGTGGCCTACGCGCCCTCGCGCGGGGCGGTGGCCTCGTCCTGCTGTGGCGGACCGTCCTCACGGCCGCCCTGGTGTGCGCGATCGGCCTGCTGCCGTGGCTGTCGCGCACCGACCCGGCGCTGACCGTCCTCAAGGCCCGCTCGGCGGAACGCGACCCGACTCCGGAGACACTGCACGCAATCCGCCACGAACTCGGCCTGGGTGAAGGCCCGTCGACCCTGCTCGGACGCTGGCTGGGCGGGCTGGTGCACGGTGACGCGGGCCAGTCATGGGTCTCCGGCACCGACGTGCTGCCCGCCGCCGCCCAGGCCCTCGGTGTCTCCCTGCTGCTGATGGCCGGGGCTCTCGCCGTCGCCTCCGCCACGGCCGCCGCGGTGTGCGCCCGTACCCTTCGGCTCGGCTCGCGGCGCCGGCTCGGCGACCGCAGCCCGGTCGGCACCGGGGCCGCGGTGCTGGCCGCGCTCCCCGAGTTCCTCGTCGCCTCCGTGCTGGCTTCGGTGATCGGCGTACAACTCGGCTGGCTGCCCGCCCTGGGCTGGTATGGACCACAGTGGATGGTGCTGCCCTCGCTCGCCCTCGGGCTGCCCGCCGGCGCCGTCCTCGGGCGCATGCTGGACGACCTGCTGCCCAGCGCGTTCGCCGAGCCCTGGGCCCTGGCCGCCACCGCCCGCGGCCTCCCGCCGAAGTCCGTCGCCCGCAAGGCGCTGCGCCGCTGCGTGCCCGGACTCCTGCCGAACCTGGGACTGTTCGTGGTCGGTCTGACCGGCGGCTCCGTCGCCATCGAGCAGATCTACGACATTCCGGGCCTCGGCCGGCTCACCCTGCGTGCCGCCCTCGCCCAGGACCTGCCCGTATTGCAGACCGGCACGCTCGCCCTGGTCGTGCTCGCGGCGGCCGTCGGCCTCCTGGCCCGGTTCGTGGCCCGGCTCATGATCGGGCCCGCACTGCGCGACGGCGCCCTGCAGTCCCTGCACCGGCCGACCCCGCCCGCGCGCGGCATCGCGCCTGTGCTGTACGGGGCGCTGCTGCTGGCGGTCATCGGATCCGGCCTGCCGCGCGACCCGCTCGCGCTGGACACCAGCGCGCGGCTGAAGTCCCCGTCCTGGACGCACCCGTTCGGCACCGACGCCCTCGGCCGGGACATCCTCGCCCGCATCGCCCACGGTGCGCTCGACACCCTCGGTACAGCCCTCGCGGTGAGCGCCCTCGCCCTCGTGACCGGCATCCTGCTGGGCCTGCTGCCCCGACTGTCGGCTCCGGTCGTCGACACCGTCAACGCCCTGCCGCCCGTCCTCGCCGGCCTCCTCGTCACCGGGATCGCGGGCAGCGGGTCGTGGACACCCGCGCTGGCCGTGGCCGTCGTCGCCTGGTCCCCCCTGGCCACCCACACCGCTGCCCTGCTCCAGCAGGAGCGCGCCACCACCCACCTGGCGGCCACCCGCGCGCTGGGCGCCGGATCCCGGTACGTGCTCCGGCGCGTGCTCCTGCCCGCCGTCCTGCCACCCGTCACCCGCCATGCCGTGCTCCGGCTCCCCGGCATCGCCCTCGCCCTGGCCGCCCTCGGCTTCCTCGGCCTCGGCGCCCAGCCGCCCTCTCCCGAGTGGGGTCTGCTGATCGCCGAGAACCAGCCGTACGCCGAACGCGCACCGTGGGCGGTCTTCGCCCCCGCCGCCGTCCTCGCCTTGCTCGGGGCGCTGGCCGTGACCGCGTCCGGCGGTGTGCGCCTGCCCCGCCCGAAGCGGAACTCCCGGCCCGGCGCACGGCCCGGACCTTCCGCGCCCCAGGTTCCGCCGGACATGGAACCGCCGCGTGCCGACACCGTCCTCGCCGCCGTATCCCCCTCCCCCTCACCCACCTCATGAGCGATCCGATGACCCGCGTCCTGCGCCGCCGCTCCGCCGCACGATCCCCGCGCGAGCGGACCTGGAAGCACCTCTCACCGCTCCTGCGGCTGCTGATCCTGACCCAACTCGCTTTCAACGTCGGCTTCTACGCTGTCCTGCCGTTCCTCGCCACGCACCTCGGCACCGCGATCGGCATGGCAGGCTGGATGGTGGGCTTCGTCCTCGGCCTGCGCACCTTCAGCCAGCAGGGCCTGTTCATGGTCGGCGGCTGGCTCGTCGACCGTCACGGCGTGCGCCCCCTCGTCCTCGTCGGCTGCGTGCTGCGGATCGCCGGCTTCGCCTGTCTCGGGTACGCGGAGGCGACGTGGAGCGTGATCGGCGCCGTGCTGCTGATCGGCTTCGCCGCCGCCCTGTTCTCCCCGGCGGTGGAGTCCGAGGTCGCCCGGCAAGCGGTGATCTGGGAGGAAGAGGGCCACGGCTCACGCACCCGGGTACTGGCCCTGCTCAGCGCGGCAGGACAGGCCGGCGCCTTCGTCGGCCCGCTGCTCGGCGCCCTGCTGCTCGCCGTCGACTTCCGCACCGTCTGCCTCGCCGGAGCCGGGGTCTTCGTCCTCGTTCTGGCCGGGCACATGTGGCTGATGCCGCAGCACATCCCCGGCCGGGTCCGCATTCGGGAACGCGGTGGAGTGCGCGTGCTGCTGCGCAACCGCCGCTTCCTCTCCCTGTGCTGCGCGTACGGCGCCTACCTGCTCGCCTACAACCAGCTCTACCTCGCCCTGCCGGACGAGGTGCGGCGCGCGACCGGGTCCCAGGAGGCCCTGTCCTGGCTGTTCGCCCTGTCCTCCCTGCTGGTCGTGTGCGCCCAGCTCCCGATGACCCGCTGGGCGAGTGACCGGCTCGACCTGCGCCGCTCCATGGCCACCGGGCTGCTGATCATCGCGGCCGGCTTCGCGGTCGTGGCCGCCGCCCTCCCCGCCGGTTGGACGGGGACCTGGGCCCTGCTTCCCGCCGCGGGATACGTCGTCCTGCTCACCCTCGGCCAGATGCTCGTCGTCCCGGCCGCCCGCGCCTGGGTGCCCGACCTCGCCGAGGAAGGCCGCCTCGGCCTCTACACCGGCGCTCTGTCCTCCCTGTCGGGCCTGATCGTTCTCATCGGCAGCTCCGCCACCGGCTCCCTCCTCGACCTGGGCCTGCCGCCGGCCGTACCGTGGCTCGTCCTCGCCGCCCTGCCCGCCCTGGCCGTGGCTCTCCTGCCACACCGGCCTGAGAGCGCCGAAGGCGGGACGGAGGGGAGGATCCCGGTGCGCTGACGCCCCTCCCTGACATCCGACGTTCCGCCGGCCCCACTCACCTCGTGGGCGAGGACGACACGTACCCCGCAGGGGCTCTCCGTCGGCCACCGCACCCGGTCGGCGCGGCACGGTCGCGGAGCGGGCCGTGCTCGCGGGGCCCGACCTCGAAGCACGGGCCGGCGAACCGACCGTCCTGCTCGGCCCCAACGGCGCGGGCAAGTCCACGCTGCCACGGACCCTGTGCGGGCTGCTTCCGCCGCGCGACGGGCGGATCCGGATCGGCGGCTCCGACCTCGCGCAGACATCGCCGACCACGCTCGCCCGGCGGCTGGCGGTGGTCCCGACCGCCCCCGAAGCACAACCCGGATCGGGAGGGCTCCGAGCTCGAAGACTGTGCAGTGTGTCTGCATGCACTGGTCGAACGTCTCGCCAACCATCGACACATGAAGCACCGACCGACCCGCCAGTTCACCCACTGTCCAGGCGCTGCGGCACTGCTCCTGGCCGACATCGATCCCACGCTCCCGCCGGCCCCTCATCCCACCGAGGAGCTGCCAGACCTAGCACAACTGGGCAGCCGCGTCCTGGACGGAGCCTCCTGGGTCGTACTCAACGAGTACGTCTCCGATCACGCCGCCGGGAAAGACTGGACCGGCCAGGCGGAACAGTGGCACATCGTGCACAGCTGGCTCGTCGAGGACACCCAGCACGAACAGGTCATGGAGTTCCTGAGTTCGCGCAGCCTCATGGGCCGCTGGATGCCGGAACCCCCCGCCTGGCATGCCGTCTACCTGAGTGAGCTTCCCCTGCTCCAACACGACACGGATGACGACAACACGCCCTCCCAGCCCAACTACGCAGTCGGCGACACCGAACCACCCGCCGCACCCAATGGCAGTCTGGAGCAGTTCAAGGGCCGCCGCACGAAGACAGCCCTCACTGACAAGGATCTGCTTGCCAATCTGCACAAGCTGGCCGCCCAGTGGTCCAACCCTCTACCGGTCCCTGCGCCCCAGAGAGGTTCGCCCGCACCACCGACGGCTCCCTGCACGCGGCTCATGAACGGAGCCGGTCTACACTGCGACCCCGACAACGGCAACTGGCACACCTCCGAAGGCCAACTGGTCGTGAGGGGCCTGCGAGGCACCAGGCCCACCGGAACGATCAACACACTCCTGGTCCGGCGGGACTGGCTCACCCAGCGTCTCGAACAACTACACATGCGGATTGTGCTGGGCGTGTTTGGCGAACGTCAGCCCCGCAGCAATGACCACCTGCGCACCTGGCGCGAGTACAGCCAGACCGCGCTCCTTACCCTAGATACAGGCGGGCTCGCAGCTTCCCCCCTCCTCTCCTAGATTCGGCGGAACCCAGGGCGCTAACTCCCGCGTAAGGCCGCGGCCTGGCGACCTTCTCTCTCGTGGCACGTTGGATCAAGGCATGCTCGGTGGCGGCCCGTCGGCCCGCCCTCGCTTGTGTGCCAACTCGCCGCCGCCACGGGCCATCGGTCAGGGACCCACTCCGTGCCGACCAAGATCCGGGCCATACACGGACCAGCCGCCTACAGCTTGGGCGAATCGAGGTCGTTTCCGCTGGTCATAGGCCATGCGAGGCGTGCACCTCCAGCATACGAAGAACCTGCTGGTGTCCTATTCCCCGAACAAGCCGGGCTTCTTCTAGCGACACGAAGGAAGGTGCCTGCGGACTGTGAAGACCATCTCGCGTTCGGGCGACTTGCCTCATGTCCGGAGCGACGACCCATCTCCGAGGTGATCCAGGACGTTCCCCCACGTCGGCGCGCCTCGAAAAAGAGGGAGTGCGGCAGCGTGGTAGGGGTATCGAAGGTGGACGCGTTCCGGCGCGATCGGGTCGGGATCGTCTCGTCGCGTGTCGCCGGGTCCTTCGTGCCCCTCGCCCTCGCGGCACCCCTGATCACCGCCCCCGACGGCACTATCCCGACCGAGCACTACGGCCGGAACGGCATCTCGGCCGAGCACTGGTTCGGCATCGAGCCCGGGCTCGGCCGCGACGCCCTCGCCCAGTTCCTGTACAGCATCCGCACCTCGGCAGGGCCTGCACCTTCGCCTGCAACCTCCTGCTCGCGTTCCCGGCCCTGTTGTTCCTGACGACCCTGGGCCCGGTCGTGCAGACCCGCTTCGTCGGGCCAGGCGGCAGCGAACCCGCCTGGATGCAGCTCCTCGTCCTGGTCCTCGCCTTCTCCTTGTTCGGCTGGGTGCCGCTCCCCATGGTGCTGCGCACGGTCGTACGACCCCTGAGCGAAGGGGAGTTCACCGAGGCGGCGCGGGCTCTCGGCCCGAGCCGGCGGCACATCATGTTCCGCGAACTCCTTCCGAGCGTCCGGGCACCGGATCCTGGTGCACATCACCCTCACCGTGCCCGCGATGGTCACCACCCAGGCCGCGCTCTCCCTCCTCGGGGTCGGCGTCAGCGAGGTGGCCCGGTCCATGGGAGCCGGTCCGGCACGCATCATCACCACCCTCCTCGTCCCCGAGACGCTGCTACGCCTTCGTCTTTGGCTGCCTACTCACCATCGTGGTCCTCGTGCAACCGGCCGGCGGGGCGCCGGCGGGGCCGTGCCCGCCGTGGCGGTGTCGCGACCGTTGCCGTTTCGCGTTTCTTTCACATGCGTCACAGCCGCCCCCACCGGTCCTCTGCTGTCACAGCTTCACGGAATGGACACCGTGTGATGTCCAGTCAGTCCGTATGCCTTCTCATCGACGTCGTGGCCGCATTAGGATTGCCCTGCGTGCCGGACAACTCGCGGTGTGTGATGCAGGTGTCGCCGTTCGGTCACCGGCTTCGCAATTCGTCATCGGATCCGTGACTCATGGAATTGGGTGACCCATGCCTCCTCGGCTCGTCGGCCATCAAGGCTCTCTGACCGGAAAGCAGTTCGCGATCGGCGCCACACCGGTGACCCTGGGTCGCAACGGCGACAACAGCATCGTGATTCTCGGCGGAAACGTCTCCCGTTTTCACGCCGAAGTGCGCCGTGAGGGGCACGGATTCGTGGTGTACGACAGCGGCAGCAGTAATGGAACA
Source organism: Streptomyces sp. R302 (assembly GCF_012927245.1). Taxonomy (GTDB): domain Bacteria; phylum Actinomycetota; class Actinomycetes; order Streptomycetales; family Streptomycetaceae; genus Streptomyces. Next base: position 214,055 of record NZ_JABBGE010000007.1, read on the forward strand.
CGCGTCAACGGGACGCGCGTGACCTCGCACGAACTGCAGCCCGGAGATCTCATCGAGATAGGAACCGAGACGTTCCGTTTCGAGGCGGCCGACGCGATGGAGACCATCCTCGACCTCTCCGTGCCGCTCCCGCTCCGCCACTCCCCCCAGGCGACCGTGACGGCAGGGCCGGTACTGAACGTCACGGTTTCGGGCGGAGGCCCCGTCGGCCTGAGCTTCGCTCTCCTCCTGGAACACCTCATGGGGCATCGTGTCGCCATCACCGTGCACGACGGCCGCTGGACCCAGGACGGGCCGAAGGTCGTCTGGAAGAGCGAAGGCCAGGGCAATGTGCGCCGGCAACAGGTCGTCACCGTGCAGAGCCGCCAGTACCTGAACCTCCCCGAGGAGGTGCAGCAACGCCTGTTCCGTGGCGACGCGTTCTCCGAGATGTGGCCCGTCGGCCCCGACTCGATCCGGGGCCGCAGCCCGAGGAACCTCCGGATCGCCTACATCGAGGACACGCTCCTCGAACTGGCCAACGAGAAGCCGGACCGCATCCGGCTGGTCCCCGCCGCGTTCGACCCGGCCGAGCACCAGAAGTCCGGCACCACGGACCACGTACTCGCCATCTGCGAGGGCGGCCGCTCCCGGACGCGCGAGTATTTCGCGGACAAGTTCGGCACCGCCGACAAATCCATCTACTCGCTGCACGGTCAGCACGTCCAGGACGTCGTCCTGGGTCTCCGCGTCAAATCGACGCTCACGGACCCCATGACGGTCCTGTTGACCGTCGCCCAGAACCGTTTTCTCCTCAACGCCCTTCGCGGCGAGGGATTCCTGAACATGCGGCTGACCGACGCCGAGGCCGCGGAAGTCGTCGGCATCGATCCGGTCCGGCACGTATTCGAGGAGTGCATCGCCTCACGCCCCTGCGTGATGGGCCGCGACGACCACGGTGATTTCCAGTGCTCGACGCACAGCACGCTCTTCCTGCCGGCCATGGTCAAGGGCTCGGCCCTGTGGAAGCGGGTACTGGAAGGGCTGGCACTGTTCAGCGTCGCCGAGAAGGACCTGAGCGCCGTCACGGCCTTCCGGCTCGACATGGTTCAGCGCCCCAGGTTCACCACCCGGCTGTACGCGACCACACCCAGCTCACCGGGGACGTACGGATTCCTCCTCGGCGACGCCGCCAACGCCATCCACTTCTGGCCGGGGCGCGGGCTCAACAGCGGACTGGGCTCGGCCATCTCGCTGGCCCGGTCCCTCGATGGGGCCTGGACGGGCAGGCCGTTCCGCGACGCCGACTTCGCGCGCCACGAAGCAGCGATGTCCATGCTCCAGTACCGGCACAAGAGCCGCGCCTGGAACACGATGATCACCACCGACGAGAACGGCGTCAGCCTCCCGATCAAGGAGAAGGTGGCCCGGAGCATCGAGGAGAACGAGGGGAAGCACGTCGACAGGGCCGCGGCCGTCGACGCCCTCATGGAACGACTGCGGTCGATCCGCGGCCGGCTGGCGTCACGCCTCCCCGGCATGCCCGACGACCCGACCCTCCGGAACCACCTCGAGTCGCTCAACTCCTCGACCCTGCACACACTGTGGGAGAGCGGAGCATGGGACACCCTGATCGTCGGCGGCGAAGAGGTGGACATCGACATCTTCTACCGACAGGACGCACCCGCCACGACCGCCACGACAAGGACCCCCGCGACACCGTGAGTGTCACCGCCGGATTCAGGGCGGAGGCCCGATCAGTCCTCGGGAACTTCCGGGCGGCCCGCGGTGGTCGTCCTGCCGGTGGACGCCCTTCCCGAGGCGCCGGACCGGTACGGACGCGAACGGGGGCTCAGCGACGACGACGTGTGCTCTGCCTCAGCACGCCGCCGACCCACGCCCCCGGCCCAGGCGGACCACCCTCTCGGCCGTCGCGCGCGAGCGCGCCCTGCCCCGACGCGAGCGGCGTGGTAGAAGCGCATATCTCGATGCTCGGCACTCCGCTGGCCGAGGGCGGTCAGGCGCACTCCGGCGCCTGCGGTGACGAAGCGGCTGCGGTCCGCCGGTGAGGGAGACCACGGCGTCGGCGCGGGCGACGCGCGGGGCGTCCCGCTCCGGAGCGGGGGTACGGCCGGGGGTCTCGCTGTCGAGCACGGTCTGGCCGGTGATCTCGGTCGGCGTGGTGCGGCCGAACCCGGGCAGCGGAAGGGCGGCCACCAGGCCGAACCGCCATGTCCCGAAGCCGCTTCCGGCGGCGGGGGCGAAGGCCCAGAGCCCGGTCGTCGCCCCCACGGCGGTGCCCGCCGCCATGTCTATCAGGACGGACGTCTGGCGCCAGACGCCATGCAGGAGCACGTACGCGGCGACCGTGAGCGCGGCGAGCAGCACCGCGCGCGGCTCGCCCGTGCCGTCGGGGAACACCGTCACGCCCATGACGAGGGGTGGGAAGCCGTACGACCCGGGCGTGCAGGGGCAGTACCGCCAGGAGGACGGCGTCGGCGGCGCGCCGCCGGGCAGCATGGCGAACGGGAGGTCGCCGCCGATCCGCCACACGCCTGGGGGCTGCGGGAGGATGGCGCTGAGCAGGGAGGCCGTGGCCCCGGGCGGCATCATCGCCAGGACCTGCTGGGCCGGCAGCGGCGCGAGTCGCCGCCGAGACCCGTACGGTCGATGTCGTCCGTGCCGGAGACACCGGCTGTTTCGATCGCGCGGCGTGTGGCCGTCACCGGCTGCACACGCTGGAGCTCGTCGGCGCGCGCACGCGGCGGGCCGCGGCTTCCGGCACCGCAACGACCAGCTCATGTACGTGGCCGACGGCCGGATCCACCACCTCGGCCTCGGCGACACCCTGCTGCCGTCCGGCGGCGTCCGCCACCGCCGGCGTTCCACCGAACCGGGCTCCCGGGTCCTGGTCGTCGCGATCGGCGACCACGTGGAGGTACCGGAGCAGCTCTGACGGGGCGAGGCCGCCGCGCGCACCGGTAGGGTCCGGCGCGACTGGCGCGACTGGCACGACCGGCACGACCGGCGCGGCCGGCTCAGTCGCACGACAGCTCGCCGAGCAGCTTCCAGGTGCGGCGCCGGTCGTCCTCGCCGCTCAGGTCCGTCGCGGTGAACACCACCTCCGTCGCCCCGGCGTCGCGGTAGCGCCGCACCTCGGCGGCCACGGCCTCCTCGTCGCCCAGGACGGCCAGGTCGGCGGCCCGGTCGGCGCCGGAGAGCTCGATGACGCGCTGGTAGGAGGGGACGCGCTCGTACAGTGCGAGCGCTTCCGCGGCGCGCTGCCGCACACCCTCGGCGTCGGCCGTCACCGCACCGGGGACGAGCGCCACGATCCGGGGCGCGGGCCGGCCCGCCGCCTTCGCCGCGGCGGTCACGGCCGGGACGATGTGCTCGGCGAGCGCACGCGGTCCGGCCAGGAACGGCAGGATCCCGTCGGCGAGTTCACCGCTCACGCGCAGGGCCTGCGGCCCCATGGCCGCGACCAGCACCGGCACCGGCGGCCGCGCTCCCGGGACGGCTGCGGAGTAGGGGGTCGTCGCCGTCAGCAGTTCGCCGTGGAAGTCGGCCTCGCCGGTTTCGAGGAGGGGCCGCAGGGCGGTGAGGAACTCCCTGAGCAGGCCGATGGGCCGCTGGTACGGCAGGCCGAACGCGCCCTCGGTGAGGTGCCGGGTTCCGAGCGCGAGCCCGAGGTGGTAGCGGCCGCCGGTGGCCGCCTGCGCCGTCTGGGCCTGGCTGGAGACGAGCAGCGGATGGCGGCCGAAGATCGGGATCGCGGCCGTCCCCACGTGCAGGTCCGGCACCTCGCGGCCGACGAGCGCGGCCAGCGAGGGGGAATCGTACGCGAAGGACTGACCGAACCACCCCGAGTGCAGACCGGCGTCCCGCGCCTCACGCGCGAGCGCGACGGTGCTGTCGAGGGGAAGCTGCCGGGAGGTCGAGCTGAGCTTTACTCCGAGATTCATGTACGCCGCAACAGGCGTCGGCAGCACGGGAATTCCTTCTCCGCGCGAACCGCCTGGGCACCGTCACCCGGAACACCCCGCCGCCCCCGGCTTCGACGGGTCGGAGACGGGCGGATCAATCCTGGCTCGGTACCGGCTTGGGTACCGGCTGTCCCATCCACCAATTGCCGGGGGCTTCGGGGTCCGGGCTGGTCCAGAACTCCACGACGGCGTGGGTGAATTCGGCGGGCGACAGCGTGCCGTCGCCATCGGTGTCGAGGTGCCGGAACACCTCGGCCGCGTCCTCCTCGGTGAACCCGGGGAAGTGCCCGCGCCGGAAGGCGAGGAACTCTTCGGGGCCGACCCGCCCGTCCTGGTCGATGTCCGCGATCCGCAGGTAGGCCTCGGCGATCCCGCCGAGGGTCGCCTCGGCGGCACCGGGGTTCCCGGCCAGCAATCGGGTCGAGGCGACGAACCGGTCCTTCGGGATTCCCTGCCCGCCGGCCGGCAGGAACGGCAGGTGCACCTCCCGCCAGATGCCCAGGTACGCGTCGGCGATCCGCCGCGCCTCCGGGGAGTCCTCGGCGTGCCCGAGGCAGGACGCCACGCGGCGGCCCATGACCACGTGGTCGTCCTCGGTCAGCACACCGTTGCCGTTCACGTCGAGCCGGTCGAAACCGCGCTCGATCTTCGCCGTCAGAAAGTCCTGACCGGTCATCACCGCTCCTCGTCGTCGCGTGTCCTGCGGCGGGACGCGGGGATGCGTCCGCCACGCGGGGCCACGAGACGCCGACCGGAAAGGGGCGAGCAGTCCGGTCGCGGTCCTGCGCACACCCTTGCACAGACATGTGACATGTGCCATTTTACTCCGCATCCCGAAGCCGACGGGTTCCCACCTCACCTTCCAGGAGCCGAACTTGCGCGCCTTGGCCATCGCCACCGCCCTGCTGATCGCAGTCGCCACCCCCGCTGCCGCCGCCCACGCGGCGCCGACCGGCCGGGGCGAGCCCGCCCCGGACCACGTCTTCGCCGACGCCGGGCAGCGCCCGGCCCACGGCACGGGCAAGACCACGCCCGCCCTCACCGCGGCCGGCGGCCGCAGACTCGAAGCCCGGATCCTGCCCCTCGTCCACGACTGCGGCCCGACACTGCGGATCCGCGCCCAGGAGATGACCGCCGCCCAACTGGCCGCCACCTGTGAGAGCCTCGCCGGCCAGGACGCCACCTTCCACAGCGTGGTCAAGGACTCGGGCCCCGTCGCCGACGACTACAACACCAAGCTCGAGGTCGACGTCTTCAACTCGAGCGCGGACTACAAGGCGTACGCCGGCCGGATCTACGGCATCGACACCAACAACGGCGGCATGTACCTGGAGGGGGACCCCGCGCGAACCGGCAACCAGCCCCGGTTCATATGTTACGAACGCACCGACGTGAGCCCCGGCTGGCAGATCTGGAACCTCAACCACGAGTACACCCACTACCTCGACGGCCGCTACGACCTCCACGGCGACTTCGCCGACAGCCAGACCACCCCCACCGTCTGGTGGGGCGAGGGCATCGCCGAGTACATCTCCTACTCCTACCGCGGCATCCCCTACACCAACGCGCTCGCCGAGGCCGGCAAGCACACCTACGCGCTGCGCACGCTGTTCGACACCACCTACGCCAACAGCGACGTCAACCGCACCTACAACTGGGGCTATCTCGCCACCCGCTACATGATCGAGCGCCACCCGGACGACGTCGCGACCGTCCTCGGCCACTACCGCACCGGGAACTGGAACGCCGCCCGCGCGTTCCTCACCGCGCTGGACTACGAGGACGACTGGCACGCCTGGCTGACGGACGTGGCCGCCGGCGCCTGACCGCTCCCGGCGCCTGACCGCCCCTCGGCGGGGCGCGCCGACGGAGAGGCCCTCGCGGCGGGTGCGCGTCGCGGGGGCATGCCGGCGCCCGTGCGGGGCAAGCGCTGGAGAGGGACGAGCGCGGCCGCGGCGCGCTCTCGTGAAGAGCCGCGGGTGACCGAGGTGCGAGGCGATCGAGCCATGACCGAGAAGAAGATCATCACCGTGTTCGGGGCGACCGGCAGGCAGGGTGGCGGGCTCGTGCGGGCCATCCTCGCCGACGGTGAGGAGGAGTTCACCGTACGCGCCGTCACCCGTCACCCCGACGGCGAAGCCGCCCGGGAGCTGAAGCGCCTCGGCGTCGACGACGTCGTCCGGGCCGACATGGACGATCCGCCGAGTCTCGTTCCGGCCGTCGAGCACGCGTACGGCGCCTTCGTGGTCACGAACTTCTGGGAGCACATGGACGCGGAGCGGGAGAAGGCCCAGGCCCGGGCGGTCGCGCGGGCCGCCTCCCACGCCGGTGTCCGGCACGCGATCTGGTCCACCCTGGAGGACACGCGCGACTGCGTCCCCCTCGACGACGCGCGGATGCCGACGCTCCAGGAGCGCTACAAGGTGCCGCACTTCGACGGCAAGGCGGAGGCGGACCAGTACTTCCTCGACGAGGCGGTGCCGACCACGTTCCTGCGCGCCACCTTCTACTGGGAGAACCTCCTCGACGCCTTCGCCCCGCAGCGCGACCCGGACGGCACCTTCCGGCTCTCCTACCCGATGGGCGACAGCCGGCTCTCCGGCATCGCGGTCGACGACATCGGCAGGACGGCCCTCGCCGTCCTCCACGGCGGTGCCGACTTCGTCGCCGCCACGATCAGCATCGCCGGCGAACACCTCACGGTCGACGCGATGGCCGCGGCCCTGACCGAGTCCCTCGGCGTCCCCGTACGGTACCGGCCCCTCACGCCGGACGCCTGGCGCGCGCAGGACGCACCCGGGGTCGACGAGTCGGGGAACATGTTCCAGTACTACGCGGAGTGCGAGCACCGCTTCACCGCGGCCCGCGACGTCGCCGCCGCCCGCCGCCTCGACCCCGGCCTGCAGTCCTTCGCCACCTGGGTGGCCGGCCACCGCGACGCACTGCTGGACGCCTGGCGGTGACGGCCGGGGACGGCGCCCGACCCGTGTGTCACGTGGCTCCGTGTGGCCCGTGGCTCCGTGTCACGTGGCGGTGGTGTCACGTGGCGGTGGTGCCGGGGCGGACGATCACGACCGGGCAGGAGGCGTGCAGGGCGCACTGCTGGCTGACGGACCCCAGGAGGAGGCTCGCGAAGCCGCCGCGGCCCCTGCTGCCGACGACGAGCAGGTCGGCGCCCTTCGACGCCTCGGTCAGGACGCCGGCCGGGTTGCCGCGGGCCACGTGTTCTTCGAGGGGCACGTCGCCGGTCCGGTCGAGCACGCCGCGTATCTCCTCGGTCATCACCTGTCTGGCGTGTGCCGCGTCGTAGGCGGCGTCCACGGCCGGCGCGGACCGGCCCGTCGCTCCGGGTACGTCGTAGGCGCCCCAGACCTCCAGTTTCGCCCCCGTCAGGCGTGCCTGGTCCGCCGCCCATCGCAGGGCCTCGTACGAGTCCGGGGAGCCGTCCACCCCGACGACGATGCGCCGGGCCTTCTCTGCGTGCGTGCCGGTGTTCATGGCGCAGTCCCTTCACCGCGAGCCGTCCGCGCGAGTCGGCCCCCTCGACCGGCGGCTACCCGTGCGGACATGGGTTACGCCTGTCCGTCGTCCGAGACGACGCGGCCGTCGCGCATGTGGAGGGCGCGCCGGCAGCCCGCCGCCACCGAACGTGCGTGGGCGGCGATGAGGACGGTGGTGCCGTGCTCGCGGCCCAGCCGGACGATGAGGTCCATGACGGCGGCTCCGGTGGCCGAGTCGAGGGCGCCGGTGGGTTCGTCGGCGAGCGGCAGGCGCGGGGGGGGCGACGAGGGCGCGGGCCAGGGCGACGCGCTGCTGCTGGCCGCCGGAGAGTTGGGCGGGGTGGGCGTGGGCGCGGTCGGCGAGGCCCACGGCGTCGAGGAGTTCGCGGGCGCGCGCGTGCTTGTCGTAGGGAGTGCGGCGCGGGAGGACGGGGGCCAGGACGTTGTCCAGGACGGTGAGGGCGGGGAGCAGGTGGAAGCGCTGGAAGACGAAGCCGACGGTCCTGCGGTAGCGGGTGAGGTCCTTTTTGCCCGGCGCGGTGATGCCGGTTCCGTCGACGACGATGCTGCCCGCGTCGGCGCGTTCGATGGCTCCGAGCAGGTGCAGCAGGGTCGATTTTCCGGATCCGGAGCGACCGGTGACGGCGACGATCTGGCCGGGCGGCACCTGGAGCGTGATGCCGTCGACCGCGGTGATCCTGGCCTCGCCGCGGTCGAACGACCGGGACAGGCCGGTGGCCTCGATGGCCACGCCCGACGTGCCGCCGGGCGTGGAGGGGAGGGGAGGGGGTCGTGGGGTGGTCCGTGGTTCAGTCCTCGGCGAGTAGGGGGGCCGTCGGCAGGCGGAGCAGGGCGGCGGCGGGGGCGAGCGCGGCCGTCGTGGTGAGGAGGACGCCGCCGAGCGCGGCCGCCGCGGGGGTGGCGGCGAGGGCCGGGGTGAACGTGCCGGTGAGCCAGACGACGAGCGCCGCACCCGCGGCGGCTCCGGAGGTCGCCCCGAGGGCGCCCAGCTGCGCGCCTTCGTGGAGGACGAGGCGTACGAGGTGGGCGTCGGACCAGCCGGTGGCCTGCAGGACCGCGAACTCGGCCGCCCTCTCCCCGATGCCGAGGAGCCTGCGCCGGGGCGGACCGGGTACACGCGGTACGAGAACGAGAGAGGCGGATCGGTCACCATGCGTACGCACGCGGAGAACCGGAGTCACGCCGGCGGTCGCCCGTACCGCCCGAGGCTGACGGACGTCGAGTTCCGGGCACTGATGCAGGAGGCCCGCGCGGAGACCCGACGCCGCTCTCTCGGCGACCCGCCGGCGGCAGAGGCCGACTTCGCCCTGCGCACCCAGCACGCCGAGTTCGGCGCGGGGGCCCACTGAGGCGCCCGACGACGCCCGGACGTCCGTGCTCGTGGGGAACGTCCGGCACCACGTCTCCCGGCGCATTCTTCGGGGCGGACGGGGTACTGGCAGACCCTCGGGGCTTCGGACCGCAGCGGCGCACGCGGCAGGAGGGATCGAGATGAACCTCGCCGGAGGAGCCCCCGCGCACGGTGACACCGCCGCCGACGACCGACGGCACACGGGTCCCGCGGGGTTCGCGGCGCGCACGGACCGTGGTCACCGCCGGCGGGACCTGCCGGCGGACCACACCCAGGCGATCCTGGAGGTCACGAAGGAGGTCGCCGGGGTCCTCAAGTCCTCGGGGTGTCCGTTCGCGCTGGTCGGCAGCGTCGCCGCGTACGCCCACGGAATCCCCGTGCGTCTGCAGCACGACGTGGACTTCGCCGTACGGAGGGAGGACGCCGAGCAGGTCACGCCCCTGCTCGGCGAGCACGGGATCGAGATCGTGGAACCGCCCGAGGACTGGCTGGTCAAGGGCCGCAGGAACGGGGAGCAGATCGATCTGATCTTCGCCCTGGCGGGCCGCCCCGTCACGACCGAGCTGCTCCGGCGCGCCGAGACCCTGCCCGTCGACTCGGTGCACATGCCGGTGATCCATCCGACCGACCTCATGGTCGGACGGATGGCCGCGTTCTCGGAGCACCACTGCGACTTCGGGACTCTGCTCCCCGTCGCCCGCGGGCTGCGGGAGCGCGTCGACTGGGACCGCGTACGCGAGGAGTCCGGGGACAAGCCGATGGCGGCGGCCTTCCTGTACCTGCTGGAGCGGCTCGACGTCGTCCCGTCCCGCCCCGACGACGGAGGGGAGCCGGGCCGATGACCGCCGGACACACCTCCCGGGAGGTCGAGTACCGGATCGCCCGGCTGCGCGAACGCCTCGCCGGCGACGAGATCGCCGAACTCGGCGTCCGGATCGAACTGCGCGGCGACACGGTCCTGCTGACCGGTGCGCTGCCCACGGCCGGCCGCCGGGACGAGATCCTGCGGGTGGCGGAGGAGGAACTGGACGGGCTCGTCGTCCGCACGGACCTCACCACGCCCTCCGCCGACGCGCCCGACCACCGGGAGCGGCTGCCATGACCCGGCCGACGCGGACCGCCCCGGGCGGCGCCGACCACGTCGTCAGGGTGGCGGCGGTCGGTGACATCCATCTGGCTCCGGGGTGCGAGGGGCTGCTGCGTCCCGCGTTCACGACGCTCCCCGGGTGCGCCGACCTGCTCCTCCTCGCCGGCGATCTGACCCGGCACGGCACCGTCGACGAAGCCCGGGTGGTGGCCGAGGAGGTGCGTGACGTCGGGGTCCCGGTCGTCGCGGTGCTGGGCAACCACGACTACCACTCGGACGAGGAGGGCGAGGTCACCCGTACGCTCCGCTCCGCGGGCGTCAGCGTCCTGGAGGGGCAGTCCGCCGTCTTCCCCGTCGCGGGCCACCGGGTCGGCGTGGCCGGCGTGAAGGGGTTCTGCGGAGGGTTCGCGGGCCGGAGCGCGGGTGCCTTCGGCGAGCCGGAGATGCGGGCCTGGGTCCGGGTCGCGCACGTCGGCGCCGAGCGCCTCGCCTCCGCGCTGGAGGAGCTGGCCTCCCGGCGCTGCGACGTCCGGATCGCTCTGACCCACTTCGCTCCCGTCCCCGACACGCTGGCGGGTGAGCCCGTCGAGATCTATCCGTTCCTCGGCAGCTACCTGCTGGCCGAGGCGATCGACTCCGTGGGCGCGGACCTCGCCGTCCACGGCCACGCCCACCTCGGGACGGAGCACGGCACGACGGCCGGCGGGGTCCGCGTGCGCAACGTCGCCCAGCCGGTCATCGACCGCGCGTTCGCGCTCTACGAACTGCCGGTCTCCCGAACGCGCTCAGAGGCCTAGTGACCGCCTCAGGGGCCTAGTGACCGCTCAGGGCCCTAGTGACCGAGCTTCCGCTTGAGCTCCGCCTTGTTCATCTGGGAACGCCCGTGCAGGTTGCGCCGCTGGGCCTCCGCGTACAGCTGGTCGTACGTGGGCCCCTCGGAGCCGCTGTGCGAGCGCTTGCCGCCGCGGCGCGAGGACGACATGTCCTGCGTGGAGCTCTTGCTCGCCGTCTTGGACTCGCCCGAGCGTGCCCGTTCCTTGTTCACGGTGCGGGCGGCGATCTCCTTGGCGCGCTTCTCGCTCTCGCCCCGGTCCAGGGCGCTCTCCTTGATGTGCTCGTACTGCCGCTCCCGCTTGGCACTCGATCCACGAGGCATGGCGTACTCCTTCCCGACGAGCCCCTTCCGGACGGCGAAGGGGCTTCCTCTCGCGCGGTTGCCCCTTCCCCCGGCCTTCATGCGGCGCCCGGGTCCCTCACCCGCGCCGCCCGCGCAGGCTCCGGGCCGCCAGCGCCACCGCGCCCACGACCGCCGCGCCGGTGGCGACGGGTCGGCGGGCCAGGGCGGCGTACGGCGAGCGCGCGGCCGCCTCGTCGTCGAAGGTCCCGTGGGCTCCGTGGTCCTGTCCGCCGGGCCCGTCCAGCGGGGCCCACAGGTTGTGCGGCTCCTCGCCCGTCGCCGGCTCGCCGGTCTGCTGGGACGCGTATCCGGTGCGCGCGACGTACCGGTCCAGGAGAGCGGGCGCGGCCCGGTGGGCGAGCACCGCCGCCGCCGTCGAGGCCCCGACCAGGTGCTCCCGGCGCCGCGGCCGGCGGGCGGCGTGGAGGACGGCGCGGGCCGCGACCTCCGGCTGGTACACCGGCGGGACCGGGCGCGGGCGGTACGGCAGCCGGGACAGCGCCCACGAGAACTGCGGGGTGTTCACGGCCGGCAGCTGCACCACCGTGACCGCCACCCGGCTGTGGAGGTGCAGGAGTTCGAGCCGTACGGAGGCGGTGAAGCCGTTGATCGCGTGTTTCGCCCCGCAGTACGCGGCCTGCAGCGGCACGGCGGCCTCGCCGAGGGCCGAGCCGACCTGGACGACCGCGCCCGAGTTCCGGGGCAGCATCCGCCGCAGCGCGGCCCGGGTGCCGTTGACACAGCCGAGGTACGTCACCTCCGTGACCCGCTCGTACTCGTCCGGCGCCGCCGCGAGGAACGGCGCGAAGACGGACGTGAACGCCGCGTTCACCCAGACGTCCACGGGCCCGAGGCGGCTCTCGACGCGGTCCGCCGCCGCCTCCACGCTCCCCGCCACCGCCATGTCGACGGGCACGACCAGGGCCTCGCCACCGGCCCGGCGGACCTCCTCGGCCGCCGCCTCCAGACCGACCCGGCCGCGCGCGAGGAGGGCCACCCGGGCCCCGGACTCGCCGAAGGCGCGCGCGGTGGCCCGTCCCACCCCGGCGCTCGCCCCGGTCACCACCACCGTGCGCCCCTCGAACGGCCGCCGGGGCTCGCGCGCCGCCGCGGCCATCGCCAGCAGGCTTTCGACGAACGAGGAGACATCGGACGTCCGGTTCATGATCACGCTCCTGTCCGCCCGCGGGGGCACGCCCCCCCACTTGGCCCTTGCCCCCGGCTCCGGCGGAACACGCGCCGGTACGGATGGGAGGACCACGGTCGGGTAGTCGCGTGACCGGACCGAGGCGAGGGGCACGGCGTGAGGAGGACACGATGACCGCGCGTGCGGCACGGGCGTCCCGGGGCGCTGCCCTGTTCGACGTCGACGGGACCCTGGTGGACACCACCTACCTCCACACCGTCACCTGGTGGCAGGCGCTGCGCCGGCACGGTCACGACGTACCGATGTCCCGTATCCACCACGCCATCGGCATGGGCTCCGACCGCCTGCTCGACGCGGTTCTCGGCGAGCGGCGCCGACGCGCCGAGGACGGCTCGATCGCCGGGACGCACGCGGCCCTCTACGCCGCCTGGTACGAGAACCTCCGCGCCTTCGAGGGCGCGACGGAGCTGCTGCGCGCGGTGGACGCGCGAGGCTGGCGGGTCGTGCTCGCCAGCTCGGCCTCCGAGGAGGAGGTCGCCGCCGTCCGCGGGCTGCTCGGCGCCGACGACGTGATCGAGGCGGCCACCTCGGGCGGGGACGTGGACGCCACCAAGCCGGCGCCCGACCTGGTGGAGGCGGCCCTGGAGGCGGTGGGCGCCGAGCCCGAGGACGCGGTCTTCGTCGGTGACACCGTCTGGGACGTCGAGGCCGCCGGGCGCGCCGGGCTGCCGTGCGTCGGCCTGCTGACGGGCGGCGCGACGCGCGCCGAGCTGGAGGGGGCGGGCGCGGTGCTGGTCTGCGAGGACGCCATGACCCTGCTGCGGAGGATCGACACCAGCCCGCTGTCCCGGCCCCCGGAGTGACCGCCGGACCGCCGCGCGCGCCCGCCCCGTACCGCGTGTCGGTTCAGGCGCGGGACCTGGCGGCGGCCAGGGCGTCCTTGACCTGCTGGACGACGCGGGCCGCGTCGTCGGGGTCGTGCACGACGTCGGTGCGGTTCATGTCGATGACGAGAACCTCGCTGGCCGAGTAGTGCTTGTGGACCCAGTCGTCGTAGCCGGACCACAGCGTCCGGTAGTACTCCACGAGGGCCTCGTCCTGCTCGAAATCGCGGCCGCGCAGCCCGATGCGCTTGAGCACGGTCTCGAAGTCCGCCTTCAGGTAGACCATGAGGTCGGGTGCCTTGCGGTACGGCAGGCCGTCGATCTCGCGCATCATCTCGTTCAGCAGGCCCTCGTACACCTGCATCTCCAGGGAGCTGATGCGGCCCAGGTCGTGGTTGACCTTGGCGAAGTACCAGTCCTCGTAGATGGAGCGGTCGAGGACGTTGTCGCCCTGCCTGTACGCCTCCTTGATCGACGCGAAGCGCGTCTGGAGGAAGTAGAGCTGGAGCAGGAAGGGGTACCGCTTGGCCTGGATCTCCTCGGGGCTCGCCGTGTAGAAGAGCGGCAGGATCGGGTTGTCGTCCACGCTCTCGTAGAAGACGTCGCTGCCCAGCTCCTTCGCCAGAAGCTCGGCCACGCTCGTCTTGCCGATCCCGATCATGCCTCCGACGCAGATCACCGACATACCTCACTTCTCCCTGGGATTCCTGTTTCACGGCGAGAGCCGGGTGCCCCCATCGCCCGGACACGTCGCTGCGGTGGCTCGGTTCCCCAGGTTCTTCATGATCGATGTCACGTGGTCCCCGCCCGGGCCTCACTAGCCGCTGCGCGGGTGCCGCCCAGAAGCATAGTTGACCCGGGTCCCGCGCCTCGGTCAGGTCAGGCCAGCACGCGCAGGGCCGCCGGCATCGCCCTGAGGGTGACCGGCAGGGTGGCGTCGACCTCGCCGTCCGCGCCGTACGGGAGGGGGCGGTCGGCTTCGATGCGGACCTCCTTGCCGCGGAGGATCTCGATCTGGGGGCGGTTCACGTGGGCGCCCGTCTTGAGCTCGTTCATCATGGCGAAGAAGAGCCGCTTGGGCGCCTCCTTGATGACGACGACGTCGAGGAGGCCGTCGTCGACGCGGGCCCCGGGCGCGATGTTGCGGCCGAATCCGTAGAAGCCGGAGTTGGCCGCGACGACGGAGTAGCCGGTGCGTTCGTGCCGGATGCCGTCGATCGTGATCCGGTAGGCGGCGGGCTTCCAGGCGAGGACGGCCCGGAGGCCGCCGGCGTAGTAGGAGGCCGCGCCGCGCAGGAGCCGGGAGGCGTTGGCGTGGCGGTTGGCCACGGCGTCGACGCCCGCGTACACGCTGCCGAGGACGCGGACGCCGGCGTGCCGGGCCGACTCCACCTCGATGGTGTCGACGGCCCGGGGTTCGCCTTCGAGGAGGACCCGGGCGAGGCCCGGGGCGTCGGTGGGGAGGCCGAGGGCGCGGGCGAAGTCGTTGCCGCGGCCCGCGGGGACCAGGCCGAAGACCGTGTCGGTGCCGCTGAGCGCGCCGCCGACGGTGCCGGCCATGCCGTCACCGCCGACGGCGAGCACGATGTGCCCCTTCTCCCCGGCCTCCCGGGCGACGTCCCGCGCGTGTTCCAGGCTGCGGCTGTACACGGTGTCGAGCCGCGCGCCCGCCTCCCGCAGCAGCCGGGCCACCGGGATCAGGCTCGCCGTGCCGCTGGATCCCCCTGCGGTGGGGTTGACGACGGCGGTGAACTGTCGCATGGAAGTGGCCTCCGGGCGGCGCGATGAGAGGTGCGGGAAGGTACGGGCAGGGGCGGGGCGAGCGGGGCGGTGCTCAGCGGACGGGGATCAGGACCCCGGGGCTGAGCACGCCGGTCGGGTCGACCTCGGCCTTGACCGCCTGGAGCATGCGGATGCCGAGCGGGCCGACCTCGCGGGCGTACCAGTCGCGGTGGTCGGTGCCGACGCCGTGATGATGGCTGATGGTGCCGCCCGCCGCCAGGATCGCGTCGTTCGCCGCCCGCTTCACCGGCGCCCAGTGCGCGACGGCGTCCTCGCCCTGCGCGGAGACGACCGTGAAGTACAGCGAGGCGCCGTTCTCGTACGTGTGCGAGATGTGGCACATGACGAGCGGCGGGGTGCCGGCTGCGGTGAGGGTGCCGGTGAGCGCGTCGCGTACGGCCGTGTAGAGGCCGGGGATCGCGGACCAGAAGGCGGCCGTCTCCAGGGTCTCGGCGAACGCGCCGGCGTCGAGGAGCGCGTCGCGCAGATAGGGGGCGTTGTAACGGCCGTGCTCCCACTTGTCGCCCGCCTCCTCGCCGATGAACTCGCCGTCGCAGGCGAGGAGGACCTCACGCGCGGCGGCCCGCCGGGCGGCCGTCTCGGCCTCGGTGCCCTCGAAGCCGACGATGGCCATGCAGCCGGGGTTCTCGGGGAGCGCGGTGGCGCCGATGGCGTCGGGCTGGGCCAGGCCGACGAAGGTCTCGGACTCGTCGGAGAGCCGCAGCACTGTGGGCCGGGGGCCGTCCTGGGCGAGCCGGCGCAGGGCGGCCGTGCCGGCCTCGAAGGAGGCGAAGCGCCAGCCTTCGTAGATCCGCTTCTGCGGCAGCGGGCGGACGCGCACGGTCACCGAGGTGATCACGCCGAGGGCGCCCTCGGAGCCGAGGATCAGCTGGCGCAGGTCGGGGCCGGCTGCGGAGCGCGGGGCGCGGCCGGTGGACAGGGTGCCCTCGGGCGTGGCGACCTCCAGGCCGAGGACCATCTCGTCGAAGCGGCCGTAGCCGGCCGAGGCCTGGCCGCTGGAGCGGGCCGCGGCGAAGCCGCCGATGGAGGCCCATTCGAAGGACTGGGGGAAGTGACCGAGGGTCCAGCCCCGCTCGTTGAGCAGCGCCTCGGCCTGCGGGCCGCGCAGTCCGGGGTGGAGGGTGGCGGTGCGGGAGACCTCGTCGAGGGCGAGCAGCCGGTCGAGGCGCCGCAGGTCGAGGGCGACGAAGGGGCGCTTCGTGGTGGGCGCGAGGCCGCCGACGACGGAGGTGCCGCCGCCGAAGGGGACGGCGGAGAGGCCGTGGTCCGCGCAGGCGCGGAGGACGGCGAGGACCTCGTCGTGGCTGCCGGGGAGGACGACGGCGGCGGGGAGGTCGTCGACCTCGCCGGCGCGGATGCGCAGGAGGTCGGGGGTGGACTTGCCGCGGGTGTGCCGGATGCGGCTCTCGGCGTCGTCGCGTACGCCGTCGGGCGCGGCGACGGCGGCGCGCAGGGCGCCGCTCGCCTCCTCGGTGAGTGCCGGGGCGGGCACCTCGATGTCGGTGAGGGCGGCGGGGCCGCTCTCGCGGGGCGTGACGCCGAGCAGGTCCCGCAGCAGTCCGGTCACCGATTCGGGCAGGGGCGCCGCCTTGGCCGGGTCGCCCCAGCCGCTCCACAACATGTCCACTTCGAGAGGTTCCTCACGGTCTGTTTCAGGGACGGCGCTGCCGCTCGGCCCGCACTGGCATTACACTGTGACAGATGACGCCCATTCGTCACAACCATGCGGACGCGGATCCCGTGCTCGACGCGGCACGGGACTGCGTGCTCGCCGTCGGCGTACGGCGAACCACCCTCACCGACGTCGCCCGGCGGGCCGGCGTGTCCCGGATGACCATCTACCGGCGCTGGCCCGACGTCCGGAGCCTCGTCGGCGACCTGATGACCCGCGAGTGGATCGCGGTCGCCGCCGGCGCCATGCCGCCCGTCGACGACGACCGGCCCGAACGGGAGCGGATCGTCGACGGCCTGGTGGCGGGCGTCGCCGCGTTCCGGTCGCATCCGCTGTTCCGGAAGATCCTCGACGTCGACCCCGAGCTGCTGCTGCCGTACGTCCTCGACCGGCGGGGCGCCAGCCAGGACGCCCTGCTCGGGCTGCTCCTCACGGCCCTCGACGAGGGGCACGAGGACGGTTCCGTCCGCCGCGCCCACCCCGACCTGCAGGCCCGGTCCCTGCTGCTCGTCGTCCAGTCCTTCACGCTCTCGCTGGGCACCATGGCCGACGCGAGCGATCCCGAACTGCGCGAAGCCGCCTTCCTCGAAGAGCTGCGCACCCTGCTGGAGAGGACCCTCGCCCCGTGAACCCCCCGCGTACTCCCCCGGGCGGCACCGCCCTGCCCGGCTCCTCGCTCGACGCCACGCGGCGCCGGCGCGAACTGGAGCGGCTCGCCGACGGCGAGACCGTCGACGTCCTCGTCGTCGGGCTCGGCGCCACCGGAGCCGGGGCCGCGCTCGACGCCGCCGCCCGCGGCCTCAGCGTCGCCGCGATCGACGCCCACGACCTGGCGTTCGGCACCTCCCGCTGGAGCTCCAAGCTGATCCACGGCGGACTGCGCTACCTCGCGTCCGGGCAGCTCGACGTCGCCCACGAGAGCGCCGTCGAGCGCGGCATCCTCATGGAGCGCACCGCCCCGCACCTGGTCCGCGCCCAGCCCTTCGTACTCCCCCTCACCCCGCTCGTCAGCCGCGGCCAGGCGGCCCTCGCCCGCGCCGGGTTCGTCGCGGGCGACCTGCTGCGGGTCGGCGCCCGCACCTCGCGGCGCACGCTGCCCCAGCCGCGCACGCTGTCCGCCGTCGAGACCCGCCACCTCGCCCCCGCCCTGCGCCCGGTCGGCCTGCGCGGCGGACTGCTCTCCTGGGACGGCAAGCTCTCCGACGACGCGCGCCTGGTGACCGCGATCGCCCGCACCGCCGCCGCGTACGGCGCCCGGATCCTCACCCGCGCCCGGGCCCTGGAACTGCACGGCGACGGCGCGCTGGTGCGGGACGAGACCACCGGCGAGGAGCTGCGGCTCCGCGCCCGCACCGTCGTCAACGCGACCGGCGTCTGGGCGGGCGGCCTCGTCGACGACGTACGGCTCCGGCCCTCGCGCGGCACCCATCTCGTGCTGCGCTCCGAGACCCTCGGCAGGCTCTCCGCCGGACTGCACATCCCGATCCCCGGCGAGACCAACCGCTTCGTCCTGGTGCTGCCGCAGGGCGACGGACGCGTGTACGTCGGCCTCACCGACGAACCCGTCGACGGCGACGTCCCCGACGTGCCGGAGGTCCCCGAGACCGACATCGGCTTCCTCCTCGACGTCCTCGGCTCCGCCCTCGACGTCACCGTCCGCCGCTCCGACGTGGTCGGGGCCTTCGCCGGACTGCGGCCCCTGCTCGACACCCGCGCCCCGGACGGCCGTACCGCCGACATCTCGCGCAAGCACGCCGTGCTGACCTCGCCCGACGGCGTCGTGACCGTCGTCGGCGGGAAGCTGACCACCTACCGCCGCATGGCCCAGGACGCCGTCGACGCGGCCGTCGCCGTCCGCGACCTGCCCGCCGGACCCTGCCGCACCGCCTCCGTCCCGCTCGTCGGCGCGGCCCGCCCGGCGGTCCTCGCCGGACTGGACGTGCCGCCCCGCCTCGTCCAGCGGTACGGCTCCGAGGCCCCGGCCGTCCACGCCCTCGGGATCGAGGACCCGGCCCTGGCCGAGCCGGTCGTGCCCGGCCACCCCGTCACCGGCGCCGAACTCGTGTGGGCGGTCCGCCACGAGGGCGCCCTCGACACCTCCGACCTCCTCGACCGCCGCACCCGCGTCGGCGTGGTCCCGGAGGACCGCGCCCTGGCGGAGGAGGCGGCCCGCGACGCCCTCGCCCGCACGACCCCGGCCGGACAGCGCGCGTAACGGGCGCACCGCCTCCGGCCAGACCCCACCCACCCCCGTCCGAGCCTCACGCTCGGGCGGGGGTTCTTCGTTGCGCCCGCCCGCACCACGCAGCCGCCCTATCTTTCATACCGACACCTGCCCGCGTTTGCCATTAACGCGCGTCTGCAATTATTGTGAGAGCACGCAAGGAGCTCGCTCAAGCAACAAGGAAGGGTTCGCCCCAATGCCGCTCGCTCTCCTCGCCCTCGCCGTGGGGGCCTTCGGGATCGGCACGACCGAGTTCGTGATCATGGGACTCCTGCCCCAGATCGCGGGCGACTACGGCGTGTCCATCCCCACCGCAGGACTCCTGGTCACCGGCTACGCACTCGGCGTCGTCATCGGAGCCCCGCTCCTCACCGTGCTCGGCGGCCGGGTGAGCCGCAAGCGCATGCTGATGACGCTGATGGGCCTGTTCGTGGCCGGGAACCTCGTCTCCGCCCTCGCTCCCACCTTCGAGGTCATGCTCGCCGGGCGCGTGGTCGCCTCCCTCGCCCACGGCTCCTTCTTCGGCATCGGCTCCGTCGTCGCCGCCGGCCTCGTCGCCCCCGACAAGAAGGCCGGTGCCATCGCCACCATGTTCACCGGCCTCACCGTCGCCAACATCGTCGGCGTCCCCCTGGGCACCTTCATCGGACAGGCCGTCGGCTGGCGCACCACCTTCGCCGTCGTCGCCGCCCTCGGCGTCGTCGGACTCGCCGGCATCGCCCGCCTCGTCCCCGCCATGCCCCGCCCCGAGGGCGCGCACCTGCACCGCGAGCTCACCGCCTTCCGCAACCCCCAGGTCCTCCTCGCCATGGCGATGACCGTCCTCGGCTTCGGCGGTGTCTTCGCCGCCATCACTTACATCGCGCCGATGATGACCGAGACCGCCGGGTACTCGGAGGGCGCCGTGACCTGGCTGCTCGTCCTCTTCGGCGCCGGCATGTTCCTCGGCAACCTCCTCGGCGGACGCTACGCCGACCGCGCGCTCATGCCGCTGCTGTACGCGACCCTCGGCGGACTCGCGGTCGTCCTCGCCCTGTTCACCCTCGCCGCGCACGACAAGATCCTCGCCGCGATCGCCGTCTTCCTCGTCGGAGCGCTCGGCTTCGCCACCGTCCCGCCGCTACAGAAGCGCGTCCTCGACCAGGCCCACGGCGCACCCACCCTCGCCTCCGCCGTCAACATCGGCGCCTTCAACCTCGGCAACGCGCTCGCCGCCTGGCTCGGCGGACTCGTCATCGCCGCGGGACTCGGCTACACCGCCCCCAACTGGGTCGGCGCCCTCCTCGCCGCCACCGCCCTCGTCCTCGCCCTCTGGTCCGCCGCGCTCGAACGCCGCACGACCAGGACGAGCACCGTCGTGGCCCAGGCCACCCCGGCCCGCTCCGCCGAGCGCACCGCGCTCACCAAGTGAAAGAGCACGTAGTCACCATGGCACCGTCCACCACCCCCACCACCCCCACCACCCCCACCACCCCCACCACTCCTGCCGTCCCCACCGTCGAGCTGAACAACGGCGTCGAGATCCCCCAGCTCGGCTTCGGCGTCTTCCAGGTCGCCGACGACGCGACCACCGCCGCCGTCACGGCCGCCCTCGACGCCGGATACCGCAGCATCGACACCGCAGCCGTCTACGGCAACGAGACCGGTGTCGGCCGGGCCCTCGCCGCCTCCGGGATCGCCCGCGAGGAACTGTTCGTCACCACCAAGCTGTGGAACGCCGACCAGGGCTACGACGCCACCCTCCGGGCCTTCGACGCCGGCCTGGCCAGGCTCGGCCTGGACTACGTCGACCTCTACCTGATCCACTGGCCGACCCCGGCCCGCGACCTCTACCGCGACTCCTGGCGCGCCCTGGAACGGCTCGCCGAGGAGGGCCGCATCCGCGCCGCCGGCGTCTCCAACTTCCAGCCCGAGCACCTGCGCCGACTCCTCGACGGCGCCGCGCTGACCCCGGTCGTCAACCAGATCGAACTGCACCCCGCGCTCCAGCAGTCCGAGCTGCGCGCCTTCCACGGCGAGCACGGGATCGCCACCGAGGCGTGGAGCCCGCTGGCGCAGGGCGCGGTCCTGGACGACCCGGCGATCGCCGCGATCGCCGCCGCCCACGGCAAGTCCCCCGCCCAGGTCGTCATCCGCTGGCACCTCCAGCTCGGCAACGTGGTCATCCCGAAGTCGGTCACCCCGGCCCGGATCCGCGCCAACGCCGACGTCTTCGACTTCGTCCTGACGGACGGGGAGATGGCGGCGATCGCCGGTCTCGACCGCGGCCTGCGCACAGGGCCGCACCCCGACGAGCTGAACTGACCCCGGCGCGCCCGGCGGGCGTCAGACCGCGTCGGTCACGGTGGCGAGGGCGTCCAGCGATTCG
Source organism: Streptomyces sp. R302 (assembly GCF_012927245.1). Lineage (GTDB taxonomy): Bacteria > Actinomycetota > Actinomycetes > Streptomycetales > Streptomycetaceae > Streptomyces. The sequence continues at coordinate 235,254 of NZ_JABBGE010000007.1, forward strand.
GGGACGGTCTGGCCGCCGTCGACCGTGAGGGTCTGGCCGGTGATGAACGCGGCCTCGTCCGAGGCGAGGAAGCCGACGGCGTGGGCGATGTCGGCGGTCTCCCCCAGCCGGCCCAGCGGGATCGACGCGGCCATCCGCCGCAGGTACCCCTCGCCCAGCGCGTCCAGGCCCTCGGTACGGACGTTCCCCGGGAGCACGGCGTTGACGGTGATGCCCAGCGGCGCCAGTTCCAGGGCCGCACCGCGCAGGAAGCCCAGCTGGCCGGCCTTGCTCGCGCCGTAGTGGGACCAGCCGGTGTAGCCGGTGGTCGGTCCGGTGATGGACGAGGTGAGGACGACGCGGCCGCGCCCCGCGCGTTCCATCGCGGGCAGGCAGGCCCGCACGGCGAGGATCGTCCCCCGGAGGTTGACGGCGAGGACGTCGTCGACGTCGGCCGCCGTCATCTCGCGCAGCGGCTTCTCGGGGAAGACGCCGGCGTTCGCGCAGAGGACGTCGACGTGCCCGTGGAGGCGTTCCGCCTCGGCCGCCATCTCCTCGACCGCGGCCGGGTCGCGCAGGTCCACGCCGGTCCCGGCGACCCGCCCGCCGGTGGCGAGGGCCACGGCCCCGGCCACCTCGCGCGCCACGGCCGCGTCCCGGCCGGTGAGGAGCACGGCCGCGCCCCGGCGGGCGAAGAGTTCGGCGATGCCCCGTCCGATGCCGCGCGTCCCTCCCGTCACCACGACGGACCGCTCTCGCCAAGGGGTGCTGGTCATGGACCGTCCTGTTCTCTGCTCGTCCCGCGCCCGTACGTGGCCTCACCGTAGGCGACCGGCTCGCGCGCGGGTGAGACCGTTTTCGGGCGGGCCGCGCCGGCGGCGTGGATCTCACCCGTACGAGTCACCCGGCGCGCGCCCGCCGGCATATCCTTCCCGCCATCGCACGCCGACTCGAAGGACCCAGAGCATTGACCGGCTTCACCGCCTTCCCCCTGCCGTTCCACACCACCCGTACGCTGCCGTTCACGCCGCCGCGGACCTTGCGGGAGCTGGAGATGATGGAGTGCAGCGCCCATGTCCGGGCGAAAACGGGGTGGTTCGAGAAGAGGAACGACGCCGACATCGTGGCCCGGTGGACCCGTGAGGCGGTCGCCCAGGGGCTCACCGAGGCGCAGGTGGCGTACGTGCTCGCCGAACTCGCGCACTACGCGGGGCTGCGGGACGAGGCGACCGGTGCCGAGGTGTCCGCGGTCGACGGGGTGTGGCAGTCGGACGCGCTCGTCGACGAGCCGCTCCGGTCCCGGCTGCGGGACGCGGTGCGGGTACTGGAGGAGGTCCCCGAGGCGGAGAAGGACTGGCACCCGGGTTCCGACGGCCAGGTGCTCGACCTCGTGCACCCCTCGCTGTTCTGCCTGGTGCGGGAGGTGAGCGGCGCGCCCGAGGAGGCGTGGCGGAACCCGACGGACCGCTACTCGGCGTACGAGTTCTCGGAGCGGTTCCAGTGGCTGCCCACGGACGTCGAGGTCGACGACGAGGGCGCGGTCGCCCTCCTCTCGTACGTCAACAACGTCCACCCCGAGACCCATCGCGAACTCGCCGCCGTGCTCCCGGAGTTGTTCGGCCGGATGCGTCCGCTGTTCGAGCGGGTGCTCACCGACCTGCGCCATCCCCGGCCGCTGCGCATCGAAGCCGATCCGTACGGGTGGTACGAGGCGGAGCCGAAGTTTCCGTCCAAGTCCGCCTATGCCGACGACGCGGCCTACCAGGAGGCCTACCACGCGTGGGTCGAAGCCCACGACGCCTGGTACGAGACCCGCAGCCCGGTCGTCCCGGACGCCCCGGAGTTCACCGCGCCCGAGGCGCCCGCCGAGGCCGACCGGGTCGATCTGCGCGGTCGGCGCCTCCAGGTGATCGTCAAGCTCGCCACCATCCACCTGCCCCCGGAGAAGCCCGAGTACGCCGGCGGCTCCTGGCACGTCGAGGGGATGGTGAACGAGCGCATCGTCTCGACCGGGCTCTACTACTGGGACAGCGAGAACATCACCGAAAGCCAGCTGGGGTTCCGGGCGGCGCTCGACGATCCGGATTACCAGCAGAGCGACGACACCGGGGTGCGCGAGGTCTACGGCCTGGAGAACGACGACGCGCTGAACCAGGTGCTGGGGTCGGCTCCGACACCGCAGGGCCGCTGCCTCGCCTTCCCGAACGTCCTCCAGCACCGCGTCGAAGCGTTCCGCCTCGCGGACCCCACCCGCCCGGGGCACCGCAAGATCCTCGCGTTCTTCCTGGTCGACCCCTCGCAGCGGATCGTCTCGACGGCCGACGTGCCGCCGCAGCAGCCGTGGTCCGCCACCACGACCATGACGCTGGAGCAGGCCAGGACCTTCCGCGAAGAGCTCATGAAGGAACGCAGGTTCTTCGTCGACGAGCACAACGAGCAGCTCTACGAGCGGGAGTTCTCCCTCTGCGAGCACTGAGCCCGCGGCCCCGGTTCCCCCGCGTAGGGGGACCGGGCCGCGCGCCCGGCTCGTTCAGTCGCAGCAGCAGTCGCAGCACTTGCACGGGTTGCAGCAGCCACCGCCGTCGCCGCAGCAGCCGCCACCCCCGCCACCAGACCCTCCGCCCGAACCGCCCGAGCCACCCGAACCGCTTCCGGAACCGCCCGAACCGCCGGACGAGCCGCCCGAGTTGCCGCCGCCACCGCGCCCGCCGAACCAGCCGTCACCGCCGGAGCCGTCCCGGCCGGAACCACCGCCGCTTCCGCTACCGCCGCCGCTTCCGCCGCCGTCGCCGAACTGCACGTCCAGCTCCTCGCCGCCGTCGTCGTCGCAGCGGCAGCACTCGTCACACAGCCTGCAGTCGGGGCAGAGGCGGCGCCACTGGCGGCACCGCCGGCACTCGCCGTCCGGCGTCCTGTTCGCCGCCGTCATGCCGCCCTCCGGGGCCGTGCCGGTGAGCGTCCCGACACCGCAGGAGTGGCCGTCACCCGCCGCCGGCGGCGTCTCCGTACGACGTCCCGGCAGGGGCAGCAGGCCGAGCACCCGCGGCCGGCTCCGGTGCTGGTGGTCGTGGTGGCGGTGCCGGGGGTCGAAGGCGCGGTCGACGGCGCGTTCCAACTCGCCGCCGAGCAGGGTCCGTACCAGCCGTCCGTCGACGAAGTCGGCCTCGGCCAGGGCCAGTCGGATGCCGTGGACGGCGTCGTCGCAGAGCCGCCGCACCTCGGCGCGGTCCGCGCCGGTCACGGTGATCGGGTTCCACGCGCCGGAGGCCGCGTCCGCGTCCAGGTCCTCCACCGCGTCCAGCAGATGCGCAAGGCGGCCGAAGAGGCGGCCCGCCTCCGCGAGCGGTTCGGCGTTGCCCGGCCGGTCGGTGAGGACCGCGGTGTACGCGAAGGCGGCCGCCGTCGCCGTCTCCGTCGGCTCCGTCACCGTGAGCAGCGAGCCGCCGGGGCCGGTGGCCCGCTCGATCTCCGGCTGACGGTCGACCGCCTCGACCAGCACCGCCGTGTCGAAGCCGAGCCGTTCGCCGCCCGCCGCGCCCGCGCGGTCCCAGCCCCGGGCGATCCGGCGAGCGGCCAGCGCCACCGGGCGACGCGCCACCAGGCCGTCGCCGTCGGCGACGTGGTCGCGTATCTTCGCCGCGGCGAGCACCAGCGACACCGTCGCCGCGAGTCGCGCGCCCTCGCCCTGCGCCACGTCCGCCGACCGCATGCCGCGCAGCGGGCACGGGCCGGCGGCCCGCCGCCAGTCCCCGCTGCGCTCCGACTGCGCCTCGGTCAGCACCGAGACGATCAGCCCGTCGTAGTTGGTCGCCACCCGCGCGAACTGCCCGTACTCGCCGCGCAGCGCCAGGCACAGCCCGCACAGGTGCGCCATCCACTCCGTACGCAGGCCCTCGCCCAGCCGATGACGGCACGGCCTGATGATTCCGAACAACGAAGCTCTCCCCCCGTGGGAACGACGCCGCCCGGACACCTCGCGTCGAACGGCTCACGGGGATCCTAGAGGGTCCCTTTCCGGGGAACGCCCGCGGCGAGTCAGCGGCCCGTCAGCCGCCCAGCAGGTCAGCGGGTCAGTCGGTCAACGGGTCAGCCGGTCAGCGGCCCAGTCGGTCCAGTGCCGCGAGGACCGGCGCCACGCCGTCCTCCGTGGCCAGGCGGTCGGCCAGGGCGCGGGCGCGGGCACGGTGGGAGGCGTCCCCGGTGGCCCTGCGCAGGGCCACCGTCAGGTTCCCTGCGGTGAGGCGGCGCAGCGGTACGGCCCCGGGGGCGGTGCCCAGGGCGGTCAGGCGGGACGCCCAGAAGGCCGCGTCGAACTGGACCGGCACCGGCACGGTCGGCACCCCGGCCCGCAGGACGGCGCCGGTCGTGCCCGCGCCCGCGTGGTGGACGACGGCGGCCGTGCGCGGGAACAGCAGGGAGTGCGGCACCTCGTCGACGGTCAGGATGTCGTCGCCCCGGGCGGCCAGCCCGGCCCACCCCTTCTGTACGACCCCGCGCACCTTCGCCGCGCGCAGCGCCGCGACGATCTCGCCGCTCACCCGCTCGGGGTCGGGCACGGTGGCGCTGCCAAGCCCGACGAAGACCGGCGGGGGCCCGGCGGCGAGGAAGTCCTCCAGTTCGCGGGGCAGCCGCCCGGTCTCGTGCGGCCACCAGTATCCGGAGACTTCGAGGCCGGCGGCCCAGTCCCGGGGCCGGGGGACGACGAGCTCGCTGTAGCCGTGCAGCACGGGCCACGCCGGTGACCGTCCGCCCGCCCTCGGAAGTCCGTACCGCCGGGGCAGCGACCGTACGGCGTCGTGGAACATCAGCTCCACCGACGTCATGACGGCCCGTCCGCTCAGCCGGTTCCCCACCGCACCCAGGGAGCGGGTGCCGAGGACGGGGGCGGGGAACTCCGCCGTCGGGTGCAGCGGCTGGAGGTGCAGCCCCACGGCGGGCACGTCCAGGCCCTCGGCGATGGCGTACCCGAGCGGACCCAGCGCCCCGCCGACCAGCAGGACCTCGCCCTCCCGGGCCACGTCCACCAGGGCGGCCGTCATCGCGTCGACCGCTCCGCGAGCCATGGACGCGAGGCGTACGAGCTTCCCCGCGCCGGTCCTCGCGTCGTGCAGCCGCCTGCCCCGCGCGGAGTGCAGCTCGGCCCGGGGGTCCACCGGCAGCGGCCGGAACCGCACCCCCGACCCCGCCACCAGCGGCTCGAACACCGCGTGCGCGGCGAGCGTCACCTCGTGCCCGGCCCGCACGAGACCAGCGCCCAGACCCGTATACGGCGAGACGTCGCCCCGCGACCCCGCCGTCATCATCACGATGCGCACACCGCCAGTCTGCCCCACCGACGCACCCCGCACGAGCACGGCGCGCACCGGATCGGACCGGCCCTCCGAGGCCCGCGAGATCGCGTTTCCGCTTCTCGTCCGACGGGTTGTCAGGTACGGCGCCAGCTCCTACAGTGCGTCCAGCACCGTCGCGTGGGAGCGCTCCCAAACATCATATGAAACCCGCACGTCCTGGATATGCTCCCCTGCGGTCCGTACGCCCCCTGCCAGGTTCCCCTCCCCAGGAGGTCCCCCGTGCGAGCGTCCCCCCACCCTCTCCGTGCCGCGCTCGGTGCGCTGCTCCTCACCTTCGCCACCGTGGTGGCGATGCTCGTGGGCACCGCGCCGGCGGCCACGGCCGACACCCTGATCTGCGAGCAGTACGGCACGGCCACCGTCCAGGGCCGGTACCTCGTCCAGAACAACCGCTGGGGCACCGCCGCGCCCCAGTGCGTCACCGCCACCGACACGGGCTTCCGGCTGACCCGCGCCGACGGCTCCGTGCCGACCGACGGCCCGCCGAAGGCGTACCCGTCGCTCTTCAACGGCTGTCACTACACGCGCTGTTCGCCCGGCACCGCCCTGCCCGCGCGCGTCGACGGCATCGCCGCCGCCCCGAGCGCCGTCTCGTACGGCTTCGTCGGCGACGCCGTCTACAACGCCTCGTACGACATCTGGCTGGACCCGATGCCCCGGACCGACGGGGTCAACCGGACCGAGATCATGATCTGGTTCCACAGGACCGGCCCCGTCCAGCCGATCGGCTCGCCGGTCGGCACCGCGACCGTCGGCGGCCGGTCGTGGCAGGTGTGGACGGGCGGCAACGGCTCCAACGACGTCATCTCCTTCGTCGCCCCGTCCGCCCTCGCGGAGTGGAACTTCGACGTCATGGACTTCGTCCGGGAGACCGTCTCCCGGGGCATGGCCCGGAACGACTGGTACCTGACCAGCGTCCAGGCCGGCTTCGAACCCTGGCAGAACGGCGCCGGGCTCGCCGTGAACTCCTTCTCCTCGACGGTCAACCTCGGCACCCCGCCCACCGAACCGGAGGAGCCCGGGCCCGGTGAGCCGGGCCCCACGGCCGCCTGCCGGGTGACGTTCACGCCGAACGTCTGGGCCGGCGGGTTCACCGCCGACGTCACCGTCGCCAACACCGGTCCGACGGCCGTCGAGCCCTGGAGGCTGGCCTTCACCCTCCCCGCCGGTCTTCGGATCACCCAGTCCTGGAACGCCGCCGTCTCCCCGTCCTCGGGCGCGGTGACGGCGACCGCCCTCGCCCACAACGCACGGATCCCGGCCGGGGGCAGCCAGTCCTTCGGCTTCCAGGGGACGTACAGCGGCACGTTCGCCCCGCCGTCCGGCTTCACCCTCGGCGGGGTGCCCTGCTCGTGACCCGAGGCGCGAGCCTCCCCACACACGTACAGGAGACACGATGGCTGGACGCAAGAAGATGGCTGGACGCAAGAAGAGAGTCGCCTCCCTCGCGGCGGTGCTCGCGACCCTGCTCGCCGGAATCGGCCTGACGCTGCTGGGCCAGGGCAGCGCGCAGGCGCACGGCGTCACGATGACGCCCGGATCACGTACGTACCTCTGCTGGGTGGACGCCAAGACCAGCACGGGCAGCCTCGACCCGACCAACCCCGCCTGCAAGGCGGCGCTCGCCGAGAGCGGACCGAACTCGCTGTACAACTGGTTCGCCGTCCTCGACTCCCACGCGGGCGGACGCAGCGCCGGTTACGTCCCGGACGGCACGCTGTGCAGCGCCGGCGACCGCTCGCCGTACGACTTCACCGGCTACAACGCGGCCCGCTCCGACTGGCCCCGCACGCATCTGACCTCCGGGCGGACGATCCAGGTCAAGCACAGCAACTGGGCCGCCCACCCGGGCTCCTTCCGGGTGTACCTCTCCAAGCCGGGCTACTCCCCCACGACCGAACTCGGCTGGGACGACCTGGAGTTGATCCAGACCGTCACCGACCCGCCGCAGACGGGCTCCCCGGGCACCGACGGCGGACACTACTACTGGGACCTCGCGCTCCCCTCGGGACGCTCGGGTGACGCGGTGCTCTTCATCCAGTGGGTCCGCTCGGACAGCCAGGAGAACTTCTTCTCCTGCTCCGACATCGTCTTCGACGGCGGCAACGGCGAGGTGACGGGCATCCGCGGCTCGGGCAGCACCCCCACCCCCACCCCCACTCCTACTCCCACGGAGCCGACCCCGACCCCCACGGAGCCGCCCCCCACGGAGCCGACGCCTACGCCGACTCCGACCGACCCGCACACCGGCTGCATGGCCGTCTACACCGTCGTCAACGCCTGGACCGGCGGCTTCCAGGCTTCCGTCGAGGTGATGAACCACGCCACGACGGCCCGCGACGGCTGGGCGGTGCGCTGGACGCCGGGCGCCGGCACCCGGATCAGCAACCTGTGGAACGGCGCCCTGACCAGCGGGACCGACGGCACGGTCACCGTCGGGAACGTCGACTACAACCGGACCGTCCCGCCGGACGGCAGCGTCACCTTCGGCTTCACCGCGACCTCGGCCGGGAACGACCACCCGGTCGGATCCATCATCTGCGTCACGCCGTGAGCAGGGCGCAGACGAAACGCTCCTCCGTCGCCCGCAGGCGGGCGAGGAGCGCCGGGTCGAGCGGCACCTGGCTGCTGACGGAGACCGTGACGGCGCGCCGGCCGTCGCGGGTGGCGGCGGCGAACTGGGTGTAGCCGGGGGTGTTCCCGGTGTGGCCGAAGACGGTGCCGCAGCGGGTCTCGTACCGGAAGAGGGCGAGCCCGGCGGCGTTGACGCCGGGGCCGGCGGGCTGGGACTCGCCGGGCACGAACCGCCGCTGCGCGTGGCGGGTGCCCGGCGACAGCAGGCCGGGCCCGGCGTAACCGCCGATGAAGGTGTTCAGGTCGGCAGGGGTGGACACGATCCCGCCCGAGGCCCACGCGCCGGAGGCGCTGATCGCCTCGCTGACGTCCTCGGGCGGTTCGCCGGGGGTCGTGTCGTAGCCGTGGAGGAAGGGGCGGGGCAGCCGGAACCCGGAGGGGAGGCTGGTGTCGCGGAGGTCGAGCGGGCGGTACACCAGCTCCCGCAGCAGGTCCTCGTAGCGCCGTCCGGTGGCCTGTTCGGCCATCAGGGCGACGGCGATGTTGTCCGAGTTGGAGTAGGCGTAGCGGCTGCCGGGCGGGAAGGCGAGGCTCTCGCCCGCGACGAATTCGAGGAGGCGCCGGGAGTCGAAGCGGTGACGCGGGTCGGCGCGGACGATCGCCTGGAACCGCGCGCTGCGGCTGAAGTCGGGCAGGCCGCTGGTGTGCTGGAGGAGCTGGCGCAGGGTGACGGCGTGCCAGGCCTTCGGCAGGTGCGGCAGCCGCTTCCCCAGGGTGTCGTCGAGGGCGAGCGCGTCGCGGTCGACGAGGCCGAGGGCGACGGCTCCGCTGAACGCCTTGGCGGCGCTCGCGATCCGCATGTGGTCGTCCGCGCGGGGCGGCCGGGTGCCGCCGCCGGTCCCGGACTTCGCCGTACCGCTGCCGAGCCGGGCGGTTCCGGCGCGGTAGACGCGGCGGTCGCCGTCGCGGGTGAGGACGGCGATCGCGCCGGGCGGTCCGCCGGGGGCGGCGACGAGCTCGGCGAGGGCGCGGCGCAGCTCCCGCTCCTCGCCGCTCTCACCTCCGCCGCTGCCGCCTCCGCCCCCGCGCGCCCCCGCGGCCGGGCGCTCGCCGGCCGTCGCGTACGGAAGGGCGGGCGCGGTCAGCGCGGCGGCGAGGAGCAGCGCGGCGACGGCCACCCGGCGCGGGCGGTACGGGCGGTACGGGCGGCGGGCGGGGGCTGATCGGGGCATGCGGGACCTCCTGGGCGGGCCGGCGCGGCCGGGAGCGGCGCACCGGCCCGTCCAGCTTCGGCACACGGCTCCACGACCGGCGGCCGGGGCTGCGCCACCCGGCCGTGCGGAACCCCCCGCCGGGAGGCTCCGGCAGCTCCGGGTCCTGGGCCGATCGGAGGAGTACGATCCGCCGCACGCGCGTGACCGGGCTCAGGGGATGACCGGGCTCAGGGGAAGTACAGGGCGGCCTCCTCCAGGACGTGCCGCGTGAACAGGCCTCCCCAACTGCACCTGCCCCCGTACATCGTCGTCCGCGCCCCGTCGGGTGCGGTCTCGACCGCCAGGGGCCGGCCGATCAGCGTCGTGCCGAGGATCCGGGCGTCCTCCGCGGCCCACCGGGCCGCCTCGGGACGGACGCGCGTGCCCACCAGGGCGGCAGCAGCATGGCCGCGTTGCGGGCGCCTGGGATGCCGCCCGCCGACTCTTCGCGTATCCCATGGCCCAGGTGGTGAACTCCGCCAGGTCGCCCGCGTCGACCTCGGGCACGGCGGCCGCGAAGACGAACGATTCGGCCTTGGTCCCGAAACACCGCACCTTCCTGTCGACCCGGGAGCCGGTCACCACCCGGTACCCGTTCCACTCCGGCGCGGTCACCGTACAGCCGTCTCCGGGAGGCATACGGATTCATGCGGGAATCCTCCAAAGCCCGTGGCAGGCAAGGGAAGTGAGGGATCCGACGGCTACCGCCCGCGCGCGGTCGTCGCGCGCCGCCTCAGCCGCTCTGGAAGAAGAACTCGGCGCGCTCGCCGTCCGGGGAGAGGAAGAGATAACCGACGCCGTTGTCGCCGAAGTTGACGTCGAAGGGAAGCTGGTACGAGTCGAACTGGGCGACCAGCCGCCACCCTTCGCCCGGAAGGTCGTCCCCCTGCAGCCAGACCGGCGCGACGTCGGCGCCGCCGAGCTGGTTCATCCGGATGTTTCCGTCAGCGTCCTTCCGACTCTCTTCGAACAGCTCCTCCAGCCGTTCCTCCCGTTCGTACGCGTCCTCCCCCTCCTCCGGCTCCAGTGCCCGCTCGACCTCGGCGTGGTCGACCTCCTCGTCCACCCGCAGTAGATGGACCTGCTCCAGGACGCTCGGCCCGGTGACCGCCGCACGCGTCTCGAAGGAATCGGTGACCCACCCGCCCGGCTGGACGACGGTGACGTGTTCGCCGGAGAACCCGACGGCGAAGAGGTACACCATCCGGTCCTCGACGCGGAACTGCCCCATGAACTCGGCGAGTTCGCCGTCGTACGGGTTGACCGGCCACTGGGGCGCCCCCTCCAGCCAGTGCGGCCGACCGCCCAGGCGGGTGACGCCCGCGCCGCCCTCCTCGCCCGCGCCGCCCTCCTCGGCCTCGGCGGCTCCGGCCGGGTGGTAGGACGTGAATCGGTACCGCATCTCGCACAACCCGCTCTCGACTGACCTCACACGACAGCGAACAAACTATCGACTCCCCGGGCGGCGCGGGAACGGCACAGGGTGGGCCCATGGTGGCAGAGTGGCCGCATGTGCGGCCGTTACGCTTCCACCCGCAGCCCCCAGGAGCTGACCCGGCTCTTCCAGGTGACCGACTGGCAGCCGGAGGAGGCGCTGGAGCCCAGCTGGAACGTCGCGCCCACCGACCAGGTGTACGCCGTCCTGGAACGGGCCGGCCGGGACGGCGGCGGGGAGGTGCGCCGCGAGCTGCGGACCCTGCGGTGGGGGCTGGTGCCGTCGTGGTCGAAGGACCCCGGGGCGGGGGCCCGCATGATCAACGCGCGGGTCGAGACCGTGCACGAGAAGCCCGCCTACCGCCGCGCCTTCGCCAAGCACCGCTGCCTGCTGCCCGCCGACGGTTTCTACGAATGGGACCCGGTGAAGGACGAGGCGACGGGCAGGACCCGCAAGCAGCCCTACTTCATCCACCCCGCCGACGGCGGGCCGATGGCCATGGCGGGCCTGTACGAGTACTGGCGGGACCCCGACGTCACCGCCGACGACGACCCGGCCGCCTGGCTGATCACGTGCACGATCATCACCACCGAGGCCACCGACGCGGCCGGGCGCGTCCACCCCCGCATGCCGCTCGCCCTCTCCCCCGACCACTACGACGCCTGGCTCGACCCCCACCACCACGACACCACCGACCTGCGGGCGCTGCTCACCCAGCCCGCCGACGGGCACCTCGACGCCCGCGCGGTCTCCCCCGCCGTGAACAACGTCCGCAACAACGGCCCCCACCTGCTGGACGCCCCGAGCTGACCCGGACGGCCGGAACTGACGCGAACGGCCGGAGCTGGCGCCGACAGCCGGAGCTGACGCCGACAGCCGGACGAGTCTGCCGTCAGCTCACGAATTCCTCGTCGCCGTACCACACTTCGACCGTGTTCCAGTCGACGCCCAGGTCCTTGGTGAACTTCTGCGCCAGCGGCAGATCGGCGAGCGGGGCGACGAGGATCAGCTGCTCGTCGAGGGTGGTCGAGCCGCCGCCGAGCCGCTCGCGGGCCTGGGGATCGGCGAGCAGCGCGTCGTGCAGCCGGGTCGAGGTGACGCCGTCGGCCTGGATCCGTACCGCGTCCGTCTCCGGGGACGTCCTCGGCAGGCAGCGGAAGGTGAGCACCGACTCCTGGTGGTACCGCTTGGCGATGACGCCGGCGATGTGCCGGAGGCCGTCGCGGCCGACCCGGTCGACGTCGAACTCGCGCGAGCGCTCGTACGTGGCCCGCTGGAGGTCCGACGACCAGAAGACACCCTCCAGGAGCGTGGAGGCGCCGGGCCGCGCCCCGTGGGCGCGGAGGATCCCGCGCACCTCGCGCTCGAAGCGGACGAGCCGGGTGTCGAGGCGGGGATCCGCCGGGTCCGTGATGATCGCCGTGTTGTCGGTCGCGAAGAGCTCGGCCTCGGACGGGCAGGCACCGTCCGCCGGGCCGGCCTCCACGGCGTTGGCCGCGCCCGAGAGGCCCAGCGTGAGGGCGCCGACGGCGACCAGGGCGCACATGCGCCCGCGCAGGAGGATGTCGATGTTGTTCACGCCGTGCCCAACGAGCCGGGGGCGCGGTGGTGGCAGGGCGCTCGTCCGAACGGGGACTACGCCTCGTCCGCGCCGTCGTCGTGGGCGCCGCCGAAGAGGCGGGAGGACTTGTCCTCCTGGGCCAGGCGCCGCAGCGCGAGCAGGGCCGGTTCCAGGAGGACGGTGACGAGTACGGCCCGCTCCGCCTGGGCCAGGGGGTCGCCCTCGCCGTCGAGTTGCCGCAGGTCGAGTTCGGCCATGCCGTCGGCGAGGCGGGCGTAGGGCAGGAGGGTGCGCCCGTCGATCCCCGCACCGAGGTGGTCGAAGGCGGCGAGGACCTCGGCGAGGGTGCGCGTGGCGGGGTTGCCGGGGGACACGTCCCAGCCCATCGCGTCGATCAGGTCGCGCGCCTCGGCGAGCCCTTCCGGAGCGGAGTCGGCGGCGGCCGGGTCAGAGTCGGGGTCCGGGTGCGGGTGCGGGTGCGGGTGCGGGTCCGGCGCGGGTTCCGGCTCCGCGCCCTTCGCGGGACGGACGCCCAGCACGATGCCGAGGACCTGGTGCAGGTCCTCCTGGCCGGCGGTGATGGCGTCGAGGATCTCCTTCGTCGCGCCGGCCGAGAGCCCGCGTGTCCCGATGAGGGTGCGGATCAGCCGGAGGCGGCGGACGTGGTCCTCGCCGTAGTCCGCCTGGTTGGCGGCGGTGGCGCGGCCCGGAGGGAGCATCCCCTCGCGCAAGTAGTACTTGATCAGCGGTACTTGCACGCCGGTGCGGCGGCTCAGCTCGGAGACCTTCATCGACTCTTCCCCTCGAAACGGATAATGGATAGCGCTATTATCTACTCTGCGACGGTGGCGGCGCCACGACCCGCACCGACCGCGCACGCACCGAGCTCCGCCCGAACACCCTCCACCCTCCGCCCTCCACCGGAAGGACCCCTCCCATGTTCGGCACCCTCATGCTCCTCGCCGTCCCCACCCTGCTGTTCCGACTGCTCGGCGCGCTGGGCGTCGGACGGTTCGCGACCTGGCGGGTCTCCGCTCTGCACGGCCTCGCGGTGATGCTGGTCCTCACGGCGAGCGCGCACTTCGCCCCGTCGGCTCTCGGCCCGATGCCCGGCCATCAGGACCTGGTCGCGATGGTCCCGTCGTTCGTGCCGTTCCCCCGCTTCGCGGTGTACGCGACCGGCGTCCTGGAGCTCGCCGGCGCGGCGGGCCTCGTCCGGGAGGCGACCCGTCCGGCCGCCGGCGTCGGCCTCGCCGTGCTGTTCGTCGCGATGCTCCCGGCCAACATCCACGCGGCCGTCGCCGACATCGGCTTCAACGGCGAGCCGGCGACGCCGCTGTGGTTCAGGATCCCGGAGCAGGTGCTCTTCATCGCGCTGGCGCTCTGGGCGGCGTACGTCCCCCGGGGCGCGCGCCGTGTCCGCGTCACGGCAGGGAGCGCGTGAGCCAGACCACCTCGCCGGCGCCCTCTTCCAGGGAGACGTGGTCCCGCTCGAAGCCGAGCTTCTCCAGGACGCGGAGGGACGGGCCGTTCCACGAGCCGACGGTCGACCAGAGCCGCTTCCGCCCGGTGGCGACCGCCGCGTCGAGCACCGCGCGGGCCGCCTCCGTGGCGTACCCCTTGCCGTGCGCGTGCCGGAACAGCTCGTACGCGATCTCCGGCTCGTCCGCGGAGGCCCGCCCGACGATCAGCCCGCAGTAGCCGATGAAGTCCCCCTCCTCGCGCCGCTGGATCGGCAGCAGGGCGAACCCCGTGGCCTCCGCGTCGGCGAGCAGCTTCACGATCCCGGCCCGGGCGCGCTCGACGGTGAACGTCCCCTTGCCGCGTTCGTCGAGCAGAGCGCGGAACGCGTCGGCGTCCGACTCGGCCCACGGGCGCAGCACCAGCCGCTCGGTCTCCAGATGAAACGCCATCGTCTCGTAGCCATCCATGCCCCCACTCTGCCCCATGCGTCTACGCTCGCGGTGATCGTTTCCGTCGAGGGAGGGGCTGGGGCATGGATCTCACCGGGCGCGCGGTGGTCGTCACCGGGGCCGGACGCGGGTTCGGGCGCGCGCTGGCCTTGCGGGCGGGGCGGCTCGGCGCGCGGGTGTACGTGTCCGCGCGCGGTCATGCGACGGCCGAGAAGGTGGCGGCCGAGGTGGTGGCGGACAGCGGGGCGACGGCGCACGCGTTCGCCTGCGATCTGTCCGAGCCCGCCTCGATCCGGGCCTTCGCCCGGGACGTCGCGGGCCTCACCGGGCACGTGGACGTCCTGGTCAACAACGGTGCCCGATACCTCCGCGGCCCGGACCTCTGGGACGCCGACGACGACGCGATCGGTGACACCGTCGCCTCGGGTGCCACCGGCTCGCTGCTGACGACCAAGCACTTCCTGCCGCTGCTGCGGGCCTCCGCCGGCGCGGACGTGGTGAACCTGGTGTCGTCGGCGGCCGAGGCCCGGAGCAACCGTTCCCCTGCACACCCCGCGTTCTACGCGGCGAAGGCCGCCCAGGCCGGCTTCGCCGACGTCCTCTCGCAGCGGCTGCGCCCCGAGGGGATCCGTGTCATCTCCCTCTACCCGCCCGACTTCGACGACGGCGACCCGCTCGCACCCTCCTGGGAGGACGCGCCCCGGACCGCCGACCGTCCGCTGACGGCCCAATCCGTCGTCGACTGTGTCCTGTTCGCGATCGGCCAGCCGAGGGACTGCTTCATCCGCTCCTTCCACTTCGAGCAGGCCTGACGACCGGCAGCCGCCTCACCTGCCCGTGACCGGAAGGACTGTCTCCGTGCGAGAGGTGGTCCATGGTGCGGCGACCTGGGGTGGACGGTGATGGCCCACGGCGAGGGCTACCACCGGGAGTTCGGCTGGGACACCGACTACGGGACGCGCCACGATCCCGCCCCGGAGGGCGTCTGGATCGCCAAGGTCGACGGCCGGCGCGTGGGCTGCGTCTTCCTGGTCGGCGGCGACCGGCCGGGCCTGGCCAGGCTGCGGCTCCTCCTCGTGGCCCCGGAGGGACGGGGGCACCGCCTCGGGACCCGCCTGGTCGCGGAGTGCCTGGCCTTCTCCCGCGAGGCAGGGTACGAGCGGGTGACCCTGTGGACCAACGACGTCCTGGTCTCGGCCCGCAGGATCTACCAGGCCTGCGGCTTCGGCCACGACCTCGTCGGCCAGAACTGGATCCCCGACCTGCCCCACGGCGCGTGACACGCGCCTCGCGGCCACCTGACCGTCCGGCCGTCCGTCCGGTCTCAGGCGGAGCGCCGTACCGCTGACGCCGTCGCCATGCCTCCACCGGCACCCGCACCCGCACCCGCACCCGCCGCGTACTCGCGGCGGGCGGCCTGGAGGAGGCCGGCCCAGTCCCGCACGGTGGGGCGGCGCTTCAGGAGGGCGCGGCGCTCCCGCTCCGTCATGCCGCCCCAGACACCGTGCTCGATCCGCCGGTCCAGCGCGTACGCGAGGCATTCGGAGCGTACGGGACAGCCCACGCACAGCTCCTTGGCCTGGTTCTGGGCCGCCCCCTCGACGAACAGGTCCTCGGCGTCCGCCTCACGGCACCGCCCCGACGCCATCCAACTACCTTCCACGCACTCCCCCTTGACCCACGGGCTGTCGATCTCCGCGGACCGCCCTCGTCGGGCGGCCCTCGTTGATCAGGCACGCTACGTAGGCATGTGCGGCGGGTCTACACCTCGCCCCGTCCTTCGCTCCAACGGGTGACGAACGCACATACTTCCGGCCACTCTCCGTGGTCTCCCCAGCCTCCGTGGCCGGATCTATGGCCAAAGCTCGGCAAGGGCTCAGCAGACGATCCGGAAAGGGGCGTAGTCGCCGGCGGGGATGGGCGCGGCGGCTCTCGGGCTCGGGACGACGGGGCGGCCGCAGGGGACGGGAGCGGTTCCGGTAGACCGTCGTAGCGCGGGCCAGCATCTTGACCACCTCCTCCGCGAGCCTCAACTGGTGCTGGCACAACTAGGAGTTGTGGGTGTTCAGATCTTCGATGGCCACGTGGTTCTCCTGGCGGCAGCCTCCCCCGCACAGATAGCGGGCCCAGCACCCGCCGCACACGGGGTGCTCGCGGGTGATGCCCCGGTCGCCGGTGCCGACGTCGAACGCCTCGTCGCCGACCAGGCGGTGACAGGGGCTGACGCTGCCGTCCGGGGAGTGGGAGTAGTAGGTGCGGCCGCCGGAGCAGAAGGCGAGGGCCGCCGGGCCCTCGCTGATCATCTGGACGGCCCGTTCGTACTCCAGGACGCCCTGGAAGCGGTTGCCGGGGTCGAAGAGGTTCGGGTAGTCGGCGAGGAACTCCTTGAACTGCTCGACGATGCCCGGCTGGAGGAAGTGGTTGATGTACCGGAGATCCCGCCCTGCGGTTCGGAACGGGTCCGGTAGCCCGGGGTGAGGGCGACGGGGACCGTCGTACCCGTGCGGACCGGATAGACGCGCGGGTGGACCTGGAAGTGGTCGAAGAGGCCGAGGCGTCAGAGCTCCCCCACGCTCCCCGAAGCGGCCGAACGACCGGCCCAGGTAAACCTGGACCGTGCCTGGCGCGAACGCTCCGCTCGATTCCGCGCTGGTCCGCGTGGACCCGTCCCACCGCGAGGAGTTTCTGGACACCGCCCTGGCCGTCCGCGCGGAGGAACCCGCCCCGGGCTGCCGGCTCCGCCTGGAACTGATCTCCCTGGACGCCCGCCACGCCGACTGGGCCCTGTGGCAACTGGGCACGGCCGCGGAAGCCCTCACCCCCACCGTCCCTCCGCACCGCCCTCTCCCTCCACGCTACGGAACTGGCCGAGCTCCTTCCGACCCCGGCAGCGGCCGCGAACTCACCCGCGGGGGCGCGTCATGGACGTCGTGGCGCGGTACACGCTGGGGCGTTGGTTCGTGTGGCGGGTGAAGACGGTCGCGAAGGTGCCGGGGTCGCGGTAGCCGACGTCGGCGGCGATGGTCGCGACGGTGCGGTCCGTGGTCTCCAGGAGGTGGCGGGCCCTGCGGACGCGGGCGGAGTGGAGGTAGGCGAGGGGGGTGCGGCCCGTCTCCGCGCCGAAGCGGCGCAGGAGGGTGCGGGTGCTGACGCCGAACTCGCGGGCGAGGGCCGGCAGGTCGTAGCGGGCGGCGAGGTTCTGGTCGAGGTGGCGCATGACGGTGGAGGAGAAGGCGTGGCCCGTCGTCGGGAGGAGGGCCGGGTCGACGTACGGGGACTGGGAGGAGCGGGTGTCGTCGAGGAGGGCGACGCGCGCCGTGGCCCGCGCGGTGCCGGGGCCGTCGTGGTCGCGGACGAAGCGCAGGGCGAAGTCGTACATCGCGCTGAAGGCCGCCGTGGTCGTCACCCCCCGGTCGGTGACCACCAGACTCTCCGGGTGTACCCGGACCTCCGGGTAGCGGCGCGCGAAGCGGTCCGCGTGCAGCCAGGAGGTCGTCGCCTCCCGGCCGTGGAGCAGTCCGGCCTCCGCCAGGAGGTACGCGCCGACGCAGAGGGACACCAGGGCCGTGCCGGAGGCCGCCTGCTCGCGGATCGTGGCGAGTTCCGGGGCGAACTCCGCGAGCGCCGCGTCGGGGTCGCGCGCGGGCGGCAGGTCGAAGCCGGGGACGATCAGGACGTCGGCGGGGCGGACGGCCGCGACGTCGATACGGGCTCCGCCGGCCGCGAGGACCCGTCGGCGCGGCGAGACCACGGAGGTCTCGTACGAGGGGTCCGTCCGGCCCCGCGCGGCGGTGACGTGCGCGGCCATCGTGAGCAGGTCGGGGACGCCGTACACCTCCGACGCGAAGCAGCCGGGGTAGGCGAGGACGCTCACGCGCAGCGGGCTCATGGGCCTTCCCTCCCAGGGGTGTGGTCAGTCGCGGTGGGTGGCGGGATACCCCGGAGTATCGGCGATATCGCCCGTTCCCGGGAAGGCCGGGTCTCGTCATGCTTTCCGCCATGACAGACCGGAAGAAGCAGCTCGACGACCCGCTGGACGACTTCTCGTGCCGGGTCGTCGAGGTCGAGGGCGTCGGCAAGCGGGTGTACGTGACCGGGGCGGGGCACGCCGTCGTCCTCATGCCGGAGATGCCCGGCATCAGTCCTGACGTGGCCCGGTTCGCCCGGTGGATCCGGGGCGCGGGTTTCTCGGTGTACGTGCCGTCGCTGTTCGGCGTCGACGGGGCCTATCCGCTGGCGGAGGCGGCCGGGACGGTCGTACGGCGGGCCTGTGTCAGCGCCGAGTTCCGGGCGTTCGCCGGCGGCGGGACCAGCCCCGTGGTCGCCTGGCTGCGGGGGCTCGCGCGGGTGGCGCACGCCGAGCGGGGCGGCATCGGCGTCGGGGCGGTCGGGCTGTGCTTCACCGGCAACTTCGCCCTGTCCATGACGCTGGAACCGGCCGTCGTCGCGCCCGTCGTCAACCATCCGTCGCTTCCGCTCGACGACCCCGCGGGAATCGAGCTGGGTGCGGAGGACGCCGTCGCCGTGGCCGAGCGGGTCCGGCGCGACGGGCTGAAGGTGCTGGCCTACCGCTTCGAGGGCGACCGCTGGTGCACGGGCCGGCGGTTCGCCGCGTACCGCGCGCTGCTCGGCGAGGCCTTCGACGGGCGCGTGCTTCCCGCCGAGGCGGCGAACCCCGACCCGCCGCCGTTCTTCCGCGAGGTCGTCGGCTGCGCGCACAGTGTCGTCACCGCCCACCTCGTGGACAGCGCCGGGCACCCCACCGTGCGGGCCAGGGACGAGATCATCGCGTTCCTGGCGGAGCGGCTCTCGCCCCCGGCGGAGGCGTCACGCTGAGGGGGCGGCCGGCGCGGGCGCCGTCCAGTCGGAGAGGAGCCGGAGGGAGCGGGCGGTCTCCGAGGCGGGTTCGACGTTGTAGACGCAGAGGGTCTGCTCGGTGTCGCCGGGGACCTGGAACGACTCGTAGGAGAAGTGGAGTTCGCCCGCCACGGGGTGGCGGTAGTGCTTGGCTCCGTGGGTGCGGCGCAGCACCCTGTGGTCGTTCCACCAGGTGGAGAACTCCGGGCAGCCCAGGGTGAGTTCGCCGACCAGGTCGGCGAGTCTGCGGTCGCCCGGGTGGCGGCCGGCCTCCAGGCGCAGCACGGCCACGGTCTCCGCGGCGATCCGTTCCCAGTCTCCGACCCGCTCGCGGGCCCGCGGGTCCAGGAGGTAGTAGCGGGCGAGGTTGCGCCGGGTGGCGGGCAGGGCGTCGAAGTCGGTGAGGACGGCCCGGGCGAGGTGGTTGGCGGCGAGGACGTCGGTGCGGCGGCCGAGGACGAACGCCGGCACGTGGCCGAGCGTCTCCAGCATCAGGTACAGGCCGGGGCGGACCCGCTGGGGCCGGTTCGGGGCACGGCGGGCCGCGTGCGGTTCGGGCAGCAGCAGGTCGGTGAGGTGCTCGCGCTCGGAGGCGTCCAGGCGGAGCGCGTCGGCCAGGGCCGCGACCACCTCGGCCGAGGGGTTGCCCGCGCGCCCCTGCTCCAGGCGCGTGTAGTACTCGGTGCTGACCCCGGCCAGGCGGGCCACCTCGTCCCGGCGCAGGCCCGGTACGCGGCGCACCCGGCCGTCGGCCGGGAGACCGGCCCGCTCGGGACCGATCGCGGCACGGCGGCCCCGGAGGAAGTCGGCGATCTCTCTGCTGCGGTCCATGGCTCCAGTGTGGGGCGCCGCGCGGGCGGCGGAGGCCCCTGGGTGGCCCTGCCGGTACCTGTTTCGGCAGGGCCTGCTCGGGCGTCCCGGCGGGGGTCGTGGGCTGGTGTTCTTGAGGTGTGCCGGGGAGCAGCCCCGCACGTCCCCCCTCCTCGTACCTCAGGAAGGCATCACCTCATGTCCGCACAGAACACTCTCGCTGCCGTACGCCACACCTCCGTGGCCGCGCGGGACGCCCTCGGCGCCGCCGCCCTGCCCCTGCGCGGCCGTGTCGCCGTCGTCACCGGCGCCTCCAGCGGGATCGGCGAGGCCGCCGCCGAGACGCTGGCCGGACTCGGCGCGCACGTCGTCGTCCTGGCCCGGCGGGCCGAGCGGCTCGGGGAGCTCGTCGCCCGCGTCGAGAAGGACGGCGGCCGGGCGCTGGCGATCGCCGCCGACGTCACCGACCAGGCGGCCGTCCGCGCGGCGGCCGACCGGGTCGCCGCCGAACTGGGCGGCGCGGACCTCCTCCTGAACAACGCCGGCGTCATGCTGCCCGCCCCGATCGAGGAGCTGGCCACCGACCAGTGGCAGCGGCAGATCGACCTGAACATCACGGGTCTGATGAACGTGACCGGCGCGTTCACCCCGCAGCTGGTCGCGGCCGCCGCGGCGCGCGGGGTGGCCGACCTGATCAACACCTCGTCGATCGCGGCGCAGAACATCTTCCCCACCTTCGCCGTCTACTCCGCCACCAAGGCGTACGTCACGCACCTCTCCCGGCATCTGCGCACCGAGCTGGGCCCGAAGAACGTGCGGGTCTCGGCGATCGAGCCGGGCATCGTCGGGACCGAGCTGCAGAGCCACGTCACCGACGAGGGCGCGCGGGCGTGGCTGGCGGACGCGAGGGAGTCGATGGAGTGGCTCACCCCGCAGGACGTCGCCGGCACCATCGGTTTCCTCGCCTCGCTGCCGGCCCGGGTGAACCTCCAGCAGGTCACCATCATGCCCACGGGCCAGATGAGTTGAGGGCCGTTCGGGCGACGCGCCGTTCAGGAGACGAGGCGGGTCTCCACCTCCCTCAGCTTCACGGTGCACAGTCCGCCGCGCTCCGCCTTCACGTCGGTGACCTCCAGCTGGGTACCGGGGGCCAGGATGTACTCCTCCTCGCCGGTGAAGGCGGAGAAGCTGCGGATGCCGACGGCGCGGGCCGGGGTCACCTCGAACAGGGTCCGCTTGCCTCGGCTGCCGAGGAACGAGCGGGCGACGCCGAGCTCGGAGGTGCATGAGGAGACGCCCCACCAGGTGACCGTCTCCCCCAGGGGGTACTGGGCCCGCAGGTCGAGGGCGACGCCGCGCCACAGGGGCTCGGTGCGGGCGGGGAGCGACTCCACCGCCGAGAAGAGCAGCCGCAGGTAGGGGAGGTACGGCACGACACGGTGGCGGTCCGGGGAGCGGAGGACGGCGTTGATGTTCCGGTAGAAGCCGGACTCGCAGGTGTAGAGGTGGAGCGCGGCGATCGCGTCGGCGGAGAGTCCGGCGCCGGCCTTCTCGTCGGCCCGCCGCTTGCCGAACTCGCGGGAGCGGTCGATGTGTCCGGCGAGGCCGCGCAGCACCCGGGCGACCGGGGCGACGGCGTCCTCGAACGGCATCAGCTCGGTGTCGAACACGCCGGTGAGCGGGGGCAGGACGTGGCCCTCGTCGCGGACGCTGGTGAGCCGCTCCAGATAGAGCTGGTGGAGCTCCATCGTCGAGGCGATGAAGGCACCCATGCGGGCGGCGACGTCGCTGTCCGGGCCGGTTCCGCCGCCGGCGCCCGGCGTCGCGGAGCTCGTACCGGTGGCGGAGCCCATACCGGTGGCCGCGCCGGCCGGGGGCCGGTCCCAGCCCTTGCTCGGCAGCCAGTCGACGGGGGCGGCGCCGAGGGACATCAGGGCGTCGTTCACGGTGGCGAGGTGGTCGCCGTCGCAGAACAGGTCGCCCTGTGCGGCTGGGTTGGCGTGGTCGATGTGGCGGACCTCGACGCCCGGGTAGTTCTTCTCCAGGCGCTGCACGGTCTTCTTGAGGCTGCGGGCGTGGGCGCCCCACCAGGCGAAGACGACGCCCCGGTCCTCCGGGTCCTCCGCCTCCTGCTTGGCGCGGAGGATCTCCTCGACGATCCGCTCGGCGACGGGCCGCCAGAACGCGGTGTGCCGGTCGGTGGCCAGAGCGCCGTCGGCGCTGGCGGTCAGCGAGGCGTTCAGGAGCAGGACGCCCTGGGTGAGCATCGCCTGGAACCACTCGGGCGGCTGGACGGTCTCGCGGTCCTTCAGCAGGGCGCGGATGTCCTTGATGGGGGTCTTCTTGACGATGCCGTAC
Source organism: Streptomyces sp. R302 (assembly GCF_012927245.1). Lineage (GTDB taxonomy): Bacteria > Actinomycetota > Actinomycetes > Streptomycetales > Streptomycetaceae > Streptomyces. The sequence goes on from NZ_JABBGE010000007.1 coordinate 257,345, forward strand.
TTCCACATGGCCGCCGCCTTGATGAGGCAGCGGATGCTGACAACCCGTCCGAACTGGCTGTCCTTCCAGTCGTTGAAGGTGTTGTCGAACATGGCGATGCCGGTGGCGCTCTCCGGCCGCGGGTAGGGGTTCTGGCCGAAGACGACGACCTTCCACTTGTGCGGCGGGTGCGGCTTGAGCGCCTGGAAGGTGAGCTCGCGGACGGGTACCACCTGCGGGCTGCGGCCGGGGCCGATGAACCGGTCGGCCTCCGCACGGGCCTCGATGACGGGCTTGAGGACGGGCAGCCAGGGCTCGCCGCCGGTGAACAGCTCGGCGAGGGCGAGCGGGTCGTTCGGGTCGGGCTGCGGCGAGGGCGCGGCGGCGGCGGTGTCGCTCATGGCGGCGGAACTCCCGGTGGTCGTACCTGCGGGGTGGGCGGCGGTGGGGGTGGCGGTGGCCGGCTGGGCGCCGTCAGCGGTGGAAGGGGTGCCCTGCGGCGAGGTCACCTTTGACGACGGCGCCTTTGGCAGCGGCTCCTTTGGCGACTGCCCCTTTGCCGGCGGCTTCTTTGGCGACTCCCCCTTTGCCGGCGGCTCCTTTGGCGAGTGCTCCTTTGGCAGCGGCCGCTCCTCCCGCCGCACCCGTGAGCGGGGGCGCGTACTCCTCCGGTGTGCCGCCCGGCGGAACGATCCGTACCCGGGTCGTGGGCGAGGCCTGGTCGATGCCGGCGAGCTGGGCGGTGATGGTGGCGCGCAGCTCGTCGTCGTCCTGGAACCAGTGGTCGTGGAAGAGGGTGTAGCCGGTCCACATCAGGTTGGCGCACACCCGGGCGGGGACGCGGCCGGTGCGGGCTCCCATCCCGACCAGGGCGACCGAGCGGATGCTGCCGGGCGCCTTGCGGTTCTGCCGGTGGACGGCCTGGAAGGCGGCGGCGCAGGCCATGGCGACGTTCAGCGTCTCGCTCACGTTCTGCGACGAGGCGACCATGGTCGGCGTCGAGATGACGAAGCGCGGGACGGTCGCCCCCGAGGGGACGCACACCGCGCTGCCGACCGGCATGCTGCCGTCGAAGCGGTCGGCGATCGCCTTGCGGACCCTCAGCTGGATACCCGCGCCCAGGTGGCGCTTGATGACGGCGTCGACGCCGCCGTCCATGCTGCCCGCCGCGTTCGTCGGCGTGACCCAGGCGTCCACGTCCTCGTCGAGGATGGAACCCCGGCGGATCTCGATGCCGGGAACGTCGGCGAAGGCGGCGCGCCAGGCCTGCACCACCCCCGCGTTGACATCCGTCAGCACCACCCGCAGCGCGGTGTCCACACAGCCGTCGGTCATCGAAGCCCCCTGTCGGAACGGTGTCGTGCGACTCTCTCGCAACACCTCCGAAGCTAGTGGGCACCACTGACAACGCCGTTCGGGGCCTATGCCCGAGGCATCGTCTTCCGGCGAAAGCCCTCTGCCCTCGGCGTCTTTGGTGTCTAGTGGACCTCGTCCGTGAGCACCACCCGGCCGTGGGGGTCTGCCGCCGGTCCGGGATGTCCAGAACTGAGGGAGCACGTACTGATGGTGAGTGTGGAAACGTCTCTGAAGGAGGCGATGACCTCCATCGAGGGGAGCGTGGGGGCGGCGCTGGTCGACTACACGAGCGGCATGGCGCTCGGCACGCTCGGCGGGGGCAAGGACCTCGACCTGACCGTGGCGGCGGCCGGCAACACCGACGTCGTCCGGGCGAAGCTGCGGGCGATGGAGATGCTGGGCATCGAGGACGGCATCGAGGACGTCCTGATCACCCTCGACACCCAGTACCACCTCATCCGGCTGCTCAAGGGCCGGGGCGGCAACGGCCTGTTCCTGTACATCGTCCTGGACAAGAACCGCGCGAATCTGGCCATGGCACGGCACCAGCTGAAGCGCATCGAGGCGGAGCTGGAGCTGTAACCGTCCCCCTGACTCCCGGCTCCGCACGCCCACGACTTGAAGAAGTCTTCAAGTCGACACATCCGAAAGTGACGCAGTCGAGGGCGTGCGGACGCCGGGACACGGGAGGATGGGCCCGTCAGCACAGGTCAGAACGTCGGGGAGAGTCGTCGCATGCAGGTGCCGCTGTACCAGGCCAAGGCGGAGTTCTTCCGCATGCTCGGGCATCCGGTCCGGATCCGCGTCCTGGAACTGCTCAAGGACGGCCCTGTTCCCGTGCGCGAGCTCCTCAAGGACATCGACGTCGAGCCGTCCAACCTCAGCCAGCAGCTGGCCGTCCTGCGCCGCTCGGGCATCGTGGTCTCCGTCCGCGACGGCTCCACCGTCAGCTACGCACTCGCCGGCGGCGACGTCGCCGACCTCCTCAAGGCCGCCCGCCGCATCCTCACCGAACTGCTCGTCGGCCAGAGCGAACTCCTCGCCGAACTCCGCCACGCCGAGAGTGCCACCGCCCCGCCCCCACGGCGCGGCTGAACGGACCCGGCGATCCCGCCGCCGCGCCCACCGACGTCAGCCCTCCGCGGCCACGTCGAGGACCCGCCCGTCCACGGCCCCGATCAGCACCCTCCCCGCCCCGGCGCGGACGAGCGAGAGCGGTACGACGGCCCGCCCGCCGAGCTCCAGCCGGTGCCGCCACCGCACTCCTCCGTCTTGGGTGCGCAGCGCCACGAGCTCGCCCGAGCCGAAGGCGCCGTAGACCGTGTCCTCGTCCCCGGCCAGGGCGGTGACGGGGGCATCGGCGTCGAAGAGCCAGTGCACGGCTCCGTCCTCAAGGCTCCACCTGGCCACGAAGGATGGAGGCGCAGGCCGCGCCCCGCGTCCCAGTCACGGGGGAACAGCTGCCGTACGGTGGGGGCGCCGTCGGGGCCGGACGGATCGACGGCCACCACCCACTGGTCGTTCCACGGCTCACCCAACGCACCCTGGAGCGCGATCAGTTGCCGTGCGTGGCGGACGGGGAGGGCGTTGTCGACGGCGTCGAAGGCTCCCACCGACGCGTACGACTCCGGAGCCGTACGCGTCGGGCCGGTCAGCGCGGCCGGCTCCGGGGCGCGCCTGTCGCCGCTCGCGGGGCGGGGCAGCAGCCAGCCGTCGTCGGGAGCCCTCAGGGCCGTACGGAATCCGGGATGCAGGAGGTCGAGCACCGTTCCCTCCGGGAGGGAGGGTCTCGCCGCGCAAGGCGGTACGACGACCTGCTCCCGACCCGCCCAGCGCACGCGCCGACGCTCCACGTTCACCCAGGCCTCGCGCTCGCCGTCCCTCACGACGAGCTGTCGGCCGCCCTCGTCGTCCGGAACGCGCCAGTGGGGTCGCTAGTCCGGCAGCCACGCCTCGGCGAGTACTCCGTCCAGACAGGCCACGACCCGCCCGTCCCGCAGGCCGTGGACGTCCCAGACCCGACGACGCGGCTCCCAGTCGGGCTCCCCGTGGGACGTCGCTCCGGTCGACGGCCTCGACGACGGCTTCGTAGCACCTCGCGCCGTCCCTGAAGGGCCCGAGGCCACCCGGCCGGACCCGAGATCGATCAGCAGCTCGCCGTCGTAGAACCACCCTCCGTCGAACGATCCGGCCGCGCTTCTCGCCGACGGTCACCGCCGAGGGCACGCCCACATCGGCGCAAGCGGTCAGGGGTGGGTTCCGGTGCTTCCGGGGTGTGGGGGATTTCTTCGGGTGTACAGCGGGAAGTCACGGGACGGTCGTGGGGTGGTGGTTCTCGGGCGCTCTTCTTGGGGCGCTCCGCGCCGGTCCGTGGCCGGCGCTCGGTTCCCGTGTCCGCTCGTCTTCCGGAGGCTTCCCCCATGGCCGATCTCGATCGTCGCAGGTTTCTTCAGCTGGCGGGTGGTGCCGTCGCGTTCAGCGCGCTGTCCGAGTCCATCGCCCGGGCCGCGTCGATTCCCGCGCAGGGGTCCACCGGCACCCTTCAGGACGTCGAGCACATCGTCGTACTGATGCAGGAGAATCGTTCCTTCGATCATTACTTCGGGGCGATGAAGGGGGTGCGCGGGTTCGGCGACCCGCGGCCGGTGACGCTGCCGAGCGGGAAGTCGGTGTGGAACCAAGCCGACGGAAAGAAGGTGACGCTGCCGTTCCGTCCGGAGAGCGCGAAGCTGGGGATGGAGTTCCTCCAGGGGCTCAACCACGACTGGGCGGGTGGCCAGAAGGCGTTCAACAACGGGCGCTACGACCAGTGGATTCCGGCCAAGACCAAGGCGACGATGGCGCACCTGACCCGGGAGGACATCCCCTTCCACTACGCGCTCGCCGACGCGTTCACCATCTGCGACGCGTACCACTGCTCGTTCATCGGCTCGACCGACCCGAACCGCTACTACCTGTGGTCGGGGCACACCGGCAACGACGGCACCGGCGGCGGGCCGGTGCTCAACAACGCCGAGGCCGGGTACGGGTGGAAGACGTATCCCGAGCGCCTGGAGGCGGCCGGGGTCTCCTGGCGGATCTACCAGGACATCGGCGACGGGCTCAACGCGGCCGGCTCCTGGGGCTGGATCAACGACGCGTACCGGGGTAACTACGGCGACAACTCGCTGCTCTACTTCAACAGTTACCGGAACGCGCAGCCTGGCAGCCCCCTGTACGAGAAGGCGCGGACGGGGACCAACGCCAAGGCGGGAGAAGGGTACTTCGACCGGCTGCGCGCCGACGTGCAGGGCGGGCGACTGCCGCAGGTCTCCTGGATCGCCGCCCCCGAGGCCTTCTCCGAGCACTCCAACTGGCCCTCGAACTACGGCGCCTGGTACATCGCCCAGGTTCTGGACGCGCTGACCTCGAACCCGGACGTGTGGGCGCGTACGGCGCTGTTCATCACCTACGACGAGAACGACGGCTTCTTCGACCACGTCGTCCCGCCGTACGTCCCGGCCTCGGCGGCGCAGGGCCTGTCGACCACGCCGACCGCCCTGGACCACTTCCCCGGGAAGACGGGGTACGTCGCCGGGCCCTACGGCCTCGGCCCCCGTGTCCCCATGATCGTCGTCTCCCCATGGTCCACCGGCGGCTACACCTGCTCCGAGACCTTCGACCACACCTCGGTCATCCGCTTCATCGAGCGCCGCTTCGGCGTCCAGGAACCGCAGATCTCGCCCTGGCGGCGGGCCGTCTGCGGCGACCTGACCTCGGCCTTCGACTTCGGCCGCGCCCAGCCGCAGCCGGCCGCGCTGCCGTCCACGGCCGGCTACTACCCGCCGGACCGCGACCGCCACCCGGACTTCCTCGCCACCGCGCCGGCCGTGGGGACGATGCCGCGTCAGGAGCCCGGGGCGAAGCCGACGCGTCCGCTGGCGTACGCCCCGTATGTCGACGGCTCCGCCGACACGACGGCCGGCACCTTCCGCCTCGCCTTCAGCGGCGGCCCGTCCGCCGGCGCCCAGTTCTACGTGACGTCCGCGAACCGCACCGACGCGCCCTGGACGTACACGACCGGCGCGGGCGCGTCGATCGCGGACACCTGGAACACCAAGTACTCCAAGGGCACCACCGACCTCACCGTGCACGGCCCCAACGGCTTCCTGCGCCGCTTCCGCTCGCCGGGGAAGACGGCCGTCCCGGAGGTCACCGCCCGCCACGACGCCGCCACCGGCTCCCTGCGCCTCACCTTCACCAACGCCGGCGCCGACACGACGGTGACCCTCGTCAACGCCTACGCGGGCGGCCCGCAGACGCTGACGGTGGCCCGCGGCGCGACCGTCACCCACACCGTGCCGCTCGCCGACTCCGGCCGGTGGTACGACGTCACGGTCACCTCGGCCGCCCACGCCGACTACGTCCGCCGCCTGGCCGGGCACGTGGAGACGGGCGCGGAGGGTGTGACGGACCCGGGCATCCTCACGTACTGACTCGCCCGGGGGGGGCGGCACGCGCGCGTCACGGCGTGTGCCGCCCCCGTGGGGGTGTCAGTGGCCGAGGGCGTCGACGCCCGCCTGGGCGAACTCCTCGTCGAGGAGACCGCTGGGCGCGCCGGCGACGCCGATGCGGATGGCCGATGCCTATGCCTATGCCTATGCCTATGCCTATGCCTATGCCGGCGAGCGTCGGGCTCTGTTCGACGCGGCCGACGAGGACCGACGTCGGGGCGTTGAACGACGCCGCCGTGTACGCCTTCCGGTGCGCGGACTCGTACGTGTGGGATGCCGCGCCGTCGCCGCGCAGGACGACGAACGCGTTGCCGCTGCGGTCCAGGACGGTGACGGCCGCCGCCAGCGCGGCGCGCGCGGCCTTCTCGGCGGCCCGCTCCGTCAGGTGCGCGGTCGTGACCACGTTCTGGGGTGCGACGCCGCCGACCGGCAGGGGGCGTCGGCCGTCGCCGGCGCGGGGACGGCCAGGCCGAGGCCCCGGCCGATCGCCATCAAGGTGCCGCAGGCCGCGACGCGTACACCCGGCGTGGATCTCTCCACGGACACTCCCGGCCCGGTCGCGGCGGCCTGCGGGGCGCGGGCCACCGACACTGCCCGCCCGGCCGGGGTGGGGGTGGGTCAGCGGCCGTCCCGGAGGCGGAGCAGGTACGTCGCGGTCAGCGCGACGCCGGGGTCCGCGTCCCGCGTGAGACCGGCGAGGGCGCGGGCGGCGACGGGCCCGGGGATGTCCGCGAGGGCCTGGGTAAGCCGACCCCGGGCGGCGGAGGCGCTGGCCGCGTCAGCGTCTGGGGCGGCACCAGCGGCGACGGGGTCGCTGACCGGGTCGGCGGCGGAGGCGCCGTCGTCGGCGGCGGCGACACGGGCGATGGCCGGGGCGGCGGAGGCGGCGTCGGCGTCTGGGGCGGCGGAGGCGTCTGGAGCGGAGGCGTCGGCGTCTCGGGTGGCGGAGGGGGCGTCTGGGGTGGCGGTGGCGGCGTCTCGGGTGGTGAGTCGGGTGAGGAGTTCGGTTGCGATGGCGTCGCCCTGGGTGTCGTCGGTGGCCAGGGCGGCGAGCGCGTCGGCCGCGTCGGTGTCGTTGCGGCCGTCGACGACCATCTCGACGAGCGTGGGGATCGCGTCGGCGTCGCCCCGGTTGCCGAGCGCGAGGGCCGCCTGGGCCCCGACCACCGGGTCGGGGTGGGTGAGGGCCGTGCGGAGCAAGGTGGTCGCGTCCGCGCCGGGGAGCCCGGCGAGGATGCGGACGGCGCGTTCGCGTACCGCGGGGTCCGGCGAGTCCAGGGCGTGGGCGAGGAGGGCGGGGCCGCCGTCGCCGGAGCGGGCGAGCGCCCAGCGGAGGGCGCCCGCGACGTTGGTCTCCGTCTCGCCGAGGGCGGCCTCCACGAGTGCCTCCACCGGTACGGGGATCTCGTCGGCGGCGGCGAGCGCGGCGCGCTGGCAGGTGTCCTTGCTCGCCGAGCCGAGGGCCTGGAGCAGTGCCACGACCCGCAGGGCGTCGTCCCAGCCCGCGGGTTCGGTGGCGTCGATGCGGCGCAGCCGGGTGAGCAGTTCGGTCTCGGCGGCGATGCGGGCGCGGGTCTGCTCGATGAGGTCGCCGACGAGCCGCCCGGGCGTGAAGCCGGGGTCGTCGAGGGCGCGGCCGATCTCCCGCAGCGACAGCCCCAGCGAGCGGAGGCTCTCGATGTGGAAGATCCGCCGGATGTCCTCGTCGCGGTACTCCCGGTAGCCGGATCCGGTGCGGTCCGAGGGCCGCACCAGGCCGAGCTTCTCGTAGTGCCTGAGCATGCGGGCGCTGACGCCGGAGCGACGCGCCACTTCACCGATCAACACGCCCTAGTGTCCCTCCCCCGGGGACCCGTCGAGCGCCACGACGCGCTTCGCCTCCTCGATCGCGTACTCGAATCCGGTGTCGGGGTCGCGCAGGATCCGCCGGGTGGCGAGGGCGTGGGCGCGCACCAGCGGGTCGGGGCCGGCCGCCGCGGTGTCCAGGACCGGGAGGATCACGTCGCCGAGCCCGATCAGCGCCCGGCTCAGGCTGAGCTGCGTCTCCCGTCCGCCGCGCCCCAGCTGGCCGGCGAGGACGGTGGCGAGGGCGGGCTCCTCGCCGTCCGGCACGAGCAGGACGGCCGTCCGCCAGGCGGCCCTGGCCACCTCGTCGTCGGTGTCGGTGAGGTGCGCGCGGGTGATCGCCGGCCAGGCCCGCCGGTCGCCGATCTTGGACAGGGTGTGCAGGGCCTGGCTCCGTGCCCGCGCCCGCTCCGAGCCGAGCTCGGCGAGCACGCGGGGCAGCGTCAGGGACTCGGGGTGCCTGGTCAGGGCCCAGGTCAGCATGTCGCGGACGAAGAACTCGGGCTCGACGGCGCACCGCTCGACGAGCGCGTCGACGAACCGCGCGTCGGGCGTCGTGCCGACCGCCAGGGCGGCCTTGAGCCGCACCGACGGGCGGTCGTCCGCGAGCGCCCGGAGCGCGCGGCCTACCTCTGGGTCCTGATACGTCGTGGTCATCGGGACCACCTCCTCGCCCGGCAGTCAAAGGCTTGTCACCGTGTCAAGGTCAAGCGCGCGCCACCGGTGCCGTGCCGGCTACCGCCGGTGCCGTGCGGGCGACCGGCGGTCACTGGGGCAGGGGCCGGTCGTCGACGACGTGCTTCATGACGAGGGTGGAGGTCAGGCGCTGGACGCCGGGGAGGCGGGCGAGCCGCTGGTCGTAGAGCTCCTGGAAGGCGGGGAGGTCGGCGGTGGCCACGCGCAGGAGGTAGTCGGGCTCGCCGAAGAGGCGCTGGGCCTGGAGGACGTGGGGGACGGCCGCGACGGCCTCCTCAAAGGCGGTGACGGTGTCGGGGTCCTCCCAGCGGAGGGTGGCGAAGACGAGCGCCTCGAAGTTCAGACCGACGGCCGCCGGATCCACGACGGCGCGGTAGCCGCGGATCGCTCCGGCGCGTTCGAGGTCGCGCAGCCGGCGGTGGCAGGGCGAGACGCTGAGCCGCACGCGGGCGGCGAGCTCGGTGACGGTCAGACGGCCGTCCTGCTGCAGCTCGGCAAGAATCTTCCGGTCCATGGCATCCATGAGGGAAATTCTCCCCTATATGCGACCTCAGCGGGGTAAAGAAGGGAACACTTTCGGGCATATCCCGCCTAGCCTTCCTCACGTCATACGGCACGTGAGCACGTGAGAGGGCCCGAACCATTGGACACGACCACACTGGCGGCCTTCCTGGCCGTGGACCTGCTGCTGGTCCTCACGCCGGGCGCGGACTGGGCGTACGCGATCTCAGCCGGACTGCGCGGACGGTCGGTCGTGCCCGCCGTCGCCGGGCTCGTCGCCGGCTACGCGGGGTACACCCTGCTCGCCGTCGCGGGCCTGGTCGTCCTCGTCGCGAGCTCGCCGGCCGTCCTCACCGCGCTCACCCTGGCCGGCGCCTGCTACCTCGTCTGGCTGGGCGTCGGCGTGCTCCGGCAGCCGGCCGTCCTGACGGCCTCCGAGGAGACCGCGGGGGCAGCGGCGGCCACGGGGGCCTCCGGGGGCACAGGGGTGTCCGGGGGCACAGGGGTGTCCGGGGGCACGGGGGTGTCCGGGGCGCGGCTCGCGCTGCGCGGAATGGGGATCAGCGGCCTCAACCCGAAGGCGCTGCTGCTGTACTTCTCCCTCTTCCCGCAGTTCATCGACCCGGCGACGGGCTGGCCGGTGGCCGCGCAGACCGGTCTCCTCGGCTCGCTCCACATGACGGCCTGCGCCGTCGTCTACCTCGGCGTCGGCGTCCTCGCCCGCACGGTGCTGCGCGGCCGGCCCACCGCCGCGCGCGCGGTGACGCGGGTCTCCGGCGTCATGATGATCGCCATCGGCGCCCTGCTGCTGGCCGAGCACCTGGCGGGCTGACGGGCCGCCGGTGTCCCGCTCCCTCCTCCGTCAGGCCGTGCGGGTGTGGACGAGGAGGACGGCACGCCCGTCGAAGGTGCGCGTCCCGGCGAGGGCGAGCGGGGTGCGGGCCTGTGCGGGGTGGAAGGCGGGCCGGCCGCCGCCGAGGAGGACGGGGTGGACGACGACGTGGTACTCGTCGATGACGCCGTGCTCCGTGAGGTGGGCGGCGAGCTCCGAGCCTCCGAAGAGGACCAGGTCGTGGCCGGCCTCCTTCAGGGCGGTCAGCTCCTCGGCCGCGTGGTCGGAGATCAGGCGGGTGTTGTGCGCGGCCTCGCCCAAGGCGCCTTCGTCCAGGGCGTCCTGGCGCAGGGTGCGGGAGACGACGATCTTGGGCGCCTTGCGCCAGACCGGCGCGAAGGCCAGGTCGTGCGGGTCCTGCGAGTACCGCTCGGCCTGCGGCCAGAAGCCGGACATCAGGTCCCACACCTTGCGGCCGTAGAGGAAGAGCGTGCCCTCCGGAGTCAGTTCCCGCGAGTGGGCGGAGAGTTCCGGGCCCATCGCCGGCCAGTCGAACTCGCCGTTCGGGCCCTCGATGTAACCGTCGAGGGACTGGTGCACGAAGTGAATGAGCTTGCCCATGGTGTCGACCGATCCTCAGGTGTACGCCGGTGCCCCTGTGACACCGTCACCCCTGGGTCGGAGCCGCGAAGGCGGGCTCTACATCCGGCGCGACACTTTCCCGGAAAATTTTCCCGGGGCATGCCCGCAGACTGCTCCCCGGCACGGCCGACGCCCAACTCGCGTGCGCCGAAGGCCTGGTCAGGAGGGTTTGGAACCCCCTGGTGAGCTGCTGTGCGCCGTTCCGCTCCGGTCGCACCTCAGGGTGGGACAACTACGGCGCGCGCTCGGCGGAACCGGTGAATCCGGCACCGGATATGTGGGTCCGACACGTGCGCCGGGCACGTTCCCGCCAGCGGTTGCCACCGTCGAGAGGGATGGGCATGACGAGCCACGCCACCGAAGCCTTACTCGAAGACCTCCTCCACCGGGCCCTGCTCGCCACGGACACGGGCGGGCGCTGGGCCACCAGGTCCGACGACATGTGGTGCCGGGTGACGCCCCTCGACGGGGAGCAGCGGCCTCAGGGTTGGAAGCTGCACGTGTCGGCGACGGCCGCCTCGGCGCCCGCCGTCCTCCTGAAGTCCCTTGAGGTGCTCCTCCCGGACGCCTCGGGATTCAAGTTCGCCCGCTCGCTTGAGCGGGTCGGCGCGCTCAACTCCCGTGCCACACCGCGCGGCAGCTCCGGGAAGTTCCTGACGGTGTACCCGCGCTCCGACGCCGACGCGGCCCGCCTCGCCGCGGAGCTGCACCGAGCGACGGCGGGACTCGCCGGCCCCCGGATCCTCTCCGACCAGCAGTACGCCGCCGACAGCCTGGTCCACTACCGGTACGGCGCCTTCGTCGGCCGGCGGCGGCTGTCGGACGACGGCCTGCTGGTCTGGTACTTCGAGGACCCCGACGGCAATCCGGTGGAGGACCGGCGCACCGGGCGGTACACGCCCCCGGAGTGGGCCGTCAGCCCCTTCCCCGCCCCGGCCCACGTCCCCTCCCCCGCCCCCGCCCCGACTGCCGCCGCGCCCCGCCCGGTGGTCGTCGGCGGCCGGTTCTCGGTACGGGAGGCGATCCGGCACACCAACAAGGGCGGTGTGTACCGGGGCAGCGACGTCCGCACCGGCGCGCCCGTCGTCATCAAGGAGACCCGCCCGCACGTCGAGGCCGACGCCTCCGGCAGCGACGTCCGGGACTGGCTGCGCGCCGAGGCGCGGACGCTGGAGAAGCTGCGGGGCTCGGGGCTCGCGCCCGAGCCGCTGGCCCTGTTCGAGCACGGCGGGCACCTGTTCCTCGCACAGGAGGAGGTACCGGGCGTCCCGCTGCGGACCTGGGTAGCCGAGCGTTTCCGCGACCTCGGCGGCGAGCGGTACGGGGCCGAGGCGACGGCCCAGGTCGCGCGCCTCGTCGACCTCGTGGCGGCGGCCCACGAACACGGCTGCGTGCTGCGCGACTTCACGCCCGGCAACGTGATGGTCCGCCCGGACGGCGAACTGCGCCTGATCGACCTGGAACTGGCCGTCCTCGCGGACGACGCCGCCCTCCCGACCCGGGTGGGCACGCCCGGCTTCAGCGCCCCCGAGCGCCTCCTCGACGCGCCGGTCTCCCCGACCGCCGACTACTACAGCCTCGGCGCGACCGTGTGCTTCGTCCTCGCGGGCAAGGTGCCGAACCTGCTGCCCGAGGAGCCGCAGCACCGGCCGGCGGAGGAGCGGCTGGCCGAGTGGCTGGACGCCTCTCTCGTCTCCGTACGACTCCCGGAAGGAATACGGGAGTCGATCCTCGGCCTGATGCGCGACGATCCGAACGCCCGCTGGGACCCGGGCAGGGCCCGGGAGGCCCTCGGGCTGACGGACGGCGGGAAGACGGCCGGTGTGTCGCCGGTCGGCGGGCCGGCAGCAGCGCGGTCGACGGCCGGTGGGCCGACTGCCGCCCGGTCGGGGGCAGGTGGGAAGCAAGCCGGCGGGCCGACAGCCGCCCCGTCGAATACCGACGGTCCGACAGCCAGCGGGCCGACAGCCACTCCATCAACCACCAACGGGTCGGCTGCCGGAAGATCAACGGCCGGTGGGCCAACTGCCGCCCGGTCTACGGCCGGTGGGCAGCAAGCCAGCGAGCCGACAGCCACTCGGTCAACTATCGGCGGGTCGGCTGCCGGCCGGGCAACGTCCGGTGGGCCAACGGCCGACGGGTCCACGGCCGACAGGTCCACGGCCAACGGGTCCACGGCCGACGGGTCGACAGCCAACCGGTCAACTTCCGACGGGCCGACAGCCGGCGGTCCGACAGCCGGCGGGCCGGGGGCCGCCGGGTCAACGGCCGGCGGTCCGACAGCCGCCGAGTTGCCGGCTGTCGTGCCGACGGCGCGCCCGTCACGGCCGTCCTCGGCCGGCTCCGCCGCCCCGCCCGCGGCCTGCGCCGCGCCCCTCGACCCTCCCACGACCAACGTCCCGCCCACGCCCCTCTCCCCGCCCACGACCAACGCCCCGTCCGCGGCCCTCTCCCCTCCCCCGGCCTGTGCCCCCGCCTGCGGCGACGCGATCGGGACCGCCGTCGACGGGATCGTGCGGCACCTCGTCGACACGATGACGCCCGGCGACGACCGGAGGCTGTGGCCGGTGTCGACGCTGGCCGGGGAGAGCGATCCGTGCAGCGTGCAGCAGGGTGCGGCCGGTGTCCTGGCCGTGCTCACGCGGTACTTCGAGCTGACCGGCGATCCCCGGCTTCCGGGACCGCTCGCCGTCGCGGGGCGCTGGATCGCGGAGCGTACCGAACCGCGTTCCGCCCGTCCCGGCCTGCACTTCGGGACAGGCGGCACCGCCTGGGCGCTGTACGAGGCCGGGCGGGCCGTCGGGGACCGGGCGCTCGTCGACCACGCCCTGGCGCTGGCGGTGGCCCCGCAGCGGCCGACGCCGAGCCATGACATCACCCACGGCACGGCGGGCAGCGGCATGGCGAGCGTCCACCTGTGGCGGCGCACGGGCGATCCGCGGCTGGCCGCGCTGGTCGGCGAGGCGGCCGACCGGCTGGCCGAAGCGGCCCGGCGGGAGGCGTCGGGGGTGAGCTGGCCGGTGCCGGCGGAGGCCGTCGCCGAGGAGGCGGGCAAGCGCTACCTGGGCTTCGCCCACGGCTCGTCGGGCATCGGCTGCTTCCTCCTCGCCGCCGCGTCCGTCACCGGCAGCCCGGTCCACCGGGAGCTGGCCGTGGCGGCGGGCGAGCACCTGGTGGCCCACGCCGTGGACGTGGGCGGCGCGGCCCAGTGGCCGGCGCAGACGGGGGACGTGCCGACGGCTCCGTACTGGTGCCACGGCTCGGCCGGCATCGGCTCGTTCCTGGTGCGGCTGTGGCGGGCGACCGGCGACGACCGGTTCGGCAGCCTCGCCCGCGCCGCGGGCCGGGCCGTCGTCGAGCGGGCCTCGCGCGCCGCGCTCACCCAGTGCCACGGCCTCGCGGGCAACGGCGACTTCCTCCTCGACCTGGCCGAGGCCACCGGCGACCCGGCGCACCGCGCGCGGGCCGGCGACCTGGCCCGCCTCCTCCTCGCCGAACGGTCCCTGCGCGGCGGTCACGTCGTCTTCCCCAACGAGTACGGGGAGGTCTCGACGGGCTGGAGCGACGGCTCCGCCGGAATCCTGGCGTTCCTCCTGCGGGTACGCCACACCGAGCCCCGGCACTGGATGGTCCAGCTGCCGGTCTGAGCGGCGGCGGGCACGCCGCCGCCGCACCCCGAGGAACGGCGCGAAGAAAACGACACACCACGAAGAAGAAGGAGAAGACCATGGAGAACAAGGACCTCGAACTCCTCGCCCAGCTGCACGCCCTTCCGGAGACCGACCCGGTCGGCGTCGACGGCGCGCCGTTCGCCGCCACCTGCGAGTGCGTCGGCCTGCTCACGCTCCTCAACACCGTCTGCATCGGTGTGAGCTGCGCGTAGCCCGTACCGCCTCCCCCGGCCGGTGGCTGTCCCGGGGCAGCCACCGGCCGGGGCGAGGCCCCGGACCCCGCCCGCCCGGCCCCACCGACGAGGACGAGACCATGCCGCTGCACCCCGGTGACCACGACTCCCCCCGCACCGCCGCCGCGCGGACCGCGCCGCCGGCCGCGTCCGTCCCCTCCGCCATCCGCACGCGTGGCCTGGTCAAGAGCTACCGGGGGCCGGACGGCGCCCCCGTCCACGCGGTGCGCGGGCTCGACCTGGACGTGCGCCAGGGGGAGACGTTCGCGTTCCTCGGCCCGAACGGCGCCGGGAAGTCCACGACCATCGCGATGCTCTGCGCCCTCACCCGCCCCACCTCCGGGTCCGCGACGGTGGCGGGCGCCGACGTGCTCACCGAGCCCGACCTGGTACGCGGCAGGGTCGGGCTGCTGTTCCAGCACAGCGCCCTCGACACCGACCTGACGGCCGAGCAGAACCTCCGCGTCCACGCACGCCTGTACGGGCTCCGCCGCGGCGAGGCCCGCCGCCGCACGGCCGAGGCGCTCGACGTCGCCGGCCTGTCCGACCGGCGCCGTGCGCCCGTCCGCACCCTGTCGGGCGGCATGCGGCGACGCCTGGAGCTCGCCCGCCAGCTGCTGCACTCCCCCGGAGTGCTGTTCCTCGACGAGCCGACGACGGGCCTCGACCCGCACGCCCGCGTCCTCGTCCGGGACCACCTGCGGACCCTGCGCGACCGGCACGGCAGCACGCTGTTCGTCACCACCCACTACCTGGACGAGGCGGAGCACTGCGACCGCCTCGCCATCGTCGACCGGGGCCGGCTGGTCGCGCAGGGGACCCCGTACGACGTGAAGGCAGCGATCGGAGACGACCGGGTGGCGCTGCGCACGAGCGACGACGCGGGCGCGCGGCGCGTCGTCGTCCCGCTCGCCCCGCCCGGCCGGCCCGTCACGGTCGACGCGGACGGCCTCTGGCTGCGCGTCCCCCACGGCAGCACCTGGATCCCACGGCTGTGCGCGGCGCTCGGCTCCCACGGCATCGACGTCCACGCCGCCTCCGCCACCCCGCCCACGCTCGACGACGTCTTCTTCCACCACACCGGCCGCAGCATGGCCCCGGACGAAGGGGGCGGCCGATGACGACGACGGCCACGGGTGGTCGTGTCGGCATCGACACCTGCACCGGCACCGGCACCGGCACCGGCCTCCGGCGGGAACTGCGGGCGGTGCACGCGCTGGTCCACCGCGATCTCCTCCGCCTCGCCTGCCAGCGGATCCCCACGGCGCTGATGCTGCTCCACCCGGTCCTGTACCTGTTCATCCTGGGCGGCGGCCTGGCGGCGCTGATCCCCACGACCTCCCTCGGCGTCGGCTACCGGACGTACCTCTTCCCGGGCATGCTGATGATGACCGTGCAGACTCCGGCGATCATGGTCGGGATCCGGCTGATCACCGACCGGCAGAGCGGCTACCTCCGCGAACTCCTCATGGCCCCCGTGGGCCGCACCACCCTCCTCCTCGGCAGCTGCGCCGGCGGCACCCTGGTGGCGACGGTGCAGGGCGCCGTGCTCCTCCTCCTGGCGGGCGCGGTGGGCCTCCCGTACGACCCGGTCCTGCTCGTGCTGCTCCTCGGCGGCCTGGTCCTCGCGTCGTTCGCGATCACCGCGCTGTCCCTGGCCCTGGCCGTGGGCCTGCGGAGTCCGGAGACCTTCCACACGCTCCTCGGCCTGGTGATGATGCCGCTGCTCTTCCTCTCCGGCGGCTTCTTCCCCTTGACGTCCCTGCCCGGCTGGGCGCAGGCCCTGGCGGCCGCGAACCCCCTCGCGTACGGCGTGGACGTGCTGCGCCGCTCGATCGCCCTCCGGGCGCCGGAGCAGGCGGCGGCCGACGGTCTCGCCTGGGCCGGGCACCCACCACCCCTCCTCCTCGAAGCGGGCCTCCTCCTGGCAGCGGGCGCGGCAGCCCTCACGTGGGCAGCCCGCCGCTTCGGCCGCCCGGAGTAGCCGCCTTGAGCAATCGCCTTGAGGAGTCCGCCCGGGTCAGCCGTCCCGGCCCGCCAGGGCTCGGGCCGTGGCCCCGATGCGGTCGCGGAGCCCGGGCGGCGGCGCCGGTGAGGCGGGCGGCTCCGCACGGGGAGATCCGGACGACGGCCTCGCCAGCGCCGCTCGCACACGAACGCGGCGCCCGGATCCGTCACGTCCTCACCCCCGAGACCCCGGACGTCCCCGCCTGCCTCGCGGACGCGCCCCGGTTCGGCACGACGGACTAGGGCTTTCCGCAGATCGCGAAGTTCCCCTTCCCTTCCTTCCAGGACGACATCAGGGAGAGCGACTCGGTGACGACACGGGAGCCCCTCCGCACCCGCACGTCGACCGTGCCGAGCGTCAGGTCGGGGAACTCGATGGCATGGACCGACCGCCGGCCGTCCGCGACGACGCCGACGTCCTTCACGGGGAGGGGCACGCCGTTGCAGGTCACGGACTCCACGGTCTCGTGCTCGGCGCCGAAGACCACGTTCCAGCCCGTGGCCATCATGGTGACCAAGGGGATGATCCGGGGCTTCTCCCCCACCGGTGGCGTGTGGGGAGCCGAGGCGCAGGCCACCATGGTCATGCCGACGGGCTTCGCCGCGCCGTGGCAGAACCGGCCGTCCGGGGTCTCCCAGACGAAGAGCGCCCCGCCGGTCGACTCGGCGGCGACCAGCAGTCCCTGGGGGCCGGGCGCGTTGCGTCCGGTGGCGGCGGTCCTCATCTGCTCGGCCGCCGCGGCGACGGCCTCCTCCACGCTTTCGGTCGCCGTGGCCGTTGCGGAGGCGGTGGCGGACGGCGTGGGGCTCGCCGACGACGTCTTCGGCGTCCGCTCCGGGCTCTCCGCTCCCGCGCAGGAGGTCACGGCCAGTACGGCACAACCCAGGAACACGCCGACCCTCGGTCCTCGTAGCACTTTCCCCCGCCCCCGGTGCAGCCGCCTCGGCGGCGGCGGTCCTCTAGTCTGCTCCGCATGATCGGAACGTTGCAATGTGTGGTGCTGGACTGCCCTGACGTCATGGAACTCGCGCGTTTCTACGCTTCGCTGGTCGGGGGCGAGGTCAACCGGCCCGATGCCCGGTGGTCGCTCGGTGACGACTGGGCGACGGTGCACGCCGACGGCGGGCTCGTGCTGGCGTTCCAGCGGGTGGCGGAGTACCGGGCGCCGCGCTGGCCGGATCCCGGCCACCCTCAGCAGTTCCACCTCGACCTGGGCGTGGCGGATCTGGATCGGGCCGGGGCGGAGGTGCTCGCCCTGGGGGCGACGCTTCTCGACGGCGGTGACGGGAAGCGGAGTTGGCGGGTGTACGCGGATCCGGCGGGGCACCCGTTCTGCCTCGTGCGGGACTGAGCGCGCCGGTCCTCGGGGCGTGTGTGGGACCGGCGGGCCGTGACGAGTTCCGGACAGGAATCTGCTGTTCCGCATGAGGGGCGCGGGAGCGGGGAGCCATGGCGGTGTCCGTTGTCGGCCGATTCACCCCGCGAGGAGCCGCCATGTCCGTGCCGTATCCCCCGTCGCCCGACGAGCCCGTGTTCGCCGCCGACTTCGGCTCGCCCTCGCAATGGGTCGCCGGGCGTACCTGGGCCTATCCGGACGGCGGGCCGGTCAATCCGCTCGACAACAAACTCGACCACCTCGTGGACGATCCCGCCTACTGCCGCTCCGGGGTCTTCCGGGCGACCCGACGGCCCGACGGCCTGTGGGACAGCGGGCTGCTGACGACGGAGGGCAGCGAGGAGGGGTTCGAGGTCCGGGCGGGGGACGTGCTGGAGGCCCGGGTGCGGCTGCCGTCGGAGACGGGGGCCTGGCCGGCGATCTGGACCTGGCGCGACGGCGGGCAGGAGGTCGACGTCTTCGAGTACCACCCGGACAACCCCGATCTGCTGGAGCTCTCCAACCGCGTGCGGGGCACCCATCACTACCACCGTTCGCCCGACGTCCGGCCCGGGGAGTGGGTGGAGCTGCGGACCGAGTTCGGGGCCCGGTCCGTGGTGTGGTGGGTGAACGGCACCGCGGTCTTCGCCGACGGCCGGGGCGTCGGGCGCTCCTGGCACGCCTGCCTGATCGTCAACCTCTCCGTCTGCGCCGGCCGATACCACCCCGCGCCCGATCCCGGGACCACCGAGATGTCCTTCGAGGTGGCGGATCTCCGGGTGCTCCGGAGCCGCTGGTGAGGTGGGCGTCGCCCCGGGCCCGCCCCTCAGGCGTGGTACCCGCCGTCAGGCCCTGGCGCCTGCCCACCAGCCCTGGCGCCCGCCCGTCAGGCCCTGGCCATGCCCCGGGCCTCGGCGCGCCGCGTCGCCTCGTCGCCGGTCAGGAGGGCGAGGGCCTCCTGGGCGTGGGCCGGGGCGGTGGTGGTGGCGAGGACGGCGGCGGTGAAGAGGGAGGTGATGGCCGTGTCGCCGGGGAGGGGGCCGAGGACGGTGACTCCGGGGAGGTCCATCAGTTCGCTGTGCTGCTGGAAGGCCAGGTCGGCGCGGCCGGAGGCGAGGAGGGTGCCGGCGGGGACGCCGGGTGGGGCCTGGACCAGGCGGTCGGTGAGCGTGTCGGCCAGGGCGAGGCGGTGGAGGAGGTCAAGGAGGGCCGTGCCGCTGGGGCCGGTGGAGTAGGCGATGGCGGTCGCCGACGTGAGAGCGGTGCGGAGGTCGCCGACCGTGTCGAGGGGTAGGGCCGGGGCCTGCGCCGGTACGGCGGCGACGACCTGGGAGCGCCACAGGGGGCGGGCCGTTCCGGGGGCCAGGTGTCCGGCCTCCTCCAACGCCGTCACCGCGTCGGCGGCGAGGACGAGGAGGTCCGCCTCGGTGCCCTCGCGCACCCGGCGGGCGATCTCCACGCCGCCGGCGGACTCGAAGCGTATCCGCGTCCCGTCGGCGAGGCGGAGGTGTGCGCAGAGGTCGGCGAGGATCGGGCGGGTCGCCATCGAGGACAGTCCTACGAGTTCTCGGTGCATGTCGAGGCCTCACGTGGTCGTGTCGGGATCGGGAGAGGGGAGACGAGAGAGGGGAGCGCGGCAGGCGGCTCGGGGCGGGTCCGCGGGAGTCTGCGAGACTGGCGGCGTGAGCACGACCCGGAGCACCGCGGCAGGCAAAGTACTGGAGGTCCTCGCGGTCTTCGACCGTGAGCACCCGGCGCAGACACTATCCGAGATCGCCCAGCGGACCGGCCTGGCGCTGAGCACCGCGCACCGGGTGGTCATGGAGCTGGCGGCGTGGGGGGCGCTGGAGCGGGGCGAGGACGGGGCGTGGCACGTGGGGCTGCGGCTGTGGGAGATCGCCTCGGGCTGTCCCCGGACGCAGATCCTGCGGGACGTGGCGCTGCCGTTCATGCAGGACCTGTACGAGGTGACGCACGAGAACGTGCAGCTCGCGGTGCGGGAGGGCACGGAGCTGGTGTTCGTGGAGCGGATCGCCGGGCACCGGTCGGTGGAGCTGCTCACCGGGGTCGGGACCCGCTTCCCGGTGGGGGCGACGGGGATGGGGCGGGTGCTTCTCGCGCACGCGCCGGGGGACATCCAGGAGGAGGTCCTGGGGGCGCCGCAGCGGGCGTGGACGCCGCACACGGTCACCGATCCGAGGACATTGCGGGCGCAGTTGGACCGGATCCGCCGGGAGCAGGTCTTCGTCAGCGACCGGCAGTTGTCGGAGAGCACGGTGGCGGTGGCGGCGCCGGTGCGGATCGGGCGGTCGGGGCCGGTGAGCGCGGCGCTGGGGATCGTGGTCACGGCGGAGGGCGCGGACCGGGCGCATCGGTTGCGCGAGCCGCTGCTGCGGGCCGCGTACGGGATCTCCGACGAACTCGGCAGGCGGACGCGGACGACGGAGTGACTTCCGGGCCGGCTTCCGCCTGACGGAAACGCCGCAGACCGGGGGGTGGGCAGGCTGGCAGCGTTCGGGCCGTTCCGAACCGTTCGGATCGCTCACAGCTGCTTGGGAGATGCCATGGCCGACGCCCCCGTCGACTCCGTCGTCTCGGTTCCGGTCGCGGTGGTCGGCGCGGGGCCCGCGGGCCTCATGCTGGCCCATCTGCTCGGCCGTGCCGGGGTCGAGGCGGTCGCCGTCGACACCCGTACGCGTCACGGGATCGAGACGACGCAGCGGGCCGGGATCCTGGAGGCCGACGTCGCCCGGGACCTGGTCGACACCGGGGTCTCGGACCGGATCCTGCGGGACGGGTACGAGCACGAGGGCATCGAGGTGCGGTCGGGCGGACGGCCGTACCGGATCGACTTCAAGAAGCTCGTCGGCGCGTCCACCTGGCTCTATCCGCAGACCGACGTCTTCGTCGACCTGGCGGACGCCCGCGAACGCGACGGCGGCACCGTCCACTTCGGGATCCGGGACACCGAGGTCCTCGACGTCACCACCGACGCCCCGCGGGTGCGGTACACCGCGCCCGACGGGACCCGGCACGAGATCCGGGCGCGGTACGTGGTCGGCGCCGACGGCTCGCGGAGCATGTGCCGCGACCTGGTGCCGGAGGGCCGGCGGACGCGGTACGGCAAGGAGTACCCCTTCGCCTGGTTCGGCATCCTCGCCGAGGCACCGAGGAGCGCGCCGGAGCTGGTCTACGCCCGTTCCGAGCACGGTTTCGCGCTGATCAGCCAGCGCACCGAGGCCGTGCAGCGCATGTACTTCCAGTGCTCCCCCGACGAGTCCGCCGACGCCTGGTCCGACGACCGGATCTGGGAGACGCTCCAGGCGCGGGTGGCCGGCGAGGACGGCTTCCGGCTGAAGGAGGGGCCGATCACCGAGAAGACGGTGCTGCGGTTCCGTTCCTTCGTGCAGGAGCCGATGCGCTGGGGTTCGCTGCTGCTGGCCGGCGACGCCGCGCACACGGTGCCGCCCACCGGGGCCCGCGGGCTCAACCTGGCGCTGCACGACGTGAAGGTCCTCGCCGAGGTGCTGCTGAAGGCGCTCGGCGGCGCCGGCGAGACGGCCCTGGAGGAGTACGAGCCCCGGGCGCTGCGGCGGATCTGGCGGGCGCAGAACTTCTCGTACTGGATGACCCGGCTGCTCCACACCGCGCCCGGGGCCTCGGCGTTCGACCTGCGGCGTCAGCTCGGCGAGCTGGAGAACGTGGTGGGGACGCGCGCCGGACGGACGTACCTGGCCGAGCAGTACACCGGCTGGCCCACCCGCGACCACTGACCACCGCACCGGACGACCCCGAGGCCTCCCCATGATCATCGACTGTCACGGCCACTTCACCACCGCCCCGCCGAAGCTCGCCGCCTGGCGCGAGCGGCAGATCGCCGCCGCCGAGGGCCGCGGCCCCCTCCCGGACCCCGACGAGCTGGTCATCACCGACGACGAGCTGCGCGCCGCGGTCGAGGGCAACCAGCTGCGCCTGATGGACGAACGCGGCAGCGACCTCACGGTGTTCTCGCCGCGGGCCAGTTTCATGGCCCATCACATCGGCGACTTCGCCGTCTCCTCGGTGTGGGCGCGGATCTGCAACGACCTGGTGCACCGCGTCGCCGCCCTCTACCCCGACCGGTTCGCGACGGGCGCGATGCTGCCGCAGTCCCCGGGCGTCGACCCCGCGACCTGCCTGCCCGAACTGACGCGTGCCGTCGAGGAGTTGGGCGCCGTCACGGTGAACCTCAACCCCGACCCGTCGGGCGGCCGTTGGAGCGCGCCGCCGCTGACCGACCGCAGCTGGTACCCGCTGTACGAGGCCATGACGGCGTACGACATCCCGGCGATGATCCACGTCAGCACCTCCTGCAACCCGGCCTTCCACACCACCGGCGCGCACTATCTGAACGCCGACACCACCGCCTTCATGCAGCTGGTGCAGGGCGACCTGTTCGCCGACTTCCCCACGCTGCGGTTCGTGATCCCGCACGGCGGCGGCGCCGTCCCGTACCACTGGGGCCGCTTCCGCGGCCTCGCGATGGCCCTCGGCAGGCCGGATCCGGAGGCGCTGCTCGACAACGTCTTCTTCGACACCTGCGTCTACCACCAGGCGGGCGTCGACCTGCTCACGCGGGTGATCCCCAGCCGGTCCGTCCTGTTCGCCAGCGAGATGATCGGCGCCGTCCGCGACGTCGACCCGCGCACGGGCCATCACTTCGACGACACGAAGCGGTACGTCGACGCCACCCCGCACCTGTCGGACGGGGAGCGTGCCGCCGTGTACTCCGGCAACGCCCTGCGCGTCTACCCCCGACTCGCCGCCCGCCTCGCCGCGGCCGGCCGCTGACCCCAGGAGAAGCACCCATGGAACACACCGAGATCGGCGTCGTCCGCACGCACGTCGAACGGGCCGCCCCGGAGGCCGTCGCCGAACTGTCGAAGTACGGCGTCGCCACGATCCACGAGGCCATGGGCCGCGTCGGGCTGATGCGGCCCTACCTGCGCCCGGTCTACCCGAAGGCCCGGATGTGCGGCACGGCCGTGACCGTGCTCCTCCAGCCCGGCGACAACTGGATGCTGCACGTGGCCGCCGAGCAGATCCGGGACGGCGACGTCGTCGTCGCGGCCTGCACGACGGAGAGCGAGGACGGCTTCTTCGGCGAGCTGCTCGCCACCTCCTTCCGCGCCCGGGGCTGCCGGGGCCTCGTCATCGACGGCGGGGTGCGGGACGTCGCCGACCTGGAGGGGATGGACTTCCCCGTCTTCTCCCGCGCGGTCAACGCCAAGGGCACGGTCAAGGCCACGCTCGGCTCGGTCAACGTGCCCGTGGTCTGCGGCAACGCCCTGGTCCGGCCCGGTGACGTGGTCGTCGCGGACGCCGACGGCGTCGTCGTCGTGCCGCGCGAGCGGGCCGCCGGGGTGGCCGCCGCGGCGGCGGCCCGGGAGGCCGCTGAGGAGGGCAAGCGGGCGCAGTTCCGGGCCGGGAAGCTCGGCCTGGACCTGTACGGGATGCGCGGCCCGCTGGCCTCGCTGGGACTGCGGTACGAGGACGGACGATGACGGCCTTCGAGAAGACGCCGGGCTGGCTGGACTGGTACGCCGGTCCGAGCCGGCCGGAGTTCCGGCTCCCCGAGGGCGCCGTCGACGCGCACTGCCACGTCTTCGGGCCCGGCGAGGAGTTCCCGTACGCGCCCGAGCGCAAGTACACGCCCTGCGACGCGTCCAAGGAGCAGCTCTTCGCGCTCCGCGACCACCTCGGCTTCGCCCGCAACGTCGTCGTGCAGGCCACCTGTCACGGCGCCGACAACTCCGCCATGGTCGACGCCCTGCGGGCCTCCGGCGGGCCGGCCCGGGGCGTGGCGACGCTGCGGCCCGACGTCACCGACGCCGAGGTGCGGGAGCTGCACGAGGCCGGCGTCCGGGGGGTGCGGTTCAATTTCGTCCGGCGGCTGGTCGACGCGGCGCCGGAGCAGGACCTCCTGGACATCGCCGAGAAGATCGCTCCGTACGGCTGGCACGTCGTCGTCTACTTCGAGGCGGCCGACCTCGCCCGCCTGCGGGACTTCCTCCTCGCCCTGCCCGTGCCGCTGGTCGTCGACCACATGGGCCGGCCGGACGTCGGCAAGGACCCGGACGGGCCGGAGTTCGGGGCCTTCCTGGACTTCCTGCGCGCCCGCGCCGACATCTGGTGCAAGGTGACGTGCCCCGAGCGGCTCAGCGCGAGCGGTCCGCCGGCCCTGGACGGCGAGCGGAACCCGTACCGGGACGTCGTGCCCTTCGCCCGGCGCGTGGTCGAGGAGTTCCCCGACCGGGTCCTGTGGGGCACCGACTGGCCGCACCCCAACCTCACCGGCCACATGCCCGACGACGGGCTGCTCGTCGACTTCGTCCCGCACATCGCGCCGACGCCGGAGCTCCGGCGGAAGCTGCTCGTCGACAACCCGACGCGCCTGTACTGGCCCGAGTCCGACTGACCACACCACGAGGGGAGTTCCGGCATGCCGCTGGACAAGACCTACAAGCTGGTTCCGGGGACGACGATCTTCGACGCCGAGCAGTCGGCCAGGGGATACCACCTCAACCAGTTCTGCATGTCGCTGATGACGGCCGAGAACCGTGCCGCGTACCTCGCCGACGAGCGCGCCTACCTGGACGCGTGGCCGCTGCGCGAGGAACAGAAGCGGGCGCTGCTCGACCGCGACCTCAACGCCGCCGTGCGCGAGGGCGGCAACATCTACTTCCTCGCCAAGTGGGGTGCCACGCTGGGCTTCTCGTTCCAGCAGATGGCCGGCTCGATGACCGGGATGACCGAGGAGGAGTACCGGGCCATGATGGCCGGCGGCGGCCGGTCCGTGGAGGGCAACCGCATCGACCACGCCGTCCTCGAAGCGGCCCACGCCCCCACCGCCCCGTCCGGGCGCGCGACGGTCACCGGCGCCGTCTTCACCTCGCACGTCCCCGCGATCGGCGCGGCGATGGACCACGGGAAGACCGAAGAGCCGTACTGGCGGCCGGTGTTCGAGGGGTACGAGCGCTCCAGGGCGTGGCAGCGGGAGAACGTGCCCGACGTCGTCGTCCTCGTCTACAACGACCACGCCAGCGCCTTCGACCAGTCGCTCGTCCCGACCTTCGTGCTCGGCACCGGCGCCTCCTTCCCCGTCGCCGACGAGGGGTACGGCCCCCGGCCCGTGCCCGCCGTCGAGGGCGACCCGGACCTGGCCGCGCACCTCGCGCACTCGCTCATCCGCGACGACTTCGACCTCACCCTCGCGAACGAGATGACCGTCGACCACGGGCTGACCGTGCCGCTCTCGCTGATGTTCGGCGACGTCGAGAAGTGGCCGTGCAAGGTCATCCCGTTCCACGTCAACGTCGTGCAGTACCCGGTCCCTTCGGGTGCGCGCTGCTTCCGGCTCGGCCAGGCGCTGCGGAAGGCCATCGAGTCGTACGACCGCCCCGTCGAGGTGCAGGTGTGGGGCACCGGCGGCATGAGCCACCAGCTCCAGGGACCGCGCGCCGGGCTCATCAACCGCGCCTGGGACAACGCCTTCCTCGACCGGCTGGTCGAGGACCCGGCCGGACTGGCCGAGGTGCCGCACCTGGAGTACGTCGAGGAGGCCGGCTCCGAGGGCATCGAGCTGGTCATGTGGCTGATCGCGCGCGGCGCGCTCAGCGACGTCGACGGCTCGGGAGAGGTCGCGGTCGAGCACCGCTTCTACCATGTGCCGGCGTCCAACACCGCCGTCGGCCACCTGATCCTGGACAACCGCCCCCGGGCCGAAGAGCCCGCCGAGAAGGAGTGACATGACTGACGACCGGACCCTGCGGATCGCCCTGGCCGGCGGCGGCGCCTTCGGCGCCAAGCACGCGGCCGCGCTGCGGCGGATCGAGGGCGTCGAGGTGGCCGCCGTGGTGAGCAGCAGCCTCGAACGCGCCCGGAAGTTCGCCGCCGAGCAGGGCGTGGGACGCGCCGTCGGCTCCCTCGACGAGGTGCTCGCGATGGACGACGTCGACGCCGTCGTCCTCGCCACCCCCACCCAGCTGCACGCCGCGCAGACCCTCGCCTGCCTGGAGGCCGGCAAGCACGTGCAGGTCGAGATCCCGCTCGCCGACTCCCTCGGCGACGCCGAGGCGTGCGTGGCGGCGCAGGAGCGCACCGGGCTCGTCGCCATGGTGGGCCACACCCGGCGCTTCAACCCCAGCCACCAGTGGGTGAAGCGGCGCATCGACGCGGGCGAGTTCGGCATCCAGCAGATGGACGTGCAGACGTACTTCTTCCGCCGGACGAACCTCAACGCGCTGGGGCAGCCGCGTTCCTGGACCGACCACCTCCTGTGGCACCACGCGGCGCACACCGTCGACCTGTTCGCGTACCAGACGGGTTCGCCGATCGTGCGGGCGAACGCCGTCCAGGGGCCGGTCCACCCCGAGCTCGGCATCGCGATGGACATGTCGATCCAGCTGCAGGCGGCGAACGGTGCGATCTGCACCCTGTCGCTGTCGTTCAACAACGACGGCCCGCTGGGCACCTTCTTCCGCTACATCGGCGACACCGGCACCTACATCGCCCGGTACGACGACCTGTTCACCGGCAGGGACGAGCCGATCGACGTGAGCGGCGTCGACGTGTCCATGGACGGCATCGAGCTCCAGGACCGGGAGTTCGTCGCCGCGATCCGCGAGGGCCGCGAGCCGAACTCCTCCGTCGCCCAGGTCCTCTCCTGCTACCGGACGCTCGCGGACCTTGAGGCTCAGCTGGCCGGCTGAGGCCCCGGCCGGAAGGAGCCGGGGAAGAGCTCGGCGGTGGTGCGGTGGAGGTAGTCGCGGCCCGCGTAGGCGTCCTTCATGCGGTCGAAGAGGCGCTGGGCCCGCAGCCGCGAGGCCGTCTCGTCGACGCCGGGGACGACGCCGCCGCGCAGGACGGTGCGGCCGTCGACGACGACGGTGTCGACGTCCGCGCCCGAGGTGTTCATGAGCATCGTGCGGACCGGGTCGTCGACCGGGCCGGTGCGCGGGCCGTCGAGCCGGACGACGACCAGGTCGGCGAGGGCTCCGGGGGCGAGTCGGCCGAGGTCGTCACGGCCCAGGGCCCGCGCCCCGCCGAGGGTGGCGGCGCGGTAGTAGTCGGCGGCGGAGCCCGCGTCGAGGCGGCCGGTGGTGAGCTTGGACAGGTTGGTGCCGTAGTCCATGTTGCGGATCATGTCCGGCGGGAAGGAGTCCGTGCCCAGGGCGACGGTGACTCCGGCGGCACGGTAGCGGTCGAAGTCCTCCAGGGCCGCCCCGTAGCGGACCATCGTGTGCGGGCAGTGGACGATGCCGGCGATCGTGGCCAGGTCGTCGAGCTCGCCCGCGTACGGGGTGTCGACCTCGCTGTGGCCGCCGATGTAGATCGCGTGCGGGATCAGCAGCCGCCTGCCGAGCAGGCCCGTCTCCCTCAACAGGGCGAGTGGCGTGGTCTGGTGACGGTCCGCCAGTTCGCGGAGTTCGCCGGTGCCCTGCAGGCAGTGGAGGCGTACCAGGCAGTCGAGGTCCTCGGCGGCGCGCGCGGTGGCGCGCATCAGCTCCGGGGTCAGGGTCTCGATGCGGCAGGGCAGCAGCGCGCCGCGGATCAGGCCGTCGTGGGCGCCGTCGGCGTCCTGGACGAAGCGGATCGCCTCCGCCAGGCCCGCCTCTCCGAGCTCCGGGCGCCAGTGGAGGGTGCGGGTGCCGTCGGCGGTGACGACGGGGACGGCGCTGCGGTAGCTCGGGCCCAGGTACATGCGCAGGCCCAGGCGGGCGGCGCTGTCGGCGACGGACATCAGGTCGTCGTAGGTCTCGGCCCAGTCGGAGTGGGTCTCGGCGGCGATGGGCATGGCGGTGGTGATGCCGTTGCGGAGGAGCTGGCCGAGGGCGTACTCGCGGAGGAAGGCGCGGTCGTCGGCGTCGAAGACCGGTGCAGGGCCGCCGTTCGCGTACTCCTGCGACCACTGGAGTCCCCTGCCGTCGGCGTGCCAGGTGTCCAGGAGGGCGTGGTCGATGTCCGCGAGGGCGTCGAGGTCCACGAACCCGGGGCCCACCAGGGCCGGTCCGGCGTCCATGACGACGTCGCAGTCGGCGGGGTCGCGGCCGACGCCGACGTGCACGATCCGGTTGCCCTCGTAGACGACCTGGCCGTCGCGGATCAGGACGTGGTCGTCGGCCTCGGGGTCGTAGCCGATGACGTGGCTCGCGGTGACGAGGGTGCGCATGCGGGGCTTCCTTGCGGGGAGGGGTGTCCCAGGGTGGGGACCGGGCGGCGGTGTTCAGCGGGCGGGCTTCAGGAGGCGCAGGGCCTCGCGACTCGCGGCGGGGACCGGGCCGACGACCGGGACCGGGAAGCGGTCGCGGAGGGTTTCGGCGGCCTCGCCGAGGGGGCCGCCGCCGATGACGACGGCCTCGGCGCCGTCCTCCCGCACGCAGCGGTCGACGGCTTCGGCGAGCCGTTCCGTCATCTCCTCGGGGTTCGCCGCCAGCCGGTTCGGGTCGCCGGGGGTGAGACGGACGCCGGTGTACCGGGCGGACCGGCCGAGGCGGGCGACGCGGGCGTCGATCGCGGCGGCCAGGCCGGGGGTGGTGGTGGCGATGCCGAAGCGGCGGCCGTCCGCGCCTGCCTCGCGCAGGGCGGCCTCGGCGAGGCCGATGACGGGCACGGTGGTGCGGGCGCGGAGTTCCTCGACGCCGGGGTCGCCGAAGGCGCCGACGACGAAGGCCGCCACGTCGGGGCCGGCCGGGCCGGCGAGGAGGGTGTCCGCCGCGTCGAGGACGTGTCGGACCGAGGCGCGCAGCTGTTCCTCGTCGACGAGCATCGGCGGGCCGGCGGCGACGGTGACGCCCCGGACGTCGAAGCCGTCCTCCGGGCGCAGGGTGCGGCGGGCGATCGCGGCCATCATCGCGGTCGTGGCCCGGTCGGTGTTGGGGTTGACGAGGGCGACGAGGGGCATGCGTGCGTCTCCTTCACGGTGGCGGCGGCCGGACGTCCGCATGGTCCATGGAATCGCGGGGATCGGGTGGGCGTATCCACCGATCGGATGACCCCGCCCAGGACGGCGTGCGGGGCGGGACGGCGAGTGAGCGCCTCCCACCGAGTCGCGGAGGGCGTCACCCCGCTGGGGCACGCCGGGCGGCGCGGCTTCCGGGAGATCATCGGGCTGCTCACGGCGTTCCGCCGAGCGCGGGGGCTGTCGCTCGGGGCTACTCGACGGTAACGTGCGGGGCCGTCCACAGCCTTGGGGGGAATCGCATGGGTGTCGTCACGACGTTCGATCCGGTGGCCGAGCACGAGCGGACGCGCGCCGCGCTGGAGGGCGCGGTCGGGCGCCTGGTGGAACTGGTCGACGGGATCGACGAGTGGGAGGTGCCGTCCGGGGTGCCGGTGTGGTCCGTGGGGGACGTCGGCGCGCACCTCGCCGCCGTGTACCTCGCGTACCGCTCCGCCGTGACCGGCGACGGGGGCGTCGACTGGGACGGGCTGCTCACGGGCCGGGAGGGGTCGTTCGGGGAGCGGATCGCCGCCGTCAACGCCCTGTCCGTCACGCTCATCGCCGGGGAGGAGCGCAAGCGCCTGGGCGCGATCCTCGCCGAGCGGGGCGCGGCCTTCCTGCGGGACTCGGCGGGGCTCGCGCCCGACACGCCGGTCCCCGCGCCCTGGTACGGGCCGGGGCGGACCGTCCCGCTCGCGGCGGCGACGGGTCTGATGCTCAGCGAGACCCTGGTGCACGGGCTCGACATCGCGCGGGGCGCGCGCCGGCCGTGGCTCATCCCTCCGGCGGAGGCCTCGCTGGTGATCGGGCAGGCGATGGTGACGATGATGCCGCTGGCCCTCGACGCGGAGCGGGCGAAGGGGGTGCGGATCGCCTTCGACCTGGTCCTGAAGGGCGGTCCGCGGCTCGCGGTCGTCGTGGAGGACGGCGCGGCGACCGTCACGCGGGATCCGGGGCCGCGCGCGTACGACTGCCGGATCGTGGCGGCCCCGACGGCGTTCCTGCTCGTCTCCTTCGGCCGGCTGCCGATCTGGAAGGCGATCGCGCTGGGCCGGATGCGGGCCGGCGGGCCGCGGCCGTGGCTCGCGACGCGGCTCGGCCGGCTGATCACCGCACCCTGACGCGCGCATCAGACGCGGGGTCCGGTTCCGGGTCCGGGTCCGGTGAACGGCCAGGAGTCGATGTCCCGGTAGCGGACCGGGGCGGGCCCGCGGGCGTCGTCGCTGCCGACGAGGTGGAGCCGCGCGGTCGGCCACGCGCGGCCCTCGAACCCGTCGAGCACCCCGACCGCCTCCGGCACTCCGGCGATGTCGCCGCGACGGGCCCTGGCCAGCGTCAGGTGCGGCCGCAGTGGACGCCCCTCGTAGGCGATCCCGGCCTCCTTGACGAGCCGCCGCACGTCGTCGGCGAGCCGGTGCAGACCGGGGACGTCGCCCGCGATCCCGCTCCACAGGACGCGGGAGTCGAACTGCCCGCCGCCGCGGAGCGAGAGCTCCAGCGGCCCGCGCTCCGCGGCGAGCTCCGCGAGCGGCGCGTGCAGCCGGGGCACGACGGACACCGGCAGCTCGCCGAGGAAGGCGAGGGTGATGTGCCAGTCCTCGATCCGGTTCCAGCGCATCCCGGGGTACGCCGCGTAGGCCGGCGCCAGCGCCCGGGCGAGCTCGTCCTTGGCGTCGTCGGGCGGCGCCAGGGCGATGAAGACGCGGATGGTGGCGGGGGTGGCGGCAAGGGTGGCGGCGGGGTTGGACGTGTCGTTCACGGAACGATTCGTACCGTGCCGGGGCCGGGGCCGTGCGGGCGGGTCCCGTGACGGGACCCGCCCGGCGGGTTCACCAGTCGCCGTCGGCGACCGGGGCGCCCGGCGGGGGCGGCGGGCCGAGGGGCTTGACCTGCCACGGGGCGGGCGGGGTCCACGGGTCGAGGTCGTCGCCCAGCCACTCGCCCACCGGCTTCACGTCGGCGAGGGTGTCGGAGGGGGCGAGGTCGGTGCCGTCGGGATCGTCGTAGTCGTACCAGGGCAGTCCCGCGCGGGTGTACGCGGCGCGGTCGGCGGGCGACGGCGGAGGCTCCTCGCCGGTGATGCGGCGCCACTCGGGCGGCGTCACCAGGTGGACGAAGACGCGGGCCCCCGGGGTGTCCGACCAGTCGCGGGACGCGCGGTCGTCCTTGTACACCTCCTGCCGCATGGTGCCGCCGGCGCCGATGCCCATGGCCGCGGCGGCGGGCGGCGGGCCCGCGGGGGCGGCCATCGGCATCGGCGGCGGGCCGCCGTAGCCGCCGCCGGACGACGACCGGGGCATGGCGGCGAGGCGGCGGGCCCGCTCCTCGGCGAGGCGCCGCTGCTCCTCGCGCCAGGCGGCGCGGAGCTTCGGGTTGAGCGGGAACGCCTGGAGCTGGAGGCCGCCGACGGTCTCCTCGCCGGTGACCTGGCCCTCGACGGTGGCGCCCATGCCGAGCGGGACCGCGACGAACTGGCGCACCGTGCCCTTGCCGGAGTTGATGCCGTCGAGCCACGGCTGGCGGGGCAGCACCACGTAGTTCTGCGGCCGGCGGGAGAGCTTCCCGGTCCACTTCTCGCCGGAGACCGCGCAGACCTTGCCGACGCCGACCTGGAGCGCGGTGGGCTCCGGGCTGCCGGCGAAGCTCAGCCACATCGCCTCGCGGAGGTAGACCGGCAGCATCACGCCGCCCTTGGCCCGCCACGCCTCGGGCACCGTGTCGGGGTGGTCCTCGACCCGGCGGAGCGGAAAGGTGCCGAGCCCCGGCGGCAGCCCGTGGGTACCGGTCTCCGGCAGCCGCAGCGTCCGCATGAAGCGGACCCGCACCCCGTCCCCCAGCACCAGTGTGTCCCCGTCGATCCTGGTCGCGTCAGCGGTCACCGCGTCTCCCCTCGTCTCGGCACCGTCCCCCGTAACACGCCCGGCCGGAGCGGCCGGTTCCCGTCGGGTCGTGGCGTGTCGGCGACGCCTCGCGGGGGTTCCTCGCGCGGCTGCTCCTCGCTACTCCTCGCGGGCGGCTTCGGCCTCGGCGCGTTCCGCGTCGAGGGTGGCCTGGGCGTGGGTGTACAGGTCGCGGACGAACGATCTGGCGTCCTGCGGCGAGATCCCGGCACCGAGACCCAGCAGTCGTTCGGTCCAGGCGGCGAGCGGGTCGCCCTGCTCTTCGGCCATGACGTCACTCCTTCGGCCCCCTCCTCCCATCGTCCGCCCCGCCGCAGCCGACCGCAATCCGCTACCGCTCAGGGCGTGCCGCGCACCCGCAGGGCCGTGTCGCGCAGCCAGTGGGCGCTGCGCTTGGGGGTGCGGGTCTGGGTCGTGTAGTCGACGCGGACGAGGCCGAAGCGCTGGGCGTAGCCGTACGCCCACTCGAAGTTGTCGAGGAGCGACCAGGCGAGGTAGCCGCGGACGTCGGCGCCGGCCTCGCGGGCGCGGGCGACGGCGGCGAGGTGGGCGGAGAGGTAGGCGGTGCGGTCGTGGTCGTCGACGTGTCCGCGGGCGTCGGGGACGTCGTCGTACGCGGCGCCGTTCTCGGTGACGACCAGGGGGGTGCCGGGGTAGTCGCGGGCGATGCGGAGGAGCAGGGCGGTGAGGTCGTGGGGCATGACCTCCCAGCCGAGTCCGGTGACGGGCAGGCCGCCGTGCGGGAGGTTCCGGGTGACGGGGCGGCCCTGGGCGTCGGCGGTGGCGCCGTGCTCGTCGGTCCCTGAACTCCGCATCGAGCGGTAGTAGTTGACGCCGAGGGTGTCGATGGGGGTGGCGATGGCGGCGAGGTCGCCGTCGCGGACCGGGATCTCGACGCCGTGTGCCGCGAGGTCGGCGATCAGGTCGTCGGGGTAGCGGCCGCGCAGGACCGGGTCGAGGTAGAAGCGGAAGCCGAAGGCGTCGGCGCGGCGGGCGGCCTCGCGGTCGGCGGGGCTGTCGCCGGCGGGCGCGCTGGTGCCGAGGAGGTGGGTGACGGCGAGGTCGAGCGGGCGCCGGGCGTCGGCGCGCAGCCGGCGGGCGGCGAGGCCGTGGGCGAGGTGCAGGTGGTGCACGGCGGCGACGCCGTCGGCGAGGGAGCGGCCGCCGGGCGCGTGGACGCCCTCGACGTGCCCGAGGATCGCCGAGCAGAACGGTTCGTTGAGGGTGGTCCAGTGGGTGACGCGGTCGCCGAGCCGGTCGTGGACGAGGGCGGAGTAGTCGGCGAAGCGGTGGGCGGTGTCGCGGGCGGGCCAGCCGCCGGCGTCCTGGAGCTCCTGGGGCAGGTCCCAGTGGTAGAGGGTGAGCCAGGGGGTGATGCCGCGGCCGAGGAGTTCGTCGGTGAGCCGGTCGTAGAAGGCGAGCCCCTTCGGGTTGGCGGGGCCGCGTCCGCCGGGCTGGACGCGGGGCCAGGAGACGGAGAAGCGGTACGTGTCGAGCCCGAGGTCCGCCAGGAGCGCGACGTCCTCGGGCATGCGGTGGTAGTGGTCGCAGGCCGTGTCGCCGGTGTCGCCGTGGTCGATCGCGCCGGGCACGCGGCAGAAGGTGTCCCAGATGGAGGGGGTCCGGCCGTCCTCGGCGACGGCGCCCTCGATCTGGTAGGCGGAGGTGGCGGCGCCGATGCGGAAGCCTGGCGGGAGGCGGGCGATCAGGGCGTCGTCGGCGGGGAAGCGGGCGTCGGCGGACATGGGTGGGTGCTCTCCGGTGGCAGCGGTACGGGGCGGCCCGGGCGCCGCGTCGGGCGTCCGGGCCGCCCCGTACGAGGGGGACGGGAGGTCAGGGCAGGACGTGGTCGGCGTTCAGGACCTGGCCGCGCTCGGGGCGGTACAGGTCGAAGCCCCGGGTGTCGCACTGGAGGCCGCCGTTGACGCAGTGGTCGACCAGGGCCTTGAGGGTGCGCTCCTCCCACGCGTTGAAGAAGTCGTAGTGGAAGGAGTAGCCGCGGCCGCTGGCCAGGCGGACCCGGCTCAGGTCGCCGTTGACCGGCCAGGCCATCTTGAACTCGATCATCGGCAGGGCGACCGGGTGGGAGGCCGGACACATGTTGTCATTGGTTCCGGGCTTCACGACCGGGTACGCCATGTGGCTCTGGTGGTCGGGGGTGTCGAGGTGCAGGCCGTTCCAGCAACTGGGTGCCTGCATGCGGAGGTTGAGCTGGACGTCGGGTCGGCTCGGGCAGTTCGCCGGGATGTCGGTGTTGAAGAAGCTGTCCCCGCACTCCCAGCCCTCGACGAAGCCCTTGTGGCCGCGGAACTCCTGCTCGGTCTGCGTCGGCTTGCCGACGACGAACCGCAGTCCCGTGGGGAAGGGCCGGACGCTCCGGTAGTCGGTGACGCCCGCCTTGTAGTAGATGACCTGCGGGCCCACCGGCAGGATCTTCTGGTCCCCGTTGTACAGGGAGGGCATCCAGTAGGCGGAGGCGTCCGCGGGCGCCTTGCAGGTGGTGGTGCCTCCGTGGAGCGAGCCGGTGGTGCTGGCGGCGTCGGTGGAGGTGTTGCCCATGAACGTGTGGTCGTGGGACGTGCCGTACTGGCCGGGGTAGACGATCGGGTCGTCCGGGGCGGTGTGGGAGACGGCGCAGCCGGCCTG
Organism: Streptomyces sp. R302; assembly: GCF_012927245.1. Classification (GTDB taxonomy): domain Bacteria; phylum Actinomycetota; class Actinomycetes; order Streptomycetales; family Streptomycetaceae; genus Streptomyces. The sequence continues at coordinate 291,503 of NZ_JABBGE010000007.1, forward strand.
GAACTCGTGGTGGTAGGCCGGGGGCGGGGTGGCCGTGGACGGGGTGACGCCGGTGACCGGCGGGTTCGCCGGTATGTACCCGTCTCCGTCGGCGTCGTCGCCGGAGGCCTGGGTGGAGGCGGCCATCTGGTGCCCGACGTGCTGGGCGGCCGCGGCGACGGCGGGCGGGATGCCGCCGTCCGGGTCCGTGGCCCGGGCGATCGTGCCGATGCCGAGGGCGCCGGCGATGAGGGCCGTGCTCACGAGGAGTACGGAGAGCCGCTGCGGACCCGATCTCATTCTCATGGGGATCTCCTCAGTGGGGGGGAGGGAGGGGTGGTGCGGCCGGTCAGGCGTACACGCCGAACTCGTGGAGCGAGTAGCCCCAGCCGGTGCCGCGCGCGGTCATGTGCACGCGCACGTGGCGGGCGGTGGCTCCCGACCCGATCGTGTCGACGTCGCCGTCGCCGGCGGTCTGGGTGTGGATCGTGCGCCAGTTCCGGCCGTCGTCGGAGACCTGGACCTCGTAGGCGCGGGCGTACGCCGGGTCCCAGACGAGCTGGAGGCGGGAGAAGGAGCGGAGGGAGCCGAGGTCGACCTGGATCCACTGGGGGTCGGACCAGTCGCCGGCCCAGCGGGTGTTGGGGTCGCCGTCGGTGGCGTTGCCGGGCGGGCAGGGGCAGTCGCCGTACGAGGCCTGGAAGGAGGAGGCGGTGGTGGGGCGGCCCCGGGCGAGGTTCGTGCCGGCGACGGGCGGGGCGACGACCTTGACCGACCTGGTCTCGATGCCGGCGTTGCCGCGGCCGTCCTCGGCCTGGACGTACACCTTCCAAACGCCGAGCTTGGCGGGGGCGGTGACGGTCAGGGAGCCGTCGGCGCCCAGCCGGTGCGGGGTCTCGATCAGCCGCTTGTCGCCGTTGGCGTAGTTGCCGCTGAGGAAGACCTTGGTGGTGAGGGGGTCGCCGTCGGGGTCGCGGATGTCGGCGCGGACGGTGAACTCGCCGCCGGCCGGGGCGGATCCGGACGGGGTGACGGTCATGTCCGTGATGACGGGCGGGGTGTTGTCGCCGGCGGTGCTGCCCGTGTACGCCTTCTTCAGGGCGTAGTACGAGAGCCGCTTGAGGCCGTCGGGCAGCAGGTTGAACCAGACGCCGCCGAAGTCGTGCTCGGTGCCGTAGTGGAAGACGGTGGCGCCGAGGGCGACGCCCCGGTGGCCGGTGACGCACTCCCAGGCGCGGGTGTAGCCCTCGGCCTTCTGCACGTCGGTGGGTTCCTCTGCGACGCCGTTGGCGTCCTTGGGGCTCTCCCACTCCCCCGCCGGGCCGGTCTCGGTGATGAGGTACGGCTTGGTGTAGCCGCCCTGCTCCCAGTCCTCGCGCACCCCGCACAGGTCGCCGTAGGCGTTCATCGAGTAGAGGTCGAGGTCGGGGGCGTTGCGCTGGTAGTAGGGCCAGGCTCCGGTCCAGGCGTCGGTGGAGGTCACCGGGTGGTCCGGGTCGATGGAGTGGATCTTCTTGGCGACGTCGTTGACGAAGGTGGTGTAGGCGTTGCGCTGGGCTTCGAGTTCGGTGCCGGAATAGCAGTTCTGGAGGCCGAGGACGGACTCGTTGCCGACGTTCCACATCAGGGTGGCGGGGTGGGACTTGTACTCCTGGACCCACCGGGCGAACTCGTTCAGCATGTTCGTCTTGTACGTCGTGTCGGTGACGTAGTTCGCGCAGCCGCCGGAGCCGGGGCCGCCGCCGGGCTGGAGCCAGAAGCCGTTCATGACGCGGATGCCCTGGGCGGCGGCCGCGTCGAGGAGCGGCTCGGTGGAGCCGTCGGTGCCCCAGGTGCGGATCGTGTTGACGCCCAGGGACTTCACGTCGGGCATGTGGCGGGCGGCGTCGGCGACGGCCGGGCCCCAGGTGACGCCCTTGACGGTGTACGGCTGGCCGCCGACGGTCAGCTGCCAGTCGCCCTGGCCGCCGGTGACGCGGACGGCGCCGCCGGTCTGGGGCGGGGTGCCGCCCTCCTCGCCGTAGACCCTGAACTCCCAGAGGGAGAGGCCGTACCCGCCGGCGCGGGTGACGCCCTGGAGGCGGACGTGGCGGCCGGTGCCGGAGACGGCGATCTCGTCGGTGCCGCCGTCGGAGCCGGTCACGGACTTCACGGTGCGCCAGTCGGTGCCGTCGTCGGAGAGCTGGATGTCGTACGCGGTGGCGTGGGCGGCCTCCCAGTCCAGTACGACGCGGCTGACGGCGGCGGTGCGGCCGAGGTCGACCTGGAGCCACTGCCCGTCGCTCCACTGGCTGGCCCACCGGGTGCCGGGGTCGCCGTCGACGGCCGCGGAGGCGGGGAAGGCGGCGCCCTCGGTGGAGGACGCGGTGGCCGCCCTGCCCTGGGAGAGCAGGGTCTCGGCGGCGGAGGCGGGGGCGGCCGTGAGGGCGGTGAGGGAGGCGGCGAGCAGGGCGCCGAGGGAGACGAGGGAGGCGGTGGTGCGGGCGCGGGGGTGCCGGGCGGGTCCGGCGGGGGCGTGCGTGGGCATGGCGGCTCCGTGACGGGCGCGATGAGGGGAGGGGTGCCCTTCCGGGCGGCGCGGCGGGACGGGTCGCCGCCCGGAAGGGGTGGGAGGGCCGGGGCGCGGCGGCGGGCGGCGCGCCCCGGCGGGTCGTCACGGGAAGTGGACGACGGTGGAGGGCACGGTCGAGGTGCCGGCGGGGATGGTGGACGCCCCGGTGTCGTTGATGACGTGGTTGTAGTGGCCCATGCCGCCGAGGGAGACCACCAGGAGGCTGTGGAACTTCACCCCCGGCTTGACGGGCGCCTTGAAGCCGTGGTCCTGGACGATGGTCGGGTCCACGTTGTAGTTGCAGTAGCTGCCGAGGCCCCACGCCTCGTGGGTGTCCACCGAGTCGTCGACGCGGTAGGCGGCGTAGCCCTTGGTGGTGCCGTTCTGGACGGCGGCCTGGTCGGGAGCGTCGTACGCCTTCTCGTTCTGGTAGAAGACGGTGCGGCCGCGCTCGCCGTACCACTCGACGTCGTACTTGTTGAAGTGCTCGACGAAGAGGCCGGTGGCGAGGACGTCGTCGCCGTGGACGCGGACGCCGTAGTCGGCGCGGTTGGTCTCCCAGCCGACGCCGTCGCCGTGGTCGGCGCGCCAGACCCAGGTGTGGTCGACGATGACGTCGTCGCTGTTGACGACCATGGCGACGGTGGCCTTGCCGGGGCCGGCGCCGCCGATGCGGAGGTAGACGTCCTGGACGGTCGTCGGGTCGGCGGCGTGGTCGGCCGAGGAGTTCTGCGGGCCGAGCTCCAGCAGGACCGGGGAGTTGACCGGGCCGGCGTCGACGAGGAAGCCGGCGAGGCGGACGCCGTCGACGTCGGCGACCTTCATGGCGGCGACGCCGTTGTCCGGGATGATCGTGGCGAGACCGAGGCCGAGCACGATGGTGCCCGCGCGGTCGATCTCGATCGGCCGGTCGACGTGGTAGACGCCGGGCGTGAAGAGCAGGTGCAGGCCCTGCTTGACGGCCTGGTTCATGGTCGCGGCGGTGGTGCCGGGCTTGACGACGTAGAACTGGGTCAGCGGGATCTTCTCGCCCTGCGGGGCGCCGTTCGCCCAGGTGGTGCCGCGGGCGTTGGTCCGCTTGGCCGGGGAGAAGACCTTGTACTGGTTGTCCTCCCAGATCAGGTAGGGCTTCTCACGGGAGATCGGGGTGGTGTCCAGGGTGGTGTAGCGCGGCTCGGGGAAGGAGGTCGGGGGCGCGCCCTCGGTGCCGGAGAAGGTCTGGTTCCAGACACTGTTGGACCAGCCGCCGATCGAGCTGTCGCGGGTGTACCACTGCTGCTGCGAGTAGTTGCCGACCTGGCCGTCGATCTTGGAGTCGGCGATGTAGCCGCCGGAGGCCCAGCCGTAGCCGTTGGGGGCGAGGTTGAGGCCGCCCTTGACGTGCATGCGGCGGAAGGAGGAGGCCTGGGAGACGGCCCAGCGGTCGGTGCCGTTCACCGGGTCGAGGGCGAGGCCCTCGGCGCCGCGCCAGAAGTTCTGGGTGGCGTTGCCGTTGAACCAGCCGGCGTCGACGGTGACGTCGCCGTTGATGGTGGTGTCGTCGGGGCGGACGCCGAGGCCGGCGATCTGGGTGTAGAAGCCGAGCTGGGCGTTGATCCCGTCGTACGTGCCGGGCTTGAGGAGGAAGGCGTGGCGGCCCGCGCCGAACTGGGCGGACTCCTGCTCCTGGAAGACCGCGTCCAGCTTGGCCTGGAGGCCGGGCGTGGACGGGTCGTAGACGTGCACGTCGGGGCCGAGGTCGCCGCCGCCGGGCAGGGTGGGGCCGGTGCCGTCGTCGGAGCCGTACACCTGGAACTCCCAGAGGGAGTAGCCGTATCCGGTGCCTCTGGTGAGGCCGTTCATGCGGACGTAGCGGCCGGAGCCGGAGAGGGCGACCTCGTCGGTGCCGCCGTCGCCGGCCGAGACGGCGGTGACGGTGCGCCAGCTGGTGCCGTTGTCGGAGGCCTGGATCTCGTAGCTCTTGCCGTAGGCGGCCTCCCAGGTGAGGACGGCCCTGCTGAGCTGCCTGCTGGCGCCGAGGTCGACCTGGAGCCACTGGGGGTCCTGCCACTGGCTGGCCCAGCGGGTGCCGAAGTCGCCGTCGACGGCGGCGGAGGCGGGGAAGACGGCACCTTCGAGGGTGGAGGCGGTGGCCGTCCTCCCCTGGGAGAGGAGGGTCTCGGCGGCCTGGGCCGCGGTCGTGGGGACGACCGCGAGCAGGGTGCCGGCCAGGGCGGCGACGAGGGCGCCGGCCGTGGAGCGGCGGAGCGTGGGGGTGGGGCGCCGGCGAGCCGGCGGGGACCCAACGGGGGACATAAGTCTCCTCGGTGATACATGGCGGACACGTGGGAGAGCGCTCTCCCGAAACCTTGCACGGGCGGCGAGTTGACGGTCAAGGCGTACGACACGACTTTTCTTTTGACTTGCATTAAGCATCGATCGCGGAGTGGGGCCGGGGCCGCAGGCGTGTCCCCCACCGGACGGGCCGCACCGATAAAGTGCGTGGATGGGGAATCGAGGACCGACCCTGGAGGACGTCGCACGCGAGGCGGGGGTGTCCCGCGCGACCGTGTCCCGGGTGGTCAACGGCGTGCGGAACGTGGCTCCGGAGATCCAGGAGGCCGTACGCGAGGCGATCGCGCGCACCGGATACGCGCCGAACCAGGCGGCCCGCTCCCTGGTGACGCGCCGCACCGGCGCCGTCGCCCTGGTCCTCTCGGCGACCGGCGGCTCGTTCACCGCGCGCCTCTTCTCCGACCCCTTCTTCGGACGGGTCGTCGACGGCGTCCTCCCGGTCCTCCGCGAGCGCGCCGTGCAGCCCGTGCTGCTGGTCGCGGAGTCCGAGCCGGCCCGGACGCAGCTGGTCGAGTACCTGCGGCGCGGCGGGGCCGACGGCGCCCTGGTGGTGCCGCTCGACGAGGAGGACCCGCTGCCCGGGATGCTCGTCGCGGCCGGGCTCCCGACGGTGCTCTTCGGCAGCCCCCGCGCCGGCGTCCGCTGCGGCTGGGTGGACCTGGACAACGCGTCGGGCGCCCGGCTCGCCGCCGACCACCTGTGGACGGCCGGGCGGCGGCGCCCCGCGACGATCGCGGCGCCCGTGACGGCCCCGGCCGCGCGCGAACGCCTCGACGGCTTCACGGCGGCGCTCGCGGCCCGGGGCGTGACCGGCGTGCCGGTCGAGCGCGGGCGCTTCACCGAGGAGAGCGGCCGGGACGCGATGGCCCGGCTGTGGCGGCGGGACCCGGGGATCGACGGGGTGTTCGCGGCGAACGACCTGATGGCCCGCGGCGCCTGCCGCTTCCTCGCGGAACGCGGCGTGGCCGTGCCCGGCCGGGTGGCGGTGATCGGCTTCGACGACTCGGTGGCGGCCCGCTCGGCCGCTCCCCCGCTGACGACCGTGCGCCAGCCGGTCGAGGAGATGGCCTCGGCGATGGCCCGGCTGATCCTGGCCCGTCTGGACACGGGCACGCCGGAGACCGGTTCGAGGGTCTTCGAACCGGTCCTGGTGGTCAGGGACTCGGCCTGACGGCGGGCCCGGAAGACCGCCCCCCTGACGGCAGGGGCGGCCTTCCGGGCGGTCCGGGGCGGCGGTGCGTCAGCCGCGCAGGTCGCGGTGGGCGCGGATGAGTTCGGCGTAGCGGCGGCCGCTGGTCTTCAGGGTGCGCCGCTGGGTGGCGTAGTCGACGTGGACGAGGCCGAAGCGCTTGTCGTAGCCGTAGGCCCACTCGAAGTTGTCCAGGAGCGACCAGGCGTAGTAGCCGGCGAGCGGGGCGCCCTTGCGGACGGCGCTCGCGCAGGCGGCGAGGTGCTGCTCCAGGTAGCGGGTGCGGTCGGGGTCGTGGACGGCTCCGTCGGGGGCGGTGGTGTCGGGGAAGGCGGAGCCGTTCTCGGTGACGTACAGCTCGCGGACGCCGTACTCCTCGGTGAGCCGCAGCAGCAGGCTCTCCAGGCCGGCGGCCTCGATCTGCCAGTCCATGCCGGTGCGGGGCACGTCGGGGAGGCGGACCTCGCGGGCGTACGGGACGGGTCCCCGGGGGTCGTCGGCGACGGTCACCGGGAAGTAGTAGTTGAGGCCGTGCCAGTCGAGCGGGGCGGCGATGGCCGCCGGGTCGCCGGGCCTCTCGGGGAGTTCGACGCCGTACAGCTCGCGCATGTCGGCGGGGAAGCCCTTGCCGTACACCGGGTCGAGCCACCAGCGGTTGCTGTGGCCGTCCATGCGGCGGGCGGCGGCCAGGTCCTCGGGACGGCTGGAGGCCGGCTCGACGGTGGAGTGGTTCGTCACCAGGCCGACGCGGGCGCCGGGCGCGGCGGCCCGGATCGCGGCGGTCGCGAGGCCGTGGCCGAGGAGCAGGTGGTACGAGGCGCGGACGGCGGCCGTCAGGTCGGTGAGGCCCGGGGCCATCCGGCCCTCCAGGTGGCCGATCCAGGCCGAGCAGAGGGGTTCGTTGAGGGTGGCCCAGCGGCTGACGCGGTCGCCGAGCCGCTCGGCGGCGACGGAGGCGTACGCGGCGAGGTGTTCGGCGGTTTCGCGGGAGGTCCAGCCGCCGCGGTCCTGGAGGGCCTGCGGCAGGTCCCAGTGGTAGAGGGTGACATTCGGGGTGATGCCGGCGTCGAGGAGGCCGTCGACGAGCCGGTCGTAGAAGTCGAGCCCGGCGCCGTTGACGGGGCCGTCGCCGCCGGGGAGGACGCGGGGCCAGGCGATCGACATCCGGTAGGCGTCGGTGCCCAGTTCCTTCATCAGGGCGAGGTCCTCGGGCCAGCGGTGGTAGTGGTCGCAGGCCGTGTCGCCGGTGTCGCCGTGGTCGATCGCGCCGGGCACGCGGCAGAAGGTGTCCCAGATGGAGGGGGCGCGGCCGTCCTCGGCGACGGCGCCCTCGATCTGGTAGGCGGAGGTGGCCGTGCCCCAGGCGAAGGAGGGCGGGAAGGCCGCCAGGTCGATCGGGGTGGCAGTGGGGTCGGACACGGGGTGCCTTTCTGCGGTACGGAGCTGGGGGCGGGGCTGGGGCCGGGGCCGGGACGGGGCACGCGGGTGGTCCCGGCGCCGTGCGGCCGTCACTTGACCGCGCCCGCGGTGAGGCCGGCGACGAGGTAGCGCTGGAGGAGGAGGAAGCCGGCGACGACGGGGACGCTCACCACGAGGGAGGCGGCCATCACCTGGTTCCAGTAGACGTCGTTCTGGGTGGCGTAGCCCTGGAGGCCGACGGCGAGCGTGCGGGTGGTGTCGTCGGTCATGACGGAGGCGAAGAGGACCTCGCCCCAGGCGGTCATGAAGGCGTAGACGGCGACCGCGACGATGCCGGGCCGGGCGGCGGGCACGATCACGCGGAAGAGCGCGCCGATCGGGCCGCAGCCGTCGACCTTCGCCGCCTCGTCGAGCTCGCGCGGGATCGAGTCGAAGTACCCGGTGAGCATCCAGATGGAGAAGGGCAGCGAGAAGGTCAGATAGGTGAGGATCAGGCCTTCCCGGGAGCCGAAGAGGGCCAGGCCCGTGGCGTTGCCGATGTTGACGTAGATGAGGAACAGCGGCAGCAGGAAGAGGATGCCGGGGAACATCTGCGTCGACAGGACGGTGACGGTGAAGACCCGCTTGCCCCGGAAGGTGTAGCGGCTGACGGCGTACGCGGCGAAGATCGCGACGGCGACGGAGAAGACGGTGGCCGCGCCGGCGACGACGATCGAGTTCACGAAGTAGTCGGCGAGCGGGACCGTCTCCCAGATGTCCGCGTACGGGCGCGGGGTGAGCGCGGACGGGATCCACTCGAACTTCCCCGAGACGTCCTCCAGCGGCTTCAGCGAGCTGGAGACCATCACGTACACCGGCAGCAGGACGAAGCCGGTGAGGAGGGTGAGGACGATCCGCCGGGTCCACAGGAAGGAGCGGGGCGGGGCCATCGGGGAGCGCGGGCGGGCCGTGCGCCCGTGGGCGGCGTCAGGCATCGGAGGTCTTCCTTCCGCGGCTGGTGAGCAGGAGGTAGACGCCCGTGACGAGGAGGAGGAAGAGCAGCAGGAGCACGGACATGGCCGAGCCGGTGCCGAAGTTCCACGTCTGGAAGGACGACTGGTAGATGTGGAGCGAGATGAGGTCGGCGGCTTCCGGGGCCGCGTCGCCGAAGAGGACGAACGGCGTGTTGAAGTCGTTGAAGGTCCAGAGGAAGAGGACCAGGACGAGGACCTGGTTGACCGGGCGCAGCGACGGCAGGGTGATGTGCCGGATCTGCTTCCAGACGCCGGCCCCGTCGAGGGCGGCGGCCTCGTACATCTCCCGGGGGATGTTCTGGAGGCCGGCCATCACGGTGAGGAAGGCGAAGGGCCAGCCCTTCCAGACAGAGACGACGAGCAGCGCCCAGAAGCTGTTGTCGCCGATGAGCCAGAAGGCGGGGGTGTCGCCGATGCCGAGCTGGTCGTGGAGGACGTGGTTGATGAGGCCGTTGTCGCGCTGGAACATGAACGTCCAGGTGATGACGGCGGCGTAGACGGGCAGCGCGTACGGGACGAGGAAGAGGGTCCGCAGGACGCCCCGGCCGCGGAAGTTCTCCTGGAGGAGGACGGCCGCGGCCGTGCCGAGGAGCCAGCACAGGCCGACGGAGAGCATGGTGAACCGGCAGGTGGTCAGGAAGGACTTGAGCAGCGACTGTCCGACGGCCGCGTCGAAGTCGAGCGAGACGGAGAAGTTGTCGAGTCCCGACCAGGGGGCGGCGGCCCAGTCGCGGATGTAGAACTGCGTGAGCTCCTTGAAGCTCATGGTGATGCCCATGAGCATCGGCACGAGGTGGACGAGGAGTTCGAGGAGCAGGGCGGGCAGGAGGAGGACGTACGGCAGTGCGAGGCGGCGACGCCCGGAGCGGCGTGCGGTGCGCGCCCCTCCGGGTGTGGCCCTGCGCACCGCCGGCTCCCGCGCGGGGGTGACGGCGGTCTGGGTCATGGGGGTGGTGCCTACTTCTTCGGCATCTGCTGCTGGGCCTTGTCGAGCTTGGCCTTGACGGACTCGGTGGTGACGGGCCGGCCGGCGGCGGCGTCGGCGAAGAGCTCCTTGACGGCGGTGCCCACGACGGTCTCGAACTGCGACTCCTCCGGGACCTGCGGGAGGGCGGCGGCGCTGGAGGCGAGGGTGTCGCGGATGACGGCGAGGGACGGGCCGGAGAAGGCGGCGTCCTTCTGGGCGGTCTTGACCGGCGGGACGGAGCCGTAGGTCTTGTTGAGGGCGGTCTGCTCCTCGTCGCTGGTCATGAACTTCACGAACTTCAGGGCGCCGTCGAGGTTCTTGGTGTTCTTGAAGACGGCGAGGTTGATGCCGGCGACCATGGAGTTGGTGGCGGTGCCGGTGCCCGGCTTGCCCGAGGGGACGGGGGCGGGGACGACGCCCCACTCGTCCTCGCTCATGCCCTGGGAGGCGAAGGTCTGGGACGGGGTCTGCCAGAGGACCATGCCCGTCTTGTCCTTGGCGAAGTCGCTGAGGGACTGGTTCTGGGCGTACTCGGCGTTGCCGGGTGCGACGATCTTGTGGACGGCCATGAGGTCGACGTACTGCTTGACGGCGGCGACGGCGCCGTCGGAGGTGAAGTCGGCCTTGCCGTCGGCGGTGAAGAAGTCGGCGCCGTGCTGCTTGCCGAGGACGAAGACCTGGTGGATGTTGTTGGAGAGGTTGGAGCCCTCGACGCCGATGCCGGACTTGCCCTTCTCGCCGAGCTTCTTGCCGGCGGCGATGACCTCGTCCCAGGTCGTCGGCGGCTCGGCTATGCCGGCGTCCTCGAACATCTGCTTGTTGTAGTAGAGGGCGTAGGCCATCGAGTAGAGCGGGACGGCGGCCGGGTCCTGGCCGGGGGCGCCGGTGGAGCCGAGCGCGGAGTCGACGAAGCGGTCCTTGCCGCCGATGGCGTCGAAGTTCTTCGCGTCCCAGGGGAGGAGGGCGCCGGTGGCCTGGAGGGAGGCGCTCCAGGTGTTGCCGATGTTGAGGACGTCCGGGCCCTGGCCGGAGGTGGCGGCCGTGAGGATCCGGTTGAGGAGGTCGGACCACGGGATCACCTCCAGCTTCACCTCGATGCCGGTGCGGCGCTCGAACTCGTCCAGCTCGGGCTGCAGGACCTTCTTGTCGACCTCCAGGCTGGAGCCCTGGTTGGAGGCCCAGTAGGTGAGGGTCTTCTTCGCCTGGCCGCCGTCCTCCCCGCCGCCGCAGGCGGTCGCGGTGAGGACGAGGGAGAGGGTGACGGCACCCGTGACGGCGGCTCTGATTCTGCGCATGGCTCCTGGTCCCTTTCAGGGAAGGCGGGAGGACCGACAGGGGGAGCGCCCGGACCGCTCTCCGCCGCGTCGGCTTAATTTAGGATGTGAGTTAAACCCCATGAGAAGGGCGCGTCAAGGCTTGTCGTGCGGGTATGTTGCAGCCGACGACTACGAGGGACGGGGACGAGAGTGCACGCGAAGAGTGGCCGCACGGTGCGCGACCTGCGGCGCGAGAACCGGACGGCGGTGCTGCGCAGGCTCTACTTCGACGGCCCGATGAGCCGGCTGACGCTGGGCCCCGCGACCGGCCTCTCCTCCGGCTCGGTCAGCAACGTGGTCGCGGAGCTGGTCGCGGAGGGCCTCGTGGAGGAGGCCGGCAGCGTCGACTCGGCGGGCGGACGCCCCCGCACCCTGCTGCGGATCACCCCGGGCAGCGGCTGCATGATCGGCGTCGACATCGGCGAGACGCGGGTCCGGATCGAGCTGTTCGACCTCGCGCTGACCGAACTCGCCCGCACGGAACGCCCGTTGGCGACGTCGGGACCACGGACGGGGCGGTACGAGGTCGGGGTCGTCGTCGCCCACCTCCGCGACGGCATCGCGGAGGTCCTGCGCGCGGCGGAGGTCCCCGCGGAGCGGCTGCTCGGCGTCGGCATCGGCGTCCCCGGCATCGTCGAACACACCGAGACGGACGGCGCGGTCGTGCACGGCCAGACCATCGGCTGGGACGCCGTCCCCCTCGAACGCCTCCTGCGCGAGGCGGTCGACCTGCCGCCGGAGGTCCCGTACCGCATCGACAACGGCGCGAAGACCCTCGGCCAGGCCGAGATGTGGTTCGGCGCGGGCCGGGGAGCGCGGAGCGCCGCCGTCGTCCTCTTCGGCTCCGGCGTCGGCGCCTGCGTGCTCACGGACCCCCTGGGCCCCGGACGCGCCCTGGAATGGGGCCACCTGACGGTACGGGTACGGGGCCGCCGCTGCCGCTGCGGCGCCCAGGGCTGCCTGGAGGCGTACGCGGGCGCGGAGGCCCTCCTCGAACGCTGGCGCGAGGCCGGCGGCCGGCCACCGGCGGGCGCGGACGAGGAGACGGCGCTGACGGCGATGCTGGCAGCGGCGTATCCGGCACACGCTGGGCCCCACCGGCCCGCGGGCGCCCCGCCCCTGGCGGAACCGGCCGACGGCGGGCCGCGCGACGGCCGCTCGCGCGAAACCGGGACCGGGGCCGAAACCGGGACCGGGAGCGTCGAGGCCGGGACCGGGAGCGTCGCAGCCGGGACGCAGCCCGACGCCGTGGCGGTTGCCGTGCTGGATGAGACCGCCGAGTATCTGGGGGCCGGGCTCGCCGATCTGATCAATCTGTTCCAGCCCGAGCGGATCCTCGTGGGCGGATGGGCCGGGCTGCAGCTCGGGGCGCGGTTCCTCGCGGACGTGGCGTCGTACGCCCGTGCGTACGCGTTGCGGCATCCCGGCGGGCGGACGGAGATCGTGCTCGGCACGCTCGGGCCCGAGGCGGTGACGGTCGGGGCCGGGCTCCTGCCGCTGGTCGACTTCTTCGCCCAGGGCGGGCGGCGGCCCGAGCGGGCGCCGAGCATCCCGGCGCCCGCCTGGCAGACCGCGCTGCGGGACCGGGTCTCCAGCTGAGCCCCGGCCGCCGCCGGAACGGCTACGCGTACGGGTTGAAGGGGATGCCGGCCGGCTTCGCCTTCGCCAGGTGGTCGGCGAAGCTGCCGTCCTTCAGCCCGAAGTGGGCGCTGCCGAAGTCCGCCTGGCTGAGCTTCTCGCGGATGCCGGCCGGGTAGCCGTTCCAGCCGACGAGCGCGGGGAACTGCCAGGTGTGCTGGTGGTTCTCCGGCGGCTCGTCGTTGCCGTTGGCGGCGCGGAAGCAGTGCGTGCCGATGCCGTCCTTGTGGTAGACGACCTTCGGGTGGGTGCCGTCCCAGCGGATGGCGTCCCGGCCGTGGACGGTGAACGACCCGTGGTTCGAGGTGGACACGTACTGCGCCTGCCCGTTCTGGATCCAGACGACGACGTGCTCCCAGTCGTGGCGGTGGCCGCCGAGCCCGCTGCCCCAGACCGCCTGGTCCTTCTCGAAGTACAGGCCGTAGAGGACGGCGCACCAGCCGTTGTCGCAGAGCGCGCGCGAGTAGCCGTTGGTGTTGGTGAGGTCCCAGGAGTCGTGGCACTGGCCGCTGACCGTGCCGGAGGGGTTGAGTCCGGCGTTGAGGGTGCCGTCCGGGCCGATCGCGGCCGTCGGGTAGCAGCCGTCGGTGTCGTAGTCGTACGCGGGCTGGTAGGTCTGCTCCAGGGCGGACGCGTTCGCGGGCAGCGCGGGCGGCGGGGCGGCGAGGGCGGTGCCCGGGACCGCGAGGAGGAGGGCGAGGGCGCTGCCGAGGACGGCGGCCCCCTTCGTGAGGCGACGCGAGGTCTTCAACTCCGGCTCCCTGGTGGGGTCGAGGGGGGTGAGGGTGCGGCGGTCGCGCCGTGTGTCCGACGCGACGGACGACCGCGCGCTGACATGCCCACTCCAAGCCACGGTCAAACGGCAGGCAACCACACGAGGGGCCGGAACGTCCTGATCAGGGATGCCGGGGGAAGACCGGGGAAAGGACGGACGGCTGTGGCGGGACGGGAAGGGAAACCGGGGACGCGGTGGCCGCGGCGGTTCCGGCGGACGCCGGAGGGCGGACGCCCGCGCGGCCGGCTGCTCGCCGGACTCGGCGCCGCGACCGCCGCGCTGCTCGCGCTGCACCGCTTCGTACCGAACACCCCCGGGCGGCTGGGCAGTCTGCTGGAGACCCTCCTCTTCTGGCTCGGCCCCCTCACCGCGCTGCTCCTCCTCTGCGCGGCGGCGCGGCGCGCCCGTACGGCACTGCTCGTCCTGCTCGTCCCGGCCCTGGTCTGGGCCGCCGCCTTCGGTCCGCGACTGCTGCCCGAGGGGCCGCCCGGCCCGCGCGAACTCACCGTCGTCCAGCACAACGTCGCCGACGACAACGCCGATCCGGTCGGCACGGCCCGCGCCCTGACTGACTCCGGCGCCGACCTGATCGCCCTCCAGGAACTGGTCGACCCGGCCCTGACGGTCTACCGCCGGGAACTCGCGCCCCGCTACCCGTACCACGCCGTGCGGGGCACGGTCGGCCTCTGGTCCCGCCACCCGCTCGGCGCCACCCGGGCGCTGGACGTCAGACCGGGAGACCTCACGGAGCCGTGGCAGCGGGCGCTGCGGGCCGAGGTGCGGACACCGTACGGGGAGGTGGCCGCGTACGTCGTCCACCTGCCCTCCGTACGGCTCGGGCCCGGCGGGCTCGCGTCCGCTCGGCGCGACGAGAGCGCCGCCCGCCTCGGACGCCTCCTGGCGTCGGAGCCGGCGCGCCGGGTGATCCTGGCCGGCGACCTCAACGGCACGGTCGAGGACCGCGGCCTGGCCCCGCTCACCTCACGCCTCGGCGCCCCCGCGCGGGGCCTCGCCCTGAGCTACCCGGCCGCCCTGCCCGTGGCCCGCATCGACCAGGTCCTCGCGCGCGGCGGACACGTGCCGGCGATCCGCGCGCTCCCCGCCACCGGAAGCGACCACCTCCCGGTGCTCGCCCGGGTCGCCCTGGACCCGGCCGCGTAGCCGCTCCGCGAACCGGGCGCCGCCGCCGTGTCACACGGCGGCGTGGTGAAGGGCGTCCAGGGCGGCCCGCTCGTCCTCGGAGAGGCGCAGCGCGCCGGCCGCCACGTTCTCTTCGAGGTGGCCGGGGTCGCCGGTGCCGGGAATGGCCAGGACGTGCGGGCCTCGGTGCAGCGTCCAGGCCAGCCGGACCTGGGCGGGGCTCACCCCACGGGCGCGCGCGATCGCCTCCACCGTGCCGTCGTCGCGCGCGGGCGCTCCGGCCTCGCGGCCGGCGCCGGCGATCGAGTAGAACGGCACGAAGGCGATGCCCTGTTCGCCGCAGAGGCGCAGGAGTTCGTCCCGGTCGGGCGAGACGCCGATGCCGTACATGTTCTGGACGCAGACCACCGGTGCGATCGCCTGGGCCTCGGCGAGGTGGTGCGGGCGGATGTTGGAGAGGCCCAGGTGGCGGACGAGTCCGGCGTCGCGGAGTTCGGCGAGCGCGCCGAAGCGGTCGGCGATCGAGTCGGTGCCGACGATGCGGAGGTTGACCACGTCGAGGTGGTCGCGGCCGAGGCGGCGCAGGTTCTCCTCGACCTGGCCGCGCAGTTGCCCGGGAGTGGCGTGCGGCAGCCAGTCGCCCGAGGGGCCGCGGCCGGGACCGACCTTGGTCGCGATGACGAGGTCGTCCGGGTAGGGGGCGAGGGCGCGGTTGACCAGTTCGTTGGCGCAGCGCAGCGACGAGAAGTAGAAGGCGGCGGTGTCGAGGTGGTTCACGCCGAGGTCGACCGCGCGGCGCAGCACCGCGATCGCCTGGTCGCGGTCGCGCGGGACGGCGCCTGGGGCGAACGCCTCGCCGTGCTGGGGCAGCCGCATCGTGCCGAAGCCGATCCGGCGGACCGTGCGGTCGCCGAGCTGCCAGGTACCGGAAGCGGAGGCGTCGATCGTCTGTGAGGTCATGGAGGGATGATCGTCGCGCGGTACCCTGACGGGCTATTGATTCGCGCATGTGCGAATCCGACGGGGAGGGGCGGCGTGGCGGAGCTGGCGTTCTCGGCGAACGACCTCGCGCGGGTGCGGTTCGCCGTCTCGCCGATGTGGGAGGTCGCACCCAGCTTCCGGCTGCTGACGTCGAAGACGCCGCATCCGGTCCACCGGCCCTGGGTCGAGCAGGTGCGCCCCCGGGTGGTGGCGGCCGGGCTGGACCGGGGATGGCTGGCCGAGCTGGTCGGCCCATCCGCCTATGTGCCCGATTTCCTCAACCCGGCCCCCGCGGGGCCCGCCCCCACGGCGGCGGACGAGTGGAACGCGGTCGCGGCGACGCCCGTCGAGCGGGTGCGCCGGGACCTCGACCACCTCGCGCGCCACCAGGGGCGGCTCGGCCCCCGCCTGTCGGACCTGCACGCCGATCCGGCCGCCCGGCTGCCCAAGGTCGCGCACGAGCTCGAAACCTACTGGGAGGTGGCGCTCGCCCCGTACTGGGCGCGGATACGGGCGGTCCTGGACGCCGACGTCTTCCACCGGGCCCGCACGCTCGCCGAGTACGGCTCCGGCCGGCTCTTCGACGACCTGCACACCTCGGTGAGCTGGGACGACAACGCGCTCACCCTCGGCCGCCGGAAGCGCGGAACGCCCCGCCGGTCCGCGGGCGCGGGCCTGCTGCTGATCCCCTCCGCGTTCACCGGGCCCGGCCTGCGCACCCGGGTGCGGCCGCCGGACCCGCCGCAGCTCGCCTATCCGGCCCGTGGTGTCGGCGCGCTGTGGGAGACCCGGCCCGCGACCGGGGCCGGCGCGCTCACCGCGGTCCTCGGCCGGTCACGCACCCTGCTGCTGACCGAGCTGGGGTCCCCGGCCTCCACCACCGAACTGGCCCGCCGCACGGGGCTCTCCCCCGCCGGCGTGTCCCGATGCCTCACGGCACTGCGCGACGCCGGCCTGGTCAGCGCCCACCGGGCCGGCCGCTCCGTCCTCTACGCCCGTACCGCCGCCGCGAGGGCCCTCCTCGAAGCCGCCTCAGCCTGAGGCGGCTTCGAGGAGGGTCCGGGGGCGGCCGTCCGGGCCGGGACGGGCGTGGCGGTAAGGGTGGCGGCGAGGCAGGCGGTGCTGTCGGCGTTCGCGATGTCCTCGTCGACGCCGGTCGAGGGGGCGAACATCCGGGCGGCGGCCCGGCCTTCGCGCGTCGGCGCGGAGCAGACGTACACGTCGAGCGGCCCGAGCCGGTCACAGGCGGCCCGCAGCCGCTCGAAGTCCGGGGCGAGAGCGGCGAGTTCGTCGCGGTTCGCCACCGGAAGGAGCAGCCCGGCCCGCCCGACGGAGGCGATCCGGCCCGGCCCGGCGGGACGCCGCCCCCGCCCCAGGGCGGGGAGGACGAGCTCGTACGCGGCGGGCCCCGGCTCCCTCAGCTCCACGGGCCCGGGTTCGGAGGCGGCGCGGGCCAGGCCGTCGCCTTCGAGCCGGGCCCACCCGCCGAACACCCGCCCGACTATCAACGCCCGGCGGTGTGCAGAAGCCCGTCGAACTCCCCGTCACGAGCGGCGATACGCGCGAGGGCGGCGACGGTGCCGTGCCCGCAGGCGGGCAACTCCCCCTCGGAGGTGAAGAACCGCAGCGCGTAGGCCGGCGCACCGCCCCCGGCGGGCGCCGACGGTGTGACGAAGACGGCGTGCGAGGCCCCGACGAGCCCGGGAACCCGCCGCCGCAGGTCATCGGTCGGCCGTGAGGGCCACTCCGCCGGAACCGGCACGTGGACCGGTCCGCCGTCGTCACCGGACGGGGCGGGGCGCCGGCCCTGGTCGGCAGAGGACGGGAGCGCCCGCCGTCCGCGCCCTCACCGGACGGGCCCCGGTCATCGGCGGTGCCGCGTGGGGGCGGGTCCTCGATGACCGCCGTGGGGCTGCCGCCGGCGTCGCCGCGCAGGCAGGCTCGGACGAGCGTCGCCGATCGGGCCACCTGGGCCCTGGGCACCGTAACCTCCCGAACGCACCCCGGGCCACGGGGCGTCGCCGGGGCCGTCAGGACGGGTGGCCGGTTCGGGAGTTGTAGGTGGGAGGGGTTGACGGGGCCTCGGCGCCTCCATAAGTTCACAGCTTGATAAAAGGCTTGCCGCCTTGTGGGACACGTGCGGGCCCGGGCGGGCCGGGATCCGTGCGGCAGTGCGGCACCGCCTCGACGAAAGGGTTGTCAGGTGCAACTCAAATTGCCACGGGGTGCACGCCCCCGGTCCCTCGCCGCCCTCCTCACCGGCGCCCTCGTGGCGACGGGCCTGGTCCTCACCGCGCCCGGCACCGCACAGGCGGCCGGTGAGCGCGTGGACGTCTGGCTCACCACCACCTCCGACGCCGGGGGCCGTACCGTCACGCGGGGACTCGCCCCGCAGGCGCCGCTCGCCTTCGGGCCGGCCGGCGGCTCCGCGAGCCACACCATCACCGTCGACGAGTCCACGACCTACCAGCAGTTCGAGGGCGGCGGCGCCTCGATCACCGACACCACCGCCCACCTCTTCCGCGGCGGGGCGATCAGCGCCGCCACCCGCGACGAGGTGATGCGCAAGCTCTTCTCCCCCACCGACGGCATCGGGCTCTCCTTCGTCCGCAACCCCATCGGCGCCTCCGACCTCTCGCGGCCCGGCAACGTCTCCCTCGACGACACCTGCTGCGACCTGAACGACTTCGGCGCCAACGGCTACGACACGAACGTGCGGCTGCTGACCTCGCAGGCCGAGCGGCTCAACCCGGCGCTCCGGGTCAAGGGCGTGCCGTGGAGCGCGCCGGGCTGGATGAAGGACAACGGCCGGATGGACCAGATGGGCTGGCTGAAGTGGGAGCACTACCCCACGTACGCCCAGTACCTGGTCAAGTACATCCAGAGCTACCAGGCGGCCGGCGTCGAGGTCGACTACCTGTCGGTGCAGAACGAGCCGAACTGCTGCCAGGCCGGCAATCCCACCGCCATGAACTACCCGGGCATGAGCTGGAACCCGTCCGGGCTCGTCGAGTTCACCAAGAACCACGTCTACCCGGCCTTCCGGGCCGCCGGGATCACCACCAAGGTCCTGGTCCACGACTGGAACTACGGCGACTACGCCGACTTCGGCGCGGCGGTCCTCGGTGACGCGGGCGTCCGGAACGACCCGCTCTTCGGCGGCATCGCCTGGCACGGCTACTTCGGCGACCCCGCCGTCGGCAGTCAGGTCCACGACCGGTACCCGTCCGTGCGGCAGTTCAGCACCGAGCACTCCGGCGGCACCTGGGTCGGCAACCAGCACAACGAGGACCTCAAGGACATCGTCTCCTACGCCCGCAACTGGAGCAGCAGCCTGGTCAAGTGGAGCCTGGCGCTCAACCAGGACATGGGGCCGCACAACGGCGGCTGCGGCACCTGCACCGGTCTCGTCACCGTGCAGGAGGGCGGCGCCCGGGCCGGGCAGGTCGACTACACGATCGAGTACTACACGACCGGTCACCTCACCAAGTTCGTGAAGCCGGGGGCGTACCGGATCGCCTCGACCGACAACGCGACCGTGCAGAACGTCGCCTGGCGCAACCCCGACGGCTCCAAGGCACTGATCGCGCACAACGGCGGCGGCTCCGCGCAGTCCGTCCGCGTCGACTGGGGCGGCCAGTCCTTCACGTACACCCTGCCGGCCCGCACCACCGCCACCTTCACCTGGGCCGGGACGCCGGGCTCCGGCGCGCCCACCGGGGCGCTGACCGGACTCGCGGGCAAGTGCCTGGACGTGGCCGGCGCGTCGAGCGCCGACGGCACCGCCGTCCAGCTGTACACCTGCAACGGCACCGCCGCCCAGCGGTGGACGCTCTCCCCCGACGGCACGATCCGCGCGCTCGGCAAGTGCCTCGACGTGACGGGCGGCGCCACCGCCGACGGGACCAAGGTGCAGCTCTACACGTGCAACGGGACCGGAGCCCAACGCTGGAGTTACGACGCGACCACCCACGACGTGGTGAACACCGCCGCCGACAAGTGCCTGGACGTCACGGGCAACACCTCCGCCGACGGCACCCGGGCGCAGATCTGGTCCTGCACCGGCGCCGCCAACCAGAAGTGGACCCACCAGGCGTCCTGACCGCCTCCCCTCCCCCGTCCTCAGGAGGACACATGCCGCACCAGCACCACCGGCGCAGAGCGCGCCGCCCCCGCACCCTGGCCGCCACCGCCGTCACCGCCCTGATCGCCGGGCTCGTCGGGGCGGTACCCAGCGCCGCCGTACCCAGCGCCGCCGCGCCCGGCGCCGACGAGCCGGCGCCCCGGGCCGTCGACCGCTTCGAGGGCGAGGTGCCCTTCGGGAACCCGCCCGCCGAGGGGATCTTCACCTGGGGCAGCGACGCCGACGACCACCCGGCGCTCACGCTCGCCGAGCGGGCCGACGCCCCCGAGGGGAGCAAGGTCCTCGAAGGCCGCTACGACATCAGCGGCTGGGGCGGCTTCACCCATGACTTCGCCTTCGACCTGCCGGCCCAGGACTGGACCGCCCACGGCGGCATCCGCTTCTGGTGGTACGGGCAGAACACCGCGCCGCTGCCGCCCGGTTCGGGCAGGCGGATCGACTTCGAGCTGAAGGACGGCGGTGCGAACGGCGAGGCGTCCGAGCTGTGGACGACCTCCTTCACCGACGACTGGGAGGGCTGGCACCTCGTCGAACTCCCCTTCTCCGCCTTCCGGTACCGCGCCGACTACCAGCCGGTCGGCGGCATCGACCAGGTCCTCGGCCTCGACCGGATGTGGGGGTACGCGCTGACGCTGCCGACGGGCGCGCCGGGCTCCTTCGCGCTCGACGCGGTGGAGCTGTACGGGAAGGCCGACCCGGCGCTGACCACCCAGGTGGTCACGGAGGCGGCCGTGCACCCGGTGGCGGAGGGCTCCGCCGCCCGGATCGACGTCACCGTGAACACGACGGGCGCGGTGCCCACCGACCGGCCGGTCACCGTCACGTACGCGACGGACGACTCCGGTCCGGCGGTGGCCGGGAAGGACTACCGGCCGGTGGCCGGCAGCTTCGTCCTGCCGGCCGGGACGCCGTCCGGCACCACCCGCTCGATCACCGTGGAGACGCTGAAGGACCGTTCCGGCGAGGCCGCCGAGACGATCCCGGTGAAGCTCACCGTCGAGGGCGCCAAGGCGCCCGCCGAGGACCCGGTCGTCGTGGTGGACGCGCACGGCCTTCCGTACCTCGACAAGCGGCTTCCGGTGAAGCGGCGGGTCGCGGACCTGCTGTCGCGGATGACGCTCGCGGAGAAGGCCGGGCAGATGACCCAGGCCGAGCGGAACGCGCTGCGGGCCCCGGGCGACATCGCCGGGTACGCGCTCGGCTCGCTGCTCTCCGGCGGCGGCTCGGTGCCCACCCCGAACACGCCGGAGGCGTGGGCGCGGATGGTCGACGGCTACCAGCTGCGGACCCGGGCGACCCGGCTCCAGATCCCGCTGGTCTACGGCGTGGACGCGGTGCACGGGCACAACAACGTCGCCGGCGCCACGATCATGCCGCACAACATCGGCCTCGGCGCCTCCCGCGACCCCGCGCTCGCCGCGCGGACCGGCGCGGTCACCGCGAAGGAGGTACGGGCGACCGGCGTCCCGTGGGACTTCGCGCCGTGCCTGTGCGTGACCCGGGACGAGCGCTGGGGCCGGTCGTACGAGGCCTTCGGCGAGGACCCGGCCCTGGTGACCGCGATGGAGACGGTCATCCAGGGGATGCAGGGCGCGGCCGACGGGCGCGACCTGGACCGCAACGACAAGGTGCTGACCAGCGCCAAGCACTTCGTCGGCGACGGCGGCACCGCGTTCGGGTCGTCGACGACGGGCGCGTACACGATCGACCAGGGCGTCACCCGGGTCACCCGCGAGGAGCTGGAGGCGGTGCACCTGGCACCGTTCGCGGAGGCCGTGAAGCGCGGCGCGGGCACGGTCATGCCCTCGTACTCCTCGGTCGACGTCATCGGGGACGGTCTCGGCCCGGTGAAGATGCACGCCCACGCGGAGCTGATCAACGGGGTCCTCAAGGACCGGATGGGCTTCGAGGGCTTCGTCATCAGCGACTGGCAGGCCATCGACCAGATCCCCGGGGACTACCCCAGCGACGTGCGGACCTCGGTCAACGCCGGCCTGGACATGATCATGGTGCCGACGAACTACCAGGAGTTCACCCGGACCCTGGTCGCCGAGGTCGAGGCGGGCCGGATCCCGGTCTCCCGGATCGACGACGCGGTGGCCCGGATCCTGACCCAGAAGTTCCGGCTCGGGCTGTTCGAGAAGCCGTACGCGGACACCACGAACCTCCCCTCGGTCGGCTCGGCCGAGCACCGGGCGGTGGCCCGCGAGGCGGCGGCCGCCTCCCAGGTCCTGCTGAAGAACGACGGCGGGGTGCTGCCGCTGAAGCCGGAGCAGAAGGTGTACGTGGCCGGCTCCAACGCCGACGACCTGGGCAACCAGACCGGCGGCTGGACGATCAGCTGGCAGGGCTCCTCCGGGAAGCGGACCACCGGCACGACGATCCTCGAGGGGATGCGGAGGACCGCGCCCGGGCTGACGTACTCGAAGGACGCCGCCGCGCCGGTGGAGGGGTACGACGCCGGGGTCGTGGTGGTCGGCGAGACGCCGTACGCGGAGGGCGTCGGGGACGTCGGCAACGGCCACGACCTGGAGCTGAGCGCCGCCGACAGGGCGGCGGTCGACCGGGTGTGCGCGGCGATGCCGTGCGCGGTGCTCGTCGTCTCCGGGCGGCCGCAGCTGATCGGCGACCGGCTGCCGGAGATCGACGCCCTGGTGGCGTCCTGGCTGCCGGGCACCGAGGGCGACGGCGTCGCGGACGTGCTCTTCGGCCGGAAGCCCTTCACCGGGCAGCTGCCGGTGACCTGGCCCCGGTCGGAGGCGCAGCTGCCGATCAACGTCGGCGACTCCTCGTACGACCCGCAGTTCCCGTACGGCTGGGGGCTCACCACCCTGACGGCGGCGCCGAAGGGCGGCGAGACGACCCTGAAGGCGCTCGGGCTCGCGGCCCGGGTGCTGCAGACGGCCGGCCGGGGCGATTCACCCGAGGCGCGGCGTCTGGTGGCCCGGGCCCGGCTGCTGGTGCAGGACCGCATCGGTCAGCGGGTCACGGCGGCGGTGGCGAAGCCCTTCGCCGAGGCCGACCACCGGCTGCTGTCCGGTGACCCGGCGGGGGCGGTGGCGAAGCTGACCGCGGCCTACCGAGCGGCCGGCTGAGCGCGGGACCCGGTGGACCGGCGCCTCACGGGAGGCCGGTCCACCGGGTCAGCCCCGGGTCAGTCCCGGGTCCGTCCCGGGGTCGTGTCCCCCTCCGGGCCTCCGCCGAAGCCGTGCATTGCATAGCCATGCGGATTCATGCATACTATTGCCATGTCCAAGGTTCTCACCTCCCTTCCCGTCGGCGAGCGCGTCGGCATCGCCTTCTCCGGTGGTCTCGACACCTCCGTCGCGGTCGCGTGGATGCGTGACAAGGGCGCGGTCCCCTGCACGTACACCGCCGACATCGGCCAGTACGACGAGCCCGACATCGCCTCGGTGCCCGGGCGCGCCAAGACCTACGGCGCCGAGGTGGCCCGCCTGGTCGACTGCCGCGCCGCGCTGGTCGAGGAGGGGCTCGCCGCCCTCACCTGCGGCGCCTTCCACATCCGCTCCGGCGGCCGCGCCTACTTCAACACCACCCCCCTGGGCCGCGCCGTCACCGGCACCCTCCTGGTGCGGGCGATGTTGGAGGACGACGTCCAGATCTGGGGCGACGGCTCGACCTTCAAGGGCAACGACATCGAGCGGTTCTACCGCTACGGCCTGCTGGCCAACCCGCACCTGCGGATCTACAAGCCGTGGCTGGACGCCGACTTCGTCACCGAGCTCGGCGGCCGCAAGGAGATGTCGGAGTGGCTCGTCGCCCACGACCTCCCCTACCGGGACTCCACCGAGAAGGCGTACTCCACCGACGCCAACATCTGGGGCGCCACCCACGAGGCGAAGACCCTGGAGCACCTGGACACCGGTGTCGAGACCGTCGACCCGATCATGGGCGTGCGGTTCTGGGACCCGTCGGTCGAGATCGCCCCCGAGGACGTCACGATCGGCTTCGAGCAGGGCCGCCCGGTGACCGTCAACGGCAAGGAGTTCGCCTCCGCCGTCGACCTGGTCATGGAGGCCAACGCCATCGGCGGCCGGCACGGCCTGGGCATGTCCGACCAGATCGAGAACCGGATCATCGAGGCCAAGAGCCGCGGCATCTACGAGGCCCCCGGCATGGCGCTGCTGCACGCCGCCTACGAGCGCCTCGTCAACGCCATCCACAACGAGGACACCCTCGCCCAGTACCACAACGAGGGCCGCCGCCTCGGCCGCCTCATGTACGAGGGCCGCTGGCTGGACCCGCAGGCGCTGATGATCCGCGAGTCGCTCCAGCGCTGGGTCGGCGCCGCCGTCACCGGCGAGGTCACCCTGCGGCTGCGGCGCGGCGAGGACTACTCGATCCTCGACACCACCGGCCCCGCCTTCAGCTACCACCCGGACAAGCTGTCCATGGAGCGCACCGAGGACTCCGCCTTCGGCCCGCTCGACCGGATCGGCCAGCTGACCATGCGGAACCTCGACATCGCCGACTCCCGCGCCAAGCTGGAGCAGTACGCCGGCCTGGGCCTCATCGGCACCGGCGGCCCCGCCATCGGCGCCGCGCAGGCCGCCGCCACCGGCCTCATCGGCTCGATGCCCGAGGGCGGCGCCGAGGTCATCGCCTCGCGCGGCGAGACCCCCGACAGCGAGGAGACGGCGCTGGACCGCGCCGCCATGGAGTCCGGCACCGACTAGTCCCCGGCACTCCGAGCGACACCCGAGGAGGGGCGGCCCCAGGCCGCCCCTCCTTCCGGTGCGGGGGACCCGGTCGCCCCGGCGAGACGGCGGCGGGCGGCTTCAGCTGCTGCCGTACACCGGGTGGGGAGGTGCGGCGGCGGCGAGGAGTCCGAGGGCGGCCTCGCCGGCTTCCTCGGGGGTCCAGCGGGAGCGTTTGTCGACGGTGGGGCCCGGCCGCCACCCCTCCATGACGGTGATGCGCCCGCCCTCCGTCTCGAGGACCCGCCCCGTCACCCCCGCCGCCGCGTCGGAGCCGAGCCAGACGACGAGGGGCGAGACGTTCTCGGGGGCCATCGCGTCGAAGCCGGGGCCCGCCGGCGCGGCCATCGCGTCCGCGAAGGTCCGCTCGGTCATGCGGGTCCGCGCGGCGGGGGCGATCGCGTTGACCTGGACCCCGTACCGGGCCATCTCGGCCGCCGCGACGAGCGTGAGGCCCACGATCCCGGCCTTCGCCGCCGCGTAGTTGCCCTGGCCGACGCTGCCGAGCAGCCCCGCGCCCGAGCTGGTGTTGACGACCCGGGCCCGGGGCGTGCGCCCGGCCTTGGACTCGGCGCGCCAGTGCGCCGCAGCGTGCCGCAGCGGCAGGAAGTGGCCCTTGAGGTGGACGCGCATGACGGCGTCCCAGTCGTCCTCGCCGAGGTTGACGAGCATCCGGTCGCGGAGGAAGCCCGCGTTGTTGACGAGGGTGTCGAGGCGGCCGAAGCCCTCGACGGCGGCGGCGACCAGCGAGGCCGCGCCCCCCGCGGTGGCGACGTCGCCACCGTGGGCGATCGCCTCGCCGCCGGCCGCCGCGATCTCGTCGACCACGTCCTGGGCGGGGCCCGCGCCGCCGCCGGTGCCGTCGAGTCCGACACCGAGGTCGTTGACGACGACCCTGGCCCCTTCCGCCGCGAAGGCGAGCGCGTGCGCCCGCCCGAGTCCGCGGCCCGCTCCGGTGACGACGACGACGCGTCCCGCGCAGAGTCCGGTCATGTCAGGGTCCTGCCTTTCAGGGGTGGTTGACGGTGGCGGCGTCGAGGAACGCGGGGCGCTCCCCTCCGCCGTGGACGTGGAGCGCCGCGCCGCTGACGTATCCGGCCCGCTCGGAGGCGAGGAAGACGCAGGCGTCGCCGACGTCGGCGGGCGCGGCGAGCCGCCCGAGCGGCACGGTGCGGCCGACGGCGGCGATGCCGTCCTCGTCGCCGTAGTGCAGGTGGGACAGTTCGGTGCGGACCATGCCGAGGACGAGCGTGTTGACCCGGACGAGCGGGGCCCATTCCACGGCCATGGAGCGGGCGAGGTTCTCCAGCGCGGCCTTGGCGGCGCCGTACGCGGCGGTGCCCGGTGACGGGCGGGTGCCGCTGACGCTGCCGACCATGACGACGGAACCCCCGGCCGGCTGCCGGCGCATCACCCGGTACGCGGCAAGCGAGGCGGTCAGCGGGGCGACGAGGTTCAGCTCGACGACCCGGGCGTGCTGGGCCGCGTCGCCGTCGGCGAGGGTGCGGTACGGCGTGCCGCCCGCGTTGTTGACGAGGGTGTCGAGGCGGCCGTGGTCGTCGCGCACCCGCTCGAAGAAGGCCGTCACGGCGGCCGGGTCGCGCAGGTCGACGGGGAGGAAGCGGGCGGTGCGGCCGCCCGCCGTGACGGGCGCGTCGGGGGCCCGCCGGGCGCAGGTCACGACCTCCGCCCCGGCTTCGAGCAGGGCTCGGGCTATCCCGGCGCCGACGCCCCGGGTGCCGCCGGTGACGACGGCGACGGAGCCGGACAGATCGATGGTCACGGCCAAGGGACACCTCCCGCAGCGGGCGAACCGCTGCTATCTTCCACCTAACAAACGTTTGGTGGAAAGGTAGCTGATCTGCCCATGAGTGTCTCCACCTCCGCACCGGACGACGGCGTCACCGTCGTCACCGTCGACTTCCCCCCGGTCAACGCCCTCCCCGTGCGGGGCTGGTACGACCTCGCCGCCGCCGTCCGGTCCGCCGGCGCCGACCCGGAGGTGCGCTGCGTGGTGCTCGCCGCCGAGGGCCGGGGCTTCAACGCGGGCGTCGACATCAAGGAGCTCCAGCGCGCGACCGGCCCCGAGGCGATCCTCGGCGCCAACCACGGCTGCGCCGAGGCCTTCTCCGCCGTCTACGACTGCGCGGTGCCGGTCGTCGCGGCCGTGCACGGCTTCTGCCTCGGCGGCGGCATCGGCCTGGCCGGCAACGCCGACGCGATCGTCGCCTCCGAGGACGCCGCCTTCGGCCTGCCCGAGCTCGACCGGGGCGCCCTCGGCGCCGCCACCCACCTCGCCCGCCTCGTCCCCCAGCACCTCATGCGGACGCTGTACTACACCTCCCGCACGGTCACCGCCGAGGAGCTGCGCCGGCACGGCTCGGTGTGGCGGGTCGTCCCGCGCGCACAGCTGCGTACGGCCGCCCTGGAGCTGGCCCGGGAGATCGCCGCGAAGGACGGCCGGCTCCTCCGCCTCGCCAAGGCGGCCATCAACGGCATCGACCCGGTGGACGTGCGGCGCGCCTACCGCTTCGAGCAGGGCTTCACCTTCGAGGCCAACCTCAGCGGGGTCGCCGACGAGGTCCGCGACGCCTTCGGCACGGACCGGACGCAGAAGGAGGAGGAGCAGGCGTGAGCAGGGACAAGACGATGACCGCCGACGAGGTCGTGGGGCAGCTGCGCAGCGGGATGACGATCGGCATCGGCGGCTGGGGCTCCCGGCGCAAGCCGATGGCACTGGTACGGGCGCTGCTGCGCTCGGACCTCACGGACCTGACCGTGGTCTCGTACGGCGGACCGGACGTCGGGCTGCTCGCCGCGGCGGGGAGGATCCGCAAGCTGGTCGCCGCCTTCGCCACCCTGGACTCCGTCCCGCTGGAGCCGCACTTCGTCGCGGCCCGGCAGCGCGGCGCCTTCGAACTGGTCGAGCTGGACGAGGCGATGATGATGTGGGGGCTCACGGCCGCCGTGCACCGGCTGCCGTTCATGCCCGTCCGCGCCGGGCTCGCCTCCGACGTCATGACGGTCAACCCCGGTCTGCGGACGGTCACTTCGCCGTACGGCGACCGCGAGGAGCTGGTGGCCGTGCCCGCGCTGCGCCTGGACGCCGCGCTCGTCCACCTCAACCGCGCCGACGTCCACGGCAACGGCCAGTACCTGGGCCCCGACCCGTACTTCGACGACCTTTTCTGCGAGGCCGCCGACTCGGCGTACGTCTCCTGCGAGCGGATCGTGGAGAGCTCCGAACTGCTCAAGGACGCCGGGCCGCAGACGCTGCTCCTCAAGCGGGCCTTCGTCGACGGGGTCGTCGAGGCGCCCCGCGGCGCGCATTTCACCTCCTGCGTCCCCGACCACGACCGGGACGAGGCCTTCCAGCGCCACTACGTCGAGGCGGCCCGCGACCCGGAGAAGTGGCGGGAGTTCACCGCGCGGTTCCTGTCCGGCGACGAGGACGCGTACCAGGCCGCCGTGGCGGCGTTCCACGAGGAGGAAGCATGAGCGGCACCGGAACCGAGGCGACCACCACGGCGGCGGCCACCCGGGCCGAGTACTGCGTGGTCGCCTGCGCCGAGGCGTGGCGGGACGCGGGCGAGGTGCTGGCCAGTCCGATGGGGACGGTGCCGACGATCGGCGCCCGGCTCGCCCGGCTCACCTTCGCCCCCGACCTGCTGCTCACCGACGGCGAGGCGCTCCTGATGGGCGACGTGCCGGCGGTCGGCGCGGCGCCCGGGGTGGTGGAGGGCTGGCTGCCGTACCGGCAGCACCTGGCCCTGGTCGCCACCGGCCGGCGGCACGTGATGATGGGCGCCAGCCAGCTCGACCGCCACGGCAACCAGAACATCAGCTGCGTCGGCGACTGGGAGCGGCCGGCCCGCCAGCTCCTCGGCGTGCGCGGCGCACCCGTCAACACCCTGAACAATCCGACGAGTTACTGGGTTCCTCGGCACTCGCGGCGGGTCTTCGTCGAGCGGGTCGACATGGTCTGCGGCGTCGGCTACGACCGGGCGGCGGCGGCCGGCCCCTCGGCGACCCGCTTCCACCGGATCCCGGAGGTCGTCACCGACCTCGGCGTCCTCGACTTCGAGACCCCGGACCGCACGATGCGGCTGCGCGCGCTGCACCCGGGCGTCACGGTCGAGCAGGTGCGGGAGGCGACCGGCTTCGCGCTCGTCGTCCCCGGAGAGGTGCCGTACACCCGGGAGCCCACGGCGGAGGAACTGCGGCTGATCCGCGAGGAGATCGACCCCCGGGGGCTGCGCGACCGCGAGGTCCGGGCATGAGCGACGCGACGATCACGACGCCCCTCACGGCCCTCGTCGGGGTGCGGCACCCGATCGTGCAGACGGGCATGGGGTGGGTCGCGGGGCCCCGGCTCGTGTCGGCCGCCGCGAACGCGGGCGCGCTGGGCGTCCTCGCCTCGGCGACCATGGGCGTCGAGCAGCTCAGGTCCGCCGTGCGCGAGGTCAAGTCCCGTACGGACGCGCCGTTCGGCGTGAACCTGCGGGCGGACGCGGGCGACGCGGCCGAGCGGGTCCGGATCGTCATCGACGAGGGGGTGCGGGTCGCGTCGTTCGCGCTCGCGCCCTCGCGCGAGCTGATCGCCCGGCTGAAGGACGCCGGGGTGGTCGTGATCCCCTCGATCGGCGCCCGCCGGCACGCGGAGAAGGTCGCCGCGTGGGGCGCCGACGCGGTCGTGGTGCAGGGCGCGGAGGGCGGCGGCCACACCGGCGGCGTCGCCACCACCGTCCTCCTCCCCCAGGTGGTGGACGCGGTCGACATCCCGGTGATCGCCGCCGGCGGCTTCCACGACGGCCGGGGTCTCGTCGCCGCGCTCTCCTACGGGGCGGCCGGGATCGCCATGGGCACCCGCTTCCTCCTCACCTCCGACTCGACCGTGCCCGACGCGGTCAAGGCCCGCTATCTGGCGGCGGCGGTCGGGGACGTCACCGTCACCACGAAGGTCGACGGGCTGCCGCACCGGATGCTCCGCAGCGAACTGGTCGACGCCCTGGAGCGCTCGGGGCGGGCCGCCTCGCTGCTGCGGGCCGTGCGGCACGCGGCGGCGTTCCGGCGCGAGTCCGGCATGAGCTGGTCCCGGATGGTCAGGGACGGGATGGCCATGAAGCACGGCAAGGAGCTGACCTGGAGTCAGATCCTGCTCGCCGCGAACACCCCGATGATGCTGAAGGCCTCGATGGTGGACGGCCGCACCGACGCCGGGGTGATGGCCTCGGGCCAGGTCGCCGGCGTCATCGACGACCTGCCGTCGTGCGCGGAGCTCGTCGACCGCGTGATGGCCGAGGCGGCGGCCACGCTCCGCGCCCTGCCCCGCGCGTCCTGAGCACCCGCGCCACGTGCGACGTCCGCCGGGGTGACGGCCACCCCGGCGGACGCATCATGCCTGTCCGCCGCCCTCGCACACCGGCCCCTGACCTACAGCCGCTCGATGATCGTCACGTTGGCCTGGCCACCGCCCTCGCACATCGTCTGGAGGCCGTAGCGGCCTCCGGTGCGCTCCAGTTCGTGGAGGAGGGTGACGGCGAGCTTGGTGCCGGTGGCGCCGAGGGGGTGGCCGAGGGCGATGGCGCCGCCGTTGACGTTGACCTTCTCCGGGTCGGCGCCGGTCTCCTCGATCCAGGCGAGGACGACCGGGGCGAAGGCCTCGTTGATCTCGACGAGGTCGATGTCGTCGAGGGTCATGCCGGCCTTCTTCAGGGCGTACGCGGTCGCCGGGATGGGCGCGGAGAGCATCCGGATCGGGTCCTCGCCGCGCACCGAGAGGTGGTGGATCCGGGCGCGCGGGGTGAGGCCGTGATCGCGTACGGCGCGTTCGCCGGCGAGGAGCATCGCGGAGGCGCCGTCGGAGACCTGGGAGGAGACGGCGGCGGTGATCCGCCCGCCGTCCACCACCGGCTTGAGGCCGGCCATCTTCTCCAGGGAGGTGTCGCGGCGCGGCCCCTCGTCGGTGGTGACGTCGCCGTAGGGGACCAGCTCGCGCGCGAAGCGGCCCTCGTCGATCGCGCGGATCGCCCGCCGGTGGGAGCGGAGCGCGAACTCCTCCATGTCGCGCCGGGTGATCCCCCACTTCTCGGCGATGAGTTCGGCGCCGTGGAACTGGTTGACCGGCTGGTCGCCGTAGCGCGCCCGCCAGCCGGCCGAGCCGGCGTAGGGGCCCTCGGTGAGGCCGAGGGGCTCGGCGGCCCGGCGGCTGGCGAAGGCGATGGGGATCATCGACATGTTCTGCGTGCCGCCGGCGACGACGAGGTCCTGGGTGCCGGACAGGACGGCCTGCGCGGCGAAGTGCAGGGCCTGCTGGGAGGAGCCGCACTGCCGGTCCACGGTCACGCCCGGCACCTCCTCGGGGAGTCCGGCGGCGAGCCAGCAGGTGCGGGCGATGTCGCCGGCCTGCGGGCCGACGGTGTCGAGGCAGCCGAGGACGACGTCCTCCACGGCGGCCGGGTCGACGCCCGAGCGTTCCATCAGGGCCTTCAGGGCGTGCGCGCCGAGGTCGGCGGGGTGGACGGCGGAGAGTCCGCCGTTCCGCCTGCCGACCGGGGTGCGGACCGCTTCGACGATGTAGGCCTCGGCCATGGTCACTCCTCAGTCGTGAGTCGTACGTCCGGTGTCGTCGCGGAGGGCGATCCCCTCCAGCACCATGGACAGGTACTGGCGGGCGATCTCCTCCGGGCTGTGCCGTCCGCCCGGCCGGTACCAGGACGCGGCGACCCAGACGGTGTCGCGCACGAAGCGGTAGGTGAGCCGGACGTCGAGGTCGGTGCGGAAGGCGCCGGAGGCCACGCCGGCCTCCAGGGTCGTGAGCCAGGCCCGTTCGAACCTCCGCTGGGCGTCGGCGAGATAGCCGAAGCGCGGCTGGTCCGTGAGGTGCCGGGACTCCTTCTGGTAGATGGAGACGGCGGCGCGGTGCCGGTCGATCTCCCGGAACGAGGCGGTGACGAGGGCCTCCAGGGTCTCCCGCGGCCCGAGCCGGGCGGCGAGCACGGCGTCGTACCGGGTCCACAGCGCGTCGAGGAAGCCGGAGAGGATCTCGTCGAGCATCGACTCCTTGGAGTCGAAGTGGTAGTAGAGGCTGCCGGCGAGCAGGCCGACGGAGTCCGCGATGCGGCGGACGGTGGTGGCGTCGTACCCCTGCGCGGCGAAGACCTCGGCCGCCGCGTCGAGGAGCTGGCGGCGCCGCTCGGGCGCCGGTCTCACGGGTGCTGGCTGCTGACCGAGAGGACTTCGCCGGTGAGGTAGGAGGCGTACCCGCTGGCGAGGAAGACGATGACGTTCGCGACCTCCCAGGGTTCGGCGTACCGGCCGAAGGCCTCGCGGGAGGTGAGCTCTTCGAGGAGTTCGGGGGTGGTGACCTTGGCGAGGTGGGGGTGCATGGCGAGCGACGGGGAGACGGCGTTCACGCGGACGCCGTACGCGGCGGCTTCGAGCGCGGCGCAGCGGGTGAGGGCCATGACGCCGGCCTTGGCGGCGGCGTAGTGGGCCTGGCCCTTCTGGGCGCGCCAGCCGATCACGGAGGCGTTGTTGACGACGACGCCGCCGGCGCCCGCGGCCTTCATGCGGCGCAGGGCGGCGCGGGTGCAGCGGAAGGTGCCGCCCAGGGTGACGTCGAGGACCTTGTCCCACTGTGCGTCGGTCATGTCGACGAGGTCGGCGGTGCCGCCGAGTCCGGCGTTGTTGACGACGATGTCGAGGCGGCCGTGGGTCTCCTCGGCGCGGTCGAGGAGGGCGGCGACCCGGGTCTCGTCGGTGACGTCGCAGGGCAGGGCGGCGACCCGGTCGGCGCCGAACTCGGCGGCGAGCGCGGCCTCGGACTCCTTGAGGCGGCGGGCGTGGGCGTCGGAGAGGAGGACGCGGGCGCCTTCCTCCAGGAGGCGGCGGGCGGTGGCGCCGCCGATGCCGGCGCCCGCGGCGGCGGTGACGACGGCGGAGCGGCCGGCGAGCAGGCCGTGGCCGGGGACGTACGGGGGCGGGGTGCCGGTCACGGGCGGGCCTCCTTGGGCAGGCCGAGGACGCGCTCGGCGATGATGTTGCGCTGGATCTCGTTGGATCCGGCGTAGAGGGTGTCGGCGCGGGAGAAGAGGTAGAGCCGCTGCCAGTCGGTGAGGTCGTACGGTTCCCCGGCGGCGAGCAGGCCGTCGGCGCCGCAGACGTCCATGGCGAGTTCGCCGAGTTCGCGGTGCCAGGTGGCCCAGAAGATCTTGTTGATGGAGGCCTCGGGTCCGGGGGCTCCGGTGGCGACGCCGCCGAGCATCCTGAGGGCGTTGAAGCGGATGGTCTCCAGGCCGGTCCAGGCGCGGGCGATGCGGTCGCGGACGATCGGGTCGTCGGCGGCGCCGTTCCGCCGGGCCAGTGCGATGACCGCTTCGAGTTCGCGGCGGAAGCCGACCTGCTGGCCGAGGGTGGAGACGCCGCGTTCGAAGCCGAGCGTGGCCATGGCGACCTTCCAGCCGTCCCCGGGCGCGCCGACGATGTGGGCGGCGTCGGTGACGGCCCCGTCGAAGAACACCTCGTTGAACTCGGAGGTGCCGGTGAGCTGGACGATGGGCCGGATCTCGACGCCGGGGGCGTCCAGCGGGACGAGCAGGTAGGAGAGGCCGTGGTGGCGGGTGGAGCCGGGTTCGGTGCGGGCGACGACGAAGCACCAGTCGGCCTCGTGGGCGCCTGAGGTCCACACCTTCTGTCCGGTGACCACCCAGGTGTCGCCGTCGCGTGCGGCGCGGGTGCGGACGCCCGCCAGGTCGGAGCCGGCGTCGGGCTCGGAGTAGCCCTGGCACCACAGTTCGTCGACGGCGACGATCCGGGGCAGGAAGCGGGCGCGCTGGGCGGGGGTGCCGAAGGCGATCAGGGTGGGTCCGAGGAGCTGTTCGCCGATGTGGCCGACGCGGGCGGGGGCGTCGGCGAGGGCGTACTCCTCGTGGAAGGCGACCTGTTCCTCCAGGCTCGCGCCGCGGCCGCCGTACTCCTCGGGCCAGCCGACGCAGGTCCAGCCGTGGGCGGCCATGTGCCGTTCCCAGGCGAGGCGTTCGGTGTGCGCCTCGTGTTCGCGGCCGGGGCCGCCGCGGCCTCGCAGGGACGCGAACTCGCCGGTGAGGTGGGCCCGCAGCCAGCCGCGGACCTCCCTGCGGAACTCCTCGACGTCGCTCATGGCCGTACGTTAACCTACCAAACACTTGTTAGGGAAGGAGGATGGATGTCCACTGCCCGCACCACGCCCACCGGGCCCGTCCGCCACGAACGGCGGGGCCCCGCCGCCGACGTCACCATGGCCCGGCCCGCGTCCCGCGACGCCCGGAACTCCGCGACGACCTGCGCCCCCGAGCGCGACGCCCACCTGCCGTTCGAGCGCAGGGCCGGCCTCTGGCGGGACCACTCCGACAAGGAGGGCACCGAGAGCCGCTTCCCCCGCGAGTCCACGGCCCACCCGGGGATGTGCCGCCGCCGGCGCGAACCGCCCTGGGCGATCGGCGCGTCCGCCCGGGGCGACTGCGTCGCCGGCGGCCTGACGCTCGCCTGGATCGTCGACCTGATCGGGGCCTCCGAGGACGCCTTCCTCGCCGACCCGGTGGTCCGCATAGGCATCCCCGGCGTCGGTTACTTCGCGCACCGCTGGGTCATGCCGCCCCGGACGGGCCTCGCGGACGCGCACGACGCCGAGACCGCCCGCGACGCGCTCGGCGGCATGGACATCCACGCGAAGCTGCGACATTCCGGGGGACGACCCCGCCGCCCCCGGGAGGCGGGAGCCTGATGGACCTCGACTTCTCACCGGCCGACGAGGCCTTCCGCGCCGAGGCCCGCGCCTGGCTCGCCGACCGCGTGCCCGCCACCCCGCTGCCCTCCCTGGAGACGGCGGAGGGATTCGCCGCCCACCGTGCCTGGGAGGCCGAACTCGCCGCCGGCCGCTGGTCGGTGGTCTCCTGGCCAGAGCAGTACGGCGGCCGGGGCTCCTCCGTGCTGCGCTGGCTGGTCTTCGAGGAGGAGTACTACGCCGCCGGCGCGCCCGGCCGGGTCAGCCAGAACGGCATCAACCTCCTCGCCCCCACCCTCTTCGAGCACGGCACCGACGAACAGCGCGCCCGGATCCTGCCGCGGATGGCCTCCGGCGAGGTCATCTGGGCGCAGGCCTGGTCCGAGCCCGAGTCCGGCTCCGACCTGGCGAGCCTGCGCTCCACCGCCGTGCGCGCCGACGGCGGCTGGCTGATCAGCGGCCAGAAGACCTGGTCGTCGCGGGCCGCCTTCGCCGACCGCGCCTTCGGCCTCTTCCGCAGCGACCCGCACGCCGACCGGCCGCACCGGGGACTCACGTACCTGATGTTCCCGCTCGGCGCCGAGGGCGTGACCGTACGTCCCGTGGGCCGGCTCGACGGCAAGCCGGCCTTCGCCGAACTCTTCCTCGACGAGGTCTTCGTCCCCGACGAGGACGTGATCGGCGCCCCCGGCGACGGCTGGCGGGTCGCCATGAGCACCGCCGGGAACGAGCGCGGCCTCACCCTGCGCAGCCCCGGCCGCTTCACCGCCGCCGCCGAACGGCTCGCCGCGCTCTGGCGGGAGACCGCCGACCCCTCCGACACGGCCGTCCGCGACCGCGTCGCCGACGCCGTCATCGGCGCCGCCGCCTACCGCCTCTTCACCTACGCCAACGCCTCCCGGCTCGCCGCCGGCGGCTCCATCGGCGCCGAGTCCAGCCTCAACAAGGTCTTCTGGTCGGAGCTGGACATCGCCCTCCACGAGACCGCCCTCGACCTCCTCGGACCGTACGGCGAACTCTCCGACGAGGCCGCGGACGCGCCCGCGCACGGCGGCTGGGCCGAGGGCCACACCTTCTCGCTGGCCGGGCCGATCTACGCGGGAACCAACGAGATCCAGCGCGACATCATCGCCGAGCGGCTGCTCGGCCTGCCGAAGGGACGCCGGTGATGCGGTTCCTGCTCGACGACGAACAGCGGGACTTCGCCCGCACCCTGGACACGATGCTGGCGGCGGCCGACACCCCCCGGGCGGCCCGCGCCTGGGCCGCGGGCGACCACGCCCCCGGGCTCGCCCTCTGGTCCCGGATCGCCGAGGCCGGCGTGTTCGCGCTCGCCGTGCCGGAGGCGTACGAGGGACTGGGGCCGCTGCCGGTGGAACTGGCCGTCGCCTTCACCGAGGTCGGCCGGCACGCCGTCCCCGGCCCGCTGGTCGAGACGGTCGCGGCGGCGGCGCTCCTGAGCCGACTCGGCGAGGGCGACGGCGAAGTCGGCGACGGCGCGGCCTCCGCCTGGCTGCCCCGGATCGCCACCGGCAAGGCGACCGTCTCGCTGAACGTCCCCGAGCTCACCGGCCCGTACGCGCTGGACGCCGACATGGCCGACGCCGTGCTCGTCGTCGCGGACGACACCGTCCGCCTCGCCTCCGCCACCGGCCCCGTCCAGCCCTCCGCCGATCCGGTACGCCGCCTCGCCCGGCCCGCCTCCGCGGGCACCGCCCTGGCCCGCGGCCCCCGGGTGGCCGCCGCCCGCGCGTACGCCGTCGAGGTCGCCGCCCTGGCGACGGCCGCCCAGTCCCTGGGGCTCGGCCGGGCGCTGCTCGACCGGACGGTCGGGTACGTCCGGCAGCGCACCCAGTTCGGCGTCCCCATCGGCTCGTTCCAGGCGGTGAAGCACCGCCTGGCCGACACGCTGATCGCCCTGGAGTTCGCCCGGCCCCTGCTGTACGCCGCCGCCCTCGCCCTCGCGGAGAGCGGCACGGCGCCGCGGGAGATCGCCGCGGCCAAGGTCACGGCGGGCGAGGCCGCCCACGCCGCGGCCCGCACCGCCCTCCAGCTCCACGGCGCCGTCGGCTACACCGAGGAGCTCGACCTCTCCCTGTGGATCCGCAAGGCACGCCCGCTCCGCGACGCCTGGGGCACCCCCGCCGCCTGCCGCGCCCGCGTCCTCGCCCCCGACGAGAAGGGAGCAGAGGCATGAGGTTCAGCGAGGAGCAGGAAGAACTGCGCACGGCCGTACGGCAGTTGCTCCGGCGCCATCCGGGCGAGGAGGCCTGGTCGCCGCTGGCCGAGCAGATCGGGGTGGCGGGCCTCGCCGTCCCGGAGGAGTACGGCGGCGCCGGCGGCGGGGCCGTGGAGACGCACGTGGTGATGGAGGAGCTGGGCCGGGAGCTGAGCCCCGTCCCGTACCTCGGCTCGGCCGTCCTCGCGACGCAGGCGCTCCTCGCCTCGGGCGCCGGCCCGGAGTGCGCCGCGCTGCTGCCCGGTCTGGTGTCGGGCGCGACGACGGCCGCCCTCGCCTGGGCGGAGGCCGGTTCCTGGGACCCGGAGGCGATACGGGCCGAGGCCGCCCCCGGGCCCGGCGGCGGCTGGCGGCTCACCGGGGTGAAGGAGCACGTCCTCGACGGGGACCGCGCCGGGACGCTGCTGGTGGCGGCGCGGACGGACGCCGGGGTGTCGCTCTTCGCGGTGCCCGGCGAAGGACCGGGGGTCGGCCGCGAGGCGACCGTGCCCATGGACGCCACCCGGGCGCAGCCCCGGGTGGTGCTCCGCGGGGCCGAGGGCAGGCTCGTCGGCGCGGACGGCGACGGCGGCCGGGTGCTGCGGCACGTCC
This sequence comes from Streptomyces sp. R302, assembly GCF_012927245.1. GTDB lineage: Bacteria > Actinomycetota > Actinomycetes > Streptomycetales > Streptomycetaceae > Streptomyces. The sequence continues at coordinate 328,260 of NZ_JABBGE010000007.1, forward strand.
TCGACCTCGCGTGTACGGCGCTCGCCGCCGAGCAGGTCGGCGCGGCCGCGCGGTGCCTGGAGCTCACGGTGGCGTACGCCGGGGAGCGGGTGCAGTTCGGGCGGCCGATCGGCTCCTTCCAGGCGGTGAAGCACCGGCTCGCGGACGCCTACGTCCGCGTCGAGTCGGCCCGCTCCGCCGCGCTCGGCGCCGCCTTCGCCGCGGCGGGCGGCGCGCGGGGACCGGAGCTGACCCGGCTCGCCGCCACCGCCGCGTCGGTCTGCTCGGAGGCCTTCTCCGAGGTGGCGGGCGAGATGATCCAGCTGCACGGCGGGATCGGCGTCACCTGGGAGCACGACGCCCACCGCTACTTCAAGCGGGCGCACGGCTCGTCGCGGCTCTTCGGTCCGCCGCACTGGCACCGCGCCCGGCTCGCCGCCACGCTCGGACTGCCCGCGCCGGTGCCCGTCAGCCGTTGATGGAGAAGAAGATGGTGTCGTGGGTGTACCAGTCGTAGCCCCGCGCCTTGGTCGACTCCCACTCCTCGTGCTCGAACTCCAGCTTCTCGGTGAGGAGGTCGAGGTCGTACACGAAGTCGGGGTCGATCTTGTCGCGGACCGCGCGGTACGCGTCCACGGCCTGCTTGGCCTTGTCCAGCGGCAGCATCCCGATGTCGGGGCCGTCGACGGCGTAGGGGATGGGGAAGGGTATCTCGTCCGGCGGGCCGGAGAAGAGGTAGCCGTGCGGCAGCAGGTCGGCGGGGACGCCGTGCTGCCTCAACTGCTCGTCGAGGAGGCTGAAGAAGGTGCTGGGCCTGGAGTAGACGCCGAGGTCGGAGGGGTCGGATCCGCAGTAGTCGATGACGTGCTGCAGGGCCCGGGCGTAGGCCTTGCCCGCGTACGTCCCCGGCGCGTCGGCGCGGCCCTCGATGAGGTGCTCCAGGGCCTCGGGGATGGTCAGGTCCCAGTCGAGGTCCTGGTGGTCCAGGTCGCGCTGGCTGGCCTCGGCCCGCTCGCGCATCATGGCGAGCACGCGCCGCTGTTCGTCGGTGAGGCGCTCCGCCGCTCCGAGGTAGGCGACGGCCTCGGCGCGGTCGCCGGTGGTGTACGAGATGATTCGGCTCATGATCGACATGCTGCCATCCGGCACTGACAGCGCCCCCTCGGCCGGAGCCGAGGGGGCGCTGTCGGGTGGCGTGGTGACGCGGGGTCAGCCGGCGAGCAGCTGCAGGGTGTCGATGACGCGGTTGGAGAAGCCCCACTCGTTGTCGTACCAGGCGACGACCTTGACGTGGCGGCCGTCGACGCGGGTGAGGGCGGCGTCGAAGATGGAGGAGTGCGGGTTGCCGGTGATGTCGGAGGAGACCAGCTCGTCCTCCGAGTACTCCAGGACGCCGGCGAGCTTGCCCTCGGCGGCCTTGCGGTAGGCCTCGAGGATCTCCTCGCGGGTGACCTCGCGGGCGACCGTGGTGTTCAGCTCGACGATGGAGCCGACCGGCACGGGCACGCGGATCGAGTCGCCGGAGAGCTTGCCGTCCAGCTGCGGAAGGACCAGGCCGATGGCCTTGGCGGCGCCGGTGCTGGTGGGCACGATGTTGACGGCGGCGTTGCGGGCACGGCGGGCGTCGCGGTGCGGGCCGTCCTGGAGGTTCTGCTCCTGGGTGTAGGCGTGCACGGTCGTCATGAAGCCGTGCTCGATGCCGGCCAGCTCGTCGAGGACGGCGGCCAGCGGGGCGAGCGCGTTGGTGGTGCAGGAGGCGTTGGAGACGATCGTGTGCAGCTCGGCGTCGTACGTGTCGCTGTTCACGCCGTAGGCGAGGGTGACGTCGGCGCCGTCGGAGGGGGCGCTGACGAGGACCTTCTTGGCACCGGCGTCGAGGTGGAGGCGGGCGTCCTTGGCGCTGGTGAAGCGGCCGGTGGCCTCCAGGACGATGTCGACGCCCAGCTCGGCCCAGGGGAGCTGGGCCGGCTCGCGCTCGGCGAGGACCTTGATGCGGTGGCCGTCCACCACGAGGGTGTCGCCGTCGACGGAGACCGGGCGGCCGAGGCGGCCGGAGGTGGAGTCGAAGGCGAGGAGACGGGCCAGCGCCTTGGGCTCGGTGAGGTCGTTGACGGCGACGACCTCCAGCGTGGTGTCGCGCTCCAGGAGGGCGCGGAGCACGTTGCGGCCGATGCGACCGAAACCGTTGATGGCGATGCGAGTCATGATGCGGTGTCCCTTCCGTTTCTTCGTCACCCAGCCTCGCCTGCCGTGCCGCCGCGCGGCAGGGGCGAGATCGCCATGGTCCGCAAGGATCGTGCCAAGATCCTGGCGATCGGGCCAGGTGAGGGGCTCAGTCGCCCTGCGTGAAGGTGCGCCGGTAGTCGGTCGGGGTGGTGCCGAGGATCCGCTGGAAGTGCATCCGCAGGTTGGCGCCGGTGCCGAGTCCGGTTTCGGCGGCGATCTGCTCGACGCCGAGTTCGGAGCGTTCGAGCAGTTCGCGGGCGCGGTCGACGCGGGCGCGCAGGAGCCACTGCATGGGGGTGTACCCGGTCTCCTCGACGAAGCGGCGCGAGAAGGTGCGGGGCGAGACGGCGGCGTGCCGGGCGAGGACGTCGAGCGTGAGGGGTTCGTCGAGGCGGTGGAGAACCCACTCGCGGGTGGCGGCGAACCGTTCGCCGTGGGGTTCGGGGACGCTGCGGGGCACGTACTGGGCCTGGCCGCCGCTGCGGTACGGGGCGGCGACGAGCCGGCGGGCGGCGTGGTTGGCGGCGCCGACGCCGAGGTCGCCGCGGAGGATGTGGAGGCAGAGGTCGATGCCGGAGGCGGCGCCGGCGGAGGTGAGAACGCTGCCCTCGTCGACGAAGAGGACGTTCTCGTCGACCTGGACCAGGGGCCACTTCTCCGCCAGGGCACGCGCGTAGTGCCAGTGGGTGGTGGCGCGCCGGCCGTCGAGGAGGCCGGTCGCGGCGAGCGCGAAGGCGCCGGTGGAGATCGCCGCGAGCCGCGCCCCGCGCGCGTGCGCGGCGATCAGTGCCTCGACGACGGCCCCCGGCGGGTCCTCCCGGTCGGGAAATCGGTATCCCGGGACGAAGACGATGTCGGCCCACCCGAGCGCGTCGAGCCCGTGGTCGACGTTGTACGACAACCCGTCACCGCCCGCGACGAGCCCGGGCGTGGCCCCGCAGACACGCACCTCGTAGGGCATGCTCGCCCGGGTCGTGAACACCTGGGCGGGGATCCCGACGTCGAGGGGTTTGGCACCTTCGAGGACGAGAACGGCGACGCGGTACAGACGGGTGGGTGGCACGCTGACGAGCCTACGCGGCCCGACGGCGCCGACCGCCACGCGCGGGCACGCGCGCGTGGGGGGTGTGGGGTGGGGTGGGCGACGCCCGGCCTCCACGACGGCAGGGCGCGCCCGGCCACGCGTGTGTCAGGCCGAGACGGCCAGCGCCCGGCTTCAACCACGGTGGGCGGCCGGACCACGCGCGCGAGGGACAGGACGGGCGGCGCCCGGCCTCCACGACGGTGCGGCGCGCGCCCACACTCACGGGGAAGGCGGGACGGGCGGCGCCCGGCCTTCACAACGGTGCGGCGACCCGGCCACGCACACGAGGACGGGACGGGCCGCGCCCAGCCACCACAACGATGCGGCGGCGCGCCCACACGCACGGGGAAGGCGGGACGGGCCGCGCCCGGCCACCACAACGATGCGGCGACCCGGCCACGCACACGAGGACAGGAGGGGCCGCGCCCAGCCACCACAACGATGCGGCGGCCCGGCCACGCGCGCGAAAGCGGGAGGGGCCGCGCCCGGCCTAAGCGACGGTGTGGCGACCCGCCCACGCGCGCGTGGAAGGCGGGACGGGCCTCGCCCGGCCCTCACGGTGGTATGGCTCCGCGGCCCGCGCGCGCTTCGGGCGCGGCGGGCGGCGCTCGGGCTTGCACGGTGGTGTGGCGGCGGCCCGGCCACGTCCGTGCCGGAGGGGGCGGGCGGCGCTCGGCTTCCACGACGCGCTGGCGGCGCGGCCACGCGCGCGTAGGCGTGGGGTCAGTCGTTCGGGAGGATCACCGCGCGGCCGTCGACGCGGCCGGCGTGGAGTCGCTCGTAGGCTTCGGGGGCTTCGTCCAGGCCGTAGGTCTCGACGTGGACGTCGACGGCGCCCGTGCGGGCCAGGTCCAGGACCTCGATGAGTTCGGCACGGGTGCCCCAGTAGGGGGAGGCTACGGAGACCTCGTACGGGAGGGCGCCGAAGCCGACGGGGAGGGTGCCGCCGCCGAGGCCGACGATGGTGACGTCGCCCTCGACCGCGGCCATGGCCCCGGCGGAGGCGGTGGTGGGCGGGGCGCCGACGAAGTCGAGGACGACCTCGGCGCCGCGCCCGTCGGTGAGGTCGCGGACGGTGCCGGCGGCGGAGGAGTCGGAGAGGACCGTCTCGTGGGCGCCGACGGCCCGCGCGAGGGCCAGCTTCTCCTCGGCGACGTCGAGGGCGACGACCCGGGCGGCGGTCAGCGCGCGCAGCAGCTGGACGGCGACGTGCCCGAGGCCTCCGGTGCCGATGACGACGGCGGTGGAGCCGGGCACGAGCTTCGGCAGGGAGCGCTTGATCGCGTGGTACGGGGTGAGGCCGGCGTCGGTCAGCGGCACCGTCTTCACCGGGTCGAGGCCGCCCAGCGGGACGAGGTGGCGGGGGCTGTCCACGATCATGTACTCGGCGATGGCGCCGGGCGCGCCGAGTCCGGGCGGGCGGATGCCGAGCTCGGCGGCGCGCAGGCAGTAGTTCTCCTTGCCCTGGGCGCACATGAAGCAGTTTCCGCAGCCCCAGGGGCCGTAGACGGCGACGGCGTCGCCCTCGGCGAAGCCGGTGACGCCGTCGCCGAGGGCGGCGACGGTGCCGACGCCCTCGTGACCGAGGGTGAGGGGCAGCGGGAAGGGCAGTTGTTCGGCGGGCCAGCTCATGACGGCGATGTCGGAGTGGCAGACGCCGGCGGCGGTGACCTTCAGGAGGACCTGCCCGGGGGCGGGCTCCGGGTCGGGGACGGTGACGACCTCGGGGGCGGCGCCCACGGTGCGGTACTGCAGGGCCTTCATGGCGGCTTCCTCTCCGGCGCCGCCGTGGCCCTCGGCGATGCCGAGGCGGGCGGGCACACCTTCTCCAGGGTGAAGCCGGACCGCGGCACGCGCGCGGTGGCGGGCGCCGCACGGGGCCCCGGACGCGGGCGCCGGACGCGGGCGCCGGACACCGGCGGGAGCTCAGGCGCGCAGCGTGTACCAGGGGCGTTCGGCGTGCTCGGCGGGGGTGCCGTCGAGGATGCGCGCGGTGCGGGCCGCCGGGTCGAGGAGGACGGTCGCGAGGCTGGCCCAGCGGCGGCCGAGCGGGGCCTCCGGGTCGGGCACGCAGCTGACGGGCGGTTCGCCGGGGCCGGTGACCAGGAGCCGCAGCAGGTCGTCGTGGGTGGTGGCGGGCGCATGGTCGAGGCGGTCGCGGAGGAAGGCGTACCGCTCGCCGGAATCGGGCTGGTAGAGCCAGGTCTTCTCGCGGCGGGCGGGTCCGGGGGTGAGGAAGTGGTTGGTGCGCAGGCGGGTGCCGTCGGGCGTCGGCGGCGCTTCGAAAACGCCGTCGGGGCTGAGGTCGAGCAGGACGGCCCGCCGCCGGTCGAAGAGGAGGAAGGAGCCGGAGGAGGCGAGCGGCGCGGAGCGGATCAGCTCGACGGCGTGGGCGGCGTCGTCGGCCTCCTCCAGGACGAGGGCGGCGAGCACGTGCACCGGGAGGCCGCCGACGCGGTCGTCGCGGTGGCCGAGGATGTTGAAGTGGAGGGCGAGGCCCGCGCTGTTGACGCCGATCTTGGCGAGGATGCCGTGTTCGGTGAGGCCGACGTAGCGGTGGGCGCCGCCGGCGGAGTCGACGGTGTGCCAGGAGGAGCCCAGTTCGACGTGCCAGTCCCAGGTCTGGACGCCGAGGTGGGTGGTGCCGCCGTCGGCGGCGGGGACGCGGCGGACGACGGTGGAGCACTCGCCGGGCGGGACCGTGCGGCTCCGGGCGAGGATCTCGGTACGGGCGTTGAGCGCGGCGACCCGCCAGGGTTCGGCTCCGGCCCCTTCCGCGATGCCCTCGATCTGCTCGCGCAGGGCGGGCCGGAAGGCGTCGACGGCGTCAAGGGCCCGGTGCGCGTCGTCGCGGACGGTCGCCTCGGGTATCTCCGCGAGGGCGAAGAGCCGGTCGTAGACGTCGAGGGCGGTGTTCAGCCCCTCGGCGAGCCGGGCGCCCCGTCGGCGGCCCCGCTCGCGCGGGTCGGCGGCGTCGACGGCGACGTGGAGCCGGTGGTCGGGGCGGGGGAAGGCGGTGCGGGACATGGGCGGGCTTCCTGGGCGGGTGACGGGACCATCATATTGGCCATGCGACCAATAAAACCTGCGGCTCATCCAACAACCTCCCCGCACCACCGTCAAGCCCGCCCCTCCCCCACCCCCGGACACCCCGTCAGAACCTCATCGGGACAGGCCTGTCAGTGGGCTGCGGCAGACTCGGGACCATGCTCACGGGGATCGACGACATCGACTGGACCGGGCTCCAGCACGCCTACGGGGACGCCTCCGACGTGCCGGAGATGCTGCGCGGGCTGCTCTCCGCCGACGCGGACGAGCGGGAGGGGGCCCTGGACGCGCTCTACGGGACGGTCCACCACCAGGGGGACGTGCACGACAGCACGGTGGCCTGCCTCCCCTTCCTCTTCGAGATCGCCACCACCCCCGGCCCCGAGGGGCGCGGCGAGGTGGTGGAGCTGCTGCGGAGCATCCACGGCGACGGACGCGACCCCGAGGTGATGGACTTCTGGTCGGACGACGAGGAGGAGTACGAGGAGTGGTGCCGGCTCCTCGACCGCGCCGAGGCGGACGTCCGCGACCGCGCCGGAAGCCTCCTGCCGCTCCTCGCCGACCCGGACCCCGGGGTGCGGCGGGCCGTGCCGGGGGCGCTCGTACAACTGCTGCCGGACCCGGAGGGCGTACGGGCGGCCCTGACGGGACGGCTCGCGGCGGAGGCGGAGGAGGACCCGACCGTGCTGCGCGCGGTGGCCGCGGCCCTCGGCGACCTGGGGGTGCGCCACGCCCGGCTCGCCGGGGCGACGGCCGACGCCCTGGCGCCGCTGCTCGACCGGCCCGGCGGCGGTCTCCCCCTCGCGGCGCTCACCGCCCTCGCGCGCTGCGCCCCGGACCGCCTCCCCGAGCCGGCGGTCACGGCCCGGCTCGCGGCGGCGGAGCTGCGGACGGCCCGGGAAGGCGCGCCCGAGACCGAACGCGCCCCGGCGCGGTCCACGGACAGCACCCTGATCGGCTATCTGCGCCGGCTGCGCGCCGAGCACACGGCGGGCACCCGGGCGCCCTGGGCGACCGACCTCCTGGGCGAGCTGCACTTCGCCCTCGGCGACCGGGTGGAGGCGCGGTTCGCGCTCGTCGCCGACCAGTTGGGCAGCCCCGAGCGGGGGCAGCGCCGCGAGGCGGTGAACGCGGCCGGGACGCTGCTGTCCGGCTGGCGGGGGCCGCACGAGGAGCCGGTACGGCTCCTGGGCGAGCTGGTCCTCCACGCCGACCCGGTGCTCGCGCGCGAGGCGGCCGCCGAGCTGTGCCGGCTCGCCGTCATCGGGGCACCGGCGGCCGAGGCGCTGGCCGCGCGCGTGGCGCGCGGCCCCGGGCTGCCGCCGCAGGCGCGCTGGCACGAGACGAGTTACGGGGCGGCGCTCTGCGCGCTGGCGGCCCAGGGCGACCCGCGGGCCGTTCCCGGCCTGGCCGAGGTGCTGCGGTACGGACACGTGCCCGAGGAGCTGCCGGAGTGGCTGGCGCGCATGGCCCCGGAGACGGCCGCGCGGCTCGCCCCCGCGCTGACCGCCCGGCTTGCGGCGACGGTCGGCGCGGGCCGGAGCTCCTTCGCGGCGCAGCTCCTGGGGGCGGCGGCCGTGGCCGCCCCGGAGGCCGCCGTCACGGCCGCGGCCGGCTGTCTGAACCTGGAGGGCAAGGCCCGGCTCCGCTCCCGGGAAGCGGCGCTGCGCACCCTGGCCGGTCTCGGCGCCGCCGCGGAGCCGGCGCTCCCGGCCCTTCGGGGTCTCGTCGGGGAGGCCGACGGGGCCGCGCTCGCGGCGGCGCTGTGGGCGGCGGGCGGCGACGCGGAGGCCAGGCGGGCCCTGGCGGCACTGGAGGCGGGGCTCGGCGCCGGGAGCTCCGGGGGCGCGGGCGCCGAGCGCCACGACGCCCTGCGCGCGCTCGCGTGTGCCGGGACGGCGGCGGCCCCGCTGCTTCCCGCGCTGCGCGGGCTCGCCGCGCGCCCGGACGAGGTCGACGCCTGGCACGCGGGCGCGCTGGCGGAGGCCCTGTGGCGGGTGGGCGGGGACCCCGGGGAGACGCTGGCGGCGAGCCTCCACGCCTGGGAGCGGAGCAGATCCAGCCGCCCCGACATGACGGAGATCTGGGCCGCCCTCGGCCCGGCCGCGGCCCCCGTCCTCCCGCTGCTGCGCGCCGAGTCGGCCGCGCCGCGCCGCCACGACAACGAGGGCGGCCGGCGGGGCCGGATGCGCTTTCGCGTCGCGGAGGACGAGCGGCTGCTCCGGCACGCGCGGACGGTCCTCGCCGCGTGCGGGGCTCCGTACCCGGGGCCGGGGCTCAGGCCGAGCAGTTCGGGCAGACGCCCCGATAGGTGACGTCGACCTTGGAGACGGTGAAGCCGTAGCGCTCGGAGGCGGGGAGGACGGCGAGCGGGTCGCCTTCGGGGTGGACGTCGCGGATGGTGCCGCACTCCACGCACACCAGGTGCTGGTGGGCGTGGCGGGCGTTGGGGTCGTACCGCTTCGCGCGGCCGTCGGTGGAGAGCTCCACCACCTCGCCGAGGGAGACCAGTTCGCCGAGGGTGTTGTAGACGGTCGCCCGGGCGATCTCGGGAAGTCGCTCCACGGCGCGTGCGTGCACCTCGTCGGCGGTGAGGTGCACGTGCTCGCCGTCGAGGACCTCCGCGACGACACGCCGCTGCGACGTCATCCGCCACCCTCGGGCGCGCAGCCGCTCCAGCAGGTCACTCATAGGGGCTACCTGTTCCTTCTCGGCGAAGGCCGGAGCGCGGGGCGTCCTCCCCCCGGCACTCCACCTCCACTTTGACATTGTTCTTGACTTGGACTTCGTCCATTGTAGGATCAGTTTTGTTGATGGCCAAGGGACAGGAAGAGCTCATGTCTGAGAACCTCGATGCACACGGCGGAGACGCGAAGGCCGCGGGCGGCGGCTGCCCCGTCCCCCACGGGCAGCGCGCGTCGCACCCCACCCAGGGCGGCGGCAACCGCCAGTGGTGGCCGAACCGGCTGAACCTGCGGATCCTGGCCAAGAACCCGGCCGTGGGCAACCCGCTCGGCGAGGACTTCGACTACGCCGAGGCGTTCAAGGCCCTCGACCTCGCCGCCGTGAAGCAGGACATCGCCGAGGTCCTCACCACCTCGCAGGACTGGTGGCCGGCCGACTTCGGGCACTACGGCCCCTTCATGATCCGCATGGCCTGGCACAGCGCGGGCACCTACCGCATCAGCGACGGCCGCGGCGGCGCCGGCGCCGGCCAGCAGCGCTTCGCCCCGCTCAACAGCTGGCCGGACAACGGCAACCTCGACAAGGCCCGCCGCCTGCTGTGGCCCGTGAAGAAGAAGTACGGCCAGTCCCTCTCCTGGGCCGACCTCATGATCCTCACCGGCAACGTGGCCCTGGAGTCGATGGGCTTCGAGACCTTCGGCTTCGCCGGCGGCCGCGAGGACGTCTGGGAGGCCGACGAGGACGTCTACTGGGGCCCCGAGACCACCTGGCTCGGCGACGAGCGCTACTCCGGCGACCGCGAGCTGGAGGAGCCCCTCGGCGCGGTCCAGATGGGCCTCATCTACGTCAACCCCGAGGGCCCCAACGGCAACCCGGACCCGATCGCCGCGGCCCGCGACATCCGCGAGACCTTCCGCCGGATGGCGATGAACGACGAGGAGACCGTCGCCCTCATCGCCGGCGGCCACACCTTCGGCAAGGCGCACGGCGCCGGCCCCGCCGACAACGTGGGCGCGGACCCGGAGGCGGCCCCGATCGAGGCGCAGGGCTTCGGCTGGTCGAGCAGCTACCGCTCCGGCAAGGGCGCCGACGCCATCACCTCCGGCCTGGAGGTCACCTGGACCACCACGCCGACCCAGTGGGGCCACGGCTTCTTCAAGAACCTCTTCGACTACGACTACGAGCTGACGAAGAGCCCCGCGGGCGCCCACCAGTGGGTGGCCAAGGACGCCGAGGCGATCATCCCGGACGCGTACGACCCGGAGAAGAAGCACCTCCCGACCATGCTCACCACGGACCTGTCGCTCCGCTTCGACCCGGTCTACGAGCAGATCTCCCGCCGCTTCTACGAGCACCCGGAGCAGTTCGCCGACGCGTTCGCCCGCGCCTGGTACAAGCTGACCCACCGTGACATGGGCCCGGTCGTCCGCTACCTCGGCTCCGAGGTCCCGTCGGAGGAGCTGGTCTGGCAGGACCCGCTGCCGGCCCGCACCCACGAGCTGGTCGACGCGGCGGACATCGCCTCCCTCAAGGAGAAGATCCTCGCCTCGGACCTGACGGTCGCCCAGCTGGTCGGCGCCGCCTGGGCCGCCGCCTCCTCCTTCCGCGGCAGCGACAAGCGCGGCGGTGCCAACGGCGGCCGCATCCGCCTGGAGCCGCAGCGCGGCTGGCAGGTCAACAACCCGGACGACCTCGCCCAGGTGCTGCGCGTCCTGGAGGGCGTCCAGGAGTCCTTCAACGCCGGCCGGACCGACGGCAAGCAGGTCTCCCTCGCCGACCTCGTGGTCCTCGCGGGCTCCGCGGCCGTCGAGAAGGCCGCCGCCGCCGCGGGCCGCACCGTCGAGGTGGCCTTCACCCCGGGTCGCGTGGACGCCTCCCAGGAGCAGACGGACATCGAGTCCTTCGCCGCCCTGGAGCCGCGCGCGGACGGCTTCCGCAACTTCCTCGGCAAGGGCGTCCGCCTCCCCGCCGAGTACCTCCTGGTCGACCGCGCCAACCTGCTCACGGTCAGCGCCCCCGAGCTCACCGTCCTCGTCGGCGGCCTGCGCGCCCTGGGCATCACCCAGCCGGGCACCTCGCTCGGTCTGCTCACCGCCAACCCCGGCACGCTGACGAACGACTTCTTCGTCAACCTGCTGGACCTGGGCACCACCTGGTCGCCGGTCTCCGGCGACGCGAACACCTTCGAGGGCCGCGACGACGCGACCGGCGAGGTCAAGTGGACCGGCACCCGCGCCGACCTGGTCTTCGGCTCGAACTCGGAGCTCCGCGCCCTCGCCGAGGTCTACGCGAGCGACGACGCCCAGGACAAGTTCGTGACGGACTTCGTCGCCGCCTGGACCAAGGTCATGGACCTGGACCGCTTCGACCTCCGCTGACCCACCCCGCCGGGGCGGCCGCCGCGAGCCGGCCGCCCCGCACCCCCGCGCCCCCGTGACCCCGCCCCGGTCACGGGGGCGCACCCCTGTCCGGGGTCAGCGGGGGTCGAGCAGTCCCAGGAGGTGGGCGACGGCCTCGGCGACGGCGCCGCGGGCCGGGGTGAGGTACCGGCGCGGGTCGACGTCGGCGGGGTGGGCGGCGAGGTGGTCGCGGACGGCGCCGGTGAAGGCCTTGTTGAGGTGCGTCGAGACGTTCACCTTCGTCATGCCGACGGCGACGGCCCGCGCGAGCAGCGGGTCGGGGACGCCCGAGGAGCCGTGCAGGACGAGGGGGACGTCGACGGCGGCCCGGAGCCGGGCGATCAGGTCCAGGTCGAGGACGGCGTCCCTGGTGACCATCTGGTGGACGCTGCCGACGGCGACGGCGAGCGCGTCGACGCCGGTGGCGGCGACGAAGGCGCGGGCCTCTTCGGGGTCGGTGCGGACGCCGGGATCGTGGGCGCCGCCCTTGCCGCCGACCTCGCCGAGCTCCCCCTCGACCCAGACGCCGTGCCGGTGGCAGTGGTCGACGACCTCCCGGGTGGTGGCCACGTTCTCCTCGTACGGCAGCCGCGCGGCGTCGAACATGACGGAGCCGAGGCCGAGTTCCACGGCCTCGCGCACGAGGTCCGGGTTCTCCGCGTGGTCGAGGTGGACGGCGACGGGTGTCTTGGCGGCGCGGGCCAGCGCGAGCGAGGCGAGCGCGACGGGTTCGAGGCCGCCGTGGTAGCGGACGGTGTTCTCGCTGATCTGGAGGACGACGGGCCGGTCGGCCCGCTCGGCGCCGATGACGATGGCCTCGGCGTGCTCCAGCTGGAGGACGTTGAAGGCACCCACGCCGGCGCCGTCGGCGTGCGCCCGCCGGACGATCTCGTGGGTCGGGGTCAGTGGCATGGTCCTGCTCCGGGTACGAAGGGGTGGGTACGGGGCGGGCGGGGCGAGCCGGTTCAGGCGCCGGTGTCCGCGAGGACGACCGAGCGGGTGAGGTTGCGCGGCCGGTCGGGGTCGAGGCCGCGGGCCTCGGCGACCGCGACGGCGAGGCGCTGCGCGAGGACCAGCTCGGCCAGCGGGTCGAGGCCTCCGGCGACGAGGGTGCCGCCGACCTTGCGGATCTCCTCGGCGAGCCCCCCGGGCAGCGGCCCGAAGCTCCAGGCGACCCGCCCGGGACCGGTGATGCTGATGGGCCCGTGGCGGTACTCCATCGCCGGGTACGCCTCCGTCCACGCGCCGGCCGCCTCCCGCATCTTGAGCCCGGCCTCCTGGGCGAGGCCGTAGGTCCAGCCGGTGCCGAGGAAGGTGAACTGACCGGCCTCGCGGACGGCCTCCTCCAACGGCCGGACCAGGGCGATCTCGGCGTCCTCCGCGGCCCGGGCGACGGTGGCGACGCCCTCGGGCAGGGCGCCCTCGGCCTCCAGGTGGGCACGGAGGAGGGCGAGCGCGGTGGTGGCGAAGCGGGTCTGGACGACCGACTCCTCGTCGGCGAACCCGAGGACGGCGACGGCGTCGGCGAGGTCCATGACGGGGGTGGCCGGATCGGCCGTGATCGCCCCGGTGGCGACGGTGCCGGAGAGCCGGGCGAGGACGGCGAGGACCTCGCTGGTGGTGCCGGAGCGGGTCAGGGCGACGACCCGGTCGTAGCGGCGGCCGAAGGGGAAGCGGGAGGCGGCGAAGGCGTCGGTCTCGCCGTGGCCGCCGGCCTCGCGCAGATCGGCGTAGGCCTGCGCCATGAACCAGGAGGTGCCGCAGCCGATCACGGCCACGCGCTCACCTCGCCGGGGCAGGGCGTCCACGTGCCGCGGCAGCGTGCGGACCGCCTCGCGCCAGGTCTCGGGCTGGGTGGCGATCTCGGCAGTCGTACGGGAGGGGGTCATGCGCACTCCTTGCACGGAAGAGACAGGATCGATGCGTGAAGATGCTCGGAACATCAACTATTCAAGCAGATTCGCGCAACCATCGGCCAGGTTCCCGCGCCCGGCCGACGTAGGATCGGAGCCGTACCCACGGGAGGATCGGTCCTGCATGTCCAAGCACGAGCGGTGGAACGCGCTCCTGGAACTCCTGGCGTCCGCCGGAAAGGTGGAGGTCGAGGAGGCGGCGGCCACCCTGGACGTCTCCGCCGCCACGATCCGCCGCGACCTCGACGAACTGGCCGAGCAGCGCCTCCTCGTCCGCACGCGCGGCGGCGCGGTCGCGCACGGCGTCTCGTACGAGCTGCCGCTGCGCTACAAGTCGGGCCGGCACGCCGCGGAGAAGGCCCGGATCGCCGCCGCCGCGGCCGAACTGATCGCGCCCGGCGAGGTCGTCGGCCTGAACGGCGGGACGACGACCACCGAGGTCGCGCGGGCGCTCGCCCTCCGCTTCGCGGGCGAGCGCGCCGAGACCGGAACCCCCGCCGCCGCCTCCGGCCCGGCCCTGACGGTGGTCACCAACGCGCTGAACATCGCCGCCGAGCTGGCGGTGCGTCCCCAGATCAAGATCGTGACGACCGGCGGGGTGGCGCGCCCGCAGACCTACGAGCTGGTGGGCCCGCTCGCCGCCGGGGTCCTGGGCGAGGTCGTCCTCGACACGGTGGTGCTCGGGGTGGACGGGATCGACCCGGAGCTCGGGGCGATGGCGCACCAGGAGGAGGAGGCGAGCATCAGCCGGCTCTTCGCGGAGCGCGCGAGCCGCGTCGTGGTGGTGACCGACGCGTCGAAGCTCGGACGGCGCGCCTTCGCCCGCATCTGCGGCCTGGACCGGGTCGACCTGCTGGTGACCGACACCGGGCTCGACGCCGGGACGGCCGACCGGCTGACGGAGGCGGGCGTCCGCGTCCACACGGTCTGACGTCCCCTCACGACCAGGCCAGATGAGGCGCCCTGACGCTCCATTGGTCGGACCTCATACCAATCCCCCTACTGGTCCGGCCAGGGTGAACACGCCCGACCCGGCTGTTCACCAAGCCCTTGCCGCACGGGCGTATACCTTTGCGCCCCGCTCCCCCATCATGTCCCCGACGTGCCGCGAGGGCACACCGTGACAGGAGGGGCGGGCATGGTTCCCATCAGCCGCAGGGGGTTCGTCGGCATCGGCGCGGGACTCGGCGCCGGACTCGTCACCGGGGCCGCGGCACCGACCGCGACGGCCTCGGACGCCACACCGGCCTCGGCCGCCGCGCGGGCCGCGACCGGCACCCTCGCCGACGTCCGGCACGTCGTGATCCTCATGCAGGAGAACCGCAGCTTCGACCACTACTTCGGCACGCTCCGCGGCGTCCGCGGCTTCGGCGACCGGGCGGCGGGCAACATCCCCGGCGGCTGGAGCACGTTCCAGCAGCCCGACTGGGGCGGCAGGCAGTTCCCGTGGAAACTGGCCGACACCCCGCCGGCCGGCGGGGTCGACGGCGAGACCCTCGCCCAGTGCAACGGCGACCTGCCGCACAGCTGGACCTCGCAGCACGCCGCCTGGAACCAGGGCCGGCTCGACAACTGGGTGACCGGCGTCGGCAACACCCGCACCCTCGGCCACCTGGACCGCGCCTCCCTCCCCTTCCACCACGCCCTCGCCGACCACTACACGGTCTGCGACGCCTACTTCTCCTCGGCGCTCAGCGCCACGGGACCGAACCGCACCTTCCTGTGGAGCGGGCGGATCGACGGCTCCAGCAAGGACGGCGGCGACGAGTCGGGGCTGACCTGGGAGACGTACGCGGAGGCGCTCCAGCGGGCCGGGGTGAGCTGGAAGGTCTACCAGAACGCCCAGGACAACTACGGCGACAACGGCCTCGCGTACTTCAAGAGGTTCACCGACGCCCGGCCCGGCGACCCGCTGTACGACCGGGGCATGGCCTCGGTCCCGAAGGTCACCGGCTCGACCCCGGACGACATCGCCGCCGCGATCCGCGCGGACGTCGTCGCCGGGACGCTGCCGCAGGTGTCGTGGGTGGTGGCGAACGAGGCGTTCTCCGAGCACCCGTACGCGCCGCCCGGCGACGGCGCCCACTTCGTCGACCTCGTCCACCGCGCCCTGACGGCGAACCCCGAGGTCTTCGACTCCACGGTGATGATCCTCAACTACGACGAGAACGACGGCTTCTTCGACCACGTGCCGCCGCCGGTCGCCCCGCCCGGGACCCCCGGCGAGTACCTCGACGGCGTCCCGATCGGCCTCGGCTTCCGGGTCCCGATGCTGGTCATGTCGCCGTGGACGCGAGGCGGCTGGGTCAGCTCAGAGGTCTTCGACCACACCTCCGTGCTGCGCTTCCTGGAGACCTGGACCGCCGTCCTCGGCACCCCGGCGACCTGCCCGAACATCAGCGCCTGGCGACGGAGGGTCACCGGCGACCTGACCGGCGTCTTCGACTTCGCCCACCCGGTGTACGGGGTGCCCGCCGGCCTGCCGTCGACGGCGAAGGTCATCGGCATGGACACCTGCGCCCCGCTGCCGAACCCCGTCCCGCAGAACAACGCGCTGCCCGCCCAGGAGCCCGGGAACCGGCCCGCGCGGGCCCTCCCCTACCAGCCGAACGGCAACCTGGACCGCTTCGAGTTCGGCGCCGCCGGCAAGATCCTCGCCTGGTTCTCCATGAGCAACCAGGGCCCGCAGGCCCGCAGCGCCGCCCACTTCTCGATCCACCCGCACCAGCACCGCTCCACCGCCGCCTGGCAGTACACGGTCGACCCGGGCACCACGGCCACCGACTACTTCAACATCGGGCTGGGCTCGGGCTCGGGGAAGTACGACATCTCGATGATGGGCCCGAACCGCTTCCTGCGCCGCTTCATCGGCGACGCCTCGAAGGCGGGCAAGGCCATCGAGGTGGCGGCGCGGTACGCCACCGAGCCGGGCACCGGGAAGACGGCGATCTGGTTCCGGATGACCAACTCCTCCGGCGGCCCGGTCACCTTCACGATCCACTCCGACGCCTACCGCACGGACGGCCCCTGGACGTACACGGTCGCGGCGAACTCCTCGCGGGAGGACTTCTTCAACGCGGTGGCGTACACGGACGGCTGGTACGACTTCACGGTCCTGGCCGACGTCGACGGCACCTGGTCGCGCCGCTACACCGGCCACATCGAGACGGGCGCGCCGAGCGTCACCGGCTGACCGGCCGGGCGGGCCCTCACCGCCCGGCCAGGGCCGCGCGCCGGATCGTGGCGTCGAGGAGCGCGAGCGCGTCCTCGGCGGTACGGCCCGGAGCGCGGTTCCAGGGGCCGACGAGCCCGTGCCACCCCTGGGACCGCAGTTCGGTCAGGAGCCAGGCACCGGCCTCGTTCATGGTGGCCGCGCTGCCGTGGCCGAGCCGGTGAGCGGCGAGCAGGGCGCCGCAGAGACAGCGGGCGCCGCGCGCGTCGCGCAGCTTGTACGGGGTGTTCTGCCAGCCCCATTCGGTCAGCACCCGGCGCGCGTACGCCAGGTGGACGGAGGGGCGCACGTCGGCCCGGCCGAGCCTGCGCCAGACGTACAGCCGGTCCGGGAGGACGGCGCCGACGCGGCCCGGCAGCGGGCGTTCGGCGGGCGGGGGCGGGGGCAGCTCGTCGAGCGCGTCCAGGGCGTCGGCGACCAGCCGGTCCACGGGGACGGAGAGGAGACTGCGCCAGGCCTCGGGGGCGGCGCTCTCGTAGAGGCGGGCCGCCTCGCGGTCGAGGGCGTCGGGGTCGAGGTCGGCGTCGATCAGCAGGGCAAGGGATGACATTCCCCCATCATTAGCCGCAGATGTCTGATTTGCGCGCTATGCGCGACACCTCCCGTCCGCAAGTCGCCACACAATTCCCCTAATGGAGCCAGCCGCCCTATTCGGACATTGCACTCCCCGTGACGCGACTCACTTCCCCCGCCCCGAAGCGGACTCCCCGTCCGTCACGACCCGTGCCGCACAAGGGATTCGGGAACGGCCACCGAAACGGTAGATCTTGAATTCCACCCCTTCGATCTTCGGTTCGCCTTTTCCCGCGCATTCGCATCTTGTTCCCCGCCGCATTTCTCGCCTACGGTCACCTCCATTCGGACGGACGCCTAATCCTGCCACCGCCCGAAAGACCTCCCATTTCACCCGACGGCAGGAGCGGGGGACCCACCACACCGCCGGTCCGGTCGTCCGGAACGGCTCGGGGTGAAGCCGCGTGCGCGCGGCCGGACAGCTCCAGTCCGAACCCGACAGCTCACCTCGCAGGCGCCGGAGAGGAAACCGTCATGCCCGCTCACGGCAAGCACCGCCGCCCCCGACGCCGCCCCGTCTCCCGAGGTCTCGCCTTCGCCGGCACCGGCGGCGTGGCCCTCGCCCTGCCCCTGGTCGTGCCCGCCACGGCCGGCGCCGAGCCCGTCGCGCAGCAGGCGGCGCCGACCGCCGCCGTCGCCGTCCAGGCCGCCGCGCAGGCGCCCGCCGCCCCCGCCGCCAGCCACGCGTACACCGTCGTGAAGGGCGACTCGCTTTCCCTGATCGCCCACCGAAAGGGAATTCAGGGCGGCTGGAAGTCGCTTTACCGGGCGAACAAGGAAGCCGTGGGTGACAATCCGTCACTCATTCACCCGGGCCTCGAACTGACGATTCGTCGGGATTCCGCGAAGGCCGCCACGAAGCCCGCCGCCAAGCCCGCCGCCAAGTCCGCCCCCTCCGGTTCCGCCGAACGGGCGAGCCGTTCCTCCGCCCGTGCCGCGGTCCCGGCCGTCCAGGCCCAGCCGGCCGCGGCGAAGGCCGTGCCCGCCGCCACCCGGTACGCCGACAACCTCGACGGCTGGATCCGCGAGTCGCTCGACGTCATGGCCCGCTACGGCATCCCCGGCTCGTACGACGGCATCCTCCGCAACGTGATGCGCGAGTCCTCCGGCAACCCCCGCGCGATCAACCTCTGGGACTCCAACGCCGTGAAGGGCACCCCGTCCAAGGGCCTGCTCCAGGTCATCGACCCGACCTTCGCCGCCTACCACGTGCCGGGGACCTCGCTCGACCCGTACGACCCCGTCGCGAACATCACCGCCGCCTGCAACTACGCGGCCGACCGGTACGGCTCCATCGACAACGTCAACGGCGCCTACTGATCCTCTCCGCCGGTCACGGCGGCGAAGTGGCCGGTGAACCACTCCGTCGCCAGCGCCGCCACCTCCTCCAGGGCCCCCGGCTCCTCGAAGAGGTGGCCTGCGCCCGGCACGACCTCCAGGCGGCTCTCGCAGCGCAGCAGTTCCCCGGCCCGCCGGTTCAGGTCGAGGACGAGGTCGTCGGCGCCGCCGACGACCAGCAGCGTGGGGGCCCGCACCCCGGCGAGCCGCTCCCCCGCCAGGTCGGGCCGGCCGCCCCGGGACACCACCGCGGCCACGTCGTCGTCCGGTTCCGCCGCCGCCCACAGCGCGGCGGCCGCCCCGGTGCTCGCCCCGAAGTAGCCGCGCGGCAGGCGCCAGGTTCCGGCCCGCCCGGCCGTCCAGGCGGCGGCCAGGCCCAGCCGTCCGGCGAGCAGCGGGGTGTCGAAGACCCGTGCGCGGTCGGTCGCCTCGGCCTCGGTGAGCAGGTCGAAGAGGAGGGTGGCGAGCCCGGCCCGGTTCAGCGCGGCGGCCACCGCGCGGTTCCGCGGGCTGTGCCGCCCGCTGCCGCTGCCGTGGGCGAAGAGGACGAGCCCCGAGGCCCCGTCGGGCACCGCGAGATCGCCCGGCAGCTCGGGTCCGCCGGCCGGGACGCGTACCGCCGTGTGCCGTACGACCGGGCCCCGCGCCGCCCGGCTCCGGTCGAGGCGGGCCACCACCTCGGCGTCCGGCGTCTGGTCGAACTCCCGGTAGAACTGCCCGACCGCGTAGAAGCCCTCCGGGGTGTGGACGGCGACGGTCTCGTCGGCCTCGCCGCCGAGCCGGGCGGTCCAGCCGTACGGCGCCACCGGGACGGCCAGCACGATCCGGGCGGCTCCGGCGGCACGTACCGCCCGGCAGGCGGCGAGCGCGGTCGCGCCGGTGGCGAGCCCGTCGTCGACGACCACCGCCGTACGCCCCTCCAGCGGCACCGGGCGGCGGCTGCCCCGGTACGCGCGGGACCGCTCGGCCATCACCAGCCGCTCGCGCTCCTCGGCCTCCTCCAGCTCCCGCCGGGCCACGCCCGCGTCCCGCACCACCTGCTCGTTGACGACGCGGACGCCGCCCTCCCCGATGGCCCCCATGGCCAGCTCGGGCCGGCTCGGCACGCCGAGTTTCCGCACGAGACAGATGTCCAGCGGAGCTTCGAGCGCCTCGGCCACCTCCGCCGCCACCGGCACCCCGCCGCGGGGCAGCCCGAGGACGACGACGTCAGGCCCCTGGAGATGGGCGAGCCGGGCGGCGAGCTGCCGCCCCGCGTCGGCCCGGTCGGCGAAATACATGGCACGCCGCCTTCCCGATCGGCGACCCCCCTCGGGTGCGGGCCGTCGGACCCGGCCCGTACCTCCAGGGTCCCACCGGCGGGGGCGTCACCGCCCCGGCCGGCCTCAGCCCACCCCGTGCCGCACGATCGCCACCGGGCAGTCGGCGTGGTGCAGCAGCGCCTGGCTGACGGAGCCGAGGAGCAGCCCGGCGAAGCCACCGCGCCCCCGGGCGCCCATGACGAGGAGCTGCGCGTTCGCGCTCTCCTCCAGGAGGACCTCGCGGGGCCGGCCGCGTACCAGCCGGGCTTCGGCCTCGGTCCCGGGGTGCCGGCCGGCGACCCGGGCGAGCGCCGTTTCGAGGACGCGGGCGGCCTCCGCGTGCACCTCCTCCGCTCCGGCGAAGAACGGCGTCAGGTCGCCGGGGCCCGAGCGCGGGGCCCAGGCGTGGACGGCGACCAGACCGGTGCCGCGCGACCCGGCCTCCGCGTAGGCGAAGTCGACGGCCGCGTCGGAGTCCGGCGAGCCGTCGACGGCGAGGAGCACCGGCCCCGCCGGCTCGTCCCGGCCGCGCACCACGAGGACCGGGCACGCGGCGTGGGCGGCGAGGTGGACGGCGACCGAGCCGACGACGAGGCCGGTGAAGGCGCCGGTGCCGCGGCTGCCGACGACGACCAGCTCGGCGCCGCGCGACCGGGTCGCGAGGACGGCGAGCGGTTCGCCGGTGATGAGCTCGCCGGAGACCTCGGTGCCCGGGGCGACCGCCCGGGCCCGGGCCACGGCCGTGTCCAGGACGATCTCCGCCTGCCGTCGCAGCCCGCTCTCGGTGGGGCCGTACACCGAGGGTTCCAGGTCGACCCGGAACATCGGCCAGACGAAGGCGTGCGCGACGACCAGGCGCGCACCGCGCGTCCCCGCCTCCCGCGCCGCCGTCTCGACCGCGCCGAGCGCCGACGGTGAGCCGTCCGTCCCGACGAGGACGAACGGCCCGCCGGCCGTCGTGGTCTCCGGTGCCGTGGCCGGCTCCTCGCTGCGCCCCATCGCTCTTCCGTCCTTCCGGTCGTGCACCGCCGGTCGCGGGTGCCTCGTGGTCGAGTACACCCGTCGGTTGCCCGCACGACCGGGCGCCACGCGGGCCGGACGTCCCGACCGGCCCCGCCGAAGGTCCCGAGGGGGCCGCTCGGGACCTTCGGCGGGGTCAGGCGGCCAGGAAGGCCTCGATCGCCCGGGCGAGGTCCTTGGGCGTCTCCTCGGGCGGGTAGTGCCCGGCGTCCGCGAGGACTTCGAGGCGGGCGTTGGGGTACCAGCGCAGCCAGGTCGCCTCCATGGCCTCGGCGCCCAGCGCCGGGTCGTGGGCACCGACGACGAGCAGCACGGGGGTGGGGTTGTCGCGGACCCGCTCGTGGAAGTCGGCGCCGGACCAGGAGTCGAGGTAGGCGCGGAAGGCGGCGGCCGAGGAGCGGCTGACCGAGCGGTCCACGAGGGCGTCCAGCCAGGGGGCGCCGTGCCGGCCGCCGGTGGTGTGGTCGATGATCGCCCGGCGCAGCGCCGGGTCGTCGACGGCGCCCGCGAAGAGCTGCCGGCTCTCCTCGTCGAGCGGGAAGCCGGCGGCGGAGACGGGCGAGATCCCGACGATCGAGCGGACCCGGTCGGGCGCGTCGAGCAGCATCAGCTGGGCGGCCTTGCCGCCCATGGAGTGGCCGATGACGGAGAACGAGTCCCAGCCGAGGTCGTCGGCGACGGCCAGCGCGTCGGCCGCGACCTCCTCCATGGTGTAGGCGCCGTCGGCGTCCCTGGCCTCGCCGTAGCCGCGGCAGTCGACGAAGGCGTAGCTGCCGGCCGACGCGTCGAGGTGCTCCCGGAGCGGGTCGAAGCTGCTGCGGTCCCCGAACCAGTTGTGGAGGACGAGGGCCCTCCCCGGGCCGTCGCCGTGGACGTCGTACGGAAGTACCCGGCCGGTCATGGTGCCCCCTGCGTGCGAGGTGGTGGTGAGCTGGTGGTCGCGTCCGCCGCCGCCGTCGGCGGCCGGTGGACGACGACCGAGTGTGACGGTCCGCACGCGCCGGGTCAACAGGCCGGGGTGCCACGCGCGCCTGCCGGCGGCCGCACGGGTCCGTGCCGGGGTGCCACGCGCGCGTGCCCGGCGGCCGGCGCGGGCCCGTGTCGGGATGCGGGGGCTTTCGCGGCGGGGGCATGCTGGCTGTGTGACCCCGCACGGCCCTGGCCCCGGCCCGCCCCCGGGACCGGCCCCGGGCCCCTCCCCCGGCACGCCGCCGCAAGCCCTGACGCAGGCGCTGGCGGAGGCGGCGACGGACGCCGTGGAGGCGGTCGGCGGTTACGCCGGCGGGGTGTACCTGCGCTCCGGTACGGAGGGGCTGCTGCGCCTCGCGGTGCTCGCGGGGCTGCCGGGCGAGCTGTTCCGGCCGTGGTCGCGGATGCACACCAACCGCCCGTTCCCGGTCGCGGAGGTCCACCGGTCGGGGCAGCCGGTGCAGCTGTCGGACGTCGAGGAGTCGATGCGGCGCTTCCCGCAGCTGGTGGCGAGCCTGCCCTTCCCCTTCGCCTCCCTGTACGCCCCCGTGGTCGCCGGCCGGGAGCGCTTCGGGGTCCTCGTGGTGCTGCGCACGCCGACGCCGGGGCTGCCGGTCGGGGCACGGGACCGGGAGCGGATGGTCCGGGCGGGGCTGCGGCTCGGCGAGGTGCTCGCGGAGCTCTCGGCGGGCGGCACCGGCGTGTGGTGGCCGGGCGACCCGGTCTGCGTGCAGCTGCCGTCGGGCACGGTGCCGCCGGTGCGGTTCGGTTCCTTCGACTGGGACCTGGCGTCGGGGACGGTGACGATGGACGACGGTCTGCGGTCGATCCTCGGCGTCCGGGACGCCTCCCCCCTGCCGATCGAGGCGCTGACCTCGCGGCTCGATCCGGAGGACGGCTACGCGCTGTGGGCGGCGGCCCGCCGGACGGGCACGGCGGACGGCGACGGCGCGGTGCGCCGACTGCGGCTGAAGGGGCCGGACGGCGGGCTCCACCTCCTGGAGGTGTCGGCGCGCTCGCGGTTCGTGGGCTCGGACGGCCACGGGCACCTGGCGGGCACCCTGGTGGACCTGGGCACGGGCCTGGTCGGCTCGGACGCCACGGACCGGCTGCCCCGGGCGATCCTGGCCATCGACCGGCTGGGCCGCGTGACGTACGTCAACGAGCGCACCGAGCGCCTCCTGGGCCGCCCGCGCGGGGCGCTGGCCGGGCGGCCGCTGTGGGAGGCGCTGCCGTGGTTCGGGCTGCCGTTCCACGAGGAGCAGCTGCGGGCGGCGCTGCTGTCGACCGAGCCGGTGCGGTTCGTGGCCCGCCCGGAGGACGGGCAGTGGCTGTCGGTGTCGCTGCACCCGGGCCGGGACGGGGTGACGATGGTCCTCGTCCCGGAGGAGGAACCGGCGCCCGGGTCGGCGGTACCGGCGCCTCCCACGCCGTCCGCGCGCGCCGGGGACGGGCTCGGCTCGGAGGCCGCGCGGGGGGCGTCGCTGTACCGGCCGGTGGCGCTGGCGATCGCGCTGACGGAGGCGATGACGGCGCGCCAGGTGTCGGCGGTGGTCACGGAGGAGCTCCTGCCGGCCTTCGGCGGCCGGCAGCTGGCGATCTACCTGCTGAGCGAGCGGCGGATGTACCTGGCGTGGGAGACGGGCTTCCCGCCGGGCTTCCTCGACCCGTTCGACGGGGTGGCGCTCGACGCCCACCTGCCGGGCGTGGAGGTGCTGACGTCCGGCCGGGCGATGTTCTTCGAGTCGATGCAGGTGCTGCACCGGGCCTATCCGGAGCTGCCGCTGGACGCGGAGACGGGCGCGCGGGCGTTCCTGCCGCTGATCGCCTCGGGCCGGCCGGTGGGCTCGTGCATCCTCGGCTTCGACCGGCCGCGCGACTTCGGCCCGGAGGAGCGGGCGGTTCTCGCGGCGCTGGCCGGTCTGATCGCCCAGGCCCTGGAGCGGGCGCAGCGGTACGACACCGAGTCGGCCGTGGCGCGGGGGCTGCAGGACGCGCTGCTGCCGCACCGGCTGCCGGTGCGGGAGGGCATGGAGACGGTGGGCCGCTATCTGCCGGGGACGCAGGGCATGGACGTGGGCGGGGACTGGTACGACGTGGTGGAGACGGCCGGCGGCGAGCTGGCCCTGGTCATCGGCGACGTGCAGGGGCACGGGGTCGCGGCGGCGGCGACGATGGGTCAGCTGCGGAGCGCGGTGCGGGCCTTCGCGCTGAGCGGCCTGCCCCCGCAGGAGGTCGTGCGCGGCACCAACCGGCTGCTGATCGACCTGGACCCCGGTCAGTTCGCCAGCGCCTGCTACGTCCTCCTCGACGCCAGGACCGGCGACGTACAGGCGGTACGGGCGGGGCATCCGCAGCCGCTGCTGCGGCGGCCGGACGGCGGGGCGGAGCTGCTGGACATCGCGGGCGGGGTGGTGCTGGGGGTGGACGGCCGCGCGTCCTATCCGGTGACCCGGCTGCGCCTCGACGAGGGCGCGGTCCTGGCGCTCTTCACGGACGGCCTGGTGGAGCGTCCGGGCGCGGACATCGACGAGGGGGTGGAGCGGCTGCGCCGGACCCTGGCGTCGACGGGCTCGCTGCCGCTGGCGGAGGCGGCGGACCGGCTGATGCACGAGGCGGTACGGGCCTCGGACCGCCCCGACGACATCGCCCTGCTGCTCGCGTCCCGCTGGCGGCGGCACGGCGGCTAGGCCGAGTACGCGGGGGGGCTCACCCGGTCGGGTCAGCGGCGCTGGTCGGCGGGGGTGGGCGCGGCGAGTCTTGGGAGGGTCCGGCCGTCCGGGCCGGACGTGAACGGGGTGGCCGCGGGATGGCCGCCGAGGCGAGGAGGTCCCGTGCAGCAGGACAAGCAGCCCGACTACCGGCCGGTGGTCTTCCGCGACCGCTCGGCGGGGTACGCGTTCCTGACCCGGTCGACGGCGACGAGCGAGCGGACCATCGAGTGGGACGACGGCAACACCTATCCGGTGATCGACGTCGAGATCTCCTCGGAGAGCCACCCGTTCTTCACGGGGAAGGCGCGGACGGTCGACACGGAGGGCCGGATCGCGAAGTTCGAGCGCCGGTACGGCGAGGGCGGCTGAGGCGCCCGGGAGGCCGGGGCGGGCGGGGCCGTCGTCGTGGCGACGTCGCCCCGCCCGCCCTGTCCCATGAGGAACCGCGCGGGGGCGGGTCAGCCCTCGACGACGCCGGACTTGGCGATCTTGATGGCGGCCTTGGTGGCGCCGGAGGCGGAGCCCAGGGCCTCGATCTTCTTGACCAGGTCCTGGCCCTCGACGACCTCGCCGAAGACGACGTGCTTGCCGTCGAGCCAGTCGGTGACGATCGTGGTGATGAAGAACTGCGAACCGTTGGTGTTCTTGCCCGCGTTGGCCATCGAGAGCAGGAACGGACGGTCGTGCTTCAGCTTGAAGTTCTCGTCCTCGAACTTCGCGCCGTAGATGCTCTTGCCGCCGGTGCCGTTGTGGTTGGTGAAGTCACCGCCCTGGAGCATGAAGGCGGGGATGACGCGGTGGAAGCCGGAGCCCTCGTAGCCGAAGCCGTTCTGGCCGGTGGCCAGCTCGCGGAAGTTCTGCGCGGTCTTGGGGACGACCTCGTCGAACAGGTTGAAGACGATCCGGCCGGCCGGCTCGTCGTTGATGGTGATGTCGAAGAAAACGTTGTTGCTCATGGGGACATCCTGTCATTACCCGCGCACGGCGCACGCCCGGGCCGCCCTCCGGCGGGTCACGACGCGCCGGTGCCCCGCGTCGACAGGGACGCGGGGCACCGGAGACAAGGGGGCGGAGGCTCAGCCGAGTCCGTTCCCGGCGCCGTCCGCGACGACGCCCTCCACGGTCGTGACGGTCTCGTGGAGCACGGCCCCGGCGCCGTCCTCCTGGAGGAGCCCGGTGGCCCCGCCGAGCGGGCTCTGGGCCGCGCTGGCCTGCGGCGGCGGGGTGACGAGGGCGGTGACGACGCCTGCGGCGAGGGAGGCGATGGCGAGCATGCTGCGCTTCTTCATGCCCTGGTCAACTGCCGGGACGGAAAAGAGTTACGGCCGCCGCGCCGCCGGCGTGCCCTCCGCCCGCGGCGCGCGGGGGAACCGGGCCGCTCATCCGTCAACTCGCCCCGGGGAGGCGGACGCTCCGGTGGCGACGAGACCGGCCTCGTAGGCGAGGATCACGAGGTGGACGCGGTCGCGGGCGTCGAGTTTGGCGAGGAGCCGGGTGACGTAGGTCTTCACGGTGGCGAGGGTGATGTGGAGTTCCTCGGCGATCTCCGCGTTGGACAGGCCCCGGCCGACGAGGGTGAGGACCTCCCGCTCGCGTTCGGTGGTGCGTCCGGCGACGTGGCGGGCGGCGGGGGTCGGCCCGTCCGGCGCGGCGGCCCGGCCGTCGCGGGGGCGGCGGGTGAACTCCTTGATGAGCCGCCCGGTGACGGCGGGGGCGATGAGGGCGTCGCCGGAGGCGACGACGCGGACGGCGGCGAGGATCTCGTCCATCGCCATGTCCTTGACGAGGAAACCGGACGCGCCGGCGTGCAGCGCACCGTAGACGTGGTCGTCGTCGTCGAAGGTCGTCAGGACCACGACGCGGGCGCCGGACCGGCCGGCGGTGATCCTCCGGGTCGCCTCGATGCCGTCCGTGCCGGGCATGCGCAGGTCCATGACGACGACGTCGGCACCGGTCTCCTCGACGAGCCGCACGGCCTCGGCGCCGTCGGAGGCCTCGCCGGCGACGAGCAGGTCCTCGGTCTCCGCCATGACCATCCGCAGGGCGGTGCGCACCAGCGGCTGGTCGTCGGCGAGGACGACGCGGACGGGGCGCGGGGCGGGGTCGGTGGTGTCGCTCATGCGGGGGCGTCTCCTGGTGGGACGGGCAGGTGGGCGGTCACACGGAAGCCTCCGTCGGGGCGGGGCCCTGCGGTGAACTCGCCGTGGAGCAGTCCGACGCGCTCGCGCATGCCGACGAGGCCGTAGCCGGAGCCTCCGCCGGTCGGGGCGCGCCGGTGGCCGGGGGCGGCGCCGGGGTTCTCGACGGTGAGGGCGAGGACCCCGGGGTCGCGGTGGTCGACGGTGACGGTGCAGCGGTCGCCGCCGGAGTGGCGGACCACGTTGGTGACGGACTCCTGGAGGACCCGGAAGGCGGAGAGGTCGATGTCGGGCGGCAGGGGCCGCGGGGCGCCGACGCGGCGGACGGTGACGCGCACCCCGGCGGCGCCGGTGGTCTCGGCGAGCCGGTCGAGGGCGGCGAGCCCGGGCAGCTCGGGGAGCGCGGGGTCGCCTGCCGTGCCCGGCGCGTCGGCGCCGCGCAGAGCGCCGAGCATGCGGCGGAGGCCGGCGAGGGTCTCCCGGCTGGCGGCCTCGATCTCGTCGAGGGCGTCGCGGGCCAGTTCGGGGCGCTTGTCGATGACGAGGCGGGCGGCTCCGGCCTGGAGGGCGACGATGCCGATGCTGTGGGCGACGGTGTCGTGCATCTCCCGGGCGATCCGGAGCCGTTCGGCGGTGACGGCCTGTTCGGCGGCGCGGCCGCGGGTCTCCTCGGCGTGCAGGCGGTTCTGGCGCGCGGAGCGCCCGAGGAGCCAGACGGCGCCCGCGGTGGAGACCACGGCGAGGGCCGTGGTGGTGCCCGCGGTCCAGCCGACGAGGGCCCGGACGGCGAGGTGGCCGAGGACGACGCCGACCGCGAGGACGGCGGCGCGTTCGGACTCTTTCGTCGGCCGCCGGGCGGCGATGGTGTAGAGGGCGACGTCGACGGCGAGGTACTGCGCGAGCGGTATGGCGGTGACGCCCAGGGGCACCGAGCCGAGGACCGCGGCGGCGAGGAGGTGGCCGAGCGCGGCGGTGGGACGGCGGGTGAGGAGTGTGCTGCCGCGTAGGGCCAGGGCGGTGGCGAGGCCCAGCATGGTGAGCCCGTCCCAGCGGAGGAAGACGACGCCGGGGAGGACGTCGGCGTCCTCCTGGCCGGGCAGGCGGAGGCGCAGGAGCACGGTGAAGAGGAGCCCGGCGAGCCAGGCGAGCGCGGCCCACCAGCCGGGTGTGACCCGTAGGCGGAGGGGCGTTTGCGACGTCGCTGACATGTGGTGATCGTAGGTCGCGGTGCCGTGCCGGGTCATCAGCCCCTGGCTGTACGACCGGGGATGACGGTCGGTCGCGGAACTGTCCGTCCTGGTCGGATGCCCGGAGGCGGGCCCGGGCGGCACCGTGGTGGACATGATCGAAGTCAGGGAACTCACCAAGCGCTACGGCGCCACCACCGCGGTCGACGGGCTGACGTTCACCGTGCGGCCCGGCCGGGTCACCGGCTTCCTCGGGCCCAACGGCGCGGGCAAGAGCACCACGCTGCGGACGGTCCTCGGACTGCACGCGCCGACGAGCGGGGAGGTGACGGTCGGGGGCCGGCGGTTCGCGGACCGGCCGCGCGGGCTGCGGCACGTGGGCGCGCTCCTCGACGCCTCGGAGGTGCACGGCGGGCGGACCGCCCGGGCGTATCTCGCGGCCCTCGCGCGGAGCAACCGGATCCCGCTCGCGCGGGTCGACGCGGTGCTGGCGGAGGTCGGTCTGGCCGGCGCGGCGCGGCGGCGGATCGGCGGCTTCTCGCTGGGGATGCGGCAGCGGCTCGGCATCGCGGGCGCGTTGCTGGGCGATCCTCCGGTGCTGCTGTTCGACGAGCCGTTGAACGGGCTCGACCCGGAGGGGGTCCACTGGGTGCGGGCGCTGTTCCGGCGGCTCGCGGAGGAGGGGCGGACGGTCTTCGTCTCCAGCCATCTGATGAGCGAGATGGAGCACACCGCGGACGACCTGGTGGTGGTCGGCCGGGGCCGGCTGATCGCCGAGGAGAGCCTGGCGGAGTTCGCGGCCCGTGGCGCACGGCCGAGCGTGGCGGTGGGGACGCCGTCGCCCGGGGTGCTGACGCCGCTGCTGCTCGCCGAGGGCGCGGAGGTGGTCGAGGAGGAGGGCCTGCTGACGGTGACGGGGTTGGGCGCGGCCCGGATCGGCGAGCTGGCGGCGGAGCACCGGGTGGTGCTCGGCCAGTTGACGACCCGCAGGGCCTCGTTGGAGGAGGCGTTCATGGAGCTGACGGCGGAGAGCGCCGACTACACGGCAGGGGGTGTGCGATGACGACGGTGATCGCCGCGGTGGTGGAGCCGCGGGCGAGGTTCCGGGACCTGGTGGCCTCGGAGTGGCTGAAGCTGTGGTCGCTGCGCTCGACCGGCTGGTCGCTGCTGCTCGGCACGCTGGCGGTGGCCGCGTTCAACGTGGGCACGGCGTGGGACCACTGGCGGTACTGGGACGCGTACGACGAGGCGTCGCGGGCGGCGTTCGTGACGAACGGGATGGCGCTCGGGGACGCGTTCACGGGGAACGCGGCGACGGTGCTGGTGCTGTGGTGCGCGGCGATGGGCGCGGTGGCGGTGGCCGGCGAGTACGGCAGCGGGCAGGTGCGGACGACGTTCGCGGCGGTGCCGGCGCGCGGGGCGCTGGTCTCGGCGCGGGCGCTGGTCCTCGCCGGGGTGCACGCCGGGTTCGGGGCGGTGGTCGCGGGCGGGTCGTTCTGGGCCTCGCAGGCGGTGCTGTCGCTGCGCGGTGTCGGGGTGTCGCTGGACCATCCGGGGGCGGTGCGCCTGGTGGTGGCGTCGGCGCTGCTCGCTCCGGTGAGCGCCCTGGCCGGGATGGCGCTGGGGGCGGTGCTGCGGCGCGGGGCGCCGGCCGTGGTCGGTGCGGTGGTGGTGCTGCTCGTGCTGCCGATGGTGCTGAGCGAGGAGCGGCGGCTGACGGCGGTGCTCGCGCACGCGACGCCGTTCCGGGCGTGGCACCGGCTGGCCGGTGAGGGTGCGCCGGGGCCGTACCCGTGGACGACGGGCGGGGCGTGGCTGGTGTACGGCGCCTGGGCCGCGGCCGCGGTGCTCGTGACGGTGGTGGCGGTGCGCCGGCGCGACCAGTGAGGCGGGTCAGCGGGGCTCCGGCCGGGTGAGGCGGCGGCGGACGAGGGTCTCGTGGACGAGGCGGCCGACGAGGGCGCCTCCGTAGACGACGAAGCCGACGCCGACGAGCCAGGACTGGAGGACGAGGACGGTGCCGAACTGACCGTAGGTGACCGCGTTGGAGGCGATCAGCGGGGAGAAGACCAGCTGGGAGAAGATCCGCAGCCCGAGGAGGCCGAGGGCGGTGAGCACGGCGCCGGGCAGCAGCGCCCGCCAGCGCAGCCGGCCGCAGAGGAGGAAGCGCTGGGACCACCAGAAGAAGAGGAAGGTGCCGACGAGGTCGCCGAGGGCGACGAGGGCGGTGACGCCGGCGGGGGCGTGTTCGGGGGCGGGGAAGGCGACGAAGAGGAGGAGGGCGGCGACGAGGACGGCGAGCCAGACGACGTGGCGCCACATGGTGTGCCAGCGGGCGGTGGGGAGGTCCCAGACGCGCTCGTACCCGGTCTGGACGGCGGAGCCGAAGGTGACGCCGAAGGCGGCGAGGGCGGCGAGACCGAAGGCGGTGGTGCGCTGGAGCGCCTGGCCGGGCTGGCCGAAGAGCTGCTCGACCTCCTCCTCGGAGACCTCGGTGACGCCGAGGCCCTGGATGAGCCAGCGGGCGAAGCCCTGGCCGCGGGAGAGGTCGGCGGCGGCCACGACGATGAGGAGGGGGACGAGGGTGAGGAGGCTGAGGGCGGCGAACCCCATGGCGCGGTGCAGGAGTTCCATCGCGCGGCCCCGGTTCCAGATCAGTCCCGCCTCCGACTCGGCCAGGCGGACGTACCACCGCTGGAACCAGGGGGTGTGTGCGGGCGGCGGCGGGTCGCTCGGCGTACCGGGGGTGCGGGGCATGTCAGGTGCGGTACCCGCCGGAGGGCCGGGTCCCGCAGTGATGCGCCCGAACGGGTGGGGGCGGGCGCGGTCAGGGGAGGCGGCGGGCGCCGGGGCCGGGGGTGGCGGTGACCTCGCGGGCGGTGACGACCTCGGCGTCCTCGCCGGCGCACTGGACGACGACCTGGACGGGGGCACCGCAGGCGGTGTGGCGGATGTCCAGGACGGGGCCCTCGGGGTCGCCGGTGTACGTGTCGCCCCACTGCTTGAGGGCGAGCATGACGGGCCAGAGGTCGACGCCCTTGGGGGTGAGCCGGTACTCGTGGCGGGTGCGGGTGCCGGGCTCCCGGTAGGGCACGCTGCTGAGGACTCCGGCGGCGACGAGTTTGCGGAGCCGGTCGGCGAGGACGGCCTCGGAGAGGCCGATGTGGCGTCGGAAGTCGTCGTACCGGCGGACGCCGTTGAAGGCGTCGCGCAGGATGAGCAGGCTCCACTTCTCGCCCACCAGGTCCAGGGTGCGGCGGACCGAGCAGTTCTCGGTGTCGATCTCCAGCCACTTCATGGTCCCACTGTAGCCACCTGGCTCTGTCATTGACAGTCAGCTGAGGCCACGGCTAGCTTCGACGGAAAGAGTCAGCTGCCGGAACGACGGAGCGGAGTGGTCATGGGGCGGTCACGGACGGTCGAGTGGGAGGACGCCGGGGCCACGGCGCGGGCGGCGGCCTCGATGGCCGGGCTCGACTTCCTGCGCGAGATGATCGAGGGCCGACTGCCCGGCCCTCCGATCGCGGCGCTGCTGGGCTTCAGCCTGGCGGAGGCCGAGCACGGGCGGGCGGTCTTCGCCCTGGAGCCCGGCGAGGAGCACTACAACCCGATCGGCAGCGTGCACGGCGGGGTCTACGCCACGCTCCTCGACTCGGCGGCCGGGTGCGCCGTGCACACCACGCTGCCGCTGGGGACCGCGTACACCTCGCTCGACCTGCAGACCCGCTTCCTGCGGCCGATCACGATGGACACGGGCAAGGTGCGGGCCGTCGGCACGGTCCTCTCGCAGGGGCGGCGGACCGCCCTCGCGGAGGCCGGCCTGTACGACGAGGAGGACCGCCTCCTCGCGCACGCCACCAGCACCTGCATGCTCTTCCCGGTTCCCGGCCGGGAGACGGGCGACGGCGCCCGCGCCTGACGCCCGGCACGTGCCCGTCCGGTCAGCGCTGGGCGAGGACCGGGCGGGCGCGGGTACAGCCGTCGGGGGCCGCGTCGGGAGCCGCGGTGGCCTGGAGGGCGGCGCTGACCAGGGTGGCCAGCAGGTCGATGTCGGAGCCCGCGTCGAGCCGCACCGTCACCCAGCCGGAGCCGGCCCGGAGCCGTACCGCGGTCGAGTTCTGGAGGGCGGGGCGCAGCCGGGCGACCATGGCCCGGGTGAGGTGGACGTCGGCCTCGTGCTCGCCGTGGAAATGGACGATCTCCTCCGTCGCCGTCCCGAGGCCGAGTTCAGCACCGCAGTGCGTACGGCCACGGATCAGCGAGGGCCAGCTCATCAGACGTTCACTGGCATGCCTGGCCGTGTTCATACGAGGAGCGTGCCGGGCGGAGGGGCCCTGCACAAGCGTCCCGGCGAAAGATTCCCGTCGAGACCGGAAACGGTCGCCCGAAGAGGGCGATGTGATGGTTTGTCACCACGGTGGGTGGGGCCCGGGAAGCGCTCCGTCACCGCCCCCGGACCCGGACCGCGAGGACGGCGACGTCGTCCTCGGCGTGGCGCGCGCCGAGCCGGCGCAGGACCTCCTCGACGGCCCCCTCCGGCCCCGGATCCGGCGGCGGACGCAGTCCGGCCGGCCGGCCCGGCGAGAGGTCGACGCCCTCGCCCCGGCGCGGGCCGGCCTCCGCCCGGAAGCACTGCGGCTGATCGTGGAGCGCGCCCGCCGGGTCCACTGGCTCAACCCCCGAACAGCCCGCCCTGTGGGGCACCGGCGACTGGGTCGCCCCGCTCGACGCGGACCCGGTGGACATGCGCCCCGGCCGCAACGCCCGCCGGGTCGGCGAGCCCATCACCCGCCTCCTCCCCGTCTGAAGCCGCACCGCAGACGAGCGAGGGGCGCGGCCGGACCGCCCGTGGCACGATCGGGCCATGGCCCCGACCGGATCCGATCGTCCCGAGACCGACTTCCCGCGCGGTGTCGGCGCGCCCGCGACCCGCGCACTCGTCGCCGCCGGGTACACCCGGCTCGACCAGCTGGCCGGAGTGCCGGCGACCGAGCTCGCCGCGCTGCACGGGGTGGGACCGAAGGCCCTGCGGGTGCTCGCCGAGGCCCTCGCCGAGCGCGGCACCGCCCTCGGCTGACCGTCGGCCGACCCGAGTCCGCCCCTCGGCCGGCCCACAGCCTGACCTCGGCTGTACGGCTCCGGGGCGGGCGTTCTAGCGTGGGGGCCATGGAACTCCTGGGAGACATCACCCCCGACCGCCCGCTGCTCGTCCTCGCCGTCAAGGAGGAGGCGCAGTTCCTGGACACGTCGCTGCCCGTGCTCCTCACCGGCATAGGCAAGGTGAACGCCGCGACCGCCCTCGCCACCGCCCTGGCCCGGGGCCCGCGTCCCTCGGGCATCGTCAACCTCGGCACCGCCGGCGCGCTGCGCGCCGGCTGGACGGGCACGCACCTCGTCGGCACCGTCGTCCAGCACGACCTGGACGGTGAGGCCCTCGCGCGGCTGACGACGGGCGAGACGTTCGGGGCGCCGATCTCCCTCCCCGACGGCGGTGACGTGGTGCTCGCCACCGGGGACCTGTTCATCTCCGACGAGACCGCCCGCGCCCGGCTGGCCGAGCGGGCCCCGCTGGTCGACATGGAGGGGTACGCCCTGGCGTACGCCGCCGAGCTCGCCGGGGTGCCGCTGCGGATGGTGAAGCACGTCAGCGACGAGGCGGGCGACGGCGCCGACCGCACCTGGCGCGAGTCGGTCGCCGCCTGCTCCCGCGAGCTGGCCGACTGGGCGGCGGCCCACATCCCGGCGTACCGCCTCTGACCCCGCCCCCTCTGACCCCGCAGCTCCTGACCCCGCCGCTCCTGACCCGTTCGTCGCGGCCCCGGCGGCCGGCTAGCCCAGGGGCAGTTCCAGGACGGACGCGGCCCCCGTCGGCGAGCCGATCTCGGTCTGGGTCCAGGTGACGGAGGCGTCGCCGTACAGCGGGTCCTTGCTGTCGACGACGAGCATCAGCCGGTGGCCCGCCGGGATGTCGTACGCGGCGGCCTGCAGGCGCCAGGTGACGGTGGTGTCCCGGTCGGGCGTCAGGTCGTAGGCGTTGAGCGGCTCGTGGGTGACGATCCGGGCCGTGCCGTCCTCGGCGACGTCGAAGAGGTGGGCGACGAGGCAGGCCGTGGTGACGGTGGAGCGGACGGTGAGACGGAGCCTCGGGACGCCGCGGACGCGCCGGCCGACGGGGCCGCCGTCGGCCGCCACGAGGGGTTCGGTGGCCCAGGCGAGCGCGTGCCGCCGGTCGATCTTGCGGGTGTCGTAGATCTTCGGGTTGCCCCTCCACTCCTCCTGCCCGGTCCTCAGCGGCTCGCCCATCGCGGTGGCCTCGGTGTCCACGCCCGCGAGGAAGGTGCGCCGCCACCCGGTCACCGGCCGGCCGTCCCCCTCCCCCTCCCCGTCCCCGTCCCCACCCACGGGCACGAGTCCGCCGTCCGTGCCGCCCGCGCCCTCCCCGGTGAGGGCCAGGACCTCGTGGCCGGCGGTGACGTCCCGCCAGGTGGGGCGGGACTCGCGGACGGCGGGTTCGACGATCCGCCGGGCGCCGGTGGGCTGCCCGGTGACCGGGTCGGTCACGGGCTCGGTGACGTACGTGAACATCACCTGGGCGCAGACCTCGTCCCAGCTCTCCACTCCGTTGCGCGCGCCCTTGAGGTGGTGGTCGAGCCAGGCGTACGCCTCGTCGAGGACGGGGTCGGGGGCGCCGGGGCGGGTGCCGAGGAGGCCGGCGCCCTCGGGGGCGGCGTGGTCGCCGATCCAGAGGTTGAGCCGCTTGGGGACCCGCAGCCGGTCGAAGGCGTCGACCGCCTGGTTGACGGCGAAGAGGCTCTCGTGCCAGGTGTTCGAGTAGAAGGTGGGGGTGCCGAGGTCGTCGGTGAGGTCGGCGTACGTCTCCGGGGAGCGCCGCTCCGCCCAGCGGACGACGGCGTCGAGGTTCCGGTCGTTCAGGAAGTCGTCGAGGATCCTCCGGTTCGCCTCGTCGAACTTCTCCTCCACGGGCCCGCCGGTGAAGCCGATCAGCGCCTTCACGGCGGCGAGGTGCCGGGTCCGGTTCTCGTAGAGGCTGGTGGCGAGGTTGCCCCAGGTACTGAGGGCGACGACGGCGGTGACGCGTTCGTCGTGGGCGGCGACGAGCTGGCTGATGCCGGAGCCGTACGACTCCCCCATGAAGCCGGTGACGGCGGGGGCGAAGCGCTCGACGGCGAAGTCGATCACGGTCGAGCCGTCGGCGACGTCGTGCGGCCCCGCGACGTCGACGTGCCCCTCGGAGGTGGTGGGCAGGCCGGGGATGCCGAGGCCGCGCGGAGTGTAGGCGAGGACGTGGTAGCCGCGCAGGGCGAGGGCGACGTACGCGCCGGGGAAGAGGCCCCAGCCGAAGGGGGTCCAGCCGGAGGGGAGGACGACGAGGGGGTGCGGGCCGGGGCCGAGCTGCCGCAGGCTGAAGGCGGAGAGCCGGTGGCCGTCGGCCGTCTCGATGCGGTGGTACCCGGGCAGGGCCAGGCGGCGGACCCGGGCGACGCGTTCGGCCAGGGCGGCGGGGAGCGTACCGTCCGGGAGCGCCCCGTCGGCGAGGAGGGCGGTGACGAGGGTCTGGCCGAGGCGGACGGCCTCGGGGTGGACCGTGCCGCCGGAGGCCCACAGGCCGTCGGCGGCGAGGCGGTCCGTGTCGGCCTCGGTGAGGGCCTCGGTGAGAGCCGCGCCGATGCCGGGGAATCCCGGGAACTCCTCGGACGGGCCGTCGGTGATGGGGTTGGGCTGGGGCACGTGCACCCGTTCCTCTCGACTGGGGCGTGACGGTCCGTCACACGGACCCACACAAGCCTCACGTATCGGGAAGGGAGCGGCCAGAGCGCACGAAGGGCGCACGGATCACGCAACGGGGCGGGAACGATCCAGGCTGCCGCGAACTCGACGTTTGGGAGCGGACGAAGCCGTTCCGCAGGGTCTGCTCGGCCGTCTGGGACCGTCCGTCCCCACCCGGAGCCGCTCGGCACCGCCCGGCACCCCTGTCAGCGGGGTTCGTCCGGCGCGCCCTGCCCTCCGGTGCGGACGACGAGGAGCGCGGCGACGTCGTCGTCGAGACCGCCGTCGACGTAGGCGGCGAGGTCCCGGTGGAGGAGTTCGGGGACCTGGCCGGAGGGGGCGGCGGCCCACTGGCGGGCGCGCTCCTCCAGGGGGTAGAAGACGCCGGCCCGGTCGCGGGTCTCGCTGACGCCGTCGGTGTAGAGCAGCAGCCGGTCCCCGGGGCCGAAGGGGAACTCCTCGACCCGGTGGCGGGAGTCGGCGAGGCCCGCGAGGTTGAGCGGCAGCGAGGGGTCGGCGACGTCCACGGAGGTGACCTCGTCGCCGTGCTGGAGGAGCGGGGCGGGGTGGCCGCAGTTGAGGAGGCGGGCGGTGCCGCCGCCGTCGGGGAGTTCGACGAGGACGACGGTGGCGAAGCGTTCGGCGGCGTCGGACTCGGGGTCCCAGGCCGCGTAGCGGGCCAGGCCCTCGTCGAGCCGGTCGGCGAGCGCGGGCAGGTCGGGCGCGTCGTAGGCGGTGGAGCGGAAGGCGCCGAGGAGGACGGAGGCCGTCTCGACGGCGCCGAGGCCCTTGCCCTGGACGTCTCCGAGCATGATGCGGACGGCGCCGGGTATCCGGACGGCCTCGTAGAAGTCGCCGCCGATGCGGGCCTTGGCCGCGGCGGCGACGTACAGCAGATGGAGTTCGACGGGGCCGATCCGGGGCGGGGGCGGGCGGAGCACGACCCGCTGCACGACGTCGGCGACGGCGGTGACCTCGGCGAGGTCCCGTTCGTAGCGGGTGCGGACCGCGCTGACCCAGGCGGCGGCCGCGGTGATGCCGAGGATGAGACCCTCGCTCGCGAGGAGTTCGTCGGCGGCGAACTCGTCCCTGGCGACGACGAGCAGGGCCCTCAGGGCCATGGCCACGAGGCCCAGGCCGATGGTGCCCCGGACGCTCCAGGTGGCGGCGGCGAGCGCGGGGACGGTGATGAGGAGCCGGTCGAGGCGCTCGGAGTCCGGGGTGACGAGGTCCGCGACGACGACCACGGCCATGACCAGGACGGGCAGGGCGCGCCCGAGGGTGACCTGGGTCCGCGCCCCGGGAGCGGGCCGTGGCCGGGGCCGGGGACCAGCTGCGTGCATTTCATGATCGTACGCAGAACGGGCGGCGGGACCGGCGTGCGCCGCCGGGCTGGCGTGTCCCACCGCCCGGGCCACCGCCCGGGCCACCGCGCCCCTCGGGGAAGGCGAGGGCGGCGGGCAGGGTGAGCGCCGCGAGCAGCGCGAGGGCGGGCAGCGCGGCCCCTTCCGCGGGGACGAAACCGCCGCCGGGCACGAGGGCGAGGAGGAGGGCGGCGCCGGCGACGCCGAGCGCGGGGCCGGTGTTCATGGCGGTCTGCTGGAGCCCGCCGGCGACCCCGGCGTTCGCCTCGGGGGCGTGGCGGACGATCGCCGCGGTCGCGGTGACCATCAGGATGACGAAACCCGCGCCGAGGAGCGCCGCGCCGGTCCCGGTCGCCACGGCTCCCGCGCCGCCGTCGAGGCGGGCGAGGACCAGGACCCCGGAGGTGAGCAGGGCGCCGCCGGCGAGGGCCGCGCCCCGCGGCCCGAGCCGCCGCTGGAGCGGCGGGCAGAACGCGGCGCCGAGCACCATCAGGACGGCGAGCGGCAGGAACCGCACCCCGGCGGCGAGCGGGTCGAGCCGCTGCGTCTCCTGGAGGAAGTACGTGACCACGAAGAGGGTGCCGGAGAGCGCGGCGGAGGCGGCGAGCAGCGCGGCGAGCCCGGCGGCCACGGGCCGGCTCCGCAGCAGCGCGGGCGGCAGCAGCGGGTCCGGGGCCCGCCGTTCGTGGCGTACGAGGGCGAGCGCGGCGACCGCCGAGGCGGCGAGGGTGACGGCGGCCCGCCCACCCGCGCCCGGGTGCGGGAGCGTGACGAGCCCGTGCACGAGGAGCCCGAGCGCCAGGGCGAGCAGCAGGGCACCGAGCGGATCGCCACCGGCACGCGCGCGTACGGGGGACTCGCGACCCTCACGCACGCGTGCGACGAGGTCGCCACCGGCACGCGCGGGTGCGAGGGACTCGCCGTCGGCACGCGCGCGTGAGGGGAACCCGCCTCCGGCACGCGCGCGTGCCGGAGCCGTCCGGTGGGGCTCGCGGACGGTGAGGGCGAGGAGGCCGACGGCGAGGGTCGGGGGCACGCCGAGGAGGAAGACCGCGCGCCAGCCGTACGCGGAGACCAGGGCGCCGCCGAGGAGGGGTCCGGCCGCGGCAGCGAGCCCGATGGCGCCGGTGCGCAGCGCGATGGGGCGGGTGAGTCGGTCCGGCGGGTAGGCGGTGCGGAGCATGCCGAGGGTGGCCGGCTGGAGCAGCGCCCCGCAGACCCCCTGGAGGACCCGGAGCAGGACGACGGCGCCGATGCCGGGGGCGAGCGCGATCCCGGCGGAGGCGGCCGCGAAGCCGAGGGCGCCGAGGGCGAAGACCCGGTGGTGGCCGTGGCGGTCGCCGAGCCGCCCGGCGAGGACGAGGAGGCTCGCGACGGCGACGAGGTAGCCGGTGCCGGTCCACTGGACCTGGGCGACGCCGGTGTGCAGGTCGCGCTGGAGGGCGGGCTGGGCGAGCGTCAGGACGGTGCCGTCCAGGGCGACGACGGCGGCGCCGGTGACGCTGCACACGAGGGTGCGTGTGGAGGTGGTGGAGGTGGTGCTCATCGCGGAGGGTCCGCCGGGCCGAGGTGGGCGTCGAGGGTGGCGCGGACGAGCGTCTCGGGGTCGTCGGAACCGGTGGCGAGGGCGAGGCTGCCCCAGTGGCGGAGTTGGGCGAGACCGTGGAGGTTCGCCCAGAGCGCACCGGCGGCCGTGACGGGGGCGACGCCGGTGACGGCGGCCGGGCGGAGTTCGGCGACGAGGGCGGTGAGCCGGGCGAAGAGCGGCAGGCTCGTCTCCCGCAGCCCCAGCCGGCCGCTCTCCAGCAGGTCGTGGCGGAACATCAGCTCGTACATGCCACGGCGCTCGGCGGCGTACGCGAGGTAGCGGCGGGCGAGGAGCTCGGCCCGCGCCCGGGGCCCGGCGTCCGTGCGGTCGGCCTCCCGGTCGGCCTCGGCGACCCTGGCGGCGAGTTCGGCGAAGCCCTCGCGGGCGATGGCCGAGAGCAGGTCGAGATGGGTGGGGAACCAGCGGCGGGGCGCGCCGTGGGAGACGCCCGCGCGGCGGGCGATCTCGCGGAGCGTGAGGGCCTGGGCCCCTTCGGCGTCGACGAGGGCGACGCCGGTCCTGACGAGCCGCTCGCGCAGCTGCGACCGGCCGGCCGTCGGATCGTGCGTCCGGCCCTCAAGCTGATCCCGAAGCTGATCCCGAAGCTCATCGTGAGGCTGATCGTGAGGCCGATCCCCCCGAGGTCGATCCTGAGGTTGGTCCTGAGGTACAGGGTGAGACATAGACACTGTCTACCAGCTCGCGTAGACACCGTCTACTACCCTCCCCGCCCATCGGTTACACTGGTGGACAGCGAAGGGGAGTAGCCCTGCGAACCGGTCGTCGACACACTGGAACCCCCGGGTTCCCGGTGACCGGGTCCGCGCGTGACGCGGACGGGCGAGACCTTCGGCCAGGCATCACCACGTCCACGACCCCGTGGGCGTGGTCCGTCATGCCGGGCCGAGTGGTCCTCCCGTCGCCCACCGAGGTGCCGTGCTGAGCCGCCGGGCCCGGACCGAGCAGAGAGCGCCGGTATGCACCTCGACCCC
This sequence comes from Streptomyces sp. R302, assembly GCF_012927245.1. Taxonomy (GTDB): domain Bacteria; phylum Actinomycetota; class Actinomycetes; order Streptomycetales; family Streptomycetaceae; genus Streptomyces. The sequence goes on from NZ_JABBGE010000007.1 coordinate 367,798, forward strand.
TTGGCGATCGTCACCGCCTTCGGGCTCATCTTCCTCGCCGAGCTTCCCGACAAGACGATGTTCGCGTCGCTCGCCATGGGCACGCGCATGCGTCCCCTGTACGTCTGGTTCGGCACCTCCGCGGCCTTCGCGGTGCACGTCGCCATCGCCGTCGGCGCCGGCAGCCTCCTCGGGCTGCTCCCCGGCTGGATCGTCAAACTCGTCTCCGCGCTGATGTTCGGCTTCGGCGCGTTCGTCCTGCTGCGCGCGGGGGGCGACGACGAGGAGGACGACGCGGGCGGCAGGACCGTCACCGGCTTCTGGCCGGTCTTCTCCACCGCCTTCATGGCCGTCTTCATCAGCGAGTGGGGCGACCTGACCCAGATCACCACCGCCAACCTCGCCGCCACCAACGGCACCGCGTCGACCGCGATCGGCTCCTTCCTGGCGCTGACCTCGGTCTCCGCCCTGGCCCTCGTCGCCGGCCGCTTCATCGCCAAGCGGGTGCCGCTCAAGACGGTCCAGCGCGTCGGCGGCGTCTGCATGGCGGGCCTCGCGATCTGGTCCCTCGTCGAGGTCTTCACCGGCTGACGCGCCCCGCCCGCTCCGCCCACCTCGCCCGCCCCCGGGGCCGTACCCGCACACGCGTGGGTACGGCCCCGGAGTCGTACCCACCCCTTCCCCGTACGGGCCCCGTTGTCGGTCGCCGGTGCGATCATGCACGGATGGCCACCGCCTCCGAACCGGCCGACCGCCTCGCGGCGTTCGGGAACCAGCTCGTCCACGTGCACCTCTGGCTCCGCGAGGAGCTCGTCGCCCTCCGCTCCGGGCTCGACGACCACCTGTCGGGCGCCGGTGAGCGCCCCCGCGAGCTGCGGGCGCACTGCCTCGCCTTCTGCTCCGCGCTCACCCGCCACCACACCGCGGAGGACGGCGGCGTCTTTCCGGCGCTCGCCGAGGCCCACCCCGAGCTGCGCCCCGTCCTCGACGAGCTGGCCCACGACCACCTCCAGGTGGAGGAGCTCCTGGTCCGTCTCCAGACCCTGCTCGACGGGCTGATCGCGCTTGTCGAATCGCACTTCACGTACGAGGAGAAGAAACTGGTCGCGGCCCTCAACGGCCTCTCGCCCCCGCTGCCCGACGACTTCGCGCTCCGCGATCTCACCGGCGGGTGACCGGCGCGCCTGCCCGTCACCCCGCACCCCGCCCGACCCGCCCGACCCGCACGCACGCACTCACGCACTCACGCACTCACGCACTCACGCACTCACGAGAGGACGCCGCATGAGCGACGATCCGGTCCACGGCGAGCTCGACCGGCTGGCCGGGGAGGTCTCCGACCAGGTGATCGCCTGGCGTCACCATCTGCACCGGCACCCCGAGCTGTCCAACCGGGAGGCGGAGACGGCCCGGCTGGTCGCGGACCATCTGCGGAGCCTGGGCCTCGACGAGGTCCGGACCGGCATCGCCGGGCACGGGGTGGTGGGCGTGCTGCGCGGGACCGCCGCCGGAGGCGACGGCCGGGTGGTCGCGCTGCGGGCGGACACGGACGCGCTGCCGGTGAAGGACCTGTGCGGGGTCGACTTCGCCTCGACCGTGGTCGACGAGGAGTACCCGGGCGGCCCGTTCCCCGTCTCGCACGCCTGCGGCCACGACTGCCACACGGCGATGCTGATGGGCGCGGCGACGGTCCTCGCCGGGGTGCGCGACCGGCTGCCGGGCACGGTCATGTTCGTCTTCCAGCCCGCCGAGGAGGGACCGCCGGTGACCGAGACCGGCGGGGCGCTCGCCATGGTCGACGCGGGCGCCTTCACCGACCCGGTGCCGACCATGGCCTTCGGGATGCACGTGACCCCGGCCCCGAAGGGGTCCCTGGGCTACCGCGTGGGGAACCAGTACGGGGCTTCCGTCCTGGTCTCGATCACGATCACCGGCCAGCAGGTGCACGGCTCCACGCCGTGGCAGGGCGTCGACCCGATGCCCGCGGCCGGGGCGGTGCTCACCGGGATCGGGCAGCTGTACCGCCAGGTGTCCGCCTTCGACCCGGTCACCGTCACCATCGGGCACATCGAGGACGTCGGCCGGTTCAACATCATCGGCCAGACGGTGACGCTCTGGGGCACGATCCGCTGCGCGGAGGAGTCCGACATGGACGACGTGCGGCAGCGGCTCCGGCGCCTCGCCGAGCACTCGGCCGCCGCGTACGGGGCCACGGCCGAGGTGCGGTACCTCCAGCCGGTGCCGCCCGTGCACCACACCGCGCCGTGGGTGGCGGCCGGACTGCCGACCTTCCGGCGGGTCGTCGGCGAGGAGCGCGTCACCGAGACCGGGCAGACCCTCGGATACGACGACGTCTCCGAGTTCGTCAAGCGCTTCGGCGGCCTGTACGTGATGCTCGGCGTCCAGGACACGGTGTTCGGCCCGGACGGACAGCCGGTGCCGGAGGAGGGCGGGCGCGGTCTCGTCGCCAACCACAATCCGCACTTCTACGCCGACGACGACACCCTCGTCACCGGCGTCCGCCTCCACGCGCACGTGGCGTACGACCACCTCACGGGGGCCCTGCTGCCGGTGGAGTAGGCGGCGCGCCGGCCCCGAGTTGCGTCCTCGCGCGCAGCCGCGAGGCTGGGGGTATGAACCTGGATCTCACCGCCCTCGCCGACGAGCACCTGGCCGCCGCTCGCGCCGCACCGCACGGGCGCAGCGCCCATCGGGTGCTGCACGACGGCGTGCTGCGGCAGAGCGTCATCGCGTTGACGGCCGGCACGGCCCTGGACGAACACCTCGCCCCCCAGGCGTCCAGCCTCCAGGTGCTGACCGGCCGGGTGCGCCTGACCAGCCCCGGCCGGACGCACGAACTGTCCGCGGGCGAGCTGCTGGAGATGCCCAAGGAGCGCCATGGGCTGACCGCGGTGGAGGACAGCGTGGTCCTCCTGACGGCGGTCAACGACTGACGGCGGTCGGTTCCCCAAACGACCCAGGCGACCAGGCGCGCAGGCGACCCTCAAGGAGCGAAGCGAGAACGGAGGTTGACGCCCCGCCACTCCGGCCCCACCTCGCACCGCCCCACCTCGCCCCCCCCTCGCCCACCTCACCCCCCCTCGACCCGCCCCGCCCCGCTCATCACGCACCCCCCTGTTAACGTTCACGAATGCGGCTTTTGTCCCGACTCGATGTGCGCGGTCTCGCGCGGCGCGCGGCGGCGCTGCGGCCCCGGCGACGCACCGGCACCGTCACCCTGCCGGAGGACGACACCGCCGACCGGGAACGGCTCCGGGACCTCGCCTCGCTCCTCTGCGAGCTCGGCTCCGACCTGCTGCGGGCCGCCGAGCGCAGCTCGGAGGTCGAGCGGACGCTGCACGACGTCGCCGCCCGCTACGGCACCAGGGCCCGCTGTTTCGTCGTCCCCACCGGGCTGTTCGTCCGGGTCGGCGGCGGGCCGGACGGGCGCGGCGGCGAGCTGGACTTCGCCCCGGTCGAAGGGCCCGACCTCCGGCTCGACCAGGTGGAGGCGCTCCAGGCGCTGGTCGGCCGGATGCTCGCGGAGGAGGTGCCGTTCGGCGAGGTGCGGCGCGCGCTGCGGGAGAACCGGGAGCGGCCGGACCGGTTCAGCCCGGCCGCCACCGTCTTCGGGTACGTGCTGCTGACCGTCGGGCTCGGCACCATGCGGCACGCGACCGTGCCCGCCGTCGCCGGGTACGCGGTGCTCGGCGCGGGCGTCGGTCTGCTGCGCCTCTTCGGCGACCGCCTGCCCGCGGCCCGTACCGCCCTGCCGGTGGTCACCGCCATCCTCGTCACGGCCGCCGCGCTGCGCTGGGCGGGCCCCCTCCTCCACGAGAACCCCGCCGTCCTCTACATCCCGCCGCTCATCGCCTTCCTGCCCGGTGCGGCGCTCACCCTCGGCGCCATCGAACTCGCCACCGGGGCCGCGCTGTCGGGGCTCTCCCGGCTGGCCGGCGCGCTGACCGTGCTGCTCCTGCTCTCGCTCGGCATCCTCGTCGGCTCCGAACTCCTCCGGCCGCGCCCCTCCGGCGGGAAGACGGCCGAGACGCTCGGGCACTGGGCGCCCTGGGTGGGGGTGCTGCTGCTCGGCTTCGGCTTCCTGCTGTACTTCTCCGCCCCGCCCCGGGTCACCGGCTGGCTGCTCGGCGCGCTCCTCGTGGAGCGGCTGGTGCAGTCGGCCGCCTCCGAGCTCGCCGGGGCGGCCTTCGGCGCCTTCGCCGCCGGGGCGGTGCTGCCGCCGATGGCGACCTGGATCGAGAAACGCTCCCGCACCCCCGACCAGGTGGTCTTCCTGCCCTGCTTCTGGCTCCTGGTCCCCGGCGCGGTCGGGCTCACCAGCGTCTCGGAGATCATCGTCGAGAAGGACACCGGCGGCGGTCTGAACAGCCTGGTCGGCACGGTGATCACGGTCGCCGCGATCGCCCTCGGGGTGCTCGTCGGCGCCGGACTCCAGCGCCGCCCCCGGCTGATGCTCGGCGAGCCCGCGCCGAGCACCCCCGAACCCGTCCGGGACGCGGACCGGGCGGAGCGCCGGGCGCAGGAGCCGGCCGAGGGCCTGACCGGACCGGCGAAGGCGCCGGGCGCCGCCGGGGGCTGAACCGTCCTCAGAGCTCGGGGCGCAGCGGGCCCGCGGCGGCGTGGCCGGGTGTGCGGGCGCCGAGGGCGCTGCCGCGCAGCCACTCGGGCCAGCCGAGGTTCCAGTCGCCGTAGCCGTTGTCGAAGGGCGTCATCAGGGCGCCGTACCCGTGGACGACCCGGACGAGGTCGCCCTCGCGGACCGTGCGGTAGAACCAGCGGGCGGCCTCGGTGGACATGCCGGTGCAGCCGTGGCTGACGTCGGCGCTGCCCTGGGCGTCCAGGGACCAGGGGGCGGCGTGCAGGTACTCGCCGCTCCACGTCACCCGGGTGGCCCAGCGGACCTTGAGGTCGTAGAACTCGCGGCTGCCGCGGGCGATGCCGATCGAGTCGCCGCGCATCCGGACCAGCGGCTCCTTGCCGAGGACGACCTTGGTGCCGACGCGGGTGCGGAAGCCGCGCTTGCCGGTGGTGACGGGGATGACGCGGAGCAGGCGGCCCTCGCGGTAGACCCGCATCTCGTGGGCGGCGACGTCGGTGACGGCCTCCACGCGGGCGCCGGTGGTGAAGGTGAGGGGCCGTGAGGGGCCGCCGTGGAGCCGGTCGGTGACGCGGGCCCCGTCGAGGCCCGAGCGGATCCGGACGGTGGCGCCGGACGGCCAGTAGGCGCGCGGCCGGTAGTGCAGGGTGTCGGCGTCCACCCAGTGCCAGGCCCCCTCGACCCGGGGCTCGCTGCGTACCTCCAGGGCGCGCTCCACGGTCCGGCGGGCGGACGGGTCGCCGGCCGGGACGGGGTGGCTGAGCTCCGCGGTGACGGGCTGGCCCACCCCGTACGTACGGCCCCGCCGGCCGCCTCCGGGACCGAAGACCACGGTGAGCCGCTCCCCCGCCGGGGCCTTCGCGGTCCGCACGGCGATCCGGACGGTCCGGCGGCGCGGGCCGCCGTCCCCGGGCTCCTCCACGACGAGCCGGGCGGTGTACGTGCCTCCGGCGGGCAGCGCGACCTCGCTGGTCCAGCGCGTGCCGTCGGCGCCGGCGCGTCCGGCGATCCGGCGTCCGCGCCGGTCGGTGACGGTGACGTCCGTGAGCCGCCCGGGGGTGCGCAGGGCGAGGTCGACGGGCCCTGTGGCGGCGCGGGGCAGGGTGACGGTGGCGGGTGCCGGGGCGGGGGTGGGGTCGGGGTCGAGTTCTGAGTCGGGGTCGGGGTCGGGGTCGGAGTCGGGGTCGGGATCGGGGTCGTCGAGGGTCACGGTGGTGGGGTACAGCCGGCACAGTCCGACGGCGGCCGGGCAGACGCCGACCGTGACCACGGCGGGCGCCTGCGCGGTCGCCGTGCCCGGGTGGCCGTCCGGGGGCGGCTGCGCGGCGGCGGTGGTGACGAGTACGGCCCCGACGGCGAGGGAGAGCGCTCCCCGCCCCTGTACGTATCGGTGTGACGGCACGTCGGACACCCTCCCCTTTCGTCGCTGACCGGTGCTGACCGATGCCGACCGGCCGGAAGCCGGCGGGCGGGCGCCGACCGGAGTATCAGAACCGACGAGAGGAGAAAAAGATGATCAAGGGCATGGGCGTGGCGGGCGAGAGGTCCGCGAGACGACTCGAATGGGTCAGCGGGGCGGTTCGGGGAGCTCCTCCCCGGTCTCCAGGAGGGACTTCAGACTGGAGACGATCGCCGGCCAGCCCTCCCCGATGAGTCCCCGCATGATGCCGTCGGGTTCCAGGCCGCTGTGCGTGACCGTCAGCCGGACCGTGTCGCCGGAGGGTTCGACGGTGAAGGCGACGGTGGACCGGCGCTCGCGGGCGAGGCGTCCGTACACCTCGTCGTCCAGGCGGACGGCCCTCGCCCATTCGGGGGTGAAGGTGTGCCAGGTGTACGCGAGCCGGCGGCCCGGCACGGCCTCGACGACGACCTGCTCGGGGTCGGCGGTCCGGCGGTCGCCCTCGTCCCAGACCATCGGCGCGCCGGGGGTCCACTCCGACTCGAAGGCCACGCCCCAGTAGCGCCGGGTCAGTTCCGGCTCGGTGAGCGCCTTCCACAGTTCGTCCGGGGTGGTCCTGATGTAGCTGGTGTAGACGTACGCGTCGGTCTCCATGGCGCTGCTCGCTCCTCCGGCCCCCGGTCGTCTCCCCCGTGGTGTCGTGGTGATCCAGCCTAGGCAGGGGCGGGGCGGGGTGCCAGGCAGGACCGGGCGGCCGTGGATCCTCCGAACGTTGAATAGGTGCGGAGGAAACTATTCAACGGACTGCTAGCGTGTCCGGATGTCGCTCAAGCACGCCGTCCTCGCAGCTCTTCTGGAGGGCGAGGCATCCGGATACGACCTCGCCAAGATCTTCGACGTGTCCGTCGCCAATTTCTGGGCCGCCACCCCCCAGCAGCTCTACCGCGAGCTCGACCGGCTCTCGGAGGCCGGGCTGATCGCCGCGCGCGTGGTCGAGCAGGAACGGCGTCCGAACAAGCGGATGTTCAGCCTCACCCCGGAGGGCCGGCGGGACCTCGACTCCTTCACCTCTGTGCCGCCGCGGCCCACGGCGGTGCGCGACGAGCTGATGGTGCAGGTGCAGGCCTGCGACGGCGGCGACACCGGGGCCGTACGGGGCTTCGTGGCACGGCACATGGAGGTCTCCCGGGACAAGCTGGCCCGGTACGAACGGCTGCGGGAGTGGCTGCTCGGCGGCCGTGACGAGGAGACGTACCTGCGGGAGGCGGAGCGCGTCGGGCCGTATCTGACGCTGATGCGGGGCCGGCTCCTGGAGGAGGAGAACCTCCGCTGGGGCGAACGCGTACTCGCGGTCCTGGACGCGCGGATCGCCGCGGGCCTCGGCGGACCCGGCCCCGAGGTGGCTCCCGGCGGAGGCGGGCACGGGGTGACGCCCGGCGAAGGCGGGCGCGGGGTGACGGCGGCTCCTACCCTGCGGTAGAACTCTCGGGTAGTCCGTCGGGGAGGCCGGCGGGCGCGGACCGGGCGGACACCGGGAGACCGGGCGCCCGACGAAGGGGCGGACCCCATGAACGTCGGCGATCTCGTCGAGGACTTCACCCTTCCGGATGAGACCGGCGCCCCGCGCTCCCTCTCCGGGCTGCTCGCCGAAGGGCCGGTCGTCCTCTTCTTCTACCCGGCGGCGATGACGCCCGGCTGCACCGCCGAGGCCTGTCACTTCCGCGATCTGGCCGCGGAGTTCCGCGCGGCGGGCGCGCTGCCGGTGGGCGTCAGCGGCGACGAGGTCGAGAAGCAGAAGGAGTTCACCGAGCGGCACTCGCTCGGCTATCCGCTGCTCTCCGACCCCGAGGGTGCCGTACGGGAGCGCTTCGGCGTGCGGCGCGGCTTCTCGCTCGCGCCGACGAAGCGGGTCACGTTCGTGATCGGGCAGGACCAGCGGGTCAAGGAGGTCGTCCGCAGCGAGCTGCGGATGAGCGCCCACGCGGACCGCGCGCTTGCCACGCTCGCGGCGCTGCGCACCGGCTGATCGGCCGACCGGCGGGGGCCCGGGCCCGTCCGCCCGGGCCCCGTCCTCCTCGGGTTCAGACGCCGAGGAGCCTGGCCTTCGCCGCGGCGAACTCCTCGGGGGTGAGCAGTCCTTCCTTGGCGAGCGCGCCGAGCCGGGTCAGCTGTTCCGTCAGGCCCTCGGCGCCGGCCTGCCCGCCGGGCGAAGGCGCGGCCGGGGCCTGCGGGGGCGGGGGCGGCGCGGCGGGTGCCGCCTGCGGGGGCGGCTGCTGGGCCTGTTGCTGGTACTGAAGATCGGCGATCGCCTGTTCCTGGTCCTGTTCGCGGCGGGCGGACCGGGCGGCGCTGCGGCCTGCGGCGTACGCGGCTCCGCCGACGAGGGCACCGCGAAGCAGCGGCGCTCCGGCGGGGCGGACCACGGGGCGGACGAGGGGGCGGCGGCGCATGAACATCGGGTGTCAGCTCCTTCCCGCGGCGGCGGCGACCGCCTGCTCGTAGGCGGCGCGTGCCAATTCCACATGGCCGTCGGGGATGGGCACCCGGGCCGCGATGCGGCCGCCCGCCTCCCGGATGGCCTCGGCGGCCCGGCCGGCCCAGATGTGTTCGACGAGCAGCATCAGCGCGCAGGAGTCCGGTTCGAGGGACTGCGCGACCTCGGCCGCGTCCTCGGGGCCGAGCAGATTGGCCTCGGGGCCGATCTCGGCGGTGGCCTCGTCGTACTCGTCGTACTCGATCAGTTCGGAGGTGGAGACCTCCCCGGACGGTGACCGCACGACGACGAGCGAGTCGATCAGCCTGACCTGTCCCTCCTTGCGGAGTTCGGCGATCGCGGCGACGGCCGCCACCTTCAGCCGCTCGCCCGGAAAGGCGAGCACCACCAATTCCACCGGTCCCATGGCTCTCCGCTCCTGGCTCTCCGCTCCTCCGGGGCGGGGCCGCCGTCCGCGTACGGGATCTCCATGCGACCACGGCGGACGCGGGCCCGCACGCCGAGCCCCGGCAGTCCGCCACGACGTGCGGGTCCGGGCCGGGCGAGTGAGACTCGCTCCAACGCCCGGCCTTCCGGCCGGCGGGAACGGAGTGCGCGGGAATGGACGACTATCCCCTCCTGAACGTCTTCTGGACGATGCTGTGGTTCTTCCTCTGGATCATGTGGCTCTTCCTGCTCTTCAAGGTGATCACCGACATCTTCCGGGACCACGAGCTGAGCGGCTGGGGGAAGGCCGGGTGGCTGATCTTCTGCATCCTGCTCCCCTACCTCGGCGTGCTGGTCTACGTGATCGCCCGCGGCAAGGGCATGGGGCTGCGCGACGCCAAGCAGGCGAAGGACGCGGAGGCCCGTTTCCAGGAGTACATCCGGCAGACGGCCGGCACCCAGGCCGGCGCGGGCGCCCCGAGCGCCACCGACGAACTGGCCCGGCTCGCCGACCTGAAGGAGAAGGGCGCCATCTCCGAGGAGGAGTTCCAGCAGGCGAAGGCCAAGATCCTCGCCTGATCCTCCCCCCTCCCCCCCCCACCCCGCCCGCTCTGCGGGCCCCGCTGCCCCCCGGCATCCCGGACACGCACCCTAATGCGAGTCCGGGATGCCGCTTTGATACGGTCGTGCCGTGAGGTTGACCAAGTTCACCGACCTGGCCCTGCGCGCCGTGATGCGCCTGGCGGTCGCCGAAGACGAGGAGCCCGTCACCACGCGCGTGGTGGCGGAGGAGCTGGCGGTGCCACACGCCCACATGGCGAAGGTGGTCACCCGGCTCCAGCACCTCGGCGTGGTGGAGGCCCGGCGCGGACGCGGAGGCGGGCTCGCCCTCACCGACTTCGGCCGGCGCTCCTCGGTGGGCTGGCTGACCAGGACGCTGGAGGGCGAGGAGGAGGTCGTCGGCTGCGAGGGCGATCCGCCGTGCCCGCTGCGGGCGGCCTGCCGGCTCCGGGGCGCGCTGCGGGAGGCGCAGGACGCCTTCTACCGCACGCTCGACCCGCTGACGGTGGCCGATCTCGTACGCTCGCCGACCGGTCCCGTCCTCCTCTCCCTCACCCCGCGCACCCCTTCCTGACCCCCTCCCACCCCTGCCCGTGCGGCCTCCGTCACACGGGATTCCCCAGCCTTTTAAATACGTAGATCATCTACCAGATTGAGAGTTCCGATGCTGTCCGAGCAGGCCGTACCCGTCGTCCGCGCCACCCTGCCCGCCGTCGGCGGGGCACTCGACCGGATCACCGAGCGCTTCTACGGGCGGCTCTTCGACGCCCACCCCGAGCTGCTGCGCGACCTGTTCAACCGCGGCAACCAGGCCAACGGCGACCAGCGCAAGGCGCTCGCCGGCTCCATAGCCGCCTTCGCCGTCGCGCTCCTGGAGCACCCGGACACCCGTCCCGACACCCTGCTCTCCCGCATCGCGCACAAGCACGCCTCGCTCGGCGTCACGGCCGACCAGTACAAGATCGTGCACGAGCACCTCTTCGCCGCGATCGTCGAGGTGCTCGGCGAGGCCGTCACCCCCGAGGTCGCCCAGGCCTGGGACGAGGTGTACTGGCTGATGGCGAACGCGCTCATCGCCCTGGAGAGCCGCCTCTACCAGGAGGCGGGCGTCGACGACGGCCAGGTCTGGCGCCCGGTGCGGATCTCCGAGCGGCGCGAGGAGACCGCGGACACCGTCTCCCTGACGCTCACCGACCCGGACGGCGAGCCGCTGCCGCCCTTCCGGCCCGGCCAGTACGTGAGCGTGCGCGTCGCCCTCCCGGACGGCGCCCACCAGATCCGCCAGTACAGCCTCTCCAGCGCCCCGGGCCGCCCCGCCTGGCGGATCACCGTGAAGCGGGTCGACGGCGACCCGGCGGGCGAGGTCTCGAACCGGCTCCACACCCACGCGGCCGCCGGCGACGTCCTCCAGGTCTCCGCGCCCTTCGGCGACCTGGTCCTGCCCGAGGGCGACGGGCCGCTGCTGCTCGCCTCCGCCGGCATCGGCAGCACCCCGATGCTCGCCATGCTCGACCACCTCGCCGCCACCGGCGCCGAGCGCCCGGTCGTCGTCGTGCACGCCGACCGCTCCCCCGAGGCGCACGCCCACGCCGAGGAGCTGCGCGAGCTCGTCGGCCGGCTGCCGCAGGGCAGCCTGCACCTCTGGTACGAGGCTCCGGGCGCGTCCGGCGCGCGCGAGGGCCGCGCCGACGTGACCGCCCTGGAACTCCCTGCCGGCACGCACGCCTACCTCTGCGGCCCGCTCCCCTTCCTGCGCGCGGTCCGCGGCGACCTCGTCGCCTCCGGGGTCGCCGCCGCCGACGTCCACTACGAGGTCTTCGGCCCGGACCTCTGGCTCGGCACCGCGGCCTGACCTTCGATCCCCAAGCGCCGTAGCGTTCCCGCAGAGGATCCTGCATAGTGTGGGCGCGGATCGGCCTCGCATTCAGCGGGGCCGACAGGGAATGGACGGAAGCGATGGGATCGTACGGAGCCGGTGGCACCCACCTGGACGCGCGGCGGCCGGTGCGGGGGATCGCCCTCGACATCGGCAGCTCTCGGACGCGGGCCTGGGCGCCGGGGGCGGGCGTCTTCGCCGACGTGCCGAGCACGGCGGTCCGGCGCGGCCGGGTGTCGGACGACTCCGCCCAGCTGCTGCTCCTCAAGCGCCTCGCCGCCTCCGCCCCGGGCGGCGAGAGCCACGACACCGTCGTGATGCTGACCCACCCGGTGCTCGCCGCCCCGGCCGAGCGCGAGGCGGCCCGCCGGGTGGTCGCCGGTCTCGGGCCGGTCCGGGTGATCGCCGTGGACAGCGCCCGGGCCGCCGCGGCCTACGCGGGGCCGCCCGGCGGCGGCCCGCTGCTCGTGGTCGACCTCGGCGCCCGGCTGACCGAGGTCACGCTCGTCGTGGACGGACAGGTGCAGGACGCGCGGCTCGCCGAGCTCGGCGTCGACGACCTGCCCCCGTACGGCGGGGTGTCGGACGCGGTGGTGGGCACCGCCGCCGACATGGTGAGCGACATGTGGCGCGAGGACGCCACCGGCGCGGTGCGCGGAGCACTGCGCCGGGGAGTCCTGGTGACCGGCGGCGGCGCGCTGCGGCTCGACGTGACCGCGCGCCTCGCCCAGGTGCTGCGCGCCCGGGTCCGGCTGGCCAACGACCCGGCGACCAGCGTCGTCCGGGGCGCGGGCCTGATGCTCGCCTCGGCGCTCCGCCACCCGGGGGCCCGACGCACCCGGTGACCGGGACGCGCCGGACGCCGGCGCCTGCGGTGCGGGCGCGTGGGGCGCGGCCGTGTGGGGTACGGGCGCGTGGGGCGCGGGCGCGTGGGGCGCCGCGTCAGCAGCCGGTCGCCCAGATGTGGGAGTCGCCGCGATCGTTGGCCGCGGCGTTGTACCCCACCTCCTGGCCCGGGGCGAGGCAGATGGTCATGCTGCCGCCCTGCCAGGCGCTCTCGTAGACCCGCACGTGGTCCTTGATCCCCGGTCCGGAGATGCCGTGGTTGGCCCACGAGGAGTCGGTGTCGGAGATCCAGCTCTCCCACCAGCCGTCGTCGCCGCTCCAGTTGGCCCGCTGTCCGCCGAAGTTCGAGTCCTGCCAGACACAGAAGTGTCCGGAGGGGCATTCGGCGGCGGTGGCGGGGGCTGCGGCGGTGAGGCCGGTGGTGACGGCGAAGAGGGTGGCGGCCGTGGTGGCCAGGAAGCGCTTCACGGGGTGGCTCTGCCTTTCGGTGGTGGGGTGGGCGCGGGCAGCAGGACCGCCCGCCGCAGCGCGCTGTCGCGCAACTGCCGGTAGGTGGTGAGCTCGTCGCGGTGCAGGGCGCGCACCTCGGCCAGCTCGGCGCGCTCCAGTCGGGCGCGGGTCGCGTCGAGTCCGGTCTCCCGCGCGCAACGGGCGGACTCCTCGGGGTCGGGGCGCTCGGGGCGGGGGCGGCCCGCCGGGGCGACGCACTCCGTCCAGCGGGCGAGGGCGGATCTGTGGGCGGGGTCGTCGCGGTAGCGGGCCTGTGCCTCGGCGCGGAGGTTGTCGACGACGACCTGGACCTGGAACCAGCGGTGCTGGTCGCCGTAGAGCCGGTCCTTGGCGGCGGCCAGGCAGCCGTCGCTGTGGGCGGTGACGGTGGCGCCGGTGGCGAGCGTCACGGAGAGTTCACGGGGCCCGGTCCCGAACAGGGCGGCCTGGAGGGCCCGGTCCCCGGCGGGGGCGCGTGGTTCGGCGGTGGCCCGGATGCCGCGGTCGGTCAGGCAGTCGTCGACGAGCCGGCGCTCGGCCGCCCTGAGGAGCGCGTCCTGCGCGGCGCGCCCGGCAGGCACGGCGGGCGGTCCCGGCACGTCGGGGTGGACGGAGGTGCAGCCGGTGAGCAGCGCGAGCGCGGCGGCGGCCGGCAGCGCCCGGCGGGCGAGCGGTGCGGTGGCGAGCGACATGGGTCCCCCCTCGGACGGTGGCGCGGTGCCTGGTCGGGGGGCCGGAGGATGATCACCGACCGGCCCGAACGATCACTGCCCGTGACGACGGCCGCCATGCGTGAGCTCACTCGAACGGGTCGAACGCGCCGTCGTACGCGCCCCTCGCGCGCTGTGCGCCGCCCGCGCGTGGCCGGCCCCCGACATGGCGGAGCCCCGGCTGGACGGGGGGTTCCAGCCGGGGCCACTCACCGTGACGGGGTGAAGGGCGGTCACCTCTGGGGGGGATCCTCGGGGACCGGCTTCCTTCGCCGTCACATAAGGGTGAACGGTGAACGATTGCTCTGTGTTCCGGATACTTCGGGGTGAACGGTGTGAGTCGGGTCACCCAGCGCGCGTCGGTCAGTCTTTCTCGGGCCGGTAGACGGCTCCGGCGCGGGCGGTGCCGGGGGCGAGGAGTTCGGGGACGGTGACGAAGGTGTAGCCGCGGTTCTGGAGCTCGTCGATGATCCCGGGGACGGCGGGGACGGTGCCGTCGTATATGTCGTGGAGCAGGATGATGCCGTCGCGGTGCGCCTGGTCGAGGACGCGCTGCCGTATCAGGGCGGAGTCGGTCGTGGAGTAGTCCTTGGCGGTGACGCTCCAGAGGATCTGCGCGAGGCCGAGCTCCTTGCTGACGTCACTGACCATGGAGTCGGTGCGGCCCTGGGGCGGGCGCATGAGGACCGGCTTGCGGCCGGTGATCTTCTCTACGGCGTCCTGGGTGCGGGACAGCTCCTCCCGCACCTCGTTCTCGTCGAGGTCGGTGAGGATCTGATGGGACCAGGTGTGGTTGGCGACCTCGTGACCCTCGTCCGCGATCCGCTTGACGACCTTCGGATAGCGGTCGACGTGCTTGTGGCCGAGGAGGAAGAAGGTGGCGGGGACCCTCTTCTCCTTCAGGACGTCGAGGAGGTGCGGGGTGTCCTTGCCCGGTCCGGCGTCGAAGGTGAGCGCGATGCACTTCACCTTGGCGCAGTCGACCCGGCGGGAGTCCGCGCCCGCCTTGTCGTCGCCGCCCGACTCGGCCCGCGCGGCCTGCGGCGTGAGCGGGTCCACCCCGCAGCCGCCGAGAGTGAGCATGAGCGTGGCGGCGGCGAGCACGGCGGCGGTCCTCCCACCGTGACGGCCCGGACTGGATCGGAACATGGTGGTACCCGCTTTCCCCGGTTTCGTGTGTGACGCGGCCCCGTCCGCGCTGGTCAAGGCGCGGGAACCGAAAGGCCGCCGTGAACTCTACACACGGTGTATACCGAGGTCGGAAGGGGGGTCTCCTCTTCCCGTCCGCGGGCATCACTCCGCCCCGGACGGGGCCCGTCCGCTCCGTCCGGGTGCAGGAGGTGTCCCGGGGTGTCCAGGGTCTCCGGGTGGCTCAGCGGGAGGCGAGGAGCAGCCGCGCCTCGGTCTCCTGATCGCCCGAGACCGCTTGGAGGGACTCGATGTCGAAGTCGGCGGCGAGCACCTTCTCGACCTGGGCGACGGCGTGGTACCCACCGGTCAGCACGGCGGCCACCTTCCCGCCGAGGGCGGGGGGAGGCGTGCTCTCGCGCCGGCCGCCGGACGTGTCGAAGGTGGCCATCCAGACCGTGGTGGCCGGTCCTGTCTCCGCCGGGGCGGCGGGCTCCACGTCCTCCAGCCGGTAGTAGCGGTCGAGGACGTCGAAGACCGCCCGGGCGTCCGCCCGGCGGCAGTCACTCAGCTGGACGTTGACGTCGGTGTCGATGTGCAAGTCGTACACGTCGTTCATCTCCTCGCGACCACGTGCCACCCTTCCAGCATCCTCCTTCTCCGCGCCCCCGTCAGCCGGTGGGGAGGAGGCTCTCGACGGTGTCGGCCTCGGCCGCGGCCTTGTCGGGGCGGTGACGCAGCACGCGGGCGAAGCGGAGGGTGATGCCGGCGGGATAGCGGGTGGAGCGCTGGAGGCCGTCGTAGGCGATCTCCACGACCAGCTCGGGCCGGACCCTCACCGTGTACCCGTCGTCCTCGACGGCCAGTTCCGCGAGCCGGTCCGTCTGCCAGCGGAGCATGTCGTCCGTGAGGCCCTTGAAGGTCTTTCCCACCATCACGAAGCCGCTGCCGTCCGCCGCGCGGGCGCCGAGGTGGAGGTTGGAGAGGTAGCCGGTGCGGCGCCCGTGACCCCGTTCGACGGCGAGGACCACGAGGTCGACGGTGTGCACGGGCTTCACCTTGAGCCAGGTCCGGCCGCGCCGCCCGGCCACGTACGGCGCGTCGAGCGCCTTGACCAGGACGCCCTCGTGCCCCCGGGCCAGGGTGTCGGCGAAGAACCGCTCCGCCGCCTCCCGCCCCGCCGGATCCTCCGCGTCGGCGACCTCCAGACGGCGCACCCGGCGCTCCTCGGGCAGCAGCCGGACGAGCACCGCGTGCCGCTCGCGGCCGGGCCGGTCGACGAGGCCCTCCCCGTCGGCGGCGAGGACGTCGAAGAAGACGGGGGTGAGCGGAAGCGCGGCCCGGGCGCCGGTGACGTCCGTACGCGAGCCGACCCGCCCGGCGATGGACTGGAACGCCGCCGGCCGGCCGCTGCCGGGATCGAGGGCGATCAGCTCGCCGTCCAGGATGAACGACCCCGACGGCACCTCGCGGGCGACGGCCACGACCTCGGGCAGACGGGCGGTGATGTCGTCCAGCGAACGCGTGTGGACCCGCACCTCCTCCCCGTCCCGGTGCACCTGGATCCTGATGCCGTCCAGCTTCTCCTCCACCGCGCACGGCCCCAGCGCCCGCACGGCCTCGGCGACGGAACCGGCCGTGTGCGCGAGCATCGGCTGCACGGGCCGCCCGACCCGCAGGGTGAACCGGTCGAGCGCCGCGCGCCCGTCCGCGAGGACCGCCTGGGCCACCGGCGGCAGCGAGCCCGCCAGCATCACGGCGCGCCGCAGTTCGGCGGCGGGCACGTCGGCGGCCTTCGCGACGCCCTCCAGCGCGACGGCGTCCAGCGCCCCCTGCCGCACCTCACCCGAGAGCAGCCGCACCAGCAGCTCCTGCTCCTCGACGGTCGCCGCCGCGCACAACTCCCGCACCCTGCGAGCCCGTTCCCCCTTCGCCCCCGGCCCGGCGACCCCCGCGAGCTCCTCCATCGCCGCGTCCACCCCGGCCAGCGTCAGGGCGGGCACGTCGACGGGGGGAACGGCGGGCGGAACGACCTCCTTGAGCGTGCTCCAGCCGACGCCGATCCGGCCCTGCGGCAGCCGGCCCGAGAGATAGCCGATGACGAGCGGACTCTCCTCGGGCGTGGCCTCCCCGAACAGTTCGGCGAGCAACGCGATCTTCCGCGACCGCGCCGGCGCGGCGGCCACCTCCCGGGAGACCTCGGCGACACGAGCCAACAACATGCCCCCATCCTCACCGCCCACCCAGATACCCGCACCCGCACCCGAGCTCCGCGAACTGTTCGCCATCGACTGAAGTTCGCCGGAGGGAGCCGACGCCGATGTGGACACCCGGGCCCCCACCATCCCCAGCCCCACCGCCCCCGCCTCTCGGTTTCTCAACGCCAGTCGTGTCCCTCGCCCCACCCCCCGCCTGTCGTCGTCCTGCCAGGCAGGGCGCGTCGGATGCGGCGCAGCAGTCCCGGGCGCCGGGTGGCTGTCGCCCGGCCCGGCGGCGGCGCAGCCCTGTCGGTGCGTGGGCGGCCGGGTGGGGGCAGGGGCCGGGGTGTGGGCGGGGCGACCGCGGGCTCGGCCTCCCGCGCCGGTTCCTCTCGCTCCGTGGCTTCCGCCGCTGGTGGGTGCTCGGGCTGCGGAGTCGAATCCTGTTCCGGCGCCGGTCGTCGGCGCTCACCCGGGTGTGGTGCCTGGCGGGCGGTGCGGGCTTCGTCCAGGGCCAGGGCGAGGCTCATCCGGTGCCAGAGGATCTCGTCCGGGTCGTCGGCGCGGACGAGGCGGGCGGCGGTCTCGTGGGCGGCGCCCGAGACGGGGACGCCCGGCGGTGGCACGGGGCGCAGCCGGTCGAGGTAGGTGCGTTCGTAGGGGTCGTCGACGACCTCCGCGACCTGGAGGGGGTCGAGCAGGGAGGCGATCGCCGCCGCGCGGGCCCAGGGGTCGTCGGTGTCGCGCAGGAGGAGGGACAGGTGTCGGGAGCGCCAGTTCCTGGCGCGCAGGTCCTCGCCGGCGGCGTCCCGCTCGCGCACGTCGGCCGGGAGCCGACCGGTGAGCAGTCCGGGATTCTTCTCGCCGAATTCGGTGACCTCGGCGGCCAGGTAGAGCCAGACCACGGCCCGGTAGCGGTTGAGGTAGAAGCGGACCGGGCTCAGGTGGCCGGTGCGGGCCAGGCGGTTGAAGCGGTCGTAGGCGATGGAGAGGAGCGCGGCGGCCTCCCCCGCGCCCACGGCGCGCACGCGCTCCCGCAGGCCGTCGGGGAAGTCCGGCGCCGCCTTGAGCCGGTCGAGCTCGGCGCGCGCGACCGGGCGCCGCTCGGGCGGCCGGTCCCGGTGCGCTCCCCGTGGGTCCGGGACGGCGACCGGGTTCGGGACGGTCCTGATCAGCCCCATCCGGACGGCGAGCCGGAACTCGTCGCGCTTCAGTTCCAGCTCTTCCGCCGCTCGGACCGGTGCCACCGCCCGTGTCGTCTCGTCCACCGTCATGGCGTCCGCCGCCTCTCCCGCTCGTTCACTCCGGCCCATCGACCGGGACCGGGTTCAGGCGAACCCGACACCCATGAACGTAACGGAGAGTGACGGTGCGTGCGCGACCTGTGGACAACCGCCTGTGGAAAACTCAGGCGGTGGGATCGCCCGGCTGACGCGCCGCGACGCCCAGGTGCTCGCCGACCCTGTTGACCAGCAGCGTCATCTCGTACGCGACCTGGCCGACGTCGGCCTCGGCGTCGCTGAGCACGCACAGACAGCTGCCCTCGCCCGCCGCAGTGACGAACAGCAGCGCCTCGTCGAACTCGACCATCGTCTGCCGGGGCCGGCCGGCCCGGAAGTGCCTGCCGGAGCCGCGCGCGAGGCTGTGCAGTCCGGAGGAGACGGCGGCCAGGTGCTCCGCGTCCTCCCGGACGAGTTCGCCGCTCGCGCCCGTCACCAGGCCGTCGTTCGACAGCACCAGCGCGTGCCGTATGGGTCCGACCCGCCGGGTCAGATCGTCCAGGAGCCAGTCGAGCCCCTTGTCCAGCGCCATGCGGTGTCCTCCCCCTCTTCGGTGCGGTCGCGCCGGCCGGGCCCCGTGCCCGCGTGCGCCGTACGGACCGCGTGTCGCGGCAAGCCTTACGCACTGTCGTGGACAGGGCAAGCACCCCGATCCGCCCGGGTGTGCCGTCGTACGCCCGCGGGCCCGTGACGCCCGTTCAGCCTCCGACGCTGTCGAGGAGTCGGGCGGTGTGCATCCGTCCGGCGTACTCGACGACGCGGATGAGGACCTCCTTGCCGGAGTCCCGGTCGCGCGCGTCGCAGAGCAGCACCGGTGTGCCCAGGTCGAGATCGAGGGCGCGGGACACTTCCTGCGCCCCGTAGGAGCGGGCGCCCTCGAAGCAGTTGACGGCCACGACGAACGGGATCTTCCGGTGCTCGAAGTAGTCGACCGCGGGGAAGCAGTCCTCCAGACGGCGGGTGTCGGCGAGGACGACCGCACCCAGGGCGCCCTGCGAGAGCTCGTCCCAGAGGAACCAGAAGCGGTCCTGTCCCGGGGTGCCGAAGAGGTACAGCGAGAGGCCCGCGCGGATGGTGATGCGGCCGAAGTCCATGGCCACGGTCGTGGTGGTCTTCCGGTCCACTCCCCCGGTGTCGTCGACGAGCTCGCCGGCCCGGCTGAGGCGTTCCTCGGTGCGCAGGGGCCGGATCTCGCTGACCGACCCGACCAGGGTGGTCTTGCCGACGCCGAAGCCGCCCGCGACGAGGATCTTCAGGGCGAGAGCGGTGTCGGCGCCGCCGTCCGCGCCGGTGCTGTCAGAGCGCTCGTAGGCCATCGATCACTTCTCTCAGGATGCGTTCGTCGGGGAGCTGCGCGGGCGGTACGGGCCGGCTGACGCGTACGAAGCCCGATTCGAGGAGGTCGCCGAGGAGGACCCGGACGACGCCCACGGGGAGGTCGGCGTCGGCGGCGAGTTCGGCCACCGACTGGGTCTCGGCCCGGCAGAGGGAGAGCAGGGCGCGGTGTTCGGGGCCGAGGAGGTCCTCCTCGGCGCGGCCCGGTGGGTCCTCGTCGACGACGACCAGGGCGATGAGGTCGAACCTGACGTTGCTGGGGCCGGGTTTGGTGCGTCCGCCGGTCATCGCGTACGGCCGGACGAGCGGTCCGGCGTCGGCGTCGTACCACTGGCTGGTCATGGGGCGGGTCTCCGGTCAGCCTGCGGCCGGTGGGGTCGCGGCGAGCCGCGGCGGGGTGTGCAGGTGCTCGCCGACGCGCTTGACGAGCCGGGCCATCTCGTAGGCGATGAGGCCGATGTCGGCGCTGACGGAGCTGAGGACGGCCAGGCAGGAGCCGTCGCCTGCGGCGGCGACGAAGAGGAAGCCGTCGTCCATCTCGACCATGGTCTGGCGGACTCCGCCGGTGTGGAACTGGCGTCCGGCGCCCTTGGCGAGGCTGTGGAAGCCGGAGGCGATGGCGGCGAGGTGTTCCGCGTCCTCGCGGCTGAGCCCGCTGGAGGCGCCGACCGGGAGGCCGTCGCTGGAGAGCACCACGGTGTGCCGCACCTCGCGGACCCGGGTGACCAGGTCGTCGAGGAGCCAGTCGAGTTCGCCGGAGCGGTGGTAGGAGATCCTCTCGTGGTCGATCATGCGTCGTCTCCTTCGGGTCGGGTGGCCTGGGGCGGGTTGGGGCGGGCGCCGAAGTACGGGCCGAGGTCCGTACGCGCGCGTGCGTCGCGGCGCGGGTCGCGCGGGTCGACCGGGGTGGTCTGCGGGGAGGGCTGCGGGGCCGTGGGCGGGGTCGGGGCCGTCCGCCCGGTGTCGCCGTACGGGCGCGTGCCTGGGCGCGTACCCGTGTCCGCACGGGTGTCCGTGCCGGGGTGCGCGGCGCTGTCGGTCCGGGCGATGACCGCCGGGGCGCCCGGGGCGGGGCCGCCGCCGCGCTGCCAGCCGTCGCGGTAGGCGGCCATCCGGTCGCGCACCCGCTCGGGCGTCCGCTCCGGCTCACCGGCGACGGCGGGCGCGGGCAGCGACTCGGGCGCGGGCGCCTCGCGGAGCTGCGGGACGAGGCTCGCCTGGCGGATCCGGCGGGGCAGTCCGCCGTCGTCGCCGTCCGTGTCGCCGGAGCCGGAGCCGGAGCCGGGGACCGGGTCCTTGTCCGTCGCCGCTCCCGACGCCGAGCGCGGCGGTGCGACGGTGTGGCTTCGGGGGCGCAGGGCGGTGACGCCGGCGGGTACGGAGGCCGGGGTGGCGGCCGGGGTGGTCGCGGGAGCGGGGCCGAGCGCGGGGACGGCCGTGGGACGCGGCAGGGCGCTCGGCGTCGTCCGGGGCGGGGCCGGGGTCCGTTCCGGGCCCGGGGGCGGCGGGGTGGCGGAGGTCCGTGGTGCCGTCCCGGCTGTGGCCGGGCCGTGCCCGGCACCTGCCGGGCCGTCCCCGACCGGGGTCCGCGCGCCGGCACCCGCTCCGGCGGTACGGGGGTCGGCCGGGGGGCGGGCGAAGCGGCGGGCCTCCGCGCGGTGGGCCTCCTCGCGTTCGCGGGCGGCGCGTTCGTCGTCCCGGGACGCGGTGTCCTGGGGCGAGCCGGGTCCGGATTCGGCACCGTGGCCCTCCTCCAGGGCGCCCTGGAGGAGGGCGGTGGGGAGGAGGACGACGGCGGTGGTGCCGCCGTACGGGGACGGCCTCAGGTGCACCTTGATCGCGTGCCGGGCGGAGAGCCTGCTGACGACGAAGAGGCCGAGGCGGTCGCTGTCGAAGAGGTCGAGGGCCTCGGAGCGGTCGATGCGGGCGTTGGCCTCGGCGAGGCTCTCCTTGCCCATGCCGAGTCCCCGGTCCTCGATCTCCAGGGCGTAGCCGTTCCCGACGGGCTCGCCGCTGACCCGCACCTTGGTGTGGGGAGGGGAGAACTGGGCCGCGTTCTCGATGAGTTCGGCGAGGAGGTGGGTGAGGTCGGCTACGGCCGCGCCCGCGACGGCGGTCTCGGGGAGCCGGCGCACCTCCACGCGCGCGTAGTCCTCGATCTCGGAGACGGCGGCGCGGACGACGTTGGTGAGCGGCACCGGCATCCGCCAGGCACGGCCGGGCGCGGCGCCGGAGAGGATGATCAGGCTCTCGGCGTGGCGCCGCATCCGGGTCGTGAGGTGGTCGAGCCGGAAGAGGTCGCCGAGCTCGCCGGGGTCGTCGGCGCGGCGCTCCATGCTGTCCAGGAGGTTGAGCTGGCGGTGGACGAGGACCTGGCTGCGGCGGGCGAGGTTGACGAAGACGCCGGAGATGCCGCTGGCCAGTTCGGCGCGTTCGACGGCGGCGGCGAGGGCGGCCCGGTGGACGGTGGTGAGGGCTTCGCCGACCTGGCCGATCTCGTCCTGGGGCGCGGGTCCCGGCGGGGCCTCGGCCCGGACGTCGATCTCCTCTCCGGCGCGCAGCCGGCCCATGGCGGCGGGGAGTTTGCGACGGGCGATGCCGAGGGCGGTGTTGCGGAGGCTGACGAGCTCGACGACGAGCCCGCGGCCGATGCGGACCGAGATGACGAGGGAGGCGGCGACGGCGGCCAGACCGAGGACGACGGCCGCGCCCGCCGGGCTGAGGATGCCGCCCGCGAAGGGGTCGGTGGATTCGGCGGTGGCGGCCCGCGCGTCGTTCTCGACGGCGGTGAGACCGGCGCGTACGGCGGTGAGGGCGGCGTCCCAGTCGGCGGAGGGCGCGGCCTGGGCGGCGGGCCGGCCGTCGGCGGCGCGGGCGACCCGGTCCTCGGCGCCGGTGAGGCGGGCGTGGTCGGGGCCGTCGGCCAGCCGGGACCAGGCGGTCCGGCCGGCCGGGGGCAGGTCGGCGGTGGCCGAGGCGAGGAGGGTCCGCCGGGTGTCGGCCGCGCCGGTGAAGGTGCGCTGGTGGGCGGCGGTCAGTCGGCCGGTGAGGTGGGCGGAGGCGAGGAGGGCGTCCTCGCGGGAGAGCATCTCGCCGGCGCGGGCGAGTTCGAGGAGCACGCGCGCGTGGGAGCCCTGCCCGGTGTCCTGGATGCCGGTGAGGGCGCCGCCGACGGCGAAGCCCGCGGAGACGGCGGCGGTGTACGCGTCGTAGACCCGGTCCCAGTCGCCGCGGCCTTCGGCGGCGCCGGCGCGGAGCCGGGCGAGGCCCTGGGCCTCGCCGACGAAGGCGTCGACGCGGTCGGCGACGTCGGCGGGCAGGTCGCCGGAGTCGCCGACGGTGTGATCGCCGTCGAGCCGCAGCCGGGCGACCGCCTCGTCGGTGCGGCGGATCCGGTCCTTGAGTTCGGCGGCCCGTCCGGCGCCGGGGGCGGCGAGCTGTCGTAGGGCGGCCCGGCGTTCGTCCTGGAGGGCGGCGACGGCGGCGGCCACGGGCTGCCGGATGTCGGCGTCGACGCGCTGGAGCTGGCTGAGCCGGGCCATGTCCTGCGCGGTGGTGACGGTGGCGAAGCCCCAGAGGGCGAGGAGCGAGACGACCGGGACCATGAGCAGCGAGACGATCTTCGCGCGCACGGTCCGGGGCCTCAGCCCTCTGCGGCGGGTCCCCGTGCCGGGGGCGGCGGGGGGATGCCCGGCAACGGGGGCGGGCTGGGGAACGGCGGTGCCGTCGTCCGCCTCCCGGGCCGGAGCGGCGGAGTCCGACGCGGAGCCCGCCGGAGTCGCGTCTCCCGTCGCGGGGGTGCGTGGTTCCGGTTCGTCGGCGGGCGGCCCGGCGTGCGCGCGCCGCCCGCGTGCGGTCGCCGGCGGCGCGGGCGCCACGGCGTCCTGGTTCTTGCGGGGAGTACGCATGGGCTCCTCGTTCCGGCAGTTCTACGGCTGGGGGCGTGG
This sequence comes from Streptomyces sp. R302, assembly GCF_012927245.1. Taxonomy (GTDB): domain Bacteria; phylum Actinomycetota; class Actinomycetes; order Streptomycetales; family Streptomycetaceae; genus Streptomyces. The sequence continues at coordinate 391,084 of NZ_JABBGE010000007.1, forward strand.
GTGCGGAGGCGGCGGGTGCACGCGTGCGTGCAGGGGGCTTGTCAGGGCGCGGGCGATCGCAGCGGGTCGCGCCCGGCGCGGAAGCCTGAAGGGGCCACGTCGGTCGCTCGCTCGTCCGGTTCGGTGAGGCGTTCGGCGGAGGCGTACGCGGCGCGTTCCCTGGCGGTCGGGGAGAGGGCGACGAACGCGGAGGTGATGAAGAGGTACGAGCCGAGGCCGACGGCGAGCGGGAAGATGAACTGCATGACGGTGGCGCCGGGGAGGTCCGCGGAGGAGGGGACGACCTCGACGCTCACCGCGAACATGCCCGTGTAGTGCATGCTGCTGACGGCCGCTCCCATGACGAGCGAGGCGAGCGCGACCGCGATCGGGGCGTGGATGTTGAGGGCCGCCCAGAGCGCCGCGGTGGCGGCGACGACCGCGATGGCGACCGAGAGGGCGACGAGCGCGGGGTCGTAGTGGACGGTGCCGTGGAGGCGGAGGGCGGCCATGCCCATGTAGTGCATGCTGGCCACGCCGATCCCGGTGGTCAGTCCGCCGATCAGAAGCGATCGGACCCGGTCGCGTCCATAGCCGACGGCGAACACGCCGACCCCCACCACGCCCATCGCGATGACGAGGCTGAGGATGGTGAGCGGTACGTCGTAGCGGATGTCGGTGCCGGTGACGCCGAAGCCGAGCATGGCCACGAAGTGCATGGTCCAGATGCCGGTGCCGATCGCGGAGGCGGCGGTGAGCAGCCAGTTCCGTCGCGAACGGCCGGTCGCGTCGAGCGCGCGTACGGTGCAGCGCAGCCCGAGGGCGGCGCCGATGCAGGCCATCGCGTACGACAGCACGGGTGTCAGCCAGCCGAAGGTGGCGTGGTCCAGGTGTCCCATGACTCGGGGACGCTAGTGCGCACCAGGGGGCGCATCGGGGGCGCATTTCGAAAGCTGTTGGAATATGACGGAGAGAAGTTCCGGATCGATCGGACATCGTTCGAACGTGCCCACAGAACGTTCACACTCACGGGTGGGCGATCATGAGTGCATGAGCGATGACCCCACAGATGTCCGAGCATTCTTCGCCATCCGCGCGGCCGACTGGGACCGCCGCTTCCCCGACGACGGCCCCGCCTACGCCGCCGCCGTGGCCGACCTGGGGCTGCGTCCCGGGGACGCCGTGCTCGACGCGGGGTGCGGCACCGGCCGCGCGCTGCCCCCGCTCCGCACCGCCGTCGGCCCTGCGGGCACCGTGCTCGGCGCCGACCTCACCCCGGAGATGCTGGCCGAGGCGGTACGCAGCGGCCGACGCGGCCCGCAGGGCGCTTCCGCGCTGCTCCTCGCCGACGTCGGCCGGCTGCCGCTGCGGGACGGCGCGCTCGACGCGGTCTTCGGCGCGGGGCTCGTCTCCCACCTCGCCGATCCCGTCGCCGACCTGCGCGAACTCGCCCGCGTGGTACGGCCCGGAGGGCGGCTCGCGCTCTTCCACCCCATCGGCCGTGCCGCCCTCGCGGCCCGCCACGGCCGGCAGATCACCCCGGACGACCTGCGGGCCGAACCCCGACTGCGCACCGTGCTCGCCGAGGCCGGCTGGCGGCTCGACTCGTACGTGGACGAGGACACCCGCTACCTCGCCCTGGCGGTACGGGCGGGTTGACACCTGGATCGTGAAGGGCGGATCGCGGATCCGAACTCCGGGATCTTGGATCCCCGATCCAGACGACCGTATCCAGGATCCTGGATACCGGATCCTGGATACCGGATCCAGACGACCGGATCCTGGATGCCTGCCGACGAGCCTGATGGGCCCTCAACGCCCCCTTCTGTCGCGGCACTTCACTGTCTACCGTGGTCGTGCCGGGCAGCCGTGCCCGGGGAAAGGCGGCCGGCCGTGGCACGGATAGCGGAACGCATGCGCAAGCTCCTCCCCTCCGCCCGACGCGCGTCCGGGAGCGGGGCCGCCCCTCCCCCGGCTCGCTCCGGGCGCCAGGGCCGCAACCTCTTCGAGGCGGCGGCGGTCTATGTGGCCGCCTGCGCCGAGGACGACCAGGAGCGGATGGACGAGGCCGCGACCTGGGTCTCACCGGGGCAGCTCAGCTTCGGCGTCAACGAGCTGGCCTGCCGCGCCCTGCTCACCCTCGCCCGGGAACGCGACCAGACCCCCGAGACCGTGGCCCGCGCGCTGCTCGGGATCAAGGGGCGCTGAGTCTCACACTCCACAGGCCCTCGACGCATGGATTACTCGGTAGTAGGGTGCGCCGACGATCCGATGGCGAGCGAGTGAGGGAGCGTGTGGTGGCGGCTACGGAACCGGCGGCGGGCGACGACGCGCTGTACGTGCTGACCGCGTGTCTGCTGACGCCCGCGCGCTTCCCGAGCGTGCTCGGCGACGACTATCCGGCGGCCTGCGCGGCCCTCGGCCTCGAACCGTACGAGCAGGGGTACGGGCTGATCTTCGGCCAGGACGGGCTCGGCGCGCGCTGGACGGTCGTCATCGACGACGTCTCGCTGGTCGCGGTGGCCATCGCCTCCTGGGACTGCGGCATGGCCTACGACCTGTCCCCCGACGAGGAGTCGGTCGTCGCCGGGCTGCCCGGCTGGCCGCTGCCCGTCGCCACCCAGGCCCCCGGCGTCCCTGACCCGCACGACCCCGAGCCGGAGGAGGGCGACCCCGCCCCGCTGGCCCCGCCCGCCGAGGACGCGTGGACCCCCGCCCACCGGCGGCTCGGCGCCGACGAGGTGGCGCTGCACTGGAACGCGTGGCGGGAGCAGATCGGGCCCCGGCCGACCGCGGAGCGGTCGGCCACCGCCGACGCGGCCCCGGGGGCCGCGCCTTCCGACGGCGCGGCGCCCGACGCGTACGCCGGTGTGCGCCGGGCCATGGACGAGCTGCACGGCTATCTGGAGGCGCCGCCGCCGGTGGGCCGGGTGCGGTCCGACGCGAGCGGCGAGGGCGTGCGGACGCTCCGCGCCGACGGCCCCGGCTGGTCGCTGGTGGCCCGCACCGACGACATGGCCTTCTTCCTCCTCGACGAGCTTCCCCGCGAGGTCCTCCCGGTGGCCCCGGGCCCCCGGCTGCCCGCGCTGCTCGAAGGGCTCGACGCCATCGCCGTACGCCCTTCCTGAGTCACCCGCCCCCGCCCCACCTCGAAGGGGAGGGCGTCAGACGCGCTCCAGCGGGCGGTGCGGCTCGGCCGGGAGTCCGACGCGGATCGGGTCGCCGGGGCGCACCTCGCCGCCGGTCAGGACGATGCCCATGATCCCGGCCTTGCGGACGAGCGCGCCGTCGGCGTCGCGGCCCACGACCTGCTTGAGGAGTCCGTGGCGGAAGCCGTCGATCTGGGCGCAGGGGTTGCGCAGTCCGGTGATCTCGACGACGGCCTCCGCGCCGAGGTGGAGTCGGGTGCCGGTGGGCAGGGCGAGCAGGTCGACGCCGCGGGTGGTGACGTTCTCGCCGAGGTCGCCGGGGGCCACCGCGAAGCCGGCCTCGGCGACCTCGTCGAAGAGTTCGGCGTGGATGAGGTGGACCTGGCGGAGGTTCGGCTGGGTCGGGTCCTGGGCGACGCGCGAGCGGTGCTTGACCGTGACGCCGGCGTGGACGTCCCCGTCGACGCCGAGCCCGGCGAGGAGCGTGATGCTCTCCCGGTTGGGCTTGGTGAAGGAGTAGGTGCCGTTGCTGCTGACCGTGGTGACGGTGCCGTCGTCCATGTGCGACCCCCCTGGTGCGCGCTGCTGACCGGATTCGCGTTCGACCCTACTCCGGCCGGCCCGCGTGCTCCTCGCGGAGGGTGGCGCCGACGTCGTGGAGGTGGCCGAGGGCCTGCCGGTAGGAGTCGACGAAGCCGGTCTCGGTGTACGGGATGCCCAGGGCCCGGCAGTGGGCGCGGACGGCGGGCTGGACGAGGCGCAGGTGGGGGCGGGGCATCGACGGGAAGAGGTGGTGCTCGACCTGGTAGTTGAGGCCGCCGAGGAACCAGTCGGTGAGGGCGCCGCCCCGGATGTTGCGGGAGGTGAGGACCTGGCGGCGCAGGTGGCCCCAGCTGTCGCCGTCCTCGTGCTCGTCGGGCCGCTCCATGCCCTTGTGGTTGGGGGCGAAGGCGAGGCCGAGGTGGACGCCGAAGAGCATCTGGTGGACGAGCGCGAAGACCAGCGCCTGGGCGGGCGTGAGGGCGGTGAGGAGCAGCGCCGCGTATCCGGCGAAGTGGAGGACGAGCAGGGCGGCTTCGGTGAGGCGTGCGCGGCGGGTGCGGTACGGGCCCTCCTTCGCGAGCAGGGCCTGCACGCCGTACAGCTTGAGCGCGAGGCCCTCCAGGGTGGTCAGCGGGAAGAACAGCAGGGCCTGGTGGCGGGTGAGGAAGCCGCGCAGGCCGGTCCGGCCGGCGGTCTGGTGCTCGGCGAAGACGAGGACGTCGGCGGCGACGTCGGGATCCTTGTCGAGGTGGTTGGGGTGGGCGTGGTGGCGGTTGTGCTTGTCGTTCCACCATTCGCGGCTCATGCCGAGGAGGAGGTTGGCGTGGACGAGCTGGATGACGCGGCCGGCCCGGCGGTCGGCGGTGATCTGGGCGTGGCCGGCGTCGTGGGCGAGGAAGGCGGCGCGGGCGGAGAGCAGTGCGAGGGGCACGGCGAGCAGGACGGACCACCAGGCGGGGCCGGTGAGGAGGAGGGTTCCGGCGACGGCGGCGAAGCCGAGGAGGGTGACGGCGATGTCCCGGGCGTACCAGCCGGGCCTGTGGTCGAGGAGTTTCTGGCTCCGTACCAGGCGCAGGAGCGGGGAGAACTCGCTGCCGGCGGCCCGGTTCCGTGCGGCGGGCGGCGCCGGGGCGGGTGCGAGGGCGGTGGCCTGGGACATGGGAGGGCTCCGGCTTCTGTGAGGTGGGCTGCCGCCGTCCGCGCCGAGGGCCGTCCGCGCCGGGGCCGGTGACAGGTCTTCACCGTAGGAATCGGTGACGGGGCGGAGCCATGGCGTCACCACCCGGCCGTGGGCGGGGGCGGACCGGGGGCGGGGGGTGGGGTGTTCCCCACCCCCGCCCCCAGAGCGCCGGATCCCACCCGCCGAGGCACGGGTTCCCGCTCCGGCCAAGGCGGTGCGCATGTGTCGGGTGTCACGCACGGATGTGCGCGGTCGGGGGCAAGGGTGGGGTAGGGTCGGCCGCTCCGTCTCGCAGGTAGTCATATGTGGGGAATGTGTTGACGTCGTCGCTCCGCTCGTCCGGCCCCGGTTCCGAATCCTCCGTCCCGCCCGTCACACCCCTCCCGCCGCCCGGTGCCGGTGCTCCGGCCGCCGTCTTCCTCCCCGCCGACCCGCCCCGGGCCGGCCGGATCGCGCTCTGGTCGCCCGCCGGCGAGCCGCTGTACGCGCCGCCGGGGGCGGTGGAGGACGTGCTCACGGTGGTGGACGACGCGGACCTCCGGCCCGTGTCCGTCCCCGCGGCGCTGCTGCCGGTACGGGACGCGCTGCCGTTCCTCGCCGGTGCCCGGCTCTCCGGCGGGGCCGATCCGGCGGCCGCGTTCTGGGGCGGTGCGGCGCTCCTCGCCCTGGACCTCGTCGCGCGCGGCCTGCTGCTGCCCGGGGTGACGGCGGACGGTCACGACGCGTGGCGGGCCGGGCCGTTGGGGCCCGAGGACCTGGAGCGGCTGCGGACGCTCGCCGCGTCGATGCCGCCCACCGCGCACGCCGTCCCGCTCGCCCCCGTGGAGGGGGCTCAGGGGGCGGAGGACTGGCTGCTGCCCGAGCCGGAGGAGCTGCTGCGGGCCTTCCTCGACGCGGTCGCCGACGCCCTCCCCCGTACCCCGGCCGCCGCACTCGCGGCCGGCGGCCCGGCGTTCGCCGCCGAGGAGGCGCAGTCCGTGCCCGAACAGCGGGCGTGGGCCGCCGATCTGGCGGCCGGTCACGACGCGGGCGTACGGCTGTCGCTCCGCCTCGAACTGGTCGGCGGCGACGCGGCCGGGGCGGAGGCGCCGGGCTTCGCGCGGTGCTCCAACTGCAATCCGCCGCCGATCCCGCGGTGGTCGTGGACGCGGCCGACGCCTGGTCGGGCGTCGGACCCGCGGCGGCAGCGCTCGGCCCGCGCGCCCGGATGGACGCGCTGCTCGCGCTGCGGCGGGCCGCCCGCGCCTGGCCCGCGCTCACCCCGCTGCTGACGGCCGCCGTGCCCGACTCGATGGAACTGGCCGACGAGGAGCTCGTGGAGCTGCTCGGCCCGGCGTCCCGGGCGCTGGCCGCGACCGGCATGCGGGTGCACTGGCCGCGTGACCTGACGGACCGGCTGACCGCGCGCGCGGAGATCGGGCCGATGGAGGCGGCGCCGGGAGCCGGTGTCGCGACCGGACCCGGGACCGGTCCGGGGGTCGGTGCCGTGACCGGTCCGGAGGCCGGTGCCGTGGCCTTCGCCCCGTACAACGAGGACGCGGACGGGAGCGGGGGCGCGGGAGCAGGCGCGGGCGGTGTGCCGTCGTTCCTCTCCGCCGACGCGCTGCTCGCCTTCAACTGGCGTTTCTCCCTGGGTGATCGGGAGCTGACCCGGGAGGAGCTCGACCGGCTCGCCGAGGCCGGGCGGCCGCTGGTGCGGCTGCATGACCGGTGGGTGCTGGTCGATCCGGCGGAGGTGCGGCGCGCCCGGGAGCGGCAGGACCGCAAGGTGACGCCGGTCGACGCGCTCGCGGCCGTGCTCACCGGCACGACCGAGGTCGACGGCCATCGGTTCGAGGTGGTCGCGAGCGAGGCCCTGGAGCGGCTGCGCGAGCGGCTCGCCGACCCCGAGGGAGGGGCCCGTGAGGTGGCGCAGCCGGCCGCGCTCGCCGCCACCCTGCGCGACTACCAGCTGCGCGGCCTGAACTGGCTGCACCGGATGACCTCGCTCGGTCTCGGCGGCTGTCTCGCCGACGACATGGGGCTCGGCAAGACCATCACCGTCATCGCGCTCCATCTGCACCGGCAGGACGAGCCCGCCACCGCGGGGCCCACGCTGGTCGTCTGCCCGACCTCGCTGATGGGCAACTGGCAGCGGGAGTTCGAGCGGTTCGCCCCCGGCACGCGGGTGCGCCGCTTCCACGGCGCCGGCCGCGACCTGGACGGGCTGGGTGCCGGGGACGTCGTCCTCACCACGTACGGCACGATGCGGCTCGACGCCGAGCGGCTCGCCGCCCGGGCGTGGGGGCTGCTGGTGGCGGACGAGGCCCAGCACGTGAAGAATCCTTACTCCGCCACCGCCCGCCGGCTGCGCACGATCGATGCACGCGCGCGTGTGGCGCTGACCGGCACGCCGGTGGAGAACAACCTCTCCGAGCTGTGGGCGATCCTCGACTGGACGACGCCGGGGCTGCTCGGCGGGCTCGGTGCCTTCCGGCGCCGGTACGCGGCCGCCGTCGAGGGCGGCGGCGACCCGGCCTCCGTGGAGCGGCTCGGCGCCCTCGTCCGCCCGTTCCTGCTGCGCCGCCGCAAGTCCGACCCGGGCATCGCGCCGGAGCTGCCGCCGAAGACCGAGACCGACCGGGCCGTCTCCCTGACGCCGGAACAGGCCGGCCTGTACGAGGCGGTGGTGCGCGAGAACCTCCTGGCCATCTCGGCGGCCGAGGGGATGGCGCGGCGCGGTCTCGTGGTGAAGCTGCTGACCTCGCTCAAGCAGATCTGCAACCACCCCGCCCAGTACCTGAAGGAGGAGCGGCCCCGGATCGCCGGCCGTTCGGGGAAGCTCGAACTCCTCGACGAGCTGCTCGACACGATCCTCTCCGAGGGGGCGAGCACCCTGGTCTTCACCCAGTACGTGGGGATGGCCAGGATCCTGGAGGCGCATCTGGCGGCGCGCGGGGTGCGGACGCAGTTCCTGCACGGCGGCACCCCGGTGGCGGCGCGGGAGGCGATGGTCGCGCGCTTCCAGGAGGGCGAGGTGCCGGTCTTCCTGCTGTCGCTGAAGGCGGCCGGGACGGGGCTCAACCTCACCCGGGCCGAGCACGTGGTGCACTACGACCGCTGGTGGAACCCGGCGGTGGAGGCGCAGGCCACCGACCGGGCGTACCGGATCGGGCAGACGCGTCCGGTGCAGGTGCACCGGCTCGTCGCCGAGGGGACGGTCGAGGACCGGATCGCGGCGCTCCTCGCACGCAAGCGGGCGCTGGCCGACGCGGTGCTCGGCGCGTCCGGTGACACGCCGGCGGAGCTGACCGAACTGACCGACGCGGAACTGGCGGAACTGGTCTCCCTGCGCGGGGACGACGTCGCGAACGGGGACGGACGATGAGCGGGTACGGGACGACGGACGGGTACGGGACGACCGGCGGGTACGGGACGACCGGCGGGTACGAGGCAGAAGACGGGTACGAGGCGAACGGCGGGTACCGGGCGGCGGGCCAGGGCCAGGGCCGGGACCGGGGCCGGGACCGGGGCCGGGGCTCCGAGGAGCTCACCTTCGCGGCGGCGCCGCCGGTGCGCGGCGGGGCGTTCACCCGCACCTGGTGGGGCCGGGCATGGCTCAAGGCGCTGGAGGACACGGCGCTCGACGGCCGGCAGGTGAAGGAGGGCCGGAGGCACGCGCGCGCGGGGGCCGTCGGCGCCGTGTCGGTGCGGCCCGGGCGGATCACCGCCGTCGTGCAGGACCCCGACGGCACGGCGTACCGCAGCGACGTGCTGGTGCGCACCCTGACCGACGAGGAGTGGGACCGGCTGCTCGACCTCGCCGTCGACAGCGCCGGGCACATCGCCGCGCTCCTCGACCGCGAGATGCCGCCGCACCTGGTGGAGGACGCCGCGGGGGTCGGCGTCGACCTGCTGCCGGGCATCGGGGACCTGGAGCCGGAGTGCGGCTGCGAGGCGTGGGACCACTGCCCGCACACGGCGGCGCTCTGCCACCAGGTGGCGCGGATCCTGGACGAGGACCCCTTCGCGCTGCTGCTCCTGCGGGGGCGGGGTCAGGAGGCGGTCGTGGACGCGCTCCAGGCCCGCAGCGCCGCCCGCGCGGGCGGCGGGACGGAGGCGGGGGCGCCCGGGGACGCGGAGGCCGGGGCCGGGACGGGGGCCGGGGGCGTCGGCGGGCCGCGGGGCGTGTCGGCGGCGGAGGCGTACGCGCTGCGGGACATCCTGCCGCCGCTGCCCGCCGTGCCGGTGCCGGACGCGGCGCCCGGGGAGCCGCCGGCCCTCGACACGGAGACGGATCCGGAGCCGGGGGTGGAGCCCGCGGCCCTGGAGTTCCTGGCCGCGGACACCGCGGCCCGCGCCCACCGGCTGCTGACCGAGCTGCTCGCCGACCGCCCTATCGCCCCGGCGGGGGGTCTTTCGGTCGCCGAGGACGCGGTGCGGCTCGCGGCCGGCGGGCCGCCGGCGTGGGTGGCGGGGCGGCTCGCCTCGGGCACCGGGCGTTCGCGCGCGGAGCTCGACGTGGCCACGCGCGCGTGGCGGTGGGGCGGGGCCGCGGCCCTCGCCGTACTGGAGGGGTCGTGGACGCCGGACGGGGCGGCCGTGGCCCTGGCGGAGGCCCGGCTCGCCGAGGCGTGGGAGGACGGCGACGCTCCGGAGCTGGGCCGGTCGGGGACGCGGTGGACGGTGGCGGGCGGACGGGCGCAGCTGCGGCTCGGTGACGACGGCCGCTGGTGGCCCTACCGCCGAACCGACGGCAGCTGGGTTCCGGTGGGTCCCGCGGACCGGGATCCGGCGGCGGCGCTCACGACGGCGACGGTCGAGGGCGATCGGGACGACGAGCCGGAGGGCGCGGACTCCGGCTCGCGCGGCCTTTCGGAATGACCGGTAAAACCCTCGCAGTCTGATCATTTATTGTCATTTTCGATACGCATTCCCGCCCTCTTATAGGGCCAGTTTGATTGATAGAACCCTTCCTTCCATCGAGGTCACACGCCAATCGCGAACTGACTATGCTCCGCAGATGTGTTGCGCCGCGCTCACAGCGAGTCATGAACGCTGGGAGCGGGCGCCGACGGAGCACGGCCGCGAGGGGATGTTCGAGCACCTGTGCGTGATCGATCGCATGTCCGCTCTTTTTCCTGACGGTACGTCGCCCCACTTCAGTCCTTTCCCATTTCCGGACGTCGAGGGAAACCGTTGATGGTACGCGCAGGTTCAACTTCCAGAGCCAGGCCGGGTGCGATGGCTCCGGTGTGGCTCGTCCCACCGGGGGTGCTGGCCGCCCTCTTCGCCATAGGGCTGCTCTTCGCGCCTGCGCAGATACGGACTCCGGTGGCCTGGTACGGCTTCGCGGCGGTCTCCCTCACGCTCGGCAGCACCGCCCTGACCGTACGCCTCACCCGGTCGGCCGAGGAGGCCCGGCACACGGGGGCGCTCCGGGCGGCCCGGCAGGCCCACGCGGAGAGCGAGGCCGCGCTGCTCGCGCGCCTCGCCGACCAGCGGACGGCCACGGTGTGGATGGCCGAGCAGCTGCTCCCCGCGGCCGTCGCCCGGCTCCAGAAGGGCGACTCCACCTCGGAGATCGTGAACTCCATCCGAGTCGGCGAGCATCTCGACGAAGGCTTCACCCAGGCGCTCAAGGGAGCGCTGAGGACCCTCCTCCTCGCCGTCGAGGCCGAGGAGAACACCCGGGACTCCTCCCAGCGCGCCCTGGTGGCCGTCGCCCGCCGCGTCCAGGCGATCGTCCACCAGCTCGCCAAGGACCTCCGCGAGATGCAGATGGTCCACGGCACGGACCTCGTGCTCGCCCGCGGCCTGCAGGACGTCGACCACCGCAACGCCCTGATCGGCCGTCTCGCCGCCAGCATCGCCGTCCTCGGCGACGCCCGCCCGGGACGCCAGTGGTCGAAGCCCATCCCCCTCTACGACGTGCTGCGCGGCGCCATGTCGCGCATCGTCGACTACCCCCGGGTCAAGCTCCAGTCGGTCACCGAGGCCGCGGTCATCGGCCCCGGCGCCGAGCCGCTGATCCACCTCCTCGCCGAACTCCTCGACAACGCGACGACGTTCTCGCCCCCGCACTCCCCCGTGGAGGTGAGCGCCGTCGAGGTGCCCTCGGGCATCGCGATCGAGATCGAGGACCGCGGCGTCGGCCTCACCGAGGAGGTCCGCCAGCGCATCAACCGCGTGATGACGGACTCGACCTCGGGCCTCTTCCTCGCCGGCCTGGGCGAGGTGACCCAGCTCGGTCTGCCGGTGGTGAGCCGACTGGCCCGCGAGTACGGCTGCGACGTCGACCTGCGCCCCTCCGCCTACGGAGGCGTACGGGCCGTGATCCTCGTCCCCCGGCGCCTGATCACCACGGTGGAGAAGCCCGTCGTGAGAACCCCCGAACCCGCCCGGAAACGCGCGACCGGGCCCGTCCGGCCCCTGCCGTCGCGCGGCGGCGCCGCGGTGCCGTCGCCGGCTCCCGAGCCGCTGCCGGTCCCGCCGCCCACCCCCATGCTCCCCACCTCCTTCGACGAGGGCGCGGCGCCCTACATCGACGGGACGACCCTCAACGGGCTGCCCCGCCGCCGCCGCGACTCCCCCGTCCCGACGCCGGTCCTCCGCACCGGCCCCGAGCCCGCCCCCGCCCCCACCTCCACACGCCAGCCCGGGCTGATGTGGGAGGCCTTCAACGGCACCAAGCGACCGGACTCGGACTCCGCATCCCCCAACCCGCACAGCCAGCCGTCTGATGAGGTCGAATAACATGCAGCCACTGCCCAACATCGACTGGATGCTCACCGAGCTCGTGGGCGGCGTTCCGCACGTACGACACGTCGTCGTCCTCTCCGCGGACGGCCTCAGCATCGGCCAGGCCAACACCGCTCCCGACACCGCCGACGCCATCGCCGCCGCCTGTTCCGGCATCCAGAGCCTCGCCCGGGCGATCGCGCAGATGTTCCCGCACGGGAACGGCACCACCCACATGGTCGGGATCGAGGCCGACGGCGGCTACTTCTCCCTGATGGCGGCCGGCCCCGGCGCGTACCTCGCCGTCCTCGCCGACGCGGAGGTCGACGCGGGACTCCTCGGCGACCGTATGCGGACGCTCGTCACCAGGATCGGCCGGCACATGACGAGTCCGCCGCGTGAAGACGTCCGGCAGGCGATGTGACCTCGGAGAATCCGAAGCCCTGGGAGGAGGGCACCCCCGTCCCGCTGTACGTCATCACCGGCGGCGAGGGGTCCTCGGCCAAGACCTTCGACCTGGTCACGCTGATCGCGACGAGGTCGGCGCCGGACCCCTCCATGCAGCCCGAACAGGCATCCATCCTCACCATGTGCGAGTACCCGCTGTCGGTGGCCGAGGTGTCGGCCTACCTCAGCCTTCCGTTCAGCGTCGTCACCGTGCTGCTGTCCCAGCTCGTCGACGACCAGCGCGTCGAGGCGATTGCACCCGTCCCCGTCGCGGCCTTCCCCGACCGGGGCCTTCTGGAGGCGGTGATCCATGGACTACGCAGACTCTGACACGCTCAGGGCACCAGGCCGGCGCGAGACCGACCTGCTTCTTCCGCACGGCGCCCGGGGCGTCAAGGTCGTGGTCGTCGGCGGCTTCGGCGTCGGCAAGACCACGATGGTCGGCGCGGTGAGCGACATCCCGCCGCTGACCACCGAGGAACGCATGACGCAGGCCGGCGTCGGGATCGACCACAACCCCGGCGTCACCGGCAAGAACACGACGACCGTCGCGATGGACTTCGGCCGCATCAGCATCAACGAGGAACTGATCCTCTATCTGTTCGGCACACCGGGACAGGAGCGCTTCTGGTTCCTGTGGAACGGCATCTTCGAGGGCGCGCTCGGCGCCGTCGTCCTCGTCGACACCCGCAGGATCGAGGTCTGCTTCGAGATCATCACGCGCCTGGAGGACCGCCGCGTCCCCTTCGTGGTGGCCGTCAACACCTTCCCCGAGGCCCCCCAGTACCCGCTACCAGAACTGCGCACGGCCCTGGCCCTCAGCGACTCCGTCCCCCTGGTCACCTGTGACGCCCGCGACCGGGCGTCCTGCCGGGACGCCCTCCTCTCGCTGATGGTCTACCTGTGCACCCTCGCCGCCCAGGAGACCGCATGACCCTCCCCGCCCACGAGCACACGACACCGGCCGCGGGGCTCGTCCCGCCGCCCGGCTGCCCCGCCCACGTGGCCGACGGCCCCGGCGGAGCGACCCGGCTGTACGGCCCCGCCGCCGAGACCGACCCCATGGGCCTGTACGAGGAACTGCGCGCCGTCCACGGTCCGGTGGCGCCCGTCCTCCTCGACGGCGACGTCCGCGCGTGGCTCGTCCTCGGCTACAACGAGAACCGTGACGTGGCGACCCGCGCCACCCAGTACTCCCGCGACCCGCGGGTCTGGCACGGCTGGAGCACCGGGGAGATCGACCCCGCCACCTCCCCGCTGATGCCGATGATCGGCTGGCGCCCCGACTGCGTCTGCGCGGACGGCGAGGAGCACCAGCGGCTGCGCAGCGCGGTCACCGCCTCGCTCGACCAGTTCGACCACCGGGGCATCCGGCGCCGCATCAACCGCTTCGCCCACGAGCTGATCGACACCTTCTGCGAGGACGGCGAGGCGGAGCTGGTCGACCGCTTCACCGAGCACCTGCCGATGCTCACCCTCATCCACCTGCTCGGCATGTCCGACGAGGCGGCGCCGAAGCTGGTGCAGGCCGCGCGCGACCTCTTCAAGGCGACCGAGACCTCGCTCGCGAGCAACGCCTTCGTGGTCGAGAGCCTGGAGGGGCTGGTCCGCGAGAAGCGGCTGCGCCCGGGCATGGACATCGCCTCCGCGCTGATGTCGCACCCGGCGGGGCTCACCGACGAGGAGGTCGTGCACCACCTGCGGCTGATCCTCCTGGCCGGCTACGAGACCACCGCCAACCTGATGTCGAACGTGCTGCGCATGGTGGTCACCGACCCGCGGTTCCGCGGTTCGCTGGCCGGCGGTCAGATGACGCTGCCCGAGGCGGTCGAGCAGGTCCTGTGGGACGAGCCGCCGCTGATGGTCTGCCCCTCCCGCTACGCCAACGGGGACACCACGCTCGGCGGGCAGCGGATCATGGCCGGCGACATGCTGCTGCTCGGTCTGGCGGCCGGGAACATGGACCAGGTGGTACGCCCCGATCCCGCGGCGCCGGTGCACCACAACCGCGCGCACCTCTCCTTCAGCGCCGGCAGCCACGAGTGCCCCGGGCAGGACGTCGGCCGCATCATCGCCGACACCGGCATCGACATCCTGCTCACCCGGCTGCCCGACATCGCCCTGTCGATCCCGGAGGAGGAACTCACCTGGCGCTCGTCCACCTGGGCGCGGCACCTGACGGCGCTCCCGGTCGTGTTCGCGCCGCGGGCGCCGAGGGGCACGCAGTACGAGGAGCCGCTGCCGGAGGCCCCGGCGCCGCACGCCGCCGCGGTGCCCGGACCGGCCGCGGCGCCGGAGTCGGAGACCGTGACGGAGACCGCGACCGGGACGACGGCCCAGGGCGGGCCCTCCGATCCCGGGCCCGCCGCCCGGCCCGGGGCGTCGCCGTCCTGGTGGGAGCGGCTGCTGCGGCTGGTGCGGCTGCGGTAGTCCTGTCATGGCTCGGCGTCGAGGCCGAGCCCGACGGCGGAGGGGGGTGTGGCCGCGTGCCGGCCGGACCCCCCTCCGTACCACTCCCCGGGAGGCTCGGCGGGCAGCCGCTGGTCCGGGAAGGCCGGGTCGGTGGGGACGTACCGGGGGGCACCGGTGTACCAGGCGTGGAGGCCGGAGAGGAAGCTGCACGCCCCGCCGAGCCAGGTGTCGAGGCCGGACTGCTCCTCGGGGGTCAGTCCGGCCCTGCGGGCGAGCAGCGGGACGTCGTCCTCGCGGAGCTGCTCGAAGTCGCGCATGCGGGAGTTGACGAGGTGGACGGAGGCCGGGACGGCCTCGCGGAGGGGGATCCCCAGGGAGGTGCCGAGGACGACGACGAGGTTGTTCACGTCGTGCTCCTCGTGGACCTCCCGCTCGTAGGAGGCGATGTCGTTCGCCAGCCCCATGACGTCCATGAACGCGGCGACGAGTCCGCGGACGGTCCGATGGTGGCGGATCCGCTCCGGTATTCGGGCGCCCGTGGCGAGCTCCACCGAGTAGGGCGCGGTGTGGGCGGCGAAGCTCTCGCGGCGGAAGGGGGCGTAGTCGATGAGGTGGGGGACGCGTCCGGTGCGGCTGTTGGCGAGCTCCTCGACGCCGGCGTCGACGTAGCGGGCGAGGGCCCGGCTGAACTCCTGGCGCCAGTGGGCGAGTCGGGGCGGGAAGAGGTGCCGCTGGAGGTCGGCCATGCCGCGCTCGACGGCGTTGACGGGCTCGGGGAAGCGGGCGCCCTCGTCGGTGCGCAGGAAGCCGTGGAGGCGGACGGTGAAGTCGTGGGCGCCCTGGAGGTCGCTGGTCCGCTTGAAGGAGTGGGCGAAGTAGTCGTCCCAGGCGAGCGCCCAGATGTTGAAGCGGTGGTTGAGCCGGAGGGCGGCGGGCGAGGCGTCGGGCAGGGTCCAGGCGGTGAGCAGGTCCACCGTCATGGCTCGGAACTGGGTCGGGGTCCAGATCGGGCGGCCGTCGGCCCGTCCGTCGCCGTCGTCCAGCATGCCCATCTCGCGGGCCCAGGTCTCGCTCTCGGCGCGCAGGCCCGGCAGGTGCGGATTGACCTTGAGCGGATGAGGCATCCACAACTCGGGGATCTCGACGGCATGCAGGGGCATGGTCGCTCCACCTCCTTCAGTCCTCGGAATCCGTTTGTATGTTGCCGCTGTCACTGACGGCCGACAATTCCCGCCACGCAACGCTGCAAACCTGCCCGCCCGAACCGGCCCACAACCCCCGGACCGGACGGGTCCGGATCACGGTAACCCTGGCGTCTTGCTGGGCAGTTGTGTTCTCCTGAAGTCCCGGGGTCGTTCGCTGACCGCTGACGCGCGGTCGTCGACGGTCCTGACGACCATGGCCAGTTCCGGCTGGGCGGGAGACCCCGGCGCGGGGTCAGGCGACGCCGCGCGGGCGGAACTGGACGCTGATGCGGGGCCCGACGGCCCGGCCGGTCTTCGGCACCGCGTGGTCCCAGGTGCGCTGGCAGGAGCCGCCCATCACGACGAGGTCGCCGTGGCCGAGCGGGAGGCGGAGGGCGACGGGGCCGCCGCCGCGCGGGCGGAGCGCGAGGTCGCGCGGATCGCCGAGGGAGAGGATGGCGACGATCGTGTCGTGGGCGGCGGAGCGGCCGGTCCGGTCGCCGTGCCAGGCGACGCTGTCCCGCCCGTCCCGGTAGAGGCAGAGACCGGCGGTGGCGAAGCCCTCGCCGAGCTCGGCGGCGTAGTGCGCGCCGAGGGCGTCGCGGGCCTCGGTGAGTGCGGGGTGCGGGAGGGGCTCGCCCTCGCGGTAGTACGCGAGGAGGCGCGGTACGGCGACGACGTCGTCGTACATCCTCCGGCGCTCGGCCCGCCAGGGCACCCGTCGCGCCAGCTCTTCGAACAGCGCGTCGGCCCCCTGGAACCATCCGGGCAGGTGATCCACCCAGGCCCCGCCGGCCAGCGGCGTCCGCCGCAGGTCGCCCAGGGCCCCGGGCCCGGGCTCGTCGCCCTGGTCGAACAGGGAGCCCTGGAGGCCGGGGAGGTCCGGTGGTGCCGTGGTCATGGATCCAGGATAACCACGAAACCGAACAGATGAGCGATTCTATGGTCGGGGAGGAACGGGGCCCGGGAAGGCCGGGGAGGGCCGGGGATGATGGGGGCATGATGACGCTCGCCGAGGTGGACGCGCTGGCCGACCGCGCGCACGCCGGACAGGTCGACAAGATCGGGGTCCCCTACGTGGCACACGTACGGGCCGTCGCCGCGGGACTCGCGCCGCTCGGGACCGAGCTGGAGATGGCGGGGCTGCTCCACGACGTCGTCGAGGACACGGAGTGGACGGCGGAGGAGCTCCGGGCGGCCGGGGCGCCCGAGCGGGTCGTCCGGGCCGTCCTCGCGGTCACCAACGAGCCCGGCTGCCCGTACGAGGAGAAGATCCGGCGCGTCGCCCGGGACCCCGACGCCACCCTGGTGAAGATCGCCGACAACGCGCACAACAGCCGCGCGGACCGGGCGGCGGGGCTCGCGCCGGAGCAGCGCGAACGGCTCGCCGCCAAGTACCGGGCGGCGCGGCGGGTCCTGTGGGCCGCCGCGGAGCCGGAGCGGATCGCGACGATCCTGCGGATCGTCAACCCCGACCTGCTGCCGGAACTGACGGGGCCGTAGGGCCCGGGAGGGTCGCGGCACGGTCCCGGCGGGGGCGGGCGGCGCATCGGGGTGGTGCGGGGCGCGGGGCGGCGCATGGGGGGCGCGGCGCGACCGGAAGCCGCCGGTGCGGACCGGCGGCGCGAGCCGCGGGACGGTGGTGGACGGCAGCGCCACCACCGTCCCGGACCGGCGGGGAAGACGACGCGGCCCCCGCTCGGCCGGTCCACGGGCGCCCGGGGCGCCGGCGGCGCGGGGGCTTCGCGGCGGGTTTCGAGGCGGTCAGGCCCGGCAGCGGAGGAGTTCCAGCGGGGGATGGGCGAGGAGGTCGGCCCAGAAGTCCTCGCCGTAGGCCTCGTACCCCTCCGCGGAGATCGTCATCGGCACCCACTCGACGTCGGTGAAGCCGGCCTTGGCCAGGGCGTCCTCGTAGACCTCGCGGCGCGGGGCGGAGCCCACGATGGTGAGGGGGTGCGGGTCGAGGAGGGCGGTGACGCGGACGCGCGGGCCCGTCTCGATCTCCTCGCCGGTCGGTTCGCAGCGGAAGCCGTACGTCTCCAGGGAGGCGCAGTCGAAGGCGTAGTCGGGCTTCTGCGCGAAGACGTAGAGCCGGCCGCCGGGGACGAGGCCGCGGTGGATGTGGGCGCACATCCGCTCCAGCTCGGCGATGGATCCGGCGTAGTTGAGGCACTGCACGGCGAGCGCGAGGTCGAACGGCTCGGCCGGCGCGGCCAGTTCGGCGACGTCGCCGACCTCGTAGCGCAGACCGAGGGGGTCGCGGGCCTCGATGGAGCGGGCGGCGGCGATCATCTCGGAGGAGATGTCGACGCCGAGGACGTCGGAGGCGCCGCGCCGCTTGAGTTCGCGGCTGTAGAAGCCCGTGCCGCAGGCGAGGTCGAGGACGGACTTGCCGGTGACGTCCCCGACGAGTTCCAGAACGCTGGGCACCTCTCCGTAACGGCTGAGCGGCAGGGCCTTGAATCCCTCGAACGCCTCGCCGATCCCGTCGTACTGCTGCACCGTCATCGTGCGCCTCCCCCTCGTGGTCCTCGGGTGGTGGTTCCGTCAGGCACCGAGTCTGCGTCGCCCGCGCCCGCCCGTCGTACTGTCGGATGCCACGAGAAGCGGGGTCGCGCGCGCTCGTATCACCCAAGTGAATGCCCTGATCAGGGAGTTGATCAGAGAGTTGATCAGGGTGAGGTGGTGAGACGTCCGGCGTCGAGGGCGGCGGTGCGGTCGGCGAGGGTGTCGGCGGCGGCGCGGTCGTGGGTGATGAGGACGAGGCCGAGGCCGCGGCGGTCGCGGAGTTCGGCGAGGTGGGCGAGGAGGGTGTCGCGGGTGGCGGGGTCGAGGCCGGAGGTGATCTCGTCGCAGACGAGGATGGCGGGCTCGGCGAGCAACGACCGCGCGACGGCCGCCCGTTGGAGTTCTCCGCCGGAGAGGGCGCCGGGTCGGTGCCGGGCCGTCGCCTCGGCCAGGCCGAGCCGTTCCAGGGTGCGTACGGCGGCGCGGTGGGCGGTGTGGCGGTCGGCGCCGCGCAGGCGCACGGCGGTGCGGGCCACCTGGTCGAGGACCGGGCGGTGTTCGTCGAAGGCGGCCTTCGGGTCCTGGAAGACGTACTGGACGGCGGCGAGCTGGGAGCGGCTGCGGGCGCGCAGGCCGCGCGGGAGCGGGGTGCCGTCGAGCAGGAGGGTGCCGTCGTGGGCGGAGTGGAGGCCGGCCAGGCAGCGGCCCAGGGTGGTCTTGCCGCTGCCGGAGCGGCCGGTGACGGCGAGGCACTCCCCCGGTTCGACGGCGAGGCCGAGCCCGTGGAGGACGGGGAGCGGGCCGTGCCGGGCGGTGAGGTCGCGGACGACGAGCCGGGCCGCGGCCGCCGGTCCCCTCGGCCGGCGGGGCGCGGGGGCCGGGGCGGCGGGCAGGACCTCGGCGGTGGGGCCGCGGCGGGTCACGCGGCCGGCCGTGAGGACGACCGTCTCGTCGGCCAACTGGCGGACGACGTCGTGGTCGTGGCTCAGGAGCACGACGGCGACGCCCTGGGCGGCGACGTGGGCGAGGGTGTCGACGAGGCCCTGCCGGGTCGCCGGGTCCTGGCCGGTGGTGGGTTCGTCGGCGACGATCAGGCGGGCGCCGAGCAGCAGGGCCTGGGCGAGGACGACCCGCTGCTGCTGGCCGCCGGAGAGCTGGTGCGGGTAGCGGCGCAGGACGAGGTCGGGGTCGGGCAACTGGGCGTCTCGCAGGGCCTGTTCGACGCGGGCGCGGCGCTCCGCGCGGGTGCCGGGGCGGAGGGCGGCGATGTCGGCGAGGAGGGCGCCGGCCCGCCGGACCGGGTGGAGGACGGCGGCGGGGTGCTGGGGCACGTATCCGACGGCTCCGGGGCCCGGGGTGCGGATCGTGCCGGTGACGCGGGCACCGGGCGGGAAGGTGCCGAGGAGGGCGAGCCCGGTGGTGGTCTTGCCGCTGCCGGAGGGGCCGACGAGGGCGGTGATCCGGCCGGCGCGGGCCGTGAGGTCCACGCCGTCGAGGAGGCGGCGGCCGTGCACCTCGACGGTCAGTCCGGCGGTCTCGGCGACGGGGTTCATGTCCGGTCCTCCCCGCCCGGGCCGGGCGTCGGGGTGCGCAGGGCGGCGTCGAAGAGCAGGTTGGTGCCCATGGACAGGGCGGCGACGAGGAGGGCGGGCACGACGACGGCCCACGGCTGGAGGAAGAGGCCGGTGCGGTTGCGGTCCACCATCACGGCCCAGTCGGCGGCGTCGGGTGCGACTCCGGCGCCGAGGAAGGCGGCGGTGGCGACCAGGTAGAGGGCGCCGGTGAGCCGGATCCCGGCGTCGGCGGCCAGGGTGCGGCGCATCGACCGGGCCACGTACCCGAGGGCGGTGCGGGCCCAGGACTCGCCCTGCATACGCAGGGCTTCGACGGCGGGCCGGGCGGCGATCTCGGTGGCCGTGGCGTGGACGACGCGGGCCGCGTCGGGGGCGGCGGCCGCGCCGACGAGGACGGTCAGTCCGGCCGGGCCCGGGGCGAGGGTAGCCGCCACCAGGAGGACGAGGAGCAGGGAGGGGACGGCGAGCAGGACGTCGAGGGGGCGCATCAGGGCCTCCTCCAGCCAGGCGCGGCGGGTGAGCGCGGCGGCCAGGCCGAGCGGGACGGCGATCAGGTAGGCGAGGGCGGTGGCGGAGAGGGCGACGAGGACGACGGAGCGGCCGCCGAGGAGGACCTGTCGCAGGACGTCCCGGCCGGCGAAGTCGCTGCCGAGCGGCCCGGCGGCCGGGTCGAAGGAGACCGTGCGCGGCCCGGCGGGACCGGCGGCGTACGGCCCGAGGACGGCGAGCAGCAGGGGTACGGCGACGAGCGCGGCGCCCAGGGCGTAGCGGGCGGCCGGGGTGGGGCGGTTCACGCGGCGACCTCCGCGCGGGGTGCGAGGCGGCGGGCGACGAGGTCGGCGCCGAGGTTGACGAGGACGGTGACGGTGCCGAAGACGACGGCCGCGCCCTGGAGGACGGGCAGGTCGCGGGCGGCGACGGCGTCGACGGTGACGGTGCCGAGGCCGGGGATCACGAAGAGGGCCTCGACGACGATGACGCCGCCGAGCAGCCAGTCGCAGGTGCGGGCGAGCTGCTGGGCGGCGGGCGCGAGGGCGCCCGGCAGGGCGTGGGTCCAGCGGACGCGGGCGCCGGGGACGCCGTACCGGATCGCCTGGGCGACGTACGGGGAGGCGAGCGCGTCCACCATCCCGGCGCGGACCAGGCGGCTGAGGGTGCAGACGGGGCGGGCGGCGAGCACGAGGACGGGCAGGACGAGGACGGCGGGCGCGGCGAGCGGGTCGACGCCGACGGCGGTGGGCGGCAGCCAGCCGAGCCACAGGCCGAAGGCGGTGGCGAGGAGGACGCCGAGGGCGAACTCGGGGACGGAGTGGACGGCGAGGGTCAGGGCGCTGAGGGTCCGGTCGAGCGGTCCGCCCTCGCGCCGGGCGCAGGCGACGCCGAGCCCGACGGAGAGCGGCACGAGGAGGACGAGGGTGGCGGCGGCGAGGAGCGCGGTGGGGCCGAGCGCCCCGGCGAGGAGTCCGGCGACGGGCCGGCCGCTGACGAGGGAGGTGCCGAGGTCGCCGTGGAGGAGGGCGGTGAGGCGGTCGAGGAGGCGGTCGGTCAGGGGCCGGTCGAGGCCCAGTCCGGCGCGGATCGCGGCGATGCGGTCCGGGTCGGGCTGGTCGCCGGCGAGGGCGACGGCCGCGTCGCCGGGCAGGGCCTCGGTGAGGAGGAGGACGAGGAGGACGACGGCCGCCGTCTGCGCCCCTCCGAGGAGCAGACGGCGGCCGATCCAGGGGAGGTGTCGGGTCACGTCAGCCAGGTCTTGTCGAAGCGCGCCCAGTCGAGGGTGTTGGCGGGGGCCTCGGTGTCGACGCCGTGGAGGCCGGGGGCGGTGCCGACGATCCAGTCGGAGAAGCCCCAGATCAGGAAGCCGCCCTCGTCGTGGAGGCGGCGCTGCATCCGCTCGTAGAGGGCGGTCCTGCGGGCCTCGTCGGGGGTGGACTGGGCCTCGCGGTAGAGGGCGTCGAAGTCGGCGTGGCGCCAGTGGGTGGCGTTGGTGGTGGAGCCGGTGAGGAGGCGCTGGGAGATGTGGGACTCGATGGGCATGGCGCCGGAGCGGTAGGAGGCGAAGGTGCCGCCGTCGAGGATGTCCTTCCAGTACGTGTCCTTGTTGCCGACCTTGACCTCGACGGTGACGCCGGCCTTGGCGGCCTGTTCCTTGAAGATGCCGGCCGCCTCGACGAAGCCGGGGGCGGCGGGGGCGGTGTCGAGGGTGACCTTGAGGTGTTCCTGGCCGGCGGCCTTGAGGAGGGCGCGGGCCCGGTCGAGGTCCTGGGTGCGCTGCGGGATGCCGGACGCGTAGTACTTGTAGCCCTTGCCGAAGAGGTCGTTGCCGATCTCTCCGGCGCCGGAGAGGGCGCCGTCGACGAGTTCGCGCCGGTCGGCGATGAGCTGGAAGGCCTGGCGGACCCGCTTGTCGTCGAAGGGCGGCCGGTCGGTCTTCATGGCGAAGCCCTGGAGGGAGCTGCCGGGCAGCCGGACGATCCGGATCCGGCCGCCGTGTTCGTGGGTGCGGGCGGTGGCGGGGGCGAGTTCGTGGGCGTACTGGACCTGGCCGGCGAGGAGGGCGGAGCTGCGGGCGGACTCCTCGGAGGCGACGACGAACTCGACCCGGTCGAGGTGGGGCGCGCCGTCCCAGTAGGCGTCGTTGCGGGTGACGACGAGGGAGCGGCCGGGGGTGAAGGAGGCGAAGCGGAAGGGGCCGGAGCCGACGGGTCGGTCGAAGGCGGTGGTGCCGGCGGGGATGATGCTGGTGCCGAACGCGGCGAGGACGTTGGGGAATTCGGCGTAGGGGCGCTTGAGGCGGAATTCGACGGTGCTCGCGTCGAGGGCGCGGCTGGCGGCGAGGTCGATGGGTTCCAGGGAGGCCTTGGCGCGGAAGGCGGCCTTCGGGTCGGCGATGCGGCGGTAGCTGGCGAGGACGTCGCCGGCGGTGACGGGCCGGCCGTCGTGGAAGCGGGCCGGGCGGAGGGTGATCTTCCAGGTGTCGAGGGTGCGGTTGGGTTCCCAGCGGGCGGCGAGCCGGGGCACGGGGGCGAGGTCGGAGCCGAAGTCGGCGAGCTTGTCGTAGAGGGCCTTGGCGCGGGCGGCGTCGACGAAGAGGTTGGCGGCGTGCGGGTCGAGGGTCTCGGCCGCGCCGCCGCCGGCGAAGGCGGCGCGCAGGGTGCCGCCGCGCTGCGGGCCTTCGGCGGCGGCGCGGCCGTCGGCGGTGCCGGGTCCGGTTCCGGTGGCGCAGCCGGCGGTGAGGGCGAGGGCGGCGGTGGCGAGGAGGAGGCGCCGGCGGGTGCGGGCGACGAGGAGGCGGGGGCTGGTCACGGTGTGCTTTCTCCCGGGGTGGGGCGGTGGAGGCGGGCGACGAGGTGGAGGCGGTCGGCGCTCAGGCGGGTGCCGGGCGGGTCGTCCTCGCGCCAGGGGGGTTCGGTGCGGGGGCCGGGGCCGTCGTACAGGGCGAGGACGTCGAAGCCGGCGACGGCGAGGAAGTACCGCAGCTCCTGCGGGAAGAGGAGCCGCCAGGCGGTGTGCTCCTCGTGCGGCGGGGAGCCGTCGTCGGCGGTCCAGGCGCGGTGGCGGCGCAGGAGTTGGGCGGGGTGGTCGATCCGGAGGGTGGTCGTGGAGGTGTGGGTGGTGGGGCCGCGCCGGAAGGTGGCGGTGACGGGTCCTTCGAGGAGGGAGGGGTCGCCGAGGAGGTGGGCGCCGTTGCGCATCTCGGCGACGAGGAGGCCGCCGGGGGCGAGGTGGCGGGCGCAGACGGCGAGGGTGGCGGCGAGGTCGGTGTTGGTGTGGCAGTGGAGGAGGGCGCTGTCGAGGCAGAGGACGGCGTCGAAGACGCGGCCGAGCTCGGCGTCGCGCATGTCGGCGTGGCGGTAGTCGGGGCCGGGGTGGTGGCGGCGGGCGTGGGCGAGCATGGGCGCGGCGGTGTCGACGGCGGTGACCCGGCGCCCGGCCCGGTGGAGCCAGGCGGCGTCGCGGCCCGTGCCGCAGCCGAGGTCGAGGACGCGGGGGCCGGATCCGTACCGGCGGAGGGTGGCCTCGGCCCAGCGGGCGGCGAGGCGTTCGGGGTCGGGGAACCGCTCCTCGTACAGCTCGGGGTGGTCGGTGAGGAGGTTGCCGGTGGTCATCGGGTCTCGCTGCGGGGTCGGGGCGCTTCGTGGGCCGGGGCGGGGGGTTCGGGCAGGGCTCCGCGGCGGTGGAGCAGGGCGACGGCCAGGGCCGAGGCGAGGCCGAGGGCGGTGCAGCAGGCGTACGGGAGCCAGGCCGGGCCGCCGCGGGCGGCGGCGTCCATGGCGGCGCCGACGCCGACTCCGATGGCGGCGGCGGCCACTCCGGAGACGGCGTGGAAGAGGCCGTAGCGGGTGCCGGTGAGGTCCGCCCTGCCGAAGGCGGGGACGAGTTCCATGACGAACGGCTGGGCCGTCATCAGCCCCGCGTACAGCAGCAGGACGCCCACGAGGACGGGGAGGAGGCGGGCCGGGTGCGGCTCGCCCGCGCCGGCGACGAGCAGCGGGGGCAGGAAGCCCAGCCCGGCGAGGGCGATTCCGGCGGCGACCCAGCGGCCCCGGCCGCCGCCCCGCGCGGTGAGCCGGCGGGTGAGCCGGAGCTGGCCGAGGAGTCCGGCGAGGGTGCCGACGACGAAGAGGAGTCCGACGGCGCCGGGCAGCCCGGTGACCTCCCGGACGGTGTGCGGCAGCAGCAGGTAGAGCTGGCTCTCCAGGCCGTAGAGTCCGGCGGTGGCGAGGGCGAAGGCGGCGAAGCGCGGGTCGGCGGCGGCCTCCCGCCAGTCGCCGAGGACGGTGCCGGCCGGCGGCGGCACGGGCCGGGCGGGCAGCACGGCGGCCTGGGCGACGGTCAGCAGCGCGAAGACGGCGGCGGCGGTCACGGCGGCGGTGCGGAAGCCGCCGAGGAGCAGCAGGCTGCCGAGGAGCGGTCCGAGGAGGGCGCCGGTGGTGGCGAAGACCTGGAAGAGGGCGAAGGCCTCGGCCTTGCGGTCGCCGGCCTCCTGGGCGAGGTAGGTGCGCACGGCCGGGTTGAAGAGGGCGCCGGCGAGGCCGCTGAGCACCGAGGCGGCGACGAGGACGGGCAGTCCGTCGCCGAGGGCGAAGAGGCCGAAGCCGAGGGTGCGCAGCGCGCAGCCGGCGATGATGACGCCGCGGGCGCCGAGGCGGTCGGCGGCGGAGCCTCCGATGAGGAAGAGGCCCTGCTGGCTGAGGTTGCGCAGGCCGAGGACGAGGCCGACGGCGACGGCGGAGAGGCCGAGGTCGTCGGTGAGGTGGACGGCGAGGTAGGGGACGAGCAGGTAGAAGCCGGTGTTGACGCCGAGCTGGTTGACGAGCAGGAGCCGTACGGCGGGCGGGAAGCCCTGGACGGCTGCGGGGAGGCCGTGGACGGCGGCGGGGAGCCTCACTTCGGCGCCTCCCCGGGTATCGGTTCGCCCGGGGTGCGGGGCCGTACGCCGAGGCCGGGTCGCTCGGTGGTGCGGACGGTGCCGTCGGTGCCGCCGATGCCGGTCCAGGGGTCTTCGGCGAGGAGGAGGTGGCCGTCGAGGTCGACCCAGCGGGCCCGGTCGGCGAGGTGGACGGCGGGCGCGAGGCCGAGCGAACTCGCCGTGAGGCAGCCGAGCATGAGCGCGGTGCCGCTGCCGCGCAGCGCCTCGTGGATGCGGAGGGCGGCGCGGACGCCGCCGCACTTGGCGAGTTTGACGTTGACGCCGTGGACGCGGCCGGCGAGGGCGACGGCGTCGGTGTGGGTGACGGCGTCCTCGTCGGCGATGACGGGGACGGGGGACGCGGCGGCGATCCGGGCGAGGCCGTCGGGCCGGCCGGGCGGGACGGGTTGTTCGACGGCGGTGACGCCGAGGGCGGCGAAGTGGGGCAGCAGGGCGAGGGTCCGCTCCTCGGTCCAGGCGCCGTTGGGGTCGAGCAGCAGGCTCGCGCCGGGGGCCGCGTCGTGGACGGCGGCGACGCGGTCGAGGTCGTCGGCGGGGTCGGGGGAACCGGCCTTGACCTTCAGGACGGTGAACCCGGCGGCGGCGAGGCGGGCGGCCTCGGCGGCGGCCCGGTCGGGCGGCATGATGCCGAGGGTGCGGGCGGTGGGCGCGGTGGGCGGGCGGGGGCTGCCGAGGAGGCGGTGGGCGGGTCGGCCGGCTCGGCGGGCGGTGAGGTCGAGGACGGCGGACTCGACGGCGGTGAGGACCCCGGCGGGCAGTCCGGCGCCGACGGGGCCCTCGGGGGCGAGTTCGGTCCAGGCGGTCTCGGGGTCCGGGAGCCGTTCGACGGCGGGGCGGACGGCGGCCAGGTGGCGCAGGAGTGCCTCGGTGGGCAGTCCGAGGTAGTCGCTGCTGACGGCTTCGCCCCAGCCGTCGAGTCCGTCGTGCGCGAGGCGGACGTGGACGGCGTCGCGGCGGGCCGTCACGGAGCGGGAGATGCGGAGCGGTTCGGCGAGGTGGAGGGTGGTGGTGGTCCAGGTCAGTCTCATACGGCGCCTCCGGGGGCCGACGGCCGGGCGGCGGGAACGGGGGCGGGGGCGGGCCCGTGGATCGGTGCGGGGGTGCGGCAGCGGGTCCAGCCGACGGCCTCGGCGGCGCGCGGGTGCGGGATCTCCAGCGGCCGGGCGGCCGGGGTGGTGCCGGTGAGTCCGTGGGCGTGGCAGAAGTCGTCGTCGTAGACGGTCCCGAGGTAGCGGTGGGGTCCGTCGGGGAAGACGGTGGCGACGGCGGCGCCGGGCTCGGCGCGGGCGGCCCAGGCGGCGACCAGGGCGACGGCGCCGGTGCTCCAGCCGCCGGAGACGAAGCTGCCGCGGGCCAGGCGGCGGCAGGCGTCGACGGCCTCGGCGGGGCCCACCCAGTGGATTTCGTCGAAGAGTTCGGGGTGGACGTTGCGGGGGCTGATGCTGCTGCCGAGGCCGCGCATCAGCCGGGGCCTGGCGGGCTGGCCGAAGAGGGCGGAGCCGACGGAGTCGACGCCGACGACCCGGAGGCGGGGCCAGCGGCGGCGCAGCGGGCCGATGAGTCCGGCGCTGTGGCCGCCGGTGCCGACGCTGCACACGAGGACGTCGACGTGGTCGAGCTGGGCGACGAGTTCGGCGGCCATGGAGCGGTAACCGGCGGGGTTGTCGGGGTTGTTGTACTGGTCGGGCCAGTAGGCGTCCGGGGTTCCGTCGAGGAGTTCGCGGAGCCGGGCGAGGCGGGCGGCCTGCCAGCCGCCGCGCGGTGCGGGCCGGTCGACGAGTTCGAGGCGGGCGCCGTGGCTGCGGAGCAACTGCCGCATGGACGGTTCGAGTTCGGTGTCGCCGACGAGGACGACGGGGTGGCCGAGGGCCTGTCCGGCGTAGGCGAGTCCGAGGCCGAGGGTGCCGGAGGTGGACTCCACCACGGGGGCGCCGGGGCGCAGTTCGCCGCGCCGGCGGGCGCCGGTGAGCATGGAGACGGCGGCGCGGGCCTTCATCCCGCCGGCGCCGAGGCCTTCGAGTTTGGCCCAGAAGCCGGGGTGGGGGTGGGGCAGCGGGGTGTGGATCCGGGCGACGGGCGTGCGGCCCACCAGGGAGAGCAGCCCGGGTTCGGCGGGCGGCGGGCCGGAGCGGGACAGGGGTGGGGCGGGGGCGAGCGTCATGCGCGGTCTCCGTAGCGGTGGAGGGTGCCGGGGCCGCCGTCGAGCCAGAAGAAGGGGTACGGCTCCGCCGACACGGCGGTCACGCCGGCGCCGAGGAAGCGGGGCAGGACGGCGCTGCCGGTCTGGGCGAACATCACCAGGGGCTTGCCGGTGCGGGCGGCGTGGTCGAGGAGGCCCTGGAAGGTGCCGTTGCCGAGGGTCATCCCGGAGGCGAGGACCGCGCCGCAGCGGTCGAGCAGTCCCGTGGCGTCGGTGTGGACGGCTTCGCCCCACTCGGTGGTGCCGCCCTTGAGGTCGCAGGGCAGATAGCCGAGGCCGCGGGCGCGGAGCCGTTCGAGGAGCGAGTTGACGACGCCGACGACGAGGACGGGACGGCCGGGTGCCGGGTCGGGCAGCAGGTCGACGACGGCGCGGGCGCGGGCCCGGGAGCGGGTGAGGCTGTCGCCGGCCGGCAGCGGGTGGGGCCGGGCGCCGTGCGCGGCGCTGTGGGGGCGCGCGTGGGCGAGGTACGCGTCGAGGGCGGCGATCCGCACGGGGGCGTACGGGTGGTCGAGGAGGTCGGCGACGGTGGCGCCGACGCACTCGTCGAGGGCGCCGGGCGGCAGCGTCCCGGGTTCGACGGCGCAGGATCCGACGGCGGCGTCGAGCCGCAGGCTGAGCACCTCGTTGCGGTAGCCCCGGGCCCGGCCTTCGTGGCGGACGGCCTGGGAGGTGGTGAAGGCGAGCGCGATCCGGGTGCGGGCGGGGTCGGGGCCGTACGCGCCGGCGCGGACCAGGTGGACGAGGTCGGCGAGGGTCCGGACGACGGGGTCGCCGTGGGGGCGGGTGGAGGGGCCGGTTCCCTGTGGGTGCAGGCGCGCGGTCACGCGGGCACCGCCGCCGTGGTCGGGGTGTAGCGGGGGCGCAGGGCGGCGAGCAGGCTCTCGGCGGCGGCGCGGGCGCCGGGGCCTCGGGTGTCGGCGGTCATGACGTGCCCGAGGTAGGCGTTGTTGCTGGTGGCGGCGGAGACGGCCCGGCCGGGTGCGGCGAGGGTGAGCTCCAGGACCTCGGGCCGGTCCCGTACGGCGTCGGCGCCGTCGATGCCGGCGAGGACGCCGTCGGTGTCGGGCAGCAGGAAGGAGATGGCAGCGCTGCGCACGCCGGTCGGGCGGGGCGCGAGGTCGGGCGTGCGGCCGAGGGCGACGTCCACGCAGGCGGCGGCGAGGTCGACGCCGGTGACGTGGCGGACGAGTTCGGTGATGCGGTTGCCCGCCGGGCGGGGGTTGACCTCGACGACGCGGGGGCCTCCGGGGGTGAGCTTGAGCTCGGTGTGGCAGACGACCTGGTCGAGTCCGAGGGCCTCGACGGCCCGCCGGGCGGTGGCGGCGGCCGCGGCGGCGGCGCTCGCGTCGAGGGCGGCGGGGTACATGTGGCCGGTCTCGACGAAGGCGGGGGCTCCGCCGATGCTCTTGTCGGTGACGCCGACGACGTGGGTGGTGCCGCCGGCGGTGACGGTCTCGACGCTGACCTCGGGGCCGTGGAGGAGTTCTTCGAGGAGGACGGCCGGGTTGCGGGCCTGGCCGCGGGCGTTGACGGGGAAGTCGGCGAGGTCCTGGCAGGCACGCTCCAGCTCGTGCTCGTCGCGCACCGCGCGGACGAGCATGCCGGCGCACAGGTCCACGGGCTTCACGACGAGCGGGTAGCCGAGCCGGCGGGCGGCGGCCGTGGCGGCCGCGGCGTCGTCGCAGAGCGCGTACCGGGGTCCGGCGACGCCGGCGGCGGCGAGCGTACGGCGTGTCAGGTCCTTGCGGCAGGCGGCCTCGACGGCATCGGGGGCGGGGCCCGGAAGGCCGAGGCGGTGGGCGGCCCGGGCCACCGCCGGCAGGTAGTAGTCGCAGGAGGAGACCACGCCGTCGAAGCGGAGGACGGCGTGCAGGGCCTCCAGGCGCGGGAGGAGCGCGTCGGGGTCGTTGGTCTCCGCCGTGACGACGTTGCGGGCGGTGAGGAGCGGGTGCGGTCCCTCGTCGGCGGGGGTGGCGCGGAGGTAGTGGTGCAGGTCGCGGGTGACGAAGGTGAATTCGTGTCCGTCCTGGCGGATGGCGGCGGGCAGGAGTCGGCTCATCGACCCCACCCAGCTCTCGAT
The DNA here is from genome assembly GCF_012927245.1 of Streptomyces sp. R302. Lineage (GTDB taxonomy): Bacteria > Actinomycetota > Actinomycetes > Streptomycetales > Streptomycetaceae > Streptomyces. The sequence goes on from NZ_JABBGE010000007.1 coordinate 420,494, forward strand.
CACCAGCAGATGGGCCACCGGAGTTCCTCTCGGATTGCCGTCGGGTGTGTGCGCCGCAGACGTTATCGGAAATCATTTTCATTTCCAACAGCGGGGTGCGTGCGGGCATGCGGAGGCAGGGCGGAGAGAGACGGATGGAAGTGGGGGGTGGAAGTGGGGGGTGGAAGTGGGGCGGGGTTCAGCCGGCGTCGAGGGCGCCGACGAGGCTCGCCACGGTCACGGTGTTGAAGACGAAGGCGATGACCGCGTTCGCCGAGACGGTCCTGCGCATCTCGCGGGAGGTCACGTCCACGTCGGTGGTGCCGAAGGTGGTCATGACGGAGAGGGCGAAGTAGACGTAGTCCGCCCAGAGCGCGGGGCCGTCGCCGGGGAAGTCGAGCGCCCGCTCGTCCTCCACGAGGTTGTCGGCGTGGAAGGAGACCGCGAAGGCGGTCAGGACGCACACCCAGGCGGTGACGACGAGCGTGAGCGCCACCGCGACGCGGACGCCCGGGGGGAGGTGGGAGCCGAGGTGGCCGGGGCGCCAGACCACCGCGACCAGCAGGGCGGCCGCGGCGATGGAGAGGGAGACGCCGGGTCCGGGGGCGGTGCCGAGCACGTACCGCTGGAGCACCGTGCCGCGCTCCTCGCGGCGCCCGGCCCAGGCGCGGATGGCCTCGGGCGTGGCGGTGGAGAAGGCGGTGAGGGTGACGGCCAGGTAGGTGAGCAGGTACGAGAGGAGGACGAGAACGCCGACGTCGACGGCGGAGAAGCGCTCCGCGTCGTCGAGGACCAGGAGCAGCAGGGCCGCGGTGCAGCCCGCGACGATCCAGCTCACCGCCGAACGGGGGCGCTCGGGGAGCCAGGACTGCACCAGGGGCACGACGGGAGCCTCTCGCCGCGGCGACGGACGACAGGCCACAAGGTACGACATTTCGGGCCCGGAAACGCGAAAGGTCGCGCGGGGGAGGGTGCCACTCCCCCGCGCGACCTCTCCGAGCTCCGCGGCGTCCGCGGGCCTCGGGTCAGGCCTTCTTGACCACGCTCGACTTGAGCTGCATGGGACCGAAGCCGTCCACCTTGCAGTCGATGTCGTGACCGTCGACGCCGTCCACGAGGCGGATGTTGCGGACCTTGGTGCCGGCCTTGATGCCGGTGGGGCTGCCCTTGACCTTGAGCGTCTTGACGACGGTGACCGTGTCGCCGTCGGCGAGCACGTTGCCCACGGCGTCCTTGATCACCTTGGGGCCGCCGGCCTCGGCCTCGGCCTCGGCGGCGGCCTCACCGCCCGCGGGCCACTCGTGGCCGCATTCGGGGCAGACGTACAGCGCACCCATCTCGTAGGTGTAGACGCCGGAGCATTCGGGGCACGGGGGCAGGTTCTCGTTCACCCCTCGATCCTACTGAGCGTTGTGACCAATTGCGAAAATACGCAACCCCCGGGGGCTGGACGCCCTCAGCTCCGGAGGTACGAGGCCCCATTGAGGTCCAGGATCGTGCCGGAGGCCCATTCGGCGGCGGGCGAGGCGAGCCAGAGCACCGCGGCCGCGATCTCGTCCGGGTCCGCGACCCGGCCGAAGGGGCTCTGGGCACGGATCGCGTCGCCCTCGGCTCCGGTGAGGCGGGGCGCGACCCGCTCCGTGGCGAAGAAGCCGGGGGCGACCGAGGCGACGCCGATGCCGTGCGGCCCGAGGGAGACGGCGAGGGACTGGCCGAGGGCGTGCACGGCGGCCTTGGTCGCGCCGTAGGCGGGGTGGTCGGGCTCGCCCCGGAAGGCTCCCCGGGAGCCGATGTTGACGATCCGGCCGGGTGTCCCCCGGTCGATCAGCCGGCGGGCGACGAGGTGGCTCAGGTTGGCCGTGGCGAGCAGGTTCACGGAGACGTGCCGCTGCCAGAGCGCCGCCCACTCCTCGTACGGGGTCTCCGCGAGGGGGTGCAGGAGGTTCACGGCGGCGTTGTTCACGAGGACGTCGATGCCGCCGCCGGCCGCGCCGAGGGCCTCCGCCGCCTCGTCGACGACCCGGGCCGCGTCCGCGGGGTCCGCGAGGTCGCCGCCGACCAGGACGTGGCCGCTCCCCTCCAGGGAGGCGAGGGTGGCGCGGGCCTCGTCGGCGCGGGTGCCGTAGTGGACGGCGACCCGGTCGCCGTTGGCCGCGAACGCCCGGGCGACCGCCCGGCCGAGCCCTCGGGAGGCGCCGCTGACGAGGACGCCGCGGCCGGATTCGGGGAGCTTCACAGGGGACCTTCCAGGTGGGGGACATACCGCACGGACCAGACGGACCGTCATTCTGCCGATACGGCACAGGGCATGGACCCGACGCGGAATCAGCGACTGTCATTTGGAAGGGTTTGTGTCACTCCGGATACCGATCCGATCAGGGTGAGTTTCGAACCGATCAACAACGCATCTATAGTGCGGTCGTTCCGAACGTCCCCTGTGCTTGCCTCTCGAGAGTCCGGTTGATGTCGGCGTCGCCCACCCCGTTCCGCCCTGCCCTGATCACCTCGCTGCTGACCCTCGCCGCGGGCGGTGCGCTCACCGCCGCCGCGACGAGCGCCGCACCGGCCGAAGTCCGGTCCTCGCTGGCCTGGTTCGCGGCCTGCGGCGTGCTGCTGCTCGCGGCCGCCGCCTTCGCCGTCACCTGGTACGCGCGCACCGCCCGCGGACTCGCCCGGCAGACCGAGCGACTGACCGCGCAGGTCGCCTCCCAGGACACCTACGCCGCCCAGCGCCAGGCCGCCGCCGAGCGCGAGGCCGCGGCCCTGAAGGAGCGTCACGAGGCCCAGGCCGCGGCGGAGACGGCCGCCCACGCGGCCCGCGCCGACGAGCTGGCGCGCGCCCAGCGGGCCGAGGCCGAGCGGCTCGCCGCCCGTCACGCGGCCGCGGTCGCCGGCCTGGAGCAGCGGCTGCGCCGCGCCGAGTCCGCCCGCTCCGCCGCCCTCGCCGCCGCCGCCAACGCGGCCGGCCGCATGCAGGCGCTGGCCACGAGCATGATGGCCGACCTGCGGGAGATGGAGCACCGGCACGCCGACGAGGACGTCCTCGCCGACCTCCTCCACCTCGACCACCGCACCGCGCAGGCGGGCCGCCTGGCCGACTCCGTCGCCGTGCTCACCGGCGCCCGGTCCGGCCGCCGCTGGGCCCGGCCCATCGTCATGGAGTCGATCCTGCGCGGCGCCATGGGCCGCATCGCCGGGTACCAGCGGGTCCGGCTGCACTCCAAGTGCGAGGCGGCCGTCGCCGGGCACGCCGCCGAGGGCGTGATGCACGCGCTCGCCGAACTCCTCGACAACGCCGCGAACTTCTCCCCGCCGAGCGCCGAGGTCCACGTCTACGTGGAGGAGGTCCCGGCCGGTGTCGTCGTCACCGTCGAGGACAGCGGTCTGACCATGAGCGACGTCCAGCTGCGGCGCGCCGAGGCCGCCGTCGACGCGAGCACCCAGGACCTGGCGGGCCTCTCCGGCACCCGCCTCGGCCTCCACGTCGTCGGCCGGCTGGCCCGCAAGCACAACCTGTCGGTCTCCTTCCGGCCCTCCGCCCGCGGCGGCACCGGCGTCGTCCTGATGATCCCCCAGGAGATCGTCAGCCGCGGTGCCGAGACGGCGGCGCAGACCGCCAGGGCCGCCGCGCCGCTCCCCGTGCCCGCCCCCCGCACCGCCCCCGACGCCACGCCGGCCGCCGCCCCCGAGTCTCCGGCCGTCGGCGACGGCGACGGAGGCGGCGACGGGACCCTGCTGCCGCGCCGCCGGCGCGGCCGGACCCTCGCCGCCCACCAGGACAGGACCCCGGCCGAGCCGCCCCGCCCGGCCGCGCCCCGCACCGGCGAGGCGTCCCGCGCCTCGGCCCGCTTCGGCGGCTTCCAGAGCGCCCTGCGCGGCACCGAGCCGAAGCCGGGCGACACCCCCGCCGCGGGCACCCCCACCACGGGCACCGGCGCACCGGCAGGCCCCTCGGCGGAACCGGCGGCGCCGTCCTCGAACGACCCCCATTCGGAAGGCAATCCGCGATGACCGGCACGACCACCGACGACAAGCTCAGCTGGCTCCTGGAGGGCCTGCTCGAACGGACCCCGGGCACCCGGCACGCCCTGGTGCTCTCCCGGGACGGCCTGAAGCTCTGCCGCACCTCCGGGCTCTCCGTCGACCAGGCCGACCAGCTCTCCGCCATCGCCGCGGGCATCCAGAGCCTGTCCCACGGCGCGTCCGTGGAGTTCGGCGACGGCACCGGCGGGGTCCGCTCCGCGATGGCCGAGTTCTACGGCGGGATCCTCTTCATCGTCGAGGCCGGGGAGGGCGCCCACCTCGCGCTTGTCGCCGACGAGGACGCCGACGCCGGGCTCGTGGGGCACAACATGACCGAGCTGGTCGAGCAGCTGGGCGAGCACCTCGTCGCGAGGCCGCGGGGATGAGCCGCGTCAGGCCGGGTCGCGACGACTCCCCCGACCGGCTCTACACCCTGACCGGCGGCCGCAGCAGCTCCGGGTCCACCGCCTTCGACGTGGTCACGCTCGTGGTGGCGGAGAGCGATCCGGTGCCCGGCATGCAGTCGGAGCACGCCGCCATCCTGCGGATGTGCCGCTTCCCCACCGCCGTGGTGGAGGTCGCCGCCGGGCTCGGGCTGCCCGTGTCGATCACCAGGATCCTGCTGGCCGATCTGCACGACACCGGCCGGATCAGCGCGCGGCACCCGCGCCCCGCCTCGTACCGCCTTCCCGATCACGACATCCTGGAGCAGGTGCTCGTTGGACTCCGCAATCTCTGAGCAGCCCCCGGCCCTGAGCAGCACCGCCGACAACGGACTGAAGATCGTCGTCGTCGGCGGCTTCGGAGTCGGCAAGACGACCCTGGTCCGCTCGGTCAGCGAGATCCGTCCGCTGAACACCGAGGAGACCATGTCGCAGGCGGGCGAGGGCATCGACGACACCGTCGGCGTCGCCGCCAAGACGGCCACGACGGTCGCCTTCGACTTCGGCCGGATCTCGCTCGACGCGCGCAACGTGCTCTACCTGTTCGGCGCGCCCGGGCAGGAGCGGTTCTGGTTCCTGTGGGACCGGCTCTTCTCCGGGACGCTCGGGGCGGTCGTCCTCGTCGACACCCGGCGGATCTCGGACTCCTGGTACGCCGTGGACCGCCTGGAGCACCACGGCACCCCGTTCGTCGTCGCCTGCAACGACTTCGGCGGGCCCGCGCACACCGCCGCCGAGATCCGCGACGCCCTCGACCTCGCCGACGAGGTCCCGCTGGTCTTCTGCGACGCCCGGTCCCGGGAGTCCAGCAAGCAGGTCCTCATCGCGCTCGTCGAACACCTGAAGCACGTCGTCGCCGCCGACCCCGCGCACGGTCGGCGGCCCGTCCCGGAGCCCGCCCCGTGAACCCTGCCGAGCCCGCGCCGGTCCCGCTGAGCGGGCCGCGCTTCCACACCGACCCGGTCGAGCTGTACCGGCGCATCCGGCGGGACCACGGGGCGGTCGCCCCGGTCGTCCTCGACGGCGACGTGCCCGCCTGGCTGGTCCTCGGCTACCGCGAGCTGCACCAGGTCACCAGCGACCCGGTGCTCTTCTCGCGCGACTCCGAGCTGTGGAACCAGTGGGACGCGGTCCCCGCCGACTGGCCGCTGCTGCCCATGATCGGCCGCAGGCAGCCGTCGATCCTGTACACGGTGGGCGAGCGCCACCGCGAGCGGGCGGAGGTGATCTCGTCCGCCCTCGAGTCCGTCGACCCGTTCGAACTGCGGCGGCGTGCCGAGCGGTTCGCCGACGAGCTCATCGACGGGCTGTGCGGCAAGGGCGAGTGCGACATCATCGCCGAGTACGCCATGCTCCTTCCGGTCCGGGTGCTCGCCAGCGTCTACGGCTTCGCCGACGAGCAGGGCCCGGGCCTCGTGACCGCCATGAACGACATGATCAACGGCGGTCCCGGCGCGCTGGCCGGGCAGCGGCACCTCGCCGAGTCGATGGTGGCGCTGCTCACCGCCAAGGCGGCGGCGCCCGGGGACGACGTCGCCTCGCGGATGCTCGGCAACACCGCCGGATTCACCGTCGAGGAGGTCGCCCAGGACCTCATGGTGATGATGGCCGCCGGCCACCAGCCGACCGCCGACTGGATCGGGAACTCGCTGCGCCTGATGCTGACCGACGACCGCTTCGCCGCCTCGCTCTCCGGCGGCCGGCACAGCGTCGGCGAGGCGATGAACGAGGTGCTGTGGGAGGACACGCCCACGCAGAACGTCGCCGGCCGCTGGGCCTCGCGCGACACGAACCTCGGCGGGCGGCACATCGCCCGCGGCGACCTGGTGCTGCTCGGGCTCGCCGCCGCCAACGCCGACCCGCACGTCCGGGCCGACGCCGGCGCCCTCACCGGCGGCAACAACGCGCACCTCTCCTTCGGCCACGGCGAGCACCGCTGCCCGTTCCCCGCGCAGGAGGTCGCCGAGACCGTCGCCAGGACCGGCATCGAGGTGCTGCTCGACCGGCTGCCGGACGTCGACCTCGCCGTCGCCGAGACGTCCCTGACACGTCGCCCCTCCCCCTGGCTGCGCGGCCTCACCGCGCTGCCGGTGACGTACACCCCGACCCCCGCCCTTGGAGGGACCGCATGACCTGCCCCATCGACCACACCGCGGGCGGCGAGCCCGTCGTCCTCGACCCGTTCGTGACAGACCTCGACGGCGAGAGCGCCCGGCTCCGCGCGGCGGGCCCGCTGGCCCGCGTGGTCCTGCCCGGCGGCGTGCCCTGCTACGCCGTCACCCGGCACGACGAGGCCCGGGCGCTCCTCACCGACGCCCGGCTCGTCAAGGACATCGAGCAGTGGGGGGCCTGGCAGCGCGGCGAGATACCGCTCGACTGGCCGCTGATCGGCCTCGCCAACCCGGGCAGGTCGATGCTGACGGTGGACGGCGAGGAGCACCGGCGGCTGCGCACGCTGGTCGCCCAGGCGCTCACCGCACGCCGGGTGGAGCGGCTGCGGGCCGGCATCGAGGCGCTGACGACGGGGCTGCTCGACCGGCTCGCGGAGCGCCCGGCGGGCGAGACGGTGGACCTGAAGGCGGAGTTCGCCTACCCGCTGCCGATGAACGTGGTCGGCGAGCTGATGGGCGTGGACGCGGCGGACCACCCGCGGATGAAGGCGCTGTTCGAGAAGTTCTTCTCGACGCAGACGCCGCCGGAGGAGGTGCCGCAGATGATGGCGGACCTCGGGACGCTCTTCGCCGGGATCGTGGCGGGCAAGCAGGAGTCGCCCGGCGACGACCTGACGAGCGCGCTGATCGAGGCCTCGGAGGGCGGCGACCGGCTGACCACCGAGGAGATCACCAACACCCTCCAGCTGATGGTCGCGGCCGGCCACGAGACGACGATCAGCCTCATCGTGAACGCCGTGGTCGCCCTGGAGACCCACCCGGAGCAGCGTGCCCTGGTGCTCAAGGGCGAGGTGCCGTGGGAGAACGTGATCGAGGAGACCCTGCGCTGGTCGACGCCCACCTCGCACGTGCTGATCCGCTTCGCGAGCGAGGACATCCAGGTCGGCGACCGGGTCCTGCCGAAGGGCGAGGGGCTGATCGTGTCGCACGGCGCGATCGGCCGGGACGAGCTCCGGCACGGTCCGACGGCGGGCGACTTCGACGTCACCCGCGAGTCGATCCGGCACATCGCCTTCGGCCACGGCCCGCACGTCTGCCCGGGCGCGGCGCTCTCCCGCCTGGAGGCCTCGGTGGCGCTCCCGGCGCTGTACGCCCGCTTCCCCGGGCTGCGGCTGGCCGTGCCGCGCGAGGAGCTGCGGAACAAGCCGGTCGTCACGCAGAACGACCTCTTCGAGCTCCCGGTCGTCCTCGCCTGACGCCGAACGCCCGTGCCGCGGTGGCCCGTTCCCCTCGGGGAGCGGGCCACCGCGCGTTTCCACACCCTCCCCTCTGCAAGTTTCCGCAAGATCTTGCGGAGCCGGAGGCGGGGCTGGTTGACTCGCCCGGGATCCGCGAGCGAGAGGGGAAGCATGAGCCACGCGTACGACGTCCTCGTCCTGGGAGGGGCGGGCGTCGACACCATCGTGTACGTCCCCGAGCTCCCGCTCCCGTACGCGGACAGCTACATGATCCGCCCCGGCATCGAGGCCCGCGCGGGCCAGACCGGCGACTTCGTGGCGCTCGGCGTCAGCTCCCTGGGCCTGCGCACCCACCACGTCGACCTGCTCGGCGACGACCACGCCGGAGACCTGGTCCGCGCCTTCCACCGCGACCGGGGCATCGACTTCACGGAGGTCCCGCAGCCCGGCGGCACCAAACGGGCCGTCAACCTCGTGAGCCCCGACGGCCGCCGGCTCTCCCTCTACGACGACAGCCGCTCCCGGGAGTCCGACCGCCTCCCGGAGGACCTGGTCCGCAAGCTCGCCGCGGCCAGCCGGCACGCCCACGTGTCGATCACGTACCCCTGCGCCTTCACCCTGCCGCTGCTGCGCGAGGCGGGCCTCACCGTCTCGACGGACCTGCACGACTGGGACGGCGAGAACCCGTACCACGAGCCGTTCGCGTACGGCTCCGAGGTCGTCTTCGTCTCGACGACGGCGCTGCCCGACCCGGCGGCGGCGATGCGGCGGATCCTGGAGCGCGGCCGGGCGGAGGTGGTCGTGGCCACGGCCGGCGCGGAGGGCTCGTACCTGCTGACGCGCGCGGGCGGCGAGCCGCTGCACGTCCCGGCGGTCGCCCCGCGCGGCCCGGTCGTCGACTCCAACGGCGCGGGCGACGCCTACGCGGCCGGTTTCCTCTTCGGCCGGCTCACCGGCGAACCCCCGGAACGCTGCGCCCTGTACGGGGCGGTGGCCGGGGCCCACGCCTGTACGGTCCCCGCCACCACGAGCGACGCGATCGACCGGGCGACGCTGCTCGCCGAGGTCGCGGCCCTCAGCTGACGCCGGGTGCGGGCAGCGCGGCGCCGACGGCCGCGTGGACGGCCCGGGCGAGCCGGGCGCCCCAGAGCGAGCGGGGGCCCGCGAAGGGTTCGGCGGGGCCGCCGGGCCGGGGTGCGCGGGCGAGGACGCAGACCGCGTCGGTCGGGGTCCCCGAGCAGTCGTGGCCGGCGTCGAGCAGCGCCTGCACCTTCGCCTCGGTGGCGGTGGCCACCGCGTTGACGAGGGCGGCGTCGGTGAGCGGCGCGGGCACGGTGACGACGATGTTGATCGTGCCGGGGGCCTGGGGTCCGGGGACCCCCGCTCCCGGTGCCGCCGCCCAGCCGCGTACCTCTATGCCGGCGGTGGCGACCGCGTCGACGCCGCCGTCGGCGGCGGTCCCGCGCCGGGTGACCTCGGCGGCGGTCATCAGGCCGACGCCGGGCCCCTGCAGTCCGGCGCGGCGGGCGAGCGCGGCGAGGTGCGCCTCGGGGTCGGTGCGGGTGTAGCCGTGGGCGACCTGGACGTTCATCACCCAGGCCCGTTCCCCGATGCCGCCGCCGAGGACGGCGCTGCTGACGGCCCGCCAGCCGGGGCCGTGGCGCCAGAGCAGGGCGCCGAGCCGCCGCCCGTCCTCGTCCCGTTCGAGCAGCTCCGGCGGGGCCGCACGGTTCGGTTCCACCACGACGGTCACTGCCACCCGCTCCTCGCTCACCCGGACGTCCCGGTGATCCTACGGGCCCGACCGTGAGGGTGAAGAAGCCCGGCGGGGCTCACCACCGGAGCCCCCGGACCCGCCGTCAGGCGCTGACGGACCGTACGGCACCGGCCCTCACGGGGTGTCCGGGGCCGTGCGCACCGGGAAGCTGAAGGTGCGGCCCTGCGCCTTCAGCCACGGCAGCACCTCCCGCAGCGCCGTCACGCTCTGCGCGCGGTCGCCGCCGCCGTCGTGGAAGAGGATCGTCGGCCCGTTGGGCAGCTCGTTCTTGACGGTCGCCACGATGGCGGCGGCGCCCGGCCGCTCGAAGTCCTTGGTGTCCACGTTCCACCCGAGCGGCCGCATGCCCGCGGCCGCGGCTATCTTCCGGCTGTCCGGCGTGAACGCCCCGCCCGGCGCCCGGTAGTACTGCACCTCGGCCCCGCCCGCGGCCTCCTCGATCAGTTTCCGCGCGTCGAGGATCTGCTGCTTCTGGTACGCGACGGACTTGTGGTCCATGGCCGTGTCGTGGGTCATGGTGTGGTCGCACAGCCGGTGCCCCTCGGCCACCACCCGCTTCACCAGGTCCGGGTGGCGCTCGGCCTGCGGGCCGATCATGCAGAAGACGGCCTTGACGTCGTTCTCCTTCAGGATGTCGAGCATCTTCGGCGTCCAGCGCGGGTCGGGGCCGTCGTCGATGGTGATGTTGACGGCCCGTCCGCCCGCCTCGGCGGCGTGCGCGATCCCCTCCGGCACCCGGGCCGTCGGCGCCGCGGGCTTGTCCGACCCTCCGGCCCGCTGCGCCGGGAGCTTCGGCGCGGCGGCGCCGCCCGCCCCCGGCGTGGCCGGCTCGTCCTCGCCCACCAGTGCCGTCGCCCCCCACGCGGCCAGGCTGATGCCGACCGCCGACGCCAACACGGCCACGTGCGCGGTGTACTTGCCCATCCGGCGCATGCGCCCTCCGATCCTCACGTTCCCGATGCGACCCCGCGCCTGCGGGCGCGCTCCCGGGGGAGAGGACGTACGACGACCCGAACGGGTTTCACCTGTTCGGCGGATGTGACAGAGCTACCGTTCGACTCCGATTCCGCTGCTGTTCGGATGGTGCGCCGGACGGGGTTCCGGTGCAGACTGTGCACCACACCTGGTCGAGTTCCCCTGGAGGCCGGAAGAGTGAGCGGCGGCAGCGGCGGACGGCGCCTGCCCGGAAGGGTCTCGCCCGTGCGGACCTCGACCGTGTACCGGTCCGCGGCTCTCCGCGCCCGACGCCGCCGTGCCGACGGCGCGATCCCGCTCGACGCGCCCGGCGCCGAGGAACGGCTCGCCTGGCTCAACGCCGCGAGCACCCGCATCGGCACCACCCTCGACCTGGAGAGCACCGCCCGGGAGCTGGCCGACTTCACCGTCCCCGGCTTCGCCGACGGGGCCGCGGTCGACATCCTGGAGAGCGTCCTGCACGGTGAGGAGGGCTCCCGCTGGACCGGCACCGGCGTCCCCCCGATGCGGGCGGTCGCGCTCTCCGCCGTCGACACCATGACCACCCTGGAGGCCGTCCCGGTCGGCGAGACCTATGTGCGCGACCAGAAGCGGCACGAGACCCTGCTCCACCGGCACTGTCTGCGGCGCGGCGAGCCCGTCCTGGTGGCACGGATGCGCGACGAGGACTTCGCCCGCGTCGCGCCGACCGCGAGCGGTGCGGCGAAGATGCGCGCCCTGGGCGTGCACAGCTATCTCGCGGTGCCGCTGATCGCCCGGGGGCTGCTCCTCGGCAGCGCCGACTTCGTCCGCGGCGCCGGCAGCCCGCCCTTCTCCTCCACCGACCTCGCCCTCGCCGAGCAGCTCGCGTCCCGCGCGGCCGTCTTCATCGACAACGCCCGGCTGTACGGCCGGGAGCGCGAGCGGGTCGTCTCGCTCCAGCGCAGCCTCCTCCCCCGCGCCACGCCCGTCACCCCCGGCCTGCGGGTGCACGCCGAGTACACGCCGTCGGCGGCCCGCCACCCGGTGGGCGGCGACTGGTACGACGTGATGTCCCTGCCCGGAGGGCGTACGGCCCTGATGGCCGGCGACGTCATGGGCCAGGGGCTGCCGGCCGCCGCCACCATGGGCCGGCTCCGGGCGGTCGCCCGCACCCTGATGACCCTCGACATGGCGCCCGAGCGGGTCCTCGCCCGGCTCGACCTCGCCACCCGCGACCTGGAGGACGACCAGGTCGCCACCTTCCTGTGCGCGGTCTACGATCCGGCGGACTCCCGCTGCACCCTGGCCGGTGCCGGACTCCTGCCGCCGCTGATCCTCGACGGGCGCGGCGGGGCCGAGTTCGTGCCGCTGCCGGTCGGGGCGCCGCTGGGCGCCGGGGTGATCCCGTACGACCCGGTGACGGTGACGGTCCCCGAGGGCGGCGGGCTCGTGCTGTACACCGACGGCCTGGTGAAGGCGCGGGGGGCCGACCTGGAGGAGCAGCTGGAGCTGCTGCGCTCCGCGGCGCTCGCCCTGCCGCCCGGCGCCCTGGAGGAGGGCGGGCTCATCGCGGCGGCCCCGGCCGGGCCCGGCCGCTTCGACGAGGCCGTGCTGCTGACGGCGCGCGCCGTGCCGCTGGACGCGGGGACCTCGCTGCGGGTGTGGCCGCTCTCCGCCGACGGCAGGGCCGCCTCCGAGGCGCGGCGCCTGGTCACCCGCCAGCTCGCCGAGTGGGGCCTGGACGACCTCGCCGACGTCTGCGAGCTGGTCGTCTCCGAGCTGGTCGGCAACGCCCTGCGGTACGGGAACGGGCCGGGCGAGCTGCGGCTGCTGCGCGGCGAACGGCTGGTCGTCGAGGTCTCCGACACCGGCCCCGACCTGCCGCAGATCCAGCACGCCGACCTCAGCGACGAGGGCGGCCGAGGCCTCCAGCTCGTCAACATGCTGTGCCGCCGCTGGGGCTCCTGCCGGACCTCCGGCGGCAAGGTCGTCTGGGCCGAGCAGAACCTCCCCTCCTGACGCCTCGCCCCCCCCAGGGCCGTACGTCCCGGCGCCGGGTGACGTCCGTCCCTGCCCGTGGGGGCGGAGGCGGGCGCATCCTGGCCGTCGAAAGGGCGCCGCGGACAGCCGTGGCGCGGGGACGCGACCGAGGGAGGACCAGCCATGCGGGCGGAGACGGCCGACCGCTTCTCGACGGTGCTGCTCGCCGAGATCCCCGACGACCGGCCGGTGATCCGGCTGCTGAGCTGGGGGCACCCGGCGCCGGTGGTGCGGCGGGGCGGGACGGTGGAGACGGTCGAGCTCTCCGCGCCGTCGGTGCCGGTCGACGCGCCGTTCGCGGTGGAGGAGGTGCCCTTCGGCCCCGGCGACCGGCTGCCGATGTTCACCGACGGCGTCACCGACATCCGCGACGCGAGCGGCGCGTTCTACCCGCTGGAGCGGCGGCTGCGGGCCTGGGCGGACGAGCCCGCCGACCGGATCCCCGCGCTGCTCGGGGAGGATCTGGACCGGTTCGGCGCCCACGGCCTGGAGGACGACACCACGGCGCTCCTGGTGGTGCGGGCCGGGGGCGACGGGGCCCTCGTCCCGGCCGGTGGCGGCCGTGCTATGAAGGCCGGATGACGCTCACACAGGGCCTGCGGGTGCGCCTCGCGGCCGATCTGAGGGTGGCCGGCGCGGTCACGGCGGCCGACGACCCGGCCGAGGAGCCCGCGGCGGTCGCCGGCGCCCTGCTGCTCGGGGCGGGGACGGAGGGGGTCGTCGAGCGGGTCGACGCGCCGGAGGAGCCCCGGCCGGACCCGGAGGCGGCCGAGTACGAACGGCTCGTCTCGCTGCTCGAATCGTTCGGCGCCCAGATGCCGCCGGCGAGCCGGGAGCGGGCGGAGGAGCAGGCGCGCGCGCTGGAACCGGCGTGGAACGCGTACCGGAACCGGCGTCCGGTCGTCACGGCGCGGGTGCGGCTCGACGGCGGCCTCGTCCTGGAGCGGGTGCGCGAGGACGTCCTGACCGCGCTGTGAGGGGCGGGAGCCGGGCACCATACCAGGACGGACCCCTCGCTCCGGCGAAGTTCGAACACTCTCCACAGTCGGGCGGCTCCGTACGGTAGTCCTGGGACCAGGGAGGAAACACCTTGGTCTTCAGTCTGATCCGTCGCCGCTCCGCCGCCCCCGCCGGTGCCGCGTGCCCGTACTCGGCCGCCGTCGCGGCCCCCGCCCCCGCCGTGGTCCCGCCCGCCCCGCGCGCGCCGGACCGGGTGGACCGGCGGCAGGCGGAGGAGTTCGTCCGGCAGTTCCACGACGAGTGCCCCGGCGCCGGGGACGTCGAGGCCCGGGTCCGTCGGGTGCGGGCCGAGATCGCCCGTACCGGCAGCTACGAGCACACCCCGGAGGAGCTGGCCTTCGGCGCCCGGGTCGCCTGGCGCAACGCGGCCCGCTGCATCGGCCGGCTCTACTGGAACAGCCTCGTCGTGCGGGACCTGCGCGGGGTGTCGTCCGCCGACGGGATCGCCGCCGCCTGCGCCGAGCACCTGCGGCTCGCGGACAACGGCGGGCGGATCCGCCCGGTCCTCACCGTCTTCGCCCCGGACCGGCCGGGCCGCCCCGCGCCCCGGATCGTCAACGACCAGCTCGTCCGGTACGCCGGTCACCGCGCCGCCGACGGCCGCTGGACCGGCGACCCGCGCGCGGCGGCGGCCACGGCCCTCGCCCGCGAGCTGGGCTGGAAGCGGGAGGAGGAGCCCTTCCAGGTGCTGCCGCTGATGGTGCGGGAGCGGCCCGGCGCCCGCCCGGAGTGGTACGAGCTGCCGGACGGGACCGTGCGGGAGGTGGCGCTGCGCCATCCCGAGCACGCGTGGTTCGCCGGCCTCGGGCTGCGCTGGTACGCGGTGCCCGCGATCAGCGACATGGTGCTGGAGATCGGCGGGGTGCGGTATCCGGCGGCGCCGTTCAACGGCTGGTACATGGGCACCGAGATAGGCGCCCGCAACCTCGCCGACGCCGACCGGTACGACCTGCTGCCGCTGGTCGCGGAGAAGCTGGGCCTGGACCGCTCCTCGGAGCGGACGCTGTGGCGGGACCGGGCCCTGGTGGAGCTGAACGTGGCGGTCCTGCACTCCTTCCAGGAGGACGGGGTGACGATGGCGGACCACCACACCGAGTCCGAGCGCTTCCTGCGCCACATCGCGCGGGAGCGGCGGCACGGCCGGCCGACGCCGGCCGACTGGAGCTGGATCGTCCCGCCGCTGTCGGGCGCGGCCACGCCGGTCTTCCACCGCTACTACGACGCCGTCGACCCGGCCCTGCGCCCGGCGTTCCTCCCCCGGCAGGGGTAGCCGCGCCGAGGCAGGAGCCGTACCGGCGGGGCCGGGGCCGTACCGCCGACGTCAGTACCGGCCGCCGCCCGCGCGGTTGCCGCGGCCGCCCCGGCGGGGCCGCCGGCCCTGGCGGGGGCCGGCTGGGTCGGTGGCGCCGCCGGCGGCCTCCGGGGAGGAGAACAGGACGGGGACGCCCGGGCCGCCGGTGACGGCCGGGGCGGCCGGGGCCGCAGAGCGCGGCTCCGGGACCCGCTCCGGTCTCCGGGTCTCGGCCGGGCTCGCGGCGCGGGCCACGATCCGGGCGTGGGTGATCAGCGGGGCGCACGCCTCGCAGATCTCGGCGAGCGTCCACACCTCGCCGACGGCCGGGTTGTGGATGAGGACGAGGAGGGTGCGGCCCGAGCAGAGCGCCCGGGCCTGGTGGTGACGGCAGCCGGCCCCGCCGCAGGCGCACGCGGCGTTCGGGCGCGGGGTCGCGAGGCGGGCGTGCGCCCGGACGTGCTCGGCGGCGAAGGCGCGCAGCGCGCGGACGTCCTTGGAGCGGTCGGGCATGCGGCAGCCCGCGGTGGTGCAGCTGACCCGCGCCGAGTGGTCGTGGTGGCCGGTGAGGCGAATCGTCCAGGTCCTGCCTGGCACACGGGATCCGAGTGGCATGCTCAACGCGCACAAGTCCGTTCGGGAGAGGAGGCGTTCGGTCTCTGTTTACCCCGAAGTCGGGACCTCGACGCGTCCCCCGCGGCGTGTCAGCCGGTGTCGTCGTCCTTCTTGTCGCCCGGACGGAGCGCTGCGGCGACGAGGACCGCCGCCCAGATGGAGAGCGGGGTCACCGGCCAGTAGAAGTCGAGTTCGCCGTCGCGCAGGCAGTTCACGCCCCAGATCGCGGACATGACGACGAGGCCGCCGAGCCAGTAGCGCCACTCGGCGTACCACTCGGCGAGTTCCTTGCGCCTGCGCTCCTCGGGGCCCGGCCGGGGCGCGGGCAGGTCGGCGGTGAGGACGGCGAGTTCACCGGCCGTGCGGGCGGCGAGGGCGGCGCCGACGCGCTCGGCGTGCTCGTGCGCGTCGAGCCGTCCCTCGGTCAGGGCGACGGCGAGGAGGGCGACGACGGCGTCGCGTTCGCGGTCGGAGACGCGTACGCCGGGGACGGCGTCCTGCTTGCGCGTCACATCGGGCCGTGCGGGCTGCTCTTCCATGTGTTCCCCCGTTGGTTAGAATACGACCGTATCTCAGAACGGGGGGCGGGACGAGACCGAGGGACGTGACGATGCCGAGGACGGTCGACCGGTCGGAACAGCGACGGCTGATCGGCGAGGCGCTGCTGCGCCTGGCCGGCGAGGAGGGTCTCGACCGGGTCAGCGTGCGCACCGTGGCGGCGGCGAGCGGCCGTTCCCCTGGCGCGGTCCAGAAGTACTTCCGCTCCAAGGAGGACCTGCTCCTCTTCGCCTCCGAACTCTCCGGGGAGCGGATCGAGGCCCGGCTGCGGACGGTCGACCCGGCCCTGCCGCTGCGGCGGGCGCTGCGTGAACTCATCGGCGCCACCCTGCCGCTGGACGAGGAGCGGCGCGCCGAGGCCGCCGCGCAGCTGGCCTTCGCCGTGCACGCGGCCCGCCACCCCCGCCTCGCCGAGGTCCGCCGGCACGTCGACCGCGAGGTCCGCGACGCGCTCGCCCGGCGCCTCGCCGCCGCCGGCACCGTCCTGCCGACGGCCACCGCCGACGCCCTCATCGCCGTCTCCGACGGCCTCGCCCTGCGCATGCTCTACGCCCCCGGGGAGACGGACGCCCTGCTGGCGGCGCTCGACCGGGCCGTCGAGTCCCTCACGCCCCCGGAGTGACGGCCCCGGTGCCCCCGGTCCCGCTCAGAGGGAGGCGAGGAGCCCGTCGAGCGGGGCCGGTACGCGGGTGAGGTCGAGGCCGTCGACGAGGATCCGGCCGTAGCGGATCTTCCGGCCCGAGGTCGTGCCGAGGAAGCGGCGCATCCGCAGCAGGGGGCTGCGGTCGCGCTGGGCGGGCTGGTTGAGGAAGGTGCGCAGGGCCCGCCCCTCCCCCTCGGCGACCACCAGCTCGCCGACCCGGTCCACGCCGAGGGCGCGGATCAGCTCGTCCTCCAGGTCGGCGACGCAGACGAAGAAGGCCTCCGGGTCGGCCCCGGCGGCGGCCAGGCCCCGGGCGTAGTGGGCGCGTTCGGCGTCGTCGCAGAGGCCGGTGAGGCGCAGTCCGAGGCCGGGCGGGCCGAGGAGCCGGGCGTGGCGGGCGGCATTGGTGACACCGTTCATGGAGAGCGCGCAGACGCCCTCGGCGGCCAGGTCGCGGCCCCGCCGGGCGGCGAGCGCCTCGACGGCGGCGACGTCGCTGCGTCCTTCGAGGAGCACCACGGTGTGCACGGGCAGGCGCGCGGCGAGCTCGCGCGCGGCGTCGCCGGTTCCTCCGGCCGCCCACGCGGCGACGGCGGACCGGAAGGCGTCCATGTCGGTCATGGGAGGAGTCTGGGCGCCGGGCGGGCGGGACGGTACCGGTTTTCCGCCGCCGCTTCCGACCGGGGACCGGTCAGTACCGCAGGGCGGAGGCGACGGACGGGGTCACGGTGCCGGAGAGCCTGTGCGTGGAGCGGGCGGTGCCGTCGCCGGGCTTTCCGGCGGGGACGTCCGAGATGGTGACGACGACGGCGTCGAGCAGCTTGCCGTCGCCGTCCTTGAACTGCACCTGGACCGCGAAGGACCGCGTCGCGTCGCCGGTGTTCCGCACGGTGAGCGGGACGGTGGTGCGGCCGTCGGCGTCGGTGGCGGGGTCGCCGAGCGTCACCTCGTCCTTGGCGTCGACGCCGTCCTTGATCTCCGCCATCTGCTCCTCGGCCTTCTTCACCGCCTGGGAGGCGGCCTCCGAGAGGCCCTCGGCGGCGGAGGCCACCGCGGAGGCGGCCTCGCTGACCGCTCCCGACACGGCGTTGTCGCCGTCGTCGGAGCAGCCGGCCGTGCCCATCAGGACGGCTCCGGCGAGGAGGCCGCCGGCGGCGCCCCGTACCCAGCGTGCGGTCATGTCGTGGTCTCCCTCGGGTCGCACGTGCGCGTCGGCCCCAGTCAACGGCAGCGCCGGGCGCGCCGCATCCCGGGACCGGCGTCCGGCTCGCGGGTGCGCCCGGGGCCGAGCTCCAGCGGTGCCGGTCATCGGCAGGACCTCCTCCTAGGTCATGTCGATGACCTCGGGCTGTGCGGCTGCGGCCCGGACCGGGCCCACGACGGTGAGGGGGATGCGGACGTTCTCGCAGAAGCGGCGGACGCGGGAGAGGACGCTCAGCGAGGCGGGCGAGGGGTCGGCGGTGGAGAGCTGGACCCGGACGAGCCGGGGCCGGTGCGCGTGGGCCAGGGCCTGGGCCTCCAGGTCGGCGGCGGATCGGCTGGTGAGGGTGAGGTCGCCCGGGAGCGACAGGTGCAGGACGCCCTCTTCGAAGGCGTGGCCGATGAGCATGACCGCCTCCTTCCGTCGTACGCCGTCCCACCGACCGGAGGCGGTGGGACGGACGGTTTCCGTCAAGGCGTTGTGCCGGGCACGCTGGCACCAGGCTGGCAGACGCGGACCGTGTCCGCACCCGCACCGCCCGCAGCCCCCGGACCGCGCGGAGGGGACGAACCCGCTGGTGGGAGCGGCGGGAGGCGGCCCGCGGCTCAGCGGGACACGGGCGCCTCCGGGCCGGTGCGGTCGGCGGTGGCGGTGGCGGCGTCGTCGTCGAGGAAGCCGCCCGACTGATGCCGCCACAGCTTCGCGTACGCGCCCTCCGCGGCGAGCAGTTCGCGGTGGCCGCCCTGCTCGACGATCCGGCCGCGGTCGAGGACGACGAGCCGGTCCATCCCGGCGACGGTGGAGAGCCGGTGGGCGACGACGAGCGCCGTCCGGCCCTCCATCAGCCGCCACAGCGCGTCCTGGACGAGGAGTTCGCTCTCGGAGTCCAGGGCGCTGGTCGCCTCGTCGAGGAGGAGGACCGGCGCGTCGCGCAGGATCGCCCGGGCGAGCGCGACACGCTGCCGCTGGCCGCCGGAGAGCTTCACGCCGCGCTCCCCGACCAGGGTGTCGAAGCCCTCGGGCAGCGCGTCGGCGAACTCCGTGACGTGGGCCGCCTCCGCGGCCCTGCGGACCTCGGCCTCGGTGGCCCCGGGCCGGGCGAAGGCGATGTTCTCCCTGAGGGAGCGGTGGAACATCGCCGGGTCCTGCGGTACGGAGGCGATGAGGCTCCGCAGGTCCGACTGGCGCATCCGGCTGATGTCCTGACCGCCGATCAGGATCCGGCCCGCGTCGACGTCGGTCATCCGCAGAAGCAGCCGGGTGAGCGTGGTCTTGCCGCCGCCGGAGCGGCCGACGAAGCCGACCTTGGTACCGTTCGGCACGTCCAGGTCGAGCCCCTCGAAGAGGGGCTTGGCGCCCTTGTGGGCGAAGTGCACCCGCTCGAAGCGGATCTCCCCCGAGCGGCCCCGGAGGGGTTCGGGCGCGGGCGGGTCGACGACGGTCGGCGGCTCCAGGAGGAGTTCGGTGAACTGGGCGGCCTCCGTCATGGAGCTCTCCATGCGCCGATAGATCTGGTTGAACTCGAACATGATCCGGGTGGCGTTGGCGTAGTACGTGAAGGCCACGATGATCGCCTCCACACCCCGCTCCCCCGCGCCCAGCATCAGCGCGAGCACCAGGCCGATCACGTTGGTGACGACCGAGAGGGGCGCGACGAGCGTGTCGATGCGCAGGTTGCCGTAGTCCCAGGAGCGCAGGGTGATCCGGCGCGACTCGGCGACCCGGGAGCGGTGCTCGGCCGCTTCCCGGTCCTCGGCGGCGAAGGAGCGGACGCTGTCCATGTTGGTGAGCACGTCGGCGACGTGCCCGGACACCCGGGCGATGGCCTGCTCCCGGTCGGCGACGATCCGCTGGCGGCGGCGGACCAGCGGGAAGACGCAGACGCCGGTGAGGACGATCATCACCAGGAGGCCGACGACGAGCAGCGGGTCGTACTGCCAGAGCACGACGGAGGCGAACAGCAGCGGGACGAGGCTGCCCATGACCTGGAAGGTCAGGGTGTCGACGAAGTCCTCGAAGCGGCCGGCGAAGCTGATGACCCGTTTGGTGAGGGAGCCGGCGAAGTTGTCGTGGAAGAACGCCGCGTCCTTGGCGAGGAGTTCGTCCATGCCCACGACGTAGAGGTGCTCGATGCCGCGGGCGTCGAGCCGGTTGAGGCAGTGGAAGCCGACCCGCCACAGCGCCTCGCCGAGCAGCAGGACGGCGGCGAACCCGAGGGCGTAGGGCAGGACCGAGTCGAAGGTGACCGGGCCGCCGTCGGCGACCCGGCCGACGAGCTTGGCGACCACCAGGGGGGCGAGGTACTGGATCCCGATGTTGCCGAGCGCGGGCAGCAGCAGCGCGGGCACGGCCACCTTCCGGAGCCGCACCATCTCTCCCCCGTAATGGCGGAGCGCGAGGCGGACGGAGCCCTTGCCCGGTCCGCCGCCGCGTTGTTCTGACGTTCCCATCACGACCTTCCGTCACTGTTCCGACACGTTCGGTGACGGAGTGTGGCGGAGGGCGGGCGCGGCGGTCCACGGGTTTTTCCGCGCGGTGGGGCGCGGTGGGGGCGCGGGCGGGGGCGTACGGCTCAGCGCCAGTCTCTCGGCGGCTCCGCGCCTCAGCGGCGCAGTCCGGCGGCGAAGGCGGCGAGTTCGCGCACGACCCGTTCCGGGTCCTCCCAGTACACGACGTGCCCGGCGCCCTCGTGGACGACGAGCCGGGAGTCGGGGATCGCGTCGAGGATCAGCTGCTGGTCCGAACGGGTGAGCACCGGGTCCCGGTCGCCCCAGACGACGAGGGTGGGGACGAGGATCCCGGTGAGCGTGGCGGCGAGGTCGGTCTCCAGGAGTCCGCGCAGGGTCTCGCGCCAGACGCGGGCGGGCGCCTTCAGGCTCTCGTCGACGGCGGTCTCCAGGAAGCCGGGCGCCACCCGGCCCACGGCGAGCCCCCGCACGAACTCGGCGACGAACGCCCGGTCCACCGGGTCCTCCAGGGCCCGGACGGTCTCCATGACCGCGGCGACCCCGGGTTTGTCGGCGAGCACGGCGGGCGTGCCGAGCAGGACGAGTCCGGCGACCCGGTCGGGCCGCCGGCCGGCGACGATCCGGGCCTGGACGCCGCCGCTGGAGCCGCCGACGAGGACGGCCCGTTCGAGGCCGAGGTGGTCGAGGAAGGCGACGAGGTCGTCGGCGAAGTCCTCCGGGAGGTAGCCCTCCGCCGGATTGTCGGCGTCGCCGTGGCCGCGCTGGGTGGGCGCGTAGGCGTGCATGACGGCGGGCATGGCCCGCAGCATCGGCTCGAAGGTCCACCAGGAGTCGACGTAGCCGTGGACGAGGACGAGCGGCGGTCCGCTCCCGGGCCGCCCGGTCTCCGCGTACGGGAGCGTGGGGCGCCCGTCGCCGAGGACGGCGCGGTGCACGGCGACGGTGGCCATCGGCGCCCTCCTGTCTCTCTCGCCCAGCGTAGGAACGGTTCCCAGAGCCTTCAACACGGGACCGGCCCCCCTGCCGGTGATCCCCCGGAAAGGCCCGGAACCGCCCGGCCCTTTCCGGGGGATTTCCGGTCCGCCGCCTTCCGCGCCGCCGCGCCCTGCGTGTTCGCATGACCGGAAGGACGCGTGTGCGCGACCATACGGACGCGCCGTCGTGAGAATCCCGGCCGGCGGCGGAAAGGCACACGCACAGGAAGAAGGCCGTACGTGACCGGCAGCGACAGCGAGAACCCGGCAATTTCCGCCCCCAGCCCCAAGGACACCCGCCCCCGCACCAATCGGGACTGGTGGCCGAACCAGCTGGACCTCTCCGTACTCCATCGGAACGATCCGCAGGCCGACCCCCTTGACCAGGGATTCGACTACGCCAAGGAGTTCGCGGGCCTCGACGTCGAGGAGCTGAGGCGGGACGTCATCGCCCTGATGACGGATTCGCAGGAATGGTGGCCGGCGGACTACGGGCATTACGGTCCGCTTTTCATCCGGATGAGCTGGCACGCGGCCGGCACGTACCGCATCGCCGACGGTCGGGGCGGCGCCGGAAGCGGCGCCCAGCGATTCGCCCCGCTGAACAGCTGGCCGGACAACGCCAGCCTCGACAAGGCACGCCGTCTGCTGTGGCCGGTCAAGCAGAAGTACGGACAGAAGATCTCCTGGGCCGATCTTCTGGTTCTCGCCGGAAACTGCGCGATGGAATCCATGGGGTTCAAGACCTTCGGTTTCGGATTCGGCCGCGAGGACATCTGGGAGCCCGAGGAGATCTTCTGGGGGCCGGAGGACACCTGGCTCGGCGACGAGCGCTACAGCGGCGACCGGGAGCTGAAGGGCCCGCTCGGCGCCGTCCAGATGGGCCTCATCTACGTCAACCCCGAGGGCCCGAACGGCAACCCCGACCCGCTGGCCGCCGCCCGCGACATCCGGGAGACCTTCGCCCGGATGGCGATGAACGACGAGGAGACGGTCGCGCTCATCGTCGGCGGCCACACCTTCGGCAAGTGCCACGGCGCCGTGAACCCCGAGTACATCGGCCCGGAGCCGGAGGCCGCCCCGGTCGAGCAGCAGGGTCTCGGCTGGAAGAACACGTACGGCACCGGCTCCGGCTCCGACGCCCTCACCAGCGGTCTGGAGGGCGCCTGGACCAACTCCCCGACCACCTGGGACAACGGCTTCCTCGACAACCTCTTCCGGTACGAGTGGGAGCTCACCACCAGTCCCGCCGGCGCCCAGCAGTGGAAGCCCACCGACCCGGCCGCCCAGGGCACCGTCCCCGACGCGCACGACCGGTCGAAGTCGCACGCGCCGATGATGCTGACGACCGACCTCTCGCTGCGCATGGACCCGGTGTACGGCCCGATCGCCCGCCGCTACCACGAGAACCCGGAACTGCTGGCGGAGGCGTACGCCAAGGCCTGGTACAAGCTCCTGCACCGTGACATGGGCCCGGTCTCCCGCTACCTCGGCCCGTGGGTGCCCGAGCCTCAGCTGTGGCAGGACCCGGTACCGCCGGTCGACCACGACCTCGTGTCGGACGAGGACATCGCCGCTCTCAAGGAGCGGATCCTCTCCTCCGGCCTGACCGTGCCCCAGCTGGTCACCACCGCCTGGGCGTCGGCGGCGAGCTTCCGCGGCACCGACAAGCGGGGCGGCGCCAACGGCGCGCGGATCCGGCTCGCGCCGCAGAAGGACTGGGCGGTCAACGACCTGCCCGAGATCGCCGAGGCGCTGCGGACCCTGGGCACGATCCGGGAGGAGTTCGCCGCCGGGCGGAGCGACGGCACCCGGATCTCGCTGGCCGACCTGATCGTGCTCGGCGGCTGCGCGGCCGTCGAGAAGGCCGCGAAGGACGCCGGCCACCCGGTGACCGTGCCGTTCGCGCCCGGCCGCACGGACGCCACGCAGGAGCAGACGGACGTGGAGTCCTTCGCGGTCCTCGAACCGCGCGCCGACGGCTTCCGCAACTACCTGGGCGCCGGCGAGAAGCTCTCCCCGGAGACGCTCCTCCTCGACCGGGCCTGCATGCTGACGCTGACGGCGCCGGAGATGACGGTGCTCCTCGGCGGCATGCGGGCGCTCGACACCGGGCACGGCGGGGCCCGCCACGGCGTCCTCACCGACCGCCCCGGCACCCTGACCAACGACTTCTTCGTCAACGTCCTGGACATGGGGACGGAGTGGAAGGTCTCCGAGGCGGACGAGAACGTCTACGAGGGACGGGACCGGGCCACCGGCGAACTGAAGTGGACGGGCACGGCCGTGGACCTGGTCTTCGGCTCGCACGCCCAGCTGCGGGCCCTGTCGGAGGTGTACGCGGCACGGGACGCGGGCGAGAAGTTCGTCCGCGACTTCGCCGCCGCCTGGTCGAAGGTGATGGAGCTGGACCGCTTCGACCTGCGCTGACGGTCGCCCTCGGGCGTCCGGCGCGTTCCCGCGTACGAGGGGGAACGCGCCGGCGCCCGGACGGTCGTGTCCACGGCCGTCCGGGCGCCGGGTTCGTACGGGGTCGTGCGGGGTCGTACGGGGACGCGCGGGGTCGTACGGGGTCGTGCGGAATGTCAGGTGGAGTGTCAGGTGGAGATCGCGGGGAGCAGGCCGGCGACGGGCGCGGCCTGGTCGGTGAGCTGGTGGAGCTGCTGGAGTTCGTTGACCCGGCTCAGGCCGCCGAGCTGCTCGCCGACGCCCGGGTAGGCGGCGCGGGCGTCCTCCGGCATGCCGGTGGTGGCGAGGGAGTCGAGTTCGGCGATCGGGCTGATCGGCGGTCCGAGCGGGCCGGCGGGCGCGGCGGCGGCCTGGGAGGCGGCGGCGCCGCCGAGGCAGGTGAACGCCGCGGCGACGGCGAGGACCGAGGAGATGCGTCGGGAAGAGGTCACACCCTGACAACGGAACGTTCCGCCGGGGGACACGCGACCGACCCCGAGCGTCCTCCTAACGGGCCACGACCGCCCCCGGAACGCGGCGCTGTAGGCTGTGCGCTCGCGCGTTCGCTGATCATGCGGACGAACCGGGCCGGACCTGCGTGGCGGAGGGCAAGTGACGGAGCTCGTCCGCGGGACACCGGGACTCGTGCGGGCGGTGAACGACCGCGCCGCCCTCCATCTGCTGCTCCGTCAGGGGCCGCTCACCCGCCCCGAGGTCAGCCGTCTCACCGGCCTCTCCAAGCCCACCGCCTCCCAGGTCCTCGCCCGCCTGGTGGACGCCGGACTCGTCGTCGGCAACGGCCTGCGGACCGGCCTGCCGGGGCGGGTCCCGGAGACGTACCGGGTCAACCCGGAAGCGGCCTACGCGACCGCCGTGGACGTGTCGCCGGAGCGCGTCGCCGTCCGGACCGCGGACATCACCGGCACGGTGCTCGGCGAGACCGAGGCGCCCGTGCCCGCGCGCCCGGACCGGGAGGCCCTGGTGACGGCGCTGCGCACGGCCCTCGGCCGGGTCCCGGCGCCGCGGCCCCCTCGGAGCGTCGTGGTCGGCGTGCAGGGCGCGGTGGACCCGACGACCGGCCGCCTCGCCTACGCGAGCGAGGAGGACATGGCGGCCTGGCTCTTCCCCGACGTCGAACGGACGCTGGGCGAGGCGCTCGGCCTCCCCGTCCGCATCGAGAACGACGTCAACCTCGCCGCCGTCGCCGAACGCGCCCACGCCGCCGCCGACTGCCCGGACCTCGTCCTCCTGTGGGCCGACGAGGGCCTGGGCGCGGCGCTGGTGATCGGCGGCCGCCTCCACCGCGGCCACTTCGGCGGCGCCGGCGAGGTCGGCTACCTCCCCCTCCCCGGGGCGCCGACCGCCCGCGAGGCAGGCGACCACTACGGCCGGCACGGCTACCAGGAACTGGCGGGCGGCGACGCGGTCCGGGACCTGCTGCACGCCCACGGGGTGCCGGGCGCGGACTTCGCGGAGGCGGTGACGGAGGCGGTACGTCGGGCGGGGACGTCCGGGGAGGACGCGGAGGCGGCGCGGGCGGGCCTCGTCGCGGTGGCGGCGCGGCTCGCCGCCGGGCTCGCCTCGATCGTGACCGTCGTCGACCCGGGCCTGGTCGTCCTCGCGGGCCGACTGTGCGCGGCGGGGGGCGAGGCGCTGCGCGCCCTGGTCGAACGCGAGCTCCGCGTCCTCGCGCACTCCCGGGCGCGGGTCCGCCTCTCGTCCGTGCCGGGGAACCCGGTCCTCGCGGGCGCCCTCGCCCTGGCCCTGACCGAAACCCGAGAACAAACCTTCGGCGGCCCGTCCCCCCTACCTCCACCCCTGTGACGTGACGCCACCGGGGCGGGCACACCCGCCGTCCCCGTGGGCATACGCCCCGCAAGGGCGGGACGGGTGGGCACAGGGACGGCGCCCCCTGCCGGGCCAAGGCTTCCCGCGCCTGAACCCGCACCGGCTGTACGGCGCTCTACGGGTGCGGGTCCAGGCCCGGAAGCGGAGGCACCCGCAAACGGTGCCGTTCCGTTGTGCCCACAAGGGAACGGCGGTGGCGGCGGACAATGGAGGTACGGGCGGCTCAGGAGGTGGCGACGTGGTGGAAGCGACGATCACGGTCGACGCGCCGGTGCGGCGGGTGTACGACCAGTGGACCCAGTTCGAGGAGTTCCCGCGCTTCATGCACGGCGTCGTGGCGGTCGAGCAGACCGACCCACGGCACCTCCGCTGGCGCACCGGCATCGCCGGCTTCCGCCGCGCCTTCGAAACCGAGATCGTCGACCAGCTCCCGGACGAACGCATCGCCTGGCGGACGGTCGGCGGCGACGTCCGCCAGCGCGGGGTCGTGACGTTCACGCCCGTCGACGACCGCCACACCCGCGTGCGCCTGGCGATGGAGGTGGAGCCGGAGGGCGCCACGGAGCGCGCCGCCGTCGCGCTGGGCATCGTGTCGAGCCGGGTCTCGGGCGACCTCCGGCGGTTCAAGGACTTCGTGGAGGACCGCCACGCCGCGACGGGCGCCTGGCGCGGCCGCCTTCGCCCGGAGGAGGCCCGCCGCCGCACCGACCTCAAGTAGTTTGATTTTCAACATACCTTCGGGGGAAGATGGCCGAGAAGATGGCCCCATGCCCGCGCCCCACCCCCGCGCGGGACCACCCCGAAGGAGCGGACAGTGAGCGACGGCGTCACCACGGCATCCACCCGTCGGCGGATCTTCCTCGACAAGCAGACCCCGGACGCCTACAAGGCCTTCGTGCGGGCCTCGCAGACGGTGAAGACCGCCGCCGCCGACGCCGGGCTCGACCGGATCCTGGTCGAGCTGGTCAACCTCCGCGTGTCCCAGCTCAACGGCTGCGCCTACTGCCTCGACACGCACACCCGCGCCGCCCTCCTCGCCGGCGAGACCCCCCGCCGGCTCGGCCTGCTCGCCGCCTGGCGGGACACCGAGGTCTTCACCGCGCGCGAGCGCGCCGCCCTCGCGCTCGCCGAGGCGACCACCCACCCGGCGGACGCCGACGCCCAGGAGAAGGCCTACGCCGAGGCGCGCCGGGTCCTGGACGACGCCGAGCTCTCCGCCGTCGTCTGGGTGGCCATCACCATCAACGCCTTCAACCGCGTCTCCATCCTCAGCAAGCACCCGGTGCGCCCGAGCTGATCACCGGCCGAACGCGCGCGACCTCCGGCCTCCGAGCACCACGCCGAGCAGCACCATCGCGGCGCCGAGGCCCAGGTGCAGCCAGTTGTCGGCGGTGTCGAACGGGACGAAGTTCGCGTCGCCGTCGAGGTCGACGAGCACGCCGTACAGCCACAGCAGGAGGTAGACGAACCCGCCGCCGACGAGGAAGGCTCGGGCCGTCCCCGCCGTGCGGGACATGACGACGCCCGCGGCGCCGAACAGCAGGTGCACGGCGTTGTGGAGCACGGAGACCTGGAAGACGCCGAAGAGCTCGGCGCCGGACTCGTGCCCGGCGAAGGCCATCTCGTCGACGCCGGTCGTCACGCCGGGTACGAAGCCCAGCACGGCGACGACGAGGAGGACCAGGCCGACCAGGCCCGCCGCCGACCGCACGGGCCGCGCCGACCGCGCCGGACGGGACAGGGAATGTCGGGGAGCCATCATGACTGTTCCTCCCTCACGCGTGACGGTCGGTCGCCCCGCGTCTACCCCGGGCGGCGGCGACCAAGGCACTGATCGGAGCCCGGGCCGTCTCCGGCTAGGGCGCCGGGGCCTCCACCCCCTCCCGGTCCGGGTCCGGGTCCGGGTCCGGCAGCGAGCGTTCCGCCACCCGTCGCAGGTGGCGGGCGAAGACCTCGGGGGCGTCCGGGGTCAGGGTGCGCAGGGCGACCATGGCGGTGATGACGACGTCGCAGAGCTCGGCCTCGACATCGCCCCACGTGTGGCTGGTGCCCTTGCGGGGGTTCAGTCCTGTGGCCCCGATCACCGCCTGCGCAGCCTCCCCGACCTCCTCGGAGAGCTTGAGGACGCGCACCAGGACCTCCTGGGCGGGCGGCAGTTCCTGATGGTCCGCGAGCCAGTCGCGGAGGCGGGTGATGGTGGTCCAGGTGTCGTCGGTCATGACGTCAGCCTGTCAGGCCGGCGCGTGCCGCCGGCCCGACGGGCTGCCTGGACCGCTACTCCCCGGCCGGGAGGTCCTGGGGGTACCAGCGGAGCTCGACGGTGTTGCCGTCCGGGTCCTTCACGTAGACGGACTGGGCCGAACCGCGGGCGCCCCAGCGCGGGACGGGGCCCTCGATGACGTCGAGGGTGCCGGAGGCGATGACCTCCTGCCAGTCGAGCGGGTCGACGACGAGACAGATGTGGTCCACGTTCGACTCGCCCCGGGGCCGGGAGAACAGGTCGATGACGGAGCCCTCGTCGATCCGCACGGACGGGAACGGCACCTTGCCCGCCCGCCACTCCTCGACCCGCTCCGGCGCGAGGCCGAGGGGGCCGGTGTAGAAGGCGAGGGCGCGCTCGACGTCGGTGACGTTGAGGACGAGGTGGTCGAAGGCTTTCACGCGCATGCGGGTCTCCCGTTGTTCCGTTCGGTGGTGCCGGTCGTACGGGAGCGATGGCGGGCGCGCCGCCGCGACGCGCGCCCGCGCCCGCCGGTCTCCCGTACGCGCGCAGGCGCGCACGCGTGCCGCGGCCGGTCCGCACCTCCCCCGTGCAGGTAGTGCCTATCACGGCCGATCATCCGTCACCCACCGGTTTGGCAGCGGGAGTCACCCGGCCCGACCTGCCGCTTTCCCTCCGGCCGGGGGACCGCGAGCCCCCACGTCCACGGGAGCGCTCCCATCCGCACACCGGACCCGCGCGTCCCGACCTCGCGCGAAGTCTTGTCAGGCACTCGACGCCACCCCTATCGTCACCCGCCAGAAAGCGCTTTCTAGCGCTTCGGCCCAGGGACGGGACTCACGACGACAACGTCCCGCGCCGCCGTCGGGCGGTGCGGGCGCCAACGAAAGGGCAGGCGAGCATGGGACGACGCTCCCCCTCCACGCGACTCCAGGCGGGCTTGGCCGCCATGGCGGTCGCGGCCGCCACCGGCGTGATCCTGACCATGCCGGAGGCCTCCGCCGCCGTCGCCGCCGGGGCGACCGGCTACGCGAGCCAGAACGGCGGGACGACCGGCGGCGCCGGCGGGCAGACCGTCCGGGCGACCACCGGCACCCAGATCCACGCGGCCCTCTGCGGCCGCGCCTCCAGCAGCACCCCGATCGTCATCCAGGTCGAGGGCACCATCAACCACGCCAACACCGCCAAGGTGTCCGGTTCCAGCTGCAACACCGCCGACGGCGTCATCGAGCTCAAGCAGATCAGCAACGTCACGCTCGTCGGCGTCGGCGCGGGCGCCGTCTTCGACCAGGTCGGCATCCACATCCGCGAGTCGAGCAACATCATCGTCCAGAACGTCACCGTCAAGAACGTCAAGAAGTCCGGCTCGCCCACCTCCAACGGCGGCGACGCCATCGGCATGGAGAGGGACGTCCGCAACGTCTGGGTGGACCACAGCACCCTGGAGGCCTCCGGCGGCGAGTCCGAGGGCTTCGACGGGCTCTTCGACATGAAGGACAACACGCAGTACGTGACGCTCTCCTACAGCGTGCTGCGCGACTCCGGCCGCGGCGGCCTGGTCGGCTCCAGCGAGACCGAGCTGAGCAACGGCTTCATCACCTACCACCACAACCTGTACGAGAACATCGACTCGCGCGCCCCGCTGCTGCGCGGCGGCGTCGCCCACATGTACGACAACCACTACCGGCAGCTGAACGAGTCGGGCATCAACTCCCGCGCCGGCGCCCGCGCCAAGGTGGAGAACAACTACTTCGAGGACTCCAAGGACGTCCTCGGCACGTTCTACACCGACGCGGCCGGCTCCTGGCAGGTCGCCGGGAACGTCTTCGACAACGTGACCTGGTCGCCCGCCGGCACCGACTACAAGCCCGCCGGTCCGAACCCGACCTCCAACACGACGGTGTCCATCCCTTACGGCTACGCCCTGGACAGCGCCTCCTGCGTCCCGGACGTCGTCGCCCGCACGGCCGGCGCGAACAAGGGCCTGCTGGTCTCGGACGGCTCCTGCACCCCGCAGACCCCGAGCCCGACGCCCACCCCCACCCCCACCCCCACCCCGACCGCCACCGCCACCACCGCCCCGCCGGCCGGCACCAACCTCAGCATCGGCGCCGGTTCGGACGGCTCCGGCAAGGCCGACGGGACCAGCTACGCCAACGTCCGCGACGGCGATCTCGCCACCTACTGGTCGCCCACCGGCACCACCGGCTCGGTCTCGGTCAAGTGGGGCTCCCCCACGACGATCCGGTCCGTCCGCATCCGCGAGGCCTCCGGGGCGGGCACCGTCACCGGCTGGCGGCTGCTGAACGCCGACACCGGAGCCGTACTCTCCACCGGGAGCGCGGCCGGCACGGTCTCCCTCCCGGCGACCTCGCTGAGCAAGGTCACCTTCGAGATCACCTCCGCCACCGGCACCCCGCGGATCGCCGAGTTCGAGACGTACGCGTAGCGGTCCGGAGCGCGCTCAGAAGTCGACCGGGTCGCGGACGAGGGGGCAGGTCATGCAGTGGCCGCCGCCTCGTCCGCGGCCCAGTTCCGCGCCCACGATGGTGATGACCTCGATGCCCGCCTTCCGCAGCAGCGTGTTGGTCTGGGTGTTGCGGTCGTAGGTGAAGACCACGCCCGGCTCCAGGGCGACGGCGTTGTTGCCGCTGTCCCACTGCTGGCGCTCGGAGGCGTAGTCGTCGCCGCCGGTCTCGATGACCCGGAGCCCCGGCAGGCCGAGGGCCTTGGCGACGACGTCCGTGAAGGGGGTGTCGCCCTCGTCGGTGATCTCGACGCCGGGGGCGCGGTCGGAGGGGCGCAGCGAGAAGCTGTGGATCGCGTCCACGATCCTGGGGTAGAGGGTGACGACGTCCCGGTCGGCGAAGGTGAAGACGGTGTCGAGGTGCATGGCCGAGCGGAGCCTGGGCATGCCGGCGACGACGACGTGTTCGGCGGCGCCGCGTGCGAAGAGCGCCTGGGCCACCTGGGTGACGGCCTGCCGGGAGGTGCGCTCGCTCATGCCCATGAGGACGACGCCGTTGCCGACGGGCATGATGTCGCCGCCCTCGAAGGTGGCCTGTCCCCAGTCCCGTTCGGGGTCGCCCCACCAGACGGTGGCGTCCCGGTAGCCGGGGTGGAAGGTGTAGACGGCCTTCATGAGCAGGGTCTCGCCGTGCCGGGCGGGCCAGTAGAGCGGGTTGAGGGTGACGCCGCCGTACAGCCAGCAGGTGGTGTCGCGGGTGTAGAGGGTGTTGGGGAGGGGCGGCATCAGGTACTCGCGGGCGCCGGTGGCCTCGCGGGCGAGCGCGACGTACGGGGAGCGGAACGCGTCCGGGAGGTCGGCGGTGGACAGCCCGCCGATGAGGTACTCGGCCAGCTCCCGGGGCGCGATCGAGTCGAGGAAGGCGCGGGTGTCGTCGATGAGTCCGAGGCCGACCTCGTTGGCGACGATCTTCCGGTCGAGCAGCCAGGCCCTGGCCTCGGGGATCGCCATGGTCTCGGAGAGCAGGTTGTGCAGCTCGACGACCTCGACGCCGCGCTGGACCAGTTTGTTGACGAAGTCGGCGTGGTCGCGCTGGGCGTTCTCCACCCACATGACGTCGTCGAAGAGGAGGTCGTCGGAGTTGGTCGGGGTCAGCCGGCGGTGGGCGAGGCCGGGCGAGCAGACGAGGACCTTGTGGAGCCGGCCGACCTCGGAGTGGACGCCGAGGGGCCGGGCGGCCTGGGGGGTTTCGGGGTTCATCGCCGGCCTTTCCTGAGGGGGCGGGGTGCGGGGGTCTTCACAGCTCGATCCAGCCGGCGGCGAGGGCGATGACGCCGACGACGGCTCCGGCGACCGAGAGGGCGCAGACGACCGCCTCCCGGGGCGAGAAGAGGCGCCGGCCCTGCTCACGGCGGGCCTTCACGAAGAGCAGGGTGGCGGGGGCGTAGAGGATGAGGGAGACGAGGACGAACGTGAGGCCGGCCGCGAACAGCAGGAAGGCCGTGTAGAGGGTGGCGACGGCCGCGACGGCGAGTTCGCGCCGGGTGCTCGTCCCGGCCACCCGGTGCTCCCGTGGCCGCCGCGCGATCTTGAAGGCGAAGGCGGCGGCGAGGAGGAAGGGGATGAGGCTGAGGGCGCTGGTCAGGTCGAGGGCGAAGTTGAAGGCGTCGTCGGAGAAGGCGGTGACGACGAGGACGACCTGGCTGAGCGCGGTGGTCATGAGCAGGGCGGGGACGGGGACGTCGTTCGCGTTGGAGCGGCCGAGGAAGCGGGGCATGTCGTCGTCCTTGGCGGCGACGAAGAGGACCTCGGCGGCCATCAGGGTCCAGGCGAGGTAGGCGCCGAGGACGGAGACGATGAGGCCGACGCTGACGAAGGCCTTGCCCCAGGTGCCGACGGCGGCCTCCAGGACGCCGGCCATGGACGGCTGGCGCAGCTCGGCGATCTCGCTCATGGGCAGGATGCCGTACGACACGATGGTGACGGAGGCGAAGACGGCGAAGACGCTGAGGAAGCCCAGGACCGTGGCCCGGCCGACGTCCTCGCGCCGCCTGGCGTGCCGGGAGTAGACGCTGGCGCCCTCGACGCCGAGGAAGACGAAGACGGTGGCGAGCATGGTGCCGCGGACCTGGTCGAAGAGGGAGCCGGCGTAGTCGGCGCCGCCGAAGTTCTCGGCGAAGACGGAGGGTTCGAAGCAGTAGACCGCGAGGAGGACGAAGACCAGGATGGGCACGAGCTTGGCGACCGTGACGATCCGGTTGATCGCCGCCGCCTCCTTGACCCCGCGCCGGACGAGCAGGAAGAAGCCCCACAGGCCGGCCGAGGAGAGGACGATCGCGAGGGCGGTGTCGCCGTCGCCGAGGGCGGGCGCCACGGCGCCGACCGTCGACATGATGAGGACCCAGTAGGTGACGTTGCCGACGCAGGCGCTGGCCCAGTAGCCGAAGGCCGAGAAGAAGCCGAGGTACTCGCCGAAGCCGGCCTTGGCGTACGCGTACACGCCGGCGTCCAGGTCGGGGCGGCGTACGGCGAGCGTCTGGAAGACGAACGCGAGCATGAGCATGCCGACGCCGGCGACGGCCCAGGCGATGAGCGCGCCCGCGACGCCGGTCTCCTGCGCGAAGCGCCGGGGCAGCGAGAAGACGCCGGCTCCGACCATGGAGCCGACGACCATCGCGGTCAGGGTGAGGAGGCTGAGCTTGACCGCGGGCGGCGTGCCGGTGGCGGTCGGAGCACTGGGTTCCGCTGCGGTCATGGTCCTACCTCGCCCGCGCTCGCGCACCGCGGTTCGGCACGAGGGCGAGGGGCTTCGGGGCGATCAGACTCTAGCCCGGCTCAGAGGCTTTCGCCCTTTATATCCGATCTTGTCTGTGCGTAGGCGAGGGCGCCCGGCACCCAATGGACGGGTGCCGGGCGCCCGGGTGTCCGGGTCAGCGGCCCGGGGTCGCGTGCGCCGACTCGAAGGCGGCGAAGGCGGCTTCCTGGCGCCATTCGAGGGAGGCCTTGGGGCTGCCCTCGACGAGGCGCCGGCAGGCGGCGGAGCGGACCGGCGTGCCGGGGCGCTCACCGCGGCAGGCCGGGACGGTCCGGTAGCCCTCGGCGGTCGGGTTGCCGCGCCACAGACTCGGGCCGGGGAGGAAGGCGTACTCCAGGGAGGCGCGGGCGAGGTCCTTCAGCTCCGGGTACGAGAGGCCGTAGGTGCGGGCCGCGTACTGGTACTCGTGGCTGATGTCGATGCGGGACACGCCGGGGTCGTCGGTGGCGAGCACCACCGGCACGCCGTAGGCGCGGTACGTCTCGAAGGGGTGGTCGGCGCCGCGGACGCCGAGGATCTGGGCGTTGCTGCTGAAGGGCACCTCGACGGCGACCTCACGGGCGGCCATGGTCCGGGCGGTGGACTGCCAGTCGTCCTCGTGCACCAGGTCCACGCCGTGGCCGACGCGCTCGGTGCGGGCCACGTCGACGGCCTCGGCGATGTGGAAGGCGAGGTCCTCGGGCTTGACCAGGCCGGGCCACAGCTCGCCGGCATGCAGGGTCACATGGGCCTCGGGGTGGACGCCGCGGAGGTGGGCGAGCATCCGCATCTGGAGCCGGTAGTTCGCGAGCGAGCTGTCCCAGTCCTCCGGCTGGACGAGGTTGACGGCGACGAAGCGCTCGTCCCGCTCGGCCAGCGCCATGCCGAGCGCCATCTGGGTGAAGACCCGCTGGGGCGTGGAGCCGCGCGAGACCTGGGAGATCCAGCGGACGGTGACCCCACAGGCGGGCCGCTCGCGCTCGGTGCCGCAGCGGGCCGCCGCGCGGAACTCGGCGTCGCCGGCGTCGGCCTCCTTCACCGCCTCCTTCACGAGGGCGTCGAGCCGGCCGCCCGCGGTGAGCTTCTTGTACAGGGCGGCGAGGTCCGGGTCCCAGCCGACCTCGTTCGCGAGCTTCTTCGCACCCTCGGAGGCCGGGCTGACCATGGTCTCCAGGTACCACTGGTTCTGCGCGGCGACGTCGTCGGCGAACTCCGCGAGCATCTTGCCCCGGTGACGCCACGTCACCTCGCCGAACTTGCCGAAGGTGTCGAAGAAGTGGTCGTGGCCGTTGCCGCCCGGCGGGAAGTCCTCCATGGACCAGGCGCGCACGATGGCGTCGCGGAAGGCGCGGTCGGTGCGGGCGTCGGCGGCCGGGCGGGTGCCGGGTCCGCAGGGCGGGACGACGGCGGTCATGGTGGCCGTGTCGATGCAGAGCCCGTCCTCGGCGGCGAGGGTGATCAGGTACTCGGTGGAGACGGCGCCGGAGAGGTGGTTGTGAAGCTCCCCGCCCTTGGGCAGCGACCGGAAGAACTCCGCGAGCCGGGCGGGCTGTTCCCGTACGGACTCCAGGTAGGCGCCGGTCCGCGCCTCGGCGGGGGTCGGGACGCGGGGCACGGCGGCGGGGGCGCCTGCGGCGGGAAGAGGCGAGGCGGGACGGGCGGCGGCGGGCAGGGCGGCGGCGGTCAGCGGCAGCAGGCCGAGCACGGCCACGGCGGCCGGGACGAGGAGGCGGCGGCGCGCGGCGGATCGGCGGGGCGCGTCGGAGCGCCGGGGCGTCACGGATCGGTGGGGCGTAGTCACCCGGGCATGATCGTGAACGTCGGCCGCCCGCCGCCCCCGGCGAAACACGGTGGCGGCCGCGACCACCCGACCGGGTGACACTCCGACCCTCGAACGAGTGATCCCGGGCTCCACGTTCGAGTGCCCGTAGGGGGCGTGGGCAGGGGCCGAGGGGTCACAGACGGCGGAGGGCTCCCGGCTCCCGGAGGGCGGCGAGGGTGGGGTAGCCGTCCACGGCCATGATGAGGTCGGCCTCGGCGAGGAGGGAGCGCAGGACGTGGACGATGCCGTCCTCGCCGCCCGCCGCCAGGCCGTACGCGTACGGGCGGCCGACGCCCACCGCGGTGGCGCCCAGCGCCAGGGCCTTGACGACGTCCGCGCCGGTGCGGACGCCCGAGTCGAAGAGGACGGGGAGGCCGTCCGCGGCCTCGACGACGTCGGGGAGGGCGTCGAGGGCGGGCAGGCCGCCGTTGGCCTGGCGGCCGCCGTGGTTGGAGCAGTACACCGCGTCCACGCCGCCGTCCCGGGCGCGGCGCACGTCCTCGGGGTGGCAGAGGCCCTTGAGGATCAGCGGGAGGTCGGTGAGGGAGCGCAGCCAGGGCAGGTCGGCCCAGGTGAGGGGGTTTCCGAAGACGCCGACCCATTCGAGGATCGCCGCGCCGGGGTCCTCCTCGGGAGCCTTGGCGAGCCGGGCCCGGAAGACGGGGTCGGAGGTGTAGTTGGCGAGGCAGTGGCCGCGCAGCTGGGGGAAGTTGCTCCCGGCGAGGTCGCGCGGGCGCCAGCCGGTGACCCAGGTGTCGAGGGTGACGACGATCCCCTTGAACCCGGCGGCCTCGGCGCGCCGCACCAGGCTCTCCGCGAGCTCCCGGTCGGTGGGCGTGTAGAGCTGGAAGAAGCCCGGGGTGTCGCCGAACTCGGCGGCGACCTCCTCCATCGGGTCCACCGTGAGGGTGGAGGCGACCATGGGCACGCCGGTGCGGCGGGCCGCGCGGGCGGTGGCCAGGTCGCCGTGCCCGTCCTGGGCGCAGAGCCCGACGACGCCGACCGGTGCCATGAAGAGCGGGGAGGGCAGCCGGAGGCCGAAGAGGTCGACGGCCAGGTCGCGTCGGGCGGCGCCGACCATCATCCGGGGCACCAGGCCCCACCGTTCGAAGGCCGTCACGTTCGCCCGCTGGGTGAACTCGTCGCCCGCGCCGCCCGCCACGTACGACACCACCGACGGCGGCAGCGCGGCGGCCGCCCGCTCCTCCAGCTCGGCGTAGGTCATGGGGAGGCCGGGGAGCACTCCGCCGAGACCGGCGAGGTAGATCTCGTTCTGGTAGTCGCCGTACCGCCCGTCGAACGCGCCGCTCATCGTGGCCCCGCCCTTCCCTCGCCGTCCCGGACCGGGCCCGCGCCGGCCGCCGGTGGCGCCCACGGTGCCAGCCGCCGCGCCGTAACGCCATGGTGCGGGGGCGGGGCGGCTCCGGTGCCATATTCCGGTGCGGGCGGGTGCGGGCCGGTGGTGGAATCGCCCGATGCACGGGAACGAAGGACGGACGGACGGCGGCGGCAGCGGCAGCGGCAGCGGCAGCGGCTACGGCGACGAGCGGGGCGCGGTGGTGGACCGGGGCCGGTTCGCCGACTCGACGACTCCTTGGGACGACGCGAGGTGGCGGCGCGAGGTGTTCGGCTGGGCCGAGCCGGTCCTGGCCTCGCACGGACTCGTGGAGGCCGGCGTACGCGAGGTGCGGGTGCGACCCTGGTCGGTCCTCGTCCGGTTCCGCACGGGAGGCGGCCCGCGCGACGCCGTCTGGCTGAAGGCGGGCGCCCCCTCCAACGCCTTCGAGGCCGGTCTCGCCGGCGCGCTCGCCGCGTGGACGCCCGAGCACGTGATGACCCCGCTGGCGGTGGACGCGGAGCGCGGCTGGTCGCTGCTCCCCGACGGCGGACCGCTCTTCCGGGACGTCCTGGACGCGGGCGCGGCAGGACCGGAGGCCTGGGCGACGGCGCTGGGCCGGTACGGCGAGATGCAGCGGCGGCTGGTCCCGTACGCGAACGGAGTCGGGGACCGGGAGCGCGGCGGGCTCGGTCGGTTGGGTGTGTTGGGTGGGTTGGGGGTGCCGGGGGCTCGGACGCGGGAGTTGCCGGAGGTGTTCGACGCG
The DNA here is from genome assembly GCF_012927245.1 of Streptomyces sp. R302. GTDB lineage: Bacteria > Actinomycetota > Actinomycetes > Streptomycetales > Streptomycetaceae > Streptomyces. The sequence goes on from NZ_JABBGE010000007.1 coordinate 457,513, forward strand.
CTCGTCGCCGGGAACCCGCTCTTCGACGGGGACGAGCGGGCCGCCCTGCTGCGGCGACGGCCCCGGCTCGTCGACCTGTGCGCCGAACTCGACGCGTACGGGCTGCCCGACTCGCTCGACCACTGCGACCTGCACGACGGGCAGATCCTCGCCCCGGCCCCGGGCCGCTTCACCTTCTTCGACTGGGGTGACGCCTGCGTCGCCCACCCCTTCGGCAGCCTCCTGGTCCCGGTCCGGGAGGTGCGGGAGCGGTACGGCCCCGAGCACGTGGCCCCGATGGTGGACGCGTATCTGGAGCACTGGACCGGCCTCGGCCCGTCACGGGCGGAGCTCCGACGGGCGGCCGTCCTGGCGGTCCGCCTCGCGGCGCTCGGCCGGGCGGGCTCCTGGTTCCGGCTCTTCCCCGGCACCCCGACCGGCGACAGCGAGGAGGCGAGCGCGTCCTGGGTGCGGCAGCTCTTCGCCGCCACCGACGAAGAGCTCTGACACCACCGGGCGGGGTGCGGTCCGCCCCCGCACGGCTACAGGCCGACGTCCCGGGCCCGCAGGTCCTCCAGGGTCTCCCGCCTGACCAGCAGCCGGGCCGCGCCGTCGCGGACGGCGACGACCGGCGGGCGGCCGACGAGGTTGTACGAGGAGGCCATGGAGAGGTGGTACGCGCCGGCCACCGGCACCGCGAGCAGGTCGCCCGGCCGGATGTCGGCGGGCAGCTCGACGTCCTCCGCGAGGAGGTCGCCCGCCTCGCAGTGGCGCCCGGCGACGGTGGTGCGGACGGCCGGGGCGGTGGAGCGGCGGCCGATCAGGCGGGGCGCGTACCGGACGCCGTAGAGGGCGGGGCGCGGGTTGTCGCTCATGCCGCCGTCGACGGCGACGAAGGCGCGCCCGCCGGTCGTCTTGACGGCGAGGACCCGGTAGACGGCGACGCCGGCCGGTCCGACGACGGCCCGGCCCGGCTCGACGAGCAGCCGGGGGACGGGCAGTCCGGCGGCGGCGCAGCTCTCGGCGAGGGCGGCGCGGAGCCTGTGGGCGAGGGCGGTCGGGTCGAGGACCGGGTCGCCGGGCCGGTAGGCGATGCCGTGGCCGCCGCCGAGGTCGAGCTCCGGCAGGACGACGCCGTGGGCGTCCCGGATCCGGGCCATCAGGCCGACGAGCCGGCGCAGGGCGGTGAGGTAGGGCTTGGTCTCGGTGATCTGGGAGCCGAGGTGGCAGTGCAGGCCGGTGAGTTCGAGCTGCGGCTGGTCGAGGATCCGGGCGACGGCGTGCTGGGCGTGCCCGTCGCGCAGGGAGAGCCCGAACTTCTGGTCGTCGGTCCCGGTACGCACCTTGGCGTGGCCGCCGGCGCCGACGCCGGGCGTGACGCGCAGCATGACCTTCTGGTGGCCGCGCGGCCCGACGGCGGCGGCGAGCCGGGCGATCTCGGCGGGGCTGTCGATGACGATCCGGCCGACGCCGAGGCGCAGCGCGGTGGCGAGGTCGGCCGGGGACTTGGCGTTGCCGTGGAGGAGGATCCGCTCGGGCGGGAATCCCGCGGTGACGGCCAGTTCGAGCTCGCCCGCGGAGCAGACGTCGAGGCCGAGCCCTTCCTCGTCGACGAGCCGGACGAGTCCGCGGCAGAGGAACGCCTTGGCCGCGTAGTGCACGTCGGCGTGGGCCTCGGGGAACGCGGCCCGGTAGGTGCGGCAGCGGTCGCGGATCTCGGCCTCGTCGAGCACGTACACCGGCGTGCCGTGCGCGTCCGCGATGTCGGCGAGCGGCACCCCGGCGAGCAGGACGCGCCCGCCGGGCTCCTCGGCGGCGGTGGCGGGCCAGACGGAGAACTCGGGGACGGCGGCGCGCGTGGGCGGGACGGGGGCCGTCAGGTCGGTGGTGGTCATGCGGCGGTCCCCCTCGCGGCCGGGTCGAAGCGACGGGCGCACGGGGTGCCGGGGCGGACGGGGGTGGGGGTGAGGGTGGAGGTGGGGGTGGAGGTGGCGACGGGAGCGGGGGCGGGGGTGGGGGTGGGAGCAGGGGTGTCGGCGGGCATCGCACCCGGGGCCGGTTCCGGCACGCGCTCCGGCACCGACTCGGGCGCGGGGGTGAAGGGGGCCGTGAGGGCCGGGTCGACGGTGAGGGTGTGGACGCCGAGCGGGTGGGTGAGGGCGCGGAGGGCGGCCTCGGCGAGCGGGATCCAGGGCTGTTCGGTCCCGAGGGTGGCATGGAGCCGTTCGGGGGTGGTGAAGGCGACGGCCGTGCGGGCGCCGACGGGCGTGCGGTACAGGCGGGTCGTGACGCCGTGTCGACCCGGCCGGACGGGCACGCAGAGGCGTCCGGCCGGGGCGGGTTCGACGGGTTCCGGGTCCGAGGGCTCGGGTGCCGGGGCCGCGGCCGTCCGGTCGTCTGCGTGCGGGGTACGGGGCATGGGGTCCTCCCGGGTGGGTGCGGCCCCGCGGCTGTTCCCCGGGGCGCGTCCTCGCAGCCTTGCCCGCCGCGCGCCCCGAAGTCCCCCTCCCTGACGCGGTCCTGACGCGGTCCTGACGCCGGACCGGGCGACTCTTGACGCTATGGTCACGCGCGCGGACCGCCCGGGTGGGAGCGGAGGCCGCGCCTCCGATGTGCCGCTCGCGCCGGGCTCGTACTGGCACTTGGTGTCTCCCTGCCGAACGGTGGCGGGCCGCACCTGCCGAGCACACATACCCGGAAGGGGTATATGCTCCCCGGGAACGCGGGGGCCGCCGTGGATCATCGTCGCCCGCAGGCTCGTATGGCACGGAGTGCCTGGTGGGAGGGGACCGGGAAGTCGGCTGGACGGAGAGCACGGGGAGCTGAAAACCTCGGCGATTGAGGACCCGATCACCGGTCCCGTACGTGCGCCGCCGCGAGGGGAGCGTGGCGCGGGCCCGTGATCGTCGCGTCCTCGCAGGCGCGTCCGCCGCACCCGTACGCGCCGGTACCGCGAGGAGGAGGACCACCGATGACCGCCGCCCGGGAAGAACGGCTCCGGCTCGACGCCGCGAGTGTCGACAACGCGAGGACGACGCTGCTCCAGCTCCTCGCGCGGGCGGGGGTGTACTCCGGCGACGCCGAGGAACTGATCGGCCTCGTCGAGGCGGGTGCGCTCGCCGTCGCCCACGAGGAACTGGCCGGCGCCGGCCGGCAGGCCCCGCCCGGAAGCGACGAGCCGTACTCGGCGGGCTGGCGCGACGGTTCACGGGCCGTCACCGAGGGGCTCGCGGGCCTCGCCGACCGGGCGCTGGGCGCGGCCGTCGCCGAGGACGCCGAGGCGGAGGCGGAGGCCCGGCCCCGGGTCGGCCGGATGGAGGTCGAGCGGGCCAAGGTGGCGGTCGTACCGCTGTACCTCTCCTTCTCCGAGGAGTCCGACCTCGACCCCGAGGTCACCGAGCAGGTGCTCGCGTCGGCGCTCGCCACGATGGGAGCGCGGCAGCGGGCGGCCTATCCGGGACGACTGACGTCGTTCGCCGCGGACAACCGGACGCACCTGGAGCGGCTGTACGCCACGTACGGCCCGGGCAGCGCGATCGCCATCCACGGCCGCTACACCCTGGTCCACTCCCCCACGAGCCTCGCCGTCCTCGAACGGCTCGCCGCCCGCCCGGCGGAGCTGCGCGAGGAGTGGGACGCGGCCGAACTCCCGCCCGCCTGGCTGGACGGCCTGACGCGCGCCTGGGACGCGACGGCCTGAGCCCCCTCCTGGGGCGGCCCTTGAGGCCCCCTGGGTGCCCGGGCCTGGGCCTGGGCCCCCGCGCTCGCGGGCGGAGGGCAGAGATACGGGGGCGGGCGTGCCATGGGTGCCGGAAGCCGGGCTCGGCCGGGGCGACCCGGTGGCGCGGGGGGCGGGGGGCGCACATAAGGTGGCGGCATGCCCAGAACCTCTCCGGCCCTCGCCCTCGACGCGCTGCTCGACGGCAACCGTCGCTTCGTCTCGGGCACGCCCGAGCACCCGAACCAGGACGCCGCCCGCCGTACGGAGCTGGCGCCCGGCCAGGACCCGTTCGCCGTCATCCTCGGCTGCTCCGACTCCCGGCTCGCGGCCGAGATCATCTTCGACCGGGGGCTCGGCGACCTCTTCGTCGTCCGCACCGCCGGGCACGTCCTCGGCCCGGAGGTCCTGGGCAGCGTGGAGTACGCGACGAGCATCCTCGGCGCGCGGCTCGTGGTCGTCCTCGGCCACGACTCCTGCGGCGCCGTCGCCGCGGCCCGCGCGGCCGTGGAGGACGGCTTCGCGGCGCGCGGTTTCGTGCGGGACGTCGTCGAGCGGGTGACGCCGAGCGTCCTGGCGGCCCGGACCGCGGGCCTGACCTCGGACAGCGACATCATCGACGAGCACATCCGGCACACCGTGGACCTGCTCCTGGACCGCTCCCGGCTGCTGTCCGAGCAGGTCGCGGCCGGCGAGATCGCCGTCGTCGGCCTCGGCTACGAGCTGGCCGGCGGCAGCGCCCGCCTCGTGACCACGCGCGGGGCCGTGGTGGAGGAGGGCACTCCGGCGTGACGTCCCGCTTCGACTGCTCCGATCCGGCGGCCCGCGCGGCCGGCCTCGCCGAGGCCACGGCCGCGGTGCGCCGCGGGGACCTCGTCGTCCTGCCCACGGACACCGTGTACGGGGTCGGGGCGGACGCCTTCGACCCGAAGGCGGTCGCCTCGCTGCTCGCCGCGAAGGGCCGCGGCCGCCACAAGCCCTCCCCCGTCCTGGTCGACTCGGCCGCCGCGCTCGGCGAGCTGACCGACGAACTCCCCGACGCCGCGCGGTCGTTGATCGAGGCGTTCTGGCCGGGCGGGCTGACCCTGGTGGTCCGCCACCGCGCGTCCCTCGACTGGGACCTGGGCGAGACGGGCGGCACGGTGGCGGTCCGGATGCCGGACCACCCCCTCACGCTGGAACTGCTCGCGGCCACGGGCCCGTTGGCGGTCTCCAGTGCCAACCTCACGGACCACCCGTCCCCTCAGGACTGCGACGCCGCTCAGGCGATGCTCGGCGAGTCCGTGGCGGTGTACCTGGACGGCGGACGCACCGCCGGCGCGATCTCGTCGTCGATCGTCGACCTCAGCGGCGGGACGCCGGTCCTCGTCCGCGACGGCGTGCTGCCCGTGGCGGAACTCCGCGCGCTCGTACCGGACCTGATCGTCCCCTGACCCCACCGCCCACGCTGCGCACGCCTGCCACCCGGCTCCGGCTCCGGCTCCGGCTCCGGCTCCGGCGCGACGGAATCTCCGTTGCCCGGGGCCGGGGCGGTCACTAGGGTCTCGTCCCATCGACGTGTAGCTCAGCAGCAGAGCGCCGGGCTCCGGTCCCGGAGGGCGCGGGGGCGGCACCCGCCACGTCGGCTCATGAACACGCACGCTGATCAGCAGCCTCCGACGTCCGCGCCTCACACGGCCGCACCTCCCACGTCCACGTCACCCACGTCCGCGTCTCCCACGGTGCCCGCCGCTCTTCTCACCGCTTCTCCCGGCTACGCCCGACGGCAGCTGGCGCGGGCCTTCGCCACCGCGCTCGGCCACGAGGACCCCGCCACCCGGCAGCGGGCCGGGGAGCGGGCGCGCGGCTGGCGGGACGTGCTGGCGGGGATGGCGTCCGGCACGCTGCGGGTCGGTTCGCGCACGCCGGTGGCCGAGCTGCCCGCCTGGGTGACGCCCGACGTCCTGCACGGCGGCTTCGCGACCGGTTCGGCGCGGGCCGGCGGTCCGCTCCGGGAGTTCGAGCGGGAGGCCGCGTACCACGCCGGGGTGCCCGCCGAGCGGGCGGCGCTCTTCGCCTACCACCTCACCGAGCCGGGTCTCGCCGACCTGTGGGAACTGCTCGACTCGGGTCGCTACGAGGTGGGCCTGCCGGAGGAGTCGGCCCTCCTGACGGTGGCCTGGCTGGTGCGGGCGGGCGAGACGGACGCGGCGGTCGAACTGGTCGACTCCCTGCGGCCGTTCGCGGACCGGCTGCGCTTCCTCCCCCGCCCGACGGAACGCCCCTCGACACGGCGGGAGGCGCGACGCGAGGCCCGGCGCGAGGCGGAGCACGGCGGGGAGCACGGCGGGGAGGGACTCGCCGGGCTTCCGGTGCCGGAGGCGGGCGCGGTGCACCGCACCACCGTGGAGCAGGCGCGTGCCGCGCTGGCCGCCAGGGCACCGAAGCGGGCCGTGGAGGCGCAGCGCGAGGCGCTGAGCGTCTGGCGCCCGTTCGCCGACGAACTCCTCTCCCACTGGCTGGAGTTCACGGGCCCCGAGGGTGCGGTGCGACCGGGCGCCGTACCGGAGGAGGCCTGGCGGAAGCGGGGACGGGTCCTGCTCGACCGGTACGAACGGCTGCTCGCCGTCCATCCGCTCACCGGCCGGCACCGGAAGCCGGGGAGCAACGAGGGGATCCTGCGCGGCGCGCTGGCGGAACTGGTGAGCGGACGTGAGCTGGACGCCCGGCGGGCCGGACTCGTGCGGGTGGCGGTCACGGGGATGGTACGGAAGCGGGGCCTGCCGGGTTCCGAGCGGCACGCGGCGCTCCGGGACGGGCAGGCCGTGCAGGCGGCGCTGCCCGCGCATCACACGGTGGCGCACCTGGTCGCGGAGCGACTGGCCGGCCTGCCGCAGGAGTCGGGCCTCGTCGACGTGGCGCCGTTCGTGGCGCCGGTGACGGCGGCCGAGGAGGGGCGCACCGGACTTCCCGAGGGCGTCGAAGTGCCGCCGTCGGTACGGCGGGTGGTCGACGGGACGCGGAGCGCGCCGCTCGGCGCGCTCGTCGCGTCCGGGATCGTCCCCTCGGCGGAGGCGATGGCCGAGCTGGTGCCCCAGCTGGTCGCCGCCGAGCGGGCCGCGGTCTACCGGGACCCCGCGCTGCGCGTCCTGATGGCGGCGAACTACCGCGCCTTCCGCAACCGCCGCTCCCTCCTGCTCCTCCACCTCGCACACCAGGTGACTCCGGAGGAACTGCCGTGGGTACGGGCGGTCCAGGGGTACGCGGACGGCGACGCCACCACCCGCGGCTCGGCGATCGCCGCGGCCCGCACCCTGGCGGAGACGGCGGTGGAGCACTTCCCCGGCACCCTGCTGCCGAACCCGCTGGTGCGCGAACTCGGCGCCCTGCTCGGCCCGTCGGAGCTGCACGCGCCGCTGACGGAGGAGCTGGCCGCGGACATCTTCATGGGCCGGTTCAGCGGCAAGTTCCTCGCCTCGGCGGGAATCGCGGCCGAACTCCTGGGCGGGGGCTCCCTGTACGAGCGGTACTACGGCATCGACTACGCGGAGCTGGGCGCCCTGTCCGCCCAGGCCGACGGGGCGGCCGCCAGGGCCGGCAGGGCGGCGAACGGAGACCATCGCGACGCGCTCGCGGAGTTCGCCCGGCTGTGCCACGCCCGCGCAGGCCGGACGCCGGGCCATGACTCCGTCGCCGGCAACGGCATGGTGATCGAGCAGGCGCAGATCCTCACCACCCACAACCTGGCCACCCTGGTCCAGCGGGTCGGGATCGCACCGGAACCGGGCTGGGCCGAGGCGGCCCGCCGCTCCTTCGGAACGGTCTGCCGCCTGACGGAACGCGCGCGGCGGGGCCCGTACCCCCTCACGGGCCTGAAGGACGCCGCATACGCCTGGCGCCAGATGCTCTTCCACCTGTCGCTGTGCGAGGAGGCCGAACGCGCCGAGGTGCTCGCGTGGCTGCCGGCGGAAGCAGCACGCCGACCGCTGGTGGCCTCCCGACTCGCGCCCGCGCTCCTGGGCCTGCGGCACGTGGCCGAGGGCGGACTCTTCGACACGGACGGGACGGCCCGGTCGGGTCGGGCTCGCCGGCTGACCGGCTGGTCGGTGACGGGGCACTGGCTGCGGCCCGACCCCTGGAAGTGAGGCGACTGCGCCCCGGCGTCCCTGTGGTGGGGGTGCCGGGGGCGCAGTCGACCTGCTGGATCCAAAATCCGACATCCAAGGCCCTGGATCCATGACCCTGGATACAAAGTCCTGGATCCAAAGTCCTGGATCCAAAATCTGGGATCCAAAATCCGGGAGAGAGGCTGCGCGAACGCCTCCTGGCCGCACCGGTCGTCCCCGCGCCCTCTCCGTGGCGGAGCGTGCTCGGGGGCCACGCGGCCGTCAGCGGGCTCACCGACATCGGCTTCGGCGGCGGGCTGCACAGTACGAACGGTGACAGCTGGTCGGTGGACGTCGAGGCCCCCGACCGGCCGCACCACCGGATCCCGCTCTCGGACCACGGCGGCGGCCGGCACGTCCTCCACTCCACCTGGTCGACGCTGCGCGCCGCCGGTTTCTCCCCGTCCGGGCAGACCCTCGCCGTCACCACGTCCAGCGATCTGACGCTGGGGACGCGCCGCCCCGTGTGAGGGGCGGTCAGGCGTCGAGTACGGCGGCGACGGCCTCGATCTCGACGAGCTGGTCGCTGTATCCGAGCACGGTGACGCCCATCAGGGTGCTGGGCACGTCGTGGTCGCCGAAGGCGTCCCGTACGACCTGCCAGGCGGCCACCAGGTCGGCCTGACGTGCCGTCGCGACGAGCACCCGGGTGCTGATGACGTCCTCGATCCCGGCGCCGGCGTCCTTCAGGGCCGTCCGCAGGTTCGCGACGCAGGCGGCGGCCTGTCCGGGGACGTCCCCGACGGCGACGGTGGCCCCGTCGGCGTCGAGCGGGCAGGCGCCGGCGAGGAAGATCAGCCGGGCCTCGGCGGGCGCGGTGGCAGCGTACGCGTACTCGGCGACGTCGGACAGGGACGCGGAACGGATGAGGCTGACGGCGCGGGGCACGAAGGTTCCCTTCGAAGGCTGCGGCGGAACCGCGCCAGTCTTCCAGGGGTTCCGCGCCGGCTCGACCGGATTTCCCTCACCCCACGGGGGTGGGCCAGTGGCGGTGGAGGGCGTCGATGCGGAAGGCATGGACGTGCGCGCGTACGGGTCCGCCGGCGGGCGCGTCGGCCATGTGCGGGTGGCCGGCGGGAAGTTCGGGGTGGGTGTGCGCGAGCTCCTCGGGGTCGCGGCGCGGCCAGAGGCGTACGGCGGCGAGCGCGGCGGCCAGGGCCACGGCGCCGAGGGCGGCGGCGGAGGCGGCGAGTCCCGCGCGGGCGGCGAGCCAGCCGGCCAGGGGGTAGGTGAGCAGCCAGCAGCCGTGCGAGAGGGAGAAGTGGGCGGCGAAGACCCCGGGCAGGTCGGCGGGGACGGCGGACCTGCGCAGCAGCCGCCCGCCGGGGGTGAGGACGGCGGAGGTGGCGGCGCCCAGCCAGAGCCAGAGGAGCAGCAGCGCGGGCCAGGCGGCCGCCGGGTGGGCGTCGGCCCAGCCGGAGGCGAGTCCGGCGGTCAGCAGGCCGAGGGCGGCGGCGAGGGCACCGGCGGCGGGAAGCATGAGGGCGCGGTCACCGGTACGGCCGAGGACGCGCGGGAGCAGCAGGGCGACGGTCATCGACCCGGCGCCGTACGCGGCGAGGGCGAGGGACACGTCTCCGGCCGACCGCCCGAGGCCGTCCTGGACGAGGACGACGGTGTCGACGAGCACCAGCGCCCCGGCGGCGGCGACCGCCAGGTCGAGCGCGAGCAGAGCACGCAGCCGAGGGGTCGCGAGGAACACCCGAGCGCCCAGGACCCGGGCGGACGCCGCCGGACCACGCGCCTGCCCGTGACCGGCGGTGGGGGTGGGGGTCGGCGTGGGTGTGGGGGCGTGCCCGGAGGCGTCCGCGTCCGCCGGGAGTCGCAGGGGCAGGACGAGGAGCGCCGAGAGGAGGAACCCGGCGGCGGTGCCGGCGAACAGCCATCCGTACGGCATGAGCGTGAGGAGGGCGGCGGCGAGGACCGGGCTGGCGAGGCTCTCCAGGTCGTAGGCGAGCCGCGAGAGGGTGAGGGCCCGGGTGTAGTCGCCCTCGTGGGGCAGGACGCGCGGGATCGTGGCCTGGAAGGCGGGGGTGAAGACCGCAGAGGCGGCCTGGAGCAGCAGCACCAGCGCGTACACCTGCCAGACCTGGTCCACGAACGGCAGGACCAGCGCGGCGAGCAGCCGTACGAGGTCGGCCCCGACGAGCAGTGTCCGGCGCGGCATCCGGCGGGCCAGGACGCCGGCGAGCGGCGCCAGACCGACGTACGCCGCCATCTTGAGCGCGAGCGCGGTGCCGAGCACGGCGGCGGCCTGGCCCCCGGCGAGGTCGTACGCGAGGAGCGCGAGCGCGACGGTGGCGAGGCCGGTGCCGGTGAGGGCGACGACCTGGGCGAGGAAGAGGTGCCGGTAGGTGCGGTCGCGCAGGACGGACGGCATGGGGTCACCCTTGTTCGGCGGCGGGTGCGGTCCTCTTCACGGTAGCCGACGCGTGCATGAGTGCGCACATGTATGCGCGAAGGTGGGTGCCTCCGATACGTGACGGGCCTGTGCTCTCAGTCGTGCCAGGGTTCGCCCGTCACCATGTGATCGGCACGGTTCAGCGCCTCGACCACCAGTCGTTTCAGGTGCCCGTCCGGCAGCGCGTACACCACCCGGCGCCCGTCCTTGCGCGCCTGCACCAGCCCGCCGAGCCGCAGCTTCGCGAGATGCTGGCTGACCGCGGGCCGCGCCGCCCCGCACGCCTCGGTCAGGGCGGTGACGTCGGCCTCCCCGCGCGTCAGCACCCACAGCAGCTGGAGCCGCGTCGGGTCGCTGAGCAGCCCGAAGACCTCCGCCGCCGCCGCGAGCTCCGGCTCCCCCGGGGTTCGTGGATGGACGGGGGACACGGCCTGCGCGCGCTCGTCGCCTGCTTCACGGACGCCACGAACTTCACGCGCGTCACGTGCGTCACGTGCGTCACGGACTGGATCCACCATGTGCCCATCGTAGGGAGTGGGACGCGGGGAGTGGGGAGCGCGGACGGGCGTCCCGGGACGGGTGACCGATCCGTGGACCGTCGTGCACGGGAACAGACCTTCGGGTGAGGATGCTGCGGACGGCCGGGACATGGCCGGGAGCGAGGAGAGACGACGATGACCATCGAGTGGCGCTACACCATCCACCCCGGCCTCGGTGTGCTCTCCCTGGCCGGCTTCCTGGGTCAGGAGGCCGTGGGACGGTTCCAGGGAGCCGTCGGCTGGGCACTCGCCCGGGGCACCGGGCCGGTCGTGCTGGACCTGACCGGGCTGCGCGGATGGTCCGACGGGGGCCGCCTCGCCGTGTCGGAGGCCGCGCTGCGGCTCGCCGCGGAGGGCCGGGGGCTCGAACTCGCCGCCGTGCCGCAGAGCGGGGCGTCCGCGACCGGCGGCGGTTTCGGGGACGGAAGGGTCGCCGTCACGGTCCACGGAGATCTCGCCGCCGCGCTCTCCGCCCACCGGGACCGGGGTGTGGAAGAACGCGAATGGCGCAGCGACGCCTGGCCGGAAGACGCCTGAGTCCGACGGGTACGGGCCGGCCTGGGGGCGTGACCGCTTGACGACCCCACCCCCAGGCCCCCCGGCTCCCGCCCCCGCCCCCGTGCGTCCTCAGAACCAGTTCAGGCAGTGCGGCGGGCGCTCCGCGCGGAAGAGCGCGTCCGCCTGGCGGATCGCCGCGGGGTGGTGGGCGCGGATGTGGCCGGCTCGGACCAGGGTGCTCGGGGTCGTACCGCCTAGATAGAGGGAGCCGAGGTCGCTCACGTCCAGGGAGAGGTCGGGGCGGCGGTCCGTGGTGGTGCAGTCGGCCTTGCCGTCCCGGACGGTGAGGAGGTAGCCGGTCCGCTCGCCGAGGAAGGGGTCGTCGACGTCCAGGACGAGTTCACCGTCCGTGGCCCACGCGCGCGTGGCCAGCGCGCGCGGGATGTCGAGGAGGCGCACCCAGAGCCAGTCGGTATCGTGGCTGACGTCCCCCGCCCGGAAGTCCGCGAGCTGGTAGCGCAGCGGATGGTCGCGCGGGACCTGCTTGAAGACGACCTCGGTGACGAGGTCGTGGCCGAGCGCGTACCGCGCCAGGTCCGCGAAGACCGCGTCGTCGGTCGTGATGATCTCGTCGACGGTGAGGGTTCCGGCGTCGACGGAGTACGAGGCGTAGCCGTCCGGGGTCCCGTCGGCGTCCCGGTGCAGCGCCACGTACCGGGGTGCCCGCGCGACCGGCGGCTGCCCGGCGCCCAGCGTCCACCAGCGGTGCGGGCGCGTGAGCGCGCCGGGCTGGGCGCGGCGGTAGCGGTCGTAGACCTCTTCGAGGATCGCGCCGCAGTCCGCGCGGCGCAGCAGTTCGACGGAGCCCGGCCGGGTGTCCCCTGCGGTGGCGGCGCCGCGCGACCGGGGCGGCGCGAAGGCCGCCCGCGGCCGCTGTACGGTCATCCGGGTCGTGTAGGTCGCGGGACCGTAGCCGAACCTGCCGTAGATGAGCGCCTCGGAGGCGAGCAGCACGGAGAGGATCTCGCCCCGCTCGCGCAGATCGGCGAGTTGACGGCGCATCAGGGCGCTGAGGACGCCCTGCCGCCGATGCGTGGGCAGGACGCCGACGGCCGTCACGCCGGAGACCGGGACGACGGCCTCACCGGGCAGGGTGAGCTCGAAGGAGTACGCGCCGGCGGTGCCGATCGGCCGTCCGTCCGCGGTCAGCGCGAGCAGGTTCCTGTCCATCTCGATCGCCGACCACCAGAGCCCGCCGCCGTCCTCGCCCGGCGTCTCCCGGCCGAGCCCGAAGGCGGCGTGCAGCGTGTCGACGAAGACATCGAGGTCCTCGCCTGTAGTGGAACGGATCTCCATCGCTTGCCGCAGCCTCCCCACACGACACCACGCCCCGTGGTGTCCGGGCCCCAGTCCAGCGCCGACCCCGAACCCCGGTCAAACGGATTTGCGCGGCTCGCACCTCCGTCCGCCGCTCGGAGCGGGTAGCGTCATGATCATGGAATCGTCGACACCTCAGCCCCAGGCCCACACCCCCCGACCGACCACCGACCAGGCACCGGCCGATCCGGCCGCCGCCGACGAGGCGCTCGCCACCCAGCCGATCGGCTACTGGAGCGGGCTCGTCCACGCGGCCGTCACGCGGCGGCTGCGTGACGAGATGGCCCGGATCGATGTGACACAGCCTCAGTACTGGGTGCTCAACCAGGTCAAGTACCGCCCGGAGGCCCCGAGTCGGCGGGAGGTGGACGAGGCGCTCACGCCGCTCGCCGACGGGCCGCACGAGATCCCGCGGGTCGTCGACCAGTTGCTCCACCGCGCGTGGCTGCGCACGGACGCCGCCGACCGCCTCCACCTCACCGACGCGGGCGAGGCGGCCCGGGTGCGCCTGCGTGAACTGGCCACCGGGCTGCGCGCCGTGGTCCACGAGGGCGTCAGCGACGAGGAGTACGTCGCCGCGCTGAAGGTGCTGCGACGGATGGCCGCCAATGCCGGGGCCGACGTCGGGGCTCCCCGCACCGCCTGACGGAAGCCTCGGAGGCGACGGAGAAGATGACCACGCAACCCGGCGACCCCACAGCCGAGAACCCCGTCGACGACGCGCTCGTCCAGGCCGCGGCGCACGTCGCGCGCACCCGCTGCCGGGGTGACAACCACACCATGGCGGCGGCCGGCCGCGCCCGGGACGGCCGGATCGTCACCGCCGTGAACGCGTACCACTTCACGGGCGGCCCGTGCGCCGAACTGGTCCTCCTCGGCGCGGCAGCCGCCCAGGGCGTGTACGACCTGACGACGATCGTCGCGGTGGGCGACCGGGACCGGGGAGTCGTGCCGCCCTGCGGCCGGTGCCGTCAGGTCCTCCTCGACTACTTCCCGGCCGTCGACGTCATCGTCGGCCGGGGCGACCGCCTCCGAACCGTCCCCATCACCGCCCTGCTGCCCGAGAGTTACGTCTGGGCGGACCACCAGCTCGACGCCGAGTGAACCCGCCCTGACCGCCCCGACGCGGCCCCGCCGGCTGGGAGGCGGCGCGCTCCTTCGAGGTGGTGACGGAGCTACTGGAACGAGCGCCGCGCCCGGTGCCGCGCGCAGGACAGGAAGGGTGCCGGGCGGGCCAGGCACGCGGGGTTCCGGCCGAGGATGACCGACAGGAGGAGGAGTAGGAGAAGCAGGCGGAGCCGGGTACCGATCACGCCCGTTCCCCAGCGGCGGCCGTCCTCCAGGACCGGCGAGTCCGGGCGCACGTCGCCGGGCGCGTAGGGGACGTCGATCCCTCGCGCCCGCCTTCGGCAGGTCGTAGCGGGTGCGCAAGCCGGGAACCGTCACCGCGCGCGGACCGCTGTCGCACGGGAGGCGCTGGACCAGCTCGGTCTCGAAGTACGCCGGTTCGTCGGAGGCGTTGCCCCCGCGGACCGGGTCCACGGCGAGCCGCTCCAGGCGACGGCGAAGAGCACGGTGAGCGCGGCCAGGCCCGACTCGGTGAACAGCGGCGGGTATTGGACCGGCGTCCCACGGCCTCCGTCATCCGGCCGCCGGCCGCCGCGCGTGCTCAGTCGAGGCAGAACTCGTTGCCCTCGATGTCCTGCATCACGATGCACGACTCGTTGACCCCGTCCGCCTCCAGCAGGCGGAAGCGTACGGCTCCGAGTGCGACCAGGCGGGCGCACTCCGCCTCCAGGGCGGCGAGGCGCTCCTCGCCGACGAGGCCGGTGCCGACGCGGACGCAGAGGTGGACGCGGTTCTTGACGACCTTGCCCTCGGGGACGCGCTGGAAGTACATGCGCGGGCTGTCGTCCTTCGGGCTGATGACGGCGTGCGCGGAGCCCACGTGGTCGGGGTGCGCCTGCTCGAAGTCGGCCCAGGTGGCGAAGCCCTCCGGCGGCGGGGGTGCGTCGTGGCCCAGGACCTCGCACCAGAAGCGGGCGACGCGCTCGGGTTCCGCGCAGTCGAAGGTGACTTGGAATTTCTTGATCGCAGACATCGGGGCATCATAGGCCGGGCCCCTCCGCGCCCGGCGACCCGATTTCCGTATGGAGTCCCCCGGAGCCACCCGGGGCCCCGGAGCCACCCGGCGGCATCCCCCTCTCCCGTTCATACTCATGAACTTCAATCACGTACCCGCATATTGACGCGTCTCCGGCGCTCCCCCTAGCCTCGCCCCCAGCATTGAGAAAGCGCTTTCCCCAGTGTCCGAGCCGCTCCCCCACCAGGAGACACCGATGCGCACCACTCCCCTCGCCGTCAGCGTGGGCCTCGTCGCCGGCACCCTCGTCGCGCTGGGCGCCGCCGGTGGCGCCCAGGCCGCGACCGGGCGGTACGAGGCCGAGGTCTCGCCCGCCGTCTGCACCGGCACGATCGACTCCGACTGGACCGGGTTCTCCGGCAGCGGGTTCTGCAACGGCACCAACGCCGTAGGCGCGTATGCCCAGTTCACCGTCACCGCGCCCGCCGCCGGGACGGCGACGCTCAGCGTGCGGTTCGCCAACGGGACGACCACGGCCCGCCCCGCCGACGTCGTCGTCAACGGCGCGACCGTCGCGGCGGAGGCGTCCTTCGCGTCCACCGGCGTGTGGACCGGGTGGACGACGAAGACCTTCACCGTGCCGGTCGTGGCCGGCGCCAACACCGTCCGGCTGAACCCGACGACGGCGGCCGGGCTGCCGAACGTCGACCACGTCGATCTGGCGACCGCCGACTCGCCCGCGCCCTCCGGGCCCGCCCTCTACGTGTCGCCCGCCGGGTCCGCGGGCGCCTCCGGCACCGAGTCCGACCCGACGACGCTCGCCTCCGCGATCACCCGGATCGGCGCCGGCGGCACCATCTACCTGCGCGGTGGCACGTACGCGCACGCCCAGACGATCACCGTCGCGGCGGGCAACAACGGCACCTCCGCCGCCCGGAAGACGATCGCCGCCTACCCGGGCGAGACGCCGGTCCTCGACTTCTCCGCGATGACCGAGTCGTCCTCCCACCGAGGGCTCGCCCTCAACGGCGACTTCTGGCACGTGAAGGGGCTGATCGTCCAGCGGGCCGGCGACAACGGCATCTACGTCGGCGGCAGCGACAACGTCATCGAGCGCACGGTCACCCGCTTCAACCGCGACACCGGCCTCCAGCTCGGGCGGATCGGCTCCACCACCCCGCGCGACCGGTGGCCGGCGCGCAACCTCATGGTGAGCGTCGAGTCGCACGACAACGCCGACGCGGCCGGCGAGAACGCCGACGGCTTCGCCGCCAAGCTGACCACCGGGCCGGGGAACGTCTTCCGGTACGCGGTCGCCCACCACAACATCGACGACGGCTGGGACCTCTACACCAAGCCGGACACCGGCCCGATCGCCCCGGTGACGATCGAGAACTCCCTCGCCTACACCAACGGCACCCTCTCCGACGGCACCGTGAACGCCAACGGCGACCGCAACGGCTACAAACTCGGCGGGGAGTCCATCGCCGTCGACCACGTCGTGCGGCGCAGCATCGCCTACCGCAACGGCAAGCACGGCTTCACGTACAACAGCAACCCCGGTTCACTGAAGGTCTCCGAGAACATCTCGGTGGACAACGCGCAGCGCAACTACACCTTCGAGGCGGGCACTTCGGTCTTCCGGGGCAACACCTCCTGCCGCAGCACGAGTTCCGGCACCAACGACAAGCTCGTGGGCGACGTCGACGCCACCAACCAGTTCTGGTCCGGCGCGAACGGCTCGCGGTGCGTGAACTACAGCGGTGCCCTCGGCTGGTCCTTCGCAGCGAACGGCTCGCTCGCCGTGACGTTCGGGGGCAGGGCCGTCACCTGGTGATGGCCGTACGCGGATGAACCGCGCGCCCGCGCCTGCCCGTTCAGGCGCGGGCGCGCAGCCGTCTGCCCAGGGCGTACGCGGCCCACAGGTCGTCGCCCTCGTATCCGGCGGCGGCCAGGGCGCGGAGGCCCGGGGCGGCGTTGACGGCCACCGTGTGGCGGAGGACGGAGAAGAGGGGCACGTCGGAGCCGGAGTCGCCGTAGGCGACGCAGGCGTCGCGGTCGAGGCCGAGGGCGCCGCGGAGGCGGTCGACGGCGGTCACCTTGTCCTGGGGGACGAGGATCCGCGCCGGGTCGGGCGCCGCCCTGAAGGGCGGGGGCGGGAAGCCGGAGGCGACCACGTCGTCGACGCCGAGGCCGCGGAGCCGGTCGGCGAAGAAGTCCGGCGACATGGTGACGACGACGGCCCGGTCGCCACGGGCCCGGATGTCCGCGAGGACCTCCGCGAGGCCGCCGATCCACGGCGCCCCGTCGAAGGCCTCGGCGACGACGCCGGGCGTCAGCTCGCGCCACAGCCCGTACAGGGCGGCGGCGAAGCCGCGGGTGTCGACGGCTCCCGCCGCGAACTCGGCCTCCAGCGCGTGGAGTTCCTCCAGGCAGCCGAGGAGGGCGGCGATCTCCAGGCTGGCCGAGGTGCCCCTCAGCAGCGTCCCGTCCATGTCGAAGACGTGCAGCAGCCGTCCGTCCTTCACCGCGCCCTCCGAGTACCGCGCCCTCCCGAGTCCGGAGGCCAGCCGAGTCCGGAGGCCAGCCTACGTCGCGGCCGGGTGGTCAGCTGCCGAAGCCGAGGCCGAGGCGGTCGAGGGTGCGGAGCCACAGGTCGCGTCGGCCCTCGTTGCGGTCGGAGCGGGTGAGCGAGCGCTGGGTGATGCCGATGCCGACCGAGCGGACGGGCTCGGGCGGGAAGGGCAGCGGCTTGCGGCGGACGAGTTCGAGGGCGGTGCGCTCGGTGCGCTCGCCGGCCAGGAGGTCGAGCATCACCTCGGCGCCGAAGCGGGTGGCGCCGACGCCGAGACCGGTGAAGCCGGCGGCGTACGCGACCCTGCCCCGGTGGCTCGTGTCGAAGAAGACGCAGAAGCGGGTGCTGGTGTCGATGGCACCGCCCCAGGCGTGGCTGAAGCGGACGCCCTCCAGCTGCGGGAAGGTGCGGAAGAAGGTGCGGGCGAGGGTGGCGAAGGTCTCGGGCCGCCGATCGTGCTCGGCGCGGACGCGGCCGGCGTAGCGGTAGACGACGTCGTAACCGCCCCACAGGATGCGGTCGTCGGCGGAGATCCGGACGTAGGTGAAGTGGTTGGCGGGGTCGGACCAGCCCTGGCGGTTCCGCCAGCCGACGGCGGCGAGTTGCTCCCGGCTCAGCGGTTCGGTCATCAGCGCGTAGTCGTAGACGGGGACCGTGTAGAGGCGGTGGCGGCGCAGCAGCGACGGGTAGGCGTTGGTGGCGAGGGCGACGCGGCCGGCGGTGACGCGGCCGTAGGGGGTGCGGACGGCGACGGCGGCGCCGTGCTCGTCGAGGGAGAGGGCCGGGGTGTGTTCGTGGACGCGCACGCCGAGGTCGAGGCAGGCCCGCTTGAGGCCCCAGGCGAGGCGGGCCGGGTTGACCATGGCCGTGTCGCTCTTGTTCCACAGGCCGCCGAGGAAGGTCGGCGAGTCGATCTCGGCGCGGACCGCGTCGGCGTCGAGGAGGGCGGTGGTGGCGCCGTACCGCTCGGCGGTCCCGGCCTCCTCGGCGAGCCAGGGGACCTGGTGGGGTTCGGTGGCGATGGTGAGGGAGCCGGTCCGTTCCCAGTCGCAGTCGATGCCGTACCGCTCGATGGTGTCCTCCATGGCCTGGAGGTTCTCGCGGCCCAGGCGTTCGAGGGTGGCGATCTCGTCGGGCCAGCGGTCCAGGCCGTTGCCGAGGCCGTGGGTGAGGCTCGACTCGCAGAAGCCGCCGTTGCGGCCGGAGGCGGCGTGGCCGATCTCCTCGCCCTCGACGAGGACGACGTCGGCGGAGGGGTCGCGTTCCTTGGCGAGGAGCGCGGTCCACAGGCCGGTGTAGCCGCCGCCGACGACCAGGAGGTCGCAGGCGGTGGCTCCGACGAGGGCGGGGGTGGCCCGGGGGCGGCGGGCGTCGTCGAGCCAGAACGGGGTCGGCGCGGCGTCCCGCAGCGCGTGCAGGTGGTCCATGGGGGTGTCCTCCGGATCGCGGAGGAGCCCGGTCGCGGGGCTCCTTCCGAGGTGCCGCCCATGAGACCCGGCCGCGTACGACAAGGTCAATGGTGTTGACGTAAGGCGCGCGGGCGGTGCCCCTGCCGGGTGTGCGGGGCCTCAGGTCCGCGGGTCCCAGCGGTCGAGGAGGCCTTCCGCGATGCGGCGGGCGCCGGGGTCGTACCGCTCCGAGAGCGCCCGGAAGGTGTGCTCGGCGGCCTCGGCGGGCCACTGTTCGGGGAGGTGTTCGGCGGGCAGGTACGGGTCGCGGCGGACGAGTTCCAGCCAGTCGGTGTGCAGCAGCAGCTGGCGTCCGAGGTCGTCGCGGGCGTCGGCGGAGGCGGGTCCGTCGGCGCCCCAACGGGCCAGGAAGGCACGGTAGTCGGCGGCGATGGCGTCGAGGTCGAAGGCGGTACGCAGCAGGGGGCCGGCCTCGGTCGGCGCGGCGGCCTGGCCGTGGAAGGCCCTGATACGGTCGCCGAGCCCGAGCTCCGCGGCGATCGGTGCGACGTCGACGCGGCCGGGCGCCGCCCACAGGCCGCTCTGGAGCGGGCCGAAGCCGGCCCAGACGAGCCGGGAGCGCAGGTCGTGGCGCTCCCGCCGCCAGGACTCGGGGAGCGAGAAGCCGACGAGGGTCCAGGTGCCGTCCCAGGCGTGGTTGACGGCGCCGGTGCGCCGGACGCGTTCCTCGCCGTCGGCGAGGACGGCGGCGGCGCGTTCCGTCAGCGAGAAGTACATGCGGCGGCCGCGCCGGTGCCGGTCCAGGAGTCCTCGGCCGACCATGCGGGTCAGGGTGGAGCGGACGGCGTCCTCGCCGACGTCGGCGCGGGCGAGGGCGTCGATGACGCTCGCCGAGGAGAGCGCGGTGCCGGTGCCGAGCACGTGGATGCCGAAGAAGCTCAGCATCAGGGACTGGGGGCGGGGCGCGGAGCCGCGTTCGGGGGCGTCGTCGGGCCCGGTGTCCGGGGTGCGCTGTGGGGCGGGTGGGGTCACGGGGACAGCGTAGGCGGGTGGGGTCGGGGCGAGGGGGCCGGTCGACGAATATTCGGCACTTTGTTGACCGTAGACGAGAACTTGCCTAACTTTGGCGCCGCCGGTGCGTGAGCGAGGCGGCGATCCCGCGCCCCGCCCCCGGCGACCCTCGACCCACGGGAAGGACCCCGTCCATGACTGCTCCCCACAGGCCCTCGTCCCCTTCTCCCCAGGTGAACCCGGCGCCCCCGGTGGACCTCACCGGCAAGGTGGCCGTCGTCACCGGCAGCGGCCGCGGCCTCGGCCTCGCCTACGCCCGCTCCCTCGCCGCCGCCGGCGCGGCCGTCGTCGTCAACGACGTCGACGCGGAGGCCGCCGCCGCGGCCGTGAAGGAGATCACCGAGGCGGGCGGCCGGGCCGTCGCCGAGGTCGTCCCGGTCGGCTCGACGGAGGCCGCCGAGGCGCTCGTCGCCCGCGCCGTCGACGCCTTCGGCCGCATCGACACGATGGTCACCAACGCCGGAGTGCTCCGCGACCGCGTGCTGTGGAAGATGACCGACGAGGACTTCGACACCGTCGTCCAGGTCCATCTGCGCGGCACCTTCACCTGCGTCCGCGCCGCCGTGGAGCGCATGCGCGAGCAGGGCGACGGCGGCCGGATCGTGGTCGCCGGCTCCCCCGCCGGGCAGCGCGGCAACTTCGGCCAGACCAACTACGCGGCCGCCAAGGCCGGCATCGCCGCCATGGTCCGCACCTGGGCGATGGAGCTGGGCCGCGCGGGCATCACCGCCAACGCCGTCATCCCGGTCGCCGCCACCGCCATGACCAAGACGATCCCGGTCTTCGCCCCGCACGTCGAGGCCCTGGAGCAGGACGGCACGCCGTTCCCCGACAGCCTGCGCAAGGGCGAGGGCTTCGGCACGCCGGAGGATGTCGCCGGCCTGGTGACCTTCCTGGCCTCGGACGCCTCCGCCGGCGTCACCGGCCAGTGCATCGGCATCGGCGGCGACAAGCTCGCCCTGTGGTCGCACCCGCAGGAGATCTCGGTGGCGTACGCGGACGGCGGCTGGAGCGCGGACGCGATCGCCGCCGCCTGGCCGGTCTCGGTCGGCCGCGCCCCGGAGACCTACGGCATCCCCGCCCCGGTCCTGTGAGCGGCGCCGTGCTGGACCTCGACGCGCTCGTCGCCATCGACATGCACGCCCACGCGGAGGTGTCCGCGAAGGGCGGGGCGTCGCTGTCGGCGGAGCTGGACGCCGCCGCCGGCGCGTACTTCAAGGCGGAGCACCGGCATCCGACGCTGCCGGAGATCGCCGCGTACTACCGCGATCGGTCGATGGCCTGTGTGGTCTTCACGGTGGACGCGGAGTCCGCCACCGGCACCCCGCCGGTGCCGAACGAGGAGATCGCCGAGGCGGCCGCCGCGAACCCGGACGTGATCGTGCCCTTCGCCGGTGTCGACCCGTACAAGGGGAAGGCGGCGGCCCGTCAGATCCGGCGTCTCGTCGAGGAGTTCGGGGTCAAGGGCTTCAAGTTCCACCCGAACATCCAGGCGTTCCACCCCAACGACCGGATGGCGTACGCCCTGTACGAGGCCATCGAGGACGCGGGCGCGATCGCGGTCTTCCACACCGGGCAGACCGGCATCGGCGCGGGCGCGCCGGGCGGCGGCGGCATCCGGCTGAAGTACTCGAACCCGATGGACGTGGACGACGTCGCCGCCGACTTCCCCGGCATGCGGATCGTCCTCGCCCACCCGTCCTTCCCCTGGCAGGACGAGGCGCTCGCGGTGGCGACGCACAAGCCGAACGTGTACATCGACCTGTCCGGCTGGTCGCCGAAGTACTTCCCGCCGCAGCTCGTCCGCTACGCGAACAGCCTGCTCCAGGACAAGGTCCTCTTCGGCTCGGACTATCCGCTGCTGACGCCGGACCGCTGGCTCGCCGACTTCGCCGGGCTGCCGATCAAGGACGAGGTCCGGCCGAAGATCCTCAAGGAGAACGCGGCCCGGCTCCTCGGCCTCACCACCACCTGAGGGAGACGCCATGCGCAACCAGGGCATCGGTTCCTGGCCGGCCCGCCGGAACCGGAGGACTCCCCACCGCACCGCCGTCCTCCACGAGGGCCGCTCGCTCGACTACGCGACGCTGTACGAGCGCTGCACCCGTCTCGCGCACGCCCTGCGGGGCGCGGGCGTGGCGCGCGGGGACCGGGTCGCCTTCCTGGGCCCGAACCATCCGGCGTATCTGGAGACGCTGTTCGCCGCCGGAATCCTGGGGGCGGTCTTCGTCCCGCTCAACAACCGCCTCACCGTCTCCGAGCTCGCCTTCCAACTCACCGACTCCGGCAGCCGGTTCCTCGTGCACGCGCGCCAGCCCGACGGCAAGGTCGACGAACTGGCGTCGGCGGCCGGGCTCTTGACCCTCCTCACCGTCGAGGGCGAGGGGCCGGGCCAGGCGTACGAAGACCTCCTCGCGGCCTCCTCCGCGGAGGAGATCGACGAGGAGGTCGACCACGACGACCTCTGCCTCATCATGTACACCTCGGGCACCACGGGCCGGGCCAAGGGCGCCGTCCTCACCCACGGGAACGTCGTCTGGAACAGCCTCAACGTCGTCGTGGACACGGACCTCGCCGGGGACGAGGTCGCCCTCGTCGGCGCCCCGCTCTTCCACACCGGCGCCCTCAACATGAGCTGCCTGCCGACGCTCCTCAAGGGCGGCACGGTCCTCCTGGAGTCCGCCTTCGACCCGGAGCGGGCCCTGCGCCTGATCGAACTCCACGGCGTCACCGCCCTGTTCGGCGTGCCGACGATGTACGACGCGATGGCGGCGGCCCCCTGCTGGCGGGAGGCGGACCTCACCAGCCTGAGGCTCCTCCTGTGCGGCGGCGCGCCCGTCCCGACCCGGACCGCGCGGACGTATCTGGAACGCGGGCTCGCCTTCGTCCAGGGGTACGGGATGACCGAGGCGTCGCCCGGTGCACTCGTCCTGGACCGCGCCGACTCGGCCCGCAAGGCCGGCTCTGCGGGCGTGCCGCACTTCTTCACCGACGTGACCGTGCTCCGCCCCGACGGCACCGAGACGGCGCCCGGCGAGAAGGGCGAGGTCGTGGTCGCGGGTCCGAACGTGACCCCGGGCTACTGGCAACTCCCCGAGGCGACCGCCGCCGCCTTCCCCGACGGGGGCGGCTTCCGCTCCGGCGACGTCGCCACCGTCGACGCCGAGGGCTACGTCACGCTTGTCGACCGCCTCAAGGACATGATCATCTCGGGCGGGGAGAACATCTACCCGGCCGAGGTGGAGGACGCCCTCCTGCGCCACCCCGACGTCGCCGAGGCCGCCGTCATCGGCGTCCCCGACGCCCGCTGGGGCGAGGTCGGCCGCGCGGTCGTCGTCCCCCGCCCCGGCACCGCGCCCACCGCAGAGGAGCTCCTCGCCCACCTCGGGGGCCTGCTGGCCCGCTACAAGCTCCCGCGGAGCGTCGTCCTCGCTCCCGAACTGCCCCGCAACGCCACCGGAAAGCTGCTCAAGGGCCCCATCCGGGACCACTACGGCAGCGCCCCGACCTCCTGACCACCGCCCCTTTCCCCCCGACTTCCTGGAGAACGCATGTCCCTCACCGTCCACGGCGTCGACGAGATCCGCGCCCGGGCAGGCGCCGACCTCGGCCACAGCTCCTGGGTGGAGATCGCCCAGTCCCGCGTCGACACCTTCGCCGACGCCACCGACGACCACCAGTGGATCCACGTCGACGTGGAGCGGGCCGCGACCGGTCCGTTCGGCGGCACCATCGCCCACGGCTACCTCACCCTCTCCCTCCTCATCCCCATGTGGAGCGAGCTCCTTCAGGTCGAGGGCGTGTCGATGGCCGTCAACTACGGCCTGAACAAGGTCCGTTTCCCCTCCCCCGTCCGCGTCGGCTCGAAGATCCGCACCCACGGCCGCATCGCCTCCGTCGAGGACGTCCGCGGCGGCGTCGAGGTCACCGTCGACCTCACCGTGGAGATCGACGGCGCCGACAAGCCGGCCTGCGTCGCCCAGGCGGTCTACCGCTTCTACGCCTGACCGCCTCCGCACCCGCCCGAGGGGCGGGCGTCCACGTGGACGCCCGCCCCTCGGGCGTGCCCGCTTGCCGGGTACGGTGCTCCCGCGCGCTGCGGAGGGAGGCGAGAGGGCATGACGACGACGAGGCCGGTCGAGGTGGTCGGGCCGTTGGAGCGGGGGCTCGCGGTGGTGCGGGCGGTGGTCGCCGGGGACGGCGGGCGGCGCGGGGTCGGGGAGGTGGCGCGGGAGACGGGGCTCGCGCGGGCGACCGTGGACCGGGTCGCGTCCACGCTGACCGTCCTCGGGGTGCTGCGGGCCGAGGGCCGCGATCTGCTCCTCGCGCCCGGGGCGGCCGAGCTCGGGAACGCCTATCTGGACTTCTGCGGGCTGCCCGCGCTCCTCGGGCCGCACGCCGCCGCGCTCGCCGAGCGGCTCGACGAGCCGGTCTCACTGGCCGTGCCCGACAGGGACGGGGTCCGTTTCCTGGCGCAGGCGAACCGGCGGCGGGCCCTGGCGTTCGCCTTCCGGCCCGGTGACCTGCTGCCGGCCGAACGGTGCGCGCCCGGCGCCCTGTTCGCCGCCGAGGAGGGCGTCCAGGGCGGGGACGGCGGGTTCCCGGAGCGGGTGCGGGAGGCCCGTGCGCGGGGCGTGGCCGTCGACGACCAGCTGATCGAGCCGGGGCTCGTCTCCGTCGCCCTGCCCGTGCGGGATCCGGCGGGGGCCGTCGTGTGCGCGGTGAGCGTCGTCAGCCACACCAGCCGGCACGACGCGGCCGCCCTGGAGGCGCTCGCCCTGTCGCCCTTGCGGGAGTCGGTCACGGCGATGGAGGCGGCGCTCGCCCTCGGAGCCGTACCACCGGAGGCGGAGCCGCGGGCCGTGGCGCCCGTCGGGGGCGCGCTGAAGGAGGAGTTGGGGGCCGGCTTCCTCCAGTCGCTGGCCCGGGGGCTCGACGTGCTGCGCGCCTTCGGTGCCGTCCGCGGGCCCGCCCGGCTCACGGATCTCGCACGGCTCGCCGGACTGCCCCGGGCGACCGCCCGCCGGTCGCTGATCACCCTGTGCCATCTGGGGTACGTACGCGAGGACGCCGGCGGCCACGTGCTCCTGCCCCGCGTCCTGGAACTCGGCCACGCCCGGCTCGCCGCGCTCACCCTCCCCGAGATCGCCACCCCGCACCTGGTCCGACTGGTGCGGACGGTACGGGAGTCGGCGTCGGTGGCGGTGCTGGACGGGGACGACATCCGGTACGTGGCGCGGGTGGCGGGCAGCCGGATCATGCGCATCGACATCGTGGTGGGCACCCGGCTGCCCGCGTACGCCACCTCGATGGGGCGGGTGCTGCTCGCCGCCCTGCCGGAGGCCGAGCGGGACGGGCGGCTCGGCCGGATCACGCCGGAGGCGCTGACGCCCCGGACGCTGACAGGGTCGGGTGAGCTGCGGGAGGCCGTGGCGGTGACCGCCGAGCGGGGCTTCGGCTGGGTGGAGGAGGAGCTGGAGGAGGGGCTGCGGTCGATCGCGGTGCCGGTGCGCGACGGCGCCGGCCGGGTGGTCGCCGCGCTCAACATCGCTCTGAACGCGGGCCGTTGCGCCCCGGAGGAGAGCCTCGCGGCGGTCCTTCCGCACCTGCGGGAGACGGCGGGACTGATCTCGGCGGACCTGGCGGCGGTGGGCTGGCACGCACCCGTTCCGGCTTCCTGAGGAGGGGTCAGGAACGGTTCCTCCGGGCTCGTTTCGGGGATGCCGCCGCGTCCGGGTGCAGTGATTCCAGGGCCGTCAGCATGAGTTCCAGGGCGAACGGGTAGCCGCTGTCGCGCATGTCGGCGGCGAGGAGGGGGAACGTCGCCGCGATGTGCGGATGGGTCTCGGCCGGGAGGCGGCCGTAGACCTGCCCCCAGACCTCGGCGTCCGCCTCGCCCGCCGCCCGCGGCAGCGCGGCGGCGGCAGCGTCCTGGGCGGCGAAGGCCAGCGCCTGGTCCACGAAGGCGTGGTAGACGCGGACGGCCAGCGGGTCGGGGAAGCCGCCGTCCCGCAGGATGCCGAGGATCTTCTCGACCGCCCGCGTCTCGTGCGGGCGGCCGGTGGTGCGGTGCGCGGCCAGCAGGGCGGCCTGCGGCTGGGCGAGGTAGGAGCGGTGGATGCGCAGGCCCATCGCCCGCAGGTCGGTCCGCCAGTCGCCGCTCGCCTCCCAGCCGTCCTGGGCCCGCCCGATGAGCTCGTCGGCGATCGCGAGGAGCAGGGCGTCGGTGTTGCGGAAGTAGCGGTAGAGGGCGCTGGGGTCGGCGCCGAGGGCCGCGCCCAGCCTGCGTACGGAGAGGGCTTCGGCGCCGTGCTGGGCCACCAGGCGCAGCGCGGTGTCGACGATGAGCCGTTCGGAGAGGACGGCACCCTGCTTGGTGGGGCGGCGGCGCTGCCGGCTGCCTTCGGGGACGACGCGTGCGGACATGGCCGGGACCTTACGTCAACACCATTGACGTGTAAACGGCTCGCGGGCTTCCATGGCGCCCGTCAGCCGTGCGGCGGCGCCGGTGCGATCCGGCGGCCGCGGCCGGCCGGACTCCGTCCGACGGCTGCCGCGCGGCACCCCTCGCCCGCCGGCCGTCGTCGTCCGCCCCGCGCCCTCCCCGGCGCGGCCGCACGCAAGGGAGCTGGTATGCCCCAGGCCGATCTGGTCTTCACCGGAGGCCCCGTCCTCACCCTGGATCCGGCGCGGAGCCGGGCCACGTCGCTCGCCGTCACCGGCGACCGGATCACGGCCGTCGGCCACGACGAGGTGCGCGAGCTGATCGGGCCCGGCACCGAGGTGGTGGACCTGGCCGGCCGGCTGCTGCTGCCCGGATTCCAGGACGCCCACGTCCACGCGGTGGGCGGTGGCGCCGAGCTCGCCGAGTGCGACCTCACCGCGAGCGCCGACGTGGCGGAGTACCTGGCGAGGATCCGCGCGTACGCCGAGGCCCACCCCGACCGGGAGTGGGTCACCGGCGGCGGCTGGTCGATGGAGAGCTTCGCCGGCGGGCTGCCGACCCGTCAGCTGCTGGACTCGGTCGTCCCCGACCGTCCCGTCCTGCTGTCGAACCGGGACCACCACGGCGCCTGGGCGAACACCCGGGCCCTGGAGCTGGCCGGGCTCACCGCCGGCACCCCGGACCCGGCGGACGGCAGGATCGAACGGGAGGCCGACGGCACCCCGAGCGGCATGCTCCAGGAGGGCGCGACCGGCCTGGTCTCCCGGCTGGTGCCGGCGAGCACCGCGGAGGACCGGCTCGCGGGGCTGCTGCGGGCGCAGCGGCTGCTGCACTCGCTGGGCGTGACGGGCTGGCAGGACGCCCTGCTCGGTTCGTTCAACGGCATGGCGGACCCGTCGGACGCCTACCTGACGGCGGCGAAGGACGGTTCGCTGACCGCCCGGGTGACGGGTGCGCTGTGGTGGGACCGCGAGCGCGGGGCCGAGCAGATCGCCGAACTGGTGGACCGCCGCGAGCAGTTGACCTCGGGGCTGTTCCGGGCCGGCTCGGTCAAGATCATGCAGGACGGGATCGCGGAGAACTTCACGGCCGCGATGACCGCCCCGTACCTCGACGGCTGCGGCTGTGCGACCGGCAACACCGGGCTCAGCTTCGTCGACCCCGAGGCGCTGCGCGGATACGTCACCGAGCTCGACGCGCTCGACTTCCAGGTCCACTTCCACGCGCTCGGCGACCGCGCGGTGCGGGAGGCGCTCGACGCGATCGAGGCGGCCGTCGCGGCCAACGGCCGGCGCGGGAACCGTCACCACCTCGCCCACCTCCAGGTCGTGCACCCCACCGACCTGCCCCGGTTCGCCGCGCTCGGCGCCATCGCCAACATCCAGCCGCTGTGGGCCGCGCACGAGCCGCAGATGGACGAACTCACCATCCCCTTCCTCGGCGAGGAGCGGGCGGCCTGGCAGTACCCGTTCGGCTCGCTGCTGCGGTCGGGGGCGACCCTGGCGGCCGGCAGCGACTGGCCCGTCTCCAGCCCGAACCCGCTGGAAGGCATCCACGTGGCCGTGAACCGGCGCGACCCGGAGTCCCCCGACGGCAAGGTCTTCTGCCCGGAGGAGCGCATCGACCTGCTGTCCGCGCTCACCGCGTACACGGCCGGCGCGGCGCACGTGAACGGCCACGACGACGCGGGCAGCCTGGCCTCCGGCCACCTCGCCGACCTCGTCGTCCTCGACCGGGACGTACTGACCGCGCCGGCCGACGAGATCGCCGAGGCCCGGGTGGAGCGCACGTACGTCGGCGGCCGGCTGGTGTACGAGGCCTGACAGGCCAGGCGCGTACGGCTCCGGCTACGGGCGGGCCCTGTATCCGATATCCCTGACGTTGGATCCAGCATTTTGGATCCAGGATCTTGGATCCAAGACATCGAACCCCGGATCCAGGACATTGGATCCAGGATCCCGCACGGCCCCTACCCCTCCCGCACCGACGACCCCCGCACCTCCAGCCTCACCGGTACGAGCGCCCCGCCCGTCTCCCGCAGCCCCTGTTCCAGTACGGCGACGAGGTGGGCGATCCCCGCCTCGGCGACCGCGTCGGGGCGCAGGCTCAGGGTCGTCACCGGCGGCTGGGTGTGGACGGCGGTCTCGTCCTCGCTGACGCAGACGAGGAGGAGGTCGCCGGGCACGTCGTAGCCGTGGCGTCGGGCCGCGTCCAGGACGAGCGGCGGGCTGGCCTCGGCGACCACCAGGAGGGCGTCGGGGCGGTCGGGTCCGGTGGCCAGGGCGGTCTCCACGGCCTGGATGACCGGTCCGTTGCCGGGTTCGGCAACGTGTACGGTCCGCTCCGGCAGCCCGTGGGCGGCGCACCACGTCCGGTGCGCGGCCTCCACCTCGCGGTGGAAGCGGGTGGTGCTGTCCGGGACGACGAGGACCGGGCGGCGGGCGCCCTGGGCGTGGAGGTGGTCCAGGGTCTCCCGGACGGCGGCGTCCGCGTCGACGTCCACCCAGTGGGCGCCGGGCCGGCCCTCGACGGACCGGTCGCTGAAGACCGGGATGCGGGCGGCCAGCAGGTCCTCGACGATGCGGTCGTCGGCGACGGGGTCGGCGACGACCACGGCGTCGAGGGGCAGCGCCGCCCACTCGCTCTGCAGCGAGCCGGCGGGCAGCAGCACCACCGCGTACCCGCGCGCGAGCGCGGTGGCGGCGGTGGCCCCGGTGAGCCGGGCGAAGTACGGCGACTCCAGGAAGGTCCACGGGGTGTCGGCCAGTTCGCCGACCACGTAGCCGATGAGCCGGGCCCGTCCCGCGCGCAGCTGGCGCGCGGTGGCGTTGGGCCGGTAGCCCATGCGGCGCGCGGTCTCGCGGGCCTTCTCCCGGACCTCGGGGGAGAGCCGGCCGGTGCCGTTGAGGGCCGCCGACACGGTGGTCTTGGAGAGGCCGGCCTCGCGGGCGACGTCGACGAGCCGGACGCGCGGCGCGGCCGGCGCGACCGGTGAGGCCGGCGCGGCCGCCCGGCCGCTTCCCTGACGCCGTTCGCCGGTTCCGCCGCCACTCCACCCCGCGGCCTGCCCGCCACGCTCCGGGGTCGCTCCGTCATGCTCTGAGGCTTCGGTCATGGTGCTGATGCTGCCACCCCTCTGACCTTTGGAAAACCGTTCCCGCAAACTCGCTG
This sequence comes from Streptomyces sp. R302, assembly GCF_012927245.1. Lineage (GTDB taxonomy): Bacteria > Actinomycetota > Actinomycetes > Streptomycetales > Streptomycetaceae > Streptomyces. Next base: position 486,924 of record NZ_JABBGE010000007.1, read on the forward strand.
GAACCCTTGTGCGGGAACGTTCCCGCATCAATACTCGCTCCATCCCCCCAGCGCCCGTCACTACACCCGTAAAGGGGTGGGTCTGCATGCGCACGCCCAGATTCATCGCATTCGTCTGTACCGCCGCCGTCGCGGCCTCCCTCACCGCCTGCTCCGGTGCCGCACAGCCGCGCCAGGGCACCGGCGGCGGAGCCGACTACAAGGTCTCCCCCACCTCGCCGGCCGCCAAGGGCCCGCTCGACTCCTTCACGTGGTCGCTGTACGCGGAGCCGTACACGCTCGACTACGCCCTGGCGTACGACTACCCGCCGAACACCGTCCTCGCCAACGTCTGCGAGCAGTTGCTGCGGGTCACCCCCGACCTCAGGATCGAACCCGGTCTGGCCGTGAAGTGGGAGCGGCCCGACCCGCGCACCCTCGTCTACACCCTGCGGTCCGGCGTGAAGTTCCACGACGGCACGGTGATGACCGCGGACGACGTCGTCGCCTCTCTGAAGCGGCAGATGGACCCGGCCACCGGCTCCCCGTGGGGCTCCGCCTTCAAGACCGTCGACGCCATCGAGAAGACGGGCCCGCTGGAGGTGACGATCAAGCTCGGCAAGGCCGACGCGCTCTTCCACGAGCTGCTCGCCGCCTCCCCCGGCACCGTCGTCAGCGCCGCCTCCCTCGCGAAGGAGGGGAAGGACTACGGCACCCCCAAGGGCAAGCTGAACTGCACCGGCCCCTTCTCCCTGGAGAAGTGGGCGCAGGGCGACAGCATCACCCTGAAGAGGAACGCCGACTACTGGGACGAGAAGCTCGCCCCGAAGTCGGAGTCGGTGAAGTTCACCTTCATCGAGGACGCCGCGGCCCGCGCCAACGCCTTCCTCTCCGGCACCGCCGACGGCGGCTACATGGTGCCGTCCTCCTCCTTCGCGCAGCTGCGCACCAGCGGCAAGGGCTCGCTCCTCTTCGGCCCCAACACGGCCGCCGCCGACCTCGCGGTCACGAACTTCAAGGGCACCCTCGGCGACCTGCGGGTCCGCCGGGCGCTGTCGATGGCGCTCGACCGGAAGAACATCGTCAAGGCCGCCGCCGGCGGCGTCGGCGTGCCGGCCAAGGCGCCCGCCGCGCGCGGCGCCTGGTCGCTCGTCCCGGAGAAGACGGCCACGCTGTACGACACGCTGCCCGAGCCCGACTACGACGTGGCGGCGGCGAAGAAGCTGGTCGAGGAGGCCGGTGCCACCGGCAAGAGGGTGACGATCGCGACCAGTTCGATGGCCCCCGAGATCAGTGTCGTCGCCAACGCCGTGCAGGCCGCCGGCCGCCAGATCGGCCTGGACGTGAAGCTCCAGCCGGTCTCCCCGGACGCGTACGGCAACATCTTCGTGGACCCGGCCGCCCGCGACGGGCTCGACCTGGTCATCACCAACGGCTACGACAACACCCCGGACCCGCTGGAGTTCTACCAGTACCTGCGCACCGGCGACTTCGGGAACTACGGCAACTGGTCCAACGCCGAGTACGACCTCGCCTTCGACCGCGCCAACACCGAGTACGATCCCGCCAAGCGCACCCAACTGACCGCCGAGGTCCAGGAGATCGCGCTGCGCGAGCTGCCGATCATCCCGGTGTACGAGGCGCCCTACTCGGTCTTCCTCGGCAAGCGGATCACCGGCGCGCCGACGGGCATCTCCCAGCTGTACTACCCATGGGCCGCGACGATCGGGGCCGCGCAGTCATGACCCGCTTCCTCGTCGGCCGGCTCCTCGGCCTGGTGGCGGTCCTGTTCGTGACCTCGGTCGTCGTCTTCGGCACCGTGCACCTCGCCCCCGGCGACCCGGTCACCTTCCTGCTGCACGGCCGCCCCGCGACCCCCGAGGCCGTGGCGGCCCTGCGCGCCGAACACCACCTGGACGACCCGCTGGTGGTCCAGTACGGCACGTGGCTCGGGGGCGTCCTCACCGGCGACCTCGGCCGCTCGGCCCAGTACCACCAGGACGTCACCGCGCTCCTCGGTTCGCGGCTGCCCGGCACCGCCCTCCTCGTCGGGTACGCGGCGCTGCTCGTCGCCGTCGTCGGCGTCGGCGCCGGAATCCTCGCCGCGCTCCGCCCCGGCCTCGTCGACAGGACCGTGCTCATCGGCACGGGCGTGGCCACCGCCACCCCGTCCTTCGTCACCGCGATCGCCCTGGTCTCGGTCTTCTCCGTGCAGCTGGGCTGGTTCCCGGGGCCGGGCGGCGGGGCCGCCGAGGGCCTGGGGCCGCGGCTCCACCAGCTGACCCTGCCGGCCTTCGCGCTCGCCCTCACCTTCGCGGGCCTGCTCGCCCGGGTCACCCGCTCGGCGATGCTGGACGAACTGGGCCGCGAGCACGTGGAGGTGGCCCGTGCGCGGGGCGTCGCCGGCCGGAGCGTGGTCCGCCGGCACGTGCTGCGGAACGCGCTCGGACCGGTCGTCACCGTCGGCGGCACCATGCTCGCCGGCCTGCTGATCAGCACCGCGATCGTGGAGACCGCCTTCGACGTGCCCGGCCTCGGCTCGCTGCTCGTGCAGTCGGTGACGTCCCAGGACTTCGCGGTCGTGCAGGCGGTCACCCTGCTCAGCGTGGCGGCGTTCGTCCTCGTCAACCTCGCGGTCGACCTCCTCGCCCCCCTCATCGACCCCCGTCTCTCCCCCGGGGAAGGCTCCTCATGACCACCACCCTCACCACGGTGCCGTACCGCAGGCCCGGCCTGCGGAGGCTGCGCCTCCTCGGGCAGGGTCCGCTGTTCACGGCCTCGGTCGCGGTGCTCGCCGCGCTCGTCCTCGTCGCCGTGTGCGCGCCGCTGCTCGCCCCGTACGACCCCGAGGCCCTGGACCTGGGAGCCAGCCTGGTCGGCACCTCCGGCGACCACCTCCTCGGCACCGACCAGTCCGGGCGCGACGTCCTGTCCCGGCTGCTGTACGGCGCCCGCACGGGACTCCTCGGACCGCTCCTCGTGGTCGCCGTCTCCACCCTGCTCGGGACCCTCCTCGGCGTGGTGGCGGCCTGGCGCGGCGGCTGGGCCGACACGCTCCTGTCCCGGGCGATGGACCTGGTGTTCTCCGTCCCCGGGCTGATGCTGGCGATCCTGCTGGTCGCCGTCACCGGCCCCGGCATGACCGCCCCGGTGATCGCCATGGCCGTCGCGTACACGCCGTACGTGGGACGGCTCGTGCGCGGCATCGCCCGGCAGGAGAAGGCGCGGCCGTACATCGAGGCGTACGTGGTGCAGGGCTGGTCGGGCTGGACGGTCTGCGTACGGCACCTGCTGCCGAACATCGCGCCGACGGTCTTCGCGCAGTCGGCGATGAACTTCGGCTACGCGCTGATGGACCTGGCGGCCCTGTCGTTCCTCGGCTTCGGCGTGCAGCCGCCGACGGCCGACTGGGGTGCCATGATCAACGAGGGCCAGGGCGCCGTCCTCCAAGGGGCGATGCTGCCGGCGCTCGCGCCGTCCGTGTGCGTCGTGCTCGCGGTGGTCGCCTTCGGCATCGTCGGCGAGGGCCTCGCCGACCGCATCGCCCGTCGGGAGAAGTGAACCCATGACCCACCAGACACACCCGCCCGTCCTGGAGATCGACGGCCTCGAACTCCGGCTCCCCGACGACCGGGCCGCCCGGCCGATCCTCGACTGCGTCAGCCTGACCGTGCGCGCCGGGGAGACCGTCGGCCTGGTCGGCGAGTCCGGCTCCGGCAAGTCCGTCGCCTGCCGCAGCGTCCTCGGCCTGCTGCCCAAGGGCTCCCGCACCACCGGGCAGGTCCGGGTGAACGGCGCCGACGTCCTCACCATGGACCGGGGGCGGCTCGCCGCGCTGCGCGCCCGGGAGGTCGCGATGGTCTTCCAGGACCCGCGCGCCTCCGTGAATCCGCTGCGCCGGGTCGGCGACTTCCTCACCGAGGGCCTGCGGGCGTCGGGCACACCGGCGGCGAAGGCCACCGCCCGCGCCGAGGAGCTCCTGGCCGCGGTCGGCATCCGGGACCCGCGCGGGGCGCTGCGCCGCCACCCGCACCAGCTCTCCGGCGGCATGCTGCAGCGGGTCGTGATCGCCGCCGCGCTCGCCGCCGAGCCGGCGCTGCTCGTCGCCGACGAGCCGACCACCGCCCTGGACGTCACCACCCAGGCCGAGGTCATCTCGATCCTGGCGCGGCTGCGGGCCGAGCGGGGCACCGGCATGCTCTTCGTCACCCACGACCTGGAGCTGGCCTCGGCGATCTGCGACCGGGTGTACGTGATGTACGCGGGCCGGATCGTGGAGACCCGGTCCACCGGCGAGCTGTTCGACCGCCCCCGCCACCCGTACACGGCCGGTCTGCTGGCCTGTACGCCCCGGATCGAGGCCGGTGCGCCCGCGCCGCGTCCGATCCCGGGCCGTCCGGTGTCGCTGGCGGAGTCGCCGCCCGGCTGCGCCTTCGCGTCCCGCTGCGCGCACGCGGTGGCGCGGTGCGACGAGGAGAAGCCCGAACTGGCACGCCACGGCGAGGGGTTCGCCGCGTGCCTCCGCGCCGACGAAGGGATCGACCTGTGACGAAGCCGAGGGAGCGGGGCCTCGTCGTCGAGGGCCTGCGGAAGCGGTACGGCGGTCATCTCGCGGTCGACGGCGTGTCGTTCACGCTGCCGGCCGGAGGCTCGCTGGCGATCGTCGGCGAGTCCGGCAGCGGCAAGACGACGACGGTGCGGATGCTGGTCGGTCTGGAGCGGGCCGACGCCGGCACGGTCCGGCTCGACGGCCGGGACCGTTCGGCACGGGCGCGGGGACGGGCCGAACGGCTCGCCCGGGCACGGGAGATCCAGATGGTCTTCCAGGACCCGTACCTCTCGCTCGACCCGCGGATCCCGGTGCGCGGCTGCCTCGACGAGGTGCTGCGCCTGCACACCTCCCTGGACGCCGCCGCCCGCGAGGCCCGGGTCGCCGACCTCCTGGACCAGGTCGGGCTCGGCGCCCGGGAGGCGGCGGCGCTGCCGCGCGGGCTCTCCGGCGGCCAGCGCCAGCGCGTCGCGATCGCCCGCGCGCTGGCGGTGGAGCCCCGGGTGCTCGTGCTCGACGAGGCGGTCGCCGCGCTCGACGTGTCGATCCAGGCGCAGATCCTGGAGCTGCTGCGGGAGATCCGCCGCGAGGCGGGCATCGGCTACCTCTTCGTCACCCACGACCTGGCGGTGGTGCGGCACGTCGCGGACGAGGTGCTCGTGCTCAGGTCGGGCCGGGTGGTGGAGGCGGGTTCGGTCGACCGTGTCCTCGGCGAGCCCGAACACCCCTACACTCGGCTCCTGTTGGGCTCGGTGCCGCGCAGGGGCTGGGACCCGGCCCAGGTGGTCGGCCGCTCATGAACTCGTGGTGCCGTCGGGGGGCGGCACCACGATCCCGGCCCGCCGTTCAGCCGGTCACCCCGGTCACATCGGTCACCCCGGCCACCCCGGCCACCTGCTGACTCGCTCACCGGTCACCGGTCACCCGGTCACCCGGTGCAGTACCGCCCGGACGGCGCGGCCGACGGCGTCCCGTGAGGCGTCGGTGCGGTCGAGGGCCTCGAAGCCGTGCCGGCCGTCGGGCACGTCGACGATCTCGACGTCCGTGCCGTGCTTCCCGGCGGCGGCGAGGAACTCCTCCACCGTCACCGCGAAGGCCGGGTGTTCCCGCCCGGCGCGCACCAGGACCACGGGCAGCCGTCCCGCGCCCGCGAGCGCTTCGGCGGGGCGGAAGCGCGACTCGACGGTCTCCCAGCCGGGCGGGGTGGCGAGGACGGGGTACGAGAGGGCGAGGCAGCGCAGCCACGGCGGGGGTGACGCCAGCCAGTGCGCGGCGAGCAGGCCGCCGCCGGAGAAGATCCAGAGCGCGACGCGGTCCGGGTCGACCCGGGGGTGGGCGCGGAGCCTTTCGAGGGCCTCGGTGACGTCGTCGGCGGCGCGGGCGTAGTCGGTGAGGGCGTACAGCCGGTGGTCGACGGTGGCGCCGACGACGCCGAGGCCGGCGAGGTGGCGGGCGTAGCCCCGGTAGAAGGGGGTGTCGCGCGGAGTGGGGACGCGGTCGGCGTCGACGGGCCCGCCGTGGACGAGGAGCACGGCCGGCCACCGTCCCTCCGCGTCGGGGGCGTACACGTCGAGGCGGTCGTACCGCTCGTACGGCAGCTCCGGCACGGGGAGCAGGAACTCCTGCTGTTCGTAGGGGGGTTGCTCGTCGCCGAGGGTGATGCGGCGGCCCTCGCCCGAGGCCGCCCGCAGGAGCAGGTCGGCGAGTTCGGCCGGGTGCGAGAGCATCGGCCAGTGTCCGGCGGCGAGTTCGAAAAAGGCGTAGCCGGGTCCGGCCAGTTTCCGGAAGCGCGGGGGGCCGGTGCGGACCAGCATCTCGACGACGTCGACGCCCGGCCCGTCGCCCGTGCACATCACGGCGGCGGACGGCACCCGGTCGAGGCCGCCGCCGAGCCGGAGGGGTTCGGTGAGGGTGCGGGCCGGCTGCGGCACCGCGAGCCGGTCCAGGCGGTCCAGGTCCTCGGCGGAGAGCCCGTCGAGGCTCCCCCAGCGCGCCCACTCCGGCCCCCGGGGCGGCGGCAGCGGCGAGGGGTCGTGGCCGAGCCGGGCGCGGACCTCCTCGTCGCGGACGAGGAGCAGGGCGGGGTCCCCGTCGGAGGGGAGCCCTGCGGCGACGTACACCACCCGGGAGACGCGGTCCGCCCGCCGGTCGGCGGCGCCGAGGACGGGGTGGATGCCGTAGTCGTGTCCGACGAGGACGACGTCCGGCTCGTCGATCCGGTCGAGGAGTGCGATCAACTCCCCCACGTGCGTGCCGAGTCCGGCGTCCGGTCGGCCGTCCAGGGTCACCGGATACGCCAGGCTCCCGGCTTCCCGCAGCTTCTCCGCGACCCCGTCCCACACCCATCCGCCGGTGAACGCGCCCCCCACCAGTACGAACGCCGTCATCGTCGCCTCCTCGCGTCTCGTGGCCCCAGCGGCCTCCGGCAGACTAGGAACTCCCCCAGGGGGAGATTCCACCCCGGACGCGGGGACCGGGGCAGGCGGTGGAGGTGCGGGGTGACGGGCGCGGGCGACGGGACGTGGAGCATCGGCGAGCTGGCCGGGCGGGCCGGCGTGACGGTGAAGACCGTCCGGTACTACTCGGACCGGGGGCTGCTGCCGGAGGCCGGGCGCAGCGGCGGCGGTCACCGCCGGTACGGCCCCGGCGCGCTGGCCCGGCTGCGGGAGATCCGCTCGCTGCGCGCCCTGGGCCTCGCCGTGCCGGAGGTGGCGCGGGCCCTTGAGGACGAGGGCCGGCTCGCGGACGTGGTGGCCGGGGAGCTGCGGGGCGTGGCGCGCGAGCGGGCGGCCCTGGCGTGGCGGGAGGCGTCGCTGCTGCTCCTCGCGGAGTGCGAGGGGCCCGAACGCGCCGAGCTGCTGCCCCTGTTGGGAGCCGGTCCGCTGCCGCCGGACACGGACGCGGTGGTCCGCTTCTGGCGGCGCTCGCTCCCGGTGCGCCTGCCGTCGCCCCTGGTGGCCCGGGTCCTGGACGAGGTGGTGCCGCTGCCGCCGGACGACCCGACGCCCGCGCAGGTGCGGGCCTTCGCCCTGCTGCGCGGCCTGGTCTCGGATCCGCGGCCTGAGCGGGCGCCGGGCCCGCCGCTGCCGGGCGAGCGCTACCGCCCGGCCGTCCTGTACGAGGGTCTGGCGGAGGCGTACGACCTGGCGGGCGCGGAGGTGCGGGCGGGTCGGCCGCCCGCCGGCCGCGGCGTCCTGGACTGCTTCGCCGAGGCGTACGCGCGGGCCCTCGGGGAGCCCGACTCGCCCGCGTTCCGCCGGCGCCTCGCCGGCCTGCTGGCCCGGGAGGAGACGACGGTGATGGCCCGCTACTGGAAGCTGGCCGCGCTCCTCCTCCCGCCGGACCGGCCGGCCCTCGGCCTTCTGCACCACCACCTCACGCAGGCCCTGGCGGCGCCCCGGGCCGCGGCCTGAGGGGAGGGGGCCGTCAGGGTGACGTGGGGTGTGCGGGGTCCCGGGCCGGGGAAGGCGCGCGGGGTGGCGTCCGGGCGGCGGGCGCTCGCTAGAGGAGGTGGTCCGGTGACGGGGCCGACGACGGCGGAGGCGCTGGGCGCGCCGTGCTGGCTGAGTCTGGCGACGCGGGATCTGGGCGCGGCGGAGCGGTTCTACGGCGCGGTGCTGGGCTGGACGTTCCGGCCGGGCAGGCTGGAAGCGGGCTCGGCGTACGCGGTGGGCGAGCGGGACGGGGTGCCGGTCGCGGGGATCGCCGCCGTCGCGGCCGAGCTGGCGGTGCCGGTGGCGTGGACGGTGTTCTTCGCGGTGGACGACGCGGACGCGGCGGTGGCGCGGATCAGGGAGCGGGGCGGCACGGTGGGCGTGGGCCCGGTGGCGTACCCGCCGCAGGGGCGGGTGGCGCTGGCCACGGACCGGGACGGGGCCGCGTTCGCGGTGTGGGAGGGTCGCCTGGTGTCGCGCTGGCACGTGGGCGAGCGGGGCGCCCCGGCGTGGGTGGAGCTGCACGCCCGGGACGCCCTCGACGCGGCCGTGTTCTACGGCGGGGTGCTGCGCTGGGCGGAGGACACGCCCGGCTGCTGCGAGACCTCGTACGAGGAGGACCGGGTGGTGCTGCGCCGGGGCGGGGTGCCGGTGGCGCGCCTCGACAGCGGTCCGGTGGAGGCCGCCTCGCCCCGGCCGCAGCTGCGGCCGCGCTGGCTGGTGCGGTTCCGGGTGCCGGACCTGACGGCCTCGGTGGCGGCGGTGACGGAGCACGGCGGTCTGGTGGTGCCGGGCGGCGAGTGGGGCGGCGCCCGGGAGCCGGAGACCGGCGGGGACGAACGCCGGGTGGTGGTCCGGGACCCGGACGGGGCGCTGTTCACACTGGAGGCGGACGGGACGGAGTGAGCGGTACGGGCAGGGGTACGGGTACGGGGCCGGCGTCCTCGTACCCGTACCCCTGCCCGTACCGGCTCCGCACCCGCCGCCCTGGCTCAGGCGGCGCGGGCGGTCCGCGGCGCGGGGGCCTCGGCGGGGGCGTCGTCGGCGGGGGTGTGCCGGGCCGGGATGAGGGCGGCGATGAGCGCGGCGAGGAGGGCGACGCCGGCGCCGATGAGCAGGGCGGCCCGGAAGCCGTCCTCGGACGGCAGGGTGTGGGCGCCGAGCGTGGTGGTCATCTGGGCGAGGACGACGCCGATGACGGCCGCGGAGACCGAGGTGCCGATGGACCGCATCAGGGTGTTGAAGCTGTTGGCGGAGGCGGTCTCCTCCGCGGGCACGGAGCCCATGATGAGCGCGGGCATCGCCCCGTACGCCAGGCCGACGCCGGTGTTGCAGATCAGGGTGACGACGAGCAGGCCCCAGGTGGAGCCCATCAGGGCGAGCGAGGAGGCGTAGCCGGCGGAGATGACGAGGGCGCCGACGGAGAGGGTGACCTTGGGGCCGCGGGCGGCGGACAGCTTGGCGCCGAGCGGGGCGAGCGCCATCATCGCGAGGCCCGCCGGGGCCATCCACAGGCCCATCTCCATCATCGACCGGCCCAGACCGTAGCCGGTGGCCTCGGGGAGCTGGAGGAGCTGCGGGACGACCAGCGACTGGGCGTACATGGAGAAGCCGACGAGCACCGAGGCGAGGTTGGTCAGCAGGACGACAGGGCGGGCGGTGACCCGCAGGTCGACGAGCGGGTCGCGGGTGCGCAGCTCCCAGAGGCCCCAGGCGAGCAGGACGACCGCGGCGGCGGCGAAGAGGCCGAGGGTGGTGGCGCTGCCCCAGCCCCAGGTCGCGCCCTTGGAGACGGCGAGCAGCAGGGAGACGAGACCGGCGCCGAGGCCGAGGGCGCCGGGCAGGTCGAAGCGGCCGGGGTTCGGGTGGCGGCGGCCGGCCGGGACGAGCCGGTGCACGAGGACGGCGACGGCGGCGCTGAGGCCGGCGGCGACCCAGAAGAGGACGCGCCAGCTGGCGTGTTCGGCGACGGCGGCGGAGAACGGCAGGCCCAGGGCGCCGCCGACGCCCATGGAGGCGCTCATGAGGGCGATGGAGCCGCCGAGCCGCTCGGGCGGCAGGACGTCCCTGAGCAGGCTGATGCCGACGGGGACGACGCCCATGCCGAGGCCCTGGAGTCCGCGGCCGACGATCATCGGGACGACGGAGTCGGCGAGGGCGCAGACGACGGAGCCCGCGATCAGCGGGACGGTGGAGGCGAGCAGCACGGTCCGCTTGCCGAGGGTGTCGCCGAGGCGGCCGGCGACGGGGGTGGCGACGGCGGCGGCGAGGAGGGTGGCGGTGATCACCCACGAGGCGTCGTCGGCGCCGGTGTGCAGGAGCCGTGGCAGGTCGCCGATGAGCGGCACCACGAGCGTCTGCATGAGTGCCGCCACGATGCCGGCGAAGGCGAGGACGCCGACGACGCCTCCGGGGCGTACGTCGGTCTGGGCGCGGTCCACGGGTGTCTCCCTGAGGTCGGTCATGGAAGCGAGCGAAGCTTGTGCATCATGCACACTCGATGCATGATGCATAGCAAGTGCATGATGCACAAGTTATGCATGCCGCACACCATTCCCTCGCAGGGGAGAATGACCCCATGGACAAGCCCGTGGACAAGCCCGTGGAGAAGCCCACCGACCGCGTCGAGTTCGAGACGATGCTGCTGAGCCGGCACTCGCACCTCCACGCGCCGCGCACCCGGGTCGGCGCCGGCGGCCTCGACCGCAGCGCGTACGTGCTCCTCACCCGGATCCGGATGCACGGGCCCATGTCCATCGGCCAGCTCACGGACGCCTTCGGGCTCGACGCCTCCACCCTCAACCGGCAGACGGCGGCGATGCTCCGCGCCGGGGTCGTGGAGCGCATCCCCGACCCGGACGGCGGCATCGCCCGCAAGTTCCGCATCACGGAGGAGGGCGAGCGCCGCCTGGAGGCCGACCGCTCCTTCAACGTCGGCGGGCTCGAACGGATCATGGAGCACTGGTCCCCGGAGGACGTCACCGTCTTCGCCGGGTTCCTGGAGCGCTTCAACCGGGACATCGAGCGGCTGGAGGGCCGCCCCTGGCCCCGCTCCTGAGGCCCCGGCGCCCGCCGCCCGGCTCACCCGGACGGCGCCGCGGGCTCGCCGACGGCGCCGGCTGCGGCCAGGCTCGTCGGCAGGGACGCCCACGAGACGAGGTGCCGCCGATGCCCGCCGCCGCCCGCGTCCACCGCCCGCCCCTCGCCCCGACCGCGGCAACCCTGACCACGGCGGCCCTGACCGCGCTCGCCCTGACCGCGACGGCCCTGCTCACCGGCTGCGCCGCGACCCCGGCGACCCCCTCCCCGGGCACGGGCCGGCTCGTCGTCGGGTACGAGGAGCCGCGCACCCCCGAGGAGCGCACCGCCCTCGCCTTCCTGCGCGAGCGGCGGATCCTGGAGGACGCCGCCGCCTACGCCGGCGCGCGGATCGCGCTCCCCCACGACGTGCCACTGCGCGGCACCCAACCCCTTCTGGGACGAGGCCACCGGGCGCATCACCTACTGCTACGGCTTCGTGGCCGACGCCCGCCGGGTCTTCACCCGCGCCGCCGGCGACGGAACCCCGGCCGAGCGGGCGGCCGCCCGCGGGTCCATCGACGAGGACGTCGTCGGCCTCTCCCACGGCGTGCTCCTCCACGAGCTCGGCCACGCCCTCGTCGACCTCTACGACCTGCCCGTCACCGGCCGCGAGGAGGACGCGGTCGACCAGCTGGCCGTCCTCCTGCTCGCCTCCGGCGACGAGCGCCACGCCGACTACGCGGTCTCCACCGTCAACGCCTGGGGCGCGCTCTGGGCGGCGTCCGAGGGCGGCGACCCGGGGGTGGCCGCGTACTCCGACGTCCACTCCCTCGACGCGCAGCGCTTCTTCGACTGGGCGTGCTGGCTGTACGGCTCCGATCCCGGGCGGTTCGCCGACGCGGTGGACGCGGAGGGCAACCCGGACGGGGTGCTGCCCCGCGACCGCGCCGCGCTCTGCCCGGCGGAGTACCGGCGCATCGACGCGTCCTGGCGCACCCTCCTGGCGCCGTACCTGAAGCAGGACTGAGCCCCGCGCGCTGAACGCGGCAGCCGTCCCAGCATTCGAACCGCTTCGACGCGGACTCTTTACGCGCGCGTCCCACAGGGGTAACTTCCGGCCGACGCAAGAACTTTCCGCAATTTTCCGCACGCGCTTCCATGGGGGCCGATCCCCAGTTCGCCACCGGCCCTCCACCCCGGCGCGCCCCCGTCTGGAGATCCGCATGACCCCCACCCGCACACGGCGGCGCGGGCGCGCGCTCGCGCTGCTCGGCGCCGCGGCCGGCCTCGCCGGCCTGGTGGCCGCGCCGCCCGGCGCCGCCGGCACCGCCGCCCCGCCCCTCGACGCCGCCCCGGCGGCGGCCGTCGCCGAGAACACGGCCACCGTCTACTACTGGACCAGGACGAAGAACTGGTCGGCCTACAACCTCCATTGGGCGCCCGACGGCGGATCCTGGACCACCGTCCCCGGCACCGCGATGGAGCCCGCCTGTACCGACTGGGTGAAGAGGACCGTCAGCCTCGGCTCCGCCGCCGGGTTCCAGGCCACCTTCAACAACGGCACCGGCACCTGGGACAACAACGGCGGCGAGAACTACGCGCTGGGCACGGGGAACATCACCGTGAAGGACGGCGTCGTCGCCCACTCCGACCCCTGCGCCGACACGCCCCCGCCGACCGCGAACAAGGCGACGGTGTACTACTCCTCGGCCTCCCTCGGCTGGTCGACGGTGAACGTCCACTACCAGCCGGCCGGCGGCGCGTGGACGGCCGTGCCCGGTCTCGGCATGACGGCCGCCTGCACCGGCTGGTGGAAGCGGGAGCTGGACCTCGGCTCCGCCACCTCCCTCAAGGCCGCCTTCAACAACGGCAACGGCGTGTGGGACAACAACGGCGGCGCCGACTACGCGATCGGCACCGGCACCTCCACCGTCCGGGACCGGGTGGTGACCGCGAACGCCACCGACCCCTGCGCCGCCACCCCGCCCGACACCCAGGCGCCCACCGCCCCGGCCGGCCTCACCGCGACCGCCGACGGCGTCTCCGTACTGCTCGCCTGGGACGCCGCCACCGACGACAGGGGCGTGACGAAGTACCAGGTCACCCGGGTCGGCGGCACGACCGGCACGGTCGTCACGGACGTCGGCTCGACGGTCTTCTCCGACACGAACCTCGCCGAACGCACCGCGTACACCTACACGGTGAAGGCGGTGGACGCCGCCGGGAACGTCTCGGCCGCCTCCGCGCCGGCCACCGCCACCACCGGCGACAGGCCCACCGCTCCGGCGAACGGCAAGCCGCTCGGCACCGATCCGCGCAAGGACCCGATCTACTTCGTCCTCACCGCCCGCTTCTACGACGGCGACGCCTCCAACAACCGGGGCGGCAGCCAGCACGTGAAGTCGGGGAACGCCGCGAACGACGACCCCATGTTCCGGGGCGACTTCAAGGGCCTGGTCCAGAAGCTCGACTACATCAAGGGCCTCGGCTTCTCCGCCGTCTGGGTCACCCCGGTGGTGCTGGGCCGCTCGGACTACGACTACCACGGCTACGACTTCTACAAGGTCGACCCGCGCCTGGAGTCGGCCGGCGCCTCCTACCAGGACCTCATCGACGCCGCCCACGCCAAGGGCATGAAGATCTACCAGGACGTCGTCTACAACCACTCCTCGCGCTGGGGCGCCAAGGGCCTGTTCACGCCGACCGTGTACGGCGTCCGGGACAGCCAGTGGAGCTGGTACTACGACGAGAAGCAGCCCGGCTTCGAGTACGACGGCCTGACGATCGACCCGAAGACCGGCAAGTCGTACTACAACGGCGACCTGTGGTCGACGGCCGAGCCCACCGGCAACACCTGCGTCAACTGGGGCAAGCCCACCGGCGGGAAGAGCGCCGAGGGCTACACCCTCTACAACTGCCAGTGGCCGAGCCCCACTTCGGGCATGTTCCCGAAGGAGCTCTTCCACCAGTGCTGGATCGGCAACTGGGAGGGCGAGGACTCGCGCTCCTGCTGGCTGCACGAGGACCTGGCGGACTTCGACACCGAGAACGCGACCGTCCAGAACTACCTGATCGGCGCGTACGACAAGTACATCGACATGGGGGTGGACGGCTTCCGCGTCGACACCGCCGTGCACATCCCGCGCACCACCTGGAACCGCCGCTTCCTCCCCGCGATCCAGGAGCGGGTCGCCCAGCGGCACGGCGCCGAGGCGGCGAAGAACTTCTTCGTCTTCGGCGAGGTCGCGGCCTTCGTCAACGACAAGTGGAACCGCGGCTCGGTGAACCACTCCGCGCAGTTCTTCACCTGGAAGGAGCGCAAGGAGTACGACGCCGACGACACCAGGGCCGCCCTGGAGATGTACGACTACGAGCAGCAGCAGGGCACCGGCAACCAGCCCACCTCCACCAACGCCTTCCTGAACGGCAACAGCTACCACGCGCCCGACCACAGCCGCTTCTCCGGCATGAACGTCATCGACATGCGGATGCACATGAACTTCGGTGACGCGTACAACGCCTTCTCCAACGGCAAGGACTCGGACGACAGTTACAACGACGCCACCTACAACGTCGTGTACGTCGACAGCCACGACTACGGCCCGAACAAGTCGAGCGAGCGGTACACCGGCGGCACCGACGCCTGGGCCGAGAACATGTCCCTGATGTGGACCTTCCGAGGCATCCCGACGCTCTACTACGGCTCCGAGATCGAGTTCCAGAAGGGCAAGAAGATCGACTGCGGGCCCACCTGCCCGCTGGCCACCACCGGCCGCGCCTACTACGGCGACCACGTCGCCGGCACCGTCACCGCCTCCGACTTCTCGAAGGTCTCCGAGGCGAGCGGCCAGGTCGCGACCACCCTCCAGCAGCCCCTGGTCAAGCACGTCCAGCGGCTCAACGAGATCCGCCGGGCGATCCCCGCGCTCCAGATGGGCCAGTACTCCACCGAGGGCATCTCGGGCGGCATGGCGTTCAAGCGCCGCTACACCAGCGGCTCGACGGACAGCTTCGCCCTCGTCACCGTCTCGGGCGGCGCCACGTACAACGGCATCCCGAACGGCACGTACACCGACGCCGTCACCGGCGACGTGAAGACGGTCTCCGACGGCACCCTCACGGTCGGCGCGCCCGGCAAGGGCAACCTCCGGGTGTACGTCCTGAACGGGCCCGGGAAGATCGGCACTGCGGGCCCCTACCTGAAGTAGGCGCACGCGCACGGAAGGGGGCGGAGACGGAAATCCGCCCCTTTTCGCCATGTTCAAATCAAGATTTTGTTACATGAACGGGCTTGTCGGACAGAAGACTTCCCTCCGCGCCGCCCGTCTGGGATCTTGCGTCCACCCCACACATCACAGGGCCCGGCCGGCGCCACCCGCGCCACCGGGCCATCGGAGGACGCTTTGCTTTCCCACATATCCGGCCGGATGAGACTCGCGGCGACCGCCCTCGGCACGACCCTGGCGCTCACGGGCCCGGTCTCGCTCGCCCAGGCCGCCCCGATCGACAACGAGCCGCTCGCGACGTTCACCGCGAACGCGCGGGCCACGCAGCAGGCTCCCGCCGCGGCCCCCGCGGCGTCCGCCGCCTGGGCCGCCGGCACCCGCGCCTACCTGGTGATCACCACCCCCGGTGACACCACCGCGGTCCGCAACGCCGTGGCCGCGAACGGCGGTTCGGTCTTCTCCTCCTTCGACGCCATCGGTGTGATCGTCGCCCACTCGACCTCCGCCTCCTTCGCCACCACCATGCGTGGCGTCGCGGGCGTGCAGAAGGTCGGCGCGACCCGCACCTCGGACGTCCCGGCCGACGCGTACAACCCGGCCCTCCCGGCCAACCCGTCGCAGGCCGCGGCCCCGTCCACGGAGCCCCTCCGCTCGGACATGACCCAGATCAAGGCCGACCAGGCCTGGGCCGTCAACCCGGGCTCCGCCTCGGTCAAGGTCGGCATCCTGGACACCGGCGTCGACGACCAGCACCAGGACCTGGCGCCGAACTTCAACGCCGCCGACTCGGTCTCCTGCGCCTACGGCAAGGCGGACACCCGCGTCGGCGCCTGGCGCGACGTCGACAAGCACGGCACCCACGTGGCCGGCACGGTCGCGGCGGCCAAGAACGGCAAGGGCGCCATCGGCGTCGCGCCGGGCGTGAAGATCTCCTCGGTGCGCATCGCCGAGCCCGGCAGCACCCTCTTCTTCGCCGAGAACACCATCTGCGGCCTGGTGTGGTCCGGTGACCACGGCTTCAAGGTCACCAACAACAGCTACTACACCGACCCGTGGCAGTTCAACTGCCCGAACAACCTCGACCAGGCGGCCATCCTGGAGGGCGTGGGCCGCGCCCAGGCCTACGCCGAGGGCAAGGGCTCGCTCCAGGTCGCGGCGGCCGGCAACTCCAACGTCGACCTCGCCAACAAGACCACCGACTCGTCGAGCCCCAACGACTCGACCCCGGTGACCCGGACGATCACCAACGACTGCCTCGACATCCCGGCCGAGCTGCCGGGCGTGGTCACGGTCGCCGCCAACGGCACCAGCGGCACGTCCAAGGCGTCCTTCTCCAACTACGGCCGTGACGTCATCGAGGTCTCGGCGCCCGGCGAGTCGGTCTACAGCACCGTCCCCGGCGGCAAGTACTCCTCGCTGAGCGGTACGTCGATGGCCTCCCCGCACGTCGCGGGCGTCGCCGCCCTGATGGCGAGCGCCAACCCGGCGTACACCCCGGCGGACCTGCGGGCCAAGCTCGGCGAGCAGGCCACCGACCTGGCCTGCCCCTCGGACTCCCGCTGCACCGGCACCACGGCGAAGAACAGCTTCTTCGGCGAGGGCCGCGTGGACGCCCTGAAGGCCGTCGGAGGCTCGACCCCGCCCCCGCCCGGGAAGTACTTCGAGAACCTCACCGACGTGACGATCTCCGACAACACCACGGTCGAGAGCCCGGTCACCGTCAGCGGCGTCACCGGCAACGCCCCGGCCACCCTCAAGGTGGGCGTGGACATCAAGCACACCTACATCGGTGACCTGAAGGTGGACCTGATCGCCCCCGACGGCTCGGTCTACACCCTGCACAACCGGACCGGCGGCTCCGCCGACAACATCGCCCAGACGTACACCGTCAACGCCTCCTCCGAGGTCGCGAACGGGACCTGGAAGCTCCGCGTCAACGACAACGCCAACGCGGACACCGGGAAGATCGACGCCTGGAACCTGACCTTCTGACGGTCGGACCGAAGGGGCCGGAGCAGATCGCGCTCCGGCCCCTTCGGCATGTCCGGACGAGAAATCCCGTACCGAGGGGTAGCCCGCGCGACACCCTTGCTATACGTTCCGTCTAACAAGCTTGCTAGACGCATTGTCTAACAAGCCATGGAACGACCACGAGCCGACCGCGTGACCCAAGGAGCCGCAACGATGGCCAGCAGCACCGTGCGCCCGGACAACCACGACCAGGACGACGTCGCCGAGCGGCTCCTCCGGTCGGCGGCCAAGCTCAGCTACGACCCCGCCGTCGAGGTCGACTGGGACACCCCGCTCGACAAGGACTTCCACGGCCAGAGCCCGGAGTGGAACAGCCTCTACGGCACCGCCTACTGGAACGAGATGACCGAGGAGCAGCAGAAGGAGCTGACCCGCCAGGAGTCCGCCTCCGTCGCCTCCACCGGCATCTGGTTCGAGATGATCCTCCAGCAGCTGGTGCTCCGGGACATCTACCGCACCGACCACACCGACCCCCGCTTCCAGTGGGCGCTCACCGAGATCGCCGACGAGTGCCGCCACTCGATCATGTTCGCCCGCGGCTCCCAGAAGCTCGGCGCCCCCGCCTACCGGCCCAGGCGCGCCATCATGGAGCTCGGCCGGGTGATGAAGACCGTCGGCTTCGGCGAGGCCGCGTACGCCGGCATCCTCGTCGCCGAGGAGGTCCTCGACGTCATGCAGCGCGACTGGATGCGCGACGAGCGGGTGGTCCCCTTCGTGCGGACCATCAACAACATCCACGTCGTCGAGGAGTCCCGGCACATGAAGTTCGCCCGGGACGAGACCCGCCGCAACCTCGCCGGCGCGAGCCGCGCCCGCCGCCACTTCCAGGCGCTGATCGTCGCCATCGCCGCGTACTACATCATCACCAGCCTGGTGAACCCCGAGGTGTACGTCCGGGCCGGGCTCGACCCCGAGCGCGCCCGCCGCGAGGCCGCCGCCAACGAGCACTACAAGGCCCGGCTGCGCGCCAGCTGCTCCGGCCTCATGGAGTTCCTCGGCGACGTCGGCATGCTGACCCGGCCGGCCGTCCGCTTCTACCGGCGCGCCCACCTCATCTGACCGCGGCTCCGCCCCGACTCCGACCCGAGTCCGCCCCGCGTCCGACCCCGAGTCCGACCCCGACGAGCCGAGCCGAGCCGCCACCATGACCTACGCCATCACCCAGACCTGCTGCTCCGACGCCACCTGCGTCGCCGTCTGCCCGGTCAACTGCATCCACCCGACGCCCGAGGAGCCGGACTTCGGCACCACCGAGATGCTCTACATCGACCCGAAGAGCTGCATCGACTGCGGCGCCTGCGCCGACGCCTGCCCGGTCGACGCGATCTTCCCGGTCGACCGACTCACCGAGCCCCTGAAGCGGTACGAGGCGATCAACGCCGCCCACTTCGAGGGCCGCGAGGCCGCCCCCGTCCTCGCCTCCCCCACCTTCCACCCCTGGGGCGAGCCCTCCTTCGGCCGCTCGCTGCCCTCCGACTTCGCCCCGATCCGGGTCGCCGTCGTCGGCACGGGACCGGCCGGCATGTACGCCGCCGAGGACCTGCTCCTGCACACCAACGCCGAGGTCACCCTCATCGACCGGCTCCCGGTCGCCGGCGGCCTGGTCCGCTACGGCGTGGCCCCCGACCACCCGGGCACCAAGGGCGCGGGCGACAGCCTCGCCCGCTTCCACACCCACCCCCGGGCCACCGTCCGGCTCGGCGTGGAGATCGGCAAGGACGTCAGCCCCGAGGAGCTGGCCGCCCACCACGACGCGGTCGTGTACGCGGTCGGCGCCCCGTCCGACCGGCGCCTCGGCATCCCGGGCGAGGACCTGCCCGGCAGCCTCTCCGCGACCTCCCTCGTCTCCTGGTACAACGCCCACCCGGAGACCGCGCCCGGCGCCGTCTCCCTCGGCGCCACCGAGCGGGTCGTGATCGTCGGCACCGGCAACGTCGCCCTCGACGTCGCCCGCGTCCTCGTCACCGACCCGGCCGCCCTCGCCGGCACCGACATCGCCGACCACGCGCTCGCCGCCCTGCGCGGCTCGCGGGTCCGCGAGGTGGTGCTGCTCGGCCGGCGCGGCCCCGAGGACGCCGCGTACACCGCCTCCGAGCTCCTCGCCCTCGGCCACCTCCCCGGCGTCGACCTCGTCGTCGACACCCACGACCCCCGGATCGCCGAGGCCATCGACGCGGCGGCCCCCGGCGACAAGGCCGCCCTCCTCAAGGACACGGCCTGCGAGTCCGTCGACTGGGCCGCAGGCCCCGGCACCGGCCGCCGCCGGATCGTCCTCCGCTTCCACTCGGCCCCCGAGGCGGCCCTCGGCGAGGACGCGGTCCGCGCGGTCCGCGCCGGCGGCCCCGAGGGCGGCGCCGACATCCCGGCCGGCCTCCTCGTCCGGGCCATCGGCTACCGGGGCGTACCGCTCGCCGGGCTGCCCTTCGACGAGGCCACCGGCACCGTCCCGCACACCGCCGGCCGCGTCGAGGGCATGACCGGCACGTACGTCGTCGGCTGGATCAAGCGCGGCCCCTCCGGCGGCATCGGCGCCAACCGCGCCTGCGCGGCGGAGACCGTCGGCAGCCTGCTCGCCGACGCGGTCGACGGCCGCCTCCCGAAGCCCGCCGGCTCCGCGAAGGCCTTCGCCCGCCTCGCCCGGGGCCGCACCGGGCGGCTCGTCGACGCCCGCGGCCTCGCCGCCATCGACCGGGCCGAACGCGCCCGGGGCGCGGCCACGGGCCGTCCGCGCGTCAAGCTCGCGACGGTCCCCGAACTGGTCGCGGCGGCCCGCCGGGGCCGGCTGCGCGGTCCGATGGGCTGATCCGGGCATACGGGGCGGGGGCGAGGGCACCCGCCTTGTATGAACACCGACGACCGGGTCCGTCACGACGACGGCCGCGGGGAGAGCCCGGCGCAGCGGGCGGACCGCCGCTGGAACGAACTCCTCCAGGAACTGCGGGTGGCCCAGACCGGCACCCAGATCCTGTTCGGCTTCCTCGTCGCCGTCGTCTTCCAGCCGCGCTTCGCGGAGCTGGGCACGACGGACCGGATCATCTACGTGGTCACGGTGTTTCTGGGAGCGGCGACCACCGGGGCGCTCGTCGCGCCGGTCACGGTGCACCGGCTGGTGGCGGGGCGCCGGCTGAAACCGCAGACGGTTTCCTGGGCGGGGCGCCTGACGCTGGTGGGCGTGGGGCTGCTCTACCTGACGATGGTGTCGACGTTCCTGCTGATCATGCGCATGGTCCTGGACGACGGGATCGCGCTGTGGCTGGTCGTCGTGATGGCGCTCTGGCTGGCGCTCTGCTGGTTCGTGGTCCCGCTCGTCGCCCGGCGCCACAGCACCGACGGCAACGGCAGCGGCAAGGCGGAGGACGGCTTCGGGCCGTGGCCCCGCTGAGGATCCGGCCCGGGACGGCGGGCCGGCGCGTACGGCGGATCAGGCCGCGACGGGCAGCGGACGCCGCAGCACGATCGCGTTGAGACCCACGGCGAACGGCGCCGCGTCCGTCAGCCCGAGTCCGAGCACCCGCTCCTTCGGCAGCTCGACCGTGACGTCCACGCAGAACGCGAGCGCGTGCAGCGCGTCACCGCCCGCGCCCTCCTCCTGGAGTGCGAAGAACAGGTCCCGGTAGTAGCGGGTGCGCTCCTCGGACTCCTCGTAGAACGACAGACCGGGCTGCCCCAGCTGCTCGCCGAGCCCGGTGAACGCGGCGACCAGCTCCCGCTCCACGGTCTCCCAGAAGCCCGCCTCCGCGCACTCGGCCGGCAGCGCCTGCCGGACGGCCTCCTTCAGCGAGAGGACCATGACGAGCAGCGGCGCGTGCTCCCTGAGGCCCCAGCCGCGCACCATCCGGACGATGGTGCTGTCCGGGACGGCGGCGGCCGCCCGGTGGATGGCCTCGAAGTCGAAATTGACGGTGGCGGGGGCGATCGCCTCCTGGAACACCCGGTCGATCGACCGGGCCTCGTCGAGATGGGCGGGCGCCACCTCGACGACGGTCCTGAAACTGGCGGCCAAAGGCTTCTCCTGTTCTCACCGCCCGCCGCCGGGCGGCGGGCACCTGATCATCAGGAGGAGTATGCCGAGGGCCCGACTCAGCGGCCGCGGCGGGGCTTCCCGGCGCGCCCCGCGGCACCGCCCTTGCCCTGGGCGGGCTTCCCCGAGCGCGCCGTCTTCGCCCCGGCCGCCTTCTTCGCCGGCTTCTGACCGGACTTCTGACCAGGCTTCTGGCCGGACCTCTGACCGGGCTTCTGACCCGACTTCTCGACGGTCTTCTGCCCCTTCCGCTCCTCCGCGCGCCGCCCCCGGGTGCTGTTCACGGTCCGGCCGCGGACGATTCCGATGAACTCCTCGACCAGGTCGGGCGCCTCCTCGGCCTTCGGCCAGGACAGCGCCACCCGCGACTGCGGCACGCCGGTGATCGTGCGGTACGTGAGGTCCTTGCGGTGGTGCAGCCGGGCCAGCGACTGCGGGACGACCAGCACGCCCACCCCGGCGGCGACCAGCTCGATCGCGTCGGCCGTGGTCTCCGGCCGCTGGAACGCCGGCAGACCGGGCGGCGACCCGTCCCAGCCCAGCGTGTCGTCCAGCGGGTGCAGGACCAGCTCCTCGGCCAGGTCCTCCGGGGTCAGCTCCTCGGCGGCGGCGAAGTGGTGGTCCTTGGGCACGACCACCACGCTGGTCTCCTCGTACAGCGGGATCGCGCTCAGGTCCTCGCCGTCGACCGGCAGCCGCAGCAGCGCGGCGTCCGCACCGCCCTCCCGCAGCGCCCCGAAGGCCTCCCCGGGCGTCACCTGCACCAGCGTGAGCGGCACATCGGGCAGCCGCTGCTCCCAGGTCCGCACCCACTTCGAGGGCGTGACTCCGGGCACGAAGGCGAGCCGGAAGGCCGGGGCGTCGGGGGCGGGGGCGAGCGGGAGGTCTGTCACCCCGCAAGATTACCCGCCGCGCCGCCGTAGGCGGAGACCGTCCGCGCCGGTCGTCCGCGCAGGTCGGAGGGCGGCCGTGGTCGGAGGAGCTCCGTGTGCTCGATACCCTTGACCCCATGACGTCGCACCAGAACTCCCAGACGATGAAGCCGGCCACCGCGGCCAAGAAGCTGGGTGTGTACCTTGAGGCCACCCCCGCCGATTTCCAGGAGGGCGTCGTCTCGCGCGCCGAGCTGAACGAGCTGCAGGCGAACCCGCCGGCCTGGCTCCAGGAACTCCGGCAGAACGGCCCGCACCCGCGCCCCGTGGTCGCCTCCAAGCTGGGCATCTCCATCTCGGGCCTCGCCCGCGGCGGGATCACCGAGGCCCTCACCACCGAGCAGATCGAGGCCCTGAAGGCCGAGGCCCCGGAATGGCTGGTCAAGGAGCGCGCCACCCAGGCCGACGTCCGCAAGGAGACCGTCCGCATCAAGGAGCGCAACGCCCAGCGCGAGGCCGAGCGCGCCGCCCGCGAGCAGGGCGCCTGATCCGCTCCTGACCCACCGGCGTGGCGCGGCGCCGGCCGAGGGAGGCATTCCCTCATGAACGTGAAGAGCGATCCGCCCGTGGTGGCCGCCGTGGACGGCTCCGAGCACAGCCTGCGCGCCCTGTCCTGGGCCCTGGCCGAGGCGGAGGCCCTGGACGCCCCGCTCGTCGTGGCCCACGTCCGCTCCGACGCCCTCCAGCTGGGCGCGGCCAGGATCGCCTCCCTCGGCACCGAGCCGGAGCTGCGGGACACCGTCCTGGACGCGGTGCGGACGGTCGTGGAGGAGCGGGGACACGCGATCCCCGTACGGTACGAGTCCCTGGACGGTACCGTCGCCGACGTGCTGCCGGAGGCGGCCCGGGGCGCCCGCCTCCTCGTGACGGGCTCCCGCGGCCACGGCGGTTTCACCAGCCTCCTCCTCGGCTCCACCGGCCGCGCGCTCGCCGCCCACTCCCCCTGCCCGCTGGTGGTGGTCCCGCACGAGGCGAGGACCGCCTCCCTGGACAGCGGCCCGGCCGCCGGCCGCGTCCTCCTCGGCCTGCACCCGGAGGAGACCCCGGACGAGGTGATCGACTTCGCCTTCGAGACGGCCGCGCTCCGCCGCGCACCCCTGGAGGCGATCACCGGGCTGCGCCTCCCGCCGAACCCGTCCACGCTGGTCACGGCCCCCTCCCCCGCCTTCCAGATGCCCCCGCCGCTGCCCCTCGCCGACGACACGGAAGAGCTCCTCGCCGAGGCCCGGCGGGAGCAGGAGGCCCGGCTGCGCCCCTTCGCCGAGCGGCGCCCGGACGTGAAGCTGGTCCGCACGGTGGCACCGGGCGACGCGGCGGGACTCCTGGTGGACGCCTCCGCCGAGGCGGCGCTCCTCGTCGTGGGCCGCCACCACCGGCACCGCATCGCCGAGCTCCTGGTGGGCTCGGTGGCGCACGCGGTCCTCCACCACGCCGCCTGCCCGGTCGCCGTCGTCCCGCCGCCGGGCGACCGAGTGTCGGCGCCGGCTGGTAGACAGGGCCCATGACGCCCGACGTGTACGCCTCCGATCCCGCCGCCGCCTCCCGCAACACCCGCCCGCCGACCCCCCGGGCCGCCCTGGGCGCCGGGATCGTTGTCCTCGACGGCGACGGCCGGGTCCTGCTCGGTCTGGACCGCTCGGGCGTCTGGGAGCTCCCGGGCGGAGCGGTGGAGCCGGGCGAGTCCATCGAGGAGGCCGCGGCCCGCGAGCTGTCCGAGGAGACCACGCTCGGCGCCGACCCGGCCGACGTCGAGGTCATCGGCCTGCTCCTCGACACGGTGACCTCCTCGGAGCTGACCCGGCTGACGGCGGCGACGGTGGTCCGCGCCTTCACCGGCACCCCGGCCGTGGCCGAGCCCGAGAAGATCGAGCGCTGGCGCTGGACCTCCCCCGACGCGCTGCCGTCGGCCCTGTTCCTGCCGTCCGCGCAGGTCCTCGCCGCCTGGCGCCCGGACCTGGCGCTGCCGACCGCCCCGTTCCACCGCTACGGCCTCACCCGGCTCCCGCGCTGAGCCGGTCCGCGCGCCACCGCGCGGGCCGGGCCGGTCGTGACTAGCGTGGACAAAGGCCACAAGCCGCGCAAAACGTCACCGATCGGAAGCGAGAGTCTCGTCATGGCCGCACGACCCGAGGGCACCCCGGTCTGGACCGACGCGATGTTCACCGATGCCGAGGGCGCCAAGACCTTCTACGCCGACGTCCTGGGCTGGACGTTCGGCGAGGCGTCGACGGAGTTCGGCAACTACACGCAGGCGTACAAGGACGGCAAGGCGGTCGCCGCCGTCGTCCCGCCGATGCCCGGCGGCGACACTCCTCCGCAGTCCGCCTGGTGTCTCTACTTGGCCTCGGACGACGTCTCCGCCACGGCGACGAAGATCCGGGCGGCGGGCGGCACGATCCTGATGGAGCCGATGAAGGTGGGCGACTTCGGCTCGATGTGCATCGCCGCGGACCCGTCGGGCGTGGTCTTCGGCCTGTGGCAGGCGGGCGTCCACGAGGGCTTCGAGCTCGAAGGGGAGACCGGCTCCTTCGTCTGGGCCGAGGTCTTCACCCGCGAGCCCGAGAAGTCCGACGCCTTCTTCACCGACGTCTTCGGCTACAACACCAAGAGGATGACCGCCGAGGACATGGACTACAAGGTCTTCGACCTCGGCGCCGACCCGATCCTCGGCCGGATGAAGATGACCGCCGAGGACTTCCCGCCGGAGGTCCCCAACTACATCCAGATCTACTTCGCCGTCGACAACTGCGACCTCGCCGTGACCGCGGCCGAACGTCTCGGCGGCCGCAAGGTCTTCGGTCCCATGGACAGCCCCTTCGGCCGCTTCGCCGCCGTCCTCGACCCCCAGGGCGCCGCGTTCGCGGTGATCGACGTCCGGACGACGGTCGGCGAGATGCCGCCCATGGAGTGACCCGGAGGCCCCCGGCCGGGCTCGGGGCCGCGCCCAGGCGGTCGGGCCCGAGCGTGACCGGCGCCCAGTTGTTGTCGTAGCCGAGCCCGGTCCCGATCAGCCGCGAGAAGACCCGCCCGCCGGTGCGGACCTCGACGGCCGTGAGGTACCAGCCGTCGATCCGCCCCGCCGACGACACTGCGCCCGAAGCCGAGCGATGACGGGCGGACCGGAAGAGCGACACCTCGCACACGAGCCGCTCCCCCGCCGGCACCGCGCCGGTAGACGAGGACGTTCATCCGGTCGTCGGCGTTGTCGATGACGGCGACGTGCTTGTCCCGGCTGGCACCCGCGGCGTCCCGTCGCCGTCGTCCCGGAACGCGTACAGCGCGTTCAGCCAGGCTTCCATGAGAACGCAAAAATGCCTCAACCCCCGGACACAGTCCAGGGGTTGAGGCTAAAAATTGTTCGGCGGTGTCCTACTCTCCCACAGGGTCCCCCCTGCAGTACCATCGGCGCTGAAAGGCTTAGCTTCCGGGTTCGGAATGTAACCGGGCGTTTCCCTAACGCTATGACCACCGAAACACTATGAAGTTGAACTCA
>NZ_JABBGE010000008.1 GCF_012927245.1 Streptomyces sp. R302
AAGGCTCCCAGTAGACGACTGGGTTGATAGGCCGGATGTGGAAGCCCAGTAATGGGTGGAGCTGACCGGTACTAATAGGCCGAGGGCTTGTCCTCAGTTGCTCGCGTCCACTGTGTTAGTTCTGAAGCAACGAACAGTTGCTGGTTTCGGAGCTGGAACACAACTACAGAGTGTGCTTGTTCGCTCGAAACCGATAGGGTTTCGGTGGTCATAGCGTTAGGGAAACGCCCGGTTACATTCCGAACCCGGAAGCTAAGCCTTTCAGCGCCGATGGTACTGCAGGGGGGACCCTGTGGGAGAGTAGGACGCCGCCGAACAAATCTTCAGGACCTCTGGTCCCAGCGTTCACGCTGGGACCAGAGGTCCTTTTGTTTTTTTCTTGACTTTTCCGAGGCGCGGCCGGGTGCCGGCTGCGCGAGAATGACTGCAGTACCCGAAGACAGGAGTCACACCGATGTCCACCAACTCTCCCGACGACCGTCCGGAGCGCGAGCCGCGTCGCAGGGACGGTGCCGGTGGCGACCGGGGTGGCTACCGTGGGCCCCGTCGTGACGACAACCGTGGTGACAGCCGTGGCGACAACCGCGGTGGGGGTGGCTTCCGTCGCGACGACAACCGCGGTGGTGGCGGCTACCGCCGTGACGACCGAGGCGGCGACAGCCGTGGCGGTGACCAGCGCGGTGGTGGCGGTTTCCGCCGTGACGACCGTGGTGGCGACCAGCGTGGCGGCGGCTTCCGTCGCGACGACAACCGTGGCGGTGGCGGCTTCCGTCGCGATGACCGTGGTGGCGACCAGCGTGGCGGTGGGTTCCGTCGTGACGATCGTCGGGATGAGCGTCCGTCGTCGTTCCGTCGTGACGACCGTCCCTCCTTCCCGCGTGACGACCGCCGTGACGACCGTCGCGACGACCGTCGCGACGACAACCGCGGTGGCGGCTTCCGTCGTGACGACCGCGGTGGCGACCAGCGCGGTGGCGGCTTCCGTCGTGACGACCGCGGTGGCGACCAGCGCGGTGGCGGCTACCGCCGCGATGACCGCGGTGGCGACAACCGCGGCGGTGGCTTCCGTCGTGACGACCGTGGCGGCGACCAGCGTGGTGGCGGCTTCCGTCGTGACGACCGTGGTGGTGACCAGCGTGGCGGTGGGTTCCGTCGTGACGATCGTCGGGATGAGCGTCCGTCGTCGTTCCGTCGTGACGACCGTCCCTCCTTCCCGCGTGACGACCGTCGCGACGACAACCGCGGTGGCGGCTTCCGCCGTGACGACCGCGGTGGCGACCAGCGCGGTGGCGGCTACCGTCGCGATGACCGCGGTGGTGACCAGCGTGGCGGTGGGTTCCGTCGTGACGATCGTCGGGATGAGCGTCCGTCGTCGTTCCGTCGTGACGACCGTCCCTCCTTCCCGCGTGACGACCGCCGTGACGACCGCCGCGACGACAACCGCGGTGGCGGCTTCCGTCGTGACGACCGTGGCGGCGACCAGCGTGGCGGTGGCTACCGTCGCGATGACCGCGGTGGCGACAACCGCGGTGGTGGCTTCCGTCGTGACGACCGTGGCGGCGGTTTCCGTCGTGACGACCGTCGTGACGACCGTCGGGACGACCGCGGTGGGTACCGTGGGCGGGACGACCGGGGTGGTTACGGGCGTCGGGACGACCGTGGGGACCGGGAGCGGAGCGACCGCGCGCCGCTCAAGCGGCTGCCGATCCCGCCGGAGGTCACCGGTGAGGAGATCGACCCCGATGTGCGCCAGGAGCTGATGAGCCTGCCCAAGGGGCTCGCCGACGACGTGGCCCGTAACCTCGTCATGGTCGCGCAGCTGATCGACGAGGACCCCGAGAAGGCCTACGGCTACTCCCGGGTCGCGCTGCGGCTCGCCTCGCGCGTCGCCGCCGTCCGCGAGGCCGCCGGCTTCGCCGCGTACGCCAACCAGAAGTACTCCGAGGCGCTGGCCGAGTTCCGGGCCGCGCGGCGGATGAGCGGTGGCGTCGACCTGTGGCCCGTCATGGCCGACTGCGAGCGCGGCCTCGGCCGGCCCGAGCGGGCGCTCGCCATGGCCGGTGAGCCCGAGGTGCAGAAGCTCGACAAGGCCGGGCAGGTCGAGATGCGGCTCGTCGCCGCCGGCGCCCGCCGGGACATGGGGCAGCTCGACGCCGCCATCGTGACCCTGCAGAGCCCCGAGCTGGCGTCCAACGCCAACCACCCGTGGACCGCGCGGCTGCGGTACGCCTACGCCGACGCCCTGCTCGCCGCCGGGCGGGAGCAGGAGGCCCGTGAGTGGTTCGCCAAGGCCCTGGAGGCCGACAAGGACGGTGCCACGGACGCCTCCGACCGTCTTGCCGAGCTCGACGGGGTCGAGTTCGTCGACGCCTTCGACGAGGACGAGGACGAGGACGAGTCGGACGGCGAGCAGGCCGAGCGGGCCGAGCAGGACGCCGCCGACGAGGGCGACGACGATGAGGACGAGGACGACCGGAGCTGAGGCTCGGTGACATGAGGAAGGGGCGGCACCCGGTGGGTGCCGCCCCTTCCGCGTTCCGTGCGCGGGTCAGTCGAGGGCGAGGCTGCGGAGGACCAGGCCCGTGGCCGGCTTGGGGCCGAAGGAGGTCGACTTGCGGGGCATCGTGACGCCCTGGCGGGCCAGGTCGCGGACGACCTCCTCCCGTACCGGGTGCATCAGGACCGCCGTACCGCCGCGGCGCTCGGCCTGGGCGACGGCCGCGGCCGTGTCGTGGATGTAGGCGATGTCCTCGGGGGCGTCCGGGACGTGCCAGACGTGCTCCAGGAGCGTGGCGTGCAGGACGGTCGCGTCCAGGGTCCGCCAGGCCTCCGGGCGGTCGGCGCGGACCGTGCGGGCCAGCAGGGCCGGGTCCGGGTGGTCCAGGAGGTGGAAGGCGCCGTCACCGGCGAGGAGGAAGGCGTTGCCGTCGGCGGCGGCCTCGGCGAGGGCCTCCAGGGCCTGGGGCAGGGGGCGTTCGACGCGGCGGACGCGGAAGGCGTCGCCGACGGCGTCGAGGGCGTCCGCGACCGGCAGGCGGCTCAGGAGGCGGTGGATCGCGCGGACCCGCAGGGGGTAGCGGACCGTGTCGATGAGGAGGACCAGGCCCTGGTTCCAGGGGCCGGGGAAGGGGTGCTCGTCGCGCAGCCGCAGATAGGTCGCCCAGCGGTGGTGGCCGTCCGCGATGAGCGCCTGGTGGCGGGCGAGTTCGGCGGTGATCGCCGCCTGTTCGGCCGGGTCCGTGACCGCCCACAGGCGGTGGTGGAAGCCGTCCTCGGTGGTCGTCGCGAGCAGCGGTTCACGCAGGACCGCGCGCTCGATCACCGCGTCGGCGCCGTCGCCGTCCCCGGGGTAGGTGAGGAGCAGCGGCTCCAGGTTGGCGGCCGTCGTGCGCATCAGGGCCGCGCGGTCCTCGACGACGTGCGGCATGACGTCCTCGTGGGGGAGGACGATCCCCTCGGCGGGGGTGGACAGTTCGAGGGCGCCGATGATGCCGCGCTGGAGGATGCCGTCGCCGCGCTGCTCGTACACGTACAGGGCGGGGTCCGGATCGGGGGCGAGGACGCCGTCGGCGAGCCAGCGGTCCATCGTCACCGCGGCCTTGCGGTGGCGGGTGCCCGCCGCGACCGCCTGGGGGAGGATCAGCCGGACGATGTTGTGGGGGTCGGCGGATTCGAGGTGGAGCAGTCCGTCAGGTCGTACGACGACGTCATAGGGCGGGGAGGTGACGGCCGCGAGGCTGCCGACCCGGTCGGGGACGTACCGGATGCCGCGGAACGGGTGCAGGCGCAGTCCCGCCGTGTCGTCGCGGACGGCGTCGGCCGCGTGACCTGAGGTGTTCATCTCGTCATGGTAGGCGGGCGGCGGGCATGAGCGATGATCGGGGGAGCGGGGGACGGACCGGTGGTGAGTGAGGAGCGGGTGGTCATGGCGCGAGACGGCCAGGAGCGGCGGACGGAACGGAGTCGGCCCGGCGGCAGCGCGGTCGCGCTGAGCGAGGCGTACGACACGGCGCTGCTCGACCTCGACGGGGTCGTGTACTTCGCGGGCGGGGCGGCGATCCCGTACGCCGTCGAGGCGCTCGGGGCGGCGCGCGAGCGGGGGATGCGGCTGGCGTACGTGACGAACAACGCGCTGCGGACGCCGGACACGGTGGCCGGGCACCTCACCGAGCTGGGCGTGCCGGCCGAGCCGGGGGACGTGGTGACCTCGGCGCAGGCCGTGGCGCGGCTCGTCGCGGAGGACGTGCCGGCCGGGTCCCGGGTGCTCGTCGTCGGCGGCGAGGGGCTGCGGGTGGCGCTGCGCGAACGGGGGCTCGTGCCGGTCGAGTCGGCCGATGACGGGCCGGTGGCCGTCGTGCAGGGGTACGGCGGGCCGGACATGGCCTGGGGCCGGTTCGCGGAGGCGGCGTACGCGATCGGGCGGGGCGTGCCCTGGTACGCCTCCAACACCGACCTGACGATCCCGGGCGCGCGCGGGATCGCGCCGGGGAACGGCGCCGCCGTCGAGGTCGTGCGGATCGCCACCGGTGGGCGGGTCGAGCCGAAGGTCGCGGGGAAGCCGCAGCCGCCGATGCACCGGGAGACCGTGCTGCGGACCGGGGCGCGGCGGCCGCTGGTCGTCGGCGACCGCCTCGACACCGACATCGAGGGCGCCTTCCACGGCGGGGTCGACTCGCTGCTCGTGCTGACCGGGGTCACCGACGGGGCGACGCTGCTCGCGGCGGTGCCGGAGCACCGGCCGACGTATGTGGCGGCCGACCTGCGGGGGCTGCTCGTGGGGCAGCCGGAGGTCGTGGCCGAGGCGGACGGCGGTTTCCGGTGCGGCGGGTGGCGGGCCTCGGCGCGCGGGGAGGAACTCGTCCTGGAGGGCGCCGCGGACTCCGAGGCGGTCGACGGGCTGCGGGCGCTGTGCGGGGCGGCGTGGACGTGGGCGGGGTCCGGGGCGTGCGGGCTCGACGCGGGGAAGGCGCTGGCCCGGCTCGGACTCTAGGGAGAGCGGGGGCTTTCGGATTCGAGGCCCCGGTCGCTGCTAGATCAATATTGGGTAGGCTAACCTAACTCCGTGTTGGTCGAGAGTCCCTCCCGTACGAGCGCGGAGCCGGTGAAGTCCGGGCAGTCCCCGAAGCGCCGGAACTCCGTGCGCGCCCTCGGGCTGCTCGCAGCCGTCGGTGCCCTGCTGCTTGTCTGTGTCCTCAGCATCATGATCGGTGCCAAGCCGGTGCCGCTCGGTGACGTGTGGCACGGGCTGTTCCACGACAGCGGCGTCGGAAACGACGTCGTCATCCACGACGTGCGCGTGCCGCGCACCCTGCTCGGGCTGCTCGTCGGCCTGGCGCTCGGCCTGGCCGGCGCCGTGATGCAGGGGCTGACCCGCAACCCGCTGGCGGAGCCCGGGCTGCTCGGGGTCAACGCGGGCGCGTCCGCCGCCGTCGTCTCGGCCATCGCCTTCCTGGGCGTCACCGACGTCCGCGACTACGTGTGGTTCGCCTTCGTCGGCGCCGCCGTCGTCTCGGTCGTCGTGTACGTGCTCGGCGGCAGCCGCAGCGCGACGCCGGTGCGGCTCGCGCTCGCCGGCACCGCCGCCACGGCCGCCCTGTACGGCTTCGTCAACGCCGTGCAGCTGCTGAACTCGGCCGCCCTCGACCGGCTCCGCTTCTGGACCGTCGGCTCGCTGGCCTCCGCCGACATGGACACCGTCGGCCGCGTCGCGCCCTTCATCCTCGTCGGCGCCGTGCTGGCGCTCGGGATCGCCCGGCCGCTCAACGCCATGGAGATGGGCGACGACTCCGCCCGCGCGCTCGGCGTGAGCATCAACCGGACCCGGGTCGTCGCCATGCTCGCCGTCACCCTGATGTGCGGGGCCGCGACCGCCGCCTGCGGGCCGATCGTCTTCCTCGGCCTGATGGTGCCGTACATGGTCCGCGCGATCACCGGGCCGGACATGCGGTGGATCCTGCCGTACGCGGCCGTCCTCGCGCCCGTGCTGCTGCTCGGCTCCGACGTCCTCGGCCGGGTCGTCGTCCGGCCCGCCGAACTCCAGGTCGGCATCGTGACGGCGCTCGTCGGCGGGCCCGTCTTCATCCGACTCGTACGCCGCAAGAGGATGGCCCAGCTGTGACCACCAAGACCCTGCGGACCGGCGGCGGAGTCTCCGTACGGTACGCGCCGCGGGCGGCGTTCTCCGGCCTCGGGCTGATCCTGCTCGCCCTCGCCGTCGGCACCGTCCTCGTCTGCACCGGCGACTTCCCCATGACCCCGGGCGAGGTCCTCGACACGCTGCTCGGCCGGGGGACCGTCATCCAGGAGTTCGCGGTGATGGAGCTGCGGCTCCCGCGGGTCCTCGTCGCGATCCTCGTCGGTGCCGCGCTCGCCCTCGGCGGGGCGGTCTTCCAGTCGGTCTCGCGCAACCCGCTCGGCAGTCCCGACGTCATCGGCTTCGGGCAGGGCGCCACCGTCGGCGCGCTCACCATGATCGTCCTCTTCCAGGGCAGCGCGGTCGCCACCGCCCTCGGCGCCGTCGTCGGCGGCGTCCTCACCGGCGCCGTGATCTACCTGCTCGCCTGGAAGCGGGGCGTGCACGGCTACCGGCTCGTGCTCGTCGGCATCGGCGCCGCCGCCATGCTGACCTCCGTGATCCACTACCTCATCACCAAGGCCAACCTGGTGGACGCCACCCGCGCCACCGTGTGGATGACCGGATCCCTCGACGGCCGTGACTGGACCCAGTTCTGGCCGCTGCTCGCCGTCTGCTGCGTGCTCGTGCCGCTGGTCCTCGGCCACGGACGGGCGCTGCGGATGCTGGAGATGGGCGACGACGCGGCGTACGCGCTCGGCGTGAAGGTCGAGCGGACCCGGATCGTGCTGATGGCCTCCGCGGTGCTGCTCGTCGCCGTCGCCACCTCGGCGGCCGGGCCGATCGTCTTCGTCTCCCTCAGCGCCCCGCAGCTGGCCCGCCGGCTGACCCGCGCGCCCGGCCCGAACCTGGCGGTCTCCATGGTCATGGGCTCCGCGCTGCTGCTGAGCGCCGACTGGATCGCCACCCGCGCCTTCGGCGACCGCCAGCTGCCCGTCGGTGTCGTCACCGGCATCCTCGGCGGCTGCTACCTGCTCTGGCTGCTCGTCAGCGAACGCAAGGCGGGCCGGATATGAGCGCGCCCCAGGACCACCCGAACCAGGACACCAGGAGTACCCCCATGAGCGATCGGCAGCGGCAGCGGCTCGGGGCCGAGTCGGTCACCCTCGCGTACGAGCAGCGGGTCATCGCCCGCGACCTGTCCGTCGAGATCCCCGACCACTCCTTCACCGTCATCGTCGGGCCCAACGCCTGCGGCAAGTCGACCCTGCTGCGGGCCCTGTCCCGGATGCTCAAGCCCACCCAGGGCCGGGTGCTGCTCGACGGGCAGTCCATCCACTCCCTGCCGGCGAAGAAGGTCGCCCGGACCCTCGGCCTGCTGCCGCAGTCCTCGATCGCGCCCGACGGCATCACCGTCGCCGACCTCGTCGCCCGCGGCCGCTACCCCCACCAGGGGCTGCTGCGCCAGTGGTCGCCGGAGGACGAGCGGATCGTCCAGGAGTCGATGGAGTCCACCGGCGTCGCCGAACTCGCCGACCGCTTCGTCGACGAGCTCTCCGGCGGCCAGCGCCAGCGGGTGTGGATCGCCATGGCCCTCGCCCAGCAGACCCCGCTGCTGCTGCTCGACGAGCCGACCACGTACCTCGACATCCAGCACCAGATCGACGTCCTCGACCTCTGCGCCGAGCTGCACGAGACCCAGGGGCGGACGCTCGTCGCCGTCCTGCACGACCTCAACCACGCGGCCCGGTACGCCACCCACCTCATCGCGGTGCGCGGCGGCGAGGTCGTCGCCGAGGGCCCGCCGTCGGAGGTGGTGACCGCGGAGCTGGTCGAGCGGGTCTTCGGGCTGCGCTGCCAGGTCATCGAGGACCCGGAGACGGGCACCCCGCTCGTCGTCCCCGCCGGGCGGCAGGCGCGGGCCAGGCGGTCCGTGCCGGCGCAGGAGGCCGTTCCGGGCGATGCGCAGGAGGCCGCGCTACAGAAGTGAGCGCAGCCGCAGCAGGTCGCGGAAGCCGGCCTCCAGGCCGACCCGGCCGGAGGCCCAGGCCTTCGCGAAGTGCAGCCGGCCGTCCACCATCGCCACCAGGTCGTCGCCGGTCATCCTGAGGCGGATCTGCGCCTTCTCCGGCGGCGGCCCCGCCACCGTCGACTCCACGACCATCCGGCCGTCCGCGAGCCGGCCGGTGAAGGTCGTGTCCAGGTCCGTGAGGTGGCAGCTCAGGGTGCGGTCGAGCGCGGCCGCGCCCCGCACGGAGCCGTCCGCGCCCGCGAGGCCGTCCGCCAGCTTGTCGAGCGCCGCGCGGCACTCCGTGATCGTCGCCATCGCCGTCGACCGTACCCCAGGGCTTCGCGGTAGCGTCGAGGCATGAGCGAAGCGATGACGGACGCCGGTGCGGACGCCGGTACGGTTCCGGCCGCGGCGGACGGGCCCACCGCGGCGCCGCTGGGGGTCGACCGGGAGCCCACCGGACTGCCGGCCGTCGACGCGCTCCTGGAGCGGCTCGCCGAGACCGACCACCTCACGGCGGACGGACACCTCGCGGTGTACGAGGATGTACACCGAGGCCTGCGCGCCGAGCTGACCTCGCTCGACGCGCACCCCGCCTCCGCACCCCGTCCGCACGACCCCAGGAGCTGAACCCAACGTGGCAGGAGTGGCACGCCGCCGACTCGACGCCGAGCTCGTCCGGCGCAAACTCGCCCGCTCGCGCGAGCACGCCGGCCAGCTGATCGCCGCCGGCCGGGTGACCGTCGGCAAGACCGTCGCCACCAAGTCCGCCACCCAGGTCGAGACCGCCGCGGCGATCGTCGTCTCCCAGGACGACTCCGACCCCGACTACGTCTCGCGCGGCGGCCACAAGCTCGCCGGCGCCTTCGCGGCCTTCGTCCCGCTCGGGCTCGCCGTCGAGGGCCGCCGGGCGCTCGACGCCGGCGCCTCCACCGGCGGCTTCACCGACGTGCTGCTGCGCGCGGGCGCCGCACACGTCGTCGCCGTCGACGTCGGCTACGGACAGCTCGCCTGGTCGCTCCAGAGCGACGAGCGGGTCACCGTCAAGGACCGCACCAACGTGCGCGAGTTGACATTGGACGCCATCGACGGAATCCCCGTCGACCTCGTCGTCGGCGACCTCTCCTTCATCCCGCTGGGCCTCGTGCTGCCCGCGCTCGCCGCCTGCACCGCACCCGGCGCCGACCTCGTCCTGATGGTGAAACCGCAGTTCGAGGTGGGTAAGGAGCGGCTCGGCTCCGGCGGCGTCGTGCGCAGCGCCGAGCTGCGCGCCGACGCCGTGAAGAACGTCGCACGGCAGGCGGCCGAGCTGGGGCTGGGCGTGCTCGGCGTCACCGCGAGCCCGCTGCCCGGGCCGTCCGGGAACGTCGAGTACTTTCTGTGGCTGCGGGCCGGGGCGCCCGCACTCGATCCGGCGGATGTCGACCGAGCCGTGGCGGAGGGACCTCGTTGACAGAGACAGCGGCACCACAGGAACCACGTACCGTCCTGCTGCTCGCGCACACGGGCCGGCCGGCCGCCGTGCGCAGCGCCGAACTCGTCGTCCTGGGGCTGCTGCGCAGCGGCATCGGCGTCCGTGTCCTGGAGGCGGAGGCGGCCGACCTGCCGCTGCCGCCCTCCGTGGAGCGGATCCCGGACGAGTGCCCCGAGGCGCTCGACGGCTGCGAACTGATCATCGTCCTCGGCGGTGACGGGACGCTGCTGCGCGGCGCCGAGTTCTCCCGCGCCTCGGGCGTGCCGATGCTCGGCGTCAACCTCGGCCGGGTCGGCTTCCTCGCCGAGGCCGAGCGCGACGACCTCGACAAGGTCGTCGACCGGGTCGTCACCAAGGCGTACGAGGTCGAGGAGCGGATGACCCTCGACGTCGCCGTCTACCAGAACGGCGACACGCTGCACCGCGACTGGGCGCTCAACGAGGCGGCCGTCCAGAAGGTGTCCCCGGAGCGGATGCTGGAGGTCGTCCTCGCCATCGACGGACGCCCGGTGACCGGCTTCGGCTGCGACGGGGTGATCTGCGCGACGCCGACCGGTTCGACCGCGTACGCCTTCTCGGCCGGCGGCCCGGTCGTCTGGCCCGAGGTGGAGGCGCTGCTCATGGTGCCGATCGGGGCGCACGCGCTCTTCGCCAAGCCGCTCGTCACCACGCCCGAATCCGTCCTCGCCGTCGAGGTCGAGCCGCACACCCCGCACGGGGTGCTGTGGTGCGACGGGCGGCGGACCGTCGAGCTGCCGGCCGGTGCCCGGGTCGAGGTCCGGCGCGGCGCCGTCCCCGTCCGGCTCGCCCGGCTCCACCACGCCTCCTTCACCGACCGGCTCGTCGCCAAGTTCGCGCTGCCGGTCTCCGGCTGGCGGGGCGCGCCCCACTGACCACCCCGAGGTGGGGGTGATGTCGCGTCCCGGCACGGAAACCTCGTATGGTCTGGGGCGTGCTGGAGGAGATGCGGATACGGTCGCTCGGGGTCATCGACGACGCGGTGGTCGAGCTGTCGCCCGGCTTCACCGCGGTGACCGGTGAGACCGGTGCGGGCAAGACCATGGTCGTCACGAGCCTGGGGCTGCTGCTCGGCGGCCGGGCCGACCCGGCCCTCGTACGGATCGGGGCGGGATCGGCGGTCGTCGAGGGGCGGATCACCCTGCCGCCCGGCGCGCCCGCCGCGGCGCGGGCCCGGGAGGCCGGGGCGGAGCTCGACGAGGGCGCCCTGCTCGTGACCCGCACCGTCTCCGCCGAGGGGCGCTCACGGGCCCACCTCGGCGGGCGTTCGGTGCCCGTCGGGCTGCTCGCCGAGCTCGCCGACGAACTCGTCGCCGTCCACGGCCAGACCGACCAGCAGGGCCTGCTGAAGCCCGCTCGGCAGCGCGGCGCGCTCGACCGGTACGCCGGCGAGGCCGTCTCCGGTCCGCTCGCCGCCTACGGCGAGGCGTACCGCCGGCTGCGGGCCGTCACCACCGAGCTGGACGAGATCACCACCCGGGCACGTGAGCGAGCCCAGGAGGCCGATCTGCTGCGCTTCGGGCTCGCCGAGATCGAGGCGGTCGCGCCGCGGGCCGGTGAGGACGAGGAGCTGGCCGCCGAGGCCGAGCGGCTCGGGCACGCCGAGGCGCTGGCCTCCGCCGCGGCGCTCGCGCACGCCGCGCTCGCCGGGAACCCGGAGGACCCCGAGTCCGTCGACGCGACCACGCTGGTCGGCGGTGCGGGCCGGGCCCTGGAGGCCGTACGGTCGCACGACCCGGCGCTCGCGGCGCTCGCCGACCGGGCGGGGGAGATCTCCATCCTGCTCGCCGACGTGGCGCAGGAGCTCGCCGGGTACGCGGACGATCTGGACGCCGATCCGCTGCGGCTCGCCGCGGTCGAGGAGCGGCGGGCCGCGCTCACCCAGCTCACCCGGAAGTACGGCGAGTCCGTCACGGCCGTCCTGGCCTGGGCGGAGGAGAGCGCGGAGCGGCTCGGGGAGCTCGACGGCGACGACGAGCGGATCGGGGAGCTGACCGCCGAGCGGGACCGGCTCCGCGACGAGCTGTCCGTCCTCGCGCAGCGGCTCACCGACGCCCGCGCGGAGGCCGCGGACCGGTTCGCCTCGGCGGTCACCGCCGAGCTGGCCTCGCTCGCCATGCCGCACGCGCGCGTGTCCTTCGACATCCGGCAGACCGAGGCGGCCGAGGAGGCGAACGGCGTCCGGGTCGACGGGCGGTGGCTCGCGTACGGGCCGTCCGGCGTCGACGAGGTCGAACTGCTGCTCGCCCCGCACCCCGGCGCGCCGCCCCGGCCCATCGCCAAGGGCGCGTCCGGTGGTGAGCTGTCACGGGTCATGCTCGCCGTCGAGGTGGTCTTCGCCGGGGTCGACCCGGTGCCGACCTACCTCTTCGACGAGGTCGACGCGGGCGTCGGCGGCAAGGCGGCGGTGGAGATCGGCCGCCGGCTCGCCAAGCTGGCCCGTACCGCGCAGGTCGTCGTCGTCACCCACCTGCCGCAGGTGGCCGCCTTCGCCGACCGGCAGCTCCTGGTGGAGAAGACCAACGACGGCTCGGTGACCCGCTCGGGCGTCACCGTCCTGGAGGGCGAGGAGCGGGTCCGCGAACTCTCCCGCATGCTCGCGGGCCAGGAGGACTCCGAGACCGCCCGCGCCCACGCGGAGGAACTCCTGGCGGCGGCCAGGGCGGACGCCTGAGGGCGCCCGCTCCTGCGCGGGGGCTTCCCGCGCGGAGCCCGGTCTGTCGGGATCCGCGTGAGGGGGGTGCCGGGCGGGCCGGGCGCGCGCGGGGACTTCCCCTGCGGGGCCGGTCTGCGGGGATCTGCGTGTGCCGGGATCTGCCTGTGCCCGGGATCCGCGTGTGCCGGGATCCGCGTGAGGCGGGCGAGGGTGGGCCGAGGGGGCGCGCGGGGTTTCCCGTGCGCTCGCTCGGACGGGTGAATCTCGGGGTGGGGCCGTGCGACCGGCGCCCGGCGGGGCGGGGAACGTCGCGGTGTCGGTGCCGGAACGTGCGTACGGGTGGCCGCCGGGGCTGGCATCCTTGGGCGCGTGACACAGCTCCGTACGGTCCAAGTGCTGGGCGGCGGCAGCGCGGGCAGCAGCGCTCACGTCAGATCACTTGCCTCGGGGCTGGTGGCGAGGGGCGTCCGGGTGACCGTCTGCGCTCCGGCCGAACTCGACCGCCTCTACGACTACTCCGGGGTCGGCGCGCACGTCGTGCCGCTGGCGCGCCGCAACGACCCGGCGACCGTCGGCGTGCTCCGCAACGCCTGCATCGGCGCCGATGTCGTCCACGCGCACGGACTGCACGCCTCCGTACGGGCCGCGCTCGCCGTCTCCGGCGCCGTCGGGCCCGCCCGCACCCCGCTCGTCACCACCTGGCACGG
The DNA here is from genome assembly GCF_012927245.1 of Streptomyces sp. R302. Classification (GTDB taxonomy): domain Bacteria; phylum Actinomycetota; class Actinomycetes; order Streptomycetales; family Streptomycetaceae; genus Streptomyces. Next base: position 12,940 of record NZ_JABBGE010000008.1, read on the forward strand.
GCGGCCGTACGCCGACGGGCCCACGGCAGGACTCGTACGGCTCCTGGAGCGGCGGACCGTACGGGCGGCGGCCGTCGTCCTCGGCACCTCCTCCGAACTCGTCGACCGGGCCCGGCGGCGCGGGGCGCGCGACGCCCGGCTCGCCCCCGTCACCGTGCCCGCCGCGGGCGGGCCCGTCTGCCTCCACGACGGCAAGGCCCGCGCCGAACTCGGCGCCGTCGACCGGCCGCTGCTCATGGCCGTCGGCGCGCTCGAACCCGGACGGGGATACGGGACGCTGCTCGACGCGGCGCGGGAGTGGCAGGAGCTGGAGCCGCAGCCGCTGCTCGTCATCGCCGGCGAGGGGCGCGACCGGGCCGCGCTGCAGCGGCGGATCGTGGCGGAGGGGCTCGCCGTGCGGCTCATCGGGCGCCGCGACGACATCGCCGAACTCCTCGCCGCGGCGGACGTCGCGGTGCTGCCGTCGCGCTGGGAGTCCCGGTCCCTGCTCGCGCAGGAGGCGCTGCGGCTCGGCGTGCCGCTGGTCGCCACGGCCGTCGGAGGCGTACCGGAACTCGTCGGCGACGCGGCGGAGCTGGTGCCGTACGGGGACGCGGAGGCGCTCGCGGCGGCGGTGCGGGGGCTGCTCGCCGACGCGGAGCGGCGGATGGACCTCGCGGCGGCGGGGCGGGTGCAGGCGGGGACGTGGCCCACGGAGGACGACACGATCGCCCACGTCCTGAGCGTGTACGACGAACTCGCGGCGACGCGCTAGCACACCGGACGGCGCCCTTGCCGGCCCACAGACCTACGGCGTGTGCCGCCGCGCCCTGAGCGCCAGTGACAGGGCCAGGACCGTCTGGGGGTCGTCGAGGTCCGTGCCGAGGAGTTCGGAGATGCGGGCCAGGCGGTTGTAGAGGGTCTGGCGGTTGAGGTGGAGCTCGCGGGCCGTCTCCGCCTTGCGGCCCGCGTGCGCCAGGTACGTCTCCAGCGTGGGCAGGAGCGGCGGACGGGAAGCGCGGTCGTGGTCCCGGAGGGGGCCGATCGCGCGGTCGACGAAGGCCGCCAGGTCCGGGTGGTCGCGCAGCCGCCACAGCAGCAGGTCGATGTCGAGGCGCCGGGCGTCGTACCAGGGCCGGTCCGTCAGGCCCTGCGCCGCCGTCGCGGTCTCCGCCGCGTGCCGCAGGCCCGCCGACGCCGCCGCCCAGCCGCCGGCCATGCCGACCACCACGACCGGCGGGTGCGCGCCGGCGCCTTCGAGGCCGGCCCGTTCGACGCCGGCCCGCAGCGCCGCCGCGACCCGGTCCGCGACCGCCGTCCGCTCCGACTCCGAGCGCAGGCCCAGGAGGAGCGGGACGCGGCCCTCGACCGGGCGGACGCCGAGGAGGGCGGGGACGCCGACGGCGGCCAGCTCCTCGTGGACGGCGCGGGCGAGCAGCGCCCAGCTGCCGGAGGGGGAGAGTTCGGGGGCGAGCCGCATGACGACGGGGAGCAGCGGGCCGTCGCCGGGGCGGAAACCGAGGACGCGGGCCTGCGCCGGGGCGTCCTCGGCCGAGATCCGGCCCTCCGCCAGGTCGGTCAGGAAGTCGCCGCGGCCCCGGGCCGCCAGCTCCTCCTCCTGCCGGGCCTGCATGAGGACGACGGCGAGGAGGCCCGCCGCCCGCTCGGCGGCCATCCGGTGGACGGGGGAGAGGGCGCCGGAGACCGCGAGGAGGACGAGACGGGCCCGCACCGAACCCGTGCCGGGGCCTCCCCCGCCGGGGACGTCGACGAGGACCGTGCCGGTCGGCGGACCGGACTCGCGGGCGGCGCGCTGGCCGCGGAGCCCGTCCCAGACCTGGAGCGGGTCGGCGGGCCCGGACTCGGTGCCCGCCGCGTACAGGAGCTGTCCCTCGGCGGTCTCCAGGAAGACCGGGTTCGCGGCGAAGTCGGAGAGGATCCGCAGGACCTGGGGCACCCCGCCGCCGCCGAGGAGCGCCTCGGTGCACTGCCGGTGGACCTCCTCGGCCCGTCGCTGGAGCGCGTAGTGGCCGTTGACGATCTCGGTGTGGATCTCCTCCGTGACGGCGACGAAGGGGACCTCGCGGTGGAGCTGGACGAGCGGCAGCCCGGCGGCCCGCGCGGTCTCCACTATCGTCGCCGGCAGGCGGGCGAAGCGCGGGCCGAGCTCGACGACGAGGGCGGCGATGCCGCGGTCGGCGAGGCGGCGGACGAAGGCCCGCTGCTCGGCCGGGCGGGTGCCGAGGCCCAGGCCGGTCGTCAGCAGCAGCTCGCCGCCCTTCAGCAGGGACGCGATGTTGGGCACCTCGCCGGCGTGCACCCAGCGCACGGTCCGCTGGAGCCGGTCCGCCCCGGCGACGACCTCCGGAAGGCCGCTGCGGAGCCCCGGCAGTTCGAGTGCCCGTTGTACGGTGATGCCGCCCTGCGTGTCCATGGGCGGACGGTATCGCCCGCCGTGTTTCCCGGACATCACCCGATCGTCAACCAGTCGGACAGTTCGTACAACGGACCGGCAACTCGTCGTGCCGTGGCGGGAATTGTGTGACCACCTGTCGCTTGTGGCCTACATCACTTCCGAGGATGCTCTCGCGCCATGGCAGACACCTCCAGCACGGGGCGGGCGCCCCGCGTCGACCGGCTCAAGGCGAACTCCGTCGGGCTCGTCGGCGTCGTCTTCATGGCCGTGGCCACCGCCGCGCCGATCACCGCGATGACCGGAAACCTCCCCATCGCCGTCGGCTTCGGCAACGGCACCGGCGCGCCCGCCGGCTACCTCTTCGCCACCCTCGTCCTCACCGTCTTCTCCGTCGGCTACGTGGCCATGGCCAAGCGGATCACCGCCGCCGGGGCCTTCTACGGCTACATCTCGCACGGCCTCGGCCGGATCGCCGGCATGGCCTCCGGCATGCTCGCCGTCCTCGCGTACATCGTCTTCGAGGCGTCCATCGTCGGCGTCTTCTCCTACTTCGCGAAGACCACCGTCGCCGACCAGCTCGGCGCCGACCTGCCGTGGATCCTCTACGCGGCCGCCATGCTGGCCGTCACCGCCGTCCTGTCGTACTTCGACATCAACCTGACCGCCAAGGCCCTCGGCGTCATGCTCATCGCGGAGATCGCCGTCCTCTTCGCGGTCGCCACCGCCGTCCTCATCCACGGCGGCGGCCCCGACGGCATCCCCGTCGAGCCCGTCAACCCGAAGAACGCCTTCACCGGCGCCTCCGCCGGGCTCGGCCTCTTCTTCGCCTTCTGGTCCTGGGTCGGCTTCGAGTCGACCGCCATGTACGGCGAGGAGTCCCGCGACCCCAAGCGGGTCATCCCCCGCGCCACCCTGATCTCCGTCATCGGCGTCGGCCTCTTCTACATCTACGTCTCCTGGATGGCGATCGCCGGCAACGGCCTCGCCGGCTCGGTGGAGCTGTCGTCCTCCGCCAGCCCGCTCGACCTCTTCTTCGCGCCCACCAGGACCTTCATCGGCGCCTGGGCCGTCGACGCCTTCCAGTGGCTGCTGCTCACCGGCTCCTTCGCCTGCGGCATGGCCTTCCACCAGTGCGCCTCGCGCTACCTCTACGCCATCGGCCGCGAGGGCTTCCTCCACCCGGCCCTCGGCCGCACCCACCCGAAGCACGGCTCCCCGTACCTCGCCTCCTTCGCGCAGAGCGCCATCGCCGTCGCCCTCGTCGGCGCCTTCTGGCTCACCGGCCAGGACCCCTACATCCACCTCTACACGCTGCTCGCGATCCTCGGCACGATGGCGATCCTCATCGTGCAGACGCTCTGCTCCTTCGCCGTCATCGGCTACTTCCGCAGGAACCACCCCGAGGACCGGCACTGGTTCAGGACCCTCACCGCGCCCCTCCTCGGCGGCATCGGCATGACCGTCGTCGTCGTCCTGCTCGTCGTCAACATGGAGACGGCGGCCGGGCTCGCCGCCGACTCCCTCTTCTTCGCGGCGATCCCGTGGATCGTCGGCGGGGTCTTCCTCGGCGGCCTCGCCCTCGGCCTCTACCTCAGGGCCAGGCGGCCGGAGCGGTACGAGATCATCGGCCGGATCGTCCTGGAGGACGCCGCCGAACGCGACGACGAGCAGGCGGAGCCCGTCACCGCAGCCCACAGCTGACCCCTCGTCCCCCCCCAGGAGCGCCCCATGGCACGCACCCACCCGATGCACCTCCTGAACCGCCTCGCCGCCGACCACGCCGACGCCCGCCGGCTCGGCCTGCCCGTCGACGAGCTGCGCGGCCTGCGGCAGGACCCGCTCGGCCGCCGCACCCTCCTCAAGGCCGCCGCCGCGGCCGGCCTCGCGGTCGCCGCCGGATCCGGAGCCGCGGCCGCGCCCGCCGTCGCCGCCGTGCCCGACCGGCCGGTGCGGTCCGACGCCCGGATCGCCGTCGTCGGCGCCGGCATCGCCGGACTCACCGCCGCCCTCACCCTCCAGGACGCCGGCCTCGCCCCCGTCCTCCACGAGGCCGACCCGGCCCGCGTCGGCGGCCGCATGTGGACCCAGCGCGACCACTGGGCCCACGGGCAGACCTCCGAGATCGGCGGCGAGCTCATCGACACCAGCCACAAGAAGATGCTGGAACTCTGCCGCCGCTTCGGCCTCCCCACCGAGGACTTCCTCGGCGGCGGCCCCAACGGCGCCGAGGAGGTCCTCTGGTTCGACGGCGGCTACTACCCGCGCCACCAGGCCGACGAGGACTTCAAAGGCGTCTACCAGGCGCTGCGCCGCGACCTGTCCGAGGCGGGGGAGGTCTTCTGGAACCGGACGACCCCGACCGGCACCGCCCTGGACGAGATGTCGGTGTACGAGTGGATCGAGAGCCGCGTCCCCGGCGGGCACGCCTCGCCGCTGGGGAAGTTCATCGACGTCGCCTACAACGTCGAGTACGGCGCCGACACCACCGAACAGTCCTCGCTCGCCCTCGTCCTGCTCATGGGCTACCAGACCAATCCCGGCAACTTCAACATCTGGGGCCTGTCCAACGAGCGCTACCACGTCACCGGAGGCAACGACCGGCTCCCGAACGCCATCGCCGGGGCCCTGAACCCCGGCACGCTCCGGATGGGCTCCTCCCTCCAGGCCGTACGGGCCAACTCCGACGGCACCCAGACGCTGACGTTCGCCGAGGACGGCACCACCCGGACCGTCACCGCCGACCACACCGTCCTGTGCGTCCCGCTGCCGGTCCTCCAGCGGCTCGACCTCACCCGGGCCGGCCTCGACCCGCTCATGACGAACCTGCTCCGGGACGCCCGCATGGGCCACTGCACCAAACTCAACATGCAGTTCGGCACCCGCCCCTGGCGCGGCACAGGACCCTGGCCCGGGGTCTCCGCCGGCGACTGCTTCACCGACCTGGACGTCCAGCAGACCTGGGACACCACCAAGGTCCAGGGCGGCACCGGCGGCATCCTCATCCAGTACAACGGCGGCAGCCTCGCCCGGAACCTGAACCCCGCCGGCCCCTTCTCCACCGAATCCGACCCGTACGTCCGCGGCCTGGTGAGCCGCTACCTCGCCGGGATCGACGCCTTCTTCCCCGGCACCTCACGGGCCTGGAACGGCCGCGCCCAGCTCTCCGCCTGGCACGAGAACCCGCACGCGCTCGGCGCTTACTCCTGCTGGCCGGTGGGCTACCTCCACCGGTACGCGGGGTACGAGGGCACCGCCCAGGGCAACGTCCACCTCGGCGGCGAGCACTGCTCCTACGATTTCCAGGGCTTCATGGAGGGCGGCGCCACCGAGGGCGAGCGGGCCGCGCGGGAGGTGATCGACGCCCTGCGGTAGGGCTCAGGCCGCCGGCCGGATGTTGTGGTTGTGGCGGAAGACGTTGTCGGGGTCGAAGGCCGCCTTCACCGCGGCGAGCCGGGGCAGGTTCTCCTCGCCGAACCCGGCGACGACCCGCTGCTCGCCCTCCGCGCCGATGAAGTTGAGGTACACGGCGTCCGTGGTCCACGGCCGCATGTCCGCGCGGACGTCGTGCACCCACTGCACCGCCCGCCCGTCGTCCGCCGGGTCCTCCCAGGTCGCGAACGGGTGCACCACCCACGGCGCGGTCCGCCACGGCAGCGGATAGCCGGACGGACCCGCCGCCACCGCCCCGCCCATCATGAACAGCACGTGCTGGGTCGCCGTCCCGGCCGGGATCCGCTCGCCGCGCGCGCAGAAGACGTCCACGGCCTCCTCGGGGAAGCCGCTCAGATACTCGGCCGACCAGTAGTTCCGCAGCCCCGGCGGGTCGTCCAGCATGCACTGCAGCTCCGCGTACGGGATGTCCGCGACGATCTCCACCACCGGCCGCAGCGCGAGCAGCGACTCGGCGACCTCGCGGACCCGGGACACCGGCCCCGCGCACGTCACCAGGGCGCCGCACACCAGCTGCCCCACCAGGTGCTCGGGCACGAACGGCTCCGGCGGGGCCGGGAAGTAGATGACCCCGCCCCCGGCCTCGTCCGGCGCCCACCCGGCCAGCTTCCGGTAGGCGTGCACGACCTCGGGGCCGTACCGCGGCAGGAAGAGGAGCATCGCCATGCTCATGTGCGGCAGCTCGTGCAGCCGCAGCGTCAGCGAGGTCGCCACGCCGAAGTTGCCGCCGCCGCCGTGCAGCGCCCAGAACAGCTCCGGGTTCTCCTCCTCGCTCGCCACCACGTGCCGGCCGTCGGCCGTGATCAGCTCGACGGCGAGCAGGTTGTCGCTGGCCAGGCCGAACTTCCGCTCCAGCCAGCCGGAGCCGCCGCCGAGCACGAAGCCGCCGACGCCGGTCGTGGAGACCCGCCCGCCGGTCGTCGCCAGGCCGAACGGCTGGGTCGCGTGGTCCAGGTGGCTCATGGTCGCCCCGCCCTCGACCCGTACCGTCATGTGCTCCGGGTCCGCGACCACCGCGTGCATCCGGCGCAGGTCGACCACGAGCGCCCCGTCGACGACGGAGGCACCGGCGACGGAGTGGCCGCCGCCGCGCACCGCGATCTGCAGCCCGGTCTCGCGGCCGAAGAGGATCGCGTTGGCCACGTCGGCCTGGGTCGCGCACTGGGCGATGACCGCCGGACGGCGGTCGATCATCCCGTTGTGGACGGTCCTGGCCTCGTCGTAGCCGGGATCGCCCGGCACGTACACCTCACCGGCCAGATCCTCGCGGAGTCCGGCCAGGGCGCTCGGCGGAACGGTGATGTGGGGAGCCATGGCCGCCCCCCTTTCGGTACGGGGGCCAGGAACACCTCTCATCGTAGATCCGGGCCCCCGGGGCCGCCGCTCAGCCGCCGTACGCGCCGCTCGCCGTCAGCCGCAGGGCCGTGTCGATCAGCGGGACGTGGCTGAACGCCTGCGGGAAGTTGCCGACCTGCCGCTGGAGCCGGGGGTCCCACTCCTCGGCGAGCAGCCCCAGGTCGTTGCGGAGCGCGAGGAGCTTCTCGAAGAGGGTGCGGGCCTCGTCGACCCGGCCGATCATCGCCAGGTCGTCGGCGAGCCAGAACGAGCAGGCGAGGAACGCGCCCTCGTCGCCCTCCAGGCCGTCGACGCCCGCCTCCTCGCCGGCCGTCGGATAGCGCAGCACGAAGCCGTCCTCCGTGGACAGCTCCCGCTGGATCGCCTCGATCGTGCCGATCACCCGCTTGTCGTCCGGCGGCAGGAAGCCCATCTGCGGGATCAGCAGCAGCGAGGCGTCCAGCTCCTTGGAGCCGTACGACTGGGTGAAGGTGTTCCGCTCCTTGTCGTAGCCCTTCTCGCAGACGTCCCGGTGGATGTCGTCGCGCAGCTCGCGCCAGCGCTCCAGCGGGCCGTCCGCGTCCCCGGACTCGATCAGCTTGATCGTGCGGTCGACCGCCACCCAGGCCATCACCTTGGAGTGGGTGAAGTGCCGGCGCGGGCCGCGGACCTCCCAGATGCCCTCGTCGGGCTGGTCCCAGTGGGTCTCCAGGTAGTTGATCAGCTTGATCTGGAGCAGGGAGGCGTAGTCGTTGCGGGACAGGCCCGTCATGTGGGCGAGGTGGAGGGCCTCCGCGACCTCGCCGTAGACGTCCAGCTGGAGCTGGTTCGCCGCGCCGTTGCCGACCCGGACCGGGCCGGAGTTCTCGTACCCCGGCAGCCAGTCCAGCTCCGCCTCGCCGAGCTCCCGCTCGCCCGCGATGCCGTACATGATCTGCAGGTTCTCCGGGTCGCCCGCGACGGCGCGGAGCAGCCAGTCCCGCCAGGCGCGGGCCTCGTCGCGGTAGCCGGTGCGCAGCAGCGAGGAGAGGGTGATGGCCGCGTCCCGCAGCCAGGTGTAGCGGTAGTCCCAGTTCCGTACGCCGCCGATCTCCTCCGGCAGCGAGGTCGTCGGCGCGGCGACGATCCCGCCGGTCGGCGCGTACGTCAGCGCCTTCAGGGTGATCAGCGAGCGGACCACCGCCTCCCGGTAGGGGCCGTGGTACGTGCAGTGCTCCACCCAGTCGCGCCAGAAGGCGACGGTCGCCTCCAGGGAGCCCTCCGGGTCCGGCAGCGCCGGCGGCTCCTTGTGCGAGGGCTGCCAGGACAGGGTGAAGGCGATCCGGTCGCCGGGAGTGACGGTGAACTCGGAGTAGGTGGTGAGGTGCTCGCCGTGGGTCTCGGCGTCGGTGTCGAACCAGACGGAGTCCGGTCCGGCGACGGCGACCGTCCGCTCGCCGACCTTGTGGACCCAGGGGACGATCCGGCCGTAGCTGAACCGCATCCGCAGCGCCGAGCGCATCCGCACCCGGCCGCTGATCCCCTCCACGATCCTGACCAGCTGGGGGGCGCCGTCGCGCGGCGGCATGAAGTCGGTCACCCGGACCGTGCCGCGCGGGGTGTCCCACTCGGACTCCAGGACCAGCGAGTCGCCCCGGTAGCGGCGGCGGTCCGCCGGGGCGGGCTCGGCGTCGGCGGGCCCGGCCGGGCCCACTCTCCAGAAGCCGTGCTCCTCGGTGCCGAGCAGCCCCGCGAAGACCGCGTGCGAGTCGAAGCGGGGGAGGCAGAGCCAGTCGACACTGCCGTCCCGGCAGACCAGCGCCGCGGTCTGCATGTCTCCGATGAGTGCGTAATCCTCGATACGCCCGGCCACGTGCTTCACTCCAGTCGAACGGCCCGTCCGCCCCTCGGGGCGCGTGCAGCAGATGTTGCGAGTTGCGAGAGGTGCCCGCGGTGCCAGTGTGCGGGATGGCCGGCTCCGGCAGCGGGTCGAGGGGAGGCGACACGGGCTCCCGGTCCGGTTCCACGGGCGGGGGTGGTGCCGTCGGCCGGCCGCCCGGCGACACGGCCGGGCGGGATGGTCCGCACAGTAGTGACCGTGGTGATCACCTGTGTAACGCGCTGCTCCACACGGGTGAACAGCTGCTGTCGATACGCCCCCGGAGCCCCGCCGAGCACCCCCGACGGCCCCGCCCAGGCCCCGGGAAGCTCCCGGAATAGGACCCGGGAAGGTCCCGGAAAAGACCCCGGGAAGGCCCGTCCCGCCCGGTCGGCGGGCGCGCCGCCCGTGTGGCCGGAAGCGGTCTCCGGATGTCACTGATACCCTGGTACCCCGTGGACCGGTGGGAAACGGCGCCAGCCGAAACCCCCGAAACCGCAGCGACGGCACCCCCGATTCTTCCGGAGGACCTGCCGCTTCGCACCTCCAGAACGCGACCACGGGAGCCCCCTCTTGGCGATGCCGCCCAAATCCACGACGACCAAGCACATCTTCGTCACCGGGGGTGTCGCCTCCTCGCTCGGCAAGGGCCTCACCGCCTCCAGCCTGGGTGCGCTCCTGAAGGCGCGGGGCCTGCGGGTCACGATGCAGAAGCTCGACCCGTACCTCAACGTCGACCCGGGCACGATGAACCCGTTCCAGCACGGTGAGGTGTTCGTCACCAACGACGGCGCCGAGACCGACCTGGACATCGGCCACTACGAGCGCTTCCTCGACGTCGACCTCGACGGCTCGGCCAACGTCACCACCGGCCAGGTCTACTCGCAGGTCATCGCCAAGGAGCGGCGCGGCGAGTACCTCGGCGACACCGTGCAGGTCATCCCGCACATCACCAACGAGATCAAGTCGCGGATCCGCCGCATGGCCACCGACGACGTCGACGTCGTCATCACCGAGGTCGGCGGCACCGTCGGCGACATCGAGTCGCTGCCCTTCCTGGAGACCGTCCGCCAGGTCCGCCACGAGGTCGGCCGCGACAACGTCTTCGTCGTGCACATCTCGCTGCTGCCCTACATCGGCCCCTCCGGCGAGCTGAAGACCAAGCCGACCCAGCACTCGGTCGCCGCCCTGCGCAACATCGGCATCCAGCCCGACGCGATCGTGCTGCGCGCCGACCGCGAGGTCCCCACCGCCATCAAGCGCAAGATCTCGCTGATGTGCGACGTCGACGAGGCCGCGGTCGTCGCCGCCATCGACGCCCCGTCGATCTACGACATCCCGAAGGTGCTGCACACCGAGGGCCTCGACGCCTACGTCGTCCGCAAGCTCGACCTGCCCTTCCGCGACGTGGACTGGACCGTCTGGGAGGACCTCCTGGACCGCGTCCACAACCCCGACCACGAGGTCACCGTCGCGCTCGTCGGCAAGTACATCGACCTGCCCGACGCCTACCTGTCGGTGACCGAGGCCATGCGCGCCGGCGGCTTCGCCAACAAGGCGCGGGTCAAGGTCAAGTGGGTCACCTCCGACGACTGCAAGACCCAGGCCGGCGCCGAGAAGCAGCTCGGCGACTGCGACGCCATCCTCATCCCCGGCGGCTTCGGCGACCGCGGCGTCTCCGGCAAGGTCGGTGCCATCCAGTACGCCCGCGAGCACAAGGTGCCGCTGCTCGGCATCTGCCTCGGCCTCCAGTGCATCGTCATCGAGGCGGCCCGCAACCTCGCGGACATCCCCGAGGCGAACTCCACCGAGTTCGACCCGGCCACCGCGCACCCCGTCGTCTCCACGATGGAGGAGCAGCTCGCCTACGTGGAGGGCGCCGGCGACCTGGGCGGAACGATGCGCCTGGGCCTCTACCCGGCGAAGCTCGCCGAGGGTTCGGTCGTCCGCGAGACCTACGACGGCGAGCCGTACGTCGAGGAGCGCCACCGCCACCGCTACGAGGTGAACAACGCGTACCGCGCCGAGCTGGAGAAGAAGGCCGGTCTGGTCTTCTCCGGCACCTCCCCGGACAACAAGCTCGTCGAGTTCGTCGAGTACCCGAAGGAGATCCACCCCTACCTGGTCGCCACCCAGGCGCACCCGGAGCTGAAGTCCCGCCCGACCCGCCCGCACCCGCTCTTCGCGGGCCTGGTCAAGGCGGCCGTCGAGCGCAAGACGGGCAAGAAGTAGCCAGGCGTTAACGTTGCCGGGGTACGGGTCCTGACGGGCCGGTACCCCGGTTTTCGTATGTGGTTCGGGTACGGGAGGACAGAGATGAAGGTGCAGGACACCCCGGAGGAGTGGCAGGTCGTCGCCACCACCACCCCCTTCACGGGAAAGAAGACGAGTGTCCGCACGGACGACGTGGTCATGCCGGACGGGTCGGTCGCCCGCCGCGACTACCAGGTCCACCCCGGCTCCGTCGCCGTGCTCGCCCTGGACGACCAGGACCGGGTGCTCGTGCTGCGGCAGTACCGCCACCCGGTGCGGCAGAAGCTGTGGGAGATCCCGGCGGGCCTGCTCGACGTGCCCGGCGAGAACCCGCTGCACGCGGCGCAGCGCGAGCTGTACGAGGAGGCGTACGCCAAGGCGGGGGAGTGGCGGGTCCTCGCCGACGTCTACACCACGCCGGGCGGCTGCGACGAGGCCGTACGGATCTTCCTGGCGCGGGACCTCGCCGAGGCGGAGGGGGAGCGGTACGCGGTCTCCGAGGAGGAGGCGGACATGGAGGTGGCGCGGGTGCCGCTCGCCGAGCTGGTCCGCGGGGTGCTCGCGGGCGAGCTGCACAACAACTGCCTGGTGGTGGGGGTGCTGTCGCTCGTCGCGGCGCGTGCGGGTGACGGGGTCGACGCGCTCCGCCCGGCCGACGCGCCGTGGCCGGCCCGCCCGTTCGAGGCGTAACGCCGTTGCCGGCCGCACCGCCGTCCGTTGTGGGCATGCGTTCCGCCGGGGCGATGGGGGTCCCCCCTGCTGGAGCGAAGCCGAGAGCTTGGGGGAGGGTGGGCACAACGGGCGGCGCCTTTGCCGGCGCCAGAGGCTTCCGCGCCTGGACCCGCACGCCTTGGTGCGCCGCGCTCGTGGTGCGGGTCAAGGCGCGGAACGCGGAGGCGCCGCTGAAGGGCGCCGTCCCGTGTGCCCACCCGTCCCGCCCTGCGGGACGCCTGCCCACACGGGCGGGGGTGGGCATGGCTCGTGATGGGGCGGTGTGACTGTCGGCTGATCCGATCGGGGGATGCGCCCGCCGCGCTCCGCAAGGTGGGCGGCAGGGGCTGAACTACGCTCGTACACGCCCGTGCGGAGTCCCCCGCGGGGATCGGCTCGTGCGCAGGTGGACGGGAGCGTGGCCCGTGACGGATCAGGCGGTGGCAGCGGCCGGCAGCCGGCAGTTCTACGGCCGGCAGCGGGAGTTGAAGGCCCTCCGCGCCGACATCGAGCGGACCGGTCTCGACACCCTCACCGGCCGCAAGGAGCCCCGCGCCCGCGTCCTCCTCGTCGCGGGCCGGCCCGGCTCCGGGCGGACCTCGCTCGCCGAGGAGCTCATCGCCTCGGTCGCCGCCCGCTACCCCGACGGGGTCTACCGGGCGCGGCTCACCGAGCCCGGCGGGGAACCCGTCCCCACCGCCAGGGCCGCCCGCGGGCTGCTGCGCGACCTCGGGGTCGCCGAGCCGCCCGGCGCCGCCGAGGACGAGCTGACCGAACTGGTCCGCGAGGCGCTCGGCACGCGCCGGGCGATCCTCCTGCTCGACGACGCCGTCGACGCCGAGCAGGCCGATCCGCTGCTCCCCGACAACCCCGACGCCCTGGTCGTCGCGGTGGCCCGGGGGCCGCTGACCGGGATCCCGGACGTCCGGCCCTGCACGCTGGGCGGCCTCGACCCGAAGTCCGCGATCGAGCTGCTGACCTCGGCCACCGGCTCGGTCCGGATCACCGTCGACCCGCAGGCCGCCGAGGCGCTGGTCGAGGAGTGCGGCGGACTGCCCGCCGCGGTGGTCCTGGCCGGCGGCTGGCTGGCCGGCCGGCCCGAGACCTCCGTCGCCGACCTCGCCAAGCGGCTGCGCGGCCTGAGCGGCGACCCCCTCACCCGTACCTTCCTCCTGGCCCACCAGGCGCTGCCCCAGCCGGCCGCCCGGATACTGCGCTTCCTGGCGCTCGCCCCGCTCGGCCGGGCCGACGCCCACACCGCCTCCGCCCTGGCCGGCTGCTCGGTCTCGGCGGCGGCGACCACGCTCGCGGACTTCGCCCGCCTCGGCCTGGTGGCCGAGACCGCCGACGGGCGGTACGAGGTCCCCGGCCACCTCGTCCCCCTCCTTCGCGCCCAGCTGGAGGAGCGCGACCGGCCCGCCGAGGTGCAGCTCGCCCGGGCCCGGATGCTGGAGCGGACCGTACGGCTCCTCCAGTCCTGCCGTGCGGTCACCGAACCCGAGGGCTCCCCGGCCCGGCGCAAGCTCGCCGGTCTGCCGCGCGCCCTGCGCTTCGCCACCGTCGAGGACGCCGCCGACTGGCTGGCCTCCCGCCGCACCGAGCTGCTCGCCTGCGCCCGGCTCGCGGTCGCGGACGGCGAGCTCGACACCCTCGCCCGCCGGCTCATCGCCTCCCTGGTGCGGGCGCTGACCGCGCACCGCGGGGCCGAGGCGGCGGCCCCCGACCTCTACGGGCTGCACCGGCTCGTCCTCGACGTGGCCGAGCGGCGCGGACTCCACCGCGAGCGGGCCGCCGCCCTCCTCAACCTCGGCGACCTCGACGCCAAGACGGGCCGCACGAAGGACGCCCTGCTGCGATATCGGTTGGCATGGGAGGTCGGAAGGCGGGCAAATGATCCGTACGCCACCGGTCGGGCGATGGAATCCGTAGGCGGCAGCTATCAGGAGCTCGGCGACTGGCAGCGGGCCGGCGACTGGTACGGCCGCGCCCTGGCCCAGCGGCTCGCCCATGACGAGCGGGCCGACCAGGCGCGCCTGTACGCCCGCCTCGGAGCCGTACAGACCTATGCCGGGCGGTACGGGGAGGCCCTGCGGCACTGGCGGGCGGCCGCGTCCGGCTACCGCAGGCTCGGCGATCTCCCGGGCCACGCACGGGCGTTGAGCGAGGCGGCCCGGGTGCAGGAGTACGCCGGACGGCCCGAGGAGTCGCTGCGGACCTGCGAGGAGGCGGTCGAGTGGGCCCGCCGTGCCCGGGACACCCGGCTCCAGGCGGCGCTCCAGCTGCGGCTCGCCGACACCCTGGACCGGCTCGGGGACCCGGCCGCGGCGCGGCTGCACCGGGCCGCCGCGGACCGTCTGCTGGAAACCGACCGCTGTGCCTACGAAATCCGCAGTGGGTCTGCGGAAGATTAGTACTTTGAAAGGCTAGACAGCGGGAACTCCTTCATTAGACTGGTTCCGCCGCGTTCGAACGTGGTCTGCTCCGGTGTGCCGCAGTGCATCCGGGTATGTATCGCAGTGCACCAGTTATCCCCCCGATTCAAGGACCGTGATCGACGATGAAGGTCGGCATCCCCCGCGAGGTCAAGAACAACGAGTTCCGCGTGGCCATCACCCCCGCCGGTGTCCACGAGCTCGTCCGCAACGGCCACCAGGTCTTCATCGAGCAGAACGCCGGCGTCGGCTCCTCGATCACGGACGAGGAGTACGTCGCCGCGGGCGCCGCGATCCTCGCCACCGCCGACGAGGTCTGGGCCACCGCCGACCTGCTCCTCAAGGTCAAGGAGCCGATCGCGGAGGAGTACCACCGCCTCCGCAAGGACCAGACGCTCTTCACCTACCTGCACCTCGCCGCCTCCAAGGAGTGCACGGACGCCCTCCTGGAGTCCGGCACCACCGCCATCGCCTACGAGACGGTCGAGACCGCGAACCGCGCGCTCCCGCTGCTCGCCCCGATGTCCGAGGTCGCGGGCCGCCTGGCCCCGCAGGTCGGCGCGTACCACCTGATGCGCTCGGCCGGCGGCCGCGGTGTCCTGCCCGGCGGCGTCCCCGGCACCCACGCCGGCAGGGCCGTCGTCATCGGCGGCGGCGTCTCCGGCTGGAACGCCGTGCAGATCGCCGTCGGCATGGGCTTCCACGTGACCCTGCTCGACCGCGACATCAACAAGCTCCGCGAGGCCGACAAGATCTTCGGCACCAAGGTGCAGACCGTCGTCTCCAACGCCTTCGAGCTGGAGAAGGCCGTCGTCGAGGCCGACCTCGTCATCGGCGCCGTCCTCATCCCGGGCGCCAAGGCCCCGAAGCTGGTCACCAACGAGCTCGTCGCCAAGATGAAGCCCGGAAGTGTCCTTGTCGACATCGCGATCGACCAGGGCGGCTGCTTCGAGGACTCGCACCCGACCACGCACGCCGAGCCGACCTTCCAGGTCCACAACTCGGTCTTCTACTGCGTCGCCAACATGCCCGGCGCGGTCCCGAACACCTCCACCTACGCGCTCACCAACGCCACGCTGCCCTACATCGTGTCGCTGGCGAACAACGGCTGGGTCGAGGCGATCCGCCGCGACGCCGCCCTCGGCCTGGGCCTCAACACCCATGACGGCAAGGTGGTTTACAAGGAGGTGGCCGAGGCGCACGGCTACGAGCACGTCGAGCTGAGCACCCTCGTCGGCTGACCTCGGAGCGCCCTCGCGAGGGCTCCGGCGGCGGCCCCGTCAACGCCCGCCGTCAATGTCACGCACCCGGCCGGACCTTGTTCGACAAGGTCCGGCCGGCTGTGTCTCCGGCCACGCCAAAACGTTCGGTCAACTCGCCTCGAACGTAACCCTTTAACCGTTTCGCACACCCCTGAAACGTGTGGATGCGTGGTCGCGCACCCTTGACAGAGCCGTGTTCGGTTGCCGACACAACGGGCCGGGTCCGGGCGATTGTGTTGCTGCGGAGCGGTGACACGCCATAGAGTCGCCAACCGTCGGCATGGTGCCACGCTGACAGATCGATAAATGTTCCTGGTCACATCCAAGGAGGTAAGACGACTTGTGAATAAGTCGACATTTACTCCCGGGAGCGGTGCGCCAGGTGCCCCGGTCGGCTCCGTCGCGGTGCGGACCTTCGCGACGCACCAGCCCATGACGACACCCCACACGCTGAAGACGATGGACGGCCTACACGTGAACGCCACGGCCGGCAACGAGATGGGCCGAGAGTCCACCCACTTCGCCGCCTACGACGAGCTGCCCGAGGGGCACTTCTACGACCCCGACGCCGAGTACGAGCCCGACCCGGAGTACGCGGCCACCCTCGCGCCCGACGCTGCCCGCCAGCGCCGCGAGCGGATCGGCCCCACCGGACGGCCGCTGCCGTACTTCCCGATCCCGGGCCCGCTGACCGACCACGGCCCCGCCAAGATCATCGCGATGTGCAACCAGAAGGGCGGCGTCGGCAAGACCACGTCGACCATCAACCTGGGCGCCGCGCTCGCCGAGTACGGACGACGGGTGCTGCTCGTCGACTTCGACCCGCAGGGCGCCCTGTCGGTCGGCCTCGGCGTGAACCCGATGGAGCTCGACCTCACCGTCTACAACCTGCTCATGGAGCGGGGCATGTCGGCGGACGAGGTGCTGCTCAAGACGGCGGTCCCCAACATGGACCTGCTGCCGAGCAACATCGACCTCTCCGCCGCCGAGGTGCAGCTGGTCTCCGAGGTCGCGCGCGAGTCGACGCTGCAGCGCGCCCTCAAGCCGCTGATGAACGACTACGACTACATCGTGATCGACTGTCAGCCCTCGCTCGGCCTGCTGACCGTGAACGCCCTGACGGCCGCTCACAAGGTCATCGTGCCGCTGGAGTGCGAGTTCTTCGCGCTGCGCGGTGTCGCCCTGCTGACCGAGACCATCGAGAAGGTCCAGGAGCGGCTCAACCCCGAGCTCGAGCTCGACGGCATCCTCGCCACCATGTACGACTCCCGGACCGTCCACTCCCGCGAGGTGCTCGCCCGCGTCGTCGAGGCCTTCGACGACCACGTGTACCACACGGTGATCGGCCGGACGGTGCGCTTCCCGGAGACCACCGTCGCCGGCGAGCCCATCACCACGTACGCCTCCAACTCCGTGGGCGCCGCCGCCTACCGCCAGCTCGCCAGGGAGGTGCTCGCCCGGTGTCACGCCGAGTGAGTCTGCCCGGAGCCGACGAACTCTTCCGTACGACCGGGGGGACGGCACTGCAGTCCTCGTCGCCCCGCCGAACCGTTCCCGCTCCGGCGGGAGAGAGCGACACGGCGGCCGGCGTGGACGGCGCCGCCGCCGGCTCCGCCGAGCACACGGCCGCCGACTCGGAGGCGGCCGAGCCGCGCGCCCGGGAGACCGAGTCGGTCCCCGCGCAGCAGCAGCCCGCCCCCGTGAAGGCGGCCGCCCAGGCCGGCGCCCCCGCACGGCGCCGGGGCGGCCGGGCCGCCGCGCGGCGGCCCAGCGGCCGGGAGCGGCACGACGAGAAGATCACGGTCTACGTCTCCGCCGAGGAGCTCATGGACCTGGAGCACGCGCGCCTCGTGCTGCGCGGCGAGCACGGCCTGGCCGTCGACCGCGGCCGGATCGTCCGCGAGGCGGTCGCCGTCGTCCTGGCGGACCTGGAGTCCCGCGGCGAGGCGAGCATCCTCGTCCGCCGTCTGCGCGGCCGCTGACGGTACCCTGCGGGCGGCCCCGCCCCCCGCACCTCCTGGAACCGCCCCGATGCACCCGCACGCCGACGAAACGTCCCGCCCACCGCGCCGCCGCACGCTGGGCCGGGGCGGCGGGCTCGACGGGCCCCCCGAGGGCCCCGCGACGGAGCCCGCACCGGAGCCGGAGCCCGAGCCCGTACCGGAGCCGGAGCCCGTACCCGCTCCGGAGCCGGAGGCCGAGGGGACGGGAGGCGCCGGGGACGGGCGGTTCACCGTGCGGCTCGCGAACTTCGAGGGGCCGTTCGATCTGCTCCTCCAGCTGATCACCAAGCACAAGCTGGACGTCACCGAGGTCGCGCTCTCGCAGGTCACCGACGAGTTCATGGCCCACATCCGGAACCTCGGTCCCGACGGGGACCTCGACCAGACCACCGAGTTCCTGGTCGTCGCCGCCACCCTGCTCGACCTCAAGGCCGCCCGGCTGCTGCCCGCCGCCGAGGTCGAGGACGAGGCCGACCTCGCCCTCCTGGAGGCCCGCGACCTGCTCTTCGCCCGGCTCCTCCAGTACCGCGCGTACAAGCGGATCGCCGAGATCTTCGCCGAGCGCTGGGAGGGCGAGGGCCGGCGCCACCCCCGGACCGTCGGCCTGGAGCCCCACCACGCCGAGCTGCTGCCCGAGGTCGTCATCTCGATCGGCGCCGAGGGCTTCGCGAAGCTCGCCGTGAAGGCCATGCGGCCCAAGGCCGCGCCCCAGGTGTACGTCGACCACATCCACGCCCCGCTGGTCAGCGTCCGCGAACAGGCCGGGATCGTCGCCGCCCTGCTGCGCGAGTGCGGCACCGCGGACTTCCAGGAGCTGGTCGAGGACGCCGGGGACACCCTGACCGTCGTCGCCCGCTTCCTGGCCCTCCTGGAGCTGTACCGGGAGAAGGCCGTCGCCCTCGACCAGGAGGACCCGCTGGGCCGGCTCACGGTCTCCTGGACCGGCGGCGACGGCGAGACCCGGGTGACCGAGGAATTCGACACGGAGGACCAGCCGGTATGAGCGACCTCAAGCCCGCCCTCGAAGCCGTCCTGATGGTCGTCGACGAACCCGCCACCGAGGCCCACCTCGCCAAGGTCCTCGACCGCACCCCGCGCGAGGTCGCCGACGCCCTCCACGAGCTGGCCGACGAGTACACCGCCGACGGGCGCGGCTTCGAGCTGCGCCGGATCGCCGGCGGCTGGCGCTACTACACCCGCCCCGCCCACGCCGCGGCCGTCGAGGCCTTCGTCCTGGACGGCCAGCAGGCCCGGCTGACCCAGGCCGCCCTGGAGACCCTGGCGGTGGTCGCGTACCGCCAGCCGGTCAGCCGTTCCCGGGTCTCCGCCGTCCGCGGGGTCAACTGCGACGGCGTGATGCGGACCCTCCTCCAGCGCGGCCTTGTGGAGGAGGCGGGCGCGGAACCCGAAACAGGTGCGATCCTGTACAGGACGACGAACTACTTCCTGGAGCGGATGGGCCTCAGAGGCCTGGACGAGCTCCCGGAGCTCGCGCCCTTCCTCCCCGAGGCGGACGCGGTCGAGCCGGACTCCCTGGAAGGCGTTCCGTCGTTCGATCCCGACCGGGACGAAGAACCCGGCCGGGGCGAGCCAGCGGACGAAGAGACGACGGAAGTGTGATGCGAAGCAGCAGCGGCAGGAACAGCGGAAACAACGGCGGGAGCCGTGGTGCCAAGAGCGGCGGCCGCGGCAACAACTACCGGGGCGCGGGCAACGGCCGCGACGAGCGCGGCCAGAGCGCCGGCCGCCCCCGGAAGACCCGCCCCGAGGAGCGCAGCTACGACGTGAGCATGCCCTCCGACGCCCCCCGCAAGGGACGCGGCGACGCGGCCCGCGGCGGCGCCAAGGGCGGCCCCAAGCAGTCCCCGAAGCAGCCCGCGGGCGGGCAGCGGCGGGGCCCCGGCGGCCGTACGGCCCCGGCGCGCTCGCGCGAGTACGACGCCAGGACCGAGGAGCGCAACCGCGAGCGGTACGCGAACAAGCCCCAGGTCAAGACCCCCAAGACCTTCCCGGGCGCCGAGCAGGAGGGCGAGCGGCTGCAGAAGGTCCTCGCCCGCGCCGGCTACGGCTCCCGCCGCGCCTGCGAGGAGCTGATCGAGCAGGCCCGCGTCGAGGTCAACGGCGAGATCGTCCTGGAGCAGGGCCTCCGCGTGCAGGACAGCGACGAGATCCGCGTCGACGGCCTGTCCGTGGCGACCCAGTCGTACCAGTTCTTCGCGCTGAACAAGCCGGCCGGCGTCGTCTCCACCATGGAGGACCCCGACGGCCGCCAGTGCCTGGGCGACTACGTCACCAACCGCGAGACCCGGCTCTTCCACGTCGGCCGGCTCGACACCGAGACCGAGGGCATCATCCTGCTCACCAACCACGGCGAGCTGGCCCACCGTCTCACCCACCCCAAGTACGGCGTGAAGAAGACCTATCTGGCCGCCGTCACCGGCCCGCTGCCCCGCGAGGTCGGCAAGCGGCTCAAGGACGGCATCGAGCTGGAGGACGGCTACGCCCGCGCCGACCACTTCCGCGTGGTCGAGCAGCTCGGCAAGAACTACCTGGTCGAGGTCGTGCTCCACGAGGGCCGCAAGCACATCGTGCGCCGGATGCTCGCCGAGGCGGGCTTCCCGGTCGAGAAGCTGGTCCGCACCGCCTTCGGTCCGATCGGGCTCGGCGACCAGAAGTCGGGCTGGCTGCGCCGCCTGTCCAACACCGAGGTCGGCATGCTGATGAAGGAGGTCGGTCTCTAGGACCGCCTGGTTCCCGTGCTTTCCGGCAGGGGCCCGTATCCGCGACGCGGATACGGGCCCCTGCCGTCTTTCGGGCTTGTGCGCGACCCCCGCCGCCTTTTATAGTCAGAATGACTCTTAAGGAGGCGGGCGTGAGCCTCGCGGACGTACTCGAACCCCTCCAGCGGCCCCTCTTCACACTCCTCGACACCCCCGTCGGCTGGACCGAGGTCCTCGGCTTCGGCAGCGGCGCCCTCTGCGTCTGGCTCGTCGCCCGGCAGCACCTCGCCAACTGGCCGATCGGCATCGCCAACAACCTCTTCTTCGTCCTGCTCTTCACCCAGGCGGGCCTCTACGCCGACGCCGGCCTCCAGATCGTCTTCATCGTCCTCGCCGCGTACGGCTGGTGGACCTGGACCCACGGGGGTGGACCAGGCTCCGCCGAGACCCTTCCGGTGCGGCGCACCACCCGCACCGAATGGACCTGGCTGCTCGCGGCGGGGACGGTGGGGACCCTCGCCCTCGCCCTCCTCCTCGACCGGGCCACCGACTCCACCGTCCCCTTCTGGGACGCCCTCACCACCGGCCTCTCCCTCATGGCCACCTACGGCCAGTGCCGCAAGCGCCTGGAGTCCTGGTGGCTGTGGATCGCCGCCGACGTCGTCTACGTGCCGCTGTACGCGTACAAGGGCCTCTACCTGACCTCGCTGCTGTACGTCGGCTTCCTGGCCCTCTGCGTGGCCGGCCTGCGCGGCTGGAGCCGCGACCCCGCCGCCGCGCGCCGCCCGCTGGAGGCCGTGGCATGACCTCGTACGGCCACGGGCTCGTCCTCGGCAAGTTCTATCCGCCGCACGCCGGCCACCACCACCTCGTCCGCACCGCCCTCGCCGCCTGCGAGCGCGTCACCGTCCTCGTCTGCGCCTCCTCCGTCGAGTCCCTGCCGCTGGAGGAGCGGGTCGCCTGGATGCGCGAGGTCCACCCCGACGCCCTCGTCGTCGGCGCCGTCGACGACATCCCCGTCGACCTCACCGACCCCGACGTCTGGGACGCCCACATGGCGGTCTTCAGAGCCGCCGTCCCCGAGCCCGTCGACGCCGTCTTCACCTCGGAGCCGTACGGCGAGGAGCTCGGCCGCCGCTTCGGCGCCGCGTCCGTCGCCGTCGACCCCGAGCGGCTCCGCCACCCCGTCTCCGGCACCGCCGTCCGCGCCGACCCCGCCGGATGCTGGGACTTCCTGGAGCCGCCCGTGCGGGCCGCGCTTACCCGCCGGATCGTCGTCCTCGGCGCCGAGTCCACCGGCACCACCACCATGGCCCTCGCCCTCGCCGACCACTACCGGCGGCGCGGCGGGATCTGGGCACGCACCCGGTACGTCCCCGAGTACGGCCGCGCGTACAGCGAACTCAGACTCGCCGAACTGCGCGAGCGCGAACCGGACGCCACCTGGCCCGACGTCGCCTTCCGCACCACCGACTTCCCCGTCATCGCCCAGCGCCAGGCCGAGCTGGAGGAGGAGGCCGCCCGCGACGGCTCGCCCGTCCTCTTCTGCGACACCGACGCCTTCGCCACCACCATCTGGCACGAGCGGTACCTCGGCACCACCAGCGCCGCCACCGGGGAGATCGCCGCCCGCGGCAGGCAGCACCTCTGGCTGCTCACCGACCACCGGGGCGTCGCCTTCGAGGACGACGGGCTCCGCGACGGGGAACACCTCCGCCCCTGGATGACCGCCCGCTTCCTCACCCAGCTCGCCCACAGCGGCCGCCGCACCGTCGTCCTCACCGGCCCCCACGAGGAGCGCCTCGCCACCGCCGTCGCCGCCGTCGACGCGCTGCTCGCCGAGGGCTGGCACCTCGCCGACCCCCTCCCGGAGCGCCGATGACCACCCCGCCGCGCCCCGAGGGGTACGACCCCCGGGCCTTCGAACCCTTCGCCGTCACCGTCGACCTCGCCGTCCTCACCGTCCGCGCCGGCCGGCTGCACGTCCTGCTCGTCCAGCGCGGCCAGGAGCCGTACGCGGGCGCCTGGGCGCTCCCCGGCGGCTTCGTGCTGCCCCGCGAGTCCGCCGGCACCGCCGCCCGCCGCGAACTCGCCGAGGAGACCGGACTGCCCGAGGCCACCGTCGCGGGCCTCCACCTCGAACAGCTCCGCACCTACACCGAACCCGACCGCGACCCGAGGATGCGGGTCGTGTCGGTGGCGTACACCGCGCTCGTCCCCGACCTGCCCGAACCGCGCGGCGGCGGCGACGCGGCCGAGGCCCGCTGGCTGCCCTACGACGAGGTCCCGGCACTCGCCTTCGACCACGACGAGATCCTCGCCGACGCCCGCGGGCGCGTCGGCGCCAAGCTGGAGTACACCTGCCTCGCCACCGCCTTCTGCCCGCCCGAGTTCACCCTCGGCGAGCTGCGCGAGGTGTACGAGACGGTCTGGGGCGTCCCGCTCGACCGCCCCAACTTCCGGCGCAAGGTCCTCACCACCCCCGGCTTCGTCGAGCCGGTCGAAGGACCCCCGCGCCGCACCGGCGGACGGGGGAAACCGGCCGCGCTCTACCGGGCGGGGGAGGCCACCGCCCTCCACCCGCCACTGCTCCGACCGGAAGGACGATCCGCATGAACAGCACGCCGAAGAAGGCCGCCACGGGGACGCTGATGGGGCTGGCGCTGGGGGACGCGCTGGGCTTCCCGACCGAGTTCAACGACGTCCCGGCGATTCTCGCCACATGCGGGCCGTGGCGGACGATGGAGCTGCCGGTGACACGGGGGACCGCGTACGTCACCGACGACACCCAGATGACCCTCGCCCTCGCGCGGGGCATCAGGACCGCCCTTGACCGCGGCCCGCTCACCCCGCTCCGGCTCGCCCGGCCCGTCCGCGACGAGTTCGTCGACTGGTACCACTCGCCGGAGAACAACCGCGCCCCCGGTAACACCTGCCTGCGGGCCTGCATGCTCCTCGACGGCGACCGCCCCTGGCAGGACGCCAGCCAGATCGGCTCCAAGGGCTGCGGCGCCAACATGCGCGTCGCGCCCCTCGGCCTCGTTCCCGGACTGAGCGAGGACCAGCGGGCCGGCGCCGCCCAGCTCCAGGCCGCGCTCACCCACGGGCACCCCACCGGTCTCGCCGCCTCCGACCTCACCGCGCGGGCCGTGTGGCTGCTCGCCCAGGGCGTGGACCCGGCCGGGCTCGTCGGACAGCTGCGCTCGTACGCGTACGAGAACCGCGACACGTACCACGAGCGCTGGCTCGGCGACCTCTGGACCCGCTCCCAGGACCCGAGCGCCCGGCACTTCGTCCGGCGCGGCTGGGACGAGTGCCTCGCCGTCCTCGAACGGCTCGACTCCGTGCAGCGCACCGCCGACCCGGAGCTCGACCCGTGCACGTACACCGGCGACGGCTGGATCGCGGAGGAGGCGCTCGCCACCGGGCTGCTCTGCTTCCTGCTCTTCCCCGGCGAACCGCTCACCGTCCTGCGCCGGGCCGCCTGCACCCGCGGCGACTCCGACTCGATCGCGGCCCTCGCCGGCGCCTTCGCCGGTGCCCACCTGGGCGCGGACGCCTGGCCGGCGGAGTGGACCGACCGGATCGAGCACCGCGACGAACTGCTCGGACTCGGGGCCCTCTGGGACGCGTGAGGCCGGTGGCGGAAATGCCGGTGCCCCGGCGGAAGATCCGCCGGGGCACCGGTTCCTGCTGTTCAGCCGTCCGTCAGTCCCACCAGAACGTCCACTCGGTGGAGCCCGCCTGGCCGTTCCCGATCAACTCGGGGTCACCGAGGTCCGGGCAGTAGACGTACTGCTCCACCGCGGCCTCCGCGCGCTCGCCCCGCGAACGGGGCGGGCGCGCGACGACGAGGTGCAAGGTGGCCGAGTCCGCGAAGAGGAACTCCGCCCCGTGCCGCTCGTGCCAGTGCCGCAGCACCGCCACGTGGTCGGCGGGGAGCAGCTCACGGTCCGGGTGGCCCGACCAGTTGGGCGTCGAGATCAGCCGGGGGAGCAGCGCGGGCAGCGCGTAGCTCCCCTCCGCCTCGACGAAGACGAGCCACAGGGGCTCCTCCCCGCCGTCCGCCGGAGCGGGGGGTGGCGCCGTGACCGGCGGGGCGGCGGAGAGTTCCGCCGCCACCGCCTCCGGATCGAGGAGCAGTTCGTACTCCGCGATCTCCCGACGATCGGCGTCGTCCCGTGGGGGGACGTAGATGTCGATCATCTCGCGCAGGCGTGCCGCCTTCAGCTCCGCCACGACGTCCGCGGGGACGGGCCGCAGCGCCGACGCCAGCAGTTCCCGGCTGCCGCGGCGCCAGGGCCCCTCGCCCCGGTCGAGCTCGACCAGGGCGAGGGGGCTGTGGCCGGACAGGAAGGGCACGAGACCGGACCGGTCGTGCCGGTCCCGCCACCACTCCCAGGCGCGACGGGCGGCCGCGGCTTCCACGGGGAAGCCGTGGAGGACGACGCCGGAGGCCGAGACGGCGACCTCGACGTCCGTGTCACGCACGGACAGCCCCAGGTGCTGCCGGGTCTCCCCGGCCAGCGTCGCCGGGACGGCGGTGTGGTGGTGCACTGCGACCTGTTCCTCGTCTACTTGAAGTGGAGCGGCTTGATGCCGTCCTCGTGAACGATATAGACCGTCGTCAGGTTGACGGTGCGACGGGTGTCACCCGCCCAATCGTTGACGATGCCCTCGGCTTCGTCCACGTCGAACTCCTTGAGCTTGACGTACACGGCGTCCGCTCCCTTCTTGTTGGCGTCGGACAGCGCATCCTTCACCGTCCTGACCTTGTCGGTCGACAGGATCTTGAACTCGGAGCGGACACCGTCCACCCAGGCGTCGAAGCGCTTGTCTCCCTCGGCGCCCGGTGCCCCGATGTTCTCTCCACGGGACACGACGGTCTGTCCCTCACGCGCGAGTTGGAGTGCCAGGAGGAACTCTTCCTCGCTGAACGCGTGGGGATCCTTCACCTTGCCCTCGTCCCTCCAGCCCTCGTCGATGCGGTCGAGGGCCTCGCCGAAGATCTGCTCCGCGGTGTGCTCCTTGAACCAGTCGGAGTTGACCTCCACCGAGCAGGCGACACGTCCGATCCCGCGTCCCCTGCGGCACGCCTTCTCGGCCTGGTCGACGATCTCGTCGACCTCTTCGCTGTTGTGCGCGAGGAACTTCAGGCGGTGCTCCCGGGTCTTCTTCCGCTGCTCCTTCTTCCAGTACTGCCTGCGCTGCTCGTGGTCGACCTTCGCGTACTTCTTGGTGTAGTGGTTCGGCTCGGCGGCGGCCTCTTCCTTCGTCTGCTCCTGGACGTCCCAGCCGTTCCCCGTGTACTTGCAGGTGACGCCGTGCTCCAGGCAGTCGGCCGGCTTCAGACCGCTCGGGTCCGACAGCGTGACCGGGTTGTTGTTGGAGTACGTGTAGCCGTGCGTCTGCTGCGGGTCCGTCAGGTCCATCAGCGGGTCGACCGAGACGAAACGGCCGATGGCCGGGTCGTACTCGCGGGCGCCGAGATGGGTCAGCCCGGTGTCGGCGTCCTTGGTGCCGCCGACGAAGCCCTTGTCGCCGCGCCAGGCGGCGGGCTGGGTGCCGCGCGCCTCGCCGAAGAGGCCCGTCTTGCGACGGACCACCGTCTGCGCCGCGTCGGCCGAGACCTGCGTCGAACCGGTGCCGTGGTGGTCGTTGAAGACGAACGTCAGCTTGCCGCCGCTGCGCATCGCGATGGTCTGGCCCGCGACGCTGTAGTAGCGGGTGCCGGTGACCACGCCGGCCTTGTCGAGCTTGAGCTCGTTGCCGCCCGGCAGGTAGAGCGTGGTGCCGGTGGAGTCCCGGCCGATCAGCCGCTGACCGGCGGCGTCGTACAGGTACGAGGTGGTCTTCGTGCCCTGGACCACCGAGCCCAGGCGTCCCTCGTCGTCCCAGTTGAGCGTCTGTACGGCGTTCGACCCGATGGTCCGCGTCCGGGTGTTGCCCGCCGCGTCGTAGGTGAAGGTCTCGTCGTGCGGGTCGGTGCCCGTCTGCGTGACCTTCGGGAGGCGGTGGGTGCCCGTCGTGGCCGCCGCGTAGGTGCGTACGGTGTCGACGGTCGGACCGGAGGCCGTCTTGTGGTCGGTCTCCGTCTTGCGGTTGCCGACGGCGTCGTAGGTGTACGACGTCCAGTAGGCGTCCGGGCCGCCCACGACGGACGCCGAGGGCGCCGCGGCACAGGTCGTGCCCGTGTTGGTCCACGCCTGGGTGATCCGGCGCAGTGCGTCCAGCTGGAAGCACTGGGTGTCCGTGGTGCGGGTCGCGTCCTGGCCGTACGCCGTGGCGAGCGAGGTGATGTTGCCCGCGGGGTCGTACGAGTACTGCACGTCCTCGATGCGCTGCGGAGCCACCTCACGGTCGAGGTAGCGGCGCTTCACCGCCCCGGTGTGGTCGTCGTACTCGTTGCTCACCCAGAGCGCCTGGGCGAACGAACCGTACTCCTGACGGGTGTTGCGCCCGTAGTGGTCGTAGGTGTTCCCCGAGACGAGCGAGTCGGTGCCCGCGCCGACGGTCTTCAGGAGACCGGAGACGGGCGTGTAGGTGTTGGCGATCTTCTCCGCGGGCAGTCCGCCCGCGGCCGGCTGCATCATCCACATGAGCTGGCCGGTGTTGCGGTTGTACGAGTTGGTCCACTTGTACGTGCCGGCCAGGGCGCCCTCGCTGTCGGGGACGGTGACCTGGCTGAGGACCGGCTGGTAGAAGCTGTTGTACGAGGTGATGGCGGAGATGTACGCCTTGCCGCCGACCCAGCGCGTCGACTTCGACGGCCGACCCTTGGCGACGGTGTCGTACTCCCAGGTCGTGAGGGCAGTGGAGCCCCGCTTCAGGGCGGTCCGCCGACCCAGCGCGTCGTACTCCGGCGTCAGGGTGTACCCCCGGGCGTCGGTGACGCCGACCGCGCGGTCGCCCTGGTCGTAGGTCGTCTTGGTCGTGCCCAGGTCGGGGTCCCGGGACTCGACCTTGCGGCCGCGGACGTCATAGACGTACGACCAGGTCGCGCCCGACGGGTCCTTGACCTCCTTGAGCCGCCCGAGCTTGTCGTAGGCGTAGTGGGTCGACTGGGAGGTGGTGCGGGCGGCGTCGGTGTACTGCTTCTGTTCGACGGTGCGCCCGAGCGCGTCCACCACGGCTGTGGTGGCGACCCCTCCCTTCGGCGGGACCACCGTGGTGGTGTCACCCGTGTACTGGGTCGTGGAGCGCTTGGTCTCGTCGCCGAAGGTCCGCGAGATGACCGCCGTCACCCGGCCCGCGCCGTCGTACTCGGTGTCGGTGGACGCCGGGTACTTCAGCTCCTGACCGGTGACGAGCGCGGGCTCCGCCGCGCCGCTCGCGAAGAACGAGCCGGAGTGCCGCCAGAGCTGGCCCCGGGTGTCGTAGAACGATTCGGAGACGATGCGGCCCGCGCCGTCCGGCGACGGTTCCTGGGTCTGCCGGGAGCGCAGCAGTCCGTCGGCGAAGGCGTACGCGGACTTGTACTGCGAGTCGTGGGTCAGGACCTTCGTCGTGGTGATGTTCGGGCCGTCCTTGCGGACGAGGTAGTCGAAGACATAGTTGGGGGAGTCGGGGTACGTGGCCTTCGCCCGGGTCGGCAGCCAGACCTTGGTGACCCGACCGAGTCCGTCGTGCGTGGTGGAGGTCACCTTGTTGTTGGCGTCCGTCACCTGCGTGGCCTGGCCGCGCAGGGGCTCCAGCACCGACGTGACGGTGTGGCCGAGCGGGTTGGTCACGACCATCGAGGTCGGCACCTCGCCGGTGGCCGGGGTGAAGGCGGTCGTGGTGACCTTGCCGTACGGGTCCGCCGCCGAGAGGGGACGGCCGTAGACGTCGAAGTCGGCGGTCGGCGTGCTGGTCACGACGTCGTAGCCGGTACCGGTGCCGTTGATCCGCTCGACCTTGGTGACGTCGCCCTTGGTCGGCGCCGTGCCGAACGCGCCGCCGTCGTAGGACGTCCGGACGTCGTCGATGATGTCCGCCGGCCGGGAGACGCTCTCCCCGCAGGCCACGGCGACCGTCTCGACCCGGCTGACCACATCGAGGATGTGGGCGGTGGTGTTGCGGGCGTACGTCGTCGTCGCGCACCGCTCGTCGCCGGGCACGTCCGGGTCGCCGGTGGACGACTCCGTGGAGACCATGCCGTATGCGTCGAAGCCGCGGGTGAGCTCGGTGGTGCGGGTGCCGCCGGTGACCGTGGTGCGGGTCTTCTGCTTCTGCACCCCGGTCTTGTACGAGACGAGGTCCGGCAGCCCGGGACGGGTGCGGGTGGCGACCGCGGTGGACCGCCAGGGAGTGTAGGACGTCGCGGAGACCAGCTTCGTGGTGTCGTCGCCGTTGTAGGTGGCGACGTCCCGGACCATGCCCGCGAACTGCTCGCGGTCCGTCACCGTCGCTCCCGCGGAGTCCGCCACGGTCTGACCGTCACGGCCGCGGAAGTACCGGGTCTCCGAGAGGGTCCTGGGGTCGTCCGCCGCGCCGGTGCGGGTCTGCACCCGCTCGTAGCCGCGGGCGATCGAGTGCACGCGGTCCTCGGCCTTCGTGAACTCGTCGTCGTTCTTCGCCCAGGCCGCTCCGCCGAGGTAGGAGTACGTGGTCACCTTGTCGGGGGACTCGACGAGGTTGTCGCCCTCGACGACCTGCTGGACCCGGTAGCTGTTGAACCAGTCGAGCTGGGCGGTAGTGCCCTCGTAGGCCCACTTCACCGGGTAGCAGCTGGTGGTGTTGGTGGCGTCGGGCGCGGCTGGTTGTTCGACGCGGCCGTCCGGCCGTCGACACTCTGCGAGCTGTACTGCAGGGCGATGCTCGGTTCGAGCTCGCTCGGCACCGTCGGCACGTTGATGGGATAGGTCCACGAGAAGGCGCCGGTGGAACCTCCGGCGCTCCAGGTGCCGGACGGCTGGAGCGGGGTCGCCTTGAAGTCGCCGGTGGGACCGGCGGCGCTCGCCGTGGCGGCCAGCACGGTGGCGGACGAGGCGAGGGCCGAGCTCACCCCGGTGGGGCCGGCCTTCCTGCCCGTGAGGGTGCCGGACGACAGGCCGGCAGTTCCACGAGTCGCAGCCGGGCTGCGTAGTCGCCGCCGTAGGCGTGACGGAAGGCGTTGTAGTCGACCTTGACGTCCACGGAGCCGCTGACGGGGCTGCCGTCGGTGCTGCCCAGGGTTATCAGCAGACCGTCGACGCCGGCCTTGCGTGTGGCGTTCCGGTCGGCGACCGAGACCCGCAGGCTCTGAGGCGGGTGGCTCTGTCCGACGCGGAAGGGTTGGTCCCCACCCGCCCGGGTGGCGACGGTGGCGGCCGCCGGACGGAGGCTGACCGGAAGGTCGCCTGCCCGGCCACCGCCGTCGCTCAGTCGAATCTCGGCAGATCCGGCGGAAGGCCAGTGAACCCCCCTTTTCCGGTCCGTCACGGAAACGCTGGCAGCGTCCGGCTTTTTCTTGCCGCCTATTTTCGCCGCGGAAACCGCGACCGCCGGCGGCTGCCGAAGTTCCGGAAGCCGCGGCTCCCCCTTGCTTTCCACGGCTATGGCTGTACTGGGCAGTGCTCCAGCCAGGAATGCGACGGCCAAGGCCGTCGGCAATCCAGGTCTACGGAAACGTTGCACGTCCCCCCCTGTGTGAAGAAATAGAAAACAGCGGGGGCAGAATAACACTTCGTGATCTTGATAAATGGGAGTAAAAGGGAGGGTAGAGGAGCCTTTCAAGAAAGGTGCCGGAAGGGGGTGTTCAGGGGATTCATCCCTTTTTTGTGGTGACTTTCAGACGGAGGCCCGGCGGGCGCGGATCAGGAGGTCCTGCACGCGCGCGTGGTCGGGGGCGGGCGGCAGGGGGCTGGTGCCGAGGGCGGTGTCGGCCTCGTCCTGGAGGCGGTTCATCCAGGACTCCACCTCCGGCCACGGGACCTCGCCGCGCTTGACGGCGAGGAGGCGCTCCCGGTCCGCGCCCACGTCGATCCGCAGCTCGCCCGTACGCAGCAGGTCCCGGCAGCTGCCGAGCAGCCGCAGCAGGTGCATGGCGTGCTTCCAGCGCGGGTGGCCGTACTGGCGGACGTCCGCCTCCAGCTTGCGGCGCTGGCCGCCCGCGTACCGGACGAAGGTGGCGTGGGCCTGGCGGGAGAGGAAGGCGCCGCGCAGGGCGAGGAGCTCGCGGCCCCACTCGGTGGTGTGGACGACCAGCGGGGAGTGGAGGCACTCCAGGACGTTGGGGTTGTTGCGGAGGGCCAGCTCGCAGAAGCGTTCCAGCTCCCAGCTGAACTGCTCGGGGGCCGGGCCCTCCACATGCGCCGGGGGCTTGTCGAAGCGCCAGAAGAGCGGCGTCGGGGCGAGGTAGACGCCCCGGGTGTCGGTGTCGCTGTCCTCGGTCGCCAGACCGAAGGCGCGCGAGCCCATCACACAGGCGTAGACGGTGTGCTCGCGCACCAGCGCCTCGGGGGTCATGTCCACGGCGGTCATGGCGGTCAGGCTACGCGAGGGTGATCGTCTCCCCGGAGACGGTGATCTCCTCGGCGGGCAGCGGACGCGGCGCCGGGCCGGCCGTCACCGCGCCGTCCGTGATGCTGTACTTCGAGCCGTGGCAGGGGCAGTCGATCGTGCCGTTCGCGACCTTGTTCACCGTGCAGCCCTGGTGGGTGCAGATCGCCGAGAAGGCCTTGAACTCGCCCTCCGTGGGCTGCGTCACGACCACCTTGCGGTCCGCGAAGACGGTGCCGCCGCCCACCGGGATCTCCGAGGTGCTCGCCAGCGGGGTGCCGCCGGCCGTTCCCGACGGGGAGGGCGGGGCGCTCGACTCCGTACCGCCGTCACCGCCCCCGCCGTCGTCCGAGCCGCAGCCGGTGGTCGTCGCGGCCGTCGCCGTGGTCAGGGCCGCCGCCGCGAGCAGGACCGTCCGGCGGGGTGTCGTGGGTGTCGTCCGTGTCGTCCGTGAAGTCATGCGGGCCAGCTTCCCGCCGTCCGCGCCGCCGCCCCCGCAACACGCCGGGCCGGGACTACACCCAGGGCACCAACTCCCTCGCACGGCCGTCCGCGTCCCGCAGCACCTCCAGGACGGCCGTCACCGCCGCCCGCTCCACCGGCCCGTACACATGCGGGAAGAGCCGGTCCTCCGAACCCTCCCAGCGGACCTCCCCGGACAGCAGACCGGTGTCGATCACCAGGACCAGGAGCGGGCCCGGCGCGTCCCGGTAGTGGGCGTCGGCGATCGCGAGCGCCGCCTGCTCGTCCGGCGAGCAGTGCACGAAGCCCTCGGCGGCGAGCGACGGCGGGGCGTAGGGGAGGGCGGGGTCCGCGGACCACTCGTCCAGCGGTACGACATGGAGCAGCATCCGCCCTTTCTACCGCCTCGGCGCCCGCGCCTACACCGAGTGGCGGAATCAACCTGTATAGGTGAGATTGGGGCGATCGATGCTGTTCACCGGACGGAAGGCGGAACCACCATGGCGGGCAACGATCTCGGCGGTCTCCTCGGCTCCCTGCTCGGCGGAGGCGGCGGACAGGGCGGAGGCGGCGGCGCCGGCGGCATCCTCGGCTCCCTGATCGGCGCGCTCGCGGGAGGCGGACAGGGCGGCGCCGCGGCGGGCGGAGGCGGCCAGAACCCGCTCGGCGGGCTGCTCGACATGCTGACCAAGTCCGGCCTCGCCGACCAGGCCCAGTCCTGGATCGGCACCGGCGAGAACAAGCCCGTCGACGGCGCCCAGATCGCCCAGGCGCTCCCCGACGAGACCCTCCAGAAGGTCGCCCAGGACGCCGGAGTCACCCCCGAGCAGGCCGCCGACGAGATCGCCCGGTCGCTGCCGCAGGCCGTCGACAGGCTGACGCCGGGCGGATCGCTGCCGCAGGGCGGGTCGCTGGAGGACATCATCCGGGCGCAGAAGCTCTGACGTCGCCGGTCGTACGTGGCGCCCGCCCTGCGCCCGCCCCGCGCGTCTCGCAGGGCGGGCGCACGCGCGCGTGCCCTCCGCGGGCTGACTAGGCTGGCCCCTCACCGTCGTCACCGCCTGCCGCGTCACCAAGGACATCCCCCCGTGAGAACAGCGCTCGTCATCGGAACCGGACTGATCGGCACCTCCGCCGCACTCGCCCTCGCCGGCCGGGGCGTCACGGTCCACCTGCGCGACCACGACCCGGCGAGCGCCCGGACCGCCGCGGCGCTCGGCGCGGGCACCGACGCGGAGCCCGAGGGCCGGGTGGACCTCGCGATCGTCGCCGTACCGCCGGCGCACGTCGCCGCCACGCTCGCCGACGCCATGCGTGCCGGGGCGGCCCGCGGCTACCTCGACGTGGCCAGCGTCAAGGGCGGGCCGCGGCGGGACCTGGAGGCGACGGGCCTCGACCTCGCCTCGTACATCGGCAGCCATCCGATGTCCGGCAAGGAGCGCTCGGGCCCGCTGGCGGGCACCGCCGACCTGTTCGAGGGCCGGCCCTGGGTGCTCACGCCGACCCGGGACACCGACACCGAGGTGCTCAACCTCGCGCTGGAACTCGTCGCGCTGTGCCGGGCCGTGCCCGTCGTCATGGACGCCGACGCCCACGACCGGGCGGTCGCCCTCGTTTCCCACACCCCGCAGCTCGTCTCCTCGATGGTCGCGGCGCGGCTTGAGGAGGCGGAGGAGTCGGCCGTACGGCTCTGCGGGCAGGGGATACGGGACGTGACGAGGATCGCCGCGTCGGATCCGCGCATGTGGCTGGAGATCCTCGCCGCGAACCCCGGGCCGGTCGCGGACGTCCTCGCCGGGGTCGCGGCGGACCTCGACGAGACGGTGCGGGCGCTGCGGTCCCTCCAGTCCCCGGACGAGGAGGAGCGGCGGGGCGGGGCGGCGGGCGTCGAGGACGTGCTGCGGCGCGGCAACGCGGGCCGGGCGCGGGTGCCGGGCAAGCACGGTGCGGCCCCCGCGGTGTACGAGACCGTCGCGGTCCTGATCAGCGACCGGCCCGGGGAGCTGGCGCGGATCTTCGCGGACGCGGGGCGGGCGGGGGTCAACATCGAGGACGTGCGCATCGAGCACGCGACGGGCCAGCAGGCGGGCCTGGTCCAGCTCATGGTCGACCCCAAGGCCGCCCCCACCCTCTCCCACTCCCTCCAATCCCAGGGCTGGTCCCTCCGCACCCCCTGAGCACGCTGCGGTTTCGTTGTGGGCATACGTTCCGCTAGGGCGGAACGGGTGGGCACAACGGAACGGCACGTTCTGCGGGTGCCTCCGCTCCTGCGCCTGGACCCGCACCGGTACGGAGCCGTACATCGTGGTGCGGGTCCAGGCGCAGGAGGCCGAGGCGCGGCAGGGGGCGCCGTCCCTGTGCCCACCCGTCCCGCCCTTGCGGGACGTATGCCCACAGGGACGCCGGGCTACGGGCCTGCAAAGGGCGTCGGGCGCGGGCCCGTAGGGACGGGGCGTTGGGGGGTTCGGGGACTCGGTAACCTTGTAGGGGTCCGGGCTGTCGCCGGGGCCCCGCTCACCCAGGAAGGTCACCCACCGTGGAATCCGTGATCGTCGCCATCGACGGCCCCTCCGGCACGGGCAAGTCGAGCACCTCGAAGGCGGTCGCCGCCAAGCTGGGCCTGAGCTACCTGGACACCGGCGCCCAGTACCGGGCGATCACCTGGTGGATGATCAGCAACGGGGTCGACGTGGACGACGCCGACGCCGTGGCGAACGCGGCCGGCAAGCCCGTCATCGTCTCCGGCACCGACCCGTCCCGCCCCACCATCACCGTGGACGGCGTCGACGCCGCGGGCCCGATCCGGACCGAGGCGGTCACCTCCCGGGTGAGCGCGGTCAGCGCCGTCCCGGAGGTGCGCGCCCTCATCACGGAGCTCCAGCGCTCCATCGCCCGCGATGCCGGGACCGGCATCGTCGTCGAGGGCCGGGACATCGGCACCACCGTCCTCCCCGACGCCGACCTCAAGATCTTCCTCACCGCCTCGCCCGAGGCCCGCGCCGCCCGCCGCTCCGGCGAGCTGAAGGGCGTCGACGTGCGGGCCACCCAGGAGGCCCTGGTCAAGCGCGACGCGGCGGACTCCAGCCGCAAGACCTCCCCGCTCGCCAAGGCCGGGGACGCGGTGGAGGTCGACACCACCGAGCTCACCCTCGACCAGGTCATCGAGTGCGTCGTCACCCTGGTGGAGGAGAAGAGGGCGGCCGTCAAGTGACCCAGCCGTCCGCGAAGGGCGCCGCGGTCGGCCGCCGCATAGGCATCGGACTGATGTACGGCTTCTGGAAGCCGCGCGTCCTCGGAGCCTGGCGGGTGCCGGCCACCGGCCCCGTCATCCTGGCCGTCAACCACGCCCACAACATCGACGGCCCCATGCTCATGGGCACCGCCCCGCGCCCCGTGCACTTCCTCATCAAGAAGGAGGCGTTCGTCGGGCCGCTGGGCGGCTTCCTGGAGGGCATCGGGCAGGTCAAGGTCGACCGTGACTCCACCGACCGGAACGCGATCGGCAACGCCCTGGGCATCCTGGAGCGGGGCGGCGTCCTCGGGATCTTCCCCGAGGGCACCCGGGGCGAGGGCGACTTCGCCTCGCTCCGCGCCGGGCTCGCCTACTTCGCGGTCCGCTCCGGCGCCCCGATCGTGCCGGTCGCGGTCCTCGGCAGCACCGAGCGGCCCGGACGGCTCGTGAAGGGCCTGCCGGCCCTCCGCAGCCGGGTGGACGTCGTCTTCGGGGAGGCCTTCGAAGCCGGCGACGGCAGCGGGCGGCGTACCCGCAAGGCGCTCGACGAGGCCACGCTCCGCATCCAGGAGCACCTCACCGGCCACCTGAAAAACGCCAGGCGCCTCACCGGGCGCTGAGTGACACTTCAGTAGTGGGACCACGGCTCCGGCCGCCGGGACCACCGACCACGAATGATCAAGGAACGGACTTCATGAACGACCAGCACGACCACGGGGCACTTGGCGACGCCGAGTACGCGGAGTTCATGGAGCTCGCCGCGGAAGAGGGCTTCGACGTAGAGGACGTGGAGGAGGCGATCGAGGAGGCCGGCCACGGCCCGCTCCCCGTCCTCGCCGTCGTCGGCCGTCCGAACGTCGGCAAGTCGACCCTGGTGAACCGCATCATCGGCCGCCGCGAGGCGGTCGTCGAGGACAAGCCGGGCGTCACCCGCGACCGCGTCACCTACGAGGCCGAGTGGGCGGGCCGCCGCTTCAAGGTCGTCGACACCGGCGGCTGGGAGCAGGACGTCCTCGGCATCGACGCCTCCGTCGCCACCCAGGCCGAGTACGCCATCGAGGCCGCCGACGCCTGCCTTTTCGTCGTGGACGCCACCGTCGGCGCCACCGACACCGACGAGGCCGTCGTCAAGCTGCTGCGCCGCGCCGGCAAGCCGGTCGTCCTCGCCGCCAACAAGGTCGACGGCCAGTCCGGCGAGGCCGACGCGGCCATGCTCTGGTCGCTCGGCCTCGGCGAGCCGTTCCCCGTCTCCTCGCTGCACGGCCGCGGCACCGGCGACCTCCTCGACGAGGTCCTGCGGAAGCTCCCCGAGGCCCCCGAGCAGACCTTCGGCAGGGCGATCGGCGGCCCCCGCCGCATCGCCCTCATCGGCCGCCCCAACGTCGGCAAGTCCTCCCTCCTCAACAAGGTGGCGGGCGAGGACCGGGTCGTCGTCAACGAGCTGGCCGGCACCACCCGCGACCCGGTCGACGAGCTCATCGAGCTCGGCGGCGTGACCTGGAAGTTCGTCGACACCGCCGGCATCCGCAAGAAGGTCCACCTCCAGGCCGGCGCCGACTACTACGCCTCGCTGCGCACGGCCGCCGCCGTGGAGAAGGCCGAGGTCGCGGTCATCCTCATCGACACCACCGACCAGATCTCGGTGCAGGACCAGCGGATCATCACGATGGCCGTCGAGTCCGGCCGCGCCATCGTCATCGCGTACAACAAGTGGGACGAGCTCGACGAGGAGCGCCGTTACTACCTGGAGCGCGAGATCGAGACCGAGATGCAGCAGGTCTCCTGGGCGCCCCGGGTCAACGTCTCCGCGAAGACCGGCCGCCACATGGAGAAGCTGGTCCCGGCGATCGAGACCGCCCTCGCCGGCTGGGAGACCCGCGTCCCCACCGGCCGGCTCAACGCCTTCCTCGGCGAGCTGGTCGCGGCCCACCCGCACCCGGTCCGCGGCGGCAAGCAGCCCCGCATCCTCTTCGGCACCCAGGCCGGCACCAAGCCGCCGCGCTTCGTGCTCTTCGCCTCCGGCTTCCTGGAGGCCGGCTACCGCCGCTTCATCGAGCGCCGGCTGCGCGAGGAGTTCGGCTTCGAGGGCACCCCGATCCACATCTCGGTCCGCGTGCGCGAGAAGCGCGGCAAGAAGAAGTAACCCGCGCCGTGAGCACGGCTGAGGGCCGGAGTCGTACCGTACGCGTACGACTCCGGCCCTCAGCCGTTCTCTCGTTCCCGGCCGTGCTCAGAGGCCGCGGCGGGGGCCCGGCGGCAGCGCCGCCTGCGGGGGATGGTGCTGGGGGGCCGACCAGGCCGACGGGTACGCCGCGTGGTGCTGGCCGTGGAACCCCGAGAGGCCGGTGAAACCGGACAGGCCCGTGCTCATCGCCGTGCCGAAGGCCCGGAACGCCAGCTCCTCCTCGCCGCTGCGGTCACCCGGAAGCGTGCGGAACGACCGGCGGTACTCCGAGTACAGGGCATCGAAGATCGGCGTCGCCGAATACCCGGCCGGAACGTCCTGCGCCGGGCGCATGGCGGGGATCGGACTCGGATACGGCTGGGGGAATGGGTCGTATGCGTGCACGTAGGTGCCAACGACCCCGCCGTCCGTCGGATGCGGGCGGCTCTCCGAAAGAGGGGCCCGCCGGGGACGGGGCACGGTCGGGACCCCCGGCCCGCGCACCGGCCCTATCCCCGGACGCCCGTCGTCCATCAGGTCCCGGCCAGCGGCATCGCGGCGGCGACCAGGCGCCCGTTGGCCGCGGCCTTCTCCAGGGCGTCCCGCAGCAGGTCCTCGCGCGGCTGCTGGCCGATGGAGCCGACCGGCGCGGCGAAGACGAGGACCGTGTGCGACTTGTTGGCCGCCGCGCGCCAGCCCTCGGTGACCTGGAGCGGCTGGTGCGCCTGCCACCACGCGGACTGGCCCGTGCCGCCCGCGCCGGGCTGGAGCACCGAGTGCAGCTGGCCCATGGCGACCAGGACCGACCAGCCGGGCAGCGCGGCCGGCTTGGTGTTCAGGTCCTCGACGGGGTGGAAGCCCTGCTCGGAGAGGAGCGACAGGAACTCGTCGGTGAGCCCGCCGGAACCGGGCCGGGCCACCGGCGCGGTCGGCTCCACGACCAGCGCCGGGTGCAGCTCGCCGTCGATCAGGACGAGGCCGCTGGTGACGCCGAGCACGGCCTGCTCGGGGTGGGCCGCGGAGAGGGCGTCGGCGGCGTCGGCGGCCGTGATGGAGGCGACGGCGCCCTGGAGCTGGTCCTCGGCGACCTTGACCACCTGCGACGGGATGCAGCTGGCGTGGGCGAACGCGAGGACCGCGGTCTCCTCGCCGACGAACAGCACCGTGGAGGTGCGCTCCTGCTCGGAGTCGCCCGGCGTGCGGCAGGAGGTGCAGTCGTAGCTGCCCGGGGCGTTGTCGCCGGCGAGCAGCCGGTCGGCTTCTTCGTCGCCGATCTCGGCGCGTACGTCCTCGCTGACGTCGAGCATGCGCGGCACGGAGGGCTCCCTGGATTCGGTACGGACGGACCCCGGGCCTTTCCCGGGCGTCTCATGCCGAGTTCAACGGGTCAGGCGCGGGCGGGGTCACGCGCGGAAGCGAGGCAAGTTGCCACTGGCGCGTGCGGGTGCCTCCGGCGGTGGGCGCGGTGGTGCCTCCGGCGGTGCGTCCGGCGGTGCCTCGGACGGGGCTCCGGCGGTGCCTCGGTCGGCGGCACCGAGGGTGCCGCCGACCGGGTGGGAAGTGAACAGTGTTCCGCGCGGCACGGGGGTGGGGTCCGGGCGGCCGACCTAGCCTGCGGCGATGTCGATGATCCGATTTTGGACAGCCGGCTCGCTCGCGGCGGCCTCCGCGGCGGCGCTGCTCGCCCTCCACCAGGCGCCCGTCGCCCTGGCCGCGCCCGGCGACGACGGGCCCGGCACGGCGGGAGCGCCCGGAGCGCCCGGAGTACCGGTCGTGCCCGTGCTGCCTGACGCGGCGGCCGGAGCGGTCGCGGACGCGCTCTCCGACGCCGCGGCCGCGATGGAAGCGGCGCAGGGCGGCGTCGGGGCGGTGCCGCCGCCCCCGTCGGCGGGACCGGCGGGCGCGCCCGCGTACGCCTGCGCGGAGGACCAGTGGCCCTGGGGCTGCGTCGCCGAGTGCGAGAGCAGCGGGCGCTGGGACATCAACACCGGCAACGGCTACTACGGCGGGCTCCAGTTCTGGCAGCCGACCTGGATCGAGTACGGCGGCCTGAAGTACGCCCGCCGGGCCGATCTCGCCACCCGGCAGCAGCAGATCACCGTCGCCGAGGACGTCCTCCGCGTGCAGGGTTGGGGCGCCTGGCCCGTCTGCTCCAAGCGGTACGGGCTCAGCGGCCGCGCCCACACCGTGCAGCCCGGAGACACCCTCGCCGGCATCGCCCGCCGCTTCGCGGTCAAGGGCGGCTGGCAGCGGCTCTACGAGGCCAACAAGACCGTCATCGGCCCCGACCCGAACCGCCTGTACGTCGGCATGATGCTGCGCATCGCACCGCTCTGAGCGGTTATCGGCCCCGGAGTTCCGCCGCCTCGCCGCTGAAGACGCGGGTGCCGCGGCGCAGCTCGTGGAGGAGGGTGCCGGGCGGGAGGCCGTCCGGCACGCGCTGTTCGGCCAGGACGACCGCCGCGCCGGTCTCCGTCGCCAGGGTGGCGAGCAGGGCGTACGTACGGGCCGCGACCGGAGGGGCCATGCCGAGGGCCGGCTCGTCGACCAGGACCACGCGGGCGGGGCGCAGCAGGGCGCGGGACACGGCCAGCATCCGGCGTTCGCCGCCGGAGAGGGTGCCCGCGGTGCGGTGGAGCAGCGGGACGAGGGCCGGGTACGGGACCGGGGCCGCCGGGCCCGCGAGGGCCAGGTTCTCGGAGACGGTCAGGCCCTCGTACACGGCGCCCCGGTCCGGTACGAAGCACAGCCCGCGGCGGGCGCGTTCGTGCGGGGGCAGCGCGGTGACGTCCTCGCCGCGCCACAGGACCCGGCCGGCCGAGAGCCGTGCCGTCCCGGCGAGGGCGCGCAGCGCGGTGGTGCGCCCGGCGCCGTTGCGGCCCGTCAGGACGGTCACCGTGCCCGCCGGGACCGGGAGGTCCAGGCCGTGCAGGGCCTCCAGGGGGCCGTAGCGGACGCGGGCGCCGCGCAGCTCCATCTCGGTGGTCATGGGAGGAGCCGGCCTCCCTCCATCGTGTGGACGGTGGCGGCCGTGCCGGCGACGAGGTCCGGGTCGTGTTCGACGACGAGGACGGTCAGGCCGTCGGCGGCGAGCGCGGTCAGGAGCCGGGACAGGGCCTCGGCCTCGGCCGCGTCCAGGCCGGCGGCCGGCTCGTCCAGGAGCAGGACGCGCGGGCGGCCCGCGAGCGCGCGGGCCAGCTCGACGCGGCGCAGCAGGCCCGTCGGGAGGCCCGCCGTGCGGCGGTGCCGTACGGGCCCGGCGAGGCCCGCGAGGCGGAGGGCGCGTTCGGTGGCGGCGGCGGGGTGGTCGCGGTGGTCGCGGTGGTGGCCGTGCTCGGCGCCGACGCGGACGTTCTCCTCGACGGAGAGGGACGGGAACAGGGCCGGTTGCTGGAAGGTCCGCGCGATGCCGAGGCGGGCGCGGGTGTGGGCGGGGCGGTGCGTGACGTCCCGGCCGTCCAGGAGGACCCGGCCGTCGCGCCTGCCCGTGCGGGCGGCGCCGGCCAGGCAGTCGAAGAGGGTGCTCTTGCCGGCGCCGTTCGGCCCCACCAGCGCGGTGACCTGGGCGGTCGGCAGCACCAGCCCCACGTCCCGCAGGGCCGTCACCCCGCCGGGGTGCACGAACCGGAGCCCCTCGGCGACGAGCCGGGCGCGTGGCGGGCTGTGGGGGGTGCCCCGGCCTTCGGCCGGGATGGTGTGCCCACCCGCTCCGCCCGTGCGGGTGGGTGGGTCGGGTGCGGGTTCTCCCGTGGGGGGTTGCGGAGCGTCGGCGGCCGGCGGGCCGTGGGGGGTTTCCCGGCCTTCGGCCGGGGTGGTGTGCCCACCCGCTCCGCCCGTGCGGGTGGGATGGTCGGGTGCGGGTTCTCCCGCGGGGGGTTGCGGGCCGTCGGCGGCCGGCGGGCCGTGGGGGGTGCCCCGGCCTTCGGCCGGGTGTGTCCGGGTAGGGGCTGCCGGTCGGTCCTCGGGCGGGCGCGTCCGGGGGGTGGTGGCCGGTCGGGGGGTGGCTCCGTGCGTTCGGGGGGTGGTGGCCGGTCGGGGGGTGGCCCCGTGCGTTCGGGGGGTGGTTCCGGGCGTTCGGGGGGTTGGTGTCGGGTGGGTCTCTGGTGGGTTCAGGAAGGTGGTCAGTGGGGGGAGGCGGCCTGTCTGGGTGGCCAGGAGGCCTAGGGTCAGGGCGGCCAGGGCGGTGGGGGTCGTGGTGGCGGTGGTCAGGAGGAGCGGGGCCGCCAGGAGGGGCGTGAGGAGGTTGTCCGCGCCCAGGACCATGACCGCGGCGAACCAGAGGAGGCCGCGCAGGGGGTCGTATGCCGTGGGGTCGAAGGCTTCGGTGGCCATGGTGAGGAGGGCGCCGCCCAGGGCGGCCAGGGCGGCGGCCAGGGTGAAGGCCAGGAGCCTGAGGCGGGTCGCGGGGATGCCGGCCGCCTCCGCGGCGGGTTCGTGGTCGCGCAGGGCCGCCAGCGTGCGGCCGGTGCGGCCCCGGCGGAGGGCCGCCACCAGGAGGAGGGCCAGCGTGAGCAGGAGGAGTTCCAGGGCGTAGTAGGCGCGGTCCGTGGTGAAGAGGGCGGGGCGGGTGGGGGCGGCGAGGTTCGCCGTGGCGTAGGGCTGGGTGAGGACGAAGCGGCTGACCGCGACGCCCACCGCGAGGGTCGCCAGAGCCAGCGCCAGGCCGTGGCGGCGGATCGCCGGACCCGCCGTCAGGAGGCCCGCCATCGCCGTCAGGGGGACCGCCAGGGCCAGGGCCGGGAGGGGCGGGACGCCCGCCGTCGTGAAGAGGGTGGTGAAGAGGGCCCCCAGGCCCGCGTAGGCCGCCTGGCCCAGGGCGATCTGGCCCGTGCGACCCGTCACCACGACCAGGGAGAGCAGGATGATCGCGAGGGCGGGGATCTGGGTCGCCGTGGGCAGCTCGGCGCCCCCTGCCGCCAGGGGGAGGAGGAAGCAGACCGCGGCGAGCGGCCAGAGCGCCGGGGGTGTGCGGGCCGCCCGCGTCGGCGGCGGCAGCGCGTCCTGGCCCCTGCCGCCGATGCCCGGCAGGAGCAGCGCCGCGGCCAGCAGCGCGAGGACGAAGAGGTTCGCCCCCACCGAGCGCAGCAGGGGGTCCGCCCATCCTTCCGGGTGGAAGCGGGTCAGCTGCGCCTGGGCCACCCCGATGAGCAGCGCCGCGCCGATCGCGACCGGCAGCGACCGCATCCGGGCGATGACCGCGACCGCCATCACCTCCACCACGAGCAGCGGCAGCCCGTACGGGTCGAGCCGGACGTACGGGGCGAGCAGCACGCCCGTGAGCCCGGCGGTGAACCCGCCGAACGCCCAGCCGGCCGCCGCGATCCGGTCCGCGTCGACCCCGGAGAGGACGGCCAGCGGGCGGTTGTCGACCACCGCCCGCAGCTCCCTCCCGAAGCGGGTCCACCGGGTCACCGCCGTGACCAGGCAGGCCACCGCCACGACCGTCGCCAGCTGCAGCCAGGGATCGCCGCCGAGGAGCACCGGCGCGTCGGTCCTGGCCCCGGAGCCCCAGAGCAGGACCGCCGCGCCCACGAGGAGGACGAAGACGCCGGTGGACGCGACCAGGGTGCGGGCCGGACCGGCGCCCGCCCGGGCCAGCGGGCGGAAGACGGCCCGGTCGAGGACGAGGCCCAGCGCGGGGGCCACCAGGAGGAGGGTCAGCAGGGCGGCCGGCCACAGCGGCCAGCCCCAGGGCACGACCAGCTGGCGGAGCACGTACGCGCAGATCATGGCGACCGCGCCGTGCGCGAGGTTCAGCACGCCGGTCGCCCGGTGGGTGACGATCAGGCCGATGCCGGTGAGCGCCGCCGCGCTGCCGACCGCGAGGCCGGCCAGCGTCAGCTCGTACGTCAGAGAGGCCACGGCTCACACACCGGGCAGGGCGCGAGCGCCGGGTCCCCGGCGGCCGGTACCGCGTCCGCGCGGTCCGCCACCAGCGGGCAGTCCGGGCGGTGCGCCAGCGTCCCGCCGGGGACGCGCAGCGGCGGGCCGTCGGAGGAGGGGGCCGGGGGGTCCGGGAGGTCCGTTTCGGGGGGCTCCGAGTCGGCCGGGCGTGCGGACGCGCGCAGCGCCGCCGTGCCGATCAGGACGGCGCCCGCGACGATCAGCGCCGCCCCCGGCACGGTGCACGAGGCGAGGTACGGGAGCTGGCGCTCGGCGAACCGCTCGCCGGAGATCCCGTACCAGCCGAGGACGCACAGGAGCGCGCCCCCGGCGGCCGCCACCAGGCCGCCCCACAGCAGGAACCGCGCCGTCGGCACCGAGAGCCTCCGCTTCTTCCTTCCTCCGGCTATGCCCGTATTCTTCCGTATTCTTGCGCTCCGCCGCGTATCGTCCGACCCTGGAAGCACCACGCCGAACGGTGGTGAGCCCGATGGTTCTCAGGCGACGAGCGGCCGCCCTCGCGGCCGCCGCGGTGCTGCTCCTCACCCCGGCCGTCACGGCCTGTTCCGACGACGAGCCGGCGACCAACAACCAGGTCACCTCCACCTATCCGCCCGGCATGACGGCCCAGCCGCCCGGCGCGGAGGAGCCCGACGACCCGGCCGCCGCCGAGGCGGAGATCACCCGGAACTGGGTGGCCTTCTTCGACGCGGACACCCCGGCCGCCGAGCGGGTGAAGCTCCTGGAGAACGGCGAGGAGATGGAGGCCGTCCTGGCCGCCTTCGCCGGCAACCCGCAGGCCGCGGCGACCGGCGCCGAGGTCACCGACGTGGCGTTCACCTCCGCCTCCGGCGCCGACGTCACCTACGACCTGCTCGTCGGCGGCAACCCGGCGCTGCCCGACTCCCGGGGCACCGCGGTGCTCCAGGACGACACCTGGAAGGTCTCCGTGAAGACCCTGTGCGGCCTGGTGAAGCTCAGCGGTGTCGCCGTCGAAGGCTGCTGAGGCGGCCGCGGCGCGGCTCCCGGCCCTGCTGCTCGTCCTCCTCCTGCTCCTCCTCGCGGGATGCGGCAGCCGGCTTCCGGAGCGCGCCTTCGGGACGCGGCCCACCGCCCACCCCTCCGGCGGTGAGCCGCTCCGCGTCGGCATCATCACCAGCGCCACCAGCCCGGTCGGCGGCGCCGCCCTCACCGGCCCGCGCGACGGCGCCCGCGCCTGGTTCGACGCCCTGAACGCCGCCGGCGGGCTCGACGGGCGCCGGGTCGAGGTCGAGACCTGCGACGACGGCGGCAGCGGCGTCGGCAACACCGCCTGCGTCCGCGAACTCCTCGACGAGAAGAAGGTCTTCGCCCTCGTCGCCACCACCGCCCTCGACTACGCGGGCGCCCCGCTCGTCTCCCGGGCCGGCGTGCCCGACGTCGGCGGCCAGCCCCTCACCCCCGCCTACGAGACCTACCCGCACCTCTACTCCCTCTACGGCAGCTCCGCCCCGCGCACCGGCGCCTCGCCCGGCTGGGACGGCACCCTGTACGGCGGGACCGAGGTGTACCGGTGGTTCGCGCGCGAGCGCGGGGCGCGGACCGCCGCCGTCGTCGCGTACGACCAGCCCGCCTCCGCCGCCTACGCCCGGCTCGTCGTCCAGGGGCTGCGCGCGGAGGGATACCGGGTCGTCAACGAGCGGGTCGACTTCGTCCTGCCGGACTTCCGGGCCGTCGCCGCCGATCTGCGCGAGCGCCGCGTCGACCTCGTGTTCGACGCCCTGGACGGGCACGGCAACGTCCGGC
Source organism: Streptomyces sp. R302 (assembly GCF_012927245.1). Lineage (GTDB taxonomy): Bacteria > Actinomycetota > Actinomycetes > Streptomycetales > Streptomycetaceae > Streptomyces. The sequence continues at coordinate 57,346 of NZ_JABBGE010000008.1, forward strand.
TCTGCGAGGCGATGGAGGCGCTCGGCGTCCGCGTCGACGCCAAGGTGACGAACGTGCAGAACTGGTCCTCCTCCGTGGCCCGCGACTACGCCCGCGCGCCCGGCTGCCGTGACTCCCTCTGGGTGACCGGGTCGAGTCGCAACGCCGACGAGACCGGGCACCCCGCGGTCCGCGCCTTCCGGGCCGCGATGGGGGAGCGGGAGATCTCCCAGTGGCAGCTGGAGGGCTGGGCGGCCGCCATGTGGTTCACCGACGCGGCCCGCTCCTGCCTCGACCGCCCCGACCGGGGCGGACTCACCCGGACGTGCGTCGAGGAGTACCTGAACCGCCAGGAGCCGTACACCGCCCGGGGGTTGCTGCTCCCCGTCCGCTTCGAGCACCTGGCGAAGCCGCCCGCGACCCGCGAGACCTGCCTCTCCGTGGCCCGTTGGCGCGACGGGCGCGGCTGGGTGAGCCAGGGCGAGATGACGCGGAACTGCGCGGTCGTCCCCCAGCTCGGTTACCGGCCGTGAGGATCGCCGCCGCCGGAGCAGTACAGTCGCCCCGACCTACCAACTGACCGGGGGGAACCGGCAGATGCGTATTTCCTTCCTGCTCCACAACGGCTATCACTACGGCGGCACGATCCGGACCACGTTCACGCTCGCCGAACAACTCGCGGAACGGCACGAGGTGGAGATCGTCTCGGTCTTCCGCCACCGTGACCGGCCCCGCCTCGGGCTCCCTTCGGGGGTGACCCTCCGTCATCTCGTGGACCTGCGCGAGGACTCGCCGGACTACGACGGCGACCACCCCGACGCCCACCGCCCCGCCCGGGTCTTCCCGCGCGGCGACGGTCGGTGGAAGCAGTACAGCGCGCTGACCGACGCGCGGATCGGGGACCTGCTGCGCGGGGTGGCGGCGGACGTGCTCGTCGGCACCCGGCCGGGGCTCAACGTCCAGCTGGTCCGGCAGGCGGGCCCCGGGCCCGTCCTCGTCGCCCAGGAACACCTCGTCCTCGACGGGCACAGCCGCCGGCTGCGCCATGACATCGCCCACGAGTACGCGCTCCTCGACCTCGTCACCACCGTCACCGAGGCCGACGCCCGGTCCTACCGGCGGCTCGGGCTGCCCGGCTCCGTCCGGGTCGAGTCGGTGCCCAACGGGGTGCCCGCGCCCGCGGTGCCGCCCGCCGACCCCTCGTCCCGGGTGGTCGTCGCGGCCGGCCGGCTCACCCGGGTCAAACGTTTCGACGTCCTCGTCGACGCCTTCGCCGAACTGGCCGGCGACCACCCCGACTGGAACCTGCGGATCTACGGCAGCGGGGACGCCGCGCAGGACCTGCGGGCGCCGCTGACCCGGCAGATCGAGGCCCTCGGGCTCGGCGGGAGGGTCCGGCTCATGGGCCAGGTCCACCCCATGGAGCCGGAGTGGGCGAAGGGCTCGATCGCGGCCGTCACCTCCGAGCGGGAGGCCTTCGGCATGACGATCGTGGAGGCGATGCGGTGCGGCCTCCCGGTGGTCGCCGCGGACTGCCCGCACGGGCCGCGCGAGATCGTCGAGGACGGCGTCGACGGCAGGCTCGTCCCCGTCGGGGACCACCGCGCGGTGGCCCGCGCCCTGGGCGAACTGATGGCCGACGAGGAGCGGCGGGCCAAGGCGGGCCGGGCCGCCCTCGCGGCGGCGGAACGCTTCGACCCGGCCCGCATCGCCGCCCGCCACGAGCAGCTCTGGACCGACCTCGTGGAGCGCGCCGCACCCCGCCGCGCCCACTCCCCGGCGGCCGCCGCCCGGCACGCCTGGACCGGCCGGGCCTACGACGCCGCCTACACGGCGAAGGCGGGCGCGGGCCGCGCCCTGCGCCGCGTCGGCCTGCGCTGACGCCGCCCGCCGCCCGCCGCCGGGACCCTAGCGGCCCGGCGGCGGGCTCGTGGTCCGCATCCGCTCGTAGCTCGCGAACTCCGGGTGGTGGAGGTCGAAGGCGGGGGATTCCGAGCGGATGCGGGGGACGGCGGTGAAGTTGTGGCGCGGGGGCGGGCAGGAGGTGGCCCACTCCAGGGAGCGGCCGAAGCCCCAGGGGTCGTCGACCTCGACCTTCGGGGCGTACCGCCAGGTGTGCCAGACGTTGTAGAGGAACGGCAGGGTGGAGGTGCCCAGGAGGAAGGCGCCGACGGTCGACAGGGTGTTCAGGGTGGTGAAGCCGTCGGCCGCCAGGTAGTCGGCGTAGCGGCGGGGCATGCCCTCCGCGCCCAGCCAGTGCTGGACGAGGAAGGTGAGGTGGAAGCCGGTGAAGAGGGTCCAGAAGTGGATCTTCCCGAGTCGCTCGTCGAGCATGCGGCCGGTGAACTTCGGCCACCAGAAGTGGAAGCCGGCGAAGGTCGCGAAGACGACCGTGCCGAAGACCGTGTAGTGGAAGTGGGCGACGACGAAGTACGAGTCGGTGACGTGGAAGTCCATCGGAGGCGAGGCCAGGATCACCCCGGTCAGGCCGCCGAAGAGGAAGGACACCAGGAAGCCGGTCGCCCACAGCATCGGGGTCTCGAAGGAGAGCGAGCCCCGCAGCATGGTCCCCGTCCAGTTGAAGAACTTCACCCCGGTCGGCACCGCGATCAGGAAGGACAGGAAGGAGAAGAACGGCAGCAGCACCGCCCCTGTCGCGAACATGTGGTGCGCCCAGACCACCACCGACAGACCCGTGATCGCCATGGTGGCGGCGATCAGGCTGAGGTAGCCGAAGATCGGCTTGCGGGCGAAGACCGGGAGGATCTCGCTGATGATGCCGAAGAACGGCAGCGCGATGATGTAGACCTCGGGGTGGCCGAAGAACCAGAAGAGGTGCTGCCAGAGCAGCGCCCCGCCGTTGCCGGGGGCGAAGACCAGGGCCCCGAACCGCCGGTCCGCCTCCAGGGCGAGCAGCGCCGCCGCGAGGACGGGGAAGGCGATCAGCACCAGGACGGCGGTGAAGAGCACGTTCCAGGTGAAGATCGGCATCCGGAACATCGTCATGCCGGGGGCCCGCATGCCGATGATCGTGGCGAGGAAGTTCACCGAGGTGAGGATCGTGCCGAAGCCGGAGAGCGCGAGCCCCATGATCCACAGGTCGGCGCCGATCCCCGGGGAGCGGACCGCGCTGTTCAGCGGGGCGTAGGCGGTCCAGCCGAAGTCGGGCGGTCCGCTCGGGGTGAGGAAGGCCCCGGCGACCATCAGCCCGCCGAGCAGGAACAGCCAGTACGAGAACATGTTCAGGCGCGGGAAGGCCACGTCGGGCGCGCCGATCTGGAGCGGCACCAGCTCGTTGGCGAAGCCCGCGAAGGTCGGGGTCGCGAAGAGCAGCAGCATGATCGTGCCGTGCTGGGTGAAGGCCTGGTTGAACTGCTCGTTGGAGAGGAAGTCGATCCCCGGTCTGGCCAGCTCCGCCCGCATCGCCATCGCGAGGACCCCGGCGAGCAGGAAGAAACCGAAGGAGGTCACCAGATAGAGGTGACCGATCTTCTTGTGGTCGGTGGTGGTGAGCCAGTCGATCAGGATCCGGCCGAGCCGCTCCCGCCCGCCCGATTCCGCCGTGGTGGCCGCAGCCTCGGTCCTCATCGGTGCCTCCGCCCCGTGTTCCGTTCTCCGGCGTCCGGTCAGCGTAGGCATTGTGTGAGGGAAGGGTGAGGGAGCGGCGCGCGGACTCCGCCGACATTTCGCCGACGAATTTCGTCCGAACGGTTCGTGTGAACCTCCGGGCGCCTTTTCGAATTACCGGAGAAACGGCCGGAAACAGACGTTCCGCCGCGACCGTCTCCCTCGCGCCGGTTGTCGAGAAGTTGTGACGCAAGCGTGACCGCCGGGGGACTAACGTGAACCCCATGGCACCCATGTCGCGCAGCCCCGAACCACCCCGAGACGCGCCCGAGTCCTATGTGGGCCTCGACGCCGACGGCGCCGGCCGGCTCGCCCGGACGCGCGGCTGGCGCGTCGTCCGGACCCTTCCGCCCGGTGCGATCGTCACCATGGAGTACGTCACCGGGCGGCTCAACTTCGAGGTCGAGGACGACACCGTCACCCGCTGCTGGATCGGCTGATTTCGGCCACCGGACATTGGACATTGGATCCCGGATCCCGGATCCCGGATCCCGGATCCCGGATCCCGGATACGGGAAGGGCCCCGGCCGCGCGCTGTGCGGTCGGGGCCCTTCGCGTACGTACGCGCTCGGGTGCGGACGGGGGCGGGTCAGGCGGTGAGGCGGTCCGAGGACGGGCGGGCCGCCCTGGCGCGGCTCGCGGCCGCCCCCACGGTCTCCCTGGCCGGCTCCTCCGCGGCCGCCGGGGCCGGGAAGAGCCGCGGCCCGCCGGAGGCCACCGGCAGCGAGGGCACAAGCCGGCGCCGGGCCCGCAGCCGCTCCCCGATCCGGTCGCGCCGGTCCAGGATCCAGGCCTCCACCACGGCGATGACCGGCTCGCACCAGGGCAGCGCGAGCAGGATCAGCAGGCCGGCGGCCCAGCCGAGCAGCACGTCGCTGAGCCAGTGGGTGCCGAGGTAGACCGTCGTGAGGCCGACGCCGAGGGCGACCACGGCGGAGAGCGCCGACAGGTAGCGGCGGGCCCGCGGGGTGGTGGCGAGGTAGGCCAGGATGCCCCAGGTCACCACCGCGTTCGCGGTGTGACCCGAGGGGAATATGTCGCCGCCCGCGAACAGCTCGGCCGAGCCGACCTGTGTCGCGTAGTGGGGGCCGAGCCGGCCGAGTCCGAGCTTCACCGCGCCGACGGTGACGTTGAGGAGCAGCAGCGCCGCGCCGAGGGAGAGGAGCGGCCGGAGGGTGTGCTGGCGCCAGGAGCGCCAGCCCAGCCAGGCCGCCACCATCACCGCGGTCGGGCCGCGCTGGCCGAGGACGACGTAGTAGTCCAGGAAGGCGTGCAGTTCCGGCCACTGCTGGTAGGGACGGAAGAGCATGATCTTCCAGTCGAGGGTCACCAGCCAGGTGGACAGCAGCACCGCCACCACGACGATCAGATAGAACGCCGACGTCCCGCCGAAGAGGGCGAGACGCGTCCGGGTCATCCGCGGGACCTCTATCTTCGGCGGGACCGGCTCCCGGTCCAGCCGGGCAAAGATGTCGGTACGCACCCAATCGACGTTACAGGGGGTGAGGAGACGAGCCGGGCGATCCGCTCCCTTCGTGATGACGATGTGATGTGGAGTAGGTCTCAGCCGCCCGCCTTTTCCGGACTCCCGTCGGAAAATCCGATGACCTTCAGCCCTATTGCCGCCGGGGGTGATTCCGGAAGCCTGTTTGTGTGGCACGGAATTACTTCAAACGCCCGTCCGTGCGGAATTCCGTGCGACGCGCGGGCCGGGCCGAGTGGCGTACGCCACACCGGGAGCGTCGCCGAGGTGAGAGGTGCGCCACCCTCCAGGGGCCCGTCCTCGCGTACGCTGACGGCTCACTCGCCCCTCGTCGCCGCGCCGCCCCACGCACATCAGCCCAGGTCGGCGGCGTCTGCCGAGCGCGAGAGCGTCACTTGGAGGTACGCACATGTCGCGGACGATCACGGCCCGAGCAGGACGGCGGGCCGCCGCCGGCGGCGGCGCCAACCGCTGGGCCGTCCTCGTCGTCCTCTGCGTCAGCCTCCTCCTGGTGGCCCTGGACGCGACCATCCTCCACGTCGCCGTCCCCTCGCTCACCGAGAACCTGCGCCCCGGCTCCACCGAGCTGCTCTGGATCGTCGACGCCTACCCCCTGGTCTGCGCCTCGCTGCTGATCCTCTTCGGCACCCTCGGTGACCGGATCGGCCGGCGCCGGGTGCTGCTCCTCGGGTACGGGCTCTTCGGCCTCGCCTCGGCCGTCGCCGCCCTCGCCACCGAGCCCTGGGTGCTCATCGCGGCCCGCGCCCTCCTCGGCGTCGGCGGCGCCATGATCATGCCGGCGACGCTCTCCCTCATCCGGACGGTCTTCCCCGACCGGCGCGAGCGCGCCACCGCCATCGGCATCTGGACGGCGGTCGCCGCGATCGGCGCGGCCACCGGCCCCGTCCTCGGCGGCTTCCTCGTCGAGCACTACTGGTGGGGCTCCGTCTTCCTCATCAACATCCCGCTGATGGCGCTGATCCTGCCGCTCGCCCGCCGGCTCCTGCCCGAGTCCCGGGGGAGCGCGGAAGGGCCCTGGGACGTCCTCGGCGCGCTGATGGCCGCGGCGGGCGTGCTCGGCTGCGTCCTCGGCGTGAAGCGGCTCGGCGCGGGCGAGCCGGCGCTCTCCGCGCTCACCGCGGGACCGCTGCTCGCCGGGGCGCTGCTGCTCGTCCTCTTCGTCCGGCGCCAGCGGCGCAGGCCGCACCCGCTGATCGACATGCGGCTCTTCTCCCGGGCCGCCTTCACCACCTCCGTCGGCTGCATCGTCCTCGCCATGCTGGCCCTCGTCGGCCTGGAGCTCATCGCCGTCCAGTACCTCCAGCTGGTCCTCGGACTCACGCCGCTGGAGACCGGGCTGCGGCTCCTCCCGCTCACCTTCGCCGCCATGGCGGCCGGCGCCACCGGCTCGTACACCCTGCGCCGGATCGGACCCCGGCGGATGGTCGGCTGGGGCTTCCTGCTCACCGCGGGGGCGGTGCTGATGCTCACGCTGATGGGCCAGCACGACCGGCCGCTGCTGCTCACCGCCGGCTTCGTCCTGCTCGGCTTCGGCCTCCAGACGACCCTCTTCTCGGCGTACGAGTCGATGCTCAGCGAGGCCCCGGCGCGCAGCGCGGGCGGGGCCGCGGCGATCGGCGAGACGTCGTACCAGCTCGGCGCGGGCATGGGCATCGCCCTGCTCGGCAGCGTCATGAACGCGGCGTACGCCCCCGGCCTCGCGGACGTCCCCGGGGTGCCGGCGGAGGCGAGCGGCGCGGCGGCGAACTCGCTCGGCGAGGCCTACCAGGTGGCCGCGCGGCTCGGCGGCTCGGCCGGCGAGGCCCTGCACACGGCCGCGCGCCACGCCTTCGTCGACGGCCTGCACCTCACGCTCTTCGTCAGCGCGGGCCTGCTCCTCGCCGGGGCCGCGATGGCCCTGCGGCTGCCCCGGGTGATGGAGTGCCCGGTGGACGTCGAGGCGGCGGTCGAGGAGGCCGCGGCGGAAGCGGAGGCGGAGGCCGCGGCGAAGGCGGCGGCCCGGTGCGCGCCCCTGGCGGAGTCCGGGCCCGCGGGCCCGGCGTTGGTCCCCGGCCAGGCGGTCGGCTCCCCGGCCGACCAGCGCCCGGCCGCGGCGCCCTGTCCCGTCCCGCACCCGGCGTCCGGCGCGTCCACGAGCGGGCACTGAGGGCGCCGGTCCCGGACATGTGGCCGGCCCGGTCCGCTGAGCGGGTCCGGGCCGGAGGGCGTCGGTCGGGGCGGGGCAGGGCGGGGAGCTGCGGGCGGGTCAGCTCCGGCCGCGGGTCAGCTCTGGTTGAAGAAACCGTCCTGCTGACGGCGGCCGGACTCGCTGACGATCTCGGTGTCGGCGGGGGTCAGCAGGAAGACCCGGGTCGCGACGCGCTCGATCGAGCCGCGCAGCCCGAAGGCGAGGCCGGCGGTGAAGTCGACGACCCGCTTGGCGTCGTTCGGCTCCATGGCGGTCAGGTTCACGATCACCGGCACGCCGTCCCGGAAGAGCTCGCCGATGGCCCGGGCGTCCCGGAAGCTGTCGGGCGAGACGGTGGCGATCCGGCGGCCCCGGTCCTCGGCGGTGTCCGAGGCGACCCGGACCCGGGGGTCCGTCACCCAGGCGTCGCCGCTCTCGGCACCGTCGGCGTACTCGTCGTCGTAGTAACGCTCGTCGTTGTCCTCGACGAGTCCCAGCCAGGCACTCGCCTTGCGCACCGATCCCATGGACGCCTCCTTTCACGCGGTCACTGCGGTCACTTGTGGTTCCGCAATCCCTATCGTCGTCCATGATGCGGATCGCGCGCCAAGTGGATAGGCGCCGCGCAGGGGATTCGTGACGGTACTGGTGCAGAATGTGAGGCCCGAAATCTGGCGATTCGTCAGGAAACTTGGGGTATGCGGGGCCTGACGGAGGGCCATGCTGCTGAAAATATGAAAGTCGGTCCGGAAGGGTGACGTCGGGCGCGTACGGGTGAACGCACCCCTCGCTACGATGCCGCGACACGCTCTCGCACCGCACCACGGGGGATGGAATTGTTCGGCATAGTCCGACCCTGCACGCACCGGCTCACCGATCATCTGAAGACCCAGTGGATGGCCCACCTCTGCGGCCTGTGCCTGGCCCTGCGCGCCGACCACGGCCAGTTCGCCCGGGTCGTCACCAACTACGACGGGCTCATCGTCTCGGTTCTGACGGAGGCTCAGACCGGCGTCACCGACTCCGGCCGCCGCACCGCGGGACCCTGCCCGCTGCGCGCCATGCGCACCGCGCCGGTCGCGCGCGGCGAGGGCGCCAGGCTCGCCGCCGCCGTCTCGCTCGTCCTCGCCTCGGCCAAGGTCCGCGACCACGTCGCCGACCGGGACGGCCTCCTCGCCCGCCGCCCGGTCGCCGCCGCGGCCCGCCGGGTCGCCCGCTCCTGGGACAGGGCCGGCGCCCGCGCGGGCACCGCTGTCGGCTTCGACACCGCCGTCCTCGTCGACGCCGTGGACCGCCAGACCGGGATCGAGGCCCTCGCCGGGCCCGGCACCCCGCTCCTCGTCGTCACCGAACCCACCGAGACCGCCACCGCCGCCGCCTTCGCGCACACCGCGCTCCTCGCCGGCCGGCCCGCGAACGCCGAACCGCTCGCCGAGGCCGGCCGCCTCTTCGGCCGCCTCGCCCACCTTCTCGACGCCGTCGAGGACCAGGCCGCCGACGCCGAGGCGGGCGCCTGGAACCCGCTCACCGCCACCGGCACCTCCCGCGAGGAGGCCCGCCGGCTCGCCGACGACGCCCTGCACGGCATCCGGCTGGCCCTCGAGGACGCCGAGTTCGCCGACGGCAAGCTCGTCCACCGGCTCCTCGCGCACGAACTGCGCGTCTCGGTCGACCGCGCCTTCGGCACCACCACCTGCTCCCACGCCGCCGGCGGCGCCCCCGCGCACGCCCACGGCCAGGTCCCCGGCAACCCGTACGCCCCCAACGGGCCGGTCCCCGGCAACCCTTACGCGCCCGGCCCCGGCGGGCCCGCCGGCCCGGGCGGCCCCTGGAACCCCGGCCCGGGCGGCGGCGGAGGCGGCTTCGGCCCCCTCCCGCCCGGCCCGCCGCGCCGCAACCGGCGCGGCCTGATCGCCGGTTGCGCGGTCTGGGCCGGCCTCGCCTGCACCTGCCAGATGTGCTGCGGCAGCTACGAGGACCCGTGGAGCCGGGAGCGCAAGGACGGCCTCTGCCAGCAGTGCGACTGCGGCAACTGCTGCGACGGCTGTGACTGCTGCTCCAACTGCTGCTCCTGCGGCGGCGAGGACGGCGGTGGCTGCTGCGACGGCTGCGACTGCAACTGCGACTGCGGCTGCTGAACCGGGGCCACCGGGGGAAGGGACGCGTACGCTCCAGGACCGTACGTCCCCGGCCCCGCCCCGGCAGCCCTCGTCCCCGGCCGTCATGGAGCCCGTATGACCTCCTCCCTGGTGATCGTCGGTGCCGGGCCGCGCGGCACCGGCTTCCTGGAGCGGCTCGCCGCCGCCGTGCCCGGGTGGTACGGCGGGCGGCCGCTCGACGTGCACCTCGTCGACCCGCACCCGCCGGGGCCCGGCCGGATCTGGCGCACCGCGCAGTCCCCGCTGCTCCTGATGAACTCCCGGGCCGGAGACGTCACCGTCTTCACCGACGACACCGTCCGCCTCCAAGGGCCGGTACGCCCCGGGCCCACGCTCGCCGACTGGGCCGGGACCGACGGCCGCCGCTTCGCCGCCCGCACCGAACTCGGCGCCTATCTGGGCTGGGCGTACGCGCGGGCCAAGGAGGCGCTGCCCGCCACGGTCACCCTCCACGAGCACCGCACCACCGCCCTGCGGGTCGAAGGACCGCGCGAAGGCCCCCAGCGCGTCCGGCTCGCCGGGCGCGCCGAGCCCCTCCGCGCCGACGTCGTCGTCCTCGCCCTCGGCCACCTCGACGCCGAACCCGACGCGGAACAAAGGGAACTGGCCGCCTTCGCCGCCCGCCACGGCCTCCTCCACCTGCCGCCGGGACACACCGCCGACCTCGACCTCTCCGTCCTCCCGGCCGGCGAACCCGTCCTCGTCCGGGGCCTCGGCCTCGCCTTCGTCGACCTGATGGTGCTGCTCACCGAGGGACGCGGCGGCCGGTACGAGGAGGCCGGGGACGCGCTCGTGTACGTGCCCTCGGGGCGGGAGCCGGTGCTGTACGCGGGCTCCCGCCGGGGCGTCCCGTACCACGCCAAGCTCGGCTACGTCCTCGACGGCGAACGGCCCCCGCTGCCCCGCCACTTCGGTCCCGACCGGGTCGACGCCCTGCTCGCCGCGGACCGGCCGCTCGACTTCCGGCGCGAGGTCTGGCCGCACATCGCCCGGGAGCTCGGCTGGGCCCACTACCACCGCCTCTTCGCCGCCCACCCGGAGCGCACCGCCGCCCCCTGGGCCGCGTTCGACGCCCGCTGGGCCGCCGCCGCGCCGGACGATCCCGGCCTCGCCGCCTTCGTCGCCGCCGCCGTCCCCGACCCCGCCGACCGCTTCGACCCCGAGGCCCTCGACTACCCCCTCGCCGGGCTGCGCGCCCCGAGCGCCGAGGCGCTCCAGGAGGAGCTGCGCCACCACGTCACCGCCGGTCTGACGCGCCGCCACGACCCCGCCCACAGCGCCGACGCGGCCCTCGTCGCCGCCCTCGACTCCGTCTACCGGCAGCTCGCCCGGCTCGCCCACCGGACCGACACCGGCGCCTGGTGGCACGGCTTCTACAGCCACCTCGGCTCCGGCCCGCCCGCGTCCCGGCTGCGCCGGCTGCTCGCCCTCTCCGAGGCCGGCGTCGTCCGCTTCCTCGGCCCCCGCCTCACCGTCGCGGCCGACGGCCGGCGCGGCGTCTTCCGGGCCTCCTCGCCGGCCGTGCCCGGGACGGTCACCGAGGCCCGCGCCCTCGTCGAGGCCCGGCTGCACGCCGCCACCGTCACCGGCACCGCCGGCCCGCTGCTGCGCGGCCTGTACGAGGACGGCGCCCTGGCCACCCCCGGCGGGCTGCTCGCCGTGGACCCCGCCGACGGGCGGATCGTCCAGCGGGACGGCCGCCCGCACCCGCGCCGGATCGCCCTCGGCCCGTACACCACGGCCGGGGTGGGCGGCGGCTTCGCCCGGCCCCGGTCCGGCGGGCCCGCCTTCGCGCAGAACGACGCCGCCGCCCTGGCTGCCCTCGCCCTGCTGCGGGGGTCGCACCCCGGGCATCCGGCGCCGGTGTGGAAGGGTGGAACACCATGAGCGACACCACGAGCAGCACCGAGACCACCGACGCGGCGGGGGAGTGGCGGGACTGGCACGAGCGGCGCGAGGCGGCGGTGGCCTCCTCGTACGGGCCGCTCTCCCTCACCGGCACCCACTGGCTCGCGGACTTCCCCGACGGCCGGCTGCCGGACCTGCCGGGGGAGTGGCGGGAGGACGGCGACGAGGTCGTCCTGACGGCGGACGCCGGGGACGGGCTCACCGTCGACGGCGAGCCCTTCGCCGGCACCGTCCGACTCACCGCCGACCACGCGCCGGTCCACGAGTCCCGGGTCGAGTCGGCCGGCCGCCGGATCATGGTGATGCGCCGCGAAGGCCTGTGGGCGGTACGGGACTTCGATCCCGGCTCGGCGGCTCGCCGGGCCTTCCGGGGCATCGAGGCCACGCCGTACGACCCGCGCTGGGTGGTGCCGGGGGTCTACCGGCCGTACGAGGAGGAGCGCAGCGTCCGGGTGGAGAACGCGGACGGCAGGGAGCGCGGGCTCGGGCTCTCCGGCGAGGTCGTCTTCGAGCTCGACGGGCGGGTGCACGCGCTCCAGGCGGCGGTGGAGGAGGACGGCTCGCTCTGGGCGGTCTTCGCGGACGCCACCAGCGGGCGGTCCACCTTCCGTTTCCGCTTCCTGCGACCGGCGGCGCCGGACGAGGACGGCGCGGTGACGGTGGACCTCAACCGCGCGCTGCTGCCGCCGTGCGCCTTCGTGGACCACTTCATCTGCCCCTTCCCGCCGCCGGGGAACACCCTCGACGTGGCGGTGGAGGCGGGGGAGCGGCGGGTGCTGACGGGCTGACGGGCGGGGATCCAGGATCCTGGATCCCGAGTCTTGAATCCTGGATCCAATGTCCTGGATCCAATGTCCGTGATCCAGGATCCGTGATCCAGGATCCAGATGAAGGTTGCCCCCCACCGGTGCGGCGGGGCACCCGCGCGTGCGGCGGTCTTGTGCGTCACCCCAGGAGACGGCACCATCACTGGCGGTGGATGTCAGGAACACGTCACCTGATGTCGCCTCACGGGCCTCTCACCCCCCAGGCCCCCCTCCGCTTTTCCCAGAAGGATGTGAGGAGCACAGTGAGGATCAAGCGCACCCGTCTGCTCGCCGTCGCCGCCGGACTCGCGGCCGTCACCGCCCTCGGGCTGCCCGGGGCCCAGGCCGCACCCGCCCCCGGCCCGGCCTCCGCCGCCCAGTTGGCCCGCGCCGGGTCGGCGGTCGACGCCGCCGGGGTCGGCGGCATCGCCTGGTACGTGGACAAGGCCGCCGGCCGGGTCGTCGTCACCGCCGACTCGACCGTCTCCGAGGCGGAGCTCGCGAAGGTCCGCTCGGCGGCCGGTGCCGACTCCGGAGCCCTGCGCGTCCAGCGCGCCCCCGGCGTCTTCAAGCCCCTCCTCGGCGCAGGCGACGCCATCTACGGCAACGGATACCGCTGTTCGCTCGGCTTCAACGTGCGCAGCGGCTCCACGTACTACTTCCTCACCGCGGGCCACTGCGGCGACGTGGTGAACACCTGGTACGCCAACTCCGCCCAGTCCACGCTGATCGGCGCCACCGTCGGCTCCAGCTTCCCGGGCAACGACTACGCCCTGGTCCGCTACGACAACACCTCGCTCGCGCACACGGGCGGCTTCACCGCGGCCGACGCCTACGTCGGCGAGTCCGTCAAGCGGTCCGGATCCACCACCGGCACCCGCAGCGGCACGGTGACCGGTCTCAACGCCACCGTGCACTACTCCGGCGGCGGCACCGTGCGCGGCATGATCCAGACGAACGTCTGCGCCGAGCCCGGCGACTCGGGCGGCGCGCTGTACGACGGGACCAAGGCGCTCGGCCTCACCTCCGGCGGCAGCGGCAACTGCTCGGTCGGCGGCACCACCTTCTACCAGCCGGTGTCGGAGGCCCTGGCCAAGTACAAGGTCAGCCTCTACTGAGTGGAGCGGTGCCCCCGGCCGCGCCGAGGTTCCGGCGGCCGGGGGCACCCCCTTCCCCGGTCTTGTGAATGCGTTCGCAAAAGGACTTCCGGCCCCCTGCCGAAGGTCTTTCCGCGCCCCTTTTCGCAGGTCGACAGGTGTCGAATGGAGGAGACGAAGAAACAAGGGACCGGTGAAGGAGGCCCGTCATGGAGGCCGAGGAGATGGTGGAAGGACTGGTCGGCCGGGCGCTCGGGGCGCTCGCGGAGTTCGAGGCCCTCGACCAGGAGCAGGTGGACCACATCGTCAAGAAGGCGTCGCTCGCCGCCCTCGCCGCCCACGGCGAGCTGGCCCGCCTCGCCGTCGAGGAGACCGGCCGCGGCCTCTTCGAGGACAAGGCCGTCAAGAACCTCTTCGCCTGCGAGCACGTCACGCACTCGATGGCCGGCCTGAAAACCGCCGGAGTGATCCGCCGTGACGAGCTGAACGGCATCACCGAGATCGCCGAACCCGTCGGCGTCGTCTGCGCGATGACCCCGGTCACCAACCCCACCTCGACCACCGTCTTCAAGGCGCTGATCGCGCTCAAGACCCGCAACCCGATCGTCTTCGCCTTCCACCCCTCCGCGCAGAAGTGCTCCGCCGAGGCCGCCCGGACCGTCCGCGACGCCGCCGTCGCCGCCGGAGCCCCCGCCGACTGCGTCCAGTGGATCGAGGAGCCCTCCATGGAGGCCACCGGCCTCCTCATGCGCCACGACGGCGTCTCCACCATCCTCGCCACCGGCGGCAACGCGATGGTGAAGGCCGCCTACTCGTGCGGCAAGCCCGCCCTCGGCGTCGGCGCCGGAAACGTCCCCGCGTACGTCGCCAAGGACGCCAGGCTGGCGCGGGCGGTCCACGACATCGTCCTCTCCAAGACCTTCGACAACGGCATGATCTGCGCCTCCGAGCAGGCCGTCGTCCTCGACGCCGAGGTGTACGAGGCGGGCATCGCCGAGTTCGAGCGGCTCGGCGCCCACGTCGTCACCGCCGCCGAGAAGGCCAAGCTGGAGGAGTACCTCTTCGGCGCCACCGCCCGCAGCGGCGACTGCGGCGGGGCCAGGCTCAACGCGGACGCCGTCGGCAAGTCCGCGGAGTGGATCGCCGGACAGGCCGGCTTCGAGGTCCCCGAGGGCACCTCGATCCTGCTCGCCGAGTGCGCCGAGGTCGGGGAGAACGAACCCCTCACCCGCGAGAAGCTCTCCCCGGTCCTCGCCGCCCTCAAGGCAGGCTCCACCGAGCAGGGCCTCGAACTGGCCGCCGCCATGGTCGAGTTCCACGGCCTCGGGCACAGCGCCGCCGTCCACACCGAGGACGAGGCGCTCGCCGAGGAGTTCGGCCGGCGGGTCAAGGCGATCCGCGTCATCGTCAACGCCCCCTCCACCTTCGGCGGCATCGGCGACGTCTACAACGCCTTCCTCCCCTCCCTCACCCTCGGCTGCGGCTCCTACGGGCACAACTCCGTCTCGGACAACGTCACCGCCGTGAACCTGGTCAACGTCAAGCGGATCGGCCGGCGCAACACCAACATGCAGTGGTACAAGATCCCGCCGAAGATCTACTTCGAGCGGAACGCCATCCGGTACCTCGGCGAGATGGAGGACGTGCACCGGGTCACGATCGTCACCGACCGGACCATGGGCGAGATCGGCTTCGTCGCCAAGGTCACCGACATCCTCGACGGGCGCGCCGACCCCGTCGCGATCCAGGTCATCGACGACGTCGAGCCCAATCCCGAGCTCGCCACCGTCCGGGCCGGCGCCGCCGCCATGCGGGACTTCCGCCCGGACACCGTCGTCGCCCTCGGCGGCGGCTCCCCGATGGACGCGGCGAAGATCATGTGGCTGATGTACGAGCGGCCCGAGGTCGAGTTCGCGGACGCCAAGGAGAAGTTCTTCGACATCCGCAAGCGCGCCTACACCTTCCCGAAGCCGGGCGAGAAGGCGAAGCTGGTCGCCATCCCGACCACCTCCGGCACCGGCAGCGAGGTCACCCCCTTCGCCGTCATCTCCGACCCCGAGGCCGCGCAGAAGTACCCGCTCGCCGACTACGCCCTCACCCCGGACGTCGCCATCGTCGACCCGGTCCTCCCGCTGCACCTCCCGCCGACCGTCACCGCCGACTCCGGCTTCGACGCCCTGACCCACGCCACCGAGGCGTACGTCTCGGCCTACGCCAACGACTTCACCGACGGCCAGTGCCTCCAGGCCATTCGGCTGATCTTCGAGAACCTGGAGACCTGCGTGAAGGAGGGCGCGCAGGCGCCCGAGGCCCGCGAGAGGATGCACAACGCCTCCACCATCGCCGGCATGGCCTTCGCCAACGCCTTCCTCGGCCTCGTCCACGCCATGGCCCACACCCTCGGCCACACCTTCCACGTCGCCCACGGCCGCGCCAACGCGCTGCTCCTGCCGCACGTCATCCGGCACAACGGCACCGTCACCCACAAGGCCGTGCCGTGGCCCAAGGCCGAGGTCTACCGGGCACCCGAGCGCTACCAGGAGATCGCCCGCATGCTGGGCCTGCCGGCCGCGACCCCCGAGGAGGGCGTGGAGTCCTACGCCCGGGCCGTCGAGGAGCTGCGCGAGCGGTGCGGCATCCCGGCGGGCTTCCGGGCCGAGGGCGTCGACGAGGCGGCCTTCATGGCGGCCCTGCCGCAGCAGGCGATGAACGCCTACGCCGACCAGTGCGCCCCGGCCAACCCGCGGATGCCGATGATCGACGAGATGAAGGAGCTGATGGTCCGGGCGTACCACGGCGAGTAGTCCGTCCGGAGACGTGCGGATGCCCCCGCCGCGGCGGGGGCATCCGCACGTCTCCGGGTCAGGGCTTCGTCCCGTCCAGCTCGGTGGCGATCGGCTCGCCCTCCGGCTTCCGCTTCAGGGAGGACAGCACCAGCGTGACGGCGGTGCCGACCACCGCCCAGGCGGAGAGCACCAGCATCGAGGCGGTCATGTCGTTGCCCTTGAAGTACGCGATCGAGCGCGCCGCCCAGGTGCCGGCGCCCGGCGGCAGGGCCGGGCCGATCGCCTTCCAGAACGGCGGCAGCATCGGCGCGGGGAAGGCGCCGCCCGCGCTCGGATTGCCCAGGACGACCACGAGGAGGATCGCCAGGCCGATGCCGACGATCCCGAAGACCGACTGGAGGGCGAGGGTGGCCGCGCCGACCGCGAAGACGACCAGGGTGCCGAGCCCCCACAGGGCGGCGACGGAGCCGGGCAGGGCGTCCAGGATCGGGCCGACGATGACCGCGCCGCCGAGGCCGCCGAGGACCGAGTAGAGCGCGAGGACGCCGAGCCGGATGATCGCCCGCTCGCGGTTGGCCGGCCGGGAGCCGGCGCTGATGGCGAGGATCGCGGCGCAGATGTAGCCGCCGACGCACCAGCCGACCACCAGGTAGAAGGCGGAGAGCCCGTCGAAGTCCTGCGGCGAGGCGGGGGCCACGTCGACCGTCCGCACCTCCCGCCGCTGGGCCGCCTCCACCTGCGTGAAGATCTTCTCCAGGGCGGAGGAGAGCACGGTGCCGCCGCCGGAGGCGACGAGCAGGGTGTCGGTGCGGCTCGCCGGGTTCACGATCAGGGCGCCGTCGATCTCCCGGTTCATGATCTTGTCCCGGGCCTCGTCGGCGTCGGCGACCGTCCGCGGGTCGAGCGGGTCGCCGGGCAGCTTCTCCAGCTCGCCGACGAGGGTGGCGGACACCTGCGGGGGCGCGACCACGCCGAAGGGCACGTCGGTCGGCTTCGGGTTGTGCAGCGCCCCGACGTACGAGGTGATGAAGAGGAGCTGGAGGGCGAAGACCCCGACGACGAGCAGGGCGGCTCGGGGGGTGACGGCGCTTTTCAGTTCGTCGACGAGACTCATGCCCCCCAGGCTGCGGCCGAGGGGGCGTTTTCGCAGGTGGGAGAGGGCCGAACGGCTGACGGGGCCGGCCGCGCGCCGAATATCGTACGCACGTTCGAAATGAGTTAGGGTGATGTGCGGGGGTGGGAACATCTGTACGAATATCGGTGCGGGAGCGCCGCCGGAGCAGGAAACGCGGGAGGTGCGCCATGACGGGCTTCACCCATCTGCACACCGCCTCGGGATACTCCCTCCGGTACGGCGCCTCCCACCCCGGCACCCTCGTCGCCCGCGCCGCCGAGCGGGGCCTGGACGCCCTGGCCCTCACCGACCGCGACGGCCTCGGCGGCGCGATCCGCTTCGCCAAGGCCTGCGAGAAGGCGGGCATCCGCCCCCTCTTCGGCGTCGACCTCGCGCATGAGCCGTTGGGCGCGGTGGGCACGCTGGGCACGGTAGGCGCGCGGGGCGGGCAGGACGGATCGGGCGGCTTCGGCGGCCCCGGTGGTTCCGGCGGCCCCCGGGGGGCCGCCGGGCCTGGGGGATCGGGTGTGGCCGAGGGCTTCGGGGGGCCGGGTGGTTCCGGCGGTTCGGCCGGTTCCGGGTGGCGGGGCGGCTCGGGCGGTCTCGACGGTCCGGGCGGGTCGGGTCGTCCAAGCGGGTCGGGTCGTCCGGGAGGGCCGGGGCGACCGGGCGGCTCGGGTGGCGGGGCGACCTCCGCCCGCCGGGCGCCCGTGCGCGGCGGCGCCTTCGTCGACGAGTCCGCGCCCCGGGCCGTCTTCCTCGCCCGCTCCCGGACCGGCTGGGCCTCCCTCTGCGCCCTCGTCACCGCCGCCCACGCCCGCGCCCGGGACGGCCGGCCCGTCCTGCCCGCCTCCGCCGGCCCCGGCGAGGACCTCTTCGTGCTGCTCGGCCCCGACTCCGACGTCGGCCGCGCCCTCGCCGCGGGCCGCCCCGACCGGGCCGCCCGGCTGCTCGCCCCCTGGCGCGAGCGGTACGGCGACGCGCTCCGCCTCGCCGCCGTCGACCACCACCGCCCCGGCGCCGGCCCCGGCTCGCTGCGGCTCGCCGCCCGTACCCTCGGCTTCGCCGCCGAACAGGGCGTCACGCCCGTCCTCACCAACGCCGTCCGCTACGCCGACCCCGGCCAGGGCCCGGTCGCCGACGTCCTCGACGCCGCCCGCCGCCTCGTCCCCGTCGACCCCCGCAGGGGCCTCGACAGCGGCGAGGCCTGGCTCAAGGACACCGCCGCGATGGCGGCCGCCGCCGACCGGATCGCCCAGGCCGCCGGCTTCCGCCCCGACGCC
Organism: Streptomyces sp. R302; assembly: GCF_012927245.1. GTDB lineage: Bacteria > Actinomycetota > Actinomycetes > Streptomycetales > Streptomycetaceae > Streptomyces. Next base: position 75,776 of record NZ_JABBGE010000008.1, read on the forward strand.
GCCCACCGGCTGCTCGACCGGACCGCGGAGACCGCCGCCGCGTGCCTGGTCGACCCCGAGGACGACCTCGGCATGGGCTCCGCCCACTTCCCCGAGCCGCACCTGGTCGGCGCCGCGCACCGCACCGCCCAGCGCGTCCTCGCCTCCCGGGCCGCCGCCGGCATGCTCCTCAAGGGGTACGGGAAACGGGCCGCCTACTGGGACCGGATGCACCGCGAGCTCGACATCATCGCCCACCACGGCTTCGCCAGCTACTTCCTGACGGTCGCCCAGGTCGTCGACGACGTGAAGGGCATGGGCATCCGGGTGGCCGCCCGCGGCTCCGGAGCCGGCTCCCTCGTCAACCACCTCCTCGGCATCGCCCACGCCGACCCCGTCGAGCACGGCCTGCTCATGGAGCGCTTCCTCTCCAAGCGCCGCACCGCCCTGCCCGACATCGACATCGACGTCGAGTCCGCCCGCCGCCTGGAGGTCTACCGGGCGATCATCGACCGCTTCGGCGCCGAACGGGTCGCCACCGTCTCCATGCCCGAGACCTACCGGGTCCGCCACGCCGTCCGGGACGTCGGCGCCGCCCTCTCCCTCGACCCCGCCGAGACCGACCGGATCGCCAAGGCCTTCCCGCACATCCGCGCCCGGGACGCCCTCGCCGCCCTCGACGAGCTCCCCGAACTGCGCGAACTCGCGGGCGAACGCGAGAAGTTCGGCCGCCTCTGGGAACTGGTCGAAGCCCTCGACGCGCTCCCGCGCGGCATCGCCATGCACCCCTGCGGGGTCCTCCTCTCGGACGCCTCGCTGCTCACCCGTACACCCGTGGTGCCCACCAGCGGCGAGGGCTTCCCCATGTCCCAGTTCGACAAGGAGGACGTGGAGGACCTCGGGCTGCTCAAGCTCGACGTGCTCGGGGTGCGGATGCAGTCCGCGATGGCCCATGCCGTCGCCGAGGTCGGACGCGCCACCGGCACCCGCCCGGACATCGACGCCATCCCGGCCGGCGACCCCGACACGTACGCCCTGATCCGCTCCACCGAGACCCTCGGCTGCTTCCAGATCGAGTCCCCGGGCCAGCGCGACCTGGTCGGCCGGCTCCAGCCCGAGACCCTCCACGACCTCGTCGTGGACATCTCGCTCTTCCGCCCCGGACCGGTCGCCGCCGACATGGTCCGCCCCTTCATCGAGGCCCGGCACGGCCGCGCCCCCGTCCGCTACCCCCACCCCGACCTGGAGGAATCGCTGAAGGAGACGTATGGCGTCGTCGTCTTCCACGAGCAGATCATCGAGATCGTCCGGATCATGACCGGCTGCGACCGGGCCGAGGCCGACCAGGTGCGGCGCGGGCTCTCGCACCCCGAGGAGCAGGGCCGGATCAAGGCGTGGTTCGCCCAGCTGGCGAAGCGCCGGGGGTACGCGGACGAGGTCGTCGCCCGCACCTGGGAGATCGTCGAGGCCTTCGGCTCGTACGGCTTCTGCAAGGCGCACGCGGTGGCCTTCGCCGTGCCCACCTACCAGTCGGCCTGGCTCAAGGCCCACCACCCGGCCGCCTTCTACGCCGGGCTGCTCACCCACGACCCCGGCATGTACCCCAAGCGGCTGCTGCTCGCCGACGCCCGGCGGCGCGGGGTGCCGGTGCTGCCGCTGGACGTGAACCGGTCCGCGGTCGCCCACCGTATCGAACTGGTGTCTGATTCGATGTCCGGGGATTCACGGTCCGGGGATTCACGGTCCGGGGAGCCTCCGGTGTGGGGGCTCCGGCTCGGCCTCACCGACGTCCACGGCATCAGCGCGGCCGAATCCGCCCGCATCGAGGCCGGGCAGCCCTACGCCTCCCTGCTCGACTTCTGGCAGCGGGCCCGCCCCGGTAGGCCCGTCGCCGAACGCCTCGCCCAGGTCGGCGCCCTCGACGCCTTCGGCGCCAACCGCCGCGACCTCCTCCTGCACCTCACCGAACTCCACCGCGTCCAGCGCGGCGCCGCCTCCTACGGCGGACAGCTCCCGCTCGCCCAGGGCCGGAAGACCGCGCCCGTCGGCCTGCCCGACCTCGACGAGTCGGAGCGGCTCAGCGCCGAACTCGGCATCCTCGGCATGGACGCCTCCCGCCATCTCATGGGCGACCACCACGCCTTCCTCCGCGAACTCGGCGCCGTCTCCGCCCAGCGCCTGCGCTCCACCCCCCACGGCAGGACCGTCCTCGTCGCGGGCGCCAAGGCCGCCACCCAGACCCCGCCGATCCGCTCCGGGAAACGCGTCATCTTCACCACCCTCGACGACGGCACCGGCCTCGTCGACCTCGCCTTCTTCGACGACGCCCACGAGCGCTGCGCCCACACCGTCTTCCACTCCTGGCTGCTCCTGGTCAGGGGCGTGGTGCAGCGGCGCGGCCCGCGCAGCGTCAGCGTCGTCGGCGCCGCCGCCTGGAACCTCGCCGAACTGGCCGAACTGCGGGCCGCCGGCGGCCTGGACGCGGTCGGGGAGCGGCTCGCGGAAGAGGCGGCCACCCCCGGCAGGAGCACCGACGACGGCCGCCGCATCCGCATGGAGACCGGCTACGAGATGAACCCCTGGGCCGACCTCAGGCCCGCCGGCGAGGGCGCCGCCACCCCGGCGCGCAAGCTCTGGCACAGCAGCCCCGGGAGCGCCGGATGATCCTCTGCGTACGGTTCGGGCCGACGGCGCCGGAGTCGCTCCTGCCCCGACTCGTCGACCTGCTCGGCGAGTTCACCCCCGTCGTGGAGGCGGCCCCGCCCCGCGAGGCGCTCGCCGACGTGCGCGGCGCGCTGCGCTACTTCGACCGCGAGCCCGCCGAACTCGCCGCCCTGATCCGGGTCCGGGCCCTCGCCCTCCACGGCGTCGACTGCGTCATCGGCGCCGGGCCCAACCCGATGCTCGCCCGCATGGCCGCCCGGGAGGCCAGGCCCGGCCGCACCCTGACCGTCGACGACCCGGCGGCCTTCCTGCGCGACCGGCCCGTCGCCGCCCTCGACGGCGTCGGCCGCGCCACCGCCCGCACCCTCTGCGGCTACGGACTCGACTCCGCGGGCCGGGTCGCCGACGCCCCGCTCGCCGTCCTCCAGCGGCTCGTCGGCGCCAGGGCGGGGCGCGAGCTGTGGGAGCGGGCCCGGGGCGTCGACCGCACCCCCGTCGTCCCCAACGCCGCCGCCCGCTCGCTGGCCGCCGAACGCTCCTTCCCGTACGACGAACTCGACCGCGCCGAACAGCGCAGGGCACTCCTCTCGCTCACCGAGGAGCTCGGCGCCCGGCTGCGCGCCGGGGCCCAGGTCTGCCGCTCCCTCACGCTCACCGTGCGGTACGCCGACCGCAGCACCACGACCCGGAGCCGCACCCTGCCCGAACCGACCGCCCACACCGCCGCGCTCACCGCCCTCGGGTACGCGCTCCACGACTCCCTCGCCCTCCAGCGCGCCCGGGTCCGGGGTGTCGCGCTGCGCGCCGAGGGGCTCGGGCCCGCCGAACGGGCCGCGCACCAGCTCACCTTCGACCCTGCGGACGAGAAGGCCCGGCGGATCGAGGCGGTGGTGGACCGGGCCCGGGCGAGGTTCGGGCCCCGGGCGATCGTGCCGGGCTCACTGGCGGCCTGAACGCAGCGGCCTTCGTGCGGGCCGGTGGTGACGACACAGCAGTTTTTACCGACGCGTAACTTCCCAGCCGGTAACACTCGTGCGTAACTTGGCTGAAGAGCATCCCCACTTGTGGTCCGGACCGCAGGACACAGCACCCCCACCATCCCCTTGAGCCGCAAGGAGATCGCCCGATGCTGCCCCGGAACCGCCGACCCCTCGGCAAGCGCCTCGCCAGAGTCCTGTCCGTCCTGCTCCTGGCCCTCGCCGCCGTCCTCGCCCCCACCGCCGCGGCCCAGGCCGCCGCCGCGCCGAGCCGGGGCTGGAACGACTGGTCCTGCCGGCCCTCGGCCGCCCACCCGCGCCCGGTCGTCCTCGTCCACGGAACCCTCGGGAACTCCGTCGACAACTGGCTGGCCCTCGCCCCCTACCTGGTGAACCGCGGCTACTGCGTCTACTCCCTCGACTACGGGCAGCTGCCGAACGTGCCCTTCTTCCACGGCCTCGGCCCCATCGAGCAGTCCGCCGGACAGCTCGACGCCTTCGTCGACCGGGTCCTCGCCGCCACCGGCGCCCCCGAGGCCGACCTCGTCGGCCACTCGCAGGGCGGCATGATGCCCCGCTGGTACCTCAAGTTCCTCGGCGGCGCCGAGAAGGTGAACGCGCTCGTCGGCATCGCCCCCGACAACCACGGCACCACCCTCCTCGGCCTCACCAGGCTCCTGCCGTACTTCCCCGGCGCCGAGGACCTGATCACGTCCTCCACGCCGGGCCTCGCCGACCAGATCGCCGGCTCCGCCTTCCTCACCAAGCTCAACGCGGGCGGCGACACCGTGCCCGGCGTCCGCTACCACGTCATCGCCACCAAGTACGACGAGGTGGTCACGCCCTACCGCACGCAGTTCCTCACCGGGCCGAACGTCACCAACGTCCTCATCCAGGACAAGTGCGCGCTCGACCTCTCCGAGCACGTGGCCATCGGTACGGTGGACCGGGTCACCTTCCACGAGGTCGCCAACGCCCTCGACCCGGCCCACGCCACCCCGACCACCTGCCTGTCGGTGATCGGCTAGCCCCGCCGCGTCCGCCGGCCCGCGAACAGCACCGCCGCGCCGACCGCCAGCACACCGGCGCCGCCGAGCGCGAGGTACGGCGTGCTGCCGTCCCCGCCGGTCTCGGCCAGCTCCACGGCCTCACCGGCGGGGACGGGGGCGGGCGCCGCCTCCGTCGTCGCCTTCGGCTCCGGGCCCGTGGACGCGTCGGCGTCCCCGTGGCCGCCGTGCTCGACCGTCGAGTGCTCCCGCCCCTCCTCGATCTGCTCGTCGGAGGGCGCGGAGGCGGCGGGCGCGGTGGTGACCGGCGCGGTGGTGGCCGGTGCCGAGGTGGCCGGCGTCGTCGGAGCCGTACCCCCGCCGCCGTTCTGCTGCTCCGCGCCGAAGACCACGTCGGAGCAGGTGTAGAACGCCTCGGGGGAGTCGGAGCGCTGCCAGACCGAGTAGATCAGGTGGCGGCCCGACCTCTCCGGCACCGTCCCCTCGAAGACGTAGTCGCCGTCCCGCATCGCCGGGTCGGTCACCGTCAGGAACGGCTCCGCCTCCAGGTCGGACCACTTCAGCGGCTTCGACGGGTCGTAGCCGTCCTTCGTCACGTACAGCGCGAACGTGCCCCTGTGCGGAGCCGTCCCCTTGTAGCGGAAGGTGTGCTTCCCGGCCGCCAGCTTCGAAGCCGGCCAGTCCGCCCGCGCGAGGTCGAGGCCCTTGTACTTCTCGTTGCCCGCGCTGCACAGCCTGCCGTCCGGGATCAGCGCCCGGTGCTGCCCGGCCGCGTTCGCGATGTTCACGCCGTTCCAGTCGTAGAGCGCCTGCGGCCCGCCCGCCGCCACCGCCGCCCCGCACGCCGCCGACGACGGCGACTCCGGCCCCTCCGCGTAACAGGCCGCGACCCGGCTCACCGGGTCCGTCATCGAACCGTGCGCGAAGGCGGGGGCGGCGAACCCAGCGAGGACCAGAGCGGTGGCGGCGACCGCGACCGTACGGCGAGACGTCATGGGGAGACACTCCTGGAACGAGGGTGGGTGTGGGGGGTGTCCCGCACGCTAGCCCCAGGAACGGCCCGGGAAGGCCCCGGAGAGCGGGAGAGCGCGATTCTTAGGGCCGCTTTAAGGTCCACGAAAGAACCCCCTCAGGAAGCCGCCTCGAACCGACCGGCGCGATCCCGGCCGGCGGCGCGGAGATCCCGACCTTCCTGTCGTACGTGACGGAGAAGCGGCTCTCGAAGCACCAGGTGATGCTCGCCGCCTTCCAGCAGTACGGCATCCAGCCGGGCCCGCTGCTCTTCGAGCGGGAGCCCGAACTGGTGCGGGGCCTGATCGCCTCGCTCTTCGTCGGCATGGTCCCTGCTCGCGCTCAACCTGCCGCTCGCGCCCGTCTGGGCGAAACCGCTGCGGATCCCGCGCCCGTACCTGTACGTCGGCATCCTGTTCTTCGCCGCCGTCGGGGCGTACGCGGTCGGCGGCGAGGGCCCTCGACCTGGTCGTCCTGCTCCCGCTGGTGTGGCAGCCGCTGCGGAAGGCGCTGACCCGGCGGCGTACGGAAGCGTGAGCGGCGGAGTCGTACGACGTGATAGGAGGCCCAACGCGCCGATGAAGGAGTGAGTTTCGGACAACGGGCGGCCGGATCCGGTATCCCTGGCGGGCGAAAGTCTCCCCCCACCTCGAAGGGACACCCCCCATGCGCGTCCGACTCGCCCTCGCCGCCACCGCGCTCCTCGCCGCGGCCGCCGCGCCTCTCGCCCATGCGGGAGGGGCGGACGGCTCCGCCGTCGACCCGGCCGCCCGGCTCGCCGACTTCCTCACCGTCGACCCGGCCGGCCTCCTCGGCGCCGACGGCTCGGTCACCCTCTCCGGCACCTACCGCTGCCTCGACGACAGCGCCGGACCGGTCTTCGTCAGCTCCACCCTCCGCCAGCAGGACCGTTCCGCCGGAATCGGCGGCACCCGGGCCGTCTGCGACGGGCTGCTGCGCACCTGGACCAACACCGCGGTGGTGAAGGACCCCGCCTACCAGCCAGGCGAGGCCCGCGTCGAGGGCACCCTCATGCAGCTCACCCCCACCGGCGAACTCGGCCTGCCCACCCCCGGCTTCCTCGCCCGGGAGGAGTCCGGGGTGACGCTCAACTAGCCGCGAGCAGCTCCACCAGGCCCCGGCGGCCCAGTCGTTCCAGCTCGTCGAGGGCGGCCACGGCCCGCTCGGCCGCCTCCGGATCGGAGACGGCGAGCCCGCTCGCCGCGAACTCGTCCTCGTCGAGCCGGAGCACCTCGCTGCCGTCCGCCGACACCCACAGGTCCAGATCCAGGTCCTCGACCGTCACCCCGGCCGCCCCGAACCCGGCCGGCCGGGTGATGTCGCAGTACCAGCCCTTGAGCGCGCCCTCCGCCGACCACACCTCCTTGACCGTGTACCAGCGGTCGGTCCAGTAGTGCTCGACGAAGACGTCACCCGGCTCGAAGCGCACGAAGCCGAAGTCCCGCACCCCCGGCGCCGCCCACGGGGCCCGCACCGACAGCCGGTTCGCCGACTCCGTCACCACCTCGGCCGGATAGCGGATCTTCAGCCGCCCCGCCTTCCACAGCGCCACCTCAACCGAGCGCCCTGACATAGCGCACCTCCGTCGCCCCGATCTCGTACCCGAACCACTCGTTGATCGCCAGCATCGGAGCGTTCCCGGCGTCGTTCCCGGTGAACGCCTCCGTACAGCCGGCCGCCCGCGCCCGGTGCAGCGACGCGTTCTTGGCGAGCTTGGCCAGCCCGCGCCCGCGGTAGGCCGGCGCCGTCCCCGTCATCCCCGTCGCGTACCGGCCGAGACCGTCGGTCCGTGCGGCGCTGAACGCCGCCGGCACACCGTCCACCACCGCCACCGTCGTCAGCGCCCGGTCGAACAGCGGGTGGTTCCAGGTGGTCTCCCGCCAGTGCGCGTAGTCGTCCAGCTCCGCGCCCACGTCCCCCGGCTCGTCGGCGGTGGTCACCGCGTCCAGCTCGAAGAGCGGCCGCGGGTCGGCCGCGAACTCCGCGGCCGTCCGCAGCTCGACACCGGCCGGCGGCTCCCGGAGCGGCGGCAGCCCCGCCGTCAGGTCGAGCCGCAGGAAGTGCGCGGTCCGGCTCGCGGTGTACCCCCGCCGCTCGGCGTAGGCGCGGTTCGACGGCTCGTCCATGGTCCAGCCGTACAGCACCGTCGCGCCCCGCTCGGCCAGGTACTCCTCGGCCGTGCGCACGAGGAGCGTGCCCGCGCCGAGGCCCCGGCGGTCCGGGTGCACGTACACGTTGAGGTAGCCGACCCCGGGTCTCGGGGCGTCGTGGGCGATGCCGACCTGGGCCGTCCCGATCACCTCCCCGGCCTCCGTCACGGCGACGAGCGGCCGGGCGTGGGAGTCGGGATGGGCGTGCGCCCAGTCGAAGGCCACCTGCTCGGCGGTGGCCAGCATGAAGGGGACGGCCGCGCGCCGGACGCGGGCGAAACCCTCGGCGTCCTCGGGCCGTACGTCACGGACGATCACAGTCATGGGGCCGCACGCTACGGGCGGGGCCGCGCCGCCGCCTCCCATTTTCCGGCGGGGTGGGGGCAGAATCGGGTGGGTGACACTGACACTCGCCGTGGACCACCAGTCCACCACCGCCCCCTACGAACAGCTGCGCGCCCAGATCTCGGAGCGCGCCCGGTCGGGCGGACTCCCGGTCGGCTACAAGCTGCCGACGGTCCGGGGACTCGCGGAGCAGCTGGGGCTCGCCGCGAACACGGTCGCCAAGGCGTACAAGGCCCTGGAGTCCGACGGGGTCATCGAGACCCGGGGCCGGCACGGCACCTTCGTCGCGGCGGCCGGCGACGCCGCCAGCCGCCGGGCCGCCTCCGCCGCCGCGCAGTACGCCGAGGAGGCCTACCGCCTGGGGCTCACCCGGGACGAGGCCGAGGCCGCCGTACGGGACGCGCTGCGGGCCGCGTACGACTCCGAGTGACACCGTCCGGGCCCGCGGGGGGAGTCCACCCCCGCGGGCCCGGCCCCCTCACAGATAGAGACCGGGGGCGGGGGAGCGCTGCTCCGGCAGTTCGGTGGGGGAGGTCCCGCGCCGCAGCGCGAACAGCTCCGCCAGCGTGGCGCCCTCGCCCGGCACGCCCTCGTCCCGCCCCAGCCACGCCGCCGACTCGGCCCGGGTCAGCGGTCCGACCTCGATCCGGGCCAGGCAGCGGCCGGGGCGCACGATCGCCGGATGCAGCCGCTCCAGGTCCTCGTTGGTGGTCAGCCCCACGAGGACCTTGCGGCCCTGGCCGAGCAGACCGTCCGTCAGATTGAGCAGCCGGGACAGCGCCTGGCCCGCGGCCTCCTTCGCGCCGCCGCGGATCAGCTCGTCGCAGTCCTCCAGGAGCAGCAGCCGCCACCGCTCCTTCTCCGTGCCGTCGCCCTCCTCGCCGATCGCGATGTCCATCAGATAGCCGATGTCGTTGAAGAGCCGCTCCGGGTCGAGCACGCAGTCGACCTGGCACCAGTCCTGCCAGGACCTGGCCAGGGTGCGCAGCGCGGACGTCTTGCCGGTGCCGGGCGGGCCGTGCAGCAGCAGGAGCCGGCCGGTGACGTCGTCCGGGGTCAGCTTCATCAGCCGGTCCATCGCCTCGGCCACCGGCGCCGTGTAGTTGCGCCGGGCGTCGTCCCAGGTGTCGGCGCTGATCCGGCGGGTCATCCGGCGCGGGCCGCGCTGCGGCGCCAGGTACCAGAAGCCCATGGTGACGTCATCGGGCTCGGGCTCCGGCTCGTCCTTGGCGCCCTCGGTGGCCTCGGCGAGGATCCGCGCCGCGAGCTCGGGGTCGGTCGCCGTCACGGTGACGTCGGCGCGGTGCTTCCAGCGGGAGGAGAGGATCGTCCACCCCTCGCCCTCGGCGAGGATCGAGCTGCGGTCCTCGTCCTTGGCGCCCCACAGCACCCGGGCGCCGGCCGGCAGCAGGCGCGCGTCCGGCTTCGCCCGGTCCAGGGTGAGGCCGTGGGAGTGCGGCTGCACGCCGGTGGTGAACCGGTCGAGGAAGAGCGCGTCCATGACGTCGCTCGGCGAGTCGCTGTCGTCGAGGCTGACCACGACCGGCAGCGGCGCCTTGTGCGGCCCGGACGGAGCGGCGGGGGTGTCTGGCATGCCGCCATGATCCGCCAACCGTCCGGGCGGCGCACCGGGTTTTGCGGGGCCCCCGGATCCGGTGTCCGCGCGTCAGATCCAGTGCCCGCGCAGCGCGCCGCGGGCCCGGCGGGTGAGCGCGTACCCCTTCGTCAGCGCCCGGTCGCCGGCGAAGTTCCGCCCGACGGCCCGCCCTTCGACGAGGCGGGTGAACTCCTCGACGGTGGTGGAACGGCGCACGGTCACGCGCTCCAGGGCGTACGGCCCCTGGCGGCGGCGCGCGAGCGCGTTCCCGACCGCGAGGGCCTGGGCGAAGCCCGCCTCCCGCACGGCGGTCCGCACCCGGCGGCTGGAGTAGCCGTACGGGTACGCGAAGGAGTCCGGCGCGGTGCCGAGCTCCTCGCCGATCAGCTCCCGGCAGCGCAGCGCCTCGAACCGCAGCCGCCGCGCGTCGAGCTGGTCCAGCTGCGGGTGGCTGTGGCTGTGCCCGCCGATCTCGGTCCCGGCGGCGGCCAGTTCACGCACCTGCGCCCAGGAGAGCATGGTGTCGAGGTGGCCGCCGGTGGCGTGCCGGCCGGGCAGCCAGCCGCTGGTGACGAAGACGGTGCTCGGGAAGGAGTGCTTCGCCAGCACCGGCAGGGCGTACCGGTGCACGCCCTCGTACCCGTCGTCGAAGGTCACGAGCACCGGCCGCGGCGGCAGCCGCCCGCCGCTCCGCCAGGCGGCGGCGAGCGCGGCCGCGGTGACGGGCGTGAACCCCCGCCCGGCCACCACGTCCATCTGCGCGGCGAAGGCCTCGGGCGTCACCGAGAGCCCCAGCGCCGCGGGCGCCGGATCGGGCGCGACGGCGTGGTACATGAGGATGGGCACGGGCTCGGGTCCATCCTCGTGCCCGAGCCCGGCGGCGTGCCCGAGCCCGTCCACGATCCCGGCGCGAGCCCCGGACCACGCCGCCCGGCGCCCGGGCTCGGCGCCGGGCCCGGGTTCGGTATCGCGTACGGGCTCCGCCCTGCCTCCGGGCTCCGCCCCGTGTCCGGGCTCCGCCCCGTGTCCGGGCTCCGCCCCGTGTCCGGGCTCCGCCCCGGTGGGGGGTTCGTTCCGGTCCCGGTTCGTGGAGCCCGGCGTTCCCTCCCGGCCCGCGCTCACGCGGCCGTCTCCTTCGGTTCCGGGGTCCCGGTCCGGCGGGGTGCGTCCTCCGGGGTGATCGGGCCCCACGAGAAGGTGGGGGAGGCGCCGCGGCGGGCGCGGAGGGTGCCGAGCGCGTAGCCGCCGGCGGCGAGGGCCACGCCCGTGACGATGGCGCCGGCCCGGCCGGGGCCGCCGGCGCGGCCCAGGAGGGTGTCGCGCATCCCGCGGAGCACCCCGGCGGGCAGCACCCGGCTGGTGTAGCGCCGCTCGGACTCCAGGCCCTTGCCCGCGCCGACGCTCTGGGCGACGAGGGCCTTGGACAGGCCCTCCGCGTAGACCCGGGTGCGGAAGTAGGCGAAGCGCTCGCGGGCGGCCGGCACCTTGTGGTGGATGACCGCCCGGTCGTCGATGAGCAGGACCGCGCCCGGCACCGCGCCGGCGAGGCGGATGCAGAGTTCGGTCTCCTCGCAGCCGAGCGGGCGCCGGTCGCCGTCCCGGCCGATGCCGGTGGCGAAGCCGCCCGCCGCGTCGAAGGCGGTGCGCCGGAAGGAGGCGTTGCCGCCGAGGACGTTGCGGACCCGCACCCGGCCCGGCGGCAGCCCCCGGTACGTGCAGCCGACGACCCAGTCGAACTCCTCGGGGAACCAGACGGGCCGGCGGCCGGAGGCCCAGACGGGCAGCGTGCGCCCGCCGACGGCGACGACCTCCGGGTCCTCGTAGCCGGCCGCGAAGTGGTGGAGCCAGTCGCGCTCCGCCACCGCGTCGTCGTCGAGGAAGGCGAGGAACTCGCCGCGGGCGGCGGCGATCCCGGTGTTGCGGCCGGAGGAGAGGCCGCGGGGGCCCGCGTTGGCGAGCACCCGCACCTCCTCGCGGTCGTCCGCGTACTCCTCGGTGAGCCGGTGGAGCAGCCGCTCGTTGTGGTCGACGACGAGCAGCGTCTCCAGCGGCGGCAGCGACTGTTTCCGGACGGAGTCGACGGCGGCGAGGATGTCCCCCCACCGCTCCTCCGTGTAGGCGCAGATCACCACCGAGAAGCGGGGCGGGGCCGTGCGGTCGCTCAAGAGACCTCTCCCCGGGGGACGTTGACCGAGAACGCGGCGGGGCGGCGGAGCGCACGCGCGGCCTTCGGGACGCGCTTCTCCTTGAGGATCACCTTGAGGACCCGGAGGCCGTCGCGCACCGCGTTGAGGTTGCTGACGCCGTGGATCCGCAGGTACTCGTGGCTCGGCACCTCCTGCACCTTCAGGCCGGCCTTGACGACCCGGATGTTGATGAGGGTCTCGATCTCGAAGCCGGTGCAGTCGAGGGTGATCTTGTCGAGGCAGTGCTTCCAGAAGGCGTTGTAGCCGTAGCAGAGGTCGGTGTAGCGGGCGCCGAACTTGCGGTTGACGAGGGAGCAGAGGGCCCAGTTGCCGAGCCGGCGGATGCCGGTCATGTCGTCGGTGCCGCCGCCGTTGGCGAAGCGCGAGCCCTTGGCGAAGTCGGCGCCGCCGACGAGGGCGGAGACGTAGGAGACGATCTCCTGTCCGTCGGCCGAGCCGTCGGCGTCGACCATGACGATGATGTCTCCGGTGCAGGCGGCGAAGCCGCTGATCAGGGCGTCGCCCTTGCCCTTTCCGACCTGCTTGACGACTTTGACGCCGGGCCAGAGTTCCTTGGCGACCTCGATGGTGTCGTCCGTCGAATTTCCGTCGACGAGGACGACTTCGTGAATCCATTCCGGCAGTGTCTTGAACACGTACGGAAGATTTTCCGCCTCATTCATCGCGGGAATGACGACGCTCACCGGCGGAGTGATCGCCAGATGGGACGTGATGGCCCGGTACTGGGCCGCTATTCGACTCGGCTCGGTGAATTCTCGGCCCGTGGCGGCCGGGCGCAGGAACGAGCTCATTGGGTCGGTCTCCCTCTCGTCCGGTGGACCGCCCAACCCCTGGGCGGCCCGGTCGTGTGTCCGGTGCGAAAGGGGGGTTCTCGCCATCCCCGCACGGAGGCGATCTCCTTGCGGGACCCGCGAGTTGGCATGACTGGCCGCGCGGTACCCGTGACTCGGCGCAAACGGACACACCGAACACGGCACCCCCCTACCGCGCCCCGCTCCGGGAGCCCTCGACCGGCCGGCTTCTCCCCTGAAGCCGCTGTGCCGAAGGATCGATGCGGGTGAGATGTACGACGGTATTGATGAATGGGACTGTATGGCAAGTCCCGCTGGTGCGGCCCGGTTTCTGGCACTTTGGCGAGCGATCGGTGCTCGTAAGCGATCTCTTGTCGATCGGATTCGATCAATCCGTTTTCGGGGTGGGAAGGGTGGGGTTCCGTCGCGTTCCTGTGGGGGTGCGGGCGCCTGGGTCGTGATCCCGTTCGATCGCGAGCACGGAAGCGGAGCTTACGGTTCCTCAGGTGGCCGGAAAGTGACGGCGCCTGAGGGATGTTCACTCACTCTCCAGGGTCAGTTTTGACATGAACACTTCCGGAAAAGCGGATCCGATGCTACTTCCTGGTAGCGCAGAGATCCTGCTACAGGGAGGTTCCATGAAACTGTCGCGATTCGCGGCCTTCGCGTCCTCGCTCCTGCTCGGTTCCGTCCTCGCCCTGACCGGGGCGGGAGCCGCGCATGCCGCCGAGTCCGCCGCCGTCGACTACGTGGCCCTCGGCGACTCGTACTCCTCCGGCGTCGGCGCCGGCAGCTACGACAGCGCCAGCGGCAACTGCAAGCGCTCCACCAAGGCCTACCCGCGCCTCTGGGCCAACGCCAACGCCCCCTCGTCCTTCGCCTTCACCGCCTGCTCCGGCGCCGTCACCACCGACGTCACCACCAAGCAGCTCGGCCCGCTCACCTCCGCCACCGACCTCGTCTCGCTCACCGTCGGCGGCAACGACGCGGGCTTCGCCGACGTCATGACGACCTGTGTGCTCCAGTCGGAGTCCTCCTGCGTCAACCGGGTGAACCAGGCGAAGGCGTACGTCGACTCGACCCTCCCCGCCCGCCTCGACGCCACGTACAACGCGATTCGCGCCAAGGCCCCGGCCGCCCGTGTCGTCGTCCTCGGCTACCCGCGCTTCTACCAGCTGAACGGCAGCTGCATCGCCGGCCTCAGCGAGACCGAGCGCGCCGCCATCAACGGCGCCGCCGACCACCTCAACGCCGCCCTCGCCAAGCGCGCCGCCGACCACGGCTTCACCTTCGCCAGTGTCGTCCCGGCCTTCACCGGACACGAGATCTGCTCCAGCTCGTCCTGGCTGCACAGCCTCAACTGGCTCAACATCGGCGAGTCCTACCACCCGACGGCCTCCGGCCAGTCGGGCGGCTACCTGCCGAGCTTCAGGAGCGCGGCGTAGCGGCGGGTCCCCCCACCTCCGCACCCGTACCCGCGGCGCCGGGAACGGCCGGAGCGGTGCTCGACGCCCCGCCCCCGCCCGGACCGGCGCCCGGATCCTCGGCCCTGACGGCCTGCCAGACCAGTGCCGCCAGGATCACCAGGAGCCCCACGACACCGGCGGCGACGACCGCGCCCCGCCGGGGCCCCCGCCGCCCCTCCGCGCCCGCGCGCTCCTTCGTACGCGCCCCGCGCACTCCACCCGGGCCCTCGCGCTCCCGATCCTCCGGCCACCCCGGCCCGAGCCCCGGCCCGTGCTCCGGTGCGCGCCCCTCGGCCGTCGCCTCGCCCCGCGGCCGCTCCCCGGCCCCGGCGACCCGCTCCAACTCCCGTACGGCCCCGGCCCGCACGTCCGCGTCCCGGTCGGCCAGGCCCTTCACGACCGGCGCCAGCGGCCCCGAACGGGGATCGGCGACCATCCCGCCCAGCAGCGCGCCCAGCGACCCCGCGTCCTCCTCCGGGCCCGGCGGCGGCGCGTCCGGCGCGTCACCCGGCGCCGAGGTCCCGGTCGCCACGCCCGTCACCACCACCCGCCCGTCGTTGGCGAGCAGCACCCGGTCCGGGCCGAGTTCGCGATAGGGGACACCGGCGGCTCGCGCCGCCCGCAGCGCCGCGAGCACCCCGAGCGCGATCCGCGCCGCCTCCCGGTCCGGCAGCGGCCCGTCCGCCTCCAGCGTCTCCGCGAGGCTCAGCCCGCGGACCAGCTCCATCACGATCCACGGCCGGCCGCGCTCCACGACCACGTCGTACACCTCGGCCACGCCCGGATCCGAGATCGCCTCCGCGGCCCGCGCCTCGCGCTCGACCCGCGCGTACAGCGCCGGCTCCGCGCCCTCCGGCGTCCCCGGCGGGGCGTGCACCTCCTTGACGGCCACCTCGCGGCCGAGCGCCTCGTCGCGGGCGCGCCAGACGATTCCCGCCGCGCCCTCCGCGAGGGCGTCGAGCAGCCGGTAACGGCCCGCGATCAGCGTCATGGCCCCACGGTAGCCGCGCCCCCGCCGGGTGGCGACCCACCCGGACGGACCTCGGTGGCGTAGATCACACCGGCTCGCGGGGCCGTGGGCGGACGGTGGGAGGGCAGGATGGTTCATGACGGTTCGGTAGGTGTTCGAACGCTGTCCAACTCGCCCTGGAATCAGATGGATTCGGAGAGTGAGCGTCAACCCCCGTACGAGTGTGGTGTTTCCCGTCGGCGGGATACACGCGTGTCACTGTGGGGCGATAGGGTTAACCTGCCCGGGCCGGGTGCCCTCGTACGGGTGGGGAGTGACATGGAACAGATAACGATGCGCAGCAGGCCGCGTGTGCCTGCCATCACCTGCGGGAGCAGCGCGACCAGTTCGCGCCTCGACCGCCATCTCGCGGTGCTCGGCGGTCCCGCCGTGCCCCAGCGCGAGGTGGCCGAGGCGACGCTGCTCATGCGCGAACTGACGGTGCGTCGCCACGACGCGCCGGCCCAGAGCCCGCACGGCGGCCGGGCGCGCGTCTCGCTCTTCGCACCCCTCCGCCGCCTCCGCCGCACCCTCTTCGGCGCCCGCCACTAGGGCCTGTCCGACGATTCCCGCGTGCCAGGGCATCCGGAGCCGCGTCCCCGACGCGCCCCGTCCGCCCCGGTGCGCCTCCCGTAACCACCCGCACGTCGAGAGCGCCGGACGCGTCCCCGCCCGTCCGGCGCTTCGTCGTACCCCCTGGACGTCCGCTCAGCCGATCACCCCGGCCGCCCGCAGCTCCTTCCGCCGCGCCGTCGGCACGCCCAGGGCGGCCAGGACCGTGTCCGTGTGCTCGCCGAGCGCCGGGACCCGGCCCATCGGGGCCTCCGGGGCGTCGGGGAAGACGACCGGCGGCAGCAGGGACGGCAGGGGGCCCACGGGGGAGTCCACCGGTCGCCAGCGGTCCCGCGCGGCCAGCTGGGGGTGACGCACCAGCTCCGCCACCGAGTTGAGCCGCGCGCAGGCGATGCCCGCCGCGTCCAGGCGCCGTACCGCCTCCTCCGCCGGCAGCGCGCCGAGCGCCGCCCCGACGGCCGCGTCGGTCGCCGCCCGGCCCGCGACCCGCGCCGCGTTCGTCGCGAACGCCGGGTCGTGGGCGAGCTCCGGCCGGCCGAGGACCCGCTCGGCGAGCCGCCGCCACTCCCGGTCGTTCTGCACCGAGAGCAGCACCTGGGACCCGTCCGCCGTCGGATAGGCGTCGTAGGGGGCGATCACCGCATGTGCGAGCCCCGTGCGCGCCGGGGCCGTACCCCCGTGCGCCCCGTGGTGCAGGGGGTGCCCCATCCACTCCGCGAGCGCGTCGAACAGCGAGACCTCCACCGGCCCGCCCCGGCCCGTCGTCCCGCGCCGCACGAGGGCGGCGAGGACGCCGGTGTACGCGTACATCCCGGCCGCGATGTCGGCGGCCGGGACGCCGGACTTGACGGGCTGCTCCGGGGTGCCGGTGACCGAGACGAGCCCGGTCTCGCACTGCACGAGCATGTCGTACGCCCTCCGGTGCGCGTACGGGCCGTCGGGGCCGTACCCGGAGACGTCCACGGCGACCAGCCGGGGGTGCGCGGCGCAGAGGGTGGCCGCGTCGAGGCCGAGCCGGGCCGCCGCCCCGTGCGCGAGGTTCTGCACGAAGACGTCCGCGTCCGCCACGAGCCGCCCCACGAGCTCCCGGCCGCGCGGGTCCTTCAGGTCGACGGCGACCGACTCCTTGCCGCGGTTGCACCAGACGAAGTGCGAGGCGAGCCCCCGGGCCGCGGTGTCGTAGCCGCGGGCGAAGTCGCCGCCGTCGGGGCGCTCGACCTTGACGACCCGGGCGCCGAGGTCGGCCAGCTGCCGGGTGGCGAAGGGCGCGGCGACGGCCTGCTCGACGGAGACGACGGTGATCCCGTCCAGGGGGAGTGGCTGAGTGCTCATGCCCGCCTGCCTACCGCGCCCGGGCCGCCGCTGTCATCAGGAGCCGGCTCACACCGCCGGCTCAGCGGCGCCCGTACCGGCGGACGGCGAGCGGGGCGAGGACCGCGATCAGGCCGAGCGACCAGAGCAGCGAGCCCGCCACCGGGTGGGCCACCGGCCAGGCGGCGCCGGCCGGGACGGGGGCGTCGCCGCAGAGCACGCGGACGGCGGTGGTGACGGCGGAGACCGGGTTCCACTCGGCGACCGTCCGCAGCCAGCCGGGCATGCCGTCGGTGGGGATGTACGCGTTCGACAGCAGCGGCAGCATGAAGGTGGCGCTGCCGAGCTGGCCGGCCGCCTCCTCGCTCTCGGAGGCGAGGCCGAGCAGGATGCCCGCCCAGGTGGCGGCGGAGCGGAAGAGCAGCAGCAGGCCGAAGGCGCCGAGGGCTTCGAGGGCGGTGCCCTCGATCCGCCAGCCCATCGCGAGCCCCACCAGGACCAGCGGCACCATCCCGACGGCGCTGACCAGGAGGTCGGCGGCGGCCTGCCCGAGCGGCACGGCGGCCCGGCCCACCGGGAGGGTGCGGAAGCGGTCGGTGACGCCCCGGTGGGTGTCCTGGGCGGCCTGGAACATGCCGGTCATCAGGCCGCCGGCGGCGGTCGCGACGAGCAGGCCGGGCACGAGGAAGGCGCGGTACTCGGCGCCGGGCATGGCGAGCGCCCCGCCGAGGACGTAGCCGAAGAAGAGGAGGAAGACGATCGGCATCGTCATCGTCATGACGGTGAGGGCGGGGGCGTGCCGGACGCGCCGCAGGTTGCGGCCGGCCAGGGCGGCCCCTTCGAGGGCGAGGGCGTTCACGCGGCGGTCTCCTTCCGTCCGGTGAGGCGCAGGAACACCTCGTCGAGGGTGGGCGGACGCAGCGAGGCGTCGACGATGTGGATCCCGGCGGCGTCGATCTCGCGGACCAGCCGGGGCAGGGTGAGGGCGGGGTCGGTGGTCACCGCGCCGACGGTGCGGCGCCCGGCGTCCAGGACCGGGACCGAGCCCGTCAGCCGGTCGAGGACCGCGGCGGCGGGCTCCAGCGGCCCGGTCCCGGCGAGGACCACCTCGGCGCGGTGGCCGACGAGCGCCTTGAGCTCGGCGGGGGTGCCGCGGTGGGCGGCCCGGCCGTCCTCGACGAGGACGATGTCGTCGGCGAGCCGGTCCGCCTCCTCCAGGTACTGGGTGGTGAGCACCACGGTCGTGCCCTGGCCCGAGAGCCCCCGGACGGCGTCCCAGACGGCCTCCCGGCTGCGCGGGTCGAGGCCGGTGGTCGGCTCGTCGAGGAAGAGGACCGAGGGGCGGCCGAGGAGGCTCGCCGCGAGGTCGAGGCGGCGCCGCATGCCGCCGGAGTAGGTGCGGGCGAGCCGGTCCGCGGCGCCGGTGAGTCCGAACTCCTCCAGGAGCTCGTCGGCCCGGGCGCGCGGGAGCCGCAGCAGCCGGGCGAAGAGGCGCAGGTTCTCGGCGCCGGTGAGGTCGCCGTCGACGGAGGCGTACTGGCCGGTGACGGCGATCCGGCGGCGTACGGCGGCGGGGTCGCGGACCAGGTCGTGGCCGGCGATCCGGGCGCTGCCGGCGTCGGGTGCGAGGAGCGTGGTGAGGATCCGGACGGCGGTGGTCTTGCCGGCGCCGTTGGGGCCGAGGAGGCCGCAGACCGTGCCCTCGGGGACGGCGAGGTCGAGCCCGCGCAGGGCGTGGACCTCGCCGTACCGCTTCTCCAGACCCTCACTAAGTACAGCGTACGTAGTTGTCATGGGGGCACCGTACCTCACTACGTACGGTGTACGTAACTACGATGGAGGCGAGGTGATGAGATGGCGGGCCGAGCGGCCGAACCCGAAGTGATCTGGGCGCGCCCCGAGCGCGCCGGCCGAGGCCCCAAACCGGCCTTCAGCAGACAGGACGTCGTCGACGCCGCCGTCCGCATCGCGGACGCCGACGGCATCGACGCCGTCTCCATGCGGCGGATCGCCGCCGAACTCGGCTGCGGCACCATGTCGCTGTACAACTACGTCCCCCGCAAGGAGGACCTGTACGAGCTGATGGTCGACGCGGCGAGCGCCGAGTACGTCTTCCCGGACCGGCCCAGCGGAGACTGGCGGGCCGACATGACCGACCTGGCCCACCAGACCCGCGCGATCATGTACCGGCACCCGTGGCTCTCCCGGGTCATGACCACCGCCTACGGCTTCAGCCCCCACGCCCTGCGCTACCTGGAGTGGTGCCTCGGCTGCCTCGTCCCGCTCGACGTGCCCGCCGGACTCAAGATGCAGCTCATCGCGATGGTCAACGGCACGGTCATGGCCACCGTCCGCAACGAACAGGCCCTCGCCGAGCGCGCCCGCGGACTGCCCTGGACCGAGGAGGAGGAGCAGGCGGTGCGCGGCGCCTACCTCAAGGGCCAGGTGGCGAGCGGACGCTACCCGCACCTCGCCGCGCTGCTCGCCGAGCCCGCCGCCCCCGCCGACCCGGACGAGATCTTCGCCATGACCATCGCGCGGCTCCTCGACTCCTTCGCCACCGAGGCCCCGGACCCGGACCTGGACCCGGCCCCGGACCCGGAGAGCGTCACACCAGCATGAACTGGCCCTCCGGGCCCTCCTCCTGGTGGTCGAGCACCGACGCGGGGCGGCGCGCCCGGTCCGGCACCGGCAGCACCCCGGCCGCCCGCAGCGCCGCCCCGCCCGGCCCGCCGCCGTGCGCCGCGAACGGCGCCCGCTCCGCCTCCCGCGCCCCGAGCAGCGCGAGCACGGTGATCAGATCGAGGAGCTCGGAGGTCCACTCCTGCGGCCAGGCCGCGGGACCGATCGCCTCCAGCGACCCCGCCTCGGCCGGCGCGGTCCGGCGCGCGAACCACTGCTCCAGGACCCGCACCCCGCCCACCCGGTACTCCCACGCCGCCTCGGGCACCGGCGAGATCCGCCCCTCGCCGATCGCGAGGACCTCGCCCTCGGAGTCGTACGCGAGCGATTCCGGGCGCGGCGGAAGAGCCGCCCGCACATACGGCCGGCGCCCGCCCGGCAGCCGCGGCCGCGCCCCGCTCAGGGCGCCCCGCAGCTGGACGTCCATCAGCTCCCGCCCGAGCGCCACGCCCGCCGCCCACGCCCCCGCGTCCGCCGGCAGCGGCACCCGGCACCCGGCGGGGGAGGGGGCACCGGCCGCGACGACCCAGGCGAGCCACGCGACCGGCTCCACCGCCCCGTAGCGCTCCCGCAGGAAGCCGAGCAGTCCGGGCGCCAGGTTCGGCTCCGCACCGCCCGGCCGCCGGAACAGCGGCCGGATCCGGCCCGGACGGCCCGCCGGCGAACGCCCCTCGGGCAGCGCGCCGGTCACGAGCAGCGCCGGCCCGGCCGCCCCCGGCACGTACCCCTGCTCCACGGCGAAGAGCTGCGGCTCGCCCGCCACCCGCCACAGCTCGGGCCGCGCGGTGTCGAGCAGCCGGTGGTCGGGCAGCAGCCACTGCTCGTCGAAGGGCCCCGACAGCACCCGCACCGGCTCGGGACAAGGCCCGGACTCCCGCGCGAACCGCCCGGTCCCGGTCCGCTGCCCCGGCAGCGCCGCCACCGCCGTCCCCGTCGACCGCGCCCGGCTCGGCCGGAACAGCGCCTCCCGCTCCCCGCCCTCCGCCCTCACCAGCCGGTCCCACCGCCCGCGCAGCGTCCGCACATCGGGCGCCACGACCCAGGCCCTGCCGAACCGCAGCGGCGCCACCGACCACGGCATCAGCTCATCGAGCAGGGGAGTGTCGTCGTCCGGAGCCTCAGTCACGCCCCGCATGCTAACGAGCGCGGAACGGAGGCGTCAGTGTGCCTCGGCCGTCGCCGTGTCAGTGCGCCTCGACGGTCACCGTGAAGGAGAAGCGGTCGCCGCGGTAGCGGATGCGGGCGACGTCGACGACGCGGCCGTCCTCGGCGTAGGTGACGCCGGTGTAGTGGAGGATCGGGGAGAGCAGCGGGACCCGCAGGAGTTCCGCCGTCTCCGGGTCGGCGAGGCGGGCCTCGACCGTGTCGGTGATGCGGCTGATCCGCACCCCGACGACGTCCCGGAGGACCTTCGTCATCGGCCAGCGCTCCAGGTCCGCCGGGTCGATGCCGGCGGCGAACTCGGGCCGCACCGCGTTCTCCGCCCAGTTCGTCGGCTCGTCGCTCTCGCCGTCGGAGCGGAGGCGGCGGTAGGTCACGACCTCGGCCACGTCCGGGAAGTACTCGGCGAGCTCGCCGGGCACCGGCTCCGGGCCGTGGCCGAGGACCGTGGTCCGCTCGCCGGACTGCTGGGCGACGATCGCGTCGATCGAGCCGAGCAGCCGGCGCGGGGTGGAGCGCCGGGCGCCCGGCTCGATGAAGGTGCCGCGCCGCCGGTGCCGGCTGATCAGCCCCTCCTCCTCCAGCTCCTTCAGGGCCTGGCGCATGGTCAGCACGCTGACGCCGTAGTGCGCGGCGAGCTGCTCCTCGGTGGGCAGCCGCAGCGAGGCGTCGGGCGTGCGGCCCAGTATGGAGGCGCGCAGG
The DNA here is from genome assembly GCF_012927245.1 of Streptomyces sp. R302. Taxonomy (GTDB): domain Bacteria; phylum Actinomycetota; class Actinomycetes; order Streptomycetales; family Streptomycetaceae; genus Streptomyces. The sequence continues at coordinate 97,429 of NZ_JABBGE010000008.1, forward strand.
GACTGCGAGACCTGGTACCAGAGCGGGAGCTTGCGGTTCAGGACCAGCGAGTCGGGAGCGAAGGCGGTCACGGCGTTCTCCGTACGACGGCGCGGTGGGGCGGGTGAAGCGGCACTCTACGGCCGTCTACGGCCGGAAATGACGCTCCAGACCCTGCCACACGTCGTCGTAACCGCTCTGCAGGTGGTCGGCGCCGGCGGCCTGCGCGGTCGCCGTCACCGGCCAGCGGGTCTCGAACATGAAGGCGAGACCGTCGTCGATCTTCTGCGGCTTCAGCTCGGCGGCGCTCGCCCGGTCGAAGGTCTCCCGGTCGGGGCCGTGCGCGGACATCATGTTGTGCAGCGAACCGCCGCCGGGCACGAAGCCCTCGGCCTTGGCGTCGTACGCGCCCTCGATGAGGCCCATGTACTCGCTCATCACGTTCCGGTGGAAGTACGGCGGCCGGAAGGTGTCCTCGCCGACCAGCCAGCGCGGGGCGAAGACCACGAAGTCGACGCCGGCCAGGCCGGGGGTGTCGGAGGGCGAGGTGAGCACGGTGAAGATCGACGGGTCGGGGTGGTCGTAGGAGATCGTCCCGATGACGTTGAAGCGGTGCAGGTCGTAGACGTACGGGGTGTGGTTGCCGTGCCAGGCGACGACGTCCAGCGGCGAGTGGTCGTACGTCGCCGTCCAGAGGTTGCCGCAGAACTTGTTGACCACCTCGACCGGGCCCTCGACGTCCTCGTAGGCGGCGACGGGGGCGCGGAAGTCCCGGGCGTTGGCCAGGCCGTTGGCGCCGATCGGGCCGAGGTCGGGGAGCTGGAACGGGGCGCCGTAGTTCTCGCAGACGTAGCCGCGCGCGGTCTCGTCGAGCAGCTCGACGCGGAAGCGGACGCCGCGCGGGATCAGCGCGACCTCGCCGGGGCGGGCGGCGAGCAGGCCCAGCTCGGTGCGCAGCAGGAGCCCGCCGCGCTCGGGGACGATCAGCAGCTCGCCGTCGGAGTCGCCGAAGACCCGCTCCATGGAGGCGTTGGCGTGGTAGAGGTGCACGGCCATGCCGGTCCGCTGGGTCGCGTCGCCGTTGCCGCCGAGGGTCCACAGGCCGGCCAGCCAGTCGGTGCCGGGCGCCGGCTCCGGCAGCGGGTTCCAGCGCAGCCGGTTGGGGTCGGCGACCGTCTCGGCGAAGGGCGCGGTGCGCACCGCGCCGTTGTCGGTCCGGACGAACGGCGGGTGGGCCGCCGAGGGGCGGATCCGGTACAGCCACGAGCGGCGGTTGTGCGCCCGCGGCTCGGTGAACGCGCTGCCGCTGAGCTGCTCGGCGTAGAGCCCGAGCGGGGCGCGCTGCGGCGAGTTGCGGCCCTCCGGCAGGGCGCCGGGGAGCGCCTCCGAACCGTGCTCATTGCCGAATCCGGTGCTGTAGGTGAGCGCCTCGGCCGTCTTCCTGGCCTGCTCGGTCGTCATCGCCCGCTCCTGTCCTGAAAGAAATCCTATGGATGACCGTAGGATTCCGCGCCGCTCCCGTCAACGGGGCGAGGTCGAACCCCGACCGTGCACGGCGGGGTCAAAAAGATGAACAATGCTCTACTCTCGCGGCCATGTCGTGGACCAGAAGGCTCGTCTCCGTGCTCTCGGTCGTGCTCGCGGTGCTCGCCGCGGCCCTGTTCACCGCCCCCGTCGCCCAGGCGCACGAGGAGCGGCCCGTCACCTTCCCTGACGGCTCCGGCAGCGTGCCGAAGCTCCGCACCGGCGAGCCCGACCTTCTTGTCTGCAAGACGGACCGGGCTGACTTCGAACGCCGGATCGCCGCCTTCCCGGCCGCCCTCAAGGCCCGCAACCTGGAGCTCTTCGACCGCTGCGGCCGCTCCGGCCACCGCCACCTCCAGCAGGCCGTCGACGCCGTCGACCGGCCCGGCATGAACATCGCGATCCTGCCCGGCCTGTACGAGGAGGAGCCCTCGGTCCCCGCCCCCACCGGAGCCTGCGCCTCCCTGGACGCCCCGACGTCCTCCTTCGGCTACCAGATCCTGTCCTACGAGCAGCAGGCCCGCTGCCCGCACAACCAGAACCTGGTCGCGATCCTCGGCAAGAAGGACCTCCAGATCGAGGGCACCGGGGCCTCCCGCCTCGACGTGGTCGTCGACGCGAAGTACACCAAGCTCAACGCGATCCGCGCCGACAGGTCCGACGGGATCTACTTCCGCAACTTCACCGCCCAGCGCACCACCTTCAACTCCCTGTACGTGCTGGCCGCCGACGGCTTCGTCATCGACGACGTCCTCACCCGCTGGAACGACGAGTACGGCTTCCTGACCTTCGCCTCCGACCACGGCCTGTACAAGGACTGCGAGTCCTACGGCAACGGCGACTCCGGCATCTACCCCGGCTCGGCCTCGAACATCAACGACGGCCGCGGCTACGACGTCCCCCGCTACTCCATCGAGATCACCGGCTGCCGCAGCCACCACAACATGGTCGGCTACTCCGGCACCGCCGGGGACTCCGTCTGGGTCCACGACAACGAGTTCGACCACAACATGGGCGGCGCCTCCATGGACTCCGCCTTCCCCGGCCACCCCGGACTCCCGCAGAACCACGCGAAGTTCGAGCGGAACCTGATCCACGACAACAACGAGGACTACTACCCGTACGTCGCCGACGGCACCTGCGCCCGCCCGCCCGCCGAGCGCGGCTACGAGAACGGCGTCGTCTGCCCCCAGATCTCCATGCCGCCCGGCTCCGGCATCATCACCGCCGGCGGCAACTGGAACCTCTACGAGGACAACTGGATCTACGGCCACGACCGCACCGGCTTCTACCTCAACGCCGTCCCCGCCTTCATCCGCGGCGAATCCGCCTGGTCCAAGCAGACCGACACCTCCCACCACAACCGCTACGCGAACAACCGCCTCGGCACCGACAAGGCCGGCAACCGCCGCCCCAACCGCACCGACGTCTGGTGGGACGGCCAGGGCCGGGGGAACTGCTGGCAGGACGACACCGGCGCCTCCAGCCCCCGCACCCTGCCCGTCTGCGGCGCCGCCCGCGGCGAGGTCTCCGGCGCCTCCGCCCGGCTCGTCGGCGAACCCGTCAAGCTCGCCCAACTCCTCGTCTGCGCCGACTACAACGTCCAGGCCCGCCGCCTCCCCGCCGGCTGCGACTGGTACGGCGCCCGCGGCCTGGAACGCGTCGAGGTCCAACTCGCCCTCGCCGCCTCCCTGCTCCTCGCCCTCGTCGGCACCGCCCTCTGGTGGCGCCGCCTGCGCGGCCGCCGCCTCGCCGCCCTCGCCCTCGCCACCGGCCTCGCCGGACTCGCCCTCGACGTCGCCGGCGCCACCCTCACCCTCGCCTCCACCCACGTCCCCGCCCTCGCCCTCCTCCTCACCGGCGCCTGGTGGACCGCCACCGGCCTCCTCCTGCGCCCCACCCGGCCCGTCTTCGCCTGGACGACGGTCGCCCTCGGCCTCCTCACCCTCCTGGACGCCTTCGACAAGGCCGTCCTGATGATCCCCGGCATCCCTCTCGGCCCCGCCTGGATCCGCCTCCTCCTCGGCGCCGTCTGGGTCCTCTGGGCCGCCATCGCCGCCGCCGGAACCCGACCCGCCCCCGCCGTCGGCAGCCCGGCCGAGGAGCCCGCCGCATGACCCGCCCGACCGCCCGCACCGTGTCCTGCGGCGTGTCGCGCCCCGCACCCCGCCGCCGTACGGCTCCGCTCGCGGCGGCCGCGCTCGCCGCCGTCCTGCTCCTGGCCGCCGGCTGCGGCGACCGGCCCACCACCCACCACAAGCCCGGCACCGGCCACGAGCAGGCCACCGGCGCCGCCGGCACCCCGCTCGCCGCCCGCGACGACACCGGCCACCGCCTCCGCGACCTGCCCGCCGCCGACGCGCCCACCGTCCGCGCCGAGGCCCACCCGGACACCGAGGGCGGCTGGAACGTCCACCTCACCGTGGAGAGGTTCCGCTTCACCCCCGAGTCCACCGGCGGCGCCGCCCTCACCGGCCGCGGCCACGCCCGCCTCCTCGTCGACGGCCGCGAGACCGCCCGCGCCTACGGCCCCTGGCTCCACCTCCCGCCCGGCGCTCGCACCCTCACCGTCCGCCTGTACGCCGACGACCACACCGTCTGGTCCGTTGCCGGCACCCCCGTCCAGACCACCCTCACCCTCACCCCCGTCTCTCCCACGTCCCCCACCCCCAGCCCGACCGGCCGCACCCTCGACATCCGCGTCGCCGGCTCGACCGTCACGCCGGCCCCCGCCCGGGTCGAGCTGAGGAAGGGGGAGCGGATCACCCTGCGCGTCACCTCCGACCGCGCCGACACCGTGCACGTCCACGGCTACGACCGCGAGGCCGCCCTCACGCCCGGCACGCCCGCCACCCTCACCCTGACCGCCGACCGCACCGGCCTCTTCGAGGTGGAGACCCACGAGTCCGGACTCGTGCTCACCCAACTGGTGGTCCGATGACGGGAGTCCGGACCTCCGCCCTCCCCGCCTCTCCCGTCCCCTCCCTCCCGCTCGCCCACGGCGTCGGCGCCCAGCACGACCTGCCCCTCTCTCCCTTCTACGCCTACGCCGGCGCCTTCACCGCCCTCCTCGTCTCCTTCCTGGGCCTGGCCCTGCTCTGGTCCTCCTCCCGCTTCCGCGGCGACCGCGCCGGCCACCCCCTGCCCGCCTCCCTCCAGCGCCTCGCCGACGCCCCCGCCACCCGCACCGCCCTCCGCCTCCTCGGCGCCGCGCTCGCCCTGTTCTTCCTCGCCCACCTCCTCCTCGGCCCCGACGACCCCGACCGCAACCCCGCCCCCGGCGCCCTCTACGTCCTCCTCTGGGTCGGGCTCGTCCCCGCCTCCCTCCTCCTCGGCCCCGTCTGGCGCCTCCTCAACCCGCTGCGCGCCCTCCTCTCCCTCCGGCCGCCGCGCGACCCCCGGCCCGTCCCCGCCGCCGTCGGCATCCGCCCCGCCGCCGCCGGACTCCTCCTCTTCGCCTGGCTCGAACTCGTCGCCCCCGACAACACCTCCCGTCCCGTCCTCCTCACCGCCCTCGCCGTCCACCTCGCCGTCCAACTCCTCGGCGCCGCCCGCCACGGCGCCGACTGGTTCGCCCACGCCGACCCCTTCGAGGCCTACTCCTCCCTTCTCGCCCGCCTCTCCCCGCTCGGCCGCCGCGCCGACGGCCGGCTCGTCCTCCGCTCCCCCTTCCACGGCCTCGACTCCACCCCCGAGAACCCCGGACTCGTCGCCACCGTCTGCGTCCTCCTCGGCACCACCGCCTACGACGGCCTCTCCGACAACCCCCGCTGGATCACCACCCTCCAGACCTCCTCACTCGGCCCGACCGCCACCGCCACCCTCGGCCTCCTCTCCGCCGTCGCCCTCACCGCCGCCTGCTACGGACTCTGCGCCGGCGCCCTCCGCCTCCTGAACCGCGCCCTCACCACGCCCCTCACCTCCTTCGCCCACTCGCTGCTCCCCATCGCCCTCGGCTACCTCACCGCCCACTACTTCTCACTCCTCGCGGTCGAAGGACCACGTACCGTCATGATGGCAGCGGGCACTGACAACGCCCCCTCGCCCGCTCCACCACTGGGCTCCGCGGGCCTCGCCGTCCTCCAGGTCGCCGCGATCGTCACCGGCCACGTCCTCGGCGTCGTCGCCGCCCACGACCGGTCCGTCCGCCTCTTCCCGCCCGCCAAGGCCGTCGCCGGCCAACTCCCGCTGTTCGCGCTGATGATCGCGTACACCCTCGGCGGCATCGGGCTGCTCATCGCCTGAACAGGATCGGAGCGGCATCATGGACCCCGTGCCCCAGACCCGCCCGCACGACGCGCCCCCCGCGCTCCGCCGCACCCCCGTCCAGCAGCGCAGCGCCGAGCGGCTCGCCCGCATCCTCGACGCCTGCGCCGGACTCCTCGACGAGACCGGCTACGAGCAGCTGAGCACCCGGGCCGTCGCCGTCCGCGCCGGCGTCCCGATCGGCTCCGTCTACCGCTTCTTCGGCAACAAGCGGGCCATGGTCGCCGCTCTCGCCCACCGCAACCTCGACCGGTACGCCGAGCGGATCTCCGCCCGCTTCGAGCGGACGCCCGTCCTCGACGAGCACTCCGCCATCGACGGCGTCCTCGACGAGTTCATCGCGATGAAGCGGAGCGTCCCCGGCTTCGCCCTCGTCGACTTCGGCGTGCCCGCCGCCGATGAGGCCGGGGAAGGGGTCGCCGAGGACCCCAACGGCATGGTCGCCGAGCGGATCTGCGGCCTCCTCGCCGCCCACCTCGGCCGCACCGCCGACGAGACGCTGCGGCGCAAGGTCCTCGTCGGCGTCGAGACCGCCGACACCCTGGTCCGCCTCGCCTTCCGCGCCGACCCCGCCGGCGACCCCGCGCTCATCGACGAGACCCGCCAGCTCCTCCACGCCTACCTCGCGCCCTCCCTCGCCGGCTGACCGCGGGCGCCGCGCGCCGTCACCCCCCTCCCGCGCGTCCCTACCGGTCGGTATGCTCGCCGCGAGCCGCCCCCGCCGCCGCCCACGGGAGACGTCATGTCCACCGCCCCACGCATCTGCCCCCTCTGCGAAGCGACCTGCGGACTCGTCCTGACCCTCGACGGCAGCCGGGTCACCGGCGCCCGAGGCGACCGGGACGACGTCTTCAGCCGAGGCTTCGTCTGCCCGAAGGGCGCCGCCTTCCCCCAGATCGACGCCGACCCCGACCGGCTGCGCACCCCCCTCGTCCGCGAGAACGGCGAGCTCCGCGAAGCGAGCTGGGAGGAGGCCTTCGGCACGATCGCGGCGAGAATCCGCCCGCTGATCGAGGATTACGGCCCCGACTCCCTGGGCATCGTCCTGGGCAACCCCAACGTCCACACGATGGCCGGAGCGCTCTACCCGCCCCTCCTCCTCCGCGCCACGGGCACGAGCAACCTCTTCACCGCCTCCACGCTCGACCAGATGCCCAAGCACGTCTCCAGCGGCCTCCTCTTCGGCGACCCCTTCGCCGTCCCCGTGCCCGACCTGGACCGCACCGACCACCTCCTGGTCATCGGCGCCAACCCGCTGGACTCCAACGGAAGTCTGTGCACCGCCCCCGACTTCCCCGGCCGGCTCGCCGCGCTGCGCCGACGCGGCGGCACCCTCACCGTCGTCGACCCCCGCCGCACCCGCACCGCCCGCCTCGCCGACCGCCACCTCGCCCCGCGGCCCGGCACCGACGCCCTCCTCCTGGCCGCCCTCGTCCACACCCTCTTCGCCGAGGACCTCGCCGACCCCGGCCCGCTCGCCGGCCGCACCGAGGGCGTCGACCAGGTCCGGGACGCCGTACGGGAGTTCACCCCCGAGGCCGTCGCCCCCGTCTGCGAGCTCGACCCCGGTACGATCCGCGCCGTCGCCCGGGAGCTCGCCGCCGCGCCCACCGCCGCCGTCTACGGGCGGATGGGCAGCTCCACCGTGTCCCACGGCACCCTCGCCAACTGGCTCGTCGACGTCCTCAACGTCCTCACCGGCAACCTCGACCGGCCCGGCGGCGCCCTCTTCCCCCGCTCCGCCACCGCTTCCGCGCCCCGCCCCGCCGGGCCCGGCCGCGGCTTCCTCCTCGGCCGCCGCCACAGCCGCGTCTCCGGACACCCCGAGGTCAAGGGGGAGTTCCCGCTCGCCGCGCTCGCCGAGGAGATCGACACCCCGGGGGAGGGCCGTATCCGGGCCCTGATCACCATCGCCGCCAACCCCGTCCTCTCCGCCCCCGACGGCCTCCGGCTCGACGCGGCCCTCGAAGGCCTCGATCTGATGGTCTGCGTCGACCCCTACCTCAACGAGACGACCCGTCACGCCGACGTCCTGCTGCCCCCGCCGCCGCCCTCCCAGAGCGCCCACTTCGACTTCGCCTTCAACGGGTTCGCCGTCCGCGACCAGGTCCGCTACACCCCGGCCGCCGTCCCCCTGGAGGCCGGGCGGATGGACGAGTGCGAGATCCACGCCCGGCTGATCCTCGCCGCGTCGGGCATGCACGGAGCGCCGCCGTCGGCCGTCGACGACCTCGCCGTCGACGCCACGCTCGCCAAGGCCGTCACCCAGCCGTACTCGCCCGCGTACGGCGCCGATCCCAAGGAGTTCGCCGCCGGGCTCGGCGGGGCGAGCGGAGCCGAGCGGCGCCTTGACCTGATGCTGCGCCTCGGCCCGTACGAGCTCACCCTCGACGAGCTGAAGGCCCACCCGCACGGCATCGACCTCGGCCCGCTCGAGCCCCGCCTGGGCGAGGTCCTGAAGACCCGCAGCGGCCGGATCGAGCTCCTCCCGGACCCGATCGCCGCCGACCTGCCCCGGCTGCGGGCCGCCCTCACCGCCGTACCGGAGCCGGCGCGCCTCCAGCTGGTGGGCCGCCGCCATCTGCGCTCCAACAACAGCTGGCTCCACAACACCCCCGCCCTCAACGGCGGTTCCAACCGGTGCACCCTCCAGGTGCACCCGGAGGACGCCGAGCGGCTGCGGCTCGCCGACGGCGGCCCCGCCAGGATCAAGGGCGCGGGCGGCGAGCTGACGGCGGAGGTCGAGGTCACCGACGCGGTACGGCCCGGGGTCGTCAGCCTGCCGCACGGCTGGGGCCACGACCGCCCCGGGACCCGGATGACCGTGGCCGCCGCCCGGCCCGGCGTCAACGTCAACCAGCTGCTCGACGGCACCCTCCTCGACCCGCTCTCCGGCACCGCCGTCCTCAACGGCTTCCCCGTCGAGGTGACCCCGCTCGCACCCGCAACCCCGCTGTGACCTGGGGTTTTGCTCGTATTGCTCACGAGCCGACCCCTTGTTGAGGCCGGAGGGGGGCACCTACGGTCATCCGGACCGCCGCTCGGCGGCTGTTCAACGGTGAACGTGAGGTGCCTCCATGCTGACCGTCCTCGGCTTCGCCATGATCGCGACCTTCCTGGTCCTGATCATGACGAAGAAGATGTCGCCGATCGCGGCGCTCGTCCTGATCCCCGCCCTGTTCTGCGTCGCCGTCGGACAGGGCGCGCAGCTCGGCGACTACGTCATCGACGGCGTCGGCAAGCTGGCCCCCACCGCGGCCATGCTCATGTTCGCGATCGTCTACTTCGGCGTGATGATCGACGTCGGCCTCTTCGACCCGATCGTCCGGGCCATCCTGCGCTTCTGCAAGGCCGACCCGGTCCGCGTGGTCGTCGGCACGGCGGTGCTCGCCGCGATCGTCTCCCTCGACGGCGACGGCTCCACCACCTTCATGATCACCGTCTCGGCGATGTACCCGCTCTACAAGCGGCTCGGCATGAGCCTCGTCGTCCTCACCGGCGTGGCGGCCACGGCCAACGGCGTGATGAACACCCTGCCCTGGGGCGGTCCCACCGCCCGCGCCGCGACCGCGCTCAAGCTCGACGCCGGTGACATCTTCGTGCCGATGATCCCGGCCCTGGCGGTCGGCCTGGTGTTCGTGATCGCCCTCGCGTACGTCCTCGGCCGCCGGGAGCGCAAGCGGATCGGCCACCTCACCCTCGACGAGGCGCTCGCCCCCGGGGCCGACACGGAGACCGTCCTCGTGGGCGCCGGCGCCGAGGGGAAGGGCGCGGGCGAGGGGCGTCCGGCGCCGCGTACGGGCGGCGCCGCCGACGCGTCCGGCGATGCGTCCGCCGAGGAGGGGGCCGAGGGCTTCCGGGGTCTCGACCCGGACCGCGCCACCCTCCGGCCCCGGCTGTACTGGTTCAACGCCGCGCTCACGGTCGGCCTGCTCACCGCGATGATCCTCGAAGTGCTGCCGATCCCGGTGCTCTTCCTCATCGGCGCCGCCCTCGCGCTCACCGTGAACTTCCCGCGCCCCGCCGACCAGAAGGAGCGGCTCGCCGCGCACGCGGACAACGTCCTCAACGTCTCCGGCATGGTCTTCGCCGCCGCCGTCTTCACCGGCGTCCTCACCGGCACCGGCATGGTCAGGCACATGGCCGACTGGCTGGTCGGCGCCATCCCGGACGCGATGGGCCCGCACATGGCGCTGGTCACCGGCGTGCTCAGCCTGCCGCTCACCTACTTCATGTCGAACGACGGCTTCTACTTCGGCGTCCTGCCCGTCCTCGCCGAGGCCGGTGCCGCCCATGGCGTCTCCCCGCTGGAGATCGCCCGCGCCTCGCTCGTCGGCCAGGCGCTGCACATGTCGAGTCCGCTCGTCCCGGCGGTGTACGTGCTGGTCGGCATGGCGAAGGTGGAGTTCGGCGACCACACCCGTTTCACCGTGAAGTGGGCCGCCCTCACCTCGCTGGTCGTCCTCGGGGCGGCGGTCCTCTTCGGGCTCGTCTGACGGGCCTTGGGCCGGAAGGGGGACAGGCGGCCGGGTTCGCGCATGTCGCGACCGTGCGTGTCCATGACGTGACGGATAGTCGGATTATCAGCTGAAATGTCCGACGACATCCTCAGGGAGGAACCCGCATGCTCGCTCGTACCGCCCGCCCCCTCGCCGCCGCCTCCGGCCTCGCCCTCGCCGGGCTCGCCGTCTTCGGCGGCGGCCAGGCCGCCTACGCCGCGCCCGGTGACAACGGCGACGTGAAGATCCACAAGTCGACCACCCCGGTCAACGATCCGCGGAACGAACCGAAGGTCTGCCTGTTCTACCTCGCCGCCTTCAACTTCGACGACGGGCAGGAGATCACGTGGAAGATCGAGCACCAGCCGGGCGGTGGCGCCGTCGAGGACGGCGAGATCACCCTCCCCACGGGCGGCGGCCGCGCCAGCAGTGACCTGGGCCTGCCCGACGGCATGTACAAGCTCACCTGGAACTTCGCGGGCGAGCAGGGTGCCGGCAAGCACAAGGTCTTCCGGGTCGACTGCGAGAACGGCAACGGCGGGAACGGTCACCACAAGCCGCCGCACGGGCCGGTCGGCGCCGGTGGCGGCGGCAGCGCCGAGATCGCGGCGGAGGAGGGCGCCTCGGCCCTCGGGGTCGGCGCGGCCGTCGCCGCCGGTCTCGCGGGCGCCGCGGGCCTGGTGCTGATCCGCCGCTCGCGCCGCCGCAACGATGGCGCTGCGTAAGGCCCGCCTCTCGCGCCGGCGGCGACGGCTCCTCCGGCTCACCAGGACCGTGGCGGTCGCCGCGGTCCTGGTGACCGGGGGCGTGTGGTGGAGCGGGGACGGGGACCCCGCCGGCCGGCACGCCGTCGCCGGGGCCGACGCCAAACCGGACGCCGAACCCGACGCGGCGGCGCCGGACACGAAGTCCCCTCCCGCCGCCGACCACGGGGACGCGCCCCGGAGCCGTACCGGCGCCGCCGCGGGGCGGGCCGACGCGCACACCGCCCCGAAGAAGCCCCCGGCCCCGAAGAAATCCCCGTCCCCGCCCCCGGCCCCACCCGCCCCGCTCGGCCGCTCCCGCCCCACCCTCCTCGCCGTCCCCGCGATCACCATCGAGGCGCCCATCCTGGACCTCGGCCTCGACCGGGCGGGCCGGCTCGGCGTGCCGCCGGTCGACGACCCGCAGAAGGTCGGCTGGTACGCCAACGGCCCCGCCCCCGGCGAGCGGGGCACCGCCGTGGTGGTCGGCCACCGGGACACCCGCACCGGCCCCGCCGTCTTCCTCGACCTCGACTCCCTCGGCCCCGGCAACACCGTCCGGGTCGCCCGCGCCGACGGGCGGGTCGCCGTCTTCACCGTGGACAAGGTGCGCACCTATCCGAAGTCCGCCTTCCCCGACAAGGAGGTGTACGGCTCCACCGGCCGCCCCGAACTGCGCCTGCTGACCTGCGGCGGCGCCTATGACCGGGGCTCCGGCTACGACGCGAACATCGTGGTCTTCGCCCACCTCACCGGTGTCGACAAGACGATCTGAGCGACCGGGGCCTCCGTCGGCCCCGGGTCGGGTACCGTCGCCCGAGAGGGCCTCCGTCCCCGGCCCGAGGCCGCTCGGCGTGCCGCCCGGAGCCGCCGTGGGAACGCCCGCGCGATGAGATCCGCCCCACTCCGGCAGCCCCTGGCGCCCTAAAACTAACGTCGCTAGTTTAGGGGTGGTGGAGCCGAGCCGATCGGCCCCGCCGCCGCAGGCGAGCGGTCGAGTGCAGAGGGAATGGGGAAGCTGATGAAGGCCCACGACGCGATGTACATCGGTGGGGAGTGGCGGCCCGCGGCCGGCTCCGGGACGATCCCCGTCACCGACCCCGCCACCGAGCAGGTCATCGCCCACGTCCCCGCCGGCACGGCCGAGGACGTCGACGCCGCCGTGCGCGCCGCCCGCGCCGCGCTGCCCGGCTGGTCCGCCACCCCGCCCGCCGAGCGGGCCGCCCGGATCGCCGCCCTGCGCGACGCGCTCGCCGCCCGTGCAGAGGAGATCGCCGCCACCGTCACCGCCGAACTCGGCGCCCCGGCGAAGATCGCCGCGGCCGTGCACGCCGGACTGCCGGTCGCGGTGGCCGGCACGTACGCCGAACTCGCCGCCACCCACCCCTTCGTGGAGAAGGTCGGCAACTCCACCGTCTACGCGGAGCCGGTCGGCGTCGTCGCCGCCGTCACCCCCTGGAACTACCCGCTCCACCAGATCGTCGCCAAGGTCGCCCCGGCCCTCGCCGCCGGCTGCGTCACCGTCCTCAAGCCCGCCGAGGACACCCCGCTCACCGCCCAGCTCTTCGCCGAGGCCGTCCACGAGGCGGGCCTCCCGGCCGGCGTCTTCAACCTGGTCACCGGCCTCGGCACGGTCGCGGGCCAGGCCCTCGTCGAGCACCCCGGCGTCGACCTGGTCTCCTTCACCGGCTCCACCGCCGTCGGCGCCCGCATCGGCGCCCTCGCCGGCGCCGCGGTCAAGCGGGTCGCCCTCGAACTCGGCGGCAAGTCCGCCAACGTCGTCCTGCCGAGCGCCGACCTCGCCAAGGCCGTCGCCGTCGGCGTCGCCAACGTCATGTCCAACTCCGGCCAGACCTGCAGCGCCTGGACCCGGATGCTGGTCCCCGCCGACCGGTACGAGGAGGCCGTCGCGCTCGCCGCCGAGGCCGCCGCGAAGTACACGCCCGGCGAGCGCCTCGGCCCCCTGGTCTCCGCCCGCCAGCGCGACCGCGTCCGCGGCTACATCGAGAAGGGCATCGAGGAGGGCGCCCGGCTCGTCACCGGCGGCGCCGAGGCCCCGCTGGAGACCGGCTACTACGTCGCGCCGACCGTCTTCGCCGACGTCACCCCCGGCATGACCATCGCCCAGGAGGAGATCTTCGGCCCGGTCCTCTCGATCCTCCGGTACGAGGACGAGGACGAGGCCCTCGCGATCGCCAACGGCACCGAGTACGGCCTCGGCGGCGCCGTCTGGGGCGAGGAGACCGAGGCCGTCGCCTTCGCCCGCCGCATGGAGACCGGCCAGGTCGACATCAACGGCGGCCGTTTCAACCCGCTCGCCCCCTTCGGCGGCTGGAAGCGCTCCGGCGTCGGCCGGGAGCTCGGCGCGCACGGCCTCGCCGAGTACCTCCAGACCCGGTCCCTGCAGTTCTGAGCCCCGCTCCCTCGCCCCGTCCCGCACCCGCGTCCGCACCCGCGTCCGCCCCCGCAGAAAGGGAGCTCTCCGTGATACGTGCCGCCGTCCTGCCCGCCGTCGGTGCCCCGCTGGAGATCACCGGCATCGAGCTGCCCGAGCCCGGCCCCGGCCAGGTCCGGATCCGGCTCGCCGCGGCCGGCGTCTGCCACTCCGACCTGTCGCTGTCCAACGGCACCATGCGCGTCCCGGTCCCGGCCGTCCTCGGCCACGAGGGCGCGGGCACCGTCGTCTCCGTCGGCGAAGGCGTCACCCACGTCGCCCCCGGCGACGGCGTGGTCCTCAACTGGGCGCCGTCCTGCGGCACCTGCCACCCCTGCTCGCTCGGCGAGGTCTGGCTCTGCGTCAACGCCCTGAACGGCGCCGCGAACGTGTACGCCCGCACCGCCGACGGCCGCGAGCTGCACCCGGGCCTCAACGTGGCCGCCTTCGCCGAGGAGACGGTCGTCGCCGCCGACTGCGTCCTGCCCGTCCCGGAGGGCGTACCGCTCGCCGACGCCGCCCTGCTCGGCTGCGCCGTCCTCACCGGCTGGGGGGCCGTGCACCACGCGTCCCGCGTCCGGGCGGGCGAGACCGTCGCCGTCTTCGGCGTCGGCGGCGTCGGCCTCGCCACCCTCCAGGCCGCCCGGATCGCCGGGGCCTCCACGATCGTCGCCGTGGACGTCTCCCCGGAGAAGGAGGAGCTGGCCCGGGCCGCCGGAGCCACCGAGTACGTCGTGGCCTCCGAGAAGACCGCCCGCGACGTCCGGGCGCTGACCGGCGGGCACGGCGTCGACGTCGCCGTCGAGTGCGTGGGCCGCGCCGTCACCATCCGCACCGCCTGGGAGTCCACCCGGCGCGGCGGCCGCGCCACCGTCGTCGGCATCGGCGGCAAGGACCAGCAGGTGTCCTTCAACGCCCTGGAGATCTTCCACTGGGGCCGCACCCTCGCCGGCTGCGTGTACGGCAACTCGGACCCGGCCGCCGACCTGCCCGTCATCGCCGCGCACATCCGCGACGGCCGCTTCGACCTGGGCGCGCTCGTCACCGAACGGATCACCCTCGACGGCATCCCCGGCGCCTTCGACGCCATGCTTGCGGGCAAGGGCGGCCGCGCACTCGTCGTCTTCTGAGCCCGCCCCGATTCCGCGTTCCGTCCCGAGGTCCGGACGTCACGAGGCGTCCGCGGCCTCCTTCGGATCGGAGGCGGGGGCGGAGGCGGGGGCGACGGCCGGGGCGGCGGCCCCGCGCGGGCGGGACCGGGACACCGCCACCCCGGCCAGGCACAGCGCGCCGCCCACCAGCGTCAGCGCCCCCGGCAGCTCGCCGAGCAGCGCCCAGGCCATCAGGACCACCAGGGCGGGCACGGCGTACGTCGTCGCGCCCATCCGTCCCGCGGTCGTCCGCGCCAGCGCGTACGCCCAGGTCGTGAAGGCGAGCGCGGTCGGGAACACCCCGAGGTAGACCATGTTCACGGTCGCCGACAGCGGCGCCCGCGCCGCCTCCGTCACCAGCTGCCCGGCGAAGGGGAGGCAGGCCGCGGCGCCGATCGCGCAGCCGAAGGTCGTCACCTGGAGCGGGCTCGCGTGCGCCAGGGCCGGCTTCTGCGCCACGACCCCGCCCGCGTACGCCACCGCCGCCACCAGGCAGAGCACCACGCCGAGCACCGAGGCGTGGCCGTCCTCGCCGGACATCGACAGGCCCACGGCCACCGCGCCGGCGAAGGACACCGCCATGCCGGCGAGCAGCCGGGGCGGCAGCCGCTCGCCCAGGAGGCGGGCGCCGAGCAGGGCGATCAGGATCGGGCCGATGTTGACGAGCATCGCCGCGGTACCGGCGTCGACCTCCCGCTCGCCCCAGTTCAGGACCACCATGTACGCCCCGAACCAGAGCAGCCCGGAGACGAGGATCCCCGGCCACGCGCCCCGGGCCGGCAGCCCCTCGCGCCGGATCAGGAGGACGGCCCCCAGGACCAGTGCCCCGGCGAGCAGCCGCCCGAGTGCGAGCGCGCCGGGGGAGTAGGCGGCCCCGGCGCTGCGGATGGAGACGAAGGCGGACGCCCAGAGGACGACGGTGACCCCGGCGGCGGCGAGCGCGAGCCGGGCGGAGGAGGCGTTTTTCGGCATGCCCCGACGGTAGGGCGTCCATCGTTCGGCCCACACCGCAATATCCCGCGCCCTCCCGTCACGCGGACCGGACGCCGTGGTACCCGGACCGGACGCCGTGGTCACCCGGACCGGACGCCGTGGGCCACGTCCTCACCGCCCCGTCCTCACCGCACCGCGTCCGCCTCGATCCCGAGTTCGCGTCGCAGGGCTCGTTCTCCGGCCGGGGTGACCTTCACCGCGCGCTCGGATCCGATGCGTACGCACCAGCCGCTGTCCAGCGCGTGCGCGCAGAGCGCCGCGCCCGCGAGGCCCGCGAGGTGGGGGCGGCGTTCGGTCCAGTCCAGGCAGGCGCGCGCGAGGGGCCGCCGACCCTTCGGTACGAGGGGGATGCCGAGGCCCGCGAACCACTCCAGGCCCTGGTCCGTGAGCGCGAACCCGGTGTCCTGGCGCAGCAGTCCGCGCGCGGTCAGGGCGTCGGTGACGGCGATCCCGAGCCGTCCGGCGAGGTGGTCGTAGCAGGTGCGGCCCCGGGCCATCGCCCGTCCCGCGCTCGCCGCCGCCAGCGAGCGGGGCGCCGGATCCGCGCCGGGACCGGCCAGTGCGGCGAGCTCCTCCACCAGCTGCGCCATCCCGGGGCCGGCGAGCCGTACGTACCGGTGCCGGCCCTGGCGTTCCTCGGCGAGCACCCCGCCCGCGACGAGCTTCCCGAGGTGTTCGGTGGCGGTGGACGGCGCCACGCGCGCGTGCCGGGCGAGTTCCCCGGCCGTCCAGGCGCGTCCGTCGAGCAGGGCGAGCACCATGGCGGCCCTGCTCTCCTCCGCGAAGAGCGCCGCGAAGGCGGCGAGTTCACTGGCTCCCATGGATCCAGGATCGCCCGCTCACGCTTCGGCGGGACCCGAAGCGTGAGCATCCCGCTCGTACTGCGCGCCCAGGCCGTCGAGCAGCGCCCGCAGACCGGTCTCGAAGGCGCCCTCGTCGACCTTCTCGCGGTGCTCCGCGAGCCGGTGGGCCTGGCCGAGGTGGGGGTAGTCGGCGGGGTCGTACGCCGTCTCGTCGTCGACGAAGCCGCGGGCGAAGGAGCCGAGGGCCGAGCCGGTGACGAAGTACCGCATCAGGGCGCCGATGTGGGTGGCCTGGGCGGGCGGCCAGCCGGCCCTGACCATGGCGCCGAAGACGGCGTCGGCGACCTTGAGGCCCGCCGGGCGGCGGCCGGGGCCCTGGGCGAGGACCGGCACGATGTGCGGGTGGTCGGCGAGGGCGGCCCGGTAGGAGAGCGCCCAGTCGTGGAGGGCGGTGCGCCAGTCGCGCGGGTCGTCCGGCGCGAACATCGACAGGTCGATCTTGGCGCTCACCGCGTCCGCGACGGCGTCCAGGATCTCGTCCTTGGTGCGGAAGTGGTTGTAGAGCGAGGGCCCGCTCACGCCGAGCTCCGCCGCGAGCCGCCGGGTCGAGAGGGCGGCCAGGCCCTCCGCGTCCACGAGCTCGCCCGCCTTCTCGACGATGCGGTCTCGGCTGAGCAGGGGCTTGCGCGGTCGGGCCATGGCGCACATAGTAGGCCGCACCAATAAAACTAGCAGTGGTAATTAAAGGGATGGGTGAGGTGGCACCGTGGATCTGGCGCTGAGCGAGGAGCAGCAGGACGTACGCCGGCTCGCCGAGGACTTCGTCGCCCGCGAGGTCGCCCCGCACGCCGTCGCGTGGGACCGCGCCGAGGAGGTGGACCGGGGCATCGTGAAGAAGCTCGGCGCGGTCGGCTTCCTCGGGCTCACGATCCCGGAGGAGTACGGCGGCTCGGGCGGCGACCACCTCGCGTACTGCCTCGTCACCGAGGAGCTGGGGCGCGGCGACTCCTCCGTGCGCGGCATCGTCTCCGTCTCCCTCGGTCTGGTGGCCAAGACCCTCGCCTCCTGGGGCACCGAGGAGCAGAAGCGCGCCTGGCTGCCCCGGCTCGCCTCCGGCGACGCCCTCGGCTGCTTCGGCCTCACCGAGCCCGGCACCGGCTCCGACGCGGGGAACCTGGTCACCCGCGCCGTGCGCGACGGCGGCGACTACGTCATCGACGGCTCCAAGATGTTCATCACCAACGGCACCTGGGCCGACGTCGTGCTGCTCTTCGCACGGACCGGAGACACCCCCGGCCACCGGGGCGTCTCCGCCTTCCTCGTCCCCACCGACACCCCCGGCCTCACCCGCCGCGCCGTCCACGGCAAGCTGGGGCTGCGCGGCCAGGCCACCGCCGAACTCGTCCTGGAGGGCGTGCGCGTCCCGGCCTCCGCCATGCTCGGCCCGGAGGGGAAGGGCTTCACCGTCGCCATGTCCGCCCTCGCCAAGGGCCGGATGTCGGTCGCCGCCGGCTGCGTCGGCATCGCCCAGGCCGCCCTCGACGCCGCCGTCCGCTACGCGGGGGAGCGCGAGCAGTTCGGCAAGCCCATCGCCTCGTACCAGCTCGTCCAGGAACTCCTCAGCGACATCTCCGTCGACGTGGACGCGGCCCGGCTGCTGACCTGGCGGGTCGCCGACCTGATCGACCGCGGCGAGGACTTCGCCACCGCCGCCTCCAAGGCCAAGCTGTACGCCTCCGAGGCCGCCGTGCGCTGCGCCAACAACGCCCTCCAGGTCTTCGGCGGCTACGGCTACATCGACGAGTACCCCGTCGGCAAGCTGCTCCGCGACGCCCGCGTGATGACCCTCTACGAGGGCACCAGCCAGATCCAGAAGCTCATCATCGGGCGCTCGCTCACCGGGGTCTCGGCCTTCTGACCCCCTTCTGGGCCCCTTCTGACCCGCTTCTGGGCCCCTTCCGAGGTCCATCTGGGCCCCGGACCCCAGCCCGTCTGAGTATCCGCGCGGATGTGGCGCCCGCCACATCCGCCGGAAGCTCTCCCCATGAGCGAGTCACAGGTCAAGCAGCAGAACACCAACGCCTACCACGCCCAGGCCGTCATCTCCTTCGCGATCGCCCTCGCGGCCGTCGCCATCGGGATCTACCAGCTGGAGGCCAGCGCCTGGGTGCGCGCCTTCCTCGCGGTCTCCGTCCTCTACCTCACCACCTCGGCCTTCACCCTCGCCAAGGTGGTCCGCGACCGGCAGGAGTCGGACCGTATCGTCAGCCGGGTCGACCAGGCCCGTCTGGAGAAGCTCCTCGCCGAGCACGACCCCTTCCAGCAGAAGCTCTGAGCCGGTCCCCGGTCACGGCGATCTCTAAGCGCTTGCTCAGCTTCGTTGTATGGTGTTCGTCCTGACCGGTCCGAGGAGGAGTGTGGGATGAGCGCGGCGGAGCAGACGCCCGAGGGCGAGGACGTGCCCTGGGGCGAGGTCACGCCCGAGGCCGCCCGGAGGCTGCTGGTCGCGGCCGTGGAGGCCTTCGCCGAACGCGGCTACCACGCCACCACCACCCGGGACATCGCCGGGCGGGCCGGCATGAGCCCGGCCGCGCTCTACATCCACTACAAGACCAAGGAAGAGCTGCTCCACCGGATCAGCCGCATCGGTCACGACAAGGCCCTGGAGATCCTCCGGGCGGCCGAGTCCGGCGGCGGCGCCGCGTCCGAGCGGCTCGCCGACGCCGTGCGCTCCTTCGTCCGCTGGCACGCCGAGCACCACACCACCGCCCGCGTCGTCCAGTACGAGCTCGACGCGCTCGGCCCCGAGCACCGCGCCGAGATCGTGGAGCTGCGCCGGGAGACCGACGCGAGCGTGCGCCGGATCATCGAGCAGGGCGTGGCGGCCGGCGAGTTCGACCAGGCCGACGTGGCCGGCACCACCGTCGCCGTCCTCTCGCTCTGCATCGACGTCGCCCGCTGGTTCAACCCCGAGGGCCGCCGGACCCCCGACGAGGTCGGCGAGCTCTACGCCGACCTCGTGCTCCGCATGGTGGGCCGCCGCTAGCGGGACCGGTGGCGGCGCGGCCGGGTGGGCTTCCGGGTGGGCTCAGAAGTAGTAGCGCGAGACCGACTCGGCGACGCACACCGGCTTGTCGCTGCCCTCGCGCTCCACGGTCACCTTCGCGGTGACCTGCACGCCGCCGCCCGCCTCCTCCACCTTCGTCAGCACCGCCGTGGCGCGCAGCCGCGAGCCGACCGGCACCGGAGCGGGGAAGCGCACCTTCTCCGTGCCGTAGTTCAGGCCCATCTTCATGCCCTCGACCCGCAGCACCTGCGGCACGAACAGCGGCAGCAGCGAGAGGGTGAGGTAGCCGTGCGCGATCGTCGAGCCGAAGGGGCCCTGGGCGGCGCGCTCGGGGTCCACGTGGATCCACTGGTGGTCGCCGGTGGCCTCGGCGAAGAGGTCGATCCGCTTCTGGTCGACCTCCAGCCAGTCGCTGTGCCCCAGCTGCTCGCCGACCCCCGCGCGCAGCTCCTCGGCGGAAGTGAAGATCCTCGGCTCGGCCATGTGCCCGGTCCCTTCTCGTACGACATACCAAACGGTTTGTGTCTAAGCGCTTGCTCAGCATGTGGGGTGAGGGTCGCCCTGTCAACGGATCGGCCCAGGCCGACGGAGCAGTGATGACGGACCAGTAGGGTTCGAGGGGTGCCGCAGATTCCCGAGAAGATCCACGAGCTCACCGTCGGTCAGCTCTCCGCCCGCAGCGGTGCCGCCGTCTCCGCCCTCCACTTCTACGAGGCCAAGGGACTCATCGGCAGCCGCCGCACCACCGGAAACCAGCGCCGTTACGGGCGCGACGCCCTGCGCCGGGTCGCCTTCATCCGCGCCGCCCAGCGCGTGGGCATCCCGCTCGCCACCATCCGCGAGGCCCTCTCCGCGCTGCCCGAGGAGCGCACCCCGACCCGCGAGGACTGGTCCCGGCTCTCCGCCGCCTGGCGCACCGAACTCGACGACCGCATCAAGCAGCTCGGCCGGCTCCGCGACCATCTGTCGGACTGCATCGGCTGCGGCTGCCTCTCCCTGGAGACCTGCGTGCTCTCCAACCCCGACGACGTCTTCGGCGAGCGCATGGCCGGCTCCCGCCTGCTGCCGGTACGCCGCGAGGGCAAGGAACAGTAGGAACCCGTCGCCGGCGCGGGCTCCCTCGGCCGGGGCGGGAGCGCACGTCCGCCGCCGGGTGCCCGGGGCCGGATCCGTACCTCGCCCGCGTCCATCGTCACCGCGTCCGCCGTCACCGCGTCCGCCGCGGTCCGGGCGAGCCCGGCCGGATCGCGCGGCACCACCGCCGACCCACCGGCCCTCACGTACCGTTCAGCACCGCCCGGAGCGCCGGAGTACCACGTCCCCCGTCCTCCTCGGCGGCCGGATCACGCCGCCGGGACCAGGGGACGGCTGCGTATCTCCCGGGCGCGGGCCAGGGCGCCGGGGGTCAGGACCGCGCGCGGCACCTCGACGCCGCAGTCCGCGCACACCGGGCCGTACCACTCCGGGTCCCCGGGGCCGCCGGCCCACGCGATCCGGGTGCCCGCGCACACCGGGCACGCCTCGCCCGGCCCGTGCTCCAGGGCGGCGACGAGGCGTCGCACCACCTGCGGCAGCGGGTCCGTCGGATGGACGGTCGGATCTCCGCACCGCACCACGCCGTTGCCGCCCCACACGCCCCGGTGCCAGTCGTCCAGTGCCCTCAGGGCACGCAGCCCGCCGTGCTTCTCGCGCCGGCGCCGGGCGGCGAACTCCGCCTCGTACGCCAGCCACACGGCCCGCGCCTCCTCCAACTCCTCCAGGGCGGCCACGAGCCGCGCCGGATCGAGCTCCCGGTCGTCGGGTCCGAACCCGTGCCTGCGGCACAGGTGGTCCCAGGTCGCCCGGTGCCCGTAGGGAGCGAACCGCTCCAGGCACTTGCGCAGCGAATACCTGCGCAGCGCCGTGTCGCAGCCCTGATCACGCACCTGTCTCGCGAGACTCCGGAAACCGGCCATCGCTCGCCACCTCCGTCGCTGGTCGCCGCGCATCCGCGGTACCAGAGGGACGAACGGCGGCGCCTCCGTGTTCCGCCCGAATCCCGAACGGACGTGACGTGGCGAGAAGACGCCACTCGCGTGCGGCCGTCCCGAAGGCGTGCTCGGTGGCATCCGCGCAGGTCAGCGTGGGCGTCTCAGCGCCGGCCGATCCTGGCCGCCGAGACCACCACCCGGGCCAGCTCCGGCCGTCGGACGTCGCTGTGCGAGCGGACCACGTCCGCCGCGTCCACGCTCACGCAGCCCGAGGCCGGAACCCCGTCCCGCAGCACCGTCGCGAGCGTCCGCCGCGGCGCCCCCGGCACGCCGTGGACACCGTCCCAGCCGATCGCCCCCCACCGGGGGTCGCGCGCCGCGATCCGCCCGAGCGGCCCCGTCAGGGACGCCGAGTCGCGGGCCGCGAGGGAGGCCAGCGGGTAGAAGACGCCGAGCGCGGTGTCGTGGTGCGAGTGGCAGGCCACCACCGGCCCCCGCACCCGCAGCTGCATGTCCCTCAGCGCCCCCGACCGGTCGGGATCGTGCGGCAGCCTGGCCCCGAACGCGTAGTGCGAGAAGGCCCCCTGGAGCAGCGTCATCGACCTGACCGGCCGCAGCGCCCCCGGCAGCCCGCGCAGCGCGTACGCCACGAGCCGGGCGCCCATGCTGTGGCCCACGAGGTGCACCCGCAGCCCCGGCGCCGCCCGCGCCACCTCCGCGAGCAGCGGCCCGAGCCCCCGCTCGCCCACCTGTCCCGCCCGCCGCTTCATCACGTAGTACGTGGCCTGCCGCAGCGCCTCCCGGCCGCCCTTCCAGAGCCGCCCGAACCCGTCGCCGAACAGGGCCTCCGGAGCCGCCGCCTCCGCGGTCTCCGGCGACGCGGCCGCCTCGGCCTCCGCCGCGTCCGCGAACAGGGCGCACGCCTCCATCGGATCCGCCGTCAGGAACAGCGGTATGGACTCGCCCGCGGCCGGACCGCCGTCGAGGTCGAGAAGCCCCTCCCCGCCGACGTCCGCCAGCTCCCGCAGCAGCGCCCCGAACTCGGCGAACGCGGCCTCCTCCGGCGGCGCCAGCTCCAGCAGCTCGGTGAGCCGCACGATCGCCCGCTCCTTCTCCGGGAGCGCCGTCACCAGCGCCCGGAAGTCCGGCACCGGCTCGTCCGTGAACATCATCGAGGGCCAGACCACGCCCGCGTACCCCGCCTCCACGCCCGGGGCGACGAGTTCGGGGAAGGGCGCGAAGAAGTCCGAGTACAACCGGGTCGCACCGGACGGGGAGTTGTTCCACCCGTGGGCGAACACCACCAGGTCCGTCACTCCGCTCCGCGCCAGGCCGACCAGGTCGGCGGCCTGCCCGGCGGGCCCGTCCCCGTCCTTGTCGAAGACGATCTCCCGGTACGGATCCACACTCATCCCGCTCACGGCCCGCCCGTCCCTCCCCGTCGAGGAAGCGCCCAGGGGACGCGTCCCGCGACCCCTGGGCAGCATGCCCGAATCCGGCCGTTCCCAGACCTCTTCGGGCGGTTCGGGCCTCAGCGCAGCCGGGCCGCTGTGACGACCGGGAAGTGGATCAGCCCGTCGTACGCGGCGGACAGCCGCACGGAGGGCGTCGTGCCCGGCCACGGGTAGGCGGTGCCGATGTGCCGCACCTCCCGGGGCTCCGCGAGCCAGGCCCGTGCCGCCGGCCCGGTCCGCCGCAGATCCAGCAGGTAGGGCCCGCCGGCGACCCGGTCGAGGGTGTGCGCGGCGCCGCCCGGTGCCTGCGGGCCGACGGTGAAGACGCGCAGCGGCTCCCCGGGCGCGCCCGTGTCGTGGGCGTTGAACGACCCCTGCCCGAAGGAGGCGCCGATCGTCACGTACCCCCGGCCGAGCAGGTCCCGCAGGAACGCCCCCTGGGTGCGCGGGTACTGGTCGGGCTTGAAGGTCTCGTACGCCACGTGCCCGTTGTGCGCCGACAGGACCATCCGGTGGCCCGTCCGCCGCTGCCACCACGCGGTGTTCTCCGCCATGATCCGGTCCCGGTAGAGCATGGCCGCCGCGAGCCCCTCGGGGGTGGCGACGTCATGGGCGAACTCGGTACCGACCTGCGCGACCGCCCGGGCGTGCTGCACTGCCCAGGCGTGTGCCTCGCGCGCGCCCGCGCGCGTGCCGGGCTTCTGCCGCTCCAGGAGGGCCAGGGCCAGGTTCACCTCCTCGGACATCCGCCGCCGTTCGGCGAGCGGCTTGTCCAGGTATCCGGTCATCCACGCCTCGACCTCGCCCGTGGGCCGGGAGTCCCGGTAGAGCTCCCGGAAGCGGGGGAGGAGCCCGGGGTGGTGACGGCCGACGTACGCGGTGACGGTGTCGAACAGGTTCGGCCCCGCATACCCGAGGTCGTTGCCCATGAAACGGACCTTCCGCTCCGGGTGCTCGACGTTGTGACGGCGCATCCAACGGAACAGGTCGAGGTACTCCTCGGTGTTCCAGAGCCGGTACGACTCCTGGAACTCGTCGCGCATGATCCGCTCGATGTCGCCCTCGCCGGTCGTCACCCACCGGTCGACGAGCAGCCCCGTGGACCAGTTGGCCTCCAGCGCGAAGGTGGTGAACCCCCGCTCCTCCACGAGGTGTTCGAAGATCCGGTGCTTGGCGGTGAAGAACTCGCCCGAACTGTGGGTGGCCTCGCCGATGCCGACGACCTCGGCCCGCCCGACGAGCCGGTCGAGGGCCCGGGTGTCGTCCAGCGGCGAGGCGGAGCGGGCGAGTTCACGCAGGACGGGACCGGAGCCCGGAGCCGGGGGAGCGGTCGCGGCGGCGCCGGGGGCGGTGGAGGCGAGGCAGACGGCCGCGAGGAGCCCCACCAGGGGCAGGCGGCGGAGTAAGGAGCGCTTCATGCGGCCATCGTGTCCGCCGGCGCCCCCGCCGGGACATCCCGGCCGCCCCCCTGATGTTCGGGGGGACAACCCCCCTCACCGGTACAGCAGATGCTCCCGCCGGAGCGCCCGGAAGGCCGCCAGGTCGTCCGACCACGCCGCCACGACCTCGTCGGTCGTGGCGCCGGCGTCGACGAGGGTGCGGACGCGGGTGGAGCCGGTGAGCTTGTCGATCCAGTGGTCGGGCCGCCAGGCGAAGCCGGACCAGGAGGCGCGGGCGGTGACCAGGAGCGCGATCCCGGCGCGTACCGGGTCGAAGGCCGCCCGGTCGTGGACGTGCAGCTGCACGCCGCCGACCGTGCGGCCCTGGAACTTGGAGAAGGTCGGCGCGAAGTAGGCCTCGCGGAAGCGGACCCCGGGCAGTTCGAGCGCGTTCGCCGCCTCCGCCCAGCGGCGGTCGACGCCCTCCGCGCCGAGGAGCTCGAAGGGGCGGGTGGTGCCCCGGCCCTCGGAGAGGTTGGTGCCCTCGAAGAGGCAGGTGCCGGAGTAGACGAGCGCGGTCTCCGGCGTCGGCATGTTGGGGCTCGGCGGCACCCACGGCAGCCCCGTGGCGTCGAAGAAGTCCGACCGCCGCCACCCCGCCATCGGGACCGTCTCAAGGTCCACCGGCCGGGCCAGGAACTCGGCGTTGAACAGCAGCGCCAGCTCCGCCACGGTCATCCCGTGCGCCTGGGCGATCGGCTCGCGGCCCACGAAGGTCGCGAAGGCCCGGTCCAGGACGGGGCCGAGGGCCGCCCGCCCGCTCACCGGGTTCGGCCGGTCCAGGACCACGAACCGCTTCCCGGCCAGCTCCGCCGCCACCATGCAGTCGTACAGCGTCCAGATGTACGTGTAGAAGCGGGCGCCCGCGTCCTGGATGTCGAAGACGACGGTGTCGACGCCGGAGGCCGTGAAGACGTCCGCGAGCGGCCGGCCGCTCTTCAGGTACGTGTCGTAGACGGGCAGTCCGGTCGCCGGGTCGTCGTACCGGCCCTCCGAGCCGCCCGCCTGCGCGGTGCCCCGGAAGCCGTGCTCGGGGCCGAAGACGGCGACCAGGTCGACCCGTTCGTCGGCGTGCATGACGTCCACCAGGTGGCGGGCGTCGGGGGTGATCCCGGTCGGGTTGGTGACGACGCCGACCCGTTCGCCGGCCAGGAGGGCGTACCCGTCCGCCGCGAGCCGCTCGAATCCGGTCCGTACGCGCGCGTGCCCCCGCCCGGGGGCGGCCGCGGCGGGGGAGGCCGTCACGGCCAGCGCCCCTCCTGCGGTCAGGGCCCCTCCGGCCGCCAGCAGACCCCGACGCGACAGCTCCGTCCGCTTCATGCGTGCTCCCGCTTCATGCGTGCTCCCGCCTCATGCGTGACATGGGCACGCAGGCTAGCGCTCCTGACGGCGCGGGGGAACGAGGCGTGCGGAAGCCGTCCGTCGAAGGCACCAGCTCTTCCACCCCTCCATACCGACCGGTTAGTCTGCCCGCTGTCAGGGGAATCCACGCACCGCACCGCACCACCTGGAGGGCTCCATGAACGCGGGCACGCATGAACTCCGGGGCGCCGGCGTCGTCGTCACCGGAGCGGGCGGCGGCATCGGCGCCGCCCTCGCCCGGCGCTTCGCCGCCGACGGCGCCCGCGTCGTCGTCAACGACCTCGACCCGGTCCGCGCCAAGGCCGTCGCCGACGAGATCGGCGCCCTCGCCGTCCCCGGCGACGCCTCCGCGATCGTCGACGAGGCCCGCGACGCCCTCGGCGGCACCGTCGACGTCTGGTGCGCCAACGCCGGACTCGCCTCCGCCGGCGACGCCTTCGCCGACGAGGCCGTCTGGGCCGCCGCCTGGGACGTCAACGTCATGGCCCACGTCCGCGCGGCCCGCGCCCTCCTCCCCGACTGGCTGGAGCGCGGCACCGGCCGCTTCGTCTCCACCGTCTCCGCCGCCGGCCTGCTCACCATGATCGGCGCGGCCCCGTACAGCGTCTCCAAACACGGCGCCTACGCCTTCGCCGAATGGCTCTCCCTCACCTACCGCCACCGCGGCCTCAAAGTGCACGCCATCTGCCCCCAGGGCGTCCGCACCGACATGCTCGCCGCCACCGGCTCGGCCGGCGACCTCGTCCTCGTCCCCACCGCCGTGGAACCCGAGACCGTCGCCGACGCCCTCCTCGACGCCATCGCGGAGGACCGCTTCCTCGTCCTGCCGCACCCGGAGGTCGCCGACTTCTACCGCAACCGCGCGGACGACCCCGAGCGCTGGCTCGGCGGCATGAACAAGCTCCAGCGGCACTGGGAGGCGGGCGCGCGGTAGCGCACCCGGCGACGGATGGGAAGATCTACCGACGACAGACCCCGTACGCCAGGGACGGGGAAGCGGACCGGAAGGCGGCGGAGCATGGCCAGGACGACGGACGGGGACGGCTCTCCCGTCCCCCAGAGGCTCCTCGCCGCCGCCACCCGGCTCTTCGCCGAGCAGGGCTACGACCGCACCTCCGTCCAGGAGATCGTCGAGGCGGCGGGCGTCACCAAGGGCGCGCTCTACCACTACTTCGGCTCCAAGGAGGACCTCCTCCAGGAGGTGTACGCGCGCGTGCTCCGCCTCCAGCAGGAGCGGCTCGACGACTTCGCGGGCTCCGGCGCGCCCGTCGAGGAGCGGCTGCGCGCCGCCGCCGCCGACGTCGTCGTCACCACCATCGAGAACCTCGACGACGCCTCGATCTTCTTCCGCTCCATGCACCACCTGAGCCCGGAGAAGAACAAGCAGGTCCGCGCCGAGCGCCGCCGCTACCACGAGCGCTTCCGCGCCCTCGTGGAGGAAGGCCAGCGGGCGGGCGTCTTCTCCTCCGCCACGCCCGCCGACCTCGTCGTGGACTACCACTTCGGCTCCGTGCACCACCTGTCCACCTGGTACCGCCCGGACGGGCCGCTGACCCCGCAGCAGGTCGCCGACCACCTCGCCGACCTCCTGCTGCGGGCGCTGCGCCCGTAACGGCCCCTACAGGTACTTCTTCAGCTCGCGGCGGGCCAGCGACCGCTGGTGCACCTCGTCGGGCCCGTCCGCGAGCCGCAGGGTCCGCGCCGCCGCCCACAGCTCGGCGAGCGGGAAGTCCTGCGACACGCCGCCCGCGCCGTGCGCCTGCACCGCCTTGTCGACGATGTCGACCACCGCGCGCGGGGTGGCGATCTTGATGGCCTGGATCTCGGTGTGGGCGCCCTTGTTGCCGACGGTGTCCATCAGCCAGGCCGTCTTGAGGACGAGCAGCCGCAGCTGCTCGATCGTCACCCGGGCGTCCGCGATCCAGTTCTGCACCACGCCCTGCTGGGCGAGGGTCTTGCCGAAGGCGGTACGCGAGACGGCCCGCCGGCAGGTCAGCTCCACCGCCCGCTCGGCCATGCCGATCAGCCGCATGCAGTGGTGGATGCGGCCGGGGCCGAGCCGGGCCTGGGCGATGGCGAAGCCGCCGCCCTCCTCGCCGATCAGGTTCCCGGCGGGCACCCGCACGTTCTCGAAGACGACCTCGGCGTGGCCGCCGTGGTAGTGGTCCTCGTAGCCGTACACCCGCATCGCCCGGCGCACCTCGACGCCCGGGGTGTCGCGCGGCACGAGGATCATCGACTGCTGGCGGCGGAGGTCCGCCCCGTCCGGGTCGGTCTTCCCCATCACGATGAAGACCTTGCAGTCCGGGTTCATCGCCCCGGAGATGTACCACTTGCGCCCGTCGATCACGTACGAGTCCCCGTCCCGCCGGATCCGGGTCTCGATGTTGGTCGCGTCCGAGGAGGCCACCTCGGGCTCGGTCATCGCGAAGGCAGACCGGATCTCGCCCGCGAGCAGCGGCTCCAGCCACTGCTTCTTCTGCGCCTCGTCGCCGAACTGGGCGAGCAGCTCCATGTTCCCGGTGTCCGGGGCCGCGCAGTTGAGGGCGGTCGGGGCGAGCTGCGGGCTGCGGCCGGTGATCTCGGCGAGCGGAGCGTACTGGAGGTTCGTCAGCCCCGCCCCGTACTCCTCGTCCGGCAGGAAGAGGTTCCACAGCCCCTGCCGCCTGGCCTCGGCCTTCAGCTCCGCCACCACCGGCGGCTCGTCCCACGGGGAGGCGAGCGAGGCCCGCTGTTCCTCGGCGACGGCCTCGGCGGGGTGCACGTGCTCGTCCATGAAGGCGAGGAGCCGGGCGCGCAGCTCCTCGGTGCGGGCGTCGTAGGAGAAGTCCATGGCGGGTCAGCCCTCCTGAAGGGTGGTCAGGCCGTGCTCGATGAAGACGGGGACGAGGTCGCCGATGCGGTCGAAGCCGGCGCCGACGGTCTGCCCGAGGGTGTAGCGGTAGTGGATGCCCTCCAGGATCACGGCGAGCTTGAACCAGGCGAAGGCCGTGTACCAGGAGAGCGCGGAGACGTCCCGGCCGGAGCGGGCGGCGTACCGCTCGACCAGCTCGGCGGCGGCCGGGTGGCCGGCGGCGGTCGCGGTGGTCGAGATCGGTGAGCCGGGCAGGTCCAGCGGGGTGCTGTACATGACCAGGAGACCCAGGTCGGTCAGCGGGTCGCCGAGCGTGGACATCTCCCAGTCGAGGACGGCGGTGATCCGGTCGTCCGCCCCGACGAGCGCGTTGTCGAGCCGGTAGTCGCCGTGCACCACGGTCGGCGCGGGGGAGCCGGGCAGCGCCCGGCCGAGGGCGGCGTGCAGCTCCTCGATCCCGGGCAGCTCGCGGCCCCGGGAGGCGGCGAGCTGCTTGCCCCAGCGGCGCACCTGCCGGTCGAGGAAGCCCTCCGGCCGGCCGAAGTCGCCGAGCCCCACGGCCTCCGGCTCCACCGCGTGCAGGTCGACCAGGGTGTCGACCAGGCCCAGGACGGCCGCCCGGGTGCGCTCCGGGCCCAGCGGCGCCAGCTGGGAGGCGGAGCGGTACGGGGTCCCCTCGACGAACTCCATCACGTAGAAGGGCGCGCCGAGCACCTCCTCGTCCTCGCACAGCAGCACCGTGCCCGGCACCGGCACGGAGGTGGAGCCGAGCGCGCTGATCACCCGGTGCTCCCGCTTCATGTCGTGCGCGGTGGCCAGCACGTGCCCGAGCGGCGGGCGGCGCACCACCCAGCGGCCGGTGCCGTCGGTGACGACGTACGTGAGGTTGGAGCGGCCGCCCTCGATCAGCCGGGCTTCGAGCGGCCCGGCGACCAGCCCCGGCCGCTCGCGGTCCAGATGGCGGCGCAGGCGCTCGGGGTCGAGGCCGGGTGGCGGGGCGGCGTGGCTCATGGGGCGTACCTCCGGTGGGCTGGTCGGTCGGCGTTCATGATGACCGACCAGTCGGTATGTCGTCCAGGGGCACCCCCGAAACGGCCGGGGGAGGGCCGGAACACATCCGGCCCTCCCCACGCGCGCGTGGCGCTTCCGTTCGTGCTTCCGCTCCCGCCTCCTCCCTCAGGCGTGGCAGGCCACCGGTACGCCGCCGTTCATCGCCGCCATGTCTCCGAAGACGGCCGCCGGGTCGAGCGGGTGCCCCTCGGGGAGCCCCTCCAGCTCCGCGTACGCCCGGTGCAGATTGGCCACCAGCCGCTCGCTCTCCCGCCACGCGGCGAACTCGCCCAGGTCCGCCCGCCGCGCGGTCTCCAGCGGCGGATCGCCCTTGGCGCGCCCCTCGGCGGCCAGTTCGAGCACCCACCGCAGATAGCGCTCGGTGGCGTCGTACGCGCTCGGGTCCGTCACCGGCCCGTGCCCCGGCACCACCCGCTCCGCGTCCAGCGACCGCAGCACGTCGAGCGCGCGCAGCGAGCCGGCCACCGAGCCCATCGGCACGAACGGGGTACCGCCCTGGAAGACCAGGTCCCCGGTGAAGACCACGCCCTGCTCCGGCAGGTGCACGATCGAGTCGCCGGTCGTGTGCGCGGGACCCGGGTGCAGCACCCGCACCTCGACACCTCCCGCGTACAGGGTCAGCCGGTCGCCGTACGTGAGGTCGGACGGCGTGATCTCGACCCGGCCGAAGTCGGTCTGCGGCCACAGCAGGTGCAACTGGTGCCCCGCGGCCAGCTGCTCGGTCCGGCAGTTCTCGTGCCCGACGATCCGCGCCTCCGGCCGGAACACGCCGTTGCCGTAGGTGTGGTCGCCGTGGTGGTGGGTGTTCACGATCGTGCGCGGCAGCGGCAGCCCCGCGGCGAGCACCGCCTCCCGCAGCAGCAGGGCGCGCCGTTCGGTGGCGGTGGTGTCGACGAGCAGGGACTCGCCCGCGTCGCCGAGGAAACCGGCGTTGTTCAGGCACCAGCCGCCGTCGGGCTGGACATAGGCGTGGACGTGCGGCGCGAGCGTGACCACGTACGGGTCGGTGGCAGGCACAGGGCTCCCCCGGGAGACGTGAAGATCGGATCGACCAGACCGGGAAGGTACTCAAGATCGACGGAACAGCGGAAGCCTGCCACCGACGGCCCCGCCCCGGGGCGCTTTCCCGCACCTCTCTTCCGGTGACCGCCCACCCTCCCCGTTCCCCCACGGCCCCGCCCGGCTTGCGGAGCACCCCGCCCGCGCCGAGGGTCGGTGCCATGAAGGCCATCAGCTACCGCCGCTACGGCGGCCCCGAGGTCCTGGAGTACGGCGAGCTGCCCGACCCGAAGGTGGGGCCCGACGAGGTCCTCGTCCGGGTGCGGGCCGCGGCGGTCAACCCGGTCGACTGGAAGGCACAGGCCGGCTACCTCGACGGGATGATCGACGCCGTCTTCCCCGTCGTCCCCGGCTGGGACGTCTCCGGCGTCGTCGTCCGGCCCGGCGTCTCCGTCACCGAATGGGCGGAGGGCGACGAGGTGATGGGGTACGTCCGGGAGGACTTCCTCGCCCACGGCACCTTCGCCGAGTACGTCGCCGCCCCCGTCCGCACCCTCGCCCGCAAGCCCCGCACCTGCACCTTCGAGGAGGCCGCGGGACTGCCCCTGGTCGGCCTCACCGCCTACCAGGCCCTGCACACCGCGCTGTCCGTACGGTCGGGGGAGACGATCCTGATCCTGGCCGCGGGCGGCGGGGTCGGCTCGATGGCCGTCCAGATCGCCCGGCACCTCGGCTGCCGCGTCCTGGGCGCGGTCCGCGAGTCCGGCGTGGAGCGCGTGCAGGAACTCGGCGCCGCCCCCGTCCTCTTCGACGAGCGCACCTTCGCCCACCAGGTCAAGGAGCTCGCCCCGGACGGCGTCGACGCCGTCCTGGACACCCTCGGCGGACCGTTCCTCCAGCACGCGGCCAAGCACCTGGCGCCCGGCGGCCGCCTCGCCTCCATCGCCGACGGCGAGGCCCTGGCCCTCGGCGGCCGCTACTTCTGGGTCCGCCCCGACGCCACCGACCTCGCCGCCCTGGCCGACCTCGCCGACGAAGGAGTCCTGGACGTCCGCGTGGCGAAGACCTTCCCCCTGGAACGCGCCGCCGACGCCCAGCGCGCCAACGCCGAGGGGGGCCTCCAGGGCAAGGTCGTGGTCACGGTCCCGTAGCCGGGACACGGCCCGACCGGCTGGTGGATCCAACATCCAACCTCCGGGATCCAACCTCCCGGATCCAACCTCCGGGATCCAACCTCCGGGATCCGGCCTCTTGGGTCCAGCCTCCGGGATCCAACCTCCCGGATCCGGCCTCCTGGGTCCGATCTCCTGGGTCCAGCCTCGGGGATGCAACCTCCGGGATCCAACCTCCCGGATCCAAGTTCCCGGATCCGGCCTCTCGGATCCAACCTCCCGGATCCGATCTTTTGGATCCGATCTTTTGGATCCAGCATCCGATCTCCTGGATCCAGGAGATCGGATCACCAGATCAGCACCGCCCCACACACCGCCAGCGCCACCGTGCACCCCGTCGCCAGCAGCGCACCCCGGACCGAAAGCACCTGCGGCCGGGCGGTGTCCAGGGACCGGATCCGCCGGTGGGTGACGGCCAGGAAGCCGATCCACAGAAGCGCGGCGAGGGCCAGGCCGGTCACGCCCGCCGTGGTGGTGTCGTCCATCAGGGCGAGCTTGACGCCGAGTATCGCCACGACCGTCCACGACAGGGTCGTCCGCCGCCAGGCGAGCCGGGTCCGCTCCGGCTGGAGCCCGGGATCACGGGCATCGGCCCCGGCGGACCCGGATCCGCCGGGGCCGGACCCGGACCCCGCCCCGCGCGCCGGCGTGCCCACTACCCGGCCCGGCCGACGACCACGAGGATCACCATCGCGACCGCCACCACGGCCACGGTGAGGCTCAGGACCGCGGGGAAGCGGGAGACGGGCAGGTCCTCGCCCCGGCGCATGGCCCGTTCGCAGCGGATCCAGTGGTTCACCGCGCGCAGGGCGCACAGCACGCCGGCGGCCAGCAGGGCGAGCGAGAGCCCGACGCGGACCGCCCAGCGCAGGTCCGGCAGGAACTGGTCGACGGCGAATCCGCCGCCGATGAGCGCGAGCGCCGTCCGGATCCAGGCGAGGAACGTCCGCTCGTTGGCGAGGGAGAAGCGGTAGTCGGGGGTCTCGCCCTCGTCCCGGATCCGCCGCGGCGCGAACCACAGCCGCAGGCTCTGTACGAATCGACTCACCCCGGCACCCTAACGGCCCGCCGCCACCCGTTCGGATTCGCCACCGGCCCGGTCGCTGGTCCGCCCCTACCCGTTCGGATCCACCACGGGCCGCTCCTCCGCCGAGCTCCGCTCGTCCGCCACCAGCCGCTCGTACGCCGCGAGCCCGTCCGGCACCCACTCCCAGGCGTCGGGCGCGCCGGGCAGTCGCTCGCGCAGTTCCTCCTCGGTGAGGAAGGCGTGCCAGGCGACCTCCTCGACCTGTGGCCGCACCGGAAGGTCGCAGTGGACCTCGTACACGGAGGACCACCACTTCCCGGCCACGCCCCCGGAGTCGTACAGGAACTTGAAGAGGAAGTCGGGTCGGGGCAGTCCGGAGACCCCGAGCTCCTCCTCGGCCTCGCGCAGCGCGGCGTCCTCGTAGGACTCGCCGGCGCCGACGACCCCGCCGACGAACAGGTCGTACATCGAGGGGAAGACCAGCTTCGTCGGCGTCCTGCGGTGCACGAAGACCCGGCCCTCGGCGTCCCGCACCCTGATGAAGGTGCAGCGGTGGATCAGGCCCCGCGCGTACACCTCACCGCGCGGAGCCTGCCCGATCACCCGGTCCTGCTCGTCGACGACGTCGAGTACTTCATCCGATGCTGCATACGGGACTTCATCCGAGGCACTCATGCGCCCATCCAACCAGCAGGGTCCGGGGGTTCACTGCCCCATGACGTACTCGACCGTCGGGCCCGTCGTCCAGCCGCCGTCCACGGCGAGCTCGGCGCCCGTCACGTACGAGGCGGCGTCCGAGAGCAGGAAGACGACCGCGCCGGCGATCTCGTCGGCCTCGCCGACCCGGCCCATCGGCGTGTCATGCCGGGGTGGACCGAGTCGACCCGCATCCTCGCCGTGCCGAGCTCCACCGTGCCGAGCTCCACCGCGCCGATCTTCGTCAGCCCCCGCCCGCCCAATGTTCGGCATCAGGAAATCGGAGGGGCTCCTCGGGTCCCGGACGGTTGACTCGATACATTCGTGTATCCAAGATGCGGTCCATGCCCTACGACGCCGATGTGATCGTGATCGGGGCCGGCCTCGCCGGTCTCGTCGCCACCGCCGAACTGGTCGACGCCGGCCGGTCCGTGATCCTCCTGGACCAGGAGCCCGAACAGTCCCTCGGCGGCCAGGCCCACTGGTCCTTCGGCGGGCTCTTCCTCGTCGACTCGCCCGAACAGCGCCGACTGCGCGTCCGGGACAGCCACGCCCTCGCCCTCCAGGACTGGATGGGCACCGCCGGCTTCGACCGGCCCGAGGACGCGTGGGCCCGCCGCTGGGCGGAGGCGTACGTCGACTTCGCCGCCGGCGAGAAGCGTTCCTGGCTCCACGCGCGCGGGGTCCGCTTCTTCCCCGTCGTCGGCTGGGCCGAGCGCGGCGGCTACGACGCCAACGGCCACGGCAACTCCGTCCCCCGCTTCCACATCACCTGGGGTACGGGCCCCGGCCTCGTCGCCCCCTTCGAGGCGAAGGTCCGCGAGGGCGTCGCCCGGGGCCTCATCACCTTCCGCTTCCGCCACCGCGTCACCTCCCTCGGCCGCACCGCGGGCGCCCTCGACACGGTCACCGGCGAGGTCCTGGAGCCCTCGGACGCGGAGCGCGGCACCGCCAGCAGCCGCACCGCCACCGGCTCCTTCGAGCTGCGGGCCCAGGCGGTGATCGTCACCACCGGCGGCATCGGCGGCAACCACGATCTGGTCCGCGCCCAGTGGCCCGCCCGCCTCGGCACCCCGCCCGAGAAGCTGCTCTCCGGTGTCCCCGCCCACGTCGACGGCCTGATGCTCGGCATCGCGGAGAAGGCAGGCGCCCACCACGTCAACCGCGACCGGATGTGGCACTACACCGAGGGCATCGAGAACTGGAACCCCATCTGGGCGCGGCACGGCATCCGCATCCTGCCCGGCCCCTCGTCCCTCTGGCTCGACGCCACCGGCAAGCGGCTCCCGGTCCCGCTCTTCCCCGGCTTCGACACCCTCGGCACCCTCGAACACATCATGCGGACCGGCCACGACCACACCTGGTTCGTCCTCGACCAGCGGATCATCGGCAAGGAGTTCGCCCTCTCCGGCTCCGAGCAGAACCCCGACCTCACCGGCAAGTCGATCCGCGACGTCCTCGGCCGCGCCCGCGCCGACGTCCCGGGACCCGTCCGGGCGTTCATGGACAAGGGCGCCGACTTCGTCGTCGAGGACGACCTCGCGGCCCTCGTCCGCGGCATGAACCGGATCACCGGCCGGGACCTCGTCGACGAGGCCGTACTCCGCCACGAGGTGACCGCCCGCGACCGCGAGATCGCCAACCCCTTTACCAAGGACCTCCAGATCACCGCGATCCGCGGCGCCCGCGGCTATCTCGGCGACCGCCTCATCCGCACCGCCGCCCCGCACCGCATCCTCGACCCCAAGGCCGGCCCCCTCATCGCCGTCCGCCTCAACATCCTCACCCGCAAGTCCCTCGGCGGCCTCCAGACCGACCTCTCCTCCCGCGTCCTCACCGAGACCGGCGAACCCCTCCCGGGCCTGTACGCGGCGGGCGAGGCCGCCGGCTTCGGCGGCGGCGGCGTCCACGGCTACCGCTCCCTCGAAGGCACCTTCCTCGGCGGCTGCATCTTCTCCGGCCGCGCGGCGGGCCGGGCCGCCGCCGCGGCGACGGCGTAGAACCGCCCACCCCCGGCACGCGCGCGTGCCAGGGGCGGTTCGTCGGCCGCAGGGTCGGTCGGGGAGCCGGTTCGTCGGCCGCCAATCGCTCGGGGAGCCGGTTCGTACGGGCCGGTCGGGCGAGGGCCGGTTCGTCGGGGGCCGGTCGGCCGGAAGCCGGTCGGCCGGGCGCCACGCGCGCGTGGCCGGGGTCATACGGCCACGCCCGCGTGGCCGGGGTCGCACTGCCCCAGTACGGCACCCACGCCCGCGCCGACCGCGTCGCGGGCTTCGCGCGGGACGCGGAGGAGGCGGGCTTCGACTCGTTCTGGGTCGGCGACCGCGCCCTGACCTCCGTCGCCCCCGGCGACCTCTACCCGGGGCACACGCCCCGAGGCACACGCCGGAGGACCCGTACCCCCGGCAGTACCGGACCTTCCTCGACCCGCTGACGGTGCTCACCGTCGCCGCCGGCGCGACCTCCCGTGCCCGGCTCGGCACGAGCACCTTCAACGGCCGGCCCCTGGTATCCGCCGGTGCCGCTCGCCCGCTCCCTCACCTCGCTCGACCAGGTCAGCGGCGGACGCCTCGACGTCGGCCTCGGCATCGGCTGGATGCGGGACGAGTACACCGCCGTCGGCGCCGACTTCGCCCGGCGCGGGGCCCTCCTCGACGAGCTGCTCGACGTCCTCCACGGCGTGTGGACCCGGGAGGAGTTCGGCCACCGGGGGCGCCGCTGGACGATCCCCGACGCGTACGTGGGCCTCCGCCCCGTCCAGCCCGCCGGACCCCCGCCCAGCCCGCCGGACCCCCCGTCCACCTCGGCGGCTTCAGTCCGGCCGCCCTGCGCCGGGTGGGCCGCCGGGCAGCAGATCCGCTGCGATCCGGCCCCGGGCGCCACCGCGGACGCGATCGCCACGCTCCTCGACGGGGTGCGTGCCACCGGTGCCGACGGCTGTTTCGTCGACCTCCAGCAGTCGGTCGACACCCCCGACGAGGCCCTGGAGCTCGGGGTGAAGATCCTGGGCCTGCTGCGGGGCTGAGCACGGCGAGGCCCCGCCCTCCACGACGAGGCCCCGCCCTCCACGACGAGGCCCCGCCCTCCACGACGAGGCCCCGCCCTCCACGACGAGGCCCCGCCCTCCACGACGAGGCCCCGCCCTCCACGACGAGGCCCCGCCCTCCACCAGGAGGTCCGAGGCCCCGCGCGGCGCCTTCGGCGCGCTACACCAGCAGCGACAGCAGCAGCACGAACACCAGGCCCACCACCGAGATGATGGTCTCCATCACCGACCAGGTCTTGATCGTCTGGCCGACGTTCATGCCGAAGTACTCCTTCACCAGCCAGAAACCGGCGTCGTTGACGTGGCTGAAGAAGAGCGAACCGGCACCGATGGCCAGCACGAGCAGCGCCGTCTCACCGGTCGACATGCCCGCGGCCAGCGGGGCCACCAGGCCCGCCGCCGAGATCGTCGCGACCGTGGCGGAGCCCGTCGCGAGCCGGATGGCGACCGCGATCAGCCAGGCGAGGAACAGGGCCGGTATCGACCAGTCCTTGGAGAAGTCCAGGACCATCTGACCGACGCCGATGTCGATCAGGGTCTGCTTGAAGCCGCCGCCGGCACCGACGATCAGCAGCACGCCCGCGATCGGGGCGAGGGACTTCTCGACGGTCGAGGACAGCCGCTCCTTGGTGAAGCCGGCCGCGCGGCCCAGCGTGAACAGGGCCACTATGACGGCGGCGAGCAGCGCGATCAGCGGCGAGCCGACGACGTCGGTGACCTTCTGCACCGCGTTCTCCGGGTCGTCGACGACGATGTCGACGAGCGCCTTCACCAGCATCAGGACGACCGGCAGCATCACGGTGGCGACGGTGACGCCGAAGCCGGGGCGCTTGTCCAGGTCCTCGGAGGGACGCGACGGGATCATGTGCTCGGGCGCCTGGATGTCCACCCAGCGGGCGGCGTACCGGGAGAAGAGCGGTCCGGCGATGATCACGGTCGGGACGGCGACGACCAGGCCGAGGGCGAGGGTGACGCCGAGGTTGGCGCCGACCGCGTCGATCGCGACGAGCGGGCCGGGGTGCGGCGGGATGAGCCCGTGCATCACGGAGAGACCGGCGAGGGCGGGGATGCCGATCCGCATCAGGGAGTAGTTGCCGCGTTTGGCGACCATCAGGACCACCGGGATCAGCAGCACGATGCCGACCTCGAAGAAGAGCGGCAGACCGATCACCGAGGCGATGAGGACCATCGCCCACGGCATGGACCGCTTGCTCGCCTTCGCGAGGATCGTGTCGACGATCTGGTCGGCGCCGCCCGAGTCGGCGAGCAGCTTGCCGAGGATCGCGCCGAGCGCGATCAGCACGCCGACGCCGGCGACGGTGTTGCCGAGTCCGGTGCTGAACGACGTGATGGTGTCCGCGAGCGGCGCCCCCGCGAACGCGCCGAGCGCGAGCGAGCCGATGGTCAGCGCCAGGAAGGCGTGCAGCTTGAACTTGGTGATGAGCAGGACGATGACGGCGATGCCGGCGAGAACGGCGATGCCCAGCTGGGCGTTGCCGGCCGAGGTGATCGGTTCGACGGCGTCCGCTGCCAGGGTCTCGACGCTGAGACTGGTCACGGTCACGGTGGTGTCCTTCGTACGGGCAGGTGGGGGACGGGGAGGGGTCAGCCGGCGAGGCGCCGCAGCGCGGCGACGGCCCGGTCGGTGATCTCCTCGGGGGTGCCGGAGACGTCGACGGAGACGCCGGCCTCGTCGTCCTGCAGCGGCTGCAGGGTGGCGAACTGGGAGTCGAGCAGCGCGGTGGGCATGAAGTGGCCCCTGCGGGCGGCCATCCGGCCCTCGATCAGCTCCCGGTCGCCGGTGAGATGGAGGAAGACGATCCCGGGGGCGGCCGCGCGCAGCCGGTCCCGGTAGATCCGCTTCAGTGCGGAACTGCTCACCACTCCGCCGAGCCCGGCCCGGTCGTGCGCCCAGGCGCCGATGGCGTCGAGCCACGGTTCCCGGTCGGCGTCGTCGAGCGGGACGCCGGCCGACATCTTGGCCACGTTGGCCGCCGGGTGGAAGTCGTCGCCCTCCGCGTAGGGCAGGCCGAGGGCGTCCGCGACCAGCGGGCCGATCGTGGTCTTCCCGGTCCCGGCGACGCCCATGATGACGACGACCGGGGGAGCGGCGGGGTGGGGGGTGGTGCTCATGGGGGGTGCCTCGCTGTCTTCTTCGACATCGGTGCTGCTCGACATCGGTGCTGTCTTCGTGACATCGGTGCTGTCTCGCGACATCGATCCGTCGCGCTCATGAAACCTATTGAGTACGACGTATTCAAGAGTCTGTGACGTAAAAGTAGTACTTTTAATTCCCGACGGGATCACCGGACGGTGCCCGCATAGGCTGAGCCCCATGACGACATCGGCCCAGGGGCTCCACTCGCACGTGCTCGCCACCCTGGGCCTGGCCATCACCGCCGGGGAGTACCCGCCCGGCACGGTGCTCCGCACCGACGAGCTCGCCCAGACCTTCGACGTCTCCCGGACCGTCGTCCGCGAGGTCGTCCGCGTCCTGGAGTCGATGCACCTGGTGGAGTCCCGCCGCCGGGTCGGCGTCACGGTCCTGCCCACCGCGAGCTGGAACGTGTACGACCCCCAGGTCATCCGCTGGCGCCTGGCCGGCGCCGACCGCCCCCGCCAGCTCCGCTCCCTCACCGTGCTGCGCTCCGCCGTCGAACCCGTCGCCGCCGGCCTCGCCGCCCTGAACGCCACCCCGGACCAGTGCCGCGAGCTCACCGAGCAGGCCCTCGGCATGGTCGCCACCTCGCGCGGCCGGCAGCTGGAGGCGTACCTCGTCCACGACATCGCCTTCCACCGGGTCGTCCTGAACGCCTCGGGGAACGAGATGTTCGCCCGCCTCGGCGACGTCGTCGCCGAGGTCCTCACCGGCCGCACCCACCACCACGTGATGTTCGAGGACCCCGACCCGACCGCCGTCACCCTCCACGTCCAGGTCGCCGAGGCCGTACGGGAGCGGGACGCCGCCCGCGCCGAGGCGCTGACCCGCGAGATCGCCGTCGGCGCCTTGAAGGAACTGGACGTTCTCGCTCCGTAGGGCCTGGTAACCGGCCCGTAACCTCTGAACTAGCTCAAATCCGGGCGTTCAGTGACACCCGTCACAGTCAGCGAGCGGGTGTAACCGTGAGGATGTCCGCTGGCCACGTCAGGGCGACCCCCAGAGGGCATGGCCGTACCGCACAGCCCCTCCCCTCACGAAGGCGAACAACTCCATGAGTGACCGCGTCATCGCGGCCGAGCCGCTGTCCGCCGCGCCGGCGAGCACGGCAGCCTCCCCCCACGTGGACGCCGGCGACGCCGGATACCGCAAGGACCTCAAGTCCCGGCACATCAACATGATCGCCATCGGCGGCGCGATCGGCACCGGCCTCTTCCTGGGCGCCGGCGGCCGCATGGCCAGCGCCGGCCCCTCGCTCTTCATCGCGTACGCGGTCTGCGGCGTCTTCGCCTTCTTCGTGGTCCGGGCCCTGGGCGAGCTGGTGCTCTACCGCCCGTCCTCCGGCGCCTTCGTCTCCTACGCCCGTGAGTTCATGGGCGAGAAGGGCGCCTACACGGCCGGCTGGCTCTACTTCCTGAACTGGTCGACCACCGCCGTCGCCGACATCACCGCCGCGGCCACCTACGCCCACTTCTGGTCGATGTTCAGCGACGTCCCGCAGTGGATCCTCGCCCTGATCGCCCTCGCGGTCGTCCTCGCCGCCAACCTCATCTCGGTGAAGTACTTCGGCGAGATGGAGTTCTGGTTCGCGATCATCAAGGTCGCCGCGCTCGTCGCCTTCATGCTCGTCGGCATCTTCCTCGTCGTGACCTCGCACGACGTCGGCGGCTCCACCCCGGGCCTCGCCAACATCACCGACAACGGCGGCATCTTCCCCAACGGCATGATGCCGATGCTCCTGCTCATCCAGGGCGTCGTCTTCGCCTACGCCTCCGTCGAGCTCTGCGGCGTCGCCGCCGGCGAGACCGAGAACCCCGAGAAGATCATGCCGAAGGCGATCAACTCGATCATGTGGCGCGTCGGCCTCTTCTACGTCGGCTCCGTCGTCCTGCTCGCGCTGATCCTCCCGTACACCGCCTACTCCGACGACCAGAGCCCCTTCGTCACCGTCTTCGACAAGCTGGGCGTCCCCGGCGCCGCCGGAGTGATGAACCTCGTCGTCCTCACCGCGGCCCTCTCCAGCCTCAACTCCGGCCTGTACTCCACCGGCCGCATCCTGCGCTCCATGTCGCTGGCCGGCTCCGCGCCGAAGTTCACCGGCGTCATGAACAAGGGCGGCGTCCCCTACGGCGGCATCCTGCTCACCGCGGGCTTCGGCGTCGTCGGCGTGATCCTCAACGCCCGGATGCCCGAGGACGCCTTCGAGCTGGTCCTCAACTTCGCCTCGATCGGCATCATCGGCACCTGGGCCATGATCATGGTGTGTTCGCTGCTCTTCGTCCGCCGCGCCAAGCAGGGCGCGCTCACCCGCCCGACCTACCAGCTGCCCTGGGCCCCGTACACCCAGATCGTGACCCTGGTCTTCCTCGGCTCCGTCCTCGTCCTCATGTGGATGGACGGCGGCATCGGCCGCACCACCGTGAACTGCCTGCCGCTGATCGGCGCGGCCCTCGTCGGCGGCTGGTTCCTGGTCCGCCGCAGGGTCCGCGAGACCGCCGGCAAGCAGGACTGACCCACCCCCCACTCGACTCCCCCCCCACGGGAGCGGCGGACCCCCGCGGCCACACGGCCTGCGGGGGTCTCGCCTTTTATCAGGAGATAGTGGTACGCAGGAGGCTTACAAGATCCTCTGAAGGGAAGTCAGCGATGCCACAGCACGTGCGGGGCGTCATCGCCCCCGGCCGCAACGAGCCGGTGCGGATCGAGACCGTCGTCGTCCCCGACCCGGGCCCCGGCGAGGCCGTCGTCCGCGTCGAGGCCTGCGGTGTCTGCCACACCGACCTGCACTACAAGCAGGGCGGGATCAACGACGACTTCCCCTTCCTCCTCGGCCACGAGGCCGCGGGCACCGTGGAAGCGGTCGGCGAGGGCGTCACCGACGTCGCCCCCGGCGACTACGTGATCCTCAACTGGCGGGCCGTCTGCGGCCAGTGCCGCGCCTGCCGCCGCGGCCGCCCCTGGTACTGCTTCGACACCCACAACGCGAAGCAGAAGATGACGCTCCTCGACGGCACGGAGCTCTCCCCGGCCCTCGGCATCGGCGCCTTCGCCGAGAAGACCCTCGTCGCCGCCGGCCAGTGCACCAAGGTCGACCGCTCCGTCGCCCCCGAGATCGCCGGCCTCCTCGGCTGCGGCGTGATGGCCGGCATCGGCGCCGCGATCAACACCGGCAACGTCTCCCGCGGCGACACCGTCGCCGTCATCGGCTGCGGAGGCGTCGGCGACGCCGCCATCGTCGGCTCCCGCCTCGCCGGCGCCGCGAAGATCATCGCCGTCGACGTCGACGAGCGAAAACTGGCCAAGGCCAAGGAGATGGGCGCCACCGACACCGTCGACTCGCGCGCCACCGACCCCGTCGAGGCGATCCGCGCCCTCACCGGCGGCTTCGGCGCCGACGTCGTCATCGAGGCCGTCGGCCGCCCCGAGACGTACCAGCAGGCCTTCTACGCCCGCGACCTCGCCGGCACCGTCGTCCTCGTCGGCGTCCCCACCCCCGAGATGCGGCTCGAACTGCCCCTCCTCGACGTCTTCGGCCGCGGCGGCTCCCTCAAGTCCTCCTGGTACGGCGACTGCCTGCCCTCCCGCGACTTCCCCATGCTCATCGACCTGCACCGGCAGGGCCGCATCGACCTCGGCGCCTTCGTCACCGAGACCATCGCCCTCGACGACGTCGAGAAGGCCTTCGCCCGCATGCACGAGGGCGACGTGCTGCGCTCGGTGGTGGTGCTGTGATGACCGCCCGCATCGACCACCTGGTCACCTCCGGCACCTTCAGCCTCGACGGCGGCACCTGGGACGTCGACAACAACGTCTGGATCGTCGGCGACGACGAGGAGGCGATCGTCATCGACGCCGCCCACGACGCCGACGCCGTCCTCGAAGCCCTCGACGGCCGCGCCCTGCGCGCCATCGTCTGCACCCACGCCCACGACGACCACGTCGGCGCCGCCCCCGCGCTCGCCGCCGCCACCGGCGCCCGCATCCTGCTCCACCCCGCCGACCAGCCGCTGTGGAAGCTCACCCACCCCGACCACACCCCCGACGGCGACCTCGCCGACGGCCAGGTCCTCACCATCGCCGGCACCGACCTGAAGGTCCTCCACACCCCGGGCCACGCCCCCGGAGCGGTCTGCCTGTACGTCCCCGACCTGGGCACCGTCTTCACCGGCGACACCCTCTTCCAGGGCGGCCCCGGCGCCACCGGCCGGTCCTTCTCCGACTTCCCCACGATCGTCGACTCGATCCGGGAGAAGCTCCTCACCCTCCCGCCGGAGACGGTCGTCCGCACCGGCCACGGCGACTCCACCACCATCGCCGCGGAAGCCCCGCACCTCCAGGAGTGGCTGCGCTGACTATGCGGCTCCGCCGCGCGGGCCGGGGACACTGAGCGAGAGGCGGCTCGTGAACCGCCTCTCCTCACCCGTGAACGGGTCGGGGAACTCCAGCGCCGCCGCCAGCAGCCGCAGCGGCCGCCGGTAGTCCTCCGGCCCGTCCTCACGCACCACCGGATACATCGGATCGTCGACGATCGGCAGCCCCAGCGCGTTCATGTGCACCCGCAGCTGATGCGTCTTCCCGGTCTCCGGCAGCAGCCGGTACCGCCCGTACGCGCCGACCCGCTCCACCAGCTCGATCCGGCTCACCGCGTTCGGCTCGCCCGGCACCTCCCGGGCGGCGAGCACCCCCCGCTCCTTCTCGATCCGGCTGCGCACCGTCACCGGCAGCGCCACCCCGGGGTCGTACGGTGCCACCGCCTCGTACTCCTTGCGCACCCGCCGCTCCTTGAACAGCAGCTGGTACGCCCCCCGGTCCGCCGGCCGCACCACGAAGAGCACGAGCCCCGCCGTCAGCCGGTCCAGCCGGTGCGCCGGCTGCAGCTCCGGCATCCCCAGCTCCGCCCGCAGCCGCGCCACCGCCGTCTCGGTCACATGCCGCCCGCGCGGGGTCGTCGCCAGGAAGTGCGGCTTGTCCGCCACCAGGATCCGCTCGTCCCGGTACACCACCCCGATCCCGAACGGCACCCTCTCCTCGGGCGCGAGGTCCCGGTGGAACCACAGCCACCGCCCCGGCTCGTACGGCTCCGAGGCCGCCGCCGCCCGCCCGTCGGCCCCCACGAACCGCCCCGCGTCCAGCATGGCGCCGATCCGCTCCGCACCGACCGCGGCCCCGTACCGGCCGAGCAGATACGCCCCCACGGTCG
Source organism: Streptomyces sp. R302 (assembly GCF_012927245.1). Lineage (GTDB taxonomy): Bacteria > Actinomycetota > Actinomycetes > Streptomycetales > Streptomycetaceae > Streptomyces. The sequence continues at coordinate 141,333 of NZ_JABBGE010000008.1, forward strand.
GCCAGGCCCCCTCCGGATCCTCCGGCAGCCGGAGCCGTACGGGATCGATCCCGTCCCGCTGCGGCAGCGGCGCCGCCGGCACCCTCTTCCTGCGCACCGCTCCGCCTCGCTCGTGTCCGTGAACGCCGAAGTCCCGACAACGCCGAAGTCCCGGCCGAGTGAACTCGACCGGGACTTCTTCTGTGTCCGAGGGGGGACTTGAACCCCCACGCCCGATAAAGGGCACTAGCACCTCAAGCTAGCGCGTCTGCCATTCCGCCACCCGGACTAGGTGTCTGTCTCGCGGCCCTGGGCCGTTCCGACGAGGAAAACCATAGCAAACATTCGGACCGGTCGATCACCACGCCCTTGCGCCGCCGGGGCGGGCGCGGGGGAGGATGGGACGAGCACAAGGAAGCACGTGGGGCACGTCGTGGGAGGAAGCAGCGTGAGCGAGTCGAACACCGGCCGGACCGTCGCGGGCGAGGACGAGGTCGTCGACCTCTGCCGTGACCTCATCCGCATCGACACCAGCAACTACGGCGACCACTCCGGACCGGGTGAGCGCGCCGCCGCCGAGTACGTCGCCGAGAAGCTCGCCGAGGTCGGCCTCGAACCGAAGATCATCGAGTCCCACAAGGGCCGGGCCTCCACCGTGGCCCGCATCGAGGGCGAGGACCCCTCGCGCCCGGCGCTGCTCATCCACGGGCACACCGACGTCGTCCCGGCCGACGCCGCCGACTGGACCCACCACCCCTTCTCCGGCGAGGTCGCCGACGGCTGCGTCTGGGGCCGCGGCGCCGTCGACATGAAGAACATGGACGCGATGACCCTCGCGGTCGTCCGCGACCGGCTGCGCAGCGGCCGCAAGCCCCCGCGCGACATCGTCCTCGCCTTCCTCGCCGACGAGGAGGCCGGCGGCACCTACGGCGCCCGCCACCTGGTCGACCGGCACCGGGACGTCTTCGACGGGGTCACCGAGGCCATCGGCGAGGTCGGCGGCTTCTCCTTCACCGTGAACGAGAACCTCCGCCTCTACCTGGTCGAGACCGCCCAGAAGGGCATGCACTGGATGCGGCTCACCGTCGAGGGCACGGCCGGCCACGGCTCGATGACCAACGACGACAACGCCATCACCGAGCTGTGCGAGGCCGTCGGCCGGCTCGGCCGCCACCAGTGGCCGGTCCGCGTCACCAAGACCGTCCGCAGCTTCCTCGACGAGCTGTCCGACGCCCTCGGCACCCCGCTCGATCCCGAGGACATGGACGGCACCCTCGCCAAGCTCGGCGGCATCGCCAAGATGGTCGGCGCCACCCTGCGCAACTCCGCCGCCCCCACCATGCTCGGCGCCGGCTACAAGGTGAACGTCATCCCCGGCCAGGCCACCGCCCACGTCGACGGCCGCTTCCTGCCCGGCTACGAGCAGGAGTTCCTCGCCGACCTCGACCGGATCCTCGGCCCGAAGGTCAAGCGCGAGGACGTGCACGGCGACAAGGCCCTGGAGACCAGCTTCGACGGCGCGCTCGTCGACGCCATGCAGCTCGCCCTGCGCGCCGAGGACCCGATCGCACGCGCCGTCCCGTACATGCTCTCCGGCGGCACCGACGCCAAGTCCTTCGACGACCTCGGCATCCGCTGCTTCGGCTTCGCCCCGCTCCAGCTGCCGCCCGAGCTCGACTTCGCCGGCATGTTCCACGGCGTCGACGAGCGCGTCCCCGTCGACGGCCTGAAGTTCGGCGTGCGCGTCCTGGACCGCTTCCTCGACGCCTGCTGACCGCCGGCCGGGCCCGAATTCGGCAGCGCGTTTGGGTTTGCCCGGAAAGAGTGAATGCACCCGGGGGCTCGTAGCCCCCACCCTTCCCCCTCGTTACAGGTGATGCGGTCCGCGGCTGGGGCCGCATTGCCAACTAGGAGGAATAATGATCAAGAAGGTCGTCGCTGCTGCGGCTGCCACCGGCGGTCTCGTTCTCGCGGGCGCGGGCATGGCCGTCGCCGACGCGGGTGCCCAGGGTGCGGCCATCGGTTCCCCCGGTGTCCTCTCGGGCAACGTCGTGCAGGTCCCGGTTCACGTGCCCGTGAACGTCTGCGGCAACACGGTCTCCGTGATCGGTCTGCTGAACCCCGCCTTCGGCAACACCTGCGTCAACGCCTGACGTTGTGCCCCGCCCCTTGAGGGCGTGAGCCGTCCGGCCCCGGAGTGCGTGCCATGCACTCCGGGGCCGGTGGCCATTCCGCCCCGGGCACGGGCCCGGTGGCCCTCACTCCCCGCCGGTCGGGCCTTCCAGGCCGATCAGGCGCATTGCCGAGAAGGCAGGTAAGCAAGCTATGCGACAGGTCACGCGCAAGAGCATCATCACCGTCGCGGCGGCCGGAGGCGTCTTCGCGCTCGGCGGCGGTATCGCGCAGGCGGATTCCGGCGCGAACGGTACGGCCAGGAACTCACCCGGAGTCGCGTCCGGGAACACCGTGCAGGTCCCGATCCATGCCCCGGTCAACGCCTGCGGAAACACGGTGAACGTCGTCGGGGTGCTCAACCCGGCGATGGGCAACTCCTGCGCGAACATCCCCGCGCAGTCCGGCCCCGGCACGTCCGGCGGCGCGTACGCGAGCGACTCCCCGGGCGTGGCCTCCGGCAACACGGTGGTGGTCCCGGTCGAGGTGCCCGTGAACGCGTGCGGCAACAGCGTCACGGGCATCGGTCTCGGCAACGCCGCCGCGGGCAACGACTGCGCCAACGGCCAGACCCCGGACTCCGGCTACGGCGAGGAGGAGCCCGGCGGCTACGGCGAGGAACCGGGCGGCTACGGCGAGGAGCCCGGCGGTTACGGCGAGGAGACCCCGCCGGGGACCCCCGGGACTCCGGGCACGCCCGGCACCCCTGGTACTCCGGGGACCCCTGGTACGCCGGGTACTCCCGGGACCCCGGGCACTCCTGGTACCCCCGGCACGCCGGGCACGCCCGGCACCCCCGGTGTGCCGCCCGGCTCCGGCGGTGGTTCGAACCACCCCGGGCCGCAGCTCACGCCGCCGCCGGCCTCCCCGGAAGAGCTCGCCGAGACCGGCTCGTCCGCGCCGCTCGGCGTGATCGTCCCGGCCGCCGCAGGGATGCTCCTCGCGGGCTCGCTGGTCTACCGCCGCTCCCGCCGCGGCGCCTGACCCGCACCGGCCGGAACGCGAAGGGGCCCCGCGCCGTGCGGGGCCCCTTCCGCGTCCGTCACCAGGTCGCGCGGATCTGACGGATGATCCGCCGCTTCAGCCGCACCCTGCGGCTGCCGTCCAGGCGGAGGGTGAGTCGGTCCAACTCCCAGTGTCCGTACTCGGCATGGTCGGTCAGAAGCCGCGTCGCCTCCTTGCGGGAGATCCCTCGCGGCACGTACACGTCGACAAATTCGTATTCCGGCATCGCATCTATTGTGCGGGCACCGGCCCGGTACGGATAGCGTCTGTCCCATGTCTGATGCTGCGCAGCCCACCGCTGCCGAGGTACGTGCCGCCGCAGAGGCGGTCAAGACCGCACTGGACCGCCACCTCGCGGCGGTCGAAGGCCGCTCGGGGGACGACGACCCGGCGGTGTACGAGGCGTTCAACGCGCTCGCCGCGGCCGCCGAGTCCTACGACGAACTCCTCTACGACCGCTACGACGAGGTGACCCCCTTCGAGATCCCCGGGGCCGACGACGGGCTGCCGCCCTACGCCGGACCTGACGAACCCCACGCCCTCAGCGTGCTGATCCGCCGCGACTACGCGGTGGCCGAGCCCCGCCGGCTGGTGGCCCAGGCCGGGCGCGTCGCCGACCTGGACCACGACGAGGACGGGCCCCGCACCACGGCCGCCGCCCTCGGCGTCCTCTTCGGGGAGTACGAGCCCGACGAGATCGCCTCCCGGCACAAGGACTTCGGCCTGGAGGAGGGCGACTCCACGCTCTGGGTGACCGCCGCGGGCGAGCTCCCGGAGCCGGGGGAGTGGCTGGCCACCCCCTTCGAGCAGGCCGACCCGGAGCGGATCGTCTGCCGCTTCGACATCAGCTCCGTCTTCGACGACGACGAGGACGACGGCGAGGAGGTCGGCGAGGTGGCCGCCGGCCGCTGACGCGCGACGGGGAGGACGCCGGAGGGCCGGGACATCACTGCGGATGTCCCGGCCCTCCGGCGTTCCGCCGTCCGTCCCTACTCCTCGCCGGACGCGGCGAGGAGGGCGATCAGGAGGGGGCGCAGCCGGGTCGTGCGCGCCGGGGCGAGGACCTCGGCCACCGAGCGGGGCAGCGCCTGGTCCACGCCGTGCACGACCGACAGATGGCGCTCGGCCCGGCCGAAGGCCGTGTAGACCCACGGCCGGCTCAGGCCAGGGGCCGCGTCGCCCGGCAGGACCACGACCACCGCGGGCCAGCGGCCGCCCGCCGCCTGGTGCGCGGTGAGCGCCCAGCCGTGCCGCAGCGCCGACTCCACCCGCTCCTTCGGTACGAGGACCTCGCCGTCGCCGGTGCGCACCCGGAGGCCCTCGGCGTCGGCCCCGAGGACCGTGCCGGTCACCGTCCGGCCGGGCACCGGCGCGTACGCCACCCGGTCGCCCGGGTCGTAGCCGCCGAAGCGGCCGGGGCCGGGGTTCAGCCGCTGCTTCAGGGCCGTGTTCAGGGCGCGCGTCCCGGCCGAGCCGCCGTGGCCGACCGTGATCACCCGGGTCTGCTCGGGGGTGAGCCCGAAGGCGCGCGGCACCGAGTCGGCGACCAGCTGGACCGTGCGGTGCACGGCCTCGCCGGCGTCCCGCACGGGGACGATCACGACCTCCTTGCCGGGGGCCTCGACCTGGTTCAGCTCCCCGATGCCGATGCCCGAGACCAGCTCGCCGAGCGGGCCGGGGTCGGGGCGGCGGGAGGCCACCCGGGGGCAGACGCGGGCCGCCAGGGCGTCGGCGAAGACCGCGCCGGGACCGGTCGCCCCGAGGACCTCCGGGTCGCCGCTGAGCACCAGCCGGCAGCCGTCCGGGAGGGCCTCGACGAGCATCGCGCCCGTCTCCACGTCCAACTGCGGGGCGTCGAGGACCACCAGCAGGTCCAGGGCGAGGGAGCCCTCCTCGTCCCGGCCGGGACCGGCCGTCCCGGAGAGCAGCGCGGCGAGCGTCACGGCCCTCCCGGAGGCGCGGTCCTCCTCGCTCAGGCGCTCGGCGTCGTGCACCGTGACCAGGACGCGCAGGCCGCGCTCCCGGGCCGTGGCGGCGAGCTCCAGCGGCTCGGCGCGGGCGGCCTCGCCGCCGGTGTGCAGCACCAGACCGTGGCCGCCGACGGCCCGCTCCAGCTCGCCGCCGTCCCACTCCCGCGCGGTGACCGTGCGGACCAGCCGGGCGAGGCCGTCCGCGAGGCTCTCCTCGGCCAGGGCGTACCGGTCGAGCCCGAGCAGCGCCGGCTCCGCCGGACCCCCGTCGGGCCCGGCGCCCTCCGCGCCCGCCTCGCCCTCTTCGCCCTCTTCGCCCTCGGCGTCCTCCTCGGGCTCCCGCGGGGCCTCGTCCTCCTCCTGGAAGACCAGGACGGCGCCCTCGGAGACGGCCGTGCCGACGGCCTTCTCGGGGTCGGGGACCTGGTGCCGAGCGAGTCCGGCCGCCACCTCGTCGACGGTGAGCGCGGTGTGGCCCTGGAGGGCGGCGCGGTCGAGCAGCCACACGGTCAGGGCGACGGCCCGGCGCGGATCGTCGGGACCGCAGGCGCCGCCGAGCAGCGCCCGCGCGAAGCCGTCGGCCTGCTCCGGCCGCACCCCGGGCACGGCGAGGAGCTGCCACGGGTCCTCGGTCAGGGCCTCGGCGGCCTGCTCGCCGAGCGCGCCGACGACCTGTCCGGCCAGCGCCTCGGGCGCGCCGCCCCGGGCCAGCACCTCGCGGACCCCGGCGAGCGCGCCGGCCGTGGGCGCGGCAGGCGCCGCCGGGGCGGGCGGGCGGACGGTGGTCTCGGGCGGGCGCGTGGGGCGCGTCGGCTCGGGCGCCGGAGCGTAGAAGGCGCCGCCGGACGCGGAGCCGCCCTCGACGGCCCGTACGGCGGCGAGCAGATCGGCGGCGGTGCCGCTGAGCTTGGCCCCGCTCACCACGGGCCCGGACTTCTCGGCCTTCCGCGCCTCGATCCTGGCCCGCAGCTCCCGCTGGGCCGCCAGCTCCGCCTGCGCCTCGCTCACCTCCGGCGCCGTCTCTTCCGTAGCAGCCTCCTGTGTCGAGGCCCCCTCCGACGCCTTCTCCGGCGAGGTCCCCTCCGACGCCTCCTCCGGCGCCTCCTCCGAGGGGGCCTCGACGGTGTCGGCCGTCTCGGTGGACGTCGGCGCGTCCTCGGGGGCCACGTCCTCGGGTGCCTCGGGCGCGGTCTCCCCGGCAGGCTCGGTCACAAGGTGCTCCAGTCGTGATCCGGATAACGGTGCACGGGCGCGGACACATCGTCCAAAGCCCGGCAGATCTCGTCAGGAAGACTAAGGCCCTCCACCGACAGCGCGGCCGTGAGCTGGCGTGCCGTGCGCGCGCCGACGATCGGGGCGGTCACGCCCGGCCGGTCCCTGACCCAGGCGAGCGCCACGTGCAGCGGGCTCGTGTTGAGCCCGTCGGCGGCGGTGCCGACGGCGTGCACGATCCGGCTTGCGGCCTCGTCGAGGTACGGCTCCACGAACGGCGCGAGCGCCTCCGACGCGCCCCGGGAGTCGGCCGGGGTGCCGCCGCGGTACTTGCCGGTGAGCACTCCGCGGCCCAGCGGGGAGGACGGCAGCAGGCCTATGCCGAGGTCGACGGCGGCCGGCAGTACCTCCCGCTCGACGCCCCGCTGGAGCAGCGAGTACTCCAGCTGCGCCCCGGCGAGCCGGGTGCGGTCGCCGGCCAGCTGCCAGGTGCCCGCCTTGGCGAGCTGCCAGCCGCAGAAGTTGGCCACGCCCGCGTACCGCGCCCGGCCGCTGCGTACCGCGATGTCGAGGGCCTGGAGGGACTCCTCCAGCGGGGTGTGCGGGTCGTAGGCGTGCAGCTGCCACAGGTCGACGTGGTCCGTGCCGAGCCGGGCCAGGGAGGCGTCGAGCGCGGCGAGCAGATGGCCGCGCGAGCCGTCGGTGCGGCGGTCGGGGTCCGGGACGCTGCCGGCCTTGGTGGACAGGACCAGGTCGCGGCGCGGCACCAGCCGCTCCATGAGCTGGCCCAGGAGGTACTCCGCCTCTCCGCCGCCGTACACGTCGGCGGTGTCCACGAGCGTGCCGCCCGCGTCCCAGAACGCCTTCAACTGCTCGGCGGCGTCGTGCTCGTCGGTGTCCCGCCCCCAGGTGAGCGTGCCGAGCCCGATGCGTGAGACGCGCAGGCCGGTACGTCCGAGATGCCTCTGCTCCATGGGCGGGACATTACTGGCCAGGGCACCACGCGCAGAGACCCTGTGGATGGAAGCTGTGGACAGAGACGGTGGACGACGGCGTGGCGTCCGGCCCCTGACGGATGCGGGAGGCGCGCGCTAGAGTCCGGACGAGAGACGTTACCGATGGGTAAGGGGTGCGTGGAATGCGGCTCGGCATCAACCTCGGCTACTGGGGCGCCGGCATGGACGGCGACAACCTCGCCGTCGCGCAGGAGGCCGACCGGCTCGGCTACGACGTCTGCTGGGCGGCGGAGGCGTACGGCTCGGACGCGCCGACCGTGCTCTCCTGGGTCGCCGCGAAGACGGAGCGGATCGACGTCGGCTCGGCGATCATGCAGATCCCGGCCCGGCAGCCCGCGATGACGGCGATGACCGCCGCCACCCTGGACTCGCTCTCCGGCGGCCGTTTCCGCCTCGGCCTCGGCGTCTCGGGACCGCAGGTCTCCGAGGGCTGGTACGGCGTGAAGTTCGACAAGCCGCTCGCCCGGACCCGCGAGTACGTGGAGATCGTCCGCAAGGCGATGTCCCGCGAGCGCCTCACCCACGAGGGCGAGCACTGGACGCTCCCGCTGCCCGGCGGCCCCGGCAAGCCGATCAAGCTGACCGTCCACCCGCAGCGCGAGCACATCCCGCTGTACATCGCGGCGATCGGCCCGAAGAACCTGGAGCAGACCGGCGAGATCGCCGACGGCGCCCTGCTGATCTTCCCCTCGGCCGAGCACCTGGAGGAGACGGCCCTGAAGCCGCTGCGGGCGGGCCGCGAGAAGGCCGGCCTGACCATGGACGGCTTCGACGTCTGTCCGACGCTGCCGCTCGCCCTCGGCGAGGACGTCGAGGCGCTCGCCGACGTCTTCCGGCCGTACACCGCCCTCTACGTGGGCGGCATGGGCAGCCGCAAGCAGAACTTCTACAACCAGCTCGCCCAGCGCATGGGGTACGAGAAGGAGGCCGCCGAGATCCAGGAGAAGTACCTGGCCGGCGACAAGACGGGCGCCGCGGCGGCCGTGCCCCGCTCGCTGATCGACCAGACCGCCCTGCTCGGCACCGTCGACCGGATCGCGGACCGTATGACCGCCTACGCGGAGGCGGGCGTCACCACGCTGACCCTGGCCCCGGCCGGCTTCACCCTCGACGAGCGCCTCACCGCGCTGCGCGCGGGCGTCGACGCCCTGGAGCGGGCGGGGCTGGCGTAAGGAAGGGAAGGCCTGCGGCCGTGGTGGGGGCTCGGGGGTCTTCCCCGCCACGGCCGTCATGCCGTTCAACGCGCCACCGCGCCCCCGGTTACGGCCGCGGCTCTCACTCTTTCGGCCGACACCGCCGCCCCCTCCTGTTGCCCGCCGTCCCGGACCGCATTTGACTCGGTCTCCCGGACGCGCGGAGTGCGGTCGTCCGCAGGGAGGTGGCAGCGATGCTCACGGCCAAGAGCCTGTTCCAGGAAATCATCGACGACGACGAGGCCTTCCGGCTCTTCTGTTCGATCGCCGCCAGCGGCGAGACGCAGGGCGGCTGGGAGAACGCCCGGATCGCCGCCCTCGTCGCCCCCGGCATGCGGGAGCTCGCGCCCAAGATCACCCGGCACGGCGCCGACGAGGACAAGCACGGGCGCATCTTCAACGCGCTGCTGCGCAAGCGGGGCCTCGAACCCGTCCCCGTACCGCCCGAGACCGACTACACGATGCTCCTCGAACGGCGCGGCATCGGGCTCGCCCACGAGAAGCTCCGCGGCGACCGGCCGCTGACCGAGCGGGACGTCATCGTCTACCTCGCGCACAGCAGGGTCACCGAGCAGCGCGCGGCCGACCAGATGGACATGCTCGTGACCTACTTCGGGGACCACCCGGAGCTGGGCAAGGCCATCCACATGATCGACAACGACGAGGCCAACCACCTCGCCTACTGCCACGAGGAGCTGCTCCGGCTCGCCCGGGCCGGTCACGGCCGCCTCATCCAGACCACCCTGCGCGAGTCGGCGCTCGCCGAGATCCAGATCTACCGGGACGTCAGCCTCGCCGTCATGAGCCACATGGGCCGGATCCTGAAGTGGCCGAAGGCCAAGGGCGCGGTGCTCGCCGCCGGCATCCACGCCATGTACGCCTACGAGCGCCTCGCCGGCTGGCACAAGATGATCAGTCTGAGGATGCCGGAGCGGCGCGACGCCCTGGGCGGCCCCGCCACCCCCGCACCCGCGTTCTGACATACTCCGGCGGCGCGGCCGGCTTTCTTCCCCGGAATCAGCCGCCTTCTCAGAGCCAGCCGCGTCGCTTGAACAGCCGGTAGAGGCCCGTCTCGATCCCCGCCATCAGCAGGATCAGCGCCGGGTACGACCACACCCAGTGAAGTTCCGGCATGTGGTCGAAGTTCATGCCGTAGATCCCGGCGACCATCGTGGGCACCGCGGCCATCGCCGCCCAGGCCGAGATCTTCCGCATGTCGTCGTTCTGCCGCACCCCCATCTGCGCCAGATGCGCCGAGAGCACGTCCGACAGCAGCCGGTCCAACCCCTCCACCTGCTCGTTCGCCCGCAGCAGATGGTCGTTGACGTCCCGGAAGAAGGGCTGCGACTCCTCGTTCACGAACGGCACGGCGCCCGCCGTCAGCCGGGCCATCGGCCCCGCCAGCGGCCCCGTCGCCCGACGGAACTCCAGGACCTGCCGCTTCGCCGTGTAGATCCGCTCCGCCGTGTTCACCGTGCCCGTCCCGCCCGGCGCGAAGACGTCGGCCTCCAGCTCCTCCAGGTCCACCTGGAGCTCGCCCGCCACGTCCAGGTAGTGGTCCACCACCGCGTCGCTCACCGCGTACAGCACCGCCGTCGGCCCGTGCCGCAGCACCTCCGGCTGGGTCTCCAGGCGCCTGCGCACCGCCGCCAGCGGCGCCCCCTCGCCGTGCCGGACCGTCACCACGAAGGAGTCGCCCAGGAAGAGCATCAGCTCGCCGGACGAGACCCGGTCGCTCTCCGGCTCGTAGTCCACCGGCTTGAGCACCGCGAAGAGGGAGTCGTCGTACACCTCCAGCTTGGGCCGCTGATGGGCCTTCAGGGCGTCCTCGACGGCCAGCGGATGCAGGGCGAACTCCGAGGTCACATGGTCGAACTCGGCCTCCGTCGGTTCGTAGAGGCCCAGCCACAGGAAGGCGTGGCCGCTCTCCCGGGCCTCGGCGAGGGCGTGCGAGAGGTCGCTGCCGCATTCCGTCCGGCGCCCGTCGCGGTACAGGGCAGAATCGACGATCACGCGCCGTATTCTCCCCCGTCCCCTCCCACCCCGCACGCGCGCGTGCGCCGTAGGCTGGCCGGCATGGCCACGCTCATCCTCGTCCGGCACGGACGCTCGACCGCCAACACCTCCGGACTGCTCGCCGGCCGCACGCCGGGCGTGGCGCTCGACGAGCGCGGCGCCGCCCAGGCCGCCGCCCTCCCCGCCCGGCTCGCCGGGATCCCGCTCGCCGCCGCCGTCTCCAGCCCCCTCCAGCGCTGCCGCGAGACCCTCCAGCCGCTCCTGGACGCCCGCCCCGACCTGCCGCTCCACATCGAGGAGCGGGTCAACGAGTGCGACTACGGCGACTGGTCGGGACGCAAGCTCGCCGAGCTGAACGACGAACCGCTGATGGAGGTCGTCCAGGCGCACGCCTCCGCCGCCGCCTTCCCCGGCGGCGAGTCCATGCGCGCCATGCAGACCAGGGCCGTCGAGGCCGTCCGCGACTGGAACGCCCGGATCGAGGCCGAGCACGGCGAGGACGCCGTCTACGCCCTCTGCTCCCACGGCGACGTGATCAAGTCCCTCGTCGCCGACGCCCTCGGCCTCCACCTCGACCTCTTCCAGCGCATCCACGTCGACCCCTGCTCACTCACCGTGATCCGCTACACCCGGCTGCGCCCCTTCCTGGTCCGCCTGGGTGACACCGGGGACCTCGCCGCACTGGCCCCGCGCGAGACTCCGGAGGCCGGTGGGACGGCCGAGGTGGGGGGCGGCGCGGGCGCACCGTGATCCGCGCGCAGTAGGGTGGACTCGCCGTTGCAGTACGACAGTCGACAGTCAAGGGAGCCGGGAGAGTGTCCCGTCAGGTGTTCCTCTACGACCCGCCGGAGCGCTTCGTGGCCGGTACGGTCGGACTGCCTGGCCGCCGCACGTTCTTCCTCCAGGCGTCCGCGGCCGGCCGGGTCACCAGCGTCGCCCTGGAGAAGGCCCAGGTGGCCGCACTCGCCGAGCGCATCGACGAGCTCCTCGACGAGGTCCTGCGCCGCACCGGGGGCAACGCCCCGGTCCCGGCCGTGGCCCCCGCCGACATCGCCGACACCGCCCCCCTCGACACCCCCGTCGAGGAGGAGTTCCGGGTCGGCACCATGGCCCTCGCCTGGGACGGCGAGGAGCAGCGCATGATCGTCGAGGCGCAGGCCCTGGTCGAGCTGGACGCGGACTCCGAGGAGGATCTCGCCGCGGCCGAGGAGCGGCTGCTCCAGGACGAGGAGAACGGCCCGCCGATGCTCCGGGTCCGCCTCAGCGGCGCCCAGGCCCGCGCCTTCGCCAAGCGGGCCCTGGACGTGGTCAACGCCGGCCGGCCGCCGTGCCCCCTGTGCAGCCTCCCGCTGGACCCCGAGGGCCATGTCTGCCCCCGCCAGAACGGATACCGCCGCGGAGCATGAGCAGCCCCGAGTTCCCGCCGGACACCGAGCTGCTCGCCCGAGGTGAGCTGACCGTCCGCGGCCAGGTCCGCGAGGCCTCCAACGCGGTGCTCTACTGCACCGTCGCCCACGAGGGCCGCGAGGCCGCCTGCGTCTACAAGCCGGTCGCGGGGGAGCGTCCCCTGTGGGACTTCCCCGACGGCACCCTCGCCGAGCGCGAGGTCGCCGCGTACGAGCTCTCCGAGGCCACCGGCTGGGGCCTGGTCCCGCCGACGGTGCTGCGGGACGGCCCGTACGGCGAGGGCATGGTGCAGCTCTGGGTCGAGGCCGACCCGGACGCCCGGCTCCTCGCCCTCACCGAGGACGAGGAGGCCGGCGCGGGCTGGAGGGCGATCGGCCCCGCCGAGGTGGGGGAGGGGCGCACCGCGCTCCTCGTCCACGCCGACACCCCCGAGCTGCGCCGCCTCGCCGTCCTCGACGCGGTGATGAACAACGGCGACCGCAAGGGCGGCCATCTGCTCCCCGCCCCCGGCGGCCGGCTCTACGGCATCGACCACGGCGTCTCCTTCCACGTGGACGACAAGCTGCGCACCCTGCTGTGGGGCTGGGCCGGCCAGGAGCTGCCCCCGGAGGCCACCGAGGTCCTCACCGGCCTCGGCCGCGCGCTCGCCCCCGGAGCGCCCCTCGCCACCCGGCTGGGGGAACTGCTCACGGACGCCGAGGTGTCCGCCGTACGGGAGCGGGTGGCGGCGCTGCTGACCACCGGGCGTCACCCGGAGCCGTCCGGGCAGTGGCCCGCGATCCCCTGGCCGCCGGTCTAGGAGCCGTACGGTTTCGGCCACATCGGATCCGCCCCCGGCAGCGCCGCCGGACCCCCGCGGGGTGTGCACACCCGTCGCTGACCCGCAAGAGTGCGTGATCGGACAAGATTCCGGATCCGGTTCGTATCCGGAAGAGCTGTCCGGTTAGGCTCGGGGCATGCATGCCTGGCCCGCTTCCGAGGTCCCCGCCCTTCCCGGCAAGGGCCGCGACCTCCGGATCCACGACACCGCGACCGGCGGACGAGTGACCCTCGCCCCCGGTCCCGTCGCCCGTATCTACGTCTGCGGCATCACGCCCTACGACGCGACCCACATGGGTCACGCGGCGACCTACAACGCGTTCGACCTCGTGCAGCGCGTGTGGCTCGACACCAAGCGGCAGGTGCACTACGTCCAGAACGTCACGGACGTGGACGACCCGCTCCTGGAGCGCGCCCTGCGGGACGACATCGACTGGACCGAACTCGCCGAGCGCGAGACCTCCCTCTTCCGCGAGGACATGACCGCCCTGCGGATGCTGCCGCCGCGCCACTACGTCGGCGCGGTCGAGTCGGTACCGTCGATCATCCCGCTGGTCGAGCGGCTCCGGGACAACGGCGCGGCCTACGAGCTCGACGGCGACGTCTACTTCTCCGTCGAGGCCGACCCGCACTTCGGCGAGGTCTCGCACTACTCCACCGCACTGATGCGCCACCTCTCCGCCGAGCGCGGCGGCGACCCCGAGCGGCCCGGCAAGAAGAACCCGCTCGACCCGATGCTGTGGATGGCCGCCCGCGAGGGCGAGCCCAGCTGGGACGGCGGCAGCCTCGGACCCGGCCGCCCCGGCTGGCACATCGAGTGCGTCGCCATCGCCCTCGACCACCTCGGCATGGGCTTCGACGTGCAGGGCGGCGGCTCCGACCTGATCTTCCCGCACCACGAGATGGGCGCCTCGCACGCCCAGACCCTCACCGGCGAGTTCCCCATGGCCAAGGCGTACGTCCACGCCGGCATGGTCGCCCTGCACGGCGAGAAGATGTCCAAGTCCAAGGGCAACCTGGTCTTCGTCTCCGCGCTCCGCCGCGACGGCGTCGACCCGGCCGCCATCCGGCTCGCCCTCCTCGCCCACCACTACCGCGCCGACTGGGAGTGGACCGACCAGGTCCTCGCCGACGCCGTCGCCCGCCTCGACCGCTGGCGCGCCGCGGTCTCCCGGCCCGACGGCCCGTCCGCCGACGCCCTCGTCGAGGAGGTCCGCGAGGCGCTCTCCGACGACCTCGACGCCCCGGCTGCGCTCGCCGCGGTCGACCGCTGGGCCGCCCGCCAGGAGGCCGACGGCGGCACCGACGAGTCCGCCCCCGGCCTCGCCTCCCGCACGGTCGACGCGCTCCTCGGCGTCGCTCTCTAGGCAGCGGACAGGAAGAGGGGGACGGCCAAGGCCGTCCCCCTCTTCTCATTCCTCGTCGCCGTCCGCGTCGGGCTCCTCGGACTGTTCCGGCTGTTCCGGCTGTTCGGACTGTTCCGGCTGTTCCGGTTTCGGCGGCCGGGTCCGGCCGCTGCCCGGATCGCGCAGGTACGAGGTGTCCCCGCTCTCCGTCGCCAACCCCGGACCGCCGGGTCCAGGACCCTGGCCGGGGTCGCGCCGCCGCAGATAGCGCTCGAACTCGCGGGCGATCGCCTCGCCCGACGCCTCCGGAAGCTCCGCGGTGTCCCGCGCCTCCTCCAGCGTCTGCACGTACTCGGCGACCTCACTGTCCTCCGCCGCCAGCTGGTCCACCCCCAGCTGCCAGGCGCGCGCGTCCTCGGGCAGCTCGCCCAGCGGGATCCGCAGCCCGATCAGGTCCTCCAGGCGGTTGAGCAGCGCCAGCGTCGCCTTGGGGTTCGGCGGCTGCGACACGTAGTGCGGCACCGCCGCCCACAGGCTCACGGCCGGCACGCCCGCGTGGGTGCACGCCTCCTGGAGGATGCCGACGATGCCGGTGGGACCCTCGTACCGGGTCTCCTCCAGGTCCATCGTCCGGGCCAGGTCCGGGTCGGAGGTGACGCCGCTGACCGGCACCGGGCGGGTGTGCGGGGTGTCGCCGAGCAGCGCGCCCAGGATCACCACCATCTCGACGCCCAGCTCGTGCGCGAAGCCGAGCAGCTCGTTGCAGAAGGAGCGCCAGCGCATCGAGGGCTCGATGCCCCGGACCAGGACCAGGTCGCGCGGCTTCTCCCCGCCGATCCGGACCACGGAGAGCCGGGTGGTCGGCCAGGTGATCTTCCGGACGCCGTTCTCCAGGAAGACCGTCGGGCGGTTGACCTGGAAGTCGTAGTAGTCCTCGGCGTCGAGCGCCGCGAAGACCTCGCCCTTCCATTCCCGGTCCAGATGAGCGACCGCGGTGGAGGCGGCGTCGCCGGCGTCGTTCCAGCCCTCGAACGCGGCCACCATGACCGGGTCGATCAGCTCGGGTACCCCCTCGAGCTCGATCACCCAGCGCCTCCTTCTTCGAAGTTCGTGTCGTACGGACCAACCTTACGGCTTCCGGGTCGTCCGGCCGCAGCCCTCGGGCACGCCCGAAAACCCGTGCGGCCTTGATCGACTACCCAGGATCGGGGCCCCGCACACGGGCACGCGAGAGGGGCGGTCCACACCCTCCCCGGAGTGGACCGCCCCTCGGCTCGTGGCGCCCATCGTCACCGCGCGCGCAGCATCGCGTCGACCTCGGAGCGGATCTCGTCCGTGGCGAGGCCGCGGATGGTCAGGGTGGTGCGGCGGCGCAGCACGTCGTCGGCCGTCTCGGCCCACTCGTGGTCGCGGGCGTAGGCGACCTGCGCCCAGATCTCCGGGGCGTCCGGGTGGATCCGGCGGGCCAGCTCCGGGTTCTCGTTCGCCATCCGGGCGATGTCGAAGGAGAGCGAACCGTAGTGCGTGGCCAGGTGCTTGGCGGTGTCGGCGGCCATCCGCGGGCCGGGGGCCGGGCCGTCGACGAGCAGCCGGTGGGCGACCGCGTTCGGGTTGGCGATGCCGGGGAGCGGCAGCCGCTTCGGGAGGGTGGAGACCGACTCGTAGTCCTCGCCCAGCGGGTGGCCGGGAAGCGCCTCCAGCTTCTTCATGATGGTGCGGCCGATGTGGCGGAAGGTGGTCCACTTGCCGCCGGCGACCGACAGCATCCCGCCGCGGCCCTCGGTGACGACCGTCTCGCGCTTGGCCTTGGAGGTGTCGCCGGGACCGCCCGGGAGCACCCGCAGGCCGGCGAAGGCGTAGGTGATGAGGGAGCGGTCGAGCTGCTGGTCGCGGATGGAGAAGGCGGCCTCGTCCAGGATCTGGGCGGTGTCCTTCTCGGTGACCGCGACCTCGCCCGGGTCGCCCTCGTACTCCTCGTCGGTGGTGCCGAGCAGGAGCATGTCCTCCCAGGGGAGGGCGAAGGTGATCCGGTACTTGTCGATCGGGGTGGCGAGCGCGGCCTTCCACGGGGCGGTCCGCTTGAGGACCAGGTGGGCGCCCTTGGAGAGGCGGATGGAGGGGGCCGCGTTGGGGTCCTCCATCTTCCGCAGGTGGTCGACCCAGGGGCCGGTGGCGTTGAGGACGAGCCGCGCGGTGACGCCGAACTCCTCGCCGGACATGCGGTCCTTGAGCTCGGCGCCGGTGACCCGGCCCTTGGTGAAGCGGAGCCCGGTGACCTCGGCGTGGTTGAGGACGACGGCGCCGGCGTCGACGGCCGCGCGGACCGTCATGAGCGCCATGCGGGCGTCGTTCATCTGGTCGTCGCCGTAGACGGCGACCGCCTTGAGGTTGTCGGTGCGCAGCTCGGGCACGTCCTGGGCCGCCTTGGCGGGGGAGAGGAGGTGGCCGACGCCGTCGCCGAAGGCGGAGAGCGCGGAGTACGCGAAGACTCCGGCGCCCAGCTTGGCGGCGCCGTGCGGGCCGCCCTTGTAGACGGGCAGGTAGAAGGTGAGCGGGTTGGACAGGTGGGGGGCGACCTGCCGGGAGACGGCGCGCCGCTCGAAGTGGTTCTCGGCGACGAGCTTCACGGCGCCGGTCTGCAGGTAGCGCAGGCCGCCGTGGAGGAGCTTGGAGGAGGCCGAGGAGGTGGCGCCGGCGAAGTCGCCGGCGTCCACCAGGGCCACCCGCAGACCGGACTGCGCGGCGTGCCAGGCGGTGGAGATGCCCAGGATGCCGCCGCCGATCACCAGCAGGTCGTACGTCGCCTTGGCAAGCTGCTCTCTGGTCTCGGCACGGGTCGGAAGCGAGCCGGCGGCCGGGTGCGTTCCGAGGGCGGGAACGGTCTGCGGGGTGGTCATCTCGGTCTACTCCTCGTCACTTCTCTTCTTCGAGCCAGCCCATGGAGCGCTCCACGGCCTTGAGCCAGTTCTTGTACTCGCTGTCGCGCTTGTCGGCGTCCATGCGCGGGGTCCACTCCGCGGCACGGCGCCAGTTGGCGCGCAGCGCGTCGGTGTCGGGCCAGAAGCCGACGGCGAGACCGGCGGCGTAGGCGGCACCGAGGCAGGTGGTCTCGGCGACCATCGGGCGCACCACGGGAGCGTCCAGGAAGTCCGAGAGGGTCTGCATCAGCAGGTTGTTGGAGGTCATGCCGCCGTCGACCTTGAGCGCGGTCAGCTCGACGCCGGAGTCCTTGGTCATGGCGTCGGTGATCTCGCGGGTCTGCCAGGCCGTGGCCTCCAGGACGGCACGGGCGATGTGCGCCTTGGTGACGTACCGGGTGAGGCCGGCGATCACACCGCGGGCGTCGGAGCGCCAGTACGGGGCGAAGAGGCCGGAGAAGGCGGGCACGAAGTAGGCGCCGCCGTTGTCCTCGACGGAGGAGGCCAGGGTCTCGATCTCGGCGGCGGACTTGATCAGGCCCATCTGGTCGCGCATCCACTGGACGAGCGAGCCGGTGACGGCGATGGAGCCCTCCAGGGCGTAGACCGGCTTCTGCTCGCCGATCTGGTAGCCGACCGTGGTCAGCAGGCCGCTGTAGGAGTTGATGATCTTGTCACCGGTGTTCATCAGCATGAAGGTGCCGGTGCCGTAGGTGGACTTGGCCTCGCCCTCGGCGAAGCAGGTCTGGCCGAAGAGCGCGGCCTGCTGGTCGCCGAGCGCGGAGGCGACCGGGACGCCGTCGAGGATGCCGCCCTTGACCGTGCCGTACACCTCGGCGGAGGAGCGGATCTCGGGGAGGATGGCCGCCGGGATGTCGATGGACTGGAGGATGCGCTCGTCCCAGGCCATCTCGTGGAGGTTCATCAGGAGGGTGCGGGAGGCGTTGGTGACGTCGGTGACGTGGACGCCGCCCCGGGTGCCGCCGGTGAGGTTCCAGATGACCCAGGAGTCCATGGTGCCGAAGAGGATGTCGCCGCGCTCGGCGCGCTCGCGCAGGCCCTCGACGTTGTCGAGGAGCCAGCGGACCTTGGGGCCGGAGAAGTAGGAGGCGAGCGGGAGGCCGGTCTCGCGGCGGAAGCGGTCCTGGCCGACGTTGCGGCCGAGCTCCTTGCAGAGGGCGTCGGTGCGGGTGTCCTGCCAGACGAGCGCGTTGTGGACGGGCTCGCCGGTGTTCTTGTCCCACATCAGCGTGGTCTCGCGCTGGTTGGTGATGCCGATGGCCTTGACGTCGGCGGCGGTGATGCCGGCCTTGACGATGGCGCCGGCGACGACCTCCTGGACGTTGGTCCAGATCTCGGTGGCGTCGTGCTCGACCCAGCCCGGCTTCGGGAAGATCTGCTCGTGCTCCTTCTGGTCGACCGAGACGATCCGGCCGTCCTTGTCGAAGACGATGCAGCGGGACGAGGTGGTGCCCTGGTCGATGGCGGCGATGAAGGGGCCGGCGGTGTGGGCGTCGGTCACGGTGTGCTCCATGGGAAGTCTGGGAAGGACGGCTCGTGGCTCTGGTGCGGTACGCGGACGGCTCAGGCGAACGCGATGTTGTAGATACCCGCGGCGATGGCGCCGCCCACCAGGGGGCCGACCACCGGGATCCAGGCGTAGCTCCAGTCGGATCCGCCCTTGTTGGGCAGCGGGAGCAGGGCGTGCACGATGCGCGGACCGAGGTCGCGCGCCGGGTTGATGGCGTAACCGGTCGGGCCGCCGAGCGAGAGGCCGATCGAGACCACGACGAAGGCGGTGATCAGGGCGCCGAGCACACCGAGGCCCTTGCCGCTGTCGTTCAGGCCCTGGGTGAGCACCGCGAGGACCAGCACGGTCGTGCCGATGATCTCGGTGGCCAGGTTCTGCCAGACGACCCGGACCTCCGGGCCGGTGGAGAAGACGCCGAGCACGGGGCCGGCGCCGCCGTTGTCGTGCGGGCCTTCGACGGCCTTCTTCCGGGGGTCGCCCACGATCTCCGGGTCGGTCAGATGGGCCTGGAACTGGCCGTAGTACGCGATCCAGACGAGGAAGGCGCCGAGCATGGCGCCCAGCAGCTGCCCGGCGAAGTAGACCGGGACATTGCTCCAGTCGCCGTCCTTGATCGCGATGCCGACGGTGACCGCAGGGTTCAGATGGGCGCCCGAGAGGGAACCGGTCATGTAGACGGCGGTCATGACCGCGAAGCCCCACCCGAAGGTGATCGCCAGCCAGCCCGCGTTCTGCGCCTTCGAGCGCTTGAGCACGACGGCGGCGACGACGCCACCGCCGAGGAGGATGAGTACGGCGGTCCCGATGACCTCGCCGATGAAGATGTCGGAGCTGGACACCCGCGACTCCTTTGTCCTACGTCCAGGGGAAGGCGGATCCCGGTTCGGCCCGGGATCCGCGCCCTCGTGTGAGGGCGTCCACGGCCCTTGGCACTGCCACACTCTAGCGCGTATTGCCGGTAGGTGTTCGACAATGCCGACCGATGAACGGAAGTTTTGCCCTGGGGTTAACAGCACGTCAAGGGTCTGGGAAGCGAAAAACCCGCCGATAACGCGATCGTTACCGACGGGTTCGCTCTCCGTGCGGACCGGCTCACCGGACCCGCGGGCGCGGCCTCAGAAGCGGCCCGCCCCCAGGTCCCGGGAGACCGCCCGGGCGCAGTCCCGCACCGCCGCCACCAGCTCCGGGCGCAGCTCCCCTTCCGGGCAGACCCGCTCCACCGCCCCGGTCACCGCCACCGCGCCCACCGGCATCCGGCGCCGGTCGTGGATCGGCGCCGCCACCGAGGCCACGCCCTCCCAGGTCTCCTCCACGTCCGCGGCCCAGCCGCGCGCCCGGGTCATGTCGAGGAGTGACTCGAAGTCCTCCAGGCCCGTGACCGTACGCGGCGTGAACGGCTCCCGCGTCACCTCCACGGCCTCGCTGTGCGCCACCGGGTCGTACGCCGACAGCACCTTGCCCAGGGCCGTGGAGTGCAGCGGCTGCATCGCGCCCACCTCCAGGACCTGCCGGCTGTCGTCCGGCCGGAAGACGTGGTGGACGATCAGCACGCCCTGCTGGTGCAGCACCCCCAGGTGCACGCTCTCCCCGCTGGACCGCGCCAGGTCGTCCGTCCACACCAGCGCCCGCGCCCGCAGCTCGTGCACGTCCAGATAGCTGTTGCCGAGCCGCAGCAGCTCCGCCCCCAGCTGGTAGCGGCCCGAGGGGGCGTCCTGCTCCACGAAGCCCTCCGCCTGGAGGGTGCGCAGGATGCCGTGGGCCGTGCCCTTGGCCAGTCCGAGCGAGGAAGCGATGTCGGACAGGCCGAGCCGGCGCTCGCCGCCCGCGAGCAGTCGCAGCATGGCCGCCGCCCGTTCAAGCGACTGGATGTTCTTCGCCATCGCCCGGCCCTTCTCCTCACCTGTCCACACACAATGCTGTTCGACAATGCTGAACACTATCGGTCGATGCCGACCTTGCCTCGCACTTGTCAGTGTCCTCGAAGAAGGGGCCGCACCGGGAGTCCTCGCACACAGGATGCCGTCCGCCCTGCGGGACGCCGTGTCCACCCCGGCCGAACCACGGTTACGCTGACCCCGTGCACCCTGTGCCCAGGGTGCAAAGCCGACAGCCGTCGCAGCCCAGGGAGCCCCTTTATGGCCTCGTTGCCGACCCCTTCCGCCGACAGCCGGAGCCGCGTCACCGCGCTCCGCGAAGCACTCGCCACCCGCGTCGTCGTCGCCGACGGCGCCATGGGCACGATGCTCCAGGCCCAGGACCCGACCCTCGCGGACTTCGAGAACCTCGAAGGCTGCAACGAGATCCTCAGCCTCACGCGGCCGGACATCGTGGCCTCGGTGCATCGTGAGTACTTCGCCGCGGGTGTCGACTGCGTGGAGACGAACACCTTCGGTGCCAATCACGCGGCGCTGGGGGAGTACGACATCGCCCACCGCGTCCACGAGCTGTCGGTGGCCGGGGCCCGGGTCGCCCGTGAGGTCGCGGACGAGTTCACGGCCGTCGACGGCCGGCAGCGCTGGGTCCTGGGCTCCATCGGTCCCGGCACCAAGCTGCCGACCCTCGGGCACGCCCCGTACACGGTGCTGCGCGACGCCTACCAGCAGAACGCCGAGGGCCTCCTCACCGGCGGCGCCGACGCGCTGATCGTCGAGACCACGCAGGACCTCCTCCAGACGAAGGCGTCCGTCATCGGCGCCCGCCGCGCCCTCGACGCCCTCGGCCACGACGTGCCGCTCATCGTCTCCGTCACCGTCGAGACCACCGGCACCATGCTCCTCGGCTCCGAGATCGGCGCCGCCCTGACGGCCCTGGAGCCGCTGGGCATCGACATGATCGGCCTGAACTGCGCCACCGGCCCGGCCGAGATGAGCGAGCACCTGCGCTACCTCGCCCGGCACTCCCGCATCCCGCTGTCGGTGATGCCCAACGCCGGCCTGCCCGTCCTCACCTCCGACGGTGCCCACTACCCGCTCTCCCCGGCCGAGCTCGCCGACGCCCAGGAGACCTTCGTCCGCGACTACGGACTCTCCCTCGTCGGCGGCTGCTGCGGTACGACCCCCGAGCATCTCCGTCAGGTCGTCGAGCGCGTCCGCGACCTCACGCCCGCCCCGCGCGACCCGCGCCCCGAGCCCGGTGCCGCCTCCCTCTACCAGACCGTCCCGTTCCGGCAGGACACCTCGTACCTCGCCATCGGCGAGCGGACGAACGCCAACGGGTCGAAGAAGTTCCGCGAGGCCATGCTGGAGGGCCGGTGGGACGACTGCGTGGAGATGGCCCGGGACCAGATCCGCGAGGGCGCGCACATGCTCGACCTGTGCGTGGACTACGTCGGGCGTGACGGCGTCGCCGACATGGAGGAGCTGGCGGGCCGGTTCGCGACCGCCTCGACCCTCCCGATCGTGCTCGACTCCACCGAGGTCGAGGTGATCCGGGCCGGTCTGGAGAAGCTCGGTGGCCGCGCGGTCATCAACTCCGTCAACTACGAGGACGGCGACGGGCCCGAGTCCCGCTTCGCGAAGGTCACCCGGCTCGCCCAGGAGCACGGCGCGGCGCTGATCGCCCTCACCATCGACGAGGAGGGCCAGGCCCGCACCGTCGAGACGAAGGTCGCGATCGCCGAGCGGATCATCGCCGACCTCACCGGCAACTGGGGCATCCACGAGTCGGACATCCTCATCGACACCCTGACCTTCACCATCTGCACGGGGCAGGAGGAGTCCCGCAAGGACGGCATCGCCACGATCGAGGCGATCCGCGAGCTGAAGCGGCGCCACCCGGACGTGCAGACCACCCTCGGTCTGTCGAACATCTCCTTCGGTCTCAATCCGGCCGCGCGGATCCTGCTGAACTCGGTCTTCCTCGACGAGTGCGTGAAGGCGGGTCTGGACTCGGCGATCGTGCACGCCTCGAAGATCCTGCCGATCGCCCGTTTCGACGAGGAGCAGGTCACCACCGCGCTGGATCTGATCTACGACCGGCGTGCCGAGGGTTACGACCCGCTGCAGAAGCTGATGGCGCTCTTCGAGGGTGCCACGGCCAAGTCCCTGAAGGCGGGCAAGGCGGAGGAGCTGGCGGCGCTGCCGCTGGAGGAGCGGCTCAAGCGGCGGATCATCGACGGCGAGAAGAACGGCCTGGAGGCCGACCTAGACGAGGCCCTGACCACCACCCCGGCCCTCGACATCGTCAACAACACCCTCCTCGACGGCATGAAGGTCGTCGGCGAGCTCTTCGGCTCCGGCCAGATGCAGCTGCCGTTCGTCCTCCAGTCCGCCGAGGTCATGAAGACCGCGGTGGCCCACCTCGAACCGCACATGGAGAAGTCCGACGCCGACGGCAAGGGCACGATCGTGCTCGCCACCGTCCGCGGCGACGTCCACGACATCGGCAAGAACCTCGTCGACATCATCCTCTCCAACAACGGCTACAACGTCGTCAACATCGGCATCAAGCAGCCGGTCTCCGCGATCCTCGAAGCCGCCGAGGAGCACAAGGCCGACGTCATCGGCATGTCCGGCCTCCTCGTGAAGTCCACCGTGATCATGAAGGAGAACCTGGAGGAGCTCAACCAGCGCGAGCTGGCCGCCAAGTACCCGGTGATCCTCGGCGGCGCCGCCCTGACCAGGGCGTACGTCGAGCAGGACCTCCACGAGATCTACCAGGGCGAGGTCCGCTACGCCCGCGACGCCTTCGAGGGCCTGCGCCTCATGGACGCCCTCGTCGCCGTCAAGCGCGGCGTCCCCGGAGCCGTACTCCCCGAGCTGAAGCAGCGCCGGGTCCCCAAGGGCACCGCCGCGCTCCAGGTCGACGAGCCCGAGCCCGGCGGCCGCTCCGACGTGGCCACCGACAACCCCGTCCCCACCCCGCCGTTCTGGGGCACCCGGGTCGTCAAGGGCATCCCGCTCAAGGACTACGCCTCCTGGCTCGACGAGGGCGCCCTCTTCAAGGGCCAGTGGGGCCTCAAGCAGAACCGGGCCGGCGACGGGCCGACGTACGAGGAGCTGGTGGAGACCGAGGGCCGGCCGCGGCTGCGCGGCTGGCTGGAGCGGCTGCACACCGGGAACCTCCTGGAGGCGGCCGTCGTCCACGGCTACTTCCCGTGCGTCTCCAAGGGCGACGACCTGATCATCCTCGACGAGGCCGGCCACGAGCGGACCCGCTTCACCTTCCCCCGCCAGCGCCGCGGCCGCCGCCTCTGCCTCGCGGACTTCTTCCGCCCGGAGGAGTCCGGCGAGACCGACGTCGTCGGCCTCCAGGTCGTCACCGTCGGCTCGAAGATCGGCGAGGCCACCGCCGAGCTCTTCGCCGCCGACTCCTACCGCGACTACCTGGAGCTGCACGGTCTCTCCGTGCAGCTGGCCGAGGCCCTCGCCGAGTACTGGCACGCGCGCGTGCGCGCCGAGCTGGGCTTCGGCGGCGAGGACCCGGCGAGCGTCCAGGACATGTTCGACCTCAAGTACCGCGGCGCCCGCTTCTCGCTCGGCTACGGCGCCTGCCCCGACCTGGAGGACCGGGCGAAGATCGCCGACCTGCTCCGGCCGGAGCGGATCGGCGTGCACCTCTCCGAGGAGTTCCAGCTCCACCCGGAGCAGTCCACCGACGCCATCGTCCTCCACCACCCCGAGGCGAAGTACTTCAACGCCCGGTGACCGACCGCTGACCGCCCGTCGACCGCGCGTCGACCGCGCGAGGAAGCCCGGACGCAAATCACAGCGCCCGCGGTGATCGCGACGTACACTGGTCGGTCCAGTGCAGGCCGGTCCTCCTCCCCGTACCGGGAGTGGGGGCCGGCCTTTCCGTCCCTCCATGGAGGTGTGCCGGATGACCAGTACGGTCCCCGCGTCCCTGTTCCGCGCCAACGGCAGCTCCGCCCTGCAGGCGGTCTTCCTCGACATGGACGGGACCCTCGTCGACACCGAGGGCTTCTGGTGGGACGCGGAGGTCGAGGTCTTCGCCGACCTCGGACACCGGCTCGACGAGGCGTGGAAGGACATCGTGGTCGGCGGCCCGATGACCCGCAGCGCCGGCTACCTGATCGACTCCACCGGCGCCGACATCACCCTCGACGAGCTGAGCGTGCTGCTCAACGAGAAGTTCGAGCAGCGCATCGAGCGCGGCGTCCCGCTCATGCCGGGCGCCGAGCGGCTCCTCGCCGAGCTGGCCCGGCACTCCATCCCCACCGCGCTCGTCTCCGCCTCCCACCGGCGGATCATCGACCGCGTCCTGGAGTCCCTCGGCCGCGACCGCTTCCACCTCACCGTCGCCGGCGACGAGGTCACCCGCACCAAGCCCCACCCGGAGCCCTACCTCACCGCCGCGCAGGGCGTCGGCGCCGACCCCGCCCTGTGCGCGGTCGTCGAGGACACCGCGACCGGCGTCGCCGCCGCCGAGGCGGCCGGCTGCCGCGTCGTCGCCGTGCCCTCCGTCACGCCGATCCCCGCCCTCCCCGGCAGGGTCGTGGTCCGCTCCCTGGAAGAGGTCGACGTGCCCTTCCTGCGCACCCTCGTCTCGGGAATCTGAGCTTTATCTGAGCTTCGGCCGGTCTTTTCCCGCGCCGCCCCCAGGAGCCCCGAGGACTTTCCCCCGGGGAATTGCTTCAGGCCATCCTTCGAATTGCGACCGCGTGACCTTGGTCACCCAGCGTGCTCGCCGAGGGGTGGCCTGAAGCCGTTCCATGCCCGGAATGCGGACGTCCGACACGCCCATGTGTCCCGTTTCGCTCACTCCCGTCCGCCTCGCGCACCGCATGACTATCGAGGTCGACGCATTCATGATCACCCTGCGATTACTCCCCACCGGCCACCCCGTCCGGCCGCGGCACCGCCGCCCACTAATCTTTTCGCGAGTACTTCGCCGCAATCACCGCGTGCGCCGGCGCATACCCAAGTCGCCGAGAACACAGGACCGATCGCAACTTCCCGGCCCGATCGCTCCCGCCCCGACCGGGCGGCCGGCGGCGGAGTGTCGTCATGACCGCTGTACCCCAGGCCGGCTGAGGAGAACGTCCCTTGATGAACCGCAAGACCTTGGTGCTGCCGGCCCTGGCCGGACTGCTCGCCCCCCTGCTCGCCGCCTGCGGCACGGGGGAGGACGCCAGAGCCATCGTCGTCGGAACCACCGACCAGTTCGTCGCCACCGAGGAGGCCCCCGCCCCCCTCGACCCGGCCTACGCCTACGACACCGGCGCCTGGAACATCCTCCGCCAGACCGTCCAGACCCTGGTCCACGTCCCCCGCGGCGGCGGCCGTCCCGTCCCCGAGGCCGCCGAGACCTGCGCCTTCACCGACACCGCCAGCGAGAGCTACCGCTGCGTCCTGCGCTCCGGCCTCACCTTCGCCGACGGCACCCCCGTCACCGCCGAGGACGTCAAGTACTCCATCGACCGGGTCCGGAAGATCAAGTCCGACAACGGCGCCGCCGCCCTCCTGTCGACCGTCGACACCGTCGAGACCAAGGGCGACCGCGAGGTCGTCTTCCACCTCAACGCCCCCGACGCCACCTTCCCGTACAAGCTCTCCACCCCCGTCGCCGGCATCCTCAGCAAGGACAAGTACGCCGCCGACCGGCTCCGCGAGGGCTTCGTCGTGGACGGCTCCGGCCCGTACACCCTCAGGACCGAGCAGAACGGC
The DNA here is from genome assembly GCF_012927245.1 of Streptomyces sp. R302. Lineage (GTDB taxonomy): Bacteria > Actinomycetota > Actinomycetes > Streptomycetales > Streptomycetaceae > Streptomyces. The sequence continues at coordinate 167,542 of NZ_JABBGE010000008.1, forward strand.
GACCGGGCCACCCGCTTCGTCTTCTCCCGCAACCCCCGCTACAAGGGCGACATCACGCCCCGCAACGAGCGCGTCGAGCTCCGCGCCTTCGCCGACGCCGGCACCATGGGCAAGGCCCTGGAGAGCAAGGACATCGACCTGATGGCCCGCTCCCTCTCCCAGGAGCAGGTCCGCGACCTCACCGAGAGCCCCGCCGCCGGCATCCGCGTCTCCGAGGTCCCCGGCCTGGAGATCCGCTACCTCGGCTTCAACACCAAGGCCCCCGCCGTCGAGGAGAAGGCCGTCCGCCAGGCCATGGCCGCCGTCATCGACCGCGGCGCCCTCGTCAACCGCGTGTACGGACCCACCGCCGAGCCGCTCTACTCGCTCATCCCCTCCAGCATCAGCGGCCACGCCACCCCCTTCTACGAGGAGTACGGCGAGGGCGACCCGGCCCGCGCCGCCGCCATCCTCCGCAAGGCCGGCGTGGAGACCCCGGTCAAGCTGACCCTCAACTACACCACCGACCACTACGGCGAGGAGACCGCCCAGGAGTTCGCGACGCTGAAGAACCAGCTCGTCGCGAGCGAACTCTTCGACGTCACCGTCAAGGGCACCGCCTGGTCCGAGTTCCGCCCCGCCCAGCGCCGCGGCGACTACGCCGTCTACGGCCTCGGCTGGTTCCCCGACTACCCGGACCCGGACAACTACGTCGCGCCCTTCCTCGACAGCGACAACTTCCTCGGCACCCCGTACGTCAACAAGACCGTCCGCGACCACCTCATCCCGCAGTCCCGCCGCGAGGCCGACCGCACCGCCGCGAGCCCCGTCTACCACCGGATCCAGAAGATCGTCGCCCAGGACGTGCCCGTCCTGCCGCTCTGGCAGGGCAAGCAGTACGTCGCCGCCCGCGACGACATCAACGGTGTCGAGTACGCCCTCAACACCTCTTCGGACCTGCTCCTCTGGGAGCTGAGCCGCGGCACCACCGCCTGACCCCTTCGTTGTACCCGCCGCGCAGCCACGCGCGGCCGGCCTGGCAAGAGATCACGAGGCAAGTTCTGTGAAGACGCACCACAAGTGGCTGACCGCCCCGCTCGCCGCGGGCCTCTCCGCCGCCCTCCTCGGCGGCTGCGGCACCGAGCAGGGCGCGGGCTCCGGCTCCGCCGCCGGCATCCGGGTCGGCATGTCCGACGAGATCCTGGCGACCGACCCCGCCGCCGGCTACGACCCCGGCTCCTGGCTGCTGTTCAACAACGTCTTCCAGTCCCTCCTCGCCTTCCCCAAGGGCGGCTCCCTGCCCGAGCCCGAGGCCGCCGACAAGTGCGGCTTCGGCGAGGGCAGCACCGTCTACACCTGCACCCTGCGCCCCGGCCTGAAGTTCTCCAACGGCAACCCGCTCACCTCCGAGGACGTCAAGTTCTCCTTCGAGCGCGCCCTGAAGATCGCCGACCCCTCCGGCCCGGCACCGCTGCTCTCCACCATCGACACCATCGAGACCCCCGACGAGCGGACCGTCGTCTTCCGCCTCAAGGTCCCGGACGCCACCTTCCCCAGCAAGATCGCCTCCGGCGCCGGCTCCATCGTCGACCACCGCGAGTACCCCGCCGACGCGCTCCGCACCGACGGCAAGGCCGTCGGCTCCGGCCCGTACAAGCTGGACTCCTTCGGCGACACCGAGGCCGTCTTCTCCGCCAACACCGGCTACCAGGGCACCGCCGAGCGCCGCAACGACAAGATCACCCTCAAGCTGTACCAGGGCGACCGCACCGCCCTCGCCAAGGCCTTCACCGACGGCGACCTCGACATCGCCTACCGAGGCCTCTCCGCCGCCGACATCTCCGCCCTGGAGAACGCCGGCGGCGACCACGACGTCCAGGTCGTCCAGGGCGGCAGCGCCGAGGTCCAGCACCTCGTCTTCAACATGCAGGACCCCGTCGCCGGCAAGCTCGCCGTCCGCAAGGCGATAGCCCACCTCGTCGACCGCGACGCCCTCGTCGAGGACATCTACAAGTCGACCGCCACCCCGCTCTACTCGATCGTCCCGGCCGGCATCAACGGCCACAACACCGCCTTCTTCGACACCTACGGCGCCCCCGACCAGGCCAAGGCGAAGCAGGCGCTGCGCGCCGCCGGCATCAAGGACAAGATCGCCCTCACCCTCTGGTCCACCCCCAGCCGCTACGGCCCCTCCACCGACGCCGAGCTCAAGGCCATCGCCGCCCAGCTCAACGCCAGCGGCCTCTTCACCGCCGACGTCAAGTCCGTCCCCTTCGAGCAGTACGAGAAGGACATCGCCGACGGCAAGTACGGCGTCTACGTCAAGGGCTGGGTCCCCGACTACCCCGACGCCGACAACTTCACCTCCCCCTTCTTCGGCGAGGGCAACGTCCTCGGCAACCACTACGAGAACAAGGCCATCACCGGCACCCACCTGCCGAAGACCGCCGCCACCGCCGACCGCTCCGCCACCGACAAGGAGTACGGCGCCATCCAGGACGCCGTCGCCGAGCAGCTCCCGCTCCTCCCGCTCTGGCAGGGCAAGCAGTACGCCGTCACCCGCGACGGCGTCACCGGCCTCGAATGGACCCTCGACGCCTCGACCGTCTTCCGCTTCTGGGAGCTCCGCAAGAGCTGACCCCGGTCAGGACACGGCGAAGGGCCCGGCGCGCACCCCGCGCGCCGGGCCCTTCCCCGTACCACCGCCGTACGGGCCCTACTGGCCGTTGCCCCCGGGCCGCACCAGACCGCTCTCGTACGCGTACACCGCCGCCTGCACCCGGTCACGCAGACCCAGCTTGGTCAGCACATGGCCCACATGCGTCTTCACCGTCGTCTCGCTGACGAACAGGTCCGCCGCGATCTCCGCGTTCGACAACCCCTTCGCCACCAGCTTCAGGACCTCCACCTCACGGTCGGTCAGCGTGCCCAGCGTGTCCGGCACCCGCTCCTCGCCCGTCGGCAGATGCGCCGAGTACTTGTCGAGGAGACGGCGCGTGATCGACGGGGCCAGCATCGCCTCGCCCGCCGCCACCACCCGGATCGCCTGCACCAGCTCGTTCGCCGGGGCGTCCTTCAGCAGGAAGCCGCTCGCGCCCGCGCGCAGCGCCTCCACCACGTACTCGTCCAGATCGAAGGTGGTCAGCACCAGCACCTTCGCCGGCCCGTCCCGGCCGGGCCCGGTGATCTGCCGGGTCGCCTCCACCCCGTCCATCCGCGGCATCCGGATGTCCATCAGCACCACATCGGGCTGCAGCGCCCGCACCTGGTCGAGCGCCTGCAGACCGTCACCGGCCTCGCCCACCACCGCCAGGTCCTGCTCCGCCTCCAGAATCATCCGGAAACCGGTGCGCAGCAGCGGCTGGTCGTCGACCAGGAGGACGCGAATCGTCACAGGGGCTCCTTCACGAGGCGGGCCGGTCGCCGCCCATTCTGCCCTGCACCGATTCGCCCGACTCCGCCGGGCGCGCGGAAACGATCTCCAGCGGGTACACCGGGGGAGTCCCCCCGAACTCCGGACACACCGCCCGGTGGTCGCACCAGCCGCACAGCTTCGTCGGCCGCGGCCGCCAGTCACCCGTCTCCGTCGCCGTCCGGATCGCGTCCCACAGCGCGTGCAGCTTCCGCTCCACCCGCCGCAGATCCGCCTCCACCGGGTCGTACGTCAGCACGTCCCCACTCCCCAGGTACACCAACTGCAGACGACGCGGGATCACCCCCTTCAGCCGCCACACCACCAGCGCGTAGAACGTCATCTGGAAGAGCGCGCCCTCGCTGTACTCCGGCCGCGGCGCCTTGCCCGTCTTGTAGTCGACGATCCGCACCTCGCCCGTCGGCGCCACGTCCACCCGGTCGATCACCCCGCGCAGCCGCAGCCCCGACTCCAGCTCCGTCTCCACGAACAGCTCGCGCTCGGCCGGCTCCAGACGCGCCGGATCCTCCAGCGTGAACCACCGCTCCACCAGCCCCTCGGCCTCCGCCAGCCACTGCCCGAGCCGCTCGCCCGCCGGATCGTCCGCGAACAGCTCGCCCAGCTCCGGCTTCGACTCCAGCAGCCGGTCCCACTGCCCCGGCACCATCGCCTTCGCCCGCGGCACCGTCCGCTCCGCCGCCGGATCGTCGAAGAGCCGCTCCAGCACCGCGTGCACCAGCGTCCCGCGCGTCGCCGCCGCGCTCGGCTTCTCCGGCAGCCGGTCGATGACCCGGAACCGGTACAACAGGGGACACTGCATGAAGTCGCTCGCCCGCGAGGGCGACAGCGACATGGGCGCCCGGGGCCCCTCCGGGAGCCGCTCGCTCGTACTCATGACACAGACCCTACGGCCCGCCACCGACAGCGAGCCGCATACCATCGACGCATGACCCGTCGCACCGCATGATCGACCCGTGACGCGGCGGCGCGGTCACCCCCGCGACGAGAGGAACCCGTGAACCAGGACGAGCCCAAGCCGCAGCGGACCGAGGAACCCGGCGGCGGGATCCTGATGGGCCGCCCCTTCGGCGTGCCCGTCTACGTCGCCCCCAGCTGGTTCCTCGTCGCCGCCCTCATCACCTGGGTCTTCGGCGACCAGATCGAACGCGTCCTGCCCGAACTCGGCGCCGCCCGCTACCTCGTCTCCCTCTTCTTCGCCGTCGCCTTCTACGCCTCCGTCCTCGTCCACGAACTCGCCCACACCATCGCCGCCCTCCGCTTCAAACTCCCGGTGCGGCGCATCCAGCTCCAGTTCTTCGGCGGCGTCTCCGAGATCGAGAAGGAGTCCGAGACCCCCGGCCGCGAATTCGTCCTCGCCTTCGTCGGCCCCCTCCTCTCCCTCGCCCTCGCCGGCGTCTTCTACCTCGCCATGCAGGCCGTCGCACCCGGCACCGTGCCCGGCGTCCTCCTCGCCGGCCTGATGATCTCCAACCTCATCGTGGCGATCTTCAACCTCCTGCCCGGCCTGCCCCTCGACGGCGGCCGGATGCTCCGCGCGGTCGTCTGGAAGCTCACCGGCAAGCCCATGACCGGCACCATCGCCGCCGCCTGGGTCGGCCGCGCCCTCGCCGTCACCGTCCTCATCGGCCTCCCCCTCCTCACCCGCACCGGCTGGCTCGGCAACTCCACCGCCGACATCGACGGCTTCACCACCGTCACCGACGCCCTCCTCGCCGCCATCCTGGCCGCCATCATCTGGACCGGTGCCGGCAACAGCCTCCGCATGGCCCGGCTGCGCGAACACCTCCCCGAGCTCCGCGCCCGAGCCCTCACCCGCCGCGCCATCCCCGTCGAACCCGCCACCCCCCTCTCCGAGGCCCTCCGCCGCGCCAACGAGGCCGGCGCCCGCGCCCTCGTCGTCGTCGACCCCACCGGCGACCCCACCGGGATCGTCCGCGAGGCCGCCATCGCCGCCGTCCCCCAGCACCGCCGCCCCTGGGTCGCCGTCACCGCCCTCGCCCAGGACCTCACCGACGGCATGCGCGTCCCCGCCGAGCTCACCGGCCAGCCCCTCCTCGACCACCTCCGCACCACCCCCGCCACCGAGTACCTCGTCGTCGAGGAGACCGGCGAGATCTACGGCGTCCTCGCCACCACCGACGTCGAGCGCGCCTTCGTCAAGGCCATGGCACGACCGTCCCAGTAACACCGGTACTCTGTTCCCATGTCCGAACCGACCGGTGCCGCCCGCCGACGCGGGCCCTTCAAGGTCGGGGACCAGGTTCAGCTGACCGACCCCAAGGGCCGCCACTACACGTTCACGCTCGAAGAGGGAAAGAACTTCCACACCCACAAGGGTTCCTTCCCGCACGACGAGCTGATCGGTGCCCCCGAGGGCAGCGTTGTCCGCACCACCGGAAACGTGGCCTACCTCGCGCTGCGCCCCCTGCTCCCCGACTACGTCCTGTCCATGCCCCGCGGCGCCGCCGTGGTCTACCCGAAGGACGCGGGACAGATCCTCGCCTTCGCCGACATCTTCCCCGGCGCGCGCGTCGTGGAGGCCGGCGTGGGTTCCGGCTCGCTCAGCAGCTTCCTGCTCCGCGCCATCGGCGACAGCGGAATGCTGCACTCCTACGAGCGCCGCGAGGACTTCGCCGAGATCGCGAAGGGCAACGTCGAGCGCTATTTCGGCGGCCCCCACCCGGCCTGGCAGCTCACCGTCGGCGACCTCCAGGACAACCTGACCGACACCGACGTCGACCGGGTCATCCTCGACATGCTCGCCCCCTGGGAGTGCCTGGAGGCCGTCTCCAAGAGCCTCGTCCCGGGCGGCATCCTCTGCTGCTACGTGGCCACCACCACCCAGCTCGCCCGCACCGTGGAGTCCATCCGCGAGATCGGCTGCTACGCCGAGCCTCAGCCCTGGGAGTCCATGATCCGCAACTGGCACGTCGAGGGCCTCGCCGTCCGCCCCGATCACCGCATGATCGGCCATACCGGCTTCCTCGTCACCGCCCGCCGCCTCGCGGACGGCGTCGAGCCCCCGATGCGCCGCCGCCGCCCCGCCAAGGGCGCCTACGGCGAGGACTACGACGGCCCCAACAAGGGCTGACACACCGACAGGAAACCGGCGACGCCGCCGCCCGTTCACCCCGCCCCGCGGGGAACCGGGCGGCGGCGTCGCCGCGTTCGGCACCACGCATCCCACCCCCGGCTGTTCCACCGCCCTGTGACGTGTGGCACGATGCCCGCAACCCCTCGGCACCACCCTCACAGGAGACGTCTCGCGTGCAGCCCTCCGCCGCCCCGGACCCCGTGGACCTCGCTCACACCCACGCCCGGCCGCTGCACTGGCTGGCCACCGCCACCGCGACCGCCGCGGTCGTCGCCCTCACAGGTGCCCTGACCCCCCGCGCCGCCGAAGCCGGCCCCACCGTCCGGTCGGCTTCCGCTTCCGCGCCCCCGGCCGCTGGACCGGCCGCCGCACCCGACCCCGACACGGCCGCCTACCCCCTCTCCTGCGGGGGAGCGGGCCACCGCGTCGCCCGGAGCGCCACCGGCGACCTCGACGGCGACAAGAACCCCGAGACCGTTGCGGTCGTACACTGCGAAGCCGGATCCGGAACCCCGCCCGCCGGCCTGTACGTCCTCACCCCCGGCCACAGCGACGGCGCCCCCGCGCGCGTGGTCGCCACCCTCGTCGACCCGCGCGAGCTCCGCAGCGTCACCGGCCTCGCGATCCGCGACGGAGCCGTCCGCGCCACCCTGCTCGGCTACTCGTCCCCCGACGTCCCCAGCTGCTGCCCCGACGAGAAGGAGCAGGTCACCTGGGAGTGGACCGGCGGCGCCTTCGTCCGCACCACCGGCACGGCCGCGTTCGGCGCCTGACCCGTCACTCCGCGTCGGGGCCGTACACCTCGACCCGGTCCCGGACCCGACGGACGTGGATGCAGTCGCCCGGGCACTCCTTCGCCGAGTCCACCACGTCCTGGAGCAGCGGCAGCGGCACCGGGGTCGTCGCCCCCGCCTCCTGCAGCAGCTCGTCGTCGTCGCTCTTCACATACGCGAGCCCGTCGATGTCCAGTTCGAAGACCTCGGGAGCGTACTGAGCGCAGATCCCGTCCCCCGTGCACAGGTCCTGGTCGATCCAGACCTCCAGAGCCTCCTCGGCCCCGTCGGCCGGCGCCTCGTGCTGCACGCTCATCTCTTCTGCCGTTTCTGCTCCGCGCGGACAATTGAGGCCGCGACCCGCGGGTGTTGACCCCTCACGACGATACAACTGCCCGCTTTCAGAGCCCGAAGGGTGGGTATTCAGCTGGCGAGAGGGGAAGCGCAAGGGTGAAGATCGGACACACCCCGGAGTCTTTTTGATCTAGGGGTTTCAATCATCACCCACGCAGGTAGGGTCAGGATGCGTCCAGCTCCCCTTGGAGGAGGTGAGGACCGTGGCAGCCCACGACGACGACATCAACCGCGGCATCCGGCCGGGGCGGGGGTCTGAAGACCCTGCCGGCCAGGTTGCCTATCTCGAGCAGGAAATCGCCGTCCTGCGCCGCAAGCTCGCCGACTCTCCGCGACACACGAGGATTCTCGAAGAGCGGATCGTCGAGCTGCAGACGAGCCTGGCCGGCGTGTCCGCGCAGAACGAAAGGCTGGCGAACACGCTCCGTGAGGCACGCGACCAGATCGTGGCCCTCAAGGAGGAGGTCGACCGGCTCGCACAGCCGCCGGCCGGATTCGGTGTCTTCCTTCAGGCCAATGAGGACGGCACGTGCGACATCTTCACCGGGGGCCGCAAGCTCCGGGTGAACGTGAGCCCCAGCGTCGAGCTCGAAGAGCTCCGGCGCGGCCAGGAAGTCATGCTCAACGAAGCGCTCAACGTGGTCGAGGCCATGGAGTTCGAGCGCGCCGGGGAGATCGTCACCCTCAAGGAGATCCTGGAGGACGGCGAGCGCGCCCTGGTGGTGGGGCACACCGACGAGGAGAGGGTGGTGCGGCTCGCCGAGCCGCTCCTGGACATCACCATCCGCTCCGGCGACGCCCTGCTCTTCGACTCCCGCTCCGGGTACGTCTACGAGGTCGTGCCCAAGAGCGAGGTCGAGGAACTCGTCCTCGAAGAGGTCCCGGACGTCGACTACGACAAGATCGGCGGTCTGGGCAACCAGATCGAACTGATCCGCGACGCGGTCGAGCTCCCGTACCTCTACCCCGACCTGTTCAAGGAGCACGAACTGCGGCCGCCCAAGGGCATCCTGCTCTACGGGCCGCCCGGCTGCGGCAAGACACTCATCGCCAAGGCCGTCGCCAACTCCCTGGCCAAGAAGGTCGCCGAGGTCACCGGCCAGCCCGCGGGGAAGTCCTACTTCCTCAACATCAAGGGCCCCGAACTCCTCAACAAGTACGTCGGCGAGACCGAGCGGCACATCCGCCTGGTCTTCCAGCGGGCCCGCGAGAAGGCCGGCGAAGGCACCCCCGTCATCGTCTTCTTCGACGAGATGGAATCGCTCTTCCGCACCCGCGGATCCGGCGTCAGCTCCGACGTCGAGAACACCATCGTCCCCCAGCTCCTCGCCGAGATCGACGGCGTCGAGGGCCTGGAGAACGTGATCGTGATCGGCGCCTCCAACCGCGAGGACATGATCGACCCCGCGATCCTCCGCCCCGGCCGCCTCGACGTGAAGATCAAGATCGAGCGCCCGGACGCCGAGGCCGCGAAGGACATCTTCGCGAAGTACCTCACCGCCAACCTCCCGCTCCACACGGACGACGTCTCCGAGCACAGCGGCTCCAAGGCCGCCGCCGCCCACGGAATGATCCAGTCCGTCGTCGAGCAGATGTACGCCGAATCCGAGGAGAACCGCTTCCTCGAAGTCACGTACGCCAACGGCGACAAGGAAGTCCTGTACTTCAAGGACTTCAACTCCGGCGCGATGATCCAGAACATCGTCGACCGGGCCAAGAAGATGGCCATCAAGGCATTCCTCGACCACAACCAGAAGGGCATCCGCGTCTCCCACCTCCTCCAGGCCTGCGTGGACGAGTTCAAGGAGAACGAGGACCTGCCCAACACCACCAACCCCGACGACTGGGCCCGCATCTCCGGAAAGAAGGGCGAGCGGATCGTCTTCATCCGGACCCTCGTCACCGGAAAGCAGGGCGCGGACACCGGACGCTCCATCGACACGGTGGCCAACACCGGTCAGTACCTGTAAAAGCGCACACCGGCTGCGGATGTCCGGAAACCGGGCATCCGCAGCCGTCGCATTCTCACCGGAAAAACTCCCGGCCATATCCGGGAAATACCGCAAGTGATCTCCCCACCAGCGCGGAGCCGCTCTAGGCTCTTCGGTACCGCCGAGTCGCGCACTGAGCGCCGCCGGGCAAGGAGGGCCGCATGACCGTACGGCGAGTAATGGGCATCGAGACGGAGTACGGGATCTCCGTCCCCGGACACCCGAACGCCAATGCCATGCTCACCTCGTCCCAGATCGTCAACGCCTACGCCGCGGCGATGCACCGGGCGCGCCGCGCCCGCTGGGACTTCGAGGAGGAGAACCCGCTGCGGGACGCCCGCGGCTTCGACCTCGCCCGCGAGGTCGCCGACTCCAGCCAGCTCACCGACGAGGACATCGGCCTCGCCAACGTGATCCTCACCAACGGCGCCCGGCTCTACGTGGACCACGCCCACCCCGAGTACAGCGCCCCCGAGGTCACCAACCCGCGCGACGCCGTCCTCTGGGACAAGGCCGGCGAGCGGATCATGGCCGAGGCGGCCGAGCGCGCCGCCCAGCTCCCCGGCGCCCAGCCGATCCACCTCTACAAGAACAACACCGACAACAAGGGCGCCTCCTACGGCACGCACGAGAACTACCTGATGAAGCGGGAGACCCCCTTCTCGGACATCGTGCGCCACCTGACGCCCTTCTTCGTCTCCCGCCAGGTCGTCACCGGCGCCGGCCGCGTCGGCCTCGGGCAGGACGGCCGCGAGGACGGCTTCCAGATCAGCCAGCGCGCCGACTACTTCGAGGTCGAGGTCGGCCTGGAGACCACCCTCAAGCGCCCCATCATCAACACCCGCGACGAACCGCACGCCGACGCGGAGAAGTACCGCCGGCTGCACGTGATCATCGGGGACGCCAACCTCTCCGAGATCTCCACCTACCTGAAGCTCGGCACCACGGCGCTCGTCCTCTCCATGATCGAGGACGGCTTCATCACCGTCGACCTCGCTGTCGACCAGCCCGTCCGCACCCTCCACCACGTCTCGCACGACCCCACGCTCCAGTACCTCGTCACGCTGCGCAGCGGCCGGACACTCACCGCGGTGCAGCTGCAGATGGAGTACTTCGAGCTGGCCAGGAAGTACGTGGACGAGCGGTACGGCTCCGACGCCGACGACCAGACCAAGGACGTCCTCTCCCGATGGGAGGACACCCTCAACCGCCTGGAGAACGACCCGATGAGCCTGGCCGGCGAGCTGGACTGGATCGCCAAGCGGGAGCTCTTGGAGGGCTACCGGCGCCGCGACGGCCTGGACTGGGACGCGCCGCGGCTGCACCTGGTGGACCTCCAGTACGCGGACGTGCGGCCCGACAAGGGGCTGTACAACCGTCTGGTGGCCCGCGGGCGCATGAAGCGGCTCCTCGACGAGGCCGAGGTGGAGCGGGCCGAGACGGCGCCGCCGGAGGACACCAGGGCCTACTTCCGGGGCCGCTGCCTGGAGCAGTACGCCGACGACGTGGCCGCGGCCTCCTGGGACTCGGTGATCTTCGACCTGCCGGGCCGCGACTCGCTCCAGCGCGTCCCGACCCTGGAGCCCCTGCGCGGCACCAAGGCCCACGTGGCGGCCCTCCTGGACCGCTGCCGCACGGCGGAGGAGCTCGTCAGGGTCCTCTCCGGCAGCTGATTCGAGACCGGAAAAAGGGCCTGAAATACCCGGGCCCTGGGAATCATGGAAGCAGTGCGCGGGCGTTGCGGAAATGCGGGGGCCGATGTCGGTCCCGGCTTGTAGGGTCTGATCTTGCAGGACCCCAGCAGCACAAGTCCGAGCGATCCGATTCGAGCGGGGTGAGGAAATGGCGGGCAAGGACACCGGCGGCGGACAGCAGAAGGCCACGCGTTCCACGGAGGAGGTCGAGGAGACCACCACGGAGGCGAGCTCCGACCTCCAGGAACGCCAGGAGAAGCTGAGCGAGGACGTGGACTCGGTCCTCGACGAGATCGACGACGTACTCGAGGAGAATGCTGAGGAGTTCGTGCGGAGTTTCGTGCAGAAAGGCGGCCAGTAGCCTTCGAAACGAAGGTGAAGTCGCAGGGGCGGGGAGATGTCGAAGGCTGTCAAGCATTGCCGCGGTTGCGGGCGGGATGTCCCGCTGAGTGGATTCGCGCGGGACTGCAATCGCGCGGACGGACTGCAGCCGAGGTGCCGAGAATGCGTTTCCGCCTACGGGGCTGAGCGCTATCGGATCAGACAGGCAGCCAAGGGCAGGGTCGTCCGAAGCAAGGTGGACGTGCCGGTGGGGCACAAGCTCTGTCGGCAGTGCGGCGAGATCAAGCCACACAGTGACTGGCATCGCAACGCCACCGCGTCGGACGGCCTCGCCACTCGTTGCAAGGCATGCAAGAAGGCGCAGGGGCGAGCCGGGCATCTCAAGCGCCAGTACGGCATCACCGAAGTCGAGCGCGATCGGATGATCGCCGACCAGGGTGGTGTCTGCGTGATCTGCCAGGACGGTCCGGCGGAGCATGTGGATCACGATCATCGGACGGGTAAGGTCCGAGGCGTACTGTGCTTCAGCTGCAACGCGGCTCTGGGGCAACTCAAGGATCGGCCAGACGTCATCAGGCGTGCAGCCGCATACGTGGAAGGAAACCTGTGGAACCCAACACTCGTAGCACAGGGCGTCTACCGGCAGCCTTCCTGACGCCGGGGTCCTCGTCCTTCATCGACTTCCTCGCCGACCACTCGCCGGAGCTGCTGCCGGGCAACCGGAGGCTGCCGGAGGGGATCGTCGAGGCTCCGCACGGTACGACGATCGTGGCCGCGACGTTCCCGGGGGGCGTCGTGCTCGCGGGTGACCGGCGGGCCACCATGGGCAACATGATCGCGCAGCGGGACATCGAGAAGGTGTTCCCCGCGGACGAGTACTCCGCAGTCGGCATCGCCGGCACCGCCGGTCTCGCCGTCGAGATGGTGAAGCTCTTCCAGCTGGAGCTGGAGCACTTCGAGAAGGTGGAGGGCGCCACGCTCTCCCTGGAGGGCAAGGCGAACCGTCTCTCCACCATGATCCGCAGCAACCTCGGCATGGCCATGCAGGGCCTCGCCGTCGTGCCGCTCTTCGCCGGCTGGGACGAGGGCCGGGAGAAGGGCCGGATCTTCTCGTACGACGTGACCGGCGGCCGCTCCGAGGAGCACGGCTACGCCGCCACCGGCTCGGGTTCCATCTTCGCCCGCGGCTCCATGAAGAAGCTGTACCGCGAGGACCTCACCGAGCAGCAGGCGACCACACTGGTCGTACAGGCGCTGTACGACGCGGCGGACGACGACTCGGCGACCGGTGGCCCGGACCTGGCCCGCCGGATCTTCCCGATCGTCACCGTCATCACCGACGAGGGCTTCCGCAGGCTCACCGAGGCGGAATCCTCCGAGCTGGCCCGTTCGGTCACCGAGCGGCGTCTGGAGCAGCCGGACGGACCGCGCGCCGCCCTGCTCTGACCCGTACGTCGCCCCCTCACAGCCCAGAAGAAAGGGACGAGCGCCGGTGTCGACACCGTTCTACGTCTCCCCCCAGCAGGCCATGGCCGACCGCGCGGAGTACGCCCGCAAGGGCATCGCGCGCGGACGGAGCCTGGTCGTGCTCCAGTACGCCGACGGCATCGTCTTCGTCGGTGAGAACCCGTCCCGCGCCCTGCACAAGTTCAGCGAGATCTACGACCGGATCGGCTTCGCCGCCGCCGGCAAGTACAACGAGTACGAGAACCTGCGGATCGGCGGCGTCCGCTACGCCGACCTGCGCGGTTACACCTACGACCGGGACGACGTCACCGCGCGCGGCCTGGCCAACGTCTACGCGCAGACGCTGGGCACCATCTTCTCCAGCGCCGGCGAGAAGCCGTACGAGGTGGAGCTGGTGGTCGCCGAGGTCGGCACCGAGCCGGCCGGGGACCAGATCTACCGGCTGCCGCACGACGGCTCCATCGTGGACGAGCACGGCTCGGTGGCGGTGGGCGGCAACGCGGAGCAGATCAGCTCCTTCCTGGACCAGCGCCACCGGGACGGGATGTCGCTCGCGGAGGCCCTGAAGCTCGCGGTGCAGGCGCTCTCCCGGGACACCAACGGCACCGAGCGGGAGATCCCCGCCGAGCGCCTGGAGGTGGCGGTCCTGGACCGCACGCGTCCGCAGCAGCGGAAGTTCAAGCGGATCGTCGGCCGCCAGCTGTCGCGCCTCCTGGAGGCGGACGACGCGGCGATCACGAAGACGGACGAGCCCTCGGACGAGGCGCCCGAGGAGTAGGTCCCGAGCGGACGCGCGGAGGGGTTCGGTCCATCAGGGCCGGGCCCCTCCGCGCGTTCCGGGGGTCAGAGGGCCGGTGCCGGGCCCGTGGAGCCGCGCGGGACCAGCTCGGCGGGCAGGACGTCGGAGCGGGCCGGTTCGCCCGTCAGGACGGCGAGCAGCGCCTCCATGCCGCGGCGGCCGAACTCCTCGGCGGGCAGCCGGACCGTGGTGAGTTCCGGCTCGACGGCCGTCGCGAGCGCCATGTCGTCGAAGCCGGTGACGGAGAGGTCCTCCGGGACGCGCAGGCCGAGGCGGCGGGCGGCCTTGCAGACGCCGGCGGCGAGGATGTCGTCGTCGCAGACGACCGCCGTGGGGCGGGGCCCGGGGGCGGCGAGGGCGGCGCCGGCGGCCTCCCGGGCGGCCGCGACGGTCAGCGGGGACCGTACGGTGCGCACCTCCGTCCCGCGCAGGGCCTCGCCGAGCGCGGCGGCGCGGACGTCGAAGGTCCAGGAGGGGGCCGCGGAGGCGAGGTGCAGGAAGCGGCGGTGGCCGAGGGCGAGCAGATGGGCGGTGACGAGCCGCATGCCCTGGGCGACGTCGAGGTTGACGTGGGCGGCGGCGCCGGGGTCCGCCGGGTCGCTGTCGAGCATGACGAGCGGGAGTTCGCTGCCGCGGAAGGCCTCCAGAGCGGCGGTGGCCATGGAGGAGGCGAGGACGCCGTCGAGGGCGGCCTGGGCGGAGGCGAACGGGTCGCGGGCGGGGCCCACGCCGTCGGGGGAGGGGTAGAGCACGACGCCGAAGCCGTGGTCGGCGGCGACCGCCGCCGCGCCGGTGTACACGTGGGCGAAGAACTCGTTGGTGAGCGCGGGGACGACGAGCAGGGCGGTACGGGTGCGGCCGAGGCGCAGGTTGCGGGCGGCGAGGTTGGGCCGGTAGCCGAGGGCGCGGGCGGCGTCCCGGACGGTGCCGGCCGTGCGTTCCGACACACGGCCGCGCCACTTGTCGCCGAGGACGAGGGAGACGGTGGCCTGTGAGACGCCTGCCACCCGGGCCACGTCCTTGCTGGTTGGACGGGTGGCGCCCGGGGGTTCGGGGGTCTGCACGGGGCCTCCGGGGTGGACGCTGTCGGTGGGGCGCTGGTCGGTGGGGCGGGGACGCGGGGTGGACCCGTGTCACGCCGCCATGGTACGTATGACGACGCTAGTTATACGTAAAACCTCGGCGGGAGCCGACGGAGGGGAGACCCGCATGGCCACCGAGGCCACGGCACACGGCGGCTACCGCGACATCCTGCGGGCGCCGCACGCGCTCCGCCTGCTCACCGGCACCCTGGTCGGCCGGCTGCCCAACGGCACCGGGCCCGTCGCCATGACCCTCTTCGTCCGCGACCAGGGCGGCGGCTACACCCTCGCGGGCGGCCTCGTCGCCGCGTACGGCCTCGCCAACGCCGTCGGCCAGCCGCTCCTCGGCCGTGCCGTCGACCTCAAGGGGCAGCCCCGGGTCCAGCTGCCCGCCGCCGTGCTCTCGGCCCTCGGCATGGCCCTCTTCGCCCTCGTGGGCATCGGCGACCTCCCGCTCGCCTACGCCGCCGTCGTCCTCGCCGGGTTCTTCACCCCGCCCCTGGAGGGCGGCCTGCGCGCCCTCTGGCCGAGCGTCCTGGGCCGCGAGGACCGGGTGCACCGGGCGTACGCCCTCGACGCGGTCGCCCAGGAGGTCATGTTCACCGTCGGCCCGCTCCTGGTGACCCTCCTCGTCGCCCTGTGGTCGCCCGCCGCCGCCCTCCTCGCCATCAACCTCATAGGCGTCCTCGGAGCCCTCTCCGTCGTCCTCTCCGAGCCGTCCCGGGCCTGGCGCTCCGCGCCCCGCGAGGCCCACTGGCTGGGCGCCCTGCGGTCCCGGGGGCTGCTCGCCCTGCTCGGCTCGTTCTTCTTCGTCGGGCTCGCCCTCGGCTCCATCACGGTCGCCGCCGTCGCCTACGCCGACGACCGCGGCGCCCCGTCCGTCTACGGCTGGCTGATGGCCGCCCTCGGCCTCGGCGCCCTCCTCGGCGGCGTCCTCTACGGCGCCCGGCGGTGGGCCGGCGCGCCCGAGCGCCGGCTGCGCGTCCTGGTCGGGCTCCTCGCGCTCTGCTACCTGCCGCTGACGCTCACCCCGGGCCCGGTCGCCATGAGCGCCCTCGCGGCCCTCTCGGGCTTCTTCCTCGCCCCCGTACTGGCCTGCGCCTTCATCGTGGTGGACCGGCACGCCCCGGCCGGCACCGTCACCGAGGCCTTCTCCTGGCTGGTCACCACCTTCGGCGTCGGCGCCGCCCTGGGCTCGGCCGCCGCCGGGCCCGCCGTCGAACTCTCCGGGACCGTGGCGGGGTTCGCGGTGGCCGGTGCCGGCGGACTGACCGCGCTGCTGGTCCTGCTCGCCACCGGGCGGGTGCTGAACGACCCCGACGCGCCCGGCCGCCGCTCCCGACACGCCGCGGGCGGGGGCGCCGCCGGCGCCGTACACGCCGAAAAGAACACCCTCTGACCGGAAAACGATCGGGACGGAAACGTCCAACCCGGTTTCAGCACAGGCTGTCAGGCGTAATGTTCAGACATGGACCGCCGCATTTTCGGGCTGGAGAACGAGTACGGCGTCACGTGCACGTTCAGGGGACAGCGCCGACTGTCTCCTGACGAAGTGGCGCGGTACCTCTTCCGCCGAGTCGTGTCATGGGGCCGCAGCAGCAATGTCTTCCTGCGGAACGGTGCCCGCCTGTACCTCGACGTGGGTTCGCATCCGGAATACGCCACACCGGAATGCGACGACGTGATCGAACTCGTCACCCACGACAAGGCCGGCGAGCGCATTCTCGAAGGTCTTCTCGTGGACGCCGAACGCCGCCTGCACGAGGAGGGAATCGCGGGCGACGTCTACCTCTTCAAGAACAACACCGACTCCGCCGGAAACTCCTACGGCTGCCACGAGAACTATCTCGTCGCCCGCCACGGCGAGTTCTCCCGCCTCGCCGACATCCTCATCCCGTTCCTGGTGACGCGTCAGCTGATCTGTGGCGCCGGCAAGGTGCTCCAGACCCCGCGCGGCGCCGTCTACTGCGTCTCCCAGCGCGCCGAGCACATCTGGGAGGGCGTCAGCTCCGCCACCACCCGCTCCCGGCCCATCATCAACACCCGGGACGAGCCGCACGCCGACGCCGAGCGCTACCGCCGGCTCCACGTCATCGTCGGCGACTCCAACATGTCCGAGACGACCATGCTCCTCAAGGTCGGCGCCACCGACCTCGTGCTGCGCATGATCGAGGCGGGCACCGTGATGCGCGACCTGACCCTGGAGAACCCGATCCGGGCCATCCGCGAGGTCAGCCACGACATCACCGGCCAGCGCAAGGTGCGCCTGGCCAGCGGCCGCGAGGCCTCCGCCCTGGAGGTGCAGCGCGAGTACTTCGAGAAGGCCTCCGACTTCGTCGACCGGCGCGGCATCCGCTCCGGCACCGTCGCCCAGGTCCTCGAACTGTGGGGCCGCACGCTCGACGCGATCGAGCAGGAGGAGCTGGACCGCATCCAGACCGAGATCGACTGGGTGATGAAGTACAAGCTCATCGAGCGGTACCGCGCCAAGCACAACATGACCATGTCGAACCCGCGGGTCGCCCAGATAGACCTCGCCTACCACGACATCCACCGCCGCCGCGGGCTGTACTACCTGCTCCAGAAGAACGGGCAGGCGGCGCGGATCTGCAACGACGTGAAGATCTTCGAGGGCAAGTCCGTGCCCCCGCAGACGACCCGGGCCCGGCTCCGCGGCGACTTCATCCGCCGCGCCCAGGAGCAGCGCCGGGACTTCACCGTCGACTGGGTCCACCTCAAGCTCAACGACCAGGCGCAGCGCACGGTCCTCTGCAAGGACCCGTTCCGCTCGGTGGACGACCGGGTGGAGAAGCTGATCGCCGGTATGTAGGACGGTCACAAGACCGGACCGGGGCCCCGTGCGCAGGACGCGCGGGGCCCTGGACGTTTTGGGCGGGTCCCTTAGAGTGTCCGGACAACTACTGTGCCGTCTGAGATCTGAGGAACACGTGCGCCGAATTGCCGGCCTTCTCGTCGTCCCGCTGCTGCTGCTCACAGCGGCCTGCGGCAGCGACACCAAGGGCTCCGATAACGCCTCGATGACCAACGGGCTGCCCGCCATCACCGCGGGGCAGAAGTTCGGCGAGAAGCCGACCCTCTCCAAGGGCGAGGGCGACCCGCCGAAGGAGCTCAAGGTCAACGTCATCAGCGAGGGCGACGGCCCGGCGACCAAGGACGGCGACGCCCTCCAGGTCAACTACCTCGGTCAGACCTGGGACTCGACGACCCCCTTCGACAACAGCTTCGACCGCGGCGAGCCGTTCACCCTCACCCTCGGCGCCGGTCAGGTCATCAAGGGCTGGGACCAGGGCCTGAAGGGTCAGAAGGTCGGCAGCCGCGTCGAGATCGGCATCCCGCCGGAGCTGGGCTACGGCGAGCAGGGCTCCCCGCCGAGCATCAAGGGCGGCGCCACCCTCGTCTTCGTCGTCGACATCCTGAAGGCGACCACGGTCCCGAAGTCCGCCGAGGGCACCGTCGTCGCGCAGGAGAACAAGGACCTGCCGAAGGTCGGTACCAACACCGACGGCAAGGCGCCCTCGCTGACCGTCCCGAAGACCGACGCGCCGACGAAGCTCGTCTCCAACTACGTCATCGAGGGCAAGGGCGAGGTCGTCAAGGCCAGCGACACCCTGACCGTCCAGTACCAGGGCGTGCTCTGGAAGGACGGCAAGAAGTTCGACAGCTCCTACGACCGGGGCGCCCCGGCCACCTTCCCGCTCGCCAACGTCATCAAGGGCTGGAGCAAGGGCCTTGAGGGCAAGAAGGTCGGCAGCCGCGTGTTGATCGTCGCCCCGCCGGCCGACGGCTACGGCGACCAGGCCCAGGGCCCGATCCCGGCGAACTCGACCCTCGTCTTCACGGTCGACATCCTCACCAAGCAGTGACGGGTTCCCGCGCGTCCCGGCCCGCCAGGCGGTAGGTTGTCGGGGTCGCGCGGGCCATCGTCCGCGCGGTTTCACCCGTATGAGGAGCACACTGCAGTGAGCATCGAGAAGCCCGAGGTCGACTTCCCGGGCGGCGAGCCGCCGGCCGACCTGGAGATCAAGGACATCTGGGAGGGCGACGGCGCGGAGGCCGCGGCCGGTGACACGGTCAAGGTCCACTACGTCGGTGTCTCCTTCAGCACCGGTGAGGAGTTCGACGCCTCCTGGAACCGCGGCGAGGCGCTGGAGTTCCCGCTCGGTGTCGGCATGGTCATCCAGGGCTGGGACCGTGGTGTCCAGGGCATGAAGGTCGGCGGCCGCCGCCAGCTGGTCATCCCCGCGCACCTCGCCTACGGCGACCGCGGCGCCGGCGGCAAGATCGCCCCCGGCGAGACGCTGATCTTCGTCTGCGACCTGGTGGGCGTGAAGAAGCCCTGACCCGGCCCGCGCACCCCACCGAGGGCCCCCGCCTCCACGGCGGGGGCCCTCGGCTTTTGCCCGGACACCCCGGGGCGGTACGGTCGGACGTCCGAGAACGGAACCGGGGAAGAGGGTGCAAGGCGTCCATGGCGATTGCCAAGGCCGAGCGGCTCATGAATCTCGCGCTGTGCCTGCTCGGGACGCGACGCGCCCTCAGCAAGCGGGAGCTGCGCGGCTCCATCGAGGCCTATCTGGAGGCCAGCGGCGACGAGGCCTTCAACCGCATGTTCGAGCGCGACAAGGACGACCTGCGCGAGCTCGGACTGGTGATCGAGACCGTCGAGAACCTCGACGGCGAGACCGGCTACCTCGCCCGCCGCGACTCCAACCGCCTCCCGCCCATCACCCTGGACGTCGAGGAGGCCGCCGCGCTCGGTCTCGCCGCCCGGGTCTGGCAGCAGGCCCGCCTCGCCGGAGCCGCCAGCGGCGCCCTCCAGAAGCTGCGCGCCGCCGGCATGCCCGAGGCCGAGGAGACGTACGAGATCCAGCCGAGCGCCCTCGAACCCCGCATCCCGGTCCACGAGGCAGCCTTCGAGCCGCTGATGCTCGCCTGCCGCGACCGGCGCCCGGTCTCCTTCGAGTACCGCAAGGCCAACGCCGCCCGCCCCGAGCCCCGCCAGGTCGAGCCCTGGACGCTGGAGTGCTGGCGCGGCCACTGGTACCTCGCCGGCTGGGACCGCGAACGCGGCGCCGAGCGGGTCTTCCGCCTCTCCCGCATCACCGGCAAGGTCCGCTCGCGGGCCGGTGCCTTCACCGCGCCCGTGCCCGACGTTGTCACCGTCCGCGAGACCGTCGAGAGCTGGGCGGGGGAGACCGCCACCCGCTCCGCCCGGATCCGGCTGCGGAGCGGCTGCGGCTATCCGCTGCGGGCCCGCGCCACCGAGACGAGCGAGGGCGCCGACGGCTGGGACGAGCTGGAGATCCCGTACGGGCACGGCCTCGACGCCTGGCTCGTCGAGTTCGGCCCCGACGTCGTCGTACTGGAACCGGCCGACCTGAGGGCCGATGTGGTGGAGCGGCTGCGCGCCGTCGCCAAGGGCTGAGGGGAAGACGAACCGCATGGCTGCCAACGCGATCGACCAGACGAGGCGGATGCTCTCCCTCGTCACCTACCTCCGGGAGCGCCCCGGCGCCCACGTCGCCGACGTGGCCCGCGCCTTCGGCATCACCGAGGACGAGCTCATCTCCGACCTCGACGTGCTGCCCATGTGCGGCACCAGCTTCCGGGGCGGCGACCTCCTCGACATCGACACCGACGGCGACCGGATCTGGTGGCGCAACCCGGGCGCCCTGAGCGCGGAGGCCTCCGAGCCGCTGCGGCTCGCCGCCGACGAGGCCACCGCGCTGCTCGTCGCCGCCCGTGCCGTCGCCACCCTGCCGGGGCTGCGCGAGGGCGACCGGGACGCGCTGGTGCGCGCCACCGCCAAGCTGGAGGCCGCCGCCGGCGAGGCCGCCGGCGCCAGTGCCCGGCTCTCGGTCACCTTCGAGTCCGAGGGCGGCGTCTTCGCCGAGGTCGACCGGGCCATCTCCGAGCGCAAGCGGCTCTGGCTCCGCTACTACTCGCCGGCCCGCGACGAGCTCACCGAGCGCGAGGTCGACCCCATCCGCCTCTTCGCGGTCGGCCACACCTACATGGAGGCGTGGTGCCGGCTCTCGGAGGACCGCCGCACCTTCCGCCTCGACCGGGTCGCCGAGATCCGGATCCTGGAGGAGGCCGCCGCGCCCCCGGAGCTGGAGCTGCGGGACCTCTCCGAGGGGCTGGTCCAGCCGTCCGCCGACGACCCGGAGGTCGTGGTCGAGGTCGGTCCCGGCGGGCGCTGGGTCGCCGAGTACTACCCGCACGACCGGGCCGACGAGCTGCCGGACGGCGGCCTGCGGATCACCCTGCGGACCCCCGACCCGGCCTCGCTGAAGCGGCTCGCGCTGCGGCTCGGCAGCGACGGGCGGATCGTCGCGCCCGCCGGGCTCGCGGACAGCGCCCGGGAGGCGGCGACGGCGGCGCTCGCCGCGTACGAGGGCGTGTGACCTGTCTCTCGTACGAGGGTGGACGGGGAGGTCGCTCCGGGGGGCGACTTACCCGAGTGGCAGTGAGTTGAGCGAGTCCCGGCAAGTCTTCCAGGTAGAGAGTTGAGGGAAATGTCCGTGATGTCCGGCCTGTCGGCGTCGATCGCCCCGGTCCTCTTCAAGGCCGCCTGCCCCGACTGCCGCTGCCGCTTCGAACTGGCCGCCGGCGCCCTGCGCCTGGCCATCGGAGCGAGCCACCGCACCACCTTCTACTCCTTCACCTGCCCCGAATGCGGAAGCTCCGTCCGCAAGCCCGCCGGCGAGCGCATCGTCGAACTCCTCACCGGCGGCGGCGTCCGCACCCTCCGCCTCCACACCACCGCCTGACCGGCGCCCCACCCCGTAAACGCTAGGCTCGGCCCATGTTCTGGCCCATGCTCGCGATCGCCCTCGGCTTCCTCGGCCTCGCCGTCCTCGGCGTCCTCGGCGTCAGGGTCTTCCTGGAGGTGCGGCGGCTCGGCCGTCAAGTGGAAGACACCACACGGCGCATCCAGCGCGCCGCGGACGACCTGGAGACCGCCGCCACCGGACTGGCGCGAACAGGCCGTTCGCTGCCCTGAGTCGGCGGGTCCGCGCCCCGCCGATACGGCCTGATCAGGGCCCCTCGGACGCAAGCGCGAGTACGCACGGGCATTGCCCGGCGTTTACTCCTGCGGGTTACGATCGCAGACAGCGCGGAGGCCGGACGCATGTCCGACCGGCCGGGCACGCACCCATGCCGCCTCGGTGAGAAGAGAGACCACAGTCATGTTCCGTCAGATCGGTCCCCTGGAGATCAGCCTCATCCTGCTGGTCGTCGTCCTCCTCTTCGGTGCCAAGAAGCTCCCGGAGATGGCCCGCTCCCTCGGCAAGTCGGCCCGCATCCTCAAGAGCGAGGCCAAGGCCATGAAGTCGGAGGGCCAGGAGGCCGCTCCCGCCGAGGCCCCCGCCGACCAGGCCGCCCCCGCCGCCCCCGCCGCTCAGCGCACCATCAAGGCCGCCCCCGGCGACGTCACCGGCGCCCGCCCCGTGACCGAGGCATCGGACACCACCCAGCGCTGACCCGGCCCACGCCGGCCGCTGATCCGTTCGCCCGCAAGTTCGCCGCCCAGCGGCCTGCCCGCACGAGATGAGGACGTGGGTTGCCCAAGTCTGCCCGCATGAAGAAGGAGAAGGACCCCGAGGGGCGGATGCCGCTCGCGGACCACCTCCGTGAGCTGCGCAACCGCGTCGCCAAGGCGATGCTGGCGATCGTGCTCGCCTCCGTGGTGGCCGCGTTCTTCAGCCAGCAGCTGATGGACCTTCTGTCGTCCCCCGTACCGAAGTGCCCTCCGGACTCCTCCCTGTCCGAGAACACCGGCGGACGGTGCGTCGTCCTCGCCTACCAGACCATGCTCTCCCCCTTCACCTCCACGGTGAAGGTGATCATGCTGGCGGGCCTCGTCGCCTCCAGCCCGGTCTGGCTGTACCAGCTGTGGGCCTTCGTCGCGCCCGGCCTCCACAAGAGCGAGAAGAAGTACACGTACTGGTTCGCCGCGATCGCCGTCCCGCTCTTCGGGGCCGGCGCCTACACGGCGTTCCTGATCATGCCCGTCAGCGTGCGCGTCCTCATCAGCATCACGCCCGAGGTCGCCTCGAACTTCCTCTCCCTCGACGACCTCCTGGACTTCACCACCAGGATGGTGCTCGTCTTCGGCATGGCCTTCGAGCTGCCGCTGCTGCTGATCATGCTGAACCTCACGGGCGTGGTCACCGGCAAGCGCATGGCCGGCTGGTGGCGCGCCATGGTGATGGGCACCTTCGTCTTCGGAGCCGTCGCCACCCCGTCCACCGACCCGCTCGGCATGATCGCCCTCGCCGGGCCGATCATCGTCCTGTACTTCATCGCCGTCGGCTTCTCGCTCCTCAACGACAAGCGCCGGGCCCGCAACAACCCCGACGCCGGGCTCTCCGACGACGAGGCGTCCGACCTCGACCTCACCCCCGAGCCCATCGGCGCCCTCGACTCCGTCCCCGCCGCCCGCGCCCTGCCCGAGCAGGCCACCGGCGGCACCGACGGCGCCCGCGCCCACAACGCCGGCTACGACGACATCACCTGATCCGGTCCCTGTCGTGACCAGGCCCCCCGGGCGAGAGCCGGGGGGCCTCGTCGTCTCCGGGGTCACCCGCGGGGTGCCCGGCCGGTCGCCGACGCCCGCCGTGAAGCCCCTCGATAAAGATCGCGTCACTGTCGGAGGGGGCGGGTAGGCTCGAAGACAAGATGACAGAGGACCTCACCCCAGCCGAGGCGTACGCGGCCGCACGGGCGCGCAACGCGGAGCAGGCCACCGCGCTGGCCCCCTTCCGAGAGATGTACGAATTCGGACTGGACCCGTTCCAGATCGAGGCGTGCCGGGCTCTCGAAGCGGGCAAGGGCGTGCTCGTCGCCGCCCCCACGGGCTCCGGCAAGACCATCGTCGGCGAGTTCGCCGTCCACCTCGCCCTCACCCAGGGCCGCAAGTGCTTCTACACGACACCCATCAAGGCGCTGTCGAACCAGAAGTTCGCCGACCTCGTCAAGCGGTACGGCCCCGACAAGGTCGGCCTGCTCACCGGCGACAACAGCGTGAACGGCGACGCGCCGATCGTCGTCATGACCACCGAGGTCCTCCGCAACATGCTGTACGCGGGGTCCCAGGCGCTCTCCGGCCTCGGCTACGTCGTGATGGACGAGGTGCACTACCTCTCCGACCGCTTCCGCGGCGCCGTCTGGGAGGAAGTGATCATCCACCTCCCCGAGTCGGTCACCCTCGTCTCGCTCTCCGCCACGGTCTCCAACGCCGAGGAGTTCGGCGACTGGCTCGACACCGTCCGCGGCGACACCGAGGTCATCGTCTCCGAGAGCCGGCCCGTGCCGCTCTGGCAGCACGTCCTCGCCGGCCGCCGGATGTACGACCTCTTCGAGGAGGAGACCGACCACGGCGGCCGCGGCGCCTCCCGCCGCGAGGTCAACCCCGACCTCCTGCGCCTCGCCCGCACCGAGAACTCGCGGACGTACAACCCCCGCGACCGGCGCCGCGGCAAGATGGTCCGCGAGGCCGACCGCGAGCGCGAGCGCCGCCAGCGCTCCCGCATCTGGACGCCCGGCCGCCCCGAGGTCATCGAGCGGCTCGACAACGAGGGCCTGCTTCCGGCCATCACCTTCATCTTCAGCCGCGCCGGCTGCGAGGCCGCCGTCCAGCAGTGCCTCTACGCCGGCCTGAGGCTCAACGACGACGAGGGCCGCCGGCGCGTCCGCGAGATCGTCGAGGCCCGCACCGCCGCCATCCCCGACGAGGACCTCCACGTCCTCGGCTACTTCGAGTGGCTGGAGGCGCTGGAGCGCGGCATCGCCGCCCACCACGCGGGCATGCTCCCGACCTTCAAGGAGGTCGTCGAGGAGCTCTTCGTCCGCGGCCTCGTCAAGGCCGTCTTCGCCACCGAGACGCTCGCCCTCGGCATCAACATGCCGGCCCGGTCGGTCGTCCTGGAGAAGCTGGTCAAGTGGAACGGCGAGCAGCACGCCGACATCACCCCCGGCGAGTACACCCAGCTCACCGGCCGGGCCGGCCGTCGCGGCATCGACGTCGAGGGCCACGCCGTCGTCCTCTGGCAGCGCGGCCTCGACCCCGACCACCTCGCCGGACTCGCCGGCACCCGCACCTACCCGCTGCGCTCCAGCTTCCGCCCCTCGTACAACATGGCGGTCAACCTGGTCGAGCAGTTCGGCCGGCACCGCTCCAGGGAGCTCCTGGAGACCTCCTTCGCACAGTTCCAGGCGGACCGCTCCGTCGTCGGCATCTCCCGCCAGGTCCAGCGGAACGAGGAGGGACTCGAGGGCTACCGCGAGGGCATGACCTGCCACCTCGGCGACTTCGAGGAGTACGCGCGGCTCCGCCGCGACCTCAAGGACCGTGAGACGGAGCTGGCCAAGCAGGGGGCCGCCCAGCGGCGCGCCCAGGCCGCCGCCTCCCTGGAGAAGCTGAAGCCCGGCGACGTCATCCACGTGCCGACCGGCAAGTTCGCCGGCCTCGCGCTCGTCCTCGACCCCGGCATCCCGGCGGGCCGTACCAACGGCCACCGGGGCTTCGAGTACCACGACGGGCCCCGGCCCCTCGTCCTCACCGCCGAGCGGCAGGTCAAGCGGCTCGCCTCCATCGACTTCCCCGTCCCGGTGGAGGCCCTGGAGCGCATGCGGATCCCCAAGACCTTCAACCCGCGCTCGCCGCAGTCCCGCCGCGACCTCGCCTCCGCGCTCCGCTCCAAGGCCGGGCACATCAACCCCGAACGGCACCGCAAGCAGCGCTCCGGCGCCGCCGACGACCGCGAGATCGCCCGGCTGCGCACGGAGATCCGCGCCCATCCCTGCCATGGCTGCGACGAGCGCGAGGACCACGCCCGCTGGGCCGAGCGCTATCACCGCCTCCAGCGCGACACCAAGCAGCTGGAGCGGCGCATCGAGGGCCGGACGAACACCATCGCCCGCACCTTCGACCGGATCGTCGCGCTCCTCACCGAGCTCGACTACCTGCGCGGCGACGAGGTCACCGACAACGGCAAGCGGCTCGCCCGCCTCTACGGCGAACTCGACCTGCTCGCCAGCGAATGCCTCCGCGAAGGCGTCTGGGAGGGGCTCGCCCCGGCCGAACTCGCCGCCTGCGTCTCCGCCCTCGTGTTCGAGGCGCGGCAGGCCGACGACGCCGTGGCACCGAAGGTGCCCGGCGGCCAGGCCAAGGCGGCGCTCGCCGAGATGGTCCACATCTGGGGCCGGCTCGACGCGCTGGAGGAGGAGTTCAAGATCAACCAGGCGGAGGGCGTCGGCCAGCGCGAGCCCGACCTCGGCTTCGCCTGGGCCGCCTACCAGTGGGCCTCCGACAAGAGCCTCGACGAGGTGCTGCGCGAGGCGGAGATGCCGGCCGGCGACTTCGTCCGCTGGTGCAAGCAGGTCATCGACGTGCTCGGGCAGATCGCCGCGGCGGCCCCCAGGGAGAACAGCACGGTCGCGAAGAACGCGCGCAAGGCCGTGGACGCGCTGCTGCGCGGTGTGGTGGCGTACAGCTCGGTGGGCTGACGTCCCGTCAAGTCCCGCTGGAAGGGCCCGTGGTGGAGAACGCCACGGGCCCTTCCGCTGCTCCGGGCGGGTTGTCCACAGGTGGTTGTCCACAGGGGTGGCGCGGTGGCGGAGCCTTCCGCTTGCATGGACTCGCACACGGGGACAGCGAGTTGGGGAGGGGACGTACGTGACCACGCACGCCGGCGCGGAGGCAGGCAGCGCCATCACCATCGCCGAGGGGCCGCGCGGGGTGCCGCTGCTCGGAAACCTGCCGGCCTTCGGCAAGGACCCGCTCGCCTTCTTCGAGCGGCTGCGGGAGCGGGGCGATGTCGTCCGCTGGCGGTTCGGCCCCAGCTCCGCGCTCTTCATCGCCCACCCCGACAACATCGGCGAGCTGCTCACCGGGATCGAGTCCACCTTCGACCAGCCGGACCTGGGCATCGCCCTCCGCACCCTGCTGGGGAACGGCGTGGTGGTCGCCAAGGGGCGCGACTGGCGGCGCAAGCGCTCGCTGGTCCAGCCGTCGGTCCGCCCCAAGCAGGTCCGCTCCTACGCGGCGACCATGGCGGAGTGCGCCGTCGCCCTCGCCGACCGCTGGTCGGACGGGCAGCGGATCGACATCAAGCAGGAGATGGCGGCCCTCACCCGACTCATCGCCGTCCGCACCATCTTCGGGGCGGACACCGCCTCCGACGCGGAGGCGATCGGGCGGGCGATGGACGTGGCGCAGCAGGAGATCGGCGCGGAGCTCAGCGGGATCGGCGCCCTTCTGCCGGACTGGATCCCGACCCCCGGCCGGGCCCGCGTCAAACGCGCCACCGCCGTCATCGACGCCGAGGTCGCCCGCCTCGTCGCACGCCACCGGGACGGCGACGAGGACCGCCCCGACCTCCTCAGCCGGCTCCTGACCGCCCGGGACGAGACGGGGGCGCAGCTCTCCGACCGCGAGATCCGCGACGAGACGGTCACCCTCTACATCGGCGGCCACGAGACCACCAGCTCCACCCTCGTCTGGGCCTGGTACCTCCTCTCCCGCCACGAGAAGGTCCGGCGGACGCTGGCCGAGGAGCTCGACCGGGTCCTCGCCGACCACGAGCCCGGCTACGACGACTACGCCTCCCTGACCTACACCCAGGCCGTGATCAAGGAGACCCTCCGCCTCTACCCCACGATCTGGCTCCTCACCGGCACAGCCAAGGAGGGCGCCACCCTCGGCGGCACCCCCGTCCCGCCCGGCACCCGCGTCTGGTCCAGCCAGTGGGCCACCCACCGCGACCCCCGCTGGTACGGCGACGCCGACACCTTCCGCCCCGAGCGCTGGCTCACCGACGCCGAGGCCGCGCCGGCCGAGAAGATCCCCGAGTACGCCTGGTACCCCTTCGGCGGCGGCCCCCGCGTCTGCCTCGGCACCCGCTTCGCCCTCGTGGAAGCGGTCCTCGTCCTCGCCGTCCTCGCCCGCCGCTACGACCTGGACGTGGCCCCCGAAGCCATACGCCCGGTCCCCAGCCTCACCCTCCAGCCCCACCGCGAGGATCCTGGCCCGGGTCCGGGCGCGGGGCAGCGCGACGGGGTGACGAGCCGGCCCCCTCCCGCTCCCCTCGGGGGCGGTCGTCATGCGGCCTGGGTGGGTTCCTGTTCCAGTTCCACCTGGGCGTTCCAGTCGCGCTTGATGGCGCGCCAGGCTTCGTCGGTCTTGCCGTGGCGCCAGTAGCCGGAGATGGAGAGGCGGTCGCGGGGGATCTGGCGGTCCATGCGGAGGTGGCGGCGGAGCTCCTTGACGAAGCCTGCTTCGCCGTGGACGAAGGCGTGGACGTCGCCTTCGGGGAAGGGGAGGGCTCGTACGGCCTCGATGAGGGCTTCGCCGGTGGGGCGGCCGGCGCGGTGGAGCCAGGTCACGTCGATGCCCGCCTCCGTCGCGAATTTCTGTTCGCCGGAGGGGTCTTCGATCTCGATGAAGGCGTGTACCCGCGCGCCTGCGGGGAGGTGTTCCAGGGCCACCGCGATGGCCGGGAGGGCGCTCTCGTCGCCGGCGAGGAGGTGCCAGTCCGCGGTCGGGTCGGGGGTGTAGCCGCCGCCGGGGCCGAGGAAGCGGACCGTCTCGCCGACCTGGGCGCGGGCCGCCCAGGGGCCCGCCAGGCCCTCGTCGCCGTGGACCACGAAGTCCACGGTCAGCTCGCGGTGCACCGGGTCCCAGGCGCGCACCGTGTACGTGCGGGTGGTGGGCCACTGCTCGCGCGGGTACTCGGCCCGGATCCGCTCCATGTCGAAGGGTTCCGGGTAGGTGACCCCTCCGGGTGCGAAGAGCAGCTTCACGTAGTGGTCGGTGAAGGTCCCGGCGTCGAAGCCGTCGAGGCCCGGGCCGCCGAGCACGACCCGCACCATGTGCGGGGTGATCCGCTCGGTGCGCACCACGTGCGCTTCGGTGGCCCGGGGGGCCTGGCGGGCCGGCTGCTCTGCCACGGCGGATTCTCCTGACGGACGGGAGGGAGAGACTTAGGTATGCCTAAGTTAACATCCTCCCGTCGTTCGCGTCAGTGGGCGGCGAGGACCGGGAGGAGCCGGCTCACGGCGCCGCCGAGGTTCCAGCGGGCCGAGAGGGTGTTCAGGGCCGCCGGGTCGCGCGGGGCTGTCGGGAGCGCCGGGTCGAACGCGGGCAGGGGGACGTCGCGCGCGACGCGGACGACCGTCGGCGCCACGTCCAGGTAGGCCGCCGCCTCCACGATCCCGCGCCGCTTGGCGGGGGTGAGCTTCGAGGTGCGGTCCTCGGCGGCAGCCCGTACGCCGGCCAGGTCGCCGTACTCGGTGATCAGCTGCGCCGCCGTCTTCTCGCCGATGCCCTTCACGCCGGGCAGGCCGTCGCTGGCGTCGCCGCGGAGGGCCGCGAAGTCGGCGTACTGGTCGGGCCGCACGCCGTACTTCGTGCGGATCAGCTCGTCGTCCACCAGGTCGCAGTCGCCGACGCCCTTGCGCGGGTACAGGACCCGCACCGCCCGCTCGTCGTCGACGAGCTGGAAGAGGTCCCGGTCGCCGGTCACGATGTCCACCGGGCCCTTCGCCCGCCCCGCGAGCGTGCCGATCACGTCGTCCGCCTCGTAGCCCGCCGCGCCGATCCGGGCGATGCCCAGCGCCGCGAGGACCTCCTCGATCACCGGCACCTGCGGGGAGAGCGTGTCCGGGATCTCCTCCTCGTCCGGCCCGGTCTCCGTCTCCACGGCCACCCGGTGCGCCTTGTAGGAGGGGATCAGGTCCACCCGCCACTGCGGGCGCCAGTCCTCGTCCCAGCAGGCGACCAGGTCGTCGGGGCGGTGGTCGTGGACCAGCCGGCCGATGAAGTCGAGCAGCCCCCGTACGGCGTTCACCGGCGTCCCGTCCGGGGCCCGGACGGAGTCCGGCACGCCGAAGTACGCGCGGAAGTAGAGGCTGGCGGTGTCCAGGAGCATCAGGCGTCGCGTCACACCCCGATCATGCCGCACCCCGCCGACACCGGCCCGGAGCGGTACGCACTCCCGGGCGCCGTGACCCCGGTCACCTTCGCGTTTGGCTCCGGAGGCCCGGGGCAGGCGAGTGCCCGGAGCGGACCCGGTAAGGGGCCCCGAGCAGTGGGCCCCGTACACGACGGGTGTCGCGGGCAGATCCCGCCCCGCTCCGACGGCCCGGTCGCGGGGGTGGCGGGCCGTTCTCTCTGCTATCCGTGAGGTGAATGTGTCCAGGCTCCAGGCCGACCACCTGTTCAAGGTGTTCGCCAGACGCCCCGCCGACGAGACCGCGGCCGTCCGCGCGCTCGTGAACGGCGCCGACCGCGACGAACTGCGCGAGGACGGCGTCACCGCCGCCGTCGTCGACGCCTCGTTCGTGGTCGAACCGGGTCAGATCTTCGTGGTCATGGGCCTCTCGGGTTCCGGCAAGTCCACCCTGCTGCGCATGCTCAACGGCCTGCTCGAACCGACCGCGGGCCGCGTCCTCTACGACGGCGACGACCTCACCGCGCTCTCCCCCCGAGAGCTGCGCGAGGTCCGCTCCCGCCGCGTCAGCATGGTCTTCCAGCACTTCGCGCTCTTCCCGCACCGCACCGTCCTGGAGAACGCCGGCTACGGCCTGGAGGTCCAGGGCGTCCCGCGCGCCGAGCGCGAGAAGCGCGCCGCCGAGGCCCTGGAGCTGTGCGGCCTCGCCGGCTGGGAGAAGTCCTGGCCCGACGAGCTCTCCGGCGGCATGCAGCAGCGCGTGGGCCTCGCCCGCGCGCTCGCCACCGACGCCGACCTGCTCCTCATGGACGAGTCCTTCAGCGCCCTCGACCCGCTGATCCGCCGCGACATGCAGGACCAGCTCCTGGTGCTCCAGAAGCAGCTGAAGAAGACCATCGTCTTCATCACCCACGACCTCAACGAGGCCATGCGCATCGGCGACCGCGTCGCCGTCATGCGCGGCGGCCGGATCGTGCAGCTCGGCTCGGCCGAGGACATCCTCGTCCGGCCCGCCGACGACTACGTCGCCTCCTTCATCCAGGACGTCGACCGCTCCCGGGTGCTCACCGCCTCCGCCGTGATGACCGCCCCCGAAGCCGGAGCCGGGATCGACCCGGACGCCCCGGTCGCGGGCCCCGACACGCTCCTCGCCGACCTGTGCGCCCTCGCCGCCGCGGGCCCCCACCCGGTGACCGTCCGGGACGCCGACGGGTCCACGCTCGGAGTCGTACAGAAGGAGAGGCTGCTCGCCGTGATGGGCGGGCTCGCGACCGAGGAGGCGACCGCTCGTGCCTGAGATTCCCCTCGGTTCCTGGGTCGACGGCTCCGTCGACTGGCTCCAGGCACGGTTCTCCTGGCTCTTCGACGCCGTCAGCACCGGCATCACCGGCCTGTACGACGGCATCGACGCCGTCCTGTCGGCGCCGCAGCCGCTGCTCTTCGCCGGCATCCTCGCCGTCGTCGCCTGGTGGCTGCGCGGCCTCGCCGCCGGTCTGATCTCCTTCGCCGGGCTCGCGCTCGTCGACTCCGTCCGGCTGTGGGACGAGGCGATGGCGACGCTCTCGCTGGTCCTCGTCGCCACCCTCGTCACCCTGGTGATCGCCGTCCCCCTCGGCATCTGGGCGGCCCGGTCGAAGACGGTCAGCGCCGTGCTGCGGCCCGTCCTCGACTTCATGCAGACCATGCCGGCGATGGTCTACCTCATCCCCGGCATCATCTTCTTCGGCGTCGGCGTCGTCCCCGGCATCATCGCCACCATCGTCTTCGCGCTGCCGCCCGGCGTCCGCATGACCGAGCTCGGCATCCGCCAGGTCGACGCCGAACTCGTGGAGGCCGCCGAGGCGTTCGGCACCACCCCGCGCGACACCCTGCTCCGCGTGCAGCTGCCGCTCGCCGTGCCGACGATCATGGCCGGCGTCAACCAGGTCATCATGCTCGGCCTCTCCATGGTCGTCATCGCCGGCATGGTCGGCGGCGGCGGACTCGGCGGCGCCGTCTACAAGGCCATCGGCAACGTCGACATCGGCCTCGGCTTCGAGGCCGGCGTCTCCATCGTCGTCCTCGCCATGTACCTCGACCGGATGACCGGCGCGCTCGGCGACCAGGTCTCCCCGCTCGGCCGCCGCGCCCTCGTCAAGGCCCGCGCCGCCGTCGCCCGCCGCCGCACCGCGCGGCTGTGGGCGCACCGCCCGCAGCCCGTCACCGCGCTCGTCGGCATCGTCGTCCTCGCGCTCGTCGCGGGCGGCGCCGGCGTCCTCGGCGGCTCCGGCGCCACCTCGACCACCGCGTCCGGCGCGGGCACCGGCCACGGCAGGAAGATCAGCATCGGCTACATCCCGTGGGACGAGGGCATCGCCTCCACCTACCTGTGGAAGGAGCTCCTGGAGCGCCGCGGGTACGAGGTCGAGACCAAGCAGCTGGAGGCCGGCGCGCTCTACACCGGCCTCGCCGGCGGGCAGCTCGACTTCCAGACCGACGCCTGGCTGCCCGTCACCCACGCCTCGTACCTGGAGAAGTACGGGAACCAGCTGGAGGACCTCGGCTCCTGGTACGGCCCGACCTCCCTGGAGCTGTCCGTCCCCTCGTACGTGAAGGACGTGAAGTCCCTCGCCGACCTCAAGGGCAAGGGCGACCGCTTCAAGGGCCGCATCGTCGGCATCGAGCCCAGCGCCGGGATGATGGGCATCCTCAAGGACAAGGTGCTCAAGGAGTACGGCCTGGAGGGCGAGTACGAGGTCGTCGACGGCTCCACGCCCGGCATGCTCGCCGAGCTGAAGCGCGCGTACGAGCGCGAGGAGCCGGTCGTCGTCACCCTGTGGTCCCCGCACTGGGCCTACTCGGCGCACGACCTGACGAAGCTGGCCGACCCCAAGGGCGTGTGGGGGAAGGGCGACGGCGTCCACACCCTGGCCCGTAAGGGCTTCAGCGAGGAGAACCCCGAGGTGGGGGCCTGGCTGAAGGACTTCGAGCTCACCGAGAAGCAGCTCACCGGCCTGGAGGCGCAGATCCAGAAGAGCGGCAAGGGCAAGGAGCAGCAGGCCGTCCGCACCTGGCTGGACGCCCAGCCGGGCCTCGCGGAGCGGCTCGCCCCGCAGTGACGCCCGATCCTCACCCGTAAGGAGGGGGTGGTCGCCGGACGTGACCGGCGGCCACCCCTTTCCGCCGCCCGTTCCCGTCCGCTTTCCCGCACCCTTTCCGCCACGACGCGAAACCCCGGCCCAAAGCTGCGTAAGGTGCAGGTAACCAGCAGGTACGCGACGAGGCAGCCGGCAGAGGGAGGGAGCCGCCATGGACGAGAAGGAAGCACCCCGCGTGGGCGCGGCCGTCAAGAGGCGCCGCAGGGCCCTCCAGCTCACCCTGGCCGTCGTGGCCGCCCGCAGCGGCCTCTCCGTGCCCTTCCTCAGCCAGATCGAGAACGAGCGCGCCCGCCCCAGCCGCCGCTCCCTGGAACTGGTCGCCGAGGCCCTCCAGACCACCGCCGCCGAACTCCTCGCCGCCGCCGAGGCCGCCCGCACCATCGACGTCGTCCGCGCCGACGAGGGCACCGCGGCCCTCCCGGACGGCGTCCGGCGCCTGGTCCGCGCCCGGCACCAGCTGCACGCCCTGGAGTTCACGGGCGAGCAGGACGCGGGCCGCGAGTTCCAGCACCGCAACGACGAGCTGCTGTACGTCGCCGACGGCGCCGCCGAGGTCGAGGCCGAGGGCCGCGCCCACCGGCTCGGCCGGGGCGACACCCTGTACCTCTCCGGCGGCGTCCGGCACCGCTGGCGCGCCACCGAGCCCGGCACCCGCCTCCTCGTCGTCGCGGTCGCCGACCACGTCGAGGTGGAGGAGGAGTGACGCAGCTCAGGGGCCGGGCCCCGCGCGTGGTCTCCCTGGTGCCCTCGCTCACCGAGGCCGTCGCCGTCACCGCCCCCGGGCTGCTCGTCGGCGCCACCGACTGGTGCGTCCACCCCGCGGACCTCGACGTCGCCCGGATCGGCGGCACCAAGAACCCCGACGTCCCCGCCGTCCTCGCCCTGCGCCCCGACCTCGTCCTCGCCAACGAGGAGGAGAACCGCGCCCCCGACCTGGACGCCCTCCGCGAGGGCGGCGCGGAGGTCCTCGTGACGGAGATCCGCACTCTCGACCAGGGCCTCGACGCCCTCGGGGAGGTGCTCGCCGCCTGCGGCGCGCCCCGGCGCCCGCGCTGGCTGGCGGAGGCGGAGGAGGCGTGGGCGGCCGTCGAACCGGTCGGGGACGGCGTCACCGCCGTCGTGCCGATCTGGCGGCGGCCCTGGATGGTGCTCGGCCGGGACACCTTCGCCGGCGACCTCCTCGCCCGGCTCGGCGTCCGCAACCTGTACGCCGACCACCCGGAGCGCTACCCGAAGGTCCCGCTCGCCGAGCTGACCGCCGCGGGACCGCGGCTCGTGGTCCTGCCCGACGAGCCGTACCGCTTCACGGCCGACGACGGCCCCGAGGCGTTCCCCGGGGCCGCGCCCGCGCTCGTCGACGGGCGGATGCTCACCTGGTACGGGCCGTCGCTGGTCCGGGCACCGCGGCTGCTCCACCGGGCCCTGCGAGCAGCGCTCCGCTGACCAGCCCGCGCACGGTGTGCGTGCCGGCCACCAGCCAGGCCGCGGCCAGGAGGACGTACAGGCCGACGGCCAGCCAGCGGAAGGCGTCGAGCCCGGTGTGGCGGGCGAGCCCCTCGGCGCCGGTGACGCAGGTGCCGACCGGGAAGGTGAAGGCCCACCAGGTCATCGCGAAGCCCATGCCGGCGCGCCGGGCCCGCACCACCATCGCGCCGGCCAGCGCCAGCCACAGCAGGGCGAAGCCCATGACGGGCACGCCGTAGAGGACGGCGAAGGCGGCGAAGCCGTGCGCGTACGTCTCGGGCAGCACGCCGGCGGCGGTGTCGGCGAAGGCGTTGGCGGCGGTGGTCGACTGGCCGAGCGGGCCGAGGACGAGGAAGAGCGTGGGGGTGAGCGCGAGCGGCAGCGGACCGGTGAGGACCAGCCGGCCGAAGACCAGCGGCAGCATCACCAGGGTGGCGAGCAGACTGATCCCGAACATCGCGTAGCAGGCGAGGAGGAGGGTCTGCCGGGCCTGCCCCTCGGGCAGGTGGGGGAGGAGCAGCGGGCCGAGTGCGGCGGAGACCATGGGCGCGACGACGGGCAGCAGCCAGACCGGGGAGGCGTGCTCGATCCGGTGCCGGACCACCATCAGGTACGGCACGGCGACCGCGGCGGCCAGGCCGACGGCGGTGCCGGCGGTGAAGAGGACGGCGTCGACGGCGACGGCGGCGGGCAGCCCGATCCAGTCCCGGCCGAGCGCCAGCGTGCCGCCGCCGACGGCGAGCAGCGCCATCGACAGACAGCCGTAGAAGGGGGCGACCGCCGGGTCCAGGAGATGGGCGCGGGCCTGGTCGGGGTGGCGGCGCCAGTGCGCGGCCCGGGCGGTGAGCAGGGTCAGCAGCATCGCGAGCGAGAGCGCCCAGACGGCGGTGCAGACGGTACGGAGACCGGGCACGGCGACCGGGAGCGCGGCGCCCGCCGTGCCGACGACGGAGGTGCCCATCACGGAGGCGTACCAGTTGGGTCCGAGGTGGCGGACGGTACGGGACGTGCGGAGGCCGGGGGTGGTGGCTCCGAGGAGGGTGCCGGAGGGTGCGAGGCTTGCCATGGCTCCAGCGTCGCCGCCGGCCACGGCCCCCACCAGGGATCATGCGGCTATGACGTCATAAGCTGGCTTTATGAGCAGGGAGCGGGACGGGAGCAGCGCGGGCGTGGGGTCGGGGATGGGTACGAGTGCGGGCTCGGGCTCCGGTGCGGGCTCGGGCTCTGGTACGGGCTCCGGCTCTGGTGCGGGCTCCGGTTCCGGTGCGGGCTCCGGCTCCGGGACCGCGCATCTGTCGCACCGGGTTCCCGACCTCGGCGCCCTCGAACTGCTGCTCGCGGTCGCCCGGCACGGCAGCCTCGGAGCCGCCGCGCGCGAGGTGGGGATCACCCAGCCGGCGGCGAGCAGCCGGATCCGTTCCATGGAGCGGCAGCTCGGCGTGGCGCTCGTGGACCGTTCGCCGCGCGGCTCCCGGCTGACCGACGCGGGCGCGCTGGTCACGGACTGGGCGCGGCGGATCGTGGAGTCGGCGGAGGCGTTCGACGCGGGCGTCCAGGCGCTGCGCGGCCGCCGGGACTCGCGGCTGCGGGTGGTGGCGTCCATGACGATCGCCGAGTACCTGCTGCCCGGGTGGCTGATCGCGCTGCGCGCGGAGCGGCCGGACACGGCGGTGTCGCTCCAGGCGGGGAACTCGGCGGTGGTCGCGGAGCGGCTGCTCGCGGGGGAGGCGGACCTCGGGTTCGTCGAGGGCCTGGCCGTCCCGGACGGGCTCGACGGCACGATCGTCGCCCATGACCGGCTGGCCGTGGTCGTGGCCCCCTCCCACCCGTGGGCCCGCCGCCGGAAGCCGATCGACCCGGCCGAGCTGGCCGCGACCCCGCTGGTGCTGCGGGAGCACGGCTCGGGCACCCGGCAGGTCCTCGACGCGGCGCTCGCCGGACACGGCGGGCTCGCCAGGCCGCTGCTCGAACTGGCCTCCACCACCGCGGTGAAGGCGGCGGCGGTGAGCGGCGCGGGCCCGGCGGTCCTGAGCGAACTGGCGATCGCCGAGGAGCTGTCCTCGCGCCGCCTGGTCGCCGTCCCGGTCGAGGGCGCGCGCCTCGCCCGGGACCTGCGCGCCGTCTGGCCGACGGGCCACCGCCCGACCGGCCCGGCCCGGGACCTGCTCGCGCTGACGCGGGCCCGGCCGGGCGGCTGAGCGCGTCCTTACAGCTGCGGCGCCCGGTGGGTGAGGTGCCCGTCGACGGCGGTGAGGAGGACCGGGACGTCGGCGAGGTCCGCGGCCGGGGTGGTGAGCGGGTCGGCGGCGAGGACCGTCAGGTCGGCGCGGTGGCCGACGGCGAGGCGGCCGGAGAGCCGCTCCTCGCCCGCCGCGTAGGCCGCGCCGGTGGTCAGGCCGCGCAGCGCCTCCAGCGGGGTCAGCGCCTGCTCGGGGCCGTGCGGCGGCTGCGCGAGGTCGCGGGTCGGGCGGCGGTGCACGGCGCCGGCCAGCACGCCGAGCGGCGGGAACGGGGCGATGGGCCAGTCGGAGCCGAGGACCACGGTCGCCCCCGAGTCCACCAGGTCCCGGCAGCGCCAGGCGCGTCCGGCGCGCTCCTCGCCGAGCCGGCGCGACCAGTTGTCGGTGTGGTCGGCGCGGGTGAAGTCGCAGCAGTGGGTGGGCTGCATGGAGGCGACGACGCCCAGCTCGGCGAAGCGGCGCAGGGTGTCGTCCGGGACGGTCTCGATGTGCTCCACCCGGTGGCGCACGGCCGGGTCGCCGCCGGTCGCGCGGGCCTTCTCGACCGCGTCGAGGACGTGCCGGACGGCGGCGTCGCCGATGGCGTGGGTCGCGGTCGGCACCCCGGCGCGGTGCAGGGCGCCGATGGTCTCCGTGTACGCCTCCGGGTCCGGCCAGAAGGCGTGGGTGGACTCGCCGTGGCGGTCGGGGCGCTCCAGCCAGGCCGTGCCGTTGTCGATCGTGCCGTCCATGAAGAGCTTCACGCCGGCGACCCGCCACCGGGCGCCGCCCCGGCCCTGGAGCGCGATCAGCTCGCGCACCCCGTCCGCGTCCGTACCGGGCTGGCACCAGGGGGCCACGCGCAGCCGCAGTGGCAGCCGGCCGGCGGCGTCGAGCTCGGCGAAGAGGTCGAGGCTGTCGCCGTTGGCGTCCATGACGTGCCCGCCGGTCAGTCCGGCCGCCGCCATGGCGTCGAGCGCGGCGGCGAGCCGTTCGAGGCGTTCGGCGCGGGTCGGCCGCGGGGCGACCCGCTCGACCGCCTCGCAGGCGGCCTCCTCCAGGAGCAGCCCGGTGGGGCGCCCGTCGGCGTCGCAGACGATCTCGGCGGAGGCCTGGGCGAAGGCGCGCGGGCCGTCGATCCCGGCGAGTTCGAGGGCGCGGCGGGAGGCGAGCGCGGAGTGCGCGTCGAAGAGCAGCAGGAAGGCGGGGACCCCGTCGAGGACGGCGTCGAAGGGCGCGATGCCGACCGGCTCGTCGCCGAAGGCGTTCGGGTCGAGGCCCCAGGCGAAGAGCCAGTCGCCGCGCCGCAGCGCCCGCACCTCCCGCGCCAGCGCCTCCCGTACGTCCCCGAGCCCGGCGCACCCGGACAGGTCGAGCCCGCCGGTCAGCTCGGCACCGGTGACCGGGTGCACATGTCCGTCGACGAACCCGGGCGTGACGACGCCCCCCTTGAGGTCGACGACGGTCGTCCCGTCCCCGGCGAGCGCCCGCACCTCCCGGTCGTCACCGATCGCGGCGATCCGCCCGTCCCCGTCCACGGCGAGTGCGCTCGCCCCGAGAAACCCCCCGGTGGCGGGGTCGAGCAGTCGTGCGGAGTGGAGGACGAGTCGGCTGGACACGGTGACGCTCCTTGCGGTGGTGGTACGGAGGGGTTGGGGGTTGGGAGGGGGGAGGGGGCTGTCTGAAACGGCTTCGGTGTACGACCCGGCCGTGCCTGGCCCGGCCTGGCGCCGTCGCCGTCGCCGTCCACCGTCCGCTGTCAGGCGCCCCCGTCCGCCGCGCGCGGCACCGCCGCCTCCGCCGCTTCCGCGGGGGAGTAGACGAGGGGGAGGGTGCCGGTCGCGCCGGGGGCGTCGAGGGTGCCGTGGGGGAGGTCCAGGGCGCGCTCGGCCGTGCTGAGGGCGAGGCGGGTGACGGCCGGGGGGCGGTCGGTGCGGTCGGAGTTGGCGTGGGCGCCCAGGCCGTCGAGGACGACGAGGATCTGGATGGCCGCCGACCGCGCGTCGTCCGCGCGGAACTCGCCGCGCGCGACGCCGTCGAGGATCAGGGTCTCCAGGCGGTCGTCGGAGGCCAGTTCCATGCGGGTGACCCGCTCCCGCAGGACCGGGCGGTAGCGGCTGAGGTGGCGGGCGTTGATCCAGAGGCGGCTGATGTCGTCGTAGGCCTCGCCGGACGAGAGGGCGAAGTAGCGCGCCAGGTACTGCGCGGGGGTGCCGTCCGGGCGCTCGGCCGGCAGCAGGGTGTCGAGCTCGCCGAGGGCGGCGGCGGAGAACGCCTCGGCCACCAGGTCCTCGACCGAGGGGAAGTAGTGGCTGATCAGGCCGGGCCTGACCGACAGCTCCTCGGCGACCCGCCGCAGGGTGACGCACTCCAGGCCCTCGGTGAGGGCGATCCGCGCGGCGGTCGCGACGATCTCCGCCCGCCGGGCCTCGGGTGATTTCCGGATTCGCTTGCGCTGGACGCTTGACGGCATACCGGCGATGCTATTGAGTGTGCGACCAATAAGCAACCAGGTGGGCAATCACGCACCGGAGGGCCGCATGGCTTCCACGATCCCCGACCCGCGCCCCGGGACAGAGCGCGAGCGGGCACCCCTGCCGGCCGCAGACCGGCCGGGCCGCGTCGAGACCCACGGCATCGACCACATCCCGGACGCCGAGCGCCACGGCCACCCCCGTGAGCTCTTCTCCGTCTGGGCCGCGGCGAACGTCAACTACCTCAGCCTCGTCATCGGCGGCGCCCTCGTCCTGATGGGCCTCGACCTCCCGCAGGCGCTCGGCGTGATCGTGGCCGGCAACCTCTTCTGGGTGCTCACCGGCGTGCTCGCCACCTCGGGCCCGGCCGCCGGCGCGCCCAGCGAGGTCATCACCCGCGCCCTCTACGGCGTCCTCGGCAACCGGGTGAACAACGCGGTCGGCGGCTGGCTGGTCTCCGTCTGCTACTTCGCCCTCAACCTCGCCGCCGCCGCGGCCGCCGCCTTCGTGCTCGTCGAGGAGACCGGCCTCCCGGCGAACGTCCCGGTGAAGATCGCCGTCGTCGTCGCCATCGCCGCCGCCACGCTCACCATCAGCGTCTACGGCCACGCGCTGATCATCAGGCTCTACCTGCCGATCACGCTCGCCCTGACCGCAGCCTTCGCCGTCCTCGCCCTCGCCGTGTTCCGGCACGCCGACTTCGCGTACGCCCCCGCCGAACCGCTCTCCGGGCTCTCCCTGTGGGCGGTGCTCCTGGCGGGCACCACGATGATCGCCTCGGGCCCGCTCTCGTACACGACGAGCGCCGACTTCTCCCGCTACCTGCCCCGCGCCAGCTCCCCCCGCGCCGTCGCCCTGTGGACCGCGCTCGGCGCGTTCGTGCCCAGCGTCGCCGTCTGTTCGCTCGGCGCGTTCGCCGCGACGGCCGTCGACATGTCGGACCCGCAGACCGCGCTCCAGGAGATCCTGCCCGGCTGGTTCGTGCCGGTCTTCCTGCTCTCCCTGGTCCTCGGCACCATCGCCATCAACGCGCTCACCGCCTACAGCGCCGGCCTCGCCCTCCAGGCCGTCGGCCTGCGGATCCGGCGGACCGTCAGCGTCCTCTTCGACGGGGCCGTCGCCGTCGCCCTCACCCTCTACGCGCTGCTGGTCTCCGACTTCCTGGACACCGTCAGCAACGCCCTCCAGGCGATCACCGTCCTCACCGGCCCCATGATGTGCGTCTACGCCACCGACATCGTGCTGCGCCGCCGCCGCTACGACTCCGCCGCCCTCGCCGACGAGACCCCCGGCAGCCCCTTCTGGTACTCCGGCGGCTTCCACCCGGCCGGTACGGCGGCCCTCCTCGGCGGTCTCGCCGCCGGCGCCCTCTGCGTCGACAGCGTCTACACCGGGCCCGTCGCCGCCGCCGTCGGCATGGACCTCTCGCTGCCCGTCGGCATGGCCGTCGCCACCGTCCTGTACGCGGTCCTCGGCCGCCGGGCCGTCACCGCCACCACCCCCGCCGCCTGACCGCGGCCCCCGAACCGCGGGGCGGCCGGACCGCCCACCCCGGCTGCCCCGCACCCCGTCTCACCGCCCCGCGGCCGCCGCTCGGACGAGCCCCCGGACGACCCGGAAGTCCTCTCCCATCTCCGGGTGCCACTGCACCCCCAGCACCCAGGCCGGACCCGCCGTCTCCACCGCCTCCACCGTGCCGTCCTCCGCGTGCGCCGAGGCCACCAGGCCCGCGCCCAGCCGGTCCACGGCCTGGTGGTGGTACGTCGGCACCTCGGCGAGCTCCGGGACGAGGGAGGCGTACCGGGTCCCCGGCACCGGCTTCACCGGGTGGCGGCCCATCACCCCCACCGCCTCCACATGCCCGTCCACGTGCTGGGTCAGCGTGCCGCCCAGCGCCACGTTGAGCAGCTGCATCCCCCGGCAGACACCGAGCAGCGGGGTGCCGGAGGCGAGCGCCGCCTCGATCAGCGCCAGCTCCCAGGCGTCCCGCTCCCGCGCCGGCGGGCCGGTCCGCGGATCGGGCTCGGCCCCGTACCGTACGGGCTCCACATCCGCCCCGCCCGCCACCACCAGGCCGTCGAGCCGGGCCAGTACGGCCGCCGCGGCGGCGGGCTCGTCCGGCGGCAGCATCGCCACCAGACCGCCGCCCTCCCGCACGTACCGCGGATAGGCGGCGGGCAGCAGCGCCGCCGGCAGGTCCCACACCCCCCACCGCGCCCGGTCGAGATAGGTCGTCACGCCGATGAGCGGCTGGGTCACGGCACTTCCTCCAGGAGACTCGCGGAACGTGCGCCGACTCTAGGTCCTCACCCGGGCCAATGGACCGCTGACATACCTTTCAGGCCAGGAAGCCGCGCAGCAGCGCCGCCGTTCCCGCGCAGTGCTCCCGCATCACCTCGCGCGCCGTGTCCGCCTCCCCGTCCAGGACCGCCTCCACCAGCGCCGTGTGCTGGTGCTGGGAGTGCTCCAGGTTGCGGACCAGGAGCGGGATGCAGTCGAGCAGGTCGTTGACGGTCGCGCGGACCGCCGCGTACTGGGCCGTCAGGCTGGGGGAGCCGGAGAGCTCGGCCAGCGTCAGGTGGAGCAGCGTGTCCTGGCGGCGGTAGTCGGCGGGCGGCGC
The DNA here is from genome assembly GCF_012927245.1 of Streptomyces sp. R302. Lineage (GTDB taxonomy): Bacteria > Actinomycetota > Actinomycetes > Streptomycetales > Streptomycetaceae > Streptomyces. The sequence continues at coordinate 209,442 of NZ_JABBGE010000008.1, forward strand.
GTCACGGGTGGCCGCGAGCGCCGCCCGCAGCCGCTCCGCGCCCGCCGCGTCCAGGCCCTGCCCGGCGCACAGCCCGGCCGCGCCCACCTCCAGGACCTCCCGGAAGCGCAGCGCGTCCTCCATGTCGACGGCGGCGATCCGGCGGCGCAGCTCGGCCTCGTCGGGGCCCTGCGGCCGGGGCAGCACGAACGTTCCGCCGTAGCGGCCGCGCCGGCTCTCCACCAGGCCCTGCTCCTGGAGCACCTTCAGGACCTCGCGCAGCGTCACCCGGCTGATCCCCATCCGGTCGGCCAGCTCCCGTTCGGCGGGCAGCCGTCCGCCGTCCGGGACCAGGCCGAGCCTGACCACCTGGAGGAGCTGCTCCAGGGCCTCCTCGAAGCCGTTGCCGGCCCGCACCGGGCGCAGCACCGGCGTCAACCGGTCCGCCGGGCCCGCCGGTTCACTCGTACGGATCACTTCTCGTCACCCCTGCCCCTGACGCTTCCCAAGCAATGGTCTCGGCCCATACCTTATGACTCCCGGCAGCCGAACGAGGAGAGTCGTCCCGTGGCAGACCGCACACCCCCGCTGACCGTCGAGGAGCTGCGCTCCCTGGTGGCGGCCGGCGAGATCGACACCGTGGCCCTCGCCTTCCCCGACATGCAGGGCCGGCTCCAGGGGAAGCGGTTCGCCGCCCCCTTCTTCCTCGACGAGGTCCTCGCCCACGGCACCGAGGGGTGCAACTACCTCCTCGCCGTCGACACCGAGATGAACACCGTCGACGGCTACGCGATGTCCTCCTGGGACAGCGGCTACGGCGACTTCGCCCTGCGCCCCGACCTCGCCACCCTGCGCCGCGTCCCCTGGAACGAGGCCACCGCCCTGGTCACCGCCGACCTCGCCTGGGCCGACGGCTCGCCCGTCGTCGCCGCCCCGCGCCAGATCCTCCGCCGGCAGCTGGAGCGCCTCGCCGCCCACGGCCTCACCGCCCACGTCGGCACCGAGCTGGAGTTCATCGTCTTCCGGGACACCTACGAGCAGGCCTGGGACTCCGGCTACCGGGACCTCACCCCGGCCAACCAGTACAACATCGACTACTCGATCCTCGGCGGCGGCCGCGTCGAGCCCCTGCTGCGCCGCATCCGCAACGAGATGGCCGCCGCCGGACTGACCGTCGAGTCCGCCAAGGGCGAGTGCAACCCCGGCCAGCACGAGATCGCCTTCCGCTACGACGAGGCCCTCGTCACCTGCGACCAGCACGCCGTCTACAAGACCGGCGCCAAGGAGATCGCCGCCCAGGAGGGGTACTCCCTCACCTTCATGGCCAAGTACAACGAGCGCGAGGGCAACTCCTGCCACATCCACCTCTCCCTCCAGGACGCGGCCGGCACCAACGTCATGGCGGGCGGCGACCCGCACGGGATGTCGGCGACCATGCGGCACTTCCTCGCCGGGCAGATCGCCGCGCTCCGCGACCTCTCCCTCCTCCTCGCCCCCAACGTGAACTCCTACAAGCGGTTCCAGCCCGGCTCCTTCGCCCCCACCGCCGTCGCCTGGGGCCACGACAACCGCACCTGCGCCTTCCGGGTCGTCGGCCACGGCCCCTCCACCCGCTTCGAGAACCGCGTCCCCGGCGGCGACGTCAACCCCTACCTCGCCGTCGCCGCGATGGTCGCCGCCGGCCTCCACGGCATCGAGCGGGGCCTCGAACTCCCGCCGCCCTGCCCCGGGAACGCCTACGCCGCCGACCTCGCCCACGTCCCCACCACCCTGCGCGAGGCCGCCGAGCTCTGGGAGACCAGCGAGATCGCCAAGGAGGCCTTCGGCGCCGAGGTCGTCGCCCACTACCGCAACATGGCCCGCGTCGAACTCGCCGCCTTCGACGCGGCGGTCACCGACTGGGAACTGCGCCGCTCCTTCGAACGCCTCTGAAGAACGCCTCTGCGGCACGTCTGCGAAGAACGCTCCCGAAGAACGCCTCCGAAGCACGCCTCCGAGAGGAACGACAGCCCTTGCTCACCGAACTCCCGGTGCTGAACCCCGCGACCGAGGAACTCGTCGCCACCGTCCCCGCCGCCACCCCCGCCGACGTCGACGCCGCCGTCACCCGGGCCGCCGCCGCCCAGACCGCCTGGGCCGCCGCCGCCCCCGCCGACCGCGCCCGGCTGCTGCGCCGCTTCGCCGCCGTCGTCGACGCCCACGCCGAGGAACTCGCCCTCCTGGAGGTCCGCGAGGCCGGCCACACGATCGGCAACGCCCGCTGGGAGGCCGGCAACGTCCGCGACCTCCTCGACTACGCCGCCGGCGGAGTCGAACGCCTGAACGGCCGCCAGATCCCGGTCCCCGGCGGCCTCGACGTCACCCTCCTCGAACCGCTCGGCGTCGTCGGCGTCATCGCGCCCTGGAACTTCCCGATGCCGATCGCCGCCTGGGCCACCGCACCCGCCCTCGCCGCCGGCAACGCCGTCCTCCTCAAACCGGCCGAGACCACCCCCCTCACCGCCCTGCGCCTCGCCGAGCTCGCCCTGGAGGCGGGCCTCCCCGAGCACCTCTTCCAGGTCCTGCCCGGCGAAGGGCCCGTCGCCGGCGAGGCCCTCGTCACCCACCCCGGCATCGCCAAGATCGTCTTCACCGGCTCCACCCGCACCGGCAAGCGGATCATGGCCAGGGCCGCCGACCAGGTGAAGCGCCTCACCCTCGAACTCGGCGGCAAGAGCCCCAACATCGTCTTCGCCGACGCCGACATCGAGGCGGCCGCCGCCGCGGCCCCCATGGCCTTCCTCGACAACAGCGGCCAGGACTGCTGCGCCCGCACCCGGATCCTCGTCCAGCGGAGCGCGTACGACCGCTTCCTGGCGCTCCTCGCCCCGGCGATCGAGGAGACCGTCGTCGGCGACCCGCTCGACGAGCGCACGCGGATGGGACCGCTGATCTCCCGCGCCCAGCTCGACCGGGTCCGCTCCTACGTCCCCGAGGGCGCCGAGGCCATCACCGGCAAGGCGCCCGAGGGACCCGGCTTCTGGTTCCCGCCGACCGTCCTCACCGGCGTGCCGGAGGACGCCCCCTGCGCCGTCGAGGAGATCTTCGGGCCCGTCGCCGTCGTCCTCCCCTTCGAGGACGAGGCCGACGCGATCCGGCTCGCCAACGCCACCCCGTACGGCCTGTCCGGCTCGATCTGGACCCGCGACGTCGGCCGCGCCCTGCGCGCCTCCCGCGCCGTCCGGGCCGGGAACCTCTCCGTCAACTCCCACTCCAGCGTCCGCTACTGGACCCCCTTCGGCGGCTTCCGGCAGTCCGGCCTCGGCCGGGAGCTCGGCCCCGACGCCCTGACCGCCTTCACCGAGACCAAGAACGTCTTCATCAGCACGGAAGGCTGACCATGACCACCGAAGAGATCATCTGCCGCCGGCTCGTCGGCCGCACCGCCGTCATCACCGGCGCCGGCAGCGGCATCGGCCTCGCCACCGCCCGCCGGCTCGCCTCCGAGGGCGCGAACGTCGTCTGCGGCGACATCGACGAGCGGGCCGGGAAGGCGGCGGCCGAGGCCGTCGGCGGCACCTTCGTCAAGGTCGACGTCACCGACCCCGAGGAGGTCGAGGCGCTCTTCCGCACCGCCTTCGAGACCTACGGCTCCGTCGACATCGCCTTCAACAACGCCGGCATCTCCCCGCCCGACGACGACTCCATCCTGGAGACGGGCCTGGAGGCCTGGAAGCGCGTCCAGGACGTCAACCTCACCTCCGTCTACCTCTGCTGCAAGGCCGCCCTGCCGTACATGCGGCGCCAGGGGAAGGGCTCCATCATCAACACCGCGTCCTTCGTGGCACGCATGGGCGCGGCGACCAGCCAGATCTCGTACACCGCCTCCAAGGGCGGCGTCCTCGCGATGTCCCGCGAGCTCGGCGTCCAGTTCGCCCGCGAGGGCATCCGGGTCAACGCGCTCTGCCCCGGACCGGTCAACACCCCGCTCCTCCAGGAGCTGTTCGCCACGGACCCGGAGCGGGCGGCCCGCCGGCTCGTACACATCCCGGTGGGCCGCTTCGCCGAGGCCGACGAGATCGCGGCGGCCGTCGCCTTCCTCGCCAGCGACGACTCCTCGTTCGTCAACGCCTCCGACTTCCTCGTCGACGGCGGCATCTCCGGCGCGTACGTGACCCCGCTGTAGCCGTCAGCCGTCAGCCGTCAGAGGAAGGTCCGGCCCTCGCCCCGGTAGGTGGGGACCGTGTCGACCACACGGTCCCCCTCCACCAGGTGCAGCACGTCGAACCGCTCGCACAGCTCACCGGCCTTCGCGTGCCGGAACCACACCTTGTCGCCGATCCGCAGATCGTCCGCCGGAGAGCCGAGCAGCGGCGTCTGCACCTCGCCGGGCCCCTCCCGCGGGTCGTAGCGCAGCCCCTCCGGGAGGTACGGGACCGGCAGCCGGTCCCGCCCCGCCGCACCGGACGCCGGATAGCCGCCGCCGAGCACGGTGACGCAGCCGACGCCGGGCCTCCGCACCACGGGCAGCGCGAAGAGCGCCGCCGGGCGGCCGGTGAAGGACGTGTAGCCGTCGAAGAGCCGCGGCACGTAGAGCCCCGAACCGGCGGCGATCTCCGTGACGGCCGCCTCGGCGGCGGTGTGCTGGACGCTGCCGGTGCCGCCGCCGTTCACGAACTCCAGGTCCGGCGCCACCGCCCGTACGGCTCCGACCGCCGCCGCCCGGCGCTCGGCCAGCTCCCGGCGGGCCACCGCCTGCATCGCCCGCACCGCCCGCGACCGCAGCGGCCGGCCGGCGACCGCGTCGCCGACACCCGCGACGTGCCCCTCGTACGCCATCAGCCCCACCAGCCGGAACCCCGGCCGCCGCGCCACCGACCGGGCCAGCTCCGCCAGCTCCGCGGGGCCCCGCAGCGGCGACCGCCGGGCCCCGATCCGCACCCGGCCGCCGAGCAGCCGCAGCGCCGTGTCCATCTCCAGGCAGACCCGCACCTCCTCGCCGCCGCCCGCCCGCGCCGCGTCGATCAGATCGAGCTGCGCCACGTCGTCCACCATCACCGTCACGGCGGCGGCCAGCTTCGGATCCCGCGCCAGCTCCGCGAAACCGGCCCGGTCGGCCGACGGATACGCCAGCAGGACGTCCTCGAAACCGGCCCGCGCCAGCCACAGCGACTCGGCCAGCGTGAACGACATGACCCCGGCGAAGCCGTCGCGCGCGAGGACCCGTTCGAGCAGCGCCCGGCACCGCACGGACTTGCTCGCCACCCGCACCGGCTTCCCGCCCGCCCGCCGCACCAGATCGTCCGCGTTCGCGTCGAACGCCTCCAGATCGACCAGCGCCAGCGGCGCGTCCAGGGCGGCGGCGGCCCGGTCGTACCGGGCCCGGTCGGCGGCACGGGGAGTCATGGCCCGAGCTTGCCAGACCGTCAGGGGGGCCGGTACCCCTCGGTTCCCGTCCGGCCGGGAACAGCCCGTAGAGTGACGGGCATTGTCGGCGGGAGCAGGGGGCGGGATGACCAGCGAACAGAACCCCCGCACGCCCCGCGACACGGAGACCCTCCCGCCCCCCGGCACGGCCCCCGCACCCCCGCCCCGGAGCGCCCCCGCGCCCGCCCCCAAGAGCGCCCTCTCCGCCCTCACCACCGACCTCACCCCGCCCCCTGCCACCGGCACGACCCCGGGCACACCCCCGACCCCGAGGCCCGCGTCGAGCCCCGCTCCGCGCCCGGAGGCCGGTACGACCCCGGGTGCGGCTCCGGGCCCGAGGCCTGCCCCGACCCCGAGCCCCGCTCCGCGTCCGGAGGCCGGTACGACTCCGGGCACGCCCCTGACTCCGAGGCCCGCGTCGAGCCCCGCTCCGCGTCCGGAGGCGGGTACGACTCCGGGCCCGAGGCTCGCCCCGATCCCGACCCCGAGCGCCGTTCCGCGCCCGGAGGCGGGTACGACCCCGGGTGCGGCTCCCGCCCCGAGGCCCGCCTCGACCCCGAGCCCGAGCCCCGCGCCGGCCGTCGCTCCGCGCGCGGGCGCCCCCCTTTCCGCCCCGCTCCCGGCGGCCCGTACGGCTCCGGGCCCCGCGTCCGCCTCCGTTCCGCCGCCCCCGGCCGCCGCCCCGCGCCGCCCGCCCACCGCTGCGCCCGCGCCGCCCGCGCCCGCCGCCCCGCGCGGCGCCACCGGCCAGGCCGGCCCGCCGCCCCGCCCCACGCGGCCGCCGGCGGCCATCCCGCCCGCCCGGCCCGTGGCCGCGCCGCGTCGTCCGGCGGCCGGCACGTCCCCGGCCGCGCCGCCGCCTCAGGCCGCCGCGCTCGGCTCCGTGCCGTTGCCGCCGCCGCGCGCGGCCGACGTCGTGCCGGCCGTCGAGACGACCACGCGGCTGCGGCCCGTGCGGGTGCCGGCGTACGGGGTGGCGGAGACGGCGGTCGAGACGACGACGCGGCTGCGGCCGATACGGGAGCGGCGGCGCGGGCGGGGCCTGGCCGTCGCGGGGTGCGTCGTGCTCGGGGTCGGGCTGATCGGCGGGGCGCTCGCCGGGGTGTGGCTCGCCGCAGACGGCGGCGGGAAGCCCGCCGAACCCGCCGGGTACGCCGTCGCCAAGGAGCTCTGGCACAACGCACCGGTCGACACCCTCTTCCCGCGCACCCTCACCGCCCCCCAGGCCGGCCCCGGGCCCTCCGCCCGTACCTGGACGCGGGTCGTCGTCGCCCCCGACGCGCCCTGCGCGCCCGCCTCCCTCGCCCCCAAGCTGCTCACCGCGCTGCGCCCGCTCGGCTGCGAGCGCGTGTTGCGCGCCACGTACACCGACGCCACCGCCAGCAGCGTCCTCACGGTCGGCCTCGTCTTCACCCGCGCCGAGGTCGACGCCCAGCGCGCCCTCGGCGGCCGCGGGCTCGCCGCCCGCCTCGGCCAGGACGTGCCGCCCGCGCTGCCCGGACCCGGCACCGTCGCCGCCGGGTTCGGCCCGGGCCAGCGGGCCGGCTGGTGGGTGTCCGCCCCCACCGACCTGCCCGTCGTCGTGACGGCCGTCTCCGGTTTCGCCGACGGCCGCGCCGTCGACCGCGCCGTCCCCGCCGACCAGGCCATGAAGAAGGACCGCACCGACGCCGTCGCCCAGTCCGGCCTCGGCCACGAGGCCCTCGGCATCACCGAGGGCCTGGAGAAGCAGCTCCGCACCACCGCCCGGAACGCGGCGAAGGAAGAGGAACAGCGGTGACCCCGCCCCACCCCCGGACCGGAACCCGCGCCCGGACCCGGACCCGCACCCGGCCCCGTACCCGCGTCCGCACCGCGCTCACCGCACCCGCCGTCGCCCTTCTCGCCGCCGCGTTCTCCGTGCTCCCCGCCGCCACGCCCGCGCACGCCGACGCCATCCGCGACCGCCAGTGGGGCCTCGACACCCTCCGTACGGAGGAGGCCTGGCGCACCACCAAGGGGGAGGGCGTCACCGTCGCCGTCCTGGACACCGGTGTCGACTCCGGCCACCCCGACCTCGCCGGCTCCGTCCTGCCCGGCAAGGACTTCATCGGCTTCGGCGCCGCCGAGGGCGACGACCACTGGGCCCGGCACGGCACCGCCATGGCCGGCATCATCGCCGGTCACGGTCACGGCTGGGCGAAGGACAGCGGCGTCCTCGGCATCGCCCCCGGCGCCCGCGTGCTGCCCGTCCGGGTCATCCTCGAAGGCAAGGACAAGGCCCGCGAGAAGGCCCGCGAGACCCGCGGCACCGCCCTCGCGCAGGGCATCCGCTGGGCGGCCGACCACGGCGCCGACGTGATCAACCTCTCCCTCGGCGACGACTCGGAGTCCGCCCACCCCGACCCCGGCGAGGACGCCGCCGTCCAGTACGCCCTCGCCAAGGGCGTCTCCGTGGTCGCCTCCGCCGGCAACGGCGGCGAGAAGGGCGACCGCATCTCCTACCCGGCCGCCTACCCCGGCGTCATCGCCGTCACCGCCGTCGACCGCTACGGCACCCGCGCCTCCTTCTCCACCCGCCGCTGGTACGCCACGGTCAGCGCGCCCGGCGTCGACATCGTCATCGCTGACCCGGACCGCAAGTACTACGAGGGCTGGGGCACCAGCGCCGCCGCCGCGTTCGTCTCCGGCGCCGTCGCCCTCGTCCGCTCCGCCCACCCCGGCCTGACCCCCGCCCAGGTCAAGAAGCTCCTCGTGGACACCGCCCGCGACCGGCCCGAGGGCGGCCGCAGCGACGCCAAGGGCTACGGCACGGTCGACCCGGCCGCCGCCATCGAGGCCGGCGCCGCCCTGAAGGGCGGCGACCCGAAGAACGCCACCGCGGGCTACCGGGGCCGGTACTTCGGCCAGGGCCCCGTCCCGGCCGCCGAGGAGAGCGGTGCCCCGGGCCTGCTCGCCCCGCTCGCCGGCGGCCTCGGCGCCCTCCTGCTGCTCGCCGCCGTCGCCCTCCACCGGACCGGACGCGGCCGCTGACCGCCGGGCCGTTAGGCTCGGGGCGTGGAGCTCAAGAACATCCCCGACCCCGGTTTCTCCGACGACGACGGCACCGCCGACCCGGCGCTCGCCGCGGCCCTCGCGGCCTGGGCGGAGGACAGAACCGCCCACGGCCCCGTCCTGGAGGCGCTGCGCGGCGCCCGGCTCCTCGTCCCCGTCGTCGCCCTGCTCGGCGAGGTGGAGACCGACCCGGAGACCGGGCTGAAGCGGGAGAAGACCAGCGACATGGCGGTCCCGACGCTGACCGCCGGGGACCGGCGCGCGCTGCCCGCCTTCACCTCGATCGCCTCGCTCGCCCTGTGGGACCCGGCCGCCCGGCCCGTCGCCGTCCCGCTCCGGCAGGCGCTCGCCGCCCTCGTCCACGAGAAGGCCGACACCCTCGTCCTCGACCTGGCGGGCCCGGTGCCGTACCAGGTGAGCGGCTCCGCGCTGCTGGCCCTCGCCGAGGGCCGCACCAGCACCGACCCGCTGGACGACCCGGCGGTACGGGACGCGGTGCGCGCCGTCCTCGCCGCCGAGCCCGCCGTCCTCCGCGCCCACCTCGGCCCCGGCTCCGCCGACGGCACCCTCGCCCTGGTCCTCGCCGAGGACGCCGCCCCGGCCGAGACCGCCCAGCGGGTGGCCCGCGCCCTGGCGGCCGACGAAACACTGAGGGCCCGCCTGGTGCGGGGCCTCGACCTGGCACTGCTGCCGGCCGCGGCCACCCCTCCGGGCGAGCCCTTCTACGTGTCCGCGTAAGGGACCGGTCCTAGCCGTACACGGCTCCCGTGTACTTCTCGCCCGGGCCCTTGCCCGGCTCGTCGGGGACGATCGACGCCTCGCGGAAGGCGAGCTGGAGGGACTTCAGGCCGTCGCGCAGCGGGGCGGCGTGGAAGGACGAGATCTCCGTGGTGCTCGCGTCGAGGAGGCCCGCGAGCGCGTGGATCAGCTTGCGCGCCTCGTCGAGGTCCTTGTGCTCGTCGCCCTCCTCGGTGAGGCCGAGCTTGACCGCGGCCGCGCTCATCAGGTTGACGGCGACGGTCACGATCACCTCGACCGCCGGGACCTCGGCGATGTCACGGGTCATGGCCTCGAAGTCGGGGTTGTCGCCTGCCTGGTCGGAGGCGGTCGTGGACTCGTTCTGGGGGGTCTCGCTCATGCCCCACACGATAAGCGGGCGGACGGTTCGCGCCGACCGCCGGGTCCTGCTAACCTTGTGTCACGACCGGCCGGACACCTATGTGCCCGGCCCACAAGTGGAGGCTCCGATCTCCCACCTGACCGCCCTCACGGGCGGCGGGTCACCGGTCAGGTGGCGACCATCGTTCCGTACGGACGATGGAGCCGCCCGATGTGCGCCCCGCGGTTGACCGTGGTGGTGCTCCGGTTCGCCTTGGAGCCCCGCCTGTGTCCCGTCCGGGGCATTTTTTGTGCGCCCGCTCGGTTGGTCTCAGTGATTTCACGTGACGTGTCCGTCCGCCAAGGCGGTCGCGTGGTGCTACCGAGGAGGATCCATCAGCGCCGAGCCCCGCATCAACGAGCGGATTCGCGTTCCCGAGGTGCGTCTTGTCGGCCCCAGCGGCGAGCAGGTGGGCATCGTCCCCCTTGCCAAGGCCCTGGAGCTCGCGCAGGAGTACGACCTCGATCTTGTCGAGGTCGCGGCGAACGCCCGTCCGCCCGTGTGCAAGCTCATGGACTACGGGAAGTTCAAGTACGAGTCGGCCATGAAGGCCCGTGAGGCGCGCAAGAACCAGGCGCACACGGTCATCAAGGAGATGAAGCTCCGGCCGAAGATCGACCCGCACGACTACGACACCAAGAAGGGTCACGTCGTCCGGTTCCTCAAGCAGGGCGACAAGGTCAAGATCACGATCATGTTCCGTGGTCGTGAGCAGTCCCGGCCCGAGCTCGGCTACCGCCTCCTGCAGCGCCTCGCCGAGGACGTCCAGGAGCTTGGCTTCATCGAGTCCAACCCGAAGCAGGACGGCCGGAACATGATCATGGTTCTGGGTCCGCACAAGAAGAAGACCGAGGCCATGGCCGAGGCGCGCGAGGCCCAGGCCGCGCGCAAGGCGGAGCGCCAGGGCCTCGCGCCCGAGGCCGCCGCCGAGGCCGGTGCCGAGGAGGCTTCGGCCGACACGTCGGCCGAGAACGCCGAGGCGTGATCCGAGGGGGCTGTCCTCGTGGCAGCCCCCGGGTCCCGCCCGGACCACCACACGAAGAATTGACGCTCCCGGTTCTCCGGTGCCCGCACCGGGGGAGCGCCACTGACGAGGAGATACGGCGCTATGCCGAAGAACAAGACGCACTCCGGTGCCAAGAAGCGCTTCAAGGTCACCGGCTCCGGCAAGATCCTGCGCGAGCGCGCCGGCAAGCGCCACCTGCTCGAGCACAAGTCGTCCAAGCTGACGCGTCGCCTCACCGGCAACGCCGAGATGGCCCCGGGTGACGCCGCCAAGATCAAGAAGATGCTGGGCATCTGAGCTTGATCTCCCGCCCTCGGCACCCGAGGGCATCCGGCCAAGACCGGGACCCATCCGTTTTCCGGGTCGTGTGAACACACCACGGCCCCGCTACAAGGAGTAAGAAGTGGCACGCGTCAAGCGGGCAGTCAACGCCCACAAGAAGCGCCGGGCGATCCTCGAGGCGGCCTCCGGCTACCGCGGTCAGCGTTCGCGCCTGTACCGCAAGGCCAAGGAGCAGGTCACCCACTCGCTGGTCTACAACTACAACGACCGCAAGAAGCGCAAGGGCGACTTCCGTCAGCTGTGGATCCAGCGCATCAACGCCGCTGCCCGCCAGAACGGCATGACGTACAACCGCCTCATCCAGGGTCTGAAGGCCGCCAACATCGAGGTGGACCGCAAGATCCTCGCCGAGCTGGCCGTCAACGACAGCAACGCGTTCGCCGCGCTGGTCGAGGTCGCGCAGAAGGCCCTCCCGGCCGACGTCAACGCCCCGAAGGCCGCCGCCTGATCTTCCAGGCCGCAGTACTTCCGACCGGACCCGCAGGCCGCGCGCCTGCGGGTCCGGCGCGTTGACCGCCCCTTCCCGCACCCCCGACGAGCCCGCACCCCGACGAGACAGAGAGCCGCAGGCACATGTCCACCCCCGAGCTGATCTCCCCGCGTTCCCCGCGCGTCGTCGCCGCCCGGCGGCTCGCCAAGCGCAACTTCCGGGGCAAGGACCGCCTCTTCCTCGCCGAGGGCCCGCAGGCCGTCCGCGAGGCCGTCGCGCACCGGGGCCCGGACGGCGCCCCCACCCTCGTCGAGCTCTTCACCACCGTCGAGGCCGCCGAGCGGTACGCGCCCATCGTCGAGGCCGCCCGCGCCGCCGGCGCCCGCGTCCACCACGCCTCCGACGCCGTCCTCGCCGAGGTCTCCCAGACCGTCACCCCGCAGGGCCTCGTCGGCGTCTGCCGCTTCCTCGACTCGCCCTTCGAGACGATCCTCGCCGCGAAGCCCAAGCTGGTCGCCGTCCTCGCGCACGTCCGCGACCCCGGGAACGCCGGCACCGTGCTCCGCTGCGCCGACGCCGCCGGCGCCGACGCGGTGATCCTCACCGACGCCTCCGTCGACCTGTACAACCCCAAGTCGGTCCGCGCCTCCGTCGGCTCCCTCTACCACCTCCCCGTCGCCGTCGGCGTCCCCGTCGAGCAGGCCGTCGCCGGCCTCAAGGCCGCGGGCGTCCGCATCCTCGCCGCCGACGGCGCGGGCCAGGACGACCTCGACGACGAGCTCGACGCCGGCACCATGGGCGGCCCCACCGCCTGGATCTTCGGCAACGAGGCCTGGGGGCTGCCCGAGGAGACCCGCGCCCTCGCCGACGCCGTCGTCCGCGTCCCCATCCACGGCAAGGCCGAGAGCCTCAATCTCGCCACGGCCGCGGCGGTCTGCCTGTACGCCTCCGCCCGCGCCCAGCGCCCCCGCCGCACCGCCTGAACCCACCCGGCCGCGTATCCCACCGTTGTGATTCGGCCACCCCGTGTGCCCTTCCGGCTCCCGCCGGTCACCCTCGCCCAGTAGAGTGACGCACTCGGGGCCCACTGCGGTACAGGGAGGGGTGGGAGACGGGGATGACGGCCGGCACGGACAGTCCCGCGCGGACCGCACGGCGAGGCGGAGACGGGACGCGCGCGCCCGCGCCCGAACCCTGGCCCGGGATCGACCCCGACGACCTGCCCGACGGGCTCGTCGTCGCCGACGAGCACGGCCGGGTGGTCTGCTTCAACGCCGCCGCCAGCCGCATCACCGCCGTGCCGGTCGCCGAGGCGCTCGGCCGCCCCCTCGACCAGGCACTGCCCCTGGAGGACCTCAAGGGGCACCGCTGGTGGCCCCTCACCGACCCGTACGGCGGCCTCGCCACCCGGCGCGGCCAGCCCGAGCGGCATCTGCTGCTGCCCGGCGGCCGCGAGGTCCTCGTCTCCGCCCGGTACGTCCGCGAGCACCCCACCGGACCCGTCCGCCGGGTCGTCGTCTCGCTGCGCGGCACCGAGGCCCGCCGCCGCTCCGAGCGCAGCCACGCCGAGCTCATCGCCACCGTCGCCCACGAGCTCCGCTCCCCGCTCACCTCCGTGAAGGGCTTCACCGCCACCCTCCTCAGCAAGTGGGAGCGGTTCACCGACGAGCAGAAGCGGTTGATGCTGGAGACCGTCGACGCCGACGCCGGCCGCATCAAACGACTCATCGCCGAACTCCTCGACATCTCCCGGATCGACGCCGGCCGCCTGGAGGTCCGCCGCCAGCCCGTCGACATCACCGCGGCCGTCGGCCGGCACATCCAGGTGCACACCACCGGCGGCCAGGCCCCCGACCGCTTCTTCGTCCGGACCCGCCCCGGACTGCCCGCGCTCTGGGCCGATCCCGACAAGATCGACCAGATCCTCGGCAACCTCCTGGAAAACGCGGTGCGCCACGGCGCCGGAACCGTCACCATCGAGGTGGCGCCCCGCACCGCGGGCGACGACGGCACCGGCGAGGAGGGGACGGAGGTCACCGTGAGCGACGAGGGCCCGGGCATCCCCGAGGAGTCCATGAACCGCGTCTTCACCCGCTTCTGGCGCGGCAGCAAGCGCGGCGGCACCGGACTCGGCCTCTACATCGTCAAGGGCCTCGTCGAGGCCCACGGCGGCACCATCACCGTCGGACGCGGCCCGCGCGGCGGCGCCGAGTTCCGATTTATCCTGCCCGTCGGCGCCCCGGCCCATCTCGTCTGACGTCTCACCCACCGAGACCCGACGGGATCCAGAGCCACCGGGGCCCCCACGGGCTCATCAGCGTGTCCCCACCCCGTTAGACTCGACCTTTGGCACGTTTGCGCCCTTGTCGTCTGACGTCGAACCGGGGTCGCCCCAGCCAAGCCCAACGGAAGCACGGGAAGAAATGTCGGCACCCAATAAGTCGTACGACCCGGTCGAGGTCGAAGCCTTGAAACCGGAAGAGATCGAGCGCATGCGGGACGAGGCGGTCGCCGCCTTCGCGGCCGCCGGCGACCTCGACGAGCTCGCGCACGCCAAGACCGCCCACACCGGCGGCACCTCGCCGCTCGCCCTCGCCAACCGCGAGATCGGCGCGCTGCCCCCGCAGGCCAAGGCCGCGGCCGGCAAGCTCGTCGGCCAGGCCCGCGGCGTCGTCTCCAAGGCGCTCGCCGCCCGCCAGGCCGAGCTGGAGGCCGAGCGCGACGCGCGCGTCCTCGTCGAGGAGGCCGTCGACGTCACCCTGCCGTACGACCGGATCCCGGCCGGCGCCCGCCACCCGCTGACCACGCTGATGGAGCGCGTCGCCGACGTCTTCGTCTCCATGGGCTACGAGGTCGCCGAGGGCCCCGAGGTCGAGGCCGAGTGGTTCAACTTCGACGCCCTGAACTTCGTGCCGGACCACCCGGCGCGCCAGATGCAGGACACCTTCTTCGTCCAGGGTCCGGAGGGCACCACCGGCGACGAGTCCGGTGTCGTGCTCCGCACCCACACCTCGCCGGTCCAGGCCCGCACCCTCATCGACCGGGAGCCCCCGGTCTACGTGGTGTGCCCCGGCCGCGTCTACCGCACCGACGAGCTCGACGCCACGCACACCCCGGTCTTCCACCAGATCGAGCTGCTCGCCGTCGACGAGGGCCTCACCATGGCCGACCTCAAGGGCACCCTCGACCACATGGTCCAGGCGCTCTTCGGCCCGGACATGAAGACCCGGCTCCGCCCGAACTTCTTCCCGTTCACCGAGCCGTCCGCCGAGATGGACATGCTCTGCTACGTCTGCCGCGGCGAGTCCGTCGGCAACCCGGACCGCCCCTGCCGCACCTGCGGCAGCGAGGGCTGGATCGAGCTCGGCGGCTGCGGCATGGTCAACCCGAAGGTGCTCGTCGCCTGCGGCGTGGACCCGGAGAAGTACAGCGGCTTCGCCTTCGGCTTCGGCATCGAGCGGATGCTGATGTTCCGGCACAACGTGGAAGACATGCGAGACATGGTCGAGGGTGACGTCCGGTTCACCCGGCCGTTCGGGATGGAGATCTGATGCGGGTCCCGCTTTCTTGGCTGCGGGAGTACGTCGACCTGCCGGCGACGGAGACCGGCCGCGACGTCCAGGCCAAGCTCATCACCGCCGGCCTCGAGGTCGAGACCGTCGAGCAGCTCGGCGCCGGCCTCACCGGCCCGCTGGTGGTCGGCAAGGTCCTCACCATCGAGGAGCTGACGGAGTTCAAGAAGCCCATCCGCTTCTGCACCGTCGACGTCGGCTCCGCCAACGGCACCGGCGAGCCCCAGGAGATCATCTGCGGCGCCCGGAACTTCGCCGTCGGCGACAAGGTCGTCGTGGCCCTGCCCGGCGCCGTGCTCCCCGGCGACTTCCGGATCGCCGAGCGCAAGACGTACGGCAAGGTCTCGCGCGGCATGATCTGCTCCAGCGAGGAGCTGGGCATGGGCGAGGACCCGAACCACGGGATCATCGTCCTGCCGCCGGAGCAGCAGGTCGGCCTCGACGCCACCGCCCTCCTGGAGCTGTACGACGAGGTCCTCGACATCGCCGTCACCCCGGACCGCGGCTACTGCCTCTCGATGCGCGGCGTCGCCCGCGAGGCCGCCATCGCGTACGGGCTGCCGCTGCGCGACCCGGCGCTCCTCGACGTGCCCGCGCCGAACTCGTACGGCTACCCGGTCCAGATCGCCGACCCGATCGGCTGCGACCGCTTCACCGCCCGTACGGTCGTCGGCCTGGCCCCCGAGGCCCGGTCGCCGATCTGGCTCCAGCGCCGCCTCCAGAAGGCGGGCATGCGCCCGATCTCGCTCGCCGTCGACATCACGAACTACGTGATGCTGGAGCTCGGCCAGCCGCTGCACGCCTACGACCGCACCCGGATCGACGGCCCCATCGGGGTCCGCCGCGCCGAGGCCGGCGAGAAGATCACCACCCTCGACGGCACGGTCCGCGTCCTCGACGCCGCCGACCTGGTCATCACCGACAACCGCGGCGCCATCGGCATCGCGGGCGTCATGGGCGGCGCCGACACCGAGATCGCCGACCCGGTCGTCGACGCCGAGACCGGCGCCGTCGCCGGCTCCAGCGAGGTCGTCATCGAGGCCGCGCACTTCGACGCGATCTCGATCGCCCGCACGGCCCGCCGCCACAAGCTGTCCTCCGAGGCGTCCAAGCGCTTCGAGCGCGGCGTCGACCCGCAGGCCGCGGCCGCCGCGGCGCAGCGCTGCGTCGACCTGCTCGTGCTGCTCGCGGGCGGCACCGCCGAGGCCGGCGTCACCGAGATCGCCGCGCCGTCCGCGCCGCGCACCATCACCCTGCCGGCGAACCACCCCGACAAGGTCGCGGGTGTGGACTACGGCCGCGAGACCGTCGTCCGCCGCCTCCAGGAGGTCGGCTGCGACGTCTACGGCCAGGACGAGCTCGTCGTCACCGTGCCCTCCTGGCGTCCCGACCTGGCCGCGCCGAACGACCTCGCCGAGGAGGTCATCCGCCTGGAGGGTTACGAGAACCTGCCCTCCACGCTGCCGAAGCCCCCGGCAGGGCGTGGCCTCACCGAGCGCCAGCGCGTCCACCGCCGGGTCGGCCGCGCCCTCGCCGGCGCCGGCTACGTCGAGGCCCTGAACTACCCCTTCATGGGGCAGCAGGTCCTCGACCAGCTCGGCCTCGACGCGGACGACGCCCGCCGGAAGGTCGTCACCCTCGTCAACCCGCTCTCCGACGAGGAGCCCGCGCTCCGCACCACGCTGCTCCCCGGCCTGCTCGGGGCGCTGCGCCGGAACGACAGCCGCGGCAGCCACGACCTGGCGCTCTTCGAGACCGGTCTGGTCTTCCGCCCCGAGGGCGAGCCGAAGGTCGCCGTCCGCCTCCCGGCGGACCGCCGTCCCACCGACGAGGAGATCGCCGGCGTCAACGCCGCGCTGCCCGCGCAGCCGCGCCGCGCCGCCGTCGTCCTCGCCGGCGCCCGCGAGCAGTCCGGCTGGTGGGGCAAGGGCCGCCCGGCCGACTGGGCCGACGCGATCGAGGCCGCCCGCACCATCGCCGTCGAGACCGGTGCGGAGCTGCTGATCGAGGCCGACCAGCACGCCCCGTTCCACCCGGGCCGCTGCGCCGCCTTCCACGTCATGGTCGACGGGGTGAAGACCCTCGCCGGCCACGGCGGCGAGCTCCACCCGCGCGTCGTCAAGGCGCTGGGCCTGCCGGCCCGCTCCTGCGCGATGGAGCTGGACCTGGACGTCCTGGAGCGGTCGAGCACCGGCCTCGTGAAGGCCCCGCGGATCTCCGCCTTCCCGGTCGCCACCCAGGACGTCGCCCTGGTCGTCGACCAGGCCGTGCCGTCCGCCGAGGTCGAGGCCCACCTGGCCGAAGGGGCGGGTGAACTCCTGGAGTCCATCCGGCTGTTCGACGTCTACACCGGCGACCAGGTCGGTGAGGGCAAGAAGTCCCTGGCGTACGCGCTGAGGTTCCGCGCCGCGGACCGCACGCTCACCGTCGAGGAGGCCACCGCCGCCCGCGACGCCGCGGTCGCGCGGGCCGCCGAGCACACCGGCGCCGTGCTGCGCGGCGCCTGACGCCGACGGCGGTACGCCACGGAGGGCCGTCCCGGGATCCGTTCCCGGGGCGGCCCTCCGCCGTTCCCGCCCGGCCTGACAAGTCCGCTGCCGTGCGGTGCAATGGTGGTGGGAACCGTCATGGACGTGGCTGTGGAAGTGGAACGGGCCCGGGACGCCTTCGACCGGCAGGCGTGGTCGGACGCCTACCGCGCGCTCGCGGACGCCGACCGGGCGGAGCCGCTCGGCCCCGACGACCTCGTCCGCCTCGCGACCGCCGCCTATCTGGTGGGCCGCGACGCCGAGTGCGGCGTCGCCACCGAGCGCGCCCATCACGCCTACCTCGCCCTCGGCGACACCCCCCGTGCCGTGCGCTGCGCCTTCTGGGCGGCGGTCCCGCTGCTGCTGCGCGGCGAGACCGCCCGGGGCGGCGGCTGGCTCGCCCGCGCCGCACGGCTCCTGGAGGACGGCGGGCTCGACTGCGTGGAGCGGGGCTATCTGCTCTTCCCCCAGGGCATGCGGCTCGTCCACAAGGACCCGCGGGCCGCGTACGGCCTCTTCGGCGAGGCCGCCGCGATCGGCGAGCGCTTCGGCGACCAGGACCTGGTGACGCTGGCCCGGCACGGCCAGGGCCGGGCGCTGGTCTACGCGGGCGAGATCGCCGCCGGGACGGCCCTGCTCGACGAGGCCATGGTGGCGGTCAGCTCCGGCCGGCTCTCGCCGCTCGTCACCGGCCTCGTCTACTGCAGCGTCATCGAGGCCTGCGAGGAGCTCTTCGACCTGCGCCGCGCCCAGGAGTGGACGGAGGCGCTCTCCCACTGGTGCTCCGCCCAGCCCGACCTCGTGCCCTACCGGGGCCAGTGCCTGGTCCACCGCTCCCACGTCCTGCAGACGCACGGCGCCTGGCCGGACGCCCTGGACGAGGCGCGCCGGGCCCGCGAACGGCTCGCCGGGATGCCGGGCCGGGCGGTCCTCGGCATGGCGCTGTACCAGGAGGCCGAGCTGTACCGGGTGCGCGGCGCCTTCGCCCGCTCCGAGGAGGCGTACCGGCAGGCCGGTGAGTGCGGGCACCGGGCCCAGCCGGGCCTCGCCCTGATGTGGCTGGCGCAGGGCCGGGTCGACGCGGCGGCCGCGGCCATCCGCGGCGCCCTCGCCGAGACGCCGGACCGGCTGCGCCGGGCGCGGCTGCTCGCCCCGTACGCGGAGATCATGCTGGCCGCCGGTGACGTGCCGGCCGCCCGGGAGGCCGTCGACGAGCTGACGCGCATCGCGGGGGAGCTCGACGCCCCGCTCCTCGCGGCGGTCGCCGCCCATGCCCGCGGGGCGGTGCTCCTGGCGGAGGGCGCGCCCGCCGAGGCCCTGGACGCCCTCCTGGAGGCGGGCGGGATCTGGGAGGAGATCGACGCCCCGTACGAGCGGGCCCGCACCCGGGTGCTCCTGGGGCTCGCCCGGCGGCGGCTCGGCGACGCGGGCACCGCGCGGCTCGAACGGGACGCGGCCCGCCAGGCCTTCCGGGAGCTCGGCGCCGCCCCCGACCTGGCCCGGCTCGACGTACCGGCCCGGAGAGAGCAGGACACCGCCGCCGGGCTCAGCCCCCGGGAGGTCGAGGTCCTGCGGCTCGTCGCCACCGGCCGCACCAACCACGCCATCGCCGCCGATCTGGTGCTGAGCGAGAAGACCGTGGCCCGGCACCTGAGCAACATCTTCGGCAAGCTCGGCCTCTCCTCCCGCGCGGCGGCGACCGCCTACGCCTACGAGCACGATCTGGTCGACCGGGGATGGGCAGAATGACCCATCGCCGCCGCACCGCCTGATTGGGGCGTTCTCCCGAAGCGCCCCCACCCCCCGGATCCCTAGTGTCGGGCTCAGGAACGTACGAGGAGGCCCGCGATGAACCCCACCGGCAGGATGGAACGCATCGAGACGGTCGTCATCGGCGCAGGTCAGGCCGGTCTCTCCACCGGTTACCACCTCGCCAGGCACCGCCGGCCGTTCGTCGTCCTCGACGGCGGCGCCCGCGTCGGCGACAACTGGCGCTGCCACTGGGACTCGCTGCGGCTGTACAGCCCGGCGAAGATCGCCTCCCTGCCGGGGATGCGGTTCCCGGCGCCGCCGATGTCCTTCCCCACCAAGGACGAGATGGCCGACTTCCTGGAGACGTACGCCGAGACCTTCGCCCTGCCGGTCCGCACCGGCGAGCGCGTCACCCGCGTCGCCGGGACGGACGGCGGGTACGTCGTCGAGACCGGCACCACGACCTACGTCTGCGACCACGTCGTCGTCGCCTCCGGCACCTTCGGCCGCACCCCCTACGTCCCCGGCTTCGCCGCCGGGCTCGACCCGCGCATCACCCAGCTGCACTCCAGCGCCTACAAGAACCCCGGGCAGCTGAGCCCCGGCGGCGTGCTCGTGGTCGGCGCCTCGCACTCCGGCGGGGACATCGCCTACGAGGCCGGGAAGGCCGGGCATCCGACGGTGCTGAGCGGCACGATCCACGGCGAGATCCCCATGGACATCCACGGCCGGGCGGCGCACGCGGTCTACCCGGTCCTGTGGTTCCTCGCCCGGCACGTGCTGAACCTGCGGACGCCCATCGGCCGGAAGATGCGCCCCGAGGTCAGGGGGCACGGCGGCCCGCTGATCCGGGTCAAGAAGGCCGACCTCACCGGCGCCGGGGTCGAACTCGTCCCGGAGCGGACCGTCGGCGTGCGCGACGGGCTGCCCGTCCTCGACGGCGGCCGGGTCCTCGACGTCACCAACGTCGTCTGGTGCACCGGCTTCCGCCAGGACTTCTCCTGGATCGATCTGCCCGTCACGGGTGAGGACGGCTGGCCGCTGGAGCACCGCGGCGTCGTCGACACCGCGCCCGGTCTGTACTTCACCGGCCTCGCCTTCCAGTACGCCTTCTCCTCCATGCTCATCGGCGGTGCGGGCCGGGACGCCGGGTACGTCGTGGACCACCTGGTGAAGCACCTGGGCTCCCGGACCGTCGCGGAGCGGCGCGAGGCGGCGCACGCCTGACCGCCGCGCGCCCCCGGCCCTGATCACCCGTGCGGACCTCCTGTGTCTGTGCGGGTGGCGTGGGTCTGGCGCGGGGCGGCGCGCCGGGGGTGCTCACTCCTTCGGGTGAGATCGCCAGCGGCTGTTCCCCCAGGGTCCGTACGGTCGGCAGAATCGACGCGGCCACAGGGGCGGACCTGTGTGCCGCAGGGCCTGCGGGCGCTGTCGGGGGCTCGGGAAGGGCCGTACATGATCCGTACCAGCCGTAACGGCCGCGGCCGTGCCGGGACCGCCCTCGGGGCCCGGCTCCGCGGGACCGCTCCGCTCGCGCTCCCCGTCGGCTGGGGGGCGGTGGCGGTGGCCTGGAAGTTCGGCTGTCCGCTGGCCCGGCAGCCCGGGCTGCCGATGCGGATCGCGACCAGCATCGTCTTCCTCACCGTCGGCACAGGCCTCGTCCTCGGCGTGCGGCGGCAGCTGCGGCGCGAGCTGGTGCGGGTGCGGGCCGTCGCGGAGGCGACCCAGCAGGTGCTGCTGCGCCCGCCGCCCGCCCGGCTCGACGGACTCGCCCTGGCCGCCGGGCAGTTGTCGGCCACCCGGGGCGCCTCGGTGGGCGGCGACCTGTACGAGGCGGTGGCGACGCCGTACGGGGTGCGGATCGTGATCGGGGACGTACGGGGC
This sequence comes from Streptomyces sp. R302, assembly GCF_012927245.1. Classification (GTDB taxonomy): domain Bacteria; phylum Actinomycetota; class Actinomycetes; order Streptomycetales; family Streptomycetaceae; genus Streptomyces. The sequence goes on from NZ_JABBGE010000008.1 coordinate 230,533, forward strand.
CACGGGCTCGCCGCCCTCGGCGCGGTCGTCGCCGTCCTGGGGAGCTTCCGGGAGGCCGCCCACGACGAGGCCGAACTCGGCGGGGTGCTGCGGAGGCTGGAGCGGGCGCTGCAGCGGCACCTGCGGGAACGGGCGCGCGACGAGCACCCGGCCGGCGGCGGGGGCGCGCCCGAGCACCCGGTGGCCGAGGAGTTCGTGACGCTGCTGCTCCTGGAGGTCCGCGCCGACGGCCGGCTCGCCGTCCTCGACTGCGGCCACCCCGCCCCGTACCGGCTCGGCGACCGGGTGGAGCGCCTGCCGATGGGGGAGCCGCTGCCGCCGCTCGGCGTGCTGCCGCTGCCGGCCGCGCTCGTCCCGTACACCGGCGGCCGGCTGCTGCCCGGCGAGACCCTGGTGCTGCACACCGACGGGGCGGAGGAGGCCCGCGACGACCGGGGCCGCTTCTTCGGCCTGGAGGCGGTGCTAGCCCGGAGCGCCGGCCGGCCGCCCGAGGGCGTCGTCCGGCAGGTGCACGAGGCGCTCCTCCGCCACACCGGCGGCCGGCTCGACGACGACGTGGCCCTGCTCGTCGTCCGCAACGACCGCGTCCGCGTGCCGGCGCAGCCCGCCGAACCCGGGCTGCGCCGTCCCCGGCCCGCTCCCTCCACCCACTGCTGAGCGGAGGGTCCGGGGGTACGGGCGCCGCCCGCCCCGCCACGGAGTGTCGGGCAGATCGGCGGGGCGGGCGGCGCGGACCGGGCGACCGCACTGTACGAGGGGGAGCCGGCGGCCCGGTCGGTCCTCGCCTGGCCGGCGAGGAGGAGCCCAGTCAAGCGGTACGGCCCCGGCGGCGACAGCGCGCACGGACCGGAAGAACGGGTACTTCATTCACACCCCGTGCGAAATCGCACCGGGCGAATTCGGCCACCGCTACGCTGAGTTCACCGAGCGACCGGAGGGGCCATGCAGCCCAACACCCTGCTCGACGCCCTCCTGGACGAGGCGGGCGTCTCCCACGCCGGGCTCGCCGACCGCGTGAACCGGGCCGGACGGGCCAGGGGCCTTGCCCTGCGTTACGAACACACCGCCGTGGCACGGTGGTTGAAGGGCCAGCGGCCGCGCGGCCAGGTGCCCGACCTGATCTGCGAGGTGCTCGCGGCCCGGCTGCGCCGGCCCGTCACCCTCGACGACATCGGGCTCGGCGTGCCCGTCGGCGGGCCGCCCGCGCCCGGCACCCCGCTCAACGGCTTCGTCGACCGGGCCACCGCGCTGTGGCGCTCGGACGAGCAGCAGCGCCCGTACCTCGCGAGCGCGCCCGCGGTGACCGGCACGCCCGCGGTGATGCCGGTGTGGGAGTGGGAGAACCCGCCGGAGGACACCGACGTCTCCCGGACCGGTCTGACCCGGGTCGAGCCCGCCGACATCGCCCTGCTCAGCGCGGCCCGCGCCCACTACGAGCAGATGTACCGCAAGGCCGGCGGCATCGCGACCCGCGCCCGGATCGTCGGCTTCCTCACCACCGAGGCCGCGCCCCGGCTGCGCGGCTCGTACAGCGACGCCCTGGGCCGCTCCCTGCACCGGGCCACCGGCGGCCTGGTGGCGGTGGCCGGAATCTGCGCCTACGACGCCGACGCCCACGGGCTCGCGCAGCGCTACTTCCAGCAGGCGCTGCGGCTCGCCAAGGCCAGCGGGGACCGGGCGTTCGGCGCCTACGTGGTGGCGCTGATGGTCAACCAGTCGCTGCTCCTGGGGGAGTTCCGGCAGGCGGTGGCCTTCGCGGAGGCGGCGCTGCGGGCGGCGGACGGCACCATCACCCCGGCGCTCGCCGCCGATCTGACGGCGATGCAGGCGAAGGCGTACGCCCGGCTCGGCGACGGGGCGGCGGCGCTCGGCTGCATCCTGCGGGCCGAGCGGGCGGCGGACCGGATCGCACCGGCGGCGGAACCGGCCGAGACCGGCTACGTCCAGCCCGGGCTCGTCAACGTACAGGTTGCGGAGGCCCTCCTCAGTCTGGGTGATCTCGCGGGGGCGTACGAGCACGCGGCGCGGGCGGCGGGGACGCCCTCGCACGACCGGGGCCGGGTGCACCGGCTCGCTCTGCTCTGCCAGGTCGAACTGCGGCAGGGCGAGGCGGAGGCGGCGGCGCGGACGGCGGTCGAGATGACCGAGCGGGCGCGGGGGATGGAGTCGCGCCGGCTGCGGGACCGGCTGCGGCAGGCCAGGGAGCACCTCCTCGCCTGTGACGCGGAGGACGCCCGGGAGGCGGCCGCGCTGATCGACGGGGCGCTGCGCGTTCCGCTCTGACCGTTCTCCTGCTGCGATATTGCCACCGAACATGCGCCTACCAGTCGGAAGGTGGCAAGAACGTGCAGTGGACGAAACTGAGTGAACACTCCGTCTATGAAAACCGTTGGTTCCGAGTGAACCTCGCGGACGTCGAACTCCCGGACGGCCGCCACCTCGACCACTATCTGATCCGGCTCCGCCCCGTCGCCGTCGCGACCGTCGTCAACGACGCCGACGAGGTCCTCATGCTCTGGCGCCACCGCTTCATCACCGACAGCTGGGGGTGGGAGCTGGCCGCCGGCGTCGTCGAGGACGGCGAGACCCCCGAGGCCGCCGCCGCCCGCGAGATGGAGGAGGAGACCGGCTGGCGGCCGGGTCCGCTGCGCCACCTCCTCACCGTCGAGCCCTCCAACGGGCTCAGCGACGCCCGGCACCACCTCTACTGGACCGACCGGGCCACCTGGACCGGTCCGCCGGCCGACGGCTTCGAGTCCTCGCGGCGCGCCTGGGTGCCGCTGAAGGAGGTACCGGAACTGATCGCCCGCGGCGAGATCCCGGCGGCGAACATGGCGGCCGGGCTGCTGATGCTGCACCACCTGCGGCTCGGCTGACGCCCTCGGAACGGACCCCGGAAAGACGGAACGGACCGGGAAAGACGGAACGGCTCGCACCTGTGCGGGGGTACGAGCCGTTCCTGCCGCGGAGAGCGACATCTGTGGGGGCGACGGGCGTCAGGGGTAGACGTAGAACCCCGAGCCCGTCTTGCGGCCGAGACGGCCCGCGTCGACCATCCGCTGGAGCAGCGGGGGAGCGGCGTACAGCGGCTCCTTGAACTCGGAGTACATCGAGTCGGCGATCGAGGCGATCGTGTCGAGGCCGATGAGGTCCGAGAGCTTCAGCGGGCCCATCGGGTGGGCGCAGCCGTACTCCATGCCGTTGTCGATGTCCTCGCGGCTCGCGATGCCGGACTCGAACATCCGGATCGCGGAGAGCAGGTACGGCACGAGCAGGGCGTTCACGACGAAGCCGGAGCGGTCCTGGGCGCGGATCGCGTGCTTGCCGAGCAGCTTCTCGGCGAAGGCCTGCGCCCGGCTGATGGTGCCCTCGGAGGTGGTGAGGGCGGGGATCAGCTCGACGAGCTTCTGCACCGGGGCCGGGTTGAAGAAGTGGATGCCGATGACGTGGTCGGGGCGGGAGGTCGCCACGGCCAGCTTCACCAGCGGGATCGAGGAGGTGTTCGAGGCCAGGATGGCGTCGGGCCGGGTCAGGACCTGGTCGAGCACCTGGAAGATCTCGGTCTTGACCTGCTCGTTCTCGACGACCGCCTCGATGACGAGGTCGCGGTCGGCGAACTCGCCCAGGTCGGTCGTGAAGCTCAGGTTGGCGAGGGCCGCGTCCCGCTCCTCCTCGCTGATCTTGCCGCGTTCGGCGGCCTTGGTCAGCGAGTTCAGCAGCCGCGTGCGGCCGATCTCCAGCGCCTCGCCGGTGGTCTCGGCCACCTTCACCTGGAGACCGCTCCGGGCACACACCTCTGCGATGCCCGCGCCCATCTGGCCGCAGCCCACCACTCCGACGCGCTCAATGTCGGCCATGGAGTCCGTCACCTCGTGCCTTTCGCTCTTCTCTGGCGGCGAGCCCCCGTGTGATTCCGGTGCGCACGCCTCGACCCCATGACGTTACTCCGATTCGCGCGATGATCGATCGGTCGGAGGCGGGCATGCTGTCCCAGGAGGTGTGACGTGTCCGACAGCTGAGGGGTACAAGTGCGGCCTATCGGGAGAAGAGGGTTCGTGACGACCGCCACGGGAGCGGCATTCGCCGCCGTGGGGGGCGCTGCTCCGGGCACCGCCGCGGAGCGCGGTGGAAGACCGGACCGGGCGGCGCCGGAGGACCGCTTCCGGTTCCGGGGGATGTGGGTGGCGACCGTCGCCAACCGCGACTGGCCGTCCCGCGCCGGCCTCACCGCCGGGGCGCAGAAGGCCGAGCTCCTCGCCCATCTGGACCGGGCGGTGGAGCGGCGGCTCAACGCGGTCGTCCTCCAGGTGCGGCCCACCGCCGACGCGCTGTGGCCCTCGCCGTACGAGCCCTGGGCGCAGTGCCTCACCGGGACGCAGGGCCGCGACCCCGGCTGGGACCCGCTGGGCACGGCGGTCGCCGAGGCCCATGCGCGGGGCCTCGAACTGCACGCCTGGTTCAACCCGTACCGTGTGGCGAACCACACGGACCCGGCCCGGCTCACGGCCTCCCATCCGGCCCGGCTCCACCCCGGGTGGACCGTGCCGTACGGCGGGAAGCTCTACTACGACCCGGGGCTGCCCGAGGTCCGGCGCTTCGTCCAGGACGCGATGCTCGACGCGGTCCGCCGCTACGACCTCGACGCCGTCCACTGGGACGACTACTTCTACCCGTACCCGGTGGCGGGGGAGGGCTTCGCGGACGACGCCACGTACGCCCGCCACGGCGGGGACTTCGCCGACCGGGGGGACTGGCGGCGGCACAACACCGACCTGCTGGTCTCGGAGATGTCCGCCCGGATCAAGGAGCTCAAGCCGGGCGTCGCCTTCGGCGTCAGCCCCTTCGGGGTGTGGCGGAACCGCGCCGACGACCCCGAGGGCTCCGACACCCGGGGCGGGGTGGCGACCTACGACGACCTGTACGCGGACACCCGCAAGTGGATCGAGGAGGGGTGGATCGATCACGTGGTGCCGCAGCTGTACTGGCACATCGGCCACTCCGCCACCGACTACACCACGCTCCTCGACTGGTGGAACGCGACGGTGAGGGGGACCGGCGTCGGCCTCTACGTCGGCGAGGCGCTGTACAAGGCGGGCGACCCGGACCAGCCCGAGGCGTGGCAGGACCCGAAGGAACTGTCACGGCACCTCGCCCTGGCCTCCGGGCGGCCGGGCGTCGGCGGGCACTGCTACTTCGCGGCGACGGAGGTCACGCGGGACCGCAACGGCGCCCTCGCCGCCGCCGTGGCCGACCACTATCCGGTGCGGGCCCGCGCGCCGCGCGCCGCGAGCCCGGGGTCCGCTTCCTAGCGCTGCTCGCCGTGGTGACGGACGACGGTGTCGGGGCCGGGCGACATCAGGGCCTCGTGACCGTCGTCGTCGAACTTGACCTTGTACGGGGGAGCGCCGTTCTCCCCCTTCACCTCAAGGACCTGGGCCGTACGGTCGTGCTGACCTACGGTCCGGCCGTGCACCAGCAGCTTGTCGCCCACACTCGCCTGCATCGGGTGACCTCCTCGCGCGCGTAGGGCCTCTGTCTGCCATTGTGACTCAGGTCACCGCCGCCCGTCGCGTCAGCTCTTCGCACGCTGGGTCACCGCGATGCAGACGAGCACGCCGACCGCCGCGACCGGCGCGGCCAGCGGCAGGGACTCGCCCAGGAGGAAGACCGACCAGAACAGCGTCAGCAGCGGCTGGGCGAGCTGGAGCTGGCTGGCGCGCGGGATGCCGATCGCGGCCATGCCGCGGTACCAGACGTACAGGCCGAAGAAGGTGGAGCCGGCCGCCACCCAGACCAGGCCGATCACCCCGTGGGCGGTGAGGTGGACCGGTTCGAGGGCGAGGGCCACCGCCGAGGCCGGGGCCATCAGCGGCAGGCAGAGCACCAGCGCCCAGCCGATCACCTGCCAGCCCGGCATCAGCCGGGCGAGCCGGCCGCCCTCGGTGTAGCCGGCGGCGCAGACGAGGAGCGCGCCGAAGAGGTACAGGTCGCCGGTGGAGAGCGCGCCGCCGCTCTGCTGGACGGTGAAGGCGATCACGACGGCGGCGCCGGCGACGGCCGCGATCCAGAAGGTGCGCGACGGGCGGCGGCCGGTCCGCACGGCCGCGAAGGTCGCCGTGGTGAGCGGCAGCAGGCCCACGACGACGGCGGCGTGCGAGGTCGTCGAGGTCTGCAGGGCGAGCGTGGTCAGCAGCGGGAAGCCCACCACCACACCCCCGGCGACCACCGCGAGACCGGGCCGGTGGCGGCGCTCCGGCAGCGGGACGCGGCCGGAGAGAAGGAAGGCGCCGGCGATCAGCGCGGCGAGCGTGGAGCGCACGGCCACCAGCGACCAGGGGCCGAAACTCTCCAGGCCCCACACCGTCGACGGGAAGGTCAGCGAGAAGGCGACCACGCCGAGGAGGGCGAGGAGGGTGCCGTGGGCTCCCTGGGGTGTCGCCGTCGCCGTCGCCGGGGTCGCCGGGGTGCTTTCCGTCCTCGCGTCGACCGCTATCGTCATCGGGGCAGTAGCGCTATTCTGTGCTCTCATGCATGAGCGTAGCAGCGTGGCAGAACTGGCGAAATCCCTGAGGGCGGAGCTCGACCGCTACTCTCCAGGTGGAAAGCTGCCGTCGAGCCGGGTCCTCGTCGAGCGCCACCACGTCTCCCCGGTGACCGTCACCCGCGCCCTCGCCCAGCTCGCCGCCGAGGGTCTGGTCGTCACCCGGCCCGGCGCCGGCGCCTTCAAGGCCGAGGCGCCCGCCCCGGCCGCCACCGGCGACACCTCCTGGCAGGAGCTGGCCCTCAGCGCCGACGCCGCCACCGAACTCGTCCCGCGCGCCGTCGACGCCTCCGGCGTCCTCGTCACCCTCGCCGCGCCCCCGCCCGGCGTCGTCGAGTTCAACGGCGGCTACCTCCACCCCTCCCTCCAGCCCGAGCGGGCCCTGGCCGCCGCCCTCGCCCGGGCCGGCCGCCGCCCCGGCGCCTGGGGCCGGCCGCCCTCCGACGGCCTCACCGAACTCCGCGAGTGGTTCGCCCGCGAGATCGGCGGCGGCGTCACCGGCGCCGAGGTCCTCATCACCGCCGGCGGCCAGTCCGCCCTCACCACCGCGCTGCGCGCGCTCGCCCCGCCCGGCACCCCCGTCCTCGTCGAGTCGCCCACCTATCCCGGCATGCTCGCCGTCGCCCGCGCCGCCGGACTGCGCCCGGTGCCGGTGCCGGCCGACGCCGACGGCATCCGCACCGACCTCCTCGAAGCCGCCTTCCGCGCCACCGGCGCCCGCGTCCTCGTCTGCCAGCCGCTCTTCCAGAACCCCACCGGCGCCGTCCTCCCGCCGGAGCGCCGCCGCGAGGTCGTCCGCATCGCCCGCGCCGCCGGCGCCTTCGTCGTCGAGGACGACTTCGCCCGCCGGCTCGTCCACGAGGACGCCCCGCCGCTGCCCGCGCCGCTCGCCGCCGACGACCCCGACGGCGTCGTCGTCCACGTCCGCTCCCTCACCAAGATCACCTCGGCGAGCCTCCGGGTCGGCGCGCTCGCCGCCCGCGGCCCGGTCCTGGAGCGCCTCCGCGCCATCCAGGTCGTCGACAGCTTCTTCGTCCCCCGCCCCCTCCAGGAGGCCGCCCTCGAACTCGTCGGCGCCCCCGCCTGGTCCCGCCACCTGAGGGCCGTCTCGCAGGAGCTGAAGGCCCGCCGCGACACCCTCACCGCCGCCGTCACCCTCCGGCTCCCCGAACTCGCCCTGCCCCACATCCCGTACGGCGGCTACCACCTCTGGCTCCGCCTCCCCGACACCCTCCCCGAGTCCGCCCTCCTCGCCGCCGCCCTCCGCGCCGGGGTCGCCGCGGCCCCCGGCCGGCCCTACTTCTGCGCCGAACCGCCGGCCGGCCACATCCGGCTGAGTTTCGCGGGTGTCGCCAGGCCCACGGAGATCACCGAGGGCGTCCGCAGACTCCGCACCGCCATGGACGAACTCCTCCCGTGACGCCGGGCGGGCTCCGGTCCGGCGCGCGCGAGCAGTCATCCCGTCGACGCGCGCGAGCCACCCCGTCGACGCGGGCGCGTACCGCGCCGGCCCGGAAACCGCCTGACACGTGCCCGCGGCTTTGGCATCCTCCGACCATGACCGAGACCACCACCACCGACGTCCTCCACGGGCGGTACGAGATCTCCGCCGACCCCGCCCGCCTCGACGCCGCCCGCGTCCACCACTGGATATCCACCGACACCTACTGGGGCGTGGGCCGGCCGCGGGAGAAGCAGGACGCGGCCATCGCCGGCTCGCTCAACTTCGGCGCCTACCACCGCGACACCGGCGAGATCGCCGCGTACGCGCGCGTGGTCACCGACCGCGCCACCTTCGCCTGGCTCTGCGACGTCTACGTCGACCGCCCCGCCCGAGGCACCGGCCTCGGCACCGCCCTGGTCGCCGCCGCCCTCGACCACATGGAGGCGTACGGGCTCCGCCGGACGCTGCTCTCCACCGCGGACGCCCACGGCGTCTACGCGAAGCTCGGATTCACGCCACTGGAGAATCCGGACAAGTGGATGGCTCTCGGGCACCAGTGACCCGGGACCTCCCGGTCCCCCCGCCGCGCCCCTTGACCCGGGGCCCCACCGGCCTCACGATCGCGGCCATGGGTCTTCGGGTCACGCTGGTCGCGGCGGCGCGCAGTTCCTCCCTGCTCGCCGAACGCTTCGACGACGACCGGCCGCTCGACGAGGCCGGATGGTACGAGGTGCAGCAGGCCGCGCCCGCGCTCCTCCCGCTCGGCGCCGCCGAACTCCGCTACTGCGCGCCGACGCCGCGCAGCCGCGCCACCGGCACCGCCCTCGGCTACGCCCCGCTCGCCCAGCCCGCGCTGCGCGACTGCGACATGGGCCGCTGGCGCGGCCTCACCCTCGCCGAGGTCGCCGCCCTCGAACCGGCCGCCGTCGACGCCTGGCTCGCCGACGCCCGCTCCGCCCCGCACGGCGGCGAACCCCTCCTCGCCTTCATCTCCCGCATCGGCAACTGGCTCGACACCCGCCCCGCCGACGACGCCACCGTCGTCGCCGTCGCCGAACCCTCCGTCGTCCGCGCCGCCCTCGTCTACGCGCTCCGCGCCGCCCCCGCCACGTACTGGAGCGTCGACGTCCGCCCCCTGTCGACCGTCACCCTCGTCGGCCGCCCCGGCGCCTGGCACCTCCACCTGGAGGCGCCCGCGCTGCGCTGACCGGCAGGGACGGGCGGGGGCGGGACGGGCGGCCGGGACGGGCGGCCGGGGCGGAGCGGCTAGCCTGGGGGCACGATGAACCGTTTGACCACGCCATGGGGCGACGTCACCCTCACCCGCCACCCCGAGGACCCGCGCGATCCGCTGCGCGCCTGGGACGCGGCCGACGAGTACCTGCTGAACCACCTCGCCGAGACCGGCACCGGCCTCTCCGGCACCGTCGCCGTCCTCGGCGACCGCTGGGGCGCGCTCGTCACCGCGCTGTCGGCCGCCGGGCCCGGGGATCTCGTCCAGATCTCCGACTCGTACCTCGGCCGCGAGGCCACCCGCGCCAACCTCGCGCGGGCCGGCGCCGCCCCCGGCACCGTCCGGCTCCTCACCACCCAGGACCCGCCGCCCGCCCGGATCGACGTCCTCCTCGTCCGCGTCCCCAAGAGCCTCGCGCTCCTGGAGGACCAGCTGCACCGGCTCGCCCCCGCCCTGCACGAGGGGACGGTGGTCGTCGGCACCGGCATGGTCAAGGAGATCCACACCTCCACCCTGACCCTCTTCGAACGGATCCTGGGCCCCACCCGAACCTCGCTCGCGGTGAAGAAGGCCCGGCTGATCCACACCACCCCGGACCCGGCCGCCGCGCCCGGGCCGAACCCGTGGCCGTACCGGTACGCGCTCCCCGCCGACACGCCCGCGCCGGGGCTCGCCGGCCGCACGGTCGTCAACCAGGCGGGCGTCTTCTGCGCCGACCGCCTCGACATCGGCACCCGCTTCCTCCTCGGGAACCTGCCGGCGGACCTCGGCCACGCGCGCGTGGCGGACCTCGGCTGCGGCAACGGCGTCGTCGGCCTCGCCGTCGCCCTCGCCGAACCCGAGGCCGAACTCCTCTTCACCGACGAGTCGTACCAGGCCGTCGCCTCCGCCGAGGAGAACTTCCGCACCCACGCGGGGGAGACCCGCAAGGCCGAGTTCACGGTCGGCGACGGCCTCGCGGACGTCCCCGCGGGCTCGCTCGACCTCGTCCTCAACAACCCGCCCTTCCACAGCCACCAGGCCACCACCGACCGCACCGCCCGCCGCATGTTCTCCGACGCGCGGCGCGCCCTGCGCCCCGGCGGCGAACTCTGGGTCGTCGGCAACCGCCACCTCGGCTACCACGTCACCCTCCGCCGCATCTTCGGCAACAGCGAACTGGTGGCGAGCGACCCGAAGTTCGTGGTGCTGCGCGCGGTCAGGAGCTGACCGTCACGCCTCGGGAAACACCGGCCCGAGGGCGCGGAGCCGGTCCGCCCCCGTCGTGATCTCCAGGCTGACGATCCGGTCGCCGCGGAAACCGACCCGCACGGCGGCGACCGGCCGCCCGTCCGCCCGGGCCACCGCCCCGACCGCGCCCTCGATCAGCGCGGGCCGCAGCAGGGCGCCCGGCCGGGCAAGGCCGGCCGCCTCGGCGGCCACGGCCGGGGCCCCGTGCACGGGACCCCGCTCGGAGTACGCGACCGCGTCCGGGGCGAGCAGCGCGGCGAGCGCGACGGCGTCACGCGCGCGTGCGGCCGTGAGAAAGGCCTCCACGAGCGCCCGCCGCGCCTCCGGGTCCCCGCCGTCCGAGCCCGTCCCCCCGCCCCGCAGCCGCTCCCTCGCCCGCCGCGCGCACCGGGCCGCCTCGGCGGGCGAGCCGCCCATCACCCGGGCGGTCTCCCCGGGCGCGAGACCGAACACGTCGTGCAGCAGATACGCGACCCGTTCCCGCGCCCCGAGCCGGTCGAACACGGCGAGGAACCCCCCGAGCACGGCCGCCTCCAGCCCCTCCGCCACCGCACCCCCGCGCTCCCCGTCCCGTACGGCGTCCTCGTCCATGGCTCCCACCCTCCGTCAGCTGCCTTCACACCGGCTTGACGGTCCTTCCACGGGCGTTGTGACGGGCGAGGGCGCGGTCCGCCGCTCAGCGACCACGCGTCCCTGCGGGCCGGTTCAGCCGCGCAGCAGCGCGCGTCCGGCGTCCGGCACGATCCGCGGCTCGTGTCCCTCGCCCTCGGTGAGCAGCCGGTGCCGCAGGTGCGGACGGAGGTGTGGACGTCGGCGGCCTCCTTCCGGAGGCTGCCGAGGCGGGGGCGGAATACCAGGGCGAGGGCGATCGGCACGCCGTGCACGGCCGGGGCGAGGCAGGTGGCGAGCAGGGCGGAGCGGCCGCGCCCGGCCTTGGCCGGGGCATCGCCCCGGGCGCCGGCCGAGGCGAGGTCAGCGAAGAGCTGCTCGCCGTGGCGGCGGGCGAGGCGCCGCCCGGGCCCGCTCGGTCCGGCCGGCCGGCTCCTCGCCGCCGCCGGGGTCGGTGTTCCAGCCGCAGCCGGCGCACCAGGCGACGTACCGCCGCCTCCGTCAGCCCGGCTCCGCAGTCGGGACAGGCGGTGTCGGCCGTCCGCCGCTCGTCGGACGTCGGTCGTCTCGGTCATGGTGGCACCCCCCACCGGGGCGGGTCGCCGTGTCGGCGGACCTCCCCCGTGTGCTCCTGAGTGACATCGCCTGACGTGTCCGCGTCGCGCACGGAGGCGAGCACGCGCTTCGGGCCACGGAGGGCAGGGGGCGGAGGGTCGAGAGGAGCGAGCGGGGAGGTCAGCCTCGCAGCGCGGCGAGTTCCCGGTCGGCGTTCTCGGTGACGCGGGCGAGGACGCGGCCGGTGGCGGCCAGGTCCTCGGCGGGGATGCCGGCCCAGACGCGGGCGGTGACGGGGGCGACCTCCGCGGCGACGGCGGCGAGCAGGGTGCGGCCGGCGTCCGTGGGGACCAGGTGCGGGCCGTCCGCGACCAGCAGCCCCTCGGCCCGCAGGTCGTCGAACGCGGCCCGGGCCTCGGCCGGTCCGGTCTTGAGGGCGGCGACGACCGCGGCGGCCAGCTCGTCCGGGGTGCGCGGGGTGTCGGCGGTGACGGCGGTGCGCAGCGCGATCTGCCGCGTGAAGGTGAGGCCGTGCCGGGCCAGGACGTGCTCCAGGACGCCCCGGGCCGCGTAGTGGGCGAGGCCGAGCACGCGGGAGTCGGCGGCGGGTGCGGTGGCGGTCATGGTGTTGCCCCCTGAGCGGTCGTGTCGTCGGGTGGGGAGGGAACGAGCGGTACATCGAGCAGGGCCGTCAGCTCTTCGATGAACGCCCGCGTCCGTGGGGAGTCCAGGCCCCCGAGCGGGGCGACCAGCTGCTGGAGAAGGTCCTGGACCACGTCGACGGCGCGCCGGGTGACGGCGCGGCCCTCGTCGGTGAGGGCGAGCCGCCAGGCCCGGGGATCGCGCGGGTCGCGGACCCGCTCGACCAGGCCGGCCGTCTCCAGGGCGCGGGCGAGCTTCGAGACGTACAGCGCCTCCAGGCCCGTGTGGTCGGCGAGCTCCCGCTGGCTGGGCCGCTCGCCGGTCCGTCCCATGCCGTACAGGGAGGCGACCACCGCGTACTGCGCGTGCGTGAGGCCCAGCGGCGCCACCGCGCGATCGACGGCGACGCGCCACTTGTTGGCGAGCCGCCACACCAGAAAGCCGGGCGTGGGACCCGGGGAACCCTTGCTCATGGCAGATATCGTACATGGCTACCATGTCCATGGCTACTGTTTACGCGAGCATCTCGGCCGGGCGGGTACTGGTGGTCTCCGCCGGGGCGGTGCGAGAGTTCCGCGGTGCCGGCGGGCCATTGGAGGCCCGCCATCATCCGACGCGCACGAGCTCGTTGCATAAAACTACGGCGCCACGTATAGTCATGCCATCCATGAGGAGGGTATTGATGACGGTACGAGCAGCAGTGGCGGGCGCGAGCGGATACGCGGGCGGGGAACTCCTGCGCCTTCTCCTCGCTCACCCCCACGTCGAGATCGGCACGCTCACCGGCCACTCCAACGCCGGACAGAAGCTCGGCGGCCTCCAGCCGCACCTGCTGCCGCTCGCCGACCGCGTCCTCGCGCCCACCACCGCCGAGGAGCTCGCCGGCCACGACGTCGTCTTCCTCGCCCTCCCGCACGGCCAGTCCGCCGCCGTCGCCGAGCAGCTCGGCCCGGACGTCCTCGTCGTCGACATGGGCGCCGACTTCCGGCTGAAGGACCCGGCCGACTGGGAGACCTACTACGGCTCCCCGCACGCCGGCACCTGGCCCTACGGCCTCCCCGAACTGCCGGGCGCCCGCGCCGCCCTCGACGGGTCCAAGCGCATCGCGGTGCCCGGTTGCTACCCCACCGCCGTCTCGCTCGCCCTCTTCCCGGCGTACGCGGGCGGGCTCGCCGAGCCGGAGGCCGTGATCGTCGCCGCCTCCGGCACCTCCGGCGCCGGCAAGGCCCTCAAGCCGCATCTGCTCGGCAGCGAGGTCATGGGCAACATGACCCCGTACGGCGTCGGCGGCGGCCACCGGCACACCCCCGAGATGATCCAGAACCTCTCCGGCCCGGCCGGCGAGCGGGTCACCGTCTCCTTCACCCCCACCCTGGCCCCGATGCCCCGCGGCATCCTCGCCACCTGCACCGCCGCCGCGAAGCCCGGCACGACCGCCGAGGCCGTGCGCGCCGCGTACGAGAAGGCGTACGCGGACGAGCCGTTCGTCCACCTCCTCCCCGAGGGCCAGTGGCCCGCGACGGCGTCCGTCCACGGTTCCAACGCCGTTCACGTCCAGGTCGCGTACGACGCGAACGCGCACCGGATCATCGCGATCAGCGCCATCGACAACCTCACCAAGGGCACCGCCGGCGGCGCGGTGCAGAGCATGAACATCGCCCTCGGCCTTCCCGAGGACACCGGACTCTCCACGATTGGAGTCGCTCCATGAGCGTCACCGCAGCGCAGGGATTCACGGCGGCGGGCATCGCCGCCGGGATCAAGCAGAACGGCAACCCGGACCTGGCCCTCGTGGTCAACACCGGGCCGCGCCGCGCCGCCGCGGGAGTCTTCACCTCCAACCGCGTCAAGGCCGCCCCGGTCGTCTGGTCCCAGCAGGTCCTCGCCGACGGCGAGCTGACCGCCGTCGTCCTCAACTCCGGCGGCGCCAACGCCTGCACCGGCCCGCAGGGCTTCCAGGACACCCACGCCACCGCCGAGAAGGTCGCCGAGGTCCTCAGCGGCCAGGGCACCGAGGTCGGCGCCGGCGAGGTCGCCGTCGCCTCCACCGGCCTCATCGGCGTCCTCCTCCCGATGGACAAGCTCCTCCCCGGCGTCGAGAAGGCCGCCGCCGAACTCTCCGCGCACGGCGGCGAGAAGGCCGCCATCGCCATCAAGACCACCGACACCGTCCACAAGACCGCCGTGGTCACGAAGGACGGCTGGACGGTCGGCGGCATGGCCAAGGGCGCCGGCATGCTCGCCCCCGGCCTCGCCACCATGCTCGTCGTCCTCACCACCGACGCCGACGTCGACGCCAAGGGCCTGGACGCCGCCCTGCGCACCGCCACCCGGCTCACCTTCGACCGGGTCGACTCCGACGGCTGCATGTCCACCAACGACACCGTCCTCCTCCTCGCCTCCGGCGCCTCCGGCACCACCCCCGCCCAGGGCGACTTCGCCGAGGCCGTCCGGGAGGTCTGCGCCGACCTCGCCCGCCAGCTCATCGGCGACGCCGAGGGCGCCAGCAAGGACATCCGCATCGAGGTGGTCAACGCGGCCACCGAGGACGACGCCGTCGAGGTGGGCCGCTCCATCGCCCGCAACAACCTCCTCAAGTGCGCCATCCACGGCGAGGACCCCAACTGGGGCCGGGTCCTCTCCGCCATCGGCACCACCTCCGCCGCCTTCGAGCCGGACGAACTGAACGTCGCCATCAACGGCGTCTGGGTCTGCCGCAACGGCTCCGTCGGCGAGGACCGCGACCTCGTCGACATGCGCTACCGGGAGGTCGTCGTCACCGCCGACCTCGCCGCCGGCTCCGAGTCCGCCGTGATCTGGGCCAACGACCTGACCGCCGACTACGTCCACGAGAACAGCGCGTACTCGTCATGACCAACGCCACGCGGAAGCACACCGCCCTCCCGAAGGCGCAGACCTTGATCGAGGCGCTGCCCTGGCTCACCCGCCACCACGGCAAGACCGTCGTCATCAAGTTCGGCGGCAACGCCATGATCGACGACGAGCTGAAGGCGGCCTTCGCCCAGGACGTCGTCTTCCTGCGCCACGCCGGCCTCAAGCCGGTCGTCGTGCACGGCGGCGGCCCGCAGATCAGCGCCGCCCTCGACCGGCACGGCATCGTCAGCGAGTTCAAGGCGGGCCTCCGGGTCACCACCGAGGACGCCATGGACGTCGTGCGGATGGTGCTCGCCGGCCAGGTCCAGCGCGAGCTCGTCGGGCTGCTCAACCAGCACGGCCCGCTCGCCGTCGGCCTCACCGGCGAGGACGCCCACACCATCACCGCCACCAAGCACCTGCCGGAGATCGACGGCGAACGCGTCGACATCGGCCGCGTCGGCGAGATCACCGCCATCGACACCGGCGCCATCCAGGCGCTCCTGGAGGACGGCCGCATCCCGGTCGTCTCCTCCATCGCCCGCTCCCAGGACGACGGACATGTCTACAACGTCAATGCTGATACGGCGGCTGCGGCACTCGCTGCGGCGCTGGGCGCCGAAACGCTGATGGTCCTGACCGACGTCGAGGGCCTCTACGAGGACTGGCCGAACAGCGACGAGGTCATCAGCCGGCTCACCGCGAGCCAGCTGGAGAAGCTGCTGCCCGAGCTCTCCAGCGGCATGGTCCCCAAGATGGAAGGCTGCCTGCACGCCGTACGGAACGGGGTCACCACGGCCCGCGTGATCGACGGACGCGTCCAGCACTCCATCCTGCTGGAGATCTTCACCGACGAGGGCATCGGCACGATGGTCGTGCCGGACGGACAGGGGGAAGCATGAGCAACCAGCAGCTGACCGAGCGGTGGCAGGGCTCGCTCATGAACAACTACGGCACCCCCCGCCTGCCCCTCGTCCGCGGCGAGGGCGCCAAGGTGTGGGACGCCGACGGCACCGAGTACCTCGACTTCGTCGGCGGCATCGCCGTCAACGCCCTCGGCCACGCCCACCCGGCCGTCGTCGAGGCCGTCACCCGCCAGATCCGGAGCCTCGGCCACGTCTCCAACCTCTTCGTCGCCGAACCGCCCGTCGCGCTCGCCGAGCGGCTGCTCCAGCTCGCCGGCCGCCCCGGGAAGGTCTTCTTCTGCAACTCGGGCGCCGAGGCCAACGAGGCCGCGTTCAAGATCGGCCGGCTCACCGGCCGCACCCACATGGTCGCCACCGACGGCGGCTTCCACGGCCGGACCATGGGCTCCCTCGCCCTCACCGGCCAGCCCGGCAAGCAGGGCCCGTTCCTGCCGCTGCCCGGCGACGTCACCCACGTCCCGTACGGCGACGCCGAGGCGCTGCGCGCCGCCGTCACGGAGAGCACCGC
Organism: Streptomyces sp. R302; assembly: GCF_012927245.1. Lineage (GTDB taxonomy): Bacteria > Actinomycetota > Actinomycetes > Streptomycetales > Streptomycetaceae > Streptomyces. The sequence goes on from NZ_JABBGE010000008.1 coordinate 247,096, forward strand.
ACTTGTCATCATCGAGCCCGTCCAGGGCGAGAACGGCGTCGTCGTCCCGCCGCCCGGCTACCTCAAGGCGGCCCGGGAGATCACCCGCGCCACCGGCACCCTCCTCGTCCTCGACGAGGTGCAGACCGGCATCGGGCGGTGCGGCCACTGGTTCGAGCACCAGGCCCACGAGGGCGTCGACCCGGACGTCGTCACCCTCGCCAAGGGCCTCGGCGGCGGCCTGCCGCTCGGCGCCACCGTCGCCTTCGGCGCGGCCGCCGAGCTCTTCGCCCCCGGCCACCACGGCACCACCTTCGGCGGCAACCCGGTGGCCTGCGCCGCCGGCCTCGCCGTCCTGGACACCCTCGGCGCCGACGCGGCCCTCGACCACGTCAAGGCCGTCGGCGAGCGGCTGCGCTCCGGAATCGAGGCCCTCGGGCACCCGCTGGTCTCCCACGTCCGTGGCGCGGGGCTCCTGCTGGGTATCGTGCTCACCGAGCCCCTCGCGCCCCAGGTGCAGCAGACGGCTCAGGACGCCGGCCTCCTGGTGAACGCGCCCGCCCCCGACGTCGTACGGATCATGCCTCCGCTGGTCCTCACCGACGCCGAGGCGGACACCTTCCTCCGGGTGCTCCCGGGCGTCCTCCAGCAGGCGTACGAGGCGTACGAGGCGAACGGGCAAGGAACGACCGGAGAATGAGGCGACGATGACCGACGTGCAGGGGAACGAGCCCGGAGGGCCGTCGGTCCCGCAGACCCGCACCGCGCGCCACCGCAGGATCGTCGACATCCTCAACCGGCAGCCGGTGCGGTCGCAGAGCCAGCTCGCCAAGCTCCTCGCGGACGACGGGCTGAGCGTCACCCAGGCGACGCTCTCCCGCGACCTCGACGAGCTCGGCGCGGTGAAGATCCGCAACACCGGCGGCGAGCTGATCTACGCGGTCCCCAGCGAGGGCGGCTTCCGCACCCCGCAGGCCCCGCTCGGCGAGTCCGCCAAGGAGGAGCGGATGCGCCGCCTCTCCGGCGAACTCCTCATCTCCGCCGAGGCGTCCGCCAACCTCGTGGTGCTGCGCACCCCGCCGGGCGCTGCCCAGTTCCTCGCGTCGGCCATCGACCAGGCCGAGCTCCACGCCATCCTCGGCACCATCGCGGGCGACGACACCCTGCTCCTCATCTCCCGCGACCCCACCGGCGGCCAGGCCCTCGCCGACCACCTGCTGCGCCTGGCGCAGAAGGGCCACTGAGCACGGCCCGGGAGCCTCAGTACCGCACGATCGCCGTCGGACCCCGCCGGGTGCCGACGGCGATGTGCGGCCGCCGCCCGGGGTCGGCCCAGGCGAGGATCGCCCGCATCGCGTCCGCCGGGACGGAGACGCAGCCGGCCGTCGCGCCCTTCCCGTTCACGTGCAGGAAGATCCCGGCGCCGCGCATCCGCACCGGGCGGGCGTAGTTGAAGCCGATGACGAGCGCGTGGGCGTACTGCGTGCGGTACGCGACGAGGTGCTCGGCCTCCGCGGCCCGGCAGTCCGCCGGCAGCCCCTCGACCCAGCGGTTGTACGCGCGCGAGTCGTTGTCCTGGCACCACCACGAGTCCTCGGTGGCCCGTACGTACCGGTAGCGGGTCCCGGTCGGTGCGGCCCGGATCCCGAAGGCGTACGGCAGGTCGTACAGGCCCGTCGGCGTGGTGTCCGTCCCCTGCCGCCGGGTGGCCCCCTCGGCCAGCCCGTTGGCGCCGAACCGCGCCGGCGCCGATCCGGCCCGCACCCACCGCCCGTCCCGCCGGTCCCACCAGGTGACGGTCCCGGTGGTGGACCCGGTGTCGGCGGCGACGGCGGTGATCAACTGGGACCCGCCGCCGGTGTCCGCCATCCGCGCGGGCAGCGGAGCCACCGGGGGAGCCGGAGCGGAGGCGAGGGAGAACAGCACGGCGCCGAGGGCGAGAAGGGTACGCATGGCGGCGACGCTAGGCGGCCCGTCGACCCCCGGCCACGCTACTGACCCGAGTGGGGGAGCGGCGGAAGCGGCAGCGGAAGGGCGGGCAGTCCGTCGAGGCTCGTGGCGATGTGCTCCTTGCCCTCGCAGTAGGTGTTGAACTCCTCCTCCGTCTTCCGGTTGAAGAAGTCGGAGTGCAGCGAGCGCTCCTCCCGGTACTCCATCACCGGCACCGCGAACCCGCAGGAGTCGCTGACCCGCCGCGCGTGCACCAGGACGATCGCCCGCGCGCTGACCTGGTCCTTCACCGCCTCCTCGGGGAACCGCCCGAACAGCTCGCCCCAGCGCGGGTCGTCCCGCAGCACGACCTCCCCGTCACCGTGCACCCGCACCACGGTCGGCGGACCGGAGAAGGACGTCCACATGAGGGTGATCCGCCCGTTGCCCGGCTCGCGGAGGTGAGCGAGCGTCTCGGCACTGCTGCCGCCGAAGTCGACGTAGGCGAGGGTCAGTTCGTCGAGGACGACGAGGGTCCCCTTGCGGCCCTTGGGCGAGAGGTTGACGTGCCCGTCCCCGGAGAGCGGCGCGGTGGCGACGAAGTAGAGGGGCTGCTCCTCGATGAAGGCACGGAGCCGCCCGTCGATACGATCATACGTTTTTCCCATGGGTCCATCTTCCGCCGTGGGCCCCCGCCGTGACGAGCCGTCTCAGGGAAGGGACCACGTCAGGACCCGCGTCAGGACCACAGGACCCGCGTCAGGACCACAGCGCCCGCCGCGCCTCCCGTACGACGGCGGGCTCGGGGTCGTCGAGGAGCGCCTTCATCCGCCGGGGCTCCGCCGCGTCGAGCAGCCGCAGCCCGGCGACCGCCGAGGCCCGCACCCGGCCGTTCCGATGCCCCGTCAACTCCCGCAGCAGCGGCACGTCCACGCTCCGCGCCCCGCACTCGCCGAGCCCGAGCGGCGCCCGGACCGGCACGTCGGGACCGGCGCAGGCGGTCCGGTACACGAGCAGGGGATCGCCCCCGCCCTGCCGCAGCACCCACCGCGCGCAGGCCCGGGTCCGCCCCGAACGGTCGTAGAGGTACGGCTCCGCCTCCGCGTGCCGGCCCGCCCCGCGCAGCGCGGTGACCCCGGCCGCCCGCACCCGCCCGAACCGGGCCCCGAGCAGGACGGGCACGGTCGCGTCCGGCTCGTCGGCGGCGACCGCGGCCGACGCGGCCCGCTCCTGCACCACGGGGTCGTGGTCCCCGGCGGCCACCAGGGCGAGGCCGAGGCCGTCGTACAGCCCGCGGTCGAGGGCGACGGAGAGCGCGGCGCGCCGGGTCGGGCCGTCGCGGCAGTCGGACAGCAGCGCCTTCACCCGCGCGGGGTCGCCGCCGCGCAGCAGCCCGTCGAGGAGTTCGGCCGCCGCGCCGCCCCGCAGCCGGCGGTCGAGCCGCAGGATCACCGGCGCGGTGACCGCGAGCGTACGGGCGGAGGCGCCCGGCAGCGCCTCCCGCAGCAGGTGCAGCGCACGCGCGCGTACCGGCGCCGCCCAGTCCGCCGCCCGCACCGCGACCAGCGGCAGTACCTCGGGCCGCCCCGCCGCGCACGACAGCGCGGCCTGCCGGATCCGCCCGTCCGGGTCGCACAGCGCGAGCGCGAGTCGTGCCTCCGTGGGCGCCTCCTCCCGCACCCGGTCGGCGGCCCGGTCCCGGAGCCCCCGCCACCCGGGCCCGTGGATCCCGGTGAGCCACCCGTGGAACGGTGCGAGGGCGCCGTGGCGGACCGCTTGCCGCACGTCCTCGTCCAGGTCCGCCCAGGCCTTCGGCCGCGTCACGTCCATCACCCGGTACAGGGGAAGCCCCCGCTCCAGGCGTCGTACCGCCGCCTTCCGCGATTCCGCCTCGTGTGTCATGCGGGGAGGCTAGACGCCGCCCGCGGACCTGCGCCCGTGCTTTTCCCGGGCGCCGGGCGCGCGCCCGGCGCCCACCGTCGAGGCCGTGTCCTTGCCGTGCGGAAGCCGTTCTCCCCCGCGGAGGCACTGCGTGGGGACCGGCAGCCGTTCGCTCGTCAAGCGACGGATCGCTTGATTGACGAATCATGCGGAGTTCTGCATACTCATGCATCAAGGGTTTCGGATCATCGAGGCGAGGAGCAACCAGAAGTGAGCAGCAACAACGGTGACGTCCGGCTCTGGGGCGGGCGCTTCGCCGACGGTCCCGCCGAGGCCCTCGCGAAGCTCTCCGCCTCCGTGCACTTCGACTGGCGCCTCGCGCCCTACGACATCGCCGGATCCCGGGCCCACGCGCGCGTGCTCCACAAGGCCGGGCTGCTCACCGAGGACGAGCTGACCCGCATGCTGGCCGGCCTGGATCGGTTGGAGGCGGACGTCGCCGACGGCTCCTTCGTCGGCACCATCGCCGACGAGGACGTCCACACCGCCCTGGAGCGCGGCCTCCTGGAGCGCCTCGGCGCCGAGCTCGGCGGCAAGCTGCGCGCCGGCCGGTCCCGGAACGACCAGGTCGCCACCCTCTTCCGGATGTACCTCCGCGACCACGCCCGGATCATCGGCGGGCTGATCGCCGAGCTCCAGGACGCGCTCGTCGGCCTCGCCGAGGCGCACCCGGACGTCGCCATGCCCGGCCGGACCCACCTCCAGCACGCCCAGCCGGTGCTCTTCGCCCACCACGTGCTCGCCCATGTGCAGTCCCTCTCCCGGGACGCCGAGCGGCTGCGCCAGTGGGACACCCGGACGGCGGTCTCCCCGTACGGCTCCGGCGCCCTCGCCGGCTCCTCCCTCGGCCTCGACCCGGAGGCGGTGGCGAAGGACCTCGGCTTCGAGCGGGGCAGCGCGGGCAACTCGATCGACGGCACGGCCTCCCGCGACTTCGTCGCCGAGTTCGCCTTCATCACCGCGATGATCGGGGTGAACCTCTCCCGGATCGCCGAGGAGATCATCATCTGGAACACGAAGGAGTTCTCCTTCGTCACCCTCCACGACGCCTTCTCCACCGGCTCGTCGATCATGCCGCAGAAGAAGAACCCGGACATCGCCGAGCTGGCCCGCGGCAAGTCCGGCCGCCTCATCGGCAACCTTTCCGGTCTGATGGCCACCCTCAAGGCCCTGCCGCTCGCCTACAACCGCGACCTCCAGGAGGACAAGGAGCCGGTCTTCGACTCCTGCGACCAGCTGGAGATCCTGCTCCCCGCCTTCACGGGCATGATGGCCACGCTCACCGTCAACCGCGAGCGCATGGAGGAGCTGGCCCCGGCCGGCTTCTCCCTCGCCACCGACATCGCCGAATGGCTGGTCAAGCAGGGCGTCCCGTTCCGCGTCGCCCACGAGGTCGCCGGCGAGTGCGTGAAGGTCGCCGAGTCCGAGGGCAAGGAGCTGGACGAGCTCACGGACGAGCAGTTCGCCAAGATCTCGGAGCACCTCACCCCCGAGGTCCGCACCGTCCTCGACGTCCCCGGCGCCCTCGCCTCCCGCGACGGCCGCGGCGGCACCGCCCCCTCCGCCGTAGCCGCCCAGCTCGTGGAACTCAAGGCCGACCTGGTCATCCAGCACGCCTGGTCCACCGCCAAGCAGAAGTAGCCGAGTCCGGCAGTCGAGACGGTTCGCTTCACCGGAAGGCCCCCTTGTGGGGCCTTCCGGCGTTTCCGCGTCCGAGCGCGGGGAGCCGCGTACGTCTTGAGTGAGACATGAATGTCTCACTTGGTGTATGGTCGTCTCATGTCAGTCGACCGCACCCAAGTGCTCCGTGCCGCCGCCGCCCTGCTCTCGCGGAAGGCGACCGCCACCATGGACGAGGTCGCCCGGGCCGCCGGTATCGGGCGGGCCACGCTGCACCGGCACTTCGCGGGGCGGGACGCGCTGGTGCGGGCGCTTGAGCAGATGTGCATCGAGGAGGCGGAGGCCGCGCTCGACGCGGCGCGGATCGAGGAGGGGGCGGCCGACGAGGCCGTCCGGCGGCTCGTCGCCGCCTCCGAGCCCGCCGCCCCGCTGCTCGCCTTCCTCGTCACCGAGAACCAGCTGTTCGAGGGCGACGGGCAGAACGAGGGCTGGGCCCGGCTCGACGCACGCCTCGTCGCCCTCTTCCGGCGCGGCCAGGAAGAGGGCACCTTCCGGATCGACCTCAGCCCCGCCTGGCTCTGCGAGGCCTTCTACGGGCTGATCGGCTCGGGCGCCTGGGCCGTCGCCGACGGGCGGGTCGCCGCCAACGACTTTTCTTACATGATCGCCGAGCTGCTGCTCGGCGGAGCGCGCAGGAGCGTGGAGAAGTGACCACCGAAACCGTCCGCTACGACAAGGGCAACGAGGAGAGCCATACCGAGGGCGTGCGCCGTCCCGGCCGGTGGCTCGCCCTCGCCGCGCTCGTCCTGGCCGTGCTGCTCGTGGCCGTGGACGCCACCGTGCTCGGCCTGGCGACCCCCTTCCTCTCCGAGGACCTGAAGCCGACCGGCACCCAGCTGCTCTGGATCGGCGACGTCTACTCCTTCGTCATCGCCGGCCTGCTGGTCTCCATGGGCAGCCTCGGCGACCGCATCGGCCGCAAGAGGCTCCTCCTCGTCGGCGCCGCCGCGTTCGGCGCCGTCTCGGTCCTGAACGCCTACGCGACCAGCCCCGAGATGATGATCGCCGCCCGCGCCCTCCTCGGCGTCGCCGGCGCGACCCTGATGCCGTCCACCCTGGCCCTCATCCGGAACCTCTTCCACGACCCGCGCGAGCGCAGCCTCGCCATCGGCATCTGGGGCGCCATGGCCTCGGCCGGCGCCGCCGTCGGCCCGGTCGTCGGAGGCTTCCTCCTGGAGCACTTCTGGTGGGGCTCGGTCTTCCTCATCAACCTGCCTGTGATGGCCGTCCTGGTCGTCATCGGCGTCAAGCTCATCCCCGAGTCGAAGAACCCGAACCCGGGCCCGTGGGACCTGCCCAGCGTCGGCCTCTCCCTCGTCGGCATGATCGGCGTCGTCTACGCCGTCAAGGAACTGGCCTCGCACGGCCCCACCCTCGACGTCGCCGTCGCCACGCTCGTCGGCGCCGGCGGCCTCGCCGGGTTCGTCCGCCGCCAGCTCACCCTGCCGGCCCCGCTCCTGGACATGCGCCTCTTCCGCAACCGCGGTTTCTCCGGCGCCGTCCTCGCCGACCTGCTGACCATCCTCGGCCTCGCCGGCCTGGTGTTCTTCCTGTCCCAGTTCTTCCAGCTGGTCCAGGGCCGCTCCCCGCTGGAGGCCGGCCTCGCCGAACTGCCCGCCGCGATCGGCTCGGTGACCGCCGGTCTGCTCGCCGGCCGGTTCGCCCGCCGCTTCTCGGTCCGCTCGGTCGTCGCCGGCGGCCTCGCCGCCATCGGCCTCGCCCTCGCGGTCCTGACCGCCATCGGGCAGACCACCGGCTACCCGGTCCTCGGCGCGAGCCTCCTCGTCGTCGGCGTCGGCGCGGGCCTCGCCTTCACCGTCACCGCCGACGTGATCCTCTCCAGCGTCCCCAAGGAGCAGGCCGGCGCCGCGTCCGCCGTCTCCGAGACCGCGTACGAGCTCGGCGCCGCCCTCGGCATCGCCGTCCTCGGCTCCATCGTCACCGGCGTCTACCGGGGCTTCACCACCCCGGCAGGCATCCCCTCGGACGTCGCCGCGGCCGCCCACGACTCGCTCGGCGGCGCCGTCGAGGCGTCCTCGGCCCTCGCCCCCGACCGGGCCGGCGCCCTCGTCTCGGCCGCCCAGGAGGCCTTCGTCGACGGCCTGCGGATCGCCGCCGGCGTCGGCGCGGCCGTCCTCCTCGCCACCGCCGTCGCCGCCTGGTTCCTCCTCAGGGACCAGAAGCTCGCGGACGGCGCCGTCGAGCACTGACGCACCCCGCCCGACGCACGACACGCACGACATGCACGACGCGCACGAGGGCGCCCCCGGAACGATTCCGGGGGCGCCCTCGTCGCGTACGACGGCCGACCGCTACGCGGCCTCCTTCGCCTTCGTGGCGTACATGTCCACGTACTCCTGGCCCGACAGCCGCATGACCTCCGCCATCACCGAGTCCGTCACCGCGCGCAGCACGTACCGGTCGCGGTCCATGCCCTCGTAGCGGGAGAACTCCAGCGGCTCGCCGAAGCGGACCGTCACCTGCACCGGCCGCGGGAAGCCCGCGCCGCCCGGCTGCGCCCGGTCCGTGCCGATCATCGCGAAGGGGATCACCGGCGCGCCGGTCATCAGCGCCAGCCGCGCCACTCCCGTACGGCCCCGGTACAGGCGGCCGTCGGGGGAGCGGGTGCCCTCCGGGTAGATCGAGAAGACCTTGCCCTCCTCCAGGACCCTGCGGCCCGTCATCAGCGCCGCGACACCGCCCCGGCCGCCGTCCCGGTCCACCGGGATCATGCCGACGCTGGTGAAGAACCAGGCCATCAGCCGGCCCTTGATCCCCTTGCCCGTCACGTACTCGTCCTTGCCGATGAAGAAGACCTGGCGGTCCAGGCAGATCGGCATGATCATCGAGTCGATGAAGGTGAGGTGGTTGCCCGCGAGGATCACCGGCCCGGTCCCGGGGACGTTCTCGGCGCCCTCGACACGGGGGCGGAACATCAGACGCAGGATCGGACCGAGGGTGGCCTTGACGATCGCGTGACGGGACAACGGTTCCTCCGGTGTCGGGCGGGCGGCTCCGGGGAGCCGACGGTGCAGCACGCGACGATACTCGCGGGTCACCGCCGTGCGCACATCGGGTTCACCGAACGGATACACGGTGTTGACGCGTGTTTCCGCCAAGTTCCGCCCGGGTCTGCCGCCCGTAGGGGCACGGTGCCTACCGTCGGGTCCACCCGACGACAGGTGCGGGACATCACACAGGAGGACCTCCATGACCCAGGGCGCACCCCGGACCCCGGCCCGCCGCACGGTACTCGGAGCGGCCGGCGCCGCCGCATTCGGCGTCTCCGCCGGTCTCGCCGCCGGCGCGGGCACCGCGCAGGCCGCCGGGACCGGCCGCCCGCACGGCCGGGGCCACGGTCAGGGCCACGGCAGCGGGCGCGGCTACCGCTCGCTCCCCGTCCCCACCGTCATCGCCCACCGGGGCGCCAGCGGCTACCGCCCCGAGCACACCCTCGGCTCCTACCGGCACGCCCTGGACCTCGGCGCCCACGTCATCGAACAGGACCTCGTCCCCACCAAGGACGGGCACCTGGTCTGCCGCCACGAGAACGACATCACCGGCACCACCGACGTCGCCGACCACCCCGAGTTCGCCTCGCGGAAGACCACGAAGTCGGTCGACGGCGTCGCGTACACCGGCTGGTTCACCGAGGACTTCACCCTCGCCGAGCTGAAGACCCTCCGCGCCCAGGAGCGCATCCCCGGCACCCGCCAGGAGAACACCCTCTACGACGGCCGCTGGACCGTCCCGACCTTCGAGGAGGTCCTGCGCTGGGCCGACGAGGAGGGCCGCCGCCGGGGCCGCGAGATCTGGCTCCACGTCGAGACCAAGCACCCCACCTACTTCCGCTCTATCGGCCTCGGCCTGGAGGAGCGCCTGGCGAAGCTGCTCCGCCGCCACGGCCGCCACCGCGCGGACTCCGCCGTCTTCCTGCAGTCCTTCGAGCCCGGCAGCATCCAGCGCCTGGCGAAGCTGGTCGACTCCCCGCTGGTGGTGCTGCTCTCCGGCGCGCACACCCGCCCCTGGGACTTCGTCGAGTCCGGCGACCCGCGCACCGTCGCCGACCTCGTCACCCCGGCCGGACTGCGCTGGATCGCCTCGTACGCCCAGGGCATCGGCCCCACCCTCGACCTGGTGATCCCCAAGGACGCCACGGGCCGGCTCACCACCCCCACCACCCTGGTGCGCGACGCCCACGCCGAGGGCCTGATCCTCCACCCGTACACCCAGCGCAACGAGAACACCTTCCTGCCGGCCGACTTCCGCAAGGGCACCGACCCGGCCGCGTACGGCGACGCCTTCGGCGCCCTGCGGCGGTACTTCGAGACCGGCATCGACGGCATCTTCTCCGACAACGCGGACACCGCCCTGCTCGCCGCCGAGGACTTCCGCACCCGCTGACCCGGGCGGCCACCCGGCCGGTGCCGTACGCCGACCGGGTGGTTCCCCCGCCGGGGCGCAACCGCGCCCCCGCGCCGCCGCATCGTGGCGGGCATGACCTCCCCGGAGACCCTCCTCGCCACCCTCACCCCGCTCCTCGCCGCCGAGTCGCGCGCCGAGGCCGCGGCCGCCGGCATCGACCCCGCCGACCTCGAACAGGCCGTCTGGCTCCGCCTCCTGGAACGGCTCAGCGCCGACGACGCCCCCGAGCGCCCCGCCGACTGGCTCCGCCGGGCCGTCCGCGCCGAGGCCCGCCTGGCCCGCCGCACCACCGGCCGGGAGCGCCCGTACCACGGCGACGCGCCGCCCGACGCCCGCCACGAGGCCCCGGACCCCGAGGGCTCCGCCCTCACCGCCGAACGCCGCCGCACCCTGCGCGCCGCCGTCACCCGGACGCCCGGCCGCTGCCCCCGCCTCCTGCACGCGATGCTCGACCCCGCGGACCCCACCTACCGGGAAATCGCAGGAACGTTGGGTATCTCACAAGGCAGCCTGGGGCCGATGCGTTCCCGCTGCCTGGGATGCCTGCGCAGAATGCTCGCGGCAGAGGTTCCCGCATCCGGTCGACGGGGAAGGGTGCGGGGGACCGATCGGTGATCAGATGAGCGGGAGGCATGCGCACATGGGCCTGAGTGTGACCATCTCGGCGGCGGCCGCGGACGACGCGGAGCAGATCCTGAAGCTCCAGTACCTCTGCTACCAGAGCGAGGCCGAGCTGTACGGCGACTGGTCCATCGAGCCGCTCACCCAGCCGCTCGACGCCGTCCGCGCCGAGCTGGCCGAGGGCCACGCCCTGGTGGCCCGGCTCGGCGACGAGGTCGTCGCCTCCGTCCGCGCCCGCACCGACGAGGACGGCACCGTCCACATCGCCAAGCTCATCGTCCACCCGCGCCTGCGCCGCCACGGCATCGGCGGCCGGCTCCTCGACGCCATCGAGCGCCACGTCGCCGGGGCGGACACCGCGCCCAAGCGCTTCCAGCTCTTCACCGGCCACCGCAGCGAGGGCAACCTCCGCCTCTACCGCGCCCGGGGCTACGCCCAGGTCGGCGCCCGCGAGGTCGGCCCCCGGCTCACCCTCGTCACCCTGGAGAAGGCCGCCTGACACGGCTCAGGCGGTACGCGACCGCCTGAGCCACCAGATGCCCGTCAGCGGCAGCAGCACCGGGATGAAGACGTAGCCGTACCCGAAGTCCGACCAGACCGTCGCGTCCGGGAAGGCGGACGGGTCGAGCAGCGTCCACGTCCCCACCACCAGCACGCCCGCGAGCTCGGCGGCGCAGCACACCAGCGCCGCCCTGCGGGCCGTCTCCCCGCCCCGCACAAGCGTGTACGTGATGAAGACGTACACGACCGCCGCCACCGCCGACAGCGTGTACGCCAGCGGGGCCCGGTCGAACTCGGTCGACACCTGGTAGATCGAGCGCGAGACCGCGCCCACCGACATCACGCCGTACAGCCAGACGAGCAGCATGCCCGGGCCCCGGACGAGCCGGGTCCGCCCCGGCTTCGCGTCCTGTGCCGTCTCCACCGTCTCCGCCATGGTCAGCCCACCGTCCAGATGTCGAAGAGACGCACTTCCAGGACGGCGAGCACGACCGCGCCCGCCGCCACCGTCGCCGAGCCCCAGCGGCTCCGCTCCGCCAGCGACATGAACCCGGCGATCGGCACCGCGCACAGGGCGCCGAGCAGATAGGAGACGAAGATGACCGTCCCCTCCTCGGCCGTCTCGCCGCGGACCAGCTGCACGATGCCGACGATCAGCTGGACCAGGACCAGGAAGGTCACCACGGCCATGCCGATGAAGTGCCAGTCCTTGGTGGGCTGGTCCCGGTAGGCGGCGAAGCCGCACCAGGCGGCGAGGGCGAGCGCGGCCACCGAGACCGCGACCGTGAGGGCGTCAAGCATGCGCCCGAGGGTATTACGGGCCGAATGGCCCGATGCGCTCGGCCCCGCCGAGGCCCGCCGGGCCCCGTGGCAGGACCCGCGGAGGGACCGTGGCCTTGGCCACATCCGGCTCCGGCGGACGGCCCGCCCGGACCGGCTCCCGCGCAGCCCGCACAGGGCCCGGCGGCCCGCCGGAGCCGTCCGCCCCACGTCTCAAGGCTGTCCGATATACGGACACCGGACTTCCGTTCGCACCTGCGCATGCTTTACTTCAGCCATGACCACGACGAGCAGCCGCATCCTTGCGACCGAGGCGAACACGACGCCCGGTGCTCGTCGTATGTGTCGAATGTGCGCCATCTGAGGGCCCCCGCCTGAGCCTCGCGCCCCGAAGCGAGACCCGACGGCCGAGCCGATCCGCCCGCCCACCGGCGACGGACGTGCCCGCCCCGCGCACACCGCCCCCGGCCACCCGCCGGAGCGGCCCCCCGTGCGCCTGACTGTCCGAAATGACGAATGCCCCGTGCACGGCGGACCCACGCGTCGCGCACTCGACAGTGACGGAAACCCCTGTGATCACCACTTCGGGCCTGACCAAGGTCTACGAGTCACGTGGCCGCCAGGTCACCGCCCTGGACGGCGTCGACCTCCACGTCCGCGAGGGCGAGGTCTTCGGCGTGATCGGCCAGAGCGGCGCCGGCAAGTCCTCCCTCATCCGCTGCGTCAACCTCCTGGAGCGCCCCACCTCCGGCACGGTGACCGTCGACGGCGTCGACCTCACCGCCCTCGCCGGCAAGGGCCGCCGCGCCGGCAAGGACCTCCGCCGGGCGCGCAGCAGCATCGGCATGGTCTTCCAGCACTTCAACCTGCTGTCCTCGCGCACCGTCAAGGACAATATCGAGCTCCCCCTGGAGATCCTCGGCGTCCCCGGCGCCGAGCGCTCCCGCCGGGCCCTCGAACTCCTCGACCTCGTCGGCCTCGCCGACAAGGCCAAGAACTACCCGGGCCAGCTCTCCGGCGGCCAGAAGCAGCGCGTCGGCATCGCCCGCGCCCTCGCCGGCGAGCCCAAGGTCCTCCTCTCCGACGAGGCCACCAGCGCCCTCGACCCGGAGACCACCCGCTCGATCCTCCAGCTCCTGCGCGACCTCAACCGCCAGCTCGGCCTCACCGTCCTGCTCATCACGCACGAGATGGACGTCGTCAAGACCATCTGCGACTCCGCCGCCCTCATGCGGAAGGGCCGGATCGTCGAGTCCGGCACGGTCGCCGAACTCCTCGCCACCCCCGGCTCCGAGCTGGCCGCCGAGCTGTTCCCGGTCAGCGGCCAGGCCACCGGCGCCGACCGCACCGTCGTCGACGTCACCTTCCACGGGGAGGCCGCCACCCAGCCGGTCATCTCGCAGCTCTCCCGCACGTACAACATCGACATCTCCATCCTCGGAGCCGCGATGGACACCGTCGGCGGGAAGCAGATCGGCCGGATGCGGATCGAACTGCCCGGACGGTACGAGGAGAACGTCGTCCCGATCGGCTTCCTGCGCGAGCAGGGCCTCCAGGTCGAGCCCGTCGACGACCCGCAGGACGAGACCGGCCCGGCCGCCCCCGCCGTCCCCGCACAGCAGCCGCACGTGCTCGCGAAGGAGAGTGCCAAGTGACCTGGGAAGAGATGCGCCCCCTGCTCGAACAGGGCACGGTCGACACCCTCTACATGGTCCTGTGGGCCACCGTCGTCACCATCGTCGGCGGCCTCCCGCTCGGCATCCTCCTCGTCCTCACCGACAAGGGCGGCCTGCTGCAGAACCGGCCCGTCAACAAGGTCGTCGGTGCGATCGTGAACATCGGCCGCTCGCTGCCGTTCATCATCCTGCTGATCGCCCTGATCCCCTTCACGACCTTCGTCGTCGGCACCTTCATCGGCCCCACCGCGATGATCGTGCCGCTCGCCATCGGCGCCATCCCCTTCTTCGCGCGCCTCGTCGAGACCGCGATCCGCGAGGTCGACCACGGGCTCGTCGAAGCCGTCCAGTCCATGGGCGGCGGCATCCCGACCATCGTCCGCAAGGTGCTGCTCCCGCAGGCCCTGCCCTCGCTGGTCGCCGCCGTCACCACCACCGTCATCGTGCTCATCGGCTACTCCGCGATGGCCGGCGCGGTCGGCGGCGAAGGCCTCGGCTCCAAGGCCGTCACCTACGGCTACCAGCGCTTCGACACCACCTTCATGCTCGTCACCGTCGTCGTCCTGGTCGCGATCGTCACGATCGTCCAGCTCCTCGGCGACGGGGTCGTACGGCTCCTCGCCCGCCGCGGCCGCACCGCCTGACGGGCCCCCAGACCACCCCCCTGAGCCCGGACTTGTTGTCCAGGCGTCCACCGCTCCACCAGAAAGAGGCACTCTTCGTGCGTAAGAACATCAAGCTCGCCGCCGGCTTCGCTTCCGTCACCGCCCTCGCCCTCGGCCTCACCGCCTGCGGCACCTCCTCGGACCCGGCCTCCGCCAAGGACGAGGCCGGCTCCGCCGACAAGGCGCTCGTCGTCGCCGCGTCCCCGACGCCGCACGCCGACATCCTCAAGTTCGTCCAGGACAACCTGGCCGCCAAGGAGGGCCTGAAGCTGGAGGTGAAGGAGTTCACGGACTACGTCCTGCCGAACACCGCCACCCAGAACGGCCAGGTCGACGCCAACTTCTTCCAGCACAAGCCCTACCTGGACGACTTCAACGCGAAGAACAGGACCACCATCGTCCCCGTGGTCGACGTCCACCTGGAGCCGCTCGGCCTCTACTCCACGTCCGTGAAGTCCCTCAAGGACATCAAGGCCGGCCAGACCATCGCCGTCCCCAACGACACCACCAACGAGGGCCGCGCCCTCCACCTCCTCGCCGACAACGGCCTCATCGCCCTCAAGGACGGCGTCGGCACCGACGCCAAGCTCTCCGACATCACCGACAAGAAGGGCCTGGAGTTCAAGGAGCTGGAGGCCGCCACCGTGCCCCGCGCCCTGAACGACGTCGACGCCGCCGTCATCAACGGCAACTACGCGATCGAGGCCGACCTTTCGCCGGCGAAGGACGCCCTGGTCCTGGAGAAGGGCGAGGGCAACCCCTACGCCAACATCCTCGCCGTCAAGAAGGGCGACGAGAAGGACCCGCGAGTCGAGAAGCTCGCCAAGCTCCTCAACTCGCCCGAGGTGAAGAAGTACATCGAGGACACCTACAAGGGCTCCGTCACCCCCGCCTTCGGCGCCGCCGAGTAACGCCGCCGGTACAGTCCTTCACCACAAGGCCCCGCTCGCCCCGTCCGGCGCGCGGGGCCTTGTGCTCACCCGCGCATGCGCGTCGGCCACGCCATGCTGCATGCTGTGCCTTCACGGTCTTCACGTATGGAGCTGCGCATGACTACCACCTTCCCGGAAGTCTCCATCAACACGGAGCGACTGGTGCTGCGCCCGTACGAGGAAGCCGACATCCCCGCCCTCGTCGAGATGATGAACGACGAACTCGTCACCGCCTGGACCTCGGTGCCGCACCCCTACACCCGCGCCCACGCCGAGGACTGGGTCCGCCGGATCGCCCCGGCCGAACGGACCGGCGGCCACGGCATCGTCCTCGCCGTCACCGAGTTCCTGACGCAGCGTCTGGTCGGCACCGTCCACCTCCACTCCACCGACTGGCGCCTCCGGGCCACCGAGGTCGCGTACGTCACGGCCCCCTGGGCCCGCGGCGAGGGCTACGCCACCGAGTCCGTCCTCGCCGTCGCCCAGTGGCTCTTCCGCGACCGCGGCTTCGAACGCCTCCAGCTCCGCACCGCCGCCGACAACACCGCCTCCCAGCAGGTCGCCCAGAAGATCGGCTGCATCAGCGAGGGCGTGCTGCGCAACGCCTGGATAGCGCGCAGCCTCACCGAGAGCGGCGAGTGGACCGACATCCGCACCGACCTCATCCTCTGGGGCCTCCTCCCCGAGGACCTCGACGGCGTCGCCGACCAGATGGCCGAGGCCGGATACTCCTCGTACACCGACTGGAGCTGAGTGTTCCGGGCGCCGGCCCGGGGTACCCTCGACACGCCCCCGACCTGCGACGACACCACAGGAGACAGACGCGATGGCCGATCGGGTCACGGTGATCGGCTGGGACGGCTCGCCCCTCACCGCCGCGGCCCGCTCCGCGCTCTCGGCCGCCACCCTGGTGGCCGGCGCCGCCCACCACCTGGCGCTCCCCGACGTACCCGCCGGCGCCGAGCACGTCCGGCTCGGCAGCGTCGGCCTCGCCGCCCGCCGGATCGCCGGCCACCGCGGCACCGCCGTCGTCCTCGCCGACGGAGACCCCGGGTTCTTCGGCGTCGTCCGCGCCCTGCGCGCCCCCGAGCACGGCCTGGAGGTCGAGGTCGTCCCCGCCGTCTCCTCCGTCGCCGCCGCCTTCGCCCGGGCCGGCATGCCCTGGGACGACGCCCACGTCGTCGTCGCCCACGAGAAGACCCTGCGCCGCGCCGTCAACGTCTGCCGCGCCCACCCCAAGGTCGCCGTCCTCACCTCCCCGGGCGCCGGCCCCGCCGAACTCGCCCTCCTCCTCGACGGCGTCCACCGCACCTTCGTCGTCTGCGAGCAGCTCGGCACCACCCGCGAACAGGTCTCCGTCCTCACCTCCGACAAGGCCGCCGACCACACCTGGCGCGACCCCAACGTCGTCCTCGTCATCGGCGGCGCCGGCGGCACCGGCGCCTCCGCCGCCCCCTGGCTGATGGGCAACGACCCGGCCGCCGGAGCCGTCCGCGGCTGGGCGGGCCGCCCGGAGGAGTACGGCTCCGAGGACGCGCCCGGCATCGGCCACGACCCCACCCTGCGCGCCGTCCAGCTCGCCCGGCTCGGCCCCCGCACCGGCGACCTCGTCTGGGACGTCGGCAGCGCCGGCGGCAGCTTCGCCGTCGAGGCCGCCCGCTTCGGCGCCGCCGTCATCGCCGTCGACGCCGACCCCGCCGCCCGTGCCCGCACCGAGACCGCGGCCCGCCGCCACGGCGTCCTCCTCCAGACCGTCACCGGGCGCGCCCCGCACGTCCTGGAGAGCCTCCCCGAACCCGACGTCGTACGCGTCGGGGCCGGCGGCGTCCCCGTCGTCACCGCCTGCGCCGACCGGCGCCCCGAACGGATCGCCGCCCACGCCACCACCCGCGACGAGGCCGAGGCGATCGGCACCGCCCTCGCCGCCGGCGGCTACGCCGTCGAGACCGTCCTCCTCCAGACCGTCGGCCTCGATCCGGCCGACTGGAGCGAGCGCCGACGCTCCGTCGTCTTCCTGCTCTCCGGCCGCCGGACCACCGGCGCCCCCTGACCCTGCCCGGGCGCCCGGGCAGGTAGGCTGGCCGATTGTTGTACCGCACGGGGAACTTCGGCAGGTTGTTCGTCAATGCCCCGAATCGATGACCGTCTTGACCCGTTCTCGGTGGTCACCGGTGTGCGGGACACCGGGGGGACGGCGCGACGTGGCGCAGTCCACAGCGCACCGTGGCGGATCCGCCTGCCACGATGGGCGCGGGCCGCGACAATGGTCGGGTGACGGTGCGTCTCCGTGCCGCGCGGCGCGGGCGCTCGTTCTCGTTGACGGGCGCGGCTCTGAACGAAGACAACGAATGGGCGAGGGGTACGCATGACGGACACCGGCCAGGTCCCGGGCGAGGGACTGCCGGAGAACGCAGGCATGGTCGAGCAGCCGGGCATCCCCGCTCCGGGCGCGTACACCTACCTGGACCCCTCCGGCCCCACCCCCGGGCAGCTCCCCGAGGAAGACGACATGCTGCTGATGCCGGGCGCCCAGGGCGCCTGGAGCGAGCAGGTCCCCGGCGCGGTGCCCGCCCCGCCGGTCGCCGTCCCGCCCGCGGTCCCGCAGCAGGGCGCCCCCGAGGCCCACGGCCAGGCCGCCCCGATGGGCGACCCGCTCACCGACCCGCTGCCGGACCCCCTCACCGACCCGCTGACCGGGCCGCTGCCGGACGGCCTCGTCCTCGCCGACCAGCTCACCGCCCCGGTCACCCCCGCGCACGGCGTCCCCGTGCCGGGCGCCACCCCGCCGCAGGGCGTGCCGCTGGGCACCCCGGCGCACGGCGTCCCGGTCGCCCCGCAGGAACCCGTCGCCACCGCCCACGGCTACGAGCCCGGCATCCTCGACACCGGCGCCGTCGACCTCGGCGGCGTCCCCGTGCCGCCGCCGGCCGCCCCGCAGCCCGCCCCCGCGCGCCGCCCCCTCCACATGGGCCCGCCGGTGCCCGAGACGGGCGGAGTCGTGCGCTCGCTCGCCGACCGGGGCCCGGCCGCGCCGGTGCCCGCCGCCCCGCAGGTCCCGGCGCCCGCCCCGGAGCCCCTCGTGGCCACCGGTCCCGCGCCCGTGCCCGTACGCACCCCGGGGCCGCCCACCACCGGGCCCGAGTACTTCGACATCGCGCAGGACCAGCAGACGGCCCCGCAGGGCGCCGAGCCGTGGGCCGCGCAGCCGCAGGAGACCCCGGCACCCGCCGAGGCCCCCGCAGAAACGGTCGTTCCGCCGAGCGGCCTCTTCGTCCAGGTCGAGGGCACCGTCCCGACCGCCGAGCAGCCCGCCCCGACCCCGCCGGCCGGGACCTTGATCCCCGCGCCGGAGCCCGTGGAGCCGGAGCCCGTGGCGCCCGAGGCCGTGGAGCCCGAGGCCGTCGCACCCGAGGCCGTGGCGCCCGAGGCCGTCGCACCCGAGGCCCTCGTCCCCGCGCCCCGCGAGCCCGAGGCCGCCGAGGAAGTCGCGCCCGCCGCGGAGCCCGTGGCGGAGGAGCCGGCGGCGGAGGAGCCCGCCGAGGCACCCGTGGCCGAGGTCGTGGAGACCGCCGCGCCCGCCGACGTACCGGCGGAGACCGCACCGGAGGCCCCGGCCGCCGAGCAGCCCGTGGAGCCGGTCGTCGAGCCCGCGGCCGAGCCCGTCGCGGCCGAGCCCGTCGTGGTCGAGCCCGAGCCCGTCGCCGTCGCCGTCGAGGAACCCGTGGCCGAGGAGCCCGCCGCCGAGGCGGCCCCCGTCGAGGTCGCCCCCGAGGTCGTCGCCGAACCCGCCCCCGAAGCCGAGCCGGCGCCCCAGAACGCGGTGGAGACCGCCGTCGAGCCCGAGCCCGCGGTCGAGCCCGAGCCCCAGCCCGTCGCCGCCGAGCAGCCTCCCGCGGAGCCGTCTCCCGCCGAGCAGCCCCCGGCCGAGCAGCCTCCCGCCGAGCCGGCCTTCGCCGACGCCGCCGCCGAGGTGCCCGTCGAGGCCCCCGTCGTCGCCGTGGCCGAGGAGATCCCGGTCGTCGCCGAGGACGCCCCCGAGGCCGAGGCCGCGGCCGACGACGCCGAGGAGCAGGACGAGCAGGAGGAGCAGCCCGAGCCCCGCCCCGCCGCCCCCGGCTACGACGAGGCCGAGCGCGAGGCGGTGCTGCGCGTGATGCGCGAGCGCCGCGACATCCGCAACGGCTTCCGCTCCGACCCGATCCCGCACGAGGTACTGCTCCGCGTCCTGGAGGCCGCCCACACGGCCCCCAGCGTCGGCCACTCGCAGCCCTGGGACTTCGTCGTCATCCGCTCGGCCGAGACCCGGCAGACCATGCACGAGCTGGCCCAGCGCCAGCGCGAGGCGTACGCCAAGTCGCTGCCGAAGGCCCGCGCGAAGCAGTTCAAGGAACTGAAGATCGAGGCCATCCTCGACACCCCGGTCAACATCGTGGTGACCGCCGACCCCACCCGGGGCGGCCGGCACACCCTCGGCCGCTACACGCAGCCGCAGATGGCCCCGTACTCCTCGGCCCTCGCCGTCGAGAACCTCTGGCTCGCCGCCCGCGCAGAGGGCCTCGGCGTCGGCTGGGTCAGCTTCTTCGACGAGCGCGAGATGGTCCGCGCCCTCGGCCTCCCCGACCACCTGGAGGTCGTCGCGTACCTCTGCGTCGGCTACGTCGACGAGTTCCCCGACGAGCCCGAGCTGATGCAGGCCGGCTGGGCCAAGCGCCGCCCGCTCTCCTGGGTCGTCCACGAGGAGACGTACGGCCGCCGCGCCCTGCCCGGCGAGGAGCCGCACGACCTGCTCCAGGAGACCGTCGCCGCCATCCGTCCGCTGGACGCCAAGGCGCTCGGCGAGGCGTGGGAGCGGCAGAAGCGGATGACCAAGCCGGCCGGCGCGCTCGGCATGCTGGAGATCATCTCCGCGCAGCTCTGCGGCCTCTCCCGGGTCTGCCCGCCGCCGATCCCGGAGCCCGCCGCCGTCGCGATCTTCGCCGGCGACCACGGCGTGCACGCCCAGGGCGTCACCCCCTGGCCGCAGGAGGTCACCGGCCAGATGGTGGCCAACTTCCTCGGCGGGGGAGCGGTCTGCAACGCCTTCGCGAACCAGGTCGGCGCCGAGGTCTGCGTCGTCGACGTGGGCGTCGCCGGCGAGCTGCCCGCCACCCCCGGCCTGCTGCCCCGCAAGGTCCGCGCCGGGTCCGGCGACTTCACCACCGGCCTGGCGATGACCCGCGAGGAGACCGTCGCCGCGATCGAGGTCGGCATCGAGACCGCCCGCGACCTCGTCGCGGCCGGGAACAAGGCGCTCCTCACCGGCGAGATGGGCATCGCGAACACCACCGCGTCCGCCGCCCTCATCTCCGTCTTCACCGGCGTCGACCCGGCCGAGGTCACCGGCCGCGGCACGGGCATCAACGACGAGACCCACGCCCGCAAGGTCGACGTGGTCCGCCGCGCCCTCGACCTGCACAAGCCGGACCCGCAGGACCCGATCGGCGTCCTGTCGCAGATCGGCGGCCTGGAGCACGCCGCCCTCGTCGGCTTCATCCTGGGCGCCTCCTCGCTGCGCACCCCGGTGATCCTCGACGGCGTCTCCACCGGCGCGGCCGCCCTGGTCGCCCGCGCCATCGCCCCCGAGTCGCTGGCCGCCTGCATCGCGGGCCACCGCAGCGCCGAGCCCGGCCACGTCGCCGCGCTCAACAAGCTGGGCCTGCGCCCGCTGGTCGACCTGGACCTCCGCCTCGGCGAGGGCACCGGCGCCCTGCTGGCCCTGCCGCTGGTGCAGAGCGCGGCCCGCGCCATGCACGAGGTCGCGACCTTCGACTCCGCGGGCGTCACGGAGAAGTAGCCCGTACGGCCCCGGTGCCGCCGCCCCGCCCGAGGGGACGGCGCCACCGGGGCCGCCCCATGCCCGCGTCCCGTACCCGAGGGACGAGGGTCACAAGGTGCCCACGCCACGTCACCGATATCGTGGTCTCCGGGCCTCCCGCCCGCCCCACCAGCCGCTTCACCGCCGCAGCGGCCCCAGAGCCCGCCCGACCAAGTCCGTCGGGTCCGGCCCGCCCGGCTCGCACGATCGGCGCACGGCCGAAACGCCCGAGTAGCTCCGCTACGAAGGCGCCCCGGCCGCACGCCGAACGCACGCACCGAACGACCCGGCCTGATCCGACGCACAGGGTCGGACAGGCCCCCGCCCCATCCGAGGAGCCGCCCGCACATGGCCCAGCACGTCGAGCCCGCCGAGCACCCCGCCTACCCCGTCGGCCTCCGCCTCGCCGGCCGGCGCGTCGTCGTCCTCGGCGGCGGCACGGTCGCCCAGCGCCGCCTGCCCGCCCTCATCGCCGCCGGCGCCGACATCACCCTGATCTCCCCCTCCGCCACCCCCTCCGTGGAGGCCATGGCCGAGACCGGCGAGATCACCTGGGTGCGCCGCCGCTACGAGGACGGCGACCTGGCCGAGGCCTGGTACGCGCTCGTCGCCACCACCGACGCGGCCGCCAACGCCGCCGCCTCCGCCGAGGCCGAGCGCGCCCGCGTCTGGTGCGTCCGCTCCGACGACGCCGAGGCCGCCACCGCCTGGACCCCGGCCACCGGCCGCGGCGCCGGCGTCACCGTCGCCGTCCTCACCGGCCACGACCCGCGCCGCTCGGCCGCCGTCCGCGACGCGATCCTGGAGGGCCTGCGCGACGGCTCCCTCGCCGCGCCCGCGCAGCGCGCCCGCACGCCGTTCGTCGCCCTCGTCGGCGGCGGCCCCGGCGACCCCGACCTCATCACCGTCCGCGGCCGCCGGCTGCTCGCTGAGGCCGACGTCGTCATCGCCGACCGGCTCGGCCCCCGCGACCTCCTGGACGAGCTGCCGCCGCACGTCGAGGTGATCGACGCGGCGAAGATCCCGTACGGCCGCTTCATGGCCCAGGAGGCCATCAACAACGCGCTGATCGAGCACGCCAAGGCCGGGAAGTCCGTCGTCCGGCTCAAGGGCGGCGACCCCTTCGTCTTCGGCCGCGGCATGGAGGAGGCGCAGGCGCTCGCCGCCGAGGGCATCGCCTGCACCGTCGTGCCCGGCATCTCCAGCTCCATCTCGGTCCCCGGCGCCGCCGGCATCCCGGTCACCCACCGGGGCGTCGCCCACGAGTTCACCGTGGTCAGCGGGCACGTCGCCCCCGACGACCCGCGCTCGCTCGTCGACTGGGCCTCGCTCGCCAAGCTCACCGGCACGCTGGTGATCCTCATGGGCGTCGACAAGATAGGGAAGATCGCCGAGGCGCTCGTCGCCCACGGCAAGGCCCCCGACACCCCGCTCGCCCTCGTCCAGGAGGGCACCACCGCGACCCAGCGCCGGGTCGACGCCACCCTCGCCACCGTCGCCGAGGTGGTGAAGGCCGAGGAGGTCCGTCCGCCGGCCGTCATCGTCATCGGCCCGGTCGTCGCGGAGGGCCCCGACAAGCTCACCCGCTGACGCACCCGACACCCACCCGGCCGGGACGGGCGGCGACCGCCGCCCGTCCCGCGCATTGGCACCACACCCCGGACAAGGCAGTATCACCCCGTGGCCGAAATCATCACGATCACCGACGCCGACGACCCCCGCCTCCACGACTACACCGGCCTGACCGACGTCGAGCTGCGCCGCCGGCGCGAGCCCGCCGAGGGCCTGTTCATCGCCGAGGGCGAGAAGGTCATCCGCCGCGCCAAGCAGGCCGGTTACGAGATGCGGTCGATGCTGCTCTCCGCCAAGTGGGTCGACGTCATGCGCGACGTCATCGACGAGGTCCCCGCCCCGGTGTACGCGATCCAGCCCGACCTCGCCGAGCGCGTCACCGGCTACCACGTGCACCGCGGCGCCCTCGCCTCCATGCAGCGCAAGCCCCTCCCCGACCCCGCCGAACTCCTCGCGGGCGCCCGCCGGGTGGCCGTCATGGAGGCGGTCAACGACCACACCAACATCGGCGCCATCTTCCGCAGCGCCGCCGCCCTCGGCATGGACGCCGTCCTGCTCTCCCCGGACTGCGCCGACCCGCTCTACCGCCGCTCGGTGAAGGTCTCCATGGGCGCGGTCTTCTCCGTCCCGTACGCCCGCCTGGACACCTGGCCGCGCGGTCTGGAGACGGTACGGGAGGCGGGCTTCAAGCTCCTCGCCCTCACCCCGGCCGAGAAGGCCACCGCCATGGACGAGGCCGCCCCGCACCGCCTCGACCGGGTCGCCCTGATGCTCGGCGCGGAGGGCGACGGCCTCTCCACCCAGGCGCTGCGCGCCGCCGACGAGTGGGTCCGCATCCCGATGGCCCACGGCGTCGACTCCCTCAACGTGGGCGCCGCCGCGGCCGTCGCCTTCTACGCGGTCACGGCCGGCCGCCCCGAGGCGTAACCGCCCCGGATCAGCCCTGGAGGGCCTGGGCGGCGGCGATGCCCAGCGCCACCAGCAGGGTCACCACCACGAAGACCACGAGCCGCTGGCGCAGCAGCCGGGGGTTGGCCGGGCGGCGGCCGGTGGACGTCGACCGGGCCCCCGGACGGGTCCCGGGCCGCGACTGCGGATTGCGGGAGCCGCCGGTACGCGGGGGCGCCGAGGGGCGCGAGGACGGTGCCGCCCCGCGCCCCCGGGCCGCGGCGCGCTCCGGCTCGCGGCCCGGCGCGTCCCGCTCCGTGTACCGCTCGGTCGGCCGCAGCGTGCCGCGCTCCTCCATCCGCTCGCGCGGGGCCGGCGGCCGCGCGGACGGCAGGCCCTGCGCCTCGCGGGCCGCGATCTCCTTGAGCCGCATCGACAGCTGGAGGGTGCTGGGCCGGTCTTCCGGGTCCTTCGCCAGACAGGCCCGGATCAGCGGCGCGAGCGCGTCCGGCACCCCCTGGAGCTGGGCCTCCTCGTGGACCACGCGGTAGAGCATGACCTCGGAACTGCCGTGCCCGAAGGGGGAGTCGCCCATCGAGGCGTACGCGAGGGTGGCGCCGAGCGAGAAGACGTCCGTCGCCGGGGTGACGGCCGCGCCCCGCACCTGTTCGGGCGCGAGGAAGCCGGGGGAGCCGACCGCCGTGCCGACGTGCGTGAGGGTGCTGGCCCCGGTGGCCCAGGCGATCCCGAAGTCGATGATGCGGGGGCCCTTGGGGGAGAGCAGGATGTTCGACGGCTTCAGGTCCCGGTGCACGACGCCGGCCTCGTGGACGGCGACCAGGCCCTCCGACAGGGCGGCGCCGATCGAGGCCACGTCGGCGGCCCGCAGCGGACCCTCCTCGGCGACCCGGTCGTGCAGCGAGGGTCCGGGCACGTACTGGGTGGCGAACCAGGGGCGGTCGGCGTCCAGGTCGGCGGCGACGAGCCGGGCGGTACAGCCGCCCCGGATCCGCCGGGCCGCCGACACCTCACGGGCGAACCGCGAGCGGAACTCCTGGTCCTCGGCCAGGTCCGGGCGGATCACCTTCAGCGCCACCCGCTGCCCGCGCCGGTCGGAGCCGAGGTACACGACCCCCATCCCTCCGGCGCCCAGTCTGCGGTGGAGCCTGAACGCCCCGACGATCCGCGGGTCCTCGCGCCGGAGCCGCATCATCGCCATGTCCGTCCCCTCGTCCGTTCGACGTGGCACAGCTTACGTAGTGCCGCCCCCGGGCGCTCATAGGCCGCGCCCTCCCACCGGCTTCGATTGTCAGTGCTGAGGGGGACGGCGGCCCCGTGCCGCCCCGACTCTTCCCGCCAACACCCCTTGCCGTCCAGCCCACTTGACAACGGCCCCGGACAACTCCCGCCGCCCCGCCCCGGGTACCCGCGCCCCGCCCCGCGCACCCCGCCCACCCCGCTCCCGGCCGGACGTGACCCAAGTCACGCGGGGGCGCGTCCCCTCCGGGAAGACCCCCACCCGCGCGCCCCCGTCTCCACCCAGGGGAGTACGCCGGGGGGAGCGGCGTCATCCTCCCGTAGGCCCGGAAGCCGGTACGCGGGCATGACGCCCCGGGCGCTCCCGCTCCCTACTGTTGAGGTCATGCGGTGGGCGCGACTCTCGTCCCCCGAGGAACACGCGCCCACCGCACCGAGAACCGCAAGAGATGCGACAGGAGAGGACCATGGCCCACACGGCACACCGGCCGACCCCCCGCCCCGCGGGACGCCGTCACCCCCTGGTGGCCACCGCCATGGTCCTCCCCCTCGCGGCCCTGCTCGTGGTCGTCTTCGGCGGCTGGGAAGCGGTGGTCACACAGGCGTCGTCCGTGGGCGTGATGCTGGGGCGCTGAGCGGCGCCCCGGACCCGGGTGAGCGGCCCGGGTCGGGAACATCGGCCGACAGCCCCGTGGGGACGGGGGTGCGGCGGACGACAGCGCAGGGGCCGGTCGGCCGGGGAGCCGACCGGCCCCTCCGCGCGTCCGCACCCCGTACGTGCCGCCGGCCCGCGCCGCGTACGCTCGCCGGATGGAGTTCGTGGAGGGCGGCGGTGACGTGCTGGGGGCGCTGGCCCAGATCGCGCGCGGCGCCGTGCACGGTGCGGAGCGGTGCGGCTGCGACCCGGAGGCGGTGCGGGTGCTCGCGGACCGGGACGACGGCGCCGTCGTGCGGCACGGCGGGATCGTCGCCAAGGCGCACGCCCCCGGCACGGAGGACGGCCCGCACGCGGTGCGGCTCGCGCTCGCCGGCGACCCGGCCCTCGCGGCGATCCTCCTGCCGCCGGTCCCGGGGCCCCGGACCGAGCGGGTCGCGGGACGGCCGGTGACGGTGTGGCCGTACGGGCCTCCGGTCGACCCGGGCGACCCCGACGCGGCCCCCTGGGAGGAAGCGGCCCGGCTGCTCGCCCTGCTCCACCGCACCCCGCCCCCGTCCGGCCCGCTGCCCGGGATGCGGGCCCCCGCGAAGGCGGCGCTCGCCGTCGGCCGGATGCTCCGCGCCGCGCCGGACCACCCGGCGACCGCCACGGTCCTCGCGGCCTGGCGCACCGTCACCGAGTCCCTGGGCGAGGGCGGCACCGAGTCCCTGAGTGAGGGCGGCACCGGGGGCACGCGCGCGTACCTCTGCCACGGCGACTTCCACCTCGGCCAGCTCGTCCGGGACCTCGGGGGCGACTGGCGGCTCATCGACGTCGACGACGCGGGGCTCGGCGACCCCGCCTGGGACCTGGCCCGCCCCGCCGCCTGGTTCGCCGCCGGGCTGCTCCCGGCGGCGGTGTGGGCGCGGTTCCTCGGCGCGTACGAGGCGGCCGGCGGTCCGGCCACGCGTCCGGGCCCGGACCCGTGGGCCCGCCTCGACCTGCCCGCCAGGGCCCTGACCGTGCAGACCGCGGCGCTCGCGCTGGCCAAGTCCACGGCGGAGGCCCGCGGGCTCGACGAGGTCGAGGGCGTGATGATCGACACCTGCGCCCGGATCGCTCTCTCCCGAACCGTCCCGGGCTCCGCCGCGTCCTCATAAGCTGAAGCAGTCATACGAACGGCAACGGCAGGGGAGTTGAGCCGAGCATGCAGTGTCCCAAGTGTCACGCGGCGATGCACACGTACAACCGCAACGGCGTCCAGATCGAGCAGTGCAGCGGCTGCCGCGGGATCTTCCTGGACTACGGCGAGCTGGAGGCCCTGACCCGCCTGGAGTCGCAGTGGCAGGCCCCGCCCGCCCCGCCGGCCGGCTACCCGGCCCAGCCCGCCCCGGCCGCCCCGGCCTGGGGCACCCCGCAGGGCGGTCACCACGGCGGCCACCACGGCGGTCACTACCGTCAGCGCGGCTTCGGCCGGATGCTCTTCTCCTCCTGAGCCGTCCCGGCCGGGTCCGCCGCGCGCGGGCCCGGCCGGCGTGCGCGCACCGCTCCGCTCCGCCCGGCACGCACGACGAAGCCCCCGGCCGTGAACCGCGGCCGGGGGCTTCGTCGTTCTGTGCGCGATACTGGGATTGAACCAGTGACCTCTTCCGTGTCAGGGAAGCGCTCTCCCGCTGAGCTAATCGCGCGGGACGCACCCGAAGGTGCAGGAGATGTGGTGCGCGATACTGGGATTGAACCAGTGACCTCTTCCGTGTCAGGGAAGCGCTCTCCCGCTGAGCTAATCGCGCGGGACGCACCCGAAGGTGCAGGAGATGTGGTGCGCGATACTGGGATTGAACCAGTGACCTCTTCCGTGTCAGGGAAGCGCTCTCCCGCTGAGCTAATCGCGCGGGGATCCGAAGATCAGGATCCGAAGATCCAGTGGACGATACTGGGATTGAACCAGTGACCTCTTCCGTGTCAGGGAAGCGCTCTCCCGCTGAGCTAATCGTCCTTGGAGGTGGAGACGGGATTTGAACCCGTGTAGACGGCTTTGCAGGCCGTTGCCTCGCCTCTCGGCCACTCCACCAGGAGTGATAACGGGGGTTCGGGAAGATCCCCCACATCGAGCGGACGACGAGATTCGAACTCGCGACCCTCACCTTGGCAAGGTGATGCTCTACCAACTGAGCCACGTCCGCTTGTCGTTTCCGGCCCGCTTGCGCGTCCCGGCGACGTGTTGAACTCTAGCGGATTCCCGGGCCAGTACAAAAACGCGTTTCCGCAGCGTGCTGACCTGCGCGCCCTTCGGTGCGCCCGGCGACGGCTCCCGGAGGGTTCGAACGGTGTTCACCCGCCGTGTCCCCGAGGTCGCGCGGAGCCCCCGCCGCCCGCGCACCCCGTACTCCGGAGCGGCCCGACCTAGACTCGATGCGTGTACGACCTACCTCCCCTGGCCCGCTTCGGCGGCCTCGTCGCGACCGACCTCCGGGACGTCACCCATGATCCCGAGGCTCTCGACTCCACCGGCTTCTGGGCCGTCTGTGCCGACTTCGAGGGCCGGCTCACCTGCGCCCGCTTCGGAGACGTCCGCAGGGCGCCGGTGCCCGCCGCCGTCCCCGGCGCGTGGCTCGGCCCGCGCCCGGGCGACTGGACGTCGTCGCTCGACCGCGCCGCGTACACCGCGGGCGTACGGGCGGTGCGCGAGCACATCGCGCGCGGCGAGGTCTACCAGGCGAACCTCTGCCGGGTGATGACCGCGCCGCTGCCCGATCCGGCCGCCGCCGACGTGGACGCCCTCACCTCGCTGCTCGCGGCGGGCAACCCCGCCCCGTACGCCGGAACGATTCGGCTGCCCGCGCACGGCGTGGAGATCGCCACCGCCTCGCCCGAGCTGTATCTGCGGCGCGAGGGCGCCCGGGTCTCCTCCGGTCCCATCAAGGGCACCGGCAGGACCGCCGCCGACCTGCTGCCCAAGGACCACGCCGAGAACGTGATGATCGTGGACCTGGTCCGCAACGACCTCGGCCGCGTCTGCGAGACCGGCTCCGTCGCCGTCCCCGCCCTCTGCGACATCGAGGAGCACCCCGGCCTGGTCCACCTCGTCTCCACCGTCAGCGGCGTGCTGTGCGAGGACGCCGGCTGGCCCGAGCTGCTCGCCGCCACCTTCCCGCCCGGCTCCGTCACCGGCGCCCCCAAGTCCTCCGCGCTGCGGATCATCGAGGCCCTGGAGACCGCGCCCCGGGGGCCGTACTGCGGCGGCATCGGCTGGGTGGACGCCGACGGGGGCCGTGCCGAGCTGGCCGTCGGCATCCGCACCTTCTGGATCGACCGGCCGTTCGGCGTGCTGCGCTTCGGCACCGGCGCCGGCATCACCTGGGGCTCCGACCCCGAGCGGGAGTGGGAGGAGACCGAGCTGAAGGCGGCCCGGCTGGTCGCGATAGCGTCGGGCGCCTACGAGTCGGGCGCCCGGGACGATGACGTCCCAGGGGCGAGCGGAAAGGCCATCTCTCGATGAAAATCTGGGTCAACGGCGGGCTGTACGACGAGGAGACCGCCCGGGTCTCCGTCCTGGACCACGGACTGACCGTCGGCGACGGCATCTTCGAGACGGTCAAGGCCGAGCGCGGCGAAACGTTTGCGCTAACCCTCCACCTGGAGCGGCTCACCCGCTCCGCCCGCGGCCTCGGCCTGCCCGACCCGGACCTCGACGAGGTCCGCCGGGCCTGCGCCGCCGTCCTCGATGCCAACCCGATGGAGCTCGGCCGGCTCCGGATCACCTACACCGGCGGCCTCTCCCCGCTCGGCTCGGAGCGCGGCGACGCCGGCACGAGCCTCGTCGTCGCCGTCGGCGCGACCTCCCGCCGCCCCGACACCACCGCCGTGGTCACCGTCCCCTGGACCCGCAACGAGCGCGGCGCCCTCACGGGCCTGAAGACCACCTCGTACGCGGAGAACGTCGTCGCCCTGGCCCGGGCGAAGGAGGCCGGCGCCACCGAGGCCCTCTTCGCCAACACCGTCGGCCGGCTCTGCGAGGGCACCGGCTCCAACGTCTTCGTCGTGCTCGACGGCCGGATCCACACCCCGCCCGTCTCCTCCGGCTGCCTCGCCGGCATCACCCGCGCGCTCGCCGTCGAGTGGACCGGCGCCGTCGAGACCGACCTGCCGTTCGACGTCCTGGAGACCGCCGAGGAGGTCTTCCTCACCTCCACGCTGCGCGACGTCCAGGCCGTCCACCGCGTCGACGGCCGCGAACTCGCCGCCGCCCCGGGCCCGGTGACCGCCAAGGCCATGCGGATCTTCGAGGAGCGGGCCGCCGCCGACCGGGACCCGCGACTCGGCTGAAATCCGGATGACGGGGCCCTCCCGAATGGGTAGAACACCCCTGATGACCACCACCCTGCGGCCGGCCGAGCCGCTCCAGCACTCCGCCGACGGCGGCCGTTCCCGCGTCTACGACATCTGCGTGAACAGCCGCCGGGTCGGTTCCGTCCGCGTCACCACCGATCCGGGCTTCGGAGCCGCGTCGGGGCGGATCGACGGCCTCCGGGTCGACGAGCCGGACCGCGGCCGGGGGCGGGGGACGGTGGCGGCGCTCGCCGCCGAGGAGGTGCTGCGCGGCTGGGGCTGCACGGACGTCCGGATATCCGTGCCCGCGGACGCGACCGCCGCCCTCGGCCTGGCCCGCGCGCTCGGCTACGCCGAGCTCAGCCGGAACATGCTGAAGGAGCTCGCGGACCCGCCGCCCGCGCTGCCGTCCGGCGTCGAGGCGCGGCCGATGACCGAGGACGAGTTCGCCGCCTGGCAGGCGACGGCCAAGGAGGCCTTCGCCCGGAGCTGGGTCGACCGGGGCGTGCCCGAGGACCAGGCCCGCGCCAAGGCGGAGGCCAGCCACCGCGAGCTGCTGCCCCAGGGGCTCGCCGGCCCCGGCACGGCGTTCCACGTGGCCCTCGCCGACGGCGGGGTCGTCGGCCGTGTGTGGACCGCGGTGCGCGAGCTGGAGCCCGGCGTGAGCGCCGGATACGTCTATGACATCGAGGTCGCGGCGGAGCGGCGCGGCCGGGGGTACGGCCGGGCGCTGATGCTCCTTGCCGAGCGCGTGACGCGGCAGGCCGGGGAGGACCGGCTCGGACTGCACGTCTTCGCGGGCAACACCCCGGCGATCCGCCTGTACGAGTCGCTCGGCTACCGCACGACCCACGTCAACAGCGCCAAGCGGCTGCTCTGAGCCGCGGGCGGGGGTCAGCCGGCCAGCAGGCGGTCGGCGATCTCCTCGATCCGGGCGCGCAGCCCCTCCTGGTCCTGGCCGCCGTCGAGGCGCTCCCCGCCGATGACGTAGGTGGGGGTGCCGGTGATCTTGAGGGCCTGGCCCTCGGCCTGGTCGGCGTCGACCGTGAGCAGGTGCCGGCCGTCGATCAGCGCCGTGTCGAACTCCTCGGCGTCCAGGCCGAGTCCGGCCGCCACCTCCAGGAGCACCGGCTCGCCCCGCTCGGCGAGCTCGGCGGTCCTGGCGAGCAGCGCCTCCACGTAGGCCCAGCCCTGCCCCTGGTCGAC
The DNA here is from genome assembly GCF_012927245.1 of Streptomyces sp. R302. Classification (GTDB taxonomy): domain Bacteria; phylum Actinomycetota; class Actinomycetes; order Streptomycetales; family Streptomycetaceae; genus Streptomyces. The sequence continues at coordinate 277,968 of NZ_JABBGE010000008.1, forward strand.
CGCCTCCTCGGCGGCCTGGGCGGCGGCGTAGGCGTGCTTGTTCTTGGTGAGCGGGAAGTGGCGGAGCTGGACGTCGAGCCGGTCGCCGTACGCCGCGCGCAGCGCGCGGACGTCGCCGAGGGCCCGGAAGCAGTCGGGGCACTGGAGGTCGAACCAGGCCTCCAGGACGACGGGGGAGGGCGCGGTGGTGGAGTCAGTCATGGACGGCAGTCTTCCAGCAGGTCGGCCCCGGCCCCGCATCGGCACGGCACCGGACCCGAGGAGGGGATCCCGTCCGGGACGACCCGGAGATCTCCCTGAGACGGGCCCGGGGGCGTGGCCTCCGGAGGGTGGGTCGGTGCAGGATGGAAGGGACGTATCACCCGGGACCTGGAGGATCGCATGCTGGCCGAGACCATTTGCTCCGCGGTGTCCGCGGCGGGCCTGGGCATCGCCGCGATCACGGCGTACCGGAAGAAGTACCTGAGCGCGGCGCGGATCGCCGGCTGGTCGCTCGTTCCGCTCGGCCTGGTGATGACCGGCGCCGTCGAGTGGGCCTTCGACACCGTCTTCAGCCCGGTCGCCTGGGCAGGCTTCGGCGTGCTCGGCGTGGCCTGGCTGCTCCTGCTGACGACCCGGGGCGTGGAGCGCCGCCGGGGCGGCCGGAAGGCGGCGGAGGGGGGAGCGCGGCGCGAGGCGGTCGCGCCCGGCGCCTCGTCCCCGGCCTCCGCCGCCGCGCCGGCCCGTGAGGCCCTGGCCCGCCCCGCCTCGGGCACGCCCGCCCGCGGTGGGGACGCCGAGGACTTCAGCGACATCGAGGCGATTCTGAAGAAGCACGGAATCTGACCGCTTCTGGCCGTTGCCTGCCGGGCCACGACCGGGCGGTGATCCGGAGATCCACGGGAAGGGATGAACCGCCCCGTCAAGGGGCGGATTCCGGCCTTCCCTGGGTCCGCGGTGCGCCATCATCCCCCCGAGATGCTCGAAACCTCGCGGGAACCCGCCCCCGCCTCCGCCGAGTCCGTGCCCGCCGCCGATCCGCCGGTCGAGGAGCCGAGGGGCTGTCTCTTCGCGCTGTCGCAGCCACCGCTGATGATCTTCCTGACGGTGATCGGGGCCCTGCTCCTGATGGCGGCCCTGCACGACCTCTACGTGCTCTGAGGCGTCAGCCGGCGGCTTCCTTGCGGCGGGCCCGGTAGGCGGCGACGTGTAGACGGTTGCCGCAGGTGCGGCTGTCGCAGTAGCGGCGGGAGCGGTTGCGGGAGAGGTCGACGAAGGCCCGGCCGCAGTCCGGGGCCTCGCACCGGCGCAGCCGCTCGCGCTCGCCCGAGACCACGATGAAGGCGAGCGCCATCCCGCAGTCGGCGGCCAGGTGGTCGGCGACCGAGGCGCCCGGCGCGAAGTAGTGCACGTGCCAGTCGTAGCCGTCGTGGTCGGTGAGCTGCGGGGTGGTGCCCGCGGCGGCCACCAGCTGGTTGATCAGCGGGGCGGCGATCCTGGCGTCGGGGGCGGTGAAGACGGCGGCGAAGCGGTCCCGCACCTCGCGGACGGCCCGCAGGTCCTCGGCGTCCAGGTCGCCCACGTCGCTGATCCGGTGCTCGCGGACGAACACGCCGAGCGCGTCGAGGTCCGCGAGCGTGTCCTCGCGGTCGCCCTGGGCGGCGGTGTTCATGAGATCGACGACGGTGTCGAGGGCGATCCGGGTGTCGTGGGGAATGAGCACGCTTCGCTCCCTGGCCGGCCGCGGGCGGGCGCCCGTGGAATGCCGTCGACTCTAGCGCGCCCCGGAAATGCGCGACGGCGCCCTTCGCCGCGCCGGCTGCGCGGTGAGGACGCCGGGGGTCGAGCGGATGCGACCGCCCGCGCGGCGCCGTCGCCCCGAGTCGGACGGCGCCGTGCGGTCTATGGCCTGGCTCAGCTGTCGGCCAGGATGTGGGACAGCTCCGTATCGAGGTCGAAGTGCCGGTGCTCGGTGCCCGGTGGCACCGCGGCGTCGGTCCGCTTGAGGAAGGATTCCAGGGCCCGCGCGGGGGCCTCCAGCAGGGCCTCGCCCTCGGGCGAGCTCAACGCGATGCAGACGACTCCCTGGCCGTGACTACGGGAAGGCCAGACCCGGACGTCGCCCGTGCCGGTGGGCCGGTGCAGCCCCTCGGCGAGAAGGTCGCGGGCGAAGACCCACTCGACCGTCTCCTCGGCTCCGGTGTGGAAGGTGGCGTGCACGGCGTACGGATCCGCCGTGTCATACCGCAGGCCCGCGGGTACAGGCAGTGAGGACTCGCTCGACACAACGAGGCGCAGGTGCAGCTCGCAGCTCACCACGGTGTTCATAAGCGCCAGGGCCTTTCGCTCAGTGTGCGCTCGGGGATTCGCACGTCGGCGAAATCGACATGCCACCTCCGGTGCCGTTGTAAACCCCTCTGTCGGTTTTGTGGTCGTTCAGGTAGCTCGTCTGGCGGTATGTAACTTTGGGTAATACCGCCATACCAGTGGGGCTGGTGAGTCGGGTAAATTGGCATCATGAATGCGGAGAGTGACGAGCGAGCCCCCGAGCCCCAGCCCGCCGAGCAGGTCGAACTGGGATCCCGCGCACCGGAGTTCATCAAGGCCCGTCGCGGCCTCCACCTGAGCTGGCAGGTCGGCGTCTTCATCGTCGGACTCGCCGTGATCGTGGCCGGCATCCTGATGCTCGTCTTCCCCGGACCGGGATGGCTGGTCATCTTCGGCGGCATGGCGATCTGGGCCACCGAGTTCGTCTGGGCGCAGATCGTCCTGCGCTGGACCAAGCGCAAGGTCACCGAGGCCGCCCAGCGCGCCCTCGACCCCAAGGTCCGGCGCCGCAACATCACCCTCACCGTCATCGGCGTGGTGATCATCGCCGCGCTGCTCGGCTGGTACCTCTGGAAGTTCGGCCTCGTCATGCCCTGGAAGATCGAGGAGTGACCCGAGGGTGGTTCGGAAGCCCCGCTGACATGCGGTAATGTTTGCGGTGCGCCGGGGCGATTAGCTCAGCGGGAGAGCACTTCGTTCACACCGAAGGGGTCACTGGTTCGATCCCAGTATCGCCCACCCCGGTCCGAGGGCCCGGAGACGACATCGTCTCCGGGCCCTCGGCGCGTCCCGGCCCGGCTCACCGCATCCGGGCCAGCCGCTCCCGCACCGTCCGCGCCTCCCGCAGCCGCCGCTCGTACGTGGCCCCCACCGCGAGCAGCAGCAGCCCGGCCGCCGCCGGCGGCAGCCAGCGCGGCAGCGCGCCGACCAGCTGCACCACGTACGGCGCCAGCTCGTGCACCGCCACCAGGGCGAGCACCGCCCCGCCGAGGATCAGCGGCGCCTGGAGCCGGAACCGCGCCCCGAGCAGCGTCACCGCGAGCGCGCCCGTCCCCAGGAGCAGCGGCCGCCCCCAGTACGGGTCCGACCAGACCGCCACCAGGCTCGGCACCAGCGTCGCCGCGAGCCCGGGGCCGTACGCGGTCCAGGACGAGGCCGCCGGGTCCCGGCGCCGCCGCAGGAGGCCGACCACCAGCGCCGGCACCGTCACCGGCAGCGTGTACGCCTCCGGGACCGTCACGCCCCACACCCCGAGCCGCAGCCAGGCCGCGGCCAGGAAGAGCGCGCCCGCCGTCCACGAGGCGGCCCGCCGCCGCTCCGCCCGCAGCGCCGTCGCCGCCGCGATCACCCCGCCGAGCGCCAGCGCCAGGGCGAGGACCGCCGGACGCGGCGCCGTCAGGGCCACCGCCAGAGCGCCCACCGCCACCCCCGACAGCTCCGCCGCGAGCGACCGGAACCGGACGGCCAGGGCCGCCGTGCCCGCCGGGACGAGCAGCAGGACCAGCCCCGCCGAGGCCGCGGAGAGCCCCGCCGCCGCGGTCCCTGCCCCCACCAGACCCGCGGCCGCGAGCACCGCGCCACCCGCGGCCGTCTCGCGCACCGCCCCGGCACCGAGCACGGCCGCCGCCACGAACAGACCGAGCAGCACCCCCAGCACGACGAACGTCGCCGCCCGCACGTCCAGCGCCAGGAGCAGCGCCGAACCCGCCGAGGCGAGCCCGGCCGTCACACCGGTCCGGGACAGCAGCGCGCCCGCCGCCACCGGAGCCGCCGGCGCCCCCGCCGTCCACGAGGCGCCCCAGCCGCCCTCGGGCCGCACCGGCGGCTCCGGCCGCTCCGGCCGCTCCGCCACCGGAGCCGGCTCGGGCAGGCCGCGGGTGAGCACCTCCGGCCGCACCGCCAGGGCCAGCGCCGCGCCCGTCGCCACCAGCCGGACGGCGAGCCCCGCCGCGTACGACAGTTCCAGGGCGACCGGCAGCGCCGTCAGCACCGCCCACCCGAGCAGCACCGCGCCCCACCGGCCCCACGGCCCCCGCGCCAGGCCCGCCGCGCCCGCACCGAGCAGCAGCACCAGGAGCGCCGTCGCCGGATAGTCCGCGAGGACCGGCGCCGCGTGCGTCCCGGACCAGACGCCCGCGCTCCGGCCGGCGGGACCGAGCAGCCCCGCGAGCACCGGCGGCAGCGCCCACACCAGGCCGAGCGCCGCGACCCCGCCCCCGGCGAGCCCGAACCCGGCCCGTACCTCCGCCGGGATCCGCGCCGCCCGCACCGGGCGCCACAGCGACGCCACCGCCAGACCGAGGACCACGTACACCGGCACGGCCCACTCCGCCGGCAGCGCGGCACGCACCGGACCCGCCACGGCCGCCACCCCGGCCAGTGCCGCCACCATCGCCAGCACCCGGGTGGCCGGACGGACCACCCGGGCCGCGTACAGGCAGACCGCGGCCCAGCCCAGCAGCAGCGGCCCACCCGTCCACGGGCTCGTCAGCGACAGCCAGCCGCCCGCCGGCAGCGCCCAGAGCGCCAGGAGGGCCGCCGACACCCCCGCCGTCGTCCGTACCGCCGTCCCGGCGGGACGGGCGAGCAGCAGCACGTCGGCCGCCGCCGTCAGCGCCGCCGCCCACGCCACGGCCGCCGGACCCCCGCCGGCCGCGAGCACCCCCAGCGGCAGCGGCAGCTGCGCCGCGGCCACCGCCGCGGGGAGCGGCAGCAGCAGCCCCCGCAGCAGCCCGCCGTACCCGGCCCACAGCCCCGCGAGGAGTGCGGCGGCGACCGCCGCGTACCCGAGCCCGTCCGTCTCCGGCAGCACCACCCGGTGCAGGGCGTACGCGTCCAGGACCGTCAGCGCGAGCCCCAGCGCGCCCACCGCCTCCGCCGTCGACGCGAGGCCCCGGCGCAGCAGCGCCGCGGGCGCCGCCAGCGCCGCCGAGGTCACCACGAGCAGCACCGCCGAACGCCCCGCGATGCCCATCGAGCCCCAGCTCACCAGCGTGAACGCGAGCGCGGCGACCGCGAGCAGCGTCCCGCCCAGCGTCAGCAGCACGTTCTGCGCGCCGCGCGGCGAGGTCTCCGCCGGGGGCGCCCCCGGGAACGGCGGGGCCGCGGGCGGGCCGACGGGGGAGTGCAGCACACCCAGCAGCCACACCCGCCGGGCCAGCAACTCCGCACGGCGCGCGTCGAGTCGGGCCAGCTCGACGTCGACGCGCCGCAGCTCCTCGACCGGAGGCAGGTTCATGTCCATGCCCGGAGTGTCGCGCCGCGCCCCCGCCCGGGGAATGCGCGCTGCTACTCAGATCCCGCCCGAGTACCCACACTGGACCCATGGACTGGTGCCGGTACCGCTTCCGCAGCGTCTGGCGGCTCGCCGCCCCGCCCGACCGGGTGTACGCCGCCCTCGCCCGCGCCGAGGACTACCCCCTCTGGTGGCCCCAGGTCCGCACCGTCGTCCCCCGCGACGACACCACCGGCACCGCCCGCTTCCGCTCCCTGCTCCCGTACGACATCGAGGTCACCGCCCGCGCCGTCCGCCAGGACCCCCGGGCCCGCGTCCTGGAGGTCCGGCTCGACGGCGACCTGGAGGGCTGGGCCCGCTGGACCCTCACCGCCGACGGCGCCGGCACCCACGCCCTCTACGAGCAGGAGGTCGAGGTCCGCGCCCGGCTGCTGCGCCTCCTCGCCGTCCCCGGCCGCCCCTTCTTCCGCGCCAACCACGCCCTGATGATGCGCGGAGGGAGACGCGGGCTCGCCGCCCACCTGCGCGCGGAATGAATTTGGAGCCCGGCCCGGAAGCCCTGTATGGTTCAACCCGTTCCCGGGCGATTAGCTCAGCGGGAGAGCACTTCGTTCACACCGAAGGGGTCACTGGTTCGATCCCAGTATCGCCCACCGGGAGAGGCCGGTCCGTCATTACGACGGACCGGCCTCAGCCGTTTCCGGCACCCCTCACGCCGCCTTCCGCAGCTCCGGGCGGAGCGGCCACGCGGGATCCACCAGCTCAGGCGTCCCCTGCCGGGTGAACCACGCCTGCAGCCCCCGCGCCTGCCCCGCGTGCCACACCGCCTGGAGCGTGTGCAGCTCCGCCGGGGACAGCCGCTCCAGACGGGCCGCGAAGCGCCGTCCCACCGCCCGCACCACCTGGAGCGCGGCCGTGGCGTCCGCCGCCGCGTCGTGCGCCCCCTCCAGGTCCACCTCGTAGTGCGCGCACAGGTCCGTCAGCGTCCGGCGGCCCTTGCGGTACCGGTCCAGATGCTTGTCCAGGACCCGCGGATCGAGCACGCACAGCGAGGTGTGCTCCAGGTACCGGCCCAGCGTCGACGCCCGATGGCGCCTCAACTCCCGGTCCAGGATGGTGAGGTCGAACGGCGCGTTCATCACCACCAGCGGCCTGCCGGCCGCGTTCTGCTCCGCCAGGGCGCGCCCCAGCTCCTCCATCACCGGCGACGGCCACCGGCCGTTGCGCTGGAGGTGATCGTCCGTCAGCCCGTGCACCGCCGTGGCCCCCTCCGGGACCGGGATCCCCGGATTGACCAGCCAGCGGGTCACCCGGGGGCGCGCCCCGGCCGCGTCCTGGACGACGAGCGCGGCGGACACGATCCGGTCCTGCTCGACGTCCACTCCGGTGGTCTCCGTGTCGAAAGCGGCCAGGGGCCCTTCGTACCAGTTCGTCGTCATACCCGAACTCCTCGCACCAGCGCGGCAGATGGCCAACCCCCTGCCCCGATCCGGTGATACCCGCCCTGTTTGCGGCGTACGCGGACCGGTCACAACACTGGTGACGGGGAAGGACGTTCACATGTCGCTCGCCCAGCCGGAGTCGGGAGGGCTGCCGCCCCAGCGGGCGGCCCCGGCACGCGGCTCACTCGCCACCACCGCCTGCATGGAGACCCTCCAGGTGGGATACCTGCACGCCGTCGCCGCCGCGGCGGGCTGCTCGCTCGCGCAGCCCTTCCCGGACAACGGCGTCGACTGGCACGTGAGCCACGGCTCGCCCGGACACACCGTCGACGACGAGGTCACCGTCAAGGTGCAGCTGAAGTGCACCTACCAACTGCCCCCGCACCCGACGGGGAGCACCTTCCCCTTCACCCTCGACAACGACCACCTGGTGAAGCTCGCCCGGACGCCCGTGGCGGTGCACAAGATCCTGGTCGTGATGATCGTCCCGAGAGACCCGGAGGACTGGCTGAGGGCGAGCCACGACCGGCTCGACCTGCGGCACTGCTGCTACTGGACGAACCTGGCCGGACACCCGGTCACCGGACGCCGCCGGACCACCGTGCGCGTCCCCACGGCGCGGATCTTCGACGACCGGGCGCTCTGCGAGATCATGACCCGGGTCGGCCGGGGAGGGAGACCTTGATGCACCGACCGATCGACGACTCCGGATACGGGGACGGATACGCGGACGGATACGGATACGGGACCGGAGGCGGGTACGGGACGGGCGGCCGGGGCGCACCGCGGCCCGTCCCGTCGCCGTACCGGCCCCATCCCGTCCCGGCCGCCGAACCCGCCGGTTCCTGGACCTCCCCGGGCGACGGCGTCCCCGACCCCGGCCGGGTCGACCCCCGGGTCCTCGGCGCCCTCCTCGCCCGCCACGGCTGGCAGCGCCGCGGCGGGGCCCCGGGCCGCTACGGCCGCTGGACCCCGCCCGGCGGGCAGGCGAGCGGCGGCACCAGCCTCCTCGTCCCCGACAGCCTCGCCTTCCCCGACTGCGAGGACCTCGTCGGCGAGGCCCTCACCGCCCTCGCCCGCAGCGCGGCACCCTCCGCCCGCGAGGTCCTGACCGGCCTCGCCGTCCCGAGCGACGAGGTCCGCTGGTGGCGCGAGGCGCCCCCGGGCCCGGCCGGCACCGTGCCCTGGCCCGCGCAGGAGAAGTTCCGCTCCGCCGCCCGCGGGATCCTCCTCGCCGGGGCCCTCGCCGTGCGCGGCCGGGCCGGCTACCACGGCTCCCGGCACCGCTCCGCCGCCCGCGCCGCCCTCGAACCCGTCGTCGTCTCCACCGACCCCGGCGGCCGGGTCCTCACCGCCTTCCTGCCCGTCCCGCCCGGCCGCCCCGTCGCCGTCCGGCTCTACCACGCGCTGCACGCCGCCCGCGAGGCCGTCGACTACCAGCGCGCCACCGGCGGCATGGAGGCCTTCGACTCCGCCGTCGAGGCCGGGGTCAGCCGCGAGCTCACCGAGGCGCTCGTCGCCCTCGTCCGGGGGACCGAGGGCGCCCGCGTCGCCCTCGAATGGGCCCCGGCCGCCGGTGTCCCCGAGGGCTGCGCCGCCCGCCCCGAGCCCGTCGAGTTCTCCCCCGGCGACCTGCCGGCGCTGCGCGGGGCGAGCGCCCGCTACCTCGCCGACGAGCCCTCCGTCCCGGTGCGGATCACCGGCGCCGTCGTCCGGCTGCGCCGCTCGGGGCCGCGCGGCGAGGGCACGGTCAAGCTCCGGGTGCTCGGCGGAGCGGAGGTCGGCCACGTCCGCGTCGCGCTCGACGAGGCGGCGTACCGCACGGCGGGCCACGCCCACCTCGTGGGCCTCCCGATCCGGGTCGTCGGCCGGCTGGAGAGCCGCGGCGGCTTCCGCCGCCTCACCGACGCCTCCGGCGTGGTCCCGGTGCAGGTGGACGAGGCGGAGCGGGACCGGTTGATGAAGTCGCTCCAGGGGACCGCCGAGGACGGGGCCTTCTTCGAGGAGGAGCGCGGACCGGAGGAGGAGCGGTGAGCGGGTTCGACGGGCAGCGGTGAGCGGGGCGCGGCCGGGCCCGTAAGATCGAGGGGACGCGGCACCTCGTCTCTGCCGCGCCCCGCCGGCGCCGGCACCTCGTGTCTGCCAGCGCCCCGATGCATGGAGTACCCGTGTCCGAAGTCCGTGTGACCGTCCAGACCGCCTCGGGATCAGAGGAGAGGACGGTGAGCGCGGGCACCACGGCCGGCGCCCTGTTCGCCGACGACCGCACCGTCATCGCCGCCCGTGTCGCGGGCGACCTGAAGGACCTCTCGTACGAGCTCGCCGACGGCGACCTCGTCGAGGGCGTCGAGATCTCCTCCCCGGACGGCCTCGACATCCTGCGCCACTCGACCGCGCACGTCATGGCGCAGGCCGTGCAGGAGCTCTTCCCCGAGGCCAAGCTGGGCATCGGCCCGCCGGTCCGGGACGGCTTCTACTACGACTTCGACGTCGAGAAGCCGTTCACGCCCGAGGATCTCAAGGCCATCGAGAAGAAGATGCAGGAGATCCAGAAGCGCGGCCAGCGCTTCGCCCGCCGCGTCGTCTCCGACGAGGCCGCCCGCGAGGAGCTCGCCGACGAGCCGTACAAGCTGGAGCTCATCGGCATCAAGGGCTCCGCGTCCACCGACGACGGCGCCAGCGTCGAGGTCGGCGGCGGCGAGCTGACCATCTACGACAACCTCGACGCCAAGACCGGCGAGCTGTGCTGGAAGGACCTCTGCCGCGGTCCCCACCTGCCCACCACCCGGAACATCCCGGCGTTCAAGCTGATGCGCAACGCGGCCGCCTACTGGCGCGGCAGCGAGAAGAACCCCATGCTGCAGCGCATCTACGGCACCGCCTGGCCGTCGAAGGACGAGCTGAAGGCCCACCTCGACTTCCTCGCCGAGGCCGAGAAGCGCGACCACCGCAAGCTGGGCAACGAGCTCGACCTCTTCTCCATCCCGGACGAGATCGGCTCCGGCCTCGCCGTCTTCCACCCCAAGGGCGGCATCATCCGCCGGGTCATGGAGGACTACTCGCGCAAGCGGCACGAGGAGGAGGGCTACGAGTTCGTCTACTCGCCGCACGCCACCAAGGGCAAGCTCTTCGAGAAGTCCGGCCACCTCGACTGGTATGCCGAGGGCATGTACCCGCCCATGCAGCTCGACGAGGGCGTGGACTACTACCTCAAGCCCATGAACTGCCCGATGCACAACCTGATCTTCGACGCGCGCGGGCGCTCCTACCGTGAGCTGCCGCTGCGCCTGTTCGAGTTCGGCACCGTGTACCGGTACGAGAAGTCGGGCGTCGTGCACGGCCTGACCCGGGCCCGGGGCTTCACCCAGGACGACGCGCACATCTACTGCACCCGCGAGCAGATGGCGGAGGAGCTGGACAAGACCCTCACCTTCGTCCTCAACCTGCTCCGCGACTACGGTCTGACGGACTTCTACCTGGAGCTGTCGACCAAGGACCCGGAGAAGTTCGTCGGCTCCGACGAGGTGTGGGAGGAGGCCACCGCCGTCCTCCAGCAGGTCGCCGAGAAGCAGGGCCTGCCGCTCACCCCCGACCCGGGCGGCGCCGCCTTCTACGGCCCGAAGATCTCGGTGCAGGCGCGCGACGCCATCGGCCGTACCTGGCAGATGTCGACCGTCCAGCTCGACTTCAACCTGCCGGAGCGCTTCGACCTGGAGTACACCGCCCCGGACGGCACCAAGCAGCGCCCGGTCATGATCCACCGCGCGCTCTTCGGCTCGATCGAGCGCTTCTTCGCGGTGCTCCTGGAGCACTACGCGGGCGCCATGCCGCCGTGGCTGGCCCCGGTCCAGGCGACCGGCATCCCGATCGGCGACGCGCACGTCGAGTACCTGCAGGAGTTCGCCGCCAAGGCGAAGAAGCAGGGCCTGCGCGTGGAGGTCGACTCCTCCTCGGACCGGATGCAGAAGAAGATCCGCAACGCGCAGAAGCAGAAGGTCCCCTTCATGATCATCGCGGGTGACGAGGACATGGCCGCCGGCGCGGTCTCCTTCCGCTACCGCGACGGTGCGCAGGAGAACGGCATCCCCGCCGACGAGGCCATCGCCAAGATCGCCAAGATCGTCGAGGAGCGCGTCCAGGTCTGACGGCCCGGCGCGTCCCGCCGAGCGCGTCGTCAGGAGGCCCCCGGGGAATCCCCCCGGGGGCCTTCCCCGTTCCCCGGCTTCTCGTCCTCCCTGGTGAACGCCTGGATCAGCCACGACGAGAACGAACCCGTCACCGCGCCGAGCAGGGCCAGGCCGCAGGCCATCAGGCCGACCGCCACCGTCCGGCCGATCGGGGTCACCGGGCTCACGTCGCCGTAGCCGACCGTCGCCAGCGTGGCGCAGGCCCACCAGACCGAGTCGCCGAAGGTGAGGATGGAGGCTCCGGGGGCGTCGACCTCGTGGTGGTAGACGGTGAGCGAGGCCGTGAAGCCGAGCAGGGAGACCGAGAGCCCGGAGTAGACCATCACCCGGGCGTAGAGGCTGAGCCGCGGCTCGCCCCGGCGGCGCTGGACCCGGTCGTAGAGCGTCACCATCCGGACCGGGCGCAGCAGCGGCAGCAGGAGCACCATCGTGTCCAGGAGGTGGGTGCGGACGAAGCGGAGCGGGCGCAGGCCGCTGAGCCGGAGCCGCACCACGTAGTCCGTGATGAAGACCGCCCAGGCGCCGAGGACGATCCCGAGGCACAGGTCCACGCCGAGCCGCGGGAGGTGGTCGCGGGCGAGGACCCGGACCGCGTACCCCGCGAGGTAGGCGAGCGAGGCCACGGCGAGCGGCAGCTCCATGCGGTGGTCCCAGCGTTCCTGGCGGGGCGGTTTCGGGGGCCTTTCGCTCATCGGATCAGGATCACCCGAGGTGGCTTCCCTCGCCCCGCCGACACGTTCCGAACGGGCGACGCAATATGCTGCACAGCATGACGACTGAGCCGGAGCAGCAGATCGGGGTGGGGGCGCCGGACGCGTTCCAGCGCCTGTGGACGCCCCACCGGATGGCGTACATCCAGGGGGAGAACAAGCCGACCGGGCCGGGTGCCGACGACGGCTGTCCGTTCTGTTCGATCCCGTCGAAGTCGGACGAGGACGGGCTGGTGATCGCCCGGGGCGCGAGCGTGTACGCGGTCCTCAACCTGTACCCGTACAACGGCGGGCACCTGATGGTCGTCCCCTACCGGCACGTCGCCGACTACACGGACCTGGACGCGGCGGAGACGGCGGAGCTCGCCGACCTCACCAAGCGGGCGATGATCGCCCTGCGGGCGGCGTCCGGCGCGCACGGCTTCAACATCGGCATGAACCAGGGCGCCGTGGCGGGCGCGGGGATCGCCGCGCACCTGCACCAGCACGTGGTGCCGCGCTGGGGCGGCGACACCAACTTCATGCCGGTCGTCGGCCACACCAAGATCCTGCCGCAGCTGCTGGCCGACACCCGGAAGATGCTGGCCGACGCCTGGCCGGCCACCGTCTGAGCCGATCTCCTCGCCGTACGGCCCCGGGGCGCGGTCCCGGGGCCGTACGCGTCCCGGGGTCGTAGGCGTCCCCGCGCGGGAGCGTCAGGCGTCGTAGACGTCGGCCTTCCTCGGCGCGGGTTCCTGAAGCGTTCCGCTCATGAAGAGCGTGCGGTTGGTGAAGCGCTCGGTGTTCACGTTGTGCTCGTCGAGGAAGCGGACGGTCGCCGCGTGGACGGCGCGGACCACCGGCGTGGCCATCCGGAGGGCGTCGTCGGCCATGAAGCGGTTCTTCCAGAGCGGTCCGGCCCACACGTGCCGCAGGCCGAAGGGCTCGGGCAGGGTCATCTTGCCGCCGAGGAAGTCCAGGACCGGCGGGTACCAGGTGAGCGGGGCGCGGACGGCGAGCCGGACGATGTCGTCGGTGCCGAGCAGCGGCTGCGGGATCTCCTTGGTCTCCCAGAACCGGACGGTCTTGGAGACCTCCTTGGTCTTCGCCTTGGGCTTGGTGGTGAACAGGCCGTGGACGGGGCCGAGGGCGTGGCCGGTGACCTCGATGCGCAGGGTGTGGTGGAGCGCGGTCACCGTGACCATCATGGTCAGGACCACGTTGCCGTCCCAGAGCGTGAACTGGACGCCCAGGTAGTGGCGGTTGCCGGCGTCGAACTGCTGCTCGTTGCAGATCCGCTGTATCTCGTGCGGCTTGACCTGGTAGTGGACGATGTTGTCGCCCTCGGGGCGGCTGACCTCGTCGGCGCCCTCGCCGACCGGGGAGACGATCCAGTGCTTGACCGTGGGCTTCGGGAAGCCGGTCTTCAGGGAGCCGCGCTCCAGGAGCGTGAGCTGGTCGTGGATCTTGCGGATCAGGTCCCAGGCGCGGAAGTCGTGCATCTCGAGACCGGCCACCGGGACCAGCTCCTCGGCGAGCGTCCAGCTGCCCCAGCGGGTGCCGAGGCCGAGGATGCCCTTGGAGCCGGCGTAGAAGACCACGTTGGACTGCTGCTCGGCGGAGAGCTTCTCCAGATTGAGCCGGAGCTCCTCGGCGGACTTCTCGCCCGGGTCGGTGGGGACGGACTTGGGGACGTGGGCGCTGACGCCGCCGCCGCTCAGCAGCCCGGTCCACCGCTCGCGGAGGTCCACGGCGGCGCGGAGGCAGATCCGGCTCGCGAGGTACCAGCCGATCACCGGGGCGACGAGCATCGCCCGCAGGTAGTTGGGGAGTATGCCGTCGAAGGGGAGCCGGAGGAGGACCAGGACGGCGGCGATGCCCGCCACCCACAGCAGGACGGTGCCGATCAGGCTGGTCTTCTTGTTCGGCTTCCCGGCGGCGGTGCGGCGCAGGTGGATCACGCCGAGCCAGAGCAGCAGCCCGGGCAGGAAGAGGAAGCCGCAGACGAACGTGACCAGGGTCAGCTTGACGTCGCGGCGCCGGCGGATGTGGGTGGCCGCCAGGCAGTGCTCGACGACCGGCTGCGGCTCGGCGCCGAAGGACTGGATGAGGGCCTTGCGGCCGCCGCCGAGCATCCGGACCTGCACGGCCCGGGAGAACGCCTCGCCGAGGTCCGGGCGGAAGAGCTTCTCCCACCGGCCCTTCTTGACCCCGGTCTTGTAGTACTCGTTGTCGGCTTCCTGGATGGTCTCCAGGGGGCTGTCCCGGTACGCGGCCGAGGCCAGCGCGTTCGTCGCCCCGGTCAGGCCGCTGCCGCCCTGGAGCGGGATCTGTGCCCCCGGTCCGAAACCGTCGATCGCCACTTCCGCCCCCATCACCGCGCTTACCCGTGCGGGCTGTTCCCGACTGCCGCGCCCGGCACAGCCGCCGAGCTGGGCACCACAGCGTAACCGGGCGGCGTGGTATGCGTCACCGGCTGTGGACAACCCCGGCCGGAAGCTGTGGACAAGCCTGACCGGAACCCGTCCGCCCGGTACGGTTCCGGACGGACGGAGACCGCTGCCACCCCGTCAGCTATGAGCCTCCTCCGGTCTGTTCGCGGAGGCGTTCGGCGATCTGAGGGGGCATCGGTTCGTGCCGGGCGTAGCTGCGGTCGAAGCGGCCCGTGCCGTGCGAGACGGACCGCAGGTCGATCGCGTACCGCCCGATCTCGATCTCCGGGACCTCGGCCCTGACCACCGTGCGGCCCGGTCCCGCCTGGTCGGTGCCGACGACCCGGCCGCGCCGCCCGGACAGGTCGCTCATCACGGCGCCCACGTACTCGTCGGGGACGAGCACCCGCACCTCCGCGACCGGCTCCAGGAGATGCACCGGGACCTCGGCGGCCGCCTCGCGCAGGGCGAGCGCGCCGGCCGTCTGGAAGGCGGCGTCCGAGGAGTCCACCGAGTGGGCCTTGCCGTCCCTGAGGGTGACCCGGACGTCGACCAGCGGATGCCCGGCGGCGACCCCGCGCGCGGCCTGGGCCCGTACGCCCTTCTCGACGGAGCCGATGAAGGGGCGGGGGACCGCGCCGCCCACGACCTTGTCCACGAACTCGACGCCGCTGCCCGGCGGGAGGGGCTCGACGTCGATCTCGCAGATCGCGAACTGGCCGTGCCCGCCCGACTGTTTGACGTGCCGTCCGCGTCCGGAGGCGGGGGCGCCGAAGGTCTCGCGCAGCGGCACCCGGTACGGGACCGCGTCCACGCGCACCCCGTAGCGGCCGCGCAGCCGCTCCAGGACGACGTCCTGGTGCGCCTCGCCCAGGCACCAGAGGACGACCTGCCCGGTGTCCTGGTTCTGCTCCAGGCGCAGGGTCGGGTCCTCGGCGACCAGCTTGGCCAGGCCCTGCGAGAGCCGGTCCTCGTCGGCCTTGCTGTGCGCCTCGACGGCGAGCGGCAGCAGCGGTTCGGGCATCGGCCACGGCTCGATCAGGAGCGGGTCGTCCTTGGCGGACAGGGTGTCGCCGGTCTCGGCGCGGCCGAGCCGGGCCACGCAGGCGAGGTCGCCGGCGACGCAGTGCGCCATCGGCCGCTGCTGCTTGCCGAAGGGGGAGGTGAGGGCGCCGACCCGTTCGTCGACGTCGTGGTCCTCGTGGCCGCGGTCGGCGAGACCGTGCCCGGAGACGTGCACGGTGTCGTCGGGGCGCAGCGTGCCGGAGAAGACCCGGACCAGGGAGATCCGGCCCTGGTAGGGGTCGGCGGCGGTCTTGACGACCTCGGCGACGAGCGGCCCGGCGGGGTCGCAGGCGAGCGGCGGGCGGGGCTCGCCGTCCGGGGTGGTGACGGCGGGCGGCTCGTGCTCCAGCGGGGAGGGGAAGCCGCGGGTGATGAGCTCCAGGAGCTCGACGGTGCCGAGGCCCTGTCCGCCGCCGTTCGTGGCGGGGGCGGCGGCGAGCACGGGGTGGAAGCCGCCCCGGGCGACCGCCTTCTCCAGGTCGGCGACGAGGGTGGCGACGTCGATCTCCTCGCCGCCCAGATAGCGGTCCATCAGGGTCTCGTCCTCGCTCTCGGCGATGATCCCCTCGATGAGCCGGGCCCGCGCCGCGGCGATCGGCTCCCGGTCGCCGTCCCCGGGCGGCCGCTCGCCGCGGACGCCCGTCGCGTAGTCGAAGACCCGCTCGGAGAGCAGGCCGACCAGGCCGGTGGCGGGGGCGTGGCCGTCGGCGCCCTCCGGGCCGTACACCGGCAGGTACAGCGGCAGCACGGCGTCGGGGTCGTCGGCGCCGAAGAGCCCGGCGCAGACCCGGGTCAGCTCGTCGAAGTCCGTGCGGGCGGTGTCGAGGTGGGTGACGACGATGGCGCGGGGCATGCCGACGGCCGCGCACTCCTCCCAGACCATCCGGGTGGAGGCGGCGACCGCGTCGGCCTCCTGGGCGGCGGAGACGACGAAGAGGGCCGCGTCCGCCGCGCGCAGACCGGCCCTCAGCTCCCCGACGAAGTCGGCGTATCCGGGGGTGTCGAGCAGATTGACCTTGATGCCGTCCCAGCCGACCGGGACGAGGGAGAGCTGGACGGAGCGGTGCTGGCGGTGCTCGATCTCGTCGTAGTCGGAGACGGTCGCCCCGTCCTCGACCCGGCCCGGCCTGCCGAGCGCCCCGGCGGTCTGGGCGAGCGCCTCGACCAGCGTCGTCTTGCCCGAGCCGCTGTGGCCGACCAGCACCACGTTCCGTACCTCCGAGGGCCGGTCGGCCGTCGGTGCCCTGCCGGCGGCTCCGGCGGGGGTGTGCGCCTTGTCGCCCATGATGTCCTCCCGGCTGCGAGGCGGTGAGGGGAGCGGGCGCGGGGGAGCGGCGTCGCGGTGCGGCTCCGGCGGTGCCCGCGGGGTGCTCCTTCGAGCTTTGCACCGACGCCGTGACGCGTCCATACGTCGTACACCGGTGGGCCTCCAGGGGTACGCCGACGCGGCGGGGTGGGTGCGCTCCCGTGCGGCGCCACGGGCGTGGCTACGATGGGTGAGCCGGTGGTCATGGGACCGCGCGGCCCGCCGAAACCTCGGGAAGGCCATGCTGAACAAGTACGCGCGTGCGTTTTTCACGCGTGTCCTCACACCGTTCGCCGCGTTTCTGCTCCGCCGGGGCGTCAGCCCCGACGCCGTGACGCTGATCGGCACGGCGGGAGTGGTCGCCGGTGCGCTGGTCTTCTTCCCCAGGGGCGAGTTCTTCTGGGGCACGATCGTCATCACCCTCTTCGTCTTCTCCGACCTCGTCGACGGCAACATGGCCCGGCAGGCCGGGATCTCCAGCCGCTGGGGCGCCTTCCTCGACTCGACCCTCGACCGGGTCGCCGACGGGGCGATCTTCGGCGGCTTCGCCCTCTGGTACGCCGGCAAGGGCGACGACAACGTGCTGTGCGCGGTGGCGATCTTCTGCCTGGCGAGCGGTCAGGTCGTGTCGTACACCAAGGCGCGCGGCGAATCGATCGGCCTGCCGGTCGCGGTCAACGGCCTGATCGAGCGGGCCGAACGGCTCGTGATCTCGCTGGTCGCCGCCGGTCTCGCCGGACTGCACGCCTTCGGCGTGCCGGGGATCGACGTGCTGCTGCCCATCGCGCTGTGGATCGTGGCCGTCGGTTCGGCCGTGACCCTGGGGCAGCGGGTCGTGACGGTACGCAGGGAGTCGGCCGAGGCGGACGCCGCCGCGGCGGCCGGGGGAAGCGGGGCGACCACGTGAGCGCGTTGAAGGACAAGGTGGCCGACGGGCTCTACGGCCTCGGCTGGGCCACCGTGAAGAAGCTCCCGGAACCGGTGGCCAAGGCCCTCGGCCGGAAGATCGCCGACACCGTGTGGAAGCGGCGCGGCAAGGGCGTGCTGCGCCTGGAGGCCAACCTCGCGCGCGTGGTGCCCGACGCCACGCCCGAGCGGCTCGCGGAGCTGTCGAAGGCCGGCATGCGCTCGTACATGCGCTACTGGATGGAGTCCTTCCGGCTGCCCACCTGGAGCCGCGAGCGGGCCGCGAACAGCTTCGCGATCAAGGGCGAGGACGTCCTGAAGGACGCCATAGCCTCCGACCGCGGCGTGATCCTCGCCCTGCCGCACATGGGCAACTGGGACCTGGCCGGCGTCTGGGTGACCCGCGCCCTCGGCGTGCCCTTCACCACGGTCGCCGAACGGCTCAGGCCCGAGTCGCTGTACGACCGCTTCGTCGCCTACCGCGAGTCCCTCGGCATGGAGGTGCTGCCGCACACCGGCGGCGCCGCCTTCGGGACCCTCGCCCGCCGGCTGCGGGGCGGCGGCCTGGTCTGCCTGGTCGCCGACCGGGACCTGTCCGCCTCCGGCGTCGAGGTCTCCTTCTTCGGCGAGGCCACCCGGATGCCCGCCGGACCGGCCATGCTCGCCCTCCAGACCGACGCGCTCCTGCTGCCGGTGACCCTCTGGTACGACGACACCGACGTCATGAAGGGCGAGGTGCACGCGCCCGTGGAGGTACCCGAGTCAGGTACCCGCGGCGAACAGGCGTCCCTCATGACACAGGCCCTCGCCGACACCTTCGCCGGGGCCATCGCGGACCACCCGGAGGACTGGCACATGCTCCAGCGCCTCTGGCTGGCCGACCTGGAGGAGCGCACTTCGTGAGGATCGGAATCGTCTGCCCGTACTCCTGGGACGTACCGGGCGGCGTCCAGTTCCACATCCGCGACCTCGCGGAGCACCTGATCCGGCTGGGGCACGAGGTCTCCGTCCTGGCCCCCGCCGACGACGACACCCCGCTGCCGCCGTACGTCGTCTCCGCCGGCCGCGCCGTGCCCGTCTCGTACAACGGCTCGGTGGCCCGGCTCAGCTTCGGCTTCCTCTCCGCCGCGCGGGTCCGCCGCTGGCTGCACGACGGCACCTTCGACGTCGTCCACATCCACGAGCCGACCTCGCCCTCGCTCGGCCTGCTCACCTGCTGGGCGGCGCAGGGCCCGATCGTCGCCACCTTCCACACCTCGAACCCGCGCTCGCGGGCGATGCTGGCCGCCTACCCGATCCTCCAGCCGGCGCTGGAGAAGATCAGCGCCCGGATCGCGGTCAGCGAGTACGCGCGCCGGACCCTGGTGGAGCACCTCGGCGGCGACGCCGTCGTCATCCCCAACGGCGTCGACGTCGACTTCTTCGCCGGCGCGGAGCCGAAGGCGGAGTGGCAGGGGGAGACGCTGGGCTTCATCGGCCGCATCGACGAACCCCGCAAGGGCCTGCCCGTCCTGATTAAGGCGCTGCCCCGGATCCTCACCGAGCGCCCCGGCGCCCGCCTGCTGGTCGCCGGGCGCGGCGACGAGGAGGAGGCGGTGGCGACGCTGCCGCCCGAGATGCGCTCCCGGGTGGAGTTCCTCGGCATGGTCAGCGACGAGGACAAGGCGCGGCTGCTGCGCAGCGTCGACGTGTACGTGGCGCCCAACACCGGCGGCGAGTCCTTCGGCATCATCCTCGTCGAGGCCCTCTCGGCCGGCGCACCGGTCCTCGCCGCCGATCTGGACGCCTTCGCGCAGGTCCTGGACCAGGGCGCGGCGGGCGAACTCTTCGCCAACGAGGACGCGGACGCGCTGGCGGACGCGGCGATCCGGCTGCTCGGCGACCCCGCCCGGCGCGCCGAGCTGAGCACGCGCGGCTCGGCGCACGTGCGGCGCTTCGACTGGTCCACGGTCGGCGCGGACATCCTGGCGGTCTACGAGACGGTCACCGACGGCGCGGCCGCCGTCGACACGGACGAGAAGACGGGCGGCCTCCGGGCCAGGCTGGGGCTGTAGCCGCCGGTCGAGGCCGGGGCGGAAGGCCGGCTCGCGGCTGCCGCCCGGGTAGCCTGTCCGCCCGTGACCGAAACCCTGATCTGGACCGTTGTCGCGCTGATCTTCATCGGCGTCTACCTGAGCTGGACCGCCGGCCGGCTCGACCGGCTGCACACGAGGATCGACGCGGCGCGGGCCGCGCTCGACGCGCAGTTGCTGCGGCGGGCCTCGGTCACGCAGGAGCTGGCCACCTCGGGGGTGCTCGATCCGGCCGCCTCGATCGTGCTGTACGAGGCGGCGCACGCGGCGCGGCAGGCGGAGGAGGACCATCGGGAGGTCGCCGAGAGCGAGCTGAGCCAGGCGCTGCGGGCCGTCTTCGGGGAGCCGGAGCAGGTGGAGCTCGTACGGGAGGCGCCCGGCGGCGAGGAGGCCGCGGGGGAGCTGGCCGCGGCCGTTCGGCGGGTTCCCATGGCGCGGCGGTTCCACAACGACGCCGTGCGGGCCGCGCGGGCCCTGCGGCGGCATCGCAAGGTCCGGTGGTTCCGGCTCGCGGGCCACGCGCCCTTCCCGATGGCCTTCGAAATGGACGACGAGCCGCCGGTGGCCCTGGCAGATCGTCCCTCGTGATCCACTCCGGCCTCGGATTCGCACGAAAAGGATCCACGGCCTGCATATTGGCCCTTGCTGTGGACCGCTCGTGGACTGTTTCCTCGCTCTAGTCGTCAACGCCCCGTTGAACCCGTTGTCACGAGTGAGGTTCCCGTGTCCAGCTCCACCACCCCCCAGTCCCCCGAGACCGGCACCGCGCGCGTCAAGCGCGGCATGGCCGAGCAGCTCAAGGGCGGCGTGATCATGGACGTGGTCAACGCCGAGCAGGCGAAGATCGCCGAGGACGCCGGCGCCGTCGCCGTCATGGCCCTGGAGCGGGTCCCCGCGGACATCCGCAAGGACGGCGGCGTGGCCCGGATGTCCGACCCGAACATGATCGAGGAGATCATCGGCGCGGTCTCCATCCCGGTGATGGCCAAGTCCCGCATCGGCCACTTCGTCGAGGCCCAGGTCCTCCAGTCCCTCGGCGTCGACTACATCGACGAGTCCGAGGTCCTCACCCCGGCCGACGAGATCAACCACTCCGACAAGTGGGCCTTCACCACCCCCTTCGTCTGTGGCGCCACCAACCTGGGCGAGGCCCTGCGCCGCATCGCCGAGGGCGCGGCCATGATCCGCTCCAAGGGCGAGGCCGGCACCGGCAACGTCGTCGAGGCCGTCCGCCACCTGCGCCAGATCAAGAACGAGATCGCCAAGCTGCGCGGCTTCGACAACAACGAGCTCTTCGCCGCCGCCAAGGAGCTGCGCGCCCCGTACGAGCTCGTCAAGGAGGTCGCCGAGCTCGGCAAGCTCCCCGTGGTCCTCTTCTCCGCCGGTGGCGTCGCCACCCCGGCCGACGCCGCGCTGATGCGCCAGCTCGGCGCCGAGGGCGTCTTCGTCGGCTCCGGCATCTTCAAGTCGGGCGACCCGGCCAAGCGCGCCGCCGCCATCGTGAAGGCCACCACCTTCTACGACGACCCGAAGATCATCGCGGACGCCTCCCGCAACCTCGGCGAGGCCATGGTCGGCATCAACTGCGACACCCTCCCCGAGTCCGAGCGCTACGCCAACCGGGGCTGGTAAGCACCGATGAGCAGCACCCCCGTGATCGGAGTCCTGGCCCTCCAGGGCGACGTGCGGGAGCACCTGATCGCCCTGGCCGCGGCGGACGCCGTGGCCAGGCCGGTCCGGCGCCCCGAAGAGCTCGCCGAGGTCGACGGCCTGGTCCTCCCCGGCGGCGAGTCCACCACCATCTCCAAGCTGGCCGTCCTCTTCGGCCTCATGGAGCCGATCCGCGAGCGGATCGCCGCGGGCATGCCGGTCTACGGCACCTGCGCCGGCCTGATCATGCTCGCCGACAAGATCCTCGACCCGCGCTCGGGCCAGGAGACCTTCGGCGGGATCGACATGATCGTGCGCCGCAACGCCTTCGGGCGGCAGAACGAGTCCTTCGAGGCCGGAGTCACCGTCGCGGGCATCGACACGCCCGTCGAGGGCGTCTTCATCCGCGCTCCCTGGGTGGAGTCCGTCGGCGCCCGGGCCGAGGTGCTCGCCGAGCACGACGGCCACATCGTCGCCGTCCGCCAGGGAAAGGTCCTCGCGACCTCCTTCCACCCCGAGCTCACCGGTGACCACCGCGTCCACGAGCTCTTCGTGGACATGGTGCGCGCGGATCGGTGACACGATCCCGGTAGGATCTCTGGGGTTCGTTCAAGATGTTGGTGACGCGAAGGAGACAGGCAGATGTCCGGCCACTCTAAATGGGCTACGACGAAGCACAAGAAGGCCGTGATCGACGCCAAGCGCGGCAAGCTCTTCGCGAAGCTGATCAAGAACATCGAGGTCGCGGCCCGCACCGGCGGTGCCGATCTGGACGGTAACCCGACGCTGTTCGACGCCGTCCAGAAGGCGAAGAAGCAGTCGGTCCCGAACAAGAACATCGACTCCGCGCTCAAGCGCGGTGCCGGTCTCGAGGCCGGCGGCGCCGACTACGAGACGATCATGTACGAGGGCTACGGCCCGAACGGTGTCGCGGTCCTCATCGAGTGCCTCACCGACAACCGCAACCGTGCCGCCTCCGACGTCCGCGTCGCCATGACCCGCAACGGCGGCTCGATGGCCGACCCGGGCTCGGTCTCGTACCTGTTCAACCGCAAGGGCGTCGTCGTGCTCCCCAAGGGCGACCGGACCGAGGACGACGTCCTGGAGGTCGTGCTCGACGCGGGCGCCGAGGAGGTCAACGACCTCGGCGAGTCCTTCGAGGTCATCAGCGAGGCCACCGACCTGGTCGCGGTCCGCACCGCGCTCCAGGAGGCCGGCTTCGACTACGACTCGGCCGAGTCCAGCTTCGTCCCGACCATGCAGGTCGAGCTCGACGAGGAGGGCGCGCGCAAGATCTTCAAGCTGATCGACGCGCTGGAGGACAGCGACGACGTGCAGAACGTCTTCGCCAACTTCGACGTCAGCGACGAGGTCATGGAGAAGGTCGACGCCTGATCGAGGCCTTTCCGGCAGCGGGCCGACGGGGACACACCCCCGTCGGCCCGCTGCGTTGTCGGTGGCACCCGATAGCCTGCACGAATAGCTGATCGAAGGATCCGAGGGAGGGGGCGACGTGCGCGTACTGGGGGTGGACCCGGGGCTCACCCGGTGCGGCGTCGGCGTGGTCGAGGGCGTCGCCGGACGGCCGCTGACCATGCTCGGGGTCGGCGTGGTCCGCACCCCCGCCGAGGCCGACATCGGCCACCGCCTCGTCGGCATCGAGCGCGGCATCGAGGAGTGGATCGACCGCTTCCAGCCCGAACTGGTCGCCGTGGAGCGGGTGTTCAGCCAGCACAACGTCCGTACGGTGATGGGCACCGCCCAGGCCAGCGCGGTCGCCATGCTCTGCGCCGCCCGGCGCGGCATCCCCGTCGCCCTGCACACCCCCAGCGAGGTCAAGGCCGCCGTCACCGGCTCGGGACGCGCCGACAAGGCCCAGGTCGGCGCCATGGTCACCCGGGTGCTGAGGCTCGCCGCCCCGCCCAAGCCGGCCGACGCCGCCGACGCGCTCGCCCTCGCCATCTGCCACATCTGGCGGGCCCCCGCCCAGAACCGCCTCCAGCAGGCCGTCGCCCTGCACGCCTCGAAAGGCCGCACGTCATGATCGCCTTCGTCAGCGGCCCGGTCGCCGCCCTCGCCCCCACGACCGCCGTCGTCGAGGTCGGCGGCGTCGGCATGGCCGTCCAGTGCACGCCGAACACCCTGGCCGGCCTCCGGATCGGCGAGCACGCCCGGCTCGCCACCTCCCTCGTCGTCCGGGAGGACTCCCTCACGCTGTACGGCTTCGCCGACGACGACGAGCGCCAGGTCTTCGAACTGCTCCAGACCGCCAGCGGCGTCGGCCCCCGGCTCGCCCAGGCCATGCTCGGCGTCCACAGCCCCGACGCGCTCCGCCTCGCCGTCTCCACCGGCGACGAGAAGGCCCTCACGGCCGTTCCCGGCATCGGCAAGAAGGGCGCCCAGAAGCTCCTTCTCGAACTGAAGGACAAGCTCGGCCAGCCCCTCGGCAGCAGCGGCCTCGTCGGCCAGCAGCGCGCCGTCGCCACCGGCCCCGCGCCCTGGACCGAGCAGCTCACCGCCGCCCTCGTCGGCCTCGGCTACGCGAGCCGGGAGGCCGAGGAGGCCGTCGCCGCCGTCACCCCGCAGGCCGAGGCCGCGCTCGCCGAGACCGGCTCCGCACCCGTGCCCCAGCTGCTGCGCGCCGCCCTCCAGACGCTCAACCGAGCCCGCTGACCGCGGCCGACCCCGCCCGTACGAAGGAAGACACCACCGTGAACTGGGACGACGAGACGGCATCCGCCCCCGAGGAGCGGATCGTCGGCGCCGCCGCCGAGGGCGACGACCAGGCCGTCGAGGCCGCCCTGCGCCCCAAGGACCTCGGCGAGTTCATCGGCCAGGAGAAGGTCCGCCAGCAGCTCGACCTCGTCCTCAAGGCCGCCCGCCAGCGCGGCGCCACCGCCGACCACGTGCTGCTCTCCGGCGCCCCGGGCCTCGGCAAGACCACCCTGTCGATGATCATCGCCGCGGAGATGAACGCGCCGATCCGGATCACCTCCGGCCCCGCCATCCAGCACGCCGGCGACCTCGCCGCGATCCTCTCCTCCCTCCAGGAGGGCGAGATCCTCTTCCTCGACGAGATCCACCGGATGTCCCGGCCCGCCGAGGAGATGCTCTACATGGCGATGGAGGACTTCCGCGTCGACGTCATCGTCGGCAAGGGCCCCGGCGCCACCGCCATCCCCCTCGACCTGCCGCCGTTCACCCTGGTCGGCGCCACCACCCGGGCTGGCCTGCTGCCGCCGCCGCTGCGCGACCGCTTCGGCTTCACCGCCCACATGGAGTTCTACGAGCCGCACGAGCTGGAGCGGGTCGTCACCCGCTCCGCCGGCCTCCTCGACGTGGAGATCGACCCCGCCGGCGCCGCCGAGATCGCCGGCCGCTCCCGCGGCACCCCCCGCATCGCCAACCGGCTGCTCCGCCGCGTCCGCGACTACGCCCAGGTGAGGGCCGACGGAGTGATCACCCGCGAGATCGCCGGTGCCGCCCTCGGCGTGTACGAGGTCGACAGCCGCGGCCTCGACCGCCTCGACCGCGCCGTCCTGGAGGCCCTCCTGAAGCTCTTCGGCGGCGGTCCCGTCGGCCTCTCCACCCTCGCCGTCGCCGTGGGCGAGGAGCGCGAGACCGTCGAGGAGGTCGCCGAACCCTTCCTCGTACGCGAGGGACTGCTGGCCCGTACGCCCCGTGGCCGGGTCGCCACGCCGGCGGCATGGACCCACCTCGGACTGGTCCCGCCGCAGGCAGCGGGCCCGGCCGGGACTTCCGGAGCGGCGGGATCCGGACAACAGGGGCTCTTCGGCGCCTGAGGCCGCTGTGACGGGCGGGTGACGGCGCGGAGTCTCGCCCGACGAGGAACCACGGTGCCATGCTGGGCGTTGTTCCATCGATGCGGACTCGCCTAGACTCCGCCGATGCCGCCCTTTCCGGCGGCGTACCCACCCCCGAAGATCAGGCCGCGGGTTCTCCGTGACCGTGCGAAGGATTTCCGTCCCGTGAATAACATCGGCATGCTCCTCCCCTTCATCGTGCTCATCGGGGCGATGTTCCTGATGACCCGCTCTGCCAAGAAGAAGCAGGCACAGGCGGCGGAGATGCGCAACCAGATGCAGCCCGGCACCGGCGTACGCACGATCGGGGGAATGTACGCCACCGTCAAGGAGATCCAGGACGAGACCGTCCTGCTCGAGGTCGCGCCCGGCGTCCACGCCGTCTACGCGAAGAACTCCATCGGCGCGGTCCTCGACGACGCCGAGTACAACCGGATCGTCCACGGCGACACCGACGAGGACGTCGCCGACGACTCCGAGACCGTCGTCCCGGACGACGCCTCCTCGCTGACCGAGGTCGCCGACGAGGCGCCCAAGGCCGATCTGACGAAGAAGTCGGACGCGGCCGAGTCCGAGAAGGACGGCAAGACCGACGGCGAGACCGAGGCGAAGTAACGCGCGTCCGGCACCGCGGCCCCACGCCCACCGGCGCGGCCGCGGCCGGACACGGTCCGACGTCTGCGGGGGATGGTCCCCACACACACTTCGTGGCCTCCGTGCGCCCACCCGGCGCCCGGACGGTTTGGACAGGGAGAAACGACAGGTGGCAGCACCGAAGAAGGGTCGAAGGCCGGCGGGGGGACAGAGCCGGCCCGGCCGCGCCCTGGCGCTCATTCTGATCGCCATGGTCGCGCTCACCGGCGGCATGTTCTGGTCGGGGCACACCACCCCGCGCCTCGGCATCGACCTCGCCGGCGGCACGTCGATCACGCTCAAGGCCAAGGCGGAGCCCGGCCAGGAGTCCGCGGTCAACGAGACCAACATGAACACGGCGGTCGGCATCATCGAGCGCCGCGTCAACGGTCTCGGCGTCTCCGAGGCCGAGGTCCAGACGCAGGGCCGCGAGAACATCATCGTCAACATCCCCAAGGGGACGAACGAGAAGCAGGCCCGCGAGCAGGTCGGCACCACCGCCCAGCTCTACTTCCGGCCCGTGCTCGCCGTCGCGGCCGCCTCGCCCGAGCCGGCGCCCACCGCGACCCCCTCGGGCTCGGCCACGCCGAAGCCCTCCGCGTCCACCTCCGCGGGTGACAAGAAGTCGGCCACGCCGACCGCCACCGCCTCCACCCAGGGCCGTGCGCTCTCCGAGGCCCTCAAGGCCCCGAGCGCCACGGGCACGCCCACGCCCACCGGCTCCGCCTCCGGCGCGCCGAAGGCGAGCGGCACCCCGAAGCCGAGCGGCACCCCGCAGGCGACCCCGTCCGCGGACGCCGACACCGCCGCCCTCCAGCAGAAGTTCGCCACCCTGAACTGCCTGGACCCCAAGCAGCGCACCGGCGCCGCGGCCGGCACCAAGCCCACCGACACGATCGTCGCCTGCGGCAAGAACGCGATCGACCAGTGGGAGAAGTACCTCCTCGGTCCCGCCGAGGTCGAGGGCCGTGACGTCGACGACGCCAAGGCCGCCATCGACCAGCAGACCGGCCAGTGGATCGTGGACATGGAGTTCACGAGCGCCGGCTCGAAGAAGTTCCAGTCGATCACCGGCAAGCTCTCGCAGCAGACCGAGCCGCAGAACCAGTTCGCGATCGTCCTCGACGGCGAGGTCGTCTCGGCGCCCCGCGTGCAGACCACGCTCAGCGCCAACGCGCAGATCTCCGGCAGCTTCAACCAGCAGTCCGCGCAGGACCTCGGCAACATCCTCGCCTACGGTGCCCTGCCGCTCTCCTTCGACACCCAGAGCGTCGACACCGTCACCGCCGCCCTCGGCGGCGACCAGCTGGAGGCCGGCCTCATCGCCGGAGCCATCGGTCTCGCCCTGGTCATCATCTACCTGGTGGTCTACTACCGCGGCCTGTCGTTCATCGCGATCCTCAGCCTCGGCGTCTCCGCCCTGCTCACCTACGTGATCATGGCCCTGCTCGGCCCGGCCATCGGCTTCGCGCTGAACCTGCCGGCCGTCTGCGGAGCCATCGTCGCCATCGGCATCACCGCGGACTCGTTCATCGTGTACTTCGAGCGCATCCGCGACGAGATCCGCGAGGGCCGCACCCTGCGTCCGGCCGTCGAGCGCGCCTGGCCGCGCGCCCGCCGCACGATCCTGGTCTCCGACTTCGTGTCGTTCCTCGCCGCCGCGGTGCTCTTCATCGTCACCGTCGGCAAGGTCCAGGGCTTCGCGTTCACGCTCGGCCTGACCACCCTGCTCGACGTCGTCGTGGTGTTCCTCTTCACCAAGCCGGTGATGACGCTGCTCGCCCGCACGAAGTTCTTCGGCAACGGCCACAAGCTGTCCGGCCTCGACCCGAAGAGCCTGGGCGCCAAGCCGCCGCTGCGCCGCACCCGTCGTACCACCGCCCCCGTCGCCCCGAAGGAGGCGTGAGATGTCGAAGCTCGGAGATCTCGGCGCCCGGCTCCACCGCGGTGAGGTCGGCTACGACTTCATCGGCAACCGCAAGATCTGGTACGGCCTGTCCGTCCTGATCACCATCACGGCCATCGTCGCCCTGGCCGTCCGCGGCCTCAACATGGGCATCGAGTTCCAGGGCGGTGCCGTCTTCACCACCCCGAAGTCGGACGTCACCGTCAGCCAGGCCACGGAGTACGCGGAGGAGGCCTCCGGCCACGACGCGATCGTCCAGCAGCTCGGCAACGGCTCCCTGCGCATCCAGGTCGGCGGTCTCGACACCGAGCAGTCCGACCAGGTCCGCACCGAGCTGGCCAAGGACCTGAACATCCCCGAGGACAAGATCGCCGCCGAGCTGGTCGGCCCCAGCTGGGGCGAGCAGATCGCCAACAAGGCATGGACCGGCCTCGGCGTCTTCATGATCCTCGTGGTGATCTACCTGGCCATCGCCTTCGAGTGGAGAATGGCCGTCGCGGCGCTGATCGCGCTGATCCACGACCTCACGATCACGGTGGGCATCTACTCGCTGGTCGGCTTCGAGGTCACGGTCGGCACGGTGATCGGTCTGCTGACGATCCTCGGCTACTCGCTGTACGACACCGTCGTCGTCTTCGACTCCCTCAAGGAGCAGACGAAGGACATCACGAAGCAGACCCGCTTCACCTACAGCGACATGGCCAACCGCTCGATCAACGGCACCCTGGTCCGCTCCATCAACACCACCGTGGTGGCGCTGCTGCCCGTCGCCGGCCTGCTCTTCATCGGCGGCGGCGTCCTCGGCGCCGGCATGCTGAACGACATCTCGCTGTCGCTCTTCGTGGGTCTGGCCGCCGGCGCCTACTCCTCGATCTTCATCGCCACCCCGCTCGTCGCCGACCTCAAGGAGCGCGAGCCGGCGATGCAGGCGCTGAAGAAGCGCGTCCTCGCCAAGCGCGCGGCCGCCGCCGCCCGCGGCGAGGAAGGCCTGGACGACGGCACCGACGCGGGCGAGGCCGCGGTCGTCGGCCCGCGCACCGCCGCCCGCGGCGGCCGCGCCGGGGAGCGCCGAGGATGACCGCCGAGGCCCAGGACGTGACCGGCCTGCTGCTCAGCCGGATCCGCGACGTCCCCGACTACCCGAAGCCGGGCGTGCTGTTCAAGGACATCACGCCGCTGCTCGCGGACCCGGAGGCGTTCACGGCCCTCACCGACGCCCTCGCCGCCCTGTGCTCCGCGCACGGCGCGACGAAGATCGTCGGCCTGGAGGCCCGCGGCTTCATCCTGGCGGCGCCGGTCGCCGTCCGCGCGGGTCTGGGCTTCGTCCCGGTCCGCAAGGCCGGCAAGCTCCCCGGGGCCACGCTCCGGCAGGCGTACGAGCTGGAGTACGGCACCGCCGAGATCGAGGTGCACGCCGAGGATCTGGCCGCGGGCGACCGCGTCATGGTCATCGACGACGTCCTCGCCACCGGCGGCACCGCCGAGGCCTCCATCGAGCTCATCCGCCGCGCCGGCGCCGAGGTCGCCGGCGTCGCGGTCCTCATGGAGCTCGGCTTCCTCCCGGGCCGCACCCGCCTGGAGCCCGCCCTCCAGGGCGCTCCGCTCACCGCACTCATTCGAGTGTGATGCGTAAAGGCACGCGACCTGCGGTCCGATGACGAGGATGGGCCATGCGAGGGGCACCCCGGGATCTCCCGAGGTGCCCCTCGTGCCGTGGCCTCCTCGGATCGAACCGGAGGAAGCGAATGAAGATGTTCCGGAGGGGCGTCGTCGGAATGGCATCGGTCCTGGCGCTGGCCGGCCTCGTGCCGACGGCGGGCCCGGTCAGCGCCGGCCAGGCGACGCGCGTCCCCGCTGCCGCGGCCGACAGCTGTGTGGGCTGGAAGAACGCCGGCAGCGCCCCCCTGAAGTGGACGAAGGCCAGTGACGGCTGCGGTCACTTCGGGGCCGACGGGATGACCATGAGGTACGACTGGGCCGTGTTCAAGGGCGGGAGCGTCTGCCTGCGAGCCAAGGGCTTCGACCGCCGCACCAAGGAGATCTGGTCCGACCCCGTGTGCGGCAAGAGCGGATCGATCAAGGTCCACTGGGGCGACGTCGCGGCCCAGAAGGAGATCCAGGTGAAGGGCGGTCCTTCGCTGCTCCGCTGGAACTGATCGCGGATGCCCGGCCAGGGGCGCCCCGGGAATTCCCGGGGCGCCCCTGGCGTTTGCCCCGGTACGTCCCCGGAAGGGGCCGGAGAAGCGGCGGCGGGCCCCCGCCCGTCGCCCCGGCGCGTGAGCAGGGGGCGTCATGGCTCGATACGATGGCCTTTCCGGGCCTGACCGGGGGACCCGGAACCTCCCCCAGACCCCGTCCGGGGGGACGCCAGAGGAGCGCTCTTTGCCAGACGAGGCCCAGTCACTCTCCGCCGCGCAGCCCGACCCCAAGGCCGATCAGGCCGCGCAGGGAACCGGCACGCCCAAGAACAAGCCCGCGGAGAACAGGCCGAAGCCTGCTGCGCCCGCTCCCGCTCCGGCCCCCGCGCCCAGCCGCTCCGGCGGTTCCTCCAACCGGGTGCGCGCCCGGCTCGCGCGGCTCGGGGTGCAGCGCTCGTCGCCGTACAACCCGGTCCTCGAACCGCTCCTTCGGATCGTCCGCTCCAACGACCCGAAGATCGAAACGGCCACTTTGCGCCAGATCGAGCGGGCCTACCAGGTCGCGGAGCGCTGGCACCGCGGCCAGAAGCGCAAGAGCGGCGACCCGTACATCACCCACCCGCTCGCCGTCACCACCATCCTCGCCGAGCTCGGCATGGACCCGGCGACGCTGATGGCAGGCCTCCTGCACGACACCGTCGAGGACACCGAGTACGGCCTGGAGGACCTGCGCCGCGACTTCGGCGACCAGGTCACCCTCCTCGTCGACGGCGTCACCAAGCTCGACAAGGTCCGCTTCGGCGAGGCCGCGCAGGCCGAGACCGTCCGCAAGATGGTCGTCGCCATGGCCAAGGACCCCCGGGTCCTCGTCATCAAGCTCGCCGACCGCCTGCACAACATGCGCACCATGCGCTACCTCAAGCGGGAGAAGCAGGAGAAGAAGGCCCGCGAGACCCTGGAGATCTACGCCCCGCTGGCCCACCGGCTGGGCATGAACACCATCAAGTGGGAGCTGGAGGACCTCGCCTTCGCGATCCTCTACCCCAAGATGTACGACGAGATCGTCCGGCTCGTCGCCGAGCGCGCCCCCAAGCGGGACGAGTACCTCGCGATAGTGACCGACGAGGTCCAGAGCGACCTGCGCGCCGCCCGCATCAAGGCGACCGTCACCGGCCGCCCCAAGCACTACTACAGCGTCTACCAGAAGATGATCGTCCGCGGCCGTGACTTCGCGGAGATCTACGACCTGGTCGGCATCCGCGTCCTCGTGGACACCGTCCGCGACTGCTACGCGGCCCTCGGCACCGTCCACGCGCGATGGAACCCGGTCCCCGGCCGGTTCAAGGACTACATCGCGATGCCGAAGTTCAACATGTACCAGTCGCTGCACACGACGGTCATCGGCCCCAACGGCAAGCCCGTCGAGCTGCAGATCCGCACCTTCGACATGCACCGCCGCGCCGAGTACGGCATCGCCGCGCACTGGAAGTACAAGCAGGAGGCCGTCGCCGGCGCCTCCAAGGTCCGCACCGACGTGCCCAAGGGCGGCGGCAAGGACGACCACCTCAACGACATGGCGTGGCTGCGCCAGCTGCTCGACTGGCAGAAGGAGACCGAGGACCCGGGCGAGTTCCTGGAGTCCCTCCGCTTCGACCTCTCGCGCAACGAGGTCTTCGTCTTCACGCCCAAGGGCGACGTCATCGCCCTGCCCGCCGGCGCCACCCCGGTCGACTTCTCCTACGCCGTCCACACCGAGGTCGGCCACCGCACCATAGGGGCCCGGGTCAACGGCCGCCTCGTGCCGCTCGAATCCACCCTCGACAACGGCGACCTCGTCGAGGTCTTCACCTCCAAGGCCGCCGGCGCCGGCCCCTCCCGCGACTGGCTGGGCTTCGTCAAGTCCCCGCGCGCCCGCAACAAGATCCGCGCCTGGTTCTCCAAGGAGCGCCGCGAGGAGGCCATCGAGCAGGGCAAGGACGCCATCGCGCGGGCCATGCGCAAGCAGAACCTGCCGATCCAGCGGATCCTCACCGGCGACTCCCTCGTCACCCTCGCCCACGAGCTGCGCTACACCGACATCTCCTCGCTGTACGCGGCGATCGGCGAGGGCCACGTCACCGCCCAGTCCATCGTGCAGAAGCTGGTGCAGGCGCTCGGCGGCGAGGAGGCCGCCACCGAGGACATCGCCGAGACCGCCCCGCCGACCCGCGGCCGCTCCAAGCGGCGCTCCAACGCCGACCCGGGCGTGGTCGTCAAGGGCGTCGACGACGTGTGGGTCAAGCTGGCCCGCTGCTGCACCCCGGTGCCCGGCGACCCG
This sequence comes from Streptomyces sp. R302, assembly GCF_012927245.1. Lineage (GTDB taxonomy): Bacteria > Actinomycetota > Actinomycetes > Streptomycetales > Streptomycetaceae > Streptomyces. The sequence goes on from NZ_JABBGE010000008.1 coordinate 310,077, forward strand.
ATCATCGGCTTCGTCACCCGCGGCAGCGGCGTCTCCGTCCACCGCAGCGACTGCGTCAACGTCGACTCGCTGTCCCGGGAGCCGGAGCGGATCCTGGAGGTCGAGTGGGCCCCGACCCAGTCCTCGGTCTTCCTGGTCGCCATCCAGGTCGAGGCGCTGGACCGCTCCCGGCTCCTCTCGGACGTCACGCGGGTCCTCTCGGACCAGCACGTCAACATCCTCTCGGCGGCCGTCCAGACCTCCCGGGACCGGGTGGCCACCTCCCGCTTCACCTTCGAGATGGGCGACCCCAAGCACCTGGGCCACGTCCTCAAGGCGGTCCGCGGCGTCGAGGGCGTGTACGACGTCTACCGCGTGACCAGCGCGCGGCGCCCGTAGCCGTACCCCGGTACGTACACGGGAAGGGCCCCCGGCACGCGCCGGGGGCCCTTCCTCGTACCGCTGCTCCTACGGCGTCAGCCGCCGAACTCCTCCAGGCCCTTCAGCGCCTGGTCGAGCAGGGCCTGGCGGCCCTCCAGCTCCTTGGCGAGCTTGTCGGCCCTGGCGTCGTTGCCCGCCGCCCGGGCCGCGTCGATCTGCTTGCGCAGCTTCTCGACGGCGTCCTGGAGCTGACCGGTCAGACCCGCGGCACGCGCGCGTGCCTCCGGGTTGGTGCGGCGCCACTCGGCCTCCTCGGCCTCCTGGATGGCCCGCTCCACCGTGTGCATCCGGCCCTCCACCTTCGGGCGGGCGTCGCGCGGCACGTGGCCGATGGCCTCCCAGCGCTCGTTGAGCGCGCGGAAGGCGGCGCGGGCGGCCTTCAGGTCCGTCACCGGCAGCAGCTTCTCGGCCTCGCCGGCGAGCTCCTCCTTCAGCGCCAGGTTCTCGGTCTGCTCCGCGTCCCGCTCGGCGAAGACCCCGGACCTGGCCGCGAAGAAGACGTCCTGGGCGCCGCGGAAGCGGTTCCACAGGTCGTCCTCGTGCTCGCGCTGCGCGCGCCCGGCGGCCTTCCAGTCGGCCATCAGCTCGCGGTAGCGGGCCGCCGTCGCGCCCCAGTCGGTCGAGTTCTGCAGCGCCTCGGCCTCGGCGACCAGGCGCTCCTTGGTCTTGCGGGCCTCCTCGCGCTGCGCGTCGAGCTGGGCGAAGTGGGCCTTGCGGCGCTTGGAGAAGGCCGAGCGGGCGTGCGAGAAGCGGTGCCACAGCTCGTCGTCGGACTTCCGGTCGAGCCGCGGCAGGCCCTTCCAGGTGTCCACGAGCGCCCGCAGCCGCTCGCCGGCGACCCGCCACTGCTCGCTCTGGGCCAGCTCCTCGGCCTCGGTGACCAGGGCCTCCTTCGCGGAGCGCGCCTCGTCGGCCTGCTTCGCCTTCTGCGCCTTGCGCTCCTCGCGGCGCGAGTCCACCGACGCCACGAGCTTGTCGAGCCGGGCGCCGAGCGCGGCCAGGTCGCCGACGGCGTGGTGCTCGTCGATCTGCTGGCGGATGTGCTCGATCGCCGTCTGGGCGTCCTTCGCCGAGAGGTCGGTTGTCTTCACCCGCTTCTCGAGGAGGCCGATCTCGACAACCAGGCCCTCGTACTTGCGCTCGAAGTAGGCCAGCGCCTCCTCGGGGGTGCCCGCCTGCCAGGATCCGACGACCTTCTCACCCTCGGCCGTCCGCACGTACACGGTGCCCGTCTCGTCGACACGGCCCCACGGGTCGCTGCTCACAGCGCCTCCTCACCATGATGCCCTCGTCGGGTGGTGACCCCCGGGCATCGTCCACAGTTCCTGGGCGGGCCTCGCCCGCCTCCGCCGCGCGGCCGACGATCGGACCGCGCCGCACAACGCCAATCTAGGCGAACGGCGGCCCGGCTGTCCGCACTCGGCGCCACCGAAATTCCACGGTCACGTGCGTGCGGACGTTCGGGCCGCCGTCGCCCCTCGCCTCCGGCGTCACTTCGCCGAGACGGTCGCCTTCTCGATGGTGACCGGCTTCTTCGGGGCCCCGTCGCCCTGGCCGCCCTCGACGCCCGCGGCGCCGACCTTCTGCACCGCCGCCAGTCCGGCCGCGTCGATCGTGCCGAAGGGGGTGTACTGCGGCGGCAGCTTCGAGTCCTTGTAGACGAGGAAGAACTGCGAGCCGCCGGTGCCCGGCTGCCCCGTGTTGGCCATGGCGACCGTGCCCGCCTTGTAGGTCACCTTGCCGTCGTCGCCCGGCTTGCCCAGGGCGTCGAGGTTCTCGTCCGGGATGGTGTAGCCGGGGCCGCCCATGCCGGTGCCCTCCGGGTCGCCGCACTGGAGGACGAAGATCCCGGCGGTGGTGAGCCGGTGGCACTTGGTGCCGTCGAAGTACTTCTTGTCGGCGAGGTGCTTGAAGGAGTTCACCGTGCGCGGGGTCTTCGCCGCGTCCATGGTGATCGTGATGTCGCCCTCGTCGGTCTTCAGGGCCATGGCGTACGCGCCCTTGGCCTCGATGCCCATCTTCGGCTCGCCGGTCGGCGTCTCCGCCTCGGTGTTCTTGGCGTCGTCCCCGAGGAACTGCACCGAGGCGTACACCGCTCCGCCCGCGGCGAGCACCACCGCGAGGGAGGCCGCGATCACGGTCGTGCGGCGCTTCGCCTTGCGCTGCGCCTCCGCCCGTCGCTGCTGCTGGCGTGCGTACTTGTCCCTGGCGAGCTGCCGCCGCCGCTGATCGCTGGTGACCACCGGGTCCGCTCCTTGTCGGTCGTGTGTTCCTGTCCTGGCCGGACGTGCCCGTACCGTATACGGGTTGGCTGTGGAATACGCAGCGCCGGTAGGCTCTGATCTGCTGCATTCCGCAAGGCCGCAGTCATCTGCCGGACGACACAGAAGGACGATCGTGCTGATTGCCGGGTTCCCCGCCGGGGCCTGGGGCACCAACTGCTACGTGGTCGCCCCCGCCGCAGGCGAGGAGTGCGTCATCATCGACCCGGGCCACCAGGCCGCCCAGGGAGTCGAGGAGACGCTGAAGAAGCATCGGCTCAAGCCCGTCGCGGTGGTCCTCACCCATGGCCATATCGACCACGTCGCCTCCGTCGTCCCGGTCTGCGGCGCCCATGACGTACCCGCGTGGATCCACCCCGCCGACCGGTACATGATGAGCGACCCGGAGAAGGCCCTCGGCCGCTCCATCGGGATGCCCCTCATGGGCGAGCTGACCGTGGGCGAGCCGGACGACGTGCACGAGCTCACCGACGGCGCCGGGCTGAAGCTCGCCGGCATGGAGTTCTCCGTCGCGCACGCGCCCGGTCATACCAAGGGGTCGGTGACCTTCCGGACGCCGGAGACGACGGAGATCCCCTCCGTGCTCTTCTCCGGCGACCTGCTGTTCGCCGGCTCCATCGGACGCACCGACCTGCCCGGCGGTGACATGGACGAGATGCTCGCGTCGCTGACCCGCGTGGTCCTGCCGCTCGACAACTCGACCGTCGTCCTGTCCGGCCACGGTCCCCAGACGACCATCGGCCAGGAGCGCGCCACCAACCCGTATCTGCGGCAGGTGGCCTCCGGCCTCGGGAGCACGGACGCTCCCCGACGAGGAATGTGACGAGAACCTCCGTGAGCACCTTTCAGGCCCCCAAGGGCACGTACGACCTGATCCCCCCGCGCTCCGCCGTCTTCCTGGCGGTCCGGGACGCCATCTCCACGCAGGCGAGGAACGCCGGCTACGGCTACGTCGAGACCCCCGGCTTCGAGGACGTGAACCTCTTCGCCCGCGGCGTCGGCGAGTCCACCGACATCGTCACCAAGGAGATGTACACCCTCACCACGAAGGGCGGCGACCAGCTCGCCCTGCGCCCCGAGGGCACCGCCTCCGTCCTGCGCGCGGCCCTCCAGGCCAACCTGCACAAGCAGGGCAACCTGCCGGTGAAGCTCTGGTACTCCGGCTCCTACTACCGCTACGAGCGCGCCCAGGCCGGCCGCTACCGCCACTTCTCGCAGGTCGGCGCCGAGGCGATCGGCGCCGAGGACCCGGCGCTCGACGCCGAGCTGATCATCCTGGCCGACCAGGCGTACCGCTCCCTCGGCCTGCGCCAGTACCGCATCCTGCTGAACTCGCTCGGCGACAAGGAGTGCCGCCCCGTCTACCGCGAGGCCCTGCAGACCTTCCTGCGCGGCCTCGACCTCGACGAGGAGACGCTGCGCCGCGCCGAGATCAACCCGCTGCGGGTCCTCGACGACAAGCGGGCCGACGTGCAGAAGCAGCTCGTCGACGCGCCGCTGCTCCGCGACTACCTGTGCGACGCCTGCAAGGCGTACCACGAGCAGGTCCGTGAGCTGATCACCGCCGCCGGCGTCGTCTTCGAGGACGACCCGAAGCTGGTCCGCGGCCTCGACTACTACACCCGGACCACCTTCGAGTTCGTGCACGACGGCCTGGGCTCCCAGTCGGCCGTCGGCGGCGGCGGCCGCTACGACGGCCTCTCCGAGATGATCGGCGGCCCCTCGCTGCCGTCCGTCGGCTGGGCGCTCGGTGTGGACCGTACGGTCCTCGCCCTGGAGGCGGAGGGCGTCGAGCTGGACCTGCCCGCCACCACCAGCGTCTTCGCGGTGGCCCTCGGCGAGGAGGCGCGCCGCGTCCTCTTCGGCAAGGTCACCGAGCTGCGCCGGGACGGGATCGCCGCGGACTTCTCCTTCGGCGGCAAGGGCCTCAAGGGAGCGATGAAGGACGCCAACCGCTCCGGCGCCCGCCTCGCGCTCGTCGCGGGCGAGCGGGACCTCGCCGAGGGCGTCGTCCAGCTCAAGGACATGGAGTCCGGAGAGCAGCGCGCGGTCGCCCTGGACGAGGTCCTGGACGCCGTCCGCGCCCAGCTCGCCTGACCCACGTACCCAGGGAAGGGCCCGGTCCGCCCCGCGCGGCCGGGCCCTCGCTTATGCCCCGCGAACGGCCGATGGCGTACGCCTTGTTGCAGAATGGCCGGGGCCAGGAGGCCCGCGAGCGAGGGAAAAGGACAGATGACGAAAGCCGCTGCGGAGACGACGGGGACGACGGGGACGACCGGGACGATCGGCGCGAGCAAGGGCCTCGCCTGGCTCCTGGTGATCACCGGTGCGGCCGGACTGCTCGCCGCCTGGGTCATCACCCTCGACAAGTTCAAGCTCCTGGAGGACCCGAACTTCGTCCCCGGGTGCAGCCTCAACCCCATCGTGTCCTGCGGGAACATCATGAAGAGCGAGCAGGCCTCGGTCTTCGGCTTCCCCAACCCCATGCTCGGCCTGGTCACCTACGGCATGGTGGTCGCCATCGGCGTCGGCCTCCTCGCGGGCGCCCGCTACCGCCGCTGGTACTGGCTCGGCCTCAACGCCGGCACCCTCTTCGGCGTCGGCTTCTGCACCTGGCTGATGCAGCAGTCCCTGTACGAGATCAACTCGCTCTGCCTCTGGTGCTGCCTCGCCTGGGTCGCCACCATCGTCATGTTCTGGTACGTGACCTCGCACAACGTCCGCAAGGGCGTCATCCCCGCCCCGGCCGGCCTGCGGACCTTCTTCGCCGAGTTCACCTGGGTCCTGCCCGTCCTGCACATCGGGATCATCGGCATGCTGATCCTGACCCGCTGGTGGGACTTCTGGACGAGCTGACCGGCGGCACCCTGCTTGTCGGTGGCGTGACCTAGGCTTCGTGGACGTGGAGCCCGACCTCTTTACCGCAGCCGCCGAAGAACGCCAGGAGAAGGACCCGGCCAGCAGCCCGCTGGCGGTCCGGATGCGCCCCCGCACCCTCGACGAGGTGGTGGGCCAGCGGCACCTGCTCAAGCCCGGCTCGCCGCTGCGGCGGCTCGTCGGGGAGAGCGGCGGCCCCGCCGGCGCCTCCTCGGTGATCCTCTGGGGCCCGCCGGGCATCGGCAAGACCACCCTCGCGTACGTGGTCTCCAAGGCCACCGACAAGCGCTTCGTGGAGCTGTCCGCGATCACCGCCGGCGTCAAGGAGGTCCGGGCCGTCATCGACGGCGCCCGCCGCGCCTCCGGCGGCTACGGCAAGGAGACCGTCCTCTTCCTCGACGAGATCCACCGCTTCTCCAAGGCGCAGCAGGACTCCCTGCTCCCCGCCGTAGAGAACCGCTGGGTCACCCTCATCGCCGCGACCACCGAGAACCCGTACTTCTCGGTGATCTCCCCGCTCCTCTCCCGCTCCCTCCTCCTCACCCTGGAGCCCCTCACCGACGAGGACCTCAGCGGCCTCATGGACCGGGCCGTCACCGAGGAGCGCGGCCTCGGCGGCGCCGTCGAGCTCCAGGACGACGCCCGCGCCCATCTGCTGCGGATCGCCGGCGGCGACGCCCGGCGCGCCCTCACCGCCCTGGAGGCCGCCGCCGGCGGCGCCCTCGCCAAGGGCGAGCGGGAGATCACCCTCCGGACCGTGGAGGAAGCGGTCGACCGGGCGGCCGTGACCTACGACCGGGACGGCGACCAGCACTACGACGTCGCCAGCGCCCTCATCAAGTCCATCCGCGGCTCCGACGTGGACGCGGCGCTGCACTACCTCGCCCGCATGATCGAGGCGGGGGAGGACCCCCGCTTCATCGCCCGCCGCCTGATGATCTCCGCCAGCGAGGACATCGGCCTCGCCGACCCGCAGGCCCTGCCGCTCGCCGTCGCCGCCGCCCAGGCCGTCGCCATGATCGGCTTCCCCGAGGCCGCCCTCACCCTCAGCCACGCCACCATCGCCCTGGCCCTGGCCCCCAAGTCCAACACGGCGACCACCGCGATCTTCGCCGCCCGCGAGGACGTCAGGAACGGCCTCGCGGGCCCCGTCCCCGCCCACCTCCGCGACGGCCACTACAAGGGCGCCGCCAAGCTCGGCCACGCCCAGGGGTACGTGTACCCGCACGACGTGCCCGGCGCGATCGCCGCCCAGCAGTACGCCCCCGACGCCCTGCACGGCAAGCGCTACTACGAGCCCACCCGCTACGGCGCCGAGGCCCGCTACGCGGACGTGGTGGAGAAGGTCCGCGAGCGCCTGAAGGGCGACGGCTGACCGCTGTCCTGCCCCCGGGCGGCGGCGCTCCGCGGAGCCGGTACACTGGTCCGGACAGCTGCGTCCCGTGTCCGGCCCCGGTCGGCACCACCAGAGCGGGACAGTCAGCAGGAGACCCGGCCCCCGGGCAGGGTTTCCAGGAGCGTCGCGCACCTCGAAGGTGTCGCGTGCCACCCACCACCCCCCGGATTCCCGGGACCGGCGGTGGGTCGTTCGCGTGCTGCACGTACGTGCCCAGACCGGGAAGCGGCTGCCCGACAGGTCCCTCGTGGACCCGGAGGGTTTTCCCGGCTGCGGATTGCGACCTCCCTGAACATCTGGTGAAGCCGTATTCGTTCAGATAGAGAGGTTGGTTCATGCCGAACCAGGCCCGCCCCAAGGTCAAGAAGTCGCGTGCGCTCGGTATCGCGCTGACGCCGAAGGCCGTCAAGTACTTCGAGGCCCGCCCCTACCCGCCGGGCGAGCACGGCCGCGGCCGCAAGCAGAACTCGGACTACAAGGTCCGTCTGCTCGAGAAGCAGCGTCTGCGCGCCCAGTACGACATCAGCGAGCGCCAGATGGCGCGCGCCTACGACCGCGCCAAGAAGGCCGAGGGCAAGACGGGCGAGGCGCTGGTCGTCGAGCTCGAGCGCCGCCTCGACGCCCTGGTCCTGCGTTCGGGCATCGCCCGCACCATCTACCAGGCCCGTCAGATGGTCGTCCACGGCCACATCCAGGTCAACGGTGGCAAGGTCGACAAGCCGTCCTTCCGCGTCCGTCCCGACGACGTCGTGATGGTCCGCGAGAAGTCCCGCGCGAAGACCCTGTTCCAGGTCGCCCGCGAGGGTGGCTTCGCCCCCGACGGCGAGACCCCGCGCTACCTCCAGGTCAACCTGAAGGCCCTGGCCTTCCGCCTGGACCGTGAGCCGAACCGCAAGGAGATCCCGGTCATCTGCGACGAGCAGCTGGTCGTCGAGTACTACGCCCGCTGATCCAGCGGCCGTAGGACTCACCCCCGCGGTGTTCAGCCCGCCGCTTCCCCGCCCTTGCCGGTGGGGGAGCCGGCGGGCTTCCGCGTTCCCGGCACCACCGGCGGACGCGCCGAGCGGAACGGCCGCCGCGCCGCCTCCCCGGGCCGCCCGCCCTCCACCGCCGCCGGCCGGTCCGCGAGCGCCCGCTCCACCGTCTCGTCCAGCGAGAGCCCCTGGCCGAACCGCAGCGCCTCCTCGTACCGCTCCGCCCCCAGCTCCTCCACCGCCCGCCCCGCGCACAGCGCCCGCGGCCCGTCGAAGGCACCGGACCCGAAGAGCTGGATCCCCACCGCGTCCCACACCGGCAGCGCCGCCCCCTGCAGCACCGCCGCCTCCACCGCGTCGCCCTCGCTCACCGTGACCAGCGCGAGGAGCTCCACCGCGAGGACCACCCCCACCAGGTCGCGGAAGAGGTGGTTGATCGTCACGCACTCCATGAGCAGCTCCCGCGCCTCCGCCGACGCGCCCCGCGTCCACGCCGAGTACGCGAGCACATAGAGCGCGTACGCCCGCGTCCACCGCTCCCCGCGCTCCTCGCAGACCTCCCGCACCTCCCGGCAGATCGCCGTCGCGCCCTCCAGATCGCCCCGGAAGGCCCGCGCCATCGCCAGCTCCACCTGGCCCATCAGCACGTTGCTGTTCAGCTCGCCCAGCTCGCCGTACGCGTCGAGGGCCCGGCCGAGCAGCTCCTCGGCGCGCGGGAAGTCGTCCGTGAGCAGCGCCAGACAGCCCATCCGGTGCGTCGCGTACGCCTCCGCCAGCCGGTTCCGCGAGGCCCGCGCCCGCTCCCGGCAGGAGTGCAGCGCCGCCACCGCCGCCGTCGCGTCGCCCTGCAGGACCGCCACGTAGCCGAGCACCCACAGCGCCTTCAGCCGCGCCTCCTCGTGCCCCGACTCCAGGGCGAGCGCCCGGTCCAGCCAGTGCCGCCCCTCCGCGAGCCGCCCGCACCCCACCCACGCGAACCAGAGCGTCCCCGCCAGGTGCTGGGCCAGATGCGCGTCCTCCGGCAGCTCCAGACACAGGTCGAGCGCCGCCCGCAGGTTCGGCAGCGCCGCCGCCGTCCGCTCCGCCACCTCCGCCTGCCGGGGGCTGAACCACTCCAGCTCGCACCAGGTCGCCAGGCCCATGTACCAGTCCCGGTGCCGCCGCCGCATCCGCTCGGTGTCCCCGAGCTGCGCCAGCCACTCCGCCCCGTACGCCGCGACCGTGTCGAGCATCCGGTAGCCGGGGCCCGCCGCCGTGTCCTCCCGGGTCACCAGCGACTGCGCGAGCAGACCGCCGAGCAGGTCGAGGACCGCCTCCGGCGGCAGGTCCGGGCCCCCGCACACGTACTCCACGGCCTCCAGGTCGAACGGGCCGGCGAAGACCGAGAGGCGCGCCCAGAGCAGCCGCTCCTCCGGCGTGCACAGCTCGTGGCTCCAGCCGATCGCGGTGCGCAGCGTCTGGTGGCGGGGGAGGACCCCGCGCCCGCCGCCGCCGAGCAGCCGGAAGCGGTCGTCGAGCCGGGCCAGCAGCTGCTCCACGGAGAGCAGCGGCAGCCGGCCGGCGGCCAGTTCGAGGGCGAGCGGGATCCCGTCGAGCCGCCGGCACAGCTCCCGTGCCGACGCGTCGGCGTCGACGGCGGGCGCGCCGGCCCCGGCCGCCCGCTCGGTGAGCAGCGTGAGGGCGTCCGGCTCGGGCAGCGGCGTCAGCCGGAGCACCGCCTCGCCCGGCAGCCGCAGCGGCCGGCGTCCGGTGGCGAGCACGGTCAGCCCGGGTGCCGCGGTGAGCAGCTCGTGGACGAGCGGGGCACAGGTCTCGACCAGGTGCTCGAAGCCGTCGAGGACGAGGAGCAGCCGGCGCTCGGCGAGGTGCTCCCTCAGCACCTCGCGGGGGGCGCGGGGGGTGTGGTCGGTCAGGCCGAGCGCCTCGATCAGGGCGTGCTCGACGAGCCCGGGGTCGCGCAGGGGTGCCAGCTCCGCGAGCCACACCCCCTCGCCGTAGCGTTTCTGCACCTCGGTCGCGGTCTTCAGGGCGAGTCGGGTCTTGCCGACCCCGCCCACGCCGAGGACGGTGACGAGACGTGACTCGGCCAGGAGCGCGGCCAGTTCGGCCCGCTCGCCGGACCGGCCCACGAACCGGTTGAGCTCCGCCGGGAGGTTGCTGCGTCGCATGGGACACGGAGCGTACTCACCCGCGCGCGCTCCGTACAATCCGATCGCGCGACTCCCGTGCCGGGGGCGCCAACGCGGGCGCTAATGCGGTACGGCGTCCCAGCCCCGGCGCGATAGGCTCGGGGAACGACTTTTCGCAGGACCCCAACGACCGATGACGACAGCAGAGAGCGGTGCGGAGTGACCGGTGGAGAGGTTGCCGGGATCCTGGTGGCCGTGTTCTGGGCGATCCTCGTCTCCTTCCTCGCCGTGGTGCTGGGGAGGCTGGCGCAGACGCTCAGGGCGACCACCCGGCTCGTGGCGGAGGTGACCGAACAGGCCGTGCCGCTGCTCGCCGACGCGTCGGCGACGGTCCGCTCGGCGCAGACCCAGCTGGACCGGGTGGACGCCATCGCCTCGGACGTCCAGGAGGTCACCTCCAACGCCTCCGCGCTCTCGACGACCGTCGCCTCCACCTTCGGGGGCCCGCTCGTCAAGGTCGCCGCCTTCGGCTACGGGGTCCGCAAGGCGCTCGGCCGCGACCGGGACCGCGGGGAGGCGGCGCCCGCCACCGGGCGTCGCACTGTGATCGTCGGCCGTACCGTGCCGGTCGCACGGCGCCGGAAGCAGAAGGGCCGATAGCCGCGATGTTCCGCCGTACGTTCTGGTTCACGGCCGGCGCAGCCGCCGGCGTCTGGGCCACCACCAAGGTCAACCGCAAGATCCAGCAGCTGACCCCCGAGTCCCTCGCGGCGCAGGCCGCGAACAAGGCGGTCGAGGCGGGCCACCGGCTCAAGGACTTCGCCCTCGACGTGAGGGCGGGCATGGTCCAGCGCGAGGCGGAGCTCGGCGAGGCACTCGGCCTCGACGCGGCGCCTCCCGCGGACCGGGAGCTCCCCGAGCCCCGCCGCAGGGCCGCCCTCGGCCCCACCCCGCACAAGACCACGACCATGTTCTCGTCGCGTCCCTCGCGCACGATCTCGTACAACCGGAATGAGGACCACTGATGGAGTCGGCTGAAATCCGCCGCCGCTGGCTGAGCTTCTTCGAGGAGCGCGGGCACACCGTCGTCCCTTCGGCGTCGCTCATCGCGGACGACCCGACTCTGCTGCTCGTCCCCGCCGGCATGGTGCCCTTCAAGCCCTACTTCCTGGGTGAGGTCAAGCCGCCCTTCACGCGCGCGTCCAGCGTGCAGAAGTGTGTGCGCACGCCCGACATCGAAGAGGTCGGCAAGACCACCCGCCACGGCACGTTCTTCCAGATGTGCGGCAACTTCTCCTTCGGCGACTACTTCAAGGAAGGCGCCATCAAGCTCGCCTGGGAGCTGCTGACCACCCCGGTCGAGCACGGCGGCTACGGCCTTGAGCCGGAGAAGCTCTGGATCACCGTCTACCTGGAGGACGACGAGGCCGAGCGCATCTGGCGCGACGTCGTCGGCGTCCCCGCCGAGCGCATCCAGCGCCTCGGCAAGAAGGACAACTACTGGTCGATGGGCGTCCCCGGACCCTGCGGCCCCTGCTCCGAGATCAACTACGACCGCGGCCCCGAGTTCGGCGTCGAGGGCGGCCCGGCCGTCAACGACGAGCGGTACGTGGAGATCTGGAACCTCGTCTTCATGCAGTACGAGCGCGGCGAGGGCTCGGGCAAGGACGACTTCCCGATCCTCGGCGAGCTGCCGTCGAAGAACATCGACACGGGCCTCGGCCTGGAGCGCCTGGCGATGATCCTCCAGGGCGTCCAGAACATGTACGAGACGGACACCCTCAAGGTCGTCATCGACAAGGCCACCGAGCTCACCGGCGTCGCCTACGGCAAGGCCAAGGACAGCGACGTCTCGCTGCGCGTGGTCGCCGACCACATGCGCACCTCCGTCATGCTCATCGGCGACGGCGTCACCCCGGGCAACGAGGGCCGCGGTTACGTGCTCCGCCGCATCATGCGCCGCGCCGTCCGCAACATGCGCCTGCTCGGCGCCACCGGCCCGGTCGTCGGCGAGCTCGTCGACACGGTCATCAAGACGATGGGCGAGCAGTACCCGGAGCTGGAGACCGACCGCAAGCGCATCGAGACGGTCGCCCTCGCCGAGGAGGCCGCGTTCCTGAAGGCCCTCAAGGGCGGCACGAACATCCTCGACACCGCCGTCACCGAGACCAAGGCCGCCGGCGGCACGGTCCTCGCCGGCGAGAAGGCCTTCCTGCTCCACGACACCTGGGGCTTCCCGATCGACCTCACCCTGGAGATGGCCGCCGAGCAGGGCCTCTCCGTGGACGAGACCGGCTTCCGCCGCCTGATGCAGGAGCAGCGGGACCGGGCCAAGGCCGACGCCAAGGCCAAGAAGACCGGCCACGCCGACGTCTCCGCCTACCGCGAGATCGCCGACACCTCCGGCGCCACCCAGTTCACCGGCTACACCAACACCGAGGGCGAGTCCACGGTCGTCGGCCTGCTGGTGAACGGCGTCCCGTCGCCGGCCGCCTCCGAGGGCGACGAGGTCGAGGTCGTCCTCGACCGCACCCCCTTCTACGCCGAGGGCGGCGGCCAGATCGCCGACCAGGGCCGCATCCGGCTGCACTCCGGCGCCGTCATCGAGATCCGCGACGTGCAGCAGCCCGTCCCGGGCGTCTCGGTGCACAAGGGCTCGGTCCAGGTCGGCGAGGTGACCGTCGGCTCCACCGCCTACGCCACCATCGACGTGCGCCGCCGCCGGGCCATCGCCCGCGCCCACTCGGCCACCCACCTCACGCACCAGGCCCTGCGCGACGCCCTCGGCCCGACGGCCGCCCAGGCCGGTTCCGAGAACCAGCCCGGCCGCTTCCGCTTCGACTTCGGTTCGCCGAACGCCGTCCCCGGCACGGTCCTCATGGACGTCGAGCAGAAGATCAACGAGGTCCTCTCGCGCGAGCTGGAGGTGCACGCCGAGGTCATGCCGATCGACGAGGCCAAGCGCCAGGGCGCCATCGCCGAGTTCGGCGAGAAGTACGGCGAGCAGGTCCGCGTCGTCACCATCGGCGACTTCTCCAAGGAGCTGTGCGGCGGCACCCACGTCCACAACACCGCCCAGCTGGGTCTGGTGAAGCTGCTCGGCGAGTCCTCCATCGGCTCCGGCGTGCGCCGCATCGAGGCCCTGGTCGGCGTCGACGCGTACAGCTTCCTCGCCAAGGAGCACACGGTCGTCGCCCAGCTCCAGGAGCTGGTCAAGGGCCGCCCCGAGGAGCTGCCGGAGAAGATCTCCTCCATGCTCGGCAAGCTGAAGGACGCCGAGAAGGAGATCGAGAAGTTCCGCGCGGAGAAGGTCCTCCAGGCCGCCGCCGGTCTGGTCGACTCCGCCAAGGACATCCGCGGCCTCGCCCTGGTGACCGGTCAGGTCCCGGACGGCACCGGCGCCGACGACCTGCGCAAGCTCGTCCTCGACGTGCGCGGCCGCATCCCGTCCGACCGCCCGGCCGTCGTGGCCCTCTTCACCACGGCCAACGGCAAGCCGCTGACGGTCATCGCCACCAACGAGGCCGCCCGCGAGCGCGGTCTCAAGGCCGGCGAGCTGGTCCGCACGGCCGCCAAGACCCTCGGCGGCGGTGGCGGCGGCAAGCCGGACGTCGCCCAGGGCGGCGGCCAGAACCCGGAGGCCGTCGGCGAGGCCATCGCCGCCGTCGAGCGTCTCGTGGTGGAGACGGCGTGACGATGCGTCGCGGCCGCCGCATCGCGGTCGACGTCGGGGACGCCCGGATCGGGGTCGCCTCGTGCGACCCCGACGGGGTCCTCGCCACGCCGGTGGAGACCGTGCCGGGACGCGACGTCCCGGCCGCCCACCGGCGGCTCCGCCAGATCGTCGAGGAGTACGAGCCGATCGAGGTCGTCGTGGGCCTGCCCCGCTCGCTCAGCGGGCGGGAGGGCCCCGCGGCCACCAAGGTCCGGGCCTTCGCACGGGAGATGGCGAAGGGCATCGCCCCGGTGCCGGTCCGTCTGGTCGACGAGCGGATGACCACGGTGACGGCGACGCAGGGGCTGCGGGCCTCCGGCGTGAAGTCCAAGAAGGGGCGGTCCGTCATCGACCAGGCCGCCGCGGTGATCATCCTTCAGAACGCTCTTGAGTCCGAACGGGTATCAGGTAATCCGCCCGGTGAGGGCGTCGAAGTGGTCATCTGATCGCGATACGGTAACGTTCCGCGCGATGCGGCGGTGTTCGAACAGCTGCCGCACTACGTAGAGGCGGATCGTCCGGAAGCCTCGCGGCTGTTTGGGGATCGATGACTGAGTATGGCCGGGGCCCTGGCTCCGAACCGTGGCACCCCACGGACCCCTTGTACGGGGACCAGGGGTGGGAAGGTCAGCAGCAGTACCACCAGCAGCCGCACCAGGCGACGCCGTACGCGCAGGGTGGTCAGGCCTACCAGGACCCGTACGCCCAGCAGGGCTACGGGACCGACCCGTACGCCCAGCAGCAGGCCGCGTACCCGCAGCAGTACCCGCAGCAGGGGTACGTCGACCCGCAGCAGGCGCAGCCGCAGGCGTACGGACAGACCGGCTGGGACCAGGGGCAGCAGGGGCACGAGGCGTACCCGGAGCAGCAGGGGTACGACACGCCCGGGCATCCCGCACACGCGTACGACGCCAACTGGGAGACCGGCCAGGCCGCCATGGCCTACAACGCGCCGCCCGCCGATCCGTACGGCGCCGGGCAGCCCGACCTCTACGGCACGGCCGAGGCGTACCCGCCGCCGCAGCCGCCCGGCCACCGGCAGCAGCCGCCGCAGCCCGAGCCCGTCCGCCCGGAACCGGAACCCGAACCGGAACCGGAACCGGAGCCCGAGGAGTCGCACCCCTTCTTCGGCGGTGACGACGAGGACGGCTACGAGGACGACGAACCGGCCTCGCGCCGGGGCCGTGGCGACGACCGCGACCGCGAGCGCCGCGGCAAGGAGCGGAAGCGCAAGGGCAAGAACGGCATGGCCTGCCTCGTCGTCGCCGCCGTCCTCGTGGGCGGCGTCGGCGGCATCGGCTACTTCGGCTACCAGTTCTGGCAGGGCCAGTTCGGCGAGGCCCCCGACTTCGCGGGCGGCGGCAGCGGCGAGGTCCAGGTCGAGATCCCGAAGGGCGCCTTCGGCAACGAGATCGGCAACATCCTCAAACAGGCCGGCGTCGTGAAGAGCGTCGACGCCTTCGTCGCCGCCCAGAAGAAGAACGAGAAGGGCAACACGATCCAGGCCGGCGCCTACACCCTGAAGAAGGAGATGTCGGCGGAGAGCGCGGTCGCGCTGATGCTGGATCCGGCGAGCCAGGCCAACCTGATCATCCCCGAGGGCAAGCGCAACGCCTGGGTGTACGAGCAGATCGACACCCGCCTCGGCCTCGACCCCGGCAGCACGAAGGAGATCGCCGTCTCCAAGGCGGACTCCCTGGGCCTGCCGGACTGGGCGAAGAACCACAAGAACGTCAAGGACCCCCTGGAGGGCTTCCTCTTCCCCGCGAGCTACCCGGTGGCGAAGGGCTCCAAGCCCGAGGACGCCCTCAAGAAGATGGTCAGCCGCGCGAACGCGGAGTACACGAAGCTCGACCTGGAGGGGCAGGCGAAGAAGCACGGCGTCGAGAACGCCTGGGAACTCGTCACGGTCGCGAGCCTGGTGCAGGCGGAGGGCAAGACGCACGACGACTTCCGCAAGATGGCGGAGGTCATCTACAACCGCCTCCAGCCGGACAACGTCCAGACGAACCAGTACCTGCAGTTCGACTCGTCGCTGAACTACCTCAAGGGCCAGTCCGAGATCAAGATCTCGGAGAAGGAGGCCCACAGCAACAAGGACCCGTACAACACGTACACGAACCAGGGTCTGCCGCCGGGACCGATCGGCAACCCGGGCAACGAGGCACTGGCCGCCATGCTGAACCCCACGAACGACGGATGGCTCTACTTCGTCGCCACGGACGGCATGAACCAGACGGAGTTCGCCAAGACGCTGGAAGAGCACAACAAGCTGAGGGACAAGTTCAATGCCAACACGGGCCAGTGACACGGGCCGTCGCGCCGCCGTCCTCGGTTCGCCGATCGCGCACTCGCTCTCCCCGGTCCTGCACCGGGCCGCGTACGCGGAGCTCGGTCTGGACGACTGGTCCTACGAGCGCTTCGAGATCGACGAGGCCGCGCTGCCCGGCTTCGTCGCGGAGCTCGACGGGTCCTGGGCGGGCCTGTCGCTGACCATGCCGCTGAAGCGGGCGATCATCCCGCTGCTCGACGAGGTCAGCGAGACGGCCGCCTCCGTGGAGGCGGTGAACACGGTGGTCCTCCGCGAGGACGGCCGCCGGGTCGGCGACAACACCGACATCCCCGGCATGATCGCCGCCCTGCGCGAGCGCGGCGTCGAGAAGGTGGAGTCCGCGGCGGTCCTCGGCGCGGGCGCCACCGCCTCCTCCGCGCTCGCCGCCCTGGCCCGCGTCTGCGCGGGCCCGGTCACCGCCTACGTACGCGGCGAGGCACGGGCCGCGGAGATGCGCGGCTGGGGCGAACGCCTCGGCGTCGACGTCCGCACCGCCGCCTGGGACGACGCGGCGGAGGCCCTCACGGCGCCGCTGGTCGTCGCCACCACCCCGGCGGGCGCCACGGACGCGCTGGCCGACGCGGTCCCGGACCGCCCCGGCACCCTCTTCGACGTCCTCTACGACCCCTGGCCCACCCGGCTCGCCGCCGCCTGGTCCGAACGCGCCGGTAAGATCGTCGGCGGCCTGGACCTCCTGGTCCACCAGGCGGTCCTCCAGGTCGAACAGATGACGGGCACCCCCAAGGCCCCGCTCGCCGCCATGCGCGCCGCCGGCGAGGCCGCGCTCGCCGCGCGCTGACCCCGCACGGCCGCCCCGGGGTCCCATGACACCCGGGGGGAACGGGGATGGACGGGGACATCGTGCTCGCGTCGAAGGCGGACTTCGCCTTCGACATCGTGCGCTTTCTGTACGTGGGCTTCCTCAGCTCACTGCCCGCGTGGGCGCGGTACACCGTGCTCGCGCTCTTCGGGCTGACCGTGGTGTACGGCTTCGTCAGCTGGCTGCGGAAACGGTCCGCCGGTGAGCCCGAGGCCGCCGACGACGTCCATGAGGACGAGGCACGCGTCCGATAGCTGGACCGGAGGCCGAGCTCAGGGCCCGGACGTGGGAGGATCGGGGTGGCGGGTCAGGGCCGCGCGCCCGGTCCTGCCGTCGCAGTGCCCAGGCGCGAGCATGAGGAGCATCGTTGAGCAGGTTGCGTTGGCTGACCGCTGGGGAATCCCACGGACCCGCGCTGGTCGCGACGCTGGAGGGTCTTCCCGCCGGCGTCCCGGTCACCACTGAGCTGGTGGCGGACCACCTCGCGCGGCGGCGCCTCGGCTATGGGCGCGGCGCCCGGATGAAGTTCGAGCAGGACGAGGTCACCTTCCTCGGCGGCGTCCGGCACGGGCTCTCGCTGGGTTCGCCGATCGCCGTGATGGTCGGCAACACCGAGTGGCCCAAGTGGGAGAAGGTCATGTCGGCCGACCCGGTCGACCCGTCGGAGCTGAAGGAGACCGGCCGCAACGCGCCGCTCACCCGGCCCCGCCCCGGCCACGCCGACCTCGCCGGCATGCAGAAGTACGGCTTCGACGAGGCCCGGCCGATCCTGGAGCGCGCCAGCGCCCGGGAGACCGCCGCCCGCGTCGCCCTCGGCGCCGTCGCCCGGTCCTTCCTCAAGGAGGCCGCGGGCATCGAGATCGTCAGCCACGTGGTCGAGCTGGCCGCCGCCAAGGCCCCGTACGGCGTCTACCCGGTCCCCGGCGACGTCGAGAAGCTCGACGCCGACCCGGTCCGCTGCCTCGACGCCGACGCGTCGAAGGCGATGGTCGCCGAGATCGACCAGGCCCACAAGGACGGCGACACCCTCGGCGGCGTCGTCGAGGTCCTCGCCTACGGCGTGCCCGTCGGCCTCGGCTCGCACGTCCACTGGGACCGCCGCCTCGACGCCCGGCTCGCCGCCGCGCTCATGGGCATCCAGGCCATCAAGGGCGTCGAGGTCGGCGACGGCTTCGACCTCGCCCGGGTGCCCGGCTCCCAGGCCCACGACGAGATCGTGCGGACCGAGGACGGCATCAAGCGCACCTCCGGCCGCTCCGGCGGCACCGAGGGCGGCCTCACCACCGGCGAACTGCTGCGCGTCCGCGCCGCCATGAAGCCGATCGCGACCGTCCCGCGCGCCCTCGTCACCGTCGACGTCGCCACCGGCGAGGCCGCCGCGGCCCACCACCAGCGCTCCGACGTCTGCGCCGTCCCGGCCGCCGGCATCGTCGCCGAGGCCATGGTCGCCCTCGTCCTCGCCGACGCCGTCGTCGAGAAGTTCGGCGGCGACTCGGTCCCCGAGACCCGGCGCAACGTCCGGTCGTACCTCGACAACCTGCGCATCCGGTGACCGGCGGCCCGCTGGTCGTCCTCGTCGGCCCGATGGGCTCCGGCAAGTCCACGGTGGGCGCGCTCCTGGCCGAACGGCTCGGCGCGTCCTACCGGGACACCGACGCCGACATCGTCGCCGCCGAGGGCCGGGAGATCTCCGACATCTTCGTCGAGGACGGCGAGGAGCGCTTCCGCGCCCTGGAGAAGGCCGCCGTCGCGAAGGCCGTCGCCGAGCACCGGGGCGTCCTCGCCCTCGGCGGCGGCGCGATCCTCGACGCCGACACCCGCGCCCTGCTGGCCGGGCAGCCCGTCGCGTACCTCTCGATGGACGTCGAGGAGGCCGTGCGACGGGTCGGGCTCGGCGCGGCCCGCCCGCTGCTCGCCGTCAACCCGCGCCGGCAGTGGCGCGAGCTGATGGAGGCCCGGCGCCACCTGTACGAAGAAGTCGCCCGCGTCGTGGTCGCCACCGACGCGCGCACCCCCGAAGAGGTCGCCGCGGCGATCCTCGACGCACTGGAGCTGAAGGACGCATGACCACGGACCAGGAAGTCACCCGCATCCACGTCGGCGGCAGCGCCGGTACGGATCCGTACGAGGTGCTGGTCGGCCGGCAGCTGCTCGGCGAACTCCCCGCCCTCATCGGCGACAAGGCCAAGCGGGTCGCGGTCATCCACCCCGAGGCGCTCGCCGGCACCGGTGAGGCGCTCCGCGAGGACCTCGCCGAGCAGGGGTACGAGGCCGTCGCCATCCAGGTGCCGAACGCCGAGGAGGCGAAGACCGCCGAGGTCGCCGCGTACTGCTGGAAGGCGCTCGCCCAGACCGGCTTCACCCGCACCGACGTCATCGTCGGCGTCGGCGGCGGCGCCACCACGGACCTGGCCGGCTTCGTCGCCGCGACCTGGCTCCGGGGCGTCCGCTGGGTCGCCGTGCCGACCACCGTCCTCGGCATGGTCGACGCGGCCGTCGGCGGCAAGACCGGCATCAACACCGCCGAGGGCAAGAACCTCGTCGGCGCCTTCCACCCGCCGGCCGGGGTCCTCTGCGACCTCGCCGCACTCGACTCGCTGCCCGTGCACGACTTCGTCAGCGGCCTCGCCGAGATCATCAAGGCCGGCTTCATCGCCGACCCGGTGATCCTCGACCTCATCGAGGAGGACCCGCAGGCGGCCCGTACGCCCGCCGGACCGCACACCGCCGAGCTGATCGTCCGCTCCATCCAGGTCAAGGCCGACGTCGTCTCCGGCGACCTCAAGGAGTCCGGCCGCCGCGAGATCCTCAACTACGGGCACACCCTCGCGCACGCCATCGAGAAGAACGAGCGGTACAAGTGGCGCCACGGCGCCGCCGTCTCCGTCGGCATGGTCTTCGCCGCCGAGCTGGGCCGCCTCGCCGGCCGCCTCGACGACGCCACCGCCGACCGGCACCGCTCGGTCCTGGAGTCCGTCGGCCTGCCGCTCACCTACCGCGGCGACCAGTGGCCCAAGCTCCTGGAGACGATGAAGGTGGACAAGAAGTCCCGCGGCGACCTGCTGCGCTTCATCGTCCTCGACGGGCTCGCCAAGCCGTCCGTCCTGGAGGGCCCGGACCCGGCCGTCCTCGTCGCCGCCTACGGGGAGCTCTCCGCATGAGCGGAACCCGGCGCGTCCTGGTGCTGAACGGGCCGAACCTCGGCCGGCTCGGCTCCCGCGAGCCCGACATCTACGGCGCCACCTCCTACAAGGGGCTCGTCGAGTCCTGCCGGGAGCTCGGCGCCTCGCTCGGCTTCGACGTCGAGGTCCGCGAGACCAACGACGAGGGCGAGATGATCCGCTGGCTGCACGAGGCCGCCGACGGGCGCGTCCCGGTCGTGCTCAACCCCGGCGCCTTCACCCACTACTCGTACGGGATGCGGGACGCGGCCGCGCAGCGGACCGCCCCCCTCATCGAGGTGCACATCTCGAACCCGTACACCCGCGAGGAGTTCCGGCACACCTCGGTGGTGGCCGCCGTCGCGACCGGCACCATCGCCGGCTTCGGCATCGGCTCCTACCGGCTCGCCCTGCGCGCCCTCGCCGAGGAGCTCGACCCGCAGGTCTGAGCCCGAGCCTGAGGGGAGCGGGCGGTTCCCGGGATCGGGGCCGGGGCCCGGGCGGGGGCCTGGACCAGCCCGGTACCGGGACACTCCCGGTACCGGGACTTCTTTCGGTACCGGGACTTTTTCCGTACTGGGCACTTCGGACAGGGGTCCGCCCGTTCCCCGAGCGGGGGGACGGGGCGGTAACGTTTTGGCATCCCCGGACGGGGCGGGGGAGCGGGCCCGAGGCGCCGCACCGGCCGCCCCGCCGACGCACAGGCCGACGAGACGGAGTGGCACCGGATGCAGCACGCAGTGGGGGGACCGCTGCCCTCGCCCGAACGGCCGGGCCCGGGGCCCGGCCCGATCCCGGCCGGCGGACACGGCCCCGTGCCCCCGGCCCCGCAGAGCGCGCCCTACCCGGGACCGCCGTCCGGCGTGCCCGGCGGGCGGCTCGGCGTGCACCCGGCCGTCCAGCCCGGTCCGCCCCAGGCCGCCCCTGGCGGCGCGCCCTGGGGCGCCGCTCCCGGAGCCGTACCCCCGCACCCCCCGGGGGCGATACCCCCGCACGCGACCGGGGCCGTGCCCCTCGCGCCGCCCGTGCCGGTCGTCGAGCACCGGCCCGGCACCGGGGGCGCGACGCTCGCCGTGCTGCTCATCGGGCCCGCCGGCGCCGGCAAGACGACCGTCGCCCGGCACTGGGCGACCCGCCGGCCCGTCCCCACCGCCCACATCAGCCTCGACGACGTGCGGGAATGGGTCTGCTCCGGCTTCGCCGACCCGCAGTCGGGGTGGAACGAGCACTCCGAGGCGCAGTACCGGCTGGCCCGCCGCACCTGCGGCTTCGCCGCCCGCAACTTCCTCGCCAACGGCATCTCCTGCATCCTCGACGACGCCGTCTTCCCCGACCGGCCCGTCGTCGGCCTCGGCGGCTGGAAGCGGCACGTCGGCCCCGGTCTGCTGCCGGTGGTCCTCCTCCCCGGCCTGGAGGTCGTCCTGGAGCGCAACGCCCAGCGCGCCGGCAACCGGCGCCTCTCCGACGAGGAGGTCGCCGCGATCCACGGCCGGATGGCCGGCTGGTACGGCTCCGGGCTGCCGATCATCGACAACTCCGCGCTCGACGTGGACTCCACCGCCCGGCTCATCGACGAGGCCCTGGCCCGGGCGATCGCCGCGCCGCCCACCGGCTGACCGGCGGGCGCTCCCCGGTCGGACGCCGCCGACAGGCCGGGCCGGGGCCCGGCTCGTAGGCTCGGAGGCATGTCACAGGTGTATGCGGACCGCCGGGTCAGGCTGCGCGACCGGGTCGCGGCAGCGGGCAGCGCGGCGGCCCTGGTGTCCCGTCCCGCCAACGTCCGCTATCTGGCGGGCGGCGCCCCGCCCGGCGCCGTCCTCCTCGTCGGCCCCGAGCCCGGCGCGGACCTGCTGATCCGGCCGCTCGCGGCCGACGGCGAGCCCCTCGACGGGCGGCTCGACGAAGCGCTCCGGCAGCAGCAGCTGCCGCTCGGCGGCGGCGACCCGGCCGTCTCCGCCGCCGAACTCGCCCGCCGCTCCGGCGCCGACGGGCTCGCCGTCGAGGAACACGACCTGACGGTGGCCCGCCACCGCAGCCTCGCCGCGGCCGCTCCCGGCCTCCGCCTCGCCGACCTCGCCTGCGCCGTCGAACAGCTCAGGGTGGTCAAGGACGAGGACGAGATCGGCTGTCTGCGGATCGCCGCCGAGATCGCCGACCAGGCCCTCGGCGAGCTCCTGGAGTCCATCCTCGTCGGCCGCACCGAACGCCACCTCGCCCTCGAACTGGAGCGGCGGCTCGTCGACCACGGCGCCGACGGGGCCGCCTTCCCCACCTCCGTCGCCACCGGGCCGCACTCCGGCCGGCGCGGCCACCGGCCCACCGACCGCCGGGTCGAGGAGGGCGACTTCCTCTCCGTCTGCCTCGGCGCCGACTACCACGGCTACCGCTGCGAGATCGGCCG
Organism: Streptomyces sp. R302; assembly: GCF_012927245.1. GTDB lineage: Bacteria > Actinomycetota > Actinomycetes > Streptomycetales > Streptomycetaceae > Streptomyces. The sequence goes on from NZ_JABBGE010000008.1 coordinate 332,584, forward strand.
GACCTTCGTCATCGGCACCGCGCCCGCCGACTGGCAGATCGAGCTGTACGAGCTGGTCTTCGCCGCCCAGCGGGCCGGTCGGGAGTCCCTCGTGCCCGGCGCCGGGTACCGTGACGTGGACCGCGCGGCCCGCCAGATCCTCGACGCGGCAGGCCATGCGGAGACTGCCGTTCCGCTCACCGGACACGGGGTCGGGCTCGAAATCGACGAGGACCCGCAGCTGTCCCCCTCGGCCATGGGTAAACTGGACGCTTGTGTGCCGGTCACCGTCGAACCGGGGGTCCACCTCCCGGGCCGGGGCGGGGTCCGGATCGATGACACGCTCGTCGTGCGCCAGGAGGCGGACGGCGGACCCGAGCTACTCACCATCACGACCAAGGAGCTGCTCGCGCTGTGAGGCGCGTACGCCTCCTCGGTCCCACGTCAGTCCAGGAGATTCCGCAACCGTGGCTTCCACGAACGACCTCAAGAACGGCATGGTGCTCAAGCTCGAAGGCGGCCAGCTCTGGTCCGTCGTCGAGTTCCAGCACGTCAAGCCCGGCAAGGGCCCGGCCTTCGTGCGTACCAAGCTCAAGAACGTGCTGTCCGGCAAGGTCGTCGACAAGACCTTCAACGCGGGTGTGAAGGTCGAGACGGCCACCATCGACCGCCGGGACATGCAGTTCTCCTACATGGACGGCGAGTACTTCGTCTTCATGGACATGGAGACCTACGACCAGCTGCACGTCGACAAGAAGGCCGTCGGCGACGCCGCGAACTTCCTCATCGAGGGTTTCACGGCCTCCGTCGCGCGCCACGAGGGCGAGGTGCTCTACGTGGAGCTCCCGGCCGCCGTCGAGCTGGTCATCGCCGAGACCGAGCCGGGCGTCCAGGGCGACCGCTCCACCGGTGGCACCAAGCCCGCCAAGCTGGAGACCGGCCACCAGATCCAGGTCCCGCTCTTCGTCACCACCGGTGAGAAGGTCAAGGTCGACACCCGCGACAGCAGCTACCTCGGCCGGGTGAACAGCTAACCGTGGCCGCCCGGAGCAAGGCCCGCAGGCGGGCCTTCCAGATCCTGTTCGAGGCCGACCAGCGCGGCACTTCGGTCCAGGAGGTCCTCGCGGACCAGATCCGGCTCCACCGTGCCGACGAGCGTCAGCCCGCGGTCGGTGACTTCACCATGCAGCTGGTCGAGGGATACGCCCAGTACGTGGCCCGGATCGACGAGCTCATCGCCACCTACGCGGTGGACTGGGACCTCGACCGGATGCCGGCCGCCGACCGGAACATCGTGCGCCTCGGCGCGTACGAGCTGATCTGGGAGGACGGCACGCCGGACGCGGTGGCCATCGACGAGGCCGTGCAGCTCGCCAAGGAGTTCTCCACGGACGACTCCCCGGCCTTCGTCAACGGTCTCCTCGGGCGCTTCAAGGACCTGAAGCCCCGACTTCGCCGCGACGTGGACGCCTAGTCCCGCACACGGCCCTGCGAAGGGGCCCGCCGCACCGCACGGTGCTGCGGGCCCCTTCGCGTTGGTTGGTCCGAACGGGTGAAAGGTGCGCTCGGACGGCACGGAAAAGCGCCGGGCCCGTGGCGTCGGATGACGTCCACGGGCCCGGCGGCACGTTTCTGCAGGTGGTGCGGAGGAGGTCAGTTCTCCTCGTGGGTGACCGCGCGGCGCGCGTCCGCGTCGAGCACGCCCCAGCTGATCAGCTGCTCGGTGAGGACCGAGGGGGACTGGTCGTAGATGACGGCCAGGGTGCGCAGGTCGTCCTGGCGGATCGACAGCACCTTGCCGTTGTAGTCGCCGCGCTGCGACTGGATCGTCGCCGCGTAGCGCTGGAGGGGGCCGGCCTTCTCCTGCGGGACGTGGGCCAGGCGCTCCAGGTCCAGGACCAGCTTCGGCGGGGGCTCGGCGGCGCCGCCGGGGGTCGTACCGGGCAGCAGTTCCTGCACCGGCACGCCGTAGAAGTCCGCCAGCTCGGCCAGACGCTGTACGGTCACGGCGCGGTCGCCGCGCTCGTACGAGCCGACCACCACGGCCTTCCAGCGGCCCTGGGACTTCTCCTCCACCCCGTGGAGGGACAGGCCCTGCTGGGTGCGGATGGCGCGGAGTTTGGCCCCGAGCTGCTTTGCGTATTCGCTGGACATAACGCTCCCGGACGCTGTGACGACATGCGGCTGCGCCGCGCGGCTGGTAACTCACTGTGAGGTTACGCAGCGTTACTCTTTCCCGTCAAGCCGAAAGGGGCTCGCCACCCCCTCCCGGGGGACGGTCCGCCGCAGGTCGGAGCGGGGGAGAGGGAGGCCCGGGAATGCCTGTGCGAGCGCCCCTGCTAGAGTGGACGCCGTACATCCGACGTCCTTTAAGAACCGTCCTGTGAGGCGGAGAAGGAGGTCCTTTCTTCATGGACACGCACGAGCACACCGATGTGGCACGGCCCGTTCTCGAGGCCCCCGACATCGCCCGGGTCCTGACCCGGATCGCCCACGAGATCGTCGAACGCGCCAAGGGCGCCGACGACGTGGTCCTCCTCGGCATTCCCACCCGCGGCGTCTACCTCGCCCGCCGGCTCGCCGAGAAACTCGAATCGATCACCGGTGCCTCGATCCCGGTCGGTTCCCTCGACATCACCATGTACCGCGACGACCTCCGGTTGAAGCCGGCGCGCGCCATCGGCCGCACCGAGATCCCCGGAGACGGCGTCGACGGCCGCCTCGTCGTCCTCGTCGACGACGTCCTCTTCTCGGGCCGCACCATCCGCGCCGCCCTCGACGCCCTCGGCGACATCGGCCGCCCCCGCGCGGTCCAGCTCGCCGTCCTCGTCGACCGCGGCCACCGCGAGCTGCCGATCCGCGCCGACTACGTCGGCAAGAACCTCCCCACGTCGCTGCGGGAGACCGTCAAGGTCCAGCTCGCCGAGGAGGACGGTCGCGACACCGTCCTGCTCGGCGGCAAGTCCGCCTCCTAGCCGGACCGGCCACCCCGCGGAGCCCGGGCACCCCGCCCGCGCCCCCGCATGCCCTGATGCCTCCCCACCCCGGAGAGAAACCCCGATGATGCGTCACCTCATCTCGGCCGCCGACCTCACCCGCGACGACGCCGTCCTGATCCTCGACACCGCCGAGGAGATGGCCCGGGTGGCCGACCGGCCCATCAAGAAGCTGCCGACCCTCCGCGGCCGGACCATCTGCAACCTGTTCTTCGAGGACTCCACCCGCACCCGGATCTCCTTCGAGGCCGCCGAGAAGCGCCTCTCCGCCGACGTCATCAACTTCGCGGCCAAGGGCTCCAGCGTCTCCAAGGGCGAGTCGCTGAAGGACACCGCGCAGACCCTGGAGGCGATGGGCGTCGACGCCGTCGTCATCCGGCACAGCGCCTCCGGCGCCCCCTTCCGCCTCGCCACCTCCGGCTGGATCGACGCCCCCGTCATCAACGCCGGCGACGGCACCCACCAGCACCCCACCCAGGCCCTCCTGGACGCCTTCACCATGCGCCGCCGCCTCGTTGGCCGCGACGCCGGCCTCGGCCGGGACCTGGCCGGCAAGCGCGTCACCCTGGTCGGCGACGTCCTGCACAGCCGGGTCGCCCGCTCCAACGTCGACCTGCTGCACACCCTCGGCGCCGAGGTCACCCTGGTGGCCCCGCCCACCCTCGTCCCCGTCGGCGTCGAGACTTGGCCCTGCGAGGTCTCGTACGACCTCGACAGCGTGCTGCCGAAGTCCGACGCGGTGATGATGCTGCGTGTGCAGCGCGAACGGATGAACGCCGCCTTCTTCCCCACCGAGCGCGAGTACTCGCGCCGCTACGGGCTTGACGGCGAGCGGATGGCGAGGATGCCCGAGCACGCCATCGTCATGCACCCCGGCCCCATGGTCCGCGGCATGGAGATCACCGCCGAGGTCGCCGACTCCGACCGCTGCACGGTCGTCGAGCAGGTCGCCAACGGCGTCTCCGTCCGCATGGCCGTCCTCTACCTGCTGCTCGGCGGCTCCGAGCCCGCCGTCGCCCCCGCCACCACCCGTACCGAGGAGAGCAAGTAAAGATGAGCAAGATCCTTATCCGTGGTGCGAAGGTGCTGGGCGGCGAGCCGCAGGACGTCCTGATCGACGGCGAGACCATCGCCGCGGTCGGCACCGGCCTGTCCGCCGAGGGCGCGACCGTCGTCGAGGCCGAGGGCCGGATCCTCCTCCCCGGCCTCGTCGACCTCCACACCCACCTGCGCGAGCCCGGCCGCGAGGACTCCGAGACCGTCCTCACCGGCACCCGCGCCGCCGCCTCCGGCGGCTACACGGCCGTCTTCGCCATGGCCAACACCCACCCGGTCGCCGACACCGCCGGCGTCGTCGAGCAGGTCTACCGGCTCGGCAAGGAGGCCGGCTACTGCGACGTGCAGCCCATCGGCGCCGTCACCGTCGGCCTGGAGGGCAAGAAGCTCGCCGAGCTCGGCGCCATGCACGACTCCGCCGCCGGCGTCACCGTCTTCTCCGACGACGGCAAGTGCGTCGACGACGCCGTGATCATGCGCCGCGCCCTGGAGTACGTGAAGGCCTTCGGCGGCGTCGTCGCCCAGCACGCCCAGGAGCCCCGCCTCACCGAGGGCGCCCAGATGAACGAGGGCATCGTCTCCGCCGAGCTCGGCCTCGGCGGCTGGCCGGCCGTCGCGGAGGAGTCGATCATCGCCCGCGACGTCCTCCTCGCCGAGCACGTCGGCTCCCGCGTCCACATCTGCCACCTCTCCACCGCCGGCTCCGTCGAGATCGTCCGCTGGGCCAAGTCCCGCGGCATCGACGTCACCGCCGAGGTCACCCCGCACCACCTCCTCCTCACGGACGAGCTGGTCCGCACGTACAACCCGGTCTACAAGGTCAACCCGCCGCTGCGCACCGAGCGCGACGTGCTGGCCCTGCGCGAGGCCCTGGCCGACGGCACCATCGACATCGTCGCCACCGACCACGCCCCGCACCCGCACGAGGACAAGGACTGCGAGTGGGCCGCCGCCGCCATGGGCATGGTCGGCCTGGAGACCGCGCTCTCCGTCGTCCAGCAGACGATGGTGGAGACCGGCCTCCTCGACTGGGCCGGCGTCGCCGACCGGATGTCCGCCGCCCCGGCCCGCATCGGCCGCGCCACCGGCCACGGACGGCCCGTCTCGGCTGGTGAGCCCGCGAACCTGGTCCTGGTCGATCCGGCTTACCGTGGGACGGTGGACCCCGCGGACTTCGCCTCCCGCAGCCGCAACACCCCCTACGAGGGCCGTGAGCTGCCGGGTCGCGTCACCCACACCTTCCTGCGGGGCCGGGCAACGGTCATGGACGGGAAGTTGGCGTGACACACACCATCGCAAGCGCGGCCCTCGCCGCGGAGCAGAAGTCGGCCGAGGTGACCGACTGGGCCGGCCGCATCGGCTGGGTCGTCGGACTCCTGCTCTTCGTCGCCTTCGTCTACTGGCTGATGCGCCAGGGCTGGAAGTGGCGCGGCAGCCTCCAGTCGGACCTCCCGCCGCTCCCCGAGGTGCCGGAGACGACGGGTGACGCCAAGCTGACGATGGAGGGCCGCTACCACGGCTCCACCACCGCCGGGCAGTGGCTCGACCGGATCGTCGCCCACGGCCTCGGCACCCGCAGCCGCGCCGAGCTCACGCTCACCGAGGCCGGGATCTCGGTCGTCCGCCCCGGAGCGAACGACTTCCTGATCCCCGCCGCCGCCCTGCGCGAGGCCCGTCTCGACAAGGGCATCGCCGGCAAGGTCCTCGCCGAGGGCGGGCTCCTGATCGTCACCTGGGAGCACGGCTCCACCCTCCTCGACTCCGGCTTCCGCTCCGACCGGGCCGCCGAGCACACGGCCTGGGTCGAGGCCATCAACTCCATGAACCCCGCAACCACCACGACGGAAGGCATCGCACGATGACGACCTCCACAAGGGGAGCCCAGGCTCCCGCCGTACTCGTCCTGGAGGACGGCCGCACCTTCCGCGGCCGCGCCTACGGGGCCGTGGGGGAGACCTTCGGCGAGGCCGTGTTCTCCACCGGCATGACCGGCTACCAGGAGACCCTCACCGACCCGTCGTACGACCGCCAGATCGTCGTCGCCACCGCCCCCCAGATCGGCAACACCGGCTGGAACGACGAGGACGACGAGTCCAGCCGCATCTGGGTCTCCGGCTACGTGGTCCGCGACCCCGCCCGCATCCCGTCGAACTGGCGCGCCAAGCGCAGCCTCGACGACGAGCTGGTCGCCCAGGGCGTCGTCGGCATCTCCGGCATCGACACCCGCGCCCTCACCCGCCACCTGCGCGAGCGCGGCTCCATGCGCGCCGGTGTCTTCTCCGGCGAGGCCCTCGCCCCCGAGGCCGAGCTGCTCGCCCGCGTGCAGGCCCAGCCGCACATGAAGGGCGCCAGCCTCTACGAGGAGGTCGCCACCAAGGAGCCGTACGTCGTCCCCGCGATCGGCGACAAGAAGTTCACCGTCGCCGCGATCGACCTCGGCATCAAGGGCATGACCCCGCACCGGATGGCCGAGCGCGGCATCGAGGTCCACGTGCTGCCCGCCACCGCCACCGCCGACGACGTGTACGCGGTGAACCCGGACGGCGTCTTCTTCTCCAACGGCCCGGGCGACCCGGCCACCGCCGACGGCCCGGTCGCGCTCATGACCGCCGTCCTGGAGCGCAAGACCCCGCTCTTCGGCATCTGCTTCGGCAACCAGATCCTCGGCCGCGCCCTCGGCTTCGGCACCTACAAGCTGAAGTACGGCCACCGGGGCATCAACCAGCCCGTCCAGGACCGGACCACCGGCAAGGTCGAGGTCACCGCGCACAACCACGGCTTCGCCGTCGACGCGCCCCTCGACAAGGTCTCGGAGACCCCCTTCGGCCGCGCCGAGGTCTCCCACGTCTGCCTGAACGACAACGTCGTGGAGGGCCTGCAGCTGCTCGACCAGCCCGGCTTCTCCGTCCAGTACCACCCCGAGGCGGCCGCGGGCCCGCACGACGCCGCGTACCTCTTCGACCGCTTCGTGACCCTCATGGAGGCCGAGCGTGCCTAAGCGCACCGATATCCAGTCCGTCCTGGTCATCGGCTCCGGCCCGATCGTCATCGGCCAGGCCGCCGAGTTCGACTACTCCGGCACCCAGGCCTGCCGGGTCCTCAAGGCCGAGGGCCTGCGGGTCATCCTGGTCAACTCCAACCCGGCCACGATCATGACCGACCCGGAGATCGCCGACGCCACCTACGTCGAGCCGATCACCCCCGAGTTCGTCGAGAAGATCATCGCCAAGGAGCGCCCCGACGCCCTCCTGCCCACCCTCGGCGGCCAGACCGCGCTCAACACCGCGATCTCCATGCACGAGCAGGGCGTCCTGGAGAAGTACGGCGTCGAGCTCATCGGCGCCAACGTCGAGGCCATCCACAAGGGCGAGGACCGCGACCTCTTCAAGGGCGTCGTCGAGGCCGTCAACGCCAAGATCGGCCACGGCGAGTCCGCCCGCTCGGTCATCTGCCACTCCATGGACGACGTCCTCAAGGGCGTCGACGAGCTGGGCGGCTACCCCGTCGTCGTCCGCCCCTCCTTCACCATGGGCGGCGCCGGCTCCGGCTTCGCCCACGACGAGGAGGAGCTGCGCCGCATCGCCGGCCAGGGCCTCACGCTCTCCCCGACCACCGAGGTGCTCCTGGAGGAGTCCATCCTCGGCTGGAAGGAGTACGAGCTGGAGCTCATGCGCGACAAGCACGACAACGTCGTGGTCGTCTGCTCCATCGAGAACTTCGACCCGATGGGCGTCCACACCGGCGACTCCATCACCGTCGCCCCGGCGATGACGCTCACCGACCGCGAGTACCAGATCCTCCGCGACATCGGCATCGCGATCATCCGCGAGGTCGGCGTCGACACCGGCGGCTGCAACATCCAGTTCGCGGTGAACCCCGACGACGGCCGCGTGATCGTCATCGAGATGAACCCGCGCGTCTCCCGCTCCTCGGCGCTCGCCTCCAAGGCCACCGGCTTCCCGATCGCCAAGATCGCGGCCCGGCTCGCCGTCGGCTACACCCTGGACGAGATCCCGAACGACATCACGGAGAAGACCCCGGCGTCCTTCGAGCCCACGCTCGACTACGTCGTGGTCAAGGCCCCGCGCTTCGCCTTCGAGAAGTTCCCCTCCGCCGACTCCACGCTGACCACGACCATGAAGTCGGTCGGCGAGGCCATGGCCATCGGCCGGAACTTCCCCGAGGCCCTCCAGAAGGCCCTGCGCTCCCTGGAGAAGAAGGGCTCGCAGTTCGCCTTCACCGGCGAGCCCGGCGACAAGGCGGAACTCCTCCGCGAGGCGGTCCGCCCCACCGACGGCCGCATCAACACCGTCATGCAGGCGATCCGCGCCGGCGCCACCCCCGAGGAGGTCTTCGACGCCACGAAGATCGACCCGTGGTTCGTCGACCAGCTCTTCCTGATCAAGGAGCTCGCCGACGAGCTGGCCGGCGCCGAGAAGCTGGAGCCCGCGCTCCTCGCCGAGGCCAAGCGCCACGGCTTCTCCGACGCCCAGATCGCCGAGATCCGCGGCCTGCGCGAGGACGTCGTCCGCGAGGTCCGGCACGCCCTCGGTGTCCGCCCGGTCTACAAGACGGTCGACACCTGCGCCGCCGAGTTCGCCGCGAAGACGCCGTACTTCTACTCCTCCTACGACGAGGAGTCCGAGGTCGCGCCGCGCGAGAAGCCCGCCGTGATCATCCTCGGCTCCGGCCCGAACCGCATCGGCCAGGGCATCGAGTTCGACTACTCCTGCGTCCACGCCTCCTTCGCCCTGAGCGACGCCGGCTACGAGACCGTGATGGTCAACTGCAACCCGGAGACCGTCTCCACGGACTACGACACCTCCGACCGCCTGTACTTCGAGCCGCTGACGCTGGAAGACGTGCTGGAGATCGTCCACGCCGAGTCCCTCGCGGGCCCGATCGCCGGCGTCGTCGTCCAGCTCGGCGGCCAGACCCCGCTCGGCCTCTCCCAGGCCCTCAAGGACAACGGCGTGCCGGTCGTCGGCACCTCCCCGGAGGCCATCCACGCCGCCGAGGACCGCGGCGCCTTCGGCCGCGTCCTGGAGGAGGCCGGCCTGCCGGCCCCCAAGCACGGCACCGCCACCACCTTCGCCGGCGCCAAGAAGATCGCCGACGAGATCGGCTACCCGGTCCTGGTCCGCCCCTCGTACGTGCTCGGCGGCCGCGGCATGGAGATCGTCTACGACGAGGCGCGCCTGGAGGCGTACATCGCCGAGTCCACCGAGATCAGCCCCACCCGGCCGGTCCTGGTCGACCGCTTCCTCGACGACGCCATCGAGATCGACGTCGACGCCCTCTACGACGGCACCGAGCTCTACCTCGGCGGCGTCATGGAGCACATCGAGGAGGCCGGCATCCACTCCGGCGACTCGGCCTGCGCCCTCCCCCCGATCACCCTCGGCGGCTTCGACATCAAGCGGCTGCGCGCCTCCACCGAGGCCATCGCCAAGGGCGTCGGCGTCCGCGGACTGATCAACATCCAGTTCGCCATGGCCGGCGACATCCTCTACGTCCTGGAGGCCAACCCGCGCGCCTCCCGGACCGTGCCCTTCACCTCCAAGGCCACCGCCGTCCCGCTCGCCAAGGCCGCCGCCCGCATCTCGCTGGGCGCCACCATCGCCGAGCTGCGCGCCGAGGGCCTGCTGCCGAAGACCGGCGACGGCGGCACCCTGCCGCTCGACGCGCCGATCTCCGTCAAGGAGGCCGTGATGCCGTGGTCGCGCTTCCGCGACGTGCACGGCCGCGGCGTGGACACCGTCCTCGGCCCGGAGATGCGCTCCACCGGCGAGGTCATGGGCATCGACGCCGTCTTCGGCACCGCCTACGCCAAGTCGCAGGCCGGCGCCTACGGCCCGCTGCCCACCAAGGGCCGCGCCTTCATCTCGGTCGCCAACCGCGACAAGCGCTCGATGATCTTCCCGGCGCGCGAGCTGGTCGCCCACGGCTTCGAGCTGCTCGCCACCTCCGGCACCGCCGAGGTCCTCAAGCGCAACGGCATCAACGCCACCGTCGTGCGCAAGCTCAGCGAGGGCGAGGGCCCGGACGGCGAGAAGACCGTCGTCCAGCTCATCCACGACGGCCAGGTCGACCTGATCGTCAACACCCCGTACGGCACCGGCGGCCGCCTCGACGGCTACGAGATCCGTACGGCGGCGGTGTCCCGCGGCGTCCCGTGCCTCACCACGGTCCAGGCGCTCGCCGCGGCCGTCCAGGGCATCGACGCCCTCAACCACGGCGACGTCGGCGTCCGCTCCCTCCAGGAACACGCCGAACACCTGACCGCGGCCCGCGACTAGCAGCCACCGAGGGGGACACCGGAAACGGTGTCCCCCTCTTCATGAGGACACCACCATGTACAAGCTCTTCTTCCAGCTCGTCTTCAAGCGCATGGACCCCGAGCAGGCCCACTACCTCGCCTTCCGCTGGATCCGGCTCGCGGCCCGCGTCCCCGTCCTGCGCACCTTCGTCGCGGCCGTCCTCGCGCCCCGGTACGAGGAGCTGCGCACCGAGGCCCTGGGCCTGCGGATGCACGGCCCGTTCGGCCTCGCCGCCGGCTTCGACAAGAACGCAGTCGCCATCGACGGCATGGCGATGCTCGGCTTCGACCACGTCGAGATCGGCACGGTCACCGGCGAGGCCCAGCCCGGCAACCCCAAGAAGCGGCTCTTCCGCCTCGTCCCGGACCGGGCCCTGATCAACCGCATGGGCTTCAACAACGAGGGCTCCGCCGCCGTCGCCGCCCGCCTCCACGCGCGCGTGCCCGTCTTCAGGACGGTCGTCGGCGTCAACATCGGCAAGACCAAGGTCGTCGAGGAGGCCGACGCGGCCGCCGACTACGTGAAGTCCACCGAGCGGCTCGCCGCCCACGCCGACTACCTCGTCGTCAACGTCTCCTCGCCGAACACCCCCGGCCTGCGCAACCTCCAGGCCACCGAGTCGCTCCGGCCGCTGCTCACCGCCGTCCGCGAGGCCGCCGACCGCACGGTCACCGACCGCCGCGTCCCGCTCCTGGTGAAGATCGCCCCCGACCTCGCCGACGAGGACGTGGACGCCGTCGCCGACCTCGCCGTCGAGCTCGGCCTGGACGGCATCATCGCCACCAACACCACCATCGCCCGCGAGGGCCTCGGCCTGGCCTCCGCCCCGGCGCTCGTCCAGGAGACCGGCGGCCTCTCCGGCGCCCCCCTCAAGGAGCGCTCCCTGGAGGTCCTGCGCCGCCTGTACGCGCGCGTGGGCGACCGGATCGTCCTGGTGGGCGTCGGCGGCATCGAGAACGCCGAGGACGCCTGGCAGCGCATCCTCGCCGGCGCCACCCTGATCCAGGGCTACAGCGCCTTCATCTACGAGGGGCCGTTCTACGCCCGCGCCATCCACAAGGGCCTCGCCGCGCGGCTCGCGGCCTCCCCGTACGCCACGATCGCCGAGGCCGTCGGCGCCGACCACCGAAAGGCCGCCACACGATGACCCTCTCCTTCGGCACCCGCCTGCGCTCCGCCATGGACGCGCGCGGCCCGCTCTGCGTCGGCATCGACCCGCACGCCTCCCTGCTCGACTCCTGGGGCCTCGGCGACGACGTCGCGGGCCTGGAGCGGTTCACGTACACCGTGGTCGAGGCGCTGGCGGAGACCGTCGCCGTCTTCAAGCCGCAGGCTGCCTTCTTCGAGCGCTTCGGCTCGCGCGGCATCGCCGTCCTGGAGCGCGCCACCGCCGACCTGCGGGCCGCCGGCGGCCTGGTCGTCATGGACGCCAAGCGCGGCGACATCGGCTCCACCATGGCCGCCTACGCGGAGACCTTCCTGCGCAAGGACTCCCCGCTCTTCTCCGACGCGCTCACGGTCTCCCCGTACCTCGGCTACGGCTCCCTGAAGCCGGCCGTCGACCTGGCCCGCGAGTCCGGCGCCGGCCTCTTCGTCCTCGCGCTCACCTCCAACCCGGAGGGTGCCGAGGTCCAGCGCGCCGTGCGCACCGACGACCCGGCCGGCCGCACCGTCGGCGCGACGATGCTCGCCCACCTCGCGGAGGAGAACGCGGGAGAGACCCCCATGGGCTCCTTCGGCGCGGTCGTCGGCGCCACCCTCGGCGACCTCTCCTCCTTCGACCTCGACATCAACGGTCCGCTGCTCGCCCCCGGCATCGGCGCCCAGGGCGCGACCCCGGCCGACCTCCCGGCCGTCTTCGGGGACGCGGTCCGCAACGTGGTCCCGAACGTGAGCCGCGGCGTGCTGCGCGCCGGACCGAGCGCGTCCGCCCTGCGGGACGCGGCGACGCGCTACGCGGACGAGATCCGGGCCGCCGTCGCCGGCTGACCCCGCCGACCCGCCTCCGGGCCATCCCCGCAGGTGGGAGCGGACGGCGACCCCGGGCCACGTCCCGTCGTGCCACTTGACGAAATCTTGGCAGAAATCCGGGTCGTTATGCCGGAAAAGTCCCGGTCGGCAGAGGCTGACCAGGACTTTTCCGCTGTTCTCGCTGACTGGAGCGGCCACGGCCGCTAGTCTCCGGGGCAGGGCAGGCGTCCGACGGCCACGTCGTCGGGCGTTGCTCCACTGGTGTGGCTCGACCAGGCCTCACCGGTCCGTATCCGACAGATCGACATCCGAGGTGACGTAGGCGTGGCTCTTCCGCCCCTTACCCCTGAACAGCGCGCAGCCGCGCTCGAGAAGGCCGCCGCGGCTCGCCGGGAGCGGGCCGAGGTCAAGAATCGACTCAAGCACTCCGGCGCCTCCCTCCACGAGGTCATCAAGCAGGGCCAGGAGAACGACGTCATCGGCAAGATGAAGGTCTCCGCCCTCCTTGAGTCCCTGCCCGGCGTCGGCAAGGTCCGCGCCAAGCAGATCATGGAGCGGCTCGGCATCTCCGAGAGCCGCCGCGTCCGCGGTCTCGGCTCCAACCAGATCGCCTCCCTGGAGCGCGAGTTCGGCGGCGCCGGCGCCTGACCCGGCGCACCGGTGGGTGCCCGATCAGGGACACGCGTCCCGGGCACCCCGGCGATACTGGAATAATCGCCGCATGGCAGCAGAGGTACGTCCGCGGCTGACCGTGCTCTCCGGCCCCTCAGGGGTCGGCAAGAGCACGGTCGTCGCTCATATGCGCAAGGTCCACCCCGAGGTCTGGCTCTCGGTGTCGGCCACGACACGAAAGCCCCGCCCCGGCGAGAAGCACGGCGTCCAGTACTTCTTCGTCTCGGACGACGAGTTCGACAAGCTGATCGCCAACGGCGAGCTCCTCGAGTGGGCCGAGTTCGCGGGCAACCGCTACGGCACCCCCCGCAGCGCGGTCGTCGACCGCCTGGAGAAGGGCGAGCCCGTGCTCCTGGAGATCGAACTCCAGGGCGCGCGCCAGGTGAAGGAGTCCATGCCGGACTCCCGGCTGGTCTTCCTGGCCCCGCCGAGCTGGGAGGAGCTGGTCCGCCGGCTCACCGGCCGCGGCACCGAGTCGCCCGAGGTCATCGAGCGACGCCTGGCGGCCGCCAAGATCGAACTCGCCGCCGAGTCGGAGTTCGACACCACGCTCGTCAACACCTCCGTCGAGGACGTCGCACGCGAGCTGCTAACGTTGATGCACGTAGTCTGATCTTTCTGATCTTTCTGATCTTTTATCCATCTTCGGAAGGTAGAGCGTGTCCTCTTCCATCACCACGCCCGAGGGCATCATCAACCCGCCGATCGACGAGCTGCTCGAGGCCACGGACTCGAAGTACAGCCTCGTGATCTACGCGGCCAAGCGCGCGCGTCAGATCAACGCGTACTACTCGCAGCTCGGTGAGGGCCTGCTGGAGTACGTGGGTCCCCTCGTCGACACCCACGTCCACGAGAAGCCGCTCTCGATCGCCCTGCGCGAGATCAACGCGGGTCTGCTGACCTCCGAGGCCGTCGAGGGCCCCGTCCAGTAAGCGTTGCGTTCGTCACTCCAGGCCCGGCGGTCCTTCCGCCGGGCCTGTGGTGTCTCATGGAGTCGTACGCAATCCGAGAGCGCGCACCCGCGTGGGGAGAGGCAGCCGTGACCAAGCCGAAGGTCGTCCTGGGCGTGAGCGGCGGGATCGCCGCCTACAAGGCGTGCGAGCTGCTGCGCCGGCTCACCGAGTCGGGCCACGACGTCCGCGTCGTCCCCACCGACTCCGCGCTCCACTTCGTCGGCGCCGCCACCTGGTCCGCGCTCTCCGGCAACCCCGTCTCCACCGAGGTCTGGGAGACCGTCCACGAGGTGCCGCACGTCCGCATCGGCCAGGGCGCCGACCTCGTCGTCGTCGCCCCCGCCACCGCCGACATGCTCGCCAAGGCCGCCCACGGCCTCGCCGACGACCTCCTCACCAACACGCTGCTCACCGCGCGCTGTCCGGTCGTCTTCGCCCCCGCCATGCACACCGAGATGTGGGAGCACCCGGCCACCCAGGAGAACGTGGCCACGCTCCGCCGCCGCGGCGCCGTCGTCATCGAACCCGCCGTCGGCCGCCTCACCGGCGTCGACACCGGCAAGGGCCGGCTCCCCGACCCCGGCGAGATCTTCGAGGTCTGCCGCAGGATCCTCGCCCGCGGCGTCACCGCCCCCGACCTCGCGGGCCGCCATGTCGTGGTCAGCGCCGGCGGCACCCGCGAGCCCCTCGACCCGGTCCGCTACCTCGGCAACCGCTCCTCCGGCAAGCAGGGCTACGCCCTCGCCAAGGCCGCCGCCGCCCGCGGCGCCCGGGTCACCCTCGTCGAGGCCAACACCGGCCTCCCCGACCCGGCCGGCGTCGACGTCGTCCACGTCGGCACCGCCGTCCAGCTCCGCGAGGCCGTCCTCAAGGCCGCCGCCGACGCCGACGCGGTCGTCATGGCCGCCGCCGTCGCCGACTTCCGCCCGGCCGCGTACGCCACCGGCAAGATCAAGAAGACCGACGACGGGGGCGCGCCCACCATCGAGCTGGTCCGCAACCCCGACATCCTCGCCGAGCTCTCCGCCGACCGCGCCCTGCCCGGCCAGGTCGTCGCCGGCTTCGCCGCCGAGACCGACGACGTGCTCGCCAACGGCCGCGCCAAGCTCGCCCGCAAGGGCTGCGACCTCCTCGTCGTCAACGAGGTCGGCGAGCGCAAGACCTTCGGCTCGGAGGAGAACGAGGCCGTGATCCTCGCCGCCGACGGCACCGAGACCTCGGTCCCGTACGGCCCGAAGGAAGCCCTCGCCGAGACCGTCTGGGACCTCGTCCTGCCCCGCCTGCGGGAGCTCTCCGCCTGACACCGGGGGAGGGCTCCACCGCGTCCAGAGAAGGTCCGGGGTGCGCGAAACGCCGGGGCGCGAGTGATCTCCGCCCTACGGAACGTGCTCCCCGGACCCCTCCCGCGGCCGGTTCGCCCCACCTGATCGCATTCGTCAGGCGAGACACCTGGTCCATCCGGCGACCCGGCCCGATAGACTGTCCGTGGAACGTCGCGGGGCGCAGCCCCCTGCCGGTCCGCGAAGAGATAGCCAGCAGCCGCTGCAACCCCAGGGAGCGTTGTGTCCCGTCGTCTGTTCACCTCGGAGTCCGTCACCGAGGGACACCCCGACAAGATCGCTGACCAGATCAGCGACACCATCCTCGACGCGCTGCTCCGGGAGGACCCCACCTCCCGCGTCGCCGTCGAGACGCTGATCACCACCGGCCTCGTGCACGTCGCGGGCGAGGTGACCACCAAGGCGTGGGCGGACATCCCCACCCTCGTGCGCAACAAGATCCTCGAGATCGGGTACGACTCCTCGAAGAAGGGCTTCGACGGCGCCTCCTGCGGCGTCTCGGTCTCCATCGGGTCGCAGTCCCCCGACATCGCGCAGGGCGTGGACACCGCCTACGAGAAGCGCGTCGAGGGCGACGAGGACGAGCTGGACAAGCAGGGCGCCGGCGACCAGGGCCTGATGTTCGGCTACGCCTCGGACGAGACCCCCGAGCTGATGCCGCTGCCGATCCACCTCGCGCACCGGCTCTCCCGCCGCCTCACCGAGGTCCGCAAGAACGGCACCATCCCGTACCTGCGCCCCGACGGCAAGACCCAGGTCACGATCGAGTACGACGGCGACAAGGCCGTCCGCCTCGACACGGTCGTCGTCTCCTCGCAGCACGCCTCGGACATCGACCTCGACTCGCTGCTCGCGCCCGACATCCGCGAGTTCGTCGTCGAGCACGTCCTGAAGGAGCTCGTCGAGGACGGCATCAAGCTCGACACCGACGGCTACCGCCTGCTGGTCAACCCGACCGGCCGCTTCGAGATCGGCGGCCCGATGGGCGACGCCGGCCTCACCGGCCGCAAGATCATCATCGACACGTACGGCGGCATGGCCCGCCACGGCGGCGGCGCCTTCTCCGGCAAGGACCCGTCGAAGGTCGACCGCTCGGCCGCCTACGCCATGCGCTGGGTCGCCAAGAACGTCGTCGCCGCGGGCCTCGCCTCCCGCTGCGAGGTCCAGGTCGCCTACGCCATCGGCAAGGCCGAGCCCGTCGGCCTCTTCGTCGAGACCTTCGGCACCAACGCCGTCGACAACGAGAAGATCGAGAACGCCATCGGCGAGGTCTTCGACCTCCGCCCGGCCGCGATCATCCGCGACCTCGACCTGCTCCGCCCGATCTACTCCCAGACCGCCGCCTACGGCCACTTCGGCCGCGAGCTGCCCGACTTCACCTGGGAGCGCACCGACCGCGTCGACGCCCTCAAGAAGGCCGCCGGCCTGTAGCCCACCCGCACCACCCCCCGGAAGCCCGGCACCCCACGAGGGACGCCGGGCTTCCGGCGTACTCCCGCTGTCCGAGCCGTCTGGTAGGTATGGGGCTGTGAGCAGCGAGAAGGGGAACGGGGAGAGCGGCGAGGGGCCCGAGCAGCTTGCGCTCATCCGGGAGACCGTGCGGAAGGCGAAGGTGCCGAAGGCGAAGCCTCGGACGTGGCGGGGGGCCGCGCTCGCCAAGGAGCTGCCGGTCGCGCGGGTGGTGGTGAACAAGGGGGTGCTGCACCTCGACCAGTTCTTCGACTACGCGGTGCCCGAGGAGCTCGACGAGGTCGCGCGGCCGGGTGTGCGGGTGCGGGTGCGGTTCGGGGCCGGTTCGGGGCAGGTGCGGGGCGGGCGTCGGGAGGGCGGGCGGCTGATCGACGGGTTCCTCGTCGAGCGGCGGGCCGTGTCCGACTACTCCGGGCCGCTGGCCGCGCTCGCCGACGTCGTGTCGCCCGAGCCGGTGCTCGGGCCCGAGCTGCTCGCGCTCGCGCGGGCCGTGGCCGACCGGTACGCGGGCAGCCTCGCCGACGTGCTGCAGCTCGCCGTGCCGCCGCGCAACGCCGCCGCCGAGCGGCGGGCCTCGCCCGCGCCGCTGCCGGCGCCCGGGCCGCCGGAGCCGGGCACCTGGGGGCGGTACGAGCAGGGGCCGGCGTTCCTGGAGTCGCTGGCGCGCGGCGGGACGCCCCGGGCGGTCTGGACGGCACTGCCGGGGCCGCACTGGGCCGAGGAGATCGCCCGCGCGGTCGCCGCCACGCTCGCCTCCGGGCGCGGCGCCCTCGTCGTCGTGCCCGACGGGCGGGCCGTCGGCCGCGTCGACGCGGCGCTGACCGCCGTCCTGGGGGAGGGGCGGCACGCGGTGCTCACGGCCGAGGCCGGGCCCGAGAAGCGGTACGAGCAGTGGCTCGCCGTGCGGCGCGGCTCCGTGCGGGCCGTCGTCGGCACCCGAGCCGCCATGTTCGCGCCCGTCCGGGACCTGGGCCTCGTCGTCATCTGGGACGACGGCGACGGCAGCCACAGTGACCCGCACGCCCCGCAGCCGCACGCCCGCGAGGTGCTGCTGCTGCGCGCCGCGCACGACCGGTGCGCCTTCCTGCTCGGCGCCACCGGCTGCACCGTGGAGGCCGCGCAGCTCGTCGAGTCCGGCTGGGCCCGGCCGCTCGCCGCGAGCCGCGAGGAGGTGCGCAGGGCCGCGCCCCGGGTGCGTACCGTCGGCGACGACCTGCTCGCCAGGGACGGGGCCGCCCGGGCCGCCCGGCTGCCGTCGCTCGCCTGGGAGACCCTGCGGGACGGGCTGCGCGCCGGACCGGTGCTGATCCAGGTGCCCCGGCGGGGGTACGTGCCCCGGCTCGCCTGCCAGCAGTGCCGGACGCCCGCCCGCTGCCGGCACTGCGCCGGGCCGCTCGAAGCCCCCGACCAGCGCGAGCTGCACTGCGGCTGGTGCGGGCGCGAGGCCCCCGACTGGCACTGCGAGGCGTGCGGCTCGACCCGGCTGCGCGCCCAGGTCGTCGGCGCCCGCAGGACCGCGGAGGAGCTGGGCCGGGCCTTCCCCGCCGTACCGGTACGCACCTCCGGCCGCGATCACGTCCTGGACCGGGTCCCGGACCGCCCCGCCCTCGTCGTCTCCACCCCCGGCGCCGAACCGGTCGCCGACGGCGGCTACGCGGCGGCGCTGCTGCTCGACGGCTGGGCCCTGCTCGGCCGCCCCGACCTGCGGGCCGGCGAGGAGGCGCTGCGCCGCTGGATGGACGCGGCCTCGCTGGTCAGGGGGCAGGCGGACGGCGGCACCGTGGTGGTGGTCGCCGAGCCGACGCTGCGGCCCGTGCAGGCGCTCGTCCGCTGGGACCCCGTCGGGCACGCCCAGCGGGAGCTGGCCGAGCGGGCCGAGCTGGGCTTCCCGCCGGTCTCCCGGATGGCCGCGGTCACCGGGCCGCCCGAGTCGGTGGCGACCTTCCTCGCGGGCGCCGCGCTGCCCATGGACGCGGAGGTCCTCGGGCCGGTGCCGCTGCCGGTGGTCCGCCCGGGGTCCGTCCGCCGGCCCGGCGACCCGCCGCCCGGCGAGCAGTGGGACCGGGCGCTCGTCCGGGTCCCGCCGGGCAGTGGCGCGGCGCTCGCGCAGGCCCTCAAGCGCGCCCGGGCGAGCCGTCAGGCGCGCGGCACCGGCGACCCCGTCTGGGTCAGGGTGGATCCGCCGGACATCGGCTGACGGACGACGGAGCGGACACGACGACGGCCGCCGCCCTCTTCGGCAGGGTGCGGCGGCCGGTCGTCGGCTCCGCGCGGTCAGCCGTTGCGCGGGCTGGGGAAGGCGGGGGAGCGGGGCTCCTCGCGGAGGGCGGCGCTGCCCGAGGTGGGCTGCGGCGGCATGCTGCGGGCGGCGGGCACCGACGGCAGGGTGCGGGTCACGCCCGGCTCGGCGCCGTGCTGCTCCGGCTCCACCGCGGGCTGCTGGGGCGCCCGGCGGGCACCGTAACGGCGGTGGACGGCCTGCTTGGTGACACCCAGCGCGGAACCGACGGCGTCCCAGGAGAACCCGAGGGAGCGGTCGAACTCGACGGCCGCGGTCACCAGGGTCTCGACGCTGTCGCGGAGCTCCTGGGCGAGCCGAACGGTGGGGGCGGGGGCGCGGCCGTAGACGACGAAGCCCGTGGACGGGCCGGAGCGGCGAGGGCGGTAGACATTGCCCAGCTGGGCCGTGAGCGTGCGCAGTGCGTCCACCTGCCGCCGGACCCGCTCGATGTCCCGCACCAACAGGTGCAGACTCGCCCGGGCTTGGGCGTCGTGGGTTGCGTGGTCGGCCATGTGAAAGCCTCTCGAACCGGCGATGGAAGGGCGGGCGGCCGCAGGGGGACGGCAGCCCGATTCGGTCAATCTCTCTTGACCAACGCGCCACCGGGGCTTGGGTCACGCTGCGGGGGCGTACACGCATATGCGCAGGGCGCTCACCGTCGCGCACGCCCCCTCCCTCCGCGCGCCGCCGTGCCCGTCCTCCCCGCCGTGCCCTCCCGGCCGTGCCTCCCCGCCGCGTCTTCCCCGCCGCGCCCTCCCCGGTCGGGGCCGTCTCGTCCCCCCGGGCCCGCGTCGGAGACAGCGCCTAGACTGGTGCGTCGCTCGCAACGCCCCCGGACAGACAGGCAGTCGCCACCCATGAAGCTGGTCTTCGCAGGCACCCCCGAGGTCGCCGTTCCCGCCCTGGACGCTCTGCTCGCCTCGGGCCGGCACGAGGTGGCGGCCGTGGTCACCCGGCCGGACGCGCCCGCGGGGCGCGGGCGGCGGCTCGTGGCCAGTCCGGTCGCGCAGCGGGCCGAGGAGGAGGGCATCGAGATCCTGCGGCCGGCCCACCCGCGCGACGAGGACTTCCTCGCCCGGCTGCGCGAGATCGCCCCCGACTGCTGCCCGGTCGTCGCCTACGGCGCGCTGCTGCCGCAGAAGGCCCTCGACATCCCGGCGCACGGCTGGGTCAACCTGCACTTCTCCCTCCTCCCGGCCTGGCGCGGCGCCGCCCCCGTCCAGCACGCGGTGATGGCGGGCGACGAGGTGACCGGGGCGAGCACCTTCCAGATCGAGAAGGGCCTCGACTCCGGGCCGGTCTACGGCGTGATCACCGAGGAGATCCGCCCCACCGACACCAGCGGCGACCTGCTCACCCGGCTCGCCTTCGCGGGCGCCGGGCTGCTCTCGGCGACCATGGACGGCATCGAGGACGGCACCCTGAAGGCCGTCCCGCAGCCCGCCGACGGCATCACCCTCGCCCCGAAGATCGAGGTCGAGGACGCCCACGTCGACTTCGCCGCGCCCGCCCTCCGGGTCGACCGGGTGATCCGCGGCTGCACCCCGGCCCCCGGCGCCTGGACCCTCTTCCGCGGCGAGCGCCTGAAGCTGATCCAGGCGGCCCCGGTCCCGGACCGTACCGACCTCGCCCCCGGCGAGCTCGCGGTCGGCAAGAACAACGTGTTCGCCGGCACCGGCTCGTACGCCGTCGAGCTGCTCTGGGTCCAGCCGCAGGGCAAGAAGCCCATGAAGGCCGCCGACTGGGCCCGCGGCGTCCGCATCGCCCCGGGCGAGCGCCTGGGCGCGTGACCCCGCTGCCGCTTCCCGAGGGGCCGTGGGACGCCTGGGAGCCGCGCCGCTTCGACGGCAGCCGGCTCACCCTGGTCGCCGGGTACGACCTCACGCACCACCACGGCCTGGAGGCGGAGCTCGTGGACGTCTCGTACGTCCGGTGCCCGACGGGCTTCATGGACCCCGTCTTCCGCGAGCCCACGGCGGTGGAACGGGCCGAGGTCGTCCGGAGCACCGGCGAGGAGCCGCCGGTGCTCCTCGCCTTCGAGGCGGACGGCGGCGGCACCGCGCCCGTCCCCTGCCTGATCGCCGCCGAGGACTGGACGATCCGCCAGGGGCGTTTTCCCCGGTAGCGGCGCGCGGACGTAGGCTGGGTGGGTTCGACCCCTCATTTCGTCACGCGGAGCACCTTTGAGCGAGCAGGCACGTCGCCGTCCCCCCAAGCCCCACCGCCGGCCCAAGAAGGATCCCGTGCGGATGCTCGCCTTCGAGGTGCTCCGGGCGGTCGACGAGCGGGACGCGTACGCCAACCTCGTGCTGCCCCCGCTGCTGCGCAAGGCGCGGGAGAAGGAGGGCTTCGAGGCGCGGGACGCGGCCCTCGCGACCGAGCTGGTCTACGGGACGCTGCGCCGGCAGGGCACGTACGACGCGATCATCGCGGCCTGCGTCGACCGGCCGCTGCGCGAGGTCGACCCGCCGGTCCTGGACGTGCTGTCGCTCGGCGCGCACCAGCTGCTCGGGACCCGGATCCCGCCGCACGCCGCCGTCTCCGCCACCGTCGAGCTGGCCCGCGCGGTGCTCGGCGAGGGCCGCGCCAAGTTCGTCAACGCCGTGCTGCGGAAGATCACGCGGCAGGACCTCGACGCCTGGCTGGCCGAGGTCGCCCCGCCGTACGAGAAGGACGCCGAGGACCACCTCGCCGTCGTGCACTCCCACCCCCGCTGGGTGGTCTCCGCGCTCTGGGACGCGCTCGGCGGCGGCCGGGCCGGCATCGAGGCGCTCCTGGAGGCCGACAACGAGCGGCCCGAGGTCACCCTCGTCGCCCGCCCCGGCCGGTCCACCGTCGAGGAGCTGGCCGGGGCCGCGGAGACCGAGCCGGGCCGCTGGTCCCCCTACGCCCTGCGGCTCACCGAGGGCGGCGAGCCCGGTGCCCTGGAGGCCGTCCGGGACGGCCGGGCCGGCGTCCAGGACGAGGGCAGCCAGCTCGTCGCGATCGCGCTGGCCAACGCGCCCTTGGAGGGCCCCGACACGCGCTGGCTCGACGGCTGCGCGGGCCCCGGCGGCAAGGCCGCCCTGCTCGGCGCGCTGGCCGCCGAGCGCGGCGCCGCCCTGCTCGCCTCCGAGAAGCAGCCGCACCGCGCCCGGCTCGTCGAGCGCGCCCTCGCCGGCAACCCCGGCCCGTACCAGGTCATCGCAGCCGACGGCACCCGCCCGCCGTGGCGCGAGGGCTCCTTCGACCGGGTCCTCGTCGACGTGCCCTGCTCCGGGCTCGGCGCCCTGCGCCGCCGCCCGGAGGCCCGCTGGCGCCGCCGCCCCGAGGACCTCGACGGCTTCGCGCCGCTCCAGCGCGGGCTGCTCACCGAGGCGCTCAGGGCCGTCCGCGTCGGCGGAGTCGTCGGGTACGCGACCTGCTCGCCGCACCTCGCCGAGACCCGGGTCGTCGTGGACGACGTGCTGAAGAAGCTCGGGGGCGCCGAGCTGATCGACGCCCGGCCGCTCTTCCCCGGTGTCGAGCGGCTCGGAGACGGTCCCGACGTCCAGCTGTGGCCGCATCTGCACGGTACGGACGCCATGTACCTGGCGCTGATCCGCCGGACGGTCTGACGGTTTCCACCGGACGACCTGACGGTTTGCGCTGGTCTGTACCAGTACGTCCGGTGTCGGCGGGGCCGCTCAACGGTTCGCGGCAAAGAAGTCCCCAAGAACGTGGCAGGCTTGGCTCATGGCGCAGATCAATCCCAGCATCCTCTCCGCAGACTTCGCCCGCCTCGCGGACGAGGCCAAGGCCGTCGACGGGGCCGACTGGCTGCACGTCGACGTCATGGACAACCACTTCGTGCCCAACCTGACGCTGGGCGTGCCGATCGTCGAGTCGCTCAGCCGGGCGACCGACATCCCCCTCGACTGTCATCTGATGATCGAGGACCCGGACCGCTGGGCGCCGCAGTACGTCGAAGCCGGCGCCGGCTCCGTGACCTTCCACGTCGAGGCGGCCGCCGCGCCGGTCCGGCTCGCCCGGGAGATCCGCGCCAAGGGCGCCAGGGCCTCCATGGCGCTCAAGCCGGCCACCCCCATCGAGCCCTTCGAGGACCTGCTCCCCGAGCTCGACATGCTGCTCATCATGACCGTCGAGCCCGGCTTCGGCGGCCAGGCCTTCCTCGACATCATGCTGCCCAAGATCCGCCGCACCCGTGAGCTGATCTCCAAGCACGGCCTGGAAATGTGGCTCCAGGTCGACGGCGGGGTCTCCGAGGCGACCATCGAGCGCTGCGCCGAGGCGGGCGCCGACGTCTTCGTGGCCGGCTCGGCGGTCTACGGCGCGGCCGATCCGGCCGCCGCGGTGGCCGCGCTGCGGGCCAGGGCGGACGCCGCCACGGCCGGTGCCGCCTGGGCATGTGGCCACTGAGCCTCCGGCTGGTGAACGCGGTCCGACGGGCCGCCGACAGGACTGATCAAGGCTCGCCGTTTCTGACAGGATGAACAGCGGGTCCAGAGTGTGAACGAACACGGATCGTGGACAGCGGTGCGTGAACAGCAGTGAGGAGATCGCGGTGGCGGGAATGTCGGCGGGACGGTCGGCCCTGCGGATGGGCCCCGCGGAGCTGGTGCAGGCGGCGGCCATGGCGCGCCGCTTCTACCTGGAGGGGAAGTCCAAGATCCAGATCGCCGAGGAGTTCGGCGTGAGCCGCTTCAAGGTGGCCCGGGTCCTGGAGACCGCTCTGGAGCGGGATCTCGTACGCATCGAGATCCGGGTACCGGCCGAGCTGGACGCCGAACGTTCCGACGCGCTGCGCGCCCGTTACGGGCTCCGCCACGCCGTCGTCGTCGAGTCCCCGGCCGAGGACGACGAGTCGCCCGACCCGGAGAACCTCGGGGAGGTCGCCGCCGACCTCCTCGGCGAGCTCGTCACCGAGGGCGACGTCCTCGGCCTGGCCTGGGGCCGCTCGACCATCCACATGGCGGCCGCCCTCGACCGGCTGCCCCCGTGCACGGTCGTCCAGCTCACCGGCGTGTACGACGCGGGGACCGCCGAGCGCGGCTCGGTCGAGGCGGTCCGGCGCGCCGCCCAGGTCTCCGGCGGCGAGGCCCACCCCATCTACGCGCCCATGCTGCTGCCCGACCCGGCCACCGCCGCCGCGCTGCGCAACCAGACCGGCATCGCCCGCGCCTTCGAGTACTTCGACAAGGTCACCGTCGCCTGCGTCTCCATCGGCTCCTGGGAGCCGGGCATCTCGACCGTCCACGACATGCTCACCGAGGAGGAGCGCGCCCACTACGCCACCCTCGGCGTGGCCGCCGAGATGTCCGCGCACCTCTTCGACTCCGAGGGCCGCCGGGTCGGCCGCGACCTCGGCGAGCGGTGCATCACCGTCGAGGCGGACCGGCTGCGCCGGATCCCCGAGGTCGTCGCCATCGCGGGCGGCCAGCGCAAGGCGGCGGCGATCGGCGCGGTGCTCCGCTCCGGCCTCGTCACCAGCCTCGTCACCGACCGCTCGGCCGCCGACTACCTGCTCACCGAGTTCAGCCCGGGCCCGCGCCCGGCCCTCGACCGCAAGGACCCGGACACGGGCACGGGCACCGAGGGCCGCTGAGCCCGGCAGCCACACCGGAGGGCGCCGACCGAGGGCACGGTCGGCGCCCTCCGGCGTACCCGGACGTGTCCCCGGGCGCGTCCCCGGGCCGGACCGGGCGGCCGGTGACAGCATCGGGGCATGATCGCTCGCTGCCTCCGGCCGGGGCTCGCCGTCCTGGCCGGGCTGACCCTGCTCCTCACCGGCTGCTCCTCCGGGACCGCCACGCCGACCGCCACCGCGGCCCCGTCCCGTACCGCCGCGACGGTGGCCTCCGCGCCCGTCTCGGACCTCCCCACCGTCCGGGAGTCGGAGCTGCCGCCCGAGGCGCGCCGGACCCTCGCGCTGATCCGGGCCGGCGGACCCTTCCCGTACGGCAAGGACGGCAGCGTCTTCTCGAACTTCGA
The DNA here is from genome assembly GCF_012927245.1 of Streptomyces sp. R302. Lineage (GTDB taxonomy): Bacteria > Actinomycetota > Actinomycetes > Streptomycetales > Streptomycetaceae > Streptomyces. Next base: position 357,592 of record NZ_JABBGE010000008.1, read on the forward strand.
GCGGATCCTGCCGCCGAGGAAGCGCGGCTACTACCACGAGTACACCGTCCGCACCCCCGGCGAACGCGACCGGGGCGCGCGCCGGATCGTCACCGGCGGGGACGGCGAGCGGTACTACACCGACGACCACTACGAGAGCTTCCGGGAGGTGGTCGGCGATGAGGCTCGATGACCCCGTCGTCCTCGATCTGCGCGGCGTCACCGACAAGGCGGGCTTCATGGACCGCTGCGCGGACGCGTTCGGCCTGCCGGACTGGTTCGGCCGCAACTGGGACGCGCTGGCGGAGAGCCTCGGCGACCTGCCCCGGCCCGTCGCCGTCGTGGTGACCCACTGGCAGGCCTACGCGCGGCGCGCCCCGCGCGACTGGGACCTCGCCCAGGAGGTGTTCGCGACGGCCGTCGAGGAGTCCGGCGAGCGGCTCTCGGTGCTGGTCGCCCTGGGAGGGGACGGGGCGGAGGAGTGAGGCCCGGCGCGTACACCGTGGGGAGTACGGCGTGCGCCGGGGGAGTACGCCGGGATGTCGGCGGACGGGGGACGCGGGTGGGGCGGCCGGATTCCTAGCGTGAGGGGCGTCGGGCGGAAGCGCCGCCCCTCACCGTCCGGAGGCTCCTCGTGCAGACTCGTTCACCGTCCTCCCCGTCCTCCTCCTCTCCGCACTCCCCGTCCTCCCCGTCCTCCTCCTCGCTCGTCGTCGCCGGGGTCGGTGCCGCCGTGGCCGGGATCGCCGCCGCCGACCTGCTGAACCCGGGGTACAGCCCGGTCACCGAGGTGATCAGCCGGTACGTCAACGGGACCGCCGGCTGGCTGATCACCGCCGCCCTGCTGGTGATCGCCGGGGTCTCCGGTCTCCTCCTTGCCCTGCTGCGGCGCGCCGGGGCGCCCCGGGCCGGACGGTGGGCGGTGGGGGTGTGGACCCTCGGCGTCCTGGTCGCCGGGGTCTTCCCCGCCGACCCGCCCGGGCAGTGGGGCCGGCCCTCCGCCTCGGACCTCGTCCACGGCACCGCCGCCGCCCCCGCCTTCCTGGCCCTGCCCGTGGCCGCGCTGGTGCTGCACCGGTGGCTGGCCCGGCGCCGGCCGGGCGCCGCCCTGGCGCTGCGGGCCGTGCTCGTCACCTCGGTCGTCTCGACCGGCGTGCTCCTTGTCTGCCTGGTGGACGTGATGGACGGGCCCTCGCTCGGCACCGCCGCCGTGCCCACCGTGGTCGGGCTCGTCGAGCGCATCGCCTTCGGCACCGCCCTGGTCTGGGTGGCGCTCGCCGCCGTCGCCGCCGCGCGCCCGCAGGAGCGCGCGTGAGGCCCGAACGGCCCTGGTCGCGGGCGGACGTTGGGCAGAATGAGCCGGTGAGCGAAGAGCGTGGCGCGGGCGAGCGGAGTGGTGGGGCGGGGACCGTCGGGGGACCGGCGGGCGCGGGGGCCGCGGGGGCCGTACGGGGCGCCGCGGCCGCCGTGACGGCGGTCGCCGTGGTCACCGCCGAGGCCCTGGCGGGAGACGGCCCGCTCCTGGCCGGCGCGGTGCCGTACGCCCTCGGGCTCGCCGTGCTGGTCCTCGCGGCCGGCCGGTGGCCGCGCGCGGCCCTCCTGGCGAGCGTCCAGACCGTCATCGCCTTCCGTGGCGCCGGGATGTCGGACGTGGGCTGGATCTGGCCCGCCTCCGCCGCGTACTTCCTCGTGGCGGCCGGAGACGGAGCCGCACCGGACGCGGCGGGGAAGCGGCTCGGCCCGCTGCTGCGGCGGGTGCCGCGCGGGCTCGCCTTCGCCGTCGCCGTCGGGGTCCTCCAGGTCGCCTTCGCGGCGAACTGGGAGCGGTACGTCGCCGGGCTCGGCGGCCGGGGGGTCGTCGCCGAGCTCGGCGCGGAGACCCTCTGGCTCGCCCTCGTCCTGGCCGCCGCGACTGCCTGGCGCAACGGCCGCAACTGGCGCCGCGAGGAGGCGGCCGGACGGGAACGCGCCGCCCGGGAGCGGGCGGCGGAGGCCCGGCGGCGGGCCGAGGCGGAGCGGCTCCGGATCGCCCGCGAGCTGCACGACGTGGTCGCGCACACCCTGACCGTCGTCGGCGTGCAGCTGCGGGTGGCCGTCGAGGCCCTCGACGACGAGCCGGCGGAGGCGCGGGCCGCGCTGCGGACCGCGCAGGAGGTCCGCGCGACCGCCGTCACCGACCTCCGCGCGCTCATCGGCGTCCTGCGCGACCCCGGGGAGGACCCGGGCGCCATGGAACTCGCCCCCGGGCGGGGACTCGACGGCCTCGGCGACCTGGTGGAGGGCGTACGGGCCGCCGGATTCCGGGCGGCCGTCGAGACCGAGGGCGACCCGGCCGGTGTCCCGGCGCCCGTCGCGCTCGCCGTCTACCGGATCGTCCAGGAGTCGCTGACCAACGCGGTGCGGCACTCCGGCGGCACCCGCGTCGACGTCCGGCTGCGGTACGGCTCCGAGGCCGTACGCGTCGAGATCGCCGACGACGGCACGGGCGCGGGGGCCGTCGGTACGGGTACGGGCGCAGGCGCAGGCGCAGGCGCAGGCGCCGGGGACGGGGCTCGGGTCGGGGTCGGGGCTGAAGGGGCCGCGGGCGAACGGGGCCCGGGCGGTGGCGGGCACGGGGTCGCCGGGATGCGGGAGCGGGTCTCCGTCCTCGGCGGCGAGTTCGCCTCCGGGCCGGGCGAGCACGGCGGACACACCGTCCGGGCCGTGATTCCTGTGCCAAGCTGACGATCATGACGATCTCGGTACTGCTCGCCGACGACCAGGCCCTCGTCCGGGCCGGCTTCCGCAGCCTGCTCCGGCGGACCCGCGACATCGAGGTGGTCGGCGAGGCCGCCACCGGCGACGAGGCGCTGCGCGCCGTCCGGGAGCTCCGCCCCGACGTCGTCCTGATGGACATCCGGATGCCCGGGACGGACGGGCTGACCGCCACCGAGACCCTCACCAAGGACCCGGAACTCGCCGGCACCAGGGTGATCGTGCTGACCACCTTCGAGACCGACGAGTACGTCTTCGCGGCGCTGCGCGCGGGCGCCGGCGGCTTCCTCACCAAGGAGATCGAACCGGACGACCTGCGCCAGGCGATCCGGGCGGTCGCCGCGGGCGACGCCCTGCTCTCGCCGAGCGCGACCCGCCGGGTCGTCGCGGAGTTCGCCCACCGCGCGCCCGCCGCCACCGTCGCCGCGGAGCGGCTCACCGCGCTCACCGCACGCGAGCGCGAGGTGGTCGCCCTGGTCGCGGCCGGGCTCTCCAACGACCGGATCGCCCAACGGCTGGTGATCTCACCGCTGACGGCCAAGACCCACGTCACCCGGGCGATCACCAAGCTGGGCGTGCGCGACCGCGTCCAGCTCGTCGTCCTCGCGTACGAGACGGGGCTGATCCGCCCCGGCCACACCGCGGAGAGCGGCGGCTGACCGAAAGTGTTCGGGTGATCCTCCGAAAGGGCGGTCGTGAGGCTCGGAGGATTCGCCCGGGGCTGGTATCCGTACCGGCGTGGGACAATGAACTACGTGCTTTTTCCCCTGGCTGAAATGCCTAGGGGCCGATCCGAACGACTGGGATGTCAGCACGTGCGTTTCCTCAATGACGTCAAGCCGCCGTACGACCTCACGTACGACGATGTGTTCATGGTGCCGAGCCGGTCGGCCGTCGGCTCCCGACAGGCCGTGGACCTCTCCGCGCCGGACGGGACCGGTACGACGATCCCGCTGGTCGTCGCCAACATGACCGCGATCGCCGGCCGCCGCATGGCCGAGACGGTCGCCCGCCGGGGCGGCATCGTCGTCATCCCCCAGGACATCCCGATCGAGGTCGTCACCGAGGTCGTCTCCTGGGTGAAGGGCCGCCACCTGGTCCTCGACACCCCCATCGTCCTGGAGCCGCACCAGACCGTCGCCGACGCGCTCGCGCTGCTGCCCAAGCGGGCGCACGAGGCCGGCGTCGTCGTCGACGAGCACCGCCGCCCCGTCGGCGTCGTCACCGACGCCGACCTCACCGGCGTCGACCGCTTCACGCAGCTCTCCGAGGTCATGTCCAAGGACCTCCTGCTGATCGACGCGGACATCGACCCCCGCGAGGCCTTCAACACCCTCGACGGCGCCAACCGCCGCTACGCCCCCGCCGTCGACGCGGACGGCAAGCTGGCCGGCATCCTCACCCGCAAGGGCGCCCTGCGCGCCACCCTGTACACCCCGGCCGTCGACGCGGACGGCAAGCTGCGGATCGCCGCGGCCGTCGGCATCAACGGCGACGTGGCCGGCAAGGCCAAGCTGCTGCTCGACGCGGGCGTCGACACGCTCGTCATCGACACCGCCCACGGGCACCAGGAGTCGATGATCTCCGCGATCAGGACCGTGCGGGCGCTCGACCCGCGGGTCCCGATCGTCGCGGGCAACATCGTCTCCGCCGAGGGCGTCAAGGACCTCGTCGAGGCCGGCGCGGACATCATCAAGGTCGGCGTGGGCCCCGGTGCCATGTGCACCACCCGCATGATGACCGGTGTCGGCCGCCCGCAGTTCTCGGCCGTCCTGGAGTGCGCCGCCGAGGCGAAGAAGTACGGCAAGCACGTCTGGGCCGACGGTGGCGTCCGTCACCCGCGCGACGTCGCCATGGCGCTCGCCGCCGGCGCGTCCAACGTGATGATCGGCTCCTGGTTCGCCGGGACGTACGAGTCCCCCGGCGACCTCCAGCACGACGCGCAGGGCCGCGCCTACAAGGAGTCCTTCGGCATGGCGTCCGCGCGGGCCGTGCGGAACCGGACGTCCGAGGAGTCCTCCTACGACCGGGCGCGCAAGGCGCTCTTCGAGGAGGGCATCTCGACGTCGCGGATGTTCCTCGACCCGGCCCGTCCGGGCGTCGAGGACCTGATCGACTCGATCATCGCGGGCGTGCGGTCGTCCTGCACGTACGCGGGTGCGAGCACGCTGGCCGAGTTCGAGGAGAAGGCCGTCGTCGGCATCCAGTCCGCCGCCGGTTACGCCGAGGGCAAGCCCCTCCACGCGAGCTGGAGCTGACGCTCCCCGCAGCGGCCGGGGCTTCGGGACTTCTCCCGGGACCCCGGCCGTTTGACGTACGTCCCCGGCGGCGGTCTGATCGAACCATGGGCCGCACCAGGGAGGACGGGGGCCGGAGGGGGCAGGGCGTCGCGCTGAAGGCCGCCGCGTGCTGTGCCTGGCTCGCGGGCCTCGGGTTCGGCGTGCCCTGCGTGTACGCGCTCGTCTATTTCGGCCGCCACGGCGAGGTCTGGACCTTCCTCGGTTTCCCCGCGTACGGCGGCGGCCCCTTCGAGCGGATCGGGCTGCGGACGAGCCTGCCGCTGCTCGGCGGGTTCCTCGCGGTCTGCGCGGCGGAGACGGCCACGGGCCGGCTGCTGTGGCTCCGCCGCCCCGCCGCCCGGCCCCTCGCCCTCGCGATCCTGCCCGCGGAGGTGGCCTTCTGGGCCGGCTTCGCGCTCCCGCTCGGCTTCGTCCTGGGCGCCGCCCGCACCGCGCTCGTCCTCATCGGCCGCCCCGGACGCGAGGGGACGGGGTGACGGCACCGCGCGGCACGAAGCCCGCCTCGCGCAGGGCGCGGGCCACCGCCGCGCCCAGCAGGGCGTGGCCCGCGTCGTTGGGGTGCAGCCCGTCCGCGAGGTGGTCCGGGGCCAGCAGGTCGCGGCCCGGGAGGACGGCGAGCCGGCGGTCGCCCGCCGCGGCCAGGTCCCGTACGGCCGCCTCCATGGCCGCCCGCAGCTCGGTGAGCGTGGCGCCCAGGGCGTTGCCGGTGTGCTCCGCCGCCGGACGCAGCACCGGGGAGAGGAGCAGCAGCGGGGTGTCCGGATGCCCGCGGCGTACCAGGGCGAGGAACGCCCGGGTGGTCTCGTAGAGCAGGGGTGCCGAACAGGGCACGGCCGCCCAGCAGTTGGTGCCGAAGGCCAGAGTGATCAGGTCGCCGGGGAGGCGGGCGAGGTGCTCGGCGAGCGGGAGTTCGCCGCGCGCCCCGCCCGCGTACCCGAGGTTCACCGGGTCGAGGCCGAGCAGCCGGCCGGCGGCCGCGGGCCAGGAGTGGGCGGGGCGGGTCGCCCACCAGCCCTCGGTGATCGAGTCGCCGTGGACCAGCCAGCGCGGGCGGCGCGGGGCGGGGGAGAGCGCGCCGCCGACGGCCCGCAGACCGCGTGCCACGGGCGCCTGGCCCTCCGGCAGATGGAGCGTGAACGTGCCGCCGCCGGGCGGGAGCGGGACGCGTACCGTGCCCTCCTCCACGGGCTCCGCGAACACCTCCGCCAGACACCGGGTGCCCCGCCAGAGCGCGAAGCCGTGCCGCAGCGGGCCCAGCGCGTCGCCTGGTGCCGGGAGGGCCGCCCGGTAGCGCAGCAGTACCGCCCTGGTGCCGGGCGCGGCCGTGAACTCCAGGCGCACCCCGATCGGCAGTTCCGCCCGCCGGGCGATGTCCCGGGGCAGCCGTTCCAGGTCGGCCGGGTCGGCCCGGACCGGGCGGTCGCCGTCCCGCCAGGCCGTGCCGCGCAGAAAGGGTTCGGGCTCCAGCCAGCTCACCGACGACCTCCGATCGGAGGGTGCAGCGTCGGGCATGCGGCCCGCGGAGTCAAGGCGCGTGCGCGGGGCGCGGTACGCCCCTGATGTGTCGATTTTTGCGGGGGAGCGCAATGTTTCCCCGTCTGCGCCCCGAGCGCGCAATGATCATCCGGCAGTGCGCAACAACACTGCATTACGGATGCGAACCGTCGCGCCGTAGGGTGGGCCCTCGTACCAGGAGTGGCGGTGACCGCCTGCTCGGCGGTCTCCCCTTCCCCTGTGGGCTTCTCCAGCCTGCCCGGGTACCGCCGCGGTCCCCGCTCCACCGACAGGCAGCGATAAGGAGCCTCCGCAGTGCTGGATCACGGCGCAGCCCCGCCGGTCGTCGACACGACCGCGCCCAAGACCACCGGGCTCTCCGCCCTCACCCGCCGCAAGCCGGTGGAAGCGCTGGTCGCAGAGGGTGGCCAGGGCGAGGGCGGTAGCCTCCGCCGCTCGCTCACGATGTGGCAGCTGACGATGATCAGCATCGGTGCGACGCTCGGCACCGGCATCTTCGTCGTCCTCGGCGAGGCCACTCCGCTGGCCGGCCCCGCGGTGGCGATCTCCTTCGTCATCGCCGGTCTCACCGCCCTCTTCTCGGCGCTCTCCTACGCCGAGCTGGCCGGCTCCATACCGGTCTCGGGCTCCTCCTACTCGTATGCGTACGCAACGATGGGTGAACTCATCGCCTGGGTCTGCGGCTGGTGCCTGGTCCTGGAGTACGGCGTCTCGGTCTCCGCCGTGGCGGTCGGCTGGGGCGAGTACCTCAACGAGCTGCTCGACGGCACCCTCGGGGTGACCATCCCCGAGGCGTTCTCCGCGCCGCTCGGCGAGGGCGGGTTCGTCAACCTCCCGGCCCTCGTCGTGGTGCTCCTCGCGATGGTCTTCCTCATGGGCGGCGCCAAGGAGAGCGCCCGCATCAACACGATCATGGTCGTCGTGAAGATCGTCACGCTGCTGCTCTTCATCGGCATCGGCTTCCTGGGCATCAAGGCGGGCAACTACGCCCCGCTCGCCCCGCTCGGCGTCACCGGCATCAGCGCCGCCGCGGCCACGCTGTTCTTCTCGTACATCGGCTTCGACGCCGCCTCCACGGCCGGCGAGGAGGCCAAGAACCCCAAGCGGGACCTGCCGCGCGCGATCATGCTCTCGCTGGTGATCGTCACCGTGCTGTACTGCCTCGTCGCGCTGGTCGCCGTCGGCGCCATGCCGTGGCAGGACTTCGAGGGCACCGAGGCGGCCCTCGCCCAGATCATGAAGGACGTCACCGGCCAGAGCTTCTGGGGCGTCGTGCTCGCTGCGGGCGCGGTCGTCGCCATCGCCAGCGTCGTCTTCGCGGTCCTCTACGGCCAGACCCGCATCCTCTTCGCGATGTCGCGCGACGGCCTCGTGCCCAAGGTCTTCGCGAAGGTCGACCCGAAGACCGGCGCGCCGCGCGCCAACGTCGTGATCGTCTCGCTCTTCTGCGGAGCCCTCGCCGCGTTCATCCCGCTGGGTGAACTCGCCAACGCGACCAGCATCGGCACGCTCTTCGCCTTCGCCCTGGTCAACGTCGCCGTCGTCATCCTGCGCTACACCCGGCCCGAGATGAACCGCACCTTCAAGGTGATGCTCTTCCCGGTCACGCCGATCCTCGGCTTCCTCTTCTGCGCCTACAACATGTACAGCCTTCCGGCCATCACCTGGCTGTGGTTCGGCGGCTGGATGATCGCGGGGCTCGTGTTCTACTTCCTGTACGGCATGCGCCGCTCCCGACTGGCCAAGGCTCCGGCCCCGGCCGAGGCACCCGCAGAGAAGTGATCCACCCGTAGTGCGACTCAACGACCTCGACGAACGCATCGTCCACGCCCTCGCGGAAGACGCCCGCCGCAGCTATGCCGACATCGGCTCGCTCGTCGGCCTCTCCGCCCCCGCCGTGAAGCGGCGCGTGGACCGGCTCCGGGCCGAGGGCGCCATCACCGGCTTCACCGTACGGGTGGACCCGGCGGCGCTCGGCTGGGAGACGGAGGGCTTCGTCGAGATCTTCTGCCGCCACAACACCTCGCCGGACGACATCCGGCGAGGTCTGGAGCGGTACCCCGAGGTGGTGTCCGCGTCGACCGTCACCGGCGACGCGGACGCCGTCGTCCAGGTCTTCGCCTCCGACATGCGCCACTTCGAGCGCGTCCTGGAGCGCATCGCGGGCGAGCCCTTCGTGGAGCGCACCAAGTCCGTCCTGGTGCTCTCCCCGCTGCTGCGCCGCTTCTCCTCGGGCTCGCCCGCCTGACCGAGCCGCACCGCCGAAGGGGCGCGCACCCGGAACACCCGGGTGCGCGCCCCTTCGGCACGGTCGGGTGCGCGTCCCTCCGACACGCGCCGGAACGCGTACACCCGCCGCTCCGCCGGGGTCGCGCAACGAATCGCCGCCCAGGTCGGACATCGCGCAACGGTTCGACGGTCGGTCCGCAACGGTCCCGTCTTGTCCGGGCCGAGCCCGGAACCGTACCGTTTTGAACGTCTCCCGAGACGTCCCTCCCTCCCCTCCGTCCCCACGAGGATCAGCATGCCCACGGTGCGCACCGCCCTGCTCCAGAGCTCCGGCCGGCTCGGTGACGTCACCGCCAATCTGCGGATCCTCGACGAGGCCGCCGGCCGGGCCGCGGCCGCGGGCGCGGACGTGCTGCTCGCCCCCGAGCTCTTCCTCACCGGCTACGCGATCGGCGCCGACATCGCCCGCCTCGCCGAGCCGTCCGACGGGCCCTCGGCCCGCGCGGTCGCGGAGATCGCCGCCTGCCACGGGCTCGCCGTCGGTTACGGCTATCCGGAGCGGGACACCGAGCGGCACGGCGTGATCTACAACGCGGCCGCGCTCTTCGGCGCCGACGGCGCCCCCCTCGCGCACTACCGCAAGACCCACCTCTTCGGCGACTTCGAGCTGAAGTGGTTCACCCCGGGCGACGAGCCGCTCGTCCAGGCCCGCATCGGCGACCTCACCGTCGGCCTGATGATCTGCTACGACGTCGAGTTCCCCGAGAACGTACGGGCGCAGGCGCTGGCCGGCACGGACCTCCTCCTCGTGCCGACCGCCCTCATGCACCCCGCCGAGATCGTGCCGCTCTCCGTCGTCCCGGTGCGCGCCTTCGAGAGCCAGATGTACATCGCGTACGCCAACCGCGCCGGCGCCGAGGGCGACTTCGAGTTCGTCGGGCTCTCCGTGCTCGCCGGCCCCGACGGCACCGCCCGGGCCCGCGCGGGCCGCGGCGAGGACCTCGTCCTCGGCGACGTCGACCCCGAGGCCCTGGCGGCCTCCCGCGCGGAGAACCCGTACCTCCGCGACCGCAGGCCGGGCCTGTACGGCTCCCTCGTCTGAGCCGCCGCCCGCCCCGCCCCCCTGAACTTCCCGTCCCACCCCCGTGCAAGGAGTCCGTACCCCATGACGTCCACCGTGCCCAACGCCGTCGAGCACGCCGACGAGCAGCAGCCGCCGATCACCATGTTCGGCCCGGACTTCCCGTACGCCTACGACGACTTCCTGGCCCACCCGGCGGGCCTCGGCCAGATACCCGCGACCGAGCACGGCGCCGAGGTCGCGGTCGTCGGCGGCGGCCTGTCCGGCATCATCGCCGCGTACGAGCTGATGAAGATGGGCCTCAAGCCCGTCGTCTACGAGGCCGACCAGATCGGCGGCCGGCTGCGCACGGTGGGCTTCGAGGGCCCGGAGACCGAGGGCCTCACGGCGGAGATGGGCGCCATGCGCTTCCCGCCCTCCTCCACCGCCCTCCAGCACTACATCGACCTGGTCGGCCTGGAGACCACGCCGTTCCCGAACCCGCTGGCCGAGGCCACCCCCTCGACCGTCGTCGACCTCAAGGGCGAGTCGCACTACGCGGAGACCGTCGACGACCTGCCGCAGGTCTACCGCGACGTCGCCGAGGCCTGGAACAAGTGCCTCGACGAGGGCGCCGACTTCTCCGACATGAACCAGGCCATGCGCGAGCGCGACGTCCCGCGCATCCGCGAGATCTGGGCGAAGCTCGTCGAGAAGCTCGACAACCAGACCTTCTACGGCTTCCTCTGCGAGTCCGAGGCCTTCAAGTCCTTCCGGCACCGCGAGATCTTCGGCCAGGTCGGCTTCGGCACCGGCGGCTGGGACACCGACTTCCCCAACTCCATCCTGGAGATCCTCCGGGTCGTCTACACCGAGGCCGACGACCACCACCGCGGCATCGTCGGCGGCTCGCAGCAGCTGCCGCTGCGCCTGTGGGAGCGCGAGCCGGAGAAGATCGTCCACTGGGCGCAGGGCACCTCGCTGGCCTCCCTGCACGAGGGCGGGCAGCCGAAGCCGGCCGTCACCCGGCTGAACCGCACGGCGGGCAACCGGATCACCGTCACCGACGCCTCCGGCGACATCCGCACCTACCAGGCGGCGATCTTCACCGCCCAGTCCTGGATGCTGCTCTCCAAGATCGCCTGCGACGACTCGCTCTTCCCGATCGACCACTGGACGGCGATCGAGCGGACCCACTACATGGAGTCCTCGAAGCTGTTCGTGCCGGTGGACCGGCCGTTCTGGCTGGACAAGGACGAGGAAACCGGGCGGGACGTCATGTCGATGACGCTGACCGACCGGATGACCCGCGGCACGTACCTCCTGGACGACGGCCCGGACAAGCCGGCCACCATCTGCCTCTCGTACACGTGGTGCGACGACAGCCTGAAGTGGCTGCCGCTCTCCGCGAACGAGCGCATGGAGGTCATGCTGAAGTCGCTGGGTGAGATCTACCCGAAGGTCGACATCCGGAAGCACATCATCGGCAACCCGGTGACGGTCTCCTGGGAGAACGAGCCCTACTTCATGGGCGCCTTCAAGGCCAACCTGCCGGGCCACTACCGCTACCAGCGGCGCCTGTTCACCCACTTCATGCAGGACCGCCTCCCCGAGGACAAGCGCGGCATCTTCCTCGCCGGCGACGACATCTCGTGGACGGCCGGCTGGGCCGAGGGCGCGGTGCAGACGGCGCTCAACGCGGTGTGGGGCGTGATGCACCACTTCGGCGGCGCCACCGACGGCACCAACCCGGGCCCGGGCGACGTCTACGACGAGATCGCCCCGGTCGAGCTGCCGGAGGACTGATCCCCGGAGGCCCTACGGCCTGGCCAGGGGCGTCAGCAGCATCCGTCCCACCAGGCCGACCGAGCGGTCGAGCCGCTCGGTGAACTCGGCCGCGATCCCGGGCAGCGCCCGCAGCTGCCACAGCGAGCGGGCGGCGAGCCAGGCCCCGTCGCGGGCCCGGTCCAGGCTCCAGCAGCCGAGCAGGTGCGTCAGCGGGTCCGCGATCTCCAGGAGGTCCGGGCCCGGCATCAGTTCCTCGCGGATCCGCTCCTCCAGGAGGACGAGCACGTCGCCGACCCGGTCGAACTCGTCCTCCAGGTCGGCCGGTACGCACTCCAGGGCGGCGCAGCTGTCGACGACGGCAAGTGCCAGGTCGTGGCCGATGTGGGCGTTGATCCCGGCGAGCGCGAACTGCAGCGGGGTGACGCCGGGGTGGCGCCGGTAGTGGAAGAGGGGCCGCCAGCAGGCGGGCCCCGGGCGGCCCGCGGCGTGGGCCTCGACGGCGGCGAGGTAGCGCTCGGCGAAGAGCACGTCCAGGGTGGCCGCCGCCCGCCGGTCCCCGAAGGCGCCCGCCTCGATGGCGTGGCCGATCTCCTCGGTGACCGTCAGGTACACCCGGTTGAAGACGGCGACCCCGTCGCCCGGGTGCCAGGCCGCCCGCAGCGACCGCATCCGGTCCACGACGGGGTCGACCGCCACGAACTGCCCGAGCCGTTCATCCGTCCACTGGGTCTGCGCCATGGGGGCAGACTCCCAGCCGCCGGGCCCGGGAGGGAGCCTCCGGGGCCCGGCTTCGCCGGAACGGGCGAATACCTCAGTTCTTCGCCGTGTCGCCGGAGCCCGTCTCGTACGACGAGGCTAAGAACTCGTTTCCACGCGACAAGATCAGCATTCCGGTCCCCTTTTCCGGGGCGGGCTCGTCGAGGAGTGCGACAACCGGCCTTCTGTGGCTGATTCACATGCGTCCCCGGGCCGGGATCTTGCCCCTGTACCTTCCAGCAGGCATGTCCCGATCCGTGTGATGTGGGTCACGGGGGCCTCTGGCGGTCCGCCCGGCTTCGGACAGGTGTCCCGATCTGCCAGGTGTGATGGATTCCCTTGTATTCAGTCTCCAATCGGAGCACCGACCTCCACCCGGAGGCTGGTTGCCCGGTTCGGGCGACCGGTATTTACTGGCCAGAGCTTGCCCGCGAGAGCTCTCTCCGACAGGTCTCGCCGCGCTTCTCCTTCGGTCCCGTCAGATAGAAGCGGAGTCGAATTTCATGCCGCCAAGCAGTGCGCCGACCGCACCGGACGAGCTTGTTCGTCCGTTCCGTCCTCGCCTCGTGTACGAGAGAGAGGAACAGTTATCGGTCCTCCGGCGCCTACTCGCCGAGGCGCTCCGGAGGAACAGCAGGATCGCCGTGGTGAGCGGCGGCATAGGCCAGGGGAAGACCGAACTCCTCGCCGCGTTCACGGAGGAGGCGCGCCTCACCGACGTGGTCCACCTCTCGGCGACGGCCTCCCGCATGGAGCGGCATGTGCCCTTCGGCGTCCTCGCCCAGCTCTTCCGCAGCATCGACCTCCCCCTGGAGACCGCCCGTCAGGTCGCCCGTCTCGTCGACAGCGCCCTGAGCCCCGACGCGGGGAACCCGCAGGAGTCCGCCGCCGTCCCGCCACGGCTGTTCCACCAGATGGGCACGGCCCTGCACGACCTGATCGAGTACCTGCGCAGGCCTCTGCTGATCAGCGTCGACGACGTCGAGTACGCCGACACCCCGTCGCTGCTGTGCCTGTCCGCCCTCTCCCGTCGACTGCGCGCGACGCCGCTCCTCATCGTCCTCAACGAACTGTCCTCCCCGCACTGTTCGAGCACCCTGCTCCGCGCGGACCTCCCCCCGGAACCCCTGTGCCACCGGGTCCTGCTGCCGCCGCTCTCGCTCGGCGGGGTGCGCGACCTGCTCTCGGCCCGCCTCGGCGGCGGGTCGGCCCGGGCCCTCGCCGCGGAGTGCCTCGCCGCTACCGGCGGCAACCCGCTCCTCGTCCGCGGCCTGGCCGAGGACACCGCCGCGGTCGCGGACGCGCGGCCCGAGCCCGTCCTGTCGGCGGGCCCGCGCTTCGAGGCGGCCGTGCTCCGCTGCCTCTACCGGACCGCCTCGCCGGTGCGGGCCGTCGCCCGGATCATGGCCGTTCTGGACGGTTCCCAGTACACCCCGCTCCTCGCCCAGCTCCCCGACACGCACCCTCACTCGCTGTGGCGCGCGCTCGCCTCCCTCGAGGAGACGGGCCTGATGGTGGACGGCGTCTGGCGCCATCCGGTCGCGCGCTCCGCCGTGCTGCACGACATGGCCGTCGAGGCCCGCACGGAGCTGCACACCCGGATCGGGACCCTGCTCTTCAGGAACGGCGCCCCGCTGACCGCGGTGGCCCACCACCTCGTCGCGGCGGGCCGGATCGACAACGACTGCGCCGCGGACGTGCTTCTGGAGGCCGCGCAGGAGGGCCTCGCCACGGGCGACACCACGCTCGCGGCCGACTGCCTGTCCGTCGCCTACCGCTACGACCGCAGCGAGGAGTTCCTCACCACCACGACGGCGATGCTCTTCCGCACCGAGTGGAGGTCCGATCCGCAGCTGGCGGCCCGCCGGCTGCCCAAGCTCCTGAAGGCGGCCGGGTCCGGGCTGCTCACGGCACGTCATGTGTCGGCCCCCGTCGACGCGCTGCTCTGGTTCGGGCGGCCCGACACGGCCCTGGAGGTCATGGAGCAGCTGGAGGGCCAGGCCCGGCGGCGGAAGGACCTGGAGGCCTCGACGTCCCTGCGCCGGTGCCGGACGACCCTCGCCCTCCTCTATCCCGATACGGCCACCGGGGAGGGCGCCGCCGACCTGGCGGCCGAGGCGCCCGATGTCGCGCCCGAGGTGTCCGAGGGGCAGACGATGTCGGAGCTGTCCCGGGTGCTGCACGGAGGCGTGGGGCCGTTCCCCGCGCTCTGGGCGGAAGGGGCCCTGGCCAGCCACCAGTTGGACGACGACACGCTCATCCCCCTCGTGATGGCCGCCGGCACCCTCATCCTCGACCGCCTCTTCGCATCGGCCGAGCGGTGGATCGACGCGCTCGCCGCCACGGCCCGGAGCCGGTCGGCCCCCGTCTGGCAGGCGCTCTTCGAGAGCCTTCGGGCGGAGCTGGCCCTGCGCCGGGGAGACCCGGCCCGGGCCGGACGGCTGGCCGAGCGGGCCATCGCCCAGCTGCCGTCCGCCAGTTGGGGCGTCCTGATCGGCCTGCCGCTGGCGGTCACCCTGGAGGCGTACGCCATCCTCGGCTCGTCCGACCGGGCGCTCACCCAGCTCCACGTCCAGCCGCCGGAGGGCATGTTCCGGACCCCGCTCGGCGTGCGCTACCTGCGCGCCCGGGGCAACGCGCTCCTCGCGAGCGGGCAGACGCAGGCCGCGCTGGACGACTTCGCCGCCGTCGGCGAACTGGCCCGCCGGTGGCGGATGGACGTCCCCGCCCTGCTGCCGTGGCGGACCGACGCCGCCCGGGCCCACCTGGCGCGTGGCGAGGTCGAGCAGGCCCGTGAACTGGCGACGGCGCAGTTCGCCCTGGTGGGAACGGAGCACCACGAGGCGCGTTCGCTGACCCTGCGGACGCTCGCCGCGACCGTCTCCTCCCAGGAGCGGGCCGAGCTGCTGGGGTACGCGCTGGAGGCCGCGCAGAAGAGCGGCAACCCGCTGGAACTCGCCTACACGCTGAACGCCCTGAGCCGGTCCCACCTGGAGGCCGGGCAGTACGGCAAGGGGCGCATCGCCCTGCGCCGGGCCCGCGAGCTCGCCGAGCGGATCGGCGTGTCGCTGCCGGCCCGGACCGTGCCGGAGGCCGAGCAGCGGCCTCAGGAGCTCGCCGTGGCGGAGGGCGGCGAGAAGCTCGTCGACGTGCTCAGTGACGCGGAGATGCGCGTGGTGGTCCTGGCGGTGCGCGGCAACAGCAACCGGCAGATCGCGGCCAAGCTCTTCGTCACCGTCAGCACGGTCGAGCAGCACCTGACGAGGGTCTACCGGAAGCTCGGGATCAAGCGGCGCAGCGACCTCGTGCTCGCCGTGAACGGCGAGGCGGCGCTCGGGGCGAGCGCCTCGACCGCCGCTACGAAGGTACGGGAGGGCGCGGTGTAGGCGTGCGCCGTGCCGGAGACGCCTCGGGGCCCCTCGCCAGGACGGCGAGGGGCCCCGAGGCTGTGCGATCGGGACCCGCGGCCGGTACGGGGGATGGCCGGCCGTGGGTCCCGAGTCGGGGGGAGGGGAGCGTCAGGAGACGCGCGCCTCGGGTCGCTCCTCGGTCGCGGCGGGGGCCGCGGCGGGAGCCTTGCGGAGGTTCAGCGCCGCCACGGCGCCGAGGAGCGCGGCCGCCGCGGTGACCCAGCCGGCCGTGCGCAGGCCCTCGATGACGTCGCCGTCCGCGGGGGCCGGGGCGCCGGCGGTCAGGTCGAGGCCGGAGTTGGCGATGACCAGGATCGCCGCGAGGCCGACGGCGGCTCCGATCTGCTGGGAGGTGGAGGCCAGCGCGGAGGCCACACCCTGCTCGGCGGGGTCCACACCGGATCCGGCGGTCGCGAAGATGGCGGTGAAGGCCAGACCGCCGCCGAAGCCGTAGATGGCGACGCCGGGCAGGACCGCCCAGTAGGTGCTGTCGGCGACCATGCCCGCGGCCATCGCGGCCATGCCGACGGCGTAGATGAGCATGCCGAGGGAGAGCGTGCTGCGCAGACCGGTCTTGTTGAGCATCGAGGCCGCGATCTTTCCGCCGGCGAGCATCGCCAGCAGGCCCAGGGGCAGGAACGCGAGACCGGCCTGGAGCGCGTTGTAGTCCAGGATGTTCTGGATGTACGTGGTGAAGAGGTAGTAGCCGCCGCTGAGGGCGCTCATGTGCAGGAAGGCCACCATCATCGAGGTGACGAGCGTGCGGTTGCGGAACATCCGGAGCGGTGCGAGCGGGGCGCTGGTCTTCGCCTCGATGAGGAAGAAGGAGGCGACGAGCAGCAGGCCGACGATCAGCGAGCCGAGCACCCGCGGGGTGCCCCAGCCGGACTCGGGCCCGCTGACCAGGCCGAACACCACGAGTGTGGCACCGATGGTGACGACGAGGGCGCCCGGGATGTCGAAGCCCTGACGGGTGCCGCTGCGCGCGGCGTCGGGGGCGAGCAGGCCGGGGACGCCGAGCAGGGCGACGGCGGCCAGCGGAACCATGAAGAAGAAGACCCACTCCCAGCCCAGCCACTGGGTGAGCACGCCGCCGAGCAGTGCGCCGGCGGCCAGGCCACCGCTGCCGGTGGCGCCCCAGACGGCGAGCGCCCGGTTGCGCGAGGGGCCTTCCTCGAAGCTGGTGACGATCAGGGTGAGCGTCGACGGGAAGAGCAGCGCGCCGCCGAGTCCCTGCACGGCACGCGCGGCGACCAGGACCTCCGCCGACTGCGCGAAGCCGCCGACCAGGGCCGAGACGCCGAAGAGGACCAGCGCCGCGACGAAGACCCGGCGGGCCCCGAGCTTGTCGGCCGCGCGTCCGCCGAACAGCAGGAAGCCGCCGAAGGCCACGGCGTAGGAGCTGACGACCCACTGGAGGGTCTGCGGGGAGAAGTCCAGATCCTTGCCGATGTCCGGCAGTGCCACGAACACGATGTTGTAGTCCACGGCGATGATGAACTGGGCCAACGCCAGCAGCGCAAGCCTCAGGCCGGACCGCTGATGCGAGCTAACGGAACCTTCCACTGGATTGGAGCCCTTCTGCAAAAGGAGAACGGCGAACCGATCTCTACATGTCGTTCGATTGCTGAGCGGTGTTCAGAGTTCGCATGGGAGATGCTACCGCCACGGCGTTCACTGTCAAGCGGAAGCGGCGTGCCCGCGGCCGGGCGCGGGGCCGTGCACGCGGACCGGCCCCGGACCGTGTGCGCGGTCCGGGGCCGGTCAGGGTGAGGTGGCGCGCCGCACGGGTGCACGCGTGCGGGTCAGGAGGAGGTGACGGGTCCCAGCACGACGGGCAGTTCACCGATGACGCGCAGCGAGACGCCGGGCCACCGCTCGATCGACCGGTCGTCGTCCAGCCGGACGTCGCGCCGGACGAGGGCGGCGAGCGCCTCCTGTCCGATCATGCGGGCGATCGGAGCCGCGACGCAGAAGTGGATGCCGTGCCCGAAGCCGAGGTTGCGGGTCTGCTCCCGGGTGACATCGAGCCGCTCCGGGTCGTCGAAGGCCTCCGGGTCGCGGTTGGCGGCGGCCATCATCACCGCCACGTACTCACCGGCGCGCACGGGGATCCCGGCGACGTCGGCATCCTCCAGGGCGGTCCGGGTCACCATCGCCAGCGTGCTGTCGTAGCGCAGCAGCTCCTCGACGGCCGCCGGCACCCGCTCCGGGTGGGCGCGCAGCCAGGTGAACTGCTCGGGGTGGGAGAGGAGGTGGTAGCTCTGGTTGCCGATGAGCGCGGCCGTCGCACCGAAACCGGCGGCCAGCAGGTTCATCATCAGCATCGCCAGCTCCCACTCGGAGAGCCGGTCGCCCTCCTGCTCCGCGCGGGCCAGGGCGCTGATCAGGTCGTCGCCGGGCTTCTCCCGCCGGGCGGCCACCATCTCGATGCCCGCGTCGATGAACACGTCACGGGCGGCGTTGCGGCCGGCCTTCTGCTCGTCGGTGAGCGTGAACCCGGGGTCGAGCCCGCGCCCGCTCTCCATGGTGTTGGCGAAGAAGAGCGGATGGTAGTGCTCGGGTATGTCCATCATGTCGCTGAGGACCCGGGCCGGCAGGGGCCGGGACAGCACCTGCTGGAGGTCGATCCGGCCGTCGGGGTTCTCCTCCAGCGCCCGGTCGAGGAGTTCCTCGGCGTACCGCGCCGCCTTCGGACGCAGGCCGGCGATCATCTTCGGCGTGAACGCCTTGGAGACCAGGCCCCGGATCCGGGTGTGGTCCGGCGGGTCCATGAACATGAGGATCCGGCCCGATTCCCCGCTCGCGGGGTTCTCCACGAACTGGTCGGCCACCATCGGGTGGATGCCCCAGCCGAACCGGGGGTCCTTCAGGACCGTCGCGGCCTCCTCGTAGCCGTACACGGCCACGACCCCGCCCGGGGTCCGGAAGGCCCGGCCGGACCGCTCCCTCGTCTTCCGGTAGTGCGGAAACGGGTCGGCATGGAAATCGGGATCGAACGGATCGAAGGGAAGCGTCCGCCTGGCCGTCTCGGGGTCGTAGGTGATGACATCGGGAAGTTTCGCGGTCGACGCCTCGGTCATTTTCCACATCCCACTCGGTTGAGGACCGTCTGCTGGGATCCGGAAATTACGCGCGCCCGCCCCCTAGGGCCAACCCCTCACGCCGCACCGCGCCCACAGGGGTGCCCTCGGGAATCTGGGGTTGGCACTAGGGGGTGGCCGTCACTACTTTCCCCGGGGAAATCGCAGAATATCGCGCAGAGAACTCACCTACACGAGGTTCGGATGAGCAGCAGCGACCGGCAGAATTCCGCGGAGCCCCCTGGTCTCCCCGCGATACTCGAAGGGTTCGACCTCACCGACCACGCCGGATTCGCCGACGGAATTCCGTACGGGTTGTTCGCCCGGCTCCGCGCGGAGGCGCCGGTGCTCCGCCATCCCGCCGGCACCCTCCCGGACGGCGAGGGGTTCTGGGTCCTGACCCGGCACGCGGACATCGCGGCGGCTTCGGTGGATCCCGTCTACTCCTCCCAGGGCGGAGGCGGCCGCCGGGGCGGCGGCTCCCACCTGGAGGACCTGCCGTTCGGCGGTGGGCTCACCGGCAGCGTGCTGGCCATGATGGACAACCCCCGCCACGACGTCTTCAAGCACCTGCTCGGCCCGGCCCTCGCCACCGGCGTGACCCGCCTGGAGCCCGAACTCCGCGCCCTCGCCGCCGAGTTGGCCGACCGGGCGGTCGCCCGCGGGCGGGTGAACCTCGTCGACGACTACACCGAGCCGTTCTCGCTGCGCTCGGTCGCCCTCCTCCTCGGCGTGCCGCGCGCGGACTGGCCGGAACTCGAGGAACGGGTGCACGCCGTCCTCGGGTTCACCCACCGCGCGACCGGCCGGGTGGACGAAGCCTCCAAGGCCGTCTACGCCGGTCTGCGCTCCTCCTTCACCGACCTCCTGAAGCGGAAGCGGAAGCGGCCCGGGGACGATCTGACCTCGGTCCTCGCGACCGGCGAGCTGCCCGCGGACAGCGGACAGCCGCCGCTCACCGACCTGGAGCGCGAGACCAACGCGAGCGTCCTCCTCGTCAGCGGCTTCGAGCAGCCGCGCAACACCATCGCCGGCGGTCTGCTGGCCTTCGCCCACCACCCCGACCAGTGGCGGGAGCTGCGCAAGGACCGCTCCCTGCTGCCGACCGCGGTCGAGGAGGTCCTCCGCTGGCTGCCGGCGAACCCCTACAACCGGCGCACCCTCACCCGGGACGTGGAACTGCACGGCCACCTCATGCGCGCCGGGGACAAGGTGACCCTGTGGTGGCCCTCGGCCAACCGCGACGAGACGGTCTTCCCGGACCCGGACCGCTTCGACATCCGGCGCGACCCCAATCCGCACCTGTCCTTCGGCCACGGCGTCCACTACTGCCTCGGGGACTCCTTCGGCAGGCTGGAGATCCGGCTGGCGCTGGAGGCCCTCCTCGACCGGGTCGAGGAGATCCGGCCGGCCGGCCCGGAGATCTGGGCGCCGAACAACAAGCACACCGTGCTGCTCGACGTGCCCGCGGAACTCGTGCCCGCGGAACTCGTGCCCGAGGAGGGGACGCGATGACCGCCGCCCACGGCGCCACCAGGCCCGCCGCCCCCGCGCCGCCCCTCTCCACCGCGTCCCCGGTCCCCGGCTTCGCCGCCGCCCTGGGGTCCGGCCGGCTCGGGCCCCGGCTGCCCGACTTCCCCGTACCGGCCCCGGCGGACCAGGAGGCGGGCGACGCGGTCGTGGCCCGGCTCGACGCCTTCCTCCGGGACGGGCTCGACCCCGACCGGGTGGATCTGACCGGGGAGCTCCCGGACGGGTTCCTGGACGAACTGCGGGCGAGCGGCTTCCTGAAGCTGCGCCTCGGACCGGAGGCGGACGGCCTGCGGCTGTCGTCGTACGACGCCTTCCGCGCCGTCGAGCACGCCGCCGGGTTCTGCATGCCGGCCGGTCAGATGCTGGCCGTGCAGGCGGGGGTCGGCGCGCCCGCCCTGCTGCCGGCGCTGCCGCCGGGGCCGCTGCGCGACCACCTCACGGAGCGGCTCGCCGCGGGCGCGGTCTCGGGCTTCGCCCTGACCGAGCCCGCCGGGCAGAACAACGCCTGGCCGGGGACGACGGCCACCCGGTCCGCCGACGGCACCGGCTACACGCTGCGCGGGGAGAAGGTGTTCACCGGCCACGGACCGGTGGCCGACGTCCTGGCGGTCGCCGCCACCGAGCACACCCCGGAGGGGCGCCGGCTCTGCGTCTGCTTCGTGGACACCGCCGCGGCCGGCTTCGAGGTGACCTCGCGCGTCGAGTTCACCGGCAGCCGGGGCCTGCCCAACGGGGCGCTGCGGCTGGACGGGGTGGAGGTGCCGGCGGAGCACGTCGTCCGCGGGGCGCCCGAGGAGCCGCGGTTCTCCGCCCGCATGTCCGACGTCCTCCTCGACGGCCAGCTCTACTTCACCGGCGCCCCGGCCCTCGCCATCTCCCGGCTCTGCCTGCGCTGGTCCGCGGAGTTCCTCGCCCGGCGCGCGGTCGACGGACGCCCCCTGATCGAGTACGACGCGATCCAGCGGCTGGTCGCGCGGACGCTCGCCGAGCTGCACGCCGTCGACAGCGTGATCCGCTGGAGTCTGATCGGCCCGGGGGCGGAGGAACGCTGGTTCGAGCGGCTCACGGCCAAGAACCTCGCCGTGCGCACGGCCTGGCGGATCGTCGACAGGACGGTCTCCCTGTACGGGGCGGAGGGCGTCGAGACGCTGCCGAGCAAGCTGCGCCGGGGCGCGCCCCCCGTCCCGCTGGAGCGCCGGCTGCGCGACGCCCGCGGGCTGCGCATCGCGGGGAACGTCGACTTCCAGCTGGACGCCCAGGCGGGACGGCGCCTGCTGGCCCTGTACCGGACGGGGGGAGGGAGCGCTCCCGACCCCACGTTCCCGGACCCGGGGGAGGGGGACGGCCTCGGAGCGGCGAACCGGGCCCATCTCGCGTCCGTACGGGAGCAGGTGGCGCGGTTCCACACGACGTGCCGGGAGCTGGTGCGGGCCCACCCCCGGGAGGAGGAGCTGCACGAGAAGGAGCACACGCTGATCCTGCTCGGCCGCATCGGGGCGGAGCTGTTCGGCATGTACGCGGTGCTCGCGCGGGCGGCCCGGGCGGATCCGGGCGTTCCGGAGGAAGGCGTCGAGGCGGGGCCGGCGGCGGACGTGTACTGCGCCGAGGCCGGGCACCGGCTCGCCGGCCTGTGGCGGAGGCTCAGCGCCGGCCCGGAGCCCGACCACGCCGGACTGAGCAGGCGCTGGCTGGCGGGGTTCGGCGACCGCGCCTGAGAAACGCCGACGGCCGGGTCGAGGGGAAGCGGACCCCTCGACCCGGCCGTCGCGTCCCGCGTGTCGGCCCGTCACCGGCGGGCCGGCCGGCGGATCACGCGGCCGCGGTGGCCTCGTCCTCGGCCGCCGGGACATGCCCGAGTGACTTGGACAGGTCGACGAGCTCGGCGCGGTAGAGCTTCTCGGGGTCGCGGACCTGGGGGGCGAGGTGGCCGTAGACCTCCAGGGACACCAGGCCGTGCATCCGGCCCCAGACGCGCAGCGAGAGGGCCACGGCCGCCGGCGGGAGGTCCGGGAACGTGCCGCGGATCAGCTCGGCGAACGCCGGGTCGAAGTCGGACCAGGTGTGGTCGCTGCCGATGTAGAGGTGCTGCGCCTTGGGCCAGGCGGCGGCGACGATGCCGGTCAGCACGGCGCAGGAGCGGTGCTCGGCCTCGGCCGCCACGCCGCCCTCCGGGGGCTGGTAGTCGGGCACGGCGTCCCCGTACACGAGGCGGAACTCCTCGGGATTGCCGACCGCCCAGCTGCGGTACGCCTTTCCGAAGGCGAGCACCTGCGCCGCGGCGTCGTCCTTGGGGGCCGCCTCGATGGCGGCTTCCAGGGTGTCGGCCAGGCCGCCGTAGACATCGGCGATCAGGACGCTGACCAGGCTGTCCCGCGTGTCGAAGTAGCTGTAGATGGCACCGGCGGTCATCCCCATGTCACGGGCGATGGCCCGCAGCGAGATGGAGGCCGTCCCACTGGAGGCCATGTGCTCCAGGGCCGTGGCCTTGATCTCCGCGGTCGTCGCCTCGCGAAGCCGCATCCTTCGGCTTTGAGTCACCTGTCCCATGCTCGCCATCTTAGCAGTGTTGAGGCATGAACACCCCACTCCTGATACTTCACACAGTGCAATTGACGTGCACTGCGTAAATGATGAACACTGTGTACATGACTCAGTCCAGCACGCCGCCGCCGGCGGGCGGCACCTTCCGCATCGGCGGCGATCTCACGGTCAACCGGCTCGGCTACGGCACCATGCGGCTCACCGGACCGGGCATCTGGGGCGATCCCGCCGACCCCGCGGAGGCGGTCCGGGTGCTCCGCCGGGCGGTGGAGCTCGGCGTGAACTTCATCGACACCGCCGACTCCTACGGGCCGTACACCGCCGACCACCTGATCCGGCGGGCCCTGCACCCCTACCCGGACGACCTGGTGATCGCCACGAAGGTCGGCCTCGTCCGCCCCGGCCCGGACGACTGGCGCCCGGTCGGACGCCCCGAATACCTGCGCCAGCAGGTCGAGCTCAACCTCCGCCACCTCGGCCTCGACACCCTCCCGCTGCTCCAGCTCCACCGCATCGACCCGGCGGTTCCCCTGGAGGACCAGGTCGGCGAACTGGCGGAGCTCCGCGCGGAGGGGAAGATCCGCCACATCGGCCTGTCCGAGGTCACCGTGGAGGAGGTGGAGAAGGCGCGGGCCGTCGCCCCGATCGTCTCCGTGCAGAACCTCTACAACCTCGCCGAGCGCAAGTACGAGGACGTCCTGCGGTACGCCGAACACCACGACCTCGCGTTCATCGCCTGGTTCCCCCTCGCCATGGGACAGTTGGCTTCCGACCGTGCCGTTCCGGCCGGCGCCCCCGAGGCGGCGGACGCCGACCGGAGCCCCGCACGCGAGGACCACGGCGCCACCCCGGCCCAACTCGCGCTCGCCTGGCTCCTGCGCCATTCCCCGGCCCTCCTCCCGATCCCCGGCACCTCCTCGGTGCGGCACCTGGAGGAGAACATGGCGAGCGCGGCGATCCGCCTGTCCGAGCAGACCTACCAGTCCGTCACCGCCGCCGGCTGACGGCACGAGAGGAACACGGATGCCGCACACCGAACACACCCACCGCGTCACGGCCGTACGCGGGGACCAGACCGTACGCGTGGTGATCGACGGCCGTACGGTCGCCGAGACCGCACGCCCGGTGCTGGTCCACGAGACCGGCCTGCCCGTGCGCTACTACATCCCGCCCGAGGACGTCGACCTGACGCTCTTCGACCCCTCGGACACCCGGACCACCTGCCCCTACAAGGG
Organism: Streptomyces sp. R302; assembly: GCF_012927245.1. Lineage (GTDB taxonomy): Bacteria > Actinomycetota > Actinomycetes > Streptomycetales > Streptomycetaceae > Streptomyces. The sequence goes on from NZ_JABBGE010000008.1 coordinate 381,775, forward strand.
CGAGGCCGCCTACTGGTCGTTCCGCGGCGAGGCCACGTCCGGGCCGGCCCGCCCGGACGTGGCCTGGTCCTACCTCGACCCGATCGACGCCGTCCCCGAGATCAAGGGGTACCTCTCCTTCTACGACGACGTCGCCGCGGTGGAGGTGACCGGCCGGGTGCCCGCGACGCCGACGGTCTGACACCACCGCGGGCCGCCCCGGCTCGCGGGACGACCCGGCCCCCGGCGCGGACTCCGCGCCGGGGGCCGGCTCACGATCCGGGTCAGCTCACGATCTGGGCCAGCAGGTGCCCGGCGCCGGTGAGTTCGGCGGGTGTGGCACCGGAGGCGGCGACATAGCCGTCGGGCCGTACGAGGAGGAATCCGGCCGCCCGCCGCGGCACATGGGCGTGATCGACCGGCAAGGGCGCCCGCTCCGCCCACTCCCGGCCCCGCCGGGCCACGGCGCCGTCCCCCGTGGTCACGAGCAGGAACCCGGCCGGCCCGGCCGCCCGGTCCTGCGGCACCCAGTGGGGTGCCCGCCGGCCGGGGGCGGGCAGCCCCCGCCGCCGTACGGGCCGGGCGGGGCCTTCCGCGTCGGGGGACAGGGGGCCGGGGTAGTGGACGCGCCAGCCGGCCAGCAACGGCACGAACCAGCGGCGCAGCACACCGGTCGCCTCCAGCGAGCTCCACACCGTGTTGCGCACCCGGGCGGCGAAGGGACCGAGCATGAAGACCTTCAGGAACCGGTGGGTGGTCCGCACGATCTGCTCGGCGGCTCCCCGCCGCTCGGCCTCGTAGCTGTCGAGTACCCCCGGGCGCAGGGTGCCCGCGCACACGCCGGCCAGCTTCCAGGCCAGGTTGTGCGCGTCCTGGATGCCGAGGTTGAGGCCCTGGCCGCCGAGCGGGGAGTGGGTGTGGGCGGCGTCCCCCACCAGGAAGCAGCGTCCCGCGCGCAGGGTGGCGGCGATCCGCTCCTGGCTGGTGAACCGGCCGACCATGTCGAGGTCTTCGAGAGTGATGCCGCCCGGGCCGCGCTCGTCGAGCAGCCGCTGCACGCCCTCGGGCGTCGCCGGGTGGTCGTCGGGCACGGCGCCGGAGACCCTGACCCGGTCACCGGGCATCGCGGCGAAGACCACCGAGCCCTTGTGGCCCAGGAAGTAGTGCACCGCGTCCCGTTCGAAGGCGCCGTCGACCCGCCCCTCGGCGAGCAGGAAGCCGGTGGCGACCGGGGAGCCGACGAACGCGATGCCCAGCAGCTCACGGACGGTGCTGCGGACTCCGTCGGCGGCGACGAGCCAGTCGGCCTCGATGACCTCCGTGCCCCGGGGCCCCTCGGCCTTCACGGTGACGCCGTCGGCGCCGGGCGCCACGGAGGTGACGCTCACGGAGCGCTCCACCCGACCGCCCGCCCGCACGAGGGCCTCCTCCAGGAGCCGGCTGGTCTCCTGCTGGGGCAGCATCAGGGGCTCGTTCTCGGTGCCGAGCGCGACCCGCAGGGTCCGGCCGCCGGCCAGGTGGTAGCTGGTGGTGCGGATCCGCAGACCGAGCCGCTCGGCCTCGTCGAGGATGCCGACCTCGCGGAACAGCCGCAGGGTGGGCGGGTGGAGCTGGACGGCGCGCGAACCCCGGTGCGGATCGGCCTGGGCCTCGACGACCCGGGCCGGGACGCCGCGCTGCCACAGGGCGCAGGCGACGGCCAGCCCGACCGGTCCGGCGCCGACGACCAGGACGGGGGTGCGCCGGCCCGTCCCCTCCGCGCGGCCCGCGGTCCGCCCGGTCGTGCTCGTCCCGGTCGTGCTCGTCCCGGTCGTCTCGTTCTCGGACGGGTCCTTGTCGGTCATGCGGACGGCTCCTTCGCCGGTGCGGGGGCGGATGCCGCGTGGGCAGGGACCGAGCGGTCCCGCCACGCGCGGACGGCGTGCGCGGTGGTGACGGCGTCCTCCTCGATGAGCGAGAAGTGGTCGCCCGGCACCGTGACGGCCTCGTGCGGACCCGGCCAGTCGGCCTGCCAGGAGCCGTTCGCCGGGATCTCGGAGCCGGCCACGGGACGGTCCGGGCGGACCAGCAGGACAGGCGTCCGGATCTCCGCCGGCCGCCAGCCGGAAAGGAGTTCCAGGTAGCGGGTCATGGCGGTGACCCGCTCGGCGCCGAGCGGCGCGAACGCGCCGAGCCGCTCCGCCATGCCCCGCATGAGCGCGGGTCCGGCGGCGGTGAGTGCGTCGCTCCCCGGCACGTAGGTGTCGAGCAGGACCACTGCCTCGGGCGGCGTGCCCTCCGCCTCCAGCGCGGCCGTGACCGCGTGGGCGAGGACGCCGCCCGACGAGTAGCCGACGAGGACGAAGGGCGCGCCGTCGGCCCGGCGGCGCACGGCCTCGGCCACCGCCTCGGTGAGCGCGTCGAGCGACGCCGGCAGACGTTCCCCCGGGGCGAAGCCGGGCAGGTGCACCGCCGACACCGCGCCCTCGCCGCCGAGGCCCGCCGCGAGCCGGGCGAACTGGTGGGGGCCCGAGGTGGCGAGCACGGTGGGGAGGCAGACGAGGTCGGCCCGGCCGCCGCCGGCCGCGATCAGCACCGACGCGGGAACGTCCTCCGCCCCCGGCGCCTCGAAGGAGGCGCGAGCGGCCGCCGCCTCGGCGACCGGGCCCGCCAGTGCCTCGGCGCGTCCGTCGGCCGCGAGCGCGGCCAGGTAGCGGTCGGTCGGTCCGTCCGCCTCTCCTGCGCTGTTCCCACCGGTCCCGTCTCCGGCCGGGGCGTCCGCCTCCGGACCGAACACGACGGCCAGATGGGCGGCGAGGGCGTCGGGCGTGCGCCGGTCCAGGACGAGCTGGGCGGGCAGCTTGCGCCGCAGGACCTCTTCGAGCCGGTTGCGGAGCGCCACCGCGCCCACCGAGTCCATGCCGAGTTCGAGGAACTCGCGGCCGGGGGCGACGGCGTCGGGCGTGTCGTGCCCGAGGAGTTCCGCGACCTCGGCGCGCACCAGGGCGAGCAGGAGCGCGTGCCGGTCGGCCGGGGTCGCCTCCCGCAGCTCCGCGAGCACGGCGACGGCCCGTTCGCGGTCACGGGCGCCCCGGCCGGCGGCCCGGGCGACCTCGGGGACGAGATCGAGCAGCGGTTCGTGCCGCCCCGCCACCAGCACCTTCAGGTAGGTGTCCCAGTCGATGTCGGCGAGGACCTGGGTCGGGGTGTCGCCGCCGAGGGCCCGGCGCAGCGCGGCGAGCGCGCGGCGCGGTGCGAGCGGCGGCAGGCCCCGGCGGGCCAGCCGCTCCCGCCGTGTCGCGGCCTCCGCCGCCGCGCCGGGAGCGGCCGCCGCCTCGTCCCACACGCCCCAGGCGAGCGAGGTGGCGGGCAGGCCGTCCCTGTGGCGCTGCTCGGCGAGCGCGTCGAGGTAGGCGTTGGCGGCGGCGTGTCCGGCGAGCCCGATGCCCGCGCCGAGGACCGCGGTGACCGAGGAGAAGAGGACGAAGGCGGAGAGCGCGTGCCGCCGGGTCAGCTCGTGGAGGTGGCGGGCGCCGAGCGTCCTGGTGCGCAGGACGGCCTCCAGGCGCTCGGGGGTGAGGGTGCCGAGCGCCTCCTCCTCCAGGACTCCGGCGGTGTGGAAGACGCCGGTGAGCGGTGCTTCCTCGGGAAGGCCTGCGAGGAGCCGGGCCAGCGCCTCCCGGTCGGCGAGGTCGACCGGCGCGACCGTCACGCGGCTACCGGTCTTCTCCAGTTCGGCGACCAGTTCGGCGACAGGCTCGGCGACAGGTCCGGCGACGGCTTCGGCGGCCGGGTCGGTGGTGAGCAGCAGGTGCGCGGCTCCGTCCCCGGCGAGCAGGCGCGCCACCCGGGCGCCGGGCCCGGTGGTGCCGTCCGTGACGAGGACGGTGCCGTGGGCCGGTCGCGGAGCGGCGGCGGAGGAGGAGGCGGTACGGGGAGCCCGGACGAGCCGGCGGGCGAAGAGGCCGTAGGGGCGTACCGCGAGCGCGTTCTCGTCCGCCGGTCCGGAGACGATCGCGGTGAGCCGGAGCAGATCGCGCTCGGAGGGTGCCTCGGGGAGGTCGACGGTGCCCGCCCACAGGTGCGGGATCTCCAGGCGGGCGACCTCGCCGAGGCCCCACACCTGGGCCTGGGCGGGCGCGTCGACCCGGTCGGCGGTGCCGACGGCGACGGCCCCGCGGGTGACCGACCACACGCGGCGGTCGAGGCCGGCGTCGGAGACGGCCTGGAGGAGCAGCAGCGTTCCCGCGAGCCCCTTGGGCAGGGCGGGGAGCGCGGTGTCCGCCGTCGTGTCGACCGGGAGCAGGGACAGCACTCCGGCGGCCGGGGCCGCGGCGGTGGCGGCCCGCAGCCGTCCGGCGAGCTCCGCGCGGGTGTCCCCGCTCGTCACGACGACGGTGGTGGTACGGGCGCCGCCCTCCTCCAGGGCGCGGAGGACGTCGGCGACGAGGGACCCGGCACCGGCGAGCGGGTCCGTCCCGGCCGTGCCGTCCTCGGCTCCGGCCGGCACGGCCACCAGCCAGTGGCCGCCGAGCCCGGTCGCCACCGGCTCGCCGACGGCGTGCCAGGCCACCCGGTAGCGCAGCGACTCCAGTTCCGCGTCGGCGCGGCTCTCCCGCCGCCAGGACGCCAGGGCGGGCAGGACGGCGCCGAGCGGCTCGGTGCCGACACCGAGCGCGGACGCGAGGGCTTCGAGGTCCTCGCGCTCGACGGTCTCCCAGAACGCGGCGTCGAGGGCGTCGGCGGAGGTCCCGTCCTGCCGGGGAGCGGGCTCGACCCAGTAGCGGCGGTGCTGGAAGGCGTACGTCGGCAGGTCGGGGCGACGGCCGGGGCGGCCGGCGAACGCCGGGCTCCAGTCGACGGGGACGCCGTCGACGTGCAGGGTGCCGAGTGTCGTGTGGAAGCGCGAGAGGCCGCCCTGGCCGCGGCGCAGGGTGCCGGAGAGCAGCGGTGTGGCACCCGCGGCCTCGGCGGTCGCCTCCATGCCGAGGGTGAGCACCGGGTGGGCGCTGGACTCGACGAAGACGCCGAACCCCTCGGCGAACAGCCGGCGCAGCACCGGCTCGAAGGCGACCGGCCGCCGGCAGTTCTCGAACCAGTAGTCGGCGGTGAGTTCGGAGCCGTCGAGCATCTCGCCGGTGACCGTCGAGTACAGCGGGACGCGCCCGGCCCGGGGGCGTACGAAGCCCAGCAGGTCGGTGATCCGGTCCCGCAGGCGGTCGACCTGGGAGGTGTGCGAGGCCACGGTGGCCGGGACGATCCTGGCCCGGACCCCCTCGGCGGTGAGCGCGGCCACCAGTTCCTCCAGCGCCGCCGTCTCGCCGGCCACCGTCACCAGGCGGGGGCCGTTGAGGCCCGCGACCGACAGCCGCTCGCCGTAGGGGGCGAGCAGCGGCTCCAGTTCGTCCGCGGACAGCGCCACCGAGGCGACGGCGCCGCGGCCGACGAGTTCGTCGGCGAAGAGCTGCGAGCGGAGCACGATGAGCCGTGCGGCGTCGTCGAGGGTGAGGGCGCCGGAGACCGCCGCGGCGGCGATCTCGCCCTGGGAGTGGCCGACGACGGCGTCCGGTTCCACGCCGTACGAGCGCCACAGCTCGGCGAGGGCCACCATCACCGCGAAGAGGACGGGCTGGACGACCTCGATGCGGTCGATCGAGGGGGCGCCCTCCCGCTCGCGCAGCACGTCCTCCACGTCCCAGTCGACATGGGCGCCGACGGCGCGGGCGCAGGCCCGCAGACGTTCGGCGAAGGCGGGCGCGGTGTCGAGGAGTTCGACGGCCATGCCCGCCCACTGGGAGCCCTGGCCGGGAAAGACGAAGACGGTCCTGCCGTGCTCGCGGACCGCGCCCACGACGGACGCGGCGCGGGTCTCGCCCTCCGCGAGACCGGTCAGGCCTGCCAGGACGGCTTCCGGGGTGTCGCCGACGACGACGGCGCGGTGGTCGAGGCCGGTCCGGGTCGTGGCGAGGGCGTGGGCGACGTCGGCGATGTCCTCGTCGGGACGCGCCGTCAGGTGGGCCGCGAGGCGGGCGGCCTGGGCGCGCAGCGCCTCCGGGTCGCGCCCCGAGACGAGGAACGGCAGTGCCGAGGGGCCCGCTCCGGTCCCGACGTCCGCGGCCGCTTCGTCCGCCACCGCCGGGGCCTGTTCGAGGACCACGTGGGCGTTCGTCCCGCTCATGCCGAAGGAGGAGACGGCGGAGCGGCGGGCGCGGCCGGTGTCGGGCCATTCCCGCTGCTCGGTGAGGAGTTCCACGGCGCCGCTGTCCCAGTCGACGAACGGGGTCGGCTCGTCCACGTGCAGGGTGCGGGGCAGCACGCCGTGGCGCATCGCCATCACCATCTTGATCACACCGCCGACTCCGGCCGCGCCGAGGCTGTGGCCGATGTTGGACTTCAGCGAGCCCAGCCAGAGGGGTTGGTCGTCGGTGCGGTCCTGGCCGTAGGTGGCGATGAGTGCCTGTGCTTCGATGGGGTCGCCGAGTCGGGTGCCGGTTCCGTGTGCTTCGACGGCGTCGATCTCGCGGGGTTCGAGGCCGGCTTGTGCGAGTGCTCTGCGGATCACTTTCTGTTGTGCGGGGCCGTTGGGTGCGGTGAGGCCGTTGGAGGCGCCGTCCTGGTTGACGGCGGTGCCGCGGACGACGGCGAGGACGCGTCGTCCGTTGCGCAGGGCGTCGGAGAGTCGTTCGACGACGAGGACGCCGACGCCCTCGGCCCAGCCGGTGCCGTCCGCGGAGGCCGCGAACGCCCTGCACCGGCCGTCGGAGGAGAAGCCCCGCTGGCGGCTGAAGTTCACGAACTCGGTGGGGGTGGCCAGGATGGTCACGCCTCCGGCCAGAGCGAGGCCGCACTCCTCGCGGCGGAGCGCCTGCACGGCCTGGTCGAGGGCGACCAGGGAGGAGGAGCAGGCGGTGTCGACGGTGACGGCCGGACCTTCCAGGCCGAGGGTGTACGCCACCCGGCCGGAGACCACGCTGCGCGCCGCGCCCGTCATCCGGTGGCCCTCGATCTCGCCGGGGGCCTGCTGGAGAGTGAGCTGGTAGTCGTCGGTGACGCAGCCGGCGTAGACGCCGGTCGCGCTGCCGCGCAGCGTCACCGGGTCGATCCCGGCCCGCTCCAGTGCCTCCCAGGAGACCTCCAGGAACTGGCGCTGCTGCGGGTCCATCGCCAGCGCCTCGCGCGGCGAGATCCCGAAGAACCCGGCGTCGAACCCGGCGGCCTCGTAGAGGAAGCCGCCCCGGGTGGTGACGCTCCGGCCGGTCCGGTCGGGGTCGGGGTCGTAGAGGTCCTCGTCCCACCCCCGGTCGGTGGGGAAGCCGCCGATGGCGTCGGTGCCGGTCTCCACCACCCTCCACAGGTCCTCCGGGGAGCGCACCCCGCCGGCGAACCGGCAGGCCATCCCCACGATGGCGATGGGCTCGTGGTGCCGCTCCTCGCTCTCCTTGAGGCGGCGGCGCGCGTCGGCGAGCTCGACGGTGACGCGCTTGAGGTAGTCCCGGAGCTTGTTCTCGTCTGGTGTGGCGTTCATCCGTTCCTCGCTGCTGTCGGGAAGGGCTGATGTCGGGAAGGGCCGCGCGCCGACGGCGGCGGGCCGGAGAGGGGCGGCCCCGGTGCCGGGCGGGGCCGCCGCACGGCCGGGGGTCAGGCGGTGCCGAGTTCGCTGTCGATGAAGGCGAAGATGTCGTCGTCCGACGCCGTCTCCAGGCGCTCCGCCACACCCGCCGCGGAGACGTCCTCGTCGCGGTCGGCGAGGCGGGCGAGCAGGGACCGGAGCCGGGTGCCGATCCGGTCCCGGGTGTCCCGGTCCTCCGGGGAGAGCCCGCTCATCAGGGCCTCCAGGCGGTCGATCTCCTCGTCCGCCTCCTTCCCCGGGGCCTCCGGCGCCAGCTCCGCCCGCAGGAAGGCCGCGACGGCGGCGGGGGTGGGCTGGTCGTAGACGAGCGTCGCGGGCAGCCGCAGGCCGGTCACCGTGCTCAGGCGGTTGCGCAGCGACACGGCGGCCATCGAGTCGAGCCCGAGGTCCTTCAGGGCCTTCCCGGCGGGAACGGCCTCCGTCCCCGGGTAGCCCAGGACGGCGGCGATCTCGGCCCTGACCAGGTCGGTCAGCAGCTGTTCCCGCTGCGCCTCGGACCGTCCGGCGAGCGAGGCCCGCAGGCCGTCGGCGGCGTCACCGGGGGAGTCCGTGCCGTCGGCCGGGTCCTCCAGGGCGCGTACGGCCTCCGGGAGGCCGCGGAGCAGGGCGCCGGTACGGACGGTGCCGAGGGCCGGGGCGAAGCGCTCCCAGTCCACGTCGGCGACGACGTGTCCGCCGTGGGCCCGCCCGACGGACTCCACCAGCGTGTCGAGGGCGCGCTCCGGGTCGAGTTCGGCCAGGCCGAGCCGGAGGAGCTGGTCGCGACGGGTCCGCTCGGCGTCCTCGCCGGCCGTGGCGTCGGGGGAGACGGCGGTGTCCGCCCAGACGCTCCAGGCCGGCGCGGCGGCGGCACGGCCCTCGGCGCGGAGGTGGTCGGCGAGGGCGTCGAGATGGGCGGTGGCCGCGCCGTAGGCGCCCTGCCCGCCGCTTCCCCACACACCGACGACCGACGAGGAGAGCACGAAGGCGTCGAGGTCCAGGCCGGCTTCGAGGTGCACCAGTTCGTGCAGGTGGACGGCGCCCGCCACGGTGGAGCTCACGGTCCGGGCGAATCCGGCGGGGTCCGTCCCGGCCAGCGGGGCGGTGCTCAGTCCGGCCGCCGTGTGGACGACGGCGGTGAGCGGCTCGTCCTCCGGGACGGCGGCGAGCAGGGCCGCCACCGCGGTCCGGTCGCCGAGGTCGCAGGGGGCGACGGTGACCCGCGCGCCGAGCGCGCGGAGCCCGGCCACGGTCTCCTCGACGCCGAGGGGTTCGGTCCCGGGGGCGTGGGTGAGCAGCAGGTGCGCGGCGCCGAGGCCGGCGAGCCGGCGGGCGACCCGCGCACCGATGCCCCAGGTGCCCTCGGTGACCAGGGCGGTCCCCCGGGGCGTCCAGGCGGCCCCGCCCGGCCGGCCGGCCGCGGCGCGCACGAGCCGCCGGACGAAGGTGCCGGAGGGCCGGACGGCGAGCTCGTCCTCGTCCCCGGGCGCGGCGAGCACGGCCGCGAGACGGCGCGGCGCGTCCGGGTCCGGTGCGGCCGGGAGGTCGACGGTCCCGCCCAGGAGACGCGGGTGCTCCAGGGCCGCGGTGCGGGCCAGGCCCCAGACCTGCGCCTGGGCCGGACGGGAGGGCCGGTCCTGGCCGCCGGTCCCGACGGCGCCCCGGGTCACCAGCCACAGCCGGGGGTACGCCGCGGGGGTGTCGGGGCCGGCGTCGGCGGCCGCGTCGGCGCACGCCTGGATCAGCAGCAGGGTGGCGGTCGTTCCCCGGCTGACGGCCGGACGGCCGTCGAACGGGGTCTCGTCGAGGGCGAGCAGCGACACGACTCCCGCGAGCGGGCCGTCGCCGGCCGCTTCGGCGAGCTGCCGGGCGACGGAGGCCCGGTCCGCCCGTGCCGGGTCCACGACGACCCGGACGGGGTGGGCGCCGCGTCCGGCCAGCGCCGTCCCGACACCGTCGGCCAGACCGGACGTCCCGTCCCCGGGAGGTTCGACGATCAGCCAGGTCCCGGTGAGTGCGGTGTCGACGGGCTCCTCGATCGGCCACCAGGCCTCGCGGTAGTGCCACTGGTCGGCGGCGGACCGCCGGACGCTGTCCTCGCTCCACTCCGCGAGCGCCGGGACGGCGTCCGCGAGCGCGTCGGCCGTCCCCGGGCCGAGCAGGTCCCGCAGGCCGGCGAGGTCCCGCTCGCGCACGGCGGTCCAGAACCGCGACTCGGGGCCGCCGTCCGCGGGCCCGTCGCCGTGCGCCACGGTGTGCTCCAGCCAGTAGCGCTCGTGCTGGAAGGCGTACGCGGGCAGGTCGACGTGCCCGGCGCCGGTGCCCTCGAACAGCGCCTGCCAGGGCGTACCGGTCGCCCCGCTCGCGTAGGCCCGGGCCATCGCCTCGACGAGGGTGCGCGCCTGGGGGCGGCCACGGCGCTGGGTCGCGATCAGCAGCGGGGCCCGGTCGGCGACGCCCGCCTCGCCGGGAGCGCTCCAGGCGTCCGTGGCGTCCGTGGTCTCCGCGGTGTCCGAGGCGTCGGGTTCGTCCAGGCCGGCCTGGGCCATGGCGGTCAGCACCGCGTCCGGTCCGAGCTCCAGGCAGGTGTCGACGCCCTCCGACCACAGGGTGCGCAGGCCGTCGTGGAAGCGCACCGCACGGCGGATGTGGTCGGCCCAGTACTCCGGCGAGCGGGCCTCCTCGTCGGTGAGGAGACGGCCGGTGACGTTGGAGACGATCGGCACGGTCGGCGAGGCGAAGTCCAGTCCGCCCGCGACGGCGCGGAACTCGTCGAGGATCGGGTCCATGTGGGGCGAGTGGAAGGCGTGGCTGACGGTCAGCCGCCGGGTCTTCACGCCGCCGGCCTCGAGCGCGGCCGCGACGCGCAGCACCTCGTCCGTGTCGCCGGAGATGACCACGGAGGCGGGGCCGTTGACGGCGGCGATCGCGACGGCGTGTTCGCGTCCGGCCAGGAGGGGTGTCACCTCGGTCTCGGGGGCGAGGACGGAGACCATGGCGCCGTTCTGGGGCAGTGCCTGCATCAGCCGGCCCCTGGCGGCGACCAGTCGCGCGGCGTCCGTGAGCGACAGCACTCCCGCCACGTGCGCGGCGGCCAGCTCGCCGATCGAATGCCCCATCAGGACGTCGGGGCGCGCGCCCCAGCTCTCCAGCAGCCTGAACAGCGCCACCTCGTGGGCGAACAGGGCGGTCTGGGTGTAGACGGTGCTGTCCAGCAGGGCGGCCGCCTCGGTGCCCTGCTCGGCGAAGACGACCTCGCGCAGCGGTCGGTCGAGGTGGCCGTCGAGTGCGTCGCAGACGGCGTCGAAGGCGGCGGCGAACACCGGGTGGGCGGCGTACAGTTCGCGGCCCATGCCCGCGCGCTGGCTGCCCTGCCCGGTGAAGAGGAAGGCCACCCGGCCGGTCCGGTCGGCCACGTCGGCGACGACTCCGGGGGCGGTGCGTCCCTCGGCGAGAGCGAGGAGCCCGTCCCGGAGTTCCTCGGTGCCGGTGCCGATGACCACCGCGCGGTGGTCGAAGGCGGGGCGGGAGGCGAGGGAGAACCCGATGTCGGTCAGGTCGGCCGCCCGCGTCCGGCCGGCGAGGTGCTCGCGCAGCCGCCGGGCTCCCGACGCCAGCGCACCGGGGCTCTTGGCCGAGAGGACGAGGGGCAGGGGGGTGTCGGGGGCGGTCGGAAGGTCGGGGGTGTCGCCGGGAGCGGCGTCCGTGGGGAGGTCGGCGGGTGCCTGTTCGAGGATGATGTGGGCGTTCGTCCCGCTGATGCCGAAGGAGGAGACGGCGGAGCGGCGGGGGCGGCCGGTGTCGGGCCATTTCCGTTGCTCGGTGAGGAGTTCCACGGCGCCGCTGTCCCAGTCGACGAAGGGGGTCGGTTCGTCGACGTGCAGGGTGCGGGGCAGCACGCCGTGGCGCATCGCCATGACCATCTTGATCACGCCGCCGACTCCGGCGGCGGCCTGGGCATGGCCGATGTTGGACTTCAGGGAGCCCAGCCAGAGGGGTTGGTCGTCGGTGCGGTCCTGGCCGTAGGTGGCGATGAGTGCCTGTGCTTCGATGGGGTCGCCGAGTCGGGTGCCGGTTCCGTGTGCTTCCACGGCGTCGATCTCGCGGGGTTCGAGGCCGGCTTGTGCGAGTGCTCTGCGGATCACTTTCTGTTGTGCGGGGCCGTTGGGTGCGGTGAGGCCGTTGGAGGCGCCGTCCTGGTTGACGGCGGTGCCGCGGACGACGGCGAGGACGCGTCGTCCGTTGCGCAGGGCGTCGGAGAGTCGCTCCACCACGAGCACGCCGACGCCTTCGGCCCAGCCGGTGCCGTCCGCGGAGGCCGCGAACGCCCTGCACCGGCCGTCCGCCGACAGGCCCTTCTGGCGGCTGAACTCGACGAAGGTGCCCGGTGACGCCATCACCGTCACCCCGCCCACCAGCGCCAGCGAACAGTCGCCCTTGCGGAGAGCCTGGACCGCCATGTGCAAGGTGACCAGGGAGGAGGAGCAGGCCGTGTCCACCGTCACCGCCGGCCCCTCCAGACCGAAGGTGTACGCCACCCGGCCGGACAGCACGCTGGCCAGACCCCCGGTCAGGCGGTAGCCCTCGACCCCTTCGACGAGGTCGTGCAGCCGGGGGCCGTAGTCGTAGTACATCTGTCCCGCGTAGACACCGGTGGTGGTGCCCCGGAGGGATTCCGGGTCGATCCCGGCCCGTTCCAGCGCTTCCCAGGAGACCTCCAGGAACTGGCGCTGCTGCGGGTCCATCGCCAGCGCCTCGCGTGGGGAGATGCCGAAGAACTCGGCGTCGAACCCGGCGGCCTCGTGCAGGAATCCGCCCTCGCGGGTGTACGAGGTCCCCGCCCGTTCGGCTGCCGGGTCGTACAGCTCCTCCAGGTCCCACCCGCGGTCCACGGGGAACCCCGAGACCGCGTCGCGTCCCGATGCCACCAGTCCCCACAGCTCCTCCGGCGACCCCACCCCGCCCGGATACCGGCACCCCATCCCCACGATGGCGACGGGTTCCTGGGCGGTGTCGGCCAGTCGGCGGTTCTGCCGGCGCAGCCTGGCGTTCTCCTTGAGCGAGTCGCGGAGGGCGGCGACGAGATCGTCGGGCGCCGTGTTCGTCATGATTCTCTCCCGTTCGGAACGTGTCGTGCCGCGGAACGTGTCGGGCCGTGGAGCGTGTCAGTCGTCGGAGCCCTCGCGGGCCATCCGGATGAGGGCGTCGACGTCCATGTCGTCGATGGACTCGATGGCTTCGTCGTCCTCGGCCTCCCACTCCGCCCCGGCCTCCCCGCCCGTGCCGGGAGCGGGCGCGTCGGACACCGGGGGTGCCAGTTCGGTCAGCAGGTGGCCGGCGACCGCCTCGGGGGTCGGGTAGTCGAAGACGAGCGTCGCGGGCAGCCGCAGTCCGGTGGTGCGGCCGAGCCGGTTGCGCAGTTCGACGGCGGTCAGCGAGTCGAGGCCCAGTTCCTTGAAGCCCCGCTTCGCGTCGACGGAGTCGGCACCTCCGTAGGCCAGGGTCCCGGCCACCTCGGCCCGGACGAGGTCCAGGAGCAGCGCGTGCCGCTCCTCCTCGGCGCACTCCGCGAGCCGTTCGGCGAGGGTGGGACCGGCCGCCGGGGTGTCGGCCGGTCCGGCGGCCGCCTTGCGGGCGGCGGGTCGGACGAGGCCGCCGAACAGCGGCGGGATCGCGTCGCCGAGGGCGCGGAGCGCGGCCGGGTCGATCGGCAGGGGCACGGCGGTCGCCGCGTCGAGCCGCAGCGCCGCGTCCAGGAGGCGCATGCCCTGTCCGGCACCGATCGCGACCATGCCGGTCCGTGCGAAGCGGTCGCGGTCGGCGGCCGAGAGGCCGGCCGCCATGCCGCCGTCGGCCCAGGGGCCCCAGGCGAGCGAGGTGCCGGGGAGGCCGAGGGAGCGGCGGTGGTGGGCGAGGGCGTCCAGGAAGGTGTTGGCCGCCGCGTAGTTGGCCTGGCCGGCGCCGCCGAGGAGCCCCTGCACGGAGGAGTAGAGGACGAAGGCGGTCAGCCGGGCGTCGCGGGTGGCCTCGTGCAGGTTCCAGGCGGCGTCCGCCTTGGGCCGCAGGACCCGTTCCGTCCGCTCGGGCGTGAGCGACTCCAGGACTCCGTCGTCGAGGACGCCGGCGGCGTGCACCACCGCCCGCAGCGGGCGTCCGGCGGGGATCCCGGCGAGCAGCTCCGTCAGGGCCGCCCGGTCGGCCACGTCGCAGGCGGCGACGGTCACGTCCGCGCCCCGGGCGGTCAGCTCGTCCCGCAGGGCGGCCGCCCCGTCGGCGGCGAGTCCCCTCCGGCCGACGAGCAGGAGGTTCCGTACGCCGTGCTCCTCGACGAGGTGCCGGGCCAGCAGCGCGCCGAGGGCTCCGGTGCCGCCCGTGATCAGGACGGTGCCGTCCGGGTCCCACGGGCCGGTGTCGCCGTCGGGGACGACGGCCCGTTCGAGACGCGGGACGCGCGGCACGCCGGAGCGGATCGCCACCTGCGGCTCGCCCGTGGAGAGCGCCGTGCCGAGCGCCTCCTCGACGGCCTCCCCGTCCCACGCCGGGCCGGAGTCCGGTCCGGTCCCCGGGGCGGGGTCCAGGTCCAGGTCGACCAGGACGAGCCGGTCCGGATGCTCGGTCTGCGCCGCGCGCAGCAGGCCCCACACGGCGGCGTGCGGCAGGTCGCGCACGTCCTCGTCGGGTGCGGCGGCGACCGCGCGGTGGGTGACCACGACGAGCCGGGACGCGGTGAGACGGTCGTCCGCCAGCCAGGTCCGTACGAGGGAGAGGGCGCCGTCGACGGCCTCCCGGACGGGGTTTCCGCCCGCCGCGCCGTCGACGGCCTCCCGGACGGCGTCGCCGTCCTCCGCGCCCGTCCGGGCCGGCAGGAGCGGCAGCACGGCCACCGCGGGGGCGGGCTCGCCGGCGGCGACGGCGTCGCCGAGGGCGGCCACGCCGGAGTGGCGTGCGGCGGTCGGCAGCGCGAACCGGTCGTCGTCGCCGAGGACGGTCCAGGCTTCACGGCGGCGGTCGGCACCGCTCGCCGCCGCCGGGGCGGCCGGTGTCCACACCGGCCGGAACAGCGCCTCGTGGGCGCGTCCCCCGGCCGCCGCCAGCTGCTCGGCCGAGACGGGCCGGACGGCGAGCGAGGCGACCGAGGCCACGGGCGCGCCCGTCGTGTCGGCGAGTTCGATGGCGACCGATCCCGCGCCGGCCGGGGCCAGCCGGACCCGGACGGCGGCCGCACCGGTCGCGTACAGGGAGACACCGCTCCACACGAACGGCAGCCGGGCTTCGCCGGTGCCCGGCAGCACCCCCAGCTCGATGGCGTGCAGCGCCGAGTCCAGCAGGGCGGGGTGCAGGCCGAAGGCGGTGGCCTGCTCCTTCTGTCCCTCGGGCAGGGCGAGTTCGGCGAACACCTCGGTGCCCCGGCGCCAGGCGGACCGCAACCCCTGGAAGGCCGGCCCGTAGGCGAAGCCCTGCCCGGCGAGGTCCTCGTACCGTCCCGTCAGGTCCACCGGCTCCGCGTCCCTCGGCGGCCACGCGGTCAGTCCGCCGGCCGGGGCGGGCGGCCGGGGCGCGAGGGTGCCGGCGGCGTGCCGGGTCCACGGCTCGTCGAAGGCGTCGCCGTCGGGGCGCGAGTGGAGGGTCACGGGGCGGGCTCCGGTCCCGTCGGCGGCGCCCACCGCCACCTGGAGCCGCACGGCTCCCCGCTCGGGCAGCACCAGCGGCGCCTCCAGGGCGAGTTCCTCCAGGTGTCCGGCGCCGGCCTCGCTCCCGGCCCGCACGGCCAGCTCGACGAAGGCGGTGCCCGGCAGCAGGACCCGGCCGAGCACGGCGTGGTCGGCGAGCCAGGGGTGGGTCCTCAGCGAGATCCGGCCGGTGAACAGCGTCTCGTCGGTGTCGGCCCGGGTGAGGACGGCCCCGAGCAGGGGGTGTTCGGCCGCTCCCAGACCGGACGCGCCCAGGTCCCCGGCGGCACGCTCGGGCATCGCCCAGTACCGCTGGTGCCGGAAGGCGTACGTGGGCAGGTCGGCCTGGCGCGGCCCCGTGGCACCGGGCACGGCGTCCCAGGACGGGCCGGCTCCGCGCGTCCACAGCCGGGCGAGGCCGTGGGCGAGCGCGAGGGTGTCGGCACGGTCCTTGCGGAGCAGCGGGACGAAGTCCGCCTCCTCGTCCCCGTCCGCCAGGCACTCCCGGCCCAGGGCCGACAGGACGCCGTCCGGGCCGAGTTCGACGAAGGTCGTGACGCCCGCGTCCCGCAGAGTGCGGATCATGTCGGCGAAACGGACGGCCTCGCGCACGTGCCGGACCCAGTAGTCGGGCGAGCACACCTCCTCGGCCGGGATCACGTCACCGGTGACGTCGGAGACGATCGGGACGACGGGCGCCGCGTAGGTCAGGCTCTCGGCCACCGCCCGGAACTCGTCGAGCATCGCGTCCATGTGGGGCGAGTGGAAGGCGTGGCTCACCGTCAGCCGCCGGGTCCTGCGGCCGCGCTCCTCCAGCTCCTTCGCGATGGCCAGGGTGTCCAGCAGGTCGCCGGAGATGACCACGGAGGCGGGGCCGTTGACGGCGGCGATCGCGACGGCGTGTTCGCGTCCGGCCAGGAGGGGTGTCACCTCGGTCTCGGGGGCGAGGACGGAGACCATGGCGCCGTTCTGGGGCAGTGCCTGCATCAGTCGGCCCCTGGCGGCGACCAGTCGTGCGGCGTCCGTGAGCGACAGCACTCCCGCCACGTGCGCGGCGGCCAGCTCGCCGATCGAATGCCCGGCCACGAGATCGGCGGTGAGGCCCAGGCTCTCGGCGAGCCGGTAGAGCGCCACCTCCAGGGCGAACAGGCCCGTCTGGGTGAACTGCGTCTGGTCGAGGAGGCCTTCCTCCCAGTCGTCGGATCCGGCGAAGACGACCTCGCGCAGCGGTCGGTCGAGGTGGCCGTCGAGTGCGTCGCAGACGGCGTCGAAGGCGGCGGCGAACACCGGGTGGGCGGCGTACAGTTCGCGGCCCATGCCCGCGCGCTGGCTGCCCTGCCCGGTGAAGAGGAAGGCGGTCCGGCCGCCCGAGGCCTCACCGGTGACGAGCCGGGCGGACGCCCCGCCGGCCGCCAGCGTGTCCAGTCCCTCCACGAGTTCCGTACGGTTCGCGGCGAGGACGGCCGCGCGGTGGGCGAAGGCGGTCCGGCCGAGGGCGAGGGAGCGTCCGAGGGCCGGGAGGCTCACCTCGTCCAGGGCGTCGACGTGGGCGCGGAGCCGGGAGGCCTGCTCCACCAGGGCCTCCGGCGAGGTGGCCGAGAGGACGAGGGGCAGGGGGGTGTCGGCGGCGGTCGGAAGTTCGGGGGCGTCGCCGGGAGCGGCGTCCGTGGGGAGGCCGGCGGCTGCCTGTTCCGGAAGGTCGGCGGGCGCCTGTTCCAGAACGACGTGGGCGTTGGTCCCGCTGATGCCGAAGGACGAGACGGCGGAGCGGCGCGGGCGGCCGGTGTCGGGCCATTCCCGCTGCTCGGTGAGGAGTTCCACGGCCCCGGCGTCCCAGTCGACGAACGGCGTCGGTTCGTCCACGTGCAGGGTGCGGGGCAGTACGCCGTGGCGCATCGCCATCACCATCTTGATCACGCCGCCGACTCCGGCGGCGGCCTGGGCATGGCCGATGTTCGACTTCAGGGATCCCAGCCAGAGCGGCCGGTCGTCCGCCCGGTCCTGGCCGTAGGTGGCGATGAGGGCCTGTGCCTCGATCGGATCGCCCAGGCGGGTGCCCGTGCCGTGCGCCTCCACCGCGTCCACATCCCGCGCGGCGAGCCCCGCCGTGGTCAGCGCCCGCCGGATCACTTTCTGTTGTGCGGGGCCGTTCGGTGCGGTGAGGCCGTTGGAGGCGCCGTCCTGGTTGACGGCGGTGCCGCGGACGACGGCGAGGACGCGTCGTCCGTTGCGTACGGCGTCGGAGAGTCGTTCGACGACGAGGACGCCGACGCCTTCGGCCCAGCCGGTGCCGTCCGCGGAGGCCGCGAACGCCCTGCACCGGCCGTCCGCCGACAGGCCCTTCTGGCGGCTGAACTCGACGAAGGTCCCCGGCGACGCCATCACCGTCACCCCGCCCGCCAACGCCAGAGAACAGTCACCCTGACGCAGCGCCTGCACCGCCATGTGCAGCGACACCAGGGAGGAGGAGCAGGCCGTGTCCACCGTCACCGCCGGCCCCTCCAGACCGAACGTGTACGCCACCCGCCCGGACAGCACACTGGCCGCGCTGCCGGTCATCCGCTGGCCCTCGGCGCCGCCCTGTCCGGCATCGCTCGGATCGCGGAAGGCGAAGGTGCCCGCGTAGACGCCGGTGGTGGTGCCCCGGAGGGATTCCGGGTCGATCCCGGCCCGTTCCAGTGCTTCCCAGGAGACCTCCAGGAACTGGCGCTGCTGCGGGTCCATCGCCAGCGCCTCGCGTGGGGAGATGCCGAAGAACTCGGCGTCGAACCCGGCGGCCTCGTGCAGGAATCCGCCCTCGCGGGTGTACGAGGTCCCCGCCCGTTCGGCGGCCGGGTCGTACAGCTCCTCCAGGTCCCACCCGCGGTCCACCGGGAACCCCGAGACCGCGTCCCGGCCCGACGCCACCAGTCCCCACAGCTCCTCCGGCGACCCCACCCCGCCCGGATACCGGCACCCCATCCCCACGATGACGATCGGATCGTCCTCGGGGGCCGGGCCGGAGGCGGGGCGGAGAGCGGCGGAGTCCTCGGAGGCGCCGAGGAGTTCGGCGCACACGTATCCGACGACCGCGTCCGTGGTGGGGTGGTCGAAGATCAGGGTGGCCGGGAGCGGGACCCCGGTGGTCGTACCGAGCCGGTCGCGGAGTTCCACGGCGGTGAGGGAGTCGAAGCCGAGCTCCTTGAAGGTGCGCGCGGCGTCGACCGAGTCCGGCGAGGCGAGTCCCATGACGGCGGCGACGTCCGTACGGACCAGCTCCTCGACCAGGCGTTCCGCCGCCTCCCGGGACAGGCCGGCGACCCGCCCGGCGAGCCCTTCCGCGCCCGGCGCGGCCGTCGTCGCCCGCACCCGGTCGGACGCGGCGGAGCTGTCGGACGCGGCGGAGGCGGCGGCGGTGTCCGGGACCGTCGCGCGGCTCCGGACCGGCACGAGCACGGTGCCGTCGCGGAGGGCGGACTCGGGTTCGCCCGAGGCGATCGCCGCGGGCAGCGCCCGCAGCGATCCCCGCACGCCGCCCAGGTCCACCAGGCCGATGCGGCCCGGGCGCGCGGCGCTCAGGGCCTGCAGCAGTCCCCACAGCGTGGCGGCCGTCCGGTCCGGCGGGGTGTCGCCGGCTCCGGTGTCGACGGCGCCGCGGGTGACGCACACCAGCCGGGACCCGGCGAGACGGTCGTCCGCCAGGCAGGCACGCACCCGGTCGAGGATCGGGGCGAGCGCGGTCCGGACCTCCTCGGCCGGTGCCTCCTCCAGCCCGTCCTCCGCCGGCGCCGGGCACGACACGAGGATCACGTCGGGCGCTCCGGCGGCGGACGCGATCGCCAGGGCGGCCGGGTCCGGGTGGACCGTCACGCCTCCCGTCGCCGTGGTGAGGGCGGTGGCCAGGCCGAACTCGTCCCGTCCCGCGATGGCCCAGAGCCCGGTCGGCGCGTCCACCGGGGCGACGTCCAGGGGGGTCCAGGCGTCCGGGGAGAGCCCGGCGCGCGCCCCGGCGGGGAGCGCGGGGAGCGCGGGCAGCCAGTGGGAGCGGCGCTGGAAGGCGTACGTCGGCAGCGCGACGCGCCGGGCGTCCCGGCCCGCGCCAATCCGCTCCCACGCCACGGTGGCACCGTTGACGTGGATCGTGGCGAGCGCGCCGAGGAGCGCGGCCGCCTCGGGCCGGCCGCGTCGCGCGGTCGCGGCGAAGACGGCGTCGTCCCGGTCCGGCAGGCAGTCCCGCCCCATCGCGGTGAGCACCGCGTCCGGTCCGATCTCCAGGAAGTGGCGCGTGCCGCGTTCCGCGAGCGTGCGCACGCCGTCGTGGAAGCGGACCGCCTCCCGGGCGTGCCGTACCCAGTAGTCGGGGGTGGCGATCTCGCTCGCGGCGACGGTGCGGCCGGTCAGGTTGGACACGACGTCGATGCGGGGCGGGTGGTAGTCGAGGCCGGCCGCCACCGCTCGGAAGGCGTCGAGCATCGGGTCCATGCGGGGCGAGTGGAACGCGTGGCTGACCCGCAGCCGGGTGGTCTTGCGGCCCTGGGCCCGCCACCGTCCGGCGAGGTCGAGCACGACGTCCTCGTCGCCGGCGAGCACGGTCGAGAGGGGCCCGTTGAGGGCGGCGACGGAGACCCGGTCGCCCAGGCCGGCGAGGGTGGGCAGCACCTCCTCCTCGGACGCCTGGACGGCGACCATGGCGCCGCCCGCGGGCAGGCTCTGCATCAGCCGGCCCCGCGCCGCGACGAGGGCGGCGGCGTCCTCCAGCGACAGTACACCGGCGCAGTGGGCCGCAGCGATCTCGCCGACGGAGTGGCCGACGACGACGTCCGGGGCGACGCCCCAGTCCGTCAGCAGGCGGAAGAGCGCGGTCTCGTACGCGAAGAGCGCCGCCTGGGTGTAGGCGGTGAGGTCCAGCGGCGTGCCGCCGTCGCGGGCGGAGGCCTCCTCGGGTTCGGGCCGGAACATCAACTCGCGCAGCGGGCGGTCGAGATGGGCGTCGAGCAGGGCGCAGACCTCGTCCAGTGCCTCGGCGAAGACCGGGTGGGCCGCGTACAGTTCCCGGCCCATGCCCGCGCGCTGGCTGCCCTGCCCCGTGAAGAGGAAGGCGAGGCCGCCGGGGCGGGCCGTGCCGGTGACCGCCCCGAGCGGGGTGTGCCCGGCGGCGAGCCCGGTGAGTGCGGCGCGCGCGGCGTCGGGGTCCTCGGCGAGGACCAGGGCCCGGTGCTCGAAGTGGGTGCGGGTGACCGCCAGCGAGTGGGCGAGGTCGTCGAGACGCTGCCCGGGGTGGGCGTCCAGGTGGGCGCGCAGGGCGTCGGCCTGGGCGCGCAGGGCGTCGGCGGTGCGGCCGGACACCGCGAGCGGCGTGGGCGCCGCGGGCGTGCCGGCCGTGTCGTCCGCGGTGCGGAGGGGCTCCCGCGCCGGGTCCGCCGCGGCCAGGACGAGGTGGCAGTTGGTGCCGCCCATGCCGAACGAGGAGACTCCCGCGAGCAGTCGGCCGTCGTCGGGGGCGGTCAGGGGGGTGAGGCGGTCGTTGACTCGGAGGCGGAGTTCGCCGAGGGGGATGGCGGGGTTGGGGGAGCGGAAGCCGAGGCTCGCGGGCAGCGCCCGCGCGCGCAGCGAGAGGACGGCCTTGAGGAGGCCCGCGATGCCCGCGGCCCCCTCCAGATGTCCGATGTTGGGTTTGGTGGAGCCGACGAGCAGCGGTGTCCGCTCGGACCGCCCGCTGCCGTGCCCGAGGACGGCTCCGACCGCCGCGGCCTCCACGGGGTCGCCGAGGGGGGTGCCGGTGCCGTGCAGCTCCACGAAGCGGACGGTCGCGGGGTCGACCCCGGCCCGCCGGTAGGCGAGGCGCAGGACCTCCTCCTGCGCGGCGCCGTTCGGGGCGGTGAGGTTGTCGCCGCCGCCGTCGTTGTTGACGGCTCCGCCGAGGACGACGGCGTGGATCGTGTCGCCGTCGGCGCGCGCCCGGCTCAGCGTCTTGAGGACGACGAGGCCGCCGCCCTCGCCCCGCACGTAGCCGTTGGCGCGCTCGTCGAAGGTGTAGGTGCGTCCGTCGGGCGACAGGGCGCCGAAGCGTTCGGCGACCGTGAATCCCTCGGGCACCAGGTTGAGGTTGACTCCACCGGCGAGGGCCACGTCGCAGTCGCCCTTGCGCAGGCTCTCGCAGGCGGACTGGACGGCGACGAGCGAGGAGGACTGCGCCGTGTCGATGACGAGGCTCGGGCCGCGCAGGCCGAGGACGTAGGAGACGCGGTTGGCGATGAGGCCCCGGGTGAGGCCGGTGAGGGTGTGGTGGGTGACGGCGTCGGCGCCGCGCTCGTGCGCGAGTTTCGCGTAGTCGTCCCCGATCGCGCCGACGAAGACGCCGGTCGGTGTCCCCCGGAGCGTGCCGGGCACGATGCCCGCGTTCTCCAGCGCCTCCCAGGCGAGTTCGAGCATCAGGCGCTGCTGCGGGTCGACGAGCGCCGCCTCGCGCGGGGTGATGCCGAAGAACTCGGCGTCGAACCGGTCGACGTCGTCGAGGAAGCCGGCCGGCCGGCTCACCGACCCGGCGGGCAGGCCGGGACGGGCGGCCGGCGGCCGGTCGGACACCGCGCCGGCACCGTCCGTGAGCAGTTTCCAGTACGCCTCCGGCCCCGTCGCTCCGGGGAAGCGGCAGGCCGTCCCGACGACGGCGATGGGCTCCTCGGCCACTGCACTGTGCATGGTGTGCGGTTCCTTTCCGTGGTCGCGCGGGCGCGCGGGAGGCGCGGCGGGCGTGCTGAAGGCCGGCACGGTGACCGGGAGGCGACGTGCGGGGGAGGGGAGGGGAGGGAGAGAGGGTGGGGGTGGGGGCGGGGGTGGGGCTCAGCCGTACGTGTAGAAGCCCCGGCCGGACTTCTTGCCCAGCAGGCCGGTCTCGACCATGCGCAGGAGCAGCGGCGGAGGCGCGTACAGGGGCTCCTTGAACTCCTCGTACATGGCCTGGGCGATGGAGACGGTGGTGTCCAGGCCGATGAGGTCGGCGAGCCGGAGCGGCCCCATGGGGTGCGAGCAGCCGTCGACCATGCCGGCGTCGACGACCTCGGCCGTGACGCGGCCGCTCTCGACCATCCGGACGGCCGAGAGGAGGTACGGGAAGAGCAGGGCGTTCACGACGAAGCCGGCCCGGTCGGGGGAGGTGATCGGCTTCTTCCCGAGGACGTCGCGCGTGAAGACGAGGGCCCGTTCGCTCACGCGCGGCTCGGTCAGCACCGCGTCGACGATCTCGACCAGCGGCAGGACCGGCGCGGGGTTGAAGAAGTGCATGCCGATCACCTGACTGGGGCGGCCGGTGGCCGCGGCGAGCCGGGCGATCGGCAGCGAGGAGGTGTTGCTGGCGAGAATGGCGTCCGGGTCCGTGACGGTCTTGTCGAGGGTGGCGAACAGCTCCCGCTTCAGCTGCTCGTCCTCCTTGACCGACTCGATCACGAGCTGCCGGTCGGCGAACTCGCCGAGGTCCCGGGTGAAGGAGACCCGGGCGAGGGCCGCGTCGCGCTCCTCCGCGGTGAGCCTGCCCTTGGCGACGCCCCGGTCGAGGGACCGGCTCAGCCGCCGGGGGCCGTCGGCGAGGGAGGCCGAGGAGGACACCCGCACGCGGACGTCCAGGCCCGCGCGGGCGCACAGTTCGGCGATGCCGCTGCCCATGATGCCGCTGCCGACGATGCCGACGCGCCGGATGTCCGACTGCGGCGGCACGGGTGCGGCGGTCGCGGCCGTACGGGTGTCGGCGCCGGTCACCGCCGTACCGGAGTCGGTGTCGGTGTCGGTGGTCGTGTCGAGGTGGGTCATGCTCCGGTCCCCCAGGTCAGAAGCGCCGCTCCGATCGACATGCCGCCGCCGAACCCGGCGAGCAGCACCAGCTGCCCCGGGGACAGCGCCCCGCTGCGGTGGGCGTCGTCGAGAGCGACGGGAACCGACGCGCTGCCCACGTTTCCGTACGTCCGCAGGGTGCGGTGGGTCACCGCGCGCTCCAGGCCCGCGCGCTCCACCACCTCGCTGAGCAGGACTCCGTTGGCCTGGTGAGGCACGAAGTGATCGACCCGGGCGAGGTCCACGCCGGTGCGCCGGGCGAGGTCGCCGAGCGCCCGGGGCACCTCGTCGGAGACGAAGTCCCGGACCCCGCGGCCGTCCATCCGGAAGAAATGGCCCCCTTCGGCCACCGTCCGCTCGCTGGCCGGATTCCGGCTGCCGCCGGCCTCGACGCGGATCAGGTCGTGGGCGTCGCCGCGGCTGGCGAGGTCGATGCCGATGATCCCGTACGGAGCGGGCACCGCCCCGACCACCGCGGCGCCGGCGCCGTCGGCGAAGAGCACGGCGGTGCGGCGGTCGTCGAAGTCGAGGATGCGCGAGTAGAGGTCGGCGCCGATGACGAGGACGCGGCTGTCGGGCCGGGCCAGTACCAGGCAGCGCGCCAGCTCCAGCGCGTACACGAACCCGCTGCAGACGACGTTGACGTCGAAGCAGGAGGCGTTGACGGCTCCCAGGCCCGCCTGCACGAGGTACGAGGTGGGTGGTTGGGGGAAGTCGCCGGTCGAGGTGGAGACGATGATGTGGTCGATGGCGTCCGGTTCGAGGCCGGCCTGTTCGAGGGCGTTCTCGGCGGCCCGCACGGCCAGGTCGGAGGTGGCTTCGAAAGGGGCGGCGTAGCGCCGCGAGCGGATCTGGGTCTTCCGCTCGATCCACTCGGCGGTGACGCCGACGCGGGCGGCGACCTCCTCGTTGTCGACCTCGCGTTTGGGCAGGTAGGAGCCGGTCGCGAGGATCCCGATCCCGGTGGCGCCGTGGGCCGTCATGTCAGACCGTCCCACGGGCGGCGCGCAGCGGGTTGATCCGGTCCTCGCCGAGGCGGGCGCGGAGGACGGGGTCGGTGACCCCGAGGCCCTCCTCCGGCGCCAGGCAGAGCACGCCGACCTTTCCGGTGTGGCGGTTCTCCTGGACGAGCCGGGCCGCCTCGCCGACCTCGGAGAGCGGGTAGACCCGGGAGAGGACCGGTGAGAGGTGCCCGAGCTGGAAGAGCCGGTTGCACTCGGCCTGCTCCTGGAGGTTCGCGGCGTGGCTGCCGACGATGCGCTTCAGGTTCATCCACAGGTAGCGGTTGTCGTAGTGGTGGTCGTAGCCCGTGCTGGATCCGCAGGTGACGACGGTCCCGCCCTTGCGGACGACGAAGACGGAGATGCCGAAGGTGGCCCTGCCGACGAAGTCGAAGACGATGTGCGGGTCCTCGCCCACCTGGCGGCGGATCTCCCGGCCGAGCGCCTTGCCGAGCTCGACGGTCCGTTCGGGACCGGGGGCGGTGTCGCCGCCGAGACCCACCTCCGAGCGGTCGATGACGACCTCGCAGCCCAGTCGGCGCAGGAGTCCGGCCTTGTGCGGGGAGCTGACCACGCCGACGGGGATGCCGCCGGCGTTCTTCACCATCTGGACGGCGAACGCGCCGAGCCCACCGGTCGCGCCCCAGATCAGCACGATGTCGCCCTGCTTGACGCGGGCGCCGTTGTCGCCGACGAGCATCCGGTAGGAGGTGGCCGCGGTCAGCATGACGCTCGCGGCTTCCTCCCAGGTCAGGTGCGCGGGCTTGGGGAGCAGCTGGCTGGCTCGGACGACGCTGTAGTGGGCGAGGCCGCCGAAGTTCGTCTCGTAGCCCCAGATGCGCTGTTCGCCACCGAGCATGGCGTCGGCGTGGGTCGCCGGCTCCTCCGCGTCGACCTGGACGCAGCTGACGACCACGTGGTCGCCGACGTGCCAGCGGCGGACCGCGGCGCCCACCCGGACGACGACGCCCGCGGCGTCCGAACCGACGACGTGGTACGGCTGGTCGTGGCGCACCGCGTCGCCTCCCCGGCGGCCGTACCGCCGCAGGAAGTCGAAGGTCGGCTTGGGCTCGAACGTGGCCGACCAGACGGTGTTGTAGTTCACCGAGCCGGCCATGACCGCGACGACGACCTCGTCCGGTGCCGGCTCGGGCATGGGCACGGGGCCCACGTGGAGCGACTTGCGGACGTCCCGGTCCTCGGTGCCCGTGAACATGTCCACGTCCGACGCGCGCAGATGCGCCGCCGTGTACCGCGCCGGGAGCGGGTGCCGTTCCAGTTCCTCGGGTCCGGCCCCGGCCAGCAGGGCCTCGGCGAGAACGTCCATGCGTCCCCCTTCTGGATGAGCTCGGTGCGCACGGCGGAGCGGCGGACGGCAGGCGTCCGCCGACGACCTCGCGTGTGCTGCCGCCGCGTGCCGAGACGAGTGGGAAGTGGTGCGGGAACATGGGGCGCGACGTCACCGCGCTGTGAGCCACTCGATCGCCCCGGTACGGACGACGGTACGCAGGCCGGGGGCGCAGCCCCACCCTTAACCGTCCCCTAGGCGGGACCCCGACGGCCCGGTACGACCGGCCCGCGACCGGGGTCGGCGGTCCGCCGCACAGGGGTACCCCAGTGCGGTCCGTCGCACTGGGGTACCCCTGCTCCTGCTACTGGGGTGGACGCTCCGAGCCACGCCGCCGCCAGGGGACCGGCCGGGGGAGGGGGAGGGGGGAGGGGGCTCGAAGGCGCCCGCGCGACGGGGTCAGCCGACCGGGCCCGCGCTCTTCGCCGCGTCCGTCCCGGTCGGTGCGGCGGACGGGACCCGCGGGGCGGTCCGCAGTACGCCCGCGCCCAGGACCAGGCCGAAGGCGAGCGCGGTGACCAGTCCGAAGGAGAGGACCAGCGAGGTGGCGTCGGCGATGCCGCCGATCGCGGAGGGGGCGATCAGACCGGAGGTGTACGTGATGGTGGCGACGCCCGCGATGGCCTGGCTCGGGTTCGGGCCGCTGCGCGCGGCGGCGGCGAAGGCGAGCGGGACGACGACCGCGACCCCGAGGCCGACCAGGCCGAATCCGGCCATCGCCACGGCGGAGTTCGGGGCGACGACGACCATGACCCCGCCCAGGGTGGCGGCGACGCCCCCGACCCGTACGGTACGGACCGCGCCGAAGCGGTCCACGACCCGGTCGCCGATCAGCCGGGCCACGGCCATGGTGAGCGCGAAGGCGGTGGTGGACGCGGCGGCGAGACCGGCCGAGCCGCCCAGCTCGTCGCGGAGGTAGACGGCCGACCAGTCGAGGCTGGCACCCTCGGCGAAGACCGCGCAGAAGCCGATCGCGCCGATGACCAGGGCGGACTTCGGGGGCAGCGCGAAGCGCGGCGGGGCCTCTTCCTCCTCGGCGGGCGCCGGGTCGAGCACGTACTGGCAGCAGGCGAGGCCGAGGGCGGTGAGGACGAGCGCGGCGATCAGGTGGTGGAGGCGGGCGTCGGCGCCGAGGTGGGCGGCGACGGTGCCGGCCGCCGAGCCGAGCAGGGCGCCCACGCTCCACATGCCGTGCAGGCTGGACATGATCGAGCGGCCGAGCCGGTTCTCGGTCTCGACACCCAGCGCGTTCATCGCCACGTCGGACATGCCGGCCGTCGCGCCGTAGGCGAAGAGGGCCGCGCACAGGCCCCAGATGTTCGGCGCGAGCGACGGCAGGACGAGCGCGAGGGTCCACAGGGCGAGCAGCCCGCGCAGGGCGGTGCGGGCGCCGAAGCGGTGGCTGATCCGGCCGGCCAGCGGCATGGCGAGCGAGGCGCCGAGGGCGGGGAAGGCGAGCGCGAGGCCGAGCTGGCCGGCGCTCACCCCCGCGTGCTCCTGGATCCAGGGGATCCGGGTCGCGAAGCTGCCGGTCACGGCGCCGTGCACGCAGAAGACGGCGGCGACGGCGAAGCGGGCGCGCCGGAGCCGATCGGAGCTGAGGACGGTCTCCGCCGCCATGGGTCCTCCCCGGGTCGAATCGTGTGGCCGTAAACTATCAGGGACCCTGCCTGATAAATAGTGGTCCGGAGAGAAGACGGCGGGGAAGCGTCTGAGAGGATCACCGCATGGCCGCATCCCCGAGCACCGCCCGGGCCCTCAACGACCGGCTCGCCCTGCGTCTGCTCCAGGACGAGGGCCCGTTGACGGCAGCCCAGCTCAAGACCCTCACCGGGCTCTCCCGGCCCACCGTCGCCGACCTCGTCGAGCGGCTCAGCGGCTCCGGCCTGGTGCACGTCGTCGGCGAGGCCGGAGCCGAGCGCCGCGGCCCCAACGCCAAGCTGTACGGACTCGTCGCCGACCGCGCGCACCTGGCCGCGCTCGACATCCGCACCCGCTCGGTCACCGTCACCGTCACCGACCTCCTCGGCACCCCGCTCGCCGAGGCCGCCGCCCCCGTCGGGGCGCACGCCGGCACCGGCCCCGCCGTCGAGCTGGCCGTCGCCCTCCTGGAGCGCACCGCCGAGGAGGCCGGCGTCGCGCGGCTCCACTCCGTCGCCGTCGGCGCCCCCGGGCTCGTCGACCCGGCGACCGGGGAGCTCCGCGACTCCACCGGACTGCCCGCCTGGCACCGCCGGCTCGTCGCCGTCCTCCAGGAACGGCTCCCCGCCCAGGTGCTCGTCGAGAACGAGACCAACCTCGCCGCCGTCGCCGAACTCCGCGAGGGCGCCGCGGTGGGCCGCGAGGACTTCGTCCTGCTCTGGCTCGGCCAGGGCGTCGGCGCCGCCGTCGTCCTCGGCGGACGGCTGCGCCGCGGCGCCTCCGGCGGCGCCGGAGAGATCGGCTTCCTGCCCGTGCCCGGCACCTCCGGGCTGCCGTCGGCCACCGGCTGCGACGGCGGCTTCCACGAACTGGCCTGCGCGGCGGCCGTCGGGGCCCTCGCCGCCGACCACGGCCTCGACCCGGCCGACGCGCTCGCCTCGGGCCACGGCCCCTTCCTCGACGCCCTCGCCCGCCGGCTCGCGATCGGCGCGGCGGCCGTCGCCGCCGTCCTCGACCCCGGCTGCGTGGTCCTCGCCGGCGAGATCGGCCACCAGGGCGGCCCGGAACTCGCCGCCCGCGTGGAGGCCGAACTCGCGACCCTCTCCCCGCTCCGCACCGAGGTCCGCGCCACCGCCCTCGGCGACGCGGCCGTGCTCCGCGGCGCCCTGCTCAGGGCACGGGACGCGGCCCAGGACGAGCTGTTCCCGCAGGCCTAGGACGGGCTGTTCCCGCAGGCCTGGGACGGGTTGTTCCCTGCGGACCTGGGGCGGGCTGTTCCCGCAGACCCAGGACGAGCTGTTCCCGCAGCCTAGGACGGGCTGTTCCCCGCGGACCCAGAACGGGCCGGAGCGCGGACCCAGAACGGGCCGGAGCGCGGACCCAGAACGGGTCGGAGCGCGGGCCTCGGTGCGGGCCCGAGCGGCGGGCCTCGGGCGGGCCTCGGCTCGGGCCGAAGCGCACCTAGGACGGGTCGGCGCGGGGAGGCCCGAACCGCCGGGCGAGGAACTCGTCGAACGTCAGCCGGCCCACCGCCCGGTCCGGCGCCAGGTGCCCGCCGCGCCGCAGCTCCCGGTAGACACCGCCCGGCAGCGGCACCTCCACGAGCCGGCGCCGTCGTCCGCTCGCCCGCAGGTAGGCGCGGGCCAGGTCGGGGAAGGTGCGGATCTCGGGGCCGCCCAGGTCCTCCACCCGGCCCGCCGGAGGTCCGGCGGCGAGCTCGGCGAGGCGTGCCGCCGCCTCGGTCGCCTCCACCGGCTGGACCCGGACCTCCTTGGGCAGCGGCATCACGGGCGGCTTGGCGAGGATCTGCAGCAGCTGGAGGACCAGGTCGTGGAACTGGGTGGCGCGCAGCAGGGTCCAGGGGATGCCGGACGCCTGGATCATGCGCTCCACCGCGTACTTGGTCCGGAAGTACCGGCGCGGCACCCGGTCGACCCCGACGATCGAGATGTACAGCAGGTGCGGCACCCCGGCCCGCCGCGCGGCGTCGATCAGGAGGCGGGCGGCCTCCTCGTCGCCGCGGAGGATGTTGCTGCAGTGGACGACCGCGTCCACCCCGTCGACCGCCCGGTCGAGCAGCGGTCCGCCCTTGCGCAGGTCGACGGCGTACGGCGGTGAGTGCCGGCTGAGCACCCGCACCTCGTGGCCGTCCGCGCGCAGCCGCTCGCAGACGGGCGTTCCGAGCGTCCCCGTGCCACCGGTCACCAGGATCGTGCTCATGGTTCCAGCGTGACCTGCCGGGGGCGCGAACGCGACCGCGCCGCGCCCCGGACAGGGGGGCGCGGCGCGGAGGGTGCGGCCCGGCGGCGGCCAAGGGCCGTGAGACCGCCGCCGGGGGTCTTGCGGGGGTGGTGCGTCAGCAGGCGCCGAGGTCCTGCCAGACGCCCCACTCACCGGTGGTGCCGGGCGCCTCGTTCTGCGTCCACCACTTGGCCTTCCACGTGTGGCCGTTGTGGGAGACCTCGTTGCCCGCGTTGTAGACCTGGCCGGCCACGTACGCCGGGGCCGCGCAGCCCGCGGGCGGCGTCGTCGGCGGCGTGGTCGGCGGGGTGGTCGGGGGAGTGGTCGGCGGGGTCGTCGGCGGGGTCGTCGGCGGCGTGGTGGGCGGGGTGGTCGGCGGCGTGGTGCCCGTGCCGGGCTCCACCGTCGTCGTGCCGCGCGCCAGGTCGCCGGCGAGGGCGTACGTGGTGCCGTCGATGTTCACCGTCCAGTTGGAGGGGGTGGACACCGGCAGGTAGTAGTTGAAGGAGAGCTCGACGGTCGCGCCGGGGGCCAGGGTCTGCCAGGCCGGGAGCTTCAGCGAGACCCGGTGGAAGTCGCCCTTCAGACCGCCCACGTTGGAGCCCGTGTGGTCGCTGCTGACGACCTTGGTGCCGAAGCCGGACTGGTCGGAGGCGTTGGCCGGGGCCGAGGTGCCGTAGTCGAACTGGAACTCCGTGCCGCCGGGCAGCGTGGTGTTCGTCCGGTTGGTGATCTTCACCTTGGGGGTGATCGGGTAGTTCGAGTCGCCCAGCTTGAACTCGGTGAAGGCGGTCTCGATGTTCACGGCCCGGTCCGGCAGCGCCTTGTTCGACTTCTTGGCGCCGTACGGGGTGGCGGCCTTGAACTTGTCGTACATCAGCGAGGTGAGCGTGGAGCCCATCTCGTACTGGCCCTTGGCCGCGTTCCAGGAGTAGTCGCCGGCCATCTCCCAGACCATGGTGCCGCCGATGCCGCGGTCGACCACGTAGTCGGCCTTGGCGGCCACGGACTGTTCGTCCTCGGTGGAGAGGAAGACCTTCTTCTCGGCGTTCCACAGCCACGGCGCGACCAGGGTCGAGTCGTACTTGCGGGCGTAGGTGCCGGTCAGGGTGGTGTTCGCGGGGAAGCCGTACTGGGTGACGTAGTCGCCGACGATCCCCTTCTCCAGGTTCTTGGCGTGCCACATCGGGTTGGAGCCGGCGGGCGACTCCTTGCCCGCGGTGTCCTTGTCGTGCCACAGGTTGTCGATGCCGACGGCGCCGTCACCGCACTTGGTCAGACCGGCGCCGGCCGGGCAGGTGGCCGCGGTGGCCTTGCCCCACAGGCCGTCGGTGCCGCCCTGCACGTTCTTGTGGCCGCGGGTGTAGTAGGGCAGGCCGATGTTGATCCGGCCGGCCGGCATGGAGCCGCGGAAGTAGTGGTACGCCCAGTCGGTGTTGAGGTAGCCGATCCCGCCGTACTGGGACGAGCCGTAGACGTTGGCGGCGGCGAGCTCGCCGTCCTTGCCGTCGTCGAAGAGCGAGGCGTTCGGGCCGACGTACTCGTTCCAGGCGCCGTGCAGGTCGTACGACATGATGTTGACGTAGTCCAGGTACTTCTGGACCTGGAAGGTCTCCATGCCGCGCA
Organism: Streptomyces sp. R302; assembly: GCF_012927245.1. Classification (GTDB taxonomy): domain Bacteria; phylum Actinomycetota; class Actinomycetes; order Streptomycetales; family Streptomycetaceae; genus Streptomyces. The sequence continues at coordinate 412,672 of NZ_JABBGE010000008.1, forward strand.
GCAGGTAGCCGGAGGACGGGGCGGCGACGGTCAGCAGGTAGTGCTTGCCGTCGGCGGCGCCGGCCGTGTCCAGCTTCTCGCGCAGGGACTTCATGAGGGCCGCGTAGCCCTGGACCAGGCCGGCGCGCCGGGCGTTGGCGAGGGTCCAGTCGAGCGGGTTGCCCGCGTCCTTCATGGTGGTCGGGTACTCGTAGTCGATGTCGACGCCGTTGAACCCGTACTTCCGGATGAAGTCGACCGCCGAGGTGGCGAAGGTGTCGATGCCGGCCTGGTTGACCGAGCCGTCGGCGTTGGTCGCCATCGAGTAGAAGCCGCCGGAGTTCACCCGGTCGCCGTTGTCGGCGAAGTACCCGCCGGTCTCGGCCCAGCCGCCGACCGAGATCAGCGTCTTGACGTCGGGGTGCTGCTTCTTGAACTTGTTCAGCAGGTTGAAGTGGCCCTTGTAGGGGAGGGCCGGGTCCATCTCGGCGCCGGCCACGCCGGGCCAGGTCATGCCGGTGGCCGCGTTGTCCGGCCCGTCCGTGCCGACCGAGAGCTTGTTGTCGCCGCCGATGTGGCCGAAGGCGTAGTTGATGTGGGTGATCTTGTCCCACGGGATGTCCTTGGCGAGGTACGCGGGCTCGCCGTTCTTTCCGGTGCGCCAGCCCGTGAAGTAGCCGATGACGCGGCGCTGGTGGTCGGTGCCCATCTTCTCGCGGCCCTCGGTGTCGTAGACCGAGCAGTAGGGCACGTCGACGCCGGGCGTCTTGTACAGGCCGTCGGGGCGACAGGACTCGTTGTCGGCCGCGTACGAGACGCCGCCGGCGAGCGAGCTGAGCAGCAGTCCGGCGACGGCGGCACCGGACGCGAGCAGCGACGCTCTCTTGGTCGTGGGGGACAGCACGATCTGGTCCTCCTCGGGGAGGTCAAAAAACACGCAACGAACAAGGGGGTGGTACGTGTTGGGCCCGTGGTGTGCGCACACCGGCGGACCGTGCCTCGGAGGTGACACGGACATTAAGAGGACTAGACCAGTGCGTCAATAGGTCTGGACCAAATGAACATTCCAGAAGGCCGTTGTGAGCCATCGCACAGAGATCGTGTGCATGACCTTTGACAAGGCGTGGCAGACTGGCCGTGTATCAGCAGCAGCGCACTCCGGGGTCGGTGTAATTCCGAACCGGCGGTATAGTCCGCGACCCGTCCGCAAGCCAGCGGCCGGTTGATCAGGTGAAATTCCTGGACCGACGGTGAAAGTCCGGATGGGAGGCAGTGCGCGGCGGGCGACCCCTGACAGGGGTGTGCCGGCCGTACGTCCGCTGGTGGCCGCGTTTCGCGTCGGCGCACCCGTGGACCTCCGGCCGTATCGGCACACCTGCTGCGCAGTCGTCGTATCCGCTCTCTGTCGTCATCGACAGGCCCCGGAGTCCGTGCCCGAAGAGGCAGGAGGACCCGGTGGACCGGCAGGCCGACATCACCGCCATGCGACGCGCCGTGGAGCTCGCCGCCCGCGGACTCGGCGCCACCAGCCCCAACCCCGTCGTCGGCTGCGTCGTCACCGACGCCTCCGGACGGGTCGTCGGCGAGGGCTGGCACCAGCGCGCCGGAGGCCCCCACGCCGAGGTCCACGCCCTGCGCGCGGCCGGCCAGGAGGCCCGCGGCGGCACCGCCTACGTCACCCTCGAACCCTGCAACCACACCGGCCGCACCGGTCCCTGCGCCCAGGCCCTGATCGAGGCCGGGATCGCCCGCGTCGTCTACGCCGTCGCCGACCCGAACCCGCAGGCCACCGGGGGTGCGGACACCCTCCGCGCGGCCGGCGTCGAGGTCGAGGGCGGCCTCCTGGAGGCCGAGGCCGAGGCGGGCAACACCGCCTGGCTCACCTCCGTCCGCACCGGCCGCCCCTTCGTCCGCTGGAAGTACGCCGCCACCCTCGACGGCCGGATCGCCGCCGCCGACGGCACCTCCCGCTGGATCAGCTCCGCCGAGTCCCGCGCCGACGTCCACCGGCTGCGCGCCGAGGCCGACGCCGTCCTGGTCGGCGGCGGAACGCTGCGCACCGACGACCCGCACCTCGCCGTCCGCGGCGTCGACGGCGCCGTCCAGCCGCTGCGGGTCGCCCTGGACACCCGCGCCGAGCTCCTGCCCACCGCCCGGATCCTCGACGACGCCGCGCCCACGCTGCTCGTCGTCGGCGAGGACGCCGACACCCGGCACCTGCCCGGCGTCGACCTGCTCCGGCTGCCGCCGCGCGACGGCCGCCTCGGCGTGCACGAGCTGCTCGCCCACCTGTACGCGCGCGGCATCCGCTCCGTCCTCCTCGAAGGCGGCCCCACCCTCGCGGGCGCCTTCGTCGCCGCGGGCGCCGTCGACCAGGTCGTCGGCTACCTCGCCCCGGTCCTCCTCGGCGCAGGGCCGAACGCCCTCGCCGACGCCGGAATCACCACCCTCACGCGCGCGTTGCGCCTCGACATCACCGAGACCGCACACATCGGATCCGATATCCGCATCACCGCCGTCCCGACCCTCAAGGGAGTCTGACCGTGTTCACCGGAATCGTCGAAGAACTGGGCGAGGTCGTCGCCGTCGAGCAGCTGGAGGACGCCTCCCGCTTCCGGCTCCGCGGCCCCGTGGTCACGGAAGGCGCCCAGCACGGCGACTCCATCGCCGTCAACGGTGTCTGTCTCACGGTCGTCGAGCACGGCGACGGCGAGTTCACCGCCGACGTCATGGCCGAGACCCTCAAGCGGTCCAGCCTCGGCGCCCTCGACGTCGGCTCCCGGGTCAACCTGGAGCGCCCCATGGCCGTCGGCGGCCGGCTCGGCGGACACATCGTCCAGGGCCACGTGGACGGCACCGGCACCATCCTGGAGCGCACCCCCTCCGAGCACTGGGAGCTCGTCAAGGTCGGCCTCCCCGCCCCGCTCGCCCGCTACGTCGTCGAGAAGGGCTCCATCACCGTCGACGGCGTCAGCCTCACCGTCGTCGAGGTCGGCGACGACTGGTTCACCATCAGCCTCATCCCCACCACCCTCGACCTGACCACGCTCGGCCTCAAGCAGAGCGGCGCACTTGTCAACCTCGAAGTGGACGTCATCGCCAAGTACGTCGAGCGGCTGCTCGGCACGGACGCACAGGAGAACGGCAAGTGAGCTGGCTCAACTCCGAGGCGTTCACCGTCCTCGACCAGCACATCATCTGGTCGGACATGATCGGCAACACGATCGGCCTCATAGCCCTGGCCCTCGGCTGGCGCCGCTCCATCCTCACCTGGCCCGCCCAGCTCCTCTCCGGCCTGATCCTCGTCGGCGCGTACGCCTCCGCCGACCTCGCCGGAGGCGTCGGCAAGCAGCTCCTCGTCATCGGCGTCGCCGCCTGGGGCTGGTGGCAGTGGAACCGCGGCAGGCAGCAGGCGCAGGACGGCTCCATCGCCGTCCGCTTCGCCACCTGGAAGGAGCGCGGCCTCCTCGCGGGCGGCGCCCTCCTCGGCACCCTCGCCGTCGGCGGCCTCTTCACCCTCTACCCGTCGCTCTCCTGGAGCCCGTGGGCCGACGCGTACATCTTCGTCGGCACCCTCGTCGCGATGGTCGCCCAGGCCCGCGGCCTGGTCGAGTTCTGGTTCGCCTGGCTCCTGGTCGACCTCGTCGGCGTCCCGCTCGCCTTCAGCAGCGGCCTCGCCTTCTCCGGCCTCGTCTACGTCGTCTACTTCGCCCTCGTCCTGTGGGGCATGCGCGACTGGTGGCTCCGGTCCCGCACCCCCGTCCTGGAAGGAGCCCCCGCATGAACCCCTGGGATTTCGATGAGAGCCTCGCCCTCGACCCCGTCGAGCAGGCGATCAGCGACATCGCCGCAGGCCGCCCGGTGGTCGTCGTCGACGACGAGGACCGCGAGAACGAGGGCGACCTCGTCATCGCCGCGGAGAAGGCCACGCCCGAGGTCGTCGCCTTCATGATGAGCGAGTGCCGCGGCCTGATCTGCGCCCCCATGGAGCACGACGAGCTGGAGCGGCTCGACCTCCCGCAGATGGTCGAGCACAACACCGAGTCGATGCGGACCGCCTTCACCGTCTCCGTCGACGCGGGCCCCGAGCACGGCGTCACCACCGGCATCTCCGCCGCCGACCGCGCCACCACCCTCCGGATGCTCGCGAGCGGCCGCCACGAGCCCTCCGACTTCGTCCGCCCCGGCCACATCTTCCCGCTGCGCGCCCGCGAGGGCGGCGTCCTCGCCCGCCCCGGGCACACCGAGGCCGCCGTCGACCTCGCCCGCCTCGCGGGCCTCCGCCCCGCCGGCGCGATCGTCGAGATCGCCGGCGAGGACGGCGTGATGCTCCGCCTGCCCGAACTCGTCCCCTTCGCCCGCAAGCACGGCCTGACGATCATCTCCATCGAGGACCTGATCGCCTACCGCCGCTCCGCCGAGCCCACCGTCCGCCGCGAGGCCGAGGTCCACCTCCCCACCGCCCACGGCGACTTCACCGCCTACGGCTACCGCTCCACCGTCGACGGAGTCGAGCACGTCGCCCTCGTCCACGGCGAGATCGGCGACGGCGCCGACGTCCTCGTCCGGGTCCACTCCGAGTGCCTCACCGGCGACGTCTTCCACTCGCTGCGCTGCGACTGCGGCCCCCAGCTCCAGGCGTCCATGGACCGCATCCAGAAGGCCGGCCGCGGCGTCGTCGTCTACCTCCGCGGCCACGAGGGGCGCGGCATCGGCCTGCTCTCCAAGCTGCGCGCGTACGAACTCCAGGAGCGCGGCCGCGACACCCTCGACGCCAACCTCGAACTCGGCCTGCCCGCCGACGCCCGCGACTACGCGGCCGGCGCCCAGATCCTCGGCGACCTCGGCGTCCGCAGCCTCCGCCTGATGACCAACAACCCCGACAAGATCGAGGCCCTCACCCGGCACGGCCTCACCGTCGAGGGCCGCGAGCCGATGCCCGTGACGGCCGGCGAGCACAACCTCCAGTACCTGCGCACCAAGCGGGACCGGATGGGCCACGACCTCCCCTGGCTCGACGGCTCCCCGGCCTCCACCTGCGGCAACCAGTAACCACCTCCGTACGACACACACCGGCTAGGAGAACCATGAGCGGCAAGGGCGCACCCGTCCTCAGCGTGAAGAACTGCGGCGACCTGCGGGTCGCGGTCGTCGCGGCCCAGTGGCACGAGAAGATCATGGACGGCCTCGTGGACGGCGCCCTGCGCGCGCTGTCCGAGCTCGGCATCGACGAGCCCACCCTGCTCCGCGTCCCCGGCAGCTTCGAGCTCCCGGTCGTGGCGAAGGTCCTCGCGGAGCGCGGCTACGACGCGGTCGTCGCCCTCGGCGTGGTCATCCGCGGCGGCACCCCCCACTTCGACTACGTGTGCCAGGGCGTCACCCAGGGCCTGGTGCAGGTCTCGATCGACACCGGAGTCCCCGTCGGCTTCGGCGTGCTGACCTGCGACAACGAGGAGCAGGCGCTGGACCGCGCCGGCCTGGAGGGGTCGAACGAGGACAAGGGCCACGAGGCCGTCACCGCCGCCGTCGCCACCGCCACCATCCTCCGGTCGGTCAGCGAGCCCTGGCGGAAGTCCACGGAGTGAACCCTGGCGACGGGGCCTCCGGGTGAACCCGTACTCTAAGGACATCATGGCGAACAAAACCTTCGAAGAGCTCTTCACCGAGCTTCAGCTCAAGGCCGCCAACGGCGACCCCAGCACCTCCCGCACCGCCGAGCTGGTCGGCAAGGGCGTCCATGCCATCGGCAAGAAGGTCGTCGAGGAGGCCGCAGAGGTCTGGATGGCCGCCGAGTACGAGGGCAAGGAAGCCGCCGCCGAGGAGATCTCGCAGCTGCTGTACCACGTCCAGGTGATGATGGTCGCGCGCGGGATCTCCCTCGACGACGTCTACGCCCACCTCTGAGCACGGCCCGTCCCGAGCACGGGCCGTCCCCGGCACGGCCCGCCCCTGAGCACGCACCCACCGTCTCCCACCACTCCCCAGGCAAAGGAAGCCCACCCCATGCTGCGCATCGCCGTCCCCAACAAGGGTTCCCTCTCCGGACCTGCGTCGGCCATGCTCCATGAGGCCGGCTACCGCCAGCGCAAGGAGTCCAAGGAACTGGTGGTCATCGACCCCGACAACGAGGTCGAGTTCTTCTACCTGCGGCCCAAGGACATCGCCATCTACGTGGCGTCCGGCAAGCTGGACATCGGCATCACCGGCCGTGACCTGCTGCTCGACTCCGGCGCCAGCGCCGAGGAGATCCTGGCGCTGAACTTCGGCCGCTCCACCTTCCGCTACGCCACCCGCCCGGGCACCGCCAAGGGCCCGGAGGACTTCGGCGGCATGACGATCGCCACCTCCTACGAGGGCATCGTCGCCAAGCACCTCGCCGACCAGGGCATCGACGCCTCCGTCGTCCACCTGGACGGCGCCGTCGAGACCGCGATCCAGCTGGGCGTCGCCCAGGTCATCGCCGACGTCGTCGAGACCGGCACCAGCCTGCGCAACGCCGGCCTGGAGGTCATCGGCGAGCCGATCCTCAAGTCCGAGGCGATCGTCGTCCGCCGCCACGGCGCCGAGACGGACCAGCCGCAGGTCCAGCAGTTCCTGCGCCGCCTCCAGGGCGTCCTGGTCGCCCGCAGTTACGTGATGATGGACTACGACTGCCGCGCCGAGCACCTGGAGCAGGCCGTCGCCCTCACCCCCGGCCTGGAGTCGCCGACCGTCTCCCCGCTGCACAACGAGGGCTGGGTCGCCGTCCGCGCGATGGTCCCGGCCAAGGAGGCGCAGCGGATCATGGACGACCTGTACGAGATCGGCGCCCGCGCGATCCTCACCACCGCGATCCACGCCTGCCGTCTCTGATCCCCGCCGCTCCATTCCTGGCACCGAGGTACCCGATGTCCGAGCCGTCCACGCCCGCCCTCCCGGTCACCTTCCGGCCGGGCCGCACCCGCGCCGTCCTGCTGACCGTGGGCGTCGCCATGTTCGCGGCGATCACCGCCGTGGCCCTGATGCTGGAGCGGCTCGGGCCGGGCGAGCGGGCCAGCTTCGTCCTCACCGCCGTCCTCTTCCTCGGCGTCCTGGTGCTGCTGAGCCGCCCCAAGGTCGTCGCCGACAGCGAGGGCGTCACGGTCGTCAACATCACCCGCACCCGGCGCCTCGCCTGGGCGGAGATCCTCCGCGTCAACCTCCGTCCCGGCGACCCGTGGGTCTTCCTGGACCTCAGCGACGGCACCAGCCTGCCGGCCCTCGGCATCCAGCCCGGCATCGCCAAGGAGTCCGCCATCAGGGACGCCCGCGCCCTGCGGGCCCTCGCGGACAGCCGGGGCACCGGAGCCGAGGCGGCCTGAACCCCGGCCGGACCCCGATCCCGGCCTTCGGGCGAGCCCCGGACCGTCCCCCATCCGGGGCGTCCCCCCTGCCCCACGGGGCCTTCGCGTGGCTACTCTTGAGGCGGTGGTGCCGAGTGCGCCACCGCCTCGCGTGTGCAGGGCCGCCGCCGGCGGCCGGCGAGGCCACCCTACGACCCGAGGAGTGACTCCCTCCGGCAATGGACGGATCGTCCGGTAGTACATGCGCCGCCCCCTCGTCCCCCGAGGCGGCGGCATGATCGTCTCCCTGCTGCTCCTTCTGGCAGCCTTTCTCCTGATCCTCGCCAACGGCTTCTTCGTCGCCGCCGAGTTCGGTCTCGTGACCGTCGAGCGCGCGGAGGCCGAGCGGGCCGCGGCCGCCGGTGACCGGCGCGCCCGCACCGTCGTCTCGGCGCTGCGCGAGCTCTCCTTCCAGCTCTCCGGCACCCAGCTCGGCATCACCCTCACCTCGCTCGTCGTCGGCATGCTCGCCGAGCCCGCGCTCGCCGGCCTGCTGCGCGCCCCGCTGACCGCCACCGGGCTCCCCCCGGGCGCCGTCTCCGGGGTGGCCGTGGTGATCGGCATGCTGCTCGCCTCGGCCGTGCAGATGGTCGTCGGCGAACTGGTGCCCAAGAACTGGGCGGTCTCCCGGCCGCTCCAGGTCGCCCGCTTCGTCGCCGCCCCGCAGCGCCGCTTCTCCGCCGTCTTCCGGCCGGTGATCGCCCTGCTCAACCGGGTGGCGAACGGACTGGTCCGCGCCCTGGGCGTCGAGCCCACCGAGGAGCTCGACTCGGTCCGCACCCCCGGCGAGCTGGAATCCCTCGCCCGGCACTCGGCCCGCGCCGGCGCCCTCGAACAGGACACCGCCGACCTCTTCGTACGCACCCTGTCCCTGGCCGGCCTCACCGCCGAGCAGGTCATGACCCCGCGTGTGAAGGTCAGCGCCCTCCAGTGGGACGCCACGGCGGCCGACGTCCTCAACCTCACGCGCGCCACCGGCCTCTCGCGCTTCCCGGTCTACCGGGACCGCATCGACGAGGTCGTCGGCATGGTCCACCTCAAGGACGCGCTCGCCGTCGCCCCCGACGCACGCCCGCGGACCTCGGTCGGACGGATCGCCGTCCCGCCGCTCCTCGTCCCCGAGTCGCTGCCCGTCCAGGCCCTCCTGGAGCGGCTGCGCCGCGAGCAGCCGATCGCCGTCGTCGTCGACGAGTACGGCGGCACGGCGGGCGTGGTCACCCTGGAGGACATCGTCGAGGAACTCGTCGGCGAGGTCCGCGACGAGCACGACACCGCCGCCGACGCCCTCCCCGAGCTGGCCGCCGCGCCCGCCGAGGACGGCCGCCCCGCCTGGGAGGCCGACGGCTCCTGCCGGGTCCACACCCTGCGCCGGATAGGCCTCGACGTGCCGGACGGCCCGTACGAGACGGTCGCCGGGCTCGTCGCCGACCTCCTCGGCCGGATCCCGGCCCCCGGCGACCGGGCCGAACTGCCCGGCTGGCGGCTCTCGGTGCGCCGGGTCGACCGCTTCCGGGCCGAGCGGGTCCGGATCGTCCGCACCGCCCCGGTGCCGATGGCGGAGGCGGTCCGATGAGCACCCTCCAGCTCCTCCTCGCCCTCTTCCTCGTCCTGGCCAACGGCTTCTTCGTCGGCGCCGAGTTCGCGCTCGTCTCCGTCCGCCGCAGCCAGATCGAGCCGCTCGGCGGGGCCCGCGCCAAGCAGGTCCTGTACGGCCTGGAGAACCTGCCGCGGATGATGGCCGCCGCGCAGTTCGGCATCACCGTCTGCTCCCTCACCCTCGGCGCGGTCGCCGAACCGACCGTCGCCCACCTCCTCGAACCGGCCTTCCACGCCGTCGGCGTGCCGGCCGGGCTCATCCATCCGCTCGGCTATGTGATCGCCCTCGCCGTGGTCGTCTTCCTCCACCTCGTCATCGGCGAGATGGTCCCGAAGAACCTCGCGATGGCCGCGCCCGAGCGGACCGCGCTCCGGCTCGCCCCCACCCTGGTCGCCTTCGCCCGGCTCTGCCGGCCGGTGACGGCCGCCCTCGGCGCCTGCTCGGCCCTGGTGCTGCGGGCCTTCAAGGTCGAGCCGAAGGACGAGGTGGAGGCGGTCTTCACCAGCGCCCAGCTCGGCCGGCTCGTCGAGGACGCCGGTCAGGCGGGCCTCCTCGACCCGGCGGAGCAGGAGCGCCTGGAGGACGCCCTGGAGCTGGGCAGCCGCCCGGTCACCGACGTCCTCCTCCCGGCCGCGGCGCTCGTCACCGTCCCGCCGTCGGCCACCCCGGAGCAGATCGAGGAGCTGACCGTACGGACCGGCTACTCCCGCTTCCCGGTCCTCGCCGAGGATCGCGGGCAGACCGTCTTCCTCGGCTTCGTGCACGTCAAGGACGTGCTCGACCTGGAGGAGCGGGACCGGCCGGTGCCGGGCCGGCTGTGGCGCCCGATGGCGACGCTCCGCGCGGAGCTGCCGCTCGACGACGCCCTCACCGTGATGCGCCGGGCCGCCACCCACCTCGCGCAGGTCGCGGACGCCTCCGGCCGGGTCCTCGGCCTGGTCGCCCTGGAGGACGTCCTGGAGACCCTGGTGGGCGAGGTCCGCGACCCCGCGCACCGGCTGAACCCCGCCCCGGCGCCCGTCGCCTAGCGGGTCAGAACGGGGGTTCCTGCTGGGGGCCGCGGTCCGCCGGACCGCGGCCCGACAGCACCTCGCCGTACGCCTGCATGAGGTCCCCGAGCCGCAGGGTCGCCAGGTCCTCGCGGGTGAGCGTGCCGGAGTAGCCGGAGAGCCGCAGGTCGCGGTAGGCGCAGGACTTCTCGTACAGGGTGCGCAGGAAGCGGCCGTTGCCCAGCTCGTCGATCCAGCCCTGCTCGACGACGTGGCCGCTGATCGAGCGCAGCTCGTCGAGCGCCTCCTCGTCCCAGCCGTCGCCGTTCGCCGCGGCCAGCACCTCGCCGATCGCGGTGAGTTCGAGCGGCCGGTAGGACGGGAAGTCGACCCGGGTGGTGAAGCGGGAGGAGAGTCCGGGGTTGGCGGCGAGCAGCCGGTCCATGCCCTCCGGGTACCCCGCCAGGATGACGACGAGGTGGTCGCGGTTGTCCTCGGCCCGCTTCAGCAGCACCTGGAGGGCCTCGTCGCCGTACGCGTCGCCCTTGCTGTAACCGGAGTTGGAGAGCGCGTACGCCTCGTCGACGAAGAGCACCCCGCCGACCGCCGAGTCGATCAGCTCGTTCGCCTTCACCGCCGTCTGGCCGAGGAACTCGCCGACGAGGTCGGCCCGTTGGGCCTCCACGAGATGGTCGCCGCCGAGCAGGCCGAGCGCGTAGAAGACCCGGCCGAGGATCCGGGCGACCGTGGTCTTGCCGGTGCCGGACGGCCCGGAGAAGACGAAGTGCCGCTTCGGCGGCTGCACCGGCAGCCCCTGCCCCGCCCGCAGCCGTGCCATCTCCAACTGCGCGGAGAGCGCCTTGACCTGACGCTTCACCGGTTCGAGCCCGACCATGCCCTCCAGCTCGGCGAGCGCTTCGGCGAGCAGCACCGGATCGGTCGGCCCGGCCGGGAAGCGCGGCGGTGCGGGCTGCGCGGGCACCGGGGAGCTGTGCCGTACGACCTCCCGGGGCGCGGTCGGCGGCACCGGCTCCGGGGAGCGGCGCGGCCCGTCGCCGCCGGGGGACAGGGGCTCCGTCTCGGGGCCGGCGGCGGTGTCCGTGCCCTCCTGCCCGGAACCGGGGCCGGGGCCGGAGCCGGAGCCGGAACCGATCGTGCCGAGGGCGATGGCGGCGAGACCGGCCTGCTCGTCCATGCCGTCGAGCCCGTCGAAGCCGTCGTACTCGGCGATGGCGGCGAGCCGGGCGGCGGTGTCCATGAACGCGGGGTCGACGCGGTGCACCGCCCGGTAGAGCGGGAGGGCGGCGGCGCTGCGGCCGGTGCCCTCGTGGGCGCGGGCGAGCCAGTAGCGCAGCTCCTTGCGCTGCGGCTGCTCGCTGCGGCAGCGCATCAGGGCCGCCGAGAGCAGCGGCTCGGCCTGCCCGTACATCTCCAGGCGCACCCGGGCCATGCCGCCGAAGAGGCCCGCCTCGATGCCGAGCAGCGGGTCGTCCACGAGCGGTTCGGTGTGCCGGACCAGCTGGTCCCAGTCCTTGACCAGGTAGGAGCGGCAGGCGTGCAGGAAGCGGACCTGCGGGTCGGTGTCGACCGGCGGCAGCTCGGCGAGCGCCCGGTCGAGCTCCGGGACGTGCCGCCCGTCGAGCCAGTGGGAGGCGTGGGCGAGCAGCAGGTCGCGCGGGCGTTCCAGTACCGGCTGAACCCACCAGCCCAGCCAGTACCAGGAGTTGAGGGTGCGGCGGTGCCGGGCGCGCTGTTCGCCGAAGCGCTCGCGGTTGCGGTACATGCGCAGCAGCGCGGTGGTGGTGTCCACCCGGAGGGCGTGCAGCCCCAGCCAGGCGTCCGCCATGCCGGGATCGATCCGCACCGCGGCCCGGAACTCCTCCTCGGCCTGCGGATAGGCGCCCATCGTGTAGGCGTCCACTCCGCGCAGCCAGGCGAGTTCGGCGGGGGCCTGCGAGCCCTGCGTGCCGATGTCCATCGGGTCCCCCACAACCGTCGGCGTATGGACGGGATTTGACCGCACCTGCGGGCATCGTACCTGCGCAGGCGGGGTGGGCTTAAGGAGAAGCGCAAGATCCGGAAGCGGTGACCCAGGGTGAGCACGGGCGGCGGGGAAGGGCCCGGTGAGGGGTGGAGAGGGCGGAACGAAGCCCCCGATCACGGGGGAACAACCGGGGGCTTCGTGTCCGCGGCGGCTGTCGAAAGCCGCACATTGAGAACGTAAGACCTGTATGCCCCCGGGGTCAAGCGCCCTTGAGGCACTTGCGGAAGCGGAATTCCGGGGACTCAGTCCACCGCCATCAGGCCGTCACGGTGGGTGATGATCTGGTCCGCGCCCGCCGTCACAGAGGGCCCGGGAAGCCAGTCGTACCCCTCGCCCCGCTCCCGTACCAGGGTGTCGGCGAAGGGCCGCGACGGATCTTCGGCGAAATGGCGAGTCTCCGCCACCACCCAGCCGTCCCAGAACTCCGCCTGCTCCGGTCCGTCCCGGTGCCGCCCCCGCTCCCAGGACGCCCCGGCCGGCCGCTCCATCCACAGCAGCCACGCCAGGTGCGGCCGCAACTCCCGCCGCCCGGAGCCCACGCCCTCCACCAGCACCACCGGCGCCGGGGGCAGCGGGCGTGCGGGGCCGAAGGACCGCAGATTCCAGTCGTACGGGTGGTAGCGCGCCGTCTCGCCGCGCCGCAGCGGCTCCAGGACCTGGGCGCGCAGCCGGTCGGTCCAGGAGAAGAGCTCCTCGTGGGTGGCGAGGTCGTCGAGCCGGAGCACGGGCGCGCCGCCGAGCGCGGCGGCGAGCCGCCGGGCGAGGGTCGACTTGCCGGAGCCGGCGTGGCCGTCGACCGCGACAAGCCGCACCGGGCCGAGCGAGGGCGGCAGCCGGCGCAGCGCGCGGGCCGCGCGGTCGAGGTCGTCCATGCGGCCAGGGTAGGTCAGGGCCGCCCGCGCAGGTCAGCGCGGTGCCGCCGTCAGTGGTCTGCACCAATGTCGGTGGCGGCGACGCGGGCCGAAGTGCTGGCGAAGGCCCCGCGGAGCCGGGATAGTGGGCCCGCGCAGCCCCGTCCGATCGCCGTCCCGTCCTCGACTGGGGGTCCTCGCCATGCCCGGATCAGCCTCACGCCGGACCGTCCTCGCCGCGGCGCTCGCGGCCGCCGCGGGCACCGCCGGAGCCGTGTCGGCCGCGGCGGCCGAACCCGGCGACGCGGAGGCGGACACCGCCGCCCCGGCCGCCGCGACCGTCGCCAACCGCTTCTGGTCGACCTACACCGACTGGCGCTCCGGGACCGCCGAGGGCACCCGGCCCGTCGCCGGGCACCGCCCCGGCCTGGTCCTGGACGCGCCCCTGGGCCGTACCGACTACACCGACCCGCACACCGGGACGACCTCCGCCTGGGAGTACGCCCGCTGGACCTCGCCGGAGCACACCCCGGCGGTGCCCGCCACCGAGGTCATCGCCTCCTGGAACGCCCGCACCCCGGCCGGCACCTGGCTCCAGGTCGAGCTCTCCGGCACGTACTCCGACGGCACGCGGACCCCGTGGTTCGTGCTGGGCCGCTGGGCCTCGGGCGACACCGACATCAAGCGCACCTCGGTCGACGACCAGACCGACGGCCGGAGCACCGTCTGGACCGACACCCTCGCCGTCGACGACCCGGCGAGCGGCCTCCGCCTCGCCTCGTACCGCCTCCGGCTCACCCTCCACCGCCGCCCGGGCACCACGCTCACCCCCACCGTCTGGCGGCTCGGCGCGATGGCCTCGGACGTCCCGGACCGCTTCACCGTCCCGCCCTCCGCGCCCGGCCTCGCCCACGAGCTGACCGTCCCGCGCTACTCGCAGAACACCCACGTCGGCCAGTACCCCGAGTACGACAACGGCGGCGAGGCCTGGTGCAGCCCGACCTCCTCCCAGATGATCGTCGAGTACTGGGGTCGCGCCCCCTCCGCCGCGGACCTGGCCTGGGTGAACCCCGACTACGCCGACCCGCAGGTCTGCCACGCGGCCCGCTTCACCTACGACCACCAGTACTCCGGCTGCGGCAACTGGCCCTTCAACGCCGCCTACGCCGCCGCCTACCCCGACCTGAACGCGGTCGTCACCCGCCTCCGCTCGCTCACCGACCTGGAGACCCTGATCCGCGCCGGCATCCCGGCGATCACCTCCCAGTCCTTCCGCAAGGAGGAACTGACCGGCGCCGGCTACGGCACCGCGGGCCACCTGATGACGGTCATCGGCTTCACCCCCGACGGCGACGTGATCGCCAACGACCCCGCCTCCCCGACCAACGACGCCGTCCGCCGCGTCTACCGCCGCCGCGAGTGGGAGAACATCTGGCTCCGCACGAAGCGCTACGACGCGAACGGCAAGGTCAGAAGCGGCACGGGTGGTGTCTGCTACATCTTCTGGCCGGTCAGGTCGGCACCAGCTCAGCACCGCGCACTGCGGTCGCTCGGCCTGGTGTGAGCATGTGCGGCCGGGCGACCGTCCCGCCCGCTGGCCGCATACGAATCCCCTGCCCCTCGTCGCTGTCGGCCACGCGGGGAGGTACGACTCCGGAAACCCTGAGATCGGGCAGAGCCCGCTGCGTGCGAGGGGGCCCGGGCCACACGGCCGGTGGTGGCGGGGCGACCAGCATGCCGTGCAAGCCGCTGACGTCCCCCGCGCCGCCGGGTGCCGGAGTACGTCGGATTCGGCCCGGAGCCGAGGGTGCGGACCGGTGCGACGAAGCACAGGCCGAACGTCGTGAGCAGGTCGGGCAGGAACCGGGCGAGGGCGTTGTAGCGGGCGGCCGGCATCTGCTCGAAGCCGCCGGCGGGCTCTTGGGCGAGGGCCGCGCGGGCACCGGACACCGTGACCGGGGATGTGCGCAGCAGGACGGCGGCGGAGCTGCGGATGACGTCGCTCCCCTCACCGAGTCGGAGACCTCGATCGCCCCATCGGCGGCGACCGCCCGGGCGCGGGCGGCCCGCGCGGAGCGGACCAGCGCCTGGAGGCGCTCACCTGGGGGAGTCGACCACCCGTGAAGGGGCGGGGCCGAGGTCGGGCGAGGCGCGGTCGAAGAGCCGGACGCCCGAGCTTGTAGGCGCCGGCGCGGGAGAAGTTCTCCTGGACGATGTCGTCGTCCGTCACCGAGCGGGTTGTCGGGACGGGAATCGGGACCGGCGGGACCCGCGATGAAGCCGTCCAGGGACATGCCCGGACTGGCGAAGACCTTGCTCACGCCTCCCCGGTGGTGAAGAAGCCGGTCAGGACGGGGGCGAGGATCTCCGCGGCGATGTTGTGCTCCTGGCCGGGGAAGACGTGCAGGGCGAAGTTGTCCGCCAGTGCGGCGAGTTCCCGCGCCCCGGCGAGCATCTGCGGTGCGCCCGCGTCCCCGCTGCCGACGAGAACGGGCACGGCCACGGACTGCCAGCGGTCGGCGGGCAGCGGTCGGCCGGACATGGTGTCCCCCATGACCTGGCCGTCGTAGGGCAGGGTGCGGGCGGTGGCCTCCATACCCGTCCAGAAAGGGGCCTGGCGCATTCCCGCGACGGCCTCGGCGGGCATGCCCACGGCCGCGGTCATGAAGTAGGCCACGGCATCGCCGTACGCCCCCTGCTCCACGAGTTCCGTCAGGTGGGCGACGTAGTCGGCGGGCAGCGGCGGGCGACTGTCGTCGGTGATGAAGGGCGGTTCGTACACGGCCAGCCGGGAGACCGCGCTGCCCCGGGCCACGGCCTCCAGCGCCAGTACGGCACCGGAGGACATCCCGAAGACCATCGCCTCACCGCCCACGCGCCCGATCAGCGCGTCCAGGTCCTCGACCTCGCGCTGCACGTCGTACGTCGGGCTGTCCCCGCTGTCGCCGCGGCCCCGGCGGTCGTAGGTGAGCACGGTGAAGTGCTCCGCCAGCAGACCGCCGAGTTCGGCGGAATCGCCGCGCGTCATGAACGCGCCGCCGACGAGTACGACAGCGGGGCCCGAGCCCTGCTGCTCGTAGGCGATGGCCGTGCCGTCGGCAGAGAACACCTTGTCCATGAGAAAGCCACTCCAGATTTCTGCGCGGTACGCGGGGCAGGAAGCCCCGCGCCTTCGGAACTGGACGGTACAGTACCCATACGGGTACTGGTCAGTCCAGTACTCTTCTGCGGGGGATGAGGCGAATGGAGAAGGAGTCGATGATGGACAGCCGTTCAGCACGCAAGCACGAGGCGATCCTGGAGGCCGCGACCAGCGTTTTCCTGGACAAGGGGTACTCAGGAACGAGCATGGACGACATCGCGAAGCTGGCCGCGGTGTCCAAGCAGACCGTCTACAAGCACTTCTCCGACAAGGAGAAGCTCTTCGCCGACATCGTCCTGGCCACCACCGACCGGCTCGACACCACGATCGACCTGCTGGCCGACCTCCCGACCGACGCCGCCAACCTGGAAGAGAACCTCACCAGGCTCGCCCGCCGGTTCCTGACCGCCCTCACCGATCCCCGAGTGATCCAGCTTCGACGCCTGATCATCGCCAACGCCGATGTCTTCCCCGACCTGGGAACCGAGTGGTACGAGCGGGGCTTCGAGCGAGGGCTCGCCACGCTGGCGGCGACCTTCCAGCGGCTGACCGCCCAGGGGCTGCTGCGGATCGACGACACGCTCCTGGCCGCGAACCACTTCTCCGGCCTGCTGCTGTGGATCCCGGTGAACAAGGCGATGTTCACCGGCGGCGCCCAACACACCGAGGCCGACCTCGACCGCTACGCCGCCGCCGGCACCCGCGTCTTCCTCGCCGCCTACCGCTGACCACGAGGTGGCTCGGGCGCGCGAGGTGCCGTCGTCCCGCTGACGGGGGAAGGCCCCTCAGCCCAAGGCGAGTTGCCCGGCGGGAGTCTGGCCTCGTGGGGTCGGTACGGCGGACGTCGGGTGGGTGATGCGGTGGGACAGAGCTGTGTTGCGGCGCTGGGTCCGGTTGTTGGAGACCGCTCGTTCGACGGCCTCGGTCTGGCCGATGAGCATGACGCCCCGGCGGGCGCGGGTGACGGCGGTGTAGAGCAGGTTCCGCTGGAGGAGCATCGTTCCGGCCGCGCTGATCATGGGGACGATGACGTACGGGTACTCGCTGCCCTGGGACCTGTGGACGGTCAGGGCGTAGGCGTGGACGAGTTCCTCGAGATCGGAGAAGGGGTACGCGGCCGTCTCCCCGTCCGTGAAGGTGACCGTGAGCTGATGGGCCTCGGTGTCGACGGAGGTGACGGTGCCACTGCTGCCGTTGAAGACCCCCGACGTGCCTCGGTGGGGGTTGTTGCGGATCTGCTGGACGCGGTCACCGAGCCGGAAGGCCGTTCCGTCGTGGTAGTGCTGAGGCCTGTCCGGAGCCGGCGGGTTGAGACGTTCCTGAAGGCGCCGGTTGAGGTCGTTCATGCCGGCGAGGTTCTTCTTGCCCGGGCACAGGACCTGGATGTCCTCCGGGCGGGCTTCGAGATGCCTGGGCATGAGGTCGCAGACCAGCTCGACGACGCGCTGGGCGATGTCCTCAGGACCAGGGACGCGCCGGTTCCAGAATGCTCGGGGGTCATCAAGGGGGAGTCCGCCGTGCAGGATGCGGTGGGCGTTCGTCACGATGGCGGCGCTGTCGTCGTGCTGGCGGAAGACCCTGGTGAGCCTGGTGCGGGGGATGCCCTCGACGTCCAGCAGATCGCGCAGGACGCGGCCGGGGCCGACACTGGGCAGCTGGTCGACGTCCCCGACCAGCAGGAGGTGGCAGCCGTCGCGGACGGCGGCGAGGAGTCTGCGGGCGAGCGAGAGGTCGAGCATGGACGCCTCGTCGATGACCACCACGTCCGCCGTCTCCAGCGTGCCGGCGTGATCGAAGAGGGAGTCGCCGTCAGGCGGGCGGATCAGGCGGTGAACGGTCATCGTCTCCTGACCGCAGGTCTCCTCCAGGCGTTTGGTGGCCTTGCCGGTCGGCGCAGCCAGCGCGACGGCGGCGCCGGCCTGGTCGGCGATCTCGACCAGGGTGCGCAGCGTGTGGGTTTTTCCGCAGCCCGGACCGCCCGTCAGGATGGACAGGGGCTGCGTCAGCGCGTTGTGGACCGCCTGGCGCTGCTCGTCGGTCAGCCCCGCCGTCTCCGTCGAGGTGAGTGCGGCCAACCGTTCGTCCCATGGAGCGAGTTCGGCGAGCGCGGGGGAGGACGCGAGCAGGCGGCGCACGTGCCACGCGAGTTGGGTCTCATCGCGATGGCAGCGCGCGAGCTGGGCGATCTCGGTGTCCGCCACCGCGTCGGTGCCGTCCATCACCGTCAGCGGAAGTGTCTCGGTGACCACCTCGCCCTGCGCCCGCAGCGTCTCCAGCGCATGCCGTAGGACCACGTCGTCGAGGATCTCGGCGGTGGCCGGGTCGTCGTCGGACAGCAGCTGTCGGGTGTGGGCGAGCAACACGCGTAGGGGCAGGTGGCAGTGGCCCTGGCCGCAGCCCTTGTCGAGCTCGTGCAGGAGCGCGGCCTGGAGGCGTTCGTCGCTGTGCTTGGGCACGCCGACGGCGAGCGCGATCTTGTCGGCGTTGTGGAACCCGACGCCGCGCACGTCCCGGCACAGCTGGTAGGGGGTGCGGCGCACGACGTGGATCGGATCGTGATCGGTGTCGGCGTAGGCCGTGTAGATCTTCACGGCGAGACGTGGGGTGATTCCCAGGTTCTGCAGAAAGAGCATGATCTCGGCGATGGCCTTCTGTTCCTGCCAGGCGGCCGTGATCCGTCCGAGCCGGATCGTCCCGATGTTGTGCACCTCCAGCAGCCGCGTCGGCTCGGCGTCGATGATCTTCAATGTCCGCTCGCCGAACGTGTCCACGATCGCGGAGGCAAGGACCGGGCCGATGCCGCGGATCATGCCGGAGGCGAGATAGAGGCGGATCGCGCGTTCATCCGCGGGCATGGTCCGCTCACACTGCCCGACCCTGAACTGTCTTCCGTGGCGGGGGTGCTGGGTCCACGTACCGCGCAGACGCAGACTCTCCCCTGGACGCACGCCGAAGAGCGCCTTGCCGAGAGCGGTGACGGCCTCTTCGGTGCCGGCCGTGGTCAACCGGAGCACCGTGGTCTCGTCGTAGCTGATGTGCAGCAGGTGATCGACGACGCCCTCGACCACGTCCTGGGTCTCCATGGACACCTGATGTGCCACGTGTTCTGTCTCCAAGGTCATGTACAGCGACGGATCAGGCCAGGTGGTGGTGCGGTGAGGCCAGCATGAGCCCTGCAGCGATGGCCTATTGCGTGGCTGAAGGATTCTGCTCACCGAAACGAGTGACAAACAGGGACGCGTGCCCGTGATCACGCGTCTGGGGAGTCCTCGGCAACCCACTGTCCATGCGGAGGACCTGCATGCCTGGCCGACGGATTCCCGTCCAGCGCAGGGTGACGACGCTGCGGGTGGGGGTCGACACCCATGCCGAGTCGCACGACACCCGCGCCGCGATCGACGGCCGGCGCGCGTCCTCGTCGCCATGTGCCCCGGCCTTGTCGCGGCCGCCGACCGGGCCACCCGCGCGTCCTGCACCCCGTGCAGCGCCCCTGGCCCCGGCAACCCCGGACGCCCGCCGCCGCTTCGGGACCGCCCGACACGTCGCCTGAGGCCCTCCTGCCGGGTCGGCTGCCCACCGCCGTGACCCGCTAGGGTCACTCCGTGGGTCATGGTGTGCCTGGCGCCTGCACACCTGAGGGTGATTTCTTTCACCCGGAAGAAGGAACTGCCTGAGGAGGACGGGGAAGTACGGCCGGGCTGTGCGGTCTCGTGCCTTCGTGCACCTTCCGCAACATTCCACCTACCGCGTTCCGACCAACCGGCCTCCCCTGCTCGCCGAGCTCCGGTCGAAGCTGGCCAGCGTCGGCGACCACGTCCGGGCCGTGCCGGAGCAGGGAGACCCCACGGAGTACGAGGTGATCGCGGACGCCCTCTACCAGGCGTTCGTGGTCGCACGGAACCTGTCGCCGTCCCGGGACTCCACGAACTGCCGCTACCACCCGAAGGGCCCGGTCGACCCCGAGGCCCCCGAAGGATGGGGGCAGTGTCTGCTGTGCAACACCCACCGGCGCGCCGGCAACGCCGGGGCCCGCTCGGGCGCGCCCAGAGCCCTGGTCCAGTACGACGTGCCACCGCCGCCCTACACTCACGAGGGACTCATCAACCGCCTGCGGTCGCTCAACGACGCGGTCTTCGAGCTTCATCTCAGGTCATCGGACGAGGAGTTCGCCACGACGGCGGACCTGTTGCACGCGGCCTTCGTCATCGCCCGCGAACTGTCCCGGCCCCGCTCGGCCTCAGGCTGTACCCGACACCCAGGAGCGCCCACCGACCCTGCGGCAGCGGGTGGTCCGCGCTGCCTGTTCTGTGCCGCCGATGACCTGCGCCGTCAGCGCGCTGCCGCGCCGCGGCGTGTTCCCCCGCCTGCCCAGGTCCGCCGCAACGGCTCCCACACGCCGTGGTAGACACCGTGGCCTCCTCGTACGATCACCTGCTGGCAGCCGAGGAACTCCTCCAGACGGCACGCAAACTCCTGGAGTCGCGCAAGCACCGCCGGGCCGAGCCGTTGATCCGGCTGGCCTCCGGATTCCTCGAAGCGGCCGCCGCACGCGACCGCATGACGGCCGCGCCAGTGCCGGAAGCCGAGACGGGAACGGTGGCGGACCCGGTGGCGGACCCGGTGGCCGTGCCGTCGGCCCGTCCATCGCTGCCGCCCTGGTGCGGTCAGTGCGACGGCCCCGAGGTCTCCCTTCGGTGGATCTGCCTGTCCGAGGACGACGAAGGGCGTTCGCGCGCTGCGAAGTGCCCGCGCTGCCATCCCGGATCCGCCGCGTTGAGGGCCCCCTCCCCGCAGGCGGCCGTCAACCCGCGGGCAACGCCGCCCACCTGGGGCTAGCGATGGCCATGCACCTGCACCGTTCCAACGGCACCATGCTGCTGCGCCGTGACGCCGTCGCACGCTGCAAACACTGCGGGACCCCGATCGAGTGGTTCGACCGGTACGACGGCCAACGGATCCCGCTCTCCATGGAGTTCCCCGCCCGGCCGGTCCCCGTTCCCATGCGCTGGTACACGGCCCGCGGCCTGGCCCATCCCGGCGCGGACCCGAACACCGGCCAGTGCCGTATCCCGCACCCCGCGATCTGCCCGGCCCTGGAGCACACCGACCTGCCACCCGAGATCGAGGACCTCGTCGGTCGGCTCGCTGTCCGGATGCGCAAGCGGATCGACCAGGGGTTGTTCCTGCCGGAGGCGGACCGGCCCGCGGACGAACCTCGGAAGAGGGACCCTGAACCGAGCGCGAGCAGCCGGCATGTCGTCTCTCTGTACAGCACCTTGCACATCGCCCCGGGCGAAGTGCAGGACATCCGGTGTACCGCCCTCCATGACGACGGCGCGCGGTGCGAGAACCGCCTCTTCGACCGCAAGGACGGCAGATGGGAGGAGACCGCCGTCCCCCGCTCGCCGGGTCGGCAAGGACAGAGACTCCTCTCCGCGACCGGCGGGCGCATGTGGGTATGGAGTATCCGCGAGTTCAACCACACCCTTCGCTGGCGACGCCAGCTCTGCACCGATCACGACAGAGGGGACGTTCTCGCGCAGGTGCCGAACGAACTCGTCCCCTTCTCGCCGCTTGCCCACGGCGAGTACGTCCTCGGCCAGCGGCCCGCCGGCTACGACCGTCCGCCGGCCGACGAGCATCTGGAAATCCATACAGGTCCGAAGGACCGCACCGTGTGCGCGGGGGACGGCTGCAGCCATGCGTCCTCCCGCTCGGAACCGACCGGATGGCTGTGCTGGCAATGCGTCCGCGTAGCGAAACGCCGCGCCCGCATCCACCAGCAATGGCAGGCATCCCAACCGTCCGACTGAGAGAGATCGTCGCCACACGTCGTCAGGACCGAGGCCAGTGCGCGCCGGGCACAGCACCGCGGGACGCGCTCGCGATCTGCTCCGTCGTAGCCTCGGCTTGAGCCGGTTCACCCGCCTCGTGGCACCCGTGCCCCGCTGAGGGCCTACACGATGCGATCGCGGGATCCTTGCCTCGATTTGCAGCATGCTCCCGCCCATCCCACTCGTCCTTGCCGGCGATGCCCTCGCTGATCGGGTGATGCGGCCTCCTGCGGGCGCGGACAGTGATCCGTCGAGCGCCGGCACCCCTCGGCGACACCGCCACGCCCGATCACTTCGGGGTCCAGCCCGGGCGCCTTGCCGAAGTGGCTCCCCAGCCGAGTACCGGGCATGAGGGAGAAACGTCCTTTACCGGATGGAGCGACCTAACAGGCCGTTATCAGCCCCGCATGCGTGCAAGGATCCGCATGGCCCGTCCGGCGAAGGGTGAATTTCCCGCAAGCACCTGCAAGGCGGTTGCGTGGCTCATTGCGACGTCTCACTCTCGGAGAGTCAACGACCACCTGGGAGATGGAGGAGGGCCTGTGGCTCTGCATCTGCTGTGCAAAGACCCGGAAAGCCCGAACAACGGTAGTCCGACGCTCTATTACGACGATGCCACGGACAGCTACCTGCTTCAGTCGTGGAAGGTGGTGGACGCGTCGCGCCTCGCGTCCATCAGCATTCCCGACCACGAGACCATCGTGGAGTTCCCCACGCGGCTCCTGAGGCTCTTCCCGACCACGGAGAACGCCCCGCATGTCCGCACAGCACGGGAAGGTAATAATGCCCCATAAAAGGGGCTGACCGCCCAGCGGTTTTGGCCCCCGGGGGTCGTGCGCCTGCCGTGCCTACCTGCACACTGGCTGCATGCCTTCCTCCTCCAGCGTCACAGAAGCCCGTCGCGCCCTCGGGCGACGCCTGCGTCGTCTCCGTGAAGACAAGGGACTCACCACCCGCGAACTGGCGCGGCGGTGCGGCTGGCACGAATCCAAGTGCAGCCGCATCGAGCACGGCAAGGCCCCTGCCTCTCCGGACACGATCGAGGCGTGGGCGCGGGTCTGTGACGCGGAGGACCAGATCGACGAACTCGTCGAGGCGGCCCGCGGGATCAAGGGCATGTACGTCGAGTGGCGCGACATGGAGGCGGCCGGTCTGAGGCAGGCGCAGGACAGTGTGCGACTGCTGTGGGAGCGGACTCGGACGTTCAAGGCGTACGCCCAGAACCTGATTCCCGGCCCCCTCCAGACGACCGCGTACACGCGGGCCGTCCTCGAAGGGATCCGCGACCGGCGGGGACTGCGCGACGATGTCGAGGCGGCCCTCGCCGTCCGGGTCGGGCGCCAGGCGGTGCTTGACGATCCGGAGCGGCGCTTCGACATCGTCCTGGAGGAAGCGGCGCTCTACCGGCGGGTGGGGCCGCCCGAGCTGATGGCCGAGCAGCTCTGGCGGCTGCTCGAACTGGCGGCGCGCCCGAACGTACAGCTCGGCGTCATCCCCCGGGACGCCGACCGCCATCTCATGCTTCCCGTCGAGGACTTCTGGATCTTCGACGGCCGGCAGGCCGGCGTGGAACTCGTCTCCGCCTACCTGACCGTCACCCAGCCCCACGAGGTCAAGCTCTACAACAGTGACTTCGACCGGCTCGACGAACTGGCCGTGCACGGCGGTCCGGTCATCCAGCTCATGGCCTCTGTCCTCACCTCCTACAGCTGAGGCGGCGCGCCCGCCCGTGCCGGGTCCGCCGCCGGTGGGAAGCGGCGACATGACACGGTCCGGCAAGCGGCGGCGCGAAGAGGTGTTACCCGGTCCCCAGCGCGGGCCCGAGACGTTCCACGCGCACAGACCCGAACCGCTTCACGGCACCTGGCGGCGCCCGGCGACGAGCCTTCTCGCTCTGGCCGTCGCCGCGCTGGCGGTGCTCGTGCTCCTCCTGTCGGGCCGCCTGAACCCGCCCGACGAGGATGGGGGCACGGGCGATACCCAGGCCCGGAGGCTTGGCCTCCAAGAGCGGTTCCTGGTCGACCTCGCCGCCCACCGGCCCCGCAACGAGCACGTCGTCACGTCGGGCGTCACCAGGCCCGGCATCCCGGTGGCCCTCACCACGACGCCGTACGCGGCAGGCCTCCCGCACCGGATCGCCTACCGGTGCGAAGGGAGAGGGAAAGTGACGGCGACCGCCTTCACCACGGACGGCGTGCGCCGCCGTTTCCCGGCCACGGACTGCGGCTTCCCGATCGCCTCCCTCGCCGTCGAGGACTACCGGACGGTCACACTGGCCGCCGACGGCCGGGACGCCCTCGTCCTCTGGGCCGTCACCGTCACCAGACCCCGTACCCCGCTCGGACGGGCGGACCACGCATGAAGCCGCCCAGCTTCCGCTGCCCCGTGCCCGAACACCCCGCCGCGTGCATCCTCGAAGCCCTCGCCGTACGGGAAGCCGTCCTGTGCGAAGCCATCGGTACCTCGGTCGTCGTCCACACCGAGCACGGCGAGGAGATCCTGGAGGTCTTCCTCCCGATGATCCGCGCCGGCCACCCCACCCGCCACGTCACCCTCGACGACAACGTCCTCGTCGTGTGGCCCGAAACGCAGGGCCATGGCCGTCGAAGAGCACACTCGCCCCGAGAGGAGTAGAGGACCACGTGGCCACATCAGGGTCGAGGCGATGCCGTGGTCGTCCCAGGGAGGGCCTCGGCAGACCGTGCCCACCTAGGTGAGGTCGCGAGGAGAGTCAGGAGTCAGCGGTGCCCGAAGTGATGCTCTGCGGTTCACAGTTCACGGTTCACGGTTCACGGGCCGCGGTCGGGGGCAAGGCGCTCTACGGTGGGCCTCGGATGTATGAGGCCGGGCGAATCAAAGGGGGTCCGGGTGGATGCAGAGCTGGCCGCGCTCGTGGCATCGGGGGCATCGACGCTGGTGACGTTGATGGTGACGGATTCCTGGGAGCGGGCCAGGGAGAGAGTGGCCGGCTTCTTCCGTCGACGGGGTGCCGAGCAGGCGGCGGCTGAGCTCGACGAGTCGAGCGAGCGTGTCCAGGACGCGTCACCAGACGCCGCGGCCGTCGTCACGGCCGAGGTGGAGGAGGACCTGCGTCAGCGCCTCCTGGAGGTCGTACTGGACTACCCCGATGCCGCAACCGAACTGGCGGCTCTACTCCGCGACTTCGTCTCCGACACGCGAGGTGTTCACCTTCACGGCGAGGTCAATCCGGGGCCCTCCTTTCACGGGGCGCACATCCACGGCGGGATCACCTTCTCCGTACCTCCACCTCTTCCCGTCGCGGCCGGGCGACTCGTCCCGCACCAAGTGCCGCCCCTGACGGTTGATTTCATCAACCGCACCGCCGCCCTCGAGCGTCTGGATGCCGCGTTCGGGGGCGAGGGCTCCCGAGTCGGACTCGGCGTGATCGGTGGGTTGTCCGGCGTCGGGAAGTCGACCATGGCGAGCCGCTACGCCGACCGGTCGAACGACCGGTTTCCGAATGGGCAGGTCTACGTGGACTTCGCCGGGCTCGACGGGGCCGCCGCCACGCCAGTCGGCGATGTCCTGGAGGCTCTCGCCATGTGCCTCAGAGCCATCGGGGTCAGCGAGGAGATCCTGCCACCGACGCTGGCCGAGCGAACCGCGTTGTGGCGCTCGCACACGGCCCGGTCGAGGATTCTGGTCGTGCTCGACAACGTGACGGATCCGGGACAGGTGAGACCGCTTGTTCCCCGAGGGCCGGGCAGCGCTGTGCTCGTCGCCTCCAGCGTGAGACTGGGCGAGCTTGCGGCGGTTGACGGGGCGCAGCTGATCAGCCTCGAACCGCTGGACACCGAGGCCGGCCTTGCCCTGCTCGCCGGTCGCTGCGGTGAGGAGGTCGTGGCGGCCGATCGTACGGCCGCACTGCGGATCGTGGAGCTGTGCGGCGGCCTGCCCATCGCCCTTCAGGTGGCCGCTGCACGTCTCCTGATGAACCGTCACCTGACCTTGGCCGCACTCGCCCGGGAGCTCGACGACGAGTCGAGCCGACTCGCCGGCTTGGCGCTGAACAGGGGGCAGTCTGTGTCCGCCGTGTTCGAGCCCTCCTACCGGCTGCTCGACCCTGACGCGGCCCGGCTCTACCGAGCCCTCGGGCTGCTTCCGCTGTCCGCCTTCGACGCGGGTGTGGCTGCCGTCGCCTTGGCGACGGGGGCGGACCAGGCGCGACGATGGCTGGAAACGCTCGCGGACGCGAGTCTGGTGGAAGCGGGCGCCGACGGCCGGTACCGGATGCACGGCCTCGTACGGCTCCACGCCCGCGAACACGCGGTGCGTGAGGAAGGTTCCGGTGAGGAAGCGGCCCTCCTCGGCAGAGTCCTTCGGCACTATCTCGCTCTCGCGGCGCTGGCCGACCGGACGATCCGCGAGGACCGGCTGCGGATCGTCGATCTCAGGGTGCTCCTGCGTGACGTGGCGGACCCGTTCGCGGTCGAGGACGGGCCGGCTCCGCTGGAGTGGCTGGACGCGGAGCGGACCAATGTTCTCTCAGTGCTGCGCGCGGCCGTCCGCCAGGGGCGTTTCACTCCCGCATGGCAGCTCGCCGAGGTCTTCACGGTCCTGTTCCTCCACCGGCGCTACGTGGTCGCCTGGCGGGAGTCGCTGGAGCTGGGGATCCAGGCGGCGGTGGCCGCTGCGGCCGAGGCGGCGAGTGCGGCCGAACTGGACGCGGCCATGGCGGCCGAGGCCCGCCTGCGCAGCCTGCTGTCGCGTCCACTGATGGACCTCGACGAGCACGAGCGGGCGCGCGCCGAGCTGGAGACCGCTGTCGTCAAGGCGGGCACCACGAGCCGGCTCGACCTGCGCGGATCCGTCCAGGAGTTCCTGGGGCGCTACTGGGACCACTTCGACACGGCTCGTGCGATCGAGGCGTACGAGTGCTCCATCGACCTCAATGAGCGGGCGCACGAGTGGCGTGGAGTCGCCATCGCCCGGCTCTTCCTCGGGCGCGCTCAGGAGGCTGCCGGTGATCCGGCCCGGGCTCTCGCCACACTCGAGCGGGCACGCCGAGAGCTGATGGGGTGTCGGGACCAGCGCATGGCGGCCCGGGCGACGGCCGCGATCGGCGGGGTCCACGCGCGGCACGGCGACGTTGCGGAGGCGATGCGCATCCTCCAGGAGGCGGTGCTCGCCCTGGGCGCGGCGGACGCTGTGCACTACAAGGCACAGGCCCTCGTGCAGCTCGCCGACATCGCCGAACGTGCGACGGAGCCGACGGAAACGGCGGGGCAGGTACGGCAGTGGCTGACCCAGGCTCTGGCGATCCACGAAGCCGTTTTGAGTCCGATCGCGGACACGCTCAAAGACCGCCTGGAGCGCCTGGAGCCGGATGCGTAGACGCGTCCACGACCCAGGCATGGTCACTTACACGCGGCTGCACCAAGTGGGTGGAGGGTCTGTGGGGGGGGGGGGGGGGGGGGGGCGGGGGGGGGGGGGGGGGGGGGGGGGGGGGGGGGCACCGGGTCGGTACCGATCCAGCGCGACGCACCCCGAACGGACCGGAACGGGCGCCAGTGGAATTCGGCACCAGGTCGGCACCATGGCGACCGCGCTCGATTCGTCTCACGGGGTTCGAGCCTGTGACCTGCATGTTTGGGCGGGACAATGTCTCGTGGTACGTGGCGCCCCCCATGTGGAGAACATCTGGCTGCGGACGAAGAGGTACAACGCGAGCGGGAAAGTGGTGTCCGGCACAGGTGGGGTCTGCTACCTGTACTTCCCCGACCGGCCGACTCCCGCGCAGCGCAAGGCGCTTCAGGCCGTGGGCGTGCTCTGAGGCGCCCGGGGGCCGGGCGGGGGTGTGAGGGACGTCTCTGGTGGCGGGGCGGGGGCCTGGCCCATGGTGGTGGGCATGAGCGCCACCACCACCTTCGCGGCCCGTCTGTTCTCGCGCACGCGCACCGGCGGGCCCCAGGACGACCGGGGCCCCGAGCTCCTGGAGCACGTCCTGGGCTGGACCCTCGTCGTCCTGCTCGCCGTCCTCGTCACGCGCGCGGGTCTCATGTGACCCGGCGGGCCGTCAGCGGGTGCCGCCGCCCGGGGCGACCAGGACGCCGCTGACGCGGACGGTCCGGTCGGCCCAGACGGGGCCCGCCGCGAGCCGCGCCCACTCGGGGTCCCGGCGCCCGGGCAGGGTGCGGCCCTGGCTGGCCCAGAGGGAGTACAGCGCCTGGTAGATCGGCGGGTCGGGGTGGACCTGTACGGGGACCGGCGCGGGCACCGGCACGGGGGCGACGACCGTGGGGGCCGGGGTGGGCGGGGATGCCTCCGGTGCCGGCGCGGTGCCGTCGGGGGCGGGGTCTGAGGGGCCCGAGGCCTCCGGGATCCAGTGAAGAACCGATTCTTCACCGTGCGGTTCGGTCTGCCGATGCCGACCGACTCCGCTGGGTGTGGAGTACAGCGTGGTCATGCCCGGACCAACGCGCCCCGGGGGTGCCGGGTCACCGCTCGACGGATTCGAGCGCCAGTTCGCGCCCTACCCGTCGCTTTATCCAGCCCTTATGTGCGCCCCTCTCCGTGCGCCCCTCTCCGTGCGCCCCTGTCCGTGCGCCTCTCTCCGTGCGTCGCCCGCGCCGTCGCCCGCGCCGCGGTTTACGCCGCCGTCTGCCCCTCCCACCCGCGCCCCCCGCCCCGCGCACGCCTCTGGTCCTCGCCGTGATGGCTGACGTACCGTCAGATCCTCTTCGAGGACCAGGAGGTCAGCCGTGGACGACGACCGGCCCGTCGCGCTCGACGAATACCCCGTGCACCAGGCCCCGCTGTCGATGAAGCACCACGTCAGCGGCGACCGGAACGCCTACGACCGCTGCATCTTCCACGTCTTCGACCATGCCGGCCGCGCCTTGCTCATCGCGGGGCTCGGGGTCTACCCCAACACCGGGGTCGTCGACGCCTACGCCACCCTGCGCACCGGCGACCGGCTGCACGCCGTCCGCGCCTCCGACGCCCTCGGCGACGACCGGATGCGGCTGGAGGTCGGCCCGCTGCGGATCACCGTCGACGAACCCCTCCGCCGCTTCACCCTGAGCTGTGCCCCCGACCCCGCCGACCCCGACGGGCTCTCCTTCGACCTCACCTGGACCGGCGACTTCCCGGCCCTCTGGGAGCCCCACCACCTCCAGCGCACCGGCGGCCGGCTCACCCTCGAAGGCCGCCGCTTCGTCCAGGCCGGGCACTGCGCGGGCACCGTCACCGCGGGCGGCGAGCGGTTCGAGGTCACGGCGGGGGAGTGGACCGGGACCCGCGACCGCAGCTGGGGAGTCCGCCCGATCCCCGGCGAGGAGCCCGGCCGGGCCGCCGAGTCGCGTCCCGAGGGCTTCCACTGGCTCTGGATACCCATGCGCTTCGACGACCGCTTCGTCATGGTCGTCGCGCAGGAGGACGCCGACGGCTACCGCACCCTCAACCAGGCCCAGCTCGTCCGGAACGGGCAACGGGACGCCCAACTCGGCTGGCCCCGCACCGAGATCGCCTACCGGTCCGGCACCCGCCACCCCGAGAGCGCCGTCGTCCACCTCACCGAACCCGCCACCGGCAAGCCCCTGGAGATCGGCGTCGAGATCCTCGCCTCCTCCCCGCTCGCCGTCGGCGCCGGCTACCCGCCCGCCGACGACTGGCAGCACGGCACCTGGCAGGGCCGGGACTGGACCGACCGGCGCGTCTACGACCTCTCCGACCCGGCCGCCCACCCCCTCGCCGCGTACGGCGTCACCGACCACTCCGCCCGCTTCACCCTCGACGGCCGCACCGGCCACGGCATCTTCGAGCACGGCTCCTTCGGCCGCCACGACCCCAGCGGCTTCGCCGACTTCACCTCCACCGCGCCCTGAGGAGACGCCCATGGCCACCGCCCCCCGTCCCCGCACCACCACCCGCGATCCCGAGGAGCTCGCCGCGCGGCTCACCGCCTGGCTGCACCGCGGACTGCCCGGGGCCACCGTCTCCGGGCTCGCCGTGCCCGGCTCCAACGGGATGTCCAGCGAGACGCTGCTCTTCGACCTGGAGCACCCGGACGCCCCGGTACGCGGCTGCGCGCTGCGGCTGGCCGCCGACCCCGGCGCGTACACCGTCTTCCCCGTCTACGACATGGCCCGCCAGCACCGGGTGATGGGGCTGGTCGCCGAGCACACCGATGTGCCCGTGCCGCGCGTGCTGTGGCTGGAGGAGGACCCGGAACCGCTCGGCGCGCCCTTCTTCGTGATGGCCCGCGCCGAGGGACGCGTCCCGCCGGACGTCATGCCCTACACGTACGAGGGGAACTGGCTGCACGTCGCCACCGATGCCCAACGGGCCGCCCTGGAGGCGGAGTCGGTGGGGATCCTCGCCCGGCTGCACGAGCAATTCCCGGCGAAGGAGGCCGAGTTCCTGCTGCCCGAGGGGGAGGGGAGCGCGCTGCGCCGGCACGTCGACGCCCAACGCGCCTACTACGCCTGGGTGGTGGAAGGGCTCGCGCCCTCACCGCTCATCGAGGCGGCCTTCGCGCGTCTGGAGGAGCTGTGGCCGGACGACGAGGGTCCGGCGGTGCTCTGCTGGGGCGACGCGCGGATCGGGAACATCGTCTACGACGGCTTCGCCCCCGCCGCCGTCCTCGACTGGGAGATGGCGGCCTGCGCGCCCCGCGAGGTCGACCTCGGCTGGACCGTCTACCTCCACCGCTTCTTCCAGGACCTGACCGTGGGCTTCGGCCAGCCGGGCCTGCCCGGCTTCCTGCGCCGCGAGGCGGTCGAGCGGCGGTACGCCGAACTGACCGGGCACACCCCGCGCGCGATGGAGTTCCACACCCTGTACGCGGCGCTGCGGCACGCGATCGTGATGCTGAGGATCGCGTACCGCCAGGCGTACTTCGGCGAGGTCGAGGTCCCCGCGGACCCCGACCGGCTGATCCTGCACCACGCCACGCTCGCGGCGATGGTGCGGGGAAGCTACTGGACCGACGTGGACTAGGGTCCCGGGCCTCAGGCCGCTCGGCGCAGCTGCGCCGAGCGGATCGGCCGCGAGCCGGGGCCGCCGATGTGCGAGAACGGCTGGGTCCGCCAGTCGAGTCCCTGGGGGAGCGTCAGCAGGAGCGCGGTGTCCTGCTCCTGGACGCCGGGCTCCGCGTCGGCGGAGTCCGCGTCGTCGGCGGCCCGGCCGGTGCCCGGACACACCGTCAGGGTGAAGGGGTTCCACGGAGACGGGCAGAGCGCGTGCTCGGGCAGCGCGTCCTCGTCGGCGAGCAGGGCGATCGGCTGATCGCACTCCGGGCACACCACCCGGTACATCTCAAAGGTGTCGTACGCGTCGAACTCGTCGGACGGCTCGACGGAATCAACGGGCTCCTGCATGGAGAATCTCCCCCTCGGACCGGTCGGCCGATACTGTGCGGCCGGAACCACAGCAAGCCCTTCCCATACGGAACTCCGCATAACCGTGAGCGGAGCTCGGATGCCCCGGGCAAACCTGTGGCGTTCGTCACATGCCTGTCGCAGGTGCCCCGTGAAGGCCCATAGCGGTCTATAAGGCTCCCTCCCGGCTGGGCCCGGGACCCTTCGGCGCAATAGGGTCGGCGCATGGAGGAGCTGGATCGTCAGATCGTCGAGTTGCTCGTCAAGGACGGGCGCATGAGCTACACCGACCTGGGCAAGGCCACCGGCCTGTCCACGTCGGCCGTGCATCAGCGCGTCCGCCGTCTGGAGCAGCGCGGAGTCATCCGCGGCTATGCCGCCGTCGTCGACCCCGAGGCGGTGGGCCTGCCGCTGACCGCCTTCATCTCGGTCAAACCCTTCGACCCCAGCGCCCCCGACGACACCCCCGACCGGCTCGCCGACATCCCCGAGATCGAGGCCTGCCACAGCGTCGCCGGCGACGAGAACTACATCCTGAAGGTCCGGGTCGCCACGCCCCTGGAGCTGGAGCACCTGCTCAGCCGGATCCGCTCCCAGGCGCACGTCTCCAGCCGCACCACCGTCGTCCTGTCCACCCCGTACGAAGCCAGGCCGCCCCGCATTTAGCCTGGTCGCATGAGCGAAAGCCTGAACTCCGGCGAACACCGCACCGTGCTGCTGCGCGGTGGAGAAGTCCACAGCCCCGCCGACCCCTTCGCCACCGCCATGGTGGTGGAGCGCGGTCACGTCGCCTGGGTGGGCGAGGAGGGCGCCGCCGACGCCTTCGCCTCAGGCGTGGACGAGGTGATCGACCTGGAGGGCGCGCTCGTCGCCCCGGCCTTCGTGGACGCCCACGTCCACACCACGGCCACCGGCTTCGCCCTCACCGGCCTCGACCTCTCCTCCGCCGCCTCGCTCGCCGAGGCGGCGGAGCTGATCCGCGCGCACGCCGCCGCCCGTCCCGGGGACCGCATCCTCATCGGGCACGGCTGGGACGCCTCCCGCTGGCCCGAGCGGCGCCCGCTCACCCGCGAGGAGCTGGACGGCCTGACCGGCGGCCGCCCGCTCTACCTCACCCGGATCGACGTCCACTCGGCCGTCGTCACCACCGCGCTGCTCGACCTCGTCCCCGGCGTGCGGGAGCTCGACGGCTTCCACGAGGGGCGCGCGCCGCTCACCGGCGACGCCCGCCACGCGGTCCGCGCCGCCGCCTTCGCCGCCGTCTCCCCGGCCCAGCGCGCCGAGGCCCAGCGCGCCGCCCGCGCCCACGCCGCCTCCCTCGGCATCGGCACCCTCCACGAGTGCGGCGGGCCGCGGATCTCCTCCGAGGACGACTTCACCGGCCTCCTCGACCTCGCCCGCAGTGAGCCCGGCCCCCGGGTGGTCGGCTACTGGGCCGACCTGGACATCGAGCGGGCCCGGGCGCTCGGCGCCCTCGGCGCGGCCGGCGACCTCTTCGCCGACGGCTCCCTCGGCTCGCACACCGCCTGCCTCCACGAGCCGTACGCGGACTCGGCCGGTCACACCGGGGCCGCCCACCTGGACGCCGCCGCGGTCGCCGCGCACGTCGTCGCCTGCACCGAGGCGGGGCTCCAGGCCGGCTTCCACGCCATCGGCGACGCCGCGGTGAGCGCCGTCGTGGACGGCGTCAGGGCCGCCTCCGAGAAGCTCGGCCTGGCCCGGATCCGGGCCGCCCGGCACCGCGTCGAGCACGCCGAGATGCTGACCCCCGAGACGGTCGCCGCCTTCGCCGAGCTCGGCCTGACCGCCTCCGTCCAGCCCGCCTTCGACGCCCTGTGGGGCGGCGAGGACGGCATGTACGCCGAGCGGCTCGGCGCCGAGCGGGCCCGCACCCTCAACCCGTACGCGGCCCTGCTGCGGGCCGGCGTGCCGCTGGCCTTCGGCTCGGACAGCCCGGTCACCCCGCTCGACCCGTGGGGGACCGTCCGGGCCGCCGCCTTCCACCGCACCCCCGAGCACCGGATCTCGGTCCGGGCGGCCTTCACCGCCCACACGCGCGGCGGCTGGCGCGCGGTCGGCCGGGACGACGCCGGCATCCTGGTGCCGGGCGCGCCCGCCGACTACGCGATCTGGCGGACCGGCGACCTGGTCGTCCAGGCGCCCGACGACCGGGTGGCCCGCTGGTCCACCGACCCCCGGTCCGGAACACCCGGTCTGCCCGATCTGTCCCCCGGGGTCGAGCTCCCCGTCTGCCTGCGGACGGTCGTGTACGGACAGACGGTTTTCGTACGGCCGAACGAGTGATGTGCGGTTGACGATCACCCGGATGTACGCACCACGGGTTCGTCCCCGACCTGCGGATCTTCCCGTCCGGCCTGCGGCTTCTCGGGAACCCCGCAGGTCAAACGGGTGTTGACAGCCGACCGCCATGGCCCGGTAGGTTCTCCCGCGTCCACCACAGGACGTCCGACCGGACCACACCTCCTCGCCCGCGCCGACCGCCGCCCGCGCCTCGGCCCGCGAGGGAAGGTTTCACCGGCGGAAGGTGCGACCCGGGTGGGGCCCGGACGTTCAGTAGACAACGGCCTTGTGTCGATCCGCAGCCGGCGGGTCCCGGGTCGGACCGAAGGACGTCGGGCCCCGCACCGCACCCCGTACCGGGGTCGCACGTCTCACACCCCGCAGGACCAGACCACGTCGGAGACCTCGCTAAGGTGGGGGCCTGTGTCTGTATCCGAAGGGGCAGTAGTGAACGACGGTGGCGTGAGGCGTTACGGCCCGCTCGGCAAGGCCTTGGTGATCATTCCGACCTACAACGAGGCGGACAACATCAGGCCGATCGTCGCGCGGGTGCGGGAGGCCGTCCCTGAGGCGCACATCCTCGTCGCCGACGACAACAGCCCCGACGGCACCGGCAAGTTCGCCGACGAGCTCGCGGCCGACGACGACCACGTCCACGTCCTGCACCGCAAGGGCAAGGAGGGGCTGGGCGCCGCCTACCTCGCGGGCTTCCGCTGGGGCATGGAGCACGGCTACGAGGTCCTCGTCGAGATGGACGCCGACGGCTCCCACCAGCCCGAGGAGCTGCCCCGGCTGCTCACCGCGCTCAAGGGCGCCGACCTCGTCCTCGGCTCCCGCTGGGTGCCTGGCGGCCGGATCGTGAACTGGCCGAAGTCCCGCGAGTTCATCTCGCGCGGCGGCAGCCTGTACTCCCGCCTCATGCTCGACGTACCGATCCGCGACGTCACCGGCGGCTACCGCGCCTTCCGCAAGGAGACCCTGGAGGGCCTCGGCCTGGAGGACGTCGCCTCGGCCGGCTACTGCTTCCAGGTCGACCTCGCCCGCCGCGCCGTCGCCGCCGGCTTCCACGTCGTCGAGGTCCCCATCACCTTCGTCGAGCGCGAGATCGGCGACTCCAAGATGAGCCGCAACATCGTCGTCGAGGCCCTCTGGCGGGTCACCGGCTGGGGCGTCACCGCCCGCGCCGAGAAGCTCTCCAAGGCCCTGGGCCGCAAGAGCGCCTGACGTCACGGACGGCCCGGCCCCACGGGGCCGGGCTGATCTTTTCCTTACGACGTTTTTCCGGCGTCCCAGGCACACTGGAGCGCATGACGACCGGCGTACCGTCCTCCTCCGCTCCCCGGCGCTCCCGGGCCCGCACCCTCCTTCCGCTGGGCCTGGCCGCCTGGCTGGTCCTGGAGATCTGGCTGCTCACCGTCGTCGCGAACGCGGCCGGCGGGCTCACCGTGCTGCTCCTGCTGATCGGCGGCGCCGTGCTCGGCACCGTGGTGATCAAGCGGGCCGGACGCCGGGCCTTCGCCAACCTCACCTCCACCTTCCAGCAGGCCCAGGCCGCCGCCCAGAGCGGTACGGCTCCGAGCGAGGCCGACCGCAAGGGCGCCGAGGACCGCAACGGCTTCCTGATGCTCGGCGGGCTGCTCCTGATGATCCCCGGGCTCCTCTCCGACGTCGCCGGACTGCTGCTGCTCGTGCCCCCGGTGCGTACGGCCCTCGGGCGTGCCGCGGAGAGGGCGGTCGAGCGCCGGATGGCCGCGGCGCCTCCCGGCAGCCTCCAGGACGCCTTCCAGCAGGCCCGTATGCACCGCCCGGACGGGAAGGTGGTGCAGGGCGAGGTCATCCGCGACGACGCCCCCCAGGGGCCGTACGGCCCCGCCGACGACCGCCGCCCGCCGCTGACGCCCTGACCGGGCGCGTACGACCACCCCCCGAAGAGGCCGGGTACGGGCCGACCGACCCGGCCGCGTGCGAGTGCGGGAACGCCGAGGGGCCCGGTACACGGATCGTGTACCGGGCCCCTCGGCGTTTCTCTTGCCGGGTCGTCCGTCAGGCGGACTTGCGGCTGTCGCGCGGATGCACCGCGATGTTCATGGCGCCGGAGCGCAGGACGGCCAGCCTCTCGGCGAGGACCTCCTCCAGCTCCTCACGGGTACGCCGCTCCATGAGCATGTCCCAGTGCGTACGCGCCGGCTTGCCCTTCTTCTCCTCGGGTCCGTCGCCGTCCACCAGGAGAGCCTGGATTCCGCAGACCTTGCATTCCCACTCCGGCGGAATTTCCGCCTCCACCGAGAAGGGCATCTCAAAACGATGGCCCTTCTCGCATGCGTACTCCACGGCCTGGCGAGGTGCCAGATCGATGCCGCGGTCGGTCTCGTAGCTGGTCACCACGAGGCGCGTGCCGCGAAGAGCTCGCTCACTCATGAATCGTGCCTCCCGGGCTTGTCGCCCACAGGACAGGTGTCGCTGTCGTCGTCATCCGGTCAACGTCCGGTCGGCGAGAAAGATTCCCGTTCCGGGTAATGCGTCGCCCGTCGTGCCGCCCCTTGTTGTACCCACCAGTGCCCGTTTTGTCACATCTGGCGGCAGATGTAACTTGTGGTCTTCACCAAAGCAGCACGCAGTAACGGTCCGCCTGGCAGGCCAAACGCGTACACTACCGGCCTTTCACTTCCGCGTCTAAATTCGCTCGGGTACGACATTGCCCGCCTCCCGTGCCGCCTCGCGCACCGGCACCCGCGCGAGGAGGACGAATCCGGCCACGAAGAAGATCACCAGGGAGATGATGGCAGCTCGATAGCTTCCGGTCAGCTGGTTCACGAGCCCGAACACCAGAGGGCCGAGCCAGCTCAGTCCCCGGTCGCTCAGCTCGTACGCCGAGAAGTACTCCGCCTCCTTGCCCTCGGGCACCGTGTGCGAGAACAACGAGCGCGACAGCGCCTGCGTCCCGCCCATCACGAGGCCGATGGCCGCCGCCAGGCAGTAGAAGAAGAGCGGCGCCCCGGCCGGCAGGAAGTACCCCCCGAGCAGGATGAGGGTCCACACGACCAGCGCGCCCAGGATCGTCCGCTTGGCTCCGTGCGTCCGGGCGAGCCGGCCCATCGCGAGCGCTCCGGCGACCGCGAGCACCTGGACGAGCAGGACCGCCGTGATGAGCGTCGTCTGCTCCAGGCCCAGCTCGTTCTTGCCGAAGACGGCCGCCTGCGAGATCACCGTCTGGACCCCGTCGTTGTAGACCAGGTAGGCGAGCAGGAAGGCGAGCGTCTTCGGGTGGTTGCGCATGTCCACGAGCGTCGCCCGCAGCTGGCGCCAGCCGGCCCCGACCGCGCCCGTCCCGTCCGCCGGGGCCGCGCCGGCCGGTGGCAGCCGCCGGTCGCGCAGCCGCCGCAGCGGGATCAGCGCGAAGGCGCCCCACCAGAGCCCCGCGGAGGCCAGGCAGATCCGGACCGCCTCGCCCGCCGACAGGCCGAAGGACTCGTGGCCCGAGTACAGGACCAGGTTGAGCACCAGGACCAGCGCGCCCGAGGTGTAGCCGAAGGCCCAGCCGCGCGAGGAGACCGCGTCCCGCTCCTCCGGCTCGGCGATCTGGGGCAGATAGGAGTTGTAGAGCATCATCGACACCGCGAGCGCGGCGTTCGCGACGATCAGCAGGAGGGCGCCGAGCAGATAGCGGTCGTCCTTCAGGAAGAACATGCAGGTCGTCGCGATCGCCCCGAGGTAGGCGGCCGCCGCGAGCAGCGGCTTCTTCCGGCCCGACCGGTCGGCCGCCGCGCTCATCAGAGGCATCGCGACGATGGCCACCACGAGCGAGAGCGACACCGCGTAGGCGAAGAGCGAGTCGACGTGCACCGGGATGCCGAGCGGGTACACGTGCGTCCCGCCGCCGGCGGCCGTCTTCGCCAGCTCGTTCAGGTACGGACCCAGGAACACGGTCACGACGCTGGTCGAGTAGACGGAGCAGGCGAAGTCGTAGAAGTACCAGCCGCGCTGCTCCCGTCTGCGCTCGGCCGGATCGGTGATGGGCCCCTCGGGCCCGGTCGTCTCGGCGGTCACGGCCGCACGCCCCCCTCGTTCGTCCCCGTCCCCGGATGCCCGCTCGCCCTCAGGCCCATGCCCCGCGGGCGGTGAGGACCTCGCGCAGCGTCTCCAGATGATCGGTCATGATGCCATCGACCCCCAGGTCGAGGAGAGAGTCCATGCGCTCCGGGTCGTTCACGGTCCACACGTGCACCTGGAGGCCGCGCGCGTGCGCCGCCCGGACGAAACGGCGGTCCACCACGCGGATCCCGCCCTGCGTCTCCGGGACCTGCGCCGCCACCGCGCCGGCCCGCAGCGGGGCCGGCAGGCCGAGCGAGCGCAGCCGCAGGGCCGCGACGCCGGTCACGCCGTACGAGGTGGCCAGGCGCGGGCCCGCGACGCGCTGGGCGCGGGCGATCCTGGCCTCGGTGAAGGAGCTGACGAGGACCCGGTCCCAGGCGTCGGTGCGGGAGATCAGGTCGACCAGCGGGGCGAGCGCCGACTCCGTCTTCAGGTCCACGTTCCAGCGGGCCTCGGGGAACTCCTGGAGCAGGTCCTCGAAGAGCGGAAGCGGCTCCTTGCCGGCCACCCGGGCCTCCCGCACCGCCGCCCACGGCAGGTCCCTGATCCGGCCCGGGGCGTCCGTCACCCGGTCCAGGGTCGCGTCGTGGAAGGCCACCAGAACGCCGTCGGCGGTGGTGTGCACATCGGTCTCGAAGTAGCGGTAGCCCGCCGCGGCGGCCCGGCGGAAGGCCGCCGCGGTGTTCTCCAGGCCGTCCGCCGTGCCGCCCCGGTGGGCGAAGGGCAGGGGGAGCGGGTGGTCGAGATAGGGGTGTCGTACGCGAGTCACCGCCGCAGTATGGCGCCTTCCGGTGACTCCGTGGCGACCTCGGCGCCGACGGCGTCCGGCTCGGGGACGGCGAAGAGGCGCAGGAAGAGCTGGGCGAGCGGACCGATCGACAGCGCGTAGAGGACCGTGCCGACGCCGACGGAGCCGCCGAGCAGGAAGCCGGTGGCGACGACCGTGACCTCGATCAGGGTGCGGATCAACCGGATCGAGCGCCCGGTGAGGCGGTGCAGACCGGTCATGAGGCCGTCGCGCGGCCCCGGACCGAAGCGGGCCGCGATGTAGAGACCGGTCGCCACCCCGTTCAGCGTGATACCGAGCACCAGCAGGGCGATGCGCGCGGGCAGCCCGTGGCCCTCGGGCAGCAGGGCCAGGGCGCCGTCCATCGCCGCGCCGATCACGAGGACGTTCGAGACCGTCCCCAGGCCCGGCCGCTGCCTCAGCGGGATCCACAGGAGCAGGACGAGGGCGCCGACGATCGTCAGGACGACGCCCATGGAGAGACCGGTGACCTCCGACAGGCCCTCGTGCAGCACGTTCCACGGCTCCAGACCGAGGCCGCTGCGGACGAGCATCGCCGAGCTCACGCCGTAGAGGACGAGACCCGCGTAGAGCTGGACGAGTCGGCGGGTGAGGTACCGGCCGCGCGGGCCGGAGGCGATCGACATGGGCGTGCCCCCTGTGGGTGGTGGTGACGGTGGATCGTGGCCCCCTGTGGTGCGGGTGGACCGACCCATGACACTCTGTGGCGGGAGAACAGATGCCAACCATGGCCAATTCGAGGAAGGTGGACTGATTTCCATGGCTCAGTGGACTTCGGCCGTCGGGGCCGCCCAGCTCGCCCGGCAGCTCCAGGCGCAGCAGCCCCGGCCCGCGGGCCCCGGCGCCCGGAAGCCGCCCGCCTACCGCGCCCTCGCCGACGGCATCCGCCTGCTCGTCCTGGAGGGGCGGGTGCCGGTCGCCGCCCGGCTGCCCGCCGAGCGCGAACTCGCCCTCGCCCTCACCGTCAGCCGCACCACCGTCGCCGCCGCCTACGAGGCGCTGCGCACCGAGGGCTTCCTGGAGTCCCGGCGCGGCGCCGGCAGCTGGACCGCCGTGCCGGCCGGCAACCCGCTGCCCGCGCGCGGCCTCGAACCGCTGCCGCCGGAGACCCTCGGCTCCCTCATCGACCTCGGCTGCGCCGCGCTGCCCGCCCCCGAGCCCTGGCTGACCCGCAGCGTCCAGGGCGCCCTGGAGGAACTGCCGCCGTACGCGCACACCCACGGCGACTACCCCGCCGGGCTCCCCACGCTGCGCGCCACGCTCGCCGAGCGCTACACCGCCCGGGGCATCCCGACGATGCCCGAGCAGATCATGGTCACCACCGGCGCCATGGGCGCCATGGACGCCATCTGCCACCTCTTCGCCGGACGCGGCGAGCGGATCGCCGTCGAGTCCCCCTCGTACGCGAACATCCTCCAGCTCATGCGGGAGGCGGGCGCCCGGCTGGTCCCCGTCGCCATGTCCGAGGGGCTCGGCAGCTGGGACCTGGGCAGCTGGCGCCAGGTGCTGCGCGAGGCCGCGCCCCGCCTCGCGTACGTGGTCGCCGACTTCCACAACCCGACCGGCGCCCTCGCCGACGAGGACCAGCGCCGGGGGCTCGTGGAGGCCGCCCGGGCGGCCGGCACCGTCCTGGTCGTCGACGAGACGATGACCGAGCTGTACCTCGACGACGACGTGGCGATGCCCCGGCCGGTCTGCGCCTTCGACCCGGCCGGCTCCACCGTCCTCACCGTGGGCTCGGCGAGCAAGGCGTTCTGGGCCGGGATGCGGATCGGCTGGGTCCGGGCCGCGCCCGACGTCATCCGCTCCCTCGTCGCCGCCCGCGCCTACGCCGACCTGGGCACCCCGGTCCTGGAGCAGCTCGGCGTCAACTGGCTGATGCGCACCGGCGGCTGGGAGCAGGCCGTCGACCTGCGCAGGGCGCAGGCGCGCGAGAACCGGGACGCGCTCGTCGCGGCGGTCCGCAGGGAGCTGCCGGAGTGGGAGTTCGAGGTGCCGCAGGGCGGTCTGACGCTCTGGGTGCGCACCGGCGGGCTCTCCGGCTCCCGGGTGGCGGAGGCGGGCGAACGGGTCGGCGTCCGCGTTCCCTCCGGGCCCCGCTTCGGCGTCGACGGTGCCTTCGAGGGGTACGTCCGGCTGCCGTTCACCGTCGGCGGACCGGTCGCCGAGGAGGCCGCCGTCCGGCTGGCCGCCGCGGCCCGGCTGGTCGAGTCCGGACTCGGCGGGGGAGCGGAGCCGCTCAGGACCTTCGTGGCCTGAGCGCGGCCGGAGCACGGGTCCGTCTCCACGCGCGCGTGGAGACGGACCCGGGCACGCGTGCGTGGAGACCGTCTTCGGGCACGCGCGCGTGGAGACGGCGAAGGCCGGTGCGGACCTGGGGTCCGTACCGGCCTTCGCCGTCTCCCGCTTCCGGCGGGGTCAGCCCTCCGCGGGGACCGGGGTGTGGCGGGGGAAGGGGCCGGGGTTCGGTTCGGCCGCCGCCTCCGGGACCTTCTCCAGGGCCACCGTGGCCGCCGCCCGCCGCTCCGGCAGCAGGTCGAGGACGGCCTGCCGGTCGGTGTCGCCGACGGCGTCGTCGTACGGGTCGGGCGTGGCCGGCACCTGGAGGCGGAGGACCGGGCCGGTGCCGAGGCGGGCGTAGCCGCGGCCCGGCGGGACCTGCGGGGTCGGCGTGGTGTGCGGCGCGGCGCCGAGCACCGAGGCGATCTGCTCGGGGGAGGCGGGGCCGAGGACCACGCGGGCGCGGGTGTGCGCGCGTACCCCCTCGTGGAGCGCGTCGGCGGTGTCGAACTGCTCCGCCACCACCACCGTCACCTGGGCCGCCCGCCCGTGCCGCAGCGGCACCTGGAGCAGTTCCTGGGGGTCGGGCCGGCCCTCGGTGGCGGCCAGATGGCCGAGGACGCCGGGGCGGTCGAGGAGGATCCACAGCGGGCGGCGGGTGTCCGCCGGGGCGGGGTGACCGGCCTGCCGGGCGCGGTTGGCCGAGATCAGCCGCCGCTCGGTCTCGTGGGAGGCCCATTCCAGGCTCTCCAGGGCGCCGGACAGCTCGCTCTCGACGCCGAGGACGCCGTCGCGGCCGACCAGGCAGGCGTACTCGCCGGCACCGGCCCCGTCCACGATCAGCACGTCACCGTGAGGGAGGGCCTGGAGCGCCAGGGAGCGCAGCAGGGAGGTGGTGCCGCTGCCGGGCTGGCCGACGGCGAGCAGGTGCGGTTCGGTGGAGCGCGGGCCGGTGCGCCAGACGACGGCCGGCGCGTCCTCGGAGCCGTCCGCCGAGACGACCGGCACGGTCCGCTGCACGGCGTCGGCGTCGGTGAAGCCGAGGACGGTCTCGCCGGGGGCGGTGACGAACCGCTGGGCGGCGATGGTGGTCGGGAGGGCGGACAGCACGTGCATGACGAGCCGGTTGCCCTCCTCGTCCCAGTCGAAGAGGTACTCGCGGCCGCGCCCCGACTTGGCGTGCAGGAGCTGCTCGATGCGGGCGCGCGAGGCGGCCTCGCCGTCGGTGAAGTACGGCGGGTAGGAGATCCGCAGCCGCGTCAGGCGGCCGCTGTCGTCGAAGGCGTGGTCGCCGAAGGCCCGGGCCCAGTCGCCGCCGTGGACGAAGAGCGGGTCGGGGTCCTCGGGGACGGAGAAGTACGGCACCAGGGCCTCGTAGAGCCCCTTCAGCCGGGCCGCCTCCGCCTCGTCGGGGCCGGTCTTCACGACCGGTTTCTCACGCCCCTTCCACGCGGCGGCGCCCATGAGCGCGACGAGCGCGAGCAGCGGCCCGTACGGCACGAGGGCGACGACCAGGACGCAGGCCGCGACCAGGAACAGCGTGGGACCGCGCCGTTCCTTGGGGGTCGCGGCCCACTTGGCGCGCGCGGTCGCGGCCAGTTTCCGCAGACCTCGGGAGACCGTGATCAGCGGGTGGAGCACGTCGGTGGCGCTGTCGGCGGCCGACCGCGCGATCTCTCGGCCGCGCGCGAGCTGCGCGCCGCCGTTGCTCAGAATGCGGGGGAGTGGTCGCCGGGACACGTCGTACTCCTGGAGTGGTGGAAGGGGGTGAGTGGCGTCAGAACTTGATTCCGCCCAGCAGGCCGGCCAGGCTCTGGCCGCCCGCGGTGATGCTCGGTGCGATGGCGGTGCCCGCCAGATAGAAGCCGAAGAGCGCGCAGACGAGGGCGTGCGAGGCCTTGAGGCCGTCCTTCTTGAAGAACAGGAAGCAGATGATGCCGAGCAGGACCACGCCTGAGATGGACAGGATCATTGGGTGTTCTCCTGGTTGAGGGGACAGTCACGATGAGTCCTTCCAGGTTCACGGCAAGTATCTATGTGACTAAAGGTGCATTCAGGTGAATGGCGGGCGTTTTCACTTGACCGGCGGACGGTGATCGCCGTCCCGGGTGGCGAAACCGTCGAAGTGGGGTAAGGGAGCGACGAGAGGCGGAGGTCACGGGGGGTGGACGCCGTGATCCTTGCCTCGGCCGGACGCGGTCATGTCACCGCGCGGGCAGTACCCTGTCGATTCACTCGTACGGCCGCGCTTGCCGTGCGCAGGTCAAGGGCAGGCGATACCGGGCGGCACGCGCGCGGTACGCGGTCGGAGCACGGAAGGCGGTTGTGAACATGAGCGAGACCCCGGACCCCGAGGTCGTCGAGCTGGCGTCGAAGGTCTTCGACCTGGCGCGCACCGGCGACGCGGCGGCCCTCGCCGCCTGCCTCGACGCGGGCGTCCCCGCGAACCTCACCAACGACCGGGGCGACACCCTCGTCATGCTCGCCGCCTACCACGGCCACGCCGACGCCGTCACGGCCCTCCTGGAGCGCGGAGCCGACGCCGACCGCGCCAACGACCGCGGCCAGACCCCGCTCGCCGGAGCCGTCTTCAAGGGCGCCGACGCCGTCATCCGCGCCCTCCTCGCCGGCGGCGCGAATCCGGAGTCCGGGACTCCGTCCGCCCTGGACACCGCACGCATGTTCGGCAAGACCGAACTCCTGGAGCTCTTCACCACCAGGTGAACGCGGCCTGAACCCCAGGTGGGAACGGGTCCGTAAATGTGGTCGCGACCGTGCGGACGGTCGGTCATCATGACGACAAGCCCGGCCGTCCGACCGGGCCACGGACGAGAGGCAGAGGAAGATGAGCAGCGCGCACAAGCGACGTACGACGGACGGCCCGACATGTTGTCCCACGGCCTACTAGGCCGGGCTCCGCGCGGACGGGCCCTGTGCCCGATCCCGGCCACCCCGGTCCACCCGTCGTGACGACAGCTTGATGTGAGGCGTCTTCCCATGTTCGAACCAGCCATAGCGCCGAGC
Source organism: Streptomyces sp. R302 (assembly GCF_012927245.1). Lineage (GTDB taxonomy): Bacteria > Actinomycetota > Actinomycetes > Streptomycetales > Streptomycetaceae > Streptomyces. The sequence continues at coordinate 456,315 of NZ_JABBGE010000008.1, forward strand.
GGCACCCTGCTCGGCCTGCTGCAGAGGGGCCGCGGCGACGGCACCCTGCACGCCCTCGCCGCACCACGCGCCGAGGCCCTCGCCGCCCTCGACCACTGCGTGCTCGCCGACCCGCGCCACGACTGGCGGGTCGAGAACCGCTCCCTCTACTACGCCCGGCTCTACCTCGACCTCCACGGAGGCCTGGAGGCCATCGAGGCGCACCTCTTCGCGCCCGAGGACCACCTCGACCCCGAGGAGCAGCGCACCGGCCTCGCCCTCGCCGTCCTCGGCCACCTGGCCTCCTACGGACGCCACGACGCCCTGCTGCTCCTCCGGCGCTACGCGGCCACCGGCGCCAACTGGGCCTGGGCCCTCGACGAGCTCGCCCTGCGCGACGACGACGCCGGACTGCGCTCGCTCGCCGAGCCCGTCCTCGCCCGCTTCCCGCAGGACGAGGCCGGCGACACCGCGCTCGCCGGCACCGTCCGCGACGCCTTCGAGCCCCGCCCCTGGCGCCTGTGGGCCGAGGACCAGCGCGACGCCGTCGGCGCCCGCGTCCGCGCCGCCCAGGAACACGGCTCCTTCGACCGCTGGCAGCGGCAGCTGCGCCCCACCGGGCCCCGCCCCGGCTGGAGCGTCCGCGCCGTCCTCGACTGGGCCCAGGAGGGGTACGAGCGCGGCGCCGACCTCGCCGGCCCCGCCGCCCGCTGCCTGTCCGCCGTGGCAGGCCCCGAGGACCGCCCCGAGCTGCTGGCCGCCGCCCGCTCGGGCGCCCCCGGCGCGCGCGCCGCCGCCCTGCACCACCTGGCCGCCACCCGGGACCCCGCCGTCCTCGACCTCGTCGAGGCCGCCGCCGACGCCGTACACCCCCTCGATACGGCCGCCGGCACCGCACCCGGACAGACCGGTCCCTACGCCGACGTGCCCGGAGCCGTCGACCGCGAGGCGCTGGCCGTCGCCCGGGCCGCCGTCACCGCCTACCTCCGCATGTGCGGCGAGGACGCGGTCGCCCGCGCCCGCGCCTGGATCCACCGCACCGACCCCCTCGGCGCCGCCGCCGGCGAGACCCTCGCCGCGCGCGGCGAGCCACGGGACGCCGGGCTCGTCCTCGGCGCCCTGCGCACCGCCATCCGCACCGGCGGGCCCGACGCGGCCGCCCTCGGCGTCCTCGTCGACGGCGCCGGCCGCCTCGGCATCGCCTGCGCGGCACCCGTGCTGCGCCACGTCTACCGGGAGACGGCCTCCTCCCAACTGCGCGGCCGCACGGCCCGCGCCCTCGCGGCCACCGACCCCTGCTTCGCCAGCGGCTTCGCCGTCGAGTGCCTCTGGGACTGCGAGGAGACCACCCGCGAGATCGCGGCCCAGCACGCGGAGACGGCCGACGCGCGCGTGGCCGAGCGATTGCGCCGCCTCGCCGCCGACCCGGCCGAAGAGGTCGAGGTCCAGACGGCGGTCCGCAACCGCATCGGCCCCGACCTCCAGGTCTAGGGCCTGTCCGGCGGATCACGGACGGGGCCGCGACGCCTGGCACGGCACCTCGCCGCGTTGCCGAGACGCCCCCATAGCTCTGCTATCGAGGTGCTCCGGTGCCTTGCGATGCACCGCCCCGGGGCGGCGCGGCCCCCGGCGAGACCCGCCGAGCGTGGCCCCGCCCCGGGGACGGAAGCCGTCGGGTACCCGTCCCGAGTGGCGTACGGCACCGGCATGCGGCAGTGCGTACGGCCCCGGGGCCCGCGGTCGCGCGGGCCGGGCGGGCCGGGCGGGAAAAGCTCACGGGACGTTCCCCCGGTGTCCAGATCCACGTCGGCGGGGACACGTCGGGCGCGACGAGAACACCCGTATGCGTGTCGTCATCGTCACCGAATCCTTCCCCCCTGACATCAACGGTGTGGCGCACTGCGCCCTGCAGACCGCGCGCCACCTCGTCCGCCGGGGCCACCAGCCCCTGGTGATCGCCCCCGCCGTCCCCGACCCCGCCGCCGACGCAGACGCGCCGTGCCCCGTGGTGCGCGTCCCCTCCCTGCCCCTGCCCGGCTACGCCCAGGTCCGCGTCGCCCTCCCCAGCCGCCGTGTCGCCGCCGCCCTCGCGGCCCACCGCGCCGACCTCGTCCACCTCGCCGGCCCCTTCGTCCTCGGCGTCCGCGCCATGGCCGCCGCCACCCGCCTCCGGGTGCCGTCCACGTCCACCTCGCCGACCCGACCTGGACCGAGGACCGGCGGCTGTGGAGCGCCGACCGGCTCCATCCGGGCGAGCGCGGCCACCGCGCGGTCGCCGGGGCCTTCCACCGGGTCCTGGCGGAGCGCGGGCTCGCCCGGGGGCCCGCGCCCTCGCCGGAGGCGTCCGAGCCGCCGCCCACCCGCGCCGCGACCGCCCGGTGGCTCGCCACGGCCGGGACGGGCTGGGTGCTGCGCCGCAGCCGCGACCTGCTGCCGCAGCTGCTGCTGCTCGCGGGCGAGGAACTGCCCCACCGGACGGACGGCGCCGGCGGCGGAGCCCTCGACGCGCGTGCCGCGACCGCCCTCGCCGAGGCACTCGCGGCCACAATGGGGGAATGAGCGGGCGCTGGGAGTTCTGGATCGACCGGGGCGGCACCTTCACCGACGTCGTGGGGCGGCGCCCCGACGGGCGCCTCGTCACCCGCAAGGTCCTCTCCCACGACCCGGCCCGCCGCCAGGACGCGGCCGTGGCCGGGATCCGGCTCCTCATGGGCCTCGCCCCCGGCGAACCCGTCCCCGCCGACCGCGTCGCCGTCGTCAAGATGGGCACCACCGTCGCCACCAACGCCCTCCTGGAGCGGCGCGGGGAGCCGACCCTGCTGCTCATCACGGAGGGCTTCCGCGACGCCCTGCGGATCGCCTACCAGAACCGGCCGCGGCTCTTCGACCGGCACATCGTGCTGCCCGAGGCGGTGTACGCGCGCGTGGCCGAGGTCCCCGAGCGGGTCGACGCCCACGGCACGGTCGTCCGCCCCCTCGACGAGGACGCCGTCGCCACCGCGCTCGACGCCGCCCACCGGGAGGGGATCCGCTCCGCCGCCGTCGTCCTGATGCACGGCTACCGCCACCCGGAGCACGAGCAGCGCGTGGCGGCCGCCGCCGAGGCCGCCGGGTTCACCCAGGTCAGCTGTTCGCACGAGGTCAGCCCGCTCATCAAGCTGATCCCGCGCGGCGACACCACCGTCGTCGACGCCTACCTCTCCCCGGTGCTGCGCCGCTACGTCGACGAGGTCGCCGCCGAACTCGCCGGGATCCGCCTGATGTTCATGCAGTCCAACGGCGGACTGCGGGAGGCCGCCCACTTCCGGGGCAAGGACGCCGTCCTGTCCGGACCGGCGGGCGGCGTCGTCGGCATGGCCCGTACCTCCGCCCAGGCCGGACACGAGCGGGTCATCGGCTTCGACATGGGCGGCACGTCCACGGACGTGTCGCACTACGCCGGGACCTTCGAGCGTGAACTCGGTTCACAGGTCGCCGGGGTGCGGATGCGCGCACCCATGATGAGCATCCACACCGTCGCCGCCGGCGGCGGCTCCGTCCTCCACTACGACGGGCGCCGCTACCGCGTCGGACCCGACTCGGCCGGCGCCGTCCCCGGACCCGTCTGCTACCGGCGCGGCGGCCCCCTCACCGTCACCGACGCCCAGGTGATGCTCGGCCGGATCCAGCCCGAGCACTTCCCGGCCGTCTTCGGCCCGGACGGCGACCGAACCCTCGACGCCGACGTCGTCCGCGAACGGTTCACCGCCCTCGCCGAGGAGGTCGGCGGAGACCGCACCCCCGAGGAGGTCGCGGCCGGCTTCCTGCGGATCGCCGTCCTCGACATGGCCAACGCCGTCAAGAAGATCTCCGTCCAGCGCGGCCACGACATCACCCGCTACGCCCTCACCTGCTTCGGCGGCGCCGGCGGCCAGCACGCCTGCGCCGTCGCCGACGCCCTCGGCGTCGACACCGTCCTCGTCCCCCCGCTCGCCGGCGTCCTCTCCGCGTACGGCATCGGCCTCGCCGACGCCACCGCCCTGCGCGAACGCTCCGTCGAGGCCCCGCTCGACGACCCCGGCACCCACGCGCGCGTGACGGACGTCGCCGCCGAACTCGCCGACCGCACCCGGGCCGAACTCCGCGCCGACGGCCTCCCCGACACCGCCATCACCACCCACGCGCGCGTACTCCTCCGCTACGCCGGCACCGACGCGTCCCTCCCCGTCGACCTCGGCCCCGCCGAGGAGATGGCCGCGGCCTTCGCCGCCGACCACCGCGCCCGCTACGCCTTCACCATGGACAAGCCGCTCGTCGCGGAGGCCGTCACCGTCGAGGCCGTCGGCACCGCCGGCCCGCACGGCCCCGTCCACGTCCCCGCCGGAGCCCGCACCGGCCCCCTCGCCCCCCGCGCCACCGTCCGCACCCACGACGGCGGCACCGCCTCCGACACCCCGCTCCACCGCCGTGAGGACCTGCGCCCCGGCGACACCGTCGACGGGCCCGCGATCCTCGCCGAGGACGACGCCACCACCGTCGTCGACCCCGGCTGGCGCGCCACCGTCGCCGACACCGGCCACCTGCTGCTCACCCGCGCCGTCCCGCGCCCCGCCCGCACCGCCGCCGGCACCGACGTCGACCCGGTCCTCCTGGAGGTCTTCCACAACCTCTTCATGGCCATCGCCGAGCAGATGGGCGTCCGACTGGAGAACACCGCCCACTCCGTCAACATCAAGGAACGGCTCGACTTCTCCTGCGCCCTCTTCGACGCCGAGGGCAACCTCGTCGCCAACGCCCCCCACATCCCCGTCCACCTCGGCTCCATGGGCGAGACCGTCAAGGAGGTCCTGCGCCGCCGCGCCGGCGACCTGCGCCCCGGCGACGTCTACGCCGTCAACGACCCGTACCACGGCGGCACCCACCTGCCCGACGTCACCGTCGTCACCCCCGTCTTCGACGACGCGGGAGAGGAGCTGCTCTTCCTCGTCGCCTCCCGCGGCCACCACGCCGAGATCGGCGGCATCACCCCCGGCTCCATGCCCGCCTTCAGCCGCACGATCGACGAGGAGGGCGTCCGCTTCGACGACTGGCTCCTCGTCCGCGACGGCAGGCTCCGCGAGACCGCGACCCGCGCCCTGCTCACCGGCGCCCCGTACCCCTCCCGCGACCCCGACACCAACCTCGCCGACCTGCGCGCCCAGATCGCCGCCAACGAGAAGGGCATCGAGGAACTCCGCAGGACCGTCGCCGAGTTCGGACTCGACGCCGTCCAGGCCTACATGGGCCACGTCCGCGCCAACGCCGAGGAGTCCGTCCGCCGCCTCGTCGCCCGCCTCCAGGACGGCACCCACCGGTACGAGACCGACTCCGGCGCCGTCATCCAGGTCGCCGTCCGCGTCGACCGCGAACGGCGCTCCGCCGTCCTCGACTTCACCGGCACCTCGCCGCAGCTCCCCGGCAACGCCAACGCCCCCACCGCCGTCGTCATGGCCGCCGTCCTCTACGTCTTCCGCACCCTCGTCGACGAGGCCATCCCCCTCAACAGCGGCTGCCTGGAACCCCTGGAGATCCGCGTCCCGCCCGGCTCCATGCTCGCCCCCGAACCGCCCGCCGCCACCGTCGCCGGGAACGTCGAGACCTCCCAGGCCGTCACCGGCGCCCTCTACGCGGCCCTCGGCGTCCAGGCCGAGGGCTCCGGCACCATGAACAACCTCACCTTCGGCGACGACCGCGTCCAGTACTACGAGACCCTCGCCAGCGGCTCCGGCGCGGGCGACGGCTTCGACGGCGCCGACGCCGTCCAGACCCACATGACCAACTCCCGCCTCACCGACCCCGAGATCCTGGAGTGGCGCCACCCCGTCCGCCTCGACGCCTTCGCCGTGCGCGAGGGCAGCGGCGGCCGGGGCCGGTGGCACGGTGGCGCCGGCGTGGAGCGGCGGCTGTGCTTCCTGGAGCCGATGACGGTCGCCCTCCTCACCGGACACCGGCGGGTGCCCCCGTACGGCATGGCGGGTGGCGAGCCCGGCGCGCTCGGCGAGAACCTCGTCGAGCGCGCCGACGGCACCGTCGAGCACCTCGACGGCGCCGCGACCACCGAGGTCGCCCCCGGCGACGTCCTGGTCGTCCGCACACCGGGCGGCGGGGGCTACGGCACCCCTCCGCCGGAGGACGCTCCTACCGGCTCGTGACGAACCGGACCCGGGTGCCCGGCACGGCCTGCGCGGCCGCTCCCAGGTCGGCCTCCCGCACCACCGCCACCACCGGATAGCCGCCGGTCGTCGGATGGTCGGCCAGGAACACCACCGGCCGTCCGTCCGGCGGCACCTGCACCGCCCCCAGGACCATGCCCTCGCTGGGCAGCTCCCCGGGACGGGCCCGTTCCAGGGCCGGCCCGTCGAGGCGGAGCCCGATCCGGTTGCTCGCCGAGGACACCAGGTACGCGCGCGTGGTGAGGGCTTCGCGCGCCGCACTGGTGAACCAGTCGTCGCGCGGCCCGAGCCGGACCCGCAGGACGAGTTCGTCCGGCGGGCCCGGCCAGGGGGGAGCGTCGACCGACCCCCGTACGGCCGCGGCCGCCCCCAGCGGCAGCACCGCCCCCTCGGCCAGCGGCGCCGGGCCGAGCCCGGACAGCAGGTCGGTGGAGCGGCTGCCGAGCACCGGTTCGACGGCGATCCCGCCGCCGAACGCCACGTACGAGCGCAGCCCGCGCACCGCGGGCCCGACCTCCAGGAGCGCCCCGGCCGGGACCCGTACCGCCGTGCCCCAGGGCAGCGGCCGGCCGTCCGCCCGGACCGGGCAGGGCGCCCCGCCCACCGCCACCGTCACCGCGCTCCGGGGCCGCAGCGCGCAGCCGGTGACGGTGGTCTCCAGGACGGCGGCGTCCTCGGCGTTGCCGACCAGCCGGTTCACCAGCCGGGCGGCGGCCGGGTCCAGGGCCCCCGACCGGGGCACGCCCAGGTGCGCGAAGCCCGGCCGCCCCAGGTCCTGCACGGTGGTCAGGGCGCCGGCCCCGACGACGGCGACGGCACGGTCGTTCACCGGCCGGCCCCCGTCCGGGGCGCCGGGACGAACCGTACGCGCGTGCCCGGCGAAAGCAGCGCCGCGGGCTCCCGCCCGGTGTCCCACAGGACCGCGTCCGTCGTCCCGATCAGCTGCCAGCCGCCCGGCGAGGAACGCGGGTACACGCCCGTGTACGGCCCCGCCAGCGCCACGGAACCGGCCGGCACCGCCGTCCGGGGCGTCGCCCGGCGCGGCACCTCGTACCGCGCCCCGAGCCCCGTCAGATAGCCGAAGCCCGGCGCGAAACCGCAGAAGGCGACCCGGAACTCGGCCGAGGAGTGGATCCGAACCGCCTCCCGCGGCGACACACCCCACCGGGCGGCCACCTCGGCCAGGTCCGGCCCGTCGTACCGGACCGGAACCTCCACGACCTCGCCCACGCGCGCGTGCCCCGGCCGCGGCTCCCAGCCGGGCAGCTCGGCCGCGAGCCGCGCGGGCTCGGCCACCCCGTCGAGCAGCACCGTCCGCGCCGCCGGCACGATCTCCCGTACGCCGGGCAGCGCGCCGGCCGCCCGGCGCCGCAGCAGCTCCGCGTGGAGGGCCTCGGCGGCGCCCGCGTCGGCCAGTTCGACCAGGAGGGCGTGCTCGCCCACCCGCAGCACCCTCACGCGAACGCCCCCACGGTGACCCCGGCCGACTCCAGGCCCACCCGGACGCGCCGGGCGAGATCCACCGCGCCCGGGGTGTCCCCGTGCAGGCAGAGCGAGTGCGCCCGCACGGCCACGGCCGTCCCGCAGTGCGCGGTGACCGTGCCCGCGCGGACCAGCGTCACCGACCGCTCGACCACCGCGTCCGGATCGTGCACCACGGCCCCCTCCTGCCCCCGTGGCAGCAGGGAACCGTCGGCCCGGTAGGCGCGGTCGCCGAAGGCCTCGGCGACGACCGGGAGGCCCGCCCGCTCCGCCGCCTCGTGCAGCCGCGAACCCGGCAGCCCGAGCACCGGCAGCGCGCCGCCCGCGAGCAGCACCCCGTCGACGACCGCGGCCGCCTGCTCCGCGTCCCGCACCACCCGGTTGTAGAGCGCCCCGTGCGGCTTCACGTACGCCACCCGGGAGCCGGCCGCGCGGGCGAAGACCTCCAGGGCGCCGATCTGGTACGCCACCTCGGCGGCCAGCTCGACCGCCGGCACCTCCATCGCCCGCCGCCCGAAACCGGCGAGATCCCGGTAGGACACCTGGGCCCCGATCCTCACCCCCCGCTCGGCGGCGAGCTCGCACACCCGCCGCATGGTGACCGCGTCCCCCGCGTGGAAGCCGCAGGCCACGTTGGCGCTGGTGACGACGGAGAGCAGCCGCTCGTCGTCGGTCAGCGTCCAGCGGCCGAAGCCCTCCCCGAGATCGGCGTTCAGGTCGATGGAGACCCCGCTCATGATGGTGCTGTTCCTTTCACCGGTGCTGTCGTGCTGTCGTACTGGGGTGGTGCTGTGATGCTGGGGTGGTGCTGTGATGCTGCTCCGGGGCTTCAGAAGCCCCGGAGGCCGATGCCGTTCACCCGAGCTCCTTCCCGCGCGTCTCCGGCAGGCCGAGCAGCGCGACGACCGCGATCCCGTACCCCACCGCGCCGAAGACCAGCGCCCCGCCGACGCCCCAGCTCTCCGAGAGGAATCCGACCAGGGTCGGGAAGACGGCGCCGATCGCGCGGCCGGTGTTGTACGTGAGTCCCTGGCCGGTGCCGCGCACCGGCGTCGGGTACAGCTCGGCGAGGAAGGAGCCGAAGCCGCTGAAGATGGCCGACATGCAGAAGCCGAGCGGGAAACCCAGCACCAGGAGGAGGGTGTTCGCGCCCGCCGGGATCTGGGTGTACGCGAGCACCGACGCCGCCGACAGGAGGGCGAAGAGCGCGATGTTCCGCTTGCGGCCGATCCGGTCCGTCAGATGGCCCCCCGTCAGGTAGCCGATGAACGCGCCGGAGATCAGCAGCGTCAGATAGCCGCCGGTGCCGACGACGGTCAGTCCGCGTTCGGTCTTGAGGAAGGTCGGCACCCAGGTGGCGAGCGTGTAGTAGCCGCCCTGCACGCCCGTGGAGAGCAGGATCGCGAAGAGCGTGGTGCGCAGCAGACCGGGCCGGAACACCGCCCGCAGGGAGCCCCGTTCAGGGCTCGCCACGCGCGCGGCGGCCGCCTGCGGGGCGTCCTCCACGTGCCGCCGCACCCAGAGCACGAGCAACGCGGGCAGGGCGCCGGTCCAGAACAGGATCCGCCAGGCGACGTCGGCGTCGAAGAACTGGAAGACCAGGGTGTAGACGATCACCGCGAGGGCCCAGCCGGCCGCCCACGCCGACTGCACGGCGCCGAGCGTACGGCCCCGGTGCCGGGCGGAGGCGTACTCGGCGACCAGGATCGCCCCGACCGCCCACTCGCCGCCGAAGCCGAGGCCCTGGAGCGCCCGGAAGACCAGCAGGGTCTCGTAGTTCGGCGCGAAGCCGCAGAGCACGGTGAAGAGCGCGTAGGTGATGACGGTGATCATCAGGGCCTTGACGCGGCCCACCCGGTCGGCGAGGACGCCCGCGAGCGCGCCGCCGACCGCCGAGACCACCAGGGTGACGGTGGTGAGGAGTCCGGTCTGGCCCTTGTCGAGGCCGAAGTAGGCGGCGATCGCCACCATCGACAGGGGGAGGGTGAAGAAGTCGTAGGAGTCGAGGGCGTAGCCGCCGAACGCGCCGCCGAAGGCACGCCGTCCGCGCGGGCCGAGGGCGCGCAGCCAGCCGAGGGCGCCTTCGGTGCCGGGACGGTCGGCAGGCCGCTCGTCGGGCAGGCCGTCGGGCAGGCCGTCGGGCCGGTCGTCCTCGGAGTGCCGGCGGGTCTGTGCCGTGCTCATCTGCACCTCGCAGTGGGGGGAGGCGTGCCTGAGAGACGTACGAGAGGGCCGTGCGGGGCGGTACGGGGCAGTGCGGGGCAGTGCGGGGATTGTGCGGGGCAGTGCGGTGGCGCCAAGGTAGGGGATTGTTCAACGATTCGACAAGGGGGCTGTTGTCCCGGATCCGTTTCTGCGGTTGACTCGGCGGCCGGACGACGACGGGGCCGACCGCCCCGTGAGGAAGGGGGACCGTGGACGCGAGCGGCACCGGCACGGCCGGGACGGCCGGGGGACTGGCGGACGACCGGGCGCTGCTCGGCCGCACCAGCACGGCGGAACGGGTCGCCGACATCCTGCGCACCCGCATCGCCGAGGGCTTCTTCCCGCCCGGCACCCGGCTCTCCGAGGAGAGCATCGGCGGCGCCCTGGGGGTCTCCCGCAACACCCTCCGCGAGGCCTTCCGGCTCCTCACCCACGAACGGCTGCTCGTCCACGAGCTCAACCGCGGGGTCTTCGTCCGCGTCCTCGCCGTGGACGACGTCGAGGACATCTACCGCACCCGCCGGCTCGTCGAATGCGCCGTCGTGCGGAGCCTCGGCGACCCGCCCTTCCCGGTGGCCGGCCTCGCCGCCGCCGTCGCCGAGGGCGAGGCCGCCGCGGAGGCCGGCGACTGGCGCGGGGTCTCCACCGCCAACATCCACTTCCACCGGGAACTCGTCGCCCTCGCCAGCAGCGCCCGCACCGACGAGCTCATGCGCGGCGTCCTCGCCGAACTCCGCCTCGCCTTCCACGTGGTGGACGACGCGCGTGCCCTCCACGAGCCCTACCTCGTCCGCAACAAGGAGATCCTGGAGGCCCTGGGCACGGGGGAGCGGGCCGATGCCGAACGCCTCCTCGCCCGCTACCTCGACGACTCCATCGAACGCGTCGCGGCCGCCTACGCCCGCGCCGTGGACGAGCCGGGGTCGTAGGGGAGGGGGGGGACCCAGCGCCCCGGGAGCCGGGGAGCGGGGGGCGGGGGGCGAGGCGCGGGGCGCCTTCCCGGCGCCGGGCGGAGGGTACCGCCCGGGGCGTGGCGGGGGCGGTGGTTTCTGCGTCGTTTCGACCCATGTCAGTGCGAGGACCTACTCTGTGCACCGTGACTTCGCCTGCCTCGACGGACCTCGCTCCGCCCCAGCTCAGCGCGGGGCCGCGCCCCGCGCAGGGGCCGGCCGCCGACGAAGGGCTCGCGCGGCGCCTGCGCGCGCTCGCCTGTACCGCGCCGCTGCACGACCTCGACGCGCGCAAGGCCAACCTCGCGGGCGAGTACACGGTCTACGCGATGGCCGAGGTCGCCCTCGCCGCGATCGACCTCGTCACGCTCCACATGGACTTCGACACCGGCGCCGACCACGACCAGGTCGTGGCCCGGCTGCTGCCCCGCGTCGCCGCCCAGGCCCCGGAGCGCCCCGCCGCCGAGCACGAGCGCGTGGCCCGCTGGGTCCTGGAGAACCTGATCAACGTCGGCAGCGTCGACCGCGGCTTCCGCGCCGTCTACGGCACCTTCGGCACCGACGGCGTGTACGTCCGCCGGGACTACGACTTCAAGCTCATCGAGGAGGTCCCGGGGTACGGCGGCGCCGTCTGCCTCCGGACCACCGACGAGGCCGTCAACGTGCTGGTCGGCGCGCTCGACACCGACGTCACCAGCGCCCAGATCGCCGCCGAGGTGAAGCTGGAGGTCCTCATCAGCCGGGGCCGCCTCGCCGACGCCCAGCTCGCCGCCGAGCAGGCCCGCTACCGCACCGTCCAGTACGCCGAGACCCTCCGCAGGACCCTGGAGGCCACCCGGCGCAACGTACGCGCGGTCGACTGGCTCAACAGCGTCCCGGACATGATCGCCGAGGCGCTCGACCACGTCGCCGACCGCTACCGCCACGAGAACGCGATCCTCACCAACATCCGCAAGGCCCGCGACGAGGCCGAGGAACCCGAGCACAAGCGCCGGGCCGCGGAGCTGGTCGACATCGTCAAGGACTGCATCCGCCGCCACACCCAGCTCCAGTCCCGGCTCCTGGAGGCGGGCCCGCTCTTCCGCGCCGAGCAGGACCGGCAGGCCTTCGCCTCCCCCACCCGGTACACCGGACTGGACCTGTACGGGCAGCTGGTCGCGCCCGTGCTGCCGCTCCCCGTCGAGCGGGCCACCCGCGTCACGGACGCCTTCTTCGCGCGCGGCACCGGCCTGCGCACCCCCTCCTCGGTCCGCCTCGGCGACCTCGTGGACCTGCTGCTCACCCCGCCCGTCGAGCGCGAGCACCTCGGCGCGGAGATGCCCGAGCCGGACCTGATCGCCACCCCCGACGACTCCCGCTTCAGCGAGCGCCAGCTCGCCGACGCGCTCGCTCTCCTCGACCTGGAGCACGACGCCCCGCGCCGCCTCTCCGGCCTGCTCGCCGACGCCCGCGCCACGGGCGGCGACGACCTCGCCTACCTGGTCGCGCTGCTCGCCGTCCACGCGGCCAGCCCGCCGGTCGGCACCGCCTACCGCCAGGGCGAGGAGCGCCTGCTCTTCGCGGTCGACGACGGCACCCCGCTCGACGACCCCGGTTTCGGCGGCGCCGACCTCATCGTCGGCACGGCGCTCCTGGACGCCGTGGGCATGGCCGCCGACCGCTCGGAGGCGACGTGACGTACGCCTCCGACACCGACCGTTCCCCCGAGCGCCCCCGCCTCCTCACCCGCGCCACGCGCGCGTGGCTCCCGAAACCGACGGCACCCGCGACGGCGCCCGAGCCCGACCCGGCGCCGGCCACGGCCGACCTCGTCGCGCCCTCGACGATCCCGACGGCACCTGCCGCGCCCACCGCGCAGCCGCCGGAGCCGACCGCCGGTCCGGCCGACCTCGTCGAGCCCGCAGCCGACCCGACGGCCCCGGCTCACCCGACGGCCCCGGCCGACCACCCCACCGAGCCCCACGAAGCCCCTGAAGCTCCCGAAGCCCCCGCCGAGCGCCCCCGAAGCGAAGCCAGCATCGGCCCCCGCCTCGTGCCCCCCTTCGTGGACGCGCCGTCCGTGCCCGCCACCCCGGCGACCCCGGGAGCCGACAGCACCCCCGGCGCCTCCGGCACCTCCGGCACAGAGCCGGCCTCGGCCCCCACCCTCCGCCCCCGCCTCGCCGCCGTCTCGCTGCCGGAGGCGCCGCGGGGCGCCGCGCGGCGCCGGGAGCTGCCGCGCGTGCGCGCCGTACGCCTCGGGGGCACCCCGCGGGAGCCGGAGCGGGAGCCCGCCTCCGCCGAGAGACGGCCCGCCTCCGACGGGAGGCCGCCCGCCGCCGTCACCCCCGTGCCGCTGCCCCTGCCGAGGGCCGCCGGCACCACCGCCGTACCGAACGAGAGCCGCACCGAGGAGCCCCAGCCGTGAGCGACAACCACGTCGAGTACGCCGAGTACCCGGACGCGTGGAGCGAGCAGGAGTCCCCCCGGCCCCAGGCCACGGCCCCCGCGCACGCCGCCGTCACCCCCGCGGACGCCGCCGACGCGGCGCGGCTCGTCTCCTTCGGGCTCCAGCCCAAGCTGCTGCCCGCCCGGGACGCCGAGTACGCCGAGCTGCTCCGCCGCTACCAGGAGGACCCGGCCTTCGCGCGGCTCGCCGACGCCGTCGCGACCGGTCTCGGCCTGATCGTCCTGGAGGTCTCCCCGCGCGCGGGGATGGCCGTCACCGCCGGCGAGGACTCCGTCTTCGCCGTCCGCATGGGCGACTACGCGCGCCGCGCCAACACCGACTCCGCCGACCGCTTCCTGCACGGCCTGGCCCACCTCGCCGTCGCCGCGATGGCCTTCCCGCGCCCCGAGGACCTCGCCGACGACGCGTACATCGGCCGCCTCACGGTCAACGGCGTGGACTCCTTCGTCCGCCAGGCCTGCCTCCGCCTGGAGCAGCGCGCCGAGGAGGAGGGCGAGAACACCGACCCCGCCACCGACGCCCCCGGCCTGGAGGCCGCCTGGCGCGTCTGGTCCCGCCGCTCCACCACCGGCGCCACCAAGGACGCCCGCCGCCTCGCGGGCTCCACCACCGGCATCGTCGCCAAGGCCGTCGCCTTCCTCACCGACTCCGGCTTCCTCCAGCGCACCGGCGACGAGAACGGCGGCTCGTACCGCACCACCGCCCGCTACCAGCTGCAGGTCCGCGACATGGCCGGTTCCGCCGCCCTCACCGAACTGCTCGACCTCGGGATCGTCCCGGTCAGCGACGGCACCGCCACCCTCGTCCCGCCGCCCGAGGGCGACGACCTGGACCTCGCGGCCGACGCCGGCCTCCCCTTCCACGCGTAACCCACCGCGCCGCACCTGCCGCAACCCGCAGATCCGCGATCCGCAACCCGTGAATCCGCCGTCCGCAACCCGCAGATCCGCGATCCGCGATCCGCACTCCGCCCCGCACCACCGAACTCCCCGAGCACGAGAGCACGAGAGTCCCTCGCCATGTACGAGCTGTCCCGGGTCCGCCTCTACTCCATCGGCCCCGCCGGCGCCCGCTACGCCGACACCGTCCTGGACCTGCGCGGCGTCGGCGCGCCCGTGCCGAACCCGGCGCCCACCCAGGCGGAGTTCTTCGAGGAGGAGCCCGTCGGCCCGCCGCGCCGCCCCGCCCCCGCGGGCGTGCTCTTCCTGGAGAACGGCGGCGGCAAGTCCGTCCTCCTCAAGCTGATCTTCTCGGTGATGCTCCCGGGCCACCGCAACACCCTCGGCGGCGCCAGCTCCGGCGTGCTCCGCAAGTTCCTGCTCGCCGACGACTGCGGCCACGTCGCCCTGGAGTGGCAGCACACCCTCACCGGCGAACTCGTCGTCGTCGGCAAGGTCAGCGAGTGGCGCGGCCGCCAGGTCTCCAACGACCCGCGGAAGTTCGCCGAGGCCTGGTACTCCTTCCGGCCCGGCCCGGGCCTCAGCCTGGACAACCTGCCGGTCGCCGAGGCGAACGCGGTCCGTCCCGCCGTCGAGGGCGCCTCCGCCGCCACCGGCCGCCGCCGCACCATGAAGGGCTTCCGCGACGCCCTCACCGAGGCCGGCAAGGCCTACCCGCACCTGGACGTGGTGTGGGAGGAGATCCACGACCGCTGGAACGAGCACCTCGGCGAGCTCGGCCTCGACCCCGAACTCTTCCGCTACCAGCGCGAGATGAACGCCGACGAGGGCGAGGCCGCCGGCCTCTTCGCGGTCAAGAAGGACTCCGACTTCACCGACCTCCTGCTCCGCGCCGTCACCGACACCCGGGACACCGACGGCCTCGCCGACCTCGTCGGCGGCTTCGGCAACAAGCTCGGCCGCCGCGCCGAACTCACCGCCGAACGCGACTTCACCGCAGGCTCCGTCGACCTCCTGGGCCGTATCGTCGACGCCGCCGTCACCCGGTCCCACGCGCGCGAGGTGCACGCCGGAGCCGAGCGCCGCACCCGTACCCTCGCCCGCCGCCTCTCCGGCCGCGCCGCCGGGGAGCGGGCGCGCGCCGCCGAGCTGGCCGAGCGGGTCACCGACGCCGGCCACGCCGTCGCCGAGGCCGAGACGGCCCGCGAGCGCAGCGCCCTCATCGCCGCCGAACTCGCCTACCGGCACGCCTCCCTGGCGCTCGCCGCCGCCGAGAAGGGCGCCGCCTCCCAGCGCCGCGAGCTGATCGAGGCCCGCACCCTGCACTCCGCCTGGCAGGCCGCCGAGTCGGTGCTCCGCCACCGCGCCGCCAGCGACCGCTCCGCGCGCGTGGCCGCCGCCATCCGCGAGGCCGAGCGCGACGCCGCCCCGGCCCTCGCCGCCCGCGCCGAGGCCGCCGCCGACCTCGTACGGGCCCTGGCCTCCGCCGCCGAGGAGGGCGAGCGGCACGCCGCCGAGGAGGAGGAGCGGTCCACCGCCCTCCAGGAGGCCGGCGAGGCCGCCCACCGGGACGCCACCGCCGCCGCCACCGAGGCCCAGCGGGCCCGCAGCGAGGCCGGCCACCTGCGCCAGCGGCTCGCCGAGGTCGAGCAGGAGACCGCCGAGGCCGTCCGGGCCGGCTGGCTCGACGACTCCGCGCCCGACGCCGACCCGGCCCGCGCCGCGCTCGCCGCCGCCGACGCCGAGAAGACCGCCGTCGCCGCCTGGGACGCGGCCCGCGAGGCGGCCCGCACCGCGAGCGAGCGGGCCCGCGAGACGGCCGCCGCCGAGTCCCGCGCCGAACTCGCCGCCGCCCGCGCAGCCGACGCCGCCGAGGCCGCCGGCAACGCCTACGACGCCGAGCGCCGCGCCGCCGAGGCCCTGGCCGCCGAGGAGCGCCTCGCCGAACTCCTCGGCCTGCCCGCCTCCGGCACCCCGCTCCCCGGCCAGCGCGCCGCCGTCCCCACCGACGGCACCGCCGAGGCCCTTGAGCCGTCCGAGACGATCGACGGCCGGTCCCCGCTCTCCGTCACCGACTTCGACCGCTACGCCGAGGAGCTGCGCCGGCTGCTCGACGAGGCCGTCTCCTCCGCCGAGCGCCGCCTCTTCGACCTGCGCACCGCCGCCGCCGACGACTCCCGCATCCTCGGCGCCCTCGGCGACGGCGGCCTGCTGCCGCCCGGCCCGGACGTCCTCGCCACCGTCGAGTTCCTCGGCGAGCACGGCATCCCCGCGCTCCCCGGCTGGCGCTACCTCGCCCAGTCCGTCGACCCCGCCGACCACGCGCGCGTGCTCGCCGCCCGCCCCGAGCTCGTCGACGGCGTCGTCATCACCGACCCCGTCTCGTACGGCCGCGCCCGCGAGGCCCTCGGCTCGGCCGCCCTGCTGCCCCGCTCCGCCGTCGCCGTCGGCACCGCCGCCGCCCTCCTCGCCCCCGTACCGGCACAGGACGCGGGCGACGACACGGGCGTCTTCCTGGTGCCGCCGAACCCGGCCATGCACGACGAGCACGCCGCCGACGAGGAGCGGCAGGCGCTCCGCGCGCGTGCCGCCGCCCGCGACGAGGAGATCCGCGCCCTCGCCACCCGGCTCGCCGGCGACCGCGCCCTCGCGGCCCGGATCGGCGCCTGGCGCGCCGACTGCCCGCCCGGCATGCTCGCCGAGCTCGCGGCCGTCGCCGCCACCGCCCGCGAGACCGCCGAGACGGCCGCCCGCGCCCTCGACGAGGCCCGCGCCCTGCGCGCCGAGGCCGAGGAGACCGCCGCCGAGGCCCTGGCCGTCCGCGACGACCGCCAGGAGGCCGCCCAGCGCGCCCGCCGCGCCGCCGACGCCCTCGCCGGACTCGCGTACCGGCTCCGCGAGCGCTCCGCCTGGCAGGCCAAGCTCCGCGAACTCGCCGACGACGCCGCCGAGTCCGAGGCCCGCGCCCAGACCTGCCTGGAACGCGCGCGTGCCGCCGACGAGGACCGCAGGGCCGCCCAGCGCGCCGCCGACGACGCCCACCGCACCGCCCGCGCGCTGCGCGCCGAGCGCGCCGAGATCGCCGGCGCCCCCGAGCAGCTGCCGGAGGAGACCCCGGGCGCCCCCCGCGCCGCGCTCCCCACCCTCCGCGAGGCCTACCGGGCCGCCTCCCAGGTGTACGAGAAGGTCGGCGTCGGCGCCGACCTGCGCGCCGAGCAGGCCCGCGCCGAGAGCGACGAGTCCGCCGCCCTCGCCGAACTGGACCGGCTCACCAACAAGGTCCGCACCCGCGCCGAGCAGCTCCTGGAGTCCACCGACGGCGCCGACGGCCCGTCCCGGCAGGCCGCCGCGGCCCGCGCCGAGTCCCTCGTGCAGATGCTGGAGTCCCGCGCCTCCGAGGCGAGCGAGAAGCTCGGCCGGCTCCGCGGCGAGTCCGAGCGGCTCGCGCCCGAGGACGGCGAGGCCCACACCGAGCTGCCGGAGGAGCTGGTCCCGGCCGACGCCGACCGCGCCCAGACCCTGCTGCGTACCGCGAGCGGTGAACTCGCCGCCCGCAGCGACGCGCTGGACGCGGCCCGCGCCGCCCACGCCGGGCTGCTGCGCGACCACCGGGCCGCCGAGGACGCCGCCGGCGGCTTCGACGAGACCGCCGCCCTCCTGCGGGACCTGCTGCGCGACCACGCGGAGGAGGAGCAGGAGGAGCCGGAGCCGTACGCCGGCTCCCTGGAGGAGGCCAGGAACGCGGCCGGCGAGGCCCGGCGGGCGCTGCGCGCCTGCACCGCTGAACTGTCCGCCGCCGACGCCGCCGTCCGCGAGGCGAGCGACATCCTCGTCCGGCACGCCAACTCCACCCGCTACGAGCAGGTCCGCACCCCGGCCCGCCAGCAGATCCGCGAACTGCCCGCCTCCGCCCTTCCCGAGCACGCCGCCAAGTGGGCCGAGGCGTTCGCGCCCCGACTGCGCGTCCTCACCGACGAACTGGCCCAGCTGGAGCGCAACCGCGAGTCGATCGTGGACCGGCTGCGCGGCCTCGTGGAGACCTCGCTCGCCACCCTCCGCTCCGCCCAGCGGCTCTCCCGGCTCCCCGAGGGCCTCGGCGAGTGGTCGGGCCAGGAGTTCCTGCGGATCCGCTTCGAGGAGCCCGACCAGGCCACCCTCACCGAGCGGCTCGGCGAGGTCGTCGACGAGGCGACCCGGGCCGCCGTGAAGAAGAACTCCGACCTGCGCCGCGACGGCATGTCGCTGCTGCTGCGCGGAGTGCAGGCGGCGCTCGAACCCAAGGGCGTCGCCGTCGAGATCCTCAAGCCGGACGCGGTGCTCCGTGCCGAGCGGGTGCCCGTCGGGCAGATGGGCGACGTCTTCTCCGGCGGCCAGTTGCTCACCGCGGCCATCGCGCTCTACTGCACGATGGCGGCGCTCCGCTCCAACGACCGGGGCCGCGACAAGCACCGGCACGCGGGCACGCTGTTCCTGGACAACCCGATCGGCCGCGCCAACGCCACGTACCTGCTCGAACTCCAGCGTGCCGTGTCGGACGCGCTCGGCGTCCAGCTGCTGTACACCACGGGCCTGTTCGACACGACCGCGCTCGCCGAGTTCCCGCTGGTGATCCGGCTGCGCAACGACGCGGACCTGCGCGCGGGACTGAAGTACATCAGCGTCGAGGAGCACCTGCGGCCGGGCCTGCCGCAGCTGGCCGGCGAGGGCGAGACGATCCACGGGGAGATCACGGCGACCCGGATGTTCCGCCGCCACCAGGACGACCGCCAGAACGACCAGCAGACCGGGGAGCCCCCGGCCGCGCCGTAGACACGACAGACGCGACAGACACGAAAGGCACGACAGGCACGACAGACACGACGAAGGCCCGGCACCCCCCTGGGTGCCGGGCCTCCGCCCCGTCCGCGTTCAGGCCACCCGCTCCTCCACGACCCGCTCCCGCCGCGAAGCGGGATACGCGCTGCTGCTCGGCTCGGAAACCACGCCGTTGCGCTGCCGCCAGACCTGGCGGGTGATCCAGATGTCCAGCACGCTCCAGGTGGCCACGACGGTCGCGACGACCGCAGCCATCGTCATCGGAAAGGCCAGCCAGGAGCTCGTCACGGAGGTCAGGAAGGCGACCACGGCGAGGATGAGGGTCACCGACATGATCATCACCGCCCGCACCGCCGCGTTCCGCACCGGATCCGGCATCCTCCGCAGTCCGCGCTCGTCGTCCACCCACAACTGACGCGCGGTCCGCGTCTCGTCTTCCATCTGTCCTGTCACTCCCCACCGCACGACGCTCTCAGGGGTGGCTGCCCGGTTCCGACCGCTTTACACGGCGCGCACGGCCGGCGACCCCCGGCGCACGGCGGCCCGTCCTCGGACAGGGCGTTCCCCCGTACTTCATGACGCTCCGGACAGGTAAAAGGTTTCCCCGACTCACCCGTGACGCCCCCGACACGCGAGCGGAACGAATGATTCCAGCCATTGCGCCGCAGGCGGAAAAGAGCGCATCGCGAGGTGTCCTGCACCACAGTGCCTCGGTCGAACTCCTGGAATACCCGGACATCTCATGATCAACACTCACTCGACAGGCTGAAAATCGCCCAGACATACCTTCGAGAAGGTCGTGATGCAGTAGTAGGCTCGCGCCGCCGTTTGTTGAAACCGAAGGTTGACGCGCCGTGTTGACGCGGCGACGCCGTTCGAGAGACCTCCGTGGCCGCGGGGGCCGTACTGGGGGAGGCCATGCGCTTTCGCGGGAAGTCCATCCGCCGGAAGATCGTGGCGCTGCTCCTCGTACCGCTCGTCTCCCTCACCGGCCTCTGGGTCTTCGCCACCGTCCTCACCGGACGCGAGGCCGACCAGCTCCTCGACGTCGGCTACGTCGTCGAGAAGGTCGGCTACCCCATCGAGGACACCGCCCGGGTCATCCAGCTCGAACGCCGCCAGTCCCTCGTCTACCTCGCCGACCCGCGCGGCTCCGAGGCGCTCCCGCAGCTCCGCGCCGCCCGCCTCGCCACCGACCGGCAGATCGCCCGCATCCGCGCCAACGCCCAGGACCCCGGCGTCCGCGAGGAGATGCGCCCGGTCGCCACCCAGCGCCTCAACTCCCTGCTCACGGCCTTCGAGGAGATCACCTCGCTGCGCCGCTCGGTCGAGAAGCGCAGCATCGGCCGCCTGCAGGCCCTGGAGTTCTACAACCGCCTGGTCGACCCCTGCTACAGCTTCCTCGTCACCCTCCACGCCCTGGAGAACGTGGAGATGGACAAGCAGGGCCGCGCCCTCGTCGGCGTCACCCGGGCCCGTGAACTCCTCTCCCGCGAGGACGCCCTCGTCCTCTCCGCCCTCGTCGCCGACCGGGTCACCGCCCAGGAGATCCGCGCCGTCTCCGACCTGGTCGCGGGGCGCAAGCAGCACTACGAGGTCAATCTCGAACTCCTCCCCGCCGCCGAGCGGCAGCGCTACGAGCAGTACTGGCGCAGCCCCGAGACCGCGGCCCTGCGCACCGCCGAGGAGGCGTTCATCAAGGCCGGTCCGACGGAACGGCCGAAAAGCGTCACCCCCGCCTACTGGCAGGACGAGGCCAGCCCCGTCCTCGACGAGCTCGCCCGCGCCAACACCGCCGCCGGCGACCGCTACCAGGAGCGCGTCCAGCCCGCCGCGTACAGCGTCCTGCTGAAGGCGGGCGTCGCCGGCGTCCTCGGCTTCCTCGCCCTCCTCGCCTCCGTCGGCATCTCGGTCCGGATCGGCCGCTCCCTCGTGCGCGACCTGCGCCGCCTCCAGAAGGAGTCCCAGGAGGTCTCCGGCGTCCGCCTGCCGAGCGTCATGCGCCGCCTCGCCGCCGGCGAGCACGTCGACGTCGAGACCGAGGTGCCCCACCTGCGGTACGGCGAGGACGAGGTCGGCCAGGTCGGCCAGGCCCTCAACACCCTGCAGCGCGCCGCCGTCGAGGCCGCCGTCAAGCAGGCCGACATGCGCCGCGGCGTCGCCGAGGTCTTCGTCAACCTCGCCCGCCGCAACCAGGTCCTGCTCCACCGCCAGCTCACCCTGCTCGACACCATGGAGCGGCGCACCGAGGACACCGAGGAGCTCGCGGACCTCTTCCGCCTCGACCACCTCACCACCCGCATGCGCCGCCACGCCGAGGGCCTGGTGATCCTCTCCGGCGCCGCCCCCTCCCGCCAGTGGCGCAAGCCCGTGCAGCTCATGGACGTGGTCCGGGCCGCCGTCGCCGAGGTCGAGGACTACGAGCGGGTCGAGGTCCGCCGGCTGCCCCGGCTCGGCGTCGGCGGACCCGCCGTCGCCGACCTCACCCACCTCATCGCCGAACTCCTCGAGAACGCCACCGTGTTCTCGCCCCCGCACACCGCCGTCCAGGTCCTCGGCGAGCGCGTCGCCAACGGCTTCACCCTGGAGATCCACGACCGCGGCCTCGGCATGAGCCCCGAGGTCCTCCTCGACGCCAACCTGCGGCTCGCGGAGACCCCCGAGTTCGAGCTCTCCGACACCGACCGCCTCGGCCTCTTCGTCGTCAGCCGGCTCGCCCAGCGCCAGAACGTCCGCGTCTCGCTCCAGACCTCCCCGTACGGCGGCACCACCGCGGTCGTCTTCATCCCGGCCGCGCTGCTCACCGACGCCCCCGAGACCCAGGGCGCGGGCTTCCGCCTCGACCGCACCTCCCCCGACCCCCGCACCGCGGACGTCGCCCCGCACCAGGCCTCCGGCGGATCCTCTACGACCTCCGGGGCGCCCGCCGGCGTGCTCGGCGACGGACTCCTCCCGCAGCGCCGGCCGGCTCTCGCCCGGGTCCCCGACCTCGCCGACGAGACGGGCCCGGCGGCAGCCGCGGGCGGGCCGCCCGCGCGCCCCCTGGACGGACCCGTCGAGCTGGAACCGCCGCTCGGCCCCGACGACCTGGACGCGCTCCTCGACCGCTCCGCCGACCTCCTGGACAGTGACAGCGAGCGCGGCGGCCTCTTCCGGCCGCAGCGCCGCAGGGGCGGGCTCGTCCAGGCCGCCGAACAGCACCAGCAGGCCCCCGACCAGACCTCAGGCCGCGGCGGGGAGGCCCCGGCGGGCGAGGACGGCGCCCCGGGCGCCCACGGCGCCCTGCCGCTGCCGCGCCGCCGCCCGCCGACGCTCGTCGTCGACCACGGACGCAGGCTCGACGAGCCCGGCCGCGCCCACCCGGCCCCGGGCCGGCGCGGCGCCGAGGACCGCCCGGTGCCGCCGCGCCCGGCCGGGCCCACGCTCGTCCCCGTACGCCCGGAGGGCACCGAGCCGCGCACGGCACCGGCGCCCGCGCCCGCGCCGCGCGCGGAGGCCCCGGAGGCGCTCGACGGGCTCCCGCGCCGGGTCCGGCAGGCCAGCCTCGTACCGCAACTGCGCGAGCCCGACCAGCCGGCCGCAGTGGCGACGGCGGCCGACGACCGGCCCGCCGAGGGCGGCCGGGCCGAGGACGACTTCGAGCGCGACGCCGAGGAGGTGCGGGCCCGCATGGCCGCCATGCAGCGCGGCTGGCAGCGCGGCCGCCGGCACGGCTCGGGCCCGGACGACAGCACAGCACACGGAACGACACCCGAGGGGGACGGTCGATGACCGCACCGAACGCCGCAGCAGACACCAGCAGCATCCAGGGCAACGGCGAGCTCAACTGGCTCCTCGACGAGCTGGTCCAGCGCGTCGCCGCCATCCGCAAGGCCCTGGTGCTCTCCAGCGACGGCCTGCCCACCGGCGCGTCGAAGGACCTGAGCCGCGAGGACGGCGAGCACCTCGCCGCCGTCGCCTCCGGCTTCCACAGCCTCGCCAAGGGCGTCGGCCGCCACTTCGAGGCGGGCAGGGTCCGCCAGACGGTGGTCGAGCTGGAGGACGCCTTCCTCTTCGTCACCGCGGCCGGCGACGGCAGCTGCCTCGCCGTCCTCGCCGACGCGGACTCCGACGTCGGCCAGGTCGCCTACGAGATGACCCTGATGGTCAAGCGGGTCGGCACCCATCTCGGCACGGCCCCCCGGACCGGTCTGACGACGGGAGGGTGAGCCGCCCCGCATGAGCGACGCAGCCGAGCGCAATCAGCCCGACGGGGACGCCCCGGACCGGCGGACCGCCGTCCCCCACCACTGGTACGACGACGAGGCCGGCCCGGTCGTCCGCCCGTACGCGATGACCCGTGGCCGGACCAGCGCCGCGGGCCGGCACCGGCTCGACCTCATCGCCCTGGTGGTGCCCGAGCCGGCCGCCGACGACCCCGGCCGTGACCAGTCGCTCTCCCCGGAACACGTGGAGATCGTCGAACGCTGCTCCGAGCAGCCCCAGTCGATCGCCGAGCTCGCCGCCGGACTCGACCTCCCCGTCGGGGTGGTCCGGGTCCTGGTCGGCGACCTCGTCGACGAGGAACTCGTGCACGTGACCCGCCCCGTTCCGCCGGCCCAGCTGCCGGACGTGAGCATCCTCCGCGAGGTGATCAATGGCCTTCGGGCGCTCTAGCCGCAAGAAGACCCCCGTCGAGCCGGTGACCTTGAAGATCCTGGTCGCGGGCGGCTTCGGGGTCGGCAAGACGACACTGGTCGGCGCGGTCAGCGAGATCCGGCCGCTGCGGACCGAGGAGGTCCTCACCGAGGCCGGCCGCCCCGTGGACGACCTGCACGGCGTCGAGTCCAAGACGACCACCACGGTCGCCATGGACTTCGGCCGGATCACGCTCCGCGAGGACCTCGTCCTGTACCTGTTCGGCACCCCGGGCCAGGACCGCTTCTGGTTCCTCTGGGACGAGCTGGCGCAGGGCGCGCTGGGCGCGGTCGTGCTCGCCGACACCCGCCGCCTGGAGGACAGCTTCGCCGCCATCGACTACTTCGAGCGGCGCGGCATCCCCTTCACGGTGGCCGTCAACTGCTTCGAGGGCGCCCGCCGGTACCCGGCGGAGACCGTGCGGGCCGCGCTCGACCTCGACCCCGAGGTCGAGCTGGTGCTGTGCGACGCCCGCGACCGCGAGTCGGTCAAGGCCGTCCTCGTCGCCGTCGTCGAACACGCCCTCGTCCTCGCGGACCGGGGACAGCAGCCGGTCGCGACCTGAGCCGTACGGCCTCAGCGGACCGCCACCACCGCCGACCCGTGCCCGAACAGGCCCTGGTTGGCGGTGATCCCGGCCCGCGCCCCCGGCACCTGCCGGTCTCCGGCCGTGCCCCGCAGCTGCCAGGTCAGCTCGCAGACCTGGGCGATCGCCTGCGCGGGCACGGCCTCCCCGAAGGAGGCGAGCCCGCCGCTGGTGTTGACCGGCAGCGCGCCGCCGATCCGGGTCACCCCGTCCCGGAGCAGCTTGGCGCCCTCCCCGGGCCCGCACAGGCCCAGGTCCTCGTACCACTCCAGCTCCAGGGCCGTCGACAGGTCGTACACCTCGGCCAGCGACAGCTCCCCGGGCCCGACCCCCGCCTCCTCGTACGCCGCCCGCGCGAGCGAGGCCTTGAAGCCGTGCGGCGAGGGGGCGAGCGCGGTGGTCGAGTCGGTGGCGATGTCGGGCAGGTCGAGGACGGCCTTGGGGTAGGTGGGGGAGACCGTCGACACGGCCCGGATCCGCACCGGATCGGCGTGCCCGTGCCGCCGCGCGAAGTCCAGGCTGGACAGCACCAGCGCCGCCCCGCCGTCGGAGGTGGCGCAGATGTCGAGCAGCCGCAGCGGATCGGCGACCACGGCGGAGGCGGCGACCTCCTCGGCGGTGACCGTCTTCCGGTAGCGGGCCAGCGGGTTGAGCGCCCCGGCCGCCGCGTTCTTCACCTTGACCTGCGCGAAGTCCTCGACGGTGTCCCCGTACAGCGCCATCCGGCGGCGGGCGTAGAGCGCGAAGTACGCCGGATTGGTGGCGCCGAGCACCCGGAACCGCAGCCAGTCCGGATCCCCGGGCCGCTCCCCGCCGGCCGGTGCGAAGAACCCCTTCGGAGTCGAGTCGGCGCCGACGACGAGCACCGCGTCGGCGAGCCCCGCGAGGATCTGCGCCCGGGCCGCGCCGATGGCCTGGGCCCCCGAGGCGCACGCCGCGTACACGCTGGTCACCCGCGCGCCCTGCCACCCGAGGGCCTGCGCGAAGGTCGCCCCG
This sequence comes from Streptomyces sp. R302, assembly GCF_012927245.1. Lineage (GTDB taxonomy): Bacteria > Actinomycetota > Actinomycetes > Streptomycetales > Streptomycetaceae > Streptomyces. Next base: position 481,544 of record NZ_JABBGE010000008.1, read on the forward strand.
GCCACGTATCCCGGATATCCGCACCGCATGGTGTCGGCCCCGACGATGGATCCGATATCCGACCACTGCACGCCCGCGTCGGCGAGCGCGGCGCGGGCGGCGGCGGTCCCGTACGAGACGAAGCTCCGCCCCCACTTGCCCCAGGGGTGCATCCCGGCCCCGATGACGGCGATGTCGTTCACGCACGCTCCTCCGTCCCCACGGGCCGCCACCGCCAGGTGGTCCAGACGTGCTCGGCGTCCTCGTTCAGCACCCCGGGCACCACCTCGACCTCCATGCCCACCGCGAGGTCCGCGGTCCGCACGCCTGGCACGGCCTGCCCGAGCACCACCATCCCCTCGGCGGCGAGCTCGACCGCGACGAGGACGTACGGCTCCCAGGGCTCCTCCGGGTCGGAGACGTACGGGGCGGGGGGCCGGTAGCGCCCGTCGGTGTACGACCACACCCGCCCGCGCGGCGAGAGCGGCGTCTCGTCGAGCGCGCCCCCGCCCGCGCAGCCCGGATTGCGGCAGGCGTCGTCCTCGCGCGGGAAGTACACCGCCGCGCACGCCGAACACCGCGTGCCGAGCAGCCGGAACTCCCCGTCCGGAACGGTGTCGTCGGTGAACCAGCCGCCCACGACCGGCCTGCGCGTCCGTGCCATCCCCGGCCCTCCCGCCCAGATCTGACGATACGTCAGAAGTCTGCGGCCGAGTCTGGCACGGCGGCGTCGGCGGCGGAAGACGTCAGTGCCCGGCCACCGACCTCCGGGCCACCGGGAAGTCGAAGTACGTCGACGGGAACGGCTCCGGCTTGAACGTGAAGTGCCACCACTCCTCCGGCAGGTTCACGAACCCCTCCGCCTCGAGGAGACCCTTCAACAGCTGCCGATGGGCCCGCTGGACACCCGTGATCCGCGGGTCCTCGGTGTGCGAGAGCGTGTCGAAGCAGTCGTACCCGGTCCCCATGTCCACCGAACTGTCCGGGAACCGCTCCGCGTACGGCCCGAAGCACGGCGTCAGGGGCTCACCCGGCACGTACGCGCGCGTGCGAGCCGCCGGCAGCCGCACCACGGTCAGGTCCACGGTCGACCCCCGGCTGTGGCCGGACCTCTCCGCGATGTACCCGTCCGCGAAGAGCCGGTCCTTCGCCACCGCCGGATAGAACTCCGCCTTCATCCGCTCGTCCGCCAGGTCCTCCGCCCAGCGCACGAAGTGGTCCACCGCCCGCTGCGGCCGGTAGCAGTCGTACACCTTGAGCGTGTACCCCCGCGCCAGCAGCCGCGTCTGCGCCCGGTGCAGCGCCTCCGCCGCCGGCCGCGTCAGCACGCACACCGGCTGCCGGTACCCGTCGACCGGCTCGCCCACGAAGTTGTGCGCCGTCGTGTACCGCATCTCCTGAAGGATCGTCCGGTCCACCGAGTCCAGCGCCACGAACTCCCGCGGCGCCTTCGGCTCGGGCGCGCCGACCGCGGGGGAACCGGCGGCCGGGGAGCCGACGCCCCCCACGCAGACGAGCAGCACCGCCGCACCCAGGGAACGCATCACCACACCAAGTCGAGTCATGCGCACCGGGTCTACCAGTTCCGTCCCCACCGGGAAACCCCCTCGCGTACGGTCGACGCCGTGACCACCCCCGTACCCCACTCCCACTGCTCGGCCTGCGGAGCCCCGTACCCCGCCACCACCACCTGGCCCCGCACCTGCCCCTCCTGCGGCACCACCGCCTACCGCAACCCCCTCCCGGTGGCCGTGGCCCTCCTCCCGGTCACGGCCCCGGCGGGCACCGGCCTCCTCGCCATCACCCGCGCCATCCACCCCGGCCACGGCGGCACCGCCCTCCCCGGCGGCTTCATCGACCACGGCGAGGACTGGCGCACCGCCGTGACCCGCGAACTCCGCGAAGAGACCGGCATCGTGGCCCCCGCCGAGGACGTCCGCCTCGCCGACGTCCTCTCCTCCGCCGACCACCTCCTCGTCTTCGGCCTCCTCCCACCCGTCGAGGCGGCCGCCCTCCCCGCCTTCACCCCGACCCCGGAGACCTCCGCCCGGCTCGTCCTGCCGGAACCCCGCGAACTGGTCTTCCCCCTCCACACGGAGGCCGCCGGGAAGTGGTTCGCGGGCGCGTACGGCTGAGGTGGATCCCGGATCCGACATCCCGGATCCGACATCCCGGATCCGACATCCCGGATCCAACATCCAAAATCCGTGATCCGTGATCCGTGATCCGGGATCCGTGATCCAAGATCCGATATCCCGGATCCGGTCAGGAGCCAGCCGTGTGGGCGTCGGTGGCCACGTCGGTACGGGTTACACCCCCCCGCACCCGCACCGGCAGCCCCGCCTCCACGTTCCCCTCCTCCGTCACCCGCTCCACCACGACCCGCCCGTCCACGAGCCGCGACTGGTACCGCTCGATCTCCGCCGGCTCCCAGCCGTCGCCGTTGTCACGGACGACGAGCCCGCCGCCCGTGCGGCCGGGCGCGGGCGCCCACACCTCCAGCGTCAGCTCGCCGTCCTCGCCCCGCACCGGAAGGACCGCCCCCGCGCGCGCGAGGACCGGCACGCGCGCGAGGGGCGCGTCGAGCAGCACCTGCCCGGGGCCCTCGTACGCCTCGCCGGTCGCCGTGTCGTACCAGCGGCCGCGCGGCAGCCGCACCGCCCGCCGGTCCTGGCCCCGGTGCAGGACAGGGGCGACCAGCAGCCCGTCGCCCAGCAGGAAGGCGTCCTCGCACTCCCGCAGCAGCCGGTCCTCCGGCGTCCCCCACCACACCGGCCGCACATAAGGCGCGCCCGTCATCCGCGCGAGCCGGGACAGGGTCACGAAGTACGGCTGGAGCCGCTCGCGTTCGGCCAGCGCCACGCGCGCGTGCTCCAGCACCTCCGCGCCGAACTCCCACGGCTCCCGCCGCCCCGCGTCCAGCGCCGCGTGCGTCCGGAACAGCGGCAGCCACGCCCCCAGCTGGTACCAGCGCAGGAACAGCTCCGGCGACGGGCTCCCGTCGAAGCCGCCGACGTCGGGACCCGAGTACGGCACCCCGCACAGCCCGAGCCCGAGGACCAGCGCGAGCGAGGCCCGCAGCCCCGGCCAGCCGGTCGCCACGTCGCCGGACCAGGTGCCCCCGTACCGCTGCATCCCCGCCCACCCCGCGCGCGTGAACAGGAACGGCCGCTCCCCGGGCCGCAGCCGCCGCAGCCCCTCGTAGCCGGCCCGGGCCATCAGCAGCCCGTACACGTTGTGCCCCTCCCGGTGGTCCCCGCCCCGCCCGTCCAGGTGGTGCCGGGCCGACCGGGGGAGCGTCGGATCACCGAAGGCCGCGAACGACACCGGCTCGTTCATGTCGTGCCACACCCCGGAGAAGCCCTGCCGCAGCCGCTCCTCGTACAGCCCGCCCCACCACTCCCGCACCGCGGGATCCGTGAAGTCGGGGAAGGCGCACTCCCCGGGCCACACCACCCCCCGAACCTCCTCGCCCCGCGCGTCCCGCACGAACGCCCCGGCCGCCCGCCCCGCCTCGTACAGCGCGTTCCCCGGCTCCGCGGCGACCGCGGGATCCACGATCGACACCAGCCGCACCCCCTGCCCCCGCAGCTCCTCCGCGAGCCCCGGAAGGTCCGGGAACCGCTCCCGGTCCACCGTGAACACCCGGTGCCCGTCGTAGTGGTCGATGTCCAGATGGACCGCCGACAGCGGCAGCCCCCGCTCCCGGTACCCCGCCACCACCCGCCGCACCTCCGCCGCGCTCCCGAACCCCCAGCGCGCGTGCTGCGGCCCCAGCGCCCACGCCGGAGGCAGCGCCGGCGCGCCCGTCAGCGCCGCCCAGTTGTGCAGCACGCGCGCGGGGGTCCCGACGACCACCCAGCACCGCAGCGGACCGCCCTCCATCCGCACCTCGCTCGTGCCCGGCCGGTCGTGCCCCGACCCCGCCCCCTCCTCGCCCTCCGCGAGGGTCACCCGCCCGTCCCACGTGTTGTCGTGGAACGCCAGATGCGTCCCCGCGTCCGCGACCACGAACTGCACCGGCATCGTGATGTACAGCGGATCGTCCCCCGGCTCGAACCGCCCCTTCGGGTCCGTGTTCCACAGCCGGTACGCCCCGTCCCGCAGCCGCGGCCCCGCCGACCGCCCGCCCAGCCCGAAGAACCGCGCGTCCGCCGGCACCTCCGCCCGCTGCGCCCACCGCGCGGCACCCCCGCCCACCGGCTCCCACCACCGCGGCGGCAGGTCCCGCCGCAGCATCACCCCGCCCGGCGTGCGGATCTCCACCGCCCCGTGCCGCGAGACCGCCACCGTCACCCGCTCCGACACCACCCGCCAGCCGCCGTCCGTGTCCGGCTCCAGGACCGCCCGCGCATCCGGCTCGGGCGCCGCCCCCGCCAGCGCGTACGAGGGCTCCGGCGCCGCCCCGTCCCACCCCCAGAACACCGTGCCGCCCGCCGACACGCACACCCGCAGCGACGACCGGGCGAACCGCACCGTCCCCCCGCCCGGCAGCGGCTCCGCGCCCTCCGCGAGCCCCGGCACCCGGGCCCGCTCCGCCCCTCGCGGCGCCAGCCCCGCCGCGTCCGCCCGCCGCTGCCGCCACGCCGCCCGTACCGTCCTGAGCCCCCGCACCGAACCGAACACCCTCACCGAACGCACCAGTCCACGACCGTCCATGAGGGCCACCCTGCCACCCACCAGCGGCGATACGAGCCTCGTTCAGCTGCCGTTCACCCGTGGTGGGAGCACATGTTCAACTCACCGACCATGTGCGGGCGGCCCTGGTGCGAACGCCGCTCCCATGGCATCGTCCTGTCAGCCGCGTCACGCGCACACCCCCGCACGTGCGCGCGACACACGCCGACCCGCGTACAGCCAGGGAGCCACCCGATGACAACTGCGCCGACCGAGCCGACCGAGCCGCTCTGGCAGCCGGACGAGGAGCGCATCGCCCACGCCGCCGTCACCCGTTTCCAGGCGTGGGCCGCCGAACACCACGGCGCCCCCGCCGACGGCGGCTACGCGGCCCTGCACCGCTGGTCCGTCGACGAGCTGGAGACCTTCTGGGCGGCCGTCGCCGCATGGTTCGACGTCCGCTTCTCCACCCCGTACGCGCGCGTGCTCGGCGACCGCTCCATGCCCGGCGCCGACTGGTTCCCCGGAGCCACGCTCAACTACGCCGAGCACGCCCTGCGCGCCGCCGCCGACCGCCCCCACGACACGGCCCTCCTCCACGTGGACGAGACCCACGAGCCGACCCCGATCACCTGGGCCGAACTCCGCCGCCAGGTCGGCTCGCTCGCCGCCGAGCTGCGCGCCCTCGGCGTCCGCCCCGGCGACCGCGTCAGCGGCTACCTGCCGAACGTCCCCCAGGCCGTCGTCGCCCTCCTCGCCACCGCCGCCGTCGGCGGCGTCTGGACCTCCTGCGCCCCCGACTTCGGCGCCCGTTCCGTCCTCGACCGCTTCCAGCAGGTCGAGCCGGTCGTCCTCTTCACCGTCGACGGCTACCGCTACGGCGGCAAGCAGCACGACCGCCGCGACACCGTCGCCGAGCTCCGCGCCGAGCTCCCCACGCTCCGCGCCGTCGTCCACATCCCGCTCCTCGGCACGCCGGCCCCCGAGGGCGCCCTCGACTGGGCCGACCTCGTCGCCGCCGACACGGAGCCCGTCTTCGAGCAGGTCCCGTTCGCCCACCCCCTGTGGGTCCTGTACTCCTCCGGCACCACCGGCCTGCCGAAGGCGATCGTCCAGTCCCAGGGCGGCATCCTGATCGAGCACCTCAAGCAGCTCGGCCTCCACTGCGACCTGGGCCCCGAGGACGTCTTCTTCTGGTACACGTCCACGGGCTGGATGATGTGGAACTTCCTCGTCTCCGGCCTCCTCACCGGCACCACCGTCGTCCTGTACGACGGCAGCCCCGGCTACCCGGACACCGGCGCCCAGTGGCGCGTCGCCGAACGCACCGGCGCCACCCTGTACGGCACCTCCGCCGCCTATGTGATGGCCTGCGCCAAGGCCGACGTGCACCCCGGCCGCGATTTCGACCTCTCCGCCGTGAAGTGCGTCGCCACCACGGGCTCCCCGCTGCCGCCCGACGGCTTCCGCTGGTTGCACGACGAGGTCCGCGAGGACCTGTGGATCGCCAGCGTCAGCGGCGGCACGGACGTCTGCTCCTGCTTCGCAGGAGCCGTCCCCACGCTCCCCGTGCACATCGGCGAGCTCCAGGCCGCGGGCCTCGGCACCGACCTCCAGGCCTGGGACCCGTCCGGCAAGCCCGTCATCGGGGAGGTCGGCGAACTCGTCGTCACCAACCCCATGCCGTCCATGCCGATCCACTTCTGGAACGACCCCGACGGCAGCCGCTACCACGACAGCTACTTCGAGATGTTCCCCGGCGTGTGGCGCCACGGCGACTGGATCACGATCACCGACCACGGCTCGGTCGTCATCCACGGCCGCTCCGACTCCACCCTCAACCGCCAGGGCGTCCGCATGGGCAGCGCCGACATCTACGAGGCGGTCGAGCGCCTCCCCGAGATCCGCGAATCCCTCGTCATCGGCCTGGAGGAACCGGACGGTGGATACTGGATGCCACTCTTCGTCCACCTCGCCGAAGGCGCCACCCTCGACGACGGCCTGATCGCCCGCATCAAGCAGACGATCCGCACCGAACTCTCGCCGCGCCACGTCCCCGACGAGATCATCGAGGTCCCGGGCGTCCCGCACACCCTCACCGGCAAGCGCATCGAGGTCCCCGTCAAGCGCCTCCTCCAGGGCACCCCCCTGGAGAAGGCCGTCAATGCGGGCTCCGTCGACAACCTCGACCTCCTGCGCTTCTACGCGTCCCTCGCGGCCACCCGCCGCGCCTGACACGCCGGAGGGGCGCCCCGCACGGGGCGCCCCTCCGGTCCCCGACATCAGCCCGGCAGCTGCCCGACCCGCGCCACCGCCGCCTTCTTCAGGACGGCCGTCTCGCTCAGCACCGTCCCGGCCGCACCGGCCGGCGAGGCCGCGACGAGCACGGTCTGCTCCCCGAGAAAGGCCGAGGTCGACCGGTCGAAGACCCACTGGGTCCGCTCCGCCCCGGAGGTACGGGCCACGGCCACGCCCTCCCGGCCGGCCGCGTCCCGCGCCGACGGCACCACCACGACACCGGGGATCCGCCCGGCCGCCTCGAACAGCGCGGCCGTCACCGCCGGCGGCGCCCAGGTCTCGGCGAGCAGCGTCCCGATCGCGGCGAACGCCCGCTGGTCCGCGTCCCCGCCACCGGTACGGGTCTGCTCCCGCACCAGCCGGAGCAGCGCCTCCGGATCGGTCGGCAGCCCCGCCACGAACGCGTGCGTCGGATCGGTCACCGACGCCTCGCCCGGCTCCAGGTACGTCCGCCGGGGCTCGGCACCGGGCCGGTCCAGCTCGTACACGGGCAGCCGGGGCGACAGCTCGGAGTCCGCGGCCCCCTCCTCCCGCAGCAGCCCGGCCCGGCTCCCGTCCGCCGACAGCCACACCTGCCGCCGGTGTACGGGTTCCACCACGGCCGCCCCGCCGTCGGCCGGAAGCCCGGCCCTGGACACCAGGCTCTCCACGTAGACGAACTCCTCCGGCCGCGCGTCCGGCGCGGGCGCCGATGCGGCGGCGAGCGCGGCCCGCGACAGCACTTCGGACGCGCCGCCGTCCGCCCGCACCGCGGGACGAGGCGCGGGCGGCTCCGGGGGAGCGGCGACCAGCACCGCACCCGCCGCGACGCCGCACAGCACCGCCGGCACGGCGAACCGCACGGCCCTCCGCGTCCACCACCCCGCCGGCCGCGAGGACCGCACCGAGGCCAGCAGCTCCCGCCGCACCTCCCGCTGCCGCTCCGGCGCGAACTCCGGCACGGCGGGCGGAGGCAGCAGCTCGCTCAGCTCACCGAGCAACGGATCCCGGGCGGAACGGGACAGGGAACGGGGATCGATGTCGTTCATACCGGCTTCTCCGGGGAGTTTCGGGAGACGAGGACGGCACGGCCGTCTCTCACGGAAAGGAAGGACTCACTGGCACCGACACCGACACCGACACCGACACCGGCGCCGGACCCGGCACGGCGCCGACCGGCGCGCAGTTCGGCCTCGGCGAGCGCCCGCAGCCGCTCCCGGGCCCGCGACAGCCGGGAGCGCACCGTGCCGACGGGAATGCCCAACGCCTCGCCCGCCGTCGCGTAGTCGAGTCCCGCCCACACGACGAGCCCGAACACCTCCCGCTCACGGCGCCGGAGTTTGCCGAGAGCCACCCGCGCGGCCCGCAGCCGCTCCTCGTCGGCGAGCCGGGAGTCCACGGCGTCGCTGAAGTCCGGCAACACCCCCCGGTCCGGCATCCGCGCCAGCGCCGCGTCCCGGCGCCGCGCCTCCCGCGCGGCCCCGCGCAGCACATTCGTCGCGATCCCCAGCAGCCACGGCCGCAGACTCCCGCCCTCGGCATGGACCTTCCCCCGGCACCGCCATGCCTCCAGCAAGGTCGCGGACACGACGTCCTCGGCCGCGGCCCGGTCCCCGCACATCCGGTACGCGTACTGGAACAGCACCCGTGCGTGCTCGTCGTACGCCTCACCGAGCGCCGCGGGATCCCCGGCCCGGAAACGTTCTCTCATCTCTGGTTCCACACTGAGTACTGCTCACCGGTTCACCCGGGTTCCCGTGACCCGCACCACACTCCCCGCCCCCTGCAGCCCCATGTGGCCCAGGTCACGGGAACTCCCGCCCCGTGGCGCCCAGTTCCCTGCATGAACAAGACACCGACGCAGCGCCTCATGCCCCAGAACCCTGGATCCAACATCCAGAACATCGGATCCAGCACGCAGAACATCGGATCCAGCACACAGAACTTTGGATCCGATACCCAGGACATTGGATCCAGTGTTCGGGATCTTGGATCCAAGATCCCGAACACACCCTCCGGCATCCGCCCCGGGAAGGGATCCAGGATCCGCCCCGCCCTTCCCGCCCTCGCTCTCGCCGCCGCCCTCACCGCCACCGCCTTCACGGCCCCGCCCGCCGCCCCGCACTCCCTCGCCCAGAGCGAGACGTTCACCCTGACCCTCCGCCATCTCGACCGTGAGGGCGCCCCGACCGACGCCTACTCGACCCGCGTCGTCGGCATCTCCGGCGCGGCCGAGGCGGTCAAGGAGAGCCCCCACGACGCCTCCGGCACCGTCACGCTCCGGCTTCCCAAGGGCCGTTACCTCCTCGACTCGGAGTTGTCCTCCCCGACCAAGGGGTCGGGCACCGACTGGCTCGTCCAGCCCCGCCTCGATCTCGACCACGACACGACCGTCACGCTCGATGCCCGCACCACGTCGCCGGTCGACGTGCGCCCGCCCGAGCCGGGCGCCCGTCCCGAGCACGCGATGTCGTTCGTCGAGGTCCGCCACGACGGGCGGACCCGCTACGCGAACCTGATGTCCTCGGCGGTCGGTCTGCGCGTGGCCCACCTCGGTCCGGCCGCGGAACCAGGCTCCGTGACGGCCTCGTTCGACGCCTACTGGGCCGGCGAGCGGGCCGACTACGGCCTGGGCTACCGCTTCACGTCCGGCCGCGCCCTGGCCGGCTTCGTCCGCAGGCCCGCCGCCGGCGATCTGGCCACGCTCAAGGTCCGCGCGGCCGACCGGGACGGCACCGGCGGCGTCGGCTCCGCGGCGATCCAGCCGTCCGAGGGCACCACCCTCGGCCTCGGCGCCGAACTCGTCCGCCCCGGCACCGCGACCTTCCACGTCACCCCCGAGCGCGGCGCCTGGGACCTGTCGTACACCACGCCCGGCACGCCCGAGGCGCCGCCCAACCTGTACGAGGCGCCGGACCTGCCGGTCCGCGCCGGCGCGACCACCACCCACACCTTCGACAACGCCGTCCTCGGCCCCGCCCTCGATCCGACTCCGGGCGCGACGCCCGCCGGCGTCCGCGACGGCGACCGGCTCGCCCTGGACGTGCCGCTGCTCGCCGACGGCGAGGGGCACACCCCCTCCGACCCGGCAGTCCGTTCGGCCACCACGACCCTCCACCGCGACGGCGTCCTCGTCGGCACCCACCGCGGCGACCCGGGCCGCGCCTCCTTCACCCTCGGTACCCCCGCACAGGCCCGCTACCGGCTCACCGCCACCGCCCTCCACGGCACCGGCACGCGCGCGGGGCGCACGACCGCCGTCTGGAGCTTCGACTCCGCGGCGACCACCACCCCGACCGCCCTCCCGCTGAGCGTCGTCCGCTTCACCCCGCCGCTCGACCTCGGCGGCACCGCCCCCGCAGGCACCGAACTCCGCGTCCCGGTGACCGTCCAGGGCCCGGCCGCCGGCGCGGGCACGCGCGCGCTGCGGGTCCGGACCTCCGTCGACGGCGGTGGCACCTGGACCGACGCGCCCGTCGTGAACGGCGCCGTCGTGGTCCGCAACCCCGCCGCCGGGGGCACGGTCTCGTTCCGCGCCACGCTCACCGACGTCCGGGGCAACACCCTGGACCAGATCCTCGGCAACGCCTACCGCACCCGCTGACCACCCGCCACGCGCGCGTGAGCCCGCCGCCCGGCCGTCTTCCGGCCCGGACGGCGGGCTCACGCCGTGTCAGCCCCCGTACGTCGCCTGGGTGTCCCCGAGCACCCGCGCGAAGTCCGCCGCCAGCCGCTCGGCGGCCTCCGGCAGCAGCACGGAGGCGGTGATCCGTACGGCGGGCGGCGTGGCGATCCGGAACCGGGCGCCCGCCGCCACCCACCACCCGTACGTCCGCAGTCCGTTGACGACGGCCGACTCGTCCCGCACCGGCACCCACACGTTCAGCCCGGCGGCCCCGACCGCGTGGATGCCACGGGCGCCGAGGGCGTCGACCAGCGCCCGCCGCCGCTCGGCGTACGCGGCCTCCCCGCGCGAGACGAGCCGCGCCACCTCCGGGTCGGAGAAGAGCCCGACGACGGTCTCCTGGAGCACATGGCTGACCCACCCGGAGGTCATCAGCATCCGGCCGTCGTGCCGGGCGAGCGTCACCGCGTCCCCCGTCACCCCGGCCCACCGCAGATCCACGCCCAGCCGCTTCGAGACCGTGCGCACCTGCGCCCACCGGGCGGGCCCCAGCGCGCTCACCGTCGGCGCGGCGGGCCCGTCGAGCTCGGCCAGGTAGTCGTCCTCGATCACCAGGACCTCGGGGAACTCCCGGAACAGCGCCCCCAGTTCGTCCCGCCGCGCGGGGGAGAGGGACGCCCCGGTGGGGCACTGCGCGCGCGGGCTGAGGACGACGGCCCGCACCCCGGCCCGCAGCGCCGTCCGCAGCGCGCCGGGCGCGAGCCCCTCGCCGTCGACGGCCACCGGCACGATCCGAAGTCCCAGCGCGGGCACCAGGTCGAGGAGGTGGTGGAAGCCGGGGTCCTCGACGGCTACCGCGTCCCCGGGTCGGAGCTCCACCGAGAGCAGCCGGGCGACGCAGTCGAGCGCCCCGTGCGCGAAGGTCACCCGCTCCGCGGGCACCCCGTCCCGCCGGAACCACGCCCGGGTCAGCTCCTCCAGCACGGCGAGCCGCGGCGCCGCCCGGTGCGAGCCGTAGACGGGCCGTACGTCGCCGGGCGGGTGGAGCACCGGCAGGAAGGCGGGGTCGGGTAGCCCGCTCGCGAGGTCCGTCAGCCCCTCCGGCATGCGCGGCGGCCGCCGGGACGCCACCGACGGCGCCTCCGCCACGACCGTGCCGCCCCGCCCGCGGGTCACCACGAGCCCCCGTCCGCGCAGTTCCTTGTACGCGGTCGCCACCGTGCCCGGGCTGACTCCCAGGTCGTCCGCGAGCGTCCGTACGGGAGGCAGCGCGTCGCCCGGGGCGAGTTCCCCTTCGGACACGCCGCGTTCGACGGACGCGGCGATCCCCTTGGCCGTCGTCCCCTGAATCGAATATTGTGTCACCACATTCAAAATTATGTACCAATACATAATTCGCGTCAAGGGGGGACCACGTGAGTCGGCCGTCGTCATGGCACCGCACCGCGCTCGACCGCATCCCGGGAGGCCGCGACGGCCGCCGCATGCTCGTCGTCAGCATCGTCGACAAGTCGGGCACCGGCCTCTGGGCCGGCTGCACCGCCCTCTACTTCACCTACGTCTCAGGGCTGAGCCTCGGCCAGGTCGGCCTGCTCATGACCGTCTCCGGCGGCGTCGGCATAGCCGGAGCGCCACTCGCCGGCGTCCTCGCCGACCGCTTCCCCCTCGTCCGCGTCATCGCCGCCACCCAACTCATGCGCGGAGCCACCCTCCTCGCCCTCCTCACCACCGACCACTTCCTCCTCCTCACCCTCTACTCCGCCCTCGGCGCGCTCCCCGACCGCGCTGGCAGCGTCCTCATCAAGCTGTACGCGGCCCGCCAGGCCGGCCCCGAACGCGCCCGCTACCAGGCCATCCAGCGCACCACCGTCAACATCGGCTGGTCCATCGGCGGCCTCGGCGCCGCCGGCGCTCTCGCCACCGGATCCACCCAGGCCTACACCTGGCTCCTCGTCGGCAACGTCCTCAGCTACCTCGCCATCACGGTCCTCACCCTCCGCTGCGCCGAACCGCCCACCCCCACCCCCACCCCCACCCCCGCCCCCACCCCCACCGCCGTCGGCGGCCGCACCCCACGCGACACCGTCCAGGACAAGCCCGCCGGCCCCTGGCGCGACCGCACCTTCCTCGGCTACACCGCCACCGACGCCGCCCTCTTCCTCGACGACACGATCCTCCAGGTCGCCGTCCCCCTCTGGATCGTCCACGCCACGGAGGCCCCCGTCGGCCTCGTCCCGCTCCTCCTCGTCCTCAACACCGTCCTCGTCGTCCTCTTCCAGGTCCCCCTTGCCCGCTTCGGCGCCACCCCCGCGGCCGCCCGCCTCCTCCTCGTCCCCCTCTCCGGACTCTTCGTCGTCGGCACCCTCGCCCTCGCCGCCTCCGCCGCCGGCGGCCGCACCCTCGCCGTCGCCGCGCTCGTCGTGGCCGTCGTCGCCCTCACGTTCGCCGAAATCGTCCACGCCACCGCCTCGTGGGAACTCTCCGTCACCCTGGCCTCCGCCGACGCCCAGGGCGCCTACCTCGGCGTCCACGGCCTCGCCCAGTCGAGCCAGCGCTTCGCCGGCCCGCTCCTCGTCACCGCCGTCATGACCGCCGGCCCCCTCGCCTGGCCCTTCCTCGGCCTCGCCCTCGCCGGTGCGGGCGCCGCCCAGCACCGCCTCGTCCGCGCCCGCGTCACCCACCCCACCAAACCGTCACTGTCAGTGCCGACGGTTACGGTGAGTGAGCACTGATCGACGTGATCAGACCGCCACATACGAGGGGGACCCATGACGACCACGACCACCACCCCGACCCGCCTCCGCCGCGCCCTGCGCCGCGAGATCCCCAGCACCGTCGGACTCCTCGCCGACGAGCAGGACTTCGCCGCCATGCGCCGCTACCGCACCTTCGCCTTCGACGACCACGGCACCTACCTCAAGGAGATCGAAGCCCTCCTCAAATCCCTCGCCCGCCAGGGCACCCACACCACGGTGGCCCTCTTCGACCCCGACGAATACGTCTCCTACTGCGCCGAGACCGGCCTCGACCCCGACCACCCCACCAGCCGCAGCCGCTTCACCGACCACCTGGCCACGACCGGCGCCCGCGTCACCTACACCGGACAACCCCTCACCACCCTCCTCCCCGAGCTCGTCGACACCGCCGTCCGCCGCGCCACCTGGGAGTACGCCACCACCGTCCTCGCCACCGCCGGAGACTGCGCCGACTGCGGCCTCGACCTCGGCCGCGACGCCTTCGACCGCGCCACCCGCCTGCTCCTCGCCCTCCTCGACGGCGCGGGACCCGGCACCCACCACCTCGTCTGCAGCGTCCCCGCCGCCGACGACCACCTGCTCGCCGTCCTCCACACCGCCCGCGACGACCACGGCACCAACCACCACGACCCCACCTCCGCCACCGAGTTCACCGCCGTCCTCGCCGCCGGCATCACCCTCGCCGCAGCGGGCGGCCTCGTCCTGCGCGCCACCCGACCCGGGCTCCCCGACCGCCTCCACGGCTGGCGCCTCGCCGACGGCACCCTCGCCCCGCTCACCGAGGCCGAGGTCTTCGCCGCCTACTGCACCGACGCCCGCACCGGCGAACCCCTTCCGCCGGAGCACGGCGTCGACCACCGCGCCGGCTTCCCCCTCGCCCCCGACCCCGACACCCACCACCACCCCTGACCCCGGACACGACGAAGGGGCTCCCCGCCACCAGGTGACGGGAAGCCCCTCCGAACCACGCGCTACGACTCCGGGATCACTCCCCGGACAGCACCGCCTGCGCGGCCAGCCGCGCCTCGTGCGCCGTGTCCGCGGCCCGAGCCGCGGCCGCCGCCCGCTCGCACTGCGCGAGCGTGTACTTCGCCAGCGTCGCCCGCACGTACGGGATCGACGCCGCGCCCATCGACAGGGAGGTGACACCCAGACCGGTCAGCACACACGCGAGCAGCGGATCCGAGGCGGCCTCGCCACAGACACCACAGCTCTTGCCCTCGGCCTTGGCCGCCTCGGCGGACATCGCCACCAGGTCGAGCAGCGCCGGCTGCCACGGGTCCTGCAGCCGGGACACCGCACCCACCTGACGGTCGGCGGCGAAGGTGTACTGGGCCAGGTCGTTGGTGCCCAGCGACAGGAACTCGACCTCCTGCAGGATCGAGCGGGCCCGGAGCGCGGCGGACGGAATCTCCACCATCGCGCCGAACTTCGCCCGGAGCCCCGCCTCGCGGCACGCGTCGGCGAAGGCCTTCGCGTCCGTCCGGTCGGCCACCATCGGCGCCATGACCTCCAGGTACACGGGCAGACCCTCGGAGGCCTTCGCCAGCGCGGTCAGCTGCGTCCGCAGCACCTCCGGGTGGTCGAGCAGCGACCGCAGCCCGCGCACGCCGAGCGCCGGGTTCGGCTCGTCGACCGGCGTCAGGAAGTCGAGCGGCTTGTCGGCGCCGGCGTCCAGCACCCGCACGACCACACGGCCCTCGGGGAAGGCCTCCAGGACCTTCCGGTACGCCTCGATCTGCTTCTCCTCGGACGGGGCCTTCTGGCTGTCGTCCAGGAAGAGGAACTCGGTACGGAACAGACCGACGCCCTCGGCGCCCGCCTCCACCGCGGCCGGCACGTCCGCCGGGCCACCGACGTTGGCGAGCAGCGGCACCTTGTGCCCGTCCGAGGTGGCACCCGGGCCACTGGACGCGGACAGCGCCGCCTTCCGCTCCTCGGCGGCCCTGGTCAGCGCCGCCTTCTTCTCCTCGCTCGGGTCCACGAAGATCTCACCGGTGGAACCGTCCACCGCGATCTCCGTGCCCTCCGACAGCTCACCGGCACCGGGCAGAGCCACCACGGCCGGCACACCCAGGGCACGCGCCAGGATGGCGCTGTGGCTGGTCGGCCCGCCCTCCTCGGTCACGAATCCGAGCACGAGCGCCGGGTCGAGCAGCGCGGTGTCGGCCGGCGCCAGGTCCCGCGCGATGAGCACGTACGGCTCGTCGCTGTCCGGAACACCCGGCATCGGCACCCCGAGCAGCCGCGCCACGATCCGGTTCCGTACGTCGTCCAGGTCGGCGACCCGGCCCGCCATGTACTCACCGGCACCCGCGAGCAGCTCGCGGTAGTGCGAGAAGGCGTCGTAGATACCGCGCTCGGCCGTGCTCCCGACCGCGATCCTGCGGTCGACATCGGCGATGAGCTCCGGGTCCTGGGCGATCATCGCCTGGGCCTCGAGGACCGCCTGGGCCTCGCCGCCGGCCAGATTGCCGCGCGCGATCAGGTCCGCGGCCACGGCCTCCACCGCCTGGCGGGCGCGCCCCTGTTCGCGCTCCGCGTCCTCGGCGGGAATCTGCTTGGCGGGCGGTTCGAGAACCGCCGTACCCATGTGCCGTACCTGGCCGATCGCCACTCCGTGGCTGACCCCGACGCCTCGCAGCGTTGTCTCCATCTCACCCGTCTCCGATTGAGCGGCGGCCGAAGCCACCGCGTTGAATGTCGTACTCGCGGCCGTCCGGACGACGGACCGGACTCAGCTCCAGTCGAAGAGCTGGTCGCCGGCCTTCACGTCGCCGTCCTCACGGACGTTGGACAGCGAGTCGGCCGTGGCCTCAAGGGCGACGACGGGACAGATGGGGGACTTGCCGGCGGCCTCGACGTCGGCGGGGTTCCACCGCACGACGGCCTGGCCGCACTCCACGGTGTCCCCCTTGTTCACGAGCAGCTCGAAACCCTCGCCGTTGAGCTGGACGGTGTCGATGCCGAGGTGCGTCAGCACCCCGTGCCCCTCGCCGTCCACGACGACGAAGGCGTGCGGGTGCATGGAGACGACGACCCCGTCGATGGGGGAGACCGCCTCGGAGGGCTCACGTACGGGATCGATGGCGGTGCCGGGCCCGACCATGGCACCGGAGAAGACCGGGTCGGGAACGTTGGCGAGACCGATGGCGCGTCCAGCGAGTGGCGACGTCACGGTTGACATGGGAAGCCTCCCAGGGGCGGAGATCGTGTGGCGCCGCCACACCTGTCCTGGGCGGCGCGTACTGTTCAGAAGCGTAAGTCATAAGAAGTCCCGGTTCCGCACGAGACGTACCAGTTGGCGGACCTAGGGACTACCGGAAACGATTTGCCTCTACTGACGGTGGGATGTACTGTCGTACTCCTGCCTGACCCCAACGCGGCTTTGAGTCGCGGTCGGCAGCACCAATCAAGCCAGATCCTAACCCCAGTGGTCTACACCTCTGCCTGCTCCGGTTCATCCGGTGAACGCGGAGGGGTGGTCAGGGGGACGGAGAAAGCCTGGTAATGTTTGACCCCGCCGGAAGGCCCCGGGAAATTCAATTTCGGGACCGGAAAGCACCGAGGAAATCGGATCGGAAAGATCTGATAGAGTCGGAAACGAAGGAAGCGCCCGGAGGGCCTGGAAACAGGAACGAAGGAAGCGTCCGCACCTTGAGAACTCAACAGCGT
>NZ_JABBGE010000009.1 GCF_012927245.1 Streptomyces sp. R302
TCCCGACGCTCAACGTCTACCAGGGCGGCGAGGTCGTGAAGACCATCGTCGGCGCCAAGCCGAAGGCGGCCATCCTGCGCGACCTGGAGCCCTTCGTCGCCGCGAAGTGACCCACGCTGTTTCACGTGAAACGGCCCGCCCCGAAAGGGGGCGGGCTGTTTCACGTCTCCGCCTCACAGCGGTCGGAGCGCGGGCTCCTTCTGCACCGCGCCGAGCAGCCGGTCCAGCGCCATCTCGACGTCCTCCTTCCAGGAGAGCGTCGTCCGCAGCTCCAGCCGGAGCCGGGGGAAGGCGGGATGCGGCCGTACGGTCTTGAAGCCGACCGCGAGCAGATGGTCCGCCGGCAGCACACAGGCCGGCTCCTTCCAACGGGCGTCCCCGAAGGCCTCGATGGCCTTGAAGCCCCGCCGGAGCACGTCCTTGGCCACCGTCTGCACCAACACCCGGCCCAGGCCCTGCCCCTGGTACTCCGGCATGATCCAGGCCGTCATCAGCTGGACGGCGTCCGCCGCCACCGGGCTCGTGGGAAAGGCGGTCGAGCGCGGCACATAGGCCGCAGGCGCGTAGAGGACGTACCCGACCGGCACCTCGTCGACATAGACGACCCGGCCGCAGGAGCCCCACTCCAGCAGGACGGCGGAGATCCACGCCTCCTTCTCCACCTCCGCGCGGCCCGCCTTCACGGCCGCCTCGCCGCTCACCGGATCGAGCTCCCAGAACACACAGGAACGGCAGCGCTTCGGCAGGTGCGGAAGATTGTCCAGCGTGAGCGGTACGAGCCGACGCCCCACGGCTGCCCTCGCTTCCCTGGCCGTCGCACGGCCACCGAGCACGGATACGGCTCTCGGAATCGTAACCAGCGGGCCCGCACGGCGACACCGCACACAGGCAAAGGGCGGGGAGCCCTCCGGTGGCCCCCGGAAACCCGGTGACACCCGAAGCGCTCCCCGCCCTGTGGGGCGTGCGGGGGAGGCTTACTCCTCGCCCTGCTCCCACTCCTGGTCGGCCTTCAGCTGGTCCATGACCTTGTTCTCGCCGGGGGCCAGTGTCGTGAGGATCCGGTCGAGGTCCTCCACCGAGGCGAACTCGACGACGATCTTGCCCTTCTGCTGCCCCAGGTCGACCTTCACCCGGGTCTCGAAGCGGTCCGAGAGACGGGTCGCCAGATCGGAGAAGACCGGCGAGACCCGGGCACCCGCCCGCGGCTTCTTGGTCTTCACCGCGGCGGGCTCCTCCAGGCCCATGAGCTTCACGATCTCCTCGACCGTGCGCACCGAGAGGCCCTCGGAGACGATCCGGTAGGCCAGCTGGTCCTGGACCTCCGGGTCCTCCACGCCGAGCAGGGCGCGGGCGTGGCCGGCGGAGATCACTCCGGCAGCGACCCGGCGCTGGACCGGCGGGGAGAGCCGGAGCAGTCGCAGGGTGTTGGAGACCTGCGGACGCGAGCGTCCGATCCGGTCGGCGAGCTGGTCGTGGGTGCAGCCGAAGTCCGTGAGCAGCTGCTCGTAGGCGGCGGCCTCCTCCAGCGGGTTCAACTGGGCCCGGTGGAGGTTCTCCAGGAGGGCGTCCAGGAGCATCTTCTCGTCGTCGGTGGCCCGGACGATCGCGGGGATGGACTCCAGACCGGCCTCACGGCAGGCTCGCCAGCGCCGCTCGCCCATGATCAGCTCATAGGCGTCGGCGTCGGTCTTGCGGACGACCACGGGCTGGAGCAGGCCGACCTCCTTGATGGAGGTGACGAGCTCGGCAAGGGCCTCGTCGTCGAAGACCGTACGCGGCTGCTGCTTGTTGGGCGTGATGGCGTCGAGCGGGATCTCGGTGAAGTACGCCCCGGCGACCAGCGCCGGCTCGGGCTCCACCGGTGCCGTCACCGGCTCGGGCTGCGGGGCACCCTGGGGGAACAGGCGGGCCGCGCCGCTCCCGGGGAGCGTGGAGACGGCACCGGCCTCCGGCGCCTGCTGGTCCTGAGGGGTGCCGGCGAACAGCGCGCCGAGCCCCCGCGGGCCCAGTCCCCTACGTCGGTCGCTCACTGAAGTTCCTCCGCCATGCTGTGCTGGTTGTTCTGGTGCCCCACGCGGCCGTGCTGGTGGGGCTCGTAGTGGACAGAGATGCCGCGGAAGGCGATCTCGCGCGCCGCTTCGATGTACGACAGGGCTCCGCTGGAACCGGGGTCGTAGGTGATCACGGTCTGGCCGTAGCTGGGGGCCTCGGAGATGCGGACGGACCGCGGGATGCTGGTCCGGAGCACCTCCTTCCCGAAGTGGCTGCGGACCTCCTCGGCGACCTGCGAGGCGAGCCGGGTGCGGCCGTCGTACATGGTCAGCAGGATCGTCGAGACGTGCAGCGTCGGGTTGAGGTGTCCGCGGACCAGATCGACGTTCTTGAGGAGCTGTCCGAGCCCCTCAAGCGCGTAGTACTCGCACTGGATCGGGATGAGCACCTCGGCCCCCGCCACCAGCGCGTTGACCGAGAGCAGTCCGAGGGACGGCGGGCAGTCGATGAGGACGTAGTCCAGCGGCTGCTCGTACGCCTGGATCGCCCGCTGGAGCCGGCTCTCGCGCGCCACCATGGACACCAGCTCGATCTCCGCACCGGCGAGATCGATCGTGGCCGGGGCGCAGAAGAGGCCCTCGACGTCCAGGACCGGCTGGACCACCTCGGAGAGCGGCCTGCTGTCGACGAGGACGTCGTAGATCGAGGGGACGTCGGCGTGGTGGTCGATGCCCAGCGCCGTGGAGGCATTGCCCTGCGGATCCAGGTCGACCACCAGGACCCGGGCACCGTGCAGGGCCAGGGAGGCCGCCAGGTTGACGGTCGTGGTCGTCTTGCCCACGCCGCCCTTCTGGTTGGCCACCACCATGATGCGGGTCTGCTCGGGACGGGGCAGTCCCTCCCCGGCACGGCCCAGCGCTTCTACGGCCAGCTGGGCAGCACGGCCAATGGGGGTGTCATCCACCGGGGGCAGCGTTTCACGTGAAACATCTTCCCCAGCCGATTCGGTTCGGGGACCGGGGACCGGATCGGTCATCGGTCCCGCGATGTTGGCGTCGGACCGCAAGGATTCACTCTCCTCGGCATCAAGCTCGCGATGGGAAGAGCCTGCCATGCCTGCGGGGTCCTGAACCAGCGAGGTCGGTGGATCTGTGGGTGAATCCACCTCTGTGGAAAACTCCGTAACCCTCGCGGGTGGCTTCACACGGGGCCTGCGGTCCCGGGGGGTGGCTGCGGCGCGCCCGCGGCTGATGATCCCCTGGAGCAGTGAGCGACGTTTCACGTGAAACACGATGCCCCTGCGCCCCTGCCGGGACCGTTCGACACTCCGTGAAAGCGGACGAAAGCGACGCTCAGCGGCGCCGACGGGTCTTGCTGGTCCGCGCCGCCTTGGCCCGCTTGGCCGCGAAGCGGACACCGCCGGGGCTCTCGCCGACCTCGACCCGGACCACGGTGGACATCGGATCGACGATTCCCTCGCCGACCTGGAGGACCGAGGTCTCCACCACGCCCAGCTTGGCGAGCGCGGCGCGGGCACCGTCGAGCTCCTCCTGCGCGGTGTCGCCCTTCAGCAGCAGCATCTCGCCGTAGGGACGGAGCAGCGGAACGCCCCAGCCGGCGAGCCGGTCGAGGGGGGCCACGGCACGGGCGGTCACGACGTGGACCTGCGGGACCTTGCCGAGCATCTCCTCGGCGCGACCGCGGACGACGGTCACATGGTCGAGACCGAGCAGCTCCACGACCTCCGTGAGGAAGTTGGTGCGGCGCAGGAGCGGCTCCAGGAGCGTGATCTTCAGATCGGGCCGGACCAGGGCCAGCGGGATGCCGGGCAGGCCGGCACCGGAGCCGACGTCGCAGACCGTGACGCCCTCGGGGACGACCTCGGAGAGAACCGCGCAGTTCAGCAGGTGGCGCTCCCACAGTCGCGGGACCTCGCGCGGGCCGATGAGCCCACGCTTCACTCCGGCGTCCGCGAGCAGCTCGGCGTACCGCACGGCTTCGGGGAAGTACTCGCCGAAGACCTTCCGTGCCTGCTCCGGCGCCTCGGGGAGCTCCGCTGCCTCCGTCACGGGGACCGTCCTTCCGTACCGCACGCGTACTGTGCGAGCGCGCTGTGGTGGCTGAGTGGCTGAACTATCAGGCTGACAAAGATCGGCCCCGTCTGCGAACAGACGGGGCCGACGCGAGGAGAGGGGTCAGGCAGGGAGAACGACGACGAAGCGCTGCGGCTCCTCGCCCTCGGACTCGCTGCGCAGACCGGCGGCGGCGACCGCGTCGTGCACGACCTTGCGCTCGAACGGGGTCATCGGGTCCAGCTTGACCGGCTGGCCGGAGGCCTTGACCTCGTCCGCGGCCTTGGCGCCGATCTGGGCCAGCTCCGTGCGCTTCTGCGCCCGGAAGCCGGCGATGTCGAGCATCAGACGGCTGCGGTCACCGGTCTCCCGGTGCACGGCGAGGCGGGTGAGCTCCTGGAGCGCCTCCAGCACCTCGCCGTCGCGGCCGACGAGCTTCTGCAGATCACGGCCGCCGGAGTCGCTGATGATCGAGACCGCGGCCCGGTCCGCCTCGACGTCCATGTCGATGTCGCCGTCGAGGTCGGCGATGTCGAGCAGACCCTCAAGGTAGTCGGCCGCGATCTCACCCTCCTGCTCCAGGCGGGTCAGGGTGTCGCCACCCTCGGCGGCGGAGGTGGTGCCTTCCGTCACGGATGGACTCCTTCTAGCTACGTGGACGCTTCTACTTCTTGGAGGACGGGTGCTTGGGCCGCTGCTGGCCCTTGCGCTGGCGGGAGCCGCCGGAGCTGGCGCGGCTGCGGCCGCCGCCCTGCGCGCCGCCCTTGGCGGGCGTCTCGGGCTTCTTCTCCAGCGAGGTCTTCGGCTCGGCGTCCTGGGCGGCCTCGCCCGCGGACTCCTCGGCCGTCTCCTCGACGGTCTCGTCGCTCTTGGCCTGCTGGCCGCCGGACTGGCGCTGGGCCTTGGTCTGGCGCTTGGGCTGCTGGCGCTTGGGGGCGGCAGTGCCCTCGGCCTCGGCGACGGCGGCGTCGCTCTTCACCACGGTGCCGTCGGCCTGCGCGGCGAAGCCGGCCTTGGCGAGACCACCGATGAAGCGGCGCTCGTTCTCGTTGCGGTCCGAGCCCTTGGCGACGATCACCTTGACGACGGCCTTGTGGCGCCGGCTGCGGACCTCACCGTGGTGCGTGACGCTCTTCAGCAGGCGCTGGAGGTAGGAGTCCTGCGCCTTGCTGCCCGGGGTCGGGTTCTGGTTGATCACGTACATCTGCTGGCCCATGGTCCACACGTTGGTGGTCAGCCAGTAGACGAGGACACCGACGGGGAAGTTGATGCCCATGACGGCGAAGATCACCGGGAAGATGTACATGAGCATCTTCTGCTGCTGCATGTACGGGGTCTTCACCGAGAGGTCGACGTTCTTCATCATCAGCTGGCGCTGGGTGAAGAACTGCGAGGCCGACATCAGGACGATCATGATCGCGGTGACGATGCGGACATCGGTCAGCGAGGCACCGAGGGCCGCGACGGCCTCGGGGGAGTCCATGAACTTCGAGGCGATCGGGGCGCCGAAGATGTGCGCCTCACGGGCGCTGTCGACCAGGTTCTGGTTGAGGGCCCCGATCTCCTTGCCCGACGCGATGTTGGACAGCACGTGGTACAGGGCGAAGAAGAACGGCGACTGGGCGAGGATGGGAAGGCACGAGGAGAGCGGGTTGGTGCCCGTCTCCTTGTACAGCTTCATCATCTCTTCGGACTGACGCTGCTTGTCGCTCTTGTAGCGCTCCTGGATCGCCTTCATCTTCGGCTGGAGCGCCTGCATGTTCCGGGTCGCCTTGATCTGCTTCACGAAGAGCGGGATCAGGCAGATCCGGATCAGCACCACGAGGGACACGATCGACAGGCCCCAGGCCCAGCCCGTGTCGGGGCCGAAGATGGCCCCGTACAGCTTGTGGAACTGGACGATGACCCAGGAAACGGGCCAGGTGATGAAGCTGAACAGACTGGCAATCGTGTCCACTAATCAGGCTCCTTGAGCATTGGGCGAGGTCTCTGCGGCCGGGCTCGTCTCGGCGGAGATCCCGCCCTTGTCGCCGCGCAGCGCGTTCCTGAGCATCTCGTGCCAGCGCGGACGCTTCCGCGGGGGGACATGGTCCACTCCGCCGGGCGACCACGGATTGCACCGCAGGATGCGCCAGGCGGTCAGGGCGATGCCCTTGATCGCGCCATGCCGGTCAATGGCCGTGAATCCATAGTGGGAACACGACGGGTAGTACCGGCAGACGTCGCCCAGAAGCGGGCTGATCGTCCACTGGTACAGCTTGATGAGGGCGAGGAACGGGTACTTCATCGCGTACCCCCTCCCAGCAGCCGCTGGAGGGCGGCGTCCAGGTCGCGGGCCAGGTGGGCGTGGTCGGCGTCACCGGCTCCGGGCAACGCCCGTACGACCACCAGGCTACCGGGGGGCAGCGCGGAGAGCCGGTCGCGGACGAGATGGCGCAGACGACGCTTCACCTGGTTGCGGACGACCGCACCGCCCACGGCCTTGCTCACGACGAAACCCGCACGCGTCGGGGGAGCGCTCTCCCCAGGCGCGTGCGGGTCCGTTGCACCGCTACGAAGGTGGACGACGAGGAGCGGGCGACCGGCCCGGCGTCCTCGGCGTACCGCGGTTGCGAAGTCCTCGCGCCGCCTCAGCCGATTCTCGGTAGGCAGCACGTCATGACCTGTTTAGGTGGATCAGGCGGACAGGCTCGCGCGACCCTTGGCACGGCGGTTCGCCAGGATGGCGCGGCCGGCACGGGTACGCATGCGCAGGCGGAAACCGTGGGTCTTCGCGCGACGACGGTTGTTCGGCTGGAAGGTGCGCTTGCTCACTCGGGGGCTCCAGAAATGATTCGGGTGGTGGCGGGACATCGCCTGGCTGTCACCGTGCGCCCACGAGTAGCTCGCATACGCTCGAGTGCACCGCTACGCGATCACTGACGTGATCTTTGCCCATCGGAGGCAGGCGGCAGCAGCCATCGACAACTCGACCTGGTTACGGTACGCGCGGTTACGCCATCCGGTCAAACCGACCCGTCGGCGGGCCCGCTTGTGCACAGGCTGTGGACAACAACTTGAACGACGTCAGCCGCCGCGACTACCGTGACTGGACTCCACTATCTCTTCCGTTCTGTTCTTATCGTCCCGAGAACCACACCTTCGTGGGACCTGCGAGAAAGCGTGCCCTGTGGCTGACGTACCTGCTGATCTTGCCGCAGTGTGGCCACGCGTGCTCGATCAGCTGCTCGGAGAAGGACAGCAGGGCATCGAGCCCAAGGACAAACAGTGGATCGAGCGCTGCCAGCCGCTCGCCCTGGTCGCCGACACGGCGCTGCTCGCCGTCCCCAACGAATGGGGCAAGCGCGTCCTGGAGGGCCGCCTCGCCCCTCTGATCAGCGACACCCTCAGCCGCGAGTGCGGCCGCCCGATCCGGATCGCGATCACCGTCGACGACTCCGTCGGCGAGCAGCCCCCGGCGCCCTCCCCCGGCCACGCCCCGCAGCAGCCGCACTACGGCGAGCGCCCGCAGCCGGAGCCGTACGAGAAGTACGACGGCTACGGGCACCGCGCGCTCCCCGACGACGGGCTGCCCACCGCGCGCCCGGCCTACCCGGACTACCAGCAGCCGCCGCGCCCCGAGCCGGGCGCCTGGCCGCGGTCCCAGGAGGACCTCTCCTGGCAGCAGCCGCGCCTCGGCGGTTTCCCCGAGCGCGCCCCGTACACCGGCCCGGCTTCCCCCGATCCGTCCGGCCGGCCGCGCTACGACGAGTCCTCCCGCGGCTACGAGCAGCCGCAGCGGCCCGAGCGCTCCGAGCTGCCCGAGCCGCCGGGGGCGGGACCGCGCCCCGGCCCGGGTCCCGGCGGCCAGGGCGTGGGCCCCGGCATCGGCCAGGGTTCGCTCGGCGGCACCGGCGCGGGTTCCGGCGCCGGCGGGCCCGGCGAGCCGCACGCGCGCCTGAACCCCAAGTACCTCTTCGACACCTTCGTCATCGGTTCCTCGAACCGCTTCGCGCACGCGGCCGCGGTCGCGGTGGCCGAGGCGCCGGCGAAGGCGTACAACCCCCTCTTCATCTACGGCGAGTCGGGGCTCGGCAAGACGCACCTGCTGCACGCCATCGGGCACTACGCGCGGAGCCTCTACCCGGGCACGCGCGTGCGGTACGTGAGCTCGGAGGAGTTCACCAACGAGTTCATCAACTCGATCCGCGACGGCAAGGGCGACGCCTTCCGCAAGCGCTACCGCGACGTGGACATCCTCCTGGTCGACGACATCCAGTTCCTCGCGAGCAAGGAGTCGACGCAGGAGGAGTTCTTCCACACCTTCAACACGCTCCACAACGCGAACAAGCAGATCGTGCTCTCCTCCGACCGGCCGCCCAAGCAGCTGGTGACCCTGGAGGACCGGCTGCGGAACCGTTTCGAGTGGGGACTCACCACCGACGTGCAGCCGCCGGAGCTGGAGACGCGCATCGCGATCCTCCGCAAGAAGGCGGTGCAGGAGCAGCTGAACGCCCCGCCGGAGGTGCTGGAGTTCATCGCCTCCCGGATCTCGCGGAACATCCGTGAGCTGGAGGGCGCGCTGATCCGGGTGACGGCCTTCGCGAGCCTCAACCGGCAGCCGGTGGACCTGGGCCTCACCGAGATCGTCCTCAAGGACCTGATCCCGGGCGGCGAGGACTCCTCGCCGGAGATCACGGCGCCGGCCATCATGGCGGCCACGGCCGACTACTTCGGGCTGACCGTGGAGGACCTCTGCGGTTCCTCGCGCAGCCGGGTCCTGGTGACGGCCCGCCAGATCGCCATGTACCTGTGCCGGGAGCTCACCGACCTGTCGCTGCCGAAGATCGGCGCGCAGTTCGGCGGCCGGGACCACACGACCGTCATGCACGCGGACCGGAAGATCCGCGCCCTGATGGCGGAGCGGCGCTCCATCTACAACCAGGTCACCGAGCTGACCAACCGCATCAAGAACGGCTGAGCCGCCGACGTACGAGCTCCGCAGGGGCGTCGTACGGGCTCCGCACGGCCTCCGCACGGCCTCCGAAGGGCGCTCCGGGACACCTCCCGGGGCGCCCTTCGGCGTGGTGGAGGGGTTCTGCGGTGGCGAGCGGACGCCATGACGGCGCGCTGACCCGGATGGCCCTGTTCGATTACTCCGTTCCGGTGGCGGGTTCTCCACAGATTGGGGGATGATCTCCCGTCCACAGGGTGGGGACTGTCGAGTTATCCGGATTGTGTCCACAGGCCGAGCGGGTGACAGTCCATCACTCCAGCTCAGAGGGGTGTGGATTTGTTGGCAACCGATCTCCACAGCCTGTGGATGAATCTTTCGTCCACAGGGGCTCCGGAGAGTTGTCCACTGGCTACCCACAGGGAGAGGCCGGTTGCCCACAGCTTCTCCACACCGCTGTCCACTGTTCGGCAACACAACACCCCCTCTCACCGGCTGGAGTGAAAGGCGTCACACCAAGGGAGACGTTTGGGCTGTGGGGAACCTGGGGAAAGCTGGGGACAGCACTGGGGAGAACTCCCCCTTGCCTGTGCATGGGGTGTGCAGAACTTTCCGGTGTCCACAGAGAACCGTGGTTTTCCACTGGTTCCACCCACAGGGGCAGTGGACAAAAAACAGGGTCTGACCTGCGCGGACGACGTTATCCACGGTTTCCACAGGCCCTACTACTACTGCCACTCATAGTTAGCCCGGGAATCGCTTTGAAGCGGGGGCTGTGCACAACTCGGCGCCGGAGCCCCGACCCGCTCTCGTCCCGACTTGACCCCGAGCCGCACCGAGTGTCGGCGGCGTACGTCAGACTGGATGCCGCAGTCGACGAAGAGCCAGCAACAAGCAGGAGGCGGTTCCGGTGAAGATCCGGGTGGAGCGCGATGTACTCGCGGAGGCGGTGGCGTGGGTGGCCCGCAGCCTTCCGGCCCGTCCGCCGGCTCCCGTACTCGCGGGCCTTCTGCTGAAGGCCGAGGACGGCGCGCTGAGCTTCTCGAGCTTCGACTACGAGGTCTCCGCCCGCGTCTCCGTCGAGGCCGAGGTCGAGGAGGACGGCACCGTCCTCGTCTCCGGCCGCCTCCTCGCCGACATCTGCCGCGCCCTCCCCAACCGCCCGGTGGAGATCTCCACCGACGGTGTCCGGGCGACCGTGGTCTGCGGCTCCTCCCGCTTCACCCTCCACACCCTCCCCGTGGAGGAGTACCCGGCGCTGCCGGAGATGCCCACCGCGACCGGCACCGTCCCCGGCGAGGTCTTCGCCGCCGCCGCCGCGCAGGTGGCCATCGCCGCCGGCCGTGACGACACGCTGCCCGTCCTCACCGGTGTGCGCATCGAGATCGAGGGCGACACCGTCACCCTGGCCTCCACCGACCGCTACCGCTTCGCGGTCCGCGAGTTCCTGTGGAAGCCGGAGTCCCCGGACGCCTCCGCCGTCGCCCTGGTGCCCGCGAAGACCCTCCTGGACACCGCCAAGGCGCTCACCAGTGGCGACACCGTCACCCTGGCGCTCTCCGGCTCCGGCCAGGGCGAGGGCCTGATCGGCTTCGAGGGCGCGGGCCGCCGCACCACCACCCGCCTCCTGGAGGGCGACCTCCCGAAGTACCGCACGCTCTTCCCCACCGAGTTCAACTCGGTCGCGGTGATCGAGACCGCCCCCTTCGTGGAGGCCGTCAAGCGCGTGGCCCTGGTCGCCGAGCGCAACACCCCGGTCCGCCTCAGCTTCGAGCAGGGCGTCCTCATCCTGGAGGCCGGCTCCAGCGACGACGCACAGGCTGTGGAGCGGGTCGACGCGCAGCTCGACGGCGACGACATCTCGATCGCCTTCAACCCGACCTTCCTGCTGGACGGCCTGAGCGCGATCGACTCCCCCGTCGCCCAGCTCTCCTTCACGACCTCCACCAAGCCGGCGCTGCTCAGCGGCCGCCCGGCCGTGGACGCGGAGGCGGACGAGGCCTACAAGTACCTGATCATGCCCGTGCGGCTGAGCGGCTGACCTGCGTTCCGAGGGGTTCGACTGAGCGGCTGACCCCACAGGTGTGCGGCCGGGTCCGGGCGTAGGCTCGGACCCGGGTAGCAACCGCACACGACGCTTAAGGAACACTCTGATGGAGCTCGGTCTCGTCGGTCTCGGCAAGATGGGCGGCAACATGCGCGAGCGCATCCGCCGCGCAGGCCACACCGTCATCGGATACGACCGCAACCCGGACCTCGCCGATGTCCACAGTCTCGAAGAGCTTGTGAACAAGCTCAAGGGTCCGCGCGTCGTCTGGGTCATGGTGCCCGCCGGTGCGGCCACCCAGTCCACCGTCGACGAGCTGGCGGAGCTGCTCTCCCCGGGCGACATCGTGGTGGACGGCGGGAACTCCCGCTGGACCGACGACGAGAAGCACGCCGAGGAGCTCGCCGCCAAGGGCATCGGCTTCGTCGACTGCGGCGTCTCCGGCGGTGTGTGGGGCCTGGAGAACGGCTACGCCCTGATGTACGGCGGCTCCGACGAGGACGTCGCCAAGGTCCAGCCGATCTTCGACGCGCTCAAGCCCGCGGGCGAGTACGGCTCCGTGCACGCCGGCAAGGTCGGCGCCGGCCACTTCGCGAAGATGGTCCACAACGGCATCGAGTACGCCATGATGCAGGCCTACGCCGAGGGCTGGGAGCTCCTGGAGAAGGTCGACTCGGTGGAGAACGTCCGCGAGATCTTCCGCTCCTGGCAGGAGGGCACGGTCATCCGTTCCTGGCTGCTCGACCTCGCGGTCAACGCCCTCGACGAGGACGAGCACCTGGACCAGTTGCGCGGCTACGCGTCGGACTCCGGCGAGGGCCGGTGGACCGTCGAGGCCGCCATCGACAACGCCGTACCGCTGCCGGCGATCACCGCGTCGCTGTTCGCACGGTTCGCGTCCCGCCAGGACGACTCGCCGCAGATGAAGATGATCGCCGCGCTGCGCAACCAGTTCGGCGGCCACGCGGTCGAGAAGAAGTAGCAATCCACAGGCTGTGCACCACCCGGTGCACAGCGACCGGGGGAAGGCCGGCGCCCACCATGCACGTCACGCATCTCTCGCTGGCCGACTTCCGCTCGTACGCCCGGGCCGAGGTACCCCTCGACCCGGGCGTCACCGCGTTCGTGGGCGCCAACGGCCAGGGCAAGACCAACCTCGTCGAGGCCGTCGGCTATCTCGCCACCCTCGGCAGCCACCGCGTCGCCTCCGACGCCCCGCTGGTGCGGATGGGCGCCGAGCGGGCCGTCATCCGGGCCGCCGTCACCCAGGGCGAGCGCTCCCAGCTGGTCGAGCTGGAGCTCAACCCCGGCCGTGCCAACCGCGCCCGCATCAACAGGTCCTCGCAGGTCAGACCCCGTGACGTGCTCGGCATCGTGCGGACCGTGCTCTTCGCGCCCGAGGACCTGTCGCTGATCAAGGGCGACCCCGGGGAGCGCCGGCGCTTCCTCGACGAGCTGATCACGGCGCGCGCGCCGCGCATGGCGGGCGTGCGCTCCGACTACGAGCGCGTGCTCAAGCAGCGGAACACCCTGCTGAAGTCCGCCGCCATGGCCCGTCGGCACGGCGGCCGGGGCATGGACCTCTCCACGCTCGACGTCTGGGACCAGCACCTGGCCCGGGCCGGCGCCGAGCTGCTCGCCCAGCGGCTCGACCTCGTCCACACCCTCCAGCCGCTCGCGGACAAGGCGTACGAACAGCTCGCGCCCGGCGGCGGACCGATTCTGCTGGAGTACCGGCCCTCCGCGCCCGGCACCGGACAGACCCGCGAAGAGCTGTACGAGCAGCTGATCGCCGCCCTCGCCGAGGCCCGCAAGCAGGAGATCGAGCGCGGGGTCACCCTCGTCGGCCCGCACCGCGACGAGCTGCTGCTGCGCCTCGGCGACCTGCCCGCCAAGGGGTACGCGAGCCATGGCGAGTCCTGGTCGTACGCGCTGGCGCTCCGCCTCGCCTCGTACGACCTGCTGTGCTCCGAGGGCAACGAGCCCGTCCTGGTCCTCGACGACGTCTTCGCCGAGCTGGACGCGCGCCGGCGGGAACGGCTCGCGGAGCTGGTGGCCGACGGCGAGCAGGTCCTGGTGACGGCGGCGGTCGACGACGACGTGCCGGACGTCCTCAAGGGGACGCGGTACGCGGTGACCGGAGGGACGGTGGAGCGGGTATGAGCGACGCCGGCGAAACTTCCCCACAGTCTGTGGACAAGTCTGCGGCTCCCGAACCCTCGGGCGTGGACCTCGCCCGGGTCGCGCTGCGGGCCGCGAAGGAGGCGGCACGCGCGCGTGGGGCGGCCGCGCAGCAGAAGAAGCAGGCCAGGCGCGGGGGCGGGCTGCGCTCCGGCGCGCGTGCCGACGGGCGCGACCCGATGGCGCTCGGCGCCGCGATCAACCGGCTGCTCGCCGAGCGCGGCTGGGAGACGCCGGCGGCCGTGGGCGGCGTGATGGGGCGGTGGCCGCAGATCGTCGGGGAGGACCTCGCGAAGCACTGCGTACCGGTGAAGTACGAGGAGGAGCCGGACGCGCGGGTGCTGACCGTGCAGTGCGACTCCACCGCGTGGGCTACGCAGTTGCGGTTGCTGGCGCCGACGCTGGTCGCCCGGCTCAACGAGGACCTGGGGCACGGGACGGTGCGGCTGATCAAGGTGCTGGGGCCTGGCGGGCAGCGGCGGTACGGGCCTCTCAAGGCGCCCGGTTCCGTGGGGCCCGGGGATACGTACGGCTGACGCCAGGGCGAGGTGCGGGGCACGAGGGGCGCGGGACCAAGCAGTCGGGCGTCGTCGCGCGGGGCGTTGTGCCCACCCTCCCCCAGACTTCGTCCGGGGGGACCCCCAGCCCTTGCGGAACGCCTGCCCACAACGAGCTACGACTCGAAGCGCTAGGTGGCCGTCAGAGGGCTCTGGAGACCCTGTCCGGATATGGGGAGTCGTCTCGGGGGCGCGGAGGGCGGCACATGCGCATTCAGGTACCGGCAAACCCCCATGAGTGTCGGCGGTACCGGTAGACTGGGAGACAATCCCGCCACACTGCGGAACTGTCGAACGACGCAGCCGGCTCCCCTATGCCCGGAGCATGGCCTGTGCTGTGCCAGAAAGGGCGCTTCGTGGCCGATTCCGGCAACCCCAACGAGAACACTCAGTACACCGCCAGCAACATCCAGGTCCTCGAAGGCCTGGATGCGGTGCGCAAGCGCCCCGGCATGTACATCGGCTCGACCGGAGAGCGCGGCCTGCACCACATGGTGCAGGAGGTCGTCGACAACTCGGTCGACGAAGCGCTGGCCGGTCACGCGGACACCATCGACGTGACGATCCTGGCCGACGGCGGCGTCCGCGTCGTCGACAACGGCCGAGGCATCCCCGTCGGCATCGTCGCGTCCGAGGGCAAGCCGGCCGTCGAGGTCGTGCTGACGGTCCTCCACGCGGGCGGAAAGTTCGGCGGCGGCGGCTACGCCGTCTCCGGCGGTCTGCACGGTGTCGGCGTCTCCGTCGTGAACGCCCTGTCCACGAAGGTCTCCGTCGAGATCAAGACCGACGGGCACCGCTGGACGCAGGACTACAAGATGGGTGCTCCCACCGCGCCCCTGGCTCAGCACGAGGAGACCGACGAGACCGGCACCTCGGTCACGTTCTGGTCCGACCCGGACATCTTCGAGACGGTCGAGTACTCCTTCGAGACGCTCTCCCGCCGCTTCCAGGAGATGGCCTTCCTCAACAAGGGCCTCACGATCACGCTCACCGACGAGCGCGAGTCCGCCAAGGCCACGGTCGGCGCCGACGACCCGGACGCCGAGGCCGCCGCCGAGCCGGCCGCGCGCACGGTGACGTACCACTACGAGGGCGGCATCGTCGACTTCGTGAAGTACCTCAACTCGCGCAAGGGCGAGCTGATCAACCCGACGATCATCGACATCGAGGCCGAGGACAAGGAGCGCCTGCTCTCCGCCGAGATCGCGATGCAGTGGAACTCGTCGTACAGCGAGGGCGTGTACTCCTTCGCGAACACGATCCACACCCACGAGGGCGGTACCCACGAGGAGGGCTTCCGCGCCGCGCTAACGACGCTCGTCAACAAGTACGCGCGCGAGAAGAAGCTGCTCCGCGAGAAGGACGAGAACCTCACCGGCGACGACATCCGCGAGGGTCTCACCGCGATCATCTCAATCAAGATCGGCGAGCCGCAGTTCGAGGGCCAGACCAAGACGAAGCTCGGCAACACCGAGGCGAAGACCTTCGTCCAGAAGGTCGTCCACGAGCACCTGACGGACTGGTTCGACCGGAACCCGAACGAGGCCGCGGACATCGTCCGCAAGGGCATCACCGCCGCCACCGCGCGCGTGGCCGCCCGCAAGGCCCGTGACCTCACCCGCCGCAAGGGTCTCCTGGAGTCGGCCTCCCTCCCGGGCAAGCTCTCCGACTGCCAGTCGAACGACCCCACCAAGTGCGAGATCTTCATCGTCGAGGGTGACTCCGCCGGCGGCTCCGCCAAGTCCGGCCGGAACCCGATGTACCAGGCGATCCTGCCGATCCGCGGCAAGATCCTGAACGTCGAGAAGGCCCGCGTCGACAAGATCCTCCAGAACACCGAGGTCCAGGCGCTGATCTCCGCCTTCGGCACCGGTGTGCACGAGGACTTCGACATCGAGAAGCTCCGCTATCACAAGATCATCCTGATGGCGGACGCCGACGTCGACGGCCAGCACATCAACACCCTGCTCCTCACCTTCCTCTTCCGTTTCATGCGGCCGCTGATCGAGCACGGGCACGTGTACCTCTCCCGCCCGCCGCTCTACAAGATCAAGTGGGGCCGGGAGGACTTCGAGTACGCCTACTCCGACCGCGAGCGCGACGCCCTGGTCGAGCTGGGCAAGCAGAACGGCAAGCGGATCAGGGACGACTCGATCCAGCGCTTCAAGGGTCTCGGCGAGATGAACGCCGAGGAGCTGCGCGTCACCACCATGGACGTCGAGCACCGCGTCCTCGGCCAGGTCACCCTGGACGACGCCGCGCAGGCCGACGACCTGTTCTCGGTGCTGATGGGCGAGGACGTCGAGGCGCGGCGCTCCTTCATCCAGCGCAACGCCAAGGACGTTCGCTTCCTCGACATCTGAGTCGGTCTCAGCTGACCGTACGAAAGGACTGACGACCAGCAATGGCCGACGAGAACCCCCCCGTGACCACCGAAGAAGAAGAGCCGGTGCTGCGCATCGAGCCCGTCGGGCTCGAGACCGAGATGCAGCGCTCGTACCTCGACTACGCGATGTCCGTCATCGTGTCCCGCGCGCTGCCCGACGTACGGGACGGCCTCAAGCCCGTCCACCGGCGCGTGCTGTACGCGATGTACGACGGCGGCTACCGGCCCGAGAAGGGCTTCTACAAGTGCGCCCGCGTCGTCGGCGACGTCATGGGTACGTACCACCCGCACGGCGACACCTCGATCTACGACGCGCTCGTCCGCCTCGCCCAGCCCTGGTCGATGCGGATGCCGCTCGTCGACTCCAACGGCAACTTCGGCTCCCCGGGCAACGACCCGGCCGCCGCCATGCGCTACACCGAGTGCAAGATGGCGCCGCTGTCGATGGAGATGGTCCGGGACATCGACGAGGAGACCGTCGACTTCCAGGACAACTACGACGGCCGCAACCAGGAGCCGACGGTCCTCCCGGCGCGCTTCCCGAACCTGCTGGTCAACGGCTCCGCCGGCATCGCGGTCGGCATGGCGACCAACATCCCGCCGCACAACCTCCGCGAGGTCGCCGAGGGCGCCCTGTGGTACCTGGCTCACCCCGAGGCCGGTCACGAGGAGCTCCTCGACGCGCTCATCGAGCGGATCAAGGGCCCCGACTTCCCCACCGGCGCGCTCGTCGTCGGCCGCAAGGGCATCGAGGAGGCGTACCGCACCGGTCGCGGCTCCATCACGATGCGCGCGGTCGTCGAGGTCGAGGAGATCCAGAACCGCCAGTGCCTGGTGGTCACCGAGCTGCCCTACCAGGTCAACCCGGACAACCTCGCGCAGAAGATCGCCGACCTGGTGAAGGACGGCAAGATCGGCGGCATCGCCGACGTCCGCGACGAGACCTCGTCCCGGACCGGCCAGCGCCTGGTCATCGTGCTCAAGCGCGACGCGGTCGCCAAGGTCGTCCTCAACAACCTGTACAAGCACACCGACCTCCAGACGAACTTCGGCGCGAACATGCTGGCGCTCGTCGACGGCGTGCCGCGCACCCTCTCGCTCGACGCGTTCATCCGCCACTGGGTGACGCACCAGATCGAGGTCATCGTCCGCCGGACGAAGTTCCGGCTGCGGAAGGCCGAGGAGCGCGCCCACATCCTGCGCGGCCTCCTCAAGGCGCTGGACGCGATCGACGAGGTCATCGCCCTCATCCGGCGCAGCGACACGGTCGAGGTCGCCCGCGAGGGCCTGATGACCCTCCTCCAGATCGACGAGATCCAGGCCAACGCGATCCTGGAGATGCAGCTCCGCCGGCTCGCCGCCCTGGAGCGCCAGAAGATCATCGCCGAGCACGACGAGCTCCAGGCGAAGATCAACGAGTACAACGCGATCCTCGCCTCGCCCGAGAAGCAGCGGAGCATCGTCAGCGAGGAGCTGACCGCGATCGTCGAGAAGTTCGGCGACGACCGCCGCTCCAAGCTGGTGCCCTTCGACGGCGACATGTCCATCGAGGACCTCATCGCCGAGGAGGACATCGTCGTCACCATCACGCGTGGCGGCTACGTCAAGCGCACCAAGACCGAGGACTACCGGTCGCAGAAGCGCGGCGGCAAGGGCGTGCGCGGGACGAAGCTGAAGCAGGACGACATCGTCGACCACTTCTTCGTCTCCACCACCCACCACTGGCTGCTCTTCTTCACCAACAAGGGCCGGGTCTACCGGGCCAAGGCGTACGAGCTGCCGGACGCCGGCCGGGACGCCCGCGGCCAGCACGTGGCCAACCTGCTGGCCTTCCAGCCGGACGAGCAGATCGCCCAGATCCTGGCGATCCGCGACTACGAGGCCGCGCCGTACCTGGTCCTCGCGACCCGCTCGGGCCTGGTGAAGAAGACCGCGCTGAAGGACTACGACTCGCCGCGCTCCGGCGGTGTCATCGCCATCAACCTGCGTGAGCGGGACAACGGCGCCGAAGGCGTCGCCGACGAGCTGATCGGCGCCGAGCTGGCCTCCGCCGAGGACGACCTGCTGCTGATCTCCAAGAAGGCGCAGTCGATCCGCTTCACCGCCACGGACGACGCGCTGCGTCCGATGGGACGCGCCACTTCGGGTGTCAAGGGCATGAGTTTCCGCGAGGGCGACGAACTGCTCTCGATGAATGTCGTCCGGCCCGGTACGTTCGTCTTCACCGCGACGGACGGCGGGTACGCGAAGCGCACCCCCGTCGACGAGTACCGCGTCCAGGGCCGCGGCGGCCTCGGCATCAAGGCCGCCAAGATCGTGGAGGACCGCGGCTCGCTCGTGGGCGCGCTGGTGGTGGAGGAGACCGACGAGATCCTCGCCATCACGCTCTCCGGCGGTGTGATTCGTACGCGAGTCAACGAAGTCAGGGAGACCGGCCGTGACACCATGGGCGTCCAGCTGATCAATCTGGGCAAGCGCGATGCCGTCGTCGGCATCGCACGCAACGCCGAGGCCGGCAGCGAGGACGAGGACGGCGAGGACGTCGTCGAGGTCGAGGGTGCCGTCGAGGCAGTCGAGGCCGAGGGAACGGTCGAGGGCACGGAGCCTGCGACCGGGGATCACGAGGAGTAGAGCGTGAGTGGAGCCACGGGCGCCGGTTCGGCGGCCGCCGGAGCTTCTGCAGGTGCCGGCGCGTACGGCGCCCGTGGCTCGGCCACGGACTCCCAGGGGGGTGCGGTGACGGACGGACGGGGGCAGCAGCCCTCCTACGAGAGCTACGGCGGGCCGCTGCCCGGCGATCGGCAGGGCGGGCAGCAGCAGGGCCCGTACCACCCGCCGCAGGCCTACGGCGCCCCGACGCAGGGCGGTCAGGCGCGCGGCGGCAACACGGGTGCCGTGCGCCGGCCGCGGACCGGGGCGCGGACCACGCCCCGCACCCGCAAGGCGCGGCTGCGGGTGGCGAAGGCCGACCCGTGGTCGGTGATGAAGGTGAGTTTCCTGCTCTCCATCGCGCTGGGCATCTGCACGGTCGTCGCGGCGGCGGTGCTGTGGATGGTCATGGACGCCATGGGCGTCTTCTCGACGGTCGGCGGGACGATCAGCGAGGCGACGGGCTCGAACGAGTCCAACGGCTTCGACCTGCAGTCCTTCCTGTCGCTGCCGCGGGTCCTGATGTTCACCTCGGTGATCGCGGTGATCGACGTGGTCCTGATGACGGCCCTGGCGACCCTGGGCGCGTTCATCTACAACCTGTCCGCCGGCTTCGTCGGCGGCGTCGAGCTGACGCTGGCCGAGGACGAGTAGTCCGCGACGGGGCCGGTCCCGGAACCGATTTTGGGACTGGCCCCCACGTGCGCTAATGTTCAGGAGTCAGCGCGGCGGGAAACAAACCGGCAAGCGCGGCGGGGCTATAGCTCAGTTGGTTAGAGCGCATCCCTGATAAGGATGAGGCCACAGGTTCAAATCCTGTTAGCCCCACAGTGAAGATCGACCCGGACGGTTCCTCCGTCCGGGTCGATCTCTTTGTATGAGGTTTGACGCTCGTACAGGTCACCGATCGGTATCGGTCGATGTGTAGAGTGGGCGTCAGAAGACTCCTACGTCAACGAAAGACGAGGTCGCGCGGTGAAGAAGCTGCTCCTGGTCGCACTGGCCGCCATCGGCGGGCTCCTCGTGTACCGCCAGATCCAGGCGGATCGCGCCGAGCAGGACCTGTGGACGGAGGCGACCGACTCCGTGCCGTCCGGTTCCGGTGTCTGAGACCCACCCCATCTGAAGTCCGGAGATCCCGGCCGCGCCTCGCGCGGCCGGGATCTCCGTTTTCCCCTTGTATTCACCTAAGCAAATCGATAGCTTGCAGTGGCAAAGTTGAATGCTCGCGAACAAGCGTGCGCGGGTGGATTTCCTTGGGGGACACCGTGACGACCGGACGACGAAGGGCCGCGGCGGGAGGCGCGCTGGCCGGCGTACTCGCGCTGCTGCTCGGCCCGGCGCCGCGGGCGGCGGCCGAGGAGGGGACCGGCACCGGGACCGGGACCGCGCCCGCCGGGGCCCTGGTGATGGTGCTCGACTCCTCCGGCTCCATGGCCGACCCGGTGGACGGCGCCGGAACCGGAGGACGTACGCGGATGGCGGCGGCCCGGGACGCCGTCGGGACCGTCGTGGACGGCCTCCCCGACGGCCACCCCACCGGACTCCGCGTCTACGGCGCCGACAAGCCCCGCGGCTGCGACGACACCCGTCTGGCCCGCCCGGTCGCCCCGCTCGACCGGGCCGGGCTCAAGGCCGCCGTGGCCGCCCTCACACCCAAGGGCGACACCCCCATCGGCCTCTCCCTCCGCAAGGCCGCCCAGGACCTGCCGAAGGCCGCTCCGGGCGCCCTGGTCACCCGTACGATCCTGCTGGTCTCCGACGGCGAGGACACCTGCGGCACCCCGAAGCCCTGCGAGGTCGCCGCCGAACTCGCCCGCCAGGGCGTCGGGCTGCGCATCGACACCGTCGGCTTCCAGGTCGCCGGCAAGGCCCGCGAGGAGCTGGAGTGCGTCGCCGAGGCCGGCAACGGCCGCTACTACGACGCCCCCGACGCCGACGCGCTCGCCCGCCAGCTCCAGCGCGCCGCCCGCCTCTCCGCCGACGGCTACCGGCTCCGCGGCACGCCCGTGCGCGGCACCCCCGCGCGGACCGGCGCCCCCGGGCTCGCCCCGGGGCAGTACCTCGACACCATCGGCCCCGGCGAGACCCGCTACTACGCGACCGACCTCGACGCCGACTCCACCGCCCACTTCGCGGCCACGGCCGTCCCGCAGCCCGGCGCCGCCGTCGACACCGTCGACAAGCTGACCACCGCCCTCGTCCGGGTCTCCTCGATCGGCGACGAAGGCTCCTGCGACACCCGGAGTGAGATCTTCCACCAGGACGAGGGCGCGGTGCCGCTCACCTCGGCCGTGGCCCGGATCCCCACCCGGAAGCGGTACTCCGCCTGCGACCGGCCCGGCCGCTACTGGCTCACCGTCGAGCGCACGAGCAAGCCCGGCTCGGACGCCGCCCGCTGGCCCGTGGAGCTGCTCCTCACCGTCGAGAAGCCGCTGCCGGCCGGGACCGTACCGGCGCAGTCGGAGCCCGAGTACGGCGCCGGCGGGCCGAAGGCGGCCCTGCCCGTGGGAGAGCCGGAGGACGTCCGGGGCGGCACCGGCTTCAACGACGCGAAGGAGCTCGCCACCGGGGTCTACCGCGACCGGCTGCTGCCCGCCCAGACCCTCTGGTACAAGGTGCCGGTCGGCTGGGGCCAGCAGCTGCGGTACGACGTCGAGTTCGGCAACGAGCCGACCGTCACCGGCCTCGTCGGCCCGGTCCACTCGTACGGCGGGACCGAGGTGTACACCCCGGCCAGGGAGCCGGTCGGCCGGGGCACCGGCGTCTTCGACTCGCAGGCCCTCTACACCGGCAAGCAGGCCCGGCTGCGCATGGGCACCGTCCCCGTCGCCTGGACCAACCGCTACGAGCCCGACCGGAACGTGACCGCCGTCCACCTCCCGGGCAGCCACTACATCGCCGTCACCCTCGGCGCCGACGCGGCCCGGATCGCCCGCGATCCCGAGATCGGCTTCGTGCTGCGGGTGCGGGTCGTGGGGGAGGCGAAGGCCGGACCCGAGCACCACGCGCGCGTGCTCGCCCCCGAGGAGGCCGCGGAGCGGGGTGAATCCGGCCCCGGTGCGGACACCGGAGCCGCCGGCGGGGCAGGATGGTCCGGCACGACGGCCCTGGCGGCCGGCGGCGGGGCGCTCCTCCTGCTCGCGGGGGTCGTCCTCGGCGTCCGGCGGGCACGGGCCGGGGCGCGGTCGGGCACGGGCCAGGGCGCGGTGACGGACACGACGAGGAGAAGCGCGTGAGCACGCAGGCGGGGGCCACGACCGGGGACGGGGCCGGGCGCCGGTCCGGGGGGCGGGGGAGGACCGCGGCCCGGACGCGGAAGGTCGCGGCGCTCCTGACGGCCGCCGCCGCGGTCGGCACGGTCACCGCGCTGCCCGCGTGGGCGGCCGAGGCGGCCCCGCTGCCCGCGTACTCCTTCGACCCCTCGGCGCAGCGGATCGCGGGCGCCGGCTCCAGTGCCGACGCCAAGCCGCTGGCGGCGGGCGGGACCTACCGGGACACCGTGAAGAAGGACGGCAAGCTCTACTACCGGCTCGACCTGGACACCTCGAAGAACACGTACGTCTCCGCGGTCGCCGTGCCCAAGCCGGGCGGGAAGGCCGCGTACGGCGACGGCTTCCGGATCGCCATCCAGGACGGCTCCGGCACCGAGTGCGGCTACCAGGACGTCAACTTCGCGTCCGGCGAGTACGCCCGGCCGCTGACCGCCTACGCGCGCCGGATCGTCCACCCGGACGTCTCCGGCTGCCAGGAGGCCGGCACGTACTACGTGGTCGTCGAGCGGGAGTCGGACGCCACCTCCACCCCGGACGACTGGGAGCTGGAGCTCCAGCACGTCACCGAGCCGCTCCTGAAGAAGAACGGGCCGGACAAGCTGCCCGAGTCCTGGCCCTCCAAGGCGCCCGCGCCGCTCGTCACCGAGCAGAAGAAGCGGCAGGGCGGCAACGGCTTCCACGACGCCGTCTCCCTGGACAAGGGCGAGTGGCGGGCGGACATCAGGCCCGGCCAGACGCTCTTCTGGCGGGTGCCGGTCGACTGGGGCCAGCAGCTCTTCGCCCGCGCCGAGCTGGGCAGCAGCGACGCGGGCGACGAGTCGGTGAGCAACGCGCTCGCGTTCGGGCTCGCCAACCCGGCGCGCGGCTTCGTCGACCTGGACACGGTCAACTACAGCGGCAAGCCCGCCACGGCCGCCCTCGACCCGCAGCGGCCGGTCGACCACAAGAACCGCTCCGCGTACGACACCGGCACGAGCGGCATGCGGTTCGCCGGCTGGTACTACCTCAGCGCCACCCTCAGCCCGGAGATCGCCGAGGAGTTCGGGGACCAGCCCCTGCCGCTGATCCTGCGGGTCGACGTCACCGGCGCGAAGCAGGCCGGACCCGACTACGCCGGGGACGCGGGCATCTTCCAGGTGACGGGCGACGACCGGGAGGCCGCCGCGAGCGGCGCGACCGGCGCGGAGGCCGCCACCGACTCGACGATGGCGTTCGTCGCCGCGGGCGGCCTCGGCCTCGGCACCGTCCTGCTCGTCGGCCTCGGCGCCTGGACGCTGCTGGCGCGCAGGGCGGCCCGCTGACCTACACCTGGGTCAGGGCCCAGAAGCCGACCGCCAGCGACACCAGCGCGAGCAGCAGCACCGGGACCGCCACCTTCGGGGGCGGTCCCGGACGGCGCTCAGGGACTGGCCGCGCCTGCGTGGCCGCCTGGGCGGGAGGGGCGAGCGGAGTGGTCGGAGTGGTCGGAGTGGTCGGAGTGACCGGGGCGGCGTACGGGTTCGCCGCGGTGTGCGGGGCTGGCGGGGCCACCGGCGGGGACAGGTGGAAGCTGCCCGTCTCGGAGGCCGCGGGCACCGGCTGGTACGCCTGGGAAGGCTGTGGGGACGGCTGTGGGTAGGGCTGCTGGTACGGCAGTCGGTACGGCGGCGGGGCCTGCGCGGGCGGTACGGTGCCGGGCGCGGCGGCCGGGGCCTGCGGGGTGTCCTGGGCCGGCGGCGGGGCGTCCTGGACCGGGCGGGCCACGGCCACCGGGCCCTCCGGGCCGAAGCCGGCCGGCAGCGGGCCGAGCTGGTCGAAGATCTCCACCGGCTCCTCGCCGGCCGCCGGCTCGGGGAGCATCTCCACGGCGGCGCTCAGCGCCTTCCGCACGCCCGTCGCCGTCCGGAAGCGGGCCTGCGGATCGGGCTGCAGCAGCCCGGCCAGGACCTGCCACAGCGGCTCCGGGACGCTCTCCGGCGCCGGCGGGGTGCCATGGGCCAGGAAGTGCTCCACGAGGGCCTGCGAGTCCGGCCGGGTGCCGTGCAGCAGATAGAGCCCGACGAGCCCGACCGCGTACAGGTCCGCGGTGAAGTCGGGCTCGACGCCCAGGAGTTGCTCGGGCGCGAAGTAACCCGGCGTTCCCACCACGTAGTTGGTCTCGGTGAGACGGGGTTCGCCCTTGCGCATCGAGATGCCGAAGTCCGACAGGCGCAGGTGCGGGCGGCCCGTGCCGGTGACCTCCATCAGGATGTTCGCCGGCTTGATGTCCCGGTGGACGACGCCCTCCGCGTGCACCGTCGCCAGGCCCGAGAGCAGCTGGTCGAGGAGGGTGCACACGAAGCGGGGCGGCAGCGGGCCGTAGTCGCCGATGACGTGGGCGAGCGAACCGCCGGCGATCAGGTCCATCGTGAAGAGGACCTTGTCGTCGTCGGCGGCCCAGCTGGCCGGGGCGAGGACGTGCGGATGGTCGATCCGCAGCGCCTGCTCGCGGACGAAGCGCAGCAGGGTGTGCGCGTCGCTCTGCTGGAGCACCTTGGCCGCCACGTAGCGGCGGCGGCGGTGGTCCCAGGCGCGCCAGACCGCGCCGGCCCCGCCCCGTCCGATCGGGTCGATCAGCTCGTACCTGCCGGCGAAGACCT
This sequence comes from Streptomyces sp. R302, assembly GCF_012927245.1. GTDB lineage: Bacteria > Actinomycetota > Actinomycetes > Streptomycetales > Streptomycetaceae > Streptomyces. Next base: position 24,711 of record NZ_JABBGE010000009.1, read on the forward strand.
CACCCATCGCGCTGCGCCCGCTCCCCGTCCGTCGTCAGTCGTGCGTGTGTCGTGCTCAGTTCTGGTGCGACTCGTAGTGGGCGACCGCGTCCGCGGTGCGCCCGGCTCCGTACACCCGGAGGAACTCTGCCAGCTCCGGGTGGGCCGGGGCGAGGGAGTCGGCGGCGTCGATGATGTCCCCGGCCGCGGCCACGGAGCGCAACAGCGACTGGATCTCGCGGACCACGCGGCGCACGGTGGGAGCGCCCGAGCCGTTGGCGGACTGGGCGCTGGTGGCGGTCAGGACCGAGCCGCCCTGGGACTTCTTGATCTCGTCCATGCGGTCGGTGGCCTCGGCGGCGCTGACGCTGCCGTCGGCGACCTGCACGGCGAGCTCCTGGAGGGCCTGGACGCGCTGGACCACGGCCGGGTTGCCGATCTTGGCGCGCTGCCCGCTCATCAGCTGGGACAGCATGGGCGCGGAGAGCCCGAGCACGGCGGCCAGCCGGGCCTGGTTGAGCCCGAGATCGTCGATCAGCCGACGGAAGAGCGCCCCCAGCGGCTCCCCGTACCAACTGCGCTGAAGCTCTCTGGCTCTTGCCGTGGCTTCCTGCTGCGCTGCGTCCATCACTTCTCCCCATCCCTTGGTTCGCCACTGCGAACCCCGGTCAGCATCTTACGGAGCGTGGTCGTTCACCGGGAGTCCCCACCTTTTGCCCGGGACAGGGGGAGAACCGGTACGCTGTCTTCGTTCCGGGGCCTTAGCTCAGTTGGTAGAGCGCTGTCTTTGCATGGCAGATGTCAGGGGTTCGACTCCCCTAGGCTCCACTCGGAAGATGCCCTCTGACCTGCGAAAACGCAGCTCAGGGGGCATTTTTTCGCGGCGCTTGTGCCCCTCAGGGGCGGACCCGGCGACGTGTCGACGGGCTGTGGACGTCGGGCCGCCCGGGCCGCGGACCGGGGTGCTGCTGCCGATGGAGGGGCTATTCGCCCTCGTCCGTGTCGAGTCGGAGGCCCAGCCGGTGGGCTCTGTAGCCTGCCTGGAATCGGCTTTCCGCACCCAGTTCGTCCGTGACGTCCTTCACGTGACGGCGCAGTGTGCGGGTGGCCATCCCGAGCCGCTTGGCGATCGTCTCGTCCTTCAATCCGGCCGCCATCAGCCGCAGGATCGTGAGCCTCAGCGCCTCCGGGGGCTGCGGCGGGTCGGGCAGCATCGCGTCGAAGGGGCGGCCGGACTCCCACAGGCTCTCGAACATCCGGTACAGGAAGCCCACCACCGTCGGGTCCGTGACGATCGAGGCGCCCTGCGGCCCGCCGGCCGTCCGCTGCTGCGGCACGAACGCCGTCTCCCGGTCGAAGATGATGATCCGGTCGAAGGCCTCGGCGGTGGTACGGATCTCGGCGCCGGCCGCCGACACCGTGCGCACGTACATCTGCGTGCTCAGACTGGCCCGGGCGGTGTGCTGGTAGAGCGTGCGCAGCCGGACCCCGCGGTCCAGCATCGACAGGCTCTCGTCGATGATGCCGCGCAGCGTGTCGGAGCTGCGGCCGCCGCCCGGCTGGATGCTCACCATCTCCTCGGTGCACAGCCGGGTCATCAGGGAGAGTTCCCGCCGGACCTCGTCCGCCTCGTCGAAGGTGCGCACCCCGTCGGCGCGCCGTCCCGTGCGCTCGTGCCGCGCGAACAGCGGTGCCAGGGGGCGCAGGCGGGTGTGGACGTCCACCAGCTCCTGCTGCCTGCGCCGGATCTCCCGCTCCAGCGGGGCGCGGACCGCCATCTCGGCGATCGTGGGATCTGCCGGTATCAGGCCGTCCCCGCGGCCGGCGGGCAGCAGCAGGCCGAGTTCGAGCAGGCTGTCCAGTGCGCGGGACAAATCAGCCTTGGAAAGCCCGAGTTCGTTCTCCGGTGCGGTCAGGTCGGAGTGCCGAAGGACGCCGTTCTGCAATACCCACGCGTAGACGGTCAGCGATTCCGGCGCCAACTGAGCCGCGCCATCGGGGCTTTGTGTCCCTGAACGCTCCATTTGTCGGGAACCTCTTCTGGTCTGTCCGTATGGGGACACCGAGTATCTCTCCACCCGGCCCCGCGTCTGCTGCGAGAGTCTTCTCATCGCGCTGGACGGCACATGTCGTGCGACTTCGGGAAATTCCCCGAAGGGGCGAATCATGCTCGGAATCGCTTTCTTGCGTTCCCGTGAGATCCCGGAGGCCCCTTCCTTTCCGAAGACCCGCGAAGGGCATTCCCGAAGGGGTGGCATCGACGCCGAGCCCTTCTGTGCCGACGGCGGACGAGACCGATAGCGACAACGAGGATGGGATGCCGGCATGCGCATGGACGGCTACGGAAAGGTCGTCGCCCACCCGGGCATCGGCCCGCTCTTGGTGCTCGGCTTCTTCGCGAAGATCGCCGTCGTCGCGATCCCCGTCGTGATGAACCTCGGCGTCGTCCTCGGCCTCGGCCGCGGCTTCGGGGCCGCGGGCCTGGTGATCGCCCTCTGGACGGCCGGCGTCGCCGTCGGCGGCCCGCTCCAGGGCAAGCTGATGGACCGCTACGGAGTGCGCCGGGTGCTCGCCGGTGACGATCCGGGCCGTCAGCGTCTGCCGGCAGTGGCGGGCGCTCGTCCCGACCAGTACACCCGTAAGTCCGTATGTCTCTATGTGAATCGACGTCAGGAGAGCAGACTGTGCGCACCGCCGCCGTGACCCCCCAGGGCGACCTGATCCGCTGGGTAGAGCTGCCGGGGGCCGAACCGGTCCGTGTCTACGTCCACGGTCTGGGCGCCACCTCGTCGGCGTACTGGACGGAGACGGCGGTGCACCCGCTGCTCGCCGGCCACCGCTCGCTGCTGATCGACCTCCTCGGGCACGGCATCAGCGACCGGCCCATGGACTTCGACTACTCGCTGGAAGCGCACGCCGACGCGCTCGCCGGGGCGCTGACCGCCGCCGGTGTCGCCGGGGCCGAGGTGATCGCGCACAGCATGGGGGGCTCGGTGGCGGTCGTGCTGGCCGCCCGCCATCCGCGCCTGGTGTCGAAACTGGTGCTCGTCGACGCCAACCTCGACGCCGCCGAGCCGGAGCGCGGCGCGGTCGGCAGCACCGGGATCGCCGCCTACACCGAGGAGGAGTTCATGGCCGGCGGCTGGGCGGAGGCACGGGACGCGGTCGGCGCGCACTGGTGGTCGACCATGCGGCTCGCGGGCGGCGAGGCCCTGCACCGCAGCGCCGTCCAGCTGGTCCGCGGCTCGGACCCGGTCATGCGGGAGCTGCTGCGGGACCTGACGATCCCGCGGACCTTCCTGCTCCCGCGGGCCGACGGCCCCCTGCGGGGCGCGGCGGAGCTCGTGGCGGCGGGCGTCGGCGTGGTCGAGATCCCGGACTGCGGGCACAACATCATGCTGGACAATCCGCAGGCCTTCGCCGAGGCTGCGGCGGCCGCGCTGGCCTGACCCTGGACGGGCCGGCCTGACCCTGGACGGGCCGCCGGGCCGCCGGGCCGCGGCGCCGCGCGGCCCGGTCTACCGGTCGGCGACCGGGTGCGGGGCCCGCGCGATCGGTGCCCCGCGCGGAGCCGTCCTGCCCGCGGTCGACGTGACCAGGTCGAGGCTGCTGAGGACCACCATCGCGACGCCCAGCGGCACGTGGAACGCCGGCAGGTGGGCGATGCCCAGGGCGACCTGGACCGAGGCGAGGGCGAGGAGCCCGGAGGCGTACAGGATCGGCCGGGGGCTGCCCCCGCCCGGCCGCCAGGCCACCACCGCGGCCACCACGTACAGCATCGAGGCGCCGTACATCACCCGCGAGCCGACGTCGTGGAGGAGCGCGCCCGTCGGGGAGACGAGCAGGGCGCCGGCGGTGCTCGCCTGGAAGAACAGGGCCAGGGTCTGGAGGGCGACCGCGGCCCTGACGGTCCGGTGGAGGGCGGGGCGGGGGCTCGTGGCGGGGGTGGTCCGTCCGGGCATCTCCGGGTCCTTTCCGGTGCTGGGGGTGGCAGGGCTCAGTGGAGGGTGAGGGAGGTCTCGGCCAGGACGTGGGTGAGCTTCTCGGGGTTGCGCACGTAGTACAGGCCGCTGATCCGGCCGCTCTCGACGCGCAGCGCCATCACGCCGTCCAGCTCGCCGTCGACGCGCACGGCGAGCGCCGGGGCGCCGTTGACGACCGTGGGCTCGGTGGTGACCGTGACGTCGTGCTTGAGGGTGCCGCCGAGGTAGAAGCGGGTCACCTTGTCGGCGCCGACGACGGGCCGGAGCGCGGCCCGCTTGATCCCGCCGCCGTCGCTGACGAGGACGACGTCGGGGGCGAGCAGGTCCAGGAAGTCCTGCGGGTCGCGGGTCTCCAGGGCCCGCCGGAAGGAATCCACGACCGCCCGCGCCTCCCGGGCCGAGACCGTGGTGCGGGGCCGCCGGGCGTCGACGTGCTTGCGGGCCCGGTGGGCGATCTGGCGGACGGCGGCCGGGGTCTTGTCGACGGCCGCCGCGATCTCCTCGTACCCCACCTCGAAGACCTCGCGGAGCACGAAGACGGCCCGCTCGGTCGGCGTGAGGGTCTCCAGGACCAGCATCATCGCCATGGACACCGACTCGGTCAGCTCGACGTCCTCGGCGACGTCCGGCGTGGTGAGCAGCGGCTCGGGCAGCCACTGCCCGACGTAGGCCTCCCGCCGCCGCTGCACGGTGCGCAGGCGGTTGAGGGCCTGGCGGGTGGTGATGCGGACGAGGTACGCCCGCTGGTCGCGGACCTGCGCGAGGTCGACGCCGGTCCAGCGCAGCCAGGTCTCCTGGAGGACGTCCTCGGCGTCGGCGGCCGAGCCGAGCATCTCGTACGCCACCGTGAACAGCAGGTTCCGGTGGGCGACGAAGGTCTCGGTCGCCGGGTCGGTGGTGTGCTCGCCGGTCATGTTCTCTTCTCCCCGTTCTCGGTCCGCCGGATCAGACCGCGTGCTCGGCGGCGTCCGTGGTGCGGACCGCGCGCTCCTGGAGGAGCCGGGGCCGGTGCTTGCCGTCCTTGGGCCAGGAGTGCGCACCGGGCTTGCGGGCCTCTTCGGTCAGGTGCTTGACGCTGAACGCGCAGGCGAGTTCCTTGAGCTTCGCCCCCGCACGTCCGCCGACGTAGATTCCCATCGCCCGGTCGTCCTTGTGTGCGATCTGGAAGATCGCCGTGCGCCGGCCGAAGCTGAGGCACATCGCGTTGAACGCCATGTCGACCGGCTCGGGGCGGCGGCCGTCGATCCGGGCCAGCACCGTGTCGGCGGCGTGCGCGCCGAGGCAGCCCGCCACGTAGGCGCTCATCCGGAACGGCAGGTCCGAGGGGGCCGCGGAGTCCCCGGCCGCGACGATCCGCTCGTCGTCCACGCTGGTCAGCGTCTCGTCGGTGAGCAGCCGCCCGGCGGCGTCGGTGCGCAGGCCGCTGCGCACGGCCAGGTCCGGGACGTCGAAGCCGGCGGTCCAGACGGCGAGCCCGCCGCTCACCACGCGGCCGTCGGCGAGCCGGACCTCGTCCGCCGTCACCTCGGTCACCTTCGTGCCGGGGCCGTCGAGCACGGTGACGCCGAGGGCGGCGAACCGGCGGGCGGCCGAGCGCCGCGCCCGGGGGTGCAGGTACGGGCCGAGGACGCCGCCGCAGACCAGCGTCACCGGGCGGCCGCCCTCGGCGATCTCGGCGGCCGTCTCGATGCCGGTCGGGCCGGCGCCGACGACGGTGACCGGGACCCCGGCGGGCAGCCGGGCGACGGCGTCGCGCAGCCGCTCGGCCGACTCCAGCTCGGCGACCTGGTGGGCGTGGTCGGCGACGCCGGGCACGTCCGGGCGGGCGCCGGTGGAGCCGACGGCGTAGACGAGGCGGTCGTATCCGATCGTGGCACCCGACTCCAGGGTGACCACGCGCGCGTGGGCGTCGATCCGGGCCACGGAGTCGACGACGAGCCGGACGCGCTCCGCCAGGACCTCCTCGTACCGGACGACCGCGGGGTGGCTGCCGCCGACCAGCTGGTGGAGGCGGAGCCGGGGGACGAACGACGGACGGGGATTGATCACCGTCACGTCCACGTCCGCGCGTCCGCTGAGCCGGTTGGCCGCCATGACTCCGGCGTATCCGCCGCCGATCACGACCACTTCGGTGTTCCCGCCCATGGCGTCGTCTCCTTCGTCCCGGACCGGCCCCGGGTTCCTCCGGACCGGCCCCTTCAGGGGTTCGACCACAGGACACCGGGCGGGCGAAGACTGTGACGCGATGTGACGCAGGTCACTTCTTTGTCTGCGGGAGCGGGAAGCGGGCGGCGTGCCGGGCGCCGTGGGCCGGGCGGTTGATCCGGACGGGTGGTGTTCATCGGAAGAACTGCGCGGACGCGGCGTCGCTCCGCCGGATCCGGGTGCGCATACAGATCATGAGAAAGGTATGTAAAGCGCGCAACCTGAAATGAACCATCCGAGAACGCCGCACCAGTGAAAGCGAAAGTGAGGGGCCATGGCCACCGCCAAGGTCAAGCAGTTCTGGACCGCCTTCATCTCCGTCCTCTTCGCCCTGCTCGCCTCCGTCGGCCTGGCGGCCCCCGCCGCCGCCCAGGGACAGGCCCCCGTGACCCAGCCCGAGGAGCCGGCCGCCCCCGCCGCCCCCGTCGCCGCCGAGCGCGCCGCGACGGTCGTGGCACAGAGGCGGGCGGAGCCCTGGACGCCCCTCCGCCGCGGCTCGCTGCCGCCCACCATCAAGCAGCGCATCGGCGCCGAGGCGCACGGCTCCGCCCCCGCCTCCCGCACGCTCCGCGCCGCCGCACCGTTCGCGAGCGACCCGGCCGCGCTGACGCGGCTGGCGCTCGCGACGGCCGCCTAGGGTGCGGGGAGAGCACGACTCCTCCCTCACCGCACCCCGAACCGGACACCGCACCCCGAACCGGGCTCGACCCCGGACGGAACGGTCCCAGGTCAGCGGCGCTCGTCGGGCTCCGTGGACCCGTTCTCCGGCTCCGCCTCGATCCCGGACCCGCCTTCGGTCCCGGCCTCCACCACGCTCCCGGAATCCGCGACCACCCGCGTACCGGCCTCGGACCCCATGCCCGAGGGACCGCCCGACGCGGACGGCATGCCCGAGCCCTCGTCCACCTCCGTGGGCGCCGGCGGCTCGACCAGCCAGTCGGGATTGGCCTGCCTGTCCCACCACTTCCAGGCGGCGAACGCGCCGCCGAGCAGCACCCCGAGTACGACCAGACCCTTCACGAGACGCCCGGCCCTGGCCCGGCGCTCCTGCTTCCTCACGATCTTCCGGACGTCGTCCGGCGTCACCTGACCGCGCAGAGCGGCCAAGGCGGCAGTGGAACGCGACCCGGCCTCCTCAAGGACGGGACCGGTCGCGGCGACCGCGTGCTCGACACGCGGAACGGTGTAGTCGGCCACCTGATGGGCGACGGAGCGGGTCCGAGCCGCAGCGCGCTGCGCGGCCTCGTCGACCCGCGGCGGCACGTGCGGCGCCACATGCGCGGCGTACTGCGCACGCGCCTGCGCGCGTGCCTGCCGAGCGGCGCTCGACATCCTGGGTGCGAGCCGCACCCGCGCCTCGTGCGCATAGTGCGCGGCCTGGTCCTTGGCCGTGCCGGCGTACGGCGCCACCACGTCCGCGGCGTGCAGGACGCTTTCCTTCGCCGAATCCGTAGCGGCGCGCACGCTGTCCATGCGAGTCACGGGTTCCTCCTCCTCGGTGGCGAGCGATGTCGGTTTTTCACCTTTCCATCCTTTTCGGCATCATGCCTTCCGGAGCGAACTCCGGCATGCGGGGCTGGCATCCGGGGCATGCGGGGAGTGCGTGCGGGCCGTACGCGGCCGCCGCGTCGTGCGAGGATCGACTCGCCAGGGCCGCGGACGCGTGAGGCGATCCGTTCCGCGGTGTGACGCACGACCAGGGAGGGAAGGCGGACCGTGGCCATGCCGTACGCGATCCTCAAGACCAGCGCGGGCGACATCGAGGTGCGCCTGCTGCCGTTCCACGCGCCGAAGACGGTGCGGAACTTCACCGAGCTCGCCTCGGGCGAGCGCGAGTGGACCCACCCCGGCACCGGCCGGGTCTCCACCGATCCCCTCTACGACGGCACGGTCTTCCACCGGGTCATCGGCGACTTCATGATCCAGGGCGGCGACCCGCTGGGCACCGGCACGGGCGGCCCCGGCTACGAGTTCGCGGACGAGTTCCACCCGGAGCTCTGGTTCGACCGGCCGTACCTGCTGGCGATGGCCAACGCCGGGCCGGGCACCAACGGCTCCCAGTTCTTCATCACGGTCGGCGCCGCGACCTGGCTGAACCGCAAGCACACCATCTTCGGCGAGGTCGTGGACGCGAAGAGCCGCGCCGTCGTGGACGCCATCGCACAGGTCCCCACCGACCCGCAGACCCAGCGGCCGCTGACCGACGTCGTGGTCGAGTCCGTGGTGATCGAGCAGCGCTGACCGGGAAGAAGGAGGGGACCCCGCCCATGGACGCGCCGTCCGGACCGCCGCACTGCTACCGCCACCCCGGCACCGAGACGGGCATCCGCTGCACCCGCTGCGAGAAGCCCATCTGCCCGGAGTGCATGATCTCCGCCTCCGTCGGCTTCCAGTGCCCCGACTGCGTCCGCAGCGGCTCGGGCACCGGGCACGCGGCCGGCGCCAACCAGGCCAGGACGCTCGCGGGCGGCCGGGTCAGGACCGACGACCGCCTCGTCACCAAGATCCTCATCGGGGTCTGCGTGCTGGTGTACGGGCTGGTGCTGATCCTCGGCGACCGGTTCGTCGACGAGCTCGTGCTGATCGGGTACGCGTACAACCCGCTGCTCGGCGAGGTCGTCGGCGTCGCGGACGGCGAGTGGTACCGGCTGCTCACCTCCACGGTCCTGCACCAGGAGCCCTGGCACATCCTCTTCAACCTGCTGGGCCTGTGGGTGATCGGCGGGATCGTCGAGCCGGAGCTCGGCCGGTCCCGGTACGCGCTCCTGTGCCTGCTCTCCGGCCTGTCCGGCTCGGTCCTCGCCTATGTGGTCGCCGCCCCGAACCAGCCCTCGCTGGGCGCCTCGGGGATCGTCTACGGCCTCATCGGCGCCTGGGCGGTCCTTGCCCGCCGGCGGCGCCACGACATGGCGCCGGTGCTCCTCTTCGTGGCCCTCTCCCTGGCGATGACATTCACCCGTCCGGGGATCTCCTGGGAGGCGCACGTCGGTGGACTCGTGGCCGGTGCCCTGGTGACGTACGTGCTCGTGGGCGCGCCCCGGATCCGCCGGGAGCTCATCCAGTACGGCGCCTGTGGACTGGTGCTGCTCATCGACGTGGGCGTCGTGGTGGGCAGGACCATGGCGCTCACCTGAGCGCGTGAGGCTGTGGACGAGCTGGGGAAGCGAGCTTTCCCCAGAGTTATCCACAGCGCGTGGCGGGTTCTCCCCACTGCGGTGGGCATGACCGAGCCCCCTGCCTCTGACCTGGGATTTGTCCCGAGAGGGAGGGGGCTCCAGTCGATCGTGGACAGGTGTTCGCGGTCATACCGGCGTCAACCCGGTGCGAGTTATCCACAGATCTTCGTAAGTTATCCAGTGCTGTGCACAACGCTGTGGATAAACTCAGGGGTGAGCTTGACGGCAACCGGGAAGACCCGCTAAGCGCCGCTAAGACGCTCACTTCCACTGCGTGGAGACACCGAAGCCGGCGGCGATGAAACCGAAGCCGACCACGATGTTCCAGTTCCGGATCGACTCGACCGGAAGCGAACCATCGGTGACGTAGAAGACCACGATCCACACCAGACCGATGGCGAACAGGGCCAGCATCACCGGGGCGACCCAGCTGCGGTTCGTCAGCTTGATGTTGGCGGCCTGCTTCGCCGGCGGGGGCGTGTAGTCGGCCTTCTTGCGGATCCGTGACTTCGGCACGAGGGACTCTCCTGTCGATGCGCTGCGTGACCGCGCAGGGAACTGTGGCTGTCGCCGGGATGTGACGTAGCAGGTCGACTGCGCCCCCCGGGCGTCCGTTAGCGTAGTGGTTCCGCGGCGCAGAAGGGGATCAGGGTACGTTGAGCAATTCCGCCGACACTCCGGGCGAACCCCCCGTCGGACCGGGCGGGGCCGGTTCCTGGCGCCCCGTCCGCCTCCTCACCCTGGGCGTCTTCGCCCTCGCGGGGCTGCTCTTCGTCACGAGCTTCAACACCGCCAAGGGCACCAACATCCGCACGGACGCCTCCCTGCTGAGGCTCTCCGACCTCATCGAGGAACGCAGCCACAAGAACGCGGGCCTCGACGAGTCCACCGCCCTCCTGCGCGACCGGGTCGAGACCCTCGCCGCCCGCGACGACGGCTCCACGGCCGCCGAGGACCGCCGCCTCAAGGCCCTGGAGACCGCCGCGGGCACCACCGAGATCTCCGGCCCCGGCCTCACCGTCACCCTGAACGACGCCCCGCCCGGCGCCCAGGCCGCCCCCGGCTACCCCGAACCGCAGGCCAACGACCTGGTCATCCACCAGCAGGACCTCCAGGCCGTCGTCAACGCCCTGTGGGAGGGCGGCGCCGAAGGCATCCGCGTCATGGACCAGCGGCTCATCTCCACCAGCGCGGTCCGCTGCGTCGGCAACACCCTGATCCTCCAGGGCCGGGTCTACTCGCCCCCGTACAAGATCACCGCCGTCGGCGACCGCGGGAAGCTCGACAAGGCCCTCGCGGACTCCCCCGCGCTCCAGAACTACCAGCTGTACGTGAAGGCCTACGGCCTCGGCTGGAAGGTCGACGACCACAAGAACGTCACCCTCCCCGGCTACGCGGGCGCCGTCGACCTCCACCAGGCCCGGCCCGCCGCGTAGCCCGGACGGGACCGGTTGTCCACAGGCTTCGGACAGCTTCCCCCCGACGGGGGCCTCGCCCCGTACTCTGGTGCCCGTAACGAACGGAAGGGGCGGTCGGACGTCATGTACGGATGGATCTGGCGGCATCTGCCGGGCAACGCCTGGGTGAAGGCGCTGATCTCGGTCGTGCTGGTCCTCGCGGTCGTCTATGCCCTCTTCCAGTACGTGTTCCCCTGGGCGGAGCCTCTGCTTCCGTTCAACGATGTGACGGTGGACGGCCAGTGAGCGCGCGAATTCTCGTCGTCGACAACTACGACAGCTTCGTCTTCAACCTCGTGCAGTACCTCTACCAGCTCGGCGCCGAGTGCGAGGTGCTGCGCAACGACGAGGTGGAGCTGAGCCACGCCCAGGACGGCTTCGACGGCGTGCTGCTGTCCCCCGGGCCCGGCGCCCCCGAGCAGGCCGGCGTCTGCATCGACATGGTGCGGCACTGCGCCGCCACCGGCGTCCCGGTCTTCGGCGTCTGCCTCGGCATGCAGTCGATGGCCGTGGCCTACGGCGGTGTCGTCGACCGCGCCCCCGAGCTGCTGCACGGCAAGACCTCGCCCGTGGTCCACGAGGGCAAGGGCGTCTTCGCCGGCCTCCCCTCGCCGTTCACGGCCACCCGCTACCACTCGCTCGCCGCCGAGCCGGCCGACCTGCCCGCCGAGCTCGAAGTGACCGCGCGGACCGAGGACGGCATCATCATGGGCCTCCGCCACCGCGAACTGCCCGTCGAGGGCGTCCAGTTCCACCCCGAGTCGGTGCTCACCGAGCACGGCCACCTGATGCTCGCCAACTGGCTGACGCAGTGCGGAGACGAGGGAGCGGTCGGCCGGTCGGCGGGGCTCGCGCCGGTGGTGGGCAAGGCCGTCGCGTGACGACGGGCTCGCCGTGGTTCCGGGCATCCGAGCCGTCCGGCGCCGAGCCGATACCCGAGAACCACGGGGGCCAGGCGCCCGGGCGGAGCCCGTACGAACAGAGCGCCTACGAGCAGCAGGGCGCCTACGACCAGCAGGGCCAGTACGAGCAGGGCGGGTACGACCGGCAGAGCTCGTACGACCAGGGCGGGTACGAGCAGGACGGGTACGGCTACGAGCAGCAGGGCCCGTACCCGTATCCGTACGAGGCGCAGACGCAGGCACCGGGCTACGAACCCCCTCGGGAAGCCGTCCACGAGCCCATACGCGAGCCGTACGAGGCCGAGGGGACCCGGGAGGCGCCCGAGGTCGCGGAGGAGGCTCCGAGGCCCGTGGAGGCCCTTCCCGGGCCCGGGCGGGCCGAGCGGCGGCGGGCCGCCGCCAAGCAGGGCCGCGGCAAGAGCCGCCCGGCGGCCGGAGCGGCCACCGGGGCGTCCGCGGGGACCCCCGCCGAGCGCCCCCTCTCGCGGGTCGAGGCCCGCCGCGCCGCCCGGGAGGCGAAGGCCGCCAAGGACAGCGTCGGCGTCGTCGTCGGCGAGCTGTTCATCACCCTCGGCGTGGTCATGCTCCTCTTCGTCGCCTACCAGCTGTGGTGGACCAACGTCCTCGCCGGCCAGGAGGCCGACCAGGCGAAGGATCGCATCGAGGACACCTGGGCAAAGGGCGAGAACAAGCCGGACGTCTTCGCCCCCGGCGAGGGCTTCGCCATCATGTACATCCCCAAGCTGGACGTCGTCGTCCCCGTCGCCGAGGGCATCAGCAAGCCCAAGGTCCTCGACAAGGGCATGGCCGGCCACTACGGCGAGGGCAAGCTCAAGACCGCCATGCCCGCCGACAAGCAGGGCAACTTCGCGGTCGCCGCCCACCGCAACACCCACGGCGAACCGTTCCGCTACATCAACAAGCTCAAGCCGGGCGACCCGATCGTCGTCGAGACCAAGGACGCCTACTACACCTACGAGATGGCGAGCATCCTGCCGCAGACCTCCCCGTCGAACGTCTCCGTCATCGACCCCATCCCCAAGGGCTCCGGCTTCACCAAGCCCGGCCGGTACATCACCCTGACGACCTGCACGCCCGAGTGGACCAGCACCTATCGCATGATCGTCTGGGGAAAGCTGGTCGAGGAACGCCCGCGGAGCAAGGGAAAGCCGGCCGCGCTCGTAGGCTGAGACCCCACACCTCCAGAAGGGACGAGGGCCGACCCAGTGTCACGTGCGCGCAACCGGATCGCCGGGCTCATCAGCGTCTTCGGCGAACTCCTCATCACAGCCGGCCTCGTGCTCGGACTCTTCGTCGTCTACTCGCTGTGGTGGACGAACGTCCTCGCCGACCGCGCCGCCGACAAGGAAGGCGCGCAGGTCCGCGGCGAATGGGCCGACCAGGGCCCCGGCGCCCTCGACACCAAGGGAGGCCTCGGCTTCCTCCACGTCCCCGCCTTCGGCGGCGACGAGATCCTGGTGAAGCGGGGCACCGAGAGCACTGTCCTCAACAACGGCGTCGCCGGCTACTACACCGAACCGGTCAAGTCGGCCCTCCCGCAGGACAAGCAGGGCAACTTCACGCTCGCCGCCCACCGGGACGGCCACGGCGCCAAGTTCCACGACATCCACAAGTTGAAGAACGGCGATCCGATCGTCTTCGAGTCCAAGGACACCTGGTACGTCTACAAGGTCTACAAGACGCTCCCGGAGACCACGAAGTACAACGTGGACGTCCTCCAGCCGGTCCCCGAGGAGTCCGGCAAGAAGGCACCCGGCCGGTACATCACCCTCACCACCTGCACCCCGATGTACACCTCCGACTACCGCTACATCGTGTGGGGCGAGCTGGCCCGCACGGAGAAGGTCGACGCGGACCGCACCCCGCCGGCCGAACTCCGCTGACGGAAGACGGAAGACGGAAGACGGAACGACGAAAGGGGGGAGCCCCGGAGTCCTGTGAAGGACTCCGGGGCTCCCCCTTCTGCTCTCGGGCCGGCCGGGCTAGTCGAACCAGCCGCCGATGTTGCCGTCGCCGTTGCCGCCGTCCTGCTGGCCGCCGTTCCCGCCGGGGTTGCCCCCGCCGTTCACGTCAGCGGTGAACAGGGTGACCGAGCCGCCCTTGTTGACCGTCTGACCGCCGGCGGGCGCCGACTGCATGACACGGGCGTCGTCCTTGTCGACACCGACCACCACGACCGTCACGCCCTGGCTCTGGAACCAGTCCCGGACTTCCTTCAGCGTCTTCCCGGCGAGGTCGCCGGGGATCGTGATCGGGGTCTCCTGCGGGCCCTTCGAGACCTTCAGCTTGATCTCGACGTCCAGCGGCTGGTTGCTCGGGCCGGCCGGGACCTGCTCCAGGACCATGCCCTTGGGCTGGTCGCTGTCGACCTCCTCCTGCTTCACGTTGGTGAACTGGAGGCCGTTCAGCTGCTGGAGCGCCAGGCTGATGTCGCGGTTCTTCACGTTCGGCAGCTGCGTCAGCTTCTGCTTGGCGACGGTGAGGGTCACCTCGGAGTTCTTCTCGGCCTTGGTGCCGTTCTGCGGGTTCTGCCGCAGGACGGTGCCGGGGTCCTCCTCGGACTCCTCCTCGTCGACCTTGACCTTGAAGCCCTTGCCCTCCAGGGTCTCCTTCGCCCGCTGGAGCGACTGCTCCTGGACGTCCGGGACCTCCACGAGCGGCGCGCCCTCGGAGACCCACACCTGGATCGTGCCGTCGATCGGCATCTTCGCGGCGCCGTCGGAGGCCGGGTCCTGGCGGCAGATGGCGCCGGTGGGCTGGTCGCAGCGCTCCTTGCCCGCCTCCACCACCTTCACCTGGGCGTTCTGCGCGGACCGCTGCGCGTCGGGCATCGTCTGGCCGACGAGCGGCGGCACCTGCGTCTGCTGCGGGGTGTCGTTGGTGTCCAGGAGGTACTTGGCGATGAAGATCGCGCCGACCAGGACCAGGACGCCGCAGAGCGCGAGCAGGATCGTCGAGGCGTTCGACTTCTTCTGGCCGCCGCCGCCGCCGCGGCGGCGGTCCGGACGGTCGTCGTAACCGTCGTGCCCGCCGTACCCACCGCCGTAGCCGCCGTCCTGCTGGACGGGCGGCATCATCGTCGTCTGGCCGGCCGGGTCGGTCTGGCGCAGCGCCGTCGTCGGCTGGTCCTCCGGCGGATAGCCGTAGCCGTTGTACGCCGGGGCGCCCGCCATGCCCATCGCGGCGGCGGCCGCGACCGGCTGCCCGTCGAGGCACGCCTCGATGTCCGCGCGCATCTCGTCGGCGGACTGGTAGCGGTAGTCGGGGTCCTTGACCAGTGCCTTGAGGACGATGGCGTCCATCTCGGGCGTGATCTCGGCGTCGAAGTTGCTCGGCGGCTGCGGCTCCTCGCGGACGTGCTGGTAGGCCACGGCCACGGGGGAGTCGCCGATGAACGGCGGCCGGACGGTCAGCAGCTCGTAGAGCAGGCAGCCGGTGGAGTACAGGTCGGAGCGCGCGTCGACCTGCTCGCCCTTGGCCTGCTCCGGCGAGAGGTACTGGGCGGTGCCGATGACGGCCGCGGTCTGCGTCATGGTCATGCCCGCGTCGCCCATGGCGCGCGCGATGCCGAAGTCCATGACCTTGACCTGGCCCGTACGGGTCAGCATCACGTTCGCGGGCTTGATGTCGCGGTGCACGATGCCGGCGCGGTGCGAGTACTCGAGGGCCTGGAGGATGCCGACGGTCATCTCCAGGGTGCGCTCGGGCAGCAGCTTGCGGCCCGAGTGGAGCAGCTCACGGAGCGTCGACCCGTCGACGTACTCCATCACGATGTACGGGATGGAGACCCCGTCGACGTAGTCCTCGCCGGTGTCGTAGACGGCGACGATCGCCGGGTGGTTCAGGGAGGCGGCGGACTGTGCCTCACGGCGGAACCGGGCCTGGAAGGACGGGTCACGGGCCAGGTCGGCCCGCAGCGTCTTCACGGCGACGGTGCGGCCGAGCCGGGTGTCCTGGGCGAGGTACACCTCGGCCATGCCACCGCGGCCGAGCACCGAGCCCAGCTCGTACCGGCCGCCGAGGCGACGCGGCTCTTCCATAGCTAATCCAGCCCTCTCCGTCTGTCCCGACCGCACCCTGGGGTGGTCCGGCGGTGTGTGCTGTCCGCGCATACGGTACCGGCCCCGAAGAGCCGGACCACGCGCGGAGGGCAGCTGATACCTGACCGGTACCTGGCGGGCACCGGCCCTTCGCAAGATCAGCCGCGGCTCTTCAGAACCGCCTTCATGACCGCCTTCGCGATCGGTGCGGCGAGACCGCCACCGCTGATGTCCTCACGGCCGACACCCTCGGCGTCCTCGACGATCACGGCGACGGCGACCGGGGAACCCTGGTCGGTCTTGGCGTACGAGATGAACCACGCGTACGGGCGCTTGGCGTTCTTCTCGCCGTGCTGCGCGGTACCCGTCTTGCCGCCGACCCTCACGCCGCTCATGTGCACGTCGGCCTTGGCACCGGTGCCCTTCGAGACGACGTTCTCCATCATCGCCTGGAGCTTCTGGGCGTTCTCCGGAGAGACCGGCCGGCTCATCTCCTCCGGCTCGTTCTGCTTGATCACGTCCAGGTTCGGGGCGCGCAGCTGGTCGATCATGTACGGCTTCATCAGCTTGCCGTCGTTCGCGATCGCCGCCGTGACCATCGCCATCTGGAGCGGGGTCGTCGCGGTGTTGAACTGGCCGATGGACGCCTGTGCGTTTCCGCCGCGGTCGGCCTTCTTGTCGAAGACCGAGGCCGCGGAACGGACAGGGACGAACTGCTCCGCGTTGAACCCGAACTTCTCTGCCATCTCGGTCATCTTGTCGACGCCGACCTCGTCACCGAGCTTGGCGAAGACCGAGTTGCAGGAGATCCGCAGCGCCTCGTTGAGGCTGGCGTCGGCACAGCCGCCCGAGTGGTTCTTCATGGGCAGGTTGGACAGCGGGATCTTCCAGCCCTCGGGGGTGTCGGTCGCCGCGTCGATGTCCTTGACCTTGCCGGACTCCAGGGCGGCGGCCGCGGTCACGACCTTGAAGACCGAGCCGGGGGGGTAGATCTCGCGCAGCGCGCGGTTCTGCATCGGCTTGGCCTTGGACTCGGTCAGCGCCACCCACGCCTTCTCGTCGTTGCTGCCGGCGATCGTGGCAGGGTCGTACGAGGGGGTGGACGCCATCGCCAGGATCTTGCCGGTCGACGGCTCGATCGCGACCACGGCACCGGTGTTCCTGCCCAGGCCCTCGAAGGCGGCCTTCTGCGCGGCGCCGTTGAGGGTGGTGACGACGTCGCCGCCCTTCTTCTTCTCGCCGGTGAACATGGCGAGGGTCCGGTCGAAGAAGAGCCGGTCGTCGTTGCCGGTGAGGATGCCGTCCTCGATCTTCTCGATGAAGTTGGCGTCGTACACCTGCGAGGCGTACCCGGTGACCGGGGCCCACATGGGGCCGTTCACGTAGGTGCGCTTGTACTTGTAGTAGGTGCCGCCCGAATCCACGGAGCCGGTGATCGGCTTGCCGTCGACGATGATGTTGCCGCGCTCGGTGGCGTACCGCTCGATCTGGACGCGCTTGTTGTCCGCGTGCGAGTTCAGCTCGTCGGCGCGGACGAACTGGAGCCAGTTGTCGCGCAGGAGCAGGGCGAGGACGAGCAGGCCGCAGAAGATCGCGACCCGGCGCAGCGGCTTGTTCACGGACGGACCACCTGGGTCATCTCGGCGTCGGGGTTCGGGGCGGGGGCGGGCGCGGGGCGGCGCGCGGTGTCGCTGATCCGGATCAGGATGCCGATCAGGGCCCAGTTGGCGATCACGGACGAACCGCCGTACGCGAGGAACGGCATCGTCATACCGGTGAGCGGGATGAGGCCCATCACGCCGCCGGCGACGACGAAGATCTGGAGCGCGAAGGCGCCGGAGAGGCCCATCGCCAGCAGCTTGCCGAAGGGGTCGCGGGCGGCGAGGGAGGTCCGGATACCGCGCTCGATGATCAGCCCGTACAGCAGCAGGAAGACCATGACGCCGGCCAGACCGAGCTCCTCGCCGACGGTGGCGAAGATGAAGTCGGAGTTCGCGGCGAAGCCGATGAGATCCGAATTGCCCTGGCCCAGGCCGGTGCCGAGGATGCCGCCGGAGCCGAAGGACATCAGCACTTCGGTCATCTGGTCGCATGCCGCGACCTTCTCGGCGCAGGAGAACGGGTCGGCCCAGGCGTCGACACGGGCCTGGACGTGACTCGCGAAGGAGGCCACGCCGACCGCGCCGGCGACGGACATCAGCAGACCCATGACGATCCAGCTGGTCCGCTCGGTCGCCACGTACAGCATGATCACGAACATGCCGAAGAACAGCAGGGACGTACCGAGGTCGTTCTCGAAGATCAGGATGAGGAGGCTGACCGCCCAGATCGTGAGGATCGGCCCCAGGTCGCGGCCGCGGGGCAGGTAGAGCCCCATGAAGCGGCGGCTGGCCAGGGCCAGCGCGTCCCGCTTCACCATCAGATAGCCGGAGAAGAACACCGCGAGGACGATCTTCGCGAACTCTCCGGGCTGGATGGAGAAGCCCGCGACGTTGATCCAGATCTTGGCGCCGTAGACGGCGGAACCGAGACCCGGCACCAGGGGCAGCAGCAGGAGGACGAGCGCCGCCATCATCGAGATGTACGTGTAGCGCTGGAGGACCCGGTGGTCCTTCAACAACAGCAGTACGGCCGCCAGCATCGCGATGCCGATCGCCGAGTACATCATCTGGGCGGGCGCGTCCGGGCTGAAGCTCTTGTACAGCCGCATCGACGTCGCGATCAGCCGCGGCGACTGGTCCAGCCGCCAGATCAGCACCAGCCCCATGCCGTTGAGCAGGGTCGCCAGCGGCAGCAGCAGCGGGTCCGCGTACGGGGCCCACTTGCGCACCACGAGGTGGGCGACGGTCGCGAGGAGCGCCAGGCCGAGCCCGTACCCGAGCATGCCGGCCGGGACCTCGCCGTCCAGGGCGAGCCCGACGTTGAGGTACGCGAACACCGGGATGGCGACGGCGAAGCCGAGGAGCGCCAGCTCGGTGTTGCGGCGGCTCGGCGCCTCGATCGCGCCGATGGTGGTCGTGTTGGTGACAACGCTCATGGTGGTGACAGGCCCCCTACGGGTGCTTACTGCTTGCCGCAGTTCGAGGCCAGCTTCTGCTCCTCCGAGGTGAGGGTGGGACCCGGGGTCGGAGCGGCTGCGGTGGGCTTGGATTCGGGCTTGGCATCGGCGCTGTCGCCGTCGGCCGGCTTCTCGGCCGCCTCGGCGGCGGCCTTCTCCTTGTCGGCCTTCTCCTTGGCCACGCGGCGCTCTTCGGTCTTCTTGCACGCCGAGGCCTGCACGGACAGCTCGGAGATCTTCGTCTGGGCCTTGGCGAGGCTGCCGCCCGCGATGGTGTCCTCGACCTGCTTCCGCTGGTAGGCGGGGAGGTACTTGAGTTCGATCTCGGGGTGGTCCTTCTCGACCTCCGAGAGCTTCACCCACGCGAGGTCCTGGCTGATGCCCCGGTACAGCGCCACGTGCCCGTCGCTGGAGCCCACGTAGTACTGGGTCTGGGTCCAGCGCCAGCCGCCGTACGCGCCGCCGGCGAGGACGCCGAGGGCGAGGACGAGGATCAGGGTGCGCCCGATCCACCGCCGCTTGCGGCGCGGCTTGACGAAGTCGTCGTCGGTGTACGAGTCGAAGGCGCCGTGCGGCGGACCGCCGTAGCCGTGGTCGTCGCCGCTGCCGGGCGGGCCGAAGCCGCCGGCGGGCGGCTGGTGGTGGGCGGGGCGGCCGAGCCCGGAGGCGCGGCCGGCCGGGGTCTGCATCGCGCCGCCGTCGTTCAGCTGCTGCTGGTTCTCGGCGACCGCGCCGACGACGACCGGGGTGTCGCTGAGGTGGCCGGCGAGGGTGTCGCCGCCGTCGACGTCGAGGACGTCGGCGACGATCACCGTGATGTTGTCGGGGCCGCCGCCGCGCAGCGCGAGCTGGATCAGCTCCTGCACGGTCTCCTGCGGGCCCTGGTAGCTGGCGAGGGTGTCCTCCAGGGTCTGGTGGGACACCACGCCGGACAGGCCGTCGGAGCAGATCAGGTACCGGTCGCCGGCGCGGACCTCACGGATGGAGAGGTCGGGCTCGACGTGGTCGCCGCTGCCGAGCGCGCGCATCAGGAGCGAGCGCTGCGGGTGGGTGGTGGCCTCCTCCTCGGTGATCCGGCCCTCGTCGACGAGCCGCTGGACCCAGGTGTGGTCCTGGGTGATCTGGGTGAGGACGCCGTCGCGCAGCAGGTACGCGCGGGAGTCGCCGACGTGCACGAGGCCGAGGCGCTGACCGGTCCACAGCAGGGCGGTGAGCGTGGTGCCCATGCCCTCCAGCTGCGGGTCCTCCTCGACCATCATCCGGAGCTGGTCGTTGGCGCGCTGCACCGCCGTACCGAGCGAGGTGAGGATGTCGGATCCGGGGATGTCGTCGTCGAGGACGACGAGCGTGGAGATCACCTCGGAGGAGGCGACCTCGCCGGCGGCCTGGCCGCCCATGCCGTCGGCGATCGCGAGGAGACGCGGACCGGCGTAGCCGGAGTCCTCGTTGCCCTCGCGGATCATGCCCTTGTGCGAGCCCGCGGCGAATCGCAGGGAGAGACTCATGCCCACCTGCCCTGTCGCCGCTGCATCGGGGTACAGCCGGTCTCGACCCACACTGCCCACCCTCCGGTCGCTCCGGTCAGCTCGCTCATTGTCGTACTACTTCCGCAGCTCGATGACGGTCTTGCCGATGCGGATCGGCGCCCCCAGCGGAATCGGCGTCGCGGTGGTGAGGCGGGTCCGGTCGAGGTACGTGCCGTTCGTGGACCCGAGGTCCTCGACGATCCACTGGCCGTCCCGGTCCGGGTAGATCCGGGCGTGCCGGCTGGAGGCGTAGTCGTCGTCCAGCACGATCGTCGAGTCGTGCGCCCGGCCCAGGGTGATCGTCTGGCCCTGCAGGGCGACGGTGGTGCCCGTGAGGGTGCCCTCGGAGACGACCAGCTTCGTCGGCGCGCCGCGCCGCGACCGGCCACCGCCGGACGGCGGCGCCTGCTGCTGGCCGCGCTGCGGCGGCGGAGCGGCCTGGCGCCCGCCCTGCTGGGTGCGCGCCTCCTGGCGGCGCGAACCGCGCTGGGTCACCCGCGTGCCGAACAGGTCACTGCGGATGACCTGGACGGCCACGATGACGAACAGCCACAGAACGGCCAGGAAACCCAACCGCATGACCGTCAGGGTCAGCTCTGACATTGCCCCCGCTTCACCCTTCGGCTTGCCGGTAAACGATGGTGGTGCTGCCCACGACGATCCGCGAGCCGTCGCGGAGCGTAGCGCGGGTGGTGTGCTGCCCGTCCACCACGATGCCGTTGGTGGATCCGAGATCCTGGATCGTCGAGGGCGTTCCGGTCCGGATCTCGCAGTGCCGGCGGGAGACGCCGGGATCGTCGATCCTCACGTCCGCGTCGGTGCTGCGGCCGAGGACCAGGGTCGGGCGGGAGATCTGGTGGCGGTTGCCGTTGATCTCGATCCAGCGGCGCACCTGGGTGCCGCCGGGCGCCGCGGGACGGCCGCCGCCGGCGGCGGCGGGCCGGTGACCCGCGCCGCCGGGGGGTGGCGAGGCGGGCATCGGCGGCGCGCCGGGCGGGGGACCCTGCGGCGGGTACCCGTAGCCGCCCTGCCCCTGGGGCGGGCGGGGCTGCTGGTGGGGCTGCTGCCCCGGGTGCGGCTGCGGCTGGGACGTGCTCGACGCGAGCGTACGACTGCGCACCCGGTACAGACCGGTGTCGAGGTCGTCGGCCTTCTCCAGGTGGACCTTGATCGGCCCCATGAAGGTGTACCGCTGCTGCTTGGCGTAGTCACGGACCAGCCCGGCGAGCTCGTCGCCCAGCTGCCCCGAGTAGGGGCTCAGGCGCTCGTAGTCGGGCGCGCTGAGCTCCACGATGAAGTCGTTGGGGACGACGGTCCGCTCGCGGTTCCAGATCTGCGCGTTGTTGTCGCACTCGCGCTGGAGCGCGCCGGCGATCTCGACCGGCTGGACCTCGGACTTGAACACCTTGGCGAAGGTGCCGTTGACCAGACCTTCGAGACGCTGCTCGAAACGCTTCAGGACTCCCATGGGGCACCTCCTCCGTCGTTGCCGTCCTGGTACTGCTTACTGATCGTATCCACGCGTCGGGAAATCGGCTGGTTCCCCTTCTCTGCCCTGTGGACGAGTGTCACCTCTCACAGGCCCTCCCCCCAGGGATCGTAGAGGGGGCCTGTGGACAGTGTCCCGCACGAGACTGTCCGACAGGAGGGTGGAGGAGGTGAGCCGTCACGCAGGACGGGGCCGCCGGCGCCGCAACCTCCCGCTTCTCCCCTGTCTCTCCGCTCTCTCCCTTCCCTCCCCTCTCTTCCCCTGTGTCCCTTCTCTCCTTCTTCTCCCGGTCTCCTTTCCTCTCTCCCCCCTTCCCCCCCTTCCCCTCTCCCCCTTCCCTCTCTTCCCCCTCCTCCTTCTCTCCGTCTCCCTCGGGCGGGGGCGCCGTCTCCTCGGGTGAGGGCGTCGGGGTCTGCCTCCCCTCTCTCCTCTGTTCGGCCCGAGGGGGGCCGAAACAAGGGATGTGAATCCACCGTCTGCGACGTGCTAATCTTCAGATGTCGCCAGGCGCTCGCACCGAAAGGTGAGAGACCGGGAGACCACCCAATGCGCGGGTGGCGGAATAGGCAGACGCGCTGGATTCAGGTTCCAGTGCCCGAAAGGGCGTGGGGGTTCAACTCCCCCCTCGCGCACCAGACGGAAGCCCCGTAGGTCCCAGACCTACGGGGCTTCCGCGTTGTCCGGACACGGAAGCGGCGTCGGCGCGTATTCGGCGCATATGACGCCCCGTCTCCGTCTCGTTCCGTCTGCGCCCGCCCCGTCTCCGTCTCGCCTTTCGTCGTTCCGGGTCGCGACGAAAGAGGGACGCTCCGGCCTGCCCGCGCTGCCTAGGGTGCGAGCGTGGAAGCGACGAGGGTGGGGACGGCGGCGAAGCCGGAGGCCGGGCGCGGGATCGGGTCCAGGGTGGCCGCCGCGTGGAGATGGCTCGCGCCCGCCGGGAAATGGTCGCGGCGCAGGACCGTCGGGGAGGCGGCCCTCACCGCCGTCGTCGCGCTGCTCGCCGCCGGCACCGAGGAACTGCTCGGAGGCGAGGGCGCACAGCTCGCCGGGGTGGCCGTCGCCGCGGCCGTGCTGTCGCTGCTGCGCCGCCGGTTCCCCGCCAGCGTGCTCGTCGTCACCGCCGGGCTCGCCCCCGTCGTCCCCGGCCTCGGCCCGCTGCTGCTCGTCCTCGGCTGGTCCGCCGGCGGCCACATCGTCGGAGTCGGCCGGGCCCTGCACGCGTACGTCGCCGCCTACGTCCTCAACGTCGGCGCGACCCTGCTCATCGGCTGGGACAAGCAGCGGCTGCTCACCCTCGCGTTCATGGCGACCCTCTACTACCTGGGGACCACGCTCGCGCCCGGACTCGCCCACCGCTACTGGGCCCAGCGCCGCACCCTCCTCCACGCGCTCCAGGAGCGCAACGTGCGGCTGATCAGCGAGCGGGCGATGATCGGGCGGAACGCCCGGCTGCGGGAACGGCAGCGCATCGCCCAGGACATGCACGACAGCCTCGGCCACCAACTCGCCCTGATCGCCGTGCAGACCGGCGCCCTGGAGGTGGACCGCGAGTTGAACGAGCGGCAGCGGGAGGTCGTCGGCGTGCTTCGGAACGCGTCCGTGACCGCCATGCACGAGCTGCGGGAGGTTGTCGGCATACTCCGGGACGGCACCGAGGCCCCCGACCCCGACACCGGGCCGGTGGCCGTCGGGGACGAGAGCGGGCGGGCGGCCCGCGGGATCGCCGGCATCGAAGGACTCGTCGCCTCGGCGCGCGCCGCCGGGACCCGGGTGGAGCTGCGGCGGATCGGCGACGAGCGGCCCCTGGAGCCCGCCGCGGGGCACGCCGCGTACCGCATGGCGCAGGAAGCGCTCACCAACGCCTACAAGTACGCGCCGGGCGCCCCGATCAGCGTCGAACTGCGCTACGAGCCCGACACGTTCGTCGTCGAGATCTTCAACGAGGAGCCGACCACCGGCCCCGCGGAGGGCGTCGTCAGCGGCGGCCAGGGGCTGGCCGGGCTCGTCGAACGGGCCCGGCTCGTCGGCGGCATGTGCCACGCGGGCCCCGCCGACGGCGGAGGATTCCGGGTCGCCGGGATGCTGCCGTACGGCTCCGCGCCCAGCGGCGAATCGGCGCCTTTCGTCGACGCGGCCGACGACTTCCGGCAGCAGTCGACGAAGCCCTTCGGAAGGAAAAGTCGTTCCGCACCGGTCGGGGACCCCGACTGGACCTTCACGGAACGGGAGTTGGCGATGGCGCTGCACGGGGGCAAGACACGGAGCACCGGAGCGACGATCGCGCTCGGCTGCGGCATCGCCTTCGCGGCGCTCGTCGTCCTGCTCGTCGCCGCCGGCTTCGGCCTCTACCACCTCGTCGGATCCTTCCAGGACTCCATGGTCACGCCCGACAGGTACGAGTCGATCGTGGTCGGCACGGACGAGGCGGACGTCCGCTCCTTGCTCCCCGACCCGGGCTCCCTCGGCGTCCTGGGCGTCACCGGCAAGGGCGGGCCCGCCAGACCCGAGGGCGCCGACTGCCTCGTCGTGCTCTCCACCGAGATGGGCGACGCCTTCGAGGAGGAGCCCGTTTTCCGGTTCTGCTTCAAGGACGGCAAGCTGATCGAGAAGAAGTCGTACGTCGTGAGGCCGTAGTGCCTCGGCGGCCCGTACCGAAGCGTTGGGGGAGGCGCAGTGCTGTCAGAGCGGACGGGACCGTCCGGGCGGCCCGGGCGGGCCGGACGGGCCGTCAAGGTCGTGGTCGCCGACGACGAGCCGCTGATCAGGGCGGGGATCCGGATGATCCTCAACTCCGATCCGGACATCCACGTGGTCGCGGAGGCCGCGAACGGCCGGGAGGCTGTCGACGCGGTCCGCGCGCACGCCGCCGACGTCGTGCTGCTCGACATCCAGATGCCCGTCCTCGACGGGCTCTCCGCCCTCCCGGAACTACGCAGGGCCGCGCCGGCGGCCCGGGTGATCATCCTGACGACCTTCGGCGAGCGGGAGAACGTGCTGCGGGCGCTGGAGCACGGCAGCGCCGGCTTCCTGCTGAAGGACACCGCCCCCGCCGAACTGATCGGAGCCGTACGGGCCGCGGCCGCGGGCGACGCCTACCTCTCGCCGGCGGCGACCCGGCACGTCGTCGAACGGCTCGCCTCCGGCCGTGAGACCGCCCGCGCCGAAGAGGCCCGCGGCCGGATCGCCGCGCTCGGCGAGAAGGAGCGCGAGGTCCTCGCGGTCCTCGGCGAGGGGCTCTCCAACGCCGACGCGGGCCGTCGGCTGCACATGAGCGAGGCGACCGTGAAGACCTACGTCAGCCGTATCCTCGCCAAACTCCAGTGCGAGAACCGGGTCCAGGCGGCGCTGCTCGCACGCGACGCGGGGTTGTAGCCGCCCGGGACGCTCAGTCGGGATCGGGCAGGCCGGCCGGACCCGCGGCGTTGTAGCGGAGCAGATAGCCGGCGAACCGGTCCAGGTCCTCGCTGGACCAGTCCTTCAGGCGCTCCTGATAGGCGGCGCGACGGTTCGCCTGCGCGGTGGCGAGCACCGCGAGACCGGCCTCCGTCGGGTGCAGCACCTGCACCCGGTGGTCCTCGGGGGCGGGCCGGCGCTCCACCAGGCCCAGTTTCTCCAGGCCGGCCAGCTGGCGGCTGACCGTCGACTTGTCCAGCAGGTAGTGCGCCGCGAGGTCCGTGGCGCGGCTGCCGCGCCGACCCTCGATGTGGGACAGGAGCGTGTACGAGACCAGTGGGATCTCCGGGTGGACGCGGGCCGCGGCGGCCCGGGCCCGGCGCGCGAAGGCGGTCAGCTCGCGCTGGATGACGTCCAGGGAGGTCTCACGCGGCGCTCCGTCGGAGGCGTCGTCGGCGGCGCCGGTGGGGGCGTCGGACATAGGGGCTCCTCGGTGAGCTGGCCCGGCATGCGATTTCAGTTGTATAGTACAACGGTTCTTTGGTTGTAAAAGCCAACCATCTCGCTCAGTCGTCTGTATCCGGAGGTCACGGTGTCCGCAGGACCGAACCCCACTACCACCGCCGCCGCTCTACGGCACGTCCTCGGGCACCTCCTCACCCCCCTCCTCATGTGCCTGGGCATGGGCCTCGCCTACCTCGGCGCCTTCCACGCCCCCCAGCCCCACGACCTCCGCGTCGACGTCGTCGGCTCAGGACCCGCCACCCAGGTCCTCGCCCAGACCCTCCACGACAAGGCCGACGGCGCCCTCGACGTCCGCACCGTCCCCGACCGCGCCACCGCCGCCACCGCCCTTCTCCACCAGGACAGCTACGGCGCCTACATCCCCGGCGACCACCCCGAACTCCTCGTCGCCTCCGCCTCCTCCGACACCAGCGCCATGGCCGTCGAGAAGGTCTTCACCAAGGTCGCCGCCGGACAGGACGCCCCCCTCAAGGTCACCGACCTCGCCCCCACCGCCTCCGGCGACCCCACCGGCCAGGGCGTCTTCTTCCTCCTCGTCGCCGTCAGCATCGGCGCCTACGCCTCCGTCGCCGTCATCGGAGCCGCCGGAGCCGCCCTCCCCCTGCGGATCCGCGCCCTGCTCGCCACCGGCACCGCCCTCGTCGTCAGCCTCATCGGCACCCTCTTCGCCGGCCCCGTCTTCCACCTCGTCGACCACGGACTCGCCGGCGTCTGGGCACTCTCCTGGCTCTACGCCGCCGGCATCCTCCTCATCGGCGTCGGCCTCCACACCTACCTGCGCCGCTGGACCACGCTCGGCGTGATGGTCCTCTTCGTCATGCTCAACTTCACGAGCTCCGGCGGCATCTACCGCCCCGAGCTCCAGCCCGGCTTCTTCGGCTCCCTGCACGCCTTCTGGAACGGCGCCGGCCTCGTCGAGGGCATCCGCAGCCACGTCTACTTCGACGGACACGCCCTCGGCGGCCACCTCCTCGTCCTCTCCCTCTGGCTCCTCGCCGGAATCGCCCTCGTCGCCCTCGCCGGCCGCACCGAGGCCGCGCGGAACGCCCCGACCGCGGGAGTGGCGACGAAGCAGGAGACGAACGAGGAGACGAACCAGGAAACGGAGGAGGAACGGGAGGAGGAAATGGAGGAGGCCGTCGCCGTCTGACCCGCCTGAATCCCGCCCGGACCCGTCTGACCAGGGGCTCGATGGTTGTCCACAGGTAGTTGTCCACAGGGGGAGACGGGCGATCAAGACCGGCTGTACCGTCAGCTCCGGAAGTCGTCGGACGCACTGTCCGGCCAGTCATCGGGGGAGGTCGTCCCATGGACGAGATCCAGGCCGTCGTGCCCGGACAGCGTGGCGGAACGGACGCGGAGCGCATCCCGCACGTGCCCGGATTCGTACGGCGCGGCAGCGCGGAACACTCCGCGAAGGGGCGCGGCAAGGAGCTGCGCACCGCCGTCCCCCGCGCCTCCCACGCCGAGCTCACCCTCCCCGCCGGGCGCCCCGACGCGGTCCGCGCCGTCGAGGAGTCCAGCCGCGGCCGGGTCCCCGAGCTCACCCCCATCCGCGTCGGCCGCATGGCCGCCAACCCCTTCGCCTTCCTGCGCGGCTCCGCCGGCCTCATGGCCCACGACCTCGCCGGCACCCCCGTCACCGGCGTCGCCGCACAGCTCTGCGGCGACGCCCACGCCGCCAACTTCGGCCTCTACGGCGACGCCCGCGGCCGGCTCGTGATGGACCTCAACGACTTCGACGAGACCGTCGTCGGCCCCTGGGAATGGGACCTCAAGCGGCTCGCCACCTCCCTCGTCCTCGCGGGCCGCGTCGTCGGCGCCGACGAGGACACCTGCCGGGCCGCCGCCTTCGACACCGTCGGCGCCTACCGGCGCACCATGCGCCTCCTCGCCCGGCTCCCCGCCCTCGACGCCTGGAACGCGATACCCGACGAGGAGCTCGTCTCCCACACCGACGCCCGCGACCTCCTCGGCACCCTGGAGCGGGTCTCCGCCAAGGCCCGCAACAACACCAGCGCCCGGTTCGCCGCCCGCTCCACCGAGCCCGTCGCCGAGACCGACGGCGGCGGACGCCGCTTCGTCGACGCGCCACCGGTCCTGCGCCGGGTGGCCGACGCCGAGGCCGCCGCCGTCACCGCCGCCCTCGGCGACTACCTGGAGACCGTCTCCGAGGACCGCCTGCCGCTCCTCGCCCGGTACGCCGTCCACGACGTCGCCTTCCGGGTCGTCGGCACCGGCAGCGTCGGCACCCGCTCGTATGTCGTCCTGCTCCTCGACCACCGGGGCGAACCGCTCGTCCTCCAGGTGAAGGAAGCCCGGCCGTCCGTGCTCCTGCCCCACCTGCCCGCCGGGTTCGCCGTCCCCGACCCCGGCCACGAGGGCCGGCGCGTCGTCCTCGGGCAGAAGCGCATGCAGGTCGTCAGCGACATCCTGCTCGGCTGGACCACGGTCGACGGGCGCCCCTTCCAGGTGCGCCAGTTCCGCAACCGCAAGGGCAGCGTCGACCCCGCCGCGCTCACCGCCGACCAGGTCGACGACTACGGCCGCATGACCGGCGCGCTCCTCGCACGCGCCCACGCCCACAGCGCCGACCCGCGCCTGATAGCCGGCTACTGCGGCAAGAACGAGGAGTTCGACGAGGCCGTGGCCGCCTTCGCGGTCACGTACGCCGACCGCACCACCGCCGACCACGCCGACCTGCTCACGGCCATCCGCACCGGCCGCATGGCAGCGGAACTCGGCGTCTGAGGTGTGAGAGAGGGACGACGAAGGACAACGAGGGGGAGGGGAGGGAGGGGGAGGGAGGGGGGAGGGCCCCCTTGTGAGGACCTACGCTTGAGGGGTCGGGCCGGAACGAGGACGTGGGCGGGCGTGAACGTGAGCGAGGACCAGGACCGAGGCCAGGACCGAGGCCAGGAGCAGGGTCAGGGCCGGGAGCCGGAGCCGCAGCCGGAGCAGGCGTCGAGCCCGGAGTCGCAGGCCGAGCCGGAGTCGCAGGCGGAGGCCGGGGCGGATGTGGGCTCGCGGGGTGGGGATGAGCGGGCCGAGGCTCGGTTGGAGCGGGCTGTTCGGGTGGCCGAGCAGGCGTTGATCGAGTTCGAGATCGCCGTCGAGACCTTCCGGGTCGAGGTGGAGAACTTCTCGCGGCTGCATCACGAGAAGCTGGGGCCGATGTACGCGCGGCTCGACGAGCTGGACGCGTCGATCGCCGAGGCGCGGGCCGAGAAGAGCGGTGATCCGGAGGATCTGCGGCTGGCGCGGGAGGCGCGGGCCGCGGTGCTGCCGCTGCCGGGGGTCGAGGTCCTCTTCGACGACTGGGTCGACTCCGACGGGCTCTCCGCCGAGGCGGCCGCGATGCTGACCGAGCGGCCGGTGCGGCCGCCGCAGCGGGTGCGGCCCAGCGAGGAGGTGCGCCGGCTCTACCGTGAGCTCGCCCGCAAGGCCCATCCCGACCTGGCGCGGGAGGAGGACGAGCGGAGGCGGCGGGAGGAGTTCATCACCCGTGTGAACGCCGCCTACGCGCGGGGCGACGAGGCGCTGCTGCGCGAGCTCGCCGAGGAGTGGGAGGCGGGTCCGGTACCGGCCGAGGAGCGGCTCAGCGAGACCGAGGAGCTCTACGCGCGCCTGGAGTGGCTGGCGCAGCGCAAGGACCTGCTGTCCGCGCTGGCGGGCGAGCTGGAGGAGAGCGCCATCGGCTCCATGCTGCGGCTGGCGCCGGAGGACCCGGACCGGCTCCTGGAGGAGATCGCCGAGCAGCTGCGCGGTCAGGTGTCCGAGCGCGAGGCCGAGCTGGCCGCGTTGGTGCAGTAGGTTTTCGAGGTCGAGACGGTTCCGCCGTACACGAGAGAAGGTCGTCCCATGAGTTTCGCCCCGCTGCCGTCGGTGCCCGCCGCGTCCGTCCCCGCCGATGCCCTGGTGCTCGACGTGCGGGAGGACGACGAGTGGGCGGCCGGCCGGGTCGAGGGCGCGGTGCACGTGCCGATGAGTGATTTCGTGGCGCGGTTCGCGGAGGTCGGCGAGGTGCTCGCCGAGCGCGGCCGTGCCTATGTGATGTGCCGGGTCGGCGGCCGGTCGGCGCAGGTCACGCAGTACCTGGTGCAGCAGGGCTACGACGCGGTGAACGTGGACGGCGGGATGGTGGCCTGGGAGAGCGCCGGGCGGCCCGTGGTCGCGGACGGCGGGCCCGGGTTCGTCGCCTGAGGCAGCAGTTGAGGCAGTTGAGGTAGTTGGCGGCTGAGGTGGTTGAGATGCCTCGGCCGTGCCTCCCTGGCGGTCAGTCCAGGGGGTGGGCGGCGATGAGGTCGCCCAGGGTTTCCTCGTGGGCGGCGGCCGGGCCCAGGGAGAGTTCCAGGTACTTCGCCCAGGCGTGGTAGCGGTGCAGCGGGTAGTCGGTGTCGGCTCCGAAGCCGCCGTGCAGGTGCTGGGCGGTCTGGACGACGCGGCGGACGCCTTCCGCCGCCCAGATCTTGGCCACGGCGAGGTCCGCCTCGACGGGCAGGGCGGCTTCGGCGGCGGTGGTGACGCGCCAGGCGGCCTGCCACAGGGTGGCCTCCATCGCGCGCAGGTCGATGTAGCGGTCGGCTGCCTGGACGGCGACGGCCTGGAAGGTGGCCACGGGATGGCCGAACTGTTCGCGCTTCCCGGTGTACTGGCTCGTCATGGTGAGGACTTGCTCGCCGAGGCCGAGGACGAGCGCGCAGGTGCCGGTGGTGAGCAGGGCGCGCAGCGCCGGCCAGGCGTCGGCGGAGTCGAGGACGCGGTCGGCGGGGAGGCGGGCGCCGTCGAGGCGTAGTCGGGCGAGGCGTTCGCCGTGGGTGCCGTACTGGGCGTCGAGGGTGAGGCCCGTGTGGTCGCGGGGGAGCAGGGCGAGGACCGTGCGGCCGTCGGCGGTGTGGGCGGGGACGGCGGTCAGGTCGGCCTGGTGGCCCCAGGGGACGTGGTCGGTGGTGCCGTCGAGGATCCAGTGGTCGCCGTCGGGGCGGGCGGTGACGGACCGTTCGGCGGGTTCGTGGCCGGTGGTGCCGTGGGCGGCGGCGGTGAGGATCAGGCGGCCGGCGGTGACTTCGGGCAGGAGCGCGGCGGCGGTGGCGGCCGGGGCGTGCTGCTGGAGTACGTGGGTGACGGCGGTGGTCTCCAGGAGGGGGACGCGGGCCAGGACGCGGGCGGACTCGCGCAGGACGAGGCAGAGGGCGATCGGGTCGAGGCCGGTGCCGCCGTGTTCGGGGCCGGTGAGGAGGCCGAGGAGGTCGGTGGCGGCGAGCCGCCGCCACAGGGGGCGGTCGAGGTCGTCGGCGACGGCGGTCGGGGTGAGGGCGGGGCTGGGTACGGCGTCGGGGGCGACGTCGGCGAAGACGGTGCGGGCCGTCTCCGCGGCGGCCCGCTGCTCCTCGGTGAACGTGAAGTCCATGGCCCGGTCCTTCCGTCGCTGTCCGTTGCTCGTGCCGGCGGCCCGTCGGGCGCACGCGCCTGACGGGCCGTCAAGATAGAACAGGTTCTAGCGGAAGGGAATGGACTCGGCGGGCTCAGCGGTCGAAGTCCAGCTCCACGTCGGGGGTGGCCGGGTGGGACTGGCAGGCCAGGACATAGCCGGCGTCGGTCTCCTCGGGTTCGAGGGCGAAGTTCCGGTCCATGCGGACCTCGCCGCCGACGACGAAGGCGCGGCAGGTGCCGCAGACTCCGCCCTTGCAGGCGTAGGGGGCGTCGGCGCGGGCGCGCAGGACGGTGTCGAGGAGGGTTTCGCCGCGCTCGACGGGCCAGGTGCCGGAGCGGCCGTGGAGGGTGGCCGTGAGGGTGGCGTGGGCGGGGGTGTCGGCGGTGGGGACGGGCGCGGGGCCCGAGCCGTCGTCGACGTGGAAGATCTCCTGGTGGACGCGGGCGCGGTCGACGCCGAGGCCGCGCAGGGCCCGCTCGGCGCCCTGGACGAGGCCGAGGGGGCCGCAGAGGAACCAGCCGTCGATGGCGCCGACCGGGAGGAGGGCGGGCAGGAGGGCGGCGAGCCGCTCCTGGTCGAGGCGGCCGGAGGGGAGGCCCGCCTGCTGTTCCTCGCGGGAGAGGACGGTGACGAGCTGGAAGCGCTCGGGGTGGCGGTCCTTCAGGTCGGCGACCTCGTCGAGGAACATCGTGGAGGCGGCGGTGCGGTCGCTGCGGATCAGGCAGAACCGGGCCTCGGGTTCGCGGTCGAGGAGGGTGGCGGCCATGGAGAGCACCGGGGTGATGCCGCTGCCGCCGGCGATGGCGGCGAAGTGCCCGGGGCGCGGGTCGAGGACGAAGCGGCCGGTGGGGGCCATGACGTCGACGGTGTGGCCGGGGGCGAGTTCCTTGAGGGCCCAGGTGGAGAAGGCGCCGCCGTCGACGAGGCGGATGCCGACGCGGAGTTCGGGCCGCCGGCCGGCCGGGGCGGCGGGGGAGCAGATCGAGTAGGTGCGGCGGATCTCTTCGCCGGACTCGTCGGTGCGGCGCAGGGCGAGGTGCTGGCCGGGGCGGTGCCGGAAGGTCTCGTGGAGTTCGTCGGGGACCGCGAAGGTGACGGCCACGGAGTCGTCGGTGAGCCGCTCGACCCGGCTCACCGGGAGCGGATGGAACATCTACAGCTCCTTGAAGTGGTCGAAGGGTTCGCGGCAGGCGGCGCAGCGGCGCAGGGCCTTGCAGGCGGTGGAGGAGAAGCGGCTGAGGAGCTCGGTGTCCGTGGAGCCGCAGTGGGGGCAGCGGATGGCCAGGGTGAGGGCGACGGGTCCGCCGGCGGGGCCCTGGGGGCGGGGCGGGGCGATGCCGAACTCGGTGAGTTTGCGGCGGCCTTCCTCGCTGATGTCGTCGGTGGTCCAGGCGGGGGCGAGGACGGTGACGACGGTGACGTCGGGGACGCCGTGTTCGTGGAGGGCGTGCTCGATGTCGGTGGACATCGTCTCCACGGCGGGGCAGCCGGTGTAGGTGGGGGTGAGGGCGACCTCGACGCGGCCGGGGCCGGTGACGTGGACGCCGCGGAGCACGCCGAGTTCGGCGAGGGTGAGGACGGGCAGCTCGGGGTCGGGGACGGCGCCGGCGATCCGGGCCAGCTCCGCCTCCAGGGGGGTGGCGGTGGTGGTCACCATGTCGCCCCCGGGTGGCTGCGGTGGAGGTGCTGCATCTCGGCGAGCATCCGGCCGAAGTGTTCGGTGTGGAGGCCCTGGCGGCCTGCGCCGGCGCGCCAGGCGCCGGTGCGGGGGCCGGTGGGGACGGTGAGGCCGGCGCGGGTGAGGATCTCGGTGACGGAGTCCAGCCAGGCGGCTTCGAGGGCGGTGGTGTCGAGGGCGAGGCCGTCGAGGGGCTGGAAGAGCTCGCCGGTGTACCGCCAGAGGGCGTCGCAGGCGGTCTGCATGCGGCGGTGGCTCTCGTCGGTGCCGTCGCCGAGGCGGAGGGTCCAGTGCTCGGCGTGGTCCTGGTGGTAGGCGACTTCCTTGACGGCCTTGGCGGCGAGTCCGGTCAGCGGGCCGTCGCCGGCGGCCAGCGCCGCGTAGAGGAGTCGCTGGTAGGTGGAGAAGTACAGCTGGCGGGCGATGGTGTGGGCGAAGTCGCCGTTGGGCTGCTCGACGAGCTGGACGTTGCGGAAGTCGCGCTCCTCGCGGAGGTAGGCGAGTTCGTCCTCGTCGCCGGCGAGGGAGAGGAGGACGCGGGCCTGGCCGAGGAGGTCGAGCGCGATGTTGGCGAGGGCGACCTCCTCCTCCAGGACGGGGGCGCTGCCGGCCCACTCCCCCAGGCGCTGGGCGAGGACGAGGGCGTCGTCGCCGAGGGCGAGCGCGGCGGCGGTGACGGCGGGGTCGGTGACCGGTGCGGCGACGGGCGCGGGGGTCGGTGCGGGGGCCGTGCCGGTGGTGTCGGTGGTGGTCACAGGTGCTTCACCCCCTCCGGGATCTCGTAGAAGGTCGGGTGCCGGTAGGGCTTGTCGGCGGCCGGTTCGAAGAAGGGGTCCTTCTCGTCCGGGGAGGAGGCGGTGATGGCGGCGGAGGGCACGACCCAGAGGGAGACGCCTTCCATGCGGCGGGTGTAGAGGTCCCGGGCGTTGCGCAGGGCCATCTCCGCGTCGGGGGCGTGGAGGCTGCCGGCGTGGGTGTGGGAGAGCCCTCGGCGGGAGCGCACGAACACCTCCCACAGGGGCCAAGTGTCGCTGCTCATGCCTGTGCCTCCCCGTGCTGTCCGGTGTGCTTGCGCGCGTAGGCCGCGGCGGCCTCTCTGACCCAGGCGCCGTTTTCGTGGGCCTGGCGGCGCTGGGTGATCCGCTGGTCGTTGCAGGGGCCGTTGCCCTTGAGCACGTCCCAGAACTCGTCCCAGTCGATGGGGCCGAAGTCGTAGTGCCCGCGCTCCTCGTTCCACTTCAGGTCGGGGTCGGGGAGGGTGAGGCCGAGGGCCTCCGCCTGCGGGGCGGCGATGTCGACGAAGCGCTGGCGCAGTTCGTCGTTGGAGTGGCGCTTGATCTTCCAGGCCATGGCCTGGGTGGAGTGGGTCGACACGTCGTCGGGCGGGCCGAACATCATCAGGGACGGCCACCACCAGCGGTCCACCGCGTCCTGGGCCATGGCGTGCTGGGCCTCGGTGCCGCGGGAGAGGGCGAGCAGGGCTTCGTATCCCTGGCGCTGGTGGAAGGACTCCTCCTTGCAGACGCGGACCATGGCCCGGGCGTACGGGCCGTAGGAGCAGCGGCAGAGGGGGACCTGGTTGGTGATGGCGGCGCCGTCGACGAGCCAGCCGATGGCGCCGACGTCGGCCCAGGTGAGGGTGGGGTAGTTGAAGATCGAGGAGTACTTCTGGCGGCCGCTGTGGAGCTTGTCGAGGAGCTCGTCGCGGCTGACGCCGAGGGTCTCGGCGGCGCTGTAGAGGTAGAGGCCGTGGCCGGCCTCGTCCTGGACCTTGGCCATGAGGATGGCCTTGCGGCGCAGCGAGGGCGCGCGGGTGATCCAGTTGGCCTCGGGCTGCATGCCGATGATCTCGGAGTGGGCGTGCTGCGCGATCTGGCGGACGAGGGAGGCGCGGTACGCCTCCGGCATCCAGTCGCGCGGCTCGATGCGCTCGTCGGCTGCGACCGCGGCGTCGAACACCGCCTCGCGGGCGGCCTGCGCCGCCGCGTCCGCGGCGTCCCTGCCGGGCGCTTCCGCGGTCACTGCCGTCCCTGCCGTCCCTGCGGTCATCGGACCCCCTACCGACCGATCGTTCGGTTGAATGACTTCAATGGTGGGTCGGCGGCCCGTATGGTGTCAACCCTGTGGATAACCGCCTGCTCCGATCGGGGCGCGGACGAGCGGGTCACCGCGGGACGGGTTCGGGACGGGATCGGGTCGGGAAGCCCGGGATCGGGGTGGGATGAGCGCGCACATCGACGGCAGCGCGGAGCGGCGGCCGGCCGGAGGGATCCTGGCGCTGTCCCTGCCGTACCAGGTGGTGGCGGCGGTGGCGCTGGCCTCCGTGGCGGTGCTCGCCTGCCTGCACCTGGCCATGGTCTTCCTGCACGTGGCGCCCTCGAACACGGTGACCAAGCAGCACGGCCAGGCCGTCGACGACTGGATCTACCCCGAGTTCGAGCAGAACTGGAAGCTCTTCGCTCCCAACCCGCTCCAGCAGAACGTCTCGGTGCAGGTCCGCGCCGAGGTCGCGGGCGCCGACGGCGCCCGCCGCACCACCGGCTGGATCGACCTCACCGCCCAGGACGTCGAGGACGTCCGCGGCAGCGTCTTCCCGAGCCACACCCAGCAGAACCAGCTGCGCCGGGCGATCGACTGGTACGGCAACGCGCACGACGACGAGGGCCGCCCCAAGGGCATGCGGGGCCGGCTCTCGGAGGAGTACATGCGCCGGATCGTGCTGACGCGCATCGAGGGGCCCGGGGCGCGCGCGGACGTCGGCGGGACGGTGGAGCGGATCCAGCTGCGCCGCACCGTCACCCCCGTGGCCGCCCCGCACTGGAGCACCGAGAAG
Source organism: Streptomyces sp. R302 (assembly GCF_012927245.1). Lineage (GTDB taxonomy): Bacteria > Actinomycetota > Actinomycetes > Streptomycetales > Streptomycetaceae > Streptomyces. The sequence continues at coordinate 60,410 of NZ_JABBGE010000009.1, forward strand.
CGCTCCACCGAGCCGTCGAGCCGGCTGATGCCCTGGTGGGAGATCACCGACGCCGACCGCAGCCGTACGGAGACGAGCCGATGACCGCCCCCAGCCGCACGGAGTCCCGCCGATGACCGCCCCCACCCCCGCACCGGCCGCGGCCCCGGCGCGCGTGCCCTTCGACCGCAGGCTGGCGCGGGCGGCGCAGACCGTCACCTCGCGCGCCCTCGGCCCGTACCAGACCGCGATCGTCCGGATCGGCTTCTCGCTGACCTGGCTGTTCTTCCTGGTGCGGGAGTTCCCGCACCGGCACGAGATGTACGGCCCCGACGGCCCCTGGTCGTTCGAGATGGCGCGCCGGCTGATCGCAGACAACCGCGCGTTCACGGTCCTGATGTGGTCCGACGGCCGGCTCTGGTTCGAGGTGGTCTACGGCCTGGCCGTGGTCGCCGCGGTGCTGCTGCTGCTCGGCTGGCACACCCGGGCCGTGTCGGTGGTCTTCATGGTCGGCGCGCTGTCGCTGCAGAACCGGTCCGTCTTCCTCGGCGACGGCGGCGACAACGTGGTGCACCTCGTCTCGATCTACCTGACGCTGCTGCGCTGCGGCCAGGTGTGGTCGCTGGACGCCCGGCGGGCCGCCCGTAAGGCGGCCGGGGGCGAGGAGGCCGCCCGGCGGGTCGAGCTCGCGGGCCCCGTCCTGTGGGTCGTCCTCGGCGGGTTCCTGGTCGCCGCGACCTGGTTCAGCCCGGTCACCGGCGAGTGGTGGCTGTACGTGCTGCTCTGGGTGCTCTGGCTCGGGCAGGGCCTGTGGTGGCTGGTCGAGCAGTACGCGCCCGGCGAGCCCCGCGTCCTCCTCGACGTGCTCGCGAACCTCGCCCACAACGCGGCCCTCGTGGTCCTCATGGCCGAGGTCTGCCTGATCTACGCCACCGCCGGCTGGTACAAGGTCCAGGGCTCGCGCTGGCAGGACGGCACCGCGCTCTTCTACCCGCTGCACCTGGACTACTTCACGCCCTGGCCGGCGCTCTCCGAGCTCCTCGCCTCCAGCGGGATCATGGTCATGCTGCTCAGCTACGGCACGGTGATCGTGCAGGTCGCCTTCCCGTTCACGCTGTTCAAGCGCAAGGTGAAGAACGTCCTGCTCGTCGCGATGATGCTGGAGCACGCGGGCATCGCGCTCCTGCTCGGGCTGCCGGCCTTCTCGATGGCGATGATCGCCGCCGACGCCGTCTTCCTGCCCACCGTCTTCCTGGTGTGGCTGGGCGCGCGCGCGGCCAAGGGCCGGGACCGGGTGCTGCGGCGCAGGACCGCCGCCGCGGAGCTGCCCCCGCAGCGCCCCGCGCCGGGCGGGGAGCCGGGCGGCGAGACGGGCGGCGAGGCCGCCCCCCGTACCCTCGTCGGGTGAGCACCACCGAAGAACACCCCGCCCAGGCCGGGGCCGAGCCGCTCCAGTACGACGAGGGGTACGGCCCCGAGGTCGGCGTCGGCCCGCACCCCGGGCCGTGGCCCGAGGACCCGCGCTACGACCGCGCACTCCTTGCCGAGGGCGACCGGCGCAACGTCGTCGACGCCTACCGGTACTGGACGCGGGAGGCGATCGTCGCCGACCTCGACACCCGCCGGCACGACTTCCACGTGGCCGTGGAGAACTGGGGCCACGACTTCAACATCGGGTCCGTGGTGCGCACCGCCAACGCCTTCCTGGCCAAGGAGGTGCACATCGTGGGGCGCCGCCGCTGGAACCGGCGCGGCGCCATGGTCACCGACCGCTACCAGCACGTGCGGCACCACCCCGACACCGAGGCGCTCACCGCCTGGGCGGCGGCCGAGGACCTGCCGATCATCGGCATCGACAACCTGCCGGGCTCGGTGCCGCTGGAGCGGACCGTGCTGCCCCGCCGCTGTGTGCTGCTCTTCGGGCAGGAGGGGCCCGGGCTGACCGAGGAGGCCCGCCGCCATGTGGCGAAGGTCTGCTCGATCGCCCAGTTCGGCTCCACCCGGTCGATCAACGCCGGGGCGGCCGCCGCGATCGCCATGCACGCCTGGATCCAGCGCTACGCCGACGTGCCGGCCCCCGAGTAGGGACCGGCACACCGGACCGGTGTGCCGCTCCGGTGTGCCGGTCCGGTGTGCCGGATCAGGATCAGGCCTGGCGGCGCACCTCGACCACCCGGAAGCGGTTGGAGACGAAGGCGCCGTCGCACAGCGCCGCGTTCGCCGCCGGGTTGCCGCCCGAGCCGTGGAAGTCGGAGAAGGCGGCCGTCTGGTTCACGTACACCCCGCCCGTCAGGTTGAGCGAGAGCTGCGCCGACTCGTCGAGGCAGATCTCCTCGACGGCCCGCTCGGTGTCGGCGTCGGTCGTGTACGCGCCGACCGTCATCGCGCCCTTGTCGCGGATCGTGCGCCGGAGCAGCTCCAGTCCGTCGGCCGTGGAGTCGACCGAGACCGCGAAGGAGACCGGGCCGAAGCACTCGGAGAGGTACGCGGCCTCCGCGTCCGGCTTGGAGCCGTCCAGCTTGACCATGACGGGGGTGCGGACGACCGCCTCCGGGAAGTCCGGGTTGGCGACCTCGCGGGAGGCCAGGGCGACCTCGCCGAGGCCGGCGGCCGCCTCCAGGCGGGCCTTCACGTCCGGGTTCACCAGGGCGCCGAGCAGGGCGTTGGCCCGGGCGTCGTCGCCGAGGAGGCCGCCGACCGAGGCGGCCAGGTCGGCCACCACCTCGTCGTAGGACTTGGGACCCTGGTCGGTGGCGATGCCGTCGCGGGGGATCAGCAGGTTCTGCGGGGTGGTGCACATCTGGCCGCTGTACAGGGACAGCGAGAACGCCAGGTTGGACAGCATGCCCTTGTAGTCGTCGGTGGAGTCGATCAGCACGGTGTTGACGCCGGCCTTCTCCGTGTAGACCTGCGCCTGGCGGGCGTTGGCCTCCAGCCAGTCGCCGAACCCGGTGGAGCCGGTGTAGTCGATGATCCGGATCTCCGGGCGGACCGCGAGGGTCTTGGCGATGCCCTCGCCCGGACGCTCGGCGGCCAGCGCCACCAGGTTCGGGTCGAAGCCGGACTCGGCGAGGACCTCGCGGGCGACCTTCACGGTCAGCGCCAGCGGGAGGACCGCGCGCGGGTGGGGCTTCACCAGGACCGCGTTCCCCGTCGCGAGGGAGGCGAAGAGGCCCGGGTAGCCGTTCCACGTCGGGAAGGTGTTGCAGCCGATGACCAGGGCGACGCCGCGGCCGACCGGGGTGAACTCCTTGGACAGCTCCAGCGGGTCCCGCTTGCCCTGCGGCTTGGACCAGGCGGCCCGGCCCGCGGGGGTGCGGGTCTGCTCCTCGTACGCGTACGCCACCGCCTCCAGGCCGCGGTCCTGCGCGTGCGGGCCGCCGGCCTGGAACGCCATCATGAACGCCTGGCCGCTGGTGTGCATGACCGCGTGGGCGAACTCGTGGGTGCGGGCCGAGATCCGGGCCAGGATCTCCAGGCAGACCAGGGCGCGCGTCTCCGGTCCGGCGTCGCGCCAGGCGGGCAGGCCGGCGCGCATCGCGGGCAGCAGGACGTCGATGTCCGCGTGCGGGTACTCGATGCCGAGCGCGGGGCCGTACGGCGAGATCTCGCCGCCGGTCCAGCCGTCGGTGCCCGGCTGGTCGAGGTCGAAGCGGCCGTTCAGCACCGCCTCGTGGGCGGCGAGGCCGGCGGCGGCGTCCAGGGAGCCGTCCGCCCCGTAGGCCTTCGGGTGCTCCGGGTACGGCGACCAGTAGGCGCGGGTGCGGATGGTGGCGAGGGCCTGATCGAGTGTGGACCGGTGCTTCTCGGCCAGAACGTCGGTGGTCGGCTGGGCGGTGGCCATGGATGGACCAACTCCTCGTCGAGCTGGGCAGGGAGACACGTACGGAGTTAGAGTAACCGAACGATCGGTCGGGACAAGGGGGTCCATCGATCCTGTGGAAAACCCATCGGGGAGGATCACTCCTATGAGCGCCGGCAGCGAAGCGGACGTGCGTGCCAACGGGACCGTCAAGGGGAGCGCCACCATGAACGAGGCAATCGGGGTGGACCGGACGGTCGCCGTCGTCGGCACCGGCACCATGGGCCAGGGGATCGCCCAGGTGGCGCTGGCCGCCGGCCATTCCGTACGGCTCCACGACAGCGCCCCCGGCCGTGCCGCCGAGGCCGTCGCCGCGATCGGTGCCCGCCTGGACCGGCTCGTCGAGAAGGGGCGGATGACCGCCGCCGACCGCGAGGCCGCCGCCGGCCGGCTGCACGCCGCCGCGGACCTCGCCGAGCTCGCCGACGCGGCCCTCGTGGTCGAGGCGATCGTCGAGGACCTGGCGGTCAAGCAGCGGCTCTTCGCCGACCTGGAGGCAGTCGTCGCCGACGACGCCCTCCTCGCCACCAACACCTCCTCGCTCTCCGTCACCGCCATCGCCGGAGGCCTGCGGCTGCCCGGCCGCTTCGTCGGCCTGCACTTCTTCAACCCGGCGCCGCTGCTCCCCCTCGTCGAGGTCGTCCGCGGCTTCGCGAGCGACGAGACCGCCGCCACGCGCGCGTACGAGACGGTGAAGGCCTGGGGGAAGACGCCGGTGCGCTGCGCCGACACCCCCGGCTTCATCGTCAACCGGATCGCCCGGCCCTTCTACGCGGAGGCCTTCCGCGTGTACGAGGAGGGCGGCGCCGACCCGGCCACGATCGACGCGGTGCTGCGCGAGTCCGGCGGCTTCCGGATGGGCCCCTTCGAGCTGACCGACCTGATCGGGCAGGACGTCAACGAGGCCGTGACCCGCTCCGTGTGGGACTCCTTCTTCCAGGACCCGAAGTTCACGCCCTCGCTCGCCCAGCGCAGGCTGGTCGAGTCGGGGCGGCTCGGCCGGAAGTCGGGCCACGGCTGGTACCCGTACGCGGAGGGCGCGGAGCGGCCCGAGCCGCACACCGCGCCGCCCGCGAAGGCGCCGGAGCGGATCGCCGTCCACGGCGACCTCGGACCGGCCCAGGCGCTGGTGGGGCTCTTCGAGGAGGCGGGGATCCGCGTGGAGCGCGAGGAGGGCGACGGCCGCGTCGTGCTGCCGAGCGGCGCCGAGCTCCACCTCGCGGACGGCGAGACCTCCTTCCAGTACCAGAAGGAGATCGTCTACTTCGACCTCGCGCTCGACTACGCCGCCGCAGGACGGATCGCGCTGTCGGCCCAGGAGGGCATCGCGCCCGAGGTCCTCGGCGAGGCGGTCGGGCTCTTCCAGGCGCTCGGCAAGCAGGTCTCCGTCATCGGGGACGTCCCCGGCATGATCGTGGCCCGGACGGTCGCGATGCTCGTCGACCTCGCCGCCGACGCCGTCGACCGCGGCGTCGCCACGGCGGAGGACATCGACACGGCGATGCGGCTCGGGGTCAACTATCCGGCCGGACCCCTGGAATGGGGGGCGAGGCTCGGCCACCGGCGGGCGGCGATGCTGCTGGACGAACTGCACGACCGGTACCCGACGGGCCGGTACGCGCCGTGCCTCGGCCTCGCGCGCCGGGCCTACGCCGAGGAGGAGCGATGACCACCGCCAGACGCGACACCTACACCCCCGAGACGCTGCTCTCGGTCGCGGTGCGGGTCTTCAACGAGCGCGGCTACGACGGCACCTCCATGGAGCACCTGTCCAAGGCCGCCGGGATCTCCAAGTCCTCGATCTACCACCACGTGGCGGGCAAGGAGGAGCTGCTGCGGCGGGCGGTCAGCCGGGCGCTCGACGGGCTCTTCTCGGTCCTGGAGGAGCCGGGCGCGGTGCGCGGGCGGGCGGTGGAGCGGGTCGAGTACGTGACCCGGCGGACCGTCGAGGTGCTGATAGCGGAGCTGCCGTACGTGACGCTGCTTCTGCGGGTGCGGGGCAACACCGCGACCGAGCGGTGGGCGATGGAGCGGCGCCGCGAGTTCGACCACCGGGTGGCCGAGCTGCTCGGGGCGGCCGCCGCCGAGGGCGACCTGCGGTCCGACGTGGACATCCGGCTCGCGACCCGGCTCCTCTTCGGCATGATCAACTCGCTGGTGGAGTGGTACCGGCCGCATCCGGACCAGACGGAGCGCGACCAGCTCGCCGAGACCGTCGCCCACCTCGCCTTCGACGGGCTGCGGAAGGCCCGCTGAGGGCGCCCCGGAAGGCGTGTAGGAGGGTCCCGGAGCGGCGTAGGGGCTCTGGAAGACGTACGAGAGGGCCCCGGATCCGTTCCGGGGCCCTCTGGCGTGTTCGTGGGGCGTCAGGGCCTCGGGTCGGCGTTCAGGTCCATCTCGTCGAAGACCAGCAGGGTGCGGGTGGACAGGACCTCCGGGATGGCCTGGAGGCGGGTGAGGACCAGTTCGCGCAGGGTCCTGTTGTCCGGGGTGTGGACCAGCAGCAGGACGTCGAAGTCTCCGCTGACCAGCGCGATGTGCGCGGCGCCCGGGAGCGCCTTGAGCTGCTCGCGGACCGTGCGCCAGGAGTTCTGGACGATCTTGAGCGTGATGTAGGCGGAGGCGCCGTGGCCGGCCCGCTCGTGGTTGACGCGGGCGCTGAAGCCGCGGATCACGCCGTCGTCGATGAGCCGGTTGATCCGCGCGTACGCGTTGGCCCGGGAGACGTGCACCCGCTCGGCCACGGAGCGCACCGAGGCGCGGCCGTCCGTCTGGAGCAGCCGCAGGATGTCCCGGTCTATCGCGTCCAGCGGGCGCGCCGGGGCGGCGTGCGCCGGCGTGTCCGAGGGGGCGCTCAGCTCCTCGGCCGTCCCGTCCCCCGCCGACTCGTCCGGGGCGCCGCCCCGGGTGACGGCCATTTGTTCATCCGCCATGTGCCCCCGCCTCTCTCCGGTGGACGACCTGCCTCTATCCCAGGCTGTGGAGAACCGTTTGTCCACAGGCTGGAGGTGCCTGTAGCCAAAATGCCTCCACGACCGAACAATCGGTAGGTGAGGCGCGCCACACCCGCGCCACCCGCCTTCGGGTCTTATGCCCGCTCCCACGAGGAGGTGGACTCGTTGCAACAGCGCAGTTCGACAGTCCAGGAGCCGCTCGCCGAGACGGCCTACCGGCCCACGCCGCCGCCCGCCTGGCGGCCGCGGACCGATCCCGCCCCGCTGCTGCCCGACGCCGAGCCGCTGCGCGTGCTCGGCACCGACGCGGTGGCCGACGCCGACCCCGCGCTGCTGCGCCGGCTCTACGCGGAGCTGGTCCGCGGCCGCCGGTACAACGCCCAGGCGACCGCCCTGACCAAGCAGGGCCGGCTCGCGGTCTACCCGTCCACGACCGGCCAAGAGGCGTGCGAGGTCGCCGCCGCCCTCGCCCTGGAGGAGCGGGACTGGCTCTTCCCGTCGTACCGGGACACCCTCGCGGCCGTCGCCCGCGGCCTCGACCCCGTGCAGGCGCTGACCCTGCTGCGCGGCGACTGGCACACCGGCTACGACCCGCGCGAGCACCGCGTGGCGCCGCTGTGCACCCCGCTCGCCACCCAGCTGCCGCACGCCGTGGGCCTCGCCCACGCGGCCCGCCTCAAGGGCGACGACGTGGTCGCGCTCGCCATGGTCGGCGACGGCGGCACCAGCGAGGGCGACTTCCACGAGGCGCTGAACTTCGCCGCCGTCTGGCAGGCGCCGGTGGTCTTCTTCGTGCAGAACAACGGCTTCGCGATCTCCGTGCCGCTCGCCAAGCAGACCGCCGCCCCCTCCCTCGCCCACAAGGCCGTCGGCTACGGCATGCCGGGCCGCCTGGTCGACGGCAACGACGTGGTCGCCGTGCACCAGGTGCTCACCGAGGCCGTGGCACGCGCGCGTCGCGGCGGCGGCCCGACCCTCGTGGAGGCCATCACCTACCGGATCGACGCCCACACCAACGCCGACGACGCCACCCGCTACCGCGCGGAGGGCGAGGTCGAGGCCTGGCGTGCGCACGACCCGGTGCTGCTCCTGGAGCGCGAGCTGACCGAGCGCGGTCTGCTCGACGAGGACGGCCGCCGCGCCGCGGCCGAGGCCGCCGAGACGATGGCGGCGGAGCTGCGCGAGCGGATGAACGCCGACCCGGTGCTCGACCCGATGGACCTCTTCACCCACGTCTACGCCGAGCAGACCGCGCAGCTGCGCGAGCAGGCGGCGCAGCTGCGGGCCGAACTCGAAGCGGAGGGCGAGAGCCGATGACGACGGCGACGACCGGCGCGGCCGCCAAGGCGGCGGGCCGGACCAAGCCGGCCACGATGGCGCAGGCGCTCCAGCGCGCCATGCGCGACGCGATGGCCGAGGACTCGACCGTCCATGTGATGGGCGAGGACGTCGGCACCCTCGGCGGGGTCTTCCGGGTCACCGACGGGCTCGCCAAGGAGTTCGGCGAGGACCGCTGCACGGACACGCCGCTGGCCGAGGCGGGCATCCTCGGCACCGCCGTCGGCATGGCCATGTACGGCCTGCGGCCGGTGGTCGAGATGCAGTTCGACGCGTTCGCCTACCCGGCGTTCGAGCAGCTCGTCTCGCACGTGGCGAAGATGCGCAACCGCACGCGCGGCGCGATGCCGATGCCGATGGTCATCCGGGTGCCGTACGGCGGCGGGATCGGCGGCGTCGAGCACCACAGCGACTCCTCCGAGATCTACTACATGGCCACCCCCGGCCTGCACGTGGTCACCCCGGCGACCGTCGAGGACGCCTACGGCCTGCTGCGGGCGGCGATCGCCTCCGACGACCCGGTCGTCTTCCTGGAGCCCAAGCGGCTCTACTGGTCGAAGTCCGACTGGTCGCCCGAGGCCCCCGCGCGCGTGGAGCCCATCGGCAAGGCCGTCGTCCGCCGGCCCGGCACCAGCGCCACCCTGATCACCTACGGCCCCTCGCTGCCGGTCTGCCTGGAGGCGGCCGAGGCGGCCACCGCCGAGGGCTGGGACCTGGAGGTCGTCGACCTCCGCTCGCTCGTGCCCTTCGACGACGAGACCGTCGCCGCGTCGGTGCGGCGCACCGGCCGCGCGGTCGTGGTCCACGAGTCCGGCGGCTTCGCCGGCCCCGGCGCGGAGATCGCCGCCCGGGTCACCGAGCGCTGCTTCCACCACCTGGAGGCGCCGGTGCTGCGGGTCGCGGGCTTCGACCTCCCCTACCCGCCGCCGATGCTGGAGCGGCACCACCTGCCGGGCGTCGACCGGGTCCTGGACGCGGTCGCCCGCCTCCAGTGGGAGGCGGGGAACTGATGGCCCAGGTCCTGGAGTTCAAGCTGCCCGACCTCGGTGAGGGACTCACCGAGGCGGAGATCGTCCGCTGGCTGGTGGCCGTCGGCGACGTCGTCGCGATCGACCAGCCCGTCGTCGAGGTCGAGACCGCCAAGGCGATGGTGGAGGTGCCCTGCCCGTACGGGGGCGTGGTCACCGCCCGCTTCGGCGAGGAGGGCACCGAACTGCCCGTCGGCGCACCGCTGCTGACGGTCGCGGTCGGGGCCTCCGCCGACGCGGGGACGGCCGCGCCCGCCGCCGGTACGGCGGAGGCGCCCGCCGCGGACGCCGCCGTCTCCTCCGAGTACTCGGGCAACGTGCTCGTCGGCTACGGCACCGCGGGCCCGGCGGCCCGGCGGCGCCGGATCCGGCCCCAGTCACCGGCCGTCGCGCACCCCACGCCGAACGCGGCGGCCGGCCCCACCCCGACGGCCCGGGCGGCGGCTCCCGCGGCTCCGGTGGCTTCCGTGGCCCCGGTGGCTCCGGCCGCCCCCGCGACCTCGGTGGCTCCGGCCGCCCCCGCGACCTCGGTGGCTCCGGCCGCCCCCGCGACCCCGGTGGCCCCCGCCGGGGGCCCGGTCCCGGTCATCTCCCCGCTCGTGCGGAAGCTCGCCCGTGACCGGGGTCTCGACCTGCGCGAGGTGCACGGCTCGGGCCCCGAGGGCCTCATCCTGCGCGCCGACGTCGAGCGGGCCCTCGTGGAGCGGGAGACGGCTGTGGCGCCCGTGACCGCACCGACCGTCGCCGCCCCGGCGGTGGCCGCCCCGGCCGCGGTCGCCTCGGCCGCGGTCGCCCCCGGCGCCGAACGGATTCCGCTGCGCGGGCTGCGCGGCGCCGTCGCCGACAAGCTCTCCCGGAGCCGTACGGAGATCCCCGACGCGACCTGCTGGGTGGACGCCGACGCCACCGAACTCATGGCCGCGCGGGCGGCGATGAACGCGGCGGGCGGACCGAAGATCTCGCTCCTCGCCCTCCTCGCCCGGATCTGCGTCCACGCCCTGGGCCGCTTCCCCGAGCTGAACTCCACCGTGGACACGGCCGCCCGCGAGATCGTCCGGCTGCCCCAGGTGCACCTCGGCTTCGCCGCCCAGACCCCGCGCGGGCTCGTCGTCCCCGTGGTCAGGGACGCCGGGACCCGCACCGCGGAGTCGCTGACCGAGGAGTTCGCCCGGCTCACCGAGACGGCCCGGCAGGGCACGCTCACCCCGGCCGACCTCACCGGCGGCACCTTCACCCTCAACAACTACGGGGTGTTCGGGGTGGACGGCTCCACGCCGATCGTCAACCACCCCGAAGCGGCGATGCTCGGCGTTGGCCGGATCATCCCCAAGCCCTGGGTCCACCAGGGCGAACTGGCCGTCCGTCAGGTGGTGCAGCTCTCGCTCACCTTCGACCACCGCGTCTGCGACGGCGGCACGGCCGGAGGCTTCCTCCGGTACGTCGCGGACTGCGTCGAACAGCCTGCGGTGCTGCTCCGCACGGTCTGACCGCCGACGCGCCCGCTCCCGGCCGTCTCATCCAGGGGACCGGCCGGGCGGGCGCCGGGGGCGGCGGACCATACTGCTGGGGTGACCACCGCATTCGACGCCGTCGTGCTCGCCGGAGGCGCCGCGCGGCGCCTCGGCGGTGCGGACAAACCAGGAGTACGGGTCGGCGGGCGGACCCTGCTCGACCGGGTGCTCGCCGCCTGCGCCGGGGCGCGCCGGACCGTGGTCGTCGGCGACCCGCGCCCGACCGCCCGGCCCGTCGGCTGGACCCGCGAGGAGCGGATCGGGACGGGGCCGGTGGCCGCCCTCGCCGCCGGGATCACCGCGCTCGGGGACCCCGGCGTCCTGCTCGCGCTCTCCGCCGACCTGCCGTTCCTCGGCGAGGGGACGCTGCTGCGGCTCCTCGCCGCCCTCGACGCCGAGCCGGGTGCCGAAGGGGCGCTGCTCGTCGACGGGGACGGCCGGGAGCAGCCGCTCGTCGCCGCCTACCGGGGCGAAGCCCTGCGCCGGGAGCTCGACGGGCTCCGGCAGGCGCGCGGTGACCTCGACGATCTGCCGCTGCGGGCGCTCCTCGGGGGGCTGCGCCTCGTCCGGGTCCCGGTGGGGGCGGACGAGCCCGCGGCCTCGTTCGACTGCGACACCTGGGAGGACATCGCCGTGGCCCGGACGCGCATCAGGGACCATGGATCCGTGCTGGACGAATGGATCACCGCAGTCAAGACCGAACTGGGCATCGACCTGGACGTCGACACCGGCGTCCTGCTCGACCTGGCCCGGGACGCCGCCCACGGCGTCGCCCGCCCGGCCGCGCCCCTGACGACCTTCCTCGTCGGCTACGCGGCGGCCCGGGCCGCGCAGGGCGGTACGGCCCCCGCCGAAGCCGTGGCCGAGGCCTCCCGCAGAGCCACCGCGCTCGCCCTCCGCTGGGAAGCCGAACAGGCCGAGCAGGCGAAGCAGGGCGAGCAGGCGAAGCAGGGCGAGCAGGCAGAGAAGAACGAGGCCGGATGACTCCCGGACAACCCGCCGGTCCCCCCGCCCCGGCGCCCGGACCCACGCACGGGCACCATCGCGCCGCTCCCTGGCCCGAGGCGCGCGCCCTGGCCGCCCGGGCCGGGGACGCGGCGCGGGCGGCGGTGGAGCGTCCGGCGGTGCGCGTGCCGCTCGGGCAGGCACTCGGACGCACCCTCGCCGAACCGCTGCGGGCGCTCACCGATCTGCCCTCCTTCGACAGTTCCGCCATGGACGGCTGGGCGGTCGCGGGACCGGGGCCCTGGACGGTGCGCGAGGAGGCGGTCCTCGCCGGGCACGCCGGGGCCGCCGCCCTCGCCCCCGGGGAGGCGGTACGGATCGCCACCGGCGCCCGCGTCCCCGCCGGCGCCACCGCCGTCATCCGCACCGAGCACTCCCGCACCGAGCACTCCCACCCCGAAGCCGACCACCCCGAGGTCGACCACCCCGAAGCCGAACCCGAGGCCGGCCGCCCCGGGGCCGTAACGCTTCTGCTGTACCCCCTCCGGGAGGTCGTGACCGGTCAGGACATCCGTCCCCGGGGTCAGGAGTGCCGGGCCGGAGACGAGTTGCTGCCCGCGGGCTCCCCCGTCGGCCCCGCCGTCCTCGGTCTCGCCGCCGCCGCCGGATACGACGCGCTCGCCGTGGCGCCCCGCCCCCGGGTGGAGGTCCTCGTCCTCGGCGACGAACTGCTGACGTCCGGGCTCCCCCACGAGGGGCTGATCCGTGACGCGCTCGGCCCGATGCTCGGGCCCTGGCTCGCCGCCCTCGGTGCCGAGGTCCTGGCGACCCGCCGGATCGGCGACGACGCCCAGGCCCTGTACACGGCCGTCACCACCTCCGCCGCCGACCTCGTCGTCACCACCGGAGGAACCGCCGCCGGACCCGTGGACCATGTCCATCCGGTCCTCGACAAGGCCGGCGCGACCCTCCTGGTCGACGGGGTGAAGGTCCGCCCCGGCCACCCGATGCTGCTCGCCCGGCTGGACGCGGGACGCCATCTCGTCGGACTGCCGGGCAACCCCCTGGCCGCCGTCTCCGGCCTCCTCACCCTCGCCGCGCCGCTGCTGGCCGCCCTGACCGCCACGCCGGCACCGGACGAGCCCCCCACGGCGGGGGCACCCCTCCGCGACCCCGTGCAGGGCCACCCGTACGACACCCGGCTCGTACCCGTCGTCCACCGGGACGGGCTCGTCGTGCCCCTGCGGTACAACGGGCCGGCCATGCTGCGGGGCATCGCCGCCGCCGACGCCATGGCCGTGGTCCCGCCCGGCGGAGCCGAGCCCGGACAGCGCCTCGAGCTGCTCGCCCTCCCCTGGCCGACCGAGCCGCCGTTCGCTCAAGGAGCATGTTTCACGTGAAACTTCCCAGCCGTGACGTCATGGCCCGCCATGCCGACGAGAAGGTCACCGGTGCGCGGATCCATCTGCCCCGGCGCTCCGTGGACCCGCTCCGCCAGGTCGGCCGGCGTCTCCTCATGGCCCTCGGGGTGCTGTTCCTGACGATCCTGATCGTCTACGTGGACCGCGACGGCTACCACGACAACGCCGACGAGACCGTCGACTTCCTCGACTGCGCCTACTACGCGACCGTCACCCTCTCCACCACCGGATACGGCGACATCGTCCCGTTCAGCGACTCCGCGCGGCTCGTCAACATCCTGGTGATCACGCCCCTGCGCGTGCTCTTCCTGATCATCCTGGTCGGCACCACTCTCGAGGTCCTCACGGAGCGGACCCGGGAGGAGTTCCGCCTCAAGAAGTGGAGGTCCCAGTTGCGCGACCACACCGTCATCGTCGGCTTCGGGACGAAGGGGCGGTCCGCGATCCAGACGCTCTGCGCCACCGGCCTGCGCAAGGACCAGATCGTCATCGTCGATCCCTCCGGCAAGGTCATCGAGGCCGCGAACGTCGACGGCTTCGTCGGCGTCGTCGGCGACGGCACCCGCAGCGACGTGCTGCTCAGGGCCGAGGTCCAGCGGGCCCGGCAGGTCGTCATCGCCACCCAGCGCGACGACACGGCCGTCCTGGTCACCCTGACCGCCCGCCAGCTCAACCGGGGCGCGAAGATCGTCGCCGCCGTCCGCGAGGAGGAGAACGCGCCGCTGCTCCGCCAGTCCGGCGCCGACGCGGTCATCACCAGCGCCTCCGCCGCCGGCCGGCTCCTCGGCCTCTCCGTGCTCAGCCCCAGCGCGGGCACGGTCATGGAGGACCTGATCCAGCAGGGCTCCGGCCTCGACCTGGTCGAGCGTCCGGTGACCAAGGCGGAGGCGGGCCGCAGCGTCCGGGAGACCGACGACCTGGTGGTGAGCGTGCTGCGCGGCCACCGGCTGCTCGGCTACGACGACCCGGCGGCCAGCCCCCTCCAGCTCACGGACCGGGTCATCACCATCGTCCGGGCCACCCCCCGCATCCCCCTCACCACACCCCCGGAGGACTGAGCACCGCCATCCGACCGGGAGTAGCCTCGCGCCCATGCATGCGATCACGATTCCGGAAGCCGGCGGCCCCGAGGCCCTCGTCTGGGCCGAGGTGCCCGATCCCGTGCCCGGCGAGGGCGAGGTCCTCGTCGAGGTGGTGGCGAGCGCCGTCAACCGCGCCGACGTCCTCCAGCGGCAGGGCTTCTACAACCCGCCGCCCGGCACCTCGCCCTACCCCGGCCTGGAGTGCGCCGGACGGATCACCGCCCTCGGCCCCGGGGTCTCCGGCTGGGCCGTCGGCGACGAGGTCTGCGCGCTGCTCGTCGGCGGCGGCTACGCCCAGCGGGTCGCCGTCCCGGCCGGCCAGCTGCTCCCGGTCCCGAAGGGCGTCGACCTGGCCACGGCGGCGGCGCTCCCCGAGGTCGCCTGCACGGTCTGGTCCAACGTCTTCATGATCGCCCACCTGCGGCCCGGGGAGACGCTCCTGGTGCACGGCGGGGCGAGCGGCATCGGCACGATGGCGATCCAGCTGGCCAAGGCGGTCGGCGCGAAGGTCGCCGTCACGGCCGGCAGCCCGGAGAAGCTGGCCCGCTGCGCCGAGCTCGGCGCGGACGTGCTGATCGACTACCGCGCCCAGGACTTCGTGGAGGAGCTCCACAAGGCCACCGGTGGGGCGGGCGCGGACGTGATCCTGGACATCATGGGCGCCAAGTACCTGGACCGGAACATCCAGGCCCTCGCGGTGAACGGCCGCCTTGTGATCATCGGCCTCCAGGGCGGCGTCAAGGGCGAGCTGAACCTCGGCGCGCTCCTCGCGAAGCGGGCCGCCGTGATGGCGACCACCCTGCGCGCCCGCCCGCTCCAGGAGAAGGCGGCGATCGTCGCCGCCGTCCGCGAGCACGTCTGGCCGCTGGTCGAGGGCGGCACGGTCCGCCCGGTCGTCGACCGGACGCTCCCGATGCCGGAGGCCGCCGAGGCCCACCGCGTGCTGGAGTCCGGCGCACACGTCGGCAAGGTCCTGCTGCTCGCCCCGTAGGAGCGCGGCGGTACGCGAGAGGGCCCGGCGCCTCCGAAGCGCCGGGCCCTCCCTCGTACGACCGCCTTACAGGTACGGCCCCGAGCCGACCGCGCGTCCGTGACCGCGGCCGTCGGGCTCGTCGTCGTCCTCGTGCGAGGCGCCGGGGGGCAAGGCCCGCCGCATCTGCTCCAGTTGGGCGCGGGCCGCCATCTGCTGGGCGAACAGCGCGGTCTGGATGCCGTGGAAGAGGCCCTCCAGCCACCCCACCAACTGGGCCTGCGCGATGCGCAGTTCCGCCTCGGAGGGGATGGCCTCGTCGGTGAAGGGGAGCGAGAGCCGCTCCAGCTCCTCGACGAGCTCCGGCGCGAGACCGTCCTCCAGCTCCTTCACCGAGCTCGCGTGGATCTCCTTCAGCCGGACCCGGCTGGCCTCGTCGAGAGGTGCCGCCCGAACTTCCTCCAGAAGCTGCTTGATCATGCTGCCGATCCGCATGACCTTCGCCGGCTGTTCGACCATTTCCGTCACCGGGACCTCGCGGGTTTCGTCGTCGCCCTGGGCGCCGCCGAGTGCCATCCCGTCCTGTCCCACGATGAGGACCTGGGGGCTCTCCGGCGACCTGTCATTCCTCGGCATCTCCATGCCGCCATTCTCTCGCACACACGCTTCACCACCAGGTGTGCCCGGGGAGAAGGGTGATCCACCCTCCTCCCCGGGCACGGTCGGCCGCGGAAAGACGTCAGGTCGCCTCGCGGCGGGCGACGGCTCCCTTCGAACGGGTCACCAGCGCGGCGAGCAGGGCGGCGCCGAGCGGGACGGCGACGAGCAGCGCCGCCAGCGTCTCCCAGGGGATCACGATCGGCACGTACGGCGGGGTGAGGTCGCCGGCCCAGCCGTCCGCGACCATCTGCTCGTGGAAGCGGGTCTGCTCGCGTCCCTCGGTGAGCCGCAGCCCCATCGCGGGGAGCAGTCCGGCGAGCGAGCCGAGGACGACGCCCATCGCGGCGACCACCCCGCACTGGAAGCCGCTGAGGGTGCGTCGGACGCGCGGCGGGGCGCCGACGGCGGCCAGCGTCTTCAGGTCGGCCTCGGCGTCGGCCTGCGCGAGGCCGGTGGCGATGCCTGCGGCGCCGATGGTGACCAGGCCGGCGAAGACGGTCAGCGCGAGGAGGAAGATGCTGTCGTCGGAGACGTATCCCTCCTCGACGGTGAGGTCCACCCCGGCGCCGATCGTGGCCAGTTCGGCGTCGAGCTTCTGGCGCTGCTCGCTGCCGGGCAGGGAGTCGGTGCTGAAGTAGGCGCCGGCGGGCACGGTGGCGAGGCCGGCGGCCTTGGCGGCCGCGGGGGTCATGAGGACCTGGAGGCCGTAGGTCTTCGGGTCGCCGGACACCAGGTGGGCGGAGACGCGGGAGACCTTGCCCGGGGAGGGCTTGTTCTGCGACACGGCCTTCTCGGCGGCCTTCATGTCGGTGATCTGCTTGATGCCGATCGCGCCGTCCTTGTCCACCAGCGGCCGGGAGAAGACGACGGCCTTGCCGTCGGCGAGGGCTTGGGCGGCGCCGGAGTCGTCGATGCCGAGGACCTTCAGGAGGCGGGCGTCGCCGACGAGGAGCCCGCCGTCGACGTAGACCCCGCCGCCCGAGGTCTGCGCGCAGCGCCAGTCCTCGCGCAGCAGCTTCTGCCGCTGCTCGGGGGTGAACTTCTCGGACGGGTCGCTGCCGTCGGTGGTGGCGACCCACATCGGGCACACGTTGGCGGGCGGCGTGAGCAGCTCGTACTGGCCGCAGCCGTCGCCGCCGCCCCAGGCCGGGCAGCCGGGCTTGCCGACGGCCACGCGGGAGACGTCGGCGCGGGTCTCGACGGAGAAGTAGCGCTGGACGGCGTCGGCGACGGCGGGGACGTCCCGGCCGCCCTCCTCCATCTGGAAGAAGGAGACGGCGCCGTGCGGCAGGCTGGCGGTGTACTCGGCCCGGTACTGGGCGTCGCTGCTCGACGTGTACGTGGCGACGGCGACGGTGCCGGCCACGGCGGCGAGGACGGCGGCGACCGCCGGAGCCGTACGGCCCCGGTTGCGGACGGCGTCGCGGAGCGCGAGCCGCGGGGAGAGCGGCAGCCAGCGGCCGACCCGCCCGAAGAGCCCGACGATGGCGGGGGTCATGGCGACCACGCCCAGCTCGGCGATGGCCGAGCCGCCGGCCACGATGATGAACTGGTCGGTGACGACGGAGCCGTAGAGGGCGATCGCCGCGCCGAGGAGCAGCGCGACCAGGCCGATGACGGGCAGCACCTTGCTGGTGGAGCGGACGCCGCGGCGGCCGGTGAGCGAGGCGAGCACGGTCTGCCGGGAGGCGGTGACGGCCGGGACGATGGCGGCGAGCAGACCGGTGAGGACGGCGAGCAGCGCGATGCCGAGGAGTTCGAGCGGCCGGACGTCGAAGGCGCCGAACCGCTTCCCCAGGAAGTCCTCCAGGAACGGCTGGAGGACGAGGGTGAGGACCAGGGCGAGCACCGTGCCGACGACGGCGGCGGAGACGCCGATGACGAGGCCGCCGCTGAGGACGATGGCGCGGATGTGGCTGCGGGAGCCGCCGTTGGCGCCGACCAGGCCGAGCTGGCGGCGGGAGCGGCGGGCGCCGACCGCGAAGGCGGGTCCGGCGAGCAGGCAGATCTCCAGCATCGCCAGGCCGACGACGGTGGCGAGGGAGGCGAGGAGCATGGCGTCGGCGCCGTCGCTGGACTCGAAGTTGCCCCAGCCGTCCTGCTGGTAGAGCGGGACCTCGGAGTCGGCGGGCGGGTTCAGCTGGACGGCACGAGAGGTGACGATGACGCCCTTGGCGTTGATCGCCTGTACGTCGTTCCACGTGAAACCACCGGAGCGCTGCACCAGGTACGAGGTGGAGGAGCCGGGCGCGAGCGCCCCCGCCTTCTCCGCGGCCTTCCCGTACGGGGCGAGGAAGGCGCCGGGCAGCGCGGTGATCTGCGCGATCTTCAGTTCGTCGGGCAGTTCGTAGGAGCCCACGATCCGGTACGGACGGTCGAAATTGCGAGCGGAAACGGTCGAGCCGACCGAGAGCCCGCTCTTCTCCAGGAACGCCGAGGTGGCGATGACCTCGTCGGCCTTCCGCGGGTAACGCCCGTCGAGGAGCGTCGTGATGCCCCTGGCCATCGGGTCGTCGGCCTTCAGCTCCCGGACGTCGGTCTGGAGGAGGCCGTGCACGGTGGTCAGCTTGGCCGCGCCCTGGGTGTCGGTGATCCAGCGGGCGCCGGCCGGTATGACCTTGCCGGGGTCGGTGGAGCCGCTCGGCCAGGGCTCGTTGTCCGCGGGTTCCCTCGCCGGGTAGACGTTGTCGCCGGCGGGCGTCTGGTGGACCGGGACACCGCCGAAGCCGGGGTCGCGGAAGGCGGCGTCGGCGGCGCCGATCGACCGCTCCAGGCGTTCGGTGACGGAGAGTTCGGAGCTGCGGATGGTGAGATCGGCGGCGCTGACCCCGAGGATGGGGAGGGCGATCATCGCGAGGACGAGCGAGCTGCGGCCCTTGGCGCGCCAGGCGTCGCGGCGGGCGATGCGGACTGCCGCCCGCCAGGAGTGGAGCCAGGTCTTCACGCCTCCGCCACCCGGCCCGTCAGGAGGGAGTCGGCCTCGCTGCGCACGGTCTGGTCGACGATGGCGCCGTCGCGCAGGAAGACGACCCGGTCGGCCCAGGCGGCGAAGCGCGGCTCGTGGGTGACGAGGACGCCGGCGGCGCCCGCGTCGCAGCGGGAGCGGAGCAGGGCGAGGACGGATTCGCCGGTCTCGGAGTCGAGGGCGCCGGTGGGCTCGTCGGCGAGGACGAGACGGCGGTCGCCGACGAGGGCGCGGGCGATGGCGACGCGCTGCTGCTGGCCGCCGGACATCTCGTCGGGGAAGCGGTCGGCGAGGTGCCCGAGGCCCATCTCCTCCAGGGCGGCGAGGGCTTCCACGCGCGCCTTGCGGGCGGACATGCCGTCGAGCTCGCGCGGCAGGGAGACGTTCTCGGCGGCGGTGAGCGCGGGGATGAGGTTGTAGTCCTGGAAGACGTAGCCGACGCTGCGGCGGCGCAGGGCGGCGAGTTCCTTGAGGCCGGCGGTGGTGATGTCGGTGCCCTCGACGATGACCTGTCCGGAGGTGGGGGTGTCGAGGCCGCCGGCGATGGTGAGGAGCGTGGACTTGCCGGAGCCGGACGGCCCCATGACGGCGACGAGTTCGCCGGGGTGCACGTCGAGGTCGATGCCGCGCAGGGCGTGCACCTCGGTGGCGCCGGACCCGTGGACCCGGGTCAGGTTCTGCAGGCGCAGCACGGGCTGCGCGGCGAGCGGTGTGGACATGAAGGGTCCCCCTAGGGTGCGCGGAGAACGCACGGTGAGCGGTGTGATGGAAGAACGGAGACGGTCGTACGGGGGCTCGGGCCCCGGTCAGCGGGCCCGGCCCACGGCCCCGCCCCCCGGAGCCGCCCCCGACCCGGCCCCCACGGCCCCCGGCCCCGTCCCCGCCCCGGGCCCGGGCGGGGCGGGGGGCGTGGCGGCCGTGGCCGCGGGGGCGGTCGCGGCGAGGCGGATCAGCCGGGACTCGCAGTGGTCGAGCCAGCGGGCCTCGGCCTCGGTCTGGAAGATCAGCTGTTCCAGGACGAGGAGCCAGGCGACGTCGTCGCGTTCGCGGCTGCCGGTGCCTTCGAGCGCGGCGAGGGCCTGGGCCTTGAGGCGGGTGTAGTCCTGCATGGCCTTCACGGTGTGGCGGCGCTGGGACTGGATGACCTCGCGGATGTCGACGCCGGGCGCCCCGACGGCCATGGCGAGCTTGATGGCGAGCTCGTCGCGGGCGGGGCTGGTGCGGTCGACGGGCTGCTCGAACCAGGTGCGCAGTTCGGTGCGGCCGGCGTCGGTGATCGCGTAGAGCGCGTGGCCGGCGCCGTCCTCGCCGTTCTGGGTCACGAGGCCGTCCCGTTCGAGCCGGCCGAGGGTCGTGTAGACCTGCCCGACGTTGAGGGGCCAGGTGGAGCCCGTGCGGGACTCGAACTCGGTGCGCAGCTGGGAGCCGTAGCGGGGGCCGTGTTCGAGGAGGGCGAGGAGCCCGTGGCGGATCGACATACCGAGTATGTATACCGGGTATGCCGAGGGCGGCAACCGTCCTGAGGGGGATGCGGAGGGTCCGCCTCAGGAGGGAGCGGGTGCGGCCGGACGAGCCGTCAGCGGCGGCGGAGCCGGAGCCCGAGGAAGCCGAGGCCGAGCCCCATCAGGGTGAGCCCCACGCCGAGGGTGAGCAGGGGAACGGGCTGGTCGGAGGCGGTTCCGGGGGTTCCCACGGCGAGCTGCGGGGCGGCGGCGGGGCGGGTGGCGCGGGCCGCTTCGGGGCGGGCGGCGGTGTCCTCCCCGGGTACCTCCGCGTCCTCCTCGGGGAGGCGGTCGGCGGCGGATTCTGTTGCGGTTCTGTCACGTGAGGGTGTGGCGGAGCTCTCCGTGGCCTCCGTGCCCTCTGTGTCCTCCGGGGCCTTCGTGGTCTCCGTGGTCTCCGTGACGGTCGGGGTCGGTGTCGGTGTCGCCGGTTCGGCCCGGCCGGGCTTGGGGCGGCCCTCGCCCGCGGGCCGCCCGGCGCGGGAGGGAGAGCCGGTGGGCTCCGGCGCGTCGCTGGTGCGGGCGGCGGGCTTCCCCGGCCGGGGCGCGCCGGCCCGGGCGGAGGCGGAGGCGGTGGGACTCGCGGTGGGCGTGGGCGACGCCGTGGTGGAGGTCCCGGTGGGGCCGGACGTGGGGGGACGGCCGGTGGCGCCGGGTCCCGGGGGCGTGCCCGGCCGGGTGGTGGCGGAGGGGCCGCCGGTCGCGGTGGGCGGGGCGGCCGGGGAGGACGGCGCGGCGGGGTTCGAGGCGCCGGGCGCGGTGGGCCCGGCGGTGGGGCCCTGGGCGGCCGCGCCGGTGCCGCCGTACAGGGTGAAGGCGCAGGCCAGGGCGGGGGCGAGCGCGGCGGTGCGGAGGGCGGTACGGGACCCGAGGTCCCGCATCCGCACCTGCCCGCGGACTCGTACGCCACCGCTTCCGCCGTGTGTGGGAGCCACCGGGAACCCTCCCTGCCGTGCCGCCGAGGTGTCCGACT
The DNA here is from genome assembly GCF_012927245.1 of Streptomyces sp. R302. Lineage (GTDB taxonomy): Bacteria > Actinomycetota > Actinomycetes > Streptomycetales > Streptomycetaceae > Streptomyces. Next base: position 81,600 of record NZ_JABBGE010000009.1, read on the forward strand.
CAGCGTCACATAACGGGACGGGTCCGGCATCCCGGCGGTTACTGCTGGGGGTCTCCGGTGGAGACGTCCAGGGTGAACTCGGCGTCCTTCGCGGAGATGTCCGTGCCGGCCTTCGGGTACTGCTGGAGGACCGTGCCCTCGCCGTAGGTGTTCTCGTTCACCGGGATCTCCTTGGTGACCTTCCAGCCGGCGGCCCGCAGGCAGTCCTTCACCGAGGTGATGTTCTTGTAGGTGAGGTCCGGCACCTCGAACTTCTCGGGGTCGTCGCTCGACTCCCGCGGCTGGGTGCACTTCTTCGTCTCGATGGTCTTCGACAGGTCCGGGCCCTTGTGGCCGGGGGCGTCGGTCTGGGTCTGGGTCTGACCGGTGGTGCCGCCGGTCGGGCCGCCGGTGCCGCCCGCGGTCGGGTCCTGCTCCTTCTCCCACGGCTTGAGGGCGATGAGCGTGCCGCCGACGGCGATCAGGGCGACGAGGACCGCGCCGACGAGGACCGGCATGTTCCGGCGCGGCGCCGGGGCGGCCGGGGCCGGGGTGGGGGCGGGCGCGTAGGAGACGGGCGGCGGGGTCTGGTACGCGGGGGCCGGCGCCTGCTGCGGGTAGCCGTAGCCCGGGCCGGGTGCCGGGACGGGCGCCGGGGTCGGCGGGCCGTACGGGCCGGGCTGCGGCGTCGGCGGCTGGTACGGCTGCTGGACGTGCGGGGCGGGCGGGTGCGGCGGCGGGGTCTGGCCGACCGGCGGGAAGACGGCCGAGCCGACGCCCGAGCCGCTGCTGACCGGGCCGCCGGCGACGATCACCGGGGCGGCGGCCTGGCCGGCCGAGAGCACCCGCAGGCACTCGTCGCGCATCGCGGCGGCGCTCGGGAACCGCTCGTTCGGGTTCTTCCGCAGCGCGCGGGCGACCAGCGCGTCCATCGCGGGCGTCACCGACCGGTTCACCGAGGACGGCGCGACCGGCTCCTCCTGCACGTGCGCGTAGGCGATGGCCAGCGGCGAGTCCGCGTCGAAGGGCAGGCGGCCCGTCAGCAGCTGGAAGAGCATGATGCCGACCGAATAAAGGTCGGAGCGGGCGTCCACAGGGCGGCCCAGGGCCTGCTCGGGGGAGAGGTACTGCGGGGTGCCGACGACCATGCCGGTCTGGGTCATCGAGGTGACGCCGGACTGCATGGCGCGGGCGATGCCGAAGTCCATGACCTTCACGACGCCGCGCTTGGTCGTCATCACGTTGCCGGGCTTGATGTCGCGGTGGACCAGGCCCATCTCGTGGCTGACCTCCAGGGCGGCGAGCACGTCCGCCGTCACCTTCAGCGCCTTGTCGGCGGGCATCGCCCCGTATTGGCGCACGTCGGAGGCGAGGACCGAGCCGAGCGGCTGCCCCTCCACGTACTCCATGACGATGTACGGCATCATGCCGCCGTCGAGGGTGTCCTCGCCGGTGTCGAAGACCGAGACGATGTTGGTGTGGGAGAGCTTCGCCACGGCCTGCGCCTCGCGGCGGAACCGCTCGCGGAAGGACGCCTCGCGGCCCAGCTCGGTGTGGAGCGTCTTGATCGCGACCTGTCGGTCCAGCGCGCTGTCGTACGCGAGGTAGACCGAGGCCATGCCGCCCTCGCCGAGGAGGTCGCGCAGCTGGTAGCGGCCGTTCGCGACCGAACCGCCCGCGTAGCGGCCGCCCTGAGCGCCGTCGTGGCTCATGTGTGCTGTCCCCCTGCGCCCCGCGGCGTCGGTCCGTCGTCTCCCGGCCGGAAGTCCGTATCCGGCTTGATTCTGCGCCAAGTCTGCCCGAGGCCCCTGACACGTCAAGCCGCGTGCCCGTTCCGTGACCCTCTGCACCGCCCGCGTCGCGCAGGGGTCCGGTGAAACTCACGGAATTTGCACAGGCGTACACGAGAAGGGTTGGATGGCCGGTCATCGCGGACCGTGTTGTCGTACGAAGCCTGTAGCGTGACGACTGGACACACGGCACGCACAGACGACGGCGAGGACTCATGGAACCCGGATCCGACGCAGGTGGCGGTGTGCCGGGCGCCGCTGGGGAGTCGTGGGGGCTCGGGCGGGTCGTCGGTGACGGCCGCTACCGCCTGACGCACCGTCTGGGACGCGGCGGCATGGCCGAGGTCTTCGCCGCCGAGGACGTGCGGCTCGGCCGCACCGTCGCGGTGAAGCTGCTCCGCTCCGACCTGGCCGAGGACCCGGTCTCCAAGGCGCGGTTCACGCGCGAGGCGCAGTCCGTCGCCGGCCTCAACCACCACGCGATCGTGGCGGTGTACGACTCCGGCGAGGACGTCGTGGACGGCCGCCCCGTGCCGTACATCGTGATGGAGCTCGTCGAGGGCCGCACCATCCGTGACCTGCTGGTCAGCACGGAGGCGCCCGGGCCTGAGCAGGCACTTGTGATCGTCTCCGGCGTCCTGGAGGCGCTGGCGTACTCGCACCAGCACGGCATCGTGCACCGCGACATCAAGCCGGCCAACGTCATCATCACGAACACCGGCGCCGTGAAGGTCATGGACTTCGGCATCGCCCGCGCGCTGCACGGCGCGCAGGCGACGATGACGCAGACCGGCATGGTCATGGGCACCCCGCAGTACCTCTCCCCGGAGCAGGCGCTCGGCAAGGCCGTCGACCACCGCTCCGACCTGTACGCGACGGGTTGCCTGCTCTACGAACTGCTCTCGCTGCGGCCCCCCTTCACCGGCGAGACGCCGCTGTCGGTGGTCTACCAGCACGTCCAGGACATCCCGGTCCCGCCGTCCGAGGTCCGCGGCTCGACGCCGCCGGAGCTGGACGGCCTGGTGATGCGCTCGCTCGCGAAGGAGCCGGACGACCGGTTCCAGAGCGCCGAGGAGTTCCGCGGGCTGATCCAGTACGGCCTGGAGATGCTCCGGCAGCAGGGCGGCCACACCGGCACCTGGAGCACCGGCCCGGTGGCCGTGCACGAGGGCGGGCACACCCCCGGCCACGGCATGGCCGCGACGACGGCCATGGCCATGGGGCACCCGCCGCTCGGCGAGACCTCCCAGGGCCAGATCCTGCCGCCGCCCAACCCGGACGACGGCGGCTACTACGACGGCACGGGCAGCACCGGCGGCTACGGCCCCGGCGGCGGGAACGGCGGCTACGGCGGCCAGGACGGCGGCGGGGGCAGGCGGACCAGGCGGGTGCTGTTCGCGGCGCTCGCGCTGGTCGCGATCGTCGCCGGTGTCGTCTTCGCGGTGCAGATGGCCGGTGACGGCACCAAGGAGAAGAAGCCGGTGACGACGCCGACGACGGTCTCGTCCACGCCGTCCACGGCCTCCGAGGAGCCCCCGCCGTCCGAGGAGCCGTCCGAGGAGACCTACGAGCCGTCGACGACCGGCGGCGGTGGCGCCACGCAGAACCCGTGGCCGCCGACCACCCCGCCGACGACGACCGCGCCGACCCCGACGCAGGAGCCGACGACCGCGCCGACGCCGACGGACGAGCCGACGACCGCGCCGACCCCGACCGACGACACGACGACCGCGCCGACCCCGACGGGCGGCACGACGACCGCCCCGACGGACGGCGGCTCCACCGGCGAGCCCGACCCGACCGGCGGGGGCAACGGCGACCCGGACGTCCCGCCGACCGGCGGTCCGGAGGGCGACACGGGGTCCACCCCGTAGCCGCGCCCCCGGGGGACGGCGGGCGTCAGGCGGCGAAGGCGTCGCGGACGGCGTCGTACTCCCGGGTCCACCACACGGCCAGGGCCGACACCGCGGGGAACTGCGGGTCGGCCCTGTGGTCGTTCAGCCGGTAGCGCCAGCGCAGCGTCCAGAAGTCGTTGAGCCGCTCCCACCACACCCGGTGCACCGCCGCGGCCAGCTCGGCGCCGTCGGCCCCTGCGGCCCGCCGGTACGCCCGCGCGTACGCCCGCACCTTCTCCAGGTCCAGCTCGCCGCCCGGCCGTACGAAGAAGATCGCGGCGGCCCGGACGGCCTCCTCGGCCCGGGGGCGGACGCCGAGGCGGTCCCAGTCGACGATCGCGGCCGGTTCGGCGCCCCGGTAGAGCAGGTTCAGCGGGTGGAAGTCGCCGTGTACCCAGCCGGCCGTGGCGGGCGCCGGAGGGCGCCGGTGGGCGTGCTGGGCGAGCAGCCGGCGCCGCTCCCGCAGCCGGTGCTCGGCGAGGGCGTCGAAGCCGTCGTACGGGCGGTGGGCGCGGGCCAGGCGGATCAGCTCGGCGATGTCGGCGAAGGTGTCCTCGGGGCGGGCGCTGTCGTGCCGCTCGCCGGGCGGCGGGGGCTCCATGACCCGGTCGAGGGTGGTGTGGACGCGGCCGAGGAGGGCGCCGAGGCGGCGGGAGCCGCCGGCGGTGAGCTGGGCGCCGTCGCGGTGCCGGCCCTCGACCCAGGGGTGCAGGGCGTAGCAGCGGCCGTCGATGACGGCGACCGTGCGGCCACGGCTGTCGGGCAGCGGCGGGGCCACCGGCAGGCCGAGGGCGTGCAGCCGCTGGGTGGCGCGGTGCTGGCGGGTGATGGTGGCCCGGTCGGCGGTGGGGGCGTCGAGGTGCTGTTTGAGGAAGTAGCGGCCGCGGGTGGTGGCGAGGCGGTAGCCGCGGTTGAGCAGGCCCTCGGTGACGGGGACGCAGGACAGGGGCTCGCCGGCGTGCGGATGGCGGCGCAGCAGGGCGCCGACCGGAGGAGCGGAATGTTCAGATGAGCGCGGCACTCCGCAGATGTTAGATCACGCCGCGTGGTGGAGGTGTCGCGGTGCGGAGGCGGCCGCGGGGCCGTAGTCGATGGTGTGCACGGTGACGAACTGGGGTTCGATCCGCATGTAGACGGGGACGAAGGGCTCGCCGTCCACGGTCTGCGGTTCGGGGCCGAAGGCGGCCAGCTCGGTCTCGGTCGGCTCGACGATCTCGGCGGTGCCGGTGAACTGCACCGAGCACAGGGTGCCCGACTCCGGATCGAGGTCGTCCGCCCCGTAGGCGACGACGCTGCCGCTGCACGCCTGGTGGTAGCCGAGCCCCTCGTGCATGCGGATCACGACGCTGCCGTCGGAGACGATGTGGCGGGCGGGCGCGACGAAGGGCATCGCCCGCATGCTCGTGGCGATCCGGCCGTACGGTGCACGGCCGAGCAGTTCGATGGCGCGGATCTCCTCGGTGGACATGCCTCCACTGTCCGCCACCGGCACCCTGTCGGGAAAGGGGCCGGGGCCCCGCGCCGGCGGGGACGTAGGTCCCGAATGCCGTGCGCGGGCCCCGGGCTGCTCCGTCCGGGTGAGACCGCAGGGCCGGGCGGGGGTCCGCCGGGCCCGGTACGGGTCTCAGCGCCGCTCGGCCTGCATGCGGGCCACGTACGCGGCGGCCTGGGAGCGGCGCTCCATGCCGAGCTTCGACAGCAGGCTGGAGACGTAGTTCTTGATGGTCTTCTCCGCGAGGTGGAGGCGCTCGCCGATGGCCCGGTTGGTGAGGCCCTCGCCGATCAGGTCGAGGATCTTGCGCTCCTGCTCGGTGAGGTGGGCGAGCCGGTCGTCCCGCTTCGGGTTGTTGCCGTCCCGCAGCCGCTCCAGGACCCGGGCCGTCGCCACCGGGTCGAGCAGCGACTTGCCGGCCGCCACGTCCCGGACCGCGTTGAGGAGCTCGTTGCCCCGGATGGCCTTGAGGACGTATCCGGAGGCCCCGGCCATGATCGCGTCGAAAAGTGCCTCGTCGTCCGCGTACGAGGTCAGCATCAGACACTTGATCGACTCGTCCTGGGAGCGGACCTCGCGGCAGACCTCGACACCGCTGCCGTCGGGCAGCCGCACGTCGAGCACCGCCACGTCGGGGCGGGTCGCGGGGATCCTGACCAGGGCGTCCGCCGCGGTTCCGGCCTCGCCGACCACCTCGATGTCGTCCTCCACGGAAAGCAACTCGTGGACGCCGCGCCGGACGACTTCATGGTCATCCAGCAGAAATACCCGGATTTTTCCTTCTTCGCGCACGCGGTCAGTCTCACATATTGGCTCTTCCGGTGCCCGGGGTGCGCGGGTTACGGTGCCGGATGTTCCGACGAGGGTGTCGGGCCGCTGCCCGACGCGCTGACCAGGGCGAGCTCCCGCTTTTCCGAATTTACTTGGAAATCCAAGCAAATTCGCAGGTCAAGAGGGGTTTCGCAGGAATGCGGCGTGATGGGTAACGTGCCTTCTGACGGCGTTCGCCGGGACAACTGTCACGCCCGACCCCGGCCGCGTCGCACCCACCCCGTGCGCAGGGTACGGATAAGGCGGAGAGCCGCACTGGCCCACCGGCGAACCCGGGGGCCGGACCGACGGAGGAGCACGCACGTGACCGTGGAGAGCACTGCCGCGCGCAAGACGACGCGACGCAGCAGCGGCGCCAAGCGCACCACCGGCGCCAGCGCCGGCGCAAAGAAGGCCGCCCAGGCCCCGGCCGGGGAGCCCGAGCTCGTTCAGCTGCTGACGCCCGAAGGCGTACGCGTCCAGCACCCCGACTACGACATCGACCTGAGCGCCGAGGAGCTGCGCGGGCTCTACCGCGACATGGTCCTCACCCGCCGCTTCGACGCGGAGGCGACCGCGCTCCAGCGCCAGGGCGAGCTGGGCCTGTGGGCCTCGCTGCTCGGCCAGGAGGCCGCGCAGATCGGTTCGGGTCGGGCCCTGCGGGACGACGACTACGTCTTCCCGACCTACCGCGAGCACGGCGTCGCCTGGTGCCGCGGTGTCGACCCCACCAACCTGCTGGGGATGTTCCGCGGTGTGAACAACGGCGGCTGGGACCCCAGCAGCAACAACTTCCACCTGTACACGATCGTCCTCGGCTCGCAGACCCTGCACGCCACCGGCTATGCCATGGGCATCGCCAAGGACGGCGCGGACTCCGCCGTGCTCGCCTACTTCGGCGACGGCGCCTCCAGCCAGGGCGACGTCAACGAGTCGTTCGTCTTCTCGGCGGTCTACAACGCCCCGGTCGTGTTCTTCTGCCAGAACAACCAGTGGGCGATCTCCGAGCCCATCGAGAAGCAGACCCGCGTCCCGCTCTACCAGCGCGCCCGCGGCTTCGGCTTCCCCGGCGTCCGCGTCGACGGCAACGACGTCCTCGCCTGCCTGGCCGTCACCCGCTCGGCCCTGGAGCGCGCCCGCCGCGGCGAGGGCCCGACGCTCATCGAGGCGTTCACCTACCGGATGGCCGCCCACACCACCTCCGACGACCCGACCCGCTACCGCCGGGACGCCGAGCGCGAGGCGTGGGAGGCGAAGGACCCGATCCTGCGCCTGCGGGCCTACCTGGAGAACGAGGGCCACGCCGACGCGGCCTTCTTCGAGGAGCTGGAGGCCGAGAGCGAGAACCTCGGCAAGCACGTCCGCGAGGTCGTCCGTGCCATGCCGGTCCCGGACCACATGGCGATGTTCGACCACACGTACGCGGACGGGCACGCGCTCGTCGACGAGGAACGCGCGCAGTTCGCCGCCTACCAGGCGTCCTTCGCGAACGGAGAGGCCGAGTAATCATGGCTGTTCAGAAGCTTCCCCTCGCGAAGGCGCTCAACGAGTCGCTGCGCAAGGCCCTGGAGACCGACCCCAAGGTCCTCGTCATGGGCCTGGACGTCGGCAAGCTCGGCGGCGTCTTCCGCATCACCGACGGCCTCCAGAAGGACTTCGGCGAGGACCGGGTCATCGACACCCCGCTCGCCGAGTCCGGCATCGTCGGCACCGCGATCGGCCTCGCGCTGCGCGGCTACCGCCCCGTCGTGGAGATCCAGTTCGACGGCTTCGTCTTCCCGGCGTACGACCAGATCGTCACCCAGCTGGCGAAGATGCGGGCCCGCTCGCTCGGCACCGTGAAGATGCCGGTCGTCATCCGCATCCCGTACGGCGGTGGCATCGGCGCCGTCGAGCACCACTCCGAGTCCCCCGAGTCGCTCTTCGCGCACGTCGCGGGCCTCAAGGTCGTCACCCCGGCGAACTCCTCCGACGCCTACTGGATGCTCCAGCAGGCGATCCAGAGCGACGACCCGGTCATCTTCTTCGAGCCCAAGCGCCGCTACTGGGACAAGGGCGAGGTCGACGTCGACGCCATCCCCGGCGAGCTCCACAAGGCCCGCGTGGCCCGCGAGGGCACCGACCTCACCCTGGTCGCCTACGGCCCCATGGTGAAGACCTGCCTGGAGGCCGCCGCGGCCGCCGCCGAGGAGGGCAAGTCGATCGAGGTCGTCGACCTCCGCTCGGTCTCCCCGCTCGACTTCGACACCATCCAGACCTCGGTCGAGAAGACCGGGCGCCTGGTCGTCGTCCACGAGGCGCCGGTGTTCTTCGGCTCCGGCGCGGAGATCGCCGCCCGGATCACGGAGCGCTGCTTCTACCACCTGGAGGCCCCCGTCCTGCGGGTCGGCGGCTACCACGCGCCGTACCCGCCGGCGCGCCTGGAGGAGGAGTACCTGCCGGGCCTGGACCGCGTGCTCGACGCCGTCGACCGCTCGCTGGCGTACTGAGGAGAGCACCACCATGACGATCCGCGAATTCAAGATGCCCGACGTGGGCGAGGGCCTGACCGAGGCCGAGATCCTCAAGTGGTACGTCCAGCCCGGTGACACCGTCACCGACGGGCAGGTCGTCTGCGAGGTGGAGACGGCCAAGGCCGCCGTGGAGCTGCCGATCCCCTTCGACGGCACCGTCCACGAGCTGGTCTTCCCCGAGGGCACCACGGTCGACGTCGGCCAGGTCATCATCTCGGTGAACGTCGGCGGCGCCGCGCCCGCCGAGGCCCCGGCCCCGGCCGCACCGGCCCCCGTCGAGACCCCGGCGCCGGCACCTGAGCCCGAGCCCGAGGGCCGCCAGCCGGTCCTCGTCGGCTACGGCGTCGCCGCCAGCTCCACCAAGCGCCGCGCGCGGAAGACCGCGGCCCCCGCGGCCCCCGCCGCCGAGCCCGTCGCGGTGGTCCCCGAGCAGCTGAACGGGAACGCCCCGGCCGGCCCGCGTCCGCTGGCCAAGCCGCCGGTGCGCAAGCTCGCCAAGGACCTCGGCGTGGACCTGGCCTCGGTCGTCCCGACCGGCCCGGACGGGGTCATCACCCGGGAGGACGTGCACCGCGCGGCCGCCCCGGCGCCCGCCCCGGCCGTCGAGGCCCCGGCGCCCGCGGCGGTCCAGGCGCCCGTCGGCGTCACCGCCCCCGTGGCAGTGGGCGACGCCCGGGAGACCCGCGTCCCGATCAAGGGCGTCCGCAAGGCGACGGCGGCGGCGATGGTCGGCTCGGCCTTCACCGCCCCGCACGTCACCGAGTTCGTGACCTTCGACATCACGCGCACGATGAAGCTGGTCGAGGAGCTCAAGGCCGACAAGGACATGGCCGGCCTGCGGATCAACCCGCTCCTCCTCATCGCCAAGGCCGTCCTGGTCGCGGTCCGCCGCAACCCGGAGATCAACGCGGCCTGGGACGAGGCGGCGCAGGAGATCGTCCTCAAGCACTACGTGAACCTGGGCATCGCCGCGGCCACCCCGCGGGGCCTGATCGTCCCCAACATCAAGGACGCGCACGCCCAGACCCTGCCGGAGCTCTCCCGCTCCCTGAGCGAGCTGGTCGCCACTGCCCGCGAGGGCAAGACGACCCCGGCGGCCATGCAGGGCGGCACCTTCACCATCACCAACGTCGGCGTCTTCGGCGTCGACACCGGTACGCCGATCCTCAACCCGGGCGAGTCCGCGATCCTCGCGGTCGGCGCGATCAAGCTCCAGCCCTGGGTCCACAAGGGCAAGGTGAAGCCGCGTCAGGTCACCACGCTGGCCCTCTCCTTCGACCACCGCCTGGTCGACGGCGAGCTCGGCTCCAAGTTCCTGGCCGACGTGGCCGCGATCCTGGAACAGCCGAAGCGGCTCATGACCTGGTCGTAAGGGACCACTTGCCACGTTTCACGTGAAACAGGCCCGTCCGCATCGCGGACGGGCCTGTTTGTTGTACATGCCTTGTATCTATGCTGTGCGCATGCCATCAGCGCTCAAGCGGCCGCCCGCCGCCGAACGGGTCTACCGCCACGTCAAGCGGGCGGTCCTCGACCGCCGGTACGAGGGCGGGACCCTGCTCACCGAGGGGGAGCTCGCGCAGGCCGTGGGGGTCTCCCGGACGCCCGTCCGCGAGGCGCTGCTCAAGCTGGAGATGGAAGGGCTGCTGAAGCTCTACCCGAAGAAGGGGGCCCTCGTCCTCGCCGTGTCGGCGCAGGAGATCGCCGACGTCGTCGAGACGCGGCTGCTCGTCGAGGAGTTCGCCGTCCGCAAGGCCGTGCCCGCTCCGCCCGCGCTCCTCACCCGGCTCGAAGAACTCCTGGAGGAGCAGCAGCGGCAGGCGGGGGACGGGGACCTCGCCGAGGTCGCCGTCACCGACCGGTGCTTCCACGCCGAGATCGTCCGGTACGCGGGCAACCAGATCCTGGCCCGACTGTACGACCAGCTCCGCGACCGGCAGCTCCGCATGGGCGTCGCCGTGATGCAGGCGCACCCCGACCGGGTCGCGCAGAACATCGCCGAGCACGCCGAGATCCTCGACCGGCTGAAGGCCGGGGACGCGGAGGGGGCCGCCGCCGCTGTTCGCGGCCACCTCGGGCGGGTCGGTGCGCTGGTGCGGGGGGAGGGGCGGTGAGGCCGTCCCTGCCCGGTGATCCGCCCGGTGGGCGGCGCGCCGCCCTCGTCTGGGGGGTCGGCGTCGGCGTCTACTTCGTCGCCGTCATCTTCCGGACCTCTCTCGGGGTCGCCGGGCTTGACGCTGCCCAGCGCTTCCACGTGGGGGCCTCCGCGCTCTCCACCTTCTCCATACTCCAGCTGCTGGTCTACGCGGGCATGCAGATACCCGTCGGCCTCATGGTCGACCGGCTCGGCACCAAGAAGGTCCTCGCGCTCGGCGTCGTTCTGTTCACCCTGGGGCAGGTGGGGTTCGCGCTCTCGCCGTCGTATCCCATGGCCCTCGCCGCCCGCGCTCTGCTCGGCTGCGGCGACGCCATGACCTTCATCAGCGTCCTGCGGCTCGGCGGACGCTGGTTCCCGGCCCGCCGGGGACCGCTGATCGCCCAGCTCGCCGGCCTCATCGGCATGGCCGGCAACCTGATCTCGACCGTGGTCCTCTCCCGCGCGCTGCACGGCCTCGGCTGGACCACCACCTTCGTCGGCAGCTCGCTGGCCGGCGTTGTCGTCCTGGTCCTGCTGCTGCTCTTCCTGAAGGACCACCCGGAGGGGTACGAGCCCGCTCCCGTCCGGCACGCGGGCGCCGCCTACGTCCGCCGGCAGATCGCCGAGTCCTGGCGCGAGCCCGGCACCCGGCTCGGCCTGTGGGTGCACTTCACCACCCAGTTCCCCGCGATGGTGTTCCTGCTGCTGTGGGGGCTGCCGTTCCTCGTCGAGGCGCAGGGCCTCGACCGGGGCACCGCCGGTGAGCTGCTCACCCTCGTGGTGCTGTCCAACATGGCCGTCGGCCTCGCCTACGGCCAGATCATCGCCCGGCACGGCGGCGCCCGCGCCCCGCTGGCCCTCGGCACGGTCGCCGCCACCGCCCTGCTGTGGGCGGCCACGATCGCTTACCCCGCCGACCACGCCCCGATGTGGCTGCTCGTCACCCTCTGCCTGGTCCTCGGGGCCTGCGGACCGGCCTCCATGATCGGCTTCGACTTCGCCCGCCCGGCCAACCCGCCGGAGCGTCAGGGCACCGCCTCCGGCATCGTCAACATGGGTGGTTTCGTCGCCTCGATGACGACGCTCCTCGCCGTCGGCGTGCTCCTCGACGCGACCGGCGACGACTACCGGATCGCGTTCTCCTCCGTCTTCGTCCTCGAAGCGCTCGGCGTCGTCCAGATCCTGCGCCTCAAGTCCCGCACCCACCGGCGCGAACGCGAACGCCTCGTCGCCAGCCGCGTGGAGGCCGTCCACGTGCCGGTCTGAGCCGCCGGACAGGATCTAGTTCGGCGTCACCGCGAAGTGGTCGAGGATCGCGTCGGCCAGGTCCCGGTCGCCCTCCACCTTGACCCGGTCGGCCACCTCGGCCGGCCGGACCCGGCCGCAGGCCAGGCGCACGTACGTCTCCCAGTCCGTCGCCAGCGTCACCGCCGGGCCCAGCGACGGCGCCCCGTCGATCGAGCCGCGCCCCTCCGCGTCCACCCGCACCGTCCGCAGGAACTCCACCGGCCCGGTCACGTCCACCACGATCGCCGAGTTCGCCGGCGCGCCCGCGCCCTTCGCGACCACCTTCGGCAGCCCCGCCAGGAGCAGGTCCCGCGTCACGAACGCGCCCGGCGAGTCCAGGTTCCCCGGCACGCCGAGCGCGAACCGCAGGTCCTGCTCGTGCACCCAGGTGTCGAAGGCCCGCAGCCGGTAGGCCAGCTCCAGGGTCTGCTCGCCGCCCAGCGGCGCCCGGATGACGTGGTCGGGGGAGCGGGTCTCGTTGCGCAGCTGACGGGCCCGGCGGATCAGGACGTACTCCAGCTCCGAGGTCATCTCCGGCGCCGTGTGGTGCCGGCGGACGTCGACCTGCACCTCCATGTAGCGGGCGAAGTCGCTGCGCACGTGGTACAGGTCGCGGGGGAGCGAGTGGATCGGCCGCGGGTCCCCGAGCATCTCGGTCTCCAGGCCGATCACGTGCGACACGATGTCGCGGACCGACCAGCCGGGGCACGGGGTCGCCCGGTTCCACTCGCCCTCCACGAGCGGCTGCACCAGCTCGGCTATCGCTTCGATGGAGTGGGTCCAGGCGTCGGCGTAGTTCTGGAGGCTGGGATGGACGGTCACGGGACCCCTCGACGTTCTTCGGTGCGGGCTGAAAACACGACTGGGCGACAGTGGAATGGGAGGCTCGGACGCTAAGTTACGCTCCCCGGGAGCACCCCGGCAGTGCTTTCGTGTGACGATCGTAGGCCGGTGTTGACGGCTTCAACGCCAGGACGGTGGTAGTGTGCGCGCCTCGCTGATCCAGATCGCGGTAGACCCGGACGAACCGGTCGCCGACCGGCGGGCCCGAGCGGCCCGCCTCGTACGGGAGGAGCGCGGGGCCGCGGACCTCGTCGTCCTCCCCGAACTGTGGCCCACGGGGGCGTTCTCGGCCGACCTCTGGGCCGCCGAGTCCGAGCCCCTCCACGGACCCACGTACAAGTCGATGGCAGCTGCCGCCCGCGACGCCGAGGTCTGGCTGCACGCCGGCTCCTTCGTCGAGTCCGCCGGCGGCTCCCTCTACAACACCTCCCTCGTCTTCTCCCCCGACGGCGAACTCGCCGCCTCCTACCGCAAGATCCACCGCTTCGGCTTCGACCAGGGCGAGGCCGTGCTGCTCGCCGCCGGCGAGGACCTGGTCACCTTCGACCTGCCGCACCTCACCGTCGGCGTCGGCACCTGCTACGACCTGCGCTTCCCCGAGCTCTTTCGCGGCCTCGTCGACGCCGGCGCCGAGGCCTTCGTCGTCCCGGCCGGCTGGCCCGCCCGCCGCCGCGCCCACTGGCGGCTCCTCGCCCAGGCCCGGGCCGTCGAGAACCAGGCGTACGTCCTCGCCTGCGGCACCGCCGGCACCCACGCGGGCGTCGAACAGGCCGGGCACTCGCTGGTCGTCGACCCCTGGGGCGAGATCCTCGCCGAGGCCGGGCCCGGCGAGGAAATCCTGCGGGCCGTCCTCGACCCGGCGAAGCCCGCCGCGATCCGCGAGGACTTCCCGGCCCTCAAGGACCGCGTCCTCGGCGTCGCCGCGCCCCGCCGGACGCGCGTGTGACGGACTTCCGGGACGAGGCGCTCGCCGCCTTCGCCGGGCTCTTCGGGCCGCCGCCCGAGGGGCCCGCGATCCCCGTCGACTGGGCCGCCGTCGAGGAGTGGATCGGACTGCGGCTGCCCGCCGACTACAAGGCGATCGCCACCCTCTACGGCCCCGTCCTCCTCGGCGAGCGGTTCTGGATCCATACGCCGTACGCCGACGCGCACGGCCTCTTCGACTACGGCCGCTTCGTCCAGGAGTACCGCCGCACGGCGCCCGGCGTCCTCCCCTTCGGCGAGACGCGCACCTCCGGCACCCTCTTCTGGGACACCAGCGCCTCCGACGACCCCGACGCCTGGCCCGTGGTCCTCCACGACCCGCACGAGAAGGACAAGGGCCGCGACCCCTGGCGCCGCCCCGGCACCACCCTGCTGCCCGCCCTCGCGCTCCTCGTCGACGAGGGCCTGCCCCGGACCCTCGCCCGCAGCGCCCGCGCCGAGGACGCCACCGGGCCATGGGTCCCGCCGCCGCGCCGCCCGGAGCCGACGGCCGCGCAGCGCGCCGCGTTCGCGAGCGGCGGCACCGGACTCGACACCCTCCTCGCCGCCGTCCCGCCGCCCCCGGAGCCGTACCTCGGCCCGCGCGGCTGGGAGTGGACGTACGACCAGCTCGGCACCGAACTCCCCGGCGACTACGTCCGCCTGATGGAGGCGTACGGCGGCGGCGTCTGGTGCGACTGGCTGCGCTTCCCCCTGCCCTGGGGCACCGGGGAGTACGACCTCGCGCCCTGGGCCGAGTGGTACGCCGACACCTACCGCTCCTCGCGCGCCGACTACCCCGAGTTCCACCCGCTGGCCGTCTGGCCCGAGCCCGGCGGCTTCCTGCCGTTCGCCTCGACCATCGACGGCGACCAGCTCGGCTGGCTCGCCGAGGGCGACGACCCCGAGACCTGGCCGCTGATCATCGACCCCCGCCACGCGCGCGTGGGCCGGCCGCTCACCGGCACCCTCCCCGGGACGCTCCTCGCCTGGCTGCGCGGCGAGCTCGCCGTCGAGGGCCTGCCCGCCCTCTTCCATCCGCACGAGGACCCGGTCGAGCAGGTCACGTACGAGCCGCGGACGGCGCCCCGGGCCTGAGACCCGGGGCTTCCCCGCCCCCGCCCCCGCCCCTGCTCAGGAGGCGAGTTCGGCGGCGTCCGGGAGGAGGTCCGTCAGGGACTGCCACAGCCGCTTCGGCGTCACCCGGCGCAGCCGGAAGGCGCTCTCCGGCGTCACCGAACCCTCGGCGACCGGCTCGGCCGGCAGCTCGCGCTGCCAGTAGCCCAGCGGCCCGCAGTCCCAGGCCGCCACGATCCGCGCCACGACACCCCGCTCGCCCTCCGGGCCGCCCTGCCACGCGGCCGTGACGCGCCACTGGGAGCGCAGCTCGACGATCAGGTCGGCCAGCGGGGCGGCCGGTCCGCCCGCCGCCTCCAGGGCCGCCGCCACCAGCGCCCGCTCGTCCGCGCCCGGTGTCGACGCTGCCTTCTCCAGGGCCGCCAGGCCCGCCTCCAGGACCCCGATCGTCGTCTCCACGACCGCCTCGTCCGCCGGCGCGCCGCCGGACTGGCGGAGCGCGACGAGGTCGGCGAGCGTCCACACCACCGTGCGCGGCTCCACGAGCCGGTAGACGGCCTCCGCCTCGCCCGGCCAGCTCTCGTGGCAGACGACGTGCTCCTCGCCGATGAGGAGCCCGTGGAGCAGGGTGCCCTGGCGGCCGCCGGCCTCCAGGGAGACGATCACGTTCGGCTGGACGACGGTCTTCATGACGGGCAGCAGCAGGGCGGACAGTTCCCCGGCCGCGTTGATCAGCCCGGCCTCCCGCAGCGCCGCCCGCGCGCCCTCCAGGGCCTCCGGGACCGGCTGCCCGGTCGCCATCTGGGCCAGCACGAACACATGGTCGTCACTGAGACGGAAACGGGACCGGGTCACATCGAAGGAAGGCATCTATGCGCTCACTCGCTCACTCGCTCGGAAGGTCGGAAGGTCGGAAGGTCGGAAGAGAAGGGGGTGCGGAACGGGGGGGGGATCAGTACTGCGATTCGGCGAACAGGTGCGTCACCCGCGAGATCCCCGCCTTCACGGCGCCGAGCCGCGTCAGCGCCGACCGGTCCACCCCCGCGAAGATCAGCGCCAGGGACAGGTCGCCGCCCTCCGCGCGGCCGGCGACCTGGACCTGGAGCCGCCGCTTCTTCCCGCGGCCGGACTCGCGGACGGTGACGGTGACGCCGGGGTCCTCGTCGTCCGGCAGGCGGGTGAGGACGTAGCCGCGCTTGTCGAGGGCGGAGAGCCGGTAGTCGTCGCCCGCGAACCGCAGGTGCAGGGCGCGCTGGCCGGCGGTGAAGCCCGCGCGGTTGCGGGACAGGGGGACGATCCGGTCGCCGACGCGGAGGGTGGACCGGTTGAGGGTGGGCAGCTTCACGACGTCGGTGTGGATCCCGCGCGCCTCGAAGGAGGCCGTGGGGAGCAGGCCGCCGCGCAGCTCGGAGACGACGGCCGCCTCCGCGTTGCTCCGGGGCAGCGGGGCGGTGAGGACGATCTCGCCGAACTCCCGTGAGCTCCCCTTGAAGCCGGCCCGGTGGTCGTGCCGGCCCCCCTCCTGCCAGCGCCGCAGCTCGAAGGGGGTGACGTCGGTGTGCATGATCCCTGTGTACCTCTCGGTCGAAGTCCGGCCGACGGCCGGGTGCTCAGTCGAACGGGTTCAGCGCGCTGCCCAGCTTCTTCGCGCCGTCCTTGATCCCTTCGCCGATGTCGGACGCCTTGTCGCCGACCCACTCGCCGGCGTCCTCCAGGCCCTTGCCGATGGCCTCGTGGTTGTCCCAGATGAGGGCCGCGCCGTAGGCCACGCCCGTACCGATGGCGAGGCCGAGGGTGACCGGCGTCGGGGCGACGGTCAGCGCCGTCATGGACGCGCTGAAGGCCGTGCCGGTCAGGTCCGAGGCGAACTTCGCCGGGTCCGCCTTGATCATGTCGGTGTCGTACGTGGCGAGGTTGGCCACGCCGTAGGCGGTGGCCGCGACGCCGCCGACGACGCCGGCGCCGCGCAGCCAGCCGGCCGCCTTCGCCGCGTTGGCGAGGCCGCCGTTCTGGGCGACCTTGAGCAGGTTGGCCTCGGCGGCCGTCGGCATGAAGAACGAGCCGTTCCGCATGAACCCGCCCCACATGGCGGCCTCGTCGGAGCCGGTGAGGGCGGTGGCGAGGCCCGGCGGGATCTTGCTGAGCAGGCTGCCGGGCGCGGCGCCCGCGAGCCGCATGTTGAAGTGCTTGGAGAGGAAGGTGCCGGGCGCGGTCGGGTGCACGAACGGCGGCCGGAGCGCCTTGGACAGCTTGTACGAGTACAGGCCGGCGGCCGTCAGCGCGCCGGTGAACGCGCCCGCTGTGATCGCGCCGTTGGTGAACTTGGTCACCAGCTCGGCGAGTTGCGGGTTGCCGGTGAGCCGGGTGAGGCCCTCCTTCTGGAGCCGCTTGATGTAGTCGTCGAGCGTCTCGCTGTCCTTCATCTCCAGCCAGGCGAGGTCCATCCGGTCGGCCTTGGCCTTGTCGTCGGCCGCGGCGACCTTGTCCGCACCGCCGTTGAAGCCGGTCCCGAGCGTCTCGTCGTTCTTGCCGCCGCCGCTGTCCTTCACCACGGCCTCCAGGTCCTTCTTCAGGTCCTGGTCGGCGAGGTCGAAGGCCTTCACACAGCTGTCGAGCTGCTCGTCCCAGGCGGTCTCCGCTGCCCGGATGCTCTTGGCGTAGTCCGGGTCGTGCATGACGGCCTGCTTCTCACCGGGGGTGAGCCGCTCGTGGTCGTAGGCGACCCGGCCCTCCTCGGAGACCTTCATGCCGGCCTTCACGGCGTCGGCACGGGCCGACTCCAGCTGCTTCTTCAACTCGACGAACTGCTGGTGCCCGTTGCGGAGCAGCGTCGCGGTGGCCTTCGCCTGGGTCTGCGCGGCCTGGTACTCGTACCGGGTCGCGGAGAAGTTGGTCCGCGCGGCGTTGGCGCTCAGGCCCATCCAGGCCGGCGAGTCGGGCAGCACCTGCACGCTGTCCCGGTAGCGCACCTCGACCCGGTGCAGCTCCTTCGCCATCTCGTCCCACTTGTCGGCGGCGGCGGAGAGCTTGCCGAGGTCGGTGGTCATGATCTCGGAGTAGGTCAGCACGACGGCACCCTTCTCAGTAGCCGGAGATGGAGGAGATCGGCCGCACGCCCGCGAGCTGCGAGCGGACGGCCACGTCCTGGCCGTTGAGCGTGGTGATGGTGCCGCGCAGCGCGCCCTTCTCGTGCGCGAGGCGCCCGAGCAGCGCCTTGACCTGGTTGTTCCAGGTGGTGTCGACCGTCTTCAGGCCGGCGGCGACGGACCAGCCGCCGAAGGTGGAGATCGCCGTGGTGGTGGCCTCGTCGGCCCACTTGGCGGCCTTGCCCGTGTTGGGCTCCAGCTCGGTCTCGATGGTGTTCGCCGCCGCCCGCTTCTTCTCCGGCGCGGTCCGCAGGTCCGGGGCGCCGCCACCGACGATCCCCCGGCCGCCGGTGCCGTCGTCCAGCCCGTTCAGGCGCATGGACCCGGTGGCCCCAAGGCCGGCAGTTTCCTCGTCAAAACCCATCTCGCGGAGCCCCCATGGCGGTACGACGACATCACTTTGCAGATGCACCCGTATGTTTCCCGGTCCGAGCGCCGGAAACAAGCCACGTTGGCCAGAGCCTTACAGGACCCGCCGGTCTCCGTCCCCTCCGGCTACTCCCCTCCCCGCTCGGCCATCCGGATCACGCACACCGCCACCGCGATGAGCAGGGACGCGTCCGCGTCCTCGCGGACGACGTCCACCGCGTAGGTGTCCCGGACGCGGAGCCAGCGGCGGGAGATGTGGGCGAGGAGTTCGCCCTCGTACTCGACGGCGAACTCCCGGTCCAGGATCCGGCCGCTGACGTCCAGCTCGGTGCCGTCGACGAGCGTCACGCGGTAGTGGTTGCGCAGCAGCGAGAGCCGCTTGCGGCGGATGGTCGCCAGCGGCTGCTCGTCCCGCTCGATCGTCATCGCGTCGCGCAGGCTCAGGAGCTTCTGCCGCAGCGTGACGAGCACCCGCCCGTCACGGTCCTTCAGCTCCAGGGTGTCGCGCAGCCGCAGGGCCTTGCCGTCGACGAGGAAGGCGTGCCGGCCGTCCTCGTCCTCGATCCAGTAGTCGTCGCCGAGCGCGAAGATCTTGTCTCGTACCAGGTATTTCATGCGGAATGTCTCCCCTCTTGCTGTTTCACGTGAAACAGCGCGATCACACGAAGTAGCGGGTGAAGGCCTCGGGACCGGTGCCGAGCGTCTCCCCGAACGGCTCGTCGAGCTGATGGACCAGCAGCGCGGTGAAGGCGATGAAACCGGCGAGGCCCATCACCATCACCACATGGGTGCGGGTGTGATGGATGCCGAAGATGAACATGAAGGCGAGGGTCAGGACACCGCCGATGATCAGCCCGGCCCACAGCACCGGCGACAGCCGTTCCTGCGCGGCCGCCTCCCGGCTGCGCCGGGCGTCGTCCACGTTGCCGAGCTGGGCGAGGACCTCCTGCGCGGCGATCTGCTGCGAGACGGTGGCGGTGTCGCCGACCTCGCCGGCCCGCCGGAGTTGTTCGAGCAGCCGCCAGCCGGAGGCGTCGAGCTGCTGCCGGGCGGCCATCATCGGCCACTCGACGTCGACGACGTGGTCGGCGTACGTCCGCGCCGCCTCCCGCAGCGGCTCGCGCCGGTCGTCGGGGAGCGCGTCGGCGAGCAGATACATCTGGTGCAGGGCGCTCGCCTCGGCCTGGACGTGGTCGGAGGCGGAGGTCCGGGTGTCCCAGACGGAGACCAGGCAGAGGCCGAGAACGATGGCGTAGAGGACCGAGACCATCATGGCGATGTACTCGGCGACGTCCTCGCGCGGCTCCTCGCTCTCGGGGGTGGGGAAGAGCCGCGTCTTGACGATGACGGCGAGCGCGCCGAGCAGGGCGACGCCGCCGACGACGACGAGCGTTTCGAGCAGGGCCACGGGTCAGGTCCTCCGGTTCCCCAGGAGTGCGGCGGCGAGGGCCGCCGGCACCAGGATCAGCAGCAGCATCACGACCACCCCCATCTCGTCCGCCTCCCGCCCCCGCCGCCGCAACCTCCCGAGAAACCCCTCGCCGTCGAGCGTCGCGGTCCGCCGGGCGGCGGTATCGGGCGGGGTACGCCCGCCGGTCGATGCCTCGCCGGTGCCGCCTGTCTCGCTGGTACCGCCTGTGCCGCCTGTGCCGCCTGTGTCTCCTGTCGCGCCGGGTTCCTCTGGTGCGGCCGGTGCGGCCGGTGCGGCCGGGGGCGGCTCCACCAGCCCCGCCCCCGCACCCGCACCGGCACCTTCCCCTTCTCCGGCCACGGCGGCTCCGAGGCCTGCGGCCTCGTCGAGACCGGGGAGGGCGTCGGTCCCGGGCGGGCCGATGGGCAGGACGTCGGTCAGCGGAGGCACGGGCGCGACGGCGGCACCCCCAGGCGCACCGGGCGCACCAGGCGCACCAGATACCCCGCGTGCCCCAGGCGCACCAGACGGACCAGCCACAGCCGCCCCCTCCCGTACCGGCTCCGGCTCCGGCCTCGGCACCGTGAAGGAGGCGCCGGAGCGGGCGGTGAGCAGGGGTGCGGCGAGGCGCCGCCCGTCGGGGGCGTAGGTGGCGACCCGGTCGGTGCCGGTGGCGAGGCCGGTGCTGCGGTGGACGCCCGGCGGGCGGCGCACGGTCGCCGTACAGCGCGCGGAGGCGCCGGGGGCGAGCCGGAGCGGGCCCGCGCCGCAGTCGACACCGCGCCCGGCGAGCCCGAGCCCGGGATCGGTGACGCGCACGTCGTACAGGGGCCGGTTCCCGCGGTTGGCGACGGTGTACGTGACGGTGGCCGCGCCCTTCGTCGCGGGCGCGGCGAGGCGCACCCGCTCGCCGAGGACGAGGGACCCGAGGACGCCGGCGTACCCGCCGCGGGCGGTCGCGGTGGCGGCGAGCCCGAGCGATGGGATCCGGCCCTCGGCGCGGACGGTGGCGGTGCGGGTGCCGGGGAGGGCGCGGAAGCGGGCGGCGCACTCCATGGAGGTGAGCCCGACGAGGGTCCGGCGCGGGCAGCGCACGGTGACCCCTTCGGGGTTCCCGGGATCGTGCACCCGCACCCCGTGCAGATCGGCGCCGCCCCGGTTCACCAGCCGGTACCGCTTCACCACCTCGCTCCCGGCCCGTACGGGTGTCGGCCGTTCCCCGCCGTCCCCGCGCCCGTTGACGGTGACGGTGAGCCGCAGCGCCCTGTCGCCCGCGCCGCCCGCCGCCGCCGGGGCCCCGGCGGCGAGGACGAGGCAGGGCAGGACGAGCACCCCGGCGAGGATCCCGGCGCCGGCCCGGACGGCCCGTCTCCCCCGGATGCGCGAGTAGTCGGATGATCTGCCCGCATGCGTCATGCGTCCATGCCAACGCCCGCCGCGTCCCTCCCTCACCCCGGGACACGCCCGCACCCCCCACTCGGCCCCACCGATCCACTCGTACGCGCGTACGCCCGTCCGCGTGTACGCCCTTATGTTCGGGCCCTTCGCGGCCCGTTCACAGGCGGATGGCAAGCTTGAAGGATGAACGATGCTGCCCCGGCGCCCACTCCCGCGCCCGCGCCCTCCCCCCGTTCCCGCGCCCGTGTCCGTGCCCCCGAGCTGATCGGCAAGGGCGGCTGGCTCAACACCGGCGGCGACGAGCTGACCCTCGCCGGACTGCGCGGCAAGATCGTCGTGCTGGACTTCTGGACCTTCTGCTGCATCAACTGCCTGCACGTCCTCGACGAGCTGCGGGAGTTGGAGGAGAAGCACCGGGACACGCTCGTCATCGTGGGCGTGCACTCGCCGAAGTTCGTGCACGAGGCCGAGCACCAGGCGGTCGTCGACGCCGTGGAGCGGTACGAGGTGCACCACCCCGTGCTCGACGACCCGGAGCTCGCGACCTGGAAGCAGTACGCCGTGCGGGCGTGGCCGACGCTCGTCGTGATCGACCCCGAGGGGTACGTCGTCGCCCAGCACGCGGGCGAGGGGCACGCCAACGCGCTCCGGACGCTGGTGGAGGAGCTGGAGGCGGAGCACGAGGCGAAGGGGACGCTGCGGCGCGGGGACGGGCCGTACGTGCCGCCGGAGCCTGTCGCGACCGATCTGCGCTTCCCGGGGAAGGCCGTCGTCCTGCCGGAGGGGAACCTGCTCGTCTCGGACACCACCCGGCACCAGCTGGTCGAGCTGGCCGCCGACGGGGAGACCGTCGTGCGGCGGATCGGCGGCGAGGGGGTGTTCCGCGAGCCGCAGGGTCTGGCGCTGCTGCCGGACGGGACGGTCGTCGTCGCGGACACCGTGCACCACGCGCTCCAGCGGTTCGACCCGGCGACCGGCGAGGTGGAGCGGATCGCCGGTACCGGCAGGCAGTGGTGGCAGGGGTCGCCGACCTCCGGGCCCGCGCTCGACGTGGACCTGTCCTCGCCGTGGGACGTCGCCTGGTGGCGGGGCAAGGTGTGGATCGCCATGGCCGGCGTGCACCAGATCTGGACGTACGACCCCGCGTCCGGGACCGTCGAGGTGGCGGCCGGGACGACGAACGAGGGGCTCGTCGACGGCCCCGGCGCCGAGGCGTGGTTCGCGCAGCCGTCCGGGCTCGCCGCCACCGAGGACCGCCTCTGGATCGCCGACTCGGAGACCAGCGCGCTGCGGTACGTCGACACCGACGGGCACGTCCACACGGCCGTCGGCACCGGCCTCTTCGACTTCGGGCACCGGGACGGTGCCGCCGAACAGGCCCTCCTCCAGCACCCGCTCGGCGTGACCGCCCTGCCCGACGGCTCGGTCGCGGTCTCCGACACGTACAACCACGCCCTGCGCCGCTACGACCCCGCGACCGGCGAGGTCACCACCCTCGCGACCGATCTGCGCGAGCCCAGCGACGCGGTCCTCGTCGGCGGCGACATCGTCGTCGTCGAGTCGGCGCGCCACCGTCTGACCCGGCTGCGGCTCCCGGAGGAGGCCGTGCGGGTGGAGGCGGTCGCGCACCGCACGAAGCGCGAGGCCACCGACGTCGCTCCCGGCGCCTTCCGCCTGGACGTCGTCTTCCAGGCGCCGACGGGCCAGAAGCTGGACGAGCGCTACGGCCCCTCCACCCGCCTCCTGGTCTCGTCCACCCCGCCGGAGCTGCTGCTCTCCGGCGAGGGCACGGGCACGGACCTCTTCCGCGACCTGGAGCTGAACCCGGACCTCACCGAGGGCGTCCTGCACGTCTCCGCGATGGCCGCGTCCTGCGACGACGATCCGGCCAACGAGTACCCGGCCTGCCACGTCCACCAGCAGGACTGGGGCGTCCCGGTGCGGATCACGGGAGACGGCGCGAGCCGCCTCCCGCTGATCCTCGCGGGGCTGGACGCGTAAGGCGGGTCAGCCCTCCAGGAAGGCGACCAGGGCGTTGGCGAGGAGGTAGGGGTCCTCGGCGCCGCAGAGCTCGCGGGCGCTGTGCATGGAGAGGATCGCCACGCCGATGTCGACGGTGGTGATGCCGTGGCGGGCGGCCGTGATGGGGCCGATCGTGGTCCCGCAGGGCATGTCGTTGTTGGAGACGAACGACTGCCACGGCACGCCCGCCTTCTCGCAGGCGGCGGCGAAGAGGGCGCGGCCGGTGCCGTCGGTGGCGTACCGCTGGTTGACGTTGACCTTGAGGATCGGGCCGCCGTTGACGCGCGGGTGGTGCGTCGGGTCGTGCCGCTCCGCGTAGTTGGGGTGGACGGCGTGGCCGGTGTCGGAGGAGAGGCAGACCGTGCCGGCGAAGGCGCGGGCCCGGTCCTCGTAGGCGCCGCCGCGGGCGTACACGGAGCGCTCCAGGACGGTGCCGAGGAGGGGGCCCTGGGCGCCGGTGTCGGCCTCGGAGCCGTTCTCCTCGTGGTCGAAGGCGGCGAGGACCGGGATGTACGGGAGGTCCTCGCGGCCGGCGACCTCGACGAGCGCGGCGACGGCGGCGTGCACGGACAGCAGGTTGTCCATGCGGGGGCCCGCGACGAGTTCGCGGTCGCGGCCGAGGTAGGCGGGCTTGTCGACGGCGTGGACCATCAGGTCCCAGCCGGCCACGTCCTCGGCGTCCACGCCGGCCTCGCCGGCGACGAACTCGATCAGGTCGCCCTCGTGGACCTCGCCGGTGCCCCACACGGGCTGCATGTGGCGCTGGCGGTCGAGCTTGAGCCCGTCGTTGGCGGAGCGGTCGAGGTGGATGGCGAGCTGCGGGACGCGCAGCAGCGGCCGGTCGACGTTGACGAGGCGGTGGCCGCCGTCGCGGAGGGTGAGGCGGCCGGCGAGGCCGAGGTCGCGGTCGAGCCAGGTGTTGAGGAGGCTGCCGCCGTAGATCTCCACGGCGATCTGCCGCCAGCCCTGCGTTCCCATGTCGGGCTGGGGCTTGACGCGCAGGTTGGGGGAGTCGGTGTGCGCGCCGACGATCCGGTACGGGGTGTGCGGGGCGGCGCCCTCGGGCACGTACCAGGCGATGATCGCGCCGCCGCGGGTGACGAACTTCCCGCCGCTCGTCCCGTCCCACGCCGCGGTCTCCTCGACCCGGCGGAAGCCCGCCTTCTCCAGCCGGTCCGCGGCGTTGGCCACCGCGTGGTACGGCGACGGGGAGGCCGCGAGGAAGGACATCAGGTCATCGGTGTGTCCGGGCCCGAAGGGTGCGGACGCCGGTCGGGAAGCTGCGCTGCTCATACGCCCACCTTACGGTGACCCCTCTCCACCCCCGGGCCCGGTCGGGAGCCCCGACGCCCGTACCCCGACGCCCCCTTCGGGACCTCGGCCCACGGAGCCCGTACCTCCGCCCGCGGAACCCGGCGAGTGAGCCGAAGGGGCGCGTCGGGGCCGTGAGCCCGGCTTCGGCGCCCCGGAGGCGGACCGAGCCTCCAAAAAAGGGGGAACGGCCCGCCCCCCTCCCCGGGGACGGGCCGTTCCAGTAAGGACGTGGTGCGTTCGGTACCGGAGTACTAGAACGCGGCCTCGTCCAGGTCCATCAGGCCGCCGTCGACGCCGTCGGCGAGGAGGCGCTCGGTGGAGACGCCGGGCAGGACGTTCGCGGCGAAGAACTTCGCGGCGGCGATCTTGCCCTGGTAGAAGGCGACATCCTTGCCGGTGGCGCCCGCCGCGAGCTTCTCGGCGGCCACGGCCGCGCCCTTGAGGAGCAGGTAGCCGACGACGACGTCGCCGGAGACCATGAGCAGGCGGGTGGTGTTGAGGCCGACCTTGT
Organism: Streptomyces sp. R302; assembly: GCF_012927245.1. Lineage (GTDB taxonomy): Bacteria > Actinomycetota > Actinomycetes > Streptomycetales > Streptomycetaceae > Streptomyces. Next base: position 106,557 of record NZ_JABBGE010000009.1, read on the forward strand.
AGATGTTCTTGACGTCCTCGCCGGTGGCGGTGAGGTCGGTGATCATCCGGCCGACGATCGCCTCCAGGTCGACGGCCGCCTTGGCGAGCGCGTCGCGGGCGTCGGCCAGCTCCTCGCCGCCGGTGCCGACCGCGAGGAACTTCTTGATCTCCTCGGACAGCGCGTTCAGGGAGGCGCCCTGGTCGCGGACGATCTTCCGGAAGAAGAAGTCCTGGCCCTGGATGGCGGTGGTGCCCTCGTAGAGGGTGTCGATCTTGGCGTCCCGGATGTACTGCTCGATCGGGTACTCCTGCAGGAAGCCGGAGCCGCCGAAGGTCTGGAGCGACTGGGCGAGCTGCTCGTAGCCCTTCTCGGAGCCGTAGCCCTTGACGATCGGCAGGAGCAGGTCGTTCAGGCCGATGAGGGCCTTCGCGTCCTCGCCCGCGGCCTCCTTGAGCTGGATCTCGTCCTGCACGGTGGCCGTGTAGAGGACGAGGGAGCGCATGCCCTCGGCGTACGCCTTCTGCGTCATCAGCGAGCGGCGGACGTCGGGGTGGTGCGTGATGGTGACCTTGGGCGCGGCCTTGTCCATGAAGTTCGCCAGGTCGGTGCCCTGGACGCGCTCCTTGGCGTACTCCAGGGCGTTGAGGTAGCCCGTGGAGAGGGTGGAGATCGCCTTCGTGCCGACCATCATGCGGGCGAACTCGATGATGAGGAACATCTGGCGGATGCCGTCGTGCTTGTCGCCGATGAGCCAGCCCTTGGCGGGGTGCTTGTCGCCGAAGGTCATCTCGCACGTGTTGGAGGCCTTGAGGCCCATCTTGTGCTCGACGTTGGTCGCGTAGGCGCCGTTGCGGGCGCCGAGCTCGCCGGTCTCCCAGTCGAACTCGTACTTCGGGACGAGGAAGAGGCTCAGGCCCTTGGTGCCGGGGCCCGCGCCCTCGGGGCGGGCGAGGACGTAGTGGAGGATGTTCTCCTCCATGTCGTGCTCACCGCTGGTGATGAAGCGCTTGACGCCCTCGATGTGCCAGGAGCCGTCCTCCTGCTGGACGGCCTTGGTGCGGCCGGCGCCGACGTCGGAGCCGGCGTCGGGCTCGGTGAGGACCATCGTGGAGCCCCAGCGGCGCTCGACGGCGATCTGCGCGATCTTCTTCTGCGCCTCGTTGCCCTCGTTGTAGAGGATGCCGGCGAAGGCCGGGCCGGAGGAGTACATCCAGATGGCCGGGTTCGAGCCGAGCAGCAGCTCCGCGTAGGCCCAGATCAGGGAGCGCGGGGAGACCGTGCCGCCGATCTCCTCGGGGATGCCGAGGCGCCAGTACTCGGACTCCATGAAGGCGTTGTACGACGCCTTGAAGGTGGCCGGGACCGGGGCGGTGTTGGTCTCCGGGTCGAAGACCGGCGGGTTGCGGTCGGCGTCGGCGAAGGAATCGGCCAGCTCGTTCTCGGCGAGGCGGCGGATCTCGTCGAGGATGCTCTTGGCGGTGTCGACGTCCATCTCCTCGAACGGACCGGTGCCGTACACCTTGTCGCGGCCGAGCACCTCGAAGAGGTTGAACTCGATGTCGCGGAGATTCGACTTGTAGTGCCCCATGGCGACGGCTCCGTAAAGATCGGGGAGGGATTCCTCGTGCACCGAGGGCCACCCGCTTCCTACTCACGGGTAGCGCACTCTTCTCTACGATGATGCTACCCACCGGTAATAAGAGCAACCCCCGGCGGGCGATCTGTGACGCAGTAGGCTCCTGATCCATGTACGGCTACGAGCAGAATCCGGGCGCGCAGCAGCAGTACGGGCCGCCTCCGCAGGGGCAGTACGCACCGCAGGGCGGCATGCAAGGGGGCATGCAGGGCGGTGTTCCCGGCGGGTACGGCCAGCAGCAGGCGCCGCTCTACCCCGAGCCCTCGCCGCCCTCCCTCGCCGACGCCGTACGCGCCTTCACCACCGGCACCATGGCCGCCGAGGACTTCCAGCAGATCTTCGCGAGCTCGAAGGTCTACTGCCCGCGCGGCGACAACCCCGGCTTCCTCGCCCTGCACAACACCCAGCAGCCGGTGATCCCCATGTTCACCACGCTGAAGGGGCTGCGGCGGTACGCGGGCAAGGAGTCGAAGTACTTCGTGATCACCGGCGCCGAGGTGATCGACCTCCTCCCGACCGGCTACGGCTTCGTGCTCGACATGGAGGGCGACCACCGGATGGTCTTCGACGCGAAGGCCGTGGAGCAGATGGTGGACTTCGCGATGCGGCGGATGTACGGCTGATCCGGTCTGGACGTACGCGGGGGCGCCCGGGAGGAATTCCTCCCGGGCGTTCCGCGTTCCGGGTGGCAGGAAGTTCAGCATTCAACTAAAGTGAGGTTGTGAGGACAGGCCGCGAAGGCCGGCCCTCAGGTCGCACGAAGGAGGTCCCGCCATGCCCGCCGTGACTGTCGAGAACCCGCTCACCCTGCCGCGCGTCGTCGCCCCGGCCGACGCCGCCCCGCGCCCCGTGCTGGCCGTCACCACGGCCCCGCAGGGCTTCGAGGGCGAGGGCTTCCCGGTCCGCCGGGCCTTCGCGGGGATCACCTACCAGTACCTCGACCCGTTCATCATGATGGACCAGATGGGCGAGGTGGAGTACGCGCCGGGCGAGCCCAAGGGCACCCCCTGGCACCCCCACCGCGGCTTCGAGACCGTCACCTACATCGTCGACGGCACCTTCGACCACCAGGACTCCAACGGCGGCGGCGGCACCATCACCGACGGCGACACCCAGTGGATGACCGCCGGCTCCGGCCTCCTCCACATCGAGGCCCCGCCGGAGTCCCTCGTCGTCTCCGGCGGCCTCTTCCACGGCCTCCAGCTGTGGGTGAACCTGCCCGCGAGCGACAAGATGATGGCCCCCCGCTACCAGGACATCCGCGGCGGCCAGGTCCAGCTGCTCACCTCCCCCGACGGCGGCGCGCTGCTCCGCGTCATCGCCGGCGAGCTCGACGGCCACCAGGGCCCCGGCATCACCCACACCCCGATCACGATGATCCACGCCACTCTGCGCCCCGGCGCCGAGATCACCCTGCCCTGGCGCGAGGACTTCAACGGCCTCGCGTACGTGATGGCCGGCCGCGGCACCGTCGGCGCCGAGCACCGCCCGATCCACCTCGGCCAGACCGCCGTCTTCGGCCAGGGAGGCTCGCTGACCGTCCGCGCCGACGAGAAGCAGGACTCGCACACCCCGGACCTGGAGGTCGTCCTCCTCGGCGGCCGGCCCATCCGCGAGCCCATGGCCCACTACGGCCCCTTCGTGATGAACACCCAGGCCGAACTCCGCCAGGCCTTCGAGGACTTCCAGGCGGGCCGCCTCGGCACCATCCCGGCCGTCCACGGCATGGGCGAGTAGCCGGAGACCAGGAGCATGACGGGGCGTCGCCCGGACGGCCCGTCATGTCCGCGTTTCCCGCACAATGGTGTGATCTTATGGGCGGGTGCAGACCAGTCGAGCGCCCCTCCTCCCCGAGCCCGCCCGCAAGCTCGCCGCCTGGTGCGCCGTGGCGCTGCTCGTCGCCGGGGTCGCCGCCGTCTTCATCTGGCTCTGCGTGGTCTTCAAGGCCGCCGTGACGCCGGTGCTGCTCGCCATCCTCGGGACGGCGCTGCTCGGACCGCTCTACCGGCGGCTGCTGCGGATGAAGGTGAACAAGTCCCTCGCCGCCGCGATCACCGTCCTCGCCGTGCTCCTCGTCGTCGGCGGAGCCACGTACATCGTCGTCGCCGCGCTGATCGAGACCGGCGACCAGATCCTCGCCTCGCTGCGGCAGGCCGCCGTCGACATCGCCGAGCACTTCGGGGCCGCCGGGACCTCCCTGGCCGACCTCGCCGAGAACGCCAAGACCCTCCTGGAGAAGTTCGGCGGCACCGCCGCCTCCGGGGTGATCTCCGGGCTCAGCGTGGTCGGGCAGATGCTCGCCACCGCCGTCCTCGCCCTCCTCCTGATCTTCTTCTTCCTCCGCGACTCCGACCGGGCCGCGGGCTCCCTGCGCTCCCTCGTCCCCGCCGCCACCGGCGACACCGCCGAGGCGATGGCCCGCCGCGCCTTCGAGGCCGTCGAGGGCTTCATGCGCGGCACCACGCTCGTCGCGCTCGTCGACGCCGTCCTCATCGGCATCGGCCTGCTCGTCCTCGACGTGCCCGGCGCCGTCGGGCTCGCCGCGCTCGTCTTCGTCACCGCCTACATCCCGTACCTCGGCGCCTTCCTCTCCGGCGCGGTCGCCGTCCTCGTCGCCCTCGCCGACCGCGGCTTCGTCATCGCCCTGTGGGTCCTCGGCGTGGTCCTCGCCGTCCAGGTCATCGAGGGCAACGTCCTCCAGCCGATGGTCCAGAGCCGCACCGTCCAGATGCACCCGGCCGCCGTCATGCTCGCCATCACCGCCGGCGCCTCCGTCGCCGGCATCCTCGGCATGCTCCTCGCCGTCCCCCTGACGGCCGCCGCCACCGGCATCCTCGGCGAACTCCGCGCCCGGTACGGCACCGGTACGGCTCCGGAGAAGCCCGCCTAGACCGGCGCGCCGCCCGGCTCGAAGGACTTCAGCATGGCCTCCAGGGCGGCCTGGTCCGGGCCGACGAAGGGGTCGGAGTCCGGCGCGGCGGCCAGGGTCTCCAGCATCCGGTCCGTCATCCGCACGGCGGGCGGCAGATGGGTGCAGAGCACGATCTCCGGGTTCGTCTCCCGCAGCGGTGCCAGGGTCGCCCGGTACTTCTCCGGGTCCACCAGGTGCACCCACGGGCTGTCGAGCGTCGCCCACAGCAGCTGCGCGGCCCGCAGCTCCTCCGGCTTCAGGTCGCTCGCGTGCCCGCTCTCGGCGAGCTCGGCCGTCGGCATCGGCCCGCCGAAGCAGTCCGAGCTGAAGGCGATCCGGGTGCGGTCGTCGTAGAAGCCGACGGTGGCCGGATTGTCGAAGAGCGGCGGCCGGAAGGCGTGCAGGGCGCGGTCGCCGACGTCCAGGGACTGCCCCGGGTTGAGGAAGTACACCCGGTCCATCGGCAGCGGCCGCTCGGTCGTCATGATGCCGAAGCCGAGGAAGGTGGTCACCACGCGCGCGTGCGGGGCGGCCTCCAGGAGGTCGAAGATGCCGCCGGTGTGGTCGCGGTCCGGGTGGGAGAGCCAGATCCAGCGCACGTCGGCGGGGTCGATCACCCTGGCGAGCGCGGCGAGGAAGTCCCGGTCGTCGAGCGAAAGGCCGGTGTCGACGACGACGGGTTCGGCGGCGGTCAGTACGTAGGCGTTGACGGGGATGTGCCCGATCCCCGGTATTTCCAGGCTGTCGGCCAGGACGGTGGTGTCACTGCCGACCTTGTGGGTGTCCATGGCGTGCTCCGTGGTCCCCCCGACGGCCGTACGACACCAGTCTCCGCCGTACGGGGAGACCTTGCGCGCCGGAGGGGTACGGGCTCCGCCGCCGGGGGCCACGCGCGCGTGCGGCCTGCGGAGCTCAGCCGCCGGGGGGACGGGCTCCGCCGACGCGCGCCACGCGCGCGTGCCGTCGTCCCTGGAGGCCTTCGCGTCCCTACGAGCAGCACCCCTCCGCCCCCGGCGGTTCCGTCAGTTCGAACCAGATCGTCTTGCCCTCGCCGCGCGGTGCGACGCCCCACGTCTCGGCCAGCATCTCCATCAGGACCAGGCCGCGGCCGCTGGACGCCATCTCGCCCGGGTGCCGTTTGTGCGGCAGTTCGTCGCTGGCGTCGGAGACCTCGACCCGCAGCCGGCGGCCCTTGGCGCCGCAGGCGACCTCCGCGGTCAGCAGCGCGTCGCCGTCCGTGTGGACGAGGACGTTCGTGACCATCTCGGAGACCATCAGGACGGCCGAGTCCAGCTGGTCCTCGTCGGTCCAGTCGTGCAGCAGCTGCCGCACCTGCTCGCGGGCCTCCGCGATCCGTTCCGGCTCGGCCTGGGCGATCGTCATCAGGGTGCGGCGCGGGGTCTCCCGTACCGCCGTCGCCGGCCGGAGGGAGAGCAGCAGGACGGCGATGTCGTCCTCGCGCCGGTCCGCGAGCGGCCCGGTGGTGTGGTGGGAGCCGGGCCCGTGGACGGCCTCCACAAGGGTGTCGGCCAGCTCCTCCAGGTCGTCGCCCCGGTGCGCCTCCAGGAGCCGCCTGACCCGCTCCCAGCCGCTGTCGAGGTCGTGCCCGCCGGTCTCCAGGAGGCCGTCGGTGCAGATCATCAGGGTCTCGCCGGGGTCGAGGGTGAGGCGGGTGGTGGGGTAGTCGGTGTCGGCGTCGATGCCGAGCGGGAGCCCGCCGGCCGTCGGCCTCAGCAGAACCGTTCCGTCGACCATCCGGACCGCCGGGTCCGGGTGGCCCGCACGGGCGATGTCCACCGTCCCCGTCTCCAGGTCGACCTCCAGGTACAGGCAGGTCGCGAACCGCGGCCCGCCGCCCGGAGCCCCGGCCCCCGGCCCGCCGCCCGGCCTGCCGTCGCCGTCGTACCCGTCGTACCCGTCGTTCACCCCGTACAGGAACCGCGACGCCCGCGACAGCACCGCGTCCGGCCGGTGCCCCTCGGAGGCGTACGCCCGCAGCGCGATCCGCAGCTGCCCCATCAGGGCCGCCGCCCGCACGTCGTGCCCCTGGACGTCCCCGATGACGAGCGCGATCCGGCCCGCGCCGCCGCCCGTACCGCCCTCCGTGCCGCCGGGCAGCCGGATCAGGTCGTACCAGTCGCCGCCGACCTGGAGACCGCCGCCGGTGGGCACGTACCGCGCCGCCACCTGGATCCCCGGGATCCCCGGCCCGAGCACCGGCATCATCGTCCGCTGGAGACCGAGCGACAGCTCCCGCTCCGACTCCGCCACCCCGGCCCTGGCCAGCGCCTGCGCCAGCATCCGGGCCACCGTGGTCAGCACCGACCGCTCGTCCGGCGTGAACGTCGCCGGATGCTTGAAGGCCGCCATCCAGGCGCCCATGGTCCGCCCCGCCACGACCAGCGGCACGAACGCCCACGACTGCCGCTCGAAGGGCTCCGCCAGCGGCCACGTCGTCGGGAAGCGGCGCCGGTACTCCTCCGGGGACGGCAGGTAGATCGCCCGCCCGGTCCGCACCACCTCCGCCGCCGGATAGTCCGTGTCGAGCGACATCGAGGTGAAGGGGCCCTCGTCGCCGTCCTGCTGCCCGTGGTGCCCGATCACCGTCAGCCGGTCGCCCGACATCCCGAAGACCGCGAGCCCGTCCGGCGAGAAGCCCGGCATCGACAACGAGGCCGCCACCCGCAGCACCTCGGCCGTGGACCGCGCCTCCGCCAGGGCCCGCCCCGCGTCGAGCAGGAAGGCCTCCCGCGACCGCCGCCAGTCCCCGGTGATCGGCGTGTGCGGCCCGGCCGTCCCCGGCTGCGGCTCCGCCACCTCCTGGAGCGTCCCGACCAGCTGGTAGTCGCTTCCCTCGATCAGCGGCTTGGACCGGCTCCGTACGGTCCTGATCACCCGGCCCTGCTCGTCCATGATCCGCAGCCGGGCCTCGGCGAGCGTCCCCTCGGCCACCGCGAGGCTGACGACGCCGTCGATCTCGTTCCAGTCCACCGGATGGAAGCGCGAGCGCACCGCCGCCTCGCTGAGCCGCACCGGCTCCGCGGGCAGTCCGAGCAGCCGGGCGGCCTCGGCGTCGAGCGAGACGATCCCGGAAGCGTTGTCCCAGCGCCACAGGCCCGTGGCGATCGCGGCCAGGACGTCCTCGGTGCGCATTGCCCCACTTTATGAATATCGGACCGCGTGTCGCCACCGTGCCCCCGCCGGGCACGGCCGACGGTAATCGAATCGCGATCTTGGGGTGGCCGGTAGTCTGAGGGGGCTTGACTGGTCAAGCCCCACACCACCGATCCCGAAGACTGGATGAACGACGATGCATCGGTACAGGTCCCACACCTGCGGCGAGCTCCGCGCCTCTGACGTCGGCACCGACGTCCGGCTGAGCGGCTGGCTGCACAATCGGCGCGACCTGGGCGGCATCCTCTTCATCGATCTGCGCGACCACTACGGCATCACGCAGCTCGTCGCCCGCCCCGGCACCCCCGCCTACGAGACCCTCGACAAGCTGACGAAGGAGTCCGTCGTCCGCGTCGACGGCAAGGTCGTCTCGCGCGGCGCGGAGAACGTCAACGCCGAGCTGCCCACCGGCGAGGTCGAGGTCGAGGTCGGCGAGGTCGAGATCCTCGGCGCCGCCCAGCAGATCCCCTTCACCATCAACGCCGACGACGGCGTCAACGAGGAGCGGCGCCTGGAGTACCGCTTCCTCGACCTGCGCCGCGAGCGCATGCACCGCAACATCATGCTGCGCTCCGCCGTCATCGCCGCCATCCGCTCCAAGATGGTGGCCCTCGGCTTCAACGAGATGGCGACCCCGATCCTCACCGCGACCTCCCCCGAGGGCGCCCGCGACTTCGTCGTCCCGTCCCGTCTCAACCCGGGCAAGTTCTACGCGCTCCCGCAGGCCCCGCAGCAGTTCAAGCAGCTGTTCATGATCTCGGGCTTCGACCGCTACTTCCAGATCGCGCCCTGCTTCCGCGACGAGGACGCCCGCGCCGACCGCTCGCCCGGCGAGTTCTACCAGCTCGACGTCGAGATGAGCTTCGTCGAGCAGGAGGACGTCTTCCAGCCGATCGAGAAGCTCATGACGGAGCTCTTCGAGGAGTTCGGCGGCGGCCGCCACGTCACCTCGCCCTTCCCGCGGATCCCGTTCCGCGAGTCGATGCTGAAGTACGGCAACGACAAGCCCGACCTGCGCACCTCGCTCGAACTCGTCGACATCTCCGACGTCTTCGAGGCGTCCGAGTTCAAGGCCTTCGCCGGCAAGCACGTCCGCGCCCTGGCCGTCCCGGACACCGGCGACCAGCCCCGCAAGTTCTTCGACCAGCTCGGCGACTTCGCGGTCTCCCTCGGCGCGAAGGGCCTGGCCTGGGTCCGCGTCGGCGAGGGCAACGCCCTCACCGGCCCGATCGCCAAGTTCCTCACCGAGGAGAACGTCAAGGTCCTCACCGAGCGCCTCGGCCTCGTCCCCGGCCACGCGATCTTCTTCGGCGCCGGCGACTTCGACGAGGTCTCCAAGATCATGGGCCCGGTCCGGGTCGAGGCCGCCAAGCGCGCCGGCCAGTTCGAGGAGAACGTCTTCCGCTTCGCGTGGATCGTCGACTTCCCGATGTACGAGAAGGACGAGGAGACCGGCAAGATCGACTTCTCGCACAACCCCTTCTCCATGCCCCAGGGCGGCCTGGAGGCCCTGGAGACGAAGGACCCGCTGGACATCCTCGGCTGGCAGTACGACATCGTCTGCAACGGCATCGAGCTCTCCTCCGGCGCCATCCGGAACCACGAGCCCGACATCATGTTCAAGGCCTTCGAGATCGCCGGCTACAGCCGCGAGACCGTCGAGACCGAGTTCGCCGGCATGCTCCGCGCCTTCCAGTACGGCGCCCCGCCGCACGGCGGCATCGCCCCCGGCGTCGACCGCATCGTGATGCTCCTCGCCGACGAGCCCAACATCCGCGAGACCATCGCCTTCCCGCTCAACGGCAACGCCCAGGACCTCATGATGGGCGCCCCCACCGAGCTCGACGAGACCCGCCTGCGCGAACTGAACATCCAGCTCCGCAAGCCGGTCGAGAAGAAGGTCACGGAGGACCGCCCGATCACGGAGTCGGTCCACCCGGACGCGGCCCGCTAGGCCTGACGGCCGGTCGAAGGGCCCGGGACCCGCTGCTCGCGGATCCCGGGCCCTTCGCCGTCTACGCGGCGGCCGACTCCCACCGCACCTCACCGCCGTGGATCTCCCCGGTCGGTACGAGCCCGGCGGCGCGGGCGACGGCGGCGGAGGCGGCGTGGTCGGGATGGACGTGGGCGACGACGGTACGGCCCCGGTCCCGCAGCCACGAGACGAGCGCCCGGGCGGCCTCGGAGGCGTACCCCCGCCCCTGCCAGGCGGTCCCGACGACCCAGGCGACCTCGGCGACACCGCCGGCGACACCGCCGGTGACGGTCGCCTGCACGGTCCCGACGAGCCGCCCGCCGTCCCGCTCCCGCACCACCCAGTTGCACCACGTGGTCCCGGGCTCGGGCGCCCCGGCGCCCCACCGCACGTATCGCGCCCGCAACTCCTCCAGGCTCTCCGGCGCACCCCCGATGAACCGGTGCAGCGCCGGATCCCCGAGCACCCCGGCCATCTCCTCGGCATGCCCGACCTCCAACGGAACGAGCTCCAGCCGCTCCCCGGCCCGGATCACCTCGACGACGACGCCGTCTCCCCGCACCCTCTCGACTCCCCTCGCCGAAGACGTGGACGCTCCCGCGGCCGTCGTCCTAGCCGCTCGCTCCCGCGAGCCAGGCCGAGATCTTCTCACCGAGCTTCTCGGGTGCTTCGGTGTGCCCCGGGTACGCGTACTCCAGACGGTCGGCGTCGGGAAACCTCTTGCCCCAGGCGTTCGCCGCGCTCGGCGGGGTGACCGGATCCCGCGTGTTTGCCAGCAGCAGCATTCTCGGCGCGTCCGCCGCCTTCGGAAGGGTCCATGCGGAGCGTGCGTCGCTCGGCATCACGGAACACGCGTAGTGCATGCGTGACAGTGCCGCCCCGAGCGGGTTCCTCTCCGGCGAACCCGCTCCCGCGCCCCATCCGTTGTACGCCGGACACAGATTGGCGAGGTACCCGGCGAAGTCCGGCAGGACCTGGCCGTCGCCGTGACGTCGGGTGAACGCGTGACTTCCGGACTTCACGACTTCCTGGTCGGTCGCACTGAGCTCCGGCCAGTCGGTCAAGATGTCACGGAGAGGCTTCTTGTTGCTCCCCATGTCGGTGGAGAGCGAGAAGAGGGCGGTCATCCGCTCGTACTCCTCGACGCCGCCCGCGAGGCCGGCCGGAGTCGCCGTGTCGCTGCCCATCTCCCGTAGCGTTCGGTGCAGTTCCTTCTCGCAGTCCGCGGGTGCGTCGCCGCTCGTGCACCCCATGACGTCCTGCAGGCCCGCTTCCAGTGCGAGGCTTCGCTCGACCATGAGCGTGGTGGCGTGCGTGTCCGGCGGTGGGGCGGGTGCGTCCATGACGGCCCAGCCGCCGGTGCGCTTCAGCTCCGGCATCACGGCACTTGCCCGGACCGCGCCGAACGACCGCGCGTAGACGCCGGAGATCCTTCCCTCTTTCTCGCTCAGCTCCTTGAAGGACTCTTCGTACTCCGCGCGATCGAGTCGGTACAGGTCGACATCGCAGGAGTTCCTGAACCGGTCAGGCCATTCCACGACCTGCTGGTCGGAGAGCTCACCGCCCTCGGAGACGCTCGCCAAGGACCTGAGGCAATCCGGGCCGACCTCGTGTACGGACCAGGGTTCGACGAGCATGGCGACCGTCTGGTTCTTCAGCCAGGAAGGCAGCAGCGAGCGTGTGAGTCCTGCGTCGAGGGGTCTCAGACCAGGGCCCCCAGGATCCAGGAAGACCAGTCCGTCCCGCTCTTCTTCCACCTCCTGGGGAGGCGCGTAGACGACCGCCCATATCCCGGTGGAGAGGAGGTGGCAGCGAACGGCCCCTCCCCCGCATGCCTGAGGTTTCGACGGTTCCGAAGGTGTCGACTGTCCGGCGGCGGCCTGACGCCCATGGGGCTGGTACAGGAAGAAGCCCGTGACGACGACGGCGGCCAGGGCCACCACGCCGGCGAACCAGCGGGCGGCTCGGGAGAATTCGAGAGAGCGCACGTCTAGCACGTCGCACTCGCGTCGTAACTACTGCAGCCGCGCTGGAAGTCGTGCATCGAACCTGCGGTGCCCTGCTTCACCTTGAAGGAGTGTGTGGCGGCGGCCTGATACCAGTCGTAGGTGCCGTTGCCGTCCTCTGAAAGCTTGTTCCGCTTCCAGGTGGAATGGCCTTCGCCCATTCCCGGACCGGTGTACTCCGCGAGACTCGCATCCGGGTCGCTGGTCCGGGATTCCAGCGTGACGGCGCCGCCGGAGACCTCCACCTCGAGATGATCGATGCTCATACCCTTCGGGAGTATCGCTTCGATATCTCCATCAAGAAGCTGGATCACCTCGACCTCTTCGGTGCGATAGGTGTTTCCGCGCTCGGCGTCCTGGCCTCGGTCATGAGTGATCGCCCCGCTTGCATCCGGGGAGGCTACCCGGGCCCGAGCGAGCCCAACAAGATCGCTCATTCCATCGTGATCGGAACGTCATCCTTTTGGTGTTGCTCCGGTTTCACCCGTTTCGGGATTTCCGTGACGGAGTAATCGACGCCCGCAATGGGCGGCCTCATTTGTGAGTCCCGCATGGGGCTGCCTGTTTCAAGTCTCCGGTGGAAGAGGGCTGTTGGCGATCTACCGATCCAGGCCGAGTGTTTCGCCGCACGGCGAGGAGAATCCCCCAAGCAGTGGCGCGGCACAGCAACGCGATACGACAAGACGGCCGAGTGCCCTCAGGCAGCCGTCACCCTCGCCTCACTCCTCATGTGGGTGTGATCTCTGACGCCGGTCCCTAGCCGACCAGGCGCCGGCGCCAGTCCAAGGGAGTGACGGTGATGGCCCGGCCGGGGTCACGATCCCACTCGGCGGCGAGACCGGCTGCTTCGAGGGCAGCCGTGACCTCGTGGCCGATGGCCGCCGTGGTCTCGGACGAGTCGTCGAAGCCGCCGTAGAGGAGCGTCAGTCCGTGTCCCGCAGCGGCGGAGTCCGTGCACTGAGTGTGAAAGTAGACGAAGCCGCGGGCGTCGGGCCCGCCTTCGCCGCCGATCTCGGATTGGCCGCAGCTACGGCAGCAGGTGAAGTTCTCGCGGGCGGTGATACCGGCCTCCTGCAGGGCGGTGAACGCGCGGGTGAGCCGCTCGGGGTCGGTCTCACCCTGCCATTCGGCCTGCTCCGCGACCCGCTCCAGCCACAACCGGTCGGCCAGCGCCTTCGCCTGCTCGCGCGAGACGGGCCTGCGGTCCTTGGTGACCAGGTACTCCTCGGCAAGCTCGGCCAGTTCGGCGCGGGAAGCGTAACCGCCGACCAGCACCTCGCGGACGCGCTTCTCCAGCTCCGCGCGCTCGCCTTCGTCGAGGTCGAGCGGCGGCACCTCACGGGCGGGACCCATGTCCAGCGGCGACCAGGCCGGACCGCCGTCCCACCCGGCCTCCTGGCGGGCCCAGCCGGTCATCGCCGCGATCACGACCTCGGGCGCGTCGACCATCGCCTGGAAGTGCCGGTCGGCGGCACCGTCGCGGTACTCCAGCGTGTAGTCGCCACCGGCCTTGTGCCAGACCTGGGCGAAGACGTCAGGCAGGTCGGGTATCCGCTGGACCACCAGGAACAGGTCACCGTCACCCCCGATTCGCCGGACCAGACCAGCCAGCTCCTCAGCGGACACACGCACGTGCCGCTCCCCGTTCTCCGTCTTCACCACGATCTCGAGCATGCGCAGACTCTGGCACACCCCTCTGACTGCGGACCTCCCCGGACCGGCGACACCACTGCTGCCGCTCCAGCTCGATCAGGCCCGTTGCTTGTGGTCGATGGCCGAGCTTTGACGACGGTTCCCAGGGGTGTAGACGGACGGGACGGTGTCCCGGCTCCCGCAGGTCGGGCAGGGGGTCGCGGGCTGGGATCTGAAGCAGGTGTCGCAGGTTTCGCAGTACATGAGGGGTGCGGGGGGAGGGGGTGGGGCGGCGGGTGTGGAGACGGATCCCAGCTGGGGTGCCGGGGGGAGGTGGGCGGTCAGGCGGTGGGCCAGGAGGGCGGCGGGCCGGCGGAGGGGTTCCTTGGGGAGGTCGTACGTCAGGGCGTGGTGGACGACCTCCGGTGAGGTCCCGCGTTCCAGCCAGGCCGCCACGCCAGGGGTGAGGTGTTGGGCGTCGGCCTCGGAGACGTACAGGCGGGGGTCGGTCCTCTGGAGGCCGAGGAGGACGCGGAGGGCGGAGTCGAGGAGCTCCTTGGCGGGGAAGCCGGGGCGGGGGACGGGTGGGAGGGGGCGGGGGCCCGGCTTGGGCCTCGGGGCCGGTTCTGGTTGCGGTTCCGGCTTCGAGACGGGGTTCGGTGCCCCGCTCCGGTTCTCGTTCCGGTCCGGGGCGGTGGGGGGCCTCTGGGGCTTGGGGCGGGGGCGGGTGGGGGTGCTGCTGCCGGGGTTGTGGCAGATGACCGTCTGGGTGATCAGGCGGCCCTTCGCGGTGCGGATCACCGTGCGGCGCAGGTAGCCGTGCCTCTCCAGGGCGTGGAGGGCGTCCGCGACCTTCTGCCGGCTGAAGCCGAGGCGGTCGGCGAGGCACCTGATGGTCACGGAGGTGCCCTCGGCGACGGACATCATGTGGCAGCCGACCGCGATCGCCACGCCGCCGATGTCCGGGTGCTGGAGGAGGCGGTTGCCGATGACGGTGAAGTCGCGGGTGTGGCGGGTGGTCTCGTGGACCACTCCGCGAGAAGTACCCCGGGAAGAGTGGTTCTTGGCGTGGGGGCGAGACGCGGCGGACTGCCGCCGACTACGGTGGTGGGTATCCATCGGGAAGGTGCTACTTCCTGGTTGGTAGGCCCTCGCACTGGGACGGCAATCCCGGCGGGGGCCGACGCATTTCTGCGGACGGTTGGGTGGTGTCGCTGAGCGTAGGGCACACAACCGGTCTCAAACCGCGTCGAGTTGGCATATTCACTCGCGTGAGTGACCGCGCTCCCACACGCGGGGGGAGGGGCGGGTGGGCAGTAGTTCTTCCCCCGTTCTTCGTCTTTCAGGTCCTTGGGTGGTTTACCGCCCACCCACGCGGCGTCCGCACCACCGGAGTCCCGTCCGGTGGGCTCCGGTGGCGTGGGCGGGCGGTGACCAGCGTCTCGGTGCAGCCCGGTCAGGTGAGCCAGCCGTGCTTGGCCGCTTTCAGGCCTGCCTCGAAGCGGCTTGTCGCGTTGAGGCGTTCCATCAGGGCGGCCATCTGGCGGCGTACCGTCCGCAGGGAGACGCCGAGGCGCTTGGCCGCGGCCTCGTCCGTCATGCCGGAGGCGAGCAGCTTCAGCAGGCTGCGTTCGACGGGGGAGAGGCCGTCGGAGGCGGGGGTGCCGGCGCGGTGGTCGGCGCCGAGCGGAACGGCCATCTCCCACGTCTGCTCGAAGAGGGCGAGGAGGGGCGCCACGATGCCCGGCGAGGCGGTGCACAGAGCTCCGAGCCGGGTGTTCGCCGGGTCGATGGGGACGACGGCGATCCGGCGGTCGAAGATCAACATCCGGGGCGGGGTCTCGGGGCAGGTGCGGATCTGGCCGCCCTGCTCGGTGTGCCAGCGGGCGTACCCGAAGGTCGCCGCGTCGTTCCGCGCACTGTCCTGGTAGATCGTCCGGAGCGCCACTCCCCTGGCCAGGGCGCGCTCGTCGAGCGGTCGGGCCGCGTCGAGGCTGGCCTGCGACTGGGCGCCGCCGGGTTCGATGGAGCAGCACTCCTCGGTGAGGTCCCGCGCGAGGCTCTCCAGCCGGTTCTGGATGGCGTCGAGGCCGATCAGGCGCTCGGCGTCATCCAGCGCGGCCGGCCGTTCGGCGGCGTACGCGGCTACCGCACGGGCCACCGTCTCCCTGCTGCGCAGCAACTCCTCCTGGCGGCGCAGGAGTTCCGCTTCCTGCCGGCGGAGGATCGATTCGAACCCGGTCTCCGGGCTGACCGCGCGGAGCATGCCGGGCGTGTCGCGCGAGGGCCGCAGCAGTTCCAGGTCGACCAGGCGGTCGAGCGCGTCCCTCACCTGGCTCTCCCCGACGCCGAGCCGCGCGGCGAGCGCCTCCACCCCCTCCGGGCTTCCTGTCAGCAGGCTGCGGTAGACCGCCTCCTGAACCGTACTGAGGCCGAGCAGCTCAAGGCTCAGCATCTTCTGCATGATCCACCCCCCAGTGGTACCTACATCGACGTCATCCTAGAGCCGGACGGGGCCGGGCGCAGCGCTCTGACCGGCGGAAACGGGCCGGATCGCGCCAAGTACGTCACCTCTGCAACGCATCGGCGTCATCTGGAGGCCACCGGGGCGGCACCTTGGTGCCAGGCACTTTGGTGACGCGGGGAAACCCTTCTCCCGGATCCGGCGGCCGCACAGGATGGTGTCACCGAAAGGGAGCGCCACCCGGAGCGAACGGGATCGATCCCCCGAGGAAAGACCGATCGATTCCGTTCCACCCATCGCGTTCCGCCCCGTCCGGGGCCGGTCCCGTCCGAGAGGAAGTCCCGTGTTCTCGTCCCTCCGCCGCACCGCCGCCATCGCCGCCCTCTCCCTCGCCCTCGTCGGTCTCGCCGCCGAGGCCACCATCGGCTGGGACTCCCACCCGGCGGGCGGGACCTCCCTCGCGGCCGGCACCGACACCATCGGCTGGGACTGACCGGAACCGGCACCCATCGGGAGTCCGCTCATGCGCATGGTCCGCGCCCGTCTGACGTGCGGCGGCGTCGGTGCCGACGCTCCCGCCGCGGGGGCAGGTCTGATCGAGGACCTGCTGTGGGCGCACGCCGTCCCCGCCGACGGTCTCGAGCACCTCCGGGTCCGTTCCCTGCCGCACGGCATGGACGTCGTCCTCTTCCTCGGGGCACCCAGTGACGCCGCGGCCCTCCTGGCCGCCGCCGGTCTCCTGGACCGACTGCGGTTGCCGCTCGCCCGGCACGGACTGTCGGGCGTCGTCGTCTAGGCCGCCCGCCCCTTTCCCCGAAGCGCTTTTCCTCCCTCCGTAGCCCATCCCTGCCGGTGCACCAAAGGGCAGTGAGTGTCATGGGCATGCCAATTTCTTCTCCTCGCCTCCCCCAGGAGTCCTCCGAATGAACACCCGTGTCCGCGTCCTTTCCGCCGCCGCCCTCGCCGCCGTCGTCCTCGGCGTCACCGCCCCCGCGCAGGCCGCCACCCCGACCGCCGCCCCGGCCGGCCTCGCCGCCACGACCACGGTCACCACGCTCGCGGCCGATTCCTCGGTCGGCGGCTCGATCACCCGCGACGAGGTCATCGAACGTGCCAAGTACTGGCTCGGCAAGAACCTCACATACAGCCAGTCCTCCTCGTACCCGGACTCCGACGGCAAGTACTACCGCACGGACTGCTCGGGTTACGTGTCGATGGCCCTGCACCTGTCGAGCAGCCTCAGCACCCAGGGGCTGGGCAGCAGCTCGGACTTCACGACGATCAGCCGCTCCGACCTCAAGCCGGGCGACATCCTCAACAGCTACTACGACCACGTCATCCTCTTCGCGAAGTGGGACGACGCCGCCAAGACCAAGTTCTCCTACTACTCCTTCGGCTCGACGCCGGTGAAGTACATCACCGGGATGTCCATCAACGCGGCCACCTGGGACAGCCACCCGAACGGCGACTACAAGGCCCTGCGTTACAAGCGCATCGTCGACGCGCCGACCGACAAGGGCATGACCAACCTGACCTCCGTCGGCGACCTCACCGGCGACGGCGTCACCGACATCATCGCCGTCGAGTCCTCGACCGGTGACCTCTACCGCTACAGCGGGCCCAACTACGTGGGCATGGGCGCCCGGGTCAAGATCGGCAACGGCTGGAACAACATGTCCACCATCGTCGGCACCGGTGACGTCACGGGCGACGGCGTCGCCGACATCATCGCCGTCGAGAAGGCCACGGGCGATCTGTACCGCTACCCCGGCCCGAACTACAACGGCGGCGCCCGGGTGAAGATCGGCTCCAACTGGGACTCGATGACCAACATCGTCGGTGTCGGCGACCAGACCGGCGACGGCGTGCCGGACCTCATCGCCGTCGAGAAGGCCACCGGCAACCTCTACCGCTACAGCGGGCCCAACTACGTCGGCGGCGGCGGCCGCGTCCAGATCGGCACCGGCTGGAACGGCATCTCCACCGTCGTCGGCGTCGGCGACGTCACCGGCGACGGAGTCTCCGACATCATCGCGGTCGAGCGCTCCACCGGTGACCTCTACCGCTACAGCGGGCCCAACTACGTGGGCATGGGCGCCCGGGTCAAGATCGGCGTCAACTGGGACTCGATGACCAACATCACCGGCGTCGGCGACATCAACGGCGACAGCGTGCCGGACCTCCTGGCCGTCCGGTCGGACACGCAGAAGCTCTACCGGTACTCCGGCCCCGACTTCAGCGGCACCACGGCCGTCGAGATCGGCTCCGGCTGGTAGGCCGCGCCCGCTCCGTACGACCGCCGGCGGGGGGCGCACCTCACGTGCCCCGCACCTCACGCGCCCCCGCCGCCCCCCGTACGGCTCGCCTCCCCTCCCCTCGTACGCCCCGCCCTGCTCCCGTACGCCCGCCCGTCTTCGTACGGCCCGTCCAGAGGAACCCCATGAGCTCCCCCAAGCGTCTCCCGGCCCTCCGCGCCTCCCTGGCCTCCGTCCCGCTCGCCGCCCTCGCGCTCGGGCTCCTGTCCGGCCCGCCCGCCTCCGCCGCGTCCATCGCCACCTGGGACAAGGTCGCCCAGTGCGAGAGCGGCGGCAACTGGTCCATCAACACCGGCAACGGCTACTACGGCGGCCTCCAGTTCGCCAAGACCACCTGGGACGCCTTCGGCGGCCGGCAGTACGCCGACTACCCGCACCGGGCGACGAAGGAGGAGCAGATCCGCATCGCGGAGAAGGTCCTCAAGACCCAGGGCGAGGGCGCCTGGCCCACCTGCGGGCCCAGGGCCGGACTCGGCTCCGACCACACCGTCCCGTACCCGGACGAGCCGGAGGCCCCGCAGTCGAACATGGCCCACCTCACCGCCGTGGGCGACCTCAGCGGCGACGGCGTCACCGACATCATCGCCGTCGAGACCAAGACCGGTGACCTCTACCGCTACAACGGCCCGGGCTACGTCGGCATGGGCGGCCGGGTGAAGCTCGGCTACGGCTGGAACGGCATGAGCGACATCGTCGGCGTCGGCGACCAGACCGGCGACGGCAAGGCCGACATCCTCGCCGTGGAGGCCGCCACCGGCGACCTCTACCGCTACTCGGGCCCGAACTTCACCGGCGGCGGCGCCCGGGTCAAGGTCGGCTCCAACTGGGACTCGATGACCAACATCGTCGGTGTCGGCGACCAGACCGGCGACGGCGTGCCGGACCTCATCGCCGTCGAGAAGTCCACGGGCGACCTGTACCGCTACTCGGGACCGAACTTCACCGGAGGCGGCGGGCGCGTGAAGCTCGGCGTCGCCTGGAACTCGATGTCCGCCCTCGTCGGCATCGGCGACCTCACCGGTGACGGAGTCTCCGACATCCTCGCCGTCGAGAAGTCCACCGGCGACCTCTACCGCTACTCGGGGCCGTCCTACAACGGCGGTTCGCGCGTGAAGCTCGGCGTCAACTGGGACTCCATGTCCCACATCACCGGCGTCGGCAACGTCACCGGCGACGCCGCACCGGACCTCCTCGCCGTCGAGACCGCGACCGGCAACCTCTACCGCTACGCCGGTCCGGGCTACAGCGGCGGCTCCCGCACGCAGATCGGCACCGGCTGGTGACCGGCCTCTCCGCCACCCTTCCTTCCACCAGGAGTCCATACATGCGGATTCGCAAGGCACTCGGCAGCGCCGGGGCTCTCCTCGGCAGCGTCGCCGCCGCCCTCGCCCTCGGCGCCCCGAGCGCCCAGGCGGATACCGTCAGCCCCGGCAGCGCGGGCCCGCTGCGCTTCGTCAGCTTCAACATGTGCGGCAGCGGCAGCCCCTGCACCCCGGAGAAGGGCTACACGGACGGCGCCAAGTACGCGGCGGTCGTCGATCAGACCAGCGGCTCCGGCTGGAACGCCGACCAGATCTTCCTCCAGGAGGTCTGCCGCTACCAGTACGACGAACTCGCCGCCCAGCTCAAGCCCAAGGGCTTCCAGGGCCTCTACACCACCACCGTCCAGCTCGGCACCTCCTCCGGTCTGTGCGCCGGCGGTGCGGACGGCACCAAGGGCGACTACGGCATGGCGCTCTTCGTGAAGGGCACCGTCTCGGACAGCGCGGTCCTCGACCTGACCGTCGGCGGCGAGTCCGAGCCGATCAAGGCCCCGTGTCTGAAGAGCTACACCCAGGGACGCTCCAACTGGGCCTGCTCGGTGCACCTCTACTGGAACGACGCCGCCCTCCGCGACGCCGAGGCCCGGAAGCTGGCCCAACAGGCCGCCGTCTGGCAGGGCCAGGGCTCCCCGGTCGTCCTCGGCGGCGACTTCAACGGCAAGCCCGACACCGCCATGGCCGCCAGCTTCTACGGGTCCGGCGCCGGCGGCAACGGCACCTTCGTGGAGGCCGACGAGACCGACAAGGACTACTTCACCAGTGCCTGCCTCACGGCCGGCGCGAGCCACTGCCGCAGCGGCGAGACGACCTTCGGCGACAGCCGCCGGAAGCTCGACTATCTCTTCCTCTCCGGCGCCCACTTCAAGGACGTCAAGGGCGACGTGCTGCCCAACTTCACGGGCGCCTCGGACCATGACATGATCCGCGCCGCCGCCGGCTGGGCCGACTGCGGCCCGGCCGGTGCCACCGACAGCCTCTTCCGCCGCGACGCGAGCGGCGCCCTCTACCGCTACGCCGGCCGCACCGGTGGCCTCGCCGCGCCCTGCAAGGTCGGCGTCGGCTGGGGGAGCATGGGCAAGGTCGCCCAGGACGGTGACACCCTCGTCGCCGTCGACGGCTCCGGCACGCTCTGGCGCTACCCGGCCGACCCGTCCACCGGCAGCTACTCCGGCTCCACCCGCGTCCAGGCCGGTACCGGCTGGCAGGCGAACGACGTCCTGCTCGCCCCCGGCGACTTCGACGGTGACGGCAAGGCCGACCTGATCGGCCGGGACACCGCCGGTGTGCTCTGGCTCTACCCGGGCGACGGCGCCCACGGCTACGGGGCCCGCAAGCAGATCGGCACCGGCTGGCAGATGTTCGACGCCCTCGTCGCCCCCGGCGACTTCGACGGCGACGGCAAGGCCGACCTGATCGGCCGGGACACCGCGGGCGTCCTGTGGTTCTACAAGGGCAACGGCGCCGGGTACTACGCGCCCCGCACCCAGATCGGCACCGGCTGGCAGGTCTACTCCGCGCTCGTCGCCCCCGGCGACATCAACGGCGACGGCAAGGCCGACCTGATCGGGCGCGACGCCTCCAACAACCTGTGGCTGTACAAGGGCAACGGCGCCGCGTACTACGCGCCGCGCGTCCAGATCGGCTACGGCTACCCGGACGGCGAGCTGCTCTTCTGAGCCACGGCTTCCCGGAAGGAACGCGTGCCCGCCCCGTCACATCGACGGGGCGGGCTTCGTCATGGAGGCGTACGGCCCCGTCCGGGGGTCGCAGCCGAGGAGTACGGATGTCCACCACCGTCACCGCCGTCGCCGCGTTCATGGCGGGCTTCTCGGGTGTGTCCGTGCTGGCGCGGGCGACGTTCGTCGTCGAACCTCTCGCCGCGTACGGGGTGCCGCGCTCCTGGTGGAACGGGCTCGGAGTGCTGAAGCTGGCCGGGGCCGCGGGGCTCGTCGTCGGGTTCTGGGCACCGGTGATCGGGATCCTCGCGGCGGTCGGCCTGGTGCTGTACTTCGCGGGCGCGGTCCTCACCGTCGTACGGGCGAAGGCGTACGGGCACGTGGCGTTCCCGCTGATGTACATGGCGCCGGCGGCCGCCGCGCTCGCGCTGATGTGAGGACGGGGATGGGACGGGGACGGGGACGGCGAAGGCCGCCGGCCCCCGGGAGACCAGGGATCGGCGGCCTTCGCTCGCGTACGGGGCGGACGTCAGTCCTTCTTCGGGTCCTCCAGGCGCGGGAAGAGGACCGCGCCCTTCGTGACCGTCGCGCCGGCGGGGAGCCCGCCCCACTCGCCGGCGTTCTGCACCGGCTGGTCCGCCAGGGCGCCCAGGGACGCCTCGGCACCCAGCGACTCCCAGAGGGCCTGCGAGGTCTCCGGCATGATCGGGTTGAGGAGGACGGCGACGGCGCGGAGGGACTCGGCGGCCGTGTAGAGGATCGTCGCCAGGCGGGCCCGGCCCTCCTCCGACTCGTCCTTGGCCACCTTCCACGGCTCCTGCTCCGTGATGTAGCCGTTGACCTGCTTCACGAAGTCGAAGATCGCCAGGATGCCGGCCTGGAAGTCCAGCTCCTCGCCGATCTTGGCGTCGGCCGTCGCGACCGCCTTCGCCAGACCGTCCTGGACCGCCTTCTCGGCGTCGCCGTCGGCCGTCGCCGCCGGCAGCTCGCCGCCGAAGTACTTGCCGACCATCGCCGCCACGCGGGAGGCGAGGTTGCCGTAGTCGTTGGCCAGCTCGGAGGTGTAGCGGGCGGAGAAGTCCTCCCACGAGAACGAGCCGTCCTGACCGAAGGCGATCGCCCGGAGGAAGTACCAGCGGTACGCGTCCACGCCGAAGTGCGAGGTCAGGTCCTGCGGCTTGATGCCGGTCAGGTTCGACTTCGACATCTTCTCGCCGCCGACCATCAGCCAGCCGTTGGCCGCGACCCGGCCCGGGACCGGGAGGCCCTGCGCCATCAGCATCGCCGGCCAGATCACCGCGTGGAAGCGGAGGATGTCCTTGCCGATGAGGTGGACGTTCGCCGGGAAGGTCTCGTCGAACTTCTCCGGGTTCTCGTTGTAGCCGACCGCCGTGGCGTAGTTCAGGAGGGCGTCGATCCAGACATAGATCACGTGCTCCTTGTCCCACGGGACCGGGATGCCCCAGTCGAAGGTCGAGCGCGAGATGGAGAGGTCCTCCAGGCCCTGCTTGACGAAGTTCAGGACCTCGTTGCGGGCGGACTCCGGCTGGATGAAGCCCGGGTTCGCCTCGTAGAAGTCGAGCAGCTTCGGGCCGTACTCGCTCAGCTTGAAGAAGTAGTTCTCCTCCTTGAGGATCTCCACCGGCTTCTTGTGGACGGGGCAGAGCTTGGTGCCGTCCTCCGCCTCGATGAGATCGCCCGGGAGCTTGAACTCCTCACAGCCGACGCAGTACGGGCCCTCGTAGCCGCCCTTGTAGATCTCGCCCTTGTCGTACAGGTCCTGCACGAACTCCTGGACGCGGTCCGTGTGACGCTTCTGCGTGGTGCGGATGAAGTCGTCGTTCGCGATGTTCAGGTGCTCCCAGAGGGGCTTCCACGCCTCCTCGACGAGCTTGTCGCACCAGGCCTGGGGCGTGACGTCGTTCGCCTCGGCCGTGCGCATGATCTTCTGACCGTGCTCGTCCGTGCCGGTGAGGTACCACACCTTCTCGCCGCGCTGACGGTGCCAGCGCGTGAGCACGTCGCCTGCGACGGTCGTGTAGGCGTGGCCCAGGTGAGGAGCGTCGTTGACGTAGTAGATGGGGGTCGTGACGTAGAACGCCTTCGCCCCCTGCTTCTCGGATCCAGTGGCCGCCATGGTCGAAATCCTAACGGGCCCACGAAGATCGACTCACATCGATAAGCAGGGGGCGGAGGGTGGGGTTCAGCCGGATGCTCAGAGCCGGATGCTCAGAGAGCGAGACCGGTGAGGATGCCCCGGTAGAACTCCGCGTGCGGGGTCTCGGACGGCGTCGGGCCCGCGAAGTGGGTCGCCGTACGGTCGGCGGCGAGCTTCCGCAGGTAGTCGAAGGCCTTGCCGTCCTCCTCGCCCCAGGCCGTGAAGCGCCAGTGCACGGGACGGCCGGCGGCCTCCGCCAGGGCCTGCGTCGCGGCGGTACGGGACTCGGGGGCGCCGTCCGTCTGGAAGATCACCAGCGCGGGGCGGGCCGGGTCGGCCTTCTCGTGGTGGGCCAGGACCTCCTCGACGGCACGGTGGTAGTTCGTCCGGCCGAGGCGGCCGAGGCCGGCGTTGATCTCCTCCACGCGGGTGGGGGTGAGGTCGGCGGGGGCCAGGTCGACGACCCCGTCGACGTCGGTCGAGAAGAACACGGCCGTGACCGTCGCGTCCTCGTCCAGGTGCGCGGCGAGCCCGACGGCCTGCTCGGCGAGCCGCTGCACGGACCCGTCCTTGAAGTACCCGCGCATCGACCCGGACCGGTCGACGACCAGATACACCTGCGCCCGCGCCCCCGCGAGCCCCGCCTCCCGCAGAACGGCCCCGGCCGCCTCGTACGCCTCCACCAGCTCGGGCGTCCCGCGGACGGGGCTCTGGGGGGTGGCGTCGGTGTCGGTGACTACGTCGGTGCCGGTGGTGTCCGTGTCGGCGCTGGGCTGCGCGTCCGCCGCGAGGACCGCCTCGGCGGGGGCCTCCGCCTCCGGCGCGGCCTCGGGGGCCGGGGCCGGTTCGGCAGCGGCCTCGGTGGCGACGGCGGGCTCCGCCTCGGCGGTGGCCGTGGCGGCTTCCGCCTCCGGCGCGGCCTCCACCGGGGCCGCCTCTGCGGCGACCTCGGTGCCGACGACGGCCGGTGCGGCTTCGGCCTCCGGCACGATGGGGGTCTCTGCGACGACCGCGCCCTCAGGCGCAGCGCCGGCCGCGAGGACCGTCTCGGTGTCCGGGGCAGGCTCAGCGGTGACGCCGGCCTCGGGCTCGGTGTCGGCGGTCGGCTCCGCCTCGGTGGTGGCCGGGGTGGCCTCCGCCTCCGGTGCGGCCTCGGGCTCGGTGTCGGTGGTCGGCTCCGCTTCGGCGGCGGCCGGAGTGGCCTCCGTGTCCGGGGCGGGCTCAGCGGTGACGCCGGCCTCGGTGTCGGCGGTCGGCTCCCCCTCGGCGGCGGCCGGGGTGGCTTCGGCCAGGGGCGCTTCGGCCTCGGGCTCGGCGTCCGTCGTCTGCTCCGCCTCGGTGGTGGCCGGGGTGGCCTCCTCCTCCGGTGCGGCCTCGGGCTCGGTGTCGGCGGTCGGCTCCGCCTCGGTGGTGGCCGGTGCGGCCTCGGCCAGGGGCGCTTCGGCCTCGGGCTCGGCGTCCGCACTCGGCTCCGTCCCGGTGGTGGCCGGGGTGGCCTCCGCCTTCGGCGTGGCCTTGGCCGGGGCCGGTTCGGCCTCGGGCTCGGCGTCCGCACTCGGCTCCGTCCCGGTGGTGGCCGGGGTGGCCTCCGCCTTCGGCGTGGCCTTGGCCGGGGCCGGTTCGGCAGCGGTCTCGGGGGCGGTGGTCGGCTCCGCTTCGGCGGCGGCCGGGGTGGCTTCGGCCTCGGGCTCGGTGTCGACCGTCGGCTCCGCCTTGGCGGTGGCCGTGGTGGCTTCCGCGTTCGGCGTGGCCTCGGCCTCGGCCGGGGCCGGTTCGGCAGTGTCCTCGGTGTCCGTCGTCGGCTCCGCCCCGGCGGTGGCCGGTGTGGCCTCGGGCTCGGCGTCTGTCGTCTGCTCCGTCCCGGCGGTGGCCGGGGTGGCCTCCGCCTCCGGTGTGGCCTCGGGCGTGGTCGTTTCAGCCGTGGCCCCGGTGTCCGGGACGGACGTGGCGGTGGCCTCGGGATCGGGGTCGGCCTTCGGCTCCGCCTCGGCGGTGGCCGACAGTGCGGGTTCCGCCTTCGGCGCCGTCTCGGCTTCGGGCTCCGCCTCGGCCGTGGACGCGATGGCCTCCGCCTCCGGTGCGGCTGCAGCCGCCGGGTCGGCGGCCGGCTTCGACTCGGTCGCGGTCGGTGCCGCCTCGGCGTCGGGCTTCGCCGTCGGTGCGGCATCCGCTTCCGCCGGAGCGGTGCTGGGATCCGCCTCCGCCTGCGGGGCGCCCGCACTCGCGTCCGCCTCCGCCTGCGGGGCGCCCGCACTCGCGTCCGCCTCCGCATCCGGGGCACCCGCACCCGCCTCCGCCTCCGCGTCCCCGCCCTCGGGCGAAATCGGGGAGCCCGTGCGGGCCTTCGGGATCTGGGGGTTGTCGAAGGCGGCGGCCACCAGGTCGTCGGCGGTCTTGCGGGCTGCGGCTTCCTGGGGCTCCGGGGCCTCTGTCGGCTCCTGGGAGTCCTGAGAGTCCTGGGGCTTCTGGGGGGTCGGCGGCTTCGGGAGCTGCTGGGACTCCTGCGGCTCCTGCGGCTCCTGTGGTGTCCCCGGCTCCGGTTCGCGGGACTGGGGAGGGACGGAAGGGGTCGCGGGATCTTCGCGGTCGCGGCCGAATACCTTGCGCAGCAAGCTCCGAATACCCATGGGCGAACCCTTTCGCATGAGTTGGATGCGGTATGCGTCCTTCATCCCTGGCCAGGGCGGACACGTAAGGTTAGCGGCCGCGTCCTCCGGTTCTCGGGACCCCGTCGGTCACGGTTGCCGCGCATTCATCCAGCGTTCATTCGGCCGCCGCCCGCGTGCAGATGTGCACACATACCGTCACGGCCGAACGGATTCCCGACACCATGTCGGCGCAGTACTGCGCCGGAGGAGGACCAAGTGCGCAAACTGCTGCCGCTGATCGGCACGAACCCGCACGGAGGCGGCCGTTCCGCCCTGACCTGCCGGTTCCGGTGTGGTGACGCCTGCTTCCACGAGGTGCCCAACACCAGCGGCAACGAGTACGTCGGCGACGTCATAGCCGGTGTGCTGTCGCGCCGTTCCGCACTCCGTGCCGCCGCCGTCGTGACCGTCGCCTCCGCCGCCGGCGGGTCCGTGGTGCTCGGTGGGGCGCCGGCCGCCGAGGCGCACCCGGGGCACAAGCCCGCGCCGAAGGCCGACGGCGCTCGGGGGCTGCGGTTCGCGTCCGTCGCGCCCAACACCGCCGACGCGGTGACCGTGCCGGCCGGGTACGGGCAGAACGTCGTCATCCGGTGGGGCGAGCCGATCCTCCGCGGCGCGCCCGCCTTCGACTCCGAGAAGCAGACCGCCGCCGCGCAGGCCGGGCAGTTCGGCTACAACAACGACTTCCTCTCGCTGCTGCCGCTGCGCGGCGAGCGCGGGCGCCAGGTGCTCGTCGCCAACCACGAGTACACGGACGAAATGCTGATGTTCCGGGGGTACGACTCCGAGAACCCGACCCGCGAGCAGGTCGAGATCGCCTGGGCCGCGCACGGCCTCTCCGTCGTCGTGGTGCAGGAGGAGCACCGGACGGGCAAGCTCTCGCCCGTCTCGCGGCACTACCTGAACCGGCGCCTCCACACCACCAGCGAGTTCGAGCTGACCGGTCCCGCCGCCGGGTCCGCGCTCGTGCGGACCTCCGTCGACCCGGACGGCCGTACCGTCCTCGGCACGCTCAACAACTGCGCCGGAGGCACCACCCCGTGGGGCACCACCCTCCACGGCGAGGAGAACTTCAACCAGTACTTCGCCAACGGCTCGTCCGCCACGGACAAGCGGTACGGCGTCGGCACCGGCGCCTCCGAGCGCAAGTGGGAGCGGTTCGACAAGCGCTTCGACCTCGCGCAGGAGCCGAACGAGGTCCACCGCTTCGGCTGGGTCGTCGAGCTCGACCCGTACGACCCGGAGTCGACGCCGCGCAAGCGCACCGCGCTCGGCCGGTTCAAGCACGAGGCCGCCCAGCCGCGGCTGACCGCCGACGGCCGTCCGGTCGTCTACATGGGCGACGACGAGCGCTTCGACTACTTCTACAAGTTCGTGTCGTCGAAGCGGATGATGAAGGGCGGGTCGCGGAAGGCCCGCGCCCACAACCTCACCCTCCTCGACGAGGGCACCCTGTACGTCGCCAAGCTGACCGGCGACTCCCCGGCCGCCGAGGTCGACGGCACCGGCAAGCTCCCGAACGACGGCGAGTTCGACGGGTCGGGCGTCTGGATCCCGCTGGCCACGGCCACCGCGGACGGGGCCGTCTCGCACGTGCCCGGGATGAGCGCCGAGGAGGTCTTCGTCTTCACGCGCCTCGCCGGTGACAAGGCCGGTGCGACGAAGATGGACCGCCCCGAGGACGTCGAGCCGTCGCCGCGCTCCGGCCGCGTCTACGTCGCCCTGACGAACAACACCAACCGCGGCAAGGGCGCCAACCCGGGCGCCGACGAGGCCAACCCGCGCAACCTCAACAAGCACGGGCAGGTCCTGGAGCTCGCCGAGCACTGGGACGACCCGTCGTCCGACGGCTTCGCCTGGCGCCTCTTCCTCGTCGCCGGCGACCCGAACGACCCGGCCACCTACTTCGCGGGCTACCCGAAGGAGAAGGTCTCCCCGATCTCCTGCCCGGACAACGTGGCCTTCGACCCGCACGGCAACCTGTGGATCTCCACCGACGGCAACAAGCTCGGCTCGCACGACGGCCTCTTCGGCGTCGCCGTGCACGGTGACCGCCGCGGCGAGCTGAAGCAGTTCCTCACGGTGCCGCGCGGCGCCGAGACCTGCGGCCCGATCATCCAGGACCGCCGCGTCCTGGTGGCCGTGCAGCACCCGGGCGAGGTCGACGGCGCCTCCGTCGAGAACCCGGCCTCCGTCTGGCCCGACGGCCCCGGCAGGATCGTCCGCCCGTCCGTCGTCGCCGTCTGGCGCCAGGACGGCCGCGACATCGGCGTCTGATCCGGCAGCGGTACGGGAGGGCCGGGGGCGGGGGCCTGGCGGTCAGCCGATCCCCAGGCCCTCCCGGAACCGGACGAACTGCTCCCCCGGGTCCCCCGTGTACGCCCACGGGACCCACGCCGCCCGCGCGCCGAGCAGGCCCATCAGCTCCCGCGCCAGCTCCACCTGACCCGCGTAACAGGCCGCGTGGGCGAGGAAGTTGAGGTCTCCCACCTCCTCCGGCGCGAGGGGTCGGGCAGCGTCCCGGCCGCCGATCCAGCGGTCGTGGGTGCGCCGCAGCTCGGTCACCGCCAGTTCGTGCTTCCAGTGCTGGTCGAAGCCGCGCACCGGGCCGCGCCCCAGCGCCCCGTCGGCGATGTAGCGGTACTCCTCCACCCGCGCGACCTGCACCAGGACCGGCAGCGCCGAGCCGGGCGGTGCCACTCCCGCCGCGTCCCGTGCGAAGTCGTACATCGAGCCGTGGGTGCCGTGCCAGCGGGCCGAGAGGTAGCGGAGGACCTGGACGTGGCCCTCGATGCTGTACGGGTCGCGGCGGCGCAACTCGTCGAACCAGTAGCGGAGGTCGCGGCGCGGGACGCCACCCTCGTACAGCCGCGCCACCGAGAGCAGCGACACCCAGGGCATCGGGTCGGCGGGGGCCGCTTCCGCCGCGCTGCGGCAGGCGTCGACGGCCGCGTCGATCCTGGCCCGGTCGACGGCGGCGCCCCTCCCCGCGGCGATGGCCGCGTCGAAGACCCGTACGACCTCGGTCGCCGCCCGCAGCACCGCCGCGTCCGCGCTGTGCGGTTCGGCCGCCCGCCAGGTCTCGACGGTGGAGCTGCCGGCGGCGGCGTGCGAGAGCAGCCGGACGCGGTGGGTGCGGCGGGCCCAGTCGTCTCCGGTGGCGGCGAGCAGGTCGCGTACGCCCTGCCAGCGGCCGATGACGATGTCGTGGCGGGCCTCCGTCAGCGCGCGGTCACCGAAGTCCGGGTCGAAGTCGGGGGTGAACCGCTCCGCGCGGGACCGTC
This sequence comes from Streptomyces sp. R302, assembly GCF_012927245.1. Taxonomy (GTDB): domain Bacteria; phylum Actinomycetota; class Actinomycetes; order Streptomycetales; family Streptomycetaceae; genus Streptomyces. Next base: position 135,740 of record NZ_JABBGE010000009.1, read on the forward strand.
TGAGGGGGCGTCGGCGTACGCCCATGGGGGCCTCCTTCGCTCACGAAGTACCGGGTGTCGTCGTCAGAAGTCCGGGTCGGAAGTCCGGGTCAGAAGTCCGTGGCGTAGCTCTTGTCCCGGAGGTGGGCGCCGGGGGAGGCGGGGGCGGCCTCTCCGGCGGCGGCGAGGGCGCGGCGCGCGTCGAGGCGGGCGGGCCGGTAGTAGTCGCTGCCGCGGCGCCAGTACACGGCCATGGGGACGAGACCGGTGGCGAGGCCGCCGAGGCCGATGGTGAGTGCGGTGGTGGACAGTTCGCCGAGCGACTCGACGAAGGCCCACAGCATGAACGCCGAGCCGAGCAGCGGCCACACCCCGCCGAGCAGCAGGTTCTTCGCCGAGCGCAGCAGCAGCGACTTGTACGCGACGGCGGCGGCGATGCCGGCCAGGCCGTAGTAGAAGGCGATCTGGAGGCCGATCGCGGCGACCGCGTCCCGCAGGATCCGCTGGACGGAGCCGGCGGCGGCCGCGGCGACGAAGAGGGCGAGGGCGGCGGCGCCGACGGCGGCGATCGCGACCCACGGCGTGTTCCAGCGGCGGTGGACGAGGCCGAGGGCGGCCGGCAGGGTCCGGTCGCGGCCCATCGCGAAGAGCGAGCGGGTCACCTGGAGCAGGGTGGTCTCCAGGGTCGCGACGGTCGACAGGATCACGGCCACGACCAGCAGTTTCCCGCCGACGCCGGGCCAGATCTCCTCACCGAGGACGGCGAGCACGTTCGGTCCCGCGGCCAGGATCCGGTCGGCGGGCAGCAGCACGTTCACGGCGACCGTGGCGGCGACGAAGAGGAGGAAGACGAAGCCGACGCCGACGAGCGCGGCGAGCCCGGCGGTCCGCCGGCTGTTCCGGGTCTCCTCGCTGAGGTTGCTGGTGACGTCCCAGCCCCAGTAGTAGAACGCGGCGATCAGCGCGCCCGCCGCGAAGCCCTCCGGCCCGTGGAAGTGCCCGATCCCGAACCACGACCAGTCGAAGGCGACCGCCCGGCCCCGGTGCGCCACCGCCGCCAGGATGAAGGCGAGCAGGACGGCCATTTCGGCGCCCGACATGAGGAGTTGGGCCCGGACGGTGAGCCGGGTGCCGCCGAGGACGACGCCGAGCATCAGCAGGAACCAGCAGGCGCCGACGGCCGCCGCCAGCGGGGTGGAGGAGGCGAGGCCGGGGGCGAAGAGGGCGAGGGTGAGCGAGCCGGCGGGGAGCGAGCCCGCGACCATGAACACGGTGGCGGCGAAGACCAGCGCCCAGCCGGAGAGGAAGCCCAGGAACGGGTGGAGGGTGCGGCCCACCCAGGAGTAGCCGGCGCCCGCGTTGACGTCGATCCGGCCGAGGCGGGCGTAGGCGAGGACGATGCCGAACATCGGTATCGCGCAGTAGAGGAGCGCGGCAGGGCCCGCGAGCCCGACCGCGCCGAAGAGGACGGCGGTGGTGGCGGCGAGCGAGTAGGCGGGGGCGCTGCCGGCGACGGCCATCACGATGGTGTCGAAGGTGCCGAGGACGTTGGGCTGGAGCCCTCTGCTCGTGGTCGTGCGCATGACGGTGTCCTCGGAGTCCTGGGAGCGGGCGTGGGGGGTTCCGGACGACGGAGGGGGAACGGAGGGGAGGGGAGAAGGAGGAGTGCGGGCAGGGTGAAGTGGCGTGGCGGGCGGGCCGGGTGACGGGTTCCGTGCGGGCGCGGGCAGGGGGGTACGGCAGGGGACGGGCAGCCTGCGGACGCTGATCACATCGGGGCGGTCGAGCGCATCGTAGTCGCCCGGATGGAATCCGGTAACGGTGCCAGGAAGGTTCCGTTCCGTGACCGCCGGTAAGTCCGTCGACGCGCCCCCGGCGGAGGGTTTACGGGCCTTCCGGGGGCAGTTCGGGCCCGGCGATGGCGCGGGCGGCGCGGACCTCCTGGCGGAGCGGGGCGAGGACGCCGTCCTCGTCGTCGGGAAGTGCGGCGCGGACCGCGACGAGGGTCTCGGTGGCGCGCAGCCCGTCGGCGAGTTCGCGCAGCTCGCGCGCCACCTCGGCGACCTCCGCCGGGTCCGGTGGCGGGGCGCCGTGCGCGACGCGGATGCGGGCGGCGGTGGTGGCGTCCACGATCCGCTCGACGGCGATGGCGAGCGGCCACCAGGCGGCGGCGCGGGTGCCGGTCGGCGGCGGTTCGGTGAGGGCGCGCTGGAACTCGGAGCGGACCGCCGACAGGTCCCGGTACAGCTTGCGGCGGGCCCGCAGCCGGCCGGTGTCGGCACCGGCCCGCGGGGGGCCGGGCGGGAAGGCGCGGTCCACGTACGCGGCCGCGTCCGCGACCGCGTCGGCGAGCCGGTCGCCGATCCGGCTGTGCCAGGACTCGGGCCAGAGCAGGTAGCCGGCGACCAGCGCGATGGCGCAGCCGATGAGGGAGTCGTAGAGGCGGGGCAGGACGAGGTCGAAGCCCTGCTGGTTGAGGGCGTCGGAGAGCAGCAGGATGACGGGGGTGACGGCCGCGGTCTGGAAGGCGTACCCCTTCGCGGAGAAGACCGGGATGAGCGCGGCGAGCACCGCCATCACCGGCACGTCCCACCAGCCCCGTGGCACCTCGGCGAGGACGAGGGCGGCGGAGACCAGGCCCAGGCAGGTGCCGACGGCGCGCAGCACGGCACGGGAGAAGACCGAGCCGAAGTCGGGCTTCAGCACGAAGGTGACGGTGAGCGCGACCCAGTACGAGCGCGGCACGGCGATCAGCGAGACGAGGGACTGGGCGAGGCCGATGCAGAGCGCGAGGCGGAGCCCGTACCGCCAGGAGGGCGCGGACAGCAGCGTCGTGCGGGTGGCGCGGCGGACGCGGACGGCGAGGGAGGCGGGGCGGCCGAGGCGGTCGTCGACGTCGTAGGGGTTGGGTTCGGCCGCGCGGACGACGGTCGCGGCGTGCCGGAGCGCGTGCTCGACGGCCTTGTCGGAGGGGCGGTCGGAGGGCGGGAGGGCCGGTTCGGCGAGGTCGGTGCGGCCGTGCTCCACGGCGTCGGCGAGCTCGCGGATCGTCGCGGCGACGGCCGGTGGCAGCGGACCGCGCACGCGGGCGCGGAGGTCGGCGGCGGGCGCGGCCTCCAGGAGCGGGATCAGCACGTTGAGCTGGGCGAGCAGCCGGGCCAGGGAGGAGGTGCGGCCGTGCTGGCGGGTGCGGCGGGCCAGGATCAGGTCGTACGACTGGTTCAGCGAGCCGGTCACCGCGTGGCGCTTCTCCTGGTACGCCTCCGAGCCCGCCGCCTCGTACAGGTCGGCGAGCGTCCGGTAGGTGGCCGCCACCGCGGCCCGCTCCGGCGCGGCGCGGCGCAGCGGCCAGCCGAGCAGGGTGAGCGCGAGGACGACGAGACCGCCGAGGCCCAGGAGGACGGGCGCCTTCCACCACGGCGCGGGCATCGGGAGGCCGACGCCGACGACGGCGTTGAGGAGCAGGAGGAGACCGGAGGCGGAGGCGACCGCGCCGATCGAGGAGATCATCCCGGAGACCAGCGCGACGAGGGTGAGGGTGGCGACGGCGAGCCAGCCGTGCCCGAAGACGAGCGTCCCGAGCGTCACGCCGAGGGCGCCGAACAGCTGCGGGACGGCGATGTTGAAGACGCGCATCCGGTAGGCGTCGGCGGTGTCCCCGATGACGCCCGACAGCGCGCCCATCGAGACGAGGGCGCCCTCGGCGGGGCGGTCCAGGGCGAGGCCGGCGGCGAGGGGGAGGGAGAGGGCGAGGGCGGCGCGGAGGGTGGCCGGCCAGGGGATGGGGGCGGGTTCCGGCCGCAGTCCTGCCGTCAGCCACGCCGGCGGCCCCATCCGCCCGGTCCCAGAACCCATGCCCCCAACGTACGCGCGCCCGCCCGACGCCACCGTGTGGGCAGGCGTTCCGCAGGGCGGAACGGGTGGGCACACCCACGGTGCGGCCGCACATGTGCGGGGCGTTCAGGCGCGGGAACCTGGGCCCGGTGCAGGGCGCCGTCCGTTGTGCCCACCCGTTCCGCCCTTGCGGAACGTATGCCCACAACGGCCTGGGGCCGGCTAGTTGCGGTAGGACTCGACTTCCGCGGCGGGGCGGAGGGTGGCCGTGTCGGGGTCCTCGCCGAACTCGGACTTGGCGCGCCGCTGCCGGAGCAGGTCCCAGCACTGGTCGAGGCGCACCTCAAGCTCCGCGAGGCGTTCGCGTTCCTCGGGGAGGAGGCCGCCGGTGCGCCCGCGCAGGGCGCGTTCCTCCTCCACGAGCGCTCCGATGTCGTCGAGGATCTGCTCGTTGTCCATGTTCCCAGCGTCGCCGATCAGCGCCCTTCGTGCAGGTCGAGGTCGGCGAGGACGGCCCGGTGGTCGCTGCCGGGGAGGGGGAGGAAGCGGGTGGCGACGGGCGTGAGGGTGTGGGAGGAGAGGACGTGGTCGATCTGGACGTACGGCGGCAGCGGGCCCTCCGCCGGCCAGGTCGGGGTGCGGGAGGCGCCGGTGACGCGGGCCGCGTCGAGGAGGGAGGGGGAGGTGAGGAAGGCGCGGTAGGCGGCGTGGTCCTGGGAGGCGTTGAAGTCGCCGGCGAGGACGAGCGCTTCGTCCGCCGGGCGGGAGGTGATCTCCGCGTGCAGCCGGGCCAGTTCCGTCTTCCAGAGGCCGACCTGGTCGGGCAGCGGCGGCATCGGGTGCGCGAGCTGGAGCCGTACGGCCCGTCCGGCGATCTCGGCCGTCGCGCCCGGCATGCCCATCGTGGCGGGGACGGCGGACCGGTCGCGCAGCGGGTAGGCGCTGAGGATGACGGAGCCCTTCGAGCCCTCCTCGTCCACGGAGACCCGGTGCGGCAGCTGCCGGGAGAGCGCGGCGGTGAGGGTCCGCGCGCAGCGGGGGTCGCACTCGGAGACGTACAGGAGCTGGGGTTTCTCGCGGCGGGCGAGGTCGACGAGGGAGCCGGTGGCCTGCCCGAACTCGACGTTCGCGGCGATCACGCGGATCCGCGCGAGCGGGGGGCCGTAGGAGTACACGAGCATCGGGGGGAGCGTCGTCCAGGCCGTGAAGGCGAGGACGAGGACCGCGAGGAAGGTCAGGGGCCGGTGCCGTGAGGCCGCCGCGCACAGCACGCCCAGGGCGGCGGGGACGGTCAGCCAGGGGAGGAGGGAGAGGAGCTGCGGGACGGGTGTGACGCCGTCCGTGCCGTACGCCTTGCAGCCGGCGACGACCGCGGGGACGACCAGGAGCAGCCCGGCGGCCCAGGCGGCGGCGCGGGTGCCGGGCCTGGGCCGGAGGGGTGCGGGCGGCGGGGACGGGAGTGCGGGCGCGGTGGTCCCCGCGACGGGCGTCGGCTGGGCGTCGGGCGTCGGCTGGGCGTCGTCGGATGCGAGGGCTCGGTCCACTCCGTCAGTGTCGCAGGGCCCGTTCGATCTCCGCGGTCGTCGGGCCGGTCAGGGTCCGATTGCTGCGCGCCGTACCGGACTTGGAGGCTCCGGCGGGGACGGCGTCGAGGGTGAGGACGACGGTGTCGAGGAAGTTCCCGCCGTCGTCCCGGAAGGTGACCAGGACCGTGTAGTCGGCGGTCGCGTCCTTCGGGTTCGTGGCGGTGACGGTGGCGACCGTGCGGTCGCCGTCGACGGAGGTCGGTCCCGCGGTCACCTCGTCGGTGGCGTTCGCCCCGTCCTTGATCTCGTCCATCTTCCGCTGCGCGGCCGAGGCGACCGCGGAGCTCGCCGAGGAGACGATGTCCCCGGCGGTCTCCTTGGCCGCGTCGCAGCCGGTCGCGGCGCCCGCGACGGCGCCGGTCACGGCGAGGGCGAGGAGCGCGGCCCCGAACCGCGGGCGCCGTCGGCGGGTGCCCACGTCAGTACCGCTCGTTCCGGCCGTACTGGTCGTCCGTGGCCAGGGCCCAGATCACGAAGACCGAGACGGCCATCGAGAAGAGCGCCCACCACGGCTGGTAGGGGATGAAGAGGAACTGCGCGAGGAGGTTGAGGGAGGCCAGCGAGATACCGGCGACCCGGCCCCACTCGGCGCCCTTGAGGATCCCGTAACCGGCGATCGCGACGATGATGCCGAGGATCAGGTGGATCCAGCCCCAGGTGGTGAGGTTGAACTTGAAGACGTAGTCGCCGACGCGGGCGTAGACGTCGTCCTCGGCGATCCCGGCGATGCCCTGGAAGACGTCCAGGATGCCGGTGACCAGCATGAGGACACCGGCGAAGAGCGTTCCGCCGGAGGACCAGGCCTCCGAGGTGCTCGACCTCGGGGGTCGGGGGGCGCCGTCAGGTCGCGGGGGTGTGCTGTTCTGGCTCATGGCCCCATAGTGGGATCAATGCGAACAATCCGGCCTTCCGATTGCTCCGAACGGGTAGGGCGATCGCGCTTGCGAACTCGTAATCTGGATATGTAGAGTCCAGAATCATGAGGATGAACGAAGGCGTGGAGTGGGCGCTCCACAGCTGTCTCAACCTGGCCTGGATCGGCCCCGAGCGGGCGGTCACCGCCGCCCGGCTCGCGGCCTACCACGAGCTGCCCGCCGCGTACCTGAACAAGCAGCTCCAGGCGCTCGTCCGGGCCGGCCTCCTCACCTCCGTCTCCGGCCCCAAGGGCGGCTTCCGGCTCGCCCGCGGCCTCGACCGGATCACCCTCATGGACGTCGTCACCGCCCTGGAAGGCCCCGAAGAGGCCTTCCGCTGCACCGAGATCCGGCAGCAGGGCCCGGGTGCCGGTTCGGGCGCCGGTGCCGGTTCGCGCCCCGGTTCGGGTGCCGGTCCCGCGGGCGGGAACGCGCCCGAGTGCGCCATCGCCGGCGCCATGGGCCGCGCCGACCTCGCCTGGCGCCGCGAACTCGCCGCGCAGACCCTGGACTCCGTCCGCGAGCGCGCCGAACGGCAGGCGCCGGACGCCCCGGACCGGATCCGGCGGTGGTTCGCGAACGTGGGGTGAGGGGGCGGGCCGTGGTGCGGCGCAGCGCCGCCTGCCCCTCAGATTCTGGACATTGAACATCTAGAAAACATGCGACGCCATTGCGACATGTGGAAGGAAGCTCCGTCATGACCGACCAGCGCACGCTCACCAACCCGCCCACCCTCCACGACCCCGCCCCCTTCGGGTACAGCCACGCCGCCTCCGCCCCCGGCGAACTCGTCTTCATCGGCGGGCAGTACGCCTCCGACGCCACCGGCGCGCCCGTCCCCGGCGACTTCGCCGACCAGGTCGCCCGCTCCCTCGCCAACCTCCGGCACGCCCTCGAAGGCGTCGGACTCGGATACGAGCACGTCGTCCGGCTCGGCTCGTACGTCGTCGACCACGACCTCGCGAAGCTGGAGGTCCTCGGGAAGGCGCTGCACGAGGCGTTCGGCGAGCGGCTGCCCGCGCAGACGCTCAGCGGCGTCGCCTCCCTCGCCCTGCCCGGCATGCTCTTCGAGATCGACGCGGTCGCGGTCCGGCCCGCCGGCCGGGAGGGGTCCGCGGAGCACTGATCCGACTTGCGGGGCGTCCGCGGCGGGTGTGCCCTGGAGGGTGCAGCAGCAGGGGGGCGACACGAAGGAGCTCCTGCCATGGCCGCACACGCAGCGGTACCCGCACGGCGTTCCGTGGAGATGCACGGGGCCGTCATGCCCGCCGTCATCGGCGTCCTCTACGGCCTCTGGGCCGCGACCGTCTCGCGGCACGGCGGGGCGCTCACCTGGGGCCAGCTCTGGCTCGGCATCGTCTCCGCGGTCGTCCTCGCCGGCGCCCTGTGGGCGCTCCGCACCTACGGGCGCGCCCTGCCGCGCGAGGCGCGCGCCGTGGCGTGGGGAGCGGTCACGGGCGGTGCGACCGGCTTCCTCTACAGCCTCTCCGGGGCGAGCGTGTTCTCGTCGAGCGGGCTCGGGCTCGCGGTCGGCAGCGCCGTCGGCGCGGGCATGTTCTACCTCTTCTACACGCACGAGGACGCCACCGGTCACCCCGCCCCGTACTGACCTCGACCTTCATGTCCGACCCGCCTCCTTCCCCGTCCCGCCTCCGCCTTCCCCGTCCCGCCCCCTCCTCCGGACTGCGTCCGGGCCCGTCCCGCAGCAGACTGGAGGGGTGCGGTCCGCAGAGGGAGGCACCGGCATGGGCGGAACGAACGGCTACGCGGTGGAGACCGAGGGCCTGGTGAAGGTCTTCGGGACCAACCGGGCCGTCGACGGCGTCGACCTGCGCGTCCCGGCCGGGACCGTGTACGGCCTGCTCGGACCCAACGGCGCCGGCAAGACCACCGCCGTGAAGATGCTCGCCACGCTGCTCCGCCCGGACGCCGGGCGCGCCCGCGTGTTCGGGCACGACGTCGTCGCCGAGGCCGACACCGTACGGGGCAGGGTCAGCCTCACCGGCCAGTACGCCTCCGTCGACGAGGACCTCACCGGCACCGAGAACCTCGTCCTCCTCGCCCGCCTCCTCGGCCACGGCCGCCCCGCCGCCCGCGACCGCGCCGCACAGCTCCTCGGCGCCTTCGGCCTCGCCGACGCCGCCGACCGGCAGGTCAAGAACTACTCGGGCGGCATGCGGCGCCGCATCGACATCGCCGCGTCCATCCTCAACACCCCCGACCTGCTCTTCCTCGACGAGCCGACCACCGGTCTCGACCCGCGCAGCCGCAACCAGGTCTGGGACATCGTGCGGGCCGTCGTCGCCCAGGGCACGACCGTCCTGCTCACCACCCAGTACCTCGACGAGGCCGACCAGCTCGCCTCCCGGATCGCCGTCATCGACCACGGCAAGGTGATCGCGGAGGGCACGAAGGGCGAGCTGAAGGCCTCGGTGGGCTCGGGCTCCGTGCACGTGCGGCTCCGCGACGCCGAGCAGCGGGCGGAGGCCGAGCGGCTCCTCACCACCGCCCTGAACGCCGCCGTCCAGCTCGACCCCGACCCGGTCGCCCTCACCGCCACCGTCAACGGGCACGGCACCGACCTCGGCGCCGCCGAACAGGCCGCGCGGGCCCTCGCCGAGCTCGCCCGCGCCGGGATCACGGTCGACAACTTCGCGCTCGGGCAGCCCAGTCTCGACGAGGTGTTCCTCGCCCTCACCGACCGGAAGGGACCGGCCGCATGAGCACCGACACGACCACGTCCACCGGGACCGGTCGGCAGGGGGCGGACTTCGTCGCGCCCCGCCCCGACGAACTCGCCGCGCTGCTGCTCGCGAAGGACCGGCCCGCGCGGCCCGGCGCGCTCTCCGCGTCGCTCACCTTCGGCTGGCGGGCCATGCTGAAGATCAAGCACGTGCCGGAGCAGCTGTTCGACGTGACGGCGTTCCCGATCATGATGGTGCTGATGTACACGTACCTCTTCGGGGGCGCGCTGGCCGGCTCGGTCTCGGCGTACATCCAGTTCCTGCTGCCCGGCATCCTCGTGATGTCGGTCGTGATGATCACGATGTACACCGGTGTCTCGGTCAACACCGACATCGCGAAGGGTGTGTTCGACCGCTTCCGCACCCTGCCGATCTGGCGGCCCGCGCCGATGGTCGGCTATCTCCTCGGCGACGTCGTCCGCTATCTGATCGCCTCCGCGGTGATGCTGAGCGTCGGCCTCGTCATCGGCTACCGGCCCGGCGGCGGTGTCGTGGGCGTCCTCCTCGGAGTGGCGCTGCTGCTGGTCTTCTCGTTCGCCTTCTCGTGGATCTGGACCATGTTCGGACTGCTGCTGCGCAGCGAGAAGTCCGTCATGGGCGTCAGCATGATGGTGATCTTCCCGCTGACCTTCCTCTCCAACGTCTTCGTCGACCCGAAGACCATGCCGGGCTGGCTCCAGGCCTTCGTGAACAACAACCCGGTGACGCATCTGGCGACGGCGGTACGGGAGTCGATGGCCGGCGAGTGGCCCGCGGCGGACATCGCCTGGTCGCTCGGCTGGTCGGTGCTCTTCGTGGCCGTCTTCGGCGCGGTGACGATGCGGCTGTACAACCGCAAGTGAGCCCTACTTCCGGCGGGGCGTCTTCTGCTGGACGGCCCAGCGGTTGCCGTCCGGGTCGGCGAAGCGGACGAAGGACCCCCAGGGCTGGTCGTCGATCTCCCCGACGTCGATGCCGCGTGCGGTGAGGTCGGCGTGGGCGCGCTCGATGTCGTCGACGACGACCTGCATGTTGTCGAGCGAGCCCGGGGCCATCCCGGTGATCCCCTTCCCGAAGGCGATCGAGCAGGCCGAGCCGGGCGGGGTCATCTGGACGAAGCGGATCTCCTCGCTGACGGTGACGTCGTGGTCCGGGTGGAAGCCGACCTGCTCGTAGAAGGCCTTCGCGCGGTCGACGTCGGTGACGGGCACGCCGATCAGTTCGAGTTTGATGTCCATGAAAGGCATCCTCCGCCGACGGAGGCGGAGGTGCCCGTTGACCTTCCCCCGCGGGGAAGGCCCAGCATCGGCGGTGCCGGGCGGACGACCGCCCGGTCCAGGGAGGACGGGGGAGCCGGCCGTGCCGCGTTCAGCACTCACCATCGGGGACTTCGCCCGCGCCACCGGGCTCTCCGCGAAGGCGCTGCGCCGCTACGACGAACTCGGCCTGCTGCGTCCCGACCGAGTCGACCCGTACAGCGGCTACCGCTACTACGCGGACACGCAGACCGAGCGGGCCCGGCTGATCGCCTGGCTGCGGCGGATCGGGATGCCGCTCGCGGACGTCGGGCGGGTGTGCGCGCTGCACGCGGACGATCCGGCGGGCGCGGCGCGGGAGATCCGCGCGTACTGGGCCTCCGTCGAGGCGGACACGGCGGCGCGGCGGGGGCTCGCGGCCTCCCTGGTGGAGCGCGTGAAGGGGAACGGGACAGACATGACGACGGGATCTTCGTACGTACTGGCCGGCACGGCCCTCCTCGACCGGGGGCTCGTCCGCGAGCTCCAGCAGGACGCGGCGCACGCCTCGCCGCGGCTGCTGGCCGTCGCGGACGGGTACGGCCCCGAGGGCGGGCGCGCGGCGCGGGCGGCGGTCGAGGCGGTGGCGGCGGTGCCGGCGCCGGTACGGGCCGGGGACGGGCTCGACGCGCTGGAGGACGCGGTGCGGGCGGCGGACGCGGTGGCCGCGGGCCTCGACGGCTCCGGTACGACGCTGACGGCCGCGCTGCTCGCCGGGAACCGGCTGCTCGTCGCCCATCTCGGGGACTCCCGGGCGTATCTCCTCCGGGACGGGCGCCTGCGGCAGCTGACCAGGGACGACACGGTGGTGCAGGAGCTGGTCGACGCGGGCGGGCTCGAACCGGAGGAGGCGGCGGGGCGGCCGGACCGGGCGGTGCTGCTGAAGGCGGTGGAGGGCGGGGGCGCGGCCCCGGCGCTCCTCGTGCACGAGGTCCGTGCCGGGGACCGGTTGCTCCTCTGCACGGACGGGCTCTCGGCGCTGTTGCCGCCGGCGTCCCTGACCCGGACGTTCGCCTCGGCGCCGACCGTCGCGGACGCGGCCTCGGCGCTCGTGACCCTGGCCCACGCCTCGGGCGCCCCGGACAACCTCGCCCTCGCCGTCGCCGAGGTGGCCGGCACGTAGCCCGCGCGGCGTCACGGAGATCGGTCAGTCCAGCCTCAGGTCCGCCAGCTGCTTCTCGAAGGGGACGAGTTCCTCCTCCGCTCCGGGACGGCGGTCCGCCGTGATCGCCACCAGGTCCGCGAACTCCTCTCCCGCCCGGGTGATCCGGTGCGGCAGCCCCTCGGTGTACTCGTCGCCGCCCGTGCCCCAGTCCTCGGAGGCCGCGTAGACGGCGGTGGAGGAGATCCGGGCGCGCAGGTAGGCGAAGAGGGGGCGCAGCGCGTGGTCGAGGACCAGGCTGTGGCGGGCGGTGCCGCCGGTCGCGCCGAGGAGGACCGGCGTACCGGTGAGGGCCGCCGGGTCGACCAGGTCGAAGAAGGACTTGAACAGGCCGCTGTAGGAGGCGGTGAAGACGGGGGTGACCGCGATGACGCCGTCCGCGCCCGTCACCTTCCCGAGCGCCTCCTCCAGCGCCTCGGAGGGGAATCCCGTCACGAAGTTCTTCGCGATGTCCAGCGCCAGGTCGCGGAGTTCGACGACCTCGACGTCGATCGCGTACTCCTGCTCGGCGAGCCGATAGCGGGCCGCCTGCGTGAGGCGGTCGGCGAGCAGCCGGGTGGAGGAGGGGCTGCTCAGGCCGGCGGAGACCGCGACCAGCTTCAGGGTGCGCATGGGGTCAGACCTCCTTGGACGCGAGGACGGCGGGGTGGAGCGGGGCGGTCTCCGGTACGCCGGCGGGCCGCAGGTTCGCGAACTCCTTGCGCAGCACCGGGACGACCTCCTCGCCGAGGATGTCGAGCTGTTCCAGGACCGTCTTCAGGGGCAGTCCCGCGTGGTCGACGAGGAAGAGCTGGCGCTGGTAGTCGCCGACGTACTCGCGGAAGGACAGGGTGCGTTCGACGACCTCCTGCGGGGAACCGACGGTCAGCGGGGTCTGGCTGCTGAACTCCTCCAGGGAGGGGCCGTGGCCGTAGACCGGCGCGTTGTCGAAGTACGGGCGGAACTCCCGTACCGCGTCCTGCGAGTTCTTCCGCATGAAGACCTGGCCGCCGAGGCCGACGATGGCCTGCTCCTCGGTGCCGTGGCCGTAGTGCGCGTACCGCTGCCGGTAGAGCCGGACCATCTTCTCGGTGTGCTGCTTGGGCCAGAAGATGTGGTTGGCGAAGAAGCCGTCGCCGTAGTACGCGGCCTGCTCGGCGATCTCCGGGGAGCGGATGGAGCCGTGCCAGACGAACGGCGGGACGCCGTCGAGCGGGCGCGGGGTGGCGGTGAAGCCCTGGAGGGCGGAGCGGAACCTGCCCTCCCAGTCGACCACGTCCTCCCTCCACAGCTTGTGGAGGAGCGCGTAGTTCTCGATGGCGAGCGGGATGCCCTGGCGGATGTCCTGCCCGAACCACGGGTAGACCGGGCCGGTGTTGCCGCGGCCCATCATCAGGTCCACGCGGCCGTCGGCGAGGTGCTGGAGGGTGGCGTAGTCCTCGGCGATCTTCACCGGGTCGTTGGTGGTGACGAGGGTCGTCGACGTGGAGAGGATCAGGTTCTCCGTGCGGGCCGCGATGTGCCCGAGGAGGGTGGTGGGGGAGGACGGGACGAACGGCGGGTTGTGGTGCTCGCCGGTCGCGAAGACGTCGAGCCCGACCTCTTCCGCCTTGAGCGCGATGGCGACCGTGTTCTTGATGCGCTCGTGCTCGGTGGGGGTGCGGCCGGTGGTGGGGTCGGTCGTCACGTCGCCGACGGTGAAGATCCCGAACTGCATCGTGGTCACCTCTCGCGTTCCGAATTAGTAGTTGAATCTTAAATCGTCTCGTCCAACGGTGCCACCCTCCCTCCTATTCCGCGCCCCGTACCCTGGACGGCATGACCGAGAAGACGCACGACAACGAGAGCTGGAAAGAGCGGGGCGTGATGCTCCGCGTCTTCGTCTACGTCTTCGCCACCCACGCCTTCGCCGGCTTCGTCTGGCTCCTCTTCTACGTGGGGCAGAACGCCCAGAAGTGAACGCCCCCGCGATGCGAACTGATGTTCCCTTGATCGTCTGAAGGGGTGGGTCTCGTGTCGAGTGCGTGCGGGTGTGCGGTGCTCGTGCCTACGGTTTTCTCGCCGGATGGGAGGTGATCCGGGCCGGAACGGGCGGGGGCGATCGTGCCACAAGGAGAGGTGGCGGACACCAGGCGTGTCCGGTACACATACCGCCTTCGTGTGTCGTCCACCGCGCTTGCGGGGTTGTCGGCGGAGTGGGCGCGGTGCCGTTGGATCTGGAACGAGTGCGTTGCGGTGGCCAAGCGGGTGTACGCACACAACCAGGCATCTGGTCAGAGGGTGACCTGTGGGCCGGCGCAACTCGACAAGCTGCTGACGCAGGCTCGCGCCCGCAACCCCTGGTTGCGTGAGGGCTCTTCCGTTCCTCAGCAGCAGGTCGTGCGAGACTTCGGCTCCTCCCGAGCCAAGGCGCTGAAGGACATCAAGGCCGGGCTGCCCATCCACCGCCGGACAGGAATGCCCAGACACAAGCGGAAGAGGGACACCGACCCGAGCCTGAACTACACCCGGCACGGATTCCGGATCAAGGACGGGCGGCTGCACCTGGCGGGTGGAATCGTCCTGACGGTGGTGTGGTCGCGGGAGCTTCCCGCCATCCCGTCCAGCGTGCGCGTATACCGCGACAACACCGGGCACTGGTACTGCTCGTTCGTCGTTCTCGTCAAACCGGAACCACTGCCCGCCACAGGCAGGGTCATCGGTATCGACTGGGGTGTGAAGGTGACCGCGACCACCACCTCCGACGCGTATGACCTGCCTTATGCAGGGCACGGGAAACAGGCCCGGGAGAAGCTGGCCGGGTATGACCGCATGATGGCCCGTCGTAAGCCGGAGAAGGGCCGGTCCGGATCGAAGGGCTACCGCACGGCGAAGAAGCTGCGGGCGAAGCTGTACAGGAAGGTCGCCCGACAGCGGCAGGACACGGTCCGCAAGTGGGCCAAGGGCGTCGTGAAAGATCATGACGAGATCGCCGTGGAGGACTTCCGTCCGGCGTTCCTGGCCAAGTCGACCATGGCGAGGAAAGCCGCCGACGCCGCCATCGGCGTCGCAGAACAGGCTCTTGTCGAGATGAGCCACAAGCACGGCAGAGCCGTGCACCTGGTCCACCCCGCGCACACCACGATGGACTGTGCGCAGTGCGGAGCGAGAGCCAAGCACGCACTGCCGCTGGGAACGCGCGTCTACAACTGCGTCGCGTGCGGGGCCGTGTCCCCCAGAGACAGGAACTCCGCACGCGTGATGCTGATCAGGGCCGGTCTGTGCCCTGCTGGTGCTGAGGGCATAGGACCTGGTGGGGCGCTGCCCCACCAGGCTGCCTGAGCCAGGAATTCCCTCCCCTCGGGGGAAGGAAGCAGTCAAGTAGAGTCGCCGACGTGAACGGTGCGATATCGGTCGTCGGAATCGGCGCGGACGGCTGGGACGGGCTCCCCGAGAGCTCCCGCCGCCCCCTGCGCGCCGCCGAGGTGCTCATCGGCGGGCCCCGCCAGCTCGATCTCCTCCCCGCCGCCGACTGCCCCGGCGAGCGGATCGCCTGGCCCTCCCCGCTCCGCCCCGCCGTCCCCGGACTGCTCGCCGCCCACGCGGGCCGCGCGATCGCCGTCCTCGCCAGCGGCGACCCCTCCTTCCACGGCATCGCCCGCACCCTCGCCGAGACCGTCGGCGACCGGCGGCTCGACGTCCACCCGCACCCGTCCTCCGTCTCGTACGCCTGCGCCCGGCTCGGCTGGCCGCTGGAGGCCGTCGAGACGCTCTCGCTCGTCGCCCGGCCCCTCGACGCCCTGCGCGCCGCGCTCCACCCCGGGCGCCGGCTCCTCCTCCTCGGCGAGGGCCCCGAGACCCCGGCGCGGGTCGCCGCGCTGCTCCGCGAGGCCGGCTGGGGCGGCACCAGGATCCGGGTCCTCGAACAGCTCGGCGGCCCCGCCGAACGGCTCCTCGACGCCACCGCCGCCGACTGGCCGCACCCCCGCACCGACGCCCTCCACGTCCTCGCCCTCGACTGCGTCCGCGACCCCGGCACCCGCCGCCTCGGCGCCACGCCCGGCCTGCCCGACGAGGCGTACGAGCACGACGGGCAGCTCACCAAGCGGTACGTCCGCGCCGCCACGCTCGCCGCGCTCGCGCCCGCCCCCGGGGAACTCCTCTGGGACGTCGGCGGCGGCTCCGGCTCCATCGGCATCGAATGGATGCGGACCCACCGCGACTGCCGGGCGATCGCCGTCGAGCGCGCCCCCGAACGGGCCGCCCGCATCACCCGCAACGCCGCCGCCCTCGGCGTACCGGCCCTCCGCGTCGTCACCGGCCCGGCGCCCGCCGCGCTCACCGGCCTGCCCGCCCCCGACGCGGTCTTCATCGGCGGCGGGCTCACCGTCCCCGGCCTGCTCGACGCCTGCTGGGACGCGCTCCCCGCCGGCGGCCGGCTCGTCGCCAACACCGTGACGCTCGAATCCGAGGCGCTGCTCGCCGACCGCTACCGCCGCCACGGCGGCGAACTCGTCCGGCTCGCGGTCTCCGCCGCCGTGCCCGTCGGCGGCTTCACCGGCTGGCGCACGGCGATGCCCGTCACGCAATGGTCCGTAACGAAGGGTTCTCCAGAGGCATGACCGTCTACTTCATCGGCGCGGGCCCCGGCGCCGCCGACCTCATCACCGTGCGCGGCGCCCGCACCCTCGCGGCCTGCGGGGTCTGCCTCTACGCCGGCTCCCTCGTCCCCGCCGAACTCCTCGCCGAGTGCCCGCCCGGCGCGAAGCTCGTCGACACGGCGAACCTGCACCTGGACGAGATCGTCGCGGAGATCACCGCCGCCCACGAGGCCGGCCAGGACGTGGCCCGGCTCCACTCCGGCGACCCGTCCGTCTTCTCCGCCATGGCCGAGCAGATGCGCCGGCTCGACGCGGCCGGCATCCCGTACGAGGTCGTGCCCGGCGTCCCGGCCTTCGCCGCCGCGGCGGCCGCGCTCAAGCGCGAGCTGACCGTCCCCACGGTCGGCCAGACGGTCATCCTCACCCGCATCGCCCAGCAGGCCACGCCCATGCCGGAGGGCGAGGACCTCGCCACGCTCGGCCGCAGCGGCGCCCTGCTCGTCCTCCACCTCGGCGCCCGCTACGCCGACCGGATCGTCTCCGAACTGATCCCCCACTACGGCGCCGACTGCCCGGCCGCCGTCGTCGCCATGGCCAGCCGCCCCGACGAGCTCGTCCTGCGCGGCACCCTGGAGGACATCGCGGGCCAGGTGAAGGAGGCCGGCATCACCAAGACGGCCGTCATCATCGTCGGCCGCACCCTCGCCGCCTCCGAGTTCCGCGACAGCCACCTCTACGACCCGGCCCGCGACCGCCACACCTGCTGACGCAGCCGACGCAGCCGACACAGCCGACACAGCCGACACAGCGAAGGCCGGACCCGTACCGGTCCGGCCTCCGTCCTCGCCACGGCTCAGGCGTTGGGCCGCTTGCCGTGGTTCGCCTTCTTCTTCTTCCGCGCCCGCTTCTTGTTGCCGCGCTTCGCCATGGGACTCCCTCTCTCGCGGGGGTTTCGTCGGGGCAAGCCTAGGGTCGGGGGCGGTGCGCCGCATGTCGGCGCCACCCCCTTCAATGGGTCCCATGACCGTCTACGACGTGGCCCGGGCGCTGCCGGGCATCGAGGAACTGCGCGACCGTTCCCGGGGCCTCGCGATGCTGGACGCCGTGCTGAGCCCCGCGTGGGAGGGCCGGTACTACTCCTTCGACGCCCACTGGTCCGAGACCGAGCAGCTGGCGTCGATGAAGGACGGCCAGGGCGGTGAGTACACGATCGTCCTCTCCCCGGCGGGGGCCTTCGCCCGCGTCTTCGACCACGAGTCGCCGCTGAGCCCGTACGGGCCCCTCGCCGACGGCGCGACCTGGTCCGGCGTGCTCGACGGCGTCCCGGACGCCTTCCGCGAGTACCTGGCGGAGCCCGCCTTCCTCGACGAGGACGACGTCCACGTCACCACCGCCTGCCTGTGGCGCGAGCCCGCGGACACCACCTGGCGCACCGGCCCCGTCGCCTTCCCCGGCCTGGAGGACCACCCGGACCCGGACGGCTCCGGCCGCCTCCTCCGCCTCCTCCTCGTGGACGGCACCGCGGAGGCGTACGCCGAGTGGGCCTCGGAGTACTACGCGACCCCCGTCGACCTCGACGCCGTCCGCCACGTCCTCGCCCTGCGCCCGCTGACCCCGGAGGTCGTCGCCGTCCTCGACGCCGGGGTGACGCTCGCCGACCTGGCCGAGGACGTCGCCGAGATCGGCTACCCGGCCGCGGACGGCTGACCGGCGGGGCCCGTCCCCGCGGCCCGCGTCCGGTTCACGGCCCCGCCACCGCCGAGCGGCCCACCACGACGCCCGCGCGGTCGATGCAGATCACGTCGACGGCGACCGGGGCGCCGCGGAGGACCGCGAGGGCCTCGTCGCGGGCGCGGGCGGCCACCAGGTCGCCGAGGGGGACGCCGGCCGCCTCGCAGAGGCGGAGGGCGGCCAGGCCCGTGTTGGCGGCGGCGACCTCCGCCGCCAGCGACGCGGACGCGCCCGCCTCGCGGGCCAGGTCCGCCAGGAAGCCCTTGTCGACCTGGGAGCGGGCCGAGTGGAGGTCCAGATGGCCGGCGGCCAGCTTGGAGAGCTTCGCGAAGCCGCCGCAGACCGTGAGCCGGTCGACGGGGTGGCGGCGGACGTACTTCAGGACGGCGCCGGCGAAGTCGCCCATGTCGAGGAGGGCGATCTCCGGCAGGTCGTACAGCTCCGTCACCGTGCGCTCCGAGGTGGAGCCCGTACAGCCGGCGACGTGGGTGAGGCCGCCTGCGCGGGCCACGTCGACGCCCCGGCGGATGGAGTCGATCCAGGCCGAGCACGAGTAGGGGACGACGACGCCGGTCGTGCCGAGGACCGACAGACCGCCGAGGATGCCGATGCGCGGGTTCCAGGTGGAGCGGGCGATCTCGGCGCCGTCGTCGATCGAGAGCGTGATCTCGACGTCCCCGGGGGCGCCGTGCGCCGCCGCCACCGCCGCCACGTGCTCCCGCATCAGCCGCCGCGGCACCGGGTTGATCGCCGGTTCGCCGACCTCCAGGGGCAGGCCCGGCAGGGTGACCGTGCCGACGCCCTCGCCCGCGCGGAACACGACGCCGGAGCCCGCCGGCAGGAGCCGTACCGTCGAGCGGATCACCGCGCCGTGCGTGACGTCCGGGTCGTCGCCCGCGTCCTTCACCACCGCCGCCATCGCCGCGCCCGCCGTCAGCGACTCGGCCGTGAGCGCGAACGACGGCGTCTGCCCCTTCGGCAGCGTGATCGTCACCGGGTCCGGGAAGTCACCCGTGAGCAGCGCCGTGTACGCGGCGGTCGTCGCGGCCGTCGCGCACGCGCCGGTCGTCCAGCCGGGCCGCAGACCGGTGTGCTTGAGTTGGGCCTCGCGCCCGCCGGTACTCACGAAGAGGCTCCTATGCACGTACTCATTCTCGGAGGGACGACCGAGGCCCGCGTCCTGGCCGGGCTGCTGCACCCCCGGACGCGGGTGACCAGCTCCCTCGCCGGGCGCGTCGCCACGCCCCGGCTGCCGGCCGGCGAGGTGCGGATCGGCGGCTTCGGCGGCGCCGAAGGCCTCGCGGAATGGGTGCGGGAGCACGCCGTGGACGCGGTCATCGACGCCACCCATCCCTTCGCCGAGCGGATCAGCTTCAACGCGGCCCGGGCGGCCGCCACCGCCCATGTTCCCCTGCTGGCGCTGCGCCGCCCCGGGTGGGTCCCGGGGGACGGCGACGACTGGCGCGACGTGGGCTCCCTGGAGGAGGCGGCCGCGGCGCTGGACGGGCTCGGCGAAAGGGTCTTCCTCACCACCGGCCGGATGGGGCTCGCCGCCTTCGCCGGCCGGCCCGAGCGGTTCCTCGTCCGCTCCGTGGACGCGCCCGAGGCGCCGATGCCCGCACACACCGAAGTCCTGCTCGACCGGGGCCCGTTCACCCTCGACGGCGAACGGGACCTGCTGGCCCGCCACCGCATCGACGTGCTCGTCACGAAGGACTCCGGCGGCGCCGCCACCGCCCCCAAACTCACCGCCGCCCGCGAGGCCGGCATCCCGGTCGTCGTCGTCCGCCGCCCCCCGGTCCCGGAGGGCGTCCCGACGGCGACGACACCGGATCGGGCCGCGGAGTGGGCGGCGGAGCGGGCGGCGGAGCGGGCCCGTCAGCCGTAGCGCCTCGGGGTCCAGGTGATCGTGCGGCCGTCGCCGCGGTCGACGGCGCGGGTCTGGGAGGAGCCGATGAGGAGGAGGGTGCGCATGTCGACCTCCGCCGGGTCCAGGGTCTTCAGGGTGAGGACGCGGACGGACTGCTCCGGGCCGCCGACGTCGCGGGCGACGACGACGGGGGTGTCGGGGGAGCGGAGTTCCAGGAGGAGGTCGCGGGCGGCGGCCACCTGGTGGGTGCGGGACTTCGAGCCGGGGTTGTAGAGGGCGAGGACGAGGTCGGCCTCGGCGGCGGCGCGCAGGCGGGCCGCGATGACGTCCCAGGGCTTGAGGCGGTCGGAGAGGGAGATCGTGGCGTAGTCGTGGCCGAGGGGGGCGCCGGCCGCGGCGGCGGCGGCGTTGGCGGCGGTCACGCCGGGGAGGACCCGGACGGGGACGTCCGCGTACGCCGGCTCGCAGGCGACCTCCAGGACGGCCGTCGCCATGGCGAAGACGCCGGGGTCGCCGCCGGAGACGACCGCGACCCGGTGGCCGCGGCGGGCCAGGTCGAGGGCGAACTCGGCGCGCTCCGACTCGACCTTGTTGTCGGAGCCGTGCCGGATCTGGCCGGGGCGCAGGACCGGGACGCGGTCGAGGTAGGTGGTGTAGCCGACGAGCACGTCGGCGTTGACGAGCGCGCCGCGCGACTCGGGGGTCAGCCAGGGGGCGCCCGCCGGGCCGGTGCCGACGACGGTGACCTCGCCCGTCTCCCGTACCGGGTTCTCGCGGTCGATGCGGGAGGGGAGGACGGCGACGGAGAAGTACGGGACGGTCGACGGGTCCACGTCCGCGAGCTGCTCCGTGCGCTCGCCCGCCATGAACGCCCGTTCCACGTACCGGGCGTCCTCCAGCCGACCCGCTCGTTCCAGGGCGCGGCGCACGGTGGGGAAGGTGCGGCCGAGCTTCATCACGACCGCCGAGTCGGTGCCCGCGAGGCGGGCCGCCAGCTCGTCCTCCGGCAGGGTGCCGGGGATGATCGTGAGGACCTCCTCGGCCTCGCACAGCGGTTCGCCGAGCCGGGCGGCGGCGGCGCTGACGGAGGTGACGCCGGGGATGACGGTGGTGTCGTACCGGTCCGCGAGCCGCTTGTGCATGTGCTGGTAGGAGCCGTAGAACAGCGGGTCGCCCTCGGCGAGGACGGCGACCGTGCGGCCCGCGTCGAGGTGGGCGGCGAGCCGGGCCGCGGCCTCCTCGTAGAAGTCGTCGAGCGCGCCCCGGTAGCCGCCGGGGTGGTCGGTCGTCTCCACGGTGAGCGGGTACATCAGCCGCTCCTCGATGTGGTCCTCGCGGAGGTGGGGGGCGGCGATGGAGCGCGCTATCGAGCGGCCGTGGCGGGCCGAGTGGTAGGCGACGACGTCGGCCTCGGCGATCGCCTTCACGGCGGCGAGGGTGAGCAGCTCCGGGTCGCCGGGGCCGAGGCCGACGCCGTACAGCTTGCCGGTCACGGGGGTGGTCATGCCTGGATCTCCGGTTCGTGCGCGAGGGCGTTGAGGGCGGCGGCGGTGATGGCGCTGCCGCCGCGCCGGCCGCGGACCACCAGGTAGTCGAGGCCGAGCTCGTTGGCGGCGAGGGCGTCCTTGGACTCGGCGGCGCCGATGAAGCCGACGGGGATGCCGAGGACGGCGGCCGGCCTCGGCGCGCCCTTCGCGATCATCTCCAGGAGGTGGAAGAGGGCGGTGGGGGCGTTGCCGATGGCGACGACGGAGCCTTCGAGGCGGTCCCGCCACAGTTCGAGGGCGGCGGCCGAGCGGGTGGTGCCGAGCTCGGCGGCGAGCGCGGGGACGGCCGGGTCGGAGAGCGCGCAGAGCACCTCGTTGTCGGCGGGCAGCCGCTTGCGGGTGACGCCGGAGGCGACCATCTGCGCGTCGCAGAGGATGGGGGCGCCGGCCCGGAGCGCGGCGCGGGCGTTCGCGACGACCCCGGAGGAGTACGCGAGGTCCCGGACGAGGTCGGTCATGCCGCAGGCGTGGATCATGCGGACGGCGACCGTGGCGAGGTCGTCGGGCAGCCCGCCGAGGTCGGCCTCGGCGCGGATCGTGGCGAAGGAGCGGCGGTAGATCTCGGCGCCGTCCTTCTCGTACTCGTACATCCTCAGCTCTCCATCGGTTTCGTACGGGCCGCCGCGACGGCCTCGGCCAGGGCGGTACGGGGGACGGGGGCGCCGTCCAGCAGATACGTGTCGGGGTCGAGGGCGGTGACCTCGATCCGGGCGCCGTGCGGATGGCCGCAGCGGCGGGCGCAGCCGGAGTAGTGCACGGGCAGCGGCCCGCCGGGCGCGCGCGCCGCGTCCGCCCGCACGTCGGCGAGGGACTTGGCGCAGCCGGGCGTGCCGGTGCAGGCGGTGACGCCGGTGCGGGGGTCGGCCGGGCCGGTGACCAGGCCGTGCGCGGCGAGCGCGGGCAGCCGGTCCGCGGCCGGGCCCACCACGACGACCCCGCGCCACGGGGTGAGCCGCACCTCGTCCGCGCCCTCGCCGAGCGCCCGCAGCTGCGCGGCGGTCAGCCGGCCGAGGGGGGCGAGGACATGCAGGGCGTGGTCGCCGAGCGGACCGGGTGCGGGCGGGAGCGCCGCCGGGGGAGGAGAGAAGGAGGGTACGAGCTCCGCGCCGATCCCCGCGCGTGCCAGAGCGCGGGCCCAGTCCGGGAGCTGCGCCTCGGGCAGCTCCCGCGGCCGCCACGCCCCGCTGCCGGCCGCCTCGACGGCGCCGAGGAAGGCGAGGGCGCAGGTCAGGGCGGCACGGGCGGCACGGGCGGCGGTTCCGGCGGCGGTTCCGGCAGGGGAGTCGCCGTCGGCGGTGGCATCGGGGGCCGTTCCGGGGGCGGGTGTCGTCAGGCGGTAGGTTTCCGGGCCCGCCGTCAGGAGTACGGCGTCGTTCGGGGCTGCGATCAAGGTCACATCGGCGCCGAGGGCGGTGGTGTCGCCGCGGCCGTCGTCGAGGGCGAAGAGGAAGCGGCCGGAGAGGGCCGCCGCGCGGGGCTCCGCGCAGAGCGCGGTGTCCAGGGCGCGGGCCCACAACTGCACGTCGGCGTGGCCGAGTCCGTCGAGTCCCGCGGCCGGGGAGGCCACGATGTTCCGGACCCGCTCGTGGGTGGGCGAGGGCAGCAGGCCCGCGTCGGCGAGGAGCGCGGCGAGACCGGCGCCGCAGCCGTCGCGCAGGCCGCGCAGCTCGGCGTTGCCGCGCGAGGTGACGGAGAGGCTCCCGTCGCCCAGCGACTCCGCCGCGTCGGCCAGGACCATGAGCTGACGTGGCGTCAATCGTCCGGCGGGCAGGCGGAGTCGGGCGAGGAGCCCGTCGGCGGCGGCGTGCAGCCGGAGCGCCCCCGGGCACGCGTCGCCACGGTCCCTTATCGGCGCTTCGCCCGGTTCGGGCGGGGTGGTCGGGGTCGGCGGCATGGCGGCGAGCATACCCACGGGGAACCGGGCGGCCACCGAGTGTGATCCGGCCGACTCTCCCGGCCCCCTCCGGCTCGCCGACGGCACGCTTTACTATGCAGATCGGCATGGGGTCCCAGGACCCCGGGGAGGAAGCCCGGTGAGAATCCGGCGCGGTCCCGCCACTGTGAGCCCGTACCGGCAACGGCACGGGTGAGTCAGGAACTCCCGCCGTCCACACGACCACCCGGGGCGCGGACAACCCCGAGGAAGGGCCCGAGCCTCGCCATGCTCCTGCTGCTGTCGCACTCCGACACCGACCTGCTCAGCGCCCGTGCGGCCGGGGGGCCGGTGGAGTACCGCTTCGCCAACCCCTCCCGCCTCCCGCTGGCCGACCTCCCGGGACTGCTCGACGGCGTCGAGCTCGTCGTCGTCCGCCTCCTCGGCGGCGTCCGCTCCTGGCAGGAGGGCCTGGACGCGATCCTCGCCACCGGGAAGCCGGTCGTCGTCCTCAGCGGCGAACAGGCCCCCGACGCCCAGCTGATGGCCGCCTCCACCGTGCCGATCGGCGTCGCCACCGAGGCGCACGCCTACCTCGCGCACGGCGGCCCCGCCAACCTGGAGCAGCTGGCCCGCTTCCTCTCCGACACCGTCCTCCTCACCGGGCACGGCTTCGAGGCCCCGGCCGCCGCCCCCACCTGGGGCCCGCTGGAGCGGGTCGCGAAGGCCACGGACGGCCCGACGGTCGCCGTGCTCTACTACCGCGCCCACCACATGAGCGGGAACACCGCCTTCGTCGGCGCCCTCTGCGACGCGATCGAGGACGCCGGGGCCCGCGCCCTCCCGCTGTACGTGGCCTCGCTGCGGGCCCCCGAGGAGGAGCTGCTCGCCGTGCTCCGCGGGGCCGACGCCATCGTCACCACCGTCCTCGCCGCCGGCGGCACCAAGCCGGCCGCCGCGCAGGCGGGCGGCGACGAGGAGGCCTGGGACGCGGGCGCGCTCGCCGCGCTCGACGTGCCGGTGCTCCAGGCGCTCTGCCTGACCGGTTCGCGCGCGAACTGGGAGGAGAACGACGAGGGCCTGTCGCCGCTGGACGCGGCCAGCCAGGTCGCCGTCCCCGAGTTCGACGGCCGGCTCATCACCGTCCCCTTCTCCTTCAAGGAGATCGACGCCGACGGCCTGCCCGCGTACGTCGCCGACGCCGAGCGCGCCGCCCGCGTCGCCGGCATCGCCGTCCGCCACGCCCGCCTGCGGCACATCCCGAACGCCGAGAAGAAGCTGGCGCTCGTCCTCTCCGCGTACCCCACCAAGCACTCCCGCATCGGCAACGCCGTCGGCCTCGCCACCCCCGCCTCCGCCGTCGCCCTGCTGCGCCGACTGATCGCGGAGGGGTACGACTTCGGGCCCGAGGCCGACCTCCCCGGCCTGGTCTCCGGCGACGGCGACGAGCTGATCCACGCCCTCATCGAGGCCGGCGGCCACGACCAGGACTGGCTCACCGAGGAGCAGCTGGCGAAGAACCCGGTCCGCATCCCGGCCGCCGACTACAAGCGCTGGTACGCCGAACTCCCCGCCGAGCTCCGCGAGCAGGTCGAGGAGCACTGGGGCCCGGCGCCCGGCGAGATGTTCCTCGACCGGTCCCGGAACCCGGAGGGCGACATCGTCCTCGCCGCACTGCGCCGCGGGAACCTGCTGATCCTGATCCAGCCGCCGCGCGGCTTCGGCGAGAACCCGATCGCGATCTACCACGACCCCGACCTGCCGCCCTCCCACCACTACCTGGCCGCCTACCGCTGGATCGCGGCGCGCGCGGAGGACGGCGGCTTCGGCGCCGACGCCATGGTCCACCTCGGCAAGCACGGCAACCTGGAGTGGCTGCCCGGCAAGAACGCCGGCCTGTCCGCCGCCTGCGGCCCCGACGCGGCCCTCGGCGACCTGCCGCTGGTCTACCCGTTCCTCGTCAACGACCCGGGCGAGGGCACCCAGGCCAAGCGCCGCGTCCACGCCACCCTCGTCGACCACCTCGTGCCGCCGATGGCCCGCGCCGACTCGTACGGCGACATCGCGCGCCTGGAGCAGCTCCTCGACGAGTACGCGCAGATCTCCTCCATGGACCCGGCGAAGCTCCCGGCGATCCGCGCCCAGATCTGGACCCTCATCCAGGCCGCCAAGCTCGACCACGACCTCGGCCTCCAGGAGCGCCCCGAGGACGACGGCTTCGACGACTTCCTGCTGCACGTCGACGGCTGGCTGTGCGAGGTCAAGGACGCCCAGATCCGCGACGGCCTGCACGTCCTCGGCGGCGCGCCCACCGGCCCCGAGCGGGTCAACCTCGTCCTCTCCATCCTCCGCGCCCGCCAGATCTGGGGCGGCACGCAGGCGCTGCCCGGACTGCGCGAGGCGCTCGGCCTGGACGAGGCCGCCCGGCAGCGGTCCGAGACCGACCGGTACGAGGCGCTCGCCCGCGAGCTGGTCGAGGCGATGGAGGCGGCCGGCTGGGACGCGGACGCGATCCCCGCGGGCCACGGCCCCGAGGTGGCGGCCGTCCTCCGCTTCGCCTGCGAGCAGGTCGTGCCGCGCCTCGCCGCCACCACCGACGAGCTGACGCACGCCGTGCACGCCCTGAACGGCGGCTTCGTGCCCGCCGGCCCGTCCGGCTCCCCGCTGCGCGGCCTGGTCAACGTGCTGCCGACCGGCCGGAACTTCTACTCCGTCGACCCGAAGGCCGTGCCGTCCCGGCTCGCCTGGGAGACCGGCCAGGCGCTCGCGGACTCGCTGCTGACCCGCTACCGCGAGGACAACGGCGCATGGCCGACGTCGGTCGGCCTGTCCCTGTGGGGGACGAGCGCGATGCGCACCGCGGGCGACGACGTCGCCGAGGCGCTCGCCCTGCTCGGCGTCCGCCCGCTGTGGGACGAGGCCTCGCGCCGCGTCAACGGCCTGGAGCCGATCCCCCTGGAGGAGCTGGGGCGGCCGCGCGTCGACGTCACGCTGCGCATCTCCGGCTTCTTCCGGGACGCGTTCCCGCACGTCATCGGCCTCCTCGACGACGCCGTCCGGCTCGTCGCGGGCCTCGACGAGCCCGCCGACGCCAACTACGTCCGCGCCCACGCCCAGGCCGACCTCGCCGAGCACGGCGACGAGCGCCGCGCCACCACCCGCATCTTCGGCTCCCGGCCCGGCACGTACGGCGCGGGCATCCTCCAGCTGATCGACTCGCGGGACTGGCGCACCGACGCGGACCTCGCCGAGGTGTACACGGTGTGGGGCGGGTACGCGTACGGGCGCGGGCTCGAAGGCCGCCCGGCGCGCGCGGAGATGGAGACCGCGTACAAGCGGATCGCCGTCGCCGCGAAGAACA
This sequence comes from Streptomyces sp. R302, assembly GCF_012927245.1. Classification (GTDB taxonomy): domain Bacteria; phylum Actinomycetota; class Actinomycetes; order Streptomycetales; family Streptomycetaceae; genus Streptomyces. Next base: position 162,174 of record NZ_JABBGE010000009.1, read on the forward strand.
CCGACACCCGCGAGCACGACATCGCCGACTCGGACGACTACTTCCAGTACCACGGCGGCATGGTGGCGACCGTGCGCGCGCTGCGGGGCACGGCGCCGGAGGCGTACATCGGCGACTCGACGCGCCCCGAGACGGTCCGCACCCGGACCCTGGTCGAGGAGACCTCCCGGGTCTTCCGCGCCCGGGTGGTCAACCCGCGCTGGATCGAGGCGATGCGGCGCCACGGGTACAAGGGCGCGTTCGAGCTGGCGGCGACCGTCGACTACCTCTTCGGGTACGACGCCACGACGGGGGTCGTCGCCGACTGGATGTACGACAAGCTCACCCAGGAGTACGTCCTCGACGAGACCAACCAGGCCTTCCTCAAGGAGGCCAACCCCTGGGCCCTGCACGGCATCGCCGAACGCCTCCTCGAAGCCGAGTCCCGCGGCATGTGGGAGAAGCCGGACCCGGCCACGCTCGCCGCCCTCCGCCAGGTCTACCTGGAGACGGAAGGCGACCTGGAGGACGAGAAGTAGCACCACGGCCGAGCCTCCTGGACCGCGTCGTCGTCGACCCTGCCGGCCACGACTGCGGCGCGCAGGTCCTGGAGGGTTGAGGCGGGGCCCCGGCGCCGGGGTCAGTTCTTGTCGGCCGCCGCCTTCACGGCGGCGGCCGCGTCCACGTTCCCGAGGCCGAGTTTCGGGTTCGCCGAGGGGTTCCGCGCGGTGTCGCGGATGGCCGTCATGATCTCGGCCGGGTCCAGGCCCCGCTGGTGCAGGAGCGCGGCGACGGCGGCGACGTACGGCGAGGCCATCGAGGTGCCGGAGAGGGCGCCGTACCCCGTCGTGTTCCCGACCGTCTCCTTGGCCGTGTACGTCGGCAGGGTGGAGAGGATGTCGACCCCGGGCGCCGCCACCGCGTTCCGCGCGCCGAAGTTGGTGAACTCGGCCGGCTGCCCGTTCCGGTCGGCCGCGTTGACGACGAGGACCGGCGTGGTCAGCTCGTACGGCTGGAGCAGGGTCCCGTCGTTGCCGGCGGCGGCCACCACCACCGCGCCCCTGCCGTTCGCGAACGAGATCGCGTCGTTGAGCACGCCGCCCTTGAGCAGCCGGGCCATCAGGCCGGACTCGCCGAGGGAGAGGTTGATGACGTCGGCGCCGTGCTGCGCGGCCCAGACGATCCCCTTCGTGATGTTCGCGTCGCTGCCGCTGCCGTCCGCGCCCAGCACCCGCACCGGCATGATCTTCGCCCCGGGCGCGCCGCCCGCGATGCCGATGCCGTTGTCGGTGTGGGCGGCGGCGATGCCGGAGACGTGGGTGCCGTGTCCGTTGAGGTCCTTCGGGTCGTCGTCGCCGTCCACGAAGTCGTAGCCGTCGACGAGCCGCCCCTTGAGGTCGGGGTGGCCGGGGTCGACGCCGGTGTCCACGACGGCGATGACCGTGTCGTCGCCCTGGTCCGTGCCCCAGGCGTCCGGGAGCTTCAGCGAGTCGAGCGCCCACTGCCGGCTCCGCAGCGGGTCGGGCTCGTCATCGCTTCCGCAGCCGGTGGCGAAGGCGGCGGTGAGGACGGCCAGGGCGGTGAGGACGGCGGCGGACCGACGGCGCATGAAGACTCCCCGATCGATGGCATTCATCCGTGTCCATGGGTACGCGAGCCAGTCAACTACCGGCCGTTTGCCGTCGCATCCGGAGGAGAGACGGGGCCGCGCCCACCCCTAAACCTCACTTGTTCTAGTAGAGTACGAACAAAGGAGGTCCCATGACCGACATCCCGCTCCGTCTCCGTCTGCCTCTCCGTCTGCGTCTCCTCGCCGCGCTCCCCTTCCTCCTCGCCGCCGCCGCGTACCTGCTGCTCCTCGCGCTCTGGTCCGACCGGCTCCCCGGCCGGCTCGCCACCCACTTCTCCCCCGGCGGCCAGGCCGACGGCTTCACCGGCCGGGGCGCCTTCGCCGCCGTCGGCGCCGGGCTGCTGCTCGCCCTCGGCGCCGGGTGGACCGTCCTCGTCCGGCGGAACGCGCTGTGGGGCGCCTGGATGACCGCCGGCCTCGCCGGCACCCTGCTCTGCCTCGTCGTCCACGACAACCTCGACGCGGCCGACCCCGCCGCCGTCACCTCCCCGCTCTCCCACCTGGCCGTCGCGGCGGGCGCAGGCGCCGTCCTCGCCCTCGCGGGCCACGGCCTCTCCCGGCTCGTCCCGCCGGAGGAGTACGACGTGACCGGCGCCGAGCCGGAGCCGGGCGCGCCGCGGCTCGACCTCGGCGCCGGGGAGGTCGCCGGCTGGTCCCGGGCCACCGCCTCCGCCCCGCTCACCGTCCTCGGCCTGCTCCTCGTCGCCGCCGGTGCCGTCGCCGCCCTCCTCGGCCCGTGGCCGCTGCTCCTCGTCGGGCTCGCCGTCGGCGTGCCGGGGCTCGCGCTCGCCCGGGTCCGCGTCCGCGTCGACCGGCACGGCCTCACCGTCCGCTCCACGCTCGCCCCCCGGCCCCGCGTCCACGTGCCGCTCGCCGACATCACCGCCGCCGACGCCCGCGACGTCGACGCCCTGGGCGAGTTCGGCGGCTGGGGCTACCGGGTCCGCGCCCACCGCTCCGGCGTGGTCCTGCGCTCCGGCGAGGCCCTGGTGGTCCGGCGCGGGAACGGCCGCGAGTTCGCCGTCACCGTGCCCGACGCGCGGACCGCCGCCGCCCTCCTCAACACCCTCGTCGAACGACGTGGAAGGCTCTGACCGTGCTCTTCCGCGTCGACCCCGCCTCCGCCGTCCCGCTCGGCGACCAGATCGCCGGCTGCGTCCGCGGCGCCCTCGCCGACGGCACCGCCGCCCCCGGCGAGCGGCTCCCCGCCGCCCGCGAACTCGCCGACTCCCTCGGCGTCAACGTCCACACCGTCCTCCGCGGCTACCAGCGGCTCCGCGAGGAGGGCCTCATCGAGCTCCGCCGGGGCCGCGGCGCCCTCATCGTCCCCGGCGCCGCCGCCCCCGACCGCGCCCGGCTCGTCACCCGGCTCCGCGAGGCCGCCGCGGAGGCCCGCGAACTCGGCCTCACCGAAGCGGAGTTCCTGGATCTGGCGCGTACCAGCATGGGGTGATCCCCCGTCTCCCCCGCCTCCCCGGCCGCCGACGGCTCACCCGTTCGGTTCCGTCCGGGGCGCCGGAACCGCGCCCCGCCCCCAGGGTGGCCCCATGGGAACACCGGACGGCGCCACCGGCGACGACGAGCTCACCCGGCTGCGGGCCCGGGTGACGGCCCTGGAAGCCGGCTCGGCCCAGGGCGCGCCGAAGCGCGAGCACCACCGCTGGCGGTCCTTCCTCGCCGGGCTCCTCGTGGTCGTCGGCTGCGTGCTGGTGCCGCTCGGCCTGGTCGCCGCCTGGACCGCCGACCTCCTCGGCGACACCGACCGCTACGTGCAGACGATGGCCCCGCTCGCCTCCGACCCCGACGTGCAGGCGGCGGTCGCCACCCGGGTCACCGACGCCGTCATGGACCACATCGACCTGGAGTCGCTCCTGCAGGGCGTCGCCCCCGACCAGCGGCCGCTGGTCGAGAAGGCGCTCGGCAAACTCGGCGGCTCGCTGGAGGGCGCGCTCGCGTCCTTCGTCCACGACCGGGCGCAGGACGTCGTCGCCTCCCCGGCCTTCGAGACCATCTGGACCGACGCCAACCGCCTCGTCCACACCTCCGTCGACCGGGCCCTCACGGGCGACCAGGACGGGGCCGTGAAGATCGAGACGGACACGGTGACGATCGACCTGGCGCCCGTCATCGAACGGGTCAAGGAACGCCTCGTCGACTCGGGCCTCACCGTCGCCGCCGACATCCCCGAGGTGCACACCAGCTTCACGGTGCTGCGCTCCGACGACATCGGAAAGGCCAAGACCGGCTTCGCGCTCCTCCAGGCCTTCGGCGTGTGGCTGCCGGTCATCGCCGTCCTCTGCGTGGCGGGCGGGGTGCTGCTCGCGGTCCGCAGGCGCCGGGCGCTGGTCGCCGCGGCCCTGGGCTTCGCCCTGGCGGCCCTGGTCCTCGGGATCGCGCTCACCGTCTTCCGTACGGTCTATCTGAACGCGCTGCCCTCCTCCGTCTCCCCGGCCGCCGCCGGCTCCGTCTACGACACCCTGACCCGCTTCCTGCGCACCTCGGTCCGGGTGTGCGCGGTCCTCGGCGTGCTCGTCGCGCTGGCCGCCTGGCTGTCGGGGCCCAGCCGCCCGGCCGTCCTGGCGCGCGGCCTGTGGCACTCGGGCATCACGGCGAGCCGTTCGACGGCCGACCGGGCCGGCATGCGGCTCGGCCCGGTCGGCGGCTTCGTCCGCCGCTTCCACACCTGGATCGTGTGGATCCTGGTCGTCGGCGCGGCCCTCGCCTTCGTCCTGTGGCCGCACCCGACGGGCTGGGTCGTCATCGGCCTGGCGCTCGCCCTGCTCTTCGCGCTCGCGGTGACGGACTTCCTGGCGGGCGAGGACCCACGCGAGGAACCGGAACCGGAACCGGACCGCGCCGACACGGTCACCTAGGGCCTGTCCGGCGGGACCCGACACGGTCAGGATCCGAGAAGCGCGCACCGGCCCCTCCAACTACCGTCGGCCGTATGGACATCACCATTCACACCACCGCCCTGCCGCACGAGGACCCCGAGGCGTCCGTCGCCTTCTTCCGCGACGTCCTCGGCTTCGAGGTCCGCAGCGACGTCGGCCAGGGGAAGATGCGCTGGATCACCGTCGGCCCCGCCGGTCAGCCCGACACCTCGATCCTCCTCGCGCCGCCGGCCGTCGACCCGGGGATCACGGAGGACGAGCGCCGCACCATCACGGAGATGATGGCGAAGGGCACGTACGGCTGGATCCTCCTCGCCACCCGCGACCTCGACGCCGTCTTCGCGAAGGTCTCCGCGGGGGACACCGAGGTCGTGCAGGAGCCGACCGAGCAGCCGTACGGCGTCCGCGACTGCGCCTTCCGCGACCCGGCGGGCAACCTGATCCGCATCCAGGAACTCCGCTGATGTGCCGCCCCGGCTGGGCGCAGGCCCGCACGGAGGCGGCGGCCCGCGCCGGCCGCGCGGACACCCGGTCAGTTTCGGAGAAGCACCGGGAAACGCCCGAACCTAGCCTGGAAGAAGACCGGGAAAGCCGAGAAGAACGAGGGGACCGACCATGACCACCAAGGCGACGAAGACCGCGAAGCCCGCCGAGCCCGCCACGCCCGCCAAGTCCCACGACGGCTTCACCGAGGACGAGCGGGCGGCGATGAAGGAGCGGGCGAAGGAGCTGAAGGCCGCCAAGGCCCGCGGCAAGGCCGCCGACGCCGAGGCCGACCTCCTCGCGAAGGTCGCCGAGATGACGGGCGACGACCGGGCGCTCGCCGAGGGCATCCACGCCCTGGTCAAGAAGGCCGCCCCCGAGCTCGCCGCCAAGACCTGGTACGGCATGCCCGCCTACGCCAAGGACGGCAAGGTCGTCCTCTTCTTCCAGAGCGCCGCCAAGTTCAAGGCCCGCTACGCCACCCTCGGCTTCAGCGACTCCGCCGCCCTCGACGAGGGCGACATGTGGCCCACCTCCTTCGCCCTCACCACCCTCACCCCCGAGGTCGAGGCCCGCATCGAGGCCCTGATCGAGCGGGCCGCCGCCTGACCCCTTGGCCCTCCGCCCCGCGGGTCAGGCCCGCATCCCCGCGCGGTGGTCCGGATAGCGGGGCGTCCAGCCGAGGTCGCGGGTGGCCTTGGCGTGGGAGACGCGGAGGCGGGTGTCGAGCATGAGGGAGCCCAGGTAGGGGACGGCGAGGCGCAGGAGGCGGCCGGGGAGGACGAGGCGGCGGCCGCCGCGGGCGGCGGAGAGCTCGCCCCAGGTCGACGGGCGGTCGTCGACGATGTTGTACGCCTCGCCCGCGCGGCCCCGCTCGACGGCGGCCACGGTCGCCTCGGCCGCGTCCTCGACGTGCACCCACGACAGGGTGCCGCCGCCGCCCGTCGGGACCGGGAACGGGCGGGTGCCGGGCGTCGGGTCGAACCAGGTGCCGGGGCCGTAGAAGACGCCGTACCGCAGCGCCGTGCCGGCCACGTGGTCCGCGGCGAACAGCCGCTCCTCCGCCTCGACGAGGCCCGTGATCACATGGTCGGCGACCGTGCCGCCGCGCACCCCGAACGGGTCCTCCTCGGTGACGGGACGGTCGCCGTGGTCGTGGTAGCCATAGCCCAGGACCAGCGACTGGGTGACGAAGCGGCCCGCCCCGAGCACGCCCGCCGCCTCCAGGAGGTGCGCGGTGCCGCGCTCCCGCAGCACGTTGCTGGGGTCGTCCGCGGTGAGCTTCAGCTTCGGCGCCTTGAGCGCGGTCAGCTGGTGGACGACCGCGTCGGCGGACAGCCCGTCGAGCGCCCGCAGCAGCCCCTCCCGGTCGAGCGCGTCGGCCCGCACGGGCGTCGCGCCCAGAGCGCGCACCGCCCCCGCGGAACCCTCCGAGCGGGCGAGGGCCAGCACCTCGTGCCCGTCCCGGACGAGGGCGCGGGTCAGCGGGCGGCCGATGGCGCCGGTGGCACCGGCGAGCAGGATCCTCATGGTCAACCTCCAGATGGCTACACCCTCATGACCGGCGAGCCCCGCCGTTCGTGACAGCCGCGAGGGTCCGGCGGAGTGATCCGGATCGCACCTGACCGAGAACAGCACCCCCGTGGAGACCGTCTCCGAGCCCGTCGGCCGGGCGGCCGGAGGCCGGAACCGACCACCGCCGGACCACCGCGGAGGCGTCCCTGACGGTGTCAGGAAGCGCCCTCGGGACGAGCCCGCCGATGGCTGCCTATCCCGTGTACTGGCGGCATTCGCCGGTGAAGACGGTGGCGAGTTCGGCGTCGAGCAGGGGGGACACGAACCGGGCCACGGGCACCTCCGCGCTCCCCTCCGGCTCGCGGTAGACCTGAAGCGCGAGCCCCTCCATCACGGCGGCGAGGCGCACGGCGGCGGGCAGCGGATCCAGGTGCTCGTCGACCTCGCCGCACTCCTTGCCGTTGTGGACCGCCCGGGCGATGTCCTCGCGCAGCTTCCGGGCGGTCTCGGTGTCGACCTCGGCGAGAGCGGGGGAGTCGAGGGCGCGGCCGGCGAACGCGCGGGCCACGCGGTACTCGGCGCGGCGGGCCTCGTCCAGCGGGATGTACTCGGTCATCACCTCCGCCATGACCCGTGCGATGGGCCGCTTGTGCGCGACGCCGTCCTTGATCCGCTCCTCGGCCCGTGCGCGGATGCGGGCCGAGACCTCGCGGAAGGCGTGGAGCAGCATCTCGTCCTTGGTGCGGAAGTAGTGCTGCACCAGGCCCACGGACATGCCCGCGGTGGCGGCCGTACGCGCGACGGTGACGGCGTCGAGCCCGTGCTCGGAGATCAACCGGCTGACGGCGTCGGCGATCTGACGGCGGCGTTGTTCGTGGTCGGCGGTTCGCGGCACTTGATGACCGTACCAGCGTACGGTTATAACCGTATATCCATACGGTTATGGGTCCGTCCTCCTCGAAGGAAGGGGTCCTTGTGCCCCAGCTGCTCCGACGTGCCGCCGCGGCGGCGACCGCCCTCGTTCTCCTCCTGCTTCCCTCGGGCGAGGCCGCGGCAGCGCCACGGCCACCCGTCCCGTCCGACCGCTTCACCGCGATGGACACCTATGTGCGTGAGCGCATGGAGGCCACCCGCACCCCCGGGCTCGCCTACGCCGTGGTCGGCCGCGAAGGGATCGTCCATTCCCGTACCTGGGGCACCGACGGCCACGGCGAACAGGTCACCGGAACAACGCCGTTCCTCTGGGGCTCCGTCGCCAAGCCGATCGCCGCGAGCGCCGTGATGACGCTCGTACAGGACGGACGACTCCGCCTCGACGACCGGGTCGCCGACCACCTGCCGGCCTTCCGCTTCGGCGGCACCGGCCACGCCGCCCGGGTCACGGTCCGCCATCTTCTCCAGCAGACGGCGGGCGTCCCGGAGTCCGCGACCTTCGAGGTCGCGGACTGCTTCGACGCCGACTGCCCGGACGCGACCGCGCGGGTCGCCGCGCTGAACGGCGTACGTCCGCTCGGTCCGCCAGGCACCGCGTACGCCTACAGCAGCGCCAACTACCTCGTCCTGGCCGCCGTGGTCGAGTCCGTGACGGGCCGGTCCTTCGCCGATCACCTCCGGGACAGCGTCCTGCGCCCGGCCGGCATGGACGGGGCGATCGCCGACCGGGCGTCCGCCCGCGCGCGGAACCTTCCGCCCGGCCACCAGCTCCTGTGGGGCGTGCCGTCGGCGATCGCCGACGGCGTGGACGACGACGGCGCCGCCTACGGCTACACCGGCGGCGACCTGAACGACCTCGCCGCCTTCGCCTCCCTCCAACTCCGGTCGGGGAGGACGGCCGACGGCACGACGGTCCTCACCCCCGAGTCCGTCCGCCTCATGCGGGGAACCGGCCGCCTCCATCCGTCCGGCGAAGACACCGGATACGGGCTCGGCTGGCGCGTCGGCGGCCTGGAGGCCCCGCTCGACACCGCGATCTGGCACACCGGCGCCACCCCCGGCTACTCGGCCGCGCTCTTCCTCCTGCCGGAGCGGAACCTCGCCCTCGTCGTCCAGCAGAACCTTCACGGCCTCCTCCACGACGGCAGCGTCATGCAGGTCGGCTTCGGCGCGGCCCGCATCCTCGCCGGTGGCGCCGCTCCCGCCGGAGCCCCCTCCGCCGCGACCTACCACGCCACGGTCTGGGGCCTCACCGCCCTCGCCCTCGTCCTCCTCGCGGAGACCGTCCCTTCGGGCCGCCTGCTCCGCCGCCGGCCCGCCCGCCGCCGCATCGCCCCCACCGCCCTGTGGTGCCTGGCCGGCGGCCTGCCCTGGATCGTCATGGCGGCTGCCTGCGCCCTCATCGGCCCCAGGGCGCTGTGGGCCTGGACGCCCGACGCCTTCCTCGCCCTGTGCGCGGCAGTCGCCGCCGGGACCGCCGTCATCGTCCTGCGGCTCGCGGCCGCGTACGGGACCCGGCCCGCGCGGTGGAGGCGGCAGCGACGACGAGCCGGCCGTCCCCGGGGAACCGCCCTGTAGGGCGTACGGCCGAACCGGGCCCGACCGGCAGGATGACGGCGACCCCAGCGATGGCGACCGAGGAAGCACCCCTCCCCACCGACCGAGACCCTCTCCGCGAACGTCCCGCTCGCACAACGGCCGACCGAGTAGGCCGGCGCACCCCGGAGAACCCGCCCACCAGCAGCGGCGCCGGTGCCGGTGCCGGTGCGCTCATCACGAAGCGCGGGGTGCACGTGGTCGATCCGGGCGCGTATCTGTGCGGACGATGCGGCGAGTTGCCACGTGAGGTCGTGCGGACAGGGGTCAGGCCGGCCGCAGAGAATTCGCCGCCCTCGTCCCCGGGCCGCTCGCTCCCCAGCAGGTCGACCCTTGTCGACCGCCAGTGACCGCTGTTGACCGCCCCCTACTGGCGTGTTGTGGCACGGCGGATCGCCGGTCGGGGGTTCCCGGTCCACGGCCCCGCCGCCGTACGACCTTCTCGGCGCCGGTGGACTGGGGCCTGCCGGCGGATGAGGTCGCAACCGGGCGGCCCGCGCGTCTCAAGCCTGATCGGGAGGCACGTCGGACTCGGCGGCGCGGCGGTACTCCGCGTTGATGCGACGGGCTTCTTCGAGCTGGTCCTCAAGGATGATGATGCGGCAGGCGGCCTCGATGGGGGTTCCCTGGTCGACGAGTTCGCGGGCGCGGGCGGCGATGCGGAGCTGGTAGCGGGAGTAGCGGCGGTGGCCGCCCTCGGAGCGCAGCGGCGTGATCAGGCGGGCTTCGCCGATGGCGCGGAGGAAGCCCTGGGTGGCGCCGATCATCTCGGCGGCTCTGCCCATGGTGTAGGCGGGGTAGTCGTCGTCGTCGAAACGGTCGTACGAGTTGTCTGCTGTCATTCGCACCTCTCCGTGAAACGCATAGAGGGCCCTGGTGCCAGTACTGGCACCAGGGCCCTGAAGGAACTACTACACCACCTGCCCGCCCTGATGAAACGCCGGCCTTCCGTGTCACCCCGCCCGGCGAAGGCCCCGGCTTCGGAACTTCATCCCCCACTGTCCGGCGGGCGGGGAGAAGGGACTCGTAGGATCGCCCTCATGTCGAAGATTGACGAGCTGCTTGTCTACGTCGCCCGGCTGGTGGAGTCCGGGCGGAGCAACCAGATGTCCCTGACCGTCGTCATCGGGGGCGCTGTCATCACGGGTCGGCTGGCACCCGAGGCGGTGTGGCGACAGCGGGTCTCGGAGGTCCTGGCGGACTCCGACCGGCTGGCCGAGTTCTCCGTCGCCTTCGCCGCCGAGGACAGGGACGAGCCGCCCACGCACCTGCACTTCCACATGGCCCGGATCCTCCAGGGCACGACGGCGATTCCGGAGACGGGAGGCATGTACCGCGTCTCGATCGCGGACGTCAGCGCCTGGACGATCGGCGACGTCACGTACTCCGATCACTGACCTCGCGCGGAAGGACCCGCGGGGGCGTACGCGGATACGGAAGAGGGCCCGACCGGCAGGGCCGGCGCCGCCTGTGCGGCGTCGGCCGGGTGCCGGTCGGGCCCTCGCGGCGCCCGGTCGTCGGTTCGTGTCGGCCCGTGGGCCGCGCGGACGGCGGTCAGGCCGCCGGGGCGCCGAGCGCCGCGGCGGAGTCCCGGAAGGGATCGGTGCTCCGAGGGAGGTCGCGGCAGGTGAAGCCGAGTTTGGTCATGGCGAGGACGACTTCACGGGCGGTGAAGTCGCGCCGGTCCTGTCGGGTGATGACCTGGCCGACCTGCTTGACGGGATAGGTGCGGCGACCGATGATCACGGACTCGCCGGTGATCTCCTCGGGTTTGACGCCGCTCATGGAGTCCAGGACGCCGGTCTTGGTGAGCTCGAAGGGGAAGCGGGCGATGACGCAGCGCATGATGCCTCACAGAGAGAGGAAGAGGGGTGGTCTCGGCGGTGCGGGGTTCGGCGGGGAGCCGGGCCCGTCAGGGCGTCACAGGGGCCGCCGGGGGGAACGGCCGCCGTCGTCGGGGAGGTCGCGCAGCCGGAGCCGGTCCGTGTAGGCGGCGCTGTCGCGGACGGTGATGAGCTGGGTTCGGGTGACGAGGCCGGTGTGCTGATCGTCGTTGTCGCAGACGAGCAGGTGCCCGGTGCGGGCGCCGGCCATGACGGCCAGGGCCACCTCCACGGTCATGTCGTCGCAGACCTGTGGTCCGGCGGTGTCCACGGCGTCGACGCCCATAGGACGTGCGGGGACGGGGCGGGACGGGCGGGACGGGCGGGGCGGGCGGGGCTGCGTCTGGACCGGCGTCACGATGTGCCTCCTGAGGGGATGGGGCGGCTTCCGGACGGGGCGGGGGCCGGGCCGCCGCGCCCGGCGGAACGCCGCACGCCCGAGTGCCGTGCCGTCGAGAGGGGAGCGCGTCGACCGCGGGGGGCGGCGCCCCGCCGGCTCCGCTGCTCGGCGGGCGGCGCCGTGATCGTCACCGGAACGCCGGAGGGGGTCCGCGCGCCGGTGATCCGGACCAGCGCGTCCTCGCCCGAGCGCACCGGGGTGGTCTCGGGCACGATGCCCGCGGCCGCCATGAGGCGCACCATGCCGCGGCGCTGGCCGGCGGTGACCAGGGTGACGACACTGCCCGACGCGCCGGCCCGGGCGGTGCGGCCGCCGCGGTGGAGGTAGTCCTTGTGGTCGGCCGGCGGGTCCACGTTGACCACGAGGTCGAGCTGGTCGACGTGGATTCCGCGGGCCGCGACGTTCGTGGCGACCAGCACGGTGACGTGTCCGCTCTTGAACCAGGTCAGGGTGCGGGCGCGCTGCGGCTGCGACTTCCCGCCGTGCAGGGCGGCGGCCCGGATCCCGCGGCCGAGGAGGTCGTCGGTGAGACGGTCCACCGCGTGCTTGGTGTCCAAGAACATGATCACCCGGCCGTCCCGTGCCGCGATCTCCGCGGTCAGCCGCTGCTTGTCGGCGCCGTGCACGTGCAGGACGTGGTGCTTCATCGTCACGACCGCGCCCTGGGAGGGGTCCACGGAGTGGACGACGGGGTCGGTGAGGTAGCGCTGGACCAGGAGGTCGACGTTGCGGTCCAGCGTCGCGGAGAACAGCATCCGCTGGCCTCCGGACCGCACCTGGTCGAGGAGCTCGGTCACCTGGGGCATGAAGCCCATGTCGGCCATCTGGTCGGCCTCGTCCAGGACGGTGACGGCGACCTGGTCGAGCCGGCAGTCGCCGCGGTCGATGAGGTCCTTGAGGCGGCCCGGGGTGGCCACGACGACTTCGGCGCCGTGGCGCAGGGCCTTCACCTGCCGGCCGATCGGCACTCCCCCGACGACGGTGGCCAGGCGCAGTTCCACCGCCCGGGCGTAGGGGGCGAGGGCGTCCGTGACCTGTTGGGCGAGTTCCCTGGTCGGGACCAGGACCAGGGCCAGAGGCCGCCGGGGCTCGGCCGGCTGTCCGGTCGTCCGGGCGAGCACGGCCAGGCCGAAGGCGAGCGTCTTGCCGGAGCCCGTCCGGCCGCGGCCCAGGACGTCACGGCCCGCCAGGGAGTTCGGCAGCGTCGCCCCCTGGATGGGGAACGGTACGGACACGCCCTGCGCGGCGAGCGCGGAGAGGAGACGACGGTCCAGAGCCAGGCCGGCGAAGTCGTCGACGGCCGGCAGCGCCGGAGCGATCGTCTCCGGCAGGGCGAACTCTCCCCGCGCGGTGGCCGGACGCCCGCCGTGCCCGGCCGGTCGGCTCGGACGTCCCGTTCGGTTCGCGCCGTGCGAAGCGGAACGACTGCCTCTTCCCGTTTCGGCGGAGGAGTCGTGCGCGGGGCCGCCCTTGCGGAGGTTGCGGGAGGAGCGGCCGTCCGTGCGTGTGGGGTTCATTCAGAACCTTCCTTGATGCGGCGCGCGGCGATGATTCCGGCAGCGAATGAAAGCGCTCGAAATTGCTCGAAATTGCCGGAACGGTCGAAGCGAAGAGGGAATCAGGCGATGCGGATCCAGTGGAAGGACGATTGATGCGGTGGGGTGGATCGGGTGGGGGCGGTGGCCGTGGTGCAGGGACGTGGGAAATCCCTGGGAAACGCATGCAGCTGGGGCCCGCACCCCGAAGGATGCGGGCCCCAGCTGCGTACCACGCGTCAGCGTCAGGCGGGAACGATGTTCTCCGCCGTCGGGCCCTTCTGGCCCTGCGCGATGTCGAAGGAGACCTTCTGCCCCTCCTGGAGCTCGCGGAAGCCCTGGGCGGCGATGTTCGAGTAGTGGGCGAACACGTCGGGGCCGCCACCCTCCTGCTCGATGAAGCCGAATCCCTTTTCCGCGTTGAACCACTTCACGGTGCCAGCAGCCATGTCATATCTCCTTCGGGCAGTGCAGCGGAATCCGCACTTTACGGATGCCGTGTCGCCGCGATGATTCCCTGCCCGGAAAAAGACCGGCATGCGAAACGCTTCCGTGCGACATGCGTACGGCGAAGCGTGCGAAATTTCGGGTACCAAAACTGCAACTGATTCGACAGTAGCACGCCGGGGCCGTCCGTGCGCGTTCCGCATTTTCTCGCGCGTGACGTCGGGAGAAATACTCTCCGTGCCATCGATGAGAATCTCCACTGGCGGTGACAGGTATTTATTGATTTCCGAATGAGCCCCACCCGGGAGTCGCGGCGGCGGCGACGAAGCCCCAGGTCTGGCGTCCTGGCGTCGGGTCAGGACGGGTCGCCGTACTGGAGGCCGCGTCCGTTGGTGCCGACGTAGACACGGCCGTAGGTGTCGGGGTCGCCGGTGATGACGCCGACGCCGCCGATGCTGCCCCACTGGTGGGCGTCGTCGTTGACGCGGAGCCAGGTGGCGCCCTTGTCGGTGGAGCGGAAGACCCCGGTGACGTCCTTGACGGTGCCGATCAGGTACAGGGCCTGGTAGGAGGCGCCCGGCGCGGCCTTGCCGAAGCCGAGGGCGGAGGCGGACTTCACCGTGCTGAGCGTGGTGAAGGTGCGGCCGCCGTCGGTGGAGTGCAGCAGCCCCTTGTCATGGCCGGCGATCCACAGGTCCCCGGCGACGCCGGGGACGGCCGTGAGCCGGCCGGCGGGCAGGTTGGTGGAGCGGGCGGTGAAGGTCGCGCCGCCGTCGGTGCTGGCGTGGAGCGTGCCGCCGGACAGGGAGTAGAAGGTCCTGGCCGAGGAGCGGTCGGCGACGACCACGGCGTCGTTGCCCAGGCCGCCGACCCTCGACCAGCTCGCGCCGTTGTCGGTCGAGCGGTACGGAGCCTGCCCGGACTGGGTCCAGACGATGCTGGAGCCGTCCGCGGCGAGCGCGATGCGGCCGCTGTGGGCGCTGCCCACGGGCTCCGCCTTGAAGCCGTTCCAGCTCCTGCCGCCGTCGGTGGAGTAGGCGCCGTCCTGTGCGCCGCCCGTGCCGACGCGGACCATCATCGCGGGGTCGGACTGGGCGAAGTCGATGTCGGTGCTGTTGCTCATCATCGGGTTGCCCAGTCGCCCGGCGGGCACCTTGGTCAGGTCGTCGTGGCGGAAACCGCCCTGGTCACCCATGGCGGTGATGACGGCGGCGCCGCCGGGAGGAGCGATCGCGTCCATCAGGGCGGTCTCCTCGAGGCCTCGTGCGCCCATGCTCCAGTGGCTGGTGCCGCCGCTGTCGGAGGCATGGGCGTCCTTGCTGCGCAGGATGCCGTTGCCGGTGCCGTACAGCACGTGCCCGGAGTCGAAGGGGTCGATGGCCAGGGCGGTCATCCAGTGCCCGGTGTGGGTGCCGACGTAAGGGGCGGCGGAGGCGCTCCGCGCCGACTTGTCGGCCAGTGCCTTCCAGGTCGTACCGCCGTCGGTGCTCCGGTAGATCTCGTCCTCGGGCCACCAGCGGCCGAGGGTGGTGACCATCACCGTGGAGGGCTTCCGCGGGTCGACGGCCAGACCGGAGAACCCGTAGGAGCCCCGGGACGGGGAGACGTTCTTCCACGCCCCGCGGGCCGGCGTGTGCTTCCACACCGAACCCGCCGTCACGCCGTTGGGTCCGAGGTTGTCGGTGTACGTCAGGTACAGCGAGCCGTCACCGGAGAGCACGCCGTGCTGCGGCAGCTGGCCGGTGGGCTGCCCGGAGACGGCCCGCCAGGTGCTGCCGCCGTCGGTGGAGCGGTACAGGGAGGTGGACTTGTCGGCGACGCCGACGTAGACCGTCTTGCTGCCGGCCGGGCCGTACGTCACGAAGGAGATGCCCGCGCCGCTGCTCGCCCCGTTCTTGACGGGGAACGAGGAGACCTGACTCCATGTCGCGCCGTGGTCGGTGCTGCGCCACAGGCCGTTCTTGCGGGTGCCGAGCAGCAGGGTGCCGTTGTCCGCGGGGTCGATCGCCAGCCGTTCGCCCGCCCCGCGGCCGTCCTCGTTGGCGCCCAGCTTGAAGGGCAGGTCGGTGCGCTTGAAGGTGCGGCCCCGGTCCGTGGAGCGCAGGAGCGCGCCGTTGCCCGCCCAGTTGTTGGTGTAGGTGCCCGTCGCGAGGTAGAGCCGCGCGGGGTCGACGGGGTCGGTGGCCAGCGAATCGACGCCCAGAAGGTTCCAGTCCTTCTCGCCGAGCCAGTCGGTCAGCGGGATCCACTGCTCGGCCGCGGTGTCCCAGCGGTAGGCGCCGCCCATGTCGGTGCGCGCGTACAGCAGGCCCTTCTCGCGCTGGTTGAACACCAGCCCGGTGACGTAACCGCCGCCCACCACCTGGGCGTTCTTCCACGCGTACGGTCCGGTGCCGGCCGCCTGGGACTCGGCCGTCTTCACCAGCCGCCACTGCTGGTTGGTGCTGCCCTTGCCGGGATACTGGATGACCACCGCGCCCTCGGCCGTGGACGCCCCGGAGACGTCCAGGACCTGGCCGCTCCTGCGGGAGGTGAAGGTGACGGCGTCGGAACCGCTCACCTGGTCGATCCGCCACTCCTGGGAGGCGGAGGAACTGTCGGTCTGCTGCTCCGCGACGGCCCTCTGGGCAGTCGAATTACCCGCTATGCCCAGCACTTTGCCGCTGTTGCGGTTCACCAGCTCGTAGTAGCCGTCCCCCGCGGGTCGCAGCTTCCACTGCTGGTTGGCGGTGTTCTGGTCGGTCCACTGCTGGATGCGGGTGCCGTCGGCGGTGGAGAAGGCGTTGACGTCCAGCGCCTTGCCGCTGCGTACGGAGATCAGCCGGTAGTAGGCATTGCCGTCGACCGTCGCGGCCTGCGAATCGTCCTGCACGAACAGGAGGTACGGCACGACGAGAGCGGGCGCTCCGAGCAGCAGTCCGGTCGCGGTCCAGCGACGGCGGTGACGCCCGCGGCGCCCACCGTTCGTGGGGTTCTTCATGGGGGGTTGTTTCTCCTTGCGTATCACGGTGGACCGGGCGGTCAGCGCTGCAGGGTGAGGACACCCGGCCGGTACGGCAGTCGGTCGTAGGGACCGCCCGCGGTGGGGGATTTGCCCTGGTAGAGGAACTGCAGGTTGCAGGGGTCGATGGTCATGGTCTGGTCGGCGCCGACGCGGATCAGGTCCCCGTGGCTGATGTCGTCGGTCCAGGTGGCACCGCTGTTCGCCTTGCCCGCGAAGGGGTTGCTCTCGGTGGCCGCCTGCGGGGTCCACGAGCCGCTCAGGCTGGTGGCCGTGAACGAGCGGAAGTAGCGCTGCTCGTTCGCACCCCGGGCTTCGACGATCATGAGGTACTGGTTCCGGCCCTGGACCTTGTAGACCTGCGGCGCCTCGAACAGGTTCTTCGCCGTGTCGCTCATGACCGTCGTGTACGACGAGCCGAAGTTGCCGGGGAAGTTCCCGATCGGCATGCTCGCCCGGTAGATCTTGCCGTTGTCACCGGCGAAGAACAGGTACATGTTCCGGTCGTCGGCGATCAGGGTCTGGTCGATCGGGCCGGTGCCGGAGTCGGGGAGGCTCCCGGTGAACAGCGGCTGCGGCGCGGACCAGCCGTTGGGGTCGGTGGGGTCGCTCGACGTGCGGTAGATGAAGGGCCACGAGCCCCACTGGTACGCGAGGACCCAGATCTTCTTGGGCGCGAAGTAGAACAGCGTGGGCGCCACCGCGTTCTGGTTCATCCTGGTCTGCCCGGCCGCCGCCATGTCCGACCAGTTCGTGAAGGGGCTGAAGGCCATCGAGCCGTAGGAGGTTCCCGCCGCGCTCGACGCGTAGACCACGTGCTTGCCGTGGTGCGTCACATGGGTGAAGTCCTTCAGCGCGGCCCACCCGTTCGACGGCTGCGCGAGGGGACCGGTCGAACTCCACTTGTACGTCGACGGAAGAGCGCACGTACCGCCGCCCGTCCCGGACGGGGCGGTCCACTTCTGGTTGCCGCCGGACCAGCAGGCGTGCAGCTGGATCCTGGTGCCGTTCGCGGTGGCCGCGCCGATGGCGTCGAGGCACAGCCCGGACTGGACACCGGTGATCGTGCCGTTGGTGTCGATGTTCCACTGCTGGTTGGTGCCGCCGTTGCAGTCCCAGACGACCACCGCGGTGCCGTTGGTGGTGCCCTTGCCCTTGGCGTCCAGGCACTTGTCGCCGTGGATCTTCAGCTGCTTGCCGGCGGTGTAGGTCCAACGCTGGTTGGCCTGTCCGCTGCAGGTCCACAGCTGCGCCTGGGTGCCGTTGGCGGTGGTGGAGGCGGGGATGTCGATACAGCGGCCGGACGCCGCGCCCTTGATCGGCCCCGTACCGGTACCGTCGGCCGGCTTGCTCGGGGTGGTACCCGAGCCGGAGCTGAGGGCGTTCATGACGGCGGTGTACGCGGGCTTGGGCTTGCCGTTGTTGTCGAACAGCAGCGGGCTCTCGCCGCTGCGCCAGGAGTCGCTGTCACGGACGCCCCACACGGTGATGCCGGTGCACCGGGCCACGGACAGGCAGGCTTTGACCGCGTCGGCGTAGTGGGTGGGCGATGCCTGGGCGATGTCCAGCTCGGTGATCTGGACGTCGACGCCCAGGGCGGCGAAGTTGGCCAGGGTGGTCTTGAAGCCGGCCGGCGGGCCGTCCGCTCCGAAGTGGCTCTGGAACCCGACGCAGTCGATGGGGACGCCGCGGGACCTGAAGTCCTTGACCATTCTGTAGACGCCCTGGGTCTTGGCGTCCGACCAGTTCTCGATGTTGTAGTCGTTGTAACAGAGCTTGGCCGAGGGGTCGGCCGCACGGGCGGTGCGGAACGCTTCCTCGATGAAGCCGTTGCCCAGGACCTTCTGGAACACCGAGCTGCGGAGCCGGCCGCCGGGGCCGTCGGCGAACGCCTCGTTGACCACGTCCCAGGCGTAGATCCTGCCCTTGAAGTGGGTCATCGTGGCGGTGATGTGGCTGTTCATCACGCCGCGCAGCGTGTTCGCGTCGCCGATCGAGCTGACCCAGGCCGGGAGCTGCGAGTGCCAGACCGTGGTGTGGCCGCGCACGCGCTGGCCGTTCGCCTTCGCACGGTCGACGATCCGGTCGGCGCGGCCGAAGTCGAAGTTGCCGCGGGACGGCTGGACGGCGTCCCACTTCATCTCGTTCTCCGGGGTGATCATGCTGAACTCCCGGTCGGCGATCGCGGTGTACGCCGAGTCGCCGAGCCTGCCGGCGGCCACAGCGGTGCCGAAGTACCTGCCCGAGGGGGCCGCGTGCGTACCCAGGTTCGCGGCTCCGGCGGAGCTGGGGAGGAGCGTCACGACACCGGCCACCACGGCCGCGGCCGACAGACCTACCGCCACTGTTCGGCGACGCCGGCTGAGCCGGTGCAGGCCCTTCATGATTCTCCTCGGGGGGCGCGGGTCACCCTGGGTGCCGTGATCGTGGGGGCGTGTCGCGTCATGGGAGGGGCTTTCTTCCGGGGATGCGTCGACGGGGGATATCGGGGAACCCGCCACGCCGGCACGCCATGGTGAGCGGCGGGAAGAGCACCCCATGCATGGGAGGCCCCCGCACGCGCGGTCTCGTAACGGAAAAGTCGCGCCGTCCGGACGATTGCTCGGTGATGCATCTCGCGGGTGGAAAGCGTTATGCCGAGCCCCGCGGTCTGGTCGTCCCGGTGGAAAGGGCGCGCCGCCCCGATCACCAGTGAAGGTTTCCGGAGCGGCGGCAGCCGTCGATGCATGCGGATCGCAGCCGGATCACATGCTCAAGGAGCGGTGCTCAGGCCCAGGCCCTGCGCAGGATGAAGGAAGCCTGGCCGGCGAAGGCCCGAGTGCCGTCGGAGCCATCGAGCCAGACGCCACCGTCGCGGTGGCGGAGGACCGACCCGGGATAGTTGTGCGCGTGCAGGGTCACCGACCCGGCGACCGCCCCGGGGCGCGGACAGAAGGTCGCGTCCTCACGGAACAGCTCGCTGCCGTCGTCGCTGCTCAGCCGCAGCCTGAGGTAGTGGTGGCGGAGGTACCGGCCGTCGGCGGCGCGGAAGGTGACGCACCGCGTGTCGGCCAGGCCTCCGACGACGGTGAAGGTGACCCGCCGGCGTGTCTGCGTGCTGCTGGACGCGGAGACTCGGCCGAGCGTCGCGAAGTCGCCGGCATACGTGAGGTACAGGGCGGGGTGGTCCACGGACTCCAGCGACTGTGCGCCCAGCGGAACAGTGCCTGCGACGGCGGACGGACTCACCGGGGACGGTTCGGCCGACGTGGTGGTGCGCGACGGGATCGGCGTGGGAGTGCCGACCGTGGGCGCGGCGATGACGCCGGGCTCCCGATGCGCCGGTTCGGGCCAGGTCGCGTAGGTGGCGGTCCCGGCGATGAGCACCGCGCCGGCGGCGAGGCTCACCAGCGGATGAGCGGTCACCGCGTGGAGCGTACCGATCAGCGCACTGTGCAGACCGCCTCCCGCAGTCGCCGTCGCTGCCGTCGCTGCCGTCGTCGTCGCTGCCGCCGTCGCCGTCGCCGTCGTCGCCGTCGCAGTGCCGGCGGCGACGTGTGCCGTGGCCAGCCCGGCGGCGCTCGCGGCCGTACTCGACAGCAGGCCCTTGGCGGCGAGCGCGGCGACGAGCCCGGCCGGTACGGCCAGCGTCGCGAGGCTGCGGAGCAGTAGTTCGGCCGGCACCCGGTCTGTCGTCGTCGCCATGCAGACCGGGCAGTCGCGGGTGTGCCGCGCGATCCGCTTGCGCCACACCGATGCACGGAGACCGTCCCAGCCGACGATGGTCTCGTCCAACCGCGCACAGCGCGGGTCGGCCTCCAGGGCGGAGACGATCGTCCGGCTCAGTTCCAGCTGCTCGCGCATGCGTTGCAGGCGTACGCCGACGTGGGCGACAGTGAGCCCCGTCGCGGCGGCGATGTCGTCACGGCTCAGCAAGCCGGCGCATTCCTGCCACCACAGCGACAGCAGCACCCGATGGTCCGGGTCGAGCCACCGGCCGGCTTCGACGGCCTGACGGCGTTCGTCCGACACGTGCAGACGCAGGATCGTCATGCCCTCGGGTTCGGCGCCGGCGTCCGGTATCTGGCGTGCCTCGTCGATGACCGTGGTCCGGCCGGCGAACGCGCGTTGCCGGTGCCAGTGGGTATTGATCTGGCGCAGCGTGATCGCCACCAGCCAGGACCGGAAGCTCTCCGGGGCACGCAGAGCAGGCAGGTCGCGCACCACGCGCAGCAGGGTCTCCTGGACGACGTCGTCGACGTCGGCGTGTCCGCTCAGCGATCGCCCGACGATGTTGTAGAGCAAGGGCAGGTACGCGGCGATCAACTCCTCGCGCGCCCGATCGTCACCGGCCTGCGCCGCGACAACCAGCCCCGCGTGGTCCGCGTCCATGAGCCCCATTCCCACTTCCCTCAGGGGAGCGGTCTTCCCTCAGGGAAGCGATCCGCCGACTACGGCGCCTCACCTTAGCGTCGGCACCGTATGCGGCCAAAGCCCGTGCCCTGGCCCGACGGACCGGCCCGTGCCGACTTCGGGGGCCCGGCCCGGTACCGCGCGTGAGGACGGAAGCGAGGCGGTCGTTCACCGCTCGGCGCCCCACGGTGACACCGAGCGCATTCTGGTCGCGGGCGCGCGGGTGTGCTTCCGAGAGCCGGGGCACGCGGAGAGTACGGCAGCCTCGAAAGGTCTGGGCAACGACGAAGCCCCAGGTCGCTGACCTGGGGCTTTGCTGTGGAGCGGACGACGGGGACCGAACCCGCGCAATAAGCTTGGGAAGCACCCGGCACTTGGGTAGGCGCACACCGCCTGTCGCGGTGCGCCGACCGGTGGGCGGCTCCAGGTCGTTGCCGCGACGCGATCAGCGGCAGGCTCGGTCGCTGACGCGACAGGTCGCGGGCCTGGGCCGGCGGGGCTGCCGGACGACGCCGAGCGGTGCAACAGGCCCGGGGCTCCGCGCCCGACGGCCGTCTGGACCACCCGGAGCGCCGGGCCGCGCCGCTGCACCGGCTCGTCGACGCCGCCCGTCGGTGGCGAGTCCCCCCCGCCGGCTCGCCAAGGGCGCACGGGCCGACGCCGAGGAGACATGCCCGCCGACGGCCTTGCTGCGATACGCCTCGGGGGTGAACTCCGGGATGGGTCAGGGGTGTGACGGATTCCCGTGTGCTTGGTGCGGTACGAGACTCGGAAAGGAAACTGATGGTGCCCGGGGCTCCGGGCGTCGGAATAGGGTGGCCTATGAGTGCCTTTTCGTCGGGTCCGGGGCGGCGTCTGCTGTTGCGAGGTGCTCTGGTTCTCGCCATCGGCGCCCGTGGGGCCGGGCAGGCCGTCGCACTGCCCAAGGCCGTACCGGGCGGTGGGGCGGAGGTGGACGAGGAGACGTTCCCCGGAGGGCGGATCGTCGATCTCGTGGTGAATTCGGTCGCGCTTGCGCGTCCGGCAGGGGTGCGGCTCCTCACTCCCGAGAACTGGCACGCCCAGCGTCCCGGGCAGCGCTGGCCGGTGCTGCTTCTGCTGCCCGGCGGGGACGGTGATCATCTGGCGTGGACCCGGGACTACGGAATCCAAGACCTTCCCGCGTTGCGGCACACACTCGTGGTGATGCCTGAGATGCCGCTGTTCGGTTTCTGCACGGATTGGTGGAACCACGGCGAGGGCGGCCCTCCAGCCGTGGAGACGTTCCACCTGCGCGAGGTCCTGCCGCTCGTGGAGCGCTTCTACGGAGCCGGGACGAGGCGGGTGGTCGCCGGTCAGTCCCAGGGCGGGTTCGGCGCTGTGTCGTACACCGCGCGCCATCGGGGGATGTTCCGGGCGGCGGCGAGCTACAGCGGCTTCGTGCACCCGCTCCAGCACCCTCGCGCGGTACGGGCGGCGATGGACTATCTGGGCCTGGATTGGACGGCGCTGTGGGGCGATCCGGTGCGGCAACGCGCAATCTGGCAGGCTCACGACCCCGCATGCCTTGCCCACCGGCTCACCAGAATCCCCGTTTGGCTGTCCTGCGGCGACGGGCGGCTTGGCCCGCTGGACCCGCCGGACACCCCTCCGGACGAGCACATCCCCGGTCTCGAAGACCCGGACGCGCCGTTCCCCGCCGACGTCCTGTCACCGACCGAAGCGATCATGCGTGAGGAGAACGAGGCCCTGGCACCCGTGCTCCGTGCTGCCGGTGCCCTGGTGACGACACGGTTCCACGCGGGAACCCACGATCCGGCCTACTGGTCGCGCGAGCTCCGAGCCTCGCTCCCCACACTGCTGCAAGCCCTCCGATGACCCCGGCAGTGCCCGTCGTGGTGTGCTGTGAAGCCCATGTCCTCTCTCCGGCTCGGTCCCCAGAGGTACGGTGCTCCGACCGCATACCAGGGATCCCGAGGGTGAGGTATCGACCTGGATCTCGGGTGGGACAAGGGGCATGAGTCTCCCCCTGACGACGCAGTGTGTGAGCATCCACGTCCTCCCGTCAGGCGGGACTCCAGACAGGCCGTGGCGTACCGGCCGTCGTCAAGTCACCGAAGGACGTCCTCGCGGCCGTCGCGGGGCACGGCCCGACCGGCCGCCTCGTACGCATCGAGGGCGCTCGCCCAGTCCGCCACCGCCCCCGCGACGTTCCGGGAGTACTCGGCCGGAAGGGGTGCCCGGCCGGCAGTTCACCGAACTCGGTCACCGCGGAAGCGAGGCCCGCTTCCTGCCGTGCCCTCTCCCTCTCGCGTTCCCGCACGGTCCCTCCCGCAGGCTCGTTCGTGTGGTTCAGCGCCGGAGCTGTGGAGTGGGTCAGCCGAGTGAGGGCCTCTTGGGTTCGGTGTGGATTGCGACATCTCCACCGAACGACAAAAGGCCCTCGTGTGAATCACCGCGCGGACGGAAGGCGTCCGCGCTGTGGAGCCTGGCCAGGCAGGCAGTCGCGGGCTTCCCGTGGTGATGCCCTGCCCCGCCACCGGTCGCGTCCGACGTGTGTGGGCCGCCTGTGTGCCGCGCGGTCGGAGGAGGCCCGCTGACGAGCGGTCGACGCACCGCACCCCGTGGCCCTGGTCCGGGCCGGCCACCGCTTCGAACACCCCGAGGCTCACGCGGCATGAACGGGGATGTCGTGGTCAACCCCGCGTATCACCGGCAGGGCGTTGGCCGCTCCCTGGTCGAGCACCTCATGCGGCGGTACTCGCACTGCCGCTTCTTCCTCCTGCCCACGGACCACGAGTCGACGGCGGAGGGCGAGCGCAACCACGCGTTCTACCGGAGTCCGGGCTTCCTGTCCTACGAGGAGAAGGAGATGGCGGGCTCTGGACTGCCCAGGAACCGCCCCGACCTGCGCAACGCGGCGCCCTGACCGGACCGGCCAACGCAGAAGCCCCAGGTCCCTGACCTGGGGCTTCGTTCACGAGCGGATGACGGGAATCGAACCCGCGCTATAAGCTTGGGAATCACCCGGCACTTGGGCCCGCAAAGCGATTTAACCTGCGGAAACGTTAGCCTGGCGCTGCTTCTTTGCCGTCTCAACGGCTCCCTTGTTGTCCGCTGCTGACCGCCCCTACTGGCACGTTGTGGCACGGCGACGGATCAGCCGCGCCACTCGAACAGGACGAGAGTGGCGTCGTCCGAGGTGGCTTCGCCGCGTGCTCGCCTGAGCGTGTGGGACAGGTCCCGTGCCACCGCGCGGACGCCTCGGTCCGTCTTCTCCAGCTGGTTCACCCAGTCGATCAGCTGGTCCTCGCCGAACTGCTCCTGCCCGCTCTCGTGCTCCTCGATCAGGCCGTCGGTGAAGCAGAGGACGCGGTCCCCCGGTTCGAGCGTCACACTGCTGACCTGCGGCTGTGCTCCGCCGAAGCCGACGGGGAGGGTGGTGGGGCTGTCCAGGCGTCCCACCACGCGGTGCTCGCGGATCAGGACGGGGGCGGGGTGTCCTGCGTTGACCCACTGGAGACGGCCGGTGGTCGTGTTGAGCCGCATCATCTGGGCGGTGACGAAGTGGTCGGGGGCGAACTGTTCGGCCACCGCCCGGTCCATGAAGAGGTAGATCTCGGACAGCTCGACGCTGATGCGGCGGGCGTGCCGGTAGGCGCCGATGGCGACGGTGGCCATGGTGGCTGCGTCCAGGCCGTGACCCATGGCGTCGATCATGGCGAGGTGGAGGGTGTCGCCGTTCAGGGCGTAGTCGAAGCTGTCGCCGGCCACGTCGTAGGCGGGTTCCAGGACGCCGGCGACGGCGACGCGCGGCATGGTCATGGTCAGCGGCGGCAGGAGCGACCACTGGATCTCCGCGGCGACGTTCATCGGCTCGCTGCGGCGGGTGCGGAAGAAGAGGTCGGTGTAGCCGTTCTTGGTCTGCAGGAGTTCACCGACCAGGCCCGCGATCCGGCGCAGGATGCGGCGGACGTCGTCGTCGACCGTGTCCAGGGTGACGGCCAGGACCCCGGCCTGGTCACCGCCGTCGAGCAGCGGTGCGTGGACGCGTACTCCGTCGGCCATCGCCAGCTCGACCGGGAGCGACGTGAGGAAACACCTGCCGGCGTCCGAGCCGTCGATGGACAGCGGCTCGCCGCCTGTCAGCCCTTCGGAGAGCAGGGGAACGAGCCTCTGCTGCTGGTAGTCCTGGAGCAGGATCTGCGGATTCCTGCCGCCCAGCCGGCCCACCGTCTCGGCGACGACCAGCCCGACCCGGTGAGGTGGCAGCTTGTGTGCCCGGTCCAGGATCCCTCCCAGGAGCTCCTCGCCGAAGCTCTCCGAGCGATCGGATTCTCCGAGCGGTCCGACGGTCATCCCGTTGCCTCCAACAGAGCGGCGATGACCTCGCCCGGTCTTGCCGTACGGGGCGGGTGCCGCGGCCGCGTACGGCAGAACCGGGTACGGAGCAGCCCGCACCAGGGATATGGCCTCCAGGATGCTTTTCGGCGACAGCTCGCGCCACCTGGCCGCCGTGCGGGGGCACCGGTTGCAGGGTGGTCGGGGCTCCCCCTCGGGGCGCTTTCGAGCCCGCCGGTCAGGCTTCCTCGGCGTGGGCGCCGGTGCCGGTGGGGGATCTGCTGGTGGCGAGCCAGGTGCGGGCGGGACCGGCCGCGGTCTCGGTGTCGACGGTGAGATGGAGCCGTGTGCCGCCGCCCGGCGCGGGGTAGCTGCGCTGTTCCGCCCCTGCGAAGCACCGGCGGATCACTTCGGCGACCGCGCGAGCGGCCTCGGGCGTGGCGGAGACGATACGGATCTCGGCGTACCCCGCCTGCGGCAGGGGCTCGTTCTCGGTGGGGTGCAAGACGATGTGCTCCGTTCGGGACGAAGGCGAGAGGTCGGCGGGTGGGTTGTCCCTGGTGTCGGGTGCCCCACCCGCGGTCTTCGGTCGGAAGAGTGGTCCGAGGTCAGGGCCAGGTGCCCGTAGGCCGGGCGGCGGGCGATTCGCTCCGGCGGCCCGGGGTTGCTGTGGTCGGGGGACGGCTGAGGGCGGGGTGGGGGTCGCCGAAGCGGTGGGCCGCTGTGCGTACGTCGTGCGGGGCGTTGAGCCGGTGGATCAGGCGCGTGCCGAGCGCGATCAGGAACGCGCCCGCCAGGAGCGTGATCACGGTCTCCATGTCGTCACCCGCATGTACCCCGGCAGGGGGATCATCCGCGCGCCGACGACGGGTTGCGCCGCTGGGTGCGACCGGGGCGCCGGGGCGGCCCCGCCCTCGCTCTCCCAGGCGTCCTCGCTGCTGCGTGCCTCACGCATACGGCGGCCGGTCGCGGCCTCTCCGGACATCAGCGAGTCCGCGGTGAGGAGGCTGCCGGGGACGGCGGCGGCGGTCATCAGCCGGGCCGCGGAGGCGGGTTCGGCCTCGGGCGGAACCACGAGCAGGTCGCAGCGGCCGGTCACGTAGGACAAGACGATGATCTTGTCCGGGTCCTGCTCGGTGAACCAGCCCACGTGCAGGACGTGCCCGGTGACGGCGACCTTGTGTGGGACGACGGGCCAGTGGCCGGGATTCACCAGGACACGGGTGATCCGACCCCAGCGTCCTTCGAGGGCGTCCGCCAGCGGCGGCAGCTCGGTTGCCAGGTCGCGTGAACGGGGCCACCAGGCGCCGTCGAGCCGCCCGGCGAGTGTGGTCTTCGGGGTGAGCGACAAGCGTGCCGGAAGTCCTGGGGTGAGGGTGCGGTTCGCTGTCCTGTCGGGGATGGTGGTCATGGCGGACCTGCCCCCGGGCGGCCCGTCAGCAGCCCGGTTTTTCGTGTTCCCCGGAAATGACACCGGCGTGAAAGCTGGTGCTCGAAGTACTCCCGGTGCTTCCAGCGTACGTCTGAATCGTTCCGTTCTCGGCATGATGAAGGGGAGGTGCTTCCGGTTCGGACGGACGAGCGTGCGGCGACAGGCGGGCGTACGGGAGCAGGGGTTACCGTGAAATGACGGCACAGTCGCCCGCCGGCGGCCTGCCGCCCTCTCGGGCGCGGCCGTGACGGGCCGCGGCACCGCACTCGTAGACGAGCGGATCCACGATGGCCGACTCCGACATCCCGCCCCTGCCCCCCAAGCTCCTGCCGGACGAGATCCACCAGGCGGTACGACCCGGTACGGCGCTGCTCCGGCTGGAGACGACGCACTCCCGGCAGGGCGTCCTGGACGGGGCCTGGTGGCCGCGCACCCGAGACGTGGAGCAGGAGGTTCCCGCCCTGGTGTCCGCCCTGACCGAACACCTCGGCCCCATCACCCGGGTCGGCCTGGACGCCACCGCGTGGGACGAGATCCCGCCCCGGCTGATCATCGACGATCGGGTCGTCCGCCTCGACTCCTTCCCCGTCGGCGACGACACCGTCCTGATCACTCGGGGCGACAAGGACCACTTCGCGCTGATGGTGGTGCCGCCGGACACGGAACCCGATGCCGCCCGTACGGCCATGGCTCGCGCGGTCCGGGCCGACAACATCACGCAGGCCGCCGAGCTCCTCGTCGCCACACCCGCCCCACCGGCGATCGGACAGGGAGGCGAGGCGTGATCCGGACGGCGGACATCCGCGAGCGGCGCGACCAGGACGTGGCGGACCCCGGCGGCCACAAGATCGGCGAGAATTCGTCTACGTCGACACCGGCACCGACGAACCGGTCATGGCCACGGCCGGGCCAGGGTGCGCGCGGGTCGCCCACGACAGGAAGCTGGCGAGCGGAGCCCCTCCATCGGCACGGACGATGTCCTGCCCTTCGAGGACGAGGAAGCCGTCTTCCGCCACTGCGGCCTCGCTTACGAACCCGGCGCGAACGGAAACCGGCAACCCGCCGACGCTGAGCACCCGACCGCCGGGGGGCGGCCTCCATGCCACTCGCCCATCGCCCTGATCATCATGGCGATGACCCTGGGCCTCGTCGGCGTCGACGCCGACGGACTCCTCTTCCTGCTCTTCGTCGGCATCGCGGTACTCGTGGCGGACCGCTTCCACACGGCCCTGCGCACCCGCCACCCAGCCCGCCATCGCCCGCTCCGGTGATCTGAGGGACGGCCGGAGCGGGTCGACGACGAAGCCCCAGGCCGCTGCCCCTGGGCGAACGGCCTCGGGCGGCTGGTCCTCCGCCGGTTCGGCGGATCCCGCCGCGAACCTGTGGACGGGGTGAGGGGACCCGTAGGATCGGCTCCCATGTCGAAGACCGACGAACTGCTCGTTGACGTCGCCCGGCTGGTGGAGTCCGGGCGGAGCAATCAGATGTCCCTGACCGTCGTCATCGGGGGCGCTGTCATCACGGGTCGGCTGGCACCCGAGGCGGTGTGGCGGCAGCGGGTCTCGGAGGTACTGGCGGACTCCGACCGCCTGGCCGAGTTCTCCGCCGTCTTCTCCGCCGGCGCGGTGGTGAAGGACGAGCCGCCCACACATCTGCACTTCCACCTGGCGCGGATCCTTCAAGGAACGGTCGGGATCCCGGAGACGGGCGGGATGTACCGTGTCTCGATCGCGGACATCAGCGCCTGGACCATGGGCGATGTCAGCTACTCCGATCACTGACCTCGCGTGCAAGGAAGTCCGCCCGTCGATACCTGAGAGGGCCCGAGCATCAGCTGGTCGCCAGGGTGACGATGCCGCAGCCCTGCGGCGCGGCCCGTCGAGACGATGCGCCATCGGCTCTCCTGCCGTGCACCCGTCGGCTTCGCTCTCGTTTCGTTCGAATGCGTCTGGCCACGCGTGTGGCTCAAGGGGCGGTGACGCTGGTGTGGGGGCCCGCGAGCCGGCACGGGCCCCCACACCGGCCCGTGTCTATGCCGTGGAGCCCAGGAATACCGCTGCCGGGCGGCAGCGGATCAAGGCTCCGCGGCGTGTGGGACCGGAGGGCCGGACGGGGCGGCGATGCCGTGTTTCCCGGGAATGCCAGTGCATGAGGTGGACTGCCGCAGACATGGGGCCGCAGACCAGGAGCCTGAACGTCATGACGCGACTGCTGCCGTGGGTGAGCCGGCCCGGGCCGGTGGTCGGCCTGCTGTGGCCACGATGTCCAGGAGACGCCGGACGGCCGGGGAGCGGTTCACGAGCCTGAGGCGGCGTCCGTGCCGGGGCCACCAGTCGAGGACGGCCAGGAAACCGGCGTCGCAGAAAGTGACCCGCGAGGTGTCCAGGACGAGGCCGGTGCAGCCGTCGTCGGCCGCGGAGGCCAGCAGCGCACGCAGCGGTGCGGCGCTGTAGTGGTCGATCTCCCCGGTGAGGCGGACGACCAGAGTGGCGCCCAGGGTGGTGCAGGAGTCGATGACTATGACGCCGGGCGCGGTGTCCGCGCCCGAGTCGTGCACAAGGGGAGGGGTGGAGGTGGGGGTGGCGAGAGGCGCCGGCAGTATCGGGGCGGTGGTCGAGGTACTCACATCCCCGCCAACGCTCCCGGCCCGGCCCCGGGACACGAGTCACGTGCCCCTTTCACCCCAAGCGCCCACTCCCGATCCCCGGTACGGGGGAAACCAACCACCCTGGCGAGGCACGCGAGCGCCCGTGACGTGACCACGGCATCCAAGATCGCTGGGGTCACGCACCGGCATGGAGACCCGCGTCGTCCTCGCGGCAGGGGGACGACCGCTCAGCGATCCCGTCGACGAGTCGGGCCCGGTCGCGAGCCCGCAGGAGGGGGCCCTGGCGACGCTGGTCGCTAGAGCGAGAAGGTCGACCAGCGGCAAGCTGAAACCTCCTGCGCCGCCGTGCAGGTCGGGGCGCGTGTGCGGGGGAGCCGAGGGCTGTGGTCCTGCACGGTCACCTCGAAGCCGTCGGGGTGGGCGGTGCGGCGGAGGGCGCAGGCGCCGCCGCCGTGGCGGCGCGCGTCGGTGACGAGTTCCGAGACGACCACGACCACGGTGGCGGCAGTTTCCGGCGCGAGTGCCGGAGCAAGACCTTCGAGGAAGGACCGGGCGCTGTCCCGAGCCGCCCCGACACCACCGGCGGGCCGGACGTTGTCGATGCTGACGCTCACCGTGTCCATTACGTCCTCCGACTCTGAACGGTCGTCGGTCTATGTGTTTTAGGTGCGTCCGTCCCGGACCGTGACTCCTCATCCACGCGATCCTGCCGTCGCAGGCGTGAGCGCCGACCTTCCCGCCTGAAGGTCGAAAATCTACATTGGCGAGAGTAGACATTGAGTTGTGGTGTAGGTATGGTTTCTGTCGTAGCCCAAGGAAGTCAGCAGGGCCTGGCAGAGGTGAACTGCCGGCAAGCGGAATCAGCAGTACAGGTGCAGTACGCATGACGGTGCGGCGGTGGAGCTCCGAAGCCACGGATGTTGCAGGACGGCGACGGGGCTGACCGCCGCACCGGGCGGCCCGCAGTGATCAGGGGCCGCCGCAGGCGGTCCGCGGTCATGGCAGTAGCGGACGCGCACCCCGCAGTAGCCGGCACCATGCCGGTGAGCAGTACCCCGGATGAAAGGCGTCGGCTGCGGACGCGCGCACCGGGCGGACCGGCGGCAGGTCCTGTGGCCACGAAGGGCGACCGCAGGGCCTGCCGCCGGGCGGCGCCACCGTGGGCCGCAGTGCAGTACCCGCAACACCCGCGTGAAGTAGTGCAGACCGATGAAGGAACGGAGGAGCCGAACGCCATCAGGATCGCCCGGGCGGCAGTGTCAGGCCCCCGGGTACCGCAGGACATCGATAGTGAGGTGGTCTCCGGTCAAGCAACCGCGATCCCCGCACCCCCGACCGCAGTCAGGCCCGGGATGCGGATATGACGAGCCGACGCGGTATCAGAGTCGGCGGATGGTGTAGCAGTTCCTTCGGGGCCCTGGTGCCGTACGGCACCAGGGCCCCTCGACGCGTGCCCCAGGAAGGTGCCGATGACAGCAGACAACACCTATGACCGACTCGACGACGACGACTACCCCGCCTACACCATGGGCCGGGCCGCCGAGATGACCGGTACCACCCCCGCCTTCCTCAGGGCCCTGGGCGAGCACCGCCTCATCACCCCGCTGCGCTCCGAAGGCGGCCACCGCCGCTACTCCCGCTACCAGCTGCGCATCGCCACCCGCGCCCGCGACCTCGTCGACCAGGGCACCCCCATCGAGGCCGCCTGCCGCATCATCGTCCTTGAGGACCAGCTCGAAGAAGCGCAGCGGATCAACGCCCGGTACCGCCGCGCCGCCGAAGCGGCCCCTCCGCCGAACGCGACCTGAACGGCTCCCGGCCCGCCGTGCAAGGCGGGCCACCGTCACTCCCCCGGACCTCCCGTACTGGTGACCGTAAGTCACGCCGTGTCATGTCCGGGTTTGCTGTCGTGGTTCGGAAGTCTCCTTTGCCCATGCCGTCCGCATGGGCATTTTCACTGTGCTGTGCCGCAGGGAAGGAGCCAGGGCGATCACCTCTGCCTCCCGCATGCCGCGGAAGGTGTCCGTCGACTGGAAGGCACCAGACATGGCCACCGGAACCGACCCGATCCGTTGAAGCGGTCGCAGCAGGCCGTGATACGGGCACTTGTCTTGTACGCGTGTGGTGTCGAGGCTGAGCCGCTTCGGGTGCAGACCTTCATGGATCTGCGGATGCGGCAGTTCGAGCGGGAACGAGGCGGGAACGGACCCGTGGGCGGCAGGCCGTGGGATCCGCCGCCGGCGGCCGGGTCCCGCCAGCGGCCGTTCGGCTACCGCACGTACATCACCCCGCTCCTCGGCTGTACTCCCACGACCTTGTGCCAGGTGGACCAGCCGCTGCGGCCGCTGGTCGCGGCCGAGCCGGCCCCCGCCCCGCCGACGCGATCGACCGGCTGTGGACCGTGGACGCACCCTCACCCCGGTCCGGGGCTGGAAGACCGGTACACCCCCCGCAACAACCGGTTCTCTGTCCCCTCGGGGGAACGTGCCAGGACTGTCTGAGCCGAACCCCAGCTCTCGGAAGCCGTTGCGGACGTCGGCCAGCGGCCGGCGGTCGCGGGTGCAGTAGAGCCTGCCGGTCGGCGGGACCGTCCACTGGCCCCGGACATCCGGCTCGTCGGTGGTCCCGGGGGCCGGGTGCCAGAACAGGCCGCGCTCGGACTGGAGGTCGCCGGTCTGCGCGGTGAGTGCCCACAGCTTCTGCCGGCCTCTGCGGAGCTGGATCGATCCCGGGCCGCCATCCCCGGCGAGGTCCGGTTCGGGTCGGCCTTTTCCTGACGCCGCAGAAGATCGCGTATGGCACGTGAACGGCACGCGACCCCTGAGAGGTCTGGACGACGAAAAGGGCCCAGGTCTCTGACCTGGGCCCTTCCTCAAGAGCGGATGACGGGAATCGAACCCGCGCTATAAGCTTGGGAAGCTCATGTTCTACCATTAAACTACATCCGCGTTGCGGCCGGATGAGCCGGTCGCATCGTTGCACACTGTACCCCATGCGCCACGGGTGGCGTAGTTCGGTGGGTGTCCGGTGGGTCGGAGTGCCGTGTGGAGGGTGTCCTGTTGATCCCCTAATGTGGCTGTCTCAGCCAGCATGTGTGTAGGGGAAGGGACTTGATGGGTTCCGTGGAGCGCACCGTCGTCCGCTGTGCCGAAGGGCACGTGTTCAGTACCGCATCGTTTCCGCTTCAGCAGCTCGGGGCCGGGCGGATCGGGCCCGGGCGGCTCATCCGGTGTCCGCGGTGTGCGCGGTTGAGGCGTGCGGTGCCGGTGGAGGTTCAGCAGCGCTGAGGCAGTGCTGAGGCAGCGCTGAGCTGGGTGAAGCGGGTGGGGCGCGGAGCCGGTCCCGATTGGGGAGGTCCGCGCCCTCTGCGTATCGTGGGGGCGTGCTTCTCTCAGACAAGGACATCCGGGCCGAGATCGATGCCGGGCGGGTGCGCATCGACCCGTACGACGAATCCATGGTGCAGCCGTCGAGTATCGACGTGCGCCTCGACCGCTTCTTCCGGGTGTTCGAGAACCACCGCTACCCGCACATCGACCCCGCCGTCGAGCAGCTCGACCTGACGCGCGAGGTGGAGCCGGAGGGCGACGAGGCGTTCATCCTGCACCCGGGCGAGTTCGTGCTCGCCTCGACCTACGAGGTCATCACCCTGCCGGACGATATTGCTTCGAGGCTGGAGGGGAAGAGTTCCCTCGGGCGACTCGGGCTCGTGACGCACTCCACCGCCGGGTTCATCGACCCGGGGTTCTCGGGGCACGTGACGCTGGAGCTGTCGAACCTCGCGACCCTCCCCATCAAGCTGTGGCCGGGGATGAAGATCGGGCAGCTGTGCATGTTCCGGCTGAGCTCGCCCGCCGAGTTCCCGTACGGCAGCGAGCGGTACGGCTCCCGGTACCAGGGGCAGCGGGGGCCGACGGCGTCCCGCTCGTACATGAACTTCCATCGGACCCAGGTGTGAGGCGGTAGCCGGACATGAGTGAAGTACGCGAGAACCTGACGTACGAGGGCTTCGGGACGGCCGTCCGCGAGCTGGCGCAGACCATCGCCGACGACGGGTACGAGCCCGACATCGTCCTCTCGATCGCGCGGGGCGGCGTCTTCGTCGCCGGCGGGCTCGCCTACGCGCTGGACTGCAAGAACATCCACCTCGTGAACGTGGAGTTCTACACGGGTGTGGGGACCACGCTGGAGATGCCGGTCATGCTGGCGCCCGTGCCGGACGCGATCGACTTCTCCGACAAGAAGGTCCTGATCACCGACGACGTCGCCGACACCGGCAAGACCCTCAAGCTGGTCCACGACTTCTGCGTCGACCACGTCGCCGAGGTCCGCTCCGCCGTCATCTACGAGAAGTCCCACTCCCTCGTGAAGTGCGAGTACGTCTGGAAGAAGACGGACGAGTGGATCAACTTCCCCTGGTCGGTCGAGCCGCCGGTCGTCAAGCGCGAGGGCCAGGTCCTCGACGCCTGAGTCCCCGGACATGCGAAAGGGCCCCCGTCAGGGGGCCCTTTCGCATGTCCGTCCGCTCCGTTCCTCTTACAGCGTGCCCAGCTTGATCAGGCTCAGGAGGGCCGCCAGCTGGATCGCCGAGGCGCCGAGGGCCTTGGGCCAGGGGAGGTCGTGGGAGCGGCTGATCATGAGGGTGAAGAGGGCGCCGGCGGCGAGCCAGGTGGCCCAGCCGATGATCTGCACCAGGCCGTTCTCGCCGCCCAGGAAGAGGGCGAAGAGGAGGCGGGGGGCGTCGGTGAGCGACATGATCAGCATGGAGAGGCCGACCGTGGGCTGCCAGGAGCCGTCGCCGCCGAGCTGGCGGGCCAGGGTGTGGGTGACCGCGCCCAGGATCAGGCCGGCGAGGACGAAGCCGACGCCGGTCATCAGGACGTACGGGATCGTGCTCGCGATGGTCGCGTTCAGCACCTCGTCGCGGGCCTGGTCGAAGCCGAAGATCGCCAGCAGGCCGTAGAGGAAGGTGACGATCAGCGCCGGGCCCCAGACCGCGTGGTCGCGCATCCGGAGGAAGGTGTCCGCCGGGCGCAGCACGATGCCGCTCAGGAGGCCCTTCCACGGCAGGCGGGGGCCGACGGGGACGGGCGGGGCCTGGTACGCGCCCGCCTGCCCGTAGGGGTCGTCGACGCTGAACATCTGGGTGTGGCCCGGGTTGTTCGCCGTCGCCGCGTGGTGCTGCGCGTGCGGGTCGCCGAAGTACTCGGGCTCCCCGTACGGCTGCTGCTGTGGCTGTTGCTGCCACTGCTGCTGCGGGTACGCCTGCGGGGGCGCGTTGTACCCGTACGGCGCCTGCTGCGGTCGATGCTGTTGCTGCGGGGGGCGGTTGTCCCGGCCGCGTCCGTTCCTGAATCCAGCCACGTCGATGAACGTACCCGGTTTCGCGGCGGGCCCGTTCCTTCGGTGCCGAGCTGTGACATCCCTAGGGGCACAGCTCGGCACCGAAGGAACGGGCCCGCCGTCACAAAACGTGCTGCCCGTAGCTTTGGTGGGGTCAGCAGCGAAACCGTTCCTGTGGACCGGGCGGGGGTGAGTCGCTCGGCCGCGCGCCCCGAACGGTCTTGGGTGCGCTGGTCCCCGGCGTACTCGACCCCGGGGAGGCGACACGCATCCTGTGCGTGGTCCGGGCCCGGGAGGCCGGTTCCCTCACGACCTGGCCATGTGGGTACGGCCAGAGGCGACGGGGAGGCCCCGAACCATCACACCGGTGGAGCGGGGGCCCCGACTGCTGGCGCCGTACCCGGCGTCCCAGATCGCCTGATCACCGTAGCCCGAACGGCCCAGGCCGCCGCAAGCCCGCAAGCCCACCATCACACGATCGAGCTAAAGCACTGTTCTGCCGGCTCCCCGGCGAACAGCTCCCAACCCCTTGGGGTTCTCCGCACTTCTCAACCGCCGTACCCGTGTCCTGTTGCACTGCCGCCGTTGCCCTCCCGACCGCACCGTCGTCAAGCACGCCAAGAACGGGCCCACGTTGAGGTGTCCCTCACCAACGGCACGCTCGTCGCCGAGCACCACGCCTGACGCACCTATGACGGAAGGGCCCACCCCACGCTCACGCGGGGCGGGCCCTTCCTCCGTTCATGCGGTTACCCGGCCGGCTCGGGCTCCGGCTCCTCCGCCGGGGTCTCCGGCTCGGGGTCGACCGGGGTCTTCACGGAGTCGAGCAGCAGCTGGGCCACGTCGACGACCTGGAGGCTCTCCTTGGCCTTGCCGTCGTTCTTCTTGCCGTTCACGGAGTCCGTGAGCATGACGAGGCAGAACGGGCAGGCGGTGGAGACGATGTCCGGGTTGAGGGAGAGGGCCTCGTCGACGCGCTCGGTGTTGATGCGCTTGCCGATCCGCTCCTCCATCCACATCCGCGCGCCGCCGGCGCCGCAGCAGAAGCCGCGCTCCTTGTGGCGGTGCATCTCCTGCTGGCGCAGGCCGGGGACGGCCGACATGATCTCGCGCGGGGGCGTGTAGACCTTGTTGTGGCGGCCCAGGTAGCACGGGTCGTGGTAGGTGATGAGGCCGTCGACCGGGGTCACCGGGATCAGCTTGCCCTCGTCGATGAGGTGCTGGAGCAGCTGGGTGTGGTGGATGACCTCGTACTCGCCGCCGAGCTGCGGGTACTCGTTGGCGATGGTGTTGAAGCAGTGCGGGCAGGTCGAGACGATCTTCTTCGCCGACTTCGGCTTCTTCGTCGACTCGTCCTCGTCGTCCTCGCCGAACGCCATGTTCAGCATCGCGACGTTCTCCTGGCCGAGCTGCTGGAAGAGCGGCTCGTTGCCCAGACGGCGCGGGGAGTCACCGGTGCACTTCTCCTCGCCGCCCATGATCGCGAACTTGACGCCCGCGATGTGGAGGAGCTCGGCGAAGGCCTTCGTGGTCTTCTTGGCGCGGTCTTCGAGAGCGCCCGCGCAGCCGACCCAGTAGAGGTAGTCGACCTCGGACAGGTCCTCGATGTCCTTGCCGACGATCGGGACCTCGAAGTCGACCTCCTTGGTCCACTCGACGCGCTGCTTCTTGGCGAGACCCCAGGGGTTGCCCTTCTTCTCCAGGTTCTTCAGCATCGTGCCGGCCTCGGACGGGAAGGCGGACTCGATCATGACCTGGTAGCGGCGCATGTCGACGATGTGGTCGATGTGCTCGATGTCGACCGGGCACTGCTCGACGCAGGCGCCGCAGGTGGTGCAGGACCACAGGACGTCCGGGTCGATGACGCCGTTCTCCTCGGCGGTGCCGATGAGGGGGCGCTCGGCCTCGGCCAGGGCCGCGGCGGGGACGTCCTTCAGCTGCTCCTCGGAGGCCTTCTCGTTGCCCTCCATGTCCTTGCCGCCGCCGGCGAGCAGGTACGGCGCCTTGGCGTGGGCGTGGTCCCGGAGGGACATGATGAGGAGCTTGGGGGAGAGCGGCTTGCCGGTGTTCCAGGCGGGGCACTGCGACTGGCAGCGGCCGCACTCGGTGCAGGTGGAGAAGTCGAGCAGGCCCTTCCAGGAGAACTGCTCGACCTGGGAGACGCCGTAGACGTCGTCCTCGCCCGGGTCCTCGAAGTCGATCGGCTTGCCGCCGGTCGTCATCGGCTGGAGCGCGCCGAGGGCGGTCTCGCCGGTGGCGTTGCGCTTGAACCAGATGTTCGGGAAGCCGAGGAAGCGGTGCCAGGCGACGCCCATGTTGGTGTTCAGCGAGACCACGATCATCCAGATGAACGAGGTGCTGATCTTCACCATGGCGGTGAAGTAGATGAGCGTCTGGAGCGTGGTGACCGACAGGCCCTTGAAGAGGAGCACCAGCGGGTACGAGGCGAAGTACGCGGCCTCGTAGCCCTCGACGTGGTGGATCGCGCCCTCCAGGCCGCGCAGCACGTAGATCGCGAGGCCGATGGTGAGGATCACGTACTCGACGAAGTACGCCTGGCCCGCCTTGGAGCCGGCGAACCGGGACTTGCGGCCGGCGCGGCGCGGCAGGCTGAGCAGGCGGATGACGATCAGGGCGGCGATGCCCAGGATCGTCATGACGCCGATGAACTCGATGTAGAGCTCGAACGGCAGGAAGCCGCCGATGATCGGCAGGGTCCAGTCGGCCTGGAAGAGCTGGCCGAAGGCCTGCGCCAGGGTCGGCGGCAGGGTCAGGAAGCCGACCGCGACGAACCAGTGGGCGAAGCCCACGATGCCCCAGCGGTTCATCCGGGTGTGGCCCAGGAACTCCCGGACCAGGGTGACGCTGCGCTGGTAGGGGTTGTCCGTGCGGGTGCCGGCCGGGACCGGCTGGCCGAGCTTGAAGTACGCGACGAACTGGCCGATGGCGCGAGCGAGCAGGGCAACGCCGACCACGGTCAGCGTCAGCGACACGATGATCGCGGCGAGTTGCATGACGGGCTCCTCGGGCGGGCCTGGGGCGCGGCGGGGGCGGCCTGTGCTCGCCTCGCCCTCACTCTCGCCCTGAGCCTACTAAGCGGTAACTTAATTAGTCCGTGCTGAGATTACCGGTCCGAGCGCCCCACTTGTAGCGGCCCTCGCGGTGATCTGTGTCGCTCAGGCAAGCCTTGCCGCGCGGGCGGAGGCGCGACGGAGACGACGTCGGCGGACTGCTGGAAGCGTACGCGCCATGACGGCCAGATCCATGCCGAGCCAGTGGTGGTCCACATAGTGGAGGTCGAGCAGCTCGCGTTCCTCCCAGGGCAGGTCGGAGCGGTCGCTGATCTGCCAGGGGCCGGTCAGCCCCGGACGGACGGAGAGCCGGCGCCGCGCCTCGCCCGTGCACTCGGGGTGGCCGGGGGAGAGCGGGCACGGCCCGACGAGCGACATCTGGCCCCGCACGACGTGCAGCAGCAGCGGCAGCGCGGCCAGCGGGCTCCGGGTGCGCAGGGTCAGCATCGTGAAGGACCGGCCGCGCAGCCCCGCCATCGTGCGGCGGCGCAGGACGGGCCCCTCCTGGGCGAGCGAGAGCGAGAGCGCGACGGCGCCGAGGAGGGGGGCGAGCAGGACGAGGAGCGCCGTGCCGCCGAGCAGGTCGAAGGCGCGCTTGAGGTCGAAGGCATGCTTGAGGTCGACATCGCGGTGGTTCGCCGTCATGCCCCGGACCCCTCCGGCTGAGATCATGGGATGTTCGTGGGATATGCCTGGTCTGCCTGCTTTGCCCGACAAGGGGCACCAGGACTCTGCCACTTCCCGGCCCGCGCGTCAGGGAACGACGCGCCCCGCGCGTCTCTTTGAGTGAGCGAATCGGCGAAGAGTTGAGCGCACTCGACTCAGGTCTGTTGACGCCCCGCGCTCCGTCATGCATCCTTGAGTCAGTTCCACTCAAGTCAGTCAGCTGGAGGAATCGAAAATGGCACGTGCGGTCGGCATCGACCTGGGTACGACTAACTCCGTCGTCAGCGTTCTGGAAGGCGGCGAGCCCACCGTCATCACCAACGCCGAGGGCGCCAGGACCACGCCGTCCGTCGTCGCCTTCGCCAAGAACGGCGAGGTGCTCGTCGGCGAGGTCGCCAAGCGTCAGGCGGTCACCAACGTCGACCGGACCATCCGGTCCGTGAAGCGTCACATGGGCACCGACTGGAAGATCGAGCTGGACGGGAAGAACTTCAACCCGCAGCAGATGTCCGCCTTCATCCTCCAGAAGCTGAAGCGCGACGCCGAGGCCTACCTGGGCGAGAAGGTCACCGACGCGGTCATCACCGTGCCGGCGTACTTCAACGACTCCGAGCGCCAGGCCACCAAGGAGGCCGGTGAGATCGCGGGCCTCAACGTCCTGCGCATCGTCAACGAGCCGACCGCGGCCGCCCTGGCCTACGGCCTGGACAAGGACGACCAGACGATCCTCGTCTTCGACCTCGGTGGCGGCACCTTCGACGTGTCCCTCCTGGAGATCGGCGACGGCGTCGTCGAGGTGAAGGCCACCAACGGCGACAACCACCTCGGTGGCGACGACTGGGACCAGCGCGTCGTCGACTACCTGGTGACCCAGTTCAAGAACGGTCACGGCGTCGACCTGTCCCTCGACAAGATGGCGCTCCAGCGTCTGCGCGAGGCGGCCGAGAAGGCGAAGATCGAGCTCTCCTCCTCGACCGAGACCTCCATCAACCTCCCGTACATCACGGCCTCCGCCGAGGGCCCGCTGCACCTGGACGAGAAGCTCACCCGCGCCCAGTTCCAGCAGCTCACCTCGGACCTCCTGGAGCGCTGCAAGGTCCCGTTCCACAACGTCATCAAGGACGCGGGCATCGCCCTCTCCGAGATCGACCACGTGGTCCTGGTCGGCGGCTCGACCCGCATGCCGGCCGTCGCCGAGCTCGTCAAGGAGCTGACCGGTGGCAACGAGGCCAACAAGGGCGTGAACCCGGACGAGGTCGTCGCCATCGGCGCCGTCCTGCAGGCCGGTGTCCTCAAGGGCGAGGTCAAGGACGTCCTGCTCCTCGACGTCACCCCGCTGTCCCTCGGCATCGAGACCAAGGGCGGCATCATGACCAAGCTCATCGAGCGCAACACCACGATCCCGACCAAGCGGTCCGAGATCTTCACGACGGCCGAGGACAACCAGCCGTCCGTGCAGATCCAGGTCTACCAGGGCGAGCGCGAGATCGCGGCGTACAACAAGAAGCTCGGCATGTTCGAGCTGACCGGCCTCCCGCCGGCCCCGCGCGGTGTCCCGCAGATCGAGGTCGCCTTCGACATCGACGCCAACGGCATCATGCACGTGACCGCCAAGGACCTGGGCACGGGCAAGGAGCAGAAGATGACCGTCACCGGCGGCTCCTCGCTGCCGAAGGACGAGGTCGACCGGATGCGCCAGGAGGCCGAGCAGTACGCGGACGAGGACCACCGCCGCCGCGAGGCCGCCGAGTCCCGCAACCAGGGCGAGGCGCTCGTCTACCAGACCGAGAAGTTCCTCAAGGACAACGAGGACAAGGTCCCGGGCGACGTGAAGACCGAGGTCGAGGCCGCCGTCGCCGAGCTGAAGGAGAAGCTCAAGGGCGAGGACGCCGCCGAGATCCGCACCGCCACCGAGAAGGTCGCGGCCGTCTCCCAGAAGCTCGGCCAGGCCATGTACGCGGACGCCCAGGCCGCCCAGGCCGGCGCCCCCGCCGGCGAGGCCAAGGCCGACGACGACGTCGTCGACGCCGAGATCGTCGACGACGAGCCCAAGAAGGACGGCAAGGCGTGAGCGAGGAGACCGCGGGCTTCGAGGAGAAGCCCGACGTCCCCTCCGGCGACGCCGCCGAGGCCGCCGAGTCCACCGAGGACACGGCGGCCCCGGCCGGGGACGTGACGGACACGGCTCTCCTGGCGCAGCTGGACCAGGCCCGCACGGCGCTCTCCGAGCGCACCGCGGACCTCCAGCGGCTCCAGGCCGAGTACCAGAACTACCGGCGCCGGGTCGAGCGGGACCGGGTCACGGTCAAGGAGATCGCGGTCGCGAGCCTCCTGTCCGACCTGCTCCCGGTCCTCGACGACATCGGCCGGGCCCGGGACCACAGCGAACTGGTGGGCGGCTTCAAGTCGGTCGCCGAGTCCCTGGAGACCGTCGTCGCCAAGATGGGGCTCCAGCAGTTCGGCAAGG
This sequence comes from Streptomyces sp. R302, assembly GCF_012927245.1. GTDB lineage: Bacteria > Actinomycetota > Actinomycetes > Streptomycetales > Streptomycetaceae > Streptomyces. The sequence goes on from NZ_JABBGE010000009.1 coordinate 202,769, forward strand.
AGGGCGAGCCCTTCGACCCGACGATCCACGAGGCCCTGATGCACTCGTACGCGCCGGACGTCACCGAGACGACCTGCGTCGCGATCCTGCAGCCGGGGTACCGGATCGGCGAGCGGACCATCCGGCCCGCCCGCGTGGCCGTCGCCGAGCCCCAGCCGGGGGCGCAGGGCAAGGCGGAGGAGTCCGAGGACTCCGAGAAGGACAGCGAGTAGAAGGCCACACCCGCGCGCGGGAGGAGGGACGTCGATGAGCACGAAGGACTTCGTCGAGAAGGACTACTACAAGGTCCTCGGCGTCCCCAAGGACGCCACCGAGGCCGAGATCAAGAAGGCGTACCGGAAGCTCGCCCGCGAGAACCATCCGGACGCCAACAAGGGCGACGCCAAGGCCGAGGAGCGCTTCAAGGAGATCTCCGAGGCGAACGACGTCCTCGGCGACGCCAAGAAGCGCAAGGAGTACGACGAGGCGCGCGCCCTCTTCGGGAACGGCGGCTTCCGAGCCGGCGGGCCCGGGGGCGGCGGCTCGTTCAACTTCGACCTGGGCGACCTCTTCGGGGGCGCCCAGGGCGGGGCCGGCGGCTTCGGCGGCGGCGGTGGCGGCATCGGGGACGTGTTCGGTGGTCTGTTCAACCGCGGCGGCGGCGCGGGTGCCCGCACCCAGCCCCGGCGCGGCCAGGACATCGAGTCCGAGGTGACGCTCAGCTTCACCGAGGCGATCGAGGGCGCGACCGTGCCCCTGCGGATGTCCAGCCAGCAGCCCTGTACGGCCTGTTCGGGCACCGGCGACAAGAACGGCACGCCCCGGGTGTGCCCGACCTGCGTCGGCACCGGCCAGGTCTCGCGCGGCAGCGGCGGCGGCTTCTCGCTGACCGACCCGTGCGTGGACTGCAAGGGCCGCGGCCTGATCGCCGAGCACCCCTGCGAGGTCTGCAAGGGCTCCGGCCGGGCCAAGTCCTCGCGGACCATGCAGGTCCGGATCCCGGCGGGCGTCTCCGACGGGCAGAAGATCCGGCTGCGCGGCAAGGGCGCCCCGGGCGAGCGCGGCGGACCCCACGGCGACCTGTTCGTCGTGGTGCACGTCGACGCCCACCCGGTCTTCGGGCGCAAGGACGACAACCTCACCGTCACGGTGCCGGTGTCCTTCACGGAGGCGGCGCTCGGCGGCGAGATCAAGGTCCCGACCCTCGGCGGCCCCGCGGTCACGCTCAAGCTGCCCGCCGGCACCCCGAACGGCCGGACCATGCGCGCCCGCGGCAAGGGCGCGGTCCGCAAGGACGGCACGCGCGGCGACCTGCTGGTGACGGTGGAGGTCGCGGTGCCCAAGGAGCTGGACGACAAGGCCCGTGAGGCCCTGGAGACCTACCGCGAGGCGACCGTCTCGACGGACCCCAGGGCGGAGCTGTTCGAGGCGGCGAAGGGAGCCTGACGCGGTGGACGGACGCAGACGCAACCCGTACGAACTGACCGACGAGACCCCGGTGTACGTCATCTCGGTGGCGGCCCAGCTGTCGGGGCTGCATCCGCAGACCCTGCGCCAGTACGACCGCCTGGGTCTGGTCTCCCCGGACCGCACGGCCGGCCGGGGCCGGCGCTACTCGGCCCGCGACATCGAACTGCTCCGCCAGGTGCAGCAGTTGTCGCAGGACGAGGGCATCAACCTCGCCGGGATCAAGCGCATCATCGAGCTGGAGAACCAGGTCGCGGCGCTCCAGTCCCGGATCGCCGAGCTCTCCGCGGCCGTCGACGGCGCGGCCGCCGCGATGCGCCAGCGCGAGGCGCAGGTGCACGCCTCGTACCGGCGCGACCTGGTGCCGTACACCGACGTGCAGCAGACCGGCGCGCTGGTGGTCTGGCGCCCGGCTCCGAAGCGCGGCGAGTAGTCACGCGCGAGAAGGCCCCTCCCCGTCCGCGGGGAGGGGCCTTTCCCGTGTCCCGGGGTCAGTTGTCCCGTTCGAGGAGGCCGGAGCGGGCGATGAGGTAGCCGAGCTGGGCGCGGCTCCCGCTGCCCAGGGTGGCGGCGAGCTTCGCTATGTGCGCCCGGCAGGTGCGGACGTTCATCCCGAGCCGGCGGGCGATGGCCTCGTCGACGTGGCCCTCGACGAGGAGCCGGGCGATGGAGCGCTGGACGCCGCTGATGCCGCTGAGCTGCGGCTGGTAGGTGACCGGGGAGTCCAGGGGCGTCGCCTGGAGCCAGAACTGGTCGAAGACCCCGCCGAGGTACTCCACGAGCCCCTGGTGGCGCAGTTCGAGGGCGATGGTGCGGTCGCGGCTGGCCGGCACGAAGGCGACCTTGCGGTCGACGATGATGAGCCGGTCGATGATCTCCTCCAGCGTGCGGACCTCGACCTCGGAGCCGATGCTTTCCAGGTACGCCAGGGTGATGGGCTGGTGGCGCGCGGTGTGCTGGTACAGGGTGCGCATCTTGATGCCCCGGCCGAGCAACGGCCGTACCCGGCGCAGGGCTTCTCCGAAGGTCTGCGCACTGCGGCCCTTCCCCGGCTGTACGGTGAGCAGTTCCGAGGTGCACGCGGCGACGGCGCGGTCCAGGCTGTCGTTGATCCGCTCCAGTCCTTCGAGGACGGTGATGGCGTGGGTCATCGAGGGGTCGCGGGCGCCGAGGGCCATGAAGGGTTCGAAGGCGTCGGCGAGGGTGACGGTCATGCGCCGGCGCTCCTGTATCTCCTTCTCCAGCGGGTCGAGGAGGCGGGCCAGGGCGGCCGTCGGTGCCACGGGGCGGAGCCATTCGGCGTCGTCGGGGTCGGGACGCAGCAGGTCCAGGTCCATCAGGCAGGGCGCGGGCGAGATCTCGGTACGGGCGATCCGGCCTTCTCTGAGGGCCTCCGAGTAGAGCCGACTGCCCGGTTCGCACAGGTCTGCGTGCGTGTGAGAATGCACCTTTTGGTCAGGTTCTATCCGCATACGTACACCCCCAGGCTCTTGCATTACAGGAACATGATGCATTGGGCGAGTGGTGGAAACGGGATGAGTGAGCGATCGTCGTGACTTGCGGGGGAGCAGGTAGTTACACACCTTCGAGTGAGGTTGCTCGGTCATGTCCAAGAAGCTCATACGCACCGTAGTCGGTGCCGCGCTGATGGCTGCTGCAGCTGTGGGCGCTGTCTCGATGGCCCAGGACCCGGGGTGGGGTTCGCAGACGCAGGTCGTCAGGGCCGACCCGGGCTGGGGTCTGCTGCAGCCGACGGTCGCCGATCCCGGGTGGGGTGTGGCGCCGGCCGCCGACCCCGGTTGGGGGTCCGTCAGGGCATGACGGTTCCCGAAGACCCTCGTTTCCGTCGCGAGATGGCGAGTGCCTACCGGTCGGGGTGGCACTTCATCGACCTCGTCACCGCGGTGCCGCGCCGTGGCGAGTCGTTGAAGGTCACCCTCTTCGGTGAGCCGATCGTCGTCGTCCGCGGGGACGACGAGGACATCCGTGCCTACCGGTGCCTCCGCCGTCCACGCGGCGCCCCTCAGCCCGTCCGCTGTGCCATCCGGTACGGCATGATCTTCGTCAACTTGGACCAGCGCGACCACCAGCCGGTCGAGGCGCGGTTCGAATCCGAGACCATCTCCGCCACCCCCCGCAGTGCCTGAGCGATTCCCCCGTCGTTGTAGATCGCTCAGGTGCTTCCCCCACACAACGGCGCCATCGCGGACCTGAACCGCGGTGGCGCCGTTGTGCTTCTCCGCGTCCGCGTCCGCGTCCGCGGTCAGGCGCGGCCCATCGCCCGGGTGAGGGCGATCTCGATGACGACCCGGTCGGGGTTGGGCGTCGGGGTGCGGCCGTAGCGCTCGGCGTAGCGCGCCACCGCGTCGGCGACCTCCGCCTCCTCCGTACGGATCCGGGCGACGCCCTCCAGGGTGGCCCAGCGCCCCTTGTCGACCTGGCAGACCGCGACCCGCGCGCCCTCCGCGCCCGCCGCGAGCACGTTCGCGACCTTCCTGCTGTGCTTGTTGGTGATGACCCGCGCCAGGCCGTGCTCGGGGTCGTACGTGACGCCGACGGCCACCACGTGCGGGGTGCCGTCCGGGCGCGGGGTGGTCAGCGTGCACATGTGGTACTCGCGCCAGAAGCCGATGTACGAGTCCGTGGGGTTCCTCGGGTCAGTCGCCATGCCCGGAAACTACCTCCGTGCGGCCCGCCTCCGATACCTTGAGCGGAATAGACTCAACTTTATGTACGCTGTATGAGTCAGAGCATGTGGAGAACGACCACACCCAGGAGGAGACCCCGCACGTGGACGCAGAACTGACCAACAGGAGCCGGGACGCGCTGAACGCGGCGAGCAGCCGCGCCGTGTCCCAGGGGCACGCCGACCTGACCCCCGCGCATCTGCTGCTCGCGCTGCTGGCAGGTCAGGACAACGAGAACATCACCGACCTGCTCGCCGCCGTCGACGCCGACCAGGCCGCCGTCCGCTCCGGCGCCGAGCGGCTGCTCGCCGCCCTGCCCAGCGTGACCGGCTCGACCGTCGCGCCGCCGCAGCCCAACCGCGAGCTGCTCGCCGTCATCGCCGACGCCGCCGAGCGCGCCAAGAAGCTCGGTGACGAGTTCCTGTCCACGGAGCACCTGCTCATCGGCCTCGCCGCCAAGGGCGGGCAGACCGGCCAGCTCCTCGACCAGCAGGGCGCGACCGCCCGCCGGCTGCAGGACGCCTTCGAGAAGGCCAGAGGAGGCCGCCGCGTGACCACCGCCGACCCGGAGGGCTCGTACAAGGCCCTGGAGAAGTTCGGTACGGACTTCACCGCCGCCGCCCGCGAGGGCAAGCTCGACCCGGTGATCGGCCGCGACCACGAGATCCGGCGTGTCGTCCAGGTGCTCTCCCGGCGCACGAAGAACAACCCGGTCCTCATCGGCGAGCCCGGCGTCGGCAAGACCGCCGTCGTCGAGGGCCTCGCCCAGCGGATCGTGAAGGGCGACGTCCCCGAGTCGCTGCGGAACAAGCGGCTGGTCTCCCTGGACCTCGGCGCGATGGTCGCCGGCGCGAAGTACCGCGGCGAGTTCGAGGAACGCCTGAAGACCGTCCTCTCCGAGATCAAGGAGAGCGACGGCCAGATCATCACCTTCATCGACGAGCTGCACACCGTCGTCGGCGCGGGCGCCGGCGGCGACTCCGCCATGGACGCCGGCAACATGCTGAAGCCGATGCTGGCCCGCGGCGAGCTCCGCATGGTCGGCGCCACCACCCTCGACGAGTACCGCGAGCGGATCGAGAAGGACCCCGCCCTGGAGCGCCGCTTCCAGCAGGTCCTCGTCGCCGAGCCGTCCGTCGAGGACACCGTCGCCATCCTCCGCGGCCTCAAGGGCCGGTACGAGGCCCACCACAAGGTGCAGATCAACGACTCCGCCCTGGTGGCCGCCGCGACCCTCTCCGACCGGTACATCACCTCCCGCTTCCTCCCCGACAAGGCCATCGACCTCGTCGACGAGGCCGCCTCCCGGCTCCGCATGGAGATCGACTCCTCCCCGGTCGAGATCGACGAGCTCCAGCGCTCCGTCGACCGGCTCCGCATGGAGGAGCTGGCCCTCGCCCAGGAGACCGACCCGGCCAGCGTCCAGCGCCTGGAGAAGCTCCGCCGCGACCTCGCCGACCGCGAGGAGGAGCTGCGCGGCCTCACCGCCCGCTGGGAGAAGGAGAAGCAGTCCCTCAACCGCGTCGGCGAGCTGAAGGAACGGCTCGACGAGACCCGCGGCCGCGCCGAGCGCGCCCAGCGCGACGGCGACTTCGACACCGCCTCCAAGCTGCTCTACGGCGAGATCCCCACCCTGGAGCGCGAGCTCGCCGAGGCCACCGAGGCCGAGCGCGAGGTCCAGAAGGACACCATGGTCAAGGAGGAGGTCGGACCCGACGACATCGCCGACGTCGTCGGCGCCTGGACCGGCATCCCCGCCGGCCGCCTCCTGGAGGGCGAGACGCAGAAGCTGCTCCGCATGGAGGACGAGCTGGGCCGCCGGCTCATCGGCCAGTCCGAGGCCGTCCGCGCCGTCTCCGACGCGGTGCGCCGCACCCGCGCCGGCATCGCCGACCCCGACCGGCCCACCGGCTCCTTCCTCTTCCTCGGCCCCACCGGCGTCGGCAAGACCGAGCTGGCGAAGGCGCTCGCCGACTTCCTCTTCGACGACGAGCGGGCCATGGTCCGCATCGACATGTCGGAGTACGGCGAGAAGCACTCCGTCGCCCGTCTGGTCGGCGCGCCCCCCGGCTACGTCGGCTACGAGGAGGGCGGCCAGCTCACCGAGGCCGTCCGCCGCCGCCCGTACAGCGTCGTGCTCCTCGACGAGGTGGAGAAGGCGCACCCGGAGGTCTTCGACATCCTGCTCCAGGTCCTCGACGACGGCCGCCTCACCGACGGCCAGGGCCGCACGGTCGACTTCCGCAACACCATCCTCATCCTCACCTCGAACCTGGGCAGCCACTTCTTGACGGACCCGGTGACCGGGGCGGAGGAGAAGAAGCAGCAGGTCCTGGAGGTCGTCAGGGCCAGCTTCAAGCCCGAGTTCCTGAACCGCCTCGACGACCTGGTGGTCTTCTCCGCGCTCGACCGCGCCGAGCTGGGCCGCATCGCCCGCCTCCAGATCGACCGGCTCGCCCGGCGGCTCGCCGACCGCCGGCTCACCCTGGACGTCACCCCGGAGGCCCTGGAGTGGCTCGCCGAGGAGGGCAACGACCCCGCGTACGGCGCCCGCCCGCTGCGCCGCCTGATCCAGACGGCCATCGGCGACCGCCTCGCCAGGGAGATCCTGGCCGGCGAGGTCCGGGACGGCGACACGGTCCGGGTCGACCGCTTCGGGGACGACCTGATCGTGGGCAGGGCGCAGTGAACGTGTCAGCTCGCAGCGGATCCCGCCGGTTCCCGACCGGCGGGGCTTGCCACGGACCGGCCGGTATGGGGGAGGATGGCGACATCCGTACGAAGGGAAATACACGGTGAGCATCGACCCGTCCTCGATTCCGAATTTCGGGGGACAGCCCCAGCCCCAGGCAGGACCGGCGGGCCCCGTCGTCCCCGACCAGGACCTGGTGAAGCAGCTCCTGGAGCAGATGGAGCTCAAGTACGTCGTCGACGACGAGGGTGACCTCGCGGCGCCGTGGGAGGACTTCCGCACGTACTTCATGTTCCGCGGCGAGAACGAGCAGCAGGTGTTCTCGGTGCGTACGTTCTACGACCGTCCGCACTCGGCCGACGACCGCGCCAAGGTCCTCGACGCGATCGACGACTGGAACCGCCGCACCCTGTGGCCGAAGGTCTACACCCACCTGCACGAGGAGGAGGACGGCTCCGCCACCCTCCGTCTCATCGGTGAGGCGCAGATGCTGATCGGCACCGGCGTCGCCCTGGAGCACTTCGTGTCCTCCACGGTGAGCTGGGTCCGCGCCTCCATCGAGTTCGACAAGTGGATCGTCGAGCAGTTCGGTCTGGCCTCCCCGGAGGAGAAGTCCGAGGGCGACGAGGCCTGAGCCCCGCCGCGACCGCGTGGAAGCCGGGCCCCTTCGGGGGCCCGGCTTCCGGCGTTCTCAGCCCAGCCGCTTGAGCCGGGAGACGGCCTCCTCCAGGACGTCGGTCCGCTTGCAGAAGGCGAAGCGGACGAACGGCGCGCCGGCCTCGCGGTGGTCGTAGAAGACGGCGTTCGGGATGGCGACGACGCCGGCCCGCTCCGGCAGCGCGCGGCAGAAGGCGAAGCCGTCGTCGGAGCCGAGGGGGCGGATGTCGGTGGTGACGAAGTAGGTGCCCTGCGGGCGGTAGACCTCGAAGCCGGCCTCCGCGAGCCCGGCGCTCAGCAGGTCCCGCTTGGCCTGGAGGTCGGCGCGCAGGCCGTCGTAGTACGCGTCGGGGAGGCGCAGGGCCTCGGCGACCGCGTACTGGAAGGGGCCGGAGGAGACGTAGGTGAGGAACTGCTTGGCGGAGCGGACCGCGGAGGTCAGCTCCGGGCTCGCGGTGGTCCAGCCGACCTTCCAGCCGGTGAAGGAGTACGTCTTGCCGGCCGAGCCGATGGTCACCGTGCGCTCCCGCATGCCGGGGAGGGTGGCGATCGGGACGTGCTCGGCGCCGTCGAAGAGCAGGTGCTCGTAGACCTCGTCGGTGACGACGAGCAGGTCCCGCTCGACGGCCAGCTCGGCGACGGCGGTGAGCTCGGCGCGGGTGAGGACGGTGCCGGTGGGGTTGTGGGGGGTGTTGAGGAGGATGAGGCGGGTGCGGGGGGTGACGGCGGCGCGGAGCTCGTCGAGGTCGAGCAGGAAGCGTCCGTCAGCGGCTCCGCCGCGGGGCCCCTCGTGGGGGCGGAGCGTGACCGGGACGCGGGTGCCGCCGGCCATGGCGACGCAGGCGGCGTACGAGTCGTAGTACGGCTCCAGGGCGACGACCTCGTCGCCGGGGCCGACCAGGGCGAGGAGGGTCGCCGCGATGGCCTCGGTGGCGCCGGCGGTGACCAGGACCTCGGTGTCGGGGTCGTACTCCAGGCCGTAGCGGGCGCGCTGGTGGTCGGCGATCGCGGTGCGCAGCTCGGGGACGCCGGGGCCGGGCGGGTACTGGTTGCCGCGGCCGTCGCGCAGGGCGCGCACCGCGGCCTCGCGGATCTCCTCGGGGCCGTCGGTGTCGGGGAAGCCCTGACCGAGGTTGATCGATCCTGTCCTGGCGGCGAGCGCGGACATCTCGGCGAAGATCGTGGTCCCGAACTCCGCGAGCCGGCGGTTGAGCGGCGCACTTGTCATGGCGTTCATCCTGGGCCGAAGCTCTGGACTTGCTCAAGTGCGCTTTGGGCCCGGCGCGGAGCGGGAATCCCCCGGGCAGAGGCGGCAGGGTGCCGCCGTACGGGGGTGAAGAGGATGACGTTCCTGGTCATCATGTTCATGATCGTGATGATCGTCGGCATCGCGGTGTCGGGCGGCGGCGGCAAGGGCAGGGGGAGGAAGCGGCGCGGCGGCTGGTCCGGCGGCGGGAGCGGCGGGAGCAGCTGCGGCGGATCGAGCTCCTGCGGTTCGAGTTGCGGGGGAGGCGGCTGTGGCGGGAGTTCCTAGAGGGTCAACAGGTGTGAAGCGGGACCGGATTGGCGTTCTGGGTGCGTCTGTCGGTCGATCAGCGATCGATTCTGTTTGAACAATTGAACTGTGGGGTCCCCGAAGGGGATGGAAACCACGGCAAGTTGGGTAAAAACGCTGCGAGTCGCCCGGAGTACGTGGTTCTCTCGCTCGTGTCAGAGACAGCCCTCGGACCGTGTGTGGACCCGAGCCGGTGCCTCCCCCCACTCCCGTTGGACCCTCTCCGGGGCGCCCCCGGCCCACCCGTCAAACCGTGTTTGCGGAGCCGACCCATGCTCACCACCCTGAAGACCTCCTACACCGACACGCGCGCGGCCGACCTGGCCTGGGCCCTCGGTCGCGAGCCGCTGCCCGCGCTCGCCGTGCTCGATCTCGAACTATCCGGAGCGAAACTGCAGTTGAGACTGCTCGGCGCCTCCCATCAGGTCCTCCTCGAAGAGGACGGCCGGCACTGCTCCGAGACCGTCGCCTGCATGCCGGGCAGCAGCACCCCGCTGCCGCTCGGCGTCTCCAAGCGCGTCGGCGAATGGGAGTACGAATTCGCGGCGCGCGTCGAGACGCTCACGCAGGGCTCCTTCGCGGGCCGGGCGCAGGAGCTGCTCGCGCTGGTCGCCGACCATCCGCACGGCCTGGCCGGCACCTTCCCCGGCTCGCCGCACGCCTTCACCGCGATGCTGGCGCAGCGTCACGAGGGGCAGGTGCGCTGGCGGACCTGGCACGCCTACCCGCAGGAGGGCCAGCTCGTGGTCACCCGCACCAGGATCGGCGTCCGTATGCCCGCCGCGCTCTGACGCGCCTCTCCGGCGCCTCAGGTGCACTCGTGTGGGTGACAAGGGGCGAGAAGGTCGTGACGTAGCGTTACGGCATGATCGAGCCGACCGTGACCCTGCCACCCACGAGGGTGCGCCGACCGCCGTCGCGGCCGCGCTCCACGGTGCGGTGGCCGGTCCTCGCGGTCGTCTTCGTCTGCGCCGCCTGCGGTCTCGTCTACGAGCTCGAACTCGTCGCCCTCGCCTCGTACTTGATCGGCGACTCGGTCACCCAGGCGTCCGTCGTGCTCTCCGTGATGGTCTTCGCGATGGGCCTGGGCTCGCTGCTCGCGAAGCGGCTGCGCTGCTGTGCCGCCGTCGGTTTCGGCCTGATCGAGGGCGCCCTCGCGCTCGTCGGCGGCACCTCGGCCCTCGTGCTGTACGCGTGCTTCGCCTGGATCGGCGCGTCACGCGGCGTCCTGGTGGCCTTCTCACTCACCATCGGGATCCTCATCGGCGCCGAGATCCCGCTGCTCATGTCCCTCATACAGCGGGCGCCGGAGCGGTCCGTCGCCACCGGCCGGCCGCGCCGCGCGCGCCGCCCCGCCCCGGCCGGCGACCCGGACGACGCGGCCGGCACGGTCGCCGACCTGTTCGCCGCCGACTACGTGGGCGCGCTCGTCGGCGGCCTCGCCTTCCCCTTCCTGCTGCTGCCCTGGCTCGGCCAGCTCACCGGGGCGCTCGTCACCGGCGCGGTCAACGCGGTCGCGGGCGCAGCCCTGGTGCTCTGGTTCTTCCGCCGCGACCTCACGGCCCTCGGCCGGGCCCTCGTCCTCGGCGTCAACCTCGCCGTCCTCGGCGTGCTCGCCACCGCGACCGTCCTCGTCGACGACTTCGAGGAGGCCGCCCGCCGGGCCGTGTACGGGGAGCGGGTGCGGGTCGCCGTCCACACCGAACTCCAGGAGGTGGTGGTCACCGGCGGCCCCGAGGGCCCGCCCGACCTCTACCTCGACGGCCGGCTGCGGGTCGCGGGCGAGGACGAGTACCGCTACCACGAGGCGCTCGTCCACCCCGCGATGAACGGGCCGCACGCGCGCGTGCTCATCGTCGGCGGCGGCGACGGCCTCGCCGCCCGCGAGGTGCTCCGCCACCCCGGGGTCCAGGCCGTCACCGTCGTCGAGCTCGACCCCGGCGTCGTCCGTCTCGCCCGCACCGACCCCGCGCTCGCCGCGCTCAACGGGCAGGCCTTCCGCGACCCGCGCGTCCGGGTCGTCCACGCCGACGCCTTCCACTGGCTGAGGGGCGCCTCCGGGAGTGTGCAGGAACGGTACGACGTGGTGATCTCCGATCTGCCCGACCCCGGGATCACCCCCAGCACCAAGCTCTACTCCCAGGAGTTCTACGGCCTCATCGCGGGCGTCCTCGCCGACGGCGGCCGGCTCGTCGTGCACGCCGGGGCCGCCACCGACCGGCCCCGTACCTACTGGACGGCCGACGCCACCCTGCGCGCCGCCGGCTACGCCACCCGGCCGTACAGCACCGAGGGCCGCGCCCCCGGCTTCGCGGCCGGACCCGACCGGGCCGGACGGGCGGGCGCCGGACGCGCCGGACCCGACGACTGGGGCTTCCTGCTCGCCGTCCGCGGCGACCGGCCGCCCGCCCTCGGGCTCGCCGCCGACGGGCCCGCGCCGCGCTCCCTCGCCCCCCGCGACCTGCCGGCCGCCGCCCGGCGCGCCGAGCGCACCCGGATCACCGGGCTCCCGCCGTCGACGCTGGTGCACCCCCGGTACGGCAACTGAGCGGAGGACCCGGTGCGCGGCTCCGTAGCGGAACGGGCGACGCCGGGCGCCCCGCTGAGTAGGCTCGGGCCCCATGGAGCATGAGGTGTTCGTCCCGGTCCCGGCCGAGGCCCTGCGGGCCACCCTCACCGACCCGGCGCGGGTGGCGCGCTGCGTGCCGGGCCTCCAGCGCGACGCCTCCGCGGACCCGGAGGACGCCTCCCCGGCGGGGCGGCACGTCGTCGGGAGGTTCCGGCTCCGGGTCGGCGGGCACACCATCACCTACCGCGGCGGGCTGCGGATCGTCGAACGGGACGGCGCCATCACCTACGAGGGCGAGGGCACCGAGGCCCGGGGCAAGGGCGCCGCCGAGGTCTCCCTGACCGTCGTCCTCACTCCGGCGGCCGAAGGCACCGGACTCAGCTTCACCGGCGCCCTCACCGCCACCGGCCGGCTCGCCGAGGAGCCCGAGGAGGCCCGCGACGCCGCCCGCGACCGCCTCCTGGACGCCTTCGTGGAGGCCGCCGCGGCCCTCGCGGCGGAGGCCGCCGCGGAGGAGACCGCAGGAGAGGCTGTCGAGGAGGAGGCCCCCGGCGAGCAGACCCCCGGCGACGCCACCTCCTTCGGCACCGGCGCCTTCGGCGGCGCGGGCGACGCCGAGGCCCAAGCCGAACCCGGCACGGACGCCGACGCCGACGCCAAGATGTCCGGCTTCGCCGACGACGTCCGCCACGAACCGGCCGCCGCCCCGGAGTTCCCCGCCGCGAAGCCCGCCGCCGAGGCCGCCCACGCCCGCCGGACGATGATCGGCAGGAGCGCCGAGGAGGTCGACCACGCGCCGCCGCGCGGCCGGTACGCCCCCGTGCCCGCCCCCGCGCCGAGCGGTGCGGGCGCCACCCTCCGCTGGGTCGCCCCGGCCGCCGCCCTCGCCCTCGCCTCCGCGGTCGTCGTCACCAGGGCGCTGCGCCGCCGCCGCTGAACGGCCCGGGGAACGGCTCGGCGGAAGTCCCTCGTTGAAACGGTCCAATCGAGCGGGTCCCAGGACTTAGGGTCGGGGCGTGAGCAACCTGACGCGACTGACGGCGGGCGACGCCGAGCTGACCATCAACGCCGAGCGCGGCGGCCGGATCGAGAGCCTGCGCATCGCGGGCACCGAGCTCCTGAAGCAGGGCGAGCGCTACGGCAGCTTCCCGATGGTGCCCTGGTGCGGCCGGACCGAGAACGGCCGGTTCCGTGACGGGGCCGTCACCCACCAGCTGCCCGTCAACGCGGCCCCGCACGCCATCCACGGCACCGTCCGCGACCGGGCCTGGACGGTGGCCCGTGCCTCCGCCACCGAGGCCGTCCTCACCTGCGAGCTCGGCGACCCGTGGCCGTACAAGGGGCGCGTCACCCAGGTCCTCGAACTGACCGAGTCCCGGCTGACCTCGACGTTCGGGGTGGAGGCGTACGACGACTCCTTCCCGGCGCAGGCCGGCTGGCACCCCTGGTTCCTGCGGAACCTCGGGGCGGGCGGCGAGGACGTACGCCTCGACTTCACGCCCGGCTGGCAGGAGGAGCGCGGCGAGAACCACCTGCCCACCGGCCGCCGCATCCCCCCGTCGGCGGGCCCCTGGGACGACTGCTTCGGCATGCCCGACGGCGTCGACGTCACCCTCACCTGGCCGGGCGAGCTGGAGCTGAAGGTGACCAGCCGCGCCGAGTGGGTGGTGATCTACGACGAGCCCGCCGACGCCGTCTGCGTCGAGCCGCAGTCCGGCCCGCCGAACGGCCTCAACACCCATCCGCGCCTGGTCACCCCCATCGACCCGCTGGAGGTCGAGAGCGTCTGGGCCTGGCGGCGGCTCTAAGCTGCTGAGCATGACTGACGTACGCGCTGAACTGCTCCAGCAGATCAAGGACAAGGCCGTGGTGCACGGCAAGGTGACCCTCTCCTCGGGTCTGGAAGCCGACTACTACGTGGACCTGCGCCGGATCACGCTGGACGGGGCGGCGTCGCCGCTGGTCGGCCAGGTCATGCTCGACCTGGTCAAGGACCTCGACTTCGACGCGGTCGGCGGCCTCACCCTGGGCGCCGACCCGGTCGCCACCGCGATGCTGCACGCCTCCGCCGCGCGCGGCGAGCGCCTGGACGCCTTCGTCGTCCGCAAGGCCGCCAAGGCCCACGGCATGCAGCGCCAGGTCGAGGGCCCGGACATCAAGGGCCGCCGGGTCCTGATCGTCGAGGACACCTCCACCACCGGCGGCTCCCCGCTGACCGCCGTCGAGGCGGCCCGCGCGGCCGGCGCCGAGGTCGTCGCCGTCGCCACCATCGTGGACCGCGCCACCGGCGCCGGCGAGAAGATCAGCGGCACGGCGGGCGTCCCGTACCTCTACGCCTTCGCTCTTGACGAGCTCGGACTCGCCTAGTCGCACGGTCGAACCGCCGCGAAGTCGTGACTTAGGTCCCGGATCTCGACGCATACGGTTCTGACCTGCACTTTTATCGAAAGGCGGGGTGTTTCACGTGAAACACCCCGCCTTTCGGCATGCGGCGCCCGTGGGAGCCCGTACAAGAGTCTGGAAAGATGGCACCGACGATGACGTCGCCCTAGGTCAGGGATACAGCAACGCACACCCGCACATCACAAGGAGCGGACGAATGCCCATCGCAACCCCCGAGGTCTACGCCGAGATGCTCGACCGGGCGAAGGCTGGCAAGTTCGCCTACCCGGCCATCAACGTGACCTCCTCCCAGACCCTCCACGCGGCGCTGCGCGGGTTCGCCGAGGCCCAGAGCGACGGCATCATCCAGATCTCGACCGGTGGCGCCGAGTTCCTGGGCGGCCAGTACAGCAAGGACATGGTCACGGGCGCCGTCGCCCTGGCCGAGTTCGCCCACATCGTCGCCGCGAAGTACGACATCACCGTCGCGCTGCACACCGACCACTGCCCGAAGGACAAGCTGGACGGCTACGTCCGCCCGCTGCTCGACATCTCCGCCGAGCGCGTCAAGGCCGGTCGGAACCCGCTCTTCCAGTCGCACATGTGGGACGGCTCCGCCGAGACCCTCGCCGACAACCTGGCCATCGGCCAGGAGCTGCTCGCGAAGGCCGCCGCCGCCAAGATCATCCTTGAGGTCGAGATCACCCCGACCGGCGGCGAGGAGGACGGCGTCAGCCACGAGATCAACGACGAGCTGTACACCACCGTCGACGACGCGATCCGCACCGCCGAGGCCCTGGGCCTGGGCGAGAAGGGCCGCTACCTGCTCGCCGCCTCCTTCGGCAACGTGCACGGCGTCTACAAGCCGGGCAACGTCGTCCTGCGCCCGGAGCTCCTCAAGGACCTCCAGGCCGGCGTCGCCGAGAAGTTCGGCCAGGCCTCCCCGTTCGACTTCGTCTTCCACGGCGGCTCCGGCTCGACCGCCGAGGAGATCGCCACCGCCATCGAGAACGGCG
The DNA here is from genome assembly GCF_012927245.1 of Streptomyces sp. R302. Taxonomy (GTDB): domain Bacteria; phylum Actinomycetota; class Actinomycetes; order Streptomycetales; family Streptomycetaceae; genus Streptomyces. The sequence goes on from NZ_JABBGE010000009.1 coordinate 217,773, forward strand.
TGGTCAAGATGAACCTCGACACCGACACCCAGTACGCCTTCACCCGCCCGGTCGTGGACCACATGTTCCGCAACTACGACGGTGTCCTGAAGGTCGACGGCGAGGTCGGCAAGAAGTCCACCTACGACCCGCGCACCTGGGGCAAGCTCGCCGAGGCGGGCATGGCCGCGCGCGTCACCGAGGCGTGCGAGGCGCTGCGCTCGGCCGGCAAGAAGCTGAAGTAAGCCGTGACCGAAGGGCCCGGCACCCCCGTGTGGGTGCCGGGCCCTTCGCGTACCCGAGGGGAGTGGGGAGTTCCGATGGACGACTTCGACCATGACGTCGACCATGACGTCGACTACGACCACGACTTCGACGCGATACGGGACCGGCGGGGCACCTGGTCCGTGCAGTGGGACGGGACCGCGGACCGCTTCGGCGTCTCCGACCTGCTCCCCTTCACCATCTCCGACATGGACTTCGCCTCCCCGCCCGAGGTCCTCGACGCGCTGCGCGCCCGGATCGGCCACGGCGTCTTCGGCTACACCGACTGGCGGCTCGGCGGGGCCGACGGCTTCCGGGAGGCCGTACGCCACTGGTACGCGAGCCGCTACGACACCGCGCTCGACACCGAGGCCCTCGTCTACGCGCCCTCGGTGCTCAGCCAGCTCTCCCAGCTGCTCCAGATGTGGACCCGGCCCGGTGACGGCGTCGTCGTCCACACCCCCACGTACGACGGCTTCCGCAAGGCCGTCACCGGGCTCGGGCGCGAACTGCGCGGGGTCCCGGTCGGGGACACGGAGGCCCTGGAGCGGGAGCTGGCCCGCCCGGACAGCCGGATGCTGCTGCTCTGCTCCCCGCACAACCCGACCGGCCGGGTGTGGACCGGGAAGGAGCTCACCGACTTCCGCCAACTGGCCGAGCGGCACGACGTGACCGTGGTCAGCGACGAGATCCACGCCGACCTGACCGCCGACGGCCACCGCCACGTCCCGTGGAGCCGGATCGCCGAGCCCGGCCGGGGCTGCGGCTGGGCGCTGATCACCTCGGGGACCAAGGCCTTCAACTTCCCGGCGCTCTCCGGCTCGTACGGCATCATCGGCGACCCCGACGAGCGGACGGAGTTCCTGCGGCGGATGGAGACCGCCGAGGGGCTCGCCTCCCCGGCCGTCCTCTCCCTCACCGCCCACGTCGCCGCCTACCGGCACGGCGCTCCCTGGCTCGACGCGCTCCGCCGCTATGTCGCCGGAACGATGACGATGGTCGGGGACCGGCTCCGCGCGGGCCTGCCGGGCGTCGACTGGACCCCGCCGCAGGCCGGCTACCTCGCCTGGATCGACCTCCGGCCGCTGGGCGTCGACGAGACGCGGCTCCAGGAGGAACTGGTCCGTACGGAGAAGGTCGCGATCATGCCCGGCGGCACCTACGGCACCCCGGGCTTCGTCCGGCTCAACGTGGGCTGCCCCCGCGCCAAGGCCGAGCGGGGCGTGGAAGCGCTGGTCAGGGCGGCGGCGCGGCTGCGGACCGACGGTGTCTGAGGAGGCAGGAGCTCCCGGCCCGGGGGACCATGCAGGCATGAGCGTGGCCAGGCCCGAGGTGCGGATGGCCTCCGCCCGAGGGCGGTGGATCGTCCTCACGACCGTGCTCGGCTCGGCGATGGCGCTGCTCGACTCGACCGTCGTCAACGTGGCGCTGCCGCACATCGGCGAGGACCTCGGCGCCGACCTCGCGGCGCTCCAGTGGACCGTCAACGCGTACATGCTGACGCTGGCCGGGCTGATCCTGCTCGGCGGCTCGCTCGGCGACCGGTACGGGCGGCGCCGGGTCTTCGTCGTCGGCGTCGTGTGGTTCGCGCTCGCCTCCCTGCTGTGCGGCCTCGCGCCGAACGCCGGCGTCCTCGTCGCCGCGCGGGCCCTCCAGGGCGTCGGCGGCGCGCTGCTCACCCCCGGGTCGCTCGCGCTGATCCAGGCGAGCTTCCACCCCGACGACCGGGCCCGCGCGGTCGGCCTCTGGTCCGGCTTCGGCGGCGTCGGGGCGGCGGTCGGGCCGTTCGTGGGCGGCTGGCTGGTCGACGGGCCCGGCTGGCGCTGGGTCTTCCTCCTGAACGTGCCGCTCGCCGCGCTCTGCGTGCCGGTCGCGCTGCGGTACGTCCCCGAGTCCCGCGACGAGGCCGCGCACGGCCGCCGCTTCGACGTGCTCGGGGCGGTGCTCGGCGCGGCGGCGCTCGGCCTCGTCACCTACGCGCTGATCGACGCGCTGTGGTGGGCCGGGGCGGCCGGTCTCCTGGCCGGGGCCGGGTTCGTGGCGCTGGAGCGGCGGCGCGGCGAGCGGGCGATGATGCCGCCGTCGATCTTCCACTCCCGCCTCTTCACCGCCGTGAACGTGGTGACGCTGTGCGTGTACGCGGCGTTCGGCGGCTTCTTCTTCCTCGCTGTGATCCAGCTCCAGGTCGTCACCGGCTACTCGGCGCTCGCCGCCGGTACGGCGCTGCTGCCGACGACCGTGCTGATGCTGCTGTTCTCCGCGAAGTCCGGTGAGGTGGGGGAGAAGATCGGGCCGCGCATCCCGCTGACCGTCGGCCCGCTGCTGTGCGCGGCGGGGATGCTGCTGATGCTGCGGGTCGGGGCGGACGCCGCGTACGTACCGGACGTGCTGCCGGCCCTCGTCGTGCTCGGCGTCGGCATGACCGTGCTGGTCGCGCCGCTGACCGCGACGGTCCTCGCCTCCGTCGACGTCTCCCGGGCGGGGCTCGCCAGCGGCATCAACAACGCGGCGGCGCGGGCGGCGGGGCTCGTCGCGGTGGCGGCGCTGCCGCTGCTCACGGGCATGGGGCCGACGGCGTACCTCTCGCCGACCGAGTTCGACGCGACGTTCGACCGGGCGATGCCCATCTGCGCGGGCGTCCTCGTCCTGGGCGCCGCGCTCTCCTGGGCCACCCTGCGCACCCCCCGCTCCGCCCCCTGCCACCCCACCTGCAAGACCCATTGCTCCCTGACGGCCCCGCCGCTGGATCCGGGCTCCGAGTAACCGCGAGGTGTGCCCGCAACGGAACGCCGGGGCTGGGGCAGACTGGGGGGATGGTTACGCATGAGAATCTGCTCGGGGGCCCCGCGCCCACCCTTCTGCCCGACGACCCCGGCCCCCGCGAGGCCCTCGCCCAGGGCACCGCCCCGGCCGACGTCGCCGCGAAGTACCCGACCTCCTCCCTGGCGTGGGCGCAGCTCGCGGACGACGCGTTCGAGGCCGGCCGCGTGGTGGAGTCGTACGCCTACGCCCGCACCGGCTACCACCGCGCCCTGGACGCGCTGCGCCGCAACGGCTGGAAGGGCCACGGCCCGGTGCCGTGGGAGCACGAGCCGAACCGCGGCTTCCTGCGGGCCCTGCACGCGCTGGCCCGGGCCGCCGGCGAGATCGGCGAGAAGGACGAGTACGAGCGCTGCACGACCTTCCTGCGGGACTCCTCGGAGACGGCCGCCGCGACCCTGGGCTGACCGGGCCGTCACCCCCGGCCGGTACGATCCCCGGACCGGCCGGAAACAGGGGGGAACTGTCGTGGGCAAGCGGGGAGCGCCCGACCGGCGCCGAGACGGCCGGCGGAGCGGGCGGAGCCGCCGCGCGGGGACGCGCGTCACGCGCCGCGGCCGGCTCGTCCTGTCGACCGTGGTCTTGATGGGCGTCTCGCTCGGCGCGGGCGTGGCGCTCGCCCACTTCCAGGAGAAGCGGGACGAGGCGGCGGCGCCCGCCGTGGGGTCCGAGGCGCCCCGGGCGCCCGGGCCCACCACCACGGCCACCACGCCGAAGGCGAAGGCGAAGCCGACGCCCACGCCGAGCAAGAAGCCGAAGCCCAAGCCGACGCCGACCGCCACGAAGAAGAAGCCCCCGACCGTGCCGCAGTCCGGTCCCGGCACCTTCACCTCCGCCACCGCCTCCGGCCGGGTCACCGGCACCAGCGGCACCCTGCGCCGCTACCGGGTGCAGATCGAGGACGGCGTCGACCTCTCGGCCCGGGGGACCGCCGAGGAGATCGAGGCGATCCTGGCCCATCCGCGCGGCTGGGCCGCGCACGGCCGGGGCCGTTTCCAGCTGGTGGCGTCGGACGCCGACTTCGTCATCCGGATAGCCACCCCCGACACCGCCGACGCGCTCTGCGCCCGGCAGGGCCTCAACACGCACGGCGAGCTGAACTGCGAGACCACCGACGGCGTCGTGGTGAACCTCAAGCGGTGGATGCTGGGCTCGCCGACCTTCGCCGGGCCGCCGGAGGAGTACCGGCACCTGATCATCAACCACGAGGTCGGGCACGAGATCGGGATCCGGCAGCACATGGACTGCGGAGGGCCGGGGAAGCCGGCGCCCGCGATGATGCAGCAGATCAAGGGCCTCAACGGATGTCGTTCGAACGCTTTTCCGTATAGCGAAGAGGGGATCTACATCACCGGTCCGATCGTGTCATGATGCGCGTGGGACGCGTGCGAAGGAGCACGCCTCCCGAGGGGACCGGAGCTCCCGTGGCGCGCCGCCGAGCGCGCACGGTGGAGCGGACCGCTACCCGGTAGCCCGTATCGAGGAGACAGCAATGTCATCCACCCCCTCTCCCGATGCCTCCGGAGCCGGATCGGTCGTCGACACGCCGAATCTCGACTTCGCCGGCACGACGCCGTACGAGGACTACGTCCAGGCGGACGTCCTCACCCACCTCCAGCACCTCCGCTCGGACGACCCCGGCGAGATGGTCTTCCTGGTCACCACCCAGGTCATGGAGCTGTGGTTCACGGTCATCGTCCACGAGTGGGAGACCGCGAGCCGCGCGCTGCGCGAGGAGCGCCTGCCCGTCGCCGTCGACGCGCTGAAGCGCTCGGTCCGCGAGCTGGAGGCCCTGAACCACTCCTGGCGGCCGCTCTCCCAGCTCACCCCCGGCCAGTTCAACGCCTACCGCGGCGCGCTCGGCGAGGGCTCCGGCTTCCAGTCGGCGATGTACCGCCGCATGGAGTTCCTGCTCGGCGAGAAGTCGGCGTCCATGCTCGTCCCGCACCGGGGCGCGCCCCGCGTCCACGCCGAGCTGGAGAAGGCGCTGCACGAGCCGAGCCTGTACGACGAGGTGCTCGGCTTCCTCGCCCGCCGGGGCCTGCCCGTGCCGCCGTCCGTCCTCACCCGCGACCTGACGCAGCGCTACGAGCCCTCGCCGCAGGTCGAGGCCGTGTGGGCGGCGCTGTACGCGGCGCCGGAGGAGCACGAGGAGCTCGTCCGCCTCGGCGAGGCCCTCAGCGACGTCGCCGAACTCGTCTGGCGATGGCGCAACGACCACCTGGTGGCGACCCGCCGCGCGATGGGCTCCAAGACCGGCACCGGCGGCTCCGCGGGCGTGGCCTGGCTGGAGAAGCGCGCCCAGAAGAACGTGTTCCCCGAGCTCTGGACGGCCCGCAGCCATGTCTGACACGTACGAGCGGGCCCAGGAGCCCGCGGAGGCCGAGCGCCTCGACGTCGCGTCCGCCCTCCGCGAGGAGGCCCGGCGCCTCGACGCCGCCGATCCGCTCGGCGGTCACCGTGCGAAGTTCGCGCTCGACGAGGAGACCGTCTACCTCGACGGCAACTCGCTCGGCGCGCTCCCCGCGCACGTCCCCGCCCGCATGGCCGACGTCATCGGCCGCGAGTGGGGCGAGCTGCGGATCCGTTCCTGGGACGAGTCGGGCTGGTGGACCGCCCCCGAGCGGATCGGCGACCGGATCGCCCCGCTCGTCGGCGCCGCCGCCGGGCAGATCGTCGCCGGCGACTCGACCAGCGTGAACGTCTTCAAGGCGGTCGTCGCGGCGGCCCGCCTCGCGGGAGAAGCCGGAGAGGGACGCGACGAGATCCTGGTGGACGCGTCGACGTTTCCCACGGACGGGTACATCGCGGAGTCCGCGGCCCGGATGACCGGTCACCGGATCGTGCCCCTCGACCCGGCCGACATCCCCGCCGCCGCGGGCGACCGGACGGCGCTCGCGCTCGTCAACCACGTCGACTACCGCACCGGCCGGCTGCACGACCTGCCCGGCACCACCGCCGCCCTCCACGCGGCGGGCGCGCTGGCCGTCTGGGACCTGTGCCACAGCGCCGGCGCCCTGCCCGTCGGCCTCGACGCGCACGGTGTGGACCTGGCGGTCGGCTGCACCTACAAGTACCTCAACGGCGGCCCCGGTTCGCCCGCGTACCTGTACGTCGCCGAGCGCCACCAGGACCGCTTCGACTCGCCGCTGCCCGGCTGGACCTCGCACGCCGACCCGTTCGGCATGACGCCCGGCTACCGGCCCGCCGACGGCGCCGTCCGGGGCCGCGTCGGCACCCCGGACATCCTGTCCATGCTGGCCCTGGAGGCGGCGCTCGACGTGTGGGACGGGGTCGCGATCGACGCCGTCCGCGCCAAGTCCCTCGCGCTCACGGACTTCTTCCTGGAGTGCGTGCGGGCCTACGCCCCCGAGGGCCGGGTCACCCCGATCACCCCGGAGGCGCACGCCGAACGCGGCAGCCAGGTGGCACTGGCCTGCGCGGACGCGCCCACCGTGATGCCCGAGCTGATCAAGCGCGGGGTGGTGGGCGACCTGCGCCGTCCGGACATCCTGCGGTTCGGCTTCACGCCGCTGTACGTCGGCTTCGCGGACGCCGAGCAAGCGGCCCGCGTCCTGGCGGACGTCCTGGCCGGGACGCCGTCCGACTGACCTTCCGGAGAAGGACGGTGACCGGCCGTCAGATCGGATGATCTTCACCTGATCTGCGGGGCCCGGACCCTGATACGGTCCCCGCAGGTCAGGCCGATTCGGCCCCGTCACCGAGAGGTTGGAACCCCCCATGCCGGACCCCGCCGCGCGCGACGCCGCCGAAGAGGCATCGGCCTTCTCGCACCCGGCCGTTCCCCCCGACGCCACCGCCGCGTACGGCGACCACCCCGACCAGATCGTCGACCTGTACGCCCCCAAGGCCGGCGACGGGCGCGCCCCGCTCGTCGTCGTCCTGCACGGCGGCGCCTGGCGGGCCCCCTACGACCGGCAGCACATCAGCCCCTTCGCCGACTTCCTCGCCCGCCGCGGCTTCGCCGTCGCCAGCGTCGAGTACCGGCGCGGCCCCGGCCTCCCCCACCAGGGCGGTACGACCCCGGTCGCGGGCCGCTGGCCGGAGACCTTCGACGACGTGGCCGCCGCCCTCGACGCCGTACCGGAGCTCGCCGCCGCGCATCTGCCGCAGGCCGACCCGCACCGCACCGTCCTCACCGGCCACTCGGCCGGCGGCCAGCTCGCCCTGTGGGCCGCCGCCCGGCACGTGCTGCCCGCCGGCTCCCCCTGGCGGCTGCCCGCCCCGCCCGCGCTGCGCGGCGTCGTCGCCCTCGCGCCCATCGGCCACTTCGACCGGGCCCGCGAACTCGACGTGTGCGGCGGGGCGGTGACCCAGCTGCTCGGCGGCGCGGAGGCGTACGAGGAGCGGGCCGCGGCCACCGACCCGGCGCGGCTGCTGCCCACCGGCATCGCCACCGCCCTCGTCCAGGGCCGCGCCGACCTCACCGTCCCCGCCGAGGTCGCCGACGCCTTCGTCGAGGCCGCGGCGAAGGCGGGCGAGACGGTCGGCCTCACGCTCCTGGAGGACGTCGGCCACTTCCCCCTCATCGACCCGGCGGCCGACGCGTGCGCGGTCGTCGCGGAGGAGCTCGCGCAGCTGGCGTTCTGAGGCGCCGGGCGTCCGTAGTACTCAAGGGGGACGGCCCGGGATCCGCATCCAGCGGGACGCGGGCCGCCCCGGGCCTTCCGTACCGTGGACGGCGTGAACCCGACACAGACCCCCGACACGGGCAGCCGCAGCCCCGAGCTCCGCATGACGCTGGACGCGCTCGGCGGTCTGCGCGAAGACCTCTCCGGCGACGCCCTCGGCTACCGCCCGCTGCCCCGGCTCGCGCCGGACAGCCCCGTGCTGCGCTTCCTGCCCCGGCGGCTGCGCCCGCACACCGGGCTGCTGCCGCACGCGGCGATCGGCTTCCTCGCCCTGGTGACCTTCCTCCTCGGCTTCGAGGAGATCAACGACTCCGTCGGGCCGGTCGCCCTCGTCACCTGCCTGGTGCCGACGGCCGCCGTGCTCCTCACCGTGAGCCGGCCGGCACCGGCCTTCTGGTTCTCGATAGGGTCGACGCCCTTCGTCGCCTACCTGAGCGGCTACGACGGCTGGCCCTGGGCGCCGAGCTCTTTCGGCGCCCACCTCTTCGTCCTCGTCGTCGTCGCCCTGCGGACCGGCCCCCGGGCCGCCGCGTGGATGTGGCTGATCACCGCCGCGTACGCCACCTTCACCTCCTTCTTCCTGAGCATGGGCTCGGGATACGGCTTCAACGGTGCCGAGATGCTCTTCTTCTCCGCCCTCTTCCTGCTGGTCATCGCCGTCGTCCAGATCCGCCGCCAGGCGGTGCGCGAAGTCACTGCCCAGCAGTCCGTCACCGCCGTCGAGCGCTCCAAGCGGACCCTCCTGGAGGAGCGGACCACCATCGCGCGGGAGCTGCACGACGTCGTCGCGCACCACATGTCGGTGGTGGCCATCCAGGCCGAGGCCGCGCCCTACCGGGTGGAGAACCCGCCGCCGGAGCTGGAGCAGGCCTTCCTCACCATCCGGGAGAACGCCGTCGCCGCCCTCACCGAGCTGCGCCGCATCCTCGGTGTCGTCCGCGCCGAGGACTACGAGGCCCCCGACGCCCCGCAGCCCACCCTCGCCGACCTCGACGGGCTCGTCGGCAACGTCCGGGAGGCCGGGCTCGACGTGGCCCTGACCGTCACCGGCGCGGTGCGGGAACTGCCGCAGGGCGTCGAGCTGTCGGCGTACCGGATCGTCCAGGAGGCCCTCTCCAACGTGCTGCGGCACGCGCCGGGCGCCCCGGCGAAGGTCGAGGTCAGCCATGTCCTCGGCGGCCTCGGCCTGCGCATCGCGAACGGTCCGGCGCGCGGCCTGGTGAAGCCGTCCCCGGGTGCGGGGCACGGCATCACCGGCATGCGGGAGCGTGTCACGATGCTCGGCGGGGAGATGACCGACGGACCGACGGACGACGGGGGCTACGAGGTCGCCGTCTTCGTCCCCGTCCAACGCGAAGGGACCGACCAGTGATCAGGGTGCTGATCGTCGACGACCAGATCATGGTCCGGGAGGGCTTCTCCGTGCTGCTCGGCGCGATGCCGGACATCGAGGTCGTCGGCGAGGCCGTCAACGGCCGGGAGGCGGTCGCGCAGGTCGCCGCACTCCGCCCGGACGTCGTCCTCATGGACATCCGGATGCCCGAACTCAACGGCATCGAGGCCACCCGCGAGATCGTCGCCGCCGACGCGGACGCGAAGGTCCTCGTCCTCACCACCTTCGACCTCGACGAGTACGTGTACCAGGCGCTGCGCGCCGGCGCGTCCGGCTTCCTCCTCAAGGACGCCTCCGCCCGGCAGCTCGCCGACGGCGTCCGGATCGTCGCGGCGGGCGAGGCGCTGCTCGCGCCGACCGTGACGAAACGGCTCATCACCGAGTTCGCGCGGACCGCCGACACCGCGCCGCGGGTGCCCGCCGTCGCCCAGGTCGGCGAGCTCACCGAACGCGAGACGGAGGTCCTCGTCCTCATCGCGCAGGGCCTGTCCAACCAGGAGATCGCCGAGCACCTCGTCGTCGCCGAGTCGACCATCAAGACCCACGTCAGCCGGATCCTGGTCAAGCTGGGCCTGCGCGACCGGACACAGGCGGCGGTCTTCGCGTACGAGGCGCGGCTTGTGCAGGTCGGGCGGTAGCGTCCCCCGCATGGACGCCGCCGCACTGTTCGACCCCTGGTCCCCGGAGTTCGTCGCCGACCCGTACCCGGCGTACGCCGCGCTGCGGGACGGCGGGCGGGCGCACTGGTACGGGCCCGCCCGCCAGTGGCTCGTCCCGCACCACGCGGACGTGTCGGCGCTGCTGCGGGACCGGCGCCTGGGGCGTACGTACACCCACCGCTTCACCCACGAGGAGTTCGGCCGCGCGGCCCCCGACCCGCTGCACGAGCCCTTCCACACCCTCAACGACCACGGTCTGCTCGACCTGGAGGGCGCCGACCACACCCGCATCCGGCGGCTGGTCTCCAAGGCCTTCACCCCGAGGACGGTGGAGAGGCTGGCGCCGACGGTACGGGAGCTGGCCGCCGGCCTGGTCGGCGAGCTGGTCGCGGCGGGCGGCGGCGACCTCCAGGCGGCGGTCGCCGAACCCCTGCCGGTCGCGGTCATCGCCGCGATGCTGGGCATTCCGGAGGCCGACGAGGAGCGGGCCATGCTGCGGCCCTGGTCGGCGGCGATCTGCGGGATGTTCGAGCTGAACCCGTCGGAGGAGACGGCCCGCGCGGCCGTCCGCGCCTCCGTCGAGTTCTCCGACTACCTGCGCCGGCTGGTCGCGCGCCGGCGGTCCGACCCGGGCGACGACCTGATCTCCGCGCTGATCGGGGTCGAGGAGCTGACCGAGCAGGAGATGATCTCCACCTGCGTGCTGCTGCTGAACGCGGGGCACGAGGCGACGGTGAACACCACGACGGGTGGGGTGTGGACGCTGCTGCGGCACGGGATGTGGGACGCGTCCCTGTCGTCGGATCCCGAAAAGTTGTCCACAGCTGTGGATGAACTTCTCCGCTACGACACACCGCTCCAGATGTTCGAGCGCTGGGTCCTCGACGACATCGAGGTCGGCGGGACGGTGATCCCGCGGGGTTCGGAGGTCGCGCTCCTGATGGGCTCGGCCAACCGCGACCCGGCGCGCTTCGGTCCCACGGCGGACGCCCTGGACCTCACCCGCGCGGACAACCCCCATGTCAGCTTCGGCGCGGGCATCCATTACTGCCTGGGCGCGCCGCTGGCCCGCCTGGAGCTGACCGCCGTCTTCGCGGAACTCCTCCGTCAGGCCCCCGGTCTGCGCCTCGCGGCCCCGCCGCGGCGGAGGGCCGGCTTTGTGATCCGGGGCGTGGAGGAACTGCCCGTGGAGGTGTAGCGGTGGCCGGTGTCCCGGGCAGGACACCGGCCACCCCGTGGCGCCACGGCCTCAGCAGGCGATGTCCCGCCGCCGCAGCCGCCACAGCCCGCCCGCGACCAGGGCCGCGGCGATCGCCGTGAGCACCAGCAGCGGCGCCCACGTCATCTCCGGGCCCGGGAGCTTCGGCAGGTGGCCGAAGGGCGAGAGGTCGAGGACCGCCTGCGGCAGGTTCAGGGCCGGGCCGATCCAGCCGATGACCAGTGCGAGTCCCGCCGCGCCCCACGCCGCCACCGCGGCCTTCGGGAAGGCGCCCCACAGCAGCACCGCGACTCCGCCCAGGACCCAGATCGCGGGCAGCTGGGCGAGCGCCGCGCCGAGGACGGGCCCGAAGTCCTTGCCGTACGAGGCGGCCAGGCCGACCCCCGCGAGGGCCATGATCAGCACCGTCCCGCCGAATGCCACGGCCAGGTGCCCCGCCGCCCACCGCAGCCGGCCGAGCACGCCGGCCAGGAGCGGTTCGGCGCGCTGCGAGGTCTCCTCGCCGTGCAGCCGCAGCACCGAGCCGACCACGAACAGTCCGGCGATCAGCCCGAACAGGCCGACCATGGCGGCGAGGAAGGCGTCCGTGAGGGCGCTCTGCCCGCCCATCCGCTCGAAGATCTCCTTCGCCTGCTCGTTGTCCCCGACGATGTCCGCCGCGCCCTCGACCATCCCGCCGAAGACGAGCCCGGCCACGAGGAACCCGAGCGACCAGCCGAGGAGGCCGCCCCGCTGCAGCCGCCAGGCCAGCGCGCCGGCCGTCGCGAGCCGGCCCTCCGCCGGGCCGGGGCGGGCCGGCAGGAAGCTCATGCCGACGTCACGCCGCCCGGTCAGGACGTACGCCACCGCCGTCTGGACGAGGACCGCCGCCGCGATCAGCAGCACCACCCACCAGCGCTCGCCGCCGAACGGCCGGACCTGCTCCGCCCAGCCGACGGGCGACAGCCAGGTCAGCACGGAGGAGCCTCCCTCCGTCCCGGCGTCGCCCGCCGCCCGCAGCACGAACGCGACGCCGAGGACCGCGGCCGTCAGGCCCTTCGCCAGCCGCGCGCTCTCCGTGAGCTGCGCGACGATCGTGGCGGTGGCGGCGAAGAGCATGCCGGTGCCGCCCACCGCGAGCCCGAGGGCGAGTGCCCCCGCCGTGCCCTGGCCGGCGAGCCCGGCCGTGATGATCAGTGCGACGGCGGTGTTGGCGACGAGCGCGGTGAGCAGCGCCGCCGTCAGGGGCGCGCGCCGGCCCACCGCCCCGGCGGAGAGGAGCTCCTGACGGCCCGTCTCCTCCTCCTCGCGGGTGTGCCGGACGACGATGATCAGGCTCATCACGGCCGCGAGCGTCGCCGCGAAGACCCCGAACCGCCAGGCGACGAGCCCGCCGACGGAGTCGTCGAAGACCGGTCCGTACAGCGACCGGATGGAGCTGTTGGCGTTCATGGAGGCGGCGATCTGCGCCCGCTTGGCGTCGGTGTCGTACAGCGCCCCGATCGTGCTGACGCCGCTGGAGGCCATGCCGCCGATGACCACCACCCACAGCGGCAGCATCAGCCGGTCGCGGCGCAGCGCGAGCCGGGCGAGGGTGCCGGTGCCGGTCAGGGGAACCGCGAGCGTGCTCATCGCGCCATCGCCTCGTCGTCCGCGTAGTGGCGGAGGAACAGCTCCTCCAGGGTGGGCGGGGTGCTGGTCAGCGAGCGCACCCCGGACTCGGTGAGGGACCGCAGCACCGCGTCGAGCTTGTCGGTGTCGACCTGGAGCCGGACCCGGTGGCCCCGCACGTCGAGGTCGTGCACGCCGGGCAGCTGGGCGAGCCCGTTCGGCGCGCCGGCGAGCTCGGCGCTGACGCTGGTGCGGGTGAGGTGCCGCAGCTCCGCGAGCGAACCGCTCTCCACCGTGCGGCCCTTGCGGATGATGCTGACCCGGTCGCAGAGGGTCTCGACCTCGCTGAGGATGTGGCTCGACAGCAGGACGGTCGCGCCGCGCTCGCGCGCCTCGGCGATGCAGTTCTGGAAGACCCCCTCCATCAGCGGGTCGAGGCCGCTGGTGGGCTCGTCGAGGATCAGCAGGTCGGCGTCGGAGGCGAAGGCGGCGACCAGGGCGACCTTCTGCCGGTTGCCCTTGGAGTAGGTGCGCCCCTTCTTCGTCGGGTCGAGCTCGAACCGCTCGATCAGCTCGGCCCGCCGCGCCTTGTCGAGCCCTCCGCGCAGCCGGCCGAAGAGGTCGATGACCTCGCCGCCGGAGAGGTTGCGCCACAGGGTCACGTCGCCGGGCACGTACGCGAGGGAGCGGTGCAGCTCGACGGCGTCCTGCCAGGGGTCGCGGCCGAGCACCTGCACGGCGCCGGAGTCGGCGCGGAGGAGTCCGAGGAGCACCCGGATGGTGGTGGACTTCCCGGAGCCGTTGGGGCCGAGGAAGCCGTGGACCTCGCCGGTGGCGACGGTGAGGTCGAGGCCGTCCAGTGCGTGGGTGCGGCCGAACGCCTTGTGGAGCCCGGCGACCGTGATTGCCTTCGTCATGCTTCAGAACGTACGCTTGTTTCACAAACTTGTGAAGTTAAGAAAGCGTATAAAGTTGGGGCGGCCGGGTGGACGAGGGAGAAGATGACCGCATGACCAGCAGCAGCGCAGAAGACCGGGCGCGGTTCGTCGAACGCTTCGCCGCCGAGCTGACCGAAGCGGGCATACAGCGCATGGCGTCCCGGGTCTTCGCGGCCCTGCTCGCCTCCGAGTCCGGCTCCCTGACCTCGGCCGAGCTGGCCGAACAGCTGCGGATCAGCCCGGCGGCCGTCTCCGGCGCGGTCCGGTACCTCACCCAGGTGGGCATGGTCGGCCGCGAACGCGACCCCGGCACCCGCCGCGACCGCTACGTGCTCCACAACGAACTCTGGTACGAGACCTTCACCCGCCGCGACCAGATCCTGACCCGCTGGGAGAAGGTCCTGCGCGACGGCGTCGAGGCCCTCGGCCCGGACACGGCCGCGGGCACCCGCGTCGCGGAGACCGCCGAGTTCTTCGACTTCGTCCAGCGGGAGATGCACGGCATGCTCGCCCGCTGGCGCACCCACCGCGACGCTCAGTCCGAGGACAGGGCCTCCGCCTGACCGTCGGCCCCCAGCCGTTCGAAGAACGCGACGGCGTCCCCCTCCCCGGACTCCAGATACGGCTCGGCGGGCCAGTACGTCCGCCCCTCGATCCTGGCGACCACGACCGGCCCGCCGTCGTCGGACCGGTCGAGCCACCCGCGCAGGTCGGCGGTGCCCGCCGACGCGGACGGCAGCCCCTGCCAGGGCCGCTTCGCCGGGCCGGGCGGGAGCAGCGGGAGCAGCGCCTCGGGGCGGTCGTCCGGCCCGCCGTGAGCGGGGAAGAGGACGAGGACGGGAAGACCGCCGTACGGGTCGGGCAGCAGGACGTACCGCTTGGGGACGGCGACGGGCGCCTTCGCGGCGCGCGCGAACAGCAGGGCGATGGGGCGGCCGACGGTCAGCAGCCGGAAGCCGTGGAACAGCACGCTCGCCACGACCAGGCCGCCGAAGCCGTAGATCTGGACGGTCGAGACGTCCTCCGGTCCGGCCAGCGCGACGAGGCCGAAGGCCACGCAGCCGATCAGACCGAACAGCAGCTCGTGCACGGACGTCATGGCGCGCAGGCTCCGCACCCGCCACCACGGCACCTCGCGGACGTCGGCCTCCGGGCGAGGGGGACGCGTCTGCGGGACGGCCCGCCGCTCGGCCTCGGCCGCCAGCCCCGCGTACGTGTACGTCCCCGGGCGCGCCTTGACGAGGCTCACCCGCTGCGTGCCGCCGGTGGCCCGATACGGCACCGGGGCGACCGGCCGTCGCCGCCACCGGCCGACCGCGCCGCCGACCAGTCCGACCGGCAGGCCCAGCAGGCCGAGCACGCCGACGGCGTCGTTGACGTCGTTGGCGGGCGTGCCCCACCAGTCGGCGTTGTAGAGGTCGCCCTTCCAGGGGCCGTACGACACGATCCAGCCCGTCTCCCAGTCGCTCAGGAGGGAGCTGCGCTCCGGATCGCACCGGTACGGGCCGGTGCGATCCCGCCGGTCCCAGGGGTCGGTCCAGCGCACGACACAGCTGCCGTCGGCCTCCTCGCTCAGCACGGTCAGATCGATCTGCGGATCGCGGTCCGACGCCTCCACCCCGTAGATCCCGAGCCCCAGGGCGACCCCGGCGACCAGGACGACCCAGCGCCAGAGCCCCCACCGCCGCCGCACCGGCGCGGGCGCCGCGGCCCGAGCCGGTGCCGCGGCGCCCGGCGGCTGCCGCGGAACGGGCCGGTTCAGCAGCCCTTCCCGCTCCGCCTTCCGGACGATCCGCTGCCGCGCCCGCCGCCCTCGTACCGGCCTCGCCCAGATCAGCTCCCCGCCGCCCGACGCGGCGAGCACCCCGCCCCGGTGCGGGTCGCCGCACCACCACAGCACGCCGTCAGGCCCCGGCTGCGCCAGGTGGTAGCGCTGCTGCACCGCGACGACCGTCAGCGGCCACAGCTCACCGGCCCCCGGAGCCGCCAGGACGACGGTCGCCGCGTGCAGCGTGCGCGCCACCGGCTCGGCGGCGTGTGCCGACCAGTCCCCGGCGCTCAGCGCGCGCCGCATCCGGCGCGCGAGCCTGAGCGCGCCGAGCCCGAAGGCGAGGAGCACGAGGCCGCCTCCACCGAGCACGGGCGCCACGTCCTCGGCCCACACCGTCCCGGGGAGCAGGACGGCCACCGGCACCAGCAGGAGCGCGCCGAGGCCCGCCCCCGCCCAGCGCCCGGCCCGCCGCCGGTACCGCTCCAGCGCCTCCGCCGTGTCCTGCCGGTCCAGCGCCCTCGCCATGCCGTCCCCCCCCGTCCGTCACTTCCGCCCCCGGAGGCAGGCTAAGGCTCGGCCTCCTCCGCCGGAAGGAGCGGAGCCGGCAGCGTGAGCGCCCAGGCGTCCTCGCGGACCGTCCAGGTGCGGCGGGTGAGCGGCGGGGAGGTGCGGGAGTCGGCGTCGTAGCGGAAGAGCGGGCCGGAGACCGTGAGCGTACGGGCCTCCACGCGGACCGGCGGGGCGCCCGGGGGGCGGACGACGACCTCCGCCACGCCGCCGAGGGAGCGGAGCGTCACCGACTCCACCGGCTCGTCCAGGTCCCGCAGCCGCACCCCGTCCACCTCCACCCGCAGCCGGTGCGTGCGCGTCCCGCCCTGCGCCGGGACGCGGGCCAGCGTCCGTACCAGCGTGCGGCAGGTGTCCCACACCGTGTGCGGCGGCGGCGCGGGCACCGGCGCCTCCGCCCCGATCCGTACGCCGCCCAGCACCACCCCGTCACTGTCGTCGACCAGCAGGTCCATGCGGCGCGCCACGCCGTCCACCACCGCCCGCGCCGCCACGACCGGGCCCTGCGGCACGCCGAGCGACCGGGCCAGTCCCAGCGATTCCGGAGCACCGACGGGGACGACCGACAGCGCCCCGCGCGCCAGTGTGCGGTCCCGGTGCAGCAGGGTCACCGTCCGCAGCAGCGCCCGGTCGTCGCCGACCACCACGGGGCGCCGGGAGCCGCGCCGGGACAGGGCGCGGGAGAATTCCTCGGGAGAGTCCGGCAGGCAGATCTTCGCCTCCGCGCCCGCGGACAGGACATCCTTCGCGATCCGCACGGACTCGCCGTCACTTCGGCGGGCGACCGGGTCGACGATGACCAGCAGCTGGTCGTGATCCGACACCTCGGTCCTTCCTCGGGTAGCATCTTTGTGCAAGAGCCCCTTGCGCTATTGCGCCAGGGGCTTCGTCTATTCCGGGGCACACCGGTGAGGCGGCGTACGCCCCCTGACCTTGGACATGCCCCGCCCGGAAGGGGTGTACGCCTGTGCCCGCACTTGTGCTGCTCGGTGCTCAGTGGGGTGACGAGGGCAAGGGAAAGGCCACCGACCTGCTCGGTGGATCCGTGGACTACGTGGTGCGTTACCAGGGCGGCAACAATGCCGGCCACACGGTCGTCGTGGGCGACCAGAAGTACGCGCTCCACCTCCTCCCTTCCGGAATCCTCTCCCCGGGGTGCACCCCGGTGATCGGAAACGGTGTCGTCGTCGACCCGGCGGTCCTGCTCTCCGAGCTGAGCGGACTGAACGAGCGCGGCGTCGACACGTCGAAGCTCCTGATCAGCGGCAACGCCCACCTGATCACCCCGTACAACGTCACCCTCGACAAGGTGACGGAACGGTTCCTCGGCAAGCGCAAGATCGGCACCACCGGTCGCGGCATCGGCCCCACCTACGCCGACAAGATCAACCGCGTCGGCATCCGGGTCCAGGACCTGTACGACGAGTCGATCCTGGAGCAGAAGGTCGAGGCGGCCCTGGAGCAGAAGAACCAGCTCCTCGCCAAGGTCTTCAACCGCCGCGCCATCGAGTCCGGCCGGATCGTCGAGGAGATGCTCCAGTACGCGGACCAGATCAAGCCGTACGTCGCCGACACCACCCTGATCCTCAACAACGCCATCGACGAGGGCAAGGTCGTCCTCTTCGAGGGCGGCCAGGGCACCCTCCTGGACGTGGACCACGGCACGTACCCCTTCGTCACCTCCTCGAACCCGACCGCCGGCGGTGCCTGCACCGGCGCGGGCGTCGGCCCGACGAAGATCAACCGGGTCATCGGCATCCTCAAGGCGTACACGACCCGTGTCGGCGCCGGCCCGTTCCCGACCGAGCTCTTCGACGCCGACGGCGAGGCCCTGCGCCGCATCGGCGGCGAGCGGGGCGTCACCACCGGCCGTGACCGCCGCTGCGGCTGGTTCGACGCGGTCATCGCCCGCTACGCCACCCGCGTCAACGGCCTGACCGACTTCTTCCTCACCAAGCTGGACGTGCTGACCGGCTGGGAGGAGATCCCGGTCTGCGTCGCGTACGAGATCGACGGCAAGCGCGTCGAGGAGCTCCCGTACTCCCAGACCGACTTCCACCACGCGAAGCCGATCTACGAGACCCTGCCCGGCTGGTCGGAGGACATCACGAAGGCCAAGACCTTCGCGGACCTCCCGAAGAACGCGCAGAACTACGTGAAGGCGCTGGAGGAGATGTCCGGCGCCCCGATCTCCGCCATCGGCGTCGGCCCCGGCCGCACCGAGACGATCGAGATCAACTCCTTCCTGTAGGCGGTACAGGCGGTACGACGAAGGGCCCGCACCCGGTTCGCCGGGTGCGGGCCCTTCGCGCGTCCCGGCCCTCGCCGGAGGCTCAGTCCACGCGGTGGTACTCGCCCGGTTCCGTGTCGTACATCGGGTAGACCTGGAGGAGCTCCTCGCCCTTGTACGTCGTCAGGACCAGGTAGCTGCCGGGGTCGTCGCGGACGCACTCCGGGTCGGCGCCGGGCTCCAGGACCATGGGGCCGAGGACGTACGGGGGCGTGGTGCCCGCCAGGATGGCCGTCCAGGTGCAGTTGACGGCGTCCGACAGCGTGTTGCCCTCCTCGTCCGTGCGCGGGTAGACGCTCAGCGAGCGGAGGACGGCGGCGCCGACCGCGCCCTGGGTGACCGTCACCTCGTCGGTGTAGCGGTCCGCCGCCGGGCCCTCGACGAGGGGCTTCATCCTCCAGCGGCCCAGGTACTTCGCGGGCAGGATCCCCGCGCCGGTGCGGGCCTTGTGGAAGGTGGTCCTCGCGGCGCCCGAGGTCCATTCGAGGACCTCGGGGGAGCGCAGGGCGAGGGTCTGGTGGGCGGCCGCCATGCACCGGCCGGCGGGGACGCTGGTGGTGACGTCGGACTCGCCGAGGACGACCTTGTCCTCGTCGGCGGAGACGAGCCGCGAGCGGCCCATGCACAGCCGGCCGTCGCCGACGTGGGTGTAGACGGCGGTCTTGGTGCCGACGGCGCCCTGCACGAGCTCGATCCGGACGGTCTCGCGCGGGTGCTCCTCGGTGCCCCGGAGGATGCCCTCCCAGGCGCCGAGGAAGGCGGCGGGCACGGCCCCGCCGGGCTGCGCGGAGGTGGCGGAGGAGGCGGTGGTGCCCTTGTCGTCGGGGGTGGCGCTGCCGGGGCCGCCGAGCGGCCACAGGGCGTAGCCGACGCCGGCCGCCGCGGCGACGGCGGCGGCCGCGAGCGCGGCGGTCAGGACGCGGCGCCGGGACCGGGGCCGGGGCCGTACGGACTCCGCCTCAGGTGCCGCGGGGGCGGGCGTCCGGTCGCCGGCCGCCGCGCCGGCCGCCGTGCGCTCCGGGGCGTGCTCGGGCGTGTGCTCGGGGGCGTGCTCCGACGCCCGCGCGCCGTCCGCGCTCTCCGCCTCCAGGAGGCGGGCCGCGTGCCGGCCGAGGCGGGCGAGGACGTCGGCGGGCAGCCAGGGGTCGGCGACCGGCAGGGTCTCGGCGATCTCGGCCGCCGTCGGCCGCCGCGCCGGGTCCTTGGCGAGGCAGGCCCGGATCAGTCCGGTGAGCTCGGGCGCCACGTCCGTCAGGTCCGGGTCGTCGTGGGCGATCCGGAACATCAGCGCGTGGACGCCGCTGTCGGAGGTGCCGAAGGGGGAGCGGCCGGTCGCGGCGTAGGCGAGGACCGAGCCGAGGCAGAAGACGTCGGAGGCGGGGCCCAGCTTCTCGCCGCGCACCTGCTCGGGCGACATGAAGCCGGGGGAGCCGACGACGGCGCCGGTGCTGGTGAGGCCGCCGTCGGTGACGGTGTCGACGGCGCGGGCGATGCCGAAGTCGATGATCTGCGGGCCGTCGACGGTCAGCAGCACGTTGGAGGGCTTGAGGTCGCGGTGGACGAGCCCGGCCCGGTGGATGTGGTCGAGGGCCCGGCCCAGGCCGGAGCCGAGGGCGCGGACGGTGGCGGACGGCAGCGGCCCGTACTCGTCGCCGACGACGGTCCGCAGCGAGGGGCCGGGTACGTATCCGATGGCCACCCACGGGGAGGCGGCGGCGGTGTCGGAGCCGAGGACGGGCGCGGTGCCGGTGCCGCCGACTCGTTCGAGCGCCTCGACCTCGCGGGCGAAGCGGCGCCGGAACTCCTCCTGGGCGGCGAGCTCGGCGTGCACCACCTTCACGGCGACGGTCCGCCCGCCGGCCGAACGCGCGAGGAACACCCGGCCCATGCCGCCGACCCCGAGACGGCCGATGAGTCGGAACGGGCCGATGGCGACCGGATCTTCCGCGTTCAATGGCTCCACGTGGAAAGAGGATGCCAGACCTGGCGGAGGGGCTGGGGTACGGCCCGGGTCACGGTCCGGTGTCAGCCCTCCCCGCAGATCCGCAGCCCCTTCGGGGTGGCGCACACCATGGCCGGGCGGCGCGAACGGGTGTACGGGCGGGTGTACGAGCGGGTGGGTGGACGCGGGGCGGTGCGGCGGCCCGACGCGTGGGGTTCGCCGCTCGTTCGGCGGCGCCCGCCAGGGGTGCGGGGCGGTGCCCGCCGGGGCCCCGGGGCGGGGTCGTCCGGGTGGCCCGGCCGGGGTTGCCCGTGCCGTCGGAGCGTGGATGTAATGGCCGTGAGGGGGCCTTCCGGAGGAGGAACCCCATGCGTGTCGTCGAAGTGACCGCCTACGGCGGACCCGAGGTCCTCAGGTCGGTGCGCCGCCCCGAGCCGGACCCCGCGGACGCCCCGGGGCGGGTCCGGGTACGGCTCAGGGCCGCCGGGGTCAACCAGGCGGACCTCAAGATCCGCTCCGGCCGCTACGCCGCCGCGCTCGGCGCGCTGGCCCCGCCCTTCGTGCTCGGCTACGACTTCGCGGGCACCCTGGTCGACCCGGCCCCGGGGCTCCCCGAGGGCACCCGGGTGGCCGGTTTCGTGCCCTGGGTGGAGGAGGGGACCGGCGCGGGGACGTACGCGGAGACCGTGCTGGTGGACCCGGAGTGGCTGGCCCCCGTCCCGGACGAGGTGGACTTCACGGCGGCGGCCTCCCTGCCGCTCTCCGCGCTGACCGCCGCGCAGGCCCTCGACCTGATGGCGCTGCCGGAGGGCTCGACGGTCCTCGTCACCGGGGCGAGCGGGGTGGTGGGCCGGTTCGCGGTGCAGCTGGCGGCGCGGGCGGGCCACCGGGTGATCGCCCTGGGCCACGCCGACGACCTGCACGAGCTGCGGCTCCTCGGGGCCGACGCGGTGGTGCCGCGCGGGGCGTCGGAGGACGTGATCGCCGGGGTGCTCGGCGCCGCGCCGGACCGGGTGGACGGGGTCTTCGACGCGGCGCTGATCGCCGACCCGCTGCTTCCGGCCGTGAAGGACGGCGGGGTCTTCGTCTCCGCCTCCGGCGAGCGGGTCCCGGTCGCCGAACGGGACATCCGGGTGGACGCGGTGACCGGCCGCCCCGACGCGGCGCGCCTGAAGGAGCTGCTCGAACTGGTCGGCGCGGGCGCCCTCGCGACCCGGGTGGCCGACGTGCTGCCGCTGGAGAACGCGGCGGAGGCCCACCGCCGCGTGGAGGCGGGGCACCGCCCCGGCCGCATCGTCCTGATGATCTAGTCGCCATTCCCTGACGCGTCGTCAGCCCCCTTCCCCTCGCCCCCTGGTGGCCTCCGCCCCAGGGGGCGGATCCTGGTCTAGACCTTGACAGGTACAGACCAGTGCCGCTTCGCTGGCCTTCCCCCACCGGAAGGACGACAGCGCATGCGACGTCTTCTCGCCCTGCTCGCCGCCCTGTGTACGGCGCTCGGGCTCGCCATCCTGCTCCCCGCCACCGCCGGCGCGGCCCCCGCCTGCGTCACCGCCTGGAACTCGGGCCAGGTCTACACGGGCGGCATGACCGCCTCGTACAACGGCCACAACTGGTACGCGAAGTGGTGGACGCAGAACGAGCGCCCCGGCTCCACCGACGTCTGGCGCGACGAGGGCGCCTGCGGCACGGGCGGCGGCGGCACCCCCGACCCGTCCGGATTCGTCGTCACCGAGGCGCAGTTCAACCAGATGTTCCCGAACCGGAACCCCTTCTACACGTACGCGGGTCTGGTCGCCGCGACCAAGAAGTACCCGGCGTTCGCGGGCACCGGTGGCGACACCGTGAAGAAGCAGGAGGCCGCGGCCTTCCTCGCCAACGTCTCCCACGAGACGGGCGGCCTGGTCCACATCGTGGAGCAGAACACGGCCAACTACCCGCACTACTGCGACGGGAACCAGCCGTACGGCTGCCCGGCCGGCCAGGCCGCCTACTACGGCCGCGGCCCGATCCAGCTCTCCTGGAACTTCAACTACAAGGCCGCCGGCGACGCCCTCGGCATCGACCTCCTGAACAACCCCTGGCGGGTCGAGCGCGAGCCGGACGTCGCCATGATGACCGGCCTCTGGTACTGGAACACCCAGAACGGCCCCGGCACCATGACCGCCCACAACGCCATGGTCGACGGCGCCGGCTTCGGCCAGACCATCTGGGCGATCAACGGCTCCCTGGAGTGCAACGGCGGCAACCCCGCCCAGGTCCAGAGCCGCGTCACCACGTACCAGCAGTTCACCCGGATCCTCGGCGTCCCGGCGGGCGCGAACCTGTACTGCTAGGCGGGGCCTACCGCTGGTCCCCCTCGGCGGCCTCGACGGCCTCCAGCGCCGCCGACAGCCGCTCCAGCACCCGTACCGTCTCGTCGAAGGCATCCTGGCCGCCCAGCTCCCGCACGAGCCGGGCGGCCAGCTCCGCGTGGCCCGGATCGATGCGGGCGATCGCCGCGCGGCCGGCCTCCGTGGGAGCGAGCAGCTTGGCGCGGCGGTGCGCGGGGTTGGGGGCGTAGACGGCGAGGCCGTCGCCGACGAGCAGGTCGGCGATCCGCTGGACGCTCTGCCGGGTGATGCCCATGACCCGGGCGATCCCCGCCACCGGCAGCGGCTCGGCCAGGACCGCCCCGAGGACCTGCCACCAGGCGGCGGTCAGTCCGGCGGGCTCGGCCAGCTTCTCCGAGACGGCGAGGAGCCGGCCGTTGAGCCGGAAGACGGCGAGGGCGGTCCGGCTCAGCGCGTCCTGCGGGGCGCGGCGGCTCACCCGTTCAGCTCGGCGAAGGCCGCCGGGTCGGAGTGGTGGAAGAGCCGGTACCAGGCGTCCCGCTTCCCCTCGTACGCGCCGAGGCGGGCGAAGACCTCCCGGGCGAAGGCGACCGGTTCGGTCGGCCCCGCGGTGATCAGGTCGCCGTCGGTGACCGCGTCCGCCTCGACGTACCGCTCCCCGCCCGCGTACCCGGTGGCGGCGAGGTAGGAGGAGGCGGCGCTGGTGTGCGCCCGGTCGTCGAGCAGCCCCTCCCGGGCGAGCCCGGCGGTGGCCCCGCAGATGGCGGCGACCGGCACCCCGGCGCCCAGGAAGGCCCGGGCGGCGGCGGTGAAGGGCGCGAGCTCGTCGCCCTCGTCGTACTTCTCGGCTCCGGGCAGGATCAGCAGCGCGCTGTCCTCGGGGCGCAGCTCGTCCAGCGCGAGGTCGGGCAGGATCCGGATCCCCGCGATCGTGGTGACCGGCTTCCCGGTGTCCGCGCCCACGGTCCGGACGGTGTACCCGGCGCGGGCGAGCCACGCGGTGGCGTGCCCCGTCTCCCAGTCGGCGAGGGTGTCGTACACGGCGAGGTGAACGGTCTCCGAGGTCATGACAGCAGGCTGTCGCCATGACAGCCTGCTGTCAAGAGGGGCGGCGGGAGCCGGCGACGGAATCCGCAGCCGCCCGGTCGGCAGAGCACAGTGTCGTGTCCGGCGCGTTCTCGGTGGACAAGATGGTGATGGCCGCCCCACCTGCGGTTCCTTACCCTCGGGTGCATGACCCCTCATGTCATCGAACCCGATCCCCAGGCCGGTGCCGCCGTCAAGGCCGCGGACCGCGCGCACGTCTTCCACTCCTGGTCCGCCCAAGGCCTGATCGACCCGCTCGCCGTGGCCGGCGCGGAGGGTTCGTACTTCTGGGACTACGACGGCAACCGCTACCTCGACTTCACCAGCGGCCTCGTCTACACCAACATCGGCTACCAGCACCCCAAGGTGGTCGCCGCCATCCAGGAGCAGGCCGGGAAGCTCGCGACCTTCGCGCCCGCCTTCGCCGTCGACGTCCGCTCCGAGGCCGCACGCCTCATCGCCGAGCGCACCCCCGGCGACCTGAACAAGATCTTCTTCACCAACGGCGGCGCCGAGGCCGTCGAGAACGCCGTCCGGATGGCCCGGCTGCACACCGGCCGCCACAAGGTGCTCTCCGCCTTCCGCTCGTACCACGGCGCCACCTCCACCGCGATCAACCTCACCGGCGACCCCCGCCGCTGGGCCTCCGACACCGGCTCCGCCGGCGTCGTGCGCTTCTGGGCGCCCTTCCTCTACCGCTCGCCGTTCTACGCGGAGACCGAGCAGCAGGAGTGCGAGCGCGCCCTCGCGCACCTGGAGGACACCATCGCCTTCGAGGGTCCGGCGACGATCGCCGCGCTCATCCTGGAGACCGTCCCCGGCACCGCCGGCATCATGACCCCGCCGCCCGGCTACCTCGCCGGCGTCCGCGAGATCTGCGACAAGTACGGCATCGTCTTCGTCCTCGACGAGGTCATGGCCGGCTTCGGCCGCACCGGCAAGTGGTTCGCCGCCGAGCACTTCGACGTCGTCCCCGACCTGATGACCTTCGCCAAGGGCGTCAACTCCGGCTACGTGCCGCTCGGCGGCGTCGCCATCAGCGAGGAGATCGCCGCCACCTTCGCGACCCGCCCCTACCCGGGCGGCCTCACCTACTCCGGCCACCCGCTGGCCTGCGCCGCCGCCGTCGCCACCATCCACGTGATGGAGGACGAGAAGGTCGTCGAGAACGCCGCCCGCGTCGGCGAGCAGCTCCTCGGCCCCGGCCTGCGCGCGCTCGCCGAGCGCCACCCGTCGGTCGGCGAGGTCCGCGGCATGGGCGTCTTCTGGGCGCTCGACCTGGTCAAGAACAAGGAGACGCGCGAGCCGCTCGTCCCGTACAACGCGGCCGGCGAGGCCAACGCCCCCATGGCCGCCTTCGGCGCCGCGGCGAAGAAGAACGGCCTCTGGCCCTTCGTCAACATGAACCGCACCCACGCCGTCCCCGCCTGCAACGTCTCCGACGACGAGGTCAGGGAGGGCCTGGCAGCCCTCGACGCGGCCCTCACGGTCGCCGACGAGCACACGGTCTGACCCGCCGGCGCCACCGCGCGGGCCGTGGTGGCGACCGGGCCTAGCCGCACTCCGGCGTGCCGCACCGCGTCGCGTCGGGCAGCAGGCAGGCCAGCCGGGCGAGGGCCTGCTCGGAGGGGGAGCCCGCCTCGGCGCTGAAGACCACGGCCCGCTCGCCGGAGCCCGAACGGTGCTCCAGCGTGACGACGGACAGCTCCATGCGCCCGGCCACGGGATGGTCGAACGTGACCGGGCCGCAGGAGTCCTGCGGCCCGTCGCCCGCCGCCTTGGCGGAGGCGCGCCACCACAGTGCGGTGAACTCGTTGCTGTTCTCGGTCAGTTCGGAGATCAGCTCGGTGAGCAGGCGGTCCGTCGGATACCGCTCGACGGCCCCGCGCAGCGAGGCGGCCACCCCGGCCGCCGGCCGGTCACGGCGCCCGAACAGGGCGCGGGTGCGGGGGTCGAGGAAGACCATCCGGGCGAGGTTGGGCCGGACGACGAGATACGCGGCGGGGTCCGGCTGGGGCGCCGTGCCGCGCAGGTGCCAGGCGAGCAGCGCGCTTCCGAGCGGATTCCAGTCGACGACGTCGTGGCGGTGGTTGAGCACCACGGCGGGCAGCGACGGCATCGACGCGGCGACGCGCCGCACGGCGTCGGCGCCGTCCCGGCCCGCGGCCTGGTTCGCCAGCCAGTAGAGGTGCGCCCGCTGGGTGTTGTCGAGGAGCAGGGCGCGGGCGATCGCGTCGAGGACCGCGGGCGAGACCCGGCGCGCCCGCCCCTGTTCGATGCGGGCGTAGTAGTCGTGACTGATCCCGCCGAGGAGCGCCACCTCCTCCCGCCTCAGTCCGGGGACGCGGCGCTGGGACGTGCCGGGAGGCAGGCCGACCTCTTCGGGCGTGACGAGACAGCGCTGGGACCGGAGGAAATCGCCCAAGCGGGCTGCATCATTCATGGAAACACGGTTCCACGGGAATGGAATGCCCCGCCAGTCCCCAGCCTGCCCCTATTGATCATTCCCTAATCCGGCCATGTGCGGCCGTCGGTTCATTCCTTGAGGAGCGAGGCGAGTGCCGCTTCCGACGAAGATCCGGATTCGGCCCGGTAGAGGACGATGCACTGGTCAGCGGCGTCCGGCAGCCGGAGCGTCTCGAACGACAGCGTCAGCGTCCCCACCTTGGGGTGATGTACGGAGCGGGTGCCGTGGGTCTTGTCCCAGACGACATGCCCGGACCAGATCTCGGCGAACTCCGCACTCTTGTCGTTGAGGCGGTGAATGAGGGCGGAAAGTCGGGAGTCCCCCGGATATCGGCCCGCCATGACACGCAGATATCCCGCCAATTCGTGGGCCTCGTCCATCCAATGCGGATAGAGCGCGCGGGAACCCGGTTCGAGGAAGACGAGTTCGGCGAGGTTGGGCAGGTCTCCGTCCCGGGTGGCCGGGCCGAGGTCGATGTGGCCGGAGAAGAGGATCCGGGCGAGCCGGTTCCACGCCAGGATGTCGACCCGGCGCCCGAGCAGGACGGCGGGCCCGTTCTCGTACGCCGCGATCATGCGGGCGACGGCCGGCCGGGCGTTCTCGGTCAGGGGCTGCGGATTCCTCGGCGCCGGGCCGGAGCGGGCGGCGAGGTCGTGGAGATGGGCCCGCTCGTCCGGGCTGAGCCGCAGCGCGGTGGCCAGGGCGTCGAGGACCTCGGGAGAGGCGGTGCCGTTCTGCCCTTGTTCGAGGCGTGTGTAGTAGTTGACGCTCACCCGGGCGAGCTGGGCCACTTCCTCCCGCCGCAGTCCGGACACCCGTCGGCGCTTCCCGGCGTCACCGGTCAGTCCGACGTCCTCGGGACTCAGCCGGCCGCGCCTGATCTGCAGGAAGCGTCCGAGTTCCAATTCCCCCGTAGCCTTCTTCATGGATGCCCGCCTCCTCAGCCGTCGCCGCGCGTGATGTGCGGCCGGTCGGTGCGCGAAATCCATGCGAGGGGGAAATCCCCCGCCGATCTTGATCTGTGGGGTGGCACGTGCGAGTGGCCCGACGGGCCGCCGGACGGGTTCGTTCTCGATGGCATATTCACGAGCTGCGTCGAATGCCATGGTCTCTGCAAGGCGAGTCCCATGTGATTCCCCCTGTTGTCCTGCCGGGCCGGGTCGGTCGCCCATGGAACGGTCAGGCTCCGAACTCGGCCCCGGTGATTCGGTTGTCCGGTGATCATAGCAACTGGCCGAAGCTCATCAAGTGGACTTGTCCGGACGGCAGTTACCGATGGTGGCAAAGAGGGGTTCGAGAAATCGAATGATTGATATTCCAAGAATCAATCATTCCTCGGAACCCCTCCTCCGCACGCCTCAGGCCCCTGGCGGGGGGCGGTACCAGGGGCCTGAGGACGGGGGGCGACACCCGGACAACCGACAGGTGGAATACCGGATATCCGCCGCCTCCTCGCGACTACTTCGCGAGGAAGTCCTCCAGCAGCGTGGCGAGCGCGATGGGCGTCTCCACCATGGGGTAGTGGCCCGCGTTGCCGATGACCGCCAGCTCGCCGTGGGGGTAGTGCTTCATCCAGGTCCCGTTCATCGCCTCGGCGGTGACCGCCGGGTCGTTCTCGCCCACGACCACGAGGGCGGGTATCTCCGAGCCGGTGATCCGGGCCGAGAAGTCCGTGGTGCGGAAGGAGTCCAGGTAGCTGCGGAAGGCGACCGGCCCGACCGCCTTCATCGAGGCGTCCGCCCAGGCGTTCACCCAGGTCGACGAGAGCTTGTCGCCGGTGGTCATGTTGATGACGATCCGGCGGTTCTCCACCTTGTGCGCCGCCTCGGCGAACAGCGGGAAGTCCTCGTCCGGGATCGGCATGCCGGACGCCGGCACCGGGCTGAGGCCGATCAGCTTGCGCACCCGGTCCGGGGCCTTGAGGAGCACCTGCTGGGCCGGCTGGCCGCCCAGTGAGTGGCCGATCAGGGAGAACTCCTGCCAGCCGAGGTGGTCGGCGAGCGCCAGCACGTCCGAGGCGATCTCGTCCGTGCTGTACGTGCCCGTCTCGTCGCGGGCGTCGCTGAAGCCCCGCGCGTCCATGAAGGCGTACGAGAACCGGCTCCCGTCCAGGTACGGCCACCAGGCGCTGAAGGTCTCGTGCCCGCCGAACAGCGAGTGCAGCACGATCACCTTGTGCGGGCCGTCACCGACGGTGCGGGCGGGCGGGACGTAGCGGCCGGACACGGCCATGGTTGCCTCCAGGGGGGAATCGGTGGACCGGAGCGCCCGGTCGGTGTCGTGGTCGGCGGCAGGCCCCGGCAGCAGCAGGCGCCCGAACTCCGCGTGCAGTTCGTCGAGGTCCTCACGGTGTCCGTGCAGGACGATGTGGCCGTCCGGGCGGACCAGGTGGAAACCCGGCCGTCCGCAGTGCAGTTCGCGGGCCGCGCGCCGGGACGGGTCGCCCTTCCGGCCCCGCCCGGCGCGGCGCGGCGCCTCCGTGACGTCCACGACGCGGACCGCGCGGCCGAAGGGCTGCGCGAGCCGGCGTACCGCCTCGGCGAGGTCCGCCCCGGCGGCCCGCCTCGGGTCGGGGGAGACCAGGACCGCGAACGGGCCGGGATCGGCTCCTGGCCCCGCCAGGCCCAGGTCGACGGCGAGTCCGCGGGGCAGGGCGGCGCCCTCACGGGCGTGCCTGCGCAGCGTGGACCTGAGCGAGCACCAGGACGTGCGGTGCGTCCGCTGTCCGCGCGCGGTGCCCGGCTCGGGGGTGTACACCCAGCGCCGGCCGGCCGCGATCGGCAGGTAGAAGCGGTCGAGGGCGCGGGTGCGGTCGAGCGCCTTCATCGCGGTGTCGCGCAGCAGGACCTGGCCGGTGCCGGTCCACATGGCCGCGCGGGTCTGCAGGTCGGTGTCGCGGACCACGGCGTCGGCCACCGGGGCGCGTTCCGCGGTGTACGTGGCGAGCAGCTCGGGCCTCGCGTGTCCCCGCACCACCGAGGCCAGCTTCCACGCCAGGTTCTGCGCGTCCTGCATGCCCGTGTTCAGGCCCTGGCCGCCCATCGGGCTGTGCGCGTGCGCCGCGTCGCCGGCCAGGAAGACCCGGCTCAGCTGGAAGGAGGCGGCGCGCCTGCGGTGCAGCCGGAAGGTGGTGACCCAGTCCGGGTCGACGAGGCGCAGTCCGCCGGGGCCGCGCATGTCGACCAGGCGCTGCATGTCCTCCAGGGTGCCCTCGGTGAGCCCGGCGGGCGCGTTGGTGAAGAAGCGGTACAGGCCGTGCGGCTGCGGGACGATCGCCAGGACGCCGAGCCGGGACTGGTGGTAGTGGATCTCGTCGGGTGCCAGCGGGTTGTTCTCTATGCGGGCGTCGGTGATGAGGAAGCGGTTCTCGTACGTCGCCCCTTCGTAGGCGATGCCCAGCTGGTTGCGGACGGCGCTGGCGGCGCCGTCCGCGCCGATCACCCAGGGCACGGTGAACCGCTCGACGGAGCCGTCGGAGTGTTCGAGGGTGGCGGTGACGTCGGTGCCGGGGGTGACGGCGCCGGAGAAGTCGACGCCGTGCAGGGCGAGGAGCCGCACCCCCCGCTCGATGGTGCCGCCGAGCCCCTTGAGGCCGGCGGTGAGGATCTCCTCGGTGCTGCGCTGGGGCAGGCAGTGCGGGGCCATGCCCTCGGTCATCCGCATCCGGGACACCGGCTGCTTCTCCGAGTAGTAGGTCATCTGGCGGAGCTCCACGGACACGTCCCTCAGATGCTCCGAGAGGCCCAGGTCCTCAAGGATGTCGAGGGTGCGCGGCCAGACGAGCATGGCCTTGGAGTAGACGCTCGGGCCCGCCGCGGAGTCGATCAGCCGCACCCTGACCCCGCGCCGCAGCAACTCGCAGGCCGCGGTGAGTCCGGTCGGGCCGGCGCCGACGACGAGTACGTCGTACTCGTTCTCGTTCGACATGGTGGTCTCCTGCGTGCTCGCGGATCGGGTCGGCTCAGTGGAAGGCCAGGGCGATGGCGTAGCTGTCCTCGTGCATGTGGTAGCGGGTGATCTTCCCGTCCGTGACCCGGAGTTCGAGCGCGAACTCCGAGGCGAAGCTCTTGCCGGTCGCGGTGACGCGGTACCGGAAGGAGCCGAGGACGACGGCGAGTTCGCCGTCGACGAGCGTGTGGGCGGTCTCGAAGGACTCGGGGGTCATGTTCTCGCCGGCCATCCGGAAGAAGTCGCGGACGTCGGAGTGGCTCTCGCGCCGGCCCATCCACGGGATGAGCGCGGTGTCTCCGGGGGTGAACCAGTCGACCGGCTCGGCGACGAACTCCAGGGCGCCTTCGACGTCGCCCTTGCTGATTCGGGCGAAGAACGCCTCGACTGTGGAACGGGTGTCTGCGGTCATGGCCGGAACGGTACGCACGGGATCGCGTCACGAGACAGACCCGGCCAGTGGTACCCACGGCAGCCATATGAAGGGGCGGGTACTGGCTCGCCTTCGCTTCTTCCCCGGATGCTCGACGCCTAATCAACCGACAGGAAGCGAAAGGCCTCTCATGTCAACGATCAACCAGTCCGGGGAGACGCTGGAGGGGCAGCCGTCGGCGGCGAAGCCGCCCCCGGCCCCGGCCGACGGGAAGATGACGCGCCGTCAGACCATGGTGCTCTTCCTCCTCCTCGGCGCCCAGTTCACCCTGGCCGTGGACTTCTCGATCATGAACGTGGCCGTCCCCGTCATCGGCCGCGAACTGCACTTCTCCCAGGAGAACCTGCAGTGGATCGCCACCACCTTCGCCCTGAGCGCGGCCGGCTTCAGCCTGCTGTTCGGCCGCATCGCCGACCTCGTCGGCGCCCGCAAGGTCTTCCTCGCCGGCCTCGCCCTGCTCACCGTCGCCTCCCTGCTCGGCGGCCTGGTGGACGCCTCGGGTCCGCTGCTCGCCGCCCGCGTCGCCCAGGGCCTGGCCACCGCCATGGTCACCCCCGCGGGCCTGGCGCTGCTGACCACCTCCTTCCCCGAGGGCCCGCTGCGCGACCGCGCCCTCGGCCTCAACGGCGCCATGCTCTCCGCCGGATTCACCTGCGGCGCCATCCTCGGCGGCCTGCTCACCGACGTGCTGAGCTGGCGCTGGGGCTTCTTCATCAACGTCCCGATCGGCCTCCTGCTGATCGTCGTCGCCCCGATGCTCCTCGCCAAGGGCGAGGTGCGCCGCGGCGGCAAGCTGGACATCCCCGGCGCCGTCACCGTCAGCGCCGGCCTCATCGCCCTCGTGTACGGCATCTCCGCGGCCGGCGAGTACGGCTGGGCCGACCGGACCACCCTGGTGTCCCTCGCCGCCGCCGTCGTCCTCCTGATCGCCTTCGGCCTCATCGAGCTGCGCGCCCCGGAGCCGCTGGCCCCGCTGCGCGTCCTGGGCCTGCGGAGCGTGACCTGGGGCAACATCGGCGGCGCCGCCACCTTCATCGGCTTCACCGCCATGATCTTCCTGATCACCCTGTACCTGCAGGACGTGCTCGGCTACTCGGCGATGTCGACCGGTCTGACCTTCGGCGTGCTCGGCGTCGGCGCCTTCCTCGGCGGCGTCACCGCCCCGCGCTGGATCGGCGCCCTCGGCGGCAGCAGCGCCGTCCTGGTGGCCGGCCTCCTCGTCCAGGGCGTCACCGTCGGCGCGCTGTACTTCGCCGGCGACGCCCGCGGCTGGCTCTACGCCGTCCTCGGCCTGGCCTTCCTCAGCAGCTACGCCCACGTCGTCGCGATCGTCGGCTTCATGGTCACGGCCACCTCGGGACTGCCCAACGAGCAGCAGGGCCTGGCCACCGGCATCACCACCCTGACCCAGCAGGTCAGCATCACCATCGGCATCCCGATCATGAGCGCCATCGCGGTGGCCCAGATCCGCGCGGCGAAGGACTCCTCCGTCGAGGCCGCCACGCTCCACGGCATCAACGTCGCCATCCTCGCCAACGGCCTGATCCTGGTCGCCGTCGGACTGCTCGTCGCGCTCTTCGCCAAGCGCCGCGCCGCGGCCGCGAACGACTGACCGGACGGCACCCCCCGAACCCGCGGCCGGGGACCACCCCCGCCCCCGGCCGCGGCCCCCGGCACGTCTTCCACTTCGCTTCAGCTTCCGCGCAAGAGGAGAACGATGAACCACCCTCCCGAATCCGGGGCGCTCCCCGGCTTCTCCGGCTTCCCCGGTCTCTCCGGTGACGGCACCGACGTCCT
Organism: Streptomyces sp. R302; assembly: GCF_012927245.1. Classification (GTDB taxonomy): domain Bacteria; phylum Actinomycetota; class Actinomycetes; order Streptomycetales; family Streptomycetaceae; genus Streptomyces. Next base: position 249,921 of record NZ_JABBGE010000009.1, read on the forward strand.
GATCGTCGGTGCGGGGCCCACCGGCCTGATGCTCGGCTGCGAACTGCGCCGCCGCGGCATCGAGTGCACCGTCATCGACCAGGCCCCGGACGTCGACCCGCGGACCCGCGCCGTCATGGTGCACGCGGCGAGCCTGGAGACCCTCGAAGACCTCGGCCTGCGCGCCGGGCTCGAACGGCAGGGGGTGCGCCAGCACCGCATCGCCTTCCACCTCCACCACGGCGCCGTCCACACCGTCGAGTTCGCCGGACTCGACACCCCCTACCCCTACTACCTCAACCTCCCGCAGCCCGCGGTGGAGCGGACGCTGGCCGCGGCGTTCACCGACCGGGGCGGCCGGCTCCTGCGCTCGGTCCGCTACGACGGACACCGAACGGACGGTCCCGGCGGACAGCTCCTCGTCGAACTGGCCACGGAGCAGGGCGTGTTCACCCTCCCGGCCCGCTACCTGGTCGGCGCGGACGGCGCGGGCAGCGGCGTACGGCAGCGGCTCGGCATCGCCTTCGACGGCATCACCTACCCCATGAGCTACCTCCTCGCCGAGGGCCGCCCCCAGCAGGCCGTCGACCCCGACTCCTCGGCGATGTACGTGGGCCCCGGCGGCGCCGTCTCGCTGCTGCCCCTGCCCGGCGGCCTCGTCCGCATCGCCGGCCCCGCCGCCCCCGAACTCCTCGGCCGCGACGAGGCGGTCACCGGCGCCGCGTTCGCCCGGGCCGTCGACGCCCTGGGCTTCGGCGCCACGCTCCACCTCGCGCACACCGACCGGCTCGCCCACTACCAGGTGCACGAGCGGCTCGCCGCGTCCTTCCACAGCGGCCGGGCCGTCCTCGCCGGCGACGCCGCACACCTCAACTCGCCCGCCGGCGGCCAGGCCATGAACACCGGCTTCGCCGACGCGACCGCCCTCGCCTGGCGGCTCGCCGCCCTCGTCGAGGGACGGGCCGACGAGACCGTCCTGGCCGACTACGCCGCCGAGCGCCGCCACGCCGCCGCCGAGGTGGGCCGGGCGACCAGCGCCCTCGGCCTGCTCCAGGCCATGCGGGAGGCGACCACCCAGGAGCTGCGGCAGCGGGTCCAGGAGACGCTCGCCGGATACGCCGAGGCCTGGAGCCAGCTCTACACGACGTACGCCGCCCGGCCCGCCGCCATGCTGCCGCGCCGGGAGACGTACCAGCTCGTCCCGGGCGCCCGCGTGCCCGGCCACGTCCCCCACCCGGGCCGGCCCGTCGCGCTGTTCCGCCCCGGCGCCCGCCCGGAGGCGTACCGCGGCCTGCTCCCCGCGGGCACCCGCGGCCTGGCCCTGTCCACCCGCCAGTCCGCCTGGCTGCCCGCCGGCGCGGACGCCGTCCTGGTCCGCCCCGACCGGCACGTGGCGGCCGTCCTCGTACCGGACGCGCGGCGGCCGGACGGCACACCGGACCACCGTCGAGAGGAGGTGGCCGCGTGAACCGGGCCGCCCGGACCACCCCCGAGGCCGAGACCGTCACGATCGCCGGTACCGGCAGCTACCTGCCCGAGCGCGTCGACGTCGAGAAGGCCGCCGCACAGTACGACGAGAGCGGCGAAGGCGACCGGATCCGCGCCACCGGATACGCCGCCGTCTGCGCCGAGGACTCGCTCTACCCGGCCGACATGGCGCTCCTCGCGGCCCGCGACGCCCTGCGCGCCGCCCGCGTCGAGCCGCGCGAACTCGACCTCGTGGTGATCACGTCGATACACCGCCACGGCCACAAGCGGCTGTGGGCGCCGGCCTCCTGGCTCCAGTCCGAGCTGGGCTGCCCGCAGGCGCTGCCGCTCACCGTCAACCAGGGCTGCAACGCCCAGATGCTCGTCCTCGACATGGCCGCCGGATTCCTCCGGGGACGCGGCCGGGGCACGGCCCTGGTCGTCGCCGCGGACCGGTTCGCCTCCTCCGGGTTCGACCGCTTCACCGCCGACTACGGCATCGTCTACGGGGACGGCGCCGCCGCCGCCGTCCTCACCTCCGAACCGGCGGGGAAGGACCCCCGGCCCGGCGGCTGGCGGATGCTGGCCCGGCACACGGTCAGCGCCCCGCACCTGGAGGGCCTGCACCGCGACGAGGAGCCGTCGCCCGAACTGCCCGAACTCCTCGCGGCCGAGCACGACGTCCGCGCGGCCAAGCGGCGCTACCTCGCCGAGCGGGGCAAGGACCAGCTGCGCGACAGCACCCGCGCGGCGGTCCGGGAGATCCGCGCCGCGCTGCTGCCGGACGGCGACGACCCCGCCCTCCGCCACGTCGTCTACCCCAACCTGGGGCTGCCGCTCCTCACCGAGAACTACTTCCCGGAGTTCCCCGGCGGCCGGGACCGGTCCCTGTGGGACTTCGGCCGCACCGTCGGCCACCTGGGCACCGGCGACCAGATCGCCGGCCTGCACCACCTCACCGCCCGGGACGGGGCGGCGCCCGGGGACCGGGTGCTGCTGCTCGGCGCCGGCGCCGGCTTCACCTGGACCGGCGCGCTCCTGGAGCGGGCCGCTTGAGCCCGGCCCCGTCCCGTACCGCGTCCCCCGCCGAACCGACCCACCCCGAGAACCACGTCACGTCCCATCACACGACAAGGCAGGTTCCTTCCATGACCGCAACGCTTCCCGAGGCATCCGGACTGAGCTACACGCGCACCGTCGACCGCGGCCTGGTGCACCGTGACTCGGTGGGCGAGGTGTTCCTCACCGACCTGAAGCCGGTCGACGACACCGGCTACCTGGCGGGCGCCCAGCTGCCCCGCTCGCACGCCTACTACGGCGACCACCTGCTGCGCCCCGGCATGTACGACCCGGTGCTGCTCCTGGAGGCCTGCCGGCAGTCGGCCCTGGCCGGCGCGCACGCCTTCTACGGGGTCCCCACCGGCCACAAGTTCATCCTCACCCACCTGCGCATCCACCTGACGCGTCCGGAGCGGATCGTCGTCGGCGCGGCGCCGTGCGCGATGACCCTGCGGGTCGCCGTCTCCGGCCACCGCAAGCGCGAGGGCCTCACCACGGGCCTCGACTACGACATCGACATCGACGTGCGGGGCACCGTCATAGGCCGCGCCTCGGTCGGCCTGCGGTTCAAGTCGCCCGAGGACTACCTGGTGCTGCGGTTGCGCAACCGCGACGGCAAGGCGCTGCCCAGCTCGGACGCGTACCCGCACACGGGCCGCGGCGGCTCGGTGGAGCCGTACCGCGTCGGCCGGAAGAACAGCGACAACGTCGTGATCGACCACGCCACGCGGGAGGGCGCCACGGCGCAGGCGCTGCTGCGCGTCCCGGGCGACCACCCGAGCATGTTCGACCACCCGCAGGACCACCTGCCGGGCATGGTGCTCGCCGAGGCGGCCCGCCAGCTCGCCCTGTACGGGGCGCTCGACGTGCACGGCATGTCCCCGTCGCGGACCTTCCCCACGGACCTGTCGGTGGTCTTCAGCCGCTTCGGCGAGCTGGAGCACGCCACGGAGCTGACGGCGGAGGTCGGCGAGGTCCTGCGGTCCGACCGCGACGCCGCCGGGGCGTACTACACGCAGGGCGGCGTGGTGGAGCTGGGCGAGGACGAGATCGAGGGCGAGGGCGACCGGGCCGGCGTGGACCAGCTCCGGGTGCGGGTCGACGCCCGGCAGGACGGCGAGTCGATCTGTCTGTTCAGCCTCAGCTTCTCCCGCCTCGGGGACCTCGGCTGATGGCGGCCGGGACCGGCCGCCCCGGCGCGGCCTTCTTCGACGTGGACGAGACGCTCGTCCGGGTCAAGAGCATGTTCTCCTTCCTCCGCTTCCACCTGGCCCGCCGCGGCGAACCGGACGGCACGTACGACCGGCTGACGGCGGGTCTGCACCGGGACGCGGCGCGCGGCGTGCCCCGCGCGGAGATCAACCGCAGCTACTACCGGCTCTACGCGGGCGAGCGGCGGGCGGAGCTGGCCGAGACCGGCCGGGCCTGGTTCGACGCGCTCCTCGCGGACGAGGACGTCTTCCTCGGCGAGACCGTGGCCCGGCTCGAACGGCACAAGGAGCGGGGCGAGTTCGTGGTCCTGCTGTCCGGATCCTTCCACGCCTGCCTGGACCCGATCCGCGAACACCTGGGCGCCGGCTGGGCGATCGGCACCCGGCCCGTGGTGCGCGACGGCGTCCTCACGGGCGAGGTGGTCACCCCGATGATCGGGGCCGCCAAGGGCCGGGCGGCGCGCGCGGTCGCGGCCGTGCGCGGCCTCGACCCGGCCGCGTGCACCGCGTACGGCGACCACGGCAGCGACGCCGAGCTGCTGGCCTTCGCCGGAAAGGCGGTCGTGGTCGGCGACGACCCGGTGCTCGCCGAGCACGCCGCACGCCTCGGCTGGGAGCGTCTGGCGACGGCCCCGGCCGCCGCCCCGGCGCCGGAACCGGCGGCGAGCGGAATCCGATGAGCTTCCACCCACCCTCAGGAGAGGTCATGCACAACCCCATCGGGATCGTGGGCACCGGCTCCCGGCTGCCCGAACAGGTCGTCGGCAACGACGAGATAGCCCGCACCACGGGCGTCTCCGACGAATGGATCGTGCGCAAGACCGGGATCCGGGAGCGCCGCAGGGCGGCCCCGCACGAGGCCACCTCGGACCTCGCGGCCGAGGCCGCGCGGGCGGCCCTCGCGCAGTGCGGCCTGAGCCCGGAGGACGTGTCGTACCTCGTCGTGGCCACATCGACGCCCGACCACCCGCAGCCCGCGACGGCCGGCATCGTGCAGGACCTGATCGGCGCCCGGCGCGCGGCCTGCTTCGACATCAACTCGGTGTGCAGCGGCTTCGTCTACGGCCTGTCCGTCACGGAGCGGATGCTGCGCGCGGACGGTGGCCTCGGGTACGGCCTCGTCATCGGGGCCGACATCTACTCCCGGATCCTCGACTACACGGACCGCAGGACGGCGATCCTCTTCGGCGACGGCGCGGGGGCCGTCGTACTGGGGCCCGTGCCCGCGGAGCGCGGAATCCTGCGGACCGACCTGCGCACGGAGGGCGACGCGCACGGCCTGATCAGCGTGCCCGCGGGCGGTAGCCGGCGGCCCGCGTCGGCCGAGACCCTGGAGGACGGCGGGCACTTCTTCCGGATGGACGGGCGGGGCGTGCGCGCCTTCGTGAACGAGCGGCTGCCCGCCGCCGTCCGCGCCCTCCTGGAGCGGTCGGGCACGCGGGGCGAGGACATCGCGCACATCGTCCCGCACCAGGCCAACGGCGTCATGCTGGCCGAGGTCCGGCCCCGGCTCGGCCTCGGGTCGGCCGCCATGCACCTCTCGCTGGAGCGGTACGGCAACACCGGCGCCGCGTCCGTGCCCGTCACCCTCGACGAGGTGCACCGCGCCGGCCTCCTCGACGAGGGCGACCTGCTGGTGCTCACCGCCTTCGGCGGCGGCATGTCGCTGGGGTCCGCCCTGGTCAGCTGGGCCGCGACCGCGCACGCCGGGGACCGCTCCGCCGCCGCGGCGGCCACGCGCCCGCTCGCGGAGCGGCACCGGGGGCTGATCCCCCTGCTCCCGGCGGGCCTGTAGACCCGGGGTTCCCGCCCCCGATCGCGCCGCCCCCGACTCGTGCACCCGTACGGGTCGGGGGCGGCGTCGTCATGCGGGGCCGCCGGCCGGGAGCCAGCCCTCCGCCGCCGCCAGCGCCAGCGCCGTCTCCTCGAAGCGGGCCGCCACCGGGGCCGGCGGCCCGTCCGGCAGCGCCAGGTGGATCCGCTGCGGCGGCGCGTCCTCCAGCGGGATCCAGCGCAGCCAGTCGGCCAGCCCGTCCCGCGACGTCTCCGGCACCATGCCGACCGCCTGCCCGTCGCGCAGCAGCCGCTGCGTGGGGTCGAAGGCCATCGGCCGCTCCACCAGCTCCGCGCGCAGCCCGGCCCGCGCGAACAGGCCGACGAGGGCGTCGTACGCCGTCGGGTTCGCCTCGCGGGCGTGGACGAGCACCGGGTACGCCGCCGCGTCCGCCAGGCGCGCCGACGCGGCCCCGGCCAGCGGATGGTCCTCGGAGACCAGCAGCCCCTGCGCCGCCTCGCGCAGCAGCCGGGTCCGCACCCCGGCGGCCGGGGTCATGGTGCGGACCACCCCCGCGTCCGCGCGGCCCTCCCGGATCGCCTGCGCGAGGGCGGGCGTCCGCGTCATCTCCGCGCTGACCCGCAGCTCCGGATACCGCTCCGCCAGGGCCTCCACCAGCTGCGGCACCGTGCCGTACCCGGTGGTCGCGCTGTACGCGAGCCGCAGCAGCCCCCGCTCGCCGCGCCCCGCGCGCCGGGCCGCCTCCCACACCTCCTCCAGCGCCTCCAGGGCGGCGGGACCGCGCTCCAGGGCGGCCTGCCCGGCCTCGGTGAGACGGACCGTCCGGGTGGTCCGGGTGAGCAGCTGGACGCCGAGCCGGCTCTCCAGTCGGCGGATCTGCGCGCTCAGCGCGGGCTGCGCGATGTGCAGCCGCTCCGCGGCGCGCGTGAAGTTGCCCTCCTCGGCGACCGCGAGGAAGTAGCGCAGGAGCCGGGCGTCAGGACTCACCGGCCCAGCCTAGGCGCCGCCCCCATTCATAGCCAGTGCTTCTGAATCCATAGCCGGCCGGTCTTTCCCTCACCGGGCCGCCCGTTCCTAGCGTGGGGACATGACCACAACACCCCTTCCCGAGAGCCCCCTTCCCGAGGCCGTCCGCGCGTACGTCGGCACGCCCGAAGGACCCGAACTGCGCAAGGTCGACCTGCCGCGGCCGGCTCCCGGCGAAGTCCTGGTGCGCGTGGGCGCGTTCTCCGTCAACCGCGGCGAACTGCGCCTGTTCGCCAAGCGCGCCGAGGGCTGGCGCCCCGGCCAGGACCTGGCGGGCGTCGTCGTCCGCGAGGCCGCCGACGGCAGCGGACCGGCCGTCGGCACCCGCGTCGCGGCGATGGCCGACTTCGGCGGCTGGGCCGAGTACACCGCCGTCCCCACCGACCGGCTCGCACCGGTCCCCGACGGCGTCACCACCCAGGAGGCCGCCACCCTCGGCGTCGCCGGCCTCACCGCCCTGCGCGCCCTGCGGCGCGGCGGTCCCCTGCTCGGCCGCCGGGTGCTGATCACCGGCGCCAGCGGCGGCGTCGGCTCCTTCGCGGTGCAGCTCGCCGCCGCCGAGGGCGCGGAGGTGACGGCGCTGCACGGCAGCCGCCGCACGCTCGATCTGGGCGCGCTCGGCGCCCGCCACGTGATCACCTCGCTCGACGAGGCCGAGGGCCCCTTCGACCTCGTCCTGGAGTCCGTCGGCGGGGAGGTCCTGACCGCCGCCCTGAAGATGCTCGCCCCCGTCGGCCACCTCGTCCTCCTCGGCACCTCCTCGGGCCGCACGGCGGCCCTCTCCATCTCCTCCTTCGTCCCGCACGCCCGCCAGACCCTGCACCCCTTCTGGGTGTTCGGCTCCGGCGAGTCCGTCGCCGAGGACCTCGGCCTGCTGCTGCGCACGATCCGGGACGGGCGGATGCGGCCCGTCGTGGCCCGCACCGAGGGCTGGGAGCGGCTGCCCGAGGTGATGACCGCCCTGCGGGAACGACGCCTCGCGGGCAAGGCCGTCCTCCTTGTCGGCGGCGCGTCGTGACCACGCCGCCGCCCGCCCGCATCGCCGTCGTCTCCTCGGGCTTCAGGGCCTCCACCGGCCGCCGGGTCGCCGACCACGCCGCCGGCCGCGGCCACGACGTGCGCTTCGTCGACGACGTCGAGGACGCGGACGCCCTGCGGACCGCGCTGTACGACGCGGACGCCGTCATCCTCGTACCGAAGCGCGGCGACCCCGTACGCCACACCGAACACGCCACCCGGCTGCTCCTCGCCGAGGCCGCCGCCCGCCCGGCACCGCCGCACCTCGTGCTGCTGAGCTCCTTCGCCGTCGGCCACGGCCCCGCCCACCCGCTCAACCGGACCGCCGCCACGCTGCTCCCGGCCCGGATAGCCGCCGAACGGGCCCTGCGCTCCGGCCCGCTGCCGTACACCATCGTCCGGCCCACCTGGATGACCGACGACCCGCCCGGCTCGCACGCCCTGACCCTGACTCAGCATCCGCGCACCGACGGCATGATCTCCCGCGCGGACCTCGCCGCGGCCATGGTCGCCGCCGTGGAGGAACCGTCCGCCCGCGGCACGACCTTCGCCCTCTTCAACGAGCCGGGCGAGCCGCTCGCCGACTGGGACGCCGCCTTCACCGCCCTGCGCCGGGACGCCGAGGGCGTCGACACCGACGACGCCGACCCCGACGGGGAGGACCTGTCATGACCGCGTTGCCCGCCGCCCAGCACGCCTGGGAGGACACCTTCCTCCACGACGAGGAGGGCCGCCCGCTCGCCCCGCGCTTCCACCGGCTCCTCCTCCTCGACATCACCGGCGGCGCGCCCACCCCCGCCGACGCCGCGCACCTGGAGTCGGCGCTGCGCACCCTGGAGCGCGAACTCCCCTACGGCCCGCAGGGATTGCTCACCTGCCTGGGCTGGGGACCCGGCTATTTCGAGAAGCACACCGGCGTCCGGTCCCCGGTCAACCGGCCCGTCCCGATGGCGCGTTGGGAGAACCCGCGCCTCGAATCCTTCGACGCCTGCCTGCACCTGGCCGCCGACGACGAGGAGACCCTCGCCGAGGTCACCGGCCGGCTCTTCGGCGACGGCCCCCTCGACCAGGGGGGCCTGCTGCGCCTGACTGAGGCGCGCACCGGCTTCGTCGGGCGCGGCCTGCCGGCCGCCCGCCGCCCCGGGTCCGGCATCCCGGGCCGCGCGCCGCTGATGCTCGGCTTCCACTCGGGACTGCGCGGCAACCAGGCCCCCGAGGAGCGGATCTCCGTCGCCTCCGGCCCGCTGCGCGGCGGCACCACCATGCACGTCAGCTACATCGAACTCGACGTCGACAGCTGGTACGAACAGGACGCCGACACCCGCAGCGCCCTGATGTACTCGCCGCGCGTCGGCGCCGACGAGGCGGAGAAGCTCGTCGACGACGCCACGAGCGACGCGGACAGCCTGCCGAAGGTCGCCGCCGACCACGGCCGCGTGGGCCACGCCCAGGCCACCGGCCGCGCCCGCCTCGCCGGCGTCCCGCGCATCAACCGCAGGGACTTCGCCACCCTCGACCACGGGGTGCCCGGGACCCACTTCGTGTCGCTGCAGCGCACCATGGAGGACTTCAACGCCACCCGGGCGACGATGAACGCGGCCGACGCTCCGACGCACGACGCGCGGATCGGCGTCCGGCGGCGCAACGGCATCAACGCCTTCATGGAGGTCCGCAGCCGCGCCACGTTCGCGGTGCCCGTGCGCCGGGACCGCGCCTTCCCGTTCCTGACGGCGGACTGAACGGCGGACTGAACGGCGGACCGATCCGTCCCGAGGGGCCCCTCCGGCATCCGTTAGAGTCGTGCGGAACCTCACGGAGGGGCCCCATCCGCATGCCCGGCACGTCCGCGAACAGCGCCGTCACCCGCAGCACCCTCAGCCGGCAGATCGCGGACGCGCTCCGTGACGAGGTCCTCGCGGGGCGTCTCCAGCCGGGCCAGGAGTTCACCGTCAAGCAGATCGCCGAGCAGTACGGCGTCTCCGCCACCCCCGTCCGCGAGGCCCTCGTCGACCTGTGCGCCCAGGGCCTGCTCGACTCCGACCAGCACCGCGGCTTCCGCGTGCACCGCTTCTCGGTGGCCGACTACCGGCAGATGGTCGAGGCCCGGATGCTCGTCGCCGACGGCCTCTTCCGCGGCCACACCCCCCGGGCCCGGGCGGCGCTCCACGAGCCCGACGCCGACATCGGCGTCGTCCTGGTGTCGATACGCCGCAGGGGCGAGGCCGCCGCCCGCGCCGCCCTCGCCGGCGACCTGGACGTCCTCATCGGCTACGACCTGCGGTACTGGCGCGAACTGGCCCGGCTCGTCTCCGGCAACGACCCCATCGCCGACTTCCTGCACCGCCTCCGCGTCCAGGCCTGGGCCTTCTCCGTGCCCCACCTGCGCGCCGAGCGCGAACTCCACGGCTGGCTGTGGTCCGGCCACATCGAGCTGATCGACGCCGTGACCCGCGGCGACGCGGACGCCGCCATCGGAGTCGTACGCGGCTACAACGCGCACTCCCTGGAATGGGCCGACCGCCTGGAAGCCCGGCTCGCCCGATGACCCGCCCCGCCCCGGTGCACCGCCCGCACCCGGTGTCCCGCCGCCGGGTTGAGGCCGTTCTTCCCGGGGCAGGCCTCCCACGGGTGGGCGTCGTCGGCGCCGCCGACTACCCTGGCCCTCCCCGGAACTGACGGAGAGCGAGCCTCCCTTGGCCTGTGACCTGTGGCTGGTCCCCCTCGTCGACGTGCTGTGCCACAGCCCCGACAACCCCTTCGCCGAAGACCTCGCCGCCTACGACGCCGTGCTGAGCGCCGCCGGTCAGCCGACCGTGCCCGTGTACGCGTACATGCCCGGCCTCTCCGGCGACGTCGCCCCGGTCGCCGGATTCGACTACGAGGCCCTGCACTTCCTGCGCCGGGCCTATCTCCTCGCGATCTGCGGACTGCCGGTCGAGCCGGTCGGCGAGCTCGGCGGGGACTACGAACAGCTCCTGGAGATGTTCGAGGCGACCGCCCAGCAGTCCCACCTGGTCTGGCACTACGACCACGCGGGCGCCTATGTGCCGGTCGACTTCCCGGTCCCGCTCTCCAACGACGAGCTCCTGGAGGGCGGCGGTCCGCTCGGCTCCTCCCACGGGCTGCTGAGGGAACTGGAGTTCGTCGCCCCGGCCCTCGGCATCGACCCGGCGAACCCGCCGGCCGCCCCGGCCCCGCCCGCCCGGCCCACCGAGCTCGAGGAGCCCGCCGCACCGGTCCCGTACGAGGACGGCCCCTTCGCCCGCGAGCGGCACGTCTGGCTCGGGCTGCACGCGGCGGCCACCCGCAGCCTCGCCCAGGGCTCGATGATCATGCTGAGCTAGCCCGCCCCCCCCCGGAGCCCCCTCAGCGGGTCTCCGGGGGACGCTGGCGCGGCATGTTGGGCCGGGTGCCCGGCGGCAGCGGGAAGCGGCCGGACGGGTGCGCCACCTCCGGCCGGGCCGGTACGACCCCGACCGACTGGAGCGCCAGCGGCGCCGGGCCCGAGCGGAACTCGACCATCCAGTCCGCCGTCTCCGCCCGGACCAGCTCCGTGATGTCCTCGGAGAACCGCCGCAGCACCCCGAGGCACCGCTCGGCGGCCTCGCTGGCGGTCCCCTCCGTCGGTCCGAGGACCTCCCGCACGCTCTCCGAGGCCCAGTCGAACTGCAGCGCCTGGAGCCGTCGCTGCACCGCCTGGGCCGTCGCCACGTCCCTTATCCACCCCGAGGTCAGCCCGAAGTACCGGTCGCAGGCCATGCAGGCGGCGCCGAGCAGCAGCGACAGATAGCCCCAGCCGGCCGTGCCCTCGGCGACCCCGGTCAGGTCGAGCAGCGGCAGCGCGGCCCCGGCGATCACGCCGAGCGCCGTACCGACCCGCAGCACGCGCGCGCAGCGGCGCTTCCAGACCCGGTCCGAGAGGTACCACTCGGCGGTGCGCAGGGCGCCCGCCTCCACCCACCGGTAGAGCTCGTCGAGGCGTTCCGCGGGCTCGCCCCAGTCGCCCAGGGGGAAGGGCTTCCCCGTCAGATCTCTGTGGACGTCTTCCCCGGGCTGCCCCGGCGGCTGCATCTCCGGCTGGTGGCTCACCGGGGGACTCCTCTGTTCAGCCCAGCGTTCGTGTCGCTCGTGTCCTTCTGTGACGTGCGGTGCACGTGGTGCCTGCCCTTCCTACCGCCGAATGGTGGGCGGCGGGCCCGGAATCCCGGGATTTCCGCCCGCAAGAGGGTGTTGATCAGGTAGAGGAGCCCGCAGTTTCTCACTCGAAAGAGTTGTCGCGGCAGGGCGGTCCCCGACCACGTAGGCTCGGAGCACCGGTACCAGACGTGACCGGGCGACTTTCAACCACGAGGAGTGACCGTGATCCCCGGTGGCGGCCAGCCCAACATGCAGCAGATCTTCCAGCAGGCGCAGAAGATGCAGCAGGACCTCGCCCGCGCCCAGCAGGAGCTCGCCGCGACCGAGGTCGAGGGCCAGGCGGGCGGTGGCCTGGTCAAGGCCACCGTGACCGGCTCCGGCGAGCTGCGCGCCCTGGTCATCGACCCGAAGGCGGTCGACCCGGAGGACACGGAGACCCTCGCGGACCTGGTCGTGGCCGCCGTCAAGGCCGCGAACGACAACGCGCAGCAGCTCCAGCAGACCAAGCTGGGCCCGCTCGCGCAGGGCCTCGGCGGAATGCCGGGCCTGGGCTTCTAGGTACTCCCAGGGAGCACTTCCAACCACTACCGTAAGAGCAAGGCAGTACCCCCGGAAAGGGCGTTCCGTTGTACGAAGGCGTGGTCCAGGATCTGATCGACGAGCTGGGCAGGCTGCCCGGCGTCGGTCCCAAGAGCGCGCAGCGGATCGCCTTCCACGTCCTCCAGGCCGAGCCGACGGACGTGCGCCGGCTCGCCCACGCGCTCCTGGAGGTCAAGGAGAAGGTCCGGTTCTGCGCGGTCTGCGGGAACGTGGCACAGCAGGAGCAGTGCAACATCTGCCGCGACCCGCGCCGGGACCTGACCGTCATCTGCGTGGTCGAGGAGCCGAAGGACGTCGTCGCGATCGAGCGGACCCGCGAGTTCCGGGGGCGGTACCACGTCCTCGGCGGCGCGATCAGCCCGATCGAGGGCGTCGGCCCCGACGACCTGCGGATCCGGGAGCTGCTCGCCCGCCTCGCGGACGGCGAGGTCACCGAGCTGATCCTGGCGACCGATCCCAACCTGGAGGGCGAGGCCACGGCCACGTACCTGGCGCGGATGATCAAGCCGATGGGGCTGAAGGTCACCCGGCTCGCCAGCGGCCTGCCGGTCGGCGGCGACCTGGAGTACGCCGACGAGGTGACGCTCGGCCGTGCCTTCGAGGGGCGGAGGCTGCTAGATGTATGACGACCGGGCGCGGGAGGACCGGGCCGGTGCCGGTGAGCTCTCAGGGAGGCTCCTCGATGTCTGACCCCACGCTGCACTCCATCACGCAGAACCCCGACGACTTCGCGGTCCAGATCGCCGACTCGGTCGAGAGCTTCATCGTCGCCACGACCGAGGTCGCCAAGGGGGACGAGCCGGACAGCGCGGTGCCCTTCCTGCTCCTGGAGATCTCCCAGCTGCTCCTCGCCGGCGGCCGGCTCGGCGCGCACGAGGACATCGTCCCGGACGAGCGGTACGAGACGGACACGGGCCCGGAGCCGGACGTGGACGACCTGCGGGAGCGGTTCGCCGCGATGCTGGAGCCGGTGGACGTCTTCTCCGAGGTCTTCGACCCGTACGAGCCCCGCAAGGCCCCGGTCCCGGCGCGCATCTCGGACAACCTCGCGGACATCGTCGCCGACCTCCGCCACGGCCTCGCCCACTACCGCGAGGGCCGCACCTCCGAGGCGCTGTGGTGGTGGCAGTTCTCGTACTTCTCCAACTGGGGCCCGACCGCCTCGGCCACCCTCCGCGCCCTCCAGTCCCTGGTCGCCCACGTCCGCCTCGACCAGCCGCTGGCCGCCCTCGACGGCCTGGACACGGACGAGGACCTCACCGAGGACGACCTGGCGGAGGAGGCGGGCCGGGTGATGCTGCGGGAGATCGCGGGCCCACTGGGGATGAAGGGCCTCCAGGACCCGGTTTGATCATTCTCTGAGCACCGCGTCTCAGGATCTGGTACCAGGTCGGCCTTTTTCGGTCGCTCGTTAGACTGAGCCGACCGCAGCGCGGGCTGCGGCACCGACCGAGCGAGGAGCGCACGTGGGCCTTGTCGTGCAGAAGTACGGAGGCTCCTCCGTTGCCGATGCCGAGGGCATCAAGCGCGTCGCCAAGCGGATCGTGGAAGCCAAGAAGAACGGCCACCAGGTGGTCGTCGTGGTCTCCGCGATGGGCGACACGACGGACGAGCTGATCGATCTCGCCGAGCAGGTTTCTCCGATGCCTGCCGGACGTGAGTTCGACATGCTGCTGACCGCCGGAGAGCGGATCTCCATGGCCCTGCTGGCGATGGCGATCAAAAACCTGGGCCACGAGGCCCAGTCGTTCACCGGCAGCCAGGCGGGTGTCATCACCGACTCGGTCCACAACAAGGCGCGCATCATCGATGTCACGCCGGGCCGGATCCGCACCGCCCTCGACGAGGGCAACATCGCCATCGTCGCCGGCTTCCAGGGCGTGTCCCAGGACAAGAAGGACATCACCACGCTGGGCCGCGGCGGCTCCGACACCACGGCCGTGGCGCTCGCCGCCGCGCTCGACGCCGAGGTCTGCGAGATCTACACCGACGTGGACGGTGTCTTCACCGCCGACCCGCGCGTGGTGAAGAAGGCGAAGAAGATCGACTGGATCTCCTTCGAGGACATGCTGGAGCTCGCCGCCTCCGGCTCCAAGGTGCTGCTGCACCGCTGCGTCGAGTACGCACGCCGCTACAACATCCCGATCCACGTCCGCTCGTCCTTCTCCGGACTCCAGGGCACGTGGGTCAGCAACGAACCGACAGGGGACAAGGTGGAGCAGGCCATCATCTCCGGTGTCGCCCACGACACCTCCGAGGCGAAGATCACCGTGGTCGGCGTGCCGGACAAGCCGGGCGAGGCCGCGGCCATCTTCCGGGCCGTCGCGGACGCCGAGATCAACATCGACATGATCGTGCAGAACGTGTCGGCGGCCTCCACCGGTCTCACCGACATCTCCTTCACCCTCCCCAAGGCCGAGGGCCGCAAGGCCATCGACGCCCTGGAGCGGACGAAGGCCACGATCGGCTTCGACTCGCTGCGCTACGACGACCAGATCGGCAAGATCTCCCTCGTCGGCGCCGGCATGAAGACCAACCCGGGCGTCACCGCGGACTTCTTCCGCGCCCTGTCCGACGCGGGCGTCAACATCGAGCTCATCTCGACCTCCGAGATCCGCATCTCGGTCGTCACCCGCGCCGACGACGTCAACGAGGCCGTGACCGCCGTCCACACCGCCTTCGGCCTGGACAGCGACTCGGACGAGGCCGTCGTCTACGGCGGCACCGGGCGCTGATCCACCGCCCCCGCAGCTCCGCGCCCGGCCGCACCCCAGCGGCCGGGCGCAGCCGCGCATCCGATCGGGCTTCCGATCGCGCATCCGATCGCGCTTCCGATTGTCGTGGCTTCGTAGGATCTGTGGACATCCTGTGAGCAAATCGGCGGCATAACCCCCTTGAACTGCGGCGATGCGGTGTCGGACGATGCTCTTCCCCCGTGCTGCAACTAGTAGTTGGGCGGGGCGCGTCTCCGCGTTCACCCACGAACGTGGCGCGGTCACGCGAGGAAACGGGGCATTGGGGGAGAACGGTTACGCATGAGGACGAAGAGCTCGCCGCCGAGAAATGCGGTGCAGGCGTACAACCATTCCGGGGGAACACAAGTCCAACAGGCGTGGCAGACGTACTCGACATTCCCGCGGTCTCACCGCTCCGCGGGGTCCGCACGGCCGTGCTCCCCCTACGGGGCCCCGGCACCGTCGGCGCGCCCGGACGCGGCACCGCGCTCCGTCCGCACGGGCGCCCGCGCCCGCTCGACGGTCCTGCGGTGACCACCGCCGTGCCCACCGAATCCCGCGCGCGAGTCAGCGGCATCCCGGCGCCGCGCAAGGCCGCCGACGGCCCCGTCGCCGGCACCACCGTCGACCACCTCACCGAGACCTACCGCGCCCACTACCGGTCGCTGCTCGGCCTCGCCGCCCTCCTGCTCGACGACACCGCCTCCTGCGAGGACGTCGTCCAGGAGGCCTTCATCCGCGTCCACTCGGCCCGCCGGCGCGTCCGCGACCCCGAGAAGACCCTCGCCTACCTGCGCCAGACCGTGGTCAACCTCTCCCGGTCCGCGCTGCGCCGCCGCATCCTCGGCCTCAAGCTGCTGTCCAAGCCGATGCCGGACATGGCCAGCGCCGAGGAGGGGGCGTACGACCAGCTGGAGCGCGACGACCTCATCAAGGCGATGAAGGGACTCCAGCGCCGCCAGCGCGAGGTCCTCGTCCTGCGCTACTTCGCCGACATGACGGAGGCCCAGGTCGCCGAGACCCTCGGGATCTCGCTCGGCTCCGTCAAGGCGTACGGTTCCCGGGGCATCGCCGCCCTCCGCGTCGTCATGGAGGCCAAGGCATGAGCCGCGAGCACGAGGACGACGCGACCCGCGACGCACAGGACGCGCGGGACACGCAGGACACGCGGGACGGACACGGTGAGGGCCAGGAGCTCCACGATCCCGACGAACGCAGCGGACGCGGCGCCGGACCGGCCCGCGCAGGACGTGACGAGCTGAGTGGACGACTGATGATGGACTTCGAGCCCGGCCCCGGTGAGGACGAGGGCGAGGACGAGCTCGCGCTGCGCCGCCTGTTCCAGGGCGCCGTCTCCGGGCTCGAACCGTCCGCCGACACCCTCGACCACCTGCGCCGCGCCGTCCCCGCCCGACGCGCCCGCAAGCGCCAGGCGCTCGTCGGCGCCGCCGCCGCGGCCGTCCTCATCGGCACCGCCGTGCCCGCCTTCATCCACGTCGCCGGCTCCCCCGGCCTCACCACCGCCAACCCGGCCCTCGCCGGGCACGGGGAGCAGGCCCAGGGGGGTACCGGCGCCGAGGCCGAGGGTGACGGCCCGGCCTCCACCAAGGCGCCGTCCACCAAGGTCTCCTCCACCGCCGGCCCCACCCAGGGCGCCACCGACAAGGGCGACGCCAAGCCGAACCCCAAGGGCACCCAGGCGGGCGGCGGCACGGCGCCCGGCTCCGGATCGGACTCCGTGCCGGTCTGCGGCCCCGGCACCCTCCAGTCGGCCGGCGGCTACAACAGCGGCCCCGACTCCACCGGGGTCGTCTACGGCGGCTTCACCATCGTCAACGGCTCCGGCTCGACCTGCCTGGTCGACGGCTCCGGCCTGATCCACCTCTCGGCGAGCGGCGCCGCCGACCCGAGCCGGATCTCGGTCGTCCGCCACTACGACGGCGACCCGGCGACCGGCCTGCCCCCCACCTCGGCGGACGTCAAGCCGCTGCTGCTCAAGGCAGGCGCCTCGTACCAGCTGAAGTTCGCCTGGGTGCCGTCCGAGAGCTGCTCCACCGACGGCGGCGGCGCCACCCCGACGACGCCGACCGAGCCCACCGAGGCCCCCACCGAGCCGACGCCCACGCCGACCGAGCCCACTCAGGTCCCGACCGAGCCGACGCCCACGACCACCACCGGCGGCGAAGGCGCCGGCTCCGACGGCGGCACCGAGGCCGGCGGCGGCACCGGGGCGGGCGCGGACGGCGGCACGGACTCCGGCCTGACCACCCAGCTCCTGCGCGCCGAACCGGCCGCGGGCAGCGTCTCCGTCAGCTACACCGCGGAGCCCGGCGACCCGACCGTCACCACGGTCCTCGACGGCGCCTGCGCCGGCACGCTCTACCGGACGGGCATGCTCAAGAACTGAGCACGGTACGGCGAAGGGGCCGGGGGACACGTGTCCCCCGGCCCCTTCGCCGTACCGTCACGTCTGTCGTCCCGTGGGCCGGTCGTCCCGTGGGCCGGTCCCGAGGGCGCCCGTCAGTGCTCCGCCAGGCCCAGCGCCGCGTCGCGGGCCGCCTCCGCCTCCCGGCGCAGCAGCCGGAACCACATGAAGACGACGAAGCCGGCGAAGACGAACCACTCGGCCGTGTAGCCGAGGTTCTGGAAGGCCTTCGCGTCCAGACCCGTGCCCGCCGCCGCGGCCGCCGGCACCGGCGTGAGCCCGGCGGGCGAGTCGGTGAGGGTCACCCAGGCGTCGTACACCTCGTCCTGGACGACGTTCACCAGGGAGGCCGCGCTGATCATGCCGAGCTGGCCCTCCGGCAGCCCGCCGGCCGCCCGCACGCCCTTCGTGCCCTGGTTCTCCGAGGCCTGGAGCGCGCCCACGACCGTCACCTCGCCGGACGGCGGCGCCGGAGCCTGCGCGCCCGCCGGCAGCCAGCCCCGGACGACCGGCAGCGACCGCCCCGCGTCCGTCCGCAGCAGCGTCAGCACGTACGAGCCCGACCGCCCGTCCAGCTCGCGGTCCGGCACCAGGAACTGCTCCCCGTACCGGCCCCGGGCCTCGGCGGCGCGGCCGGAGGTCTCCTTGTCCACCGGCAGCAGCGACGCCAGCGGCTCGGCCTGCCGCGCGGACGCGGCCGGCTTCCGCTCGGCCTCCTCGTGGGAGTCGACGCGATCCTCGAACTTGCCCAGCTGCCAGGTCCCCATGAAGACGCAGAACGGGATGGCCAGCAGGACGAAGACATTGATCCCCCACCAGCGGGGGGTCCTCAGGAACCGGTACACACCCCCACGGTACGGGGACGGCCCCGGCCCCCCGTCAGGCGGGGCCCGCCCCGCCGGCGCCCAGGGCCTGTCCGCCGGCCCACCGTGGTCCGGCGCGGCGGCGCGCCGTCCTCCCCCGGCGCTTCCCCCGACCGGTCATGCGCGGGAACTGGTCGGCGAACGCGATCACGGTCAGCAGAACGACCAGCCCGGCAGCGTCACGAACACGGCGAACTCCAGGCCACAGGAGACCACGGAGCCCGGGAGCCCGGGAGCCCGGGGAGGGCCCGGTGGAGGCCCTGCGCGAGGCCCTGAGGGGCCCCGTGAGAGGTCGGGTAGGGGACAAGGACAGCCCCCTACCAGGCCTCCGGGCGTACGTGGTGCGTCCGGAGGCCGTCGGGGCCGAGGACCTGTGCCCCGATCTTGTACGTCCGCAGGCTGACCGCCGTCCCCGTGATCCGCAGCGCCGGCGCCGTGCGGACGAGCCGCGCCGTGATCTCGTGGAGCTCCTCGACGGAGGCCAGCCACATCGCGAGCGCCAGGTTGTGCGGCCCGGTCACCGAGGTGATCACCTGGGTGCGCCGCAGCCGGGTCAGCGCGGCCACCGTCGCCGCCTCGTCCTGCGGTGCCACCTGCGCCGTCACCATGGCCCACACCGGGCGCCCGGAGAAGCGGGGCGCCGGCTGGCAGTGGTGGTGCAGCACGCCGCCCGCCGACAGGACCTCCAGACGGCGCCGCACCGTCGACTCGCTCGTGCCGCACTGCCGGGCCAGCTCGGCGGCGCTCCGGCGGGCGTCGCCGGCCAGCTCCGCGACGAGCCGTTGGTCCAGGTCCGTCACCTGGGGGACCTGGGGGACCTGGGAGGCGTGGACGGGCCCACGCGCGCGTGCCCCGTCCCGCCGCTCCAGGGCCTCGACCTCGGTGAGGAGCCGGGCCTGCGCGGGGGTGAGCCGCTCGACCCGGGAGCGGTAGGGACGGTTGTGCAGCCGGGTGACGACCTGGGTGCGGCCCCGCAGCACGCCGGGCAGCCGCCGCACCCGGCCGGTGACGTACGCGTCGAGCGAGGGCAGGTCGGGCGCGATCAGCAGCAGGATCAGGTCGGCGCCGCCGGTCACCGCGTGCACGCCGAGGGTGCCGGCGTCGCCGGACACCTCGATCGCGGCGGCCTCGGCCGCGTCGGCGGCGCACTCCAGCTCGACCCAGGCGTACAGCGCGGACTCGCCGCCGCGCCGGCCCATGAGCAGCGAGGTCCAGGCGTAGCCACCGGCGGTGAGGTGCTCCCAGCGGCGCGCGAGGGTGTCGGGACCGGCCGCGAGGACGGTGGACAGCTGGGTCCAGCTCGCTCTGGGGAGGATCTGGAGCGCGTGGATCAGTGACATGTCCGCCTCTCCCAGGACGGATTCCCCCGTACGCATTTTCCTCCTTGGCCGATCCCCCGGAAAACCTTGGCCGTGGGTCCGGGCGCACCCCAGGATGTGGACCAGGGCGTATGCATTCAAGCCGCCTTGACGCTCTGTGGCCACGAAACGGCCAGAAGACGGTGGAGAAGGACGCGCGGGGGATGACGACCATGGGGCGAGTGCCGGGGGAACCCGAGTACCAGGTGCTGTGGGGCGAGCCGGTGGGCTGCGGTCAACTGGCCGCCGCCGAGGAGGGATACGTGGCCGCCGGGCCCGCCGAGCGGCTGCTCTGGGAGCGTCTCTCCGTCTTCGAGGGCGCCTTCGACCTGCGGGCCGTCGAGGAGGTCTGCGGATACGGGGCGCTGTCCGTCGTGGACGTGGGCGCCGTGCTCGACCGGCTCGCGCGGCTGGCGCTGCTGCCGGTGGACGACCTGTTCGACGGGGAGGACGGCGGGCCGCGCCACTGGATGCCGCACGCGATGCGGGCCGTCGGCGCCCGGCGGCTCACCGCGCGGGGCGACCGCTGGATCGTGGTCCTGCACCACCGGAGGTGGTGCGTCCAGGTCGCCCGGCGGGCCGCCGAGTGGTGGCAGCGGGGCCGGCAGGTGGACGCCCGGGACCTGGCGCTGCGCGAACTCCCCGACCTGGCGGCCGCCATGGACCCGACGACGGCGCCGCTCGCGCCGGGCGACGAGGCGGGGCCGGCCCTGGAGATCGCGGTCTCGCTGTGGTTCCTGTGGGTCTCCTGCGGGCGGGTCGTGGAGGGCCGGACCCGGCTGCGGCACGCCCTGGCGCTGCACCCGGGCCCGGCGCCGGCCCGCGCGCTGTGGCTGGCGGCCTTCCTGGAGCTGGAGTCGGGGCGCCCCGAGGACGCCGACCCGCTCCTCGTCCAGGCGTGGGCGAGCGCGGTACGGGACGGGGACGAGCGCTGCCTGGGGCTCCTGGCCCATCTGCGCGGGGCGATCGCCCTCTACCAGGGCCGTACCCGGGCGGCGGCGGGCGAGTTCCGGGAGGCGCTGGACCAGATCGGGGACGCGCCCGAGTTCGGGCCGACCCGGGAGGCCTGCTGGGCGGCGCTCGCACTCTGCTACAGCCGCACCGACCCGGAGGCCGCGCAGGAGGCGCTGGACCAGCTGGAGCGGGACGGGGCGGGGCGGCGGACCTGGGCGGGCCGGGACCTCTTCGCCGACGCCTGGGCCGACCACGCCCGGGCCGAACTCCTCGCCTGGGACGGGGAGCCGACCCGGGCCGCCGAGCACGCCCGCCGGGCGCTGCGCGAGCATCTGCGGCTCGGCTCCGCCGTCGGCGCGGCCTGCGCGGCCGAACTCCTCGCCCGGGTGCGGCTGCTGGACGGCCGGCCCGACCGGGCGGCCCATCTCCTGGGCGCCGTCGACCTGTTGCGGACCTCCGCCTTCGACACCTCCTACCGGCCGGGGCGGTACTGCGCGGTCTCCCGGGCCCGCAGCGACGAGGCGTTGCGGGCGGTGCTCGACGACCCCGAGCTGCGGGAGGCGTACGAAGAGGGCGCGCGGAAGGGGCTGTTCGCGCTCTCCCGGGAGCGGTGAATCACCCGTCCGGGGTGGGGACGGCCGGCCCGCCGCCGGGTTGTCCACAGCTTCGTCCGAGGCCCGCCCGGTCGTGGGGGCGGCTGCCTACGATGACGGCATGATCGCTTTCGCGGTGTCCGCCCTGTTCGCCCTGCTCTTCGGGGTCGGTGTACTGCGCGACCGCCGCCGCTTCGGGAACGCGGTGTACCTCGGTCTCGCCGTCACCTTCCTCGGCCTCGGCCTGCTCTCGGCCGTCGACGACCTGCCGCCCGGCCTGACCGAGACGGTCCTCGTCCTGCTCCTGCTGGTGCTCGGCCTCGGTCCGCTGGTCCTCGCCGGGCTGCTGTGCGCCAACGGCGTCAAGATGGTCCGCAAGGAGGGCAGACGCCCGGCCAACCTGCTGTCGCTCCTCGCCGGCCTGGGCATCCTCGGCGTGCTGGGGCTGATGGCCGCCGCCGTCCTCACCCACTCCCGGGTCCTCGGCGTCGTCGCCGTCACCCTGCTCCTCGTCCTCGGCTACGTCTCCTTCCTCTTCGTCTGCTTCGTCGGGTACGCCTTCCTGTACGGCCGCATGCGACTGCGCCGGGACGCGGACTTCGTGGTCGTCCTCGGCTCAGGCCTGATCGGCGGCCACCGGGTCCCGCCCCTCCTCGCGAGCAGACTCGACCGCGGCCGCGAGGTCTACGACCGCCTGGCCGCCCGCGGCACCGCCACACCCCCGCTCCTGATCACCTCCGGCGGCCAGGGCCCGGACGAGGACCTGCCGGAGTCCCACGCCATGGCCGCCCACCTCGTGGAGCAAGGCTTCCCCGAGCACCTGATCCTCCGCGAGGACCGCTCCCGCACCACCGAGGAGAACCTCCTCTTCAGCAAGGCCCTGATGGAGGCGGAGCGCCCCGGCGCCGCCTGCGTCGTCGTCACCAACAACTTCCACGCCTTCCGCGCCGCACTCCTGGCCCGCAAGACCGGCGTGGACGCCCAGGTCGTCGGCTCCCCCACCGCCGCCTACTTCTGGCCCACCGCCACGATCCGAGAGTTCGCCGCCGTCTTCCTGGAACACCGCACCGTCAACCTCACGGTCTGCGCCCTCCTGGTGACCATCGGCGCCCTGGGCCTCGCGGTCACGGGGTGATACCGGCGGGGGAGAGGGAGGGGCGGGGAGGGAGGGGAGGGGGAGGGCCCCTGGCGCGGTGCCGGAGGGGCGGGGTGGGCGGGGCGTCCCTACGCTGGAGGGACGGAGGTGTCCGAGGGCGCCGGTGGAGGCGTCCGGGATCCCGCCGCGGAGGTGACCCCATGAGGCGACGCCACCACTTCCACATCGACTACCGGGGCCATTCGGTCTCGGCGACGGTGGAGACCGGACTGCGGCCGGTGGTCGAGGTGCTCGTCGACGGCAAGGAGACCGGGTACGCGACGACCAAGGACGACCGGCCGGTGGCCGTCCCGATCGAGCTGCCGACGGATCCGCCGACGCCGGCGACGGTGCGCGCCACCCCGGGGCCGGGCGTGCCCCGCTGTCTCCTGATCGCCGAGGGCGACACGGACCCGCACGTCATGGCGCCGCGACTGTACTGAGGACCGGGCGGCAGGCCGGGTCAGGAGAGCCAGGCCATGCCGATGAAGAGGAAGACGACGAAGGCGACGACCCCGGCGACGGCGGCCGTCTTGCGGGGCCGCCGGCGGGACAGCTCGGCGAGCGCGCCCCCGGCGGAGCCGGTGTTCCCGGACCGCTCGGGTGCCCGCCGCCGGGACCCGCCGCCCACCGGGGCGGACACGGCCGTCGGACCGGCCGTCGGACCGGCCGCCGGGCCGGGCGGCGGCGTGCGGGGGCCGGACGGCCGCGGCGCGGGCATGGCGGCCGGAGCCGGTGCCGGAGCCGGCGCGGGCGCGGGCGGGACGTGGCCCGGCATGGCGGTGGCCGCGGGCCGGGGCGCGTACTCCCGCCAGGCGCCGGAGCCGAACCAGTCGGCGATGGCCTGCGCGGGCGGGCGCTGCTCGGGCTGCTTGGCGAGCAGGCTCAGCAGATACGCCTCGAAGGCGGGCGTGAGGACGACGCCGAGCCGGCTCGGCGGCGTCGGGGCGCTGTCGATGTGCTGGTACAGCAGCGCGGTCGCGGTGTCGGCGCGGAACGGCGGGTGACCGGTCAGCAGCTGGTAGAGGACGCAGCCGAGCGAGTAGACGTCCGAGGCGGGGGAGGCGGGCTTGCCGAGGGCCCGTTCCGGGGCCAGGTAGAGGCCGGTGCCGACGATCTGCCCGGTCGTGGTCAGCCCGGCCGAGGGGTCGTCGACGAAGCGGGCGATGCCGAAGTCGGCGAGCTTCACCGTGCCCTCGGCGTCCATGAGCAGGTTGCCGGGCTTGATGTCGCGGTGGACGACGCCCTGCCGGTGGGCCGCGGCGAGCCCGGCGGCGGCGTGCGCGGCGACCACGGCGACCCGCTCGGCGGGCAGCACCAGGGGGTTCGCGGGGGAGGAGCCCAGGCTGTCGCCCTCGACCAGCTCCATCACCAGGAACAGCTTGCCGTCCCAGGTGCCGAAGTCGAAGACGCCGACGACGTGCGGATGGCTGAGCCGGGCGGCGGTCTGCGCCTCCAGGCGGAAGCGGTCGGCGCCGGAGGGGTCGGTGGACTGCGCCAGCATCAGTTTCACGGCGACGGGTCGGCCGAGGACCTCGTCGGTGGCCTGCCACACCTCGCCCATGCCGCCACGGCCGATACACCCGTGAAGCCGATATCGGTCCGCGACCAGCACCAGGAGACGCCCTTTCGACAATCGATCACTTGACGGCAGAGGACCAGAGTAGAGCCGCTCCACGAGGGTGATCGCCGCGCTCCCCCCGGAAGCGGAACCGCCGCGCGACCGCCGCCGTACGCACGGACGTACGGGAGGGCCTTCGAGGTTCCGGAAGCCCCGCGTTTCCCCCGGTCCGGGCCCTCCGGGTTCCTTCCGGGTTCCGCGTGGGTTCCCGGAGGGTGAACAATGGGTGCCGTGCGGCCGGCGGGCGCCGGCCCGCACGCGAGACCCGACCCCGACCTGGAACGGAGTGGACCGTGGCGCGACCGAGAGTGGGCGTGGCGGTACTGACGATGGGCACCCGCCCCGCCGAGCTGGGCGCGCTGCTCGACTCGGTGGCGATGCAGGACGAGCCCCCCGCCCGGGTCGTCGTGGTCGGCAACGGCACGGGTTCGCTGCCCGCCCTCCCCGAGGGCGTCACCGGCGTGGAGCTGGCCGAGAACCGCGGGGTGACCGGCGGCCGGAACGTGGCCATCGACACCCTCCGCTCCTTCGGTGACGTGGACGTCCTCGTCGACCTCGACGACGACGGCCTGCTCGTCGACACGGACGTCTTCCGCCGGCTGGTCGACCTGTACGAGACCGAGCCGAAGCTCGGCGTGGTCTCCTTCCGGATCGCCGACGAGACGGGCGAGACGCAGCGCCGGCACATCCCCCGGCTCGGCGCCAAGGATCCGATGCGCGGCGGCGAGGTCACCACCTTCCTCGGCGGCGGCCACGGCCTGTCGATGCCGATGCTGGACCGGATCGGCGGCTGGCCGGAGGACTTCTTCTTCGCGCACGAGGAGACCGACCTGGCCTGGCGCGCCCTCGACGCGGGCTGGCGCATCCGGTACGCGCCCGAGCTGCTGCTCCAGCACCCGAAGACCAGCCCGGCGCGGCACGACGTGTACTACCGGATGACCGCCCGCAACCGCGTGTGGCTGGCGAAGCGGAACCTCCCGGCCGCGCTGGTCCCGCTCTACCTGGCGGTCTGGGTCCTCCTGACGGTCGCCCGCACCCGTTCGGTGCGCGGCCTGCGCTCCTGGTT
This sequence comes from Streptomyces sp. R302, assembly GCF_012927245.1. Classification (GTDB taxonomy): domain Bacteria; phylum Actinomycetota; class Actinomycetes; order Streptomycetales; family Streptomycetaceae; genus Streptomyces. The sequence goes on from NZ_JABBGE010000009.1 coordinate 274,962, forward strand.
CGCCGGCTTCGCGGAGGGTCTGAAGGCCCCCGCCGGGCAGCGCCGCCCGATGCGCTGGTCGACGGTGCTGCGCATGACGAAGCTGGGCCGCCCGCCGATCATCTGACGGCCCAGCCCGACACCAGGAAGGAAGCCCCGGCCCCCCCCCGAAGAAGGGGCCGGGGCTTCCGCGTCACTCGGTGATCTCGACCTTCCCGTTCACCCCGTTCACCGGAGCCGGAGCCGCGGCAGGCGCGGCTCCCTTGCCCGTGAGTCCCTGGAGGAGCGCGCCCAGGTCGACTCCCGTGGTGGAGGAGAGCAGTTCCATGCCCTGGGCGACGTTGTCCGCGACCGCGCGCGGCAGCCTGCCCGCCCCGTCCGTGGAGATGACGGTCATCTTGTCCACGGCGGCCAGCGGCTCCGCCGCCTTGGCGACGACCTGCGGCAGGACCTCCACCAGCATCTGGAGCACGGCCGCGTCGCCGTACCGCTCGAACGCGTCGGCCCGCTTGTGCATGGCCTCCGCCTCGGCGGCACCCTTCGCCGCGATGGCAGCGGCCTCCGCGTCGCCCTCCATGCGGACGGCGTCCGCGATGGCGGCGCGCCGGGCGCGCTCGGCCTCGCCGCGCTTGGCGCCCTCGATGGCCTCGGCCTCGGCGAGGGCCTGGCGGCGCTGCTTCTCGCCCTCACCGGTGAGCCGGGCGCGCTCGGCCTCGGCCTCGGCCGCCGCGATGGCGGCCATCCGCTCGGCCTCGGCCTGCTTCACCCGGGCGGTGCGCTGGGCCTCGGCCTGCTGCTCGGCCTCGTACCGCTGGGCGTCGGCGGGCTTGCGGACCTGGGTGTCGAGCTGGCGGTCGGTGAGCGCGGCCTGCCGGGTGGCGACCTTCTCCTGCTCGGCGAGGATGTCCTGCTGGCGGGCGGCCTCGGCGAGCGGCCCGGCGGCGTTGGCCTGGGCGGCGGCCTCGTCGGTCTGCGCCTTGATCTCGGCCTGCTTCAGGTAGAGGGTCCGCTGGGCGACCGCGATCTCCTCCTCGGCCTTCAGCCGGGCCTGCTCGGCGGCCCGCCGGGCCTCGGCCTCGGCGATGTCGGCCTCCTGCTTGGCGCGGGCGGCCTCGGGCCGGCCGAGGTCCTCCAGGTAGGAGCCCTCGGTGGTGATGTCCTGGATCTGGAAGGCGTCGAGGACGAGGCCCTGTCCGGAGAGGCTGGCCTCGGCCTCCTCGGCGACCTGACCGGCGAAGGCGGCCCGGTCGCGGATGATGTCCTCGACCGACATCCGGCCGACGATGGACCGCAGCGCTCCGGAGAGCACTTCCTGGGTGAAGCCGACGATGCCGTCCTGCTGCATCAGGAAGCGCTGGGCGGCGGCGCGGATGGAGTCCTCGGTGCCGCCGACCTTGACGATGGCGACGCCCTCCAGGTTGGCCTTGACGCCGCGCAGGGTGACGGCGCCGCGGACGGCGATGGGGATGTGCCGGCTGGAGAGGTCGAGGGTGAACTTCTGCTGCACGAAGGGCACGACGAAGACGCCGCCGCCGACGACGACCTTCTGGCCGCTGTTGTCGGTGTAGACGCGGCCGGTCGTCGGATCGGTGGCCTTCTGGCCGCGCCGGCCGGTGATGATGAACGCCTCGCTGGGCCCCGCGACCTTGTAGCGGGTGACGACGACGAGGCCGAGCAGGACGAGGAGGACGACGATGCCCACCACGGCGATGAGGACAGGGCTCATGGAGAACGCCCCTTCGGTCGGTACGGGAAGAATGGATCCGGCGGTCGGTGGTCGGTGGTCAGCGGTCGACGGGCCGTACGAGGACCGAGGTCGCCGAGAGGACGGACTCGACCCACACCTCGGTGCCGCGCGGGACGGGCCGGTCCGCCCGTGCCGCGTACTTCACGGGCTGGCCGCCCAGGTACAGCAGCACCTCGCCGTAGCCGTCCGCCGGGACGGCGGTGACGACCGAGCCGGAGCTGCCGGCGAGGTCCGCGCCGCGCGGCGCGGGCGTGTTCGAGTCGTGGAGCAGGGCCCGGCTGAACCGCCAGGTCACCCACCCCACGCCCGCCCCCGCCAACACGCCCGCGCCGCTCGCGGCCCCCGCCCCCGCGCCGCTCGTGCCGAGCACGAGCGCCCCCGTGAAGCCGAGCGCCGAGACGAACCCGGCGACCACCGGCAGTGACAGCAGCCCGTCAAGGCCTCCGAGCCCGTCGAAGAGTCCTTCCAGGACCCCGCCGAAGACCAGGCTCAGGACGAGCAGCAGCAGTCCGCCGATGCCGAGACCAAGAAACCAGACCATGTCCCCGCTCCTCCGGCCGCCGTGCCCTGTCCGCCGTCCGGAGGATCGTCTCACCGCAGGGGCGGACCTCGCACTGCCGGTGACCGGCAATCTTTACACGCTCTTGATGCCGCCCGGGACCGACCGGACGGCGGCTCACGGCTCCTCGGCGGGCCAGCCGAGCAGCCGCGCCCCGATCGCGGCGGTCTGGAGCGTGTACCGCTGGGTGGGGTCGCCGGGGTCGGCGCCGGTGAGCTGGTGGATGCGGTCGAGCCGGTACGTGACGGCCCGCACGCTCAGCGCGAGCCGGCGGGCGGCCTCGGTGGTGACGCACCCCGCGTCGAAGTAGGCGTGCAGGGTGTCGAGCAGCGGCCGCGCGCCGCCCCGGGCACCGGCGAGCGGGCCGAGCACGGTCCGGACGAGATCGGCCATGGCCTGCCGGTCCCGGCCGAGGACGGGGTAGACGAGCAGGTCGGCGGCGTAGAGCACGGGTCCGTCGAGCCCCATGCGGTCGGCGAGGTCGAGGGCGCCGAGCGCCTCCTCGTACGAGTGGACGACGCCGCCGGCGCCGGGGTGCGGCCGCCCGATCGCGACGAGGGCGTCGTCGGCGGTCGCGTACGTCTGCCGGGCGAAGTGGGTGAGGACCTCGGGCTCGTCGGCCGGGGCGACGCAGATCAGCCGCCCGTCCTTGGTGGTGAGCAGGATCCGCCGGGTGCCGAAGCGGGCGAGCAGCGAGGACTCCACGCTCCGGGAGACCGGCGCCCCGTCCCCGAACGGCTCGGGCGCCCGCGCGACGGCCACCGCGTGCGCGTGGGAGAGCAGCAGCCCGAACCGCTCGGCCCGTTCGGCGAGCCGCCCGAGGTCGCTGCGCCCGTACAGCAGGTCGTCGACGAACTCCCGCCGCGCGGCCTCCTCCTGTCGCACCGCCAGCTTCTGCGCCCGCTCGTGCCCTTCGGCGAAGGCGTCGACGGCCTGCTCGACGGCGGCGAGCAGCAGATCGGGATCGGTGTCGTGCGGCAGTCCGCCCCGTGCGGCCCGCGCGGCGGCGAGATGGGCCCGTACGAGCTCCCGCAGCCCGATCCCCGCCTCGGCGGCCCGCTCTCCCCGGGTCCGCAGCCCCGCCAGCTCGTCCCGGCTCAGCCGCCGCCCGGTGGCGCAGACGCCGGCCAGGATCCCCGCGTACCCGTCGAGGTACTTCTCGTACGGTCCCGTCATGGTCGGCCCGCTCCCTGCTCCACCCCGTAAACGACTCAGGGCCCGACCCGCTTGCGCGGATCAGGCCCTGAACCTCTGGCTGTCGGGGTGGCGGGATTTGAACCCACGACCTCTTCGTCCCGAACGAAGCGCGCTGCCAAGCTGCGCTACACCCCGATGTCGCTGCTCTGATCTTCTCGTCGCGGCGACATCGATTACTTTAGCCCACCCGCGCCCAGAGACGAAATCCGGTGACGGCGCCCCGCGACCGCAGGTCGGAAGCGGTCCGCCGCGACGAGGAGGAGGCCGAGGGCGTAGAAGGCCAGGCCGAGGACGAGGGCGTTGACGAGGACGCCGGGGTAGCCGTGGGCGGTGACGTCGAGGAAGGGGTACGTGTAGCGGGTCGGGTGGCCGGCGGGGAGCAGGGCGCCCCGGACCAGGGAGAAGACCAGGTAGGCGCCGGGGGCGGCGAGCCAGAGGGCGGCGTGGCGGGGGCGGAAGGCGCCGGGGCGGGTGAGCAGCAGCCAGTCCAGGGCGACGCCGATCGGGGTGACGGTGTGCAGGAGCTGGTTGGAGACGGCCCGGGCGCCGGTGAGCGCGTCGATGGCGGCGGCCTCGTTGAAGGAGCTGGCCGGGTTGTCGAGGACCAGGTGGAAGACGAGTCCGACGACGGAGACGCAGAGGAGCACCCCGCCGCTCCACACGGCGGGCAGCGGGGGCCGTCCGGTCCGGGCGCGGGCGGCGCCGAGTCCGAGGACGACGGCGACGGCGGTGTTGGTCCAGACGGTGAAGAAGCTGAAGGCGACGAGCGGGTCGCCCTGGACGCAGTCGATCGTGACGCCGGTCGCCGCGGCGAGGGCGATCAGGGCGCGGAAGACGGCGGCGAATCGGTTCGTCATGGCCGTCACGGTACGGGGGCGGCGGGCGCCCCCGTACCGGGTTCAGGCGCGTGCCGTCAGGGTGAGCAGCGTCGCCTCGGGCGGGCAGGCGAAGCGGACCGGGGTGAAGCGGTTGGTGCCGCAGCCCGCCGAGACGTGCAGATAGGAGGTGTGGCCGCCGGCGGTGTGCGTGGAGAGGCCCTTCACCCGGTCGGTGTCGATGTCGCAGTTGGTGACGAGCGCCCCGTAGAAGGGGACGCACAGCTGCCCGCCGTGGGTGTGCCCGGCGAGGACCAGTTCGTAGCCGTCGGCGGTGAAGGCGTCGAGGGCGCGCAGGTACGGGGCGTGGACGATGCCCAGGGAGAAGTCCGCCGACGCCTCGGGGCCGCCGGCCACCTTCTCGTACCGGTCCCGCTTGATGTGCGGGTCGTCGAGGCCGGTGAAGGCGAGGTCGGCCTGGGGGAGCTTGAGCCGGCCGCGGGTGTTGGTGAGGTCGACCCAGCCGGCCGCGTCGAAGGCGTCCTTGATGCCCTCCCACGGGTTGTGCACGGCGCCGACGACCGGCTTGTTGCCGTTGAGCCCGTGCCGGCCCTGGACCTTCTCCAGGAGGTAGCGGCCGGGGTTGCGGAAGCGGGGGCCGTAGTAGTCGTTGGAGCCGAAGACGTAGACGCCGGGGAACTCCATGAGCGGGCCGAGCGCGTCGAGCAGCTCCGGCACGGCCTCGGTGTCGGAGAGGTTGTCGCCGGTGTTCACCACGAAGTCGGGGCGGAGCCCGGCGAGCTTCTGCAGCCAGCCGCGCTTCTTGTCCTGCCCGCACACCATGTGCACGTCGGAGACCTGGAGGACCCGCAGGTCGTCCATGCCCGGCGGCAGGACGGGGACGGTGACCCGCCGGAGCCGGAACGAGCGGGCCTCGAAGCCCGCCGCGTAGACGAGTCCGGCCGCGGCCGTGGCCGCGACGCCTGCCGTGATCTTCAGGGGGATCCCGTACCGTGCGCGCATCCCCCCATCGTTCCAGACCCGCGGGGCGTTAATGCACGGGCGGTACGCCCGGGACACCTGCCACACTTGAGGCCATGACCACGCTCAAGGCACGACTGAAGGACGACCTCAACGCCGCGATCAAGGACCGCGACGAACTGCGCTCCTCGACCCTGCGGCTCACCATCGCCGCGATCACCAAGGAGGAGGTCGCGGGCAAGACCAAGCGCGAGCTCTCCGAGGACGAGGTGCAGAAGGTGATCGCCAAGGAGGCGAAGAAGCGGCGCGAGGCCGCGGACGCCTTCGAGCAGGGCGGTCGCGCGGAGTCGGCCGAGCGCGAGCGGGCCGAGGGCGTCATCCTCGACGCGTACCTGCCGAAGCAGCTCTCCGACGAGGAGCTGGACGGCATCGTCGCCGAGGCGGTCGAGGAGGCGAAGGCCGCCGGCGCCGAGGGCCCGCGCGCCATGGGCGCCGTCATGAAGATCGTGAACCCGAAGGTGGCCGGGCAGGCCGACGGCGGCCGCGTCGCCGCCGCGGTGAAGAAGCTGCTCGCGGGCTGAGCCCCGTCCCCCGGGTACGAGAAGGGCCCCACCGGTCTCGCCGGTGGGGCCCTTCCCCTGTGCTCTCCGTCAGCGGTTTCCGCCGCGGCCGTTGCCCGGCCGGCTGGTGTCCGCGCCGGGCAGGTCGGGGAGCGTGATGTCCGGGAAGGGGTTGGTCGCCCCGTCGGCCGGCTTGCCGTCGGCCGGCTTGTCGTCGCCCCGGCGCGGCTTGCCGTCCTTCTCGTCCTTCTTCGGGTCCTTCGGCTTCTCGGCCCGGGGGACCTTGATGCCGACGAAGGAGGGGGTCTCGGAGCCGAGCGCCCCGGTCATGGCGATCCGCCAGATCGGGCCGGGGAGGCAGCCGCCGCAGACCTTGTCGTAGTAGACGCCGCCGATGGTGAGGTCGAACATCTCCTCGCGCTCGCCGATGTCGTCGCCGACCCAGACGGCGGTGGACAGGTCCGGGGTGTAGCCGACGAACCAGGCGTCCTTGCGGCCGTCGGTGGTACCGGTCTTGCCCGCGTTGTCCCGGTCGCTCAGGCCGGCCCTCGTACCGGTGCCGTCCTCGACCACGCCCTTGAGCATCTGGTTGATCATGTCGGCGGTGCGGTCGGACATCGCGCGCGTGCACTTGGTCTGCGGCACGTTGAGCTTCTCGCCGTTGGCGGTCTTGATGGAGTCGATGACCACCGGGACGCAGTAGATGCCGCGGTTGGCGAAGGTCGCGTAGACGTTCGCCATGTCGAGCGGGGTGCTCTCCAGGGAGCCGAGGGTGGCGGACGGGCTCTGCTTGATCGGCTTGCCCAGCTCGCGCTCGTAGCCGACCTTCTTCGCCATCGTCAGCGTCTCGCAGAGGCCGGCCGCCTGCTCCAGCTTGGCGAAGTAGGTGTTGATGGACTTGCCGAGGGCGCTCGTCATGTCGTACGCCCCCTTCTCCGACTTGAGCTCGTTCTGGACCGACCAGTCGCCGTAGTCCGCGGGCTTGCCGTCGCAGCGCCGGTAGTCGCTCTTCTTCAGGGAGATCTTCCACGGCGTGTCGTAGCTCGTCGCCGGGCTCAGGCCCTGCTCCATCGCGGCGGCGGCCGTGATCGGCTTGAAGGTCGAGCCGACCGGGAAGCCGTACGTGGTGCCGCCCATCTTGCTGCCGACCGCGAGATTGAGCGTGGTCTCGTGCTTCTTCTGGTCCAGGCCGTACGGGCGGGACTGGCCCATCGACAGGATCTTGCCGGTGCCGGGCTGGACCTGGACGACCGAGGCGGCGACCGGGTCGTCCTTGTTGATCTTGGCGATCGCGGCCTCGTTCGCCGCCGCCTGCGCCTTCGGGTCCAGCGTGGTCCGGATGGTCAGACCGCCGAGGTTCCACAGCTTCTGGCGCTCTTCGACGGTCTTGCCGAAGACCGGGTCGGTCAGGATCGTCTTGCGGACGTAGTCGCAGAAGAAGCCGGCGCCGTCGACGGCGGTGATGCAGCCGTTCTTCGGCGTCTTCACCTTCAGCTTGATCGGCTTGGCCTTGGCCTTCTCGAACTCGGCCTGGGTGATGTCGCCGACGTCCGTCATCCGCTGGAGGACGATGTTGCGCCGCTTGGTGGCTTCCTGGAGGTCGTTGATCGGGTCGAAGCGGCTCGGCGACTGCACCAGGCCGGCCATCATCGCGGACTCGCCCAGGTCCAGCTTGGCCGCGGGCTTGGAGAAGTAGCGCTGCGAGGCGGCCTCGATGCCGTACGCCTGCTGCCCGAAGAACGTGATGTTGAGGTAGTTCTCCAGGATCTTCTTCTTGCCCAGCTCCTCCTCGACCTGGATCGCGTACTTCAGCTCGCGGACCTTGCGGCCGATCGTCTGCTGGGTGGCCTGCGCGACCTTCTCCGGGTCGTCACCGGCCTCCTCGACGAAGACGTTCTTCACGTACTGCTGGGTCAGCGTGGAGGCGCCCTCGGAGACCCCGCCCGACTGCGCGTTCTTGTTGATGGCGCGCAGCACGCCCTTGAGGTCGATGGCCCCGTGCTCGTAGAAGCGCGCGTCCTCGATCGCGACGATCGCCTTCTGCATGTACGGGGAGATCTTCTCCAGCGGCACCACCTTGCGGTCCCGGGAGTAGACCGTGGCGATCATGCCGCCCTCGGAGTCCAGGATGGTGGTGCGCTGACTCAGCGGTGGGGTCTTCAGATTCGAGGGGATCTCGTCGAACCCCTCGACCGTCCCCTTCGCCGCCAGACCCAGTGCCCCGGCCGCGGGCAGGGCGATGCCCGCCAGCACTGCTCCGGAGAGCACACTGACACCGAGGAACTTGGCGGCCTGCTGGGTCCCGGTCAGACCACCGCCCGAGCGCTTCTTTGCCATGGGGGGCAGCCTAATCCGTGTTCCTGAGCGTTCCGCAGGACCGGGTCCTTCTCGGAGCGTTCGGGTACCGGACCGTGACATCCGGGCGCGCCGCGGCCACGGCGGCACCTACGTTCTCAATCGCCGGACACACGGACAGGCCTTGGCCTAAGCTGCTCCCAACTGTCACAGGAGTGCGGTCCGGCATCAACCCCCGTGCGTGACATCCGCCTGATTCCGGCATGAGTTCCGCGTCCCGAATACGCGGCGACGGCATGTCCGATTCCGGCGCGTGTGTCAGGGGATGCCCTTTAATACACGCATGTCCTTCGATCACTCCCCTGGGTGATCTGACGCGCACGCATAGTCCGTTCGGGCCATTCAAGATTGGGCCCGAAGGGGGTGTTGCGCTGTCCCCGCCTTCCGTAACGTCCCAACTGGCAGCGGTGAATATGCCGCTGCCGCCGTGGGGGAGCCTCGATTCGGGAGAGGACGGCGCCGGTATGGGCTGGGTAGCTGACTGGAGTGCGCAGGCGGCCTGCCGCACTACCGATCCGGATGAACTTTTCGTGCAGGGAGCGGCACAGAACAGGGCGAAGGCGGTGTGCACCGGCTGCCCGGTACGCACCGAGTGCCTCGCCGACGCCCTGGACAACCGCGTGGAATTCGGCGTGTGGGGCGGCATGACGGAGCGCGAGCGCCGCGCCCTGCTGCGCCGGCGCCCCACGGTCACCTCGTGGCGGCGGCTCCTGGAGACCGCCCGCACCGAGTACGAGCGCGGCGCGGGCCTGCTGCCCGTGGCCATGCAGGACGACGCGACGTACGAGGAGTACGCCGCGGTCGGATAGCCGCGCCCCGTTCCGTACGCGCGCGAGGTCCCCGTCAGGACCGGTCGCGCGGGGACGAGAGGCGCTCACCGATGGCCCGCAGCCCGGCGAGGTCGTGCACATCGCCGGGCAGGGCGGCCACCTCGGTCACCGGCACCTCCGGATGGAGGGCCGTGAAGCGGTCACGCGTGTGCTGCTCGCGCGCGAGCACCCGCATCCGCTCGGCGTGCAGCCGCAGCAGACCCGCGGTGAGCCGCGCGATGTCGGGATCGGTCTCGGGATCGGTCGCGGGAACGGTCTCGGGAACGGTGCCGGCGTCCGGACCCGTCTCCGGGTCGGCGGTGCCGCTGTGGTCTTCGGTCGCGTCGGCTGTGGGGGCAGCCTCGGGCGCGGCAGGGGGCTGTGCGGGGGATTCGGCGGCGGTGGCGGAGGACGACGGCTCGGACGACGTGGCCGGGACGCCACGCCCTCCAGTCTTCCCGGGCCCCTGATCCACCATGCGGCCCTCGTCAAGATTTTCCGCGGCCGCCCGCGCCCGCTCGGCCGAGAGCCCCACCGCCCCGCTGCCGTGGACCCGGTTGAGGACGAGCCCCGCCAGCGGCATGCCCTCCGCGGCCAGCCGCTCCACGAAGTACGCCGCCTCCCGCAGCGCGTCCCGCTCCGGCGCCGCGACGACCAGGAAGGCCGTCCCCGGCGCCTGCAGCAGCCGGTACGTGGCGTCCGCCCGCGTCCGGAAGCCGCCGAACATCGTGTCCATCGCGGCGACGAAGGTCTGCACGTCGCCCAGGAACTGACCGCCGAGCAGCTTCCCCAGCGTCCCCGACATCATCGACATGCCGACGTTGAGGAACTTCATCCCCGCCCGGCCGCCCACCTTCGCCGGCGCCATCAGCAGCTTGATGAACTTCCCGTCCAGGAAGGACCCGAGCCGCTTCGGCGCGTCCAGGAAGTCCAGGGCCGAACGCGACGGCGGGGTGTCGACGACGATCAGGTCCCACTCGTCCCGCGCCCGCAGCTGCCCCAGCTTCTCCATCGCCATGTACTCCTGCGTACCGGCGAAACCGGCCGACAGGGACTGGTAGAAGGGGTTCTCCAGGATCGCCCGCGCCCGCGCGGGCTCCGCGTGCGCCTCGACGATCTCGTCGAAGGTCCGCTTCATGTCCAGCATCATGGCGTGCAGCTCGCCGCCGTCCGGCCCCTTGACGCCGTCGACCTTGCGCGGGGTGTTGTCCAGCGCGTCGATGCCCATCGACTGGGCCAGCCGGCGCGCCGGGTCGATGGTGAGGACCACCACCCGGCGGCCCCGCTCCGCCGCCCGCACGCCGAGCGCCGCCGCCGTCGTCGTCTTGCCGACGCCGCCCGAGCCGCAGCAGACGATGATCCGGGTGCCCCGGTCGTCGAGGATCGGATCGACCTCCAGGAAGGGCGCCGCGTCCAGGCCGCCGGCCTTCGCCGGGCCGGGGGTCTTCTCCGTCACGCCGCACCCACCCCTTGCCTCCGCAGTTCCTTCGCCAGGCGGTAGAGGCCCGCGATGTCCGCCCCGTCGCCCAGATACGGCAGCTCGTACGCGGGCAGGCCCAGGCCGTCCAGGACCGCCCGCTGCTCCCGCTCCAGCTCCACCCGGCGCGCGTGCTCGGCCGCCTCGTCGAGCAGCGGCTCCACCAGGGCGGCGCCGCCCGGGACCCCCGCCGAGGCCAGGGCCCGCGTGATCGCCTCGCGGTGACCGCCGGAGGCGGCCCGTACCGCCGCGCCGTCCAGGACGTGCGGGCGGACCATGTTCACCACCACCCGGCCCACCGGCAGCCCCGCCGCGCGCAGCTCGGCGACGCCGTCCGCCGTCTCCTGGACCGGCATCTCCTCCAGGAGGGACACCAGGTGCACCGCCGTCTCGGGGGACTTGAGGACCTTCATCACCGCCTGCGCCTGGTTGTGTATCGGGCCGATCCGGGCCAGCCCCGCCACCTCGTCGTTCACATTGAGGAAGCGGGTGATGCGGCCGGTGGGCGGCGCGTCCATCACCACGTGGTCGTACACCGGCCGGCCGTCGCGCTCCCGCCGCCGGACCGCCTCGCACGCCTTCCCGGTGAGCAGGACGTCCCGCACCCCCGGCGCTATCGTCGTCGCGAAGTCGATCGCCCCGAGCTTCCTCAGGGCGCGGCCCGCGCCGCCCAGTTTGTAGAACATCTGGAGGTAGTCGAGGAGGGCACGCTCGGCGTCGATGGCCAGCGCGAACACCTCGCCGCCGCCCGGAGCCACGGCGATCTTGCGCTCCTCGTAGGGAAGCGCCTCCGTCTCGAAGAGCTGTGCGATGCCCTGTCTGCCTTCGACCTCGACGAGGAGCGTGCGCTTCCCCTCCGTCGCGAGGGCGAGGGCGAGGGCGGCGGCGACCGTCGTCTTACCGGTACCGCCCTTGCCGCTGACGACCTGGAGCCTGCTCACGCGTCGAGCCTAACCACTGGCGGGCCCGCGCAAGCAGTGGACCGCCCCGGAGAAGCCCCCGAGCCGGGACCCTGGGGGGAGCCTCGGCGGAGCACCCTGGCGCAGCGGCTACAGTCGGGCCCATGACCAAGTGGGAGTACGTCACGGTGCCGCTTCTGGTGCACGCGACCAAGCAGATTCTCGACAACTGGGGCCAGGACGGCTGGGAGCTCGTCCAGGTCGTGCCCGGGCCCAACAACCCGGAGCAGCTGGTGGCCTACATGAAGCGGCCGCTGTCGTGAGCGGGGCCGTCGAGGCGCGGATCGCCGAACTGGGCCTGAAGCTGCCCGAGGTCGTCCCGCCGATCGCCGCCTACCAGCCGGCCGTGCAGTCGGGCGTGTACGTCTACACCGCGGGCCAGCTCCCGATGGTGGAGGGCAAGCTTCCGGTGACCGGCAAGGTCGGTGCCGAGGTGACCCCCGAGGAGGCCAAGGCGCTCGCCGCTACCTGCGCGCTGAACGCGCTCGCGGCCGTGAAGTCGGTCGTCGGCGACCTCGACCGGATCAAGCGTGTCGTGAAGGTGGTCGGCTTCGTCGCCTCCGCCCCCGACTTCACCGGCCAGCCGGGCGTCATCAACGGCACCAGCGAGCTGCTCGGCGAGATCCTCGGCGACAAGGGCGTGCACGCCCGCAGCGCCGTCGGCGTGACCGTCCTCCCGCTCGACGCCCCCGTCGAGGTCGAGGTCCAGGTCGAGCTGACCGAGGCCTGATCCTGCCGTACGGCATGCCGTGAGCCGGCCGCCCCACCCGGGGCGGCCGGCTCTCGTGCGTTCCGGCGGGCCCTCGTGCATTCCGTTCGTTGCGCATAGCATCCGCCCATGTCGAATGGTCAGTGGTACCCGCCGGAATGGCCCGACCGCATCCGCGCCCTCGCCGCCGGCGAGCTGGTGCCGGTGACGCCCCGGCGCGCCGCCACCGTGCTCCTGCTGCGCGACGCGGAGGGCGGGCCCGAGGTCCACATGCTGCGCCGCCGCGCCTCCATGGCCTTCGCGGGCGGCGCGTACGCCTACCCGGGCGGCGGGGTCGACCCGCGCGACGAGCAGCCGGTGCGCTGGGCCGGGCCCCCGCTGGAGGAGTGGGCGGAGCGGCTGGGGCTCGACGAGCCGGCGCAGGCGCAGGCGGTGGTCTGCGCCGCCGTCCGGGAGACCTTCGAGGAGGCGGGCGTGCTGCTCGCCGGGGAGACCGCGGACACCGTCGTCGGCGACACCACCGGCGAGGACTGGGAGCGCGACCGGCAGGCGCTGGTCGCCCGCGAGCTGTCCTTCGCGGACTTCCTCGACCGCCGCGGCCTCGCGCTCCGTTCCGACCTGCTCGGCGCCTGGGCCCGCTGGATCACCCCCGAGTTCGAGCAGCGCCGGTACGACACCTGGTTCTTCGTGGCCGCCCTGCCGGCCGGGCAGCGGACCCGGGATGTCTCCGGCGAGGCCGACCGCACCGTGTGGACCCGCCCGGCGGACGCGGCCGACGGCTACGACCGGGGCGAGCTGACGATGATGCCGCCGACCATCGCGACCCTGCGCTCCGTCCAGCCCTGCGCCACGGCCGCGGAGGCCCTCGCGGCGGCCGGGAAGCAGGACCTGACCCCGGTCCTGGCGCACGCGCGCGTGGAGGGCGATCAGGTGGTGCTCACCTGGCCGGGGCACGACGAGTTCACCAAGCGGGTCGAGGGAGGCACCCCGTGACCGACGCCGCATCCCTGCCCGGTCAGCCGCGCGGGGTCGTCACCTCGGGGGCCGCGACCGAGCGGGCCGTGAACGTGCTCGCGCCCAACCCGTCCGCGATGACCCTGGACGGCACCAACACCTGGCTGCTGTCCGAGCCGGACTCGGACCTCGCCGTCGTCGTCGACCCGGGCCCGCTCGACGAGGGCCACCTCCGGCGCGTGCTCGACACGGCGGAGAAGCTGGGCAAGCGGGTCGCGCTGACCCTGCTGACCCACGGTCACCCGGACCACGCCGAGGGCGCGGGCCGCTTCGCCGAGCTCACCGGCGCGTCCGTCCGCGCGCTCGATCCGGCGCTCCGCCTCGGCGACGAGGGCCTGGGGGAGGGCGACGTGGTGACCGTCGGCGGCCTGGAACTGCGGGTGGTGCCGACGCCCGGCCACACCTCCGACTCGCTCTCCTTCCACCTGCCCGCCGACCGGGCGGTGCTGACCGGCGACACGGTCCTGGGGCGCGGCACCACGATGGTGGCGCACCCGGACGGGCGGCTCGGCGAGTACCTGGACTCGCTGCGGCGGCTGCGCTCGCTGACCGTCGACGACGGCGTGCACACGGTCCTGCCGGGCCACGGGCCGGTCCTGGAGGACGCCCAGGGGGCCGTGGACTTCTACCTGGCGCACCGGAAGAGCCGCCTCGCACAGGTGGAGGCGGCGGTCGCGGCCGGGCACCGGACGGCGCCGGAGGTGGTGGCGCACGTCTACGCGGACGTGGACCGCTCGCTGTGGCCGGCGGCGGAACTCTCCGTACGGGCCCAGCTGGAGTACCTGCGGGAGCGCGGCGCGCTCTGACGCGTCCGGAACCCGGCGGCGGGGCGAAGGGCCGGCTCCAGGCTCCGACCGGAGCCCCGGGGTGGGGCGAATGGCCGACTCCAGGCACTCCGGAGCGGCGAGAATTGCCGACCCCGGGAACTCCGCTGCCTCCCCGCGTGTCTTACGCTCCGCTTACATCAGGCCGCAGCTCTCGGGGGAATGCCCATGTTCGTCATAGCCATCCTGCTGGTCATCGCCGCGGTGGTGCTCTGGTTGGTCGGCCGGTCGCAGGACTCGACCGGCTTCAAGATGGGTGCCGTCGGCGCGCTGGTCGCCGGAGCCTTCTCCGCGATCGTGAGCATGACCTACGTGGTCAGCGCGTACGAGGTCGGCGTCCCGGTCGCCTTCGGCAAGGTCGGTTCGCCGATGACGTCCGGCATGCACGTGAAGTCGCCGTTCACCGACGTCACCACCTTCTCCACCCGCCCGGTCGACCTCAACCTCTCCGACAAGGACGTGGTCGAGGTCCGCTCCTCCCAGGGCGGTGTCATGTACGCCGAGGTCACGGTGAAGTGGGCCGTGGTCCCGTCCAAGGCCGTCGAGCTCTACAAGCTCGCGGGCAGCGAGGACGCCATCCAGCAGCGGCTGGTCTACCCGGACAGCCGCGAGATCGTCCGCAACGTCTTCGCCCGCTACACCAGCGAGCAGGGGTACGCCTCCGACCGCGAGAAGATCAACGCCGAGATCGCCAAGCTCGTCACGGAGCGCCTGGAGCCGCGCGGCATCGTCGTCACCACGGTGAACCTGCGGAACGTGAAGCCCTCGGACGCGCTCCAGGGCCAGATCGACCGCAAGATCCAGCAGCAGCAGGCCACCGAGCGGGCCCTGGAGGCGGCCCGTACGGCCAAGGCGGAGTCCGACCGGCGCCGCATCGAGGCGGAGGGCATCGCCCGCGCCAACAAGATCCTCAACGACTCGCTGACGGACAAGGTCCTCGCCAACCAGTGCATCGACGCCTTCAAGGAGGCCGCGGCGAAGAACCCGGTCTACGCGGTGCCCTGCGGCAGCGGCGCCGGCTCGACCCCGGTGATCGTGGACGGCAGCAAGCGCTAGGCCCGCGCCCGCCGATACGGAAGGGGGCCGCCCGGTTCGACCGGGCGGCCCCCTTCTCGTGCGTACGGATCCCTAGCGGGAGCGCTTCGCGAGGCGCTCCACGTCGAGGAGGATCACCGCGCGGGCCTCCAGGCGCAGCCAGCCGCGCTGGGCGAAGTCGGCGAGCGCCTTGTTCACGGTCTCGCGGGAGGCGCCGACCAGCTGGGCCAGCTCCTCCTGGGTGAGGTCGTGCACGACGTGGATGCCCTCCTCCGACTGCACGCCGAAGCGGCGCGACAGGTCGAGGAGCGCGCGGGCGACGCGGCCCGGCACGTCGGAGAAGACCAGGTCGGACATCTGGTCGTTGGTCTTGCGCAGCCGGCGGGCGACGGCGCGCAGCAGGGCGCCGGCCACCTCGGGACGGGCGTTCAGCCAGGGCTGGAGGTCGCCGTGGCCGAGGCCGAGCAGCTTGACCTCGGTCAGCGCCGTCGCGGTCGCGGTGCGCGGGCCCGGGTCGAAGAGGGACAGCTCGCCGATGAGCTCGCCGGGGCCGAGGACCGCCAGCATGTTCTCGCGGCCGTCGGGGGAGGTGCGGTGCAGCTTCACCTTGCCCTCGGTGACCACGTACAGGCGGTCGCCGGGGTCGCCCTCGTGGAAGAGCGCGTCGCCACGGGCGAGCGTCACCTCACTCATCGAGGCGCGCAGCTCGGCGGCCTGCTCGTCATCGAGCGCCGCGAAGAGCGGGGCGCGCCGCAGAACGTCGTCCACGAGTTCACTCCTACTGTCGACCTGCTCACGGGAACCTGGCTCCCATGATGCCGGACGTGCCAAACAGTGCGATCAATCACAACAAGTTTGACGCACCGGGCGCCATTGCCGAACGTCAGGGGCCCGATCGGGGTCCGATCGGCGGTGAGCGGGGCGGATGTCGGCCCCGGCCCCTAGGCTGGCCGGGTGTCCAACTCACCGGTGAGAACGCAGGCCAAGGGGGCTGGAAGAGTGTCGGCCGAAGGTAATTCCGCCGTGGGCGAACACGGCGCGTCGAAGCGGTCGAAAGCCGTGAATCGGAATGATTCGCCGTCGGCCGAGCGCCCCGCGGAGCCGCCTGCGGCGAAGCGGACGACCGGAGCGAAGAAGGCGCCCGCAGGGACGAAAGCGGCCGCAGCGAAGAAGGCGACCACGGTGAAGCAGGCGACCACGGTGAAGCAGGCACCCGCAGCGAAGCAGGCACCCGCAGCGAAGAAGGCGGCTCCGGCGAAGAAGGCGCCCGCAGCCAAGAAGGCGGCTCCGGCGAAGAAGGCCGCCGCCGCGAAGAAGGCGGCCGCCCCGAAGAAGACCGCCGCTCCCGAGAAGGCCGTCGCGACCGTCGCACCCGCCAAGGCCCGCACGGCCGAGTCGCGGCTCGGGATGGTGCGGCGGGCGCGGCGGATCAACCGGGAGCTCGCCGAGGTGTACCCGTACGCCCATCCCGAGCTCGACTTCCGCAACCCCTTCGAGCTCCTCGTCGCCACCGTCCTCTCCGCGCAGACCACCGACCTGCGGGTGAACCAGACGACGCCCGCGCTCTTCGCCCAGTACCCGACCCCCGAGGACCTGGCCGCCGCCGTCCCCGAGGAGATCGAGGAGCTGATCCGCCCGACCGGCTTCTTCCGCGCCAAGACCAAGTCGATCATGGGCCTGGCCGCCGCCCTCAGGGACGACTTCGGCGGCGAGGTCCCCGGCCGCCTGGAGGACCTGGTCAAGCTGCCGGGCGTCGGCCGCAAGACCGCCTTCGTCGTCCTCGGCAACGCCTACGGCGTCCCCGGGATCACCGTCGACACCCACTTCATGCGCCTCGCCCGCCGCTTCGGCTGGACCGAGTCCGACGACCCGGTGAAGATCGAGGCCGAGGTCGCCGAGATCTTCCCGAAGAGCGACTGGACGATGCTGTCGCACCGGGTGATCTTCCACGGCCGCCGCATGTGCCACGCCCGCAAGCCCGCCTGCGGCGCCTGCCCGATCACCCACCTCTGCCCCGCCTACGGCGAGGGCGAGACCGACCCGGAGAAGGCCGAGAAGCTGCTCAAGTACGAGAAGGGCGGCTACCCCGGCCAGCGGCTCAACCCGCCCGCCGACTACCCCGGCCGCCCGGCCCCGCCCGCGCCCGGCGTGGCCCCCGGGGCCGTACAGCGGCCCTCCGGCGCGCGGTGAGCGCGGCGAGGCCCTTCGCGGGCTGCGATCCACGACGCGCCGGGAACGAAGAGGCGGGGCGACGGCGTTGGACGAGTCGGGGGTGCTCATGACGCGCACGGACGAAGAGATCTACGGCCCCGGCACCGGCGGCCTGCTGGACCGGGACGGCCTGCCCGACTGGCTCGCGCCGGTCGACCGCGCCGCGCGCACCGTCGCGCCCGAGCAGCTGAGCCGCTTCCTGCCGCCCGAGAGCGGCGCCGGCCGCCAGTCCGCCGTCCTCGTCCTCTTCGGCGAGGGCGAGCGCGGGCCCGAGCTGCTCCTCATGGAGCGGTCCGGCAGCCTCCGGTCGCACGCCGGGCAGCCCTCCTTCCCCGGCGGCGCCCTCGACCCCGAGGACGGCGACCCGGCCGACGGCGGCCTGCTGCGCGCCGCCCTGCGGGAGGCCGAGGAGGAGACCGGCCTCGACCCGGCCGGCGTCCAGCTCTTCGGCGTGCTGCCCCGGCTCTACATCCCGGTCAGCGGCTTCGTCGTCACGCCCGCCCTCGGCTGGTGGCGCGAGCCGACCCCGGTCGGGGCCGTCGACCCCGCCGAGACCGCCCGGGTCTTCACGGTGCCCGTGGCGGATCTCACGGACCCGGCGAACCGCGCGATGGCCGTCCACCCGGCCGGCCACGCGGGCCCGGCCTTCCTCGTCGCATCCGCTCTGGTCTGGGGATTCACCGCCGGAGTGATCGACCGGCTGCTCCACTTCGCGGGCTGGGAGCGCCCCTGGGACACCTCGCGGAAGGTCCCGCTCGACTGGCGGTCATGACAGGCTGACCCCCCGGAGGCCGGAGACGGAACGGCGACCGGAAGAACGAATCTGCGAGGCTGACGACCGTGAACGTGCTGGACATCCTGCTGCTGCTCGCGGCCGTGTGGTTCGCGATCATCGGCTACCGCCAGGGCTTCGTGGTCGGCATCCTCTCCGTGGTCGGCTTCCTCGGCGGCGGACTCCTCGCCATGTGGCTGCTGCCGATCCTGTGGGACCAGCTCACCGACAAGAGCGAGGTCACCACCACGGTCACCGTGATCTTCGTGATGGCGGTCATCGTCTCGGCCTCCGTCGGCCAGGCGCTCACCACCCACCTCGGCAACAAGCTCCGCCGCCACATCACCTGGTCCCCGGCCCGCGCCCTCGACGCCACCGGCGGCGCGCTGGTCAACGTGGTCGCCATGCTGCTCGTCGCCTGGCTGATCGGCTCGGCGCTCGCCGGCACCTCGCTGCCCACCCTGGGCAAGGAGGTGCGCGGCTCCAAGGTGCTCCAGGGCGTCTCCCGGGTGATGCCCGATCAGGTCGGCGCCTGGTTCGCCGACTTCAGCTCCACCCTCGCCCGCAGCGGCTTCCCGCAGGTCTTCAGCCCCTTCGCCGACGAGCCCATCACCGAGGTGGTCCCGCCGGACCCGGCGCTCGCCGGCAGCCCCGTCGCCACCCTCGCCCAGCGCTCCATCGTCAAGGTCGTCGGCACCGCCCCCAGCTGCGGCAAGGTCCTGGAGGGCACCGGCTTCGTCTTCTCCGAGCGCCGGGTGATGACCAACGCGCACGTGGTCGGCGGCGTCGACGAGCCCACCGTGCAGATCGGCGGCGAGGGCCGGCTGTACGACGCCAAGGTCGTGCTCTACGACTGGCGCCGCGACATCGCCGTCCTCGACGTGCCGGACCTCAAGGCCACCCCGCTCCGCTTCACCGAGCGCGAGGCGCGCAGCGGGGACGACGCCATCGTCGCCGGCTTCCCGGAGAACGGCTCGTACGACGTCCGCTCCGCCCGCGTCCGCGGCCGGATCAGCGCCGACGGCCCCGACATCTACCACCGGGGCGAGGTGCGCAGGGAGGTCTACTCGCTGTACACGACGGTCCGCCAGGGCAATTCAGGCGGCCCGCTGCTCACCGAGGACGGCACGGTCTCGGGCGTGATCTTCGCCCGCTCCCGTGACGACGCCGACACCGGGTACGCGCTGACGGTCCAGGAGATCCGCGAGGACATCGAGCTCGGCCGTACCGCGAACCAGCAGGTCGACTCCGACAGCTGCGCCCTCTGACCCCCCCGGGAGGGGCTACGCGGTGTCGCGTGGGTGGCGGAGGCGCGCCGAGACCCAGCGGGCCCGCCGTCTGAGGATGCGTGAGATCCCGACCTGCCCGCCGGGAGCGCGGCCCTGCTCCGGCGGGCCTCCCCGCTCGCGTGAGCCCGGCCCGGAGGCCGAGCGGCGGTCGCGTGCCGTGTCACCGTAGTCGTGCGTCCAGCCCATACCCGGACGTGTGCCCGGGGTCCGGGCTCGGTAACCGTTCCGGGGCCCGCCAATCGGAGTATGCGCCCGGCACATGGCCGTTCGACGCAAACCCGTGCGGGCGCGTGCCCGTCCGGGAGGCCCACGGTCTGGCTCCGGGTTCAGCGGTCTGGCTCCGGGTTCAGCGGTCGGGATCCGGGTTCAGCGGTCGGGCTCGGGGTCCTTCAGCCAGTTCACGAGCTCGGTCGTGAAGGCGGCCGGGTCCTCCTCGTGCGGGAAGTGCCCCAGGCCGTCGAAGAGCCGCCAGCGGTACGGCGCCTCCACGTACTCGCCCGAACCGGCGGCGCTGCGGGTCCGCATCACCGGGTCCATCGAGCCGTGCAGGTGCAGCGTCGGCACCCGCACCGGCCGCTTCATGCGCCGGTTGAACTGGATGCCGTCCGGCCGGGCCAGCGAGCGGACCAGCCAGCGGTACGGCTCGATCGAGCAGTGCGCCGTGGACGGCACGAGCATCGCCCGCCGGTACGCGTCCACCGCTTCGTCCTCCACCGGGCGCGGGCCCGACCACTCCCGGATCAGACGCCCCACCAGTTCGGCGTCGTCGGCGGCCAGCTGACGCTCCGGCAGCCACGGCCGCTGGAAGCCCCAGATGTGCGAGCCGGCCCGGGACTGGGCGAAGTCGGAGAGCATCGCCGAGCGCCAGCGGCGCGGGTGCGGCATCGAGGAGACCACCAGCCGGCGGACCAGCTTGGGCCGCATGACGGCGGCGGTCCAGGCGAGGTAGCCGCCCAGGTCGTGGCCGACGAGCGCCGCGTCCGGCTCACCGAGCGAGCGGACCACGCCGGTGATGTCGAGGGCGAGGTTGGCGGGGTCGTAACCCCGGGGGGTGCGGTCGCTCCCGCCGACCCCGCGCAGGTCCATCGCGACCGCCCGGAAGCCGGCCTCGGCGAGCGCCGGCAGCTGGTGGCGCCAGGTCCACCAGAACTGCGGGAAGCCGTGCAGCAGCAGCACCAGGGGGCCGTCACCCATCTCGGCGATGTGGAAACGGGCGCCGTTGGCCGCGACGTCACGGTGGGTCCACGGACCGTCGAGGCGTACGGGCCCGCCGCCGGGGGTGCTGCTCTCGGGGAGGGTCATACGGACGAGCGTGCCACAGACTGGGCCTTGGTCATCGTCACCTCGGCGGCCGGGACACCCTCCGGACGGGGGTGCGGCTTCGCGTTCTGCATGATCGCGGCGGTCTGCTTGGCGGAGGCGATGGACTTCTCCGGCGGCTTGACCTTCTTGAACTTCGAGACCGCGACGAAGCCGAGGAGACCGGCGACGATCACGTTGAAGGCGAAGGACAGCAGGAAGCACCAGACGAGGTTCCAGCCGCCGTTGCCGTTGTGCCCGCCGGTCCAGGTGTTGATCGCGTACGCGAGCGCGAAGCTCAGCATCGGCAGCGAGAACAGCAGCACCACCAAGGCGCCGATGCCGAGGATGGCGCCCATGCCGCCGCGCTTCACGTCCTGCCGGAGCTCGGCCTTGGCCAGGGCGATCTCGTCGTGCACCAGTGCGGACATCTCGGCGGTCGCCGAGGCGACCAGCTGGCCGAGGCTGCGCTCGGTTCCGTCGAACGGGTCGCTCATCGCTCTCCCTCTCCTCTTGTACGGTCCGAGACTCTGTGTACGGTCCGCCTCAGATCATGCCGGACGGTCGGCCCCGTCGCGCGGTGCCCCCGCCAGTCGGGCGCGCTCCCGGTGCTCGGCGGCCTTCCGCTCGCAGATCTCGGCCATCCGGAGGTGGTACGCCTCGGTGCCCTCCTCGTACACGTCCGGGATGCCGTCCTCGTCCTCGTCCCGCTCCTCCTCGGTGACGAGGGCCTGGTATTTCCGGACGCGCAGCTTGAGGAGGAAGGAGGCGCAGACGGCGGCGATGAGCGAGCCCATGAGGACGGCGGCCTTCACCTCGTCTGTGAGGGCCGCGTCGCCCTCGAAGGCGAGCTCGCCGATGAGGAGCGAGACGGTGAAGCCGATGCCGGCGAGGGTGGCGACGGCGAAGACGTCCGGCCAGGACAGCTGGGGGTTGAGCTCCGCCTTGGTGAAGCGGGCGGAGAGCCAGGTGCCGCCGAAGATGCCGATCGCCTTGCCGACGACCAGGCCGAGGACCACGCCGAGGGTGACGGGCTTCGTGAAGACGTCGCCGAGCACCCCGCCGGAGACGCTCACGCCGGCCGAGAAGAGCGCGAAGAGGGGGACGGCGAGGCCGGCGGAGAGCGGCCGGACCAGGTGCTCGATGTGCTCGCCGGGGGAGTGCTCCTCGCCCTTGCGGGTGGTGCAGCGGAGCATCAGGCCCATGGCGACGCCGGCGATGGTGGCGTGGACGCCGCTGTTGTACATCAGGCCCCAGATCACCAGGGCGAGCGGGACGTACACGTACCAGCCGTGGACCTCCTTGCGGAGCAGGAACCAGAAGAGGACGAGGCCGGCGACGGCGCCGCCGAGGGCGGCGAAGTTCAGGCCGTCGGTGAAGAAGACCGCGATGATCAGGATCGCGAAGAGGTCGTCGACGACGGCGAGGGTGAGGAGGAAGGCGCGCAGGGCGGAGGGCAGCGAGGTGCCTATGACCGCGAGGACGGCGAGCGCGAAGGCGATGTCGGTGGCGGTGGGCACGGCCCAGCCGTCCATGGAGCCGCCGCCGACGGCGTTGACCAGCACGTAGACCAGGGCCGGGGTGGCCATGCCGCAGATCGCCGCGATGACGGGGAGGGCGGCGGCCTTGGGGTCGCGCAGCTCGCCGGCGACGAGTTCGCGCTTGAGCTCGATGCCGGCGACGAAGAAGAAGATCGCGAGGAGGCCGTCGGCGGCCCAGTGGGCGACCGAGAGGTCGAGGCCGAGGGAGGCGGGGCCTATGTGGAAGTGGGAGACCGACTCGTAGCTGTCGGGGAGGACGTTGGCCCAGACGAGCGCGGTGACGGCGGCGACGAGCAGGAGGACACCACCGACGGTCTCGGTGCGCAGGGCGTCGGCGACGAAGCGGCTCTCGGGGAGGGAGAGCCGGCCGAGGAACTTGCGGTCGTTCGTCGGGGTGGACACCAGGAACCTCCGGTCGGGTGGGCAGCACAAAGCACTTGCCGACCAGACTTCCCGGCGCACCTAGGTCTTCCTGTCGCGCCACTGACCTGACCCTGGCGCGATCTTTACCTTACCTAACGAGCTCGGGCTGCGTCCGGCGGGGTTCACTTTAGGGCGTTATGCGGCTTTCTTCTCGCGGAGAAGGCCCGCCCCGGGTGTCGGGGCGGGCCTTCGCGGTGCGGGTGCCGGGGCGCTCAGTCCTCGCTGGACGCGGCGGGCAGCTGCGTCTGGATGAGCGACATGACCGAGGAGTCGGCCAGCGTGGTGACGTCGCCGACCTGGCGGTTCTCCGCCACGTCGCGCAGCAGCCGGCGCATGATCTTGCCGGAGCGGGTCTTCGGCAGCTCGGCCACCGGCAGGATCCGCTTGGGCTTGGCGATCGGACCGAGCGTGGCGCCCACGTGGTCGCGCAGCTCGGCGACGAGGCTCTCGTCCTGGCTGGCGGTGCCGCGCAGGATCACGAAGGCGACGATCGCCTGGCCGGTGGTCTCGTCGGCGGCGCCGACGACGGCCGCCTCGGCCACCGCCGGGTGGGAGACGAGCGCGGACTCGACCTCGGTGGTCGAGATGTTGTGGCCGGAGACCAGCATGACGTCGTCGACGCGGCCGAGCAGCCAGATGTCGCCGTCGTCGTCCTTCTTGGCGCCGTCGCCGGCGAAGTACCTGCCCTCGAAGCGGGACCAGTAGGTGTCGATGAAGCGCTGGTCGTCGCCCCAGATGGTGCGGAGCATCGACGGCCACGGCTCGGTGAGCACCAGGTAGCCGCCGCCGCCGTCCGGCACCTCGTTCGCCTCGTCGTCGACGACGGTGGCGGAGATGCCCGGCAGCGGGCGCTGGGCGGAGCCCGGCTTGGTCTCGGTGACGCCGGGGAGCGGCGAGATCATCATCGCGCCGGTCTCCGTCTGCCACCAGGTGTCGACGATGGGGCAGCGGTCGGCGCCGATGTGCTTGCGGTACCAGACCCAGGCCTCGGGGTTGATCGGCTCGCCGACCGAGCCCAGCACGCGGAGGCTGGTCAGGTCGAACTTCGCGGGGATGTCGTCGCCCCACTTCATGAACGTGCGGATCAGCGTCGGCGCCGTGTAGAGGATGGTGACGCCGTACTTCTGCACGATCTCGAAGACCCGGCCCTGGTGCGGGGTGTCCGGGGTGCCCTCGTACATGACCTGCGTGGCGCCGTTGGCCAGCGGGCCGTAGACGATGTACGAGTGGCCGGTCACCCAGCCGATGTCGGCCGTGCACCAGTAGACGTCGGTCTCCGGCTTGAGGTCGAAGACGGCGTGGTGGGTGTACGCGGCCTGGGTGAGGTAGCCGCCGGAGGTGTGCAGGATGCCCTTCGGCTTCCCCGTGGTGCCCGAGGTGTACAGGATGAAGAGCGGGTGCTCGGCCGGGAACGCCTCGGGGGTGTGCTCGGCGGACTGGCGCCCGACGATGTCGTGCCACCACACGTCGCGGCCCTCGGCGAAGGCGGTGTCCTGGCCGGTGCGGCGGACGACCAGGACGTGCTCGACGGTCGGGCACTTGGCGACGGCCTCGTCGATGGCCGGCTTGAGGGCGGACGGCTTGCCGCGGCGGTAGCCGCCGTCGGCG
Organism: Streptomyces sp. R302; assembly: GCF_012927245.1. GTDB lineage: Bacteria > Actinomycetota > Actinomycetes > Streptomycetales > Streptomycetaceae > Streptomyces. Next base: position 299,125 of record NZ_JABBGE010000009.1, read on the forward strand.
GTCACGACCACCTTGGCGTCGGCGTCCTGGATGCGGGAGGCGACGGCGTCGGCGGAGAAGCCGCCGAAGACGACCGAGTGGGCGGCGCCGACGCGGGCGCAGGCCAGCATCGTGATCGCGGCCTCGGGGATCATCGGCAGGTAGACGGCGACCCGGTCGCCCTTGCGGACGCCCAGCTCGGTCAGGGCGTTGGCGGCCTTGGAGACCTCGTCCTTGAGCTCGGCGTAGGTGATCGCCCGGCTGTCGCCCGGCTCGCCCTCGAAGTGGATGGCGACCCGGTCGCCGTGCCCGGCCTCGACGTGCCGGTCGACGCAGTTGTACGCCACGTTGAGCTCGCCGTCGGCGAACCACTTGGCGAACGGCGGGTTCGACCAGTCGAGGGTCTCGGTCGGCTCGGTGGCCCAGGTCAGGCGCCTGGCCTGCTCGGCCCAGAAGCCCAGCCTGTCCGCCTCGGCCTGCTCGTACGCCTCCGCCGTCACGTTGGCGTGCGCGGCCAGCTCGGCGGGCGGCGCGAAGCGGCGCTCTTCCCGGAGCAGATTGGCCAGGCTCTCGTTGCTCACGACATCTCCCTTTCCCAGGGCGTCCTCTGTGCGTATGTGTCCCGCGTCATACCTCATCAGCCCGAGGCCCCGGGTGACAAGAGTCTCCGGGGAATTGGTTTAGACCTGTGAGTGTCTTGACGGGTGGGAGCCCCTCCCTCCCGAGCGGGGGGACGGAGGGGCCACACAGTCTCACGGAGCGGCGACGGGAAAGGTTCAGGACGCGCGGGCGGCGAGGGTCGCCGGCGGGACGCTGTCGAAGACGTCGTCGTAGCCGCGCACCTCGTCCCCGGAGAGCAGGTACGCCTGCGCCTCGCCCACGTGGAAGTACATCCCGTGCAGGGTGAGGCTGCCGTCGGCGAGCCGTCTCGCCACCGACTCGTACGCCCGCAGATGCTCCAGCTGCTGCACCACGTTGGTCAGGCACAGCTGCTCGACCGCGTCCGCCGGCAGCCGTCCGGAGATCCGCGCCCAGGCGTGGCGGCGGCTCGCCATCCGCTCCAGGCTCGGCCGGCCGTGCCGCAGCCAGCGGCGCAGCGGCGTCGCCGGATCGTCCGGCCCGGCGCCGAGCAGCGCCTGCATGGCACCGCAGCCGGAGTGGCCGCAGACGGTGATCGACTGCACCCGCAGGACGTCCACCGCGTACTCGATCGCCGCGGCCACCGAGTCGTCCCCGCTCTCCTCACCGGGCAGCGGCACCAGATTGCCGACGTTGCGCACCGTGAAGAGGTCGCCGGGGCCACTGGAGGTGATCATGCTGGTGACCAGGCGGGAGTCGGCGCAGGTGAGGAAGAGCTGGGAGGGTCTCTGGCCCTCCCGGGCGAGCCGGGCCAGCTCGTCGCGGACCAGCGGCGCGGTGTTCCGCTGGAACTTGCCGATGCCGTGCGCGAGCTGATGCCCCGTCCGCACCGGAGGCTTCTCGGCCGGGGCGAGCGGCGGCGCGGGCAGCTCGGCGCACTGGTGGTTGTGCCAGGGGGTCCAGGGGCGGCAGCAGGGGTGCTCCGGTGCCGGGGGCGGCGCGGAGCTCGTACCGGGGTCCGCCGCGGGTGAGGGGGCGCCGGGGGATTCGGAGATACGGCCTCCGGTGGGGCCGGTCAGCTCGACCGCGCCGCCATGGGCCTGGTGGGCGGCCGTCCAGTCGTTCAGCGTCTCGTACGCGGCATGGTCCATGAACGAGCCGTCGAGCTCCACCGTCACCGCCGAACCGGCGGGGATCTGGTGCAGGGCCCGGCTCAGCCGTGGGACGGCGAGGAAGGTCAACTGCCCGCGCACGCGCAGCAGCTGGCGCCCGTCGCGCTCCTCCCGGGTGATCCGGGTGCGGGCGAGCCGCTGCATCGAGACCGCGACCGCCACGGCGATCCCGAGGGCGACGCCCTCCAGGAGGCCGATCGCGACGACCCCGGTCAGCGTCACCGCGTACACCACGACCTCGCGGTGGCGGGTGACCGTGCGGATGTGGGTGATGCTCACCATCTGGATGCCGACGACCATGACGAGCGCGGCGAGCGCGGCGAGCGGGATCAGGTCGAGCACCGGTACGAGCAGCAGCGCGGCCAGCACGATCCACAGGCCGTGCAGCATCGTGGACGCGCGGCTGACGGCGCCCGCCGACACGTTGGCGACGCTGCGGACCGCGACCCCGGCGACCGGGAGGCCGCCGAGCGCTCCCGAGACCATGTTGGCCGCGCCCTGGCCGGCCAGCTCGCGGTCGAGGCGGGAGCGCGGGACGCCGTGACCGCGGTCGGGGCGGGCGGCGACCAGCTTGTCGACGGCGACCGCGGAGAGCAGCGACTGCACGCTGGTGACCAGGGTGATGGTCAGCACACCGGCGGCGATGCCGAGGACCGGACCCTCGGGCAGCCCCGGCAGGGCGTGGCTGCTCCAGGAGGGCAGGTCGACGCGGGGCACGGTGAGCCCGGCGGTCGCGGCGAGCAGGGTCGCGCCGCCGACGGCGACCAGCGCGGCCGGCGCTCTGCGTGCGAGGCGGCCCGCGCGGCCGGGCAGCCGCGGCCAGCCGAGCAGGACGGCGACGGTGAGCGCGCTGATGGCGAGCGCGGCGGGTCTGACGTTCGCCAACTGCGCCGGCAGACCGAGGACGTTGGCCGTCACGGAGCTCTGCGGGGTGCCGCCGAGGACGATGTGGAGCTGGGCCAGGGCGATGGTGACGCCGATGCCGGCCAGCATGCCGTGCACGATCGCGGGCGAGACCGCGAGCGCCGACCGGGCCACTCTGAGGGCGGCCAGGGCGAGTTGGGCGAGTCCGGCGAGGACCGTGATGGCACAGGTGGCGCGCCAGCCGTACCGCTGGATCAGCTCGGCGGTGACGACGGTGAGGCCGGCGGCGGGTCCGCTCACCTGGAGCGGGGAGCCGCCGAGCCGGCCGGCGACCAGGCCGCCGACGGCGGCGGCGACCAGTCCGGCCTGGAGCGGGGCTCCGGTGGCGAGGGCGATACCGAGCGAGAGCGGCAGCGCGATCAGGAAGACGGCGATCGACGCGGAGACGTCCGCGCCGGCGGGGAGGAGGCGGCGGGCTCCTCCGGGCGGGCTGTGGGGCCGCTGGACACGTGGTCGGTTGGGCGTGCGGGCGGGGGTGCAGAGGGTCATCCGGTCTCCTCGGGGCCGAACGGGTACCTCAACTCTTAGTAAACGAATCGTAATGGAGAGTAAAGTCTCCGGCATTATTTTCGGGGCAAACGGGGCAATGGTTCACCGGTTCCGGTGAACGGGTGGCGTATTGCCGCTTGTCGTTTCATCGCCCCGGCGGGTCGGGTGCGAGGTTGACGCCGCTCGCAGTTCGTGAGAGTCGTCGTCGCCAGAGGAGAGGTGGGCGGATGTCAGCCGCCGTGCGAGGAAGTACGTTCCGCGGGAAGGCGCTGGCCGCCGGCGCCCTGACCGTCGCCCTGATCGGCGGCCTGGCGGGCTGCTCGGAGCCCGCCTCCCCCGGTCCCGGCGCCACCAAGGGCGCGCCGGGAGCGGGGACGGCGGCCAAGAAGGGCCCCGCCGCCGCGCCGGAGAACCCGGTCCGGCTGATCGGCGACGGCTCCACCGCCTACACCGGCGCCCAGCCGCACCAGCCGACCTGGAAGAAGCTGAAGCCCGGAGAGGCCCCGCCGCAGTTCGTCGTCTTCTCGTGGGACGGCGCCGGAGAGGACAGCCAGAAGCTCTTCTCCCACTTCCGGAAGGTCGGCAAGAAGTACGACGCGAGCATGACGTACTTCCTCAGCGGCGTGTACCTCCTGCCGGAGGAGAAGCGGGCGATGTACGACCCGCCGAAGCACTCCGCCGGCCGCTCCGACATCGGCTTCAACGACACCGAGGGCATCCGTGACACCGTCCGCGAACTGCGCGGCGCGTGGCTGGAGGGCAACGAGATCGGCACCCACTTCAACGGCCACTTCTGCGGCGCCGAGGGCGGCGTCGGCACCTGGTCCGTGGAGGAGTGGAAGAGCGAGATCCGGCAGGCCAAGTCCTTCGTCAAGAACTGGAAGACCAACGCGGGCCTGCGCGCCGAGCAGCCGCTCCCCTTCGACTACGACAAGGAGCTCGTCGGCGCCCGCACCCCCTGCCTGGAGGGTCGCGCCAACTTCGTGAAGGCCGCCTCCGAGCTCGGCTTCCGCTACGACACCAGCGGCGTCAACGACCAGATCTGGCCGAAGAAGGACCACGGCCTCTGGGACCTGTCCATGCACCTCGTCCCGGTGCCGGGCCGCGCCTTCCAGACCCTGTCCATGGACTACAACTTCCTGGTCAACCAGTCGCCCGGCACCACCCAGGGCGACCCGGGCATGCACCGCTACTGGGGCGACCAGATGCGCGACGGCCTCGTCGAGGCCTTCGAACGCTCCTACCGGGGCAACCGGGCGCCGGTCATCATCGGCAACCACTTCGAGTCCTGGAACGGCGGCACCTACATGCGCGCCGTCGAGGAGACCATCGCCACGGTCTGCGTCCAGAAGGACGTCGAGTGCGTCTCCTTCCGCCAGCTCGCGGACTGGCTCGACGCCCAGGACCCCGCCGTCATCGCCAAGATGCGCACCCTGAAGGTCGGCGAAGCCCCCACCGGAGGCTGGCCCGCCTTCCTGGCGGCCCAGCCCCCGGCCCCCGCCCCCGCGAAGCAGCCCACCCGCAAGTAGCCGAACCGACCGACGACGGCGAGAGCCCAGCCGATCGGGTCAGCCGATCGGGTCAGCCGATCGGGTCAGCCGATCGGGTCAGCCGATCGGTTCGGCGATCGGTTCGCCGAGGACGAAGTCGGGGTCGATCTGCGCCGCCAGGTCGGCCCCCGTCTTCGCGTTGCCCCAGCTCTCCGCGTTGCGGAGGTGGAAGTGGACCATCTGGCTCGTGTAGCGGTGCCGGTCGCGGCGGGTGTACGAGGCGTCCGCCGCCTCCCACAGGGTCCGCAGCGCCCGGTGGTTCTCGGGCTCCAGCTGCTCGAAGCGCGGCGGGCGGCCCTTCTCCATGGCGCGGACCCAGTCGGAGTGGCCGACCGTGACGAGCAGGTCGTCGCCGACCTCCTGGCGCAGGAAGTCCAGGTCGTCCGGGCCCTGCACCTTGTTGCCGACGACCTTCAGCGCGACGCCGAAGTCCCGGGCGTACTCCTTGTACTGGCGGTACACCGACACCCCCTTGCGGGTCGGCTCGGCGACCAGGAAGGTCATGTCGAAGCGGGTGAACATGCCGGACGCGAAGGAGTCCGAACCGGCCGTCATGTCGACCACCACGTACTCGCCGGCCCCGTCCACCAGATGGTTCAGGCACAGCTCCACCGCGCCGACCTTCGAGTGGTAGCAGGCGACGCCGAGGTCCGCCTCGGTGAACGGCCCGGTCGCCATCAGCCGCACCTCGCCCGGGTCGAGCCGCACCCGCCGGGCGCACGCCTCGTACACCGGGTTCTCCTCGCGGACCCGCAGCAGCCGCGAACCCTCCCCGGGTGGCGTCGTCTTGATCATGGTCTCGGCCGAGGCGATCCGGGGGTTGCTGCCGCGCAGGTACTCCTTGATGAGCGGCAGGTGCGCCCCCATCGCGGGCAGCGCGGCCGCCTCCGCCTCGGTGAGGCCGAGCGCGACCCCCAGGTGCTGGTTGATGTCCGCGTCGACGGCGACGACCGGCGACTCGGTGGCGGCGAGGTGGCGGACGAAGAGCGAGGACAGCGTCGTCTTGCCGCTGCCGCCCTTCCCGACGAAAGCGATCTTCATGTTCACCTAGCGTAGTGGCATGAACGCACTGAGTGGTCAAGGTCTATGAAGAAGACCACTCCTTCGTGGGGCGGGCCCCCGGGGCGCGTAGCCTCCTTACCTATGAGTACGCACGCCTCTGACCCCTTGGCCGCCCTCGGTACCCTGCCGGGCGTCGCCGACGCGGTGGACTCCGTACGCAAGGCCGTCGACCGGGTCTACGGCCACCGTGTGATGCGCCGCCGCAGCAACGAGATCGCCCACGAGGCTGCGCTCCGCGGCGCCCGCGGCTCGGCCGCGCTCGCCGGTGCCGACTGGGCCCTGGAAGAGGTCCGCCGCCGGACCGACTTCAGCGCCGACCCCGAGGCCCGCACCGTCGGCGCCGCCCTGCGCCTGAGCGCCGAGGCGGGCGAACTGCTCTCCATCTGGCGCCAGTCGCCGCTCCGCGTGCTGGCCCGGCTGCACCTGGTCGCCGCCGGCGAGCACGAGCAGTCGACCGGCCGCCCCCGGCAGGCCGGCGAGACCGTGACCGAGCCGCTGATCGAGGCCCCGCTGCCCACCCCGGACGAGGTCGCCGCCCGCCTCGACGGCCTCGCGGAGCTCGTCGTCGCCGGCAGCGAGGCCCCCGCGCTGGTCGTCTCCGCCGTGGTCCACGGCGAACTGCTCGCCCTGCGCCCCTTCACCTCGCACAACGGCCTGGTCGCCAGGACCGCCGAGCGGATCGTGCTGGAGGGCAGCGGTCTCGACCCGAAGGGCATCTGCCCGGCCGAGGTCGGCCACGCGGAACAGGGCCGGGCCGCCTACGCGGCCGCCTTCGAGGGGTACCTCACCGGCACCCCGGAGGGCGTCGGCGCCTGGATCGCGCACTGCGGGCGCGCGGTGGAACTCGGCGTCCGGGAGTCGACGGCGGTCTGCGAGGCGCTCCAGCGCGGCGCCGCCTGAAAAGCCCCCGGACATGGGTTGCGGCGGTACCAACCTTCAGTACCGCCGCTGGCACGTCCACCCAGTTACCAAGCGTCCTCGATATGTGCCCATCAGGCGGGGTGCTTTGCCCTTCGCCTGGTGCGGCTGGCCCGTAATCGACGGGTCGACGTCGCGTGGGTGCCAGGTTTTTGTGCGTCAGGTCCGTGGGGCCTACATGCTCAACAGGTGATCCTCTCGGATGTCCCAGGTCTCGCGGGCCTGATTCCTTTCTACTCCTGTCCGCCGGTAAGCGAAAGTGGTGGGTCCGCTTCTTTCCGCTCTTTCCGGATCCTCGGAACCGGATCGCCCGAAAACGGGACAAGCGGTCAGCTCCCGGCGAGGACCGCCGCCGCGGCCCGGTGACGCCGCCGGGCGGCGTACCAGACGAGCCCCGCCGTCGCCGCCGCCGCGCCCACGGCCGCCGCGGCCATCAGCGCCGGACGCGGCGGCATCCGGAACTCCGGAAGCCGCTGCTTCAGCCGCACCGGGCGGTCGAACGCCAGCACCGGCCACTCCCGGGCGACCGCCTCGCGGCGCAGCGTCCGGTCGGGGTTGACCGCGTACGGGTTCCCGACCGCCTCCAGCATGGGGAGGTCGGTCGCCGAGTCGCTGTAGGCGTAGCAGCGGGAGAGGTCGTACCCCTCCGACTTCGCCAGCTCGCGGACCGCCTCGGCCTTCGTCGGGCCGTAGGCGTAGTACTCCACCTCCCCGGTGAAGCAGCCGTCCTCGCCGACCACCATGCGGGTGGCGACGACCCGGTCCGCCCCGAGCATCTCCCCGATCGGTTCGACCACCTCGGCGCCGGAGGTGGAGACGATCACGACGTCGCGGCCGGCGGCGTGGTGCTCCTCGATGAGGGAGGCGGCCTCGTCGTAGATGATCGGGTCGATCAGGTCGTGCAGGGTCTCGGCGACGAGTTCCTTGACCTGGGCCACGTTCCAGCCTTTGCAGAGCGCGGAAAGATATTCGCGCATCCGCTCCATCTGGTCGTGATCGGCCCCGCCGATCAGGAACACGAACTGGATGTAGGCCGTCCGTAGGGCGGCACGGCGGCTGATCAGTCCGCCCCGGTAGAAGGACTTGCTGAAGGTCAGGGTCGAGGACTTCGCAATGACCGTCTTGTCCAGGTCGAAGAAGGCGGCTGCGCGCGGCAAGGAGTGGTTTTCCACAACGCTGAGCATAGGTGCCCGCCATTCGGCGTACGCTCGGGCGCGTGGGTTTGCCTGAGAGGGCTCTCGGGTACACCATGGAAGTCACGGATCGTTCGCGACCGTGCTAACCCGGACCGGCTCCTCCCCCCCCCGAGTCGGCCGGAAAGACGACCCCCGCTCTCCCCCCCGGCGGGGGTCGTCGCATGTCCGGAGCCGTTTTCGCCTGCTGGGCCATGGCTCGCTCCCCTCTCTTCCGCCGGCGCGCGTCCGGCTGCCCGGGGCGCGACATCCCTCGATTCGTCACCCAGAGTAACCGGCGGGCTGCGTTCCGGACAGTCCTCGGACGGGTGGTCGAGATATTCACAGGCAGGGGATTGTCCACAGTTTTTCGGTGGGCTCCGCACGATTTCCCGCTCGGCCTCACGGTGATTCCCGTCGCGAAGTTCGCGGCCCGCAGGAATCACGAGAGGGGTGTGCGCGATGCACAAGCCGACGGTCTCCCGCACGGGAGCGGAGCACGAGTCCACGGCGCGGGACGCGTCCACGGCGCGGGACGGGGAAGGGGTGCGCGGGCCCGGCCCGCTGATCGTCACCGAGGACGTCGTCCTCCTCGACGATCTGCTGCGGCTGTGCGCCGCGGCCGGCGTCGAGCCCGAGGTGCACCACCGGGTGCCCGAGCGGCGGGCGAGCTGGACCGATCCCCCGCTCGTCCTGGTCGGGGCGGACGTCGCGGCCCGCTGCCGGGGCTCCGTGCGCCGGCCCGGGGTCGTCCTCGTCGGACGGGCCCCGGACGACCCGGAGGTGTGGCGGCTCGCCGTCGAGGTCGGCGCCGACAGCGTGCTCAGGCTGCCGGGCGCCGAGTCCCGGCTCGTCGAGCGGATCGCCGACGCCGCCGAAGGGGGCGGCCGGGCGGCGCTGACCGTCGGCGTCGTCGGCGGACGCGGCGGTGCCGGCGCCTCCACCCTCGCCTGCGGACTCGCGCTCGCCGCCGCCCGCGCGGGCCGGCGGACCCTGCTCGTCGACGGCGACCCGCTCGGCGGCGGGCTCGACGTGCTCCTCGGCGCCGAGCGGGAGGAGGGCAGGCGCTGGAGCGACTTCACCGCCTCGAAGGGGCGGCTGGCCGGCGGCGCCCTCGCGGAGTCGCTGCCCGCCGCCCGGGGCGTGCGGGTGCTGAGCTGGGGCCGGGAGCCCACCGGCGCCGTGCCGCCCGACGCGGTCCGGGCCGTGCTCGCCGCGGCCCGCCGCGGCGGCGGGGTCGTCGTGGTCGACCTGCCGCGCGCCGTGGACGAGGCCGGGGCCGAGGCCCTGGCCCAGCTCGACCTCGGCCTCCTCGTCGTCCCCGGCGAACTGCGGGCGGTCGCCGCCGCCCACCGGATCGCCGGCACCCTCTCCCTCGGCGTCCGCGACCTGCGGGCCGTGGTCCGCGGGCCGTACGCGGCCGGGCTCGACGAGCGCTGGGTCGCCGACGCGCTGCGGCTGCCGCTCGCCGGCGAACTCCCCTACGACCCCGCCATCGTGACCGACCAGGACGAGGGCGCCCCGCCGGGCGCCGATCCCCGGGGCCCGCTCGGCCGCTTCTGCGCCGCATTCTGGGAGCAGGCGCTGCCCTCCGGCGGTGCGGCATGACCGGCACCGGCGCGGTGGAGACAGCCCCGCCCGGCGTGCTTCCGGCCGCGCGGGCGGGCGGAGCCGGGCTCCTCGACGCCGTGCGGCAGCGGCTCGCGGCGAGCGGCGCCGAGCCGACCCCGGCCCGTGTGGCGGCCGCCCTCCGGGCCCAGGGGCGTCTGCTCGGGGACACCGAGGTGCTGGGGGCCGCCGAGGAGCTGCGGTGCGAGCTGACCGGCGCGGGACCGCTGGAGGCCCTCCTCGCCGACCCCGACGTCACCGATGTCCTCGTCTCGGCGCCCGACCGGGTGTGGGTCGACCGGGGCGCGGGCCTGGAGCGGGCGCCCGTCGTCTTCGCGGACGCCACCGCCGTCCGCAGGCTCGCCCAGCGGCTCGCGGCCGTGGCCGGGCGCCGCCTCGACGACGCCCGGCCGTGGGTGGACGCGCGGCTGCCCGACGGCACCCGCATGCACGCGGTCCTCCCGCCCGTCGCTGTGGGCTCCACCTGCCTCTCGCTGCGGGTGATGCGCCCCCGCGCCTTCACCCTGGAGGAGCTCACCGCCGCGGGGACCGTGCCGCCCGGCGGCGACCGGGTCCTGCGCGCGCTGATCGAGGCCCGGGTGTCGTACCTCGTCAGCGGAGGCACCGGCACCGGCAAGACCACGCTCCTCGCCGCCCTGCTCGGCCTGGTCGGGGAGCGGGAGCGGATCGTCCTCGCCGAGGACTCGGCCGAGCTGCGCCCGGACCACCCCCATGTGGTGCGGCTCGAGGCCCGGCCGCCGAACCAGGAGGGCGCCGGCCTCGTCACCCTCCGGGACCTGGTCCGCCAGGCCCTGCGGATGCGGCCCGACCGGCTGGTCGTCGGCGAGGTCCGCGGCGGCGAGGCCGTCGACCTCCTGGCGGCCCTCAACACCGGACACGAGGGCGGCTCGGGCACGCTCCACGCCAACACGGCCTCCGACGTGCCCGCCCGGCTCGAAGCGCTCGGCACGGCCGCCGGACTCGACCGGGCCGCCCTCCACAGCCAGCTGGGCGCCGGACTCTCCGCCGTGCTGCACCTGGTGCGGGATCCCGACGGGCGGCGCCGGATCGCCGAGGTCCACGTCCTGGAGCGGGACCGGGACGGTCTCGTGCGGACGGTGCCCGCGCTCCGCTGGGACCCGTCCGGCTTCGAGCGGGAGCGGGGCTGGCCCCGACTGCGCGCGCTCGTCGGAGGTGCCCCGTGACGGTCGGGCTGTACGCCGGGTTCTGTCTCCTGGCCGTCGGCGCCGTGCCCGCCCTCCGGCAGGCCGCCGGGCGCCGCCGCGCGGTCCTCCGGGCACGGACCCTGCTCCCCGGGCAGGGCGCCGGGTACGGGAGCGGGGGCTTCGGCCGGGTGGCCCTCGGCCGCTGGCGGGCGGCCGTCCGTGGGCGACCGGAGTGGCTGTGTCTGCCCGCCGCCGGGCTGATCGCGCTGGCGGGCGGGTCACCGCTGCCGCTCGCCGCGGGCGCCCTGGCCGTCCCGCTCGTGCGGCGGCGGCTGCGGGCGGCCGGGGCGCGCAAGGAGCGCGAGGCGCTGGCCGGGCGGGTGGTGGCGCTCTGCGAGGCCGCCGGCGGCGAACTGCGGGCCGGCCGCCAGCCGGGCCACGCCCTCGCCTACGCGGCCCGCCGCACCGGGGCCCTCGGCGCGGAGGAGGCGCGGGTCCTCGCCGCGGTCGGCTTCGGCGGCGACGTGCCGGAGGCGCTGCGGAGAGCGGCCCGCCGCGAGGGCGCCGAAGGGCTCGCGGGCCTGGCCGCCTGCTGGCAGGTGGCCGTCGACAGCGGCGCCGGACTGGCCGCGGGCCTCGACCGGCTGGAGGCCGCCCTCCGGGAGCAGGACGAGCGGCGCGAGGCGCTGCGGGCCGAACTGTCCGGGGCCTGGGCCACGGTGGCCGTGCTCGCGGCCCTCCCGGCGGCCGGGATCGGCCTCGGCGCCGTCATGGGAGCGGAGCCGCTGCGGGTGCTGCTCCACACCCCCGCCGGAGGGGCCTGCCTGGTGCTCGGCGGCGCGCTGGAGGCGGCCGGGCTGTGGTGGGCCGCGCGGATCGTGCGGGGAGGTACCGGCGATGCGGAGTGAACTGCTGGCGAGGTCGGCCCCACTGCTGCTCCTGGGCTGCTGGCTGCTCGGTCGGGCCTGGCCGCGACTGGCGCGGGTACGCGGCGGGAGGGGCGCCCGGCGACGGCTCGGCGCGTTGCTGACCGACGCGGGCGGCGGGCCCTCCGGGGCCCGGGCCGAGACGCGGAGGCGGCGGTGGGCGCGGTTGACCGCCGGGCTGCGGGAGGTGCCGGTGCCGGTGCGGGCGGCGGTCGTGGGCGCGGTGCTCGGCGCGGGGGTGTTTCTCGGGGCGGTCGCGGCGCTGCTCGCGGGCGTCGGCGGAGTGCTCGGCGCCCGGTGGTGGCTGCGGCGGGCCGGTGCCTCCCGGGAGCCGGCGGTGGACCGGGAGGCGGTGGCGCGGCTCCCGCTGGCCGCCGACCTCCTCGCGGCCTGTGCCTCCGCCGGAGCCGGGCCGGGAGAGGCGGCGGAGGCCGTCGGCCGGTCCTTGGGCGGGCCGCTCGGGGAGCGGCTGCTGCGGACCGCCGCCGAGCTGCGGCTCGGCGGTGAACCGGCGGAGGTGTGGGGGAGGTTCGGCGCGATACCGGGCGCCGAGGGGCTCGCCCGCTGCCTGGAACGGGCCGACGCCTCCGGGGCGCCCGCCGCCGAGGCGGTGGCCCGGCACGCGGCCGGACTGCGGGCGGCGACCGCCCGCGCGGCCGCCGCCCGGGCCCGCCGGGCCGAGGTGCTGATCAGCGCTCCCGTGGGGCTGTGCTTCCTGCCCGCGTTCCTCGCGGTGGGGGTCGCCCCGGTGGTGATCGGCCTGGCGAAGGGCCTGCTCGGGCCCTGAACGACGACACGACATGAACCGAACCGGCGAAGGAGAAGAGAGATGGGAACGATGTACGTGTGGGTGCGGGCGGCGCTGCGGGGGTTCTGGGCGGCCCGGCGGGCGGCTCTGCGGACCGACAGCGGCATGAGCACGGTCGAGTACGCGCTGGGCACGCTCACGGCGGCCGGCCTGGCCGCCGTGTTCTACAAGGTGGTGACCGGAGGGTCCGTCTCGGGAGCCCTGGAATCCCTGGTCACGAAGGCACTCGATGCGCCGTTCTGACCCGGGCCGGGGTTGGGGCCGGGGCCGGGACCGGGGTTCGGTGACCGTGGAGGCGGCGGTGGTGCTGCCGGTGCTCGCGCTCTTCGCCATGGCGCTGTTGTGGGCGCTGGCCGCGTCCGCCGCGCAGATCCGGTGCGTGGACGCGGCCAGGGCCGGGGCGCGGGCGGCGGCCCGCTCGGAGCCCGCGGAGGCCGTGGTGGCCGCGGCCAGGGCCGCCGCGCCCGAGGGGGCCCGGGTGGCGGTGGCGCGGGAGGGCGAGCTGTGGCGGGTGACCGTGGAGTCCGCGGCACCCGGGCCTGGCGGCCTGGGAGTGACCCTGCGGGCCGGGGCGGCGGCCCTCGCCGAGGACACGCTCGGGGGAGGGGGACCGGTGTGAGGCGCGGACATGGCGACCGGGGTGTCGCGAGCGTGTGGACGGCCTTCGCGGCCTGCGCCCTGTGCGTGGTGTTCGGGGCGGTGCTGGCGCTCGGACAGGCGGTGGCCGCCCGGCACCGGGCCGGGGGCGCCGCGGATCTCGCGGCCCTCGCCGCCGCCGACCGGGCGCTCTGGGGCGAGCCGGAGGCGTGCGCGGCGGCCCGCCGGGTCACCACCGCGCAGGGCGCCGAGCTGCTCCACTGCCGGCTGACCGGCGCCGAGGCGGAGGTGACGGCCCGGGTGGCCGCCGGACCGTGGGCCCCGACGGCGAGATCCCGCGCGGGCCCCGCCGCGCCGCCCGCGCCCGTGCCCCCGCCGCCCGTGCCGCCCGTGTCCGCTCCCCCGCCGCCCGCGCCCGCGCCGCCCGTGCCCGTGTCCGCGCCGTCCGTGCCCGGTCCTCCGGTGTCCGGGCTCGCTTCGGACGGGGCAGGGCCTTAGGGGGCGGGCTCCGTGGGGGCTTCGCGGAGGAGTTCGGTGAGGAGGCGGATGGCGCCTCGTTTGTGGAGGGGGTCGTTGCCGTTGCCGCACTTGGGGGACTGGATGCAGGACGGGCAGCCGGCCTCGCACTCGCAGGAGGCGATCGCCTCGCGGGTGGCGGCGAGCCAGGACCGGGCGGTGTGGAAGGCGCGTTCGGCGAAGCCGGCGCCGCCCGGGTGGCCGTCGTACACGAAGACGGTCGGCAGCAGGGTGTCCGGGTGGAGCGGGACGGAGACGCCGCCGATGTCCCAGCGGTCGCAGGTGGCGAAGAGCGGCAGCATGCCGATGGAGGCGTGCTCGGCGGCGTGCAGGGCGCCGCCGAGGATCTCCGGGGTGATCCGGGCGGCGTCGAGCTGGTCCTCGGTGACCGTCCACCACACGGCCCGGGTGCGCAGGGTGCGGGGCGGCAGGTCGAGCTTGGTCTCGCCCAGCACCTCGCCCGTGATCAGCCGGCGGCGCAGGAAGGAGACGACCTGGTTGGTGACCTCGACGGAGCCGTAGCAGAGGCGGCCCGCGCCCCAGGGGAGCTCGGTGCCGGTCTCCAGGACGCGGATGGAGGTGGTGTCGCGGGCGACGGTCGAGTACGGCGGGACGGCCTCCTCGACGAGGGCGACGGAGTCCTCCAGGTCCAGCGTGCGGACCAGGTAGGTGCGGCCCTGGTGGAGGTGGACGGCGCCCTCGTGGACGGAGGCGTGGGAGGCGGCCTCGTCGACCGTGCCGAGGAGCCGGCCGGTGCCCTCCTCGACGATCCGGACCGGGCTGCCGCCGCCGCCCCGGATGTCGGCGAGGTCGGCGGCCCGCTCGCGGCGGGTCCAGTACCAGCCGCCGGCGCGGCGGCGCAGCAGCCCGGCGCCCTCCAGCTGCGGCATGAGGCCGGGCGCGGCGGGGCCGAAGAGGGCGAGGTCGGCCTCGGTGAGGGGGAGTTCGGAGGCGGCGGCGCAGAGATGGGGGGCGAGGACGTAGGGGTTGTCGGGGTCCAGGACGGTCGACTCGACCGGCTGGTCGAAGATCGCCTCGGGGTGGTGGACGAGGAAGGTGTCCAGCGGGTCGTCGCGGGCGATCATGACGGCGAGGGCGCCCTCGCCGGAGCGGCCCGCCCGGCCGGCCTGCTGCCACAGCGAGGCCCGGGTGCCGGGGTAGCCGGCGATGAGGACGGCGTCGAGGCCGGAGACGTCCACGCCCAGTTCCAGGGCGGTGGTGGCGGCGAGGCCGAGGAGTTCCCCGGAGTGCAGGGCCCGCTCCAGGGCGCGGCGCTCCTCGGGGAGGTAGCCGCCCCGGTAGGCGGCGACCCGGCGGGCGAGGGCCCGGTCGGTCTCGGCGAGCCGTTCCTGGGCGATCACCGAGATCAGTTCGGCGCCGCGCCGGGAGCGGACGAAGGCGACCGTGCGGACGCCCTGCCGGGTGAGGTCGGTGAGGAGGTCGGCGGTCTCGGCGGTGGCGGTGCGGCGGACCGGGGCGCCCCGCTCGCCCTGGAGTTCGGTGAGGGGCGGCTCCCACAGGGCGAAGACCAGTTCGCCGCGCGGGGAGGCGTCGTCGGAGACCTCGGTGACGGGCAGGCCGGTGAGGCGCCCTGCGGCGCGGGCCGGGTCGGCGGAGGTGGCGGAGGCGAGGAGGAAGACCGGATCGGAGCCGTACCGGGCGCAGACCCGGCGCAGCCGGCGCAGGACCTGGGCGACGTGGGAGCCGAAGACGCCCCGGTAGGTGTGGCACTCGTCGATGACGACGTAGCGCAGCGAGCGCAGGAAGGAGGACCACCTGGGGTGGGCGGGCAGGATGCCCCGGTGCAGCATGTCGGGGTTGGTGAGCACGTAGTTCGCGTACTGGCGGACCCACTCGCGTTCCTCGACGGGGGTGTCGCCGTCGTAGACGGCGGGCCGGATGCGGTTGCCGAGCGGGGCGGCGAGCTCGCGGACGGCGCGCCGCTGGTCGGTGGCGAGGGCCTTGGTGGGGGAGAGGTAGAGGGCGGTCGTGCCGCGGCCGTTCGCGGCCTCGGCGCCGTCGAGGAGGGTGGAGAGGACGGGGGCGAGGTAGGCGAGCGACTTGCCGGAGGCGGTGCCCGTGGCGATCACCACGGACTCGCCGTCGAGGGCGTGCTCGGCGGCCTCGGCCTGGTGGGCCCAGGGGTGCTCGATGCCGGCGTCCTGGATCGCGGCGATCACCTCGGAGCGGATACGGTCCGGCCAGACGGCATGGCGGCCCGTCCGAGCGGGCATGTGCTCCATATGAGTGATGCGCGCGGCGCGGCTCTCGCCCGAGGCGAGCCGTTCGAGGACCCGGTGCGGGGAGGGGCGGCTGCCCGTGTCCCCGGCGGGTCGAGCGGTGCGGTGATTCTTGGCCATCGGCACCGAGTGTGTCACCGGCGTGACGGACAATGCTTCCAAGGCGTCGTGCATGGCTGCTGGTAAGTGATTGAATGCCATCGCGGCTGGTGATTCGTTCTCCGACTCCGCCCGGGAGATCCGAGGGGGCGAACGCCCGATAGCAAGGTGCTGGAGGATCCGTGGACCTGTCCCTGTCGACTCGCACTGTGCCCGGAGCTGGCGGCGACCGTACGGTCGTCGAGGTCGGTGGCGAGATTGATGTTTATACCGCGCCCAAGCTGCGCGAGCAGTTGGTCGAGTTGGTGAACGACGGCAGTTACCACCTGGTCGTCGACATGGAGGGAGTGGACTTCCTCGACTCCACCGGCCTCGGTGTGCTCGTGGGTGGCCTGAAGCGTGTGCGTGCGCACGAGGGTTCGCTGCGTCTGGTCTGCAACCAGGAGCGCATCCTCAAGATCTTCCGGATCACGGGCCTCACCAAGGTCTTCCCGATCCACACCTCGGTCGACGAGGCCGTCAACGCGGTCGACTGACCGGGGGGATCCCATGGCCACCGTTGAACTCCGCTTCAGCGCCCAGCCCGAGCACGTCCGCACGGCCCGCCTGGTGGCGGCCGCGGTCGCCCGCAGGGCCGGGGTGGACGAGGCGGTCCTCGACGAGGTGCGTCTCGCCGTGGGCGAGGCGTGTTCCCGCGCGGTCGGGCTGCACCGCCTCGGCGGTGTGACCACGCCCATCCGGGTCGTGCTGACCGAGGAGGAGAAGACGTTCTCCATCGAGGTCGGGGACGAAGTGCCCGGTTCGGGCGCCGCCGGTGTCCCCGGCGCGCGCGCCGGGGCCCCGGTGGAGGAGTCCGACGAGGCCGACGGCGAGGACGAGATGGGTCTCGCCGTGATCCGCGGGCTCGTCGACGACGTCGAGGTGACCGCCGGCGAGGACGGCGGCACCATCCGGATGAGCTGGCCCACCACCCCGGCGGACGCGGACGCGGACATCCTGTCCTGACCCGCGGCCCCAGAGACGTACCGGAAGAGGCTCTGCCCCAGTGGCAGGGCCTCTTCCGCTTCTCCGTTCCCGGCGGCCGTTCTCAGGGGCAATCGATGGATTCCGGCGGGGTGCCATCCCTGTGATCCCTTTTGTCCGGCTTCGGCTGCCTATGATCCGTGCCCATGCACCCGGAACCGGAATTGGCCCAGGCCCCCGCCGCCCTCGCCGCGGCGGTGCTCACCAGCGGGAACCGGACGATCGTCGCCGTCATCGCCGGGGTCGCCCTCGCCGCACTGGTCACCGCCCGGCTCTTCGGCCGGCAGGTGCTCAAGGCCGACGAGGGCACCCCGGCGATGCGGCGGATCGCCGCCGCCGTGCAGGAGGGCGCCAACGCCTACCTCGCCCGCCAGCTGCGTACCATCGCGCTCTTCGCCGTCGTCGTCTTCCTGCTGCTCCTGGCACTGCCCGCCGACTCCTGGTCGCAGCGGGCCGGGCGCTCGCTGTTCTTCCTGGTCGGGGCGTTGTTCTCGGCGGTCACCGGCTATGTGGGGATGCGGCTCGCGGTCCGGGCCAACGTCCGGGTCGCCGCCGCCGCGCGGGAGGCCGCCCCGGCCCCCGGCGAACCCGGCCGGGACCCCGTGGAGGCGGCCCACCGGGCCCTGCGCATCGCCTTCCGCACCGGCGGCGTCGTCGGCATGTGCACGGTCGGGCTCGGCCTGCTCGGCGCCGCCTGCGTCGTCCTCGTGTACGCCGCCGACGCGCCGAAGGTCCTGGAGGGCTTCGGCCTCGGCGCCGCCCTCATCGCCATGTTCATGAGGGTCGGCGGCGGCATCTTCACCAAGGCCGCCGACGTCGGCGCCGACCTCGTCGGCAAGGTCGAGCAGGGCATCCCCGAGGACGACCCGCGCAACGCCGCCACCATCGCCGACAACGTGGGCGACAACGTCGGCGACTGCGCGGGCATGGCCGCCGACCTCTTCGAGTCGTACGCCGTCACCCTGGTCGCCGCCCTCATCCTCGGCAAGGCCGCCTTCGGCGACCACGGCCTGGTCTTCCCGCTGGTCGTGCCCGCGATCGGCGTCCTCACCGCCGTCGTCGGCGTCCTCGCCGTCGCGCCCCGGCGCTCCGACCGCGGCGGGATGCGCGCCGTCGACCGGGGCTTCTTCGTCTCCGCGGTCGTCTCCCTCGCCCTCGTCGCCGTCGCCGCCTTCGTCTACCTCCCGTCCTCCTACGCCGAGCTGGCCGGCGTCACCGAACCGGGGCTCGACGAGCACGACGGCGACCCCCGGGTCCTCGCGCTGGTCGCCGTCGCCATCGGGATCCTCCTCGCCGCGCTCATCCAGCGGCTCACCGGCTACTTCACCGAGACCGGCCGCCGCCCCGTCCAGGACATCGGCCGCTCCGCGCTCACCGGCCCCGCCACCGTCGTCCTCGCCGGCGTCGCCATCGGCCTGGAGTCCGCGGTGTACGCGGCGCTGCTCATCGCCCTCGCCGTGTACGGGGCCTTCCTGCTCGGCGGCGCCTCCGTGATGCTGGCGCTGTTCGCGGTCGCACTCGCCGGGACCGGGCTGCTCACCACGGTCGGCGTGATCGTCGCCATGGACACCTTCGGCCCGGTCGCCGACAACGCGCAGGGCATCGCCGAGATGTCCGGGGAGGTCAGGGGCGCCGGCGCGCAGGTCCTCACCGAACTCGACGCCGTCGGCAACACCACCAAGGCGATCACCAAGGGCATCGCGATCGCGACCGCCGTCCTCGCCGCCGCCGCGCTCTTCGGCTCGTACCGCGACGCCATCGCCACCTCCGTCGCCGAGGTCGGCGCCAAGGCAGGGGAGTTGACACTCTCCATGGACATCTCGCAGCCGAACAACCTCGTCGGGCTGATCCTCGGCGCGGCCGTCGTCTTCCTCTTCTCCGGACTGGCCGTCAACGCGGTCTCCCGGTCGGCCGGTTCGGTGGTGTACGAGGTGCGGCGGCAGTTCCGCGAGCACCCCGGGATCATGGACGGCACCGAGCTCCCCGAGTACGGCCGGGTCGTCGACATCTGCACCAAGGACGCGCTGCGCGAGCTCGCCACGCCCGGACTGCTCGCCGTCACCGCCCCCGTCGCGGTCGGCTTCGCGCTCGGCGTCGGCCCGCTCGGCGCGTACCTCGCCGGCGCGATCGGCACCGGCGCGCTGATGGCGGTCTTCCTCGCCAACTCCGGCGGCGCCTGGGACAACGCCAAGAAGCTGGTCGAGGACGGCAACCACGGCGGCAAGGGCAGCCCGGCGCACGAGGCGACGGTGATCGGCGACACCGTCGGCGACCCGTTCAAGGACACCGCGGGGCCGGCGATCAACCCGCTCCTGAAGGTGATGAACCTGGTGGCGCTGCTGATCGCCCCGGCCGTGGTGCGCTTCGGCCACGGCGAGGACGCGAACGCCTGGGCGCGGGCCGGGATCGCCGTCCTCGCGCTGCTCGTGGTGACCGTCGCGGTCCGCGCCTCCAAACGCCGCCCGGTGGCCGTCGCCTGACGTGGCGTCCGTCTCATTTCCCGGACGTGCGGACCGCCCGGGGGCCGGGCGTCCCTTGGGTCAAACGGATTCAACACGGGAGGAATCGCTCGTACGAAAGGTGGAAGTCGCCCGCGCGCCGTGTATGTTCCGGGGCCGAGAGTCTTGGAAGGGACCGATCCGGTGAACAAGAAGCTTGCGGCAGCGCTGTCCGGCGGTGCGGTACTGGTGCTCGTGCTGTCCGGCTGCAGCGAGGACGAGGGCGACAAGGTCGGCGACTGGGCCAAGTCGTTCTGCGACCAGGCCAAGCCGCAGATCCAGAAGCGGGCCGACGCCCACCAGATCATCATCTCGACCGCGGCGGACAGCCGTCCGGCGGAGATCCAGGCCGCCGACTCCAAGGCGTTCAAGGACATCGCGGACGCCGACCGGGCGCTGGCCAAGGCCGTGGAGAGCGCCGGCGTGCCGCCGATCGAGAACGGCGAGAAGGTCCAGAAGGACGTCATCGCGGAGCTCAACGCGACCGCCGTCGCCTACGACGGGCTGAAGAAGCAGGTCGACGCGCTGGACCCGACGAACCAGCAGAAGTTCGCCGAGGGCCTGAAGGACGTCGCCGACGGCCTCACCAAGATCGAGAAGATGGACCAGAAGGCGCTGGCCAACCTGGAGAGCGGCGAGCTGGGCCAGGCCATGGCGAAGCAGCCCGGCTGCCAGAAGCCGACCCCGTCGGTCCCGAAGACGCCGTCCGCCTCCGCCTCCCCGAAGGCGGGCGCCACGGCCACGCCCACCACCTCGGCCTCGCCGAAGGCGTCCGCCTCGGCGTCCGGGGAGTCCTGACCGCCGCACCTCCGTACAGGTGTTCGCGACGGCCGGTATCGGGCGACCCGGTGCCGGCCGCCGGGCTGTCGCCGCCGGGCTGCCCCTCGCCGGGCTGTCACCGACGGACTGCTCCTTGCCGGACTGCCCCTTGCCGGGCTGTCGCTGACCGGGATGTCGGGGGCGGCCGTCACAATGGAGCACGTGAGTACGACCAGCCTGACCACCAGCCTCCCGGTGCCCGCGCACGCCGCCCGACTGCGCGAGGCCCTGCTCGCCGCGGACTTCACCGCCGACGGTCTGCTCGACCGGCTCGGCGCCCCCGCCTACGCGGCGCTCGCCCGCAGCGAGACCGTGCCCGCCCTGCGCGCCACCCGCGGCGACTCCCCGCTGGAGACCCTCGTCCGGCTCTTCCTGCTCCAGGAGTCCGTCGAGCCCGCCCGTGCCGCCGCCGCCCTCCCGCTTCAGGAGGCGCTGGCCGACGGCTGGGTGGTCGAGGAGGCCGGAGCCGTACGCGCCACCGTCGACGTGCGGCCGTACGGCGGTCCCGAGGGCGAGGACTGGTTCATCGTCTCCGACCTGGGCTGCGCCGTCGGCGGCGCCGGCGGGATCGGCTCCAAGGAGGAGGGGGTCGTCCTCGGGGTCGGCGGCGCCTCCACGACCCTGGCCGGCATCACCGTCCGCACCCCGGTCGCCGCCGCGCTCGACCTCGGCACCGGTTCCGGCATCCAGGCCCTGCACGCCGCCCGGCACGCCACCCTGGTCACCGCCACCGACCTCAACCCCCGGGCGCTGGACTTCACAAGGTTGACGCTCGCCCTCTCCGGGGCGCGCGAGGCCGAGCTCCTGGAGGGCTCGCTGTACGAGCCGGTGGACGGCGACACGTACGACCTGGTCGTCTCCAACCCGCCGTTCGTGATCTCCCCCGGCGCCGGACTCACCTACCGGGACGGCGGGATGAGCGGCGACGACCTGTGCCGGACCCTCGTCCAGCAGGCCGGCGAGCGGCTGAACGACGGCGGGTTCGCGCAGTTCCTCGCCAACTGGCAGCACGTCGACGGCGAGGAGTGGCAGGACCGGCTCCGCTCCTGGGTGCCGCGCGGCTGCGACGCCTGGATCGTCCAGCGCGAGGTGCAGGACATCACCCAGTACACCGAGCTGTGGCTGCGGGACAGCGGCGACCACCGGGGCGACCCCGAGGCGTACCGGGCGGCGTACGACCGCTGGCTGGACGCCTTCGAGGCGAGCGGCACCAAGGCCATCGGCTTCGGCTGGATCACCCTGCGGCGCCACCCGGCGGTGGCCGCGGGCGAGGCCGAGCCGTCGATCGTGATCGAGGAGTGGCCGCACCCCGTGGAGCAGCCGCTCGGCCCGACGGTCCGCGCCCACTTCGAGCGCCAGGACTACCTGCGGACCCGCGACGACGCCGCGCTGCTCGCGGACAGCTTCACCCTCGCCCCCGAGGTCGTCCAGGAGCAGGTCGGGCTGCCCGGCGCCGAGGACCCCGAGCACGTCGTCCTGCGGCAGAACCGGGGCATGCGCCGCGCCACCCGGGTCGACCACGTGGGCGCCGGCTTCGCGGGCGTCTGCGACGGCACCCTCAGCGCCGGACGGATCCTCGACGCGATCGCCCAGCTCATGGGCGAGGACCCGGTGCTGCTGCGGGACCGCACGCCGCAGGCCATCCGGCTCCTCGTCGAGGAGGGCTTCCTCACCCCGGAGTCCCTCCTTCCGGGGGAGAAGCCGGCTCCGGAGTAGTGGGGCACTACCGGCCATCTTCGTGAAACCGGACGGCCCGGCCCGCGTCGTTCACCCGGAATTCGCGTCCGGGACGCCGTGAGGTGTCAGCCTCCCCTAGGGAGACACACGTCGCGCCGGGCCGGCGCCGGGACGGAAAGCGGGTACGGGCATGGAGAGCGGGCCGGCGATCTTCGCGGGGGCGGCGTTCACGCTGTTCGGAGGCGCGCTGCTGCTGTGGACGACCGTCCGGGTCCGGCAGGGCGAGCCGGTCGCGCTCGGCGTCGCGCCGCGCGCCGCCGCCGCCTTCGCGGGGCTCGCCGGGGCGCTCTTCCTCGGCCTCGGCCTCTGGTGCTTCGGCCGCGTCTGAGCCGCCGCCCGCACCACCCGTTGAGACCCGCCCCACAGTGAACCGCCCCGCCGGTCCGGCAGTCCGGGCGGCAGGAAGGGCAGGAGTCGGGTTACCGTTCGAGTGGCCGTTGCGGGCTTTCCCTGTTTGACACGGGGGCGGGTTGTACCGTCACACTCCGCAGCGACGCCAGCGTCACCGTGCGTGTCGCTGACGTGCGTGCCAGCGCAGACCGCGTCGACCGGAGAGAAGAGCGAAGTTGTCCCCGACCAGCGAGACCGCACACGGCGGCCGCCGACTCGTCATCGTCGAGTCGCCTGCCAAGGCGAAGACGATCAAGGGCTACCTCGGCCCCGGCTATGTCGTCGAGGCGAGCGTCGGGCACATCCGTGACCTCCCCAGCGGCGCCGCCGAGGTGCCGGAGAAGTACACCGGCGAGGTGCGCCGCCTCGGCGTCGACGTCGAGCACGACTTCCAGCCCATCTACGTCGTCAACGCGGACAAGAAGGCGCAGGTCAAGAAGCTCAAGGACCTGCTCGCCGAGTCCGACGAGCTCTTCCTCGCCACCGATGAGGACCGCGAGGGCGAGGCCATCGCGTGGCACCTCCAGGAAGTCCTCAAGCCCAAGGTCCCCGTCCACCGGATGGTCTTCCACGAGATCACCAAGGACGCGATCCAGGCCGCCGTCGCCAACCCGCGCGAGCTGAACAAGCGGATGGTCGACGCCCAGGAGACCCGCCGCATCCTCGACCGGCTCTACGGCTACGAGGTCTCCCCGGTCCTGTGGAAGAAGGTCATGCGCGGCCTCTCCGCCGGCCGCGTGCAGTCCGTCGCCACCCGGCTCGTCGTCGAGCGCGAGCGCGAGCGCATCGCCTTCCGCTCCGCCGAGTACTGGGACCTCACCGGCACCTTCTCCACCGGCCGCGCCGGCGACCCCTCCGACCCGTCCTCCCTCACCGCCCGCCTCGCCGCGGTCGACGGCAAGCGCGTCGCGCAGGGCCGTGACTTCGGCGCCGACGGCCGGCTGAAGAGCGACAGCGTGCTCCACCTCGACGAGGCGAACGCCCGCGCGCTCGCGGCCGCCCTCGCCGACACCCGCTTCGCCGTCCGCTCGGTCGAGTCGAAGCCGTACCGCCGCTCCCCGTACGCGCCCTTCCGCACCACCACCCTCCAGCAGGAGGCCAGCCGCAAGCTCGGCTTCGGCGCGAAGGCGACCATGCAGGTGGCGCAGAAGCTGTACGAGAACGGCTTCATCACCTACATGCGTACGGACTCCACCGTGCTCTCCGACACCGCCGTGGCCGCCGCCCGCGCCCAGGTGACGCAGCTGTACGGCGCCGACTACCTGCCGGAGAAGCCGCGCGTCTACGCCGGCAAGGTCAAGAACGCGCAGGAGGCGCACGAGGCGATCCGGCCTTCGGGCGATCGTTTCCGCACCCCGGCCGAGACCGGCCTCACCGGCGACCAGTTCAAGCTGTACGAGCTCATCTGGAAGCGGACCGTCGCCTCCCAGATGAAGGACGCCACGGGCAACTCGGTCACCGTCAAGATCGGCGGCACCTCCGCCGACGGCCGCGACGCCGAGTTCTCGGCCTCCGGCAAGACGATCACCTTCCACGGCTTCATGAAGGCCTACGTGGAGGGCGCCGACGACCCGAACGCGGAGCTCGACGACCGCGAGCGGCGCCTCCCGCAGGTCGCCGAGGGCGACGCGCTCGCCGCCGAGGAGATCACCGCCGACGGCCACGCCACCAAGCCGCCCGCCCGCTACACCGAGGCCACCCTGGTCAAGGAGCTGGAAGAGCGCGAGATCGGCCGCCCGTCGACGTACGCCTCGATCATCGGCACCATCCTCGACCGCGGCTACGTCTTCAAGAAGGGCACGGCCCTCGTGCCGTCCTTCCTCTCCTTCGCCGTGGTCAACCTCCTGGAGAAGCACTTCGGCCGGCTCGTCGACTACGACTTCACCGCCAAGATGGAGGACGACCTCGACCGCATCGCCCGCGGCGAGGCCCAGTCCGTGCCGTGGCTGAAGCGCTTCTACTTCGGCGAGGGCGAGGTTTCCGGCGGCGCGGCCGACGCCGGCAACGGCGACGGCGACCACCTCGGCGGCCTCAAGGAGCTCGTCACCGACCTCGGCGCCATCGACGCCCGAGAGATCTCCTCCTTCCCCGTCGGCGACGGCATCGTGCTCCGCGTCGGCCGCTACGGCGCCTACGTCGAGCGCGGCGAGCGCGAGCAGGAGGGCTACCAGAAGGCCGACGTCCCCGAGGACCTCGCGCCCGACGAGCTCACCGTCGAGTACGCGGAGGAGCTGCTCGCCAAGCCGAGCGGTGACTTCGAGCTCGGCACCGACCCGGTCAGCGGCCACCAGATCGTCGCCAAGGCCGGCCGGTACGGCCCGTACGTGACGGAGATCCTCCCCGAGGACACCCCGAAGACCGGCAAGAACGCGGTCAAGCCGCGCACCGCCTCCCTCTTCAAGACGATGTCCCTGGACACCGTCACCCTGGAGGAGGCCCTCCAGCTGATGTCGCTGCCGCGCGTCGTCGGCACCGACGCCGAGGGCGTCGAGATCACCGCGCAGAACGGCCGGTACGGCCCGTACCTCAAGAAGGGCACCGACTCGCGGTCGCTGACCAGCGAGGACCAGCTCTTCAGCATCACGCTGGAGGAGGCCCTGGCGATCTACGCCCAGCCCAAGCAGCGTGGCCGGGCCGCCGCCAAGCCGCCGCTGAAGGAGCTCGGCACCGACCCCGTCAGCGAGAAGCCCGTGGTCGTCAAGGACGGCCGCTTCGGCCCGTACGTGACGGACGGCGAGACCAACGCGACCCTGCGCACCGGCGACAGCGTCGAGACGATCACGCCGGAGCGCGGCTACGAGCTGCTCGCCGAGAAGCGCGCCAAGGCCCCGGCGAAGAAGACCGCCAAGAAGGCCCCGGCGAAGAAGACCGCGGCCAAGAAGACGGCGGCGAAGAAGACGACCGCGGCGAAGAAGACCGCGGCGAAGAAGACGACGGCCGCCAAGAAGACGACCACGGCGAAGAAGACCACCACGGCGAAGAAGGCCGCGGCGGCCAAGCCGGAGTAGTCCGCGCGGGTCGTGCGTGCGGGTCGCGCGCGTTGGTCGTACGTGGGAAGGGCGGGAGCGAGGCTCCCGCCCTTCCCACGTTTGTTCGGCCGAGGCCCCGGTGAGCCAGGCCGTCCGGATAGGGTGGACGGATGACGCGAGCAGAGCAGCCAGAGCCTCTGGGCGACTCCGAAGCCGCACCCGCCCCCGGCGCCGCCCCCGTCTTCGACGCGGCCCTCGTCGCGGATTCCCGGGAGCGGGCTGTGAAGGCCCTCGTACGCCACCAGCCGCTGCGCCGGCTGTGGAGCGCGCAGGTCGTCGGCGGCGTCGGCGACGCCCTCGCCCTCCTCGTCCTGGTCCTGCTCGGCCTCCAGGTCGCGGTGACCGAGGGCGCCCTCGGCGGCGGCTACCGGGGCGCGGCCTTCGCCGTCGCCGCCGTCGTCGGCGCCCGGCTGCTCGCCACCGTCCTCTTCGGCGCCGTCCTGCTCGGCCCGCTCACCACCCTGACCGCGCCCGGCGCCGTCCTCGACCGGCGGTGGACCATGATCGGCGCCGACGGGCTGCGGATCGCGCTCCTCGTCATCGCGCCCCTGTGGATCGACTGGACCCCCGGCAGCGCCCTGTGGTTCCTGCTCGGCACCGTCTTCCTGACCGGTGCCGCCGAACGCCTCTGGACCGTCTGCCGCGACGGTGCCGCGCCCGCGCTGCTGCCCGCAGCGCCCGTCGAGGGCGACGCGATCCGGCCGCTCCCCGACCACCTCGGCGCGCTGCGCACGCTCACCCAGCGCACCGCCTTCCTCGCCGTCCCGGCCGCCGCCGCCGTCCTGCTCGGCGCCACCCTGATCGGCAACCTGCTGGGCTCCGGCATCGACTGGTTCTCGCTGCACCAGGCCGCCCTCGGCGCCTACGTCGCCGCCGGCCTCTTCGCCGCCTCCGTCAGCGTCCTCGCCGCGATGACCCTGCCCGGCGGACAGACCCCGCGCCCCCGCTCGCCCCTGGAGGGCCTGCGCCGCACCGGAACGGCCGGCAAGGGCCGCACCGGAGCCGTACCGCTGCTCGTCCTGGCCTGCGCCACCGTCGCCGGCGCCATCGGCGCGGCCGCCTCGCTCGCCGCGCTGCACGCCTTCGACCTCGGCGGCGGGCCCGTCACGTACGCGCTGCTCGTCCTCGCGCTCAGCGGCGCCACCGCCGTCGGCATCCGCACCGCCCGCTCCGTGCTCCCGGTGCTCTCCCGGCGCCGGCTGCTCGCCCTCGCCGTCGCCGTCACCGGCGTCGCCCTGATCGCCGTCGGCCTCGTGCCCGACACCGCGACCGTGCTCTTCCTCGCCGCCCTCGCCGGGTACGCGGCCGGCGTCGCCGCGAACACCGGGCACGTCCTGATCGACCAGGAGACCGAGGAGCCGGACCGGGAGCGCACCACCGCGCACCTCCAGGCCACCGCGCGCGTCGGCATCGCCGTCGGCGCGCTCGCCGCGCCGCTGCTCGCCGCCGCGATCGGCCCGTACCCGTTCGTCTCCGAGCCGGGGAAGTCCGTCTTCGACCACGGCGGCGCCGCCTTCACGCTCGCCCTCGTCGGCGCGCTGCTGCTGCCCGTCGCCGCGCTCGTCCTGGCCAGGACCGATGACCGCGCGGGCGTCCCGCTCCGCCGCGACCTGCGCGACGCGCTGCGCGGCGCCGACCCCGCCCAGGCCCCGGCCGCCACCGGCTTCTTCATCGCCCTGGAGGGCGGCGACGGCGCCGGCAAGTCCACCCAGGTCCAGGCGCTCGCCGACTGGATCCGCGCCAAGGGCCACGAGGTCGTCGTCACCCGCGAGCCCGGCGCCACCCCCATCGGCAAGCGGCTCCGCTCGATCCTGCTCGACGTCTCCTCGGCCGGGCTCTCGAACCGCGCCGAGGCGCTGCTGTACGCCGCCGACCGCGCCGAGCACGTCGACTCCCTGGTCCGGCCCGCCCTGGAGCGGGGCGCCATCGTCATCACCGACCGGTACATCGACTCGTCCGTCGCCTACCAGGGCGCCGGCCGCGACCTGTCGCCGACCGAGATCGCCCGCATCTCCCGCTGGGCGACCGGCGGCCTCGTACCGAACCTGACCGTCCTCCTCGACGTCTCCCCGGAGACCGCCCGGGAGCGGTTCACCGAGGCGCCCGACCGGCTGGAGTCGGAGCCGCCCGAGTTCCACGCGCGCGTGCGGGCCGGTTTCCTCGCCCTCGCCGCCGCCGACCCCTCGCGCTACCTCGTCGTCGACGCCGGGCAGGAGCCCGAGTCCGTCACCACCGTCGTACGCCACCGGCTCGACCGGATGCTGCCCCTCTCCGAGGCCGAGGTGAAGGCCGCCGAGGAGGCCCGCCGGAAGGCCGAGGAGGAGGCCCGGCGCAAGGCCGAGGAAGAGGCCGCCCGCAAGGCCGAGGAGGAGCGCCTGGAGCGCGAGCGCCAGGAGCAGCTCGCCAAGCTGCGCGCCGAGGAGGAGGAGCGCAAGCGCCGCGAGGAGGAAGAGGCCCGCAGGCTGGAGGCCGAGCGGCAGGCGGAGGAGGCCCGGCGCAAGGCCGAGGAGGCCCGGCTCGCCGCCGAGGAGGAGGCCCGCCGGCTCGCCGCCGAGGAGAAGGCCCGCCGCGAGGAGCAGGAACGCCTCCGCAAGCAGGCCGAGGAGGAGGCCCGGCTCCGCGCCGAGGCCGAGGCGCTCCGCCAGGAGAAGCAGCGCAAGGCCGAGGAGGCCCTGCTCCGCGCGGAGGAGGCCCGCCGGGCGGCGGCCGCTGCCGCCGCCGCGAAGGCGGCCGAGGAAGCGGCGGCGCGGGCCGCCGCGGAGCGGGCCGCGGCCGAGGCGGAGGCGGCGGAACGGAAGGCCGCCGCCGAGCGCGCGGCCGCCGAGCGCGCCGCGGCGGCGAAGGCCGCTGCCGAGCGGGCCGCTGCCGAGCGGGCGGCGGCCGAGGCTTCGGCCAACGAGGTCACCGTCCAGACGCCCGTCGTGAAGCTCGACAAGGATTCCTCCTCCGCTTCCTCCGCTTCCTCCTCGTCCGCCGCCTCGCCCTCGGCTTCGGCGGACGAGGTCACCGTGGCGACGCCGGTCGTCCGGCCGGAGGACCCGCGCCGGCCCGAGGCCGAGACGGCCGTCCTGCCGCAGATCGCCGACCGTGGGGTCGACGAGACCGCCGTGCTGCCGCCCGTACGGGACGCGCGGCCGGCGGCGGACCCGGCGGACCGGGTGCCGCAGGACTTCTTCCGCGACGGGACCGACTCGGAGGGGGCGAACGACGTCACCCGCGAGCTGCCGCAGCTGGACGACAAGGGCCGGCCGCGGCGCCGTTCCGACTGGGCCGAGGAGACCCCGCTGGACGATCTGCCGACGCTCGCCGACGAGCTGTTCGGCGGCTACGACGACCGGGACGACTGAGGCCCGGACCGTCCGGACCGTCCGGGCGTCCGGGCCGTCCGGGCCGGGTTGTCGGTCGGCTGCCCCACAATGGAGGACGTACCTTCAGGGAGGGGCAGACATGGCCGTATGGGACGACCTGGTCGGACAGGAGCGGGTCGAGGAGCAGCTCACCGCCGCCGCACGGGACGCCGACGCGCTGGTCACCGCCCAGGCCGCCGGCGAGCCCGGCCCCGAGGCGTCGAAGATGACGCACGCCTGGCTCTTCACCGGCCCGCCCGGCGCGGGCCGGGTCGACGCCGCCCGCGCCTTCGCGGCGGCCCTCCAGTGCGTCAGCCCGGACCGGGCGCTCGGCGGGGCGCCCGGCTGCGGCTTCTGCACCGGCTGCCACACGGTCCTCGTCGGCACGCACGCCGACGTGACGACGGTCTCCGCCGTCGGCACCGAGATCCTCGTCAAGGACATGCGCGACACCGTCCGCAAGTCCTTCACCTCCCCGGCCACCGGCCGCTGGCAGATCATCCTCGTCACCGACGCCGAGCGGCTCAACGAGAAGTCGGCCAACGCCGTCCTCAAGGCCGTCGAGGAGCCCGCGCCGCGCACCGTCTGGCTGCTCTGCGCGCCCTCGGTCGAGGACGTGCTGCCGACGATCCGCTCCCGCTGCCGCCACCTGACCCTGCGCACCCCGCCGGTCGAGGCCGTCGCCGACGTGCTGATCCGGCGCGACGGCATCGAGCCCGAGCTCGCCCACGCGGCCGCCCGCGCCACCCAGGGCCACGTCGACCGGGCCCGTCGGCTCGCCACCGACGAGCGGGCCAGAGCCCGCCGCGCCGTCGTCCTGAAGCTGCCGCTGCGGGTGGCGGACATCGGCGGCTGCCTGCGGGCCGCGCAGGAGCTGGTGGACGCGGCGGCGGAGGACGCGAAGCAGGTCGCCGAGGAGGTCGACACCAAGGAGACCGAGGAGCTGAAGGCGGCGCTCGGGGCCGTCCAGGGCGGGCGGATGCCGCGCGGCACCGCCGGCATGATGAAGGAGCTGGAGGAGAAGCAGAAGCGCCGCGGCCGCCGCACCCAGCTCGACAGCCTGGACCTCGCCCTGACCGACCTGACCGGCTTCTACCGGGACGTGCTGACGCTCCAGCTGGCCACCGGCTCCGCGCTGGCCAACGAGGACGTGCGGGACGCGGTGGAGCGGATCGCCCGCGACACCACCCCGGAGCGGACGCTGCGCCGGGTGGAGGCCGTCCTCGCCTGCCGCGAGGCCCTGGAGCGGAACGTGGCGCCGCTGCTCGCGGTCGAGGCGATGACGATGGCCCTCCGCGACTGACCGCCCGACCCGCCCGGTCCGGTCCCACCCGCCCCTACCCGACCCCGCCCGGCGGCCGCGCGCCAGACCAGACCCGACGCGACCGACCCAACCCGACCGACCCGACTCCACGCGATTGGACACGGTCCGTACCCGTCCGGATACGCTCCGGGAATGGACTCCAGGCGTCTCCTCCGCATCTCCGCCACGGCGCTCGCCGCGGCCGGGCTGATCCTCTCCGGCTGTACGGGCGGGAGCGGCGCCGCCGCTCCCGAGCGCCCGGGGGCCGGCACGGCGCGGCAGGCCGCCTCCCCGGTGCCGTCGCCCGAGGCGCTGAAGAAGTACTACGGACAGAAGCTGTCCTGGCGGGACTGCGGCGTCCCCGGCTTCCAGTGCGCGACGCTCCGGGCCCCGCTCGACTACGCGAAGCCCGACGGGCGCGAGGTGCGGCTGGCCGTCTCCCGGGTGCGGGCCACCGGGCCCGGCGAGCGGATCGGCTCGCTCCTGGTGAACCCGGGCGGGCCGGGCGGCTCGGCCGTCGACTACCTCCAGGGGTACGCGGGCATCGGCTACCCCGAGCCGGTGCGGGCCCGCTACGACATGGTGGCCGTCGACCCGCGCGGGGTCGGCCGCTCCGAGCCCGTCGACTGTCTGACGGGCCCGGAGATGGACACGTACACCCAGGTCGACCAGACGCCGGACGACGCGGCGGAGGTCGAGGCGCTGGCCGCCTCCTTCCGGCGGTTCGCGGCCGGCTGCGAGCAGCGGACCGGCGCGGTCCTGCCGCACGTCTCCACCGTGGAGACGGCCCGCGACATGGACATCCTGCGGGCGGTCCTCGGCGACGCGAAGCTGCACTACGTCGGCGCCTCGTACGGCACCTTCCTCGGCGCCACCTATGCCGAGCTGTTCCCCGGGCGGGTCGGCCGGCTCGTCCTCGACGGCGCGATGGACCCCTCCCTCTCGGCGCTCGACCTCAACCGGGACCAGACGGCCGGCTTCGAGACCGCCTTCCGCGCCTTCGCCGCCGACTGCGTCACCCGGCCCGACTGCCCCCTCGGCACCGAGTCGGTCGCGGCGGCCGGGAACGCCCTCAAGAAGTTCTTCCGCACCACCGACACCACGCCTGTCCCCACCGGCGAGAGCCGCGAGCTCGGCGAGTCCCTGGCGACCACCGGCGTCATCGCGGCCATGTACGACGAGGGCGCCTGGCCCCAGCTGCGGGAGGCCCTGACCCGGGCGATCGGCGGCGAGGGCTCGGCGCTTCTCGCGCTCGCCGACAGCTACTACGAGCGGGAGCCGGACGGCTCGTACGCGAACCTCATGTTCGCCAACGCCGCCGTGAACTGCCTCGACCTGCCCCCCGCCTACCGGGACCCGGCCGGCGCGCAGGCTGCGGCCCCCTCCTTCGACAAGGCCTCCCCGGTCTTCGGCACCGGCCTCGCCTGGGCCGCCCTGAACTGCACCTACTGGCCCTCCGAGGCCACCGGCCGCCCGCACCGCATCACCGCCGACGGCGCCGCCCCGATCCTCGTCGTCGGCACCACCCGCGACCCCGCCACCCCCTACAAGTGGGCCCAGTCCCTCGCCGGCCAGCTCTCCTCCGGCACCCTCCTCACCTACGAGGGCGACGGCCACACCGCCTACGGCCGCGGCAGCGACTGCGTCGACACCGCCGTCAACACCTACCTCCTCGAAGGCACCCCGCCCCCCGCCGGCAAGCGCTGCGCCTAGCCCCCCGGCGCCGCCCCTCCGCCCCTGGTCAAAGCACCCCCGGAAACTGTGTAGACTTGGCGACGCTGCTGCACCGACCATGGTGCTGCACGCGGCGCCGCCTTAGCTCAGTTGGCCAGAGCAACGCACTCGTAATGCGTAGGTCTCGGGTTCGAATCCCGAAGGCGGCTCGGATTAACCCCAGGACTCACTCGCCGTGACCTGGGGTTTTTTCATGCCCGGGTGGTGCGCGTCGCGTGATGGGAACGCCGGGGGAGTGCCCGCGTTGCTTCACCAGTTGGGGTCGAGGACCAGCGGGGCATCCTCGGACGCCATCCAGGCGTCGAACTCCTCCGGTGTCAGGAAGATGGGACGGCTGGCCTCCGCAGCCGTCAGCGCCGCCAGACCGGACAGCGCGGCCGCCGGATCGGTGCCCGCGAGACGTTGCCGTACGTCCTTCAGCTCGGGCAGCACGACGGCCGACGCGCGCGTCACCGGGCCCAGGGCGGCCGCCGCTGAGCCCAGCAGCCCCGAGGTCAGGGACGCCGTGAGCAGCTCCCGCTCCAGCAGCTGCGCGCCCGGCCCGCCGGTGCCGCGGACCGCCACCAAAGCGGCCTGCAGGCCCTGCGCGATCAGCGTGCCGGCTGCCTGGCCCACCAGACCGCCCACCAGTGCCCCGACCACCGGCACCGGGATCACTGTCTGCGTCACCGCCCCGCATGCCCAGCCCAGAGCGGTCCGCAGGGTGGCCTCCGCGCTGCAGGCCGCGAACTCACCCGCGTCGATCCGCCCGCGCGCCAGTGCCACACCGGCCTCCGCCACCGCGTACGCGGCACCGGCCGTCGCGAACGCCAGGTCTCCGCCGCCCAGCACCGCAGGCAGACGCCCGGCCCGCGACGCCGTACGGATCACCGATCCCAGCCCCGCGACGGCCCCGGACCGCGCCGCAGCCTGGGCCGCCGACGCGGCTGCTGTGAGGGCTGCCGACGCGGCCGAGGTCTCACCCGCCCGCACCCGGGCCAGCTGTCCGGCGGCGGACACGGCCCCGGCGACCAGACCACCGACCGCCGCCGCCGTTCCCGCTGCGGCCGCCGCCTCCCGGCCGGCCGCCCGTACCGCCTCACCGCGCGCCCAGCGCATCGGGTCGAGGGCCGAGCGGTGCGCGTCGGCCAGGTCGATCGGGTCGGAGGCGACATTCCCGTACTTCAGCCGGTCCTTCAGATGCGCGTGGGCGTCGGCGTAGTCGGCGAACCGCACTCCCTCGGGAGACATGGCGAGTCGGCGCTCCAGCAGACTGTCCACGGCGGCGACCCGGTCGCCCGCCACCAGTCGCGCCATCCCCTCGTAGTGCGGCTGGGACACCTGGTGAGCGGTCTTCGGGACGCTGTCCATCAACTTGGCCTGCGCCTGGCCCACGATCCGGCCTCGGTCGACGAGCCAGACATCGGCCGGGGCAGTCTGTGAGCCGCCTTCGGCCCACTCCGTGACCACAGCCCGGACCGACGCGCCGGCCCGGATCGCGTTCTGGTTGAAGGAGAGTGCGTGGCGTACCTCGAAGAGGTGTCCGGCACGCTGGGCGTTGCCGATGCCGACGTACCGGCGGACCAGCCGCTCCACCGTCTCCTGGGTGCGCAACGTCTCGACGGTGGCCTCGGCCAGCCGGCGGGTGGCGGCGTCCGCGACCGTCCATGCGGCCTGGTCGGCGGCGCCGGGCAGGACCGTACGGCTCATGCGGCGGATGCCAGTTCGGCAAGGTGGGCCCGGGCGTCCGCAACGACGCGGCCGGACAGCTCGCCGACCCGGCCGTCCTCTCCGGCCGGCGGGGCTGCCATCACCTTCACCGTCGTGCAGGCGAGATCGAAGACCTCCTTGACCTGGGCTCGCTGCTCCGCGTCGTACGCCCCGTAGTCGTCATGGTCGGCGGCCAGTGCCGCGAAGGCCGGCAGCCGCTCCTCCATGGCCACGCAGAGGTCCTTGAGTACGAGGCGGATCTCCCGGCTGCGCTGGAACACCTCGGACAGGGTCCGGCGGGCCTCCGCCAGTTCGGACTCCGCCGCTCCCAGTTCCTCGGCGACCTTCTCCTGGTCCTCGCGGGCCGAGCGGCCCTGCCATTCAAGGAGGACACCGCCCACGACGAGCGCTGGTACGGCGACAACCGCGGCCAGGACCATCGTCCCGGCGGCCACGCCACCGCCGCCCGCCGCCAGCGAACCACCGCCCAGCCAGGCCAGGGTGGCGCTACTCGCGGCGGCCCCGGAAAGCCCGGAGATGGCTGTGCCGGTGGACGCGGTGGCGAAGGCGCCGACGGCCAGGTAGGTGGCCGTGCCGATGCCCGCTCCGGCGGCTCCGCCCCCGATGAGCGACCCGACCGCGGACACCGCGAGTCGCTGTATCTCCTGCAGTTCGACGTCGGCCGTGGCGTGCCCAGCCGGGTCCACCGGGGCAAGTCCGGCCAGATCCACCCGCTTGAGCCGCGCGAAAGCGTCCCGGAAGGGGACGAGGGCCCGATCGTAGGTGGCCTGCCGCTGCTTCTCCTGCGCCGTACTCTCCTGGACGACGTGCCGGTCGAGCTTCCTGCGGCGGGCACTCAGCTTCTCACTGCGCTGTTCGTTCCTTCGCGCGAGCAGGATGGCTCGGTACATGGCTACGGCCATGCGGCATTCCCTCCCCTGGGCAGTCGCACTGACTGGACGTCAGGCTATCGCCGTTCGGGTGCTCGCCAGGGCATGTCCGTGATGCGCGACGTCCCGGGGGACGCCACAAGGCAGGTGCGATGGGGCGGCATCAACCTCATGACGGAAGCGAACCCTGAACTCGCTGTCACCGGCGAGTTCAGGGCGGATGACCTTCAGTGCTGCCTGACGCCCAGACGCTGACCGGGCGAGGTACACGACGCCCATCCCGCCCTCACCAAGGCGCCCCTCCACCTAGGAACGCTCTCCTCCTCCGGGAAGTGATGTTGCCGAGATTCGGGAACGCCTACGTGTTTGTGTCAGGACCGTGGTTGTGCTCGGCCCGGGGCGTGCTGATCTGGCCGGACACGGTGTCCTCGTGGGAGGGATCGCGGTAACCCGTTCGCGTGGCATGCTCCCGGCCGCGTACGTTCCGCCCATGACCAGGACAACGCCGGCCAGGCCGGTCGCAGTGGAGGCTGTGTTCCCGGAACTGGCGGCATACCGGGGGCGGACGACCCGCCTGCACCCGCGGCCGGGGCAGCCCGGGCGGCACGACAGCCATGTCGGCGGGCCGCTGCTGTGGCCCAGCGACGAGCCGTGGCCGGTCTGCCGCGAGCCGCACCAGCCCGAGACCAAGGGGTACGCACCAGAGGAGATCCGCGCCGCCCGGGCCGCGGGCGTGTGGCCTCGGAGCCGCCCGTGGTCCGGCGCCGGCAGTCCGGGGGAGGACGGGCCGACCCCTTTCGTGGGGCTCGCCCAGTTCTTCGGCCGGGACGTCCCCGGTCTGGCCGTCGGTCCCGGCGGCGCTGACCTGGTGCAGCTCTTCCGTTGCCCGCGCACCCACGGCCCGTACCTCGAGCGCCGATACCTCCTGCGGTGGAGGCCGGCCGCGCAGACGGAGCGAGCGGACCGCTTCCTTGCCCCCGCGCCTGAAGTGCCGTTGCTCCGGCGGGAGGACGAACTCCCCGAACCCTGTGTCGTGCACCCCGAGGAGGTGGACACCTATCCGTGGGCAGAGGACGACACGCTGCCTGCGGCTCTGATCGACCGCATCGACGCCTGGGACGATACCCGGACGGCGGAAGGCGGCCGCGACGCACCGAACTACCAGGGCGCTCTCTCGATCCCGCCCGGCTGGCGGGTCGGCGGCTTTCCCAGCTGGGCGTCCACGGGCCCGATGGACATCACTTGCGCGTCCTGCGCGGCCCCGATGCGGCTCCTGCTGACGGCCGGGGGCGGCGAGATGGACCGCGACTCGCACAGCTGGATGCCGATGGAAGACCGCGATCCGTCCCTACAGGGGATGGCCTCGATCCGGGGCGGCCAGTCCGTCGCCCGGCCCACCCGGCTCCGCTTCGGCCGTGACCGAGACCTGCACGTCTTCACCTGCCCGGCCGACCCGGGACACCCGCCTCGATGGGTGCTCTCCTGATCCGTTCCAAGAGCGACAGATTCGGCCGGCGGGCACCGCTGCGAGCCGCCAGCACTGTTCCTGGATCTCGCCGGTATTCCCCACGCCAACCAGCCGCGACCGTTCCCCGAATCCGGCTGCGACCGTTCCTGCACGTCGCCTACGTAGCCAGGGGCGGGGAACTCACGGCGGCGCAGGAGCCGGTCTTGGCGTCGGTGTTTGCCTGTTCGCCGCGGGGTGGCTGGTCCGACGGCGGTTGCCGGTTGAGCTTCTCGAAGCCGTAGGCCCAGTAGTGCGGGTTGTACGTGGGGTCGTCGTCCTGGTCGCGGAAGACGTAGTCGATCACGTCGAGGTAGGTGGTGATGTCCTTGCGGCAGTCCCGCTTGGCGTACCAGCGGGCGATCATCTCCTCGGCCTGCTCCGGGTCGGCCGGGTACTGGCTGAGCACGAAGGGCCGCGTCCGGCACTCCGGTGATGAGGTGGCCGCCGGGCGTGAGCACGCGGAACGCCTCACGGGTGTAGGTCTTGGCGGAGCGGG
Source organism: Streptomyces sp. R302 (assembly GCF_012927245.1). Taxonomy (GTDB): domain Bacteria; phylum Actinomycetota; class Actinomycetes; order Streptomycetales; family Streptomycetaceae; genus Streptomyces. The sequence continues at coordinate 335,392 of NZ_JABBGE010000009.1, forward strand.
GGTGGTCGATGTGCTCCAGGAAGTGCTCCGAGAAGATCTCCTGGGTGCTCGCCTCGGCGAGCGGCAGGCCCTCGCGTACGTCCCCACAGGAGGTCGGCCGGCGGGACGATGTCGATGGTGAAGAAGCCTTCGATGCGGTGACTGCCGCCACCGATCTGGACCTGGGCGGGGTGGGCTTGGGCGTCGTGCGTGGCCGGCGTGTCTTGCTTCCTGGGTCGCCGGTGGTGGGTGGTTCAGGTGGTTCGGGTGGTTCGGGTGCCGAGCTGCTCGATCCTCCACGGCCCCAGGCCGTTGCCCGGGTGGTGTCGCCCCGTAATCGGTGAAGTCGGTGTCGACAGGTCTCGGGTTCGAATCCCGAAGGCGGCTCAGAGAAAGACCAGGTCAGAGGGTGTCTGACCTGGTCTTTCTGTTACTCGGAGCATGGCGGGTGACGCGGCCGGGCGCCGTGGATTCTTTGCGTGAGCGATGCGTGAGTGGGGCCCCAGCCTTCTTCTCGGTGTCCCCGCGGGCGTCCACGGCTTTCCGGGGCGAGCAGATGGCGCGGTGCGGCTCCTACCGGGAGCCGACGCGCTTCTTCGTGAGTCGGGATCGCCAGGCCCAGCGGGTGAGCGCTCCGACGGCGAGGGAAGCGAGGATGGCGCCCCAGTCGATGACGTGGGGGAGGCCGGGGAAGAAGGAGAAGAAGGCGAGTGCTGCGGCCGCGCCGACGAGGAAGGCGACGATGTCGGCGCGGCGGCGCTTGGCTTCCCGGTCGGGGTCCTCGGGCATGGGCTGGGGGCTCATGTGCGGCTCACTTCGTGATGTGGTGGCATTGGCTGACCCGGCGGACACCGTTGATGTTCAGGTGGGCGCATGCCTTGCCGTAGCGGGGAAGCTTCTGGGGTGCGTTGTTCCGCATCGGGTCGATCTTGCACTCGGTGTGGGTTGCGCCGCGGGAGGTGCGGTATGTCTTGTTGCGGGTGTCCGCGTAGGTGAAGTCGATCCGCCAGTTGCAGAAGCCGGCGTTGAGGGCTCCGACGAATCCGCAGTCGACGCCTGCGTTCTGGTAGGTGATCTTCTTGCCCTCGCCGCGGATGACGTGCGTGAACATGCAGCCGGTCGGGATCCTCATGGTGACGCCTCCGACCTGGTAGTCGAAGCTGGCCACAGGTGTGGACCCGATGGCCGTGGCGTGGGCTTGGGCTGGGAGCAGAAGCGCGAGTGTGGATGCCCCAGCGACAGCTGTCGAGATGCGGGCCATGAGCCGGGTAAGCATGCTTGATGCTCCTTTGGGTGAGTGTCCCTGCAGAGCGGAGAACGCCTCTGACCAGCCCGTGTTTCGCCTCAACGCGATGGTCCACTACGAAGAGTGATCAACAGGTTGGCTTGCTGACCGACCGTATGGATAGGGGGCCAAGGTCGGTTGCGCGAGGTTCGAATCGCGGGGGCGGTTCAGGGACCGCAGCTCGATAGAGTGCACGGCCGGTGGAGCGCACCCAGACCAACTGCGCTCTCAGACCGTGACGGGGTGGGCATGCACGGAGCGAAGCTGGACGGTCGGTACCGCCTGGAATCAGTCCTGGGCGCTGGTGGCATGGGCCAGGTGTGGCGAGCCTTCGACGAACGGGTCGGCCGCCCGGTAGCGGTGAAACTGTTGACAGGCGCCGACCCGGTGTCCGCCAACGTCGAGCGGTTCGCTGCAGAGGCAAGGGCCGCCGGCAACCTCAGCAGCCCGCATATCGTGACCATCCACGACTTCGGCCGCACCGGCCCTGACCAGGGCCGCGCACCGTTCCTCGTCATGGAACTCATCGAGGGGCAATCCCTGGAAGAGGTCATCTCCCAGGGAGCCCCGCCCCCGGTGCGGGACGCTCTCGACTGGACCCTGCAGGTGTGCACCGGCCTGGCCACCGCCCACCGCGCCGGCCTCGTCCACCGGGACATCAAGCCCGCGAACGCCATGCTCCTGTCCGGAGGCGCCGTCAAGATCCTCGACTTCGGGATCGCCAAGCACCTCTACGAGGACCTCGCTCTCACCGGCACCGGCCACGCCATAGGGACGGCTGCCTACATGGCTCCCGAGCAGGCTCGAGGTGACCGGAACATCGGCCCCGCAGCCGACCTCTACGCCGTCGGCTGCCTGCTCTACACCCTCCTGACCGGTCAGCCACCCTTCACCGGAGCGCCGCTGGCCGTCCTCCACCAGCACCTGACTCGGCAGCCCGAAGCACCCAGCAGTCTCCGCCCCTCCATCCCCGCCACGGTGGACGAGGTCGTCCTACACCTTCTGGCAAAGGAGGCCGCCGACAGGCCCGCCGATGCCGCCCACGTCATCGACGCTATCGAAACGCTGCTCGCGGCACCCGCACAGCGCCACCATCCCACCTCACCTTCAGCGGTCGCTCCGGAGTTCTCCTCCACCCCGACCATGACCGCGTGGCGGTCGCAGCCTGCAACGCCGCACCCGCCGACCGTTCCCGACGCGGCCCCCGCCCCCGCCCCCGCGCCGGAAGCCGCCGTGCCGGCCCGACGCGAGCCCGCGCCGATCGACGCTTCGCCGGAGCCGACAGCCGCACCCGCGGAGCCGCAGGCGGCAGGGTCTGCCGCCATGGGACGCAGCGTGCTGGCAGGAAGCGCCTTGGTGGGGCTTCAACTGGTCGCTTTCGCCTCTTGGTCCGTGACCTGGGCGATCCCGGTCACCATCGGTGCAGCCCTGCTCCTGGCCCTCGGGCTGAAGTTCGACGAGCTCACCGCCGAAGACGCGGGCGGGGCAGGTGGGTTCTCCGTCTCCATGGGCGTGACCGTGATCTCCTGCCTGCTGCTTCTGACCATCTCGTCCATGCCCTGGTGGGGCGTGCTGATCCTGAGCTGGGTGATGTGCCCCCTCCTGTGGGGGGTGCAGAAGCCGCTCGTGCGAAGGCTGAGCAAAACGTTCACTCGGCACCCCGCCGAAGTGCAGATGGCGGTCAGTGTCGGCATGGTGGACGCCACGCTCACGACCGGACTCCTCGTCGGCACGCAGTTGCCGGTCTTGACCGCCGTCCTTCTCGGTGTCCTTACGTGGATGGCCACGTCCGCCGTGCTGACCGTCCTACTGCCCTTCCGTCAGCCGGTCGGATCCCGCACCGTCCGTCGGGCCGCCCCGGGGGCGTCGGGCAGGACAGGTAGGTGATCTTGCTTTCGAGGCGCACCGTCGGGGAGGCGAGGCGCAAGCGCTTCGGCGGGCAGATGGAGCGCCTGGCGTCACACAGTCTGTGACCTGGGGTTTTCTGGCCGCTGTGTGCTCGGCCTCGGCCTCGGCCTTGCGTGGCGCGGGAGTCGCTGTGCTCTAGGGTGTCGGACGCGGTCTCCGTGTCGGTGCCGGTGGCGAGCTGAGGGTGGCCGCGTCGTGCCGCAGATCGTGCAGCCGGATCGGCGGAAGGCTTGCGGGCAGGGCCTGTGGCGCGGTGGAAGGGCGGCATTGCTTCGATCGCGGCCTTCGTCGCCTTGCGGCGGGCGCGGTTCTCTGCGCCTTTTCACGGGATGGCCGAGAACGCCTCCCCGTTGCGGACCGACAGCGCATCGCGCGCGATGGCGACCTGACATATTTCAGCCATCGATAGTCTGAAACTCGCCAGCGTTATGAATATCGCCGCGCAGCAACGCCCGCGACGCCACCCGGAGCCTCGTCCTCCTCGGCCTCGCGGGATCACAACAAGGACGTCACACGACTACGTTGAAGCCCTGCCTCGGCCCCGTGGACCGCCATATGAGACACCCGCTAAGTGCTGTCAACCGGCGCGGCAGATGGCTTATGATCCCCGAACCAAGCCTTTGACCTGGGGTATTTGCATGGGCGATAGAGGATCGATGACAGTCGCAGGCTCGGGAAAGAATGGGTTTCCGTCCGCACAGGAACCCAGGTTCCATGTACTCGGCTCGCTTGAGGTATGGGCCGGTGACATACGAGTGCGTCTCGGTGGAACCATCCAAGAGCGAGTTCTGGCCACCCTGCTCCTCGAACCCGGGCGGGTCGTACCGATTGCCAGACTGGTTGAGGCCGTCTGGGAGGAGGACCCTCCTGCGACCGCGTCGCACCAGGTGCGCAAGGCTGTCGCCGATCTCCGCCGACGCCTGCCGTCCGGCAGGGAGATGATCAGCACGGACGGCCCGGGCTACCGGGTGATCACGTCGGCCGGCCAGCTCGATCTTCTCGATTTCGACGCACGGATCCTGACAGCGGCACAAGCCGTGGCCGTCGGGAGGCTCACCGATGCCTGCGCGGAGCTGCAGGGCGCTCTCGATCTGTGGCGTGGACCCGTCCTCGCGGGCGAGGGCGGCCCGGTGATCGGCCGCGCGGCGACCGCGCTGGAGGAGCGCCGTCTCGCCGCAGCCGAACAGCTCTACGAACTGCGCCTCGAACTCGGCGCGAGCAGCGAGCTCGTCGCGAGTCTGCGGGCACTCGTCGACGCGCACCCCTTGCGTGAGACGCTGCGCGGCCAGCTCATGCTGGCCCTGTACCGCTCGGGACGACAGGCGGAAGCCCTGGAGGAGTACCGGAAGGTACGCGAGTTGCTCGTCGACGAGCTCGGCATCGATCCGGGGTCCCGACTGGTCAAGCTGTACGAGGGGATCCTGCGGGAGAGTCCGGAGCTGACACCCCCGCAGGAGGGTGCCCCCGTCATTGCCTCCGGAACGCCGGCTGAGCAACGCGGTCCGGTTTCCACACTGCCGTATGCGCTGCCGGATTTCACGGGCCGGGACAAGGAACTGGCAGTCCTGCTCAGCCGGGTCCGGGCCGAGACGCTGCCGGATGAGCACAGCGCCCGGGTCGTGGCCATCGACGGGATGGGCGGCGCGGGCAAGACCTCCTTGGCCGTACGCGCCGCTCACCAGCTGACCGAGGAGTTCCCCGACGGGCAACTCTATGTGGACCTGCGCGGGTTCACCCCCGGTGAGCAGCTCCCCATACCGGCATCGACAGCACTGGACATCCTGCTGCGCGCGATCGGCACGCCGAGCGAGCACATACCCGAGGACCTGCCCGGCCGGACCGCCACATGGCGGTCCGCACTGGCGGGGCGCCGGATGCTGGTGCTGCTCGACAACGCCTCCGACGCCGCTCAGGTCCAGCCGCTCCTTGCGGCTCCCCCCGGCTGCCTCGTGCTGATCACCAGCCGGGTGCGGTTGCTCGACCTCGACGGCATCGAGTGGATCTCCCTGGGGCTGATGCCACCCGAGGACAGTGCCACGCTGGTGGCGCGGACGCTGGGCCCGGACCGTGTGAAAGCCGAACCAGAGGCGGCCGCCGAGCTCGCCGAGCTGTGCGGTCATCTCCCCCTGGCGCTGCGGATCGCCACCGCACGGCTGCGCAACCGGCCCCGGTGGACCGTGCGGCATCTCGTCGAGCGACTGCAGGACGAGAGCCGTCGGATGGACGAGCTGAGCTCAGGCGAACGCAGCGTCGCAGTGACCCTTCAGTTGTCCTACCTGGCCATGGACCACAGGCACCGCGCCGCGTTCCGCGCCCTCGGCCTGCACCCTGGTGATGCCATCGACGCACACTCGGCGGCCGCGCTGCTCGACACCGATGTCCGGGCTGCCGAGGGCATTCTGGAGCTTCTGCTCGACGTGCATCTGCTCCAACAGCCCGGACTGGGCGAGTACACCTTCCACGACCTCGTACGCAGCTTCGCCCAGAGCCAGCACGGACCGATGACGGAACGGACCAACGCGGACGCCGTCGAGCGGCTGCTCAGCTACTACCTGACAGCCACCAACGTCGCCTGCGACGTACTGTTCCCAGGTCGTACCGCCCGCTCGGCCGGGATCCCTCGGTATCAGGGAGAGCTCCCGGAACTGGCGGACGCGAAGATCGCCGGCTGCTGGTTCCGTCGCGAACATCAGCGACTGCTGGCGGTCGTGGACCTGGCCGCTCGGCTCGGCTACGACCGGCACACCGGCTGGCTGGTCCGCGACCTGGTCTTCCATCTGAACGCGGGGGGATATTTCGAGGAGTTCCGAGCGCTCGGCCGCCTCGCGGTCCAGGCCGCGCGTCGGCTCGACGATCCGGTCCTCTTGAGCATCAGCCTGTCCAGTCTCGGCGCCGCCTGCTGGAAGCTCGGCTACTTCGAGGAGGGCATCAACGTCGCCCGCGAGGGACGCGCGATCGCGGTACGCCTCGGCGACCGTGACGCCGAGGCGAACAGCGAGTCCACTCTCGGGCTGCTCATGTCGATGCTGGGGCGGTACAACGAGGCCCTTCCCCTGTTGGAGCACGCGGTCGAACTCGCCAGGGAACTCGGCACTGCCCGCGCCGAGGCGGAGACCCAGACGAACCTCAGCTCGCTGTACGCGCGATGGGGCCGCTACCCGGAGGCGGCGGCGTCCGCCCTCCGAGCCCTTGAGCTGGAGCGGGACACCGCGAACCCGGTCAACGAGACCATGGCTCTGGCCGATCTGGCCTTCGCCCAGCTGGGCATGGGGCAGTACGTGGACGCCGAGGCGAGTCTGAGGCGCGCCCGCGAGTTGTGCGACGAGAGCGCGCCGCAGGGCGACGTCGCCCTGGTGCTGGCGCTGTCCGCCGAGGTAGCCCACCGCCTCGGCGACGGTGATGCGGCGTCCGAGCTCGCGGAACGCGCCCAGATCCTCGCGCGGTCCGGTGGTACGCCGGTCCGCCAGGCGAAGGCCGAGAACATCCTCGGCCGGCTGCATACCGCACAAGGGCAGTACACCTCGGCGACGGCGTTGCACGCCCACGCGCTCGAGGTCGCCTCGGCGATCCAGTTCCGCTCCGAGCAGGCGTCCGCGTACCTGGGTCTGGCCCGCGCGGCCAAGGGACTTGGCGACGGCGCGACGGCCTCGAAGAACCTCCTGGCGGCAGCCGAGTTGTTCGACCTCATGGAGATTCCGGAGGCCGGCCGCAGTCATTGAGGAAGGCGGCACAGACCTCACGGCTGGACGACAGCCGGCCCCTTGTTGTCCGCGAGGATCTGCTGCCCGGCCGACTGGCCGGTCACGGCGTCCTGCACGGTCGCACCGATCCCGACCGCCAGGACGGCGGCCGCGATGATCCCGGTCAGTCTGATCAGCTTGGTGTGCATGGTCCGTCCCCCTGTGAGTAATGCGGCCGGATAGGGCGCCGAGCGGCACTGTATCCGTGGTCGACATGAAGGTGCCGCAGGCCGATACCGGAACGTTCCCGCCCGCATACCTCGGAGGGAAGCACCTGGTCGAGGTCCGGGATGCGGAGGGGACGCGCACGAGTGAGACCGTGAGCGGTTCACGCGTCCAGCACCGTCGCTTCAGCGCTGTGAGCGGCTGTCGAGACCGTGCTCGAAGAACGTGATGGTGGTCTGGACGCTGTCGTTCTGGCTGGTCACGGCGGACCGCCCCGGGTTCGGTGAGAGCTGCGCCGTCGCGCGGTGCGCGTGGTCGCCGAGGCGGACGAGGGGCCGGGTGGCGTCGCAGGCGTTGCCGCGGAGGGCGGCGGCGATGTCGGTGACGCCGGCGAGTTTCAGGATGCCGATGGCCAGAATGCGTCAGGTCGCCATCGCACGGGGTGAGTTGACGGTCCGCAGTGGCCTGTTCCCGGCCGCGCGACGCGTGGTGCGACGCGTGGTGCGACGCGTAATGCGATGCCGCGTTCGCGCGGCCGGGCCAGTGCGCGGCGGAGCAAGGGGATGTGCCGGCGCGGACTCTGTCCGGGCGGCGCCGGCGCGGGCCGCGGCGGCGTCGGTGATCACCGCGCGCCGGTGCGCGTGGCCGACGCGTCAGCTCTGATCCCGCGAGTGTCCCCGGGCCGCACGCCGCCGCAAGCCGCCGCACGCCGCCGCACCGACCGCAAGACCTTCTATGCCGGCACGAGCCTTACCGCAGGCCGGGCACCGCGGCCTCGCGTGATCACGGAACGGACGTCACGCGATCGCGCCGAAACCCCGAGTACGAGAGGGGGAACGTTTCGGGAACCGCCCTTGGCAGTCTCGCCACATCATGGCGACGACGCGATAAGGAAGTCCATGTTCAGTTCGAAGCGTGCCCACGCTAACGGGGACCGGTACCTTCTGCTGCTCGGTGCCGATCTGATGTTGCGTGAGCGAGCCATCGTTTCCGCCCTGCGCACCTATCCCGGCCCGGTTATCGGCATGACGGAGGATCCCGTTTCCGGTGCGAACCGGTATTTCGACCACATCCTCCCGGCCAGTAGCTACAAGGCGAAGCCCGCGCTGAAGGCAGTGGAGGAATTCGAGCGGGAGACCGGCCTGCAGCCGGACGCGGTGGTCCCCATCTACGAGATGAACCTGCACGCCTCGGTGGCGATCGCCCATCACTACGGGCTGCCGGCGCTCTCCGACGAAGCACTCCGGCGCTCGCGGGACAAGCACACGATGAAGGTGTCGTTCGAAGAAGCCGGTGTTCCCTGCGCCCGGCACCGGCTGTTCTCCACCGCTGAGGAACTGCGCGCCATAGCCGCGGAGCTGGAGTTCCCCCTGGTGCTGAAGCCGAGGGACTTCGCCGGGAGCGTCGGGATCATCAGGGTCGACTCGGCCGACGAACTCGACGCCGCCTATGAGCACTGCCGTTCCTCGCTCATGGAGGTCGCCGGGACCTTCGATCTCACTGACGGACGCTTCCAGGTGGAGGAGTTCTTCGTCTCGACGCACGAGGTCTCTGTCGAGGTCATCAACTACGAGGGCAGCCGCGCGGTGCTGGCCGTCACCGACAAGAGCAAGAGCGCACCCCCGTACTTCGCCGAGACCGGCCAGCTGGTGCCGAGCCGGGAGAGCGACAACGAGGCACTGCGCGAGACCGCGCTCAAGGCCTGCGAGGCGCTCCGCATCGACCGCGGCATCGCCCACGTCGAGATCCTGGTCAACGGGGACGCGCTGAGCGTGGTCGAGGTCGGGGCCCGTCCCGGCGGCGACGGCATCATGGACCTCATCGACCGGGTCTACGGCTTCAGCCCGTACGACCTGCACATCGCGGCGTACCGCCGGACGATCGAACAGCTGCCGCCGATCCCCGACATGCCGCGGGGCATCGCGGCGACCGGCTTCCTCAAGGCCGCCGGCGGCACGATCACCGGTGTACGCCAGCCGCAGGGGTTCGATCCGGTCGAGCGCGCGCTCTACGTGACGGCGAAGCCCGGCGACCACTCCCGCCCGGCGGACTCCTACCTGGGGCGCGAGGGCGTCATCGAGTGCTTCGAGCACGGGCGCGGTCCTGGTGACTCCGAGGAATTCCAGGCGCGGGTGGCGGAGCTGGCGGCGGCACACAGCCAGAACCTCTTCAGCGTCGAACCGTGATTGCGGAAAGCAGAGCGGCACGGCTCATCGGCATGGTGCGCGACCCGCTCCACCTCGCATTCGTCGCCCCTCTCGACCAGGGCATCAAGCAGTCAGACCAAGCTCCTGAGCGGGGCGAAAGGAATTCGTCGTGAGTGCGTCCGTTGTCACCAGTCTCCCGGGGCCCGTTTCGCGGCGGTTGCTGGAGCAGCAGGAGCGGGATGAGTCCTCGGCCCGTACCTATCCGCGGCACACGCCGATCGCGGTCGCCGGCGGAGAGGGTTCCTATCTGCACGACGTCGACGGAAACAGGTTTCTCGACTTTCTGTCCGGGGCCGGCGTGCTTGCTCTCGGCCACAGCAATCCCGAGCTGATCGCCGCCGCACAGGCTCAGCTGAATGTCGCTTCCCACATGCTCGACTTCCCCACCGAGGCGAAGTCGGAGTTCTCCACCCGGCTCCTCGGAATGCTGCCCGAGGCAATGCGGGACCGCATGAAGATCCACTTCTGCGGGCCGACCGGTGCGGACGGAATCGATGCCGCGCTGAAGCTCTGCAAGACCGCGACCGGGCGGGCGGATGTGGTCTCGTTCCACGGCGGCTTTCACGGCAGCACGCAGAGCACGCTGGCGATCACCGGGCTGCGCGGCTCGAAGGAACACCTGCACAATCTGATGCCCGGTACGACGTTCTTCCCGTACTCGTACTGCTTCAAGTGCCCGCTGTCTCTGAACCCGGACAGCTGCCAGGTCAACTGCGTGCGCTACCTGGAGAATCTGCTGGCCGATCCGAACGGCGGCGTACGCCTCCCGGCCGCTGTGGTCCTCGAGATGGTGCAGGGCGAAGGCGGGGTGGTCCCGGCCCGCGCCGAGTTCGTCACCGAGCTTCGCCGGATCACGCGCGAGCGGAACATCCCGCTGGTGGTCGACGAGGTGCAGACCGGCTGCGGGCGGACGGGTACGTGGTACGCCTTCGAGCAGTACGGGATCGAGCCCGACGTCATCGTCTCGTCCAAGGCCCTGGGCGGCGGTCACCCGGCTTCGGTGATCATCTACGACGAGCGGCTGGACGGCTGGGCGCCCGGCGCGCACACCGGAACCTTCCGCGGCAACCAGCTCGCCTTCGCCGCGGGTGCCGCCCTCATGCGGATCGTCGAGCGCGACGAGGTGCTGCCGCATGTGCGCGAGATCGGGGAGTTCCTCCGTTCGGGACTGGACGCGCTGCAGCTGAACCCCGCCATCAGTCCCATGATCGGCGAGGTCCGGGGGCGCGGGCTGATGCTCGGTGTCGAGCTGAACCCGGTCGGGAGCTGGACTGCGAGCGAGGTCGCCGGCCGGGTCCGGAAGGCCGCGCTCCGCCGGGGGCTGCTCTTCGAGCTCGCGGGACGGGACGACTGCGTCGCCCGGTTCCTGCCGCCCCTGAACCTCAGCCGCGAGGAAGCCCAGGAGGCCCTGGACATCCTGGGCGCGGCCTTCGCCGAGGTGGGCACCGAAGCGCTCGGTGCCCACGTCGGCAGCCAAGACGGTAGTCACGAGCAGGAAGGGAGCCGCGCATGACGGCGACATCCTCAGTACGTTCGGAAGAGATCAGAGCTTCCTATCAGCGCTTTCCCCGGTGGACGCAGCACGGCTGGACGTGGATCACCGGTAAGGCGCTCCCCGGCCAGCAGCCGCTGGTCCGCCTGAACCCCGTCACCTACCTGATCTGCGACTTCATCGCACTCGCGGCCGGTATCGGCAGCGCCTGGTGGATCGTCGCACGGGGTCCGCTCTGGGCGCTCGTACTGCTGCCCCTGTCCTGGTGCATCACCGCGTCCGCGGCGCGCGTGTGCTCGACGGTGATCGCGCACCACGCGATCCACACCCGCTTCACCGGTCGGATACGGCACGACCGACTGATCCACCAGGTGCTGTCCACGCTGGTGTGCACCGACGACGCGGATCAGTACTACGAGGACCACGTCAATCTGCACCATCGCAAGGAAACCTTCGCGACCCTCGCCGATCCCACCATCCAGCACCTGCTCATGCTCGGATTCCGGCCCGGGATGTCCACCCGGGCGCTGTGGCGCCGGCTGGCCTGGACGATCGTGTCCCCGCGGTTCCATGCCGAGTTCCTGTACACCCGGCTGGCCCAGAACCTCATCCGCTGTGCGCCGTACCGACGTGTCATGGGGTTCGCCTACCTCGCCGCCGTTCTCGGCGTGGTGACCTGGCAGGGGGTGTGGTGGGAGTTCACCGTCGCCGTGCTCGTCCCGATGATCCCGCTCTACCAGATCGTCGCGCTGCTGGAGTTCCTCAGCGAGCACGCCTGGTTCAAGGCCAAGGACGGCAGCCTGAGCGGCCGGGCCTTCCACGTGTCGCATTCCTGGGGACGGTTCTGCGGTGATCCGCTGCCGCCGAAGGGCCTTGGCGGGTACGACGCGATGCGCGCCTGGTTCCGATGGGGCGCCCGCCTCGTCTGCTACCACATCCCGGCTCGGGTCCTCGTCGTACCCGGCGATCTCGCGGTACACGACTTCCACCACCGGCGGCCCTCGACCCGCGAGTGGGTACGCGCGGCGTACGCCCGTCAGCACGACATCGACGCCGGACACCCCAAGTGGCCCGCGTACACCGATGTCTGGGGCATGGGCGACGCCATCGGCCGGGTGTTCACGATCCTGAGCCAGGAGAAGCCCACCGAGTGGGGGCTCGGCGGCGAGAAGAGGCGCACGTCCGAGGGCACGCAGGCGGCGGTCTCGCCGTCGAGGATGGTGAACGATGCCGCGTGACTCCGAGCACCTGCGTGTCGTCAAGTTCGGGGGATCGTCCTTCCTGGAGCTGGCGGACTACGCCCGGGTCGCTGCCCATCTGATCGAGATGACCGACGACGGCGACACCGGGGTGATCGCCGTGGTGAGCGGGATGTCCGGCTCCACCGGGCGGCTGCTCGAGGCGGCGTTGGCGGTCGATCCGGACCTGAAGCCGGAGGTGCAGGACCAGGCGCTGGCCACCGCCGAGATGCTGAGCGCCACTCTGCTCCGGGCCGCCCTGCACGCACAGGGAAGCACGGCGATCGATCTCTGGGCGCACCAGCTGGGCATCGTCGGTGATGACACCGCCACCCGGTCGAAGATCGTCACGATCGACCCCGCGCCCGTGCGCAAGGCACTGACCGAGCATCAGGTCGTCGTGCTGGCCGGCGGCCAGGCGGTACGACCCGACGGCCGCATCACCATGCTCGGCCGCAACAGCTCGGACCTCACCGCGGTCGCCATCGCCGGGGCACTCGGCGTCACCGAGTGCGAGATCTACTCCGACGTCCCCGGTGTGTACACCACCGACCCCTACACCGAACCCGCGGCCCGGCTGATGCCGGAGCTGTCCTACGCGCAGTGCGAAGCGATGTCGGACAGCGGGGCCAAGGTCCTGTTCGGCGGGTCGGTGGCGGCGGCCAGGCGGTACGGCGTCGCCATCGCGTGCCGGTCCCTGGGCGACGACCGAGGAACCGTCGTGGGTCCGGGGACGGGCACGACCACGGTGGTCGGTGACCGGAAGGCCCAGGTCTTCCGGCTCGCAACCGGTGCCGATCCCGACCGGGTCGCCACGCTGATGCGGGAGACGGGACTCGTCTCCGTGGCCGTGCCCTCCGACGAGCCCGTCCTGGCGTTCACAGGTGACCAGCGGGGTGTGGCCGAAGCCCTGGCCGGCGCCGGGGTGACGGCCGAGGCCGTGCACGGAACCGGGTTGATGTCGGTCGTCGAACCGGACGGCACCGCCCGGCGGTGGTTGGCCCCCCTGGACGAGGTGGACGCCCAGGTCCGGCGCGAACACGGGCTGCTGTACCGGCAGTCCGGTTCCACGGATCCGGCGCGCCTCGTACCGAAGACCCGCTCGGCCAACAGCGGGCTGCTCATCGGTTCCGCCGGAACCGACTCGTAAGCCTTCCGGAATGAGGAGAACAACAGTGGAACCGCTGCGCATTCATTGGGACGTACCGACGGACGGGGGCGGCCAGGCCAAGCCCACGGAGAAGTACAAGCTGGGCGCCCTGGACATGGGTGAGATCACCGACTTCGTCAAGGAGGCCGAGGAACTCGGCGTCGACAGCCTCCTGTTCGGGATCGGGCACTACCTGCCGGATCCCGTGCCGATCATCGCGGCCCTCACCCAGCAGACCGAGCGGGTCAAGTTCATGCTCGCGTACCGCCCGGGGCTCCTTTCTCCGACGCTCTTCACGCAGATCGTCAACACCCTTTCCTGGATGTCCGACGACCGCCTCGCCCTCAATGTGGTCGCCGGGATCTCGGTGGCCGAGCAGGCCGGCTACGGCGATTACCTGGCCCATGACCAGCGGTACGCCAGGTCGGGTGAGTTCCTGCACATCCTCCGGGAGTTCTGGGAGGGCGAGGTCCCGCAGACCTTCGACGGGCAGCACTACTCGATCAAGGACGCGGAACTGCACCTCGGTTACAAGGGCGGCAAGCGTCCGGAGATCTACATCAGCGGTGCCTCGGAGGTGGCGCAGCAGACCGCCCTCAGCTACGGCGACTGCTGGATGCGTTACGGCGACACCCCGGAAGGGATGCGGCAGGCGAGCCTGCCGCTGATCGAGGGGGGCTGCCGGGTCGGTACCCGGATGCACGTGCTCGCCCGGGAGACCCGCGAGGAGGCGCTGGCCGAACTCGCCGAGCTGATGGGCGATCCCGACGCCGAACACGAGGCGTGGATCCGCGAATTCGTCAAGAACGTGGACTCCGAAGCGGTGAAGTCCTCCTTCCGGCTCGCCGATCAGGCTTCCGGGAAGTGGCTCTCGCCCTACATCTACACGGGCGCCGTCCCCTACCGCGGAGGCCCGGCGCTCTGCCTGGTCGGCAGCTACCAGGAGGTGGCCGACTACCTCTTCGAGTACAAGCTCGCCGGTATCAGCGAGTTCATCTTCTCCGGCTGGCCGACCCGGCCGGAGATGAGGACCTTCTTCACCCACGTGGTGCCCCTCATCCGTGAGCTGGAGCGTGACGCGCAGCCGCAGTCATGACTGCTTGCCCAAACCCGCTGAACTCACCTCACTGAAAGACGGACCCCATGCACATCGTGATTCTCAACCGCTGGCCCAGGTTCTCCGACGAACGGCGCTGGGACAACGAACTCGAGCGATTCGAGGATCTCGACCACGGCCGGCACCGGATCAGCTATGTGGTCGACGCGGAAGGGGCTACCGGAGTCCTCGCCGATCGTTCGCACATCGCGGATTTCGTCCTTCTCGAGGATCTGACGGATCTCGACGCGGTGTGTGCCGCCGTACGGGGAATATCCGACCGCGTCGGACCCGTCGATCAGCTGGTGGCGTTCTCGGAGTACCTGCTGGACGTGGCTGCCCAGGTCCGCGAGGAACTGGACATCCCCGGTCCGCGTCCGGCGGAGGTCGACACCTATCGGAACAAGCTGACCATGAAGCAGCTCCTCGCCGACGCGGGTGTACGGGTGCCTCGGTTCGCCCCTTGCGGGGATGTGGAGACGACCACGCGGAGCGCCCGGGACATCGGGTATCCCCTGATCCTCAAGCCGGTCGCCGGGGCGGCCAGCAAGGGCGTACACCGCGTGGCGGACGAAGCGTCGCTCCGGTCGTGGTTGGCGGCCATCGACAGCGCCGACTACCAGATCGAGGAACTGATCGAGGGGACCGTCTACCACGTGGACGGATTCGCCGACCACGAGGCGCGGGTGCCCTTCCAGGTGGTGTCCCGGTACATCAACGACTGCCTTGCGTTCGAGACGTCGGGAGAACCGCTCGGTTCGGTGGTCGTGCAGGAGTCCGCGCTGAGGACGAGAGTCGAGGAGTTCGCCCGGGCCTGTGTCGCCGCGCTCGGCATGAGGTCGATGGCGATCCACCTGGAACTCTTCGTGACCCAGGACGAGGAGATCGTCTTCCTGGAGATCGCCGGGCGTGTCGGCGGCGCCGAGGTGCCGCATCTCATCAACCGGCTCTTCGGCGTCAACCTGAGCTGGGTCTGGTTGCAGGCGATCTGCGGAGAGCCCGTCTCCCTCCCGGCGAAGACGTCGGACCCGTCCGGTGGCTGGCTGATCATTCCCAAGCCCGACCGGCTTCCCGCCAAGGTGCTCCACCGGACCTCGATGCGGCCCTCGGTCCCGACGGTCTGGCGCGAACTCGTGCCCAGCCCGGGGGAGGTGCTGGACCCGGACGGCAGTTACGACGCCATCCACAGCGGGCGGTACATCCTCGTCGGGGACGAAGCGCAAGTCGAAGCGGATATTCAGCACATCATCGAGAACTTCCGCATCGAGACCAGTCTGCTTCCGGTGTGAAGGGGAGAGAGATGTCGTCAGCAGTGAAGACCCTCACGCCGATTCCGCCAGCGGCGAAGCACGCCGGCCGGACACGCCCCCTCTTCCTGACCGGGGTCCTGCTGGGCGCCGTGGCGGAACAGATCGTGCTCTTCGCCCTTCCCCTGCTCATCTTCCAGAAGACGAACGATGTCGCCCTCCTGGGCCTCGCCTATGCCATCGAATGGCTTCCGGCGTTGCTGGCATATCCGTTCGCGGGTCTGATAGCCGACCGGGACGGGGGTCCCCGGCTGTTCTCCGTCGTCACCGCCGGCCGATCGGTCGTTCTCGTCCTCGCCCTGGCCGGCTGCCTGCTGCTGTCGGACTGGCAGACTCCGATCCTGATGTCCTGCGGAGCGCTCCTCGCCCTGTTCCTGGCGCCGGTTCACATGGCGATCGAGAAGGTCGTGCCACAGGTGGCCACGGGCGAGGACCTGCCGAAGACACAGGGGCTGGTCCAGAGCATGGAGGTCTCGGCGATGGCCGTCGGCCCCGCGCTCGCGCTGCTGGGCGTGATGCTCGTCGACAAGACCATGCTCCTCGGCGTCGCCGCCGCGGTGTTCGCGGCCGCTGCCTGCTGCTGGCTGCCCGTACCCCGCGGACCGAGGGCCGCGAAGCCCGGCAGCGCGAGGGAGACCATGGCCGAGCTCGGCCTGGGCTGGAGACTTCTGGCCAGGAACAAGCCGTTGGTCCTGCTGGCCGGTCTGAACTTCTCGATCAACCTGGTCTTCGGCACGGCGCTCAGCGCCAATGCGGCGTTGGTGACCGACGTGTTCGACGGCCCGGAATCGGCATTCGCTCTCCTGAATGTCTGTATCGGCGTGGTCGGAATGGCCAACCTGCTGGTCATCCCGTTCCTGCTGCGCTTCTTCGACGTCAGGGTGATCGGCGTGGTCGGCCTCGCCCTCCTGTGTGCCTGTCTGGTGGTGCTCGGCTTCGCGCCGTCGCTGCTGGTCTACGGTCCGGCTTTCGTCGCGGCGATGGTCGGGGTGACCTACTTCAACGTCTACAACCGCACCCAGCGGATCAGGGTGATCGAGCCGGAGCACCTGGGCAAGGTCATGGGGCCGTTCTACATGATCAATCTCCTGGCGGCACCGCTCGGCGGACTGCTGCTGGCCGGCCTCGGCACCAGTCTCGGGCCGCAATCGCTTATCGCGATCTCCGCGATCGCGCTGAGTGGAGTTTCCGCCGTCCTGCTCCCGCTGACGATGCGTTCCTTCCACCGCGCATTGAACGGTTAGACCGGCTCCATTCCATTCGTTGCGGGCGATACGTTCGCTCAGCTCTGCACTTTCCACATAAGGGGAAGCCCGTACCATGAGCATTGAGGAAGGCGAAGCCTTTCGCTGCCTGCTGACCACTGTCGAATCCGACTCCCATTTCTGGAACCTGATCTATCTGGAGAAATTCATCGCCGAGAATGGCGGAGAGGTTCGCAATCTGGGCGGCTGCACGCCCGCGGATCTGGTCGTCAAGGAGGTCAACGAATTTCAGCCGGACCTGGTTGTGGTTTCCAGTGTCAACGGTCATGGCTACTACGGCACCAGCGTCGTTCTGACGGAGTTCAAGCGAGCCGGCATCGACGTTCCCTGTGTCGCGGGCGGCAAACTCACCACTGCACCGTCGGACAACGATCGGGTGCGCCGGGAATTGCTCTCCCAGGGCTGCACCGACGTCTTCGTGGGTGAGAACGCCGTCGATCGCTTCCAGGAATTCCTGGATTTCGGCGTCCGTTACGGGTTCGCTGCCTGGCAGCCCAGCATGCCGGTGGTCGCACCGTGGGACGGGCGCGCCGCCAGCCTGTCCATGGCTCAGTAGCATGTCCGGCTACATGGATCGGTTCATTGCCGACGCCCGACGACGCGAAACCCTGGTGGTGCAGCCCCGGATGGGGTTCGGCAACATCGCTACGATGCGCGCGGGCCTGCGCGCGGTACATGACCTCGACATCCCGGTCGTCGGAACCATCACCGTCGACAGTTATACCCGCGTCGGCGACCACGTGAGCTCGATCGAGCGGCTGAGGGCGGGGGAGGAACTCAACGGGTACCCGATCGTCTCCCACCCGATGGAAAAGACCCGGGAAATGCTCGCCGGACTGTACGGGCCCGGGTTTCCCATTCAGGTCCGGCACGGCACGGCCCTGCCGTTGCGGGTGATCGAGAGCCTGGTGCTCGCCGGCCTGGACGCGACGGAAGGCGGGCCGGTCTCCTACTGCTTGCCGTACAGCCGTCTCCCGCTCGAGCATGCGGTATCGGCGTGGGCCGAGAGCTGCCGCTACCTCGCCGGCGAGGTGGAGCACGGGCACATCGAGAGCTTCGGAGGGTGCCTGCTGGGGCAGTTGTGCCCGCCGTCGCTGCTGATCGCCATGACGGTGCTGGAAGGACTGTTCTTCGCACAGCACGGCGTGCGGTCCATGTCGCTGAGCTACGCCCAGGGGACGCACGACGATCAGGACAGAGCGGCTGTGCGCGTGCTGCGGACACTGGCGCAGGAATATCTTCCTTCGGCCACGTGGCATGTCGTCCTCTACACCTACATGGGGCTGTTTCCGAGTACTCCTGACGGCGCCACGGAGCTGATTCGCAGCAGTGCCCGACTGGCCCGCGACACGCACTGTGAACGCCTCATCGTGAAGACGGTGTCCGAGGCGTGGCAGATACCGAGCGTGGCGGAGAACCTGGACGCACTGCGGGTGGCGTCCGCTGCCGCCGGTGGGCCGCCGGCAGCTGCAGGGCCGCAGGAAAAGGAATACTTCGATGAAATAATGGAAGAAGCCCGATGCATGATCGAAGGGGTCCTCGATCTGGACGCCGATATTGGTACGGCGCTCACCCGTGCCTTCGCGTTGGGGGTGCTCGACATTCCCTTCTGCCTGCACGCCGACAATCAGAACAGAACGACGTGCGTGCTGGACGATCAGGGTGCTCTCAAATGGGGCGACATTGGGAATCTACCATTCCGGGGATCGGTGCGGCAGAATGCGATGGGGTCGCTCGAGTCGAGCGAGCTCTACCGTATGCTGAATCATGTCGCCCATCGCTATGACCACGGTCAGCAAAACAGAGAGAAGGGCGATGATGGAAAGTTCTGACCGCTTCAGGGAACTCTTCGGTTCCTTTCCCACCCCGGTCGCAATCGTGACTGCGATGGGTGCGGACAACACCCCGTTCGGTTTCACCAGCAATGCGGTGTGCGCGGTGTCGGCAGCGACGCCGTCGCTCCTGATCTCGGTGGGTGCGGGCTCGCGGACGCTGCCGGCGATCGTCGCCTCGCAGGCGTTCGCGGTGAACTTCCTCTCGGTGGAGGGCCAGGCGGCGTCGGAGCTGTTCGCGAGCAAGGCGACCGACAAGTTCGCGCACGTGGAGTGGGAGCCCTCCGCCCTCGCGGCAGGGGCACCGCTCTTGACGGACGTCGCCCTCAGCTATGCCGAGTGCCGGATCGTCGACACCACCCGTGCTGACGACCATTGGCTCTTCACCGCCCGGGTGGAAGGCACCGCTGTCTTTCCCCGCGTCCCGCTGCTGTACCGCCGCGGCGAATACAGCGCCTGGTCGTCCCACCATGACGCGTCGCTGCCCGTGCTGGAGGGAGCCCGGTGAAGAAGCTCATGCTGATCGGGGTCGGCCAGATGGGCCGGCCGTACGTCGCCGCCGCCGGTCGCCTCGGGGTGAGCGTCCATGCCGTCGAGGCGGCCTCCCGTGCCGACCAGGTGACGGGTACGGCGGGTGTCGCGCAGGCCCCGGGCGATCTGGACGAGCACTGGATGGAGGGCGCCTGCCTCGCCCTTCGGGACGGCCCGTTCGACGGCGTCATCGCCTTCAACGAGCCCCAGGTCATCGTCGCGGCCATGATCCAGGATCGGTTCGGTCTCCCCGGGCCGTCCTTGCACGCCGCGACGGCTTCTCGGAACAAGGCGCTGCAGAGAGCGCTGTTCACCGCGGCCGGGATCGCTCAGCCGGCGTACATCGTGACCGACTCCCTCGCCGAGGAGATGGACTGGGCCGCCGAGCGCTGGCCGGTGATCGTCAAGCCGCTGTCCTCCGCCGGCAGCGACGGTGTGGAACTGGTGACCGATGCCGAGAGCTTCCGTGCCGTGGCGCAGGCCCGCGCCGGTGAGCGGGTCATCGTGGAAGAGGCGATCGACGGCCCGGAGTACAGCTGGGAGGCGCTGGTCCGCGACGGCGAGGTGTGGTTCGCCAACACCACCGCCAAGGAGACCACCGGGCCGCCCCAGTTCGTCGAGGTGGGTCATCGCACGGGAGTACACCTGCCGGAACCGATGGCCGGGCAGGTGGCCGACACCGGTGCCCGGGTGCTGCGCGCGTTGGGGATGCGGACCGGTCTGGTGCACATGGAGTTCCGCCTCTCCGCCGCCGGGCCGGTTCCCATCGAGGTCGCGGTCCGGACTCCGGGCGACTACCTGATGGATCTCCTCGGTGCCACGTACGGCATCGACTGGTACGAGATGGTGGTCCGGATGGCGGTGGGGATGCCGCTGCCCGAACGGCCGGTCGGCCCGTTCCGGCATGCCGCCAGCATCTTCACCATCTCGGAACCGGGTGTGGTGCGGGACATCCGCGGTCTGGACGCGGTGCGGAGCCACCCGTCGGTGCTCCAGGCGGGCGTGGAGGTCGAGCCCGGGGACACGGTCCTGGCGGTGCGGAGTTCGGGTCATCGGACGGGCGCGATCGTGCTGGCCGCTCCGTCTTCCCCCGAGCTCGAGAGTGCCGTCACGTTCGTCCAGCAGTCACTGGTCGTCACCACCGTTCCGCCGCATTCCGCGTAGGCCGGCACCGCTGTCGACCCACGCGGTGACGGGGCTCCGGGCGGCCCAGCCGTGTGACCAGTTCGAAACCAAGACAAGAAAGCAGGGCAGTCATGGCCGCTCAAGGTCTCCGAGTCGGCGTAGTGGGCGCGACCGGGCAAGTGGGAGTAGTGATCCGCAGCATCCTTCGGCAGCGTGATTTCCCGATCGGGCAGCTGCGCTTCTTCGCCTCCGCGAAATCGGCGGGTCAGCGGCTTCCGTGGGGCGATGACAGCATCGTGGTGGAGAACGCCGAAACGGCAGACCCGTCGGGCCTGGACATCGTCATCTTCTCCGCCGGGGGAGCGACGGCACTGCGGCTGGCACCCCGGTTCGCGGAGGCCGGGGCCGTCGTCATCGACAACTCCTCGGCGTTCCGGATGGATCCCGATGTGCCGCTGGTGGTCAGCGAGGTCAACCCGGAAGCGGTGTCCGAGGCGCGGCGCGGCATCATAGCCAATCCCAACTGCACGACGATGGCCGCGATGCCGGTGATCAAGCCGTTGCATGACGAGGCCGGTCTGGTGCGGCTCACTGCGAGCACCTACCAGGCGGTGTCCGGCGGCGGGGTCGCTGGAGTGGAGGAGCTCAGGTCCCAGGTGAGCGGAGCGATCGACCGAGCGGCCGGCCTGGCGATCGACGGGGCGGCGGTGGACTTCCCGCCTCCGGTGAAATTCGCCAGGACCATCGCCTTCAACACGGTGCCGATGGCCGGTTCGATCGTCTCCGACGGATCCGCCGAGACCGACGAGGAGCAGAAGCTGCGCAATGAGAGCAGGAAGATCCTCGGCCTGCCGTCGCTGCGTGTCGCCGGGACCTGTGTCCGGGTCCCGGTCTTCACCGGCCATTCCCTCACGGTGCACGCGGAGTTCGCCCGTCCCCTCTCCGCCGAGCGCGCATCCGTGTTGCTCGGGAACGCCCCTGGCGTCCAGCTGTCCGACATTCCGAACCCGCTCCAGGCGTGCGGCCGGGACGCGAGTTTCGTGGGCAGGATTCGCCAGGACCAGAGCGTCGAGGAGGGGCGTGGCCTCGTGCTCTTCATCAGCAATGACAACCTGCGGAAGGGCGCGGCCCTCAACGCTGTCCAGATCGCCGAGGTGGTCGCGGCGAACCTGGTCGACGCGTAGCAGGGCGTAGCGGGCCATCCGTCCGAATCCCGGGGGCGGCTCAGGTCGAACCCCAGGTCAGACCCTTCTGACCTGGGGTTTTCCGGTTTCGGCGGGCGTGATGGCCAGGCGGGAGACGTGGGGTGGGTCGGCGAGGACGTCGATCGAGGTGATCGGGCCGGCCGGGGCGGTGAAGACGTAGACCGCGTCCGGGGCGGCGACCAGGGCGGGGGCGCCGTCCACCAGGATCGGGCGGGCCACCGCCGCGCGGGCGGCGAGGACGCGGGCGACGGCCGGGGCGCCGTGGGCGGGGCGGACTCCGCCGCGTACGGCTCCGCGGTCGGCGCGCAGGACGGCGTCGGGATCGAGGAGGGCGCGCAGGGCGGCCGTGTCGCCCTCGCGGGCGGCGGCGAGGACCGCGTCCACGGCGGCCCGGAGCCGTACGGGGTCGGGGGCGGGCATCTCCTCGGCGCCCCGGACGCGGGCCCTGGCGCGGGCGCCGATCTGGCGGACGGCCGCCGGGGCGCGTTCCAGGACGGTGGCGAGGGTCTCGTACGGGACGCCGTAGCGGTCGTGGAGGACGAGGACGAGCCGTTCCGCGGGTGTCGGGCCGGGGGTGTCGGGCCCGTCCGCCCAGGGGTCCCAGGGGTCGGTGCGGCGGGCTTCACGGGCCCGGAGCCGGCTTAGGCAGACCCGGGCCAGGACGGCTTCCGGCGGCGGGCCGGGATCGGGGACGGGGCCCGGGCCCCGGCGCGCCCTCGGTCCGGGGCCGTACGAGGCGAGGGCGCGTTCCGTGGTCCGTACCGCCCGGTCCGCCTCGGGGGCGGAGCCGAGCAGGCCGAGGGCCATCGCCCTCAGCCGCCCGCGTGTGGTGGCGTGCACGTCGGTCGCCGTTCAGTCGCCGTGTCCGGTGCCTCCGCTGCCGAAGCCGCCGCTGGAGATCCCGCCCCACTTGCGCTTCTCCTCGTCCGGCGGGGTCGGCGCGGTCTCGGTGCCGCCGCCGCCCTTGAGCTGGTACGGCATGAGCCGGTGCTCGCCGTCGGTGTGCGGCATCTCGGTGCCCTGGCGGTACTCCGAGGTCTCTCCGGGGAGCGCGCCGGTGTCCGGGCGGTGTGGTTGTTCGTCGGGCTCCGGTGGCCGGGGCTCGCGGGTGCGGACGCGGTAACCGAGCCAGAAGGCCCCGATGAGGACGGCGACGAGCACGAGGCCGCCGAGTACTTGTGCCAGACCTGACTGCCAGACCCCAGCGGCCAGGATCTCCGCGCTGAGAGTGTTCATACCAACAGGATTACCCGATTCCGCTTCTTCGGATGCGTTCGAGGGCGAGTTCGATGAAACATTTCCTCGGCTCCGCGGCGTCGAAGGGGTGTACGGCACGACAGCGAGCTCGGCGGTCGCACAGGGCGACCGCCGGTGACCACTCGCGACCGACCACCAGGGAGAGGGGGGACATGAGAACGTCCCGCGCGGACGAGTTCCTGGAGTTCGCCTCGGCGCGCACCGGCCAGCTGTTCCGGTCGGCCTGCCTGCTGACCAGCGGGGACGTCCACCTCGCCGAGGACCTCACGCAGGAGACGCTGGGGAAGATGTACGCGCTCTGGGGGAGGGTGTCCCGGATCGGCAACCCCGCCGCGTACGCCCAGACCGTGCTCGTCCGTACGTTCCTCAGCCACCAGCGGCGACGCTCCGCCACCGAGCGCCCGCTGGGCGAACTGCCCGACCACACCCCGGACGACGGCCGGGACCCGCTGCTGCGGATCGCCCTCCTCGACGCGCTCGCCGCACTGCCCCCGAAGGACCGGGCGGTCGTGGTGCTGCGCTACTGGGAGGACCGCAGCGTCGAGGAGACCGCCGACGCCCTGCACACCAGCTCCGCCGCCGTCCGCACCCGCTGCACCCGGGCGCTCGGCAAGCTGCGGCAGCGACTCGGCGGCAGCATCGCCGAGTTCGCGGCCCGCTGACGCGCTGGCGCGCTCATGCGCTGAGCGGAGCGCCGCCGCACCGCACCCCGCCGCATCCCGCCGCATCCCGCCGCACCCGTCACGCTTCCGGTACCTCACCGGCTTCCCGTATCTCACCAGCAGAGAGGGCTACTTCGTCATGCCCCAGAACGAACACCACGACCCCGACGCGGAGTTCCTCGGCGAGTTCGGCTCCGCCCTGCGCGCCACCGGCGAGGGCTTCCCCGTGGACAGCAGGCCCGAGCTCGTCACCGGCGGCCTCGCCCGCGGCCGCCGCCGGCTGCTGCGCCGCAGGCTCGCCGTCACCGGCGGCGCCCTCGCGCTCGCCGCCATCGGCGTCGGCGGCGTGTACGCCGGCTCCGTCGTCACCCCCGCCAAGCAGGCCGACAAGGCGTCCGTGGCGGGGGCGCCGGAGGGGGGCGGCGGGAAGGCGGGGGAGACCGCGGCGCCGGACGCGACCCCGACGGACGCCGTGGAGCTGAAGCCCGGGGAGGCCGAGATCCCGCTCTCCGAGATCGCCGACGTCCTCAAGGCCCACACCCCCGCCGGAAAGTGGCGGTTCGACAGCCTCGAAGGCACCGGCCAGGGCGTCGGCGGGTACTTCGACGACGGCGAGGGCGAGGCCGCCGTCGGCGTCTTCCTCTCCCGGGCCGGCCGCGCCCCCGACGCGGGCGCCGACATGGTGACCTGTCCGTCGAAGGCGTACGTCCCGTACGACGACTGCGACGAGGGGCGGCTCCGCGACGGCTCCCGGTGGATGGTCTTCCAGGGGTACGAGTACCCCGACAAGCGCGAGGAGACCAAGAACTGGCGGGCCACACTGCTGACCAAGGACGGCTTCCTCGTCGACGTCAGCGAGTACAACGCGCCCGCCGAGAAGGGCGCCGCGATCAGCCGCGAGAACCCGCCCTTCACCGCCGCCCAGCTCAAGACGCTCGTCGCCGCCGAGGCGTGGCGGCCGCTCCTGAAGCAGATCCCGCCGCTGCCCACCGCGCCCGCCCGGCCCGGCAAGGCAGGCAAGCCCGGCGAGGTCCGCCAGGCGCCGCCGCAGATCACCGGCGGCGTCGTGACCAACACCCTGCGTGCCCTGCTGCCGCAGGGGCTGAAGGTCGTCGACAAGGGCGGCGAGGGCGAGTTCGGGTTCCTGGTCGTCGACGACGGCAAGGGCAAGAGCCTCGTCCAGATCAACGTGCAGTACGGCATGGGCGACGTCGCCGGCCAGCTCTACGGCTCCGGTGACGTCACCACCCTCCCCGACGGCCGCAAGGTGAAGCTCACCCAGCAGCCCGGCGAGAAGGGCGGCGAGGGCGTCGTCTGGTGGACCGCCGACACCATGACGAAGGACGGCTTCCGGGTCGTCGTCTCCGCCTTCAACACCGGCGCGCAGCACGAGGCGGCCACCCGCGCCGAGCCCGCGCTCACCATGGAGCAGCTGAAGAAGATCGCCCTCGACCCGAAGTGGGCCAAGCTGCCCGCGAAGTGAGGCGAGGTGCGCGAGGGGCGGTACGCGGGCGCTACTTGGCGTCCGCGTACCGCTCCACCGTCGCCGTCGTGAACGGGAAGCGGACCGGGGTCGCGCCGAAGGCGATCCGGCCCGCCTCGTCGCCCGCCGCCCGGATCGCCTCCGTCACCGCCGCGGCCTCCTCGGCCGGGCAGTGCACGATCACCTCGTCGTGCTGGAAGAAGACCAGCTCGGCGCGCATCCCGGCGGCGGAGAGGGCGCGGCGCAGGGCCGCCAGCATCAGCAGGGCCCAGTCGGCGGCGCTGCCCTGGACGACGAAGTTGCGGGTGAATCGGCCTCGGGCCCGGGCGTTGTTCGAGGCGTACCCCGGGGTGAAGCCGGAGCCGTCGTCGTCGCCGGTCGTCCGGTTCTGTCCGGTCGTCCGGTCCGGCCCGGTCGACCGTTCCGGGTCGTCCTGGGGGAGGCCCGCCTCGCCGTCGTCGGCGGCGCCGGCCGCCCTCGGACTCGTACGGCCCAGCCAGGTGCGGACCAGCCGGCCCTCCTCGCCGGCCTTCGCCGCCTCGTCGACATAGGCCACGGCGCGGGGGAAGCGGCGGCGCAGCGCCGCCAGGTTCTTCAGGCCGTCGCCGCTGGTCTGGCCGTAGATCGCGCCGAGCAGGGCGAGCTTGGCGTGGTCGCGGTCGCCGGAGAACGCCCGGTCCGACAGCCGGGTGTACAGGTCGTCCGGATGGCCGGCGACCTCCATCAGGCCCGGGTCGCGGGAGATCGCGGCGAGCACCCGCGGCTCCATCTGGTCCGCGTCCGCGACCACGAGCCGCCAGCCCTCGTCGGCGACGACCGCGCGCCGGATCACCTTCGGGATCTGGAGCGCCCCGCCGCCGTTGGTGGTCCAGCGGCCGCTGACCGTGCCGCCCGGGAGGTACTCGGGCCGGAAGCGGCCGTCGCGCACCCAGTCCGCCAGCCAGGACCAGCCGTGCGCCGTCCAGATCCGGTACAGCTTCTTGTACGCGATCAGCGGCGCCACCGCCGGGTGGTCGAGCTCCTCAAGCTCCCAGCGGCGGGTGGACCGCAGCCGGATCCCGGCGCCCGCGAAGGCCTTGATCACGTCCGCCGGGAGATCGGGGCGCACCCGGCGGCCGAAGGCGGCCGACACCTCGTCCGCCAGCTCCGCGAGGCGGCGCGGCTCGCCCCCGCCCGCGTACCGCTCGCCCAGCAGCTCGTGCAGCAGCTCCCGGTGCACGTCGGCCCGCCACGGCAGTCCCGCCCGGTGCATCTCGGCGGCGACCAGCATCCCGGCCGACTCGGCGGCGGTCAGCAGCCGCATCCTGCCCGGGTGCTCGGCCCGGTCGTGGCGGCGCTGCTGCTCCGCGTACACCTCCAGGAGGCCCTCGAAGGGGACGGAGACGGCCGGTCTCGGCTCGAAGAGCGAGTCCTGGGAGCCGGGCTCGGCGGTGCGCGGCGGCGGGTCGGACGGCACCGGCCCGTTCCGCAGCCGGGCCCACGCGGCGGCGGCCGAACGGGGCTCGCCGAGCCGGCCCTCGTGGCCGAGGAGCAGCTGCTCGGCGTCCTCCACGTCGTAGCACCGCTCGACGCGGACGCCGGCGGCGAGCAGTCGGGGATAGACCTCGGCCGTCGACCGCCACACCCAGCGCGCCACCTCGGGCCGGGCCCGCACGGCGGCGACCAGGTCGGCCTCGCGGCGCACCTCCCCGGCGGGCGCGCCGTCCGGCCGCAGGGGGACGAGGACCGCGCCCTCCCCCTCCGGCTCCGGCGCCAGCGCCCACCTCTCGCTCATGGGTGCGAGTCTGGCATCCGCTACTGACAGGGGCCGTCACGCGGGCGCGGCGCGGCGAGGGCCTTCACGTGGCAGTGGCCGTGGCCGTGGCAACGGTGCGGTGCGGTGCGGTGCGGTGCGGTCCCTCACGCCGCCGCGTGGAAGAGGGCGGCCGCTTCGCCGCGGGAGGCGACGCCGAGTTTGCCGAGGATGTTCGCCACGTGGAACTTCACGGTGGACTCGCTGATGTGCAGTTCCCCGGCGATGTGGCGGTTGCGGTGGCCGAGGGCCAGGTGGCGCAGGACCTCGGTCTCCCGCTCGCCCAGGGTCGCCAGCGGATGCGCCGCCCCGGCCGGTGCGTCCGGTGTGGCCAGCGGCAGGACCGCCGTCATCGTGGTGCCCCAGCCGGGGACGGTCTCCAGCTCGATCCGGCCGCCGAGGACGTCGAGCCGGTCCCGTACCGTGCCCGCGCCGACGTCGCAGGCGGCGAGCGCGCCCGGGCCGTCGTCGCGGACGGTGGCGAGCAGTTCCTGCTCGGTGAGCCGCCAGCCGACGTGCACCCGGCCCACGCCCTCCTGGTCCAGGACGATCGGCAGCAGCGCGCGGACGATCGCGCGGGCGCTGTGGGCGAGGTCGGCGGGGAGCGAGACGTCGCTGTCCGGCGGGCCGAGTTCGAGCCGTGCCGGGTGGTGCCGGAAGACCGTCCGCAGCTCGTCGGCGAGCCTGCCGAAGGCGGCGCGCGCGGACTCCTCCGCGACCGCGCGGTCCCGCTGCCGCACGGAACGGATCTCCAGGAGCGCGGAGGCGGCGAGGTCGGTGGCGGCCGCCCGAGCGGCCGTGTCGTCCAGCTTCCGGCTGCGGAGCACCGACAGGACGCCGGAGACGGCCGCCGCGTGGGAGGTGGTCAGTTCGGCGATGACCCGCGCGCGGGTGTCGGCGGCGGTACGGGAGCGGGCCAGCGCCCCCGGCATGGCCTCGACCGCGAACCGGTCGAGATGGCTGGTCACCAGGTCCCACAGGGCCTGCGCCAGGGCGAGTCCGTCCGGTCCCGCGGGCGCGGCGCCGTCCGCGCGGAGCAGGACCAGGAGGGAGCGCCGGGCGGTGGCGTCGCTCGTCACCGCGAGGACCGGGCGCGGGCGTCCGCCGAGCCGGACCGTGCCCTGCCAGGGTTCGCCGGGGACCCCGGCGGCGAGCAGCGGCGCCAGGTCGGCGGGGGTGAGCCCGTCGGCCGCGTCGCCGGCCGTCTTGAACGGCGAGTGCGCGCAGTGCGTGGAGAGTTCGGCGGCGCCGAGGTGCGGGACGACGGGGGCGAGCGTGGCGGAGAGCTGTGCGAGGACCCCGTCGAGCGGCCTGCGGAGGATCTCGTACGCGGCGTTCAGCGTGGTCACGTCCATGTCGCCAGCCTAATCAGGGACTTGGGGAGGCCGGCTGGTCTTTCGGCCAGGTGGGACCGGCCGGAGGGAGGGCGGAGAACGGGCACGGGCGGGCGGAGGCTCGATCCCGTCGAGAGGCGAGCGCGGAGAAGCGGTCGTGGAGACGCGGTCGCGGAGTCGCGAACGCGTTGATGGTGATGTCGATGGCGATACGGAGGGCGACATGGCGGCGGCGACGATGGACGCGATCGTGTTCGAGGAGTTCGGCGGACCCGAGGTGCTGCGGTACGAGACCGGTGCCGAGGTGCCGGAGCCGGGGCCCGGCGAGGTGCGGCTGCGGGTCGCGGCGGCGGGCGTCAACCCGGTCGACTGGAAGACGCGCAGCGGTCTGATGACGGAGTTCCACCCGACGGCCTTCCCGGCCGTGGCCGGGATCGAGGTGGCCGGCACGGTCGACGCGATCGGCGAGGGCGTCACCGGACTCGCCGTCGGCGACGAGGTGTTCGGCTGGGCGAGGAGCGGCGGGTACGCGCAGTACGCCCTCGCCGGCGCCGCCGAAGTACTGCCGAAGCCGACCGGGCTGTCCTGGGAGGCGGCGGTGGGCCTGCCCGTCGCCGGCGAGACCGCGGCGCGGGTCCTGGAGCAGCTCGGGGTACGGGAGGGGGAGACGCTGTTCCTGCACGGCGCGGCGGGCGTGGTCGGCACGATCGCCGTCCAGCTGGCGGTCGCCGCCGGCGTCACGGTCGTCGGCTCGGCGTCCGCGGCGAACCACGACTACCTGCGGGGGCTCGGCGCGATCCCCGTCGCGTACGGCGACGGGCTCGCGGACCGGGTGCGGGCCGCGGCGCCCGGGGGCGTCGACGCGGTCTTCGACGCGGCCGGGTTCGGGGTGCTGCCGCTCGCGATCGAGCTCGCGGGGAAGGAGCGGGTCGTGACGATCGCCGCGACGGACGCGGACGAGCACGGGGTCCTCTTCAGCGTGCCCGAGACGGACTTCGGTCGGGTACGGGGGTGGCTGCGGGCGCAGGCGGAGGGGGTCCTCGCGGGCACCCTCCGGCTCCGCCACGCCGACACGCTCCCCCTGAAGGAGGCGGCCCGTGCCCAGGAACTCAGCGAAGCCGGCCACGTCCGCGGCAAGCTGGTCCTCGCCCCGTGACGAGCCGCCGCCGTTCCGTTGTGGGCCCCGGTTCCGCCCACCCGTCGCCGCCGTTTCGTTGTGGGCAGGCGTTCCACCTTCTGCGGGTGCCTCCGCACCTGCGCCTGAACCCGCACCGGTAGGGAGCCGTCACAACTGGTGCGGGTTCAGGCGCATGAGCCTGAGCGCGGCAAGGGCACACGGGGGTGGGGTGGGGCGGTGGCCCGGCTCCGACCCCGGCCACCGCCCTGTTCCACCTTCGCCGGTCAGCGGGTGAGGCGCCACGCGGGGAGGGCCGAGGCGGCGACGGCGACGGCGACGGCGGCGCTCGGCGCCGGTGAGCACCTGCGCCCGGTCGCCGACGACGCCCTGACGTCCGCGACGGGTGCGTCGAGCCCGACGGCGTCCGGGGCAGCTGTACCGGTGCCCGTGCCCGTGCCCGTACCCGTGCCGGTGAGCGTCCAGGGTGCGTCGAGTTCGCGCAGCACCTCGGCGTCCACAGGCTGTGGACGGTCGAGCGGCCGGGAGGCGAGCTCGGTGCGGGGCCGCGCCGGACCTCCACGGTCAGCCGGTCCTGGCCGAGGACGACGACGGCCGAGGACGCGAACCGTTCGGGGGCGTGCGGCGGCGGGGCCGGCGTGGCGGCGAGCCCGAGTCCGGCCGCCGTCAGCATCCCGGCCCCGAGCGCGAGCGCCAGGAACCCGCCCAGGAGGGCCGCGAGACGGGCCGCGACCTCGTGGGCCGTCGGCGCGGCGAGGCCGCTCGCCAGGCGGCCGTCGACGAGGAGGACGACCCGGTCCGCGCGGGCGGCGGCGAGCGGGTCGTGGGCCACCATGACCAGCGTGCGGCCCTCTTCGTCGACGAGGGCCCTGAGCAGGTCGAGCGCGCCGGTCGGTTCGTCGGCGAAGAGGACGGCGGGGCGCGTGATCAGCGGCCGGGCGACGGCGACCCTCCCCCTAGGCCCTGGGGCCTGGGGGGACCCCAGCACTGGCCGCCGGAGACCTCGGCGGGCCGGTGCCGCTCGCGGCCCGCGAGCCCGACCCGGGCGAGCGCCGCCCGGACCTCGCCGCGCGCGGGGCGGCGGCCGGCGAGGCGCAGCGGCAGGGCCACGTTCTGCGCGGCCGTCAGCGTCGGCAGCAGGTTGAAGGACTGGAAGCCGAAGCCGATCCGGTCCCGCAGCAGCAGCGTCGGCCGCCGTTCGCCCAGCCCCGCCAGGTCCGTACCCGCCACCTCGACGCGCCCCGCGTCCGGGCGGTCGGGTCCGGCGGCGCAGCGCAGCAGGGCGGACTTCCCGGAGCCGGAGGGGCCCATGACGGCCGTGAACGTGCCGGCGACCGCGTCGAGGTCGACGCCGTCGAGGGCCCGGACGTCCCCGTGCCGCCGGACGAGCCCCCTGAGCCGCACGGCGACGGCGACGGCGGGGTCGGAAGGAGGAGGGGTCCGGTTCACGACTCCAGCGAACCGCTCCCCCCGCCCCCGGGCCCCCACGCCCCGCACACGCCGTACCCCGTCGTCCTGAGACCATCGGGGGAGGAGAGTCGGTGTGGGGGGACGGAAAGGGCGCGGGCATGCGGGACGAGGCACGGGAGTCCATCGTCGAACGGGCGCTGCGGGGGGCGCTCCACGCCGACGACGACCGCTCCCTCGACACCGCCGCCTCTCTGCTCGCCGCCGACCCGGGGGCCGACGCCGGGCTCGCGCGGCGCGGGGAGGAGTTCGTACGGACCCTGTGGGAGCGCGGCTGGCAGCCCGCCGACCTCGGCCGGACGGTCGGCCGCGAGCTGGCGGAGGAGCATCTGCGGCTGCTCGGCGGCCTCGTACGGGCCGAGACCGCGCGGTACGCGACGCTGCCCCGGCGCTGGCGCGAGCAGATCGACGCGCTGGCCGACGTGCCGGGGGAGGGGGCCGGGCCCGCCGACCGCTTCTCGTACGCGACCGCCGTCCTGGAGCTGTACCGGCTGTTCGTCCGGCTGCCCCGGCTCGACGCGGTGGGACCCGTACCCGGCGAGACGCTGCCGCCCGCGGCCGTCGGGGAGCCGCGGATGCTCACCCGGATCCGGGCGCTGCTCGCCAAGGCGGAGGCCACCGGCTATCCGGAGGAGGCCGAGGCGCTGACGGCGAAGGCGCAGGAGCTGATGGCCCGTCACAGCCTCGACGAGGCCGGGCTCGCCGCCGGCGCGCCGTCGCCGCGGACGCCGGGGGCGATCCGGGTCGGCGTGGAGCCGCCGTACGAGCAGGCGAAGGCGATCCTGCTGGACGCGGTGGCGAGCGCCAACCACTGCCGGGCCGTGTGGAACGAGGCGTACGGCTTCTCGACCGTCGTCGGTTTCGAGGCGGACCTCGACCCCGTCGAGCTGCTGTACACCTCGCTGCTCGTGCAGGGGACGGCCGCGATGACCCGCGCGGAGGCCGAGCAGCGCAAGGGCGGCCGCAAGCGCACCAAGTCCTTCCGGCAGTCCTTCCTGCTCGCGTACGCGAACCGGCTCGGCGCCCGTCTGGAGGCGACCTCCCGGCGGGTCGCCGCCGAGGCGCCGACGCTGCTCCCGGTCCTCGCCACCCGCGAGGCCGCCGTGACGGCCCGTACGGACGAGCTCTTCCCGGAGACCCGGGCCACCCGGGTCCGCGCGATGTGGGACGAGGACGGCTGGAACCACGGCGCCACCGCCGCCGAGTCCGCCACCCTGACCCCGGACCGTGCCCGCCTGGACCGCGCCCGCCTGGACCGCGCCCGCCCGGACCGCGCCCGCCCGGACCGCCGTGCCCGGGGCTAGAACCGTGGGGTGAAATGTCGGCTTACGGGGGGTTGCTCGCTACGCTCGGATCATGAGCTGGCTCCGGGCGCTGAGGGAGACCGCCCGCTCCGGACTCACCGTCGAGCGGCGGCGGCTCGCCCCCGTCGTCGCGGCCCGCGGGGCGCTCGGGCTGGCGCTCGTCGTCGGCTTCTCGCTGGCCCTCTTCGGGCCGGCCGTCGCCGCGTCCTCCGCGTTCGGCGCCTTCCAGGCGGCCATCGCCACCTTCCAGCGGTCGTGGCGGCCCCGGCCCACCCTCGCGCTCGCCTCCGGCGGCAGCCTCGCGGTCTCCACCTTCCTGGGATACCTGACCGGGGCGCACACGCTCCTCTTCCTCGCCCTGCTGATCCTGTGGACCTTCCTCTCCGGGCTCGCCTGGGCCGCCGGACCCACCGCCGGCATCATCGCCTCGTCCAACGTCGCGATCATGCTGGTCACGGTCACCCTGCCGACCTCCGTCGCCACGGCCGCCGGCCACGCCGTCATGATCTTCGCGGGCGGGGTCGTGCAGGCCGCGCTCGTGGTGCTGCTGCCCGTCCGGCCCTGGGGCGCCCAGCGCGACGCGCTCGCCGACGCGCTCGCCGCGGAGGCGGACTACGCCCGCCGGCTCCGCCACGACCCGGTCGCGTCCTTCGACCCGGTCCCGCTGATGACCGCTCGCAGCGCCGCCGCCGTCACCCCGCGCCAGGCCCGCCGCCGGCCCGCCGAACTCCACGGGCCCCGGCGGCTCGCCGAACGGATCCGGCCCGTCCTCGCCTCCCTCGCCGACCCCGCCGTCGGCGCCCCCGCCGAGGGGCCGGAGCGCGACCGGGTGCGCGAGCTGCTGGCCGCGGCGGGGGAGGTCCTCGACGCCGCCGCGCACGCCATCCGGCACGGCGAACCCGTCCGGCTGCCCCCGGCCGCCGTCGCCGCCCTCCGCACCCCCGACACCGGCACGATCCTCTCCGACCGCCCCCACCGCGCCGCCCTCCGCCTGGCCGCCCTCCTCGGCGACGTCGTCGAGACGGCGGAACCCCGCACGGAGACGAGCCCGGCCACGGCTCCGGATCCCGCCCCTCGTACCGCTCCGAGTGCCGGCCCGGGTACGGCTCCGGATCTCGACCCTCGTACGGCTCCAGGCGCCGGCCCGGGTACGGCTCCGGATCTCGACCCTCGTACGGCTCCAGGCGCCGGCCCGGGTACGGCTCCGGATCTCGACCCTCGTACGGCTCCAGGCGCCGGCCCGGGCACGGTTCCAGGGCCGGATCCGCGTACGGCTCCAGGTGCCGGCCCGCGTACGGCTCCGGATCCCGGCCCGCGTACGGCTCCAGGCGCCGCCCCCGGGGCGGAAGGCGCGACCGCGTCGACGCGCGCCCCCACCCCCCGCTCGCGGCCCACCCTCCTGCGGCTGCTGCCGCTCGTCGTGGCGAGGATGCGGGCCGAGGTCCGGCCGGGGTCGGCGATCCTGCGGCACGCGTTGCGCGTCTCCGGGGTCACCGCCGCCGGGTATCTGCTCGGTCTGGTGCTGCCCTTCGGGCACGGGTACTGGGCGCCGATGACGTCCGTGATGGTGATGCGGCCGGACTTCTCGCAGACGTACTCCCGCTCGGTGGCCCGCTTCGGCGGCACCCTCGTCGGTGTGGCGCTCGCCTCCGCCGTCGTGCAGACCGCGCACCCGGGGACGTACCTCTCCGCCGGTCTCGCCGTCCTCTGCGCCTTCGGCATGTACCTGCTGATGAAGACGGGGTACGCGGTCAGCCAGGTCTGCGTCGCCGCGTACGTCGTCCTCCTCCTCGGCATGGAGGGATCGGGGGTGACCCAGACCGTACGGGACCGGGTCCTGCTCACCCTCCTCGGCGGCCTCCTCGCGATGCTCTCCTACGCCCTCTACCCCGCCTGGGAGACGCCCCGGCTGCGCGGCAGGCTCGCCGACTGGCTCAGCACGTCCGGGCGGTACGCCGCCGCCGTCGCCGCCCGGTACGCCGACCCCGCGGGCCCCGGCAGCCCGGACGTCCGCGAGGCCCTGCTCTCCGCCCGGGCCGCCCGCGTGGCCTGGCAGGACGCCCTGGCCCGGGCGGGGCACGAACCGGTGCGGCACCGGGGGTTCTCGCACGCGGCCGCCGAGGGCGCGGGGCACGCGATCGCCGAGTTCGGGCGGGCCGCCATGCTCCTGGAGGCCCACCTCCCCGAGCGCGGCGCCCCGCCCCTGCCCACCGCCGCGGGCCTCGCGGAGGCGCTGCGCGAGGCCACCGAACGCGGCGCGAAGGCGGTCCGCGAGCGCAGGCTCCCCGCCTGGGACGACCTCCGCGCCACCGTCGCCGCCTGGGACACCGAGGTCGCCGACCCGCTGCTGCGCAAGACGGCCCGGCTGCTCCTGGCCGCCCTGGACGAGCTGTCGACCGCCCTCGCCGACGCCTGAGCCCCTCCAGGGGCGGAGCGGGCGCGAGGGAACCACCACCCCCGTGTTCCCGTCCACCCGGGTGGGAAGATCACGGGGGACTCCCCCGCGGCCGCACGCTGAGTGGCGTAGCGACTACGCCACGCCGCGTGCACGTGCATCTGCTCATGCATCCGCATATGAACGAAGCTATGATCCGGGGAAGTTGACACCTGTACCAAGCAACTCGGGGAGCTACCAGTGCACCACGCGCACCACGCGTACAACGGCATGGCGGCGACGGAGCTGCGGGGCGTCGTCTGGCAGAAGAGCAGGCACAGCAACTCCCAGGGCTCGTGCGTCGAGTTCGCCAAACTTCCGGGGGGAAACGTTGCCGTGCGCAATTCCCGCCACCCCGACGGCCCGGCGCTCGTCTACACGCCGGCCGAGATCGAGGCGCTTCTGCTGGGTGTCAAGGACGGGGAGTTCGACCATCTGGTCTGAGGCCGCCGGCAGGCATGGCGAAGGCCCCGGCGGTCGCCCGCCGGGGCCTTCGTCATGCACTGCGGGATGCCCCTACTCCTCCGGCCCGACCCGGAACAGCGCCCACACCACCTTGCCGTGCAGGGTCCCGGCGAGCGGGTGCCAGCCCCAGCTGTCGCTGAACGACTCCACGAGGAACAGGCCCCGGCCCGACTCGGCCGAGAAGTCCTCCCCGCCCTCGCGCGCCTCCGGGCTCTGCCGGCTGGGGTCGCGCACCGCGCACACCAGGCGGGAGGCCCAGCGCATCAGGTGCAGCCGCACCTGCGGCGCCTGCGGGTCCTCGGGGCCGTCGGGGACGGCGTGCCGCAGGGCGTTGGTGACGAGTTCGGAGACCACGAGGGCCACGTCGTCGAAGCGGTCGGCGAGGTCCCAGCTGTCCAGCGTGGCGCTGGTGAACTTCCGTGCCCCGCGCACGGCTTCGTACCGTGCGGGCAGGGCGCAGGAGGCGGAGGTGGAGACGGCGCCGGGATCGATCGGCGGGAGACCCTGCCGTAAAGGCTCGAGCACGGTCGATCCATTCGTCCCCATGCGAGGCACTCCCGGGAATCGCGGCGGTGGTGCGACAACGGTGCAAGCGGTGCGAAACATTGCGAAACATTGCGACAACACGACAACGCGAACGAGTACGCGGCTGCGCGGGGTCCATGGTTCCGAATGAGCCGACGGGATGCAAGGGCAGATGCACGTGCACGCGAGGGGCGGGTGCCGGACCTGTCCGACCCTGTGGCGAATCTGTGGAAATCTTCTTGACACCGGCGCCTCGCCCGCCGTCCGGATCTCACCCCTACGCATCCCCTTCCGTAATCGGATGTGTACGCGCTGAAGCGTTTGATGGCAGAATCCGGGGCTCGAACGGGGGCTCGTCACCGTGAAGGGAAGGCTGGAGCCGTGACCGCAGGCGAAATGAACGGAGCGGGCGGGAGCGTCGTCCGACGGATTCTGCTGGGCTCCCAGCTGAGGCGCCTGCGCGAATCGAGGGGCATCACCCGCGAGGCCGCCGGCTACTCGATCCGCGCCTCCGAATCCAAGATCAGTCGCATGGAGTTGGGAAGGGTGAGCTTCAAGGCCAGGGACATAGAGGATCTGCTCACGCTCTACGGAGTCACCGAGGAGACCGAGCGCGGCGCGCTCCTGGGTCTCGCCCGCGAGGCCAACCTCGCCGGCTGGTGGCACAGCTTCGGCGACGTCCTGCCGGGCTGGTTCCAGACCTACATCGGCCTCGAAGCGGCCGCCTCCCTCATCCGCGTCTACGAAGTGCAGTTCGTGCACGGCCTGTTGCAGACGGAGGAGTACGCCCACGCGGTCGTCTCCCGGGGCATGCCGGGCGCCTCGCGCGCCGAGATCGACCGCCGGATCGCCCTCCGCCTCGAACGCCAGAAGGTCCTCGTCTCCGAGCGCGCCCCGCACTTCCACGTCGTCCTCGACGAGGCCGCGCTCCGCCGCCCGTACGGCGACCGGGCCATCATGCGGGGGCAGTTGAAGCACCTCATCGAGATCTCCGAGCATCCCGGAGTCACCCTCCAGGTGATGCCCTTCAGCTTCGGCGGGCACGCCGGCGAGAGCGGCGCCTTCACCATGCTCAGCTTCCCCGAGTCCGACCTCTCCGACGTCGTCTACCTGGAGCAACTCACCGGCGCCCTCTACCTCGACAAGCGCGAGGAGGTCGCCCAGTACGCCACGGTGATGGAGAAGTTGGCGAAGGACAGTCCGGATCCGGCCGAAACCCGTGATCTTCTCCGGGGCCTCCTCCAACTCTCCTGATACATCAGTACGATGACGGCGCATCAGTAGCCACGGTGGCCGGGCGCCCGCGCGCGCCCGGGCGACCGGCAGCCGGTAGAGGGGTTCACCGTCCATGTCGCACTTCACCGACCTGGCCCACCAGTTCATCGACGGCGAGTGGAAGCCGGGCAGCGGCTCCTGGGACATCATCGACTTCAACCCGTACACCGGGGAGAAGCTCGCCTCGATCACGGTGGCCACCGTCGAGGAGGTGGACCGCGCCTACCGGGCCGCCGA
Source organism: Streptomyces sp. R302 (assembly GCF_012927245.1). Lineage (GTDB taxonomy): Bacteria > Actinomycetota > Actinomycetes > Streptomycetales > Streptomycetaceae > Streptomyces. The sequence goes on from NZ_JABBGE010000009.1 coordinate 372,287, forward strand.
GCGCGCGCAGGCCGCCTGGGCCGAGACCAACCCGTACACCCGCCGCCTCGTCTTCGAGCGGGCCCTGCGGATCGTCGAGGACCGCGAGGACGAGCTGGCCGAGACGATCGTCGCCGAGCTCGGCGGCACCCGCCTCAAGGCCGCCTTCGAGCTGCACCTCGCCAAGGAGTTCCTGCGCGAGGCGGTCCAGCTGGCGCTGCGCCCCGAGGGCCGCATCCTGCCGTCGCCGGTCGACGGCAAGGAGAACCGCGTCTACCGCCTCCCGGTCGGCGTCGTCGGCGTCATCTCCCCCTTCAACTTCCCCTTCCTCCTCTCCCTCAAGTCGGTCGCCCCGGCGCTCGCGCTCGGCAACGCCGTCGTCCTCAAGCCGCACCAGAACACCCCGATCTGCGGCGGCACCCTGGTCGCGAAGATCCTGGAGGAGGCGGGCCTCCCGGCCGGTCTGCTCAACGTCGTCGTCACCGACATCGCCGAGATCGGCGACGCGCTCCTCACCCACCCGGTCCCGAAGGTCATCTCCTTCACCGGCTCCGACAAGGTCGGCCGCCACGTGGCCACGGTCTGCGCCCAGAACTTCAAGCACGCCGTCCTCGAACTCGGCGGCAACAGCGCCCTGATCGTCCTCGACGACGCCGACCTCGACTACGCCGTCGACGCCGCCGTCTTCAGCCGCTTCGTGCACCAGGGCCAGGTCTGCATGGCCGCCAACCGCGTCCTCGTCGACCGGCGGGTGGAGGCGGAGTTCACCGAGAAGTTCGTGGCGAAGGTGAAGACCCTGCGCGTCGGCGACCCGGCCGACCCCGCCACCCACATCGGCCCGCTCATCAACTCCCAGCAGGCCGAGTCGGTCGACGGGGCCGTCGAGCAGGCCGTCGCGGCCGGCGCCACCGCGCTGCTGCGCGGCGGCGTGGAGGGCAACGTCGTCTCCCCGTCCGTGCTGACCGGCATCCCCGCCGGCGCCCCCGTCCTCTCCCAGGAGATCTTCGGCCCGGTCGCCCTGATCCTCCCCTTCGACGGCGAGGACGAGGCCGTGCGGATCGCCAACGACACCCCGTACGGGCTCAGCGGCGCCGTCCACACCGCCGATGTCGAGCGGGGCGTGCGGGTCGCCAAGCGCATCCACACCGGCATGATCCACATCAACGACGGCACCGTGCACGACGAGCCGATCGTCCCCTTCGGCGGCGAGAAGCACTCGGGCATCGGGCGGCTCAACGGCGACGCGATGATCGAGGCCTTCACCACCCAGAAGTGGATCTCCATCCAGCACGGCCGGAGCCGGTTCCCCTTCTAGGACGGGATCTGTCCTACTCCGTCGGTAGCGTGGGCCCTGCCCGACAGCGACACGGACGGAAGGCGGACACATCATGGTGGCTCTTGTTCCCGCGGAGGCCCCCGGCGACGAGCGCGGCGCGTTCCTCGACTTCGTGGAGGCCCAGCGCGCCGCGCTCCGCCGCGCCCTCCTCGGCCTCACCGAGGAGCAGGCGGCGAGCCGGCCCAGCGCCAGCGAGCTGAGCCTCTCCGGCCTGGTCAAGCACGTGGCCGAGGTGGAGCTGAACTGGCTCCGCCTCGCCCAGCGGAAGGAGAACGAACGGCAGCGGACCCAGGAGACCTGGGGCGAGGCCTTCCGGCTCGTCGACGGCGAGACGATCCCCGAGGTGCTCGCCTTCTGGGACGGCGTGGCCAAGGAGACCGAGGAGTTCGTCCGCACGGTTCCGAGCCTGGACGACACCTTCCCGCTGCCGCCCGCGCCCTGGTTCCCGAAGGACGGCCGGGTGTCGGTCCGCTGGATGCTGCTCCACCTGGTGCAGGAGATGGGCCGGCACGCCGGGCACGCGGACGTGATCCGCGAGTCCCTCGACGGCAAGGTCTCCTTCGCGCTGATCGCCGAGGAGAGCGCGCGTACCGCCGGGTCCTGACCCGCCTACTCTGGTCGGAATCGACCAGAGAGGTACGTGGGGATGTCGGCGATCCGCCTTCTCGTCCTGGGCGCGGTGAAGCAGCACGGCCGCGCCCACGGCTACCAGGTGCGCAACGACCTGGAGTACTGGGGCGCGCACGAGTGGTCCAACGCCAAGCCGGGCTCGATCTACCACGCGCTCAAGCAGATGGCGAAGCAGGGACTGCTGCGCGCCGAGGAGCTGGCGCCGAGCACGGTCGGCGGTCCTCCCAGGGTCGAGTACGAGATCACCGAGGCGGGCCGGGAGGAGTACCTGCGGCTGCTCCGGGAGGCGCTGGCCACCTACGACCAGCAGATGGACGTGCTGTCGGCGGCGGTCGGCTTCATCGTCGACCTGCCGCGCGCGGAGGCGGTGGAGCTGCTGCGCGAGCGGCTGCGGGGCCTGGACGCCTGGCGGTCGGCGGTGACGGAGTACTACGTCCCGGAGGGCGGTCCGGCGCAGCTCGGGCACATCGGCGAGATCATGCACCTCTGGGTGCACTCGGCGGACGCCGGCCGGGCGTGGACGCTCGGGCTGATCGAGCGGATCGAGGGCGGGGCGTACACCTTCGCGGGGGAGGGCGAGCCGTTCGTGGGCGTCCTGGCGGAGGGGCAGGAGAACCCGTACGCGACGACCGGTGACGCCGGCGAGGAGTAATCAAGTTTGACTAGCCCGGGAAGCGGGCATACCCTCCCGCCGGAGCTGCTCGTCAAATTTGACTAGTGGCCATGGGTGGCGTACATCGGGAGGAAACGGATGTCTGTGGGTGGAGACGCGATCCTCATGGAGGGCGCGCGCAAGCGGTACGGGGACAAGCGGGCGCTCGACGGCCTCGACCTCGCCGTCGGGCGCGGCACGGTCCACGGCCTGCTCGGCCCCAACGGGGCGGGCAAGACCACGACGGTACGGGTCCTGGCGACCCTGCTCCGGCACGACGAGGGCCGGGTGCGGGTGGCGGGGCACGACGTACGGAAGGAGGCCGCCGAGGTCCGGCGCAGGATCGGGCTGCTCGGGCAGCACGCGGCGCTCGACGAGGAGCTGAGCGGCCGGCAGAACCTGGAGATGTTCGGCCGCCTCTTCCACCTCGGCGCCCGGGGCGCGGGGCTGCGCGCCGACGCGCTCCTGGAGCGGTTCGGCCTCGCCGGCACCGGCCGCAAGCCGGTCCGGCAGTACAGCGGCGGCATGCGGCGGCGGCTCGACCTCGCCGCGTCCCTCATCACCGAACCGGAGGTGCTCTTCCTGGACGAGCCGACCACCGGCCTCGACCCTCCCCCAAGCTCTTGAGGAGCAGGGGGGACCCCCATGCCGCGGCGAGGTCTCGGAGGCCGTGCGCTCCCTCGTCCACGGCGGGACGACGGTGCTCCTGACCACCCAGTACCTGGAGGAGGCCGACCGGCTCGCCGACCGCGTCTCGGTCGTCGACGGCGGCCGGGTGGTCGCCGAGGGCACCCCGGGGGAGCTGAAGTCCCGGGCGGGCCGGGACCGGATCGACGTCGTCGTCCGGGACGCCGCCCGCCTCGACGAGGCCGTACGGGCGCTGCCCTTCGGCGCCGGCGAGACGGACGTCGACCGGGACCGGCGGCTGATCAGCGCGCCCGTACGGGACCGGATGGCCTCCCTCGCGGAGGTCGTACGGGCCCTGGAGGCGGCCGGGATCGAGGCCGAGGACGTGGCGCTGCGGCGCCCCACGCTGGACGAGGCCTTCCTGCGGCTGACGGAGGACGAGGAGAAGAAGGAGGTGGCGGTATGAGCGCCGCCGCGTACGCGCTGAGCGACTGCTGGACGATGACCCGGCGCGAGCTGGCCCACTGGGCGCGGCAGCCGGTCGCGGTCGTCGTCGGGCTCGTCTTCCCGGTGATGATGCTGCTGATGTTCGGCTACCTGGTCGGCGGCGGCCGCGCCGTACAGGGGGAGTACGTCGACTACCTGGTGCCCGGGATGCTCACGCTGACCATGGTGTTCGGGCTCGAAGGGACGATGACGGCGGTCACCCGGGACCTGGACAAGGGGGTCGTCGACCTCCCCCGAGCTCTTCGAGCAGGGGGGACCCCCACGCTCCATGCCCATGGCCGACGGCGCCGTGCTCGTCGGCCGGGCGGCGGCCGACATGCTCCAGTCGGCGGCCGGACTCCTCGTGATGGTCGGCGTCGGGTACGCGATGGGCTGGAGCGCCCGGGGTGGCTTCGCCGCCTTCGCGGGCGCGCTCGGACTGCTCCTGCTGCTGCGCTTCGCGATGCTGTGGATCGGCATCTACCTGGCGCTCGTGGCGGGGAAGCCGGAGCTGGTGCAGGCCGTGCAGATCCTGGTCTGGCCGGTCGGCTTCCTCTCCAACGCCTTCGCGTCGCCGGACTCCATGCCGGGCTGGCTGGGCACGGCCGTCGAGTGGAACCCGATGTCGGCGACGGCCACGGCGGTCCGGGAGCTGTTCGGCAACCCGGGCGGCGAACCGGGGGGGGTGACGGCGGCGGTGCTGTGGCCGCTGGCGCTCCTCGCGGTGTTCTTCCCGCTGGCGGTACGGAGGTTCCACCGGCTCGGACGCTGAACCCGGGGCCGTATCACGGGACGTGGGAGGACAGTGACCCCCGAGGGGCAGGGGGAGGTCCGATGCGCGTTCCCGTTTCCCGGGCGCAGGCTCCGCTCCGCGCGCTCGTCGTACTGCTGCCGGCCGGGGCGCTGGCCGCCTGCACGGGCGGTCCTGAACCGGCGCCCCGGCCACCGCAGCCTGGACGGCGGCTGGACCTTCCGGGAGATCCCTGACGGCACCGGGTACGTCCGCCGGACCGCGGCCGGGCTCCTCCGGCAGAACTCCCGGTGCCGGTACGGGCTGACGCGCGACGGGGTCCGCTGGTCGGAGTTCCGGCTGGCCTGCGGCGAGGAGGGCGCCCCTCAGTGATGGAAGGCGGTCGCCGCGGCCTTGTCCCCGGTGAAGGGGTGGGGCTGGCTGCGGAGTTCGGGCAGGAGGCGGTGCAGGTCCTCGACGAAGAGGCTCGCCAGGTCGGCGGAGAAGCCGTTGCGGCAGACGACCCGCAGGACGGACAGGTCCTCGCGGTGGGCGGGGAAGGTGTAGGCGGGCACCAGCCAGCCCTGTTCGCGCAGTCGGCGCGAGACGTCGAAGACGTCGAAGGAGGTGACGTCGGGGGCGGTGGTGAAGGCGAAGACGGGCAGCTGGTCGCCGCGGGTGAGGAGGCGGAAGTCGCCCATGGCCTCGATGCGTTCGGCGAGGCCGCGGGCGACGTCCCGGCTGGTCTGCTGGACGGCCCGGTAGCCCTCCCGGCCCAGCCGGAGGAAGGTGTAGTACTGCGCGACGACCTGGGCGCCGGGGCGGGAGAAGTTGAGGGCGAAGGTCGGCATGTCGCCGCCGAGGTAGTTGACCCGGAAGACCAGCTCCTCGGGGAGCTCCTCGACGCCGCGCCACAGCGCCCAGCCGACGCCCGGGTAGACGAGCCCGTACTTGTGGCCCGAGGTGTTGATCGAGGAGACGCGGGGGAGCCGGAAGTCCCAGACCAGGTCCTCGTCGAGGAAGGGGGCGACCATGGCGCCGGAGGCGCCGTCGACGTGGACGGGGACGTCGAGGCCGGTGCGGGCCTGGAGCTCGTCGAGGGCGGCGCAGATCTCGGCGACGGGCTCGTACGAGCCGTCGAAGGTGGAGCCGAGGACGGCGACGACGCCGATGGTGTTCTCGTCGCAGAGGGCGGCGGCGGAGGCGGCGTCGAGGTGGTAGCGGTCCCCCTCCATGGGGACGAGACGGGCCTCGACCTCCCAGAAGTCGCAGAACTTCTCCCAGCAGACCTGCACGTTGACGCCCATCACCAGGTTGGGGCGGGCGGTGGCCGGGTAGCGGTCGGCGTTCCGCTTGGCCCAGCGGCGCTTGAGCGCCATGCCGGCGAGCATGCAGGCCTCGCTGGAGCCGGTGGTGGAGCAGCCGACGGCGGCGGCCGGGTCGGGGGCGTGCCAGAGGTCGGCGAGCATGGCGACGCAGCGGCGTTCGAGCTCGGCGGTGCGCGGGTACTCGTCCTTGTCGATCATGTTCTTGTCGCGGCACTCGGCCATGAGGACACCGGCCTGGGGCTCCATCCAGGTGGTGACGAAGGTGGCGAGGTTGAGCCGGGAGTTCCCGTCCAGCATCAGCTCGTCGTGGACCAGCTGGTAGGCGCTGGACGGCGCCAGCGGGCCCTCGGGCATCCGGTGCTTCGGCGGGGCCTCGGTCATCCCGCCGACGGGGTCGGCCTCGCCGTAGAAGGGGTTGAGGGCGAGCCGGCGGAAGTGCTCGCTGTCGGTGACGTCGGATCCCTTGTGGAGGGGGGCCATCGGGGCTCCTTCTGCGGCGGGCGGGCTGCGGGCGGGGGGTCAGCGGAGGGGCTTGCCCTGGTGGTCGAGTTCGAGCTGCGGGCGGCCGGTGACGACCAGCCAGGCGGGCAGGGTGGCCAGGCAGAGCAGCGAGAGCATCGCCGGGGAGGCGGCGAGCACGGCGGCGATGAAGAGGCTCACCCACCCCTGCCGGGTGGTGGCGAGGAGGACGCCGAGGACGGCGGAGGAGACGGCGACCGCCGGGTGGATCTCCGGGACGAGCGCCTGGGCGACGAGACCGAAGGCGGAGCCGAGGAAGACCGCGGGGAAGACCCGGCCGCCGCGGAAGCCGCAGGCGGCGGCCACGAGGAGGGCGGCGAGCTTCACCACGGCCAGCTTCGCCAGCTCCCCGGAGGAGTACACCCCGATGGAGTCGACGAGCTCCTTCGTCTCGTGGAGGCCCTTGAAGAGGGTCAGGTGCCCGCCGAGCGCGCCGAGCAGGCCGAGCAGCAGTCCGCCGGCCGGCAGCATCACCATCGGGTGCCGCAGCCGGCCGAAGGCCCGGTGGAGGTGGGGGAAGGCGTAGCAGCCGAGGAGGCCGAAGAGGGCGCCGAGGGTGGCCACGACGAGCGCGGCGAGCAGGTCCTCCCAGCCGGGGTCGGTCAGCGGCGGCAGCCCCATCGCGAAACTGGGGTCCGAGAGGAGCTGGGTGGTCATCGCGCCGGCTCCGGCGGCGAGGAGCGGCGCGAAGAGCCGGTCCCACAGGGAGCCCCGGCCGGGCTGCCCGGTGAGCGCCTCGGAGAGGACCAGGGCGGCGGCGACGGGGGTGCCGAAGAGGGCGCCGAAGGTGCCGGCGACGGCGAGCGAGACCCAGAACGCGCCCGGTACGCCCGGCGCGGCCCGCAGGCCCAGCCAGGCGGCCAGGGAGATCGCGGCGGCGATCGTCGGCTGCTCGGGGCCGAGGCTGACGCCGCCGGCGAGGGCGAGGGTGGAGGCGACGAGGAGGCCGGGCACCACGAGCGGCGGCAGCGGCGGCCCGCCGAGCCCCTCGGAGGCCGGGTCGGGCCCGGCGTGGCCGGGCGCCTTCCAGATGACCAGGCCGATGGCGACACCGGTGACGGTGAGGACGGTGATCATCCACAGCGAGGAGTACCGGCCGATGTCCAGGGCGTCGGGCACGGTCTCCCACAGCACCGACTGGAGCTCCTCGGCGAGCGCGCTGACGCCGAGGAACAGCAGGCCCGATCCGACGCCCACCACGAGGGCGGGCAGCACCTGCGGGAGGAGGATCCGTACCGGGGCTTCGGCGGGGGCGGTCGCGTCATGATCGGTGGCCACCGCCACACCATAAGTGAGCAAATGCCGCACAACACCTCGAAAGGCCGGGCAACCGGGCGTACATCTCACGTCACGTCAGGACGCGGCCCGACGGCCCGCCCGGGCACCCGACCCCCGACGGGCGCGGGCCCGGGCGGAAGGCCGCCCGGGCCCGCGCCCGCACCCGCTCCCGTACCCTCCGGGGTCAGGGCTGCTGGGCGATGACGACGGCGGTGCCGTACGCGCAGACCTCCGTGCCCACATCGGCGGCCTCGGTCACGTCGAAGCGGAACATCAGCACCGCGTTCGCGCCGCGCGCCCTGGCCTGCTCCACCAGGCGTTCCATCGCCTGGTTGCGGGTCTCCACCAGGGTCTTCGTCAGGCCCTTCAGCTCGCCGCCGATCATCGACTTCAGACCGGCGCCGATCTGGCTGCCCAGGTGCCGGGAGCGCACCGTCAACCCGAAGACCTCGCCGATCACCTGGCGTACCTCGTAGCCGGGAACGTCGTTCGTCGTCACCACCAGCACATCGGGGTGCGGTCCCTGACCGCCTCCGTACTCCTCGATGCCCATCGGCCATCACCTCCTGGTCACCCAGGGTCGCCGGAACCCGGCCACCCCGCATCCCCGGCCACCGGCTGGAACCGGGGCCCGCCCCTCCGCGTTGATAGCTTGGGGCGCGCCGCAGGCATGTCCCGCCCGCATCCCGACATGCCCCCACCCCGAACCGCAGGAGCCCGGAACCGTGAACACGCTTGCCCTCGGACCGAGCTGGCTGGATCCGGACTACCTGATCCAGACCTTCGGCCTGATCGGCGTCCTCGCCATCGTCTTCGCCGAATCCGGTCTCCTCATCGGGTTCTTCCTCCCCGGCGACTCGCTGCTCTTCACCACCGGCCTCCTCGTCACCACCGGCAAGCTCGACAGCCCGCTGTGGCTGGTCTGCACGCTGGTCGTCGCCGCGGCGATCCTCGGCGACCAGGTGGGCTACCTCTTCGGCCGGAAGGTCGGCCCCTCCCTCTTCCGGCGCCCCGACTCCAAGCTCTTCAAGCAGGAGAACGTCGAGAAGGCGCACGAGTTCTTCGAGAAGCACGGCCCGAAGTCCCTCATCCTGGCCCGCTTCGTGCCGATCATCCGCACCTTCACGCCGATCATCGCCGGCGTCAGCCGGATGAACTACCGCTCCTTCATCACCTTCAACATCATCGGCGGCGTGCTGTGGGGCGCGGGCGTGACCCTGCTCGGCGCCTCCCTCGGCAAGGTCGACTTCGTGCACAAGCACATCGAGGCGATCCTCATCCTGATCGTCCTCGTCTCGGTCGTCCCGATCGTGATCGAGTACCTCCGGGCCCGCTCCCAGTCGAAGAAGGCCGCCGCCCAGGCCGCCGCCCAGGGCCCCGCCGCCCCGGCCGCCCCCGCCGACCCGACGCCCCCCGGCGACCAGAGCACGTACGGCACCCAGCCCGGCCAGGGCGGCTACGACGGCCACGACGGCTACGGCGACCAGGGCGGCTACGGCAACCACGACGGCTACGCGGGTCAGGGCTACGGCTACGGCAACCAGGGCGGTTACGCCGATCAGGGCGGCTACGGCTACGGCAACCAGGCCGGTTACGCCGATCAGGGCGGGTACGGGTACGGCAATCAGGCCGGGTACGCCGGCCAGGGCGGCTACGACGGCCAGACCTACGGCGCCCAGCCCGGCTACGACCAGCAGCAGCCCGGATACGGTCAGCAGCCCGGCTACGGCCACCAGCAGCCCGGCTACGGCGGCTATGACGCCCAGGGCGGCTACACCGATCAGGGCGGCTACGACGGCCAGCCCGGCTACAACGGCCAGGACGGCTACGACGGCCGGCCCGGCCACAACGGCCAGAACCCGCCGCAGCGCTAGAAGCCTCGGGTCCGCTTCGCCGCGCTGCGGGCGGAGCCGGCGCCCGGGGCCCGCATGAAGAGGCGGGCCAGCTCGCCTCCCAGGTTCACCCCGATGGCGATCGCCAGGGCCAGGGCCGCCGCCTTGGCCAGGTAGCCGAAGCCCTGGTCCAGGTTGTTCTGGGCGATCGAGAGCACACCGAAGTACGTCGCCGAACCGGGCAGCAGCGGCCCGATCGCCGCCGTCACGTACGGCAGCGACGACGTGTGGTGGTAGCGGGCCATCAGCTGCCCGAAGAGACCCACGAGCCCCGCCGCCGCCGCCGTCGCCATCACCGCGGACCCCTCCGCCGTGATCGCGATCGACGCGTACACCACCCAGGCCACCCCGCCGTTCAGCGTCGCGAAGAGCACCGTCGCCCGCGACTGCTGCAACAGGATGGCGAAGGTCGCGGACAGCACCATCGCCGACAGGATCTGCGTCACCGGCCGCTCGACCGGGCTCAGCGCCCCCTCCGGATTGAGCTGGGCGTCGAACTGCACGGCCACGTACAGCACCGACAGCACGCCCACCACGATCGCCACGAAGAAGTAGCCGACCTCCAGGAGCCGCGCCGAGGCCGTGATGTAGAAACCGGTCAGACCGTCCTGCACCGCCGCGACCAGCGCCCGCCCCGGGATCAGCGCGAACAGGCCACCCGTGATCACCGCCGAGGGCCGCAGACCCGCGTGCAGCAGCGTCAGCAGCACCCCCATCGCGGCCGGCGGCATCGCCGCCACCAGGAACTGGTAGAACTCCGGCAGCCCGCGCCCCGCGCACAGCCACGCCAGCCGGTCGCCGAGCACCGCGCCCAAAGCGGCCACGAAGAAGACCCACGGCCCGCCGCCGAGCAGCGTCGAGGCCGCCCCCGCGAGGACGCCCGCCGCGGTCGTCAGCACCCACCCCGGGTACGGGTGCCGGTTGCGCCGGATCTCCGCGAGCCGCCGGTAGGCCTCCTCGAGCGACACCTCGTGCGCGGGCGCGTTGATGTCCGCGAGCAGCAGGTAGACGGCCTCCAGACGGGTGTAGTCGGTGCCCCGGCGGCGTACCGTCCGGTTCGCCGTCACCGGGTCGTCCACCAGCGACGGCTGGTAGGTGATCGACAGCAGCGTGAACGTCACCGTCGGCTCGCAGCGGTCCAGGCCGTACGAGCGGCAGATCGCGAACATCGCCGCCTCGACGTCCTCCGCGCCCTCCCCGCCCGCGAGCAGCAGCTCGCCGATGCGGAGGGTCAGGTCGAGCACGCGCGGCACCGAGGGCCCCGTCTCGTCCTTCGCGGCGGGCTTCTCCGGCACCGGCCGGTCGCCCACCGGCAGCCGCAGCATCGTCCGCATCCGGTCCTGCCAGGGAGCGTTGTGCGGCAGCCGCGCCAGGGGGACCCCGTACGCCGGGGTGAAGGCCGGCGGCGAGTCCTGCGCGGAGTAGGTCGACGGCGTCGCGAACGCCGAACCCTCCGGCTCCGCGGGCCCCGGCTCGGCGGCCAGCCCCTCCGGCACCACGAACGCCGAGCCCTCCGGCTCCGGCGGCGGCTCCGGCAGCAGCCCCTCGGGCAGCGCGAACTCCGAGGTCGCCTCGTCCGACAGGGGCTTCCGGTCCTCCGGAGCCTCCTCGGGGCCCTCCGGCTCCGCCACCACTCGCTCTCCGCTCACACCCAGGGAATCTTGGATTCCAGTATGGGCGCCAGACGGACGTGCGAAAGGCGGATGCGCGAAAGGCGGTACCGACGCGCGGAAGGCGGCACACCCCGAAGGGTGCGCCGCCTTCCGCGGAGCCCGACGAGTCCGTCGGGCCGGCGCGTCAGTGAGCGCCCTGCTCCTTGGCGCGCGCGATCGACTTCTCGATCTCGGCCTCGGCCTCGGCGCGGCCGACCCAGTCGGCGCCCTCGACCGACTTGCCCGGCTCCAGGTCCTTGTAGACCTCGAAGAAGTGCTGGATCTCCAGGCGGTCGAACTCCGGCACGTGGTGGATGTCGCGCAGGTGCTCCATGCGCGGGTCCGTCGCCGGCACGCACAGCAGCTTGTCGTCGCCGCCGGCCTCGTCCGTCATGCGGAACATGCCGATGGCGCGGCACTTGATCAGGCAGCCCGGGAAGGTGGGCTCGTCGAGGATGACCAGCGCGTCCAGCGGGTCGCCGTCCTCGCCGAGGGTGTTCTCCACGTAGCCGTAGTCGGTCGGGTAGGCCGTCGACGTGAAGAGGCGACGGTCCAGACGGATACGACCGGTCTCGTGGTCGACCTCGTACTTGTTCCGCGATCCCTTGGGGATCTCGATGAGAACGTCGAACTCCACGGGTGGCTCCTCCTGAATCAACACAAGTGAATGCTCGCGACGACGCGCGGTGATTAAGTGTCTCTCACGCAGGTACGTGATCGCGAAAGGGGCTGGTCAGCAATGCCGGAACCGAGGGTGTGGCAGCTCACGGCGGGCTCCGCCGTGCTCGGTCTGGTTCTTGCCGCCGCGGCGGTGACCGCGGCAGGCCCATGGGACGGAGGCCAGCGTACGGCCGAGCGGGCCCGCGCCGCCGCCCCCGCGACGGGTGGCGAGCATCACCCCGCCCGCACCCCCGGCCAGGCCCCCACCCCGGCCGCCGCCCCCGCCGCACAGCAGCGCCCGGAGCCCGCCCCCGCGCCCAGCGCCCCCGACGTCCTCGCCGCCGTCTCCGGACCGGACGACGGCACCCTCCCCACCGACCTCGCCCGCACCCTCGTCCCGCTCCTCGCCGACCCGGGCCTCGGCACCGTCCGCACCGCCTCCGTCGTCGACGCCGCCACCGGCCGGCAGCTGTACGGAGAGGGCGCCGTCACCCCCATGACGCCCGCCTCCACCGTCAAGCTCGCCACCGCCGCCGCGGCCCTCTCCGCCCTCGGCGCCGACCACCGCATCGCCACCACCGTCACCGCCACCCCCGACGGCAAGGCCGTCACCCTCACCGGCGGCGGCGACCCCACCCTCGACGACACCCGCCTGAAGGCCCTCGCCCGCGACACCGCCCGCGCCCTCACGAAGCGCGGCCACACCTCCGTACGCCTCGCCTACGACACCGGCCTCTATCAGGGACCCGTCCTCCACCCGATCGGCCCCAACGAGAACCTCGCCCCCGTCACCGCCCTCATGACCCGCGGCGGCCGCCTCGACGACAGCACCGCCGGACCCGCCCCCCGCTCCGGCGACCCCGCCCGCGACACCGCCACCGCCTTCGCCGCCCACCTCGCCGATGCCGGCGTGAAGGTCACCGGCGCCCCCGCCCCCGGCCGCACCCCGAAGGGCGCCCCCCTCGCCCGTACGCACTCCGCCCCCCTCGCCGACCTCGTCGAGCGCACCCTCACCCACAGCGACAACGACCTCGCCGAGGCCCTCGCCCGGCAGACCGCCCTCGCCCGCAAGCAGCCCGCCTCCTTCGCCGGCGCCGAGAAGGCCGTCCGCGCCGAGCTCGCCCGCCGGGCCCTCCCCGTCACCGGCGCCCGCTTCGCCGACGGCAGCGGCCTCGACCGCCGCGACCGCGTCTCCGCCCTCCTCCTCACCACCCTCCTCTCCCGCGCCGCGGGAGACTCCGAGCTGCGCCCGCTCCTCACCGGCCTCCCCGTCGGCGGCTTCACCGGCACCCTCGCCGGCCGCTACGGCCAGGCCCCCGCCGGCGCCGGCCTCGTCCGCGCCAAGACCGGCACCCTCACCGGGGTCAACACCCTCGCCGGCACCGTCGTCACCGCCGAAGGCCGCCTCCTCGCCTTCGCGTTCCTCGCCGGCCGCACCCCCTCCCCGGACCTCGCCCAGCCGGCCCTCGACCGCCTCTCCGCCGCCCTCACCGGCCAGAAGTGACCCCCGAGACCGACCGGAACCGGCCCCCGGCACCACCCTCCGGACCGGACCCGAACCGGGCCCGAACCCGTACCGTTGACCCATGACGAGCATCGGTGGTGCAGGCACGTCCGGAATGGTCGACTGGAACCTCGCGGTCGCGACCGCGACCAGGCTGGTCCGCCCCGGCCCCGACGTCGGCCGCGACGAGGCCCGCGCCGTCGTCGCCGAACTCCGCCGCCACGCCAAGGCCGCCGAGGAACACGTCCGCGCCTACACCCGGATGCTCCCCGAAGGCGCCGAAGCCCACGACACGCCCGTCCTCGTCGTCGACCGCGCCGGCTGGATCAAGGCCAACGTCGCCGGCTTCCGCGAACTCCTCACCCCGCTCCTCGGCAAGATGCAGGACCGCCGCGCCGGCACCCCGGGCGGCACCGTCCTCGGCGCCGTCGGCGGCAAGGTCACCGGCGTCGAGCTCGGCATGCTGCTCTCCTTCCTGGCCTCCCGCATCCTCGGCCAGTACGAGACCTTCGCCCCCGTCACCCGCGACCTCCCCGGCGCCCCCGAAGGCGGCGGCCGGCTCCTCCTCGTCGCCCCCAACATCGTCCACGTCGAACGCGAACTCGGCGTCTCCCCCCACGACTTCCGCCTCTGGGTCTGCCTCCACGAGGAGACCCACCGCACCCAGTTCACCGCCGTCCCCTGGCTCCGCGACCACCTCCAGGGCGAGATCCAGTCATTCCTCGCCGCCACCGAGGTCGACCCCGGAACCTTCCTCGAACGCCTCCGCGAAGCCGCCCAGACCCTCGCCGGCGGCCGCCCCGAGGCCGAGGAGGGCGACCCCGCCCCCTCCCTCGTCGAACTCGTTCAGACCCCCGAGCAGCGCGAGATCCTCGGCCGCCTCACCGCCGTCATGTCCCTCCTCGAAGGCCACGCCGACTACGTCATGGACGGCGTCGGCCCCCAGGTCGTCCCCTCCGTCGCCGAGATCCGAGAGAAGTTCCAGGCCCGCCGCGCCCGCGGCGCCTCCCGCCTCGACCTCGCGCTGCGCAAGCTCCTCGGCCTCGACGCCAAGCTCCGCCAGTACCGCGACGGCGAACGCTTCGTCCGCGCCGTCGTCGACCAGGTCGGCATGGACGGCTTCAACCGCGTCTGGACCTCCCCCAACACGCTCCCCACCAAGAGCGAGATCGCCGCCCCCGCCGACTGGATCGCGAGGGTGCACCGCAAGGCGGACTCCTGAGAACGCCACCAATCACCCGTCCGAGGGACCCTGAGCGTGGGGTGAGGCGTGCAATGCTCGGGTAAGGGCCACGTTTCTGTCACCATCGACGCACTCTGAGTGACCGAACACCCCATTCCGACCGTTAAGACTCCGACCGAGGCACCCCACCCCATCCACGAAGGGCACCGAACCATGGGTCCCCATCCTGCGGTCGCGGCGATACGCCTGGCGGTCCGCCGCGTACTCCACGACGTCCTCACCGAGCACCCCACCGACCCCGCCGCCCCCCGCGACACGCACCCCCTCGTGCTCGTCGCCTGCTCCGGCGGAGCCGACTCCATGGCGCTCGCCTCCGCCCTCGCCTTCGAGGCCCGCAAACTCCCCGTCCGCGCCGGCGGCGTCACCGTCGACCACGGCCTCCAGGACGGCTCCTCCGGCCGCGCCGACGAAGTCGCCGACCGCATGACCGCCCTCGGCCTCGGCCCCGTCGAAGCCGTCGCCGTCACCGTCGGCCGCGAAGGCGGCCCCGAAGCCGCCGCCCGCGACGCGCGCTACGCCGCCCTCGACGCCGCCGCCGAACGCCACGGCGCCGCCGCCGTCCTCCTCGGCCACACCCGCGACGACCAGGCCGAGACCGTCCTCCTCGGCCTCGCCCGCGGATCCGGCATCCGCTCCCTCTCCGGCATGGCCGCCGTCTCCGGAACCCACGGCCGCTACCGCCGCCCCTTCCTCCAGCTCGACCGCCAGACCGTCCGCAAGGCCTGCATCGCCCAGGAACTCGCCGTCTGGGACGACCCCCACAACAGCGATCCCGCCTACACCCGCTCCCGCCTCCGCCACGAAGGCCTCCCCGCCCTGGAGAAGGCCCTCGGCAAGGGCGTCGTCGAAGCCCTCGCCCGAACGGCCCAGCTCTCCCGCGACGACGCCGACGCCCTCGACACCTGGGCCGCCGACGCCGAGACCGCCGTACGCGACGAGGCGGGCGCCCTCGAATGCGCCAAGCTCTTCGGGCTGCCCCCCGCCGTACGCCGCCGCGTCCTGCGCCGCGCCGTGATCGCCGAGGGCGCCCCCGCCGGCTCCCTCTTCGCCCGCCACATCGAAGAACTCGACCGGCTCATCACCGGCTGGCGCGGCCAGGGCGCCATCAACCTGCCCGGCCGCGTCGAAGCCCGCCGCCAGGGTGGCAGACTGGTCATCCGGCAAGGCTGACGCACGCTGCAACGAAAGTGACCCGGGTGAACGAGAAGGACATGGGCACCGACCTCCAGTCGGTGCTCATCACCAAGGAAGAGATCGACGCCAAGCTGGTCGAGCTGGCGGCGAAGATCGACGCGGAATACGCGGGCAAGGACCTGCTCATCGTCGGAGTCCTCAAGGGCGCCGTGATGGTGATGGCGGACCTGGCACGCGCCCTGTCCACCCCCGTCACCATGGACTGGATGGCCGTCTCCTCCTACGGCGCCGGCACCCAGTCCTCGGGCGTCGTCCGCATCCTCAAGGACCTCGACACCGACATCAAGGGCAAGCACGTCCTGATCGTCGAGGACATCATCGACTCCGGCCTGACGCTGTCCTGGCTCCTGTCGAACCTCGGCTCGCGCGAGCCGGCCTCCCTGGAGGTCTGCACCCTGCTGCGCAAGCCGGACGCCGCCAAGGTCGCCATCGACGTCAAGTGGATCGGCTTCGACATCCCCAACGAGTTCGTCGTCGGCTACGGCCTCGACTACGCCGAGAAGTACCGGAACCTCCCCTTCGTCGGCACGCTCGCCCCGCACGTCTACGGCGGCTGAGCTTCCCCCGCTCAGCGGGGAACCCGCACCGCCTTCCCCCCGTTGAACCACGGGAAGGCGGTCGCGGGCGACGATGCTGAGGTACCGTCCGAAGAACAGCTTTTCTCATACAGCGGCATTTACCTACGGGCAGGAGGGACGGGGCGATTTCTCGCTCCGTATGGATGGACGTGAAGCGATACTTCCGTGGGCCGGTCATGTGGATCGTGCTGGCCGTCCTCGCCGTGGTCGTGCTGATGCAGGTCGTCGGCTCGTCCGAGGGCTACAAGACGGTGGACACCGGCAAGGTCGTCCAGGCGATCGACAAGAACCAGGTCAAGCAGGCAAAGATCACCACCGGTGACGAGCAGATCGTCAAGATCGAACTCACCGGCGACACGAAGATCGACGGCAGCAGCAAGGTCCAGGCCAGCTACATCGGCACCCAGGGCGCCGACCTCGCCGACAAGCTGCAGGAGAAGTTCGAGGCCGGACAGATCGAGAAGGGCTACACCGTCTCCCCGACGAAGCAGTCGCCCTTCGTCTCGATCCTGCTCTCGCTCCTCCCCTTCGTCCTCATCGTCGTCGTCTTCCTCTTCCTGATGAACCAGATGCAGGGCGGCGGCTCCCGCGTCATGCAGTTCGGCAAGTCCAAGGCGAAGCTCATCACCAAGGACACGCCCAAGACGACCTTCGCCGACGTCGCCGGCTCGGACGAGGCCGTCGAGGAACTCCACGAGATCAAGGAATTCCTCCAGGAGCCCGCCAAGTTCCAGGCCGTCGGCGCCAAGATCCCCAAGGGTGTCCTCCTCTACGGCCCGCCCGGCACCGGCAAGACGCTCCTCGCGCGCGCCGTCGCCGGCGAGGCCGGAGTGCCCTTCTACTCGATCTCCGGCTCCGACTTCGTCGAGATGTTCGTCGGCGTCGGCGCCAGCCGCGTCCGCGACCTCTTCGAGCAGGCCAAGGCGAACGCCCCGGCCATCGTCTTCGTCGACGAGATCGACGCGGTCGGCCGCCACCGCGGCGCCGGCCTCGGCGGCGGACACGACGAGCGCGAGCAGACCCTCAACCAGCTCCTGGTCGAGATGGACGGCTTCGACGTCAAGGGCGGCGTCATCCTGATCGCCGCCACCAACCGCCCCGACATCCTCGACCCCGCCCTCCTGCGCCCGGGCCGCTTCGACCGGCAGATCGCCGTCGACCGCCCCGACATGCAGGGCCGCCTGGAGATCCTCAAGGTCCACCAGAAGGGCAAGCCGGTCGCGCCGGACGTCGACCTCGGCGCCGTCGCCCGCCGCACCCCCGGCTTCACCGGTGCCGATCTCTCCAACGTCCTGAACGAGGCGGCGCTCCTCACCGCCCGCTCGGACAAGAAGCTGATCGACAACCACTCCCTGGACGAGGCGATCGACCGCGTGGTCGCGGGCCCGCAGAAGCGGACCCGGATCATGTCGGACAAGGAGAAGAAGATCACCGCGTACCACGAGGGCGGCCACGCCCTGGTCGCGGCGGCCTCCCCGAACGCCGACCCCGTCCACAAGATCACCATCCTGTCCCGCGGCCGCGCCCTGGGCTACACGATGGTCCTCCCGGACGAGGACAAGTACTCCACCACGCGCAACGAGATGCTCGACCAGCTCGCCTACATGCTGGGCGGCCGCGCCGCGGAGGAGCTCGTCTTCCACGACCCGACCACGGGCGCCGCGAACGACATCGAGAAGGCCACGACCACCGCCCGCGCGATGGTCACCCAGTACGGCATGACCGAGCGGCTCGGCGCCATCAAGTTCGGCGGCGACAACACCGAGCCCTTCCTCGGCCGCGAGATGTCCCACCAGCGCGACTACTCGGAAGAGGTCGCCGCGCTGGTCGACGAAGAGGTCAAGAAGCTCATCGAGACCGCGCACAACGAGGCGTGGGAGATCCTGGTCGAGAACCGCGACGTCCTCGACAACCTGGTCCTGGCGCTCCTGGAGAAGGAGACCCTGGGCAAGGAGGAGATCGCCGAGATCTTCGCCCCCATCGTCAAGCGCCCGGCCCGCCCGGCCTGGACCGGCTCCGCCCGCCGTACCCCGTCCACGCGCCCGCCGGTCCTCTCCCCCAAGGAGCTGGCCCTGACGAACAGCGCGAACGGCACGGCCCCGGTGGACACCACCAAGGGCATCGACATCGCCCCCGAGGACACCCCGGAGCCCTGAGCCCCGGACCCCCGGAATGGAAGCCGCGCCCCCACAGGTTTTAGCCTGTGGGGGCGCGGCTCTTTTGCGCGCCATGTCAGACCAGACGGAACGAGGCACAGATGACCGACCCGGTGACGCTGGACGGCGAGGGCACGATCGGCGAGTTCGACGAGAAGCGCGCCGAGAACGCCGTACGAGAGCTCCTCATCGCGGTCGGAGAGGACCCGGACCGCGAGGGCCTGAAGGAGACCCCCGCGCGGGTGGCGCGGGCGTACAAGGAGCTTTTCGCGGGGCTGTGGATGAAGCCCGAGGACGTGCTGACCACGACGTTCGACCTGGGCCACGACGAGATGGTCCTGGTGAAAGACATCGAACTGACGTCGCAATGTGAGCATCATCTGCTCCCCTTCCATGGCGTAGCTCACATTGGGTACATTCCGGCCGAAACGGGCAAGATTACGGGTCTGTCGAAGCTGGCTCGTCTGGTGGACGTCTATGCCCGGCGTCCGCAGGTGCAGGAGCGTCTGACGACGCAGATCGCCGATTCGCTGATGCGGATCCTCGAGGCGCGTGGCGCGATCGTCGTCATCGAGGCCGAGCACATGTGTATGGCGCTGCGGGGAGTCCGCAAGCCGGGTGCGAAGACGACGACCTCGGCGGTACGTGGCCAGCTTCGCGACGCGACCACACGAGCCGAGGCCATGTCCCTGATATTGGCCCGTTAGGGGCGAACCGCCCGCCGTGCCTCCAGCAGGACGCCCGTCGATCCGGTCGTCGGAGGTCTCAGGTGGCGGGGGCGTGGCCCTTGTCGTCGTCCTCCGGGAGTTTGCAGACGCGCTCCAGGAAGAGGGCGGCGGCGATGACGGCGAAGGCGGCGACGACCGCGGCGGCGGCGTAGAGGGCCTGGTCGCGGCGGGCGGGGACGTCGAGGGAGCCGAGGAGGAAGACGCCCACGCCGCCGTAGAGGCCGGCGACGAGGGCGGCGACCAGGGCGCTGGCCTGGCCGAAGACGACCGCGCGGGCGGCCATCAGGGGTTCGACGCCCTTGGCGCCGGGGCGGCGCTCGCGCTGGGCCTTGAGGCGGGCCCGGATCGAGAGGGCCGTGGCGGTGAGGACCACCGCGATCACGGCGAGGACGATGGGCGCGGCGAGCGGCACGCTGGGGAGCGTGCCGACCGCGTCCCAGAGGCGGGCGCCGCCCCAGGAGAGGATGCCGGCGACCAGGAAGAGTCCGGCGAGCACCTTGAGCCGCAGTTGTTTCACCGGGTGTCCTTCACGTGGTCGCGGGTGGTCTGCCACGTAGCGTAACGATTACTCGGGGAGGCGGAGTTCCAGGTCGGGGCGGGGTGTCAGGCCTTCGCGGCCGAGGGCGGCCAGGAGGGCGGCGACGGGGCCGTGGCCGGGGAGCTGGGCCTCGGGGTCCACGTCGTGCCAGGGGGCCAGCACGAAGGCGCGCTGGTGGGCCCTGGGGTGCGGGAGGGTGAGGACGGGGTCGTCGGAGACCACGTCCGCGTACGTGACGATGTCGACGTCGAGGGTGCGGGCGCCCCAGCGCTCGTCCCGGACGCGGTGGAAGGCCTCCTCGACGGCCTGGGCGCGCTCCAGGAGGGAGGAGGGCGGCAGGGTGGTCCGGACGAGGGTGACCGCGTTGAGGTACGAGGGCTGGCTGCCGGGCTCGACGCCCCAGGGCTCGGTCTCGTAGACGGGGGAGACGGCCTTGACGCGGAGGCCGGGGGTGTCGGCGAGGGCGTCGACGGCTCCCTGGAGGTTCTCCAGGCGGTTGCCGAGGTTGGCGCCGAGGGCGACGACGGCCCATCGGGGGTTGGAGAGGGTGGTGTCGGCGGCGTCGACGGTCTCGACGACGGAGGCCGGCACGGGCTGGACGGTGGGGTCGCTCTGGCTCGGTTTCATCGTCGGCTCCGGGTGATCGTGATGGTGACGTCGTCGAAGGGGACGGTGATGGGGGCGTCCGGCTTGTGGACGACCACCTCGACCTCCTGTACGCCCGCGTGGCTGAGGCACTGCTGGGCGATGCGCTCGGCGAGGGTCTCGATCAGGTCCACGGGCTCGCCCTGGACGACGTCGACGACCTCTTCGGCGACGATGCCGTAGTGGACGGTCTTGGTGAGGTCGTCGTCGGCGGCCGCCGGGCGGGTGTCGAGGCCGAGGACCAGGTCCACGATGAAGGTCTGCCCCTCCTCGCGCTCCTTGGGGAAGACGCCGTGGTGACCTCGGGCCTTGAGGCCGCGCAGCGCGACACGATCCACGCGAATCACTCCTGCTGTCGTAGTTGCGGAGGCACGCAGCCGGGTGCGGACGGCCGGGTGTCCTCCGTCGAATCTACCTGCGGCCACCGACAGCGCTTGCTGTCGGGGCCGTCAGGCGGAGGGTCCGGTGTCGTCGTCGGGGGTCGCGGTGGGCGTGCCGTCGCCGGTTTCGGCGATGACGGGGGAGGCGTGGTGGGACCAGATCCGCCACCCTTCGGGGGTCCTGCGGAAGGCGTTGGTGGCGACGACGAGCTGGCCGACGAGGGGGCCGAGCTCGGCGCCGTCCTCGGCGGGGCCGCCGCTGAGGATGTTCTCGGTGCAGGTGACGAGGGCGGTGTCGCCGGCGAGGGAGATCCGTACGTCGGTGAGGAAGAACTGGATGTAGTCGGTGTGCGCCATGATCAGCGCGTAGGAGCGGAGGACCTCGCCGCGGCCGGTGAGGACGGGCCAGCCGGGGTGGACGCAGGAGATCTCGGTGGCGCCGTCGTCGAGCCAGAGGTCTTCGAGGCGGTCGAAGTCGCCTTCCTCCATCGCGGCGTAGAAGGCGGTGTTGGCGGCTTCGACGGCGGTGAGGTCGGCGTCGCGTCCGGCGGGGGCCGGGGGTTCCGCGGCGGTCACCGGGCTCCTTCGACGGCGCGGGCGACGCGGACGGCGTCGGCGGTGGCGCGTACCTCGTGGACGCGGACGGCCCAGGCGCCTTCGTGGGCGGCGAGGGCGGAGACGGCGGCGGTGGCGGCGTCGCGTTCGCGGGCGGGCGGCGGGGTGGCGCCGGGTCCGCGGGTGAGGACGTGGCCGAGGAAGCGTTTGCGGGAGGCGGCGACGAGGAGGGGGCGGCCCAGGGCGCGGAGCTCGGGGAGGTGGGCGACGAGGGCGAGGTCGTGGGGGGCGAGTTTGGCGAAGCCGAGGCCGGGGTCGATGACGAGGCGCTCGGGGGCGACGCCGCCGTCGACGACGGCTTCCATGCGGGTGCGGAGTTCGGTGACGACCTCGGTGACGACGTCGTCGTAGACGGCGAGGCTGTTCATGTCGGCGCTGAAGCCGCGCCAGTGCATGACGACGAAGGGGACCTCGGCGGCGGCGACGGCGGGGACCATGCCGGGGTCGGCGAGGCCGCCGCTGACGTCGTTGACGAGCGCGGCGCCCGCTGCCACGGCAGCCGCGGCGACGGAGGCGCGCATGGTGTCGACGGAGACGGTGACGCCTTCGGCGGCGAGGCCGCGGACGACGGGGACGACGCGCCGGAGCTCTTCCTCCTCGTCGACGCGGGTGGCGCCGGGGCGGGTGGACTCGCCGCCGACGTCGACGAGGTCGGCGCCCTGGGCGACGAGGTCGAGGCCGTGCTTGACGGCGGTGGTGGTGTCGAACCAGCGGCCGCCGTCGGAGAAGGAGTCCGGGGTGACGTTGACCACGCCCATGACCGCGCAGCGGTCCCACTCGGGGAGGCCGAGGGGAGCGCCCCGGTCGATCGTCGTACTCATACGACCAGCGTAGGGCCCGGCGGGGTCGGGGGCGGTTTCAGGCGGCACTGACCTCGTGTTCCCGGCTGGTGCGCGGGGGGACGACGTGGGCGCAGGGGCGGGGGGTGCGGGTGGGGCGGCGGGTGAAGGGGCGGGGCAGGGTGAGGGTGAGGAAGCCTTCGGCCTGCATGGCGGCGAGGCCGATGCGGGGGAGGTCGCGGCCGGCGCGGTAGACGACGAAGCGGGGTTCCCAGCGGGGCTGGAACTTGGCGTTGAACTTGTAGAGGGACTCGATCTGGAACCAGCGGGAGAGGAAGAGGAGGAGGCCGCGCCAGAGGCGGAGGACGGGTCCGGCGCCGATGCGTTCGCCGCGGGCGAGGGTGGAGCGGAACATGGCGAAGTTGAGGGAGACGCGGCGGATGGCGAGGCCGGGTGCGGCCTGGAGGGCGGCGACGATGAGGAGTTCGTTCATGCCGGGGTCGGCGGAGCGGTCGCGGCGCATGAGTTCCAGGGACATGCCGTCGGGGCCCCAGGGCACGAAGTGGATCATGGCTTTGAGGTCGCCGTAGGGGCCGTCCTGCTGGTCGGGGTCGGTGAGGTGGGCGGTCGCTATGACGGCGTCGCCGTCGCCGGGGGCGCCGATGCGGCCGAGGGCCATGGAGAAGCCGCGTTCGGTGTCGGTGCCGCGCCAGGCGGCGGCGGCCTCGCGGACGCGGTCGAGCTCGTCGTCGGAGAGGTCGCGGACGCGGCGTACGCGGGTGGTGTAGCCGCCGCGTTCGATGCGTTTGACCATCTGGCGGACGTTGCGCATGGCGCGGCCGGAGAGGGAGAAGGCGTCGACGTCGATGACGGCCTCGTCGCCGAGTTCGAGGGCGTCGAGGCCGGTCTCGCGGGTCCAGACCTGGCCGCCGGTCTCGGAGCAGCCCATGACGGCGGGGGTCCAGGAGTGGGCGCGGGCCTCGTCCATGAAGCGTTCGATGGCGCCGGGCCAGGCTTCGACGTCGCCGATGGGGTCGCCGCTGGCGAGCATGACTCCGGAGACGACGCGGTAGCAGACGGCGGCCTTGCCGCTGGGGGAGAAGACGACGCCCTTGTCGTGGCGGAGGGCGAAGTGGCCGAGGGAGTCGCGGCCGCCGTGCCGGTCGAGGAGGGCGCGGAGCCGGGTCTCGTCGTCCTCGGTGAGGCGGGCGGCGGGGTGTTCGGGGCGGAGGGCGAGGTAGAGGGTGGTGAGGGCGGTGAGCGTGCCGAGGGCGCCGAGGGAGTAGCCGACGGTCCAGTCGACGCCGTGGGTGTAGGCGACGGGGCCTTCGACGCCGAGGAGTCCGAGGAGGACGTGTTCGAGGCGGTCGGTGAGGCTGGGGTCGCCGACGACGCGGCGGGGGTGGGCGCTGACGACGACGAGGCCGAGGGCGAGGGAGCCGGCGCCCATGACGATGAAGTTGGCGAGGGCGCGCCAGCGGCTGCGGGGGTCGGGGAGGGCGGCGAACTGGTCGCGGTGGCGGAGCAGCAGGGCGAGCAGGCCGAGGGAGAGCAGGGAGCCGAGGACCGAGTGGCGCCAGACGAACTGGGCGACGGCGCCGAGCGGCAGGAGGAGGACGACGGCTCGCCAGGCGCGGCGCTTGTGGCGCTTGAGGCCGTGGGCGAGGAGGAGCAGGAGGACGCCGGCGCTCAGGGAGACGGCGGCGGAGAGGGGGCCGAGGGTGCCGGGGAGGACTTCGGCGAGGGCGTGGACGCGGCTGGCGCGGAACCGGGGGAAGACGCTGGCGGCGATGTCGAGGAGGCCGACGAGGGTGCAGCCCGTGCCGATGAGGGAGGGGATCCGTTCCGGCTTGGGGCCGCGGAGAATTCGGCGGACCCGAACCGGAACCGATGATGTTTTGTCCCCATCTACCGTGACAGACATCGCTTCCTGCGCTTCCCGTGCGTCCGTGGTCGTTTTCGGCCCTGTTCGGGGCGCTCCTTAGGACGGGGCTGCGCGGGGGCGGGTTCATTCGGGCACAGGAAATTCTCAGGAAGTCGTCGGGACGTCCGGGAAGTCGTACGGGAAGGTGCGGACGTCTGATGGGTCTGACGAGTGGCGCGGCGCTGGTCACGGCGGTGGCGGCGGCTTTGGGGCTGTTCGCGGTCACGGTGCTGTGGTGGCCGCGGCTCGCCCGCCGGGGGTGGCGGCCGGTGCTCGGCAGGGTGGGGCTGCTGTTCGCGACGCAGCTGGCGCTGTTCGCGGCGGTGGGGCTGGCGGCGAACCGTTCCTTCCTCTTCTACGGCTCCTGGGCCGATCTGTTCGGCCAGGAGCAGGAGATGGGGGTGGTCGTCGACCACGGCGCCGCCGCGAAGGACGTCCGGGTGGTGGGGACGCGGGCGGTGGACGTGCCGGGCGGGGCGCGGCCGTCGGTGGGCGGGCAGATCCAGGAGGTGGTGGTGCGGGGCGACCGGTCGGGGATCACCTCGCCGGCGTTCGTCTATCTGCCGCCGGAGTACTTCCAGGAGCGGTACGCGAAGCGGTCGTTCCCGGCGGCGGTGGTGCTGACGGGGTATCCGGGCACGGCGGAGAACCTGATCAAGGGGCTGAAGTACCCCCGGACGGCGTCCCTCCAGGCGAAGGAGGGGCGGATGCAGCCGATGGTCCTGGTGATGCTGCGGCCGACGGTGGCGCCGCCGCGGGACACCGAGTGCGTGGACGTGCCGGGCGGTCCGAAGACGGAGACCTTCTTCGCGGAGGACCTGCCGCGGGCGGTCTCGGAGTCGTACCGGGTGGGGTCGAAGCCGCGGAACTGGGGGTTCATGGGCAACTCGACGGGGGGTTACTGCGCGCTGAAGATCGCGCTGCACCACCCGGACCGGTTCGTGGCGGGGGCGGGGTTCTCGGCGTACTACCGGGCGGCGGAGGACGTGACGACCGGTGACCTGTTCCACGGGGACCGGGAGCTGCGGCGCCGGGCCGACCTGCTGTGGAGCCTGGACCACCGGCCGCAGCCGGCGTCGTCGTTCCTGGTGACGACGTCGAAGTCCGGGGAGGGGAACCTGAAGGGGACCCGGGAGTTCATCGGCAAGGTGAAGAGCCCGGCGCGGGTCTCCTCGATCACGCTGGAGTCCGGCGGGCACAACTTCACGACGTGGAACCGGGAGATCCCGCCCGGCCTGGTGTGGATGAGCGGGAAGCTCCGGGGGGACTGAACCCCCGGGAAGCTCCGGGGGCTGACGCCTCCCTACGCGCTGGCGCGGCGCAGCGCCCGGTGGACCCCGGCGGGGGTGAGGGTGCCGAGCGGCGCTCCGTCGGCGCCGGTGACGGTGAGGTGCCCGGAGTCCTCCTGGAGGAGCAGCGCGAGCGCTTCCTTGAGACTGCCGCCGAGGGGTACGGAGCGGGGTGCGGGGCCGGACTCCGGTACAGGGGCGGGGCCGGGGGCGGGGGTTCCGTCCGGCAGCGGGTCGAGGTCCTCGGGGGTGACGGGGGTGACGGCGAGGCGCTTGAGGGCGCGGTCGCCGCCGACGAAGTCGGCCACGTACGGGGTGGCGGGGGAGGCGAGGACGGTGGCCGGGGTGTCGAACTGCTCGATGCGGCCCTGTCCGTAGACGGCCATGCGGTCGCCCATCCGGACGGCCTCCTCGATGTCGTGGGTGACGAGGAGGACGGTCTTGCGGACGGTCGCCTGGAGGGCGAGGAACTCGTTCTGGAGCCGTTCGCGGACGACGGGGTCGACGGCGCCGAAGGGCTCGTCCATGAGGAGGACCGGCGGGTCGGCGGCGAGCGCGCGGGCCACGCCGACGCGCTGGCGCTGTCCGCCGGAGAGCTGCGCGGGGTAGCGGGGGCCGTGGACGGCGGGGTCGAGGCCGACGAGTTCGAGGAGTTCGGCGGCACGCGCGCGTGCGGCGGCCTTCTTCCAGCCGAGCAGGGCGGGGACGGTCGCGGTGTTGTCGAGGACCGTGCGGTGGGGGAAGAGCCCGACCTGCTGGATGACGTAGCCGATCTTGCGGCGGAGGGCGACGGGATCCACCCCGGCGATGTCCTCGCCGTCGACGAGGACGCGGCCGGCGGTCGGCTCGACCAGCCGGTTCACCATCATCATCGTGGTCGTCTTGCCGCAGCCCGAGGGGCCCACGAGCGTGACGAGCTCACCTTCGGCGACCTCGAAGGAGAGGTCGTCGACCGCGGTGGTGCCGTCCGGATAGCGCTTGGTCACCTGTTCGAACCGGATCATGGGGCCCATTGTGTCCCCTCGTCAT
Source organism: Streptomyces sp. R302 (assembly GCF_012927245.1). Taxonomy (GTDB): domain Bacteria; phylum Actinomycetota; class Actinomycetes; order Streptomycetales; family Streptomycetaceae; genus Streptomyces. Next base: position 398,658 of record NZ_JABBGE010000009.1, read on the forward strand.
CCGGTGTGGGTGAAGGAGGTGTTGCGGCGAGGTGGCGGATGGCCGCCACGAGGCCGTGGACCGGCCGTGTTGTCGGTGGAGCGGGTTAGGGTCGACGTCAGACACACGTTCTAGCGGCGGCGGCCCGGGGGAGGTCCGGATGAGCGCACCGAACTGTCTGGTCGCCAACGACTGGATCTGCGGGGAGTATCTGCGCACCCGCCGCGACGAGCTGACCGACGCCCTGGTCCAGCACATCGGCCTCACCGCCGCCTCCGTGGCGATCGCGCTGCTCGTCGCCGTGCCGCTCGCCCTCCTCGTCCGGGCCCGCCCGCGCCTGGCCACCCCCGTCCTCGGGCTCACCACCCTGCTCTACACGGTGCCGTCGCTCGCCATGTTCTCGCTGCTGCTGCCCGTCTTCGGGCTCTCCTCCGCGCTCGTCGTCACCGGTCTCGTGCTGTACGCCCTGACGATCCTGGTGCGGAACGCGCTGGCCGGACTCGAAGCCGTGCCGACCGAGACCCGGGAGGCCGCCCGGGGCCTCGGCTTCGGCCCCTGGAGACTCCTCTGGCAGGTCGAACTGCCCCTCGCGCTGCCGGTCCTGATGGCCGGCGTCCGGATGGCCACGGTCTCCACCATCGCGCTCACCACCATCGGCTCGGTCGTCGGCCGCGGCGGCCTCGGCAATCTCATCGAGGACGCCCTGCCCACCTTCTTCAAGGCCCAGGTGCTCGCCGCCGCGGTGCTCTGCGTGCTCCTCGCCGTCGCCGCCGACCTGCTGCTCCTGGGCGTCCAGCGGCTGCTCACGCCCTGGTCCAGGGCCCAGGGCGCGCCGGGGGGTGAGTGAGGTGGGGGTCGTGACGGACGCGTGGACCTGGCTCACCACCGGCGCGCACTGGACCGGCGAGGAGGGCATCGGGGTCCGCCTCGCCGAGCACGTGTACGTGAGCGGGCTCGCGCTGCTGATCGCCGGCGCTGTCGCGCTGCCCCTCGGCCTCTGGCTCGGCCACCTCGGGCGCGGCGGCGCGCTCGCGGTCAACGTGTCGAACGTGGGGCGGGCGGTCCCCGTCTTCGCGGTCCTCGCCCTCTTCATGGTCTCCCCGCTGCGGAACGCGGGCTATGTGCCGACCGTGACCGCCCTGGTCCTCTTCGCGATACCGCCGCTGCTGACCAACGCGTACGTGGGCGTGCGCGAGGTCGACCGGGCGGCCGTCCGGGCGGCCCGGGGCATGGGGATGACGGGCGCTCAGGTCTTCGGCCGGGTCGAGCTGCCGCTGGCGGCCCCGGTGGTCATGACGGGGGTACGCTCCGCCGCCGTACAGGTGGTCGCCACCGCGACGATCGCCGCCATGGTCGGCCAGGGCGGCCTCGGCCGGATCATCACCGCCGGCTTCGCGTTGTACGACACCGCGCAGGTGGTCGCGGGCGCCGTCCTGGTGGCGCTGCTCGCGCTGGCGGTGGAGGGCGTGCTGGTCGGCGTGGACCGGCTCCTGGTGCCCCGGCCGCCTCGGACTTGACGTACTCGGTACACCGAAGAGAGAAGGACGGAAAGACGTGAACAGGATCTCGCGCGCCACCGGCGCGCTGCTGGGTGCCGCCGCACTGGCCGTCTCGCTCACCGCGTGCGGCGGCGACAGCCTGGAGAAGGGCAAGGAGACGAGCTCCGGCGGCTCCGGCGGCGACAAGGGCTCCCTGGTGGTGGGCGCGGCCGCCTTCACCGAGTCGAAGGTGCTCGCCGAGCTGTACGCGCAGGCGCTGCGCGACGCGGGCTACTCGGTCTCGGTCACCACCGTGAAGAACCGCGAGCTGTACGAGCCCGCGCTGGAGAAGGGCGAGATCGACGTCGTGGCGGAATACGCGGCGACGCTCGCGGAATTCCTCAACGCGAAGGCGAACGGCCCGAAGGCGCCCGAGGAGAAGCCGGTCGCCTCCGGTGACGCGAAGGCCACCGTGGACGCGCTGCGGAAGCTCGCGGAGCCGCGCGGACTGAAGGTCCTGGAAGTCGGCGGGGCGGTCGACCAGAACGCCTTCGCGGTGTCCAAGGAATTCGCCGAGAAGAACAAGCTGCGGACCCTTTCGGATCTCGGCGCGTCGAAGCTGAAGGTGAAGATCGCGGCGGGCGACGAATGCACGGTCCGCCCCTTCTGCGCCCCCGGTCTGAAGAAGACCTACGGCATCGACGTGGCCGGCGTCGACCCCAAGGGCGTCGGCACCCCGCAGGCCAAGCAGGCCGTCAAGGACGGGGTGGACCAGCTGGTCCTCACCACCACCACGGACGCCACGATCGAAGGCTTCGGCCTGGTCTTCCTGGAGGACGACAAGCACCTGCAGAACGCGGACAACGTGCTGCCGGTGGTGAACGCGAAGGAGGCCGGCGCGCCCGAGGTCGCCGCCGCCCTCGACAAGATCACCAAGGTGCTGACCACCGCGGATCTCGCCGAACTCAACCGCAAGGTCGACGCCGAGCGGGCGAAGCCGGAGGATGTCGCCGCCGCCTATCTGAAGGAGAAGGGGCTGGTCGGCAAGTAGCCGCCGAAGAGGGGGAGTCGGCCCGAAGCGGAAGCGGAACGCGGTCTGCCCGATTCCGTTGTCGAGAAGTGGCCAAATGATTGCCGGGCCGACCCCCCACTCCGTGCCTACGCACGGTAAATTTCAGGCCATGCCACGTGGACGCCACCGCCATTCCCCGCCTCTGCACAAGCTGATGCCGCCCTCCGCGGTCGCCGGCGCCGCGGTCGTCTGCGCCGCGGCGGCCTGGATCCCCGGGGAACTCGTGGTCGTCCGGCTGCTCGCCGTCGCGGCGTCGGCCGCCGCCGTCACCGGCGCCGTCCTCATGCGCGGCTGGGACCGCAGCGCCGGCCGCCAGGTCGCCGAGCTGACCCGCGCCCGCACCGCCGACCAGTGGAAGGCCGAGGAGCGCCTCGCCGAACTGGAGGCGGACCTGGAGGAGTCCCGCGCCCTGCGCATCCGCCTCGACGCCAAGCTCCGTGCCAAGCGCGTCGAACTCGCCGGACTGCGCGGCGAGCACGCCGACCTGCTGCGCCGCTACGCGACCGCCGAGACCGAGCGCGCCAGCGCCCTCGAAGGACAGCGCGTCCTGGCCCAGGCCGGCGCCGAGGCCCCCAAGGAGCTGCCCGCCGCCGGGTCGACGCCCACCCCGGAGGCGTACCGCCGCGCCGCCCAGGCCCTGCGCGACCTGCCCCGCAACGCCGCCGCCCAGCAGGCCCGCCGCACCGCCGAGGCGGCCCGCGCCCGCGACCTCGCCGAGCGCGCCGCGCAGGCGGAGGAGCCGCGCGGCCGGCACGCCGCCGAGCACGCCCACCCGCCGGGCCAGGACGCCCCGGCGGCCCTCGCCCCCGCGGCCACCGCGAAGGCGCTGCCCCCGGCGGCCCCGGCGCAGGACCGGACCCCGGCCGTCCCGGCGGCCAGCGCGATCGCCCCGTACGCGGCCCGCCGCCCCGCCCCGCGCACCGAGGGCGGCTTCGACTTCTTCGGCACGCAGGCCGGCACCCAGACCGGTACGCACAAGGCGGCCATCGAGGCCGTCCAGGACACCGACCTCGCCGACGTGGTGGGCGAGGAGGTCCTGGAGGAGGCCCGCGCGGCCGACGCCCTCCCGGCGCAGGGCCCCGCCCTCACCCCGGTCCCGGCCTCGGCCGCCGTCGGCCCCCGCCCGGAGCGCGCCGACGAGCCCGCCCAGGAGCCCGCCGAGGAGGAGCCCGTGGTGTCCCGCTCCTCCGCCGCCGGTCCGATCGGCCAGGTCATCGACCTGACCGCGCACGACGAGACCGAGCAGCTCGACCTCGCCGAACTGCGCGGGGCCGTCAACCAGTGAGCCGTGCCGTCGGCCTCCTCCTCCCGGAGGAGGCCCGGGCCCGCCGGGACGAACCGATCGCCCTGTGCGCCCAGGCCTTCGGCGGCGCCCCCTGGCACGAGCCGCCGCTCGGCGCCGTACGGACCGCGGACCGGCTGCCCGACTCCGCCGCCCGGCGCCCCGACTTCCGCGCGGAGGCCGCCCTCGGGCCTGTCCGACGGATCATGGCGGGGGCCGCGGCCTCGGCCGGGCGCTGCACGACGCCCTCCTGGCCCGGGCCGGCGCCGGGCCCGCGCTCCTGATGACCCTCGACGTGCCGGAGCTGACGGACCGGTACGCCCGCTGGGGCTGGACGGTCGCCGACCGCCGCCGCCCCGACCGGGAGACCAGGGACTACGCGGTGATGCGCCGCCCCTGAGCGGGACTCACTTGTCGATGTCGCCGACGACGAAGAAGAACGACCCCAGGATCGCGACCATGTCCGAGACCAGCGTCCCCGGCAGCAGCTCCACCAGCGCCTGGATGTTGTTGTACGAGGCCGAGCGCAGCTTCAGCCGGTACGGGGTCTTCTCGCCCTTCGACACCAGGTAGTAGCCGTTCAGCCCCAGCGGGTTCTCGGTCCAGGCGTACGTGTGCCCCTCCGGCGCCTTCAGGACCTTCGGCAGCCGCTGGTTGACCGGCCCCTGCGGCAGCGCGTCGAGCCGGTCCAGGCAGGCGTCCGCCAGCTCCAGGGAGTTGTGCGTCTGGTCGAGGAGGCACTCGAAGCGGGCCAGGCAGTCGCCCTCCTGGCGGACCACGACCCGCAGGGTGTCCTGGAGCTCCCCGTAGGCCAGGTACGGCTCGTCGCGCCGCAGGTCGAAGTCGACGCCGGAGGCGCGGGCGATCGGCCCGGACACCCCGAAGCCGTGCACGGTCTCCGGGGCCAGGACGCCGACCCCGCGCGTGCGGGCGCGGAAGATCTCGTTCCCGAGGACCAGACGGTCGTAGACGTCCATCCGCGACCGCACGTCCGCGACCGCCTGCCTGGCCCGGCCGAGCCAGCCCGCCGGCAGGTCCTCCTTGAGGCCGCCGACCCGGTTGAACATGTAGTGCATCCGGCCGCCGGAGACCTCCTCCATCACCGTCTGGAGCTCCTCGCGCTCCCGGAAGGCGTGGAAGACGGGCGTGATCCCGCCCAGCTCCAGCGGGTAGGACCCCAGGAACATCAGATGGTTCAGGGCCCGGTTCAGTTCCGCGAGCAGCGTCCGCAGCCAGACCGCCCGCTCCGGCACCTCCATGCCGAGCATCCGCTCGACGCCCATCACCACGCCGAGCTCGTTGGAGAAGGCGGAGAGCCAGTCGTGACGGTTGGCCAGCATGACGATCTGGCGGTAGTCGCGCGCCTCGAAGAGCTTCTCGGCACCCCGGTGCATGTAGCCGACGACGGGCTCGGCATGCCGGATCACCTCGCCGTCGAGCACCAGCCGCAGCCGCAGCACGCCGTGCGTGGAGGGGTGCTGCGGGCCGATGTTCAGCACCATGTCGGTGCTCTCCGCCGCGCCGCCGATGCCGACCGTGGTCTCCGTCATGCCGGACAGTATCCCCCGCCGCGCGCCCCGCCGACGGGCGAGCCCCCAGCCTGTGGACAACCCGGCGGCTCCGCGCGGGAGGTCGGGCTCCTCACACCCGCTGGCTCAGCCACAGGAAGTCGCCCAGGCCGCCGCGCGCGGTCAGTTCGGCCGCCTCGCCGGCGCCGGACAGGGCCCGCACGTACGCCGCCGGGTCCGTCGAGGCGAGCGCGAGGGGCGGGCGGGCGCCGGAGACCCCGAGGCCGTGCAGCGCCTCGCGCTGGGTCGTCAGCTCCGCCGGCACGCGCGCGTGGACCGCCGCCGCGCAGGCGTCCAGGGCCACGTGGGAGGTCAGGTCGCCGGTGCCGTCCGGGACCGGCGCGACCTCCCGGCCCGCCCGGAAGCCGGTCAGCGTGCCGAAGGGCGGCCGGGAGTCCCGTACGTGCCCGTAGTCCACGGCCACCGCCAGGCCCGCCGCCAGCGAGCCGACCGCCGCCGCCCACGCCTCGTCCCGGGGCCGGCCGATCTCGGCCCGCGCGCCCGGCTCGGCCAGCGGCCACCAGCGGGCCAGCCACTCCGCGTCCGGACCCGTGACCGGGGCGCCGAGCCGCTCCGTACCGTCGGCGCGGACCTCCACGTACCGGACCGTGCCGTCCTCGCCGACCTCGGCGACGTCCACCGGCACGTTGTCCAGCCACTCGTTCGCGAAGAGCAGGCCGCGCACGCCCTCGGGGAGCCGGTCGGTCCACTCCACGCGCGCGTGCAGCCCGTCCGGCCGCGGGGCCCGCTCCACCGCGTACGCCCGCACCCGCAGCCCCGCCGGGACCGCGGCCAGCACCCCGGCCAGCAGCTCGCCCCGGCCCGCGCCCACGTCCACCAGGCCGACCTCGTCGGTGCCCAGCTCCTCCGCCGTCGCGACCAGCAGCCGGGCCACCGCCGCCGCGAAGAGCGGCGAGGCGTGCACCGAGGTGCGGAAGTGGCCCGCGGGGCCCTCGGGGCGCAGGAAGAAGCCCCCGGGGCCGTACAGCGCCTCCTCGGTGGCCTCCCGCCAGCCCCGCCACTCCCGGCCGCCCCGCGTCCGTCCCGTCCCGCCCGTCACCTCGTCCGTCCCGTCACCTCGTCCGACCCCTCACCTCGTGCGTCCCCTCATCCGTCACGCGCCCCAGTCTCCACCCCGGGGTGTACGGGTCCCGCCGCAAGGATCGACCGCTCGGTTGATCCCCCGCCCGTGGGCTTTCCCTACTCTGGGTTACGTGCAGCGCCTCTACGACTTCATCCGCAGCCACCCGACGGGCGTCGACGTCTTCTGGGCCGTCGTCCTCCTCGGGTTCTCCGGGCTGTGGATCGGGTCGATGTCCCCGGCCCTCGACCACGCCGCCGGCTACGGGGCGGTCGCCACGCTCTTCTCCCTGGTCGTCGCCCTGCGGCGGCGGGCGCCCGAGAAGATGCTGGTCCTGGCCGTCGCCCTCGGCGTCGTCCAGCTGGTCCTCGACATCCAGACCTTCATGGCGGACTTCGCCATGCTCGTCATCATCTTCACCGTCGCCGCGCACGACGGCCCCCGCTGGGCCTCCCGGCTCGCCCTCGTCGGCGGACTGTGCGCCGCCCCGCTCTCCCAGCTGAGATGGCCGCTGGAGGAGACGGTCTCGGTGCCCGCCCGGGTCTTCTTCACGGTGATCATGGCCGTGCCGTTCGCCCTCGCCTGGGTCCTCGGCGACTCGCTGCGCACCCGCCGCGCCTACTTCGCCCAGCTGGAGGAGAAGGCCGCCCGCCTGGAGCGGGAGCGGGAGGCGCAGGCCAAGGTCGCGGTGGCCGCCGAGCGGGCCCGGATCGCCCGCGAGCTCCACGACGTCGTCGCGCACAACGTGTCGGTGATGGTGGTGCAGGCCGACGGCGCCGCCTACGTCATGGACTCCTCCCCGGAGACCGCCAAGCAGGCCTTGGAGACCATCTCCACCACCGGCCGGCAGGCGCTCGCCGAGATGCGCCGCCTCCTCGGCATCCTGCGCACCGGCGAGCACCAGGAGGCGGGGGAGTACGTGCCGCAGCCGGACGTGGAGCAGATCGAGGAGCTCGTCGAGCAGGTGCGGGGCGCGGGGCTCACCGTCGACCTCGCCGTCGAGGGAACCCCGCGCGAGCTGCCCACCGGCGTCGGACTGACCGCCTACCGGATCGTCCAGGAAGCCCTCACCAACACCCGCAAGCACGGCGGCCCCGACGCCGGCGCCAGCGTCCGGCTCGTCTACTTCGACGACGGCCTCGGCCTGCTCGTCGAGGACGACGGCCGGGGCGCGCCCCAGGAGATGTACGAGGACGGCGGCGCCGACGGGCGCGGTCACGGTCTCATCGGCATGCGGGAGCGGGTCGGCATGGTGGGCGGCACCCTGGACGCGGGTCCGCGCCCGGGCGGCGGTTTCCGGATCAGCGTCCTGCTGCCGCTCAAGCCCGCACACTGAGAGTCCGTGCGTACGGAGAGTCCGTGCGTACGGAGAGTCCGCCCGTACGGAGAGTCCGCACCCCGACAGCCCGTGCTCCGTCCCCACCCACCGAAGGAACCCCATGTCCATCCGCGTGATGCTCGTCGACGACCAGGTGCTGCTGCGCACCGGTTTCCGCATGGTGCTCGCCGCCCAGCCGGACATGGAGGTCGTGGCCGAGGCGGGCGACGGCGCGGAGGCCCTGGAGGTGCTGCGGTCCACCGAGGTCGACGTCGTCCTCATGGACGTCCGGATGCCGCGCCTCGACGGGGTGGAGGCGACCCGCCGGATCTGCGCGGTGCCCGACGCCCCGAAGGTGCTCATCCTGACCACCTTCGACCTCGACGAGTACGCCTTCTCCGGCCTGAAGGCGGGCGCGAGCGGCTTCATGCTGAAGGACGTGCCGCCGGCCGAGCTGCTGGGCGCGATCCGCTCGGTGCACAGCGGCGACGCCGTCGTCGCCCCCTCGACCACCCGCCGCCTCCTGGACCGCTTCTCCCCGATGCTGCCGTCCTCCGGCCGCGAGCCCGAGCACCGCGAGGTGGAGAAGCTGACCGAGCGCGAGCGCGAGGTCATGCTCCTCGTCGCCCAGGGCCTGTCCAACGGCGAGATCGCCGCCCGTCTCGTCCTGTCGGAGGCGACGGTCAAGACCCACGTGGGCCGCATCCTCACCAAGCTGGGCCTGCGCGACCGCGTCCAGGTCGTCGTCCTCGCGTACGAGACGGGCCTGGTCCGCGCGGGCGGCGCCAAGGGCTGAGCCCCCGGCCCGGCCGCTCAGCGCAGCACCGACTCCAGGAAGTCGCTGCCCAGGCGGGCGACGACGGAGAAGTCGAGCTGGTGCAGGACGTAGCGGCCTCGGCGGCGGGTGGTGAGCAGGCCCGCCTTCCGCAGGACGGCCAGGTGGCGGGAGACCTCGGGGGCGGTGATGCCGTACGTCTCCGCCAGCTCGCTCGTCGAGTACGGGCCGCGCGCCAGGCTCCGGCACATCCGCATCCGCACCGGGTGGGCGAGCGCTTCGAGGCGGAGCCCCACGGTGCCGACGGGCTCCAGGCCGCCGAGCTCGCGACTGGCCGCCGGATACATGATCACCGGCTGCCAGCCGGGCGCGTAGAGGGCGATGAGGTGCGGCCGGCCGAAGGCGCTGGGCACCAGCGTCACGGACCCGGCCCTGGCCTCCGTCCGGGCCTCCACCAGCTTGTCGACCACGATCCGGGTGCCCTCGTGGTCCTGCTCCAGGCTCAGCGCCCGGGAGGCGTCCGCGAGGGCGTCGGCCAGGCCCTTGCGGCGCATCAGCTCCGTCTTGTGGCGGGCGTCGGCGGCGAGCTGCACCCGGACCCGCTTCCAGGTGTCGGCGAAGAAGGCCTCGTCGCAGTCCTCCAGGAGCCGCCGGAGCCACGCGCGCGTGGCAGTGGGCGCGCAGATCATCCGCTCCGCGAACGCGGCCTGGCGCGGGCCGCGCGCGGCGGCCAGGTCCAGGGCGCGCCGCCGGGACGCCTCGTCGACCAGCGGGGACGGGATGCCGCCCCGGGCGTGGCGGGGGCTGCACGCGATCTCCAGGGCGGCGCCGACGAAGGTCTCGTCGTCGATGCGGTCGAGGTCGTCGAGCTCCTCGGCCAGGGTCTCGCGGGGCCGGGCGGGCAGCAGGAAGTCCGAGCGGGTCGACCGCCACATGAAGTCGGCTTCCAGGAGGCGGTCCGCGAGGCCGGGTTCGAGCGCGGCGCCGGTCGCCGTCGCCCACGCGTGGTGGGCGGGGTGGTGGCCCGGTTCGGCGAGGACGTGGACGGCGTTGCCGAGCTCGGCCAGCGGCGAGGGGCTGAAGGCGATCCGCTCGGGCGGCACGCCGGTGATGTCGATGGTCACGCTCACGCCCCCATGGTGCGGGATGCCCCCGTGCGGCCGTCGCGCCGATTGACGGCCCTCGTCAATCGGCGCGCGGGACGGTCCCGACCGGGCCCAGAGTGAGCCCATGGACGCGCTGCAACAGCACCTCTTCGACAGCTACCGGGCCGCGCGGCGGGGCGAGCCCGCGCCGCCCGCCCCCGGCACCCACGACCTGGCCGTGCTCCGCGAACTCCGCGACCACCGCCGCTTCGCGCGCGTGCTCGCCGGCCGCCCCGCGACCGGCCCCCTCGGCAGGACCCTCGCCGCCCTCCGGTCCCGCCTCGGCCTCCGCCGCCCGCAGACCGGCCCCACGGACCGCCCCTGACCGGCCCCGACGGCCGACGGCACACGCACGACCCCCACGAGCAAGCCCCACACGGACGAAACGAACGGCCCTCGTACGGCCCCGGGCTTCGTACGGCGTCGGGTCTCCGGACGCCGTATGGCCCCGGGCCTCGGGTCTCGTACGGCCCCGGTCCTCGTACGGCCTCGGGTCTCGGGCCGCCGTACGGGCCCCGGCCCCGGGTCTCGTACGGCCCCGGGCCTCGGGTCTCGTACGGCCCCCGGCCTCGGATCTCGTACGGCCGCCGGTCAGGGCCGCCGTACAGCCCCCCCCCCGGCCCCGGGCAGCCTCGGGCCGCCGTACGGCTCCGGACCTCGGATCTAGTACAGCCCCCGGCTTCGGGTCTCGTACGGCCCGCGGGCCTCGGGCCGCCGTATGGCCCCGGGCCTCGGGCCGCAGTACGGTCCCCGGCCTCGGGTCGCCTCGGGCCGCCGCATGGCCGCCCCCGGCCTCGGATCTCGTACGGCCCCCGGGCCGGGCCTTCAGGCCTCGATGAGCGTCAGGAAGTCGCGTACGGCCTTTCTGACGTCCTCGGGCGTCCACTCCAGGCCCTCCCCGGCCACCGTCACCTCGGTGACGGCGGTCCCCGGCGGGCCGCCGGGGACCGGTGCGAACCAGCGGCGGAAGAGGCAGGTCCCGGTCCGCTCGGTCAGCGCGAGCGCCGCCGCCGTCAGGACGTCGGGCTCGTACGGGAGCCACACCTGGAACTGGTGGGTGTGCGGCACCTCCGGGTGCACCCGGAACCAGCCGGGACCGTCCTTCCCGGCGAGCGCCTCGCGCAGCGCCTCCGCCACCACGCGCGCGTGGGCCACGTACGAGGGCAGCCGGGGCAGCTCGGTGTCCAGGCCGCGCAGCGCCGAGAGCGCGGTCGCGTACTGCTGGAAGACCAGGCCCCCGTACCGGTGGAGCCAGACCCTGGCCTCCGCCACCAGCTCCTCGGGCCCGGCCAGCACGGCCCCGGACATCCCGCCGAGGGACTTGTAGAACGACACGTACACGCTGTCCGCGAGCCCGGCGATCTCCGCGAGCGGACGCCCGAAGTGCGTCGGGCACTCCCACAGCCGGGCGCCGTCGAAGTGGACCACCGCGTCCCGCTCCCTGGCCGCCTCGACGGTCGCGGTCAGCTCCTCCCAGGACGGCAGCACGAAGCCCGCGTCCCGCAGCGGCAGCTCCAGCATCAGCGTCCCGAAGGGCTCCGGGTGGTCCCGTACCTCCTCGGCCGTCGGCAGCCGGGGCGCGTCCGTCGGGTGGACCGTCCGCAGCCCCGACACGGTCCCGAAGGCGTCGTCCTCGTGGACCTCGGGGTGGGCGAGCGGGTGGAGCGCGACGACCGGGCTGCCGGTGCGCCCGGCCCAGCAGCGCAGGGCCACCTGCTGGGCCATGGTGCCGGTGGGGAGGAAGACGGCGGCCTCCATCCCCAGCTCCTCGGCGACCCGCCGCTCCAGGACCTCCACGAGACCGTCGCCGTACGTGTCGGGGAGCGCGTCCGCGAGGTCCGCCGCGTCCGTCCAGTCGGCGAGCTCGCGCAGCCGCGCGCCGACCGTGCCGTCCACGGACGGGCGCCACAGCGTGCGCGCGGCCCCGCCCCACACCTGGGTCCGGTACCGCCGCGCCGCCCCCTCGTCAAGGTCCTTCCCGGTCACCTCGTCCGACACCCCGCCGGTCACGTCTCCGGTCACCTCTCCCGTCACCGCTTCGGGCGTCTCCGGTGGCAGCTGATCCCTGTTCATGGAGCGATCATCACACCGCCCCCCGCACCCCCGCCCGCGGGTTTCGGGCAGCCGGGAGGAGGCGCGAAACGCTGGCGTAGCATGACGAGAAATCGTCCGGTACCCGCCGAGGACTGGAACGGAAGGCCCGTAACCACCGTGAACGCACCCGCAGCGCCAGAGCCCAGGGCCGAGGACCGGCCCGCCCGGCTGACCGTCGGGGTCGTCGGCGCAGGCCGCGTCGGCCCCGCGCTCGCCGCCTCCCTCCGGCTCGCCGGACACCGCCCCGTCGCCGTCTCCGCGGTCTCCGACGCCTCCCGGCGCCGGGCCGCCGCGCTGCTGCCGGACGTGCCGGTGGTGGAGCCCGCGCGGGTGCTCGCGCTCGCCGACCTCGTCCTGCTGACCGTCCCGGACGACGCCCTGCCGGGCCTCGTCGAGGGACTCGCCGGGACCGGCGCCGTCCGGCCCGGCCAGCTGATCGTGCACACCTCGGGGCGGTACGGCGCCCGGGTCCTGGACCCGGCCCGGCGCGCGGGCGCGCTCCCGCTGGCCCTGCACCCGGCGATGACCTTCACCGGCACCGCCGTGGACGTGCAGCGGCTCGCCGGCTGCTCCTTCGGGGTGACCGCGCCGGAGGAGCTGCGGCTCGCCGCCGAGGCGCTGGTCATCGAGATGGGCGGGGAGCCCGAGTGGATCGCCGAGGAGGCCCGGCCGCTCTACCACGCGGCCCTCGCCCTCGGCGCGAACCACCTGGTCACCCTGGTGGCCCAGTCGATGGAACTGCTCCGCACGGCCGGCGTCGCCGCCCCCGACCGGATGCTCGGCCCCCTCCTGGGCGCCGCCCTCGACAACGCGCTGCGGTCCGGCGACGCGGCCCTGACCGGCCCCGTCGCGCGCGGCGACGCCGGCACGGTCGCCGCCCACGTCGCCGAGCTCCGCAAGCACGCCCCCGGCACCGTCGCCGGCTACCTGGCGATGGCCCGGACGACCGCCGACCGGGCGCTGGCGCACGGCCTGCTCAAGCCGGAGCTGGCCCAGGATCTGTTGGGCGTCCTCGCCGCCGACCCCGCCGCAGACACGACCGGCCCCGCAGACACGACCGGCCCCGACGACGGGCCGCGAGGAGACGACCGATGACCCTGACCGACCGGAAGAACCCCGGGCGGCACGCGCCGGCGGAGCTGGTCTCCACGGTCGCGGAACTGGCACGCGCGCGTGCGAGCTTCGGCGGCCCGCCGGGGCACAACGCCGTCGTCATGACCATGGGCGCCCTCCACGAGGGGCACGCCACCCTGATCCGGGCCGCCCGCGAGCGGGTCGGCGCGGACGGCTTCGTCGTCGTCACCGTCTTCGTCAACCCGCTCCAGTTCGGCGCGGGCGAGGACCTCGACCGCTACCCGCGCACCCTCGACGCCGACCTGGAGCTGGCCTTCGCCGCCGGCGCCAGTGCCGTCTTCGCGCCCTCCGTCGACGAGGTCTACCCCGGCGGGCAGCCGCAGGTCCGGATCACCGCGGGCCCCATGGGCGACCGCCTGGAGGGCGCCTCCCGCCCCGGGCACTTCGACGGCGTCCTCACCGTCGTCGCCAAGCTCCTCCACCTCACCGGGCCCGACCTGGCCTTCTTCGGCCAGAAGGACGCCCAGCAGCTGGCCGTCATCCGGCGCATGGCGCGGGACCTGAACTTCCCCGTCGAGATCGTCGGCGTCCCCACGGTCCGCGAGGACGACGGCCTCGCCCTGTCGAGCCGCAACCGCTACCTGTCGGCCGCCGAGCGGCACACCGCCCTCGCGCTGTCCCGGGCCCTGTTCGCCGCCCGCGACCGGCTCGCCGCGCAGGAGGCGCTGCACGCGCGCGCCGTCGCCCTGCCCGGCGCCCAGGGGCGGGCCGGGAACCGCGCCGAGGCGCTGTCCCGGCTCGGCGAGGCCCGGGCCGCCGCCGACGCGCACGCGGTCGCGCAGGCCGCCGAGGGCGGCGGCGCCGAGGCCGTCCGGGCCGCGGCCCGGGGCGTCCTCGACGAGGCCGCGAAGGCCGAGCCGCCGCTCGTCCTCGACTACCTGGCGCTGATCGACCCCGCCGACTTCACCGAGGTCGAGGACGGCCACCGGGGCGAGGCGATCCTGGCGCTCGCCGCGCGCGTGGGCACCACCCGGCTGATCGACAACATCCCGATGACCTTCGGAGCCACCCAGGGAGCCGCCTCGTGACCGGAATACGACTGCACGCCCCCGCGCCCGGCTGGGCCATCGACGCCGACGTCGTCGTGGTGGGCTCGGGCGTCGCCGGACTGACGGCCGCCCTGCGCTGCACCGCCGCCGGGCTCCGTACGGTCGTCGTCACCAAGGCCAACCTGGACGACGGCTCCACCCGCTGGGCCCAGGGCGGCATCGCCGCCGCGCTCGGCGAGGGCGACACCCCGGGGCAGCACCTGGACGACACCCTCGTCGCCGGCGCCGGGCTCTGCGACGAGCCGGCCGTCCGCCTCCTCGTCACCGAGGGCCCCGACGCCGTCCGCCGCCTCATGGCCACCGGCGCCGACTTCGACCGTACCGACGACGGCGAGATCGCCCTCACCCGCGAGGGCGGCCACCACCGCCGCCGGATCGCCCACGCGGGCGGCGACGCCACCGGCGCCGAGATCTCCCGGGCCCTGGTCGAGGCGATCCGCGAGCGGGGGGTGCGCACCATCGAGCACGCGCTCGTCCTCGACCTCCTCAAGGACGACGAGGGGCGCACGGCCGGCGTCACCCTGCACGTCATGGGCGAGGGCCAGCACGACGGCGTCGGCGCCGTCCGCGCCCCCGCCGTGGTCCTCGCCACCGGCGGCATGGGCCAGGTCTTCTCCGCCACCACCAACCCGTCCGTCTCCACCGGCGACGGCGTCGCCCTCGCGCTGCGCGCCGGCGCCGAGGTCTCCGACCTGGAGTTCGTCCAGTTCCACCCGACCGTGCTGTTCCTCGGCGCCGGCGCCGAGGGCCAGCAGCCGCTCGTCTCCGAGGCGGTACGCGGCGAGGGCGCCCACCTGGTCGACGCGGACGGCGTCCGCTTCATGCTCGGGCAGCACGAGCTGGCCGAGCTCGCGCCCCGGGACATCGTCGCCAAGGCGATCACCCGCCGCATGGCGGAGCAGGGCGCCGAGCACATGTACCTCGACGCCCGGCACTTCGGCGCCGAGATGTGGGAGCACCGCTTCCCCACGATCCTGGCCGCCTGCCGGGCGCACGGCATCGACCCGGTCACCGACCCGATCCCGGTCGCCCCGGCCGCGCACTACGCCTCCGGCGGCATCCGCACCGACCTCGGCGGCCGCACCACCGTCCCCGGCCTGTACGCCTGCGGCGAGGTCGCCTGCACCGGCGTGCACGGCGCCAACCGGCTGGCCTCGAACTCGCTCCTGGAGGGCCTGGTCTTCGCGGAGCGGATCGCCGCCGACATCGCCGAGCACGGCCCGCACCGCGAGGGCGTGGCGAAGAACGAGGACGGCGAGGTGCTGACCCTCGTCGCGCCCGAGGCCCGCCGCGAGATCCAGCGGATCATGACCAGGGACGCGGGCGTGCTGCGGTCGGCCGCCTCCCTGACGGCCGCCTGCGACGCCCTGGAGGCGCTGCGGCAGGACACCGAGGAGGAGCGCAAGGCCGCCGAGCCGGGCGTCGACTCCTGGGAGACCACCAACCTCCTGTGCGTCGCCCGGGTCCTGGCCGCGGCCGCCCTGGCCCGCGAGGAGACGCGCGGCTGCCACTGGCGGGAGGACCGCCCGGACCGGGACGACGAGAAGTGGCGCCGCCACCTGGTCGTCCGGATCGCCGCCGACCGCCGCCCGGTGGTCCGCGTCACCGAAGGCGCGGACTTCCCGCCCGTGACCCCCGAAGCCCCGTGATTTTCCCCCGAAGCCCCGTCACCCCCAGGGAGCAGCAGCCGTGAGCACGCCCGAGGAATCCCGTCCCGAGCCCGTGGACGTCCCTCTCATCCAGATCAGCTCGCACGAGGAGTCCGGCGGCTGCGGCGACGGCTGCGGCTGCGGCGACGCGGAGGAGTACGAGTGCGGGCTCGACCCCGCGCTCGCCCAGCTGCTCGCCGACGCCGGCCTCGACCCCGTACAGGTCGAGGACATCGCCCACCTGGCGATCGCCGAGGACCTCGACGGCGGCGTCGACGTGACGACCGTGGCGACCGTCCCCGAGGACGCCGTCGCGACCGCCGACTTCGTGGCCCGGGAGGCCGGCGTGGTCGCCGGCCTGCGGGTGGCGGAGGCGGTCCTGTCGATCGTCTGCACCGAGGAGTTCGAGGTCGAGCGGCACCGTGAGGACGGCGAGCGCGTCGAGCCCGGCGACCTGCTGCTCAGCGTCACCGCCCGCACCCGCGACCTGCTCACCGGCGAGCGCAGCGCGCTGAACATCCTGTGCCGCCTCTCCGGCATCGCCACCGCCACGCGCGCGTGGGCGGACGTCCTGGAGGGCACGAAGGCCAGGGTCCGCGACACCCGCAAGACGACGCCGGGGCTGCGCGCCCTGGAGAAGTACGCGGTCCGCTGCGGCGGCGGCGTCAACCATCGGATGTCGCTCTCGGACGCGGCGCTGGTGAAGGACAACCACGTGGTGGCCGCCGGCGGTGTCGCCGAGGCCTTCCAGGCCGTGCGCGAGGCCTTCCCCGAGCTGCCGATCGAGGTCGAGGTCGACACCATGCACCAGGTCCGCGAGGTCCTCGACGCGGGCGCCGACCTGATCCTGCTCGACAACTTCACCCCGGACGAGACCGAGGAGGCCGTGGCCCTGGTCGGCGGCCGCGCGGCCCTGGAGTCCTCCGGCCGGCTGACCCTGGAGAACGCGGCGGCGTACGCGGCGACCGGCGTGGACTACCTGGCGGTCGGCGGCCTCACGCACTCCTCCCCGATCCTCGACATCGGCCTGGACCTGCGCGAGGTGCGCGACTGATGCTCCTCACCATCGACGTCGGCAACACGCACACGGTCCTCGGGCTCTTCGACGGCGAGGAGATCGTCGAGCACTGGCGGATCTCCACGGATCCCAGCAGGACCGCCGACGAGATGGCGGTCCTGCTCCAGGGCCTGATGGGCATGCACCCGCTGCTCGGCGCGGAGCTGAGCGACGGGATCGAGGGGATCGCGATCTGCGCCACGGTCCCCTCGGTCCTGCACGAGCTGCGCGAGGTGACCCGCCGCTACTACGGGGACGTGCCGGCGGTCCTCGTGGAGCCCGGTGTGAAGACGGGCGTGCCGATCCTCACCGACAACCCGAAGGAGGTCGGCGCGGACCGCATCATCAACGCGGTCGCCGCCGTCGAGCTCTACGGCGGCCCGGCGATCGTCGTCGACTTCGGCACGGCGACCACGTACGACGCGGTCACCGCGCGCGGCGAGTACGCGGGCGGCGCGATCGCCCCCGGCATCGAGATCTCGGTCGAGGCGCTGGGCGTGAAGGGCGCGATGCTCCGCAAGATCGAGCTGGTCAGGCCGCGCGGGGTGATCGGGAAGAACACGGTCGAGGCGATGCAGTCCGGCATCGTCTTCGGCTACGCGGGCCAGGTCGACGGCGTCGTGGCCCGCATGAAGCGCGAACTGGTGGGCCCGAAGGGCGACCCCTCCACGGTCACGGTGATCGCCACCGGCGGCCTGGCCCCCATGGTCCTCCGCGACTCCGCCGAGATCGACCGCCACGAACCCTGGCTCACCCTCATAGGCCTCCGCCTCGTCTACGAACGCAACGTCTCCCGCATGTGACCCTCCCGAACACCCCAGACGTACGGACCCCGCCCGCGCGCGGGGCTCCGGCCGTTCGGCCGACCGCGCCTGCGCCGGCTCGGCCCCGGCCGCCTGCGTCCGCCGGGCGTCGGGCGCCGCGACCCGGCGATCCGTCCGCACGCGCGCGTGGGTGTCGGGAACGTGCGGGGTGCGGGGCCGCGTGCCTCGGCCGCCCCCGTCGGCCGTGTGCCGGGCGGTGGGTGTCCGGCGGGCGGCATGTGGGGGAATCTGCAGGTGGGGGCGACGCGCCGGGTGATCGTTGCGCGAAGTTTGTCCGATTAGCGCGTATCGTCGCCCCATGCCCACGCCCTACGGATCCCGCGGCGGCATGGCGTTCAGTGCGGACGAGCTGCGTGTGCTCCGACGCGCCCTCGCCAACGCCCTCCACCCCGCCCCCCTCCCGGACGAGGCCGTTCGCGACGCCCTCCGTCTGGCCGATTCCGTGGACGAGGCGGTGCGCGAGGCGGACCGGCTGCGCGCCTTCCTCCTCGCCGACCTGGTCCGCTACCGCGAGAGCCTCCCCGGCTCGCTCACCGGCTACCTGGAACGCCTGGAGGAGGCCCTGGCCGGCGGGTACGACCCCGGGGTCGACGACCTCGCCGCCCTGCGCGCCCTGCGTGCCAACGCGGCCGCCGCCCGGCTGCTCGACCGCTGCCAGGTCCTCGCCGAGCGCTCCGTGCGGGCCCGCCTCGCGCGCGTCTCCCAGGCCACCGCGAGCGCCCCGGCCGCCTCCCGCGCCCGGCTGCTCGCCCTGCCCGGCGGCCGCGCGGCCCAGGAGCCCCGCCCCAAGCCGCCGACCCCGACCCCCTCCGAGCGCCCGGTCCCCAAGCCCTCCGAGGTCTTCCCGCCACGCCGCCGCCCGGTACCCCCGCCCCCACCCGAGGAACGGGTCGCGGGCTAGCTACCCTGGTCGGCATGGACTACGTCTCCGCGCTCGTGCCGCCGGTCGTGATGGCCGCGTTCTTCATCGCCCTGATCGTCGTGATCGTCAAGACGCAGGGCGGCCCGAACAAGGCCAAGGAGGACGCCGTGGTGGACGCGGCCCTGGCCCGCGCGGAGGCCACCCGCCAGTCGGACGGCCCCGACGCGTAACGCACGCGGCCGCACCCGCAGGACTCCGTAGGGGCGTACGACCAAGGCAACGGTCGGCGCCCCTTTCGTCATGCTATGGCGGGCTACCGCCGCGCTTCGCCCTCCAATAACCGTTATTCCCGTTATCTCCCACTAGGGTGAGCCTGTGCCGCGCCCCTTGGGAGAACTCGAAGACGCCGTCATGACGCGCATCTGGCAATGGAACCGCCCGGTGACCGTCCGGGAAGTCCTGGAAGACCTCCAGCAGGAACGCTCCATCGCGTACACCACCGTCATGACCGTCCTGGACAATCTCCATCAGAAGGGCTGGGTGCGTCGGGAAGTCGAAGGCCGCGCCTATCGATATACGGCGGTCTCCACCCGCGCCGCCTACTCGGCCGCCCTCATGAACGAGGCCTGGGCGCAGAGCGACAACCCCGCGGCCGCCCTCGTCGCCTTCTTCGGGATGATGTCGTCGGAACAGCGCGAGTCCCTGAACGACGCCATCCGGATCGTCCAGCGCGACAGCCCGCTCCCCGCGCCGCCCGAGGAGGGCGGGGGGGAACCGACGCCCTCCTAGGGGTACCGTCCCCCCATGTCGAAAGCCGTCACCGTACGCCGCGCCCGCACCTCCGACGTCGCCGCCGTGCGACGTCTGGTCGACCCCTACGCGCGCCGCGGCATCCTCCTCGACAAGGCGACGGTGACGTTTTACGAGGCCATCCAGGAGTTCTGGGTCGCGGAACGCGACGAGGACGCGGAGGTCGTCGGAGTCGGCGCCCTGCATGTCATGTGGGAAGACCTCGCGGAAGTCCGCACGCTCGCCGTCGATCCGGAGTTCAAGGGCGCCGGCGTCGGTCATCAGCTGCTCACCAAGTTGTTGCAGACCGCG
The DNA here is from genome assembly GCF_012927245.1 of Streptomyces sp. R302. GTDB lineage: Bacteria > Actinomycetota > Actinomycetes > Streptomycetales > Streptomycetaceae > Streptomyces. Next base: position 418,126 of record NZ_JABBGE010000009.1, read on the forward strand.
CGCTGGCTCGGTGTGCGCCGGGTTTTCTGTCTCACCTTCGAAGTCGAGTTCTTCTCGAAGCACGGCTTCGTCGAGATCGGCGAGACCCCGGTCGACGGAGATGTCTACGCCGAGCTCCTCCGTTCCTATGACGAGGGCGTCGCCGAGTTCCTCGGTCTCGAACGAGTGAAGCCGAACACCTTGGGCAACAGCCGGATGCTTCTGCACCTGTGACCTATCCCCCCGGCGGAACCCCGCGGGAAGCCTGGTGGAACCCTATGTCCGAATCGCGCATGTTTCCCGCGTTGCCGGGGATCTGAACCTCTCCCAGGGGTTTGTGTTTTTCCGGGAAAAGCGGTTTCCTTTCCGCGTACTGCATTTTCGATGAAAGGAAATCCGGTGGCACAGAAGGTTCAGGTCCTTCTTGTCGACGACCTCGACGGCGTCGAGGCGGACGAGACCGTGACGTTCGCGCTGGACGGCAAGACCTACGAGATCGACCTCACCACCGCCAACGCGGAGAAGCTCCGTGGCCTGCTCGAGCCGTACACCACGAGCGGGCGCCGCACCGGCGGCCGCACCGCGGCGGGCCGCGGCAAGGGCCGTGTGGCCGCGTCCGGCAGCCAGGACACGGCGAAGATCCGCGCCTGGGCCAAGGAGAACGGCATGAAGGTCAACGACCGCGGCCGCGTCCCGGCGGACGTCAAGGCGGCCTACGAGGACGCGAACCGCTGAGGCGTCCCCCGCTGAGCCGTCGGCCCGTCGGCCCGGGCGCTCAGCAGCCGCAGCCGGTGGCACTCCACCGCGGCCGCGGCCACCAGGCGCGTCAGACACGGGGCGTCCGCACGACCCCACGGCCCGGACCGCGGAGCCGGCAGCGAGGACTCCACCTCGCGCCCCGGCTCGGGGGCCCGCAGCCAGACGGCGGCGCCCGGCGCGCCGGATCCGCCCCGCCCCGGCGGCGGGGGAGCGGTCATCCGGCCGTCGGCGCCCAGCGCCACCAGGTCCAGTGAGATCCCGCCCCACTCCAGCCACTCCAGCAGGCCGGGCAGCTCCTCGGCGCTCCCCGCGGCCACGAGCAGCCGCATCCGGCGCCCCATGAGGGCCACGGGACCGGTCGCCGCACCGACCCGGCGCAGCACCCCCCGGCCGGCCGCGGCGGGCAGTTCGAGGACGTCGAAGCGGAGCCCCGTCACCAGCAGCGCCGGCGGGCCCGGCACCGTCGCCCACCCGAGCTCCCGCTCGTACCAGAGCGCGAGCTCCCGGCCGCCGTCGATCGGCGAGCGGGGAGACGGGACGGTGAAGGCCATGCCCGGGGAACTCCCGGGGGGCCGGGGAGGTTACGGCCCCGGGCGCCACCGGTGACGTAACGTTCCGGTCCGGGGACCCGAGGTGTCCGGTAATGGGGCGTACGAGCGCATTCGGCGACGCAACTCTGTTCGCTGGTAGCGGAGGGAACCCGGGTGTGCCGCATGGAGTGTCGGACCCTGCGGGTAAGACATTCCTAGTGGAGAGGGGTGACTCGTACGGCCGGTCCGTCTCGCGTTCGCCATCGGCGTACTCAAGGCGGGGGTAACTACTTGGCCTGCGGGAACATCGTCTCGCACCATCGAGTTGGAGCATTTGTCGGCTGTTCGGCAGCGGGACACCCCAGGGACAAGGGGGTGATCCGGACGGATGTCGGCAGTTGGAATGAGCGGTCCCCGCTTGCGGGACTAAGCTGCGGAAGGACAGGGAGGGGATCGACCCCTAACTGACTGACCGCTCTGAGGAGCGATTAACGATGTTCGAGAGGTTCACCGACCGCGCGCGGCGGGTTGTCGTCCTGGCTCAGGAAGAAGCCCGGATGCTCAACCACAACTACATCGGCACCGAGCACATCCTTCTGGGCCTTATCCACGAGGGTGAGGGTGTCGCCGCTAAGGCCCTGGAGAGCCTCGGGATTTCGCTCGAGGCGGTCCGCCAGCAGGTTGAGGAGATCATCGGGCAGGGGCAGCAGGCCCCGTCCGGGCACATCCCCTTCACCCCGCGTGCCAAGAAGGTCCTGGAGCTCTCGCTCCGTGAGGCCCTCCAGCTCGGCCACAACTACATCGGCACCGAGCACATCCTGCTCGGCCTGATCCGCGAGGGCGAGGGCGTCGCCGCCCAGGTCCTCGTGAAGCTGGGCGCCGATCTCAACCGGGTGCGGCAGCAGGTCATCCAGCTGCTCTCCGGCTACCAGGGCAAGGAAGCCGCCACCGCCGGCGGCCCTGCCGAGGGCACCCCCTCGACGTCCCTGGTCCTCGACCAGTTCGGCCGCAACCTCACGCAGGCCGCTCGCGAGTCCAAGCTCGACCCGGTCATCGGGCGCGAGAAGGAGATCGAGCGGGTCATGCAGGTGCTGTCCCGCCGCACCAAGAACAACCCGGTCCTCATCGGCGAGCCCGGCGTCGGCAAGACCGCCGTCGTCGAAGGCCTGGCGCAGGCCATCGTCAAGGGCGAGGTGCCCGAGACCCTCAAGGACAAGCACCTCTACACCCTCGACCTCGGCGCGCTGGTCGCCGGCTCCCGCTACCGCGGTGACTTCGAGGAGCGCCTGAAGAAGGTCCTCAAGGAGATCCGCACCCGCGGCGACATCATCCTGTTCATCGACGAGCTCCACACCCTCGTGGGTGCGGGCGCCGCCGAGGGCGCGATCGACGCCGCCAGCATCCTCAAGCCGATGCTGGCCCGCGGCGAGCTCCAGACCATCGGTGCCACCACGCTCGACGAGTACCGCAAGTACCTGGAGAAGGACGCCGCGCTCGAGCGCCGCTTCCAGCCCATCCAGGTCGCCGAGCCGTCGCTGCCGCACACCATCGAGATCCTCAAGGGCCTGCGCGACCGGTACGAGGCGCACCACCGCGTCTCCATCACCGACGAGGCCCTCGTCCAGGCCGCGACCCTGGCCGACCGGTACATCTCGGACCGCTTCCTCCCGGACAAGGCGATCGACCTGATCGACGAGGCCGGCTCCCGGATGCGCATCCGCCGGATGACCGCGCCGCCGGACCTCCGCGAGTTCGACGAGAAGATCGCCGGCGTCCGCCGCGACAAGGAGTCCGCGATCGACTCCCAGGACTTCGAGAAGGCGGCTTCTCTCCGCGACAAGGAGAAGCAGCTCCTTGCGGCGAAGGCCAAGCGGGAGAAGGAGTGGAAGGCCGGCGACATGGACGTCGTCGCCGAGGTCGACGGCGAGCTGATCGCCGAGGTCCTCGCGACCGCCACCGGCATCCCGGTCTTCAAGCTGACCGAGGAGGAGTCCTCGCGTCTGCTCCGCATGGAGGACGAGCTCCACAAGCGCGTCATCGGCCAGAAGGACGCCGTCATCGGCCTCTCGCGGGCCATCCGCCGTACCCGTGCCGGCCTGAAGGACCCGAAGCGTCCCGGTGGCTCGTTCATCTTCGCCGGTCCGTCCGGTGTCGGTAAGACCGAGCTTTCGAAGGCCCTCGCCGAATTCCTCTTCGGCGACGAGGACGCGATGATCTCCCTCGACATGTCGGAGTTCAGCGAGAAGCACACGGTTTCGCGTCTCTTCGGCTCGCCGCCCGGATACGTCGGCTACGAAGAGGGCGGCCAGCTCACCGAGAAGGTGCGCCGCAAGCCGTTCTCCGTCGTCCTCTTCGACGAGGTCGAGAAGGCCCACCCCGATATCTTCAATTCCCTGCTCCAGATCCTGGAGGACGGTCGCCTGACCGACTCCCAGGGCCGGGTCGTGGACTTCAAGAACACGGTCATCATCATGACGACCAACCTCGGGACCAGGGACATCTCGAAGGGCTTCAACCTGGGCTTCGCCGCGCAGGGTGACACGAAGTCCAACTACGAGCGGATGAAGGCGAAGGTCAGCGAGGAGCTGAAGCAGCACTTCCGCCCCGAGTTCCTCAACCGTGTGGACGACATCATCGTCTTCCCGCAGCTGACCCAGGACGACATCCTCCAGATCGTCGACCTGATGATCGGCCGCGTCGACGAGCGCCTCAAGGACCGGGACATGGGCATCGAGCTCTCCCAGTCCGCGAAGGAGCTCCTCGCCAAGAAGGGCTACGACCCGGTCATGGGCGCCCGGCCGCTGCGCCGGACGATCCAGCGCGAGGTCGAGGACTCGCTCTCCGAGAAGATCCTCTTCGGCGAGCTGCGCCCCGGCCACATCGTGGTCGTGGACACCGAGGGCGAAGGCGACGAGCAGAAGTTCACCTTCCGCGGCGAGGAGAAGTCGGCCCTCCCCGACGCCCCGCCGGTCACGGCGGGCGACACGGGCCCGAACCTCTCCAAGGACGCGTGACGCACGCGCTGAGCGTGTAGCGGTCTGAAAGGGGCGGCCCCGGCACCTGATGGTGCCGGGGCCGCCCCTTTGCCGTGGGCTCAGGCGGAGACGCGGATGCGGGAGGGAAGGTCCCCGGCGCCGGTGAGCAGGGCGTGGCTGGTCCGGATCGCCTCCAGCGCGGTGAGCTCGCCCGCAGCGGAGACGTCGAACGTGCCCCCGGCCAGATGGAGCAGCTGGAGGTTGGGGAACACGCGTACGACGTCTTCCAGTGCATGCCCGCGACCGTCGCCGTAGCAGGTCAGGAAGGTCACGCTGGGCAGCGTGATGTCCTCCGGGCACCTTGCGAGCACCTCGATGTCGAACGTCAGCCGCGTGACCTGCGGGAGCAGGATCAGGTCACGCCAGAGGGCGGGAGGCGGCAGGGCGACGAACGGCAGCTCGTTCAGGCGGGGGTAGCGGGCGAGCCCCGCAAGGCCGTCCAGGGGCAGGTTCGGGAAGTCCAGCTTCCGCAGAGGGGTGTCCCGCGGCAGGTCGCCGGTCCGCCACGGAATGCCCGCGGGCAGGGAGAGGTACTCCAGTCGGCCGAGGGAACCAAGGGGCGTCAGGTTCGGAGCGGGCTCGGAAGGCAGCAGTCGCAGTTCCCGGGGATCGCACCGCGCCAGCACGTCGGTCGCCCGCTGGGCCGACACCGAGGTGGCGAGGTCCAGGAGCTCAGGGGTGAGGTTGAGGCGGAGTAGTTCCGCCGCCCTGTCGTCGTCCAGGACCTGGAGGCGCAGCTCGGTGAGGTCGAGGCGGGCGATGACCTCGTCCGCGTAGGCGCGCGCGTCGTAGCGCTGCCAGGCCCAGACGAGCTGGGCCCGCACGAGGAGCGAGGGGTGGTCGGCGTAGCGGGCCAGGAAGGGGAGGGCCGCGTCGGCGGAGACGTGCGTCGCGGCGATCGCGACCAGGTGCGCGGTGTCCTCCGCCAGCCCCTCCGGGCCGGGCAGCAGGTCCAGGACCATGCGTCCCGCCCGGGCGAGCTCGCGGGCCTCCTCCGGGTCGCGGGGCGGGATGATCTCGCCGGTGCGCCGCAGGATGTCCTCCCGTACCTCGGGGGCGACCTCTGTCGCGTGGCCGAGGGCCGTCGCCGCCAGCAGGACGAGCCGCAGTCGGGTGCGCCCTTCCGGCATCGCGTCCGCCGCGCTCAGCAGCTCCCGCAGGATCTCCGCCGCCTCGCGGGGGCGGGCGTGGCCCACCGCCATGCGGATGACGTCTTCCCAGCGGTCGTCCGTCGCGTGGCGGACGAGGACGCCGATGTCCCAGTGGTCGACCAGGGCCTTCGCCGCCAGGTAGTCCTGGAAGGTGCGGTGGACGAAGTCGACGGTGTCGGCGGTGGGCTCGCGGAGGAGGCCGCTGCGGTGGAGGAGGTGGGTGAAGACCTGGTCCGGGGCGTGGCCCGTGAGGCCCATCGCCGGGAGGGCCTCCGTGACCAGGGCCTGCGCGTGGGCGCGGTCCATGACGAGGCGGTCGTTGAGCGTCAGCCAGTACGCCAGGCGCTGGACCAGCTGGATCTGGGGGGCCTCGTCGAGCTCGACGCCGTAGGGCGCACCCATGCCGCGTTCGCGGTCGCGGCGGGCGAGGAGCATGGAGAGTGCCGCGTCGTAGAGGGGCTTGCGGCCCCGGGGGAGGTAGCCGCGGCGGTCGTGGTGGAGGGCGCAGATCAGGCCGCACATGAGGGGGTTCGTCGCGAGCTCGGCCACGTGTTCCGTGGTGCGCAGGGAGTCGAGGAGCTGCTGTTCGTACGGCGCGGCGGCCGGGCCCGCCGCGCGGTGCCAGCGGCGGACGAAGGTGGCGACCTCGGCGGGGGACATGGGGGAGAGGGTCAGTTCGGTGAAGCCGTCGCGGGCCAGCCAGTCGTCGCGTACGGCGGTGGGGCGGGAGGTGACGAGCCAGCGGTTGCCGGCCCCGTACGCGGTGAGCAGCCCGCGCAGCCAGTCGCGGGCCCGGCCGCGTTCCGTCTCGGGGATCTCGTCGATGCCGTCGACGAGGACGAGGCCCCGGCCGGCGGCGAGGACCCGGTCGGCCCAGCCGTCGGGCGGGGTGAGCGGGCAGTCGGCGGCGGAGAGGAACCGTTCCGCGTCGGGGAGCCGCTCGCCGTGGCGGGTGAGGGTGCGCATGGGGAGGACGAAGGGGATGCGGCCGTGGAGGTAGTCCATGCCGTCGGCCGGGGGCGTGCCGCACGCCGAGACCGTCAGCCACTGGACGAGGGTCGTCTTGCCGGAGCCGGCCTGGCCCCGGAGCAGTACCCGGTCGTGGGCCGCGAGGGCGAGGTCGGCGCGGAGGGAGTGCGGCTCCCGGTGGTCGTGGTGGGGGCCGGCGGTCTCGCCCGCCGCCTCCAGGGACAGGTAGGCCACGTCGAGCGGCCACTCCTCCGCCGCGTCGCGCAGGTCGACGCCGTAGATCGTGAGCCGGCCGTGCTTCTTCGCCAGGTGGGCGAGGTAGCGGCGCTCGAAGGCGGCGTCCTCGGCGAGGGTGCCGGGGTTCGCGGCGGCCACCGCGTCGAGCCTGGCGGACAGCGCGGCCTGGCCGCGGGTCTGTTCGACCAGGGTGCGGGCGATGAAGGAGGGGCGGGTGGTGAAGAACTCCAGGATGTGGCGGCAGGCCCAGGCGGTGGCGGCCTCCAGGTAGTGGACGGAGTCCGCGGAGAGGCCGTCGGGGGCGGGCGCGGCGGCCCGCAGGCGGCGGGCGAGGGCTTCGTGGCCGAGGTGGACGGCCTGGACGTCGTCCATGTCGAGGTCGCCGAGGGCCAGCAGGTTCGCGGTGAGCGCGTCGGTGACGGCCTCGGTCTCGTCGGCGGGGAAGGGCCGCTCGCCGGGGCCCTCGCAGGTGCGGGCCACCAGCGTCGCGGCCAGCTTCCCGACGTCCTTCTCGGTGAGGGTGCGCTTCTCGCCGCGGAAGGAGAGGAGGGAGGCGAGCCGGACGGGGCGGTCGGTGCCGGTGAGTCCGGCCCCCGGTACGTCGCCGGCCAGGAGTTTCCTCAGCAGCGGGCCGATCGCGGCCGACGCGAGACGCGTGCCGATGAGTGCCGGTTCCATGCCTGTCCCCCCGTACGTCCCCGGATGCCGTCAGCGTAGTGCGGGACGTGGTCCGGGGGGCTCCGGTTGCGTGACCCAGGTCGCAAGGGCGGGGGGAGCGCGGTGACAAGCGGCACAGGGGTTTCGAGGGGTACTAGACGGGATCGTAGTGTCGATACAGGGCGAATCGGGACGTTCGGGGGTCAACCATCGGGGCGAAGGTCCCGAGTGGCCCGAATCGGGCACGGCGTAGCGTTCCGGGGCTTTCCCGGCCTGGGTGACGTGGTGCTAAACCCGGAATCTTCGGTTGTTATGTCCGATTTGAGGGGCCCTCCTCCGGGGCGTCAAGAGTCGTATTCCTGGGGAGATCGCTACGACCTCGTGTCGTAGATGGGGTGTTTTGGGATGGCCTGGGTGGCGGGTTACCAAGGAACAGCCAGCCCGGCGCAACGCACCGATCGCGTCGGGTCCCGTTCTGTCCGGAGGTCTTCCCCCGTATGTCGAAGCGCGTCATGAACCCCGCCGTCCGCACCGCCGCCGTCGCCCTCGCCACCGCTGGTCTGGGAGCGACGCTGGTGGCCGGAGCCGGGTCCGCCTTCGCCGCCGAGAGCAAGGCCGCCCCGGTCGCCGGTACCGCGGCCGCCGCCGTCGCGGCGCAGGCCGAGACCCAGGCCAAGGCCGCCGCCCACGTGAAGGCCGCCGTCAAGAAGGCCGCCGCCAAGCCCGTCGCCGCGAAGAAGGCCAAGGGCTGGGTCAAGCCGGTCACCTCGTACGCCCTCAGCGCCAGCTTCAACCAGGGCGGCGCCATGTGGGCCCACAAGCACTCCGGTCAGGACTTCGCCGTCCCGACCGGCACCCCGGTCAAGGCCGCCGGTGCCGGCACCGTCGTGAAGGCCGGCCCGAACGGCGGCGGCGACGGCCCCGCGTACGGCAACGCCATCGTGGTGAAGCACGCCAACGGCACGTACTCGCAGTACGCCCACCTGTCGAAGATCAAGGTCCACATCGGCCAGAAGGTCGCCGCCGGCCAGCGGATCGCCCTCTCGGGCAACACCGGCAACTCCTCCGGCCCGCACCTGCACTTCGAGATCCGTACGACCCCGAACTACGGCTCCGCCATCAACCCGGCCGCGTTCCTGCGGACCCACGGCGTCACCATCTGACGCTTGGCGGTCTACCGGCCCGCGTGGGCCTGACCGATCAGATCGAGGGCGACTTCGAGGACGGCTTGCTGCTTCTCCTCGGGGTCGCCCTCGACGTTCTGCATGAAGAAGGAGCCGGCGTGCAGCGCGAAGATCGCGCTCACGGCGCGGACCTTGTCCTTCATCGGGTCGTCCGGCTCCTGGATGAACTCGTTGAGCGCCATGAAGCGCTCCTTGAAGGTCAGGCCGATGCTGAGGTCCCGCACGGTCGCCTGGTTCTCGTGCATGAAGCGGAAGAGCGGGGCCGCGGCGAGCAGCGCCTTCTGGTAGCGGCGCAGGATCTCCTGCTTGGTCTCCAGGGTGCGCGGCTGCTCGGCCGCCCAGGCCACGAGCTCGTCGATCGGCCGGGCCAGGTCCTGGAAGATCCCGATGATGATGTCTTCCTTGGTCTTGAAGTGGTAGTAGAGCGCCGCCTTCGTGACGTCGAGGTGCTCGGCGATCTCCCTCAGCGAGGTCTTCTCGTAGCCCTGCTCGGCGAAGAGTTCGAGAGCCACGTCCTGGATGCGCTGGCGGGTGTTGCCTCGGGCCATGGCTGTTCACTCCCACTTTCCAACAAACTTACTTGACGACCGGCAAGTGCCACGCCTACCGTCCCCAGTGTAGTAACTAGCCGGGCGGCAAGTAAGGGGACGGCCATGACGGACACCGCGCCATCGAAACGGGCACAGGGGGAGCAGGGACCACAGCGCAGCGTGCGTGTCGTCCTCCTCGCCCTCATGATCGCGATGCTCCTCGCGATGCTGGACAACATGATCATCGGCACCGCGATGCCGACCATCGTCGGCGAGCTCGGCGGCCTGGAGCACCTCTCCTGGGTCGTCACCGCCTACACCCTGGCCACCGCCGCCTCCACCCCCATCTGGGGCAAGCTCGGCGACATGTACGGCCGCAAGGGCGTCTTCCTCACCTCGATCGTGATCTTCCTGATCGGCTCGGCGCTCAGCGGCATGGCCCAGGACATGGGCCAGCTCATCGGCTTCCGCACCGTCCAGGGCCTCGGCGCCGGCGGTCTCATGGTCGGCGTCATGGCGATCATCGGCGACCTGATCCCGCCCCGGGAGCGGGGCAAGTACCAGGGCATGATGGCCGGCGTGATGGCCCTCGCCATGATCGGCGGCCCGCTGGTCGGCGGCACCATCACCGACCACTGGGGCTGGCGCTGGTCCTTCTACATCAACCTGCCGCTCGGCGCCGTCGCCCTCGCGATGGTCACCGCCGTCCTCCACCTGCCGAAGAAGCGGCGGGCGGCCGGCACCCGGATCGACTTCCTCGGCGCCGGGCTGCTGACCGTCGGCATCACCGCGATCGTCCTCGTCACCACCTGGGGCGGCACCGAGTACGCCTGGGGCTCGGCCACCATCGTCGGCCTCGCCGTCGGCGGCGCGCTCGCCCTCGCCGCCTTCCTGTACGTGGAGACCCGCGCGAGCGACCCGATCATGCCGCTGCACATCTTCCGCAGCCGCAACTTCACCCTCATGTCGCTGATCGGCTTCATCACCGGCTTCGTCATGTTCGGCGCCGTGCTCTACCTGCCGATCTTCCAGCAGTCCGTGCAGGGCGCCTCGGCCACCAACTCCGGCCTGCTGCTCCTGCCGATGCTGCTGTCGATGATGGTCGTCTCGCTGGTCGTCGGCCGCGTCACCACCAGCTCCGGCAAGTACAAGGTCTTCCCCATCGCGGGCGGCGCCCTGATGATCGCCGGCCTCTTCCTGCTCTCCACCATGGACACCGGCACGGGCCGCCTGCTCTCCGGGGTCTACATGGCCCTGCTCGGCGCCGGCATGGGCTTCCTCATGCAGATCACCATGCTCGTCGCGCAGAACAGCGTCGAGATGAAGGACATGGGCGTGGCCTCCAGCTCCACCACCCTCTTCCGGACCCTCGGCTCCTCCTTCGGCGTCGCCATCATGGGCGCCCTCTTCACCAGCCGGGTCCAGGACGAGATGGCCACCCGCGGCGGCTCCGCCCTCACCGAGCGGACCGCCCAGCTCGACGCCGCGAGCCTGGCCAAGCTGCCGGAGGCGCTCCGCGAGGCCTACCAGCACGCCGTCGCCGGCGGCACCCACTCCGCCTTCCTCGTCGGCTCGGCGGTCGCGGTGATCGGCTTCGTCCTCGCCTTCTTCGTCAAGGAGGTGGCGCTGCGCGGCGCCGGCCCCGCGACGGCGGAGAAGCCGGCCGACGAGGGCACGGCCAAGGTCGCCGAGACGGTCTAGAAGCGGTGCACACGCGCGTGGGGCCGGGTTTCCGAAGAAACCCGGCCCCCACGCGCGCGTACCCCCGCCCCCTGGCCGCCCTACTCCGGCAGCCGCAGGATCGGGAAGCTCCCCGTGTTCGTCGGCGCGTGGTCCGGCAGCCACAGCACCGCGACCGCCCCGCCGACGCCCTCCGGCGAGCCCTCCGCGGCGACGTTCCGGAAGGTCAGCCGGGCGCCGAGGACCCGCGCCTGACCGGCCGCGATCGTCAGGCCCAGGCCGTGGCCCTGGCCCGCGCGGTCGCTCGTGCCCGTACGGAAGCGGCTCGGGCCCTCGCGGAGCAGTGCCTCGGGGAAGCCGGGGCCGTGGTCCCGCACCCGTAGCACCCGGCCCTCGACGGTGACCTCCACCGGGCCCTTGCCGTGCTTGGCCGCGTTCGCCAGCAGGTTGCCGAGGATCCGCTCCAGCCGGCGCGGGTCGGTCGCCACCCAGGACTCGTGGACCACCCGGACCTCCGCGTCCGGGAACATCGAGCGCACCCGCCGGTCCACGAACTCGCCGAGCGCGATCTCCTGGAGCTCCGCCCGCTCCGAGGCCCCGTCGAGCCGGGCCACCTCCAGGACGTCCTCGACCAGCGTCCGCATCGCCTGCGCCCGGTCCCGTACCAGCTCGGTCGGGCGGCCCGGCGGCAGCAGCTCGGCCGCCGTGAGCAGCCCGGTCACCGGGGTGCGCAGCTCGTGCGCGATGTCCGCGGTGACCCGCCGCTCGGCCTCGATCCGCTCGTTCAGCGCGTCGGTGAGCGAGTCGATCGCCCACGCCAGGTCGTCGGTCTCGTCGCGTACGACTCCGCCGACGGCGTCCCGCACCCGGACGTCCCCGTTGCCCTGGGCGACCCGCCCGGCCGCCGCCGCGGCCTTCCGCAGCCGCCGGGACAGCTGCCCGCCGACGAGGATGCCCAGCGCGCAGCCGCCGAAGACCACCGAGACCGAGCCGATGACCAGCGCCCGGTCGAGGTCCTTCATGATCGTGGCGCTGCGGTCGGCGAAGGGGATGTGCAGCGAGAGCACGTCCCCGTTGGCCAGCGGCACCGCCGCCCACACGTCCGGCGGCCCGCCGTGCCGGTGCTCCTGCACGTACGTGCCCCGCCGCTGGGCCCGCATCAGCTGGTCGAGCTGGTCCGGCAGCGCCGGGTCGTTGATCTTGGCGCCGAAGCGCGGCTCCTTCGGCTTGGAGGTCTCGTAGAGGCGCTGGGCGAAGAGCAGCCGCTCCATCTGCACCTCGCGCGCGTTGTCGAGCATCGAGATCCGGGCGGCGTTGTGCACGACCACGCTGAGGGTGACCGCGATCAGCGCACCGACCGCCGCGATGGCCAGGGCGATCTTCCAGCGGACGCCGGTGCGGAGCGGAAGCGCTCTCACCGATCAGCCCCTGAGCTTGTAGCCGAAGCCGCGGACCGTCTCGATCCGGTCCTGGCCGATCTTGGCGCGCAGCCGCTGCACGTGGACGTCGACGACCCGGGTGTCGCCGCCCCAGCCGTAGTCCCAGACCCGCTCCAGGAGCTTGTCGCGGGAGAGCACCGTGTTCGGTGCCGAGGAGAACTCCAGGAGCAGCCGCATCTCGGTCGGCGTCAGCGCCACCGGCGTACCGCCCCGGCGGACCTCCATGCCCTCGGTGTCGACCTCCAGGTCCCCGTCGCCGAAGACCAGCGGCCCGCCGTCGCCGGCCGTCGCCCCGGCCGCGTCGCCCGCGCCGTTGCCGGCCGCGTGGCCGAAGCGGCGCAGCACGGCCCGGATGCGGGCCATCAGCACGGAGCCGTCGAAGGGCTTGGTGACGTAGTCGTCCGCCCCGGCCTCCAGGCCGAGGACGACGTCGATGGAGTCGGCGCGCGCCGACAACATGATCACCGGAACGGTCGACTCGTCGCGGATGCGGCGGCAGAGGCTGACCCCGTCCATGCCCGGCAGCATCACGTCGAGGAGCGCGATGTCCGGCCGGTGGGCGCGGAAGGCGTCCAGGCCGGAGAGCCCGTCGGGCATCGCGGTGACGCGGAAGCCGTCCCGCTCCAGGGCGAGCTGGGTGGCCTCACGGATGACGTCGTCGTCCTCGACGAACAGGACATGGGTCTCGGCCATCGTGCGGGTCCTTCGGGGGTGGTGGGCGGGGCTGTGGTCAGGGGGGGCGGGGGTCAGCCGGCGGCGGACGGGCTCGGTACCGGCTCCGACACCTCGCCGGCCCCGGCGCCGCCCTCGCCGACACCGCGGCTGTAGTCGTTGTGCACCCAGTCGTGCTGGGCGAACCGCTTCCCCGACCAGCGGTACGTGATCACGTCCTCGCCCGACGGGTAGGCGACCGGGTCGCCCTCCGCGTACACCTGCTTCGTGACGATCAGGTCGCCGCGGTCGATGGTGCCGTAGACCGCCGCGTCCTCGGCCATGAAGACGTTCTCGTAGCCGTCGGCGCCGGTGCCGCCGCCGCTCTTGCCGCGGTACACGTACGTACCGATCCCGACCGCGTCGCCGCAGGTCATCACGTTGACCACGACGTCGGGCACGGGGCCGTCGGTGAGATTGCCGTACGAGGTGTCCACCGGGTACGCGTCGGCCACGCACGGCTTCAGGTCGGCCTTCATCCGCGCGCCGATCTTCGGATCGCCCTTCAGGAGCGCGACCGGGTCCACCCGGGGCGCCGCCTTCGCCGCGTCCGAGCCCGGACCGGAGCCCGAGGCGGTGGCGGTCGGCGTGGGGGCGGCGGCGGCCGTCGCGTCGGCGCGGGCCGCGCCCTCGTCGCGCGAGCCGGTGCCGCCCGTGGAGCACGCGGCCACGAACAGGCCGAGGGCGGCGAGACCGGCCATCGCCGTGACACCCGCCGCCTTGGGACCCACCGTCCGCGCCGACCCACCGCCGGGACCCGCGGTCCCGCCGTCGTGGGTTCTGGCGCCGTCGCCGTCGCCGTCGTCTAGGCCGCGCACCGCTCGCGTCCTCCCTCGTCACCTCGCACGGCCGCCGTGGCCGACCGCTGTCCACCGGTCCGCTCCACGGGCCGCCCCAGGGTGCGGGCGTTCAGGTCGCGGCTCTCCAGCTCCTGGCGGAGCCGGGCGAGCGCGCGGTGGAGCGTCGACTTCACCGTACCCGTCGACATGCCGAGGGCCGCCGCGGTCTCCTCCGTGCTCATCTGCTCCCAGTGGCGCAGCACCACGACGCTGCGCTGCTTGGGCGCGAGCACCTTCAGGACGTCCATGAGCAGGGCCCGGTCGGCGTGCTGCTCGGTCAGGTCCTCCACGCGCGCGTCCGGCAGCTGCTCGGTAGGCACCTCTTCGAGGCGGCGCGCCCGCCACCACTCCGTACGCGTGTTGATCATGACCCGGCGCAGATAGGCGTCGGCGAGCGACTTGTCCGCGATCCCGTCCCAGCGGCCGTACGTACGGACCAGCGCGGTCTGGAGCAGGTCCTGCGCGTCGACCGGATCCGGGACGAGCCGGCGCGCGCTGCGCAGCAACGCGTCCTGCCGCGTGCGGACGTACTCCTCGAAGTCGAGCACCTCGCCCTGGCTCATCCCGGCTGCCTCCACATCCCCGTGACCTGCATGTCCTCCGTGTCGTCGACGACGCTACGGAGCGCTTGTCACGGGCCTGTGCGAGGCAGCCGTCGGTGGACGCACGGCTACCCATCGGTTGTGTAACAGCGGCGGCGGGGTGGGGGTTTCAGGAAGGCGGAGGGTGGGTATACCGGGCCGCCTCGGGGTAGCCGGTGCCTCAGGTCCCGGCGGATGCCTCAGGTCAGCGGGAGCCGGTACCGGCCGCCGTCCAGTGGTTCCACCAGGCCGTCCGAGACCAGGCCGTCCAGGGCCCGGCCGCGCTGCACCGGCTCGTCCCAGACGGCGTCGAGCGCGGACTGCGGGACGGGCCCCGGGGCGTCACGGAGCACGGCGAGGAGCCGGCCGCGGACCTGGCGGTCGGTGCCCGCGTAGGTCTGGCCGCGGCGGGGCGGGCCGTCGTGGGCCGGCTTGCCGGCGAGCAGCCAGGCGCAGCGGTCGGCGACCGGGCAGCGCCCGCAGTCCTCGTTCTTCGCCGTGCAGACCAGGGCGCCCAGCTCCATGGAGGCGGCGGCCCAGCGGGCGGCGGTGGCCTCGTCGTCGGGAAGGAGCTCCCGGGCCAGGCGCCGCTCGGCGGCGGTGGTGGCGTTCGGCGGGTACTGGACGCCGGCGGCCGCGCGGGCGAGGACCCGGCGCACATTGGTGTCGAGGACCGCGTGCCGCTGCCCGTACGCGAAGGAGGCCACGGCGGCGGCGGTGTACTCGCCGATGCCGGGGAGCGCGAGGAGCTGTCCGTGGTCGCTCGGCACGTCGCCGCGGTGCCGGTCCCTTATCGCCACGGCCGCCGCGTGCAGCCGCAGGGCCCGGCGCGGGTAGCCGAGCCGGCCCCAGGCGCGGACGGCCTCGCCGGGCGGCTCGGCGGCCAGGTCGGCCGGGCGCGGCCAGCGCGCCAGCCACTGCTCGTACACCGGCAGCACCCGGACGACGGGCGTCTGCTGGAGCATGAACTCGCTGACCATGACGCCCCAGGCACCGGCCTCGGGGCGGCGCCAGGGCAGGTCGCGGGCGTGCCGGTCGAACCAGGCGAGGACCGGCCCGTGCAGCTCGGCCGGGTCGACCGCGGCCGGCGCCGTGGAGGCGCGGGGCGCGGGACGGCCGACGGAGGGAAGGGACAGGGAGGCGGGGGCATCGATGGAAGTCATGGCACCCCCGATCCTGGCACGTCCCGGGGACGATCAGTACGCGCCGTGACGCGCGCGAGAGCGGCGCTCGGGGCGCGCGGAGGCGTGCGCCGGGGTCGCGGGCCCCCGCCCCGCGCACCACACGACCGCCGCGCTCCGGCTGGACCGGGCCGTCCCCACCAGCGCCGTCATCGGCCGGCGCGCGGCCCGCATGAAGAGGAAGGCGACCAGGCCGCCGAGGAGCAGGCCCGCGGTCACGTCGTGCGGGTAGTGGACGCCGACGAAGACGCGGGAGAAGGCCATGAGGACCGCCATCGGCACGGTCAGCCAGACGATCCCGCGCCAGGAGAGGGCGAGCGCGATCGCGGCGGCGCCGGCGATCGCGGAGTGGTTGCTGGGGAAGGACCAGTCGCCGTACGCGGGGCAGTCGATGAGCGCGGCGGGCGCCCCGGCGACGGCCCGGCACGGGCGCTCCTCGTCGATCAGCGACTTCAGCGCCTCGCTCACCACGTAACCGAAGGCGGTGGCGAGCGGGGCGAGGAAGGCGACCGCCATCGCCGGGCTCGATCCGGTCCGCGAACGCCACCAGCCGGCCAGGAACAGCGCGCCGAAGAGCAGGAGTCCGAGCTCCGTCCACACTTCGGCGAGCCACTGGAACCAGTGCGGTGTGGAGTGCGCGAAGTCGAGGACGTCGAGATAGAGACGGTCGGAGAGGTCGAGGAGGGTTTCCATGGGACATGACGCTAACCGGAATCCGGAGCGCCGTGCCCCGGGCCAAGGGACGGACCGACCCCTGACGAAAGTGGGGGATGAGTGGCGGGAGCGGTGATTTCCGGCCGCCGCGTGGAGAGTTCCCGTTCCCGCAGGATGTGATCATCGGCAAAACTTGGGCTCTCGGGCGGCGGGTGGGGCGGGAGTTGGGCGGGATCTCTCGTAAGGTTCGGGGCGTGGGATCTTTGCGCAATCCGGTCGGGCCGCTTCCCTCCACCATCTACTGGCGACGGAGGGCGGTCGCGCTGTGCCTGTGCGCGCTCCTCGCCCTGCTGACCCTATGGGCCGTCACCTCCGGCGACGGTGACGGGAAGAAGGCGAACGACGCGGCCAGCGGCTCGTCCCCCGCGCCCTCCATCACCCCGGGACCGGGCGGTACCGGCCCCGCCATCAGCCAACAGCCGGGCGGGCGCGACGAGTCGGGCGACTCGGGGGACTCCGGCGAGTCCGGTACGGGTGACGGCTCCGGCTCCGGTTCCGGCTCCGACGCGGGCACGGGCTCGGGCTCCGGTGACGGCGACGGCGCGGACGGCGGCTCCGGTACGGCGGGCAAGAACGGCGACACCGACGGCGCGGGCGGCGACGGCGGAGCCGGCACGGGCGCGGGACAGCGCCTCCCGGCCGACTCCCCGCTCCCGAACTGCCCTGCCGGATCCGTGGAGTTGACGCTGCGCAGCGCCAAGCTCACGTACGAGCCCGGCGAGAAGCCCCGCTTCCACCTGGTTCTCAAGAACACCTCGGACGCCGACTGCAAGGCGGACCTCGGTCCCCGCGCCGCCGTGCTGAAGATCAGCAACCCGCAGAGCGACCGCCTCTGGTCCTCCGACGACTGTCCCCGCCCCGCGGACCCGGTGCTCCTGAGGCTCCCCGCGCGCGCCACGATCACCCACACCGTGGAGTGGGACCTCCGGCGCAGCGCCCCGCAGTGCGCCACCGCCCCCGCGGGCACGGCGGGGCCGGGCAACTACCTGGCCGAAGCGACCGTGGCGGGCGGCCGGACGGTCGCGACGCCGTTCAGCCTCGCGAAGGACTGAAGGCTGAAGGGCTGAGCGCGCCCACCGTCAGACGTACCGCTCCAGGATCGACGACTCCGCGAGCCGCGACAGGCCCTCGCGGACGCTGCGGGCCCGGGCCTCGCCGACGCCGTCCACGGTCTGGAGGTCGTCCACGCTCGCCGCGAGCAGCTTCTGCAGCCCGCCGAAGTGCTCCACGAGGCGTTCGATGATCGCGCCGGGCAGCCGCGGCACCTTGGCCAGGAGCCGGTAGCCGCGCGGCGAGACCGCCGAGTCGAGCGTCTCGGGGGAGCCGCTGTAGCCCAGGGCCCGTGCGACGACGGGCAGTTCGAGGAGCTCGGTGTGGGAGAGCGCGTCCAGCTCGGTGAGCGCCTCCGCGACCGTGCGGGAACGCTTCGCCGTCGGCTCCGGCACGTAGTCGCGGACGACCAGCTCGCGCTCCGGCTCCACGCCCGCGATCAGCTCGTCGAGCTGGAGCGAGAGCAGCCGGCCGTCGGTGCCGAGCTCGACCACGTACTCCGCGATCTCGGTGGCGATCCGGCGGACCATCTCCAGGCGCTGGGCGACGGCGGTGACGTCCCGGACGGTCACCAGGTCCTCGATCTCCAGGGCGGAGAGCGTGCCGGCCACCTCGTCGAGGCGGAGCTTGTACCGCTCCAGGGTCGCGAGCGCCTGGTTGGCCCGGGACAGGATGGCGGCCGACTCCTCCAGGACCCGCCGCTCGCCGTTCACGTAGAGCGCGATCAGGCGCATCGACTGGGAGACGGAGACGACCGGGAAGTTGCACTGCTTGGAGACCCGGTCCGCGGTGCGGTGGCGGGTGCCGGTCTCCTCGGTGGGGATGGAGGCGTCCGGGACCAGCTGCACACCGGCCCGGTGGATCTTGGTGATGTCCTTGTCGAGGACGATCGCGCCGTCGAGCTTGCACAGCTCGCGCAGGCGCGTCGCGGCGAACTCGACGTCGATCACGAAACCGCCGGTGCACATCGAGTCGACCGTCTTGTCCATGCCGAGGACGATCAGACCACCGGTGTTCCCTCGGAGGATCCGCTCCAGGCCGTCGCGCAGGGCGGTGCCGGGCGCGACCGCGCTCAGCGCCGCGCGCATCAGCGCTTCGTTGCCGGAGCCCGCGCCGGACTTCCCGGGAGCTGCTGCCCCGTCCTTGGCTGCCACTGCACTCCTCCGGCTCGTACGGATGGGCGAGACCAGGGCAAAGTCTAGCGACACCACCCCGCGGCCCTGGGCCGCACGCCGGTCCGGGGCGCTCCGGACGCGCCCCGCCGGGGCGCCCCGGTCGCGATCCGCCCTACCCGCTCGACCCCCCGCCTACCCCTCCACACCCCCACCGGAGCACTGGCGACGGCCCCCGGGCCCGGGCCCGGAGACCGTCAGCCCTGGCCCTCCGCCTCCTCCGTCTTCCGGGCCGGGCGGCGGCTCCGGGGCAGGACCCGGAGGGCGTCGCCCATGTCCGCCACTTCCGTCACCTTCATGCCGGGCGGCACCTTCCCCGGGTCCCCGGGGACCAGCGCGTGCGTGAAGCCGAGGCGATGGGCCTCGGCGAGGCGGCGCTGTACGCCGGTCACCCGCCGCACCTCGCCCGCGAGCCCGACCTCGCCGATCGCGACCAGGTTCTTCGGCAGCGGGGTGTCGCTCGCGGCGGAGGCCAGGGCGAGCGCGATCGCCAGGTCGGCGGCCGGCTCGGACAGCTTCACGCCGCCCACGGTGGCGCTGTAGATGTCCCGCTTGCCCAGCGCGCTGATCCGCCCCCGCTGCTCCAGGACGGCCAGCATCATCGAGACCCGGGAGGTCTCCAGGCCTGACGTCGTCCGGCGGGGCGAGGGGATCTGGGAGTCCACGGTCAGCGCCTGCACCTCGGCGACCAGCGGCCTGCGGCCCTCCAGGGTGACCGTGAGGCAGGTGCCGGGCACGGCCACGTCACGGCGGGTCAGGAACAGCCCGGACGGGTCGGCGAGACCCGTGATCCCCTCGTCGTGCAGCTCGAAGCAGCCGACCTCGTCCGTCGCCCCGTACCGGTTCTTCACGCCCCGGACCAGACGCAGGCGCGCGTGCCGGTCGCCCTCGAAGTGCAGGACGACGTCGACCAGGTGCTCCAGGAGCCGGGGTCCGGCGATCGCCCCGTCCTTCGTCACGTGGCCGACGAGCAGCGTGGACATCCCGCGCTCCTTGGAGGCCCGGATCAGCGCGCCCGCGACCTCGCGGACCTGCGCCATGCCGCCGGGGGCGCCGTCGATCTCCGGCGAGGCGACGGTCTGCACCGAGTCCAGGACCAGCAGCGAGGGCTTCACCTCGTCCAGATGCCCCAGGACCGCCGACAGGTCCGTCTCCGCCGCCAGGTACAGGTGGTCGCTGAGCGCGTCGATCCGGTCGGCGCGGAGCCGGACCTGGCTCGCGGACTCCTCGCCCGTCACGTACAGCGTGCGGTGCGCGTCGCTCGCCGCCTTCGCCGCCACGTCGAGGAGCAGCGTCGACTTGCCGACGCCGGGCTCGCCGGCGAGCAGCACGACCGCGCCGGGCACCAGGCCGCCGCCGAGGACCCGGTCCAGCTCGTCGACGCCGGTGGTCCGGGCGGTCGCCTGCCGGCCGTCGACCTGCCCGATGGGGAGCGCGGCCGTGGAGACCCGGCCGGCGGCGGTGGTCCTGACGGCGGGCGCGCCGTACTCCTCGACCGTCCCCCAGGCCTGGCACTCGGGGCAGCGGCCGAGCCACTTGGCCGTCTGCCAGCCGCACTCGGTGCAGCGGTACGACGGACGGTCCTTGGCGGATTTCGTACGGGCAGCCATGCCCCACACCGTAGCCGCCGCCACCGACAGCGGACCGCCGCCCGCTCCCGGCCTGTGGACGGACGCCCCACGGCTGTGGACGGCGGCAGCTTCACACCCCGCTCCTGTCCTCTTTCGAGTGATGGCTTCACCCGTAAGGCTGAGAAGGGCGGATCCGGTATGAAGAGTGCCCCCTCGCGCGCCTACGGTCGCCCAGTGACGAGCAGCAGGCTGGACTCCTCCCGCACCCCGGGCGCCCACCGGGCGCGCCGCGGCCCGCAGCAGGGACCGCGCACGCTCGGCCAGCGACCCCCCGCCCGCTACGAGGACGTCCTCGACGGACTCTTCACGTACTGCCTCTCGGTCCTCTGCGACCACGACACCGCCACCGCCGTCCTCGGCGACGTCCTCGCCGCCGCCGAACGCCACCACGGCCGCTGCCCCTCCGACGAGGAGGGCCGCACCGCCTGGCTGTACGCGCTGGCCCGCTGGGCCTGCCTGCGCAGCCTCGGTGAGCAGCGCCGCCGGCGGCAGGGCGCGCACACCGGCCGCCCCGCCGTCACCCCGCCCGGGCCGCCGCCCGTCTCCGCGGAGACCGCCGAGCGCCGCCGCGCCGAACTGGCCACCCTCGCCTGGCCCGAGGCCGCCGGCACCACCCCCGAACAGCGCGAGGCCCTCGAACTGGCCGTCCGGCACGGACTGAGCCCGCGCCAGGTCGCCGCCGTCCTCGCCCTCGACCCGCAGGCCGCCCGCGAGCTCCTCGCCACCGCCGCCTGCGAGGTCGAACGGACCCGGGCCGCGCTCGCCGTCGTCTCCACCGGCAGCTGCCCCACCGTCGCCCGCCTCCTCACCGGCGACCAGCGGCTGATCCTCTCGGCGGCCCTGCGCGCCGAGCTCGTCCGGCACGTCGACGACTGCCCGGTCTGCCGCCGCGCCGCCGAGCGGGTCGGCGCCGCCGCGCCCTGGCCCGGTGGCGGGCCGCGCCCGGTCCAAGGCGGCCCGGCGCTCGTCGAGGCCCCCCGGGCCGCCGCGTACATGGCGATGCTGCACGTCCCACGCGCGCGTGCCGGCGCCCCCCGCTTCGCCCCGACCGGCTTCCCGATCGACCCCAAGGATCTCGTCGCCCGCCGCGACCGGATGCGGGCCCGCGCGCTCACCACCACCGTGGTCGCCGCCGTCGTCGCCGCCCCCGTGCTCGCCCTGTGGACCTCCTACCGGGGCGTCCCGGCGGGCGCCGAGGCGGGCCGGGACGCCACCCGGGTCAGTGCCGGCGAGAGCGAGGACGCGGCGGGCGGCGACGGCCGCGCCAACGACCGGTACGAGAACGCCGGGAACGCCCGCGCGACCCCCGCCCCCGGCTACGTCCGGGGCAGCCGCGCCCCCGACGTCTCCGTCGAGGTCGTCACCCCCGCCAGGACCGCCGCCCCGGCCGCGCCCGCGGGCCCCGGCGAGGCGGCGCCGGGCTGGATCGGCGTCACCGCCCGCTGCGTCGGCGGCGTCACCCTGCTCACGCTGCGCGGGGAGGGCGGCACCCCGGTCGACTGGTCGCTGTGGACGGACGCGCCCTGGCTGTACGTGACCCGCGCCTCCGGCACCCTCGCCCCCGGCGACACGGTCACCGTCGCCGTACGCGTCGACCCGGCGCGGGAACCGCGCGGACCCTGGAGCGCCCGGATCGGCGTCGACCCCACCGGCGCGGTGCTGCGGATCGACGGCCAGGGGCCCGTCGCCCCGATCGACGACCGGGTGATCCCGCCCCCGCCGGTCACCACGGAGCCCACGACCCCGCCGACCGCGCCGCCCACGAGCGGCCCGGTGGACCCGGAGCCGACCGGCCCGACCGATCCGACGGAGCCCACGCGGACGCCGACGACCCCGCCGGCGACGGAGGAACCCACCACCCCGCCGCCGACCACGGAGCCCGCGACCCCGCCCCCGACGACCGATCCGACGACGCCCCCGCCGACCACGGACCCGCCCCCGACGACGGACCCGGGCACCACGGAGCCGACACCCCCGCCGACCACGGACGAACCGGCCCCGCAGCCCTCCTCCTGAAAGGAGGAGCTAGGGCTTCGGGTCGGCCGGGTGCGGCGCCACCATCGGCAGCGACGAGGCGAGCCGCGCCTCGCAGAGCCCCACGAGCACGTCGTACGCGTCCTTGCCCATCATCTCGATCAGCTCGGGCCGGTACGAGACGTAGACGGGCTCCCCGCCGCCGTGCGCGGAGGTCGCCGAGGTGCACCACCAGTGCAGGTCGTGACCGCCGGGACCCCAGCCCCGGCGGTCGTACTCGCCGATGGACACCTGGAGCACGCGCGTGTCGTCGGGCCGGTCGATCCAGTCGTACGTCCTGCGCACCGGCAGCTGCCAGCACACGTCCGGCTTGGTCTCCAGCGGCTCCCGGCCCTCCTTCAGGGCCAGGATGTGCAGCGAGCAGCCCGCGCCGCCCGCGAAGCCCGGCCGGTTCTGGAAGATGCACGAGCCCTGCCAGCGGCGGGTCTGCCGGTCGCCGTCCTCGTCGACCTGCGTCCACCCCGTCTCGCTGCCGACGTCGTGGAACTGCCACAGCTCCGGCGTCAGCTTCGCCACGTGCTCCGCCACCCGCTTCTCGTCGTCCTCGTCGGAGAAGTGGGCGCCGAGCGTGCAGCAGCCGTCCGCCGCCCGGCCCGCCTGGATGCCCTGGCAGCCGCTGCCGAAGACACAGGTCCAGCGCGAGGTCAGCCAGGTCAGGTCGCAGCGGAAGACCTGTTCCTCGTCGGCCGGGTCGGCGAACTCCACCCACGCGCGCGGGAAGTCCAGCCCCTGCTCGTCCGGCTCCTCGCCCTTGCGCTGCTTCCGCACACCCGTGACGGGCGGCTTCCCGCCCTTCACGTTCTGCGCGTACTTCACGTCCCGCACGTCGTGCGGGACCTCCTCGCGCGCGGCACCGTCGCCGCCGGCGGCACTGTCTTTGCCCGGCTTCGCCTTTTTCGTCTTTGGCACGACACCAAGCGTATGCGGGTCGGCGCAGTAGCGTTTCCGCCATGAGACTCGGAGTCCTCGACGTCGGTTCGAACACCGTCCACCTGCTCGTGGTGGACGCCCACCCCGGCGCCCGCCCGCTGCCCGCCCACTCCCACAAGGCGGAGCTGCGGCTCGCCGAACTCCTGGACGCCCGCGGCGCCATCGCGCCCAGCGGCGTCGAGCGGCTCGTCGCGACCGTCCGCGACGCGCTCCAGGCGGCCGAGGACAAGGGCTGCGAGGAAGTGCTGCCCTTCGCGACCTCCGCCGTCCGCGAGGCCGGCAACGCCGACGCCGTCCTCGCCCGCGTCAAGGACGAGACCGGCGTCGACCTCCAGGTCCTCACCGGCGAGGAGGAGGCCCGGCTCACCTTCCTCGCCGCCCGCCGCTGGTTCGGCTGGTCCGCCGGCAAGCTCCTCCTCCTCGACATCGGCGGCGGCTCCCTGGAGGTCGCGTACGGCATCGACGAGGACCCCGACGCGGCCGTCTCCCTGCCGCTCGGCGCCGGCCGCCTCACCGCCGGCTGGCTGCCCGGCGACCCGCCCGACACCGAGGACGTCAAGGCACTCCGCCGCCACGTGCGCGCCCAGATCGCCCGGACGGTCGGCGAGTTCAGCCGCTTCGGCAAGCCCGACCACGTCGTCGCCACCTCCAAGACCTTCAAGCAGCTCGCCCGGATCGCCGGCGCCCCCGGCTCCGGCGAGGGCCTCTACGTGGAGCGGCTGCTGACCCGCACCTCCCTGGAGGAGTGGGTGCCGAGGCTCGCCGGCATGACCGGCGGCGAGCGCGCCGCCCTGCCCGGCGTCTCCGAGGGCCGCGCCGCCCAGCTCCTGGCCGGCGCCCTGGTCGCCGAGGGCGCGATGGACCTGCTCGGCGTGGAGCAGCTGGAGATCTGCCCGTGGGCCCTGCGCGAGGGCGTGATCCTGCGCCGCCTCGACCACCTCCCGGAGGTCCTCTCCGGCGCGTGAGCCCCCGGGGGCGTACGGCCGGCGCCACGCGCGCGTGCGGGACGCGAAGGGGCGCCGCCGCGGCGTGCGGAGGGTGACCGGAACCACCCTCCCGCGCCCAGGTGCGCCCCGTACCCTGTCTGTCGTGGCAGAACCAGCGGTGCGCGTCCCGGATGCGAAGGTCGCCCTGTCGACGGCCTCGGTCTATCCGGAGTCGACGGCGACGGCCTTCGAGGTCGCCGCGCGCCTCGGGTACGACGGCGTCGAGGTCATGGTGTGGACCGACCCGGTCAGCCAGGACATCGAGGCCCTGCGCCGGCTCTCCGACTACCACCAGGTGCCGGTCCTCGCCGTCCACGCCCCCTGCCTGCTGATCACCCAGCGCGTCTGGTCCACCGACCCCTGGGTCAAGCTCCAGCGCGCCCAGGCGGCCGCCGAGAAGCTCGGCGCGTCCACCGTCGTCGTCCACCCGCCGTTCCGCTGGCAGCGCCAGTACGCCCGCGACTTCGTCACCGGCATCTGGCGGATGGCCGACGAGACCGACGTCCGCTTCGCCGTCGAGAACATGTACCCGTGGCGGTACAAGGACCGCGAGATGCTCGCGTACGCCCCCGAGTGGGACGTCACCAAGGACGACTACCGGCACTTCACGATCGACCTCTCGCACACCGCGACCGCCCGCACCGACACCCTCGCGATGATCGACCGCATGGGCGACCGGCTCGGCCACGTCCACCTCGCCGACGGGCGCGGCTCCGCCAAGGACGAGCACCTGGTGCCGGGCCGCGGCACCCAGCCGTGCGCCGAGCTCCTGGAGCGGCTGGCCGTGACCGGCTTCGACGGGCACGTCGTCATCGAGGTCAACACCCGGCGCGCGATGTCCGCCGCCGAACGGGAGGCCGACCTCGCCGAGGCGCTCGCCTTCACCCGGCTCCACCTCGCCTCGGCGGCCCGGGG
This sequence comes from Streptomyces sp. R302, assembly GCF_012927245.1. GTDB lineage: Bacteria > Actinomycetota > Actinomycetes > Streptomycetales > Streptomycetaceae > Streptomyces. Next base: position 443,020 of record NZ_JABBGE010000009.1, read on the forward strand.
CACGCGCGCGTGAGCGAGGCCTCCCCCCGGCGCCGCGGCCGCCCGGCCCGCGCCGCCGCAGACGACACCGCCCCCGGCGCGCGCGAGCGCATCCTGACGGCGGCCAGGACCCAGTTCGCGGAGCGCGGCTACGACAAGACCTCGGTCCGCGGCATCGCCAAGGCCGCCGGGGTCGACCCGGCGCTCGTGCACCACTACTTCGGCACCAAGGACGAGGTCTTCGCGGCGGCGATCGAGGTCTCCTTCGAACCGACGCTCGTCGTCCCCGCCCTCCTCGACGGCCCGCGCGAGGAGGTCGGCGAACGCCTCGCCCGCTTCTTCGTCGGCGTCTGGGAGAACCCGGCGACCCGCGCCCCGCTCCTCGCGGTCATCCGCTCCGCGGTGACCCACGAGGCGGCGGCGAAGGTGCTGCGGACCTTCGTGCTCCGCCGGCTCCTGGAGCGGGTCGCCTCCGGTCTCGCCGTACCGGACCCGAAGTTCCGGGCCGAGCTGGCGGCCTCGCAGATGATCGGGATCGCGATCCTGCGGTACGTCCTCCAGGTGGAGCCGCTGGCCTCGGCGGACCCGGAGACGATCGTGGCGGAGGTCGCCCCGACGCTCCAGCGGTACCTGACGGAAGCCTGACCGGGGCCCGGCGGGGGCCCGGCGGGGGCCCGGCGGGGGCCTGACGGAAGCCTGAGGGACGTCGGCCCGACCCTGACCGCCCCCTGGAATCCCGTCCCGCATACCGGACGGGCTGTCCAGATCTTGGAGCGTCGGCGTACGCTCGAAGCAAGCACATCCATCACGAGGAGCGAGCGACGATGCCCGAGCTGAGGTCCCGCACTGTCACCCACGGCCGCAACATGGCGGGCGCACGCGCCCTTATGCGCGCCTCCGGTGTACCGGGCGCGGACATCGGGCGGAAGCCGATCATCGCCGTGGCGAACTCCTTCACCGAGTTCGTCCCCGGCCACACCCACCTCCAGCCGGTCGGCCGGATCGTCTCCGACGCCATCACGGCGGCCGGCGGCATCGCCCGCGAGTTCAACACGATCGCCGTCGACGACGGCATCGCCATGGGCCACGGCGGCATGCTCTACAGCCTGCCCTCCCGCGACCTGATCGCGGACAGCGTGGAGTACATGGTCGAGGCGCACTGCGCCGACGCCCTGATCTGCATCTCCAACTGCGACAAGATCACCCCCGGCATGCTGATGGCGGCCCTGCGCCTGAACATCCCGACGGTCTTCGTCTCCGGCGGCCCGATGGAGTCCGGCCGCGCGACCCTCGTCGACGGCTCGGTCCGCACGCTCGACCTGGTCGACGCGATCTCCGACGCGGTGAACCCGAACATCTCGGACGAGGACATCTCCCGCATCGAGGAGAGCGCCTGCCCGACCTGCGGCTCCTGTTCCGGCATGTTCACCGCCAACTCGATGAACTGCCTGACCGAGGCCATCGGCCTCTCCCTCCCGGGCAACGGCTCCGTCCTCGCCACCCACACCGCCCGCAAGGCGCTGTACGAGAACGCCGCCCGCACGGTCGTCGACATCACCCGCCGGTACTACGACGAGGACGACGCCTCCGTCCTGCCGCGCTCCATCGCCACCCGCGCCGCGTTCGAGAACGCGATGGCCCTGGACATCGCCATGGGCGGCTCGACCAACACGATCCTCCACCTGCTCGCCGCCGCCCAGGAGGCCGAGCTGGACTACGGCCTGCCGGACATGGACGAGGTCTCCCGCCGCGTCCCCTGCCTCGCCAAGGTCGCCCCGAACGTCGCCAAGGACCGCACGTACTACATGGAGGACGTGCACCGGGCCGGCGGCATCCCCGCCATCCTCGGCGAGCTGTACCGCGCGGGCCTGCTCAACGAGGACGTCCACTCCGTCCACTCCCGCTCCATCAAGGAGTGGCTGGACGCCTGGGACGTGCGCGGCGGCGCGGCCTCCGAGGAGGCCGTCGAGCTGTTCCACGCGGCCCCCGGCTGCGTCCGCTCCGCGACCGCCTTCTCCCAGTCCGAGCGCTGGGCGAGCCTCGACACCGACGCGGCCGGCGGCTGCATCCGCGACGCCGCCCACGCGTACTCGAAGGACGGCGGCCTCGCCGTTCTGCACGGCAACCTCGCCGTCGACGGCTGCGTCGTGAAGACCGCCGGCGTCGACGAGTCGATCTGGACCTTCGAGGGCCCGGCCGTCGTCTGCGAGTCGCAGGAGGAGGCCGTCGAGAAGATCCTGAACAAGCGGGTCGAGGACGGCGACGTGGTCGTCATCCGGTACGAGGGCCCCAAGGGCGGCCCCGGCATGCAGGAGATGCTCTACCCGACCTCCTTCCTCAAGGGCCGGGGCCTGGGCAAGACCTGCGCCCTGGTGACCGACGGCCGCTTCTCCGGCGGCACCTCGGGCCTCTCCATCGGCCACGCCTCCCCGGAGGCGGCCTCGGGCGGCACCATCGCCCTGGTCGAGGACGGCGACCGGATCCGCATCGACATCCCGAACCGCTCGATCGAGCTCCTGGTCGACGACGCGACCCTGACCGCCCGCCGCGAGGCCCTCGGCGGCGTCTACGCCCCGAAGAACCGCGAGCGCAAGGTCTCGGCCGCGCTGCGCGCCTACGCCGCCATGGCCACCAGCGCCGACAAGGGCGCCGTCCGAGACGTCTCGAAGCTCGGCTGACACCGGCCCCGCACCGGGGGCCGCTAGGAAATCCCCCCTCACGCGCGCGTGAGGGGGGATTTCCCGTCGCACGCGCGCGGGTGGGCCGAAAAGCCCGCTCCCCGCGCGTGTGCGCACGCGCTACGCTCGCGCCTCGCTCGATGACGTGTCATGTCCACGCCTGCCAGTGAGGGGATCCGCATGCGCGACTCCGTACGCCGCACGGTCCGACGCTCCGCCGTCCTCGCGACCGCCACCGCGGCCTTCGCCGCCCTCGCCGCCGTCCCGGCGCACGCGGCCACCCCGGCCTCGCTCTGCGGCTCCGGCTACACCCAGGTCGACGTCGAGACCCTGCGGAACTCCACCACCGCCCTCGCCCGCGTCCACCTGCTCTACAACGCCGCCACCGGCTACAACTGCGTCGTCACCGTGCACACCGACGCCACCGCCGGCTTCCGGCTGCCCACCGGCGCCTGGCTCACCCCGAAGGGATCCACCACCCGCAAGGACCAGGGCCTGTACGGCTCCTACGCGGGCCCGGTCCGCGCCTACGCCGCCGGCCGCTGCGTCAGCTGGGGCGGCATGATCGAGGCCGGGGTCGGCACGTACACGTACACCAGCCCCTGGGAGCACTGCGGCTGACGCACGCGGGGGACCGGGCTACCAGGACTCCGCCACGCGCGCGTGCACCGCGAACACCGAACCGTCCGGGGCCGTCCCGAAGACCCGCTCCCCGGCGACCAGCGGCGCCGGCACCTGGGGCGCGTACCCGAGCCGCCCGTTCTCCAGGCGCGGCCGGGTCTGCCCGACGACCGCGCCGCGCGCGGTGTCCACGGCGAACAGCCGCCCGTCCGCCGCGGAGAGGTAGAGCCGCTCGTCGGGGCCGAGGACGGGCGCCGAGACGTTGGAGGCCCCCGTCTCCAGCTCCCACCGCCGGCTGCCCTTCTCCGGCGCCGTGTCCAGGGCGACGAGCCGCCCGTCCAGGGAGAGCAGGTACGCCACCGAGCCCCGCACGGCGACCCCGGCGAGCAGCATCCGCTCCTGGATCCCGACCCGCCGCACCGAGCCCGCGTCCGGCCCGCTCCCCGGGGCGTCCGGGTCGCCCGGCGCGAGCAGCACCAGCGCGTCGACCAGGCTGCCCTGGTAGCGGGAGGCGAGCACCAGCGTGCCGTCGCCGGTGCGGCCGACGGGAGCGGCGTCCCCGGGCACCACCCGGCTCCACACCAGCTCGCCGGTGGCCGGCAGCACCGCCCCGATCCGGCTGCTCCGCCCGTCCCCCGCCGTCTCGGAGACGGTGAGGAGCCCGGTCGGGGCGTCGTAGGCGCCGAGCACGGGGTTGTCGAACCCGGTCAGGCGGTGGGACCACCGCCCCGCCCCGGTCCGCGCGTCGATCCCGCGCAGCGCGCCGTGGCCGTCGGTGAGGACCACCACCCCGCCCGCAGGGCGGAAGGTCTCGGCCACGTCGGCGCGCGCGGTCCAGCCGGGCGCCCCGTCCTCGACGGCGTGCGCGCGCAGCGGCCCGGTCCCCGTCGCGACGCCGACCAGCGGCTCCGTCCCGCCGGCCAGCGGCACCGGCGCGAGCGGCGGATCGGCCGCCACCGGCCCGGTCCGCTTCCACAGCACCTCGCCGGTCCTCGGGTCGAGCCGCGCGAGCGCGACGCCCCGGGCCGTGCAGTAGAGGGAGCCGGCCTCGTGCAGACAGGCCGGCGCCGCGGTCCCGCCGTGCTCCTGGAGCCGGGTGTGCCAGCCGTCGAAGGCGGTCGCCACCTCGGCGGGGTGGGCGGGCGCCTCGGTGGCGGGCCGGGCCGGCGGGCGCAGCGCCGCGTACACCCCGGCCCCGGCGAGCACGAGCACGACGGCGGCGGAGACGGTGAGCCGCGGGGCGCGCGGCCCCCGCCGGCGCCGCGCGGGCGGGGCGGGCACGGCGGCCCGGGTCATGGTCGCGCCGGAGCCGCCCTGGGCGGCCAGGGCGTCGTCGGCCCCGTACGGCTGCCCGTCGGGCGCGTACGGTCGCCCGTCGGGCGCGAACGGGTCGGCGGGCAGCACCGGGCGCCGCCGCTGGGTCGGTATGAAGGCCTCGGCCTCGTACGACGGCGGAAGCAGGGCCGCCATGATCTGCGCCGGCGTCGGCCGGTCGCCCGGCTCCTTCGCCAGGCAGCGCGCGACCAGCGGCGCGAGCTCGCCGGGCACCCCGCTGAGGTCCGGCTCGTCGTGGACGACCTGGTAGGCCACGATGTACGGGCTGTCCGAGTCGAAGGGGCCGTGCCCGGTCGCCGCGTGCACCAGGACCGAGCCCAGCGCGAAGACGTCGGCGGCCGGTCCGACCTCGCGCGGCCGCTGGAACTGCTCGGGCGCCATGAACGGCGGCGAGCCGATCAGCTTCCCGGTCTCCGTGCGCAGATCGCTGTCGACCGGCCGGGAGATCCCGAAGTCGATGACCTTGGGCCCGGTGTCGGTGAGCAGCACGTTGCTCGGCTTGAGGTCGCGGTGCACCACCCCGGCGCGGTGGATGTCGCGCAGCGCCTCGGCGAGCCCGGCGGTCAGCCGGCGCAGCTCGGCGGGGGAGAGGGGGCCGCGCTGGCGCACCTGGTCGGCGAGGGTGGGGCCGGGGACGTAGAGGGTGGCCATCCAGGGGCGCTCGGCGTCCGGGTCGGCGTCCACGACGGGCGCGGTGAAGGCGCCGCTGACCCGGCGGGCGGCGGCCACCTCCTGCCGGAAGCGGGCCCGGAAGTCGGGATCCTCGGCATAGCGCGCGTGCACCACCTTCACGGCGAGCCGCAGCCCGGAGGGCGAGGAGGCCAGGTGGACGACGCCCATGCCGCCCGCGCCGAGCACCGCCTGCAGCCGGTACTCCCCGGCGTACTCGGGACCCCCCGGGTCCCGGTCGGCATCGGTCCTGCTCAACGGCGGCATCTCCCACCCCCGTGTGGTTCCGCGTCCGTCCGGTCCGCGCGCACCTGCGCGACGCGACGGAGCCTAGTCGATGGCCCCCGCGATGTCGGCGGCGCTTGCTAGCCTGCGCGCGTCGCACAGAGTGAAACCAGGGGGAGAACATCATGGCGGTGAAGTACTACCCGGTCGCCCCGGGCTACCGGCTCAACGTCCGCTCCGGCCCGAGCACGCAGTACCCGGTGGTCCGGGTGCTCTCCGAGGGAGCGACCGTCCCGGTCCACTGCCAGAAGCCCGGCGAGTGGGTCACGGGGCCGTACGGCACCACCCGCATCTGGGACAGCATCGCCCCGGGGCAGTACGTCTCCGACGCGTACGTGAGGACCGGCAGCGACGACTACGTGGCGCCGCGCTGCGCCTGAGGACCTTCGCCTCGGCCCTCGCAGCGCCGTACCGGGGATAATCGACCTCGTGAGCGAGGACAAGCAGCACCCCGGAACCGGCACGAGCGGACCCCGCCCCGAGGAGATCCGTTTCTTCGGGACCACCTGGGTCGACCACAGCGCCCACTACGGACTGCGGCGCGCCGGCCTCGCCGCCGGCGCGCTCGCCGCGGCCGTCGCGGGCGCCTTCGTGCTGCGCTTCGCCTACGAGGGACTCCAGGTCGCGGCGGTGGGCGGCCTCGTGAACACCCTGGTCATCCTGATGTTCGCGATCTGCTCGGCGATCGCCTTCACCAAGACCTGGGAGGGCTTCGGCCGCCGCCCCGCCGACCAGGCCCGCGAGGACTCCCTCCGGAGCCTCAAGGCCATCGGCTTCATCGGCACGCTCCTCGCCTACGCCCTGCGCTGCCTCATGGAGGCCCCCGGCGAGAAGCTCCGCCGCGCCGAGTACGAGACGGCCCGCGCCCGCCACGAGAAGCGCCGCGGCGCCCGTACCGGCAACCCGGCCGCCCGCAAGAAGCCCAAGCGCTCCTGAGGCACGGTCCGGCGCGCCCGGACCCGGCCCACCCGAGCCCCCGCGATCCTTGACGCGGGGGCTTCTCCGTCCCCACAATTCATCACATGATGAATTACAGCGCGGGGGAGCCCGAACCCCCCGACCGGGAACCCGCGATCACCGCCCGCGACCTCACCGTCGTACGCGGCGACCGCGCCGTCCTGCGCGCCCTCGACCTCACCGTCCCCGCCGGCCGCGTCACCGGCCTCCTCGGCCCCTCCGGCTGCGGCAAGACCACCCTCATTCGCACGATCGTCGGCACCCAGGCCAAGGTCACCGGCACCCTCACCGTCCTCGGCAGCCCCGCCGGACACCCGAGCCTCCGCCCCCGCATCGGCTACGTCACCCAGGCCCCGTCCGTCTACGACGACCTCACCGTCCGGCAGAATCTCGACTACTTCGCCGCCGTCCTCCTCCCCGGCCGCGCCCACCGCCCCGCCCGCGCCACCGCCGTCGAAGCCGCCCTCGCCGACGTCGACCTCACCGACCACGCCGACGCCCTCGCCGGACGCCTCTCCGGCGGCCAGCGCAGCCGCGTCTCCCTCGCCGTCGCCCTCCTCGGCAGCCCCGACCTGCTCGTCCTCGACGAACCCACCGTCGGCCTCGACCCCGTCCTCCGCCGCGACCTGTGGGACCTCTTCCACCGCCTCGCCGCCGACCGGGGCACCACCCTCCTCGTCTCCTCCCACGTCATGGACGAGGCCGAGCGCTGCCACCGCCTCCTCCTGATGCGCGAGGGCGAGATCCTCGCCGAAGGCAGCCCCGACGCCCTCCGCCGCCGGAGCGGCACGGACACCGTCGAAGAAGCCTTCCTCCACCTCGTCGACACCGCAGCCGCCCACGCCGCCCGGCCGGCCGGCCCCGCCGCCCACGAGGAGCCCCGCCCATGAGCACCGCACGCACCCTCGCCACCGCGGCCCGCGTCCTGCGCCAGCTCCGCCACGACCCGCGCTCGATCGCCCTGATGCTCCTCGTCCCCTGCGTGATGCTCTTCCTGCTCCGCTACGTCTTCGACGGCAGCCCGGGGACCTTCGACGACATCGGCGCCTCGCTGCTCGGCATCTTCCCCCTCATCACCATGTTCCTGGTGACCTCCATCGCCACCCTGCGCGAACGCACCTCCGGCACCCTCGAACGGCTCCTCGCCATGCCCCTCGGCAAGGCCGACCTCATCGCCGGCTACGCCCTCGCCTTCGGCCTCGTCGCCGTCGTCCAGTCCGTCCTCGCCACCGGCCTCGCCGTCTGGTTCCTCGGCCTCGACGTCGTCGGCTCCCCCTGGCTCCTCCTGCTCGTCGCCCTCCTCGACGCCCTCCTCGGCACCGCCCTCGGCCTCTTCGTCTCCGCCTTCGCCGCCTCCGAGTTCCAGGCCGTCCAGTTCATGCCGGCCGTGATCTTCCCCCAGCTCCTCCTCTGCGGCCTGTTCACCCCGCGCGACAGGATGGCCCCCGCCCTCGAAGCGATCTCGGACGTCCTGCCCATGTCGTACGCCGTCGACGGCATGAACGAGGTCCTCCGCCACCCCGACGTGACGTCCGCCTTCGTCCGCGACGCCCTCGTCGTCGCGGGCTGCGCCGTCCTCGTCCTCGCCCTCGGCGCCGCCACCCTCCGCCGCCGCACCCCGTGACCGCCCCTCGGACACCCCGCGCACCGGCCGCCCGGCCGGTGCGAGGATGACGGCACGTAACCCCCTCCGGCGAGGTGAACAGAGCCATGACCCAGACCGTCGCAGTCCTCGGCACCGGCAAGATCGGTGAAGCCCTCCTCAGCGGCATGATCCGAGCCGGCTGGCGCCCCGCCCACCTGCTGGTCACCACCCGCCGCGCCGAGCGCGCCGCCGAGCTCCACGACCGCTACGGCGTCGAGGCCGTCACCAACGCCGAGGCCGCCAAGCGCGCCGACACCCTCATCCTGGCCGTCAAGCCCCAGGACATGGGCCGCCTCCTCGACGAACTCGGCCCCCACGTGGCCGCCGACCGCCTCGTCGTCAGCGCCGCCGCCGGCATCCCCACCTCCTTCATCGAGGAGCGGCTCAGCCCCGGCACCCCCGTCGTCCGCGTCATGCCCAACACCCCCGTCCTCGTCGACGAGGGCATGTCCGTGATCTCCGGCGGCAGCCACGCCACCCCCGAGCACCTCGCCCACACCGAGGAGATCTTCGGCGGCGTCGGCAAGACCCTCCGCGTCCCCGAGTCCCAGCAGGACGCCGCCACCGCCCTCTCCGGCTCCGGCCCCGCGTACTTCTACTTCCTCGTCGAGGCCATGACCGACGCCGGCATCCTCCTCGGCCTGCCCCGCGCCCAGGCCCACGACCTCATCGTCCAGGCCGCCATCGGCGCCGCCGTGATGCTCCGCGACAGCGGCGAACACCCGGTGAAGCTCCGCGAGGCCGTCACCTCCCCCGCCGGCACCACCATCAGCGCCATCCGCGAGCTGGAGAACCACGGCGTCCGCGCCGCCCTCATCGCCGCCCTGGAGGCCGCCCGCGACCGCAGCCGCGAGCTCGCCTCCGGCAACGGCTAAGCGGCGGACAGCACCTCCGCCGTCGTCACGACCCGGGCGAACCTCCCGCCGTGCAGCGACACCGCCGTCGCCCGGGTCAGCTCCTCCGCCGACCGCGTCCACCCGAACGGCCCCGCCAGGTCGAAGGTGTGCATCGCGTCCAGCGGGAACAGCACGTCGTACCCGAGGTTCCCGCCCATCCGGGCCGTCGTCTCGTTGCACATGTTCGTCTGGATCCCGACGATCACCACCTGCTCGATCGCCGCGCCCTTCAGCCACGCGTCCAGGTCCGGCTCCCCGTAGAAGGCGGAGTTCACCGTCTTCGTCACCAGCACCTCGGGCCCGGCCCCCCGGCCCCGCCGCTCCTCGACGAAGTCCTTGAACGCGTTCCCGGGGGTCCCCGGCGCCAGCGGCGACCCCGCCTGCCGCGAGTCGTGCCGTACGAACACCACCGGCCGGCCCGTCTCCTGCCACCGGTCGATCAGGGCGGCCATGTTCTCCTCCGCCTCCGGGTTGTCCCGCCGTCCCCAGAATTCGTACGCGAAGCCCTTCTGGACGTCGATGACGATCAGCGCCGCGTTCTCCTCGATCTCCATGACCACGATCCTGCCGGGGCCCGACCGCCCGCCCCAGAGGTACGGAAGCCGGCGATCGATGGTTTACTGCCACACCATGCCAGCCCCCCAGCGCATCGCCCTCCTCACCTTCCCCGGCATCCGCGCCTTCGACGTCTCCGTCGTCACCGAGGTCTGGGGCACCGACCGCGTCCGCCACGGCGTCCCCGCCTTCGACCTCCGCCGCACCGCCGCCGACCCGGCCGCCCCGATCCCCCTCCGCGGCGGCCTGAGCCTCACCCCCGACCGCCCCCTCGACTGGATCGACGCCCTCACCCCCACCGACCTCGTCCTCGTCCCCGGCATCGAGGACCCCGACGCCGACGTCCCGGCCCCCGCCCTCGACGCCCTCCGCCGCGCCCACACCGCCGGCGTCCCCGTCGCCTCCCTCTGCGCCGGCGCCTTCGTCCTTGCCCGCGCCGGCCTCCTGGACGGCCGCCGCGCGGTCACCCACTGGCGCCTCGCCGACACCCTCGCCGCCCGCCACCCCAAGGTCCGTGTCGAACCCGAGGCGCTCTACATCGAGGACACCGGCATCTGGACCTCGGCCGGCACCGCCGCCGGCATCGACCTCTGCCTCCACCTGGTCCGTACGGCCCACGGCGCCGAGGCCGCCGCCACCGTCGCCCGCTCGATGGTCACCGCCCCCTTCCGCACCGGCACCCAGGCCCAGTTCATCGAGCGCCCCACCCCCAGGACCGACCGCGACGCCGACGCCCTCGCCGCCGTACGCGCCCACGCGCTCGCCCACCTCGACCAGCCCCACACCGTCGCGAGCCTGGCGGCCCACGCCGGCATGTCCCCCCGCTCCTTCGCCCGCCACTTCCAGGCCACCACCGGCACCACCCCCCTCCACTGGCTCATCACCCAGCGCGTCGCCGCCGCCCAGAAACTCCTCGAACGCACCGACCACCCCCTCCCCGAGGTGGCCCGCCGCGCGGGCTTCGGCAGCGAGGTCACGATGCGCCAGCACTTCGCCTCGCACCTCGCCACCAGCCCGCGCGACTACCGCGGCGCCTTCCGTCAGACGGCCGGCAGCAGCCCGATCGCCCGGTAGGCCCGGTCGACCAGCGGCCGCGCCGTCCCCCGGGCCCGCTCGGCCCCCCGCCGCAGCACCCCGTCCACGTACGCCGGGTCCGCCGCGAGCTCGGCATGCCGCTCCCGCACCGGCCGCAGCAGCTCCACGACCGCGTCCGCCGTGTCCTTCTTCAGAGCCCCGTACGAGGCGTACCCGCCGGCCAGCTCCTCCGGGTCCCCACCCGTGGCCGCCGCCATCAGATCGAGCAGGTTCGTGACCCCCGGCTTGAGCTCCCGGTCGTAGGCGACCTCCTGCCCGCTGTCGGTCACCGCCCGCATGACCTTCCGCCGCACGGTGTCCGCGTCGTCGAGCAGATAGACGATCCCCGTCCCGTTCTCGTGCGACTTCCCCATCTTCGACGTGGGGTCCTGGAGGTCCATCACCCGCGCCGCCACCGCCGGCCGCGTCGCCCTCGGCACGGTGAAGACGTGCCCGTACCGCTGGTTGAACCGCACCGCCAGATCCCGCGTCAGCTCCACGTGCTGCGTCTGGTCCTCACCCACCGGCACCTCGTCGGCCCCGTAGGCCAGGATGTCCGCCGCCATCAGCACGGGATAGGTGAGCAGCGACAGCCGTACCCCCTGCCCGGCCTCCCGCGCCTGCACGCTCTTCTCCTTGTACTGGATCATCCGCCGCAGCTCGCCGTCGGTGGCCGTGCACTCCAGGAGGTACGACAGCCGGGCGTGCTCGTCCACATGGCTCTGCACGAACAGCGTGCAGAGCTCCGGATCGAGCCCCGAGGCCAGCAGCAGCGTCGCCGCCTGCCGGCTCAGCCGGCGCACCCGCGCGGGATCGTGCTCCACGGTCAGCGCGTGCAGATCCACCACGCTGAACAGCGCCTCGCCCTGGTGCTGATCCACCTCGACCCACCGCCGTACGGCCCCGAGGTAGTTGCCCAGCGTCAGATGCCCCGTCGGCTTGACCCCGCTGAAGATCCTCGTCATCGCGTTCCGCTCCTTCTCCGTCCAACGCCGGCCCGACGGCCCGGCTCCCGGAGGGGGATACGCGAACGGCCGCCGAGTCGGCGGCCGTGTGCATGCGTCAGTACGGGCCGCCGGTCAGGCGGCCCACCACTGGGTGGTGTGCGCATGCGTAGTCATACGGAGAGGGTACGCCGCCGGACCGGGGTTGACACGGGATTACACGGTCCGTACTGTTCTCCGAGTTGTCCGACGTGAGCACCGACCCCGGTCGGCCCCGGACAGCGATTCCGCAAGAACCACTGAGCCTGACGGCCACGATTCGTCGTGCCGTTCTGCTTTCCGTGCGCTTTTGCGAAATGAGGAATCCGCGTTCGAACTTCGGACGCAGGCCCCGATTCGCTTCGGGGCCGGGGAATCCGCTAATGTCTCACTCGTCGGAACGGCCCAACAGCCCGGAAGACAAACCCCGCTGACTGGGAATCAGACGCCGAAAGGATCTGATAGAGTCGGAAACGCCGGAAGGGCCCGGAGCGAAAGCGAAAGGGACCGGAAAGCACCGAGGAAATCGGATCGGAAAGATCTGATAGAGTCGGAAACGAAGGAAGCGCCCGGAGGGCCTGGAAACAGGAACGAAGGAAGCGTCCGCACCTTGAGAACTCAACAGCGTGC